>JAXHMA010000001.1:0-586564 GCA_034521835.1 Balneolaceae bacterium
GTTTGCGCGATACTTCAGCTACGTATTGCTAGTACCTTTGTAATAGCCGCATCGCTGTCTGCCTCAAAGATAATATTTCCGTCATCAAGGTAGGTGTGCAGCCATACTTGTGCCTGGCAACCGCGGACCAGGTTATCCTCAATTTTATGCTCTTCAGCGAGCGGGGCAGCTCCCGACCAAGCTCTATGATATACTTGTAGCGCTCGGTCCAGTCGCTTAGTGCTTGGAACTCATTCAAGATCTGTTGCTGTGTGTCTAGTATGTCAGGCATAGACATCCTTCAATTTTATTTAAAAGTAAAGATAAGAAGAAAAACGAAGGATATTAATAGAGATTAAACGGTAGCTTTATGTTTGTGAGCCAAGCTTACCGCTCCACAAATATAGGTAATAGACTCGTTGTCTGTTTCAAATTCGGGCTTTGCATAATCAACTACCTCAACATATTCATCTTCAGCATTTTTAACCCGATAGGTGCAGGTGCAGCTTTTCCCTTTGAGCGTCTCCTTAAAGTGATCTTTCACTTTGTCCACATCGGCAGGATGGATAAATTCCTTGTAGCCACCTTTCTGTTGGACTTTTTCGGGAGATATACCCGTGAATACAGGGAATTCCTCGGAAACTGTTTCAAACACGGGCTCACCATTATTTATTTTCAGCCGGTAGGTAAATTCCGAGGCTTTGTTAAAAATACGAGTAAAATCCTGGTTTCGTTGCTTCAGTGTATCGACGATACGTTTTTGCATCGAAATGTTGTTAACTTCGGCGCGGATTAGGGGACCTTCTTTAAGATCAGCAACTCGGTTTTACCCTCTACCTGGATCGCTACACCGGTTTTGTGACGGATTATTCCTTTAAACTGCCGCCCTCCAAAGTTAGCTTCGCCGGCACCGTCATCAAATCGTTCTTTTAGGGAATTGCGGAACTTTTTCGGAAATAGATCCCAAACCTTGAATTTTTTTAGCTCATTCTTGGAGTACCCAACAAGGTTGCGAAAGGATTTGTTAGCCATTACAATATTCCCTTGCATATCTACATCCACAATTGTTTTATGCGATGTTTCGCGCAGTTGATCGAATTCTTGGTTGGTATCGATCACGATTTTTTCGGCGCGCTTACGCTCACTGATATCATGCTGATAGGATACCCAGTGGGTCAGGTTCCCCTCCTCATCCGTCAGTGGATGGATATCCCACTGGTTGATAAATTCAGAGCCATCTTTCCGATAGTTGACTGCCTGGCCAAAAAATGCTTTTCCCTTCTTAAGACGTTTCTTCAGTCGATCAAGAACGGCACGGTCAGTTTTAGGCCCCTGAAGAATGCGCGGTGTTTTACCGATTACTTCATGTTTACTGTAGCCGGTCATTTTTTCGAATCCATCGTTTACGTATACAATGCGCGGACCCGGTTCTTCAAGGCTAAGTTCGGTGATGAGGATGGAGTCGTAATCATTTTCAATGGCCGCTTCAAGCAGCTCAAGGTGCGACTCAAATTTATCTCTCTCTTCCTGTAGTTGTGTGAACAACTGCTCTAGCTTTTGCTGAGCATTCTCATTCTTGCTGAGTTCCTCAATTTTTTCTTTCCAGTTCGACTCCATGTTCCTGATCTTTTCGTCTCTGTTTATGGTTTAAGCGGTATGAACATCTAGTTTGTTCTATATCATTCCATCTACTAAAATTTTTTTAGAACTTTTTCGTTCCGGCCACCGGCAATAAGAAGGTGATATTCCGCTAATTGACTGCATCTCAAATGGGTACTTTATGTCCGGTTACAGGCATTTTTTAATCAAATTTTCCACGCTTTAAATGATGGTTGCCTGCCTCGCCTGCATTTCTCACCAAGAAATTGGTTCAGCTGCAAGGCGAAGGCAAAATGGTAAGCGAAACGTATGTTCATTTATCAGTTGAGCGGGCGATTTCTATCTTCGAGGCAGCAGACGGGACAATTTCGCAGCCCGCCACAGAGTGTTACAGTCTTCAGGATCTTTATAATCAATGGACCTGGTGCGAGTCATGGCTTTACAGGAATTTTTAAACAAATTCACGTGAGAAATGAAGGCTGATTGCTTAAGCAATAATTTTGCGATGGTATTGAGCTGCATGTTAGAAGTCCCTTCATAAATTTTGCCGATTTTTGAATCGCGATAAAACTTCTCAACCGGATATTCCTTTACATATCCATACCCTCCAAACAGGTCCACTGCCTGGGAAGATACCCGCTCTGCCACCTCCGAGGAATGGTACTTCGCCATCGCCGCTTCTTTGGTAAACGGCTGGTCATTCTCCTTCATCCGCGCGGCGTTGTAGACCAGCAGGCGGGCGGTTTCGATCTACAGTTGCCATTTTGGCCAGCTGGAACTGAACGCCCTGGAACTCCGATATCGCTTTGTCGAATTGCTTGCGCTCCTGGGTGTAGCTCAGCGCGGCGTTAAACGCTCCCTGGGCAATGCCAATCATCTGCGCACCGATGCCGATGCGCCCTTCGTTGAGCGTTTCCATGGCCACTTTATACCCGTTGCGGCTTTGCCGGAGTATTTTCTTTGGGCACTTGACAATTTTCAAGCAAAATCTCGCAGGTTGAACTGGCCCGGATGCCCAGCTTTTTTTCTTTGCCGGAAACGGAGAAACCGTCATATTCGCGTTCCACAATAAAAGCGGTGATGCCTTTGTAACCCGCTTCGGGATTGAGCGTGGCAAACACGATAAATATTTCGGCCTCGGCCGGCATTGGTGATCCACAACTTGGAGCCGTTGAGCAGGTAGTGATCCTCTTTCTCCACAGCACTGGTTTTCATGGAAAACGCATCACTCCCGGAATCAGACTCCGATAGGCAGTAAGCCCCCACTTTGTTGGTAGCTAACTGGGGCAAATATTTTTCCAATAGCAGGTCACTCCCCCAGCGTAAAAATGCATTATTGACCAACGTGTTCTGCACATCCATAAAGACGGCGGCAGAGGCATCCACCTTTGAAATTTCTTCAATAGCCAGAATCGACATAAAGAAGCTTCCGCCAACCCCGCTGAACTTTTCAGGAATTTCGATACCCATCAATCCCATTTCACAAAAAATCCTTAATCAACTCGGGATCCAGCTTGGCATTTTCATCCATCTCTTCCACTTTTGGCTTGATGGAAGACTCGGCAAAATCGGCCGCGGCCTCCTTCAGCATGCGTTCATCTTCGGTGAGGTCGGTGAGAGGAGCTATACCCTGGGTTAGATGTTCCATAAATCTGAAATATGGTTGATGAAAAACTATACGTGCACAAGATTAATGCTGTAAACCATGATATCCATTTTCGAATTTAGTTTACAACTTTTAAATGAATCAATCCCTGTGGTGTGCTGTTATTATTTTGCAAGTGGGATAATTTTTTTATCAATAAGATATTGGTGCTATGAGTAAAAATGAAGCTAAAAAGGAAAAGCCGTTATTTGATGAATTTCCTCCTGTCTACTAAAGAAGAATGGGAACGGGTGATCGAGGAGGATCTGAAGGGGGAGGACTACAAGCAGAAGCTCAAGTGGGAAACCGGTGAGGGCATCGAGGCGTTGCCTTTTTATCGCCAGGAGGATATGAAGGACCTGGAGCACACCCACCCGATCCCCCATCCAGATAAGGAGAAAAACGAGTGGCAGATTTGTCAACCTATTTTTGAGCAGGATGTATCTGAGGCCAATAAAGCAGCACGGTCTGCGGTGGAAAGCGGGGCAGAAGCGCTGAAATTTGAATTTAACCTGATGCGAACGGAAGGCGGCCTCGGCGGCGACCTGAAGGGCACGGCGATTCAAAACCAAGAAGATTTCAGTACACTTTTTGAGGGAATTGATATCGCTGATATGCCCTTGAAATTTGATTCCGGATTGGGCACGCTGCTGCTACTTGCGATGCTGCAGAATGAGATAGAAAATCGTGAAATAGAGCCTGCTTCTGTTGATGCTGCCTTTATGTATGATCCCTATGCCTATATGGCCCGAAAAGGTCAGTTGCCCAAACTGGAACAGGATTTCCTTGATGAGTCGGTTCAAATGGTTTCATATTGTAGCCGACATTTGAAGGGCGTGCGCTGTCTTGGCGTTGATGGACGGTTATGGCACAATGCCGGTGCTTCAATTGTCGAAGAACTAGCCCTTGCCCTGGCTACAGGCAGCGAATACCTGGCCAAGCTCTCCGAGCGAGAGTTGTCGATTGATGAGATCGCCTCACATATCCATTTTTCATTTGCCATCGGCAGCAATTATTTCCTGGAAATTGCCAAGTTTCGGGCTTTTAGAATCCTCTGGGAAAAAGTGGTAAAAGCATACGAACCCGAGAAAGAGTCCTCAACCCTGGCTTATGTTCATGGCGAAACCTCCCGGTGGAACAAGCCGATCTACGATCCCTACACCAATATGCTTCGCACTACCACCGAGGGTATGTCGGCCGCTATTGCGGGGTGCGACTCCATCAGCATCAATCCGTTTAACCTTTCTGGTCAAACGCCGGATGAATTTGGGCAGCGTATCGCCCGGAACACTCAGATCATTTTTAAGGAAGAAGCCTATCTGAACCAAGTGCATGATCCTGCAGCGGGCTCTTACTATATGGAAAAATTAACTGATAAGATTGCGGCCGCCTCGTGGGAAATATTCCAGGAGTTGGAAAAACAGGGTGGTATTTTCAAGGCGATAACCAACGGTACGGTTGCAACAATGATCGAGGAGTCAGTACAAAAGCATGACCAGGCTATTGCAGAACGTGGACGCATTTTTGTGGGAACCAACCAGTATCCCAATGAAGAGGATAAAATGGCTGAAAAAATAAAGCAGGCACATTCTACCGTTTCATTGAATGAGTCGGATCTGGACGTTGAAATCGATAAACGCATGATTGTTGAATCGGTGGCTAAAGCGTTTAGAAATGGTGCTGAGCTGGGAGACCTTGTACCCGGCCTTTTCGATCACGGCAAGCAGTTGTTTCGTGCTATCTATCCCTACCGCGGGACTGAAGCATTTGAAAAACTGCGTCTGGCTACCGAACAACATGTCACTACACCCACCGTGCTGATACTGCCGCTCGGTGATCGCAAAATGAGCAAAGCCCGCTCGACCTTCGCCTCCAACTTCTTCGGGTGTGCGGGATATGAGATTAAAGAGCCAATTGGGTTCCAAAGTATGGATGAAGCAGTAGACAAAATTATCGAGGTGGATCCCGAAATCGTTGTTCTATGTAGCTCAGACCAAGAATATGAAGGGCTTGTTAAAGCACTCTGCACTAAGCTTGATCAGCTGGACAACAAGCCGATAGCTGTTTTGGCCAGCTACCCAAAGGATCAGGTCGAATTCTACAAAGAGTTGGGTATCGATGCCTTTATCCATCGAAAATCAAACGTGCTGGAAACGCTCAAAGAGTTTCATCAAAAACTCAAAATCGAAATTGATTAAAAATGAAGAATGAAAACTGGGAAAGTGCACCAATTCTTCATTTTTAAATCCTAATTTTAATGGCCATGAGACCTGACTTCGCCGACATACCCTACGAATCAACTTTCGCCGAAAACGGTCAACATTCATCCGGGAATTCATCCGATAAGTGGGAAACTCCGGAGCAGATCTTGGTAAAACCTGTGTATAGGGAGGAGGATCTCAAGGGGATGGAGCACCTTGAATATGCTGCGGGCCTTCCACCCTATCTCCGAGGACCTTATTCCACCATGTATGCACTGCGCCCGTGGACTATCCGCCAGTATGCGGGCTTTTCGACGGCGGAGGAATCCAACGCCTTTTATCAAAAAGCATTGGCCCAGGGGCAGAAAGGGCTTTCCGTGGCATTTGACCTGGCTACCCACCGCGGCTACGATTCCGATCACCCGCGCGTAACCGGAGATGTGGGCAAGGCGGGCGTGGCGATCGACTCCATCCTGGACATGAAGATCCTGTTCGACGAGATTCCGCTGGATGAGATGTCGGTTTCCATGACCATGAACGGGGCGGTGATCCCGATCATGGCGTTTTACATCGTGGCGGCCGAGGAGCAGGGCGTGGACAAAGAAAAACTGGCCGGCACCATCCAGAACGACATCCTCAAGGAGTTTATGGTGCGCAACACCTACATCTATCCGCCCAAGCCCTCCATGCGGATTATCGGTGATATCTTTGAATATGCATCGAAAAATATGCCGAAGTTCAATTCGATCTCCGTCAGTGGCTACCACATGCAGGAGGCGGGTGCGACCTGCGACATCGAGCTGGCCTACACGCTGGCCGACGGGCTGGAATACCTGCGCACCGGCCTGGATGCCGGGCTCGATATCGACGAGTTTGCCCCGCGCATCTCCTTTTTCTGGGCCATCGGGATGAACCATTTTATGGAGATCGCCAAGATGCGCGCCGGGCGGATGCTCTGGGCAAAATTGGTGAAGCAGTTTGATCCGCAGAACCCCAAGTCGATGTCGCTGCGTACCCACAGCCAGACCTCCGGCTGGAGCCTGACCGAGCAGGATCCGTACAACAACGTGACCCGAACCACCATTGAGGCGATGGCCGCCGCGCTGGGGCACACGCAGTCGCTGCACACCAACGCGCTGGATGAGGCGATCGCGCTGCCCTCTGACTTTTCGTCCCGCATTGCCCGCAATACGCAGATCTACCTGCAGGAGGAAACCGGCATCACGCACGCCGTGGATCCCTGGGCGGGATCTTACTACGTGGAACATCTCACCGACCGCATCGCCCGGCGCGCATGGGAGCTGATTCAGGAGGTGGAGGAGCTCGGCGGCATGGCCAAGGCTATAGAAACGGGCGTCCCGAAAATGCGGATCGAGGAAGCCGCCGCCAAGAAGCAGGCGCGCATCGATTCCGGCAAGGACACCATCGTAGGCGTCAACAAGTACCAGGTTGACAAAGAGTCGCCGATTGACATTCTTGAGGTGGATAACACCAAGGTCCGCAACAACCAGCTCCGGCGGCTCGAAAAGCTACGCGATGAACGCAATGAGGATGAGGTGCAATCAGCACTTCAGGCGTTGACAAACGTGGCGGAATCCGGCGAGGGTAACTTGCTGGAGACTGCCGTGAAAGCTGCTCGTAAGCGTGCGACGCTCGGCGAAATATCCGACGCCATGGAGAAGGTATTTGGACGTTACAAAGCAACCGTAAGATCGATATCCGGCGTGTATTCTTCAGAAATAGACAAGGACAAAAACTTCGAAAAAGCCCAGCAGCTGGCGGATGAGTTCGCTGAGCTGGAGGGACGCCGCCCGCGCATCATGGTGGCCAAGATGGGACAGGACGGTCACGACCGCGGCGCCAAGGTGATCTCTACCAGCTTCGCTGACCTCGGGTTTGATGTGGATATTGGTCCGTTGTTCCAGACCCCGGAGGAGGCCGCCCAGCAGGCGGTAGAAAATGATGTGCATATCCTGGGCGTTTCCAGCCTGGCCGGGGGACATAAAACGCTGGTTCCCCAAGTCATCGAGGAGCTGGGAAAACGTGGCCGCGATGATATCATGGTGATCGTCGGCGGCGTCATTCCCAAGCAGGATTACGAGTTTCTGTATGACAAGGGCGTGATTGCCATCTTTGGCCCCGGCACCGTTATTTCACTAGCCGCCCAGCAGATTTTAAAGGTGCTGATTAAGAGCCGGCAGGAGTGATTGGGATAGTCCAATTTGCAAACTTGAACCAGTTTGTGAAATAGATCATTTGTATTGCCTTTTCTGTTTATACCACAGAGTTGAACAGAGGAAGCACAAAATTTTACATAGAATTCCGCAATCTTAAGGAGTTTGAAATTATTTTTAGATTGAATGCACCAGCAAGTCTTCCCTTGAGGGGAGATGATAGATTTGAGACGTTCCTCAAATCTATCTGAGGGGTGTCAAACCACACTCTATCAGAACACCTCCCGCCCAAATTCCGAAAACCCGCGAAATTCGGGCACCCTCCTCATGGAGGAATTTTAAAATTGCTAAAAATTTGCCGATGGCTCGAAACGAAATTCTGCCATATAATCCTAAACTGAAACCGCCAGCAAGAAAGCTAAGAAAGAATATGACTTTCTGGGAGGTATTGCTATGGCAAAAAATCAGGAAAAGAGCTTTAGGTGTTCAATTTCACCGACAAGTATCTATTCTTAATTATATTGTCGATTTTTACTGCCATGAATTAAAGCTGGCAATCGAAGTGGATGGAGTAACGCATTTGCATCCGGAAGTCAGTGTCTCAGATCTAAATCGCCAAAAAGAAATTGAAAAGCTGGGAATAAGTTTTCTTAGATTTGAAGACATAGAAATCAAAGAAAGTATGGATGAAGTTCTGGATTCTATAAGAGTGTTGGATCGATGGCAATATTTAAAATTTTATCTTTTCTTCGCACCCTTTGTGGTTAAATCTTATACTGGACTAAAACTAAGCAAATAGCCTTTTGCCTGACTCTAATAGTAAAACCGAATCAACATCGCGAAACCAAGATGGTACCACAAGCTCCATCAATCCCAGGGGACTAAAACGCCTTAAAAAACGGCGTAAAAAGCTTACTGTTGAAGATTATGTGGAAGGCATTTTGGAAGGCGACCGTACCATCCTCAGCCGGGCCATTACATTAATTGAGAGCTCTCGGCAAGAACATCGCCAGCAGGCGGAGGAGATCATTGAACGATGTATGCCGCATACCGGAAATTCCATCAGAGTCGGCATTACAGGTGTACCGGGCGTGGGGAAGAGCACTTTTATTGAGGCACTTGGTAACCATATTATTGAAGAGCAGAAGCGGAAGCTGGCGGTGCTGGCGATCGATCCCAGCAGCACCAAAACCAAGGGCAGCATCCTGGGGGACAAAACCCGGATGGAAACGTTGGCTAATAATGAAAACGCCTACATTCGTCCTTCCCCGACCGCCGGCTCGCTGGGTGGCGTAGCTCGTAAAACGCGTGAAACGATCTACCTCTGCGAGGCTGCTGGCTACGATGCGATTTTCATCGAGACGGTAGGTGTGGGGCAATCCGAAACAGCCGTGCACTCCATGGTCGATTTCTTCCTGCTGCTGATGCTGGCGGGGGCGGGTGACGAGCTACAGGGTATTAAACGCGGCATCATGGAGATGGCTGATGCGATCGCCATTAATAAAATTGACAGCAGCGATCCCACGCAGGTAAAACAGGCAGTGCGTGAATATAAAAATGCACTGCACCTGTATCCCGAGCCGGAATCGGGCTGGGGACCCAACGTGACGACCTGTTCAGCGACTACAGGTGAGGGTATCGAAAAGATTTGGGGATTTATAGATGAGTATGAAAACCAGACCAAAAACAGCGGTTATTTTAAGGTAAAAAGGAAGCGACAGGCGCAGAACTGGATGCATGAATCGATACAGAACCGTTTGTTGGATAAGTTTTATAATGATCCGAAGGTCAAAAAGAAGCTGGAACAGGTAGAACAAAAAGTGCTGGATGGAGAGATAAGTTCATTCAAGGCAGCTAATATTTTGCTAGATTTGTTCAAGTAAATGATTCAGGACAATTTTATCATGAAATATAATCCCCCCCAATCATTCCCCTGGAATAGAGTTTTACATTTACGGGAAGAGAAATCCAACAATTAAATCAGATCCAAATATTTTGATTACCCTTCTTCGCAGTTGATTTCTAATAAAACAGGTTACTGAACAGAAAGTCGCACATCTCCATCATCGGTGTTGATTCGAACGCGGGCGTTACCACCCCGCAAGCGGTATTCATTATAATCTTCGCTTGATCGCGTCTCCTCAAATTCCGAGCCGGCGGATACGTTTATCTCATCGTGATCTATCCATATTTCCCCACCGCCACCGAGTACTATAAAATCGATGCTTCCATCGTCTGAAGAGAAATTATAATCGCCATCATCTGCCAGCGTTGTGGCCAAGTGAATATCCGCATCATCCATATCCACATGTACGCGGCTGAACTGACCGCTCCTGATGTCCGCTTCCCCATCGTCAATGTCGATATTTAGCAGGCCATAACCGCCGTCCATGAACAGTTCGCCGTCATCAAGGTCAAAATCAAATTCTTCGCCCTGGCACCTGTTGAGCGTAATTTCGCTGTCATCTGCATCTACGTTGATCGAGCCGTGGATGTTTGTAATTTCATAAGTGTCGTCATCTCCATCGAGGTTCAAATTAACACCCTGGGGTACCTCAATCCGGATAGTGTAGTCCTCTTTCATCACGCCTAGATTAATATTGAAGCTGGAGTTCCTTGGTTTTTCCTGAATGATCAGATTTCCGCCGCGTTCGGTAACTTGCATCTCAAACTTTTCTTTGTCTCCCAGGGTAAGGCCTTCAATCTTGAGGTGGTAATCAACAACCAAACGGACATCATTTCGATCAGAGCCGGTAATTTCAACGATATCCGCATCATCACTCTGCAGCTCAATCGTTCCGTTTTTATCGATTGAATAGGTCTGATTCAAATTATAGTTATCGGTTTTCTGGGCTGCTACTATGGATGTTAGTCCAAATAACAACAATAGTGCAGAAATTACGGAAAAAGATACGCTATAAATCTTCATATGTACCTGGATTTGGTTTTGATTGCTGGGCAGGAAAGCACTACGAAAATTGCGAAGAAATGTTTAGCAAAGCTGACCGTTAATTCAGGTTTAACTCCGATTTTGTAGATGAAAAGGCCATATCATTTTCATCCATTTTTTCTTCCCCGAGGGTCTGCTGCATTTCGGCGCGCAGTTTTTGGATGGTGAGTCCGCTGGTTAGGGAGCCGTTGCGTGCTACGGAGATACGCCCGGTTTCTTCGGATACGATGACTACAAATACGCTATTGGTTTCTGTGATACCAACGGCCGCCCGGTGACGCGTTCCAAATACCGAGGAGAGATTAGGATTTTGTGAAATGGGCAGGTAACAACTGGCCGCCACGATGCGGTTATTGCGGATCACTACAGCGCCGTCGTGCAGGGGGCTCGTTTTGTTGAAGATTGATTCCATAAGCTCGCTGTTGACGCGGGCATCAAGTTTTACGCCCACATCAACCAGGTCTTGCAGGGAGGAGGAGCGTGCAAAAACGATAAGCGCTCCTGTTTTTGAATGCGACATATTTCGCACCGCCTCAATTACCTCATCGATTACCGTGTCAGAATTGGAGCGATAGAAAAAGCGATCCAGGTTGGTATTTTGCCCCAAGCTGTATAGCAGCTTTCGGATCTCCGGCTGGAAGATAATAAACACCGCCAGCACTCCCACATCCAAGATGCTGCGCAGGATAAAGTTGATGGTTGTCAGCCCGAGGCACTCACCAGCGCGTTGATGATGATGATGAATACCAGTCCTACGGCTGCCTGAATGGCAAATGATCCCCGAATCCACCGGTACAGGTAGAACAGGATGAAGGCGATAATCATCACCTCGAAAAAATCCTTAATTCCAAATTCGAGAAATCCGACGGGAATCACGTTTGTATTGGTTAATGATTAAAAAAATGCCTGTTTAAGCTGAAATTCCAGCTTCTAAACTTTAGCTAATGCATTATACACTAAAACGGAGTCTTTTGCTTCGCGCACGTCATGAACGCGCAGAATATTGCGCCTTTCATTAACGCATGGTAGTGCACTGATATAGTGCCGATCAGCCTGCCGCCGACCTCCCGGTCATTCAAAATTTGGTTGAGCATTGACTTTCGTGATGCTCCAACCATCAGCGGAAAACCGAGATCGGAAAAATGGTCCAGATTCGCAAGTATCTTAAGGTTGTGTTCCAGTGTCTTTCCGAAGCCTATGCCGGGATCAAGCACCAGGTTCTGCACGCCTTTTGATTTTGCCAGGGCCGACTGTTTTTGAAAATAATTGTAGAGGTCATCGAGCACGTTATCATAGCTCGGATCTTTCTGCATGGTTTTTGGGTTACCCTGGGAGTGCATCAGAATATATGCCGCTCTGTATTCCGCACACAGGTCAGCCAGCCGGGGTTCTTTCTGCAGCCCGCTTATATCATTTACGATGTGCACGCCACGGTCGAGCGCTTTCTTGGCAACATTGTATTTAGTTGTATCAATTGAGAAAATTGTTCCCGGAAATTCCGGGATGGCACGTTCCAGGATCGGCAGCACGCGTTCTATCTCTTGGTCTTCGGTCACTGGCTCGGAGCCTGGTCGTGTGGATTCTCCACCCACATCAATGATAGAGGCACCCTGGCCAATCATCAGTCCGATATGACCCAGAGCGCTGTCTAAGTCATTATATTGTCCGCCATCAGAGAACGAATCTGGCGTAGCATTGAGTATGCCCATGATTGTGGGCGTAGAGAGGTCAAGCTGCTTGTCACGGCACTTTAACTGTTTTAAGTCTGATAGTATCGAATTTTCCAAATTATGCGCTGGTATGGTGCTGGTTACTGCGTTAAAATAAACTACAATTATTTAACGTAAGAACGTAAAAACATCTTTTACAGGATGGCCGCCTCAATCAATCCCACTCAATCTGCAATTTATCTCTTTTATCTGTGATTTTAGTCCACTCATCGGCATCGGGCAGGGGATCTTCGGTCTGGTTGATGGTATGATCCTACCACTCTTCAGCAAGCTGGTCGTTGAGATCAATATAATGCTCCCATTCTGACGGTACTTCATCATCCGGGAAGATCGCTTCCCCGGGCACTCCGGCATCGCAGTCTATGTAATCAAAGGGATCGATCGTTAAAAAGTTGGGTCCCTCCCGAAAGGCATCTGCAGGACATCAGGGCCGCACAGTTGGTATTTGTGCAGTTAATACACGGTTCGGTGACGATGTAAGCCATGGCAGAATCAAAGGTTGATTAAAACATATCTGCTATGGGTAAATATTCTGCCTGAAAGAGTAGATATGCAACGACCTTGTTGTGCCGAGTCCATTATCATTTTACGGAAAGAAAATGAACACTGAACCAGTCATTCGAATCGGTCCAGACCTTCTCAGCCTTAAATCGATCTTCTACCAAGTTATAGAACTCCTCAAGGCTATATTTATAGGAATTTTCCGTATGGATTGATTCACCTTCTTGAATAACAAAGTGTTCATCACCTGCATGAACCTGCTGTATATCCTGGCTGATTAAGTGCATCTCAATTTGTCCTTTATCCTGGTTATAATAGCCCGATGCTCAAATTGGTTGACGTTAAAATTGGTTCCCACTTCACGGTTTGAAACGGATGAGCATATTTTTGTTGAACGCCGCCGTTATGCCCTTTGCATCGTTGTAGGCATTTTCAAGTATGATTTTGTCTTTCTTCAGGTCTACCCCGATCAACAGTGCACCAGAAGGACCTAGAATATCAGCAATCTGCTCAAGGAATTGCCTGGCATCCCGAGGCTTAAAATTGCCAATGGTTGAACCGGGATAGAATCCAACAAACCGATTGTAATCGACCTCCAGATCGGGTAATGAAAAAGGGGAGGTATAGTCTGCTGCCAGCGGATGGATTAAAAGGTCGGGATATTCTCGTTTAAGATCTTCGGCGATCGATTTGAGAAAGGCTTTTGAAATATCGATTGGGATGTACCCGGCGGGATTTGACAGGTTGTCTAGCAGGAGCCTAGATTTCTGACTGTTGCCGCTGCCCAGTTCTACCAGGACGGCCTGCTCCCCGATGCGTTCGGTAATGGCATCGATATGTTGACTTAAGATCTGAATTTCGGTGCGGGTGGGATAGTATTCCTCCAGCAGCGTGATCTGCTCAAACAGTTCAGACCCTCGATTGTCATAAAAGAACTTGCTCGGAAGCGTTTTTTGTGGCTGGCTCAATCCCTCCTGGACCTCTTTCAGCATCTGCCGTGAGGTCGCCGTTTCGTAGGTTTTTTGCATGCTCAAATGATTAATCATTTAAAGAGCGTGCCAGCCGCAATCCGCTAAATTGCCAGCGAGCATCCGGGTAGAAGAAATTGCGGTACGTTTTACGGATATGACTCTGCGATGTGGCACAGGATCCACCCCGAAGTACGTACTGACCGCACATAAATTTGCCGTTGTATTCTCCCAGGGCCCGGGCAGTGGTTCATAGCCGGGGTAGGCATCATAGGAACTTTTGGTCCATTCCAGACATCCCGAAACAGTTGTTTAAAGCCCTCTTTTTTGCTGCCGACCGGCCGGGGATGATAATTTTCATTCCACAAAATTTCCTTCATAAGGGATGCTGTCGGCTATAACCTCCCACTCGGCTTCGGTTGGCAAGCGGGCATCGGCCCAGCGTGCAAAGGCATCAGCCTCGTAATAACTGATATGAGTGACCGGCTCATTGGGGTCAACTTTTTGCTTGCCACTGAGGGTGAAATAGTGCCAGTCGCCCTCATTATGCTCCCAATATAAGGGGCTATCCCAATTTTGATCGTTGATTGTAGCCCAGCCATCATCCAGCCATAATTCGGATCGGTTGTACCCTCCATCTTCAATGAACTGCATATATTCCCCGTTGGTAATCAGCCGATCGGTTACCGAGAACGGCTCCAGGAATCGGCGGTGCCGGGGATGCTCATTATCGTAGGTAAATTCTCCGCCATCATTTCCAATCTCGTAGATGCCTTCATCAATATTGATCCAGCTCAGCTCGGCAGGCGTTTCACTTTCAGGATATGTAATATCTTTGTAGGAAGGCCGGAGTGGATTTTGAGCCAGCATATATTTCAGGTCTGTCAGGATCAGCTCCTGGTGTTGCTGCTCATGATTGATGCCAATGTCAAGCACGGGCCCCCACTCGGCCAGCTCCTCTTCGCTGGCATTCTTGAAAAAATCGAAAATCTGATTATTAATATACTCCCGGTATTCAAATACTTGTTCAACCGTTGGACGAGAAATTAATCCCCGGTCTGAGCGTTTGTGTGGTTTGCCGGTCTGCAGGTAGTAGGAGTTAAAGAGAAAGGCGTACTGCGGATGCAGCGATTCGTAATCATTAACTGCCTTTTCCAAGATAAAGGTTTCGTAGAACCAGCTGGTGTGAGCCAGATGCCATTTGGTAGGGCTGGTATTCTCTACTGCTTGTATTACGAAATCTTTCGGTTTCAAGGGGTTCTACCAGCTTATTGCTAAAATTTCGTACCTCCCTGAAACGTCTTATGAGTGTATCTTTTTTAAACCTTCTCATCAACCTGTTCTTCAACTTCTTTATGAACTGTTTTTGTCGTCATAGGCCTCCATTATTCTTTTCGAGGTGGTACACTCATAAGAATATAAATTATTGGATGCGCCATCTCCAATATTACAGAAAAATGCCAGAAAATAGAGGGTAAAACCGTAGAAAGGAGTAATTATGCCAATGAACAACAGGGAGTCTATCGTTCTCTGTAAAAATAAATTTTTTTATTTTTTGAGTCTTTTCCACTCTTGATTTTTACACCCTTCTCCTGATTATATTGGTAGACTGCTGTGCGCATTGAGTTTACATTCTTATCATCCTTGTAATTTACTTCAATGGCATCCCCGCCTACCTCAAGTTCATCAAGAGCTTCTAAAAGGGGCTTGAATTTAGAAGATCTTTTTTTCGACGTTTTTATCTTTTCCCGTTCAACAAATTTAATATCCATAATTTTAACAATTAACCCTTGTTGTAAATCTGTTTATCCTGCAAACTATAATTTAATATATAACAATATACTTATATGTTCTGACCAATATTATGAATAATGTGTTGTTTCCATTAAATGATAGAAACTTATCATTTGTAAAAAACAGAAATAAAAATAGGGAAAGAGATTTAACCTCTTCCCCTCTACGTTTACTTTTTCAATTTTCTTACAATTCCTTTTTCAAAATAAAAGACTCACTTTATCGTGTCTGAAAAAAGGGATAGTTATTGAATTTCATAGAATTGTTCATACACATAATTCCAGAAATCGGCTAGTTGTGATCCCTTATTATGGGGGTTTTTAGATTTGGACGATTTCATAGCGTCTAAACATGCTTTCTCTTTCGCATCATAGTAGGCTTTTAATTGGTATGAGGTAGGGTTTTCAATCATTTCTTCAAACTTATCGATCTTCTCAGCCATAACTTGGTAATATTAATTTATGTTTTTCATATAACGCAAAAGTAAGGCAAAAATTGCCTTATTGTCTAAATAGCGCACAAACTATATTGAGCAAAAGCCTTTCTAAGCCCATAATTTGATAATCATTTTATTGCACATCGATCAATGAGAAGAGATTAACCTTTATGCCAGTAAAAGATCAATCATTCTCTATTATAATATTATTCATAATAGCAGGGACAGTTATTATAAATATGTGTTTCAGTCTGCATTATATGTTCTGTTTTTGAGTGCTGCATTAGTTTGGGGTATGGCATGAGTCCATGAATATTCTATCGAGGCCAGCCTGTATCTTGGTTTCTGAAGATCAGGGAATGATTACCAATGCTTGGAATTGGGATGATCAAACCAACAGCCGGCTCTCCATTCGAATCGCTGGCTTCCAAGGGTGCTAATCCCCCCTCAAGCGTAGATGCCACTGCGTTCTTTTCAAGGATTTTTTCCAAACGTCGATGAGCTGGCGGGAATGTGATGTTTCCGTACACGGTTTTGAATATCTTGCGAAGGAAAGCATAGATACAGCCAAAGTAAGGGTCAGTCGGTGGGATATCTCTCCGAGCGGGGTATGCTCATCCATTCCAGGAGAACAGCCAATGGAGGAAGTAAAGCTGCAATTATCAGTGCGTAGAAAATCCAAAAACCGCTCCACAAGGTCGGCCAGAAAGAGGTCGGGAGAATTAAGCTGATCAGCACGGAGAGAACAGAACCGGCAGTTATTGAGAAGTAGACATCCGGCAAGTTAGTGCGGTTATGCCACCACCCGATTAAAGCCAGTGTGAAGCCGCCCAGCAGTAACAGGTGCAGGTAGAGGATGCGGAGCCCGTGATCTGATAGCCAGAACAATGATGGATAAACGGAGGCGGACAGCTGTAAGAGGCCTTTTAATGCCAGCATGCCCATTGCCCAGCCCCACAGTTTCATCTTCCATGTACCGGATCTAAAAAATGCGAATAAGGTGATAAGAAGCCCCAAGGCGGCCAGGAAGCTGCCGGCCCGTGCACCAATCAGCAAGACAGGAGAGAGCATTGTCTCCGATATGCCAAGTGCAAATGTGAGCGGCGCACCGATAGCGATGCAGCCCAGAGAAAAGTCAGCGGACAAGAGCCAGTCGCGTGATTTTAGGGGCAATTCCGTAATAGCGATAGCTAATACACTCAGAACGACCCAGCCTTCAGTGAATGTGGCCAGAAAAAAGTGGGTCAGTCCCTTCATAAAAAGCTGGTTGGAGGGATCGACTGCCTGGACCACGGCCACGCCCCAGGCCCCGAGCGAGGAAGCGACCAGCAGAATCAGGGCGCCATCAAACCACGGCTGAGAGAGCTCACCTTGCAACAGATTGCGCGCATTGAAATAGCCCCAGGCAAACGTGTACCAGGTGATCATAACGAGGCCGGAAAGAATCACCGATAGCGGCAGGGAAGCTCCGGCGATTGTGACCGGCTTGTATCCATAGACCAAAAACGCTGGAAAGGCCAGAATCCCTAATACGAGCCCAGCGGACAGGGAGTGGCGCATCCATAAAATACTGTGCCCCGGGGTTCCCGCGCGATTTACTAACCGCTTCAGGAGAATGTACAAGGGAAATGGCACGGCCCATCCAAAGAACATCAGATGGGAGTGCGCGTGGCGGATATTTACCAAGTCAAAATGCAACAGGTCAGGTAGCCAGCCAATCAATCCCAACCGATATAAAAAGCCTGTTAGTGCTGCTGTGACAAAGCAGGCCAGTGAAACTTTCCACAGGTAAGGGAAAGCTGCTTTTCTATTTCAGTGATGAGCCCATAGTTTTGCGGTTCTATCCTAAGGATATGTACTGTACGAGGAGATATTCCTTCAGTCTTGTAAAATGACCTGCGGAGTTGCCTCAGTTTACCCGTTTCTCTAATGCCAGGGCCTTGGGGAATAGGATGTTATTTTCCAGGTGTACGTGTTTATGGAGATCATTTTGGAAAGCTTCCAGGTTTTGGAAGAGTACCCGGTAGGTTGCACAGGCATCTTTTGGAGGAGTAAAATTGTCGGTCAGTTCCTGGATTTTTTCCATCGCTGAGCCCGCCTCATCATGCTCGGCTTCCATCATTCTAACGGGATTTTTCACCGTTTTGAAATCAGGTTTTTTCTGCAGTTTGCTCCCCTGTTGCTCATATTCCAGCATCGTTTTAATGTAGGGAAACAGGACCTGTTCTTCCTTTTCAAGGTGTTCGAGCAACTCGGGTTGTAGTGCCAGAAAGATATCACGGATCTCAACCAATCCAGGTCGACCGCGACCGTGTACCTTGGCTACTTTTTTTGTATAAGCGCTAATTTCGGGGAGCTTGGTGCGTACAAATTGATGGTGATTATTTATAATGTAATCGATCAGGAAGCTTGGAGACCAGTCATTGTAATTTTGGTTGTTGGATTCAGTCTCGTTGAGTGTTTGAAGCTCACTGGTCAACTCTTCGAGGTCAACTCCTTTCTTTTCACAGGCTTCTGAAACGGTTCGTTTTCCACCGCAGCAGAAGTCGAGCCCAAATTTTTTGAAAATTCCCGCTGCTCTGTAATCCTCGGATACGATTTGCCCTATAGTCTGATTTTTTGGTGCATTCATACGTTGTTATGGTTAGTAATTGAGATGTCGTTTCTGGTCGTTTTATAGAATCATATTCATTTTTAATACTCTTTTGTCTTAAATTAAGATTAAGTCTAAGAACTCCCAAATAATTTTTGCTTTTCCTGTACCATAACCACTAAACGAAATGCCGGGTCCTGTTCCCTTTGAGAAAATATTTACAATAGATGTGGTGTCTCAGTTATTTTGAAACCAAAGAGAAAACATCCAGAAGAATTTGAACATCTGCTTTTCAGGTTAATGAATGTAGTATTGATAACGCATCGAGATGCTATTTAAAACTCAGTTTTCCATCGGGTGTAATCCGCAAGTCATCTGATTTGCCTTTTTCAACTAAATCTCCAAGGGAGTTGTTTTCCAGCACCAGCCTAACCTGATCTCTGGTTGCTGTCCATTGATCATGAATGGGACAGGGTTTTTGCTGCCCACAGCCCGGTAATCCGAGGGCGCATTCTGTAAGAACCTCAAGACCGTCGGTTGCTGCAACAATATCAATTAACGCTATATCCTGATTTGCAGTGGCCAGCCGAACACCTCCCTTGGGACCTTTCATGGATTCCATGAGTCCCGCGGCAGTTAGCTGTTGAAGGATTTTCGTCAAAAAATGCCGCGAAATATCGAGTTTCTCACTGATTTGGGTGATGGAAATGTAGTCGGTGCTCTCCTCATGCGCCACAAACAGGGCGGCCCTGAGGGCATACTCACAAGATTTGGAAAAAATCATATAGCTGACGGTTATTATGCTAAAATAAGAATTGTTAAAGTATGTTGATGCGGTTAGCAGATCAAATATAGTTGGTTTTATAAAGGCAATTGGTCCGGATGAAAGCAGATATGATTTGCCAGGATAGCAAAAGATAATAGCGTTGACGTGAAAATGAACGTTGCCATTACCTATAAGATAAAGTGCAAAAGAAAAGGGTATTCAAAAAGAAGCAGCTGTTCAGCTGAACTTTTAGTATTTGCACAGGTGGAAAAACCATTTTAAAAACTAATATTCTTCATTAGAGATATTAAAATTATCGACAAGTAATTGTTTTTAAATAAATTAATTATAATTTATAAGTATAAATTTTGGTAAACTTCTCATATAAAAATGTAGTGATGATGCAATGTGAAGTTGAGCGTTCCATAGATTAAAGAGTTATACCTGGAAGCGAGAGGGATGGATGCAAGATTTTATGTTCGGAAACATAGAATGCTTGGTATAAAAATGAGGTGAGATTACACAAATATAGACTTCAAAATATATCTAACAGGTGCAACAATGAATGATGATCGCCCTGCGCAACTCTTGGTGCAAGTCAAGACCGAAGATGGTGACCCGGATGAAATCGATCGGTTAACGCGGCAGCTGTTGCTGGAACTCAGAGAGGAAGATGTTGAGTCAGCGGAGCTGGCACGGGAAGATAACCTGCCACCGGGGGCTAAATCAGTGGAAGCCGTTACGCTCGGTGCAATCGTTATGGCAGTACTGCCGAATGCCATTCCCAAGATTATTGAACTGGTGCAATCCTGGATTGAAAGGGGGACCGGCCGAAATGTAGTTTTCAAAGGACAAATAAACGGAGAAAATGTTGAGTTCGAGGGTAGCTCCAAAGATTTTAAAATCTTTTTGGAGTCATTGAAGAAATCCGACAGCAAGTAAGGCAGAGAGTCCGCAGGCGAAGAGCTTACCTACATTGCTTCCGGCCCTCTGTTGGAACGCAACAACGAGTAAATAAAGAAATCCAATGGCACGCAAGTATGCGCTTTTCGTTGGCAATAGTGAGTATGACTCAGAGAGCCTGGTTGATCTGGATGCTCCCATTGCAGATGTACAGGATTTAGCCAGCGTTTTTCGGGATTCTGCAATTGGGGGATTTGATGAAGTTATAGAACTGATCAATAGCACGGAGTCAGAAATCCGGCAAAAAATCAGTAGTTTTTTCCTCCAAAAGAAACCGGACGATCTTTTGCTGCTCTATTTCTCAGGTCATGGCGTGCTGGATGATCGGGGGCATCTTTACCTGGCCGTGAAAGACACGCAGCCCGACCTGCTTAGAGCGACAGCCATTTCAGCCGATTTTATTGCAGATGATATGGATCTCTGCCGATCGAAACGGCAAATTCTCATCCTGGACTGCTGCCACAGCGGGGCCTTCAGGCGGGGAATTAAAGCCGATGACCAGGTTTTGACGGCTTCGACTTTTGAAGGTAACGGCAGTGGTCGTATTGTCCTGACGGCATCTGACCGGCGGGAGTTTGCCATGGAGGGCAACCAGGTGCTTGATAAAGCCAATACCTCCCTGTTTACCCATTTTCTGCTCGAGGGAATAAAATCAGGTAATGCAGATAGGGACGGCGACAGCCTGATTACCCTGGATGAATGGTATGATTACGCCTACGAAAAAGTGGTGGAAAACCTGCCCACCCAAACACCCCGACGATGGGTTTACAATCAAGAGGGAAAGCTGATCATTGCGCGTAATCCATGCCTGGTAGAACCGGCAGATCTTTCCAAAGAACTACGCGATGCCATAGCAGACGATGAGCCTCCCGTGCGACTCGAGGCGATATCCAGGTTAGCTGATATACTACATGGCCCCGACAGACGTCTGGCTTTTGCAGCCCGTGAATCGCTGGAAAACCTGCAAAAAGATGAGAGTATTGAAGTAAGGGAAGCGGCCAAGAGAATACTTAAGGGTATAAAATCAGCTCCCCCCGTTGTTTCTGCAGAAACCAGGGCTCCCACACAAGGAAGAAATGTAGCATTTTTAAAGAACTATAAGGATTATTGGAGAACATGGAGCCTTGCCGCTACTATAGCACTTACCGCAGGAGCTATAGGTTGGACACTGTACCCACCGTCGGGAAGCAATAACCTTGCCGATGGAAAAGAACCGGCCTCATCGGAGCAGGCCGATAACCAGGTCGCTGGTATAAGTGGAGGGGATTTCGATCTGCCGCCGGAGAAGCCCAGGATGAGCAAAATAAGGATGAGCAACAAACGACGCCTGTACTCAGAGAACGATACCCCGGAAGAACAGCAAGCCATCTCCCGATAAAGAATCGTCGACCTCCGCGGGAGATGATCCAACAGGAGAAAATCTAACAAATGAAGATCAAAAATTTACCGACATTCGTGTGGTTGGTACTGCTGGAAATGGGCAAAATACCTCCACAAATTCACCTTCTGAAAATACCCGTTCTCCTGAGAATGATGGAGGTCTCACAGAACCTGAAAAGAATACTGAAGAAGACCCCTCTAAAACTGAAGAGCGACCGATCGATCGATTGCGATCGGAGATCACTGGAGTTCAGAACGGTCTCAAGCAGGCTATTATGAATGGAGAGTTCGCCGGGCTGCCGGACCCACTGGTCAATTACTATGAGGCAGCTTTAAAAAATTTATATGCGAAATTTAATGTGGTAGGTGTGGAGCTGGTACATGGGGAGTTGGAGGGGGACGATTCCACGCTCACGATGAAAGTGACTGCTCAAATCAGATATCTTCAAAAGGGCAGGGATCATCCGGTGAATGACATTTCTATTCCGGGTAACTGGGTGTGGACAAATGGGGAGCATGGATTCGTGCTGAGTGAGGTGCATAAGCTCTGAGTACAACTTTTACAAGGTTAAGTGATAAAAACCAAAAAATTTAAATCAGGATTAGCCATGATAAAACTAAATCATACGTTGGTGGGTACAGTTTTATTGGTCTTTGTATTTAGTTTTGTACCCCAGCAATCGGTCCGGGCACAGCCGCTGCTGGAAAAAGCAGTAGCCGATCTCTACGCCGCATGTTTATTTAAGTCGGTAGATAACAATCCATTTAGTGAAGCCGTCACCTTGGCAGAACAATCTTTTGCGCCTGGTATTGCGGGATTTATTGAAAGCAACCTGGCTTCTATACCCCTGACGCCCCCCGCTTTGGAAGCGGAGTTCTCGGAACAGGGAATTGTGGAAGTAGTAACCGGTTTTACCCCCATCTACACGGAGAGTAGCGCGTCGGTAGGTGAAGGACTCTTTTTTATGGGGGCGAATGTTTCTCACTTCAATCTTTCAAAAATCAGGGGAGAAGATCTGGATGCCTTGCGGTTTGTTTTTCAGCAAAATAACGGGGCTGATCAAATTGTGGTAAACATGCCAATGAATGTTAGCGCTACAGTGTTTACTCTTCACGGAACCTACGGCATAACCGACCGCTTTGATGTTGGTTTTGCACTTCCGATCGTCAGTCTTGGCATTGATAATGTGAACACGACTTTTACGGTTGAAGGTGATAATTCCGGCTGCCGGTATGGTACAGGTGAACAAGTAAATTTGACTTGTGACGGGCAGGGAACCAACAGGTCTATAAGTCCTGCCCTGTTTAGCAGAGCTGATGGGGAACCTTCAAGCAGGGAAACGTTCCTGGAGACCGTTGCCCTCCGTGCGAAATATCGTTTTCCGGTTTCAGTAAGTACCGTTCGCCTGGCGGCTGTGATGGATATACGCCTGCCCCTGCGCACCTCGGATAATATGCTGGGCAGCGGAAATTTTGGAACAAAATTCACCTTTATCAGCGAATATAACCCGTTGAGCACATTCCAGCCCTATGTTAATGTGGGAGCCCAGTTCTGGAATGGCCCCACCAGCAATAGCTTCAACATCGGTACAGGCTTTAACCAGCAGCTTGCTACAAACCTGTTTTTCTCTTTTGATCTGGTGGGCAAAATCGACTTGGAGCCGGATGCCTTTCTTAGCCCGATCGGGGGAGCCTTGTCTCCGGGTGACAATGCCAATACGTTGGAAACAACAAATGCACTAATTTCTACCTCGATACCCGCTGTCAATCGTGACCACACATTAAATGCAGGGCTGGGATTCCAGTTTGCGTTTTCACCCAGCATCCATGCCTACGGCAGCGCGTTGTTTTCCCTGATAGATCACGGCCTGCAATCCGATATCGTTCCAACAGCCGGGATAGCTGCTCATTTTTAAATGATATAGCCTGAACACACCAAGTCTATACTAATTTTATTCCAGGAAATAGAGAGGTCGAGGTTACGATTATCAGTTCTGAATAACATATGATCCTGGCGGGTTTATTTTAAAAGTGGCAAATAGAGGTAGGAATTACGCCTTATTAAATAAAATAATGAAAGACCCTCGTCGAATAATTGGTGGGAACCGAGAAAGAATAATTTTCAATAAATCTGTAACATCTCCATCAAGTAGTAATCATATTGAAAGGAGCAATAAAATGGCTTCCAATCTGTAGGAAGCAAGTCCCCTTTTAAATGTTCTACTTAAAAAATGAAAATGACCGCATCCACCTCGAACACTTAACAGCATAATTCCAACTGTCAGCTTGTTGCGCCTGACCTCGAATGAAAGACAAAGGGGCTAAACAAGCGTAATTTGATCATCCTCCGTTATTGTCTTAACCTTCTGGAGTTAGCTACATTTGAATATCTATAGCAGGGATGAAAAAAATCAATATTATCAAATGCCACTTTCTACGGAAGAACTGATTTCTATTTTTGATCATCTGCGAACACCCTATGCAGTCCTCCAGCCTAATGGGGACTCATTTTGTATATTATTTGCAAACCGCGCATACCGGCACCTGATGGATAGTAAGGACCCAAAGATCATTGGGGCAGATTTACGGCAAGTTATTCCTAACATTATTGATCCACTTAAAAGCAATCCAGTACAATCTTCCCTTGAGCATGTTCTATCCTCCAAGGAAGATCATGAAACGGGAATTATAAAATTTCAAAGCCCAGCCGACCAGAATACGCGCTATTGGGAACTTATCCACTCACCTGTTATAGAAGAGAACGGTAAAGCGAATTGTAAATCTGCACGGGGGTTCAATTTGGGCCGAAAGCCAGCCGGGAGAAGGAGCTGTTTTTTATTTTAATTTCCAGGGAAAACTGACCATGCCAGAAAAAACGAAGTATATACTGTTAATTGAAGACAATCCTGATGATGTTGAATTGACAAAATTGGCTTTTCAAAAAAATAACTTTGCCAACGAGATTGAAGTAGTAGGGGACAGACAAGAAGCCATCGATTTTCTGTTGGGCGGCGAGCCTAATGGTGTGGACAGGTCCGGCTATCCCGAACTGATCTTACTGGATCTGAAACTCCCAAAGCTGAACGGGCACGAAGTGTTGAAGCAAATCAAGGCGGATAAAAAAATCAAACGTATACCCGTTGTTATTCTTACATCCTCACAAGAGGAGGAAGATATTATTAAAGGCTACGATCTGGGGGCCAACAGTTACGTGCGCAAGCCGGTAGATTACAAAGATTTTGTTGAGGTTGTGAATAATATGGGTGTTTACTGGCTGGCGATAAATAAAAGCTCTCTTTAGAGCAGCTAAGCCTATATCCAGTATAATGTGAGGAATAAGGATTTATATGGAAAAAGTGTATCAAATAGTACTTATTGAAGACGACGATAGTGATGCCGATCTAATTCAAATTGAGCTAAATAAGCTTAATATTGACGTTGAGCTGGACGTTATAAGCGAGAAGAAGCAGCTGGTCGAGCGACTCGAAAACGCCCCGCCCCACCTGATTATCAGTGATTACAATCTTCCTTCGTTTAATGCGATCGAGGCCCTGAAGGTCGTCCGTGAGAAAGATCCCCACTTGCCCTTTATTTTGGTATCTGGCTATATCGGGGAGGAAAAGGCGGTGGATGCTATGCTGGAGGGTGCCACTGACTACGCCATGAAAAACAACCTGGATCGTCTTGGGCCTGCCGTTCTGCGAGAGATCACCAACTACGAGAAGCAACAAAGGAAGAACAGGCAGCTCTCCCTTACCCAAGAGCGATATCAATCCCTGATTCAATCCGTGGATGGTATCGTCTGGGAAGCGGATGCCGATACATTCGAGTTCCATTATATTAGTCCACAGGTTGAAGAGCTGCTGGGCTACACCCCCGAAGAATGGCTGAGTGAACCAGGTTTTTGGAAAAACCGGATACATCCCGAAGATCGCCGGCAGGCGGTAACTTTTTGCAAAAGAAAAACCGTTCAGGGAGAGAACCACCGGTTTGAGTACCGTATGTTTGCAGCCGATGATGAGATAGTGTGGCTGCGCGATTACGTGACGGTAGTTTCACGCAAGGGAGAGCCCGAGCGGCTGCGCGGTTTTATGGTGGATATTACGCGAGAAAAAAGGCCGAGAAACAGCGCGACAAAGCCTACCAGGTAGCCGACATAGGCCACTGGGAGGTGGACTTGGTCAACGAGGAGCTGTACTGGTCGGATATGATCCGGAAACTCCATGAGGTGCCCGATGACTATGATCCCGATTTGGATTCAGCCATAGCATTTTACAAAGAGGGCGTTCATCGCCAAACCATTACCGAGGCTGTGGAGCAGGCTATTGAAAACGGTGAATCTTTTGATGTTGAACTTAAAATGATCACCGCCAGGGGAAATGAAAAATGGATCCGCGCAGTGGGAGAAACGGAATTTCGCAATGGGCGGTGTACACGTATCTACGGGAGTACACAGGATATTACGCAACGCAAGGAAACTGAGCGAAAATTACGCGAGGTAGTCGAGCACAGCACCAACATGTTCTACCGGCACGACACCGACCACGTGCTAACCTACGTAAGCCCCCAGTCAGAGGATTTTTTGGGATGCCCACCCGAAGAAGCAAAAAAACGGTGGACGGAATTTGTTACGGATCACCCCATTAATGAGAAAGGCCTCCGGCACACCCAGAAAGCCATCAAAACCGGGGAAGCACAGCCCTCCTTCCCGCTTGAGTTGAAAAAAACGACAGGAGAAACCATATGGGTGCAAGTGAATGAAGCCCCCATCACCGAAAACGGGAAAACTGTGGCTATGCGTGGGTCGCTATCCGACATAACCGCCCAGAAGCGATACGAGGAGCAGCTTCAGGAGAGTCTGAAACGGTATGAATATGTTACCAGGGCAACCTCTGATGTCGTCTGGGACTGGAACTTGCTGGATGATACCATTTTCTGGGGAGAAGGAATTGAACACCTCTTTGGATACGATCTGGATACCATGCCCGAAGACAGCTCTTCGTGGACCGAGCACATACACCCGGATGACAAGCAGTGGGTATATGAAAGTATCATGGAAACGATTGAAGGGGGAGAGCAAAACTGGTTTGAGGAATACCGTTACATAAAAGCCGACGGCAGCTACGCTTTTGTGGAGGACCGCGGCTTTGTAATTCGGGATAAGGATGGTAACGCGGTACGCATGATTGGGGCCATGCGCGATGTAACGGAGGAGAAGAAACAGGAAATTCAGGATCAGTTACGCCATGATATTATCAGTTATTTTAAGAAGAAAAATAGTCTAGAGGATACCCTGGATGAAGTGCTTGGCCATCTGGCAAAGTTCAGAAATTATAACACTGCCGAAATTTGGCTTTTGGGCCATGACGGCAAATATCAAAATCTGATAGCTAAATATGCTAAAGACAAGAAAGGCAGTCAGTTCTATAAGGGAAGTAAAGAGATAGTAAGGTTTTCAAACGGTAAAGGATTGCCCGGCATGGTATGGAGTACCCGGTCTATTACCGTTTGGAATGATATAACTGCCAATGAGTCTTTTGTGCGGAAAGTAGCTGCAAAAGAAGCCGGACTTTCATCTGCCGTCGGAATACCGCTCTACCACAACGAAAAAGTTTGTGGGAACGCTGTTGTTTAGCAGTGAAACGGAGCTTGAAGACTGGGGAGAAAAAGAAATTTTTATACGAAGACCTGCAGCATTACCTGGGCAATGAAATTGAACGAAAAAAAAGGAAGAAGAGTTACGCCTGCTGTTTGAAAGTGCTCCGGAAATACTGGCCATTACAGGGCCCGACAAAAAATTTATCAAGGTAAATCCCGCGTTCAGGGATCTGCTGGATATACCGAGCAGGAGCTTACCTCGCAAAGCTACGAGAATTTTGTCCATCCCGATGATTTAGATGATACCCGGAATGAGTACAGCGAAACTATTTCCGGGAAACGGCAGGCAGACAACTATATTAACCGCTGGAGAACCAAGTCCGGGGAATATCGATGGATCTCCTGGAGCTTCCTCCGAGGTGTTTGGCAAAGATGAGTTCGTTTTTACCTACGGACGGGATGTCACCGAGCAGGTTAAGCTGGAAGCAGTTGCTGAAGCAAACCAACCGCTTGGCGCGGTTGGGCAGCTGGGAACTGGACCTCTCGGAAGGCAACGAGGACAAGATGTACTGGTCGGAGATGACACGCGAAATCCTGGAGGTGGATGATGATTATGATCCCTCCCTCAGCGGCGGATTCGAATTCCACGAACCGGAAAGTAAACAGCGCATTCAGCAGGCTGTGGATGAGGCCCTGGCCAACGGAACACCCTTTGATGAAGAATTGCTCATCACCACGGCCAAAGGCAACCAACGTTGGATTCGCTGCATAGGGAACGCCGATTTCGAAGAGGGAAGATGTGTTCGTTTGTATGGCAGTTTCCAGGATATTCACAATCGGAAAATAGCTGAATTAGAGCTTGCACAGCGAAATACATTTATTGAGACGATAGTAGATAATCTGCCGATCGGTATTGCCGTAAATCAAATTGACAGCGGTGAAACCATACTGATGAACAAGCAGTTCAGCAAAATATACGGCTGGCCGCAGGAAGAGCTGGCCGATGTGGATACGTTCTTCGAAAAAGTATATCCCGACGATGAATATCGCCAACAGATAAAAAGCCGGGTGATGGCAAATATTGAGAGCGGTGACCCGGAACGTATGAGCTGGAATAATATTCAGATTACTACGAAAGAGGGTGAAGAGAGAATTGTCAACGGTAAAAACATTCCACTCTACGACCAAAATCGGATGATTTCTACGGTGATAGATGTAACAGCCCAAAAGGAGGCAGAACGAGAAAAAACAGAAATACTGGAGCGCATTGGGGACGCCTTTTTTGCGGTGGATGAAGAATGGACAGTGACCTATTGGAATAAACAGGCCGAAGAGGTCTTGGGTATGCCCAGTAGTGAAATTATCAATAAAAATCTGTGGGATGAGTTCGAAGAGGCTGTTGAGCTTGATTTTTACAAGCAGTATCACAAGGCGGTTGACGAGCAGATCACGGTTCATTTTGAGGAGTATTATCCACCGTTAGAAAAGTGGTTTGAGGTCAGTGCCTATCCTTCTGAAACGGGGCTTTCGGTGTATTTCAGAGATGCCACCGAACGCAAGAGAAATGAGGAGAGAATCCGCCAGGTCAGCGAGCGCTTTGAAAAGGTGACTGAAGCCACCAACGACGCCATCTGGGACTTTAATGTGCAGGAGGATGACCTGTTCTGGGGCAAGGGCTTTGAAACGCTGTTCGGTTATGATCAGGATACCACCGATCCCGACCTGGAGTTTCTCATCAGCCTGATCCACCCGGAAGACCGTGAGCGGGTTGTTGCAGACATTGAAGAGTACATGCAGCCCGGTACGAAAACCAACTGGTATGAAGAGTATCGCTTTAAAAAAGCGGACGGTACTTATGCACCCGTGATGGACCGCGCCGTGTTTATCCGCAATGACAAGGGAGAAGCAACCCGCGTGGTGGGTGCCATGACCGACCTGACCCGACAGAAGAAAAACGAGGAGGCACTGAAACAACTTAATGAAGAGCTCGAGAAGCACGCCCGGGAGCTGGCTGTCTCAAACGCCGAGCTTGAGCAGTTTGCCTATGTGGCCTCCCACGATCTGCAGGAGCCCCTTAGAATGGTAACAAGTTTTTTGAACCGGCTGGAAGAAAGGTATGGCGACCAGTTGGACGAGAAAGCCTATCAATATATCGATTTTGCGGTAGATGGCGCCCGGCGTATGCGCCAGATTATCCTGGATCTGTTGAACTATTCCCGGGTGGGGCAACTCAAGTTTGAACGGAAAGAGCTCTGCCTGGATGAACTTCTTGAGGAGATCCTCAAGCTGGAGCAGCGAGCCGTTAAAGAATGCGGGGCTACCATCGAGTGGAATTCCCTGCCCCGGATAAAGGCGGCCGAAACCCCGATCCAGCAGGTGTTCCAAAATCTGATAGGAAACGCCATCAAGTACCGGCAGCCCGGCACCGAGCCGGTCATCCGAATTGAGGGGGGGGAGAACGAAACCCACTGGAAGTTCTCGGTTTCCGACAACGGCATCGGCATCAGGCAAGAATTCCAGGAGAACATCTTCACTATTTTTCAGCGGCTGCATACCCAGGATGAGTACTCGGGTACCGGCATTGGGCTGGCGGTGAGCAAAAAAATTGTGGAAAAACATGGCGGGCAGATCTGGGTGGAATCTGAAGAAGGCGAAGGCAGTACCTTCTATTTTACAATTGCAAAGGCGTAGTTTTTAATCTCCCCGACAAGGGTTGAAAACAAATCGGAATGTTTTGTAACATGTTAGAGGCTTTTTGCAGAACTTTATGCTTCATTGTGAGATGGTTATACTACCGGGCTTTTTGGATTGCTAAGCGGGAGTACAACTCCCTCAGAACGGGGCGTTGGTTGGTGGCAATCGTCCCAGAAAATAAGCTTGTCATCGTGAGGAGGAGCCCTGTGACGACGCGGCGATCTCCTTAACAAAGACCATCTCACTTGTCCAGCAGTTGCTCGTTTTATGGAGATTGCCGCACTTCAGGCTACAGAATACGCAGCCTTCCGTTCGCAATGACAGGCGCTGTTGGCAACTGTATCAGCACATATGCATGACATCGCGCAGACGGAGTGAAGCAATCTCCCGACTGGAGTCCTACAAAGGAGATCGCTCGCGGGCCAGCAATGACAAGCCGGTAAAAGCCAGGTTTTGCAAAGCCCTCTGGAATAACTTGGTAACCGGTAGACGTATTATTATAATAATTAGGGGAAAACCAAATTAAAGCTATGGCCTTTACCGCGATCAGTAAATTTGAGGTTCGGAACAATATGGAGGATGAAGTGCGGGAGGCGTTTCGGAATCGCCCCCACCTGGTGGATGATGCGGAAGGCTTCATCGGCCTGAATGTCCTCAACCCGCAGGAAAATCCGGCGGAATTCTGGCTGATAACCCACTGGGAATCGGAGGAGCATTTTCATCACTGGCACAAGAATCACAGAAGCGAGGCCCACAAAGGCATTCCCAAAGGGTTAAAACTGGTAAAACGCAGTTTCGAACTCCGTTTTTTTGATCATATTACATCGTAGTGTTTTAAACAGTATGAATGTAGATCAACACAACATCGTATCTTTTAGCAATAAATACCACTAAGGTGGAAGGAGGATTTGTCAGAATGAGAAGCGCGGCATCGTATGATACAATCGTATTGACATGCCGGGTATAACATCCTCCTGCACCTCCTTCAAAGGAGGAATGTTCGTGCCGGTAGTGAGTGTGCAGACCCATTCCAACCCCTATGATCTTCAGATGAAGAGTCAATCTCCAATACGCTTTCAAGCACCCATTTCCCCCATCCAAAGGGGGCTAGGGGGATTTGCCGGAACGATGAACCAGACACCAGCCTATGGAATGAATTTAGCGGTGAGAACACCAGGAAGAATCATGAAATTACATCGTATTGACACGCCGGGTACAATATCTTCCTGCACCTCCTTCAAAGGAGGAACGTTCTTGCTTTATGTTGAGGATGGGAAGTCGCCGGGCGTATCGTGTTGCTGGATACCGGTAGCGGATAACCCCGGTATGGGCATCGAAGGAAAGATATCCTTTGAATAAATGAATTAAGTATATACGAATTTATTGGTAGTGCCACTAGGTAATGGTAAGCGCTTATTCTAACTTGATTATATTATGAAAACAGACAGCGATCTTATTACCAGGCTGGAGGCCGAAAAGCATTGGCTGGCGGAGCGTGTTACCGCCCTGCAGTTCCAGCGAAATCCGGAGCTTGAGGACCGGTATGGCGAACAGGGCAAAAAACATTGCCGGGAGGATGCGGTCTATCATATTGAATACCTGATGGAGGCGCTGCGAATGCATAGCCCGAAAATCTTTCACCACTACCTTGAGTGGGCCCAGCGCATGCTCAGCGCCCGGGATATTCCATTGAGCGACCTCTCCGAAGATCTGGCTACATACAGCAGGCAGTGCAGGAACGGCTGCCCGCCAAACTGAGTCAGCCGGCTGTAGATTACCTCGAGTCTGGCCAAACTCATCTAGACAATCTGGAACCTCAGCACCAGAGCTATCTCCGGCCGGAAAATCCGCTCCACGAGGAAGCCCGCGAATACCTGTCGCTGCTGCTCAACGGCCGGCGCCAGGAGGCCGCCGAGCTGATCGACAAGCTGGTGGAACGGGAGGTGCCGATATCAGATATCTACGAGCATATTTTCCAGGCTACGCAATACGAGGTAGGCGTGCTCTGGCAGCGCAATGAAATTACGGTGGCCCACGAGCACTACTGCACTGCGGCCACGCAGCTGATTATGTCGCGCCTGTACCCGTTGGTTTTTTCCGGCCAAAAGAAGGATGCACGGCTGGTGGCCTGCTCGGTTTCCGAGGAGCTGCACGAGATCGGCATCCGCATGGTGTCTGATTTTTTTGAGATGGATGGCTGGGACACCTACTACATGGGCAGCAACATGCCGGACCGGCACCTGCTGCAGTCGATCCGCGAACATGAGGCTGACCTGTTGGCAATATCGGTGACACTGCCGCTGCATATCGGCAAGGTGGAGCAGCTGATACAGGATATAAGAAGTAAAAGCGAGTTTGATCATCTTAAAATTATGGCGGGCGGCTATCCGTTTACGATTATTGAAGACCTGGAGAAACGCATCGGTGCCGATGCTACCGCCCGAACAGCCCGCCAGGCGGTTCAAAAAGCAAATACCATGGTACACTGATATGAATCTGAATGAAAACGACATCCAAAACGGGCTTTTTCTGCTCTGTAATCTTGAGGGACATATTGAAAAGGTGCGCTTTGACGATATGGGGTTGACAGAAGACCTGCCCCTGCCGGTTCCCTTTTCCAGTATCATCGATCCGGAAAGTTTGGCCAAGGCTGCCGACTTCTGGGATGATCTGCTCGACACCGATATTGTTTTTGATTACGAGCTTTATGTGAAAAGCAGAAAAGAGCAGGAGCCACAGCCACTGCATTTTTCGGGCGTTGCCGTTGAGGGACAGGTTTGGGTTTTGGCGGCCATGCAGGATGAAGAACTGGACGAGGTGCTGGACGAGATGATGCTGATCAATAACGAGCAGCAGAATATAATCCGCCGGGCAGAGAAAAAGCTGAGCAAAATTGGACTGCAGCCCGACCTGTCGCTTGACACCTGGGATGAAATATCAAAAGTGAATAATGAGCTGGTAAATGCCCAGCGGCAACTGGTAAAGCAGAATCAACAAATAAAGAACCTCAACAACCAGCTTCAGCGCAGCAACAGGGAGCTGGAGCATTTTGCATACGCCGCCTCGCACGATCTGAAAGAGCCGCTGCGTATGATACGAATGTTCATGCAGCTGCTGGAAAAGAAATACAGCGACGCCCTCGATGACAAAGCCCGGGAGTATATTTACTATGCGATGGATGGTGCGGAAAGAATGAGTACAATGGTCGGAGACCTGCTGGAGTATTCAAGAATCGGTCGTAAAAACACAGAGTTTGAGGAGGTGGACCTGAATAAAACCGTGCACACGGTAATAAAGCTGAACCAGGCGATGATAGAGAAATACGAGGTAACGGTATCCTATACCGATCTGCCGGTGATCAGCGGTCAATCTGTGCCCCTGCAGCAGTTATTCAACAACTTGATTGTGAACGCGATCAAGTACCGAAAAGAGGGTGTTGCTCCGTCGATTAAGATTGCTGCAACGGAGAAACCGGACGAATGGCGTTTCTCGGTATCCGATAATGGCCGGGGCATTGCACCAGAGCACCATCAGGAAATTTTCAATCTCTTCCACCGCATCGAAGGACAAAAAGGAGATGAAAGCACCGGCATGGGGCTGGCGACCTGCAAGAAAATCGTGGAGCAGCACGACGGACAGATCTGGGTGGAGTCGGAAGAAGGCGAAGGAAGCACGTTCTATTTTACGATAGCGAAAGATTAGTTATTTGCAGAGACCTGAGTGTCATGTCACACTAAAAGTTTCAGATAAAGACCTGCCAAGTTTCATTGAAATGGCAATCATAGATGTATCAATTTGTTTCAAAACCTAGCAGATCTGCCGATATTTTATACTTGACGCAGCACTATTGTGATTACCACCAAAAAAGTAAGACAAGTGAACCAAGTACAGTTAGAACATACAGTCAAGAATTTCCCCCTTCCCAAAGGGGGCGCAGGGGGATTTGCCAGAACGCGGCCCCGCACCAAACTCCGAATCCACAGGCATGTCTTGGGAAAATTGGAGATACATCCTCCTGCACCTCCTTCAAAGGAGGAATGTTCTTGCCGGTAGTGAGTGTGCAGGCCCATTCCAACCCCTAATGATTCCAGATGAAGAGTTAACCTCCAACACGCTTACAAGCACCCGTTTTCCCCTTCAAAAGGGGGCCAGGGGGATTTGCCGGAACGATGAACCAGGCACCAGCCTATGGAATGAATTTAGCGGTGAGAACGCGAGGAAGAATCATGAAATTACATCGTCATTGAAATACCGGGTACAACATCCTCCTGCACCTCCTTCAAAGGAGGAATATTCTTGCTCGATGTTGAGGATGAGAAGTCGCCGGGCGTATTGTGTTGGCGAATACCTATAACGGATACCCCCGGTTTGGCCATCGAAGGGGAGATATCCTTTGAATAACAACTACTGAAAAATAGAGGCCGAGGATGCCCAATTATCGCGTCCCTATTTAATTTAGGATGAGGAAACGAGCCCCGTTTTGCTGGGTACGAATCTTTAAAAAAAGCCCCCCAAACCTGACAGAACAATAGTACATATTGTCAAAAAAAAGCTGAAATTAAAAGATCAGCAGAGTCTCGAATACAATTCCGGAAGTCCCCCTTTGTAGAGCGCGCAGGGGGATGACCTGACAAGATCGAAAGAAACAGGCCATATGGGACGTTACGCTTACTTTTGAAATTAAGTACTAGTTTGGACTTGCTGAGGACAACCTCAAGGATTATGCTAAAAAAGGAACTACAGATTTGAGCTACTACTGGAACTGGTATAAATCAATCATCTACGGAAACTGTACGGATCCCGAGGCCAGGCGGAGTTCGGTATACTACCGGCAAAACCGGCTGTTTGCGGCCACGGCAATCTATCTGATTCCCTTAAGCCTGGTAGCGCAGTCATTCCGGGTTTGTACATGGCCTACATTACAGATCTAAAACCGATGCTGATGGTCGACGCTATCGCCATCGGTACTATACTGAGCGTAGCCTTTCTTCCCCGGATATCTGTTTCTGCGCGTAAACTCCTGTTTAACGGGGTCTTATACCTGGCCTCATTTATGCTGCTTCACTACCTGGGTTCCAGTGGGCCGGGGCTGCTTTACTTACTGGGTATCACCATCTTTGTAGTGCTGAGCCTGGATCGTGTTTATGGTCTTGTTGCGTTGGCACTGAATACGCTTATCTGCATCTATTTCGGCCTTGCTATCTACTACGGTTTTGCCAACAGCGCTATACTTTCGGAGTACCGTGTGGATACCTGGATTGCGATCTGCTGCTAACCTGGTATTTCTGAGTGGCACATCTGTATTGCTCATCCCAGGCTTTTTAGCGGGCTTCAGACTGCGTTTGATGAACAGGAAGAATTCACGAAGAAACTTGAAGAGACGGTTGATGACCTGAAAGACAAAAACAGTGAGCTGGACCAGTTTGCCTACACCGTCTCACACGACCTCAAGGAGCCCTGAGGATGATCCAAAACTTTATGCAGCTCCTGGGAAAAAAGTACGGCGACCTTCTTGACGATAAAGCCCACATGTATATCGATTATGCCGTGAGACGGTGCTGAACGCATGAGCGCCCGTATCAACGATCTGCTGGATACTCCCGGATTGGCCGCAAGTACAATTCCCTGGAAATTATTGATCTGAATGAACAGCATGGAACAGGGTCGCATCCCTCTGGCAGCAGACATTTATGAAACCGGTGCCCGGATGAAGGTGAAAGCTACCAACCATTCAGGGATACACCCGTGGCGTTCAACATGCTTTTTCAAAACCTGCTGAGCAACGCATTGAAATACCGGTCGGCCGAAGAAAAGCCGATAATATCTGTTCAGGTAAACGAGCAGGCGGCCCACTGGCATATATCCGTATCGGACAACGGCATTGGCATTGACCCGGAATATCATGACCAGGTGTTCGCTATCTTCAAACGACTGCACACACCGGAGCAATACCCAGGTACCGGCATGGGATTGGCGATCTGTAAAAAAATCGTTGAACAACATGGAGGGGAAATATGGGTGGAATCAGAACCCGGGAAAGGAAGTACATTTCATTTTACGATCCTTAAATAGTACATTGGATTCAGAGCAATTATATTCTAATTTCTAAATATAGATAGATTTGTAAAAACTGGTCTCGTGTTAACCATACGGTGAGGGATAAAACCCGCAATGTTTTTGTTTGCCGGATTTCCATTCTGTCAAACTATTCCATAGGGACCTTTGAGATACTTTCTTCCTAAGTTCCTATTGCCTGTGCGGGAGGAGCTTGGGGAGGTCAAAAGCATAGTATCTCAAAGTCCCCCAAAACATTGCGGGTTGCTTTCTAAATTTTCACTTGAGGCGGCTTTGCAAAACCAACTGTCATTGCGAACGGAGTGAAGCAATCTCCCGATCAGAGTCTCTAAAGGAGATTGCTTCGCGGGCTCGCAACGGAGAAGCCGGTGAATACAAGGTTTTGCAAAGACCCCACTTGACACAACGCCAGTATATTGATGATATGTGGCCGTATTGTGCCACCATGCATGCCATCAGGAAAGAGCACTACGCCAAAAAACAGGAGCGCAACAGGTTTTCGGGGAAGGCTCTCTGCTGCAGGACGGCACATTTTTAAAACTAAGTATCATCTGTACAAACCATCTGTTGTACTATGGCAGAATTTTAAAAATTTTTAAGATGAAACCAATACACATTTTGTTAGTCGAAGATAACCAGGGTGATATTGTGCTTACAACCAGGCGCTTGAAGAGGGTAATATCTAACTCCATATCGGTGGTGCGGGATGGGTGGGAGCGATCCAATACCTGGAACAAAACGAAGGATATGAGGATGCCAAACCGCCCCACCTGGTTTTGTTGGATATTAACCTGCCCAAAGTTAACGGGCATGAAGTGTTGAAGCATATTAAGTCCAGCCCAAAACTCAAGCATATACCCGTTATCATGCTAACCACCTCTTCCGACCAGGTTGACATCGATAAAACCTATCAGAACTATGGCAACTGTTACATAACCAAGCCGGTAAATCTCGATGATTTTATGGGCGTAATTTCCACGATAGAGGATTTCTGGATCTCAATTGTTCGGCTGCCAACGACGGAATAATGTTAAGAAAAGCAGAATTTGATGAAAATATTAAAACAAAGCCTGCAGTTACTGGTCATTGAGGATAATCCCGGAGATTATCTGCTGAGTCCAGGAATATTTATTCGAGGAAACCACCAGCCCGGAAATTGACCACGCCAAAACGTTTGCGGAGGCCCAAAAACAGTTATCGCAACCACATGCCTATGATGTGATTCTACTCGATCTTGATCTGCCGGATGCCAGGGGGTCCAAGCTGGTTGAAGAGGTTGTTGCGCTATCCGGGCAGGTACCGGTGGTAGTACTGACCGGCTATGAAAATGAGAAGTTTGGTCTCGAAACATTAAGTATGGGCGTTGCCGATTATCTGCTCAAAGATGAGTTATCCCCATTTCTGCTGGCCAAAAGCATCACATACAGCATCGAACGCAACCGTATAAATCGCTCACTGAGGGATTCGAAAGAGCAGTACCAGGAGCTTTTCGATTTGAGTCCACAGCCGATGTGGGTCTATGACCACGAAACCTTGAAGTTCCTGGATGTAAACCATGCTGCTACACAGCATTACGGGTATTCGCGAGAAGAGTTCCTTTCAATGTCTATAACGGATATTCGCCCCGAAGAGGATGTATCACTGTTACTGGGAGCCATTGAAAAGTTTAAAGATTCGGAGTCCCTGAATTATGCCGGAATCTACAGGCATACCAAAAAAGACGGGACTAATATTCTGGTAGAGATTCATCTCCAGCGTGACTACTTATAATGGCAGGCCTGCCAAAATTGTACTGGCCAAAGATGTTACGGAACAGGTAAAAGCAGAGCGTGAACTGAAGCTGAGCGAGCAGAAATTTAAAGCCCTGGTCCAGGAAGGCACCGATATGATTTCGGTATTAGATTCTGATGGCTTTTTTAACTATACAAGTCCTAATTTCCAAGAGATTACCGGGTGGTCAACAGGCGAACTACACCGGAAAAATGCATTCGATTTTATTCATTCTGATGATCTACAACAGGTTAAACAGGTGTTTGAGCAAGTGATAAAGGAGGGGAAGGGGAAAACAGAACCCTTCCGATTTCAGCATAAAGAGGGCCACTGGCTGTGGATAGAAAGCAACGGTTCAAACCTGTCGGAAAGCGCTGTCATTGACGGTATCATCGTAAACTCTCATGATATTACAGACAGGCATTATTACACAAAGCTGGAAAAGCTGGAGCGTGATATCCTGGAGAAGAATACATTGAGTGAAATTTCCTACCCGAACCTGGTAAAACAGTTCCTGGTCAGCATTGTAAACCTGCACCCCCAGATGAAATGTTCCATCATGCAGATCAGAGATGAGAAGTTGTATAATTTCATCTCACCCAGCCTGCCGGAAGAATACCTGCAGGAAGTGCATGGGGCGCCCATTGGCCCCAACGAGGGCTCCTGCGGAACAGCGGCTTACACCAAAGAACTGGTCATATCAGAAAATATATTTAAGGACCCGCGCTGGGAAGATTTCCGGCACCTGGGTGAGCAATATAACTTTAGCGCCTGCTGGTCGCAGCCCATTTTTAACAGCCGCCAGCAGGTGGTGTCCACCTTTGCCGTATATTACGAGGAACCCACCGCCCCCTCTGACCGAGAGCTCAACACCGTAAAACGGGCCGCTCATATACTGCGGGTACTCTACGACAGCTTTGAAAAAGAACGGGCAGAGCACCAGCTGGTACTCAGTGAGCAGCGGTTTCGTTCATTCAGTCGCAGATAAATCGGATCTTATTGCTATCTTGGATCAAGACAGCCGTTACAGGTATTTGTCACCAAGTTACGCCACGGTCCTGGGGCTCTCCCCGAAAGAAAATGAGGGGAAATGTGCCAACGATTTTATCCACAAAGAGGATAAAAGCCGGATCGAAAACGCATCAGAAAACCTGTCCCCGCAGCAGCAGGTGGAGCTTGCTCCCTATCGCTTTAGGGCAGCCGACGGCAGCTGGCGATGGATTGAGACGATACTCACCAACATGCTGGACAACCCTGCGATAAATGGTATTGTAGCCAATTCCCACGATGTTACGGAGCGTATCAGGCATGAGGGGGAACTCAAGGAAATGCTGGAGCGCTACCACCGGGTTACCAAAGCTACCAACGATATTATTTGGGACTGGAATCTTAAAACAGATAACATTCTCTGGAATTCGGCCCTGCAAGAGGTACTCGGCTACCAGGATGTGGAAACAGAAGCCCAGTGGTGGTACGATCATATCCATCCGGAGCGACAAGACGAGGTGGTACAGCGTATTCACCAATATATTGACCAGGGCAAGGAAAACTGGAGTGAGGAATACCGGTTTGAATGCGCCGACGGAACCTACAAGGTATTTTATGATCGCGGTTACCTGATCTTCGATGAACACGGCGAGCCGGTCCGTATGATCGGGTCTATGCAGGATATTACCGAACGTAAGCAGCATGAGGAAAAATTAAAGAAACTCTCACTGGGTTGCTGCCAAGACCACCGATGTAATCATCATGACCGATGCCGAAGAGCGTATTACCTGGGTCAACGATTCTTTTGAAGAGCTTACCGGCTACCAGGCTGAAGAGGCGATTGGTCAAAATCCGGGGGACCTATTGCAGGGACCGGAAACAGATCCTGAAACGGTGCAGAGATTATCTGAGGCGATTGCCGATAAAAAATCTTCGCAAGAGATTATTCTCGATTACAGCAAGAGCGGAGAGAAGTACTGGCTGGACCTGACCATAGATCCCATTTTTGACGAGGACGATAATTGTACCGGCTTTATAGCCATTGAAAAGGATGTGACCGAACAGATCGAGCGCCAGCGCAAGCTCAAAAAAAGCGTGGATCGCTATGAAATTGTAGCCAAGGCTACCAGCGATACCATCTGGGATCTCGACCTGCTTTCCGATACCATTGAGTACAACATGAATATTTACAGCATGTTCGGCTACAAGCAACGGGAAGTGAAAGAGCTGGGCGAATGGTGGAGAAGCAAAGTTCATCCGGAAGATCAGGAAAAAGTTATAAGTAAAATTGAGAACGTTCTACAGAACCGCACCGAGCGCTTCCAGATGGAATATCGCTTTCAATGTGCTGATGGAACCTATAAAGATATTTACGACCGCGCGTTTATTGTCAATGACGATATTGGCACGCCTATCCGCATTATTGGGGCTATGCAGGATGTGACCGAGCAAAAAGTGGAAAAGAGATGGCTAAAGCTTTTTGAGTCGGCTATCAAGACCACCAATGAATCGGTGGCCATTATTGAAGCGGAACCCACGGATCTGCCCGGCCGTAAAATATTGTATGTAAATGAAGCCTTTTCAAAAATGACCGGGTATACCAAGGAGGAGGTAACCGGAGAAACCCTGCAAATTTTAAACGGACCCAAGACAAGCCAGAAAAAACGGGATCAACTCATGCGGTCTCTGGAAAAGTGGGAAACCTGCGAAGTAGAGTTTGTTAACTACACCAAAGATGGTAAGGAGTTTTGGATTAACGTTTCATATGCTCCTGTTAAAAATGAAGACGGCAGTTTCAGCCACTGGGTATGCGTGGGGCGGGATGTTACCAACCGCAGGCAACGAGAACATGATTTAAAAGAATCGCTGGAGGAAAAGAAAATTTTGCTGATGGAGGTTCACCATCGCGTTAAAAATAATCTGGCGCATTGTTTCCGGTATGATGCAGCTACAGGCATTTTCCGAAGAAAATAGAGAAGTCCGGCAAAAGCTGATGGAAAGTGTTTCCCGTATTCAAACGATGGCGTCTATACATGAACTGCTATACAAGTCAGAAAGCTTTTCGAAATTAAGCCTGGATAAAAACATTCAACAGCTTGTATCAACAATCGTTGATACCGTTCAAACAGCAGTAGAAGTTGATGTCACCTATAGCCTGGATCCCATTATTCTGAATATTAATCAAGCTATACCATGCTCACTGGTTGTAAATGAAGTAGTTACCAATGCACTGCAGCATGCCTTTGAAAATCGGAATTCTGGGAAATTGTGGGTCAGTGTTTCAGAAGAGGACGGTCAAATATATCTTAAAATAAAAGACGATGGCTGGGGATTGCCAGATGATTTTGATCCTCTTCCGTAGAAAAATCCCTCGGCTTAAAATTGATTGACACATTGTCCAAGCAGCTTAATGGCGATTACGTGTATAGTTCGGAAAAAACCGGCACAATTTTTACGCTCAACTTTCAGAAAGCTGAAGTTAAGGGTATTGGAAATATTAACCTTTAAGAAATCTAAACTGTAAGTATTTTTATCGGAGAATGATAATCCAATATCCCATCTGCAACCTGACAGCTGAACACGTTTTAAAATCTCTAACCCTTTCCTGGACAGGTTATTACGATTAATTGTGTTGCTGCTACTTGTAAAAATGGATGCATCCCATTTTCTGTATAAAGGAGTACCATAAGCTACTTCCTTGATCTAATGAATTGAATTTTCTCACCTTTCCGTTCGGCTCCTCGCTCTGGTATTTGATCTCAGGGATTTTCCTGAGTATTCATAAACAGGGCCAAATCAACGGCCTCTGCTATCATCCGATGGCCCGTTTCGTTTGGATGCAGGTAGTCGCCGGTATCCGCGGCCGCGGTAATAGGCGAGTTGATTATCCGGGTCGCGTAGTGCCTTGTCCAGGTCAATAACCGCGTCAAAAGCCCCGCTGGTGCGAATCCATTCGTTGACCGTTTGGCGGGCCTCCTCCCGTTCAGGCCCATCATAAAAAGAGCCTCCAAACGGCATAAGGGTTGCCCCATATACCTTTATATCCTGGCTGTGGGCCTTCTTAATCATCTTTTGATAAGCCTCGATCAGACCTTGCGCCACTTTTTCTGCCTGTTCTGCTCCCTGCGCCTGACCAATATCATTAATGCCTTCCAGTATAATCAGCCAGCGGGCCCCGGTTTGGTTTATAACATCCCGCTCGAAACGAGACAGGGCGGCCGGACCGAGGCATGCCCGAAGAACACAGTTACCCCCGATACCTTGGTTCAGAACGCCCACATGTTGCGTGCGAGAATTATCCTGCAGGCGCCTTGCAAGTTCATCCGGCCAGCGGTTCTGCTCGTTGGTGCCGGACCCGCGTCCATCCGTGATGGAATTCCCAGAGTGACAACAGCGGCAGCGGGATCTGGCGCCATTACATCGATGGCATCAATCAGGATACCAGTGATCGGTGTGGGCGGCCTCGGGCATTTCAGATGTAGAAACGTGACTACCGGTTTTTATATATGAAGTGGTTCTGGAGCCGGGATGCCCGGTAATGTCCGACGATATTTCATCGATTTGCAGGGTGATGGCTACGTTAGACAGTGGTTCCAAGTTGAAGGAAAAGGGATCTGACAGCACGGCTTCTCCCGGCTGTATGGTTATGGCCGACTGACCGTCAAATTCAAGCGCTTGGTCGGTGCCGGGCTTGATGGAATCAGCCCCGGCCGAAGCAGCAATGTGTGCGGCATTTATGCTAACAGGAGCAGTGCCAAACTCGTTAGACAGCCGCACGCGCAACTGCTGCCACCCAGGGAAACATGGCGCTATCTGGCGGAGCGTATTGCCGCGTAGATCGGCTTGGGCGGCCATGTTGCGGGGCTCGGTGAGTTGCTGCGAGGTGCTCACAGGTACCCACCCATTCCATCGGTGACCGGAAGCATTACCCGTTTGGGGGATCCGCTGCATCGCGGTATCTAACACCGGAGATGCACATCAGCAGTACATATGCGGAGTAGTTAACGATGAGTCCGGGATGTACAGTCGTGACGTGTAATGGGAAAAAGCTCATGATCGATGATGATCAGTTTATTGCGTTTATCAGTGAATGCAGCCGGGTACATTACATTGCCAGGTTAATCGTTCGGCGGTCGGCGTATCCGCAAGGTGCGGGTGTTTGCGCAGGTGATCCAGCGGGGCAGGTCGGGGTTGTACGGGCTTCGGCGATATCTCCGTATCGGCGTTTCTCGTTGCCAAGCAGAAATTTTTCTACAAAGGCGGCTACTTCTGGTACCTGGCTTTCCGGGAGCCGGCAGCGCCCGCGCCTTCTCCTGACCTTGGAGAAAGCCGAATCTGGCTCTGGGGATGCCCAGCGCGTTGCCGGGTCTTCCTGGGCGGCCTTGCTTGCAACGTACCCCGACTCTTCTGCCAGCCATTCAAAGTCGGGGTTTCCAAGCACGAAGAGGGCTCTTGGAGCTATCATGCCCATCAACTCATGATGGTCATACGGCAATTTGGTAACTGCATTGTTGAATCGGCTGAGATTTTCACGATACCAGGGAGCACCCTGGGCGTTACCTAATGTTTCTCTTTCTCCCTCCAGGGTCTCTGTGACCCGCCAGGCTGCGTCACCGCCGCCACCCGGCTCTTGTGCGATCGTTAGGGCGATACGTTCGTCGAATGCGCCGGAAAATAGCGCGATTTTTCCGGCAAAGGAGCATCCGGTTATCGGCAAGCTTCGAGAGGTCGAGGTTATGCACCGAGGTCTCCTCCAGTCCATTAGATACGGTCGGCTATACCCCAGGCCCAGGCGGCAAAAAAACCTGCTTTTGAATCCGGGTAGAGTTGATAAAATCCTCCTGTTCCACGCTCAACATCAAATCCCCACGGTGCTAATTCCCCAAAATTGTATTGGATAGTTGCAACCCCACGACTGGTAAAGATATTGGTTGGGAGGCTCCCTGTTCCTGAGAAACCAACCCCAATAATGGCCGGAAATGGACCTTTCCCATCGGGAACTGTTACGGACGCTGTCATCGTGAGAGTATCTTCATTTACTGTTACGGTCACCGTCAGGGTGGTGTCACCAGAAAAGCGGGCTTTCAGGTTGGCGGGTGGAGCCGGTTTTGGTCCCAGTTCATAATGTTGAATTTCAGCTCCGATCTCGGCTCGTCGACACCGCCAGTCAGAGTGGCTGGAAATGGTTCCACGAGTAGTGTCAGACCATGCAAATGGATTGGGCAGGGACTCAATGGTTGGAAGTTCACTGATCGAAGTAGTGGGGATTCCGTAAGATCTGCTTCCGTATTTTCAACTTCGTAGACGAAGGGAACTTCCTGAGCTGATGTTTTAAAGGCTACAACTGTAAGCAATAAAAATGTTAGCAGGATTATCTGTAATCTCATTTTACACTTCGATGATTGTTAATAGTAGAATAGCGGTGTAGCGGTAAATGGTGGGCTTATTTTAATTAAATTATAAGTTACTTGATTTTAAAACCATTCATTAGAGATAATAGGGAGATTGGCCCGATTTGCAGTGATGATTGTATCTATTGCATTCTTGCATAAAAGAATTTGTGCTTCTTCTTAGAAACCTGGGCTAATCACAAAATTAAGAAGTCTACCTTTCACCAGTCGGCATGTAATTGACAGAGGCTGCATTTTGATCTTGGCTATGCTTGCCTGGCCCAGGGGAAAGTCATAATTAAGCCGATAAAACAAACGAGTTTCAATCCCATTCGTAATTCCACCACGACTTTATAAAAATGATTTGATAATTTTTTACCTGTCGCTGAAAAAGTCAGCTACTTCGTCAGCCGATTTGCTATTGAGGATTCGATCTTTTCCAAACTTGCCCTTCCGGGCAATCTGCACACCGTACATAATGTTATCAATGCCATTTGTCGTGTGGGCATCGGGATTTATGGAAGACATCAGGCCGACCTCTCGCGCCTTGTTGCCGTGCCGCCAATCAAGATCCAGTCGTCGCGGATTGGCGTTGATTTCGATCGCCGTATTATGCTCGGCAGCCAGCTCAACGAGTTCGTTTATATCCAGGTCGCTTCCGTTGCGCTTCAAAAGCAGCCGCCCGGTGGGATGCCCGATCATGCGCGTGTAGGGATTGGTAATTGCGTTTCGGAAACGCTCCATCATTTTAGCTTTCGGAAGATCCATGCCGTTATGCACGCTGGCGATAACGAAATCGAACTGCTCCAGCAGATTATCTTCATAATCCAGGCTGCCATCGGTCAGAATATCGGACTCAATACCTTTAAAAATTCGAAAATTGACACCATTTGATTTAAACTCCTCATTCAGTTTGTCGACTTCCTCCCACTGCCGTTGTACGTCATCGGGAGAAAGTCCGCCAGCGTATGCGGCCGTCTGGGAGTGATCAGTCAACCCCAAATATTCATAGCCTCGACCGAGGCAGGCCTGGGCCATTTCCCGGACAGAATACTTTCCGTCGCTCCACGTGCTGTGGGCATGCAAAACCCCGCGAATATCCTCATCTTCCACCAAATCCAGTTCTTCCTGCTCTTCAAAAATTTTGAATTCGCCAAGGTCTTCTCGCAGCTCAGGGGGTACAAAATGAAGGTCCAGCTGCTCGTAAATATCATTCTCAGAATGGTAATCGATCGGCTTATCAAAATCGGTATCGCCCTCACTGTTTAATTTAAACAGTCCATACTCATTAAGCGACATGCCTCGCTCGCGGGCACGCTGCCTCGTAGCACCACATTGTGCTCTTTGCTGCCGGTAAAATACATCAGCGCCGCGGGAAACTCGGCCGGTTTCACGATGCGCAGATCCACCTGGCGCCCATCCTTGCTGCGGATAGAACTTTTGGTATCCCCCCGGCCCAGTACATCCACTACAAGTTCGTGATCTATAAATGCATCGAAAATGGAACTCGCATGCTCTCGATCGGCTCCAATCAGGATGTCCACATCTCCGATTGTTTCTTTGGATCGGCGCAGGGAACCAGCTATTTCAATATGTTCAACGCCCTCAAGGTCTTTCAGGAAATTGTACAGTGGTTTGGCAATTTCGGTAGCTTGATCAAGGCGGCATCGCTCCTCAAACTGCTGCATCCACTCGATTGATTTAACGATTTTCTGGGCTGATTTTTCTCCGAGTCCATCGAGTGAGGCCACGCGTCCATCCTGGCAGGCCTCTTTCAGTTCATGCAGCTCAGTAATGCCCAACTCTTTGTGGATTTTGGCAATGCTTTTAGGCCCCAGCCCGGAAATATCCAGCCATTTGATCACGCCGGCTGGTATTTTTTCTCTAAGCTCATCCAAAACCTCAATCTTGCCGGTTTCGTAATAGGATTTGATATCCTCGGCGATCGATGAGCCGATTCCTTTAATGTCAGTCAGATTGTCATTTTCAATATACTGGTTAATTTCTTCACCGAGCCCCTCAATGGTTTGAGCGGCGCGGTCAAAGGCGATGGCGCGGAACCGATTTTCGCCGGCCAGCTGCATCAATTGGTAAATTTCTCGAAGTCGTTTTGCAACCTCCTGATTGGTAATGGACATAGTAGGAAAAGCTTCTGAGTGTTGAGTTAAATATTTCGGCTGATGAGAAGTTAGAAAATAGCGTTTCTAATCCCAATTACCGGGATGCGATCAATTTTGTGAATTAAAAACCATTTAGTACTATCAACCATTCGAAAGAATAATCCATTGTAAGTATGAAATATCTGTTTTTGGTGTGTATTCTGATGGTCAGCTTTTGGATCGGATGTGCCTCGTCTGAGTCCCCAACTGAATATACTCCCTCCAAAGGGGCAGTAAACAGCGTGTTGGATGACTGGCACAACGCCGCCGCGGAAGCCGACTTTGACCGATATTTTAATCATTTTACGGGAGACAGTGCCATTTTTATGGGTACCGATGCCACCGAGCGCTGGACTATTGCAGAGTTTAAGCCGTGGAGCAAGTCCTATTTTGATCGCGGTGATGCCTGGAATTTTATCCCGGTAAAGCGGCACGTCTATTTTTCCGATACGGGTGAAACCGCCTGGTTTGATGAGGCGCTTGATACTCCTAATTTAGGACCCAGCCGTGGAACAGGCGTACTCGTTCGGCAGGATTCAACCTGGAAAATAGCCCATTACAACCTCTCCATCCCTATTCCGAATGCCATCGTAGAAGATGTAGTTGATCAGATAGAAAGCGAAAATGCAAAGGAATGAAGTTTTTGAGCCTCTGATTTAGGCTGGAATTCATTATTTATACGAAATAGGAAATAAGAACATCCCCAATCCACAGAAATCAGCACAATGAGAATACAGCTAAAATCATCGTTACTGGCTTTAGTCGCCTTTCTGTTTTTGTCAATCAATGTTTCGGCGCAAACTGATTTACAATCACCCGAGCAGTACCTGGGATATGAGCTCGGCGAACACTGGACGCCTCATTACAAAGTGATCGGGTATTTTAAGCATGTGGCTGAAGCATCGCCGATGGTCGCATACCAGCAGTATGGCACCACCAACGAGGGTCGTGAGCTGGTGTATGTGACGGTTTCTACCGAGGAGAATATGGATCGCATTGAAGAGATCCGCACCAATAACTTGAAACGAACCGGGCTGGTTGAGGGCGAACCGACCGAAAATTCCACCGCGATCGTCTGGCTAAGTTACAACGTGCACGGAGATGAAACCTCCAGCAGCGAAGCCGCCATGAAAACAATTTACGAGCTGGTGAATCCAAGTAACAGCGAATCTAAACAGTGGCTTCAAAATACGATGGTAATCATGGATCCCATGCTTAACCCCGACGGGCGCGATCGCTACGTGCACTGGTATAAGGAAACCGCAGGAGATGAGCCTAATCCACACCTCGATGCCCGCGAACAAAACCAGCCCTGGCCCCAGGGACGCACCAATCACTATTATTTTGATTTGAACCGGGACTGGGCGTGGCTCACCCAGAAAGAATCTCGACAGCGTAACGAAGTGTATCAACAATGGCTGCCTCATATTCATGTTGATTTCCACGAGCAGGGACACAACTCACCATACTATTTTGCCCCCGCGGCCGAACCGTTTCACAAGGCGATTACCGAGTGGCAGCGGGAGTTCCAGTATACCATAGGGCAGAACCATGCCGAGTATTTTGATCGAAATAACTGGCTCTATTTTACCCGTGAAATTTTTGACCTGTTCTATCCCAGCTATGGTGATACGTACCCAATTTTTAATGGTGCCATTGGCATGACATACGAGCAGGCTGGGCAGAAAGGATTGGAAGTACTCCAAACTGGGGGCGATACGCTGACGCTCAAGGACCGGCTGACGCACCACCATATTACCGGGATGTCTACCGTGGAGGTAGTATCTCAGCATGCCAATCGTGTGGTTAGTGAATTTGCGAGCTACTACCAGGATGCCATGGAAAATCCTGCAGGAGAATACAAAGCCTTCGTGATTGAAGGCGATAACGATCCCGATAAACTCCGAAGGATGTTCGATCTGCTGGATAAGCATCATATTGCTTATGGCAAAGCGCCCAGAAATCGTACATACAAAGGATATAACTATGCGACCGGCCAAAATGAACGTGTGGAAGTCACAACGAATGATTATGTAGTCAGCGTCTATCAGCCGAAGTCGGTACTGGCGCGTATATTCTTTGAACCCAACCCGGAACTGAGCGATTCTCTTACCTACGATATTACCGCGTGGGGTCAGCATTATGCAATGGGGTTGGACGGCTACGCGCTTACTGACAGAATCAATCCGGTTTCGGCAAGTGCTCCGCAAGTAGTGGTAGATAATAGTTCATCGGGATCTCCCTACGCATACCTGGCCGAATGGAAAACTATGACCGATATGCAGATGCTTTCTGGTCTGCTCAATAAGGAGGTGAAAACCCGGATTGCCAGCGAGCAGTTCACCATACAGGGACGAACATATGAGCCGGGAACCTTGATCATAACCCGTAATGATAATAAACATCTTGGGTCCAAGTTTGATGAGGTCGTGCAGGAAACGGCTACCTCTTTCAACCAGCAAGTTCATGCCGTACCCACCGGATTTGTTGAGTCCGGTCCTGATTTCGGTTCGGGTGCGGTAGAATATATGGAGAAGCCCCGGGTGGCCCTGCTTTCAGGCGATGGTACGTCTTCGTACAACGTGGGAGAAATCTGGCACTTTTTTGACAAGCAGATCGATTACCCCGTTACACTGGTTGATATGGAAGATTTTACTATGGGCATTAAACTGAGTCAATACGATGTGCTTATCCTACCCGATGGGTATTACGGCAGCAGGATGAGTGATGAAAAGATTGAACAGATCAAAGATTGGGTCTCCTCAGGGGGCGTATTGTAGCAGTTCAGGGAGCTAACTCGATTATCTCCGGCCATGAGGGTTTTGGCCTGAAGCCCAAAGAAGATGATGAACAGGATAAAGAAGAAGATACAAATACTGATCTAGGCGATTATAACCAGCGCCAGCGCAAGCAGATAAGCGACTTCAACAGTGGATCTATCTTTAAGGTTACAATGGATCCAACCCACCCTCTTGGCTATGGATATAACAATAACTATTTCTCTCTTAAACTCGATAGCGATGCTTTTGCATACCTGGAAGACGGATGGAATGTAGGTGTGGCGAAAGAAAATGCCCATGTGAGTGGCTTTATAGGGAACAATGCAAAACAAAAGTTAGAAGACACGCTTGTATTTGGAGCTGAACAAATGGGGCAAGGCAGCGTAATCTATATGATTGACAACCCCCTGTTTCGCGGTTTCTGGCACAGCGGTAAACTGCTGTTTGGCAACGCCATTTTTATGGTGGGACAATAAGAAAAATTCAACAGCTTTTTTGAGAACGTACAAGTCCCAGAGGCCTCCGGGCTTTTCTTTCAGCATTCCAAGGTAATGTGGTTCTCAACTTTTATATTCAAAACTGAATGTCAAGGGTAAGCTCCTGGCCGCCGCGGTTTACCGTTACCGTGCTGGAATCGCCCTCTTCCAGTGAATTGAGAACCTCCATATATTCGTAAATATCGCTGGTAGATTTCCCATTTAGTTTGATTATGATATCACCACTTTGCAGATTTGCGCTTTCAGCCGGACCTCCGCTGCTTACCCCTGTTATACGCATGCCTGGTCCGTCATATCCGTAATCTGGGGTTACACCCAGCGTAACGCCTTCAATTTTCATCTGTTGCTGCTGTTTATCGGCAGGAACTTCAGTGAAAGCCAACTGATCGCCTTCCAGACTGTCCAATGCTTCCAGTAATCGCCGCAGGTGCTCCAACACTTCATCTGTGCCCTGGTAGTTAATGTATTGCGGATCGTCCGAAGGACGGTGATAGTCGGCATGGGTATCTGTGAAATAATGCAGTACAGGGATTTGTCGGTTGTAGAAGCTGGTGTGGTCGCTGGCGCCGGTGCCGTCGGGAATGAGCTTGATATCCAGGGAATCAATATTCGCCTCAGATACAACATTATCCCACAAATTCGACGATCCCGTTCCAAAAATCATGAGCTGCTGGTCGCGCATTCGTCCAATCATATCAAGATTGATCATCGCCTGCACTTGCTCGAGCGGTACGGGGGCATGTTCTACAAAGTATTGAGAACCCAGCAGCCCGATCTCCTCACCTGAAAATGCTACAAAAATAATACTTTTACTCGGTGCATTTTGGCTGAAATAGTGAGCCAGTTCAAGAATGCCTGCTGTGCCCGAAGCGTTGTCATCAGCGCCGTTGTGGATGCGATTTGATCGACGGTTTGCCAGCGATCCGAATTCACCCATGCCAAGATGATCATAGTGTGCACCAACGACCAGATACGTTTCCGGTTGATCTTTTCCCGCAATCATACCTGCCACATTCCTTGCCAATCGCATTTCTCCAGAGTCTGAACTTGTATCTTTTTGGTGGGGACTTGCTGCTTGGTCCATATTCACGGTAAATTTTTGGAAATACGTATCCTCATCACCAAGCGGGCGAAGTCCGAATTGTTCAAAATGATCCGCTATGTAGTTGGCGGCTTTGGCTTCGCCGGGAGTCCCGGTTTCCCGTCCTTTTAGAGAATCGGAGGCCAGGTAGCTGATATGAACCTGAATATCATTGGGAGCTATTTCTGTGGATATCGGTTCCAGAGGTGCTTTTTGTTGTTGGCAACCGAGCGATGCTGCGAGTATTAAACTACAGCAAAAGAGGGACAGTTTTTGCATGGCAAATATTTTTTTAAAAGGATCAACTACTTTAAAAATCGGGAATCAAGATCAAAACTGGAAACCGATTCAATCTCCACTTTGTCAAAATTCGAGTGTAAAGGATTGACGATAATATTCCATTCCTGAGGTACAATGACGGAAGGAACCTTTAGCAGCGGGTTTTTTCTGGAAAGCAACCAATCAGTACCGCGTTCGGCCAGGCTGCCGGGAGCGGGATATGTTCGCCAGTTGTTTGGAAGTTCATCAATGGGAACTACGTCAGGTTGAAAAGAATCGGGAATTGAAAGCGTAAGAATGGAGAGATTGGGAGGCAGAGCATGAATACTGGTGTGTACCAGGAATTCTAAAATGGCAAGCGAGAGGTGGGCAGATGTATACAGTGCAGCAGCGCCGGTGTTATTCCAGCGTCCACCATGCATCCGGGCCCCGGTACCAGAGAGATCCCGTATATATTTTTCTTTTGCCAGCCGATACAGAAACATAGATCAGGAGTGTACACCGTAATCCATTCGATTCAGCTCATCTTTGACCAGTTCGGCACCGATAGCTGTATCAAGTAATGAGAAGGGTGTATGGCCGCCAAGCCCTATGTTGGAATCATGCATCCAGCGCTGGAGCTTTTCTTCATCACCAAACACGTTAAGCCCCAGAGCTAATATTTCTGCAATAAGGATAGCGTGCTCAGAAATGGAACGGTTTAACAGGCTGGAGGGCTCCCTGCGCTGCAAGGTGCGTTCGGTTACAGGAAGGAGTTGCGCAAATTGCTTCATGGAGACACCCAGCGTGTCGGCCAGCTTGTCTAGCACATCTTTGCGTATTCCTTTTCTTGAAAGCTCTACCAGTTCCATACGGCTGGATGAGGTCTTGTAACGGATAGCGGGTTCATTAAGCAGGTATTGGATTGATTTATTGTCCATATCGTATTATGTCGCTTTATTGTACGACAATTTACATATTTTCTTTTGGTGTGTCAATTCTTTTTGAAATGAATATTCACGGCTGTATCTTTGCACTGAAAATTCAACATACCCATTGGTTGGGGGTGCTTGCAACTGCGGGCTGAGATCATACCCTGAGAACCTGAACCGGTTAATACCGGCGTAGGGAAACCTGATGCACTTCTCGTATCAGAATTTAGCAAGTAACCCTCCTCTTACTAATCTATAAGATGGAGGATTCTATGAGTTCATTTCTAATTAAGAAACTGGCAGCGGTGGTATTTCTAATCATTATTTCGCCAGTATATCTTTCAGCACAAACAATAACCGGAACCGTACTCGACGTGGAGACCAAAGAACCGCTTGGCGGGGCCAATATTTCGATAACCAGTACGGATCGGGGTACTACATCTGCTGCTGATGGTACGTTCAGCCTGGAAATCTCTCAGAAGGCTGAAACGCTAACTATAAGCTATGTAGGCTATTCAACAAAAAAGGTTGAGCCAGAGCAAAATATGACCATCTATCTGAGTCCCACCATAAGCTTGGAAGAGGTGGTAATACAGGCCGTACGAGCTGATACCGATGCTCCCGATAGTACAAAGTATTGTGAGACAAAGGGAGCTTGAGCAGGTTTACAACGGAGAACAACCGGTGTTTTACCTGGAAGATCTGACACCTGCTATTTTTTCCTATTCTGAATCGGGAACCAGGTTGGCCAACTACGGGAGCATGCGCCTGCGGGGTATGGCCCAGGAGCGAATTAATATGACGCTCAACGGTGTACCTTTGAATGATATGATCGATCACGGCGTGTTTTTTTCCAACTTTACGGATATCAGCAATAGTTTTGAGTCAGTGCAGGTACAGCGGGGCGTCGGAACGAGCAGCAACGGGGTGGCCTCCTATGCAGGCTCTATCAATTTTGAATCTGTAAATATCAACGATCGTGAGAAGGGGGGACAGGTGGAGCTGGGCTTGGGTTCGTTCGATAGCTACCGGATGAATACCAGCCTTTCATCAGGAATGATCAATGACAAGTGGTCACTTTACGGGAGTTATAGTCGGATCTTATCGGATGGCTATCGCTACAACACAAGCACGAACGCATACTCGTTCTTCTTTTCCGGCGGATATTTTGGAGAAAAGGATATGATCAAAATCAACGCCTTCGATGCCCGCTCAAAAAATGGCTTGGGCTATTCCGCGGTTGCAAAGAGCGACCTGCAAAACGATCCACGCACCAACTACCTGAATGAAAACGACAAGGATGATTTTGGTCAGCGGCTGGGTACAGTTGCAGCGTCACACATAAATTTAGCGATCGGCTTTCTACTACATCATCGCTTTATTATGGAGGATCCGGCGGGGATTATTTGTACACCTACTCCGATACAGATTCAACATTGGCACAGATCAACTATCCACTTTATAACGATCATTATGGGCTGATGGTCAACGCCTTTTTCAATTCCGGTGATTGGGAGATCAGTTCCGGCATTCACGGATATATTTTCAACCGGGTGAACGAGGAATCTTTTGCGCCTGATTTTGAAAATCCCTATTACTACGAAACCTCCGATAAAAAAGAGGTGAGCTGGTTTGGAAAAGCCGAGTGGACCCGTGAGAAATTGAGTATCTTCGCAGATCTTCAAATTCGTACTGCTACGCTTTCAGTCCAGCCAGCCTACGCCTACATTGGCATTTCTCCAGAAGGGGATATCATTAAAAACTGGACATTTATCAATCCAAAGGCGGGCATCAGCTATTCATTTGATCAGCATATTACAGCGTATGCTTCAGCCGGGCGAATGGGAAGAGAACCTACACGAATAGATATTTTTGGCGGATTCAGTCTCGGACCGGCGAATTACAGCCAGACACGAGCCGATAATTTTTCGGCGGAATATGTCAATGATTATGAAGGTGGGCTGAAGCTGAACTTTCAGAACCTGGCTTTTAAAGCCAATTATTTCTTTATGGATTTTGAGGATGAAATTGCACCCATCGGTGAGGTTATCGCGTTTGGCGTCCAGAAGAGAAGAAATATACCGCAAAGCTACCGAACAGGCTTGGAGCTTCAATGGAACTACCTGCCCGTTGATTTCCTGTCTCTCCGGGGGAATCTCACGTATATGCACAGCGAAATAGAATCGTTCACCACAGGTGCCGGAAAAACCTATAGCGAAAAGACGCCAATATTGAGTCCGGAATGGATCATCAACAAAGAGGTCAGAGTATTTCCGTGGGATAATGCAACTATCGGGTTGGCGGGCAAATATGTGAGTGAATCGTACCTGGAGTTAACAAATGATCCTGAGATGATGTTGCCCTCTTATTTCGTACTGGATGTCTCCGTATCCTACGACGTGGAGGATGTGTCTTTCCGGCTGGAGGTAAATAACCTCTCAGATGAAATTTACTACTCCAGCGGAGCACCGGTAGATACCAATTTTGACGGGGTGAATGAAGAACCCGGCTACTTTGTGAATGCTGGCCGTAATTTCTTTGCGACAATGGTGTACAAGTTCTAGCTACTAGCGCACTGATCTAGATAGATATCAAAAGGCGAATCTTTAAGCGGATTCGCCTTTTTAAATATTTTAAAGGCTATGAACAAGTTGACTTGTAAATCAACTTGAAAGGTGGGGACTATGTAAATTACTCCTGCTTCGCGCTCGAGACGACTGAGAGCTCGTCATCTTCTTTCGTGCGGGAGTGCCGACCTTTTCGGGCATCAATAAGTTGAATCAAGATAGCTCCGATAATAATCAGAATGCCGGCAATAATTTCGTAAAGAGAGGGATCCTGACCAATTGACAGCCAGGCTATAAGCAGAGCGGCAATCGGCACAAGATTGCCATAGATCACAACCTGGGTTGGTCCCAACGAACGTAGTGCCCGCACTTTTACCCATTGCCCAACGCCCACCCCGAGGGCACCACCGGCCAGGATAGCGATCCAGGTCCACATGCCAAGATTCAGCCACGGTTCCTCAACCAGTGAAGGAGACGCTATAAGCAGGTACAGTGTACCACCGATGACTGTGCGCATAGCCACCATACTTACAGCGCCATACTTGCGGGCTAGTGGTTTAATGAGGTGCAATTCAACGACGGTAAGTATCAGGGCAATGCAAAGCAGCAGATCGCCCAACCAGTAACCTTCAACCATCAAGCCATCATAGGCCAGTGTAACTGTTCCCAGCCCCGCAAGGATGGCGCCGATATACCCGGAAGGCTCCATGTTTTCAGTTCGGAGCATAAAGCCAAAACCAGTACTTATTGCAGGGCCGAGTGCCAGCCATATAGAAGCCCGGGCACCGTGAGTGAGCCCTAATCCCTCAATACCCAGCCAGGGTGCAAGTGTGGCACCAAAAATAGAAACCACGAGAAGGCGGAGCCAGTCCTCCCGGTCAATAACCGGGAAAAATTGAAAGGGTTTATTAGCGGCTTTGGCATCGTAATAGCACTGGGTGTAGAGAATGCTGAGCATAGCAACGCCTCCCATCGCAAAACGGGAAACACTAAAAGATATAGGAGCCATCTCTTTTAGAGCTACTTCGGCTAGTATAAAGTTAGCCCCCCACAGAAAGGTAAACAGTAGAAGAATGCCATGGTGGGAAATAGCCCCACCATGGTCAATATTTTTATCTTGAGATTCGGTTTTAATAAGGCCCGATCTTTAGGATGCTTCTTCTATCGTGAAGGGAACTTTAACATTGCTCCAGTGCATTACCGCTGTTCCCGAACCCTCACTAACATCCTCAAAGTAGAAAATAAGCTGCTCCATAGTTGGAGCCATCTCAGGCTGCACTTGTACGCGCAAGGCATCTTCACTGCTGTCATAGTCAAATGCCCCCCATTGATTGGGAACGTTGTTGAAAATTACCGTCCAGTCTTCTTTACCTGGAACGGTGAAAAGCCCATATGTACCGGCTTCAAGTTTTTGACCTTCAATAAGTACATCATTGGAAAAAGTAATCGTGGTAGCCTCGTTGGCACCTGTTCGCCAGACTTCACCATAGGGCTCAAGCCCGCCAAATACCTGACGCCCTTTCAAACTGGGCCGACCATAAGTAATGGTGACATCGGTAGTACCGATCGTTTGGCTGACAGCTGCATTGGGACTAACCCTCGATTCCTTGTTTGCCCGCTCCTGTGCTTGTGCCTGTTGGAAAGATAGGCCCATCAGCGTAATCGCTAGAATTCCCGTCAATAAAGTTGCTTTAATCTTCATCTCGTAATTTATTTAGTGATTATTCCCGTTTTAAGTACATCCTTTAAACAATATTTAAGGATATAAGTTCTTTTATCCCAAGAAAATTTTATGGAATTCTATTCCCTGTGATCGATAATTCCAAGCTGAGATAGGTAGCGTAGAAAAAGCGGCAAATAAAAGGCAGCATGTATTCTACCGAATGCCGCCTCAAATGAATAGTTACTGGACGTTCTCTTTCAAAAGGTGCGAAAACTCGTTCCTGAATTTTTTCAGTTTTGGTGCGATAATCACCTGGCAATATCCCGCATTAGGATTATTTTCGTAATAATTCTGGTGATAGTTTTCGGCAGTTGAGTAGTTTTTAAGCGGTGAAATCTCCGTAACGATGGGATCCTCCCACAGATCCGATTTTCCTACTTTCTTCCATCTAGATTTTTCCGCAATTTTTTTCTGTTCTTGGTCGTGATAAAAAATGGCGGAGCGATACTGAGGCCCTAACATCCGGTCCCTGCCGATTCAGCGTGGTTGGGTTGTGCGTGTGCCAGAAAACCGTAAGCAGCTGATCGAAAGAGATCACTGTAGGATCGTAATGAATGCGTGTCACCTCTGCGTGTCCCGTTTTACCGTAGGCTACCTCTTTGTAGGTGGGATTTTTCTCTTCGCCACCGGCATAGCCTGCCTCAACATGCTGTACACCTTTAAGCTCTTCAAAAACGGCTTCTACACACCAGAAGCATCCTGCTCCGAAGGTGGCTTTTTCAATGTTTTGATTACTCATGTTTGTTGATTCTGCTGAATTACTGTTTTGTTGTGCTTTTGACGTGCAGGCCAAAAGAAAGAAAAACGACAATATGATTAAAAAAAGATTGTGCAATTTCATAGCACTAGCTTATGGAGTTTTGTTTATCACTTGACTATACGAAGTAACATCAAATACAGATTTATAATTCTACCCGTCCGCTTTGTTAAAAGGACTTTACAAATTCTCTCAAAGTAAAGCTATTAAATAAACGTCTAACGGTTGCAATATTGTAAATAGTAGTAAAGTATGCTGTACATTTTACTACTGAATTTTGAAGAAATTCTCATTATACGAGGGGTTAGCTCCTTTCAAAATAATGATCCGCTATACATTATTGACGGAACACCGATTCAAGGAGACTATAGTAATTTTTTGAATCCTCAGGATATCGAGTCCATGCAGGTGCTGAAAGATATCGCCACCATCGCCTTTTTTGCAGATCTGCAGAATAATCCGGCGGAATCCTTTACCTATTTCGAGCAGGTCGGACCGATGGAATTCAAACCGCAAACGGTACCCGTTTTTCAACACGGCCGATGGCTGGCAATGGATGCGGGAGATGTTGATCAGGACGGCAATATTGATTTGGTGCTGGGCAACTTTTCAAGAGATTTTATCAGTGAGCTGGATTTTAATCCCACCTGGGATACCCAAACGCCCTTTATCCTTTTACGTAATAAAACCCGTTAGCATAGGCTGCTAACGGGTTGAAAGAAACTGAATGGAACAGCTGAAGGTTACCTGTTTAGCTCTGGATGTTTCCAGGTTGCGGCATAGGCCAGGATAGCGCCGAGGAAGAAAACACCCGGTGCCAGGAAAGGACTGCCTCCGTAAAGAGCCTCAATCACAGCCTGCCATGTCGTAATATTGGGGCTGATCTCGAGCGCGAAATAGTAATTATGCTCTAGATGCTGGTAAACACCAAATAAGGTGCCCAGTATAATAATCCCCATACTGTAGCGAAGCACCTTTAAAATTCTCCCGGCAGGATTCCTCAGTGCCAGGAAAACCGTAATTATTCCAAGGCGGCTAACCCAAACGGGATGTACTGCAAGGCTTCTTCATAATGTTCGATAAAAACCAGTTCCAGGGCAGAACCGGCAAAAATGAATGCCGCAACGATCAGCAGAAAGCGTCGGTATCGCTTTACCAGTGCTACCTCACTCATTGCGAAACCAGGTACCGTTCGGCGGTGGCAAGTTGCTCTTCATTGACAAGCTCAGAAAGCTGCTGAACAAAGGCATCCTGGCTATCGAATGGCCGGGCGTCAATTAACTGCTGAGCTTCAGACTCATCAAGGCCGGGAATCTGCTGCAGGGTAGCCGCATCGCAGTTATTGAAATCGATGGGAACAAAAACATACTGCTCGTAGGCCGTCACCTGGTCCATATCAACATACTTGCTAATCTCCTTGCGGAACTGATTGATGCTTGTGTACGGGCGATATTCTTCAAACTCGTGAGCCATATTTTCGCCCACCTCCGGGATACTCATGAATTCCTCTTCGGGAGTAGTATTAAGATTCAGTTTTTGTGTGGGAGCAGCCTGGCTCATCGTCTCCTGCTGGGTGGAGGAGGTACTTTCTGATGAACTGCTGGATTCCGATTCAGAATTGCCACAGGCTGCGGTAATGACAAGCAGGGAAACCAAAAATAGGGATAGGGATGAAGATTTATTGATAAGTTGCATAGTTAGGTATTGGATTATGGTTCAAATTATACTTTCTAGTGAAAGTAGGTTGTTAAAAAAGCCGCAAGCACTATGTATATATGCAATCGAGGCTTTAAATTCAGAGGGTCTTAAATGCTAGCTTAATATATTAAATTGTTGGACTTGTTCAATCAGGAACCGAATGCCAAACCTGCCGTAAGCATGAAGTTGTTTATTTTGGCACTTTCAGTTCTGGTTTCCAGGGCATCGGTAATATCCCATTGGTAATTCAGCGAAAGACGCATCCGTGTGCCAAACAGTGAAAGCTGAGTAATACCGGCGGATACAGTGAATCCAAATACGGCCTCTTTCAAATAGGTTACCGACGGATCTTCAACTGTCGTTCCGTCACTAAAATTGAAGGACCCCGCCTCGGTACGGACCAGGTAGTCGATCTTAGGTCCGATCCCTATGAATGGTCTGGAAGCGCCGCGCGGATACTCAAGTTTGAGTATAGAGGAGAAGGTAAGATAATCCATGGTGGAATGCGCTCTTGCTGAACCCGATTGCAGAGCCTGTGTATTTGGTTGTACCCGTTCTCGGTAAAAACCGCGGCGTGAATACCCAAAATTTAGCTCAACGGACTGCGTGGAGTTAATGGGATAATCCCCAAAAATATAGCCGCTGAAGCCCAGGTGGTGCTTGTCCGACTCTGCATAGTTCCCGGAAATACTGGAAGATTCTACTCCCAGTTTAATACCATAAGCCCTGAACTGGGCATCCGCCAGCGACGGGATTACCAGTAGTGCAGCTACTATCAGAAAACGAAATAAAAATGAATGCATAGAATTTTGGGTAAAAACCGGTTTTATTCAAAACCCTCTCAAAGTTATTGAATCCCAAAGTAACCAACGTTGAGCAGAAAATCGGTAAACTGAGGTGAATATCCATAGCTTATACTCTTTGGATCACTGCATCATCAGCAAATAACAAATGGATCTCATGTCTCGGCCGCCTTACAGAGTAGTGGGTAGCAAGCTTACAAAATTTACTAATATAAAATAGATCCGGCATATTATTGGCTCTCTGCTGTAGAGATCGATGTTCTTTCCAATGTCTCACACTCCCCCCCCCTTGAGCTGTCCAGATGTTTAAAAACAGGACCCTGCAATATGAGTTTGTTATCCGAAGTGCTATTCAGTGTAACATAACTATTGGAATCGATATTTAGAGTAGTATTATTGCAAAAAGAAAGTCAGCTACTTAAGCTGGAATTTAATCTCAAAGAATTGCTCCCGTGATATAGGTAGCTGTTAAAAATTTCATCGCCATAGTAATACCTGGATTTTTACTCAATGCCAGCCGAGTTGGTAACGAACGATATATATTCTCCATCCGGCGACCATGAAGGCACATTAATGGTACCCTGCCCCCGTAAAGGTATGCGATAACCGTTGGGCTGCCACCATCGAGAGGCATAATTCTAAGGTATACGCGCTTGTAGAAAGGATGGTCGGAGGCTGGTACGGTTTCAGGATAGGAGAGAAATACGACCTGTTTTCCATCCGGTGAAATATGGGGAAACCAGTTGTTGAGATTGTCATCGGTTAGCTGTTCCTGGTCACTACCGTCAGGCTTCATCCTCCAGATCTCCATGCTGCCGTTACGTGCAGAATTGAAATAGATATACTTGCCATCCGGCGTATATTCCGAGCCGTCATCCAGGGTCGGGTCGGTGGTCAGGCGTATCTCGTTTCCACCCTCCACGGGAATTTTATAAATATCATAGTTGCCATCACGTCCGCCGGTGTAGGTCAGGTACTTGTTATCGGGCGACCAGCCGTGCAGATAAGAGGGACCTTTGTCAGTTACACGGCGCGGCACTCCGCCATCAGCCGGCATGGTATAGATGATTGATTCGCCGCCGGCTTCTTCTGTGTGATGACTGATGCCGAGCATGCTGCCGTCGAAAGTGAGTACATGGTCGTTATTGTTATTGATGGCAAAGTCGGTATCCAGAATTTCCGGGCGATTTTCCTCAAGATCGTAATTGTAGAGCAGCCCGTTGTGATTGTAGATTAGCTTGGTGCCGTCGGGCGTCCAGTTGGGGGCCTGGAGTGATTCAGGTGATCGATGGAGTACTTTGCGATGTCCCGTTTTAACCTCCATGATTTCCAGGTTACTGCCGAGATAGTCTTGGTATTGGACCAGCCCCTCCCAGGCCGGCTTTATTATACGAACGTTCCTGAATTCCGCTTTTTCCAGGTTTTTTTCGTTGTGAGCACAGACAAATAGCCCAATATAAACTTCATCTCCAAGATCTATATTTGAAACTTCAGTAGTGGTAAATTCATTGCCGAATTGGGCTACCGACATAATAAAAGTGTTACCGCGGCGCTCCAGTTGAATGATATCGGGCCTGTTGACCGGCGAACGGTTTTCCTGGGTGGAATCAGCCCCGGAACTGCGATACTGCAGGGCGGTAAGCCCATCTCCATGTACAGCGGCACTAACATGGGCCGAGGAGCTACCCAGATCTGAACGAACCTCCCATCCCATCTTTCGATGCGGTTCCTGCCCCTTGCCAACAAAGGCCGCCCGGGTGCGAAGGATAAAGTCACCGCTCAGTTTTTTAAATAGATAGTGAAATTCATCCCGATCAAACCACATATTGTAGCCTGACCCTTCAAGTGTATATACCTGGTCTTCAGCATCGTAGGCAGCTGAACCTACATGCTCTGTCTCCCCTATATCTGCGTGATCCTGGAAAAGTCCGATCTCCATGGGCTGCTGAGCGCAGAGCGTGGTAAAACTCAGGAGTAAAACCGAACCTAGTGCGAGTACTTTTTTCATACAATCCCCCTGTAAAAATGAATTCCTGTTGTTAAGATAACTTATGATTTTGAGGATGAACCGCAAAGACAATTTGGTTTGGTCGTTGGCTGAATTAAATCATCGGTTGATATAATATCTTTCCAGATTTGCCCAAATATTAAAACTAGGAAAAGTTACTACGCAGCTATTGCAATTTTGCAATAGCTACGTAGATGAGAATTGCAATTCTACAATAGCTCTTATATGAAGATCTGATTTTTTCGGAATCCAGCGCCTGTTAGGACAAATAGCAAGCAGTTACCATCTTTTTCATTTTGGCACACAACTTGCATGTATATTACCAGAAACAATAAAAGACAAAATAGTCTTAAATATTAAATACAAATACCACACATTATGAAACGTTCAAAACTTACGGTATCGTTTATTGTAGGATTCATGCTGGCGGGACTTGCAAGCCTATCATTTGCCCAGACCAGCCAGTACACCCTGGACGGGATGACTTTTGGCATGCCGGAAGCGGAAGTCTTTACCGAGGATTATGACGGACCGCCCGTCGTTGGAGAGTACCTCACCATGCTTCCGAACCTGAAGCCGCTCGACTACGAAGGCAACACCCATCACGAGGTGCGCATCGATATTCTTGTCCAGGAGATAGAAGTGGCCGACGGCGTTCGCTACCGCGCGTGGACCTTCGGCGGCACCGTGCCGGGACCCGTACTGCACGTACGGGAGGGCGACCGCATCACCTTTACCATGAAGAACCGCTCCGGCGAAGAGGTGACCATCACTGAGCCAACAAAGGAGGGAGCCCCTTTCATGCAGCAGGTGGCCAATAACAATTTTATGAAAGCAAATCCAGCCATCATGCCGATGCCCCACTCCATGGACTTCCATGCGGGAACTGTGGCCAAAGATGACAAATGGCGAACTATTGCACCCGGAGAGTCGATCAAATTTGACTGGATTGCAAACTATGCCGGCACCTACATCTATCACTGCGGTACGCCCAGCGTGCTGATGCACACCGCCATGGGGCAGCACGGTGCGGTCGTCGTATCTCCCAAAGACGGGTATCCCACGGACCAGCAGGTGGATCGTGAGTATGTAATCGTTCAGTCGGAATATTACCTGCGCAAAGGTCCGGGCGAACTGTTCCAGTATGATTATGAGGCTGCGCAAAACAGCAATCCTTCGCACGTGGTATTTAACGGGCACCAAACCATGCTGCACGATCAGCCGCTAGAGGCCAATGCCGGCCAGCGCGTGCGCTTCCACGTTTCCAACAACGGACCCAGCGGCACCTCCAGCTTCCACGTGATCGGTGGGATTTTTGACCGCGTATGGCTCGAGGGGCATCCCTTTAACGAGCTGCGCGGCATGCAGACGGTACTGCTGGGGGCCTCCAGCTCGGCTACCATCGACATGATCGTGCCGGAAGAGGGCAAATACATCCTGATTGACCACGAATTCGCCGATGCCGAAAAAGGGGCCACCGGGACGCTGAAAGCTGGTCCCCGCAAATAAGACGGTACATGGTCATCAACCAACATTCAGATAAGGAAGTAAACCAATGAAACTCCTGACGAACATAGCACCTGTTAAAACGCTCGCTCTTGCAGCAGTCGTGATGGTACTGAGCCTGGCCTCCGCAGCAGGAGCCCAGCCCAGGCAGGTGCTGGTTCCGTCGGGATCTTTTCATTCCGTCATGCCCGAAGTGGAAGGCAAACCGATCCAAGTTGATACATTTTACCTGGATATGACGGCCGTGACCAATGAACAATATGCCGAGTTTGTAGCCGACAACAAGCAATGGCAGCGCGGTGAAGTGCCTGCCGTTTTTGCCAACAACCAGTATTTGGAACATTGGAAGAGAAACCGCCCAGATTATAATTCGACAGGGAAAAATCGTCCCGTAACCCACGTCTCGTGGTTTGCTGCAAATGCCTACTGCCAGTGGACCGGTGGACGACTGCCCACCCTGAACGAATGGGAATATTCCGCACAGCTTATGGATTTCAATTCTACAGAAGAAATTAGTCAATTCACAGCCACCCTGATGGGCTGGTATTCCAGTGTGGATACCAGGAACAGCGCGCCGGTCGGCTCCACCGGTATTGAAACGCGCCAGGGCGTAAAAGATCAGTTTGGATTGATCATGGAATGGGTGCAGGATTTCAAGCCGCCCGTAGCCGATGATCTTTCCCTGGATTGCGGAACCGTGGGACGCATGCAACAGCTGGGCAACGCCTACAGCTACGCTGCATCCATCCGGTATATTACGCGCATGAGTTACAAAGCAACAAGTACTACGGCCATCATGGGCTTCCGGTGTGCCTACAATGTTAACATGGAATCTGACACTGCAACCCCGATACAATGAAAACTCTGTCATTCATACTGCTGATCCTGGGATGGGTAACCGGCCTAAGCGCCCAGCATCACCACAACCATGAAACGGGATTAAATGCAAGCGAAATAAACGCTGAACACTCCCTGTATCATCTGGATGTTGACTGGATCGATCACCGTGGAGACACGTATACGCTCAGCGATTTTCGGGCCGGCCGGTAATCGTGGTCATGTTTTACGGCAACTGCACGCAGGTCTGCCCGATTTTGATACAGGATACCTGGCGGCTGTTCAGCATGCTTGCTGAGGCGGATCGTGCCACCGTACACGTGCTGGCCATCACCTTTGACACGGAAAACGATACGCCGGAAGTGCTGCATGAGTACGCCGAATACGAACAACTGAACATACCCGGATGGCACTTTCTGAGCTCTGAGCCAGCCAATGTTAGAACCCTGGCCATGCTGCTCGGCGTGCAGTATTCGAAGAAAAGTGACGGTCATTTTGCCCACTCCAACCTGGTTACAGTGCTGGACGGGCAGGGACGAATTGCAAAACGAGTAGAGGGGTTAAATCAGACGATGGATGAAGCCGCTGAAACTATTCGTTCTATAATCGATAAGAATGTGAAACAATGAAATATTTCGCATTATGGTACTTATCTTCAGCATCCTGGTGGTCACCGGCTCTGCTTTTGCTGGAAATCTCAGGGTAGATACCGTAATAGTTGAAATTAAGGGCACAGTAACCGACGCTCGATTTGTACCCGCGGTTGTCAAGGTTCAGCCTGGTGATGTAATTCAATTTGAAGTCCGTGAAGGCCTGCACACTGTTACAGCGTACCACCCGGAAAACCGGCGGCCGCTGCGGATACCAAAAGCGGCTACGCCCTTTGATTCAGGTTTGCTGAAACCGGGAGAAATTTGGTTTTTAAGTATCGATGCAGAAGGCGTCTATGATTACTTCTGCCTGCCGCACGAACGAATGGGGCACGTTGGACGGATTTTCTCTGGTTCAGTGGAAGGAATTCCTGCTTATCCTGCGGATCAAATCCCCGATAAAGCACTAAAAAAAATCGACAGTTTAACTATTGGTTTTAACAAAACAATACTCATAAATCCTAAAAGGAAATAACCATGAAATCACTTATAAAAATAACACTAATAGTAGCACTTACATTGGTCGGTACGGTCTCAACGGCGTTAGCCCAGCGTACCATCGAAATGATCGGAACTGACAACATGAAGTTCAGCGTAACAACCATAGAAGCGGAAGCAGGTGAAGAGATCACCATCCAGCTGACCACCAAAAGCCAGATTCCCAAATCAGCGATGGCCCACAACGTGGTGATCGTCGATAAGGATGCAGATGTAGACGCTTTTGCCATGGCCTCCATGCAGGCGCGCGACAATGACTATATTGCTCCGGATTATAAAGATCAGATTGTAGCGGCAACGGGTCTGGCCGGTGGCGGTGAAACCGTTGAAGTGACCTTTACCGTGCCCCAGGAACCTGGTGAGTATGAATATATCTGCACTTTTCCGGGTCACTACCAGGCTGGAATGAAGGGCGTTTTGACCGTCAAATAAGCCGACCATCTTACTAGCTAAATTAAAAAAGGCAGTCCACTAAAAGGGCTGCCTTTTTTGTTGAACTATTTTTAGGTCCAAAATTTTAGAGCCGAAATTTAGATCTTTTGTTATTCACTCCATGGGGGAACAACATTGTTCATGCGGGCGTATGCTATAAGCTGGCCGAGATGCTCTGAGGCATGATCGCCCAGCACAAACATCGCCTGCCGTTTGGTCACCTTGTTGCCAAAGAAATCGATTTGAACCTCAAACTCTTCTGCCGCCATAGTGGTAAGAGCATCCTGGATAAAGCTTACCGACTCTTTCAGTGCTTCGATAGCCTGTTGCTTGTCCATGCCCGATTTTTCCATTTCCTGGGGATTGATACCCTCCGGCACTTCTGCCCCGATCATGGAACCAAAAAAGTAATTGGCACTGGCTATGTGCAGCACCGCTTCCCGTACCGACCGGATGCCCTCGGCGGGCCGCCAGTCATAAGCGTCTTCTGGAATGGCACCGGCAAGCTGAACAGCTTTGTCAGACGTAAAATTATAGACGTTAAGAAAGTCGGAGACCACGGCATCAGCATTAGTATTGGCATCGCTGCTCTGGGCTATGGCTGGAGTAAACGAGCAAGAGACAAGCAGCACAATAAATGCTGCGCTCAGGCTTAAACGGTGAGTAGTTTTAATGAGCGTAGTGGGCATAACGCCTCCTTTTTTTAAAAATAAGTTAGTGATGAAAGTGACAACAATTCGTGTAGCTCAAAAATCAATATTCAATGTAAATATAAATTTTATTAGATGGGCTAAATTATTGAAAATAATGAAGTAGAGGGCTTATTAGATTTTTTATAAATGTGAAAAAATAATCTTAAAAAGCTACTCGATTTTTTCAGTTAAGGGGAAATTTAACCTGAAATGTTGTCCACTTATCACCCGATTTTATTTCAAGTTCACCTTCCAATTGCTTAGTTAGTGTTTGGATCAAAGTCATGCCAAGTGATTGCTGATTGTCAAGGTTAAAGTCGTCGGGAAGCCCCTGTCCGTTATCAGCAACACGGAGGGTTCCCGTTCCATTTTCTTTTACTAAGGTTATGCGTAAATCCCCGTTTTTTACGTCTGAAAAGCCATGCTTGTAGGCGTTGTTTAGCAATTCGTTTAGTATCAGCCCAATCGGTAAGGCCTTGGTTATGTCCAAACTAAAGCTTTGAACCTCTTGCGTAATGGAAATGTCTCGTAGGTCTGCCTCATAAGAGTTAGCAACCATATTGGCAAAATCTCCAATATATTCTTGAATGTCTATATCAGAAAGTGTTTCTGTCTGATATAGCTTTTCATGGATCAATGCAATAGAATGTATGCGAGCCTGGGTATCTTGGAGAGTGTGCCTTACCTCATCATCTGCTTCATTTTTTTGCAATTCAAGCAGGCCGGAGATCACTGCCAGATTATTCTTTACGCGATGGTGGATTTCCGCTAATAATGTCTGCTTCTCTTCGAGGGATTTTTGTATTTCAACTTCATGTTTCTTGCGGTCTGATATATCCCGCACGGTTCCTACAATGGCAGTCGGGTTACCGTTGCTATCCTTGACCAGCGATCGTTGATTATTAACCCAGATAAAATTTCCTTCATTCCTGAGTTCAAGTAATAAGTGCAACACGTAAGTAAGACCTCAGGGGCACCCCTGAGGTCGACCGCCAAGCGGGTTATATTAGTGTTGCTTATGCAAGAATACACCCAACTTAGCTTAGAAAATCGTCATCAAATCAAAGCTCTGCTCGATGCGGGCCATAATCAGAGCGAGGTTGCCCGGACTATTGGCGTCCACCGCTCGACGATCAGCCGCGAGCTCAAACGCAATGTAGCCAATGAAGGCTCGGAGGCCAACCAGTATTGCCCTGAAGCCGCTCAGCAGCTAACCGACCAGCGCCACCAGAGATAAACCCAAACACCAGCCGCTTTACCGACGCTCTCAAAGCTCAGGCCCGCCAGTGGCTGATCGAAGAGAAACTGTCCCCGGAGCTGATCAGCGGGCGCTGGCAGGTCTTAGGCATCGATGGCGTTTCCCATGAGACCATCTACCAGTGGATATGGGAGGCCAAACTGACTGGCGATCCGGCCGATAAGGATCTCTACAAACACCTCAAGCACGGTGGCCGAAAGGCCAAGCGGGGCAATCGGCAAGACAGCAGAGGCCGAATCAAAGGACGCGTCTCGATCACCGAGCGCCCCGATGTGGTCGAACAGCGAAAACGCCTTGGTGACATCGAGGTCGATCTGATGATGGGCAAGGCCCACAAATCGGCCCTGCTGGTGCTGACCGACCGGACCACCCTGCTGACCAGCCCTGGAGAAGTCACTTCCAGAAAAGCGGAGGGAATGGCCGAGGCCATCATCGATCAGCTCTCGGATATCCCTTCTGGGTTCATTAAGACCCTAACCTTCGACAACGACAAGGCGTTTGCTCGTCACCAGAACGATTGCCGAGCAGCTTGGAGGCCGATACCTACTTTACCCGGCCTTATACCTCCCAGGATAAAGGCACCGTTGAAAACCGTATTTGGGTGATCCGGCGGTTCTTCCCGAAGGGTACCGACCTTCGAGGTATATCCCAAGAGCGCATCAACACCGTCGAGCAGTACCTGAACTTTCGTCCCATTCGTAAATTTGATTACCTTCATCCTATTCAACAAACCCTAAAACACCGCTGTGTTGCATTAATCACTTGAACACGGCCTTTGTTTTGATGCGAAATTCAGTTTCGGGCGTGAATTGGTCTTTGATTCCGTTTCCTTTCATCTCCTCAATTTCCCGGTCCAATCTTTTGCGATCTTCGGGATGTATGCGATCCAATATATATTCAGGCCCTCTATCTAATATCTGATCGGGTGAATAGCCGAGCATGTTTTTTACAGCGGGACTCATATATTCGTAGTCACCAGATTCAAAATCCATCTGGTAAATTACGTCGCGAGAGTTTTGGAGGACCGTGCGGAATTTGGCTTCAGCTTTTAGTCAGTTGCTGATTCAGACTACTGATATTCCCAAAATAACTGCGGGTAATGAAATACCCTGTAACGAGATGATAATTATTCCTAATCCTATAATAGACCAGAAGAGTACGGTTCGAATCCAGCGAGCGCCATCTGCCATTGTTGCTGAAAACGAGCTTTCCAACTCTGTTAATCGTGCATCTATAGTGGAAATATCTCGGATAAACAGATTTCTGGTATCGCTGTCAAAGCGATCCTCCTGTATGGTCTGATGTATAACACGACCGAGACTGTCCAGTTCAGCGATTTTCTGGTTCCCCTTTTTCCAAATATCAAAAGCCTGTTGTAAATAGGATATATCTTCGTGAAATTTGGCCAGCCATATTAACAGATTAATATCATCGGGATGGATATCGGCAGTCTGAAATCCCTTGAATGCCAAGTCGTAATCTGGATTGTCTGAGACCAGCGTTTGTCGGGTTGTTTTAAATGCTTTGTGCAATTCTAACTCTTTATGGAACTGTTTGTAAAATTGAGGTTGCTCTTTAACGGTGTATCGAATAAGCAGGCTCGTAGCTTCTTTTTGGGCTTTGGTCCATTGGCCTTCAGCCCCCACATACGCCCGTACAGCAGAGAGCGTTTTAGTTCCATAATGTGTTGCTACGAATATAAAGAGGGCTAGTACCACAAAGACTGAGATGATTGCAATATTTCCTCTCTTGTTGCGAAAATGTTTCGTTAAATTAGCCATTGAGAATCTATTTTCGCTTACCCTAAGCCAGATGATATATCGGATACAAATATACGTATATAAATATAAACGTATAAGCGCGAATAACATAGTTAATGAGGGTATCATAGGAAGGGATCAAATTTGCCTTCGGCTCTTATACATTGATGTCGATGTAATCATATAGATGTACTATAATACCATAACAACTGAATGTGCATTATAGATCTTACGTTGAACGCATTCCAAAAAAATAATAGAAGAGGATGGATTCCATGATGTTAATGGTTTTTCAACGACAATGGTTTGCCATTAAAAGAGCCATAAAATATTATAACTTGATCCCGATATTGAATTTAAAAACATCCACAACAAAGGCTTAATGTTTACCTTTGAATCCATAGTTATTGGACATTTCTAAAAACTCCATCCTATTCCTACTGTACCCCAAGGCATGAAAGGTTCACTTTCAAACGTTTCACCCGATATCTTAATATCACTGTTATTCAGGGTATATCCGAGACCGACCACCGGACTCAAATACAAGTTGCCGAGACCGGTATTCCAATGGTACCCAGCGCGGAGCCCCAGGGAATATCCCGTATACGTCTTGTTTTCATTCGAAGAGTCCAGCGTAATATCAGCCTGGGCTATTCCAAACTCAGGACCAATATAAAATCCATCCGTCCCGGCAACAAAGCGCTCGGCTTGCAGTATTATTCCTTTGAGCGCAGTGGAAAACCCTTCGTTTCCGTGTTGTGATTCAGGGACAGAGAGCTCTCTATAGGCTTCGATGCTGTATGTCCACGGTCCATACTGGTAACTTCCGGTGATTCCAGCGCCTCCCAGGAGATATGCTACCGGTTCGGTCTCGATGCTAAACTTTTGAACTTTATCCTGAGCCTTAACGGGTTGTGTTAAGTTTACAATTATGAATAGCGCGAATGTTACGGTTAACGATCTCATAACCTTCGACTTGCTTTATAATTGGCATTCTCGTTTTAATTTAACGTCAGCTCGGGATAAAGAGGATTTAAAATCAGTTTATTGCTGGACCCTTTCCGGCCTTCGAAATTTTTGTTGACCTGAGTGACTGCAGCGGGAGCGTTCAAGAAACCATTTCTGTTTGAGATCTGCGTATGTCAGCAGATCGAGTTAAATGGTTTTAGCTGTCGCGGAGGGAACGCAACAAAAATTTCACCCGGCGGCGACGTTTTTGGTTCGTTTTTTCGTCGCTGAAAAAATGAACACCAATAAAAAGTCTTCAATTAGCAATTAAATGAAGATTTTGCTGAATGCTTAAACCGAGTTCACGTTAATTTATGATCGTTCTACTGGTAGTTCATCGAGCATCCATTCGGGAAACCCTTCATCCAGTCGTTTCGCATTAAATCCTTTCTCTCTGAGCAGTTCGACCGCATCATCGGCAAACACGCAAAACGGTCCCCGGCAATAAGCTACAATCTCTTTATCTTCAGGTAGATCTTTCAGCCTGTTTGAAAGCTGATCAACGGGAATATTCAGCGCCCCTGCAATATGTCCTTCATTAAATTCCTGTTTCGGACGCACGTCAATAATAGTCACCTCTTCCTGTTGCATTTTCTTTGCCAGCTCCAAACTGGTCAAAGTTTCCAGGGAACTTCGAGACTCGCGAAACTGGCGTATGAGGCGCTCAATCTCGGCCACCCGCTCAATACCCAGATCCCTTAGCGCCTTCCAGGCCTTATACACACTTTGTCCGGCCAGCCGGTAATAGACGCGGTTGCCCTCGCGCTGAGTGCTCACCAGCTGCGCCTGTTTAAGCACTTGCAGGTGCTGCGAGGCATTGGCTCCGGATATGTTGGTTTCTTCGGCAATCTCTGCCACTGAAAACCGTCCCTGCGCCAAAAGCTCCAATATTTCCAGCCGGTGCGGATTCGACATCGCTTGTACAATGTTTGCCAATTGTTGATACACTTTGTTTTTAAAAGTCCGTTTTTCCATGTCTCAATATTTTTTCCTGATCAGTGAAACAAAAAAATAAATATTCGTATAAAACTAATCAATTAATCTATTGAATAGTTTATTAAATTCTATTAGATTTAAATTAGAACGTGAATAAAAACCGTATCGCAATGAGTAACAAACCACCGATAGCTTGTGATCTTTCATCTATCAAAGACAACCAACGTGATCAGCACCGCCAGAATGCAGAGGCGGTCTTTGAGGCCATTAGTGAAATTCGTGAAATCGAAGACGGATTTGCGTTTAAACTTCCTGCAGAAACGGAGCTCATCCAAACAGTGAGCTCGTTTGTGGCCAGAGAACGGCTTTGTTGCCCGTTTTTCGATTTTACGCTGACTATCCCTTCCAACCACCAACCGGTATGGTTAGCCCTTACCGGCCGGGAGGGCGTTAAGCCATATTTAAAGGAAACGCTTGTACCGAAGCTGGATGCTCCAATCGAAAATTTAACCTAAAAGGTTCTGGTATTATGAGTTCTTCAGTCACCCCTACCCAGAAAGTAGCAGAATTACTGGATCGCCATCCACAGACCTATCATGTATTTCTCAAATACGGCTGCCCAGATATGCGAGAGGGCTTTTTTTCGCTGATGGCCCGTATTATGAGTATTCGCAATGCGGCCCGCATTCACCGGATTCCGCTGGATGAACTGCTGGAGGATCTGGAAGCGGCTATAGTGAAAGAGGAAACAACCGGGAAGGATTCGTACCAGAAATCACAATCATAACACAAAACACCTATTGCTATGCAAGCACTACTTTCGGCGCTACAACAAACGCAAGTGATTGCCGTGCTCGCAGGGTTGATTTTATTGTTCGCATGGGAGAGTATTCAACCCTTTTACGGTTATTTTCGCGGCTCGATCAAGAAAGAGGAAAACATGCCGTTCGGAACCTAACACTCGGAGCTTGACTCCGCCTTCGATTGCCGTGGTATTTGTCGGGCTTTGGTTTGCGGCCTCCGTGTGGGCCGACCAGTACCGGTTCGGCGTAATGCACTGGCTGCAAGACGGAATGGGCCTTCCCGCTTGGGGACATGCCGTTGGTGCGATACTTCTGTTTGACGCCTGGAGCTATGCCTGGCATCGCATCAATCATGAAATTCCGTTTTTCTGGCGGTTTCACCGGGTCCACCATTCTGATCCCAATATGGATGTAACAACGGCTAATCGCTTTCACATCGGGGAAATATTCTTCTCCTCGATGTTTCGCATACCGCTAATTGCGCTGTTGGGTATCTACCTCTGGGAACTTGTGCTGTACGAAACACTTATGTTTGCGGTAGTTCAATTCCATCATACCAATATCAACATTTCTGAAAAAGCGGACCGCATGCTGCGAGCGGTTATCGTCTCCCCGAATATGCACCGCGTCCATCACTCTCGCTGGCAGCCGGAGACCGATTCCAATTACAGCTCACTGTTTTCCTTCTGGGATAGGCTCGCACGGACATTCCGCCACAATCCCCATCCCGAAAACATTGAGTTGGGGTTGGATGAATTTGACCGGGAGGACGACCAAACGGTCGGTGGCATGCTCCGCACGCCCATAGCGAAGCAGAAACGAGACTAATTAATGGTAGAAATTACGCTTGTAAATCAATGCTAACCAGGAATTTCGAACACTATGTTATCAACAATTAAAACCTACCTGGCAAATCAAGCGCGTAAACCCTCGGGATGGTTTGGCCGTCTTGTGGCCCCGTTGGTTTTTAATCATGAAAACAGTCATATGGAGGATGTCAGCCTGAAACTTATGGCACCCAGGGAAGACGATAGGATATTAGAAATCGGCTTTGGGCATGGCCGGTTAATTTCCAGGCTGGCACCACAAATTACGGATGGCAAGATTTGTGGAATTGATATTTCCGAGCAAATGGTGCAGGTAACGGCCAAACGAAATAAGGAATGGATTGATAATGGGGATCTCCAGGTAAAACAGGCTTCCATTGCCGATATACCGTATCCCGACAATTATTTTGACAAGGTGTTTACCTGCAATACGATTTATTTCTGGCCTGATCCGTCAGAGAACATCAGGGAAGTAAAACGAGTGCTTGATGCGGGAGGTGAATTTTATTGCACGTTCCGGGATAGGCAGCTTATGGAGAGCAAAGGTTCAGCGGTAACTGACAATCGAGACGTATTTCAGAATCTTTATCGGCCCAAAGAGGTTATGCAGTTATTCCGGGAAGCCGGCTTCCAAGACGTAAATCATGAAATGAATAATAGCAGTTCCGAGGAGGTGCATGTTGTATTAGGAAATATTTGAATGGAAACTGATAGGGTACATAGCATGCTTTTGCTTTTAAACGATACCTTTTCAGGAAGGCTTACACAGCTATAATTAAAATTGATCGATCGAGAGTATAAAAGTGATTTAGATATTTTTGTAAAACGCTTAAAGCGTGTAGGTGGTGAATTAGAATATCTTTGGAGGTTAGAAGCAAAAAAGAGGGGACCCTCATTATTTTTTGCTCGTCTATTATTGAGAAAAAGATAAATAAGAAAGGCCCTTATTGAGTGGGTATCCTAAAACTGGTTTGAAATTGCTCACCGCAATTGGGATGTATAAGATAAGATTAAAAGCCGGTACGCAATGCAAGCGATTAAAAGATCACCGGCAGGTTGTTTATTACATCTCAAAATATATGGCCAAAGAAGATGATGAGAAGTTGAAGAACCAAGGAAGGTACTGGGGCGCCTCAGTAAATTGGGAAGATTTTTTGGCGGAAGATAAGCTTGAAGTAGAAGAGCTTATTGTTTTTAGAAGACTACTGAAGAACTATCTCAAGCGAAGATGCCAGATAGGGTAACGAAGTACGGTAATATTGAATTTTGGGTACCAAGAGACTTTATCATCGAGGCTTTTCTATGGAGTAAAAGAGCTTGTGAGTAATTGACTATTCCCTAAATTCAGCATCGCCTCCATCCCAAGTATGAATTTCTGGGCAATGTGGACAATCTATTTTATTGTTTTTAAAAGTATTGTTCTCGAGATCTTTCTTACTGCCAAGGCTAATGCCAGTATAAACATACTTACCAGTATTTGGACACTTAATAACTAATTTTCCCATTATGATATTGATTTAATTTATCTTATAGCTAAATACTATGAACTAATTTATAATAATGAACTAAAGTTTCAAATTGAAAGAACAATTAGAACTTTTCTCAAAACGCTTACCTTAAATATCGATTAAAAGTTGTTTGCTTATAGAATCAAAGATCATAGATCGGAAGAATGAATGAGTAACTCTAGTGGTGTGCTGGTTAGATTCATTTTTTCCTTATTTGATCTATAGTATCCTCAATCAATTTTCTTCCCCCTTTACCTGCACCATGATATAAAGATCGCATAAACTGAAGTGTGTTAGCTGCAGAATCTGAAAATGTCCAACTGACGTCATTAAAAACACAACTATCAAAGCCTACTGGACCAGTTCCATGATAAATAAACTTGCAGTTTTTAAATTCGCAATTGACAAAGCTATTATAGTCTAAATCAATTTTTTTATCTGTAAATGTCTCGTTTTGAAATTCCATTATTTCAAGTATTAATTATTTAGGCTTATTCTTTATGATTTCAATGAGATCTTCTACTGTTTTACTATTGTGATTTTTATAGATTATATATAGAAAACGACAAAAAGATAGAATTAAGCCTATTACTACTAAAACCTCCCAAACAATTGGCTCGAAGACCCAGTTGTTAAAATCTGAAGTGAGTAATGGAATGAGAAAAGCTATTACTAAGGTTAATGCAGGAATCCATCCTGTTTTTCCAGTTATTTCAGGAATATTTTTGTTTAGATGGTTTCTGAGTTTGTCTTCAGTAATTACTATAAGTTGTTGCTCCACATTTACATGGACATGGGTTTCCTCATCTATACTTCCTAAATTGAATCCAGATTTATGTTGTTCTGAGGACATGAATGTTTTGTGGTATTATAAGAAATAGTCTTAATATAATATTGACTCGGAATAGTTTAACGCACTATATTGGTTAAACTAATAAAAAAACTTGATTTCTGAATCTAAAACCGTCTATTTCGTTGTCGTATTTCTCCTAGTGATAGTACATTACCTTTCAGTACGTATGAGCGTTTTCTTCGATTCCTACTAATCAGTTGTTCGCGAATTGGAGAAATTTGCTCATTGAATATTTTTTCGAGATAACGTTCTAAAAAGAAATGGTTTAAATTAAACTATTTAACAGATATTATTTGTACCAATATTTCTATCAAAAATAAAAAACCCTTGCAAGCCAACGACTTGCAAGGGTTTGAGTGCCCTGGACTGGAGTCGAACCAGCACTCCCACAACGGGGAACTGCCCCCTCAAGACAGCGCGTCTACCAATTCCGCCACCAGGGCAAGAGGCAATAAAATATAACAATATGCAAAGATCATTGTAGGCAGTTCATTGGAGGAATGAATCCCGCCCACACAGGCAAGAAAAATGTATTCCTGGTCTGCCTTTCAAAGGCACCAAATATAGCGGTTTAAACACCCAAAAGACAACAGCAAATTACAAATTCATTGCCGCGCAAACAGATTATCCCGGGTTTGTAATGAAGCCGCGCATAGCGCTACATCTCCTGGTATAGCCTCCATAAAATGGTGCCCGCCTGGATGAAAAGTTTTCGGGTAACGTTAAACTCTTTTGTACTGTAGAGTTTATTACGTTTCAAAAAAATAACCCCAAAAATAGGAACATGGTCGGGTATCTGGCGATTATATTTCAGGTACGTCTTCTCATCAATAGCGAAAAGCGGAATGCCGATTTCTGCAGGCAGGTTATGTTCTTTTGAAAATTTGGCCATAATGCCCTCACTGTCTTCCGCAATATGATTGTACATGCAGGGCTCTCTTGTGTCGAGGATATGTTGAAATGTATTCTCCTTTCTCAAATCCTCGGCGCCATACGAAGAATTTTGTACTTCACCGAGCGACATAATCAGATTTAAATTGTTGTCAGCAATGGTCCAAAAGGTGATATAATCAAATTCAAAACGTTTTCCTGAGCTCTAGACACAAGAGCCGGGATGTTGAAAGAAGTCGCCCGAAATGGATTCGCTGATCAGCTTGTTCCCCAGTTGTTTTGCATTGATCGAAACCGACTTATCGAGTTCTTTGTAGTGATCGCCGCTCGAATATCTTCATGCTGATGCGGTCAATCACCTTTTCCCGGTCCTGGCCTATCAGCGCTTTGTCAATAAAATCAGCGGCTCCCAGGTTCAGTGCTTTTTCTTCTTTTTCGGTGGATGGCTGCCCGGTGATGATAAGAAAGGGTATATTTTGATGCTCGGTATCAAGCTGAAGGGATTCCAGAAATTGGATACCCGACATCCCGGGCATGTGAATATCACATAGCACCAGGTCAACGCGTTCATTCGAGAGAATATCGATGGCTTCCTGTGCGCTTTCGGCATGAAGAATATCAAAGCGGTCCTTTAGCATATGGTCCAATACCAAGTGCATTGCCTTTTCATCATCTGTGATAAGGATCTTCTCATTCATACAGAACCCGCGTTTGTTAGTATATCGATGACGTAATCTTCCAGCCGCCGATCATGTTTTTGCAAAGAAATGAACGGTAAAATGCTTTCCTACGAAATTTCCTGGAGCTGCTCTTTCACGTACTCGTTTTCAGGGTCCATCTTATTGGCCTGTTCGTAATATGAGCGCGCTTTTTCGGTTTGGCCGGCCCGCTGCATCAGGTCGCCCATTAGAATCCAGTTCTCCACATCCTGCGGGTTGTTGCGGATGCGATCCAGCAGGTAGGAGATCGCCTCATTTCCTTTATCCGCCATAATTTTGTAGAGCACCAGGTTGCGGTGGGCCGCGGGTGAGTCATCCAGGTCAATTGATTTTTCAAAATCTTCTTTGGCGGTTTCCAGCTGCTCCATCTGCATTTTGGCAAATCCGCGCAGGTTATAATAGCCGCTGTTTTCCGGTTCCAGTTTAATCGCTTTGTCCAGGGCTTCCACGCTGGGCTCCCACTGGTTCAGTTTCTGAAATACCATCGCCTCCAGGTGAAAACCATCGGCTGCTTTCGGCTCCATTTTTTGCAGGCTGTGAGCAATATCAAGACTTTCGTCATAGTCGCCTTCGCGCAGTGAAGCTAGTCCTTCTTCTAATGTTTCTTCGTAACTCATGGTATAGGTTAATTGAGGATTAATTTTGGATGTATAGAAGATAAGGGATGATTGACTAAATCACACAGGTTTAAATTTTTGGGATTCAACGAGTTATAACCACTGGATACCCCGATAAGCGAGAGATGCGGGACATTCCAATCAAACATTCATCTGGGATTAAGGGGATGAAATGGATTCTCTGATTTCCAGGAACAGGCGTTTCAAAAGGGAAGGGGAACGGCTACGATTTGCCGGTACGTTCTTTTTCTTCCTCCTCGTCGGTAATCTCTTCAAATTCTGCCTCTTCAATATCGTCAAGGCGCTGTTTGGTATTGCCATTTCGGTTTGAGGACCGATTGTTCTGGCGCTGCGAGTTCTGACGATTCTGCTGCTGTTGATTGAAGACGCGATAGAAAATTTCGGGTCCCGACGGTTTCCGTCGTTTAGAGGAAGATCCCAAAAAGAAACGGCTCAGGATCTTGATCAGGAAATAGAGAATGACAAAAAATATGATCGTTCGTAAAACCATGCTAGCTGGGTACGATATGAATGTGAGTGTTGCCGCGTATCGGCTGATTGAAAATTTGCTCGTCTATATAATCTAAGTGTTTTTCGTTACTTACGAAATCGATATCACTCGTATTAATGATGAGAAGCGGAGATTTATTGTAGTGATAAAAGAAATGGTTATAGGCGTCGGTTAGTTCCTTCAGGTATTCGCGGGTGATGTTGCGCTCGTAGTCGCGGTCGCGCTCACGGATGTTTTCCATCAGGCGGTCCACCGAGGACTGCAGGTAGATCACCAAGTCCGGCCCTGCGGCGATACCAGTCATAATATGGTAGATCGTGTCGTAGAGAGACAATTCGTCATCATTGAGATTGAGCCGGGCAAAGATGCGATCTTTTTCAAAAATGTAGTCGGAAATAAGCAGGTCGTGGAACAGATCTTTACTTACCATGTTTTGCTGCTGCTTAAACCGGCTGGCCAGGAACGACATCTGCGTGGGAAAAGCAAACCGCTCCCTGTTCTCGTAGAATTTGGGCAGGAACGGATTTTCTTCAAACTGTTCTAGAATCAGCCGGGCGTTGTGGCGTTCGGAGAGGAGTTTAGCCAGCGATGTTTTTCCCACACCAATCACGCCCTCGATGGCAATAAACTCAAACTCGTTTTCCATTTTGCTACCACGCTAGCTTGGTTTTGTGAATGATGAGTGAAGGAGCCTCGTCAATAAGTTCATCAACAGGCCGGTCGGTTTCCGGGTCCACCCAGTTTGTCTGCAGCTCCCTCAGCGGTAATAATACAAACAGGCGCTGCCGGTATTCAGGATGCGGAATAATAAGATTATCCTTTTGAATGACCAAGTCACCGTAGGCGATAATATCGAGGTCGATGGTGCGGGCCTCCCAGCGCGGATGGTCTTTCGGGCGTCCGTGGTCAGCCTCATACTGTTTTAACTGTTTGATAAACACCCTGGGTGAACGGTCGGTCTGCAGCTGAACTACGGCATTAAAAAAGTTACGCTCGGAGGATCCCACCGGTTCACTGATATAAATAGAAGAAGCACGGAGCCCGGATTTGGAGAGATCACTTAAAAACTTTTTGGCTTTGGATAGATGCTGCAGGCGGTCTCCCACGTTTGAACCGATTCCTACTGTTGCCGTTGCCATGTCATCGATACTTCAGAGTAATTCGTTTTAGCTTTCAGCGGCGGATTCAGTTTGCGCACGCTAACCTCCAGGTGGCGAACCTCGGGAAATCGCCCGAACAGCCGTTCGCCGATGTTGAGCGTCAGCGTTTCGATAAGTTTTTGGGATGGCCCCTCCATTACCTCCCGGACGAGTTTTTCCGCTTCCTCATAATTGACTGTCTTGGAAAGCTCATCGCTGTGCCCCGCTTCCCGCAGGTCCAGGTCAAAAATCAGGTCAACTTCAAAATCGTTGCCTTCCTCACGCTCCTGCTCATAGAAGCCATGGTTGGCCCGGTATTGCATTCCATTAAGAATAAGTCTTGATTTCTGAGTCATGCGTTTTGAGTAACCAGTTCGAGATAATGTACCCGAATAGTGAAAGGAGACAGTAGATTATAAAGAAGCAGCAAGCTCAAACCCATTCATCATTTAGCAGTTAAGATTTTACATTCTCAAAGACTTGCCACTTCAACTTTCTGGTGAAGCTCTTCAACAATGCGCTTGTGCTTGGGGCTGGTCTGCATACGTTCTTCCACGGTCTGGATGGCGTGAATCACCGTGGAGTGGTCACGTCCTCCGAAATGCAGCCCGATTGTCTTCAGGCTGGAGTCGGTAAACTGCTTGGCCAGGTACATCGCTATTTGACGAGCCTCCACAATTTCCTGCTTACGTGTCTTTTCCCGCACCTTGTTGGTATCGATGCCGAAATACTCGCACACGTAATTTTGGATCGCCTCGATAGATACCTGGGTGGTTGATTCCTTGACCATATCTTTTAGCACGCGCTTGGCAATGTCCAAGTCCAGGTCATCTTCGTTCTGCAGGGAAGCATGGGCCAGCAGTTTAATGATGGCACCTTCAAGATCGCGCACGTTGGACTTAAAGTTGTGGGCAATAAATTCCAGGATGTTGTGGGAAAGTTCTATGCCGTTGTCCATCGCTTTTTCTCCAGGATGGCGTAGCGCGTTTCGTACTCCGGAATCTGCAAGTCGGCACTTAATCCCCAGCTGAAGCGTGAGATCAGTCGTTCCTCAATGTCGGGAATTTCGCGGGGGGCGCGGTCGCTGCTGAGAATAATCTGCTTGCCGTCTTGGTGAAGCGCGTTAAAAATATGAAAGAACTCCTCCTGCGTTTTCTCCTTGCCGCTAAAAAACTGGATGTCATCGATGATCAGAACATCGATCTGTCGGTAATACATGGAGAACTCACTGGCGCGGTTGTTCCGGATCGATTGTACAAATTCGTTTGTAAAACTCTCAGAAGAGACGTAGATGACGGATTTATCATCGCCAAATTCATTCTTGATCTTATTTCCAATACTTTGAATAAGATGCGTTTTGCCGAGGCCGGTGCCTCCATACACAAAAAACGGGTTGAATGAATTGCTGCCGGGATTTTCCGAGATAGCAATGGCAGCAGAACGGGCCAGGCGGTTGCAATCCCCCTCAATAAACCGTTCAAAAACGTAATTGCTGTTCAGGTTTGGATCGATAGATTTCTTGCGAATACCGGGTATGACGAAAGGGTTCTCAATTTTTCCGGGGTTATACTCTGCGTATCCTTCCATATTCTGTTGTTTGTTGTTGGATGGAGGCATCGGGCGCTGTGGCAATTTTACAGATCGCGTACCGTCATCATCTTCAGATTTTTCCATTACTATAGAATATTCCAGCTTTCCATGATCGCCAAGCACTTTGGCTAACGTTGAGCGCAGCATCCCATAATAATGCTCCTCCAGCCACTCATACCAAAACTGGCTGGGTACCTGGATTGTCAACGTGTCATCCTCAAGCTTAACAGGTTTAATTGGCTCAAACCACGACTTGTACTTCTGGTAGCTAATATTATCCTGTATAATTTCCAGACACTTCTCCCATGCCGTATCAGCGGAATTAATACTCAATCCCTTGACCTCCTCAGAAATAAAAAATTAAAGTTCCACACTTTTGATCACTAAGACAGTTATCCACACAAATGGGGTCAGTCGGTTGCTTAATGCTGAGACGAAAATGAGAATTTCAGGGACAGATGTCAAAAAAAATACACCCTCCTTGATAAAAGTTATCCACATTAAACTAAACAGTGTAAGTCGTTGGGAGGCAGCGACTTAATATTTTTGCAATGTTTTTGTAAAAATACGCCTGACACCGCATAATAATGCGCTAACATTGATTTTACCTTTTCCTAACATGGGGAGACGGACTGTAGAAAACTTTTCAACAAGTTATCCACATGCTTTGAGCTTGGAAAATTTTGCACGGTTTGCATTCGGTTGTAGGAAGGATAATGCAAATTTATTGCTGCAGAGAAGCTCTCAGAAATCGGGGCTTTTTTTCATAATCTTTCTCAACGTTTGCATCCCAGTGGTCATAGTCAAACAGTTTTTTGATCTCCCCGGCGTGCAGGTCATGAAGTTCAAAGAAAAGAGTACCTTTTTCCGCCAGATTTTGCCGGGCGTAATCAATAATCGACTGGTAGGTATGGATGAGATTTTTGGTAAAGAGAGCAGTAGCAGGTTCGTACTCTACGACCTGTTTTTCCAGCGTCTCTTTCTCTTCGGGTAAAACATAAGGGGGATTGGAAACGATGACATCAAAAGGGCCGTCAAAATCAAACGCCTCCGGCTTTTTAATATCTCCGTGATGAAAGGTGATCTCCACCTGATTTATTGCTGCATTTTCTTTTGCTACTTCCAGGGCTTCAGCCGAGATGTCCAGGGCGTGAAGCTCCCAGTCGGGACGTTCCTGCTTAAGGGCGATCGGGATGCATCCGGAACCGGTACCAATATCTAGCACGGTTAGCTGTGAACCCTCCGGAAAGGTGCCAAGGATGTTTTCAACAAGCTGTTCGGTTTCAATGCGTGGGATCAGAACTTCAGGCGAAACCTCGATGCGTGCGTTCATAAAATCGGTGTACCCGATAATATACTGAAGCGGCTCATGCTGGGCCCGGCGCTTTACCAGAGGGCGAAGTTGATCCAGCTCATTAGCAGAGAGCGGCCGGTCGTACTTCAGGTACAGATCTAGCCGTTTTACATTCAGCACATCGGCAAGCAGCCATTCAATGCTGTGGCGTGGATCAGGTATACCTCGTTGCTTTGAAATATTCGGTGGCCCATTCTAACATCGACAGGACGGTCCAGTCCCGGGCGCATTGCTCATAAAGGAGGGGGATTAAGATTCTTCTTCCGATTCGGATTCTTTTACTTCCTGCACGGTAAGGCCAAATCGTTTGGAGAAATCAATGATGAAGTCGGTTACCTCATCGTCAATAGTTCGCTTTTCCTCATCCAGAGAGCTGCCGCGGAATCCCATGCGTCCACCGGTTTTTTTAAGCTCGAATCTGTTTTCTTTGCCGGTACATTCAATAATACAGGTGAGCGTAACACTGGCATTAATTTGCTTTTCATACTCCTCATATACAGCAACATGCACTACGTCGTCATGCTTCGAGGAATCATACTTGTACAAATATTTTGGCTCAATTTCCTGGAACATCTGTTCAGGCATGCGGTGCAAGGTATCAGCTGGTCCAAAAACCAAAAATTTGCTGATTGTGTCCATAGGTATAATAAAAATCTAGGTTGGTTAATGAGGGTACTAAAAAGTTACTAAACAGCCTGAATAAACATTTTATCTGGGCCATAGTCAAATTTGAGTGAGCTATCTGCATGAGGGAAAGATAATAGAGATGGGAATCTTTTTTTAACATAATTTTTTCGCGGCTGGAAAGTTTAATATTATGTATGTGCCAAACATGATGTAGCCAACTTTTTAGTTTTATCACATGTCTTTTATATCCTATTCTAAAATACTGCCGTCAGTAACACTTTGTACTGTTGTTTTATTTGGGATGCTGGCAACCCCCGCCCAGACTGCGGCGCAAACGCAGGAACCTACCGTCATGGATCTGCCTCAACCCCGCACGCCACTCAGCGAGGGCAAGCACAATACCCTTGGTTTTGAAGTGATGATCAACAATTTTGGTTTTGGCATCGGCGGGCACTATTCAAGAGTGCTGGGCCCGTTTACACAGCTTACCTTTGAAACCGGTATTACCGGCATTCGCGACGTGAGTGAGCAAACATATACTGATCCTTTTTTCGGGCAGCAGATAATTCCAAATAAGTACAACCGGGCCATGGCATTTTCGTTTATGGCTGGATTAAAACGGCGCTTCTTTGCTCGTAAAATTTCTGATAACTTTCGCTTTTTTGCCTCAATGTCCGGCGGTCCTGTGCTCGCTTTTGTCTATCCCTATGTTAATGATACCGATAACAGCGGCTACCGTACCACTCAGCTTACCAGTGGCGGTTACCCGGTTCCTATTGAACGGATTAATGATTTCTTTTCCGGCTGGAAGGATGGCGATACCCAGTGGGGCGCCGCGGGAGAGTTAAAGTTCGGTGTAGATATCGGAGAAAATTTTTCGAAGCTCACGACTGTAGAATTCGGGTACTATTTCTATTATTTCAACGAGGGAATCCAGATTATGGAACCCTACCAGCCTACTGGCTATAATGATCAAGGTGTCTCCGTTGGCCAACGTGAATTTAAGGATGCCCAGAAATATTTCGGCACTCCCCAGATCACCCTCACCTTTGGGGGGATGTGGTAGGACTTAGTCGTTGAGCGGGGAGTCGAGTCTCGAGATTAGGCTCTGGTTGATACTATTCTATTCCCTATCACCAGCATCGTGGCATATCTTCAATAAGTAAATGCATTTCTGATCCGAATACCTGTTTCTTTGTGGCTGCTTAAATCAACAGGCTAAACTCTATAAAACTAATATTTCTGGTAAACGTACTTTTCCAGCAAGGCACAAGACCATATATCCAATATCTGCTTTATCGATAGGTAAATTCCTCGTACATTTCGGCCCATCATTAACCTATGGGTAACTTAAAAGCAGGAAAATCATGAGTTTTATAGATGAAATTATTGGTCGCCAAATTCTTGATTCACGAGGAAATCCAACTGTAGAGGTTGAGGTTGTGCTAAATTCCGGGATTGTGGGTCGCGCAGCCGTGCCTTCCGGTGCCTCAACAGGAGAGTTTGAAGCGGTTGAACTTCGGGATGATGACCCCAGCCGATACCTTGGAAAAGGAGTAACCCAGGCGGTTGACAATGTTAACAGTATTATTAACAACGAGCTGAATGGGCTGGAAGTCTTTAATCAGGTCGATATCGATAATACACTTCTGGAGATCGATGGCACGCCAAACAAAGCCAACCTTGGTGCGAATGCAATGTTAGGAGTTTCGCTGGCCTCGGCCCGTGCGGCATCCAATGCATTGAATTTACCGCTCTGGCGATATATCGGCGGAGTGAATGCCAAGGTGTTACCCCTGCCCATGATGAATATTATCAACGGAGGTTCTCATGCGGATAATAATGTGGACCTGCAGGAATTCATGATTATGCCGGGCGGCGCTGACAGTTTCTCACAGGCCGTTCGCATTGGTGCCGAGGTATTTCATCATCTCAAAAAAGTGCTGGGCGAAAAAGGGTATAGCACGGCCGTTGGGGATGAAGGCGGCTTTGCGCCCAATCTCAAATCAAACGAAGAAGCTGTAGAAGTTATCCTGACTGCTATCGAAAAGGCCGGCTACCAGCCGGGTGAAGATGTGGTGATTGCGCTTGATCCTGCGACCTCTGAGTTTTTCAACGAAGAAAAAGGCGTGTATGAATTCCGATGGAGCGATGGCAGCGAACGAGACACCGAAGATATGGTGGAATTCTGGAGCAGCTGGGTCGATAAATATCCAATCGTATCGATCGAAGATGCCATGGCCGAAGATGACTGGGACGCATGGAAACAGCTTACCGATGCCATCGGCGACAAGGTGCAGCTGGTGGGCGATGATCTTTTTGTAACCAATACCGAGCGGCTGGCTCGTGGAATTAAACAAGGGGTGGCCAACTCGATACTGATCAAGGTAAATCAAATAGGTACGCTCACCGAAACACTGGATGCGATCGAAATGGCCCATAAGAATGATTACACGGCTGTGGTATCGCACCGCTCAGGTGAAACCGAAGACACCACCATTGCCGATCTTGCCGTGGCTACCAACGCCGGACAGATTAAAACAGGCTCTATGAGTAGAACAGATCGCGTGGCTAAATACAACCAGCTGTTGCGTATCGAGGAGCAACTTGGTGATAATGCTATTTTCCCCGGTATGGATGCTTTTGGTGTCTAACCGGAGGTTAAGCTAAAGAATTAGGGCTTTATCAATCCGATTATATATCGGCTATGCTTTTAACATTCCGTTATATAGGTCTGTAAATATCAAAGTCTTTCAGCTATCCTGGACTTGTTTCAGGATCATCGCGGTGGGTCAGCACTCATAATACATTACTTTAAAATAGCGAGGAAACCGATCTCCTCGCTATTTTAGTTTATAGCTTTATTATCCGTACCATTCGTTCATGCAGATTACCAGGTTAAAATTGCAGAATTTCCGGAACCACATCGATACCGAGGTGGAATGGACGCCGCATCTTAATGTAATTGTGGGTCCCAATGGCGCGGGCAAAACAAACCTGATTGATGCCATTCACTACCTGTGTATGAGCCGCAGTTTTGTGGCCAGCAGCGACCGCTATGTCGTCAACCAGGATTCTAATTTTTTTATGATTAAGGGCCATTTTGAGGGAAATATTCGCTCAAGCTTCGATGTGGGATGTTCCTACAGTGCTGGTGAGGGCAAAAAGATTTTTGTCAATGAAAGCCCGCTGGACCGCCTTTCTGACCTGATCGGCATGGTGCCGGTGGTTGTACTGGCACCCGAGGACAAAAAGCTGACCAGTGAAGGCCCCACCGAACGCCGCTCCTTTATCGATTCTTTCATCAGCCAGATATCGCCGAATTACCTGCGCGATCTGATGGATTTCCGCAAGGTCCGAAAACAGCGGAACAAGTTGCTATCAGGAATTTCGCGGTAGCAGGCAGGTGCTGGAAGCTCACCTGGAGCCCTGGAATGTACAGCTTGTTGAGCATGGGGCCCGGATTGTAGCCAAACGGACCGAAGTGTTGAACCAGTTTCAGGTCTACCTTGCCAGGGAATATGAGGAGATACTCAGGGATGGAGCATGAACCTGGGCTGGAGTACCAGACTTTTTGCATGCCATCCGAGTCGGCCGATGAAATCGCTGAACGTTACAAAGAGAAACTGCAGGAGAAGCAGGAGCACGAGATGGAGCGGGAAGTCACGATTGTGGGGCCGCACCAGGGATGAAATCGTATTTTATCTCAAACGATTTTGAACTGCGTAAATTTGGTTCCAGGGGCAACACCGGCTTTTTGCTCTGGCTTTAAAGCTGGCTCAGCTTTTTTATTTTCTGATGAGCTGGACGATCTGCCCATTTTTTTGCTGGATGATGTGTTCGGCAATCTCGATCGCCAGCGAACCGAAGTACTGCTGAATGCGCTGGAAGATCACGCCGGGCAGACCTTCATAACGTCTGCCAATCCCGTGCCATTTAATGAGTATGTTAGCTTCGGGGATCAAAAACAGCAAGTACGAAGTGAAAGATGGAACCGTCCATGTTCAGGAAGCGTAAGATCATTACGTTGACAAACTGTAAATTACAATGCCTGATAAGTTATGTCTCGATTCAGAAGTAACAAGCCGAAACCGTTGAAAGATCTCCTCAAGAATTTTTTGGATGATTATGAGCACAAGGATAAACTAAAACGGGGGATGATCCTCTCCATCTGGTCCAAAACCGTAGGGGAGAAGATCAATGAAAAAACCGATAATCTTTATTTTAAAAATGGCAAGTTGATTGTGCACGTGCAGGATCCCGCCTGGCGACACGAAATACACATGCAGCGGTTTCAGATTCAGAAGCGCCTCAACAAGCAGGTGGGCGATAAAATCATCAAAGAGATTGTGGTACGATCTTGACAGGCATTGACTGGTGCCCGCAACCGGTCTATATTTCCTAAAAATTTTAGCAGTATGAGTGAGAATAATTTCAGCCAAATATCCGAGCGTTTTCTTAACTTTTGGAACCAATTCCTGAAACGGGTAGACGAAGAGGGGACCGCCGACTATTCACGTGAAAAAATTATAGTCTTTATTATCGCCATTCTGCTGGCGCTCTGCCTTTGGCTTTTGGTTAACCTGAGCCGTGCATATGTACTCAATGTGAACTTGCCGATTGAGCTGGGTAATATCCCAGACGATATGGCGCTGGCCGAAGACCTGCCCGACTTTGCTACGGCTAGCGTTCAGGGAGAGGGATGGAAACTGCTGAACATTTACAACAATCCGCCGCGTATTTTTGTGGATGTGACCAGCGGGGAGGTAAACTTGTATGACCAAGTGCAGCAGCAGATGAACGCCATCCCCGATTTAGATGTGCAAAAAGTACAACCGCTGATTTTAAGTCTGGATCTCGAAGAACGAATATCACGTCGTGTGCCGGTCGAGCCGAGAATCAACGTAGATTTTAGCCAGCAGTTTGGATTTGTGGGAGCCCCCTCCATCTCTCCGGATAGCATTACCGTGACCGGAGCGGCGTCATTGGTTCGTAGTATTTCCAGCTGGCAGACCGATTCCGTGACGCTGGAAAACATTCGCTCCGTTATTTCAACGACTGTATCCCTCGAAGAACCCGAACGGCTGGTTTCACTATCCACCAATGAAATTCAATATAATGCAAATGTAGCTGAATACACGGAGGGTGATGCCAGGGTTTTTATCCGAACACGCAACCTCCCGGCCGGGCAAAATATTACCTTTAGTCCCCCATTTCTGACCGTGCGGTACACCCTTCCAATCGAAGAATATGCTGAAATAGAAGATCTGAATCCATTTACAGCCTACGTTCCATATTCTATGATCACCGAGGACTCGACTGGGTTTGTAGCACCGCGGATTGAAGTATCAACAGACGAATACCATATCAGGATTGTATCCAAACAGCCGGAGAAGGTCTCCTACTTTGAAGTGGTGGGGGGATAATAGTGTGCAAGAATTGGTCGGCTTGCTTGCAACCCTGTTATAAAACTTGCCTGTTTCGGTTGAAATTGAAGGATGGCAATAGCAACCGCAGATTCCTTTAAGCCACTTCTTCCAGTTTCTTCTTAAACGGCTTGATGACCTCTTCTACATCACGCGTATCCTGGAAATAACTGAGAATTTTCAGCAACACTTCATCCACAAGAACATCCGGACAGGAAGCGCCTGAAGTCAGCGATATAGTGACGGGTTCATCGGAAGGAGCTACCGGCAGCCAGTTTTCTGTTTGCTTGATCTCCTTATCCCACTGGTTGAAATGCTGAATCAGGCCCGGCCCGTCTATCTCTTCAGCATCACGCACGTGGTAGGTGGGAAAGTGCTCTTCCAGAATCTCCACCAGGTGCATGGTGTTCGATGAAGTTATATCCGCCTACGACAATGGCAAGGTCCGAATCGGTTTCGGTTAGCGCGATGGTGGCTGACTGGTTTTCGTTGGTGGCATAACACAGGGTATCGGAGGTATCCGCAAAATGATCCAGAATGTTTGCTTTACCGTATCGCTCAATGGCGGCCTCTTTCAGAATTTCCATCACCTCTTTGGTTTCGGTGGCCAGCATGGTGGTCTGATTGATCACGCCAAACTGTTCAAGATCGTTGAGAGGATCGAAATCCATCGGAGCTTTTATGACCAAAGTAGTGTTCAAAATCAGATATCGGTCGCTCTTTGGTCATAATTTCGGCCAGGATTTCAGCCTCCTCCGGGTTCAGCACTACAACGCAGGCCGAATGGTTGGCGCTGTGTGAAAACGTGGCCCGGGTTTCTTCATGCCTATGCTTGCCATGAATCACCAATGAATACCCCTTGTCGCCCAGCTGTTGGCCCCGCCGCCACACCTTTTCCACGAAGGGACAGGTGGTGTTGTATTCATACGGATCGATGCCTTGTTCTTGAAGCTTCTCCTGCATTTCCAGTGTTGTTCCAAAGGCGGGTACAATCACGATATCATCCTCATCGAGCGACTCCAGCGGGATGATTTCGGATCCGTCGGTATTGAACAGGAATTGCACGCCGCGCGCCTGCAGATCTTCATTTACGGTGGGATTATGGATCATTTCGCTGAGTAGATAGATATCTTTGTTCGGATGCTCTTCCACCGTTTTATAGGCGATGTCGATCGCGTTTTCCACCCCATAGCAAAAGCCGAAATGGCGGGGAATGTGAAAGCGGACGGGGCCGAAATCGAGCAGGGTAGGTTCCACATCTTTTTTTCGTGGATCTACCACCTTGTTCGCCTCTTTCACGTTGCGGATGATCGGGGATTGAAATATCTCTGGAATATCGAATTTCTTTCTGGCCATAACACTAAAATATACGGAGATTGTGGGGGAACATCAGTGGTAAATTTAACAGTAATACGAGAGACTGCCAGCATGTTTTTGCATGCAAATATTACCAGGGAAAAAATTTTGCATGATGTTGCAGAAGTTCTATTTTTGTGCTGTTACTTTCGTAAAGTATAGAAATTAAAGAAGTTGCAAGGGATACAAAGCGAGAGTTCTTTTTGAAATTAGTACTCAATTATTAAGGGATATTTGAAATGTTTGGCATCGTAAACGCTCTTTTTTATTTGCAATCAAATACAGCCTGTTGAAGCAAAAAACGGATTGTTTTTCAGATTGAGTATTAATTATTATCTACTTAACTGCTCCGTCTGCCCAGTGGATTGACAGGCAACAAATTTGATTTTTTTGGCCACAGCTTTAAAATATACTGTAGAAACAAAGCAGCAATGGATCGAAGAGATTCGCAATGGCAACAAGGATGCGTTTGAGCAGCTTTTTCAGACCTACTTCGACGATTTGCACAGATTTGTCTGGGGATATGTTAAAAGAGAGGATATAGCTGAAGCATTGAGCAGCGTATTTAGTCCGTGATTTCCCGCAATTATATCCAGGAAGCCATCACTGTTTAGATCGGCCACTTTCAGTACGTTCCACCATCCTGACGTTGCGGTTAGTTCGGCAGCTTTGGTCTGTTCTGTGAACGTCTGATCTGCATTTTGTTCAAAAACTCGTATCGGCATCCATTCGCCCGCCACGACCAGCTCAGGCCGGCCATTGTTGTTTAGATCAGCCCAGACAGCGTCGGTTACCATGCCTGGATTCATAAGTTCTGGGGCAAACTGCTCAGTCACGTCGGTGAATCGCCCGCCATCATTTTGTAGCAGATAACTGCGCGGCGCCAGGGGGTAGCGCCCCGAAAGTACCCGTCCGCCGACAAAAAGATCAGTGTCTCCATCGCCGTCCAGTTCAATTGCCTCGACCTTAGACCCGCTGGTCAGCATCCGGGGCAGGGCATCTGACAGGAAAATGAAGTTGCCAAACTCGTCATTGATGTAAAGGCGATCCTGATAAATGGAACCGTTGGAAGGGTCCGAATTGCCCCGCTGACCACGTACAGGTCGAGATACCCGTTGCCGGTGGCATCGAAAAACAGAGCGTCGATATCTTCGCTGTCTCGGTGTTCTTCGAAAGCATCTATCGTAGCTTTCGTAAACGTACCTTTCGACTGCTGAAGATAGATGGCAGAAGGCTGACCGGGTCCGCCTCCCACAAAAAGATCCAGTAGATTGTCGCTGTTAATATCGCCTTTTGCCAGCGCGGGCCCAAGATTGGAAAGCGTGTGTGGCATCAGCGGGGTATCAATTCGGTCGCGCGGAAATGCTGCTTCATGCCTGTAGTTGAACCCTATGGCACTTTCGTTCAGCAGCAGAAACATTTTATTATCGGTGGCTGACGAATCTGGTGGCGGCATGATGGCATCTTCACGGCGAAGTACCACCGTTTTATTGACGGCCGTTGTTTTTATTTCACGCGCACCATCGGGCCATATCATCTCAAGATCCACCTCCTCAGCTGATCCCAAACCAAAAGTAAACACCGGTTCCATAGAAGATTGAAATCCTCTTGTGGGATTGAGTTCCTGGAAGAACTCGGTTGCCCACCTGATCAGTCACGGATAGCTTGGCTCCAATCCCAAAAGGATTGTTGGAACTGCCTTGCAGGCGCACTTTCAAGTAACTGTTTCCGTTCCTGGAGCGGGCATTATTTCTAAAAATAAACGGGTTGTCATTGATGTTGTTTACAATCAGATCAAGCGTGCCGTTGTTGTCAAGATCGGCGTAGGCGGCCCCGTTGGAGATGGCTCGCTGACCGACGCCCCATTGGTTGGAGACATCTATAAACGAAAGATCACCATTGTTCTGGAAAGCAAAATTGTGGAGTTGGACCTCATCCATCTGTTGCACCAGCCGATAGAGTTCTTCGGGATCTTCCGGTAGATTTTCATTCGGATATTCCTTCCAGAGGATCTCGTTCAAAAAATCGAGATTGGTGTAGTAACGACCGAAGCCATTGGTTATGAACATATCTTTGTGGCCGTCATTGTCGAAATCGGCAATGACGGTTGCCCAACTCCAGTCAGATTTGGAGATATCCGCCATTCGTCCGATCTCGGTAAAGGTGCCATCGCCGTTGTTAAGCTGCAGCGTATTGCGCATATTCTGCCGGTGATATCCGTTAGCGGCCAGCTGATCATACATGCTGTAATCTGGTGCCTTGAAAGTCCGTTCGCGTTCGTACTCGTATGGCAGCATGTCGGCGACAAGAATATCTGGCAGCCCATCATTGTTGATGTCGGCAATATCCGATCCCATTGAAAAATAGGAGGTCAAGTGGGTGCGGGAAAAGATTTCATCCCGGAACGTGCCATCGCCCTGGTTGATGTACAGGTAGTCTCTCTCTACAAAATCGTTAGTCACGAACAGGTCGGGCCAGCTGTCGTTGTTGAGATCAGAAACGGTGGCGCTGAGGCCGAAGCCGATGGGATTTTGCTGAATCCCCGCTTGTTGGCTCACGTCTGTAAATCGCCCGTCATCATTCCGGTAAAGCTTATCTCCTGCGTAGGAATCAACCTGGGTGCGTATTTCAGTGAGATCGAAGCCGGAGAGCGGCTTCACCGAATAGTTGACGATATATAGGTCCAGATCGCCATCCCGGTCGTAATCAAAGAACGCGGGCTGGGTGCAATAGCCGGGATCGTCTACCCCATAATCGGCGGCCTGATCAATAAAGGTTTCATCCCCCTGGTTGATAAAGAGTTTGTTTCTGCGTTCTTCAACCTCCACTTCGCCTGCTTTGCAAACGTAGATATCCAGCAGCCCGTCAGCGTTGATATCCACCATCGAGGCACCGGCGGTCCACCCGGTGGAGTCGGCGAGGCCTGCAGTTGTGGTGATATCTTCGAACTGGAGATCACCGCGGTTCAGATACAGTGCATTATTGGTAGTGTTGGCTGTGAAAAAGATGTCGGTAAGTCCATCATTGTTGATATCTCCCACAGCCACGCCGCCGCCGTTGTAGAAAAATTCGGTTTCCAGCACGTTATGGCCTACCCCTTCCTCTACGCGGTTAATAAAATTGATACCGGAGTGCTCTGGAGGAATCTGTTCAAAGAGGGGGGGATCCGTTTTTTGGCACATCAGGATTCCGAAAAAAGGCAGCAGCCACAACGCTGCAAATAGTAAAATAGCTTTTCTTAAATGGATCATATCCAACCATGATAAAATAGATTATACTCCTTCTCCCCGACAGCAGTTCATTCTAGAATAAATACTGTTAATATTCAATATTATCGGTCCTCCTTTGTCACTTTTTTTGAAAAATATGGCTTTCAATTGATCTTCAGTTGGAAATTTCCAGGATTACTCTATTTTAGCAGTGATAAAATTTTCGTCATTGTAACTAGGTAATAATTATCGGGATACAGCCATGGATAGAGGGAAACTTGGATACGTATTTGTCTTCCTAACGGTGATATTATTGGGGGGGTGCAGCAGTGAGTCACAGCAAGACCGGGAATCCACCACAGCCAGGGGCAGCGTTTGGAAACAGCAGGCGATAGATGATGTAATTACCCCGTGGACCCAAAACGGTTATAATCCCCAAACAACTACCTTCCCGGCATATATGGATCGGCAGTGGGAGCCGTACCAAGGCAATAGCCAGTTTCCCGGGATGGTTGCCCGCCATGTGTTCAGCTATTCTACGGCCTATCTACTTACCGGAGATGATCAATATTTGAGTGTGGCGGACCGTATTGTGGATTATATGATTGAAAATGGCTGGGACAGCGAACATGGGCTCTGGTTTAATGAGCTAGATGCGGAGGGAAATCCTGTGGATTTTAAAAAGGATATGTTCATGCAGCTGTACGCGGTTACGGGGCTGGCTATGTATTATGTGGTTACTAAAGATGAGCGTGTTTGGGGATATATCAATAAATCGATTGATCTGCTGAACGAGTATGCCTGGGATGATGAGCATGAGGGCTATATCAACATTTTGGCGCGGGATCTTTCGGTGGATGATGCCACCAAAAAAGCAACCCCGCAGCTGGCCCCGATCTCCGGCTACCTGGCGTACCTGTATCCTGCTACACGAGACCAGCAATACCTGGATGAACAGATTAGAGGGATTGAGCTCATACTGGAAAAGATGATGGCACCGGAACAGGAATGGTTGCTTGAGAGCTTTACACAAGATTGGCAGCTACATGAGGAGCAGAGCAATCGGGTAAATGTCGGCCACAATTTGGAGGTCGTCTGGCTGTTACTGCGGCTGCACCTGTTGACTGGTGACGATACATACCGGGAACAAGCGCTGGAGCTTTATACGCCGCTGTATGAGATCGCTTTTAATACGCAGACCGGCGCGTGGCATCACAGCTTTCTTCGGGATACCAATGAAAAAAGAGAAAGCACTACGTGGTGGATTCAAGCCTATGGAAATATGCTGGAGCTCTATATGTACCGCATTACCGGAGCCCAACAGCACCTGGATAATTTTGATAAAGGAGCCAGGTTCTGGAATGATTATTTTATGGATAAAGAGTATGGCGCCTCTTTTCTACGCGTACATATCGATGGAGAGCTGGAGGACGGAAGCAAAGCCGTTCGTTCCAAAACCGCCTATCATTCCATGGAGCATGGACTGCTTAATTACCTGTACACCAACCTCTGGGTAGATCGGCAGCCTGTAACCCTGCACTATCGGATCAGCTCGTCTACCGAGGGAGATACCTTGTATCCGAATATTACAGAAGACCCGGATATTGAAATTCAGCAGGTTCTGATAGAAGGAAAATCGTGGGAAAAATATAACAATGATGAGGGTAGCATCTTATTGCCAGTTTTAAAGAATGGCAAGGTAGAGGTACGGCTGCTAAGCACTCAAAATTGAATGGCGAATATCACCCACCGAAAGGATTGAGTATTTTACCCGGCGCCCGCAGGAATTTCATCGAGTTGAACACCAACCAGGCGGCTTATACCGGTTTCTGGCATGGTTATGCCGTACATCATCTCCGCCTTGCTCATGGTCTTTTTGTTGTGGGTGATGATGATGAACTGCGTTTCATTGCTGAATCGTTTGATCATCGCCGCAAAGCGTTCAATATTGGCATCGTCGAGCGGGGCGTCTACCTCGTCAAGTACGCAAAAAGGAGAGGGTTTCACCAGGTAGATAGCAAACAGCAGGGCAATGGCCGTCAGCGTTTTTTCGCCGCCCGAAAGCTGGTTAATACTTGAGGGACGCTTGCCGCGCGGGTTGGCCTTGATCTCAATTTTAGCCTCCAGCGGGTCTTCCACATCCTCTTCAATGACCAAGTCACAGAAATCATCCTCGTTAAAGAGGGTGTGGAATACATCCTGGAAGTTTTTCCGTATCTCCTCAAACGTTTCGTTGAATCGGGCGGTGGCTTTCTTGTTGATCTCATCGATCGTTTCGCGAAGTTCCTTTTTGGCTTTCTGCAAGTCGGCAATCTGTTCTTCGTAAAACTCCAGGCGCTCTTTCTCCTCCTCATATTCCTCGATCGCCAGCGGGTTGACTTCCCCGATCTTGTTTAATTTCTGCTTTAGCCAGGCAATTCGTTCTTTGGCCTCTTCCGGGTCCTTGTCCTCCGGCAGCTTCTTGTCGATCTGGTCCATAAGAATCCCGTAGGTTTCCCATATGTGATCAGAAACATTTTCGGCCTGCATCTCAAATTTCTCCTGTGCTTTATCGAGATGGTGCACCAACTCCATATTCACCTCTTTCTGGTGGCGCAGCTCTTTCAGATCTTTCTCAATTTCGTTGATACGGCCGCGCTGTTTTGCGTTAGCTTGTTCGGCCTGTTGTAGTTTTTTGTCAGCTTTTTCTTTCTGTTCACGAGCTGTTTCCAGGTTCTGCTCTAGCTCCTCAATTTTCCCCTGAAATGTTATGATACGCGATTTAGCCTCTTCTTTTCGCTCCGATCGGTGCTTGAGCCGCTCCTTCAGGCTTTTGATCCCATCTTCGGCTCGCTTAATCTCACGCTCATGATTTTCAACTTTGTTCTTCAGATCCTGGTGCTTCAGCTGAGCATCATTGTAGCGGCTTTGGGCGATGGATCGTTCTTCTTCGAGTTGCTCGAGTGCCTCCCGCTTTTGCTGCTGTTTTTCTTTGATCCCGGCAAGCTCTTCCCTCAGTTCCTCTTGGCGCGGCTCAATACCTTCGAGTTCATCCCGAGCAGCATCTTCATTATCAAATTTGTCCTGCCGGCGGTTCTTCAGCTCACCAATATTTTTTTCGTAAATCTGGATCTTTGATGTTGCGCTGTTAATCTGCTGTTCCAGTTGACGTACCTGCTGCTCGCTGGTTTTAAGTTCCCGCTCAAGCTTACTGATATCGATCGACTCATACTCACTAGTGGTTTTTGCCAGCTTCTCTTCCGCCTGTACCATCTCGGACTCCACATCGAACGCCTTCTCTTTGAGTTTTTCGATCTTGTCCTTAAGCCCGACGCGCATACCTGCGTTCTTACTCTTGCTTCCGCTCTGGAAAAACTGGTGAGATGTTATCACTTCTCCATCAGGGGTTACCCCGAATATTTCGCGTGCCCCCCAGCGAGCTGTAGGCCTCTTCAACGGAATCAAAAAGGAGGACGTTACCGAGTAAAAGTTTCTTGAGGGATTCAAACCTCGATTCAGAATGCACCTTTTCATAAAGAGCTCCATCCACAACGGTGTGATTACCAGAAAGTTGATTAAGGGGGATGAAGGTGGCGCGGCCCTTGTCCTGCTCCTTCAGCATTTTTGAGGCGCGGCGGGCGTCGTTAATAGTTTGCACAATCAGGAAGTTTAGAGCCTCCCCCAATACACTTTCCAGGGCGACCGAATGCTGCTGGTCGGTGGAAAAGACGTTGGAGACTACATCCAGAAGTTCGAAATCGCTCTGATGTTCTTCGAGCAGAAACTGCACGCTGGATGGGAACGCTTCGTTTGAATTGGCGATATCCTGCAGTAGTTCAATCTCAGAGTTGATCGAGTCGAGCTTACTCTGGTAGCTGCGAATCTGATCTTTCAGCTGGTCCCGCTGCATATTTAACTGCTGTCGCTGACTTCGAGCTTTGTCAATGGCCTTCTCTTTTTGATCGCGCGCTGCTGAAGCTTCTTCTAATTGCCCACGCAGAGTTTCGCGTTGATCTTTAAGTTCGGAGATCTGTTCCTCAAGATTATTAATTTCATTGGCAATGCGCTGCAGATCCTCTTCGGTATTTTCCAGCTTGGATTCTATCCTGATCCGCTTATTCTGGAGCTGGGAAAGATCCTGGTTCAGGTTGTTTTGCTTTTGCTCTAGTTCATTCAGCGTTTTGCGTTCGGTCGTGTAGGTCTGCTGTATTTCGGAGTATTTTTCCTTGGAGTCGGAGAGGTTGTGTTTGGCGCGTTTCAGCTGATCGTGAAAATCCTCGAGCTTGGTGTTGGTACTCTCAAAGATATTTGCGCATCTCTTCCAGGTCTTTTTCTGCCTGCTCAATATCCCTGGTATACTGTTCAATCACCCCTTTTTCATTGCTGATCTTTTCGCGGGTAATCTGCAGTTCGGTTTCAGCATCTTTAATTTTGCTTTCCAGCTGTGATACCCGTCGCTGTGCCTCGGCTTGTTCGCGTTCTTTCTCATTAAGGCTATTACGCGCTTTTTCCTCCGCCTCTTCCAGCTCCTCAAGCTTGTTCTGGATCTCTTTTTTCTCTTTATCGGCATTTTTAATCCGCCCTTTCAGCGGTTCCAGTTCCTCCTTTATATTGTTGTACTGGAACTTGCTCAGTGCCTTATCTAGGAATTCGAGCTCCTTGCGGTACTCCTTTGCTTTTTTGGCTTTTTCGGCCTGCTTGCCGAGTGATGTTGTTTTTTTACGGACCTCGACCAGGATATCTTCTACACGCTGCAGATCTTTCTGGGTACTTTCAAGTTTTCTGAATGTCTTCTTTCGTTTCTCTTTATACCCGGTAACACCCGCGGCTTCTTCAAAGAGGTGACGCCTGTCACTTTTATCATTGAGAATATCCTCCACCATTTTAAGCTCTATAACAGAGTAGGCATCCGAGCCCATGCCGGTATCCATAAACAGCTCGTTGATATCCTTCAGGCGGCAGGTAGTGCCGTTGATTAGGTATTCACTTTCGCCAGAGCGGTAGAGGCGCCGCGTAATGGTTACTTCACTGTATTCAGTAGGCAGCAGCCCTTTATTGTTGACAAAAGTGAGAGAAACTTCTGCCATTCCCAACGCATTTTTCTGGGCGGTGCCGTTAAAGATGACGTTTGCCATAGTGGAGGAACGCAGCAGGGTGGGGCGCTGCTCTCCGAGAACCCATCGCATAGAGTCAACGATGTTCGATTTACCACATCCGTTGGGACCGACGATGGCGGTGATACCACTGTCAAACTTTACCTTGGTTTTGTAAGCAAAGCTTTTGAATCCCTGTAATTCCAGTTCGGATATATACATGCGTTAAATAATGCAAATGACAGAAAACAAATTACAATATGCCCCTGTTAAAATCTCAGGATGGGGAGATAGGAATCTTTGATTTTGCGTAGCTAAATTAAACTGTTCGAATCTCGTCCTCTTTTTTATCCAGAAGTTCGTCTACACGCTCGGTATACTTGTCAGTAATTATTTGAACCTCTTCTTCTGCCTCGTAGCGGGCATCCTCAGAAAGGGATTCACTTTTTACTTTTTTCTTAATTTCGTCGTTTGCGTCACGGCGGGTATTGCGTATGCTAATGCGGGCATCTTCAGCTATTTCACTACATTTTTTTACGAGCTCTTCGCGACGTTCTTCAGTAAGCATCGGCAGTGGAATACGGATAATATTACCATCATTATTGGGATTTAGACCGAGTCCGGCAGACATAATCGCCTTTTCAATATCTTCAAGCGCCGATTTATCATAGGGTTGAACGGTTAACAGGCGTGCTTCCGGTGCGCTTACGTTGGCCAGCTGGTTCAACGGGGTTTGGCTGCCGTAATAATCTACCTTTACACCGTCCAGCAGAGAAGGTTGTGCTTTACCCGCCCTGACATGAGAAAGCTCCTTTTTGAAGAAGTTGACTGTCTCTTTCATCTGCTTGTCGGCGTCATTAATAATTGCTTGTAGCTCCTGAGGTATCATGATGCACTCTCATCTAGTAGTTAATGGTAGTTGGTGATCTGTTTTCCCAAAACAGAATCTAGCCAATGAATTTAAAAAAACTGGTTCTTTTCCCAAACTGCGAAAGGTTAAAAAGAACACCTGTGCACTGGAAATAAACAGCGGATGGTTGCTGATTTTTTTGAACGATAAAGTTGAAAATATGGAGCGAGAAAGTCCCAATAATTACGGAGGTAAATTGGTTTTCTCCGTTTATTACCGCTGTTACTGTTCTTCCCACACTACTTTGGAGCCTACCGTTTGATCGCCCACGACAACTTTTTTCAAATTCCCGGGAATGTTCATGTTAAATACGATGATGGGGGTATAGTTTTCACGGCAAAGGGTAAAGGCGGTAAGGTCCATGATATCGAGCCGTCGCCTGAGGACCTCTTCCCCTGAGATGGTAGTGAATTTTTCCGCATCCGGATTTTTCTCGGGATCCGAATCGAAAATTCCATCCACCCGGGTTCCTTTGAGGATGACATCCGCTTCAACTTCAATGGCCCGAAGAGAGGCGGCTGTGTCGGTCGTAAAATAGGGATTGCCGGTACCTGCTCCGAAAATAACGACACGCCCCTTCTCAAGGTGGCGAATGGCCCGGCGACGTATATATGGTTCGGCAATTTCTTCCATACGAATCGCTGACATCAAACGTGTATATACACCGAGTCGCTCCAGGGAGTCTTGCAGGGCCATGCTGTTTATCATGGTCGCAAGCATTCCCATATAGTCGCCCTGAACGCGGTCCATACCTTCTGTAGCACCTTTTACGCCTCGGAAAATATTACCACCACCGATCACAACACAAATTTCTATATCCTCTTCGTGTAGAGTACTGATCTCTTCAGCATATTGGGACAGGATGTTCCCATCGATGCCGTGCCCCTGTTCCCCCAAGAGTGCTTCTCCGCTAAGTTTGAGTAGAATGCGCTTGTATTGATTTGCCACAGTGTGCTGTCTTTAGTTATTTAAAATCGTTTATATATAAAAAAAAGGTTACCGAATTGGTAACCTTTTTTTAAGAATTCAACAGGCTCTTCAGCTTTCGCCGAGTTGTAGCCTGTGAAAAGACTTGACTAGAGGAGCCTCATTTTGTTCCAGATATTCTTGGACGGAGAGGCTGTTGTCTTTCACGAACTTCTGTTCGTGAAGTACTCTTTCTTCATAAAACCTGCGGAGTTTTCCTTTGGCAGCTTTTTCGGCAATTTCCTCTGGCTTACCTTCATTCAGAAGCTGATCTTTTGCAATTTCAAGCTCTTTTTCTACTATGGAGCTGTCAACTTCCTCGCGTGTAACGGCAAGCGGCTTCATAGCAGCTACTTGCATGGCAACATCTTTGGCTATTTCCTCATCGTCAATCTGCCCCTCAAACTCAACGAGTACGCCGAGCTGGCTGCCGGGATGGATGTAGGAAACAAGCTGGCCGTCAGATTTAGCAAGCACAACGCGGGCAATCTCAATCTTTTCACCGATTTTGCCAACCATATCTTTTATATGATCTGCAACAGTAAGCCCGTCATATTCGAATTGGAGCAAGTGAGCTACATTATCGATGTCGTTTTCAAATGCCAGGCTTACAAAGGCTTCAGCGCGGTTCTGGAAATCTTCGTTGCGCGCAACGAAATCGGTTTCACAATTGAGTTCAAGTGCTGCGGCCTTGCTTCCGTCTTCGCTTACCTTGGTTACAATAAGTCCCTGGTCGGCTTCGCGATCAGCCCGTTTTTCAGAGAGTTTTTGTCCTTTTTTGCGAAGAATTTCTACTGCACGGGCAAAATCTCCGTTTGATTCTTCCAGGGCTTTTTTGCAGTCCATCATGCCTGCCCCGGTTTGGTCTCGTAGTTTTTTTACATCAGATGCAGAAATACTCATTTCTGGTCAGGATATTAAATGTTTAGGATTGTGTTTCTGTAAAATCAGGAAGAGAATTCTATTCTTCCTCGCCGCCGCCCTCGTCCTCAGCCTCAGACTCCGCTACTTTTGATTTTCGCCGTCGACCACGACGCTTTCGCTGTGTTTTCTCAGCCTTTTTCGCTTCTTCAGCCGTCTGTTCCAGAAGTTCTTCTTCATTTTGTGCTTCACGTTCCGCATTACCTTCAATAATAGCATCAGCAACTGCGGATGTTACAAGCTGAATAGTGCGAGCGGAATCATCATTGCACGGTATGATATAGTCAGGAATATCCGGATCGCTGTTGGTGTCCGTCATCGCGATAATGGGGATATGAAGCTTAACCGCTTCTTTTACTGCAATATTCTCTTTAATCGTATCCACAATGAAGATCGCCCCGGGCAGGTGATTCATGTTGGCAATACCGCCAAGGGTCTGCTCCAGCTTGTCCTGTTCACGTTCGAGCATGAGGGCTTCTTTCTTGGTAAGATCTTCAAACGTACCGTCTTGGCTCATCTGCTCAATCTCCTCCATCCGGTTTATGCTCTTCTTTACAGTGGAGAAATTGGTGAGCATGCCACCCAGCCAGCGATGTGTAACAAAGGGCATGCCACAACGGATCGCTTCCGTTTTTACTATATCCTGGGATTGTTTTTTGGTACCGACAAAAAGAATGGTTTTACCTGCACGAGCCAGCTTGGATACTTCCTCAAGAGCGTTTTGCAGATATTTTTCCGTCTTCTTTAAGTCAATGATGTGAATCCCGTTACGTTCCATGAAGATAAATTCCTTCATTTTGGGATTCCATCGGCGGGTAAGGTGTCCAAAGTGGGCACCCGATTTCAATAGTTCTTCTAGGTTTGGTGCAGTTGGCATAAAGAGTGATTTCTATTTGAGTTAATCCTCTACACAGGTCGTTCCTGGCGCTAACCCACCATCGCATAATGCGTGATGAGCACTCGGCGCACTAGGTCTCTGCGTATGTGTGATTGATTGCTTGGTTGTTCGTTATATGCTATTTGTTATTCATTTGTTGCCCTTTGAATTTCGAGATGAATTGAGCTGCAAAGGTAACCAATAACAAACAGCGAGTAACTAATAACAAATTACCGCTTGGAGAACTGAAACTTCTTTCGAGCACCCGGCTGACCATACTTTTTACGCTCTACCATACGATCATCACGAGTGAGAAGATCGTGCTCCTTCAGATAGAGTGCAGATCTTCGTCGTGGTCGTCAAGGGCGCGTGCCAGTGCCAGTTGAATGGCGCCGGACTGTCCGGTCATTCCACCACCTCTTACTGTAACCTTAATGTCAAAGGTTCCTTCCTTTTCGGTCAATTCCAGCGGAAAAAACGCCAGGTTGCGGTGAGCACGTGTGTGAAAGTAATCCTTCAGTTCGCGGTCGTTTACTACAAACTCTCCGTTACCCGGCTGAATATAAAGACGGGCTGTAGAGGTTTTGCGTCTTCCTATAAAATTCTTCTGAGCCATAATTCTAATTAACTGTCGAGTTCGATTTTTTCAGGTTCTTGTGCAGTGTGCGGATGGAACAGGACCTGCATAAACGCGCAGATTCGTGAGCAGTTTACTTCCCAGACGATTTTTTGGGAGCATACCCTTTACTGCATTTTTGACCAAAAACGTCGGGTCTTTTTCAAGGTATTCTTCGGCAGAGGTGAAACGCTCTCCACCCGGGTATTCAGTGTGGCGAAAATATTCTTTGTTCTGCAATTTGTTACCGGTAAGCTGTACTTTCTCAGCATTGATTACAATAACATTATCACCGACATCCATATGAGGAGTATATTCCGGCTTGTTTTTACCGCGTAAAATTGTCGCCACTTTGCTGCTCAAGCGCCCTAAAGGCTGATTCTCTGCATCCAGCAAAACCCATTTCTTCTCAATATCACTGGGTTTGGCAGTGTATGTCTTAAAACTTGTTGTATCCACAATAATCCATATTATAATTGCTTTTTCGTGAAGTCTCGAAAAATAGGGCTCTTAAAAACAATTTGCAATCATAAATTTGCTTAAAACTACTGCTCCATTTTATCAATACCCAAACGAAATCCAAGAATGTTTTTTGGGAATTTAGGGGCTTCCCTTACAAGACATTTTCGAAAAATAGTTGTAACTTTCCAGTACTGGGATAAAGAGAATAATCCAATGGTAAATTAAGAGTTAACTAATATTATGAGCGACATCAATCTACGGAAAGAAACCCGCCAACAGTTCGATACCGGTAGTGGAAAAGCCCATCTTTTTAGCTTGAATAAGCTTGAAGATCTTGGAATTGGGAATGTAAGTAAGTTGCCCTTTACTATTAAGGTATTACTCGAAGCTGTGCTGCGTGAGCATGACGATTATGTGATTACGGAAGATGATATTCACAAGCTGGCCACCTATAATGCTGAAGATCCGGAAGGGGAAATCCCCTTTAAACCCTCCCGCGTTGTATTGCAGGATTTTACCGGCGTACCGGCCGTTGTGGATTTGGCGGCACTACGCTCGGCAATGCAGCGAATGGGCGGAAGTCCACAGTCCATAAATCCGCAAGTTCCAGTCGATCTTGTTATTGACCACTCTGTACAGGTAGATGAGTTTGGGCAGAAGTATGCCTTTATGCACAATGTTGAGCGTGAGTTTGAGCGTAACCGCGAACGCTACGAGTTTCTGAAATGGGGCCAGAAAGCGTTTGATAACTTCCGCGTGGTACCTCCCGGACGTGGTATCGTGCACCAGGTGAACCTCGAGTACCTGGCACAGGGGGCATTTACCAAAGAAGATGAAGATGGAAATACGATTGTTTATCCCGATACCCTGGTGGGGACTGACTCTCACACTACGATGATCAATGGTCTCGGAATTCTCGGGTGGGGCGTTGGCGGTATTGAGGCTGAAGCTGCCATGCTGGGTCAGCCGATTCACATGCTGATCCCAAAAGTGGTAGGAATGAAGCTGACTGGCAAGCTCCGCGAGGGCATCACCGCTTACAGACCTGACCCTGACTGTCACCCAGATACTGCGTCGCCACGGTGTGGTTGGTAAGTTTGTAGAATTTTACGGAGACGGCCTGACAAACATGAGTCTGCCGGACCGCGCAACCATTGCTAACATGTCTCCCGAGTATGGAGCCACCATGGGCTTTTTCCCGATGGATGATGAAGCGATGCGCTATATGCGTCGCACAGGGCGTGATGAAGAGCATGTGCAACTGGTAGAAAACTACATGAAAGAGCAGGGCCTCTATAGAACTAAGAGCACAGAAGATCCCATATTCTCCGAGACGCTGGAGCTAGATCTTGAAGAAGTAGAAACCTCCCTTGCGGGGCCTAAGCGTCCACAGGATCGTATCACGCTGCCAAATATGAAACAGACCTTTGAGAACTCCCTGACCAGCAACGATCCGACCATGGGCTTTAACCTGGCACAGGAAAAACTGGCGAATAAGGGAATCTTTAAAAACGGCCAAGAAGTGGAGATGCACCACGGGGATGTGGTCATCGCCGCCATCACCAGTTGCACCAACACATCGAATCCAAGTGTGATGTTGGGTGCGGGCATTGTTGCCAAGAAAGCCCTGGAAAAAGGATTGCAGGTTCCACCATATGTTAAAACATCCCTGGCTCCTGGTTCACGTGTTGTAACCGATTATCTTGAAGAGGCTGGCCTCACTGACTACATGGATCAGCTGGGCTTTAACCTTGTAGGTTACGGCTGTACTACCTGTATCGGTAACTCTGGGGCCGCTACCTGAAGCGGTAGAGGCAGCAGTAAAAGAAGGTGAGCTGATTGTAGCTGGTGTTCTTTCCGGGAATAGAAACTTTGAGGGACGTATCCATCCCTACGTAAAAGCCAATTATCTTGCCTCGCCACCGCTGGTTGTGGCTTATGCACTCGCTGGAACTGTTGACATCGACCTTGAAAATGAGCCGCTGGGTAAAGACAAAGACGGCAACGATGTTTATCTGAAGGATATCTGGCCAACCTCAGATGAGATTGCTGAGCACCTTGATAACGCCATCCGGCCGGAACTGTTTCACAAGCAGTATGGGGATATCTTTAAATCCGAGGAATGGGATAAAATACCCGTTGGCGGGGGAGAGCTTTATGAGTGGAAAGAAGAGTCTACCTACATCCAGGAACCGCCCTTCTTCATGGACATGAGCGAAGAGCCAGAGCCGATCAGGCCAATTGAAGGTGCACGTGCCCTGGTCAAAGTGGGGCAGTCTATTACAACCGATCATATTTCGCCCGCTGGTAATATTAAGAAGGAAAGTCCTGCCGGACAGTACCTTATTGAGCACGGTGTGGAAGAACGTGACTTTAACTCCTATGGCTCCCGACGGGGAAACGACCGGGTGATGACGCGTGGTACTTTCGCCAATGTGCGGTTCAAAAATCAGCTGGCGCCGGGTAAAGAGGGAGGATTCACCAAGTATTTCCCAGATGACGAAATCACGACAATCTACGATGCAGCGATGAAATATAAAGACGATGGAACCCCACTTATAGGTCTGGCCGGTAAAGAGTACGGCACTGGTTCATCCAGAGTACTGGGCGGCAAAAGGAACCATTTTGCTGGGGGTTAAAGTCGGTGATTGCCGAATCATATGAGCGCATACACCGCTCCAACCTTGTAGGTATGGGGGTTCTTCCACTTCAGTTCAAAGAAGGCGAATCAGCCGATACTCTCGGCCTTGATGGTTCGGAAGAGTTTAGCATTCAGGTGGATGATGAGCTGAAACCCCGGCAGGAAGTTACCGTTGAGGCCAAAGATGCCGATGGTAACGTCACTACCTTCAATGTGATTAATCGTATTGACACTCCTGTGGAGATCGATTATTACCGAAATGGAGGAATTCTCCATTATGTTCTCCGCCAATATTATAAAGCTGAGAAAAAGTAGTTTATAAACCTTATAAAAGCATAAGCCCGTTGATTTTTCATCTTCGGGCTCCTTTATTGAGAATTTCTAACCAATGATTGTCTTTTTGTGATTTATGGGAAATTTTATACTTTGATTCAATCTACACCATTTCGGATTACATGAAAGCCCGAGAGTAATACAGCCGGTTTTGACATTATGGAATACAACACACAAGCACAATCTCCTGAAAAGGTAGATTTAAAAGATCAATCAAGAGAGAGCCTGGAATTACTTCTGGAAACTATAGAAGGGATCAGCCGCACTATGGAGCTTAAGTCCCTTTTGTCAGAGAGTATGGAAGCAACTCGCATTGTAATGAAATCTCAGGCCAGCTCACTGATGTTGCTGGACGAGGATACAGGCGAACTCTATGTAAGTTTACCAACTGGCCCGGTTAAAGAACAGATCAAGGGCAAAAGCATCCCTAAAAACCGTGGCGTAGGGGGATGGGTGGTAGAAAACCGGAAGCCCTTTCTTTCCAATAATGTGGAAGAGTCAGAGGTTTTTTACAAGGATCTCACGGAGGATTTTCAAACCAAGAATATTTTATGCGTACCCCTTGTCACCAAGGAGAACAAAATTATTGGTGTTTTACAGGCCATAAATCGTAGAAGAAGTAAAGGATTTACACCTCATGATATTCCGGTATTTCAGGCTTTGGCTTCGCACGTAACAAATGCGATTGAGCGATCCAGAAAAATGGAGGAGCTGCATTCGCAGCTAAAGGAAAAAGAGGTGATGCTCACCGAGATTCATCATCGTATAAAAAATAATTTGGCTGCAATATCAGCCTTGATTGAGATCGAGCTGCCTGATGTTAATGATGAGCGATCAAAAGAGGTACTGAAAACGACCTACACCCGCATCCAGTCGATGACAAAGGTGCATGATCTGCTTTGTGAAAAAGGGCTTTTTAATGAGGTTGAGCTGGGCATGTATCTCAGGCAGTTGATTGAAAAGATCGAAGATACGATGAATGATCTGCCTTCTAAAGTTAACATAAAGCTGAAGGCTGAAAATATCCATATTTCTGCTGATAAGGCGTTGCTTTGCGGTTTGGTGCTCAATGAATTGCTGGTTAATATTTTTAAACACGGATATCAAGATAGAAACGAGGGAACTATTGTTGCTTCGCTGGCTAAAAAGGCAGATACAATAAAGTTGAGGATCAGCGATGACGGGGTAGGTCTGCCCGAGGATTTTAATGTTCGGGGAGGAAGTACTATCGGTATGTGGATTATCGATGTGATGCTTAAAAAACTGGATGGCGAAATTGAGTATAAATCAACGAAAGAGGGTTCTAGATTTCTGATTACCTTTCCCTTATGATATTAGATCGGCCAGCTTTTGAGGCCTCGCATGGTGAATACTTGCGCCATTAATTTTTCCAGTGGTGTATTTAACATCAGCCAAACCAGTTTTGTTTTAGCCGGGTGTAAATAAGATTTTCTTCCAAGAGCCATATTGATTTCAGCCCTCCTGATAACCTTCTCCGCTACTCGTGCTCGTGAGGCGGTATACTGCTCTGCTGTTAAACTGTATGACTCATTCCCACTAAATAATTTTTCAATACGGTTGGCCAGCTCCCAGCTATCCAGCCACCCAAGATTCATTCCCTGACCACCGATAGGACTTACAACATGCGCAGAATCTCCAGCCAGGTAAACACACGATTTCGTGCTATGGGCTTGGCCAGGTGTTTTTGTACTCCAAAACTGCTCAACATAAAATGGTCGCAGCCATTTAATGAAAGTCCTATTCTTTCTCTCAGGATTTTTTCGAGATGCCGGCGGTTTAGATCGTCATAGTATTGATCCGTTTTTATGACCCATCGACGTCTGTTATCTATCAGCGGAAAGCTTTCGATAAGGCCTCGGCTGTGCAGATAAATAGCGGCGCTGGTTCCGAAATCAGTTGTGTCAGAAAAATCCCCCATTATGTAGGTATCGGGATAGGCTCTTCCCTCAAATGAAAAACCCGTGGACTGCCTGACTACACTGTTTTTGCCGTCGCAACCTGCCAGAACCCTTGCCGATAGCTGGTAGGTATTTTCTCCTTCCTTTACTGTCACACTAACACTCATATTTGTTTGGTTAAGATCTTGAAACTCAACTCCTCTGCGGAGGCAGCTGGCATCAAGCTTTTCGAGCTGTTTTTCCAGTAAATATTCCGTTCGGTACTGGGGCAGTGACAGGACATATGGAAATGGACCTGGACAGGAGTCAAAAGAAATGCTGCCAATCTTGCCGTGATCATCAAGCGCAACTCCCCTCCTTATTTTGATCCCTTCTTTTACAAATGGATCTGCAATCTTCATCTGATCCATCAGTTCCAGGCTTACGGGATGGATGCCCAGCGATTTAGAGTGGGTAGTGCGTTCGGTCCTCTTTTCCAAGACAATACACTCAATACCTTTTTTCAGTAGTATAATTGCCAAGAACAGGCCCACGGGACCTCCACCAACAATAATGACGTCATATGTGCGAGCCGATTCAGTCATGCGTGTAGGTAAGTAGTAAACGATAAGGGAAAAGCTTCTTGACGCGCCACCCATATGGGGCAATTTCTGCTAACTCTTTTCTGGTAAAGCTGCGTTTAATGGAGGTGAGACCGTCTTGCGTGATAAATGAACTTCGAAAAATGGGTCGGGATAACACATTGAACAGTAAATAGCCAAGGTCACTCCGTTCAATGTCATTAAATAGAACTTGGTGTGAACTCAGTATTTTTGCTTCTTCCAGGATTGAGAAAAAAATGTCACCCGAAAGATGGTGAAGCAGATGATTGGAAATAACAAAATCAAACTGATGGCCTTTCCTGGCAAGTTCGGTAGATGATTTTAGCTCAAACGAAATTGATTCTGGAAACTCAAATTGATTTATAAACTTGAATGCCCGCTGATCCGTATCGATGGCGGTAATTTTCGGACTGATAGAATCTTTGCCACACCACTTGGCAAGTTTCAAGGGAATATCTCCACCTCCAAAACCGATATCCAGAATACTGCAGGAGCGCCCGTTTTTAAGGGCAAACGGACGGATATATCGTGAATAAATGCGACCCCACTGGGATATCAGGGAGTTAATGACGCTAAACTGTTCGTAGGTATTGAACAGTTCGTGCCGATCACAATCGGGATTATCCATCCGTTCGGTGAGTTTGGTTGCTCTTTCCGACAGAAATAACGGCATACTCACCCCCGCTTTTTTAAAAACAGGCCGCTTTCCACGGTAAGCCCCGGCCCAAATGCCATGCCCAGCACACGTTCCGTTTCATGCTGCATTGGTTGATCCAGCAGGTGCTTCAGTACAAATAATATTGTAGCACTGCTCATATTTCCGTAATCAGAAAGAATAGCACGCGATGAGGCCAGCTGATCGGGGGCTATCCCCAGGTTTTGTTCTGCCTTGTCAAGAATAGCACGACCACCCGGATGAATGGCCCAGTGCCGGATCTGCTTTGGTTCCACGCCATAAGACTCCAACAGGGGCGAGAGCGATGACCGAAGATTTGATTCGATTATTTTGGGAACGTAGGTAGATAGCACCATATCAAAGCCGGTATCGCCGATGGTCCACGCCATATCCTCCTCGCTTTGCTCAATCACAGAGGTTGCAAAATTTTCTAATTTTAGTGAGGCCTTTTGGGAGCCTGGTTTGTTGTTAATGATGGCACCCGCTGCGCCGTCGGCAAAAACCGAGGCAGAAATTAGGCTGTCGGCCACGGTCGATTTCTGAAAATGGAGCGTACAAAGTTCAAGGCAAATTACCATCACCACGGCGTCTTCCCGCGATTCACAAAATGAACGGGCCATCTTAAGGGCGGGAAAGGCGGCAAAGCATCCCATAAACCCTAGGTGATACCCGCTCCGTGGAAGGGGAGAGGGATAGCTGCTTGATAATTTCATAACCGGGACCCGGTGCAAAAAAACCGGTGCAGGAAACAGTAATGATATGTGTTATATCCTCGGCCTCAACATCTTGGTTGTCTTCGATCAGGGAACGAGCTACATCCACAAAAAGCGTTTTTGCATGCTTGGCGTATAAATTGTTACGTGTACCTGTGGAGGGGGCCGATAGATCACCATTTTGCTGGAAAAACAGGCGCGGATCACCGTTGGCCTTAAAATCATTAACTACGGTATGCCGCTTGTCGATGCCAGATTGAGAGTATATACGGTGGATGATGCTACGCGTGGCCCGGTCATCGCTCAGGTATTCCTTCATCTTGTCGCGCAGAAAATCTTGCCGATAAATTTGTTCAGGAACAGCAGTAGCAATATTTTGAATAAAAGCTGCCATAGACCGAAAATTGTTTCGTATTAAGGTGATAAAGCGTTGTGATATAGCTATAACATGTTGTTTAAGTCACCAATAAAACAAGGAGCGGGGTCAGCCTTTAGAACATCGCCACTCAGTGCTGATCCTTACGTCACTTTTGATTAACCATAACAGTATAGCGATACTGTGCCTTCTTAACGAAACTTTTGCCATTTCGGTTCTGATGAGCGCTTGGTTAGGTAATGAAATCGATAATTGTGCAGAATTCCGGCAATGCTAAGGCCGGCGATGAGGCCCATCCATAGCCCTTGCGGACCAATCTGCAGGGTGATGCCGAGGTAATACCCCAGTGGAACTCCAATAATCCAGTAGGAAACCAAGTTTACAAACATCGGCGTGCGGGTGTCTTTAAGGCCACGAAGTGCGCCGAAACCGCTGACTTGCAACCCGTCAGAAATTTGGAAAATGGCTGCCATGTATATCAGTCCTACGGCTACCGATTGAACCGATTGGTCATCTGTATAAATGCCAGTTATAAACTCGGGAAAGAGATACATGATAATGGCGGTACATGCCATGAAGACCACGCACATACCGACTCCAAGGAAACCACGTTTTCTCACCTCGCTTCGAGAGCCTGCCCCGGCGGCATTACCCACCCGGGTGGTGATAGCCGTTGACAGGCCAAGCGGTACCATGAACGTCATCGCCGAAAAGTTGATAGCGATCTGGTGACCCGCAACAGCGTCGGTGCTAAGTGTACCCATCAGCAGGCTGACGACCGCAAACATGGTAACCTCCATCGCTGAACTTATTCCTATGGGGATTCCCACCGATAGCACCTCCTTCAGGTAGCTCCACTCCGGCAGGCTGAATCGATGGAAAAGATCGAAGCGTTTAAAGGAATCAAAGGTGGCGGTAAAGCTAAGCATGCAGATGAACATGACCAGTGCCACGATGGAAGAGGCATATCCGCAGCCTACGGCCCCTAGCTCCGGCAGCCCCAGCTTGCCGTACATAAGCACGTAGTTGCCAGGAACGTTCACCAATGACCCGATCAAGGCAAAGTACATTCCTGGCCGTGTAATCGATAGTCCCTCACTGAAAAAGCGAAGCGCCATATATGCAAAAATAGGAAAAACGCCCCAGGATATGGCGTTGAGGTAGCCGTTGGCGATTGGAATAATCTGGGAGGTTACATCCAGCAGTGGCATGATTCCTCCGAGATTCCGGATAATGAAAAAGATTGGCAGAGCCAGCAGCTGACTGAGCCATAATCCCTGGCGTACATTTTTACCGATATCACGAAAATTACGCGCTCCCAACAGTTGGGCTACGATTGGGGTGAGAGCCATGAGCACACCGGCGGCCAGCATGATAAATGGGAAATAGATGGCCCCACCTACCGCAATGGCTGCGAGATCTTGAGCTGAAAGATTGCCCGCCATCACCGTATCTACAAAATTCATCGACATCTGCAGCAGCTGTGCAATGATGACAGGTCCCCCAATACGAAGCGTTTTGGAGACTTCTTTCCTAATATTTTGCCGGTCGGAGTGGATCAAGGTAGAGTCAAAAACTTGTGGATTCCCAAAGAACGCGCATGGTAGGGATTACTCGGCGGAATGGGAAGTGGAAAACGATGAAATCTAGATTTCGGGAGATTATTTTATATTTGAAATGAGGTTGTCACAAAAAATTACAAGAACTCCTCATTTAAGCTAAAAAACGATGAAGATAGAGTGGTCGTTTGTATTACAGACGACCGTCTTCATTATCATGATGAGTTTTACTCCACTCTTTGGGTATCAGCTTGCCAGGTAAACTCATAGTGCTGCAAGCTCAACTCCTTTTAGCTTTTATATAATGGAAGTTTTACAATAAACGTGGTGCCTTGCCCTTTGATTGATGCAAAGCTGATGGAACCTTCGTGGGCTTCTATAATTTTTTTGCAGATAGCCAGCCCCAGGCCTGTCCCGCTGGACTTTGTTGAGAAGTTTGGTACAAATATCTTGGATTTATCCTCCTCCGAGATGCCGCTGCCATTGTCTTCAATTTCGAAGAAGGCACTGCTTTTCTTGATGTAGCTTTTTAGTACAATGCGTCCTCCGTCATCTGGCATCGCTTCAAACGCGTTCTTCACAAGGTTGATAATCACGCGGCGCAGTTCGTCCTCTGACACCACTTACAAAAATTGGATATTGGGTAAGCTCAGTCTTAATGTCGGTTTCCTCATCTTGGCGGTACAGGTCAGCAACCGATTTTATAATTTGGTTGATATCCACCTTGGTGAACTCTTCATCGATCGGTTTTGAGAACTTGGAAAAGTCGGAGGCGATACTATTTAGCGTTTGAATTTGCTCAGTCAGGTTGCTGGTGATCTTCTTGATATTCTGGGTTAACTGTTCAGGATCCTGCATTCCGTTTGAGAGTTGCCGCTCCAGATGCTGTATATTGAGCTTCATGGGGGTCAGGGGATTTTTTATTTCGTGAGCCACCTGCTGGGCCATCTCTTTCCAGGCTGCCTGGCGCTCAGCAATAGCCAGTTCTTTTCGTACCTGCTTAAGCCGTTCAACCATTTCATTATAGGCTTCCGCCAGGGTCCCGATTTCATCATCAGATTTAACCGGAATCTTCGTATCCAGGTTGCCCTCTGATATCTTATTCAAGCCTTTCTGTATGGATCTGAGCGGCTCAGTTATCTGCCGAGCAATAACCGTCGTTGCTATAATGAAAATCCCAAAAGTAAATCTGTAAAACACGATCAGGTAGCTTGTGGTCTCCAGCAGCTGTTGATCATATTTGGGAGATTCCAGGAAAGTAGGAATAGAGACGGTAGCAACAGGATTTCCCTCTTGGGAGAGCAGGGACTTGTACCCGATCAACAGGTTTTGGGAAGCTAGCTCTACAGTGCCCATAGCCTGACTTTTCTGGCGGACAAACAGTTCATAATAGACGTCAAATGGTAGTACGGTAGGCAGCAGATTTTGTTGGTAGATTTGTGGCGTGGTTGATTGCCGTAGCATTGTATTATTGTAGAAGGACGCGTCCACATCGAAAGGAGTAACGATATCTTGCATGGAGAAGGGGGCATCAGCTGTAATAATACGGTTGAACTGTGGATCATCTTTTGTCGCTGTGGCCAGCTTCTCTAGCTTTTCATCAAGATTTTGCCGGACGATCTCCTTGTTTTGCTTCTTGATGGCAAAATGTGTTGTTCCCACGAGAAGCCCCAGGAAAAGCAGGGATGCCAGCAATAGCCGATCCACAATTCGATGTTCAAACCGCTGGTGTGACTGTTTGAATGCGGATTTGCCAACAGTAATGAAAAGATATACCGGAACGAGAACCAATCCGACTAGGAGCAGAGAAAAATGGAGACGAAAAAAGGAAAACAACTCTTTGGTTATACTCGGGTACATGCTTGTTGCCTTGATCACGCTGTCATCAGAGGTGCGAACCAGTAGATTTTGGTAGGCTCGCTGGGCCTCAGTACTGGTGTAAAAGACTACAGAGTCGGCGGCGATGGCCTGCATTTCAGCCTCCCTGAGCTTGTTGTAGCGGGGATAATTACCTGCCATTCCGCTGCTGTTGCTACGCACCAGTTGCCCGTCCATGTATTCAAGCAGTAAAAGCGAAGTGTTCCAATTAGAGTTGGTCATAGAGGCCATTACGGCACGAATAGGCTTGTCAAGATCTGGCTGTTCGTTGTATACCGAACAGAGTATCCATGCGATCTGGTCACTGTTTTCCGGGCTGAAAATTGGAATCCACCCGCGGTAAAAAGTCTCATAATCCCCGCTGTTTTGTAGCTGCGGCATCTGCACAATCGGGCGATTATTGGCTTTAGTGATACGCTCAATTTCGGTTGCGGCAGAAAGATAATCCAGATCAGAGATACTGGTCCAGCCGGGTGCATTAAGATCGGTGGAATAATCGGCAATCAGCTCTCCAGAAGGCTTTATGAGTTGCAAGTTGTAGGAGTAAATCCGCATTTGCGGGAGCAGGTTTTGTTCGATCGTTTCACTAAAGGTTGATTGCAGGTATGGAACCCGCTCATTCAGGTCTTCTCGCGTAATACCGGAGAGCTCCTGCTCAAGGGAGGTTAGCATATCCCTAGTAATATTTCTGGCCAGGTGATCTTCTCTCTCCTGAAACTCCGACACACTATTCATCAACTGGCTTTCTACATGGATGTATTTGGCATACTTTAGTATTGGATAACCTAGCACTGCCAAGAAGAAACTGCCCAAGGTAATCGACCTTATGACCGAGCTTAAAGAGGTAAATTTGACAAAATTTCTTCGTATAGTTGCAATCCCCAAAATGATGATGAAAAACAGCGTGGAGATCCAGGTTGCCCAGTTCAGTGATAGCTCTGAAGGTAAATACAACTGAAGAAAGATTAGTGCCAATACAAAACTGGTCATGGCAACAATTAAGAACAGGTTGTAGGATTCTTTTTCTTTTTTAAGCAGATATCCACAGATGGAAGTTAGAGCGTGACCAACCGAAAAAAGAAACAGGGACAGGCTCAAGAAAAGAATAATGGTAGAGCCGGCTGGAAAAATCTGTAGGTCGAAAAGAGAGTAATCAATATCGATTAGCAGGTAGTAGCATGTACTGATGATGAAAGTGAGAACCATAGCACCGGCAAGACCTACTATACTGGTGATGAGCATAGTACGCAGAAAACTATCACCGGTATGTTCCGGGTACTTTTGGCCTAGAAACCGGGCAGATGGCTTCCGATCCCCAGAAAGAAAAAAGACTAATTTTAGCCAGGTATACCAGCTGTTCTCGAGAAATGGGGGTGTCGCTCATTACGTCGGTGAGCCATCTGCTGGGGATTTCCATAAAATGGAAGAAAGTCCAGGAACCGGCAACAAGCAGCAGTTGTAGCAGAAGTGAAGTCCACGATCTGTTACGACCAAGCCTTAAGTACAGAAAAAAAACGATTGCGATATAGGATACCATGCCGAGCAAGGATCGCCAAAAGAACGCCCGATCATCCCATTGTTCTATTGGTCCTCCTGCAATACCAGATGGAATATAGGCCAGGCCTACAGAATCTTTACTGGCTGTAGACAAAACACGGGATGACAGCATGGAATCGGGAGGGGTCTCAAAAAAGATGAAATCCGCGGGGTAATTCAGCGACTCATCATTTTCGGTGAGAAGATGGAATTCATGACTTTGGCCAATAGGCAGGGCGTTCTCCTGCTCTATGCGAGCGGTGGTGAGTAGCTCATACTCAATATTGCCGCTGCTGTCTTCCACAGCAAAAGTCGTACGGCACAAAAAGGAGAGTACATTATTCTGCGTAATTACATCAATAAAGGGATCATCGCCGGTTTCGTCTGGTAGAAGCGTGGATGGATAGTCGGTAAAGGAGAATCCGTTCCAGACAATTTGTTGTGTGCCCCTGTAAAGCGTTGCTCCCCAAAAAAGAGGATACTGCTGCATGTACTGATACAGGGTTTGGCGATTTGTTTCTTTTTGTAACTCGGATTCCAGCCTTTTGGCAAGTTGTTCATGTATGTTCCGCCAGCTGGTCATGCCGATTTTCAAAGATGGCTACGGCTCTGTCGAGCGACCTATTGTATTCCGTTACCTGTAGGGCGGGGGAGGGCTTGTTGTGATAAAGCCATCCTTCTAAGACGAACAGGCACAGAAGCAGTACTGCAACGGTAAGCAGTGGACCACGGTAGGATTTATATGGCAATCTTTCAGGTTCCATTCTTTAATGTAAGAAAGAATGAAAAAATACCGGCATCCTGAAAGGTTAATAAGATTCGGGAATCTTTTCATCAGGTTTGCCTTCCAACACGCCGATGATCGCGTTTGCAGCGAGCATGCCGATCGCCTCGCGTGTTTCGTGGGTGGCACTGCCGATATGGGGGGTTAGTACGCAGTTGGGAGCAGTTATCAGGCGGGGATGAACCTCAGGTTCTTCCTCAAGCACATCAAGCCCGGCACCGCCAATTGTTCCGTTGTGCAGGGCTTCTGCCAGCGCGGCCTCATCAATAACCGGTCCACGGGCAGTATTAATAATGATAGCGTGTTCCGGCATCAGGTCCAGTATCTCAGCGTCGATGGCGTGGTAAGTATTATCCGTAAGAGGACAGTTTATACTTATAATATCAGATCGTTTGGCCAGCGTCTGAATATCTGAAATTAGTTCGGCTTCGAGCTGCTGCTCGGTTTCCTGGTCAACACGACTTCGGTTGTGATAAATAATATCCATACCGAACGCTTTAGCACGACGGGCCACCGCGGTGCCAATTCGTCCCATCCCCAAAATACCCAGGGTTTTACCATTCAGCTCCATTCCCAAAAACCCGAGTGGATCCCAGCCATCGAACTTGCCTTCAAGCAGGAAATTCTGGGCTTCTGTAATTTTACGTGCGGTTGAAAGCAGAAGGGCCATCGCGCAATCGGCTGTAGACTCGGTGAGGACGTCGGGTGTGTTAGCTACTTTAATCCCGGCGTTACGGGCGGCATTAAGATCAATATTATTATATCCCACCGCATGATTGGCCACAATTTTGAGCTTGTCACCGGCCGACAAAACGTTTGCTGTGATCGGGCATGAGAGCATGGGGAGCAGCGCGTCAAAACCGGGAACGGCTTCGACCAAGGCCTCCTCTGTGCTGAAATCTCCCCGCTTTCCCACAACGACTTCGTAATGATTACGAAGATGCTGAATTACAGAATCTACTATCGGTTCGGTGATGAGAACGCGTTTAGCCATGAGGGAAATTGAATTAGTTATTTAGCGGATAGTTGGTGTTGTTGACATTAACTGAGTCTGCACGCTCCAGCACTTGTTCAGGAACTTGGGAATAAACAAATGAAAAAGAAACCAGGGCCTGTGTGCACGTCAGCTCGGGGTTCCGCCATCCTTCCAGCTGTAGGGAAATACCCTCGCTTTCAACCCGGTGTGTGGCTTGACCGATATTGGTGCATCCATCAGGAAAGCTCCCCATAATTACAAGAGATAGCCGATCTTTGTATGTCATAACTTTGACCGAATCCACATATATCGGCGAATCCACAATTTTTTCCGATTCAGGTATCGTAAGCTCCACGAGATTGGAATACTCTTCAGGAACAAACTTCTTTTCCTGGGAGGCGCAGGAGACTCATGACCATCAGCACAGGTAGTACAAAAGGAACAACTTTGCTGAGCATGAACTACTTATCTTCTACCTTTGTAATTGTTGCATCGTTCCACATTCGCTCTAAAGCGTAATGTTCACGCAATTCTTTTTTAAAGATATGAACGACAACATTAACATAGTCTAGAATTACCCATCGGCGGGAATCACGTCCCTCTTCTTTCCAGACTGCTTCTCCCAGCTCTTCCTTGGTAGCCTGGATTACGTTATTGGCCAGAGCCTTGATCTGTACATCAGAAGTGGCGTGACAAACTACAAATTTGTCGGTAAGGGTTGTCAGTTTGTGAACATCTAATACAGTAATTTCTTCTCCTTTTTTATCCAGCAGCGCATGGGTTATTACCTCAACAAGTTTATCTGCATCGGCGGTTTTAGAAGGGCTTACGCTGGTGAATTGTTGGTTCTTTTTCGTCGTTTGGGCATTTTGGGTCATATGATCAGTTTAAGTTAAGTGTTTGGTAGTCGGATCCGATTACTACAGTAGCATCGAGGTAGAAATCATCTGAGGCCTCAATGATAACGTTCTTCTCTTTAATACCGAGTGCCTCGGCAACGCGTTGAGCATTTTCTTTTTTAAAAGTGCGGGCAATGACAATAGTTTCTTCTAGGTTAAAATTCTTAAAGTTACCCGTCTCTACCACGTCAAATCCATTTTTGCGAAGGGTAGAGGTAAACTGATTTGCCAGGCCTGATACGCCACAGCCGTTAAGCACTTCAATCTGAATTACATTGCCGATCAGTTCGGTCGTTTTTTCGGCTCTCTGGTTTTCTATACGAGGAAAGATGATGCGAGTTCCCAAGGCAATGACCAGGATAACGAGTAAAAGGCTCAGGAATCCAATGACGGCATTTAGCGCTAAACTGTTGTTTTCTTTGTCGTCAGGCATTAGTCATGCGTTGTTTTGCAGGCCCGGATAATAATAGTTAATAACGATTGAAGCCATAGTTGCTGAACGGTCCCCGGTTATAATGGGAATAGGGATACTGCTGAAACTGTATGGAAATATGACTCTTATCACTAAGCTGGTAGTTAAGTTCCGCGTTGCGGATCACAATATTGGCGCCCAGCTGGTTGTTGGAGTTGGAAAATCCTTGACCAAATGGGGAGTGCATTAATGAAATATCCAGCTCACCGGTCAACCGATCGGTAAAGAAGAAGTCCATGTGATTTGTGTAGGCATTTACATTCCGGTACTGGCCCCCGAAACTCATAAAATTCATAGAGTACGAGTGGCTCATCTTCATATTAAAAAAGTTTGACCAGTTGCCAGGTTCAGGTTGAGACTGCTGTTGCATTACCGGACCGGAATAGTCAGCTTTATTCAAATCTTCCCTGTATTGTCCATAGCCAAGTGCGGAGGTTATGATGAAGATAACTAGCGTCAGTGTTATCGCTAAACCTGTCTTTTTCATATTAGTATCTCATTAAATGGTATAGTTAAGACATTTGGTAACGTGGATGCTATATAATACAGTATAAGAAAGTGTTAAAGAATTGGAAAGACCCGAAATGGAACTTTAATATCAGCATTTGATGCGATTAAATATTTGGGAAGGATCGTTTTTTTAGCTAAAGTGTGAAATTTTCAGCTTGGTTGGCGGAGGTGGAGGGATTCGAACCCCCGGAATCGTAAAACGATTCAACGGTTTTCGAGACCGCCCCATTCGACCGCTCTGGCACACCTCCGGCTGGTATTAGAAAACTTGTCCTGAGGAATAAAATGGAGTATATTTACAGGCTTTGAATCTTGACAAGATAAAGGTAATTCAAATCAAATAAAAGGCCGCTGCTAAAGAATGAAGTTAACCGATTTTAAGTTTGAGACAGAAGATTTTAACGTCCCGGATGTGCCCGTAGAGCCTAGAGATACTGCAAAATTGATGGTGCTCGACCGTGAAACCGAGACGATTAAACATGAGAAGTTTTCTGATATCCACAAGTATTTGAATGAAGGTGATGTATTAATTTATAACAACACCAAAGTATTTCCCGCACGACTGAAAGGGAAAAAAGAGAAAACAGAAGCTGATATTGAAGTTTTTCTGCTTCGTGAGCTGATGCCTGAAAACAAGCTCTGGGATGTCTTGGTTGAGCCGGCTCGTAAAATTCGAATTGGCAATAAACTCTATTTCGGTCCTGATCTTATGGCCGAAGTGATCGACAATACCACTTCCCGCGGCCGCACCATCCGTTTCCTGTTTGAAGGCACAAACGAAGAGCTGTATGCCCGCCTGGATGAGATCGGTGAGATGCCCCTTCCTCCCTATATTGAACGGGATCCTGTTGAGAAAGACAAAGAGCAGTACCAGAGTATTTTTGCAAAGGAGCGTGGGGCAGTCGCTGCTCCATTCGCTGCTATGCACTTTACAGAGGAACTGGTTCAAAAATTAAAGGACAAAGGCGTCCAGATACTGCCGATTACACTCCACATAGGCTGGGGTACCTTCCGACCGGTTGAGGTGGAGGATCTGACCAAGCACCGAATGGATTCAGAAAACTATTTTATATCTGAGGAAACCTCCAGCAAAATCAACGAAGCCCTCTCAAGCAGGGATAAAAAAGTAGTTGCCTGTGGAACTACAGCCGCGCGTACTATTGAAACAAGCATCACAGCCAGCGGTATTTCCAAGCCCGAGCACCGGTTGGACCGATAAATTTATCTATCCACCGTATGACTTCAAGATTACGGAAGCGGTGATTACCAACTTCCACCGTCCGGAGTCAACCATGCTGATGATGGGAGCGGCTTTTGCGGGCTATGATTTTTTGATGGAAGCCTATGAGGAAGCCAAGGAAAATGACTATCGCTTCTTCGCATTTGGAGATGCAATGATAATCCTGTAAGCATTGAGCTCAGTTGCACTGATTATCCCAGCTGCCGGTTCTGGGGAACGGCTAAACAGTTCCATCCCCAAGCCTTATATCAAAGTTGCTGGTAAAACACTCTAGAGCACACTCTGCGCCGGTTTGTTGATACCTGGCGCTGCAGCAGGTCATTGTTTCCACATCGGCCGATTATATTGATACGGCCACTTCAATACTTGTGGGAGCCCTTGCCGAAGCTCTCTTGACCGCTTTTGTGTTGAGGGCGGCACTGAGCGCCAGCATTCTATCTCTAATGCACTGAATAAAACTAAAGCCGTAGATCTTGTTGCGGTCCACGATGCAGTTCGTCCATTTATTGAACCCGAGGTGGTAAAAAAATGCATTCGAACTGCGACAGAAGTGGGCGGCTCAGTAGTAGGTGTGCCGGCAAAAGATACCATAAAAAAAGTCAACACCGACCAGGTCATAACGGACACGCCAGAACGAGCGTTTTTGTGGCAGACACAGACGCCCCAGATATTTAAGCGCGATATCCTAATGTCGGCTTACAGGCTTGCAGAGGTTGAGGGCTTCCTGGGAACGGATGACTCTTCCCTGGTAGAGCGGCTTGGCCATCCGGTGAAAATGGTGGAAGGCAATCGAAATAACTTCAAAATCACCTATCCAATAGATCTGAAGCTTGCTAAACTGTTGCTTGAGGAATAGTGTCCATGAATAATATCAGAATTGGTCAGGGATATGATGTGCACAAGCTCGTGGCTGACCGCCCGTTGGTTATTGGTGGAGTGACGATTTCCCATGAAAAAGGGCTTGCCGGCCATTCCGATGCTGACGTGCTTCTTCATGCAATCTGCGATGCACTGCTGGGAGCCGCAGCCTTGGGAGATATCGGCAAATATTTTCCTGATACGGATCAATCCTATAAAAATATAGACAGCCGGATATTGATGCAGAAATGCAGGGGCTTGCTTAAAGAGAAAGGGTATCAAATAAATAATATTGATGCCACGGTCGTTGCCCAGCAACCAAAGTTAGCTCCACATATAGAAAAGATGAGAAAAAACATCGCGCAGGATCTGATAATAGAGGTGGGGCAGGTTTCGGTAAAAGCCACAACTTCAGAAAAGCTGGGATTCGAAGGACGTCTCGAGGGGATCTCTGCAATGGCCATAGCATTAATTGTTAGCGACTAAATAGTTCATGCTCGAAGAATTTACGCAAGATCTGATAGAATGGATCCGGGTGCTATCCCCGCTCAGTATCTATTCTATTTTTTTCTTGGTAGCCTATATTGAAAATATTGTGCCGCCTATACCGGGAGATCTGCTTGTGGTATTCGGGGGATACTTGGCTGCTGTGCAGGTCATAAATATCACTCCCGTTTTACTGCTTACCACGGTCGCTTCTGTGATGGGATTTATTACCATGTATTGGATCGGCAGTCATTGGGGAACACAGATAGAGGAACAGCGGGAACGATTCTGGATGATTAAATTCATTCCCTTAAAATATATAGAAAAAGTCCGGAGCTGGATGCAACGCTGGGGACAGGGGGTAGTATTGGCCAACCGTTTTCTGGCCGGTACACGCTCAGTAATCTCGCTGACGGCGGGCATAAGTCACACGCCTGTACTCTCAACAATTCTTAGTTCGACTGCAAGTTCCGTTTTGTGGAACGCTATTTTGCTTGGCTTGGGATGGATCGTAAAAAAAAATTGGCAGGTAATAGGAGATTATCTCAATATATACAGCCGTATCATATTAATATGCCTCTTTATTTTTGTATTGATCCGTGTGGGAGTCTACTATTATCGCCGGAAAAGCAGGGCCGAAAACGGTCTTTAAACAACCCGTCGATTTTATGTGAAATTTATGTTGACAAAAAAAGAAACGGTTCTTAGTTTTCGAGTCTTTCAATTAGACGTTAGGAAACGCACGGCATTGAAATCACTTGTCGTAAATTCCCTTAAACAAATCCATGATTTTTAGTATAGACAACGTGCGTTCTGTTGGTGTATGGCTATCATGGTTTTGAACTCTTAATGTTTGATGATTAAGCGGCTTCGACATAAGCCAGCGTAGCTCAGGGGTAGAGCAGCTGTCTTGTAAACAGCCGGTCGTCGGTTCAAATCCGGCCGCTGGCTCATGTCGAGGCCAGTATTTTGGGTGTAAGACCCAAAGTTGACATATTGAATTTTTCTTTGGGGGGGGATACCAAAGCGGCCAACTGGGGCAGACTGTAAATCTGTTGTCGTAAGACTTCGAAGGTTCGAATCCTTCTCCCCCCACACCAGCGGGCGTAACTCAATTGGTAGAGTGTCACCCTTCCAAGGTGAATGTTGCCAGTTCGACTCTGGTCGCCCGCTCTCATCCCCGCACGGGAATGAAGCAGTAAGCCGTTATAGCTCAGGGGTAGAGCACTTCCATGGTAAGGAAGGGGTCGTCGGTTCAAATCCGACTAACGGCTCATGTACTGTAGATGTGATGAAGTTTAGAACATTGACATAAATAAAATTTGTTATGGCAAAAGAGACATTTCAGCGTACCAAGCCGCATGTAAACATAGGAACCATAGGCCATGTAGATCATGGCAAGACGACCCTGACGGCGGCCATTACCACGGTGATGGCCAAGCATTACGGGGGGGTGGCCAAGCAGTTTGCCGATATTGACAACGCCCCCGAGGAGCGCGAGCGGGGGATTACGATAGCCACCGCGCACGTGGAGTACGAGACCGATGCGCGCCACTACGCGCACGTGGACTGCCCGGGCCATGCCGACTACGTGAAGAACATGGTGACGGGGGCGGCCCAGATGGACGGGGCGATTCTGGTGGTAGCGGCCACCGACGGTCCGATGCCGCAGACCCGCGAGCATATTCTGCTGGCCCGGCAGGTGGGGGTCCCGAAGATTGTGGTGTTCATGAACAAGACCGACCTGGTCGACGATGAGGAGCTGATTGAGCTGGTCGAGCTGGAGGTGCGGGAGCTGCTGAGCTCCTACGAGTTTGACGGGGACGACATTCCGGTGATCCAGGGCTCGGCCCTGAAGGCCCTCGAACGGCGACGAGGATGCACGAAGCAGGCGATCCTGGACCTGATGGATGCGGTCGATGAGACCATACCGACCCCCGAGCGGGATGTGGACAAGCCGTTTTTGATGCCGGTCGAGGATGTGTTCTCGATCACCGGCCGCGGGACGGTGGCCACCGGCCGTATTGAGCGGGGCGTGGTCAAGCTGAACGACGAGATTGAGATTGTGGGCATTATCGAAGAACCGATGACAGCGGTGGTGACCGGCATTGAGATGTTCCGGCGGATGCTCGACGAGGGGCAGGCCGGGGACAACGCGGGGATTCTGCTGCGGGGCATCAGCAAGGAGGAGCTGCAGCGCGGGCATGGTGCTGTGCGAGCCGGGCTCGATCACCCCGCATAAGAAGTTTGAATGCGAGGTGTACGTGCTGAGCAAGGATGAAGGCGGCCGGCACACGCCGTTTTTCAACGGGTACCGCCCGCAGTTTTACTTCCGGACCACCGACGTGACCGGCTCGTGCACCCTGCCCGACGGGGTGGAGATGGTCATGCCGGGGGACAATGTGAGTATGGACGTGAGCCTGATCCAGCCGGTAGCGATGGAAGAGGGCCTGCGGTTTGCGATCCGCGAGGGCGGCCGCACGGTAGGAGCCGGCGTGGTAAGTGAAATTATTGAGCAGTATTCGATATAACTCGAGCCGTAAGCTCGCTGAGTTTATGGTTGCCTATGCACTTGGAGAATAGGTCTCAATTGGGAGCTGTGTCTCATTTCGTGTATCATACGGGTGTAGCTCAATTGGCAGAGCAGCGGTCTCCAAAACCGCAGGTTGTGGGTTCAAGTCCTTCCACCCGTGCAAGTATTGAATTGAGAAATTACAAAATGGAAAAAATAAAAGAGTTTTATACGAAGATGTCCGCGAAGGAGATGAAAAAAGTCTCTTGGCCGACCCAGAAATGAGCTGGTCGACTAATACTATTATTGTGATCGTATTTACTATTCTTCTATCCGCCTTCATCTTTGTTGTAGATCAGATTTATAGCACCATATTAGGGGCAATTTATCAATGACCACTGAAAAACAATATGATTGGTATGTAGTTCGATGTTTCTCAGGTCATGAGAAAAAGGTCAAGGAATATCTAGAGCGGGAAATAGATCTCCAGGGAATGGAAGACAAGATCAACGAGATCTTGATCCCAACGGAAACAGTTATTGAAATCAGATCTGGAAAGAAAAGAACCAGAGAAAAGAATTTTTTCCCGGGTTATTTGCTGTTGAAAACGATTTATGATGAAGAAGTAAATAATCTTAGTTCAAGGAGCTCCCTCTACAATTGGCTTTTTGAAGAGCGGGAAAAAGTACAAGATGCCTCAATCCACTTCGCAAGGCAGAGGTGAAACGTATACTCGGTCGGGTCAAGGATAATGAAGAGATGATGGAGCAGGGGGGGAAGATTGAAATCCCCTATGATGAAGGAGATCTTGTTAAAGTTATAGATGGACCGTTCAAGGATTTTGATGGAACGGTGCAGGAGGTGAATACAGACAAGCTTAAAGCTACGAGTTTTAGTAAGTATTTTTGGTCGAAAGACCCCGGTTGAAGTTGATGTGAACCAGGTAGAACCTGCGACGTAAGAACCGAAATATCACTTGATGCAAAGTGAGCTATTACGCGGCAAATCGAAAAGTTAATCTATCACGATTAGTAAACTGAAATGGCAAAACAAGTTGATACTGTCTTAAAGCTTCAGATCCGTGGTGGCCAGGCGAACCCTGCACCTCCGGTCGGTCCTGCATTAGGTCAGGCAGGGATCAATATCTATGGAGTTTTGTAAGGCTTTTAATGCAGCTACACAGGAAGAGGCCGGTACGATTATTCCGGTTGAAATTACTGTGTATAAGGATAAGTCGTTTACCTTTATAACTAAAACTCCACCTGCAGCAGTTCTCCTTAAGCAGGCAACCGGTATTAAATCCGGTTCCGGTGAGCCTAACCGAAATAAAGTAGGTCAGGTAACCTGGACGCAATGCAAGGAGATTGCCGAGCAGAAGATGGAAGATCTCAATGCCCACGATGTTGAAGCAGGAGCCGAGATGGTTGCGGGTACAGCCCGGAGCATGGGGCTTCGAGTTTTAAAGAGATAAATGAAGGTAACAGTTAATATTATGGCAAAACGAGGAAAAAGTATCAAGAGGCCGCAGAGCTCATTGATCCGCATTTGGAATACACGTCTGGAGGAAGCGTGTGATCTTGTGAAAAAGACCTCGACTGTGAACTTCGACGCATCTGTAGATATGGATCTAAGGCTTGGGGTTGATCCCCGGCATGCCGATCAGATGGTGCGGGGTTCCGTTACTCTGCCACATGGTACGGGTAAAGAGGTACGTGTTTTGGCTTTGGTAAATGAAGCCAAGCAAGATGAGGCTAAAGAAGCCGGCGCAGATCATGTAGGTCTCGACGAGTATATCGAAAAAATTGAAGAAGGTTGGACTGACGTTGACGTCATCGTTGCCACTCCTGATGTGATGGGGAAAATTGGCCGACTCGGTAAAGTATTAGGTCCGAGAGGTTTGATGCCCAATCCCAAAAGTGGAACAGTCACTGAACGACGTTGCTGAAGCTGTCAAAGAAGTTAAAGCCGGAAAGATTGAATTCCGTGTAGATAAGTATGGTATTTTACACGCTTCAATCGGTAAGGTAAGCTTCGATGCCAGTGAACTTAGAGAAAATGCTATTGAATTCCTGAAAACGGTACACAGGTTGCGACCTGCATCCGCCAAAGGATTATATTTTAGAGGTGCCTATATGAGTTCTACAATGGGGCCCAGCATTACTCTGAGTCGTTCATCCGTAATTTCAGTGTAAGAAGTTAGAGGAAGAAAGCAATGCCAACATTAGCACAAAAGAAGGCAGTAGTTGAAAAAATTACCGAAGATCTCAATAGTTCTAATGCAGTATATATAACTAACTATTCGGGAATGTCGGTAGCTGAAATCAATGAGCTGCGTAGCGAATTTTACAAAGGTGATATCACGTTCCAAGGTCTATAAAAACACGTTGGTTAAACGTGCTATGGACGATGTGGGTGGATACGACGATCTGTACCCTCACTTAGTTGAACAGAACGGTTTCGCCTTTGTAGAAGAAGAGCTTGCCGCACCTGCAAAGGTTATCAAAAAGTTTAATGAAGAGTACGAGAAGCCCCAGTTTAAGGCCGCTATTATTGACGGTGACTATTACGGGGAAGACGAACTCGAAACCTTGGCAGCAATGAAGTCCAAGAGCGAAGTTATCGGAGACATTGTTGGTCTTCTGCTTGCTCCTGTATCCAATGTTGTTAGTGCACTGCAGGCTCCCGGCAAGAACGTAGCCGGCGCTGTTGATACTATCGCCGAAAAAGGCGAAAACTAATCACCCAATCACTAGAAGATTTTAATTCATAAAGACCAATTCGGAGAAATAACCAAAATGGCTGACGTTAAAGAAATAGCAGAACAATTAGTCAACTTGACAGTAAAAGAAGCGAATGAACTTGCTAAAGTTCTTGAAGAAGAATATGACATCAAGCCTGCTGCTGCAACAGCTGTAGTTGCTGTGCGGCTGGTGGCGGCGAAGGCGGCAGCAGAGGAAGAACAAACAGAATTCGATGTTGTTCGAAGCTCTGCTGGTGCCAAAAAGATCGCCGTTATTAAGGAAGTTCGCAGTATTACCGGTCTCGGGCTGAAAGAAGCTAAAGAACTGGTAGACAATGCTCCTAACGCTGTTAAAGAAGCTGTGGCTAAAGCTGAAGCTGAAGATATCAAGTCAAAGCTTGAAGAAGCAGGCGGCGAGGTCGAGCTTAAGTAAGTTTTTACTTCTATATACAATTTTGTCGTAGCCAATATCGTTATTAACGGTATTGGCTATCGGCGTCTCAATTGTATCCACATATCATAGTACCTTTTATCTGTAATAGCTGTCGCTATTATTACACTGGCTCGTCACTATCATATTAATTTTAAAGGAGAGGTTCCTTTGAGTAAGAAGAACACCATGGAAAAAGTCCCATTCACTGATCGTTTGACTTTCGCAGATACCGAACATGTGTTGGACTATCCTGATTTCCTCGATATTCAGCTTAAGTCTTTTAATAATTTTACGCAACTGGATGTTGCACCTGAAGATCGAAAAAATCAGGGCTTACAAAAAATATTTAATGAAAATTTCCCTATTCAGGATTCCAGGGAAACACATATTCTTGAATTTCTCCACTATTCGGTGGATACGCCCAAATACAATATCAAAGAATGCCAGGAACGCGGTCTTTCTTATGCAGTTCCACTAAAAGCCAAGTTGCGCCTTTCTGCCGTAGATGACGATGATGAAGCGACAGAAACCATTGAGCAAGAGGTTTTTTTGGGCGACCTCCCATGGATGAGTGATCGTGGTTCATTTATTATCAACGGTGCTGAACGTGTGATAGTGAGCCAGTTGCACCGTTCGCCCGGCGTCTTTTTCGGGCAGAATGTACACCCGAATGGAACCCAACTCTATAATGCACGCGTAATTCCGTTTAAGGGGTCATGGATTGAATTTTCTACTGATATTCGGGACGTACTCTGGGCTTACATCGACCGTAAAAAGAAGGTGCCCGCCACTACTTTATTACGTGCACTGGGCTATTCTGATGACGATGAGATTTTTAGCCTATTTGAACTCTCCGAAAAAGTTGAGTGCGATACTCAGAAGAAGTTCCTCGAAAACTGCGTTGGGAAACGACTGGCTTCTGAAATTTCCATAGAGGTAATGGAAGAAGTCGTTGACGAGGAGACAGGCGAAGTTACCGAAGCACAAACACGTAAAGTGCTCCTCGAGCGTGATCATGAACTTGAAGAGGATGATTACGAGGTACTGCAAGAAGCAGATAAAGAGTATGTTCGTGTTCAAAATCTGGCACCTGAGGATTCCGAGCGTAATGTGATAATGAATACACTTCGCAAGGATCCCTCTCATCGATGATGAAACGGCACTTGCTGAAATCTATCGCCAGATACGAACAGGTGAAATGCCGGATGCTGAAACAGCTCGCCAGATTCTTGAGCGTCTCTTCTTCAGCGACAAGAAGTATGACCTCGGCGAAGTGGGCCGCTATCGGTTGAATAAGCGCCTGAAGCTGGATGTGGATATGGACACACGCTACTTGGTGAAGGAAGATATTGTAGCGATTGTTAAGGAGGTTATCCGTCTCAAAAATATGAAATCCCAAGTGGATGATATTGATCACCTGAGCAATCGACGTGTTCGTACGGTAGGTGAGCAGCTTGGCCAGCAGTTTTCAATTGGGCTGGCGCGTATGTCGCGAACGATCAAAGAGCGTATGAACTCTCGTGATGCTGAGCAGTTAACGCCGCAAGACCTTGTGAACGCACGCACGATTTCCAGCGTGATTAACACGTTCTTCGGTACTAACCAGCTATCGCAGTTTATGGATCAGACCAACCCTATTGCTGAGTTGACACACAAGCGTCGTATGTCGGCACTGGGGCCTGGAGGTCTAACCCGTGAGCGTGCTGGTTTTGAGGTTCGTGATGTTCACTACACGCACTACGGGCGTCTCTGCCCGATTGAAACGCCCGAAGGTCCCAATATTGGACTGATCTCTTCGCTCTGCGTTCACGCGAAGGTAAACGACTTTGGATTTATCGAAACGCCTTACCGCAAGGTAGAGGAAGAGCAGGTCACGGAAGAGATTGAATATCTCTCTGCTGAGCAGGAAGATGAAACTGTTATCGCACAGGCAAACGCACCGCTTGATGAAGACAGTATTTTTGCGAATGAAAATGTCTTCTCACGTTTCCGCGACGGTAACTACCAGCTGGCTAAACCGGATGAGATTGGGTATATGGACGTTTCTACCAACCAGATTACATCCGTAGCGGCTGCATTGATCCCGTTTATTGAGCACAATGATGCGAACCGTGCCCTTATGGGATCAAACATGCAGCGTCAGGCTGTGCCCCTGCTTCGACCTGAATCTCCTATTGTGGGAACTGGTCTTGAGCACCGTGCGGCTAAAGATTCACGTGCAATTATTGCCGCCGAAGCTGATGGCGAAGTTGTTTACGTAAGCGCTGAAGAAATACGAGTTAAGTACAATCGTACAGAAATGGAGCAAACCTGCCATTTCGATGAAGGTGTCAAAAAGTACGAACTCAAAAAGTTTGAACGTACTAACCAGGATACCACTATTAACCAACGCCCGATTGTAGGTGTTGGCGACAAGGTTGAGAAAGGAGAGACACTGGCTGATGGTTGTGCTACCGACGGAGGAGAGCTGGCTCTAGGCCGTAACTTGCTTGTGGCGTTTATGCCGTGGAGAGGATACAACTTTGAGGATGCGATTGTTGTCAGCGAGCGTATCGTTCAGGACGACATTTACACCTCACTTCATATACAGGAGTTTGAACAGCAAGTTCGTGATACCAAACGTGGTGAAGAAGAGCTTACACGAGAAATTCCAAATGTAAGTGAAGATGCGACCAAAGATCTTGACGAACAGGGCATTATTCGGACCGGTGCTAAAGTGAATCCCGGTGATATCCTTGTAGGAAAGATTACCCCAAAGGTGAAACCGATCCTACCCCGGAAGAAAAACTGCTTCGTGCAATCTTTGGGGATAAGGCTGGTGATGTGAAAGATGCTTCCCTAAAAACTCCGCCGGGTGTATCGGGCACAGTGATTGATACCAAGCTGTTCAGTCGTAAGCGCGACGAGCAGATCTCCCGAAAGAGGAGAAAAAAATGGTTGAGCAGGAAAACGAACGCCATGCCGAGAAGGTAGAGGAGCTCAACAGCAAGATGTACTGATAAACTCTACACCTTGCTTCGAGATAAAACCTCTCCCGGCGTTTACGATATGAACGGGAACCTGCTTATTCCGAAGGGCGAAAAATATCGCAAGTCCGACTTTGAGGAGATCGATCCTGTTGTCATCAATGAAAATATTGATTGGGCCACAGATGATGAACTGGTTGAACATGTGCGCCTTCTTTTTAAAAACTATCGCGACCTTCGAAAAGAGATCGACACGGAAGCCAAGCGTCGCAAATACCAGATTCAAGTAGGAGACGACCTGCCACCTGGAATTATCCAGAATGCCAAAGTCTATGTTGCCAAAAAGCGTAAAATGCAGGTTGGTGACAAGATGGCCGGTCGCCACGGTAACAAAGGTGTTGTTGCTAAAGTGGTTCCTGTTGAAGACATGCCGTATATGAAAGACGGTACACCGGTTGATATCCTGCTGAATCCGCTTGGAGTACCATCACGGATGAACCTCGGGCAGATTTATGAGACCATTCTGGGATGGGCTGGAAAAAAACTGGGCGTGAAGTTTGCTTCGCCCATTTTTGACGGCGCCTCTTATGATCAGGTACAAGATAAACTCGAGGAAGCCGGACTACCGAAAGATGGCCGCGTTAGACTATATGACGGCCGCACCGGTGAAGCTTTCGATCAAGATACAACCGTTGGTTATATCTACATGCTAAAGCTGAATCACCTCATTGAAGACAAAATGCATGCCCGATCTATTGGGCCATACTCACTTATTACCCAGCAACCATTGGGTGGTAAGGCACAGTTTGGTGGGCAGCGTCTCGGCGAGATGGAAGTTTGGGCGCTCTATGCATATGGAGCATCAAACATCCTCAAAGAGATGCTCACTGTTAAAAGTGATGATGTGAAGGGCCGATCAAGAGTGTACGAGGCGATCGTTAAAGGTGAGAACCTGCCTGACGGCGATGTGCCTGAGTCCTTTAAAGTTCTGTTGCGCGAGCTTATGGGACTCGGTCTTGAAATACACATAGACTAATTGAATAAAGAATCTGTTCTGCTAAACAAAGTTAATCCGGAGGTACATCCTTGCCGACTACAAATACATTAACGGTTACAAAAGACTTCGATAGCATAGGAATTTCACCTGGCATCGCCAGAAACTATCCTCTCCCGTTCACACGGCGAAGTTTTGACTCCAGAAACCATAAACTACCGTACCTTTAAACCGGAAATGGACGGTCTGTTTTGCGAGAAGATTTTTGGTCCGGTTAAAGACTACGAATGCCACTGCGGAAAGTACAAGCGCATCAGATACAAGGGTATCATTTGCGACCGCTGCGGCGTTGAAGTGACCAGAAAAGCGGTACGTCGCGAACGCATGGGGCACATTTCCCTTACTGTTCCTGTCGTACATATCTGGTACTTCAAGTCACTGCCAAACAAGCTGGCCTACCTGCTTGGATATTCATCAAAAAACCTTGAGAAAATCGTTTACTATGAAACCCAGGTTATTATCAATCCTGGTGTGGCCCGTGATCTTGGTTATAAACGTGGCGATCTGGTTACCGAGGAAGAATATTATGATATTCTCGATCAGCTGCCTGATGACCAGTTTGAGCTCGACGATGATGACGTCGATAAATTCCGCGTGAAAGAAGGTGCGGACGCCATTGAGGATCTGCTTGCAGGATTGGATCTTGATACCCTGGCATATCGCCTGCGAGATGAGGTGCGCAACGAAACCTCCCAGATGCGGAAGAAGAAAAAATTGAAGCGTCTGCAGGTTATTGAGTCGTTCCGTTCAGCAAATCAGCATACCGAAAACCGTCCCGAGTGGATGGTACAGAGTGTAATTCCTGTAATTCCTCCGGAACTGCGACCGCTGGTACCGCTGGAAGGTGGGCGTTTTGCTACTTCTGATCTTAATGATCTCTATAGACGAGTGATTATCCGTAATAACCGCTTGAAACGCCTGATCGATATTAAGGCTCCGGATGTCATTCTGCGTAACGAGAAGCGCATGCTTCAGGAAGCGGTTGACTCATTGTACGACAACTCACGCAAGTCCAACGCGGTTCGAAATAACAATCGCCCCCTGAAGTCTCTCAGTGATATGCTGAAAGGCAAGAGTGGACGATTCCGTCAGAATCTGCTTGGAAAGCGTGTTGACTACTCCGGCCGTTCGGTAATTGTGGTTGGACCTGAGCTTAAAATGCATGAATGCGGTCTGCCAAAAGAGATGGCCGTTGAGCTATATAAGCCCTTTATTATCCGACGACTTATTGAGCGTGGATATGTAAAAACGGTTAAAAGCGCCAAAAAAGTTGTTGATCGTCGCGATCAGGTGGTTTGGGAAGTGCTCGAAAATGTAATCGACGGGCACCCGGTCATGTTGAATCGTGCGCCTACGCTTCACCGACTTGGTATTCAGGCTTACCAGCCGGTACTTATTGAGGAGAAAGCCATACGACTGCACCCGCTATCATGTACCGCGTTTAACGCTGACTTTGACGGTGACCAGATGGCCGTGCATGTACCGTTGAGCCACGACTCGATTCTTGAGGCTTCGGTGCTGATGCTCGGTTCTCACAACATCCTGAGTCCGGCTAGTGGAGGCCCGATTGCCGTTCCTTCACAGGATATGGTTCTCGGTATCTACTATCTTACCAAGATGGCCAGTGACCAGCGTGGTGAAGGCAAGACCTTTGCCAGTCCAGATGAAGTACTGGTTGCGTGGGATCAGGACAAGATTGATATGCACGCCAAAATTAATGTCCGAGTTCCCGTTTCTGGTGAAGAGAATGAAACTGAATATGAGATTATCAAGACTACTACCGGACGGGTTATCTTCAACCAGATATTACCTCCGGAAATGGGTTTTATTAACAAAACACTCGGCAAGAAAGAGCTGAGGAAAGTAATCGGTGAAATTCACAGTAAGGTGGGTACCGCCCGAACCACGATCTTCCTCGACAAGATGAAGACGATGGGCTTTGAAAAAGCAACAACCGGTGGACTCTCCTTCAACCTGGAAGACATTGTGATTCCGGATGAGAAGATGAAGCTGATCGAAAAAGCCCAAGAAGAAGTAGCTGATATTACCGAGCGGTATGAAATGGGCTTCATTACCGACAACGAGCGATATAACCAGGTAATTGATAAGTGGACGAGCACGACAAACCGTGTTTCTGAAACGCTTTTTACGGAGCTGACTAACGACAGAGAAGGCTTCAATCCGGTATATATGATGGCCGATTCAGGGGCTCGTGGTTCCAAAGAGCAGATCCGTCAGCTTGGGGGTATGCGTGGACTGATGGCGAAGCCGCAGAAAAGCTCGCAGCAGTCTGGAAATGAAGTTATTGAGAATCCAATTCTCTCATCTTTTAAAGAGGGACTCACGGTTCTTGAATACTTTATTTCTACCCACGGTGCTCGTAAAGGTCTTGCTGATACAGCGCTGAAAACTGCTGATGCCGGTTATCTGACCCGACGTCTGGTTGATGTATCGCAGGATATCATTATCAACGAAAGGGACTGTGGAACGCTTCGCGGTCTTAAGATGAAAGCACTCAAGGATAACGAGGATGTTATTGAGAGCCTTGAGGATCGCATCCTTGGGCGCGTATCTCTGCACGATATCTACGATCCGATCTACTGATGATCTGATCTGCGAAGCGAACCAGATGATTGATGAAAAAGTAGCCAAGAATATCGCTGAAACTTCCATTGAGGAAGTGGAAATTCGATCAGTACTTACCTGCGAAAGTGAACGTGGGGTTTGTGCCAAGTGCTACGGTCGCGACCTTTCTCGTGGAACGATGGTTCAAACTGGTGAGGCTGTGGGGGTTATTGCCGCTCAGTCCATTGGTGAGCCTGGCACGCAGCTTACACTGCGAACATTCCACGTTGGGGGTACAGCTTCTCGTATGGAGGCTGAATCTCAGCATAAGACCAAATTTGAAGGTCAGGTTGAGTTTGAAAATATCCGCGTTGTTGAATATGACGACGGGGAAGAGATTCAGAATATCGTCCTCAGTCGTGCGGGTGAGATCAAGATCCTTGATGAAGAGGGTAAAGTACTCACCACTTATAATGTACCTTACGGTTCTGAACTGCTGGTTGAGGAAGGAGACACTGTACCGAAAGGCGTTCCGCTCTGTAAATGGGATCCGTATAACGCCAATATCTATTCCGAGATCGACGGTGTTGTTGAGTACAAAGATATCATGGAAGATATTACCTTTTCGGAAGAAACCGACTCCCAGACCGGTCACCGTGAAAAAGTGATAATTGATTCCAAAGACCGCTCGCTCGTTCCAACCATTATGGTGAAGGGCGAAGGCGACCGCGTGCTTGAAAAAACACTGCCTGTTGAAACACATATCACGGTTGATGACGGGGAAGAGGTACAGGCGGGACAAGTGCTTGCTAAGATTCCTCGGGCTACCGCAAAATCGAAAGATATTACGGCTGGTCTGCCGCGAGTTACCGAGCTGTTCGAGGCTCGTTCACCAAGCGAACCTGCTGCCGTTTCCGAAATTGACGGTATCGTTCGCATGGGTGGACGCAAGCGCGGTAAGCAGGAGGTTATCGTAGAAAGTAAGGACGGAACAGACGAGAAAACGTATCTCATCTCGCTGTCCAAGCATATTCTTGTTCAGGAGAACGATTATGTGGAAGCCGGGCAGCAGCTTTCTGACGGTACGGTGCCTGCCGAGGAAATTCTGAATATTCTCGGTCCATATGCGGTTCAATCTTATTTGGTGAACGAGATCCAGGAGGTCTACCGACTGCAGGGTGTGCGTATTAATGACAAGCATATTGAGGTCATTGTTCGCACCATGATGCAGAAGGTTGAGGTAACTGATCCTGGCGACACCATGTATCTCGAGGGAGACAAGGTTGACCGTTTTGAACTGAACAACCGCAATGACGAACTTATTGGCAAGTTCGTGGTAACCGATCCTGGTGGAAGTGAACTCAAGCAGGGTAAAGTTCTTGACCGCCGAGAAGTTCGTGACATCAATAACGAGCTGATCAAAGAGGGTAAAGAAGAGCTTGAAACACGTGAAGCCGAACCGGCTATTTCCAAGCCGATACTGCTTGGTATTACACGAGCTGCTCTCTCCACCGAAAGCTGGCTCTCCGCCGCTTCATTCCAGGAGACGACCAAGGTACTTACACAAGCTTCAATCGAAGCGAAGAAAGATCACCTTCAGGGTCTTAAAGAGAATGTTGTGGTTGGTCACAAAGTGCCTGCTGGTACGGGTCTCCGCAAGTATGAAGACCTCATCGTTGGCTCCAGGAAAGATCTGGACGAAGGAGAAGAAGAGGTGGCACGTGTGTTCGAAGAGCTTAGTTCTGAAGACGGCTCTAACGGAGAAGCAGCAACCACTGCCAATGTTGAGGAGGATGAATCCTAGATTTCCTCAACTACCCTTAAACTGAATTAAAGAAGCCCGGTCCTCGAAAGAAGCCGGGCTTTTTTATATATAAACGAATGGTGGTTTTCTCATGAAGACAAAAGGAGAAGCAATTAAGCCTCTTCTTCCTCTTCTCCATGTTTGGGACTCTTTGTTTCTTCAATGGTATCCAAGAGGTCTTCAGCTTCGCGAATAAGGTCTTCTGCACGTTTCCGGGCATCCTCAACAACTTCATCCCCTTTCCGCTTCGCATCAGAAATGGCATGTTTCTCTTCCGACAGGCGGTCAATAAGATGAGTCAGCTCATCCAAATAGTTGCTTAGACGGTACGAGAGTACATCACGTGTATTGCTTCCTTTGTCCGGGGCGTAAAGCAGACCTACTATAGATCCTATTAGTGCTCCTGAAAGTAATCCGAGAGTAAAGTCTTTAGAACGGCTCATACTTATTAGATCCTTTTCTTAATAATTATATTATAAGTGTTCAATTAGAGATGATTTACAAATGAAGTATATCCTATATTCCTTGCTATAAATATGCAACAAGATTGATACATATTAAAGTTTTCAGCAATTATTTTTTATCTTTAAATTGTTTTCGAAGAAACGGCAAATACTAACAAAAATATACCATTATGAAGTTTTTTATCGACACCGCCGACCTGAATGAGATTGAAGAAGCCAATGATCTGGGCGTACTGGATGGAGTTACAACAAATCCTAGCTTATGTGCAAAAATTGGAGTTGCTGACTTTGAAGGCCACATCGCAAAAATATGTAACATTGTATCGGGAGACGTTTCTGCTGAAGTGATTTCCACCGAGTATGATGAAATCGTTGAGGAAGGACGTCACCTGGCGGCTATTGCCGACAACGTAGTAGTTAAAGTTCCTCTGATTAAAGATGGCATTAAGGCTATAAAAACACTATCCAGCGAGGGGATAAGAATTAACTGTACGCTATGTTTCTCCGCCACGCAGGCCGTGATTGCCGCCAAAGCCGGGGCCAGCTATATTTCTCCTTTTATCGGCCGGATTGATGACATCTCTTCAGATGGTATGCAGTTGATTGAAGATATTGTGACGATTTATGACAACTACGGATTTGAGACGGAAGTATTGGCAGCCAGTATCCGCCATCCAATGCATGTGCTTGAGTCTATGAGGCTTGGTGCTGATGTCGCAACGATGCCGCTGAGCGTAATTGAACAACTCCTTGAGCACCCGCTGACCGATCGCGGACTGGAGAAATTCCTTGCTGACTGGGACTCCCTTCAGGATGAGATCAAGGCCAAGGAAGTGGGTGAGTAATTGACGCGGACAACTGTATTTTTTGATCAAAGCCGGATTCGAATAAGGGTCCGGCTTTTTATTTTTCAGCTATAAGCTTCTCTGCAATTTTTGCTGATGAAAGTACTCCCGGCAGGCCCGCCCCCGGATGCGTGCCAGCCCCTACAAAATAGAGGTTTTCAATGTCTTCCGATTTGTTATGCGGCCTGAACCACGCTGATTGGGTGAGGGTCGGCTCCACAGAAAAGGCCGAGCCTTTGTAACTATTAAGCGTATTTTTAAAGTGCAGGGGATCGATATAGTGTTCGGCTATAATATTCTCTCTTAGGTCGGGAAGATAGTTTTCTTCCAGGAATTGTAGTATTGCCTCCTTATACTGAGGTGCCTTGATCTTCCAATCGGTATTTCCGCCAAGATGGGGAACAGGAGAAAGTACATAAAACGCTTCGCATCCTTCCGGTGCCAGAGACGGGTCGGTTATGGTGGGCATATGCAGGTAGAGCGAAAAATCATCGGCCAATATTTTCTTGTGGAAAATATCCTCCAGCAATTCCTTGTACCGTTCTCCCAGAATAATGTTGTGATGTGCAAGCCGAGAGTCGAGATAGCGCCTTTTTGTACCAAAATAGATTACGAATAGTGACATGCTGTAATCAAAACGCTCAATCTTTTTATCGGTGTACGTAGGACGCTTTGGTTCGGGAATCATATTGCGATAGGTGAAGGCTACATCTGCATTTGAAACTACGCGATCGGCCTTGTGGACACTTCCATCTTTCAGGCGTATCCCCCTTGCTGCGCCGTTTTCTACCAGAATTTCATCTACTTCTGTGTTAAGATGGATCCTGCCTTCCTGCTCTTCAATGAGTTTGCAGAGCCCGTTGACAATAGAGCCGGTACCGCCCATAGCATAATGGACGCCCCACTCTCGTTCCAGGTAATGGATCATGGCATAGATAGAGGTTGTATCAAACGGATTGCCGCCCACCAGCAGGGGATGAAAAGAGAAGACTCTCCGAAGAAATTCATTCTCAATATATTGGGAAACGTAGCTATACACCGTTTTATAGGACTGCAGCTTAACTAGGTCGGGTATTACTTTGAGCATATCGGAGATTTTTAAAAACGGCTGATCTGCAAGCTCCAGAAACCCCTTGTCAAAAATGCCTTTAGTGCTCTTGATGAAGCGGGAATATCCATCTTTATCTTTCGGATTCCACTTTTCTATTTGGTTGAGCACAAACTCATGATCGCCGTTATAATCGAACTTCCGGCCCTCACTGTTGAAAATCCGGTAGAAAGGATCGCAGGGGACAAGCTCAAAATAATCTTCCCGGTTCTTCCCGGCGGCCTCAAAGATTTCATCAAACAGGAATGGAGCAGTAATTACAGTGGGACCTCCATCAAAGGTGAATCCATTGATTTCATACACATAGGCACGGCCTCCAGGTTTGTCCCGTTTTTCAAAAATTTCCACATCATACCCCTGCGAAAGCAGGCGTGATGCAGTAGCTAATCCTCCAAATCCACTGCCAATTACGATAATTTTTCTCGCCATCTTACTATGGAACTAAATTTGAGTCCTTGAATCGGTGAGACAACTAAAAATGATCACTCAGAATTCCTGACTAACCGCAGATAAATTTCATTTAATGGCAGCATAAAGAGTCGAACCAAGAGCGATTGGGATCGCACCGACTTTTGTTAAGAATTCTCAAGCTGTTTCACGTAGCCGTAGTGACCATTGCGTGCTAACCTTTGCCGTTCTTGCCGGGCTTTATTCTTGTCGGTAAACATACCGAAGAAAACTCTATAAACAACAGTCTTGTCGTTCAGGGTAAATTTTTCGATGCGAGCGCCATCAATGTTAGCCGCAAGTTTTTCAGCCGCTTTCCGGTTTTCAAAAGATCCCAGCTGTACGGTGAATGTGGAAACAGTTAGATCTTTGTCTCGAAATTTATTGGGATCACCTTCAACCAGGAACAGGCGTACATTGGCTGTGCCGGGTCCAATCATCTCAATTTCGGAAGCGGCCTTCCTGGAGAGATCAATAATGCGGTTATCTTTAAAAGGTCCGCGGTCATTTATTCTGACGATTACAGCTTCTTGATTTTCAAGATTTAGGACCCTCACAAACGTGTTAAAGGGAAGTGTGCGATGTGCTGCGGTGAGAGAATTCATATCATAAATTTCACCGTTGGCGGTCATCTTGCCGTGAAAATTAGGGCCGTACCAGCTAGCCACGCCGCGCTCAATGGCGTTGTCAAATTCGTCGGGGGCGGGTTTGGCCGGCTCCTGTTTAGACACTCGGGATGTAATACCGCAAGAGCTTAAAAAGAAAGCTGAAATAATCAGTATGGTTATTCGTGAAGATATAGGCAAAACGGAGATTTTTTAAATTATTTTTGCAGGAATATATTGCGAGCAGACGTAAGAATCTACTATCTGGTCTGATGGACGCAGGTTTTCTATCGTCTGAAAACTATAGCGTGGGTCTATTCTTCCTCCAGGAACGAAAGATAATCTCCAGAAGATATTAGGGTCAAATGGGTAGTTGGTTTATTATAGAGGTAGATCCAGGCGTTAAAAGTATTGTCAGGTTCTGTGGCTGAACGAACAGTTCGTTGTTCCCTCAGGTACAAACTGTTTTCAGGATCAGCGGGATAATAGCCTTCATAATGATCCAGCTTCTCAAATATAAGATCAGGATTTTTGAGCCGGTATACCTCTCCTTTCACAGGATTTCGGTGATTTGGTTTCCACCACACCCGGGTATTCCTTTACGAGGTAGAGCTCACCGTCAAATTTGGCACGACAAACAAATTCAGCATAATCCCGAAGCATCTGGTGCGCCCGGTGATGAGCCCCTCTCTGCAGAGAACCGTACACAAATAGAAAGTCTTGGGCACGTTCACTCATCGTTATTGTACCAATCAATTGTTAATGAGTTTATCAAGAAACTCTGCTTTTTGCCGGTTCTTATAGGTGGTGTAACCGGTGGAGAGATATCCCTTTACACCCGAGGCCGTTTCGATAAGAAATAGTGATCGATCATCACCTGCGCTGGTACCCTGATCAAAATGAAACGAGGAGACAATATTGAGTTGATCAATAGAAAATTCCTGTTCGATTCCCTTGGTTGTCAGGCCATTCTCCTGAACCTCAAACAGGTTGGAAAATCCCTTATCCTTTGCATCCTCAATTGCTTCTGCTAAATCTCGATACATAGCTATTATCTAAACTTCTGTTGGAATTCGTATTTATAACAACAAATGCTGTTTACAGCGTTCTATGAGAAAATAGGCTGGATTGTTTCAGGAATCGGAAATGGGAATTGAATTATTTCCATAAAATATCATGAAATGGGAAAGAGCCGAAGATCGGATTTGAACCGACGACCTACGCTTTACGAGAGCGTTGCTCTACCACTGAGCTACTTCGGCTTGTAGCATTAATTAAGCCTGCAAATATAAGCATAGATATCCTCAGCAAGCAAGTTACAGGAAATAAAATAAAGCAAAAATTAGCGAAGTATTAGGTAGATACATATTTTCGGTTCTAAATTTAACAGCCATACGCACATGCAGAATTCTGAATTTGTTGGATCGGTCACATTTTTGTTGATAGTAGCCAATGTGTTGGTCTATTTTATCACTAATTTGAATTACGATCTGATTGATAAAGGCTACCTGAAGCCATATCGGGTGGTTCGAGAAAATACTTGGTATGAACTCATAACCTCCGGTTTCCTGCACGCAAATTTGACACATCTTTTCGTCAATATGTTTACGCTCTATTTTTTTGGCCAGGTTATGGAGCAGGTAATTGGTCCGGGGAATTTTACCGGGCTGTTTATTTCCGGGCTGATTGTGTCGGGAATTCCCTCAGTTATCAAATTCAAGGATAATGAAAACTATGCAACACTTGGCGCATCGGGGGCGGTAGGCAGCGTACTTTTTGCTTATATTTTTCTTTTCCCGATGGAGAACATCTACCTGTTTCTAATTCCCATTCCCATACCTGCCTTTGTGTTCGGAATACTTTACCTGGTGTACAGCATGTACGAGAGCAAGAAAGATGTGGGAAAATAAATCACGAGGCCCACACCGCTGGATCCATCTGGGGCATTTTATACCTTATTATCTTTGTTCCCAATACCATAGATCATTTTCTTACGGTGATCGGACTCATCTGATATTTTTCTTAGATCATTAAAAAAGATGCAGCCCGCACCTAAGCGAACTACATCTGTGAAATGGATAAAGTATTAAGAAGAATTTACCCGTTATTTTTACGGAAATCTTTCATAAAATCGACAAGCGTATCTACGGTTTCCATTGAGCAGGCGTTATAAATACTTGCCCGGATGCCGCCTACGCTGCGGTGTCCTTTAAGTGCGTAGAGCTCATTTTTGACGGCTTGACCAAGGAATTTTTGCTCAAGATCCTCGGAAGGCAAGCGATAAGTGATATTCATCAGCGAGCGTGAGTCTTTTTCAACGGCACCGCTGTAGAAATCGTCCTTGTCGATTTCATCGTATATTTTTTTGGCTTTCTTCTCATTGAACTCTTCAAACCAAGAAAGTCCTCCTTTGTTCAGCATCCATTCGAGAACCAGGTTCACCATATACACATTGAATGTGGGTGGAGTATTGAAAATTTTGCCTGTGTGCGTGCTGTATCGAAGTATAGTTGGAACGCCCTCAGTTTTTGCTTTTTCAAGGAAATCCTTCTTGATAATGACAACCGTTACGCCGGCCGGACCAACGTTTTTTTGCGCCCCGGCATAGATAATTCCATACTTGTCAACATCGATAGAGCGGGACAAAAAATCGGAAGAGGCATCACAAACCAGCGGCACGCCATTGGTATCAGGTTCGGTGGGGTACTGGGTGCCCGCCACCGTGTTGTTGGAGGTAAAGTGAACGTACTGGGGATTATCACTGAAACGTAGCTGATTTTGCGCGGGAACGCGATCGTAGCCGGTTCCTGAACTGCTGAATGGTACATGCACATTGCCAAACTTTTTGGCTTCGGTAATCGCTTTGTCAGACCAGCGGCCGGTATCGATGTAGTCTGCCGTTTGATGTTCGTCCAGAAAGTTAAACGGGGCCATCATAAACTGACTGCTGGCGCCGCCCTGTAGAAACATGATTTCAAATTTGTCGCCAAGCCCCAAAAGTTCAGTAAGCCGTGCCTTGGCCTGCTGATCGATCTCGGTATACTCAGCGCTGCGGTGACTCAGTTCCATAACAGAACGCCCTGTATTATTATAGTTGGTGAGCTCACCCCGGGCTTTTTCGATCACTTCCAGAGGAAGGGTTGCGGGTCCTGCGCTAAAATTGTGTACTCGTTTCATGGTGTTGGTTTTCAATTAGGTTGTTAAAAAGTGTGTATAAGTAAACCAGATCTCAGCTTCGGTTCAAACCAAGTCGATTTTGGCGGCATTAAAAGTCCTTCATCTGATACCTCTACCAGTTCCCTGATATCAGTGGGATACATGCTGATGGCCAGATCAGCCTCTCCGCTATCTACTAGTTTTTCAAGCTCTTCAGTACCTCTTATACCTCCTACGAAGGAGATATTTTCGTCCCTTCGCTGGTCAGTGATATCAAGCATCGGTTCAAGGATGGATTTCTGCAGCCGATGCACGTCCAGTTTTTCCACGCTATTTGCATCCGGTATTTCAGGCAGTTTCATTCCGTACCAACTGCCGTCAATATAGAGTGAGATAGCACCTTTTTGGGATGGCTTCGGATTAGCACCCTCAGACAGGTCGAACTCTTCCTGCAGGGCAGAAAGAAAGTTTTCTGGAACAGAGTAGACAATGCGATTGTAGGCCAAAATCTCCATCTCATCCATCGGGAAGAGAACTGCAGGGAAAAAGTTGTACTCCTTATCACCGGTATGGGTGGCGGCATTCACCTTTTTCATCTCCTCGGCAGCCCGAGAGGCACTCTTGCAGCGATGGTGGCCATCGGCTATGTACAGCCTGGGGATGTTGCCAAATGCATTGACAAACGGCTCCGGGTCAGACACCTTCCAGATGGTGTGCTGGATGCCGTCATCTGCCGTAAAATCATAGATAGGATCGTTGGCTTCCATCTGCTGGTCGATCTGTTCGGAGATCTCCTCCGTATCCTTGAAAGTGATCATGACCGGCTCGGCATGGGCCGACTGTGTGAGAATATGCCGGGTGCGATCATCCTCTTTATTGGGACGCGTTAACTCATGTTTAAGAATCACCTCGTTGTCATAATCCTCAACGGAAACGCAGGTGAACAGACCGGTTTGCGGGCGCCCGTTCCAAATAAGGCGGTAAATATAGACCGCTTCTTCCTCCTCCTGGGTCATCAAATCTGAATCCAGAATCTGTGCCAGGTTTTTAGCTCCCTTTTCGTACACCGCATCATCATTGTAGGGAGTACCGGCCGGGAGGTCGATTTCCGGGCGGATTACATGAAGAAAGCTGTCGGGCTTGCCCCCGGCCAGCTCTCGGGCTTCTTCAGTATTAATTACATCGTATGGAACGCACGCTACTTCATTGAGTTTTTCCGGGCGCGGGCGCCAGGCTTTAAATGGATGAATTATTGCCATTGTATATTTTGTTATGCTGAAAAATGAACGCGTAAACTTACGTTGGACTGATCAATTTTTAAAGAATTAAATCAAGGAAATAGATATAACTTACAGAAGTAATGAAAAGCTGTTATTTTTAACCAAAATAATATATTGAAAGGAGCTATGGATCTACAGGATTTAGACTTTGAAAACGAAAACTTATCTGGCGACCAACAAAATCAGTTGCTGTTTATGATGCTGGTACAACAGCACCAGCAGATTGCAATGATGGGGATGGGCAAAATTAAAAATCCCTCTACTGATAAAGTTGAGCGTGAAATGAAATCAGCTAAGTTTGCCATTGATACACTGCTCATGCTGAAGGATTTCACCGAGGGTAATCTGCCTAAAGAGTTGAAGAACTATTTGAATCAAACGCTGAATAATCTTCGAATGAACTACGCCGAAGAGCGCGAAAAAGATGACGAGAAGATACGTCCTGAAGACGGCGAAGGCGAACAGGAGTAACTGAATCGATGGAATTAATACCAGTAACAGCGGCCGGCGGAGTTCTTTATCAGATAAAAAACGACCGTACTTTGGTTTTACTTATTTTACGACGGGGAAAATGGGATATCCCCAAAGGAAAAATTGAAGGAGAAGAATCTTTGCTAGAGTGTGCCCGGCGTGAAGTCTCTGAAGAGGTCGGCATCCCCCTGCCCGATATTTCGGATAAGTTGATTAAAACCTATCACGAGTATGAAGAAGAGGGCAAATATATTGGCAAAACGACCCACTGGTATGCCATGCAAACCCCCGTCAGCGAGGAATTTTCACCCGAGAAAGAGGAAGACATATCCGACGTTGCGTGGGTACCTCTCAGTGAGGCGAAAGAAAAGGTGGGATACGAAAATCTGCGGACGGTACTGCAGGCTTTTGAAGATTGGATCCGGGAAAAAGCCTCATAAAAAGGAGGCGCAAAACCTTACGACTCGTGCCGTTTGTTCTAATTTTAGTGTTAAATGGAGGTTCCCACTCGTTTGAAACGGATCGGGAGCGTGTACTGAACGCGTACCCCCCCCCAGGTTGTTTGCCCGGGATGAACTGGGTAAATTCTTTTACTACACGAAGAGCTTCTTCCTGGCACCCGTCACCAATACCTCTGATGACAACGGGATTTTCCACCTCTCCTTTCTCGGTGGTGATAAACTGTATCATTGCACGTTCTTCGATACCTGCTTTTTCCACCCTCTTGGGATACTGGATCTGCTGATGGAGTCCATCGAGCCCACCACTAAGCTCAGGCCATGTGTTCAACTATAACGAAAAATCATTTTCGGGCACGTCCAGTTTTTCTTCTTTCTCTTTTGGAGACGCTGATATTTCAAGGGCCTCGTCAAGTTGATTTCAGCGTCTATATTGAGGGTTTCATCGCTGATATTTTCAATGTCAGGCACTAAGGTCTGGATTCAGGGGAGAGACTTCATCTCTTGTTTGGTATTTACGATCTTCTCTATAACGATATGTTCCTGCTGCTCTACCAGTTTTATTATTTCTTTGGCGGACTGGAATTCTATTTTAGTTGCTATCAAGAACGGTGGTAAAGTGATGATCAATCCTATTTCCAGGAATTATGTGTAATAGGCCTTGAGGTCTATCCTTTTGTTTCTGAATGTTTTCATGTGAAGTTGCTTGTTGTACAAAGTGACTATCTGTTTACAGGCCGATTTTTTGCACGAATGCGATTTACTTTATTCAAAACCATTCTCCATTTAAGAAAAAGCTATAAAATTCCCACGAAAAGTTCTCAAAATAAAAAAGGCGTGACCCCGAAAGGTCACGCCTTTAGTCTCGTCACAAGTAGCTGTTAGTTTTGAAGCTTGAATACAACCGGCAGGCTATATTGAACTCTGACGGGGTTACCGCGCTGTCTGCCAGGCACGAATTCAGCTTGCTTAACACAACGGAGTGCTTCTTTGTCAGCACCGCCGCCGATGCCGCGAACAACGCGTGGTTCTTCAACATTACCCTGTTCATTTACAATAAACTGGACAATCACACGTCCTTCGATGCCGGCTTTGCGTGCCATTTCAGGATATTTTACGCATCCATTAAGTTTAGCTAAGCCGCCTTTGAGCTGTGGCATATTTTCAACTACCACAAAGAAATCTTCTTCTTCCTCTTCTTGGCCTTCATCCGGTGGCGGAGGCATATCCAACTTATCTTGAAGGTTAAGATCAGCACTAATATCAAAGTTTTGATCCTCTACAATCTCATCGTTTGGAACCTCTACCGGTACGGGAGGCCGTGGAGGAGGTGGTGGTTTTTCCTGGTGTTCAGTTTGCTCGATCTCCTCCATCTGTACCACTTCCTGCTCTTCGGTCAGATTCACATTCTTCTGCTCTGCCCGAAAATCTAGTTTCATTGCCACCAGGAAAATGATCAGAACAACAATCAAACCAGATTCCAGGAAAACAGTGTAATATTTGCGCAAATCAGACTTAGGCTTTTTGCGTTCTTGCCGCATAATAATCCCCCTTATTCAGGATAATAGTTAAGTAGTTATTGCGATTATGTTTTCATGAATTTTGCATTTAAAATATATGTATTAAGATCTACTATTAAAACCATGAAAAGAGCATTCAAGTTCCATGCAAAATAAAAAAAGGCGCGACCGGTTCTCACAGCCACGCCTTTAGGGATTAATTATAACTCAACTAGGGGATAGTGAGTTATATTTTAGGGGAAAATAAAGTTTATGGTAAAATAAGTTTTTTACTTTGAAAGATTATAGACTACGGGAACACTGAATTGAACCCTGACTGGTTCACCGCGTTGCTGTCCGGGTACGAAGTCAGCGTCTTTGACGCAACGAATTGCTTCTTCATCTGCGCCACCGCCAATTCCTCGTACAACCTTGGGTTCTTCTACACTGCCTTTTTCGTTGACAATGAACTGAATGATTACGCGGCCTTCGATACCAGCTCTGCGTGCCATATTCGGGATAGTTGACACACTTCTGGATTGATGCTAAACCTCCCTTGAGCTGGGGCATTTGTTCTACCACCACGAAGAAGTCTTCCTCCTGCTCTTGCTTCTCTTCAGAAGGGGGAGGAGGTGTTTCTAACTTCTCGTCTAGGTTAAGGTCAGCATTTATATCGAGTACCTGGTCCTCAACGATTTCGTCGTTGGGAACTTCTACTGGGACAGGAGGTCGGGGAGGTGGAGGAGGTTTCTGCTGGTGCTCGGTCTGCACGATTTCCTCCATTTTAACAACTTCCTGCTCTTCGGTTAAGTCTACATTTTTCTGTTCGCCTTTGAAGTCTATCTTCGTAGCTGCAAGAAAAATGAGAAGTACAACAATTAAACCGGCCTCTAGGAAGACGGTGTAATATTTGCGAAGATCAGAGTCTGGATTTTTTCGATCTGTACGCATAATTAATGTTAGCGTTTATTTGGGATTGTGATTGGGATGATTAACTAGTGATTGTGTTGCCTGCTCTGTTTTACCAGAACAGATCCTAAGTTATTTCGGCTTTACGTTAATGTCAACTTAAATTATTATTAAATTATTGTTAACAAACTAAATAATTTAGGATTTAGTCTAATATAATTAATTTTTGTCTTCTAGCTAATTGTTTGTTGAGATGAGGGTGATAGAGGTTGTCTATCAAGAGGTTTTATCGATTCATTAGCTATTAATTCTCTTCCGCCTGCTTTTATTCATTTTTATTTCGAATAGCCAAAGAAACGGATCTAATATAAATTTTTTATGAAGAAGGGTATAAAAAATTCAGAAAGTTTACCTTAAGTTAATATTTGCCTAAAATTTGCACAGTTGTGTAATATTTTGAATAGAATTGGGAGGGGTAAAGGAGGGCTAAAGTCGGCTAGCTATTAAGGGCGGGAATATAATATAAAAGGGTGCAGCCTATGTTAGGTTGCACCCTTTTTAGAAACACTACACTAAATAATATTCAGCTTAGTTTTGCAGCTTAAACACAATAGGCAAGCTATACTGAACACGTACGGGGTTACCCCGCTGACGGCCAGGTTTAAACTGGGCTTGCTTAACAGCTTTGAGGGCTTCTTCATCGCATCCGCCGCCAATACCACGTACAACACGTGGATCTTCGACATTTCCCTGCTCGTTAACGATAAACTGAATAATTACACGTCCTTCAATTCCCGCTTTACGGGCCATTTCAGGATAGCGTACTTTTTGCTGAAGTTCAGCAAGTCCACCGATCAGTTCTGGCATATTTTCAACTACTACGAAGAAATCTTCCTCTTCTTCCTCGTTCTCTTCTTGCGGAGGTGGAGGCAGATCAAGTGGAGCGTCTAGGTCTAATTCGGCATTTATATTAATAATCTGATCTTCCAGAACCTCATCATTTGGTACTTCGACAGGTACCGGGGGACGGGGAGGGGGTGGTGGTTTCTCGACTTGCTTGGTTTGAATTACTTCTTCCATCTCAACCACTTCCTGTTCTTGGGTTAAATCTACGTTTTTAACCTCAGATCGGAAATCAATCTTGACGGCCGCTATACATACTATAAGTGTTGCTATGAGACCGATCTCAAGAAATACGGTATAGTACTTCTTTAAATCAGCGTCAGGGTTTTTTCTGTTGGCCATAGTTAATTAAAATTTACAGTTGTTCCTTTGGTGTGAAAATCAAAATCTAATATATCAATATAGCATTCTGATGCAAGTAATGTTGCATTTATTTTTACTAACGTACAATAAATATGCTTCGTATCTCTGGGGTAATTAATCCTCTTTGGAGAAGGGTATAAGTTTTAGCAGGATTACGGCCAATACGGCGCCCAGTGCATCTACGTAGAAATCAACAATATCTCCATGACGGTTAACAGGTAGAAATTCTTGCAGTAGCTCTATAGATCCGCCGAAGATGACGCCAAGCGTAAAAATTTTCCACAAGCTGGTTTTATTTGGATTCCTGAGTGTGTTGTAAAGCCCCAGCAGGTAGGTCCAGCTGCCAAAGAGCAGTATATGGCCCAATTTGTCGTACGATAAAATATGACTTCTGGGAATATTTTCGGCGGGAATAAGGGTAAGCAGCAAAGCTGCAGCTGTAATTAGAACAAAAACCCAAAGTACGAGGGTGGGATGTTCTCTCAGATAACGTTTTAATCTATTCATATAAGATCGTTAGGCTCAGGGAGTCTGCGGATGATTTGTTGTTTCGATTGTATTTTTTCATAGCCGTTTAGCAAGCCGAGAGCTGCACTTTTTGCGAGGGAGTTGCCCAGTGCAAGGTAGGCCCCAATCTTGCCGGATAAGACATCTCCAAATCCGGCCCGTGCAAAAATACGGGTATCATAGCCTGTCAGAAAACAGTACTTGTCCGGAGTTGCTATAATAGTTGGAAATCCTTTTGAGACGATTGTAGTATTTTTTTGAGAGCTTAGCTGCCGGACGGCTTCTAGTCGATCATTACCGGTGTTTATTTTAAGAGGAACCAGCCGGGCAAGTTCCCCGGGATGAGGTGTTAAGATCCAGGAAGCAGATTCGGGTTTTTTCCACTTTTCCTGCTGGGCCAGGCACCAGAGGGCATCGGCATCGATTAGTAGATTTCCTTGGTACTGCTGGCAGAATTTTGTTACAAATTGTTGGGTTGTGTCGTTTCTGCCGATGCCAGGACCGAGTACTGCATCTCCCTCTTTTTCACGGACTATTTCAAGTACATCCTCCAAGTGTTCTTCCCTGAAAAAGCTATCATCTTTACTGCCGACGGGTTTTTTTATGATCTGCGGAAGATTATTTTCAAAAACAGGTAAAATGGCCCGGGGACAGATAAGAATAACAGCTCCCACTCCTGCGGCCCATGCACTTTGTGCAGTCATCATGGCAGCACCGGTCAGTCCTTCAGATCCTGCAACTATATAAAGGACACCGGCATCGTATTTGTGCTTGGCAGGAGTGGGAGCTGGTTCTTTAAGCCAATGGCGATCAAGTAAAAACGTGTTGCATGATTTTAGATAGTTGGGAAAGGGCAGTTCACAAAGAATAACTTCCCCTACGCAGCCATGGCCCTCTCCCAGATAGAAATCCCTGCTTGCGAACACCAAATGTGTCAGGTTCGTACCGCCCGGATGGCGTTGCCCATGATCTGGCCGGTATCACCATGGAGGCCCGTGGGTATATCAATGGCGTAAATCGGAAGCCCAGAGCTGTTAGCCCATTCAACCGCACTTGTATAATCACCTCGGAGATCACTGTCAAGACCCGTGCCCAGCATGCCGTCAATTATATAATGGAAGGTATGGGAAGCGTTGGCATCAAAATCGCCCCAACTTTCCAGGATCTGCAGATTACCTGCCGTAGAATCCTGATCTCTAATTTTCTGCAATAGCTCCAGGTTTTTCTGAGTATCCGCAGAAAGATCATCCGTTCCGCTGATGAAAAGAATTTCTACATGGTGACCGTGCTGGATCAGGTAGCGGGCAACCACCAGGGCATCTCCTGCATTATTTCCTTTTCCACAAAGATACAGTCCATGGGTGTGATCACCGATGGAGTCCAGTAAATGTTTGGCGGCTGAACTTCCGGCCACCTCCATCAGGGTGTATCCGTCAATACCAAATTCTTCGATGGTATCTTTATCCATTTGTTGAGCTTCTGCGGCCGTACAGACAAAATAGGGATGTGGAGGCTTAAAGGTATCGGTCATAGATTTAAAGCGTAGAAAATGATTAGAATTTCCAGCGTGGTACACACAATACCTGCACTCACGCCGCCCAGCAGTTCAGAGAGTGTATGGACTCGAAGTTTAAAACGAGACCACATGATCAGCGGTAAAAGTATCAAAAGCATGCCTAATGAAAAAAATAAGACTGCAGGTGCAGGTTGAACGGTTTCCCATAAATAATAATAGAAAAGAATGATGCCCCCGCTGGCTACTGAGCCCGAATGGATGCTTACTTTCCATTTTTTATTGAGGATATATCCCAACAGGGGGTTGAGGAAAAAAACACCGGAAATCAACGTTAAAAAGGGGCGGTGATAAATGAAATATAGGCCCAGTATAAAACTGCCCAGACTAGCGCTGATTATACCCAAAATGTAGAGGAGGTTCCGGGCTTCTCGCTGGACAATGTCAAGGGATTCTATTTTGCCGGTTCTGAGCAGAATGACGGCTGCGCCAAGGGGAATAAAGGTGTAGAACAAGATAGAAAGCGAGATCAGCCAGTAATATTCCTGGCTGGAAAGGTTTTGCAGGCTGCCAACCAGGATAAATACAAAAGGCGGAATAAAGAGCGGGTTGGCTAAATCAGAGACCCACCGTGCAAACAGGTGCAGCGCATTAGATTCGTCTCCGGTTTTTAGCATAACTTGGCGGTACGTTAATATTAGTACGCGCGCGCGAAGAGCACACGTTTTTCGGAAGGCTGCTCTGTTACCATACATTTGCCGGGTTCGCCATCCTCCAGGGGAATACAGCGGATAGTCGCCTTGGTTTCCTCCTTGATCTTCTCTTCAGTTTCGCTAGTACCATCCCAGTGGGCGTAAATAAATCCACCTTCTTCATCCAAAACCTCCTTAAACTCGTCGTAGGAATCGGCGGTAGTGGTATTGTTATCACGTCGTTGTTTAGCTGCATCGTAAAGATCTTGCTGTATCTTTTTGAGTAGATTGTCGATGCGCTGGCCGAGTCCTTCACGCTCTACGATGTTTTTATCGAGCGTATCGCGACGGGCCAGCTCCACGTTGTTGTTTTTCAGGTCGCGTGGCCCAATGGCGATGCGCAACGGGATGCCGGCGGTTTCATGTTCATTAAATTTCCAGCCGGGATTATAATTTTCCCGATCATCAAACTTCACGCTGATGTCAAGATCTTCCAGCTCTTGTTGTATGGAATCACCATATTCCAGCACCTTCGTTTTCTGCTCGTCACTGCGCCATATAGGCACGATAACCACCTGTGTAGATGCCAGTTTCGGTGGAATCATAAGCCCATGGTCGTCAGAATGGGTCATGATCAGTCCACCGATGAGCCTTGTAGAAACACCCCAGCTGGTAGCCCACACATATTTATGTTCGCCATCCTGATCCTGGAATTTCACATCAAACGCCTTGGCAAAATTTTGCCCCAGGAAGTGAGAGGTACCCGCCTGCAACGCCTTGTTGTCTTGCATCAGCGCTTCGATACAGTAGGTTTCAACGGCGCCGGCAAATCGCTCGGATTCAGTTTTGGTTCCTTTGATGACCGGCATCGCCATATAATCTTCGGCAAATGTGCGATAGACTTCCAGCATCTGCTCGGTCTCTTCCACGGCTTCCTGCTTGGTGGCGTGGGCGGTGTGACCCTCCTGCCATAAAAATTCCAATGTTCTTAAAAACAAGCGCGTACGCATTTCCCAGCGTACCACGTTGGCCCATTGGTTAATAAGGATTGGCAGGTCGCGGTAGGACTGAATCCACCCGCGGTAGGCATCCCAGATGATGGTCTCAGAAGTGGGGCGCACGATAAGTTCTTCTTCCAGCCGTGATTCAGGGTCAACCTCCACGCCGCCATCCACACTTTTGAGCCGGCTGTGGGTTACCACGGCGCATTCCTTGGCAAAGCCCTCAACGTGCTGTGCCTCTTTGGAAAGAAACGATTTGGGGATAAACAACGGGAAGTAGGCGTTCTCATGGCCGGTTTCCTTGAACATGTCGTCGAGGGCCTGCTTCATATTTTCCCACAGGGCAAACCCATTGGGACGGATGACCATGGAACCGCGCACCGGAGAGTGATCGGCCAGCTTGGCTTCACGGATGACATCCTGGTACCATTGCGAATAATCTTCGTCTCGGTTGGTTATTTTTTTTGCCATGAGTAACGCTATAAAATGGAATTGAAATTTTAACTGCAAGGGGGGCTAAAATAAAGCTAAAAAGAGGAGGCTCAAAGTATGCTTGTTAATTTTTGCTTGCTACCGGATGAGTAACTTGAGGTCAGAAAATTATAATTTGGGGTTAAATTTTCTCCTAGAAAATCGTATATTTGGCAACTCTTAAGCAAATGGGCTCAGAGGACATAAACCGAACGTTCTGCTGTTGAAGAGGTAACAGTTATTGGTAGTGAAGTTGTCAAAACCAAACAGCCTTTAACTGTTAACAAATTACAAAAACCTGGCGTGGTAGCTCAGTTGGTGAGAGCGTCGGATTCATAACCCGGAGGTCGACGGTTCGATTCCGTCCCACGCTACTGAATACTATCCCTAAAGTATTGGTAATAAATACTTTAGGGATTTTTTGTTTATTAGTGGTACAACATAGGTAAAACAAAGTAAGCGAAAGTTTTCAACGGAACACTTCGTTTATCTGTTCAGCCTAGTTTTCCATATCCACATTGGGATGCACACTGAATGGGAGCTACGATATTCATAACATATCGAGAAATGACATGGTATAGTTATTATTTAAGTGGTAAAAACCCTATATATGAGCCCTAATTGAGAGTAATGAAATTAAAAATATTAGAAAGTTCGCATTTTGCGAACTTTTATTAGATATTTACGTTATCATAAATGAGGGTAGAATTAATAAAGCAAAGCTACATAAGAGAAAGAGCAAAGGAGCTAACTGGAGATAGTAGCTCATTTGATGATTTTATCAATAAAGTAAAAATAGCGGATTGGGATAATCCTAATGATATACGTAACACCTTTAACTCAGCCGATACTATTGGACAGAACAGAGTTATATTTGATCTGTTAGGTAATAAATACAGAATGATATGCGTATTTAAATTCATTACTGATATAGAAAATCCTTGGTGTGCTCTATATATAAGATGGATAGACACACACAAGGAATACGACAAAATCTGTGATACAGAAACTCTATATAATGTTTAAAAATTAAGGCTATGAAAGAACTCACGTATAAACCGATCAAAAATCAGGAACAATATGAGGAGTATGCTGATATCTTGTATGAGTTAATGATGCAGGAAGAAATTGATCAATTAACCCAAGACCATATCGATATATTATTACTTTTGATAAAAGATTGGGATTCAAAAACTTATGATGGCAAAGAGTATGATCCAGTTGAGATAATAAAATCTTTAATTGATGATCATGGACTTAGCCAAAAAGAGTTTGCAAATATTATTGATAAATCTGAAAGCTATGTTTCAGAAATACTTAACTATAAAAAATATCCATCAAAAAATGTTATCAGAGCTATTTCTAAACATTTCAAAATTTCACAAGAAGCTTTAAACAAAGCTTATCGACTAAACTTAAAAAAGAAAGAAAATACTGTTGTAGTTCTTGGATATTTTCAAAAAAATCAATTTTTAGAAGGTACACAGTATTTAGAGAAAGAAAGAACTAATCCTCAAAATTCAAGAGTGGCATTGTATAAATTAAAATCAACTCAATATCATTAATGGCTAAGAACAAAAAAGAACATAATATTGCATACCAGCTTTTAGATTTTAATTTAGAATCTCAAAAGCCATTATCAATCAAAAAAGAGCCTGAAGAATACGGATATTCAGTTGAGATAGGTCGATCAGTAGATTTGGAGGAAGATCTATTCTTTATAAGTACTATAGTTGACTCAAAAAGTGGTCCAGATAATGAACCTTTTTTTCAAGCAACTACTGTTTCTACATATGCCGTAAAAGACTTATCTGATATTTATGATGAAATGCCTAGAGATTTTATTGCTAATCTAATGGCTATATCATATTCGACTACAAGAGGATACTTAATGGCTTTGAACCAAGGCAATTTCTTAGAACACTCACCTCTTCCATTATTAACCATTCAGCAAATTGCGAAGCAAATTTCGGAAGAAGAATCACAAAAAGAGAAGGCTGACAAATAATTTTTTTTGTTTCAGAAACTATAACTGAAAAGCAATAAGATACTCAAGCCTCCTTTTTTTCTGAAAACATATTTAATAAAGTACGTTCGATCGTTGGCCATAGTTCATCATAGTAATCTTTCTTAGTATCTGGCACATCGTCTTTATCTAAGCTCAGAACTAATAATACTTCAGGTTTCACACCAAGTGCATTACCGATCTTCTCAAGCGTTTCTTTCCTTGGTTGAGTTTTATTTTTGATTAATAAGGAAATTGAAGTTTCAGATATACCTGTTTCATCTGAAAGTTTTTTTTGAGAGATATCTTTTTCTTCGAGTATCTTTTTTATGCCTTTTCCTATGTTCATTCGAGAAATGATTGAATTAGTTTAACTATGTCAAGTAAATTCTTCGTTAGGTTGACAACATCTCCAGCAGAGACTCCTTCATTTTCTGCTTTTGATATAAAGTTTTGGATAATTTGCCTTTCTTCTTCACTCGGATCTTTATCTTCTAAGATCTTTTTTAAAACCTGAATTAATTCTTTGTTCTTCATAGTGACTGCCAATAGAGTTAAAATTATGAGAATAGTTAATGAAAGCAGTTACCGGTCGCTTTCTTACATCTTCCTCTTGGCGGTCACTAACAGATTCATCATCTAGGTTCTTAAATATGAATCCATAAATAGTTCTAAATACAAATCGTTGATCTTCTACATCTACCGATTCAAAAAGTAATTTTGATAGTTTGTTAGTGTACTCAACAAATTGAGAGAATTTATTCTTTACTTTGTTGAAATAATTCTGAAAAGGATCAATTATATGCTCAAATTTTATAAATTTAAGCAGGTACTCATCTAGGTATTCATGTAAAAGTTCATGGTAATTGTGTTTAAACTCTTCATATAAGAGTTCAATTTTATCCCATCTCCTATTTAATCGGACTTTTGAATCTAGAACACTATTAAGCCTACTCCTTCCATCATAATCGTAATATTTTGACCAGGAGGAGTTTATTTTTAAATCATTAAGATGATGATTTATAGTGTTTTCAAAATAAAATATATAATCTCTTAACTCTGACAGAGAATTAGACAGGCCACTTTTAGAAAAATATTCCTTAAAAATGATACTATCTATCGATCCTTTATCGGCAAAAGCGTTGGTGTTCAGGCAATCAAGAGAAGCGTCGGCAATCCCACCAGAAAACGGTCCATTTTCTTCCTGCAGATCTAAATCGTTCAAATTGTAGTCAGCAGAGATCTTATCAATGGCCTTGTAGTCACCGGCTGTAGAGCTAGTACTCAAGCACTCAGAGGATGAGGCTGAAACTGCTTCGATATCTGTTTGTATGTGGTTGTATTTTTCTTCCATAAAGTTTTTATCTGCTTCACAGATAGTTTAATCAAAAGTTAAATTTTATGCAAGTTAATATAGTTAATATCTATATTTTTAGGTTTAATGTTCGTTTTTACCATTTGCTGTGAAGTGAAACCAGCTACTCATTTTGTTTTGCCTACTGTAATTATTGCAAGAATAAAAGTCCCGATTCCACCTAATATTTTCCAAGAGATACTGTCGTTATTCTTTTTGTTGATAGCTTTAAGAATTTCATTTTTGTCCATTTCATGTTTATGCCGCGCATGAGAAGTCAACCCTCTTAAGTCCTGAAATCCTTTTGCACACTCTGGGCACGTTAACTGCTTCTCTTCTTCCTGGTTATTATCCTTCTTTTCTTCAAAAACATAATATTCAAGATTTTGGGTTTTATAGATTTTACGGGTCAAAAAGGCTGAAAACCCATTTTTACGTATGATTTAGACCCAAATAATTGTGTTTAAACTAATATTAAGTCTTTTCAAAATGGGTTTCCATACCCTTTTTCAGCCTTTAAAAGGCATTTTAAGTGTTAATCTATTGTTCCTGTTTATTTGAAGCGTTACGTAAAGCGTTGGTAACGCATGATTTATGGTATTGTCGACGGTTATTGTCTACGTTACCGTAACACGTTGGGAAGTCTCCTTTCCACAATCCGGAATCACGGTAATACATTGCCAGGCGATCATTTTCGGTAATCATATAACAATGAAGGTCTCATCCTTCATGCTTTTGGTTACGTACTTGCAGCAGTAGTTGGAAACCGCTTCCCCTGGATCTAATCTTTTCCACTTTGGCACGTCCGTATTTATCAAACCACCTTCCCCAAATAGTTCGAGCTGTCGGCCGTTCCGTAAGACGGAAACGTAACAGGCCGTGCAGGTAAACTTTCCCGTAGAGTTTTCCCGATTTGATGCAAAGAACACCAAGTTTGAGGGCCGGGGAATTTCGAAAAAATTGCTCAGCGCTCTACTTTATAATCGTTTAAAAAGGCTTCTACATCTTCGACGTTGTATCGAATAGTTTGCCCATTTTGTGAGAAGGGGAGTTGCTCCTACTTCTCTCAAATACTGCACGTGTCTCCTGGAGCATGGAAGCATTTCCATAACCTCATCAGTAGTAATCCACTCTTTACGTGTGGCCTTACGTATATCTCCGAGTAAGGACTTTCTTGTACAGTTTTCTTAATCTTTCTGGAAATAATTTTTTCCAGATCTTTTTTGGCAGGGATGTAAGCATTCATTTTCTTTCAGAGTTTTATTTGAGTTTCTGAAAGCAACCAGAGTACACGTCTCTCTACGTACAGGAACGAGTGTTCCTATTTATTCTTAGCTATTCTTTATTGTGGCAGGACCTGAGTAAACTTATATAAAGAACATTTTTATTATTGAAACAGCTTTATTGATGATTTTTCTTGAATAATTTTTGCTCCGTTTGTAGCGAGATAAATCTTTATTCCCATTTATTTTATAGCCTAATTTTTTTGCTAGTTCAATTGTCTGGTTGTGCGAAGCAATATCCTTTGAGTTTATTTTTTTATCAGTAACATTTCTATATTCATCGACTGTTATATCTAGTCTATCTATAAATCTCTCGTCGAAATCTAAGCCAATAAAGGCCAGCATTTCACTCAGGTGCAGGCGGCTTATTTCTTTATTTTTATCAAAAACATCTTCAAATTTTAATTGAGCCGTGTTCAAGTGACTAATGCAACACAGCGGTGTTTTAGGGTTTGTTGGATAGGATTAAGGTAATCAAATTTTCGAATGGGTCGAAAGTTCAGGTACTCCTCGACGCTGTTGATGCGCTGGCGAGAAACCTTTCGCAGATCGGTACCCTTCGGGAAGAACCGCCTGAGTCACCCAAATGCGGTTTTCCACGGTTCCTTTGTCTTGGGAGGTATAGGGCCGTGTAAAGTAGGTGTCAGCTCCGGAGCGGCTTCGGCAATATTCTTGGTGACGAGCAAAGGCTTTGTCGTTGTCAAAAGTTAACGTTTTGATGAAGGCTAGAAGGAATATCCGACCAAGCTGATCGATGATCGGCCTGGGCCATTGGCTGGGCTTTCCTCGAGGTAACTTTCTCGGATTTTGGTGAGCAGCGTAGTCCGGTCGGTCAGTACCAGCAGGGCTGATTTATGGGCCTTGCCCATCATCAGATCGACCTCGATATCGCCCAAGCGGTCTCGCTGTTCGACCACATCGGGACGCTCGGTGATACGAACCCGCCCTTTGATTCGGCCCCTGTTGTCCTGCCGGTTACCCCGTTTGGCCTTACGAGCGACCGTGTTTGAGGATGCTTGTAGAGATCCTTGTCGGTGGGATCTCCAGTGCGTTTGGCTTTCCAGATCCACTGGTAGAGGGTCTCATGGGAGACTCCATCGAAGCCCAGCACGCCCCAGCGGCCGCTGATCAGCTCCGGGGAGAGCTTCTCGGTGGTCAGCCACCGGCGGGCCTGGTCTTTGAGATCGTCGGTAAACCGCCGGTGTTTGGGCTTATCCCGGTGGCGCCGATTGGTGAACTGCTGGGCGAGGTCACGGGCAATACTGCTTGTCCTGGGAGCCATCATTGGCTACATTGCGTTTGAGTTCCCGACTGATGGTCGACCGATGTACGCCGATAGTCCGGGCAATCTCGCTTTGGTTATGGCCCGCATCGAGTAGGGCTTTGATCTGATGACGGTTTTCTTTGCTGAGTTGGGTGTATTCTTGCATGAGCAACACGAATATAACCCGCTTGGCCGAAGACCTCAGGGACGCCCCTGAGGTCTTCCTACGTGTTGCACTTATTACTTGAACTCAGGTGATAAAAAGGTAAATCAGTGAATCTGTTTTTTATTGAAAGCGCGCAGAAATTCACCTCTGTCCAATAGTACAGGCATTTTTCAAATTCACTCAATGCGTTCCAAATGTCAGAATAATATGTTAATCTGGCTCCTTCATCAAAAGGTTCAAGTTCTGCTTTTTCTGCCCGTTCAGGGGCCCTTGAGGAGTACCAGTTGTGGGTAACTAGAGAAGCAGCTACGTTTACTGGATGTCTGACCAGGTGTATTAATTTTAGTCGGTCTGAGAACCTATTATACAGTTCTGATATACCAGCTATGCTTTGCCACCCGATCTCGACGTAAATTTTATCGTCAGTAACTTTCTCAATATGATCCATATGCTTATCCAGCACCCTGTTTTCTTCGGGTTTTAGATCTGAATCAAATTTCCACAAATTCAATCGTGGATAATAGTCACACAGAATCGGTTCGTGTGTAACTTCTATTTTATCGGGATATATTTCATATAAATTTTTGGCAAACCATTGGTTCCACATCTGGGAGTACATAAAAATATGACAATCGGTTTTTTAAGTGTTTTTGACATACTTTGCCAATCCATGTCATTCTTCAGATACATTTAACATTTAATGTATTTATCTAGTCATTTTAACATTCTGTACTTCATAAGATCTTCACGCATGATAGGTGTTACATATTTCAAAAATAAAATATTGCCATTCAAGGGGTTGTTTTAATCTCGATTTGACGACTACGATGCCTTGCTGTTGGATTCCAACATTTCTGAGCAGGATATCCTGGCATTTGGATCATGCTAGCCTGTGAGAATATTTATTTTAAATTTGTTTTGCAGGCATAAAACTTTCTGGTGGAACTCATTATAAAATTAAAATTCTATGTCTGGATACCTGCATTGTGTAATGTTTCTTACATGTTTTTGCACTATCAGTTCCGAAAAATGACCGATCTTTTTGCAAAGGGTTTACAAATTTTTGATCTATATCGACAAATAAATGGCCCCTCATTTTTTATTTGGTTAATTTTCTTTTCGCCATGAACTGTAATGTAAAATAATGATAAACCTGAACATAGAAGAATCTTAATAAACTTTCTGTGTTTATATGCAGGTAGCTTTGGTTTGCACGCAGGTCGTGTGCCCGATATTAATTAGTCTTAATTGTGAACTCTTCCTCTCCACTCTGGAATGCTGTGCATTTTCCATCGTTCACTTTCCCGAAAAGGATGGGGCGATTGTTAAAAAGGAGCTCCCGGAAGAGTCCCACCCCATCTTTAAATTATATTAAACCGACCTTAATTAATAGCTGCACCAGCAGGCCTGTCAAAATTCTATAACCATCCCCAACAAAATTATAACAGCCCAACTCCATTCTTTTTTATATTTAGAATAGATTCTGAAAGAACAGTTAACCTGATTGAATTGCGATATGGAAACGATAAAAGAGACACTTCAAATTGAAGGCATGCACTGTGCCAGCTGTGTGAACAGTGTAGAAACCAATCTTAACAAGCTGGATGGTGTTTCAAGTGCATCGGTCAACTTGGCTACAGAATCAGCCTCCGTAGAATACGATTCTGACAAGCTTTCACGCGATGATCTAAAAAAGGCAGTTGCCGATGCCGGGTACCACGCGGAAGAGCAGAACCTGGTTACCCAAACTCTGAAAATTGAAGGTATGCACTGCGCTAGCTGTGTGAATTCGGTGGGTACCCAGCTCGAGGCACTAGACGGAGTGGAAGAGGCCAATGTGAACCTGGCCACCGAGAGTGCCAAAATCACCTATCGTCAAGGCATGCTCACCATGGATGACTTTGCGGAAGCCGTTGAGCAAGCCGGTTATACGCTGATTCGGGAGGCATCGGAATCCCCGCAGGATAAAGCCGACGCCAAACTGGAGCGTGAGCAAAAAAAAGTGGACGAAGCTAACTCCCGCATGTGGTGGTCCTGGGCAGCCACAATCCCGATCATCATCTGGATGCTGCCCGAGATGATCTGGGGCTACGCGTTTCTGGGTCACCTTGGCATGGAAATAGGCATGCTGGGGCTCTCCGCCTTCGTCATGTTTTACCCCGGCTGGGGTACAATGAAAAGCGCGTGGAATTCGGCCCGTAACCTGACGCCCAACATGGACGTGCTCATTGCAATGGGTACGTTCGCGGCCTTGTCCACGGGAATTGTGACCTTGCTGCATCAATTTGGACTGGCCCCTGAGTTCCACAGCTTTGCGGGTATTGCAGGCATGATCATGGCCTTTCACCTGACCGGTCGATTTGTAGAAACCAAAGCCAAGGGACGCGCCTCTGAGGCGATCCAGCAACTGCTTACGCTGGAGGCTAAGGAGGCCACCGTTGAGCGGGATGGCGAAGAAATCAACGTGCCCGTTAATGAACTGCAGGTAGGCGATGTGATGATCGTGCGGCCCGGCGAAAAGATTCCGACCGACGGCGAAGTCATTGACGGGGAAAGCAGTGTGGATGAATCTCTGGCTACCGGTGAATCGATGCCCGTCAACAAGAGCGCGGGCGATGAAGTGATCGGCGCCACGATCAACCAAAACGGCGTGCTGAAAGTAAAAGCCACCAAGCTGGGCAAAGATACCTTCCTGAACCAGGTGATCCGAATGGTGGAGGAAGCCCAGGGCTCCAAAGTGCCGATCCAGCAGTTTGCTGACCGTATTACCGGCGTATTTGTGCCCGTAGTGATCGGTACGGCCCTGCTGACACTTGCAGCCTGGCTGATATTCCCCGGCTTTTTCGGAGGGATCGCCACGTGGGCGGCGGATTTTATTCCTTGGATTAATCCAGAAATGGGCGCGGTGGCACTCGCTTTTTATGCGGCCATAGCCGTGCTGGTGATTGCATGTCCCTGTGCCCTCGGACTGGCCACGCCTACGGCCCTGATGGTCGGCTCCGGTATGGGGGCTCAGAACGGCGTGCTGATCCGTAAAGGCGAAGCGATCCAGATGATGAAGGATGTGGATACGATCGTACTCGATAAAACCGGCACGATCACCGAGGGCAAGCCCGGCGTAACGGATGTGATCTCATTGAATGGATTGAGTGAAGATGAGCTGGTTCACATGGCTGGTTCGGCGGAATCAGGCTCCGAACATCCGCTGGGACAGGCGATCGTCGAATACGCCAAGCAGCACAACGGTCAAATGAAGCAGATCGAGCGATTTGAGGCCGTGACTGGCAAGGGTATTAAAGCTACGGTTGACGGAAAGCAGGTATGGGTCGGTACCCCTGGTTTGATGGAAGAATCCGGCATCACGTTAAGTGAGTTGGCACGCGAAAAGATGACATCACTTGAAGAGCAGGCCAAGACGGCTATGATGGTCGGCGTCGGCAATGAACTGGCCGGTATTATAGCGGTGGCCGACCAAATCAAGGAGGACAGCAAGAAAGCGATTGCCGTGCTCAAAGAGTTCGGCTTAACCCCCGTGATGATGACCGGGGATAACGAACGAACGGCCCGCGCGGTAGCTAAAGAAGTGGGCATCGACGAGGTGATTGCCGGCGTGCTGCCCGATCAAAAATCGGATAAAATAGATGAGCTTGAAGAGCAGGGCAAGGTTGTGGCGATGGTCGGTGACGGCATCAACGACGCCCCGGCGCTGACCCGGGCCCATGTAGGAATCGCTATCGGAACCGGAACGGATGTGGCGATTGAGGCCGGTGACATCGTGCTGGTACAGGGCGACCTGAGCGCGGTGATAAAAGCTATAAAACTGAGTCGCGCTACGTTCACAAAAATCAAGCAGAACCTGTTCTGGGCTTTCTTTTACAACGTGGTGATGATTCCGCTGGCCATCTTTGGCATGCTGCATCCGGTGCTGGCTGAGATTGCGATGGCGTTCAGCTCCATCAACGTCATCACCAATTCCCGGCGTCTGAACAAAGTGCATATCCAGCCGGAGTATTGATTAGCGGGGCGGCGGGGTTAGGTGTTGCAGGTTCCAGATTGAAGGCTGGCACGCAAAAAAAAGAGGGAAGGGAGTTGTACTCCTATACTCCTAAGCCTTCGAGATGGTATATGAGTATTCCTATGAGAGGTGTCCCTTTTGGCCTGATCCAAAAGGGCCTCAACAATCAAGAAGAATTTAACTCCTCAGGGCTGATATCGTTATGATCGTTGGTATTATTCATAGCCAGCCCTTCGTCAGACAGAAATTCTTCCGGTTTTTCTTTTTCTGCTACAAAGCAGAATGATAGAAGAAATAAAGCCAGGGATTAAATCAGGCTCCGCAACGTCTCCGGTCTTGGATTCATAAGCCGCCTCGTGCAAACGGAGCGCAGGCGTGATGAAAGAAACCGGGCAGGGCCTTGATCAACGATCGAAGACAAAAACTCACAGCAGTAGGGAGCAGAAAAAGTACGGTCGCTCAAAATCTCGGTTTCTTTTAGCCGAAGTGGAGTGCAGCAAGGCGAATGAATCCCCTGCCGGTGAATTTTTTGGTTTGTTTTTTTCTTCATTGAAAAAATAAACCAGGAAAAATGAGGATCCCGTAAACCAGGAAATCTTAAAAGGGAACAGTTAAAGAAAATTTAAGCCTCCACATCCTCTTCAAGCAGCTCTTTCAGCCGAGGCTCTAGCTCCTTCTTCGTCAATGCTCCTACAGAAAAATACTCCAGGTTCCCCTGCTTGTTGATGATATAGGAGGTGGGAATTCCCATCGTTGGACCGTATTTCTCCATAATCGTGCCGTCGTCGATTACCATGGGATAGGTGACACTGTACTTCTCCATAAACGGCTTTACCACCGAGCGACCCTGCTCATCGATGGAGACGCCCAGCACCACCAGGCCCTGATCCCTATACTGCTCATAAAGATCCACAAAATCGGGCGTTTCGTCGTGGCAGGGAGCACACCACGTAGCCCAGATATTCATCAGCACCACCTTGCCCTTCTGCGCGGATAGCTGGAATGACTCGCCGCTCATCAGTTTCGCCGTAAAATCGTTGGCCTTGGCCTGCTGTCGGGCCGGATAAAGCGCCGCGGAAGTGGGATCAAGCCGCTCCAGGGGCTCGGTTGGCTTGGACTTGTTGGAATTCTCGGAGCCGCAACCAACAAGTAAAGCAATGCATAGGATACCAAAGAATACGCGAAAGATATTTTTACGCATCAGAAAGTGTGTGATGCGTGATGCGTTTTTATTGTATAGATCTCGTCGAAGCATATCTAATTCTGACCCTCTTCTTGCTGTTGCCGTTCCCATTCTGCCTTGTCCATGATCTGTCCCTGGGGAGTGATCACCTGGTTTGGAGCCGGCGGCTCGGTGGGAAATTTGTCAATGCCTACCTTGGGATCGCGATCCTCCGGAACATAGTGTACATGTGATCCGTGAGACACCTCGGTGTAGGGTTTGGGATTAAAAAAGCCCAGTGAATCTGCCAGCGCAAATCCACCAGCTACAATTACAGCACCTATGAATATATATTTGAGTTTGTTTTTGGACGTCATTGTTCTAAATAAACAACAGGAAATGTTTACGGTTTATGCGTTGATTAATGCTGGGAATACACCTGGCGTGATCCATCCTCTTTAAACAGGAATACTTTGTACGCTTCTGCCGGAGTTCCGGGTCGCTCCATGCCGGGCGATCCAATAGGCATACCGGGCACTGCTATACCTTTAGCATCCGGCTTTTCTTTCAGCAGGTTTTGGATATCCTCAGCGGGCACATGCCCTTCTACAACATAATCCCCCACAATAGCCGTGTGACAAGAGCCCATATCATACGGCACATCGTTTTCCATTTTTATCGCCTGCATGTTGGCAGAGGCAACCTGCTCCACGTCAAACCCGTTTTCCTCAAGATAGTCGGCCCACTTGGCGCAGCACATGCAGCCTTCGTTTTTGTACATGGTTATGGCATTCTCGGAGTTAGAATCGCCTTGGTTTGAGCAACTCATAATTCCAAAAGAGAAAAAAAGTAAGGGGATGAATGTATATTTTATTGTTCGTTTTAACATCAGTCTGTGGGCGTTTTAGAAGATTATTTTTAAGGTGATTTAGGTATGCTTTGCAAGAAGCGTAAATCTAAACCAGTTAAAGGTATTGTTCAATGTTTCTTGTGCAATAAATATTGGAAAGGGTATTACGAGTCGAATACCTCTTTTTTAACTCCGCAGTTCGGCATTTGTTGTCCCATATAGGGATTGATGATCTCTTTTTGGGCACTCAGCCAGTTCGCCCCCTTTGAATCTCGGGCCATCTGGCAATATTGCAGGTACAGTGTTTGCTGTGAACCAAACCGATTGACGGTTTCGGCAAGCTGATCGGAAAGTGAGGCAAATTGACTGCGGTATACAGCAATTGACTCTGCGTTACTCATCTGACTTGCGAGGTCTTTGATCTGCTGCTGCCGCTCCATCCAAAACTGCCTCCGGTCCTGTTGCTGAATCAGGCTCATATCAACGGCCTTGAGCTTTTTTTCAAAGGTACTAAGGGCTGATGAAGCATCTTTAAAGTTGTCATCCGCCAGCGAATGGCTTATCTCAAGATATGATTTAATCAGGCTGTTGAGTTGAGAGCGAAATTCACCAGAAACGTCTTCCGTGGATTCGGTTTGTGCCGATGATTGAGTCGTATGCTCGTGGCCGGTGTCCATGTTCTCGCCACTGTCGTGGTTATGTTCTCCGGGCATTCGTCCTCCATTTTGACCGGGTGCCTGGTTCATCATACTGCGCTTGTCAGCCAGTTGTGCCGCGCTGTCGATCATGAAATTACCGTGGATCACAACGTCTTCACCTTCCTGCAGCCCTTCCAGAACCACGTAAGAATCGCCCACCCGGTGGCCCAGCACCACTTCCCTAGCCTGAAATGCAGGTTGCTCTGTATTGGGACGCTGCACATATACCAGCGAGCGTTCGCCGGTCCACAGTACGGCAGAGGCGGGGATCTGCAGTTGCGGCTGGCCGCCGTCAAGCGGAGAAGAGACCACGCCCTTGGCCAGCATATTCGGTTTTAGCTTTCCGTCGGGATTGGAGGCCTCCGTGCGGACGGTGGCGGTACGGCGTTGATTACTCCAGAATCGGGTCTATGTAAGTGACTTTCGCCTTGAAGGTCTCCCCGGGATAGGCCGCTACCGTGAACTCAACCTGGTTGCCGCGCGAAACTCCAGCCAAATCATTTTCATAGGCTTCGAACTCGATCCACACCGTCGAGAGGTTGGCAATCTCAAAAATAGGTTTTCCGAAATGAATGTGATCGCCCACCGCCACGTGCCGTTTGGTAACGTAACCAGTGTGGTGCGAATAAATATCGAAATTTTCCTGCGCCTCACCACGCTCCAGGATCTGGTCAACGACGTCAGGACTGATCTCCCAGTTCACGAACTTTTTTCGCGTGGCCTGGTAGAGCGCAGGATTAGAATCGCGCGATTTATACGCCTCCAGCAGCTCTTTCTGGGCAGCCACCAACTCAGGCGAATAGACCGAAGCAATCGGGTCACCTTTTTCTACATAAGCACCGGTGAAATCGAGATAAAGTTTTTCAATGCGGCCCGGAAAGTGCGCGGGAATGATGGAGAGTTTCCGTTCGTCGATCATCACCTTGCCGGGCATCCGTGATTTTTTGATGGCGGTGGATCGCGTAACTTCTGCGGTCTGTACCTGCGCCAGCTTCATGGCGGTCTGGGTCATGGTTGTGGTGTAGGGATCATCGCCGGATGCTTGAGCGTTGCCGTTATCGGCGGGAATCAGCTCCATGCCGCAGATCGGGCAGTTGCCCGGTTCGTTCTGGCGGACGCGGGGTGCATGCTGCAGGTATAAACGATGTTGCCCTGCTCGTCGGTATGGGCTTCTTCCACATGCTGCGCCATATCCGTCGTTTCGGATTGCCCGGAAGAGCCGCCGAACAACAGCCATCCAAGGATGATGCCGAGGATGAGGATGCCGCTTATTGCAGCGATTTTTTTAACGATTGGTGATCTGTTCATGGTTGTTCATTTTGATTAAAATTATTGATCGTTGGGACGTAGCATGCTACGTCCGTACATGTTGTAATCTCCGGTCAGCATCTCTATGCGGGCCACTGCTTTATTCTGGCTGCCGAGAGCTTCTTCGCGTGCTCGCTGGTATTCCAGCAGGCGTCGCTAGGCGCAGGATCTCCTCGAAGTCGGTATCGGCACTGGCGTATTCCTCGGTCAGGATGTTGATCGCCTGCCGTGTACGTTTAATCTGTTTTTCTTCATATAGATTCAGTTTCCGGTTGGCATTGTGATAATTTCGCAGCGCTTTGTCGAACTCAGTAACAAGTTCGTTTTGTTTGGCTACCTGTTGCTGAACCACAGCGTCTTTATTCAGTTCGGACTGCCGTTTTTGAGCCCGGTATTTTTCCCGGAAAAGCGGAATCTGGATGGAAGCCCTCGCCATAAAGGCATCCTTGCCGTTATCCGTCATAGTCATATCACGCTGGTCAGTAAGAATGTAGTCGAAGCCCACACCAAATTTTGGGAGCCCCTCCAGCCGGGCGGCGCGAATCGACTGCTCGGCGGCCTGCTCGCGGAATGCCAACTGGTTCAGCGCCGGATGCCGGTTCATCATCTGTTGCCGGAGCTCGAGTTCGCCGAACGGCAGATCAAGTGGAGAAAGAGCAAATTGCTGGGGGGAATCGAAGTTATCGGTATTAAGCAGTTCGCTGAATTCCTGCTGGAGTACATTGCAATCTTCCAACAGATTGCTGCGAGTGATGCGCAGATCCTCCAGCTCAATTTGGACCCGCAGCACATCCGGCTGACTCCCCTGGGCGGTTTCCACCTTTTGCAGCGCCAGGGTTTCCAGCGATTCCAGGATCCTGATGTTCTCTTCCAGGATGGCGATCCGCTCGCTTATCACATAGAGTTCATACCACGTCGATTTAACTTGGTAGAATAACTGGTTACGCAGCGCCTGGAATGGAAAACTGCGCCTTCGCCTCATTGATTTTGATATGCTCCCTTGCGTCCAGCGTGCCAAACCAGGGAAACATCTGGCTGAGCGAAAACCGCGCGGTCTGCGGGCCCACCCGCGTCTCAATCGGGCTGATGAAATAACCAAACGCCAGCTCAGGATCGGGTAGTGCATTTACCTGCGGAACCTGCTCAAGGGCCGCCAGGTAATGGTTGAAGGAGGCTTTCAGGGCCGGGTTGTTCTGGGCAGCGGTTTGGAGGTGTGCTTCGAGCTGGGGATTAAGGACGCTTGCAGTGTCCTGTGCCTTTACTTGTACGAACGCTGCCAGTATAAATATAAGCAGCAGGGTCATCCCCTTTAATCCCCCTTCGAAGGGTGACTCTAAAGCTTGATTGTAGTTTTTTGCCTTGCATATCCATTCTTAACCAATGTTGATATCTCGGTGCCGTCGCTCTGCGGCGGTACCCGGCTTGACGCTCCGCGTCCACTCTGATTGGATGTTCGTGACGCTTTTTGAGTTTCTTGGCCTGTTTGCCAACCTTTTGTTCTCGTCATCTTGTTCCGCCGCTCCACTGTAAAATGCCTGCCCCTGGAAACCCTGCTTCCTGTAAAGTAGATCCTCTGCCTGAGATACAGGTCCTTTTAAAAGAATGGAATGCTCAATCTCATAATGAGCACCCATGTCCCCTTTCGAAGGGGGATTAAGGGGGATGACAGAACTACTCTTATCAAGCAGCCAGAGGCTGGGAGGGAGTTGTACTCCCGACCGTAGGGGCTTTTTCAAATTATTATCGATTCTTTCGATATCCATTGTTTTCAACATCTAGAATTAAACTTGTTCCGGTTGCGAGTGCTTCAGTTGCCACTCCTTGTAAATCGCATACAGCACCGGCACCACGAACAGCGTCACTACCTGTAGCAGCATGCCGCCCACGCTCGGGATCGCCATCGGCACCATGATGTCTGAGCCGCGTCCGGTGGAAGTCAGTACCGGGATCAGCGCCAGGATGGTAGTGGCGGTCGTCATAAGCGTGGGACGAATACGCCGCTGTCCGGCCCGGATGACGGTGGCGCGAATCTGCTTGCAGGTCGTCGGCCGGTTTCGTTCGAACAGCTGATCGAGATAGGTGGCCATCACCACGCCGCCGTCAGCAGCGATCCCGAACAGGGCGATGAAGCCCACCCACACGGCGATGCTCAGGTTCACCGTACCGATCTGGAACAGGCTGCGCATCGACTGCCCAAACATGTGGAAGTCCATGAACCAGGGCTGACCGTAGAGCCAGATCAGGATGAAACCGCCGGCCCATGCCACAAAGATGCTGCTGAAGATCATGCCCGTGGTGGGCACCGACTTGAACTGGAAATACATAATCAGGAAGATCAGCAGCAGGGCGATCGGCAGGATGATTGACAACCGTTTCTCAGCGCGCACCTGGTTTTTGTAGCTGCCGGCAAACTCATAGCTGATACCAGAAGGCACCGTCAAATTCCCCTGTTCGATCTGATCCTGCAGGTACGCCTGCGCATTTTCAACCACCTCCACCTCGGCAAAGCCGTCCATGCGGTCAAAAATACGCATAGCCGATCAGGAAGGTGTCTTCACTTTTGATCGCCTGAGGTCCCTGCCGGTAGGTGAATCTGGGCGAGTCTGTCCCAGCGGAATCTGCTGATTCTGCCGGAAGTGGGCACCAGCATGTTTTCGAGATCTCGACGGGATCGTCCCGGCGCTCGCGGGCATAGCGCACGCGCACCGCATAACGCTCGCGGCCCTCCACCGTCTTGGTAAGCCCGATGCCGCCCAGCGCCACCTCGATATACTGCTGCACTTTCTGCATGGAAAGACCGTAACGGGCGATCTCTTCGCGATCTACCTCTATTTCCAGGTAGGGTTTGCCGACAATGCGGTCGGCGAAGACCGAGGCTGGCTTTACGCCGCTCGACCTGCTTGCATCTGCTCTTCCAGTTGCGATGCCGAAATCTTCTATAGCCTGCAGGTCTTGGCCCTTCACCTTGATCCCCATTGGGGCGCGCATGCCCGACTGCAGCATGATCTGGCGCGTCTCGATCGGCTGCAGCTTGGGTGCGGAGGTGAGTCCCGGAATATTGGTGGCGCTGACGATCTCCTCCCAGATGTCATCCGGGCTCTCGATCTGGTCGCGCCACTGCCGGTAGTATTTGCCGCCGGAATCGGGGATGAGGTTGCCCTGCTCGTTACGGACAAACTCGCCATTATCATCCACGCGGTATCGAATACGCCGCCCGTGTTCGTCGGTTTTAAATTCCGATTTATAGGTGATCACGTTCTCAAACATGGACGTAGGCGCAGGGTCTAGTGCCGACTCCGTACGCCCCATCTTGCCAACGACCATTTCTACTTCGGGGATAGAGGAGACACGCGCATGTCGATCAATCTGCATGTACTCCTTGGCCTGCTCCACGCCCACGTGCGGCATCGTGGTGGGCATCAGCAGGAAGGAGCCTTCATCGAGTGGCGGCATAAACTCTTCACCAAGTCCCGGGAAGGCCTGGTCGGCCGCGCTCCACACCTGCGTGGACTGGATATTGAGTCCAACTGCATTAAAGCCCCGACCTACGAACTCGAAGACCGAAGAAAATCCAAGCCAGATTACCATGCTCAGTACGACAAGGGCTGTGGGGATTGACAGGAACAGCACTTTGTGGCGGAGGAACCAGCCGAGCATATCCGCATAATAGCTTGATCGATCAGGTCAGAAGCTGCCGAGGATCAGGAAGAGGAGCAGTCCCACGAACGAACGTAGTTCCACAAGCAAAGCTCACGCGAGGGCCCAAGCGGCAGCCAGGTAGCGGGCCGAAGCCAGGTAACCCGAGCACGATCACTACGACCATACCCGTAAATAGTTGGCCGATCTCTCGGTATCGGTTGGCAGGATGATCCAGGAATTAATGGCAGCCACCGTTCAATCAGGCCGAATGCCAATAAGCGCTGGTGGCCGCCCCAAGGCATAGGCGCGGTGAACAGCACGACGATTCCGCCGATAATAAGCGCCCCGTTCCAGAACAGTTTGATCAATTTGTCTGCGTGATTTTGATGGAGAAGAACCAGTGCGCGAAGGGCGGTATCAGCGTGATGGCGATGATGATGGAAGCGATCAGCGCAAATGTTTTGGTGTAGGCTAGCGGGCGGAACAGCTTGCCCTCTGCGGCGGTGAGCGCGAAGACCGGCAGGAAGCTGACGATGGTGGTGGCGATCGCCGTCGAGCGCGGCGCGAGGCGACTTCGCTGGTGGCCCGGAAAATGATTTCAAGCAGGGACCCGCCTTGTCGGTCTCGTCCGACTCCTCGATGTGCCGGAGCATGTTCTCCGATAAGATCACGCCCACATCCACAATGGTCCCGATGGCGATGGCGATGCCGGAGAGCGCCACGATGTTGGCATCGACGTTGCCCAGCTTCATGGCGATGAAGGTCATCAGCACGGCCAGCGGCAAGCATGGCCGGAGATCAGCACCGAGCTGCGCAGGTTGAGCACCATCACTATCGACCACGATGATCGTGATCAGGATCTCGAGGTTCAGGGCCTCTTCCAGCGTGCCCAGTGTCTCCTGGATCAGCTCGCCGCGGTCGTAAAACGGCACGATAGTGACTTTTGATTCGGTGCCGTCTTCCAGCGTCTTGGTCGGCAGCCCGGGAGAGATCTCCTCGATCTTGGCCTTAACGTTCTCGATCACCTGCATCGGGTTTTCGCCGTAGCGGGCCACGACCACCCCGCCGACCGTCTCGGCTCCACCCTTGTCGAGCGCACCTCGGCGCAGGGCCGGGACCGGTGCTCACCATGCGCCACGTCCTGGAATACGCGAGCCGGGACGTTGTCGGATGCGTGGCCACTACCGCCTGCTCAATATCTTCCAGGTTTTTGATGTATCCGAGTCCCCGCACGAAGTACTCCACGTTGTTGAGCTCCATCGTTCGGGCACCCACTTCGGCGTTGCTGTTTTTGACAGCCTGGAAGATGTCGTTCATCGAGACCCCGTGAACCTGCATCGCCTCGGGATCCACATCCACCTGGTACTCTTTCACATGTCCGCCGATCGGCGCCACTTCCGCCACGCCGCCGGCCGAGGAGAGGCCGTATCCCACGTAAAAATCCTGGATCGAGCGCAGCTCCTGCAGGTTCCATCCGCCGGTGGGGTTGCCTTCCGAATCGCGCCCTTCCAGGGTGTACCAGAAAATTTGTCCCAGGGCGGTGGCATCCGGACCAAGGGAGGGCTGCACGCCTTGCGGGAGCGTTCCGGAGGGCAGGGAGTTGAGTTTTTCCAGAATGCGCGACCGGCTCCAGTAGAAATCGACATCCTCCTCAAAAATCACGTAGATGCTGGACATGCCGATGATGGAGCTGCTTCGCACCGATTCTACGCCGGGCACGTTCAGCAACTGGGTGGTAAGGGGATAGGTGATCTGATCTTCCACATCCTGCGGGGAACGACCCGGCCAGCGGGTATAGACGATCTGCTGGTTTTCGCCGAGGTTGGGAATCGCATCCACGGCCACGGGATCGCGCGGCAAGGACTGGATATCCCACGAAAACGGGGCCACGGCCAGACCCCAGGCTGTGAAGCCGAGCAGCAGGAGCACGGCTATGAGCTTATTTTCCAGGAAGAAACGGATGATTTTGTCGAGCATTGAATTAGTCGTGAGTCGTGAGTCTTGAGAACGCAATACGCAGTACGGAATACGAAATTACGGTCAGTATTGCTTGCTGCATACTGCGTATGGGAGGCTTTTATTGAGTAGAAGCCTATCTAATAAGAGTGGAAGACTAATTCAGAAAGGTGCTGTTCTTCAGAAAGATGGGAGGGGAGGCGTTGTCGGCTTCGTGCTCAAGCAGCTGTATATCGGTAACAACTACTTTGGGTTGGGGGCGGCTGGATCGAGCTTAATGGCAATAACTGACAGATCGGCTTTGACCCGGTTGAAGGTGTTGGCCGAACGCGTCTTGATAACAGACTGGCTGGCACAACAATCACAGGTTATCCCGGTAGCACAATCAGCTTCTGCATTCCGGGTGGCCTCGTTCTGCTGTTCGGAATGGTGGTGCATCATATCACTGCTGTGGCCCGCCGAACCGGATGCAGAAGCTTCCATCTCCATATCACAGTGCCCGCCCCATGCATATACGCTGGTGGGCGAACTGACTCCGCCTAGGACCAACAAGGCCATCAGGGTGGCGATCAGGCGATATGTAGGTGAAATATTTTGCATCAATATGGGTAACTATTCCAAAAATATTGAACTGAAGATATCAAAAAATAGTATGAGAATTCAATGCATACTTTTGATAGTAAAAATTCTACACATCAAAATTGAAATTTTGTTAAAAAGACCTCTTAAAATTGTTTGGGAGAACAACATATTGTCATGCTTGTTACAGATTAGCAGTTGAATCTACATAAAGAACACAAATTCAAGACTGATATTAAATAAGGAACTGGTGGAACAGTGTATATGTTCTGTCATGTAATAACAAGTATGCTTAAATTAAAAACAGAGGAGATTATGAGTTATCACATTTCAAAAACTGTGGATATGTCATTTGATGAAGCGATTGAACACGTGACCGAAAAACTAAAAGAAGAGGGCTTTGGCGTACTAACCGAGATTGATGTAAAAGAAACCCTGAAGAAAAAGCTGGATGTGGATTTCAAGAAGTACAAAATTCTCGGTGCCTGTAATCCCAAATTGGCGCACAAAGCGTTACAGTTTGAGGATAAAATCGGCACGATGCTTCCCTGCAACGTCATCGTGGAAGAACATGAAGATGGCACGGTAGAGGTTTCTGCCGTAGATCCGGTTGCCTCCATGCAGGCTGTTGACAATATCAAGCTGGCTGATGTAGCCTCACAGGTCAGGGAGATGATGGAGCATGTGATAAAAGGGCTCTAGGGCGATAGAAGCATCCCGAAAACGGTTGCTGAACATAAGTAATTTGTACAGAGAATTTTCTCATAAAAATTTTACACAATACCGTTGGAACTCTGTTAAACGATGAAGCGCCGGTTTGCCTTGTCAGAATGAGATAACCAGGGCGAATTAAAAAAGAAAATATATGGCAGAATTTGGCAGCTTTACTGGAAAATCGGCAAAAACAGCTCTTGGATTTTTCTGGAAAGCGGGCTGGGCGTTTGTGTTGGGATATTTTGTGAGCGGCATGATACAGGCTTTCGTGCCCAAAACAGGAATTGACCAAATACATGGGAGACGCGAATTTTAAAAGCATCAGTCTCTCCACTTTTTTTGGAGCGGCTTCCTCATCATGTTCTGTTTGCGGCCCTGGCTGCGGCACGATCTCTCATTAAAAAAGAAGCCCATTTTATAGCGGGTGTAGCCTTCATGTTTGCCTCTACCAACCTGGTGATGAGCTCGGCATCCTCATTTTGATTTTTCTTGGTGGCGAGTCCTGGCTGCAGAAACTATTGGGGGATTAATCCTCATCGCCATTAGCAGTCTGCTGATCAAATCTGACTATCCCCAAAGCTGGTTGGATGCTGCGCGTGAAAAAGTGGAGGAAGAGGGTGGAGAAATTGAAGAGGACTTCGACTGGAAAGAACGGATCAAGAGCAGGGAGGGCTGGCGACTGGTGGGCCATAAATTTGTGAACGACTGGAAGATGGCCTGGGAGGACATCCTGATTGGCTTTACTATTGCGGGATTCGTACGCTGTACTGGTGCCACAGCCATTTTGGACGACCCTCTTCCTGGCTAATGCGCAACACCTGCCCGCTTGGATTATAGCTTTTGAAAATGCGCTTATTGCTCCCTTTGTAGCAGCAGCAACGTTTATCGGCCCCATGGGAAATATTCCGTTGGCTACCGTCTTAAATGGCAATGGCGTGCTGTTTGCCGGGATCATGGGATTTATCTATTCCGACCTGATGGTGCCGCCGCTGGTGCACATCAACGCCAAATACTACGGCTGGCGGGTGGCCCTGTACATCGCAGGCGTTATGTATATCAGTATCGTGATAACGGCTCTTATCCTCAACGGACTTTTTTCCGTCTTGGGAATAATTCCCGAAAGCCAAAAAGCGATAGCTGACATCACCCAGTTTAAGATCGATTACACGTTCTGGATGAATCTCGTTTTTGTGTGGATTGCCGCCTGGCTGGTCTGGCAGAATAAGAGATATCTGCAGGATCATGAGATGAAAATGATGCAGATGGAGGGGTGGGGCGCGCTCAAACGAGCTGTCGTTTACTTGTTTATCCTGGTTAATGTAATTGGTCTTTCAGCATTTTTGTACACTCAGACTCTCTGAGGGCCGATCTAAGAAATATAAATTTCCCCCAATCCAGTTCGAAAAAGTTTCCGTTGTGTGTAGTGAACAGGTAATCAACTAACCCAAAAAAACACTGCATACAATTATGAAACGATTATTTAAACCAATGATACTTGTCGTGGCATTACTACTTCCACTGATGGCATGCGAGGACAACGGAACAGGCGTAGATGAAGGTGAGGAAAACAGCGAACCCGCGATGCTCACCGTACAGGACCAGGGAACCAGCAACGGTAACCAGGTTACGATACCATCTGCAAGCATTAATGAGGCAGGCTGGGTGGTCATTCACCGTTCCAATTCCAGCGGTGACGGCCCCCAGGTGCCGGAGATTATTGGCAAGGCGATGTTGCAAGCAGGCTCGAAGCTCAGATGTTAATATTCAGCTCGAGAGACGTGTCAACGGGGAAACCCTCTGGGCAATGCTCCACCAGGATACCGGGACGCAAGGTGAATACGAGTCTACCGGCGGCGATTCTCCTGATCAGCCGGTGACGGTAGAGGGTGACATTCTCACCAAATCATTTATGATCAGCCAGACCAATCCGGCGGTGATGGCGAACGATCAAATCAACCAGGGCGGAAGCTTCTATGTTGATGTAAATGCAGCTGAAGATGGCTGGATTGTCATTCACCGCTCTAATTCTTCCGGTGATGGACCGCAAGTCCCAGAAATTATTGCCAAGGCTCCTGTAACAGCAGGAACAAATTCTGACGTGGAAATAACCCTTAATGAGAGTGAGAGTGTGGAAGCCGGTGAAACGCTCTGGCCCATGCTTCACTATGATACCGGAACCGAAGGCGAATATGAATTTGACGGTGAAAGCGGACTGGATCTGCCGGTAATTTTTAACGGTAATATTGTGTTGACCTCCTTTACCGTGCAGCAAAATCAGTCTTCGCTTACGGCGATGGATCAAACTGTGATGAACAACAGCATCTCGGTTGACGTAGATGCTGATACCGACGGATGGGTGGTTGTCCACCGCTCCAATTCCAGTGGCGACGGCCCCCAGGTGCCAGAGATTATCGGGAAAACAAAAATTACCGAGGGCATGAACCAGGACGTGCAGATCTCGTTTGGGGATTCGGTCGTGAGCGATGGCGAGCAGCTCTGGCCGATGGTTCACTTCGATACCGGCACAATGGACGAGTATGAGTTTGCAGGCGCCGGCACCCCGGATCAGCCGATGATCGTTGGCGGCGCAATTCTGATGGAATCAATCACGATTTCCGGTTCTGAACCGAACGTCATTGCCAATGACCAGGCCGCCGATATGGATATCGCTGTTGAGGAAGCCAACGCCATGCAACGGGGCTTTGTGGTAATCCATCGCAATACACAAGACAGCCAGGGCAACGATGCACCTGATGTATCCGGCATTATAGGCAAGGCGGATATTTATACCGGTACCAATGGCAATTTGACCATTGATCTGCAGGATGGAGAAATGGTTGAATCTGGCGAAACACTCTGGGCCATGCTGCATATTGACAGCAACAATAACGGCACCTACGATTTTGATGCCGGTGATGATAATCCTGAAGATCCTCCAGTATTAGATGAAGCAACCAGCAACATAGTGATGGTTAAATTTATGGTTGAATAGCCATAAAATTACTTTAAGACCGAAAAGCCTCCGGTTGATCCCGGGGGCTTTTTATTTGTGCCCGGAAAAAATTTCTACATCGGTAAAAATGTTTTTTTATTGATGGTTATGTTAGAAAAAGACTCAGAAAATATACTGTCTCCAGCAGTTAAGAAAACCAGAGTGACAGGATTGTGACAGATATACTACAGAATCGTTAGACTTTTGTGATACCTCTCCCGCTGGGGATGCTTACCTATAGGATGTACTCCAACCCTAATTCCAAAGAAGGTATTTACTATGAAAACAACTGTTCAACGATTTACGATTATAGGTACAGCACTTGTATTGATGATGGTATTGGCCTCATGCCATGATCTGTTCGATAAAGATAATGATCCCAGTACGATGTTTGAGGTCACCATCGAAAATGTGAGCCCGGTATATCCCATCCTGAAAAGCAGTGCATTTACAACGCCCGTGGGGGCTGCAGATCCAGCGCCGCTGATGCCAGGCCAGGCTTATGAGTTTGAATTCACTGCTCCGGTGGGCACTCAACTTTCGCTGGCCACCATGTTTGCCCAGTCCAACGACTGGATTTTCGCCACGGATGAAGATGGCATCTCTCTCTACAACCAGGACGGTTCGCAAATTACCGGTGATGTTACCGCGCAGATCGACCTGTATGACGCCGGCACGGAAGAAGATGAGGAAGTGGGCGTGGGCGAAAACCAGGCCCCGCGGCAAAGTGCACCTGACACCGGCCCTGATGATGACAACCCCAATGTGCGACTGGTGGAGAACAACGATCTGCCATCCAATGAGGAGATGATTCAGGTCACCCTGACCAGTACCGGTCAGCATCGGTTTATGATTCGCATCGAAAACGTATCAAACAGTAATACTTTGCAGACTTCGGATGGCCCCAAACCCGCCTCGCTTTCTCCCGGTGTTTGGCTTGTTCATTCCGCCGATGAATTGGGACTGCTCTATACACTTGGTCAGACTGATTACGGGGATGGGCTCGAAGCGATAGCAGAGGATGGGAATCCTGCTGAACTTGCGGCAAGTTTGGATGAAAATACCGGGCTTACGGTTCCTCTTTCACCAGGTGTCTTTGCGGTTTATGAGGGGGATAATCCCATTTTCATGGCCAACACTCCCGCACCCGATAACGGGATTGAAGCGATTGCTGAAGATGGCCAGCCCGGAATGCTGGCATCTATCCTTTCTTCATCGGCCACGGTAAGCGCTAGTGGAGTGTTCAACCAGCCAGAGGGCGCCAGCAATCCCGGTCCATTACTGCCCGGAGACCGCTATACATTTAGTTTTGAAGCTAATCAAGGGGAGCGACTTACCTTTGCGACCATGTATGTTGAGTCGAACGATCTGTTCTACAGCCCCATGGAAAGCGGAATTGATCTGTTTGACGGGGATATGCCAAATACCGGTGATGTGACCGACCAGGTGCAGTTATGGGATGCCGGCACTGAAATGAACGAGGAGCCCGGCGTTGGAGAAAACCAGGTGCTGCGGCAATCTGATCTCGACACCGGACCCGAAGATAGCAACCCGAATGTACGGCCAGTAAACGATCAGTATCATTATGGGGATACCGCCGATCGCATTAAGGTGACCATTAATATGGTTGAAAACTGATCTTTTAATCCGCTGGAAGTCGCCCTCCGATTGGTGCAGGAGGGCGACTTTCCCTAAAAAACCATCAATTGCGTTTGGCTGTTTACTTTTTCCGGAAAGCTTAGTAGATAACAACATGGAAACCAAGAATATCCTGATCATAGAAGATGACGAGGAGATCATTGATCTTATTGAGATCAATATGGAGGATCTGGACTATGAAATTGATAAGGCGTTAGATGGAGAAAAGGGACTTCAAAAGGCGGAATCGAATAACTATGACCCGATCATCCTCGACCTGATGCTTCCCAAGATTGACGGCCTGGAAGTCTGTAAAATATCGCGATCCCGACAATGTCAACACCCCAATACTGATGTTGACGGCCAAATCAGAGGAGTTTGACAAGGTGCTGGGCCTGGAGCTTGGGGCCGACGATTACCTGACAAAGCCGTTCAGCATCCGGGAGCTGCTGGCCCGGGTGAAGGCCAACCTGAGGCGAGTGGAAGTGGATAAGCAGGCCTCCACACGGCAGACTGCAGGGGAACAGTTCTCGATCGGCGCGATAATGATTAATCCTGACAAAAGAAAAGTGGCAATAGCCGGGCAGCCGATCTCTCTGACGCCCAAAGAGTTCGAGCTTCTGCACCTGTTTACTTCCAATCCGGGCAAGGCATTTTCACGCGAAGAGCTGCTAACCGAAATCTGGGGCTATCAATTTGAAGGCTATGATCATACGGTGAACTCTCACATCAACCGCTTGCGAAACAAGATTGAAGAGGATCCCTCCAACCCAGTATACCTTAAAACGGTCTGGGAGTGGGTTATCGCTTCGTGGAACCGGAGGAGATAGAGGAGTAATGAAGAACCTGTTTGGCTCCTTTTACGGCAAATTATCCCTGGTATTCTTGTTGCTACTGATCGTATTAGGCATCGCGCAGGTAACCATTACTTTCAACTCATCGATGCAGTTTGTGCGGCAGGCCGACCAAAAATTGAACCTGAACCTGGCCCGGAACATGGCCGATGAATTTGAGACCGAGCTGGAAGATGGCCTTGATATAAGCCGGATTAAAAGCTCCATTCACGATATGATGGTCGTTAATCCACGGATTGAAATATACCTGCTGGATTCAGCCGGCAAGATATTGGCATATTTCGCGGACCCGCCCGGCGAAGTAAAAACGAATTCGGTAAACCTCAATACGGTGAGGGAGTTTCTTGGCAGCGAGCAGTCTGATCTTATCCTGGGAGAAGACCCCCGGAATCCATCCCTGCAAAAACCGATATCGGTTGCCACCCTCGATATCGGCACGCCTGATCCGGGATACGTCTATATCATATTGGGCGGTGAGCAGTACGACTCAGCGCTTCAAATGCTGGAAAACAGCTACTTTTTGCAAACCAGCATCAAGATTTTTGTGATTATTTTGCTGGTTACCGGCATTTCGGGGCTAATCGATTTCTGCCTTCCTGACCCGCCCCCTGCGTCATATGGCGACGATAATTGACCAGTTCGAAAGAGGCCATCTCGACAAGCGCGTGCCCGTTAATTCTGACGATGAAATCGGACGCCTTGCTCAAAGTTTTAATACCATGGCCGATGAAATCCAGGAAAACATGAAAGAGCTGAAAAAGACCGACCAGCTTCGCCGCGAGCTAATCGCTAATGTATCTCACGACCTGCGCAGCCCGCTGGCTTCCATCCAGGGATACCTGGAAACGATATTGCTGAAAGATTCAAGCCTAAGCGACAAGAAACGAAAAGAATACCTGGAGGTTATCCTCAAAAATACGCATGGGCTCAGGCAGCTGGTGGATGAAGCTCTCTCGAGCTCTCCAAGCTGGAGTCTAAACAAGTTGAGCCGGATATTGAGGCGTTCTCCATTAGTGATCTCGTGCAGGATGTAGCTTTGAAATTCGAGCAGCGGGCAGATCAAAAAGGGGTTGAGCTCATTGCCGAATGTCCCACGGGCATCCCGCTGGTGGAGGGCGATATTGCACTAATCGAACGGGTGCTGAGTAATCTCATTGAAAATTCAATCCAGTACTCTGAACCGGGAGATTCCATCCGAATCCAACTTTCTCAAACTAATTCATCTGTACAAATTTGCGTAAAAGACACTGGTCCCGGTATTAGCGAGGAAGATCTTCCCCATATTTTTGATCGTTTTTACCGGGCGGAAAAAAGTCGTTCAAAGCAGAGCGGGGGGACGGGGCTGGGCTTGGCCATCGCCAAGAAAATAATGGAGCTGCATGACCAGGAAATTATCGTCGAAAGCCGGAACGGTACTGGCGCCGCCTTCTATTTCGGCCTGCCTTCTGTTTAAGGACTTTGTTATACAGGTAAATTTCTGTTCTCCTTTGGGTAAGATCTTGTGTTTGAACTGCTCAGAGTCATTCTTCATCTCGCTAAAAGACCACTTAAGGGGTAGTCATTATTGGGTGCACTTAAAGCTACTTTTTTCTGTAAGCTTATCAATCTAATCCAGGAAGGATGCACTGTTTTTTTGATCATAGTGGCTTTTGTGCCTCGGTAAAGAAAAACTTCCAGTAGCGCCACCGCCAGCTTTCCTGCTTGGTGATTGAAAAGCAGCTTTTCTCCAGCATATCCTCCATTTCCTCAAGCGATCGGGTATCAATATATTCGGGCGTTAGCCAGTCGATCAGCTTGTTTACGTACACAAAAAACCCCGATCGATCCCAGTCCAGCAGGTATAGCCTGCCGCCCGGTTTGAGGATGTGGTAGAAAATATCCAGCGTCTGCTGCTGGTTCTTGTAATGATGAAAAGCGTTCAGGCAAAAGAGGCGATCATAGGAGTTTTTATCGAAGGCCAGCCGATCAGCACGAAAGTTGGTGTAGGCTATCGCTTGTCCTTCAGGCAGTCGCGATTTGGCGATATCAATCATCCCTTCCGAGGGATCATCGACCACGAACTTGAGGTAGGGAATTTCCCGATCCAGAATCTCTTCCGCCAGCAAGCCAGTTCCGCCGCTGACATCTAGCAGGAGAGCGTGTTCGGTGCTTTCGATGTTATCCAGAAATTTGGTATGGGTATGCTCAAGGTAGCTGCTCCATCGCTCCTCGTAATCAGCGGCTTGTTCGTTATACGCTTCGATCGTGTCTTTCAGCAATTCAGTTCCTGCTTTTTAACAATCGTGATGAATTAAGCAAAATCCCCACGTCGGGCAGAGACTGTGCGGCCGCGGCCAGTATTGGGGCAGAAATCCGAACGCCGCCAGTGAAAGTCCGGCAATGTTGTAAACTGTCGTAAATCCAAAATTCCCTCTGATGATGCGCATCGTTTTCCGGGCGGTGTTGAACAGGTCGGCAATCAGCATCCAGTCATCGCGCATAAGGGTTATATGGGAGGTCTCCTTGGCGATATCCGTGCCGCTAACCCCCATCGCAATCGCCACATCCGACTGCGCCAGGGCGGGGGCGTCATTAATACCGTCTCCCACCATTACCACGGTGTGCCCCTTCCGCTGGTACTGTTTTACGATCTCGATCTTTTCCTCCGGGAGCAGTTCCGCCTGGAAATCAATTCCCAACTTGTTGGCAAGTAATTCTGCCGCCTGCCGATGATCACCGGTTAGCAGCTCGATTTTTTCGATTCCCAGTTCCCGGATTTGCTCCAGCGCGCTGCTGACCTCTTTGCGTTCGGCATCTTTGGCCGCCAACAACCCGATCGGCTCTCCGTTTCTGCTGACGATCATCACCGTTTTTCCAGCCTCTCTCAGAGGTTGAATATGATCGGTTAAATTGATTATATCCTCTTCGGCCGGTTTGCTCACCGAGATCGTCTCGTTGTTAAACTCGGCTTGTACCCCTGAACCGGTGATTTCGCTGAAGACGTCGGTTTTTGGGATCAAAGACGCCGTTCACGGGCTGCCTGAATAACAGCCTTGGCCAGCGGATGCTCGGAGTACTGCTCAGCCGCTGCCGCTTTAATCAGCAGGTCTCCCTTGGCAATTCCGTTTAGTGGAATTACATCGGTAATTTCGGGGCGGCCGAATGTCAGCGTGCCTGTTTTATCAAGCAGTAACACATCTGCTCTGGAAAGAAGTTCGATATATTTGCCGCCCTTGATGAGTAATCCATTTTTAGCTGCTGACCCGATGCTGGCCAGCAGTGCGACCGGCGTTGCCAGGGCAAATGCGCAGGAGCAAGCCACAACCATGACCGCTACAGTAGACATGATGCTACCGCTAAAGATCCAGGTGAGAGCTGCAATTGTGGCGACTACCGGCAGGTACCAGGCTGAAAATTGGTCGGCGAATTGTTGCACCTTTCCTTTGCGGGATTCCGCCTCTTCCACCATCCGGATAATGCGCCCGAAAGTGGAATCTTTTCCGACTGCCGTGGCCTCAATAACCAGTCGCCCGCCCTTCGCAATAGTGGAGGCATACACACTGGAGCCAGGTGCTGCGTCCTCAGGCATCGATTCACCGGTTATCGAGGCTTGGTCGACCGTGGCCCTTCCTTCAACAACAGTGCCGTCCACCGGAATTTGTCCACCGGGCCGAACCAGCACTTTTTCTCCGACCTCCACCTGTTCAACAGGTATATTCTTTTCTTCGCCCTCGCGGATTACCGTGGCTTCTTGAGGGGCCATGTCAGTGAGCGATCGCACAGAATCACGCGCTTTTTCCGTGGTATATCCTTCGATAAAGTCGCCTGTCCGCATAAAAAAGACCACGATGGCGGCCGTTACCCATTCGCCCGCCAGCAGTGCAGATATTGCTCCCAGTGCCATAAGGGCATGCGGCGTTACCTGCTTGTTCAGGGCGGCTTGAATTACCTTCTTGAATACAGGATATCCCATCAGTAAAACAAGGATTGTGCCTGCCCAAAAAGGAACAAAGTCCGTAATTGATTGGAACAGTCCAAGCCATTCGCCGGCAACCACCACAAAAAGAACGCCGCCAAATACAATTCCAAACAGCCTCATCGTTTTCTGGGCCAACGCTTCGGTGGCCGTATCATCACTTTCTGTAGTTTCGGGCACACGATACCCGATATCCTCGATAGCTTTTTTCAGAGCGGGCAGGTTTGGCTGACCATTTTCATACTCAACCACGGGCTCGTTCGGCCGAGAGTAAAACGCTTGCAGACCTGACGCCCGGCTGCTTTTCCAATGCTTTCTGCACGCTGCGGGCACAACCGGCACAATCCATACCTTTAACTGTTATGTCAACTTTTTTACTCATCGCAAAGAACTAAATATTGATATTACTTTTTAATGTTGACAGTATGTAGCCTACCTGTATCATATGGCTGTGTGCACAATTAACGGACATCTTTTAATGACTGGTCTGGTTAACAACAAGATTCATCCCGTTGCACGGGCGGGCATGGAACAGAACCATAAGAGCAGTACACGCAACAGTCCTTCTCCATAGGATTTATTCGTTCTCCACAGCCCGGGCAATTCCATAAATAAACACATGCGTTCTCTGGCATCATTTCAGTAGAACGATATCCGCATTCCGGGCACGTAATAGTGGATTCCAGTTCCTCAGTCTGATTGTCTAAGCTGTTTTCCTGTTTCATTTTCGCCTTCCAAAGCCCTTAAAATAACACAATCTTCTGTTTTCCCCTTCCCCTTGCAGGACTTAACCAGATCCTTCAGAACGGTATGAATTCGCTGAAGATCTTCAATCTTGCTCTGGACATCCTCAAGTTTGGTTTCTGCCTTTTGTTGCACTTCTCCACAGGCGTCTGGGTTGTCGATCCGTAACGCCAGCAGGTCCTTAATCTCAGAAAGTGTAAATCCCAGTTCCTGGGCCCGCTTTATAAATTTAATCTGATCGATATGTTTCTGAGTAAATATGCGGTATCCCGACCGCCGGCGATCAGGTTTGTCAATCAGCTCACGCCTTTCATAATAGCGTACAGTCTCCCTGTTGACATCGGCCCGTTGTGCCACCTCACCGATTTTAAATGTTTTTTGGGTTGATTTTGTCATACATACAGAGTTATGGAATCGGCACGGGAATGGAGTCCCAAACCGTTAGATATTTTTATTTTTTCCTCACCATTGTTTTACCGCAACAGCAGGTAGGATTTTCCTGCCCCTTACAATTTGCCGGTGCACCCTTTGTTACGGTCAATTCACAACCACATCCTTCATCGGGACATACATAAACTTCTCCTTTTTTAAAAGGCATAACTAACCTCTGTTAAGTTAACAGTAATAGTTCATTCTTAATATAAGGGTTGTACCATGGTACAGAGTCAAGTAGAAAATTCATTTTTTTTAAAAATAACTGGATGAATTCTTTGCACGTTATGATCCCTTTCGAATTATTCTGAGGGGTTAACCAGGAGCTCTTTTGTGAAAATGAAATCCCCAAATTCAGAGGCATCGCCGTTTGCTGCATTGGCAGAAAGATTTACATATACGGTATCTTGTGTTGAGGAGCTGGGAGCGATCCATTTCAGCTGCCAGGTGTTCGTGTTTTCGCCGTTGATCTCAGTGCCTTTTGCCGAGTGTTGCAGGTATTGCAGACCCTCGGGGGCCGACTCTGTAAATTGGGTACGGTCCGATTGAGGGCTGAACATGCCGGCCTGTCGACCGTCTGAAAATCGGGTTGCAATCTGAAAACCTGCCTTGGCCAGCTCGGGCCTTTCAATGTGGATACGAATCATATATGACTGACCGCTTTGATATTCACTGGGAAATCCCTCCAGTTGAAGATTACCTTCCTCATGATTTAACGGGTAATCGAAATGGCAGCTGTGGCAGGTATCTTCGCCAAAACCGCCGGTAAAAGTTCCCGTGAGATGTTCGGGATAGGGGTAAGATGAGGGAGGAATTCCTGAGTGGGTGGGAACTGAATCCAGCAATAAACCTAAAGCGAGGGTAACAATAGGAAACAGGCTAATTCTGGTAAGACTATTCATAAATTGCAACTTACGGAATATCGAACAAGGAACCGTAGAATATTGAAGTATTGAACTTCGACATTCCAGATTCCCTGATCAATATTCTACTGTTCTACTGAATGTTGGCCCGGCCGAGGTAATTGGTATCGGTGCCAAACCAGATGGAGTTGGTGGGGGCATGGAAACCATGTGCCGCACCGTTCCGCCGCCACTTTCAATCGGGGTCGAGCCGACGAACTCCTGTGATTTCGTATTAAATCCCACAAACATATTAGGATCCACGCCGGTTTCCACCACCCAAAATCGATCCTGATCATCCACCGTAACGGCATAAGGACGTGAGTTTTCTCCGGATGGCAGCGGCCATTCCTGGAATGACTCATCTTCGGGATTATAGCGGCCGATATATCCTCTTGAATAATCCCCATACCAAATCACCCCATCGGAGGTTTGAGCCAGCCGGCGCGGGCGGGAATCTTCGTTGGGTAGTTCAATTTCCGTAAGCTCCATCGTAGTTGGGATCAACGGTAGCCAGCTTGTGGGTACCAAACAGGCCGATCCACGGCTGCTCCATGTTTTGATCCATGATAATGCCGTACGGACGGGCGCGCTGCGTGGGCACGGAGATGATGGTCGATTCCCCCGTTTCTTTATTAAAAAATCCGACTGAATTGGCGCCCTGCGAGGTAAACCAGATATCACCGCCCTCATTGAATGCCATGGTATGAGGATCTCGAGCACTGTTATCCTCCGGCATCATATACTTAGTGATTTCACCGCTCTCGGGATTCACTTTGCCAATGTGATTGGCGCGGTTCCCGGCATACCACGGATTTCCATTGTCATCAACGACCACAGTGTGTGGACCGGCTCCATCCTCAAGGTCAATTTTCCGGAACTCTTCGGTATCCGGATCAAATTCGGCCACATAGTGCGAGCGCTGCCCCACAAACCAGATGTCGCCATCGGGGGCTACGTATGGGTCGCGGGGACGACTTTCTTCCCACGGCACCTGCCATTCGCTAACCTGGACATCGACCGCCGGAGATTTTTCAGAATCAGTGAACGCGAAGACCGCCAATAGTACAAGGGGTAATATGGATGCGATTATCTTTTTCATGGCTATAACATTGGGTGAGGAGGTTGGTTGAATTATAAGGTACATAAATCCAGCAATTAATAAATAGTAGGAGGTAAAACTGAAGGAAAGTTGAACATTATCTGAAAATTAAAGGATGGCTTATCATATAGGAAAGTAAAAAGAGTAATGGGAATGAATATTTTATTAATGAAAAAAAAACACTACTATTAATAATGTCCCTTCCTAAATATATATAAAACAGGGGGATGTCATGCCCTTATATATAGATATTCATATTTTTTCGCACATCAGTATCGATGAGGTGAAAGAGGCCCATATTGCAGACTTGGCAGTTCAGGAGCGGTACAATGTTCAATATCACCAGTTTTGGGTGAATCAGCATGCCGGCACGGTCTTCTGCCTGATTGAGGGTCCGGATGCCGAAGCCTGCGAACGGGTGCACCAGGAGGCGCATGGTAATATTGCCTGTAATATCGTGGAGGTGGAACCGGGCTTCTACAACCAGTTTATGGGGGAGAACCATCAGCTTGATGACGGGATAGTTCTGAACGAAGACAACAGTATGGACCTCGGATACAGGTTTGTACTGGTCGTGGATATCAGGGGCCATACCAGGGCGGTAAGCTCGCAGGATGTGCATCAGCTTATACTGCCGGTTAAAGCAAAAAAATTGGTCAAAAATTTCATCCGACAATGCCAGGGAAAAATGGTGAAGGTTGACACGGCCGGTAATATCGTCGCCGTTTTTAAAAAATCCGGGAAAGCCATCTCGTGCGCTGTACAATTGAAGAGAGCACTCCAAAGAGAACGCCGGAACTCGGAAGATTCTGAATGGGATATCCTTTTTAAGATGGGCATCAGCGGTGGACAGCCCCTGACAAAGACGGAAGGTTTTTTTGAGAACGTGATCAGGACCAGCCAGCGATTATGCCTGGTTGCAGAATATGGGGAAGTTCTGATATCGGAATCGATCAGGCAAATGGGCAAATTTGATGAAGATGATGGCATGGAGGGAGATTGCAGATTTGTAAACACCTCTGAGGAGAATTTTCTCAACAATCTCATTGAAACCGTAGAAAACAACATCTCTGACAATCAATTTAACGTTACCGAACTGAGTCGGGCAATAGGGATAAGTCGCCCGCAATTATATCGAAAGATTACCACCATTGCCGGTCGTCCGCCCAGCAAATTTATCCGGGATTTACGCATGCAGGAGGCGCTCAGATTAATTAAACAAAAGCAGTACAATGTTACCGAGGTGTCCCTGGAGGTGGGATATCAAAATCCGTCCTACTTTTCCAAGTGTTTCCTAAAATCCGCAGGCTTTTTACTTGCATAGGATAATTATTTTACCGGAGGGTATGCGCATCTGATTTACTTTTAAGTGACCAATATCAGCAATCATTGAGCAGCAGATGTAGGCGAATGTTCGAATGTCATGGGAACCGAAGGCTCTTTTTACCCTGTTTTACCGGCTCGTATGCACACCTCGCCCATAGACTATATTCCGCTTCCATACATTTGTGGCTCCGAGAGGGGGGGCTAGGCCAGCAGGGGGCTGTAATCCTTGTCGGTGTAGAGTTTGAGACAGCCCGCCGGCCGGTCCTGAATCCACTTGGCGGGGACGCTGATGAAGCGGAAGATAAACTTCTTGAGCCGGAAAGTAGGCTGTAGCCAAGAAAGTTGTTGGGCGTATCAGTTCGATCAGATATCGGTAAAAATTAGCAATGATCCCGGTCAGGATCATAAAGGCCGTATTATGAGACAGCAGCGAGCAGGGCAGTTTCGACCAGCCAAAATCGTTGCCCATCACATCAAACAGGCGCTCACTGGCCCCGCGCCCGTTGTAGAAGGCCACGATCTTCTTCGGGGGCGGCCTCCTGCTCGTCGGTAAGGATCGCCCGCCAGGTGTAGGCTCCGCCGCTGAAGATGTCGGCCTGCCCGTCGGCCTCGTTTGATCCGGCTGAGGACCAACCGGTAGGCGCGGTCTCCGCCAAAGGGGTGCCACCCGGAAAGTTCGGCCACATCCATAGGCTGGCCGCTGATGGCGACGGATTTCCAGTCGTCTTCGGGCAGGGCCCCGACCTGCTGTTCCATGGCCGGGCTTCGTTTGGCCCGGATGCAGAACCGAGTTGCACTGGTTTTCGACTATCTTCACGACCTCTTTCTGGTAGGAGGCCGAATCCGCACGGAACCGCCCGATGGAAACCCGATGATCGCTTCAGGGTCTCGAAATACCCGCTTCAGGGTCTGCTGCTGGGCGTAGGTGGCCGGGCTGTTTGCCGCCCCGGCCTTCGATGTAGACCGGCTTGTTTCCGATGGAGGCGACGGCCGGCTGATAACCGTTGCATTTCTTATAGGTGCGGGCCGCATCCCATTTTTCGGTGGCGATAACCTGGTTGTCATAGTCCAGGTCGTAGCAGTCCTGCTTGTTGCAGCTGACCGGTAACCTGTAGGGCTCCCACCAATAGCTCGTTGAGGGGAGTGTTGATATTGAACTGATGGGCTACCCCGCTGGCCGGGTTGATCTGCTCGGTGGTCTGTTGGCTGAGCTCCTTAATCCCCCGCAAGATGGTATCGGGGCTACTGGCTGACATGCCTTTGATTTGATCAAGCGGCCCGCTCAGGTGCTCGGCCAAGTCTTCGGCGCAGTCTCCGCCGCACAGGAAAATCCCCAGCTGATTGCCCACAATATCGCTATAGGAGAATCCCCTCGTCTGGACCCGCTCGCCCAGCTGCCGGTCGATAAGATCGGCCAGCCCAGACTGATGAAAATGCTCATAACAAAAATTAAATCCGCCAAATGGTGTGATCTTGTCCGCTGATTTTGTAATATGCATGCATCATTTATTTAGTGAGTGGTTTCACCTAAATAAATGAAAACTTACTGAGCCAAAAAAGCCTGAATACAACCTGTTCAGCAACTTTTTTGGCTCTTTTTTTATATTGCCTGCGGATTTAAGGTGTTTCCATGAGACGTACGGAATTTCGCCCTCCAAGATAGAGTCCTGATTGTATCTAATACCCGTATCCACATTGTCGCCTTCCCTGTTTTTGAATCAATTTTGTTGATATTTGAATGAAATGTGGTAGATAAGACTGCCTGCCGCGTTTACCTTTTTATTAGCTCATTGATACAAGTTACGGCCGCTAAAAAAAGAATGGCCAGGTGAGTAGTATTCTATTTCATTAATCCCTCCAAACAGATAAAACCATGAGTGCGATTGAAGCTTTACAGGGTCAGATAAAGGGGAACGTGGTGATGCCTGATGATGAGAATTACGATGAGGCCCGCACGATTTTTAACGCCATGATCGATAAATATCCCCGGGCCATCATCAAGTGTACCAGCACGGATGACGTGATCAAAGCCGTAAACTATGCAAGTGATAATGATATAGACATTGCCATCCGCAGCGGCGGTCATAACGGGCCCGGTCTGGCCCTGGTAGATGATGGACTGGTCATCGACCTTTCCGAGATGAAAGACATCGAAGTTGATCCCGAGACAAAAACGGTTCGTGTTGAGGGTGGTTGCACCTGGGGAGATGTAGACCAGGCAACACATGAATTTAGCTTGGCGACACCCAGCGGTATTATCTCCACAACCGGGGTGGGCGGGCTGACGCTCGGGGGCGGCCACGGATACCTGACACGAAAATACGGTCTGACTATCGATAACCTGATCGGGGCAGATGTGGTACTGGCAGACGGTCGGAAGCTGCATGCCAGCGAGCAAGAGCATCCCGACCTGTTCTGGGCGCTGCGGGGCGGCGGTGGCAATTTTGGAGTCGTCACAGCATTTGAATATCAGCTTCATCCCGTGGATAACGTGGTGGCCGGCCCCTTGTTCTGGCCGATCGAGGAGCTGGAATCGACCATGCGCTGGTACCGGGACTGGCTGCCCCAACAACCCGAAGAAGTATATGCCTTCTACCTGGTGGCCGAGGTCCCCGCAGGCGACCCGTTCCCCGAACGGATCCACGGCGAAAACGTGTGTGGACTGCTTTGGTGTTACACGGGGCCGGAAAGTGATATCAAGGATATCCTACACCCGGCGCGCGATGTAGCCGAGCCGATATTCGAATTTGTTGGCTCGATGCCCTATCCGGACTTGCAAAGTATGTTTGACGGGCTTTACGGGCCGGGCGACCAGTGGTATTGGAAGGGAGATTTTGTGAAGGAACTCACGGATGAAGCCATAGCTCAACACAAGCGGTTTGCCGACGTACCGACTATGCAATCAACCATGCATCTTTACCCGGTTAACGGGGCCGTGCACAAGGTGGGAGAAGACGAAACAGCTTGGGCCTACCGTGATGCCAACTGGTCAATGGTCATAGCCGGGGTGGATCCGGACCCGTCGAATAATGAAAAAATTTCTACCTGGGCCAGGCAGTACTGGGAGGCGCTGCATCCGCATTCCTCTGGTGGAGCTTACGTCAACTTCATGATGGAGGAGGGGGAAGAAAGAGTGAAAGCCACGTATCGCGGCAACTACGAGCAGCTGCAACAGGTGAAAGCTAAATACGACCCGGATAATTTCTTCCGTGTCAATCAAAACATAAAGCCACTAGGTAGCTGAGCTGCTTTACATCCTACTTAATGCTGGTTGCGGACCAATCTTTGATCCGAACTTGGCACTTGGACCCTGAGGAACTGGGCGTTTATGTCCGGATAATGTGAAGATAGCAAGTTTGCTACTCATAAATCCCAAGCTGAGAATAAAAAGCTCATTCCCTGAGCAAGAGGGGTAGCGGTCGGAGATGCCGTTATCCTATTAGCCAAATGAAGCGTAGTCATTAATAAACATTAAAAATGGAGATAATGATGAAAAATCCAAGCACCATAGCATCAGTAGTAATAATAATAATTGGTTTTAGTAATGTAGCTATAGCACAAGCACCACAAAACGAGGAGCAAAAAATTCGACAGGTGATTGACCGTGCCACCCATGCTTTTGGGCAGGGAGATTTTGAGGAGTGGAGCTCACACTGGATGCATACCGATGGAGTTTTATTCACTTATGCCGGGAGTGAGGAATTTAACCATTTCAAAGGATGGGAGGAGTTAGGCAAAACGATGCAGGAAACAATGAGCTCCCTGGCAGAAACACGAAAAACTGATCCTATGGTAGAGAGGAATAATTTCCATTATGAAATCACGAATGAAATGGCATGGGTCTATTTCAACCAGCATGATAACCTGGGAGAGACTACGCTTGATAAATTTGAGACTCGTGTACTAAAAAAGGTAGATGGGACCTGGAAAATAATGCATGTAAGTGTAATTGAAGTTTCTCCCTATTGAGCCTCCTGATGACATGTTAGTATCCATGTCACCGAGACACGTGTTTAAGCCTGGGCTTAATTACCAGCTCGTTTACTATTGCATTTATTTCTTCGTCGCGTATAACGGTTTTATGATGTTTCACTGATACTTTAAAGACATAGTTCTCAACAAAAACAGCCGAAAAATGGGTGAGTAATTAAAAAAGATCCCGAAGAGGGTGCTGTTCCCTCTTCGGGGAAAGCATTGTAAAATACGGGGGATCATACTATGAAAAAACACATCTATTCCTCTACATTTCTTGTATCATTGTTTGCCCTGTTCCTGGTCATACCCGTCGGCCAAAGTGCGTTCGGACAAGACTGCACGAGTCTGGCAGACCTGCGCATTGAGGACACCAACCTACTCTCGGCCACGGTGGTCCCAGCCTCTGGCGACCTGCCGGAATACTGCCGCGTGCTGGGCTACGTTTGCCCCGCCATTAACTTCGAGATCCGTCTGCCCACCGCCGACTGGAACGGCAAGTTTTTTATGGCTGGTTGTGGAGGGTACTGTGGCAAGCTTGAAAGTAACAGTTCGCGCGTCAATGCCATGAATATCGGGCTAAAGCGGAACTACGCGGTTTCCACCACCGATGCCGGACACTGGGGGGAAACAGTGTTTGATGGGCGATGGGGATTACACAATAGAATAGCTGAAATCGACTATGGTTATCGAGCCGTTCACGAGACAGCCCGAGTCACAAAAACCATTATAGCGTCCTATTATGAGAGCTCTGCTGAATACTCCTACTTTATGGCCTGCTCAAACGGCGGGCGTCAGGGCAACATGGAGGCGTGGAGATACCCGGAAGACTTTGATGGCATCATCAGTGGCTGTCCAGCCCTGAATCTCACTGGGCTATCAGTTTTTTCCACTTGGCTTGCGACCAAGAACCGAGGCCCGAATGGTAAAGATCTAATCACTCCTGTTGAGATCGAACTCCTCAGAAAAGCAGTTTATGAGGCTTGTGATGGTATTGACGGAATTGAGGACGGCCTGATCAGTGATCCGGGACGTTGTACGTTTAATCCCGGAAGCCTGGCCTGTGAGCATCTTGATCAAACGGATTGCCTTTCCCCGGAACAGGTAGAAGTGCTGCGAGCTTTTTATCAGGGACCTGAAAATTCATCCGGGCAGCGGCTATACCCGGGAGGTGTGCCATTTGGCTCTGAGCCCTATTGGGAATTCTGGATTACTGGTAATACAGAACAGATAAATGATGGTATTGCCACAGCTATAAGCACAAATGGGTTGCGCTATCTTTTCTTTGATGAGGATCCTGGTCCAACATATTCTATCGAAGATTTTGATTTCGACCGAGACCCGCCCCGCCTTGAGTATATGGCAAACATCTACAACGCGGACAATCCCAACCTTGAGGCTTTCAGAAAACATGGAGGAAAGATTTTGATGTGGCATGGTTGGGCAGATGCAACCGTTCCTCCTTTTGGAACCATCGCCTACTATAATACAGTGCTAAAAGAGGTTGGAAACCAGAAAGCTTTGAATGATTTTCTCCGATTGTACATGATCCCCGGTATGGATCCTGCGGTATTCTGGATGGACCAGGCATCATGGACGACGGCTTTGATCCGCTGACGGCGCTAGAAAAATGGGTGGAGCAGGGAGAAGCTCCGGCCAGCCTGCTTACGACAAAAACCGATTCTACAGGTACGGTCCTGTGGACCCGACCGGTCTGCCCGTATCCGCAGCGTGCTGTCTATGATGGAGAAGGCGACCCCAGCGACGCCTCAAGTTTTGAGTGCATCAATCCCGATTGACGAGTAAACCACAAATGGGCAGAAAACAGATAAACTATCAATCTAAATGGAGGTGCCCGAAGATGTTGATTTTAAAAAATGTTTTAGCTGGAAAACCCAGAGTTGATAAATGTATTACACTGTTAATTTTGTGTTTTTTACTGATATCGCAATTTGTATTCGCTCAGGCAGAATCTGCCTCTGAAACATCCGAGATGAAACGCGCTCCGGTGCAAGACAGGGAGCCGTACCTTGTCCCGCGCCTCGACGGGCCGATTGAGCTAGACGGGCGCAGCAACGAGCCGGCCTGGGAAGCCATCGAGCCCTTGCCGCTCGTCATGCAGATCCCGACCTTCCGCGGCACCCCGACCGAGCGGACCGAGATCCGCATCGCCTATGACGACACGCATATCTACGTCGCCGCCCGCTGCTACGACGATCCCGACGGCGTTCGGGGCACGTCCTTCAAACGGGGCCTATTCACTTCCCGACCGGATAACCTCGCGCTCATTCTCGACACGTTCGATGACAACGAAAACGCCGTGGCCTTCTTCACTTTTCCCACGGGCGCGCGCACCGACTTTACCGTATTTAACGACGCGGAGGGAGAATTCCCGTTCAACGTGGACTGGAACACGTTTTGGGCCGTGGAGGTCGCTCGCAATGGGCAGGGCTGGTTCGTCGAGATGCGTATCCCCTTTTCCAGCCTGCGCTTCCAGGACGAGGACGGGCGCGTAGAAATGGGAGTCCACCTGCAGCGGTATATCGCGCGCAAACACGAGGTCGTCGGGTTTCCGGCCCTCGAGCGCAAGTATGGCCGTTGGAGCTGGGCCAAGCCGTCGCTGGCCCGGACGATCGTCTTAGAGGGAATCCAGAGCCCCCGGCCGCTCTACGTGGCGCCCTACGCCATCGGCGGGCTCGGCCAGTACGCCGAACTGAACGGTTCCGAGACGGCCTATGAAACCGTGGGGAACGGTTCTCCGACGCGGGGCTTGACGTGAAGGTCGGCTTGGCGCGCAACCTCACGCTCGACCTGACGGCAAACCCGGACTTTGCCCAGGTAGAGGCCGACGACCAGCAGGTCAACCTCACCCGCTTCTCGCTTTTCTTTCCCGAGAAGCGCAAATTTTTCCAGGAGCGCGCCAGCACGTTCGCCTTCCGGTTCGAGGGGCAGGACCGGCTTTTCTACAGCCGCCGCATCGGCCTCCATGACGGCGAAGAGGTGGGCATTCTTCGGCGGGGCGCGCCTCGTCGGCGCCTCGGCGGGTGGGACCTGGACTGCTCGACATGCAGACCGCCCCGGGCGCCGGGCTACCCGCCGAAAACCTGGGTGTATTGCGGGTGCGGCGGCGGGTGATGAATCCGTACTCGTATGTTGGCGCCATGACAACAAGCCGTCTCGGGCGCGACGGCAGCTACAACGTAGCCTACGGCCTTGACGGCACCCTTCGGCTTTTCGGCGACGACTACCTCGCGTTCGCTTGGGCGCAGACCTTCGATGACGACCAGGAGACAGGGTCAATTTTCGACGCCGCGCAATTCCGGGCTCATTGGGAGCGGCGCACGCAGGTGGGCCTCGGCTACGATCTGAGCCTGACCCAGGCGGGCGCGGCCTACACGCCGGGCCTTGGCTTTCAGCTGCGCCGCGACTACACGCGCTTGGGTGACCGGCTCTTCTACGGCTGGATGCCGGGCGAAGGCTCGCGCCTCTTCCAGCATGAGGTTTCGCTCTACGGCCGCGTATTTCTGCGCAACGCAGGCGGCACTGTCGAGTCGGCCGCCGTCGGGCCGGGCTGGAGCGGACAGACGCGGATTGGGGCGGACTTTGACGTGCGCCTGCTTCGCCGCACCGAACGGCTGCAGGAGGCCTTTGCACTAGCTGAGGGCGTATCGGTGCCCGCGGGCGACTACGCGTTCTATCAGGTAGAAGGTACCTATGGTACGACGTCCAGCCGCCGCTGGAGCGCGACGGCAGAGACCGTGGCAGGTTCGTTTTACGACGGCCGGCGCTTCGCCTTGGGCGTTGTACCTGCATGGAGCCTCTCGCGTTACCTGGATCTGAGCGGGGCTTATCGGTTCGAGCGCGTCGCCTTCCCCGAGCGTGATCGGCGCTTCAATGTCCACGTCGCTCGTCTGCGCGTGGAGGCTTCGCTCAACACCGAGCTCTCGGGAGCGGCCTTCATCCAGTACAACAGCGCCGGCGACGCCGTGATTGCAAACGTGCGTCTACGCTACAACCCGCGCGAGGGCAACGACCTCTATCTCGTCTACAACCATGGGCTCAACACCGACCGGCACCGCCGCATGCCGACTCTCCCCATAACCGGCCGCCAGACGGTGCTTGTCAAGTACACCCATACACTGAATTTCGGAATCTGAGTCAGAGGTGAAGCCATACAAGATCTCACGGTTACGACAAAGACCGATTCGACGGGCACGATCCAGTGGACGCGCCCGGTCTGCCCCTATCCACAACACGCTGTTTATAATGGAGAAGGCGATGTTAACGATGCCTCAAACTTCGAGTGCATCGATCCCTGAGTGATCGGCTTATCGCTCGTTGGGAAACAGGTATATGGTATAAACGAATTAAAAATCGGAGAGTCCCAATGGATATTTTCAATAGCAAGATCATCTTTATTTCCTGTTTCATTCTGTTAATTAGCTGCACTCCCACCCCGAACCTGGATCGGAGGCACACATTCGGGAGTGTCACCGGTGCCGTTGACGGGGATCGCTTAATACAGGCCGATGCCAATCCAGGTAACTGGCTTTCCTACGGTCGCAATTATGCCGAGGACCGCTACAGCACGCTCAATCAGGTCACGGCCGACAATGTCGATCAGTTGGGCCTGGCATGGAGCTACGACACCGGTATGCGGGGTGGGGTAGAGACGACGCCTCTCGTCGCAGATGGCATTATGTATCTGACCGGTCCCTGGAGCATCGTCTATGCCCTGGATGCCCGGACGGGGGAGGAAATCTGGACCTGGGATCCCCAGGTACCCCGCCTGCACGGGCTCAAGGCATGCTGCGACGTGGTGAACCGGGGCGCTGCGCTCTACCAGGGCAAGGTCTATGTGGGCACGCTCGACGGCCGGTTGGCTGCACTTGACGCGGCAACCGGTGAGCCCGTGTGGACCGTCGCCACGTTCGACCCGAGCACCGACCACACAATCACCGGGGCACCGCGGGTCGTTAAGGGGAATGTCATTATCGGAAACGGAGGTGCGGAATACGGGGTCCGCGGTTACGTCTCGGCTTATGATGCTGAGAATGGGAACCTTGTATGGCGTACTTATACTGTGCCCGGTAATCCATCAGAGCCCTTTGAATCGGAGGCGATGGAAGAAGCCGTAAAAACCTGGTCGGGTGAGTGGTGGAAGGCCGGGGGCGGCGGTACGGTGTGGGACGCGATGGCCTACGACCCGGAGCTCGATCTGCTTTATATCGGCACCGGCAACGGGTCGCCGTGGTCACGGAACCTGCGCAGTCCCGGCGGAGGCGATAACCTGTACCTGTCATCGATCCTGGCGCTCAACCCGGACGACGGGACCATCGTTTGGCACTACCAGACCACGCCGGGCGACCACTGGGATTTCACCGCCACCCAGCACCTTATTCTGGCTGATCTTGAAATAGACGGGACATCCCGTAAGGTCATTATGCAGGCGCCTAAAAACGGTTTTTTCTATGTACTTAACCGTGAAACGGGAGAATTTATATCTGCCGAGGCATACCTTCCCGTAACGTGGGCCGACAGTGTCGATGGAAGAACAGGCCGTCCCGTTGAGCGCCCCGAAGCTGTTTACGGCAACGAGCCAGTGGAAGTTCAGCCCGAACCATTTGGAGGACACAACTGGCAGCCGATGGCCTTCAACCCTGAAACCGGTTACGTTTACGTGCCCATTCACGAGCGGGCATCCACCTATTGGGAAGACGATGGCTGGGACTATGAGCCGGGACAAATAAACACGGGAATTCGCATTCGTTGGGAAACAGGCAGCAATTCCCACGGTGCACTCATCGCCTGGGATCCGCGCAGCAAGAGGCCTGGCGCGTGCCGCTTGCTCACCAGTGGAACGGCGGTGTACTGACCACTGCGGGCGATTTGGTATTTCAAGGAGGCGGTGACGGTCGATTTGTTGTGTACGAAGCTCAGACCGGTGAAGTGCTTTGGGAAATGTCCACCGGCCTGGGCATTATCGGATCACCCGTCACATACCAGATCGATGGCGAGCAATATATCACTGTGGCGGCCGGATGGGGCGGGGCCTTCGGGCGCACCAACCCACCAGTAGGTGATGCGGCACAGTACGAACAGTTCGGGCGGGTACTCACGTTTAAGTTGGGAAGTTCAGCCGCTATGCCTGCCCTTACACCTCGTGCGACCGAGGTCGTGATTCCTGACATCGATCTACCGAGCGGGCAAGATGCCATTGCTCGTGGTGCCACTCTGTACGAGGCTAATTGTTTCATTTGTCACGGAAGTGCCGGGGCTTCGGAAGGCGCCATGCCGAATCTTCAGAAATCAAACCAGGCCACTCACCAGTCGTTTGAGGAGATCGTACTTGGAGGATCGCGTGAAGCCAGGGGATGCCGTCATTCAAGGAATTACTTACATCAGAAGAGACACTGCTGATTCAAGCTTTTATTGTGTCAGAAGCAAAAAAGACGGTTGACGATTCGACAAAATAGCTCCACAGTGCACTGGCTAAAGAGGAGAGAGTGATCTATGCGGGCTTTCAAATACTCGTCGGTTGAACGTTTTACGAGAATGACCTGAAGGTATTTAAAGCAGACGAATTATAGGTAGAGTGGTTAAGTGGTATGGTTCTTCAACCTCCACCGTAAACAGCCGATGCCAAGCTTAGAGTGTCGCAACGCAATTGGAGCTGCATTTTTCAATGTGCTAATTGAATTGATCTGCAGAAATATTTGGGAGTAACTTTAGGGAATGTTTGTTAGATATTATTCCGCCAAATTACCAGTAGCAGATTTGTGATCAGAGTAGCACTGACCTTTTTGATTCGAGAGGATTATAATTTATTACAGCTAAAGGGCGGGAGGTCAGAATGTTTATTTACAAGGAGATACTCGCTTTTGTACTTTTTTTCTTTTTAGGATTACTTCCCAATATCTCTTTTTCGCAACAGCCGATGGAGATCTCACGCATCGAGGGACCGATTACCCTGGATGGGATGCCGGATGAGTCGGCATGGGAAAAGCTGGAGCCGCTGCCGCTCGTAACCTATTTCCCGGAAGCGGGCAACCAACCCACCGAGCGCTCAGACATCCGCATAGGATACACGGCCGAATACCTGTACCTGGGGGGTAAGCTATACGACTCGGAACCCGATAAAATACAATCTCCCAATATGGAAAGAGATAAAGGAAGTCCCGCTGATGATGGTTTTGGGCTGTGCCTAGATACCTTCAACGACAATGAAAATACACTCTGTTTTAATACACATCCGGCAGGAATAAGAGATGATTTCGCCATATCCAAAGACGCTGTACCTCCGGGTCACCACAGGCAAAGCTGGAACACCTTTTGGAGTTTTGAAGCGGTACAGAATGATGATGGCTGGTTTGCTGAAATTCGAATTCCATTTTCCAGTATTCGCTATCAGGTCAAGAATAAAGATGTCACGATGGGTTTGATCGTGTTTCGCTGGGTAGCCCGCAAATATGAATCTTCGATATTTCCGGCCATACCGGGCGATTATGGGTTCTGGGGACACTTTAAGGCCTCTCAAGCCCGGGACGTAGTTTTTCGGGACATGCAGAATCACACTCCCTTCCGTGTCGCCCCGTACCTGTTGGGTGGGATGAGCCAGCAGCACCTTTTAAATGACGGGGAAACGACCTATTTGCGAGAAGATGACCTGACCCTTGATGCGGGGCTGGATGTCAAGTACGGCATTACCAGTAGTTTGACACTGGATCTGACCCTTAATACCGATTTTGCCCAGGTAGAAGCCGACGATCAGCAGGTGAATCTAACGCGGTTTTCCCTGTTTTTCCCGGAGAAACGGACATTTTTCCAAGAGCGATCCAACCTGTTTAATTTCAATTTCGGTGAAAATAATCGCCTGTTTTACAGCCGCCGGATCGGTATCCATGAGGAGCAGGAAATCCGAATACTGGGCGGTGCACGCCTGACCGGCAGTCTTGGGGACTGGGACTTGGGAGCTATCAACATGCAGACGGCCCGCTTACAGGAGGTACCCTCCGAAAATTTTGGCGTCCTCCGGCTTCGTCACGATATCATCAACGATTACTCCTACGGCGGGGCTATGTTCACCAGCCGGGTTGGGGGTGACGGGACTTACAACTATGGCCTTGGCCTGGATGGTGTTATACGGTTATTTGGAGATAGTTACCTGTTGGCCAATGCTGCTCAAACGTTTGAAGACAAGCAAAAAAACAGGCCTCTTGATGTTGATGCCATGCGATTACGACTTCAGCTGGAGCGGCGAAACCTCGAGGGATTCGGGTATAATCTTGAATATTCCAGGGCTGGAAATAGGTACAATCCCGGGGTGGGATTTGAACTGCGAGATGACTTTACAAAGTGGGGAAACAGGATATTTTACGGATGGTTTGCTGATGAAAATTCAGCTGTTATTAATTACGAGGTTTCAATGTACGGGAGCGCTTATCTGCAGAATGTCGATAACACTGTTGAAACAGCCAGAATAGGACTGGGAATTGATATAAATTTTAAGTCGGGGGCCGTTGCAGGTGGCATATTGGGAGTTAACTACGAGCATTTAATCGATAATTTTGAACTGATAAATGACATAAGCATTCCTGCAGGAAACTACCATGCGGTTGGTTTGGAAGCATATGCCAATACTTCACGTTCGGGGCTTTTCATACTTGGCAGTACCGTTAATATTGGAGAGTTCTTTGACGGATACCGCTGGTCAGCAAGCGTAGCTCCCTCATGGAGCGTGAGTTCCAGCACGAAGTTGAGCGGTTTTTACCAGATCAATCATCTTACATTTCCGGAACGTGATGACGCTTTCACCGCCCATATCGGCCGTTTACGGCTGGAATATTACTTTAGCACAGAGCTTTCGGCCAGCACTTTTGTGCAGTACAGCAACGCCGATGAGCGGATTATCTCCAATTTCCGCCTGCGCTATAATCCTCGTGAGGGCAACGATCTGTATATCGTCTATAATGAGGGGCTGAATACAGACCGCTTTTCCCGCACGCCGGAACTCCCTTTCAGCAATCGGCGGACGATCTTGGTCAAATACACCTACACGTTTAATTATTAAAATTAATGGAAGTCTGGAAGGTGAATGTAAATATTTCGATTACTGGGAGCACGATGGGGAGGTATTTCCACTGCTGGCCGGATGAGGCCCATCATTATATCTAGTCGGGCGACAGTGCAACTGTCTCCCAACACGGGGTGCATGACTGTGGCTACTTCTTCAAAATCGACTCATCCAGCATATCATTATCCTGAAATACAAAATAATTGGAAAACAGGATGCCCAGATACACTGAGAGAACGGTCCCCGAAAAGATAGCCAGCATGATCATAATCTGGTACTTGATGGCTATCATGGGAGAACTGCCGCTGAGGATCTGGCCGGTCATCATGCCGGGTAGCGAAACGAGGCCGATGGTCGCCATGGTGGCGAGCGTGGGATTCGCCGAGCGTTTGAGCGCACGCTGAAAAAAGGGAAACAGCGCTTCGTGACGGGTGGCTCCGCAGGCCAGGAAAAACTGGTAGCGCTCTTTCTGCTCTTTCAGACTGTAATAAAAATCGTTGATGCCGATCACGTTGCTGCGCAGGCAGTTGCCCAGCACCATACCGGTGATCGGTATCGTATATTGGGCCGCCAGGAATTTGGGGAGCTGGATGACGATCTCCAGGAAGAACAGGTCGATCAGGATAATACCGAAGAAAGTTGCGCCGAAAATGGGGAGAATCAGCTTCCACTTCCGGTTGAGTTCGCTGCGGTCGATGGTGGCAAAATCGGCCACGCCCACCATCACCATTATCCACCCCATGTTGATCCAGGCGTTGTCAAGCTCAAACAGATATTCAAGGTAATATCCCACAAACAGAAGCTGCAGGGTCATCCGCAGGATGGCAATGGCCAGTTTTTTGTTGAGCCCCGTCCGGTATCGCCACAGGATGAATGCGGGAATCAGCAGAATCAGGAAGCCGATGGCCAGTTGCAGCCAGGTTAGATCAATTATTTCCATAATGCGGAATCAATCTTATGATTGTTTAATAGCATCTTGTAGAGACGGATCGAATCCGTCTAATTTTAGTTTCTGCCTGTATCTGCGATAGACACATTCGATCTGTCTCTACAGTGAAATATTATGGATTTTTACAATTCTACAATTTCATCGCATTTCTCCAGCCAAAAGGGATCGTGGGTCGTTGAAATGACCGTGCGATCGAGATCAGAAAGCAGCAAGTCCGCGGCCTTTTGTTTTGACTTACGGTCCAGGGCCGAGGTCGGTTCATCGAGCAGCAGGAGCGGGCGATCCAGCAGGTGGCATAGTGTCAGCCCCACACGCTGGCGTTGGCCGGTGGAAAGATTTGAGAACGATTTTTCGAAAACGGTATCAGACAATCCGAGCTTTTCCAGCGTATTTTTAATTTTCCCGGATTCCGGTTTGTCTGTCCGGTTAGAGCGAAATTCAAAAATGCGATTAATCACCTCCTCAACCGTTCCATCCCCGATGTTCAAGTCCTGTGGGAGCCAGGCAGTGGAGCTCCGGATGGTTGCAAAGTTGTTTTCGGAAACCGGTTCCCTTTCAACATAGATGTTTCCGGCATCGGCCTGTTCAAAACCGAGCAACAGCCGGAGCAGGGTTGTTTTGCCCGCACCCGATTCTCCCTTTAAAGCAACCCGTGTCCCCTTTTTTATCTCCAGCGAAAAGTCTTCTGAGTACGGTCTCCTGTTCATAGCGAAAGGTGATATTCTCAAAACGGATGTAACTCATCAGAGTTTTTCTTAAAAGAATGACTCGTTTTTCCGGAAATCAAGGTCGGGCAACGGCCGGTTTGTTCTATCTGGATTCGGACTCACGGAACAGGTCGGCGCATTCGGCAAAACGGCCGGCCAGACCAACCATAATCAGCCGGTCACCGGGTTGTATTTCGAAATCACCCGATGGATTGCCGAAGGTTTTGTCGCCGCGGCGGACGGTCAGTACCGTAAGATTGTATTTGTTGCGCAGCTGTAGTTCATTGCAGCGTTTTACCAGCTACGGGAGCACCTTCCCGTACCACTACCGCCCGGGTATGGAGGCCTTCATCATCCAGTCCCTGGAGTACCATCAGGTGGGCCTCTTGCACGCTGCCACGCAATATTTCATAGTCATGCGCCCGCAGCGTTTGTATATGTTCGTCGATCTCATCCTGGGGAATCATATAGGCCCCGAGCACCTGGGAGAATATACGCACGGTGGTTTCCATCTCTTCCGGTATGACTTTGTCGGCTCCCAGTTTTTCGAGCTGATCCACATCAGAAAGGTACCGGGTGCGCACAATAATCTGTAGCGTGGGATTGTGATGGCGGGCAATTTGTATGATACGGGGACTGGCTGATGGATCGTTGGTGGCGATTACCAGTAATTTTGCTTTTTCTATGCCCGCTAATTCCAGAATGTGGAAACGACCGGCATCGCCGTAAATAGCGGGTATATCGTTTTTGCGCATCTCTTCAACCGATTCCGGGTTCATTTCAATCACCACGTATGGAATTCCCGTTTTTCCCAACACCTGAACCAGGTGGCGGCCGGCGGGGCCGTACCCCACGATGATGACGTGATCTTCAAAGTCATATTCACTCTCTGTCCCCCCTTTGCCAGATTGCTGCCCGAATTTTTTGAGCGGGGTTCGGGCCAGCAGATTACCCAGTTTGGGCCCGGCCTCCAACAGAAAGGGCGTGCCGATCATCAGCAGAACGGAGACGGCTATAAAAATCTGCGATCCCAGTTCTCCGGTTCCGGCGGGCGTTATGCCGGCCGCACGACCGGCGCGCTCCAGTACAAAAGAGAATTCACCTATCTGTGCCAGTGCCAGTCCCGAAGCCGCTGCAATCCGCACCGGGTACCCAAGCGTAAGCAGTCCAGCCGAGGTGACGATCAGCTTTAGCAGGATGACGAAAAGCGCAATGCCCAACAGCAGCAAGGGATATTGCAATACATAAGTCAGGTCCAAAAGCATCCCTACTGACACAAAAAAGACGGCGTTAAAAATGGTACGCAGCGGCAGTATCTCACTCAGCGCCTGCTCGCTGAACTCACTTTCACTGACTACCAATCCGGCCAGGAAGGCCCCGAGTGCAAGACTTACATTGGCTATGCTGCTGAGTGCAACGGTTCCGAAGCAGATCGTGACCACGGTCAGCAAAAAGAGTTCACGATTTCTGGTCTTGGCTACTTTTTCCAGCAGCCAGGGTACGATGCGGCGTGCCAGGATGATGACAAGCAGGATGAGAAGTATCGCTTTGCCGAGGATCCACAATACGTCAAATGCCGACTCGGACTGACCCGGCCAGTATGGGCACCAGCAATACCATGACGACGATCGCCAGATCTTGAAAGATGAGAACCGCTAGCGACAGTTGTCCGGTCAGGGGTATCGGTTTCGCTTGCGCTGGGCGAACAGTCCCAAGACAATCGCCGTACTGCTGAGGGCCACGAGGAAGCCGGTATAAATGGCGGTATTCAGCGACACGCCGAATGCAGCCAGTAACCCGACGACGATCAGTGTGGTGGTAATCACCTGAAATCCACCGCCCACAATAATTGCTTTCCGTATGCGGTTCAGTTTTTCCAGGCTGAACTCAATGCCGATGGTAAACAACAGCAGAATAACGCCGATTTCCGCCAGGATATCGACGAGCTCCTGATCCGGCACTAGTGCCAGCGCATTGGGGCCAATAATTACGCCTGCAATCAGGAACCCGACAATGGGTACCAGTTTGAGCCGGTAACACAGGTAGGCGATGCCTACGCTGACCAGGAAAAGAGCGACAAGTTCGTTTAGAAAGGGAAGAGTAACGGCTGGGATCATGCTGAAGTTTGATGCTTGATTAACTTATTTCACCTTAAAAAACGAAAAAAATGAGATGGGAAGAAAAGAATTAGGAATGAAAAATCAGGAATTAAGAATTTTAAGAGGGGAAAGCCCAGATTTGAAGGTGAGAAAAATTAAAAAACTCGTCGGCCTAATTGAAAACAGACCGACGAGTTGTAAATAATGAGTGAGATTAGGCTTCTACTTTTTGCTGGTGAGTTATTTTGGTGCCGAGCACGTCCAGGAAAGCGGCCAGCCATTTGGGGTGTCCCGGCCAGGCGGGTGAGGTGACAAGGTTACCATCGACCACTACCTCGGTGGCTTCCACATCTTTGTAGTTCGCACCGGCGGCCTCCATCTCGGGTCCCACGGCCGGGTAGGCAGTCAGCGTTTTGCCCTTCACAGCATCCGCGGCAGACAAGATCTGAAGCCCGTGGCACAGCGCGGCGATCGGCTTGTCATTGTTCACAAAGTGATTCACCATGTCGATGACGCCATCCTCCCGGCGCAGGTATTCCGGGGCGCGTCCGCCGGAGATGACGATAGCATCATAGTCAGCCGGATTAATCTCCGCAAAGGTGGCGTTCAGTGCAAAATTATGGCCCGGCTTCTCCGAGTAAGTTTGATCCCCTTCAAAATCGTGGATCGCCGTTTTTACGCTCTCCCCGGACTTCTTGCCCGGGCATACGGCGTGCACGGTATGTCCCACCATCTGAAGCGCCTGGAAGGGCACCATGATTTCATAATCCTCTCCATAATCTCCAACGAGTTGCAAAATCTTCTTTCCGCTCATAACAAACCTCCTTATTAATTTTTAGCATTAATTGTGAATGGTATCTAAAAAACTTCGGGCTTTTAAAGAGCGTTCCTAAATATGAGGTGAGTTTGAAATCAAATTTTCGACTCCCTAGTTCAACTTCCACAAAATTTTAAAATTGACTTTGTTTGCCTGTAAACTACGATGTGTAGTGCTACAGCCTACATATACTTACAAGTTCACCTTGCAAGGGAAATGGGCCTGTCAGGCAAGGTATTCCGCAGTTTCTCCCGAGAAGCATGCCTGTGATGGGGTTGAGGCTGACACATTACGGCCCATCGCAGAATGACGGCATATAACCGACCAGTGGGCTCTACCCGTAAAGGCGCGATATATCGCGCCTTTACAAAATCTATAACATCCCAGATATTTCCACTGTTTGCCTTTTTGGAGTGGTACCTGCTTAACAACGTTAGTCGCTTTACCTGCCATCCGTAGCAGGGATTTTCTGGACTTGGGGCTGCCACCGCAGGCTGACCGTCTGCTTCCGGCCTTGGGATTTATGCGCCGACTCGGGCAAACAGAGCGGAGGCGTGAAGAAAGAAACCCTGCGGCAGGTTGCGAGGAAAGGCTCAGCCACGCAGAAAACCATTATGTTTCAGAAGATCTCTGGGAGGGAATATCTGGGTTTCTTTTAGCCGTAGCGAAGTGCCGCCAGGCGAATAAATCCCCAGCCGGTGATTCATATGGGTTCCTTTTTGTTCACACAAAAGGAACACCCCTTGCCAGGAAGAAGGCTTTTGTGACTTTTTGAGGAAGCCCCCTATATTAATTCCGATTTTGCCGTACAGGAATTGGAACCTGGAGACGATCATTTCGGCCAAAATGTAGCGTTGCTGAAATAGTATCTCCGGCAACCAAACTCCGATGTACCTGCATCAGCATAATATGATAGGCGCCGGGCTTGAGTTCCAGTAGAGATCGTGGCTCAATAGGCAGCTTGCCCGCCGGACGCATGCCCGACAACCCGTCTTCTTGCTGGAAGGATTCGTGTACTTCGGCCATGGCTGCGACCTCGGTCGATATGCTTATCAGTGTATCTGATTGCTCGGTCCCATTGGCAATGGTTAAATACGCCCCGCCGGTCATACCCTGCTGAGCTGGCCGCGCCCGACGCATCCTGAATTTTGATATTGTTTGGAAGGTCGGAGGGGGCCTCAGGAAGATCGTCCTCTTTTGATGTACAGGAGACGGTTATAATAAAAAGGGCAAAAAAAGTGATAAGATATCGCAGCATAAAAATTCATTTCTCGTCTTTGCCAATAAGCAGGATCATATTAGGTCTCGTTTTTAATTCCTAACTCTTTTCCAACACAAATATAACGTATGTTATTCCGCTGGAGGAACATATACAAGCGGAAGATTAATCATGCAGAACAGAGATTGAAGTAGAATTGATTGGGGAGCGAAAAAGGGGATACAGTTGTAAGAAAGGTTTCCATCGGAATGGGCGACTGTATCCCTAATTCGCTACTCATTGGCTGAATTATTTTCCAGTTACCAATACGGAGTCTTTAGTACCGAAATCATTTGGGATATAATTATCGGCATCGTCGTCATTTTTCCACTGTTCCCCGTCCAGCAGATATTTAAATGTGTATTTCGTTTCTGGTTTTAACCGGGCGGTGACTTCCCATGTGCCGTTATTCTTTTCCATTTCATGTTCCTGGGGATCCCAGTCATTGAAATTACCGATAACGGCAGCTTTTTCTTTAGCCCATTCGGCCGGTATCTTGAATGTGACCTTGCAGACGGTTCGTTTAGGGGTGTAGTTCATCTCAAACATGTATTAAATCCTGTGCTTTGTTATAATATTTAAATTTCGATTGAAGGTGCCAATATTACAAATCATGAACGGTAAAGAACAAACGTGTTACGAAAAAGCTGAAGGTTTTTAAAATAATGTGCATATAGGCTTCTGATTAAAGAAATGACAGGTGTAAGAAAATCGTTAGTCACTCCGGGGATATCAGAAGTCAGAAATTTCTGAGAGCGGGTAATTTCAATAACATAAGGGCACGATGCTCCGTGCCCTTATGAAATTTTGCTAAAAAGCGTAACTCAGATCAAAAAAGCATAACGCGCCCCGGTTCCGGGAATGCGCTGCCCGGAATACTCCGGCCATCATCATACCGGAAAATGGGTTGTTCGCGTTCAGGTGATTCACATAACTAGTCGTCGAAAATATTATTAATTCCGAGCTGCAGGATTGAGTCCTTGTAAAAGCTTAACGCCACCCTTCAGATCTATTGTCGTAGTATCCGTCCGGTTGGCTGTTCGCCGCGGCTGGTTGGCTGACGGCGATCTTGCCCGGTGACTCCATGCAAGCACCCCCTTCAGCAAAGAAGCGTCCCGCCAACAGGCTCGTAGCGCATTTTGGTGTCGACGACCAACCGGGGAGAATACCCAGCGCGGGCTCATTAACGGTTTCATCTTGTCCCCAGAGATATCGACCACTTATTTCGGTTTTCAGGCTGGGAATGAAGCGGTAGGCCACGGAGGATTCAAATCCCCAAAACCGAGCCTTCGCCATTACGGTATTGATATACGGTATTTGGACTCAGCGGCAGCCGCTTGGGCAGATCCGGTGGCACGGATGGTGATAAAGTTATCCATCCACCGGGTGAAGGCGTTGAACGAGAATTACAAGTTTTGGATAGATGGTTCTCGATCCAGATATCCAGCTGAGTGCTGACGCTCTGGTTCAAGGTCGGGATTGCCGACAAACTCGGCGCTGGTCTGTGCTTTCGATGCAGGAATGCGATCTGAGTAACGCTCGGTGGCGTCGGCGGTGCGTACGGCGGAACCGATACCTGCTGAGATCACCCAGTGATCGTCTGGGGTGGCGCTGAGGGTGAAGGCCCCATTTAGGTTGGTTTCGGTATGATCTAGATCAGAAGAGACATTTTGTTGGAAAAAATCGGAAACACGCTCTTGGCTGGCCGTAGCTTTCACAAAATCCAGGCGAACAGTTCCAGCTGCAGAAAGGATGCTGTTGAAATTGTGTTCAGCGCGGGTAAAGAGTCCGGCGTCGGTGATGGTGGCATCGGGCCACATCTGGTCTTCGAACATCAGCATGCCGTTATCTCGGCGGCGGATCGTACGAACAGCATCGCGATTGGCGCTGTAGATGTCGCCGCCGACCTGGATGTTCCAGAAATCGGCCGGAACCAGCTCAAATGCTGCACGTCCGCCGGCTACATCCATCTCGGATTCCACTTCAACATCCAGGGCAAAGGGAGGCATGCGTCCCTCCATCGGCATGGCGGTGGGTTTGCTGTCATTGTCCATGCCGTGATCCACCGAATTATAATACGTCTTGATCTCGATCGATTTAAGCACACCGCTATTTTGCTGCCAATTCCACGCCAGCGATGAATTGTAGGAATCGAAATAGTTGGCATCGAGCAGACGCCCGGGGTAATCGATATCTTTTTGATTCTGGTACCCGCCGCCAATGGTGATTCGCCCGTTCGGTGAGGTAGCATAACTCACTTTACCCCGCACTTCCCGTGAAAGGAAGTCGCTGGGTATGGAAGTAGAGTTCCCATCTTTGTAATCGTTGCCTTCGCGCCAAGCAGCATTTAGCCAGTAACCCAGCTTGTCAAACTTGCCTGAAACGGTGGCGGTGCCTTCAAAGGCGTTGTAGTTACTGTCAAAGCCGGAGGCTATTTTTCCATGTGTGGTATTTTTGGCCATGTTTGTCAGATCGTTGGTCTGCACGCGGATGGCACTTAGATTGCCCGCGCCCCAGGTCAGGGCATAGGGACCTTTCACCACCTGCATCGACTGGATGGCGCTGGGATCGAGATGGCTCAGCGGGGAATCCATTCTGAGCTGGTCCGGCCGGGAAAATTCGAGTGCCGTCCAGGTAGGTGCCCACTTCCGTTTCGCGGAGACCACGAATTACCGGGTCAAGCCCGATGGGACCCCGACGTACCGCATCCACACCGGCCACTACACGTAGCAGCTCACCTGAATCGCGTGGATTGGCCTCGCGAACTTGCTGATTTTCAAGCTCGGTTTCCAGTTCAAGGTCAGGTCGCAGAGCACTTATGGAAATGCCAGAAAGTTTATAGGAAATCTCCCTGAGCGCAAAAGTAGCTTCAGCCGTTTGCCCGGCCACAACCTGCACTTTGGTCCGGGCCGGTTCAAAGCCTATAAAAGAAGCGTTCAGGGTGTATGTGCCAGCAGGTATGTTGTTCAGCTCAAAATGACCCTCTGCATCTGTCGTGGTACCATAATTTGTGTTTGGGATAAATACGTTGGCGTCACTGATCGGTGTGTTATCACTCTGGCTGGTGATGGTGCCGGAAATCGATCCGGTGGATTGTGAAAAGACAGTTGAGGGTAGCAGGAGGCATACTGCAAGCATGCATGCCACAGATATAGTTCGATATAGAGATAACATAATTCTCCTCAGATATTTAAATAGTGTAATTCAACATGTCCGGGTATTAGTACCGGTGGGTTGATTCAATAATTGTTAGGTTAGGTTGAATCAACCAGACTGAGGAGGATGGAATATCTCTTTCCCTGAGGGAGCAGGTGTAGGGCTATTATAGCCGAAGTAGATCAGCCGGGGCGAAAGGTCACCTTTTGCTGTAGGTGGTTCCGGCAGTAAAACTTTAGAAAGCTGAATACTGGAAAGCATGGCTGTACCAGAAGCATCGCATGAGCAATAAAATGGCCGGTCGCCGTGCTTTTTATGGCACTGGCATTCCGTGTGCTGTCCATTAGCCATTGTTTTGTGGCACGTACCGTCTTTCATGCAAACCATGCGTTCGGTGTGATGATCGCCCATAACCATTTGGTAGCAATGCGAAGAAAGAGGGAATTGGGAAGCCAGCATAACAAGCATCAAGACAGGCGCGATAATCACCTTGAAACTGTTAAACCAGCAATATGTGCGTATCGATTTCACCGGGAATTACCTGAGCTTGTTAATTCCTTCTATAATGTGTTCAGGCTTGGAGTAGCTGCCGCTGTATTCCAGTCGCAGGCGCCCCTGCTGGTCGAGCAGTGAAATACGGTTCGTATGCTTCATAAAGTAGAGCTCTTTGCCAGCGTCCGTTGTTTTAGTGTATGAAATATCTGCCGTTATATCCATAGCGCTGAGCAGAGAATCAACGGTTGTGGTATCGCCGGTCACAAACGTGAATTGATCCTCATCCAACTCAAACTGCTGCATGTAATTTTTGAGCACAGAGGGACGATCGCGCGCGGGATCAAAGGTAATGCCCAGGAATTGCACATCTTCCCGATTTTGAAGCTGCCGGTTGACGTTGCTCATGTTCGCTGTAATAGCGGGACACACGTCAGGGCAGTTGGTATAGATAAAACCGACGACCGTAACCTGTCCCTTAAAGTCATCCGGGAAAGTGACTTGCGCGCTGTCCTGGTTGAGCAGCTGATACGAACGATCGTCCATGTCATTGATCACTTCAGGCCCGCTGCACGAGGCAAGGAAAAGTAACAGGATTGTAATAAGACTGTATAGCCCGAATCTTGCAATAATCAATGCTCCTGTGATTTATAATATGTTCGCTTTTAAATGTGACCGAGAAGAAACAGGATTAATAAAATAACGAGAACGGTCCCGAGTATTCCACTTGGTCCATATCCCCACGTTCGGCTGTATCGCCAGCTTGGGAGAGCTCCAATCAGCATTACTAAAACAATAATCAAAAGTATAGTGCCCAGCATAGGAAATCCTTCCTGTCATTAAGTTTTCGATTGAACCTTCATTATTAATAGGAGCTCTCGGCATGAAAGGTTCCTAACCTCAGTGACAGGGAATTTCTGCGTGATTTTTGCAGGGTTCAAATTCAAACTCAAGGGTAGAATGGCTGATATCAAAGTCCGATTTCAGCACTTTCTTCAGGTTCGATTTGATCTTTTCCATATTTCCGAGCTGGTCTTCGTCAATAACCACATGACTCTCCAGTAAAATATTGTTCTCATCCAGCCGCCACACATGCATGTGGTGAATATCCAGCACATTGCCCACCGATTTCATGGCGGAGGTCACCTCCTCAATGTCGATACTCTGCGGGGTGCTCTCCATCAAAATATTGATTGTCTCCCTCAGCATATGATAACTCTGCACCAGAATGTAGGCGGCAATGGCCAGCGTCAGGATCGTATCCAGGATGTAAAGCTGGTACTCAAGAATAAGCCAGCCTGCAATAATTACGCCTACAGAGGAAAGCGCATCCGACATGATGTGAATGTAAGCACTGCGGATATTGATGTTTTCATCCGAGCTTTTGTAGAGCAGAACTGCGGTAATCACGTTCCCGAGGAGTCCGACGGCAGCCACCACAAACATGATCAGCCCATCGATGGGCTGGGGATTGTAAAACCGCTCAACCCCCTCTTTAACAAGGAATAGGGCGATGATCACCAGCGTAATCAGGTTGATAAATGCCCCGATTATTTCGGCACGCTTGTAGCCAAAGGTTTTATCCTGGTTGGCATCCTTCTTGGAAACTTTCCGTGCTACAAGGCTGATGCCCAAAGAAGCCGTATCGTTGAGATTATGCAGAGCATCGGAGAGCAGGGAAAGACTGTTGGAGATTATACCGCCAACGAATTCTGCCAGTGTGATGGTCAGGTTCAGAAATATGGAAATCCAGAGCCTTTCCCTCCGTGGTATCTTTTCCATGGTGGTGATGGCCGTGATTGTGATCCTGATCGTGCGAATGTGCCATTAACAGTTACTTCTTGCTTGATTCTGTTGATACAAGATCAACAGCATTTAGAGGGGAGATCATTTCTCCCACAAAAAGATAAGATAAAAAATAATTAACAGATTAACGCTTGATGAATATTGAAAGCTGGATTTAGAAGGGGTGCATTCAACTCTTGCCTCAAAAAAAGTAAAGCCGGAATTATGAGATTAGTTTTTGATTGTTTTTGACACAAGGATCAATGCACAAGTCAACAAACTACAGCAAAAAATAAACGCCGGCAGTTAAAAGAAGGCTTGTCACCAAAATTATCACTGCCTGATGAATGGGACGATTGGGCAGAAAACGATAGACTTTTTTATCCTCAAAAAAATCTTCAACCTGTCGTCTATACTTTACCTTTTGTTCAGGAAGTTCATCTTTATTTTTTAAAATGAGCTGCGCGTTGTAATCCAGCCTGGGGACCGATTCATTGAGCAGGTCGACGATGGTCTGTTCATTTATTTTAGGGAGATCGGCAATGATCAGGTATACCGGTATAACAATTATAAAAACTGCTACTCCTACAATGGTCTGGTCAATGACCTCAAAGTTGGGCATGAAATAACCGCTGAGGGTGGCGATGAGCACAGCAAAGCCCATGATACTGAAAAGCGCGCTTACGACCAGGCGCAACTTCCAGTTCAGTACCAGTTCCTGCATTGTGTGTGAGTAATTACTTGAACTCATGCTTTTAATCATTTTAAAAGCGATTTAAGTTAATTGATCAGTTCTAAAAGGTAAGGCCTGGCCTCACGACTGCGGTTCAGTATCGTCCAGCAGCATCTGCATCATAATACGGGCCGATCGTCGGGCCACCCGGTTAACTTGCTGGCGATTTGCCCGGTCGTTTACCTCATAGGTTACCGCGTCGGCGCCAAACGTTTTGTAGATCCAGTTTTTCGTGATCGGGGAGCTTGTATCGAACGGTTCCACTGTAAATTCAATATTCGGGAAAGCCTGCTTGATGGAGTCAACAAACGCATAGGTAAAGTCATCAGGGAAGGTTTCCACATCCCGGTTGATCGGGTAGAAAATATTTTCGTTGGTGGAGTGAAAATCGATACCGTAATACACTTTGCGATTGAGATTATTTTTAACCGTTTCGACCAGGTGATCCCGAATCGCCTTCGTTTCCGGCTGGTTAAAATTTTGCCAGTCCCGGTTCAGGTCTACCCCACCGGCGTTGTGGCGCCAGTGCCCGTTGTCGGCGCCATCCGGGTTGGCAAACGGAAAGGCGATTACCTCAAAACGATTGCGAAATTTTGCCGCAAGGGGTGAAGAGCTGGTGATTTCCTCTAAAAACGCCAGGCTAGCCATCTGCCCGGTAATTTCAGGCGGATGCAGCCGCGATGTGATGATAACCACTCCGTGCCTTTGCGATTGACTAGTCTGGGTGATGGTCAGTTTTTCGATCGGGCGGTTTTGATGGGAGTAGCCCACCGTATCGCGCGACACGAACGGGTATTGCGTCATATTTTTGGCCCACCAGTTGTACTGTTCGGTAGTAAAGCGTTCCTGTGCACTCACCCATAGCGGACGTCCGGTCAAGTCTAGCTTTAGTAGTGCGGTTCCACGGGCAGTATCCGGTCGGTAGGAGTCAGGATCAATCGGTGCCCAGTTATTGCCGGTGTAGCTGATATCAGGATAGTAACGGTGCTCTCCGTGCTTGTAGGTGAGCTCCAGCCAGACGGTTTTTGGAGCATTGGACCATACCTTGAATCCATACCACGGGCTGTTATTGATGGGATGATTTTCCGGTTGGATGACAACTCTGTACAGGGAATCATTCACCTGGTAGAAGTTATTAAGCCGAGCACCATCGTATTCGTTGGAAAGCCAGATCCCCTCCTTAAGAACTCCAATAGTGCGTTTATGCTGGGTTTGTATCGGCTTGTCTTGGGTTTCGGTGACTCCTTCGGGATCATAAGAAAACCCGGTAAATTCTTCGGTGGTTGAGCAACTTGCCCATAGCAAACAGATCGCAGATAGCAAAAAGAGGTTTGTAGAGATATTCATTTAAAACGATATTAAAGCCAAAGTAACAGATGGAGGCTGCTAATGTAACATTTTTGTATCTGTGCAGCCAATTCGTTTTTGAGTGTTAGTGCGTTTACGTTATACTTACCTTTTTATTTTAAAGCCCTACAGTATTACGATTTGAATAAGGAAAATATCCTACATTTTATTTTTAAGCCGCATCATGTTCAAAGACTTATTCAAGGGGTTTTTGGTGTAATTTTTCTTTTGATCTGCTCTATGCCCAGCCACGCCCTCCAGGGCAATAGTGAGCCTATGGATTCCCAGGTTTGGAAGGTTGAGATAGCCGGAAATGAAACATTTACAGATATCGTGCTTAAACAGATAATCGCCACTGAAGCCCCAACTACGCTGGAAAAATTGAAATTCTGGAATCGAGGCGGTCATGAAGTTAATATGATGGAGATCCGTCGGGATGTGATTAGAATCCGCCGCTATTATGAACGCAGGGGGTTTCCTTATGTCAATGTAAAACGAAATGTTATAAAGGGGAATAAGGAGTGGAAGCGAACTGTACGTTTTACGGTTGATGAGAATACACCTGTTACTATCAAGGATCTTACCTACAAGTTTAAAACCACCGAGCAGAGCCAGCAGTATATCACCTCCAGCAGGGCATTTCGAAGGGCACAAGCCGAGCATGAATTCAAGCAGGGCATGCGCTATCAGACCATAAAAGAACCTAATATTATAGGTTCTTTTACAGAGGTGTTGAAAAATTTGGGTTTTGCCTTTGCAGAGGTCAATATTCAGGCTCAGATTGATTCCCTGCAGACCAGTGCAGAGGTAACCATCCAGATCGACTCGGGTCCCCGCACCTACGTATCAGAGGTAAATGTAACCGGTACAGAAACAATTTCGGATAGCTACGTGATACGGGAGTCTGCACTGCATGAGGGGGATATGTTCACCCAGACTGATTTGCAGCAGGCCCAGCGCGAAATTTTTAACCATCACATGTTCCGGTTTGCCACGATCGATCTTCCCGACCAGCCGCGGGATTCCACACTTCAGATCAATATCAATGTGCGGGAATACCCGCTGCGGTCGGTACAGGCGCAGGGCGGTGTCGGTACGGAAGATCTGTTGCGCGCTCGCGCGAGCTGGACCCACCGCAATGTATTGCACTCGGGACACCGCTTCACGGCAACTGCCACTGGATCATTTATCGAGCAGTCGCTTAACCTCAACTATCTTATCCCGTACGTTTACAATACCAAAAGCAGCCTGGTCTTCGATCCTTTTGTGCAACATATTTTGGAGCGTCGAATCTATGAGTTATTTCAGGGCGGTATCACAAATAGTTTTATTTACCGTTATCGCGATGATCTTACAGGCACCGTCTCCTACCAATTTACCCGTAACCTGGAGCTTTCCGAACAGACCGACGACGCCCTGCCTGATACCACTTTTGAATACGATTTATCCTCTTTTCAGTTCAGCGGGTATTACAGTCCCGGTTTTGCCACGCGAGGTCAGCAGGGGTGGGTTGTGCAGCCATACGCGGAATTTTCCGGTTTGTTTGGTGGAGCAGCATTTTCTTTTCAAAAATTTTCGGTAGATGTTCGCCGTTATACCAATTTGACCAGCTCCACCAAGCTGGCTACCCGCCTGCAGCTGGGTGGACTGTCAACGTGTCTCAGGGATTCCCTGCCGCAGAATATCCGATATTACCTGGGAGGAACCAGTTCGGTTAGAGGCTGGGGAAGAAATGAGCTGGGCCCTAAACGTGTTCGATTTGACAGCACGGGAACGTTCAGGGGGTATGCCCCTGTGGGTGGGCAGGCCAAGTTTGGCTTTAACTTGGAGATCCGGCAGGAACTCAACTTTTTTATCAATGGGCTGGGCATTGCCGCTTTTTTTGATGGCGGCCAGGTATGGAGAAGGCTCCAGAATTTAGACCAGCGCCCGATTCAGTTTGGCGTTGGCGGCGGTTTGCGGTACCAGTCGCCCATTGGACCCATTCGGGTGGATGTTGGGTATAAACTGAATCCCACACAAGAAGACCTTAACAAATATCAGGGCAAAAATTATGGTTCTAATTTCGATCGCATTGGCATTCATTTTAGCGTAGGACAGGCATTTTAGTGGAAGATCAGCAGCAACATACCGAAAGTAGAAAGCGCAGGCGTTGGCCTTGGATTGTCCTCGGGATACTCCTCGTACTTGTGCTGGGGATACGGCTCTCGCTGAAGAGCAGTTTTGTCCACAATATCGTGCGCTCACAAATTGAGCAGGCGGCTAATGCAGCTCTTAATGCACGGCTGAGATCGGCCAGCTGGAGGGCGACCTCTGGAAAGAGGTACAGTTAACTAATGTACGTGTAACCTCTCCCGATACCGTTCTTAGCGCTGATACCTTGTACGCCCGTTACCAGTTGCTGAGTTATTTGGGATCAAAATTCCAAGTGGATGAAATTAGTATCTCGAATCCTTATGCCCGCATAAGACAGTACGAGGATGGCAGTATTAATCTCCAGGATATAGTGAAGGAGTCTCCTGCAGACACCACCACCGAAAGCGAGGTATTTCTGTTTCAGGTAGATCGATTTGCCCTGGAGGGAGGAGCCCTTGAAGGCAGGTTTTCCTCTCTGGGGCAGGACTCCCTTATTGCCATTCGCGACCTCAATATAGAGGCAGCCGGAAGTTACATGGAGGAGGGCTACAGCGTGCAGCTCCAGGAGTTAGCCTTCCGGGTTTCGGATACGCGCCTTCCGCCGATTGATATTCAGTCAACCGCGCAGGCCACCGACCAAAAAATAACGCTCGAAAAACTGGTGATCGGCACTGGTCGATCTGTGTTGCAGTCATCAGCTACAGTCAACACCAACGATTCGACCGGCTCGGTCAGTTTCTCGGCGCAACCGCTTTCCTGGAGAGATGTCGCTGCGTATGTTGAACCGGTCCCCGTCCAGCAGAATCTACAGCTTGAGCTTTCACTTAGCGGATCTCCTTCCTTGTTTAATGTCGGATTGCGGGCCCAAGCGGATGGTCTGCAGAAACTGAATTTGGATACCCAGTTCGAGTGGAACAATACTGTTTTTTTAAAAAGAGCTGAACTTGATATTGCACAGATGGATCTGGAGGTGCTTACTTCAGACAGTACGTACCCGAGCATACGTGAGATGCAGTTGCTGGCGAAAGGTAATGTAGATGTTTTGCAACCACAGCACGCACAAATGAACGGCTCCTTTTCGGTCAACCGTTTAGCACAGGGTTCATATAGGGTCGACCAGCTAACAGGTAACTTTACCTTAGCTAAGGATGAGCTGCAAACCAATATGCAGGTTACCCGGCAGGGAGAGTCGTTGAACGCGGAATTACTAGCTTCCCGGATCTGGAGCTCTTCACCCAATTTACTTCATCCGTGAATGGAAGGAATATCCAACCCGGATATTGGTTGCAGGACCCGACTTATGATGGCAGCGTTAATTTCAGTGCGCGGCTGGAGGGTACGGGACTTGCCCCGTCCGACCAGTATTGGGATTTCCGGCTGGAGATCGACGACAGTCAGATCAGGAGGACAGGAACTTTCCCTGGCTACAATGGAGGGCCAAATCAATAGCTCCCGGATTTCTATGACCTCGCAAGTACAGCTGCAGCAGAGCGGGCTGGACATGACGGCCCAGGTAGATAATTATCAAACCGCCCCGGAATACAGCTATGATCTTCGGTTCAACCAGTGGAATCTTGCCGAGTGTGAGGGATTGGAGGAGCTGCCCACCTCGATTAATGCTCATCTGCAGGGACAGGGAAAATATACTACGCCCGAGCGGCTGCAATTATCTTCAAAAATCAGGATCGATTCTTCGATGGTCAACAGGGAGTTTATCGAGGAGCTACATGCTGAAATCGTGGTGAAAGATACCGTGGTCCAGGTCAATGGCGGTCGGTTGAGAAGTGCTATAGCCGACGGTAATTTTGAGTCCCGCATGCACCTGCTGCGATGGTATGATATCGACAATCGGCTGAACATGGATGTTGAGATCAAAGACATTCAGACCTTTGCTGGGCTTGCAGGCGTTGAAACCCTTCAGACAACGGGCGCGCTCACCGGACAGATTAGTCCAGCCAATGAGGATGAACTTCAGTTTACAGGCCACGTCGATTTCGAAAATCTGCAATATGGAGATATGGTGTCATCCGAAGCTATTGAAGGAAACGTTGATATTCTGTTGAGAGAACAACCTCAGTATACCCTGGAGCTGAATCTGAGTAATCCCGTAGTAAATTCAGTGGTCTTGCAGGATGTTTCCACCTCCGTGCGCGGGAAGATGACCCCTGATTCCACGTACGGCGATATCCAGTTGATGTTCAGCAGCGCAAGCGGTAACCGCCTGCAACATGAGGCAACCTATAGCGTGAGTTCCGAAATATCACGAGTACGAACGACCGATCTGCAGATTATCAGTGATCTAAGAACGCTTTCACTGGCACAGCCTTTTGAAGCGGTAGTTAAAGGTCAGCAATTCCGGATGGATACACTTCGCCTTGAATCAAATGATGGTGCGGCCATGGAGATGGCTATTCCATATGCAGATTCTGTATCCCAAAGGGGATATCTGCTGGGAAAAGAACTCAACTTGAGTGTTATCCAAAATACACTGCTGAGCGAATCCCATTTTGACGGAATGCTTTCCGGCAGGCTCTATATCGATAAACGGGATACCCTGCTTTCTGCATCCGGCAACCTGAAACTTGAGCAGATCGCATATAATGACGTTTCACTTGATTCGCTAGACCTTGATTTTGAAGTCGATGATGAACGCCTGGAGGGGGGACTGTTGCTGTTCGATAAGGGAGAACGGCTTGCCAGTGGGCAGTTACAGGTCCCGTTCAAGCTGGGTGATCCCAACACTTTTGATCAATCGTTTTTTAAAGAAAAAGTGTCCGGCCGGTTGATTGTTCGAGAGCTTTCGGTGAGTCGATATCCGCAATTGTTGGAAAATGCCGGCATTACCAACACCGATGGACTGGCGCGTTTCCAGGGTACGATCAGCGGAACTGCGGGAGAGCCGGAAATGCAGGCTTCTTTTCGTCTTCGCCAGGCCACTATTTCCGGGGTGGGTGTAGACTCGGTTACCGCCACTATGGATTACGATCACACCACTCGGCAGATCCAGTTGAACAGCTCGGTTGTTTCGCTGAAACAGAAAGCGGCAGAAATAACGGCCCAGTTGCCCGTTCACCTTGATGTTAAAGAATTTAATGTAGCCCTGCCAGAGCAGAAAGATTCCATATGGGTGGATATAAATACCTACCAGTTTAACCTGGCCTCTCTTAACGATTTTGTAGATCGCACGGAATTCCGGGAAATACAGGGTCGGCTGGATGGCAGCCTGGTGATCGAAGGGCCGCTGAATCAGCTTTCGGCGGAGGGGATGATGAGTTTTCAGAACGGGGCTATACGCGTGATGGAGGCCGGAGTAAAATTTTCGGAGATACGTTCTGCTGTCTACTTCCGGGGTAATCGCGTGGAGATTGAAAAAATGAATGCCCGCAGTGGCACAGGTTCGTTTTCTGCCAGCGGCTCCATGAACTTTAATGAGTTACAGCCGGGTGCGCTTGATATTGCCATGAAAGCCAACAATTTCCGGGTTGCCAACACTGCCAACTATAGTGCAATTATCGACATGGATACCAAGCTGAATGGTACGCTCAGCAAGCCGAATATAAAAGGCAAGCTCAGTTTCGTGAGTGGGTTCCTGTACCTGCAGAATTTTGGGGAGAAATCCGTAGAGGCCGTAGAGCTCGATTCAGCCGCTGCCCCGGGGTATGCCACCTCCTACATGCAGTACGACTCGCTGAGCATGGAGATGGATGTATCCTTTAATCGGAGGTTTTTTGTCCGCAACCGACAATACTTGGACCTTGAATACGAGCTTGATGGACAGGTGGATCTGGTCAAAAAAAGAGAGCAGGACCTGCAGATGTTTGGCTCACTGTCGGCGGCCAGCGGATACGCCCGCCCGCTGGGCAAACGCTTTGAGCTGGAGGAGGGCATTATCACCTTCCGTGGAGAGCCGACCAATCCCGAACTGAAAATTCGCCACCTGTTTATACCCCCGCAGCAAGACTTGGCAGACGTGCGTATATGGTATATCATTGAGGGTACGGTGGAGGACCCACAGTTCAAGTATGAAAGTGAGCCGCCGATGGGACTGGAGGATATCATCAGCTACACGCTATTTGGCAAGCCGTTCCTGTCACTCGATCCCTGGAAACAGGTGGTGGCCAACTCCGGCAGCAATACCAGCGCCGCTGACGTAGCGATGGATGTGTTGCTGGATAAAGTGGAGGCCCTGGCCACGCAGCGGCTCGGTATTGATGTGGTGCAGATTGACAATACGCGGAATGGCGCCAATTCGGGAACTTCGATCAAAACAGGCTGGTACCTGAATCCAAAAGTGTTTTTTGCCATCCAGAACGAAATAACCGGCTCTACCCCCGATACTATTTTTATCCTGGAATACCTGCTTAAAAGGAACCTCAAGCTGATTCTCACCCAGGGCGGCGACAGTCGGACCGGCATTGATGTACGCTGGAATTATGATTATTAATTTTTTAGTTGCTTAGGCAACAGATTCAAAAGAAATCCCGAGAATATAAACTGAAACACGCACGACGAAAGACCAAAAGAAACTATGTACTCAAACGAAGACCAACAGTTGGCGAAAAAGATTCTGAATTTTAGCTGTGAGCTGGAAGAAGGACAAAATGTGATGCTCCAGTTAGTAGGCCTCAACGGTATTGAGTTGCTGCGAGCGCTAGTGGATGAGGCGCGCAAGATGAATGTGAATCCTTTTGTGCAAATCGAGGACACCGAGATCAAGCGAATTCTGGTGGAGCGCGGCGACAAAAAATTCTGGCAAAACCAGGCCGAAACCGATCAGCTACCGCTGATGAAACAGATGGATGCCTTTGTGGGCGTCCGTGCCTCCCAAAATATTTACGAACAGGCCAATGTGGACAAGAAAGCCAATAAAGCCTATTCCGATCATTTTTTGAAGCCGGTTCATTTTAACGAGCGCGTTCCCAACACCAACTGGGTAGTGTTGCGCTACCCCTCTGAGGCATTCGCCATGAATGCTAAAATGCCGACTCAGAAATTCCATGAATTTTATTATAAAGCCTGCCTCTTGGACTACAGCCGGCTGCACGAAGCGATGAAGCCGCTGGAGGAGCGCCTGCGCAATACCGAAATGATTCAGCTGAAAGGAGAGGAAACCGACATTAAATTTTCAGTAGAGGGACAAAACTGGATTCCATGCTTTGGCAAGCGGAACATTCCGGATGGAGAGCTGTTCTCCTCTCCGATTCTCTCGTCGGTGGAGGGCCACATTTCGTACGCCCCCAGCGTCTATCAGGGCAAGCCGTTTGAGTACGTAAAGCTGGAAGTGCGGGACGGGGTCGTTGTGGATTTTGATTCCTCCAACAATGAAGAGCTCGAAGAAATTCTTGATACCGATGCCGGCGCACGCCAATTCGGGGAGTTCAGCTTCGGGCTCAACCCCATCATCGACCAGCCGATGTACGACATCCTGTTCGATGAAAAGATCTACGGTTCCAATCATCTGACGCTCGGCAAAGATTACGAGATTGCGCCCAACGGTAACGAAAGCAGCATCCACTGGGATCTGGTCTGCATTGGCGCCGATGTCTATCTGGATGGAGAGAAGATCCGCGAGGGCCGCACGTTTGTGACTGAAGACCTGCAGGGACTCAATCCTGATAATCTTCTTAATTCATAAAAAAGCACCGTACTCCCGCCAGTTTGCAACTTTCGGCCATTTAGAAGATTGGATGGGGTAGTTACTTCGGCGAACTGCCCAAAAAAGTCCAATACTTCAAAGTTTAAGTTAGCCAGTATCCCGTTAGTTACAAACTGGCGGGAGTATCGAGTGGTCTTTTCATTTAATTTCTGATTTCAGGAGAAAATTCCTATACTGGATTTGAATAAATCGGGAACTAAAAAACGGGAGAATATGATGGGAGCACTCTTTTCGGAACTCAATATATGGGCCGCCCTGCTGGGTGGTTTCGCATACTTTATGGTCGGTTGGGGCTGGTATGGCCCCCTGTTTGGGGAGGCTTGGATGCAGGAGAAGGGGATGGAGGAACATCCTGAATCACCGGAACCGATTATCTTCCTTTACTCACTAATCCTGCAGTTTATTGCTGGCATTTCACTAGGCTTTTTTATCGTGGCGCTGGATGCCACTACAGCTCTCCAGGGATTGTCTGTTGGCTTGGCCGCCGGCGCGGGATTTGTGCTCACCACCGTGGGCGTCAACGGTATCTACAATGACATGTCGCTCAAACTATTTGCCATTGACGGCGGATATCACCTCGTCGGTTTTACCGTGGCAGGATTGATTATCGGACTTTGGTGAGTAGGATATTTTGCAAAAGTATAAGGGCACGATGCCTCGTGCCCTTACGAAATGTTTGCTCCTGTTTTTGATTAATATCCGATTACCTAATCTGCCCATGCTTCGGCGTCATCGAAGACTTCGGCAAACTCTATCTCTTCGCCGTCTTTGCCGAGGGTCGCCTCAAAATGCTTGACGCTTTCCTCTCCGCGCCTGATTAGTTCGGTAGCAAGCTTGTCGATAATCTTACGCTGCAAAAGCCGCTTCAGCGGACGAGCACCATATACAGGGTCGTAACCCCGGTCGGCCAGCCAGTCTTTAACAGTTTCTGAGACAGAAAGCTCGATACCTTTTTGCTCCAGCATCTTAAATACACGTTGCAGCTGGATATCTACGATATCGCGGATATGCTCTTTGGTGAGCGGGTGGAACACGATAATGTCATCCACGCGGTTCAGGAACTCGGGGCGGATCGATTTCTTGAGCTGCTCCATCAGCTGCTCCTGTAGCTCGCTGTATACCTCATCGGTAAACTCGCCGTCTGTTTCTTCAATGCGTTCCTGGATCAGGTGCGACCCGATGTTACTGGTCATAATGATGATAGTGTTGGTAAAGTCCACTGTCACCCCTTTGTTGTCGGTCAAACGACCTTCATCCAGCACTTGTAACAGCATGTTGAACACGTCGGCATGTGCCTTTTCGATCTCATCCAGAAGAATCACCGAATATGGCTTGCGGCGTACGGCTTCGGTAAGCTGTCCGCCCTCATCGTAGCCCACGTAACCTGGAGGTGCACCCACCAGGCGACTTACGCTGTGGCGCTCCATATATTCACTCATGTCGATGCGCACCATGGCGTCTTCATCACTAAAGAGAAAGTTGGCAAGTGAACGGGCCAGCTCTGTTTTACCCACCCCGGTGGAACCGAGGAAGAAGAACGAGCCGATCGGGCGCTGGGCATCCTGCAGGCCGGCACGAGAACGCCGCACAGCGTTAGATACCGTTTCGATGGCAGGATCTTGTCCGACCACACGTTTATGAAGCTCTTCCTCAAGGTGAATCAGCTTTTCACGCTCGCTTTGCAGCATTTTGCTCACCGGGATGCCCGTCCATCTCGAGACGATGTCGGCGATATCCTCATATTCGACTTCCTCCTTCAGCATGGCGCGACCTTCCTGTATCTCATCCAGCTGTTCCTTTGTTTCTTCAAGGTCTTTTTCAAGCTGTTTGATTGTACCATAGCGGAGTTCGGCTACCTTCTCGTAGTCGCCTTCGCGTTCAGCTTTCTCAGCGCGATTGCGGGAGGTGTCGATCGCCTCTTTTAAGTCTCGGGTTTTTTTGATGAGCTCCCGCTCCGAGTCCCACTGGTTACGCATGCTATTGCGTTTCTCTTCCAGGTTGGCCAGTTCTTTTTCGATGTTTTGGATTTTCTCTTCGTTCTTCTCGCGCTTCAGCCCTTCTCGCTCAATTTCCAGCTGGCGAATTTGCCGCTCAACCTGGTCGAGTTCTTCCGGCATGGAGTCGATCTCAAGGCGCAATCGTGAGGCCGCCTCGTCAATAAGGTCGATCGCCTTATCCGGCAGGAACCGATCGCTGATGTAGCGGTGCGAAAGCTCGGATGCAGCAACAAGAGCCTCATCCCGGATCTTCACGCCGTGGTGCAGTTCATATCTTTCCTGCAGCCCACGCAGGATGGAAATCGTATCCTCAACGGTCGGCTCGTTGATCAGCACTTTCTGCATACGCCGCTCCAGCGCCCGGTCTTTTTCAATATGCTTGCGGTATTCATCGAGCGTGGTTGCTCCGATGGCGTGCAGTTCACCACGGGCCAGTGACGGTTTGAGAATATTGGCGGCATCCAGCGAACCTTCACTTGATCCTCCGCCAACAAGCGTATGTATTTCATCTATAAATAGAATAATCTCACCGTCAGAATCGGTTACCTCTTTGACGATTGCTTTCAGGCGCTCTTCAAATTCACCGCGGAACTTGGTTTCCGGCCACCAGCGCGCCCATGTCTAGTGCGAGAATGCGCTTGGTTTTCAGGCTTTCGGGCACGTCGCCCCGGTTTATTCGCAGGGCCAGCCCTTCAGCAATAGCCGTTTTACCGACGCCGGGTTCGCCGATCAGCACCGGGTTGTTCTTGGTACGGCGCGACAGAATCTGCATGATACGGCGGATCTCATGGTCCCGACCGATCACTGGGTCCAGCTTGTTTTTTTCTGCCATATCATTCAGGTTGCGGCCATATTTTTTGAGTGCGTTATAGCGGCTTTCCGCATTGGGATCATCCACTTTTTGAGAACCACGGACATCTTGCAAAATCTTCAGCACATCCTTTTTCTTGACACCGTGTTGCTGCAGCAAGTTTCCCGCTTCGCCCCTTGCTTCTAATATTCCGATAAGCACGTGCTCGGAGCTGATATATTCATCCCCGAGATCATCGGCAGACTGCTGGGCTTTATCAAAAAGCTCCTTGGAAGTGTTGGAAAGATACTGCCCGGAAACCGATGCACCCTTTACAACCGGAAACTTTTCCAGTTGCTGTTCAAGTTCTGTTTTTAGCTGGGGAATGCGCGCCCCAATTTTGTTAAGTATGGTATTGACTACATTCTCAGAATCACTCAGCAGGGCCAGTAAAATATGGGATGGTTCAACGGCCTGCTGGTTGCGGCTGGAGGCCAGGTCCAGCGCATTTTGGACCGCTTCCTGAGCTTTAAGTGTAAATTTATTGAAATTCATATCAGGAATAATTGAGGTTTATATCTTTTGTTTTTTCTACATATAGAATTGCCAATATCGTACCGGGTTTATATATATGACGTATTTGCAGTATTAATAAACAAGATATGTCGTTTTGAGAAAAGCGGGCAAAATAATGATAACCTTGTCAGGATAAACCTGTCGCCTTTCTACTGAATATAGGATAAAATTTCAGTTGAAGTTGATTCGATCAAAACAGAGCTTAACCCGGATTATTCACCAAGCAATTTGGTATTGCCCAAGGCGCAGAGAAAATGGCCGCAGAAACATACTAGAGTACGTTGAGCACGACATTTTTTTCAACAACGCAGGGCAAAGGCCAAATTTCGCAGCCTTTAGTTACAGCACTCAAATTTGAGTTATTTTTATATTTCGATAAGTAATAAAATATCGATGACTTATCCTGTAAGTAACATTATTTCGTGAATAAACCGGGTTAATGCTTTTTGGGCGATAGATCTCCCTTTCCTTTTGTGCCGCTACCGTAATGATAGCATTATTCAGATAATAGATATTATATGGTATTTGAGATATCTCCGTGATAAAACCATGTTTTAAGCATTATCCTGGCAAACCTATCAACACCATGACCGTATAAATCCGGGAGTAGAAAGTTTTAGCCAGTTTAGAAACAATTGCTCTTTTTCCTTCCTCAAAAAAGAGCGTATCACAATTTTTTAGCTCACGCATAGATTTGTTCCCTCCTGTTTACTGATATACATGCAGTTGGGTCGTCGCGACGGTTGGGTGCAAGCAGCCAATTCCTTTGCTGATCTATCATTATAGTTCCCAGCTGCCCGCAGGCCCTATCATTGGGGTTTGCTGGTATGTGGAATGAGAAGAATTTGCTCTGAAAGGGGGTCTCTTTTTATCCAAAATTGTTCCGTTAATATCTGTCGGTTTTAGCTTTTAGTATAAGCTACGCCAGCAGAAGCATTACCTGTATGCAGGTAGTTTCCATCTGTTGCTGGATATTTGGCTTTGTTATATCGTGTCCAGTTTGAATTGGAGAACATCCTTTTTTGTTATTTTGGTGACTGGTGAGAGGAAGAAATTCTGCTTAAGAAAGGATCGGAATAGATTAATTCAGGGATGCAAAGAGCAAGGTTTGTGAAAAAATAGGAATGATTATATCCATAAGTACAACATAGAAGGGAAAATATTATGGAATCGATTACTATTTCAGACGTCAAGATAGAATTGAAACGAGGCGATATCGTCGGCCAGCGGGATATCGAAGCGGTAGTAAATGCGGCTAATGCCCAACTTAGAATCGGAGGTGGGGTCGCGGGTGCGATCCATCGTGCCGCAGGACCGGGTCTGGCTAGAGAAGCCAAACCGATGGCCCCGATAAAACCGGGCGAAGCGGTAATCACCAGTGGACATAATCTCCCGAATGATTATGTGATTCACTGCCTGGGACCGGTTTATGGCCGTGACAAGCCGGAGGAAAAACTGCTGGCCAACTGCTACAGGCATGGCCTCGATCGGGCCGAGGAAAATGAGATCGAGAGCATTGCATTTCCCGCTATCTCAACCGGTGCTTTTGGCTATCCTATGGAGGATGCCGCACACGTAGCTTTCAACGCTGTAGAAGCGCGCGTAGAAGCAGGCCTTTCTTCGGTCAAACTAATCCGGTTCGTACTCTGGAGTAAAGATGCGTTCAACATCCATCAGCAAGCGATGGAAGAGGTGTTTGGATAGAATATTGGACAAGAACAAGCACTATTGAGTCAAAAAAAGAATAAATATAAATCGCAATTCAGCATTCTGCAAATTCTTTTTCCGATGTTCCTTACGCCCCGTAGATCTCATTCAGCAGATCGGCAAGGCGTACACCGGCCTGGAGAATCCGTTTCTCCACGATGTGAAAATATTTGTATTTGTACTCGTAGGCCAGTTGACGATCTTCTGGCAGGTCGTACACCTGGTCGCGTAGCTGCATCGATTCCTGAGCCCAATCCATCACCCCGGTAGTCTGCCACTTTCGGAGCTCTTCCTTGGTCGGGTGATTTACGCTTTCTGCAAATTCGGTGTAGCTGAGCTTTGAATCATCGATCATGCCGCTGTCCCACACGCTGTGCAAGTTGCTAGGCTCCCAGAACCATTCTACATCAACGTCGTTGCCACCTCGGTCTTTACCTGTTCCTACATGCAGCGGCTGGTGGATGTCGGCCACCAAGTGAATGAGCATTTTAAGTTTTTCCTGCTCTTCCGTGGCTGACAGATCGCCTTTTTTCAGGTCAGCCAAGATATCATTAAGTGCCTTAATCAGGTCGCCATCTGGATTTTTTTCGGTCTCTGCATAGCTCATTCCGTTGGGTATCGTCACCCAGTGCCAGGCATGGGTATAGTTGTAGGCAGAATCAGAGCGGATCTCATCCATCCAGGTACTGGCCATCGCCAGTGACTCATCCCGGCGCGCTCTTGATCTCCATTTTTGCCAGCGGTGTCAGGTATTGCTCCGCAATTTCTCCAACCGTGCGGTGCCCGGTAACGCCCCATTTTTCCGACTCAGCGGAGTTGTTAACGGCCAGTAGTAACGTAACAAGTAAAGTCAGCGATTTCATAATAGTCGGTCAATTGTGATGATATGGAAACTAAAATTGGTAGGGAATATCCGTATTTTTTTGCTGGATGGTAAGTGTTTTTTGAAGCAAACAACATTCTTGCAAATAGCTTGGCAACGACAGCATGTATTATGCTCTGGATCTCTTTTTTATACTGTTCCATACCTTGTTGATTCTCTTTAACCTTTTCGGCTGGATGATGGAAATCGCACGCGGACATGGAATTTTACCACGCTTTCGCTGACCGGTTTTTCCTGGATTATTCTGGGGATCTGGTACGGATTCGGCTATTGCCCCTGTACCCACTGGCACTGGATGGTGCGGCGGGAACTTGGTCACTACGATATGCCCAACTCCTACATCAAATTTCTGGTGGATTTGTTTACCGGCTGGGATGTACATGCTGTCTTGGTTGATTGGGCTACCGGTCTCTGTTTTTTGGCAGCATTTGCAGCATCTGCGTATGTGAATTTTTTTAAAAATAGCTCAAGTGTTTAACCTGAACTGAAAAATTGTTGTACCCTTTAAGCCATTGTTCAGTTAGATTTTAATAATTTAAAGAAGGTTATTTTTAGTTTTAAACCTCCAAATCAAAGCGTATTTATTCGAGCAGGAGGGGAGGCTTAGAGACTCTACCCGGGCCTGATATGAATTTTGTCTGGACTTCAGCCAAGATAAAGGCAGACAGGGTCGAGGTGGGAAGCGAAAAGTATCTGTTAGCACGGGGCTGTTACGGCTGGGCAGATAATCCAGCGAACACCAATTTGCTAACGAAAAAGGATTGCAAGCCTCACCATTTCAAGTCAAAGAAGAAAAGTAAGGAGAAATCTTCTATTTTTCGTTTTGCATCAGGCATTCTTTATGTAGAGCCGGTAACAGCAAATAGTAGTAACCGTTATTTAAGAGATTCGGTAAAATTTTTGAACTTTTGTTTCTCTTCCTCAGAGAGGTCTTCAGGAACCTGCACCATTATGCGGACAAAGAAGTCTCCTTTTCTTGATTCATTCTTAAATTTCGGCATGCCCATATTGGGAATTCGGAACAGTTCTCCACTCTGCGTGCCAGCCGGTATTTTAAGCTTCACTTTTCCATTAAGGGTGGAAACCCGAGTCTCTCCGCCGAGTACAGCAGTAGAGAGATCAATCGGGTGATTGTGGTAAATGTTGTCACCCTTTCGGGTGTAATCCTTGGAATCCTTGATTTTTATGCGGAGGTAGAAGTCGCCGCGTTGACCGCCTTTTACACTTGACGTTCCTCGTCCACGGACCTTTAACTTTTGCCCGTCTTTAATCCCTTTGGGGATTTTTATTTTCATTTTTTCTTTGCCGATTCGAACAGTGCGGCTGGCCCCATGGTATGCTTCTTCCAGGGATATTTCTACGTCAGCTGTTAAATTCTTTTTTGTAGAGCTGCGTTGTTGGGTGCGTCTGCCACCTCCGGGCTGTGATCGGGTTCGAAATCCCCCGCCGCCCCCTTGTCCTTGTTGAGCAAAGGGATTGCCGCCGCCGAAAAGATTTTCGAAGAAGCTTGAGAATGGACTTTCTCCACCTGATGAAGGACCACCCTGTTCGCCGAAAATGTCGTTCATATCATAGCGGTACGACTGTCCGCGGCCTGTCCTTCCTGGCCAGTATCTGCGACCAATCAAAGCCGCCATCATCACCGCCGGCGCGCTGATACTTCTTCCAGTCTTTGCCGACTTTGTCATAAAGCTTACGTTTTTCAGGATCTTTCAGTACTTCATACGCTTCGCCGATCTCTTTGAACTTATCCTCGGCAGAAGGGTCTTCGGGATTTTTATCGGGATGATATTTGGCCGCTTTTTTGCGATAGGCCTTCTTGATCTCATCTTGAGAGGCGTTTCTGCTTACTCCCAATATGTCATAATAATCTTTATACTCCATAATGGAACATGCTCTGTGGTAATGTTCTTTACTCAGTATGTTATTAGAGCAAAATGGATGCCATTTTTTAAAATGCAACTATTTGGCAAAACTAACACGGAAGTTCGCCAAGTTGACATAAAAAAGCCTCCGGCTTGTTCAACCGGAGGCTTGATATCGCGAATCAGGTAATAATCCACTCGTCTATAGCTCAAAAGCGATAAACAGTCCATTGCCCTGACGCAAGATGCGCAACAGAACAACCTGGTTCTCTTCCTGAACCAGCTGGCTCATGATTTCATTAAAGTCATTCATATTTTCAATCTGTTGTTTTGATACGCTTGTGATTACATCTCCTTCGCGCAATCCTTGCTGGAAAGCGTTGCTACGCTGACTGATGCCGGTAACAACTACGCCATTTTGGTCGGGACTGAGATTCAACTCCTCAGCGATGCGAGGGGTCAGGTTTTGCACGTTGAACCCGAGACTCTGTTCAAGGTTGCGATCGGGGGCCCCTTGCTGTCCACCGTCCTGTCCGGCAGAAGCAGTCATGTCATCAGGCAGTTCGCCAAGTGTAACGGTTATCGTCTGCTCGTTACCGTCGCGAAGAATTCCAAGCTCCACATCATCGCCCGGCTTTTTACTGGCAATTTCGGTGCGGAAGGAGGTCCAGCCTTCAATCTGCTGGCCGTTCACCGTTTTGATGACATCGCCCTCTTGCAGGCCGGCTTCTGCTGCGGGTCCATCTTCAACGACGCCACCAACTATAACACCTTGTGGCTTATCAAGACCAAGGGCACGGGCCATCGTTCGGTCGATTTCATCGCCGGTAATGCCAAGGTATCCACGTTGTACCTGGCCGGTCTCAATTAATTGATTCATGATATTTTGCGCCAGGTTAGCGGGTACAGCAAATCCTACCCCCTGGTTCCCGCCGGAACGTGAAGCAATAGCGGTGTTAACACCTACCAGTTGCCCGTCAAGGTTAATTAATGTCTCCGGAGTTGCCTGGATTAATGGCGGCATCAGTCTGGATGAAGTTTTCATATCCGGCTGTCTCAGACGCAAAATACCGACTGTGCGTCCTTTGCCGGATACAATTCCAAAGGAAACGGAATGGGCAAAATTATCTCCAAATGGACTTCCGATTGCCATCACAAATTCACCAACGCGCAGATCCTCACTATTGCCAAATTGGACAGTTGGCAGGTTTTCAGCATCAATCTGAGTACGCGATGTCGGTCATCGGTCGGTTCCCACAATCTCGGCATTCAGCTCATTGCCATTCGTAAGTTCCTACTGTGAATCTCCTAGCTCCTTCAATCACGTGATTGTTGGTAAGGATGTATCCATCTTCAGAGACAATAACGCCCGAACCGAGGCCGCTTACTTCGCGTTCTCCGCCACCACGTTCAGGTCCTTCAAAGAGATCGAAATAGGGGTGATTCTGCGGAGCCTCTACGGTCTGCTTGGTAAAAATCGTGACGACAGCCAGCTTCGTTCTTTCGGCAATGTTTACAATCGCATCATTAAGATCGCTCAGATTATTCTATCGGTTGCCTGTTTGGCTGCCTGAACCTCGGTGTCGAAATTGGGAAAGCTGACAACCGATGCTTGATCCTGGCCGGATTGCGTCAAATCCGCCGAATGAAACCCCACCAGTAACAATGCTAAACAATAATTCCTAATAGTGATTTTCTCAGTGTTTCATAAGGAACTCCATTTTCAGAAAGATCTTAATACATTTGGTATGTAAAACATTAAAGTTCAATCAGTCTATGTTAACACCACAATGGATCCGTACTATTGTTTGCGGAAGGAAGAGTTAGTTCTAAGCAAAGAGGCGCAGTCCCATTTTCATTGACCCCGGCACATTTAGATAGACAGATCAGCTGTCGGGATCAGTTAGGGATAGATTATTGAATCTCGATCTGCTTCTTAACTTTTTCAGTGTCTTTTTCGATGGTTATGTGAAGCAGACCATCTTTGTAGGTCGCGTTGATGCTCTCTTCGTCAACATTGTCAGGAAGCTGGAACGAACGGTTGAAGGAACCATATCGAGTTTCAACTCGATGATAGGTTTTGCCTTCTTGCTTGTCTTCGAATTTGCGTTCGCCGCTGATTGTCAGTCGGCCGTTATCCAGACTGACGTCAATATTTTCCTTGCTCATGCCCGGTAGTTCTGCCGTTACCTGGAACTCATTCTCAGTTTCTGATATTTCGATGCCGGGTACAAAGTTGTTGTTTCGCTGGCTGACTACATCATTGAAGAACTCATCCATTACGTCGGAAAAGTTCTTGGAAAAAAGATCTCTGTTAGGTCGATTATATCTTAAAAGTGTCATAGTGAATACCTCCAAGTTGATTTTCTTGATTGTTAGAAGTTTTTCAAAAACTCACTTTTATATGTACAATCTGCATGCCATGCCACGTTTTCGATGATTACACTGACAAACAGCCAATCAGGGGACTGTGTTTTTTTTCAGGAGTTTACTGAGGATGGAAAAACTTGTCATGTACCGAATGGACAAAGCGACAGGCAGGCTGTTAAAAATGCAGAAAGAGGAGATAGTTTCTATAATAAAAAATGCGCAACTCGTAAGGTGAGCAGCTCGAAAAAGCCCCTCACTACTATTACGAATTACGCATCTGAAATTACAATAGACCGCCTGAGGCCTTATTTACTTTCGCTTGTAGCTTTCATTCCATTCTTTGGCCAGCAGGAACGCCATTTCAAGGCTTTGCTCGTAGTTTAGGCGCGGATCGCAATAGGTTTCATAATTGCGGTGAAGTTCGCCTTCGTGCAATCCCTTGGCTCCGCCCACACATTCGGTGACGTTGTTCGCCGGTCAGTTCCACGGTGCACACCGCCAAGATAGGTACCCTGTTCGCGGTGAATGGCAAAAGTTTGCCGTATCTCTTCGATGATGTCATCGAAATTACGGGTCTTCACGTTGTTGTCGGTTGAGGAGTATTGCCATGCATTGGATCGCATATCCAGACGACGGGAAACCCTTCTCGTTTAACGGCCTGTATGAATTCAGGCAGTTGTTCCTTTACGGTATCAACTCCAAAACGGGTGATCAGTACAATCTTGCCTGCTTCGTGCACCGGGTTCAGCTTCTCGATCAGGCGCAGCGTTTCATCTACTTCAAACGGAGGTCCAACCTTGATACCGATCGGGTTTCGGATTCCGCGGAAATATTCAGCATGGGCCGCGTCGATGTCGCGCGTGCGATTTCCCAGCCACACCATATGGCTGCTGAGGTTGTAAAAACCTTCGCGTCGCGGCACCTTGCGGGTTTGAGCAGAGTCATAATAAAGATTCAGCGCCTCATGAGAGGTGTAAACATTAATCTTCTGCAGCGTGTTAAACTGGTTTGGCATGGTAGACTCCATGAAGGTGACCGCCTTCTGGATGGAGTTGACCATTGTTTCGTACTCTTTGTAATATTTGTTCTGCTTCATGAAATCCAGCTCCCAGTACTCGGGGTGATGGAGATCGGCAAAGCCCTCATCAGCAAGCGCTCGCAGGAAATTGAGGGTAAGCGATGCGCGCTTGTAGCCCTCAATTAATCGTTGGGGATCGGGCTTGCGGGCTTCTTCTTCCGGCTTAAAACTGTTGATCAGGTCGCCGCGGTAGTTCATGATTTTCTTGCCGTCCACTTTCTCGTAGTTGCTGGAGCGCGGCTTGGCAAACTGCCCGGCACTGCGCCGCATACGGACGACGGGAACGCCAGTCTCATGGATCAGAATAAAGCTCATCTGAAGGAGCACTTTCAGCAGATTAACAATCTTGGGTGATTTACAGTCGGCAAATGTTTCGGCACAGTCGCCGCCCTGAAGTAGAAACCCGTCGCCGCCCAATACATTGGCCAGCTTGTTTTTTAATGCTTCAATCTCCCAGGAGGTGATTAGTGGTGGTAGCGATCGCAGCTCCTTGTAGGCAGCTTCCAGTTCCTTCTGGTCGGGATACTCGGGAAGTTGCTTGATGGGATATTTTTGCCAGGAATCTGGGGACCAATCTTCTGGATTGGCAATTTCTGGTGCTACGGATTTTTCATCTTTCAGGATCATAGTCGTAATGTTGGAGCTAGGAAAATTAACGAACGTTTAGAGTAGTCAAATATAAAGAAATGAGCAATTTAAAAGTATCATTCCCACGCTGGTTACATTTTTATTGGGATCTGTAGCAGTAATACCTTTAATTTTTAGGCTCCATTACGAAAAGACCTTTCTTGTTAATATAAGCAAACTTGTTACCCATCTTAACTAAGCCGAGTCCGGCCCTGAAATCCCAGGCCTGATCAAAAATCGGATCCACAATTTGTCGTCCCCGTTCATTTATATAAGAGAATTGATGCTGTTTCTTTACGCGGGCCATTCCATTTTGGAAGGCGTATGCTTGTTCAAAGGTCGGTTCAATCAGAAATTCGCCATCGCTGTTTATATAACCATAGGAGTAGGTTTCAAGATTATCCTCAGATTCCGGCACGGCAACCGCGGCTTTGCCCTCCGAAAATGGCCCGGCTTTCAGAAATTGAGATTCGATAACAACATTGCCAAGCGAGTCAATATAGCCAAACTGTTTGAATTCAAGCTCCACCGCCGCCAAGCCCTCCGAGAAGTTACCCGCATTTGGGTATTGAGGCTTGATCACAAATTGACCCTTTGGATTGATATAGCCCCATTCCATATGGTCCGGCGTTTGTACTCGAGCCAGCCCCTCTGAAAAAGAGGCCGCGTTGCTGTAAACGGGCGGGTGAACAAAATCACCGCTCTTGTCAATATATCCCCAGCGTTTATTTTCCATATTCTGAACCGGCGCCAGTCCTTCCCGGAAATTATCGCCATTCAGAAATTTGGGTTCTATCACAAAATCGCCGGATCGATTGATATAGCCGTACCTTCCATTCAGTTTAACCAGGGGCCAATCCACCAGAAAAGTTGTGTCCGCGGTCGAACCGCGGTTTAATCACTAGGTCGCCCTTTCGATTTACGTAGCCTACTTTTCCCATAATATTGATCGCGGCGAGATCCTGTGAAAAGTGATATGGCCAGTTGAAATCTGGAATAAATTTGAATTGAGGCGCAATCTGAGTAGCCATGGAGGTATCTACAAATCCTACTTTTTCGTCCTCAATGTAAGGGAGCAGCGTAACCTCTGATTCGGTGGTTTTCTTTAAGCTGCTGCATCCCGCAAAGAGCAACAGCAATACTGAGGCTGTTATTAAATATTTTTTGTAGCTCACGATGAGATTTTTTTATGGTTTTGAAGTGAAGGTAATACTGGTCCAGACTTTTTTACGCTTGATGCCAGCCGTATGTTCCTTAAAAAATTTACAGGCTACGTGAATTTGTTTGCAGGTGTGGTAAGATTTGAAATGCAAGTTTGTTGGTTTTTATGCTGAACATTCTGCCAACACTGACTTCGCGATATCTTATAAGTAATCCAGCAAAAGAGCAGCGAATATATCGAAGCATGCTAATTTCGAAACTAAAAAAGTGTAAAGCCTGTTTTCTGAATTTGATATTGTAATAATACAGACAAGAATAAGCCGCTAAAAATGCCTTACAATTAGCCGATAAATAGTTATCTTAAACAGTTTATTGCTAACCCCAAAACCACGACTTTTTTGCGAGAAAACATCGTCATCCGCGGAGCCCGCGAACACAATCTCAAGAACATAGATATTAATATACCCCGTGAAGAGCTGGTGGTAGTAACCGGTATTTCAGGTTCAGGAAAATCCTCTCTGGCGTTCGATACCATTTATGCTGAAGGCCAGCGCCGTTTCCTGGAATCGCTTTCAGCCTACGCACGCCAGTTTTTGGGGATGATGGAGCGACCCGATGTGGATTTCATCGACGGGCTGTCTCCCGTGATCTCCATCGACCAGAAAACCACGAACCGGAATCCCCGATCTACGGTGGGAACCGTTACCGAAATTTATGACTTCCTGCGCCTGCTGTATGCGCGTATCGGGGTGCCCTACTCCTGGAAAACCGGCAATAAGATGGAGAAGCAGAGTGCCGACCAGGTGGTGGAGAGCATCATGGAGATGCCCGAGGGCACGAAGGCCTACTGCCTGGCGCCCGTAGTGCGTGGACGTAAAGGCCACTACCGCGAGCTATTTGAGCAGACTATGAAGCAGGGATTTGTGCAGGTTCGCGTGGACGGTGAGTATATGGATCTTGAGGAAGAGATGAAGGTCGACCGCTACAAGACCCACAATATTGAGGTGGTAGTAGATCGCTTTGTGATTAATCCCGGCAGCGAAAAGCGGATCGCCGAAAGTGTTCGCCTGGCGCTTGAGATGGCCGACGGCAATGTGATTCTTTCGGTACCTGAGGAGGAGGGGGAGTTTGAAGATCACCTGTTCTCCCAAAACCTGTTCGATCCCGAAAGCGGTCTGGCCTATGAAGATCCTGCCCCCAATATTTTTTCATTTAATTCCCCATACGGCGCGTGTCCCAAATGTGATGGCCTGGGCTATAATCACGATGTGGATCGCAATCTGGTAATTCCCAATCCCGAGCAGACGATTGAAGAAGGAGCCATTCGCTTTTTGGGTGAGCCGCGCGATATTTTCGTATTTAAACAGCTTAAAGCGGTATTGAAAACGGTGGATCTTGATTTTGACACAGTAATCGAGGAGTTTTCCGACGAAGCAATGGAACTGCTTTTCGAGGGCGGTGGAGACAAAAAGTTTGACGTCAGCTACGACTTTCGCGACAACAGCGTCACCTACAAGCACTCCTTCAAGGGACTGCGCAACATCATCCGTGAGCAGTACGAGGAAAGCAAATCCAACAAGCAGCGAGACAAAGCCAAGGCGTTTATGGCCAAAATCACCTGCGATGAATGCGGTGGTGGGCGCCTGAATAAGGAAGCGCTATCATACAAAATAGACGGCTACACCATCGATGATCTGGTAAATAAGGATCTTAACTCGCTGCGTGATGCCGTGAACAACCTCGAGCTCACCGAACGCCAGCAGAAAATTCGGTCACCAGGTGCTCAAGGAGGTGCGCGACCGGGTCGATTTTCTGCTTAATGTTGGCCTCGATTACTTGACGCTGAACCGCGAAGCTCAAACACTATCCGGCGGTGAGGCACAGCGGATTCGCCTGGCTACACAGATCGGTACGCAGCTGGTGGGCGTACTCTATATTTTGGATGAGCCCAGTATAGGTCTGCACCAGCGCGATAACATCAAGCTGATCCGTTCGCTCGAAACGCTGCGCGATCTTGGCAACAGCGTGATTGTGGTTGAACATGACAGGGAAACGATTGAGCATGCCGACTACGTGATCGACATGGGACACCGGAGCTGGCGATTACGGCGGCAAAATTGTGACCGAAGGCACGCCCGAGGAGCTTGATCCGGATACGATGACGGCCAAGTTTTTGCGGGATGAAGAGGCTATTCCCTATCCCGATGAGCGGCGTGAAGGGAACGACAAAAGCGTCAAGCTTTTCAATGTGCGTGGACACAACCTCAAAAACCTGAATGTGGAGGTTCCACTGGGGAAATTTATCTGCGTAACCGGTGTAAGCGGAAGCGGCAAAAGCACACTGATCAACCAGACGCTTGCCCCTATCTTTTCCAACTACTTTTATAACTCTAAAACGGTTCCACTTCCGTATGATGATATAGAAGGGTTAGATAACCTCGATAAAATTATTTCGGTGGATCAAAGCCCGATAGGGCGCACGCCGCGTTCTAATCCCGGAACATACACCAAGGTATTTGATCATATACGTTCGCTGTTCGCTGAGCTGCCCGAGTCAAAAATACGCGGATACGACCAAGGCCGGTTTTCCTTTAACGTAAAAGGTGGCCGCTGCGAAGCTTGTAATGGAGATGGGGTTCGCAAAATTGAAATGAACTTCCTCCCCGATGTCTATGTCACTTGCGAAACTTGCAACGGCAAGCGCTATAACCGCGAAACGCTGGAGATCTATTACAAAGGCAAGAACATCGCCGACGTGCTGGAAATGTCGATCAAGGAAGCCAGCGAGTTTTTCGATTCAGTTCCCGCGATCAACCGGATTCTGGGAACGCTCAATGATGTTGGGCTCGGTTATCTTACACTTGGGCAATCAAGCACTACCCTTTCTGGTGGGGAGGCGCAGCGCATCAAGCTGGCCCGGGAGCTCTCCAAAGTGGGTACAGGTGACACGCTGTATATTATGGACGAACCGACAACCGGTCTCCATTTCCAGGATGTGCGGATGCTGGTGGATGTAATCCAGCAGCTCGTTGATAAAGGAAATTCCGTTATTGTGATTGAGCATAACCTGGATCTTATCAAGGCCGCAGACTGGATTGTAGACCTCGGTCCCGAGGGTGGTGTTGGCGGCGGAGAGATTATCGCCCAAGGCACGCCGGAAGAGGTCGCCCAAATAGAAGAAAGCTACACCGGACAATATTTAAAGGAGGAATTTGATCGGGAAAGCAAGGAAAAAGTGGAAGTGTAGTTCATTCCTTTAATAATGTTATGTATCTGGTAAAGCGCTTTCAATATCCATCTGGTTTTTGGAATAAATTAAAAGGATGCACCTCCTCCGGTTCAACAATTAGTAGTAAAACGGAAACTGCTTAGGGAATGAAAGTTGATAATTCCAATTTTCCGCTATCTGATAACTAGCGGAAAAATATTTCTGTAAGATAACAACTTAAATTCTGTGTAATTTCCAGTGATGGTATCACAAATTTATCGGTTTTTACGTTTGTACCGTTCTGTGTTTCTGCCTATTTTCCCCAACTTGTGAATTTATTCAGATTTCATATCACTAAATGGATGCTTACCACTGCTTTGTGGCTGGGCATGGCTATGTACTTGGTACGACCGGTGCAGGCTGATGCTGCGTCAAATTCGTTTGCAAGCTGGCTTGATTCGGTGGTAAAACTGGATGAACACAATAGTGAGGGCCTGCAGAAAAAGCTTTATCAGCTTAAGGAATCTGAACAGTCACTGAATAAATTAATTCAGAAGGCATCTGAGATTATATCCCGTCATAATGAGGATTTTAATCTTCCTCTTGGAGCAGCCGAAACCAATACCCAGTCGGTCTATAATATGCTGGTTTGGGAATGGAACTCTTTTCAAACCGGGAACGGGATGGGGAAAGCCTCGGTACCAACTACGATTAAAGCCAGCTTTTATCCCCAGGTAGATAAATTTTCTACTTCACTGGATGGAGAACTTGCTCAAAAACAAGATCAAAAAACCTTTCTCTCCAACCAGTTTGTATCGGTAGAATCACTTTCATTTTCTTCTTTTCATATTTCACCCTCTCCGGCGGTGTAGCAATTGGCGCTCCATAACTGCCTGATGCTATCTTCTATTACTTTTCTTTTTTATCCATCACAAATTTCAACGATTAACTTGAATAACCACCATGAAAGATAATGGTTTTAAAATAGGTGCTATTGTAGTGTTTTTGACAATATCCATCTACTATTTGTGGCCTACAGTAGCCTACTGGCTGGAACAGAATTACATACAGGATCTGCCACAAGCTGAACGGACGGAATATGTCGAAGAGAATGAACAACGTCTGCAGAATCTGCGACAGGAGATGCTCTCGCTCGGCCTTGACCTTCAGGGCGGTATGCACGTGACACTCGAGGTGGGTACTCCACAGCTCGTGTATGAACTGGCCGGGCAGTATGCTGATACTACGCTTCAAAACATTATTAATGTTGCGGATGAGCGTGCTCTTCAAAATGGCACTGATTTTATCAATGAATTTGTCCAGGAATTCGAGCAGCGTGACTCCAATGCCCGGCTGAGTCGATATTTCCGGTCGGATGCTGATAATATTACCCGCCGCTCTACGAATGAAGAGATTCAGCAGTACCTGCAATCTCAGCGTGATGATGCAGTAGAGCGCGCCATCGATATTATCAGGACGCGGGTTGATCGGTACGGCGTAACCGAGCCCTCTATTTTAAAGCAGGGAAATAACCGCGTTGTGGTTGAACTTCCCGGGGTTGCCAACAAGGAACGTGTGCGCAGCCTGCTTAAAGGAACGGCGCGACTCGAATTTCGCCTGGCCGCACCGCCGAGAGACCTGAACTCGGCCCGCAAACAGATCGTCGGATATTTCGATCAGCAAGCTACCTCTGGTGATACCACTGACACCGCGCAGGTGCAGAATGGTCAAAATGCATTGATGCAAGTACTGAACCCGAGACCACGCAACCAGTATGTGTTTGGCTATGCAGCCGCAGATGATACGGCACGCGTCAACGAACTGCTGAACCGCACTGAAGTACAGGATATGATTCCCCGAAATATCGATTTTCTTTGGGGAGCTACACCATTCCAAACGACCCAGCAAGGCACCGAAATGTTTGAACTCATCGGTGTTCGGGAATACGGTTGAGATGACCGGTGAGGTGATCGAAGAAGCACAGGTTACCTTTGATGCCACCACGAATGCGCCGCAAGTTTCGATGAATATGAACAGTGAGGGCGCTCGCCGCTGGGCACGTATTACCGGGGCAAACATCGGCAAGCCGATCGCCATCGTGCTGGACGGGTACGTCTACTCCTATCCGAATGTGAATACCAAGATAGCCAACGGACGCTCGGTGATTGAGGGTATTGGTGAAGTTGCCGAAGCGGAAGATCTCGTGAACATTTTGCTTTCGGGTGCACTGCCCGCCCCGCTGGACATTGTCGAAGAGCGAACCGTGGGAGCTACACTTGGTGAGGCCTCCATCCAGTCCGGCTTCTATTCGGTGTTTTTAGGACTGGTCTGTGTAGCCATATTTATGATTACGTATTACCACCGTGGTGGTGCCATCGCCGACTTGGCACTGCTGTTGAATATCATATTTATTCTGGGAATTCTGGCAAGCTTTAATGCTACCCTAACCCTGCCCGGTATTGCCGGTATCGTGCTGACGATCGGTATGGCGGTGGATGCGAACGTGCTGATCTTTGACCGTATACGAGAGGAGCAGCGTACCGGGTAAAACGATTCGTGCTGCTATTGATGCCGGTTATGCCAACGCCATGAGTGCTATTGTGGACGCCAACGTAACCACTTTCTTTGTGGGTATCATCCTGTTCAGCTTTGGCGTAGGTCCGATTAAAGGTTTCGCCGTTACGCTGATGGCCGGTATCGTATCGTCGCTGTTCAGTGCCATTGTGATTACACGAGTGGTAATCGACTGGCTTACCAGCGGTCGATCCAAAGAAATTAGCTTTGGATGACAGAATCCCAAGAAATTAAATTGTTAGATCAATCAATAAAAGATATTTGAATTATGAGATGGTTTGAAACACCAAGTTTTGATTTTATTAAGGCCCATAAGATAGCCTATTACATATCTGGGGCGCTCCTCTTAATTTCCGTCATTGCAATACTAACCAAAGGACTGCAGTACGGCATTGACTTCCGGGGCGGCAAATCGTTTGTCCTGCAATTTGAGCAACCGGTCGATGTCGTAGAAATCCGGAGCTCACTTTCCGGCCCGTTGGCGGGCGCCGAAGTAAAACGGTTCGGTTCCCCGCAGGATATCCTCATTCGTACAGATGCCTCTGGGGCCATCACTGAAGTGCAGAATACTATAACTGGCAACATGAATGAGCTCTACCCTGATAATGAGAATACCGTCATCAAAACCGATGTGGTAGGCCCTCGTTTTGCAGAAGACCTAAAGGCGGGTGCACTTCAGGCGATTATCTTCGCCCTTATTGTGGTATTCATATATATCCTTATCCGATTTAAAAACTGGACCTTCTCGGCCGGGGCTGTAGCCGCCCTGTTCCATGATGTACTACTGGTACTGGGGGTGTTTACCATTTTCAGTGATATTGCCCCCTTCAGCATGCAGATAGATCAAGGCATTATAGCGGCCTTTCTGACCATTGTGGGTTACTCTCTCAATGATACGGTGGTTGTGTTTGATCGTATTCGTGAAAACTCACTCTTATATAAAACGATGGAATACACGGAAATGGTCAATAAGAGCCTGAACGACACGCTTAGCCGTACGGTTATCACATCTGTAACCACGTTGTTTGTAGTAACCGTATTATTTGTTTTTGGCGGGGAAGTGCTAAAAGGTTTTTCATTCGCTCTCGTCCTGGGAGTAATTGTGGGTACGTACAGCTCGCTGTTCGTTGCCAGTTCAGTTGGTTGTGGAGCTTGAAACCCGAACAAAAAAAGCTTAAATACCACTTTTAACTGTAAAACCAAACAGGAGACTCAATAAAATGAATTTCAACGTATCGGAACGTTATAATTGTATAGTTCTTGAGTTTAAAGGCAATGTAATGGGCGGACCTGACGCGGTAAGCCTCAATGAAAAGCTTCATGAACTTATTGAAGAAGATAAAACCAACATTGTGGCTGATCTCGGAAAAGTTAAGTTCATGAATTCATCGGGGCTTGGCATGCTCATCGGTGGACTTACTACGATGCGTAAAGCAGGAGGAGATCTGCGTATTGCCAACGCTACAGATAAGATTGAAAGCCTGTTGGTAATTACAAAGCTTATCACTGTATTCAAGCACTATAAATCGCTTGACAAAGCAGTGGATTCTTATGAAAGTTCAGAATCAGAAGAAAGTTAATCTCTCATTTAATCAAAAGGGGTGTAATCATATACACCCCTTTTTTGTGTAAAACATATTATATGTCCACTCGTGTAGTTGTTGGAGCCCAATGGGGTGACGAAGGTAAGGGAAAAATTGTCGATCTTTTAAGTAAGGATGCAGATTACGTAGTCCGTTACCAGGGCGGGGCTAATGCTGGTCACACGCTCAAATTTGATGACAAAGAAATTGTGTTACATTTGGTGCCATCTGGCATTTTTAACGGGTCGGCCAAGTGTATTATAGGAAACGGCGTTGTTATTGAGCCTGCCGCTTTAATTGAAGAGATTGAAAATATCCAGCAGATGGATATTGACCTGGAGAATCGCCTGTTTATAAGTAATGCAGCTCACGCTATTTTACCCTATCACAAAATTCTTGACCAGGTTAAGGAAAAACACCGTGGAGAAGACGCCATCGGCACTACTGGCCGGGGCATTGGTCCGGCTTATGTAAGTAAGGTTTCACGGGTGGGCATCCGCATGGCTGATCTTTTTCATGAAGATATTTTGGAAGATAAGATTCGAACAAACCTGGCGGATATTAACGAATCACTTACTCATATTTATAAAGAAGATACGCTAGAGGTGGATGAAATTCTCTCCGAAATATTGGAGACAGCTGAAAAACTGTGTCCATATATTACGAATACCGCGTCTCTTCTTCATAATGGTATTGAACAGGGAGGGGAAGTTTTGTTGGAGGGAGCCCAGGGGCAGCCTCCTTGATATCGACCACGGAACGTATCCGTATGTTACATCTTCATCCCCAACAGCCGGCGGGGCCTGCACGGGCACGGGTATTTCACCGCGCGCCATCGATCATGTGATGGGGATCACTAAAGCCTACTGCACGCGTGTTGGCAATGGACCTTTCCCTACCGAACTGACGGGCAAAGTTGGAGAATTTCTACGAAAAGAGGGTAAAGAGTTTGGGGCAACTACCGGTCGCCCGCGGAGATGCGGCTGGCTGGATCTTGTAGCACTCAAATACGCTGTACGGGTAAATGGGATTGATGAGCTGGCTATCACCAAAATCGATATCCTCAATAACTTTGAACAGATCAAGGTCTGTACCGAGTATATGGTGGAGGGGGAGAAAATAAGCGAATTTTCTGCGGATCTCTATGATATTGAACAGGCTGAGCCGGTCTATAATACTTTTTCAGGCTGGCAATCGGATATCACCGAATGCAATACTATTGAAGAATTACCGGCTGAAGCTCGCGAATACCTGCGGTTCATCCAGGAATATCTCGGAGTGGAGATGCGGATTCTTTCAAGGGGGCCCAAACGCTCGGAAACCATTGTTCTGTCGCAATAATACTTCGATTTTCAGATCCTGTTAAGATTCATTCCATGCACACCTTCAGGATAACATACCGCATAAAAACAGGGCCGGAAGAGCCGATAGACCAAAAAATCGAGAAAATTTGCCTGGAGCAGAGTGCCGAACTTCCCCGACATCTCCTTTCTGATGATCTAGCCGAAAAAGTAGTGGGGCAACCTGTTGCCCGGGAACAACTTGAGCAGAACTGCCACAGCGTGCACATAGAATGGCCTCTGGCAAATATCGGGGGAGAGATTACCAATTTTTTAAACATCCTTTACGGAAATATTTCCCTTCAGCCCGGTATTCAAATAACCGATGCGGGCTGGTCTGCTTTAGCGGACCAGTGTTTTGAGGGGCCCTCTCTTGGAGTTGATAAAATCAGAGAGAAGTTCAACCTTGAAAGTAGAGCCATAACATGCACCGCCCTTAAACCGATGGGACTATCACCCGGACAGCTGGCAGATTTTTGCTACCGATTTGCCAAAGGTGGCATTGATATCATCAAAGATGATCACGGGTTGGCCAATCAAAGCTATGCTCCATTTGAGGGGAGAGTCGGGGCTTGTGTTGAAGCTGTTCAGAAAGCAGCAGAACATACCGGGCGTCGCTCGTACTACTTTCCCAATATTACCGCACCGGCAGATACTGCGGAAGATCGCTATAAGACTGCCGCCCAGATGGGAGCGGATGGTGTGCTGTTTTGTCCCCATATCACTGGCTTGGAGATGCTACATCGGCTGGCTCGTCTGAATATCGATCTGCCGGTTATGGCTCACCCTGCTTTTTCGGGGTCGCTGACCACTGTAGAAGGCAGAGGCTTTACCCCGGCTTTTTATATGGCCAACTGGCGTGCACTTGGAGCTGATTTTGTGATTTATCCCAATACGGGCGGGCGGTTTTCATTTACGGAAAAAGATGCATCGTTATAAACAGAGCAGCACGGAATCCTGAGTTGCCATTCAAACGTTCATTTCCTGTTCCCGCCGGTGGATTAAAGCTGGACAACATCGATCGTTGGCTAAATACGTATGGGACAGATACCATTTTCTTGATGGGGGGCGGTCTTTATGAGTTTCCGGGCGGAATTAGAAGAAGCTTCCCGAAACTTCAGGGAACGAGTTTTAAATAAATAGGAGTAGCATGCAGAAGAAGAACCATTCAAAAGTCATTAAATGCTCCAATTACCAGTGGGATTCAGTTCCCAAAAAAGAGTATAAAGAGGAAACTAAGTGTTATAAGGGCGTGCATCGATATTCCCTGCTTGGTGAGTCGGATGATGAGCATCAGCTTAACTTTCAGACCCGTTATTTTGAGGTGGAACCGGGCGGGTATACAAGTTTTGAGCTGCATCGCCATCCCCACTCGGTAGTAATAATTCGTGGGTCGGGAGAGGTTATACTCGGGGATGATCTGCACGATATAGGCCTGCATGACGTGGTGTATGTATCTCCGGAGACGCCACACCAGTTCCATGCTGGTGATGAGGAGCCACTCGGATTTATCTGCATTGTAGATCGCTATCGCGATCGGCCCACATTGCCGGATGAGGAATATATTCAAGGAGAGATTACATCACCAAAAGTGAAGAAAAAAATCAGGTGTTAACGGTTAATTTCGGAAGCTTGAAACATGATCAAGAAGCTCCAAAAAGTTCAAATTTTTAGTTGAATTGTACTACAAAAGGGTCTTATATTTGGGACTCTGAAAGCGGGAATAGCTCAGTGGTAGAGCATCACCTTGCCAAGGTGAGGGTCGCCGGTTCAAATCCGGTTTCCCGCTCATTTTTAGCTAGCCTTCGCAGTTCTTTCGGGGAGGCTTTTTTTGTAATGCCCCTCTTTTTTGATGAAAGTTCCTCCATCTGGTACCTGAAAACAGCAAAATTTATTTTGAGGCGTAATTTTTTCCTTCTTTTGCTTTTCTTATCCATAATGTCTGAATCTTAATTAACAAGAACATTATGGAAACAATACAAAATCGCATCCAGGAGATGACCGACCAGCTACTGGTGCTAATACCAGATTTAACCCTGGCACTTCTTGCAATAGTCGTATTTCATTTTCTGGGTAGAGGAATACGGGTGACTTACAGGCGCATGCTGGAAAAGCGGAAATTATCTTCAGCCCATGTCACATTTTTTGGCAAATTTATCTATGGTTTGGTACTGCTGGCGGGCATACTGCTCGCATTGAATATCATAGGTTTATATGGGCTGGCGGGCAGCATCCTGGCTAGTGGTGGAATCACTGCTATCGCCCTCGGTTTCGCCTTCCGGGATATAGGAGAAAATCTGCTGGCGGGATTTTTTCTGGCTTTCAGCCGACCGTTTAATCCAGGCGATCTTATCGAGTCGGAGGGATTGCTCGGTCGGGTTAAGACCATAGAGTTGCGCTACACTCATATTCGAACCGAGGAGGGCTGCGATGTATATATTCCCAGCGGACAGATTTTTAAAATGCCGCTTAAAAACTACACGCGGGATGGTTTGCAGCGGGCTGCCTTTACCATTGGCATCGATTATGGGGATGATGCCCAGAAGGCCTGCAAAGTCCTGGAGAAGAGAATAAAAAGTATCGATGTAGTACTGACGGATCCGGCAGCGTCCGTTCAAATACAGGGGTTTACCCCGACCTATGTTGAACTGAGTGTCTATTTCTGGATTAACGCAATGAACCCAGAAATATCACTTCCTGCTAAAAGGACCAAAGTGATGCAACAGTGCAGGCTGGCTCTCCTTGAGCAAGAGTTTACCTTTAGTTCAGGTGTAACTACAGCACTGGAGATGGATCATCTTGATATAAATGTACGCCAGGCCGATACTGCATGATTTATTTGGAAAAGAGAGCAGATGGTAAAAATCTAACCGATTCCAAGCTATCAATTAGCTTTACAATTTCTTAATTTTACCCGCTTAAAACCAATTGGAATGTGAATAAATTTCATGACCGATAAACCACGCGACTACTGCGGCATTTTTGGGATTTACGATCATCCCGATGCCGCACTGCTCACCTACTACGGGTTACATGCACTTCAGCACCGGGGGCAGGAATCAGCCGGCATCGTTACATCCTGTTTTGACAGTGAGAAAGACCGCTGGATCATGCCAATGCATAAAGATTTCGGTTTGGTACTGAATGTGTTTGACGATCACAAAATTTTGGACCAGGATCTGCAGGGCAGGGCTGCCATCGGCCACAACCGGTATTCAACGACCGGATCCGCCCGCAATCCGGCTAATATTCAGCCATTCAGGGTGCACTATCGCGACGGTAATGTTGCGGTGGGGCACAACGGAAACCTGGCCAACGCCAAGCAGATTCGGGCAAGGCTGAGGGACAAAGGGGTGATCTTTCAAAGCACTTCGGACACCGAACTGATTCTTCACCTTATTTCTCACAGTAAGGAGAAGAACCAGATCGACCAAATACTGGATGCCCTCAACCAGATTGAAGGCGCCTACAGCCTGATGATGCTCACCGATAATCGACTGATTGCCGTGCGCGATCCCAACGGATTTCGGCCCCTGGCTATAGGCAAGGTGGATGGTTCTTACTGCGTAGCCAGCGAAACCTGTGCGTTCGATATTATCAACGCCGAATATGTGCGGGATGTAGAGCCGGGCGAAGTGCTCGTAATCGACCAAGAAACCCTGAAAACGGGGGAACCGACCTCATCTTTCTGCAGCCTGAACACGGTACGGATACCAGCCAGTGTATTTTTGAGTATGTTTATTTTTCGCGGCCAGATAGCAAAATTTTTGAGGAAAATGTAGACAAAGTTCGTCGAAACCTGGGCAAATACCTGGCCAAAGAACATCCTATTACCGAGGTGTGCAAAAAGATACCGGTCGATAAAAAACCGATCGTCATTTCCGTGCCAGATTCCAGCAACACCGCAGCCCTGGGATACGTGCATGAGAATCAGAAGTTTGGGCATGAGTGTAAATTTGAGATCGGCCTGATCCGAAACCACTATGTAGGCCGCACCTTTATTTCGCCAGGTCAGAAATCGAGGGAGCAGAAAGTACGCACCAAATTCAATACCGTACAAGGTGTTATTGAAGGTCGTTCTGTAATTATTGTGGATGATTCCATCGTGCGTGGAACCACCTCGCGGTATCTTGTGGATATGATTCGAGATGCCAATCCCAGAGAGATCCACTTTCTGGTGAGTTCTCCGCCGATTATCAGCCCCTGTTATTACGGGATGGATTTTCCAAGCCCTGAAGATGAATTGATGGCCAACCGTTTTGATCGGGATATCTCCATGATGGCCAAGGAGATCGGGGTAGACAGCCTCCGGTATCTTTCACCAGATGGGCTCGTAAATGCGGTGAAAGAAGCTAATATTTCAGAAAAGGGATACTGTACGGCTTGCTTTACGGAGAAATATCCCGTGCCCGTTAATTTTGGGGTAGAAAAAGAGGAAAACGAGATTGTTTAATGCAGTTTAAGAAAGCAAATTTTGTAACTAGTGCTCCTTCACTTGCCGAATGTCCCGATCCCCTTTACCCGGAAGTGTGCTTTGCCGGTCGTTCCAATGTGGGTAAATCATCGCTCATCAATTCACTATTGCGGCGCAAAGGGTTGGCCCACACCAGCAACACTCCGGGCAAAACTCAGCAGATGAATTACTACCTGGTGGACGAAACGAGTTATTTTGTAGATTTACCGGGATTTGGCTATGCTAAGGTGCCCAAAGAGGAACGTGAGCGTTGGGGTCGCGATATTCGTGACTATCTTTTGAAACGGTCGACTCTTCGTCTGGTTATACACTTGGTAGATATTCGGCATGAGCCCACAGATCTGGATGAGCAGTTTTTTTATTGGCTGGGGGCAAACCGACTGCCGTTTTGTGTGGTACTGACCAAGAGCGATAAGCTTTCACGCAATAAGCAAAACCAATCTAAATTCCGGTTAGAAGATATTTTGGATGATATGAATATTGAAGTTCCTATTATAGTGAGCTCATCCGAAAACAGCACCGGCACCGATCAATTACGAACTCTAATATCAGATTTTTTAGAAGTATAAAAACAAACCATAATAGAATCCATGTCTTACAAAATATTACTTGCAGATAACGTAGATCAACGTTGTGAAAAAGTGTTCTCTGACCGCGGTATGAAAGCCGTACGCAAAACAAGTTTAACCGATGAGGAGCTGTATGAAGAGATTGCCGACTACGATGGCATTGTTGTTCGCAGTTCTACAAAAATTACGCCCGAACTCCTAAAGCACGCTGACAATTTGAAAGTAATTGGCCGTGCCGGTGTCGGGGTTGATAATATTGACATTCCCGCTGCCACCGCCCACGGCGTACTCGTAATGAATACGCCAGACGGGAACACTATTTCTACAGCAGAACACACCTGTGGGATGATTCTGGCTATTGCGCGTAACATTCCGCAATCAGTTGACAAAGTGAAAAATGGCGGCTGGGATCGTAAAAAGTACATGGGTACCGAGGTACACAGCAAAACATTGGGAATTGTGGGACTCGGAAAAATTGGCTCAGAAGTAGCCAAGCGTATGCAGGAATTTGGTATGACGGTCAAGGCGTATGATCCATTTGCCTCCCACGAAAAAGCGCAGAGTATAGGCGTCGAGCTGGTCGAGCTGGATGAGCTGCTTGGCATGGCTGATTTCCTGACTGTGCACACCCCGCTCACGGAAAAAACGAAAGGACTGATCTCAAAAGAGAAAGCCGACAAAATGAAGAAAGGCATGTTCCTGGTAAACTGCGCCCGCGGCGGTATCTATGAAGAAGCTGATCTACCCGGTTTGCTTGATGAAGGCGTGCTGGCAGGCGTTGCATTGGATGTGTACACCCAGGAGCCACCATCAGAGGAGCTGTATGAATTACTGAAGCATCCAAAAATTATTTCTACTCCACACCTTGGGGCCTCCACTGAAGAGGCCCAGGAAAAGGTGGCCGAGCAGATCGCTTACCAGATGTCAGATGCACTGGAGGAGAAAAGCTTTAAAGGTAGTCTGAATGGCAAGTCGATCTCTCTGATCACCAATGAAGAAGTACAGCCTTACCTGGCGCTGGCCGAAAACTGGGCAGTATGGCGATTCAGTTGGCCCCCGAGCATACCAGTACCTTCTCTTTTGAATATTCCGGGGAATGCGCAAAATACGCCGATGTGCTTACCGACTCCATCCTCAAAGGGATGCTTTCGCACCACGTTAGTGAGGCGATCAACCTGATTAACGCCCGTCATTATTCTGAAGATCGCGGCTTTAAGATCAAGGAAACAACCGCTAGTGAAACCAAGACTTTTAATGAGCTGGTTACAATTAGCATAGACGGAGATGCCGAATACAAGGAAATCTCTGCAACAGTGTTTGGTGATGAAGACTACCGCATCGTCATGATTGATGGATTTGGCATTGAACTTCGACTGGAAGGCGATATCCTGATGTACAAAAATATAGACAAACCAGGCATGCTGGCAGCGGTTAGTGGTGCACTTGCCGAGCAGGGTATCAATATTGCTTCCCTCAGCCTGGGCCGTACGCAGAAAGGCTCAAAGGCGATTACAGCGGTTGCAGTTGATAAGCCGCTCACGGACAGCGAGCTTGAAAAGATCATAAAGCTTGACGGTGTGGAAGGTCTTCATTACGTCAGTTTGACTTCATAAAAATGTTCATGCGGAATCTGATCTTTCTGCATAAATAAATGTTTGACTTTACAGCTCCAATTAACAGGACCTGCTATGCATATAGATCATATCGGGATTGCCGTTAAAAACCTGGAAAAGGCGATAGAAACCTATGAGTCTCTACTTGATACGGAATGCTACAAGCGGGAAATAGTGGATAGCCAGCAGGTGGACACGGCTTTTTTCCGCACCGGCGAATCGAAGGTTGAGCTTCTGGGAGCGGCCGGGGAGAACTCGGTTATCAAAAAATATGTGGATAACCATGGAGAGGGTATGCATCATGTAGCGTTCGAAGTGGAGGATATACATAAAGAAATGGATCGGCTCCGGGAGGAAGGGTTTCGGCTACTCAGCGAAGAGCCGGTTGAGGGCGCTGATAATAAACTGGTTGCCTTTGTTCATCCCAAGGATAACAATGGCGTATTGGTTGAACTTTGTCAAAGCAAAAGTTGAGTTTTGACCGGTATACTCTTACCTTGTGCATCATTTAATACGATGCAGTTATCAGCAATTGCATGTAACATATTTTCGGGACGTGGCGCAGTCCGGTAGCGCACACGACTGGGGGTCGTGGGGTCGCAGGTTCAAATCCTGTCGTCCCGACTATTAAGGCCTTTTGATAGCTCAACAGCTATTGAAAGGCCTTTTTTATTTTGCCAAATAAATTTTCTCTGGGGGAACAATTTTATGCTTTTACTAGTAGATATAAGATGCCTTCTCCATTTTTATATTATTAATTATTAAGAATTTATAAGATATTTAGTATAAATATTTACTAGATAGATAGTTTTTACAGTATTTTGGGAAAAATTGCTACAAAATGAATGATAAGTCAGTAAAAAGTGATATATTTATTAAGAACTTTTAATGAAGTTAATAAATAGCTTAGGACATTGAGGTTCACTATGTTGAAAAATGTAGATTTTACTGCTCTGTTGCTGGGTATTGCGTTGGTTACGATGGGTGTTACTATGCTGAATGATGACGGAAATTCCCCAAACCCAAATTTGGGAGTTGAAAAAAGCGGCGTGCGACCCTCAGAGAAAAATTATCGCAACGAGGACGATTGGATCGGTGCTTACGAGGCAGTGCAGAAAGCGATCACGGAAGAGCTTGATTCTCCATCATCTCTCCAGTTTTCCTGGAACAGCAACAGCGTTGAGGTTGAACGGCTGGATAGAGGAAGCAAACAGAATTACAAGGTAAAAAGCTACGTTGATATTCCAGACCGATCCGGGGATTCAGTGAGGGTTCATTTTACGGCACAAGTGTATCAAACAAAGAACGATAGCTGGAAGGTCTATCAGCTCAATTTAGGCGGGTAGCCGGACACTAACTTCTATCCTAGTTATTAGAAAACAAAGTAGTAGAGCAGTAAAATAATCATAATTATTGCTGCAATCTGTACACTCCACGGCTGCTTTGGAAATTCATATCCACAATATGGGCACACGTCTGCATCTGCAACCACTTCTATAGCACAACCCGGACATTCTTTCTTTTCCATATCATAACTTGAGCTTGTTTCAGATCTCTTTTGGGTAATCAAGTACCTCACCTTGAATTATATTCAAAAAAAAGAGCCTAACTGCAAGCTCGGTATCATTTTTTAGGTAACAAATCTATCTACCTGATTATATCTATTAAAATCAAGTAGTTAATGGTTGGACATATAGCTATCTTTTTAGCAGCATGTCGGAACAAATGAGCCATAATTCTTTTATAAGATGTACAATCTGATTCAATAAAAATTGAGACTATGAAAAAAGTAACTGGATCTATTTTAACTATTGGTGGATTAGCATTTTTTATCTATACCGGCATTAACTATCTGAATGAATCGGAAAGCTTTAGTATGCTGGGGATGGATGTCGTTGTAAGCCAGGGGAGTATTTTGCCCGTGGTAATATCCGCCGTAGTGCTACTATTGGGTATTGTTTTATTGGTTTCAAAGAAGTAAATCCTCTTTAAATAAGGATAAATTATGTTACGCTGGAGTATTACATTCTTAATTATCGCCATTATTGCCGCAGTACTCGGATTTGGAGGAGTTGCAGGAGCCGCAGCAGGAATTGCTGAGATTCTGTTTTACGTATTCCTTTTGTTATTTGTGATTTCGCTTATTTTTGGTAGACGTTCAGCTGTTTAAGCAATCCATACTGGGATGAAAACTGATGAAGGAGAAACAGGAAAAGGAAAGTGAATTATCCACTGACCAAAGTCCACTAATAAGTCACCAGTATAAGCTTGAAAGTTCGCTGGGAATACCATTCTCGCAGGGTAACAGCATTGAAGTATTACAAAACGGGAAAGAAATTTTCCCGGCTATGCTGGATGCGATTCACAAAGCGGAAGAACGAATCGATTTTCTCACGTTTGTGTATTGGAGCGGCAATATAGCCACCCGTTTTGCGGATGCGCTTTCTCAAAAGGCGCGTGAGGGAGTAGAAGTTCGGGTTATCCTGGATAGTTTTGGAGCGGCCTTTATGCCAGAGGAACTTCAACAGCAGATGAAACAGAGCGATGTCCAGATTGAGTGGTTTCGCCCCATCCCCCAGTGGAAACTCTGGAAAACCGATAACCGAACCCACCGCAAGGTGCTTATCTGTGATCGAAAAGTCGCTTTTACCGGGGGAGTAGGCATTGCAGAAGAGTGGGAGGGTGATGCCAGAAATAATAATGAATGGCGCGAAACGCACTTCAAAATTAAGGGTCCTGCGGTATTTGGGCTTCATGCCGCGTTTATGGAAAACTGGATTGAAACGGGTCGCCCGTTGTCGGTAGACAAATACTGGGATAATGCCACCTCCAAAATGAACGGTGACGGTACCAAAATACAGGTGGTGCGTACATCTCCATCAGTACGCTGGAGCGATATTATGATGCTCTACCAAACGCTAATTTCGATGGCTGAAAACCGTATTCGTATCACTACGGCCTATTTTAATCCGGATAGTGTAATCGTCGACCTTCTGAAAAAAAAGGCATGTGATGGTGTCAAAATTGATATCATGATGCCGGGCGCTAATATTGATAAGCGGGTTGCAAAAATTGCTGGGGAGGACAGCTTCAAACCACTGCTGGATGCGGATATAACCCTGTGGTACTACCAAAAGACGATGCTGCACTCCAAAATCATTTGCATTGACGACGCGATAAGCTGTATCGGGTCGGCCAACTTTAACCATCGTTCTATGCTTAAGGATGAAGAGGTAAACCTTGTTCTTATCGATCCAGAACTGTGCCAGGAACTCAATGAACATTTTGTGAAAGACCTTGAACATTGCGATAAAGTCCACCCTTCCCAATGGAAAAAGAGAAGCTTGTTTCGCAGGGGCCTAGAAACCGTAACAAAGTTGTTTAAGCAACAAATCTAATAATCCTGTTTGGGGAACAAATAGCAATTCTTGCTCTACAAATAAGAAATTGAATTAAATATCGTCATCAGGGAACTGATTCATCTGGAAATTATCTACATTAGGCCGTAACCTGATTGTGTACTCTTACATATATACATTCAGGGGGCACTAAGAAAAACCAAACCATCTACAACATGTACGTATTAGACTACCACAAGCAAATTGCCCTCATAAAAGAGATGGTCCAGCTTAGAAAGGACAATACCCGGGAAGAAGCGTATTATCACCATCCATCGACAAATGCCATTTGGAAAAGCTATTTTCCCCAGGCTAATGGAGGTAAACGTGGTCCCAAAGTACTGCGCCGCACCGATATAGATACCGACAAATTAGAGGATCAAATCAGGCTCTGCCTTGGTAGTGACTTGCGGGATGATGCGGCCGGACTGGGCGTTGAATTTTCAGTACATCCGGAGCGGTGGGAACAAATACTGGATATTATAGAAGAGCATTATCAGGACTTTATACGCTCTCAAATAAAAGTCTTTTTCCAGCATCTTGGCATACTAGACTACGAAGAGTTTTTTGCGCAGATGGAGTTTAACTTCGAGCAGATAGGCATTGATGAATCGGAATTAAAGGCGTTAAATAAACGAGCACGCAAAATACTGTTAAAAAAACTAGTTTTCTTTTGGTGATAATGGACTAAAAAATCAGGAAACTAATTCAAGTTTGTAAGCTCCGCGCTTTTTTTCCAAAGCTTCCTGCACAACTCGTCATCCAGGGCTATTTTTGCTGGCTTAATTTTCTTTTTGTTTTTGAAGTAAGCCCCGCTAATCTCTTTAACCTCATCAGAAGTGGCAAGATACACCGATGTTTTGGCCCCCCTTTCAGGTGATTTCATAAAAGGCTTCCCGATCGTAAATAGCAGATGCATCAACCAGCTGGCATCATCGGTAAGATTGGTGCGTGTCACCCCCGGATGCAGCGCGTTGGTAGTTACGGATGTATCGGCAGTACGCCGGGCCAGTTCTCTGGTAAACATAATGTTGCAGAGCTTGGACAGTCCGTATGCCTTCATGGGGCTGAACTGTTTTTGCAACTGCAGATTGCCGAGATTAAACACAGAAGAGACTGTTCGGTGTGCCTCGGAAGACACGTTTACCACTCGTGCTTCGGGCGCAGCTTTGAGGGGATCCAGCAAAAGGTTGGTAAATAGAAAGGGAGCCAGGTGGTTCACGGCAAACGTTTTTTCTATGCCTTCAGGGGTTTCCTCCCGCGAAGAACAGATAAAGCCCGCGTTGTTGATGAGCAGGTCCAGCTGGTCAAATCGATCATTTACTTCACGGGCAGCTTGCCGAATATCATGCTGAAGTGACAGATCGGCCAGTATAATTTCAATGCTGGAGTTCCCTGTTTGGTTGATAATATCCTCTCGGGCTTTTTCAGCTCGCTGTTCGCTGCGGCACAACATAATAACGTACAGTCCCTTTTCGGCAAGTTTTTTGGCAGTTGCCTTGCCGATCCCGGAATTGGCACCAGTAACAAGGCACAGTTTGTTAGACATTTTGGTGTTGTCCATAAAAACGGTCTATATTCGCGTTTGAGAACTAACTGGATATTTAAACGATGAATTACCACGCAAATGCATGATAATGCACACAGTACCTAAACGAATTTTGTGAAAAGCAGGTTCTTTAAAAACAACTTAAGTTGAGCACCAAGGAGCGAATGATATAAGATGATTCAAGACTATCTTAACTCAGTAGATAAATTTATTGTTGTAGGCGACCGCGTACTGCTAAAGCCGCGTGAAATGGAAGCTCGCACTAAAAGTGGGTTGGTTCTACCTGCAACTGTTCAGGAAAAAGAGGAGATTCAGAGCGGCTATGTGATTAAAACGGGCCCCGGCTACCCGATTCCCTCTCAGGAGCTGGATGAACCATGGAAAGAGAATACGAGCCAAACCCGCTATATTGGTATGCAGGCCGAAGAGGGCGATCTCGCAATATTCCTGAAAACCCAAGCTCATGAAATTGAGTTCGAGAATGAGAAGTCAGGTCATCATTTCCCTCACGGGGCTATTCTGTTGTTAATTGGGTGACACTGGAACAGTCGGGAACTACTTTTATTTATAGAGTAATAAATTCAGTAGCTGAAACGCCTTCATTTAATTCCACTCTTATGAATCGCCGACAATTTATTACCCGTTCAACAATGGCTGCAGCCGCCATGGCACTGCCTTTCAACCGCTCGCTGGCTAATAAGTCAATGCCTGGAACATTTACCAGTATCCGACGGAATGTGGGCTATTTTACTGAACAGGGAGGAACCATCGGCTGGCTGGCCGCAGATCAACGGTTTCGTAATCATGGACTCCCAATACCCTGAAACGGCTAAAAACTGCCTAACGGGCCTGCAGGAGACGCACTACCCATCCGCTTGATATGCTTCTGACGCGCACCATCATGGAGATCATACCAGCAGAGCATGTGTTGAAGGTACCGCTAAGCAGCTGGTCGCTCACCAGAACGTACCCACGCTGATGAAACAGGGTGCAGAGGAGGGCGAAGAAACACCGGCCCTTCCTGGAACAACCTATAATGAATCTTGGCAGATGGATCTTGGTAACGAGACAGTGCACCTTAGCTACTATGGTCCGGCGCACACCAGCGGCGACTGGGTCATCTATGTTCTGAGCGGGCCAACGTGGCGCATTTGGGAGATCTCGTGTTCAACCGGTGAAGATCAATCCCATATACTGATCGTCCGTCCGGAGCTTCCATCCATAACTGGGTGACGGTTCTGGAAAAAGCCACCAATGAACTGCCGTCAGATGCGATTTTCATATTTGGTCACGGCAACCCCGATTTTGGTGTCGCTGGCAGCAAGGAGGATGTGATGGTGATGCGGAACTACCTGTCGGCAATGGTAGAACATGTGGAATCCGGCCTGGAAGCGGGCAGGAGCAAGGAGGAGATCATCAATAAAAACCAGATGGATGATTTCCCACAGTTCCAGTATGCCGACTGGTGGACCCTCTCTCAAAACCTCGAAGTCGTCTACGCAGAAGCTACTGAATGATGAGTACTATGACCAGGAATAGAAAGCTGACCAACAGCAGCAGGAAAAAATCAGAAAGAAAGTCCCAAATCACGTATATGCTCTTTCTGTGGATCAGAAGCGCCCCTGGTCTGGGTGCATGGTCACGGTCAGTGTGCCAAGTGCGGCGTTAATGCGGAAGAATGCTGCCAGGGTGAACGCTGCTGACAGGACAACAGGCAGAAAATGCAGTTCAGGGTAAAAACTTCTTTACTGTTCCACTGAAAAAATAGAATCGGCCAGGTCTAGCTCGTCGGGATCATTTGATGCCAGCAGTACAAGCCTTCTCTCAGCCCGAAAATTTCTCAGAACATGTTGTATCATTTCACGTCCCTGTTCATCCAGGTTGGCTCCGGTTCGTCAAGAAATAATATGGACGGATCATAGCTCAGCGTACAGGCCAGGCGTGCCCGCTGCCGCTGCCCGGTCGAAAGCTCTCCGAAATGCTTCTCTTCCAGCCCGGTCAGTTGCAGCTGATTCCACAATTCTTGTTTTTTTTGATGGGAAATCTCTCTTTTTCGGAGTTGTAAAACCAGCTCCAGGTTTTCTCGGACGGTCAGTTCGTGGTACAGGTTGATGTAGGGAGCTACAAACCCCAGCCGTTTTCTGAAATCGATTTCTGAAAGCTGATGCTCATCCTGTCTCCAGGTAATTGTTCCGGAAGAGACACGTTCCAGCCCGGCCAGGCATTTTAGCAGGGTAGACTTACCTGAACCGTTTGAGCCAGCGATTCCCAATACTCCTGTATCAAAGCTGAATGAAAGGTTCTTGAAAACCGTAGTAGAGCCGTATCGTTTGCCCAGGTTGTGTACATTAACTGAAATCATGGTCCAAAGGTAAAAAGGGAAAGCATAATCACAAATTTGTAAAAAGATTTTGATATAACGGATCATTATTTCGAGATGGGAAGTATATTGCTACATACAGCATCAAGGGATAATAAAACGAGCTGCAGATCTTTAACAAGTCGCAATGTTACTGCCAGATAGGTAATGTAACCGCAATAAAAACAGTTCGTGAGCGGGTCAATTAACTGTCAAATGATCAGCGAATTTAGTTGTGTTACCTTCAATGAGACTATATATTTCGATCTGAATTTATGGAAAACGTTATAAAACATATTACAAAGCGGCTGGTCAATCAGCTTCCAGAGTATGAAAAAGAGTTCAAGCTAAGCGTTATGCTCAGCCACGGCTTCCCAAAATTTGTGGTGATGCGGATACGAGTTGAGCTGGAGCGTAATTTAGCCGAGTCCATCTTATTGCCAGAAACAGAATGGGCTAATATGGAGTCAGATACCGTGCAAAAAGCTTGGCAGCAGTTCGTAAGTGCTATTCGTGCCCAGGCGCGGCTGCCGCAAAGCTATGCCCAGCCGGTGATAGAAACGGCCATTAGTGATATTGTGGATATTTTGGTGCAGCCGCGGAAGAATCTCCCGGATGTCATTTTTGGCGCTGATGATACCTTGCAATACAACGAGCTGGTCGATCGGCTAGACGCCATCGTGGTTTATCGTCACTTTGCTTCACTTTTGCCGCGCTATATGGAGAAAAAGCAAATGGATGAGCTTGGTAAAGAGCTCTGTGCTAATATTATCGCCCAGGCCGATGAGAAGCTGGTTTCCAAATACACCCCCTTGAATTGGGCCCAGATGCTTGAACCGCTTTTTATCCTGATGGAGGGGGAGATAGATTCTAGTCTGCTCAGGCTCTTTTTTGAGGATAAAAACATGCCGCGCCTTGCCCGCCAGTTCGACGTGATGAGCCGGTCTTTGAATCGTTCTGAACTTATCGAAGTGCTCTCCTCTCCCGACCTGCCTGACGATGACGAGCAGGATGAACTATTCGAGGAGCAGGCATCCTCCCTGATCCACCTGCTGGCTATACCGGTTGGGAAGGGTTGGTTAAGAACGCAGACAGTGAACGAGAATACGTATATATCAAACCGTACCAAAAGGAAGAATCAGATGACCATGAAGCAGATCAGTTAGAGTCTGAAGAGGAATCATCACTAAACACGTTCTATAGTGAGCCAACAAGGAAGAAGAACAGGAAGTATCTCCAGCAGACGATTTAGATACAGGAGATGATCAATGGTTGCTCAATGATGTGTTCGCCGGAGATGATCTGGAAGAAAAACAAGCACCGCAGCCCTTTAGCCTGACCGATAAAGAGAAATTAAAACTGTTTAGGGATGACTCTGAGAAAGAAAAGCCAGCAGCTGATCATGAAGAAACCGATTACGAAGAAGAAATAGATTCATCTTTTGAAGATTGGGATTCTGAGGATGAATCCGATACCGCTATAGAGGCTGACTCCACATTCGATGAATTTATTGAGACGGAAACCAGTAGCGAGTCGGAGTTGGAGGATACCGGGACTCCGGTCGAGAAAGAGGAATCCTATGATGAGGAATCTGGCGATGAATCTTCGTTCGAGGCTCTGCAGCAGGAAGAAGATGGACCGATCTGGCAGAAGTTTATCAGTTCGGAAGAGGACGCGCCATGGGAAGAGCAGCAGTCAGAGGAAGAGGTCCGAGAAGAGGAGGACGAACAGGAGCCGCTAATTGATTTCAACAAGCCGAAAAACCCCAACGAAAAGCGGTTGAATAAAATTAAAAAAATGCTGGAAGACGATCGCGAACGGTTTGTAAACGAGATCTTTAAAGGCGGTGAAGAAGCCTATGAACAGGCGCTTGAAGAGATTGCAGCGATGAGAAAATGGCGCAGGGCCAGCGACTTTATTGATCGGTACATCTTTAAACGGAATTTGGTGGATATGTATTCTGAGGCCGCGGTGGACTTTACTGATCGACTACAGAGCTATTTTACGAACGAAACTAAATCTAATCAGCAGCAGAATTAGGTGTATGGGCAAGCAGGAAAAGGTAGACGAGCTTAAGCGTAAACGGGAAGAGGCAAGAAAAGGCGGCGGACAGAAACGAATAGATAAGCAGCACGACAAGGGAAAACTGACGGCCCGGGAACGCATTGATATTCTACTGGATGAGGATTCCTTTGAAGAGGTTGGCTCGTTCGTTAAGCATCGGAGTACTGATTTTGGGCTAGATGAAAAACGCCCTGCCGGTGATGGCGTTGTAACGGGTCAGGGTAAAATTAACGGCCGTCCGGTCTATATCTTTAGCCAGGATTTTACAGTCTTTGGCGGATCCCTTTCTGAGACGCATGCCGAGAAGATCTGCAAAATTATGGATCTGGCGATGAAAAATGGTATTCCCATCATCGGGCTGAACGATTCCGGAAGGTGCTCGTATCCAGGAGGGGGTTTCCTCACTCGGGGGGTATGCGGAAGTGTTCTGGCGCAACAGCATGGCGTCTGGAGTAGTGCCCCAAATATCAGCGGTGATGGGACCTTGTGCAGGCGGTGCGGTTTACAGTCCGGCCCTCACTGATTTTGTGTTTATGGTCAAGAATACCAGCTATATGTTCGTCACTGGTCCCAACGTGGTTAAAACAGTAACGCATGAAGAAGTAAGTTCTGAAGAACTCGGCGGTGCCAGTGCTCATAGTACCAAATCGGGTGTAGCCCATTTTGCCGAAGAAAATGATGCTCTCTGCCTTCAACACATCCGTCAGCTGATGGATTATGTGCCCTTGAACTGCGAGGAGAAACCACCCCGGAAAGAACCGAAAGATCCCGACCCAGCGAAAGCGGAAAAGCTGGGCGATATTGTACCGCTCAATCCCAACAAACCGTATAACATTAAAGATGTAATTCAGGGAATTACAGATCGTGATTCCTTCATGGAAGTGCATGAACATTACGCTGACAATATTGTTGTGGGGTTTGCCCGGTTGGATGGCAAGAGTATCGGTGTTGTGGCGAATCAGCCGCTGTCGTTGGCCGGTGTGCTGGATATTGATGCTTCGCTGAAAGGGGCCCGTTTTGTTCGCTTTTGTGATGCTTTTAATATTCCACTGCTCACGTTCGAAGATGTACCCGGATTCCTGCCCGGAACTGACCAGGAGTGGGGCGGTATTATCAAGCACGGAGCCAAGCTGCTGTATGCATTTTGTGAGGCAACCGTGCCCAAAATGACCGTCATCACCCGCAAAGCCTATGGTGGTGCCTACGATGTGATGAACTCAAAGCATATCCGGGCAGATTTTAATGTGGCTTGGCCAACAGCTGAAATTGCGGTTATGGGACCCAAAGGTGCGGTTGAAATTATCTTCCGTAAAGAGATTGAGAATGCAGACGATCCCGAAGCGAAAGAACAGGAGTTGGTCGATTACTACAAAGAGCAGTTCGCCCATCCCTACAAAGCTGCCGAGCGGGGTTACCTGGATGATGTGATTCTGCCGGAAGAAACCCGCGAACGCCTCATAAAAGCACTTGAATTTTCCGAAAATAAAGTTGATTCCATCCCTCAGAAAAAACATGATAACCTGCCATTGTAAGTATGGCTTGGGGTACGGGATTTAAGAATACAGAAAACCACAGTGCCAGCGTTACAGAGGCTTTAATGATGTTGAAAGTTTTTGATCACCAAGTTGATTTCATATCGGCATACTTTTCTGCAATACTAAATTTTTGGATGGTGAATGTTGAAATAATACGTGAAGTAGCTATCTAATTAAATTCAGTACTTAACATTCAAAATGTGCAATGAATCTTTTTGAAGAGGAACAGCCAAATTCCAGTGGGGAGTCCGATCAGAAGAATAAACGATCGGTAGCCAATCCCCATGAGCCACTGGCAACCCGCATGCGTCCCGATTCTCTTGAGGAGTTTGTCGGTCAGGATCATATCGTCGGAGAAGGCAAGATGCTTCGACGTATGATTGAAAGCGGCGTAATTGGCTCGCTGATTTTTTATGGCCCCCCGAGTTCCGGTAAAACGACGCTGGCCCACGTGATATCTCGGGAGATCAACGCCAAGTTCGAGGTGCTCAATGCGGTGCTCGATGGCATCAAAGATCTGCGGCAGGTGGTAGAGCGCGCCCAAAAAATACAGCAGATGAATGGCAAGAAAACCATCCTGTTTGTGGATGAAATTCATCGTTGGAACAAAGCCCAGCAGGATGCACTGCTGCCCCACTTGGAATCTGGTGTAATAACGCTAGATCGGAGCCACTACGGAAAATCCCTATTATTCGCTGGTGAATCCCCTGTTGTCGCGCTGCCAGCTTTTTGAATTGTACGATCTTCAGGTTCAGCATGTTAAAACGATGATCGAGCGTGCACTTCAGAACGAGGAGCGAGGGCTGGGTCATAAAGATGTGGTGCTGACCGACGCCGCCAAAACGCATCTTGCTGAATTTGCCGGAGGTGATATTCGAAATGCTCTGAATGCTTTGGAAGTGGCCGTGCTTTCCAGCGACAAGGATGAAGAGGGAAAAGTGTATATTGACCTTGAAATAGCGAAGGAATGCATCCAAAAGCGAAATGTACGATACCAGGGTACTGGGGATGAACATTACCATTACGCCTCCGCCTTCATCAAATCGATGCGCGGTTCCGATGCCGATGCAGCACTTTACTGGATGGTCTCTATGTTGGAGGGTGGAGACGACCCCAATTTTATTTTTCGCCGCATGCTAATCCTGGCGTCCGAAGATGTAGGCATGGCCGATCCGCACGCCCTCTCGATGGTTAATTCGGCTCATGAAGCTTTCACAAAATGTGGCATGCCTGAGGGCCTCTATTTCCTGGCGCATGCCTGTATCTACCTTGCCCTGGCACCTAAAAGCAACAGTACAGGTGCCGTTTTTTCTGTGCAAAGTGAGATCAAAAGTCAGGGCACGAAAGGGGTTCCACCGCATCTTCGGGATAAAACGGCCAACTCCAAAGAGGCCCGCTATCTCGATAAGAAAAACGCTTCAGACGACTACCGCTATCCTCATTCTTATCCTCACAACTGGACGGAACAGCAATATTTGCCCGAGAAACTTGAAGGAACATCATGGTACGATCCCGGCAGTATAGGACGTGAGGCTAAATTGTGGGATCGGCTGCAAAAAATACGGCAGCAGGTTAAGAACGATCAACAAGGAAGGAAGCAGGACCGGGAAGGGTAACCGGTCCTGCTTTGGGGAAAAGTGCTAGCTCCCGGGAATTAAGAGCCAGCGTTTATATCAACAGGAAGGATGGCGTTGTTGATTAAATCGAGTTCCTGTTGCGTATCCAGATCCATCATTTCCCGTGCATCATTTACGCCAAAGAAATCGGGATACGCGGTCATTCCGTGTTCATTTTGATCCAGCCCGTTCAGTTCTTCTTCGGGGCTTACTCTCAAGCCGTGAAACAGCTGGATCCCTTTAAATACGAGATAAGTGGAGGCGATAGTCCAGAAAAAAACGACTACTGTTCCGAGCACCTGTACATAAAGTTGCATCGGGCTCCCGCCAAAGAAAAGGCCCGTAAACTGGGTTGAGTAGGGAGACTGGGCAAACAATCCAACGGCGATAGTTCCCCAAACACCGGCAAATCCGTGTACGGGGATAGCTCCCACAGGGTCATCAATACCTGCTTTTTCAAGAAGAATCGTTCCCATAATCATGCTCAATCCGCCAATGGAGCCAATAAGAATGGCCGAGGCTGGAGATACGACGGCACATCCGGCCGTAATTGCCACCAATCCCGCCAAAGCACCATTAAGTGTAAAATTCAGATCTGGTTTTCCGATTTTGATCCAAATGGCAATCATGGCAGCAACAGCCCCGCCCGCAGCTGCCAGGTTCGTGGTAACAGCAATTCGTGCCATTGAGAGGTCCGCGCCCAGGGTGCTTCCGGGATTGAATCCAAACCACCCAAGCCAGAGAATAAAAACACCCAGCGTGCCCAGGGCCACGCTGTGGCCGGGAATATTCTTCGCTTTTCCTTTAACAAAACGACCTAATCTGGGTCCCAGGAACATGGTGCCTACAAGCCCTGCCCATGCACCTACTCCGTGGACGACGGTAGAGCCTGCAAAGTCATAAAATCCCAAATTAGACAACCAGCCACCGCCCCATATCCAGTGACCGACAACCGGGTAAATTAATGCTGTGATAAAAATAGTACAGACAATATAGGCAGTAAACTTTGTTCGTTCGGCCATAGCCCCTGAGACGATAGTGGCGGCCGTTGCCGCAAATACAGCCTGGAAAAACCAATAACCGTACATCCAGGCATCAAGTTGACCATTGGGGGTAACCGCCTCAGAGAGGAAAAAGTTGGAGGTCCCAAAAAGACCGAAAAAATCGGTCCCGTACATAATCGCAAAACCGCAGATCCAGAAAAAGATGGTGCCAAGACCAAAATCCATCAGATTTTTCATCATGATATTGGCCACATTCTTGGCACGTGTAAATCCTGTTTCCACAAGGGCAAAGCCTGCCTGCATGAAAAAAACCAGGAAGGCGGCGATCATAATCCACAATAAATCGATGAAGGTCTTATCTGAGCCGACTTCAACTTGCACCGCTGAGAAAAGAGTATCTGGAGAATCGGGCATAGCTATGGCAGCCGCAGGGATACCGGCGAACAGCATAAGTAATATCATTCCGATTCTTGATTTTTTCATTACTTAGTATTGTAAAGTAATTATCTAATTCCGAAGAATATTATAAGGCATAAATATAAAAATACAAAATAAATTTATTAATTAATTTATAAATACATTAATTAGTAAGGTTTATTTTAAGAAAGACTTAAATTGTTTAGAAGGAATTATTTTGGTGCAATTTTGGTATAGTTTTACCCAACAAATTCACCAAGAACTATGGTTAGTTTAAATATCATCAGCGGCACCGATCGGCGGGATTCCAACGCTCTGCGGGTTGCCAAATATCTGAAGGAGAAATACAGTGAAATTGACAATGTGGTACCTGAAATTATTAATCTGCGAGATTTTCGCTTGAAGATGTGAGCGGTGGGCAGTACGGGGAAGAGCTGGAAAAGGTCGATAAGTTTGCCAGTGAAATGCTCCGTGCGGATGGACTTTGCGTGGTCGTTCCAGAGTATAAAGGCGGCTATCCCAGTATTTTAAAACTGGTGATCGATTACCTGCCATATCCCAGTGGTCTAGAAAAAAAACCGATCTGTTTTGTCGGAGAGGCCAATGGAGCATTAGGTGCTTTGCGTGCTGTTGAGCAGCTGCAGCAGGTATTCAGCTATCGCAATGCCTATATTCTTCCAGAACGGGTATATATACCACGCGTTGATCAGAATTTTGATGAAGAGGCGGGTATCAAGGACTCTTTTCAACAGCAGCTGCTGGAGAATCAGATCCAGAACTTTGTTCAGTTTATTACCGATTTTAAAGCAGAAAGTGTGTCCTTGAAAGAAATTGATACGTAATGTTCAACTATACTATCCCACATTATTTTTGGATTCAATAAACGCTGTTTTTCTATCCTCAATCCATTTTCAGCATATAGCCTACACCGTGCAAGGTGACCAGGGTACCGGGGATCGTCGGGATATTCCTCTATTTTAGATCGGAGTTTTGAGATATGCACATCCACAGTCCGCGTGTTGGTGCTGTGTTCATAACGCCATACATTTTCTAGCAGCGCATCACCGCGAAACAGGTTCGTTGGCATGGGAAGCCAGGTAGCGGATCAGTTCAACTTCACGCGTGGTGAGCTCTATTTTACCCTCTTCAGGATGTACGGCTACCGCATTTTTCAGGTCGATGGTTACGGGATCAAGCTGCAGGTCGTTGATCGGCTTTGCCTTGGAGTAGGTTTCTGATCGTCTAAGCCGAGCCTGAATTCGCGCCAGCAGTTCCTTTACACCAAAAGGCTTGGTCATATAATCGTCAGCTCCAATATTCAAGCCGGTAACCTTGTCGATCTCCTGGTCACGGGCAGTAAGGATAATGATCGGGAAGGTGTAGTTCATGCTGCGAACTTTCTTGCAGACATCGTAGCCGCTCATGCCGGGCAGCATCAGATCCAGCAGCATAAGGTCCGGATTTTCTTTTTTAACAATTTCGATGGCCGGTTCTACCCTCTTCGGCCACAAATACATCATACCCTTCATTTTCGAGCGTATCCTGCAGTGTGAAGATAAGACTGGGTTCGTCTTCAACGATCACGATTTTTTTAGTTTTGTCCGACATATTTTGGTCTGTCTTGCTTTTTCTTGGTTGAATATTCGTCTCAGAGGAAATTAGTATTTTGCGTGTAGTTTACTAAGATAGGGAAAGAAACGATAAACGTGGATCCTTCACCTTTTTCACTTTTGACTTGAATTTCTCCACCGTTTAATTCCATAAGGTTTTTTACGATGGAAAGGCCCAGTCCGTGACCTTTACTTTGTGCGGTAAGGGTATCTTCCACGCGGTAAAATTTTTCAAAAATGTGTTTTAACGCTTTTTTGGCTATGCCCACTCCCCGGTCTGATACTTTAAGTTTAACTTCCTGGTCATCTTTGCTTCAGGGATATAGCCAGATATTTTTCATCATCACTGTACTTAATAGAGTTTTCAATCAAATTACTGATAATGGTTTTGAAACTATCTACATCAACCATAACGGGGGGACGGGAGAAGCTATATCGGTTTCCAGTGTAAAGCCCTTGCCCTCTATGTAAGAGTGATGGTCGTCGATATATTTAGTAACCAATGCGTCAAGATTTACCGGTTTCGGTTCAATAATAGATTGACCGGCGTCAGCCTTGGCAACATCAAGCAGTTTTTCAATCATCCGTTTCAGGCGCAGTGCTTCACTGTGGATATGCCGCCCATAAGATTGCAGGCGCTCTTTATTATTTACGCGACCGTCAGCCAGGTTTTCTCCCGCAGCTTGCATTACGGCCAGCGGTGTTTTCAGCTCATGAGTTACATTCGCCAAAAAGCCTGCCTGGCGTTCAGCGAGGGCGCGTTCTTTCTGGGCGGTTACGAAAATAAAACCTATAGCTCCAAAGTAGAATGACTACAGCTCCCCCCAACACGAGAAAATTTTTGATTAGCGAGGCGTTCGATGCCGCAATAGTCAGGACTTTTCAGTAAACGCCACTTTTAAGGTCCAGTTGTCAAAAAAGTCGGGGAATGCCTGTTTGTACTGAACTTTGTCATCATTATAGGCGATGGAATGGTCGCTGCTTACCACCGTTTCTTCTTTGGTCCAGTCTCTAAGCCAAACAATAACACCACTGGAGTCGGGATTGCCAAAGCGGTTTACGATCTCCTTTTGCAGATATTTGTCTACCAGGTACTCTTGGTCTATAAGCATGGTCAGGTACCCAAAGATTTCCTGTGCTTCAAGGTTCACAAGAGCGATGGTCATGCTGAAGTGCGTGTCAAAGATCGGTTTATTGTTGTGGCGGTATTCATCGATCAACACTTTCATGCGCGTTCGGGCGATACCCAATCCATCGCAAACAGACTCCGAATAATCAGTAGTGGGGAGGAAATCTCCCTGGGTCTTGTCAAATTTAAGAATACTGGATTTATCCTGGCAGGGGCGTGATCCTCCATGAGGCTTAAAATAAATATCGGTAAAGATGGAGTCTGCCGCAGCCTTATAAATAAAAGTTTTCAACTCCCCCGAAAGACGTCCGGTGCGCTCGTATAATGACTGGACGTGCTCTATCTCCAGCTTGCTCAGCCCTTTATACGGTTTGTAGAAGCGGTGATGAATCTTATCGGTGAATTCGGAAATCTGGAGCTTCCTGTTTTCAAGATCCGACTCTATAGTTGTTTGGTGCAGCCTATACAGTGAAAAAACATTCATTGCAGTGAGGCCAAGAATAGCAAGGATAGCCGTACCAAGCAGAACCCAACGCAATGAAAGGTATTTTTTAAACATGGTATTTTAAATATGCGTAATTAGCGAAACTGTAACTAATTCACTCTCAATGAAATTTACAAACTTTGTTGCTAAAAAAGGGAATCCTTTACAAAAACCCCACAATATAATTTTTTTAAGGCGTCCAGCTGTTATTAGCCCGATTTACATCAGGAAATTGATGATCAGGGTCAATCTCTACCTTTGGTCACCTTGGCCGACCGGTTGACTTGGATTTCGGCCGATGTGGCCCCGTTCAACCAGGTGTCCACACTTATCGTTCTGTTGAGTGTTTCTCCATTATCCAGAGTAATTTTTGACATTGGCCGGAAGTGGTGTTTGTCCGAGGTCTTCAATGATGATGCGCGTATCGTTCTCGGTCTGTGTTACATTGCCTACGCTCTGGTCCAGGATCCAGGTTTCGGTAATAAAAGCTGCGCCAGAACCAATCAAGATCGCGACCGCTCACGTTCTCAAAAACATTAAATAAATCCCAGGGATAGGGGTGCTTGTACTTCCATTCCTCAATAAAGGTGCGATAGGCTTTGTGAAAGGTTTCTTCGCCCAGTATGGCCCGGAGTATGGAAAGTCCGCTTGCCGGTTTGGGATAGGAGGCAACACCATAGGCGGGACCCGGATAGTGATAATCCGACCAGCGAATCATCGGCCTTTCCAGGCAGGTGCCTGCGATGCGCGTGTGTAGGAGTCAAACTCATTGATATCCGGATTGCTGCTTTCGGTGAAGTAATCTTTACGCGCCTGGTTTTCATTAAAGGTGGTGGTGCCTTCATCGATCCAGGCAAAGCGACGCTCATTTGCGCTTACAATCATTGGCACCGACATGTGGGCAAACTCGTGGGCAATTACGTAGTATAGGTTTTCCTGCGGCTGGTAGTTGTACGCCCCGATCAGGGTAATCATGGGGAATTCCATGCCTCCTCCGATGATACCTCCCCCTTCAACGGATGTCATGTGCGACCACGGGTAATCCAGGCCGGTATACTCCGAGAGAAAAGAATGAGTGTTGTGCATATTCAACAGCTTTTTTCCATTTGGGAGCAGAAAGTCGATAAACTGCATCCACAAAGGTGTAGTCCTGCTGATTGTCTCCATCAAGGTCGCCAACCGGCGCGCGGGCTCCCTCCCAGAGTGATTGCGAAGTCGCGCTGAAGGCGAAATCCTTGATGTTGTCTGCCTCAAATGACCAGGTAAGTTTTCCGTTATTTGTGGCTTGGGTAAACTTGCCAAAATCGTTGCTTCCAATAATGGAAACCGTTGTGTCGCTCTGCTGCGCTTCTTGATATTTCTCCAGTATGTTAGGGGCAAGAACTTCCTTGGGATTGTTGAATTTTCCGGTTGAGGTTACAAGCCACTGCTCGGGAGCGGTAATATTTACTTCATAGTCACCAAACTCATGGTAAAATTCAGCATTTACTAAAAAGCGATCGGTAAACCATCCAAAAACATCATCGTAAACCATCACCTGCGGATACCAGTAAGCAATAAAAAACAGGTTGTCCTCGCTATAGCCCATCCGTCCGCCGGCTCCTTCCTGCGGTACCTTGAACGACCATGATAGCTCGACGGTCTCAGAGCTGTTGGGAGCAATGACTGAAGGCACCGAAATGAACATTCGTGTTCCATCTATATAATACCCGCGTTGTCCCTGCATGGTGATCTCCCGGAGCGTATTTTCGCCGATGCGTACGCTGTCAATATTTATGCCGCCGGTCACTTCTACTGTCTCTTTGCGTGGGACTCCCTCCGAATGCACATTCTGGGCCAGTTCAAGAACCAACGCATTTAAAGAGTCAGGTGAATTATTATGGTAGGTGATGGTACTGCTGGCAACTACCCGTTTCTCATCGGGCAGTATTTCGGCATTCATGGTATAGTCTACTTTTCTGGGTCCAGTAGTTTGCCCCTGGGATTCCTGCTTGAGTGCGCGTGCCTTCCTTTACGGCACGGAAATATACATACGGGTATTTCGGAATCGATCGGGTTGGGTACCGGACGATCTAAACTGGAATAAAAAGCAGAGTCCTCGGTTGCGGTTTCTGCCTGAGCAACGGTGTCCGTTTGTAATTCATCAGCAGCGGGCTGAGTAGATACACATCCCGCCATAAAAACGGATAGGAGAATTAGATGGAGAATGGTATTACGATAGGACTTGAATCATGATATAAAAGTTCAGGTCTGGGAATTGAAAAGGTTTAAAAATAGGCTAACAGAATGGTTCCGGTAGTATATATTAATCTTGATGCTGGAAGTGTTTCTCAATAGAATTTTTCAGATCTATCAAATTCGATCGGTTTACTTGAGGTACGCGAGATAATTGGTTTCTTTGGCGCGTTCTATATGATGGAGATCAGAATTTCCGGTAATATAGATAACCGGAACATCAGAAAACTCACGGATTTTATGCATGGCTTCGATGCCATCAATTTCACCCTCCAGGGAAATATCCATAATAATGAGATCCGGATCTATTTTCTTGGCTGCCTCAATAGCTGTTTTACCATACACTAGTTCGCCTTCGGTTTGGAAGCCAAGTCGTTCGAGATAACTTTCATACAAAAGGTTAATAATAAGGTCATCTTCAACAATGAGAACCGTTCTCTGTTTATTTCCCATACAGAAATTAAATGAATTTACAATTCGGTTGATAAGATAGTAAGAAGAATATTTTAATCAATTCTTATTTACAGCCAAACGCCGTTTAAGATTACATGGAACGGGTTCCTAATAATCACTCCTACCGTGTATCAGCACGCCAACAAATAGCACATGTCTGCCCACTTGGTCAATAGCTCATTACCGCAAAAGATAATGGCTCAATTTAATCAATTTAAAAGGAATACAATCGCTGGGACTATCTCTTTTTACGGAGAATCAAATGTTTCCAAACATACATACAAATCCTGTAAATAAAGAATGGCTAGAACGGGTAAACGTTGTCTAAATTACCACTAAGCATATCCCAGAAGAAAGGCTTGAAGTTTCACTATGTTTATAATCATGATAATGTTTTTTTGCTATTAAAGATCTACTTTGGTGAAGTAGTTTATAGGTGAGTTCTTTTTGTTAACACCTTATTATATTGCTTGTAATGCGGTATTAGACGATAGCCGCACGGTAGAGAAATTCAATAAAACATAATGTAAAAAAGGGATCATTAATGAGTAGCATGCGTTCAACTGTAGGCATCATGCTAATCGTAGCGGGATGTTTTATCGTACCCGAAGTTACCCACACCCAGCCGCTCCGTACACTCGTTATCACCGGGGCGGCTCCCTATGGGTATCACCCGTGGGAGCGCAACATCGAGCTCATTGAACCCCGTCTGAAGGCGTTCGATATCACCACGATTGAATACCACATTGCCCAAGGCCTTGAGGACTGGCGCAAATGGGACGGTAGCTACCGTGATTACGACGCCATTGTAATCATTTACTACTGGTCCCAGGCTCCTCAAGCGGAACTTGAAAAACTGGATCAATACGTTCGGGAGGGAGGAGCGCTGGTCATCGCCCATTCCTCGCTGGCTGGCTTTTGGCAACAGGATATCTTTGATACGTGGACAGGTATAGCCTACCGCGAGCGAGATGCTGATTATGGACACGCCCTGTCATTTTCCGAACTTGGGAAGCGGATAATACGCCCACCCGGGGAAGGGGACGGCTCTGCCCATGCCCCGATTGATACGTTTCAGGTACATACACAAGACCCAGATCACCCTATCATGAAGGGACTGCCGGCCGTTTGGATGCAGTCGAGCGATGAGTTGTATTATAATCTGCGCGGGCCCAATACCAATCTGCACGTGCTTGCTACCGCCAAGACTCCGGATGGCAGGTTTGCTCCGCAGGCGTGGGTACGCCATCATGAAAAAGGGCGTATTTTTTGTCTAACACCTGGCCATCACGGGCCAGGCGCATCCTCTGTGGGGTTTATAACGCTGCTGGCACGCGGCATCGAATGGGCGGCCAGCGGACATGTAACTACCCCGGTACCTACCAACTTCCCTGGACGTAATCAGCCCTCAACAGGTCTGCCGGAATTTGAATAAATGAGCTTTACAGGAAGAAGGTATTCCATATTTGTAGCTGGAGATAAAAAAAGATCATATCTGCCAGCTAATCCCTGTAAAGGTCTTGTTGAATATATTTATTACTCGTTATACATCACTTGCCATTTCGTCAAGAACGGCCAGAGCTTTTTTGCGGCTTTGGCGGGTATCGACAACCGCTTTGAGCTTCATCAGCAGGTTGTAGAGGCCAAGATGAACGCGGGTGCTGTAGATGAAATGCTTGGAACCGCGCGGCTCGTTCATGATGGGCGGCTCTTTGGCAAATTCGTTGATTTTTCTTTTGAATTCCGGATCCCCAAAATCAAAGCGGTCGGTTTTGTAAGGTTCGGCGAAAGCATCTCCGTAATTTTTGCAGAACTGGAAGAACCGCTCCTCCATCTCGGGGTCGTCCGGATTTTCACGGATGATATCGAGCTCAAGGAATAGTTTTCGTATCTTTTCTTCATTGTTGTTTACGTGGATTGGCAACAGGCAGAGATACTTGCGGGAAAATTCCAGCGGAAACTTTTTTACACATCCAAAGTCGATGACTCCAAGGCGCCCGTCATCCGCAAACAGGAAATTGCCGGGATGTGTATCGGCGTGAACGGTATCGCGCTGCACTACTTGGTCGTGGAAGAAATCCCACATGAGCTGGCCAAAATGGTTACGCTGCTCCTGCGAGGGAGAGGTCTTTAAAAACTCTTTCATGTGCTTCCCGTTTATGAACGTCATGGTAAGCACCTTGCGTGTGGATAGCTCCTGAATCCATTCCGGCGTCACAATTTGTTTCCCATTGAATCTGCCATGAAAAGCTTCAATCTGTTCCCCTTCATGGATGTAATCGGTCTCCTCCAAAAGGGTGGATTCCACCTCGTCAAAATATTCGTCGAGGTTGGCTCCCTTCTTAACGAACCGCTTGATCAATATTTTGGCCATCCCCAGGTCAGATTGAATCGTTTCGCGCACATTGGGGTACTGGATTTTAACGGCCACTTCACGCCCGTCTTCCAGTTCTGCCTTGTGCACCTGCCCGATCGAGGCGGCCGCTAGCGCTTCCGTGTCAAACGATTTAAAAATCTGTTCAGGATACGCCCCGAGCTCGCGTTTGATGATGGAGCGCACCAGCGCCTTGTTGATCGGGGGCACGCTGTATTGAGCTTCTCCCATCACCTCGGTGAACTCTTCCGGCAGCATGCCCTGATCCATGCTCAGCGATTGTGCTATTTTCAGGGCGGTTCCGCGCAGTTTGCTGAATTCATTGAACACCTGCCGGGCGTTTTCGGTGTGAAACCGGCTGTTTTCTTCGCGGCTCTCTTTTTTTCCGGCCGCTTTTTTGAGGCGCCGCTTGGCGTAGTTGGTACCCAGTTTCAGGCCTGTTTTTGCAAATATTTTTCCGCGCTCTAATTTGGATGAAGGAAAATCGTCACTCATTAGTCTCGTATTTCAATTTCTGGAAATAGATTCCGGATGGAGCGGAAGCTGTCGCCGAGTATAGAATTTGTGTTTGTATATAAAAATTTGGCAAGGTCGAACCCTTTGTCAATAGCTGCGTTGTACATAACTTCTTGGATGAACGCGGTATATTTGTCGGTAAGTTCCATGCTCACCTCTTTGTCTTCGCTTTCATCCCTCAGCCAAAAACGCAGCAAGGCGACATATTTCTTGCGTATTAGCTTGAAAAAGTATGTGTTTAACAACAAGCCGCTGCTCATGGAGATGCGCGAATCTCGAGTAAAAAACTCATTTAGCAACTGTTCGGTCTGTCTTTCAAATTCGGTGGTCGTGTAGGAGCAGGCGATCAGTGGCCTGAACGTCTTGCGGGCAAATGCCTCGTGTTCACCAAGCATATCAAAAGTGGTGAAAATAAAATTAGATAGTTTCTCGGCCAGCAGGTAGTCATCAAAATCTTCTATATCCTGGAGCATCAACCGGTAGCGGTACACCAGCGACTCATAGTAATACTGGAGAATAGCCTGTTTGTTCGGGAAATATTCAAAAATATCGGCCACGTTGATCTCCAATTTTGTGGCAACCTGCTTCAGCGTGAACGATTCTCCATGCTCCTCGTAGATGCCAACCGCCGTGTCAGCAATCGCGAATTTGGTCTGAAATGTTTCGGTATCAAATTCTTTCATAGTCTAAACAAATTGATGGATTGTAAATGAAACCACGCCACAGATCGAATACTCGAGCTCGTCAGTTATCCTGAACGCTTTCTCGGGTGATTATCACTCAAAAAATAGGTGTTGCTGTGTTTTACAATGCGTTTCGATTTATGTTCACTATAAAAATAGATCTATGCTGTTGGTCTTTAATGCTGTTTTTGCAACAATCTTTCGCGATCAATTAAATCCAATATTTTGCAAGTCTCCACAGAATTCAAGTATATAAAGCAGTAAAAATATGAGTAAATCGTATGCTTTCTGGGTCCTGTAATGTTCCTAATGTAACGCATCAACAGGCCTCAAATTTTAAATGACTATAACGAGCAATCTTTATGGCTGACTTACTGATATTTCTGGGTTTAATTTTGTTGGGATTTTGCGGTATGGAAGTTATCTCCTACCTGGTACACCGTTTCCTTTTCCACGGAATGTTGTGGGATATCCACGAATCGCACCACAAGTCCACGCACGGCTGGTTTGAGCTGAACGATTTTTTCTCCCTTTTCTTTGCTGCCGTATCTGTGGCACTGATGTACTGGGGAGCAGCTGACCCGGTAGGCTCGGTTGCATTTGCGATCGGGACGGGTATTGCTATTTACGGTGTGCTATATTTCATTATTCACGACCTATTTGCCCATAAACGATTTATGCCGTTTAAAAGTGACAGCAAAATCATGCGTCTTATTCGTCGCGCGCACCAGCGTCATCATCAGTCAGTTGATAAAAGTGGGCAGGAACCGTACGGCCTGTTCCTGTTCCCTTACGACAAATATGACCAAGGAAACCGATAACCTAAGATCTAGAAATCACGCTAACTATGGACAGAAAGAAATTTCTCAAAACATCCCTGCTCGGCGCACTGCTGCCAGGGGCCGGGACACAACTCTTTTTCAGGGAAGGTTTCAGGTGCCGGTGGACCGGTGGTTATTTCTACCTGGGATAACCGGGAAGCGAACCGTGCCGCCTGGAAAGTGCTCTCTAACGGCGGTAGAGCCCTCGATGCGGTAGAAGCGGGCGCCCGCGTACCGGAAGCCGATCCAGAAGATCACTCGGTCGGCTATGGCGGCTATCCCGATCGTACGGGCAAAGTGACGCTGGATGCCTGCATCATGAATGAGGAGGCCCGTTGCGGTTCGGTAGCCTTTCTGCAGGATGTCATGCACCCGGTTTCCGTGGCCCGCAAAGTCTTGGAGAACTCCCCGCATGTGATGATGGTGGGTGATGGCGCGCAACAGTTTGCCCTGAAACAAGGATTCGAGAAGCAAAACCTGCTTACCGAGCACGCGCGCATGGTGTGGGAAAACTGGAAAAAGAATCCTGAATATCCCGTAACGGGCTGGGAAAAATATATCAATCACGATACCATCGGCATCCTGGCGCTTGACCAGCAGGGCAACCTCTCCGGGGCGTGTACCACCAGCGGTATCGGCATGAAAATGCACGGCCGGGTGGGCGATTCACCGCTGATCGGCGCGGGACTTTTTGTGGATAAGGAGATCGGCGCGGCTTCGGCTACCGGGGTGGGAGAAGAAGTGATTCGCGTGGCGGGCAGTCACCTGGTGGTGGAGCTGATGCGCCAGGGAGCGTCTCCCACAGAGGCGTGCCGAAAAGCTGTTGAACGTATTGTGAATAATAATGGCGGTTCAATGGACGGGCAGGTGGGATTTCTGGCGTTAAACAAAAAGGGTGAATATGGTGGGTATGCCATCCAAACCGGCTACTCCTACGCCGTGCACAGTAGCGAGCAGGAAGAATTAATACGCAGCGATAGCTGGTTCAAGTAAATCCCACAGAAAAAGTGGTACAATTTCCGGGAAAATTGCTATTCTTGCAGCTGTTTGAGCACCTGTTCAGCCTGCCACATGTGCCTGCGCTGATGGACCTCGGCAACGGCAAAGCACTCAGAGAGCCGCATCTTCACAAATGTAACCAGTGGATTAGCAACTTTGGTTCCGCCCGAATCCACCGACGCTACCTGGGCATCTTTCAGCAGGTCGATAAAACTATCCTGCAGGTGCACAAAGTCGTTTAACACCAGCTCTTTCTTCAGGTTGGCTTTTGTTTCAGGATAAAATGGTTTTACTGTTTTTACTTTCATTTTGTACGGTGGGGCAAAGAATTTGATCACTCCTTTCCAGAGTAATCTTGGGGATAAGATTCCTGGGCTGATTTCGGTTCCCGTTCCCTTGAGGCTTGATCAATCCCCTTGTATATCTGTTCCATGTATTTGTGACCAAAGGTATTCAGGTGGCTGTAACATTCACCCACGCACCAACTGTCTTCAGCAGGGCGACGAACAAAAATATCATGACTGAGTGGTTCACAAAAATCTATCGATCGGTCTTTCGCTTCTACAAACTGGTCTATGAACCATTGGTAGGAATAGCGTTGAATTTTTGGGTCAGCCATAGGGTCTTTGTATTGATTCGTTTTTCAGACTCCAGCTGTTAAAACATGCAGCTGGATGGCCAAAATCAAATGTTGCGTATAAAAATTACTTATTTAAAGTGACAATATTTATACGCTTTCTTTTGTAAATCCGGTCTAGATCATCCATTTTCTGGATAAAATTTAACCTCATTCAGATGCTATGCGCACATTTAACAGCCCCTTTCTCTGTTTCAGTATTGTCCTATTTACAGTCAGTTTTTCGCAAGAAATCATAGCCCAGAATAAGCAGCTGACCTTTGAAGATGTCATGAAATTCGAGGATATCAGTGATCCCGTCATGTCGGCCAATGGCACGTGGGTTGCCTACAGCGTTTGGCCCGATCGGGGTGATGGATATGTAAAGATCCGACACACCATCGTCGATTCCAGCTACAGTATTGAACGGGGGGATAATCCCCGGATAACATCGAATGGGCGATGGGTGGGCGTTACGGTAAAGCCTCCACTCAGCGAGCAACTCAAAGCCGATAAGAATAAACCGCAGCCTGGCGCTACCTTTATTACTACCACAACGGGACAAACGATTACGTACGACAGCGTCCAGACTTATACATTTTCGAACAATGGAAACTGGGTGGCCCTGCGGCATGCGCACAAGAAAAAAGTTAAGGAAAAGTACGCCAAAAACAGCAATCTCGGTTTCAGCCTGGTGCTTAAAAACCTTCAGGCAGGGGACAGCTACACGCTCCCTTTTGTGAATGAATTTTCGTTTGACAGCACATCAACCCATTTTGTGTACTCGGTGGTGGATACGTCTGGCGCCGACAACGGGCTCTATGTCAGGCATCTTTCTGATGCAGACAGTTCGCAAACAATTATTTCTGAGGAGGATGGGTACTACAATAATTTGACCTGGAATGACAAGACCGGCAGGTTGGCTTTTACAGCTTCAATCTTGGATGAAAAGTTTGAGCCCGGCGCGGCTTCCCTCCACAGCTGGACAGCAACGAGTGGCCTTCGCCTATTGCTGGATGACAGCGATGCCCTTGAAAGCTGGACCCTGCGGAGTACCAACAATCTGCGCTGGATCACCGACGGCAAGCGGCTGTTTTTTGGATTTATACGGGAGGAAATGGTAGACAATGACACGAAACAGGCGGATTCTGTAAGAGATGCAGCAATTTATGACCAGGAGCAGATTCTCAAAAAGAGAGGCGTGGACGTGTGGCATTGGGATGACCCGCGCATAAAACCGCACGAAAAGGAGACTTGGCAACAACGAAAAAATCAGCTCTACACGGCCGTCTATCATTTCGATTCAAAAAAATGGGTGCAACTTGCCGATCGAACCGTCCCGGATATAGAATTTACGCACAGTCAAAACTATGCCCTTGGCAGCTCGAGCATTCCCTACCTGAAAGAGATGACCTGGGATGGTTTTTTCGATGATTATTACGTGGTAGACATCCAGAATGGAGAGCGGAAGCAGATCGCACGTAAATTACGTTTTGGTGCAGAAATTTCGCCCAGTGGCAAATATGTGGTATTCTATGAGGATAAAAACTGGCATCTCTATGACATTGAAAACGAATTGTACAGAAATCTTACCAGATCTATAGACAATCCGTTTTATAATGAGGATCATGATTATCCTTATGCCACTCCAGGTTATGATATCGGAGGCTGGGTGAAAGGAGACCAATCCGTACTGATCTACGACAAATATGATATCTGGCAGTTCCCGATAAATGGAGCCGACCCGATCGTACTGACGGACAGGAAGGGTCGTGACCAGCAGCGGATTTTCAGGATTGCGGATCTGAATCCAAAGAAGTCCTATTTCACCCCGAATGAAACGGTGTTGCTGGAAGCTTATCATGACAAGAAAAAGAATGATGGCTTTTATACTGCAGATATTGGACAAGTGGGAATAGATCGGAACCTTGAGGAAGACAAAAAATTTACGCTGCTTACCCAGGCTGATAACAGTGATAAAATTCTATATACCAGAGAAAGCTATACTGAGTATCCGAACCTGTGGGTCTCAAACGGGATCGATTTTGAGCAAACAAAACGGATTTCGCAGTTGCATCTGGATCTGACCCAAAAGTACAACTGGGGGACAGCTGAGCTTGTTGAATGGAATAGCCTGGACGCGTACCCCGATGCAGGGCATATTGATTAAACCAGGAGATTACGAAGAAGGACAATCTTACCCGCTGCTTATCTACTACTACCGGTTTTTTTCACAGCGCCTGTATGATTTTAATGTGCCGCGTACCAATCACCGGCCGGTGTTTGCCCAATACGCCAGTGACGGCTATGCTGTCTTTTTGCCCGATATCCGGTTTGAGGTGGGAACACCCGGTTTTGCCGCCACCAAGAGTTTGGTGCCCGGGGTGCAGAAGCTGGTGGATCAGGGCATCGCAGATCCCGATCGTCTTGGACTGCACGGCCATTCCTGGAGCGGTTACCAGACGGCATTTATCATAACCCAAACCGACATTTTTGATGCCGCGGTGGCCGGTGCACCAGTCTCCAACATGACGAGCGCATACAGTGGAATTCGCTGGGGCTCAGGCCTGGCACGGCAATTTCAGTATGAGCAGACTCAAAGTCGAATAGGCGGGAGTCTCTGGGAATACCCGGAGCGTTATATTGAAAATTCTCCCGTTTTTTATGCAGACCGCATAAACACACCACTGCTTCTACAGTTTGGCGATGAGGATGGTGCAGTGCCATGGTACCAGGGTATTGAACTCTACCTGGCGATGCGCCGACTCGGCAAAGAGGCGGTTTTTTTGCAATATCACGGTGAGCCTCATCACCTGCAGGAGTTTTCCAATAAGCTGGACTACGCAATCAAAATGAAACAGTATTTTGATCACTACCTGAAGGGCGATCCGGCTGAGAACTGGATCACCGATGGCGTGCCTTATAGAGGAGAATAGATTTCAGAAAATGCCAGAAATAAGGCGTCTGAAGCAGCTACATGCCAGTTTTTAAATTGCGTTTAACGTTCATAATACGTTGGTAGGAATCGTCAATCTGTTCCACGGGAATTTCTCCGTTCTCAACAAGGCGTTTTACAATGGATATGGCACGATCGGTTATATCTTCCTGGAAAACCGAGTTATTGGCGAATACCAGCACATCAATTCCCGCATTAATAGCCTGTTCAAGCGCCGTTTTGAGTCCATATTGTGAGCGAATCGCGGACATCTGCATATCATCCGAGAAGATAAGGCCTTCGAAATTGAGGCTGTCTCTAGTACGTTGGAGATTATTGGCTCGGATAGCGTGGCCGGGTAGGTGGAGTCGAGCTTGGCATTAAAGACGTGGGCAGTCATGATAGCCGGGATGGAGTCGTTGGCAATCAGGTTTTCGTAAGGTTGCAGCTCCACAGGTTCCCAGGTGTCGGTGACATCGGCAATGCCTTTGTGAGAGTCGTTCCAGGCGCTTCCATGTCCCGGAAAATGCTTTAAAACCGGCATGACTCCGGCTTTAAGGTGTTCCCGAATTACCAACCTAGCGTGTTGTGTAACAAGCTTTGGATCGGCCGAAAAGCTGCGTTCTAGGTGCCCGATCACGGGATTCTCTGGATTAGTGTTGAGATCTACCACCGGCGCAGAAATTGACATTAATACCCAGGCTGCTGATCAGTTCTGCCTGCTGATGGGCAAAATGTTGGGTAGAGTCCGGATTGTTTAAAGATCCCAGGTATTGCGCTGAAACCGTCTCAGGAAAGCCAAATTTGGGCTTCAATCTTACCACACGTCCCCCTTCCTGGTCAATCCCGATAAGTAGCAGAGTCTCCGAAAATGATTGAAGCTGCCCGGTAAGTGTACGCACCTGTTGGGGGGATTCAATATTGCGTTCGGGGCTTTGCCGGGGAACATCATAATCAAAGAGAATTATGCCCCCGAGGTTGAGTTGCTGAATATCCTCAACAATTGGATCTTCGGCGGTAACTTCCATGCCGCGGAAACCGACCATCAGCATCTGCCCGATTTTATCCTCAAGGGTAGGGACGGCCGGATCTGTTTGTGAACATCCTGCCGTCGATAGTAAGAAAAGTGATGCAAAAAGGAACAATATCCGCATGACATCTGGATCTGGTTTTAAAAGTATCTGGAAAGGTAACCAGAAGAAGCTATATATCAACCCGAATTATTGCATGTTTTCTTGGTTGATCAAGCTGTCAAGTATGCGGTCCAGGTTGAATGAAGGGCGTACATCGTTGTAGCGTTCAATGTTGCCCTGTCGGTTGACCAAAATATAGAACGGTATTCCCCCGCCGCGGTATTTTGAAAATGTTTGCTGGTCGAATCCATTACCGCCATAGAGTTGAACCCATGGATTTTCAAAACGATTCAAGGCGCGTCGCCAGGTAAGGCTGTCTTCCTCAATTGAAATGGCCACAATTTCGAAATTTTCACGCGAATACTTGTTATAGAGATCCCGCATATGAGGGAACTCATCAAGGCAGGGAATGCACCAGGCGGCCCAGAAATCCAGCAGTACATATTTACCCTTAAAATCATCCATTGCAACGATTTCGCCATTTTGATTGGGTAGGACAAAATCCACGGCCGGTTGACCCGGGGAAACACTTTTTACCTCTTGGTAAAAGTTTTTGAGGAAAGAGGTGTACTTAGTGAATTCACTGAATTCCTGCAGGTATTCAGTATAGCTGGGTTTGGCCACTTCCGGCGACATCTCACCGATGCGTTCAGCAATAAGGTGCATGCGTGCATAGGCCAAAGCCCGCCGACTGTTGATATGCTGTAGAACTGACGTACGGGCAGAATCCATGGTCTGGTATCCCAGGCGTTTAATATCGTACTGCATCAATTCCTGGTCGTACTTTTCTTCAAGACGCTGCTCAACTCCAAAAGTATTGGCATAGGCGTTGGTAAAATCCCGGATGCCCGCACGCTGATTCTTGAGTATTTCAAAGGTAAAAAAGTTGTACTTTTCTGCTTTTTCAATGACCCGCTGGCGCTCTGCTTCAGCATCAAATTGGGGGGCGCCCCGTTTGTGGGAGATCCACTCCAGTCGCTTCACAAGGTATTCACCAATCGCCTTGTGGTAGTAAATTTCAAGAGGAGTATCTCCAAGATTCCGTTTGGCTATGGTGATGCGATTTTTGTAGAGATCCAGTACATCAGTCTGCTCGCCTTCCCGGAAAGCAGCCATATACTGGTCAATAGAGCGCTGAATTTTTTGCTCGGATGTACGATACCGGGCGTACATTTGGTCCCAGTTGTGCGCATAGCCCTGAACTGATACCGAATCTGGGAAATGAGCCCGGCGAATGGTGATAGTTATCTCATTCCCGGGTTCCGCCACCACAGGATAAGAGGTATCATCAATAAAGAGCTGGAGAACCTGGGTGGAATCTACTGGGATTGAGGTACTGAACTTTCCTTCTGAATTAGGCGAAAGTGGAAACTGCTTTTTTGGGGTGTATTTATAGTGCAGGGGCTGCTTTTCGATATAAAACTCGGAGGACCCGACATAGTCCATACTTCCGTTGATGGTAATGCTATTCTGCTCGGAGCAACCGAACAGGCTCAGCAGCAAGATCAAAGGAAGTAGCAGAGGGCCCAAATTTTTCATAATGGTCTACCATGTTTAGATTTTCTTATACAACCTAAGAAAATGAAAATATTCATAAGGGTAGCGAATGTTAACAAACATTTACGGAGTGATTCATCGGATTTAAAGAATTTAAAATTCATAACCGATAAATCGGCCACCTCAAACTGGTGATGCTGAAATAGATGGCAGGACAGAGTCAATTCTTGATTCATTTTTAAGCAGAGATTAAATTGATTTTTTTGTAACAATTCCGGAGGCGCTTACTCTTATAACAAGAAGATCGTAAGAAGAGAGAATCATCATTATAGATAAAATAAAAACCCCAAAAGTATTACCTGATGAACAACTTCAATATGTATTTTAATTTATATGTAGAACACTTTTATATAATACGTTCTTAATACATCAAAACATCATAAATATTATTTACAGATAAAATAAACCTTAATTTACAAGAATATGAATGAGAGCAACAGGAATAACAAATTAGAGAATAGGATTGATCAGTATGTAAATGGTCAGTTATCCCAGGATGAAGTTGATGAATTATGGTCAGAATTAATTCAAGACGGGGAAAAACTGGATTATCTCAAGACTGTAGCAAATACGAAAGCGGTAGTTGAATCAGAACATGAGAAGGCCAAGGTGTTCAGTCTTAAGAAGACATGGGCGTACGCTGCAGCTGCCGTTGTTATTTTACTGATTGGAGTTCTTACCGTACTGAACTATCCTACGTTTGAAACGGAGTCCGTGAAACCGATTGCCAGTATTGAGTTGGATTATTATAGATCTGAGGAAGGTGTGGCAACAGAACGTCCCGGGGCAGAAGTACTCAAAAATGCCCTTGCTCTCGCTAACCGGGGGAATACTAATGAAGCAATCATGATGCTGCAGCAGGCGCTTCAAAATGCAAACAACCCTTCATTGGCGGCAGAGCTAAATCTTAATATTGGTTCCCTCTACTATAATAACGGCGACTACCAGCAAGCGATCCAAAACTTTGAGGATGTTATCGAAAAGAAGCAAGCCGATATCCTGACTCGTGAAAAGGGATATTGGTATCTCGGCAACGCTTACTTTCAACTCAACCAGTTGGATAAGGCACGCCAAGCTATAGAAAATGCTTATGAATTGAACGGTGCCTATCGACGGGTAGCCAAGCATTATCTCGATGCGCTGGCAAGTGTTTAACGTAAATTATGGCACAGTAAAGAAGCCATTTTGAAATTTACGATGGTGACGACAAATGAAAGCCCCGATTGAAAGATTTCAATCGGGGCTTTTTTTGTGAAATAGTAAAATGATTAATGTTTATGACTCAAGGGAGATTGTTAAACATAATCGATCCTGAGTTCAGCAATTATCCCTTTCTTTGTGTAGCATACGAAAGTCCGGCCATTAATATCAGGTAGGCCATGAAGCCAGCAGCAAAGATCGAATTTGAGGATTTGTACGGTTCAATAACAGGTCTGCTGCTACCGATCAGCATGTAGGGACCCCAATAATGTGGGTTGGCGTTTTTCTGTTTCAGAAAGTGTACTTTTGCTTTCCGTAACGCTTCCGATTTGGAATCACCATCATTTAATGATGTATAAAATTGCACGGCAAAATCGGACGCCATCATATCATTTACTGACCAGAGATTGAGCACCAGGCTCTGCGCTCCCGCAAAACGAAGGGCCCGGCTTATTCCCACGATACCAGAGCCCTGCAGGTACGATCCTGATCCTGATTCACAAGAGTTCAGCATGATCAGTTCGTTGTTAAGGTTCATCTCAAATAGCTCATAGGCAAAAATCTGATTACTGAACTGCTCTTGTTCGGTACTATCTCCCGGAGCACTCATATAAATAGTGGAAAACAGGGGATCGCTTTCAGAAACAGTACTATGAGTTGCGAGATGTAATATCCGTGTGTCTGGAGCCATTTGACGGAATGCGGTTTCGGTTGACTGTTCCTCAACTAAGGTGCGACGCTGATCAAAATTTTGAAGGGCATCGGAAATCAGGTTAACCTCCGTTGAGGCGTAGGGCAGAGGCATCAAGTCAGATTTTGAATCCTCGAACGTGGAGATGCCAAATCCAACATAATCCCAGGTGAACGACCGCTCGGCTTCAGAGCTGTAAACCAGCTCATTGAGCGAAGTCAAATATTCGGTTTGGTATTCTTCTATGATATAGGAGGTGCCCCCATAACTATAGCTGTGTGCGGGCTTTGTGGTTGGTATGATATCCATCGGCAGCTGAAAGAGGTAGCTGTCGGGAATCAGGATGATATTTTCGGCATAAATTGGCAGGTCGGAAATATTAAGTATATCTCCAATTTCATAGAGTTGATTGAGATCAGTACTACCGGTGGCAAGTCCTTCAATCGACTGCTCAAACAGGTTGCGGGTGGTTTGATCAAGATCGACGGTTTCGATCTCTATAGCGCGCCGGGTAACCTGGGCAATGTAGTAGGTATTCTCAAGCCCTGTTATATGCAACACCAAATCTTGCGGTTTCAATCGATGCTGAATTTGCTGAATATGTTGAATGGAGGGTTGATCAGAGTAGCTTGATATTTTGCGATCAAGTGTACGTTTTTGGGCGTTCAATCTGTCAATTTTACTTTGGAGCTCTACGCTCAATTCACCAGAGGTGCTCAGTTGCTGTTTACGCAGTTGGTCTAACTGGCTGGTGAGGTTTCGATACTGCGTAAGCTCCGATTCATTAAGCTGGGTGGATTTTACCATCGGATCCTGGAAGAGATCCGCATCGTTGATTGTTTTCAGTTTGTCAAGGGTTAAAACGGCTTCGTCATGACGATTTGACCCGATCAACAGATCGACATACTGCTGGAAGGCATTAATGTATTCAGGTTCTATGTTCCAAAAACCTGATTGAATATCGGTACTGTTTTTAACCCAGTCGATGACTCGTTGCACTGTCGGTTTAAGAATCTCATATGCTTTATCTGATTGCCCTGTCTGAGCCAAGAAATTTGCTTCTAGTGTCTTGGCTTTGACAATTTAAAAAGTATAGTGGCGTAAGATCTGAATTGGCTATCTCATTGACTATAGGTTTTGCTTCATCTATGTTATTTAATTTCAGCAAAATTTTCGCTTGGTCAATTCTGGCATCTAAATAACTTTTATCATTCTCTCTATCCGTTGCGAGTTGTTCAATTTCTTGATAAAGCTTGAGGGCTTGTCTAAGTTTATTTTGTTGCTCTTGAAGTTTTGCTTTTTCACGTAGTAAAATAGTGTATTGAATGAAGCTCTGATCAGGATCGATTATTTTTTGAGACTTTTCAAAGTAAACACTGGCTGAATCTGGGTTCGATTTCATATCTCGGTAAAAATACGCCTAACGACGTATAGATAGAGGCTAGATCATCAGTCTCACTATATTCTTGTGCTAGTTTTTTAGCTCTTTTTATATAGGTGAGTGCAGCTTCTTGATTTTCATTTTGGCGGTAATATATATGCAGATTTCTTAAAATTTTATATTGGTGGGGGTAATTATTTTGGCTTTTTGCAAGTTCAAGTGCCCTAAACTGTATATTTAAGTACTGATCAAAATGTCCGCTCTTTAAATGGGTTAAACTAAGATTAGTGTAAAGGCTGGATCTGTTAACTTCAATTTCTTCCTTCTGAGCTCGATCTAATACTGTTTGATAGATTTTCTGGGCTTCAAATATTTTTCCAATTCTATAGAGATAAATACCCTGTTTTTCTAGGAGACTTAACTCTTTTTGTTCATAGCCTAAAAACTTTGTGAGTGGAATCGAAAACTCTCTCAGTATCTCCAATCCCTTGTCATAGAGCCCAAGAGTGTACATCGTATAAGCCCAAAACTGGTAAATATTAGCTTTTATGTCTGAGATGGGGAAAAGTCGTTCTTGGGTGAGATCAGCATGCAGGTGCTGTGCCTTGGAATATTGATTTGTAAGGTACAAAGCTCTCAGAAGGGAAATTAATGCTAATGAACTTTCCAACGACTGTGGATTAAATTTTAAATCCTGCTGATACCAATCATTCGCGATTTTTTGATAATAATGCTTCGTTATAATGTTATTAGATATGGCCTGATTGCTAAAAAGCAGCAGATAATGTGCAAATAAGAACCGATCATTGGGAAGGATGTGGGTATCTATAGAATCCTTGGCGATTACCCTAGATATTAATGATTTAAAATCGACTCCTTGTTGATTTTGAATTTCAAACCTGGATTCAAAATTAGATAGCACAGTTTGCTGTCTGTCTGGATCGCTTGTTTTAAGTAGAGCCGCTAATAGCAGGTTTGAGGTTCCCAGATGAGTGGAAAGTTTTGCTAATCGGTCTCCGAAAGAAGTATCGCTGCAGAAGGGGTCTTGTAAGTCTCTGAATTCTTCAACCTCTTTTGATTTTTGGTTTATGTATTCCAGAATTTTCGGTTTATGCTCATTTTCACAAAGTCTGGCCAACGCCCATACGTGGATTTCTGAATTATTGGCGTTTTGTATTTGCTCCAGATAATAATTCGCTTGTTCTAAAGCTTGGTCAGCAAGAGAAGTGGTCTCCTGAGGTTGAGCAAATAGGCTCAAGAGTATAAAGACTGATGCCAAGAGCATAATGGAATAATTTTACAAAAGCAGATTGCTAAGAGTCATCTATTGAAACGGTACCATAACTATATAAAATATCCATTGTTATAAATAATAATTCTAATTAAAAATTTTTGGTCTCTCTGTAGAAAAATGGGTTTCGGGTTGCGGCTATTCGTCCTCATCGAGGGTGGGCTTGTCGTAGATCGGCTGCACATCGTCCTTGTTGCCGAAGGTTTCGGGGGCCGGCTGGTCGGGCTGGCTGACGGCAGCGGGCGGCGTGGGCTGCTCGGAGAAGGTGGCGTCGGTGACCGACCCGCAGGCGGTGGCCAGGGCCAGGATCAGGGAGAGGGCGAACGTTTTGGTGGTGAAGGCTTTGAAAGTTTTCATAACAGGTAGATGGTTTTAAAAAGGTTGACAGAAAGTTTGGTTGTCGAATCGGGGGTTCCGGTTACTCATCCTCATCGAGGGTGGGCCGGTCGTAGATCGGCTGCACGTCGTCCTTGTTGCCGAAGGTTTCGGGGGCCGGCTGGTCGGGCTGGCTGACGGCAGCGGGCGGCGTGGGCTGCTCGGAGAAGGTGGCGTCGGTGACCGACCCGCAGGCGGTGGCCAGGGCCAGGATCAGGGAGAGGGCGAACGTTTTGGTGGTGAAGGCTTTGAAAGTTTTCATAACAGGTAGATGGTTTTAAAAAGGTTGACAGAAAGTTTGGTTGTCGAATCGGGGGTTCCGGTTACTCATCCTCATCGAGGGTGGGCCGGTCGTAGATCGGCTGCACGTCGTCCTTGTTGCCGAAGGTCTCGGGGGCCGGCTGGTCGGGCTGGCTGACGGCAGCGGGTGGTGCGGGCTGCTCGGAGAAGGTGGCGTCGGTGACCGACCCGCAGGCGGTGGCCAGGGCCGGGATCAGGGAGAGTGCGAACGTTTTGGTGGTGATGGCTTTGAAATTAGTCATAATGGTAGATGGTTTATCAGGTTGAAAAAAGTGATTGAGTTTCGGGTTGCGGCTATTCATCCTCATCGAGGGTTGGCTTGTCGTAGATCGGCTGCACGTCGTCGTCATTGCCGAAGGTTTCGGGGGCCGGCTGGTCAGGCTGGCTGACGGCAGCGGGTGGTGCGGGCTGCTCGGAGAAGGTGGCGTCGGTGACCAAGCCGCAGGCGGTGGCCAGGGCCAGGATCAGGGAGAGGGCAAACGTTTTGGTGGTGAAGGCTTTGAAATTAGTCATAGTATAAATGCTGGTTTTGTAGTTGATAATTATGTTATGTAGTAGATGATGTTTCTGTAGAGGTCGGATAAGTTGTATTCTTATCCATAGAGTACAAGAGTTTTCAGTAGAGAGGCTGTTACAATAAAATGTGTATGCCTATTGATTTTATCGGGTAAATTATTTTTGTAACAATTTTATAGTCTAATATAAATTCAACATAAATCATTTTATTTATAAATTAATATAAAGTCATATATTATTTGACTGTTGTAAATAATATTATAAGTTAAATTTTATAATGAATCTAGTCTTGGTTTATGGTTTAATATTTCGTAACTACAACGGTTGTTAGGGTCTGCAGATATATTTTGATCACCTTATTGACCACCCAATTCTAGTGTAAGAGTTCCCGGCAGGTAGGCCTTTAGTCATCGTATAATGATATCCAGGGTTCTCCTTGAGGTGTGAATTTTGAAATAGGAAAACGTTAGTCCAATTGAATTCCAGAGTTGATTATTCTGAATTAGTTTTTGCCATTCAGGAAGACCGGATGGATAAGGCCAATGAAGTGCTTAAGGAATTACTACCACGCTTAAAGGACTATCTTAAGGTGACGATGAATGCGGACGAGCAGGATGCCGAGGAATGTGTGCAACAAGCAGTCTTAAATGTTTTCGAGCAGATCAGGAAAGACAATATTCGAAAGGAAAAATATATATTCATGTATATTTTAAGGGCATGTCGTCATGAATATATTCGGTACTCTAAAGACCGAAATAAATTTAACTCTCCTATCGAAGATCATGACCGGCACCTAGTTGAACCGGCCGATCAATACGAGGGGCTTCTGGAGGAAGACCGGCAGCTTATTTTGAAAAAATGCCTGGATGAATTAAGGCCCAAATCGCGTCGATTCATTAAGTTTTTTATTAATAAACCAGAAGCATCAACCAAACAGGCCAGCGATCACTTTAATATTTCAGGAGCTAACGTACGCACTAAAAAATCCAGGATTCTTAGCAGGTTGCACCATTGTGTAAAGAAAAAATTAAATGAATAGCTCTTGAACCATTCTTAAATTGATCTATTCTGATAAATCCAGCACGTTATTTTCTACAACACCATAAATTCTATCTCCTGCTTTTGGCTTTATGACGTGCGTTCCGGTGAATTCGCCGAAAGCAGGCAGTATGCCCTGACGATCACCAAAGTAGAAGCAAGGTAATTTCATTGTCTGGCGAGCTTTCCCCCTGAGCTGAACAGCCGGATGGATATGCCCGCTCAGCAGGTAGTGCTTTTCTTCATTTTTGATCGATACGGCATTCAGATCATGGACCAGCAGAAAAGGTTCGATACGAAGTTTGTGGAATAAATTGATACGGGAGGCATGATACGTATCGCTCTCCAGGATATCATGATTACCGATGACCAGCGTTACCTCCATCGCAGAATGGCCCGATCGCCATTCAAAAAATTGGTCCCACTCAAGATTCTGTTTGCTGTGGAACAGGTCGCCCAAAATAATAAGGTGCTCAACCTCAAATGACTCCAATAGGTCATCAAGTAGCTGAAAATTGGTGGCGTTAATCCGTCCGGGTACGGGAATTCCGTTCCTGCGGAAATGCCCGGCCTTGCCGAGGTGGGGATCCGCGATGAGTAACATTTTTTTCTTCTGCCAGTAGATCGCTTTCTGGGGTACCAACCACAATCGCTGATGCATTAGATTTACCCGCTTGGCAGTTTTTTCAAGATCAATCATACATTCACTTGTTTCTCCAGTTGAACCTGCATCTTTTTAACCTGATCTAGAAGTTTTTCAGATGTCAGGCGTTCGCGCAGACGGTCAACCATAATCGGGAACGCGAAGGGCGTAAATTTTTGGGTGTGATTCAGCGTAATCTTTTGGGATTGAATGCGGAGCAACGCTTTCCGCAGGCGCGCTTCATCTAGCTGGTAGGCCAGTACCTCGTCATAGGCCTGCTGGAGCAGGAGATTATCTGGTTCATATTCCGAAAATACATCAAAAAAGAGACCCGATGACATCTGCAGGTGCCGCCCAGCCTTCTTTTGGCCGGGAAAGCCAGGAAATATCAATCCCGAAATCTGGCAAATTTCCCGGAAACGATGCTTGGCCATCTCGGTATCATTCAGACTGGAAAATATATCATTCACAAGGTTTTTATCCGAAAAAAGATCCCTCTCCAGTGCCTCTTCAATTGGAATATCCTTGTCTGAAAGAAGTTCGAATCCATAATCATTCATGGCTATGGAAAAGGTGATCGGCATTATCTTGGAGATGCGGTAGGCAACCAGGGCCGACATCCCCTCGTGTACATAGCGACCTTCAAAAGGGAAGAAAAACAGATGGCAGCCCTCGTTGGAATAGGTTTTCTCGATGACGAGCTCATCCTCGTCCGGCAAGATAGACCAGTTGCTCTGTAGATCCAGTATTGGTTGAATGGTCTGCAGTTCGATATCGTCAGGGCTACCGTCGATCGCCTCGTGGAGTTTATGGCGCAGTAGTTTTGACATGTTGGAGGAAAGCGACATCCGGCCACCCATCCAGCTGGGAACAATCGCTTGGGAGGCATTGGATCGGCGCACGTAGGCGGTCATATTTTTTGTGCGAATTAGCTCAAGTGCACGACCTGCAAACCAAAACGTATCGCCTGGATTCAGTTTGGTTACAAACCACTCCTCGATATTGCCCAGCGTGGCCCCCTTCATGTACTTAACCTTCATCATGGTATCACTGGCAATAGTGCCGATCGACATGCGGTGCCGGCGTTTGATTTTACGGTCAGTAACTTTGAAGATGCCATCTTGCTCCACTAACTTGGAGTATTCGTCGTAGCGGGTTAGTGATTTACCACCAGTCGTCAAAAAGTGGATGATCCAGTTCCACTCTTTTTCGCTCAGAGTTTGAAAAGCAAAGGTCGATCGAAGTTCACGGTAGATCTGGTTCGGCTTGAATCCTTCAGAAACGCCAAGTGTGACCAAGTACTGGATAAGTACGTCGAACGGTTTGAGTACGGGATCACGACTTTCCAGCGCGGTTTTAGTTTCGGCAGCCGTTTTGAGTGCGGCCGCCTCGATGAGCTCAAGCGCATTGGTGGGCACAAAGTGGATGCGGCTGGTGGCCCCGGGCTGGTGGCCGCTGCGACCAGCACGCTGCAGGAACCGGGCTACACCTTTGGGACTCCCTACCTGGATAACCGTCTCCACCGGGGTGAAATCAACCCCCAGATCAAGGCTTGAAGTACAAACAACCGCCTTTAGCGAGCCTTCGTGCAGGGAGGCTTCCACCCACGAGCGAATTTTGGGATCAAGCGATCCGTGATGGAGTGCAATGGAACCCGCCAGCTCGGGCTGGGCATCGAGCAGCTTCTGGAACCAAACTTCGGACTGCGACCTGGTATTGCAAAAAATGAGGGTTGAGCGGCTTTCGTTTATAATGGGCAGAACTTTGGGTAGCAGACGCGTTCCCAGGTGACCCGACCATGGGAACTTTTCAACATCATCCGGCAGCACTGAGTGTACCTCCAGGTTTTTCTCCACTTCCGCCCTGATGATTACTGAATTATCGTTTTTGTGATCGACTCCCAGCAGCACCTCCAGCGCTTCCTCCAGATTCCCGATGGTGGCTGAAATGCCCCATATCTGCAGATCACTTTTCAGATGTTTTAGACGGGAAAGGGCCAGCTCGGTTTGGGTGCCCCGCTTGGAACCGAGTAACTCGTGCCATTCATCCACAACGACTGCCTGCAGATTTTTGAAATATTTGGGATATCCTTTCTGGGCCATCAGAATATGCATGCTCTCCGGCGTGGTTATGAGTACTTCGGGCATCTGCTCCTTCATCTTCTTTTTCTGGTAGGCCGAAACATCGCCGGTTCTTCGGGCGACTTCCCATGGAATATCCAGATCCTCAACCACACGTTGCATCGCGAGCTCCAAATCTTTGGCCAGGGCACGAAGCGGCGTTATCCACAACAATTGCAATCCGTTATCGGCCAGCTCCCGGTATGTTTCGGAATGCTCGTTTATCCACCTGATCAGCAACGGCATCCACAGTGCATAGGTTTTGCCGCTGCCCGTTGGAGCGTTGAGCAGCCCGTTTTTTCTTGACTGAAAAGCATTCCATACTTCACGCTGATAGTCAAATGGTTCCCACCCGCGCTGCTGGAACCATTGTTCAATTATTTCTTGGCCGGCATGTTCGTTCTTCATTCAGTTGGTGAACTTTTGATAGACATAATGAAATGAAGTATAGTTTAACGATGATAGATGGAATATACGTGATTTTGGTTGTTGGATATTTACTGTGTGATGTAAGAAAACTGAAGATTTAAAAACGATCATTTGCTATTTGACTTACTGCCTCAACTGAATTATTTATGGAAAGAATTGTCGCTTGGCCAAAAAAGTTCAACTGAGGAAGTTAAAAAAACAAGGATTTAGATTTAATTGGGATGGGAAAAAAGAAAAATCTGGAAGGCTATTGGCGTGAAAATCTCAAATATGTAGGTATACTGCTCTCCATTTGGTTCGTTGTCTCTTTTGGTTTTGGGATTCTGCTTGTGGAACCGCTGAACACCATTAAGATCGGTGGATTCAAACTCGGTTTTTGGTTTGCCCAGCAAGGCTCTATCTATATTTTTGTGATCCTCATTTTCGTCTATGTCTGGCTTATGAACCGGCTGGATCGAAAATACGATGTTCGTGAGGAGTAGCCATTCATTTCACCATTTATCAAACCAAACATTTTAATTTTTAAATGATCAATCAGGGATAGCATATGGGGATACAAGCATGGACCTACCTTTTGGTGGGGGTAACATTTCTGGTGTATATCGGCATTGCAATATGGGCGCGGGCCGGCTCCACGAGTGACTTTTACATTGCAGGAAGTCGTGTACCGCCCCTGGCTAACGGAATGGCTACCGCCGCAGACTGGATGTCAGCCGCCTCGTTCATTTCAATGGCCGGGCTTATTTCGTTTATGGGATACGATGGTGCCGTCTACCTGATGGGATGGACTGGCGGCTATGTGCTGTTAGCTTTACTTTTAGCTCCATACCTGAGAAAGTTCGGAAAGTTCACGGTACCCGATTTTATCGGAGATCGCTACTATTCTAATTTCGCAAGAACAGTAGCGGTAATCTGCGCTGTCATCGTGTCGTTCACCTACGTGGCCGGACAGATGCGTGGTGTTGGGGTTGTGTTTGCTCGCTTCTTGGAAGTACCGGTAAATATTGGCGTGTACATTGGCATGCTGATCGTGTTTTTCTACGCGGTTTTGGGCGGGATGAAAGGTATCACCTATACCCAGGTAGCGCAGTACTGCATCCTTATTTTTGCATTCATGGTACCGGCGTTTTTTATCTCCTTTCAGCTGACCGGCGTCTTTATTCCACAGATCGGCTTTGGAAGTACTATGGCAGACAGTTCCACGTATCTGTTGGAAAAGCTTGATCAGCTTAACAGGGATCTCGGTTTTTCGGAATACACCACCAGCAGCCGCTCCATGATCGATATTTTTGCCATTACCTTGGCCTTGATGATTGGTACGGCAGGGCTTCCTCACGTAATTGTTCGCTTTTTTACAGTACCGCGTGTTCGCGATGCCCGCAAGTCTGTAGGATATGCGCTGCTGTTTATCGCTATTTTGTATACCACTGCGCCGGCTATTTCGGCTTTTGCCCGCGTTAATATGATTGAGACGGTTTCCGACCAGGAATATGCCGAAGTGCCTACCTGGTTTAGTAAATGGGAACAGACTGGTCTGATCGATTTTGAGGATAAAAACGGAGATGGTCGAATTCAGTATGTAGCGAACGAAAATGCCAATGAGCTGACCATCGACCAGGATATAATGGTACTGGCCAATCCTGAAATCGCCAACCTTCCGAGCTGGGTGGTGGCACTGGTAGCTGCGGGTGGATTGGCAGCCGCCCTCTCTACCGCAGCGGGATTGTTACTGGTCATATCTACAAGCATTTCGCATGACTTGATCAAGAAGCAAATTTATCCATCCATATCGGAGAAAATGGAGCTGGTGTGGGCGCGTATTGCGGCTAGTTTTGCGGTGATCGTTGCAGGCTACTTCGGCATCAATCCCCCGGGGTTTGTCGCGGCCACGGTAGCACTGGCATTCGGGCTGGCTGCAGCCTCATTTTTCCCGGCCATTCTGCTTGGAATTTTTGACAAGCGTATGAATCGACAGGGTGCCATCAGCGGCATGATCGTCGGCATCCTCTTGATGCTTTTCTACATGATTAAATACAAGCTGGGTGGATTTGGCGGTGGCACTACCGAAGACTGGTGGTTCGGTATTTCACCGGAAGGATTTGGAACGATCGCCGGCCTGGTTAAACCTGCTGGTAGCGTTTGTTATTTCCCGATTTACAGCGGAACCACCTGAAGTAGTGCAGGAGATGGTAGAGGAGATTCGCTATCCTGCGGCCGTTGTAGAAGGAATTGACGAGAAGAAGTCAGACGATGATGAATTAAAACAATGAGTCAGCGTAATTATTGGCTTGCAAGACGTTAAACAAAGGATTTAGAGCTTGATTCTGAGCTTAAATTAATTAACATACCTGAACCTCATTATATAGCAATATCAATTTGTAACGAAGGGATCAAAATTATGTGGTTGAACATCAAATCTTTTGAGGAATACAAAAAAGTTTATAATCAAAGTGTAAAAGATCCGGAGTCATTCTGGGAGCATGAAGCGGGTACATTTTACTGGCGGAAACGATGGGACAAAACGCAAAGCGGCAGTTTTGAAGAGGGTAATGTCAAATGGTTTGAAGGCGGAAAGCTGAATATCACTGAAAACTGCCTGGACCGTCACCTGAATACTATTGGGAATAAACCAGCATTTATCTTTGAGCCCAACCACCCGGACTCCTTCCGTCGCACGATAACCTATCGGCAACTGCATGAAGATGTGTGCCGCTTTGCCAATGTTTTGCAGGAACAGGGCATCAAAAAGGGGGATCGAGTAGCGATTTATATGGCGATGACGCCTGAGCTGGCGATTGCCGCGCTGGCATGTGCTCGTATTGGGGCCGTGCATTCAATCGTGTTTGCCGGATTTTCAGCGCAGTCGCTGGGCGAACGCATCCAGGATTGTGATGCCAAGATGCTGATCACGAACGACGGCCTTCGTCGCGGAGACAAGCACGTGCCGCTGAAAGATATCTCTGACGAAGCCCTTGAAAGCTGCCCGACCGTCGAGAATGTGATCGTATGCCAGCGCACCAACCGCGATATTGACTGGGTGGAAGGACGCGACCAGTGGTGGCACATGCTCATTCGTAACGCCTCTAAAGAGCACGAAGCAGTAGAGATGGATGCGGAAGATCCGCTGTTCATTCTTTACACCTCAGGTTCAACCGGCAAGCCCAAAGGACAGGTGCACACCTGCGGCGGCTACATGGTGTACGTCAGCTACACGATGCGCAACGTCTTCCAGGTGGAAGAAAACGATGTCTATTGGTGTACGGCAGATGCCGGCTGGATCACCGGCCACTCATACGTAACCTATGGTCCGCTGCTTAATGGGAATACCAGCATCATCTTTGAGGGAACGCCCACCTATCCTGATCCCGGTCGCCTGTGGGAAGTCTGCGAAAAGTACAATGTAACTCATTTCTACACGGCGCCCACCGCCATCCGAGCACTGATGAAAGAGGATATCGAATATGTGAATAAGTATGATTTAAGCTCATTAAAAGTACTCGGCACAGTTGGTGAGCCGATCAACGAGGAAGCCTGGCACTGGTATCATGACAAGATAGGCAACGGCGATTGCCCGATTGTGGATACCTGGTGGCAGACCGAAACAGGTGGTATCATGATTTCACCGCTGGCCGGTATTACGCCTACCAAGCCGGGCTATGCTACCTTGCCGCTACCAGGCGTACAGCCGGCATTGGTAGATGAAAATGGCAAGGAAATCGAAGGCAACGGTGTGCAGGGTAATCTCGTGATTAAAAAATCGTGGCCTGGCATGACTCGTGGAATATGGGGTAACCATGAGCGCTATATGGAAACCTACTTTAACCCCTATAAAGGATATTACTTCACTGGTGACGGCTGCCGCCGTGATGAGGAGGGATACTATCGCATTACCGGACGTGTGGATGACGTGCTGAATGTAAGCGGACACCGACTGGGCACCGCGGAGATCGAAAACGCAATAGACGAGCACCCCAAAGTGGTTGAGTCAGCCGTAGTGGGCTATCCCCATGATGTAAAAGGAGAGGGCGTGTTCGCCTTTATGATTATGGAAGACGGGATTGATGATCCCGAAGGTCTTAAAAAGGAGATCGACGATCTGGTAGCCAAAATCATTAGCCCGATAGCCAAACCCGATAAAATACAGATTGTCCCAGGGCTGCCCAAAACGCGATCCGGAAAAATTATGCGTCGTATACTTCGCAAAGTAGCTGCCGGCGAAGCCGATGACCTGGGCGATACGTCCACGCTGCTGGATCCTGAGTGTTGTCGATGAAATTCGACAGGGGAAATCATATTAGTCTAGCGTTGTGAGTTATGAGGCTTGAGTAAACCTCCGGGGTGTCAAAAACCCTGGAGGTTTTTTTATGGAAAAGCTAATGCACTTAAACCAGGAAGAATCCCCATGCAAATAATCCCGCGCTGAATGCCAGCAAGGACAAGCGAAAACGGGTTTTGGTAAAGATTTCATGAAAAAGTAGTCCGTAAGTGTACGGAACTTCCGACAACCACTTGTAGTAATGATGCCGGTGTGCGGTCCCGATAGCCATGGTCACATGCCCGTGCAGGATAGTGAAAATGAAGGGCAGGGCAAACAGAAACGCGCCACTGTATGCGAATAATTCATCTATACCGAAGTAACTGCACAGATATAAATAAGGCCATCCAAAAAGAAAAATAAGAGGAAAAGCCAACGACCAGTTTATCAGGCTGATACGCTTGAAATTATATTCACTAAGCTCGGAATGAGGCAAGGGTTAGTTATCGGTTATTAGTTATTTGTGTATTTGTATAAAAGCAAATTATGCAGGTTGAGTCTATCGATTGTTTGTTAGTTGTAAACTAATAGCTGGTAACGAATAGCAAGGAACTAAATTTGGCTGGCGATGAGCATCTCAATCTCACGATATGGCATATCGAAAATATCTGCTAACGCTTTTTTAGTGAGGTGCTTTTTGTACACGTAGGTGCCGTTGCGCAAGGCTGCGTTCGACCACAGGCACTGCTTGATACCCCCCGCATCACCAATAGCCAGCAGGTAGGGAGCAATAACATTGTTAAGTGCGTAGGTGGCAGTTCGTGCAACATTTGAGGGGATATTGGGGACGCAGTAGTGAATCACATCATGCTTCTTGTACACCGGATCAGAATGGGCCGTCGCCCGGCTGGTGGCAATACATCCCCCCTGGTCAATCGCCGTATCCACAATAACGCTGCCCGGTTTCATGTTGGCCACCATCGGTTCGGTAACCAGCACGGGGGCGCGTTCTCCCTCCGACATCGCCGCCCCGATAATGACATCGGCATACTTTAGGGCAGAGGAGAGGTACTGGTAGTTGGCTGTTGCGGTTATTATGCGTCGGTCGAGGGCATTTTCGAGATGCCGCAGTTTGTTCAGGTCATTATCCATCACAAACACCTGGGCACCGTAGCCCAGCGCCGTACGGGCCGCATATTCCGCCGTGATGTCCGCTCCCAAAATAACAACTGTTGCCGGTGGAATGCCCGATATACCACCCAGCATAATGCCCTGTCCGCCGTCATTTTTTTCCAGGTAGTGGGCGGCAATCTGTACGCCCATGGAGCCGGTAATTTCATGCATCATCCGCACAATCGGGAACTCTTTATCCTCTCCCTGGATAAATTCATACCCGATAGCCGTGATGTTTTTTTTGATCAGCAGCTCCATAAATTCTTCGGTGGCATTGCCGAGATGAAGTGCTGAAATCAGGGTGTGATCATGATCAAGCAGCTGGTATTCATCCTTGCTCGGAGGGGCTACTTTAACAATCAGTTCTGATTTATTGTACAGATCATCAACCGTAAGGGCGATTTCAGCACCGGCATCGGCAAATTCGGCATCGCTAAAGTTGGCTTCTTCCCCCGCTCCTTTTTCTATGTACACTTCATGGCCATTGGCGGTAAGTACCGATACGCCGCCGGGGGTGAGCGATAGGCGGCGTTCGTCATTGTCAACTTCTTTGGGCAATCCAATTTTCAGGGATATCTTCGAGTGTGATTTCATCAAGCGCTTTTCAAGCGTTTTGAGGCCGATCTGTTCCGTTTCAAGAAGATTAAGATCCATATATTTGGTATGATATTTTTCCCGGCTTAAACTGAATATTGAGAATAAATTAATTTAAACTGGCTCCTGAAGCAAAAACGGTTTTTTGTGAATGGCAGAGCTCAGACGTCAAAGGTGAGAAAGCAGAAACGAGATGTGTAACGGCTAGTGTAGGATGCAGAATGTTGGATCTATTTTATGAGTTCTCTACTAACGATCTGTTATAAAAGGTTGAATTCCGATGCCGGGATGACAAAAAAATTTTTTACGAGCAATTTATACGACAGCACAACTAACTAATTCCCAATAATAAAAAATTAAATGAGTATTCGCCCGAAAAAGAGTTTAGGTCAACATTTTTTAACCGATAGCAATATGGTGCAGAAAATTGCCGAGGCCGTTTTGGTTGAGCCGGGGCACCGCATTATTGAAATCGGTCCGGGTACGGGCTTGCTTACCGAGAAGCTGCTGGAACGCTGCAATGACGTTGTGGCGGTAGAGCTAGATCAGCGAGCTGTGGAAGTTTTATCCGAAAAATTTCCAAAACTTCGGGTAATCCATAAAGACGTGCTGGAAACTGACTTTCAGGAACTTTCTATTGGCAAAGAGAAAACACACGCAGTTGGGAATCTACCTTACTATATAACCAGCCAGATATTGTTCCTGTTGTTGGAAAACCGCAGCTATATGGCCGACGCTTTGCTTATGATGCAAAAAGAAGTGGCCGAGCGAATTGTTGCCGATATCCGTACAAAAGACTATGGCATTTTGAGTGTCCAAACCCAGCTTATGAGTACGCCTGAAATTTTGTTTGATGTGCCCCGCCAGGTTTTTTCTCCACAGCCCAATGTGAACAGCGCCATGGTTCGATTGACGTTTGACAAGGGAGCACTTGCCTGTAATGATCAGGAACTAAAAACGGTGGTCCGTACCGCCTTCAATCAGCGTCGAAAAAATTGAGTAACGCCCTAAAGCCGATTATAGATAAAGATAACCTGCCGGATGGATTTGATTTTGACAAACGCGCAGAGGCTTGGGAGCCAGAATTGTATGAAAAGTTGACAGCACGTTTCGTTGAAGATGGCATTTTGACCTGAAATTTCGGCTACTAAAATTAGTTGACATTCATCAAAACTTAATTGGAAGCACCAAAAGAAGGATTTCTCCCTTTTTTTGCCCATCTCAGGCTTCAATTACTGCCTGCAGAAAAATTTGGTATAAAAGTTGCAGACATATCTACCTGTTATACTTGGAAGCAATGTGACATTCCAAGAACTTGAAAAGGATTTAAGTACTATAATTTCAACTTCAACTATTAACTCTAAATTTAGGGAGTCATACATATGGCTAAAACAAAAATTAAACCCTTGAGTGATCGTGTTTTGGTTCAGCCTGAACCGGCTGAAGAAAAAACCAGTTCAGGTATTATCATACCGGATACAGCTAAAGAAAAGCCCCAAAAAGGCACAGTGGTAGCTGCCGGTCCGGGAAAAGTTGAAAACGGAACCAAAATCGACATGTCGGTCAACAAAGGCGATAAGGTTCTGTACGGCAAATATTCAGGTACAGAAATCACACTGGATGGGGAAGAGTACCTGATTATGCGAGAAGCCGACATTCTGGGAATTGTTTCCTAATGCATTTCATGAATTTCATTTTTCAAAAAAATAAATTTAAAACTAATTAAACTACAGGAGAACTATGTCTGCTAAATTAGTTCACTACGATATGGAAGCGCGTGACGCGCTAAAACGTGGCGTTGACAAGCTTGCAAACGCTGTCAAGGTTACGTTGGGACCACGTGGACGTAATGTTGTAATTGAAAAATCTTTTGGCGCACCTACCGTCACCAAAGACGGTGTAACGGTTGCTAAGGAGATTGAGCTTTCCAACAAGCGTGAAAATATGGGAGCACAGATGGTGAAGCAGGTTGCTTCCAAAACCAGTGATAATGCTGGTGATGGAACTACGACCGCTACCGTGCTCGCTCAGTCGATCATTCAGACAGGGCTGAAAAACGTAACGGCCGGTGCCAACCCGATGGAACTTAAGCGGGGTATCGAACAAGCCGTTGACGCAATTGTTGCCAGTCTCCAGGCGCAAAGCAAGGAGATCAGCGATCGCAATGAGATCGCCCAGGTTGGTACTATTTCTGCCAACAACGACAATACGATTGGTAATCTGATTGCCGACGCGATGGAAAAAGTGGGTAAAGATGGTGTTATTACGGTTGAAGAAGCTAAAGGTATCGAGACCCATCTGGAAACGGTTGAAGGTATGCAGTTCGACCGTGGATATCTTTCCCCATATTTTGTGACCGATTCAGAAAATATGGTTGCTGCGATGGAAGAGCCACAGATCCTGATTTTCGACAGCAAAATATCCAACATGAAGGATCTGCTCCCCATTCTTGAAAAAGTGATCCAAACCAACAAGCCGTTGCTGATCATCGCCGAAGATATCGAAGGCGAAGCACTGGCAACGCTGGTTGTTAACAAGCTGCGCGGCTCTCTGAAGATTGCTGCGGTTAAAGCTCCCGGCTTTGGCGACCGACGCAAGCAGATGCTCGAAGATATCGCCATCCTTACCGGCGGTACCGTGATCTCTGAAGAGCGTGGATACAAGCTTGAAAATGCTACGCTCGATTATCTCGGTACGGCTGACCGCATTAACGTGGACAAAGACACCACGACGATTGTGGGCGGCCAGGGTAATGACAAAGATATCAAGGCGCGTATCAACCAGATCAAAGGTCAGATTGAAAGTACCACGTCTGACTATGACCGCGAAAAACTGCAAGAACGTCTTGCCAAGTTGAGTGGCGGTGTGGCTGTGCTGAATATCGGTGCGGCTTCTGAGGTTGAGATGAAAGAGAAGAAAGCACGCGTAGAAGATGCGCTTCACGCTACACGCGCTGCCGTTGAAGAAGGCATTGTGCCCGGTGGTGGAGTGGCCTTTATCCGTGCTCAGAAAGCACTTGAAGGTCTAGATGCTGAAAATGCGGATCAAAAAGTGGGACACGATATCATCCGGCGTGCGCTTGAATCACCGCTGCGATGTATCGCTGACAACGCTGGCGCTGAAGGCTCTATCGTTGTACAGAAGGTGAAAGAAGGAAAAGATGCATTCGGCTACAACGCTCGTACCGATGTGTTTGAAGACCTGATCCAAGCCGGTGTAATTGATCCGACAAAAGTAGCCCGAACGGCTCTCCAGAATGCTGCTTCTGTAGCCGGCCTGATGCTGACCACCGAGGCCCTCGTCTCTGACAAGCCTGGTAAAGGCGATGATGATGACGATGACGGACCTTCCGGCGGTGGCGGAATGCCTGGCGGTATGGGCGGCATGGGAGGAATGGGTGGCATGGGCGGCATGATGTAAGCCGACCTGGTTAACCACTCAGACTTCTATCGTCTGAAATAATTAAAGCCTCATTCCCATTTTCGGGAGTGAGGCTTTTTTATTGAACTTATTTGAGAGAAAAGAATAGAATACAAAAAAACCTGCCAGGTATTGGAAGCCTGACAGGTTTAAATTTTACAAAAGTGTCAACTACTTTCTATTCCCCAACTGATCCAGAATGCTGTTTTTCAGTCCTGCGGGCTAAATCGAGTACAGCTTCCGTGTATAGACTACTGGGATTGTACCTAAGCACCGCTTTTTCAATGCTTCCTGTACGCTCTTTAAAGTAGGAGAGGTAGTTGGCTACCGACAAAATATTGTTGTCAATATCAAAAATATCATCCCCCACAAACCACTTGTTGATGGAGTAGGGAATGAACTGACCATAGGACATGGCTCCAGCATAGCTGGATTTAAGTTCGAAAATATCAATGCTATTTCGTTCAGTAAACTCAAGGAGTTCCTTGAGTTGAGCCCGAGCAAAATCCTCTCTGTAGTCTACGGCATACATGGAAACGTAGGAATTGAACGGGTTATAATTGCCAAAGTTTTTACCAAAATCAGACTCAATACCGATTATTGCCGATATCACATATTTTGAAACGCCGTAAGTTTCCTCCGCTTTATTGAGCTGCTTGGCGTTGGTTTCTATAAAATCTCCAATTGCCCGCTGTTTATACTCAAAACCCAGACGTTGTTTATACTCCTCTAGTCCCAGCGATTTTACCTCTGCCGAATTTCGGAAGCGGTCACCGATCTTTTCGTAAATCTCGAACCGAGAGTCTTTCAGCAGCGGCTCGATATTATGCCCCTCCTGCTTGAGAAATTCAGCAAGAGCTGTTAACCGGTCTTGGTAGGGTCCGTCAAAAGGATGCAGGGAATCCGATTCTTGCACAATTTTGGGCTGAGCCTGTAGTGCCCCCACACATGCCAGACTCAAAATTAAAATTGATGTACACACACTTCGTGCTACAACCTGTAAATGATTTTTCATAATAACACTCCATATTAGTTAACGATAGCCATCTATTATGTTAATAAATATGAGATCAAATACAATAGGACAATATTATTTTCTACTTATTTAACATCTGTATCCCCTAAAAAGTATTTTTCTACGTGAAATCTGTTTACTGAGCATTGCTCACTACAGGCATTTTGCCTCGATAGTGGTCAGCAACATTTATCCCCATGATCTCAAAACGGTTAAAATGATGTTGCAGCCGCCGCCAAAACAGGTTGAAGTTTTTCTGAGATTTAGGTGTCCAGTCCAGTTCGGCAACAGCCAATGCTCTCGGGTAGGCCATATACTCCACCTTTTCGCCTGATTTCATGTACTCGGTCCAGACGTTGCCCTGGGCTCCCAAAATATGTTGAGCCTCTTCTGCACTGAGCTCTTCCGGTACAGGTTCATATGAATACGTTTTTTCCAGGGTCGTAAAACCTCCGATTGCCAGGGGCTCGGTGTCGGGATTAGCCTGATAATAATCCAGGTAGAGGTGAGAGGTAGGAGTCATCACTACATCATGTCCCTGCTGAGCTGCTGCGACACCGCCTTCTATACCCCGCCAGCTCATCACCGTGGCGTTGGGTGCCAGCCCTCCTTCCAGTATTTCATCCCATCCGATGATCTGACGTCCATTTTCATTCAGAAACCGTTCCATGCGGGTGATGAAATAACTTTGTAGCTCGTGCTCATCCGCAAGTCCTTCCCGTTGTATGACCTGCTGCGCAAAATCACTTTCTTTCCACTGCACTTTGGGCGCTTCATCTCCGCCAATATGGATGTATTCACTCGGGAAGAGCGCCATCACTTCGGTCAGAACATCCTCCAGGAAAGTAAACGTTTCCTCCCTGGGACAGTAAATATCCTCAAAAACACCCCAGGTGGTTTGAACCTGGTAGTCGCCATTCTCTTTACAGCCAAACTGGGGATAGGCCGCCAGGACCGCGCTGGAATGTCCGGGCATCTCAATTTCAGGAATAATGGTGATGTGCCGCTGTTGCGCGTATTCAACCACCTCGCGGATTTCATCCTGCGTGTAAAAACCGCCATATCGTTCGCCGTCCCATATTCCGGAACCGTAGTGCCCGACGAGGGTGGAATCGCGGCAAGCGCCTATTTCAGTAAGCCGCGGGTACTTCTCAATCTCAATGCGCCATCCCTGGTCTTCAGTCAGATGCCAGTGAAATCGGTTCATTTTGTACATCGCCAGCAGATCTATGTACTGCTTGACGAATTCAACCGGAAAAAAGTGGCGGGCCACATCCAAATGCATGCCGCGGTAAGAAAAGCGGGGATAATCCTGAATCTTCACATATGGAACAGTCCACTTCACGCTCTGCGGCACCAGGGTGGGATCGGTATGCTCAATTTCAGGTGGAAGCAGCTGGCGGAGTGTTTGTACGCCGTAAAAAACGCCCTGAATGGTGGGCGCCGTAATGGTAACTCCATCCTGATCGACCGAAAGATCGTAAGCCTCTTGGTTCATATATTTGCTGGTATCCTGGTCCAGGGCAAGCTGAATGGAAGGACCCGAAGGGGGAATCGATCTCCACCACCGGAATATCAAACCACGTTGCGCTGTTGATTTTTTCAGCCAGGGACTGCCCCAGCTGCATGAGTTCATCAGAGTCTTGATCCGCAACAATAACCAAGTCTCGAGTCAGTTCAAACTCACCATCATGAAGAGTTGCCTCAACTGGCTTGGGAATGACGTTAATCGAATCGACCGACACGCCGGGCTCTTCCACCCCGCATGCGGTAGTGTATAGTGCTACAAGTAAAAAAATAAAAACTCTAAATCGCATAGTGTACCTTCGTTTCGATAAATTAGTTTATGGCTCCCTCACCATCCCGGGTGACGGTTGGGACGTTTAGTTGTCGTTAAATAGTTTTATTTCATTAATCCGGAGCATTCCATATGATTTTTCGATGGTGATGCGTATCCCATTGGCAGTAACAGACTTTATGTTGAGGATACGTTTGTGCCCCACGGTAGTGCCTTCCGCAATCTGTTGCCATCCACCCTCAATAAGTGCCGAAATTTTAAATTTCGCAATTCGTTGTCCGGATGGAATGTACTCCTGCAATAGGATGTGGTTAACCTGCCTGGGCTCCTCAAAATGGAGCGTAAGTTCTGCAGGCGCATCGCTATTTGAAGGCATCCAGAAGCTTTGCCAGTTTCCATCGGTTGCGTTACGTGCAGAATGAATCTGGCTTTCCGAGGAGCTAGAAGTTTGGACATTAGCCGCCAGATTGTCATCGAAAATCTGTTCGATCCTTTCAGAAAAAGCGTATAACCGCTCAACATCGTTAGGATGAAATCGTCCTCCTGGAGTGGGAGGAATATTGATCATCATGGTGCAGTTTCGCCCTATGGATTTGTAAAATATCTCCATCAGGTCGGAGACCGGTTTTACCTGGTCATCTTCCTCAGGGTGATAAAACCAGCCGGGGCGGATGGAAGTGTTGCACTCTCCGGGCACCCAGTCCGGGGCGTGGGGTTCACCGCTGTTCAGGTAGGCTCCCTGCCCGGCCCGACCGATAGCTACTGAGTCCCGATTAATAGTGGACCAGTTTGTTTCACCGGCAAAACCGTGCTCATTGCCGATCCAACGCACATCGGGGCCTTCATCCGAAAAGATGACGGCATTGGGCTGAAGCTCACGAACCATGCTCCACCAGGCATCAAAATCATATTCCATATCTTTGGCGTCTTTGCCTTTGGCCCCGTCGAACCAGATTTCAGCAATGGGACCGTAATTGGTGAGCAGCTCCCGCAGCTGTTTCATATAGAAGTCATTGTATTTTGGTGTCCCGTAGCTGGGCTCATGCATATCCCACGGCGAAAGGTAAATCCCGAATTTGATTCCAAACTTTTGACAGGCCTCTGCTACTTCTTTGACGATATCCCCATTGCCGTTCTTCCACGGGGAATTCTCCACATCATGCTCGCTGTAATCACTTGGCCAAAGGGCAAACCCGTCGTGATGTTTGGCGGTAAGCACCAGGGTCTGGAACCCGCTTTGGCTGAGCACACGGGCCCACTGTTCCGGGTCAAAATTTTCGGGATTAAAAATTGAGGGATCTTCTTCACCGGTACCCCATTCACGATTGGTGTAGGTATTTACGCCAAAGTGAACAAAAGCGATTTTTTCCTGGCGCTGGTACCGAATCTGTTCCGCACTTGGTCGTGCACCATTGAGCAGGTCATCGCCAGTGATAATCTGGCCAAAGCCGGTAGATGGTAGAAGAAATAGCAGGGTTAAGAATAATCGGTAATTCAAAATGATTTTGAATTTTAACGCTGTTTATAGTGAACTACCCAGAGGCAGAGCCATCAGGTTCTTAATCTGACTTTCAGTTTACTCTTTACTCTGTTTTCCCGATCCAGAGGATGGGGCTTGAAACCAGTTCAGAATTAAAAAAATGAGTTTTACGAACTCTTAATTTAGCATTAGAAGCTAAAAAGGATATTCAATTATAGACCGCCGGTGTGATGGTGATATTGCGGAACTCAATGGGTCCGTGATCGCCCTGCAACATAATTGGCCCCGGTTCACCTTCATTGCTGTTGAGCGCCCCGCCCGTAATGCCGGGTATTGGTCGATTGCAGATTACTTCCGTACCGTTGAGCACTACCGTCACCATGCGGCCCGTAAGGGTGATATCGTAGCTCTGCCACTCACCGGCTTTTTTGGCAGCGTTAACGGTGGGGTCTATAAACCCATAAATACCGCCGATGTAGTGACTTTCTGGCTCCATACCAAAGTTGTCGGCTATTTGAGCCTCGTAACGGCCCCGGAGGTAAATCCCCGCATTGCTGCCTTGCGGGTATCGAAACTCCGCGTGAAGTTTGAAGTCGTTGAATTCCTGCTTAGTTACCAAGTTGCCACCGGCCTTTTCATTAATAAGCACACCGTTTTCCATGCTGAACTGATTGTTTTCCGGGATTATCCACTTCGACAAGTCCTCATCCAAAAGATGGATTGTGTTACCCCATTCCGGTTCTTGATCACGATGGAGTGAGGGAGCGCGTTCGGCAGTCCAGTTAAGACGATCGCCATTTGGTGCAATAGTCCAGCCGGTCAGCTTTCCATTTTCGAGCATGAACTCAAAATGAGGGTCCGTTTCGCGCTGCATCCACTGTGGCGGAATCGTGAAGCTATAGGTGCCATTTTCTTCAGAATACTCGATTTCAGAAATGGGTCGTGCGCTTCCGGCGGGGCCGACATACTGCCCCACCAGTGCATTGATGCCGGAAGTTTTGATCTGTAGCCAGGCGGGTGCTGTGCCGTTTTGTGTTTGAATGGTGATGTCCCAATTTCCGGCAGCCTCGCTCCCCGGAATGTTGGATTGGCCATAAGAAGCAAAAGCCGTGACTACCAGAAATACGGTGATAAAAGAAATACTGCGTTTAATACTTAATTCCATAAAACCCCTGCTAATCGATTTAAATTTTTAACAGCAAAATCAGAAATAATCAAAATCACAATGCTTAAGATGTGATTTGCATGATACCAGGAACTGAGTTGTAAATGGTGCCTACTTAATCTCGGTGATTCTTACATTTCTAAACTCTACCCTTGAGTTGTGGTTCTGCAATCCGATATATCCTTTTCGGCGCTTCAAGCCCGGATGCTCGTTTACCTTTTTCAGATGATTTATCAAGTTGGTATTGATGATCATCTCGTCATTTAGAGTGACTTTAATTTGGGAACCGTCAGCGATGATTACCATCTTTTGCCATTCGCCAGCCTGTTTGGTCACGCGTTTTGAAGGAGCCTTCACATCATAAATACTGCCAGTATATTGCCACGGTTTTAATCCTCTGTATTGATCGGAATAATCATCTAGCAGTTGGATCTCCAATCCATTAAAAGCAGGATCGCCCTCACGCGGAGCACGCAGAAACACACCGCTGTTGCCGCCTTCTGAGAGCCGGTATTCCAATTCCAGCTTGAAGTTATCATACATTTCAGTCGTTGAAAGCCAGCCGCCGCCGGCCCCTTTTTTCCACTCTTCCCCATCACCTTCGGTGTAGAGCAGTTCGTTGCTTGCGTTCCAGCTACCGGCATTTCCCCCTACTCGTTCCCAACCGCTCAGATCCTCCCCATTAAATAGCGATTCGGTTCGTGGTATCTCGCGGATAAATACATTTTTGAAATAGAGCGGGGTATTATGGGCCTGCAGCTCAATTTGCCCGCTGGAATAGATCGGCTTCTCGCGGTTCCAGTAATTTTCAAGCACCACACCCGGTACTACCAGCCGGCCGTTTAGATGCACGGTCACGCGCTCACCAATCATCTTAATACGCATTTGATTCCATTCGCCAACCGGATTATCGGCGGGCACGAGTGGCTCACTAAGATTCTCTTGATTGTTGTAAAGTCCGCCCGAGCCCTGCGGCCATTCGGTAATATCCCATATTTGCACTTGTGGTGCTCCGCGTAAATACACGCCACTATCCCCTCCCGGTTCAATCTTCCAGTCGAGCATCATTTCAAAATCTTTGTAGTCTTTCGCCGTGGCGAGGCTTTTCCCCTTGCCGTCAAAAAAGAGGATGCCGTCGCGAACCGACCAGTGCTGCTGCATCACCCGGTCAGCCTCCTCCTGGGCGTCAGCTAACTCCTTAGTACTCATTTCCGCACGTTTTTCCGGGTTGGCGACCAATCCCTTCCAGCCGTCCAGGTTCTCGCCATTAAACAGGGCTTTAAATCCCTCTGGCGGATGATTCCTCCCACCCTCAGATCCTGATTCCGTTGAATAATCTGGATAGTACACGTTGAGGTCGCGGATCTGGATGTTGCGAAATGCCACCTCATCTCCATGACCAAGAAAACCGATGTGACCACTACTGCGGGAAAGGCCGGGATGATCCTTGCCATCCATGGTTTTGGCAGTAGCGGCTTCCTCAATATCGGTATCGTAGAATCGTAACGCCGTTGAGTTTGACGGTTATCCGGGAACCATTGGCGATTACTTCCTGCGTATTCCATTCGCCAGCCTGTTTTAAGTGACCGCGTTCGGCCGGCGCAACACCGTACACAGAGCCGTGATATTGATACACGTCAAGATTTTTGTATTTCTCAGCCGTGTTATCCAGGATTTGCAGTTCCATCGCTTGATAGGCCGGGTTCCCTTCCAGTGGAGTAGCGGATAGCCAGACCGTTGTTGGCGCCGGGCGTCAGTTTGAACTGGAAGCGCAGGATAAAGTCGCTGTATTCCTGCTCGGTAAAGAGATTCCCGCTTTTTCCTTCCTGATGAATAAGCTGGCCGTTTTGGACGATATAGGCGTCAGTGGTGCCGGTCCATCCCGAAAGACCCTCACCATTAAACAGCGAAGTAAACACTTCAGCTGCATCCTCTTGCGACCGTATTGCCCCAATATGCTCTTTAATTCGCTGTTTCGTGGTGGAATCAGTGGTAGCCTCCACCACAGCCAGTACCTTGTCTGCTCCGTCAAACTCATCCGAAAAGTGATAGGAGGGGGCAAGAATTTTGGCGGCTGCCCGTAAAGCTTCCTCCCTGAGCAGCTCATTGGATTCATCAAAATACTCTGAAACAGCCTTGAGCGACGCTGACGATGACATGCCAGATAAGGCATTAACCAAGGCTATTTTCTGCTGGTCGTTGGTAGTTTCATCCATTATGCCCGTCAGGAATTTAACTTTGTCCTCCGTAGCGTACATGGAGTTTTCCACTATGCGGATGTAGCCAGCAATGAGATTGGAACGTTCTGAACCTGGAGATGAGGAAATGACTTCTTGCAGGGGGCGAATTGCGGAGCCATCCGGCCACTCGGCAAGTGCTTGTCTGGCAGCAGCTTGTATATCGCTATTTGGGCTGGATGTAGCTTTTACAACGGCATCCAGCGCTTCCTGACTGCCAATCTCTGGCAGTATATTAATCAGGCTGATCGTCCTATTGTCTGAGGCGTTGTTTATATAGTTTTTCACAGTTGCCACTGCGGTTTCCTTGTCCGCAGCATTGTTTGCAACTCGAACGATCGCTTGCAGAATGAGGGCGGTTTCCTGGGTGTTTCTTGCCTGATCGAGCAAGTTAAGGATTTTCGGAAGGTCTTCTGTACGGCCCATGCCAGCAAGGGCACGGAAAGTGGCCTGTCGTACCGGGGATTCCATATTACCTACTTCTGCTAGCAGTTCATCAAGGTATTCGTTGGATTGACGACTTGCTGTTATTTCGATGAGTGCAACTTTGGCCTGTGTCGACAAGCCGGTCCACCGCTGGGAAGCAGAGCGGTACACAGTCTGCGTAGGCAGTTGATGCAGAGCCGTTTTGATTGCGTTGATTTCTATTTGCTGGCTGGTGCGGTTCAGGGAGCTTATCAAGGCATCGGCAGCATTATGATCACTTAGTGCAGCGGAAGCATTGATCGCCGCTATTCGAACTTCTTGGTTTTCATCCCCAAGGAAAGACTGTATGGTTGGCCATACTGAAGAATCCCCGCGCTTGCCGAGCATTTCAATAATGTCGGCTTGCACGGCAGGGTTGCTCTCCGCAAGCAGTTCAACAAATTGATTAGTGATTTCGGCACCTTGCATGGTACGGGCCAGTTCCAGAGCTGCAGATCGCAATTCAGCATGTTGGTCTTGGGCCGCTTCAAGGATTAAATTTGTAGATTCGGAGTGATCCTGTTTAGCTAAAATATTAAGTGCAGCTATTTTATGTTGAATAGCACCGTTGCCATCGTATAGCTTGCGGGCCATTTGGTATGATTGTGCTGTATTTCCCTCTTCGCCAAGACGTTCAGCAAATGTTAGTCGATGTCGGAGATCCCCATGCCGGGCAATCGTCTGGAAAGCGGATGGCTGACCGCTATTTGCTAATGTATACAGTGCTGCATCTCTGAGTAGGGAGTCGGTGCTGTCGGTGAACGATTGAACCCGGTCGACAAGCTCCGGGGAAGAGGCTTTCATATCTCCCAATGATTTAAGTAAAACTACTTGCTGGTTGCTTTCGGCAGTAGAGAGTCCTTGCAACAGGGCCTCTGCAGCAATGCTGGTATTTATGGCACGCAAGGCTTGTGCAGCCGATTCATTCAGCAGGTTATCTCCGAGAAAGGATGTTAGGACAGGAACCGATGCATTAGTCCCAACGAGTTCCAACTGCTCCATGAGGAAGTTCTTAACCGCGGCTGGATAATTGGCTTTAAGTTCCTGGGTGATTACCTGCTCGTAAGTAGATCGGTTTTCCTCCTCCCCGGCTCGTGATACATATTTGGCCAGTCCGTTAACTGCATAGCGGGCATGGGTGTCATCTCCCGTACCCGGTGCACCCAGTTTTTGGATGAGAGCATGGATGGAAGCCGGAGACATCTCCATCAATCGTGTGTTTAGCCATTGTTGTTCCTGTGCATCGGAGGCTGGCATGTTGGTGATAATATCATTGATTTCATCTTGCTGTTCCGCGGAAACATCCGCATTGGTTTGCACGACCTGATTTGATGACGTACAGGCAGCTATCAAAAAGATGAGGAGAAGGACAGAAAAGGAGTGATTGAATTTCATATCGAAAAAAGGTGTAGATCTTAAGAATCTTCTGACTTTGGGCATGATGATTAAATTTTCCAGGGAGACCGCATCGGCTGGCTGAGCAGGCGATTTGCTGCTTCGTCGCCGATGAACTGCTGCGCATCCGGATCAAATTTTAACTCTTGTCCAAGACGAATCGCTATTTTACCAAGGTTGACGAGCGTGCAGGATCGGTGCCCGTTTGCTTCATTGAGCGCAAAGGTCTGCCGATTTTTTACAGCACTGTTGAAGTCAGTAACCTGCGGCTCCGGATCGGGCAACGACATTGCCAGCCGGCGGATATTGGGAATGTCTGACTGGAAGCCCCGGTCAAGCCGGCCTTTGGGACCCTCAATAAAAGCGGCGTCCGTATCTTTGTTTTCTCCGTCAAGGATGATCTGGCAGCTATCCTCATACGTCATCTCAATTCTCCGCCAGCTGCCCACCGCATCGGATGTTGCTGCGGGGCATCGGCAAATACAGTAGCCGCAACTCGTATGATCTTTATCGAGAATATACTGTACGGGATCAAGATAATGTTGACCCATGTCGCCCAATCCACCGCCGTCATAATCCCAATACCCGCGGAAGGTGACATGCGTTCGATGCTCATTGTACGGCTTGTAGGGGGCGGGACCCAGCCATTGGTCGTAATTCAGCGTCTCCGGCGTCCATTCTGGCTCAAGGTTGGTGAGGCCGCTCCAGTTGAATTTCCAATTAAACCCGGTACTTTCATTGATCGTAATTTTCAGGGGCCAGCCAAACACATCATTGGCCACCAGTTTCTTAATCGGTTTTACGGGGGTTCCCATCCCATAAAAGATATCGCGGAACCGAAACCAGGTATTCAGCCGAAAAATACGGCCGTTTTGCTGAACGGCTTCGACCACCTTTTTGCCTTCTCCAATAGTTCGCGTCATCGGTTTTTCGCACCAGATATCCTTGCCAGCCTCGGCTGCCTCTTTCGCCATGATTCCGTGCCAATGGGGCGGCGTAGCTATATGGACAATATCAATATTATCCTGGGTCAGCAATTCCCGGTAGTCACTGTATCCTTTTACATCCGGACCGGAGATTTCCAGTGCCTGTTGCAGGTGATTCTGATCAACATCGCACACTGCTACTAGTCGTGCGCCGGGATAGCGTAGATGTCCTTTTCCCATCATTCCAACGCCGATCACGGCCTTGGTTAGTTCGTCACTTGGCGCGGTGTAACCCGTGCCGCCCAGCACACTTCGGGGTACAATAGAGAAAAGCCCCACGGCTCCCAGCGTGTTCTTTAAAAAATTTTTCCTGTTTATACTATTATCAGACATAAATAATTGATTGGATTGGCAGGTATCTCTAAAAATAAATTAGATCTGCATTTAATATCCTATTTTTCCGGTTTAAAAATCCGCTCGTTGGTCATCCATTTACCATCTGTGAAATCGGGAAAGTCCACCGGATGGCCACCCTGTGCCACAGATTCTTCAGAAAGCGGACTGATGACGCTCCAGGCCGCCGCATCATATACGTCTATTGGAGTGTTAACCCCGTTTCGGATCGACTGCACAAACGCATTCCGTACAAAATAGTCGATGCCGCCATGTCCTGATTCTGCGGCCTCTTGTTCCTGCGCCTTCCAAATCGCCGAATCATATTTATCCTGGTATTTGTCGAACGATTCCCACTGATCAAATTCAGGACTGATTCCATGAAGATAAATGGAGTTGTTTTCCACGTTCCAGATGCCGTTGGTGCCCTGGCATCGGAAGCCCAGAGAGTATGGACGGGGCAGGCTGGTATCGTGCGTAACGATGATCGATTCGCCATTGGCGGTTGTGATCGTAGAGGTGACAATATCGCCCTGGTTAAATTCTACATCCGCCCGGGGATGGTCTTTGCCGCCCTCTTCTACGATATGATCATGCAGCCCGCGGGCTTTGGTGGCGGTGGCGGTTAACGTTAGAAAACGATTGCCGCGGTTTATATCCATCCAGTGGGCTACCGGACCGATTCCATGCGTAGGATACAGGTCTCCATTGCGATTTATGTAGTGCTGAGTTCGCCAGCTGGATACACTGCCTGTTCCAGGACCAAAATTTGCGTTTTCATCAAAAAGGTAGGGAATCAAATTATGCTGGTAACCACAGCGCGCATGAATCAATTCGCCGAACAGTCCCTGACGCACCATATTGAGAATTGCCATCACATCGCGGCGGTAGCATACGTTTTCCAGCAGCATGCAGGGCATGCCGGTCTCCTCTGAGGTATTTACCAGGTCCCAGCAGCCATCTATCGATACGGCAGCGGGTACTTCCAGCCCCACATATTTGCCGGCCTTCATAGCATCTACGGCCATAGGTACGTGCCAGAGCCAGGGCGTTGCAACGATTATCCCGTCGAGATCATCGCGGGCAAGCAGCCGTTTGTAATCGGTTTCCCCCTTGGTGTAGAGATCGGGGGCGTCCTGCCCCTGTTCTTTAGCGATTTCAACAGCACGTTGAGCGTTCTCCTCATCCACGTCACAGATTGCCGGCACCTCAACGGCGTCGAGCTGCAGGAGCCCGCGAAGATGACCGCTTCCACGTGCCCCCACCCCGATGATGCCGATGCGTACCGTGTGGTTGTCACGCGCTTTTAAGATACTGAACGGCGCTACCGAAAGGCCGGCACCGGCAGCGGTAATCGTTTTAATGAAATCTCGTCGATTGGACCTGTATCCCATACTCAATACCGATTAATATTTAATGGATTCACCATACTAAATAAATTGAATAGTTAATTAATAAAATTGGAATTAAAAATAAATGATATACTTTCGTTTTGTTTCTTTTTTATAAGAAGTACTTTCATTTTTTTAAATTTCTTAAAATTATACTTTCACTGAATGTTTAGCCTATGAAAAATAGGCAGGGTTACATCAAAATGAATGGTCACTTTTAACCTAACATCCAGAAAAATGAACGGCGTGATCCAAATGGATCCCGGTAAAAATATCAGATTGAATGGTTTGGACTATTTGATATTCTGGTAACACTGAACATGGTTTGGGAATAAGAGACATGACGAAAAAAAACCTGGGATACACCAATGAAAATTTAGAAACTCTGGGCGGAGCATATACCGCGCGTGAGATAGCAGGTCAGCCTGGGTTGTGGCAGAAAACCTGGCAAAAAGTGGCTTCCGAAAAGAAGGATCTACAAAAATTTTTGGATTCGGCTTTATCTTTAACAGGACTCAGTATTGTTTTGACAGGTGCAGGAACATCAGCTTTTATCGGGGAAGTGGCTGAGCCGCTGCTAAACCGGTACTGGCCGCGACCGGTGCGCGCACTTCCTACGACAACACTGGTTACTCATTTTGAGGAATATATCGAAACAGATCGCCCGCTGCTGTTAATCTCATTTGCACGGTCCGGGAACAGTCCTGAAAGCACGGCCACTGTTCGTCTGGCAGAAGAGCACTGTGCAAGATCAGGTATTTCATCTGGTGATAACTTGTAATCCGGAAGGAGACCTGGCCAAACAAACGGCAGAGCTGCAAAGTTACCGGTTTTTGATGCCCCCTGAAGCCGAAGACCAGTCCCTTGCTATGACGGGCAGTTTTTCTTCCATGTTGCTGGCTGTTCTGCTAATGGGCCGGCTGGATGAACTGCCATCTCTTGAAAAAGCTGTTCAACAGTTTGCCGAGCGCGGCCGAGCATTATTGAACGAGCATGTTGAGTCCCTTAAAAAGTTTGCGGAGCTTGATTTCACCCGTGCGGTATTTTTAGGGTCAGGTCCGCGATTGGGTATAGCACGGGAATCTCATCTGAAACTCCAGGAGCTCACCGACGGACACGTAGTTTGCAAATATGATTCATTCCTCGGGTTCCGTCACGGACCCAAAGCGGTGATCGATGATCAGACACTGATTGTGTACCTGTTTTCTGAAGATCCTGTACGTATTGCGGTATGAAAAAGATCTTGTGCAAAACATTTGTAATAAAGGATTTGGACTTGCAACAATGGGTATCGGGATGGAAAGCAGTGCAAATAGGAAGGTTGACCTGGAGATCAATTTCGGCTCTGTAAACCTTGAACTGCCGGAAGTCGATATGCTGCCGATACTATCCGTGCTTCCGGCCCAGGTACTAGGCTTCTTTACCTCGCTGAAGTACGGGCTCCAGCCTGATGCTCCCTCTGCCAGCGGCGCCATTTCGCGGGTGGTCGAAGGGGTGAGGATCTATCCCTATGAACATCATTCTTAACCGAAATAAGTATTTTAGTCGAACGAATTTTAATGACTAATCACCCCGATAATCGCCTATGAGTAAGAGTGCAGACGTTCTGGTTATTGGTGAACTCAATGTTGACCTGATCCTCAACGACCTCGAGTCTTTTCCTGAAGTGGGCAAAGAAAAGCTGGCGGGATCGATGATCTGCACGCTGGGTAGCTCGTCCGCAATCTTTGCCTCAAACCTGGCTTCACTGGGATTAAACGTGGCTTTTAAGGGGAAAATAGGAGATGATGATTTTGGGGATAAAGTTATTAATGAACTAAAAAAAAGTGGTGTAGGGACGGAATCTGTTATTCGTGATGATGAGGTTACAACCGGGATTACCGTTGTGCTGAACCAGGGCGAAGATCGGGCGATGGTTACTTATCCAGGGGCAATGGAGCATCTTTCGGCAGATGAGATTACGGATGCAGATCTGGAAACAGCCGATCACCTTCACATCTCTTCTATTTTCCTGCAGCCCGCCCTGAAAAAAGATATTGCAGATCTGTTAAAAAGAGCTAAATTGGCCGGATTGAGCAACCTCCCTTGATCCGCAGTGGGATCCCGCCAACAGTGGGATTTTGATATTTCGGGCTTGGCTAGGTACCTGGATATTTTTCTGCCAAATGAACAGGAACTTTCTCATCTTTTGCAATCCGATTCAATTGAGGATGTAGAGACTCTTTCCGAAGATTGTATCGTAGTTGTAAAGCGGTCGAACCGCGGGGCGACACTGTACCATAATCGAGAAAAAATGAACATGGAGGCTATTCTGAATTCCAACCCGGTTGATGCCATCGGTGCGGGAGATAGCTTCAATGCTGGTTTTATCTATAAATATGTTAGGGATGAACCGTTGCGCCATTGTCTGGAGTTTGCCAACATCGTGGGTGCCGTATCTACAACTGGTGCGGGAGGTACATCCGCAATTAAATCATATGATCAGGTTTTGAACACTGCAAAAGAGAAATTGGGATACAAAAACAGATGAAATTACAGGATAAATTTAAGGAGCTTGCCCGGGGCAATTCAGCTCTGCTGGCCACGAATTTTTATAATTTTGAGACGGTTAAAGGCATAGTGATGGCCGCCCAGGCATTGGATATGCCGATTATCTTACAGGCGTCCCCGGCCTCAATCCGCTATATGGGAGCCAGCGTGGCTGCTGCTTTAGGCCGTTCAATGCTAAACCATTTTAAGGTTGAAGGCTGGCTGCATCTTGATCACGCTCATTCCCTGGAGATCATTAAAAAATGTCTCGAAAACGGATTCGATTCGGTGATGATCGACGCAAGCGAGCAATCGTTTGATGAGAACGTGAAAATCACCCGCCAGGTGGTTAACATGGCGAAAGCCTACGGCGCTAATGTGGAGGCGGAGCTGGGCTACGTGGCTAAACTGGGCCAGTCGCAGGAACGCGCGGGATTCACCAGCCCGGATGAAGCCCGTGATTTCGTGAAACAAACCGGTGTGGATGCACTGGCCGTGGCGATCGGCTCGGCACACGGTTTTTATGACCAGGAACCGAATCTTGACTTGGAGCTTCTCACGAAAATTGATCAGGCTGTGGATGTAGCGCTGGTGCTGCATGGGGGATCGGGCATTCCCGATGCACAACTGCAGGAAGGCATACGACGCGGCATCCGCAAAATTAATGTGGCCACAGAGCTGAAAGATCGTTTTATGTCGGCTTTGCAGAAGGAGCTGGCCAATAACGAGGAAATTGATCTTCGCAAGGTGTTTCCCCCGGCTACAAAGCGGCTTTCGGAACTGGTGAAAGAGAAGCTCAACATTGTCAAAAATGCTAAAGCTGCATCTAAACGTTAAATGGCATTCCTATAGCAGGAAATGTAAATACCAATGAATTATGGTTTTAGGTCAGTATGGTTCGTTATAAGATGCTGAAAAAAATTGATGCTCATATGCATTACAATTCTGCGCGTCCAGCACTACTCCAGCGGGCGCAATCGGAAGGATTTAGTCTGCTGAGTATCAATACAGAGGTTCCCTTTTTCCCTTCAATAACTGAGCAGGAAAAGATCGTGCTGGATCAACAGGCGAATAAAGATCACCGGTTGGCGCATGTCACTACGTTTTCCACCGAAAAATGGGAGAAGCCGGCGTGGCAGGAGGAAGTACTGGAACAGATTAAAGAGGGGATGGCCAATGGAGCGGTTGGTGTTAAGGTGTGGAAGAATATTGGGATGTCATTACAGGATGAAAAGGGAAACTTTGTGATGATCGATCATCCGTCGTTTGATCCGCTGTTTCAGTATTGTGAGCAGCAGGAAATTCCGGTTCTGGGTCACCTCGGGGAGCCGAAAAACTGCTGGCTTCCGCTGGAAGAGATGACCGTTAAAAGTGATCGGGAATATTTTGCTGAGTACCCGGAATACCACATGCACAAGCACCCGGAATATCCAACCTACGAGCAGCAGATTGAGGCCCGGGACAACCGGCTGAAGAAGCGTGCCAGTTGCATTTTGTCGGGCACACCTGGCTAGCCTGGAGTGGAGCGTGGATCGCGTGGCCCAATGGCTTGATCGTTTTCCTAATGCAGCGGTAGATCTGGCCGAGCGGATTTGTCACTTGCAATATCAAGCCGTTTCTGATTGGCAAAAAGTGCGGAATTTTGTGCAGGAATACCAAGATCGGATTATCTATGGCACGGATATGATCGATGATGGAGCGCAGCCTGCCGGGGAGCTTCAGCGGAAAATAACCGAAAAATGGCAGATGCACTGGAAATTCTTCTCTGAGGACGAACTAATGTCAGTTCCCAAGGTGGAAAAATCATTCCGCGGGCTCAACCTACAGGATGAAGTACTGGGTAAGATTTTTCGGGAAAATGCCATTCAGTGGTATCCCGCGCTTGAAAAGATCCGGGGGTAGACATGGTTTGCAGAATTTGATCCCGATTAAATTATTTGATAATTGTACACAGCGTTTCACTTTCTCATAAGCTTTGAGTATGATTTGAATTTTAATTGAGATTAGTACGAATAAAATAACTAGAATGCTGTCGGTGACAATAGCATAACGGCATATATCAAAACACAAAGGAATGGGATTTTTAGAAACAATTGACTGGGTCATAATTGGGCTCTATCTGCTCTTTTCACTGGTTATAGGGCTGTGGGTTGCCAAGCAGGCGGGCAAGAATTCGACCGAATCTTTGCAGCCGGCAAAAATATGCCGTGGTGGCTGCTTGGGGTATCGATGGTTGCTACCACCTTTTCGACGGACACCCCGAATTTGGTTGCCAACATCGTGCGTACAGATGGAGTGTCGGGAAACTGGGTGTGGTGGGCATTCCTGTTGACCGGCATGCTTACTGTTTTTGTATATGCCAACTTGTGGAAGCGGTCGGGCGTGCTGACCGATGTGGAATTCTATGAACTCCGATACAGCGGGAAAATGGCCGCATTTCTGCGGGGATTCCGATCTGTTTATCTGGGATTAATTTTTAATGTGGTGGTGATGGCGACGGTGTCACTGGCGGCCATTAAAATCAGTGGTGTGTTGATGGGTTTAACGCCGGTGCAGACGGTAGTGATTGCTGGAATAGTAACGGTGCTATATAGTTCACTTGGGGGGCTGAAAGGAGTATTGCTTACCGATTTTTTCCAATTTTTCCTTGCTATCGGTGGAAGTTTAATCGCTGCCTATGTAGCACTTCAACATCCCCAGGTTGGAGGGCTCGAGGGGCTGCTCTCTCACAAAGAAGTGGTAACCCAGCTTAATATTCTGCCCGATTTCTCCGATCCCTCGCAGGCGATTGGAATTTTCATTATTCCGTTACTCATTCAGTGGTGGAGTGTCTATTATCCGGGGGCAGAGCCGGGCGGTGGCGGATATATAGCTCAGCGGATGTTTGCAGCAAAAAATGAAAATAATTCAATTGCCGCGGTATTCTTTTTTAACGCCGCCCATTTTGCCCTGCGTTCCATGGCCGTGGATTATCGTAGGTTTATGCTCCATTATTGTATTTCCGGATATCGCCTCGCTTAAAGAGGCTTTCCCGAACGCTTCCAGTGTGGCGGGGGATGATATGGGATATCCCGCCATGTTAACATTTATTCCTAATGGATGGCTGGGACTGGTGGTGGCTTCACTTACGGCCGCATATATGTCTACCATTTCAACTCATCTGAACTGGGGATCATCATACCTGGTAAATGACTTTGCCCCAGCGATTTGTGCGGCCGGAAAGTTCGGAAAAGGAGCTGGTAAACGTCGGGCGTATATCTACCGCTGTTTTAATGATAATTGCAGGAGCGCTGGCCCTGATTCTCCGGGATGCCCTCGACAGTTTTCAAATAATCCTGCAGATCGGTGCGGGAACGGGACTGCTTTTTATCATGCGCTGGTTCTGGTGGCGCATAAATGCCGGCAGCGAAATTGCCGCCATGTTTATTTCGTTTGCAGTGGCAATGTATTTTCAATTTGCACATTCTCACACTGGGTTTCCTGAGCTTACAAGCTGGCAGGAACTGATTGTGGGGATTGTAATTACAACGATTGGATGGCTGTCCGTAACATTCCTGACACGGCCAACGGATGAAGAGACTCTGGTCAATTTTTGTAAAGTTGCGCGTCCCGGTGGACCTGGATGGAAAAAAGTAGTAAATAAAGCCAAAGCTGAAGGTAAAGATGTGAAGCCACTTGAGGACGAGGCATGGCGCGTACCGCAGGGAATGCTCTGTATGGTCTTGGGCTGCATTGCCGTTTACGGTGCCCTCTTTGCCACTGGATACTGGATTTACGGCCGCTGGATGCTGGCAGGCGTAATCACCGCGGTAGCCGTTGTGTCTAGTGGATTCCTGTACAAAGCATGGAGAAAATTGATCGAAGTCCGTCCTGAAGACCAAGAACTTTACAGCGGTTAGTATCCCTTCGGAACAGGTATAGTTATTCATTAGAAAGCGTTCAAAAACCGTTATTTTATCAAAATTTCGGTATTTGCGCGAATTCGAAATCCTTATTTATAGGCTATAAACTCCGGGTTCGGTTCGCTGAGGCTTGATCTTGATCCCTGCAAATTTTTCAACCCTCTTTCGTTAATTGCTGTAGTTAGAAATCGGGATTGTGTTTGCAAAAATTTGCTGTCACAGGATGATTATTCTTTTGTCTGTTTGAACTGCGTATAAAAGAATTTTGCAGGCTCCGGTACATAATATTCTCCACAGGATAGAGACGGTTTTCCCGTTTATTCGGCTCACTGTTATATCTAATCTTGGCAAGCCCAGCCGGGTGCCAGCCAGAATCGTACGTTTGAGGAACCGAAGGATTATCTCTATCCACTTCCGCGAACCGAACTATTGCTGAATTCTAGTCTGGAGCAGAATCCGGGCTGGTAATTGCCACTCGTTCATTTGTGGGGTCGTTTAGATTTTGTTTTGCCCGAATGACTACGTACTCTTTAACAGGCATAAAATCTTGCACATGCGCGGCCCCGCAATTTATAACTATATCCAAGGTGTTACAGAGCTAATGATTATCAAAAAAAATAAGGTTATGAATATATTGTTTACCTATATGTTTTTGGGTTGTATGGTCTTTCTGCTTGCTGGTTTTAGCGGAAGTAAAGCACAAACGAGCAGTACGGAGCAACAGGTTTCGGTGATGAGCTACAACATCCGCTACGATAATCCGGACGATGGAATCAACCGGTGGGATCTCCGCAAAGAAGAGCTTCTGAATCAGGTAAAGCTCTATAATCCCCATTTTTCAGAAAACCCAGGAAGCACTTGACCACCAGGTGGAATTTATGGAGCAAGAACTATCCCAGATGGATTATATCGGCGTCGGGCGTGCAAAGGGGGAGAGAGCGATGAGTATTCTGCCCTATTTTACAATACCGAGCGATTCGAGCTGGTCACTGAATCGGACAGCACCATATGGCTTTCGGAAACCCCGGGACAGATGAGTACCGGCTGGGATGCGGCCCTTCCTCGCATAATGACGTGGGGGAAATTCAGAGACAGATCGACCGGTTCCGAGCTGTATGTGTTTAATACTCATTTTGATCACCGAGGGGAGCAGGCCCGGGCGGAAAGTGCAAAGCTGATCTTGGAAATTATTGATAAAATTGCCGGTAATGCACCAGTGGTTTTGACAGGAGACTTTAACGCCCAACCGGACACCGGGCCCTATAACACGCTCACCAGTTCGTTTTTGCTGGATGCATGGCAGCACAGCACCGTTCCCTCAGTGGGAACCGATTTACCTACTCCGGGTGGGAGGTAGCCCAATCGTTGGATAACCAGGGCCGCCGTATCGATTACATATTTGTAAACGATGCATTACAGGTACAGAAGATTGCGGCGCTTACCACGTTTCGGGACGGGCGTTTCCTATCCGATCATCTTGCCGTATTCAGCGTGCTGGAGCTGAAGCAGCCGTAAACGGAAAATGAAGAGCTAAAGACCTATGAAACCTGTTATTGGTGTATTAACCCATTTCAGACTCTTATGGGCTGGCCTGGGATTTGTCTGTACTACTGCGGCGCAGGATACGCTTCGTATAATGACCTACAACATCTATCACGGGGAGGATCCACAAAGTATGAGAAAGAGCAATTTGGAGGACATAGCAGAACTTATCCGTAGCGTAAAGCCTGATTTTGTAGCCTTGCAGGAGGTAGACAGCCTAACGGGACGCTCAGCCTCGTTGAACAATGGAAATCCCCAAAACCAGGTTCAGATGCTGGCTGAGATGACCGGCATGTATGGTTACTTTGGCAAGGCGATCGATTTTGACGGCACGGCGGGTATGAAGAGGCCTTCTTGCGCGAAAACCAGTGGATGTCCGCAAGGTGATGCTGCCGATTCCCAAAGGAGGTGAAAAACGGGCGTTATTAATAGCTAAAAGTAAAGTTTCAGCAGCTCTGCATTGATATTCGCAGGCACGCATCTTTGCCATGAGTATGCGGCAAATCGAAAGCCCAGGTTCAAAAGATCATTGAAACATTCCGGGATACCACGCTACCTGTTATTCTTGCGGGAGACTTGAATTTTACACCTGATTCTGAACCATACAGCCAGTTAAAGGATCGCTGGATTGATTTGGCATTGAGGGATGGATCGCCGGAGCTGACCTATTCTCACCAAAATCCAGAGAAGCGAATCGATTACCTGTTTATGTCTAAAGTAACGTCCCGGCATTTTAAAATTGAGGAGGTCCGTGTTTTGAAAGTACCGTATTCTGATCACCGACCGATTGTAGCCACGCTTAGAATACTAAATTAAACTTTTATCACCCTTACGCTATGCTCCTGCAGTTTTGACTCAAATTCTGGCGTTATGTTGGTGTCTGTGACAAGGGTTGAGATAGGTGAAAGGTCACAAATAAATGAAAAACTGTGACGACCGAATTTGCTGGAATCCGTTACGCCGATCACCTGGTTGGAGTGTTCAACCATCAGGCGGTTCAGTTTGGCTTCCTGAGGGTGCGAGGTCGTAAGGCCGTAATTGAAATCGAGTCCGTCAACGCCTAGAAAAAGTTTGTCAAAGTAGTAGTTTTGCATGGTGGATTCCGCCTCGGGTCCCACCAGTGAATAGGATTTTTCCCGTAGCATGCCGCCGGTCAGCATTACGGTAATATCCTGGATACCTGCCAGCTCCAGGGCAATATTGATGGCGTTGGTCATCACTGTCAGGTTTTTGTGCTCCTTAATCTGCATCGCAATTTCGCGGGTGGTGGTGCCAGAATCCAGCAGGATGGTTTCGCCATCGCTGATCATGCGGGCTGCTTCAATCCCGATGCGTTTTTTCTCCTCAGCGTGCAGCTTCTGCTTTTCCTCAAGTGAGGGATCGTTATACACGCTGTTGCGCAGCAGGGCTCCGCCGTAGGTTCGGTGGATGATTCCTCTTTGCTTCCAAAAACTCAAGGTCGTTGCGGATGGTTACGGTTGACACATCGAACTTGGAGCTGAGTTCATCGACTTTTACGCTGCCTTCTTTATTTATAATCTGGATAATTTGATCACGCCGGTCTACCGTGGATTTCATCAGCTGGCTGGCCCTTTTGGGGTTTTAGTTGTTTCTTTTCTTCTCCTTTTCAGATAGTACCCAGCTCACGAACATAAATTCAAGTGCTGCGGCTTCATAGCCCTCCCAGTGGTTGATCATCTGCCGGAAGTCCTCTTCTGAAATATCATCGGGATCACCGCCATAGCTCAGGATAATCCATTTGCGCAGACCTTTTTCTTCCCCTGATTTTTTGTTGCTTGGGAAAGCCGCATCCGTGCGATTCCGAAACAGCATGAGCTGCTGGGCCGAGGTGGGACCGATGCCCCGAACTTCCCTGATCCTATTATAAAATTGCATGGGATCGCACTCTTCCAGGTGATCAAGATCAAGCTCTCCGGCCAAGATATCCTCCGCCATGCCGATGATGAATTCTCCTTTCCGTTTGGTGGGACCGAGTTTACGAATGCTCATCGGATCCGCTTTTACCAGCTGGTGCGGCCGCGGCCATGCAGGGACATTCTTGCCGTTGTGGACCAGCGTGGTGCCATACTTCTCGCGCACATCGTGCACCATTCGCTTGGCCGTGGGCTTATGGGAGAGACGCATCTCGATGATCCGGTTCATGGCATCCTCAAACAGATTGCCACGGGCCATCCGCTTCAGGCCGTACAGATCGGTGAGCTTGGGGCTCAGCACCGGATCGTCCTCAACCCGATCATACAGCGGACGCAGATCCAGTTCGGTGCCAAAAATACGCGCCAGGCTTTTGTTGGCTTGCTCAATCTCCTGCTTGTCCAGCGATTCAGGGCTCTGGCAGTGAAATTCGGGATTCTCCACATCCCCATTAAAAAATGCGGTGACGATGACGTCGCGGTCGCCAAACGGAATGGGACGGGTGAATCCCTCCTCAAATACTTTTTCGGGATCGTGTTCGTGATCGAAATACTGTTCCACATCCAGGCACAGAAACCAGTCGTGTGGTGGGATGGATTCAAGCGTCCAGGTGCTCATGGCAAGCGTTATCTTATCCGTTGCTATTTATAAACTATAATGAACTGCATTATGAGTGGTTTAACGTTCCATTTCTAGTTAAGAATATGATATGTCACAAACAAATCCCCTTGTACTGAATGGGTATAAAAATATTTTTTCTGTGATAAAATTCTTCATTTGCAGATATCTATGCCTGATGTCAGAGATTGTTTTTTTGGTCAGCTGTATTAAATTCAATTTATGGAAGAAAACCTGAACTTAGCTTGGCGACATCCCGGGATTAAAAAAATTTTACTTTTAATATCTACTAAAACAAAACCTGAAATTATATCTGACTACAAATGAATCCAAACAACCATTCTTTGTCACTTGCGGTAAAAGATATTCATGCTTCCAAGACGTTTTATGAAAAGTTGGGTTTTGAACCAGTTGAGGGTACCGGTCCGATTCAGGATAACTGGATCATCATGAAAAAAGGACATTCCTTGATTGGCCTGTTCCAGGATATGTTTGAGGAAAATATTATCACCTTTAACCCCACTGATGCCCGCAGCATTTACAAGGAGATGAAGGATAAGGACATTGAAATTTTGATGGAGTCGGAATCGATTCATGAGGAGAGCGGTCCCTGCCACTTCTGCATTGCCGATCCCGATGGCAACCAGATTTTGTTTGATCAGCATAATGACTAATCAGCAGCCATAATTTTACCGTACGAATTTTCAGGGATTTTGATCTGAAATGGAAAGATGGATTTTCTGCCTGCTTGAGGCGATTTTTGTCAATTTTCTGCTGATACATCCGCTCTACGTCTTTGAGCGTATCCACATCTTTCGGGCTTAAATCCCACCTGATTGCTTTAAAGCGAGGCAGTCTCAGGGTATAATTGGCCTTGGTACGCTTGTTTACCTGGATGTCATCGAACTCCAGCTCCACTATAATGTCAGGGATTAAACCAAGGGTCGGCCCATACTTTTCCACCGTCAGATCCTTGATCCTTTTGTTGAGCTGCTTCATCTCCTCATCCGTATAGCCGCCGTACGCCTTGCCGATCGGGATGAATTCTTCTTCGTAACGCTCGTCCTCCTTCACGCTGATGCCGAGGGTAAAATCGGAGTAGTATCCCCGCGCTTGCCACTGCCGGCGTGGGCGTACATTAACACCGTATCGAGTGTGCCGCCAGGTTTTTTTACCTTTAGCCACGATTTGCGTCGCTGCCCATATTCGTAGGTACTGTCTTTCTTTTTGAGCATGAGTCCCTCGTTGCCGTGGGCCAGGGCGCGGTCAAATAGCTCGTCAATGTGCTCGTGATCGCGCACCTCAAACTGATTGGTGATGGGGAAGTTGTAATCCTGGGATAACTCATTAAGCAGCGAACGCCGTTGTTCCAGCGTATGATCAAATATGGGGCGATCCACCATGTACAACAGGTCATATGAAATAAAGAGCACCGGGTATGTTTCCATCACTTTTTCCGGGTTTTTTTCGTCCCATTCGTTTTTGCAGGAGCTGAAAGGGAAGAATTTCATCATCCTTGAATACACAGATTTCGCCATCAAGCACCATATCCGGCAGACCGCGGCTGGCGAAAAATTGCACGATTTCCGGGAAGGAGTGCGTAATGTCGTTGAGATCACGGGAGTAGAGCTTCACTTTCTGTCCGCTGATATGGGCCTGGGAGCGCATCCCGTCAAATTTTTCCTCGGCGATATAACCTTCAAGGCTGTCCACAGCACGGCTCTCAATTGGGGAGGCCAGCATAAACGAGAGCGGGTGAAAGAGCTTGAACGTGGCTTCGTCAAGGTTGTCGTTGCGGCTGAGAACCGCCGTGCGACCTACACTGCCAGTGATCATGTGGGCATAGCGAACTGCTTCAATTTCTTTATCAAAAGCTTCGGCAATAGCCGAGGCTACGCTTTTAGCCTCAAACCCGATCCGCAGCGATCCCTGGCTCATGATGCGGATGTAATATTTTATTTCGACCGGCATCATCCTGGTCCACATTTCCTGCAGAATCTCCTGTTTGTCCGCCCGCCCGGAAACCCGGTAGAGGGCCTGATAACTTTCCTTGATCTGCTGAAGCGTTAACTGCCGGGGCGATCGTTTCTCTCGTGTTTCATCGATATTTTGCATCAGCTTTTCAATTGCCTCCGAGGAGCTGCCCAGCGCCGTACGGCAGGGTTTGAACACTTTTTCATAGTCGATCTCGCAGAACTCGGCAGCGCAGGTAGAATAGGTACGGCTCCCCACCGAGGCCCGCTTGCCAGAAACAGATGAAAAAGCACCTTCCCCCAGGAATTGGGCCGCCAAGTTTAGATCTTCGTTCTCTTTAACGGATCGAAAATATTCTGCGCAGATCGTAATTTTGGAATTGGTGCTCCGGGTCTCTGCGATGTGCTGGGCTGTTTCAGCCAATTTTAGGAATGAGTTGTTCATTGGAATGTCATTTTTAAAAAAAGCACGAAATTCGAAACTTCACAGTTTACACAACGCTCTGTCATTCTGAGTGTTGGTGCGTGTATTTTCGCGACGGAATCGAAGAATCTCCCTGAAGCAGGTAACTGATTCGGTAAAGGAGGACCCGTGTGCGCTGGGAGTTCGAAGGACTTTCCTTCGGATTTCAATTTAATCATCCGTTTCAGCCTCCAAGTCAAGAAAACGAGATTCAATTTCCAGCTTGTTCAAATAGTGCCGCACCACACTGGCGTTGGGTGTATGGGTGATTAAAATCTGTTTGGGATCGAGGGTTTTACACAGGTTAATCAGTTCAAAAAAGTCCAGATGATCGGATAGCGGAATCAACTCATCCACCGTAAGCTGCGTTCGGCTGGACTCCCGTGCAGCCCAGCCAGAGCAGTAGGCGATCCGCTTCTTACGGACGTTTGAGGCAAATCCGTTGTTGAGCGCCGAAGGTAGTGGTAACCAGGATGTTACCTTCGCAGGTTTCCCGGTCGTAGCTCTCATAGCGCCCCAGGTCGATGCCCGCTTCCTCATAGACTGAACAGAGTTTGTATCCCGCACCGTGAATCTGCACCGGGTGATCCAGCGGCACCAGCATGTGCATCACCTCCTGCGCCTTGCCGAGATTGTACGCCAGGAATACCGGCGTGTAGCCCTCATCCAGCGTCTCCCGGGCAAAAGATTGAACCTGGTCGGTCAGCTTTTCAATGGAGTCCCACCGATACACCGGCAGGCTGAAAGTGGCCTCCGTGATGAAGTAATCGACGTTCTTCGGTAGCTCAAATCCCTCGGTGGCGGGGGAGGGCGGCGTGCGGTAGTCGCCGGTATAAAGTACATTGCCAAGATCGCTCTCAACGTAGGTCATGGCCGCGCCGAGGATATGTCCCGCCGGGTAAAACGTGATGCGCGCATTATCGGTTTCAACTGATTCGCCGAAATCGAGCGTGGTGGCATCGCCGGAATAGCCGCGCTTTTTCATTAGTTTCAGGGTATTGGGCGTGCAATAAACGGATTCATTGCGGTTGCGCGGCATGTGATCTGAGTGGGCGTGAGAGATAAAAATGTTATCGGCCTCCGGCGTACTGAAATCAAACCCGATGTTCAGTTCGGGTAGTAAAATGCCGTGATATCCGGATTTTGTTATTTGCATGGATTTATTTGTAATTCCTTAACTAACTATTCGACAGTCTGCACTACGCAATACTGCAGCTAAATATCACCTGTTGACACTAATTAACGTGAGTTCGATATAAGGACTTTGGTAATTTCATGGATCTGTCGGTGCCCGCTCCTTGATATTCCCCTAAGGGATTAGGGGAAGAGACCCTTTGATTCATCAAATCAAATACCAACGTCCCTCTCCCTAATTATTAGTGAGAGGACAGGAGTGGGTCAACATTAGGCTACTACCGTTTTTGTTCTTTTCAACTGTTATAACGTATGACAAGTTTGTATCGAACTGACGTTAATTTCCAAGTGCTAAAATTTTCATATATCCCAGTAGCAGAATAACAACAGCCGCTGACAGCATGGCGACACCCAGCCATCGAACAAATGTTGATAACGCGGATGGATTTTCTTTAATCACCATGCGTAGTTGTGGCCAGCGTAGCAGTTGCGATCCCGCCAGGTACACCATCAACAAACTCCAAACGGAAAACAGAAGTTCGGTCCATGAGAAGGGGATAAAAGAAAATACCAGGCAGGGCAGGGTAAACAGCAGCCAGTATTTCAGGATGGATCGGAGCAGGGGTGGCGTATCTTTTGTTTCTGACTGGCGGATCAGATGGTCTTTAAGCGTGGTGGGAGCTACCGTCAGCCATCCGCCGCAGGTCAGCAGAAGCATTCCAAATACGAAGTAGTAAACGGTGAACCATTTTATGGAAAAGCCTTCGAGGATCATTATTCGGCGGGCAATTCTTCAACAGGGAGTTCCTCTTCTTCTTTCGGGAACAGGATAGACGCCACAATGGAGGCTGTCAGGGTTACGGCGACAAATCCCAGGGCCCAGGGGGTGGGAATGTGGTAGAAGTCGGCAATAAGCATTTTGACGCCTACAAACACCAGGATGAGCGACAGCCCGTAGTGCAGGTAGTGGAACAGCCGCATAATGCCGGCCAGGGCGAAGTAGAGGGCTCGGAGTCCCAGGATGGCAAACGCGTTGGAGCTATACACAATAAACTCATCGCGCGTGATTGCCAGGATGGCGGGGATGGAATCGAGCGCAAAAACAACATCCGTGGTCTCGATCACAACAAGCACCACAAACATCGGCGTGGCAATACGGCGTCCCATCTTTTTGATGAAGAAATTCGAGCCGTGATAGTTTTTGGTGATCGGCACAAAGCGGCGCACCAGCAACAGCACCGGGTTTTTCTCGGGATGTACTTCTTTGTCTTTTTCCAACGCCAGCTTGATGCCGGTGAACACAAGAAATCCCCCAAACACGTAAATAATCCAGTGGAAACGCTCCAGTAGCGCAACGCCCGTAAATATGAAAACGAATCGCATCACCAGGGCCCCGAATATGCCCCAGAACAACACCTTGTGTTGGTATTTGGCGGGTACCTTGAAGTAGCTGAACACCAGCAAAAAGACAAAAATATTGTCAACACTTAGCGACTTTTCAATCAGGTAACCGGTGTAGTCGTCGAGCGCGGTAGAAGAGCCCATATAATAATAAACGCCGATGCCGAATAGCAGCGCCTGGGCAATCCACACGCCGGTCCAGATCAGGGCCTCCTTGATGCTCTCCTCGTGCTCCTTGTCGTGGAAAACCACGAGGTCGATGAGCAGCATCGCAATGATGAAGGCGTTGAATGCAATCCAGAGGGTTAAACTGTGCTCCACGGGAAATTTTACTGGTTAAAAAATAAGCATCAAAGGTAGGGATAATCGCAAGCATTGGAAAGGCGGGTATTGGGTAAAAATTTGATGTTGTATAGCCGACGTAAAGGCGAGCCCAGATTCTATTATTCTGAGCGGTGAGTTACCTTAGTAATTAAAGGTGATAAAATTAGTCGGTCTAACTTCCCTTCCCGCAATCAGAAATCTTTGGGTTCGTTGCGATCACATTTCTTGCAATCCAGCAGCTTGCCCAGCCTGCTCTCACGGCCTTCTTGGGTGGTGACCCACGGGCGCAACATCCACGGCGGATTGTGCCGCACATGTTGGGTATGGCCACACTCCAGCCGGGCCACCCAGTCGTCTTGTTCGTCTTTATGATACCCTATAATGGGTTGCTTCATACCTATTGCAATCGATTTCGAATTAATCAGATATAATTGAAACGCTGCTGTCAGTTGAGCCGTTTTAATAGTGCAAATAAAAGATAAAATACTCTTAAAACTAATAAATATTTAAGTAACGTGAGTTCAAGATAAGAAAAAGGTACTTTTTCGAATAAAAAAGCGGGAGATTCAGTATGTTTAAGTTGCTGGGTAACATAAACTTAGCCAAATATCCCGCCATGATTAACTCCCTTAAAATTGCAGAAATATAATGCTGGTTGGACGATTTTTGTAAAGATTTTTTTCCCGCCTGGAATCCTCACCTGCCGGGCAGCGGCCGGTCCCGGATTAAACCTTGCCGGCTCTCTCCGGCGGAGGTCATGACCATCCAGTTCCTGTTTCACCTGTCCGGAGTGCGTACGTTCAAAAAATTCTATAACGGCTATGTTTGCAAGCATCTGAGAGGCTATTTCCCGGATCTGGTCAGCTACAATCGCATGGTTGAGCTCTGTCTGCTCTCAAATGTTGATTCCACTGGGGATCTACCTGAAAACCCGGGCCACCGGTCCCTGCACGGGCATCAGTTTCATCGATTCCACGCCCCTGCGGGTCTGCGATAACCGTCGCATTCACGCCCACCGGGTCTTCGACGGGCTGGCCGCCCGCGGGCACTGCTCGATCGGCTGGTTTTATGGATTCAAGCTACATCTGATAACCAGTGACACTGGCCATGTGGTCGATGTTATGCTTACCACCGCCAACACCGACGATCGGCAACCTCTGAAAATGAAGGGCTTTATCGACAAGCTGTTTGGCAAACTGTTCGGCGATAAAGGCTACTTGTCGAAAGACTTGTTTGAGCAGCTGTTCTTTCAGGGGATTCATCTGGTCACCAAACTGCGAAAAAACATGAAAACCAAGCTGGTGACGCCCATGGCCGATGCCATCCTGTTGCGTAAGCGGGCGATTTGTGCTGGCCATTACCCGCCAGCTTAAAAACATTTTCCAAATCGAGCATTCCCGGCACCGGAGCCAAAAAACTTCCTGACCAACCTGTTCTCGGCATTAATCGCCTATAACTTCACCGAAAAGAAGCCCAGCTTGAAGAAATCCTATGTCGATACCGGACAATTGTTGCTATTTTAACGATCCTTATCTCGAACTCACGTTATTTACCTGTGCAAAACAAACGGATTTCTCAAGGCATAGAAGACAGTATAGGAAAGTGTATTGCTCCAAATTGATGCCATACCAGTAGATAAATCATGTTTCCTCCATCCAGTTGAAATCTCCTTTCTCCGTAATGCGAAGGTTGAATTGTTTGCCTTTGCCAGCAATTTCGGTTAGCGTATTTTCTTCCAGCATTTGCCGCAATTCTCCCCTCGTCTCAGACCATTCCTCATGGACGGGGCACGGTTTTTCATTACCGCAGCCCGGTAGCCCCAGAACACACTCATTGAGCAGATCAAGCCCGTCAATAGCCTCCACTACATCGATCAGCCTGATCTCGGAGGCCGGTTTTACGAATCGAACTCCGCCATTGGGTCCTTTTAACGATTCCAGCAAGCCAGACTGGGTGAGTTCCTGCAGTATCTTGGTAAGAAAATGACGAGAGATGTCCAACTGCTCACTTATTCTACTGATCGATATAAAGGAACTGCGTTCAGTTGATGCGAGGAAAAGCGATGCACGCAGTCCATAAATACAGGCTTTGGATAACAACATATCAGATTTAATTTAAGACTATTTCATCTTAAATTAATGAAAATATAGGTCTTTTGGTATTTCATTACGACCTGCTGTGCTGTTAGGAAAACAAGCTCCACCAGATAAGATAAGACCGTTACTCTACGATAAGTCCTTTCTCGGGCTGAAGGAGTTCATCCGGAACGCTGGCGCGGATCTCTTCGGTAAACGCCTCGATGATATTGGTTTTGAGGAATTCACGGCTATAAGCCAGTCGCACTTTTCGGCGGGGAGCAGGTTCCTCAAAATATTTTAGATATGCCTTTGCGCACTGTTTATCCAACTGCTTAATCGCCAGGTAGGGCAGCAGGGTCATACCGAAATTCTGTTCCACTAGCTGTTTCAGGGTTTCCAGATTTCCACTTTCAAATTCAATATTCAGGTGTTTTGAGGTTTCCCTGCGGTGTTTCTTGCAGAGCTTGATCGTCTGGTCCCGGAAGCAGTGCCCCTCATTGAGCAGCCAAAGATTGGCAGCGTCAAGGTCTTCCACTTCCAGCATCTCCCGATTGGAGAGCGGGTGTCCCCCAGAAACGTATCCTACAAACGGTTCGTAGTAAAGCTCAACTTCGTGGATAAAACTCTGTTCTGTTGGCGTGGCGATAATTCCCACATCCAGCTGATCTTGTTCCAGAAGTTCCAGCAGTTCATTGGTCATCATTTCTTCCAAAATGAGCTTCACCTTTGGATACTTGTCTGTAAATTTTTTCAGGAATAAGGGAAGCAGGTAAGGCGCTACAGTTGGGATGATGCCGATGCGGAATTCACCGCGGATTTCATCATCCTTGAGCATGGCCAGGTCTTCAATGTGTTTGGACTGCTTTAAGATAGTCTTTGCCTCTTCGATGATCCGTTCGCCGATTTCGGTAGGTACTACCGGGGATTTCGAGCGGTCGAAAATAGTTACGTCCAGCTCCTCCTCGAGCTTGTGGATCTGCATGCTGAGCGTAGGCTGGGTTACGTATGATTTCTCCGCTGCCGTAGCAAAATGACGGTACCGATCCACCGCCACAATGTAAGAAAGTTGTGTTAGCGTCATGTAATCAAAAAGTCTGAAATTCTAATTTCTCCTGGAAAGAGTATACTAACTTCTTCGTTTTTATTTGAATCCTAATTTTGAACGATTCCAATATTATCCAACTTATTGTTACCTAAGTAACTATTAAAGATAATAAAGACCGTCCATACATCATGAAAAGAGCACATATATTTATTGAAGGGCACGTTCAGGGTGTGGGATTTCGACACTTCACCAAAACTAATGCGCGTCAAAGCAATATAAAAGGGTGGGTCAAAAATCTGTCTGACGGCCGCGTGGAGGCTGTATTTGAAGGAAAAGAGGAATCAATCCAAAAAATGATTGACTTGGTTAAACAAGGTCCACGTGCCAGCCGTGTAGACAATGTAGAGGTGAGAGTGGGGAACACCGGAAAAATCATTTAACCATTTTGATGTACGTTTTTAATCTGTCAATTTATGCATGATAGTATTTATATAGGCTTGAACCAGTTATTGTAAGCATAATTCATTCCGTCCGGTTTTATTCGGTTTTTGGAATACAAGCCTGCATGAAAACTAAAATCTAATTAAAACAGGAAACCACTTGCGTTTATTCATAGCCATTGAAATTCCGGAATGGGCCAAGCGGCAGCTCATCCAGCTCCAGGATTCCAATTTGGGAGTTCGATGGAGTTCGCCCGGAACCATGCATCTCACACTTCGATTTATCGGTAACGTGGACGATCCCGGGCAAAAAGAAAAGCTGGTGCAGAAGTTATCATCCGTACAGGTTCCTGCATTTGAGCTGACTCTAAAGGGATTGGGTTATTTCCCGCCCCAAAAACATCCTAAAGTGCTCTGGGCCGGCGTCAAGGAAAATGACACGCTGCTTAACCTGCAGGAGCAAGTGGAGCAACTTTGCGTTGAAGCTGGCTTTAAACCGGATGACCGTCCTTACACCCCACATGTAACCATAGGTCGGGTGAAAGGCGCATCAAAAAAAGAGGTAAACTCCTTTATCAAACAGCACAAAAAGTTTAGAGTTGAGGCTTTTGAGGTGGATGAGTTTATACTGTTTGAAAGCAAGCTTGATTCCGAGGGTGTCAGGCACTCACCGCTTCAGCGCTTCGGGCTTACTTCACAACCAACCAAACATGAGGCATGAGAATGCTGTCTTCTCTTCTGTGGATTATTGGTGGATTACTGGCGGGCTATCTATTGCTGCTTGTTATTCTGTATGTGTTTCAAGCACAGTTTATTTATCACCCAACAAAGAGTCTGCCGATAACACCCAAAAGCGTTGGCTTGAAGTACCAGGATGTCAATTTTACTGCTGAGGATGGAACCCCCCTGCATGGTTGGTATGTGCCGAATGAACATGCCCGTGGCACCGTTCTTTTTCAACATGGCAATGCGGGAAATATTTCCGGCCGTCTTGAAACGATTGAAATTTTAAACAGGCTGGGCCTCAATGTCCTCATTTATGATTACCGTGGATATGGCAGAAGCGACGGCTCACCCTCGGAAGAGGGTACATATATGGATGCAATGGCCGCCTGGAACTACCTGACTGAAGAAAAAGGCGTTCCTCCGGGAAAAATTATTCTGATGGGCCGTTCGCTGGGCGGAGGCGTAACCTCATGGCTGGCTAACCATACTGAGCCGGCGGCCGTAATTTTGGAGTCCACTTTCACCTCAGCACCGGATCTGGCAACCGACCTGTACCCGATTTTTCCCACCAGCCGTTTGATTAAATACAGCTATCCCAACGAGCAAAATATTAAGAAGATCAAAGTTCCAATATTGATTGCGCACAGTCCTGAGGATGGCTTGATACCCTATAAGCATGGGAAAAAACTTTTTGATATAGCTAACGAGCCCAAACAGTTTTACCAGATGCAGGGCGATCACGGCGACGGCTTCCTGCTCTCTGGCGATTCTTACGTGAAGGCGCTGGGGAGTTTTGTTGACACCATCTTTACATCGAAGAAAGTGGAAAAGTAACCGGGTAAGCTATCATAATAGCATAATCGAACAATAATTTTTTGAAAGAACAAAAACTGGCTTTTAACAATAAAGATAGAAACCGCATGATGGATATTTACAGTGAAGAGATCACGATCACTTCAGAAGGATTTTCTGAAATCACCAACATTACGGATCACGTTGCCGGCATCGCAGAGGAATCGGGTTTTTCTGAGGGGATCGTCCATGTATTTCCAATCGGATCCACAGCGTCGATATCAACCATTGAGTATGAGCCGGCACTGGTCAAAGATATGAAGGACAAGCTGGAGGAGTTCGCCCCGCAAGACCAGACCACCCGTCACGGGGAAACCTGGGGTGACGACAACGGCTTTTCGCACATGCGTGCCACCATGATGGGACCCGGCATTACCGTTCCTCTCAAAGATCGCGGACTTGTGCTCGGCACGTGGCAGCAGATCGTAATCTTGAATCATGATAACCGGAAACGAGAACGCCGAATTTTTATTCAGGTGATTGGGAAGTAAAAAGATTCCTGTAATTCCACCCTCTAAAAAAGTTCTGGATAAAATCTTAATCTGTATTCAATTAAGATTTCTCAGGCGAAACAAAATATTTTCTGTCCAAAAGAATCTACAGCAAAAAGACAGCTATCCCGGATTATTCACCGAGAAATTTAGTATTGCCAAGAGGCATGGAAAATGGCCGCGGAAACCTGCTACGGTACGTTGAGCACGTCATTTGTGCCTATAACGCAGGGCAAGGCTAAATTTGGCAGCCTTTAGTCAGGGCACTTAAATTTGAGCTATTCCCAAATTTCGATAAGTAACAACATATCAATGACTTATCCGGCATATAACATTATTTCGTGAATAATCCGGGTTAGGAATTTATCCCACCAGGTTTACTCACAATACATCTTCCAAAATTCATAATTGTTTCCTTTAAACTTTCCTCATGCACTGGTAAATTGGCTGAGGTAACAATGTAACTTATCCTCCAAACAAACCCCGTTATGCCAGAGTTTTCGCACCTTCATTCGCACACGCAATTCAGTATGCTGGATGGTGCGGCAAGCATCCCCAACATGATCAAGAAGGCCAAGAACACCGGCATGCCGGCAGCGGCTATTACCGATCACGGAAATATGTTTGGGGTACCTGAGTTTGTGAATGAGGCGCAAAAGCTGGGCGTAAAACCGATCATTGGCTGTGAGTTTTATGTGACCCCATCAGGTATGGAGGATCGCAAGGATCGTACGCGTTACCACCAGGTGCTTCTGGCCAAAAATATGACCGGCTATAAAAATTTGATGAAGCTCTGTTCGCTCGGATATGTTGACGGACTTTACTACAAGCCGCGCATCGATAAGGAGACGTTGGCCGAGCACGCGGAGGGACTTATTGCCACTACCTGCTGTATCGCCAGCGAAATCAACCAGACGATCATCAATAAAAGCGAGGAGGAGGCCAAGCGAATATTCCAGTGGTACCTGAATCTGTTTGGAGATGATTACTATGTGGAGCTGCAGCGCCATGGGCTGGAGGATCAAAACCGCTGCAACGAAGTGCTTAAAAAGTGGGCACGTGAGTTTAATGTGAAGATGATCGCCACCAACGACTCCCACTACATCGAAAAGGAGGACTCCGAGGCTCACGACGTGCTGTTGGCCCTGCAGACCAATGCGGATATTGACGATCCCAATCGCTTCCGTTTTACCGATGATCACAACAACCTGAATCCGGAGTTTTACATGAAAACCCCGGATGAGATGCTGGAGCTATTTAACGATGTGCCCGATGCGGTTGATAATACCAATGAAATTGTACAGAAGGTTGACAACATCGACCTGAGCTCGGAACTCCTGCTCCCGCACTACAGCATCCCGGATCAGTTTGATTCGATGGATGCCTACCTGCGAGAACTGACCTATCAGGGCGCGCGGGAGCGGTACGGAGAGATTACGCAGGATGTCAGCGAGCGGATCGATCAGGAGCTTGGCATCATCAAGAATATGGACTTCACCGGCTACTTTTTGATTGTGCAGGATTTTACTTCTGAAGCCCGTAATCGTGGTGTTTTCGTGGGGCCGGGGCGTGGCTCGGCGGCTGGTTCGGTGGTGGCCTACTGCCTGGGTATTATCAATATCGATCCATTAAAATATGATTTACTTTTTGAGCGGTTTTTGAATCCTGAGCGCGTAAGTCCGCCTGATATTGATATCGACTTTGACGATTCTGGGCGACAGGAAGTGATTGATTACGTGGTGGAGGAATACGGCCGCCAGAATGTAGCACAGATCGTAACCTATGGCACGATGAAGGCCAAAACGGCGATCCGTGACGTTGGTCGCGTACTGGGCGTGCCGCTGCAACAGGTCAACCAGATCTCCAAGATGTTCCCCGACAAGCCGGGACTCGATACCTTCGACAAAGTGCTGGATCCCAGTAAAAATCCGGAGTCGGCCAAAGATTTGCAGCAGCTTTTTGAGCATTCCGATCCGCAGGTGGCCAAAATGATGCGCTACGCCAAAACGCTGGAAGGTTCGGCGCGGCAGACCGGCATCCATGCGGCCGGCGTGATTATTGCGCCCGGTGAGATCAGCGATTATGTGCCGGTTGCATTATCGAAGGACAAGGAACTGATTACCCAGTATGACGGTCCCAGTGCCGAGCGGTGCGGACTGCTTAAGATGGACTTCCTGGGACTTAAAACGCTTTCTATCCTGAAAACCTCAATCCAGTATGTTGAGGATAATTACGGGAAAAAGTACGAGCTTGATGAGATTCCGTTTGATAATGAAAAGACCTTTGAGCTTTACCAGAAGGGGCAGACGGTAGGCACGTTCCAGTTTGAGTCGGACGGCATGCGCAAGTATCTGAAGCAGCTAAAGCCGACATCACTGGATGATCTTATCGCCATGAACGCGCTCTACCGTCCCGGTCCGATGCAGTTTATTCCGGAGTACATCGACCGCAAGCACGGTAAGAAGGAGGTCGAGTATCCCCATCCCGATCTAAAAGAGATTCTGGAGCCAACCTACGGTATTATGATCTACCAGGAGCAGATCATGAAGGCTGCCCAGAAGATGGCCAACTACTCGCTCGGTGACGCCGACCTGTTGCGCCGGGCCATGGGTAAGAAGAAGAAAGAGGTGATGGCTAAACAGGAGGAGATCTTTGTAAACCGAGCTATCGAAAACGGGGTGGAAAAAAGCAAGGCCAAAGAGATTTTCGACATGATGGCCGAGTTTGCCAACTACGGCTTCAACAAGTCGCACTCGGCGGCCTATTCTGTGGTAGCCTACCAGACCGCCTATTTCAAGGCCAACTATCCGGCTGAATATATGGCGGCCGTTCTCAGCCATAATATGGGTGATATCGACAAGGTCTCGAAGTTTATTGAGGAGTGCTACAAGATGGGTATCCGGGTGGATGCTCCGAATGTGAACACCGGAAAGGGCAAATTTGTAGCGCTGGACGGGCATATTCAATACGGCATGGAGGCGATCAAAGGCGTGGGCTCCAACGCGGTAGAAGAGCTCGTGAAAGAGCGTAAAGAGAACGGAGAGTTTGAGTCAATTTTTGACTTCTGCAAGCGAATGGATCTGCGCGTCTGCAACAAAAGATCACTGGAAAGTCTGGCCCAGGCTGGGGCGTTCGACAGCTTCAATAAAAACCGCCGGCAGCTGGTAGAAAATCTTGATATGATCGTCAGTTATGCTCACCGTATGCAGGAGCTGGAAGAATCCAACCAGTCGGATCTATTTGGCGATGGCGGAACGGCTAATGTTATTGAAGAACCCAATCTCGAAGAAATTCAGCCGTGGTCAAACATCGAGCGGCTCAACAAGGAGCGGGAGCTGATTGGCTTTTATCTAAGCGGACATCCGCTCAATAAATTCAAGCAGGATATAGAAATGTTCTGCTCTCACACGCTGGCTCCGGACGAGCTGGAAAACCTGAACGACCGGACCGAGGTATGTATAGCGGGCATTATCACCGAAGTTAAACGAGTTACCGACAAGCGGGGTCGCCCGTTTGCGTTTGTTCAGATGGAGGATCTGCACGGCACCGTGGAGGTTATTACATTTAACGATGTGTATGATAGTCACCTGGGGATGATACAAGTTGATACGCTGGTTGTGGTGGACGGTCACATCGACACGCGCAACGGCCCGACCAAGATTATCGCCAATTCGCTGGAGCGGATCGAGAGCATGCGCGAAAAGTTTCAGAATCAGATCGAACTCCAGCTCGACATTGATACCAACGCGATCAGTGAAGAAGATCTGCACCGTATGGCCGAGATGTTAAGCGAGCATAAAGGAGAAACCAATATCCGGTTTAACGTGCTTAGCCCGGAGGCCAAGCGACCTTTTGCCATGCATTCCCGCAAATTCGTGATCGATCCCAATGAGGAACTGCTTAGCGATTTAAAGAGTTTAATAGGCGAAGATGCCGTTGCTCTGAAGAAATCTAACGGCAATTCACCAAACAGGTAGTATTTATTACTTTTGGGTTTTAGTAATATAAATTAATGTAATTGCGTCTATAGCCAGAAACGATAAGCTATTTAAAATTTTAACACGCATATTAGCGTTTACTAATTCATAAACCGACAATTACAATTGAAGATAATTTGATATGAGTAAAGCAGAAAAATTTACGGATGATACTTTTCAGGAAGATGTTTTGAAATCTGATAAACCTGTATTGGTTGATTTTTGGGCAGAATGGTGCGGCCCGTGCAGAATGGTAGGTCCCGTAGTTGATGAAATGGCGGGTGAGTATGAAGGCAAGGCCAAAATCGGAAAGGTAAACGTTGACGAGAATCCCGAGATTTCAACCGAATACGGTATTCGCAGTATTCCATCACTGCTTATTTTCAAAGATGGAGAAGTGGTAGACCAGATTGTGGGCGCAGTGCCCAAGTCTCAGCTTAAAAAACAGCTAGATGCACAGCTTAACTAAGGCACACATTTATTGTTTTATCATACTTAGAGATGAGTTCGGTGTAGCAGAACTACCGGCTCATCTCTTTTTATATATTTAAATTATCAGGTATAAATGCCTAAGTTATTCAAAATAAGAGTCTGTGAATTTACAATGCGCAAAAATTACAGGCTAAAGCCAGCTCTCCTTTTCTTTTTTTAACATTTCATACAGCATTTCTGGAAAGCGATCTTGTTATATTTGAAATTTCTATACCGATACAATACTAATTTTTAAAGGGACAGTTTGTGAAGAAGATAGTGGGGATAGTACTTTTTTTACTGGTGATTGGATTTTTGGCCTATCCCAAAATAAAACCGCTATTCGGTGAAGAAAACAGGTCAGCCGCACCGCAGGACAACTCAACGCTAAAAGTTGAAGCATTTGAGGTAAAACCGGATACCGTCAGTGATGTGATTTATACCACTGGTACACTTATTGCCAACGAAGAGATTGAACTACGGAGCGAAGTTTCAGGGCTTATTACCGAAATTTACCTGCAGGAAGGCCGGACCGTTACAAAAGACGATCTGTTGATAAAGATCAACGATAGTGAACTGCAGGCACAGCTTGCCCGAGCCCAGTATCGCTTGGACTTGGCTGAAGAACGTGAATTGCGCCAGGAGAAACTGCTGGAAAAAGGAGGGATCAGCCAGGAAGATTATGACGCTACCCTTAATGAGGTGAATGTACTACGCTCGGAGGTGGCTCTTATTAAAGCACAGATCACTAAAACAGAAATCCGGGCACCTTTTGATGGCCAAGTGGGACTAAAATATGTAAGTGACGGAAGTTATATCTCACCATCAACCAAGATCGCATCGTTGCAAAGTATCAATCCCATAAAGATCGATTTTTCTATACCTGAACGATATGCCAGCAAGGTTCAGGAAGGCGACCAGATACGATTTACAGTGCAGGGCACCGAAGAACAGTTTATTGGTGATATTTATGCCATTGAACCTAAAATAAACTCCGACACCCGAACACTGCAGATTCGCGCCCGCAGCGACAACCAGGATCAAAAGCTTATTCCGGGTGCATTCGCCGATCTGCAATTGACCCTTGAAACGATCACCGATGCCAGGATGATTCCTACTATATCGTTAGTACCCGAGCTGCAGGGCCAAAAAGTGTACATCTATCGTGACGGGCAGGTAGTTGAGCAAAGCGTACAGACCGGAATCCGCACCCAGTCCAAAATACAGATTACCGAGGGCATTCAGTTTGGTGATACCATTCTTACCACCGGCCTGCTGCAGGTACGTCCGGGCATGCAGGTTCAGCTTCAGCAGGTACAATAATTTAACGATACAGCCTTAAGAACATGAGTTTATCATCACTAAGTATACGCCGCCCGGTTTTGGCCACGGTATTTTCGATCGTGATACTCCTTTTTGGGATTATCGCCTTTACTTTTTTGGGTGTCCGAGAATATCCTGCTGTTGACCCGCCAATAATTACTGTCAGTACCAGCTACATCGGGGCCAATGCAGAGGTGATTGAGTCACAGATTACTGAGCCGCTGGAAGAACAGATCAACGGTATCGCGGGCATCCGAACGCTGACCTCTGTAAGCCGTGAAGGGCGAAGTACCGTAACTGTGGAATTTGATCTTGATGTAGATTTGGAGACGGCTGCCAACGATGTGCGCGCTCGTGCATCCCGGGCCGTAGGAAACTTGCCGCCAGACGCCGAGCCACCGGTCGTCACCAAAGCGGATGCCGATGCCAGTCCCATCCTCTTTTACAATATTAAAAGTGATTCGCGTAATCTTCTGCAGCTCACAGAAATTGCGGAAAATGCATTCAAAGAGCGCGTGCAAACGATCCCTGGTGTGAGTAATGTGATGATCTGGGGCGATAAAACCTACGCTATGCGCTTGTGGATGGATCCCATGAAGCTGGCGGCCTATGACCTGACACCCCTTGATGTCAGAAATGCGGTACTCCAGGAAAATGTAGAACTTCCATCTGGTCGGATTGAAGGCGATTTAACTGAGCTTACCGTCCGAACCATGGGGCGGATGACCCAGGTAGAGGAGTTCAACAACTTAATGATCAAGGAATTGGGAGGAAATACGATACGGTTTCGTGACATCGGTCGGGCAGAACTGGGACCCCAGAATGAGCGTACCATCCTGAAGCGAGATGGCGTGCCGATGGTAGGCGTGGTGCTGGTTCCGCAGCCGGGGGCCAACCAGATTGCCATAGCAGATGAGTTCTACAACCGGGTAGAGCAGATCAAGAAAGATCTGCCGGCTGATATTGAAACAGCTATTGGGTTTGATACTACTGAATATGTTCGCGCCTCGATTGACGAAGTACAGCAGACAATATTTATCGCCCTGGCACTCGTAATTCTTATCATCTTTCTCTTTTTACGTGACTGGCGGACTACCTTTATCCCCATTATTGTTATTCCGATTGCTCTGATTGGTTCTTTTTTCGTGATGTACATTGCCGATTTTTCGATCAACGTGCTGACCTTGCTTGCCATCGTGCTGGCGATTGGTCTGGTGGTGGACGACGCCATCGTGGTTCTCGAAAATATCTACTCCAAAATCGAGCAGGGACTGCCACCGGTCCAGGCCGGAATTGTCGGTTCCAAAGAGATTTTCTTTGCCGTAGTTGCTACTTCATTAGCACTGGTTTCTGTATTTATGCCGATCCTCTTCTTGGGAGGTGTTACCGGTCGCCTTTTCCGTGAATTTGGCGTTGTAATAGCGGGTGCAGTTGTTATTTCCTCGTTCGTAGCGTTGACCCTGACTCCTATGCTATCGTCCAAAATGTTGAAAGCGGGTCAAAAACACAGCTGGTTCTATAACAAAACCGAACCATTTTTCAAGCGGCTTAATAATTCCTACAAAAAAACACTTGAATCGTTTATGGAGTACCGGTGGCTTTCTATTACTGTCATCGTGTTTTGTGGTTTTTCCATTTGGGGACTGCTGAATCTTGTTCAAAAAGAGGCAGCCCCGCTGGAAGACCGCAGCAGGATCAGAATGTTTGCCCAAGCTCCCGAGGGTGCGTGCTTTCGAATACATGGACAATTATATGGATCGCTTGATTGCCCTGGTGCAGGATAGCGTTCCAGAAGCACAATCAGTGATTTCAGTGACCTCACCGGGATTCGGTGCCTCAAGCTCGGTGAACTCCGGATTTGCTTTCGCCATTCTTACCGATCCGGGTACCCGCCAGCGATCGCAGAACGAAATTGCCAACGATCTCACAAATATGGTTAATGATCTCACCGGTGCTCGGACCTTTGTGACGCAGGAACAGACCATCGGCAGCAGCAGGGGAGGGTTGCCTGTACAGTTTGTTTTACAGGCGCAGAATCTTGATAAGCTGAAGGAAGTGATTCCCAAGTTCCAGGAAGAGGTACGCAACAGTAGTGTATTCACAGTACAGGATGTGGATTTGAAATTTAACAAGCCCGAGCTGCAAGTACAGATCGATCGCAACCGGGCCAAAGCGTTGGGAGTTTCCGTACGCGATATTGCCCAGACCCTGCAGCTTTCTTTGAGTGGTCAGCGTTTTGATTTTTTTGTGATGGATGGCAAGCAGTACCAGGTGATTGGACAGGTTGAACGAGGCAATCGTAATGAGCCAATCGATCTTAAAACGATTTTCGTACGGAACAGCCAAAACCGTCTGATTCAGATCGATAACCTGGTGACGGTTTCTGAACAAAGCAGCCCGCCACAGTTGTATCGTTATAATAGGTATGCATCGGCCACAATTTCTGCAGGATTAACACCGGGTAATACAATTGCCAACGGTATTGAGGAAATGAATGCCATTGCCGATCGTGTGCTCGACGCTTCCTACACTACCAGCCTGGCTGGTCCCTCTCGAGATTTTGTTGAAAGCTCTTCCAGCCTCTGGTTTATCTTTGCGCTGGCCCTGGTGTTGATATATCTAGTACTTTCGGCTCAGTTTGAGAGCTTCAGGGATCCGCTTACCATCATGTTTACCGTGCCGCTGGCTCTCACCGGCGCGCTAATTACGCTGTGGTATTATAACGACACGCTCAACATTTTCAGCCAGATTGGGATGATAATGTTGATTGGCCTGGTAACCAAAAACGGGATTCTTATTGTGGAATTTGCCAACCAGCGGCAACGTCAGGGCTGGAGTATTTACGAGGCGATTATGGATGCAGCGGCCGTTCGTTTTCGTCCAATCCTGATGACGAGCCTATCTACGGTGCTGGGTATTTTACCGATTGCCCTGGCCCTGGGTGCCGGCGCCGAAAGCCGAACTTCGATGGGTATAGCTGTAATCGGCGGACTGATCTTTGGCAGTATTCTGACGCTCTACGTGATCCCGGCTATTTACACCTATCTCTCTCCTGTAAAAACGGAGGATGATATCATCGATGAAGAGGTCATTAAGGAAGCAGAGCGACAATATGAACCCGCAAAAGCCTAAGATGCCGAACAATCAACTCATAAAATTAAATGATTGAAAGTTGAAGGATGGTATGTTGGATTGAACCTTTAGCTTTTAATCATTCACCATGAATGGAGTCTATGTTTCGAAGTTTTGTCCTAATTCTGATTCTTGTCGGAGCTTTTATCACAAATGTAGCGGCCCAAAATCAAGATTTGTTTAACCCTTGATGAAGCGATACGAATTGGGTTGGAAAACAATTTTTCAATACGTATCGTCCGCAATCAGGCGGATATTTCAGCAAACAACCAGTCACTCGGCAATGCTGGTTTTCTTCCGGAACTGAATGCTACCGCCTCCCGAACTTCAGAGTATTGAAAACAGCAGAACCGAGTTTTCCGGCGATGCAATCCCCGATCAGGATGTGACCGGCGCCAAATCTACCAACACCAGCGCCGATGTATCCATGAGATGGACCATATTCGACGGTTTGGGTATGTTCACCACGTACAATAAACTGGGAGAACTGATGCAGCTGGGAGAAATTGAGTCACGCCTGGCGGTTGAAAACAACGTTGCCCAGATCATTACAGCCTACTACAATATCATTCGCCAGCAAAATATTATAGAAGTGCTCAACAGCACGGTTGAACTATCAGAGCAGCGCATACAGATTGCTGAAACCAGGAAAGATCTGGGATCAGGCTCCGAATACGATCTGCTGCAGGCCCGTGCTGATTTGAATGCTGACCGGGCAGCGGTGATCCGGCAGGAAGTGACCCTGAACGACGCCAGGATTCTGTTGAATGAGCTGTTGGGCCGCGATGTGGAAATCGAATATGCTGTACAGCAGGATATTCCTGTTAATGATGAATTGGTTTACGATGAAATTGTGACACAGGCGATGGCCAGTAACCTGCAGTTGTCAGCGGCGAAAGCAAATCAGCGGATTACTGAGCTTGAAATCGACGAGATCCAGGCTGAACGCTACCCGGAGCTGGATTTAAATTTGGGATATGGATATAACCTGAACGAGCCCGGCTCAGGACTCTTGGAACTGAGTCAGTCTAGTGGATGGAATTACGGCCTTACGGCACGTCTCACTATTTTCAACGGATTGGATGTTACCCGTCGTAAGCAGAATGCGCAGATCCGGCTAAAGAACCAGCAGCTTTCGGTCGAAGAGCAACAGCAGCAGGTTAAGGGCGGCATTCACTCGGTATTTACCAACTATTTAAACGCCCTGCGCCTGGTTGAGTTGGAGCAGGAAAACCTGACCTATGCTCAGCAAACTGTGGATATCGCCCTGGAGCGATTCAGGCTGGGTACCATCAACTCCATAGAACTGCGCGAAGCCCAGCGTACCCTTATCGATGCTGAAAGTCGTCTAATCCAGGCCCGATACCAGGCCAAAGCCGCCGAAACTGAATTATATCGATTGGCTGGCATGGTTACGGCACGGGCTGCCGAGTGATGAGTTGTGAGATGCCAGTTTTATCTTAGTTTAACCTGGAAGTAGATCCCCCCTCATAAATGGTCGTTCTCAGTTGGCAATAGTTCAATTTTATCACTTACTTTGTGATATTAACAGGTATTGGCTTTCGGAGTACTGGGATTGGGATATTTTTGTATACTTCATCAAAACGGGAATTGGGGAAAGACAAACTTAAGGAATTGTTCTATCAATAAATTAGGGTTTGTAACATGATAAATACGCCATGTCTGAAAATGAAATGTATTCGATTTTACCGGAAGCCAAACCAGAGGGGAAAACACTGTGGGGGAAATTTATAGATGGAGATCTGGATGCCTGGGAACAGATTTTTCAACGCTATTACAGTGATCTCTATGGTTATGGCCTGAAGTTGACCAGTCGCAGAGAATTGACTAAAGATGCTATCCATCAGCTTTTTGTGCAGCTATGGGACCGAAGAAACTATTTATCGGAAGTTGAATCTGTCAAGGCCTATTTGTTGGCCTCACTGCGGAGGAGTTTACTTAAGAAATTAAATAAGCGTCGCAAATATTATGAAGATATCGAGAATACTGGGAATGAGATTCCCAAATCCAGTTTTCTCCAGAGGTAATACTTATCAAAGATGAAGTAAAGGCGGAAATGATAGAGGCTCTTTACAAAGCATTAGACCAATTGCCCTGCCGCCAAAAAGAAGTGTTATACCTTAAATATTTCAACGGGATGAGTTATGATGAGATAGAGGATATTCTGTCTATAAAATATCAATCTATAAAAAATCACATCTATAGAGCGATATCCAACCTCCGGGATATTATGGGCGAAGATATCACCAAGATAGCTATAGGTATCTTGCCATTTCTATTGACATTATTTCGCTAATCTTTTTTTAATTGCGAAAAATTTCACCTACCTCTCTTGGTAATTAGGGCTGGTGCGGATTTTATCTGTCTCCAGCAGATTATCAATCCTCGAACATTTTATGCACTTCAACAGGATAAAACTGCTTTTGTTAAATAACCGATACCCAGTGTTATTTGGATAAAACCCATTCTATGATCTCTAAGTTGCGATAAATAGGCATTTTAAAAAATAAGAATTAAGGTGAGTACTCTGCTGTCTGAACTGCTCTATGGTATTAGAAAACGGTAACAATAAATAATTATGTCGTGGATAAGTGCGAGTACACTGAACAGGAATTAATTAATGATCCCTCGTTTGTAGAGTGGGCTATGGGAAACTCAGAGGGAGACCAGTCCGCATATTGGAATGAATGGATAAAGCAGAGTGATGAACATCGGCGAAAGGCTCTGGAAGCACAGAAGAAGATAACAGGTCTGCGGTTTATCTCTCCTCAACTTCCGGATATCAAAAATGAGTGGTCAAAAGTTCGGGATGATATAGAGAAGAAAAAAAATATGAAGTTGCACACTCCGAAAAAACATGCCGCTGGGAAAGACGGCGGGCTGATGGGGTATCTTTTCAAAGCGGTTGCTGTTGTTTTGATTGGAGCCTTTGTGGGATTGTTTATCTACATGTACCAGGAACCAAAGCCTGAAAATGAGCCTGTATCAACCATGACGGTGAAAACAGGATATGCAGAAAAGAAAACAATCAATCTTTCGGATGGTTCCAGCGTCATTCTTGCCGCAGGTTCAAAACTTTCCTACAAAAGTAATTGGCTGGACCAGCCGGTGAAACGAGTTGATCTCGTAGGAGAAGCCTATTTCTCAATTACCCCAAAAGAATCTAAAAACAAGCCGAAATTCATTGTTGAGACCAAGGACGGTATCGCTGCCGTTTCGGGAACCCGATTCACGGTAAACACCTATGGTCAGGGCACAAAAGTTGTGCTTGAAGAGGGCGAAGTTCAGGTAAAGATCGCAAATCCCGAGACTCCCTCAACGCCTGAAATGACAATGCAACCGGGGGAGATAGCACAATTCAGCAAATCCGGAGACCAAATAGCATTAGATGAAGTAAATCCGGCGGTTTATACATCATGGACCACGAATGAGCTTTATTTCGATGAAACCCCTTTTTCAGTACTTGTTAACCGGATTGAACGAACCTATGGGAAGGAGGTGAAAATAAGAGATCCCGGAATTTTAGATATGAAGCTTTCGGGTTCAATAGACTTTAGAAGCTTAGACGGACTGATAAATGCTGTTTCCGAAGTGATGGGAGTAAATATATACAAATCAGCGGAAACTGTAATAATTGAACAAAACAACTAACACATAGTGATAGGGTAATTATGGAACACTATAAATACACAGGGATTGTAAGCCTGATGATTCTGTTGTTTTCTGTTACGCTTGTAGCAGGGGCACAAGAGTCTGGTGATGTATACGTAAGTTCTACGGATATTAATTCTAAAACCATAGAAACGGTTGAAAAGGGAACCAGCCTGCAAAAGGTATTATCGACAATTGAACATAAATATGATGTAAAGTTTTTTTACAGAAGCGAACTGTTGGAGGGTAAGACCTTCGCCGAAAACAAAGTGTTAATGTTTCAAAACGGGTTATTTAACCTTCTTGATGATCTCCTGTCTGATTTTGGTTTTAAATACAAAGTGCTTACGCATCGCACGCTTGGTATTCTACCCAGGGAGGGAGCTCCAAATCAGCAGATAAACCTGGAAGTTGTCAGTGGCACGGTAACCGATGCCTCTTCTGGTGACCCGATGCCGGGGGTGAACGTCTTGGTGAAAGGCACCACGAGCGGGACTTCCACCGATGCCCAGGGGAGTTTTGAACTCAGTGTCCCTTCTCTCCAGGATACCCTGGTTTTTTCCTTTATCGGTTATGAGACAGGGCAGATGCCGATCAATGGGCGCACCAATCTGGATGTTGCCTTGCAGCCGCAAGCAATTGAGGGGGAGGAACTTGTAGTTACCGGATATGGTATTCAGAAGAAATCTGATGTCACCGGATCTATAGGGATGGTTTCAAGTGAAGATCTGGAGGAACAGCAATCCGCCTTTAACGCCCTTCAGGGACTGCGCGGGAAAGTTGCAGGTGTTAACATTTTTACCAACTCAGGCGCTCCTACCGGCAGTAACCGTGTAGTCATCAGGGGTACGGGTTCCATTAATGCAGGTATCGAACCGCTTTATGTGGTTGACGGTGTGGCGATGGAAGACGGCATTGAGTACATGAATCCCAATAACATTGAAAGTATAGAGGTCTTAAAAGATGCTTCGGCAACGGCCATTTATGGTTCCAGGGGCGCTAATGGTGTGATACTCGTAACAACAAAACGGGGTGATACACCCTCTGGAGATGTTGCCGTTAGTTATAACGGTTCATTCAGCGTAGGTAGGCTGGCAAGCAAGATGGATGCGATGAATGCTGAAGAGTTTATGGAAGTTCAACGTCGAGGGTTCGAAAATGCTACTCTTTTCGAAGATTATCCTCCGGGTCAGGAACCGGTATTTGATCTTTCAGATGATATCGGAATCTTGTTCGATGAGCAGGGAAATCCGCTCTATGATACGGACTGGCAGGACGAGGTAACCCGCACGGCGCTCTCCCATGATCAACAGATTGGGGTGCAGTCAGGCGGAGAAAGTTCTTCATTTGGTGGTTTTTTGAATTACACTAACAATGAGGGGGTTATTCTCAATAGCTATATGAAACGTGCGAGTGCCCGAATTGTATATGATGCAAGTCCGACCGATTGGTTAACACTGGGAACCAATTTGAGGGTTAACAGAACCTGGGAGAACAGTGTTGAAGAAGGCGGCGGCGGGCAGGTTGTACGCCGTACCATGGTTGAGTTTGCTCCGATTCTTCCTGTGAGAATGCCAGACGGTGACTGGAGCCATTTTAATGATGTTAAATTCACCTCGCTTGAAGGGCAACCCAACCCGGTACAACGTGCGCTGGAGGAAGATCGCCTGAGAGATCGCATACAGCTTTTTGGTAATGCCTATGCAGCTTTCCAAATCACCGAGAACCTTGAGTTCCGCACGCAGTTTGGAATTGATAACACCAATTTCGAATCCCGTGACTACCAGCCAACGGATCTGGAATCACCGGAGTCCTCTGTGGGTAGTGCCGGATTTAACAACAGTGAGACTACCTACTGGCAAAATGAGAACTATCTGACTTACCTTCAGGATACCGGGATGCACCGAATTAATGCCGTTTTAGGTGCCAGCTGGCAGGAGCGGTCGTACCGAAGCAACGGATTTGGGGTGCGTATTTTCCCGAACGATTTCTACCGCACGAACAATGTTGATGCTGCTACCGAGGTTAGCGGCTTCCCCAATTCCGACACCTGGGATTGGTCCATGAACTCCTACTTTGCACGTGGTAGTTATACTTATGACAATACCTACAGCGCTACCCTGACCAGCCGTGTGGATGGATCGTCACGATTTGGTGAGAATAACAAATATGGATTCTTTCCATCTATAGGAGTTGGCTGGACCGTTTCCAATGAAGACTTTATGTCTGACATGGATGCTATTGACCGACTAAGATTGAGAGCTTCATGGGGACGGACTGGTAACACCGGAATTGGTACCTACCAATCCCTTTCTACGATCAGTTCCGGTTCAGTACTGCTCGGCGGTTCCCGGCAGAATACCAGTGCACCACAACGCCTGGCGAATCCAGATCTTGAGTGGGAAAAAACCACTCAGTATAACATCGGTATTGAAATTGACCTGTTTAACCAGGTGGTATCACTTGAGGCTGATTACTATGATAAATTAACCGACGATCTGCTGCTGCAGCGACCGATTCCCTCTACCAGTGGTTTTGATGTGGTTATGGATAATATTGGGTCTGTTTCTAATCGGGGTGTTGACTTCATGATGACCACCAGAAATATCCAGACCAACGATTTCTTTTGGTCAACCACCCTTAATTTCAACTACAACAAGAATACGGTTGAAAGCCTGGGTGCTGAGGATGAGGATATCTTTCCTGGACCAAACTGGGTCTCCGGTAGTCAGACTATCTTACGTGTAGGTGAACCGATAGGAAACTTCTACGGGTTCGAGCGTTTAGGCACCTGGAACACGGATGAGGCGGCTGAAGCTGCTGCTGCCGGACGAATTCCCGGTGAGGCGAAGCGATCCTCTGATCGTCAGATTATCGGTAATGGTTTACCGGAATGGACGGGAAGTTTCTCTAACAAGTTTAATTATGGGAACTTTGATTTTACAGCTGATATACAGTTTGTATATGGTAATGAGATCATGCAGCAGTTCTTACATACTGCGGAAGATCGTCAAGCGCTTACCAATGGTATTGCAACTCAATTGTATGAAGCGTGGACTCCAGATAATCAAGATACTCCTATTCAACGGATACGTCATCAGCCACTGTCTGGACAGAATACCCAGGCTGACAGCCATTGGATTGTTGATGGGTCTTATATCCGAGGAAACCTGTTTTCGTTGGGATACAGTTTTGACCAAGGTAAAATCTATTCGTATGGTTTAAAGCGGTTGAGAGTAACTGCAAGCCTCCAGAACGCGTTTGTAATCCATCATCCGGATTTCAAGGGTCACGATCCTGAAGGATCTTCATGGCAGGGAAATCCCAATACGCAGAACATCTTCTTTTACCAGTATCCTAAGCCGCGAACCTTCACGCTTGGAGTCAATATCCAATTTTAACGATCATTTTTAAGACCATATTAATACCATGAAGAAATTCATACTTGTATTTATAGTGGGGTTCCTGACACTAAACTCCTGCGATAAATTTTTAACAGAAGCACCTAAAGATGAAATCTCAACCAATCAATTGCTGGAATCACCGGAAACCGTTACTGGCCTAGTTAATGGTCTTTATCGCGAAGGCCGAGCCGCAGACTTTTACGATTCGGGTTTTGGCGGGGCCAATGTGATGTTCGGCGGCTTCATGTCGGGTTTCTTCGACAACGAAGCGAAAGGAGAGCGTATACAAGGTCAGGTGGCTCAAGATTTGACCGTAGACCCTGAGATATTAAATCAGTTCTTTGACGGCTGGTGGTCGGGTCATTACGAGGCCATCGCCCACGCAAACCTTGCCCTCCAGGCCATTCCTGATATGCAAGGGTTCTCTGACAGCCAAAAAAATCGCCTGTTGGCCGAAGCACGTTTTTTCCGTGCCCTTAACTACTTCAATCTGGTCACCTCCTTTGGGGATGTTCCTCTTATTACGGAACCGGTAGAGGGGCTCGACGGGCTTGAGGTCCCACGCACCAGTTCCGCGGAAGTATATAATCAGATTGTAGCTGATCTTAATTGGGCGGTAAACAATGGCGGTTTAGCGGACGTGCCATTTCCAGATAACAACTTCCGGATAACACGGGGAGCTGCTGCTGCCTTGCTGGCCGATGTCCACTTGAGCAGGGCCGGGTACCCCTTGCAGACGCAGGGAAGTTATGCCGAGGCCGCAGATGCTGCCAGGACTGTCATCAATTCGGGTCAGTATGGATTGGTGGAGCATGGATCAGACCCCATGACCATGAGTGCCTACAACAAGATGCGTACTTCCGATGTGGACAACGAGTTTATCTACGGAATCGAGTACGACGGCAATATTGCCAGTAATGACTTTCCCGGTCAGATTATTCCCGGTGACGTTCGCCCGGCGGGGATCACCTTCGGCCGGACCTTCAATGTGTACCGTCCGATTGATGAGTACACTTGGATCTACGATCCGAACGAAGACTTGCGTGTCCAAGAGAAACAGCTCTTTTATAGCTCTTTGGAAAGAGAAGGCACCGTGTACGAGTTCAATGAGTGGGCTCCATATATGTGGTACGAAGAGGATGTTGCATTTGAAAGCGGAAATAGTGGAGATCGGGACCTGCGGGTTTACCGTTACTCAGAAGTCCTTCTCATCGCGGCGGAGGCTATCGCACAATCTGAGGGCGTTACAAGTGAAGCGGTCTCCTATCTAGCTGATGTACGGAATCGAGCCTACTGGCAAACCGATAGAAGCACTATCGTCGCCAATTTAACTGGTCTTTCTGTGCAGGAATTTGTGGAAGAGGTATGGAAGAGCGGCTTCGGGAGCTGGCCCTGAATTTTAAGATCTGGACAGACATCCAGCGGACACGGCAATATCCGGTACCGTCTGAAAGTAATCCCGGAGAAGTTAACTTTGTTGATGTTGTGGGAGCGTCAAATAACTGGGGACAAACATATGAAGAACATCATCTCTTATACCCCATTCCGGATGATGAAATCCAGACCAATCCCGCACTTGAACAAAATCCAGGTTATAATTAACCATAAATGACAAGTGTTGATTGCATTGTGATTGGCTGAGTTGCACCGATCGGTTGGTTTGTCGGAAATGTTCAGCCAATCACATTTTTTTTAGAGTCCTTTAGAAATTATTGTAATTCTCAAATAACCATACGAACCATATGAATGTAAAAGCGAGTTCTTTTGATCCATCCCGGTGGATAGCCTGCCTGGTATTTTTATTGCTCTTTTCCGGGGTAAAAGCGCAAGACTCCAATCAAATTTTACTTGACGATCTGAACAGTTTTGATGCACCCCCTGCGAACTGGCAGGAAGCCGGTGGAGTTACGGTCTCCCTCGAACAGGATAATGCTATTTCTATTGAAGAAGGGGAGGGAATCCTGGTAAATAATCCCGAGAGTACCGATCAGGCGCAAGACCTTTATTCAAAATTGTCGCACGGTGATATGGACTTGTCACTGGATTTTATGATGGCCAAAGGCTCCAATTCGGGCATTTACCTACAGGGCCGCTACGAAATTCAGCTGCATGACAGTTGGACGGTAAAAGTGCCTTCATCAAGTCATAACGGGGGAGTTTATCAGCGGCCGGCTAACGTGCAGGGGAACCGCCAGGGATATGCTCCGCGGCAAAATGCCAGCCGGGCTCCCGGCCTCTGGCAGCATATGGAGATCTCTTTCCAGGCTCCCCGATTCAATGAGCAAGGCCAAAAAGTGGCAAATGCCCGAATCCTGAGCGTAGAGCTGAACGGCGTTGTAATTCACGAGAACATCGAGTTACTGGGGCCGACAGCCGGTGCTATGAGCGAAGATGAAGTACCAAAAGGACCGTTGCGCTTTCAGGGTGATCATGGACCAGTCGCATTTCGCAATATTACGATCACACAATATCCCGATACACCACCTGAGCTTGTGGACTTGGAGTACAATATTTATGAGGGAGAATTTGAAGAACGTCCTGATCTGGATACCTTGAAAGCCATAAAATCCGGCCAGTCCGACCTGCTTACGCCCTATTTAGGGAGCCTGCCTGGTCAATTTTTGATGCATTATACAGGCACAATGCAGATTCCGGAAGCAGCCAGCTATCAATTTGAGCTGAATGTGTCGGGGGGAGCTGGAGTGCTGCAAGTGGCAGATGAGGAGCTTATCGGCATTGAAGAAAATGAAGGAACTGTAGAACTACAGCAGGGAGAGGTGCCTTTCAATCTTTTTTATGTGCGCCAGAGCGACTGGAACGCCCCCTATTTTGAACTGGCGGTGTCATCTGAAGGTCTGCGCAGACATGTTTTGAGCGACCAGCAAATTATAGTACAAAGTGATCGGCATCCCATATATGTTAATGCCCAAGAAAAGCCGTTACTCAGAAGCTTTCGAGACCTTCCAAATGGTGATAGACTCACCCATGCAATGTCGGTAAGCAGCCTGCAGAACATCCACTTTACATATGATATGAACCGTGGTAATCTGGTGCAGGTTTGGCGTGGAGAGTTTTTGGATGCAACTCCCATGTGGTATAACCGCGGCGATGGATCCTCCAGGCCGAGCGGATCGGTAGAAAATCTGCTGAGTGAACCCGCACTGCTGCTTAACAGACTCGAAAATGAACAGGCGGCATGGAAAAATGATACAACGGATATCAGCTACCGATCTCGGGGCTACAAATTAGATGATAGCCAGAATCCCACCTTCCGGTACGAGGTATTCGGGGTATCGGTTGAGGATCGACTCCGCACGGTGCGAAACGGCAGGGGATTTCGCCGAACCTTGAACATAAATGAAACTGCTGATGATCTTTACTTAAGGCTTGCCCGGGGCAACTCCATAGAAGAGGTGGCGCCGAACCGCTACGCCATTGATGACCGATCCTACTATATCGAGTTCGATGACTCACTAAACATCGAGCCTATTATCAGAACCATAGATGGAAGCCAGGAAATGATCCTGGCGGTTCAGCCGACTGTTAATTATACCATCCTTTTTTAACGTTTTGAATATTATGAGATTGACTATGCTTGTTACAAAAAACTGGTTGAATGTACTGATCGTTTTGCTAACTATAACAGGAACGGTATTTGCCCAATCTGAGCCATCTGAGGATGATTATTTTCCTATCGCAGATGTTACCAGTCCCGAGGAGTATCTGCTGGAAATAGGTGGGATGACAACCCTGCCCAATGGAAACCTGGCCGTTGCTACACGTCGTGGAGATATCTTCGTGGTAGAAAATCCTTCCAGTTCGAATCCCTATTTTCGAAAATTTGCGACAGGCTTGCATGAAGTACTTGGCCTGGCCTATAAGGATGGCGCATTGTATTGTTCGCAACGCGGTGAGTTGACCCGCCTGCAGGATACCGACAACGACGGGCAGGCCGACTTGGTGGAGACGGTCTATTCCTGGCCACTGTCCGGGCATTATCATGAATATAGCTATGGTCCTGTAATTAGACCTGACGGCTCCTTTTTTGTATCGGGGAACGTGGCCTTTGGCGACCAGCAGTGGTGGCGGGGGGAGAGCCGCGTGCCGTGGAGAGGCTGGATTATGCATATCACTGAAAACGGGAACATGGAGCCGTGGGCGACCGGCATGCGATCTCCGGCGGGCCTTGGCATGATAGACGGCGAGCTCTTTTATGCCGAAAACCAGGGTGACTGGATGGGTTCCGGGGGAATCTGGCACGTGGGAAAAGGTGATTTTACAGGTCACCCGGCTGGGCTAAAATGGACTGATCAGCCTAAAGCACCCCTGAGCATGAAGGCCACCGATCTGTACAATTTCATCGATCCGCGTATCGATAAGAATGAGGAGGGGAACTATATAAAACCCGAGAATATCCGGGACGAAAACTACCAAACCATGTTTGGCCTGCAGGAAGAATTACCCGCGCTGAAAACCCCGGCAGTATGGCTGCCGCACGGAATTTTGGGGATATCCAATTCTGATATCAAAAAAATCCCAGAAGGACATTTCGGTCCTTTTGAGGGACAAGTGCTAGTGGGCGACCAGGGACAAAGTAAGATAATGCGGATAGATCTGGAAAAGGTGAAGGGGACCTACCAGGGAACGGCCTTTGAATTTCGAAGTGGATTCCAGTCGGGCGTACTGCGGATGGCCTGGGGCGATGACGGATCGCTTTTTGTGGGGGAAACCAATCGTGGATGGGGTTCGGCCGGTGATGCTAACCAAGGTCTGCAGCGGCTTTTCTGGACCCGCCAGATTCCGTTTGAGATGAAGACCATCAGGGCTCGGCCCGACGGCTTCGAAATAACATTTACCAAACCGGTAGATAAGGAAACAGCACGTGATCTTTCCTCTTATGACGTATCTACTTTTATCTACAAATATCATCCTGTGTATGGAAGTCCGATGGTAGATCAGCAGCGAATCGAAATTGCCGGTGTAAAGGTGTCAGAGGATGGGAAAAGTGTGCGCTTTAAGCTGGAGCGTCTCCGAAAAAACTATATCCATCACATTATGGCTACGGGAATCCGCTCAGCAGATGAAGGAAATTCTTTACTACATACGGCGGGCTATTACACGCTCAAAAATATCCCCGATGGTACGTCCCTTTCCATGGATGAGGTGAGTACCTACGATTCTGGCACTGCAACCGAAAAAGTTGAGGCCAAAGAAGAACAGGAGACATCCGAAACGACGGGTTCTGTAACACCTATATTTGAAGAAATTGAGCCAATGCTGACAGAGTATACCTGCACCGCCTGTCATAACAGGGATACACGCCAGGTTGGACCTTCATTTTCCGAAATAGCTCAACGAAACTACACTCCCAAAGAGATGGTAGAGTTGATCTATAACCCGGATCAGGCGAACTGGCCCGATTATGCTACTGCCATGCCCCCGATGACAAACGTACCGGAAGAGGAAGCACTACGAATTGCTGAGTGGATTAACTCCTTAGACGATGAATGAGATAGATGAATATTAATTCGCTTGACCCTGTCTTTTTCAGGAACATGGGGGATATGATTTTTGCGCTCTGTAGAATTTGAGAATTCAAAAATGAGCGAAAAAATTATTCCAGCATAAACTCGATGGTAATTTTGGTATCGCCCTCCGAGTAGGTCACATCGTCAGAATACTGTTCGATAAGATAAACACCACGGCCACCCTCCTTTAACAGGTTTTCATCTTGCAGGGGATTAGGCAGGGTGGCGGGATCAAAGCCTTCTCCCTCATCCTTAATACTTATCACGAGCTTGCTTTTTTTCTGCCGCGCGTTGATTTGCACCATTTTGGACTCATCCTGCTGGTTGCCATGTAATATGGCATTGGTTACTGCTTCACTCAAAGCCAGCATGATGTTTCCGTAGACGTCATCGCTGAATTCCGCCCACTGCTGCAGTTCATCCACAAATGGTTCAATGCGCTCTATATTTTCGAAGCTGGAACGTAATGTCAGCGATTTCCTATTGGATTCAGCCATAAGAGATAATGATATCAGTTTTAGGCATAGATGCCACGAATTTTAAGAGTTTTTGCCACCTTGTCGATAGCGTATACATAAGCTGCCTGGCGAAGGGTAATATCGTAATGCTCGGCCACTCCAAAAAGGTTGTCGAAGGCGTCACGCATCATACGGTTGAGGCGACGGTTCACCCGCTCCTCGGTCCAGAAATATCCCTGGCGGTCCTGCACCCATTCAAAATAGGAAACCGTCACTCCCCCGGCGTTGGCCAGGATGTCTGGCACCACCATAATACCGTTGGCTTCAAGAATAGAGTCTGCATTGGCGGTTACAGGTCCATTGGCCCCTTCAGCAATGATACGGGCTTGGATTTTATCCGCATTCTTCTTGCTGATCTGATCCTCTTTTGCAGCTGGAATAAGTACATCACACTCCATCTGTAGCAGCTCATCGTTGGATATTGTCTCCGTTTCGGGATATCCTTCCAGGGAATTGCCATGGGTATTACTGTATTTCATGGCGGCCGGTATATCAATGCCATTTTCATTGTAATATCCTCCGGAAATATCGCTGATCGCAATAATTTTGGCCCCCTGCTCATACATCAGCTTGGCGGAAATGGAGCCCACGTTTCCAAATCCCTGTACAGCTACTGTACATTTACTGGGAAGAATAGCCAGCTTATTAAGGGCTGCTAAAATTACCGTTACAACACCGCGGCCTGTTGCTTCTTTGCGTCCCTGAGAACCGCCTAAAATGGTAGGCTTGCCGGTTACCACGGCTGTTTCCGTGCGGTGCACGTTCATGCTGTAGGTGTCCATGATCCACGCCATGATCTGTTCATTGGTATTCATGTCTGGTGCGGGGATATCGCGATCAGGACCGAAAACTTCCAGCATGTTGGAGGTATATCGACGGGTGAGGCGCTCCAGCTCAGTATCTGAAAGTTCCTTTGGATCACATCGAACGCCGCCTTTAGCTCCCCCAAACGGGACATTTACAATCGCACATTTCCAGGTCATCCAGGCGGCCAGCGCCTTTACCTCATCGATTGTGAGGTCGGGAGCATATCGAATTCCACCTTTAGATGGTCCCAGCACATTGTCGTGGATTACCCGGTATCCTTCAAATATTTCAATTTCGCCATTGTCCATAACGACGGGAATGGAAACAATGACCTGTTTTACGGGGCTTGCCAAATATTGGAACATGCCTTCATCAAGCTCAAGCAGTTCAGCGGCAAAGCGAAACCGCTCCATCATTGATTCAAAGGGAGATTCCTGGTCTAGTTTGGGGCCGGGTTCCTTATAGTAAGCGGTGCTGTGTGTTTAGAATTATTGGGCATAGCGGACTGCTAGACGAATTTTAGATCTGTATTTATGATATGAACTGAAAAAATGGTAAAAATATTATCCCCTTCAGCCATTTCGAAAGTATAAAAAATTACGCACATCAGTAAGCAAAGATTGCTGGTACTATTGAGTTATTTCTGTGTATGAAATAATTATCGAGAAAAATAAAACAAAGCATTCTTTAATATTGATCCTGAATTGTAAATCTACAGCCAATAGATGAGTCGGAATACAATATCCCTACCTCAGGCGGCTTTTTCTGAGAGAGTTGATCCCCAGTCCGGAATTAGAAGGTTGGATACGCTTTAACAAGGTTGGTCATTTCTATAATTTTGGTAATCATTCATAAATGAAGGAGTGGAAACAGGATATTTGGAGTTATTCTTTGGATGACTCTTGCCCTGTAAGAGGCACCTTTTTGTTGCATTTAAGGAAAAAATGATGTTGATTTTATCCTTAATTTTGTTTCTGAAAGGATTCACTGCTTACTTTCAGTTACGCCTTCAATTTCTGGTGTATGAAATAAAAATCGTTACGAGCTATGGATGCCAATGTTTTGGTTCTCAATCAAGACTATCAGCCGCTGAGTGTCTGTTCGGTGCAGCGGTCAGTTAAGTTACTGTTTATGGATAAGGCAGAGATGATTCACGACTATCCCGACCGCACCATACGAACAGTGGCAGAGGAATATTCCTATCCCTCGGTGATACGCCTGCGCCGGTATATAAACCTGCCCTATAACAAGATTGTGCTTTCCCGTCGCAATATTATGAAACGCGATGGCAATAAATGCCAGTATTGTGGGTCCGGTAAAAATCTTACTATTGATCATGTGATGCCCAGGAGCCGTGGTGGGAAAGATACGTGGGAAAATTTGGTTACGGCCTGCGATGAGTGTAATGTTCAAAAAGGAAATCGCACGCCGGAAGAGGCCAATATGCCGCTAAAAAAGAAGCCGTTTCGGCCGGTTCACATCACCTTTTTGCAGTCTATTCTCGGTGGCGTCCAAGAGGACTGGAAGCCGTACCTTTATATGTGACCTTTTTTTACTGGTTATCAGCACAGCGAATGTTTTCGCCATTAAATCTGCATATTAGCACGTCCAATAAATAAGGCAAGTAGTCGTTAGCGGTTGCATCAAAGGGAGATCACTTCACACGATTTACATAAAAACCCCTTATATTTGGTAGTTTTCGAACCGCAAAAAGTAGCAAGACGAAATCCATGGCATCAAAAGGACGAGTATTAGTGGCAATGAGTGGGGGTGTAGACTCCTCCGTGACGGCTGTAATGCTCAAAGAACAAGGATATGACGTAATCGGCATTACCATGAAAACGTGGGACTACTCCCGCGTAGGCGGTAAGTCTGACAAGGAAACGGGCTGCTGCACGCTCGAGTCAATGAATGACGCCCGCCAGATTGCCGTGAAGCATGGATTTAAACACTTCATCGTGGATATTCGCGACGAGTTCGGTGACTGGGTGATCGACCGTTTTGTGGATGACTACATGGGTGGACGCACGCCCAATCCCTGCGTGCTGTGCAACACCCACATCAAGTGGGCGGCACTCCTTCGCCGGGCTGATAATCTTGGCTGCGACTACATTGCTACTGGCCATTATGCCAATGTGCGCGAAGAAAACGGGCGTTTTGTTATTTCCCGGGGCAAAGATCCGCGAAAAGACCAGTCTTATGCTCTTTGGGGCGTGGCACAGGAGCACCTGGAGCGCACCATTTTTCCGCTGGGCAGCTACGAAAAAACGGAGATTCGCAACCTGGCCGAAGAGTTCGGGCTAACCAAAGTAGCCGACAAGCCCGATTCCTATGAAATCTGCTTCATCCCGGATGACGACTATCACCGGTTCCTTCGGGATCGCGTGGATAACCTGGAAGATAAAATCGGCCCGGGAAAAATTGTGGACCAGCATGGGGATGTAGTTGGCCAGCACAAAGGCTATCCGTTCTATACTATCGGTCAGCGCCGCGGTCTTGATATCGCGCTGGGCTACCCGGTGTATGTAACGGATATCAACGCTGAAGAGAACGTAATTACCATTGGCCGCAAGGAAGATCTTATTAGTACCACCTGCCGCGCCGGAGAGCTAAACTTGGTAAAATACGATCACATTCCCGAAGGCGGCATGGAGGTCACCGGTGCCATCCGATACAACGATGATGGAGCCATCGGTCACCTGAAACAGATCAACGATAACGAGATGGAAGTCCATTTTCCCGCCGGACGCGAAGCCATTACACCTGGACAGGCCGTTGTCTGCTACGAAGGCGACGATGTGGTTGCCGGCGGTTGGATCCGAAAAGTAAATATAGAGGCAGAGACCCTGCAGCACGCATAGCGGAACCTGGAATTAGATAACCTTTACGCATCTGTGCGACGTGCTCATGCAGTGCGTCGCACAATTTTATTGTTGGAATACGCTTTTCTGAAACTCTTCGTTATTATTGAAGTACAAACCCGACAAATCTTTTGTACTTTTTATGACTATTGAATTCAAATAAATCCCTGAAAGATTTTGGTTATGGTTAAAAAATATGGACTATTTGTTGTATCTATGCTGCTTTTTATAGGCATGGGCACACCTGCTGCTGCACAATTTGAAGGCAAGATTGTATTTGATAGCTACGATGTTTCATCGGATGGCAACAGAAACCAGGAGGATCAATTTTCTCTATATCTCACCCAAGATCGAATCCTGCTGGAGGGAAATAACCAATACAATTTTATGGGACCGATCCAGACTGAGGGCGTTTTAGTACGACTTGATTTCGAGGATTTTGTATTTCTGACTGGGGATCAGTCCGCTATGAAAATTTCCAAGCAGGATATTAATTCAATGATGAATATGTTTGGCAGCGGCAAGTCTCCACAGTCTCAGTCCCGCGAGAGTGATGTGAGTATTGATAAAAATTCGGAGGTCAATTACGAGCGCACCGGAGAAACACAAATGATCCAGGGCTACAAGTGCGAAAAGTTTGTGTTTACGGATGAAGATAATGCCAATAATCACGCCGAAGTATGGTTGACCAATGAAATTAAGATCAACTGGGGTATGCTTGCCGAGCCGTGGGGAAACACCGATATCGATATGATGGGTGATCGCCTTTCTTTTAACCTGATCTTCGAGGAAGGGATGTTTCCCTTAAAGATCGAAGCGTATGAATCGGATGTGCTGACCCAGGTGACTGAAGTGAGCGAGGTTAATAAGTCAGACATCGCCAGAGCGATGGTACAAATTCCGCAAGGTGTGAAGGTGCTCAGCCTGCAGGATTACCTGTTTAACAAAATGAGCCGAACAGTAGTCTTGAGTTGTGAGTCTTGGAAAGTACAAAGTTAGCGGATGTCTTGCTCGTGACAATTTTAAAAAACCAGCTGATGGAATAGCGGGAATAATCGTGCCCACTAAAACAACTAATTTCAATACTGCTCATGACTCAATACGCATGATCCACGAATCGTGACTAATTCCCCATACTCCCCATCAGGTACATATCACCGGTGGGTTTGGGAACGCCTCCCTTGGGTTCTAACGTAACGGCAAAGGCGTTGGTAGCCTGTTCATCGGCCGGTTCCATGCGTTCTATTTTGAAGAAGGCATCGCGTTTGGGATCGTTCACGACAAACAGTCCTGCACTGATCGGTTTGTTATTTTTGATGATCCAGAGCTGATATTCCTTATCCGATGGAACGGGTGGCAGATTGGAAACCTGGAGCAGCGCCTGCTGATTTTCTGAATCCCAAATAACTTTACCATAACCCTGTGGATTTGCCTCCATTCCCTGCATCATCACCATATCTATTTCACGAGATTCCAAGATAGCCAGCATCTCATTTTTGCGTTCAATTTCCGATCGCAATTCAGTGACAATTTCCTGTGTTTGGGCCAGTTGCTGGTTGCGCTCTTCAAGCGTGTTGCTGAGATTAAACGCGTAGAAAAGCAGGCTGAGCGTTACCACGAGCAGTGCAAATGACGCGGCAATGGCAAACTTGCTCCAGCTCGATGTTTCTTTTATGCTGGTTGTGGTTGCTTCCTGTTCCCGAATATCTTCATTGATGACTTCAAAAAGATGTGTTTTTACATCTGCTGAGGGCTCAGTACGCTCGGTGGTAAAAGCAAGCTGAGCGGCCGTTGAACGAAGCTCTCGGAAAATTTTTTTCTGCTCTTCATCCGCATCAGCCAACATCTGCTCAAACTCGGAGCGTTCTTTTGGCTCCAGCGCATCCAGCACGTATCCGGCGCAAAGCTCCTCGAATCTTTCGGTATGGTTGTTATCGTTACTCATTTCTTGAAATATGATCTTCTAAAATATTTTTCAGTTTCATCAATCCCTGGCGTGTTCGGGTTTTTACTGTTCCAAGAGGGATGTCGAAATGTTCCGAAATTTCGGACTGCGTCATACCATCATAATATGCTACTTCAATTACCTGGCGTTGTTTGTCCGGAATTTCATCCAACGCTTGTTTCACCAGTTCAGCCCGGTCAGAAAATATGGTGGTTTGCAGCGGATCAAACCTATCTGTTTCGAGTGAAAATCCAGGTTCATCAACCCTGTTAGAGGCTTTTTCCTGCGTTTTGTACCCTTTAGAACGTACTCGATCAATCGCCTTGTTGCGGGTCAATGTTACAATCCAGCTATACACGTTACCCCGGTCTTCATCAAACGTGTAAGCTTTCTCCCATATTTTCATGAAAACCTCTTGCAGCAGATCTTCTGCCTCTTCCCGCGTTTTGACGATGGACACGATCATTCCAAAAAGCAGCGATTTGTAGAGGTCGTACAGCTCTTCCAGGGCTTTGGTGTCTCCGGCTTTTACGCGTTTCATGAGTGCCTGCTCATCGTTGGCTCCTTTGCCGGAATAAGATCCTAATGCTACTATCAGATTAAATATGCTCACGTTGCATGCCTCATCTACTCAATGACGAACGTTATCTACAATTGGATTTAGATTAAGAAAAGAAATTTGATCTCGACAAAAAAATAATATACTGTTTGGCTGGTAAATACTAAATACCAAATAAAGGAGAAGTTACTGTGCCCTGGCTTTTAAAAATGACACTTTTTGCTGCAGCTATTAAAGCGGTGGTTGACCTATATCTCGGCTGGCGAATTATACGTGCCGTCGATTTTCTCGGTAGCTCAATGTTTGGTAATTGGTCATGGGCCGTGGTGTTTTTTTTCGTGGTATTTTACCTATTGCCGTTAAGTGGGCTTCTGCAGTATTTGTTCGGCGTCAATGTGGATATTTTAACCTATCCCAAGCCACTGCTTTACCTTTTTTGGTTTGGTTTTGCCTTCTCTTTTCAGGTACTGCTTTGGGTAGTTTTGCTAGATGTGTTTAAACTGCTGGCCAACGCTACTGGCGTGAATGCCCCACAGCTTGAACAGTTGTATGGTGTGTTGGTGCTGGGGGTTTCTCTAATTGTGTTCTGCTATACCGCGTACAAAATGTATGCTGATACCAACCATATAACGACCGAGCAGGTTACGCTTGTGGAACAAAAACTCCCCGCTGTGCTCGATGGATTTAAAATTGTGCATATTACTGATATCCAGGCCGACCGATATACCGGCGCCTCAAAAATTGAACGATATATACAGCAGGTGAACCAGCAAAATCCCGATTTAGTGGTGGTAACCGGAGATCTGATTTCGTATGGCACGGACTATGTTGATATGGCGGCAGAAGAGCTTGCCAGGATACAGGCTCCTTATGGTACCTATTTTGTAATTGGGGATCACGATTACTGGGCAGGCTCCGAGCATATTAAAAAAGCATTGGTAGAACAGGGCATCAACGTGCTGGAAGCCAAAAATGAATATCTAAAAAATAGAGGATACAACAATTCGTCTGTCAGGGCTTACCAATGTGTATAGCAGAACGGCTCCGCTCGAGGAGATAAAAGCTGTCACCCGGGATACAGCAAACCAGGCCGCTCTGCGCGTGATGCTGAGTCACCAGGTTTCGGTATCGATTATTGAACAGAGCGTGGAAGCCAATTACGATATGCTGTTGGCTGGTCATACTCATGGCGGACAGATTCGCGTGCCACTGTTTTTTACTAAATTTTCCGCACCCGATTTTGAAACACAGTATGTCGCAGGCCAATATTACCGGGGAGATTTACTGATTAATATTAACCACGGGCTCGGTTTTACGCTGGCTCCCGTGCGTTATAATGCACCTCCAAATATTACGGTGATAGAAATTACAGCGAAAACCACAATAGCGTTGGGCATATTGTGGTAATAATAGCACCTGAATTAGATAAGCTCTGCCAGTTTATCGGGTGCCGTTACCGGTTGCTCACAGCTGTAATTACGGCAGATGTAAATTGTGGCTTTATTATCTTTCATGTTCTGCTGTTCTGTGAAGGGGGCAAGTTCGTTTATGGTTTTATCGTCAGGATCGTTCAGCAGAACAACCTTGTGGGGAATAAAGATGTGAATGGAGTTCTTTAAGCAACTTTTTGGTATCTGCTGATTCCTTCTTCCCTGCAATGACTATTTCATAAGTTGTTCCAAGTTCAAATAAAATTCCCTGTAGCATCTGTCCAAAACCGCTGGGAGCCTGCTCAAGTTGTTCGGTGTAGAGGCGGCCAGTGTTATTCGCTTTTTCCTCCAGTTCCGGTTGGCCGGTGATACGGCCCAGTCGCAGCAGGTTCATCATGGCGACGGAATTTCCTGAGGGTATAGCCCCGTCGTACGCCTCTTTCTTGCGACCGATTAGCTGTTTACTCTCGTGAGATGTAAAATAGAAAGCCCCGTTCTCATCATCCCAGAACCGGTCCAGGAAAATATCGTTCAATCGCCTTGCTCTTCTCAGGTAATCGGTGTTGAAGGTTGCTTCATAAAGCTCCAGCAGCCCCCAGATCAAAAATGCGTAGTCGTCGGCATGGCCCTGGATGGCAGCGTCCCCGTCACGATAGCGATGTTAGCAGCGAGCCATCCTCCTTTTCAAGCTGATCGGAAATAAAAGCATAGGCCTGTTCCGCTCGCTCGATGTATTCTTGCTTATTAAAAATATTCCCTGACTTGGCAAGAGCGGCGATAGCCAACCCATTCCAGTCCGTAAGGATTTTGTCATCCAGGAAGGGGCGCACGCGTTTTTCACGCTCCTCAAACAAAGTTTTTCGGATCGATTCGAGCTTTTCCTGCAGCACATCGGGGTTTCATCTGGCGCTCGTTTGCAAGCTCTTCTATCGACTTCTGGAGATGAGGAATATTTTTGCTAATACGCTGGCCACTGGCTTCCTCCTTGAAGTTTCCCTGCTCTTCAAGGTTGTACACTTCAATAAAAAGTTCGGCTTCTGCTGTAGATAAAATATCCCGGATTTCGTCAGTACTCCACACGTAGAATTTTCCCTCTTCTCCTTCGCTGTCGGCGTCCTCGGCGGAGAAAAACCCGCCATGTTTATCCTTCAAATCACGGGTGATGTAGGTGACCGTCTGGTCCACGGTTTGTTTGAAAAGTTCATTTCCTGTGGCCTGCCAAGCTTCAGTGTATGCTAGAATGTGCATCGCCTGGTCATAAAGCATTTTCTCAAAATGAGGCAGAAGCCAGCTGCTATCGGTGGAGTAACGATGAAAGCCAAATCCAATATGGTCATATATCCCGCCACGGCACATCGCATCGAGGGTCTGTTCTACCATTACAAGCGCTTGTTGGTCATCGCTTTGCTTCCAGTAGCGTAGCAGGAACATCAGGTTGTGCGGGCTTGGAAACTTAGGAGCATCTCCAAAACCACCGTGCTGACGATCAAATCGCTGTTTGAATTGGTGAAAAGCTTTGTTGAGAATTTCTTTTGAAACTTTCTCTCCAGGCGTTTGTGTATTCGATTTCTGGAAAGCCTCAACAATTTCGTTGGCTGAGTTGTATACTTTGTCCCGTTTTTCATCCCACAAATTCTGTATCCAGGGAATAAGCTCCATCATGCCGGGCCGTCCCTGTCGTCCTCGCTTTGGGATGTAGGTAGCCGCATAAAAGGGTTTCTTTTCGGGAGTCAGGAAGATGGTCAGGGGCCAGCCGCCACTGCCGGTCATCATTTGGCAAACTGTCATGTATGTGTTGTCGATATCTGGGCGCTCTTCCCGGTCTACCTTAATATTGATAAAAGCTTCGTTCATCAGTTCCGCAACCTCCTCGTCCTCAAACGATTCATGCTCCATTACGTGGCACCAGTGGCAGGTTGCATACCCGATGGAGAGAAAAATTGGCTTGTCCTGTTCCTTGGCCACCTCAAAAGCCTCATCCCCCCAGGCGTACCAGTGGACGGGATTGTCGGCGTGTTGTTGAAGATAGGGACTCATTTCGGAAGCGAGTTGGTTCTTAGACACGGGTTATTGGTTTTTGTTTTGAAAGTTTTTGAAAATAACGTGCTGTAATCTACAATGAAACGAACAGAGGTTTCATTCATCAGCAGGGAGGAGGTCAGGAAATCAGCAGATCAGTTTTCTTTATTGAATTGAAAAAAATGATTAGTGAAAGTTTTAATGCTGAGAACAACCTCACGGTTAAAAGCTATGAACGGTACGTACAAAATTAGGACAAGTGAAAAAATAAGGAAAGGATATATTTTTACTGTGGGATAAAGATTATTCCCGCATCTTTTATCTGATTCAAATATTTACGAGCCATCAAATTTTTTTGCAGGATGATTCGACGGGTATGAACACAGAGTTGTTGGAAGGCGATGGGCGGTACGTTTTTGGACTAGGAGTCTGACAGGTTAAACTACTAGTTTCAGGGTAGGTTCCTTCAATGCGACCTGTTTAACACGGAACTCTTCATCATCAAAACCGCGCAGTCGTATTTTTATCTCTTTGCTGGGATGATCGTTAAGCTGTAGCACGTCATTATCTATTGCTTTACAGGCCGACCTGGAAAGTACTACTTCATCTCCATCGGCAAAATCTGCCAGCCGAGAGGCTATATTCACGGTGGATCCCAAATAGTCAATACGGTTGTTTAGATTTACCGCCACGCAACTTCCGTGGTGAATACCGGCTTTTAATTTAAGGCTGTTATTATACTGTTTATCACTTGAGATTACCTGCTGAGCCCTTTTGTAGGCCATATAAGCATCGGTCGGGTTGGCGAATACGGCCATTACTGAATCTCCAATTGTTTTTACGATGGCCCCATTTTCTTCGCTAACCGCCTGTTGAAGCACATCAAAATGATCAATGACTCGTTCAACGGCTTTTTGATCGCCCTCTTTGTTGTACATGCCGGTAGAGCCGATAAGATCGGTGAACATCAGTGTTTGATTAGCCACCGCAATTTTTTCGGCTTTGGGAAATATCTCTCCTTCAAAAAGATCACGAAACTGTTGCCGGGAAGTCACGTTGGCGGCGGTAAGCAGCTGAGATCCCCATGAACAGTTTTCCAAGATAACCAGCTGTTTTCGATTGGATTTATTGTGCAGTAAAAGTTTGGCTTTGGAGCTTATCTGCACTGGCTCTCTGTTAAAGCCTCGATTGCAGATTGAAATCCCAATCTCTTTTTCTCCTCTATCAATCACCGTAACCTGTATTTCGCCTTCTGTGCCGGGGAATCGCATGTGGTATGTGCCGTGCGGCAGCGATAGTTTCAGGAAGCTTTTTTGACCTGGTTCCAGGTATTGTCTTAGGGGAATGTGATGCCAGTTTTGTGGACCGGAAAAACAGTGTGCTTTGTCAGATAATTTACGAACTAAGGAATTTGGAGAAAAACTGAGGTGAATATTACTGCTGAAGTACTGCGAAGAACACGTTCCTGGCATTACTTCACAGAAGATCGTCTCGTGAATCTCATGCAGTGTTTTACATCGTTCCTGGAGGGATCGGCAACTAGGACAGTACAGATCCCAGTTAAAATTAAGCATTCCTACTTTGGTTGCCTCAAAAAATACATTGAGTACCTGTTTGCGTGGCATTTGCCAGTGGTCAGCCAGCCTGTACGGGCTGATGGTATGTACGTCAATATCCTGCGCCCTTATCAGGAAATCGACGAGTTTTGTCACAATTTTTCTGTGCCCGGTTTTTGAAATCAGCTCTTGCTGAAATTGAAGTAACCGTTTTCGTACCACCGGACAAGATGGTCGGCATCTTCCAGCTGGTATGGGAGTAAATTTTGCTGGACCAGGACATCAAACTTCTCAAGTGTTTTGCCCAGTCGTTGCCGGAATATGATTTTCATGCGGAGAGGAATCAAAATCTGGGATAGACAAATTTCCGGTCATCATCCAAATTTGATAACGCACGCGCGTGCCTACCTTGTTGAGAATCAGCTGAACTTCGATTCTTAATCGCGATAAGAACCATGGGTATTATGCCACTTAACACTAAAGCGAAACGGTTGCTGCCATTCGTAAGGCTCCTCTATTCGCACGTGGGGATGGTTTTTTCCTGGTGGGGGCGAGTTGGACATAATTTCCCGGAATTATACGATAAATCGGTAGCGCACACGCCGGATGCTGCGGTTTGCTAAACAGTACGATTCTGTCTGAAATTAAAGGCCAGAGCTCTTCTGGAGTAGAATTGAGCTGCCAATCCCAGTCAAAGTGTAATTGTCTCTCGTTCATAAATGCCGTCTATGCAAGCCCGAAAAATACGCAGTTTTTACGCTTCGTGTCTTAGTTAAAAAGCCGTATGTTAGATGTCTTTATTTAAAAGAGGAATATTAACCCCAATTGTTACAAAAAAACAATAATTGATAATGGCTGTAGAACGAACACTTACGATTTTAAAACCCGATTGCGTACGAAAAGAGCTAATTGGTGAGGTTACCCGCCGCATCCAGGAAGCGGATTTAAAATTGTAGCTATGAAAATGACACGCTTAACCGAAGACACTGCAGGTGGTTTTTATGCAGTTCATCAAGGACAAGCCTTTTTACGAAGATCTTTGTGAATTTATGAGTAGTGGACCATGCGTGCCCATGATCCTTGAGAAGGAAAATGCGATTGCTGATTTCCGCGAACTAATTGGTGCTACAAACCCCGAAGACGCTGATGAGGGGACGATTCGAGCTGATTTTGCAGATAATGTGGGTGAAAATATTGTCCACGGTTCCGACTCCGTTGAAAATGGCAAAAAAGAAGCAGCCTACTTTTCAGCGAAGCTGAGGTTGCACTAACAAGGCCTAGGCATATACCTTGCCATCGGGCTCTGATGAAAGAGCCCGGTATTTTAGATTAAATCTTACCCGGTAGAATGAAATTCAGCTCTTTTGGTATATCCGTTTTACTTTTTTGCCGGTACTTATCCTCTTTTACACTTTATTTCAAAGTCCTGTATCCACTAAAAAGGATCTCCAGAAAGTAAAGGTCGGCGCCGAAGTTTTAATCAATGAGCACCTGGATGAGGTTAAAAGGGAAACGTATTCGGGTTGGTGATGAATCCCACCGCCCGAATCGGTGCTACTCACCTGCTCGACACGTTGATGGCTTTGGATGTGAATGTCACCGCGTTATTTGCCCCAGAGCACGGCTTTCGAGGAGAGGCTGGCGCAGGAGAAGTGATCCAAGATGGTGTAGACCAGCAGACGGGCCTGCCGGTGTATTCTTTGTATGGAGACATAAAAAAACCAACGCCTGGGATGCTGAAAAATGTTGATCTGCTACTGTTTGATATGCAGGATGTTGGTGCTCGTTTTTATACATATAACACAACGCTGGGGTTATTGCTGGAGGCTGCCGCTCAGTCAGACAAACCGGTCTGGGTGCTAGATCGACCCAATCCCGCGGGCGGTGAATATGTGGCAGGATGGACATTGGAGGAGGAATATGAATCGTTTGTTGGGGCGTATCCGATCCCGATGGCGCACGGCATGACGCTCGGCGAACTGGCACGCATGATGGTTGGCGAAGAATGGATCAATTTTGATCAGAAACCGAAACTGAGGGTTATTCCCGCCAAAAACTGGAAACGATCAATGAAATGGCCACAAACAGGATTAGAGTGGTACCCCCCCTCGCCAAACCTGCCTACATTTGAGCATGCCTATATCTATTTGGGGACAGTGCTTTTTGAGGGAACAAATATATCTGAGGGTCGCGGCACGGAGGATCCTTTTTTAACTATTGGCGCGCCGAATACAGCATTGAAAGATGCTCAACTTTCAACGTTGAGAAGCAAGTACCCGATGCTTGCCATTGAACGTACGTCCTTTACGCCGCGCTCTATCCCGGGAAAAGCTCGTTATCCAAAGCTGGAAGGAGAGCAGTGCCAGGGTGTAAAAATAAGGATTAAGGATTATAATAAACTCGATCCTGTTACCTTTGGAGTCGACCTGCTTCAGGTCATGCATAAAGCCACAAAAGATGTTGAAACCACTGATTTCATTTACAAGCTGGCGGGCTCCAAGAAAGTGACGGATTTCACGACAAGATGGAGTGAGTCTGTTGAGGCGTTTCGCCAGAAAAGAGCACCATATCTTATTTACTAATTAGTTTTCAAATACTTTTATTCTATCTATACGCCTTTCTTTTTGCGCCATTCGAAGCTCAGCAGGGCTGCGCTTACTGACGCATTGAGCGACTCAACACGGTTTTGCATTGGTATAGAAAAGATATAGTCACAGTGCTCCAGCGTTTTTTCGCGTACGCCGGTGTCCTCACTGCCAATCACAAATGCAAGTGGTCGATCCACTTCCAGCTCCCAGAGCCTGGTCGCTCCTTCTTGATCCAGTCCCCCGATCCAGAAGCCTGCATCCTTCAGCTTTAAAATGCTTTGGTTGAGATTGCCCACCCGTACAATGGGAATCCGTCCCGCCGTACCTGCCGATGTTTTGAAAACGGTGGCATTGATCGGTGCCTGGCGGTGCTTGGGCACCAGGACTGCATCAATTCCAGCAGCCGCCGCTGACCGCAGAATAGCGCCCACATTGTGAGGATCTTCAAGTTCGTCAAGCAACAGAATGCCCGGGTAGGTAGAGGTGTCTATGGCGTCCAGCCAGGGCCCAAATTCCTGGTATTCAATAGCGCTCATTAGGGCAACAACTCCCTGGTCATTCACCGATCCCACAAGATCATAGAGCTTTGAACCCGGAACGTGGGAAACAGGAATGCGGTTGTTAGATGAAAGGGTTAAAATTTTTTTAACATCCCGATTATGTATAGATTGGCGGACAAATACTTTTTCAACCCGGTTGGGATCGTTTTCAAGAACTTCTTCGATAGGATTTCGACCATAGATGTAGATGTTTTGAGGCGAATCTGTCATTTTTTTTACAATAAGTGGATTGAAAAATATCTTTATTCGATTAATTTATATACAAGGGATAATACAATTAGAAAATGGGGATAATTTTTTGATTACCCCAGCTTCACTTCTTCAAAATAGGAAATAACGTTATGGACTTTGAACATCAAAATAGGGGACAATTTCCTTCTTCAGATTCTTCAGATCTGGTTCATTCACCTCGATCTTCCAGGTTTGCTCATTTCTTTGAAAATGCTAACACTCTCAACAAAGACGCTATCTTTTTATCTTCTGTCCTTCGAAATAGTACTAAGTGTAGGGGTTATCTTTGCTACCATAACCGGCTTTTTTCAGCCACTTTGGTTTTCAACCTTCATGTGCTTGCTGGCTAGTTTAACTTGTGTTGTTGGCATATTCTTGCTTTATAACATTACTCACAAAAGTAACCAAGTAGATCAGTTAGTGCGCGATGCCATGCGCAGGGTAATGAACTCCCAAAACTAACTATGGATCAGGATATTACCGAAGAGCAGGAGAAGAAGTATGAGTCTTATCTGAATATTCATCTTAAAAAAGACCAGACAGAACTACCTGCTCAGCAGCAGATTGAACTCCTTGAAAAAAGAGATCGCAACAAGTGGTTCCATCTGCTGATTAATATCGCGGCTATTATACTGTTTGGCTATTCTTTCTATTACGGACTTACTCAGCTCAACCAGATCTTTTTCCTAATAATTGCCGGTGTTTTTGGGATTAACGTGATACTGATATTTTATCAAAAACGCCAAATACAGCAGCTAATTGCATACCTTAGAGAAAAGGAGCATGAATAAGATCATTCTATTAAGTTTATTTATGATTCTGTCAATAAACACAGCGGCTCAATCAACTGAACAAACAGAATACATGCTGCCTACGCTCTATAATGATGATGGGGATAATTTTATCATTATTGCTCATCGGGGGGCCAGTGCCTATTACCCCGAAAACACGATGGCTGCTTTCCGCGGTGCCGTAGATATGGGTGCAGAGATGATTGAGCTCGATATTCTGCTGAGCAAAGATGGCGTTCCCGTCGCGTTTCACGATGCGAGACTGGGTAGCCACACCAACGGTAGTGGGCGCCTTGAAAATTATACGCTGGAACAGCTCAAGCAACTTGATGCGGGCGCTTGGTTTGATGCAAAGTTTACCGGCCAGCGAATTCCCACGCTGGACGAGGTGCTTGAATTTGCTAAGGGCAAGATAGCACTTAACATTGAAATCAAGACAGAAGCTGTGACAGATGAGTTACATGGCGGGGTTGAGGAAAAGTCAATTGCACTGGTTCAAAAGTACGGCATGGAAGATCATGTGCTTTTTTCCAGCTTCGATTATACGTGCGGTGGCCCCATCTCAAAGAATTAGCTCCTGATATTCCGGCGGCCCTGTTGTATTCGTCGCGCCAATCCAGCGGGATGCCGCCGTCACAGCTTTTGCGCGAATACCAGGCAGATGCTTTCAACTGCCACTACAGCCAGTTAACGCGCAAGCGACTGCGGGATATCCGTACCAATGACATTCCAGTGTTTGTATATACGGTAAATCGTAAACGGAGAATGCGAAAACTCATCAAGATGGGAGTGCGCGGAATTTTTTCCGACAAGCCTGATGTGCTCAAGCAAATAGTTGCAGAGCTTAAATAAGGGAAGGTATCTGTCTAAAACTTTTCTTAAATAATACCTGAAATTCTGGTACGGCTTCCATTCTTTTGACGATTGCTGAAAAAAATAGAAGCAGCCTTTTTTGCTGATTGTATCAAAAAATTTTCAATCCAGTTTGAATGGTGACGTGAAAGGTTCTATTTTTCCTTAACCCTCAACTCAACGGTAAACATCCAATGGCGACGAAATATATATTTATCACCGGCGGTGTTACATCATCTCTGGGAAAAGGAATCATTTGTGCCTCTCTCGGTCGACTCCTGGTAGCACGCGGTCTCAAAGTAACTATTCAGAAGCTGGATCCCTACATCAACGTGGATCCGGGTACCATGAATCCCTATGAACACGGGGAGGTTTATGTAACGGACGATGGCGCCGAAACCGATCTGGATCTCGGTCACTATGAACGATTCCTGGATATCAAAACCAGCCAGGAGAACAACGTAACTACCGGACGCATTTATCACGATGTGATCACCAAAGAACGGCAGGGAGCCTACCTTGGCAAAACCGTACAGGTTATTCCCCATATAACGGACGAAATTAAATCTCACGTTTTAAAATTGGGAGAGTCAGGCGATTACGATGTTGTGATTACCGAAATTGGCGGTACAGTAGGTGATATTGAAAGCCTACCCTATATTGAGGCTGTTCGCCAGCTTCGGTATGATGTGGGGCGCGAGAATACACTTTCCATCCACCTGACGTTGGTTCCGTACCTCTCGGCAGCTCGAGAGCTGAAGACCAAGCCAACTCAGCATTCGGTCAAAACACTCTCTGAAAGTGGTCTGCAGCCCGATATTATTGTAGCACGCACGGAGTATCATTTGGATCAAAGCATCCGCCAAAAGATCGCCCAGTTTTGCAACGTAGAAATTGAGGATGTAATTGAGTCGATCGATGCGCCCAGCATTTACTGAAGTGCCGCTGCTGATGCAAAATGAGGGACTGGACTCACGCGTTATCCAAAAGCTGGACCTCGACACCGGTGAACCAAAACTGGATCGCTGGATTGGCTTTGTTGAAGCAGTTCGGAATCCATCCACCGAAATTAAGATTGCCCTGGTCGGTAAGTACGTGGAGCATCGTGACGCATATAAATCGATCGTGGAGGCGTTTATCCACAGCGGCGCGGTGAACGATTGCAAGGTGAATATTGAATGGCTGCAGTCAGATGATCTGAACAGCGAAAATATTGCTAAAAAGCTGGAGGGAGTGTCTGGTGTGTTGGTCGCTCCCGGTTTTGGCGGACGAGGGATAGACGGCAAGCTGGCCGCAATTAAGTACGCTCGTGAAAATAAGATCCCGTTTTTTGGGATTTGTCTGGGCATGCAGTGCGCCGTCATTGAATTTTCGCGAACCATTTGTGACTGGCCGGATGCCAACAGTACCGAATTTGACGAGGAGTGCGAACATCCCATCATTGATTTGATGCCGGAGCAAAAAGAGATTGAAGACAAGGGCGGGACCATGCGCCTGGGACTCTATGATTGCAAAATTAAAGAGGACACCAAGACTCACAAGGCCTACGGAACTGATTTCATCAAGGAACGTCATGCGACACCGATACGAGGTGAATAACAACCTGCGATACAAGCTGATCGAAAACGGTATGAAGCTCGTAGGGGTTAACCCCAATCGCGATCTTGTTGAGATTATTGAACTGCAGGATCATCCCTGGTTCGTGGGTGTGCAGTTCCACCCTGAGCTTACCAGCACGGTCAGCAATCCGCAGCCACTTTTCGTAGATTTTGTGAAAGCCAGCTTGGAGCATGCTCAGCAAAATGATCTCAGTGTGCCGGTAAACGGCAAGGAAGTTGTGGTCGGCTGAATCATGCCCAATTCCACCTATAAAGGACGCATCCGCATTCGGGTTAACGGCCTGCTAGTCAAAGATAATGCCCTGCTGATGGTCAGGATGCGTTCTCCAGTTACGAATCAACAGGTATGGATGCCGCCTGGCGGTGGACTCCAGTTCAAGGAGTCGATGGAGGCTTGCCTGAAACGTGAGTTTCTTGAAGAGACCGGGCTTCAGGTTGAAGTCCGGCGCCCTTCGTCACATCAATGAACTGCTTGACCCTCCCTTTCATGCCGTGGAGTTCTACTTCAATGTTACCCCCCAGGATGATAAACAACCCAGTCTTGGGAGTGACCCGGAACACAGAGATGAAGATCAGCTGATCGAGGAACTTCAATTTATATCTTTTCAACAATTCCAGGATCTACCGGTAGTTCCGGCATATCTTCACAAGAATTTCTTGGAGGATTCTACCAGCTGTAGTGGCGGCGTCATTTTTTCCTCTTATACTCCGTAATTCATTTTTTTGATCACCCATGTTAACCCATACTTTAAGGAACTAATTTTAAATCTCATTATGTATGCGCAGTTTATTAGTCGCAGTATTTTTCCCTGTTCTATTTTTACTAATTGGGATTACCGCCTGCCAAAACAGAACGAGTAATATTACAATTATTGAGAATGTTCGCGGCTACACGTTCTATGATGGAGAACTTGACGAGTTTGCAAGCATCGCTTTTCAGAATGGCAAAGTTGTGGAAGTGGCTGTTAACGGTCCGCTGGAAGCAGACTCACAAAATGCAACTGTCATCGATGGGGATAACCGCGTAATGCTTCCCGGGCTGATTGATGCTCATGGGCATGTGATGGAGCTCGGTTTTAACGAAAATCGATGTGGAGTCTTGCGGGGGCGACCTCCCTGACGAAGCGCTGGCTCGGGTCGCCGGCTATGGATCGGAATATCCCAAACGGAAATGGAGTAGGGGTCGTGGCTGGAACCACACGCGCTGGTCGATCAACCGTTTTCCACGGCCGATGAGCTCGATCAGGTGGTAGAAGATCGGCCCGTTTGGCTGGAACGAGTAGATGGTCACGCGGGCTGGGCTAACAAAAAGGCGATGGAGCTGGCCGGTATCACCGTTGAAACTGAATCGCCGAAAGGCGGAAAAATTATCCGGTATAATGATGGAACGCCCACCGGCGTTTTTATCAATGCCGCCATGAACCTGATCGAATCAAAATTGCCAGAACGAACCGCTGATGAACGGCAGCTGGCCTTAAGTAAGGCACTTCAGCAGATGCATTCGCACGGGCTTACCAGCGTGCACGATGCCGGGATAAAAACAACAACTTGGAATCTTTACAAACAGTTTGCTGATCAGGGTGATCTCACTACCCGAATTTACGGTATGATCAGCGGTGCAGGGGAAACGTTTGATCACTTGTCAGAAAATGGGCCAATTGAATCATACGAAAATGATCTGCTGGCTCTGCAGAGCGTTAAGCTTTATGCTGATGGAGCCTTGGGAAGCCGGGGCGCGGCAATGCTGGAGCAGTACAGCGACGACCCCGGTAACCGCGGTCTATTGTTTGGCACCGAAGAAGAGATAACCCGGAAAATTCTTAAAACGGCCTCCCGGGGATTTCAGACCAATGTTCATGCCATAGGAGATCGTGCAAATCGCGTTCGCTAAATGCATTCGAAAATGTGAAAGACAGTCTGGCAGAGCAGAATCTCCGGCACCGCATCGAACACGCACAGGTTGTAAGCCTGCAGGATATTCCGCGATATGAAGATCTCAACATCATCGCCTCCATGCAGCCAACTCATGCCACCAGTGATATGAATATGGCTGAAGATCGTATCGGCGCAGAGCGGATGAAAGGTGCCTATGCCTGGCAGCGTTTTTTGGACCAGGGCACGGTGGTGGCTTCTGGCTCGGACTTTCCAGTGGAGGATGTAAACCCCTTCTTTGGGCTCTATTCGGCCGTCACACGGCAGGATCACCAGGGGAATCCAGATGGCGGCTGGTACTCAGACCAGGCCATGAGTCGCCAGGAAGCGTTCCGTTCGTTCACGCTTGATGCCGCTTTTGCCGCCCGTCAGGAGGATATTCTTGGAAGCCTGGAACCCGGTAAGTGGGCTGATTTTATTTTGATAGATCGCGATTATTTTAAAGTATAGGAGCAGAGAAATTGGCGGATTGAAGTGCTGGAAACCTGGCGGGCCGGTGAAAAGATTTTTGATGCTGAAAATGCACAATAGTCAGTCCTTTATATGAGTTTAAGAACTCTTCAGCCAAAACATGTACAACCCATTACAACAACCTGAATTCCCATTCATTTTTGGGTAATATTCGAATATTATGAAGGTACGTCTTCAACAATTAAATCCCACGATTGGTAATCTCGACAACAATGTCACTGCCATTATTGAGGCAATTCGGCAGGCGGACTTGGACGGTATTGATCTGCTGGTATTACCTGAAATGACGGTGTCAGGGTACCCGCCGATGGATACTGTTGGAGCGCGATGCCTTCGTAGAGGGGAATGTATGCTGCAAATAACAAAATCATTCGCCAGACAAATACCACAACCGTAATTTTTGGTAGTATTAAACCCAACAGAACTGGTTATGGCAGAAAATGCTTTAACAGTGCTATTGTGGCGCGGAATGGAAAAGAGTTGGCCCACGTAAATAAAACCCTGCTGCCCACCTACGACGTATTTGACGATCTCCGCTATTTTGAACCCAATGATCATTTCGAATGTGTTGAGGTGGGTGATACGAAGCTGGGAGTTACCATCTGCGAGGATATCTGGTATAATGAAAATGATATCCAGTATCATACCTACAAAACCAATCCTGCAAAAGAGCTGGCTGAGATGGGTGCGGAGGCGATTATTAATATTTCTGCATCACCCTTTACGAAAACAAAACCCGTAAGTCGGGAGCAGATGCTGCGGGACCACGCCACAGAGCTGGAGCTTCCCGTATTTTACTGTAACCAGGTGGGGGCAAACACCGAGCTAATTTTTGACGGTGATTCCATGGCGATCGATCCATCCGGCAATATCATATCCCGAACGCCGCTTTTTAAAGAGTCTTATATCGATAGTAAATGGAATCCACAAAATGGATCACTCCTCAATCTTGGGGATCCTCCTGCAGAAGTACCGCCCAAATCAGAAGGGATTTTTCAGGCATTGACGCTCGGGCTTCGAGATTACCTGGCCAAGACCGGCATCGCAGAAAAAGTGATTGTGGGGCTCAGTGGGGGTATCGATTCAACGATGATTGCCTGTATTGCAGCTGAAGCGGTTGGACCTGAAAATGTAATCTCGGTGACGATGCCTTCTGAGTTTCCTTCGGAAGGGAGCATCAGTGATTCGGAAAAGCTGGCTCGTAATCTGGGTATAACAATCGCACAAGCTTTCGATTAAAAAGTATTTATGATGAATCTAATGAGACTCTGGCCCCCTTGTTTGAGGGTACGGAATTTGGGGTGGCCGAGGAAAACATGCAGAGCCGCATCCGGGGATTATTGCTGATGGCACTGGCCAACAAGTATGATTACATGCTACTAAATACCGGGAATAAGTCGGAAATGGCTACCGGCTACTGCACCCTTTATGGAGATATGAACGGCGGACTGGGCACGATTAACGATGTTTACAAAACGGAGATTTACGATATGGCACGCTGGCTGAATGAGTCTTATTACGATGATGAAGTTATTCCTCTGGCAGTGATTGAAAAGCCCCCGAGCGCCGAACTGCGACCGGATCAAAAGACTCTGACAGTCTTCCGGAATACGATGTTCTTGATCCCATTCTCTATTATTATATCGAAAAGCAGCTTTCAGCAGAAAAAATTGCCGAGCAAGGATTTGATCTTGCAACAGTAAAAAAGGTTATTAAGAAAGTCGATTATAACGAATTTAAACGCTTTCAGGCTACGCCGGGATTAAAAGTTTCAACAAAAGCATTTGGAACCGGGCGACGGTGGCCCATTGTTCAACAATGGACAGGTACGCAATAGGTGAAGAAAAGGAGATGAGAATGAATAATTTTGTGCTAATGTGCTACTAAATTTTAATTTAGATTCGGATTTACCGAAATTACACCTAAGTTCAGCTGGCAAACATTAATAATTTTCTAAAAAAGATTTAGCATGCAGAAACGGATTACAACTCTCTTGATCCTGCTCTTCGTAGCGGGTTTCACTTCTGTTCAGGGACAAAACCAGCAATCGGACGTAGAGCTTGAGGAAGTTCCCATCGGCAAAAAGATACTTCCCTATAACAATCCGATGGAACCTTCAAAACCGGATATTTCTAGTGAGGAGGGGCCGGAAATAAAGGCGATGGATGAATTTGAAAAAGAAATTATGAATCGCATAGCCGGTATCTACCGCCTGCATGTCAACTCCATTGAAGCACAGATTCAGAACAATCCGCTGGATGCCGAACAAAATATCAACAACGCCCTCTCATCTATCCAGTCCCTTATCGATGAGTTTCCTGAGGTACAGTCCAATCGCCGTTTCAATGAACTATACCGATCGGTGATGACCGAGTATCGCGAATTTTATGGGATCGAAGAACCCGCCAACGAGGTTGAGGGAGAAATTTTCAAAATTCAGGAAGAACTGTTTGCCGAGGATACTGACTGGATGAACGATGGATATACCCTTCCGGAGAACATTACTGTGAATGAGACGGAAGTACCTCTGGTGCAGAATCGCCAGGTAAATCGACATCTGATGTATTATACCATGCGCCGGCCGGAAGTGATGGACCGCTGGCTGGAGCGATCGGAGAAATACTTCCCGATGATGCGCGAAATTTTTAGAGAAGAGGGAGCACCCCAAGAGCTTATCCACCTGGCGATGATTGAAAGCGGGCTTAATCCCCAGGCCCGAAGCTGGGCCGCTGCGGTGGGTATGTGGCAGTTTATCCGTGCAACTGGTTCTATGTACGGTCTCGAGGTGAACTGGTGGGTGGATGAGCGCAAAGATCCCGAAAAGGCGACTCGGGCAGCAGCACGCCATTTGGTTGATCTGTACAATATATGGGGAGACTGGCACTTGGCTATGGCTGGTTACAATATTTCTCCCCGCGGGCTGAAGCGGGCCATTCGCGCGGGTGGGGGCGTGGAAGATTACTGGGCGGCCTACAACTACCTTCCCAGGGAAACGAGGGGATATGTACCCGGCTTTATCGCTGCTACTATGATCGCCCATAATCCTACCGAATTTGGATTCCAGAAAGAATATGGTGCTGAGCCCTATTCCTATGAAACAGTTGAGGTAGGGCCTTTAATGGCGCTGGATAAACTTGCCAATGCGGCGAACATCAGCACGGAAAAACTGAAGGAGTACAACCCGGAGCTGCGTCGATGGGCGACTCCTCCCGGCAGTCAATATGATCTGAAGCTGCCAACAGGCACCAAGGAAACATTCCTTGAAAACTATGATGACATTCCCAAAGAGGAGCGGAGCCAGAATATTACCATGCACACCGTGCAGCGCGGCGAAACGCTGGGTAAAATCGCCCGGAAATATGGTACCTCGGTGCGGGCTATGTATGAAACCAACGAGAATCTTTCCAATATTATCTATCCAGGTCAAAAGCTGGTGGTGCCGCTTGCACCTAGTAGTGAAGAAAAACTGGCCGTTAATCGACCGACCAATCAACCACGCAACAGCAGCAGTAGCAGAAGTTCTTCCAGTTCACGCGCTTCGGCGCCCGATAATTCCACCGCCCTGACATACAAAGTTAAGAAGGGTGATACGGTCGGCCATATTGCCGAATGGTATGACATCAGAGCATGGCAAATTCGGGGATGGAACGGCATTTCGAATTACATTCGCGTGGGACAAAATCTCACCGTATATGTACCTGAAAACAAGGAAGACTATTACGAACAGATCAATTCCATGACGTATGAGAAGAAACAAAGTATTGAAAAAGAGCAGCGTTCCGGGAAAGATGTGACCCGGTTGTATGCCTCCGCGAGTAGCAGCAACTCGAGCTCAAACTCAGGTACAACCGTATATACTGTACGACAGAATGATACGTTAAGTGAAATAGCAACCTCTTTTGGGGTATCTGTCTCCCAAATTAGACGTTTGAACAATATCCAGGGTTCACAGATTTATGTAGGTCAGACGCTCAGGATTAAATAGCATCTAGAATCGTTGAATAAGCTTATGAAAAAGAAATTAAGAATATACGGCCGTCATAGGCTCCTTAGTAGCTTTTATGATGGTTGCCGGCGCAGCCTCGATGCCGGATATTTACTTCCAGATCAAGAAGAATTTCACCATATTCAGCGAGGTATTCCGAGAAGTTTCTCTCAATTATGTGGATGAAGTCAATCCTGAGAATATGATGCGCAAGGGGATCAACTCCATGCTTGAATCGTTGGATCCCTATACCGTTTTTGTCGACGAGGCACAAAATCAGGAGATTGACATTATTACCCGTGGCAATTACGGAGGGGTGGGGCTCGAGGTTGGCTTCCGAAGCGATAAAATTGTGGTGATCGCCCCTATGGAGGGATATCCCGCACATCGCAAAGGGATTCGCACCGGGGATGTAATTGTTGAAGTCAATGGGATTTCTGTTGACAATCTTTCTGCCGAAGAAGTACAAAATATGACGCTTGGTGAACCGGGCTCTACTGTGTCATTGACAATAGAGCGCTATGGAACAGACCAGCAGCTGTATTTTGAACTTGAACGTGAGCGCATCGATGTTAAAAATATAGCCTACCACGGACTTATCGGTCCCAATAGTGATATTGGATACGTTCTGCTGAGTCGCTTTTCCCAGAATACGGCTAACGAGGTACGATCGGCTATTTCCGATCTTCAGGCAAAAACCACCCTAAAAGGTTTGATCCTTGATGTGCGGAATAACCCCGGGGGGCTGCTCAATGAAGCGGTAGCAACAGTGGATAAATTTGTAAAACCAGGCGTAAAAGTAGTGGAAACGCGCGGGCGTTCCAGCGAACACAACAGTACATATCGTACAGAAGAGCCTGCCATGGTGGGTGATTTGCCCCTGGTTGTTCTGCAGAATGGCGGAAGCGCCAGTGCCTCTGAAATTGTGGCTGGTGCCCTTCAAGATCTTGATCGTGCCGTAATTATCGGGGACCGAAGCTTCGGTAAAGGACTGGTGCAGGTCGTGCGACCGCTATCTTACAATACCGCCCTCAAAATTACGACTGCTAAATACTATATTCCCAGCGGACGCAGTATCCAGTCGGTGACCTATACGCATGACGAGAATAACTCTCAAATCGACAAGCCCGATTCCGCCCGCAAGGCTTTTAAAACGCAGAACGGCCGAACAGTGTACGACGGACAGGGTATAGCGCCCGACTTGAAAGTAGCTGAACCATCTCCAAGTCTGCTTGAAACGGCACTTTTCCAGGAGAGCCATTTCTTCTTCTTTGCAAACCAATATGTCGCCAATCACGATACGTTTGATGCTAATAGTCTCAATGACGAAATATTTTCCGATTTTAAGGGCTATCTCGAATCAAAAGATTTTAGTTACCAGACCAAAACAGAAAAGCATCTCAACGAGGTGGAATACTATTTTGCGAGCCTCGAATCTGCCGATAGTATTGATCAAAGTTTAACTCGATTAAACGATGCGATTGAAAACCAGAAGGAACAGAATATGCAGCAACAGAGAGAATCTCTTAAGAAGGCGATTTACCTGGAGCTGGTTTCTCGCTATAAGGGACAAAGTGGCAAGCATGAGGCTTCCGTTCGTTTTGATCCTGTAGTTGAACGAGGCATCGAAGTTATCAATAATGCCAATCGCTACCAGCAAATTCTGGCCATCAACCAATAATTTTGGGTAAAGCTGATCTTCACATACATACAATTGCATCCGATGGGCGCATGGCCCCTGAAGAAATACCGGAACTTGCCCGCGAGAATGGGTTAAAAGTTATCGCAATTACAGACCATGACACCATAAACGGTTATGAACGGGCAAAAGATGCCGGTCATGAAATAGGTATAGAAGTGCTTTCGGGAGTTGAGTTGACCTGCGATTTTAACGGACGTGAAAGCTCACCTGCTGGCTTACTGTTTTAATGAGGAAGATCCACGGTTTCTCAAACTTATTGCAAGCCACAAAAAAGCACGGCTGGAACGTATAGAATGGATCGTTGAACAACTGACCAGCCAGGGTTTGGATCTGGATACAAACGAGGTGAGAGCCGAAGCGGGGGGCGGTAACCTCGGCCGTCCACATGTTGCGGCCGTATTGGTGAATAAAGGCTATGTCAGCAGTCATAAAGAGGCGTTCATTCGGTACCTTGGCAATCATGCTTCTGGGACCCATCGGAGGAGGATTTTTTATACCTCTCACACTGAAGTTATCGATATTGTTCGGAACGCCGGTGGTGCTACAGTACTGGCTCATCCCAACATGCTGTATTCCAGCGATGAGATCGAGAAGTGGATTTCTGACGGGCTAGATGGTTTAGAGGTCATCACCCGAGTCATGATTACGAGCAGCAGAAGAAATACCAGAAAATAGCCAAACAACATGACCTGCTCATAACTGGTGGCAGTGACTACCACGGAAGCGGCGATCACTACCTGCGCTATTTCGGTGTAGTTAATGTGGGGCTAAACCGTGTAGAAAAATTGAAACGGATGACCGACCAACGAAAGAAAATCACTGTCTAAGTTAACTATTTAAAAAAGTGCTATAGGATGTCAGTAGAGCTAATTGAAGCTGATTTATCAGATATTTCATATAAAGTGGGGATTGTAGCAGCCCGCTGGAACTCATTTGTTACCGACAAGATGCTCGATGGTGCGATCGATCTTTTGAAAAGCAAAGGAATTACCGAGCATAACATTACCGTGGTTCGTTGTCCCGGTTCGTTTGAGATTCCACTTACTGCAGAGAAGTTAGTCAACAAAGAAAGTATCGATGGAGTGATAGCTATTGGCGCCGTTATTCGTGGAGATACCCCTCATTTTGATTATGTTTGTGATGCCGTTACAAGGGGGGTTTCCGACCTCAATCTCTCGACCGGCAAACCTGTGTTCAGTTTGGAGTATTGACGACCGATTCGGTAGAGCAGGCCACTCTCCGTGCAGACAGCGATTACATCCAAAGGAAACAAAGGAGCAGAGGCTGCGTTAGCGTTATTGGAGATGATTTCAATCACACAACAAATAGAAAACTTATAAGTTAATGTGCTTGAATTAACGAGGATAAAACTCTAATATAATGAGCTTATAAAAACTCATTCAGATGTCATTGAAACCGATTTCACTTACAAGTAAAGAACAGGGTTTGGGAGATAAACAGAAGCAGGAAAAGCTTAGTGCTTCTGGAGAAATACCCAGACATGTGGCCATCATTATGGATGGTAACGGCCGCTGGGCCCAAAGTAAAGGAAATATTCGTGCCCAGGGACATAAGGCAGGCGTTGATTCTGTTCGGGATATTACGGAGGCTTGTGCCCAGATTGGCGTTGAATACTTAACCCTCTACGCCTTTTCGACTGAAAATTGGGGGCGCCCCAAAAGAGAAGTAAACGCGTTAATGCGGTTACTGGTAAATTCGCTTCGTAAAGAGGTTGATAAGCTGCATAAGAACAATATTAAGCTGGCTACAATTGGCCAGATTGAACGCTTCCCGAAGAAATGCCAACAGGAACTGGAAGATGCCGCCGATCTAACCTGCGATAATACCCGGTTGCATCTCTGCCTGGCGCTCAGTTATTCGGGGCGGTGGGATATTACGGAAGCCGTCAAGAAACTGGCAAAGCGGGTTCAGCAAGGAGAAATCGATCCCAAAGATATTGATGACAGTTTGATAAGCTCTCACCTTTCCACTGCAGAGATCCCGGATCCTGACCTGATCATCCGGACAAGCGGTGAATACAGGCTGAGTAATTTTCTGCTCTGGCAGCTGGCATATTCCGAACTGTATATCACTGAAACATACTGGCCGGACTTTCGCAGAAACGAGCTCTACAAAGCCATTCAATCCTACCAGAGCCGGGAGCGAAGATTCGGTAAGCTGGATGAAAATAATTCACAAAAGAAAAGGGCCAGTTCTTACGTTTAGTACTCTCAATCAAATTCAGAAGTTTAATCAGCGACCAAAGATAATCGTGGTTCAACGCTTACTAAGCAAAGCTTTACTATTTTTTTTCCTTCTAATTTTTGGAGCCATCAGCACCACAAGTTACGCACAAGGTGTTAGTGGAGACTCTCTTGAAATCGAAATAACCAATCCGCTGCAGGCTACTCCTCAGCAGTATGAAATACTGAGTCTTAACGTTGAAGGAGTTAATACCGTGCGCCCTTCATTTATAGAAAGTACCAGTGGACTTAATGTCGGTTCTACAATCACCATTCCAGGCGATGATATTTCTCAGGCTATAGAACGGTTGAACCGAACCGGTCTGTTTTCTGATATCTCGGTCAGTCAGCTTGGCTCCACGGCGAGCGGTATCCACCTCGAAATTAGCGTAGTTGAGCAGCCACGGCTTGCTGATTACGAGATCAGGGGCGTGAAGCGTTCGCAGCGTAACGATCTCCGCGAGCGGCTGAATCTGCTTTCCGGCTTCGCCGTAACTCAATCCGCCAAAAGCCAGGCGATTAACACAATCAAGAGTTTTTACAAGGAAAAGGGCTATTGGTTCACCGAGGTGGATGTTTCGACGAGCGAACCAGACACCGTTCGCAACCGCGTAACGATGTATTTCGATATCGATCCCGGTAAGCGTCTTGAGATTAAGGATATCCGGTTTGAGGGTAATGAACATTACGATGAGAAGAAGCTCCGTAAAACGCTGGATACCATTAAAGAAGATCGATGGTGGAGATTTTTCTCAAAGAAATTGTTCAAGCAGGATGATTACGAAGAGGCCCAAACCAATCTGCGTACCTTTTATGGGGAAAACGGCTTCCGTGATTTTTACATCGTAGACGATTCGGTGTTCACCTATAATTATGAGGACGACAAACAGGGTGTAGGTGTCTGGATCAAGGTCAATGAAGGCCCGCAATACAAAGTGCGCGACATCACGTGGGAGGGAAATACAGTCTATACAGATCAGCGGCTTTCACAGGCTTTGGGATTTCAAAAAGGCGATGTGTTCAATCAAACAAAGTTCGAGGAAAATCTTCGCTACTCCCAAAACAGTACCGATGTAACCAGTCTTTATCAAAATGTTGGATACCTGTTTTTCCAGGTTCAGCCCAATATTCAGGTAGTAGCAGAAGATTCCCTGGATATCTATATGAGTATTATTGAGGATGAAATTGCTACAATTGACCGCGTTTCATTCAGTGGAAATACCAAAACTCACGATGATGTAGTTCGGCGAACGTTGCGAACTATTCCTGGTAAAACATATAGTCGCCAGGCTGTAGTGAGAACTATCAGGGAGCTGGGCACGCTCGGGTATTTCCAGCAGCAGAATATCACGCCGGACCTGAGTCCTGATATGGAGAACAAAACGGTGGATATCAGCTACCAGCTGGATGAATCGCAGAGCACCGACAACTTTGAATTCTCCGGCGGTTTCGGTGGTCGCGGTATCGGTCTTATCCTGTCAGCGAGACTCAATTTCAATAACTTTTCCATGGGCCGCGCGCTGCGTGGCGAGGGCTTCAACCCGATCCCTTCAGGCGATGGTCAAAAACTTTCCTTGGGAGTACAGGTTACCGGTGGAGGTTATCAGAGTTACAGCTTTGGTTTCCAGGAACCCTGGCTAAGCGGAAGGCCGCTCTCACTGGGTGTTAACTTCAACTACAACCTGATTAACTACCGGCGTAGTGATATTCGGAATGAGTTGTTCTCGAGTAGTGTATCGCTCGGAAAACGCCTCAACTGGCCCGATGACTTTTTCACCCAGCGAACGGTACTTTCTTACCAGGTCTATGATGTAGCAGGCGGAGCTTCCTTCCTTGCAGAGGGAACCTCAAGCGTATTAAGTGTAAAGCAGGTTATTGAGCGGAATTCGGTAAATAATCCAATTTCACCCACGTCCGGGTCCAAGCTTTCTCTTTCACTGGAGGTTGCACCACCGCTGCCCTGCGTTCTCCCAGTTCTATAAAACGAAAGCAACCTACCAGAATCATACCTCACTGGTTGGAGACCTTACGTTTACCAATACCATCGAGTATGGGTACCTGGGATATTTGGGAGAAAGCCAGCAAAGCAACTTCCAGCGTTTCGTGCTTGGCGGTACGCAGCTGCAGCAGCGACAGAGCTTTATCAACGATAACATCGATCTGCGTGGATTCCCAGGGGGCAACAACGGTTCTATTTCACCTCGTGTAGATGGAGACGAAGTTGGTGGACGTGTGTACAGCAAGTATTCACTGGAGTTGCGTTATCCTGCTGTACCAGGAAGACCAGGTTCAGGTTATTCCTTATCTGTTTAGCGATGCAGGAAACTCTTACTTGAATCTCAATAATTTTGCTCCTTTCGACCTCAAGCGTTCCACCGGTGTAGGTGTGCGTATTTTCCTGCCCATTCTTGGTCTTGTTGATCTGAGCTACGGTTACCGACTGGATGGTATTCCAGGAACAGAATCCACCCGTTAATGCAGGTGAATGGGAGTTTCTTTTCAACATCGGTACACCATTCTAGCATGAGGAATGGATTCTGCCATAACATTGGTTTCCTGCTTGTTGGCTTGGTGCTTGGTTTATCCATGGTTGACAGGGCGGAGGCACAAGAACAAAAAATAGGCTACGTTGACACCGATGCCATCCTCCAGAAGATGCCCGAATATCAGGGCATCGATCAGCAATTGCGAATGCTAAGCGATGAATGGAAAAAGGAACTGGAGCGTATGCAGAACGATATTGAAAAGCTTAGGCAAGATTTTTCGGATCGTGAAATACTATATACCGAAGAAGTTCGTAAACAAAAGCAAGCAGAGATCCGCGAGCTGGTCAGCCAGCGTGAGCAGTATATGGAACAGAAGTTTGGAGCAGAAGGTGAATACTATCAAAAACAGAAATCACTTCTTGAACCAATTCAGCGGAAAGTGTTTGAGGCAATAAACACTGTTGCGGATCGTAATGACTATGATTTTGTCTTCGACCGCTCCGGGGATACGGGAATGTTATTTTTCCGGCAGGAGTGGAACCTTAATGACGAGGTTCTCATAGAGCTGGGGATCAGTCCAGAGGAGACAAGCAATTAAGAAAAATAGTTAGTATTATCACACGCCCTTTAAAACAGCAAATTTTTCTGAAAACTTATGTTTAGAAAGTTACTATCATTAGGAATTGTATTTATGTTCGCAGCTACCGTAAATGCTGTGGGTCAGGTTCAGGATACGGACCTTAGTATCGGTTATATGAATCCGCAGGAAGTGTTGAGTCAACTTCCTGAACGTGCCGAAATTGAGCAGCAGCTCAACAGTTTTATTGAGCAGAAACGGTCTGAGATAAACCAGAAAACTACAGAGTTTCAACAGGCGGTAAGCACCTATCAGCAAAATGCCGCCTCTATGTCGCAAGAACAGCAACAGAAACGCGAGGAGGAACTGGCCACCCGCGAACAAGAGCTGAGAGAACTTCAACAAAGTGTTCAGCAACAAATTCAGCAGCGCCGCTCCGAGTTGATGGAACCTATCTACAACAGAATGGATGAGGCAATTGCCACTGTAGCCCAATCAAACAATCTTGATTTTATTTTGAACGAAGCCACCGGGTACGGCGAAACAATCATCTATTATTCGGCCGATCAGAAATTGAACATCACCCAGGAAGTTCTGAATCGCATGAATAACGACTCAAACTAATTTTGAATTATATCAATAGATCAAAAGAGCAACTAATTATGTTTAAACGAGCTACTATTTTACTATCAGTTTAGTCTGGTTTTATTCGGGTTGATCAACCTGCAGAGTGCAAAGGCGCAGGACAATCTCACAATCGGGTATGTAGATCCGCAGGCTATTCTGAGTAAAATGCCTGAAATGAAAGCAGTTCAACAGCGCTTGCAAAATTTCCGCGATCGAAAAGTACAGGAGCTGCAAGAGAAACAGAGCCAGTTCCAGCAGCAATTAAGTGCTTACCAGCAAAAGTCAACCGTAATTTCTGAAGAAGCTAAAAAGAAAGAAGAAGAACGACTTGGTCAACTGCAAAGTGAACTACAGCAGTTCCAAACACAGCTTCAGCAGGAGATCCAGCAAAAACAGCAAGAGCTCGTTGGACCACTGCTTCAGCAGATCGAAGAGGCGATAAATAAAGTGGCAGAAGAGCGTGGACTCACCTATGTGCTGAATACAACCACCAGCCAGGGCGATGTGATCATTCTTTACGCTTCACCCTCTGCACGTGAGCAATACGACATTACCGATCCTGTAATGCAACAGTTGGGAATCTAAAACCTATTTCTAAGATAACAGTCTCAGGAAATAAAAAGCCCCGGATGTTTATATATCCGGGGCTTTTCGTGTTAAAGAAAAAAAATAAAAAAACTACTTCATTCTGCGTTTGCGATTTTTGATGTAATCTTCAAAAATGTATTCTCCCAGATTATCGAGCGATGAGAAGTACGCCTTGCCTTTGTTGGCCTCTGTCAGTTCTCGTACGAAATCCTGAAGATAGGGATCGCGTGCAATCATAAACGTGGTGATGGTGATATCGTCCCGCCGGCATTTAACCGCCTCATCCAGCACCTTGTTGATGATCTTACGATCAAGGCCATAACTGTTTTTGTAGATTTTACCATTCTCGATAATGCAGGAGGGCTTTCCGTCGGTAATCATAAATATCTGCTTGTTCGTGTATTTTCGACGATGCAGGATGTGCCGCGCCAGCTCCAGCGCCTGCTTGGTATTGGTGTGGTAGGGCCCAACCTCTAGGTAAGGCAGATCCTCTACACTTACTTTCCAAGCCTCGTTGCCAAACGCCACGATATCGAGGGAGTCTTTGGAGTAATTGTCCATAATAAGCTCAGAAAGCGCCATAGCAACCTTCTTGGCCGGGGTGATCCGGTCTTCCCCGTATGAGAATCATTGAGTGGCTAAGATCGATCAGCAACACGGTAGCGGCTGACGAGTAGTGATCCGTATCGTGTACGCGGAGATCATCCTCATGTAGATTCACCTGGTCAATAGAGCTGTGCTTCAGCATATTCATCATAGTACCCACACTGTCGATGTTGCTGATATCGTCGCCCTGCTGCCAGGGACGTGTTTCGGGTTGTCGTTCGCGTCCTTTACCGGTGTGATCCGTTTTGTGACCGCCCACACCACCCTTTTGCAGGTCCTTGAAGACCTCTTCCAGGATCGCTGGCGAAGGCTGCGTTCCGTTTTACGGGTAATAACGACGGTCTGGGTTTCATCATCCCGGCGAATGTACCCACGTTCTTCAAGCTCTTCCACGAAATCCCCCAGCCCATAGCCATCCTCAAACTGGTCGGTCATGCCGTACTCGTTGTCCAACTCGGTAAGCCAGTGCAGGGCTTGATCCACATCACCGCTGGAGATCGTCAAAAGCTCCTGGAAAAGATCCCATAGCGTATCAAAAGGATTTTTTCCTGAACCCTTGCTGAATCGCTCATCCCACTGCTGATACTTGAAATACATAATCTGATGCTAATGTTTGAGTTCACCTAAATTAACCGCCAAAGCTAGCAAAACATTCAATTACTATTTATCCAATATTTGGAACTGCAGTTCTAAATTCAACTTGTTTTAGGATTATCAACTCATGATAGATAAAATATTGGGAATAATATTGAAACGGATTTTTTTGATAGAATCCATACCTTCAAACCCTTATGTTAACAGCGTTTTAGGATATACTTCCATGTTTTAGCCTTTAAGCAAAATGAATGAGCGACTGAAATTTGAGAACAACCTATGGGCCCAGGGATATGAACGAATTATGGGGCTTGACGAAGTAGGCCGGGGATGCCTTTCTGGACCGGTGGCAGCTGCCGGGGTTATCCTTAAGGCGGATTCGGATATTCCCGGTATTCAGGACAGTAAAACGCTGGACCTGGCACAGAGAAAGAAGTTGGCTGAAATTATCAAGAACGAAGCCTTTTACTGGACGGTACAATACTGCAGTGTGCAGGAGATTGACGAATTGAATATTCTATGGGCGTCTCTCAAAGCGATGCAAAAGTGTGTGGATAACGCCGAGCCTGCCCCCGACTATCTGCTGGTGGACGGCAACCGGTACGGCAGTAGCATGATTCCCTATACCTGTCTGGTAAAGGGTGATGATCGGTCCGTGAGTATTGGAGCGGCCTCTATTCTGGCCAAGGTACACCGCGATAACCTTATGAAAGGACTTCACCAAAAATATCCGTTTTACGGCTGGAGGACAAATGTCGGGTATCCCACCCGGGAACATTACCGCGGATTGCGGGAACACGGCATTACCGAGCACCACCGGCATAGCTTCAACCTGAGAACTGAGAAGAAGTACACCGATAAGGATTAAGTATTGGTGCTTCGCTGCAGATATTTTTATTGGGCAAAAAAAAATTAAGGCGGTGCTATCATAAAATTCAGATTTTTACCCTCAACAGCCATTATCCTACTATCGGTTCTGATGATAGCAGCATGTAGCCCCGATAATCGTTTGACTCAATTTGGTATAGACTATAACAAGATTACGCCCTCTGAACTGAAAGGCTACGATCTGGTAGTGCTGGAACAGGATCGCTATACACCGCATGAATTACGTGAGCTCACCCAGTCTGATGCCAAGATTTTAGGATACTTTAGCATGAGTGAGGTACATCCCAGCCGCCCTTATTTTCAAGAATTAAAAAAGGTTGGATTCTTGGGCAAAAACGAAAACTGGAATAGTTATTACCTTAACCTGGGAGCCTCAACAGCCCGCTCCATTATGCTGGATTCAGTACTGCCAAACGTGATGATAAACGGGCTGGACGGGCTGCTGCTTGATACTATAGACGGCGTTGCTCCTTATACCGAGCGCAGTCACTTGCAGGATGAAATGGTGGGCATGATCCGGGAAATAAAATCTCGATATCCCGATGCGATTATTATCCAAAACACTGGTCTTTTCCTTCTTGAGAAGAGCTGTCGATACATCGACGGTGTGATGATGGAAAGCCTAGCCACCACATACGATTTCAATGCCAATAACTATCGGCTGAGCTCTTCGGAGCAGTACCAACGAAAGGTTAAAACTATAAAGAAATACAGCAACCTGATCGATGACCAATTTTATCTGGTGGATTATGTAGATTCACCAGAAATGGCTCGACAGGTCAGGCAGCGGCTGGACACCTTGGGGTATCCGTACTATCTAAGCAGCATTCAACTGGACTCACTTCAATATTACCCGCAGGAACACTAAAAATTTTAATCTGGGACTAAGCGTTGCGAACATAAAGGTCGAGGGATCACCTGCCGAGGTTGGTAGCGAATCGGAAATACCGTGAAATATTGAATATGCGGTAACAGAAAAAGCAGCTCCTACCGGTAGATACTGAACTGGCGCTTGTACAGGTCGAGATTCACGCAGATTGCCAGCATCAGGGTATTAGTTAGGAAGGCGGAACCACCGTAGCTAACAAATGGCAAGGGTAGACCGATAACGGGCAACAGGCCCGTGGAACTACCAATATTGATAAAGAAGTGGATGAAGAGAATGGTAGTGACTCCCACAATCACCAGTTGCGCGAAGGGGTGCTTGTGACCACCGGCGATATTCAACATTTTTAAAAACATGCCCATGAACAGAAACAGAACCAGCCCCGCCCCAATAAAGCCAAACTCTTCGCCAATCACGCAAAAAATGAAGTCAGTCCACTGTTCAGGGAGAAAGCGTAGCTGAGTTTGGGTACCTTCTAAAAACCCTTTTCCGTAGATGCCTCCCGAACCGATAGCGGTTTTAGCTTGTAATACGTTCCAACCGGCCCCCTGGGGATCAAAAGAAGGGTTTGTGAAGGCGGCAATCCGTGCGCGCTGGTGCGGTTGCAATACCTGGAAGAGTGCTACCTGGACCCCGATTACGATTAAAATTCCACATACAAATGATGCAAAAGTCAGCCAGGTTCGGCGCTGTATAAAGAATATGGCTATTGTCAATATCACGGCAGCGATCAGGCCCCAGTACCATTGAATAATGCTCAGGTAGCCAATGATGGCGGGAGATATGATAAAAAGCGAAACACCATATGGCAGCCCGGACCAGAAAAGCATAACCGGAATAAGTGCCAGGAAGACAACAGCTGTACCCATATCGTTCTGCATGATTACAAGTATAGCAGGAAAGAGTATAAGCGATACGGCAACGAGAGCGTAGCGAAGGTTCTCCGCGGAAATATTACGCCGGCTGGTCAGGTAGTTGGCCACGGCCAGGATGGTGGCAATTTTCATGAACTCACTGACCTGTAAATTCACCGGTCCCACTTTCAACCAGCTTTCAGCGCCGTTGATCTCCTGCCCGACAAGCAGGGTTAAAATCATCAACAGTATACCCAGCGCATATGCAAAATAGGATAAGCTCTGGAATGAGCGGGGAGAAATAAACTGAACGCCAATAAGAATACAGATAGAGATACCGATCCATACCAGCTGTTTGGTGAAATTGTTCTGAATAAACTCCGGTAAAAATTGTGCTACAGGTCCCTGGGTAGCACTGTAAATGGCAATGAGCCCAATAACCGTAAGGCCCAGCCAAAACGATATAAGCGACCAGCTTAAGTCTCGGATATTGATCATTCTTCGTCCTCGTCGCTTGAATTTTGATTTCTTGGTTCAAAATTCTTGACGTACTGATACACATGCTGTCGCTCGATTTCGCCCTTCAGGTATTTTTCAATCAGCAGGGAGGCAACCGGTGCGGCAGAGATAGATCCATACCCGGCATTCTCCATTAGTACAGCTACTGCTATTTGGGGATTCTCGAGCGGTGCGAAGGAGATGAACCAGCCGTGATCGCGACCATGGGGATTTTGGGCGGTCCCGGTTTTGCCGGCTACCTGTATGCTGTCGAGGTTGGCGTACCATTGGCCACTGCCGTTAGTTACTACGCGGCGCATGCCCTCTTTCACGATATTAATATGTTCCTGGTCAACCCAGCTTATTTTCTGGTTTTGGGGATTTGTGCTCATGGTTCGTCCATCCGCCGTTCTGATTTGCTTAACCAGGTGGGGCTGCACGCGATACCCGTTATTTGCAATTCCTGAGGCTACGACCGCCATCTGTAGTGGTGAGGCAGCAATAATACCTTGGCCAACGCCAAGGTTGATAATGTCGCCAATGCCCCATTTGTTTTCCCCGAAAGCACGGTCCATATAGGAGCTGTCCGGCAGGATACCTGACGTTTCGTAGGGTAGATCGATGCCGCTGTTTCTTCCCATGCCAAATTCGGAAGCCAGCTCATGCCATTCGTTCAGCCGGCCACTGGAGGCGATTTTGTCCATCATCCAGAAAAAGAAGGTATCGCTGGACTTTTCCAGCGCTTTCTCCACGTCGTACATGCCCGGATCCGCCAAGTCGCCATACCGGCGCCCGCGGTAATAATAACCGGGGTTGTTGATCTCTGTTTGTGGTGTGATGATACCCATTTCAAGCCCCATCAGCGCCATCAAGGGTTTGAACGTGGAACCCGGCGGCTGTTTGCTTGATATTGCCCTGTTATACAGCGGATTCGATGTGTCAGCGTTGATCGATTGCCAGTAATCAGAATCAATGCGACCTGACAGGCGTCGGATGTTATACTGAGGCGAGCTCACCATAGAGAGGATGGAGCCGTCATTCGGATCAAGTGCTACCACGGCCCCGTGCTTGCCTTCCATCAGGTCTTCGGTCAGCAGCTGCAGGTCGGTATCGATGGTGGTATAGAGATCACTGCCTTTCTGGGGCGACTCGCTAATATCTTCTTCGGTAAACCGGCCAAGCGACTGTCCCAGAGCATTTATGCGGATATATTCAACGCCGAGTTTTCCGCGGAGACGATCTTCATATACCATTTCTAGCCCGCTTTTGCCGACTTTATCTCCCATGTGATACTGGTCAGATTGGAGGTATTGCTCTTCGGAAACTTCCCGAAGATATCCCAGCATATGCGATGCCTTCATACTATCAACAGCGTAATGGCGCTTGCTTTCAATCTGGTGACCGATACCAGGCAGCCGCCAGATGTTTTCCTGGATCAGTGAAAATTTTTCAAAACTGAGTTCAGTGAACAGCCGAGATGCCCGGAACTGAGAATAAGCCTGTGCTTCATTTGATACATGTTGTTTTACATCTTCAAGGGGAAAATCCAGAAGATTCATCAGCAGGGGGGTGTTGGCCGTATCATACTTGGCCGGGGTAATGGTGATGGAGTAGATCGGTTCGTTGTCAACGATGAGCCGCCCGTTACGATCGTAAATCAGTCCGCGGGCAGGATTGACGATCTCTTGGCGCAGTGAGTTTTCGCGGCTAAGAGGAGTGTAGGTGTCGTATTGCAGAATTTGGAGCTGTATCAGCCGGCCCAGCATGATCAGACCAAGCCCTACCATCGCAACCTGTCAGGACGCGAATGGAAATTTTCAACCTTTTTTTTCTGCGATTTCTTATCAAAAGGTGTTGTACTAGGTGTTAACTGGTTCTGAACAGGTGAATAAAAGACGCTACTACCGCGGTATAGATAGCATTACCGATCCATTGTTTCCAAAAAAGGTGTTCGGCGGTGTAATGTTCTACACTAACGCTTAATCCCAGGAAAATAATGTTGTGGACTAATGCTGCAGCCAGCACTATTAAAAAAATCTGCCAAATCAGCAGGCGCATGTTTTCTTTTCGTGGCATGTAATTGTATACCATAAATGTCATCAAAGTTTTGGAAAACATATTTAATCCCCAGAGGTCAAGCATAGCATCTTGAAGTAATCCAAGACCCCCTGCCACAAAAAGGCATGCTGTCCGGTTACTTTTCGAGATTAGCCAGAGCAGGTAGATTACTATCAGGTCTGGCTGCATATCCCAGATTCTCAAATGACGGAACATGACAATCTGTAACCCTAAAAAACCGAGCCCGATACCAAAATCTTTTAGCCGTTCCGTGTTCATTCAAATAACTGCTGATATTCTTGATTTAGATTTTGAACGGTGGTATCTGGGGTGAATTTTACAATAAATCCTTCTGCAATGGAGTGCAATTTTGCGAAAGGTTCTATATAAATTTTTTGAGTTTCTTTGCCCTGTTCCGGCTCGGTTCGTAAAACGGTGCCAATTGGAATATCTGGCGGAAACTGGTTGCTGTAGCCAGAGGTTACGACCGTTTCTCCGCTGTCGACGCCGACAGTCTGTGGCACAAAATTGAGCACCAGCTCATTCAGTTTTCTCCTTCCCAGGAAACTATGCCATAAGCCCCTGATTTTTGCAATTTAGCACTCACGCGAAACAGGCTGTTATACAACGGCATCACCTGTGCATAGTTGGATGCTGGGAATATAACGCGTCCCACCAGCCCGTTGGCAGAAACCATCGGCATGCCCGCTTCAATGCCTTGGTTTGTGCCGGCATCTACGGTGATGGAGTTATTGATCTCGTTCAGTTCCTTACCTACGATGCGCACCGGGTAGAGCTGAAGTTCGCTTTCTTCCTTAAGTTGTAACAGCTCTCTTAATTGCTGGTTTTCCTGGCCAGCTGCCCTCAGACGACTCAGTTCATCCAGTAATAAAACATTCTGCTTGCGCAGGTGCGTGTTCGTTTTCAACGCCTGGCGGTAGACCCGAATATGTGAAAGAGGTTCCTCCAGGTAGCTGAACAGGGTGATGGATGCTTTACGTAGATTGTCAACTCCTCCCTGGTGGCGCTCCATCATAAGCACAAGCGACAGGACCAGCAGCACGGCGGTAATCAGGTGATCTTTAGCATCGGCTATTCGGGGAAGTCGAAAACGCATTCATCTTGTTCTGTTATGATACTACTGTTCGATAATACTCGAGGTCTTCTAAAATGGCACCCGTACCACGAACAACAGCAGTAAGTGGATCTTCGGCGATATGCACCGGTAGATCTGTAGTTTCGATAATCAATTTATCTAAGCTCTTTAATAACGCACCACCACCGGTAAGCATTATACCTCGATCGAGGATATCAGCAGAAAGTTCAGGGGGGGTCTGTTCAAGCGATTTGGTAACCGATTCCACAATGGTGTTGACCGATTCTTGAATCGCCTCCCGTACATCTTTGGAGGTTACGTGGCGGGTTCGTGGTACGCCGTTTACAAGGTCACGACCTTTGGTGACCATCTCAAGTTCTTCATCCAATGGGGCGGCCGTGCCGATCTCACACTTGATATTCTCAGCGGTCCGTTCCCCAATCAGCAGATTGTGGTTGCGGCGAAAGTAGTTGATGATATCTTCGTTCAGTTCATCGCCGCCCAGCCGCACCGACTGTGCATATACAATACCGGAGAGGGCGATTACAGCGATTTCCGTCGTTCCACCACCGATATCGACAATCATGTTTCCAACCGGTTCGTGAACGTTTAGCCCGATACCGATTGCTGCGGCCATTGGTTCATCAACCAGGTAAACCTCTTTGGCACCGGCATGTTCGGCACTGTCTCGAACGGCTCGGCGTTCAACTTCGGTGATGCCGCTGGGCACACAGAACAACCATCTGGCGTGTGCTAGAATACCACTTCATTTTAACTTTCTTGATCATACCACGGATCATCTGCTCGGCCACTTCAAAATCGGCGATTACGCCATCACGTAAAGGACGCACCGTGCGAATATTTTTGTGGGTTTTTTCGTGCATCAACCGTGCTTCGTGGCCGGTAGCCACCGGTTCATTTTGCATGTTTAGTGCAACGATAGAGGGCTCGTTGAGGACGATACCTTCGCCGCGTGAATAGATCAGCGTATTGGCCGTGCCGAGATCGATGGCAATATCGGTATAAAGCCAATCAAAAAGTCCGTTTTTTTTCTTTTCAGAGCTTTTCTTGGGTGAAGACTCAATCATAGATATGAGGTACAAAATGCGTTACAGTTATATAGAAAAATTGAAAGAACGAAAATACAATATTGTGTGGCTATTTCCGAATTAATAGAGATAAATATATAAACTGTAATTTATCTCCGAAACAATGTAAAATGGGATATTAATGCCTGAAATGCCGTTTGCCGGTAAAGACCATAGCCAGGTCGTATTGGTTGGCCATTTCGATTACTTGCTCATCCCGTATACTACCCCCCGGCTGAATTGCTGCTGTGGCACCTGCTTTGGCTGCGGCCTCCACACCGTCGGCAAAGGGGAAAAAGGCGTCGGAAGCGATTACAGTATTCTGCATGGAAAGTCCCTCATCTTTAGCTTTGGCAATTGCAATTTCGGAAGCCTCAACACGGCTGGTCTGGCCGGTGCCTATGCCGATGGTCTGCCCCTCGCGTGCGTATATAATGGCATTTGACTTGACATGCTTCACGACTTTCCATGAAAAAAGCAGGTCGTGAAGCTCTTTTTCAGTAGGTTCGCGGTTGGTAACGACTTTATAATTCTCCATACACTCGGTAACAATGTCGGGCTCCTGGCTGAGGGCACCACCGAAAATTGAGCGGAATTGTCGCGTGTTTGGTCCCGCGAACAGACTTTTTTAGGCGTACAAGGCGTCGATTCTTTTTCTGCTTGAGCAACTCTTCAGCCTCATCTGAAAAAGAGGGAGCGATGATAATTTCGGTGAATATCTCGTCAATTGCTTTGGCTGTTTGCAGATCCAGCTCCTGGTTAACTATTACAATGCCGCCGAAAGGAGATTTCGTGTCGGTGGCAAACGCTTTTTTCCACGCTTTTTGCAGGGTAGAATCGGTAGCTACGCCGCAGGGGACGGTGTGCTTGAAAATGGCACAGGTAGGATCGGAATCCTCGAAATCTGCTATCATGTTGAGAGCGCTGTCCAGATCCAGGTAGTTATTATAGCTGAGCTGTTTACCATGGAAACAATCGATAAAATTATTTTGATCTCCATAAACAGCCGCTTTTTGGTGGGGATTTTCTCCGTAGCGCAGCTCCTGAGATTTTGGAAGTGAAACATTTAGCTGTGGGGGGTTATCTTCCTCGAAAAGACTGTTAAAATAGTCGGAGATATGAGCGTCATAGTCAGCGGTGTGATTAAATGCCTGACGAGCCAGCTGCTTGCGAAGTTCAAAGCTGATCGACTGTTTCTCATTTAGCTGCTTAATAAATGCGTCGTATTGACTGGGGGCAGTCAGCACAGTTACATGCGCAAAATTTTTAGCGGCGGCGCGAATCATGGTCGGCCCGCCGATATCGATATTCTCTGTGGCGGTGGCCGGCGTGCAGCCCGGGGTAAAGACGGTTTGTTTAAACGGATACAAGTTGGCAACCACCAGTTCGATTGGTTCTACCTCCAGTTTTTCCAGCTCATCCATGTCGGGCTTGTGACTCGTTCGGGCCAGCAGCCCGGCATGAATTACGGGATGCAGTGTTTTTACGCGTCCGTCCAGCGATTCAGGGAAGCCGGTCAGTTCCGCAATATTGGTCACGGGCAGATCCGCCGAACGAATCTTTTCAGCCGTACCGCCGGTCGATAAAAGTTCTACGCCTGCCTTGTGAAGCGCTTTGCGCCAGGGGAAGTAATCCATCTTTGTCTGAAACAGATAAGAGGGCTCGTTTGATTTTTAGGGGTTCTTCAGGAAGGGAGTCTAGAGGTTTAACCGCCACAGTTTCTAGTTTGTTTAATTTTAGTTATCGGTTGCTAGTTAAGAAGATCAGCTATGACTCTTGGCAACAGCTTGTGCTCTCTTGTTCAAGCACGCGATCTGCCAGTTTTTTCGCAGTGTCGCTTTCTTTTACTGGGACTTCAATCTGATCGATGATTGGACCTTCGTCATATTCCTCCGTCACGTAATGAACGGTACAGCCGGTGACATGTTCGTTATTAGCTAGCACGGCTTCATGCACTTTAATCCCGTAAAATCCCTTACCACCATACTTCGGCAGCAGGGAGGGATGTATATTGATGATTCGGTGCTCATATTGTTGAATTACACTGGTTGGGATCTTTAGCATGTACCCAGCGAGCACAATCAGATCGGTTTGCCAGTTTTTGAGCGTTTGCAGCAATTCGCTTTTATACGCTGCTTTGTTGTTGAACGCAGAAGGAGGCATTACGCGTGTTTCAATATCGTTTTTTTTTGCTCTTTTAAGGGCTTTGATACCAGGTTTGTTGGCAATAAGTCCACGAATGGTAGCCTGAATTTGACCCGATTCGACAGCATCAATAATAGCCTGAAAATTGGTGCCCGAGCCTGAAGCGAAGACAACGATATGTTTCAACCTGGAGTGCCCTGTAAAATTGCTACTCTAATTAAGTCGCAGAATATAAAGAAATTTGATGGTATCCATAATCAAAAAATCACTCTTTCTTTGAACCCACCCGAAACACATAATAATTGTTGAGGCTCCACCGAAACTGGTTGATCGTAATTTTAATAATGGTGGCGATCGGAATGGCGAGGAGCATCCCCAAAATACCAGCGGTTTCCGCCCCGATGAGGATTATAAATAGTATGGCAACCGGGTGCATATCGGCTGATCGGGAAAAGATAAGCGGTTGAAACAGGACATTGTCCAAAATTTGTACGACCAGGATCGCCAGCAGCAGGGCAGTACCAGGGAAAAGTCGCCCACCTCAATAATGGATACGATAATAGACAGAATGTATCCGATAATGGGGCCAAAATAGGGTATGGAGTTGGCAATGCCGATGGAAATACCTACCGAAAGAGCGTTATTCAACCCGAATGATAGAGAGTGCTTATGTATGAGGATAATGCCACCAAAAAACTTTGAAAAAGCACGCTCCTGAAATAAAGGCCCAGTCGCGTTTCAATTTTGTCGATCAGGCTCAGGGTGGTTTCAAAATACTTGTTAGGTACAAGCTGAAGCAGGTCTCGGCGTATTTTACTGCCGTCTTTCAGGAAGAAAAATGTCGCAAAAGGAATCACCAGAAACGCCGAAACAGGTTCGTGAACAGGCCGATGATATTACTGATGGCCGTGGGCAGTTCACCAGCATCAAAAAGATCTTCAAGGATACGTGTAACATTATCGATGAGAATATCTTCGGGCAGGTAGGTGAAGTTTTGCGTAAGGCGTTGTTCTACCTGGTTTAGAATATTTCTGATCGTCTCGATATTAAGCTGACTGGCCAGCTGCACCATCTGGTTGGCAATGATCGGTATGACGGTGGTTGAGACCCAGACCAGCAGAAGGATGACCGAACTGAGCGTCAGGGTTATGGCCACGGTGCGATTCATACCTGCAAACTGCATACGGTTGACGATAGGATCCAGTATGTAGCTGATAATCATGGCGATGATCGCATAGGTGAGCAAGTTGCTGTAATTGTAGAGAAGCAGTCCCACCACGGCAAATCCCGCCGAGCCGATAACAAACTTTACAACTTTTTCCAGGGTCAGATTATTCATGAATCAAGTAAATCCAATAGCTCATCCAGGTGATGAAATATATTCTCTGATCGATAACCTTTTCTGCTTAAATAATCAAAGACTTTTTTCTTGCGTTTGAGCTTATCTTCCTCCCTGAGAAATCGTCTGCGTTTTTTTCGAACCAAATCCAGGAAAATCTTTTTCAAGTTGAGTTCATCAAAGGCCTGCTCAATACTTTGCTGGGCCACGTGTTTGGAAATTCCTTTTTGATAGAGTTTGGCTTTTATTTTAGCCGGACCCCAATTATTGAGCCGACTTTTGTCTGAGGCATACTTTTGGGCAAAAGATCGATCATCGATGTACTCCTTTTCTTCCAGCTCATCCAGTACGGAATGAATTATTTCCGGGGGATGATCTTTTTTTATCGACTTGTCGAACAGCTCTTTGCGCGAATAATCGCGGCGGCCCAGCATCTTCATGCAGTACGATTTAACGGCATTCCGTCCCTCTGCTTTTTGAACTTTTTTAAAAAGGAAAGGCGTCATCTCGACGCCTTTCCTCAGGTTAAACTCCAGCAGAGTATCTTCGGAAACTCCGATCAAAAACCCGTCATCTATAAACAGCGAATACCGTTCCCTGTTGTTTTTCTGCGGCTGTACAGAACTGATTGTCGCCGGTAATTTATCGGAGCTGTCGGAACTCAAGATGCTACTGATTTAAGATTGCTAGTCCTCTGATTTAGCTTCAGCCTTCTCTTTATCCGCTTCTTCCTCTTCATCGGTCTCATCCTGCTGGTCGGGCAGCATTTCAGCGCGTATTTTCTTCTCGATTTTATTGGTGAGTTCCGGTTCGTTTTCCAGGAAGTCGGTGGCGTTGTCCGTTCCCTGGCCTATAGGTTCGCCATCGTAGCGGTACCAGCTGCCGCGCTTCTCGATGATGTCCATCTCCACAGCCAGATCAAGAATTTCACCGAGGCGGGATATTCCCTGGCCATACATGATGTTAAATTCAACTACCTTGAAAGGCGGAGCAACTTTGTTCTTGACAATTTTAACTTTGGTACGGTTTCCTACCACATCATCCCCCTGTTTGATAGATCCAATTCGGCGAATATCGATCCGTACGGAGGCGTAGAACTTGAGGGCACGTCCACCGGAGGTGGTTTCGGGGTTACCGAACATCACACCGATTTTTTCCCTGATCTGGTTAATAAAGATGACCGCCGTGCGTGTCTTGTCGACGATACCGGTGATTTTACGCATCGCCTCGAACATCAAACGAGCCTGCAAGCCTACGTGAGAATCTCCCATTTCACCTTCCAGTTCGGCGCGCGGTACAGAGTGCGCGCTACCGAGTCGATAACGACGACATCGAGGGCGGCAGAACGGATCAGCGTTTCGGTAATTTCAAGCGCCTGTTCGCCACTGTCTGGCTGAGATACGAGCAGCTCATCGGTGTTAATACCCAGGTTTTTGGCGTAGCGTGGATCAAAGGCGTGCTCGGCGTCAACAAAGGCGGCATATCCCCCTGTTTTTTGTGCTTCAGAGATAACGTGAAGTGCCAAAGTGGTTTTACCGCTGGCTTCCGGTCCGTAGATTTCCCAGTAACCCGGCCGCGGGAATTCCACCTATACCCAGTGCATAATCAACCATGATGGAGCCGGTTGAGATGGAGGGTACGTTCTGGTTGGCTTCTTCTCCCAGCCGCATGATGGTACCTTTGCCGTGCTGCTTTTCTATCTGGCCGATGGCCATTTCAAGGGCTTTTTCTCGATCTTTGTTCTTGTCAGACATAATGAAAGTTTAGGTTGTTTGCTTTTTATTCAGTTTCATTCCGAAGATAAAAAATTAAGCTGACAACACATTGTCAGGCGGGTGTAATTAAAATTTGATCCAGGATCATTTGTTTTTAGTCAGACTAAACTTCATGACCAAATATCTCTTCAGATGAACGGTAAAAATTTGCTTTCTCATCAGAATAGATCTCAAGAGTACCATTACCTTACAAAATTATTGAACTTTGTTTACTGATTCTGATAATCTTCGAATACATTCCTCAATCTGCATGGTGGTAGTATAAGGGGCCGGACCGATGCGCAGGATGTTATCGCGGGCATCAGTGAAAACACCGCGTTCCATAAGTTCACCCTGTATCTGAAGTGCATGAGGCGATTCCAGGGCAAGAAAGCCACCGTTTTTCTCAGGCGGCTTATTGTGGCGCAGCTTGATAAGTTTTTCGGAGAAATCCTGTTCAAGAAATAACTTCCGCAGAAGGGTGATTTGCTCAAGGTACTGCCTCCGCAGCAGATCTGGTGTAAGCCCTTGATCCTGGAAAAACTCTACCACCTTGGCTGCCCTGAACTGAGATGATGAATCGTAGGTGCCGCTGGCAAATCGCTGATCGCCCTCGTCAAATTCAACGCGTCCGCCTGTTCGGGGCTGATCGAGCGTGCTGAAGGAAGCAAACCATCCGGTAACAGCCGGACGCAGATCACAGTCCTCCGGAAACGCAGAAAACGGTTACCCTCTCCCCATTGCAGGTATTTGTAGCCGCCGATCAACAGATAGCAGTCCTCCAGGTTTTGTTCCTGAAGTGAAAGAGGTGCTACGTTGGTCCCGTGGTAATCATCAATTAAAAACGGAATATTTTTGCTTCGGGCGACCTCGGCAATTTCTGAGATATGTTGATTTATCAGCCCACTTTTAAAATATACGCGAGACAACATGATCGCCATCGTATCCTCGTCGGCCACTACCCTTATTTGATCCGCAATATGATGCGGATTCAGCATCCATCATATCGATCTGCAATCCCTCCTGCCTGAAGGCGAAGAAGCTGCCTGCTCATCGAGTGGAATTCGCCATCAGTTGTTATCACCTTCGGGGTATCTTTCCAGTCAAAACTTGACAGCCAGGAAACAAGCAGATGATGGGTATTCTCAGAAAGGCAGTAGAGGCCATTGGGATCATCATAGTAAGAGCGAAGATAATCGCGCGAGAATATCTGCTTTTTAAAAGCAGTGTCCCATTTGTTGTCAACTTGGTTCGGAGAAATGTTAAACGATTCTTTAGGCCTTCCAGCGCAATATCTGGCCAGGCATCGTCGAGAATGCCCCGTAAATAGCAACCGGTTGGTTACATCAAAATGGCTGTAATGTGGTTGAAGTTTCTTGGCTAGCTCGTCGATGGTACTCATGTATGGTTTGTTTCAAAATTAAGTGAAGCAGAAGTATCGTACTCCCGAAAATGTCCTCAAGTAAAAGGAAAGGTGCGATTTCGATTTTTTAAGATTTCAATTTTCTAGATTTTCGATCTCATTTCCCACAAGTCCGGGATATGCGTTGGTGGAGGGTGCTTCGCAAGTAGTCTACTCCGCTGGATCCACCGGGTGCCCTGTTTGTTACCGATGGTTCGTTCCACCATCTTTACATGCAATAGCGCCACTCCTGCATGCCCTCGTCAAAATCAACGAATAACTCGCAAAGCAGGGCTGTTTACGTGGTCGTTGTTCATAATGTTCAACAATACTTGCTGCATCTCATCGCTGGTTTCATAAAGTACCCCTTTCTCGTTTTTGCGTTCAGGCTGAGATACCGTGTATCCGCGCTCTTTCAGGTAGGTGCAGAAGCTTGCCACAGTGTTTTCTCCTCCATGCGCTGCTGAAGTTTTTTGTAGTTGGCCGGTTCGTCTTCATGGGCTGTAAGCATGTGAGATGAACGGATTCCACACAGTATCTCCACTTCACGAAATTGTGCGGACTGGAATCCGCTGGCGCTTTTGAGGAAGCCGCGAAAACTTTCAAATTCGAGTGGGGTCATCGTTTCCCAGTCACATCGATCTGGGCAACATGGTTGTCAGAATCGTTAGCACACGATCCATCGTTTTGGCAGAGGTCCACGTTTCGCCTTGGTGGGCTCTGCGCGCAGTTTGTCAAATTCGTGCAGCAGCTGTTTAAACCATAATTCATACACTTGGTGGATAATGATGAATAACATTTCGTCATGTTCTTCGGGCTCAGAAAGCGGTTGTTGCAGATCCAGCAGTTCGTCTAGTTTGAGGTATTTTCCGTAAGTCGGTTCCATAATTTTTTTTAAACTTTGGTTAGACGGAAAGTATAGGCAGAAATTATTTTGTTCTCTATTCTGTATGAACTTTATGGGAAGTGTTTAAAAATCATTAGATTTCCAAAAAATGCTGAATCAGCAACATAATGGGGGAATAAATGAGCATACTTATAGCAGATAGCGGAGCTACCAAAACTGAGTGGTGTATATGCGAAAATGGGCAGAGCGAAACGGTAAAAACTGAGGGACTCAATCCCTATTACCATACGCTGGATTCCATTCGTGATGTGCTGAAAAACGATCTGCTGGACAAAATAGACGTAAGCGAGGTTAGCGATCTTTTCTTTTACGGAGCTGGCTGCGACTCCGAAGAAAAAATCGAGATCATGCAGCAGGCGGTTGGAGAGTTTTTCAGTTCGGCACACACCGAGGTCTACCACGATCTGCTCGGAGCCGCACGGGCCTGTTTCCATGACAAGCCGGGCATCGGATGTATTCTTGGTACCGGTTCCAACTCTTGTCTCTACGACGGCGAAAAGATATTGGAGCATATTCCTTCGCTGGCGTTTATTCTTGGGGATGAAGGCAGTGCAGGCTATTTCGGCAAGAAAATTATAAACAGCTATTTTCGGTTTGAGTTGCCACCCGAACTGAAAGAATCATTCGAAAAGAACTACAACACCTCGCTTGATCATATTACGCGGGGCGTGTACGATGGATCCCAAAAAAGCAGGTTTATCGCTTCCTACGGCGCCTTTTTGGGCGATCATGAGGACCATCCGTTTATTAAAGATATGTTACGAGAAGGATTTGAAAACTTTATTACGCGAATCCTTCTAAATTATACCGATGCCAAAAAATATGAAATTGGCTTTATAGGATCAGTAGCTTACGCCCATCAAAAGCTGATCTCTGAAATTCTCCGAGAAAATGGTATGAAGCCGGGTCCCTTCATCCGCAAACCGATGCAGCGACTTGTAGATTATCACATCCAACGCATTTATGATTGATACCCACTGCCACCTTTATCTTGAACATTTTGAAGATGATCTGCAGCAGGTATTGCAAAGAGCTCAGAAGGCGGGTATTCAACAGATCTTGATGCCCGCTATCAATTTTGATTCCCTTCCCAAGATGGATCGCCTGGCACATACGCAGATCCGATTTCACAAAATGGCGGGCATTCATCCCACTGAAATCAATGAGGGGATTTCTACGACCGGGCAGGAGCTGGCCGACCAATGCAGCGCCTCCGATATCATCGCGGTTGGTGAAACCGGTCTTGACTACCACTGGAGCTCCGATTTTAAGGATGAGCAACAAAAAAGCCTGCGTCTGCACTGTAAAGTTGCTAAATCTGTAGGTAAACCTGTCGTGCTCCACAACCGGGAAAGCACCGATGATCTGCTTGAAATTATTGAAAAGGAGCAGGATGGAAGTCTGAAGGGTATCTGGCACTGCTTTAACGGTAGTACCGAGGAGGGAAAACGGGCCATCGATTTGGGACTGAAGCTCGGCATCGGCGGGGTATTGACCTTTAAAAATGCCGGCGTAGACCAGTCGGTAGCAGAACTCCCGAATGAGCGGATGATGTTGGAAACCGACGCCCCCTACTTGTCACCTGAACCAAAACGAGGCAAGCGAAATGAGCCGGCGTTCGTAAAATATACCTGCGAAAAGTTAGCGAACGTTCAAAACCTTTCTTTTGAAGAAGTTGAAGCCCAAACCACAAAAAACGCCATCGAACTGTTCAACTTGTAGCGGCAGAGAGGCCTGCCCTTTCACGAGTCTGAAGAGTTGACCCCCAGTTTTTTAAGTATCGGGAAGCGGATTAACACTTTTTGGGGCACTTCGATGTAAGCGTATTCATTCCGAAAATCCATTGATGTTCTCAGTCGATAAAACCGCCTTGCTTTCACATCGGTCGGCATGCCGATAAGTTTTTGCAGTTCATGATAATAGTCAGCAATTGGATGAATGCGTGTCAACACCTCTGGCAGGGTGATCGTATCAATGTTAGATTCATAAATGAAATCTGCTGCTTGTTTCTGTTCAGAGATGTTGCAGACAGATCCAGGGAAAAATAGTTGATCATCTGGTCTACAATCATTTTTGTGGCACGGAATTTAGCCTGTACGGAATACCCGGCAATGTGAGGGGTTGAGATAAATGCTTTTTTGGCTATTTCATTGTCAAAAGCGGGTTCACCCTCCATACGTCAATCACCATATCTTCTACGCGTCCCACGCTGACTGCCTCAAGAAGACTATCTTCATCAACCACGCCTCCGCGTGATGTATTCAGAACCATCTTAAAATTTCTATTGGATAGCTTGTCACTGTTCAGCCAGTGATAGGTGGCGTGCTCACTGTTGTTATAAAGGGGGGTATGGAAGGTAAGAATAGAACAGTCAAGCACCTCCTTCAGTGGTACCGACGAAAATTCATCCTCCCGTTCTGCTCTTGGGGGATCATACAGGCGGTACTCCCAGCCGAGCGTATCCAGCATCTGCTGCAGGGCTGATCCCACATGCCCAACCCCAACAATTCCAATGCACTCCTTTTTCAGGTCGATCTTGTTCTTTCCGCTCCATATAATAAGAGCTGTCACCACATATTCGGCTACCGACCGTGCATTGCAGCCTGCTGAATGGGCGAATTGGATATCATGTTGTTTGAGGTATTGTTGATCAACATGGTCGGTGCCGGCAGATCCGGTGGCTAAAAATGACAAATTTTGAGGTATCGGAGACAGGGTCTGGTTATTAACGCCTGTTACCGTACGCACTAACAGAGCATCAGCTTTATTGAGTTGGGCAGGAAGACCGAGCTCTGGGTCGTAAAAATGAAGATCAATATTATCGGGAACTATTTCCTTAATTTTATAAAGATGCTGGTCGGCAAATACTGTAATCAAAATTGTGATGTTACAATTGAAGATTTTTGCACCATCAAATCAGAAAAATTCAGATCGAAAGTAAATAATGGCAGAATATTCGTTTAACCCTGTTTCCCTGATTCGAAAAAAACGTGATGGCAATGCGCTTTCATCCGACGAAATTAACTATATATAATTGAAGAATATACAAAAGATGAACTGCCGGATTACCAGATGAGCGCATTCATTATGGCTGGCTTTATCCGTGGTTTTAATGATGAGGAAGCCGCCACCCTGACCAAGGCGATGCTTCATTCCGGCAAGGTGTTGGATTTGAGTGATATTTGCGGGCAAAAAAGTGGATAAGCATTCTACCGGTGGGGTGGGCGATAAACTTTCCCTGATTCTGGCCCGAATTGTAGCCAGCTGGGGCGTTCCCGTACCGATGATTTCCGGTCGCGGGCTGGGGCATACCGGTGGTACTCTCGATAAACTTGAATCAATTACCGGATTTTCGGTCGATATGTCGCTGTCCCGCTACCGACAGGTTCTGCAAAAAACCAATATGGTGATGGCGGGCCAGACCGAAGAAATCGCACCGGCTGATAAGCGCCTGTACGCCCTTCGGGATGTCACCGCTACGGTGGAGTCGATCCCCCTGATTGCAAGCAGCATCATGAGCAAGAAACTGGCGGAAGGGATAGACGCGTTGGTGCTGGATGTAAAATTTGGCTCAGGTGCTTTTATGAAAAATATAGATGATGCCCTGGAACTGGCGGAAACATTGGTAGGCATCGGGGAAAGTTTTGGCAAGGAGACCATTGCCTACCTTACCGGCATGGATCAGCCGCTGGGTTACGCAATCGGCAACTGGCTGGAGGTGGCTGAATCGATCGATGCGCTCCGCGGGCGGGGGCCGGACGATGTTATGGAGGTTACCCACATGCTTGCCGGCACCATGATTTACCTTGGGGATAACGCCTCAACGATTGAAGAAGGGGTCGAAAAAAGCCGGGAGGCGATCCGAAATGGTCAAGCTTTTAAAAAGTGGATGGAACTGGTAGAAGAACAGGGGGGCGATACTGAGTTGATCCGCAATCCCCAAAACTAGCGAACAGACCAGGCACCAATGTGAGTTTACAAGTGCAAGCGAGGCTATATCAGGGTTTTAACGCTTACGAGCTGGGCATGGCATCGCTGGAACTGGGCGCTGGCCGTCGGAAGAAAGAGATTTAATTGATCCCGCTGCGGGATTACTGTTAAATAAAAAGCGGGGTGATTATGTTAAAGAAGGTGAAACAATAGCTCGTGGTTTTACGAACAATGAAGCTGTGATAGATTCGGCCCTGCAGACAATTCGCGGGGCGGTAACGGTTGGTGCAGAACACCCCGGGCAATTTGGACTTATACAATATAGGGCAGATAAAAAGGGTGTTCATGAGTTGAAAACCTGATAACTATTGCAATATCATCAAAATCACATAACTTATACCCATTACATTAATAATAGTATCTTGTAACAGGGCAGGGCTAAGGTTAATTAAATAGAAAAATACCATGTTTAAACGTTTAGTAAGAGCATTAAAATCACTGTTTGGTGGATTTGTGAGCTCCATCGAAGATCCGAAACTAATACTTGAGCAGAATATCCGTGATCTGAATGACCAGATACCGCAGATGAATGAGAATATCTCTACGGTGAAGGCCAATATGATCATGCTGCAGAAAGAGGTTAAAAAGTATGAGAAACAGATCCACGATCTGACTTCGAAAATAAAATCAGCGATTAATGCCGATCGTGATGATATCGCAGAAGGGTATGCGCTCCAGCTGGAAAAAGCGAAAGAAATTACAGCATTCCAGGGGACCAGCTTGAATTTGCCGAGCAGGCTTATGAAAAAGCGCTCAAAGTGAAAAAGGCGTTTGTTCGGGAAAAAGATCGAAAAATTCAGGATGCCAAAGAAGCTTTACGTGCCAGCGAACGAGCCGAATGGCAGTCGCGCGTAGCCGATGCACTTGAGCAGTTTGAAGTAGGCGGACTTGATCAGACACACGATGAAATGCTCAATCGCCTGAACGAAGAAACAGCCAAGAATGAAGCGCGTATGGAACTTGCCCTGGATAGTATAGACACTGAAACCATGGAGATTGAGGCCAACGCCGAAAAGCTGCGGGCCAGCGAGCTGGTCAAACAGTTTAAGTCAGAGATGGGCAAGGGCGAACCGGAAATTGAAGATGAAACAACAGCCACCGATGAGCAGGTCGATATTGAAGATATCGAAACGGAGCAGGAATCCGAACAATCCAAGACAATCGGTAAAAAGCAGCAGTCTAAATCATAGGGTATTGAAGAGCTATGTCTAGCGAAAGCCGTGAACAACGGGAACGTCTGAAGGAGGAGTACAAGGAGCATTACCGCAAAATGCGGGAGGCAAAGCAGCAGCTGAACCGGACCAGACAGAAGAGAAATATTACCGAGGCGCTGCGGAATATGGATACCTCCGAGTTAATGGAATCTTTCGATGATTTCCTTTTTACGGTAAAAAGGAAAATAGCCAGTGCAGAAGCCCGTCTGGATGTCGCTATGGACAGCCTGGCCGAAGAGGATCTGTCCACTGGACTGGATGAGCAGCAGCGCGACGAGGAGCTCCAGAAGAATAAAGCCAAAGAGACACTCCGGCAGGTAAAACTGGAAATGGGCAAGCTCTATAATGAAATCGAAGAGCAGGCCAACTCCATGAAAGTCCAAAAGACAATCGGCAAAGAAAAAGCCAGGCCGGACGACGATGATGAAGATACCGATGCAAAAAGCTAGGTTATGTTATGGGAAAAGATGAATCTATAAATTATACGCGAGAAGCTTTTTTACATCCCTTGAATATGGGGGTACTACTCGTTGCCACTATTTCGGCATTTGCACTGGCAGATGTCGGCTTGGTTTCGAATCTGATTCTCAGCATGACCTTTGGTACTGAGTTGATGTACCTCGGCATCGTGCCCCGTCTGCCACGATTCCGCGAAAATGTAAAACTAAAAAAACTGCGTGAACGCGATGCGGCCACCGAAGAAAAAACGGTATTCCATGATCTGGATGGCAGAAAAGCAAACGTCGTTTCCTGGTGCTGAAACGCCTGGCCAAACTGATCAAGGAGAATTTCGACAAGCTCCCATATAGCTCACAGGGGTTGTTGGAAAATATTCGCAAGAAAATTGAAGAACTAATCTCCAATTACCTTACCCTGCTAGATCTGCACAAGCGTTACCAGCTGTATATGAATACTTCCGTGGAAGAAGGCTTGAAGCGGGAAGTGGAAGAGAGAGCAGCAGGAAGGTGCCGAGAGACGGAGTCGGAGCGGTTGAAACGCACCAAATCACGGCGCATCCGGATCCTCAAGAACACGCCTCAAGGAGATTTGTACGATCGCCAAAGGAAAAATACCTGATTTGTGAAACGCACCTCGAAACAATAGAAGATGCTATTCGATATATTTACGAGCAGTGGATGACGATGAGCAATCCGGAAGAGATCGGGTTTCAGCTTGATAACCTGCTGGAAGAGGTTGAAGAAACTTCCAGATTATTGACGATCTGGACGAGGACGTTGTACCCATCTACTTCCGATCTGGATGATATGGATATGGATTTCTTTAAAGAAGAAGTCGACATCGATGTCCCGGATATAACAGCTCCGGAAGAGCAGGATACCGAATCAGAATCGACTGCGGATACCTCTCGAAAAAGAATGCAGGAATAGCTTGCCCGAAAAGATTCTGCGAGTCGACCGTATAATACGCTTCTATTTAGCCTGGATAATAATGGCATAGCCACCATTACAATCAACAGGCCAGACAGGCTGAATGCTCTCAATGATGAGATGCTTAACGAACTGGCCGAGCTATTTGATACCAGATCAATGCTGATGAGACTGTCCGGGGATAGTATACAGGGGGCGGGGCGAAAAAGCTTTCGTTGCTGGTGCCGATATTAAGGAACTTACAAGAGCTGCTGGATGAACGCGGGGGACGCATGGAGTTGCCAGAAAGCCCAACAGATATTTCAGGCGATTGAAGATACCCGCAAGCCAGTGATTGCCGCTGGTTAACGGCCATGGCGCTGGCGGCGGTGCTGAACTGGCGATGGCATGCCATTTACGAGTTGGAACCCGCAAAGCGATATTTGGTCTGCCTGAAGTGGGGTTGGGCTTGATCCCCGGTTATGGCGGCACGCAGCGGCTGCCTGCTATTGTGGGCAGAGCCAAAGCGCTGGAACTGATTTTGACCGGCAAGCAGATTTCAGCCCAGCAAGCTCATTCAAATTGGATTACTAACGACCGTGGTTCCTGAAGAAGACAGCCTGGAAGAGGTCAATGCCTTGATGGAAGAGATCTTGGAAAATGGACCTTTGGCTATTGAAAAAGCACTTAAAGCGGTGTACCACTCCGGTGAAAAAGATGGTTACCAAGTGGAATCTGAATTATTTGGTGAGCTTTGTGAAACTGAAGATGCAAAGAGGCACCACTTGCTTCCTCTGGAAAAAGATACACGCCGATTTTTAAAGGAAAATGATTTCCTCGTTTTCTGTAATGAATTTAACTTTACCAATGGCTCTTGAGATCAACATAGTATCCTCTGCAACAAATATTACTCTTCTAGGTCTGTAGTTGATGACTGAATTGCTACTTATCATACTCACTGTATTACTCAGTGGATTTTTTTCGGGATCGGAGATTGCGTTCATTTCTGCCAACCGGCTAAAACTTGAAATAGAATCCAGAAAGAAATCACTTAATGCGGCCGATCGGTGAACTATTTTATGCGCAATCCTGAGACATTCCTTACCACCACATTAGTTGGGAATAATATTGTCAATGTAATATACGCCACATTGATGACTATTTTCCTGGCCGCGCCCATCACTGTTGTCTATGAGCAGTGGCTGGGGCATGTACCTTCACACATCACCATGTTGACAATCCAGACCATACTGGCATCGGTGGTTATTATGATATTTGGAGAAATTCTGCCCAAAGCGCTTTTTCGTATTCACTCTGATTGGACTATGCGGTTGATATCGGTGCCCCAGCAGGTTTTTCACTGGTTGTTTAAACCGCTTATTATCATCGCCGATATTGCATCAGATTTTATCATCAGGATGATCAATCCCGAGATCGACCGTAGCGGCCAGGTATTTCGCCGGCAGGATGTTGAGTTGATTTTCAAGGAATTGCGGGATACGGGTGGTTCTGATCTCGATAAGGAAGATTCTGAGATTTTGCACAATGTTCTGGAGCTTTCCAACAAGCGGGTAAGAGAGTCTATGATTCCCCGCACGGATATGGTGGCCATCGAAAAAAACACCAGCATAGATGAGACGTTGAAAGTGTTCATCTCGTGCGGGTTCTCGCGAGCTGCCGGTTTACCAAGAGACAATCGATGATATCATCGGGGTTATTTTTGCGCATGATATGTTTAACAACCCGAACAGCCTGACGGAGATTATGCGTCCCATCAAACTGGTGCCGCCTTCCCAGCGCTCAAAAGATCTGCTTTCGGAGTTCCGCAAATCTGATCTTTCGGTGGCTATTGTGATTGATGAGTACGGCGGAACGGCCGGAATGGTTACGATTGAGGACCTGCTGGAAGAGGTCGTCGGCGATATCCAGGATGAGTATGATACGGAGGATCAAGTCATGAAAAAGCTCTCCTCCAACACCTTTGTGCTCAGTGGCAATGTAGAGATTGAGGATCTTTTGGAAACCTACCCGGAAATTGTATTCCCTGAAGAATCTACCGACTATGAGACGATTGCCGGCTATATTATTAACTCATTAGGACGCATCCCAAAAGTGAACGAGGAGTTGCTGCTGGATGGCAATAAATTCATCATTAGCAAAGCCTCTCCAAGCAGAATTGAGAACGTGAAACTGGTTGTGGGAAGCGAACGGTAATACAGTATATTTCTTGACCAGTGTGAGAATAATTATCCATGGCAGGTAGTGCATACCATATTAATCGGGAAATAATCCCAAAATGAATGCGCTGATTTTACGGGCATTTTAATGCTAAAAGCCGGCAACTTTTCAACAATAAAAAACCAGTAATCCATAACCAATACAGAGGCAGATGTTTGAGCATTATCCAAAATGGGCGCAGGAGTTTGCGCAAAAATATCTTGGGCGTACTATAAACCAGTTTATCCTGCATGGAAACGTGCATGATGTGGTTCATCTGCAAAAAGGGGACAAGGAAGATTTTGTGCGTTTGAAGACCTTTCTTTCCGATGAATTTTTCGGGGCTCGGGATTATGTGATTTTTTACGACCGGTCGTCGGGGATCTATTTCCGGGATAAAGAGACCCAGAAGGATTTCAACCGGGCCATTGCGGGACGCGATTCACTGGTGGGCACCGAGTATGCCAAAAATTTGCCCAAGGATCCTGTACGGGTATTCTCAATTTTGGAACAATACCTGCGCATCCGGCTGGAAAATAAAAAAAGTGTAGCTTTAATTATCGATTATGCCGAGACCATAGTGCCTATGAATGAGGCCGGGTCATCGGGTACGGAAGATCGAAATTCACTGGTTTATCTTTCACGATGGGCGCATGATCCGCTGTTCCTCGCATCCGATTTTACCACGGTTCTGATCACCGAAAACATGAGTGATCTGAACCGCACGCTCATCCAGAACCCCTATACCGCACAACATCAAGATCGACATTCCGGATGAGAAACAGCGGTTGTCGTTCATAAAATATAATACGCAAAGCGATAACTATGAGGAAATCTCGGGGCTGTCACAGAATGTGCTGGCCAAGCAAACTGCAGGGCTTAACCTGATAAACATCCGGAGTATTCTGTCGAATGCAAAAGAGAATAGGGAGGAGATCACCCATAACAAGCTCACCGAGACCAAAAAAGAGCTTATTGAAGCGGAAGCCTACGGCTTGTTGGAGTTTGTGGAAACCAGCTATAACCTGGATAATGTGGCCGGTCATACCATGGTAAAGGAGCATCTGCGTCATGCTTCCACTGCCTTAAAACGGGGTCGGCAGGATGTACTTCCGATGGGATATTTGGTCTGTGGTCCTGTGGGTACGGGTAAAACATTTCTGGTCACCTGCTTTGCCAGTGAAGTTGGAATCCCCATGGTAAAGCTTAAAAATTTCCGCAGCCAGTGGCAGGGCGTCACCGAAGGAAACCTGGAGAAAATACTTACCCTGCTCAAGGCGATGGCACCTGTAGCCGTAATGATTGATGAGGCTGATGCGTATCTGGGAGATCGCGATGCCAGTGGAGACAGCGGCGTCTCGAGCCGGGTATTTTCGCAGATCGCCTCCTTTATGAGCGATACCAGCCACCGCGGCGAAATTATATCGGTTCCTGATGACCGCCCGCCCGAATCTTAATGCCTGTTGACTCTGAAGCGCCAGGGTCGAGCGGAAGAACACCTGGCCCTGTTTCATCCCTACACGGAAGAAGAACGGGTAGAGCTTTTTGAGGTGATGAAAAATAAAACCGGACTGCAGCTGAGCGAAGAGATATCTTCCAAAAATTATAAAGGATGGGATTGAAAACATTCTCGGGCGCAGATATGGAAGCAGCGTTGACACGTGCTGAAGTTCAGGGCGGCCGCAGTAGAACAAGAGCAGGTAACACCCGAGATTCTCGATGCCGCGCTTACCGATTTCCTTCCGCCTACCTATCCGGAGGAGATCGAGTTGCAGACCTTGAGCGCGGTAATTGAGTGCACCTCCAAAGAACTATTGCCCGAGCGGTATCGCGAAATGGATCGAGGTGAGATACTGGATAAAATTGAGAGCTCAAATACCGAATAGGGTAACGAAATTGATTTCTGGTCAATAATAACAGGCAGGTTCGCCAACCAGTTGTATATTGTGATACGCCTACGGGGACTTTTCCTCGCAATTAATACTATTCATATTTGTGCAGTGCTCTTGTTATATTTTGCATCATTTTGAATTTACACTCTATCGACTTTACAGAAGGTAATGGACGAAAAACTAAAGCAGATCCGGGATGCCCTGGATAGTATTGACGAAAATATTATTGAATCGCTGGCGAAGCGCCAGAAAGTAATCCAGGAGGTATCCTCCCTGAAAATAGAGGAGCAAGGAACTATCCGAGATCATGAACGAGAAGAGCAGCTCCTGCAGCGGATCACAAAGATGGCCCGGGAGCATGGGCTTGATCGCTACTTTGCAGAACAGCTTTACCGGGATATCCTGGACCACTCGGTACGCTTTCAGACCCATTCTCTGGTTGACCATCAAAATGAGAAATCAAAAAAAGAAAGTGTATCTGTAGCCTACCAGGGCACGGAGGGGGCATTTAGTCACCAGGCAGCCTTTCGTCATTTTGAGGAGCGATATGCCGAGGTAAACAGTTACGGCTACGATACCTTCAAGCAAGCCGCTGATTCGGTTATGAACCACCAGCATGATTACGCCATTCTGCCAATCGAAAACACTACTGCAGGATCGATTAACGAGACTTACGATATTCTCGGTGAAGATGATCTGCACATTGTGGGAGAGGAGATTATTCGTGTCATCCACTGCCTGTTGGCCCTTGAGGATGTACCGCTTGATCGTATTCGCCGGATCCTGTCTCACCCGCAGGCGATAGCACAGAGCAGTAACTTTCTGGCCAAGCTGCATCGAACGAAAGTGGAATCATATATCGATACCGCCATGGCCGCGAAGAAAGTGCTGGAAGATGGTGATCTCTCACAAGCCGCCATAGCCGGTGCACACGCAGCCGATCTCTACGACTTGACGATCCTGAAACGGGATATCGCCAATCAAAAAGAGAATTTTACTCGCTTCGTAATAGTGGCCCCGGAGCCGATCCACGTTGACAAGCAGATAGCCTGCAAAACTTCCATGCTTCTGGTAACCGGCCATCAGCAGGGCGACCTTGTTCGCTGCCTGGGCGTGTTGAGTGATCGTGGAATCAACATGGTGAAATTAGAGTCGCGTCGCAAGCCGAATGAGCCCTGGAAATACCAGTTTTATCTGGATTTTGAGGGAAACATTGATAATCCGGATGTGGATGCAGCTTTGACGGAGCTTAGAGATAAAGCGAGCTCGGTCAAGATTTTGGGATGCTGTCCACCCAGATGAGCTGGCATGCCCGAGGAAAAGTAGCCTGACAATCCAAACTTCAGGCCTACTAAAGTGGCTAATATTGATTGTTCGGAATGGTAGGCCCTCCTGTTTCATTCGTCTTATACTAGACGTAGATCAATTATTACAGCATGTTCAATTAACTTAGTATAATTCGAAAAGAATGGTGACTTATTATGAGTATAGCAAAAACAATCGAGGTCATAGCAAGTTCCAAGAACAGCTTTGATGATGCCGTCGTAAATGCGCTAAAAGAGGCATCAAAGTCGGTAGACAATATTAAATCAATCTACGTGAAAAACATGGAAGCGAAGGTTGAGAATAACGAAATATCCGAATATGGCGTAAATGCCAAAGTTACCTTTGAAGTCATTAATTAACTGACCTTTACTTAATATTAATATTTTGAGGCCTGCTCTTCGCAGGCCTTTTTTAAAGTTTTAAAATATTATAAAGCTGTTGCATGCTGCTTTCATTCACGTGAATATCGCCGTCGTTCCAGGATATTTTTAATTCGCTTTCTCTATCCAGGTGTTTAGCGCTTTTGATCCACTGCTGGTCCTGCCAGATGCGGGTGTACCCTTTCTCAAGCGGTGCATTGGGATTTTCACTTTTCAAGCGAAAGGTGAGATTGTTGAGCTTTTCACGTTTTTTCATGAAAAGAAGTTGTCGCCGATGATCGAGACGATCAGTCAGATTGTCGATATGGTCGTGGCGATTCACCACTTTTTGTTTTATCGCCAGCAGGGCATGTGATTTTACCAGCTGGTTGACACGTTCCTTCTGCTCCTCAATTCTGCGTGTCACGGATCCTCTAATTTTGTACTTAGATCATCCACGTACATACGCTGCTCGTTGATATCCGGCGTGGCCAGGATGGCGGCCTGGGTAGGCGTGGCGGCACGGGCATCGGCTACAAAATCGGAGATGCTGAAATCCACCTCGTGACCCACCGCGCTAATTGTCGGCACCTTGCCAACTGAAAAGAGCACGGGCCACCGCTTCTTCGTTAAAAGGCCATAGATCTTCCAGCGAACCTCCGCCGCGACCTACAATCAACAGGTCGACATTTTCTTTTCGGAGAACCGGTTAGATCGCTTTTTACCAGCTCGGGGCGGCGTTAACTCCCTGCACGCTGGCATGGTGCAGCAGTACTTCTGCTATCGGCCACCGGCGCTCCATCGTATCCCGGATATCATGAAAGGCGGCGCCATTTGCCGAGGTTATGACTCCAATTTTTGCGGGAATTTGGGTAGCGGTTTCTTGTGCTCATCATCGAAAAGCCCTTCCTGCTTCAGTTCAGCCTTTCAGTTTTTCGAAGGCTTCCTGCAGGGCTCCGATGCCTGCCTGTTTTACAGATTGTACGATCAGCTGGTATTTACCGTGTGGAGGATACACCTGGATGTCGCCGCGGGCAATAATCTGCTGTCCGTCAACCACCGGGTTTTCTCCCAGTTTTTTAGCGATACCTCTCCATATGACGCACGAAAGCTGGGCATCTTCATCTTTCAATGTAAAATCGGTATGCCCGCTGGCGCTGGTGCTCGCATTGCTGATTTCACCCTCTACTTTGATATCCATAAAGTTGCCTTCCAGCAGCGTTTTGATGTCATCGGTGAGTTCAGAAACCGAAAGCACGGCGGGAGCAAAAAGTTCAGATTGCGACATGGCGAAAGATTATGTCAATTGGCAGTCAGCGTTTGATTTTTTAAATGTGATTTAAAACCGTTCAATACTAACTATTAAGTGCTGATATTATTAATTCAAGGGTTGAGATTGCTGCAAGAAATTGGCTAGGTGATGAAAGCTGCGTCCGTTATTGAATTCATCTTAAAACACGTATATTTGCCAACAAAAATAAAGGAAAGTTTGCATGAGTATTACGCCCGATCTGCTTTTAAAGAATGTACAACCTGTAAGCGAAAATTATAGTGGGGAAGATCTGCTGGATGTTCAAATCCTTAACGGTACCATAGCTGAAATCGGCCAGGAGCTAACTCATTCATATAATGAGGAAATCCACGACTTTGACGGCGCGTTCCTGTCACCTGGCTGGATCGACATGCACGTACACCTGCGCGAGCCCGGCTATGAGCACAAGGAAACAATTGAAACCGGTTGCCGGGCTGCTGCGTTTGGCGGATTTACCGAGGTCGCCTGCATGCCCAATACCAACCCGCCGATTCACACGCGGGACGTGGTGGAGTTTATCAAGAACAAGGTCGAAAAACTGCCGGTGGAGGTTCATCCCATTGGATGCGTATCAAAAGATCGGGCTGGCAGATCAATCGCCGAAATGGGCGACATGCAGGAGGGCGGTGCCGTGGCTTTTAGTGATGACGGAGATCCGGTATCCAACGCACAGCTGATGCGTGTAGCGCTCGACTACTCATCCATGTTGGGTGTGCCAATAATCAACCACGAGGAGGATTTGAAGCTTTCCCGCCCTGGTCACATGCATGAGGGCAAAGTTTCAACCCGGCTGGGACTTGATGGTACACCCGGTATCGCCGAAGAGGTGATGATTGCGCGCGATCTACTGCTGGCGGAGTTTACCGGTGGACATATTCACATCGCGCATATCAGTACGGCCAAAGGGGTTGAGCTGGTACGTCGCGCCAAAGCGGACGGAGTTACCGTGACCGCCGAAGTTTGCCCCCACCATTTTGATCTGACCGACCAGGAAATTGAGGACCAGAATTTTAATACCTTTTTTAAGATGCATCCGCCGCTGAGAACCGCAGAAGATGTAGAGGCAATGATCGAAGGACTGGCCGACGGTACGATCGATGCCATATGCACCGACCATGCACCGCATGCTATAGAAGAAAAGGAGGTAGAATTCATCTACGCCCCCAACGGTATAATCGGTCTGGAAACGGCTTGGCCGGTATGCGTAAAGCGACTGCTTACACCAGGTAAACTGGAGCTAAAAGGACTGCTTGAAAAGCTGGTTGTAAATCCTCGAAGAATTTTGAACCTACAGGTCCCCAAAATAGAGGAAGGTGCCCAAGCCAACCTTACTATTTTTAATACTGATCAAGACTGGACATTTGAGGAAAATCACATCCACTCGAAGTCTCATAATTCACCTTATCTTGGAGTCGAGATGCAGGGCCGTGCAGAGGCGATCTACAACAAGGGTCACTTTGTAGTTAATGAGCTCTAACACCTGATGCATAGAAAATATGATGAATTGCGGTATCCAAACGGTGGTAGAATAGAAAAGCTCAGCGGCTCGTTACTTTTTTTACGGTTTTATCCCCAACATGTTATCTCCTTCACCTGATATAACCCCAAATGGATTGTAAGATTCAACATTCGTTCTGCCGGCACCTGCGTTTGTTTGGGGAGGTTTCATCGTTTTATGCATCAGGAACCAGCGCAGGGATTCAACTACTGACGGTTTTTCTGTTGGCACTGCTTGTAGTTCCATCAATTTCATCCGCACAAATCTACAAGAATGAGAATGCCCAGATCCCCACTGCCGAATTCGGACAGGTTCCCGACTCCCTCCTGCAGATGGAATCGTATAACCCGGCGCCCTCTGCACCCTACTTGTATGCTTACAAGAATGTGAACATTACCTTTGAAGAGGAGGAAGAATCGATCGTGGCGATCCTGAATTACCATGTGCGGATCAAGGTGTTTGACGAGGACGCTAAACAGGCCTCCATCATCGCCATTCCCTATTATTTCCAGGATGATGTGGAATCAGTGGATCAAATTCGAGGTTACACCTATCAGCCCGACGGTAGCCGAACGAGCCTGCAGCCGGAGAATATCCGCACCATTAATTTGAACACCCGTTATAACGTGAAGGAATTCAACATGCCCGGGGTGGCCGAGGGTTCTGTTATTGAATATTCGTATCGAAAAAAGCGGCGTTTTATCGAGGAGCTACCTGATTTTCACCTGGCTCATCAGGTGCCGACGGCTGTTGCCAAAGCAACCGTCGAATATCCCGTTATCTACGCTACGAGGTTGTTCCGGTGGATTTCAATGGGGAAGTTCGCCATCTGGAGCAGCGCATTGATACCAGCTCGGTTCCGAAGGTGTTTTCCATTCCCCAGCCCGAGCCGCTAGTGCTTGATCACTGGATTGCCCGCAACGTTCCCGCCATAGAGGAGGCTTCCTACCTCTCCTCGATTGATGATTACCGCGGTAAACTGAAGTTTCAGCTGAAAGAGTTTGGCATTCCGCGGCAAACCCTGGAAAACAGCTGGGACCTGGTAGTAGCCCGCCTGCGTAGAAATCAAAATCCCCTCTCCATTATTGAGCAGAACAAGCGGGCCGAGGAGCTGGGAGCACAGATTGCCAACGAAATAGCAATCCCGAACAAGTGCAAGACAGTATTTTCAGGTATCTCAACAGCCGGGTTCGCTACAGTGACCAGCAGGGTGCTTACAGTGAAATGCAAGATACCACCGTTTTGAACAGTGAGCTGGCTAGTCAACCTGCTATTAACCAGGCGCTCATTGCCATGCTCAGGGGCGCTGACATTCAGGCTTGGCCGCTGCTCATTTCCAGTCGGCAATACGGAAAAATAAACCGCTCGTTTCCATCCTATTTTCAATTTAACGGGCTGTTGGCCTACTCTGAGATCAACGGCAAAAGTTACTTTATGGATGGGAGTTTTAGCCACAGCTATCCGAACTTGTTGCCGGTAGAGTCATTCAATGAAACAGGACTTCTTTTGAAGAAGGATAGCTATGAGTGGACGGAAATTCGCCCTGAAAACAGCATCTTTTCCCATCCAAATTTTTATGGATATGACCCTGGATACCGAGGGCAATCTTTCGGGCTCTATGGCAACCGAGCAGTTTGGATACCCGGCGCGGATGATCCGGGAAAAAGCAGCGGATGGTGTTCCAAAGAAAGATATTATAAGGGATTCAATTTTTGATGGTTATTCAGATGTATCTTTGGAGAATATTCAGGTACAAAATTTGACCAAATATGGAGATTCCGTCCGCATTAAGGCTGATTTTTCTATCAAGAATTATGCAATCAGCTATACCGATGGCATCGACTACCGACCGCTGGTCGTGGGATCGCTGATGAGCAATCCATTCGACAAGAATACGAGATGCTGCCTGTCACGCTGGATGCACCGGAAGAGCTGGATTTATCATTCATGCTACAAATTCCCAATGGTTATAGCCTTGGCAGGGGCACACAAAATCGATCGGTAGTGCTCTCCGGCGCCGAGGCTGGCCGAAGCTTATAGCTCCCAGGGACAACAAATAGCCTATGGGTACCAGATCGATATTTCCCGCAAGCGCTTCGAGCCGGAGCAATATCCACAGCTGCTGGACCTTTATGAACGGTGGGTTGAGCTGAGTAACTTGGAATGGCGGATTGAGAAGCGATAGAGAATAATCAATAACCAATAATGCTGTTAGCTCTAGAAACTTCTACTAACGTTTGTTCAGTCGCATTCAAGGATGATGAGGACAATCTGTTTGAGAAACGCATTGAAAAGCGGGGTTCCCATTCCGAAAAGTTGTTCCTCTTTATCGAGGAGTTGATGGAAGAGCAAGGTCTTAAAACTCCTGAATTGCAAGCCATGCTCATTAGCCAGGGTCCCGGTTCATATACCGGGTTACGTATCGGGGCCAGCGCTGTAAAAGGTTTGCTTTTCCAAACGGCTGTTCCACTCTACGCCGTTGATACGCTGGCAGGATTTGCCCAGGCAGCCCTCGATAGTGATCAAAATATAAATAGCATCCACGCGGTAATTGATGCCCGGCGGGTGCACCTGTACCACCAACAACTGCTTGTACAAGATCAGCGACTTGAAGCCTTGAGTGAGGTTGAAATTCTACCCATAGACACGATACAGCAGACGATTGAAGCAGGGATGTAGTTATTGGCACGGGTATCAGCCGGCTGGATCAATCAATTTTTACTGATGTAACTTTTTTTGGGGCAGATCTTGTTTCCGCGCGTTCGTTGATCTCTCTGTTTGAGAAGGGAGACAGCCCGTTTATTACTCAAGTTGATCCGGAGCGGTTTGATCCAAAATACTACACATCGCGCCAAGCGTGAAAAATAATCAGAATCTTGGGATGGTGCTGTTTGGCGTTTGCCGGAGAATAGATCAAAGTCTGAAAAAAAGGGGAATAGAAAAACGGGTAACCCTGTAAATAAAAGATTTCAGCTTCGTCAAGAGAATCGTTATTTTGGGCTTTCATTTGAACTAAAATTGTAACGATGCATGGCTTGGTTTAAACGAAAAGATAAAAACATCCAGACCGAACAACGTAAAGAGATGCCGGAAGGGGTGTGGATTAAGGTTCCCTCGACCGGAGAAACGGTGCACCGCCGCGAACTGGAAGAGAATCTCTGGGTTGATCCGATGAGCGGCTATCACTTCCGCATTGGAAGCGAAGAATACTTTCTTTTCTCTTTGATGATGGAGCTTTTGAAGAGATCGGCCAGGAAATTCGAGCCCACCGATCCCCTCGATTTTGAAGACCGTAAAAAATACAGCGATCGTCTCGAAGAGTACCAGGAAAAAACCGGCCATTCCGATGCCCTGCGTGTGGGAATCGGCAAAATGAACGAGCTTGATATCGTGATCGCCTGCATGGATTTTGACTTCATTGGCGGTAGCATGGGCTCGGTTGTGGGCGAACGGATTGCAATGGCAATCGATCATGCCCGTGAGCATGAAAAGCCGCTGATTATTATTTCGCAGTCCGGCGGCGCGCGCATGATGGAAAGCGTGCTCAGCCTTATGCAGATGGCCAAGACCTCAGCCAAGCTGGCCCAGCTCGAAGAAGAGGGTGTTCCATACATCTCTATCATGACTAACCCAACAACGGGTGGAGTAACCGCAAGTTTTGCCATGCTGGGAGATTTCAATATTGCTGAGCCGGGTGCACTTATCGGTTTCGCAGGTCCCAGGGTAATCCGGCAAACCATCGGTCGCGATCTGCCCGAAGGATTCCAGACCTCGGAATACCTGCTGGAGCACGGTTTCCTGGATTTTATCGTGAAGCGTACGCAGATGAAGAAAAAGCTCACCAAACTGTTGAAGATCGTCACACACAAATTTGAAGAGTAAACCAGATATCTCTGCAGTCACTCCAGAAATTTCAGGCAATAGAAAGATTGCGTCTGGGTTATTTATATCTATCCTTCAGCAGAAGTAAAACACAGCATGTAATTAAGATAAAATATACCGCATGAAGAAGTTTGTACTCCTATCCGTACTATTTTGCTGGGCATTTATTCAGCTTCCCGCCGAAGCCCAGACGACCAAACAGTTAGAATTTGATCACATTTTTGACGGCACTTTTGAGCCGGAATCGGTTCGAAATATTAACTGGATGCGGGATGGACAATATTACACGGCGCTTGTACGAACTGAGCGTGACCTGGAGCTGCGACGCTATGACGTTACTACCGGGGAATTTGATGTGATGCTCCGTACATCTGAATTAGCGACTGAAGAACGCAAACAGCCGATTATTATTCAGGATTATCAGTTTTCGGCGGATGAAACGAAGATTCTGATTAAAACCGATGTTGAGCAGATCTGGCGCCGAAGTACCAGGGAAAACTATTTTGTATATAATCGGGAAACAGAAGAACTTCAAAAGCTGACCGACTCCGCAAAAAAGCAGCAGTACGCGGATCTTTCACCCGAGGGGGATAAAGCCGCATTTGTGATTGAAAACAACCTGTACTGGGTGGATCTGACCACCGGTGAGGAGACCCAGATTACTGAAGATGGCGAGGTAAATAAAATAATCAACGGTGCGGCCGACTGGGTTTACGAGGAGGAGTTCGGGTTCGCCAAAGCGTGGAAATGGTCGCCCGACGGATCCAAGATCGCCTTCTACCGGTTTGATGAGTCTCACGTAAAGGAGTTCTTCATGACCGACTGGGGCACGCTCTACCCAAATCAGACACGATTTAAATATCCCAAAGCCGGTGAACGCAATTCCATGGTAACAATCGGCGTGTATGATCTGCAAGATGATACGACTCGGTGGATGGATATAGGAAGTGAAAAATACCAGTACATACCGCGCATCAACTGGACGCAGAGTTCCGGCACGCTGGCCATCCGGCGAATGAACCGCCTGCAAAATCGCCAGGATCTTATGCTTGCTGATACCGAAACCGGGAAAACCAAGACTGTAAAAACCGAAAAAAGTAAAACCTGGATTGATATTAATGATGATCTCACTTTCCTGGGAAACGGTGAACAGTTTATTTATGTGAGTGAAGAATCCGGCTATAACCACGTTTACCTTTACAACATGGATGGTGAGTTGATACGGCAGGTGACGAAAGGGGATTGGGAGGTTACCAATTTTATCGGTTTTAACGAAGCTAATGGCCGAATTTATTATATCAGTACTGAAGAATCGCCACTGCAGAGACACTTGTATAGTGTAAGCCTGAAAGGAAATGACAAGCAAAAACTGAGTGACGGAGATGGCTGGAATTCGGTGAATATGAGCCGCGATTATAAGTACTACATCGAAACGTATTCCGGTCCAGCCACGCCTCCGCAGTACACATTGCATCGGGGGAATGGAAAGCAGGTACGAACCCTGCAGGATAATGCCGAACTATCTTCCATTCTACAGGAATATAATATGCCGAAAAAGGAATTTTTTACTGTAGAGCTTCCCCAGGCTGACTTGAACGCTTATATGCTGAAACCTCACGACTTTGATCCATCAAAAAAATATCCCGTGCTGTTCTACATATATGGCGGACCTGGCAGCCAGACGGTTACCAAGGAGTTTGGCACCGGTCAGCGCCCGATGTGGCACCGCTACCTGACAACAAAAGGATATATCATTGTTAGTGTAGACAATCGCGGAACCGGAGCCCGCGGTCGAGATTTTGAAAAACAAGTGTACAAAAAACTAGGGCAGCTGGAAGTTGTTGATCAGATCGACGCAGCAAGCTATGTAGTGGAAAATTACGATTTTGTGGATTCCAACCGCATCGGCATATGGGGATGGAGCTACGGTGGCTATATGACAACGCTGCTTATGGAGCAGGGCAATGATCTATTCTCGACCGGCATCGCCGTGGCACCGGTTACCAGCTGGCGATTTTATGATACCATTTATACCGAGCGTTTTATGCAGACCCCGCAGATGAATCCCGAAGGATATAAAGAGGGATCTGCGCTCAATGACGTAAAAAAAATTACCGGTAAATACTTGCTGGTGCATGGTACAGGCGATGATAACGTGCATTTCCAGAACAGTGTTGAGTTGGTCAATAAGCTGATTCAATATGACGTTCAGTTTGAAACAATGTACTACCCCGATCGGAATCACGGAATTTATGGGGGTAATACCCGCCGACATCTTTACAGAATGATGACCAATTTTCTTGTGGATGAATTATAATTCGTAGAATGTTGAATTCCGATCAAGGAGTTATTTAATTTCGAGGTTTTTTGTTCCTAATTCTTTAACTGATATTTTTATGCGCTTTGCTGATTACGCTAAAATTTATCTTACTGCCGGAAGCGGTGGAGACGGGACTGTTCACTTTCGCAGGGAAAAGTATGTGCCCCGTGGCGGTCCCGACGGCGGAGACGGGGGAGATGGGGGCGATATCATTCTTAAAGGAAACGAGCAGCTGAATACGCTGCTGGATCTGCGCTACCGTAAGTTTGTGAAAGCCGGTCATGGAGAAGATGGCAAGTCAAGCAAAAAGCGCGGTAAAGACGGTCAGGATGAAATACTGGAAGTCCCACTGGGTAGCGTTGTTTATGATGCCGATACCCGGGAACGTCTGGGAGAGATCACAGACCATGACGAAGAGATGCTGGTAGCCGAGGGCGGCAAGGGCGGACGGGGAAACTGGCATTTTCGCAGCTCCACTAATCAGACGCCGAATAAAGCTGAAGACGGTAAACCCGGCGAAGAGCTAACCGTCGAAATTGAGCTGAAACTCATTGCGGATGTCGGTCTTGTTGGATTCCCCAATGCCGGCAAAAGTACGCTCCTATCCGCGATGTCTGGAGCCAAGCCCAAGATCGACTCTTATCCTTTTACGACTATAGAACCCAATTTAGGTGTCATTACACTTGCAGATTACCGCACTTTTGTGATGGCCGATATCCCTGGCATCATTGAGGAAGCACATGAAGGACGTGGTCTCGGAATTCAATTTCTGCGGCACATTGAGCGGAATAACCTGTTGCTTTTCATGGTAAGTTGCACGCAGGATGTTGAATACGAGTACAACGCGTTGCTAAAAGAGCTCAAATCCTACCGTCAGGATTTGCTGGATAAACCTCGAATTCTGGCAATCACCAAGATGGACCTGAAAGAAAATTACGAACTTGAGGAGCCGGTTGATCTTAATATTCCCACAGTTGAAATTTCGGCTGCAACGGGCTACCATATGGATGAACTAAAAGAACTCATCTGGGAGCACCTGAAAACGACCATTGAAGACGACGAATCCGCATCTTAGAGAATTAATAGCATTATACCTCATACCCAACCTCGGCGCTCAACGCATCAGGGCGCTGCTCGGTAAAGTAGATCATCCAGAGGATATTTTTCAGCTCAGTTCCGTTGATTTGACTTCTGTGTATGGAATTGGAGAGGTAACGGCAAATCAAGTTCTTGATTTTACCGATTGGGAAGAAGCAGACCGAATTATTGAAAAGACGGAGCGATCTGAATTTGATCTTATCACATTGTTAGATGAAGATTATCCGCCCTTGCTGAGGGAAATTTATGATCCCCCGATTTTGCTCTGGCTTCGAGGACACCCGGAAGTCTTAAACACTGATTCCCTGGCGATAGTTGGAACACGAAAGGCATCAGATTACGGGAAAAAGATGGCCGAGCGTTTTGCATCTGGCCTGGTAGCGTCGGGACTTACGATAATTAGCGGACTGGCCTACGGTATTGATGCCACTGCACATAAAGCCACGCTGCAGGCCGGTGGCAAAACCATAGCGGTATTGGGTTCAGGCATTGATAATATTTATCCCTCCAAAAACATCCGCCTTGCTTTTGATATGGCTGAGCAGGGAGGAGCAGTAATCACAGAGTTTCCACCCGGCACCGAACCGGATGCACGCAACTTTCCGGTCCGCAACCGCATTGTAAGCGGCATGACGCTGGGTACGCTGGTGATTGAATCTGGCGTGAAGGGTGGGAGCATGATCACCGCATCTTCGGCGCTGGATCAAAACCGGGAGGTTTTTGTAATTCCCCACGCGCTGGATACCCAATCTGGGGCCGGCTGTAACCACCTGATCAAAATGGGGCAAGGCAAACTGGTACAGACGGTGGATGATATCTTGGAAGAGATAAATATTCATCGGACAGATGAAATAAAAAAAGGCAAGGTATCTACAGAAAAAAAATGGAAAACCTTGGATCTTGACGACTTTTCACGTGCAATCTGTGAGCTTCTGGAAGAATCGCCGCTCCATATTGACGACATGAGTGAGGAACTCGATGTATCCACGCATAAGTTATTACCCGCCCTGTTGGAACTGGAAATGAAAGAGTGCGTGCGCCAAACGGCAGGCAAGAACTTTGAATTACGATAGGTTGACTGGTGGAATTATAATTTAAAATCATAAATACATCTGTGTGGTTCTTTAATTCTCCCAGTTAGCGTTTGTGCTTTATCTAACTAGAATCAAGGCTTTTAATTATATCATTGTATCTGTATTCATCTTTTATATTAGGTGTCAGAAAGGCTATTTTAAAATAATCCATGTTTAAAATTCAAAAGACTATCTTGTCAGAAGACATAGCGACAGTAAAATTTGCTTGTAATCTGTCTCGCTGTAAAGGTGCTTGTTGTGTGGTGGGAAATGCAGGCGCACCTGTTGATAAATTAGAAATTCACGTGCTGAAAAAAGCGTACAAGCACTTGCAGGATGAGCTGCGAGCAGAAGCCGTGAAAACCGTGCAGCAGGAAGGATTAATCCATGGAGATGCCGACTCTGGTTATGAACTGAATTGCGTGGACGATGAAGAGTGCGTATTTGTAACCTACGATGAGCAGGGGGTAGCCAAGTGTGCCATCCAAAAAGCGTTTTTTGAAGGACGCTTCAACTGGGAAAAACCGATGAGTTGTCACTTGTTCCCTATACGCTTAAAAAAAATTGGCGATTTTGAATACGCAAATTTTGAGTATGTTCCAAGTCTCTGCAGTGCGGGTTGTAAACGGGGAAAAGATGAAGGTATTTGGTTGTCGGATTTTCTGGAGGAACCCCTGAAACGACGCTATGGAGATAAGTGGTACTCCGAGTTTGTGGAAGCTTGCAAAACGATTAGAGCTAAAAAAGATACGGCTGATGTATGCTAAGAACCAGTCAGAGTCAAAATTTAAGCCAGAAACAGTCGCAGCAACAGCGGCTATCTCCCCAACAAATTCAGTATATAAAGCTGCTGCAGCTGCCAACGATCGCTCTGGAGCAGCGCATCAAAGAGGAGATGGAGCTGAACCCCGTACTTGAAGAAGCGGAACCGGATGAACTTCAGACCGAAGAACGAATGGACTCTCCCGAAGATTGGGAGGAACAGGAGCAAAAGACTGATGAGCTGGAGCCGGTTGACCAAAAAGAAGAAGAGGTAGACTGGGAAGAGTTCATGGAAAATACCGAGTATGATGGTGAAAACTATGGCGGCTATACAGGCTCAGGAGGCAATGAAGAATGGCGCGATCTACCCAATCCCTATCATGAATCGCTGCTCGAAGAGCTGGAGCAGCAGGTAGCCTTGCTCAATCTCAGCGAAGATGAAAAAATAATCGCTAATCAAATACTGGGATCACTGGATCACGACGGCTATTTTCGGCGCGATTTGGAAGCGGTTGTGGATAATATTGCATTCAACGAAGGAGTACTAACTTCCGAAGAGCAAGTGGACAAGGTGCGGAAAAGGATTCAGCGGCTCGACCCACCGGGTATCGCCTCCAAAGATCTGCGAGATTGCCTGCTGGTGCAGCTGGAGCTGATGGAAAACGATTCGGAAGCACGCGAAAATGCCATCAAAATGCTGCGCAATCACTGGAAATCGTTTGAGAAGAAGCATTTCAGCAAGCTCAAGAAAAAACTCAACATCGATGACGAAAAACTGAAAGCGACCTTTGAGTGCATCAGGGGACTCGATCCCAAACCTGGCGGCGGCGGTACAGCTGTTGATGACAACCAGAATTATATTGAGCCCGATTTTGAAGTGCGCTACCAGCCAGTTACCGATGAGAAAGGCAGAGAAACCGGTGAAGGCGATTTCATTATAAGCCTGAACGATCGGAATGTTCCCGCTCTTCGTATTTCCCCACGCTATAAGCAGATGTGGGATGATCTCAAGAAAAAGAAGAAATCCAACGACAGCATCAAAGAGACTAAGAATTTTATTAAGGATAAAATTGACTCGGCACAGTGGTTTATTGACTCCATCCGGCAGCGGCAAAATACGCTGATGAATACTATGAAAACGATTGTTGCCCTCCAGGAGGATTTTTTTAAGCATGGTGAAGGCCTCAAGCCGATGATCCTCAAAGATATTGCTGAGCGCGTAAACCTTGATATTTCTACAATATCACGCGTGGTGAACGGAAAATATGTACAAACCAATCACGGCGTGTATGAGCTGAAATATTTTTTCAGTGAAGGATTGGAAACCCAGAGCGGCGAAGAAGTTTCCAACAAAGAAGTGAAAAATACGCTCCAGGAGATCATCGAAAATGAAAACAAAAAGAAGCCACTGAGCGATCAGGCACTGGCCGAAAAATTAATAGAGAAAGGATATAAAGTAGCCAGAAGGACTGTCAGTAAATATCGTGAACAGTTAAATATTCCTGTAGCCCGCCTCAGAAAACAGATTGTCTGATCTCACCTGAAAAGAACCTATCCCTATCCGACCACAAACACTATCTATGCCTTAAGATATCGTGATTGCCAATTCTAAAATGTTGAGCAGGTAACTATTGGTAAATACCATAAAAAAAGCAGTGGCAACCAGCAGGCTATACAAGCCCAGCGTGCTGAGTGCATAAAGAAACTTCCCTTTGCTGATTTTTTTGCCTGCATCATATGCCGTAATCGGGAAGTCGATAAGTAGCACCAGGAAAAATAGAGCTAAGAAAATAGAAATAATGTACACATTGATGGAGGCCATCATCATGGTTACAATGATTGTGGTGATAAGAAGATTAAGGTGAAAGGGCCATGAATAAAGGATTGAGATCTGGCTGAGATATCCTATTCTTTTATTTGCTATATAAAGCCAAAGTAGAGAAATCAGCTCGAACACTAACGTGGCCAGACTTCCAATCAGGAAAAAGGAGTAATAGCCAGAGCCCCAGAACGTCAAGAAGGGAACGTAGCTGTGGAGCACCTCCAGGCCTTGCGGAGATATAAACGAATAGATCAGGCAGTACAGGAAAATACCACCCAGAACAGCGTGCTGGATAAGCACGATCAGGCTGGGGAAAATAGCTCGAATATGCCGCTTCATCACATCCTCGATAAAGAACTGGTGGCTTAGAAAAAACCTGAACAGGGAGTGCCTGTACATTGGTACAAAGCTATAGCTCAGAGCCAGCATCCCCCAAACGGCAAGCAGTATGAGCACAAGCAGGCTGTGGGGGGCTCTGTCAGAAATTTGCTCGTTGGGCAGCGGAAATACCGCATCTTGATAAACGGCATGCTCGGCAATGGTTTTGCCGGTTGCCTGGTGGCGTTCTATAAATTGAAGCAACCAGTTGGAATCAAAAAAAAGGATTGCTTCTTGATTTACGGCCGTTTTCTCAAAAAACCATTTAAGCGGGGCTACCTTCTGGGCTATTGACTTGTCAGGGTTGTAAATAAACGCGTGTGCTGATGTGAAAGAAGTGGTGCCAACGGAATCAAATTCCCGGTTTACATTTACCTTCGATATTTTAAAATCGAAAAGGGAATCGGTTGGCTGGGGATTGAGATTCCAATCTTTAAAATAGATCGGTACCGGTAATCCTGAGTTCAGCTGAGAGGCAAACGGTGCTGCAGCTTGATTAAAATCCTGCTCGTTCGTTTGTCCATAGGCAAAAGCCCCGATCGCCTCGATATTTCGGCCCGTATATCCATTAAGGAATTGCTGGTAGAGCGCTACAAGAGAGGAATCATCTTCAACAAAGGTTTGGACGACAGGATAGCGTACTGGTACCTGCACATAAACCTGGAAATCACGCTCCTGGATTTCTTCCCAGATATCATCAGATACAATGTTGCGGAGTTCAAGATAGCGGATGTTCAGGCTTTCGAAGGTATCGAGTTCACGGGCAGCCTCGCTGTTCCTTTCGGGAACATCCCATAGCACCCCCAACGACCGCTGAGCAGAACTGTTTTCGGGCAAGAGAACAAGCGCTGTGAAAAGAAATAAGATACACGCAACCGATATTCTGCTCATAAGCGAGGTGCAGAAAATAGAGATGATTATTTAAGGTCGATTGTACCGGTCAGCTCAATAGGCAGTTCTCGGGTTTCTTTGAAATTTGTCAGCACAACGTTGGATCGTGTTTTGTGGACACCCTGCCAAGACTGGATTTTTGACAAAAGTTTTTCAAAAGATTCGGTATTCCAGGTTCGTATTTTTAGAATGTGCGAACCGTCGCCGGTTATTGAATGACATTCCAGTATTTCCGGCTCGTTGACTGCTTGCTCCACGAACTTTTTATAGTTGTTTGAGCCATCGACTTCAACAAATACGAACGCAGTGATATCAAACTCAAAACGCCGCGAGTTTAACACGGTGTGGTATCCTTCAATAAGCTCATTCTCTTCCAGCTTTCGCATACGCTCAGAAACAGAAGGCACGGAAGGTGTACGATTTCTGAAAGTTTGTTTCGTTGCGCTCTTGCATCTTTCTGAAGATGCTTCAGTATTTTTATGTCAATTTCGTCTAAACTATATGCCATATAATGATTTTTTCACCTTATTTATCTATGTACTGTAAAAGATAACTTAAACAATTTAGGCAGACAAGCCCGTTTTGCAAGCCGAAAAGTTAAAATTTATTTATTCGAATGCCAACTTTTTACATTCTCAAAAATCAATTCAATCCTAGTTAAAACTCTGTTATCTTTGACGACAAATTAATTCCAAAAATATTCTACATATATGCTGGATGTAGCATTTATCAGAGACCATGCCGAGATCGTAAAAAAAGGCATGAAGAACAAAGGTGAGAAGAATACCGAGATCGTTGATGATTTGCTGGAAACGGATCAAAAGTGGCGTTCAATGGTCCAGAAGGTGGATGATCTCCGTAATGAAAGCAACACAAAAGCCAAGGAGATTGGCAAGCTGATGGGGCAGGGGGAGAAAGAAGAAGCGCAGAAAATTATTAAGCATACCAGTGCCTTGAAAGAGGAGATCAAAGAACTTGAGGAAGAGCTGAAAGGGCTGAAAGAAAAACGAGACGAACTGCTGTTGCATATCCCGAATGTTCCGCACAAGTCGGTGCCGGTGGGTGCCTCAGAGGATGATAACGAAGTTTTTAAAACCTGGGGCGATCCCATCCAGGAAGAATGGAGAAAACCGCACTGGGATCTTGCCGAAGACTCCGGGTGGGTCGATTTTGAACGAGGCGCTAAAGTGACCGGCGCGGGCTTTCCGTTTTACCTGGGACCGGTTGCTAGACTGCAACGGGCGTTGATAAACTATTTTCTGAACTCCGCAGCCGATCAGGGATACACGGAAATTCAACCTCCATTTTTTGTCAATGAGGATTCCGCTCGCGGAACGGGTCAAATACCCGACAAGGAGGATATGATGTATGAAATTCCCGAGATGAATTTTTCTTGATTCCCACGGCTGAGGTGCCGGTAACTAATTTTCACCGCGGTGAGATAATCGCTATGAATAAACTACCGATCTATTATGCTGCCTATACCCCATGCTGGCGCCGTGAGGCGGGTTCCTATGGCAAAGATGTGCGCGGCCTAAACCGGCTGCATCAGTTTGACAAGGTAGAGCTGGTAAAAATTGTTCATCCAGAGAACTCATACGACGAGCTGGAAAGTCTGCGCGAATACGCTGAATCTTTGCTGGAGGCCCTCGAGCTGCCCTACCGCACACTGTTAATGTGTACGGGGGATATGGGGTTTACACAATCCAAAAAATATGATCTTGAGGTCTGGAGCCCGGGCCAGCAGCGCTGGCTGGAAGTAAGCTCTTGCTCCAACTTTGTGGGTTACCAGGCGCGGCGCATGCAGCTTCGGCATCGTGATGAACATGGCAACACGCAAACCCTGCATACGCTTAACGGGTCGGGGCTGGCATTACCACGTGTAGTGTCTGCTATTTTAGAGACCTACCAGGATGAAGAGGGGCGTGTGGCCATCCCGGAAGTCATCCGACCCTACTTCGGTTCTGAGTACTTGTAAAGTGAATTTCAGTTGGCTTACTTAAATTATATAGCTAACCTATTACTGAAATCATTGGGAGGGAAAGATGAAGCTACAGTCATTCCCAACTACAGTGCTGATTGTATTTATTGTATTATTGCAGGGATGTGCACCTGTTATATTCCCAGTGCCGCCATATCCATCAGCTTGATTCGAAAAGTGAAGTAAGTAGTACCGTTCTTGCAGCTGCCAATGGAATTGATATTTAGGGCGCATATGCGATTTCGGACCATATCGGGGTTGCGGCAGCCGCATCATTTGCCAGAAATGAGGAGCAGGAATCTGACGATTATCACAAGCTTACTTACGGAGAGGTTGCCATAGAATATCTCAGGCCGTTTGGAAAAATGTGGCGGTTCGAGCTTCTTGGAGGTGGCGGTCTCGGCTCTGCTACTTCTGTCAATAATTATGTATTTGCGGGTTCAAATCGAGAGGTGCAAGCAACGGGTAAATACAAGAAACTTTTTTTTACAGTCTGATATCGACCTTGAAATAAACTGGGTTGAAACAGGAGTAGCCCTGCGGCTGGGCATGCTGTGTTTACAGAATTTGAGGCTTCCTCAACTACCTATGATGAATCAGAGAGCGGCACATTTTTCGAGCCCGCTTTTTTCGTTAGGCTGGTTACTGACAACATCGAAGTGGAAGGGCAGTTCGGTACTGCAAGTTTACTCCAAAAAGAACAAGACGTGTTATTGAATTATAGACCATTTCTGGTATCAATAGGGCTTCAATTCAATTTAACGCCGATACAATAGATAGCCAGAATTCATCATCAAACAAATAAAACAATGAGTCTCAACTGCTTCGGGCACCGGATTTTTCGAATGCTTTATACAAAAGGTAGGCTCCAAGCAGTAGGAGCAGGGTAAAAACAACGCCACCCAGAAATATATAAGCCAAGTAGGGAATAAGAATAATAGTGAGTATGCTGAAAACAAATCTGATAGGATTTGTATAGAAACTGTAGGCGTTAAGTAGTGCTGTAATAGCACGCAGAAATCGAGTCCACATAAGCCAGGCTTTCCTTTCCTTTAATTTTAGTTTCATTTCCATCCAACTTCTACGGAAATTAATGCCATATGATTCATTGCATTTAACGCAAACTACAGGGCGAAATGTATTTGAAGAATCTATATTAATTATTTTTGACAAAAAAACAGGATTCCATTCTTTATTGTCTGCTGTTCTCTGCCTTTTCAGTTATACTCTCTGTCTATTTGTATTTCTAAAAGGGAAAATATTAGGTTTGGTTACAATTTGAATAAAAAAAGCTAGAATCTGCGATGAACGTATCACCTGGATTAAATATTGGTACCAGCGGCTGGTCGTACAACAACTGGGTCGGAGATTTCTATCCAAATGGAACCCGCAAAAGTGACATGCTGTACTATTACGTGGAGCAGTTTGATTCGGCGGAGATCAACGCCATTTTTACCGCTTGCCGTATGAAAACATGGTGAAGGGCTGGCTGAAGAAAGCGCATGATAACTTCAGCTATTCCGTAAAGGGAAGTCGCCAGATTACGCACTATAACAAAATGCAGGATGTAGAAGAACATCTATCCAAATTTCTGGAAAGAATAAAAAAGCTGGAAGAGGCCTTAGGCACCATTTTTTGGCAGTTTCCACCCCGTTTTAAGAAAAATGTAGCGCGGCTGGAAGGGTTCCTCGATCAATTGCCTGATGCATTTACCTATGCCTTTGAATTTCGGCATACCTCTTGGTTGGATGATGATGTATATGATATGCTAAAACAGAAGAATGCGGCTATTGTATGGCAAAGTTCTAGCATGTTTCCTGATGACTGTACACCAACCGCAAACTTCATTTATATACGTTTTTACGGTCTGGAAGGCGACTACAAATACTCTTACACTCCTGAGGACCTGAGGCCGTGGGCAAAAATGGTACAAAAGCATATGAAAAGGACGAGATGCATACCTCTATTTTAACAACACCGGCGGTAATGCTCCCGAAAGCGCTCGCATGATGGAAGAATTGATCTCAGGATAACAGATTAATTGAATTGAGTTCTTCGTACTCTCTCGGATCTAATCTTGGCGGGATAGTGTTTTTTTGTGAAATGACGCTCAGGATGCCGTGGCGTACATCTCTTGCTCCTTGAAGTTCAGGAGGAGTTCCAGGATAGGCTGCATCTCTTTTTCTTCCATAATGGCCCCGCGTAGCTGGCGACTGTTGCGAACGCCTTTCAGGTACTGCCCGTAGTGTTTTTTCATAATGATAACGCCGTACCGTTCTCCGTGGTGTTCAACAGAGCGGCGGAGCTGTTCGGCGGCCAGCTTGATGCGGTCGTCGACTGAAGGCGCCGGTATTAGTTCCCCGTTTCCAGGAAGTGGCGTGTTTGTTCAAAAATCCAGGGGCTGCCAATGGCACCGCGACCAATCATAACCCCATCAACGCCTGTTTCATCAAACATCCGCTTGGCATCTTGGGGGGAGGTTACATCCCCATTGCCAATGATTGGGATTTCCAGGCCGGGCGTATTTTTCAGTTTTCTGAGCCATTCCCAGCGGGCATTGCCCTTGTATTTTTGATTCCGGGTCCGGGCATGAACGGTAAGGGCTTTAACACCCAGTTTTTGCAGCATCAGGGCTACCTCCTGAATGCGGATGGTGTTGTCATCCCACCCCAGCCGGGTTTTTACGGTAACAGGCCGATCTTTCACAGCGTCGACCACGCTGCCCGCCATCCGTTCCATCAGTGCTAGATCTTTCAGACATCCGGCACCGGCCCCCTTCTTGGCAATTTTATAAACCGGGCAACCAAAGTTTATATCGATCAGGTCCGGGTTGTTTGCTTCAGCGGTTTGGGCAGCACCTTCCATGGCTACCTCGCGGCTTCCAAAAATCTGTACTCCAAATGGACGTTCCTCTTCACTGAAATCCATTTTTTGCATGGCGCCGTTGGAATCGCGAACAATCGCTTCGGAACTTATAAATTCGGTATATACAATACTGGCGCCCCTGCGGCGGCACATAAGCCGGAAGGGGGAATCGGTTACATCCTCCATGGGAGCCAGGAAGAGCGGCTTTTTACCTAAATCTATAGATCCAATTTTCATTACTGATCGTTTTTTTTGCTGTTAGTATTTATGGCGGTAAAAATACAAAAAATTGCTTTCAAGGTCGATCTTTGACATATACCCTGTTTTCTTCATTGAGAACGAGGAGAAGTCCTTTGTAGTGCGGAAATTTAGTATCCTCCATTTTAGTCATTTCTTGAAAGATCACTTATATTGGAGTCCTTTAACATTTTTAACTTTTATATTTTCAACAAAACAGGAGTTTTTATGGCACTTGCTGCACAAAGCATTGAAGAAATGCTTGGGGATGAGGCGGATGACCTGCTGAATCATTCGTGTGAAACTATTTCTAAGGAAAATCTCCATCTTCCCAGTCCTTCATTTGTCGATGATGTCTGGATCAATTCAGATCGCAACCCCAGAGTTTTGCGCAACCTGCAGACCCTTTTTGATAACGGTCGCCTCGGGGGAACAGGTTATCTTTCCATTTTACCGGTAGATCAAGGCGTTGAGCATTCCGGAGGTGCTTCTTTTGCACCGAATCCCGCATATTTTGATCCTGAAAATATTGTAAAACTGGCTATTGAAGGCGGCTGTAATGCCGTGGCATCCACCTATGGCGTGCTGGGATCGATAGCTCGTAAATATGCCCATAAAATTCCTTTTGTGGTCAAGATCAACCACAACGAGTTGATGACCTACCCAAACACTTATGACCAGATTATGTTTGGAACAATTGATGAAGCGTTTAATATGGGTGCAGCCGCTATTGGTGCCACCATCTATTTCGGATCTGAAGAATCAAGCCGGCAGATCCAGGAGGTAGCTCGTGCTTTTGAGTATGCCCACGAGCTTGGCTTGGCTACCATCCTGTGGTGCTACACAAGAAACTCTGCGTTTAAGGTAAACGGCACTGATTACCATGCATCAGCTGATTTAACTGGCCAGGCGAACCACCTTGGCGTTACTATCCAGGCTGATATCATCAAACAAAAGCAGGCGGTGAACAACGGGGGATACAAAGCGCTGAACATGGGCGATTCCTCCTACGGAAAACTCGATGAAGACATCTATGAAAAACTAGCCTCTGATCATCCCATAGATCTGACACGATATCAGGTAGCCAATTGCTACATGGGACGTGCTGGACTCATCAACTCTGGCGGCGGTTCCGGGGAAAACGATTTTGCCCAGGCAGTACGTACTGCAGTGATTAACAAGCGTGCAGGCGGCATGGGCCTCATTAGTGGTCGCAAAGCGTTTCAGCGACCGATTGAAGAGGGTATTAAAATTCTGAATTTCATTCAGGATGTGTATCTGGACGATACCATAACCGTGGCCTAACAACTGTTGTCTTTTCAAAGCCTTATGGAGATGATATCCATAAGGCTTTTTTATTGGTCCCAGCCTAGGGTTTAAAACCCTGCACTTTCAGTGCAGGGTGCTTTCAGTTGTAGAATTTCTGGATATCATCTATCTGCAAAACTATTAAAATATGGCTTTATATATGTAGGTCTACTACCTTTACGATGATATATTGCAGTTTCTAATTAGATTTAAGCAATAAACGTTCTTGACAGACAAAGCCAAACATATACAAGAAGATCCGCAGAGTTTTATATCAAAGCGGTATCTCTTTATCTCGATTGGGCTGAGCCTCCTCGGGATGGCAGTAGTTATATACCTGACCTACACGCCTGGCGTACTGCAACATTTGAAACCCAAACGCCTTCCCGGACTTTTTATAGCCTTGGCCGTATCGATGCTCAGGGTGTGGTTTGTGGCTGCAAAAATCAGGTTTTTGGCGGAAGGTCAGCTTACCTGGATGCAGGCATTCCGCGTGGTGCTAAGCTGGGATTTTACCTCGTCTGTAACGCCATCCACTATAGGTGGAGCCCCGGTTGCCACCTACGTTATGACCAAGGAGGGACTTAAGCTCGGTCAATCTACGGCTATAGTTTTGTACGGCGTACTTCTTGACCAATTATGGTTTGCCTTGGCTGTACCCATACTATTGATAGCTGGCCTTTTTTACGAAGTAGTTCCCGCTAACATTGGTATAGTAGGCGATATATCTATGCTTCTGCTCTATGCAGGATTGTTGACCTATGCTGGTTTGCTTGCTTATGGCGTGTTAAAGAATCCGGGAGTTATCAAGAAAGCAGTAAACTGGGTGTTTAATCTTCCTTTTCTGCGCAGGTGGAAAGATACCGTTAAAGAAGAGGCAGAAGCACTGGAAGAATATTCTCATGAACTTCGGAAAAAACCTGTCAGTTTTCTCCTGAAAGCATTTTTTCTTTCCACAATGGCATGGCTTTGCCGCATAGCGCTGCCAACCATCGTAATTTTGAGTTTGTTGCCCGCCAACGAAATTCTTTCCATCCTTAGGAGTCTCGCTATGAACCTTGCCTTCCTTATAATGCCTACACCCGGGGGGAGCGGAGGGGTCGAGGGACTATTTGCCATTTTCCAGGGTCCGCTGATAGACCGTAAAGCATTTATCGGGCTGGCTGTTTTTGCCTGGCGCATCATCAGTTATTATATCAGTGTAGGGCTGGGGATGATGGCGACCACATGGTATATCAACCAATCAGTTGTCGAAAAAATGGAAAACCGAAAAGGAAAAGAACCTGACGATAAACCCGATTATATTAAAGAAGTAAACGAGTAAACAGGCAGAGCGTGGCTAAAGACAGAATTGAATACGTTTGTGGTGAATGTGGACATACCTCTACCAAATGGCTAGGTAATTGTCCCTCTTGCGGCAGTTGGCATACCTTTAAAGAGTTTACTGTTAAGCGCAATAAAAAGTCCGATAAATCTCACAAAGGCAAGGTTGAAGGGCTCGACAAAGCCGAATCCCCAAAGCGACTTAGCGATATATCCTGGGAAGAGGAATCGCGTTTCCGAAGTCATATCAAGGAATTAGATCGGGTTTTGGGCGGCGGATTTGTCCCGGGCTCCTTCGTTTTGATTGGAGGTGATCCCGGTATCGGCAAGAGTACGCTGGCCCTGCAGGTGGCAAAATCAAATCAAGAGCTGAAAATTTTATACTGTGCCGGAGAGGAATCGGCCGGACAAATTAAACAGCGTTCCCAGCGGCTGGGTGTGGATTCAGAGAATCTTTTTATCTATACGGAAACGGATATCAGTAACATCCTGGATGAAGCCCGCAAGTTGGAGCCCGACCTGCTGATTGTGGATTCCATCCAGACCGTCTATCGCACTGAGCTTGCCAGCATGGCGGGTAGCATACAGCAGGTAAAGGAATGTGCAGCACTGTTCCAACAACTGGCTAAAAAACAGAATATCACCACGCTGTTAATCGGACACGTAACTAAGGAAGGTATTTTGGCTGGTCCACGTGTGCTGGAGCATATGGTGGATACGGTGCTTCAATTTGAAGGAGATCAAAATCATACCTACCGTATGCTCCGAAGCCTGAAAAATAGATTTGGTCCCGCGCAGGAGGTAGGTGTTTTTGAAATGAACGAGCACGGTCTCACCGATGTACTTAATCCCTCTCAGCTTTTTCTATCCGACTATGATCGCAATGTGAGTGGCAACGCGGTGGTTTGCACCATCGAAGGCTCCCGGCCGCTACTGATTGAAGTGCAGGCGCTCGTCACGCCCAGCAATTACGGCACGCCCCAGCGCACCGCCAGTGGGTTTGATCACCGCCGTCTTTCGCTGCTTCTGGCTGTGCTGGAAAAACGAGGCGGTTACCAGTTTTCGGGACAGGATGTGTACCTGAATGTGGCCGGTGGAATCAAGCTTAATGATACAGCCGGAGATCTTGGGGTAGTATGCGCGCTTGTTTCCAGTTTCCTGGATAAGCCGATATCCAATAACCTGGTCTTTCTGGGAGAAGTCAGGCTGGGATCAGAAATACGAGCCGTACCAAAGCTGGATCAACGGCTGGGCGAAATCAAAAAGATGGGCTTTGATCATGTAATTATTCCTGAAGCCAACAAGTTGACTTCAAAGAACACAAAAGGATTGAAGGTTCAGAGCGTGAATAATTTTACGAACGCTATAAAAAAAGCCCTGTAGCAAAGCCACAGGGCTAAAAAGTTGGTTGAGTAACAGAAACTCAGATCAACGCTTAATAGTTGTTACGTTCACGGCGTTTCTGTTCACGAATGCTTCTCTTCAGCGCTTCACGACGTTCCTCGGAAGGTTTTGTATATTGTTGATTCTCTTTGTATTCGTTGAGAATCCGGGAACGGGTTACCAGTTTTTTGAACCGGTTGATTGCGCGGTCAATGCTTTCGTTGTCTTTTACGTTAACTCCAACCATCTATTAATTCACCTACCTTAAATTGTTTACTTTCTAAATTGGACGCTAAATATAAGGATTATCTGCTTAATTGTAATACATTATTATAACTGAATTTTGAGGCTCTGCATTCCACCGATTATAGCTATTTGTTTATGTCATACATTATTTGATAGTGAACCATGATCTGAGGCGATCCAGATCCTGGATGGACTGCATCTTTTTCTTTTTTAAACTAAACTGCTGGAAGGCAGATGCACTATGCCCCACCCAGCTTAAGAGCTGTTTAAACTTAAATAATTTCCTGAAGGTATAGTCCAAGTGGACCACACTATTTTCTTAATCGTTCCGTGGCTGGATCATGGAACAGTTCTATTTAGATAAAATTCTAATGCTCAATCCCAAGCCAAATTCAAATCCGGAAGCAGAGTAAAAGAATGTATGTTCCCGGTCGGTAACCCGGCGATCCCAAACCGAGTCTCCTGTTTGTTTAACAGCCGTTACCACCGATTTTTCGCCGTTGATTACCCGGTAGCCTGTATTTGCGAACAGGGAAGCGAATCGCAAAAAATTCCATTTCCACTCTACGTAAGGTTTGAATTCATTGGCCCACGTTGTAAAACGGAGGTCACCAATATGTGAACCAAATTCATCCGGATTAGCCTCAATATCCTCCAAGTCAATTTTGCTCAAACTCAACCCGACTTTTATAGAATGATCAGATGTAGGTTGGATAAGCAGGTAGGCAAGATTAACGCCCAATGAGGCACGGGCTACTTCGCCATACCCGGTATAGGCATGGAGTCCAAACTCAAAAGGGGCGAGATCATAATCGGAAAGCATCAATCGCACGCCATAAGCTTCCACGTTACTATTGGATGCTTCCTGCACCGTAAACGTTGGCAGGGAAACGGCATGTGCACTAATATTGAGTTGTACCTGTTGTGCGTTACTGGTGGTCCAGGTTATGCAAAAGAAAAAGGTGATTAAAAGACGCATATAGGTAATGAATAGCTAAAGAAATTTTTATCAAACTCCCTAAAGGATTCCGAACGCCTTGAGAGTTGTAACTATCTACTATAACCTACTCACAAAAATTCCGGATTCAGTACCAGCTTTTTCTCCAGCGCCGATTCTGTAACACCAATACCAAAAAGAGCATAATCGTACTTGGCGGGATCGTCGGGATCCAACAGGCGCATTTTACGGGTGAGCTCTTTGGTGGCTTTCCAGTCGTTATAGGTGCGTTCCAGGATGCCCAGCACGCGTGCCTGCCGGGCTACATGCACATCAAGCGGCACCATCAGTTGAGATGGATCTATAAAGCTCATGGTACCGGGATCCACCACACTGCCTTGGCGGATCGTCCATCGCAGGTAGAGATAGAGGCGCTTGCAGGAGCTGTTTTTCTCGGCATCGGAGATATGCTTGCGGGTACGCTGGGCGGCATCGGGGCAGACAGCAAAGAAACGTTCGTGGAATACGGCCATAAGATCACGTTCCTCTTTTTCAGCCTGTTGCTGGCTGGCGGCCCAGAACGGTTCGAATCCGCCGAATTTCTGCAGGATGTTGTGGAGGATCATCGTCAGCCAGAACACATCCACCGGCTTAAAGGTGCGGTGCTTGAACCCATCAAAAAGAGGGCGATCTCGTTCAGAAAAATTGCCTATAAATTCGGCGGGACGGTTGTTCATCCGCTCAAGAAGATCCGTAACCTTGTTGATCACGATATCCCGCCGGCCCCATGCCATCAGCGCGGCAAAAAAGCCGGCCAGCTCCCGGTCCAGTTTATCATCAAACGCATGCATAAACAGCACGGGATCATCCTCGATGTAGGCCGGCCCCTCCATGCGGTCTACCCACTCGTCGAGCCATGGTTTGAGCTCTAGGATTTCGGTGTCGGAAAGGAGTTGTTGGGACATTAGATTTGAAACATAGAAATTAGAACGCAGATAACCCGGATTATATGGATAATCGCAGAGGAACTGTAATTTTGGGGTTACTCTTTTTACCGGCGTGAGTTTAAAGATCCACGTTGCGAACTTGATCTAGTTCAGGGATTAATGATCAGTTAATACAATCAATCCTCCAGACCTTCCTGATAGCGTTTGGGGCAGGCTTGGTGAAGAGGGAATAATTGAGATTGATTAGCCAAATCTAAATTTTTCTCAGCCTGCAATTATGACATAGAAACACCATATCGAATAAAATTAAGAGATAACAACAGTATATTTCCGGCATTTTTATCCCTAAAGGGAATGATACCCCCTTATATCAGGCCCCAATTTTATGTGGAAGGGTTTTTGCTTCATCTTGATAAAGAAAGGATAAACTGAAATTTATAACCAAAATATTGGTTAATCATGGATGTAGAATTCATTGAATATGATGAAGAGGCACGCAACGACCTTAAAGCGGGCGTTAATAAACTGGCTGATGCGGCCAGGGTGACGTTGGGTCCGAAAGGGCGTAATGTTGTGCTGGGAAAATCGTATGGAAGTCCCGAAAGCACCAAGGATGGTGTGGCGGTTGTAGAAGAGATTGAACTGGAGAATAAAGTGGAAAATATGGGGGCAACCCTTCTCCGCCAAGTGGCTTCCCAGACCAACAATCAGGCCGGTGATGGTACGACTACCGCAACTGTCATAGCACAGCGCCTGATTAATGAGGGCATGAGGCATATCACCAGTGGCGCCGATCCGCGTGCCCTGAAGCAAGGGATGGAAGATGCGGCCAAGCAGATATTGGAAGCTCTAGAAGCCAACAGCAAGCAAATTGATACCACAAAAGAGATTGAGCAGATTGCTACAATTTCAGCCAACGGCGATGAAGATATCGGCGGCATGATTGCCAAGGCTGTACATAAGGTTGGCTCCGACGGCGTGATTACAGTCAACCAGTCGCAGAGTATCCAAACCTTTCTGGATGTGGTGGAAGGCATGCAGTTCGACAAAGGATATCTATCCCCGCACTTTGTGACCAACCAGGAGCAGATGCAGGTAGAATTTGAAGATGCACTGGTTCTGCTGACCGATCAAAAGATTGATCGCCTGCAGTCCATACTGCCGTTCCTTGAATATGCCGGGGAGCAAAGCAAGCCACTGCTTATTATTGCTGAGGATGTTGAAGGTGAAGCACTATCCGGGCTTGTTGTCAACAAGTTGCGCGGTAATCTAAAAGCTGCCGCGGTAAAAGCACCCGGATTCGGTGATCGCCGCAAGCAAATGCTGGATGATATTGCTATCCTTACCGGCGGAACGGTGATCTCAGAAGAACGCGGTCACACGCTGGAGCAGGCTGCAACAAGTTTTCTGGGTCAGGTTGAGCAAATTAAGATTACTGACGACAACATAACGCTGGTCGGCGGTCAAGGAGACGAGGAGGACCTGCAGGATCGCGTAGCACAGATCCGCAAGCAGATTGAGCAGTCCACTTCTGACTACGATCGCGAAAAACTACAGGAGCGGGTGGCCAAGCTCAGCAGCGGCGTTGCACGTATCCATATCGGCGCGGCCTCTGAGATGGAAGCCAACGAGCGAGAAATGCGCGCCGAGGATGCCGTGAACGCTACCCAGGCAGCCCTCGAAGAAGGTATTCTGCCGGGCGGCGGAGTTGGACTGATTCGCGCCGCTGAATCGGTTGTAGTTGAGTCTGACGGGCGCGATGATTATGCCGCAGGCGTTGAACTGTTGAGAAATGCGATCACCGCCCCGCTCGAAGAGATTGCCAATAACGCCGGCAAAGAGGGTCGTGTTGTGGTTAACAATGTACGGGAAGGATCTGGAAACTATGGCTTCAATGCTCGTACAGAGGAGTATGAAGACTTGGTTGAGTCTGGTGTTATTGATCCCGCCAAAGTGACCAAAAACGCGCTTAAACATGCCGTTTCCGTAGCAGGGGTCCTCTTTACTACCAATGTAACGGTCACACAGCCCGAAGATGAAGATTCCGACGGCTCACCTGCCGGTGCCGGAGCTGGCGCGCCCGGAGGCATGGGCGGTGGCATGCCAGGCGGCATGATATGATGTAACGCTGCAAATCTAACCGAGTCTGAATTGAAGGGAGTGGTTTTCGCCTCTCCCTTTTTCTATTTCGATACAGTAAAGTACTAGAGTAAATAGAGCCAGAAACCTTATCTATCTCGTTCCGTTCCTATTGTTTGGATTGGAAAACAGGCAGCTCTGCTATCAAGTTTTGAGATCTTTTTCTATTTTGATATCAGTTGAGTTCAAGCTATTAACTATGATTTGACTCGTCTATTTATTATGGATAAGGAACAAGAAAAGGAGATGAAGCAGATTATTTTCGAGAAGATTGAGGAGACCAAAGAAGAGATAGAACAGCTTGAAGAACTAACAAAGCCAATTGAGCCCGATAATGCCTACGGGCGCCTCTCACGGATGGATGCCATCAACAACAAAACGATCAATGACAAGGCTTTGCGTGAGCAGAAAAACCGTCTGCAAAAGCTGGAACGATCCTTAGAAAAATTGGAAAAGGGAAGTTACGGGAAATGTGTAAAGTGCGGGAATGGGATTCCCGTCGGAAGGCTGAAATTTATGCCCTGGACCGCTAAATGTGTAAACTGTGCCTGAAGCTACGGTGTGTTGTTTCTTGGGAGACAGAAAAAAATGACGAGATCTAAAGATCAAATTCCTGCTGGCCCTGTCCGAGCTTCATCAGCTTTTCTGTGAGGCGTCGGTTGGCTTTGGGGAAGGGATAATCCCCGAGCTCCTCAATTGAGATCCATTTCACCTGCTGACTGCTTTTGGGCTGAGGGATACCATCGTTCAACTTGCAGAGAAAGGCATGCATGGTAATTTTGAAATGTGAATAGGCGTGATCCAGTTTCATAAACGGGCGGATGATCTGTACTTTCACATCCAGCTCTTCTTTAAGCTCGCGGATAACGGTTTCTTCCAACTGCTCATCTCCCTTTTGTTTGCCGCCCGGAAACTCCCAGAGTCCACCCAGCATGGCATCTTCCGGACGCAGTGCGATACAGCACTTCATCATACTTATTCTGAATAATGCCTACCCCAATCTGGTGATGCGGTTTCTTTTTGGCAGGAGATTTATATGGTATTTCATCCTGCTTTACCGTTTTAAATGCGGTGCAGTTTGTGTTAACCGGGCACTCATTGCACGCCGGATTAGATGGCACGCAGACCGTGGCTCCCAGTTCCATTACCGCCTGGTTGAAGTCGCCGGGCCGAGCTTTATGAATCAGGTTATCGGCTAGTTCCTGGACTTGGTTCTTGGTTTTGGTGCTGCGGATATCGTTTTCAATGCCAAAAAAGCGGGTAAGTACCCGCAGTACGTTGCCATCCACCACAGCGTATGGTTTGCCGAACGCGATGCTCAATACTGCTGATGCGGTGTAAGGGCCAATGCCCTTGAGGGATGTAATTTCATCCCAGCTATCTGGTACTTTGCCATCAAACTCATCCACCACGCGCCGGGCGGCAGTGTGCATATTACGCGCGCGACTGTAATAGCCGAGTCCTTCCCACACTTTCAGCACCTCCTGCTGGTCTGCTTCCGCCAGATCCTGGACAGTAGGGAATCGGTCAATAAATCGATGAAAATAGGGCGTAGCCTGATCCACACGTGTCTGCTGTAGCATAATTTCCGAGATCCAAATTTTATAGGGATCGTCGCAGTCGCGCCACGGAAGATTGCGCTTGTTGTCGTCATACCAAGAAAGAAGGTGTTGCCTAAACTGTTTTTCAGACACGAAAAAATTTATTATGCAGTTTGAAAAAATCGAATTGAGATTTCAGACTTGATATCTGAAAATGGATGAGAAAATATCTCCTGAAATAATTGCGGAATAGGGAATTATTTCAGGATCTACGTACTTATAAATACTGAAATTAAAAATAGGAAAATCTATCCGTTGGAAAAAAGAAACAGACCGATTATTATTGTTTCTCCAACCAAGGTTGTAAAATCGGCTTACATACATTAACTGCTCATAAATTTACTTTGCATGCGCGAACTATTTTTTGTTTTAACGCTCTCACTGGTTGTATTTATCTCCTGCAATAATTCCGATAAGTATTCCGAAAAAACAACCGAAAATGAAAACATAGTGCAGGTGGATACCACCATTGCGCCCGTCAAGAAGGTTGAGGTCGACAGTTACGGATTTCCGTACGATTCATCCATGGTGAGTGATTTCCGCGTAGAGCCGAACGAAAGTTTTTACGAAATTTTGGATCGCTACGATGTATCTCCCAGAAGATCTATTCGATCACCAATAAAGCGCAGAACGTTGTAAACCTGAGATCTTTCAAGCCGGGGCAAGCATATAGAATCTACGCCTCATCCGACAGCAGCACGAAAATATCGCGGATGGTCTGGCAACCGAGCCCGGTGGAATATGTTGTGTTTGACTGGCAGGATTCCCTGAATGTTTACAAAGACCAGAAGAAGATTATCACAAAGCGGGCGGTTGGTTCTGCCGAAATCACCAGCTCCCTGTACGAGGCGATGATGGATCAGAGTTTAACGCCCCTGCTGGCTAATAAACTTGCGGAGATTTATGCCTGGGAAATCGACTTTTTCAGCCTGCGAAAGGGTGATTCTTTTAAAATATATTATGAACAGAAGTTTGTGGATGACGAATTTTATGGAACGGGTGAGATTTTGGCTGCCGAGTTTACCCACCGCGGGGAAACCCATAAAGCATATAGATTTGAGAATAAAGCAGTGGATGGATTTTTCGATGAAGACGGCAACAGCGTGCAAAAAGCACTCCTGAAAGCACCCTTTAATTATAGCCAGCGTATCAGCTCGCATTTTAATCGCAATCGGTTTCACCCGGTATTGAAACGGCGTGTACCTCATACCGGTATTGATTATGCTGCACCGCACGGCACGCCCGTTATTTCAGTTGGAGATGGCACCGTAACAGAAGCGCGGTACCGGGGCGCCAACGGAAATTATGTTAAAGTGAGACATAACAGTACATATGAAACGGCCTATCTTCATCTGAGCGGTTTTGCAAGTGGTATTCGTAGTGGAACTTCCGTAGAGCAGGGCCAGGTAATTGGGTATGTCGGAGCTACCGGCCGCGTTACTGGTACGCACCTGCACTACACGCTCTACAAAAACGACCAATATGTTAATCCGCTGAAAGTAGATTTGCCCGCCTCAGAATCAGTGCCCGACAGCTCTATGGCAGAATTCAACCAGGTAAAACGGGTTATGCAACAGAAGCTCGATCAAATTCAGGAAAAGGCACCCCACACATAATCCTGGTATTTAGGATTTAATTCGATCTGCACCCGACATATATTCCAAGAGAAAGCCTTCCAGGAGGACTATTTATATTTATAACAGAAGGTTTGGACACTCCTTATCCACCTTTAATCCTCCAGTTTTTCAACCATTCAATCCTTCCTAATCTCCAGATTCACTGCGATTTATTTCAATCACACGGATTGTAACGTCAATCTGCGAGGCAGCACCAAACTGATCGGTGGCTACGACCTGGAATGAATTTTCGCCAATCTGGCGGGCTGAAGGCGTCCATTGGAAACGACCATTCTGCTCGTTGATGGTGGCTCCCTCGGGCATGTCAACGCCAATATAACGGATAAGGTTGGGATCTGTTCCGTCCGGATCAGTAGCGTTGATCGGCAGGGTGAATGGTTCGCCTACGGGAATGGTTATTGGCCGGATCGGGCTAAAGCGCGGTGGTGCGTTAAATGAGCGTACATCCACAGTAAAGCTCGTGCTGTCCACCTGCCCGTCAGAAGAGGTGGCTATTATTTTGAACTGGTGCCTGCCAGCATCATTGGAAGACGGCTGCCAGTAAAACCCATTCCCTTTGATGGTGGCATTTTTAATATTTGATTGATAGGCAAACTGAACTTTATCCAGCGGATAATTGCCTTGGAGTTCAATCGCCTGTAAAACTGGCTTGGCGTTGGGAACTGTAATATTAGAGATTGGTTTTAGCTGCAGCTCCGAGGTTGTGGACTCGGTGGATGATGTTCCCCCTGTTGCCTGCTTGGCTTGGTCTGCAGAGGTACTAACCCTGGTGACTTGGTTATATTCACACAGCCAAAGCTGATCTTCGGTTACCGTGATATAGTTGCCAGCATCGCGGTCCGATTTCCAGACCTGAGGTTCGCGATTGCTGTAGGAGGTCCAGAGCCTGTTGGATTCACCCTTGATGATCAGCCAGCTTTGCCATGATTCTATCTTTTTAACCGATTCGTTGATGCTTCCAATTTCAGCAAGGTTACCAGTCCCGTCGATCTCATAGATACTCCCGGAGGAATCTGATCCCAATATAAGATCGCCAATCACAAAAATATGTTCGAGGGGTTCATCCAGCTGGTATTCATCCGAAAAGGTTACCTGGTCATCATCCCGATTGAAAATCAGCAGGGACGCGTTATCGGTTAACACAAATAGTTGTGACAAGCTGGATTCAAGATCGATTACCTGCTGGTTGACTAATCGCTGCTGTTCAACCTTGGTTATGGCGGAGTCAACCGATTCAGGTGTGGAGAGGCTTAGTCGCCCCAGGCCTTCACTGCCCATGGCCACGAAAAGAGATTGGCTGATGCGCTCGGCATCAAGGGGTTGGGCCGGTAACTGTGTGGAAGAATACACTCCCAGAACGGAGGTAGGTTCCAGCACGGTGAGACGTCTTGTATCCCCAAAGAGATACGCAAACCGGATGTCCGCAGTCATCTTGTTCCCCCGCCGCTGCATGCCAGTAGAGGAGTAGAGCCACTGCAGGGAATCAGGATTACTTCGGAAAAGCACCATCCCCTCCGATTCAGAAAGTACATACATATGGGCGGGAGAGCTTTCCATGGCAACAACTGATGGAATCTCCATAACGTAGGAGAGATCCTTGGTCAGTTGCGGTTGTGCCAAAACGGAATTCGTTAAGGTGACGAATGCAGTAAAAAAGGCTAGAAATATCGACGTTCGAATGTTCATAATTTATCTGAGTGCTGTTATAACCAATGATGCATTTTGTACCAGTGAATCGTTCGGGAAATTCCTTCTCCGAGCGAATATTTAGGGGTGTAGTCCAGTTCTTGTTGAGCTTTTTCGATAGAGCAGGTCCACTCCAGGATCAGCTCGTTTGCCTTGTCACGATTTATAACGGGATAAACTCCAAAAACGGATGAAGCTTTTTCGATTACCCCCGCTATTTTCTTTACAAATTTCGGTTTAATATAAATGGGAATAGCTTTTTTACCTAACACCCGCATGCTTGTTTCACGGATTTGATTCCAGGTGTGCAAGTGTTTATCCGAGATGAAGTAGGTGTGTACGCCGCTGGTTTGCTGCTCGGCGGCCTTAAGCATGGCCTGTATAACATCGGAGACATATACCATCGAAATTTTGGGCTTTTCGCCATCACCGATGATCGGACAGATACGTTTGTCTGCCATCTTAAAGAAGGAGTAGATCTGATCTTCGCGCGGTCCGTATACGGCTGAGGGACGTAGAATCGTGATAGAAATTTCCTCATCGGCAATATTGTGGATCATCTGTTCCATCTTCTTTTTAGAGCGCCCGTACATGCTTACGGGCTTCATCGGCTGGTCTTCGGTAGCAGGTCCGCCGTGTTTGGAGCTCGGGCCTGCCGCGGCAAGGGAGGATAGAACCACAATTTTCTTCACCCCCTGTTTTTGAGCAATCCGGATCAGGTGCTCGGTGGCGTCTACGTTAGCACGTTCAAACTGATTCCAGTCAGGGGCTTTGACCACTCCTGCGGCATGAAATACCACATCTACCCCCTGCAGTGCATCTTTCAGGGTTGCAATGTCGTGCAGATCACCGGGAACTTTTATGTAATCGATTCCCTTCAACCATTTTTCATGGTTTCGCACAAGGCAGCGGACTTCAGCGTAATGGTCATCTTTGATAAGGGTATCAGCCAAATGGCTGCCGATAAATCCCGTGCCGCCGGTTATAAAGGCTTTCATCAAATTGTTATATTCCAGATTTAATTATTAATGATGCAACATTTTACAAAGATACGAATCACACCAGTCCTTTTGAAAAAATATGAATGAACTGCGTATTGCACTATTTACCGGTAACTACAACCACATCCGGGATGGGGTATCATTAACCCTGAATCGGCTGGTAGATTTTTTACAGCGTCAGGGCATAGAAGTACTGGTGTTTGGACCAACAATTGAAGAACCAGCTATCGATCATGTTGGAGAACTTGTTCAAGTGCCCTCTGTTCCCATGCCGGGCCGCCCCGAATATCGCTTAACGATTGGCTTTCCTGATTCTGCCCAGCAGCGTTTGGAAGAGTTTGACGCCAATCTGGCCCATATTGCCAGCCCGGATATTCTGGGCTTCAGCGCCTTGAGGCATGCTCAGTCCAAAAATATACAGATTGTTTCCTCCTATCACACTCATTTCACAAGCTATTTGAAGTATTACAACCTGGAAATGCTCGAAATTCTGGCATGGAAATACTTAAAGTGGTTCTACAACCAGTGCAAGCACGTGTATGTACCTTCACCCTCCATGGCGGACGAGCTGAATGAAAAAGGAATTAAAGAGGGGGTAAGAATCTGGGCGCGCGGGGTAAATACCGAACAGTTTCATCCCGACAAACGTGATATGGAGTGGCGGCGGTCTATCGGGGTCGGGGAGGATGAGATGGTGGTCTCTTTTGTGTCTCGTTTAGTGTGGGAAAAAGACTTGCAAACATATGTCGATTCCATCAAGAAACTCAAGCAAACCGATCTGAATATTAAGGCTTTGGTGGTGGGAGACGGACCCGCAAAAGAGGAGCTGGAGCAGATGCTGCCCGAAGCCCACTTCACAGGTTTTATTACGGGCGATGAGCTGGCCCGGGCGTACGCCAGCAGTGATATTTTCTTGTTCCCATCTGATACGGAAACCTTTGGCAATGTAACCCTGGAGGCGATGAGCAGTGGTTTGCCTTGCGTTGTGGCCAATGCAACCGGCAGTAAATCACTGGTGGTATCGGAGGTGAATGGTTTTTTGGTACCACCGAGAAATACAGTTGAGTTTGCTAAATCCGTTCGAACAATTGCCGAAGATGAACAGTTGCGCAAACGGATGGGAAAAACCGCCCGCCAGAAAGCGCTGGCCTATTCCTGGGATAATGTGAATCAAAAACTTCTGGAAAACTATCGGGAGGCGTTGGAGGAGCCGGTGTCTTCCCTGAAATTTTAGGACTGACTATTCGTGAAGATTTTATATGTAGCCCATAATCATCCACCCAAGGGAGCTCCCCTTGAAAATATAGGAGGCATGCAGCGTGTAAGCATGCAGCTTTTAAAGGAGTTTCGCAAAAGGGATGATATCGAGGTTGAAACCACAATTTTGCGAACCAGCTGGGATGCCATTGGTTATAAAGCTCCGTTGTTTCTTTATGAGCAGCTGTTCCGGTTGCCGCACAAAGCCCGGGAGAGCGGTGCCGATGTCATACTGTTTTCATCCATGGTTGCTGCCAGCCTGGCTTATTTCATTAAAAACAAGGTTGATATCCCGATGATTACTATAAATCATGGGCAGGATGTAACGCTGCCGGTTTCAGCTTATCAGTGGTTTGTGCCCAAAGTGTTTGACAGTCTCGATGGAGTCATCTCGGTTTCTACAGCTACACTGCAGGCTTGCCGCGAGCGCGGGCTGCCCGCCGACAAAGGAGTGGCGTTGGGCAACGGATTTAACATGAAGCGACTTCAGCATTTTCCCGATAAGGAACTATCCCGCAAAGAGATACGGGAACATTTTGGTGTTGATCTGCAGGACAAATTTATGATGCTTTCGGTGGGGCGCCAGGTAAAGCGGAAAGGGCACGAATGGTTTATCCGACACGTTCTGCCCAAGCTGCGAGACGACCTGATTTTTGTTACCATTGGTGAAGGTCCTGAAACTGCAAATATCGAGAAAGCACGGGAGGAATCAACAGAGAGAGATCGAATTTACCTGTTGGGCAAACAGCCGGAAGATCTGCTGAAAAAATCGTACGCCGCCGCTGATCTTTTTGTAATGCCAAACATACCGGTAAGTGGGGATATGGAGGGTTTTGGCATTGTGCTGCTTGAAGCCAACATGGCAAGAACACCCGCCATAGCCGCTGATCTTGAAGGCATTAAAGATGTAATTACCAACGGTAAGAACGGGTACCGGGTGCCTCCGTTGGATGAACAGGCCTTTGCGGAAAAAATTTGCCAATTAACCCGTAACGGCCTAACAGAGTTTTCTGAGCAAACACGTGTTTTTGTAGAACAGCAGTTCAGCTGGGAACATGTGGCACAAAAATACATTGACTATATGGGAAAGGTTAAAAAGGACCGTACGAAAGCCGATTCATAAATTTAACAATATAATAATCATAATTTGATTGCTGCTCCTAATGGAGCTATATTTGCTTAGATAAGCACTCATCAAAAGCCGAAATTTGGAAGGAATGGCTGATTCTAACACCGATCTAAAGAATAACGACATATTTTCAAAAGCCTTTGACTTTACTAAAGCCGATGAAGTAAAGGCTGAAGGCTTATATCCCTATTTTAAGCCGCTGCAAGCCACCGACGGAACCACGGTAAAGATTGAAGGCCGCGAAGTAATAATGGCCGGTTCCAACAACTATCTCGGGCTAACGAACGATCCGCGGGTAATAAAAGCAGCCCAGGATGTAATCACCGATTATGGTACTGGCTGCACAGGGTCTCGTTACCTGAACGGAACACTGGATCTGCACCTGGAGCTTGAAGAAAAGCTGGCTAATTTTATGCGGAAAGATGCCTGCGTGTTATTTAGTACAGGCTATCAAACCAATGAAGGATCTATACAGACCATTGCCGGCCGCAAGGATATTATTTTTTCTGACAAAGACAACCATGCTTGCATCGTTACCGGTACGCTTGTTTCAAATGCAAAGACGATGCGGTATCGGCATAACGATATTGAACAGCTACGCATGCTGATGGAGCGGGCCGATGAAAGCGCGGGTAAGCTGATTGTAAGCGATGGTGTTTTCTCCATGTCCGGCACCATCGCAAAAGTGCCTGAGCTGGTAGAGCTGAAGAATGAATTTGGTGCCCGCTTGTACCTGGATGATGCCCATGCAATTGGTGTAATGGGAGACGGCGGCCGTGGATCTGCCTCAACCTTCGACCTGATGGATGAAGTTGACTTGATTAGCGGTACGTTTTCAAAGTCTTTTGCTTCGCTCGGTGGATTTATTGTTGGTGATAAAGAGGTTATCGAATATATCCGGCACCATTCTCCGGCACATATCTTCAGTGCTTCCATGCCGCCGGCCAATGTTGCCACGGTGTTGAAAGCGCTTGAAATTCTGCAAGAAGAGCCTTGGCGCCTGGAGCGGCTCCGCAATATTTCGGACTACATGCGCAAGGAACTTCGCGAAATGGGTTTCAATGTGTGGTCGAGTCAAACTCCGATTATTCCAGTGGTAATAGGTGAAATGATTGAGTGCTTCAAATTCTGGAAAGATCTTTTTGAGGCCGGAGTGTATGTAAATGCCGTGGTCCCTCCCGGTGTGCCTAAAGGTCAGTCGCTTATGCGCACCAGTTATATGGCTACACATACCGATGATCACCTGAATAAAATTCTGGAAGCCTTTCGTAAAGTGGGCATAAAACGTGGATTAATAGACAGAAACGGCCACTCACTGATAGACCTCGACTAGCACTGTGGAGGAAAATTCCAAAACAAACGGCGTTAGCTTTGTTTCCTCCCAAGAGGAGAGGGAGCAGTTTCTGGAATTTCCATATACTCATTACGCTGGTGACAAATATTGGGTGGCTCCGCTCAAGATGGAGCAAAAAAAGCTCATCGACACTGAAAACAATCCATTCTATGAGAATGCTGAAATAGCACTCTTCCTGGCCGAGCAAAATGGTGAGATATGTGGGCGGATCGCTGCCATAGAGGATAAGCGATACAATGATTACCACGATGCAAATACCGGCTTTTTTGGATTCTTTGAATGCATCAATGATGACTCGGTTGCCAAGCTTTTGTTCAAGGTTGCCATTGACTGGCTTAAAGACCGTGGACTCAATAGAATGTTGGGACCTGCCAATCCCAGTATGATGGATGAAATTGGTATTCTGGTTGATGGGTTCGATTATTATCCCAGTATCATGATGCCTTACCATAAGCCCTACTATGATGATCTGCTGAAGGGGATAGGTTTACAGAAAGAGATGGATTTGCTGGCATTTCGCGTAAATCAGGACACGGTAGCTCTAGATCGTATGAACCGGGCTGCTGAGATCATAAACAAGCGTTATCCTACCCTTAGAATACGTAATATTGATCTGAAAAATATTGATAAAGAGATAGAAATAGTACGTAAGATTTTTAACAAAGCATGGTCGGGGAATTGGGGATTTATTCCACTAACCAAAGAGGAGTTGAACACGCTGGCCGAAGATCTGAAAATGATTCTGGATCCTGATTTTGCCCATATAGCAGAAATTGAGGGTGAACCGGTAGCCTTTTCAATCGGGCTGCCAGACCTTAACCAGGCTTTAAGGCATATGAATGGAACGCTTTTCCCGTTCGGCTTCCTTAAGCTGTTCTGGTATAAACGAAAAATTGATCGGATTCGAACGGCCCTTATGGGAGTGTTGCCTGAATACCAGGGTAAGGGTTTTGATGCGCTGTTTCACCGCCTGGCCATTATTAACGGCAGGGAAAAGGGCATTTACTCTTCTGAGCTAAGCTGGGTGCTGGAAAGCAATACCAATATGATACGTGTCGCCGAACGATTGGGCGCAGAGCGAGAGAAAACATACCGTATGTACAAGCTGGATGGGCTCTATACCCGTTTTAATTAGTAAAGATAAATGTTGGGAATTCAGCAGCAATTTCATCGGCATTATTCATTATTAATTCACAGAAATTACCTACCTTAAAAAGCCTAAAGGACTGCACGATTAGTTGATTAGGCAGCAGCAATTGAATTTAGAAATTAAGTGGAGGATGATTGATCATGAGTGAATTTCGTATCGATAAAGATTCCATGGGAGAAGTCAAGGTCCCCAAAGATGCCTATTACGGTGCACAAACACAGCGGGCAGTCGACAATTTCCCGATTAGTGGTATTACCTTTCAGCGCGAATTTCTTGAAGCCCTGGGATTGGTCAAAAAAATGGCGGCTAAAGTAAATGCAGACCTTGAATATCTTGATCCCGAACTTTCCGATGCGATACAGCAAGCCGCCCAGGAAGTGATCGACGGCGATCTGGACGATCATTTTCCGATCGATATTTTTCAAACCGGTTCGGGTACCTCCTCAAATATGAACTCCAACGAGGTAATAGCCAAGCGGGCCAACGAACTTATAGGGGAGGATAAAATCCATCCCAATGATCACGTCAATTTTGGACAAAGCTCGAACGATACTATTCCCACATCTATCCGTATTGCTGCAACTCTGGGCGTTCGAAAACAGTTAATTCCAGCGCTAAACCACCTCAAAGAAGCGTTCCAGGAAAAAGGCGAAGAGCTGTCCGATATTGTCAAAACCGGTCGCACCCATCTGATGGATGCCATGCCGGTGACGATTAAGCAAGAATTTGAAGGCTATGCGCGCCAGCTGCAACTTGGCGTTGAACGATTGGAGTCGACTCTGGAACGGGTGCAGGAGTTACCTCAGGGTGGTACAGCCGTGGGAACGGGATTGAATACAGATCCGGAGTTTGGGACCCGTTTTGCTGAAGCTATCTCAGGTGAGACAGGCTTCAGTTTTAGAGAGGCTGAAAATCATTTTGAGGCCCAGGCCACGGTCGATGCACTGGTGGAATTAAGCAGCCAGCTGAAAACAATAGCCGTTGGTTTGATGAAAATTGGGAATGATCTGCGGTGGATGAACTCCGGTCCGAACAGTGGAATCGGTGAACTGCAGCTTGAGGCCCTGCAACCGGGATCGTCGATCATGCCGGGCAAAGTAAACCCGGTAATTGAGGAATCGTTGACCATGGTCTGTGCCCAGGTCATAGGCAACGATTCGGCGATTACGGTAGCGGGTCAGGCGGGGAATTTTGAACTCAATGTTATGCTGCCGGTTGTAGCCAGAAATCTATTGGAGTCAATTGTTCTGCTTGCAAATGCTGCCCGTGTTGAGGCCGACAAAAGCGTGTCTCGTCTTTCGGCCAATAAAGAGCGAATTGACGATATGGTGGGACGCAATCCCGTGCTTGTAACAGCGCTAAATCCTATCATCGGGTACGATAAAGCAGCTAAAATTGCTAAAAAGGCGTTTGCCGAAAAACGTCCCGTTAAAGAGGTTGCGAAAGAGATGACGGATCTTTCGGATGAAGAGCTCGATGAAGCATTAGATCCCATAAAATTGACGCGGGGTGGATTTAGCTCATAAACACTTTTTTTATCTTAAAAGATGCGGATGGTGCCTTCTGAAATTTAATGAAATAATTGTTATGAATAGGTTCTTTAGGACCAGCTGTTTTGTAAATAAAACCCGATTCTATTATTATTGTATAAATCTATCTAGAAGAAATTCACATTTTTTAAAATTGACTAGTTTCTGCCGGTAATACTAAAATGGTTCACAATGGCTGATACTCACGCAAAAACAAGTATCTCGCAAAACGGTAAAAACTCGAAGAGGAGTGGGGAAATTGCCAGTGATAAACCGAAGAAAGTTAAAGAGATTCTTGAAGATTACAGGCTTGCGGTAACCAGTCGTGAAGTATCTTATCTGGGCCGCAAAGAAACACTTACAGGTAAAGCTAAGTTTGGGATTTTTGGTGATGGCAAAGAGTTACCTCAGCTGGCTATGGCCAAAGAGTTTAAAGATGGGGATTTCCGTTCCGGCTACTATCGCGACCAAACGTTTATGATGGCCATTGGTAAAGTTACGGTTAGACAATTTTTTGCCCAGTTATATGCTCATCCTGATACAGAGGCAGATCCTAATTCCGGCGGGCGTCAGATGAACGCGCATTTCAGCACGCAGAGTCTTCATGAGGATGGTTCGTGGAAAGATTTGACATCCCAGAAAAATTCCTCCCCTGATACATCTCCCACAGCGGGACAGATGACACGTTTATTGGGCCTGGCCCAGGCATCCAAAGTCTATCGTAATGATGATATACTTCAAGAGGAAGAGCGGTTCAACAAATTCTCTGACAATGGTGACGAGATCGCATGGGGTACTATAGGAGACGCCAGTACCACAGAAGGTGTATTTTGGGAAACGATAAACGCCGCAGGTGTAATGCAGGTGCCGATGGTTGTTTCGGTGTGGGATGATGGCTATGGTATATCGGTTGCCCGAAAGTACCAGACAACAAAAGATAGCATTTCTGAAGCTCTGGCCGGTTTTCAGCGCACGGAAGACAAAGAAGGCATAGAAATTCTAACAGTTAAAGGATGGGATTATCCCGCTTTACTCGATACGTACAAAAAAGCGGCACGTATGGCCCGATCCGAGCATGTTCCGGTTCTTATCCACGTTCAGGAGGTAACCCAGCCGCAAGGTCATTCATCCTCTGGCTCCCACGAGCGGTATAAATCAGAAGAGCGTCTGCAATGGGAAGAGGAGTACTGCTGTGTTTCTCAGATGAGAAACTGGATTCTCGAAAATAACTATGCTGCTGAAGAAGAGCTGAGTGACATTGAGGATTTCGCCAAGGAGTATGTAAAAAAAGAACAGAAGGCGGCGTGGGATGCCTTCACCAGTGAAATCGAGGAGGAACAAAAGGGGCTTGTTCAAATTATCGACAAGATGATTTCCGATAGCCGGCATAAGGAAGCGCTAAAATCCATTAAGAGGGAGATGAATGCCTCAATGGTCACCTTGCGCCGGCACGTTATTTCGGCTGCCAGAAAGGCGATGCGAGCGGTGCGTGATGAAGAGCTTTCATCCAAGCAAGAACTGGAAAAATGGCTGGTAAACAGCATTGATGACAACTTTGAGCGGTATCATTCTCATCTGTACAGCGAATCGGAGCAATCTCCGCTTAACGTAAAAGAGATTAAACCAGAATATAGCGATGATCCGGAGGAGGTTGACGGACGAATCGTTCTGCGGGATAATTTTGATAAAATTTTTGAAGAATATCCCGAGGTCATGGTGTTCGGAGAAGACAGCGGAAAGCTCGGGGATGTAAATAAAGGACTGGAAGGTCTGCAAGATAAGTATGGATCTACGCGCGTATCAGACACCGGAATTCGGGAAGCCACTATTCTGGGACAAGGCATAGGATTGGCACTACGCGGATTACGCCCGATAGCTGAAATCCAATATCTCGACTATCTTCTATACTGTTTCCAGGGATTGAGTGATGATCTTGCTACACTTCACTACCGAAGCGCAGGCGGACAAAAGGCGCCGGTTATTGTGCGAACGCGTGGGCATCGACTGGAAGGCATCTGGCATAGCGGCTCTCCGATGGGCATGATTATTAACGGTATTCGCGGAGTTCATGTGTGCGTGCCCCGCAATTTGACCGAAGCCGCGGGTATGTATAATACGCTACTGCAGGGCGATGACCCTGCGCTTATTATAGAACCACTCAATGCCTACCGACTGAAGGAAAAGATGCCGAAAAATCTTGGTGAATTTACCATACCGCTGGGCGTACCAAACGTAATTGCCGAGGGCACCGATATTACGATTGTATCGTACGGCTCAACCTGCAATATTTGTGAGTCAGTGCTTTCTGAACTCCAGGATGCGGATATCTCTGCTGAGCTCATCGATGTGCGAACCCTGTTGCCTTTCGATTGTGATCAGATGATTATTGATTCGCTAAAGAAAACAAACCGAATTTTATTCGTGGATGAGGATGTGCCCGGTGGGGCTTCAGCCTATATGATGCAGAAAGTACTGCAAGAACAGGGCGGCTACTTTTATCTTGATTCGGAACCTATCTGCTTAACTGCTAGAGACCATCGTGCTGCTTACGGCTCTGATGGCGACTATTTTTCCAAGCCCAATGCAGAAGATATCTTTGAGGCGGTGTACAACCTCATGCATGAGGCCAATCCTAAAAAGTACCCGGCTATTTATTAGCAATATCTCTTTTGCAAAAAAATTTGACTGGGAAAAGTGCATTGACTCTCCATTTATCTCGATATGCTTACTCAGAGCTGACTTTTTCTACCAGCAAATTTTGTTAATTGATCGTTTGTTTCTACTGAGCTTCTTGATAAGATCATGTTTAACATCTCTGAACATGCAAACCAACTTGGAGTTATCAATGAAACAATTAGTCATTACCTGTACGCTCATATTTGTCGTTGCTTTTTTTCAACTTTGTAAAGCTCAACGCCCAGATCCTGATCAGATCGAAACTCAATCAGGTCCCTTAGTGATACAGCCTATACAGCATGGAACGCTTGTCCTTGAGTGGGAGGGTAAATCGATCTACGTTGATCCTTACGGTGGGGCATCCGCTTTTGATGGATAGATCAACCTGACCTGATTTTAATTACTGATATACACGGGGATCATCTAAATCCAGAAACACTGAATGAGCTCAACACTGAAAAAGCTATATTTGTAGTCCCAAAAGCTGTCGCTGAAAACCTATCCGACTCCTACAAGACTCAACTGGTGATTATTGGAAATGGAGAGAGCACCAAACAGCTGGGTATCTCAATTTCTGCAATACCGATGTATAATTTGCCTGAGGCGGATGATAGTCGGCATCCCAAGGGGAGAGGTAATGGATACATACTTGAGCTGGGCGGTGAAAAGGTATATATATCGGGCGATACCGAGGATATTCAGGAAATGAGATCGCTAAAAAATATTGATTTGGCTTTTGTTTGTATGAATCTTCCCTTTACAATGGATGTCAATCAAGCTGCAAGTGCTGTTTTGGAATTCAAGCCAGGTATTGTCTATCCATACCATTATCGCGGGCAAGATACTGAACAGTTTAGAAATTTGGTACGCTCAAAATCAGATGAGATCGAGGTTCGACTAAGAAACTGGTATCCCGACTGATTGTAAAAACTAATGTAAGGCGGGGGTGAAAGGCAATTAAGTTTTGTCCTGTTTATCCAATAAGCTGGTCAATAAATATAATCCCCCAAACAGCCGGCAAGTAGAAAAACGAGGCGAACATTAATTTACGAGCTATCTCTTTAGTGCGCTGTATGGCAAACCAAATTCCGTACCATAGGAAAGCAAGGGCGCATATCATGCCGCCGACCAGGTAAGTTATTCCGCCCAAGTTTACGGCGTAGAGAGCCCAGGTAGCGGGCAGAAGGGCTAACAGGCATCCCAGAATGAGCAAGACAGCTTTTGTACCGTTTTTATCGTTTTTGGGAAGCATGTGGAATCCGGCATTTCGGTAATCATCCTTACAGACCCAGGCGATAGCCATAACATGGGGTACCTGCCATAAAAATACGATCGCAAAGAGTGCCCACATGCCTAAATCGCCAAGATGCCCGGTAGCGGCGGCCCACCCCCCAACGGGAGGCAACGCTCCTGGAATGGCCCCAATAAATACATTAACGGCAGAAACCCGTTTCATCGGCGTGTAGGCACAGAGATAAATGATAGTGGTAGCAATGGAAATTATACCAGCCAGCAGGTTAACCATAAATAACATGTAGGCGGATCCCGCCAGAATCAAAATAAGGGAGAAGGTCATGCTCTGCTTTGGCGTTACCTTGCTGGAAGGCAGGGGACGCTTTTGGGTTCGTTTCATTTGTCCATCCAGCCGCCACTCCAGAAATTGGTTGTGAGCGGCAGTGCCCGAAGCAATAAGCCATGTGCCTAGCGCTGCGTGAGCCATCAACGCAAAGTTAATTTGGCTGGCGGATCCCAATAAAAATCCGATAAGCATGCTGGCAAGAACCGTAAAGGTTATGCCCGGTTTGGTCAGCTCATAATAAGCTGCCAATGTTTCGGTATCAAACCATTTTGAAAGGGTTGTATCGGTACTTAACTTCATGCGGTTCACTATTTTTCTAGGGGTCTAAATGTAGAAAATAATTGATAAAATTGTTACCGGAATTACACAAATTTTGCTGCTTAACAAAGCAGGTTTGAAAAAAAGGCCCTGAAATATTTTGGATATAAATTTATAAATACTTCATGGCAATATGTTACCTACTAGTACCATTCCACGTTCAGAACGCATAAATACCGATTAATTATATGCAATTTAATACCTACCAGAAGACGGCAATCACGACTGTTTGTGCTACTATTTTTCTCATTTTTGTGGGGGGATTGGTCCGTGCTGCCGGTGCGGGGCTCGGCTGTCCAGACTGGCCTAAATGTTTCGGCCTGTGGATACCCCCAACATCCCTTTCTGAACTCCCACAGGGGTTTGATGCTTCTCAGTTCAATGTTTTTAAAACTTGGACAGAATACTTGAATCGGTTAGTTGGCGTTGTCATTGGCTTCCTAATTACAGCCACATTTCTTCTATCTTTTAAATATCGGAAAAAGCAGCCGGAGGTCTTCTACAGTTCGGCGTCTGCGTTTGTGTTGGTTATTATCCAGGCTTGGCTGGGTGGGCAAGTGGTACTTACCGGGCTGAATGAATGGCTCATTACCCTGCACATGGTTCTGGCTATGGTGATTATGGTCGTACTGCTTTACGCAGCATTTAGGGCGACGAGCAGAGAAATTTTAATCGATATTGATCCTAATGTACAACGTTGGCTATTCTGGACAGGTACCACTTTATTTGCTTTTACGATGATCCAAGTTGTATTTGGCACACAGGTACGCGAGGCGATTGATGTAATGAAAAATAGTGCTAATCCACCGCCTCGTCATTTGTGGTTGCAACAAGTAGGATTAATGGATGAACTCCATCGAAGCTTTTCGTGGACTATCCTATTGCTGGGTGGAGCCGTGCTGTATTTATCTAGGTGGAGAGCCAAATCAAGCCTTATTAGAAATCTGGGAGCCGCTGTATTTGGCCTTGTAATATTTCAAATATTAATTGGTGTTGGACTTTACTACCTGAGCATGCCACCTGTGTACCAAGTATTCCACTTGGTAGGTGTGGCTTTTCTTATCTGTGGGGAGTGCCTGCTGTTGCTGACATTGAGAGAAGGTGGAAAAAAGATCTGATCTTAGCTCATTTACTTACCTATCATCGGAATAAAAAAGCCGGTTCCAAAATGAAACCGGCATCCATTACAATGATATTATCCAAAGAGTTAAAAGCCAGGTATAATAGGAGTTCTAAAGAGGGTGTCAATCATTGAAAGTCCTACCAGCAATGCTAAAAAGACGATTGAACTTAGAAATAGCATGGTATTAAACTTCTCATCCCAGTAGAGGTTCATAAAAAAGAGTGCCACTAGGCTGGCTTTTATTACGGCTACTATCATGGCTACAACAATTGACCAGGGATGAGGCAGTGCCAGGTAGTGTACGCCTACTGTAATGATCGTCAAAATAGAAAGTGCGCCTGCCACTGACAGCAGTATTTTGTCGGTCGATATATGATGTTCGTGTCCGTCATTGCTCTCAAGTTTTTTAGTTATCTATTAATAATATCAGTCAATTAAGTAGAAAAGAGGAAACAGGAAAATCCAGATGACATCGACCAGGTGCCAGTAGAGCCCAGTGATCTCAACGGGAGTATAATATTCACTATTAAATGTTCCCTTCGATGCTTTAATAAGAAGCCAGCACCATCAACCCTATTCTCTAACAACCACGTGAATACCGTGTAGGCCGGTCATCATATAATACAAGCTAAAGAAAATATTGGCCTGCGGGTGATCGACTCCTTCATACGTATAAAACTCACCCGGAAATATGCCGATATGAAACTTATGGGTATACTCAAAATACTTAATCAACATAAACACACAGGCCAGCGCAATAGTAATTGCCAGGTTAATAATAATGCCCTTCTGTTGATTAAGCTGGGCAGATTTAATAGCCATGGCAACCGTAAGACTGCTGCCGATCAGCACGAGTGTGTTAACCCCGCCCCAGAGTGTGTTCAGTTCTTCTGATGCCAGCGTAAACAGCTCAGGGAACCATGCCCTGTAGATGATGTACGCGGCAAACAATCCACCGAAAAAGAGGATCTCAGTTACCAAAAAGATCCACATTCCCATTTTCGCTGAGCTGAATTGCTGCTCGCTGTCAACAAAGTGATGTTGAACGTGGCTTGCTGTTGTATGATTCGCCATGATTACCGTTTATTTTCTAAGATTTCTATCGTTGCTTACTTAACTCTAAAAATGGTCAATCCAAAATAACGCTACTCTTCAGCCTCAACTTCTTCTGAATCGGACTCTGATTGAACTACAGCTCCGTGATGTTCTCCATGACCATTTGTTTTCTGTATCAGTCCAAGCTGAAAGTCTTCCATTGGTTGGTGATAGTCATACGGACCATGGATGACTACCGGCGTATGCTCAAAGTTATGAGGCGGTGCGGGGGAAGCTATCTGCCATTCCATAGCACGGCTACCCCATGGATTTGCTCCGGCCTTTTTACCGTTGAATAGTGAGTAGGTAAGATAGAAGAGCACGAGGAGAAAACCGGCGCCAAGAATGAATGCACCTACCGTAGAAACCTGATGGTAGTAAGTAAACTGTTCCACATAGTTGTAATAACGTCGCGGCATACCCTGCGCTCCCATTACAAACTGCGGGAGAAAAGTCACATTGAATCCGAGAAGAATCAGCCCACAGGCAATTTTTGCCAGAGTTTCGTTATACATTTTACCAAACATTTTAGGCCACCAGTAGTGCAGACCTGCCATCAGCGCCATAACCATACCACCTACCATTACAAAGTGGAAGTGAGCCACTACGTAGTAAGTATCGTGCAGGTGAATATCGAGAGCGATCGTAGCAAGAACGATACCTGTAAGACCACCTATAAGGAAGAGGAAGAAAAATCCTAAGACGTACAGCATGGGTGATTTCAGGCTGATTGATCCTTTGTGCATGGTAGCCAGCCAGTTGAACATCTTAATTCCTGTGGGAATACCTACCAGGAATGTAAGAAAGGAGAAGACTGTGGAAGCCAATGTAGCCTGACCAGAGGTGAACATGTGATGCCCCCAGACAAGAAATCCGATAAAGGCAATGGCAAGAGATGAAAGTGCAATAGCCCAGTATCCAAAAACGGTTTTCTTTGAGAAGCTGGAAACAACCTCTGATACGATACCGAAACCAGGCACAATCATAATATATACAGCGGGGTGTGAATAGAACCAGAAAAAGTGCTGGTAAAGTACGGGATCTCCACCGAGAGCGGGATCAAAAATCCCGATACCCAGAATCCGCTCCATACCGACAAGCAGCAGGGTTATGGCCAGCACCGGCGTTGCCAGAATCTGAATGATGCTGGTTGCATATAATCCCCAACAAAACAGGGGGAGTTTACCCCAGGTAAGGCCTGGAGAGCGCATTTTATGGATCGTAGTAATAAAGTTTACCCCCGTTAAAATGGATGAGAACCCGATGACAAAGACGCCAAACGTCATGGCTGTTACAGCTCCTCCTGTTGTGGCGGAGTAGGGGGTATAAAAGGTCCAGCCGGTGTCTATACCGCCGGCAATAATTACATAGATTGTTCCCAAGGCACCAGCCATGTAGAGATACCAGCTCATTAAGTTAAGCCTGGGGAAGGCCACATCTTTGGCGCCAAGCTGAATCGGCATGATGAAGTTCCCTAATACAGCTGGTACAGAAGGCACAAGGAAAAGAAAAATCATGATAGCCCCGTGCAGCGTAAATATCTGGTTGTACCCATCCGCAGTGAGGAAGCCAAGCGTTGGGCCAGGTGTCCACAGTTCCATGCGTACCAGCAGCGCTAGAATTCCACCAGTAGCAAAGAACACAGAAATACCTATAAGGTATAACAGGCCAATGCGTTTGTGATCGAGCGTTGTGAGCCACGACCAAATACCTTTAGAAACATTCAGATAGTTCTTTTCTGCCTGTTCATCCGGTTTGTACCGGCGAACCTGCAACTTGGAAACATTTGAGCCGGAGTTTGATTCTGCCGTTGCCATATTAATTCAGTGTTTTTATGTATTCGATAATTGCATTAATCTGTTCATCCGAGAGTACACCCTGGTAGGGAGGCATCACGTTGCTGTAGCCTTCGACAATTTGATCTCCCGGATGTAAAATGGATTCCCGTAGGTAGTTTTCATCGACAGTAACGGATGTACCGTCAGCAAGTGGTTCTTGGCTGCCAAATTTGCCCTGCCAGCTTGGACCGGTCAGTTGCGTACCATCCGAGGAATGGCAGGAGGTACACGCATTTTCCTGGACAAGCTGCTTACCCCATTCTGCAGGAGCCAAGTCATCTGGCTTGGAAGCCCCACCGGCATTTTCAGCCAGCCAGTTCTCAAATTCGCCTTCCTTGTGCACAATTACGCTTCCGGTCATATTTGAGTGATCGGTTCCACAATACTCCGTACAGAAAATAATCGATTCTCCCGGTTCCGGTGCGTTAAACCATGTTGAGGTGTAGCGACCGGGAAGCACATCTTGTTTTATGCGAAAATCCGGGACAAAGAAGGAGTGAATTACGTCGTTTGAGCTCATAACCAGCCGAACCGGGCGGTCTGCAGGCACGTGTAGTTCACCGGTTGAGGTAGCTCCGTTTTCATATTGAAATCTCCAGAGCCATTTTTGAGCGGTAACATGTACCTCATAGGCATCATCTGGTGTTGAAGTCATATTCAGGAAAACCTGAAATCCCCATCCAAACACGAAAATAACAAGGATCAGGGGTATAACTGACCAAGTGATTTCCAACTTGTTATTATGGGTGATTACAGGCGTTACCTCGTCTTCAGATTTACGGCGGTACTTGACGACAAAGTAGATAATAGCCACCAAAATACCGATAGTCAGCACCAGGCTGCTCATGTGTACAAATTCGAATAGCTGATCATGACTATTCGCTATTGTCGATTTTGCGGGAGGTAGTAAAAGGTCTTTGAATAAATCCATTCTGATCGTTTAGCTTCCTAGTCGTTGTTTAGGGCTCTTCTCTCTCAGCCATAAGAAACCGAGGAATATACCCAGAATTAAAACAGTTGCCAAGCCACCCAGTTGCATGATTCTCCAGGCAACCGGCACATAACTTTGCGAACTTGGATCGTACTGATAGCAGTACATTACAATCTTGTCAACGGTGCTGCCAATGTTGCCATCAGCCGCATCGTACAGCGCATTTCGCACTTGGAACTCATCAAATTTGATACCGTACAGGTACCGTGTGATCGTTCCGTTTGGACTTAAAAAGATGATAGTAGCACTGTGTGCATATTCGCCGTTGCGTTCTATGCGGTCGTAGTTAAAGCCAACGGCGCTGGTTAATTTATTGATTTCAGGTTGGTCACCGGTTAAAAAATGCCAGCCCTTTTCAACTCTTTTCTGTCCGAGTTTCTCAATAAAAACCTGCTTGGTTGAGTCGGCAAGCTGTTGCCGTTCATTTGGATCAAAACTGAATGTAATGATCTCGAATTGATTTCCAGGATCCCATTTTAAGTCCTTAATCCCGGTATATATCGCATCGGTAACCATGCTGCACAACATCGGACAGTTGTAATATACCGGATTTAAAATCACCGGCTTGTCACCCTGCATCAGTTGTTTAATTGTTACAGAGTCACCGTCAGATGTTGCAAATTTCAAATTCAGTGGGATCTTATCCCCAAGATGTTCTTCGATTCCTGCTTCCTGTACGTTTGGAGGCTTTTTAGTATTTAACTGAGCAAAAGCCACAACGGGTAAGAATAGCAGAAAGCATAGAAACAGTTTCCTTGCTACACTAGTTTTTGTTTTCAGCAGTTCGGTACTATTGATTTTCAACCATCTCATTGATAGCACTGTCGATCGGAATTCTATAGACTCCGTTTTCCAAATCAACAACTCCAAAGGTGTTCAGCGTTTCCGTAGCCTGGCGGTTTTGTTGGTTCACTTGGTAATGCTCGGTACTTCCCAGAGCTGCCTCATCAGAAACAAGCCGGTTATAGTGATACATCTCCTGCAGGGCGATTACAAACAGCACAACTAAAACGATTCCCAGAAGACTCCAGGAAGCTAATCGCCGGATGTTCAACCGGTCGTACATAACGCCATACTGAATAGAATCGGCAATATCTTTGTCATCTACTTCTACATCGATTTCCTCTTCATCAGCGATATGTTCTTCAAGTTCTTCCGGTTCTTCAGTGCTGGAAAAAATATCCTCGGCATTTTTTTCTAGCTGCACGGCCCAGGTCAATATGGTAGAAACGGGAACATCATACTTTTTGGAAAGCTGATCGAGGTTTTCTTTGCCTGATCGATAGCCTGTCTGGCTATCTTTGCTTTAAACTCAGCGCTGTATGTTTTGTCTTCGTTCGACATAAGGAGTTATTAATTTACTTGCACTAACAGTTAGACTTATTAATGCTTGCGTAAAGATTTTTCTAGTTTGGGATCATTTACCGGTATCATCTTCTGCTGTCTAAAGCGATAGAAAAAGAGTCCGAAGAAGATTCCTCCCAACCCAAGGAAGGTAGTCACGTCCATCCAGTTGAAGTGGATACTATGTTCATGTAGCACGGGCATAGTGATCCAGTACAGTTCGATAAAATGGGTAACCAGGATGAGTACCGAAATACTTAATACAGCCTTGGCGTTGGTCTTGGCTTTTTTGTTCAGCAGAACCACAAAAGGAATGACAAACCGGCCAAACAACAGTGCCCAGGCCATATATTCATATCCGCCTTCCAACCGGTGCATGTACCAAAGGGTTTCTTCAGGGATGGCGGCATAGTAAATCAGCAGGAATTGGCTGAATGCGATGTAGGTGTAAAAAATAGTGAAACCGAACATCTGCACGCCCAGATCATAAATGTGACTTTCCTGAATAGTCTCAGTTAAAATACCTTTATTCCAAAGATAAAAGACCATCAGGATGAAGAACGCAAAAAGTCCCTGGAAGCTCATAGCGAAATAATAGACGCCAAAAATGGTGGAGTACCAGTGGGGATCGAGGCTCATCAACCAGTCGAAGGAGGCAAATGCAAATGTGATAACAAATATAAATATGCCGGGACCGCTAGTTCGTCTCAGCAGCGTTTGGAGGCCCCAGTCTCCTGTTTCGTCCATTTTAATGGAATTATTATAAAGCCGATATCCCAGAAAACTCCAGATCCCAAAGTAGATAATCTGACGAACGATAAAGAAGGGCGTGTTCAGGTAGGGCTCCTTTACTTGCAATACCGAGTCACTGGCTACCGCATCGGCATGCGTCCAGTGGTAGAGGGAGTGCATCCCCAGCAGAACAGGAATGAGGAAGATCGCCCAGATATAGAAGTTCGATGAAATTGCTTCCGGAATACGGCGTAGAACAACGCTCCATTCAGACCGCGTAACATGCTGAAGCATTACAAAGAAGAGGCTTCCGAGCGCAATGCTGGAGAAGAAGGAAAAGCTGACCAGGTATGAGAAGAAAAACTGGTCGTGATCAAGAAAATAGCCCACACCACTGGCCAGAAGGCCGACAATGCCAATTCCAAACAGGGCATTAGTCACATTCTTGTCGGAAGGGAACTCCAGCGTATCGGTTATTCTGGGTTTACTCATGTTGTTCTTCGAAATTCTTACTGGTTATCGCTATAATGATTTCAGGTATTCAATGATTGAATTGAGCTCAGATTCACTCAGGTAGCTATAAGGGGCCATTACGGGATCATATCCTTCTACAATTTTAGCTGAAGGATTGACAATTGATTCGCGCAGATATTCTTCATCAACGGTAACCGAAGAACCATCTGCAAGCTGTTCGGTACGGCCCATTAAATTCTGGTGCGTCGGTCCTATCCCGTCCGATCCGTCACGAGAGTGACACGCCTGGCAACCGTTGGCAACGTAAAGCTTTTCTCCACGCTCAACAGAAACTTCGCCGCCTCCTTCTTGTGCTTGCTGCTGGGCTTCTTCAGCCTCTTGTTGTTCCGTGAACTGCTGCTGCAGACCAGCTAAATCAACATTGTATTCCTTAAGCTGTTCCTCGGTAGCATTTTGGCTGCGTTGCAGGGCTCGCACATAAGCTACAATCGCCCATCGATCTTCAACCTTAATTTGATGAGCATAGGAAGGCATATTTCGAATGCCATTTGAGATAGTAGAGTATATATAGCCATCTTCAATGTTTCGGAGTCGGTCAATATGAAAGCTGGGTGCGGGAACGTATCCATACCGCCCTGTCATGATAATGCCCTGGCCAGCCCCAACTTTGCCATGGCAAGGGGTACAATACACGTTATATTGGTCGCGACCGCGATAAATAAATGCTTTCGTTACATCCACCGGATTATTAGCTACAAAGGAACTATCCGCATTAATTCCCTGATAGTATTCTGGATTTTGGCGGAGATTTCCCCGTGAAATAGTTCCCTCCACTGGTTGACGCATGGAGCGGTTATCTGCAAAGAAGGAATTTTCTTCCTGTGCCTCGAATCTGTTTTGCTGATCCATATTCATATTGGGATGGACAGGCTGGTGCGAAAATTCTTCTCCACGACAGGAGGCCAGCAGAAAAGTCACCACCAATAGGACCAGTACCTTTGAAGATTTCAGGAAAAAGCCATCTTGCGTGCTGCTTCCGGATATAGAAGCAAAAGCAGATGATTCGTTGACTTTGGATCCTTCTTTCATATTAACTGTCGATTCAGAAATTATCTTATGTGTTGTTAAAAGCCGGTATACTTATTATTCATCGTAAATAGTTTCGATGTGCGTGGCACCAGCATCGTTGAATAGTTTGTTTACTTTCTCCTCTTCAAACAGGTCATCTTCAGCTTCAATGCATACGAAGAAACCGTCATCGGATGCTGTCTCAAATCGTTCAGAGTTGAACAATGGATTATGAAGACGCGGTAGTTTGTTCAAGGCGATCATGCCAAACGTCGCTGCAAAAGCAGAAAGCAATACCGTAAGCTCGAAAGTGATTGGTACCATTACGGGGAGGTTGATATAGGGCTTGCCACTGATGTTCATCGGGTATTCATATCCCATAACCCATACCATAAGCCATACAGCCCCCACACATCCTACAAGAGCCCCCGCAAAGACAATCCAGCCAAGAGGCGATTTTTTAAGTCCCATCGCTTTTTCCATTCCATGAATAGGAAAAGGAGCAAAAGTATCGAACTTTTTATAGCCTGATTTTTCTACAGTCGAAGCTGCGTCAATCAGCTCTTTCGGATTACGAAATTCGGCCAGAATGCCGTACATATTTTTATTCTTGTCCATAGTGGTTCAGTTCTAAGCAGTTTCCGGTTGTTCTGCAACCACACGTTGAGTTTTGGGTTCTACATATTCTTTAGTTTCGTCATCGTAATTATGTGGGTCAGCCTGCGGCATAACACCCTTCACCTCTGCAATGGCAACCATCGGCAGGAACCGAAGGAACAGCAGGAACATGGTGAAGAACAGGCCAAATGTACCAACATAGGTTAGTATGTCCCAGAATGTGGGAGCATAATAATCCCAGTTTGAGGGCATAAAGTCCGTTGCCAATGAGCCTACTGCAATCATAAAACGCTCAAACCACATTCCGATGTTCACAATAATAGAGATAATAAAGGTCAAGGCTACATTACGACGAATATATTTGCTCCATAGGAACTGGGGCGTAACAACATTACAGAACATTAAGATCCAAAAGCCCCATGCGTAAGGCCCCGTGGCATACAACCAAAAAATTCCTTGTTCATAAATATAGCCACTGTACCAAGCTACAAATGCTTCCATCAAATAGGCAAAAGCCACTAGCTGGCCGGTAACCATCATTACAATATTCATTTTTTCCATGATGTCGATATTCATAATATCCTCAAGACCGTAGATCTTGCGAGCGATAAGCATAAGCGTTAACACCATGGCAAACCCGGAATAGATAGCACCCGCAACAAAATAGGGGGGAAAATAGTACTGTGCCAGCCTGGAATAACAGAAACGGCAAAGTCAAACGATACAATAGTGTGAACGGAAAGCACCAGCGGCGTTGCCAGACCTGCCAATATCATGTAGGCTTTTTCGTAATTCCACCAGTGTCGGAAGCTGCCTGTCCAGCCGAGGGAAGCAATTCCATACGACATTTTTGCAATTTTACTCTTGGCTTTATCCCGCAGTGTTGCAAAGTCAGGGATAAGGCCTACATACCAGAAAAGAAGCGAAACCGTGAAATAAGTACTCACGGCGAACACGTCCCAAAGCAGGGGACTGCTAAAGTTCGGCCAGGCTGCCATCGAGTTTGGAACCGGGAACACCCAGTAAATCACCCAGATACGCCCTACGTGAATAGCCGGGAACAGACCAGCACACATAACCGCGAAGATTGTCATCGCTTCTGCAAAGCGGTTGATCGCCGTACGCCAGCCCTGCCGGAAAAGGAAGAGAATAGCAGAAATCAGCGTGCCGGCATGACCGATACCAACCCACCATACAAAGTTGATGATGGCCCATCCCCATCCGGCCGGATTGTTGAGTCCCCATATTCCAGTACCTTCCCAGATCAGGTAGGCAACAGCTACCAGCATGGCAATGAGCAGTAAATTGGCAACCCCAAACGCCACATACCAAAGCTTGGGTGCCGGGGTCAGTGGCGTCTTAGTAATCATAGAGGTGATACTTGAAAAGGAGTGATCACCTTTTACTAACTTAGGTTCAGGTACGTATTCGTAAGAATTACTCATGTTAAACGTAAACAGATTTCGTGTTATGCCAATTGGGGATTCGGATTTCTCAGCTTGGCCAGATACGATGTTCTGGGTCGGGTGTTAACCTCTTCGAGCAGCAGGTAGTTGCGCTCATTATTTTTCTTCTGAATTACCTGGCTATTCTCATCGGTCAGATCACCAAAATCAATTGCTTTGGCCGGACATGCTTGCTGACAAGCTGTTTGAACAGCGCCATCTTCCGGACGAGGAGATCCTGTTTCTTTCTTGGCTTCGATTTTTGCCTTGTTCACACGCTGTACGCAGTAAGTGCATTTTTCCATTACACCGCGGAATCGAACCGTTACGTCCGGATTCATCGCCATTTGTACTACTTCGGGATCATCTCCGGAGGTCAAAAACTCCTGGGTGTAATTAAAGAAGTTAAATCGACGTACCTTGTAGGGACAGTTATTAGCACAGTAGCGGGTACCGATGCAACGATTGTAAGTCATCTGGTTCATGCCGTCGTCGCTGTGGGTGGTTGCCGCCACTGGACACACCTGCTCGCAGGGAGCCAACTCGCAGTGCATACACGGTACAGGCTGGTGATAGGCATTCGGACTGTCAACATCGCCTTCAAAGTACCGGTCATTTCGGATCCAGTGCATTTCGCGGCCGTTGCTGACCTCGCGTTTACCAACAATTGGAATATTATTTTCTGCCTGGCAGGCCACCGTGCACGCTCCACATCCAATGCAGGTATTCAGGTCGATCGTCATACCCCACTGCGGCTCATAATCAGGGTACTCCTCCTCATCCTGTGGATTAAAGAGCGTCATCGGGCGGTCACTTCCTTTTCCTTCCGCGTATGCCAGCCCCGGGAGTTCAGCATTGTAAGAAGACTCGTAATTTGAGAATTCCGGGTTTTCCCTGTATTCCTGCAGGGTGGCATGGCGTAACAGCGATCGTCCTTCCATACTGTTATGATCCTGCGTGCAGGCGATCTCGTAAGAACCACCAACGTTTTCCACTGACACATCCGTTGCAAAAAGCATGGATCCTGTTTTTCTCATCGGATAGGTATCCACTCCGGTCCGGTTCGCTACTTTTCCAATTCTTTCGCGCCCGTATCCCACAGTAACCGTGATGCTATCATCAGCATGACCCGGTTGCACCCATGCTGGTATTTCAACAGTGGTGCCGTCGATCGTAATTGCAATTTTTTCAACGTTGGCAACACCGAGGCCTGCCTGTTCAATGCCAAGCTCCTCGGCCGTAGCTTTACTCATGAGCGCTACATTATCCCATGTAATTTTGGTCATGGGGTCGGGCAGTTCCTGCAGCCAGCCGTTATTGGCGTAGCGGCCATCAAAAACGGTAGAGTCAGGACGAATAACGACTTCAATTCCAGTACTTTCGGTGGCGTCTCCTACAAAGGTGGATACGCTGCTTTTAAACTCAGCACTAATACTTACTGAAGCCTCTGAAAAAGTTTCGTTCTCATCATAAAGTCCGTCATGCAGCATCTGCTCCCAATTGGATTGAAAATTGCCTCCCAATGGACTGCGCCATGTTTGACGGACAAGGTCGTAACCTTTTATCTTTTCACCGGTTACAACGGCATTTAAAAACTCAATATCACTAACGGCAGAGTAGAGCGGTTCAATCTGTGGCTGAACGATGGAACGTATTCCAGTGTAGGAATATCCATCACCCCAGGCTTCAAGAAAATGTGCCCGGTTAATGTGCCAGTTGGCCCGTTGCGAAGTTTCATCATAGTAGTCGGCCAGATGGATGACAGTACCCGCATTTTGCACCGCTTCGCTGAAGTTCAAGTCGGATGGAGCTGTAAATGCTGGATTGGTGCCTGCCATTACAACTGTATCAATATTTCCGTTCTGTAGCTCAGAAACGAGCTCAGCAAAAGCCTCCTTGTTGTATTGGTCCTGCAGGTAAGGTACTTCGTGATAGGTTACGGCATTTCCGGCATTGCCAAGAGCTGTGTTAATGGCAGCTACCGTAGCGTGCACTTTTGGTGCGTGTTCGTTGCCGACTGTAAGCAAAGAAGTTCCTTCATTGGCAAGAAGATCCTCAGCCAAAGCAGCAATCCAGTCGTGATCTGCAAACTTATTGGAGTAGCCCGTAAATTCGATAAGGCCATCGATAGAAGAGGAGAGCTCAGCTGCCAGGGCGTAGATAAATAACTCAATCTCGCTTGATTTAAGTTTCAGGCGATTATCGGCATTTGAGCCGGTTAAAGAAAAAGTGCTCTCAATAGCATAAAATCGCGACATCTCATCTTCGGGAGACTCAACCCGGCGTGCCGCCGTATAGTTACGTGTATCCTGAACGGAATTTTTGTTTGCTGCAGGATTGAGAAAATCATCATCGAATGCCACGATTATTTCGGCCTGATCAAAATGGTTGACCGTCCGCAGGCGTTCTCCAAAAGCGATATTGGTGCCTTCAAGAGCGTTATCTTCGCCAAACGGCTCGTAAGTAATCCAGCGAGCATTCGAAAACTGGTCAAGTGCTTGATTTTTGAGCCTGTTGAACGTAGGAGATGAGTTCGCCTCCGAAATAAATGCAATGCTGCGTTCGGTATCGGCGAAATGCTCGTTGCAAAACGTTATAAAATCGTTGTAAGATGATCGCTCACCGTCTTGCCGAACAAAGCGGGAACGATCGGGATCGTACATATTAAGAATCGACCCCTGGTTGAAAATACTGGATGATCCCATACTGGCGGGATGCATCTCATTTCCTTCAATTTTGGTAGGTCGGCCTTCATGATTTTCAATCACAATGCCGGTGAGAGCATCTTGAAACGGCATGGCAGATGCATAATAGAGCGGTTCTCCGGGAATGACCTCTTCTGGCTGGTTGCTGTAAGGCAGGATTTTCTGCACAGGGCGGCGACAAGAGGCAAAGCCCGCCAATGCTATAGAAGCGCCCATAACTCGAAGAAAGCTCCGGCGTGATACTTTGTCATTTAGCTCGGTAGCATCTTCCGGAAACTCACGTTCGACGAATTTCTCATACTCCTCGTTTTTAGCCAGTTCATTAAGGCTTTTCCAGTAGTTGGCTTTTTTAGCCTCGTTAGCATCGCCGTTTATTTGAGTTGCTTCTTGGCTCATCGATTGCTTTTAATGCTTGATTTATAAATTCCGTTAACTAATTCCATTAATAATGGCATCCCTGACAATAGGTAGGGGGATGAACATTATGCCTGGCAATCAATTTTTTGCCGAGCTCTATCTGGTTTTCAACCTGGTATCCCATGGTGGTAACTTCTTCAACCGGACGCAGATGCTGCTCGGGATTACGGTGACAATCGAGACACCAGCTCATACTTAAAGGTTCTTTCTGGGCAACTACATCCATTTTGTCAACGCGTCCGTGGCAGGATTCGCAGCCGACGCCAACAGTCACATGTGCTTCGTGGCTAAAATAGGCGTAGTCAGGCAGGTTGTTTACTCGGACCCACTCAATAGGTTCACCGGAAACCCAACTCTCACGAATTTTTTTGACCTCTTCAGGACGCTGTGAGTCTATTTGATTGTGGCAGTTCATGCATGTTTGCGTGGGCGGCACATTTGCCTGCTTTGAATTAAATACTTCGGTATGGCAATACTGGCAGTCTAGCCCCAGTTGGCCAGCATGGATTTTGTGACTATAGTCAATGGGTTGTTCGGGAGCATAACCAACATCGGTAAACTCGGGAGAAAAGTAATACCAAACACCTGCAATAATAGCTGTTAAAAATACAATCACCCCTATTAGAAGCCGTCTTGGAATATCATCTGCCCACTTAGGAAAAATCTGAGCCATAAATCAAAAGAGAATCGGATTATCAGTTGCTGATTTCAAACGTTCACGTGAAACTCCCGACGGGTCGTCGAGACGGCATGAATGTATGGAAAAAATCGGTCTTAAAGAACCTTGGAGGAGGCGTTCAAAAGTATTTATATCAAATCTAAATAGACTCCCCAACAACCATCTAGTATTTACTCTGGAAATTCATACCTAAAATATAATCTATTGGTTAAAATGCCTAACAAAAAAATGGCATCTGTAATCTTGGGTGAACGATTTTTACAAACCATTTGTAACGTTGAATTTAATGGAAAGTCAACTGCCAGATTTTGTATTTTCTTTCGCAAAAATAGAGTATCCCATGAGTAATCCCGGAGATCAATTCACTCTTCAATTTCTTAAGGAAATAAGCCTGCCCAAAGCACTTGGTGTAATAGTGTTGATTAGTGGAGGTGCTTTCGCGTTCCTGGTCTGGCTGATTTACTTCAAAGGTGGCAGCGACTACAGCTCAGCGTTAATTACCAACCTGCCCGCCCTTAATGCATTATTAAATGCAACAAGCGCGGTTCTGATTGTACTTGGGTATAAGGCAATACGCGAACGGGCGTTCCGGAAGCATATGAAATTGATGCTCACTGCCTTTTTAACCTCAACACTATTTTTAATTAGCTACGTTATCTACCACAACTTTCATGGCAGCACGCCTTTTGAGGGACAGGGGTTGATACGACCGATCTACTTCTTCATATTAATTACTCACATTATTCTGTCAGCGCTGGTCGTGCCTTTTATATTGACCAGTTTCTACTTCGCATTTTCAGGCAAGCTCACATCACACCGAAAATTCTCAAAAATTACCCTTCCAGTCTGGCTGTATGTTTCCGTGACTGGCGTACTCATTTTTCTGATTCTGAAGTTTTTTAACTAACGTCAGAAAATTGGGTAAGCAATTCTTTTTTAGTTGTGGAGTAGTAAGAAGGCTCCGATAACTTGCCTACCGCCTTGCTCTTTTCCAGGCTCCCTTCATCATCAATTCGTGGAAATTTTTCACTTTCTGGCCTTCAACTGGTTGCCGCTGTGTATAACTTCCATCCGGGTGCATCTCCCAGGCCAGGCGATTATCTTTGAGCGCTTTTTTAAGGATAGAGGTGATTCGCTTTTTTAGGGCGTGCAGGGTGATAGGCACTACTGCTTCTACACGTTCATTGAGGTTACGGGAGCGCCAGTCGGCACTGCCAATGAAGATTTTTGGATCTCCCTCATTACCGAAATAGAAGATGCGATCGTGTTCCAGGAAGCGACCAATAATACTGATGATATTGATATTCTCGCTGTATCCATCAAGCTGTGGTCGAAGTCGCGAATGCCCCCTGACAATCAGGTCAATTTTGACACCCGCTTGAGAGGCTACGTACAGCCGCTGGATAATGCCGACGTCGTCGAGCGCGTTCATTTTTGCAATTATGCGGCCCTCTTTTCCGTTGCGTGCCAGTTCTATTTCTTGGTCAATAAGCTCGTAAAAGTCAGATCGTAGGCTGTGAGGGGCCACCATAAGTTTATCGTAGGATTGATCGGGCGCATATCCGGTCAGATAGTGGAAAAGGTTGGTCACATCGTGGCCCAGCGCGGGGTCATTGGTAAGCAGTCCCAGATCGGTGTAAATTTCGGCGGTTTGCGTGTGATAGTTCCCTGTTCCAATGTGGCAGTAGGTTATATGCTCATCGTCTTCGCGGCGTACAATGAGGGCAACCTTTGCGTGTGTTTTTAATCCCACAAGACCATACGCAACGTGAACACCTGCATTCTCTAACATTTTGCCCCATTCAATGTTACTGGCTTCATCGAATCGCGCTTTTACCTCCACCAGTACCGCCACCTGTTTGCCTTGTTCGGCAGCTTTTATCAGCGACTTAACAATAGGTGAATCGTCTGACGTGCGATACAGTGTCTGCTTGATGGCCAGTACATCAGGATCGTTGGCAGCCTCTTCAATAAGCCGCTGGACGCTGGAGGAAAATGACTCATACGGGTGATGAACCAGGATATCACCATTACTTATTATTTCGAATATATTTTTTTCTTCGTCGCTTTGATCCTTCTGGAAGAGCTGTTTGGGAATGGGAGAGTTTCAAGTGTCGAACCGTAGCCCGGGAATATTCAGGTTGGCAAGGCTGAAACATATCGTCAGATCCAATAATCCTTTTACGGGTTGAATATCGGCATTATCCAGCTTGAGCTCCTCTTTTAGCAGTTTTTTGACCGCCGGGTCCACATTTTTCTCGATCTCGAGGCGTACAACTTCGGCAAACCGACGTTCGCGGAGCTCTTCCGAGATAAGAGAAAGCAGATCTTCGGCTTCTTCTTCATTTCTGCGCAGGTCTGCATTTTCGGGTTACCCGGAAAAGGCAGGTTTCTTCAATTTGCATGCCTGGAAACAGCTTATCGATGTTTTGCCGAATTACCTCTTCAATTGCTACATAGTGAAAGGTGTAGGTATCACTTTCAATACGCAGCAATCGTGATTGGTTGGAGGGTATTTTGACACGGGCAAAATTAAAATCCGTACGGTTTGGCTTTTTCAGTTTTACAGCAAGCGAAAGACTCAAATTGGAAATAAACGGGAAAGGATGCCCCGGGTCTACGGCAAGAGGGGTAAGCGTGGGATAGATATGGTCCAGGAAATACTCATTGAGTTTTTGTTTCTGATGATCAGGCAGCTCTTTATAGCGTGAAATTTTTATAGAGGCTTCTTCAAGCAGCAAGGGCTGGAGTTCATCATTCCATACATCTGCCATCTTCTGCTGCATCTCCCGGGTTTTTTCCTGGAGCAGGTCGATCTGGGTTTCCGGTGTACGTCCATCTGGACTCAGATCCGATACGCCGGCTGCTTCCTGTCGCTTTAGACCGCCAATACGTTTTTGAATAAACTCATCAAGGTTGCTGGCGGTTATTCCGATAAATCGAATCCGTTCCAGCAGCGGGGTACGTGGATCCATCGCTTGATACAGAACCCGCCAGTTAAAATCGATCCAGCCGAGCTCCCGGTTTAGATACAGCGAGGGATGATCATTTGGGGCACCATCCGGAACATCTTGCGGCTGTACAGCACTTGGAATTTGTGGAAGTTTAGAGGGTGGTTTCCCTTCGGAAGAATCCCCGTTTTTGTCATATATCCAGGCCTGTTTGCCAGCATTCCACCGTATAGAATCATCTCGCAGACTACGGAAATTTCGAAGTAGCGTTTGGGTTAGCGTTTGGTTCCCCTTGTCTGTGTTTGTGATATAATCATTACTAAAGGTGGAGGCCACCTGTTCAACAGCGCTTCTGCGGGGGAGTTCACCTTTATCCTTTATTTTATTTATCAACCAAACGGCAACTTCTTCTGGGGTGTGACTAGACACAGTTTATTACATTTTATTTGACGTTGATTTGTGTAATATAGTGAATCCGGAACAGTACTGTAGAGGCAGCCTGTGATCTCTTTGTTAAGATTTTTGAAGGGTATACAAAATAAGAAACCCGTGCATCCCGATCAAATAACGACATGCACGGTATTCATAACAAACTAAAATTATTTAAGAAAGTTCGTCCCGGGCTCCGGAATAATGACATTGGTATCGCAGGCATCCTCCGTGAAAGATTTAAAATCCTCTGGATCACCTGTCAGTACAGGAAACGTGCCGTAGTGGACGGGAACGGCGTATTCGGCGTCGATCATCTCGCAAGCCCAAGCCGCTTCTTCCGGTCCCATCGTGTAATGGTCACCCATCGGAACTGCAATCACATCCGGATCGTAAAGTTCACTATAGAGTTCGAGGTCGGCAAAAATATTGGTATCTCCAAGGTGATAGAAGGTAAAATCATCAAATGCAATCACTAATCCGGCAGGATCGCCCGCGTATTCCCCCCCAAACGATGAGCTGTGGTTGGCTGATACCATTGTAACGCTGAAGTCGTCGAATTCTACAGTTCCTCCCTTGTTGAACTCTACGGCAAGATCTTCGGGCAGTCCCTTGTTTTTTAGAAGAGCTGAAAGTTCTACGATGGATACCACTTCGCAACCGGTGCGTTTTGCTATCTCAATAGTTTCTCCGACGTGATCTTCATGGCCGTGGGTGAGTAGTATATAATCTGCCTTGGAGGGCTCTTTCCAGTCGTCGAGAGTAGTTGGATTATTCTTCAAAAAAGGGTCGATATAGATGTCGTTCCCACCGGGACTTTCGAGTTTGAACGCGGAGTGGCCGAGCCAGAACGCTTTAACAGATTGATCCATGATATAAATGGTGTATTTTGATTGCGATTTAAATTTTTTGTTGACTATGCTCGTTCTATATGTTATTAATTAATCTAATTGGTATCATCATATTCACATTAATAATAAGCTTCGCTATGCACACGATTATAAACAGCATTTCTTTTAGCACAGTTTCAGTAAAGCCCTCATTCCTGCCGGCGTCTGAAATTGTAGCGGACCAACACGATTGGACTTGAAAAAGCGAAGACTAACTCCAAATCTAATGAGGTAGTAGTATGGCTGAACGCATCAAGCTTCACCCCGAAACACCACACGTAAAACGAATTTTTGAAATCGCTGATATGATCAAGCAGGGCAGCGTGGTTCTCTTTCCCACTGACAGCCAATATGCGATTGGATGCGAATACACCAATAAAAAAGGCATAGAACGGATTCGCAGTATCCGGGATATGGATAAGGATGACCACCTTACCATATTGTGCGACTCCCTCTCTGGCATCGCAAAGTTTGCGCATATTTCCGACCATAATTTTAAATTAATTAAACGGCTGATTCCCGGTCCTTATACCTTCATCCTGCCAGCCACAAAAGAGGTGCCCAAGCTTCTCGTTCATCCCAAAAAGAAAACGGTAGGAATACGAGTGCCCGACTATCCCATTTGCGAACTGTTGGGACGTGAAGTCGGCAATCCGCTGGTTTCCATCACGGCTAAAAAGCCGAATTTGGGCGATGAGGAGCTAGAATCGTACAAGCGCGAACCGTTTCTGCGTGAATTTGAAAAACTGGTGGATGTTATCATCGACAACCAGCAGGAGCTGCCCCACCAGGAAACCACAATTATAGACATGACTGAAGATCGCGCCAAGATTATGAGGAAAGGACTTGGAGCCGACGAAGTTGAGCAGGTATTTTTAAGTCAAGGAGAACCGCTGGAAGAGGAAGCTGCAGAATGAGAATAGCTATTAATACCGGAGGAGGAGATGCTCCCGGCCTGAATGCGGCTATCCGTGCTGCTACTCTTGCTGCGCTAAAAAGAGGCTGGGAAGTCTTTGGCATTAAAAATGGATATGGCTCTATTTACACCGACGAACCTTTTATAAAGATGGATGAATCGTCGGTGCGGGGTATAACCCTGCTGGGCGGAACCATTCTCGGTACCGCTAACAAGGGGAATCCTTTTGAAATGCCCTACACTAAAGAGGACGGAACCCGTGGACTCAAGGATGTTTCTGATCATTTGGTTGAGAAGTTCGATGAATACAACATCGATGCGCTGGTGGCAATTGGCGGCGACGGTTCCATGCATATCGCCAACAAGCTGGTTAAGAAAGGTATCAATATCGTTGGCGTGCCCAAAACAATTGATAACGACTTGTGGGGATGCGACGTGACGCTCGGCTTTGATACGGCACGCAGCATCGCCACGCAATCGATCGATCGCATCACCACAACAGCAGAGTCTCATGAACGGCTCATGGTTATTGAGGTGATGGGGCGGTATACCGGGTGGATTGCCCTCTATTCCGGATTGGCTTCTACCGCGGATGTTATCCTGATCCCCGAAATTCCGTTTACATACGAATCGATTATTGAGAAGATTAATGAGCGAAAGTCGAAAGGCAAGAACTACACCATGATCGTGGTGGCCGAGGGAGCAAAACGAAAAGGCGGAGAAATTGTGACCAAAGGCAAAGCCTTGGGGCAGCAGGAACAGCTTGGAGGAATTGCTCAAAAAGTTGCAGATGAACTCCAGGAGCGTACCGGGCAAGAGTCTCGTTCCGTGGTGCTGGGCCATCTACAGCGCGGCGGCTCTCCGACGACCTACGACCGCCTTATTTCTATGCGTTTTGGGGCTTCTGCCATTCGTTGTGTGGAGAACAAAAACTATAACCAGTTGGTAGTACTGAAAGACAATAAGCTGACTACGATTCCGCTCAGCGATGTGGCTGGCAAGATGAAATCAGTGCAGCTGGATAGTGATACCGTTCAGACCGCCCGGGACGTGGGGATCTGCCTGGGCGATTAAGGAAGGAATCGTAAAAAAAAGCTGCAACGTAGAGTTAGAGTGGCCCCTTTTTGCAGAAAAGGTTCACTCTTTTTTTGGAAGATGGGGATTCATTCTAACAGGATTAAATAAAAACTTTCCTAGCTATATTACGCAAAGTTAGCTTACGCTTTAAGTAGCGTGCGGTAGATGTATTCATAAGTTGTATTTTCCCGCCTATTCATCCCAAAAGTCCGACATAAACTTCTTCCACCGGGTTTTATTTTTTTTATGGACGCGCTGAAGGTCGGAAATGATTTTTTGGAATTCGGGATGATCTTGCAGCGTACTCCACGCCGGATTGGAAGCAATCCAGGGATAGTTTTCGTAGCCAAGATAAATGGTTTTCCGAAGCCAGTGCAGCGCCTCCGACCGGTTCTCCTCTACCACGCAATAGGTAGCCATCCGGTAGGCCATTTCGCAATCGGTGGCTGAGATGGCCAGCAGCTCATCGGTAATTAACTCTGAGGCTTTGCCGGGTTCACCAATTTTTACATAGCACATTGCCAGCGTGGGATACGTAATGCGGCGTGCCGGGTCGTTGGCAATTACGGACTCCAGGATCGGTATCGCCTTGTCATAATTTCCAGCTCGAAAATGGAGGTATCCCTCCGTTGTTTGAAGCAGGCTGTGTTTTGGTTCCAGCGAGAGCCCTTTTTTTACTTCATTCCAGGCTTGATCCATCTTACCCATATAGTGATATACTCTTGCCCTTCGGTTGTAGATCTGCGTGGCTGCCGTGGGATTGTTCTGAAGTGCTATGCTAAACAGTTTGAGGGCATCATCATAAATGCCATCCAGCTGAAAGATAATGCCCGCGCCCATATACACTTCCGCATCATGCTTGATCCGTTTCAGCAGGTACTGGATATCACGACGTGCCTGCTCCTTTTCGCCCCGCCACAAGTAGGTATAGGCCCGCTGCAGTTTGGCCTCTATGTTATTTTCGTCTATCTCAAGAGCCTTCTCCAAGTGGCGCTGGGCAGCCATAAAATGGGTGTGCCCGCCTAAGCCGTTGACCACATAATTAAGGTGAGCCCGACCAAGACCCGCATGTGCAGGAGCAAAATCAGGTGCTTTTTCAATAACCGTCTGGAACTTCTTTTTGCTCTCCTTCAGATCTTTCCCCATGCTGGAGCCCCACAGAAAACGGGACAGCAGGGCACGGGCTTCCAGGTAGGTTTCTGAAACCTGCTCCGGTAGCGATTCCTGCTTTTTCTCTGACTTATCGATATCAAGATTTGTAAGACTGAATAGCGCCTGCTCCACCTCGTCGGTGATATTTCCCTGTACTTTAACTAAATCGAAGGAGGGTACTTCAATGGAGCCGCTGGTTGCTATCGATTTGTCGGAGACCTCCAGCAGCTGCCAGTTAAGCATAAAGCCTTCATCCGACCGAAAGTATGAGCCGGTCAGTATAAATTCGGACTCCAATCGATGGCCAGCCTCAATTTCATCAAAATCGCGACTGGTTAGCGATAGGAAAGCACCCGGCGGACGTATGCGCACCGAGCTGTTCTGCGAAAGCCTGTTGGCAATGGCATCAGCCAGGGCTAGTCCAAAATAGCGGTTGGCTTGATCAGGAATTTCCTGGGCCTGTTTGAACGGGAGTACGGCGATGGAGTTTTTTGGTGGATCATGATCTCCTGACTGTGCAAAGAAATCGGTGACCATGGAAATCAGTGGATTGCGCTGCTTTGATTCCGACTGGCTTTTGGGAGGCGGGGATGGCAGCACGGCAGAACGCTCTCCGGGTACCGTGCCCAGTTCAAAATCCATGCTTTTCATGATCGTTTTGAGTGCTTCAACCAGTTCAGAAACAGAGGTAAACCGGTTAGTAGGCTGCTTATTGATCGATTTAAGAATCACGTTTTGCAACGATTCAGGAATCTCCTCCCGGAGGGTTCTCGGTCGGATGGGATCGCTGTTTTTTATCTGGTGGATTAGTCCACCCTGACCTGCGCTTTCGGGGACCCAGAACGGGTGTTTACCGGTCATAATTTCGTAGAGGATTACCCCGAGAGAAAAAATATCAGACTGTTCGGTACTCCGACCCGTCACAAATAGCTCAGGCGCCATATACGCAATTGTCCCAAACTGCTTCGTGCCCGAACCCTGCCCGACAGTAGAATCGTCATAGCCCGATTTCATTTCAGAAACCGGTTTGGGATCCAGTTGATCATCGGTTCGGCGTTTTGCCAGTCCAAAGTCCAGTATTTTTACGAGTCCAGCCTCGGTAATCATAATGTTGGCTGGCTTAAGATCACGATGGAGAATTCCCATGCGGTGCGCCTCCTCCAATCCCTCTGCAATCTGGATACTTACCGAAAGGGCAAATTGAAGATTCAGCGGCTCTTGGTCCACCTGCTCTTTCAGCGTTTTGCCCGGCACATGTTGCATCACCATATAGGGACGCTTGTCGTACTCGTTTACTTCGTAGATGGCACATACATTGGGATGTTGAATGGCCGAGGCTATACGTGCTTCTTCCAGAATTTTAAGGCGAACCTTTTTTTCAAAGGCACGATCGGGATGCACAATTTTAATCACTACAGGCCGCATGAGCTTGGTATCGGTGGCGAGATACACCGTGCCCTGCGAACCGGAGCCTAGCCTCTGGTGGATGTTATACTGGTGTATTTTCTCTGGCTTCATAGAAGGAAAAATAACCGTAAATAGCTCAAACTCCTATTCTGATAATCCGCTTGATGTGGGATATTTGTTATAAAAAGGAGGTCAACTTTTGAGCCGAAATTATTCGCAGATGAAGAAGTGAACAGCAGGATGTTACTCTAGTTCAGGAATAAATGGGATTGCATATATATGGTTTAACTTACTGTGGATTTGATGAACTACTCATCGAAAAAGTTTTTCGAACTCCTCTTTAAAATTCGGTTTAATGATACCTTTCTCAGTAATAAATCCAGTAATGAAACGGTGCGGCGTTACATCGAAAGCGGGATTGTAGGTTTCCACTTTGTCAGGGGCTACTTGTGAGCCGTTGAATGAGGCAATTTCTTCTCCTTCTCGTTCTTCGATCGGTATTTCACCGCCGTTCTCAATATCCATATCAATGGTCGAAAGGGGGACAGCAACATAAAAAGGAATGTCGTGTTCTTTTGCGAGTACCGCCAGGGAATAGGTGCCAATTTTGTTGGCCGTATCGCCGTTGGCTGCCACGCGATCAGCACCCACCAAAATTTTATCCACTTTTCCTTGCTGCATAAGCGACCCGGCCATGGAGTCAGTAATAAGCTTCATGGGTATTTCGACATTCATCAGCTCCCATGAAGTAAGGCGGGCGCCCTGCAACAGGGGACGTGTTTCACCCACCCACACATGGATATTTTTTTCGGCCTGGTGAGAATGAAAAATAACTGAAAGAGCGGTGCCATACTGTCCGGTCGCCAGGCTGCCCGTGTTGCAATGCGTAAGTATCTTATCCTCTGCTTGGATGAGTTCTGTACCGATTTCCCCGATCTTTTTGTTGATCCGCTTATCTTCATCGTGGATCGTTTTGGCGGTTTTAAGTACGATATCCTTGATTTCGGATATATCTTTATCCTTATGCGCCTGGATTGTGTTTTTCAACCGATTGAGTGCCCATTTCAAATTAACCGCTGTGGGTCGGGCTGTTTCCAGGTAGTCGGCAATCCGTTCAACCTCTACCCAGAAACTGTCAAACGAGCTTTCTGGCAGATCTTTGATGCCGAGGTAAAAACCATAAGAGGCAGCAATGCCAATAGCCGGGGCCCCGCGTACTCTAAGCTGTTTTATAGCTTCCCAGATGCGTCCCACATCTTCAATATCACTATACACTTCTCGGTTGGGCAGGTAGGTCTGGTCTAGAATTCGAACGTGGTCATCTCGCCATTCTATCGACTGAACGGCTGCTTCTGAACTGTCTCCCATAGGTATATTGATTCCAAATAATTCCGATTAACGGTGGGAATATATCATTTTGTGCGCAAGTGCCCTAAATGATTATTCCTGTCAGCTATTTTGTTGCCTGAATCAGTACCCGGTGACATACCCGTTGCCCCGGGGATCAGCGGCACCACGTCGTTTCGCCTCCTCATCCACGTAAATTATATGAGATCGTCCGATACCATCGGTGGTGGAAAGGGTATGCCCCATCTGGGTAAGCGAACGGCGTGTATCCTGGGTGATGCCGTAGGTTTCGTAGTAGAGCTGGTCGGGCAGCCACTGGTGGTGGAACCGGGGCGCCGTAAGAGCTTGCATAGGATTCATCTGAAAAACGGCGATATTTAAAAAGTTTTGCAGCGTGGCAGTGATTATTCGCGGGCCGCCGGCAGCGCCCAGTACCATCCGAACGCTGTCTCCCCGGGTGACAATGGTGGGAGACATACTGCTGAGCATCCGCTTGCCGGGCTCAACGGCATTGGCTTTGCCCTGGATGAGGCCAAACATGTTGGGTTCGCCGGGCTGTGCGGTAAAGTCATCCATCTCATTGTTGAGCAAAAAACCCGCGCCGCCTACCGCTAGATGATTCCCATACGAGCCGTTTAGCGTGGTGGTCACAGCCACGGCATTACCATCTTTATCCACGATGGAAAAATGGGTGGTCTCTGATGATTCTGTGACTTGAAAACTTGGGATGGAACCGTGGTCTATCTCATCGCTGCTGGAGGCTTTCTGGGGATTAAAACTCTGGAACCGTTCGGTGTTATAGGATTCGCTCAGCAGCTTTTCAGTGGGGATATTCACAAAATCCGGATCACCCAGGAAGTAGGCACGGTCGGCAAAGGCCCGGCGCATTGCCTCGGTAACCAGGTGTATGTAGCTAGGAGAATTAAAACCGGTTTCTTTAAGGTCATGTTCATCAATCATATACAAAATTTGGGCGATGGCGATACTTCCGCTGCTGGGTGGGGGCATAATGTTGAGTTCATAGCCTAGGAAGGTAGCTTTGATCGGGTCGCGCCACGTGCTTTCGTAATTCTGCAGGTCACGATAGGAAATGATACCCCCGTGCTTTTTCATTTCATTGACAATCATCTCGGCCGTGCGCCCGGAATAAAAACCGCCTCGTCCAAAACGCGCAATCCGTTCCAGTGTTTCTGCCAGGTCTTCCTGTACAAAAAGGTCGCCCTCCTCGTAGGGTTCTCCTATTTCCTTGGTGAAATACGCTGTTGAACTTTCATATTTTTTGAAGGATTCAGCGTGGTTGTTCAGGTCGCGGGCTTGTATCCATGAGAGTTCGTAGCCTTCGCGGGCCAAACGTATAGCCGGTTCAAGAATCGTTTCGAGCGGTAGATGTCCATACCGTTCTGCGGCCTTGATCATGCCATCCACCACACCAGGAACACCGGAAGCCAGCACCGAGCGGCGGCTAAGATCAGGCTGATATTCTCCATTCCGGATAAACATATCTTCGGTGGACCGGCTCGGGGCCTTTTCACGGAAATCGAGCGCACGGGTAGTGCCATCTTCCAAGTGTACAACCATAAATCCGCCGCCGCCGATATTTCCAGCGCGCGGCAGAGTCACAGCCAGTGTAAATTGGACAGCTATAGCGGCATCTATGGCATTACCACCTCGTTCCAGGATTTGCCGTCCAACTTCAGAGGCTCGCTGTTCGGCAGTAACCACAGCTGCATTATCATACGATTTAGACCAGCCGACCTGGGCAAACCCCGCTTCAGGCAGAGAGTATAACAAGAAGCAAAATAAAAGCAGCAGATGTAACAGTTTTTTCATATGGCAAAAAGATCAGTTTATGAGGCATGTCGGAAGAGCACAATATAAAAAAATATGATGTCCAGGGTATGGATTGGCTAATGTGCAGTTACGAATTATAAAGGGTGTTTTTCATAAAAATTGGGCTCGAAAAGAGAAATAAAGTCACGATCGGGGATGAAACTCTTTGTGGACTTGATGCAGCAGGCTGCGATCTACGTGGGTATAAATCTCGGTGGTCACAATAGAGGAATGTCCAAGCATCTCTTGCACTGCGCGCAGGTCGGCCCCGCCTTCTAAAAGATGAGTTGCAAAGGAATGACGAAAAATATGAGGATACACATTTTTTTCGATGCCAGCTCGTTCCGCCGCATCATTTACGATATTCCAGATGCTCATGCGTGAGAGAGGCCCACCACGGTTATTCAGGAAGACCCTGTTTTTGGCTTTTTGAGGATTCTTATCTTTTAAATAGTTCGGGCGTATATACTCAATGTAATGCTCCAGTGCGTTCTGGGCTTGTTCTCCCACCGGCACCAGCCGCTCCTTGTCGCCTTTGCCCATAACTCGGATAAAGCCAATTTCAAAAAATAGATGATCCAGTTCCATGCCTACCAGTTCGCTAACTCGCATGCCGGTAGCATACAAGCACTCCATGATCGCGGCATTCCGTATTCCCTGATCCGTGGTGCGATCGGGTATTTCCAAGATGCGTTCGATCTCACCTGTATTGAGCACTTCAGGCAGTTTTTCTGCTTTCTTGGGTAGTTCGACCAGCTCGGCGGGATTGGCTTCGGTAAGCTTTTCCACAACAGCAAATTCGTGAAAACTGCGAATGCTGGATACATTGCGCGCAACAGAACTGGTTGAGAGGTCCATCGCTGAGAGCTCCTCAAGGTAATCCTCAATATGCTTTAGGGTTACCCCGCCCAGATCTTTGATGCGCAGGTCTTGCTCCAGGAATTTAAGGTAGCGGGAAAGGTCGTTTTTGTAGGCATAGATGGAGTGCTCGGAAAGCCCTTTTTCTACCTTGGTGAACTGTAGGTAACGTTGCAGTTCTTCCTCAAAATGCATGCACTAGGTATTTATATATTCATCGATTTTCGGGGGATCGGGAGAGTCTGTATCATCAACCGTGATTTCAGCAGACTTGTCGTCTGTAATTGAAGGTTCTTTGGCCGCTTTTTCCACCTGCTCCTTGTCCTGCTCTTTTTTGTCTTCAGGATACTCAACGCGGCTGTGGTAGATACCCATGAGGATATTCAGGAACGTTTCTTTAATGGTACGCAGATCCTGAAAGGTAAGGGGACATTTGCTGAGCTGACCTTCATTAACACGATCATCCACCATCTTATTTATGAGGTTTTCCAGTTTCTGGTAACTGGGATCTTTCATCGCGCGGGATGCAGCCTCCACGCCATCGGCCAGCAACAGGATGCCGGTCTCCTTGGTTCGGGGCAGAGGGCCGTCATAACGGAAATCTTTCTCCTGGATTTCATCTTTGTTCTCGTCGGTCTTCTCCTTGGCTTTGCTAAAGAAATACTTAATCAGGGAGGTGCCGTGGTGAGTTTTGATAAAGTCAATAATAATTTCCGGCAGCCCATGTTTCCTCGCTGATTTCACCCCATTGCTCACATGTGCTTTAATTACAAGGGCACTCATCCGGGGTTTCAGCTTGTCATGCTCATTTGGGCCGGCCTGATTTTCAATAAAATAGCCGGGATTATCCATTTTGCCAATGTCGTGATATAGGGCACCTACGCGGCACAGTAGTCCATTTGCGCCGATGGAGCCAGCGGCAGCTTCCGAAAGATTAGCCACCTGCAGGCTGTGATGAAACGTGCCGGGGGCCTGGGTCATCAGATCCTTGAGAAGAGGCAGATTTGTATCGCTCAGTTCAAGCAAGGTAAAGTCCGTAGTGACCTTGAAGACTTTCTCAAATAGAAGAATCAGGGGATAAGTAAAAAGGATAAAAACGGCATTGATGATCACGAAGAAGAGGTCGTTGCCGAGTTCGGTCCAGCCCTCGAAAGCAGTCATATTAAAACCGATCAAAATTATAGCATATGAACCGAAAACGATGCCGGGCGTTACAAAAAAGAACTGAGATCGTTTTTGATATCACGTACCGAAAAAAGACCGAGGCTGCAGGCCACGGTGGTTGCGGCAACATATTCATAATTATTTCCCACAATAAGCCCGGTTAGCAGCGCAAGGCAGATGGTAGATAGCAGGCCTACACGAGAATCAAATATGATGGTTAGAATAATCGGGGCAACCGCCACGGGCACAATGTAGGGCGATATGTTGTCTAGGCTGTAAGTTATGGAGCTGGCAATACAGATCACACTCATGGCGATGAAAACCAGAAGGAGCAGCGCGTTATTTCCGAAAATAGTGCGCCGGTAAAGATATAGGTAGAAGAAGAATACTGTTGTTATAGCTATAATCGAGAGCACATCACCAAAGTACCGGAGCCAGCGCTCAGTGTCGCTGGCATTCTGGGCACGGGCATCGGCCAGGCTTTCCAACCGGTTGGCACGTTCGGGGGTTACAATATCTCCCCTGCGGATGATCAACCTGTCCCTGGGCCACGGCTCCTTTGGTTTCTGAAATATTCGAAAGAGCCTCATCAATTCGGGCTTGGGTATCCTGCTTGTTGTAAATGTAGTTCGGTTGGATAACTTCGTTGTAAATCTGTGAGCCCGCATTGGCTATGGCTTCATAGTAAGATCGTGAGAGCTGAAATCGCGTATATTCTTTCGCTTCCTGCAGATCACGCAGATTAGCCAGGCTGTAGGTACGTTCGGTGCGTTTTTTGAGGTCTCGGACGGTAATTTCATCGTAGGAGAGGGTATCCTTGTCAACATTCAGAATCCCGTCGTTCAATGTTTCATTAATAATACTTTCAAGTTGCTGTTTCAGGTCTATACCCACAAATTCGGACCCGCTGGAACTCCCTGTTTCCTGCTCCAAGCCTTTTACTTTTGCATAGTTTTCCAGCAGGGCCTGCCAAGATTGATCCGAGAGATTCACATCGGTTACATTCAGCTCCTGTATAAATCGAAGGCTATCATTGGTAATGGTACTACTTTCCTGGGCTTTGGCACGCTGCCAATCGAGATATGACTGTAGAACCGGCTGCATGTCTTTGAATAGGGAATCTAACTGGCTCTGTATGTTGATCCGTGCATTGTGATCAACATGAAAAATGGGAGGTGTACTGCGCCGAATTTTCTGGCGTTCCTGCTGCAGCTCGCCCTCATTTTTTTGAAGGGCAAACGTAAAGGGGGCTGTCAGATCTTGAGCTCTCCAGGGTTCTCCTACCGTGTAATTAATCGATTCCTTGAACGAGGTACGGGGCACTGCACTGATCAGAATACCCAGGAAGCCGATCAGGATGAGGGCGCGAATATATTTATTTTTTTTGAGAGAGGATTTCTCCTCTTCTTTTTTTCTCTTTTCTCCGAGAATGGGCGCCCCGGTACTGCTTTTTGGGCCGAGTCCAATTTTTTCTAAAAACCCCATGAAAGAAGGTTTAGTGAGCAATTAACCTGTAGCAACGCAGGATAAAGTATAGAACGTTAAGTATAGAATAATGATATTAAAGTAACCAATCAGTGGATATAGAAAAAATATTTCGTTTTACCGGCAAGTATATTATTACTAATCTATCATTATTCGCAGGTCGTCTTCGCTGATGATCGGAATTCCGAGCTCTTCCGCCTTGTCGTACTTTCTGCCTGGCGATTCACCTGCCAGCAGAAAATCCGTATTGCCGCTGACCGAAGAAGTTGTTCGCCCGCCGTGCTTTTCGATAAGTTCTGTAGCTTCTTTGCGGGTAAGGGTTGCAAGGGAGCCCGTCAAGACAAATTTTTTGTCTTCTAATCGTCGTGATTGCCGCTGAACTTTTTCAGCAGTGAACGTGAGACCGTGATTTCGAAGCTTTTCTATGATGCGTTTATTTTTTTCATTATTAAAAAAACGGACGACCGACTCAGCAATTTTAGGGCCGATCGAGTCTATGTCGGCCACGGTTTCCTCGTCGGCTTCCATCAGTGTATCCATAGAGTGGAGACCCTCGGCCAGATCGCGAGCTACGGTTGCGCCTACAAGATCGAATTCCCAGCGCATAGATGACGCGATTCAGCGGCTGTTCCTTGCTTTTTTCAATGGCATCGATCAAGTTTTGCGCACTTTTATTGCCCATACGTTCCAGTGGCAGCAGTTGATTGACCGAGAGTTCATACAAATCAGCATATGTTTGAACGAGATCGTTGTTCACCAACTGCTCCACGACAGCTTCACCCAGGCCTTCAATATTCATGGCATCACGAGAGGCGAAGTGCTCAATCCGGCTACGCACTTGCGGCGGACACAGATGATTGATACAGCGCCAGGCAACCTCATCGCCCAGTTTTACCAGCTTCTCACCACAAGCGGGGCAGCTTATCGGCATCTCAAATTTGGGACCACGGTCTTTCCGATCAGGATTGACCACGCTGAGCACCTGCGGAATAATTTCACCAGCCTTTTCTACGACTACCTTATCGCCCACGCGGATATCTTTTCGGTGGATTTCATCTTCATTATGCAGGGAAGCCCGTTTTACTACAGTACCCGCAAGCTGAACAGGCTTTAGTTCTGCTACCGGCGTAATCTTGCCAAGACGCCCCACCTGCAAGGTGATTTCTTCAATTGTAGTGGTAGCCTGTTCCGCCTCAAATTTGTAGGCGATCGCCCAGCGTGGCGCCTTCGATGTTGTTCCGAGCATATCCCTAAAACGTTCTTCGTTTACCTTGATAACCACCCCGTCGGTTTCAAATGGCAGCTCTTTTCGGAGATTTTTCCACTCGTCAATTTTATGGTGAACTTCCTCAATATCCTTGCATAAAGCATAATGATCGCAAACCCTGAGTCCGAACTCTTTCAGCAGACTCATTTTCTCATATTGGGTAATCGAATCTCGCTCGGAGTTCAGGAGCAAATCGAAGCAGAAAAGCCGTATCGGGCAGCGGGCTACTTCCCGGGGATCCTGCATTTTCAGAGAGCCTGCTGTGGAGTTCCTGGGATTGGCAAATGTATTGAGCCCTTGTTTTTCCCGGTGTTCATTCAGGCGGGCAAACGCCTCACGCTCCATGTAGGCCTCACCCCGCACTTCCACTATATCCGGGTAATTATTCTGCAATTGCAGCGGCAGGTCGTTGATGGTTTTTATATTCTGGGTGATATCGTCACCTCGTTCTCCATCACCCCGGGTGCCGCCTAGGGCCAGTTCTCCATTCTCGTACCGCAGGCGGATGGCAGCGCCGTCAAATTTGAGCTCCACCATGTAGGTAAAATCAGTATGATCGAGAATATCGCGAACCCGCCGGTCAAAATCGTTTAGTTCATCCTCGTTGTAGGTATTGTCCAGGCTGAGCAGTGGTATGGGATGCTCCACGGTCGGGAAATCGCTGGAGGGTTCGCCGCCCACGCGCATAGTGGGGGAACCAGGCTCTTGCAGATCATATTTCTGCTCCAGCTCTTCCAGCTCTTTCAGGTAATCATCAAACTCACGATCGGAGATAAACGGCTGAGCCTCCTGGTAATACGCTTTATTTGCTTGATCCAGTAGATCGCGAAGCTCCTGAACGCGCTGTTCAGCTTCTGCTCGGTTCATAAGGCGGATAGATCGATTAGCTGTTGGGAATATGGGTCTGTCAGAAACGCTGGACGGAGGGGGAAAGTCTAAATCGGTAGAGTCTGGTGCGGGTTGCAGCCACTGATTGCTCTGCTCAAAAAAGCTGCGATCGATCTCCACAAATTGAGAATCTGGTGTAACGGTTTGCAGAAATTGCTGCTCAAAATTTTCGATCGGATGGCCGTTAAATAACAGCTCCATATTATCGTATGCACCGCGAATGCGGATAGTGCTTATAAATTCAAAGCGGTAGGCTTGCCCTTGTTCAATCCAGTATGGGTTGAATGTGCCCATAACATCGGAATAGACGCGTACGGGATCCAGCGCATCATAGGCTGCATAAACAAGTAGGTTGAGCGTGTCCGGCAGAGACTGCTGAACCTGCTCCTGGGTATCCATGCTGGCCATTGAATCTGTGGAATCAGTCAGGTTCAGCTGCAGTGAATCGGGCACTACGGCCGGTTGATTAATATTCTGAGCAGTATCAGGTGACTGATTTGTGCCCGTTCCGGCAGTACTACTTTTAAGGTAAAACCAGTAGCCAATAACCGCAATAATAATAATGATCATTACTGCGGCTCCAATCCAGATGGAGGAACGGTTCTCCAGAGGGCGGAACTTCCGGCCAAGATCGGCCCAGTCCACAGAACTAACCGATGGAGGTGTGGAACGGGCATCGGTACTGGAATGTCTTCTTATTGATGAGGTACTGCTAGCCTTGGAAGATGATTTATCAACAGGAGCCTTCTTTTTGCGTTTCCGGGGCTGATCCGCCTCAGGTTTTATATCCTTCTGATCCCCCTGTTTAGCTTTATCTTGCTTTTCAGGCTTCTCATCCCCATCGAAATTAAATGAAGGCCCTCTGCTTTCTTCCAGATCAATTTTGTCTAGTAGCTGGCCCGAGTAAGTACCAGTCTCATACTGGTCCAATGCCTCAATGATGGCGGATTCATCAATATTAAGTGCTTTGCCGTAACTTCGCACATAGCTTCGGACGTAGGTTTTATTCTCATCAAAATCAGTAAAGATACTATCATCTTCTATTGCATGGAGAATATGGGTAGGGATTTTGGTCGTATCGTTAATCTCCTCCAGCGTTATTTCCCTTTGCTTTCGGATGTTAGCAAGATCATTGCCGAGTGAAGCCATATGAACAATCTGTGGTTAAATAAATAAAGTCTGATTTTGCAAAAACAGACGTTTATCGGTCAAAATTAAGGTGAAGCCCGTACATCGGGTAAATCTAATCAAATCTACTTGATGCCAAAAATTTTTTGGCGATTTTTTACCCAACTCCTGTAAGGAAATCACGGGTCGGGTATCAAGTAGGTAAACAAGCTATCGTATGATAAAATCTACTATACATTTTCTTGCATCTATTACAAGCGGTTTGGCGGGCATAGTGTTCCCTGATGTTTGTATTTGCTGCGGACTGGAGGTTACCGACGCAGGAAAGATGATCTGTACCTTCTGCCTGCTTGAGCGTTTTGAGGATGCCAATCCTGAGAACAGGTTGCAATCAGCTGCTGAACTTCTACCGGAGGGCGTTTCGGCCCAGCACGCGCTATGGCGGTTCGACAAGGGCGGCGTTTTGCAGGATCTTATGCATAAACTAAAATATGAGCGACTTACGGACATCGGCCGGCAGATGGGCAGGCAACTGGCACGGCGAACAATTGAGCATCCGAGGATTGCCTCCAAAGTTGATCAATACAGGGGAAACGCACTTCTTGTACCAGTACCCTTGCACTATCGCAAGCAGAGGCAACGCGGCTATAATCAGGCATTTGTGATTGCAGAGGGAATGGAGCAAGTGATGAATATGCCGATCTGTTCGATCAAGGATGTTGTTCGCCAGAAGAACACGAAAAGCCAGACCGGCTTTGATCTGCAGAAACGAAACGCCAATATGAAAAATGCTTTTAGTGTAAATAATCCCGCCCGTTTTAGTAATAAGCTGGTGATTCTAGTAGATGATGTATTCACCACCGGTTCCACCTCGTTTGAACTTTCCGGGGAGTTGCTTTCGGCAGGAGCCTCCGAAGTTATTATTCTGACGGTTGCCGAGGCGTAATGATTTAGCATTTCTTTTAGTATAAAAGAGCACTATTCCCTGGTCGAAAATAATCCAAAAAAGTAATAGTAGGTCGGGCTTTATCTCTACTAGAGAGGCGTTCATGACCAGCTTTCACTTTTATTTTATTAAAACCTATCTTTAGGAACTTATGAAACACCAACGTAGAGTTCCGCACAGACTTTTTGCTGAAACACAAGCTGGTATCGTCACGCGCTATGGCGACTGGTTTCACACCAACGGAGAACAGATTGAAGAGTTTATACCGGGCTTGCTTGAAGAGGTAGATCTGCCGGAGCTTGTTAAAGCTGCCCAGGCCTGGGTCAAAAGTGCCGACAGCCTTGCAATGATTATGCTCTTGGTGCTTCTTATTTTGGTGAATCCTATCATAGCTATCTTACTAACCATTGTCTTTCACGGATTTTGGTATTTCTATAAGAGTTCGTTTGTAGTGGTCTCATTAAACAAACCTTTGGAGTATTTGTACAAAGACGGCACACAACTGTTGGTATCGCTGGTATTAATCAGTTACCTGGGGCTGATGGGGCAGTACCTGGCTGCAGGAATCGGGCTGTTGTTTTTCTTTATTTTCAAGCTCGGTTTGCTGCGCAAATTGTGGGATATGATCTACAGAAGTGCCAAGAAGGAGGATGAATTGCCCCTTAACGACCGCGTAATGAAAATGGTGCTTGTCAAATATTCTATCAATGAGGATTTGGCTCCGGATGAGATTCAGCAGATGGAAGACCAGATCCGAGATCTTGTAACACGCAGGAAAAGCAAAAAGAAGTAAATATCATCTTGTCATGTCCTTAACGAATCTTTACATCGTCCGTCACGGACAAACCGAATACAACCGACTGGACCGCATGCAGGGGCGGGGCATCGATCAGTCGCTTAATGAAACGGGACGGCTTCAGGCCGCTGCCACAGCAGACTTTCTTTCAGGTCATAATCTTGATCTGGCGATTAGCAGCAGTTTGAAGCGTTCCCGGGAAACAGCTCAGGTAGTGGCAGAGCGCTTTAATTTGAATCTTTTTTCCTACAAAGAGCTTGACGAAATCGATTTTGGTATCTATGAAGGACAGCATTCCTCCGACATCAAAGATGACCTGGAGATGATTCAGGAACGCTGGCGACGCGGGCAGGTGCAGTATGCTATGGAAGGCGGTGAAAGTCCCAGCCAGGTGCTGGAAAGAGTACAGGGACGCACATCTGCTATCCTTAAGGAGCATGTCGGTAAAAATATTTTGATAGTGTTACACGGCCGCCTTATTCGCATTTTGCTCTCCTACTGGCTGGGATATGGTCTTGAGCGGATGCACGAAATTAAACACGCCAACGGGGGGTTGAATCATCTTCGTTGGAACGGGACAGCCTTTGAAATTGTCTGCCTGAATAAGACCGATCACCTGCCCGAAGCCGCGCCTGAAACTGAAAAATAGAATTCTATTTAAAGATCGATTCGAACTCGAATTAGCAGCTTTGCCAGGTAACAAAAATTAACTATTGGATAGTTATGAGTGAGAAAGTACGCAACATGTTCGCCGATATTGCCGATGATTACGATCGTATTAACTCGATTCTTTCGTTTGGAGTGCATCATGCGTGGCGGTCCGAAACCGTTCGCCTGAGCGGCGCCAAAGAAGGTGACCGCGTGCTAGATTGTGCCACCGGAACCGGCGACCTTGCCATAGAATTCAAAAAACGGGTTGGTGAAACGGGTTTTGTGCTCGGCACGGATTTTTGTAAAGAGATGATCGAGCATGCACCCGCAAAGGCTGAGTCCGAAAATCTGGTAGTCGAGTTTGAAGTAGCTGATGCCATGAACCTGCCCTACGACGATGATGAGTTTGATATTAGCAGCATCGCTTTCGGCATCCGCAATGTCGATGAACCCGTAACTGCCCTAAAAGAGATGGCACGGGTAGTGCGACCGGGCGGAAGCGTGGCAGTGCTGGAATTTGGGCAGCCAAAGGGCGTGATGAAATATCCCTATGAGCTTTACAGTCAATATATAATGCCGGCAGTTGGTGGATGGATCAGCGGTAACCGGGAAGCATATACCTATCTGCCCAAAACAAGCGCACGGTTCCCCGCGGGAGACAAATTCCTGGAGCTGATGGATGAGTCTGATGCCTTTTCTCACCGGCAATACAAGAAACTGACGGGTGGCATCGCCTATATCTATGTGGGTACGGTTCAATAAATCTTCTATATTACGCTCGCAACAGGGAATTGAAAAAAATATTTACTATCTATGGCAGAAATGAAGATAGAAGAGATCAAAAAATATATTCCGCACCGGTTTCCTTTCCTACTTGTAGATCGCGTGCTGGAACTAGAAGAGGAACGTATCGTCACCCTTAAAAATGTGACAGTCAACGAGGAGTTCTTTAACGGACACTTTCCCGGGGCACCGATTATGCCGGGCGTATTACAGGTGGAAGCCCTGGCACAGGCCGGTGCCATCATGTTGATGAAAAACCAGGTTGAAAACCCCGAGGAGAACCTGGTGGTGTTTACCGGCATCAGTAAAACCAAGTTCAGAAAATCGGTGGTGCCCGGAGACCAGATCCGCATGGAAGTGAAACTCATTAACCAACGGCGCAATTTTGTGACGATGGATGGTCTCTCGACCGTAGATGGCAATGTGGTTTGCGAACTGGAAGCTTCAGCTGCGATTGTACCGAAAGAGCAAGCATGAGCACTCAGAAAAAAGATAATGATTCAAGACCGCCCAAAGTAACTACCCAGACGGTAGTGAACATGAAACAGAAGGGCGAAAAAATAAGCATGCTTACCGCTTACGACTACACCATGGCCCAGTTGGTGGATCAAGCGGGCACCGATGTTATTCTGGTGGGGGATTCCGCCAGTAACGTTATGGCTGGCCATGAAACCACCGTGCCCATGACGCTCGATCACATGATATATCACGCGTCTTGCGTAGTTCGTGGGGTGGAGCGGTCGCTGATTATTGCCGATCTGCCGTTTATGAGCTACCAGGTGACTCCGAAAGAAGCCCTGATTAACGCCGGACGCATGATGAAAGAAGCGGGTGTTCACGGGGTAAAACTGGAGGGCGGAAAGCCCATCGTGGATACCGTCAAAAAGATTGTGGATGCGGGCATTCCCGTGATGGGGCACCTCGGGCTCACCCCTCAGAGTATCTACAAATTTGGCACATATAAAGTGCGGGCAAAGGAAGATCGTGAAGCAGAAGAGTTGCTCGAGGATGCCCGTCGCCTACAAGAGGCCGGCTGTTTTTCCATTGTGCTGGAGAAGATTCCGGCAGTACTGGCGAAAAAAGTTACCCGAAAGTTTGGCCATTCCTACCATCGGCATTGGGGCCGGGGCTGCCTGCGATGGGCAGGTACTGGTTCTTCACGACATGCTTGGACTGAATAAAGAGTTTAAACCTCGTTTTCTACGCCGCTACGCCGACCTGCATACCACAATAACCAATTCGGTTGGAGAGTTTATACGAGACATTAAGCAGGGTGATTTTCCCAACGAAGATGAGCAGTACGATTAGTCATTTTTCGATTTTGAATGCTGAGGAAGCAGTATTTCACTATCTGCGTGGCATCTTAGTTTGAAAATTTTCTTAAATAGTTATTTGTTATGAGTAGTGAAGAGCCCCTGCATTTTAGTTTGCAACGACGATGGAATTTTCGCTCCGGGTATCCGTGCACTTGCAGAAGTAGCGGATGAGTTTGGCGATGTGGAGATTATTGCCCCCGATCGGCAACAGAGTGCTGTTGGACATGCCGTAACTGTAAGCACCCCTTTACGAAGTCGCGCATTCCAGATAGATCATCGATTCAGCGGGCAGGCGGTTTCCGGAACGCCGGCTGATTCGGTAAAGCTTGCCCACGACCAGTTGCTGGACCGCAAGCCCGACCTGGTGGTCAGCGGCATTAATCACGGAAGCAACGCGGGTATCAACATCCTGTATTCCGGTACTGTCAGTGCAGCCACGGAAGGTACCATACTAGGGTACCCCTCGCTGGCTGTCAGCTGCACTGATTACGATGAGGATGCCGATCTTGATGGCGCCAAAGATGCGGCCAGGCGGGTCATTAAATGGATACTCAGCGAAGGGTTACCCAAAGGAATAACCATGAACCTGAATGCACCGGCCGGTCCACTCAAAGGGATCAAATGGGCCCGTATGGCCAACAGCCGATATGTTGAAGAGTTTGAAGGACGGGTAGATCCCAATAATAAAAACTACTACTGGATGACCGGTCATATGCAGCTGCTGGAAGAGGGTGAAGATCTGGATGTCAGTGTACTTGAAAAGGGTTATGCCGCACTTACACCGATCCAGTACGATATGACAGCCTATTCCCTCCTTAAAAAGGGTGGAGATTTTGAGTTGTGAGGCTCAGATATGATGTACTTTTCCTCATTGAAAGCGACCATTAATATCCACGATCCTTCAGCGTCAACAACACATCCCGCCAGAACGATTTAACGATAGGAACGCGCTCCTTGTCGGTGCGTAGACTCATCTGCTCAAGATGAGAAAGGTCCGCCGTTTTAATATGCTCTCCCCATTTCGCACTCTTTGCCGAAACCATCCCGTCGTTAATCCCTTCCTCCTCAAAAATATGGTTATTCTGAAACCGTATGACCGTTTCAACGGGGGAGCTGGTACCTTTACCCACTGCAGCGCTAAATGAATAATAGGGGATGGAACGGATATTCTGAATCTCCGGGTTGAAACGCTCCTGCACGTAAGAACGAGTCAGTTGTTTTACCGACCCGATCGCATCACTTTTTGTTTTGGGATATACTCTATCACCCATCCAGTCAACAAAATCGCCAAGTTTAACCTGCAGGGTATCGGGCGCGCGCAGCACCAGTTCCGCCAGGCTTGTGCCGTGGTGCGGGGTGGCAACTGTGGTAAAAGAGGCAACGTAGGGTTCCAGCTCAAGTTTGGAGAGGGCATAGCGAATATCAAGGCCGCCCATGCTGTGCGCAATAATATTGAATTTGGGTATTTCGTACTCTTCTGCAAGTCTTTTAATAAGAGATTTCCACTCACGAGACCGGATCTCTATCTTGGCATACGGCACAATATTAGGAGCAAAAGCCAGTACCCCGTGCGAGCGCATAAACAGGGCGATTTCATACAGCGGCGAGGGCTTAACAAGCGAAGCAAACGCCCCGTACCCATGGCAAAGCAGTACAGGATGCTGAAGCTGAATATATTCAGGCTCCGGAAATGCCTCGAGTTTAAATTTATTAAACCATTTATCGCTGTTAAATTGGTCGAGCATATTAGTAATTGGTTTGTGGTGGATACGCCAGGTAGAGCCCGCTTTTTTTAAATGAGATTAATTTTTCTCTGAGCCACTCCAGCGGCTGCTTACCCGCCATGACAATTGCAACCGGATGCTGCTGCCGGCGGGCTCGGTTGGCAAATTTATCAAGTTCCTGTTTAAAAACAGTTTCCCCAAGGTCAGCACTCAGAATCATAGCATCGCTGACGTCAAGAAAAGTAATATTTTTTTGGGATGCGACGGTAATTAGCGGATCGGCAAATCCCGGCAGGCGATCCTGAAACTGTAGGACCGAGGCGCCGCGCGGAGCATCCTGCAGGAAAGAGACCGTGGGGAGCGCCGTCTGCAGGTCGGTATTCTGTTCTCCGGCAGGCTCAAACCAGTAACAAATATGAGGATAAATTGGCTTGATACTTATCATACGCTCACGAGCCTGTCCGGGGCCGGTAACCCGCAGTGCTATGGGAATTGGTTCTCCAAACCGTATTACTGATTTTACCAGTTCATCGGAGGGAGCCTCGTCAAAAGCCACAAGAATGCTGGCAATATCTCGTTCCAAAATCAGGTCTTCATCAGTTCTCAGTGAGAGGGTGCGGAATACAGTGCCGTCGTAGAGTAGGTGAATATCCATGCGTTGCTCCGGCAGCAGGATCCGGGCGGGCGCTTTCACCGAAAAGGGATGGAATATCCGGTTCAGTTCGGCATGCAGCAGGGTTTTGGAAAAGCGTGGAGGAACATGTATGGTGTATGTTTTCCGGACTAAATTAGAGTCCACACGATGCTCGGAAACCTGCATCTGTTCTCGGTCTATATTGAATTCCTGAAGGGTATTAACAATTAATGAATCGGCCTTTCCAAAACTCTGCAGCTGCCGCTTATCTGCATCAAAGGTGTACACCAGAATGAGGATGCTGGTAATGCAAGAGACTAGCAGAAGTAGAGCAATGACCCGCTTTTTTGTTAGACCGTCGGTATGTTGATTCAAGACAAAAAGACTTAATTTGAGCAGGTCAAAAATAGGCGTTATGAAGCTCTAAATCTATGTAAATTAGCAAAAGAAATTTGAGAAAAGCAGGCAGCCCGTTACCTTCAGGCAGTTCGGTGAATATTGAATCACAATAAGACTATGGCTTTCGATTTTATCAAAGTTGAATCAGACCATCATGTGGATGCTTTCCATGAGCTTCCCTTCCGGATTTATAAAGACAATCCCTACTGGCAGCCGCCTTTCCGATTTGAGATAGAGAATATTTTTGATCCCCAAAAAAATGATTTTTTTGATGAAGGAGAATGTCAGCGGTACCTGGTTGCCGATAATGGTCGATGGGTGGCTCGCTTTGCCGTGATGAACACCCCAAAGCGGGATGAAGTGCTGGATCCAAAGATGGCAGGATTCGGTTTCATTGAAATGCTGAACAACGCTGACCTTGCCGAAGCGATCATCGATTTTGCGGCTGGCTGGCACCGCAAGCGAGGATACAACGCCATGCGCGGACCGATTAACTTTGGGGAAAATGACACCTACTGGGGATTACTGGTGGAGAATTTTGAGCATCCCAACATCTACGGCATGTTTTATCATCAGCCTTATTACAAGGAGCTGCTGGAAAATACCGGTGCGGAGAAACTTGATGACCACTGGAGCTATATCCGCCATTTTCGGAACCCTGTTCCAGACCGAATGGTCAAGATTACCGATCGGATTGAGAGCAAGCCGGGCGTGGAGCTGCGCCCCATCGACATGAAAAATATCTACCGGGATGCCCAGTATATCCGCAAAATATACAATGATGCCTGGAGCGACCAGGAGATTGAAGAACGGGAGGAAGAATTTACCGAGCTGACCGAAGATACCATCAACAGGATGATAAAAAAGCTAAAGCCGGTTCTGATTCCCGAGAGTGTGCTGCTTGCGTTTGTGGATGGAGAGCCTGCCTCCTTCGTTGTTTGTGTCCCCGACCTGAATGAAATATCGGCAGAGACCGGGGGGCGCCTGAAGTGGTGGCACTATCCCAAGCTACTCTGGTTCAAAAGAAGAGCCCGCCACCTGCGGACTTTGGTTTATGGCACTCGACCAAGATTTCGAAAGATGGGACTGGAAGCCCTGACCTTTACCCGTGGTATCCAATATACCAAAGAGGCTGTCCCGTCGATGGATTATCTCGAGGGCGCTTGGGTAAGCGAAAGAAACTGGCTGATGCAGCGCAGCCTGGAAGCCCTGGGTTGCGAACATCACAAAACCCACCGCACCTACAAGTGGGAGTTTTAGGGAGCCCAACACCATAAAAATAGTTCTGTGTGATTAGAGTAAATATTTTGGGGAATGTTGAAGATGGGGTAGATGTTTGCTTCGCAAAACAAAAAATCCAAAATAAATAAGCTGCCATGAGTAGTCTTAAACTGTTTACCGCGAGTGATATAGACTCAATGAAAAAGGTGCCAAGACTCAAGCTCATCAACTCCCTGTCCGGATTCAAGAGCGCCAACCTTGTGGGCACCAAAAGCAAGCAGGGCATAGAAAACCTGGCGATTTTTAGCTCGGTTATTCATCTTGGTTCCAATCCCCCGCTGCTTGGGTGTATTTTGCGTCCTACTACCGTGCCCCGCCACACCTATGACAATCTGAAAGCAAAAGATGGCTGGTTTACCATCAATCATGTACATGAAGATATATACGAGCAGGCTCACAAAACGTCCGGAAATTATCGCGAAGATCTGTCCGAATTTGAAATCAGCGGCCTTACGCCCTGGTATTCTGATCAATGCCCGTCACCTTACGTTAAAGAAGCGCGTATTCGTATCGGGCTGAAGCTGCAGGAGGAGCATTTGATTGAAGCCAACGGCACGCGGCTGCTTGTGGGGGCAATCCGGGAGGTTTGGCTGCCGGAAAGAGCAATGGAAGAAGATTACACAATAAATATTGAGCAGGAAGGGACCGTAGCCATCAGCGGGGTGGATACCTACCACAGGACCAGCCAGCTACAGAAGCTCTCCTATGTGCGGGTGGATGACGAACATAAGCGCCCCGGAATGTAAACCCACGCCAGAAGCCTCTCGCACAAAGTGGACGTAAAAGTTATACATCTTATGGACGCTTGATTTCGTAGATAAAGATAGTGGCGTTGTAATTTCTTTTCTGATTTTCATCTCAGCCTTTATTCTCCACGTCTTGGTTACGAAGCCAAAGAGTATGGCCATCAGTCATTGCTAAAATATGATGTAATACTGATTACATCGACCGATGTCGTTCCGCCCGTTTGCGCAACGCGTCATAGAGGCCTTCCACTTTTTCATCCATTTTTTGAGGTTGATTTACATTTGTATTGATATCATCCAATCGCTGTTGACCGCCCAGTATCACTTCAATATCTCTGTTAAGTAATCCCTCGATGGAAGCCCGGGCCACGTTTTGTGGACTATCCATGTCGCCTGTGTTTGCTGTTTCCATCATCGGTGTATCGGTAGAAGTGGGATAAACCGTCATTACGTGAATAGGATAATCAGCCAGCTCTCTGCGCATCCCTTCCGAAAAATGTTTGACGCCCGCTTTTGTGGCCGCATAGACGCTGTAAAACGGCATGGCGATATACCCGAGACCGGAAGAAATATTCATTAGAGCCGCTTCGTCACTGTCCTTGAGTAGTGGCAGGAAATGCTTGGTCATAAAAATAAGACCCGTAAGATTAACCTCAATCTGAGTCGATATATCCTGGTCACTGATCTCCTCTAATAGTCCCGCACTAACCACACCGGCGTTATTGATCAGGATATCAAGGGCGCCCCATTCCTCCTGCACCGTAGTCACTGCCTCTTTTACGTCATTAAGCACGGAGACATCCCCCTGTATTTTCAGAAAGCGAACTGAAGGGAATTGATCTTCCAGGGCATCCAATTTCTCAGCGGTTCTCCCCATGACGGCTATGTCAGTGGTACCATGGCCTGAGAGTTCTTCAATCAACGCTTTTCCGATACCGGCACTTCCTCCTGTAATCAGAATCTTCTTATTTGATAATGTCATAATCTGCCTCTGTTCATTTTTTCAGGAAATACAGTTTTTATCTTTTAGATTTCATACCTGCTAAACCACCCGTTACAGGATTAACTATTGTTGATAGTTTTGATACTTTCGTTTAGCAGGTATCCCGTTTAACCCTTACGAGTACTTCAGGGATAAAATAACTCCCTAATCTTCATACGCTGAAACATAACAAACGTCCATTCGATTCCGATTAAATTTATGATCTGGAAATATTTCAGATTTAACATAATCTGCTGCGAAATATCCGAATTTGGCCAGATTCAGGGTTCGGGCTTTTTATTGGGTAAATAACTCCGCTATGTGCCTCAAATGCCTTAAAGTATGACTTCAAATCGATTTCTCTTTGCTGCAATTCTCCTGGTACCATCGGCGCTGACCCTTGTTTTTATATCTGATAAATTAGTACTATACAACTGTAGTAAAATAAAGAGTATAACTTGGTAATAGGCGTGATGCAGTATAGACCTATCTTACGGTGCCCTTCGTAGTTACAGGGTTTGGATTGTCATAAAACAGTCAAGGGATGCCATGAAATATTCATCCCGTCGCATATCGATTCACTCTTTCCTGACGCTGGGTTCATACGAAGAGGAGAAAGAATTTAGAGAGGTACTCAAATCCTTGAGCCAGCGGGGAATATTTATAGCCGGTCTGCTGGGAGCAATCACCGTTTCCCTATATATTTTTGCCCATGTGATTTACAACGATCGGGTGATCCTCTGGAGCTACTCTCATATAAATCCACAGCGGGACATGGTGCTCTATGACAAGGGGTTGATTTTGATAATGTGCCTTGCTGCCATAATTGCATCGCGAACCCCCTTTTCTCTGTTTACAGATCGACTGATTGTTGGAATTATAGTTTGGAGTGCCAGCCTGGCCATGTTGATGGATGACCTAGCAGGTGGAGATGTTTCCGTATCTCCCATGTATATCAGCTTTGCACTGATTTTGGCTGTTGCTGCGCTGCCTTACCGAGGCTGGCATACGGCATTGCTTGATTTTTCTGTGATTACATCAATCTACCTGGGTGTACATTATTTACCGGAACTTTTCGGTTGGCCGCCAACACAATTATCACCTTCACAATTGATATACCTGGTGATGTTGGCCGTGGTTTTGACGGGGATGTCATCTCAGCTCTACCTGAATCGATATGAACAGTACCGGGAGCGGCGGCGCGCGGAAGAGCTGACTAGTCAGCTGGAGGAGCGGGCCGAGAAGCTGCAGAAGCTCAAAGATAAATCGGATGCGCAGGCCAGGCAGCTGCTGGAAGCCGAACAGCTCAAAGATCGCTTTTTTGCGAATATAAGCCATGAGTTCAGGACGCCACTCACCGTATTGCTGGGGCCGCTGAAAGATATGCTGGAGGAGCAGGAAGATCGCAAGCCACCCGGCAGGCAGCTGTTGCAGTTGATGTACAGCAACGGTCGCCGGCTGCTGGACCTGATCAATCAGCTGCTCGATCTTTCGAAATTTGATGCCGGTCAGATTCGACTGAATCCCCAAGAAATAAACCTGTCTGATCTAGTGCGCGAAACCACGTACTCTTTTGCACCTCTGGCGGAAGCCCGAAAAGTGAAGCTCTCCTGTCGATTTAATTCCCCCAATCTGGTTGCCTGCGTTGATGCCCAGCAGATAGAACGGGTGATTGGGAATCTGGTATCCAATGCTATCAAGTTTACCGATGAGGGTGGTATTGTTGAGTTGAGTCTTTCGCAGCAGGATTCCACGGTGCACATTGTCATCAGGGATGACGGCATCGGTATCCACAAAGACCAACTTCCCTATATTTTTGACCGGTTTTATCAAGCTGCTCAAACGGGCGATCGCCTCAACCCCGGTACAGGCATTGGCCTGGCACTGGCCAAGGAAATTGTTGAGCTGCACGGCGGGGAGATAAGTGTTGAAAGCAGAGTTGGATCGGGAAGTGAGTTTGCCATTGTACTTCCAGCAGAAGAAGATAAAATGATTTCCCCGGAGGAGACTCAATCCCCAAGCATGGAATCCAAAACGGAGAGCCTGCTTTTCGCTGAGGCCGGGTATAAATCCAAATCAGACGAAGAGTTCTCCAGGGGCGAGGAAGACGCCCCGGTTGTACTGCTTGTTGATGACAATCCGGATATACTGACTTATCTGCGGCCCCATCTCGGAGAACGCTACAAGGTGCAGGCCCTGGAGAATAGCAGCGAAGCCCTGGAGGTGATCAGGAATAACTCGGTTGACCTGCTGATCAGCGATGTGCGTATGCCTGATCCCGATGGATTTGAATTGTGCCGCATCATCAAGGAGAGTGACGAGTGGAATCATATACCCGTGATTTTATTGACGGCCCAGGCTTCCGAAGAAAGCCGAATAGAAGGGCTGGAGCTTGGGGCCGACGATTACATAAGCAAGCCGTTTAGTGCATCTGAGCTGCTTATCCGCGCTGAAAATCTTATTGAACTACGGCGAACACTGCGGGAAAAATACAGCGACCAGGTTCTCCTGAAAGGCAAGAATATTGATGTGACCTCCGAGGATGCGCGCTTCCTGCAGCAGGTGCAGCAGGTGATCGAAAAGCATATGGGAAACAGCAATTTTGGTGTGGAGTGGCTGGCGGATGAGGTAAACATCAGTGCGCGGCAGCTTCAGCGAAAATTGCGATCCATCACGAATCTTTCTGCTGGCGGATACGTCAGAATGATGCGACTGGAGCGGGCTGGCCAGCTATTGGAGCAGGATTGGGGAAATGTTTCGGAGGTAGCCTATAAAGTGGGATTTCAGGATCCCAAATATTTTTCACGCCTGTTTAAGCAAACCTTTGGCGCTACTCCCACCGAATACACCGAACGGCGGCAGTAGGCAACGTTCGAGCCAGTTTGCCACGGTATCACCACCTGTTTTGGTCGTTGAAAGCTGGATATGGCAGAAATCCCCGCCAATTATGTCTGCTTTTTCCCCTCCCAGCTGTCGCACTTTTAAAGAGGAAATTTACTTCATCCTAAATCTAGCGGAGAACCTTATGTGGAATCGAATAAAGAGGGCTTCAAAGACTTATAACTTGCTTCATATGCTTTGGAAAATCGTCATTACTTGTGGCATAATCGGACTGATGGAACAATCCATTCATGCTCAAATTATCGGGATTGAGGAGGGGGATCGGGTTAAAGTTATGGTACCATCTATGAGTGATAGGGATATCGTGGGTACGATTCTGGGCATAACTGAATCGGTGGTTGAACTGTCTACCAGGAAAGAGATGATTTCTATTCCCGTGGTTTCTATCGAAAAACTATATGTAACTAACGGAGAAAAGAAAAATACTGGCAAAGGATTTTTGGTCGGAGCTGTATCCGGTGGATTTATCTTGGGATTGACGGCTGCAGTTACCAATCCGCCTCCCGAGAATTGCAATCAAAATCCCTCGTTCATGTGCGGAGCTTTTGAATTTTCTGCCGTGGAGGCATTTGCGCTCGGTGCTGTTGGCGGCATACTTGTGGGAGGGGCCACGGGAGCAATTATCGGCGTGTTCACAAAGACTGATCGCTGGGAGCAGATGCCGTTATCGTTTTCGGCCGGATTGCTGTCCTCATCCCAAACAGGAGTTGGCTTTTCTCCGGGTGTATCGTTCAGGGTATCTCTTGGAAATGGAAATGAGTAGTCAATAATATCAATTACAACTGAATGGAGGAAAAATGTGTACACATAAAGATTCATTGCGAAAAAATTCACCAATAGAACAGCGTGTTAATACCCTTATTTGCGGATTGATAGCAGGGGTGAGGCAACACTGACCGGGGTCGTATTAGTGGGAATTCCGATGGGACTGATCGGGATGGGCATCGGTGCATCAACCAAAACCGACCGATGGGAGCGGGTGCAGCTGGGACTTTCGGCTGTTAGCTCTCTTCACCTTGACCGGCGATATTCGTGGTATCCAAGCCTGAAAGTTGCAGTGCGAGTAGGGAAAAGTAGCGCCAGGTAAAAACCGGCTGATGCGCTGAATTTCTACACGATGGCAAATGAATATTTACAAACAGGAGGATGTCTGATTTTTACCCCCTGCTTGTCAGGTTTTTCAACGATTTCTCTTCGTATTTATCAGTTGATAGCTAATTAATAAACACGACTTAAGATGACCTCTTCCCCTGAACATAGAAGATTGCTTGCCATTGTGAAGTTTGTGGATTCGGTTGGCTTTCAGCCCCGCTGCAACGCGATGAGCAACGCGCCATTCTGCAGGGAGCTCACAAGCAGAAAAACTGGGGATGAGAGAGAAAATCGCAAAGCATGGTTGGGATGATATGGCAGTACTACGGGTGGTGAAGCATCGATAGCAACGAAGTTGACCGGATCTGCAAGCATCGTATTTCAACCATATCACCAAGTTAACCGCAGTATTCAAAAATGGAAGGGAGAACATAATGGAGATCGAGCGAAACAATATTGATATGGAGGAAGCTGTAAAGCACCTGAAAGCCAATCTTCGGTATGTGGCCAGGGTCTATGAATGGGCCAACCTGATGGGCTATGAAAATCCCAAGCGATTCTCGGAAAAATTCCTGAACTATTTTGGGATTCGTCCCCAAAAAATTATGGAGCTGATCCGCCTGGAGAGTATAATCTGTGACCTGAGATCTACGGAATGCTATTCGAATATGTACGTGGCCCGCAAACACAGCCTGCCGGATGAAAAGACGCTGAATAACTTTACAAATTATCACGCGGGACATTCGCCCACGGGATTCAAGAATATGAGCGAGGAGGAAGTAACCGGCTTGATAGAGAGCCTCTGGAATAAAACGCTGGAGGAATACGGCGCTCAAAGCAGCACCAATGCCGATGAGTTGAGTTCATGGCAGATTTGAGGGTATTGGAAAATTTGTGGAGTAAAAGTAGGGAGTGCCAAAAACAGGAACGAGTAGTAAGCTTAAGATGGATAAAACCCAATAATAGGAGAGTACTAATGAGAAACAGAAATACGATTTTCCAAAACGCTTGCACGGTTGTGATAGTACTGATTATGCTGATACTGACCGCTTGTGATCTTTCTAAAGATGAAGATTCCTGCCTGTATTTACCCTGCTCTGACGACCCGGAGCAAGAGATCCAGGAGGCATTAATCAACATTGAAGACGGGAGAGAGATCGCACTTGGAGAAGGGACGTTTGATTTTTCACGCACGTTGACGATGGAGGGGAAATCTGGGATGACGATACAGGGCCGTGGACGCGATAAAACCTTTCTTTCGTTTAGGAATCAGATTTCCGGCGGTGATGGCCTGCTGATCTCTAATTCTGAAAATATTGTAGTTCGGGATTTGACCATACTTGATGCCCGGGGGACGCCCTCAAAGTCAAAGACAGCCAGAGTATCGTGCTTTATGAGGTAGGAACGGAATGGAGCGGAGAACCTTCATCAGATAACGGTGCATACGGGCTCTATCCCGTCAACAGCAGCGATATTCTGATCGAAAACTGTTATGCCTACGGAGCCTCGGATGCAGGGATCTATGTCGGTCAGTCCGATAAGGCGATCGTCCGCAACTCCACCGCTACAGGTAATGTGGCGGGTATCCAAATAGAAAATACCACCAACGCCGACGTATACGGTAACACCGTAAGGGATAATGCAGCCGGCATCATGGTGTTCGACCTGCCGGATCTATCGCAGTATGGTGGTCGGACGCGGGTCTTCAATAACACGATTATCGATAATATTCGCGGTAATTTTTCCGCCCCGGGTGGGATTGTTGCCGAGGTACCTGCGGGTACGGGTATTCTCGTGATGAGCACTTCTGAGGTAGAAATCTTTGATAATACCTTGGAGGGAAATAATGTGATGGGTACGGCAATAGCCAGCTATGCGGCACTGGTAGCGCTGGGACTCAGGGGGGCTATCCAGGATCCAAATTACAATCCATATCCAGGGTCAATTTATGTTCACGGAAATAGCTACAGTAAATGCAATACCTATCCTGATGCTGCTGAACAGTCCACGTTCGGCAATATGCTGGTTGGTAGTTTTGGCTCAAATCCGATTCCCGAATATTCTGTTGGATGGTATTTTTACGCCGGGTGGCGATCCATCGGGTGCGATCTGTATTGAGGATAATAGCAATCACAGTTTTGTAAATCTTAATCTGGCACTAGACTTTCCCAACAACCTAAACTTTGATCTCCAGTTGCACGCCTGCAGCCTGCAAGCACTGCCTGCCGTAGAATTGAACATACCCGATTTTTGAGAACACTGCCGTGAAGACAAGCGCAAAAACACCGAGAGCAAGTTATCTTCTGTGGATTGCAGGGGTGGTGCTCTCGGTTTCATGGTTACAAAGCTGCATAAACTTCGATGAATCTGGGTCAGGCTGCCGAACCGCTATCACCATACCCTGTGTGCCTGAAAATGAGCCTTACGAGCGATTGTCAGAATACAAACTCTTTGTCGGGGATATGAACGAATTGAAACCATATGATAAACTGATTCCCTACGATCTTAACACCGAACTTTTCTCAGATTACACTGATAAACGTCGTATGGTGTATATACCGCCCGGCAGAACGGTAAAATATGAGAAACATGGCGTGCTAAATTTTCCAGTGGGAACGATGCTGGTTAAGAATTTTTACTATGAACGTAATCAGCAAACTAAAACGGAGGGACGAAGGATTCTGGAAACCCGGCTGTTGATCCGCTACGAGACCGGGTGGACAGCCGAAACCTACGTCTGGAATGACGAGCAGACGGAGGCTTTCCTCGTTAGGACCGGCGACCAAAAGACGGTTAACTGGATTGACAAGAATGGCACCCCACGGATGGTAAACTACCTGATCCCCACAAAAAACGACTGCAAGACATGTCACTCCCGGGCCGGTAGTCTTGTCCCGTTGGGCCCTAAGGTCCGCAACCTGAATAAGGTCTATCAGTATGGCGAGCAGGTACAAAACCAGCTGGAAAGGTGGGAATGGCGCATGTTTTTACGCGATAAGCCAGGACTAGAACAGATTCCGAAAACACCTGTATGGGATGACCCGAAAACCGGTACCGTTGCCGAACGTGCACGCACCTATTTGGATGTAAACTGTTCTACCTGTCACCACCCTGCTGGAACAGCTAATAATTCCGGACTGTTTTTATCTTTGGAAGAAGAAAACCCGCTTCGGCTGGGAGTCTGCAAGCCACCGGTTGCTCCCGGGTCCGGTTCGGGCGGCCTGAGCTACAACATTGTGCCATGCCAGCCTGACCAGTCCATTCTTCATTTCAGGATGCAGTCAGTCAAACCGCAGGAGCGCATGCCGGAGATCGGGCGTACTCTGGTGCATGAAGAGGCGGTTGAGCTGATCCGGCAGTGGATTCAACAAATGGAGTGCGCCGCCTGCGATATTTAAAAGTATGGCGGAACGACAATATGGGTGATTCAGAAGAGTAAAATTCCAACGACAGTAGCTCTTTCAGCCTAATTGGAGACTCAAGATTTTTCAGTAACAAATCATAGTCAGTGGAATCTAACCACAGATTACGTTATCCTTTTATCCGACAATGATTTACTTAAACCCGGATTATTAACCAAGAAATTTAGTTTTGAACGAGGCAAGGGGGAAATGACCGCGCAAAGGTGACTGTGCACCTTGAGCACGGCATTTTTCCGTCAACGAAGTGCAGGGCCAAATTTCGCAGCCGTTAGTTACAACACTCATAGTTGAGCTATTTGTCATTTTTGATAAATGGCTCAATATTAATGGCTTATCCTGTATCTTACACTATTTTGTGAATAATCCGGGTAAATTCAGGAAAGCAATCTGTACCTGTAAATGTCATCCTCAGATCATCCCCAAATTTACCGCCTCTACTTGTTGGCGGGGCAATCTAACATGGAAGGCCGGGGCATCAATTCGGAGCTCCCCGAGTCATTGAAAAAGATTCAAAAAGAGGTTCCGATCTATCATCCCAACAGACGAGAAGATGGCGAACCACTGGAAAATACCGGATTTTGGAGCCCACTTAAATCGGGCCATGGAAAGGGATATCGATATGAAAAATCACCGAACCAGTGGAATGAGGTGCATAGCAAAGAATTCGGCCCGGAGCTTTCATTTTCCAGCAGACTTCGAGAGCTGCGGCCCCATGAACATATTGCGCTTTTCAAATACGCAAAAGGTGGCTCATCCATCCACCCCGATACACCGGACGATTGGGGAACCTGGCATCCTGATGCTGAAGGTATTAACCAGTGGACTCACTTCAAGCACCACTATCTCAGGGCGGTTGGCCTGGATGATATCAATCATGACGGCAAAAAGGAGATTCTGAAACCCACTGGCATTATCTGGATGCAGGGTGAAAGTGATGCGGCTTACTCCCGGGAAATTGCCCAGGTCTACCATGAAAACCTTGAGCGGTTAGTAACAAAGATGCGTGAACTGGTTGGGGATCTCCATCTGCCGGTTGTAGTAGGCCAAATTTCTGATACTGGCATGGAAGGTGATACACCCGCCCTGCCATTCGCTGAAATTGTTCAGCAGGCCCAAAAACAGTTTACAGATCACGACGACCACGCCGTGCTGGTGCGTCCTCCAGCAGGGCACGGCTGGCTGGATGCCTGGCATTACGACAGCAAGACGTACCTGGAGCTGGGGCGCCGATTTGCCGAAGCGATGCATGCACTTTTACGCCGAGAGTAAGTTAACGCTTAGGCGACGTTCTCAAGATCGATCCATTTGGGATTGAGCCAGCCGATTACTGCCCCGAAAATGAGATGTAGGGCCAATGTCATGATCAGGTACTTCGGGCCTGCTTCTAGGTAAAGTGGATCTGAGGGAGCCAAAGTATGAGCAGTTCCAAAACCGAAAACACCCCACCCGATAATAGGGCTGTAGATCAGCATCATGATAAGCCATGCAGCCAGGGCTAGTCCAATGCCCCTGCCAAGGTCGGTTTTGTTTTTGAATAGGTACACCAGCAAGATGGACCAGAAAGCCCCGTAACCAAAATGGACGATTAGGGGCAATGGGCCTGCGGCAAGTCCCAGCTTTGTCAGGAAAGCGGCAGATGGCGGAATGTTAAAAGGTGCGATGCCCGTACCGTGGATCCCCAGCATCATAAACAGAAACATGATTAAACTTCCAACTAAACCAACGATACCCGCTTTTGTCCAGTGATTCATAACAGAATTACTTTGAAGCTTGGCATTACCGTTTCATATGTTATGATGAGGTGGGTAAGACAAATCTTACCGGATCCATGTTTTCCGGTTTTTCTGCCGGTGAGGCATGCAGCACGGTTTTAGTTTTTAGCGAATACCTTGTGCGTTTTACTAACGGGACTCAACCATGCCAGGTCGGGTACCTCTTCGTTGGCCCCGATAACCAGGTGGCCATGATCCGAAAGATGAGGCTTCAACCGGTCCAGGAAAGTCTGCTGGCGTTTTTTTGTAAAGTATGTGAACACCAAATTACGGCATAGAATTATGTCAAAGATTTGGCGGGGAAGAGCGTTGCAAATATCACGCTGATCAAATGTAACTTGCCGCGTAATCGATTGTTTAATTTGGTACTCCTCCTCACCGGCTTGTTCTTGTTTGTCAAAAAAAGCATCGATCTCACGCTGTGTTAGTTCTTTTAAGGAGCCCGACGGATATCGCCCCGCCCGCGCTCGTTCCATCACCTCGGTATTACGATCGGATGCCAGAATATTTACTGAAATATTGCTGTCAAAAGTCTCAGCAATCTGCTCGCTGATAATGGCCAGACTGTACGCCTCTTCACCATTGCAGCATCCGGCTGACCACGTGGAAATGGTTTGTGAGTCTGAATTTTTGAATAGGGCGGGCAACAGGTTATCCCGCATAAAATCCCAGACTTTGCGATCCCGAAAAAATTTGCTGATGGTAACATCGCACAGCTTGTCCAGCTGGTTCCATTCCTGGGGATTTGTTTGAAGGTATTCTTTGTATTCAGAATATCCTCCGGTAAGACCGAGGGTCTGCATACGACCGCGGATTCGCCTCAGTACCTGGTTACGTGGTTTGCGAAAGCCCTCCCAGCGGTACCCCATGTTGGGAAGTGCCCACTGAAGAAATGCTATGGCTTTATCATCACTCACTGGTGCGATAACTTTTTGACAGCAGCCCTGACCCCATCCACGACCTGGGCCATTCGCGTGTAATCCAGCGTATCGGGCGTATCTGAAGCGGTGTGGTAATTGGGATTACGGTAAAAAGCGGTGTCGGTGATCATGACAGCAGGATAGCCTGCCCACCAGTAGTTCATGTGATCCGACAACGAGATACCCGGCAATATTCGCGGCGCGTTGATCGATTCTACCGGTAGTGGAGAGCCCTCACACATCGACTCTCGAATAGTTTTAACCAACGTGCGCTGAAATAATTTTCCCACCACAGCTACATAATTCCCTTTGGAGGGATAAAACGGACGCAGCAGGAAAAGCGGGTAAGAGCTGGCTGTCTTCCTCATCCCTGAAATAGCCGATCATCTCCAGGGCCAACATCGCGCGAACGTTTTCTCCCTGGTCTTTAAGCGATTTGGCGTGAACAAAACTGCCCATATTTCGAGTATAAAAATAGGGTGGTTCCTCCAACGGGTATGAAACCAGTTCGACGGTCATCGGCAGCTTCTCGGTAGAAAGAAGTCGTGCCAGCTCCAGCAATCCGGCTACCCCGCTGGCGTTATCGTCGGCCCCGGGATAGGGGCCGGCCACATCGTAGTGAGCTCCCAGGATAATACGTTCTTCGCTACCAGCATCGAAAAAAGCCCGGACATTGCGAACCGTCATGCCATCCACCGCATAAGGCTGTTCTTCAACGCGGTGTGCGAACGTCCTGAACTGATCCCCTATGTAGGTTGCCACCCGCTCCATGTTAGCGGGGTGACCGGCATCGCGAGGGGCAAGATCCTCAGCGAGCGTTACAACATGTTTCTCAAGCCGTTCGGGATCTGCTTTCATGACAGCATAATTATTGTTGAGTTGAAAAGTAAATCTGTGTATATCTGTTGACAAAACAAAAGCAACGAGAACGGGAAGTCAGCAATATGGAACTGGACGACCACAAAGAAATAACGCCGGGGATACCGAGAGAAAACCTCCTTGCGTTATCGGTTGGTTCTGCCCTTACGTACCTAATTTTTGCCTGGCTGATTTTTCATTTCATCCACGGAACGGGACTGCAAACTGCCTTTGAGCACGGGTATTCAGTTACAAATCAGCTTTTGATTGGACTGGTGTCGGGAGGCGCCGGCGCGGCCGTAATCTCATTTCTAATGAATCGACCACCTGTTTCAGACGTGCTTTCTGACTATTACATCGTCCGGGTTATATCCAACAGCCGGTTTACCATTTTTGATCGCCTGCATCTATCCCTTTTTGCCGGAACGGGGGAGGAGTTGTTATTTCGCGGTGCTATCCAGCCGCTCCTTGGAATATGGATAACCTCACTGCTTTTTGTAGGGATCCACGGTTATTTCAAATTCCAGAAAACGGGGCATTATCTGTTTGGATTGATGATGTTCGGGTTGAGCATGTTGCTGGGCTATCTTTTTGAGTACGCCGGATTACTCGCTGCCATGATGGGCCATGCTGTTTATGATCTGATCATGTTACAGCTGGTTGCCCGAAAAGAGTAAAAACGCATTTCTGCTTGCGCTAAACATGAATTTTGATACTTGCCCAATTCCTACAGGGTTGATTTATTTAGTGGTACACAGAATCAACAGAAAAAATCTCCTGTTCATTATTTTGCCCAAAAATTTCAGCTGTTCCATTTCCAGGTGACGGTTTTTTAACCAGAGGTGATGATATGCGCTGTTTCCGTTTGAGGATGAAGAACGTGATGTCATCATTTTGAGGATGTCCGTTCAGCCAGTCCTCTGATTTGGCCTGTAGATGTCTGATAATACTGTCGGTATCCTCTTTGGCGACAGCAGAAAATAGTTGCTCCACACGGTTGTAGCCGACCATATCCCCCTTGCTGTTGAAGAGTTCCGGCAGGCCGTCTGTCATAAAAAGAACTACATCACCGGGATGTATTGCTGTTTTGACTTTTTTGTATGGAAATATCGTTCTGCTTCCCAGTGGTAAACCTTTGAGTGGAATCTTTTCTACGGTTTCTGTTTGAGTTCGATAGATTAACGCCGGAGGCATGCCGGCTCCCGCCAGTTCAAGGGTGTGCTCACCCAGCCGACCGATGGCAAAAGCCATATAATACTTGCGAAATCCCATGAGGCTAATCGACCGGGAAGCCTGTTTAAGGAAGTCGACAAGATCACTGTTAACCGCATGTTCAGAAAACAGCAGCTTGATAGCCGTTACCATAACACTGGCTTGTAGCCCGTGGCCGGTTGCATCACCAATACCAAAAGTGAGTTGATTATCTTCTGCTACCTGGAAATCGTAATAGTCCCCGCCTACCTCCGAGGCCGCCTTCATTGAAAACGAAAACTGGTAATCTGTCAAAAATGGTGATCGTTGAGGCAACATGTTTAACTGCATGGTGCGTGCAGCTTCCAGTTCACTGCTTTTTCGCTGGTATTCCAGTTCCAGCTCTTCATTTTTCTCCTTTAGAACGCGCTCGTTCCAGAAAACTGCCTTCATGTAATACTCCAGCCAGTAGCTGGCAAACATGCCCATAATATTGGCCGAAACCAGGAAAAACATGTTATTCATGTAAATGTTATACGGTGTAATACCCAGAAAGGCCCCGGCTGATAGATAGGTGGCGACAACGAACCATGTGGTCAGGGAAGCGTAGATAAACCGCATTCTCAACAGGCCGTGGGCAAACATGATGGCCAGGATCAATCCTGCATAATAGTGATAACCACCCGCCGATTCTGACACCAAAATCATGGCGTTGATCCCAAGCCCGGCAAAAATAATCGTCATGCTCATCAGAAACTGTAGATGCTTTATACCCCATGAAGTGTATGAAAGGTAGATAACGCCTACAAAAATAATACAGCTCACGATGCGGTTGATCATCAGTTCCGTCACAACCAAAGGAGTCATCAGGGGATCAAGCCACGCAAAGAAAATGTACAAGCCGATGGCAAGAACGAGCGAAATTCTGACAAAGCTGGCAGAGCGGATGGCGGCATAATCTTCATACGCCCTGTTTAACTCAGAATCGCGAAATGAGAGCGTCAGAGGATGCACCTGGAGCCGGTTTCGGTCGGCTTTTTTTCTGAATTTATTCCACCCTATGTTACGTAAAAGTGCCATTGAAAATCTGTCTGATTTGAATCACCTATAAACACATGATATTACGCTTTTTCCCGATTATAAATCGAAATATATTTGGGTAAGCACGTGTTTTTTTGGACGTTGATGCTCTCGAACCAAGTAGAAAAATTGCGTTATTATCTTCCTGTTTTTATTGGATTAGACGGGTTCGCTGGAAAAAAGTTGTTAGTCTCAGTTCTGAAGGATTTTTGGATACTGTGAAGTGTCGAATATTTACAATGTATATGTACATGCCGGCCAAATGGTACAACTCGAAAAGCTCCCCATATCTGGCAGTTCTTATTAGCAGGTAAGAAATATCAAAGCCAGGTAATAAATAAAGCTAAATCAAGGGAATAGGTGCTCCACTTATGATGAGGGCTGTCGCCCAGAGTAAGTCTATATTGAACCAAGCTGATTTAAGCAATCTGAGTCCCAGCTTTTCATATACAATCACTGACGCAATTCCCATAATCAGGAGGTATCCAAAGGTGTGAACCAGAATGACAAAAAAACCGATCAGAGGTTCGGTTGGCAGACTCGACAGGATGCTGAAATGGCTGGCATGATCCACCATTACACCTGACTTCCGCACTTTTCTGAGGTTGGAATTTCGTGAATTGGTACGCAATGACTTACGGATTTAAAAATCAATATTTGGGTGTCCCAGATCTTTTTTTGGTGTATTTTCAGGATATGTTTGTACGCAAAAAGTCCAATAAAAGTGGAAGCACAAGTGTTCAGGTCATCGACAAGAGCTCGGGGGGCTACAAAGTGGTAAAAACCATGGGTAGTTCAGGTGACCCGCAGCAGGTCGATCAGTTGATTCGTCGTGCTCATCAGTGGATCAGCCATCAGTTGGGCCAATCCGAACTTGATTTTCACGATGAGAAACAGCTGTATTCTTCATTTATCTCCGGCATTCAACAAGTGACGGTAGCCGGAACGGAGCTGTTGCTTGGCAGGCTTTTTGACCAGATAGGCTTTGGCCAGATTGCCGATCATCTGTTTCGCTGTCTGGTGTTGTCCAGACTGTGTTTTCCGGTGAGCAAGCTCAAGACCACCGACTATCTGCAAAGATATCATGGCATTGCTGTCGATGAGGATGCCATTTACCGCTATATGGATAAACTGCAGGCCACTCAAAAGGAAACCGTCCAACAGATCAGCTACCGCCACACCCGGAAGGTACTGGGGGAGGAGATACGGTTGGTGTTTTACGATGTGACGACCCTTTATTTTGAAATTGATAGTGAAGATACCCTGCGCAAAACCGGCTTTAGCAAGGAAGGCAAACATCACCGTCCACAGATTGTGCTGGGCCTGCTGGTCAGCGAGGGCGGCTACCCCCTAGCCTACGAAATTTTCCAGGGCAATACTTTTGAAGGCCACACGATGTTGCCGGTCCTGGAGGCCTTTAAGGTAAGGTACGAGCTTGACAAGCTGGTAATCGTAGCCGATTCGGGCCTGCTGTCCAAGTCCAATATTGCCGGGCTACAAGACAAAGGCTATGAGTTCATTCTGGGAGCACGAATCAAAAACGAAGCGCAATCCATCAAAAATCGGATTCTGGGATTGAGGTTGACGAACAATCAGAGTAGCGTGATTGACAAACCTGATGCCACGCGACTGATCATCAGCTATAGCGACAAACGAGCACGCAAAGATCAATACAATCGCCAAAAAGGACTGCGAAAGTTGGAAAAACGGATCCAATCCGGAAAGCTTACCAAAGCCCACATCAACAACAAAGGCTACAATAAATACCTGAAGCTGGAAGGAGATGTATCGATCAGCATTGATCGCGAGAAGTTTGAAGCCGACGGGAAATGGGACGGGCTAAAGGGATATCTGACAAACTCCAGGCTACCAAAAGATCAGGTGATTGAAAACTACGCTCATCTATGGAAGATAGAGCGGGCATTTAGAATTTCGAAGACGAACTTAAAAATCAGGCCTGTTTATCACAGGCTGCAGCGCAGGATTGAGGCTCATATTTGTATCGCTTTTGTGGGGTATAAAGTCTACAAAGAGCTGGAAAGGCAATTGAAAGAGAAGAAAACAGAGCTGAGTCCGGAAAAAGCCATCGATATCGCTAAAACGATTTATGCCATAAAGGTGGTCACTCCATTGAACAAAGAGGAAATCCAGCAGACACTGATCTTGAATGAAGAACAGAAGGAGCTTGCTGAATTATTTAACTTTTGACAGGGTGTCCAAATGCGGAAGTCAGGAAAAACCGATCAGAGGTTCGGTTGGCAGACTCGACAGGATGCTGAAATGGCTGGCATGATCCACCATTACACTCGAGTTCGGGCTGTGCATATGCACCGATCTCACGCCGGAGCCGGTGGACCTATCCCCAAATAGAAAAGGTAACACCATTAAGCCTGCGCCATGGGCAGAGGCCATCAGGAATGACCAGGTAGCTTAATGCACTGAATTTTTGCAGGTCGGGATCATTCGGGAAAAGGTTGATGACATTTTTGGGAATATGAAGCATATCTTTCTTCCCCAAAAAAACCTCGCAGGGAGTGCCCACTACATCGTATTGATAATCCTCGACAAATTGATCATCCATCCAAAAGGCCAAAGCCCGTAATTTTTTCTCCTTTTAAATGTACTCGGTAATCCAGGCCGCCTTTGCGTGAAGTGCTTCTGCCAAATGTTTAACAAGGGCCCGGAAAAATTCATTACCGGTGTATGCAACGGTCCCTTCAAGGATGGTTTTAAGAGCGGTTTGATCCTTTTTCAGATTGTCGTTATGGGAATGGGGACTGCCTATTTTGCCATTTGTTACCAATTGTTTTTACTGTATTTATGGCTGGTATATACTCATTTTTTTATTTTGCAAATACTTTGCATAAGGTTTAGTTATTTATCGAGACTCTTTTGCTCGTTAAGTAGGGAAAATGCTAGAAAAGTGTGGGCATATTTAATTTCTTTTAGAAAATGTCGATGGCATGAATTATTTATGGGAAACTGTTTCAAATTATAATCTACTGTCTATGAATGTCAGACTGCTTTTTTTTGTCTTTTTTTAATCCATCCTGCGGACGTCTTTGGCCAGCCCAATTCCAGCGAGGTCCACGTCTGGGAGATGGTGGAAATCTCCTTTGAGGGCGAAGATGAGTACGAGAATAACTATACCGATGTGCGAATGTGGGTGGACCTTGAGGGGCCCGATTTCTCCAGGCGAATTTATGGTTTCTGGGATGGCGGTAACACCTATAAAGTGCGCCTTGTGGCAACGAAACCCGGAAAATGGAGCTGGAAAAGCGGATCTAATCAACCGGGCGATGAAGGGCTGAATGGTTATTCTGGTTCGTTTTACGCGCAGGAATGGACGGTGGAAGAAAAGGCACAGAATCCGAACAGGCATGGTTTTGTCAGAGCCACACCGGATGGGCACGCGTTGCAGTACGCGGACGGCACGCCCTTCTTTTTAACGGGCGATACCTGGCTGGCCGGGGCTACCTGGCGGCTGCCGTTTCGTGGTGCCGCTCCGCCTGAAAATTACAAGCCGGCTCCCGGCATTGGCTTTGAGGATGCGGTTCACTATCGCAAGCGGCAGGGCTACAACTCGGTGAGTATGATCGCCAGTTTTCCCAACTGGGACGCTGATATCGATCCGAGCACCTATGCCGACTCTAACGGCATCTACGTGCGCAACGCCTGGGAAAAGTTCGGGTATGACGTTTCAGGTGCAAAAGGTGTGGATGCTTCCGGGGGATCCAGCTACTGGGGTACATTTACCGCAAAAAATATGCGGGATGAATATGGCAACCTGCCGTTCGAAATGTCGGAGGAGCATGAGGGGGTATCCAATTTCAATCGGATCAACCCGGAGTATTTTCAGAGTCTCGACCAAAAGATGTTGTACCTGCACAAACAGGGATTGGTGCCGCTGCTGGAGACGGTCCGCCACGATGTCGGTCCCTCCTGGAATGCCTATTTCGATTTTAACGAAACTTTTGCCCGGTACGTGCAGTATCTTATTTCGCGTTACGGGGCGCATAACATGATATTCAGCGGTATTCATCTGGACTGGATTCCTGATGAGTATAGCCTCACTGCAGAACAGTTCAACCAGGCGCTGACTTATCATCTAAAGGAATATGGGCCGCTTCCATTTGGCCAGCCGCACACCACGTTGATCAACAATTCAACCTACCTGCAGTTTGGCCATGGGGATTCTGTTCCGTGGCTGACGATGCACAGCGTGGGGAACAATCCCCGGCATCACGGCGTGTATGAGATGCAGGAAACTATTTTTAAGCTCAATCCTGCATACCCGACCATCAATTTTGAACTCTACTATACCGGGTGGGATCACAACCTGACGACCATTGCAGGTGAACGTCCACCCGTCAACTCGGCCCGCGACAACTATTTTGCCCGTGCCCAGATGTATGGTTCGGTGCTTTCCGGTGGACTTACGGGTCATGTTCACGGAACGGCTTCCTACGACATCACTACCACCGGTGAACCCGACGGCGCCCGACCGCATATTTGGGAGGCGATGAAGTATGAATCGGGCAGCTACATGCAGCACCTGAAAGCATTTATGCTGTCGGAAGGAGAGCGTTACAAGGATCTGCGCCTGGCGACCGATGATATTACACCGCGCAAAGCTGAGGGAAGTCCGCCGGAAGGACTCGACGGCTGGTCCTTTATGATGCGAACACCCGACAAGAATTTTGCTTTGCTATATTTTGAAAACGGGGCCACGCTGCCCACGCTGAGCGGATTTAATCCCGGTACAGAATACTTTTTCCAGTGGTATAATCCCAAAAATGGAACGTGGAAACAGCCCGTGACAATTCAATCAAATAAGGAGGGTGAGCTGGAACTCCCGGCATTCCCGGAATCCAGCGACCGCCCGAACACGGACTGGGCGGCGAAGATTGTGATCCAGAAATAAAGGGCTTGTGCGATGCATTTAGGAAGTGCATTGCACATTGAAGCTTTTGCAAGAAGGCTGGTCGCAGAGCATCCGTAGGATTCCAGCGCGGAGCGTAGAAAGAAAGCATCATTTGTAAATTGTGGCTAATTTAAAGTTGGTTAATATTTGCAGAAAGTGTCTTTACCCGTAATAATAAAGTCTTGGTTCATCCGCTCTGCGGTTGAACCCCATCTGGCGCTCCGCGTCCCACAGGCATTTGATAATTGAGACCTGAATCCGTGAGTTAAGGAATATAACCTACGTTCTTTGCTTTACTGATTCGATTGTGAGCTGGTATTAGCAGCCAACCTGCCAATCAGCTGTGGAAGAAGCACTTTTGGAGCTGCCAATTACTCTCCTCTGGCTGTAGTTTGTTTGTTAGAGCTACGACAGGCATGCCGTCCTTGCGGGGACAGGACAGACGGGCCAATACGTGCTTGCCGGGGTGCCCGCCCGGGCCGGCTACGGGGCGCGGGCCAGCCCTAAGGCCACATCGGCCCAGCCGTGGCCTTCGAAGATCCGCAGGATCTGCCGGCGGGCATGCCGGACCAGGCGTCCGGCCATGTAGATCAGGCTGTTGAGCACCGTGCGCAGCCGCAGGCGAGCCGATTCGGCCTTCCGCCCCGGCACCTGCCCGGTGGCCAGCATCTGCTGGCCCAGCAGCCGCAGAATGTTGTAGGCGATCATCCCCAGATCCAGAATATGCTGGTTGGTCTGAAATTTCCCCGAAGGCAGCCGCTCCAGGTCCAGATCGGTCTTGAGTTCGCTGTGGAACTGTTCGCTGGTCCCGCGCTGCTGGTAAAAAGCCTGGATATCTTCGGGGCCCAGTCCAGGGACGTCCAGTATGCCTCAATGCTAATCTCGGGTTCCATCAACAGCTGGCCATCGGAGTCGGCAAAACGCTTGGTGGCCCGCCAGACCACCCGCACGGAGAATTCGCGGGCCCCGCCGGAATCGGTCTCGACCGAGACCGTCTCGGTGGTCTCTCCATACCAGGCGCGGGCCCCGCGATCCAGCTGGTCCGGCACCTCGGTTTGCCGGCGGGCTTCGGCCAGCCACTCGGCCGGATCCTGCCGGCGCAGGTTACCCTTAACGAGGAAGTCGGTATCAGAAGTCTCAGAGAACAACAGCAGGTTCTCGGCCGCATCGTGGCCGGCGTCGGTGACCACCAGCCGGGGCGTATCTTTGGGGCCACCGCTTTGGCCCGCTTCAGAGTTTGGGCCAGCCATTCGGCCGTGCCCTCACAGTTGCAGTGGGCAGAGCCCTCCCGCAACTCGTTGTTCAGGATAAACCCGTGTGGGCCGGCGTAGGCAACGATCGGGGCATACCCGTCAAACTTCTTGTAGGTACAGCTGACGCCCTCTTTGTGGGAGCCGGAATTATCCATCGGAGTCACATCGATGTTGACCGGCAGATACTGCCGGCCGTGATGGAAGCTGACAAGCAGCTCGCCCTGACCGGCCAACAGGCGCGTGGCGAGGTCCCGGAAGGCGTCTCCGGCTTCCTCGGGCATCCCCTGAATGCGCTGGCGCAGAATCTCCGGGGAGGGCAATTTTTCCACTCCCAAGGCTTCAGGAAAGAAGCGGTCGCCAGCGAACTCCGCGGCCGCATCAAAGTGGGGCTTGCCCACGCAGATCAGGCCAATCATCGTCCGGGCAATATCGCCATCTGAGATCCGGCCCCGGCGGCGCTGGTGGGGGATCAGGCTGGCCAGGTGCCGGTCGAATTTGGGATCATCCAGCTGCTGGCCCACAAAGGCCAGCCCGGCCGTGGAGGTGAGCGGCGTGGAGGTCAGTTCAATCTCGAAATCCATGAATTTGGTGGTTATATTTCGGGTTTCACCTGACAGGTGAAGATAACAATTTGGCTAACCCATTGGAAGTAATGAAGTTATAAGAATTACACGTGTTTTACTCACGGATTAAGGTGAGAATTAATTCTCAATTGAACCGAATACAAAAAATTATGAATAGATCTATTACACGTCGAGAGCTTTTAAAACTCCTGGGAACTGCAGGACTTGGAGCTATGACATCACCGCTGAATAAATTTTTAAATCAAGAAAAAACCATGCGAAAACGACCGATTCCGTCCACTGGTGAGGAACTCCCCGTTGTAGGGCTGGGCACATGGATTCAGTTCGATGTAGGCAACTCCGATGAAGATCGAATGGCACTAAAGAAAGTGCTGAAATTGATGACGGAAGAGGGCGGAGAGGTGATCGATTCTTCCCCCATGTACGGTGGTTCTGAACAGGTGGTCGGTCAGCTGACTACTGATCTGGGTATCGCTGATCAATTTTTTTATGCCACCAAAGTATGGACCCGCGGGCGGCAGTCCGGTATCAACCAGATGGAGGCCTCCATGCAGAAGATGCGGCGCGAAACGATGGACCTGATGCAGGTGCATAATTTACTGGACTGGCAGACCCATCTTGAAACACTGCAATCCTGGAAGCAAGAGGGCCGGATTCGGTACATCGGGGTAACCCACCACACTGTTTCCTCGCATAGTCGCCTGGAAGAGATCGCCCAAACACGCGACATCGATTTTATCCAGGTCAATTATTCCATTCGTACACGCCACGCCGAACAAAGCCTGCTCGATACCGCACGTGCCAATGATGTGGCTGTGATTATCAATGAGCCTTATGAGGGCGGATCACTGTTTCAGGCGGTCGGGGACCGGGAGCTGCCAGGCTGGGCCGCCGATTATGATATCAGCAGCTGGGGCCAATTTTTTCTAAAATATATCCTTTCGCATCCTGCGGTTACCTGCGTAATTCCCGGCACATCTGATCCTGAACACCTGGTCGATAATATGGGCGCCGGTTATGGTAGCCTGCCTGATGAAGCTGGCCGCCAAAAGATGGTGGAGTTTTTTGAAGAAATGTAATAGCTCCAATAGCGCCTTGTGAAGATCGATCCTCCTGTTCTCCTTTTCCAGGGAGGAACTCATATTTTTAATTTCGGAACATCTGAAAAAGGTACATAAGCTTTGAAGTCCCTCTTGGAAGAGAGACGTAGGAAGGTTGACCAATCCTGCTATAAAGACTGATTTTATCTCAATTGCAATTCTCCTCCTCTAAATAGAACAGAAGATCTAGCAATTTACACAGCAAAATCTGGGGCAAGTACATAGGTTTTATTCTAATTTTGGTCTTGATAGAGCTGGAAGTCTGGCACGCCTTTTCAGGCATCTGGTGGACGCGGTTCGCTGGTTCTATAGATTTATCTTCGGTAACCTTTACTGACGGATGAAGTTTAAGCTGTCTGATCTGGTATGTGCCGTCCACTTTATTAGTGTACTTTTTTTCGGTAGCTAAAGGATCCAAAATTTAGCGTGGGTTTTCAGCGATCGCCAGACAGTGGTAGCAGGCCCTAGTCAATATGTTGATTAATCACCTGCTCAAGCGGACCGGCCTGTATAACACCGGAATGTCGCCACTTGATCTGCCCGTTCTGGAACAGGATCAGGGTTGGTACACCGCGCACCTGGTATTTAATAGCGGCTTGCTGGTTGTTATCCACATCTACTTTTATAATGGTGACCTTATCCCCCACACGCTTTTTCAGGTCCTTGAGAATCGGTTTTAGCATTTTGCAGGGACCGCACCAGTTGGCGTAGAAATCGACCAGCACAGGTTTTTTGCCATTGATAAGTTCAGAAAATGAACTTGTCTTTGATTTAGTTTCCATGATACTACTTGTTTATTTCAGTGTACATATAGGTAATGGTATTAACGTTTGTACCAGCTGATGAATTTTGCTGCTGCATCCGGCTTCCTATTCGGGTATGATATTCAGTTTGTTAGTGCCCGCTACGGTACATCTGTTCCGGATAAACTCGAGCAGCCTTTCGTCTATCTTTTAAAGATTACGGCGTTTATTGCCTTCACCAGCTCTTTTAACCGTTTGTGATAGAGTCGAAAATATAGTCGAGCCACTCCGGAATCTCCCTGATCAACTCGCTGGCCTTTTCAATTAGTACCATTAGGATCTCGATATCCTCTTCTGCTATCGCCTTTATTTTACTGGTATCGCTCTGCATCAGTTTTCTCTTACTTTTGGAGATCTGAACCGTTGGTCTGATCAAGTTGGTCCATAGCAGCCTGTTTTTTCTCAACAGTAATCGTGTTATTTAACATGCGTGAGCTTGTATCCTAAAGATAGAATTTATTTTAAGGCGATTGTTTAGATCTGCCGCTCAGACGAATAAGATTGTGGACAATACTAAATATTGAGCATTGATTGCCGGATTGAGCCAAAAAGATAGTATGAGGCCAAATGAGTACCAAAAATGCAAAAAAATTACTGATAATTGGCTATGTGTGGCCGGAGCCCGGATCGTCCGCGGCAGGCAGCCGTATGATGCAGCTCATATCGATTTTCCGGGAGTATGGATGGCAGATCACCTTTGTCAGTTCAGCCGCCGAGAGTGAGCATGCCGAAGATCTGAAGGCGCTGGGCATCGATACGGCGACGGTGCAGATCAACGATTCCAGTTTTAACACGTTTATTAACAACCTTGATCCCGATGCCGTACTGTTCGACCGGTTTGTGGTGGAGGAACAGTTTGGATGGCGCGTGGCTGAAGAGTGTCCCCGTGCGCTGCGGATTTTAGACTCCGAAGACCTCCATTGTCTGCGCCGGGCCCGGAAGAAAGCAGTAGGGCAGAATCGTGAATTTGAGCAGACGGATCTACTGGCGGACGAGGTGGCTAAACGGGAGGTGGCAAGTATCTATCGGTGCGATCTTTCCCTTATTATCTCTGAATTTGAAATGGATCTACTGACTCATCTTTTTCGAGTCGATGATGCGTTGCTACACTACCTTCCGTTTATGCTGGACCCGATTTCTGAAGAGGAGACGCACCAGTGGCCGACCTTTGAAGAGCGAAAACATTTTATGACGATCGGAAATTTTCGACATCCGCCCAACTGGGATTCCGTTCGATATCTCCGGGAAAAAATATGGCCGAGGATACGGGCTAAGCTGCCCGATGCCGAGCTGCACATCTACGGGGCGTACCCCTCCCAAAAAGTAACCGATCTGCACCGCCCCGAAGATGGATTTCATATAGAGGGCAGGGCGGCCGATGCCCGAACCGTTATTCAACAGGCGCGCGTGATGCTGGCACCGCTGCGATTTGGTGCGGGGTTAAAAGGGAAACTTATAGAAGCAATGCAGTACGGAACGCCCAGCATAACAACGGCAATCGGGGCTGAGGGAATTCAAGGCAAGCTGCCCTGGGGCGGGGCTATTGTAGAAGAGCCAGAGGCGATTGCGAAGGCGGCCGTTGAACTCTATGTAAATAAGAAAATGTGGCAGCAGGCCCAGCAGCGGGGAGTTACCATTCTCAACCAGCGGTTTGGTGATATCGATTTTACAGCCGGTTTTATAGAACGGATTCGGAAGATAGGGGACCATCTCAACGAGCATCGGCTACAGAATTTTACGGGTAGCATGCTGCTGCACCACACGGCGGCAAGCACCCGGTACATGGCAAAATGGATTGAGGCCAAGAACAGATCCACTTAAAGTTGGAGAGCTTTTGGGGATGATGCACCGTTTTGAATCGAAACTGTTTTAAGCGATCTTTAGACAAAATCAAAAACAGGAAACCAAAATATGAAGATTTTAATCGTTGGCGGACATGGAAGTATAGCAATATTGCTGCATCCCATATTGAAGGAAAAGGGGCACCAGGTACGGGGTATCATTCGCAAGCAGGAACAGGCTGTGGACCTCAGGAAAGCCGGGGCTGAACCGGTGGTCTGTGATATCGAAAAAAACGCCGATATTTCAGATGCGGTCGGTCAGGCTGACGCCGTGTTGTTTGCGGCAGGTGCCGGACCTGGAAGCGGCGCCGAACGCAAATGGACAGTCGATCGCGACGGAGCCATAAAGTTGATGGAAGCAGCTATAAAAAATGATATCGACCGCTATGTGATGATCAGCGCTATGGGGACCGACAATCCGCGGGGAAACGAGGTGTTCAGGGCCTATCTGAAAGCCAAGGAGGAGGCCGACGAAGCCCTGCGAAACAGCGGGCTGGCCTATACCATCATAAAGCCTGGACGTCTTACGGATGAACCGGGAACGGGAAAAGTGGCACTGGCCGAAGACCTTGAGAAGGGAGAAATTCCGCGGGCCGATGTGGCTGCCGTACTTGCCGAAATCCTGGAAACTCCTGACGCAGCAGGTTGCCAGTTCGACCTGGTTGCCGGTGACACTCCAGTAAAAAAAGCTGTTCAACAAGCGGTGCAGGGGTAAAAGTCACGCTTGTTTCTACGTTTACATCTACGCCCTTAAACATTGAATATAATATAACTTAACGGAAATCTGCCGCATATTGGGATCGCCGACATTTGCGACCTTTGAGGCTGGATTTCCATACCAAAGTTGTTCGATTAATCTACTGTACGCATGATTCACATCAGAGAAATGAAGAGTACCCGGGAGCTTAGAGAATTCGTCAAGTTCCCGTTTTCCCTCTACGGGAATAGCCCATATTGGGCCCCGCCGCTTATCGAAGAAGAATTGCAAACTTTCGACCGTGATGAAAATCCGGTATTTGATAAGGCGGATGCGCGTTTTTTCCTGGCTTTTAAGGAAGGGAAGCCAGTAGGAAGGATAGCCGCCATCATCAACTGGCTGGAAGTTAATGAGCAGAAGAAACCCAAAATGCGGTTCGGCTGGTTTGATGTTATCGACGATATTGAGGTGACCAGGGCACTGCTGGAAAAGGTTGAAGAGGTGGGGAAGGAAAATGGACTTGAGTTTATAGAAGGCCCGGTCGGGTTTTCCAATATGGATAAAGCCGGGATGCTGGTGGAGGGGTTCCGTGAGCTCAACACCATGATCACCTGGTACGGGCTGCCCCACTATCCCAAACATATGGAGCAGCTGGGTCTCAAGAAGGAGAAGGAATGGGTGGAATACAGGATTAAAATTCCCCCGGAAGGACCTAACGACAAAGTGAAGCGATTTTCAAACCTGATAATGGAAAAGTATGACCTGCAGGTGATGCATTTTTCCACGAAGCATGAAATTCTGGATCATGTGGATAATATTTTTGATCTGATCAACAAAACCTACAGTAACCTCAGCACCTTTGTGCCGATTCAAAAAGAGCAGATTGAATACTACAAAGATCGCTACTTTCGGTACCTGCATCCTGATTTTATCAACTGCGTAGCCGACAAGCATGGAGAGTTGGTGGCATTTGCCATAACAATGCCCTCTTTTGCCAAGGCCCTTCAACGGGCCAACGGTCACCTCTGGCCGATAGGCTGGCTCCACCTGTTATGGGCACGTTTTTTTCACACCAAAGCCGCATTCTATTTGATCGGGATTAAGCCTGAACTGCAGAATAAGGGAGTCACCTCCATCATTTTCAAAGAGATGAACGAGATGTTTAACCGGCGGGGTATTTCGGAGGTGGAAACCAACCCCGAGCTGGAGGATAATAAATCGATACAGGCCCTGTGGAATAGTTACGAAAACGAACTTCACAAACGCCGCCGCACCTACCGTAAAGATATTTAGGACTTCCTCAGACCTCGTTTAACTAATTGCTATACAATGGGTTAGTTGATTTTGCCTGTTAGCTTAGTGCAAGTATTTTCCCTCTTTATCCAACTAACGGTGCACTTGAGCATGCATGGAAACACCCTGCCCCCATTTACAACGAGTAGTTATTTCCATAATCGGTATGTTCATTTTTTGTATAACCAAAAATGAGTCACCATAAAATCCCAGATATTTTCCTTTTCTGAGCCTGCCAGAACATATTGCTTTTCCTCTCCACTCGCTTTGCCCCAAACCCGTTGCAGGGATTTTCCGGACTTGAGGGATGCCAATTTTCAAGCACTCTGACTTTTCAAAAATAAATCAGATTTTTTGAGCAGGCCCTATTTAGCTTATAAAAGCTGCATGATTTCCATTCATTTTACGTAATCATGCAGGCCTTAATCCGAAAAATTATATTCTGGAGATCTGTTTTTACATTACAAATAGTCAAGTGGATCAATAAGCTCCATATCCTGTGAGGATTCTACAAAATAGCGGAGCAGGGGTGCATGACCAGAGCCAAAGATGACAATTACACGATCATCCGGATTTGTGATTTTAGCCAGGTGACCAAATATCCTGATGTTTCGTCGATGCCACTCCGTAACCAGGTTTGATCCTACCCATGTTGTGTCGGCTCCAACCGCGGCCGTTTGGGCGTAATAATTCCGCTGCCTGCCAAGGTACTCTTCCTGGTTGTTGGACCGGAGAATTTCGCGGATCGTTGAGTTTGAATAAAGTGAGTCATGCGAACGCTTGATACATCTTCCGGGTTTTCTTGAAATATTCAACAAATTCGGTATTGTGCTTTTTGGCATAGGCAAGAACTTCTCGAAACGGGAACTTGCCATCATGGTCGATAGCATAGAGCTGGGAATGATTGAACCGTTTCCCCAGCCGGAAGCCCAGCTGCTGGCGTTCGTTCCGTGTCAGTTCATGGTTGCCTTTCCTGTAACGCTGATACATGCTGTCAACATCTGCCTCAAAGCTTTCGCGCGCCTCAATGGCAACTTTTGTTGGCTCAAAGGTGGAAAGTGAATCAATGACACGCGCTATCTGCCGCTGGTATTTCGGTTTCAGCACGTCCGGAAATGTGACGTTGATGACATCCTGTCCCGGGTTGTCAAAATGGGAGGTTCCCAGGATCATAACTTCAGCCTTTTCGTCGGGAGGCGTAGTACCGTTTTGAGCAAAGACTTTTTGAGGATGGCCCACCGAAACCAGCAAAACGGCAACTGTTACTAATAATACGCAAGTCCATCTTTTTGATGAAATGAGCTCTAAACAAGAAATCATGACAATGTATAACTACTTAATTTTAAAAGAGATTTTGTGAGATAACACATTACGAAAGTAAGGAGTAATTGTTAAGCACCCGTTGTATATCTGAAGGATAGCGAATTGTATAACACTCAGATTCTGGCAGAGACTTAAATCCACAATAACAATGACATGCCGAAGATGGATAAGCCTGGATTTAATTTTAAAACCAGGTTAAAATTTCTTATTTCTTAATAGTAAAAGTCCTTTTAAAAATAATTATCTAATCTTGTCAGCTTTAATAATTTATTCTGATGGAGTGTCCCGGATTATATTTGTTAGTATAACCGCACTTATCATAGCAGCTATTTCTGTTGCGAGCTGTAGTTCTTCTAAAAAAAGTGCCGAAAATGAACAAAACGGGGAGGGGGCTGATGGTAAGATTTCAGCTGAAAGTCTCGACTCGACACCCCGGAAAACCTGGCTCCAGGTACAGCGCAAGTGCGTCTTTCGGTGCAAGAGACAGAAGAGATGCTCTGGACTTCCGAAGTGAAAGAAGTATTGGGCTACGGTTCATCTACCCCGCCGCTCGGTATCGGTAAACAGATTGATATTGACGTTACAACGTACTTTAAGAATACGAATGAGAATCCCCGGGAGATGGCAGAGCGTGAAGAGCTGATCTGTGTAATTCGTCATCGTGAGTTACGCCAGGGGTCTACGGCTTCGAGCTGGAGCCTGGTTAAAGTTTTTGAGCAATAGTTAAAAAAATATCCTCATGAGGAAATTAAGACATATTTTATTAGGAATGATGGTGGCGTGTCTGGCCGTCGTCATTATATGGAATTTCATCTCTCAACCAACGATAATAGATTCATCCGGCTTGGAGAAAACCGGCACAGAAAACCGGATTGAATCGGGCCTGCTGCTGGATGACGGGATGAGCAAGCAGGAGACAAAGGCGGCCCGCCAGGACTATTTTTTCCGGTTGCTTAGAAATCCGGTTACCAACGAGATTCCGGTAAACATCAGGGCGCGGGAGCTGGACTTCGCGCAACGGTTACCCAAACATACAGTAGGCGGCCGGTATGCAAAGGGCGCCGCAGCCACGCAAAGTCAACATACGCCGTATGAATGGATTTCTGCAGGTCCACAGGATGTGGGAGGACGAACCCGGGCGCTCGGTATTGATCAGCGCGATCCCAATATCATTATTGCCGGCGGGGTTTCCGGGGGGATCTGGAAATCGACCGATGGTGGCGACAGCTGGGAGATGAAATCTGATCCCAGCCAGAATATGAGTGTTACATATCTTGCGCAAGATCCTACCGCACCGGACACATGGTATTATGCTTCAGGTGAATTTATCGGGAATTCTGCCACCGATCAGGGCGGACGGTGCTCCTTACTTTGGAACCGGGATCTTCAAATCAATTGACAACGGTGAGTCGTGGTCCCGCTTGTCCTCAACTGCAGATACCGATGTAACTTATAATAGTCCTTTTGATTTTATAAGTCGCTTGATCGTGAGTCCGCAGTCTGGGACGATTTTTTGCGGGTAATAGTTTTGGTATTTATCGCTCTACGGATGACGGTAGTAGCTGGAATCGGGTGCTTGGGGATGGCGAACGCTTTTTTGACGTGAATGTAGCCCCGGATGGCCGCCTTGTAGCCGTGGTTTCTGAGGATGGCAACGGTTCGGAAGATCCCGGCGTGTATGTTTCAACCGATGATGGAGCTAGCTGGACTAACATTACCCCCAATACCTTTCCCAGTACGCATCAGCGAAGCGTGGCTTCTTTTGCTCCTTCCGATCCATCCATGCTTTACGTTTTTTCCTATAAGGGAGGCGGAAGCAACCAGGGCATCAGTTTTCATAAGTTTACCCTCAACGAAGCCGGGACGGACACACTTTCCACGGAAGACCGCTCTCCCAATATACCAGATTTCGGTGGTTCTGTCGGTGATGTAAACGTTCAGGGCGGCTACAACATGGTGGTGAATGTGAAGCCGGATGACCCGGATTATGTATTTGTTGGTGGAATCAACCTGTTTCGGTCGGAGAATGGATTCGCAACAGGTCCTCCAATAATGCAGACAGTACCAAAGCCAAATACTGGATCGGCGGATATTCTCGGGCCAACAACGTTTCGCTTTATGAAAATCAACATCCGGACCAGCATGTAATGGCCTTTCACCCATCGAACCCGGATACCGTTTGGACCGGCCATGACGGCGGACTAAGCCTTACCGAAGGCATTTCAGACAGCGTCGTTTCATGGGTGGACCGGGACCAGGGATATATTACCTCACAGTTTTATACGGTGGCTATCGATGATGATACGACCGATACCCTGATTGGCGGCGGTACCCAAGATAATGGATCTCCCTTTATTGAAGTGGATGAGAATTTCAACCAGGTTGCGTCTTCAGTTGATGCTTCCAGTGGTGACGGTTCATACGCCCATTTTGCCGATTCAATGCTGTTTGTTTCGTCCCAGCTTGGCAATGTAATTAGATATGATTTAAGCCCGTCTGGCACGTACGAGGCCAGGGCGATTGTACAGCCTTCCGGCGCGCGTAATCAGTTGTTCATCCATCCCTACATGGTGGATCCGAATAATAAAAGTGTCATGTATTATCCGGATGCCAGCTCGTCTGGTACTCCGCGAATCTGGGTAAATACCGAAATTGACGAGGTTTCCAATACCAATCCCGGTGGGACTTCCCAGGGATGGAACGCGCAGGAACTGGATCTTCCCAATGGATTTTTGATCTCCACGCTAGAAGTTAGCAGGCGCCCCTCGAACGTGCTCTATTATGCCGCCTCCTATGCACCCTCCTCAAACGACGAAAAACCGCGTATGTTCAGAGCCACCGATGCCAGTGGTGCCTTCAATGTAACCGAAATTTCTATCCCCGACGCAATTTCGGGCGCGTATATTCACGATATCGCGCTCAACCCGGTAGACTCGGATGAGGCGATTGCCGTGATGTCTAACTACGGGATTATAGGAATTTACCACACCAGTAATGCCGGAGAAAACTGGACGGCCATTGAAGGCAACCTTTCCGATGATGAGTCAGGCAGCGCAGGGGAAGGTCCCTCTATACGAAGTGCCACAATTATGCCAACCGGCACCAGCACTATCTACATGGTGGGAACCAGCGTGGGACTATTTTCAACCCAAACGCTGGATGGAAACAGCACAACATGGATGCAGGAGTCACCCGATGGACTTGGAAATGCCGTTACCGAATATGTGACCTCCAGGGTTACAGACGGAACAGTTGCGGCGGGTAGTCACGGAAGGGGCATCTTTATGGGCAATTTTCTCGGTGAGTTTTCAACGCCGGGTCCGCCCGCTACGCCTTCCGGTTTGGTTGCCACTGCTGGAGAAACCTCGGTTGATCTTTCCTGGACGCGAAACCCGGAGGTGGATATTGCCGGGTACAATGTGTATAAAGGCACCGAATCCAACGAGTTGAGCTTCCTCAAGGAAGTTTCATCAACATCTGCAACGGATGAGAATCCAGATTTTGAGACGCATTACTATGCAATAACTGCCGTCGACAACGATGGCAATGAAAGCGGTATGACACGCCCGGTGGCTTCCTTCCGCAAGTATCGGGCAATAGATGGGAACTGGCGATTAGTTGGCTCTCCGTTAGTCTCTGCCGAAGGTGTTTCGATTCCGGACGGCGCAACAATCTATAGCTATGATGGCGCGTATGACCTTACTGAGACTATGGAGAAAGGCCGCGGCTACTGGGTTAAATATTCCGACGATGACAGCCTGGAATATGTCGGGGGAGCGGCAACGAGCCGAAGCGTTGGCTTATCCCGGGGATGGAATATGATAGCCGGGGTGGGAGATACCATATCGGTGGATGATATCCAGGATCCCGATCGAGTCTTAAGCAATACGCCTGTAAAGGAATACGCTAACAACGCTTATAGCGATGCACAGCTTCTTGCGCCCACGGGCGGTTATTTTGTGCATGCACAAAGCGAGGGAGAGATCATTTTACAGGTGGATACGAGTTCAACTCAGAATAAATCGGTTCCAAAAAAACGAATTGCAGCCGTTCTAACTGACAAGTTTGACAAGCTCACATTCAACAAGAACGGTCGTACGCAATCGCTGTTTATAAGCCGATCTGCTCTTGATAAAAAGGAAAAGCAGTTTTTTCTGAGGCCTCCCCGGGCACCGCAATCTGGCCTCGACATTCGTACAGCACGCGGATATAGCGTTGTAGATGAGAACCGGGAAGAGATCAATATTTCGGTGTCTTCGTATCCGGTCACCGTGCTGCTCGAATCGACTGGTGATGCCGAGAGAACGTACCGGTTGGTGGGCGTCAACAAGAACGAAGAGGTTCATTTCGACCTGATTCCGGGTAAAGCGGTAATGATAAACCAACCCTTCGACCAGTTAAAGTTGACGGGACTTGAAGGAGACCAGATTCCATTGACTAACGACCTGCAGCCCAATTACCCGAATCCATTTAATCCGAGTACCACCATTGCCTACCAGTTGGCTAACCAGTCTGAGGTGAAGATGGAGGTCTATAACCTGCTGGGCCGTAAAGTGCAGACGCTGGTAGACAAGAAGCAGGAGGCGGGAACCTACCGCGTGACGTTCAACGGCTCGAGCCTGTCCAGCGGCACCTATTTTGTGCGGATCCGAGCGGGTGAGTTTCAAAAAGTTCAGAAGATGACATTAATCAAGTAATGAAATTATGAGTTACAGAATAACCACGGGCCTGCTAGTTTTTTGCCTGGTATATTTTTCAGCCTGTTCGCTGGGGGGATCCAATGGAGAAGAAGAACCCGGAACCGGTACCTGTTGAATTTGACGTTTCCATAACCCCTCCCAACTCGGGGCGTATTAGCCTCCTTGGTTCTCAATCTTTTGAGAGTGGAGATACCGTAACAGTGCGGGCTGAACCGTTCCAGGGATTTTCCTTTTCGGAGTGGACCGGGGGAGAGCAGTCCACCGATAATCCCTTTACGTTTGTAATTGAAGAGGATACCGACCTGATTGCTAATTTTATCGCCTCCAGCTCCGACTACCAGGTTAACTTCCTGGTCTCTGATACCACGGATACGCTCGATGATCTAAGCCTAGGTTTGCGGGAACAGGCCACTGACGGTGTCGATGATATCGACGTTGAGATGCCTCCTCCGCCGGCAGGTGGGTTGCACGCGTATTTCCAGTCTGATGTTGATCTTGCCAAAGATTTTCGCAACGCTGCGGCTTCTTCGGTAACGTGGGATATGCAGCTTCAGGCAGGGCAGGGCGATTCGCTTTTCTTTTCGTGGGAAATACAGGCCAACATCCTGAATGGATCGCTTGTTATTCGAAATGAAGATTCATCTGTTGAAGTAAATATGGAGGATGAATCGGAACTGTCTGTCCATACCGATGAGGCCGATCACCTGTTGATCGAATATTGAGCTTGGACTAGATCGGTAGTTTAACTTGATTCGATTTAAGTAAAATGGCAACAACAAGTCTCCACTTGAGGGGAGTTGATCGCCTTCAGTTGTTCCTGAAGTCGATCTGAGGGGTGTCGGAAGAGATCAAAACGGGCACCTGCCGCCCGAATTCCGAACACCGGTGGAATTCAGGCACCCTCCTCAGAGGAACTAAGGGATTCAGTGTTAAGCTTGTCATCGGATTCTGGCGCGTAGAAGTCCCTCTTGAAAAGAGGGATGCAGGGAGATTGATAGGCAGGAGTACATTACTTGGTCTCCAGACCGTTCTGTCGAGCTATTTCCTTTTTTCTTGGTATTCATTTTTTCTGCGACTCAACAACGAATCAAAAAAGGTACTGTGTCTAAAGTCAAGCTAAATGAACCGGTGAAGCCTAAATACGTTAGGCTGCTTCGGTAATTTGCCGGTAATGGAACTCCTGATCATATCGCTGTCCACTTTTTCCACCGGGGTATCGAAGATATTGTTCTGTCGCAGGCTCTTCTCCAGCTCCTTGCTTTGAAACATGCATCGCCTATTCTCCAACCTTTCCCCGCTACCCCGGACCCGGTCCCGACCACTATTAAAGGGAGTACTCTTAAAGCACGTAGAGAAAATACTGACGAACTCCTGTTTATATCTTTCTGCCTATCCCGGCCTTGGAATGCTGAGCGGAGAGCGGCAGGCCCAAAGGAGTTTGGTATACCGGTTAGAAGCCTAGAAGTAAGCAGCCAGCGGGAAGGACCATTAGCAAACTCCGGCCGGACGCTCGAAGCAGGGTTCAGCATTCCCCAGCCTTGATTTTTTGGTTCCTTTTGTATCAAGCCAAAAGGGACACCTCCTAAAATGATTTAGTCTCCAGGCAGAACTTTTTAAGCTAATTCTCCTTTCGGTGGGATCCATTTTTTTAGTGGCAAAAAAACGAATCAAAAAAAGCCACCGGCTTCGGTAACCTTTCCCTGAAGGAGTCTCCACTTCGCTAAAAAAATCACAGATTTTTTCTTCACGCTCTGCTGCGACTCCTTCCCCTAACGGGACGGTCAACGTTACGCCAGGCCGGAAGAGAGAACTAAAATTAAGAATGAAGAAGTACTCTCACATTCATCATTTTTAATTCTGTAAAGCGCTATCCCGGACGCTCGAAGCAGGGTTCAGCATTCCCCAGCCTTGAATTTTTCGTCTCTTTTGTTTCAAGACAAAAGGGATACCACCTAATGAAGGTTTGACTTCAGACCGTTCTATAGTGCTTATTTTCTTCAAGGTATATTCATTTTTTTTACGACTCAACAACGAACCAAAAAATCCGCCAAAGAATCCCGGATGTTGGGCTATAGGGCTGGTCTGACCTGGCTTGCTTTGGCTCGCCCACCGGCTCTTCGATAAGGTATGGCAGGAATTCTCTTGGACTTTGGGAGATCAGTTCAAAACTAGGAGCTTGAAAAAACTGCTTTTTAGCAGGATTTTTTAATCTGAGGTTATTTGCTTTATCACAACAATTACTATTCTGCGTTTAACGGGACCAATACCTCTACGGAAGTACCTTCTCCTTTTGTTGAGGTGATCTTAAGCTGGCCATCAATGGTCTGTACCAAATGTTTTACCAGCTGGATGCCGAATCCATGCCCCTTCTCTCCACTCGTTCCTGTCGTTGATTCGTTATCCATATTGATATCTTGTTCGCGGATTATTTCCAGCGTCTCCGGCTCCATGCCAACGCCCGTATCGCTTACGGTAACATGCAAGGTGTGCGATTCAGGCTGATCATTTGTAAGCGGTTTGAGGATTAGATCTACGGTAACCTCACCAAACTCAGGGGTGAACTTAACAGCGTTGGAAATCAGGTTGCCAATGATCTGCAGCAGCTTTTGTTTCGGGAAAACCAGCTGCTGATTGTCCCCGTTGATATTGATAGCTAGATTTACATTCTTCGATTTAGCCTGCGGTTTAAAAAGTTGCTCAAGTTTATCCTGCAATAAAACCAGGGTAAACTGGTTCTTTTTCGGCTCATTGGCTTCATTGTCCTCTTTTTCAGAATGAGCGCTCAGAATTTCATCAGCAAGTTCCAATACGGACTTCCCGCCCTTGTTGATCAGCTCGATCAGCTCCAGGATGTCATCAAAGTTTTTCTCTTCCGCTTCACTTTTGATGATCTGTGCCAACCCAATAATTCCGCCTACCGGCCCACGTATATCGTGCAGTACCTTCCTGGGCAGTTCAGAAACTTTGCTCAGCGTTTGCTTCAGTTCATCGATCTTGTGCAAAGATTCCAGCCGGGTGACAATCTCTTTGGCAATAATGTTGAGCAGCTCAATTTTTTCCGGCGTCAGCTCCTTTTCCTGCTGATCCAGCACGCAGAGTGCCCCAAGGTTGTTTCCATTTGAGGAAGTTAGTGGAGTGCCATAGTAATACTCCAGGGTGGGATTGTTAGTCACAAAATCGCGCATGTTGAACCGATCATCTTCTTTGAGATTCTTAACCTCAAAATCTTCATTACTCATGATGGTGTACTGACACACCGATTCTTCCCGAGGCAACTGGCCAGCATCTATACCATAGCTGGAAACCGACCACTGGGTGTAGGAGTCGATCAGGTTGATGAGGGAAATTTCCGTGCCGGCCACGTGGGCTGCAAGCTTGTTTAAATCTCCCAGGCTTTCTTTAATGGTGGTGTAGTCAAGATCAAGTTCGGTAAGCTCGAGGACACGCTCCAGTTCATTTTCAGGAATTGGAGCCTTTTTTTCTTTATCAATAAGGTCGCTGCCTTGTAGATTGTTCATAATTGTTGTAGATGATTTATGTAGGAATAAAGAACTGTTTTAGATAGGAATGTAACATATTTAAATAATTATTAAAATTATTTAATTTATTTTACTACCAATTTATGGGAAGTTTATCAAACTTTTTTTGATGGTCTGGAATAGGCCTACTTTTTGAATGTAAGTTTGAAAACGGCTCCGGCATCATTCTTCCTGGTTAACGTCCAAATCAGCCTGGAGCTGATCGGCCAGCCTGTCTGGATGGGCCCACGCCTGGCGGCTGCGTGCAGTCGATTTTTTAATCTGAGATTATTTGCTTTATCACAACAATTACTATTCTGCGTTTAACGAGACCAATACCTCTACGGAAGTACCTTCTCCTTTTGTTGAGGTGATCTTAAGCTGGCCATCAATGGTCTGTACCAAATGTTTTACCAGCTGGATGCCGAATCCATGCCCCTTCTCTCCACTCGTTCCTGCCGTTGATTCGTTATCCAGGCTGAGATCTTGGTTTAGGATGCTCTGAACAATTTCTGGCTCCATACCAACGCCTGTATCATTCACGGAAACCTGCAGCTCGTGTGATTCTGACTGGTTGTTTATCAACGGTTCCAGTTCCATATTCACAGTTACTTCACCAAATTCGGGCGTAAATTTAATGGCGTTGGAAATCAGGTTACCAATGATCTGCAGCAGCGTCTGTTTCGGGAAAACCAGCTGCTGATTGTCCCCGTTGGTATTGATAGCTAGATTGACATTCTTTGATTTAGCGTGCGGTTTGAAAAGTTGCTCAAGTTTATCCTGCAATAAAACCAAGGTAAACTGGTTTTCTTTCTGCTCATTGGCTTCATTGTCCTCTTTTTCAGAATGAGCACTCAAAATTTCATCAGCAAGATCCATTACGGACTTTCCGCCCTTGTTGATCAGCTCGATCTGCTCCAGGATATCATCAAAGTTTTTCTCTTCCGCTTCACTTTTGATGATCTGTGCCACCCCAATAATTCCAGCTACCGGCGCACGTATATCGTGCAGTACCTTTCTGGGCAGTTCAGAAATTTTGCTTAGCGTTTGCTTCAGTTCATCAATCTTGTGAATAGATTCCAGCGAATCGCGGCGCGATTTTAGCAGCATTTTAACGCGGGAATTAAAAATGCCGATAGAAACGGGAATGGAAAGAATGTCATCCGCAAAATCCCGGATCTGCTGCGATTTGTCGAGCGGGCTGTTTGCGCTGGTTAGTAACATCACAGGCAAAAATTCCGGGGCTTTCGTCTTCTTTATCTGCCGGAGAATCTCCAGGTTACTGCGTATGGAAAATTCATCAATGATGCAGATATCAAACGGCTCCTCATTGATTTTTTGTGGAGCAACAAAAACGGAGTAATGTCCAGGTAAAAATTGCTGGATCAGCCGCTGATTTTCCTTTCGTTTCATGGATAAAAGAACGACGGGTTTTTCCAGCTCAGCTTGAAGCGTGTTACTGCTGTAGTCAAGATCAAGTTCGGTAAGCTCGAGAACACGCTCCAGTTCATTTTCAGGAATTGGAGCTTCTTTTTCTTTATAAATGGGGTCGCTGTCTTGTAGATTGTTCAAGATTACTGTAGATAATTTATGTAGGAATAAAGAACTGTTTTAGATAGGAATGTAACACATTTAAACAACTATTAAAATTCCTTAATCTATGTTACTGCTAATTTAGGAACATTTTGTCAAACTTGTTTTGACGGTCCGGAATAGGCTCGCTTTTTGAATGTAAGTTTGAAAACGGCCCCGGCATCGTTCTCCTGGTTAATGTCCAATTCAGCCTGGAGCTGATCCATCAGCAGCCGGATAATTGTTTTACCTAATGTTTTATTGCTTTCCAGATCGAAAGGTTCGGGCAGACCGCTGCCGTTGTCGGCCACCATTATCGTCACCTGCTGATCCTGCTGCGACAGTTCAATACGTATGGTCCCTTTGTCCTGCTCGTTGAACGCATGTTTTGCTGCATTGGTAATCAGCTCATTGACCAGCATACCGCACGAGATGGCTTGGTCAATGTTAAGATAAACCTCTTCCAGGTCGTAGTGATATTCTATGTCTTTGTCTTCCTCATGGGAAAACATGCTCAGCGTTTTAGTGAGCTCAGTGATGTATGATTTGAAGTTGATTCGGTTGAGCTCATTATGCTTGTACAGCATTTCGTGGACTTTGGCGATGGAGTAGATCCGGGCTCTTGATTTCGTCAGCAGATCGCGTACTTCCTTGTTTTCTATTTCTTCGCTTTGCAGCTCCAGCAAGCCGGAAACGACAGCCAGGTTGTTTTTGACCCGGTGGTGAATCTCTTGCAGTAAAATATTTTTTTCCTCCAGGGAATGCTCCAGCTCTCGCTCAGCTTCAACCCGGTCCGAGATATCTACGCCCGATCCCACCAGATACATGCGGCCCTCTTTGATCATGGTGCGTGCGATAAGATAGTAGCGGTGCGTTTTCCCCTCGCTGTCCAGCAGGTCAATTTCCACGTCCGCATAACCGTGGGTCCAGACTTTTTTTACACTTTGCTTAAGAATTTCATAATCGTCCGGTGCAAAGTACTCCCTGTAACTTTTTTGTGCGATCTCCTCATCGGTATACCCCAGTTCATCCCCGAAATTTGAATTCCAACGCACAAGATTCATCTCTGAATCAAGCATGTAAAAGATGCCCGGCAGGCTGTCGATGGTGGTGGTAAGGAGTTCCTTTTCCTGCTTTAATTGCTCTTCATATACTTTCCGGTCGGAAATGTCGCGGGTACTGGATTGAATCTCTAGCAACTCATTATTTTGTTTATGCCAAACCAACCGGCTGGTCGTTTCTACCCATTTGTAGCCGTTATCTTTCGTATGTATTCGGTAGGAAACAGAAATGATATTTTTGCTGGAAGAAAATGCCCGGTGACTATCCCTGAGTGCGGGTATATCATCTGGGTGAAAAAAATCATACGCGTTTTTCCCGACCAGTTCTTCGGGGCTGTATCCCAGCAGCTGATCCGACGCCGGGGAGACGTACAGGTAGGTGCCATCCGGCGCGTGCCGCGAAATCATGTCGGTGGAGTTTTCCGCAATAAGCTGGTACTTGTTTTTCTGTTCTTCGAGCCGCTCATTTTTTTCTTTGAGGGCCAGCGAATAGCCGCGTGATTTTAACAGCATTTCAACGCGGGAATTAAAAATGCCGGTAGAAACGGGAATGGAAAGAATGTCATCTGCAAAATCCCGGATCTGCTGCGACTTGTCGAGCGGGCTGTTTTCGCTGGTTAGCAACATCACAGGCAAAAATTCCGAAGCTTTCGTCTTCTTTATCTGCCGGAGAATCTCCAGGTTACTGCGTATGGAAAATTCATCGATGATGCAGATATCAAACGGCTCCCCGTTGATTTTTTGTGGAGCAACAAAAACGGAGTAATGTCCAGGTAAAAATTGCTGGATCTGCCGCTGACTTTCCTTTTGTTTCATGGATAAAAGAACGACGGGTTTTTCCAGCTCAGCTTGAAGCGTGTTACTGCTGTAGTCAAATGAAGTTGTAGACATAATGCCTAAAAAATTTATTTATTAATTGGCGCTTTCGGGCAACCCTGTTAGCAGTCCCCGCAGCCCGTGAAACGGTTCTCCTACCGAGATACCGTCCGAGCTGATCGTAAATTTCCGTATCGTTTTTTCGAAGTCGCTTAGCCGTTTTTTCAAGACGCCAATTGATTTTTGAAGTTCCCCGTCCAGCTCCAGGTAGCGCAGAAATATGATGTTGTCGGCCAGGTAACTGGCGTTCATATTGGTAGGTACAAAATCTCCGGTAACTGACTGCGATTCATTGATCAGGAAGGTGGTAACTCCCATATTTTGCAGATATACGACGAGTGAATGGAGTCGTTCAAGTTTATTTTCTTCACGAACGGCCAGACCATAGCCGCCGATGGAATCGATCATCACCATGCGGGTGTCGTTGTTCTCCACATCCTGACGGACCATCTGGGCAAATTCATCCGGGGAGTAGGAAAGCGGTTCGACAGGACAAATTTTAAGATTTCCGTTTTTCAGCATATTCTGAATCGGGATGTTTATATTTTCAGAACGCTTGGAGATCAGTTCTTTCGATTCCTCAAATGTATAAATGGCAGATCGGTGATTACGGCTTGCCGCTTCCTTAAAAAACTGAAGACCCAGGTTGGTTTTTCCGACGCCGCTAGGCCCGGTAACCAAGGTTGTAGTTCCCTTTTCAATGCCGCCGCCCAAAAGCTGGTCTATTTCATCAATACCGGAGGAGAGTATCTCGTCTGTAAAATGGTGTTTATAATTATCGGGATGTAGTCGGGGAAAAACCTTAACCCCTTCTCCCGTAATACGGAACGAGTGGGTGCCGTGCATGAAATCGGTGCCGCGATATTTGGTAACCTTTATTTTTCTCCATTCGGGAGCGTAGCTTACATTAATGATACCGTCAACCCAAAACGTAGGATCTGTCTGGACTTCATCCGCCGATTCCGAGATGATCATGAGCGTGGCGCCATTATTGCATACATAGTTGATAAAGGAAAGCCCGAAGTTTCGAAACTGGAAAGGATCTTTGTTTAAAAAGCTTAGGATAGTGATAGAGTCCAGTACCACCCGGGTTGGCTGGTGTTCTTTGAAGGCGTCAATTATAGACTGTACAATCGGTTTATGTTCAACTTCTGAAGTGGGAAACACATCATAGTTGAGCGTGTTATTAGTGGGATCACCCGTGGGGGACAGGTCGAGAAAGTTTGCACCTGAAAGGTCAATATTAAGTTTCTTCGCATTATTCAGAATGTTGGGTTTTGGTTCTCCAAGTGATATATACAGTACCTGTTCCCCTTGGCCCAGGCCTTCCTGAAGAAAATGATAACCCAGGGTAGACTTACCCGTACCGGGTCCGCCTTTTACCAGGTATGATTGATCGGGGATTAACCCACCCTGTAGAATTTCGTCTAATCCCTGAATGTCTGTAGAGATCTTTTGATCCACCGTCTGTTTGTTTCCTAATTCTTAATGTGTTCTGTAAATTCTGTTATAGTGCTAAAAAAGCAGTTTATGATGAGGGAGGCGCCATTATTACTACAGCCTGGCTCAGCGCTCTATATTTCATTGTTATCCAGGTGTTCCTCTCAAAAAAGATGGAATAAATAGCTTGTTACAATAATAAGAAATTATTAATACAATGAAATGACGCTAAAAGCCTAATTAATTTGTAGGTGTTTATACCTAACCTTGTGATTTCCAATCGGATGAGCCTGATCTGATTTTTATGTTGAGAGAGGGGTACGTGGTATCTACAAGACATATCTTTTCACCAAATTCAGGAGCTGTTTTTGGTACAGGTGATACCGTTACTCGTCAGGTCTGGTGCGTTTCGCTAACATACACAGGTGGGCAGACTGTCCAAAAAAGTCTCTATAAGAAGGAAAACCCCTTGATATTTTTGGTTGATGAGGTCATAGCTGGCGTCAATTCTATTGGTCTTCTTCTCCAAAGAGAAACTATTGGAGTTTAGAATAGCTTAGAATCCTATAAAAGAGATAATCTAACTTGCTCTTGAAGAAGGGATATTTATCAAATGTAGCAGATCCATACCTTAACTTTTAAGGCGCTTTCACCTAATTTGGACTTTTGGGACAGCCTCAAAGCCCCCATATCATATGTGCCGGTCCTAAATCTGCGGGGTAAAATCGTGCGGATATATTTCAGTTTTTACTGATTGAATCCACTAGTTCTTCCACCGAAAAATTACCTCTCAGGTACTGATTGGCTCCTACTTCCAACAGGGGTTGGTTGAGTGACTCAGAAGTGTATTTATTAATCACAACCAATCTAGTCGCAGGCAGAGTTTTTCTAATCAATAATGTAACCTCGATTTGTGACATATCGAACGAATCTATATCTGCGACAACGGAGGTATATTTTCTATTGAAGAAATCATCCTTCTCCTTTTTCGCTTCCAGGAACTGTTCGGGAAGCATCTGTTCCATCTCTAACTCAAGCTCGTTGCGTACAATTTCACGAATGGCGTCGTTCTTCAGGTTACGTTTTCCTATAAAAAGAATGGTCATGGTACTGTCACTAAAAGGTACTGCCTATTCGTATAGTGGCAACCTATCTGAAGGAGAGTGGATAAGTGTAAAACAAATTATCAGACAAATAAGCAAAGCAAATATATCTAGAGAGGCAAGAACAGCATGATGCCGGTAATTTAGACCAACCTAAAGCTGAGCGGCAGTATTTATTCCGCCTGAATTTTTAACAGCTGGTTTTTGAATGCGTATATTACCAGCCCGACGGTATTGGCCGCTCCCGTCTTTTGCAGCAGGTTCCGGCGGTGGGCATCGATGGTGCGAACGCTGAGCTGCAGCTTTTCGGCAATCTGAGGATTGGTCATCTCTTGGCATATAAGCCCGAGCACCTCAATTTCTCGTTCGGTCAGCAGGTCGTCTTCTACAGTGTATTCGTTATTTGTGTGCAGGTCCCCTTCGGACTCACGAACCAGGGAAAGGGTGGCTTCGTTGCAAATAAAATGATTGCCTTCTACCTGTTTTTGCAGGGCGTTCTTGAGAACGTCCATCGAGCAGCTTTTGAGAACCAGGCCCTGGGCCCCAGCTTTCACTATTTTTTCAAGGTATTGCGGCGTCTTTCGGCCGGTGATGGAAATGGTTCTGATTTCAGGATCTTGCCGCGACAATTCTTCAAGCAGCGTAAAGCTTTCCAGCAGCGGGTGATCCATATCCAAGATTACAATCTCGATCTCTTCATCTCTGCAGAGGTCAAGGATATCATTCTTTTCATCCAGCGTTGATACGTAGATATTAAAATCGAGATTGAAATTACGTTCAATCAGCGCTCGGATACCCTGTGCCATGAGTTCTTCATGTACGGCTACAAGTAGATTAACTTCAGGCATTAATCCGATTGAAGACTTTGAATTAATTAGATAAATTGTGCGGCCAACTCTTCGCCCCTCAATGATTTGGGGAATTCCAACCTGGCGAATTAGGGGATTTTTACAAATACTAGTTAACCTGATCCCTGTAAAACAAAGAGGCAGCCATCGAGAGTGCTTGTTATTAATAAGTTGCAGAATACATTATCTGCAAAATCTACTACTCAGGCTGTAGCACCTACCTTTCGTTATAAAACTAAATATTGGGTACTTGCGTTTCGGTGGTTTTTCAGCTACACGTATTTCTATTTATTGAGGTTGCTGGCAGAACCTGTTTTTTCTGATTTGATAAAACTCAGCGATATATTTTGCTGATGCATGTCGCTTTTTTCGCATAAAAGGGAGGCATTCAGTTGTTGGCAGAAGGTTTGAATGAGGGTGTCGTTCAGAGAGCTTGCATCATTAAATGATGGTGGAGCGTGAAGGGCAGAATTGGTATAGCTGAAGCTCAACTGTATAGAATCACCTGAACAACGGAGAGCGATTTTTATTTTTTGAGGTTTTTTTTCAGCATTGTGCCGCTCGATTTTGGATATAATTTCATTAATTAACAGGCCGAAAGGCACGGCTTGGTTTATATTAAGATATACTGGTTGCAAGTCCAGATCCGTATGGGTGGGAGTGGCATTCGTACCATGCAGGGAACTGGTAAACCGGGTGAAGTTTTCGATAAACTGGTCAAACGGGATGTTGCTTAGGTCCCCATTCTGGTAGATCAGTTCCTGGATTTTAGCGATGGTGTGGATGCGGGATTTGGTGGCGAACAGCGAACAGGTTTCATGCTCTGTAGCAGCTTCACCCAGCTGTAGCTCAATCATACCGGAGATGAGGGCAAGGTTGTTTTTTACACGGTGATGAATCTCCCGGATCAACACCTCTTTTTCCTTAAGTGAACGGCTCAGTTGCTGCCTGTTGTTAACTTGTTGAGTAACATCGATCGCATCTACAAAAATGCCCTCTGTCTTCCCGTTTTCCTTCATCGGTTTAAAGACAAAATTCAGGATCACCTCTTTCAGCGAATCATCCCCGTTTTGGTTTAACATGATCGGTTTCTCTGAGGCGTAGAAGGGTTCACCACTGCTGTACACTTTATCCAGCAGATCAATAAATCCCTGGCTTTCAACTTCAGGCAGCAGCTCTTTTACTGTTTTACCCGTAATCTGCTCTTTTCCGACCAGTTGTTCATATGCTTCATTGGCAAAGGTATACGTGTGTTCTGGCCCCTCCAGCACGCAGATGGCAGAAGGAGCGTTGGTAAAGATCTCCTGCAGTTTTGTTTTTTTCTGTTCGGCTTCCTGGTGGTTCTCCTTCTCCTGCTCAAGCAGTTGCCGGATGCGTTCTTCCAGGTGCTTGCGCTCGGTAATATCCCGGAAGTTAAGGATCGCCTGCTTCTCTCCGCTGGAAGTGCGGTACATCCGGGAGTTGGCTTCTACGGTTAGTACGCTGCCGTCACTCCGCTTCATCTGAAATTCTGCCCGGTATGCACCCGCACTTTCCCGTTCTTCTAGGGCTTCCTGGTAGTTGGGATCAGACAGCACTACAAAATCTTCACGCTTTAGATTTTTAAACTGATGCGGTTCATAACCCAAAATCTGGCTGGCGGCGGGATTGCCGTCAATTACACAACCAGTTGAGCTGGTAATCAGGATACCGTCCATGCTGTAGGTAAACTGCTGCTCATAGCGCTCGCGGTTTTCCCGGAGGCTTTTTTTCTGCTCAACCTGGTCGGTTATTTCTTTGTGGATAATTATCAGTCCGCTGCGTTGGCTATCCACGGAGATCGCTTTCATTTTAAACCAGCGAACTCTACCAGAGGAGGATGCATGCGGATACTTAATTGTGAAATGCTCTTTTTCCCCATTTAAAACAGAATAGAGGCCCAGCAGCTCTTCCAGGGCGTGGCCGCTGCCCTCCATAATCTGTTGCTTGCAGAAGTCAAAATAGTTGTCTCCAGCTTGTCGACCGTGGAAAAGAGCATTGGCTCCGCCCTGGTTTTCCTGCCAGCTTTCGTTGGTTTTGAGGATGATACCTTCGGCATCGATAATGGCCATATGGGCCGAAAATGCACGTAGTATCTTCTCCTGAACCGGTTTAACCTCTTCAGATTGAAGAATAGTGTAGATCATACTATGATGACTCTCGCAAGTTTTTAACAAACTGCTTTATTACAGTTGTTTTTTGTAGATGATACGATGATATAGTACGAATAAATCAGACCTTGTAAATGACGCGAAAAGCCTAATTTAGCGGGTAAGTAAAATTATGTAGTTCTGTAAATAAACCCCTAGGTATTTTATGGTATAAGGGAGGGATGAAAAATGGGGAGGTAACATTCACTATCATGGTTGAAGCGCGGAGCTAGCCTGCATTTCTCACGATAATTTAGTCTGAATTCTTGCAATACTATTATATACAGTAGCTTACATGGATTTTTAGGTCGAAAAAGTATAACAGTGTGTAGCTGGCTACAAAATTAGCCCGTCTACTGCGTTGTAGGTGGAAATAGCTCACTTAACGTATGGATATACGTTTCGCTTACGATTTCCACTTCGCCTTGCATACGAACCAATTTCTTGGTGAGAAATCCAGGCTAGTACGAAAATTCGATTACTCTTCACACCTGTCTCACTATTCTGCAGTGAAAATTTGAACTTTATGTATAAGTAGGGCCTGCTCAAAAAGTCTGATTTATTCTTGAAAAATCAGAGTGCTTGAAAATTGGCATCCCTCAAGTCCAGAAAATCCCTGCAACGGGTTTGGGTAAAAGCGAGTGGAGAGGAAAAGCAATATATTCTTGCAGGCCCAGAAAAGGAAAATATCTGGGATTTTATGGTGACTTTTTTGGTTCGTTTTTTGGTCATACAAAAAATGAATATACAGAGTTATATGAAACAACTACTCGTTGTAAATGGGGGCAGGGTGTTTACATGCATGCTCAAATGCACCGTTATTTGGATAAAGAGGGAAAATCCTTGCACTAAGCTAACAGGCAAAATCAACTAATCTATTGCATAGTAAGTAGTTAAACGAGGTCTGAGGAAGTCCTAAGTAGAATGGGAGGTGATGGTCTATAATTCGGGATAATTTTGGCCCTTATTTATTGTTTCAATAGCGGTAAGGAGTTCCTCCTCGGTGGTAGAAGAGGGCAGGTACCCGTCAGCACCGGCTTCGATCAGCGGTTTAATTAGGTTTGGGGCGGTATACACATGCATCGCAATAAGTGCTTTGCTTAGTTTTTTCTCTTTTATCTCTTCAACGCATTCCACGGGTTTTTTGTCATACCCGCTAATATCTAAAATAAGCAGGTCCGGTTCCGTTTCCCTGATCTCTGTGCCCTGGTTTTCAAGCATTTCCGGGGTATACATTTTTACGGTAAATCCTGGCTGGGCAGCCAGCAACTCCATTAGAGTTTCATTAATCTGGGTCTCTTGGCCAACAATAATAATTTTCATAGCTACTCCTTGTAACGAGCAAAAGCCAAGTGTTCCCCCCGAATCGGAAACACAGCTAAAACCTGCATGTCACTGAACAATGCGTTATATAATAGTTGGGATAAGTAAGAGGATATGCCGAACGGTATAAACGCTTTTTACCCCTAATCGCTAGTCGTCATTAAGGTAGGTAAACAGGGAGATGAAAGAAATAGACAAAAAGTGGTAGTTTAACTAGGTAATAAAGCGTAGGTAGTTATTTAGCCAAGCAGGTTGTTTTCCAGGGCAAATCGAACTAACCCGGCGGTATTTCGGGCTCCGGTTTTTTGGAGCAGATTTCTTCGGTGTGCGTCCACGGTGCGCACGCTGATATCCAGCTTGTCGGCTATCTCCTGGTTGGTGAACTCCTGGGTGATCAGTTCCAGCACTTCAATTTCACGATTGGTTAGATTTGCAGACTCTGCACTGGCTTTTCTCTTGCCGCCGGATTCTATTAGATCCATCATGATAGAGTAGGTAGCGTCACTGCTAAAATAGTGCTTGCCTTTCATAATTTGCTCTATTGCTTCAATAAGCTCTTCATTTCCCGAATTTTTCAGGATGTATCCCGAAGCCCCGGCCTGTATCATCTGCCGGACGTGCTCATCTTCTTTCATCATGGTGAGGGCCAGTATTTTTACCTCGGGCCGTTTTTCCTTGATTTTTTTTGTAGCCTCAATGCCGTCCATAACCGGCATGTTGATGTCCATTAACACCAAGTCAATAGGAGTATCTGATTTTTCAATAGATTCAAGTGCTTCCCGGCCGTTATCGGCTTCTGCTACGATTTCGAACCCGTGCCCATTTTCCAGCATGGATTTAATGCCGTCACGTATAATTCCGTGATCATCAACGAGTAAAATGTTTACATTTGCCATGGTACTACTTCTCCTTGTTTACCTGCAAAGGTAATTCGATTAGAATTGTTAATCCTTTGCCCGGTTTGCTGCTAAACTCAATTGTACCTGAAAGGGCTTTAACGCGTGATTTCATACTCTCAATACCCATGCCTTTTTTGTTATCCAAAGAATCGACCGGGGCGCCCATGCCGTCATCTTCAATCATACAAGTTATAATGTTTCCATGTTTATACAACTGAAGTGACAGATTAGTGCACTCAGCATATTTAACGGCGTTACTGAGGGCTTCTTGTATAATGCGATATAAATTTATCTGGGCCTGCTGGCTGAGTTTTACATTCTCCAGATCATAGGTGTAGTGAAACGAAATGTCGGATGCACTTTTCATCTGGTCAATTAACGCCTCTACAGAAAGTTCAAGCCCATAATCTTCTATAGCGGAAGGCATAAGGTTATGGGCTATATTACGGGTATCCTCAATTGCATTTTGCAGCAGGTTCAGCCCGCGTTGAAATTGTGCTTCTTTTTTTGGGGAGAGTTTTTTAGGGCACTTTTCATGGACTGAAAATTCATGTTAGAGGCACTCAGGTATTGCGCAAGGCCATCATGTAACTCTTTGGCGATCCGTTTTCGTTCGCGTTCTTCGCCTTCAATGAGTGAGGTCAATACATCTTTTTCAGCTTGTTTCTGTTCGGTAATATCCTTGATAACCACCAGCCTGTACTGGGTGCCGTTCAGGGAGAGGGGGGCCGCCGAAATATTTACACTAATTTTGCTGCCATCTTTTTTATGGTGTACCCATTCTTCGCCATAGACATGATTCTCCCTGTTTTTCTGGACGTTATCCTTTAACATATTTTCATATTCCGTTGGACGAATATCAAACAGGCTCATCCTCATAAACTCCTTCCGGCTGTACCCGTAGTGCGATATTGCCGCCTTGTTTACCTCTACAAATTGCAGGGTTTCGGGATCGTAAATCCACATCGGCTGGGGATTATCTTCAAAGAGCAGCCGGTATTTTTTTTCGGACTCATGGAGCTTTTGCTCAGCCTCCTTGCGTTCGGTTATGTCTTGTACAGTCCCGATCAGTTTGTAGACATCCCCTGAATCTTCCACCATTGGAATGCAGATAGCACGAACATACTTTATATCTCCTTTCTTGGTATGTAGCCTGAGATCAAGATCGTAAGGAATGCCATCCTGCAATGCTTTTATTACCTTTTTTTGTAGTAAATCCCCTTGATCTTTGTAGAATTCATCAATCTGCTGTTCTATCGTCGGTATCTTTTCTCCGGGTTTTAAGCCAAATATTTCATAGACCATGGGTGACCAAAAAAGGCGTTCACTTTCCGGGTCATATTCCCAGTCGCCCAATTTACCTATCCGCTGGGCCCGGGCCAGCCGTTCCCTGCTTTCACGCAGCTCATTTTCATACTTCTTGCGGTCGGTTATATCGCGAACGACGCTAACAGCAAGCTCTGCCTTTCCTTCTTGATCATGTAAAAGAGTTACGGTATGATCTGTTGGGAATTTTTCTCCATTTTTCCGCTGCATCTCAAACTCAGTGTTAAAGGCGCCGCTTTCCTTCAGTGACTCTGCGCCTATTTCATTAAACTCTCGGAATTTCTCATCTTTTACGTGTAGCATTTTCGTGGTTTCACCGATAAGCTCCTCCCGTGAGTAACCGAAAACCTTCTCCGTATACGGGTTGCATTCCACAATCGTGCGGGTTTCGGTATTGATGATACAAATAGCGGAGTTAAGGCTCTCGAATGTTTTTTGAAGAAGCTTCTGGGACTTTTGGAGTTCTTTTTCTGCCACTTTCAGGCTTGTTATATCTAGCACGGTACCCATAAATTTGCTGGGTTCGCCTTCACTGCCGCGAATTAGCTGGGCGCGGGTGTGGCAGTATTGTAAATCGCCATTCCCACTAATAACGCGAAATGTGTATTCTAGCTGTTCTTCTTCCCATACTATTTTTTCAATATCCTCAAACTTGCCCTGGTCCTCCGGGTGAAGAATACGCATTAAGTTCTCGAAGCTGGGCGGCAGTTTCTCTCGTTTATACCCCAGAATATTGTAGAGGCTGTCAGACCAGTCTGACTGGCCTGTTTTCATATCGTATACCCAGTACCCGATGCCGGCTATTTCCTGGGCCTGTTCCAGCTTCTGTTTCTGAAGTTTTAGCTCATTCTCATAATTCTTGCGCTCGGAAATATCAATACCGATGCCCACCTGGGTATTGTCAGTCAGTTTTATGTTCGACCACCGGGTCTGTACCGTTTCTCCGGTTTTTGTTGTCAGGGGAAGTTCCATCCACGACCGACCAGGGTTGCCCATAAATTGGATGGCACTTTCACGGATTGCCGGATCAGGATAGCAGGCATTCATAAGCTCAATTTGGTGAACTTCTTCATTGGTCCACCCGGTCACTTGCTCAAACTCTTTATTGACCTCAAATTCATCCAGATGAGGATTGTACATGGTGATCATGACAGGAATATGGTCAATCAGTTTTTCAAGAAACTCCTGCTGTGAGCGATGCTCCTCGATTTGATTTTCAAGCTCACGCTCTTTCTGCTGCAACTGTTTATCATGTTGTTTGATGAGGTAGTAGAGGCCCAGCGAGGTCAGAGCCACATAAAATAATCCCTTATACGTCTGTAATTCTGATAGGGTATCTGGATTATCTAGAAAAAAATTGAGAGCGTGATCGGACAGGGCAATCCAAACCGCGGCTACAGCCACGTATATCAAGGTTATTTTAAGCGGTGTTAGCTTGTACTGCATCTTTCCGGTCTCTCAAAAGTGAAGGATTTTTAGGTGCCGGGCTTTTAAAAATGGCTTGCCTAAACTATACAGAAGATGGTTATAAATGTATCAGATCTATATTTTTTGAATCCCAATTTACACCAATTTACCTCATTGCAATCGAATTATAAAAAATGTTTTGATCTTCCTTTCCTCATTAATCCAGTTTATGAATTCACCTTAGTTCCTGGATATTTATAGGTGGAAATGCATTAGTCCGCTTTTTGAATATTTTCCCCAGTCTATATTATTTCAGAAAAGGGTTAAATTTAATATAATTAGTGCTCAGATTTTTGTGGACCACGGATAGGCTATTTACCATTAACAGTTTGTGATATTCTTGCGAAATCGGGAAGGATCACAGATACAGATTTAGTACAGGCTATTTGAATAAGCTCTGATGCTATTACCGTCTCAAAAAGTTGAAAAAGGTATGGTGTTTATTTGAGAAGCAGTCCTAGAAAAAGATACCTGCCTCTTTTGCTAACCATGAGACCTAAATTACGTTATTGAGCAATCTCTATGATTTTCTTTACCAACTTGAAGGTCTGCTTATTGACGGCGTTGCTTTCGGTGTGCGTGTCAGCGTCCGCTCTTGGTTCACTGCAATCGGCCATGGTCGCCGATTCTGCCCTCACTCCACTGCACCGGGTAAAACTTGATAAAGACGCCGACGGTATCGCAGATATGATGGGAGATACCATCCGGGTTACGGGCATAGCCAATGTTTCTACAGGAGTTTTGCATGGTGTTTATTTTCAGATTTTTATCCAGAATGACTCCACCGGACTCCCCTTGTTCAACCGTCAAATTGATGAGCCGGTAAACAGGGGAGACAGCTTGGTAGTGACCGGTGTAGTGCGGAAATATTTTGGTATGACTGAGCTGAATGTGGTGGATTACGAGGTTTATGAACCCAAGCAGGACCACCTTGAGCCGGTACCCCTGCAAGAGGCGATTAAGAATAAGCCGCAATATGAAGGGATGTTGGTGAGCGGACAGGGCGTGGTCCGTAAACAGGGCAGCAGGCACAACGGCAAGTATCTGGAGGTGGCGCCTTCTGATACCAGCCAGCAGTCAATGATAGTTTATGTAACGAATTTTAATACTTATTACGAGGAGATCGATCTCGAATCATTCAGCAGTGGAGATGTAGTGCAGGTCACCGGTATTCTCAGTTTATATAATCCCGGTAAAACCATGGCAGAGAGCTATGAGCTTTTTCTGCGAACCCCCGCGGATATTGACAGCCAGGGGCTAAAGCAGAATACACTGGCAACGCTGGCTATCGTTGGCGGAGTTATAATATTGCTAGCGCTCGGATGGATTATGTCACTTCGGATACAGGTAAAAAATAAAACCCGCCAGATTCAGCAGGCACTGGAAGAGAAAGATATGCTGCTAAAAGAGATCCATCACCGCGTTAAAAACAACCTGGCGATTGTCAGCGGGTTGATCGAGCTGCAGATGGACGGCTCACTGAGCGAGGATGCGCAAAAGGTACTGCAGGACAGCCAGTCCCGCATTCAGTCGATGGCATTAGTCCACGACAAGCTGTATCGAACGACCTCCCTGAGCGATATCGGCATGCAGACCTACCTGGAGGAACTGGTGCAGAGTTTGCAATCTACCTTTTCCGGTATGGATTCTGATATTACGATTAATTTCGATATTGATGAGATCAACATGGGTATTGACAAAGCGATTCCGTGTGGCCTGCTGGTAAATGAGCTGGTAGTGAACGCCTTTAAACATGCATTTGGTGATCAGCAGGGGAATCTTACCGTAAAGCTCAAGGACCTCGGGGATAACTACAAGCTGATCATCGCCGACGACGGACAGGGGCTGCCCGAAGATTTCGGAAATAATGACGGCTCCTCACTTGGTATGCTCCTAATCAAAACATTTACCAGCCAGCTGGATGCCGAAATGCAGGTAAAAAATGCAGATGGAGCTCATTTCGCGTTTATATTCCCGCCTGAAAATGGAGGTGATGAGCGTATAGCTCAATCATCATAAACCACTTTCAATCATTTTTATTACGTGCCCATTTATTTTAGGAGTACAGCACCTCAGCTCCTTTACCCTGGGCAATCAGCGATTGATATTCTTCCAGATCCTGCTGAATCGACTTATCGGTCAGATCGAGGGTTTCTCCGCGTTCGGCAGCCATATATGCCGACTGCACCAGCCGCGTTATTTCAAGCCCATATTCCCAGTTCAGCGTGGCATCTTCACCGGCATTGAAATGGTCGCGCATATCCACCCATTCCCCAATATACCCGTAAAGATCGGCTTCATTTGGCAGCACGGGGAGTAATCCTCGTGAAGCAGTTGATTTTTCCAGGGCCAGCTCGGCATCGGCGATCGCCTCGGCGGCTTCATCACCTATAAAAATTTCGGTGGGAGATTTCAGCGAGTTGATCTCCAGGCCGTAACCGGGTCCCAGGGCATCCATGTTGAGCCGCAGCCCCTGCTTGTCGTACATCCAGGAAACGGTAAACTGCGCTTTAACCAGTTGGCCGGTCTCAGGGTTTTTAAAAGTGACGATACCAGTGGAGAAATCGTCAGCTGGATATTGTTCGTAATCCACGCCGTATTCTTCTTTCAATTTTGCACGATAGGCGGGCTGTCCCCATTTTAGCAAGGAGGTGTCAGCGGAAACGGCGACCGGCTCCAGAAAATCAACGGGCTTGCCGATTGGGGTAAGCAGGTACCAGCCTACGGCTATGCTGTGGCAGCCCATATCAGAGAGTACACCGCCGCCCTGTTTGCGTGGATCCCAAAACCAGCTGCTGTGGGGGCCGGCATGTTCCTCCCCCGAACGGGCCAGGGTGAGGGGCCCCATCACTTTCTGTTGGGGTTCAAGCTGGGCTAATGCTTTTTGTACCGATGGCATAAAAATCTGATTCTCAAAATAGGCGGTAAGCAGGTTGTGTTTGTTGGCCAGTTTGACCTGCCGGCGTGCTTCTTTTATGGTTCTGCCCAGCGGCTTTTCCGCGATGAGGCCGGTCAGTTCAGTGCCCTGGTCCAGGGCATCGGCAATCTCCTCAACAATCTCCACACGGGCAAAATTGGGCGCAAAAATGGCGGCGACATCACTCACCTCGCATAGCTGCTTGATTGAGGAGCAGATTTTGCATTCCCCCAGATTTTGCTCGGTTACGAAGTTGGCCAGTTCCTGCGCGCCTTTCTTATCAAGCACGGCGCTGATTTCAATATCGCGAACTGATCGCATCGAGTCAGCTAAAAAATTGGCGATAAATCCTGATCCTATAAATCCTATTTTTAACATACCATCCCTTTATTTTGAATTTGTTTTTACCAAAAAAAGAATAATCCCGGTGGGATGCATCTTGATTCAGAAATATTTATTGCTCGGTAGTCACAAATTCCGCCACTACCGGCAGATGATCACTGATGGCAATCATATCACTGTCATTCAACGGACGTGCTATTTCAACTGATGTTTGAACCAGTTCCGGGGTCATCTGCTGGTTGGGCAAAATGTGATCGATGCGCCAGAAAAGAGAGTCGGAGGGGTGGCTGAATGCGCCGGTTCCGGCAAGGGGATCTACAAATGTCAGATCACTCTGTTCACCCAAAAGCGCGTTAAATTCTTCGCTTCCGGGGGTCGTGTTCAGGTCGCCCATTACCAGCTGGTTCCGATTGGGGTCAAGCTCCATAAGGCGTTGAAGCTGCGCCCGTAGCAAATTGACCTGTCCCATGCGCCATCCTTCGTTTCGGGCGCCGCGGCCCGCCTTAAGGTGCAGCCCCGTGAGCGTAAATTCATAGTCGGGGTTAACCAACACATCTACCGTCCACATCCTGTTGTTGGTGAAGGTTTGAGATTGTGTTTGACCGAGGGAGTCGGTTTGCCCGATAATGGGCGTGTTGACATTTGCGTAGCTGTAAAACATGCCGAGTGGAATGCGACTCATCATCACCACATTCATGTACCAGTCGGCGCTTTCAAGCGCGGTAAAAACCTGGATCCCATCTCCGGGAAATAGTTTTCTGCCATTCTTTGCAGGTAGCTGTCACTTTCAAACTCCTGCAGCACCACGATGTCTGCATCCAGCTGCTCGATGGCCGCGGCCAGCAGCTCACGCCGTTTGCTCATCTGCGGCGGTGGTAAATCTTCGCGCTCGTTTTCAATGTAGGGATTGTTGTAGGAATCCACGAAATGCTGCACGTTCCATGTCGCAACCCGGATGGTATCATAAGCTTGTGGATTATACCAGTTAGGCAGGGTGGTAGCCTGCTCGTAACGATCAGCCGACGTGGTATCACTGGCATTATTCGTTGACTGCTCGACTTCTGCGCAGGAAAAAAGTGCTGTCGACAAGACGAAAATCAGGGAAAAATGAACTACTCTCATAAAATTTGGATAAGATGACAGGGTTAGAAAGAAGGGCGTAAAAATACCTGATTATCATCACGAAAGTAAGCCGGAATGACAAGTTAACAAAAGCGTAATTACGGGATATATTTCAGAAAGCATCACCGATGTAATTGTCGATGATTTTTTCACCAAAATTCCACTTCCAATTGATTCTGCTGGTACATTCGTACAAAAGGATCTGTCCATGTCCCGTTTTTTATTCAATTCCTACACGTAGATAATTAACAGATCTGTTTTTAGATATTCCTCACAAGTACGGATATACCAACTATTCCAATACTTTTTCAGGAAAAAATGCCAGCAGTAAGCCTAATTTTTAATCTGGGTGCCAATAAGTACACCTGCTCCCACACTTGCTCCGATAACACCCCACTTGGGCAGGCCGAGATTGACCGAAGGCGGTTTTTTCAGCAGTTCGATATACTTCTGATTTATATCCTCATACTTGGCATAGGCCTCATCATAGCCCGTTTTGTAGGCTTCGGTCTTTGCCTCTTCAAGTACAAGCAAACTGTCTTTGAGAGTGCTGACCTGCTGGTTGAGTGAATCGACCGTCCATAGCTTATCCCGTTGCTTGCGGTAGGATTCGGCATTCTGGTGATCGATAATAAACGTTTCGCTGAACCATAGCGGCACCAGCAGGTACTCCACATGCACGTCGGCCTCTTCGTTGTACACCTCCTCCACTCCCCAGTCGGAGTTGGCCATTTCAGGGAATGTTTTCTCCAGCCTTTCCTGCAGATCCTCCTTCTTGCGGATGGAACGGACGGTAAGCTGGGCTTCCTGGCGCGCTTCCTCAAGATTTTTAACCTGGGTTCGCAGCTGACTTGTTTCCGATTCCAGCTGCCGTACCTGTTTATTTAGCAGCGTTTGTATGGAGTCTTTCAGGGAAACGACCGCCTGGATGGAATCGCGCGATGCCCGAAGTTCTTGCATCTCAAGCTGGGCCCGCTGTATCTCTTCGCGATTAATTCCGCGCCCCAGCAGGTACGAAAGTCCCACAGCCAGAAGCGCGGCTATTATACTGACGATAATGAGTCCCGTTTTGATATTATCCATGGCGAACCTCCAGTTTACTGTCTGTTACCTCTTTAAAACCTAGGGCTGTTCCCAGTCTCTTAACCAAGGATCGGTCGCCCTTTTGAAAATCGTAGTGAATTACATGACCGTCCTTCTCGGCATCCCGCAGCCTGATGTAGGTATTGCGGTCGCCCCGCTCCAGTTCCATGATGAGCCCTTTGACCATGCTACCGGCGGCCACATCCATTTTATTAAGTTCTACAACGTTGTGTTCAAAAAGCTCGTTGATCTCCTGCTCAGACATGCTCTGCCTTTCTGGTTGGGGACGGCTTTCAGGGGAATTCTCCTCGTTGTCTTCATCCACAACATGCAGGGTGCAATCATTTTCCAGCCGTTCCCAGAGCTCGGGAACCGGGGCGGGATCTGACTTGTCTTTACGTACCATCGTGTGGCCGATGATTCCTTTAAAGTCAATAAGCTGCTTCCCATAAAATTTGGTAGAATCAGCCCGCATCTGCCGGGGGATGTCAAAATCGTCACACAGTTTGTTGATAAGCTCCACCAGTGAGTCGATCTGCTCTGGCTCGTAGCGGTCAAAGTAGCGGTAGCCGCGGTAATCAGAGCCGGCGTCGAACACCTCTTCCTCCGGTTTCTCCGTTCTAGAGGAGATACGCTCGAAGCAGTAGTATTTGCCATTCTCTTCCAGCAGGCCGCCTTCACTGGCCAGCTCTATGCCAATAAACCGTTTTTCAAATGCGATTCTTTCCTCATCAGGCCAGGGGAGACCGAACTGCCAGGCCCAGTTTTCCGGGTCGAAGACGCTGTAAACCGATCCGTCGCGATCAATCATAAACGCTGTTCCCACCATGTTCTGATCGCGATTCCACCAGTCAAAGGTAGAACGAGCGGTGCCGCCCACAGTATGGTGGACACAGATACCGGTTTTCTTATTTGATGTTTGAAAGTATTCAGTATCAGCAAGCCGCCAATCTTTTTTTATCTGAACTGCCATAAGCTTACCCTTTGATTATGTTTAATTTGCAAAAAGTGAATAAATAAACGCAGCCGATAACAACCACTGCCAGAAATACGCCACCCAGCTTCAGGTATTTGGTCCATGAGGCATCTTCCTGCCGTTCCTCATCGCGCTGTCTGACAACACTTCTGTAGGAATCCCAAAGCTCACCCAAAAAGAATGCCCCGAAATTCGCCAGTAAATTAAAACGCTCGGCTGCATCACGGGCATCGATAGCGTGCAGCGTTTTAACAAGGTTGACGAGCTCCTTTTTGGATAATTTCAAAATGCCTGCCGCTACCACTGTGCCGGCGGCGTCCGTGCCTTTGTGCAGGGTGGCTTTCAGAGTGGTGGTATCTTCCCATAAATCGAAACCGGGATCGTCGCGCACCTCTTTTTTACCGGCCAGGTAATAGGAGTTTCCTTCGTGATCAAACTGCATTTCGTAAATCATCCACTTGGTGTCTGGAGCGTTTTGCCCCTCCTCTACAAACAAGTTGAAAACGCCTGTCTTGGCCGGTAGATAATCGTCGAACGGGGCAAATTCAATATGTCCCGCCATGGTACCGCTATGCTCTTGGCTCCCCATAAAATTGGGCAGATTTCGAATATAAATAGAGCCGTGAAGCGATAATGTTGTGCCCTGCTCCTGGCCCTTCTGGGCGCCTTCCTCCGGATTATTTGCATCAAGGCTGAACCAGCCCTCCATCTTTTCCCGGAAAGCGATGCCCGGCGCCGGGTCTTTCATGCGGGTGGCGGCCGGCGTAAAATCGATGCCATCCGCACTCATATTCGCAACATATTTTGAGGCATCCGCATAACCCATATTCACCAGGGTAGAAGCATCCACCCGATTAAAATAAAAGTCGGGGTCCAGTGGCAGGGGATATTCGGGTTTGATTACGTGAAGTTTTACGGGTTCCGCCTGACCATAGGGAGAGTCGCCGTTTTTGATGCGCTCGTTGATTTCCCTTATGCGATCAAACTCCTCAAAAAGCCCCCCGTTGGCACTCATCTCCAGCATGTGCACATACTGGTTGAAGATCCCATCCTTGTATATGCCATGATTTCCAATGCACCATATCAGCCAGATCTCTTCCGCTCCGCGCTTAACCGCCTCCATCAAATTCGCATCCCTGATCCAGGCTGAATCGATATACTGGTCACCATTGTGTTCCACGGAGGGCATAAAAATAGGCAGTGAGATGCTCGCCACCAGCAGATCCTGGGTCGCGTTGGTGTGGGGGATTACCTCGTTGGTTTTGGTGGAATAGTTGCAGACGTTAAATGTGCCCTCCATCCCTTTTGCTGCCCGAATTCTTTCCAGGTCGATTCCCAGATGGGGAAACACGTGGTTGACAATTCCGTCGGCATCCCCAAAAGCTTTTACGTTATGCAGATTTAGATACTCCTGGAACGGGAGCATGGATACAAACTTTTTCACATCAAGGGAGCGCCAGCGGTCGCACATGGCTTCAGGGCTAAAACCTGACATCAGCATCGCGAGGTTCATCGTGCCGCCGGAGGTGCCATCTGCATGATGAAAACGGAGATCGTGTTCCTGCAAGGCGCGAAGCACTCCGGCCTGGTAGGCCACGCGCATGCCACCACCTGAAAGTACAAGCGAGCGGTGCGGACCAGTGTAACCTTCCGGCGGACTTATTGCGACGGTATGTTTTTCGTTACTCATGATATCTGTCCTATTGCAAGCGGTTTTTATCTATTCTTGATTGCATACCAATGGATAAAGATTAATATTCCCGAAATAAGATCAAAGGCTGCCACGCCTAGTGCCAGCCAGGAGAACAATCCGCGACCCACGGCTAGACCAACGGCCACGGCAGCCCCGAATTTCTGGAGGCCACACCAAAGCACTGCTACAGGTATATTTCTGTTGCCGCTTAACGCATGAAGCAGGAGACCGCCAAAAAAGATCATAAACATGCCTATAATGCCGAAAAAGTGCAGGGTAGAACCCGTGATCTCTCCGCCAATCATACCTAAAATAAAGTTGGGTGCCAGCATCTGTATCAGCCCGCTTATGATGGTGACAAGGGCGATAATTTTGAGAAGTATTTTCAAGTAGTTTTTGTAGGCCATATCTGTGCGTTGAGATTATTTGAATTCGCTTATTTTAGCACGGTATCATTTTGTTTTTTGCCAAACTATTTTTCGGGAGTAGAGGTAAATTACTAGTACTCCGATGCCTTCATAAACCAGGAAGAAATAAAAAATCCAGTGCGGATAGCCGTCATCTATGAGTGAAACAACGCGAGCCAACACTCCACCAAGCATTATGACCAGATAGAGTGCATTAAACTTTTTAATGGAGAAAATTTCTTTTCTGAAAACGATAGCGAAAAGTCCAAAACCCAACTCCATGGCCCTCAGGAACCGGTATTGGGTGAGCACATTGGCGCGGGTTGTTTCAGCCAGAGCATCAGTATTTAGGTTGAGCAATAATTCCTGGTCCATGTCAGCCCCCAGAAATGCTCCCCAGAACCCGGCCAGAACAACCAACCCAACGTATGTGTAAAAGAAAAAATAATTAAGTGTCTGCATCCCGGTTCATTATTTATTGGCATTTGTATTACCCGGCAACAGGCTAAATAAGTATAGCAGCATGAGCAGCCATTCGGCCGACCAAAAAAACATGCGCAGCATATGCAGGTCCTGCCAGATGTCAAGTATGCTATCCAGTTGAGCTTGGCTGGTTATGCCTGCTGCAAGTTGTTCGTTATAGGGAAAAATGAAATAGGAAGTGAGAATGCTCGCAGCAATTACGGCTGCCAGAATTCCGATCGGGTACCATTTTCTATATGATTTCCATTCCTCCACAATGATAATAATGGCTGATATCATCATTATAATGGTCATATAGGTGAAGAAGTCAGTGGCTCGTTCTATGGGAGGGACAAACTGCTGATAATAATTTTCAGGTGTCAATATTTCAGTTGAGGGCAGTGAAAAAAATACCAGCGACCATCCCGTGCCGAAGTACATGGAAACGCAGGCAAATAAAATGCCCTTGTTGATCTTAAGCAATAGTTTCTTCATGGCTGCTCCTGTTTGCTTGATTTACGAATGGTTAAATTTTGTACTGTTCGTAATCTTTGATTGAGGGTGGTTTCAGCCATTCTTCGCTTAACCCCAAATCCACTACACTTTCCAGGCCTTCCGGCATCTGCTCGGGCGGCTCTTTGTAGGTCAGGAACCAGGTTTCCATATGATCGTCAAGGATTCCGTTGGCTTCCGGTATAAACATTGTCAGAAAGGCGTTGCCGTCAATGTCGAGTTCGCGAAGGGGAGCAGTTTTGGGATGATCACCGATATAAAGCCGGGCGTTGGCATTGCCAAACAGGTTAAGGCCCGCTTTGCCTTTAAAGTAGAGATAGGAAGCCATCAGCATATTACGGAACTTGCAGTAGTTTGTGGCGCCCACATTGAAGGGAATCCACTCGCTGGAGGGACGGTCAATTTCTATGCGCATGGCAAACTGCCCGTCTTTTTCGTATTGGCTGAACACTTCTTCATCCGAAATCTCGTAGCTCAGCTTGGCCTGATGCTTGGGCATCCCCCAGATTCCTTTACCGCCCTTTACCGATATTTCCGAGCTCACCGGCAGGTCCACCACATATTGTCCGGTTCCGTACCGGCTCATTAAAAGTCCGGGGAGCATGCGGGGTGCGGGCTTTCGCCCTCTCGTGCAGGCAATTCCAATACTAAACTCTATATATTTGCCGATGTTGGTCTGCAGGTAGTTTATGACGGTGATCAGCAGCATACCCTTGCCGTTCCACAAGCGAAAGGGATGAAGCTCATTACCGGGTAAAAAATCTTTTGCCTTGTCAGCATCAATTTGAAATCCTGCCATTAAAGCAGGTGAGTCCACGCAGCTAACCGGCATCACGTAAGGAATATCATCGACCAGGGCATGCCGACCTTTATATCGTTTGATTCGTTTAGTTACCCCCATAAAAGCTCCTTCTTTAACGTTGTTATCTATTTCTCAAGTTCTTCTACCATCAGGGGAAAATGGTCATTGGCAGCATCTTTCCCCATGAAAACATCCAGATGGCTGTAGTTTGGCAATGTGTGCAGCGCATGGCGATTTGGTTCAAGCCTATTAAAATATTTATAGGTTTGAACCTGGCTTTCCGGCAGAAAGCAGAGGTTTCTTTTCTCCCGCAAAAAAGGCAAATCGAGCATCTGTTTGGGGCTCCAGCTCTACGTAATCTTCCGGCATTTCAGCGTCCTGATGAAAGGCTATAAGTTTACCTGCCTTAATACATTCTTTGATGTGATTAAAGAATCGTATCGGGACTTCGGCGAACTCCTGCCGCAGCCATTCATGGGTCTCTTCGTTCAGATTTTCGTGTAGCCAGAGCGCGGGGAAACCGCTGCCATAGGTAAAACTCACCTCCTTGCACACGCCATTATCACATTCATGGTGCGTGGCTTCCACCAGTGTGTGGATTATTTTGGGAACCGCCCCTGTTGCCTTGTTCCCCCACTGTGGATTCAGGTATTTCGTGCCGAGTCCCACGATGGGAAGGGCCACCTTCAGCTTAAACCGAGAAAAATCTGGTACGATGGGATGAAGCGAAACGGCGTTGCTGACAATCGTTGAAACTTGCGGTACCAGTCCCGCCACGGCCGACATCATGAAACTTGTAGAGCCCTGGCAGTGGATTACCGCCTTGATCTCATCATAACCGGTTTCCTCAACCACTTTTTCAACCGCTTTGGGATGGTCAAATTTAGCCGCCTGATCCAGGTCCCACTCGTTGGGACCTACATCAATGCTGGCCCGCCAGTTTTCAAGCCATACGTCATATCCTTGCTGAACCAGGAAATCCACAAAATTTGTTTCCATAGGCGCCCTGAAAATATTGCCCCGCACGCCCGCCCCGTGAACAACAATGACCGGCCCTTTGGGTGGACGCTCTTCAGCTTTCACATTTACGAGGTGACACTCCAGTCCATCGCCTGCAGTAAACGGGATGGTGTGTTCAATGTAATCTTTTCCCATAATACTAAACCTTTGTAATTAGGTATAGATGTCGACGATATTCTCCGAAAAGAACTTGATGAACTTACCCTGGTATTTCACTTTATCAAGGTTTTTGCTGGCTCCCGTGACTTTAACGGTGCCCATCTGTTTTTTGAAATCTTTCGGTTTAATTTTCAGGATTCCTTTTCCAATAACGGGCGCATCCTGGCTGTTGCTATCGTGGATGGTAACGAATAGCGTAGTGGTGTCTTTCCATACGTCAAAGCCCGGGTCGTCGTGAATAACTTTGTGCCCTTCAAAGAAATAGGAGTCTCCCTCTTCCGAGCGGAGCTTCATCCCGGTAACGCATATAGCGAATGTCGTCATCGTCCTCACCCTCTACAAACAAGTTAAACTCACCTTCTGAAACGGACAGATCGTCGTTGGAAAGGGCGGGGGCTTGAACGGTTCCCATCAGTTCGGCGCGGTGCCTGGGATCTTCAATCATGCCTTCAAGGTCGTTGGAGCGGATCGTCAGGACGAATGATAAGGGTGAATTCTGCCTCTTTCCCTTTCTTATAGCCCTCTTCGTAGTCCGTAGCCTCGGTTGACATATATCCACTCATGCGCTCGGTAAACTGGATACCTGGTTGGCCGTTGGTTTGGTGATGTTCAGCTTCCTGATCTTCTTTTCCATTCAGGTCGTAGTCGATCTGCCAGTTGTAGTCTTGGGCGATATATTTTGCGTTTCGTTCGGCCAGGGCAGAGATCGTTAGCAGGGGATTTACGCCCAATGTTCTGGGGATTATGGCTCCGTCGCTGATGTAAAGTCCTTCATGAGTATCAGTACCTTCGTTCCCGGCAAATACCTGTCCCTTGTGATTTACAACACCATGTTGCGCATTTTCTCCCATGATGCATCCTCCCAGCGGATGCACGGTGGTTAAACGATGCTTGAATAACTTATTCCAGGTTGGATTTTTGACATAAGTTCCCCCAAGCAAGTCGGTTACCTTGTGGAGATTATCGCTCACTTTCTGGAATATGGACTGCTCTCCGACATCGTCCCAGTCAATCCGGATACGATCATTCTTCATAAAAAGCTTGCCTTTACCATCGTCGTGGGTCATTACCAGGTAGGTCATGGTATTGTTAGCCGCCCCGCGGTATGCACCGCCAAACAAAGAGCGGACGCGCCGCCAGAGCTCCCGGAAGAAATCTCGTATACTGCTATCGGTGTCATCACCGGTGAATTTCGCGGCAAAAGAAAGCAGCCACGGCACAAATGCAGAAAGGGCTCCGGGAATTACTCCTTCCTCAATCACTATGCCTTCTTTTCCTTTTCCATTGGTATACTGTGCTTCCCGCAGATCTATGATACCTGTAATGCAGGGTCCAACCGGGTCCTCCTCGTCAGGTTCCAGATGCCCCATCCCTATGGCGTTGGCGCGCACGTCGTTATTGTAGCCAAACCCAAGGAAGTCGCCGTTGCCGGTGAAGCGCTGCCCCAACATATCAGAGGTGGAAAGGCCGTTTTCTTTGGATCGGAGCATGATTTCAGTAGTGCCCAGCGTGCCGGCGCCCAGGATCACAATATCGGCTGTTACAAAACTGGTTGACTCACCGAACTTTTCGCGGCCCGCGTTCATCAATTTGTACCGCACCACCCACTTGCCGTCGTGTCGCTCCAGGCGGTCCACGGCTACCTCGGTAAAGATCTCAGCCCCATGCCGGTGGGCATCCGGAAGGTAGTTCATCAGAGTGGTATTTTTGGCCTTGTAGTTGCAGCCGGTTACGCAGTCACCGCACCCGTTACAGGCTTTCTGTTCTACACCGGCGTTATTCTTGCCATCCTCAAATGTAACGTTAATGGGCGGCCGATAAAAAGCCCCCTTTTCCCATCCCGTCGAGGCGGTTTCCAGTGCTTTGAGTTTGGCCGGTGTGGGGTGGTTTTCAGGGTATGGGATCGGCTGGAGCATGGTCCGTGCCAGCTCAACACACTCATCAAGGGTATCTCTGTCTTTTCGCAGGGCGGCGGGCCAGTCTTCTTCCTCCAACACCCATTCTTCAGGAGGGAGCGACACGTTGGCATTAACCAGCGAGGTGCCGCCGAGACCACATCCCTGGAAGACGTTTATATCTTCATTAAAACGAAAATCATAGAGGCCGGTTTCTGAACCCACGTGTTCGCCCTCAATATCCAGCTGCATCTCCTTGTGAGCTTCATCTTCTTTATCCGGATATTCACCGGGATGCATCTCTTTTCCCTTCTCCAGCAGGCACACCGTACGCCCTGCCCGCGCCATGCGGCACGCGCTGATACTGCCGCCATATCCAGATCCCACGACAACTACTTCGTAATGTTCTTTGATCTGCTCGGTTGGTGTTGATAGTCGTTTCATAACGCTCTCCATTACTCTTTGTTAGATTTCCCCGAAGGAATGATAATCGGGTCTTCAATAAGCCCGTATTCAGGTTCGTTGTGGTTTTTAGGTGAAAACCACGGGTCTTAACCCTCTACAATTTTTTTAGCCTGTACCCATTTTTTGCAGGCTTTGGGTATTTTTATAGGATAGATTGTAAGGTTCTCCTCGGTAAGGTGCATACGGATGAAGTTTTTATAGTCTTCGCCGCGGAAAGAAGAAAATGCCTCGGTTTCGTGCGTTTTGAGCAGGCGTATGGCTGCAAGCAGGTAGAATCCCATAGTAAATCCGCTGAACAGCCAGCCGCAGATGCCGACCAGCAGGACAAACAGAAGTACGGCCACCAGCGAGTTGAGCCCCAGTCCAAGCGTTCCGATTATTATAAAAGAGGTGAGCCAGGTTGCTGCCAGCAGAAGTATAATCTGTACGATCCCGTGAATGCTTCCCGCAATCCATGAGCCCAGCGGTTTTTTACGCTTGGTGTCTGAAAAGCCGAGAATGCCAGCGAAAATCAGGAATAAAAAGATAGATAATCCGGGGCTGCCAGTTAAAAGTGACCAGTAGCCTCCAGTCACCGTACCAAAATCAGAAATTCCCCGTTCCGCAAGGTACTGTAAAAGCTCCGGTGCCTGTGGCTACATTTGTATCCGCACTGCCGACAAACCAGCTAAAAAACATATACACGATGCCGAAAAGAATTCCAAAGCTTTTGTTGATAAACGGGAAGCGTAAATTTTTAAGGGCCAGCCTTCGCGATTCCTCTTCATTGGGGAATGCTTCATTTTTTTTATAGGTGCCTTCTTCCAGGTTCAGAATATCAGGTACTTGGTGTGTGGGATGGGTGAAGGCGCCCCCACCGCCGGCTGTGATCCGCCAGTCGGGATCCTCAGAATCCAGGTTCTTGAAACTGGTGTAGTGATGCATATCGCCCGTTAGTGTGAGATGGAAGGTCATCTTCTTCTCACTTTTCTTGGTATATCGTTCCTGGAAAAATTTCAGATTTTGATAGGGCTTGTCGTCGGGCTGGTATTCCTGGTATACCCAAACCGGTTCTGCCGTGCAAAGTATGATGCGGTCGCCTTTGTTGGCCAACCGGTGCATCTCGTCAAAATAATCGATCTGGGGTTTATCAATGTCTGCACTTAGTTGAATGTCGATGCCCCAAAGCCACCAGTTATGTGGCAGTTGAGCTGCAAAATAACTGCGAGACTGCCGGGTCTGCCAACCGCCGATCCACCGCTGCTGGCAGAAAAGTTTTAAAAAGCTGGATAGCCCATCGTACCAGTCATGGTTCCCGGGAATAGAAAAAAGAGTAGGTGGATCTTCTTCCTTCGGAACATAGGAAAGGGATGAGCGATAGGGACCAACCAGCCGGTTTTTATACTCTTCAGGTGTTGCGGTGGGGTAGACTTCATCGCCCCCCATTACAAGAATATTTCCACGATTCAATATATGGGTTTGGCCGGAACGGTCCTCAACGCGCAGGTCTTCTCTGCCCAGCAGATATGCTACGCTATAGGCAGAATTAAAACCGGAACCAAGATCAGAGGTGTAGTCGATCCAGAGTTCCTTTCGGTCGGTAAAATCAATCGGCTTGAGCGCCTCTTGGCTGTTGGCCAGCACAGATTGTATTTCTCGTTTATCTGCATAATTGCCAAATACACTGGATATGACAGCACGCAGCCCCGTCTGGGCCAGTTGTGAGGGGCTGTACCAGTCAACCATTTTTTGGGACGTGAATCCCGTTGATTTAAGCTCTTTTGGAGAACTTGATGTAGAACCGTTCTTACTCATAAATAACTCGCGCTAGTTATCGGGTTAAGATTTGATGAAAACATGGAAAGGGATCCAGCGGTGAGAGATTGCGGAAGGAGGGACTTTCCGCGGTGCGTATACGGATGAAGAAGCGAACAATGAAGTCGGTTATTTAATATGCCATATGCGTTCCCTTGCATAATCTTGCTCACTCCATCCCATTTGTATTGTTTTTAAGTTGAGCTTTATCCCTTGATTAGTACGGGAAGCCCTAAACTCAGGTAGCTAGAATTCTAATCATAACTGAGACAGCTTACTTTTCTGCTTTTTTAAAGATCGTTGCTGATCTTTCTCCTGTCATCTTTGTTACCTCTGCACGCTTAAAAGAGATCTCATTTATACTCTTGTTACAATTTAATAATTGCGACCGATAGTCCAATATTTTTTTAAGGCTATTTGATTGATATAGTTAGGCTTAGGCAATGTTTTAGGGTTAGTTCCAGAAAGGTTAGATTAGACTAGATTTAACTGTTGCCCGGGAGCCAATAGGTATCCTCCCGTTCAACACTGGATTTCAAAGGATGCTGGGTCTCTCTACTGATTCATCAGGTCAAGCAGATAATCGATCTGTTGCTGCTCGGCATTTCGAATCGTCTCTTCGGTAGCATCCACTTGAATATTTCGGAGATAGGGTTTTTGATCTTCATTTTCCTCTTCTCCCTCTTGGGCTAGCAGATCCGCCCAGAGCCGGTGAAAGCGCGCAGCTTGCTGTGCTCCCTGGTATGGATCGGGGTTGATCGATTCCCGGGAGGCCAAGAAAGCAGGGGCGCTGGCGGACCCGTGCTGTAACCCCACAGTATCTGTGGCAATAGCTGTGCCTTCGGTCTCTTCGTAAAGAGCCCGGAGCTCTTCTTCACCTATATCGCCTGAAATGGCCTGTTCCGCAAGGTCTAACATTTTGGCTTGTATCGGTTTGATCTCTTCATTCGTCTGATGGGCACACCAAACGGCGAATTTTCGGAGCTCAGCTGTTTTTCCTTCCGCTTTGAAGTAGTTTAGAATGGAGGTTACACGATCTTCCTTCTGGTCAATCTCCTCTCCGGTTTCGCCATCGATAACGATGATTTTGTGACTCTCCTCATCGTAAATGTATATATAATCGCGTGTTTTGGAGGTCATGGATGGGAATCTTTTATCGTTTCAATAGTAGGTTCGTCAATACAAAATATCAGATTTTTATTGATGCTTCAGCTCTTTAAAATAATGCACATAAATAAAAATGAAACTTTTGGATATGTCGTTCATGCTGATTCAATAATTTCTACTAAACTGCTAAATCTACCATGGAAATGCCAAAATTATCTGTTGACTGTTATTAGCGTAAAAAAGTGTTTGGAATTCAGCTCTTTTAAAATCATACTTTCACTGATCTTTTTTTAACAAATGCTGTTTTATGGGTAACCAACGGGATGAAAACGTTTCTAGGTGGGCGCTGTTTTCATGGGCGCTGTACGATTGGGCAAACAGTGCTTTTTTTGCAGTAATCCAGACTTTTGTTTTTGCTACCTACTTTGTCTCTTCCATCGCCGAGAACGATTCCACAGGCAGTGCCCAGTGGGGGAATACAATCGGTGCAGCAGGCTTTATAATTGCGATCCTGGGCCCGGTACTGGGATCTGTTGCCGATCAAACGGGCCGTCGTAAACCGTGGATTTTAGGATTCAGTCTGCTCTGTATTATTGCCACGGGGCTTCTCTGGTTTGTGGAACCGAGTAATAGTTTTCTTTGGCTGGCACTGGTGCTCATATTTCTGGGTACCATTGGCTCAGAAGCCGCTATTATTTTTTACAACGCCATGTTGCCCACCCTTGCCGGAAATAAACGAATGGGGCGGTGGTCGGGTTGGGCCTGGGGGATGGGATATGCCGGGGGGCTGGTATGCCTGGTCATTTCGTTATTTGTGTTTATCAATGTGGAAACGCCGCCATTTGGTCTCAATGCTGCCCAGGCTGAGCATGTACGTGCTACCTTTATCCTGGTGGCGGTCTGGTACCTGCTTTTTTCGATACCACTTTTTACCTCAACCCCGGATCTTGAGCGCAACAACGTACCATTGAAAGATGCAGTGCGGCGGGGATGGAGCCAGCTAAAAACTTCCCTCAATAATGTAAAGCAGTACAAGTCGATCGTGCGGTTCCTGGTTGCCCGGCTCATTTTTATTGACGCCCTGGCCACCGTTTTTGCGTTTGGAGGTATCTATGCAGCAGGGACTTTCGATATGGGAGAGCGACAGGTATTGATCTTTGGGATCGGGCTGAATCTCACTGCCGGTGTAGGGGCCGCTCTTTTTGCCTGGATTGATGACTTTGCAGGGAGTAAACAAACCATTCTCATTTCCCTGGGAGGGCTGATTGTTACTACAACGGCCGTGTTACTCGTAACCGCAGAAAGCTGGTTTTGGGCCTTTGGATTGCTGCTGGGTATTTTCGTGGGGCCGGTGCAGGCGGCCAGCAGAACCTATATGGGGCGAATCGCTCCCAAACACCTGCGCAACCAGATGTTCGGACTATTTGCCCTGTCCGGCAAGGTTACAGCGTTTGTCGGCCCTATCCTTGTAGGATGGATCACTTACCTGACAGACAGCCAGCGGATAGGTATGAGCATCATCGTAGTTGGATTTGCAGCGGGAATGCTGCTGATGTTTGGGGTACCTGAAGTAACATCGTCAAATAATTCTACTACCGATGAGGAGAGGATCTGAGGGGGCTTCGAACTCGGTATCGGTAAATAATGATTTCTGAATATTTAACTTTAACAAAAGCTAATTGCTCTATAGATTTTTATGGCTTTTTTTATTTTTCTAGCACTGTAATTCATCAAATGATTTTTAGAATCGATATTTTAAACTGAGCGTATATTTTTTATGAGTGAGACTAGTGGACTTTCCAATAACAGGGGATCAGAGGAGGAGAAAGAATTAGAACGTCTGGAGGACCTCTACGAGTACAATATATTGGACACCGGGCAGGAAGAGGAGTTTGACGCTATAGCAAGATTGGCAGCCAATATTTGCGATACACGGATTTCCATGATCAACCTGGTTGACGAGCGACGTCAGTGGACAAAATCTTCCGTAGGAGTTAAGATAGATGAGATACCGGGAGCAGGGACATCTGCCAGAATACGATCCTTGATGATGGACCGCTGGAGATATATGATTTAACGGCAGATGATCGATTCAAGGATCAACATTATGTTTTTAACGGGAATCAATATAAATACTATGCTGGTGCTCCCTTGAAAACGCCCCGCGGATACAATATTCGGGGTCCTCTGCGTTATGGATACCCAGAAGCGTCAGCTTTCAAAATGGCAGTTAGATAGCCTGGGAATTCTTGCGGATGAAGTTATAGCGCGGCTGGAGCTTCGCCTCAAACAGAAACTGCTTGAAGATTCAAAGTTCCATAAAGACGAATCTTTGCGGATTATCAGTCACGATATGCGAAATCCACTGGCGGGAATCATTGGTATTACAGAGCTTATCCGTACAGATGGACATACCGACCCCGAAGAGCTTAAATACCTGATGGAGTTGGTTGAGCGGAGTGCACGCAAGTTACTGGATAATGTGAACGACCTGTTTGAAATTACAAAAATAGAATCCGGCGGTATCACCCTGGACCCCGAAGTAACAGATCTGGAGGTGATCACCAACGATATTATTGAGTTACAGAAACCGAACGCCCGCGTCAAGAAAATTGATCTTGATGTCGAAATAAATCACAATAATGGAAGTGTTATAGTGGACCCCGTGCGGTATCGGCAGATTTTGGGTAACCTTGTTAACAACGCTGTAAAGTTTACACCAGAGGGCGGTAATATTAATGTGTTTGTAGATTATCCTGTAGAGGTGGAAGGCCGGAAAAATATAAAAGTAAGGGTTAAAGATGAGGGCATTGGGATTCCCAAGAAACATCAAGCTAGTCTGTTTAGTAAAAATAAGAACTACAGGAGGCAGGGCACCTTTGGTGAAAACAGTACCGGCATGGGGCTGCCACTCGTTAAGAACCTGGTGGATGCCCATAATGGCAGTATCTCCCTGCATTCTGAACCGGAAAAAGGTACTGAGTTTACCATATTTCTGCCGGAACTTTCAAGAATGGAGTAATCTAATTTCGTGAGACCAAAACCACAGCATCGGCTACCCGAAAAAGCGATCAAGGCATGGCGTACCACCGGTTTAATTTGGTCGATTATATTATGGTTTATTACGGGCTTCATGGCTTTTCTGGCCTTCAGTGATGCCGAGTTTCCCTGGTGGATCGTGGCTTTGACAGGAATCTTTGCCTTGGGTGTCACCATCTTTTCAACCACTATCTTTCCAAGTATTCGGTGGAAGCGATGGCGCTACCAGGTAGATGAGCAGGAGATCGACCTTCGGCGTGGTATCTTCATCGTCAAACGTACTCTTATCCCGGTAAAACGGGTGCAGCATGTGGATACGCGCCAAGGCCCGATTCTAAGGAATTATGATCTTTCGTCGGTGGCCATTACCACCGCTGCAACCACCCACGAAATCCCAGCCCTCGACGACGAGACAGCCGACCAGGTTCGTAACCAGATCTCTAACTACGTCCGCCTGGCCAAAGAAGATGTTTGAATCACGCCGCCAACATCCCGTCGCCGCCATTACTAAAGTGCTGGAGATTATTCGTGGCAACTTTATCACTATTTTAGTCATTATTTTCGTTGGAGGAAGCGGAGATCAGCAGACATTTCTCAACCTGACCTGGATTCTCGGTACTATCGTTGTATTGCTGGTCTGGGGATTGATCCTGGCTGCGATTTAGCTACCGCATTGAGGATGATGAGCTTGTCATAGAACAGGGGGTGCTTATGCGGCAAAAACTGTATATCTCCAAAGATCGGATTCAGGTTATCGATATTACATCGGGTGTAGTACAGCGGATGTTCGGCTTGGTTGAAGTACAGGTAAAAACGGCGGGCAGCAGCTCCAAACAGGCAAAGATCAGTGCAGTTACCAAAGATGTAGCCCGACAGCTCCGCGAAAAGCTCCGAAAAGATCAGTCTTCCGTTGAGGAAGAAGTTGAAGAGGTTAAAGATGAAACCCATAAAGTTTATAACCTTGGTGTCAAAGACCTGATTATTGCCGCCAGCACATCCGGCCGGTTTGGAGTCGCACTTTCTATTGTGGGAACACTTTTTTCCCAAATCGACCAGCTTTTGTCTGAAGAACAGATGATCCGCTATCTTGAATCGGTGGTTCCCTCCTCCGCCAGCACCAGCCTCATTGTCACTTCAATCATCTTCATTTTCGTTATTTCCTGGATTTTATCCTTTTTGGGTACGGTGGTGACCTGACGGCAACTTCGCTGTTCGGCTGAAGGAAGATGAACTGGTCATATCCCACGGCTTGTTGGAGCAAAAACAGTTAACCATTCCCTATAACCGTATTCAGGCCATACAAATAAAGGAGGAGCTGCTACGCCAGCCGCTTGGTTATGCAACATTAAAGCTGGACAGTGCCGGTTACGGGGATGAGGGTGGTAGATCGGTTACGCTGTTTCCACTGCTGCCGAAGGCCCAGCTGCAGGAGTTCGTTAAAGAAGTTCTCCCGGAATATTACGAGCAAGTACAGTCCCTTCGTCCGCCGTCAAGATCGTTGCGTCGGTACCTGTTCCGCTCACTGTTAACTTCTCTAGTGGTAATTCTGCCGGTGTGGGCGCTGCTTCCGTTGGGGTACTATTCCCTGCTGTTGATGATTCCGGCCCTCGTTTTGGGATATATGCAGTATAGGGATACTGCCATCGGGGTTAATGAAGACTCCATGATTTTGAGCTATCGACTGCTTAGTCTTAATACCGTGATTCTGAAAAAGTATCGCGTCCAAACGGTAGAGAATCGAACCAATCCGTTTCAAAAGCGGCAGGGACTGGCCCACTTTACCGTAACGGTGGCCTCCGGCAGCGAAGGTCATGAGTTTACGATACGTGATCTTGAGAAGGAACATGCCGGGTATTTCTGGGAGTGGCCATCCGTCAAAAGCGAGGATAAGGAGGCAAATCTTTTTGAGGAAAAACCCGGTTCAAAGTTACTGCCCCGTTTTTAGCAGTGTGCAGTGTGTCAGTATAGAATCATTGCAACAGAAAGTGAAATTAAAAAGTGAACACTGACACACTCACTTTTGTGGAAATTGTCTCATAAAAGATTGTTATAAATGAGCAGAGTGGATACGCCAAAGATAATGTGAACGAGCAGCAGAACTACCGTAACGCCAATTCCCCAGCGGTGGCCAAACATGCCAGGATCTTCCATCGCTTTGCCTTCCCCGATATTGGGATGATCAGTGGCGATAATACCGATCATCGCCCCAATAAAAATTGCATGTGAAGTACCGTACATGATACCAGCAGGCCAGTCTGGCGGTACCGCCATGGCAACCAGCGTAAAAACATAAAAAGTTCCCCAAAAAGCCCCCAGAAGAAGGTGCAAAATCATACCGATTGTGTAAGCCCTGGATCGGTTTTCGACAGAGACAAACCGTGTTCCTATCAACCATGGAATATCCAGGTTGTACCCGGCAGCTTTAAAAATGTAGATAAATACAGTCATGACGCCTGCGCCCAGAATCCCCGACAGGGCAGCATAAAAAAGATTTGCAGTCATTGTTTCCCCTTTCCCTAATTAAGGTTTAGATGATGCATCCGTATGTTACAAAATCATGCTGTTCTAGTCATGCTTTATGAATTCTATTTAAGTAGTATAGAATAAGTCTCTTTTCCTGATAATAAGTAAAATAGTAAAGGCATCAACAGGAGTGAAAATGGTAGCTAACAGAGATAGCGACTTCACTTCTCAATTTTCATGACGACTCGTCTTCTACATAGGATAGCTTTACATTAAATGTAATGTCACGTTCGTCGTGAAGCGCAATGTGGGCTTCGCTGTCGATATTAGGCACACTCAAATCAGAAATTTCGCAGGTACAGTCTTCCCCGACATATTCACTAACCTTTTCTGCGATAAATGATTCCAGCTGCGATCTACATAGTGTTTTTAACTTATTACTCATTGTATCCTATAGTTTTAGATTCAGGATTCTATTTGTAATAACTAAAAACACAGATCACAGGTCGCGGGTTCAGGTGAAGTTATTGCACGCTTGGATTGTGTCCAAATTTCTTAAGCGTGCGGTAATGAGAGCGGACCGCCTTGTAGAAAGATTCGTTATAATGATAGGGAACGTCGTATTCGTTGGCAACCTCCCGGACAATACGGCTTATTTCAGGATAATGTACGCTGCAAATTTTTGGAAAAAGGTGGTGTTCAATCTGGTAGTTAAGTCCCCCTATATACCAGGAGAGCAGTTTGTTGTCGTGCGCAAAATCGGAAGTCGTTTCCAGCTGATGAATCATCCAGGCGTTCTCGATGTTGCCCTCCTCATTCTGCTCGGGATGCTCGGTATGCTCAACTACATGGGCCAGTTGAAAAATGATGCCTAAAATAACGCCCGCCGTAAAGTGAACGGTCATAAAACCGATTGCCAACTGCCACCAGGTTACCGATAGCACCATATAGGGGATAACCAGCATGTACGCGTAGTAAATAATCTTCTGTAACAATAAGCGTAATCCATTCGGATACGGGGTGGTTTTTATTTTCGTAGGGTCCCAGGGTAGGTTTTAAAAAGTAGCGGTAATCTTTGATAAACACCCAGAAAAGAGTGGCAAATCCATAGGCAATGAATGCCAGTATATGCTGGATGCGATGAATTGGTTTGTGTTCCGCATTTGGTGAGAGGCGAATAAATTCTGCCACTTCCAAATCCTCATCATGTTCGTAAATATTCGTGTAGGTGTGGTGGATTACATTGTGTGTAATCTTCCAGATATAACCATTGGCTCCCAGCAGATCAAAAGAGAGTCCCAGTACTTTGTTGATCATTTTGTTCGAGGAGTAGGCCCCGTGAAGAGCATCGTGAGAGACGGAAAAACCGATACCGGCCATGCCAAGTCCCATCACAAAACAGAGAAATAGCATCTGGTACAACGAGAACGATCCGGTTAAGATAAGTGCATAGGCCCCAAAGTAAGCAGTGAGCAGAATCGCTGTTTTGGCTACCATCTGGCCGTTGGCATTCTTAGAAAGGTTGTTTCTTTCAAAATAGTTGTTAACGCGCTGCTTTATGTCTTTTGCAAAATCTCGTCCTTGCCCTTTCTCGAAAGAAATTCTGGTAACACCCATTTACTGACTTCTAACCTTTTTTAAGTTATGAAGAAATTGACCTATATATCGTGGTTAATATAAGTAAATAATATCAGTAACTATAGTCATTCTCCGCGAATGCTTCGGCGATAGATTTTTCGAGATCATCTATACTGATTGGCTTGGTCATGTAGTCGTGGTATCCTGTTTTTTCTGCTCGTTCGCGGTTGCAGCTGTCGGAGTTGCCGGTGATATAGATAACCGGTATGTCAGCCACTTTCTTAATTCGCTCCATAGCTTCAATACCATCAATATCATCGATAAGCTGAATATCCATCAAGATAAGACCCGGTAGCTTGGTGGTTGCCAGTTCAATGGCTTCTTTCCCGGAGCGGGTTGTGTCGATGATGTTGTAGTTCATTTTTGTGACCATCCGTTCAAGTACGGTGGAGATGATCATGTCATCTTCAACAATAAGAATACGTTCTGCTGAGTTTTCCACGTAATTAGCTCCGTCTTTAGATTTTCTTCGCCGTTTATTTTCGCTTGGAATATAGAAATTTGATCCCAACAGAGCTACTGTAAATAAGCATCATAAATCAGAGAAGCATATTTCATCCCAGGGCTACGTCCAAAAGCATCATTATACTAAAGCCGATCATGGTGCCCATCGTGGCGATATCGGTATTGCCTGATAGCTGCGATTCAGGAATTAATTCTTCTACAACGACATAAATCATGGCACCAGCCGCAAATGCCAGGGCATAAGGGAGGATCGGTTGAACCATCAACACGGCGGCCGCCCCGATAACGCAAGAGATCGGCTCAACGATGCCCGACAGTTGACCATACCAGAAACTCTTGCCCACGGACACCCCTTCGCGTCTCAGGGGAACGGATACGGCCGTTCCTTCCGGGAAGTTCTGAATGCCAATTCCCAGGGCCAGTGCAACAGCACCCCAATAGTGGCTCCGCCGGCCGCTTCAATGCCAGAGGCCGCCGCTCCGAAAAGCACGCCAATTGCCAACCCTTCGGGTATATTGTGGATAGTAATAGCAAGCACTAACAGTGTGGCCCGGCGCCATGACGTTTCTACCCCCTCCGCTTCTTTGGTTGGGAAACCGAGATGCAGGTGCGGTATGTAGGCGTCGCAGATGCGCAAGAACACTCCGCCTACCAAAAAACCAACAACCGCAGGAAGCCAGGAAATTACACCTTGGGCAATGGACATCTCAATGGCAGGGGACAGGAGCGACCAAAAACTGGCCGCAATCATAACGCCGGCAGCAAAACCGAGCATGGCGTCCAGCACCTTTTGATTTATTGTTCGAAAGAAAAAAACCAGTGCTGCGCCCAGGGCGGTGAGTCCCCAGGTAAAAAGCCCGCCGATAAGGCTCTGATATACTGCACCGAGAGATAAAAACCATTCTTGAACAGCTGTAAAATCCATAGGATATACTTGATTCTTTAATTATCTATTCACAAAGAAATGGAATTATTTTAATATAAAAAACTAAAATTTTAGCTTAGACTAAAAAGTATTTGGAATTTTTCTATGGATTGTAAAATAGACCAGGTTCGGACTTGTAGTATTTGACAGGTATGAGCCGGGCAGGGCGGAAGTTTGGGTACTTATTCTTCTGCCTCTGTTTTCCAATGCATGATGCCGCCGGCCTGCTTACCCACTTCAATTACATCAGCCAGTTCAAAGTTTTGCAGGTCGATTACATCCACAGAGCCCGGCTGGTCGTTTTTTCCCTCAACCGAAATAAAAGCATAACGGCTGTCCGGAGAGATGGAGACGCCGTGCGTAACCGGCCGGCTGTTCGAAATTCTTGCCAGTTCCCTGCCGTTTTCCAGATCCCAGATGCCGGTAGTTCCTTCACCTTTGTAGGTGACGACTAAAAGCTTGCCGTCATGGCTGACTTCAAGATTATAGGGGGCTTTACCCGTGTTGAATCGGCGCGATACTTGCCAGGTTTTGGTATTTACTTCTACCGCCTCATCAGAACCGTTATTGGCTACATACACAAACGGTTTTGTGGGATGGGGGTCGGCCCAGGTTGGTTTAGCAACAGGCTGCGGGTGGGCGCTGTGCGAGTCTTGTTTCATTGTCGCTGCATCTCGCGAAGAGGAGGGAGAATCCTCCGAGGCCACATTAAGCCGGCGGGCTACTTCCATCGTCAGGGTGTTGACCTCCACCAGCTCATCGGTCATCATGGAAACATGATACTGCCATTTTCCGTTGCTGCTGATACGTGAACCATGCGGCATGATCCCGGTCTTGATTTCATTGACTACTTCCATCGCGTTGGGGTCTACCACGGAAACGGTGCTTGGTTCCATATCTCCATGCAGGTTAAAATTTACAACATACAGCAGGCCAGTAGCTTTGGATATTTCCATGCTGGCGGGAAACATTCCGAGCTCAGTCCGTTCAATAAATTTATTGTCCCCGGTGGTAAATTTATACAGCCATCCATAGGGATTGCCGTGGGCAACCGATAAATACCAGTGGTCTCCATCCGGTGATATATTGATGCCGTGAGGTCCTTCCGTCTCTGTCGGGTATTCACCAACTCCGATCACATCAGCTACAGTTCCCTGACCGGTTGCGGCATCAAACGTAACCAAGGCTACCTCGTCATCAGATTCGGCCGCCACATACACCCAGTACTTTTGTGCTGACGCCGGCATAGCTATTAGTAATGTTACAGAGAATAAAGTTAGAACGGAAAGTAGCAATTTCAGCGTATTCATATCTTAAGAAACCGATTTGGTTTGAAAACCCATCATTGAAGATAATTATCGGGTTTCCTGCGGATTATTTTGTTCGAGTTTCAGCACCCAGAGTCCCGAATTCCAATCAGAAACGAAAATATGTCCCTTGTAAGGTTGAGGTCCCCAGGTCATGGCGGCGTTGGGAACGATCGCTTCGTGGTGCATCGGCAGGAATTTTGCAATTTCTCGTCCCTGCTCGTACAGGTCACCCATTAACTCACCGGAAATATCCACGACGCGAAGCCCGCCATTGTAGTAGGCCACATACAGCGTATCGTCTTTGACCCAGAAATTATGTGTGCCTGCTTCCGGAACCTGGTAGCGAGCCACCTCTTTCGGGCTGTCCCACCCATCCTCAAATTTTATGAAATGGATCCAACCGGCAGGAATAGTAGGTTTATCTTGAAAGTAGAGTCCATTGGGAAACGCCTCATCGCCGGCGACTACGTAGAAATCTCCTGTTGATTGACTTTTAAACGGGAACGCGGCGTGATTCCATCCGCTGGGATAGGTGTAACTGCCCAGTTTCACCGGGTTCTCTGGCGATCCAGCACCCACGTTGTGTTTTTCCGGGCTATTTGCGTGCCGGGTGCTGCCGACATCCACCATCACTACGCCATCATTCCAATTGGAAGAGTACGCGATGCCGTTTTCAACCCACACATCATGCACGGCGTGGCCGGGGGTATCCAGCTCAAAGCGGCTCAACGGTTTGGGGTTGGCCGGATCCTCAATGTTGATGATATCATAGCGGCGACCGTCGTTGACGGCAAATACGTGATCATTCCAGATGAAGGCGTTATGGACTTCACCCGTAAGTCCCTCATTATACTCAGTAATCTTTTTCACATTGCGGGGATCGCTGACATCGCAAAATTACGATGCCGTTTTTCCGGTCGGCATGCTCCCTCACGCGTAATTACACAGATGCGCCCATCCTCGGACACTTTAACATCGTTGACGGTGCGAGCGTCAACAGTCACGGTATCGATGATCTGTAGTTTGGATGGATTGGTTACATCCCAGAAATAAGCTTCCCCGCCGGCCCCCCAGGTTCCGGTCACGGCATAATCGCGGCCGTCCACGCCTTCCCAGACCCAGAGATCGGAAGTGTGCTTGTCCAGCACTTCGCCATGGCCCACCAACTCAATATTTTTCTGCACATTTCGGGGCAACACGCGGATACTCTGCTCATCTGCGGCGCTGCCTGATTTGGCCATCAGCGTGTAGGTTCCTGGTTTGTTGGCTACGAAACGGCCATCCTGCTCTATTTTTCCGGCCGCTCCTTGTCCACGCTCTGGGGCGCGCAGATGGACAAAAGCGTAAGTAACCGGGACATCTTCTACTTTATTTCCATCTGCGTTAAGGGGGCTGGCGGTTAGGTGTACCACATCACCAGTACGAACTTCGGAAGCATCTGTCGTAAGATTTATACTGGCAACCGGGTTTTCCCGGACGGTAATCTCCGAACTGTTTGTTATCGATTCTGTCGTTGCTGTGAGAGTGATGGTACCCGGTTTCAGGGTGCGGAGCTGTCCCAAACGAGTTGACGGTTGCCACGCTTTGGTCAGAACTGCTGAATTCCACCTCAACCTTTTCACGGGTAAGTCCTTTGGCGTCGGTTACCGTGTATTCCAGCGGAAGGGTCGTTTCGGCATAGATGGCAGCTGGCAGGCCGTTCAGTGTTATCCCCTTAAGGGGCGGATAGGCTACATCCACAGGTATGATTTTGGTCAACTGCGGGTCCCGGTTAGCCGCCACGGCTACAATTTGATACGAACCGGGTTTCAGGGCTTTGACTTCTCCCGCTGGGGTGACCGAGACGGATTTTCGGGCTCTTGAGTAGAAGATGACGGTATCCTGGGTGGCGTTCCCTCGCTCATCACGTACGGTAGCCTGTAATGAAAGTTCTTCATCTACCTGCATAGACAGGTCGGAGGGAGTTATCTCGATGGACGCCGTTCTCAACTCGTTTTGGGCGAAGACAATAAAGGGTAAAAACAGCAGGAAGAACAGGCCGGTAATGGAAGTTCTGACGGGGGACCCGGATGAGAGCATAACTGGCATATTAAAGTTTAAAAATTGCAGAAACTAAATCATTGAACAAAGAATAAGATAAAATAGAAAACTACGGGATGCACGACTGATATTCTTGAACGGCAGAATAAAGAACGTTACGTTTTTGCTAAATTTACATGGAGACAGATACAATGAATTTACATGTTTTTCAGCACGTTCCTTACGAGGGACCAGCGGCTCTGCAGGAGTGGGCTGATTTAAACAAGCATTCGGTTTCGATCTCTAATTTCTATGAAAAAACAACCTTGCCAAATCCGCAACAAGTGGGGCTTCTGATCGTACTTGGCGGGCCGATGGGGGTCTATGAAGAGGGTCGCTATCCATGGCTTAAGAAAGAAAAAGCTTATCTCAAAAATTATATAGAACGAGGAGGTAAGATACTGGGAATTTGCTTGGGTGCCCAACTGATAGCCAAAGCAATGGGCGCCGAGGTATATCCGCATACTCAAAAAGAGATCGGTTGGTATCCAGTGGAGTGGAGCCCGGAATTACGAGAGCATTCTCGCTACGGTTTTCTGCCCGATAAGCAGCCGGTGCTGCACTGGCATGGTGATACATTTGATATTCCCGAACGGGCCATTAATATTGGCCAGAGTACCGCTTGTAAACGCCAGGGATTTCTGATGAGAGATAACATACTGGCCCTGCAGTTTCACCTCGAAATGACCCGGAAGAGCCTGCAGATGCTTGCAGAAAACAGTGAAGATGAGCTGGCCAAAGGTGGAAAGTTTGTGCAAACATCAAGTGAACTGCTGGATCGAGATCACCCCTTTCGTCAATGCAATCAAACACTGTTTACATTGTTAGATAATTTTGTCGGTGAATCTCAGTAAAGCACGTATTCCTGTTCATTACACCATTAAGAAAGCCGATAAGTTAATGAGGGTCAGGCGCGCAGTTTGCCCTGTAAATTTACCCGCATCTTCAGTACTTTGTCATACAGATTTCGAAATTCCAGAACGTTATTCCGTTACGATACAGAACACTGTTTTTTAATCTTTTGTTATAACCATCCTCATCAACTATCCTTTTAAAAAGTTTCAGCTAAATGAGTATTAATTTTGATAAAGAACGATTTTGGCATCGCCATATCGGTCCCGATGACGAGCAGATAAAAGAGATGCTAAAAACGGTTGGAGCCGACTCCCTCGACCAGCTAATGGATGAAACAGTCCCCGCCGGCATCCATCTGGCAGAGAGCCTGGAGCTGGAAGAGCCGATGAGTGAGTACCGGTTCCTGGAAGAGTTCCGGGAGATCGCCTCGAAAAATGAGATTTTTAAATCGTTCCTGGGAATGGGATATTATGAAACACTGACTTCGAACGTCATCCAGCGAAATGTACTTGAAAATCCCGGCTGGTATACCTCCTATACGCCTTACCAGGCCGAGATATCGCAGGGCCGGCTGGAGGCGTTAATTAATTTTCAGACCATGGTTTCCGATCTGACGGGGCTTGAACTGGCGAATGCTTCTCTGCTGGATGAAGGAACGGCTGCCGCTGAGGGTATGTCGATGCTGCATTCTGCCAGGCGCGGGGCCAAACGAAAAAAAGCGAACAGTTTTTCGTCGGAGCTGCGTCATCCTCAGACGATCGATATACTGAAGGGACGAGCTGAACCCCAGAATATCGAGCTAGTTATCGGGGATCATAAAGAACTCGACCTTACCGATGCCGAGCTGTTTGGTATATTGCTGCAGTACCCGGCTACTGATGGGGAGGTTTATGATTACAGCAATATTATTGAAGCGGCAAAAGACCAGGATGTTAAGACCGTAGTGGCCGCTGACCTCCTGAGCCTTACGCTGCTTACCCCTCCCGGTGAAATGGGAGCGGATGTGGTGGTCGGTTCAACCCAGCGATTTGGCATCCCAATGGGATATGGTGGCCCGCATGCTGCTTATTTCGCCACTCGAGAAGAGTACCAGCGCAAGGTACCCGGACGCATCATTGGGGTAACACAGGATGCCGAGGGGAATCCCGCTTACCGTATGGCACTACAGACCCGAGAGCAGCACATCCGCCGCGAAAAAGCTACCTCCAACATCTGTACGGCCCAGGTTCTGCTTGCCGTCATGGCTGGTTTTTATGGCGTCTATCACGGCCCGGAGGGACTTCGCCGCATTGCTGAGCGTATTCACGGCCTGACTAAGATCGCTCACCAGGCCCTCGAGAAAATCGGGTTTGAAATAGCAAATGAATATTATTTCGATACCTTGAAAGTGAACACGAACAGAGTGCAGCAGCAGTCGATACGAATCCAGGCGCTGAAACAGGAGGTAAACTTCCGCTATTTTGATGACGGCTCGATCGGCCTTTCGTTCGATGAAGTAAAAGACCTGCAGGATGTGGCCCAAGTACTGGATATATTTACAAAGGCAACGGGTAAGGAAGCAGATATTGACCTGCACCAGATGGCTGATGAGACTGATGTTGACTATCCAGCTTCACTTTTGCGGGAGAGCAGCTACATGAAGCACCCGGTGTTTAACCTCTATCATTCAGAGCATGAGTTGCTTCGCTACCTGAAAGAGCTGGAAAATCGGGATCTTTCACTGGTCCATTCCATGATTTCCCTGGGATCCTGCACCATGAAATTAAACGCAACGGCCGAGATGATTCCGCTGAGCTGGCCTGAGTTTGCCAGATGTCGATCCCTTTGCACCTACCGACCAGGCAGAGGGTTATCACAAACTGTTTGATAAACTGAAAGAGCAGTTGCAGGCGATCACCGGGCTTTACCTCGATTTCACTGCAGCCCAACTCTGGCGCGCAGGGTGAATATGCCGGATTGATGGCGATCCGCGCATACCACAAAGATCGGGATGAGGGACACCGAAATATTACGATTGTGCCAGATTCAGCCCATGGCACCGATCCCGCAAGTGCCGTGATGGCGGGAATGGAAGTTGTAGTTACCAAGTGTGATGAGCACGGAAATATTGATCTTGATGACCTTCGCCAAAAAGTGGAAGCCAATCGGGACGCGCGGCAATAATGATTTCACGATCG
>JAXHMA010000002.1:0-59645 GCA_034521835.1 Balneolaceae bacterium
TCCCACCTCGTAAACTTCCCGCGCAAAAGCTTTTACTATACGAATGGCGCCTAAAGCGTCCTCAGCCACTGCGGTGGAGTCAGCCAGGTCATCCTGAATATCCCTTGACAGTTTCCTGATCTTACCACCGAAATAGCGGGTAAGCAGCGTCACTACCGGAACCGTAAGGAATACAATGAGGCTGAGTCGCCAGTTGAGCATGATCATCAACCCTATGGAACCCAGCAGTGAGAAGGTTACGGTAATAGTTTGGGGCAGCGCGCTGGTAAGTGCGGTTCGGATAGAGCCTACATCGTTGGTCAGTCGCGAGGTGATCTCTCCCAGGCGCATATCCGCAGAAATAGCGAAATCCCAAACGATGCAGATGTTCATAAAGACGCTTTTCTGAGGTCGGTGATGACCCGCTCTCCTACCCACTCCAGCCAGTAGGTGCTGCCGAAGGAAAGAAATGCCTGGGCGAGAAACAGGCCCAACAATACCAGCGCGATAATATTCAGCAGTTCGGCATCCGCACTTTGGAAGACGGCATCGAGCAAAGCTTTTAAGCCGAGGGGTACCGACAGACCTACAGCTGACGAGCCTACAGCCAACACCGTAGCGATATAGAAGCGCTTGCGGTAGGGTTTGCTCAGCCGAAAGATGCGAGCACACTGACAGCCAGAGTGTTTTGGCATCAGATTTTTTGGTTTGGGAGTTGTTGTTCTCTTTCATTCAAGGAATTGCTTCTATTTTGATGGCTGAACGATGACCGAAGACGGAGGACCCGGATCAAAGATTGAATTAACATATTACACTAAAACTCAGTTCCCTATATCCAACCCGATTTTGATAATCTCAATTCCTTAGCGATCATCGATCGCCGTTCGTCGGTCAATTAAGATAGTAATCATCCATGCTAAATGGTTACAAGATAGTCAGATCTTTATGATGGCATAACTCTTGACATCTTTATACTCCTCCCATTTCTTTACCTGCTGACGGTGCAAGCCTTCGTACTGCATACCTAAGTCTTTTGCAGCACCTTTCCTGAAGCCTCGTTTCCCACCATGTGCTTCGCCTCCACCCGGTTCAATTCCATCTTATAAAAAGCAAATTCTATAACGCCTTTTGCTGCCTCGGTTACATAACCCTTGCCCCGGTATGGTTCACCCATCCAGAAACCTATCTCTGCCGAGTCGTTATAAGGATCCTTTTTTTAATCCCACCGCCCCCATCAGATCTCCATTCTCCAGGTGACAGATTGCCCAGGCTACTTCTTCATCATTCTCAAAATTGTCGATCTTTTTTTGAATCCATGCTTCGGCATCTTCCATATTGAAAGGGTAAGAAATACTTAGCGTCTTGGATGCTATTTCCTTGTCATTGGCATAGCTGCTGCACTGCACTGCTTGATCGGAAGTTATCAAAAGCCCTCAGCAGAAAGACGCTCGTGTCTCCAGTTCTGGTATTGATTTCATTGCCTTATTTAGTTACAGGAATACAGAAAGTCAAAAATTACACTGATTACCAATCTACTAATTTTTGAGCCTGCGAGCACTCACCAAGTCTTGTATCATCTGTGTTCTTTTATTCATTTTCAGAAAAAGCGGAATCAAAAGCCGTAGTTGAAGTCGGAAAGTCTATGCTTTTCACATAGTTGCACGACTCCTCCGCGCCGTACTCGCGATCCATGCCGCTGTCTTCCCACTCAATGGAAAGCGGTCCGTTATACTCAATACGATTTAAACCGCGTATTACCTTGTCAAAATCCACTTTGCCGCGGCCTACCGAAACAAAATCCCAGAAACGCTCTACATGTCCGAAATCCAGGTGCCCGCCAAAGACGCCCGATCGTTCCGAATTGGCCGACCACCAGACATCTTTCATATGTGCGTGATAGATGCGATCACGGAACTCTTCGATAAACTTAAGATAGTCCACACCCTGGTAGGCCATGTGGCTGGGATCATAGTTAAAACCGAAAGCCTCACGGCCGTCCAGCACTTCTACAGCCCGTTCGGCTGTAGACAATATCGAAGGCAATTTCCGTGGGATGCACCTCCAGATCCAAACCGGATGCCTTCCTCATCAAACACATCCAGGATGGGGTTCCAGCGGTCGGCAAAATCCTGGAATCCCTTCTCGACGGTGTCCGGCTTATTGGGCGGAAAAGAGTAGAGCTTCGACCAGATGGAACTGCCCGTAAAACCGTTCACTACCTTCGACACCCAGTTTAGCTGCGGCCCGAGCGGTATCCTGTATCTCTTTAGCTGCCCGCTGCCGCACCCCTTCCGCATCGCCATCGCCCCACACGTGTTTGGGCAGGATGTCCTTGTGGCGTTCATCGATCAGATCGCACACCGCCTGCCCCACCAGGTGGTTGCTGACAGCCCAGACCTGTCAGATCCGTGTTCGGCAAGAATCTCCTTTCTCCCTTCGCAATAGCCATCCTCCTTGAGTGCTTTCTGCACATTAAAATGGTCGCCCCAGCATGCAAGCTCCAGCCCGTCGTAGCCCCAGGACGCGGCTTTTTCTGCGATCGTTTCCAGTGAGAGATCGGCCCATTGACCGGTAAATAGTGTTACAGGACGTGCCATAAATACAATAGGTTTGGTATTGAAATTCTAAATAAGTCGGATGGTTTATTCTCGGTTATTTGCAGGTAAATGTCAAAGGGAGAAGAAAAGCTGATCACTCACGGATGCCATCGCTCGGAGCAATGGCATCCGTGGGTGAGAAGTGAAAGGGCAAAAGGTTAAGTAAAGTAGCGTGGGACGGAATCGAACCGTCGACCTCCGGGTTATGAATCCGACGCTCTCACCAACTGAGCTACCACGCCAAATGCCATCGATCAGAAAGGAAGCCAAATATAGAACTTTTTGAGTAAAAGATTAAGCGATTTTTGTACTCACCACTAAGGCATTAAGTGCACTAAGTGCCTTTTATAAAAAAGAAAGTCAAGGACATACCTGTCCCGGGACAGTCCCGAAGGGCAGTTGTCTTTCCGGACGCCCTGAATCATGGCTAATTCGTTACTTCGACAGTATTGGTTCGACATCAATGTGCTGTTTGGTGGCCAAAGGCGGCAAGCGCTCCTACCGACCTGTGGGGTTGTTGGTTTTCTGTAACCAGACTTATATCTGAGACTCGAGTGTTGCCACCCGGTCTAAGGTCGTATGGGGTTTCCAGGCCGGGCGACTAACCTTAGTGTTGGATCTATGGGACGGGCCCATGATGAGACACGGAAAGTGGAGTCTGTCCCGGCAACCCGATCGATACCTCCCCGGCCGGCACCTAGTGGCCGAACCGACAGGTTCTACCGGGCCGAATCCCCATCCCCGCAGTAAAACTTCTGCGGGCGATATGTGCGTTTATGCTTCCATAGGCTCCAAAGAGTGATTAAAATTTTACGTTGGGTGTTGAGCCGCGCTTTGACCGGATCCCCGACGCGAGCCAGGGAGGCTCGGTAAAAGCGGCGAACTTCATTGTCGCTTTTCTGGGCGGCCTTCCAGGCGATATGAGCCACGTTCTTCAGGCACCCGTGGCCGGCCTTGTCGAGACGTTCGGCTCGCAGGCGCCGCCCGTCACTGGTGCGGGAGCGGACGGCCAGCTGACAAAATCGGATCAGTTGGCCGCGCCTCCGGAACCGGTGCGGAGTCTGGATGTACCCGGAAAAGGTGTGGGCCCCCACCGGACCCATTCCCGACATGTTTTGGAACTCGGCGATTTCCCAGAACTGCTCCCCGGTCCGTGACAATGCGATCAAACTGCCGGTCCTTCTGGCATTGCACTTGGTGAATAAAGGCAAACTTATCCGCCAGCTCCTCGGCCAGCAGGGGCCGGTCAATCTGCGGCCAGGATCCTTGCGGGTGGTGATAATCCTGTCCGGGTCATCTGACACGTTGATCCCCCAGTGGCGCAGGCTAGCCTGCAGCTGACGTTTATGAATCGTCAGGGTTTTGGTCAAGCGTTGGTATTCTTTGATCTGGTGGTAAAACAGCCGGCGGACCCCCATCTGCTTCGGCCGCCAGACGGCCTTGAGCTCTCCAAGCCGCAACAGCTTGCACAGACGCAGCGTGTCCAGACGATCGTTCTTGTTGGCGCTGCGTGATATCAGCGCGTTATGGCGCGGATTACAGATGATCAACTCATCTACGTAATCCCGCAGCTGCTCGGCCGCCCAAAAGGCCATGTTGCCCTGCTCAATGGTCAGATGCTTGCAATCGGCCGGGATTGCTGTTATCTGGTTCATTAAATTCACTCCAGTGGTCGGCACCTGCTGCTGGCCCAGGTACTGGCCTTCCGCGTTCATATGGCCAATCATACTATGTTTGCTATGTAGATCAATGGCAATGTAAATTTTCTTATATTTATTCATCAGAGGACCTCCTTGGATTTGGTTATGAGTTTTAGAACAACTCCAATCTACTACATCCAGGGCGTCCTCTTTTTTATAATACCTTAGTGGTAATTCTAAAATAAACTTCTTTTGAGGCTCCTCTTTTTCGCCTTATTTTTAGCTTCTTATTAACTGAAAATATATTCAAAGCAGCTTCAAGCACTTTTTTACTTTATGGCAAAGAAGATTACCGATCGATCTGAAGATTTTTCCCAATGGTACCAGGACGTGATCCGCGAAGCCAAGCTGGCCGACCACTCCCCGGTGCGCGGATGCATGGTGATTCGCCCGAACGGCTTCGCCCTGTGGGAAAACATGAAACAGGCGCTGGACCAGATGTTCAAGGATACCGGACATGAGAATGCCTATTTCCCGCTGTTCATCCCGAAATCTTTTTTGTCGAAAGAAGCCCAGCACGTAGAAGGTTTTGCCAAGGAGTGCGCCGTGGTCACCCACAGCCGGCTGAAGAGCGTGGATGGCGGCGTAGAGGTAGATCCTGAATCCAGGCTGGAGGAGGAACTTATTGTGCGTCCAACCTCGGAAACCATCATCTGGGATTCTTACCGCAACTGGATCCAGTCCTACCGCGACCTGCCCATCCTTATCAACCAGTGGGCTAATGTGGTTCGCTGGGAAATGCGCACCCGGCTTTTTCTGGCACCATGGAATTTCTCTGGCAGGAAGGTCATACGGCCCATGCTACCAAAGAAGAGGCCGTCGAGGAAACCCGGCGGATGCTTGAGGTCTATCGCACCTTCGCCGAAGAATACATGGCCATGCCGGTAAAAACCGGCATTAAAACCAGCATCCGAGCGTTTTGCCGGCGCCGTCGATACCTACTGCATCGAAACCCTGCTGCAGGATAACAAAGCCCTTCAAGCCGGAACATCCCACTTTTTGGGACAGAATTTTGCCAAAGCCTTTGATGTAAAGTTTCAAAGTTCGGAAGGCTCCCACGAATATGTGTGGGCTACCAGCTGGGGCGTCTCCACACGCTTGGTAGGCGGTCTCATCATGACCCACTCCGACGACCAGGGGCTCGTCATCCCTCCCCGACTGGCCCCTAACCAAGTAGTTATTGTTCCAATATGGAGAGATGACGAGCAAAAAGAAAATGTACTGGAATATTGCGATGGTATCATCCGCGAACTCAAAGGAAAAAGAGATCCGCGTGAAACTGGATGACCGGGAGAACTACAATCCCGGTTGGAAATTTGCCGAACATGAGGCAGCCGGCATCCCACTGCGTATCGCTGTTGGCCCGCGCGACCTTGAAAACCACAATGTAGAACTTGCACGACGTGATACCCTGGAAAAAAATATTGTGGATCGCGAAGGATTGGGAGACCGTATTGATGACCTATTGCAACAAATACAGAAAGATTTGTACGACTCGGCCCATCAGAGAATTGAAAATAATACTCATACGGTCGATAGCTATGATGAATTTCAAAGAGGTCATCGAAGAAAAAGGGGGCTTCGTATATGCACACTGGGATGGAACCGCTGAAACTGAGGAAAAGATCAAGGAGGAAACGAAAGCTACCATCCGCTGCATACCCTTTGATGAAGGAGAAGAAGGCAAATGCATGGTAACGGACAATCCTTCTTCGCAAAAAGTAATTTTTGCACGTTCATACTGATCCCGGCAACAGGGCTGCGTATCATGAACCACTCACAATTACATTCTAAATCCGGCGGAGATTCTTTAACCCGCAGGTTTTCCCACGTGGCAGCACGATTGATATCGGATATTGCAAACCCGTTGCTTGTCCCGCCACTCGTATTTTTTTCGCTTGGATACATACTCTCGCTTCCAGCCACAGAACTGGGGTGGATTGCTACTGTCTCACTGGTATTTTATTGTCTGGTACCTTTTGGCATAACGCTATGGCTGCTAAACACCGGTCATATTCAATCGCTTGACATACCACTCAGAAAAAACCGGGAAAAACTATTTCGGCTCTCCATTATCAGCTCTACCATAGGCAGCCTGTTTATGTTTTATCTTTGCATAAACCAAGACCGCATCCTGCTTGAAACCGCGCTGGTTTTTTTACTCAACCCCTTTCTTGGCTATGCAATCAACAGACGATTCAAGATCAGTATTCACACGGCCAGTCTGGCAACCGCCGCTGCACTGCTATTGGCACTCTACCTCCGCATGCCGGATCTTTATGTATCAGCGGGGCTGCTTTCAATGGCAATATTATTTGTGATAATTCCGGCCATGATCTGGGCCAGGCTAAATTTAAAGATCCACTCCTTTCTCGAACTTTTCGGAGGTGTTCTGGCTGGAATGACATTTGCCTTGCTTGAACTCGGCATTCTGCAACTAATCTGGTGATATGAAGAATCCATTGTCAGCTCCTCATCCTTTCTTTATAGCAACCTCTGAAACAGAGCCAGGAGATTGATGCGCAAACTATACAACAATTCGGCATCGATGGTTTTACTTTAATGGAAGTGGCGGGTTACAGTGCCCGCGCAGAAATTGTTGGCAAAAGTAAAACCCGGCGAAAAAGGACTTTTTTTCTGTGGAAAAGGCAACAACGCCGGAGATGCCTTAGTTGTAGCTCGTTACTTAGTACAGCATGGGATCAATTGTATCCTTGTTTTTATCAGTGGCATTGATGAACTGTCAGAAAACACCCAAAAGAATTTCAACCTGCTTTCCGATATCATGGAAAAGGATGAAAAGCGGGGAACTGTTACCATCCATAAATCCTGGGAAGCCTTCGATCCCGACACAAAAGCCGACTTTATTGTCAGCACGGAATGTCTGGAACGGTACTCGATTCAGACAGTACGCGGCGACTACAGCAAAGCTATCCGATGGATAAATAGTACTTCTCCAGAGACCCGCGTTTATGCCATTGACATCCCAACCGGGCTTCATGGAGACTCCGGAATAGTAATGGGAAGATTGTGTATCGGCCGATACCACTTATAGTTTTGGTACCTTAAAGCAGGGATTCTATCTAAATGAAGGACCCGAGCATTCCGGAGAAACGGTCTACTGCGAACTCCCCTTTCCCAAATTATTTGAAAAAATCATCTTCCTCCTTTTTGATTGATTCTTCCTACATCCAGCCAGAAGCCAGAACATCACCAAGGCACAAGTACGAAGCCGGGGTGTCATATGTCATTGCAGGTTCGGAAGGCCTCACAGGTGCTGCCAATGCTGGCCGCCGAAAGCGCATGGTCGGAAGGAATCGGGGCTGTCATACTGGTTTGCCCCACATGGCAATTTGTCCATTTACGAGAAAGCACTTCCGCAAATCATCAAAAAAGCCTGTTGGCAGTCGCGAAGATTATTTCTTTAAAACTGAACACCTTGATGAAATCGCATCCATTCTAAAAGAGAAGAAGGCAGAATCCTTTAGGCCCCGGACTGGGTCGGGCAGAAGAAACAGCAGCATTTGTCCATGAGCTGCTTGGAAAATCATACCGGTGACTTCATCATAGATGCCGATGGCACTTTGGAGTCTTGCCCAAAAAGAAAGACTGGGAAAAACCCGGCTGCCTCAAAATGGATATTGACCCCTCACCCGGGAGAACTTGCCACCATTTCGCACAAATCAATAAAAGATGATTTCCAGCGTTTGAACCTTGTAAGAAGAGCTGGCATCCGACAAGATGGTAACCCTGGTATCCAAAGGCTATCCAGTAATTTTAGGAGTTGACGCGGGTGAATGCTACATAACCGATTATGATACCAGGAAGTTTTCGACGGGCCGGTTTTGGTGATGTCCTCGCAGGAAAAATTGGGGCATTTTGGTCGCAAGGTTATTCAGCCGGGAAAAGTTCTGCTTTGGCATTATTGAATGGAAAACATATACTAGACAAACTTTTAAAGGACAACCCAGATCGCATTATAGAGCCTAAAGACTTTGTATGAAATCATTACTTATTAGACTATTTATCAAGGAATAAATATGTGATTCCGGTACTTTTCGGAATATTAACCCTGGCAGTACTATTTCTTACATTGGTTCCGGCGGGAACTCTTGGCTCGAGTGTAATTTGGAGCTTTGATAAAGTAGGACACTTTCTCATGTTTGGCTCCTGGACGTTTTTACTAGGCCTCTACCTGTATGTTGCTAATTCATATACTCTTAATCTGTTTACCATCTTTTTTATCGGAGTTAGTTTTGGAATATTTGTAGAACTCTTGCAGTATTTGCTGCCTTTTCAGCGCAGTGCAGACCTATTCGACATAGCCTTTGACAGCATTGGATCACTCTTCGGTGTTTTGTTTTTAAGGTACGTTATTCCGGAAACGGAGAACGAATAACCATCACGTCCCTCCTTTCTTCCAAGGTAAAATATTACCGGCAACTGGGCTCGTTTTTTTCATGAAGCAATTGCATAAGGTTCAATTTATGTTAATTTATGTAATGAGTTAGCAAAAAACCGGAGAGACTATGGATAACAGCAGAAAAAAACCCAGTGCAGATTTACGAAAGTACTATACCATACTCCTTGAGGTCGGTTTAATACTTGCTTTGCTAATCTTTATCGTTTCCGCTAAGGTAAATCTTAAGACGAGCCAGCAAGGGGTCGATCTGACCATGGAGCAGGAAGTGGTTGAAATGGAGGAAGTAGAGCGAACCAAACAAGAAGAACGGCCGCCACCTCCTGCCAGGCCCACAGGTGCCGGTTGAGGTTCCCAACGATGAAATTGTAGAGGATGTTGAAATCAATTTAGATGCCGAACTCAATTTTGATGAACCTTTGGATATGCCTCCTCCCCCCGCTGAAGAGGAAGAGAAGGAAGATTTCTTCGTAGTTGTTGAACAGATGCCGGAGCTCATCGGTGGCATGGCAGCCCTGCAAAAAAATATCCGCTATCCCGAGATGGCTCGAAAAGCCGGTATTGAAGGGCGGGTTATTGTACAGTTTATTGTAAACGAAAATGGCGAAGTTGAAGATCCGAGAGTTATTCGCGGCATCGGCGGCGGATGTGACGAGGAAGCCCTAAGGGCCGTACAGACTGTCAAATTTAAACCGGGCCGGCAGAGAGGACAACCCGTGCGTGTTCAGTACAGCTTGCCGGTAATTTTCAGGCTTCAAAATTAACTGCTTCATTTATTCCGGCTAAAGGCATGGAACAATAGATGGCCTATACTCTTTTTTACAAATGAGGTCTGTACAAAAATATAAATTTTATTATAATTAGGTTGTACTGAAGAAAAATATCTCTCAAAATCAAATAACGACACTATGAGAAGCAATCGAAAAAAGCCGAAGGCTGATCTTCGGAAGTATTATACCGTCTTCCTCGAGTTCGGGGCTCGTTGCGGTTCTGATAATCTTCATTGTAGCTATGAAAGTAGATTTCAGAAGTGCCGCAAAGAATACCAACCTGATTGAAGAGCAGGAAGTTGTAGAGATGGAAGAAATTGAACGTACCGAACAGGAAGAGAAACCACCACCGCCACCGCGTCCGCAGGTGCCTGTTGAAGTACCGAATGATGAAATTATAGAGGACCAGGAAATTAACCTGGATGCTGAACTTAATTTTGATGAGCCACTGGACATGCCTCCTCCTCCTGAAGAAGAAGAGCCAGAAGAGGATTTCTTCGTTGTGGTTGAGAACATGCCCGAACTGATAGGCGGTATGGCGAGATTGCAGGGATGTGCAAAATATCCCGAGATGGCACGAAAGGCCGGTATCGAAGGACGAGTTATTGTACAGTTTATTGTGAATGAGCAAGGCCAGGTTGAAGATCCTCGTGTTGTTCGCGGTATTGGCGGCGGAGCTGACGAAGAAGCACTGCGCTGCGTCAAACAGGCGGAATTCAAGCCGGGTCGACAACGCGGTCAGCCTGTTCGCGTACGGTTACAGCTTGCCGGTAATTTTCAGGCTGCAGAACTAAACGGAATCTATTCCGAATTTTATTCAAGGGTATGACATAAATGTCATACCCTTTTTTATTTTTCCTTTCATTAATATTTCCGCTCTCTAGTATAAAGTGACTTCGTTAGAAGAATATTTGCCAAAAGGTCAATGTAACTTCGTTCAATTTGTTCGGTCATTGCTAATTTGAATTTTATATATTTGTTATTTGAAATTTGAGGCTTATCCCATAGTGTTCCTTGTTTCAAATTCATGATAATATTGTAGTATTTTCCCCTACCATTTTTATAGGTGCTATAGCCTCACTAAATGATGTTTCCTTTGCATTTCTTATAAGTAGTAAAAAGATGAGTTGAACCTGAGAATGGTTCTGAAGAGCTCGATAGATGGAAGGAAGGCTTTGGCAGGTTTATCCTGAGCCTGCAACAAGCAGGTACAGGTTGGCAGCTGGATAGTTTATGATTCTATCAGGCAACATCAATTAGTAATCCTGAGCAATCAGGATGGAGGTTTAACATGAAAGGCTATAATTTCCCTACAGACTCCTACCTTAAAAGCCTGTATACAATCCTTCTCGAAACCGGAATGATCCTTACACTTTTGGGCTTCCTGCTGCTTACCAACGTGAACCTGAACTTTAGCGCTCAAAATGGTGAAGTTTCTTTTGAAAAACAGGAACCGGTTTCCATGGAAGATATCATACAGACCAAACAGCCGGAAAGACCACCCCTTCCGCCAGGACCCATGGTTCCCGTAGAAGTACCGAACAATGAGGTTATTGAAGACCAGGTGATAGCTATCGATGCTGAGCTTGATTTTGATGAACCACTGGAGATTCCTGAACCTCCGGCAGAGGCCGTACAGAAAGAAGAAGATGCTGAAGAAGATTTCTTTGTCGTGGTCGAAGAGATGCCGGAACTCATCGGGGCATTCAGGCTATTCAACAACAAAATTAAATATCCGGATGTAGCAAGACAGGCCGGAATTGAAGGCTTGGTGATCATACAGTTTGTCGTTAATGAACAAGGCAAGGTGGAAAATCCCATAGTTATTCGCGGCATTGGGGGAGGTTGTGATCAAGAGGCTATACGAGTCGTCAAAAAAGCCCAGTTCAAGCCGGGCAAACAACGCGGGCAGCCGGTTCGGGTTCAATACAGCCTGCCGATATTTTTCAAGTTAAAATCTTAAAAATTCAAGTCAATAGTTTGGTACAAACTACTACGGACGGGTGTAAAGCCATTTTTTAAATTCCCTCAGTAAAACCTCCAGGTTTTCATAGCCCACTCGTTCCACAGCTGTCATTAAAGGCACCCATTCGAGTTTTTTTATACCTTCTTTCACTTCCGGCGACAACTCTTCATTTTTGTCGCTTAAGGTCATGGCATACCAGTGAGTGGTTTTGCCAAAATGACTGTCCCCCTCTCTGTATTCGTGATAGGTGTCAGTAATATGAGTCTGAATAGCCGGTAAGCTGCACCCAACCTCTTCCGATACTTCGCGAACAGCACACTCCTCGACACTCTCGTTCTCTTCCAGCTTTCCTTTGGGTAGATCCCAGACACCATTACGGAGTATCAACAGTACTTCGGGATCGGAACCCGATTCAGGTTCCCTAAATAAAACGCCGCCGGCTGCGGTAACAGGCTTCATGCTTCCTAACCCTTACTCTTCTTCCTTTTTCAGAGGCGGAAGAATCGCCTTCACCCTTCTGCTCTTCAGCATAGTTTAGACGCAGATTATTCAAGGTCTGCTCCAGGTAGTTTTTTAACTCTTTCGGGAGGTTGCCCTTGGTAAATTTCTGCAGCATGACCAAGGTATCAATAGCAAATTTTGCAGACTTCATTTCCCGTTCTACCTTGTCGGTATTCGGGTTCTTTATTTTGCCCATGCCCATCATGGCAATCTGTTGATGCTGCTGTATGAGCATCATAAATAATAGCTGATCTTGTTGTTCACCAGAGAGCTTGTCACCGTTGATATTCAGATTATCCATAGAATTAAAAATAAATTTAAATGCGTTTTTGCTCTTTAAAATAACACATTCAGAACAAATGTTAAGATTGTTAAGGCCAAGTAATTTTTAACAAATCCTGCTTTAATATTACTCCCTCTACCCCTACCTTTAAGGCTTAAAATTAATTCGATAAATTTTATTTTTTTATGGCAGTTATTCACCCATTCAAAGCCTGGAGACCCTCAAAAGAAGAGGTAACCGAGGTGGCCTGCGTACCTTATGACGTTATCAATGCAGAAGAGGCATAGCAAAGCTTGCCTGCAGGCAAAGCCAAGAGCTTCCTCCATATCATCCGTCCTGAAATCGACCTGCCGAAAAACACCCCTTTCAATGACGACCGTGCGTATGATAAAGGAGCAGAAAACCTGAATCGATTTATCAAAAATGATATCTTGGAAGAGGGAACAGGAAAAAGCTGTCTATATCTATCGGTTGATTTGGAAAGGGTACGCTCGCAAACCGGGCTATTTGCCTGCGTTTCTGTAGAAGATTATGATGAAGAGATAATTTTAAAACATGAACTTACCCGTGCCGGATAAAGAGGATGACCGAACCCGGCATATTCTCACCCAGTCGGCTCATGCCGAACCGGTGATGATGACTTACCGGGATGATAAAAGCATTGATAAACTTGTAGCAGAAGTTCAGAAAAACCACGACCCGATTTTTGATTTTACTGCCGAAGATGACGTAAGGCATACCGTTCTGGAGAGCCGACCATATCATCGGATTTTGTAGATGCCTTTGTTGAGATCGATCATCTTTATATAGCGGATGGTCATCATCGCTGCAAAAGCGCTTCGCGGGCCGCCCGGGAAAGAGGAGCAAGAATGAGAACCACACCGGTGAGGAAGAATACAACTTCTTTCCCTGCTGTTCTTTTCCCCATGTCTCAGATGGAGATCCTGGCTTACAATCGTATTGTGTATGCGATCCCCGACAATTTCCTTGAAGAAGTTCAGAAATCATGACCTCCGTTTCACGAAGGATGCGTGATCCCGCACCCGCAACGAAAGGGTGACGTCTCGATCTACATGGATGATAAGTGGATTGGGCTTTACGCTTCCCATTGCCGATGACTCCGACAGCGTAGCAAAAGCTGGATGCTCACCGCCTGCAGTCGCTTATCCTGGAACCCCTGCTTGGCATCAACGATCCCCGCAGGGATGAAAATATCTCCTTCGTGGGAGGCATCCGCGGAACCAACGAGCTGGAACGGCTTGTTGATTCCGGTGAGGCTGCTGCCGCTTTTAGCATGTATCCTACTTCCATCGAATGAACTTGGTTGACTGTATCCGGACGAAGGACTGCTGATGCCGCCAAAATCAACCTGGTTTGAGCCCAAACTACGATCAGGACTACTTGTACACACTTTTTAAACTAACCCAACATCCAATCAAACTTATGAACCGCGTACACAATTTCAGTGCAGGACCCGCAACACTACCACTGGAAGTTCTGCAAAAGGCGCAATCGGAACTTACAGAATATAAAAACCTCGGCCGCTCCCTGATGGAGATGAGTCATCGCAGTGCCGAATACGCCGAAATAGACCAACAGGCGAAGGCTCAGTTTGAGCAGCCTTCTTGCGTCGGAGATGATTTCGAAATTCTCTTTCTCCAGGGAGGAGCCAGCAGCCAGTTTATGATGGCACCCTTCAACTTTCTCAGTGAAGATGAAACCGCCGATTACATCGACACCGGACGCTGGTCAGACAAAGCTATCACAGAAGCCAAAAAATTTGGTAAGGTACATGTGCCCTTCAGCAGTGCCGAAGGGAAATTACGACCGGGTTCCAACCCAGTCGGAGCTCAATTTCAGCGATAACCCGGTGTACGTACACTTTACCTCCAACAACACCGTAGCCGGCACCCAGTTTCCCAAAGAGCCGGAGACCGACGGAGTTCCGCTGGTATGCGATGCCTCTTCCGATATACTATCCAAGCCCATTAGACGTTAGCAAATACGGCATCATCTATGCCGGCGCTCAAAAGAACATGGGCCCTGCAGGTGTCACAATTGTAATCATTCGAAAAGACTTTCTCGAAAAAGCCAAAACAGAGGGCGTACCTACCATATTGAGATACCAGACCCACACAGGCAAGATCTTTAATACACCGCCTACTTTTAATGTTTATATGGTGAACCTGGTACTTGAAATGGATGCAGGAGAAAGGCGGGCTTTCCTACTTCAAGGATTTCTCCAGGGAAAAAGCTTCACTTGCTTTATGGTGAGATAGACAAGGATGATTTTTACCGGGGAGCTGTAGAGAAAGAGTCACGATCACTGATGAACGCCACTTACCGGTTGCCTTCAGAAGAGCTGGAGCAGAAGTTCCTGGCAGAAGCAGCCGAACATAACCTGGTAGCCTTTGAAAGGCCACCGCAGCGTAGGCGGTATCCGGGCCAGCATGTACAACGCCATGCCCATGGAGAGTGTAGAAGTGCTGGTCAGCTTTATGCAGGATTTCCGCGCTAAAAACGGCTAAGCCGAGACTATCGAGATCACCTTGGATGTAGTCCACCTCCAAGGTGACCTACATCTATTAGCGAATAGGCAGGGATTACCAATAAGCCGAACACTGGTTAAAAAGTGATCGATAGTGTTCGGCACAAAAATAACCAGGTAGACGATTCCCCATAAGAGCTCCTGCAAGATGAGCCTCGTGGTTGATCTTTCCGCGTTCCTGCTTGCTTTCGTACATGCTGTAAATCAAGTAGAGGATGGCAAAGTACAAATGCCGGTATGGGAATCGGGATAAACAGCAGGTAGATATTCTCCATTGGAAATAGAAAAATAAAAGCGAAAAGAGTACGGATCCAACCGCTCCGGAAGCCCCCAGCGTGGCATAATTCTCATTATCCTTGAACTTGATCACCGAAGGAATGCCTGCAACGATCAGTCCTGTAAGATATAAGATCCCAAAATGTACCGGGCCTAATACATTTTCCATAACGCTCCCAAAAAAATAGAGCGTGAACATGTTCACAAAAAGGTGTCCCAGATTGGCATGCAAAAAGCCCGAAGTTAACAGCTCGTACCAGGTATTCTCTTTTACCACTCGTGCAGGTTTTAAATATCCCACTTCAAGCAATCCCGGCATGGCATAGAGGGCTAGCAGCGAAACAACGACATTGATCAGCTATCAAATAAAAAGTTACAGAAGAAGACGGATCCAGTGGGGACATGATTTTGATTTAATTGAGATCGAAAATAGAGAAGTGAACGCTGCAAAACCAGTTCAATTTAAATCTTACCAATCGAACAAATTAAAGGGGCAAATTCACTGTCGGCATTCCTGTACAATTCGTATATTTGAGACTCTTTGCTTCTAAAGCTTAGGAACTAAAATCGTTCACGGGCCGAAGTGGCTCAGTCTACCTTCGCGTAAAGCTACGGTGGATAAGATAAATTGATTAAAGTTATCCCGATTAAAAAATTAAGCCGAAAGCCGGTGTAGCTCAGGGGTAGAGCGATTCTCTCGTAGAAGAATAGTGTCGCTGGTGTGCCGAAGTAGCTCAGTCACCAGCTCAATACTCAGCATAAAGCGTAGGTCGTCGGTTCGAGTCCGATCTTCGGCTCTTTCTCTTGCCTGTTTGCAATTGAAGCTATGCCTCATAATCTCTCCTCAATTGCGCCTTTTCAAGCAATTTTTTTCTTTGTGCGCCATTAACCTTCATATGCATTATTTTCCATGTTGTTCAATTTGAGTTAGTAGTTCGATTTAAGCAGCGAGAAACCTTCTTAGATCCTTTTCACCTACGGTACCCTTCGAAGAGACGCTCGATAATCCCGATGCAGCAGATATCTTATTCATACAAACAAAGTGGATTGGAGAAGGGCATTTTCCAGGGGAAAGCTGTTATTATACCGACGGACATCCGGCCGCTATTCCCTCTAAATCAACAAAACGATACTGTAGTCGGAGATTTATTTGACCTAAGTGCTTCACCGGATCTACTTGATAACACTCGACCGATATGAGATGTACAAACCCGGAAATGCAGCAGGAGAGTCTCTATATTCGTGAAAAAAGAAGAGTTTATGTAAAGGGAACCAATCAATGAGGTGAAAGCCTGGATCTACCTTTTCAATAAATCTGTGGATGCATCCAGAAGAAATTGCACTCCGGCGATTACCTGAAGTTGCTCAAAAAACTGATCAACTTCTTAATCAAACAGTTCTTCCCATTAGAGATGCAGGCCGTTTAAAAAAGATACTGCAAATTCACTCACCCCTTCTCTTGCTGTAAGCTTTGTAGTGCTTCCAGCAAGTGCCTCGTACTCTTCCTGCAGTCTTTACAGCGCCTCAGATGATCTTCGACAAGCGGCATAGCTTCCTCGGCAGATTTACCATCCAGTTTCATCTCAACAAATTCATCAATCTGCTTATAGCAGGATTCACAACTGATCTCATCTTCCCTGGTGGAAAGAACAGCCCTGAATATTTTTTTTAGTATGTCTGTGTTTAATTTCATTAAAAAATTATACGACAATAAATGATCAGTTCAATAGATGTAGTCCAACATATAAAAATCTTACGGTTTTGAAATCTGGTTCAGCATTTCTTCCGGATCAATGCCCTGCAATTCAAATTCATTCTTAAGCTTTTTCCTGGCATCATACACCAATTTGTACAGGTTGTTTCGATTCGTATTCATCTGCTTGGCCACAACTGTGATTTGGCAAATCATGAATCATCAACGCGGTTATAACCTTGCGCTGCTTGTCGGTAAGCACATTTTGGATAATGTCTTGCACTTTCTCAAGCATCATCTTCTGGGCTGTGCTCATCTCCGGTGAAGGCGAATCGGTTGAAAAAGTTTCAGAAAATATTTCTCCGGAATCGTCATCAGCGTTTGGTCCTTTCAGATCTTCTATAGAAATATTATCCCACCGTTTACGACGTAGTACTGTCAAGACCCTCACGGACCGCTATCTTCATTGCCCAGGTGGTCAGTTTGCTTTCCCCGCGAAAAGTCTGTACATGCTCCAAAACCTTCAGCAAGTGCATCCTGTGCGACATCTTCAACGAACTGATCCAGCTCCCGGTCTACATATTTGGACAAAGCTGGTTTAAGTCCCTGAATTAAGGTATTTGCTAAGTTCTGCAACGGCTCGTTCATCTGCCGGTTCGGTCAACAGCTCAACCCACTCCTCATTGGTATAAGGCGGACTCTTTTCAGTTTTTTTATTTTTAAACCATTTAAGCATCATCAACATGTCACTACGCATACTTGCAGTACCTTAGAAATTAATAATGAACCGATATTAATCCGGAAGTTCATGAACTATTTCAATGCTGAAACATTATTAACCTATTTGTTCTCTATAAGTCGCCAAGACAGAGTTTCACTGATGCTTAGGGCTTGACTGCTAAATAGCAATTTGAGCAGCCCATACCCTGATCAATTCCGGTAATGGAATTTTGATGCTTGTTACAGAATATATTTCCAAAAAATCTACTGAACTAGCTTATAACACGTGCTGAATAACATATATTATCCTCCTATTATTACTCCTGTGCCCTATCGCTTGTACTCAGTTCCTGCGGTACCACCAGCCGGGTTTCCAAATCCGAGCCGCTGACCGACCGCAAAACGGGCCGGCGTTATCGAGGAGGGTGTTGCCAGCTGGTACGGACCCAATTTCCATGGCAAGCTCACTGCCAACGGGGAAACCTACAACATGTACGAGTTTACAGCCGCCCACCGCACACTTCCTTTCAACACCGTACTTCGGGTTGAAAATCGAGACAACGGGGAGTCTGTAGTTGTACGCATAAACGACCGCGGGCCTTTTGCCAAAAACAGAATTATTGACCTCTCCAAAAAAGCTGCCGAAGAGATCGACATGATCAGCCAACGGCACCGCACCGGGTGCAGCTGGTTCTGCTGGAGGGCGACCTGGAAAATTCCCGGACCACCGATCTCAAGGTGGCCACCTATACGGTTCAGCTCGGTTCCTTCCAAGTCGGAAGAGTGGGGCACTTGCAATCTCTCAGAAAAAGATAGAAGGCTCTCAGCGATGGAAGAGATTCCTCTGAATAATAATACCCTATATCGTGTTTACTACGGTATTTATAAGAATAAAGATGAAGCCGAGCGAACCCGCAGAGCTGAGAAAGGGATATAACGGGTATGGAGCCGATTGAGAACTCAATAAAGTGATTGATATGGATTACTTCTTGTCGGATACAGTCAGATAACCGTAAGCTGCGCTAGGGATATCCGACTATCGTCGACCGGCATATTCGCCATCCTCCTCAATGAAGGATATGGTTCTTACCATTTCAAAAAATCAGGCTGTTGATTAGCATTATTACACCAAAATCAGGTTGAACTATGATTAATTGATAAACCTGATCGATCATCTTGTAACGAGGCCCTCCTGCAAATTTCGTACTATAACTGATTATCGATCCAAATGATATTCCAGGTGGTTTTTTGGAATGATTCCCTGTTCCAATAGAGTTACAGTGTCTGACTTCACAAACCTTCTTTTAAATTTTTATGGGAAAAAAAATTATCGTCATCGGCAGCGGTTTCGGGGGACTATGCAACGGCTTCACGGCTTTTATCACAAGGGCTACCAGGTTTCTCTGTTTGAAAAACGTGACAAGCTGGGCGGAAGGCTTACGTTTACGAAATCGAACGGCTTTACCTTCGACGGCGGCCCTACCGTGATTACGGCGCCCTTTCTGTTTGACGAAATTTTTGAAGCCGCCGGTAAGAAAGCGAAGCGATTATGTTGAGCTTTGTCCCCTGCGATCCTTTTTACCGCATCTTTAACAGTGAGGGCAAAAAGTTTGATTACAACGGGGACCACGATTTTGTGCTGAGTGAAATTGATAAGTGGAATCCGGCTGATAAGAAAGGTTACACGAAATTCCTGCCGACAACCGAAGCCATCTTCGACAAAGGCTTCACCGAACTGGCGGACAAACCCTTTCTAAGTATCTGGGACATGGTTAAGTGGCGCCCGACCTTATCAAGCTGCAGTCGTATAAGTCGGTGTACAAGTACGCCTCCCAGTTTATTGAAAATGATTTCCTGCGTAAATGCTTCTCCTTCCACCCGCTGCTGGTAGGCGGCAACCCTTTTCAAACTACCTCTATCTATGCCATGATCCACTACCTGGAGCGGGAGTGGGGCGTTCACTATGCCATGGGAGGAACCGGTGCTATTGTTACATGCCATGGAGAACATTGATCAGACGAGCAGGGTGGCATCTATCCACACCGGGGCCGAAGTGGATGAAATCCTGATGAATCGAGCGTACGGCCAAGGGCATCCGGCTTGAATGACGGTTCCGTACATCACGCCGATGCTGTCGTTTCCAATGCCGACGTTGCCTTCACCTATCGGCACATGATTCCGGAATCGAAGCGAAACAAGTACACCAATCGCAAAGATCGAGCGCACCAAGTACAGCATGTCGCTTTTTGTGATCTACTTCGGCACCAAAAAGCGCTACCTCGAACTCCGAGCTGGAACATCACAACATCATACTTGGAGATCGTTACAAAGAGACTGTCTGGAGGACATCTTCAACAAGAAACATGCTGGCTGACGACTTTTCGCTGTACCTGCACATGCCCACCAAAACCGACCCTTCCCTGGCACCCGAAGGGCACGAGGCTTTTTATGTGCTATCCCCGGTACCCCACCTTGACAGCGGTACCGACTGGACCCAAACAGCTAAGACCTTACCGCGACGCCATCATGAATTTTCTGGAGGACAACTACCTGCCCGGTCTGCAAGAGAACCTGGTTGTTGAGCATCATATTGATCCACTTGCATTTCCAGGATACTCTTAACAGCTACAAGGGATCTGCCTTTCTCGGTGGAACCGATTCTCACCCAATCGGCCTGGTTCCGGCCGCACAACAGATCTGAAGATGTGGAAAACCTCTATTTTGTAGGAGCCGGAACCCATCCCGGAGCAGGGCTGCCGGGTGTGCTGTCTTCTGCAAAAATTGCCGAGGATCTGATCAGTCAGGTAGTGTAATGTGATTGAATCAATCACGCTATTACTCTGGACTTATACCTTATCTCTTGTATATTACTTTTTTCTCCATTAACCTGACCGCATACCATTATGAGATCATATCCCACACTATTCTTCAATTCTACTCATCGCATTTGTTAGCCTGCCAAACAGAGTCGCAATACGAACAGCTTGGACTTGAGGAGATAACCATTACACAACTTCAGGAAGGCTATGAAAATGGTGATTTTACCATTGAAGAGGTAACCCAAGCCTACCTGGCAGCGGATTAATCAAATTGATAAATCGGGTCCGAAGCTGAATTCCATGCTTTTTTTGAATCCCGAAGTAATAGAGACAGCACGGGAACTGGATGAAGAACTACAGGCAGGCAACAAACGCGGGCCTCTACATGGGGTTCCTGTTGTGCTCAAAGACAACATCGATACCTTCGATATGCCCACGACTGCCGGCGCCCGGGCTATGGAAGGTTCTATCCCGCCTCAAGACGCTTTTATAACCGCCAAACTCCGGGAAGCCGGCGCTATAATATTAGCGAAGGCAAACCTTAGCGAATGGGCCAATTTCCACAGCAGCTTTTCATCCAGCGGATGGAGCGCGCTGGGCGGACAAACAAGAAACCCCTATGATCTCACACGTAATCCATGTGGTTCCAGTTCCGGGCCCGGAGCTGCGCCATCTGCCAACCTGGCTGTTTTTGGCATTGGCACCGAAACCAACGGATCCATTACCTGCCCTTCTTCGGCAAACGGTCTGGTAGGTATCAAGCCCACGGTTGGACTGCTCAGCCGATCGGGAATCATTCCCATATCCTTTACCCAGGATACGCCCGGACCCATGGCGCGAACCGTTACCGATGCTGCTATCGCACTGGGAGCGATGACCGGTGTGGATGAAAGCGATTCAAAAACGGCGGCCAGCGAGGGTAACTTTCATACCGATTACACTCAGTTCCTTAAACGAAGACGGGCTGAAAGGCAAACGTATCGGCTTCTGGACCGGCCCTTCGGCAACCATCACCGTGTAGATACGCTGATGCATGAAACGGTTCGATTTTTAGAAGACCAGGGAGCAACGCATTATTGAAATAGAAGAGATCTCGCAGGAGAATATCGGGGGCGATTCCTTCCAGGTATTGCTATATGAATTTAAAGACGGGCTTAATAAGTATTTCGACTCTCTGGCGAAGATGCCCCGGTTGAAAGCCTGGAAGAGTTGGTAGAAGTTACACTTTCCGATTCGGTAGAGATGCAGTATTTCGATCATGACCTGTTGATTACCGCAAGCGAGAAAGGTGCAGCCTTGAATTCCGAAGAATATACCGAACGCCCTGGAAAGAATGCTCAGGCATACACGTGAAGAAGGCATCGACCGGGTAATGGAGGAACACGATCTGGACGCCATTGTAGGTCCGACCGGAGGGCCTGCCTGGAAGACCGACCTGACCAATGGCGATAATTTCTCCGTCTCATCCAGTTCGCCTGCGGCACGGGCGGGGTATCCGAACATTACCGTGCCGATGGGATATATTGACAACCTCCCTGTGGGTATCTCCTTTTTCGGGCAGAGCCTGGAGCTGAACCCGTACTGCTGGAAATAGCATACAGCTTTGAGCAGGCTACAAAAGTACGCAAAGCTCCGACTTTTAAAAACGGGCGGGAGTAATGCAACCGCACACCGTTGGACCACTTCCTCCTACGCCAAGGCTACGGAGGTTATACTACATGGTCTCACGAGTGGAGTGCTTTTATTCTTAAACCATGCCCTAGGAAACATCTCCCTACCCAATGACGTGAGAATCCACGGCATTGGCCCACTCTCCTAAAGGAGGGATTACTTGTTGCCAAATTTCAAATTCTCCATGTCATCCTGGACCGGAGTCCCGAATGACATAATTAATCAGTGAAGCAATTGGGTACGACACCCAAACGCTAAAAATACATAGGTAATCGACCTACTCAGCAGGCGTTTTGATCTCCTCCTGTAGCTTGTCCCAGTCGGCGAGAAAGCGTTCCAGGCCACGGTCGGTCAGCGGATGATGTAGCAGCTGGTCAATCACCTTCAGCGGCATGGTTGCCACATCGGCACCCAGTCGCGCCGCTTCCAGCACGTGCATGGGGTGGCGTATACTGGCGGCAAGCACTTCGGTTTCAAAACCGTAATTATCGTAAATCTGCACCACATCTTCTATCAGCTGCATCCCGTCGTCCGAAATATCATCCAGCCTTCCGATAAAAGGTGATATATAAGTGGCACCGGCCTTGGCGGCAATCAGCGCTTGGGTTGCGGAGAAACAAAGGGTGCAATTGGTACGGATGCCTTCATCACTGAGGGCCTTTATAGCCTTGATCCCGTCTTTGATCAACGGAACCTTAACTACTACATTATCGGACAATATTTGCCAGGTTCCTGGCTTCGGGCATGATCTCTTCGTACCGGGTAGAAACCACTTCTGCGGAAACATCCCCCGAAACTAAGTCACAAATTTTGGCAATGTGGCCCTCAAAATCTGCAACCCCAATTTTTGCACAATAGACTGGGGTTGGCGGTAACCCCATCGAGTACACCCAGGTTGTTGGCTTCTTCAATTTCTTCCAGGTCGGCAGTGTCAATAAAAAACTTCATAGTTCAAGATTGGCTAAAAGTTATGGTTTGGGATTCATAAAGATAAAAAATTCTCTCCCTTTTCTTAATAACATCCCAATATTTCATTAGTTTGTTGAACTCATTTATTGAGAGAAAGCTTGTGCAGCAAAACAAAGTGTAAAAAATCTTAAATAACCGGAAAAAATCAGGATTTCCACTGCTTCTTTGAATCATTTAGGTTCATCCTACGTATCTGCAAAGCTTTAAAACCCCGAACATAAACAGTCATCGTGAAATATATTTCATTGAGTATTCTCTAGGGAGCCTGCTTGTGCTGCAAGCCTGTGGAGGAGATTCCGAATCGCGCCCGTTTCCACAAGGTGAGCGCGGCCCCAGCAACCAGCGTTGAGACTATCACCGTAAACCGCCAGGATATTTCCCGCCAGATTCGTTCCTTTGGGAATATTAAGGCCCAGTAACATCGTACAAGTTACTCCGCAGGTCAGTAATCGAATTACTGAAATTTATGCCGACCTGGGAGATTCTGTGAGTCAGGGAGATCCGCTGGCCAAAATATATGATGTGCCTTTCGAGGATCAATACCGGCAGGCCGTATCCAACCTTGAGCAGAGCCGTGCCAACTTTCAGCGCGACAGTTTGCAGTTTGAGCGTCAGCAACGACTTTATGAGCGGGAGCTCATCAGCTCAACAGAGTTCGATAATGCCCGCGCCACTTACCAAAGCAGCAAGGCACAACTTGAATCTGCGGAGGCCAATCTCACCCAAAGCAGGGAAAATCTCGATAATACCATGATCCGATCCCCGGTTTTTGGAGTAGTACTCTCGCGAAATATTGCAACAGGAGATTTGGCTAATACCGGCCAGGCCGCTTTTGAAATCGCCAACCTTACAGGATACGAAACCCGGGTGTATCTGCCGCTGGAAGAATGGCGCGCAGTGCAAGTCGGTCAGCCGGTGACCTTTAGAGTTTCCAACCAGGGAGAAACTTCAGCGCGGGGACGTGTTTCCAGGATAAGTCCCCGTCTCGATCCCACTACCGGTCTGGGAGAAGTGGTCATCACTCTGACCGAAACCGGAAATTCCATTTACCAGGGCGTGTTGGTTGAATCGATCATCAACGTTGAAACCCGCAATCAATCGGTTGTTGTACCGCGTTCAACCCTGGTAGAAAATGTTCAGTACCCTCATTGAACCTGAATCCAATACCATACAAATCAGCCGCAGTTATTCGGCATTTGTTGTGCAGGATGATACGGTTGCGGTAAAACGGGATCTCGAATTGGGTATTGAACAGGGCGACCGTGTTGAAATTATCAGCGGGCTCGAAGAGGGAGATCAAATCGTTGTAACCGGTCAAAATAGCCTGGAAGACAGCTCCCGGGTTCGTATTGCAACAGGCAGTCCGTTTCGTGAGTCACCACAAGTTCCCATCGAAAGGTCGGAAGAAACGGCTCCTCAAGATAGTGCCGGCTCAGCCAACACCAATTAAAGATTTAAGGGTCTATGAAGGCTTTAGCAAGAAAAGCAGTTCAGCGTCCGGTTACCTTCTTTATGATCAGTCTGATCGTCATTGGGTTTGGTCTGTTCGGACTTTCCAATTCGAGGCTCAATCTCTATCCCGATGTTTCATTTCCCACCATTACGGTTTATACAACCTACGAGGGTGTGGCGCCGGAAGATATGGAGATACTGATCACCCGGCCCATTGAGGAAGCCGTTGGCAGTATCAGCGGTACGCAGGGTGCGATCGCTTTCCAGCCAGGGAGCTTCGGTCGTCAAGCTCAACTTTGACTGGGGAACCGACCTGTATATCGCAGAGTCGGACGTACGAAAGGAACTTGATTTTGTTCGAAGAACCGTGCCCGACGATGCCGAGCAGCCTATCGTCTTTTCCTACGATCCCAATCAGGAGCCTATTGTTGTTCTGACACTAACCTCTGACATCCGCAGCCCGCGGGAGCTTCGCACCATTGCCAAACAGCAGCTGGAGCAGCGGCTGGAACGCATTCCCGGTATCGCATCCGCTGAAACTTCCGGAGGTTACGAACGACAAATCAATATAGAGATCAGCAATGATCAGATACGCGCATACGGTCTTAGTATATCCACAGTTGCCAATAAACTGCGGCAGGAAAACATTCAAGTGCCGCTCGGTGAATTGATTGAAGGCAACACCATCTACTCGCTGCGAACCATCGGGGAGTTTCAAAATGTGGAGCAGATCAGGGAAACTATTATTGATGTAACGCGACGGCAAGCCGCTGCTGCTTGAGGATGTAGCTGAAGTCGAGGATGGTGTGGCACAGCCCATCGGCAATGTACACATCGACGGTGAAGACGGTGTAATTCTCAATGTCTACCGCCAGAGCGATGCCAATGTAGTGACAGCCGCCAGTGAAGTGGTCAGCAGCATGGAAGAACTGCAAGGCATCCTGCCCGGCGACGTTACGATAGATGTGCTGACCAATAAGGCAGACTTTATTGAGATGTCCATCAACAACCTGCTGCTTACAGGTTTGCAGGCGGTGATACTGGTGGTGCTCATTCTGCTGGCTTTTCTCGCAGCTCACGCTCCGCGCTTATTATTGCCATATCCATCCCCATATCCATCATCGCCACCTTCAGCATTATGGACTGGGCTGACCTGAGCCTGAACGTGATCTCACTGTCGGGACTTACGCTGGCGGTGGGCTTGGTAGTCGACGATGCGGTGGTTGTGCTCGAAAATATATTTCGATTTAAAGAAGAAGGAAAAAGTACCCGATGACTCTGCCGTTCTGGGCGCCCAGGAAGTAGCCGTACCGGTCGTAATTTCCACCCTCACCACGCTGGTGGTTTTCATCCCCATTTTGTTCGTAATCGGCATCGCCGGTTTTCTTTTCCGCGATCTGGCGCTCACTATCTCTTTCGCCCTCTCAGTGTCATCTATCGTAGCACTCTCGCTGATTCCCATGATGAGTTCCCAACTACTCACCGGAGACACTGCGGAAGGGGCATCCGGCTCATACCTCAAACGCCTTTTAGATTGGAGCAGAGATTCCATCTACAAACGCATACTGGTATCGCCACTGCTGCTGATTGGAGCAGTTCTCTATCCCCTGGTTTGGCTGTTTAAAGATATCGGTAAAAAAACCGGTGTCTTTTTTCAAGAATCGTGTTGGGCCTGCATTATCTCGTATGCTCGACCGTGTGGAACAGCGATATCAGGAACTCCTTGACGGTTTTGTGCATCGTAGCGGAACCGTCGTATTTTCCGCCTTCTGCGCTTTTCATCGTTACCTTACCCCTGTTCTACCAGTTGGGAGGCGAGTTCTTTCCGCAGGTTGATGAGAACGCCTTCACTCCGGACGTACAGCGCGAGCCCGGCGTGAGCCTGTTTGAACTGGAACGGACCATCAGCCAGGTAGAATCTGTTATCGACAGAGAGGTGCCCGAAGCACGTCTGGTCGTCTCTGATTATGGAGACAAGGAGGGTATTGAAGGTGCGGATAACCCCGGAGGATACCAGGGAACCGTACGGGTGGAACTGGTACCACAGTCAGAACGCACACGTTCCCAGCAACAGATTGTCAGTGAGCTGCTGGTGGAACTGGAAGGTGTAGCGGGAGCCGAGATTAAAGAAGTCCGCGAAGACCCGCTCAGTCCGGAAGGTGAAACCGGCCTGATTGTACAGATATATGGATTTGACCCTCGAACCAAACAGGAGATTTCAAACAACGTGAAGCAACGGCTGGGAGATATTTCCGGAATTGTCAACGTGTTCAGCACCGCAGACCAGGGAAGGCCCGAACTTGCGGGTACTGTATGGACCGGGAGCGAATATCACGCCTTGGGATGTCCACTTCGCAGGTTGCCAATGCGCTAAGCGATGCGGTGCAAGGCAACATTGGCTACTACTTGATGTAGATCAAGGCATCGAATTTGAAGTGCTGGTGCAGCTGCAGCCTCGCGACAAAACCCAGACCACCGATCTCAACAACCTGCAGATTGAAACACCGGAGAGCGGTTTTGTGCCACTCAGTAATGTAGCACGCATTGAGCGGTTCAGCGGGCCGACCAATATACTGCGCATCAACCAGGAGCGCGTTACCGAAGTTACTGCTGATCTTTCAGATATTGACCTGGGAACAGCTTCCGCCAGAACCCGGGCCAGTCTCAACCAGATGGATTGGCCGGAAGGCTACCGCTACGAGCTGGCGGGTTCCGCAGAAGACCAGGCGGCCTCTTTCAATTACCTGATGATTGCTTTTATGATTGCCGGTATTCTCACCTACATGGTGATGGCCTCACAATTTGAAAGCCTCGTGGAACCCTTCATCATCATATCTTACGATTCCGCTGGCTCTCACCGGTGTACTGCTCATGCTATGCGATTACCGGAACTTCCATCAGCGTCACCATCTATGGTGGGCCTGATTCTACTTTCCGGCATTGTGGTGAAGTAACGGCATAGTTATGATCGACTACATCAAAATATTGCAGGCAAGGAAGCTCTCTCGTCACTAAGCCATCGTAACCGGTGCCACGCGGCCGGCTACGACCCATATTGATGACGGCCTTTACCACCATTCTGTTCGATGGTGCCGCTGGCGCTTGAATTAGGTTCCGGTTCCAAACGTGGAGCCCCATGGCACGCACTGTGATCGGCGGCCTGACGATGTCAACCCTGCTGATGCTTTTTGTAGTACCTTGCATGTACAATATGGTCAATACACTCGTTGAACAAATGGGCTTTGATTCCATCCATAAGGAAGATCCGATTGGCGATACCGAACTGGCAAAAGCCTGATAATAAAATGATTGCTGATTATAAAACATATAGCATATACTATTTGAGGAACTTAGAGTATCACTTCGCGTAACTTTGTGTAATAACTAAATTATGAAAAAGTTCTCCGTAGCAGGAAGCGTTCTTAAGAGACCGATTACTGTCATCATGATCACGCTGATTATGATCGGCTTTGGAAGGATTTGCCCTGTCTAACCTGAAAGTAACCCTTTTCCCATCTTCCAGATCCCCATACTCGCAATTTCTACGGGATATGGAAATGTAGCCCCTGATGATATCGCTCGCCTGCTGGTCGATCCCATTGAAGGCGCAGTCTCCTCGGTGGAAGGTATCGACGAAATGGAGTCCAACATCAGCAAGGGAAGTGCTTTTATCATACTCCGGCTGAAAAACAGGGTAAACATCAGGAATACCGAACTCAAAGTACGCGAGGCCCTCGCCCGGATTCGCAACGAGTTGCCGCATCGAGGCTTCAGAACCTGTGATCTTCCAGTTCGATCCCGGACAACTTCCCCATCATGCAGCTCAGCCTCGAAGGCTCAAACCAGGGGCTGGATGAGCTGCGCAGGCTGGGCACCGAATTTATCGAACCCCGTATAGAAAGGCTCGGAAGGCGTGGCTTCTGCCGATACCCGGGGTGGGCTGGAACGCAAGATTTTTGTGAATGTAGACCCGAGCTCACTGGCCCAGCATAGCCTGATTCCGGCAGATATTGAGAATGCATTGCGCAACAATAATGTAGAAGTCCCGGTGGGAAGTATTATTTCCGGCACCAACAGCTTCAGCATCCGTGCAGAGTCGATGTTCCAGCGGGTAGAAAACATCCGACAGACCATCATCAAAAAAGCTGATAACGGGGTACCTATACGCATCAAGGATGTAGCCCTGGTGGAAGACAGTTTTGCCGACATATCCACTCTTGTGGAGATTAACGGGAAGAACAGTGTTACCCTTGAAGTACAGAAAAAGTCGGATGCCAACACGCTGGATGTCACCACAGCGGTGGTTGCCGAACTGCAAAACATCAACCAAAACCTGCCACCCGGGGCATCGCTGGAAGTGCAGGACAACCAGGGAGATAATATCGAGAGCTCCATCTCCAACCTTACACAATCGGCACTGGCGGCTCTTATTGTGGTGGTCATCATTCTCTTCATCGTTACTGGGCGGATGGCGCATTGCACTGGTTGTTGCCGCCACCATACCCGTCTCAGTTACCGCCAGCTTTGCGGCTATGTATGCGATTGGGCTTACCCTTAACATACTTACCATAACCGCGCTGGCCCTTGCGATAGGCCTGCTGGTTGATAATGCTATTGTCGTTTCCGAAAGTATTGCCCGCAAACTGGAGGAAGAGGTGCCCAAATTCCAGGCGGCCCTGGAAGGTACCAATGAAGTGATAGGAGCGCTGCTCGGAGCCACTTTAACAACACTCGGCGTCTTTACCCCGATCATCGGACTCTCAGGTATCCAAGCACAGTTTTTTGTAGAGTTTGCGGTAACCATCAGTATTGCTATCGCCATCTCCTTTTTAGCGTCCATCATACTGGTTCCGGTACTTTCATTACTCATCCTAGACAAATTGGAATTCCAGAAAAGCAACCTCACATCACGTACGGTAAAGAAACTGGAGCGCTGGTACGCCAAATCCCTCAACTGGCTAATGTTTCGTAAATGGACTGTCGTTTTGTTTGTTATCGGCATTATCGGCGGTTCCTACCTCCTCTTTCAAAACCTGCAATCTGACTTTTTCCCTCAAAGCGATTCAGGATCTGTGTCGGTTAGTGTAGAACTGCCGGCAGGGACCAAGCTGGTACGGACTGCAGAAGTAATGAGGAATTTCAGCAACCAGCTGCAAAACATGCCTGAAGTGAAGACGGTTATTGCTCAAATCGGACAGCGCAGATTTTCGGCACAGACAAATCTTCGGATCGATGACCATTAACCTGGTTCCGCAAGAAGAGCGTGATATAAGTTCCACCCAGTTTTCGAGCCGGTTGCGCCAACAGCTCGATGCCCCTGGTGCGGAGGTTAATATCCGTGGCAGTGGCGGTGGCTTCGGCGGTTTTGGCGGCGGCATCCAACTGAGTCTTATCGGACCCGATGTCGAAGTATTGCAAGCCATATCCAACAAAATCGAAAACGTCTTGATGCAGGATGAGAATGTAATATCCGTTGATAACGGGCGCACATCTCCAACGCCGGAACTGCAGTTCATTGTTGACCGGCAGCGAATCAGTCGCATGGGCAGTTCCCTCAGCGATGTGGCCAACTCGCTGAAGACGCAGGCGCAGGGCACGCGCGTCGGTTTCTTCCGGGATGAAGGACGTGAGATCGCCATAGAAGTACGTGTTTCCAAATCGGTAATTACAAACCGGGAGGAACTCTTTGACCTGGAGTTGATACAGGTAGAAAATCAACGCATACCGGTGGCGGGGCTGGGTCATTTTGAAAGTGTACAAGGTTTGGAGCGCATCGAGCGGAGGGATCGCCAGACCGTGCTGGACGTAAATATTGAAGTAGATGGAAGTGCAGATGAGTATCAGGAACGAATTATTGAGGTCATTCAGCAGGAAGTGATACTTCCCGACGGATATCGTTATGAATTTACAGGTTCAACCGCAGATGCCGATGAGGGTGCCTCAGAGATTTTATGGTCGCTGCTGGCAGCCATCGCCCTCACCTATATGATCATGGCATCGCTATTCGAGAACTTCAGAGATCCTTTTGTCATTTTCTTCACCATACCCCTGGCCTTTTTTGGCGGACTGGCCGGACTCTTCATTTTTAACACGCCGATTGGTGCTACCGCTTTCATTGGCATGTTCATGCTGGTAGGTATTATTGTGAACAACGGCATTGTACTTGTAGACTACATGCATATCTATACCAAGAACAACGAGTTTTCCGATTCGCTCTTTAATAATGTAATTGAAGCCTGCAAACGACGCATGCGACCCATTCTGCTCACCGCACTTACCACCATCTGTTCTATGATACCTCTTGCCATCGGCATTGGAACCGGCGCGGAAACATGGACACCTCTGGCCAGGATCGGTTATAGGCGGGTTGTTTTTCGGATCCATACTTACACTCTATGTGGTGCCTGTTTTTGTAATGGGATTGAGCAAACAACGAAGAGAAGCCATTAAAGGAGAAGCCGGCAAATAACCGATATTTCAAGAGCCTATGAATTTGACATAAATAAACTCTACTTTCAAAGAAGCCAGCGAAGTTGCATATTAAACACTCAGAACAAACGTTTCGCATGTGTTCTGATCAGAAAATTTATATTAAATATATTTCAAATTCCTCTACGAACTAACTGTTACCAAAGATTAAGTAAGGAGATCTATTATGAGTAAATCAAAAGACTTTACACTCGGTTTGATTTCAGGAGCACTTGTTGGATCTGTTATTGCCCTGCTTTATGCTCCCGATCAAGGGAAGCAATACCCGGGACATCCTTTCCTGACCGGCTCAGCAATTACCTTGATGAGTTGACCCATATTATCGACAAGCTTTCTGATGGAGAAAGAAGCGATATCCGATGCCAAAAAGAAAGGCGACCTTGTTGTCGAGGATGCAAAAAAACGGGCCGAAGATCTTATCAAGGAAGCAGAAGACCTGCTAGGATCCATTGAAGAAACCAAGGACAAGGCCAAAGCTAAGGCTGATTCTGAATCGAAGTCCTAATCACTGCAGACATAAGACCTCCACTCAGACGGAGGTGTTTGTAATTTAACCTTTGCCATCTCAAGAAAGCAGATCAACAACCGTACCCTTGCCCGACTATAAACTGCTTCCAAAAGTAGAACTTCACCTCCACCTGGACTCTTCGTTAAGCTTTGAAGCAGTTTACAAAAATAGGCCTGATATTTCCCAAAATCAATTCCGGGAATTGTTTGTCGCACCCCCTAAATGCAAGAACCTGCCGGATTACCTGAAGAGAGTATCCAACCAGGTTGATCTTTTACAGACCGAAGAGTCCCTTACAGTAGCTGTGGATACCTTACTGCAGCAGCTGATTGCCGATAACGTGATCTACGCAGAAATCCGTTTTGCCCCCCTGCTGCATACTCAACAAGAATTAAATGCCGGAAAGGTACTGGAGATTGTTACCGACACCATTCAAAAGCATTCAGCATCTGCAAATGAAGGGCCGGAAGTTCGATCATCGTCTGCAGCCTTCGGGATTTCTTCGGAAGCCCAAAGTATCGAGTACTGCAGAACTGGCCATTGCATTCAGTAACAGAGGGGTGGTAGGATTTGATATTGCCGGTGATGAAAAAGGATTTCCACTGGATAATCATATCAAAGCCTATCAACTTGCAGGAGAACATGATATTTCAAGGACAGCGCATGCAGGCGAAGCAGAAGGTCCTGAAAGTGTATGGGAGACGATACAAAAACTGAATCCCACCCGCATTGGTCACGGAGTAAGAAGCTGTGAAGACACGGAACTCCTCGATTTTATCCAAAGACATAATATTCACCTGGAAATCTGTCCCACCAGCAATATCCAGACCGATGTTTATGATTCGTATTCAGACCACACTATCGATAAACTTTACAAGGAAGGAATTTCGGTGAGCATTAACACTGATGGGCGGAACTACTTCCGATGTCAGCTTATCTGATGAATATCAAAAGCTGCACCGGGCTTTTGGGTGGAATAATGAACATTTCCTGAAGTGCAATCTCAATGCACTCAATACTGCGTTTATTCCTGAAAAGGATAAACAAGCCCTTAAAGCATATAATTGAAGCCGGGTATTAAACCACTAAGACCCTTAATACACTTAGTGGTTATATAAAAAAAGGCCTCCGAATCAGGAGGCCTTTTCTCAATGTAATCTATTGGATTAGACGTTAGGATTCATCGCCTTCCACATCGGCAGCTTCTTGAACTTCGCCATCGCCTTCGCTGTTATCCGTCTCCGGCGCTGAGCTGTTCAAACACTTTTGCCACCTCTTCGTCACCCTCGTCGAGGTCGGACTTGGCATCCGACAATCAGATCTTCGTACTTGCGCAGACCCGTACCTGCAGGCACTTTGTGGCCGACAACTACGTTCTCTTTGAGATCCGAGCAAGAAGTCCTTCTTGGCCTCGATGGAAGCTTGCGTTAGCACCTTGGTGGTTTCCTGGAAGGAAGCTGCAGACAACCAGCTTTCTGTGGAAAGGGCTGCTCGGGTAATTCCCAGCAGGATCGGCTTCGAAATCGCCGGTTCCGCTTCACGTGTTTCAAGTTCATCCTTGCCCTCCTTGATCAGTTCGTTGTTGAAACTCGCGAACTTCGCGTCGGTCGAGGATGGTGCCCTGCTTAAGGTCGCTGCCTCCCACATCAGTGACAACGAACTTGCCGATGAGCTCATCGTTTTTGTTGTTCACTTCAAAGCGATCCACTTTATCTCCTTCGAGGAACATGGTGTCGCCGGATCAGTGATCTCAACCTTCTGCATCATGGTGCGAACAATTACCTCAATGTGCTTGTCATTGATACGCACACCCTGCAGTCGGTAAACCTCCTGGATCTCATTCACAAGGTACGATTGTACCGCATAAGGGCCGAGGATATTGAGAATCTCTTCGGCCGGGAATGGTACCGTCGGAAAGCTGCTGTCCGGCTTTCACGTAGTCGTTCTCCTGCACCAGGATATGCTTGGAGAGCGAAATGAGATAGGTCTTCTCACTCTTGCCGTCCTTGCTTTCAACGATCACTTCCTGCTTACCACGCTTTCGTCCGCCCATGCGAACGATACCGTCAATTTCAGATACTGCAGCAGGATCACTTGGTGAACGAGCTTCAAAAAGCTCTGTAACACGCGGCAGACCCGCCGTAATATCTTTCGATTTACCGGTGGAACGCGGAATCTTGGCCAGAACCTGTCCGGCTTTCACTTCCTCCCCGTCCTCCACAACAATGTGTGTTTCGACAGGAAGTGTATTCTCGCGAACGCGATCGTCATCACCTTTAACCATAAGAGTAGGTACCAGAGACCGATCTTTGGAGTCGATAATCACTTTCTCGCGGTGACCGGTTTGTGAGTCGGTCTCCTCGAGTAAGGTAATATCTTCCATGATATCCTTGTACTCAACTGTACCATCGATTTCGGTGTATATGTTGGCGTTATATGGATCCCAACTACACAATGGCACACCTTTAGGTACTTCATCGCCCTCTTCAACAAGAGAGCTCAGCACCGTAAGGAATATTATAGGTGGTGAGGACTTTGCCTTCCTCATCATGAATCTTGATTTCACCGGCACGGCTCAATACAATATTGTGAACCTCTTCACCGTCATCGTATTCAACAACGCGAACGTTTTCGAACTGAACCTTACCCTTCAAACTTTGTCTTGTGCATGGATTCTGCCTCCATACGTGAAGCCGTACCACCCACGTGGAAAGTTCGTAAGCGTTAAGCTGCGTACCGGGTTCACCGATAGACTGAGCCGCAATTACGCCTACAGCCTCACCAACCTGAACCATGGTTCCCCGCGAAAGGTCACGTCCGTAGCATTTGGAACATACACCACGCTCGGTTTCACAGGTCAGTACCGACCGAATTTCAACCTCTTCAATAGAAGTCTCGGCAATTTTCTTCGCCACCTCTTCATCGATCAGCTGGTTGGCTTCACAAATCTGATCGTCCGTAATCGGATCAGTAGATGTCGTGCAGGGAAACACGGCCTAGGATACGATCTTCGAGGCTCTCGATAACATCCTCATTGTCTTTGAGGGCCTTCATCTTCAGGCCACGGAGCGTACCGCAGTCAACCTCGTTGATAATGATATCCTGGGATACGTCTACCAGACGTCGCGTCAGGTAACCTGCATCGGCCGTTTTCAGGGCCGTATCGGCCAGACCTTTACGGGCACCGTGCGTAGAGATAAAGTATTCCAGAACCGTAAGTCCCTCTTTGAAGGAGGATAGAATTGGATTCTCAATAACTTCATTACCCTGCTGCATGGAACTTTTCTGCGGCTTCGCCATCAGTCCACGCATACCGCCGAGCTGCCGAATCTGTTCTTTGGAACCACGAGCACCGGAGTCGGCCATCATAAATACCGGGTTGAAGCCGGATCACGGTCGTTAGTCAGTTCATTAAACAGCGTTTCAGAAACACGGTTTGTCGTGCTGGTCCATTTATCAATAACCTGGTTGTAACGTTCATTATCGGTAATGAAACCCATTTCGTAGCGGTCGGTGATTTCAGCAACCTCATCCTGAGCTTTTTCAATAAGCTTCTGCTTCTCATCGGGTATAACAATGTCTTCAAGACTGAATGAAAGGCCGCCTACCGTTGCTTTTTCGAAACCAAGTGCTTTCATCTCATCAAGAAACTCTGCAGTACGTGCGGTACCTACTTCGGCATGAATGTCAGCAATCACCGAACGCAGCTCTTTCTTGCCAAGCGTGCGGTTCTTAAATTCTATGCCTTCCGGTCAGATATTTCATTGAAGATCACCCGCCCGGTTGTAGTTTTGATAATTTCGTGTTCAATTTCGCCATCTTCATTCTTGACTGGTATACGAACATTGATCTTGGCATGCAGATCCAACTCGATCCTGATCATAAGCAACAAGCACTTCATCGGTATTGGCAAAGGTTTTGCCTTCACCACGCTGGTCACTGGCCATCTTGGTCAGGTAGTAGATACCCAGTACCATATCCTGAGAAGGAACGGCAATAGGCCCACCACTTGGCAGGACTCGGCAATTATGCGAGCCCAGCATAAGGACCGAGACGCTTCCAGTATGGCATCATGGCTTAATGGAACGTGAACAGCCATCTGGTCGCCGTCAAAGTCAGCATTGAACGCTGTACATGAGAGTGGGTGCAGGCGTACTGCCTTTTCTTCAATAAGTACCGGCTGGTAAGCCTGGATACCAAGACGGTGCAGCGTAGGAGCACGGTTCAGCATCACTGGGTGTCCGTCAATTACATTCTCGAGCACTTCCCAGACCACCTGGTCGCGCCGATCTACTACTTTCTTGGCACTTTTAACCGTCTTCACATAGCCACGCTCAATCAGGCGGCGTATGATAAAAGGCTTATAAAGTTCAACGGCCATTTCTTTGGGCAGCCCGCATTCATGCATCTTCAGTTCGGGACCGACCACAATTACAGAACGACCGGAATAGTCAACACGCTTACCCAGCAGGTTTTGTCGGAACCGTCCGCTCTTGCCTTTCAGCATATCGCTGAGTGATTTCAGGGGACGATTGTTATTGCGAACCGCATTGGATTTGCGCGAGTTGTCGTACAGTGAATCAACTGCCTCCTGCAGCATGCGTTTCTCATTTCTGAGAATCACATCAGGCGCTTTAATATCAATCAGGCGCTTCAGACGGTTGTTTCGGATGATAACTCGTCGATACAGATCATTCAGATCCGAAGTTGCAAAACGGCCGCCTTCCAGAGGCACCAGCGGACGCAGTTCCGGAGGAATGACCGGTATTACCCGCTGAACCATCCATTCCGGACGGTTTTCGGTGTGCTGGTTTGCGGCACGGAAAGATTCAATAACCTGAAGACGCTTCAGTTTTTTCTTCTTACGCATCTGCGAGGTTTCGTTGCGAACCTCATAGCGCAAACGGTAAGCCAGACTCATCGAGATCCTGTCCGGCCAGAAGATCTTCAATAGCTTCTGCTCCTTCTTTGGCAATAAACTTTTCATCATCGTCATCATCCAGCTCCCAGTGATCTTCGGGAAGCTGATCCTGAATATCGAAATACTCTTCCTCGGATAATCAGGTCGCCGCGTTTATAACCCAGATCACGGGTCATTCCCGGATTGATGACCACATAGGTTTCGTAGTAAACAACCTTGCTGAGATTCTTCGAGGAATAGCCTCAGCAGATAGGCCAGTTTGTTTGGCAGTGATTTGAAGTACCAGATATGTACCACGGGCACGGTCAGCGAAATGTGTCCCATTCGTTCACGTCGAACCGCTTTTCTGGTAACTTCTACACCACAGCGATCACAAATAATCCCTTTGTAACGGATTCGCTTGTATTTACCGCAGTGGCATTCGTAATCTTTAACCGGACCAAAGATCTTTTCGCAGAAAAGACCGTCCATCTCCGGTTTAAAGGTTACGATCATTGATTGTTTCGGGTGTTAAGACTTCTCCATGCGAACGAGACAGAATAGTCTCAGGTGATGCAAGGGAAACACCGATGCTGTCGAAGTCTTTGGAAACTGTTAATGTATTGGTAGTCGGCAAGGTAGTACCTCCGGATTGACTTTATGAAACAGTGTAAATTCTATTGTATGAATGATTAATCAATGTGAATTTCGAGTCCGAGACCCATGAGCTCACGCAGCAGTACCTTGAAAGATTCGGGCACGTCACCTTCGGGAAGGTTTTCGCCTTTAACAATGGCTTCGTACACCCGTGAGCGACCTTTCACATCGTCACTTTTAACAGTAAGCATCTCTTCAGAATGTTGGAAGCTCCATAAGCATAGAGTGCCCAAACCTCCATCTCACCAAGACGCTGACCACCAAACTGGGCTTTCCCGCCCAGTGGCTGTTGAGTAATAAGAGAATATGGACCGATTGAACGGGCATGCATCTTATCATCGATCAGGTGGTTCAACTTAAGCATGTAGATATACCCGACAGTGGTCTTCTGGTCCATAGGCTCCCCGGTACGTCCGTCATAGAGCGTAACGCGCCCATCCTTCGGCAGTCCGGCTTCTTCAAGAAAACCTTCAACTTCTTCCTGTGTAGCCCCGTCAAAGATCGGTGAAGCGAACTTGACACCCAGCTTTTTAGCTGCCCATCCCAGAATGAGTTTCGTAAATTTGGCCAAGGTTCATACGCGACGGTACACCCAGAGGATTCAGGCAGAATATCGACTGGTGTTCCATCTTCCATATAAGGCATATCCTCAACGGGCACAACCTTAGCGATTACACCTTTGTTACCGTGTCGACCAGCCATCTTGTCGCCTACACGCAGCTTACGCTTCTTGGCAACATAGACCTTCGCTTTCTGGATAATTCCGGGTGGCAGATCATCTCCTACCTGAATCTGGTATTTACGCCGTCTTGGCTTCGGTATCGAGTTCTCTTCGAAGATCACGATAGTTGGAGAAGAGTTTACGCACATGTCCTACCAGCTCATCATCGGTAGCCCAGTCGATATTCTCGTTGATGTTTACCGGATCCAGCTCTTCAAAGTCAGACTTGCGATATTTTTCGCCTTTTGGAATTAGCTCAACTCCGCTGAAGTCGTAAACGCCTGGCGATGTTTTATCGCGCAGCAGATGAATAGAGCTTATCGACCATTTTGCTGTTCAGCTCATCCACTTTGGCAGCATGGCGTTCATTTTCCTGCTCTACCTGCTTCTTCTCCTCTTTTCGGGAAATCTGTTCATCCCGCTTTCGGCTGAAGAGCTTGGTATCAATCACCGTACCTGAAACACCGGGATGGTGTTTTCAGTGAAGCATCTTTCACATCGCCGGCTTTGTCACCGAAGATAGCTCGCAGCAATTTCTCTTCGGGCGTAGGATCGGTCTCTCCTTTAGGAGTAATTTTTCCGACCAGAATATCGCTCGTGATTGACTTTGGCACCGACGCGAATAATACCCTGTTCGTCGAGATCAGCAGTAGCTTCTTCACTGACATTCGGTATTTCACGAGTCAGCTCTTCTTCCCCGCGTTTGGTATCACGAACCTGCTGCTCAAATTCAGTAATATGAATTGAGAGGTATAGACATCATCCTGAACAATACGTTCACTGACAACGATGGCATCCTCAAAGTTGTATCCTCTCCAAGGCATAAATCCTACCAAGCAGGTTACGTCCAAGGGCAAGCTCGCCGCCGTCAGTTAGAACAACCGTCAGCAAGAGTCTCGACCTTCAACAACCTCTGTCACCGACATTACAATAGGCTTCTGGTTGATTGTGGTGTCCTGGTTGGTCCTCTCAAACTTCGTCAGGTCATACTTCTTAATACCTTCATCGAAGTATGCAAGCTGTTCTTCTTCAGAACGCTCATACTTCACGCGAATCTCGGTTGAGCTTGACGTAAACAACTTCACCGTCGCCTTCTGCAGTAATGATGGCACGTGAATCTTTCGCAGCTCTATGCTCAAGACCGGTACCGACAACCGGAGCTTCAGGTCGTAATAACGGTACAGCCTGACGCTGCATGTTCGAGCCCATCAGTGCACGGTTTGCATCGTTGTGCTCAATAAATGGAATGAGTGCCGCCGCCAGAGATGTAATCTGGTTGGTCAGACATCCATATATTCGATTTCATTCCGGCTTCGCCAGACCGTACGTTGCCATCGCGGAAACGTGAGAAAATGTTCTCATTCTTGAATGCACCTTTACTATCCAGAGGCGCATTAGCCTGTGCGATTACGGTCTCGATCTTCCTGCTCGGCAGAAAGATATTCAATATCTTTTGAAACTTCCCCGTTCTCGACTTTACGATATGGGGTTTCAATAAAGCCAAAATCATTTACCTTTGCATGAATACAAAGTGATGAAATCAGGCCGATATTCGGACCTTCCGGAGTTTCAATCGGACAAAGACGACCATAGTGAGTATAGTGAACGTCACGAACCTCGAAACCGGCACGTTCTCGGGTCAGTACCGCCGGGACCCAATGCCGACATACGACGCTTGTGCGTCAGTTCAGCCAGCGGGTTGGTCTGGTCCATAAACTGAGACAGCTGATTCGTACCAAAGAAAGTATTAATGACACTTGAAATTGTACGTGCATTAACCAGATCTTGGGGAGTCAACTGCTCGGCATCACGAGAGTTCATTCGTTCTTTAATCGTTCGCGACATCCGCGCAAGACCGATAGAAAACTGTTGTCCAAGTTGTTCACCAATCGGTACGAGACTCGTCGGTTACTAAGGTGGTCGATGTCATCCACCTGCGATTTCATATTCTTAAGGCGTATTACCTCTTTAACAATCGCTACAATATCTTCTTTGATCAGATAGCGGATATCCATATCGACATCTTGCTTCAGGCGCTTGTTAAGACGATATCTCCCGACTTCACCAAGATCGTACTTTTTATCACTGAAGAACAGATCGTTCCAGAACCTGCCGTGCTGTTTCCGGATCGGGCATTTCTCCGGTGCGAATCTGCTTGTATATTTCTCCGAGTGCTGTTTCAGTACTATCGTGCGTGTATCCTTGCGAAGAGTATTCATCATCACGGAACGCTCGGACTCTTCAGGCTCCATGGTTTGAACATAAACCTTGTCAGCGTCCGCTTCTTTGATTAATCCATAATCGTCTTCGGTAAGTTCGTGATCACGTTCCAAAAGAACTTCACGGTTCAAGGCTTCGGTAACTTCACCGGTTTCGTCATCTACAACTTCTTCCATCTTTTCAACGACGATGTTGGATGCCAGGCGTTTGCCTACCAGGTTTTTGTTGAAATCTTTCTTAGTTCCGAATTCAACCTCTTCAGAAAGTTCAAACAGATTGAAAATTTCCTCATCGGTAGAATATCCGAGGGCACGAAGTAATGTAGTAGCAGGAACTTCTTTCTTCCGGTCGATATAAGCCCAAGAACATCACGAATATCTGTAGAAAATTCTATCCAAGATCCTTTGAAAGGAATCACTCGGGCATTATATAGCTGTGTACCGTTCGGGTGAACATTTTGTCCGAAGAATACACCGGGTGAGCGGTGCAGATTGACTTACAATAACTCGTTCAGAACCATTTATGATAAAAGTACCCCGTTCGGTCATCCAAGGCAGATCTCCAAGAAAGACTTCTTGTTCAATCGTTTCGGATGCTTCATCATCTTCATCAACAGCAGAAAGACGCATTTTAGCTTTGAGCGGAACGGCATATGAAAGTCCGCGTTCCTGGCATTCCTTTCATGCTGTATTTTGGAGTATCTACGCTATAGTGCAGAAATTCCAGAATGTGAGTCTCTCTGGAATCCTGAATAGGGAAGTTTTCATTAAATATTTTTTGCAAGCCTTGTACCTTACGATCTTCCGGAGCTACATCCAGCTGGGTAAAAGACCCAAATGATTCTAGCTGAATATCCAAAAAATCGGGATAATCCAGAACGTGTTCGGTACTGGCAAATGTTCAGTCGATCGGTAAAGGGGATTTTCTCCATATTACTTTCTTTACTCAAAAGGAACCTCTCCTTTAAAAATTAGTAGTGTGGTGATGAGCCAAAAAATTGCGTTATACAATACACTTTAATGATGTGATTGCTTGGCATACAGATAGACGCCAATAGCCAATACCGCATATAACGATATTGGCTAGTGACAAATTGTGTTGAAATTAAACTCAATTATTTGAAGTTCAACTTCTGCACCAGCTTCTTCAAGCTTAGATTTGAGTTCTTCTGCTTCTGCTTTAGCAATACCTTCTTTAATTGGGTTAGGTGCACCGTCTACCAATTCTTTGGCTTCTTTCAAGCCAAGCCCGGTAATGCCGCGTACTTCTTTAATAACAGCAATTTTCTTCTGTCCGGCAGATTTAAGAATGACATCAAACTCAGTTTGCTCTTCACCACCGTCTTCGCCGCCACCGGCAGCTCCACCGGCAACAACAGCCGTAGCTGCAGCAGGTTTGATATCGTATTCTTCTTCGAGAACTTTTGCAAGTTCGTTTGCTTCTTTAACTGTTAAGTTGACTAATTGTTCAGCTATGTCTTTAACGTCAGCCATGTTTATTTCTCCGATTGATCTTTATGTATTAAAAAATTCTTGTGTATAATTATTATTCTTCGCCTTTTTCAGCGATGGTTTCAACAGCGCCGGCTATAGATTTACCGGGAGCTTGCAGTGCACTAACTACGTTGGATACCGGAGCAAGCAAGAGACCTACGATATCTCCGATAACTTCTGACTTGCTCTTCATTGCAGCCAGTGTTTCAAGCTGGTCTTCACCGTAGAAATCACCATCGATGATTGCAGCTTTAAATTTTGGCTTTTTGCTTTCCTCGTAGAACTTCTTTATAACTTTTGCAGGTGCTGCAAACTCTTCTTCAACAAAAGCGAAACCATTTTGCTCGACCAGGTGGGGATATAAATCCTCATATCCGCCAACCTCATCCATTGCACGTTTCATCAAGGTGTTTTTATACACCTTGAAGGTGATATCGCCTTTGAAAAATTCGCCACGCAGGTTGTTGATTTCAGCGACAGACATTCCGGAATAGTTGGTGATATAAACCGCACCGGCACTATTCAGATTTTCTGTAGCGTCTTCAACAGCTGCTTTCTTCTTTGCTAATGTTGCCATTATTAAATTTCCTCTTTTAAAATTCCTAAACGGAAATTACAGATGAACGACTCAATTCTATACTTGGACCCATTGTCGAACTCATGTATGCACTTTTAATGTACAAACCTTTAGCGGATGCTGGTCTAAGCCGCATCACTGTTCGCAAAAATTCCAAAGCATTCTCCCGAAGTTCGCTGGCATCAAAGCTAGTTTTACCAATAGATGCATGAAGTATTCCGAACTTGTCAACACGGAAATCGATCTTACCGGCTTTAACTTCTTTGATAGCGTCAGCGACGTCGTTAGTAACTGTTCCACTTTTCGGATTAGGCATCAATCCGCGCGGGCCTAAAACACGACCCAGCTTACCAATTTTACCCATTACATCCGGAGTGGCGACAATTACATCGATGTCGGTCCAACCTTCTTCAATTTTGTTGATGTACTCATCAAGACCCACATGATCTGCGCCAGCTTCTTTCGCTTCTTCCTGCTTGGCTTCGTTCACCAATGCAAGAACGCGAACCTCTTTACCCGTGCCGTGAGGCAAGGTTACTGAGCCACGCACCATCTGATCGGCGTGCTTCGGATCAACTCCCAAGCGCAAATCAATATCAACTGATGCATCGAACTTTACAGTAGAGGTTTTCTTGACGAGATCGCAAGCTTCTTCCAGAGTATATTCCAAATCCGGATCTAAAAGCTTTGCAGCCTCTTGATATTTCTTACCTCGTTTTGCCATAATTCTAACGATTCCTCTATTTATCTCTTAAAACTTTAAGCCCCATACTTGCTGAGCGGTACCGGCAATCATTTCTGCTGCCCGTTCCACTTCAAAAGCGTTGAGATCTTCCATTTTCTGTTCTGCTATTTCCTTGCACTGCGTCCAGGTTACCTGCCAACCTTGTTTCTGTTGGGTTCGCCGGAACCGGATTTTATTTTTGCAGCTTGCTTTAGCAGTACAGCAGCAGGCGGAGTTTTTGTCTTGAATGTAAAAGACTTATCCTGAATACACCGTGATTTCAACCGGAATAATGGTCCCGGCCTTGTCTTGGGTAGCAGCATTAAAAGCCTTACAAAACTCCATGATGTTAATTCCAGCCTGTCCTAATGCAGGACCTACCGGTGGAGCAGGGTTCGCCTGTCCGCCACGGATCTGAAGCTTAAGAACTTTATCTACTTTTTTTGCCATTTTAGTTACTGCTTGTACTTAGTGTTTTGATTCATCGCGTAATAGCTCACTTTGCTTCCGCCAGCTGGCGGATTGTTTGGGTCACGTTGCAGGTTCAACCTGGTTCACATCAACTTCAACCGGGGTCTTTCGACCAAAAATACTTACTAAAACTCGTAACTTTAATTTGTCTGTATTCACTTCCTGTATGGTTCCATCAAAATCTTTGAACGGACCATCAATTACTTTCACGATATCTCCTTCATTATAAGGAATATCGACAACGCCGCCTTTTTCCATCATTTCCTCACTATCCTGTACCCGGCCAAGAATTCTGTCAACCTCGCTCTTGCGCAGAGGGTTAGGCACCTAAGTCATTTTTACCACTCTTCAGAAAACCAATTGTGGAGGGTGCACTTTGTACGAGGTTATTTACCTCTTCATCATAAATCGTTTTCAGCAGGATATAGCCGGGAAAGAAATTCTTCTCCTCGTTCGTTTTTTACCTGGATCGTATTTCAACTATCGTTTCTGTAGGTATCAGTATTTCAACAATCTTGTCCTGCAATCCCTGCATTTCAATTTCACGCTCAAGATATTCCTTTACCTTTTTCTCATGACTCGAAAAACAGCGAACTACGTACCACTGATGTTGATTATCTTTACTCATCTATATACGACTTCTAAAATGGTACTGTAAACTTGATCTACTCCAAAAATAAAAGCTGATAGTATAATTGTAAATACCACTACAACGATGGTGTTAGTCGACCAGCTCTTCCTGAGAAGGCCAGGAAACTTTCTTCATTTCCTTACGCACATCCAATATATATTCTTTATTTTTTCCATGAATACTTCTCAGTATTTCAAACCTTGCACGGGTGAATTCAAGGTGATGCTTTCCAGAACCACGTTCCGACCGTGTCGGGACTTGAAGACTGCTGCCCATTCCGCAATTTCCGGCAGAGCAGCTTCCGCCAGTTCAGTATGTCAAATTCCAATCTTGCACGGGTGGAAGGACTTGAACCACATCCCGACCGTGTCGGTTTTGGAGACCGCTCGCTCTGCCAATTGCACTGGAGACTGACACACCGATAGAAGCTACTCTGCCAGTTGAGCCCGTTATGTTAAAGAACATGCCTTAACGAGATCTATTCTATTAACAAATAAGACTGCGCTAACAGATCATCTCAGGCCGATGGTATCTTGATTCAATAATTTTACTTACCACGCCGGCGCCGACCGTGCGGCCACCCTCGCGGATCGCAAACCGCAGGCCCTCTTCCATGGCTACCGGCTGGATCAGCTCCACGCTCATCTTCACATTGTCGCCCGGCATCACCATCTCTACCCCATCGGGCAGCTGGCACGAGCCGGTCACATCCGTGGTACGGAAGTAGAACTGCGGGCGGTAGCCCTTGAAAAACGGGGTGTGTCGCCCGCCTTCGTCTTTGCTCAGCACATACACCTCGCACTCAAACTTCTTGTGCGGGGTGATCGAGCCCGGCTTGCACAGCACCATGCCCCGCTGCAGGTCTTCCTTGTCGATCCCGCGCAGCAGAATCCCGGCGTTGTCGCCCGCCTGCCCCTCATCGAGCATCCGGCGGAACATCTCAATGCCGGTCACCACGCTGGTCATCGGGTCTTCGATAATACCTACAATCTCAATCTCATCGTTCAGCTTGACCACGCCCCGCTCAATGCGGCCCGTCGCCACCGTCCCGCGGCCGGTAATCGAAAACACGTCCTCGACCGGCATCAAAAACGGCTTGTCCACGTCCCGCTCGGGCGTCGGAATGGTCTCATCAACCGCGTCCATCAGGTCCAGAATCGTCTGCTCGGCGTCCTCATCCCCGTTGAGGGCATTCAGGGCCGATCCCTGGATCACCGGGATGTTGTCCCCGTCAAACTCGTAGGAGCTCAGCAGCTCGCGCACTTCCAGCTCCACCAGCTCTATCAGCTCCTCATCGTCCACCAGGTCGGTCTTGTTCATGAAGACCACCAGCTGCGGGACGCCCACCTGGCGGGCCAGCAGAATATGCTCGCGGGTCTGCGGCATCGGTCCGTCGGTGGCCGCTACCACCAGGATCGCCCCGTCCATCTGGGCCGCGCCCGTCACCATGTTCTTCACATAGTCGGCGTGGCCCGGGCAGTCCACATGCGCATAGTGGCGCTGGTCGGTTTCGTACTCCACGTGCGCGGTAGCGATCGTTATACCCCGCTCTCGCTCCTCGGGGGCATTGTCAATGTCGGCAAACTGCTTGGCTACCCCGCCGTAGTGCTTGGCCATCACCGTCGTGATCGCCGCCGTCAGGGTCGTCTTGCCGTGGTCGACATGACCGATCGTTCCTATGTTTACATGTGGCTTGTTCCGCTGAAATGTCTCTTTTGCCATGATTAAATAATTTACAGTTAGTTAGTTTAAATCACTTAGTATATTACGTCGCACCATTTCATAAGAGCCGTTAGTCGGATTTGAACCGACGACCCCTTCCTTACCATGGAAGTGCTCTACCCCTGAGCTATAACGGCTTATTGAGTGCGCACTCTTAAAGGGACGAGCGGGCGACCGGAGTCGAACCGGCAACATTCACCTTGGAAGGGTGACACTCTACCAATTGAGTTACGCCCGCTTTGGAATTATTGAAGGATTGATTTGTCTGAAGAATTGATTGGTATAATTCAATCCTTCAACTACTCAATCCTTCAATAATTAAAGTGCGTGTGGGGGGAGAAGGATTCGAACCTACGAAGGCTTACGCCAACAGATTTACAGTCTGCCCCAGTTGGCCACTTTGGTATCCCCCCAAGAGAGATTTCAATAAGTCAAAGATAAATTTCCTTGTTCAAGTGCTTTTATCCCGACATGAGCCAGCGGCCGGATTCGAACCGACGACCTGCTGTTTACAAGACAGCTGCTCTACCCCTGAGCTACGCTGGCTTATGTCGAATATTTTACTAAGGATAGAAATATTGTTAGACGCTATAGATTGCACCGGCCAGTCAACTTTAGAATTCTCTACCCGGTTACATATTCGTTTCAAAGTAACAATTTCTCGGATTCCGGCACTGCGCTGGAGGCTGCCAAGTTTATACCGGCATCTTCGGTCTCAAAATATTCCTGCGACCAGTATGAATCCGAAATATTAGCAACATAATTCCATTGGCGTACCAGGCTACTAGCCGAAAGACTGGAAAGGTAAACACAGTTTTCATTTTTGTCAACATACAAATAGAAGAAAAATGAGGATTCAAAACAGGCTCTAACATCTACCCCTCTTTAGTCGCTGTTTCTTGCTGTAATAGGAATCAGTAGCCTTACTCAAATAACCTACGAGACCAATGCTGCCAAGAATTATGCGGCCATAATAGCAAAGATAATTTCCCATTACCTGCCAGTTTTCGTGCACTACCCAACCGAAGCCCAGCAAGATTCCATTCCATAAGACCGAGCTTATTGTCGAGCTGATCGTTGTACCTGTTATAGGTGTATGACTAATACCTGCGGTCAGGGATATCACTGATCTGGTGCCGGCCAGAAACCGGTTGGCTAATACCACACCGAGCCCCCATCGTCCCATCCAGTTCCGAACCTTATTCATATACTTGAGCGGGAATAAACTTCATTAGGCCCGAATCGCTCTTTTTGCACCTCAATCTGAACTACCCCAATGGCTGCCCCAGCCAATACATAGTCATGAAATCCTATCACCGAGCGCTACGGTAGTCAAAACCAGTACAGGTGTCAGTCCCACTGACAGATTCCGCACGCAAGATATCCACCAAAGGCTACCAGCACATCACCGGGTATCGGTGGGACAATATTTTCAATATAGGCAACCAAAAAGAAGACCAGGTAGAGTGCTTACCGGAGGCAAGACTCTGGATCCACTGAATAAGTTCCTGGGTAAACTGTTCCAGCATCAGCCTGCATCTTTGTTACTAGCACTATCGCCTTGGCGGAAATCCCCTCCAACCGTCCCTCGAAACCCAACCCTTCAGAAGTCGTAGCTTTCACGCTGACGCAATGGCGCATCCACTTCAAGATCCTGCGCAATATTCTCCTCATACTGTCAATATGGGGTGCCAGCTTAGGCTTCTGTGCCACAATGGTTGCATCCATGTTTACCAGTTGCATATCCCTCTTCCTTGATCATGCTTGCAAACACCTGAACCAGCAACAATCCCGGCTGTCGGCGTTTTTATATTGCTGGATCGGTATCCGGAAAATGATACGCCAATATCCCCGAGTGCCAGATGCACCCAGCAGCGCATCACTGACCGCATGGAGCAAGCACGTCGGCATCCGAGTGTCCCTGCAAACCTATAAGTATATGGGATGGTTGACACCCCCAAAATAAGCTTACGTCCCTCAACAAGCTTGTGCACGTCGTAACCATAACCGATTCGTGTATGCTTTCATTCATGATCTTACTCCTTCCAGCAATCAGTTCCGCCAGTTTGAGATCCAGAGGATAGGTTATCTTAAAATTGGATCGATCTCCCTCCACCATCTTCACCTGCATATCCCAACCGTTCTACCAGGGAAGCGTCATCGGTTCCGATAAAATGATCCTCAAAAGCTTTCTCATAGGCTTCCTGAAATGCACGTTCCTTTCGGAAGACCTGGGGCGTCTGTGCCTGCCACAAAAATTTGCGTGTTGGTGTTGCCTGGATAAAAAGATCCGTCGTCCAGCTTTTTGATTGTGTCTTTGGCTGGAACCCCTAAGCACAGCAGGCTCCCGTAGCGCAACCTGTCGGCAGCACTCTTCAATACGGAAAGCCTTTAACGAAAGGACGAACCGCATCGTGCACGATCACCAGGTTCGGCTTCAGCAACATGCTCTAAAGCGTTGAAAATTGAGTGCTGCCTTTCTCTGCCGCCACCAATAACCTTGAACGGCCACGCTCTCCGGAACCACCTCTTCGAGAATTCGTTTCGCCCTTGGTTATATAATCCGTGATGTTGCAACGACTACCTGCTTCAAGATTTCCAGTTCAAAAAATACTGCCGAGTGTATGCTCCAGCACACTGCAACCGGCTATCTGTCACGATAAGGTTTCGGAGTCTTCCTTTCCAAGGCGGCTTCCGGAACCGGCCGCAGGTATAATAAGTGTTGCTGTCAGCTCTAACAACATTAAACGATAATCATGGCGTCTCCGAACGCAAAGAAACGGTAGTCGTTTTCTTTTGCTTCTTCATCAGGCTTCCATTAAAAAGTCATAGCCGGCAAAAGCGGCACCCAGCATCAGCATGAGTTGACTCCGGGCATGGTGAAATTGGTGATAACCGCTTCCGTTATTTTGAAATCGTATGGCGGAAAGATAAACTTGATCGGTCCATCCGGTTCCCGGCTTGGAAATACCGCTTGCTGTAATACTGGTTTCTATAGTTCTTACAGCGGTAGTTCCGCAGCAACCACCTTGTTGTTCTTGCTCTTGAGAGCTTCATTAATTTTAGATGAGGTTTCATCGGAGATATAATAATTTTCCGAATCCATCCGGTGCTTGGTCAAGTCTTCCACTTCAACCGGACGAAAAGTTCCCCATCCGATATGCAGAGTAATAGGCAGCAGCTCAACGCCTTTTTTCTCCAGCTTTTCTACCAGCTCGTGGGTAAAGTGCATGGCTGCGATTGGAGCCGCAACAGCTCCGCGTTCTTTGGCAAAGATTGTTTGATAGCGCTCTTTGTCCTCTCTCAACAGGATCTCGCTCAGTATAGGGAGGAGACGGCATCTCGCCGATCTCATCCAGACGTGCGTACAACTCCTGGTTGGTTCCTTCAAAAAGGAAACGCATGGTACGTCCCCGCGAAGTGGTGTTATCAATAACCTCGGCCATCAGGTCTTCGCCAAAGTAGAGCTTGTTTCCTATCCGGATTTTTCGGGCTGGTTCAACAAGTACATCCCAGAGCATATTCTCGGCATCAATTCTGCAGCAGGAATACTTCAATATCGGCATCGGTCTTCTCTTTCTTACCCTTAAGACGGGCCGGGAATACTTTTGTATTGTTGTAGATCAACACATCTCCCTCATTAAAATACTTGTGGATATCGGAAAATTTTTCGTGCTTGATGGATTCATCACTCCTGTCAAGCACCATAAGTTTAGCAGCATCTCTCGGCTCTCAACAGGTTCTTCCGGAACATTAAAATCGTCAGTTTCAAATTTAAAATCAGTTAATTTCATTATCCGGGCGCGGGCTTTTATTTAAATGGTTATACCGTTATTTTGCAAAAATACAAAGCTTGTAAATATACTCTATTTTATACCGCAGGACAAGTTCACTAATTGAATCACGGAGGCGTGCCAGAGCGGCCGAATGGGGCGGTCTCGAAAACCGTTGAATCGTTTTGCGATTCCGGGGGTTCGAATCCCTCCGCCTCCGCAATGCGCAGTTTATTAACTTTAATAATGAAGCTTACCTTCATTATACTTTATTAAAGTAAGTAAGCGTTATATTGATCTTAACTGTTTTTGAACTTTATGCACTGCTATGAATAAGTTTAGTTTTATTTCGATCCTCGTTATTGGTTTTTGCATTTCCATCAACTCCCTGTCTTTCGGGCAACGGCGCGAGAATCAATTCAAATCCAGCGATTATCGTAACGGTATTGTGAAAGCTCAGGATCAAGAGCCCGGCAACTTGAGTAATCTTTTTAACATGACCATGGACCACACTTATAGCATGATGTTCGGGAGTGTCGGCGGTGAATATCAGAACCTGAACGCCTATACAAATACCAGGTGCATTTTCTCTTTCGGACAAAGCGACCGGCCGGCTGGACCTGCAGGTGCTTCACTCCCCGTTCGGTAACAGTTACCTAAATGGGGGAGCGAGCGACCAGAATGTCGATTTCGTCATACGCAATGCAGAAATCGATTTCCAGCTCAGTGAAAAGAGCAATATAACTTTTCAGTTCCAGCAAATACCTCATAGTGGTTATGGATATCATGGCCGGCGCTCACCGTATTGTAACCATCCATTTTACGGACCCAATTTCTGATCCTGCATCATAGTTAATGACCCAAAAGAAGAAAGAATCCAATACATTTGCACTCAATGCGGTTATAGGTTTTCTAAGCTTGCTTCTCTTTCTGTTGCTTTTTGGTCTTTTTGCATTTCGCTTGGTTGATCCCCGCATACAGAATCAGAGAGCTGAAGCCCAACCTAAACTCATTGGTGAAATCATTCAGCTGGAAGTACTGAACGGATGCGGCGTTCCAGGACTTGCCAGCCAATTTACATCAGCCCTCCGAAAGAATGGGTTTGATGTAGTAGAGAACGGGAAATTTCGATCATTTTGATATGCAAAATACCATCATTATTTCCCGCACCTACAACACCGACAATGCCAGACGCGTAGCGGAGGCTATCGGAATTGATGAAAAAAACATCCTGGTAGAAGCTTCCGATGACTTTTACCTGGATGCTACTATAGATTATCGGTTCTGATTACCAGTCACTAAACTTGAACTGACACCTCTAATTTAAATACCAAACTACACAATCTACCATATGCCCCAAAAAGCTCCCAAGCAAGACCAGCAATTTAAAAGCCTCAACGAAAATAAAACTGCAGATTCTCAAAAACTGATCGATGCCATTTGTGAAGGCCTGCTGGATAAGAAAGCAGAAGACATAAAGATCCTTGATGTTCATAAACTTACTACCCTAGCAGAGCAACTTCATCATCTGCCATGCCACCACCGATGTGCAAATAAAGGCAATCGCCGAGCGGATGTTGTAAAAGTAACCCGGGAACAGGCTGGGTGAAGAAGCCCTGGAAAGAGGAAGGAAGAGACAGTCGTTCGCTGGGTGATACTCGATTATGTAAATGTTGTCGTTCATATCTTTAAAAAGGTACTCAGAGAGTACTATGCCCTGGAAAAAAGATGTGGAATGATGCCGAAATCATTAAAGTGGAAGACACGAAGGCAGTCTCAATGAGAATAACAGCTCTGCTCATGCTGGTACCCTTTCTGATCTCAGCCTGCTTACCATCTGAAAACAGCAGACGATCCCAATCGGCAGATCCGGATCTTGTAAAAATTAACCCACCGGAAGATGTACAACAGCAAGAGGAAAGTCAGACATCACATTGACGTTGTAGAAAAAGTGCCACATGATGGCAAACAGGTACTGCTCATAAAAGGCAGTTTCCCGGATGGTTGCACCCATCTAAAAAGTGCCGGCCACTACACAGAAAGCAACACAGTGAACATCACCGTGCTTGCCTGGCGGAGATCCGGATATGATGTGTTCACAGGCTTCTGACGCCGTTCTCATTTCTCTATACCAGTATTCCTGAACAGGTTCTACAAAGTAATTCCACTTTTGTTATAAACGAAAAAGAGTATCAGGTCGAATGGCGAGATGTCGTATTGAGTTTTTATAACGGAGCCCATTGTCGATTCGGTAATGGATAAAACTGCGCAGCTCGACTACCGGGTAGATGTCGGTAATAGAGGTGAGTTTAATTCTGGAAGAAGCTCTCGCTGCAAAAATTGGGGATTATCACGCACTGCTTCCCATGCTGTCTAACCCCGTAACACAACAGGTTATCAAAGCCGGCAAGAACCTAAAGGTCATTGCAGATCACGCCGTAGGTTATGATGATATTCGATCCTGCAAAGAGGCCTCAAAACACGCCAGAATCAAAGTTCGCCAACACCCCTGATGTACTTACCGAGAGCAGCGCAGATATGGCTATGGCACTGCTGCTGGCAGTAGCAAGAAAAGTAGTGGAAGCTCAAGCTTATCTAAGAAACGGTAATTTTAATGGCTGGGAACCGCATGGGCTTCCTGGGAATGGAACTCAATGGAAGTACGCTTGGGATTGTAGGCACTGGGGCGTATAGGTACTGCCCTTGCGCGCCGTGCCAAAGCCTTCGGCATGCAGATTAAATATCACAATCGTTCCAGGGTGGAAAAAGAAACAGAGCGAAGAAACTCAACGCAGAATACGTGCCGGTCCTGGAAGAACTTGCTGCGACACAATCTGATGTGCTCAGCCTTCACTGCCCTTTGACAGAAGAAACGCATCACCTGGTTGACGCCGATATCCTCAAGCTAATGCCTGAGCACGCACTTCTAATTAATACGGCCCGAGGTGCTGTAGTTGACGAAGCAGCTCTCGCAGTGGCTCTGCATGGCGACATCATTGCCGGTGCGGGGACTGGATGTCTTCGAGGAAGAACCTAAAATACATCCTCGACTGCTTTCAGCACCAAGCTGTGTCATGACCCCGCATATCGCAAGTGCCACGCATAAAACCCGGAAAGCCATAGGCCTGCTGGCGGCCAACGCCATTATCCGGAGTTTTAGAAGGCAAACCGGTTCAAGAAATCCCGAACTCTGATTCAGCTCTTAATTTCCATCCATATTAAGTTGTATCTGAAAATGCCGACAGCCACCCATGAACCTGCAACAAAAACAATCCGATAAAAGCCCTCTTCCGCTCCCTGGCTTGGGTTTTGGCACTGCTCTTTGGTACTTGGCCTGTCCATTGGAAGGCTGGAGATACTCCATCAAGCCATTGTCGCAAGCCGATGACTCATTCATTGACGAGAGTATCCAAACTGCTTGCTTCATTTTTCGACCAAAGACGGCCAGGGATCTCCTGGAAACCGGCAACAACCTCATTATCGTACCGTCGAGACGACAACTACGACAAGGCACAAGCCGCCAGAATATCTATCAAACCCTGCAAAATAACTCCTCGCTTTGGGGTGGCCTTTTAACCAGGAATGATTCTATCTTCGTCTGGAGCGGCTTTAGTCTTGATGGTAGCTCGCCACCGGCCAGCAGCGTCTCCGAAGAGGCTGATATTACCGTGCAAAAACAGAATAACGTCATACTCTGGCTTTATCATAACAGTTTTACACTTAGCCAGGAATCCGACAGGACCGAAGTCTACAGGCTGTACCTCACCTCCCGAATCCAACAGACGAACGCACCGCCTTTTGGTAAGAAGCAGATGAAATACCATCTGCTCGATGAAATAGCAACAGACCGTTTTTATCCTGTTCACTTTACCTTTTTTAATCCTCTTTCAGCTGATGCCTTGAATTACCGGCCGCTGTATGATACGGATCAGGATTCCATAGGTGCTGCCTATGCATTGCCCGGCCAATTGCAGAATACCCAAGCTACATGGACGGAAGACACTCTTTTCTGGAGATCGCTCTTTGTAGTTTTCGCGCTGATATGTATCGGTGTGTGGGGCTTCTTTGCGCCGGCAATCGCCTGCAGCCCTCGAAACCGCTCATAGCTCAGATTGCACTCGTGGGATCCGGCTGGATGCTGTTCCTCTACACTAATGTACCCATGCGTTGGATCCCGGAGTTATTCTCCATATCGGCATCTGACGAACTCTTTACTACCTATCTGTTACTTTCCAGATTTGCAGTTGACGGCATTTTTATCTTTCTCATTGCCTTTGCCCTAAGTAGAAATTTCAGACCGTATAAATATTTCAACTGGAATCATACTGGTACCCTGCAACCATTTTAATTGCACTTGCCGCTGGCGTGTTCGAGAATGTCTCGGCTGTATTGGCAATGCTTTACAAATCATATATAGTGGCAGGATCAAAGCAACGTGCTGCTTATGAGCCTGCAGATCGTTCCTCCTGCGACCACTATTTTGTACTACCTTATACGGGGATTGCTGCCTCTTTTCAACAGGCCTGGCCCTGGTCGCTGTAAATCGTTTTTTAATAAAGTCGGGAGGATTCAAAAAAAGCTTTTGGCCGTTTTGATTACCACCGGTTTTTTAATGGCGTTGCTTATTGCCCAGCCTGTACATACCCGAAGTAATTCAACTAAACTGGGCGCTGCTGCTCTGCATATTCTTTTTCGGCGCCATCCTTCTCCACTTCCTACATGTATATCGATAAACCCGATTTAATGAACCAGCTCTCCACGCTGCGTATCTCTTGGTTATCGGAACCGCTATATTATCTCTGATTGGGGACGGCCATAACCTACCGAAGCTCTCGCCAACCAGGATCAGCAGCTGAAAGAGCAAGCCCTGACTTTTTCAGAAGATGAGGACCCCTATGTCAGACAGTTGACGGGGCAACTCCTGACCCGCCTGGAGCAGGAGTTTAGAGGTATAACACCGGAAGATTTAACCGAAAGAGTTCCTTTCATCCAGTCGGAGTTTACCGGCGATATAGAAGAACTGATTATCAACGACCGACAGAACTGCACTCCATCGACTTGCAACTGGTGAAACCCGATGGAGCCCTGGTTGCCGACTACTCCACCAACCTCAACTCACCGAACTGGGTGCGGGTGTTTGACATATCTGAGGCTGTCGGTAGTAGTCAATATTGAACAGATAACCAAGCAGAATAACAGGCCCATTGTTCAGCTGCCGGAACTCATTAACAAACAGGATTACAGCACTTTTTCCCGAGGATGGATTCCGCTGTTCGGTGAAGAGGGCGATCTTCCGATTGCCTGGATTCTTTGTTCCGTATACAAAGAGCGGCCTAACTTTAACAAACCCATCAGGGCCGTTATGGCATCGCTCACCTATAACGACTGGAGTAATTCCTCCCTGATGCTGAACTACCGGGATAACGAACTGGTCAGCTCATTCCAGCAGGGCGTTACAGGTACGTTCCCAAAGTACCATCAGGCTGCGTTATGCAGAGATGCTAAGCCAACTGGGAAAGCGACAGCCTATTACTACTATACCAGCAGCGAGATGGGCAACAATTACCGAAAATCTGGTCTGGGAAGCAACTCCCGGAGAAGTACTAAAAGTCAGTACGATTGAACCCGATTATCAAAACGTACTCTTTTCATTTTTCAGGTTGAATTTCACCCTGTCGATATTCAGCTTTCTGTATTGCCATCATGCTGCATCTGACAGGTGCACACACCTTTGCCCTGCATGGCGAGAGCGAAGCGGTTCAAAAACCGTATTCTGGATAACTTTTTGCTGGCTACGCTTATCTTCCTGCTGCTGCTGGTTGTAACTACCCATTATGCGATCAAACATCAAAACGAAGAGATTGTACGCCAGGAACTGTTTGACAAGCTGGAAAGCCTCACCCAGTCTACCGAGAACAATATCATAACCGGATGCTATTCGTACCAACTCCTCGTTCTCACTCGATTCCCTGGTTACCCCGCTCAATGTAGATGCCTCCTTTTACGAACAGCGCACCGTATCAAAATCAACTACTCCGCAGATCTATCAGCAGCACCTGCTGCGGAAGACTATGCCCTTTCCCGTTTCCAGAGATCTGTTCAATGAAGCGAGCTCAGGGACGGACTTACCCAGGTTTCCCTGGCCTCCCAGGATTTGCTGATTGGCTTTCGTTCCGTACTTTCTTCGGACAACCGGGCCTGTGGCTGCCATTGCCATACCCACGTTTTTACAGTCTCCCAAATACGACCAGCAGCTTTTGGAAACCACCAGTTACCTCATCATACTCTACCTGGTGATTTTCGGCATATTCATAGTTGGAACAACGCTGGTTTCCAGCCGTTCTTCGACGCGGCCGCTGGTGTATATTCAGCGCGGGCTTAATAAAATTTCCGAAGGGGACCTCGACACCAAGATTCCGGTTACCAGCAATGATGAAATCGGCAATCTTGCCAATGCCTATAATGAGATGGTAATCCGCTTAAAAGAACTGCAGGATGAACTGGCAGCCGCCGAACGTGAAGCCGCCTGGAAAGAGATGGCCCAGCAGGTAGCCCACGAAATTAAAAATCCGCTGACCCCGATAAAATTAAACATTCAGCACCTGGAGCGGCAGATGGCATCGGAACGATACCGACGTCAACGAGTTGAAGCCGCGCATCCAGAAGATTACCAAAAACATCATCGCACAGATTCAATCGCTGAATAACATCGCCTCTGACTTTTCAAAATTTTCCCAGCCTATCACCAAGGATTTTGAGAATGTAAGCATCAATGAACTGATAAAGTCGGTTAGCAACCTGTATGAACACGATGACCAGACGGACATTGTGACTGAGCTCACCGCACATAATCTAATAGTAGAAGGGGTTGACGATGAATTGCGCAGGGTCATCGTCAATCTGATTAAAAATGCCTTCGAGGCGATGCCGAATGGCGGGGTCATCACTGTTCGCTGCTACACCCATAAGCAGAGCGTTTTCATCGAGGTGATCGACGACGGCGTGGGCATTCCCGAAGAGGACAAGTCCAGGATTTTTGTTCCCAACTTCTCTACCAAATCCAGCGGTACAGGGACTGGTCTGCAATCTGCAAGAGAGATCGTTGAGAGCCCACCGAGGGAGCATCTCGTTCGCCTCCATCGAAGGCGAAGGCACGACCTTTGTGATAAAGCTGCCGCTCGAAAAAACAGGAGGTTGTATCAAGAGAGTACCACCAGGTTAAAACCAGCTACTTACCGAAACCAATCGCACAAGCGGCAATAGCGGACACATGTAAATTGGATTCAGCATCTACTCCGGACACGTATTTAGAAATCATTTATGCGCTTACCTTTGCCCTGCCAAATTTTGTACTATGCCCGACTGTAAAATTTTGGAAACATCCGAATTAAAACTCTTGATATCCCTTCTGAGGTCGGAAAAATACAACCTTGAAAAGAAGCGAGACCCTCACCACTCTAAGCTTGGCCTGCCGCGTCATCGCTCGCACAGCTGCTGCAGATGTCCATGAACTTTGTGGATACTGTTATGGCGGGCAACCTTTCGGCGCAAGCCCTGGCAGCCGTTGCGGTAGGCGGCAGCCGTTTTCATTCCCTTCATGATGCTGGCGGCCGGCATCCTGATGGCCATCACCCCTGTCGTCGCCCAGCTGTACGGAGCCCGAAATTTCAGGGATATCGGCGTCAATGCGCGGCAGGGGCTTTGGCTCAGCCAGCTGCTTGCTATTCCCGTCTTTTTCTCATTCGCAATCTCGGATTCGTTATGGAACTTGCTGGAGGTAACACCTGAAGATCAGTCCCGCGTTAGCCTGGCGGGTGACCACAACATCGGGGTATCTTTCCGCTTTGCGCCTACATGGCCCTGCGATTCTTTAACGAGGGCATGTCTGTGACCCGTCCCGAGCATGTACTTTGCCCTGATTGGCGTGCTGGTTAACATCCCTGCGAACTATATGTTTAATGTACGGCAAGCTGGGTTTTCCCCAACTGGGTGCCGTGGGGTGCGGATACGCCTCATCGCTGGTGGGCCTGGTCATGTTCATCGGCATGTTCATCTTTACCATGAAGCATAAGCCCTTCCAGCGCTTTGAGATCTTTTCATCTTTCCGTATGCCGGAATGGGAATACCTTAAAGAGATCCTGCGTATCGGTGTTCCCATCGGCCTCAGCTCCACGATGGAAGTAACCATGTTTGCCGTGGTCAGCCTGCTAATGGGTTCACTAAGTACTATAGCCGTGGCCGGACACCAGGTAGCCATCAACTTTTCGGCCATGACTTTTATGGTGCCCTTCGGTCTTGCCACAGCCATAACCACCCGCGTGGGTAATGCCGTAGGCAAAAAATCCATGGAAGAGGCACGCCGAAGAGGTTATGTGGGAATCGCGCTTTCCACCCTGTTTATGAGCCTTACGGCCATCATCATGTTTACCATCCCCGATATGATTACAAGCATCTATACCCAGGATCACGCCGTACAGGAGGTAGCCATCAGCCTGCTCTATATGGCCGCCATCTTTCAGATTTCCGATGGACTGCAGGTTAGCGGCTATGGGGCATTGCGGGGACTTAAAGACACAAAAATACCGATGTATGTAAATTTTGTAGCCTATTGGATGGTCGGCCTTCCCCTCGGCTACTACTTGGGAATTAGCCTTGATATCGGACCGCAGGGATTATGGATGGGACTTATTGCCGGACTGACTGTGGCGGCCATTCTGCATAATATCCGCTTTTTTATCAGGACTAAGTAGCGGACTTAAGAGTTAAGACTGAGGCGCGGGGTTGAAGATTCTCTGACGACTCACGACTCACGACTAATTCCAAAATCTATTAGGAAATCGGAATTTTCACGACACAGAATTTAGGTATTGCAATTAGCCTGATAGACTTTAATTCCAGTATTTTGCCCTATGCCGGTTTATATAAACAAAATCGCAACCGCCGTTCCCACCCAATTCTATGAACAGGAATTTCTTCGGGAGCGCACTGCAAGACGTATGTCGGGAACAGCCGGGCCTCGAAAAGTATCAGTACACCAGAGATCCAACAGCAACTCTCAGGCATCGAACAGAGGCACTCGGTTGTACACGACTTCCATCAGAAACGGCCATGCGCGTTTCTTCTTCCAGAAAGGACGGGACTTTGCCGGAGCCTTCCACGGGTTCCCGAAACAGCGTCTACGCCAAGCACGCAAAGTAGCTTTTTTGTGGATGTGGCCCGAAAGTTGCTTGATGAGGATGATTCCATCCAGAAAGAAGATATCACGCACGTGATAACGGTTTCCTGCACCGGCTTCCTCGCTCCCGAACCGGCCTTTGAGATCGTCAAACAGCTCGGGTCTGAAGCCTTCCACCCAGCGGTTTCACCTTGGATCTCATGGGCCGGCTTCGGCGGCCTTTCCCGCTTTGAGCATGGCGGAATCTTTCATCCGGTCGGACCCTGATGCCGAGAGTGATGATTATCTGCCTGGAGTTGTGCACGCTATTCACCTGCAAAACTCCGAAACTACCGACAACCTGATCTCCTGGCCTCCGTGTTCGGAGACGGGGCCTCCGGCGCCCTGCTTAGTTCTGAACAACTGCTACAAAAACGGTTATCGGCTTGAGCAGTTTGCCACCTCCATCGCCGAAGAGAGCGAGGAAGATATGGCCTGGACCATCGGGGATACCGGCTTTCGACATGGTCCTCTCCACCTACGTGCCCGATATCATCGAATCGAACCTGAAAGAGTCCGTCTCAGACCGCTCTTTCCAATCCGTACCGACACTGATCTGCCCGGAACATTCGACACCCGGGCCATCCATCCGGGTGGCAGAGCCATTCTCGACAAAATCGAAAAGAGCTACAGCCTTGAGCCCTGGACAGCTTGGCAGAAGCTTCGCGGCAGGTACTTTCCGAGTACGGAAACATGAAGTAGTGCCACCATCCTATTTCGTTTTGGAAGCAGCTTGTTGAGGAAATAGTGTGCAGGTAGAAGCGAGGAGTTGACACTTGGCCATGGCCTTTGGGCCGGGCCTCACGATTGAGAGTGCCTTGACTGACCAAAACTAAACCAGGCTTAGCATTACATGCCCGTATTCCTTACAGCAGCCGTATACTGATGACCAGGGAGCACATGGACGATCCAAATTGCGACCGGGAAGTACTCTTCAACACCTACCGCCAGCTTCACTACCATCAATTCGCTGATTTCCAGGTGGGATAGATCGACACCAACGAGAGATACGGCCGGCCTGCGGAGGATTGCTTCCAAGCACCTACCGCCTGCTGGATATCGGTTTCGGTGGCGGCGACCTGCCTCTTAAATTCTCGCAGTGGGCCTGCCGCGATAACATCAACCTGGACAATGACTGCCATCGATCTCAAACAATACGCAAACTAACCAAGAACAAAAAA
>JAXHMA010000003.1:0-862397 GCA_034521835.1 Balneolaceae bacterium
ATATAATATTCGTGCAGATTCATCTCCTTCGGAAGGTGGAAGTACCACTGGTGGAGGTACGTATGGAATGTGGAGATCAGGCTACGGTTTTGGCCATTCCGGCCGATGGTTATAATTTTGCTAACTGGACCGAGGAAGGTAATCAGGTCTCGACTAACCGGGAGTATAGTTTTGAGGTCGATAGGAACCGAAGCTTGATGGCCAATTTTGAGGAAGAGCAGATAAGCACGCCAGATACACCTGATTTAAGCTTCCCGGCTGCGGCGAGGCGAGCGATCAGGCCGCTGACGCTGACACTGGACTGGAGTTCGGCGAGCAATGCGGATGACTGTGGGGTACATGTGTCCCCGGCCAGCGATTTTAGCGATTCTGGTTGTTGATGAGACTTGAGACGGGGGACCCAGCACATGGTAGCTGGTGGGGCCCTGTCCTATAGTACGATCTACTACTGGCAGGTCCGGGCTAGCAACGAAGGAGGTCCCAGCGACTGGAGTACGGTGCGTAGCTTTGCCACTGAGGCCGAACCGGTGAGCCTGCCTGCATCTCCACAGGGTTTGAATGCGAATGCAGAGGGTAGCTCAATCTCACTAAGTTGGTCAGCGAATAATGAGTCTGATTTGGCAGGGTATAAATTATTCAGGGGCACCCAAAGTAATCCAACAGAATTACTGGCGGATGTTGGAAATGTGACAGCTTACCAAGATGAGGATGTCTCTTCTGGACAAACCTATTATTATCGACTAAAAGCGTATGATACTGAGGGGAATAGCAGTGATTATTCGGCGGAAGTTAATGCTAGGATAAGCTCAAATCCCATAACATTGTCACTTCCAGAACTCACAATAGATGAATCGGAGACGGCTTTTGTGGAAGTGCAAACCAGTGATCTCTCAGGTAGGGGAGTATATTCCTATGATTTCACCCTCAGCTATGACCCTGCTATTATTGAAATTTCCAGTGTTAATATCACAGGTGCTCTGTTGCGAAGGGGCAAACATTGAGAATAACTCGGGGACTCCGGGGCGGATTTTGATTTCGGCTGCCAGTGGTAGCGCTTTATCTGGAGAAGGTACGCTGCTGAAGCTAGAGGTGACCGGGCTGGCGGGGGGAGAATCGACGCTGAGCTGGGAGTCATTCATATTTAACGAAGGTACACCTTCTTCATCGACTCAAGATGGAAGTATAGAAGTTCAGACAGTCAATGTACCTCCAACAGTTAGCATCGATAAAGGTCCGCAAGAAGGGAAGCACCATTGGCCGTTTTGATGAATCCGGCATTTGTTTGGAGTGGAAGTGACTCAGATGGAACCATTACAGGTTATGAAGTAGAGCTGCAGGACCCAGTTCAAATGGATTTAATACCACAGAAACATCTTATCGGGTTAACAATTTAGCTGATGGAAGCTATACTTTTCGGGTTAAAGCCATTGATAACAACGGTGCTTCCTCGGAATGGAAGGAACGCAATTTTAATGTAGATGTTCCAGATGCTCCGGTTCAGCTTGCTCCTGCCGACGATGCCGAGGATGTTTCTCTTAAACCGACTTTCCGTTGGGAAGCTGTAGAGGGGGCCGACTATTTATATCCTGCATGCCAATCGCATTAAACCTGCTGAAATGGTGATCGATGAAGAAGTAAATGGAACGAGCTTCATCCCCAACGAAGATTTAAATCCACAGACAAATCATGATTGGCGGGTGCGTGCGGTCACAAACGACACGAAGGGCGAATGGAGTCCTATTTGGCGATTTAGAAGCTACAGGTGATACACCTCCATCAGAGCCTGATATAATCATCTCTCTTCTATAACTTTTGAACCGGAAGAACCAACTACGGAAGACGAGGTGATGGTTAACATTGAAATTAAAAACCAAGGGGAAGCAAGTACAGGTGCCAGTTTTGTTCTGCAGATTTTCTACAATGATACAGAGATAAATGAACAGACGTTGAATGAGCTCTCGGCGGGACAGGAGTCCTCTGTGGAATACAACCTAAAAACCAATCCAGCGGGTACAATACCGATTAAAGCAGTTGCTGATACGGCTGAATGCAGATGTGCAGATCAAATGAGTCGAATAATAAGTTTTATCAGATTAGGATCTCATAATAGAAGAAGCCCCTGCCCCAATACTATCAGGTCACCCCAGCAGACTACTCTGTCAGCGCATCGGAGGGTACAGTTAGTTTTGAGGTAACCAACGAGGGGGGCGGCATCCTAGAATGGAGTGCCGGCAGCGAGGAGAGCTGGCTTGGTATCGAGGACGTGGCTTCCGGTACGGGAGCGGGCACCATACAGGTGGCCTATTCGGAAAATACCTCGGCCAGTAGCCGTATGGGAACGGTCACTATAAGCTCCGGGAATGCCGAGAACAGTCCGGTCTCGGTTACCATTACGCAAAAAGCCCCTGAAGGTGACGTCATCTGTAACAGCATCCTGCTCTCCAGGCTGGAACCTAATCAGCATCCCGGAAGAGGTATCCGGGCAATCACTTGGTGATTATTTTTCGACCGTTACCGGTGATACAGATATTTATGAATTTAACGGTCAGATCTGTGGGAGTGCAGTACCTTGGCATCTGGCAAAGGGTACTGGCTAAAGCTGAATACCGACGAAGAAGTGGAGTTTACCGGGCAAATCCTTACCGGTCTTGCCCTGGGTTTGGAAGCGGGCTGGAACCTGGTCGGCTAACCGTCGGGGAAATCCCTCAGTGTACCCAGCAATATCCAGGATCCGAACGGCATAATCGAAAACGGTACAGTTTGGACACTCGATTATGACGAAGCTAACGGACAGTATGAGCTGGTGGAAACCAACGAAATACAGCCGGGGAAAGGGTACTTTATCAAAGCAACTTCTAGCGGTGAGATATGTACTGTCTAATTAATGAGAGCGCAAAGAAAATTATTATGCGCAGTTATTTAAGTATTATCTCAATATCACTTTTATTGATTATTCCATTGGTTTCCTGTAAGAGTGGAAATGGCACGGCTCCGATAGTGGAAACGGAAATGGATTAATGTATGAACTGGAAGTTTCTATGAACCCGAGTGATGCCGGTTCTGTAGCACCGGATGGTGGAAATTATGATGATGGTGAAAGTATATCTATTCAGGCTACTCCAGGTGATGATTGGCAATTCGAAAACTGGAGTGGGACTGTTTCCTCTACAGAGAATCCTATGACCATTACTATGGATCAGGATTATACCATAACAGCAAATTTTATAGCTGTGCCAACAAAACCACAGACATTCTCGGTAGAATTTTCTGTCACTGATGGGACCCATTCCCGAGTTGTAACGCTGGTTTCGGATGATAATGGATCTGTTCAAAATGGATTTGATTCAAACGATCGTGAGGGGCCGCCTATAGCCCCGGTTGGTGCCTTTTTCACGGGTTTTGTGGTGGATGATATGCACTTGTATAAAGACGTACGTCAGGCTGCTAATAATATCGTGTGGGAGCTGCGTTTACAGCGGGCATCAGGGGAAACAATCACCCTGGAGGATTGGACCATATCTGAAAGTGATCTCGGAGGTTAGCCTGTTGCTCGTGGACGACCCCAGTGATCCTACACCAAATATTGAGCTGAATCTGCAGTCGGCCTCCAGCTTCTCGGTATCCGATCCGTCGGTACAAAGTTTATACATAGTATATGAGATGGAAAGTGCCGCTAAAATAATCGTCTGGTAGAGAAAGCTTGGAAAAAAATTTGAAGCAAGAGATTGAAGAGAGAAGGCGAGATGCACCTCGAGTAGACAAACCTAGGGAAAGCAAGAAGGATTTAAATACACAAAAACAGTTCAATCAAAAAAATCATTAGTTTTTTCTGGGAGTATTTCTCTAATTTGCTTCGATTATATCGAGAAGGCGTCACTATATTTTTCCCTTCAATAGGATGCCTCTACTCCCAAGTCGAAAGATGCTTTTGGTGAGGTTTTAGGTTTACTGCAATATCCAGCGAGGAGTTCTATTATTGGTATACCTACGCAACCTTCGCACTCGTTCCTCGAAGTATTTTAATAAATTGGAAACGCTGTCTGTCAGCAGAAATGTAGCGATCAGGTAAGCTACAGAATCGGGGTTCATGATAATAAGTACAGCGATAAGCAAGGTTAGAAGCCCTACAAATGTAAATTGAAAGCGATGAGCAGCATCAGGCCAAAAAGGCCGAGAAATCCGGCGAATGTGAATAGAATCGTTCCGGGAAAATGGAAATGAGAATACCCGCCACCAAAGGTACTGCTGATAGGGGAGTGGGAATTTTGAATATCAAAAACAGGATGCCAAGTGCGATTAAATATCCACCTGCAATAAGGTAGAGAAAGTTGGGATAGATCAGGGTTAGACCGGTACCAGCGCTAAAAGTGCATTTGCGATCTGTCGCTCTCGGGTTCGGTGTTGAACGCTTATTCGATAATGTTCAAGCATAGTCCTGAAATCTTGCTTTTGTTAAAAAAAAAACAGCTCATCCTAAGCCAATGTAATATAATCAGAAGGAATATTGAATGGTATGGTAATGTAGGCAACCTTTTTAACCCGAGCTCGGTATAAGGATTCGTGAAAATCTTCATTGTTGTGGCAATAACTCATTTTTTGAACGACTCAACAATGAACCGCAACCATCGCCGGCCGGGGAATTTTTCTTGTGTTCCCCTCACGTCAGCTAAAATGATTTAAACTCATCCGCTGGAAGACGCGAATTTCAAACAATAAATGGTTTCTTAACACTCTCGCTCTGGTAACTCTGATCAACAAAAATTTCTAAGGCCGGAAGAACTGCCGATAAAGACAAGTCTGCTGGCATCCTTATACCAGAGTTGGCACTTTTAATAATTAAAGAGCCTCGCAGGAAATTATACTTCAATAATCACATATAAAAAAGCCCTCTCTGGAAAAGCTGATCCAAAGAGGGCTTAGATTTAAGAAGTTTATCAAATTACCTGCTTATAACTGCTTCACCATTTGATGCTATATCGCGCATCGTTTTAACCAGTTTTTGAACTTTTTCTCCATAGCTGGAACTGCTGGCTTGCCCTTCAACTTCATCTGCGAGTGAAGTAAGGATCTCGTCACGGTCAGCACCAGAAGCCTGTTCAGCTTCGCTAAGTTGTTGCCTTGCAGATGCAATCCGGGCTTGAGAAAGTCCTTCTCCGCGTTCCAACTGGTCAACATACGCCCGTGCCAGAGCAAAAGTGGCAGGCCAGTTATATTTGGGCTGTCCCTGTGGATCCAGCTGGTCAAACTTTACGGTGTTGGCCGCGGCTATTTCGTTTTTGGTGAGGTATGGGCTCGGTTTCAACTCAAAAATATCAAGCCCGCGGGCTATTTCTGAGTTTACTATTTTTCCATTGTACCAGTAGACCGACCAGCTTCCGCCCATCGCCATACGGGTGGAGTCAACAGGTCCACGGTCGTGGTAGGCAATCTCAACAGGATTTTCAGGATCGGTCCAGTCGAACACCGAAATTCCGCCCTGGTACCAAGATTGTACCATGATGTCCCGATCGGGAATCGGAATCAATGAGCCGTTGTGAGCTACACAATTTTCCTGGGGGGTTTGTGCGGCAGAGAGCTTGTAATAGCTCTTGAAGTGCATTTTGTTATTTTCATCGATGGTAAAAATAGCGTTGGCACCCCATTCCGTGGGATACTGCTCGCGGCACTTGGGCTGCCCGCCGCCGCCCCACTCGTCGGTAAAAAGTACTTTATCGCCCTCATTATTAAATGTGGCCGAGTGCCAGTAGGCAAAATTGGAATCCGCAACCGCATCCACACGCGTGGGATTGGCCGGATCTTTGATATCGAGAAGCAGCCCATAACCTTCACATGCACCACCTGCAAGACCGATCTCAGGATACAGTGTAATATCGTGGCACTGGTTGGGTCCTCTACTCACTTCTTCTTCATCATCACCTTCCTCAGTATTAAATCGTTCTGCAATCATCTCGTTGATATTTTTGCGAAGCAGGGCGCTGTCGGCAGCGGTTGGAGTATCGGCACCCCGACTTTTGGCAATCTGCTGCAGTATCGGCTCTACGTAGCGATCGGGGATAATGCGTCGCTGGCCGAAAATTTCTGCAATGAAAGCCCCCTCTTCTTCAGCTTGATGCGATTTTGGCTTTGTCAGCAGGAGACAGTCCGTGAGTTGGAGCTTCGGTAAGGTTCTCGAAAATGCGTGGAGAGTTAACAATAGCAGCTTTCTTTGGGACTGTCCAGGAGTACTTTTATTACCTCTATACGGAAGAGAGCGGAATTGGGATCATCTTCCGGCATGGCGGCAGAGCAGCCCGGCAGCTCCTCTTCGGGACGTACAGGAGCAGATCCGGATACGTCATCGTAGACGTTCTCATTATCCTCTGGGTCTTTCAGGACCGAGTGGGTGTGGGATCCACGGCAGGTCTGGACGTTAGATATGTACTCTGGATTTTTGATGTCCGAAATGTCAAAGATCCGGATGCCGCGCAGTCGTTTTTCGCTTACCGTTTTGTCGACGCCTTCTGTGCCACAGTCCAGGCGACCGCCAAGTCCCTCACCGGAAACGAACAGCAGATTCCCATAAACTGAAACGTCACTCTGAGAGGCGGGGCAAAGAAAATCAACTACCAGGCTTGGATTACCCGGGTTGGAGATATCCCACGCCATAAACCCATTGTAATTTCCCTGGAAGGCATAATTATCTTTAAAGGCCAAGTCGGAATTTGTAACACCGATAAAGTCCTTTGGAGGACGCGTTTGTGAAAGCATGTTCAGATTCCAGATAGCTTCTTCAGCGTCAAACAAGCCTGCTTTTAACCCTTCGCGGGGAATCAGGTGTAGGAGGGGTAACTTGGTTAAGCGGCTTGGGAGTAATTTCCGCTTCTGAAGCAGGCGCTTTCTCCATCGTTGAAGATGAACTACAGGCATAACTGCCAAAAAGTACAACTGCCATAAGTAGGTAAAGGCCGCATTTACCGAGCCAGGATATCCCAACAGTCGGGCGGTCCAGTGTTAATCGTGATTCATATCGAGTCTGAATTATTATTGATGTTTATTTTAATAAAAAATTGGAGAGAACCTTACCTGGAATCTTGCATGCGCTCCAGCATCAGGTTCATGCGTTCGATTTCAGTTCGCTGGTCTACCTGTATATCGGAGGCCAGGCGGAAAGCTTCTTCGTCTTGCGCAGCCCCATCGGTACTGAAGAGATTCTCGACCATATGGACGGCCCCGGAGTGGTGTTCAATCATATATTTAAGAAAAAGCCGATCAAATTTTGAGCCTTTGGCCGCCGCCAGTTCGTGGATCTGCTCGTCCGATAGCACGCCCATCATCTGCTTATATTTTGTAAAAGGCTTACCATTCAGTTCAATCATCAGGTTGAGCCCTTCGATTTCAATTTTGGGCACCGCCTGATTGCGATCGCGAAGCCACTGTTGCATCGAGGCGATTTCATCTTTCTGCGCATTGATGATGCGGGCGGCCAGGGTTTGGATAGATTGACTGGCCCCGTTTTCTGGTGCCAGCCGAGACATTACGAGTGCCTGGGCATGGTGTGCGATCATACCGGTCATAAACATTACGTCGGCCTGCGTGAATGACATGCGGGCACTGTCTTTACGAGCCCAGAAGAGTTCTTCAAGTTCGGAATCCCGATCGACTTGCGTTTCCTTTTGTACGGTTTCCGTGCTTTGACAGGCTACTGTTCCAATGAGCATGAACAGGATAAAAAGTATTTGGAAAGAGGTGGCGCCTCTAAATTTTGGGTAACTCACGATTACGGTAAGATGATAATTTTAAAAAGGGTAAAGCATTTATTGAGAATCAGAATAATAAATTTAACAATGAAGAAAAACCAATATCAATTTTTTAACATATATCAATATCCTATAACCGCCTTTACAATTAAATATTGAGTAGAAATGAGATTTTTTAGAAAGGGAATCTACAATTTAGAGAAATTATAAATTGAAACTTGTCCTAAAATAAAACCAAAATTGACAAAAGCTTACTTCTTCAGAGTTCGCCTGAGCAAAAAAGTCTGTTTACGTCAAGTATAAAATCCTACGATAAATCCCACTACTTACGTAGTCTGTACCGAGGATACAACATCCTCAAGGATCATATAAAGGCAGGGAACAATTACGAGTATGATCGATGTCGCAAACACAATACCAAAGCCAAGGGATATCGCCATCGGAATCAGGTGGTAGGCCTGGCGCGATGTTTCGAGTATGATCGGGGTGAGACCGCCAAAGGTGGTAAATGTAGTCAGTATTATCGGGCGGAAACGACGGAGACCGGCTTCATGAATTGCATCAAAAACGGAATGATTTTCTCGCTTTTTGTTGGCGTAATCGATCATGATAAGTGAATCGTTAAGTACAACCCCGGAAAGTGCAATGACTCCCATCAGGCTGACCAGCGAAAGGTCGTAGCCCAGCAGAATATGACCGATTATAGCCCCGACAATGCCGAAGGGGATGGCCCCCATTACAATGAGTGGCTGAAGATAGCTGCTAAAAGCGATTGCCAGCAGGGCGTAGATAACAATCATGGCCAGTGCAAAACTACCCCAGAGAGCCTGCGTTGACTCACGCATTTCGGCCTGACTGCCTTCAAAGCTCCAGGTGATGCCGGGTAAGTCAGCGCGTAGCTGCGGCAACACTTCGGTCTGGATTGATTCGAGCACGCGGGTCACGGCGTTGGCCGGTTCGACATCCATGCTCACGCTAACCACCCGGCGGCCATCCCGCCGGTTAATGGTGGTGAACGCCTGGCCCTCCTCAAGACTGACGACATCCAGCAGGGGCACCTCGGTGCCGTCGGGCGCCTGGATTACAAAATCTTCCAAGTGGTAAATATCCTTGCGTTGCTCGTGCGGCAGTTTTACGCGAATTTCAATTTCGTTGGTGCCGCGCAGTTGCCGCATGGCCAGGGCACCGTAAAAGGCATCGCGCAACTGTTCGCCCACCATCTGCAGGAGTGAGCCCAGCTTACGTCCCTCTGGAAGCAGCTTAAAGTCGAACTGGGTTTTGCCCTTATTGTAGTTGTCATTCACATCGCGGGTGGCATCAAACGATTCCACGTCGCTCAAAGAATGTCTGGCTGGCTGTTTCCAGCACCTCAATGTCGGAGTGACTCAGATCCACACTGATATCCGGCAGGTAGCCGCCGGGCCGCGTTCTGCCTCAAAGGTCATCTGGTCAACCCCTTCGATATCACCGATATTATCCCGCCAAAGTTCGATGACCTCTTGGGCGGTCATATCACGTTCTCCTGGTGGCTTCAGCACGATTTCCACATCGATGAAACTCTGTCCCCGTACGTTTGTTTTGATGCCCTCGGCAACCTCGAACAGGTTATGCTCTTCAAACATGCGGTGGGTTGAGTCGGTAATTTCCTCGGCTACCTTGGCCGCCTGATCGGGCGTGGTTCCGACCGGCAGGGATACCCCGGTCTCAATTTCATCAGCCGAAACTTCCGGCATCATCACCATGCCCATGTGATCGCTGTAGCCGTAGCCGCCCACTACAATGAGCAGCGCAACGGCGGCACTCAACGTGATGTAGCGGTTGTGGAGGCAGAGCTCCAGGAACTTGCGGTATTTGGTGTCAATAAAGTGGTTAAATTTACGGGCGAATTTTTGCTGCCATTTATGCAGTATCTGGCCGGCTTTAAACCTGCTCTCCTCTTTAGAACTGTGCGCAAGGTGAGCGGGCAAAATAAAAAGCGCTTCTAACAAGGAGACGGCGAGTACCACGATGACGACCGCCGGCAGCGGCCACCAGTATTTTCCGGTGGTCCCGGGGATAAAGAGCAGCGGCACAAAGGCAATAATATTCGTGAGGATAGCAAAGGTGACCGGCTTGCTCATATCCTTGGCTCCTTTAATGGCCGCCTCCAGGAAGCCCATACCCCTGCTGCCGGTATTCATAGACATTTTCGCCCACCACAATGGCATCATCCACCACAATACCCAGTACCACCAGGAAGCCAAACATCGAGATCATGTTGATGCTCAGGCCGATAGTTGGCAGAAAGAGCAAGCCGCCGATGAAGGAGATCGTCATCCCCATCATCACCCAGAAGGCCAGCCGATACTCGAGAAACAGGGCGAGGATAAAGATCACGATCAGGATCGCGATCACGCCGTTTTCCATCAGCAGGGTAAGGCGTTCCTCAAAATCTTCAGCGGCAGCTGCTGTCGATGCGATATTGCACGCCGGGCGGGAATCCGGATTGGGCAGTTTCCAGTACTTCAGTAACGGCTGCAGATATCTCCAGGGGTGACTGATCCCCAACCCGGTAAATGGCCAGGTCAACGGTGGGCTGCCGGTTGAACTCTCCGTGAAAGCCGGTTTCCTCAAATCCATCGGTAATCGTGGCCAGGTCGGCCAGGCGGATGCTTTCTCCTGTACTAGACGGAATTACTTCAATATTGCCGTACTCATCAGCCCACTGCTTGCGTTCGTTCATGCGCAGCAGAATTTCGCCGGCATTGGTTTCTACCGCGCCGGCAGGCACATCCTCACTGGATTGTTCGATAATATCAGAAATTTCGCCGAGGGTCAGATCGTACTCCCGCAGCTTGCTTCTGGGAATCTCCACATGGGTCATGTAATCCGGCACATTGCCGATTTCGACCTGGGTTATTTCGGGATTGCTGAGCAACTGGTCGCGCACATTCCTCGGCCAGCTTGCGGAGAGTCCAGATATCCGCCTGCCCGTAGAGCCCGATCTGCATGACCTCCTGCTGGTTGGATTGCAACTGCACTTCCGGCTCCTCAATGTCATCAGGGAAAGTGCGGATCCGGTTGACGGCCTGGTCAATATCCTGGAAGGTCCTCATCCGGTTGGCACCAGCCACCAGCTCTATGGTTATCTGTCCGCCGCCCTCATCAGCTTCGGAGGTCACCTCTTTAATACCCTGCACACCACGTATGGCTTCCTCGACGGGGCGCAAAATGCCCTGCTCAACTTCGGCGGGCGCCGCCCCGGGATAGGCTACGCTTACTTCCACAATATCTAGCTGGTACTGGGGAAAGACCTCTTTCTGCATGTTGATGGCGGTCCATATTCCGCCGGCGATCAGGATGATCATCAACAGGTTGGCGGCAATAGGATTACGGGCCATAAATTCAATAGGGCCGGTAAACCCGTTGTTGTTTTCTTCGCCGGTTTCTGATTGCTGGTCGGAATCGCTCATAACATGTGAGTCTTATGGGTATTGAAATCTTTACCATTTCCCCTGATAACTATATCACAAAGTCACACCAAGAATGCACAAAGTTTCACAAAGACTGATTTGTTAACTCTGTATATTTCTGTGCCTTCTTTGTGCTACTCTGTGAAACAACCACAGAGGGTAGCTGTCAAAAAATCTTATTCCACACTGGCGGAGGCTGCGGTCGTATCCTGCGGGGCCTGCCCTTCCAGTCGCAGTGGAGCTCCATCCACAACAGTGGAGAGGTTCGTGGTCACCACCTGATCTTGTTCGGTCAGCCCGCTGTCGATATAGGCGTACTGGGCGTCCCGGAATGGGATGTCCAGATCACCGATGCGCAACTGCCCATCCTCCATGATCCAGACCGTATCATTCTGGCGCACGTAATCGCGATTCAGGCGGATCACATTCTCAATTTCTTCCGCCTGAATATTGGCTTCCACAAACGAGCCGATCATCAGGGAGGGCTCATCCTCATTTTCATTACGGTATGAAAGCGGGTCCGGCAACGGATACCAGCACGCGCGCCATCCGCGTTTGACCCTCCAGCGAACCAACCAGTTTGAATAGTTGACCGGTTCGGTGTTCATCCGGGTTCCACGCCGTTCGGTTTCGTACTGTTACCTCTGATCCCTGCTCGCCATCCTGCGGAAAACTGAGCCACTGGAGATGAGACTGTGGCACGGTGGCCTCTACCCAATACTCATCCAGCCCCACCAATCTGCCCAGGTTATTACCTGGCGATACCTGTGAACCCACATTTACATTTCTGCTGAGGATATGAGCACTAAAAGGAGCTTTAATTGTCGTTCGTTCCAATTCTACCTCGGCTTGTTCAACAGCAGCCCGGACTGATTGCACGCTGGCACGAGCAGACTCAAGCTGTGGTTCACGTAATACAAGCGCCCTGTTTTCCGCTGAAAGCGTATCTTCCACCAGTTGATAGTCTTTCAATGCAACATCCTGCCGTCCCATTTCAATATTTAGATCAGAGATAGCTTGTTGTAGTTCACGTTCTGCGTTGTTGAAGTGTGTTGCTTATAATCGGATGGATCGATCTGCAGCAGGACTTCACGCTTTTTCAACAAATCCGCCCGGCGTAAAATTAGGAGAAAGTTCTATAATTTCTCCGGTCACACGGGGACTCAGGGTGATATCCTGCGATGGTATAACTGTGCCCATCGCCCGGATAGTAGGAGTATAGTTACCACGTTCCACATCAGTTACATCAACGAGCATGGCGGTTTCCTGGGTGGCTCCGGAACGTTGAGCTGTGGGTTCCGTAGAAAGAATTAGTCCCAGTAGGGCGCCTCCACCTAGAAGGATGAGACCACAAATAAGCAGTGTGCGTTTCCAATTCATCTGGATCAACTTTGGTTTGGCTGAAAATACGATTCAATTAATATGCGAGTTATGTAAACCAGCTTATCCATATAATTCTAATACCGATATCGCTTTAATCATTCCCGATTCTCTCTTTCGGTCTCAAATGAACCTGCCAGGGCCCGGTACAACCCAATCCGGTATTCAACGAGTGTAAGCTGTGCCGAAAGCAGATCCCGCTGGAGCTGCTGAACTTCATCCAACGCTGTAAGTACATCGAGGTAATTGCTGGTTCCGTTAAAATATTGCAGTTGCAGCTGTTCATACGCCTGGCGTGCTAGTTTCACTTGCTCTTGGATGCTTTCAATGCTTTCGCGCTGTTGTTTTTCGAGGATCAGGGCGTCTTCCACTTCCTGAAAGGCGGTAAGCACAGTTTGTCCATATTCAAAAAGTCGCTGCTGCTTAACCGCTTCCACGCGATCGACCTCGGCGCTTAGCTCTCCCCCGTAAAGAAGAGGTGCTACCAGGTTGCTGGTGAACGAATACACCCAGTCTCTGAATAGGTTGTCAATATTGTTGGAGGATGAAGAGAGTGAAGCAAACAAAGAAATACGCGGATACTGGTTGCTTATAGCCGCGGCAAGATCTTGATCAGCGGCGCGCAGCCGGTTAAACGAACTCTGGACATCTGGCCGCTGCTGTAACAGTTCAAGAGGAATGCCGGTATCGGGCAGGGGTGGAAGTTCTGGCAGGCTGTCCGGAACAGCTTCGATTCCTGCCTGTGGCGATCGTCCCTGTAGTACCGCCAGTTGATGCTTAAGCACTTGGATATTCGACTCCGCATACGTGCGCTGCTCAATGGTAGCTTGCAAGAGCTGGCGTTGTCGAATAATATCCACGCCCTGGATCTGCCCGGTGCCCAGCCGGTTTTCAAGCAAATCCAGTACTTTTTGGTTCGTCTCGATTTGTTGTTCTATCAGCTCAAGCTGACTACGGGCCTCCGATAGACGATACCATGTACGAACGATTTGTGCGGAAAGGGAAAGAGCCGCCGCCTGGTAATCAGTCAGTGTAGCAGCTGCGCGGAATTCTTCAGCTTCTATGTTGGATCGAATGCGTCCCCAAAGGTCAACTTCATAAACGGAAGACAATCCGAATTGTATATCTTCGGAGCTTCCAAATTCAGATTGCGATCGGCTTATATCCGCCCTGGGCGGAAGCCTCAAGGTCGGGGAAAAGATCTGATCTTTCACGATCAACGACCGCTTGTGAAGCTCTCAGACGCTGCCAGGCCGTGCGGAGTGTAAAATTGGAGGCCAGCGCCGTATCCACCATTGTGTTTAGTTTCTGGTTCTCAAAGGAGGTCCACCAGCGATCCGGGACCTGCAGTGTTCCAGCTTCAGGAAAAACGATCAGGCGATTCAAGAGGAAGAGAAACAGTTTCTTTCTGGGAAGAACATCCCATTATTGCAAACATCATAATCCCGAAAAAGAAAGCGTACAGAAAAATATTCCATTTTTTGAACATATTCTCGAAATCTATACTGTTTTTCAGCCGATCACTTTCAGGACGATGCTAAACGTACGATGTAAATCTATTGGAAGTTTGAAGTATTTAATTATGTAAAAAATCAGATTTTGAAGAGATAAACTGCCTCATTTGGAGGTTTAAATTTTATAAATCTGGCCGATGTTACATTTACATGCTAATAGTTCTGCATGCCCTAAATCAACTGTAAAAACCAAAGGCAGGTTGATGAAGTTCAATATTTTAGCAGTAGTTGTGCACTTTACGGCGTATTGCAAACAGCCTCGATTAACCCGCGATTTAATAGTAGTAGAAAGACTTGGACATATTATTCCACAATTTTTCGTGGAATTGCCTCGGGCAGCCTGCTTACAAACTCATTGTTGATGGCGTTGGAGAACTCCGTAAACGATTTTATGGTGATCGATTTATCTGCCTGCTTGCCAATCAGCACCACCTCATCACGGAGGCTTACATTATCAATATCAGTGACATCCGCCATAAACACATTCATGTTCACCGATCCCACAATCGGTGCTTCCTGTCCGCGTATTAATACTTTTCCCCGGTTGGAAAGGCTACGCGCGTACCCATTGCCATAGCCCAGCGGAATGACGGCCACCTCCATATCACGTGGAGCCTGGTAGGCTGTGCCGTAGCCGATAAACTCATTTTTAGAGACTTCCTTTAGGTGCATGATATCGGTCTTCCAGCTCAGCACTTGTTTGAGCGGTGCGTCGGACGCTTTGTTTTCATGCATCAGGTGCAAATTGTAAATGTCGGGGCTGGGCCAGAGTCCATATTGAGCGGTCCCCACGCGCACCAGGTCCATTACGGTTTCAGGGAAGGCCAGGGCAGCGGCAGAACAGGCCGTATGTTTTCGATTGGGGCGCAGACCGGAAGCGGTAATCTGCTCAAACATCTCATTAAAAAGCCTCTCCTGATGTTGAATGCGGAACTGGTTGGAAAGCGACTCAATTCCGGCATAATGGGTGCAGACACCTTCAAACTCAATATGCTCCGACTGCGATTGTATGTAGTCGATCGCCTTGTCCAATTTTTCGTGCTCCATGCCGGTGCGGTTGCCGCCGGTCTCCAGCTCCAGGTGAATACGCGCTTTTTTGCCGATTTTCTTGGCCACATTCACTGAGCGTTCCAGCCGGTGATAGTCGTATACAAAATATTCCACCTCTTTTTCAATCACCCAGTCCAGGTCCTCCGGGTAGAGGATGCCCATAATCATGATATCGGCATTGGTGGTTCGGGCCCCCAGCACTTCTTCTGCTTCAAAGCTGGAGGCTACCGCAAAATGTCGAATTCCACATTGCTCGGCCAGCGGCACAAACTCCTGGATACCGTGCCCGTAAGCATTGGCTTTTACCACGGATGAGATAACGGCTTCATCCCCAATTTTACTTCGGATAAAATCAATATTTGTTTGAAGTGCAGACCGGCTCAGTTCAATTCTCGAAGAGTGACGATGCATATCAGAAAGTCAGTTATAGAGGTTTGTTTTCGCTCCAAGTGTAAGATTCGCCCCAGCTGCTGCGTGCCATCTCCACGATTTGATCCACTTTTTCAGGGGGGATTGATTCAGGATCTTTAAGATGGGCACTTAAGTAATGGAACGCATAAACGCGAGAGGCGAATTGATAAAAGGGCAGGGAGGATTCCCCGTACCGCTCGCCGTGTCCCGCAACCGTTGGCTCAAGGTTAGGTCCCCAGCTCTGGCGCCCCTCGTTGTTTGGATTCAGGAAATACACCCGCATCTGCCCTGCATGCTCGGCAACTCTCAGTATGGAAACCGCATGAAAGCCAAGCAACTTGCCAGTGGAGGAGGTGATAAAAATACCCACTGGATTAGGATACGCCAGATCATGTCCGCCGTTGAAAACAGGATGATGTGTGGCGTAAAATGTGCGCACAAACTCCTCGTAGTTATTGATGGTATCGGTGGTGGTATCGTATGCCGACAGGAATTCGCTGGGCACCCACTGTCCGTACATGGCGGGATTTACCCACTTGTGGCCGTCGTCGGGGCGGAGGGCGCAGCGGCGCATCATTTCGTTATAGATGCGATCAAGGTGGGGCACCAGCACGATGGAGACCATATCAAGGTGGAAATCAAAATCTTTAGCCAGTCCCTGCATAAGTTGTGAGGAGTTGAGCTCGGTACCTTCGAACCGCATGGAGAGGTTATTTTCCGTAGCTGCCGTATTAATCATATTGAGGAGCTTGCCCGGCGCGTGACGGCTCCACAGGCTGATTCCACGAGCCGACTGGCATGTTGGATTCCACCCTTGCCCGATACCAAGCGGTTGCCCCAACACACTCAAGGTATCCGCGGTAAGCAACACGCGGGGATCCGGGTTTTCTGCCATGCCGGCAAGCGTGGAGCTCAGAATATTTTTCTCCACGGAGGGATGAATGTTAAGGTTGAGCAGACGCTTGAGCCCGGAGTGTACTGGTTGATGCGACAACAGGTTGCGCTCCAGGAGTCGCCCCAACCCGTAAATGCAACGATGTGTGTTTGGGCTAATAACAGTATCGATCAAGTTGGTGACGAATGCTGTATGCTCTTCCAACTCTGCTTTGCCGGACTGGTTGAGCGAAAGTGCCTGGTGAATGTGGACCGGCTGGTCAGATATTTTGTTAAGTAAGACTCCATGCCAGGGACTGGTCAAGCCTGTAGCATTAAGCGACTGACCTAGTTGCTGGCATTCAAACTTAAGCTGTTCGTGATCAGCTTGTTCAAGGAATTCTCCGTACTCTTCTAAGGTGATTTCAGGATTATTCCGCACATGATGCGTAGGCTGGTACAGGCAGTCTACATATTCACGCAGTGTTTGGTCGACATCAGAATCACTTTCAATAGACAGCTGTTCCTTTACAAACTTGATGATGCGCTGGGCACGATCCGTTACAACCGGACGCTGCGCGCAGATCATCTCGACTTCCTCCAACAGGTTTTGCTTGATCCCTTCCAGCGGTATCTCTTTTACAAGCAGCTCAAAGAGCTTTTTAATTTTATTCCAGAGTTCACGGGAGATTTTCCGGGCCTCTTCGGTGCCTTCCGGGAAAAGAAACTCGAGGTTATTGGCCAGAACTTTCTGAAGAAATGTACTGGCTTCACCAGCTGTAATCTGCTCATCTTCAATGCGTCCCTTGGCGATAGCCAGAAGGCGAAGCTCACTGAGCAGTTCAAAATCAGCCGACTCCCCACCTCCTTTCAAAGTGCCGCCCACGAGCGTTGGAACCAGCGACTGCGGATTTTCCCATGTGGATCCTTTGAAGATCTGAACTTCGTGTAGCTCGTCGATTCTTTTATACAGAAACCGGATTCCGCCGGGAGCCTCCGCCAGCCGATGTACCGCACTCATTACTTTGGGTTTGTAGCGTTCAACCGCAAAGGAGCGCGCCCCGCGCAGGCTTTCCAGGGCGTTGTCAAATTGGGTAATAATTGCTTCTGGAGCGTCTACCGTTATCTCCATCAAAAAAATGTGTTGTTAGATTTGAATGAAGAATGCATTAAACGTAGAAGTCAACTTCCCGGTAATGATGCAGAAGTTCTTCCATGCGTTTGGGATCATCTCCTTTAAAGAAGATAGTGCCGTAATGATTTCCATATCCTTCACGGTCGTGCACTTTGTGCGGACTTGGCGGGTACAGGGTATGTTCCTCGAAATAGGCGTCTTCCTCCAGTTCTTCCGGAACTTCCAGCCTGGAGATGTGTCCCCGTTTCGGGTAGATCATCAGGCTTCCGTGGTAGGTCACTTCATCCTCGTCGTTGGGGAAAAACTCGTCGAGTTGCTCGGAGGTGGTATCCGGGTCGCTACAGAGCACGAGCGCCTGGATGGCATCGAAGCCGTAGGATTTACTTACCAGCTCCAGGATATGTCCCCCGGGGATACGACAGGCGACCTCACCAAAGCTCAGCTCATTATTTTCGGTGAGGAACCACTCGGGATGAATCATGCCGTATTCAATACCAAAGGCGTCAACCAATTTTTGCATCGCCTCCTTGATGGCGGGACGTTTAGACTGTAGTTCAGGTCCGGCGGGTACAAAGTTGGAGTAGCCCAGCTTCACATATTCGGTGATGTTCATAAACTTTATTTCACCCTCATGCACAAATGCCTCGCAGGAGAACTCCTTACCGGGCAGGTGACTTTCCACCATGCAGGGAAAATCCTTGTCGATCACCTTATTCTGGATATCCTCTCGCGATCGCAACAACTTATGACCTATAGTTCCTGCTGCGGAAAAAGGCTTCAGGTGCACCCAGGAATCCTCTTCACCCTCCAGTTGCAGGTTCGCTTCGTTCAGGCGATCCATAAACTGGTGAATTTGATTGGTGTTGTAGACCTCATCGAAAAGACCAACACGCAAACCGGCCAACAAGGCTTTGCGCTTCATCATCGCCTTATTTCTAAATAGATAGGCGCGATTCATCAGTCGGGGATCATCCCGGAAAATGGAGTTAAGCGCCCCGGCCCACTCAACGGTTTCTTCAAAGAGTGGTACGGCCAGATCCGCGTTGAAGGGTTTAAGTTTTTCAATAAGCTGAAGCGAATTCTGGCTTTCATCCCAATGGTTAAAATCCCAGCTTACAAACGGGATGTCATTTTCTTCGGCATAATTTTCAAAATCGGAAAAACTTACTACCACGTAGGGCATATCCAGCTTTTCTACACTTTCAATGGCGGGAAGGCTCCATCCCAATAAAGCTACACAATTAGACATAAATGATATAGTTTCTTTTAGACTTAGAAATCGGGTTAGTCATGAGGATGTATAACTTATATCAGTGCAGTATCATTTCTAATTATAAGGGATGGTTTTAAATAATATTGAGGATCGATTTAAAGAAGACTTTACAGGTACGCAAAACAAATATAATACCGGCTGATTAAGCAAAATAAAAAAGGCCTGCCCCGAAAGAGGCAGGCCTGAAAAGTGAAGTCTTGCAAGACTTCGGACTATTCGTAATCGAGGCTTCGTACGTTAATTGCACTTAAGCCTTTTGGTGTTTCTTCGACATCAAATTCGACAGCTTCATCATCTTCCAGACCTTGGTCAAAACCAAGTCCTTCAACATTATTTCTGTGAACAAAAATATCTTTGTTTCCTTCGTCAGGAGCGATAAAACCAAAACCTTTTTTGGTATCGAAAAATTTAACTTTGCCTTGTTGTGCCATGTTTTTTACTGTGTTTTGAGCACCTGTTGGTCTAATTTAATGAAAGGAGTTGGGTTAACGCGTCATTCCAGAAAAGTACACTTCAGGTGGGAAATTAAATATAACATGCCAAGGTACGCTTAATATTTGATGATACCTAATGAATAATCAATTATTTATACTTCTTTTTTTATAACTGTTGTGTGGGATATTTTTTAATATCATCAAGCTTAGATGATAATCGGCCGGAAATAGTTACTGTTTAATCATTTACGAACAAAAAAAGGGAATTAAGAAATGAATTTTATAGGTGATCAAAACATCAAACAAATATTTTTTTTGCTAATTGGGTTGTTGGTTGCCACTGTACCTGGAATTGCCCAGGATGGAGCCGATGGCCAGCTTCTTCTTTGGCCGGATGGAGCGCCAAATGCCCAGGGGAATGAAGATATAGATCAACCCGACATGACGGTGTTTTTGCCCGAGTCTTCAGTAGCTACGGGCACCGGTGTGGTTGTTTTTCCGGGAGGGGGATATCAGAACCTTGCGATGGAAAAAGAGGGCTACAAAGTAGCACGCTGGCTGAATGAGCTTGGAGTAGCTGCGTTTGTGGTAAAATACCGGCTTGGTGAGCGATACAACCATCCCTCCCAAATTAATGACGCACAACGAGCTATCCGCATGGTCCGTGACAATGCATCGGAGTGGGGCGTAGAAAAAGATCGGCTGGGTATTCTTGGATTTTCAGCCGGCGGGCACCTTGCCTCTACTGCAGGCACTCAATTCAGTGATGGAGATCCGAGCGCTTCAAACAGCATCGATCGGCAAAGCTCTCGTCCTGATTTTATGGTGCTTATCTACCCGGTAGTTACCATGAAAATGGATTACACGCACGAGGGCTCACGCCGCAATCTGCTCGGGCCTAATCCGGATCAACAACTGGTGGATCAACTTTCGAATGAAAGGCAGGTGACGGAACAAACGCCTCCTACGTTCATCGTACATGGCACGAATGACAGCGGGGTACCGGTGCAGAACAGCCTCCAGTTTTATCGTGCCCTGCTACAAAATAATGTGCCCGCCGAGATGCATCTTTTCCAGGATGGTCCCCATGGCTTTGGTTTGGCCCCGGACGACTCACAACTATCAATCTGGACCAAACTCTGCGAAAACTGGATGAGTGAATTGAAATTGCTGAAATAACGAAAATGACCAGTACCCACAGTCTTTATGACTATTAAAAATATAAACAGTTTTTGGTTTGATCTACCGAGGCTTTATTGAATTAGACGCACACTCCTTACCGGGAAGAATAAAGCGATTCTCGTCCAGCAAATTCTGCTTTTAGAAAAAAGTATATCATTCATTCAGGAGTTTCATGGGCGGGTTTTATAAATCTATTGATGGTAAGAGCCGCTAAATATTTGACGGCCATGAGGAAAATATGTGCAAATTAGTAGATATTAGTATCTGTATTATAATAGACAGCAGATATAATTAAGGTTTTCTTATTTTATTAAAAAATAGTTTACAAAATTCTTTGCAATTTAATTGAAATGATATATTTTCACCGTCGATATCATCTACTGACACAATAGTCACGGAGGAATCCTGGAGGCTGTTACTTTTTATGGCCTCTGGGACTTCCCCTGATCTACTGCAAAACATTTCTCATCAATTGTTGCGTTGATAATGTTGAATTCATGATCGACGTTTAGAAATTTGACTTTTAAAAAAAGTAACATCTTGCTCGGTTAGAGAAGAATCCAATCGAATGAGTTTAAATTCCCGTTTAATACCTCAAATTTCTACGAATCCGATTTTAAAAGTCACGAAGGGAATAAGAAAAGTCTGTCAACCGTAGGCAATTTACAGCTTTGTTTACCGGCTGATTTATTTCAGGTATCAAATAGTGATTAACAAATCAGTAAAAAAGTAGCATCCCCTACTTCAAGCTGTATCAAATTCTGTCTTCTTGAGTTATAGTGATATTAAGAATGGTCAGTCCGGCACATCTGTAGAGAGCAGTTCATTTTAGCCAGAAAGGTCGGTAATTTAGTAGTAAATATGATGAATAGAATTACGCAATATTGAATGGATCAAGATCAGTTACTGTTTGAGCGAAATCCCATCCCGATGCTCATTTACGAGGTGGATACGCTAAAGATATTGAAAGTAAATAATGCGGCACGGCAAAAGTATGGCTATTCCAGCGAGGAGTTTACGCAGCTTACCATTGAGGATATCCGCCCGGAAGAAGAACTGCAATCTCTGCACGAATCGCTTAGTGACCGGAAAGAAGGACTAAACCGGGAACGGGTTGTCCGGCACAAAAGAAAGAACGGCAACCAGTTCTACGCCCAGATAAATTCTCACTCTTTCAGATATAAAAATTACAAATCCCGTCTCGTTGCCATCATTGACATCACCGATGAGGTAAACGCACGCATCAAAGCAGAGAAAGCGTTCCGTGAGCTGGAACCATCTGATCAAGAAAAATCCGCTGGCTACCATAAAGTGGGACGAGAATCGACGGGTCACGGAATGGTCGGCGGGTGCTGAGAAGATCTCCGGGTACACTAAAGAAGAGATGCTCGGCAAATCGATGCTTGAGCTAAACCTGTTTACCGATGATGTACGTAGTTATCTGGAGAAGCGGATCGAGCAGTTTCAAAAGCAGCGATCCATCGAGGGACTCGAAACCCAGATTAAGGCCAAAGATGGCAACACGGTGGATATTCGTATCCACACTTCGGTTCTGCGCGATGATTCCGGCAATGCCCAAACACTGCTCACACTGGTAGAAGATATCACCGAAACCAAGCAGGCAGAGCGAAGGCTGTCTCGGCAGAACGAGATTATTCGCTTTATCAACGATCTTTCAACATCCGTCGGTAGCATTCAAAATTTTGACAAAGCGCTGGAACAGTCGATTGAAAAAATATGCAAGTTTATCGGCTGGCCGGTGGGGCATGTGTACAAGCGCACCAACAACGACCGATTTGTGAGTTCTGATATCTGGTATTTTGAGAAATCTCAGCAGTACGATTTCTTTGTTGAATCTTGTAATACCACTAAATATGTACCCGGAAAAGGCTTTCTCGGGGAGGTTATTGAGCATGGGGCTCCCACCAGTTTGAAAAATATTGGTGAAAAAGAAGAGTTTATCCGTGAATCTAGTGACAGCAAGGCCGACTTGAAAACCTGCTTTGCCCTGCCGATCAAAGTTGGAAATGAGACTACCGTGATACTGGAATTCTTGTCTGAAGAGGTCGTGCAACCGGATACGTTTTTCCCTGGATATGCTGGGTTCTCTTGAAAACCAGCTGGGCAGTATCCTCGGAGCGGATTCGCGCCCGCGAGGAACTGGAGCTAAGCGAGCGAAAATATCGGAGACTATTTGAGCGGGCTAAATGATGGTATTTTTATCATGGATCAACAGCAGTTTATCCACTGCAACAGCCGTGTGCAAGAGCTGTTTGAATGCAATAGAGAAGAAATTATAGGATCAACTCCCTTCAAGTTTTCGCCGGAAGTTCAGCCTGATGGGAGAAAATCGACCGAAAAAGGAGAGCAATATATTAAGAAAGCACTTGCCGGTACTCCTCAGGTTTTTCAATGGATGCATGAGACAAAGACCGGCAAGCTTATTGACACCGAGGTCAGCCTCAACAGCATTGAGTTGCAAGATGGCACCTATCTTCAGGCCATAGTTCGGGATATTACCAAGCAGAAAGAGGCGGAAAACGCCTTGAAACGGAGCGAAGAGCTGTTCCGGAATCTATTTTTGCGGGCACCGGTTGCCATGGTGATGGTAGATCAGCATAACGAAGTAAAAATGGTAAACCGAAAGTTTGAAGAGCTGTTTGGCTATCTTGAAGACGAGCTGAAGGGGCGTGATGTGGATAAGATTATCGTACCAGAAGGCGAATACGATGCGGCTCCGAAAATGCCCGCGGGAGAATTACTGAGTAATGATTTCATCAAAGAGTACAGGCGCATAACCAAAGAGGGAGAGAAGATCGACGTGCTGGTAGGCGCTATCCCGGTGTATCTTGAGGGAGAGCCGCTGGCAGGCTTCGGTATCTATATCGACATTTCAGATCAGAAAAATACGCAGCGCCAGCTGGAAGATTCTTTACAGGAGAAAGAGGTACTACTGAAAGAGATTCACCATCGCGTAAAAAACAACCTGGGGGTTATATCAGCACTCCTGAAATTACAGGTCTTTAGTGAAGAAAATGAGGAGATCTCAGAAATCCTTGGCGACAGCTTGGTTAGGATCAAAACAATGGCTCTAGTCCATGAAACTCTCTATGAGACCGGGGACTTTGCCAATCTGAAGTTTAATAAGTACATCAATAATCTTGTAGAGCTGAATATTGATCTGTCCGGCACCCGGCACCGGGATGTTGAGATTAATTTTGATATTGAAGAGATCGATCTCAATATCAACCAGGCCATACCGTTTGCACTGATTTTAAATGAGCTGGTATCGAATGTATTTCTTTTTGCTTTTGAAGGTCGTGAAGATGGGGCTATGTCTATTCAGCTGTATCAAAAAAAGAATGATGTGCATTTAATTGTAAAAGACAATGGTGTTGGTCTGCCCGCTAATTTTGAGGAGATGCGCAAAGAGTCGTTGGGGATGACACTGATCGATCAGCTGACGGATCAGCTGGGAGGAGACCTCAAGATTGCTTCGAACGGGGGTACCAGGTTTGAAATAGTATTTAAAAGAGAGTAAATTGGGATCTGCAAGTCATCATTTTACATGAGCAGGCCCCGCATTACAAAGTGAAAGGCTTACTTTTGCAAGAACGGTGTCATCAGGATGGGCGGTAAGGACTTGAAAATTAAAATATTAGAAAGTATTTAATGTTATTGGCTTTGTGTTATGTTGATTGGGCAGGTAAACAATAAACCTGCTATTGAAGATATATCATCTTGTTTCACTATACGCGGGCGAAAGATTCATCTCGCTAAGTACATTTTTAAAATCAGGAGACGTCTTTAAGACACAGGCAGAGGAGCTACGGCCCCTTTTAGTTTTTGAGACTTGTCCGTAATTAGATTCTAAATGCCGCATTCTAATCTGCTATTCAAACAGAATCCCAATCCAATGTTCGTCTTCGATAGGGAGACGCACAAGATTGAAGAGGTAAACCAAAGTGCCATCGAAAAATATGGCTATTCGGCCGATGAGTTCAGGGAGCTTAGAATAGAAGATATCAGGGCCGAAAAAGATGCTTCCAGCCTAAGAAGAGCATTTGCTACACTTTCGGTTGAGCATGATCCTCAGGTCATCGGCACGCATCGACAGATAACAAAAGATGGCGAAATTTTTCATGCACGTATTACCACCCAGCCCGCCTCCTCTGAAGGAGGCTCAAAGTGGATTGCGCATATTTTTGATATTTCCGAAATCGTAGAGGTAAAGCAGCACTATCGCGAGGCAAGTCAGGAGTTGAAAAACCACATCGATGCCAATCCGCTTGCGCTTATCAAATTTGATGAGGCGTTCAACATCAGCCAGTGGTCCAGCAGCGCCTGCAAGCTTTCTGGCTACAGTGAACCTGAAATGATCGGCAAAAATCCCCTTGAAACCGGATTTATTGTCGATGAAGAAAAAGAGCGCCTTGCCGAACGCATGAATCGTATTAAAGAGAGAAAGAACCCTCAAGCCATTTGAAACCAAGGTCCAGGTCAGGGGAGGAAAACAGCTGGATATCCGGTTTCACACCTCAGTACTGCGAAATGATGACGGTACAATGAAATCGGTTGTTACCTTTTTGGAGGATATTACCGAAGAGAAAGAATACCAGGATAAACTTGAAGAAGAACAGAAACGTATGGAACGGGCCCAGAATCTGGCCAGGCTGGGATGGTGGACCTATGATGTACAAGAGGATAAGTTGATATGGTCGGATGTGCTTTACAAAATTCTGGGAATTGATAAAAAACGGTTTGAGGCGACCTTCCAGGCATTCCTTTCTATGGTGCACCCCGATGATCGCAGTAAGCTCGAAAAGGTAATGAGCCAGGCGCGTGAAGTTGAGCAGGCGTTCGACTATCGGCTGCGCATCACAAACCGCGAGGATGAAGTTATCCACACCCAGTGCCGTGCCCAAAGTACCTTTGATCAGGAAGGCAACCTGATACAACTGTCGGGTGTGCTGCAGGATATAACCAAACGGGTAAAAGCCAAGAAGGAGCTTGAAAAGAATAAGAAACTCTTCGAAAACCTGTTTCTGCAGTCGCCGGTTGCTATGGCATTGATCTCCAATGACAAAATAGTACAGAAAGTGAACCAGAGTTTTGTAGACTTGTTCGGTTACACAAGGGAAGAAATTGTGGGAGAAAATCTGTTGACCCACCTGTTGCCGGAGTCTGACCAGCGCAAAATTGATCGCTTGTATAAAAATGCTCTTTCCGGGCAAAAACGGTACTATGAGGATGTACGGGTAACAAAAGATGGAAAAAAGGTCAACCTCTTTGTTGGAGCACTACCGGTTAAACTGAATAAGGAAGTGATAGCCGCCTTCGGTATCTACATAGATATTACACAGCTAAAAATGACGGAAAGTCAGCTTAAGCATTCGCTGGAGGAAAAAGAGATTCTGCTCTCTGAAATTCACCACAGGGTCAAAAATAACCTTGCCATAATATCCGGTTTACTGGAGCTTGAAGGGATGAATTGGGAAAACAAGGAGGTAAAGAGTGCTTTTACAGAAAGTCAGCTGCGCATCAGATCAATAGCGATGATCCACGAAAAACTATATCAAACCGATGATTTCGCCAACCTTCAGTTTGAAAATTATATTGGTGAACTCGTGGAAATCATTACCGATACCTTGAATAGGAACAATAAACAGATAAACACCACTATTGAAGCTGACGACATAAATCTAAACATCAACCAGGCCTTACCCTGTGCCTTGATCATAAACGAATTAGTTACGAACGCCATAAAACACGCCTTTGAGGGCCGGGAGCAGGGAAACGTGAAGGTTTTGATGAAAGAATATGCAGACACTGTCAATATCCAGGTAAAAGATGACGGGAAGGGTCTGCCTGAGGAGAAACAGGATCTTTTTGACAATTCACTCGGCTTGACTCTCGTTAAGCAGCTGGCCAAACAGCTAAATACTGAGATTAAAACTGGCAATTCAGATGGTGCCTCTTTTGAGCTTTCATTCCGGAAAAGGTCAACTTCCGGCGCGGGGAGCAACTATTTTATATAGTAGTATACGGCGACTAAAAAAGAGCATCATTCCAACTGAGATTGCTGGTACTGGAATCCAAAATGAAGTCAGGTCCTAAAGAAAATGCCTGTGAGATCGCATTTATCAGTCAATTATAGGCTGCAGTCTGGTTTTATACCGATTCGATAACATATACTTACAGATGTCTATCAATTCTTAGCCCTGATCGTTGAGATTTCTAGACGTAGACTTTCGAATATCTTTTTTTACAAGCCTGTTCAGGTGAATTGAAAAGTCCACGCTTCCTACGGAATCGTTACAATTATTCAGTTGGATTCAGGCTAAGGGTCAATTCCATCCATTTCAAGCGGTCATCCTCTCAGCTACTTTTCAAAGATATGCTTTAATATTTTGTTGGCGACCTCTTTCTTACTACCGCTGATTTTCTGCTCTGCCTGTTTTCCCAACAACAGCACTGAGTTGGTGTCTACGGCGAATCCTGAACCTTTTTCAGAAAGAGAGTTTGCCACAATCCAGTCGGCTTTTTTTTGATTAAGCTTTCTCCGGGCGTTCTTAACCAGGTTCTCCGTTTCCATCGCAAAGCCGATCAGAACCTGTCCATTTCTTTTATGCCTGCCAAGCCAGGATAGGATATCGGCAGTTGGTTCAAGCTCGAGTTCAGAAGAGCTCTTGTCTTTCTTGACTTTCTGTTTGTGAACTTCAGCCGGGGTAAAATCGGCTACCGCGGCCGACATAATTACTACATCCGTCGATGCATGCTTTTTAACCTCTTCAAACAGTTGACGGGCCGTCACAATCTCTACGGATTTAATTCCATCCGGATGAGGTATGTTAACGGGACCGTGGATCAAGGTGACACCAGCCCCTAGCTGCTGGGCTGCTTCAGCCATGGCAAAGCCCATTTTGCCGGAGCTGGGATTGGAGATAAACCGAACCGGATCGATATGCTCGCGGGTAGGTCCGGCTGTTACCAGCACCGACTTTCCACTCAGTGGGCCATCATCTTTTTTTTAGTAAGGAGCTGATGGCAGCGTTCTAATATAGTATCGATCTCAGGAAGACGCCCCTTCCCTTCAAGGCCACTGGCAAGATAACCCTCTTCGGGTTCGAGAATATGATAGCCAAATTGCTTGGCCTGCTGCAAGTTATTTTGAGTAGCAGGAGCCTGGTACATCTGTCCATCCATGGTGGGACAGACTAGCAGTGGGCAACGCGCGGCCAGCACGGTAGAGGTAAGCATATTATCCGACTGTCCATTCACAATTTTGGCAAGGGTGTTGCCCGTACAGGGAGCGATCACAAAAAGGTCGGCCCATTCTCCCCATTCGATATGGCGTGTCCATGATTCATGAGAAGAACTGCTGCCAGGAAAAATATCAACGGCAACTTCATGTCTGGAGAGAGAGGCAAATGTATCGATGCCGACAAAACGTGTGGCCGAGGGTGTCATCGCAACACGAACCTCGGCACCATTTTTCTGTAATTCACGCAAAAGAAAAGCAGCCTTGTAGGCTGCAATTCCACCGGTTACGCCCAAAATGATGCGCTTACCGGAAAGCATTGATTACTCCTCGTCTTGAGGGTAACGGAAATAGATCTCCCCGCGCTTCATATCATTGACGGCACGCTGGGTGGCATGGGGTAGTTTTTCAAATTCTTTCGAGATGTTTTCCTGCTCTTCATTAAAGGAAAACTCATCATCATCTTCAAAGCCTTCAAAATACTTTAGCTTTTCGTCTAGCTGCAATTTTTCCTGGGCAGCTATCTGGCGGGCCCGTTTAGACATGATTACAATCAGTTCATACTGATTGCCGGTATCCTTATTTAACTTTTCAATATCTAGAGTTTGAATCGACATAAAATCTCTGCTTATCTAATAAAGTTGGTGATAATTTTTTTTACTTGGCCGTAGGCTTCAGCTAGGTCATCGTTTACAACAACGTAGTCAAACTCGTCAGCGTATTCTAATTCTTCCCTGGCTTTGCTTAATCTGGTTTCAAGCTGTACCCTGGTCTCAGATTCCCGATTTTCCAGGCGACGTCTGAGCTCCTCAAGGGACGGTGGCTTGATAAAAATTGAAATAGAGTCAGAGCCATATACCTCTTTAATGTTTAATGCCCCTTTGACTTCAATATCAAGCAGAGGAAAATACCCAGATTCCACAAGTTTATCAACCTCGGAACGGAGTGTACCATAACGGTTTCCGCTGTACTGTTCCCACTCCAGGAAGCCTCCTTCATTGACCAGTTCATCAAAAGCACTATTGCTGAGGAAAAAGTATTCGCGCCCGTCTTTTTCTCCCATGCGGGGTATGCGAGTGGTAGCCGAAGTTGAAAATTTGACCTCGTCAAAATCGTCCAGCAACATATTGGCGATCGTGGTTTTACCGGAGCCGCTGGGAGCTACAATAACAATTACTTTGCCTTCTAAATTTTTCTCCGGAGACATTATAGAATTAAAAATGGTCTAGAAAGTTTAAATTTCAATCAGGCTTGGGCCTGCTTTAGAATAGGGAGGGTGGATTTCGCCTACTCTACGTTTTTGAACCTGCTCGCGAATCTGTTCCAGGTTCTCTTTGGCGTGCACCACATGCTTGGATATTTCAGAGCTGTTGGCTTTTGAGCCGATCGTATTAATTTCACGATTAATCTCCTGGGAAAGAAAATTCAGCCGTCGCCCCACGGATTCGTCTTGCTGCAGGGCTTCCCGAAAAAATTTGATGTGAGATTGTAGCCGCACAACCTCTTCGGTAATATCCATTTTATCCGCAAGTATTGCCACTTCCATCTCCAGCCGTTCAGGATCCAGGGATTCATCACCGATCAGCTCCTGCAGGCGTTCCTTCAGTTTTTCGCGCGCCTCTGAAGCACGATCTTTGGTAAGAATCTTAATTTTTTCCAGGAGATCATCTATATTCGCGATGCGTTGTTGCAAGTCTGTGGAAAGCTGCTGTCCTTCCTGCCGGCGCATATCATTCAGTTGTTTAAGTGCGTTCTGGGTAGCCTCTTTGGCCAGTTTCCATATTTTTTCCAGCGTCTCCTCATCCTGTTCACGCGTCACAAAAATATCGTTGAAAGACATCAGGTTTCGCAAAGTTACCGGCTGCTGGATGTTGGCAGAATCGCGCATCTCTTCCAGTAGTTGCTTATAGCCTTTGACTAGCTCTTTATTGAACGTCACTTCCGGTTCTCCGGTCCGCGCTTGATTCAGCTTTATATTAATATTGAGCTTGCCGCGGTTTATTTTTTCCTGGATGATCTCCTTAAGGTCGAGCTCTCGGTCCTGGATCTCCTGTGGCAGGCGGATCGAAAGGTCAAGATAGCGGCTGTTAACGGCACGGATTTCAGCAGTAAGTGCAAAGCCGTCAGAGGAGGCTTCTCCGCGACCGAAACCGGTCATTGAAACTATCATATATAAAAAATTGAGATGAACTTATTTTCGGATTTGATAATAAAACTAAAATAAAAAAGTAGGGGCTTGATAAAAATTCATTTTATTTTCAAAGTGTAGCCGGTCTGCTTATCAGCTTAACACTTCCTTTTTTACCCGTTCGCCTAGTTGGTCAGCCTGCTCTTTGGTTTGGGCCTCCGAGTACACTCGGATAATAGGCTCAGTATTCGATTTTCGCAGGTGCACCCATCCCTCATCAAAATGGATCTTTACACCATCTATTGTAATGGGATCATTTTCGGCGTAGCGCTGCTTCGCTTTCTGGAGTACTTTATCACCGTTGATACCCTCCAGCTGTAGTTTCTTTTTGCTGATATGATAACTGGGCAGACTGGCTTTGTACTCAGATAATGTGATTTGCCGTTCGGCAAGCATCTGAAGTACCATCGCTACTCCAACCAGGGCATCGCGACCGTAGTGCAGGTCCGGGTTGATCACCCCGCCATTGCCTTCGCCTCCGATGACTGCATTCACTTCCTGCATTTTTTTCACCACGTTTACCTCTCCCACCGACGAACGATGACAGATCTGTCCATATTTTTTTGCAATATCATCGGCTATCTGCGAGGAGGAAAGGTTGGTGGCTACCGGCCCTGGCTTTTTCTGTAGAATAAAATCGAATGCAGCAGCTTGCGTGTTCTCTTCCCCGAAAAGTTCGCCTTTATCGGTTACTAGTGCCAGCCGATCGGTATCGGGATCAGTTACAATACCAATATCGCATGATTTCTCACGGACCAGCGCACAGATCTCCTGCATATGCTCGGGTAGTGGTTCGGGATTATGAGCAAAAATGCCAGTCGGGGCATCATTTATTTTGTAAATCCTGTTCACCCCGAGCGCTTCAAGCAGGGGGGGCAGGGCTATGCCGCCAGTACCGTTCACCGGGTCCATCGCCACTGATAAGCCTGCATCTGCAATCTTGTCGGCATCTATATACGGGAGGTCCAGGATGCGCTGAATGTGCTTGTCAAGCGCTTCCTTATCTTCAGTAACAGCCCCGATAGCATCATACTGCTGGTAGTTGAACTCCTGCTTTTCCGACATATTGATGACTTGCTGTCCCTGTTCGGCATCCAGGAATTCACTTTTCCTATTGAGTAATTTAAGGGCGTTCCATTCAGCAGGATTATGGCTGGCAGAAAGAATGATGGCTCCCTCAGCCTCGTGCTCCAGCACCGACATTGCCACGGTGGGCGTTGTGGCAATTCCTACTTTTACCACGTCACATCCCACAGATTGTAATGTGGAAACGACAATATCTTCACAGATTTGTCCGGTAACTCGTGTGTCGCGTCCTACTACTACAGTGCCTTGATCTACCCACGTGCCGTAAGCGGCAGTAAATCGGACGATGTTTTCAGGTGTTAAATCAGTTCCAAAAATGCCCCGGATGCCCGAGACCGAAATCATTAAAGCCATAGGTTTATAGTCTTGAGTCGTGTGAATTGTCTTTTGAGTTAAAAATAGATCTTGCGAAATTACTTATCCTGCCTTATTGGTGAAGGGGCGTATGGGTCATTGATTGTCGTTTCTTTCTGGTTTCCAGGTAGTTTCCGGAGTACCGGCATTTTTATTTTCAAAACGAGCAGCCACAAAAAGTAGATCGGAGAGTCGATTCAGGTATTTAAGGGCAACATCGGAAACTTGTTCATGGTTGCTGCATTCCACAACGGCACGTTCCGCCCGCCGACAGATAGTGCGCGCAACATGGAGCCGCGACCCACTTTCTGCCCCTCCCGGCAGGATGAAGTTTTTCAGTTCAGGAAGCTCCTCACTCATCTCGTCGATGGCATTCTCCAGAAATACTACGTGTGTCTCTTCAATCCGGCTGATTCTCGTTTTGGCGTCAGGTGGTGTGGCAAGATCGGCTCCAAGAATAAAAAGATGCTTCTGGATCTCCTCAAGCACATTCTTGGCTTTTTCGGAACGGGTATATTCCAAGGCTAATCCCAACCAGGAATTAAGCTCATCGACAGTGCCATAGGCTTTAATGCGCGCAGAGGATTTTGATACCCGTGCTCCGCCATACAGAGAGGTGTCGCCTTTATCTCCTCTTTTGGTATAAATTTTCATAGGTAATTTCCTTTCAGGTACCTAAAGTAAGGAGAGGTTATCAGAGTTTCAGCCACAATTTTTGTCTCATTTTCTGTAAGGGATTAAGGCTCCGCTAGCGGGTGACGAAATCGTCTCCTAAAATTTGGTAGTTAATATTGAGATGCTCAAGGGAATCCAGCTTTGAGATACATTCATCGGCACCCGAGAGTGAACAACCCACCGTCATTGTTACATCAGCCAGGTATTGGGCGTCGAGCTCGATCAGCTTGAAACGGCTTTTGAGGCGTTCAATCTTATTCTGCTGAGCATAGGGATAGCTGATCTTAATATTTTTGGTGCGAACGACCGTCGCCAAATCCGCTTTATTAATGCACATTTCCGCGGCTAGACCATACGCCGCAATCAAACCAGACTTTCCCAGATTAGTTCCGCCATAATAGCGCACCACAATCAGGGTGGCATTTATCAAATCAAATGATTTCAGCTTGTTCAGAATTGGCAGTCCGGCTGTGCCGCTGGGTTCGCCGTCGTCCTGGCTGAACTCTTGTAAGTTGATGGGATCCAGACGGTAGGCATAGCAGTGGTGGGTGGCATCCGAATGGTACGATTTCACCCTATCCAGAAATTTTCCGAAAGCAGCCAGGTTTTCGGTGGGATGCAGGTATCCTATAAATTTTGATCCCTTTTCTGTGTAAGTTTCTGAGGTTTCCGAATGTACCGTTTTCAATGGGATTGGGTAACGGGTTATCCTTGACTTGTATGAAGTTGTGGTAATTTTTTGAAGGTCTATAGTAAGAAATTTACAGTCCGTAATTTAGATTTTTTCTGAATAAGTAATTTGCTTTCTTTTCAAGCCTATAGTCTTGCCTTTTTATCTAATTCGCTTCATTTTTACACCGAGGAATGAAGGGGGCAGACATCTCGTTTCAGTAGCAGATTAATGAGTATAAATCACCGATCAGATTGCAATGCCATCAATATTAAAAGCGCTAGAATCACAAGTTGGTAAGAAAATATTAACCGGGGTTACAGGCATTGGCCTTATCCTTTTTATTATCGGGCACTTGTTGGGTAATCTTACCATTTTCGGTGATGCTCAGGCCTTCAATGAATACACTTACGCTCTTGAAAGTTTAGGGTGGATCCTCTACATCATTGAAGCGGTGCTGGTTGTGGGATTTCTGCTGCACGCCTACCTGGGTATCTCAATCTGGTGGAAACGCCGGAAGGCACGGCCAGAAGGATATAAAGCACAGAAGAGTAAAGGCGGTCCAAGCCATTTGAGCTGGGCGTCCAAGAGTATGATTTTTACAGGCATCGTCCTGCTGGTATTTCTGGTTATTCATATTGACACATTCAAATTCGGTGCCACCGATACTGTTACGTTGCCGAGTGGTGTAGAAGCGAAAGATCTGAAGGCTCTTGGTAATAGAAAAGTTCCAAAGTCCCCTGTACGCATTTGGGTACACTTTTGTAATGATTTTGTTAGGATTTCACCTTAAGCACGGCTTCTGGAGCGCCTTCACTTCTCTGACGATGAAGCACAACAAGTTTTCTGGCATCATTTATTCAATTGGAGTCGTCTTTGCCGTACTTATGGCGGTCGGCTTCCTCTTTATTCCACTGTATATCTATTTTACCGGCGGGCAAGGCGCCTTGATAACCCCTTGACGGATTAACTGGGAAGACAGTTGGTATGGAAAAAGGCTCCTGCGAATGTTGTGAGGGCCTGAATTCCAAATCAACTGGGTTCTAAACACAAATATGGAGTTCTATTCATGAATCTAGATTCAAAAGTTCCATCTGGACCGCTAGAAGAAAAATGGTCCAACCATTTGAATGACATTAATCTGGTTGCTCCCAACAACAAGCGCAAGCACAATGTGATCGTTGTAGGAACAGGCTTGGCTGGTGGAGCTGCAGCCGCTAGCTTGGCCGAATTGGGCTATAACGTAAAAAGCTTTTGTATCCAGGATTCCGCCCGGCGAGCCCACAGTATCGCAGCTCAGGGCGGGATTAACGCGGCCAAAAACTATCCCAATGACGGGGATACCATCTGGCGGTTGTTTTACGATACGCTCAAGGGCGGCGATTACCGATCACGAGAATCCAACACCTATCGGCTGGCGGAGATCTCCAACGAAATTATTGACCAGGCTGTAGCACAGGGTGTGCCCTTTGCGCGAGAATACGGCGGTTTGCTGGCTAATCGCTCATTCGGTGGAGCGCAGGTATCCCGAACATTTTACGCCCGTGGTCAAACAGGCCAGCAGCTGTTGCTGGGAGCCTACCAGGCGATGATGCGCCAGGTTTATGAAGGGAAAATTGATTATCATCCCCGCCAGGAAATGCTGGATCTGGTGCTGATCGACGGCAAGGCGCGCGGCATCGTTATCCGAGATTTAGTTTCCGGCGAGATTCAGCGATGGAAAGCCGATGCGGTAGTACTGGCCACCGGTGGCTATGGAAATGTGTTTTACCTTTCTACCAATGCCAAGAATTCCAACGTAACGGCGGCATGGCGCTGTCATAAACGGGGCGCAACGTTTGCAAATCCCTGCTACGTGCAGATTCATCCCACCTGTATTCCGGTGTCTGGCGACTACCAATCCAAGCTCACTCTGATGAGCGAAAGTCTCCGTAATGATGGCCGTGTATGGGTACCCAAAGACAAAAATGATGATCGTCCGCCCAACCAGATTCCAGATGAAGAACGGTATTATTACCTGGAAGAGCGGTACCCCAGCTTCGGAAACCTGGTGCCGCGCGATGTGGCCTCCCGAAATGCCAAAAATATATGCGATGACGGCATGGGCGTAGGTCCATCGGGCCGGGCCGTCTATCTCGATTTCCGTGATGCTATTAAGCGCGACGGCCGGAAAACAGTTGAAGAGAAGTATGGGAACCTCTTCGATATGTATGAAAATATCACCGGTGATAATCCCTACGAAGTGCCGATGCGGATTTTCCCCGCTGTGCACTACACGATGGGTGGGCTCTGGGTTGATTATAACCTGATGAGCAATGTGCCGGGACTTTTTGTAGCGGGCGAGGCGAACTTCTCGGATCACGGGCCAACCGCCTCGGCGCAAGTGCCTTGATGCAGGGACTTTCAGACGGTTACTTTATCATCCCTTATACCATCGGTAATTATATTGCCGGAAACGATCTGGCAGATACAGATACCAAGCATGAGGCCTTCGATGAGGCCGCGAAAAATGCGCAGGACCATATCGACAAGCTGTTGAATGTTGATGGTGACAAGAGCGTGATTGAGTACCATCGTGAACTCGGCCAGATTATGTGGGATAAAGTCGGTATTGTCCGTAATGAAGAAAATCTGAAAGAAGCTATTGAGGAGATCCGTGAGTTGCGTGAGGACTTCTGGCAAAATGTGCGCGTACCCGGAGAAGCTGCTAATTACAATAAGTATTTAGAATTTGCCGGTCGTGTGGCCGACTTCCTGGAGCTGGGCGAGCTGATGGCGGAAGACGCCCTTGATCGCGACGAGTCAGCTGGCTGCCACCTGCGCGAGGAGCACCAAACAGAAGAAGGGGAAGCCTTACGTAATGACGAAGATTATTCCTACGTAGCGGCCTGGGAGTTCAAAGATCTGAACGGCAAACTGAACGAAGAACTCCACAAAGAAAACCTCGAATTCGAATTTGTAGAGTTAAAACAACGAAGTTATAAATAGAACACGGATGACGCGGATTATGCGGATAATCACAGATTATTTAATCCGCGAAAATCTGAGAAATCAGTGTTATCCGCGTTCCTTCAAATAGATTAGAATTATGGCAGCAGAGACAATGACCATACACCTTAAGATCTGGCGGCAGGATGGGCCTGACCAGCCTGGCCAGCTTGTGGATTATACCCTTGATGATGTTAATGAGCATATGTCCTTTTTGGAGATGCTGGACGTGCTCAACGAAAAATTGGTGGCCGAGGGCAAGATACCCGTCGAGTTTGATTATGACTGCCGGGAAGGCATCTGCGGTTCCTGTAACCTGGTGATCAACGGTACAGCACACGGACCCAAGGCGATGACCTGCACCTGCCAGCTCCATATGCGTAATTACGATGACGGCGATACCATCGTGATAGAGCCGTTCCGTGCCAAGGCTTTCCCGGTTATCAAGGATCTGGTGGTTGATCGCAGTGCGTTCGATCGCATCATCGAAGCAGGGGGATATGTATCCACCAAAACAGGTTCCGCCCCAGAAGCGAATTTAATTCCTATTGAAAAGTCAACTGCTGATACGGCCTTTGATTATGCTACGTGCATCGGCTGTGGCGCGTGTGTGGCGGCTTGCCCAAACTCCTCCGCCTCGCTGTTCACCGGTGCCAAGCTAGCCCACCTGAACCGCCTGCCACAGGGAGAGCCTGAGAAAAAACAACGCACGGTAGCCATGGTTGAGCAGATGGAAGATGAAGGTTTCGGCGACTGCTCCAACTATGCCGAATGTGAGGCTGTTTGTCCGGTAGGGATTTCGATTTCCGCCATCGCCGAGATGCGCGCAAATTACATGAAAGCTGTTTTCGCGGGTACTGAGGCCTAGACACGATACACAGATTCAGAAACTACAGGGATGGTTTCCATTATGGGGATCATCCCTTTTTTGTTTGGGTATCGATTTCGTTTAAACGAAAGTGTCATCCTGAACTCGTTTTCAGGATCTCGTAAAGCTCAGAAATGTTGATATGGATTGTAAGTAGAACAAAGCTGACAGGCCCTGAGATCCCGGATCGGGCTTGCAACATCGATTTGTACTTACCAAACGGGAGTACAACTCCCTCCGCCCCTTGCGTTAATAGTATTGCGAGTCCATCTTTCACTAATCAAAAAGTGGTGAGAGATTTCTTATAACGACATTGCGCATAAAACAATTTTGATTTGTTAAATACCGAACGGAATAGCTTGCAACTGCCAAAAGCTGGCAAGACTTGGCGAGGCAGTCCTTAATGCGGGTGATACCAAAGTTACTCATGTTGTTGGAGATATTCTTCTCGTAAATCAGCAAGAAGTTTTCCTTCTTTTGTTTTCCAGCTTGTCCAACCATTAACGGTTTGACGATCACTTCCAGCATCTTGAATACCTGCTAAGGCAGCATAACTTGGACTGCTAAATTTTTGCCCCAACAATTCCAAAGAGCCGTCATCATGAATCAAAGCTGTATATCTTTTTTGTTCTCCATTTCTTGGTCTGTAGTCCATAATTAACTGTGTGTTTTCTGAAATGAAGCCTTTTTCAATCAAGTCTGATATTGATACATCATACCGTGTTATATCTTGGTTGGATTCATCAACTCCATCTTCTTTTTCAGTATCAATTTCGGGTTTAAATTCTTCGGGGAATTCATAAATAATGTTTGAAGTGTTTTTAAACTCAATGAATTTCGAAATAACCCACAGTTTTACATTGTACTTTAATGTCCTCGCCCATTCTTTTAAATCAGATGAAATACTGTCTATAGGGACTCCAATTATCGGTTCTTTTTCTAAAATATCTTGAATGACTTTTCTAACATTTAATTCTTCAATACCCAATTCTTGAAATTTCTCTTTTGTTGTTTCATCATTTGAATAAGTTGCAACAGCTAAATCTTGGATAACTTTTCTGGAATAGGGTTGAAGGGAGGCAATAACTTGTTTAGATACCTGGGGAGCAATATGGTTCCAAACGGTATGGTGTAATAATTCAGCTTCAACCAAATACCACTTTCTTGATGCCAAGTCTATAGCAAATCCATCAGGGATAGTTCCTGCGCCATCACAAGTTTTGATTTTCTTTTTCGGCAAATAAATAGAAGAAGGACCAAAAATATGCTCGTAGTTATCTATGATGACTTGCTCAAGTTCAGCTTCATTATCAAACGGTGACTTGATGAATTTTCTATCATTTAAAATCAGCATTTAATGTTGATTACTTTAACTTTGCTTATAACCTTTTCTTCAACCGCGCAAAAATATCTTCCAGCGGCAGCTGATTTTCCTCGCTGGCCTCCATATCCCGAAAAGTAAACTTGCCTTCCTTTAGCTCATTTCCGCCTACGATAATAGTATAACGCGCGTTTTCTCGATCAGCATCTTTCATCTGAGATTTGATGGATCGCCCGGCATAATCCATTTGTCGCAGAAAATCCTTTCTTGCGGAATTTAGGGAGCTGCTGAATGGCCCAATTCTGCGCCTCCTCACCGATCGTGACAATATAAACATCCACCGATTTCGGCTCAGAGAGCTTAATATCCAGCTCATCACAGGCCAGTATCAGGCGCTCAATGCCTGCAGCAAATCCAACAGCCGGTGTAGGTTGCCCGCCCACTTCTTCCACCAGCAGGTCATACCGTCCTCCACCAGCCAGGGCATCTTGTGCTCCCAAATCCGGACTGATTAGCTCAAAAGCGGTGCGGGTATAGTAATCTAGTCCACGCACCAAGTGGGGATCTTCCAGGTAGGATATATCTAGTTCGTCAAGATATTGCTTTACTTTCGTGTAATGATCAGGTCGATTCATCGTTCAAAAATTCGCTGATTACCGGCGCATCTTCAATAAACGGCTGATCCTCTTCCTCTTTGGAGTCAAGAATGCGAAGTGGATTTTCTCAAGCCTGTTCTGAGAAATCTCGCTCAGCTCATCTTTGTAGGGTGTAAAATAATCGATCAGCGCCTCCTTGTAGGCTTGGCGGCTTTCGGGATCTCCCACAGAATTAATCTTCAGGCTGGTGTTGGAGATGCCTACCCGGTCGTAAATACTCATCATCAGCGCCATGCACTCTACATCGGCAACGGGATCGTCACTACCTAGGATTTCGGCACCGAACTGGTGGAACTGCCGCTGGCGTCCTTTTTGGGGCTTCTCGGCGCGGAACATCGGTCCAATGTAATACAAATTTTGGGTGCCGCCGCGTTGTTCAAGGTGATGCTCCACGAAGGCTCGTACCACTGGCGCGGTGCATTCGGGGCGCAGAACATACTGGTCATCGCCCCGCTCAAAGGCAAACATCTCCTTTGAAACGATATCCGTCAACTGGCCGATTCCGCGGGCGATCAGCTCGGTTTGCTCAAGAATAGGAGTGCGGATCTCTTCAAAATTAAACTTTTGGGCTTCTTCGTGGATAATGCGTTCGATGGTTTGCCATTTTTCAACTTCACCGGGAAGGATATCAACCATCCCAACATGCGTACGATATTTCGGTTGCGCCATGAATCGATTTGTATATAAATTGGGTTGAATTTCTGGTCAAAGATAACAGAGGCTGGGCAGAATATCTTATAAGAAAAGTTATAATCCTGCTATGGGGAAGCCTCAAGATACTAAACTTTTAAAAACGGTTTTTATCAGGATTTTGGCCGTAACCCTTACATCCCGGTAAGTATAATCTTGCCTGTGTTTTTGTTATTGGCCATCCGTTGGTGTGCCTCCTCAACGTTCTCCCATTTGTAAACCGAATCTATTACGGGATGGATTACTTCACGTTCAAATAGTTCATGAGTATGGGTATAGAATTTCATCGGACAGAGAGATTTTATACTCAACCGGACGCGACCGCAGGGTAGTGCCTTTCACCGAAAGACGTTTGCGCAAAATCGGGATAAGACTCATTTTTTTTACCTTGTGGCCGCCCAGCATGGATAGAGGATGACAAGACGTCCGTCTTGAGCAAGCACGCTCATATTTTGATTCCAATAAGATCCCCCAATAAAATCTACTATGAGATCTATCTCATCCGAACCGATGTCTGATTCAATTGCTTCGGGGAAATCTACTTTCTGGTAATTATAGGTGAAATCGGCCCCTAGTTTTTCAGCAGCCTTCAGCTTTCGTTCTTTGCCTGCCGTTGCCAATATCCGGGTATTAAAAAGGTTTTTACACAGCTGAATAGCCGAGGTGCCCACCCCGCTTCCGGCTGCGTGTATAAGCACTGTTTCCTTATTCTGGACAGTGCCCACCCACTTTAATGCCTGGTAAGCTGTTAAGAATGTTTCGGGAATGGCGGCAGCTTCTTCGAAGGATAAGTTTTCAGGGATCGGCATTGCCATGTCTTCAGGGACGGTACAGAAATTCTGCATAACCCCCGCCCGGGAGCAGGGAAAAGACAAAATCACCCGGCTGCCAGCGCAATACTTCAGCCCCGACTTTCTCCACTACTCCGGCCATCTCCAATCCCAGGATTTTGCTCGCTCCTTCGGGTACAGGGTAATTACCTTTACGTTGCAAGAGGCTTCCCGCCCGATTAAGAGCTGTTGCCTCAACTTTTACCAATATTTCATGTTCTGCAGGAGCCGGAGTAGGAACTTCCTGGATTTCAAGCGTTGAGTTTTTTCCGGGGTTAATTACGTTGATGGCCTTCATGTAAATCGGTACCTTCTTTTAGCATTTTTAGAAAAAGAACATAATAAAATTTACGGATTTATTGAGATGACCGACATTACCGGGCTTAATTGCGTTTTGGTACTGGCTCCCCACACAGACGATGCAGAGCTGGGGTGCGGCGGCACCCTTGTGCGGATGCTGGAAAATGATGTGGAAGTGCATGTAGCCGCTTTTTCAACGGCCCGGGCCTCTCTGCCGCCTGGCAGTGATCCCGATCTGCTGCGCAAGGAGTTCAATGCCGCGATGGATATGCTCGGCATACCCGAGAAGCGACGCTATATTTACGATTACCAAGTGCGAAAGCTGAACTATTCGCGACAGGAGGTACTGGAGGAACTGGTAAAGTTAAAAAAAGAAATTCAGCCTGAAATGGTGCTTCTGCCTTCCGGGAGCGACTTACACCAGGATCACCAAGTTGTGAATAATGAGGGACTTCGAGCATTTAAGGAGATTAGCGTGTGGGGCTACGAACTTCCGTGGAATCACATCACATTTTCAGCGCAGGCATTCGTTACCCTGAGGCCGGCACACATTGATAAAAAGTGGGAGATCCTTAAGCTCTACAAATCACAGGTGGAAAAGAACCGTAATTATTTTACGGAAGAGTTTATAAGGGGACTGGCTAAAGTACGGGGCGTACAGGTGAAATCAGATTATGCTGAGGCCTTTGAAGTGATTCGCGTAAAGTGGTGATTTAAGTGCTCACTGTTTGCCGAAGAGAATGCGTTTGCTTTCCGGACCACAGTTAAAAAGCAGATCAATGATAGATAGGTGACTTTCGAAGCCATTCCACAGCTGTGGATATCTGGGATGGTCAAACTTGCTATAGCGCAGTTCAATGCCGTTTTCGTTCAGCAGCTCCTCATCGTTATATTCCTTGCCTCCCCGGTGCCTGATAGATAGATGTCTGACTCAAGACGATTACAGATGTCAATAATTAGCTCTGTTTTATCTCCAAAGTCATCTGGCAGGTTGGACAGTCGTACCAGGCGCGTGTCTATTGCCAGGTACTCGGCGATGGTTGTAATCAGGTCGATATTCAGTTCTACGAAGTCGATATGTTTCTCGATCTTTTCCTCCATAAATGGATATATTTCGTCGTAATAGCCAGCCTTTTTGTAGTTCATCTGCAGGGTCCGCAGGTGTTTCCGCTTCCACTTTGTGCTGGCAAATTCAACCTCCGTATAGGGAACTTTGCCTTTTTCACCGGAAGGGGTTGAGATCGGGATAGTCAGCCATGTAGTGCCATTATGCGTTTTCACCTTGTTGCGGTTGGCGTAACTTTGGCCCCGCGGGTATTGAACAGCGTCTAAAAGCACGAAAATATCGCTCTCCCGCATCTTATGGAAATACCCCAGCCAGGGGATGTAATTCGGCTGATGGATGGCGACAATCGGTGAATCAATAGGCATCTACTTAAAGTTGTTTAGAAGTTCTTGGAATCGTTCTTTTTCCTCTTGGTGATCATTATAGCGATGCAGCTCGAAATGGGAGGGTGGTTCCTGGGACAGGGGAATATCTGCCTGGTACAATTCCTTAATTCGTCCTTGTATGCTTTCAAGCACTGATTTTGGATCACTGCAAAGCTGTTCGTAGGTGAACGCCAATCCTCGACCAGACGCTTTCAGGCTGGCAAGTTCCTCGTGGTAGAATTTTTTAAGATAGAAAATTTGTCCGGCTATCTGCTCCCGGTAATCCTTGTCGATTATCTGTTCATATTGAGGGGGAATGTAGCTCCACCATTTGTCGAGATCCTCGATAATATTTTTGCCGTGCTTTCAGGATAGAGATCGCCGTATCCAGCGGATCACGTTCTATATACAGCCAAAGTGTTTGTCCCAGCAGGTCGTTTAATTTTGGTATATGATAAGAGCCGAAAATGTTTTTGAACACCATCGGTTTATTGAATTGTGCCTGCATATTTCCCAGCGTTTTTTGGAGGCCATTCCAGTCGATATGGTCCTCAATTTGCCGGGCATTTTTAATGTTTTTGAAGGAATCCTTTTTAAGCCAGTGGCGCCAGAAATACCCGAACTCATGGATATCCGCCAGCTGCTTTGTAGCCCCGTAGTGTGATTTAAATGCGCTAATATTATTCATATCAAGCACGCTTCTGGAAAATTTGATACCCGTAACAGGCGCTTTCCAAAAACGCGCGGCCAGGTTATTAATATAGCCCACATCCAAGCAATGAGCTACCAGTTGGCTGAGAAGCGTAGTGCCTGAGCGTGGTGGCCCAATGACAAAAAGAAAAGGGAATTGAGGCGAAATATCGCGGTAGGTTTCTTGCTCAAGGGAGATGAGATGGTCGTTGAGCTGTTCAAGAAACTGCTCCTCCTCGGGCGGTTTTCGGTACTGCTCTGAACGCTCTTCGTTAAGTTTATTATGGCTGATACTCATTCAACTCCTGTCTGGGCGGTTCAGAAAAAGCTGGATACGCTTCAGACTTTCACGAACCAGTGATTGGACATCATCCGACAAGCCAAACATAAGAATTAATCCCAGAAAAACAGAAGTGATGCCCAGTGATCGCACGGTTACATCCACCACAAAATTCAGCATGTACGGCACTTGGAAAGACAACAGATAAGCAGATCGCGGCTATGGCCAACACAGCCAACGAACTCCAGTGAAACGGTTGCATTGAAAACGTTATCCACACAAAAATACATTTGATCAGGTTATAGACCAAAATTGATAGGGCAGTGGCTATTGCAGCCCCCAGAATCCCATAGATCGGGATGAGCAGGTAGTTCGTGGCGACCGTTAGAATCACCAGGAAAATCATAGTGTACAGGTCGAATCGGTAATGCTTGGAGTGAAGGATGATCTGCCCGTTGACACCCGTAGCCATGTCGATCAGTTTGGCAACCCCGATAATAATGATGACCCACTGGCTGTGATATTCAGGGGGTAGAATATCCATCAAGTTGTGCATGTTGGCCCAGATCCCCACTGAGAAGAAGACTTCCGGCGATGAGCTGGTTCAGTGAGTAGGTGCGCTGGTATAGATTTCCGACCTGGGTGTACTCCTCATCCTTGATCAGTCCGGACAGTATGGGAGTAGCAATCTTGGAAATCGATCGTTTTGGTTTCAATGACCGATCCCACGTAAAACGCGATGGCATAGATGCCGGAATCGCCCAGGCTTGCGATCATCCCCAGCATAATAATATCGATTCTGCCGACCAAAGTGGTTGTGAGCCCGCCGAGCAGCGTATAGATGCCATAGGTGAACATCTTGCCGGCTAATTCCCAGTTTCTCCCGGCAATGAACGGAATCTTCATGGAGAGCTCGCCTTTGACAAATAGATATACGAGCAGTATTACAGGCTGGGTGCTGTAGATCAGGACAAAGAAAATTATGAACCAGGCAAAATTGAACAGGCCAAACCAGTGTAAAAGCAGCAGTACTACGACGAGAAACCGTATGAACACCTCGTTGAGAAAAGATCCGGTAACCGAGTCCTGCAGAGCGCGCACGTAGCTGTTGAGTACCTCGAAATAGAGAACCATTCCTACCAGCGGCACCAGGAAAAGATAGTATTGTTCAAACAGCTGCGACTGGTCGGTGTAATACCGGACAAGTTGATCATCGAAAAGAAAAAAGAACACACAAAAAAAGAGAAAGCCCGCAAGCGGAATCACGATAGTCAGAAACAGCAGTCCATACTTGTTGGTCCGTGTCTCTTTAAAATAGGGGAAATACCGAATGATGGTGTTTTTCATTCCCAGGTGGGCGAACTGGGTGCTGATCATGGCCAGAGCTATCAGGTTTTGGATCAGCCCATATTGATCGGTGGTTAGCACGCGGGGATACAGAATAATCGTGGAAACAAAACCCAGCAGAACCCCCACGTAGGCGATCACCGTATTCTGAATGCTCTGTCGGATAATTACGCCCAAATGAATCTCCTCACAGTTCTTTTCCCGGGTTGTATGAAAGATACGCCAGATAGAGGCGGTTGATCAGGTAGCGTTTTATTCCTTCATTTTTTGCCGGTTTTAGGAAGTCCTTAATAGAGGGATCGGGCAATTTAGTATAACCGAACGCCTCAAAAGGGTAGGAGAGGTGGCGGTTGATAAATAGCGCTTCCATCGGGTGATGGACCCCTTCCAGCTGTCGATTCGGCTTGCATCGAACCCGGAGAAATCCTGCTCCGTGGAGCTGTTGCCGCTCCACTGATTTTCCCAGCTTGGTTGGTTGTAGCAGGGCCTCATGCATCGGTAGTTCGAGGAATTGCGTAAGCTTTTCAATGTGCTGTTCAGGATTGCTCAGCAGGTCTTCATAGCGGATGATATAGTAATCATCTATGAGCTGACGGTTCCGATACAGGTGATAATAGTTGTTGTAGAGGGAGTCCAGCATACGGAAGACCAGCGGAAATTTGGATTGAATGGTCTTTGCTTTCCGCAGTGACACGATGTTGCCGTAGGGATTGCGAACTATATGTACGAACCGCGCCAGGGGAAACATTTTGTGCAGTAGCGGGGCGAACTCAGCATGCTCCACCGATTTTTCCACCACCTTTACTCCTGGGCAGCGGTTCGTCGAAGCAGTGATTGATGCACGCTTTCGGCGAAGAGTTCGAACTGCTCTTTTTGGGTCATTGAGGTGGAGAACTGCCCGAATGTTCTCATAAAACGAGGCAAATCGATTTCGAAGGATTCAGGCGTGTCACCCAGCTTGTCTTCTGTCTCGTTGAGATGCCGCAGTCGTTCACGGAACCGATTGATGATCTCCTGGTCCGTGAGCGTTCGTGGCTGCTCCTTCCTGTAGTCATAATCTATCCAATAGCACAAGTTCTGGAAAAAGTGAGATTCAAACGGTATCACAAACAGGGCCGGATGCCCGTCGAAGATGCTTCGCAACAGGGTTGTACCTGATTTATGAGCACCCAGAATAAATATCGGTTCCTCATTCATAATGTGATATTTTACTGCAAAAATGCAGATTTATATGCTTTTGTAAATAGGATCAAATCTCTTCAATAATACATGTTCACAGCAGATTCTAAAAAAAGCACTGCGTAAATTCTGAATGAATCAGCCGGAAGAACAGTTTTCATTGCCATCATATTGGGAAAATCTTTCGAAAAGCTAGGCTTTTTTTTTGTCGATCCCTTCCCTGCTCTCTTTGGGATACATCCAGTTCCAGCGCGTGCCTTGTGCTATCATCTGCGCCTCGTATTCCACGCCGAGATAAGTCGCCAGATCCCGAAGAGTAGCTTCCGTTTCATTTATCAGCTTTTCAAATTGTATAACAATGACTTCGTCGCGGGCTTCAAGCTGATCAAGAATTTCGGTTCCCTTTTCAATGGTGTAGTCAATATCCTCATCGTCAATGTTCTGGGTCTTTACGTTTCCATCGAGGCCCGTCCAGGTAAGATTGCCCCGGTTGCCTATGCTGTTTCGGACATCGCGGGGAGCTCTCCTGATGAGGATCAGCTTCAGGTTAGGCAGTTGCAGGTAATCGCTGATGCAGTATGTACTTTTCGGCCATCGTTTTAGGAGGTGGAGGCGGTTGGCCAGTTTAACGGTAAAATTCCTCCGCCTGTTTATATCGATCTGGCGGGGCACGCACAGTTTGTTGCCGACAATCGGTTTGCCTATCACATCCATCCAGCTTCGCCCGAAATCCTCGCAGATCATACTTACCTGTGAGTGCGGCGCTGAGGCAGACTTGCCCGGCAGGAGAAAGGTGCTACGGAGCGGCGGCAGGCCCAGAATTAGCAGGCGTGTTCGGTGTTGCTGTTCTTGTCTGCGTATTAGCTTTGACAGGGAGGCAGTGGTGATGAGTTCATTAGCTTTGACTTCTACCCAAAATAGCGGGAGCGAAGTGGGGTGAATTGTTCCAGCAGCCCGCTGGTTACTGCATCTTTTGCTATATTTTTTTTAGGCTGCTTATTTACGGGCTTCCGTATCATCTCTTCAAGGATGGATCGCTCAGGGGGCTCCAACTGTAAAAAATTAAAAATTTTAATGCTTGTTTCAGCCGAATAAAACAGCTCATCCGAGCGGACGGTCATCACGCGGCCGCCTAGGGAATTTCCCGCTTGAACTGTTCGATGAAATGGTTGGTCTCATTCCAAAGCCAGGCAATTTTTTCCACCTGTTGCAACTCATTGTCCGTGGGTTTAATTCTTCCTTCGTCATGCAGCACGGAATTGCTGTACCAGTCACGCGCCAGCCCGCTGGTAATGAAAGCTTCCGGCTGGCGTACCAGGTGGATGAACTGGCTTTTCGGGAAAAGCTCAGATAATGCATAGCAAAAAAAGGTTATTCGGTTGTTGGTTTCTATGTATTTCTTATCCAGCAACCAGGCATTGCGGATCTGTTCATACCGGGCAGCATCTACTATTTTGGAGACGATTTCAGGTTGGTCTTCGGGCATGCCGGTAGGCAAATTCCGCGTAGTGGGTAAATTCGGGCGTGGGCACATGTTCTGCCCTTTACAGTTCTGTTTTTCTGCAAAATAGTAGTCAGCAGTTTTGTACCACAACGGCCCGTAGAGAGCACAAAACAGGGTGTAGCCTGCTGGTGAATCTCATTATACAGGGCGTTAACATTAACGTTTTCGGCTTGCTGATGAATCTGGCGCTGCTCCTGGAGCCGTTGGTACAGATTGGCGTTGGCCTCATAAAACTTTTGCAGGATATCACCGAATTTCATTTTTCTATTTTAGAACCTGGTTTAGCAGATTATTAAATTGCTCTTCAAAATTAGGGGTTTCAAACTGGCGTATCCCCTCGAAAAGATGATTTCTCAATCTATCTTTCTCTTCTTCAGATTTTTTTGCAGCCTTTGCAATCAATTTAACCGCTTCGGAGCTACTTCCGTAACGTAATTCTTCGATCGGTACAATCTCCTTCTGTCCACCGGAATCTGGCACGATAGGGATGCAGCCGTGCGAAATGGCCTCTACCGTGGTAATACCAAACGGTTCATTTTGCAGTGAATGCAGGAAGAGGCCAGCGCGATCCAGAATCTTCATTAAGGTATCATACGGCAGATTGGGCATCAGTTCCGCATTTTTAATCTGATGATCGTTCAGGTAGTCGATACAGCGCCGAAAATAGTCTTGGTTAGACAGGAATCCCATAATTTTGAAATTAAGCTGCGGCAACTTGCGTGCTATCTTGAGCTGCTCCAACTGCCGTTTTTCAGGCGAAAATCGACCCAGGGTTATGATCAGTGATTCATCTTTTTTAGCGGAGCCCATCTCACCATTAATGCCCACCGGTGGATAGAGCACCTCAATTTGATCACTGGGTAGATCATAATGGTCCAATAGCACCTGCTTGGTATACTCAGAATTAGCCAAGTATCGTTCCTCAGGGTCCACGGCAGTATCAAATCTATAGGCCAGTGAGCTTAGTTTAAAAGCGTCACTGCGAAAGTGATACCATTTTTTCTTCGGCCCGTTCGGCCTGTGAATGGAAACAGCGTTCGAGATTCCCCGGGCTTTCCGTGGAAAATGCACGTAACTAACCATTTTTTGCGCCTCCGGTCGTTTATATAAAAAAGATGTGTTGTTGTGATTAATGACCAGGTCATAATCCTGCAGGTAATTTTGGCTGATCTTGTTGAACAGGATAATGTGCCATTCATAAGGTATGCGGACATCAGTAAGAATCTCGCGTACCCTGAAATGTACATCCATATTGTACTTTTCTGCGGCTATTTCCGGGGTTACTTTCGACTTTAGCGTAACAAGATCGGGCACGATGCCGCATCGGATTCAAGATCCGGATCATTTCGAGCATGACATGGAAAACTCCACCGGGATAGATCCGATTTCTCATTAGTGCTACGCGCGGTTGTTGCTCCATCAATGCGAAGACCTGTTAAATGTTGGGATAACCGTTTCTGCTTTTGTTACCAATCCACCGGAGGCTTGAGTCATCTTGATTAAATCAGAAAGCACCGATTTCCAGCCCCTGAATTTCAGCTCCGAAAAATAACTGTTGTGCCACAGAATCGACACAGCGCCGTTGAAAGTTTTAATTTCGTCCATCAGGGATTGTATTTTTTTCGGAGCTTCATCCGGGGTGAGGCCCATATATTTTTCATGATGGAGGGTGGTGTCCATGACAGCGAGTGGAACTCCAGGATATCTGTAAGCTGGTTTTTTTGCAGATCATAGAGATAAAAGGGATGGCAGTAGCCGTTTCTGAAGCCGATATGCTCCGAAAAACCGAGCGTACTGTCATAGGCAAGCCCGGAGTTCGCCAGCAGGCCGGGTGTTTTGTGCACGTTATACATCAGGTAATGAAATCGGTTACCCTGCAGCGGACGATTAATTTGCTGGATACTGCGCGCCATTGCACCGGCTGACTGGTGAGCCTCATAGTCGCCGTGCAGCCCGATCTCCGAGCCGGCCTCCGCTATCAAATTCATGGAGTTTTTGATAGCCGGATCTTCAATTGAGTAATCAGCATGCTTGATGCCGTTTTGTTCTTCCTGGGTCGGCAGAAAAAAAAAGGTGGAGCTTACGTCATGGTTTTGTTCAAACCGAAGGATCTCTTCAATATTGAACCACGGATCTTTTCCCTGCAATTTGTTGAGGAAGATCTCAACCGCCTTGCCAAGATTTCCGTTTTTCAGGGCAACGTAGCCATCCTGTAGCCAGCCGGAATATACACTGTCTATATCATGGGAGAGTACAAGCGTGTATTGATGTCCATCCACTTTTCGGGGCTCCAGTTCTAGCTCATAAGTCTGCCCAATCGCTGTTTTGAGAATATCGAAATAGTAGTTTACGAACGGGATATGCGGCGAACTGAGGGTGTATTGCAGGCTTTGCTCAAAAGGAAATCGTCTATGTGTGTCCCGCTTTTGGGAGGTATATTCCTGCCATCCGCTCAGAAAATAAAAGGAGGCGGAAATGATATCGTAATTGATGGTTACCCGGTTTGCATCCCGACCTTATGATTTCGGGCTGAATCCGAATCTTCAAACAGAAAGGGTACGTCGGGTTTCTTTGCCACTGCTTGTAAACAAGGTTTGTGTGATCCAGGCTATCCCGAGCCTCGAAAAAAGGACCCGCATGATTGGGAATATGGATTTTCGCCTGGCGCTGTTCGGGTAAGTTTCCAAAAGAGATGGAAACTGTCTCAGGTACCTGATATAGATGCCGAAATGTGTCGATAACATACCTGCTGCGCGGATCCATACCGTTATTCTACGAGTTGGTGATTAGTTTTGCCAGCGACTCTGTAAGCCGAATCCTGGAGAAAGGATGGTCGCGATGACCCTGCTGTTGTTTAAATTTTTCAGCAGTGGATGCAGAAAAATCGTTTAAAAATGCCGTGATTTTATCAACCTCATCATGTTCAAAACAGACGCCCTGCCCAGCCTGTTGAATTACTTTGGCAGCATCACCATTCGTTGCACCGAGGAACAGGATTGGCCTGCCGAACCAAGATATTCAAATAGTTTTCCGGTTAAAATAAGCTCACTGCCCGGCGTTTTGGAGATGCTGAGCAGCAACAGATCGGCCGTGCACATCGCGCGGATAGCCTCATCATGAGGTACATACGATTTTAGTTTAACCTGATGGTTTAGCTCCAGCTTGTCGACCCATTTTTGGAGTGAAGGATGTGCGTTTCCGATAAATTCCATCTTAAATTTTCGGGGACGATCCACATCGGCCAGGGCTTGCCAGAAAGCCGTACGGTATGGCGCCATCCCGCACACTGCCCACAAAACGTATTGTAAGTTTGTCAGTATCGCATGGCTCTTCGCCTTGCTGATTAAACTCGAAATCATCAGGATCAAATCCATTGGGAATTACGTTGTAGGAGCGATCCACAATCTCCTGCTGGATTTCGGCCATGGTTTCCGAGATTACAACCACTTCATCAGCTTCCTTAAGAACGGAACGTTCCAACCGTTCATCTATCTTAGCGGCGACTCTTGTTCGTGGCATTAGTTTGTTGTAATACACCGCGGTCCAGGGATCGCGGAAATCGGCAATCCACTGCAGGTTGCATTTCTCTTTGGCATGTTTGCCCACAAAATGCACCGAGTGTGGTGGACCGGTAGTAATAACGGTAGTCGATATTGAACTGATCTACAAGTGAAGCAGCCTTGGAGCGGGCCGTCAGCAGCCAGCCGGCACGGGCATCGGGAATGAAGAGGCTAGCCGCACCCAGGCGCTCAGTTTTGCCTTCCAGTTGGCCGATGTTTTGAGCTCGATGGTCGGTTTGGTGGAATCCTTCACTGAGCGTCCGGTAAGCATTGCATAAATGGAAAAGGGCTCTACGGTTTTGGTCTTAAACACCGAGGCTTCCTCTGGAATGTCTGCAGCCAGGCTATCATCTAAGATCGGATATGTGGGATTGTCCACGGTTAGAATGAAAGGATTAATCCCGAATTGTGGTAAATACTTGGCGAACTTGAGCGGCCGCTGAACCCCCGCTCCTCCACTTGGCGGCCAATAGTAGGTGACGATAAGCGCCTTCTTTTTCATGATGCGTGCAGGATCGAGGAATTAAGCGATATGAAGTTACTGATCATGAATTTAAAGCCACAGTTATACTATTACACCACATCCCTGTTTTTCCGGAGATTCTTCCTGGTTGAGAATCTTTCCTGCGATACCACATCACCAGCGCAAACAACCCAATACTCCATTGGATAATATTGGAAGCCCCATGCTATGCGGCCACCCCATATGTAGGAGGTGGGATTAAATTCCATCCGAAGCGTGTGCTCTCCGGCGGGTACGTTCATGCCGCGCAACACATAGTTGGTTTTGTATATTTCAGAAGGTTCTCCATCGATGGTCAGTTGCCAGCCTTCTGGATAATATATCTCACTCAACACCAGGTAGCCCGGGGCACTGCGTTTGGTCTGCAGTTCTATCGAACGGGCATCGTAATGAGTTACTTCAACAGATGCGGTGGTGTCCCGCTGAATAGTAGTAGAGGGCGATCCTTACACGATGGCTGTCTGTGAAGGATTAAAGGCGCTGACCGGCTGCATGGCGTTGATCGCTTCTCGGGCGGTGGATACGATATGAACAGAATCCACAAAAAAGGCTTTCGGAAGGACGGTTTCATTCTCAAAAACATATCCGTTATTTCCGGAATAGATCTGGTTTAGATTGTCAAACGGCAGCTGTTGGGGATAGGTGATGTACTTCACATTCAGCATGTTGAGCACCGGCATGTTCAGCTCATTCTGTTGAGTAAAAAGCAGGTTGTCGATCAGGTCCTGGTAGTGGCTGAGCTTTGGCGCCCGAATACCCGCCTATACTTGGATAAAAGTAGCTGGGCACGGCGTTGTTAAAGGGATTGTCCCCCAGAGGGAAAGACACGATAGGGCCATCCATTTCCACTGGCTAAATTCTGTCGTAAAAATTTGTTCGATATCGGTTTGCTGCCGCTGGATGGCACGTTCAGGGTCCACATTTTCGCTGACCATCTCATCCTCGTTTGTATAGCGGTCGCCCACTGATATGTAATCGTCAGGATGCCAGCAGCGCCAGGCCGAGCAGAAAATAACCGGCACTCACTTTTTGTTGCACAAATCCAATAATCAGTCCACAGACCACGAGTGCAAGAATGAAATAGCGAATGGAATCGCTGGAGGCAAGTTCTTTTCGCTGTGGCTTCAGCTTGGTATTCATGAAATTATCAACCGTCTGCTGAACTTGTGGGCTGTTGGGGGATACGTTGTTTCCCTGTGCTACCTGCTGTGCGAATTGCTGTCGCTCGCCGGGCTTCTCGAAAGAAAGCAACGCGTCACTGCCAACAGCGAAAATAAGCCCGATTCCAAGCGCAATTCCAAGTGGAAGGAGCAGGGGTTTCAGCTTTTTTGACTGTTTTTTGGCCAGCTTAAACAGGTACTCCAGCCCCATTACGCCGAGCACGGAATAGCAGAAAACGGTAACAATAAGCCAGGTCTCCGGCACCCGAAATTTGTCGAAGTAGGGCATGTAGTTGAAAAAGAGGCGGTTGAAGGTCTCAAAATGGCGGCCCAGGGAGAAGAGCAGAGCCAGCGTGCCCACGCCAAAGAAAACATACTTAAATTTGTGTTTGGAGCGCAGCAACCCGATTAAGGCCAGGATAAAAGCTACGGCCCCAGGATAATGCGGTCCGCTGGTTACAGTTTTGGGTCCCCAGTAGGCCTGCCCGGATCCCCCGCCAAAAATGTTGGGGATGATCAAGGTGAGTAGTTCACCGATGCCCTGCGACCATCGAAAAGCGTAGTCCAGCGTGAGGCCACCGCTGCCCTCGGCCAGAGCTGAGCCGCCGCGGGTGCTGTAGGGCGTGTATTCCATAAATCGCCAGTATTGCTGGGCATTGCCGAGAAAGCCTAAAATTCCTGCAAAGACAATCAATCCGGTTGTCTGCAGCCACGGGGTGATTTCATTCTTTTGGTAGGCTTGCCAGGTGTCGTATGCCCACCATCCGCCCAGCAAGTAGAAAAAGTAGTAGGTGATCTGCGGGTGCCCGGCGCGGAACTCCAGCGTAAGGGCGATGGCGAACAGGGCAAAGCTGAGCAGTTTTTTGTCGCTGCGCGTGAGCAGCCAGTACCCCACAAACATCCAGGGGATAAACACATAGGCGATAAACTTGGTATTGTGGCCGGCACCGATAATTATGGGGATGTAGGTGGTAAACCCGATACAGATAGCTCCAATCAGCGATGTAAGCGGGCGCATACCCATCAGGAAGAGCAGCAGATAGACGCCGCCCAGCAAAATCCAGAAGTGAGCCACGGGATAGATGCTGCGGGTGATGTCGCGGATCAGGCGGTCGATATGCGGCACGGTGTTGTGCACCGAAATGCCGTAGGCAGGCATTCCGGAAAACATGTTGGTGGCCCAAAGCGGTTCCTGGTCGTGGGTTTGCCGGTAGTCTATGATCGATTCGGCACTGGCCCGCCACTGGATGGTATCCCCGCCCATAAATCGCTGTCCGCCAAGGGACGCATCATCAAACAGGATGAAGGGGAGAACAAAGATGAAAAGCAGTGCCAGAATATGTTTTTTGCTGTCTGGCAGAGAGGAGATAAAATCGTCCTTATAAGAAACGACTGATTTTTTTGAGCCCATGATTAATCAATTACTCTTGGAACCCGGAAATAATCGGTGTCAGCATCCGGTGCATTTTTGAGGGCATCGTCATGATCAACCGGTTCCTTGGCTTCATCTTCGCGCAACCGGTATTCCAGGTCGGTGACATGCTCAAGCGGTTCCACATCAGAGGTATCCACTTCCGCAAGATCGTCCATGTAACCAAGAATCTGATTCATGTCATCTTTCAGGCCTTCAGCTTCTTCATCAGACACTTGGAGCCGCGCAAGGTGGGCTATATACTGGACATCGTCTTTGGTTACAGACATCTTCTCTATTCTTTTGGTTTGCTGATTAAATGAATTCAAAGTTAACAAAACAGCAAACAGTGAACAATGAACAATTTACAGTGATCAGTGGGCTTCTGAATAAGCAGTGAGCCGGCTTTTTCAAGCAGGATTTACTGGCAGAATTGATATTTTGAATAGGGTGGAAATAATTGCAGCGGTAAAAAGCTACCATGTTCAGTTCTAAGAAAATTACTGATCTGAATTAAGGTTTTACCTTATACTAATGCCCTGACTGGTGACGGAAAGCTGTGTATTGGAATCTGGATACTTACGCTAATTATTCTGATCTTGGCAATTCAAAAATTATATGTAGTTTGATGATAGAAAAGAAAGTAAGCATTGTAAATGATGCCGGTCTTCACGCCCGACCTGCGGCTTCTCTGGTGAAACTGGCAAGCAACTATGAGTCGGATTTTTTTATACATATGCATGGATATCGGGTTAATGGCAAGAGCATTCTGGGCGTTATGACGCTTGCTGCCGAAAAGGGCGCTGAGCTCAAAATTGAGCTTGATGGACCGGATGAAGAAGCCGCTGCAGAAGCCATTACTGAACTTATAGAAGACGGATTTGGAGAAGAAATAACCTGACTTATGTCCCCTGATGTTGAACGTTCTGGATCTAAAGAGCTTATTCTGGAAGGAGTCCCTGCCTCCAGTGGAATTGCTATAGGCAAGGGACACATTTATAAGAAGCCAGAACCGGTCATTGATGAAGAACAGATTGAACCGGACAGTGTAAAGAAGCACCTGGATCTTTTTGATGACGCCAGAAGAGTCATAGAAATTGAACTCTTGCGCCTGAAACGCAAGGAGGTCGACGACACCTCCCTGCAGATCATTGATGCCCAGGTTGAGATGGTGAACGATCCCCAGCTGGAGAGAGAGGTGAAAGAGCTTATCAAAGATCAAAAACACTCGGTTGGCTACGCTATTAAGCAGGTGTTTGACTCCTACCTTGAGATGCTCAGGAAGAGCCAGAACCAAATTACGCAGGATCGCATAGTAGATCTCGAAGATGTGCGCGATCGGCTGATTCATGTTGCCAACAATTATTCTCTTGAGCTGGATATAGAACCGGGAAGTATCGTCATCGCCGAAGATATCAGCCCGCGGGAGGTAATCCAGTTTTCCGACTACAACATCAGCGCGCTGGTTACGAATCACGGTGGACAAACCTCGCATGCCAGTATTTTGGCGCGCTCAATGGGGATCCCCTCCGTTGTGGGGACCAAACGCATATGCCAACTGGCAGATACCTCCTCCAGTCTTATTGTTGACGGCAACGCGGGAATCATCATTATTGATCCCAATGAGTTTCAGCTCCGGGAGTACCAGGAGAAGATCAATAAACAGAAAGTAGAAGAAGAGAAGCTTCGCCGTACTATCTCGGAAGACTCGGTCACTAAAGACGGGATCCCGTTTACCCTGCTTGCCAATATTGAATTTGCTGAAGAGCTGCCCAACGTTCAGAAATATGGGGCGGCGGGTATCGGCCTGTTACGCACAGAGTCAATTTATATAAGGAAAGAGCATTTTGAAGACCAGGAAAAACAGACTGCATTCTACTCGGAAATCCTGGAGCAGACCCAACCGAACCCGGTAACCATCCGGTTATTTGATGCGGGGGGCGACAAGTTTTTCAGCCTGAACGCCGAGGAGGGCAATCCCTTCTTGGGATGGCGCGGCATCAGGATGTTGCTGGACGAACGGGACCTGCTGCGCGATCAGCTTCGATCCATCTTTATTGTAGCCGGAAAATATCCAGGCCGCGTAAAAATATTGGTGCCGATGGTATCGGTGATGGAGGAGGTCCACCAGGTGAAGGAAGAGATCTTTTCAATACAGGAGGATCTGAAGAAGGACGGGAGAGCCGTTGATGAGACGGTGGATATCGGGATTATGGTGGAAGTGCCCAGCGTGGCCATTAAAGCAGAAGCATTTGCCAAAGAGGTCGATTTTTTCAGCGTGGGCACCAACGATCTCACACAGTACACGCTGGCAGTAGATCGCGGCAACGAGCTGATCTCCGATCTGTACCAGGAGCTTCATCCCTCAATTTTAGAACTAATCAACCACTGTGTAAAGGCCGCGCGAAAAGAGCAGATTGACATCGCCGTCTGCGGGGAGATCGCCTCCTATCCCAAAGCGGCCCTCTGCCTGGTGGGGATGGGGATCACCGAGCTGAGTATGTCGCCGGTTTCAATTCCCAAAGTCAAAACCTTGCTTAAAAAATATTCCAAAGAGCAGATGGAAGAGCTGGCACAGAAGGTAATTGGCTTTTCCACTACTTCGGAAGTAAACGATCTTTTTTCAACGCTATAGGGGTTACAGGTATGGAGTTGACCAAGCCGATTATTGACCAGTATGATTCTCAAACATGTGGAGCCTGCTGGTGGATTTTCCCAACCAGTGGAACCAGGCCGTCAAGATTACCGAAGATCTGGAGATTACCGTCTCCCTGGAAGAGGTTGAAAACATCTGTTTGGTGGGGATGGGCGGATCGGCCATCGGAACCGAACTTATTCAAGCCTATACCATTGATTCCGCGGAGGTTCCCGTGCAGGTGGTAAAAGGCTACGACGTGCCAAAATGGGTGGGAGAAGGAACCCTGATCATCGCTTCCAGTTTTTCCGGGAATACCGAAGAAACCGTAATGGCCTTGAAAAAAGCACGATCCCGTGGAGCCCGCCCGATCGCTATTACTTCCGGCGGAGAGCTGCTGTTAAAAGCTACGCGGGAGAATTTTGATTATTTCAGAATACCGGGAAAAATCAGGGCACGCGCGGCACTCGGATATAATTTTGTGATCCTGTTTCGCATCTTTCAGCAACTCGGATTCTTGCCTGAAGGAGAAGAAGCTCTTCATGAAACAGAGGAGTTGCTCCATCAGCAAACCCAATACTATTCTCATTTTAGTGAGAATGAAGCTCTGAACCTTGCCCGGGAGCTGAGCGAAACGTTGCCGGTTATCTATACCAACAATAATTTTATGAAAGCAGTGGGATCTCGCTGGTGCAGCCAGTTGGAGGAAAACTCCAAGACTCTGGCCTACCGTAATGAATTCCCGGAAATGACACACACCGAAATTGTGGGATGGGAACGTATAGCGCACCTTACCGGTCGATTGTCTGTGATGTTTTTGACTGATCCTGAGGATGGATATCGCATCCAAAAAAGAATGGAGATCACGCAAGAGCTAATTAAAGGACAGGCAGACTCCATCACCATACTCAAAACCCGGGGCAAAAGTCGGCTGGCCCAGATGTTCTCGCTCGTGCAGCTGGCAGATTGGACCAGTTTTTACCTGGCGATCGTGAACAACGTAGATCCCAGCCCTGTGCCCAAAATTGACCTGTTTAAAAGCAAACTGGCAGAGCAATAGGAAATTAGAATAACAAAGGATGAATTAAGAAGGGTGGAAAACAAGTTAATCCTGGCTGACTATCTATACTTACATTTAGCAGCCTCTGATAACGTTCTGCACTAAAATTCAACAGGTGTAGTAGCAACAACCATTTAACAAAGAATTAATTTTGTTTGATGTAGATCGGTTTAAGCAAAAGTTGGATACGCAGTGGATCGGTCATGATATCCGTTATTTTGAAGAGATCGAATCCACCAGTTCACACCTCAAAGATCTGGCTGGTGACGAGGTAACCCACGGGATGATCTGCGTGGCCGATAACCAGACCAAAGGCCGGGGACAATACGAGCGAAACTGGGAATCAGCCCCTGCCAAAAACCTGACGTTCACTCTGGCCTTTCGCCCTAACACGGGCAGCCGTCTTCACGTATTAACGCTTGCCTGTGCCTGGGCTACAGCAGATTTGGTGGAGCAACAGACAAATTATGAAGCTTACATCAAGTGGCCCAATGATGTGCTCATCAATAATAGGAAAATAGCGGGCTTGCTCACTGAAACCACATTTACCGGCAGTACGTTAGACCGCGTACTGGTGGGCATAGGACTCAATGTTAATCAAATCTCGTTTAGCAAATCGCTTGACAAGAAAGCTACTTCTCTCTGCCTGGAAAGGGGTTCAACCTTAGAACGTGAACAGCTGCTTGCCGACTTTCTACATTTAATTGAATACTGCTACACGCTTTGGCATAAAAATGACAATAGTTTACTTCGATCTATCAATAAAAAACTAGTGGGCTACGGGCGGTGGATCCATATTTCGGTAAATGGAGACGACCGCAAAGGCAAATTCAAGCTGCTGGGAGTTGATGAGAAAGGTCAATTGACTGTTATTAATCAGGAATCCGCCGTAGAAACGTTTTCATATGAGCAGATCGAACTTATTACCGATTGAAACCCGGGTAGCTAACCAGGTAGAAAAGTGTTTTTCGTCGACTACTGATCCTCTCTTTGTTGTCGGCGTAAGCGGGGGACCTGATTCCATGGCTCTTCTGCATATATTGCATAACATCGATGTCCGCGCGGTGGTGGTTCATGTAAACTATCAGAAAAGAGGGGAGGCATCTGATAAAGACCAGGAACTGGTAGAGCAGCTATCCCTTGAATGGGGATTTGACTGCCAGACCATACGGCTGGATCCGGACGCTGCCGAGGGGCAAAATTTTCAGCAGTGGGCGCGCAGGCAGCGGTACGAAATATTTTACGATCTGATGCATGAGGAGGAAGCAGATGCCATCATCACAGCCCATCACCAAGATGACCAGATTGAGACGGTGCTCCAGAAACTGTTTCGCGGGGCGGGTATTGAGTCGTGGCGTGGCATGCAGGTGTGGGATCCGCCGCTGTTCCGGCCGTTGCTTACCACCACTCGTAAAGAAATTGATGATTTCGTCGAAGAGCGTGCTGTACCTTTCCGCACGGATCGGAGTAACCTGGAGTCCGATTTTGCGCGTAACCTGCTGCGTAATGAGTGGCTCAGCAAGCTATCCGACTTTTTCCCGGGTTGGCGGCAAAATGTGCTTCGCATACCGGAGCAGGCGGAGGTTTTTTCGGAAGCACTCTCTTTCATCGAAGTGCAGCTCACTGACGACCATGATCGGCTCGATCTGCAAACATTTAGCCAGCTGCAACCATCCCTTCAGAAAGCAGTTGTTCTATATCTGCTGAAAGAGCGCGACCCGGGAATAACAGTGTCAACCGGTGCACTTGATCAGCTCGACAACCTGGCTGATCTTCAGACCGGTCAATCGATTCAACTCACGGAGCAGTTTTCCCTGTTGAAAGATCGTAACTATTTGAAGCTGGTCTTTGAGCATGTGGATTCATTTTCTGCCATTGAGCTCGAAAAGAATGAGCTGGTAGATCGACCGTTTATGTACAACGGCCTCATTTTTGCTATTGAAGAATTTGATAATCCCGATTTTGATCAAACGCTCTACCTTGACCTTGATACCCTGCAATGGCCGATCTCGTTGCGTAGATGGCGGGCCGGAGATGCCTTTCAACCGTTTGGCATGGAGGGACATCAAAAGGTGGCCGATCATCTCACCAACCGTAAAATAAGTGCGGCCCAAAAGGATCGAGCCATGGTTCTGGAATCTTTTGAAGAAACGATCTATGCAGTTATCTTTCCGCCCCTCGAAAAATTAACCCCGCCGGGTACTATTTCCGAGCTGGTGAAATGCGACGACCATACCTCGGACAGCCTGGTGATAACCTGGAAGCGATAACAATCTGATGGCGTTATACAAACCGGATACCGTAGTTTGCAACGGGGATACATTTACCATGTACCTCTCTGAACAGGAGATTCAAGATAGAGTTGCCGAGCTGGCCGAACAGGTGAACAGGGATTACGAGGGTAAAAAGCCAATCTTTATCGGGGTGCTCAACGGCGCGTTTATCTTCCTGTCTGACCTGTTGCGCCATATTACCATTCCATCCGAGGTGGATTTTCTAAAGCTCAGCAGTTATGGCGATGAGAAACTCTCCTCCGGGCAGGTAACCGACCTTAAAGAAATCGATGCCAAGATTGAAGACCGCCACGTGTTGCTCGTTGAGGATATCGTGGATACCGGGCTTTCCATGAAATATATGACTGAAAAGCTCAAAAAAAAGAATCCCGCTTCCATCGCTACGGTAACCCTGCTGCACAAGCCAGAAGCTACCCATCATGAGGTGCCGCTGGATTATGTTGGGTTCCAGATACCATCCCTCTTTGTACTGGGATACGGCCTTGATTACGCCCAGGAGGGAAGAAACCTGGCGCAGATTTATATCCTGGATGAGGATGCGTCCACCAGTAAAGCCTGATCATTTTATTACTTGGATAGCTGTCATCATCCCTTTTCAGGCTTGTTCCGGCAAACGCAGGGCTCGCCTCAAAAATTTTAATCTTGGCGTTGATATGAAAAGTTAAGGCACGTATATTTGGGACTTTCCTGGAGAGGTGGCTGAGCGGTCGAAAGCGCTCCCCTGCTAAGGGAGTATACCCTAAACAGGGTATCGAGGGTTCGAATCCCTCCCTCTCCGCTTTTCGTCGCCTGCAAGAATATTTTTAGTGGACACCCCTCTCAGACTCCCAAAAGCGGCCCTTCTTTGGGGTCAACCATCTGATGGCTAGTTACGCCTTTTTCTCACCTGTTGAACGCACTCCAAGATTATAACAGCTGTTTGTCTATTGAGTCAGTACAGATGGGGGGACACAGGCAAATTTTCACAAAAGAAGGGGGTTGGCTCTGAGACCCTGTCATTTCCTTTCCTAGTAAATCCATTTTCTACTGCTCAAGCCAAAACCTTTTTGCTCATACTTCTCCATTATTGATCGAGCATATGAGTTTGAATGGGGGGAGTTAGAGGAATTGCGAGGTTTGTAAATACGACTCTACATTTCATTAGTTTGAGTCTACAAGAGTTGACCGGTGACTAGCAAGAACCGAATCCAACGGCGAGGCACGTCCGCTTATGCGCTGGATATGTGGCAATTTGAATTAGGAAGTAGGTTTTGCAGGATCGTTATCACTTTCATGTAGCTGGCCCAGTCTAGTAATGAACCTGGATCTCCTCTTCGTCTATCTCAATAACCGCATTATCTTCAAACAGAGATCTTATCGTCTCAATATTTCGCTCGAATAGACGAATCAGATCATTATTATTGATATTCCCCGTCGATACGATGAACAGTTTTTGTGGTCGGCCCTGCAGAATATAGTTATCCAGAAAATCACTGTCCTTTGAAACTACGATCCGTTCTTCTTTGTCAGCTAGTTCAATTATTTCTTGATCAGGAGTGGCATTTTGTTTGGGCAGCTCAAGGGTATGTTTGGCATCAATGTCGAGGGCAGAGAAAAGGTGGGCCAATCGTTTCGGAAGTTGAGCATCAACTAAAACTCTCACTGAGCTATTTTTTGTGACTTTTTAGTTTGGGTAAGACGGGCAGCATATTCCAGGCAGGCCAGCAAATCTTCTTTCTCTAAATCGGGATAGTCTTCCAGAATTTCTTCGATGCTCATACCCGATGCCATCAGATCCAGCATGGAATCAACCGGATAGCGAAGTCCGCGAATGGTGGGCTTCCCATGACAAATATCGGACTGTTTGGTAATTCTATCAAGTAGTTTTGAACTCATAATTTCGATCTTTATTTGTTCAAAAATAGACAATCAAATCATGACCAACAACTTTGGATGATTTAAACGAAGAAACTATAGGCTATTCAGGATTATCAATCCCAAAATATTGATTGAATAGCTTCTCAGCACGTCTTTTCCCTTCTTCAGTGACTATAACTGATTTAGCCTTGCTTCTGGGATTGTCAATGTACCCTTTTTCATGGAGGCGGTTCAAATGTTCCCAGTTATGGTCCTTCCAAGCTCGCACGGCATATCCTTCGTCAAACATCGTAAGCCACAGTAATGCGAGCATTACTTCATCTACTTTATCTTTGTCGTATTCCATTGTTAAATATCGTAAGGTTCCTGGTTTCAACAGGCCAGCTAACGACTTTGCGCATAAGCCTTTACGGATTCATATTGAATTAGCAACTAACGAATGATGAGTTTTAAAACCAAGAGCGGCAAAGGATTGGCGAGGCACGTCCGCTTAATGCTTGGTTATACCGTTTTTAGTTGGTTTTCAGACCTCTTGAAGCTCCATTAGCCCATCTAGCAATTTCTATTTCACAATCTGATTTTAAAGAATTAGCAATATGTTCTGGATGTTTTTCATATAACTCGTAGGCATCTTGAGCTTCTTTAATTAGGTCTTTTTTTCTAAATGGAATACCATGAAATAACTTATCTCGGATTCTGCCAGCAATTTCAATTCTATCGTATTTATACTCTTTTCCATCAATTGTTGCATTTACTGAATTTCCATCTTCTATTCCTATTAAGAATTTCACAGCTTTTCGGGATGGCTTTTCTTCGGATTTTATTTTGTAGGCAAGAGACTCAAGACAGGCAAAGAATCTTGCAATTTTGAATCTTGGATTATTTTCATGTAGAGCATCATGATACATTGATAACGCAAAAGCGAAATGTTCATCCTCTTCAGCAGCATTAATTAAATTGGTTACTTTTTTATCAAAAGGTTCTCCAGTATTTCCAAAACCGAGTCTTATTCTCTTTTTAGAATTTGGTGGTAAAAGACGAAAAGAGGTTTTATCTGAAAGAGCTGTTACCATTGCAAATGGATCTATACTATTACCGCTTATCAAGCTTAACATGCGTCTGGCATTATTAAAATGTGGTTCTGCATTACTCTCAAGGGCTTCGATCGGAGCATGGACCTGATTCTGTAAAGCTAATACAACCGTTGGATAGGATTGTTCTCCTTGTTCTAAAAGTTGATCAAAACTTTCTTGAGCAATTTCAGCTCCTATGATTTCTTTAGCATATCTTGCTGTAAATTGTGCTTGCGTGCCTAATCCAAGTGCTTTTAAAGGAACAGCAATTAAATTTTCTTTTATCCAAATTGACTCCTGAATAAATACTCCTGAACATAGTTGGTGTACTGCAGGTCTTTTTTCCAGAATATTCAGAATTTTATCTTGATCCATAGCTTAGAAAAATGGTATAACGGCCCAGCGCATAAAGGGCGTAGTGATTACATACTAAATTTATAAGACTAAATGGGATCTGCAAGGGTAGGGTATGGCGGTAGGTCACAGCCACGTCAGGTTAATTTGCTTGTTAGCCAATCCTATTCGGGTTTGTCTGGCAATTCTTGGCTTGTATGCCAAATGGTAAGCATGTCGATTTGTTTGGTCTTGACTTCGTAGATCAACCGGTAATTTCCATGAATCAGCTCCCGGATTTCCGGGCGTCCAAATTCAGGGACAATGCGTCCACTTTCCGGATGAGACCGCAGCTGTTCGCATCGATCAAAGACCTCTTGTGCCCACTTCATTGCTGTTGGAATATCATCAAGCGCTATATAATCAGAAAACTCTTCAACACGCCCCAAAAACCGATCTGTTAAGATTATTTCCATTTAGACAGGTGCTTTTCAATACGTTGCCTGGCTTCTTCCATCCTGTAGGTCTCTCCCTTCTCTACCTGTTGTTTGGCTTCGAGCAAGTCTTCCAGCAATTCCAACTTCTTGGAAAAGCGTTCATATTCGGTCACATCCATCAATACAGCCGCACTTTTACCGTGTTGAGTCAGAATAATAGGTTGTTTTTCCTTTTTAAGGCGCTTAATAAAATCAGCTGACTTCTTGCGGAACTCCGAGAGTGGTTCTATATCTTTTGAGATCGAAATGCTTTTCATAGTGGTACTTATTTTGTCTTTATATGTACCGTAAATATACTGAAAGGTTACCCAGTGGACAAGAGGGAATAGGTTGGCTAACGACATTGCGCATAACCTGTGCACGGATTCATATTGAATTAGCAACTAACGAATGATGAGTTTTAAAACCAAGAGCGGCAAAGTTTTGGCGAGGCGTGTCCGCTTAATGCTTGGTTAGCCTGCAGGAATGTTTAGATAAAATCTCGATTAGTCGAATCGTCTAAATATTTCAAAAACCAATCCAACCTATCTAAGACTTTGGGGTCATTTCTATTTTTCTCAATTTGATTATGAATATGTGTTTTTATAGAACGTACCAATTCTTTTACATCATTAGGCGGCTCATAAATTTGTTGCATTAGAAACCTAATTGTTCTCAAAGTATCAATAAAAAAGTAGCCGTCAGATTCATCTTTTTTAGTAAATCTACGAAATAATTTTTGACCAGTTGGATCAAGAGAATCTTTAAAATCCATTACATTTTTATCAATTATTATCCTCGGTTTATTTGCTTTTTTTGATTCTAATTCGTGAGCTCTTATTAAACCAGGACCAAAAACGAATTGCTCATCATGATAAATTTTACCCATTGTAATCCCACCTCTACAAAGAAAGTTCATTTTTAAAAGTTCAAAACCGATTCTCTCTGCATGATTTAGGATATTAAAAAATCCCTTAGAATTATTGTTGACTGAAATTAAAATATTATCGGAAAAAGTTGTCATTCTATGGTCAGAGTCAGAAATATCACCAATACCACCTAGAATAAGTTTTTCTTTTCCTATTGGTTCTTTAAAGGCTAAGGCTTCTTTTACAGAATCAATTGAAATATGAGAATCATTAGCTACGGATTTACCTATGATTTTTTTGAAACCGATTATGTCTATAAATGCTATGAAGCGTTTTTCATATCTATTCATAAGTTAGGATTATCATATTTATTTTACTGGACTCCAGACAGGATTTGCCTCATAGTTTGAATTATTTGTCAACTGGGTAGCGTTACCACTTCCATTCACTTCAACTTTTAAAATCTCTCTTTTTTCAAATTCTTGCCTTTTACTATCCGTTTTTACAAAAACAATAGAATTTTTATCAGGTGAAAAATTACCTAAACTAATATAACCTGTAGTAAATTCTGTTAGCTGAATTACATTCCGGGTTTCATCTAAATTGATTAAATATATAGCTGTCGCAGCATTGCCATTTGCATTTGGTTTCGATCTAAGAAAAGCAACTTTTGCCCCATCGGAAGATATTATGGGTGAGTGATCATTGAATTCATCATTATTAGTTAAATTCGTGATTAGTTAAATTCGTGATCTCTTTATTATTTAAATTTATCCTTTTTAAATCAGTGTCCGGTTGACTAGATCCTGATATACTGCTTTGATAAATAATGTAATTCCCATCTTGAGTAAATAGCGGATTTCGGTTGTTACCAGAAGATGTCAACTTAGTGGGAGAACTATTTGAATTGATATTTGTAGTATAAATATCGTGTTCAACGGGGTCTTGATTCCTACTTCGAGCGGCAAAAGCAACTACTTCACCATTAGGAGAAAAGGTTGGAGTAATTTGGACTTCGTACTCATTTCCAATTTCAGATAGTAATCTAGATGAAGGCCAGCCTTCTTCTAGACTAAGTAAATATGAACCGCTATCATCCCCTACACCTGAGGTATATAAAATTATAGAACCATTCGGGGAAAATTCAGGACCATGATCATTTTGGCCTCCAAAATTATATATGGGTTCATTATTTTCGCTACTAATGATACTTATACCATCTTCGTCGGTGTAAGCAATTTTTGTTCCTTCAGGAGAGAAAACTAAATCTTCGTATCTCTTTGCTTTATCTGTGATCACGGTTTTATTATTTCCATCTGGATCCATTGTAAATATTTCTCTCTCAAAGAAAGAATTGCCGATATAAATAATCTTATTTCTTAAGATTCCCCTGCATTTAATTTTTAAATCTAAATTTGTGAGATTCCCAGACGAAATTTCAACCTCTATGGGTGTTTCGTTAGTGAGTTCACAGTTTTTGGCTAAGTTATTTAGTTCAACTGTGTGATTTCCAACGGATAAGTTTTCTATTGTGAAATTATCCTGAGTACTTACTTCTTGGCTGTGATTTTCTATTGAGAATTCATAGCCATTTTGATCATAATCATCTGAGTCAGGCCCTTCTGTAGTTATCGTGACTTTTAAACTACCAGCATCTCCATTGTTGCTTTTTGTTCCTGTAGAATTATTACTACATGATGAATTTAAAATGGCAAATAGTAACAATACTATTCCATACTTTACTTTTTCCATTGATGACTTTGAATTATTTGAATGTTTGATTTGCCGAAAAGCAGGCTAACGACATGGCGCATAAGCTGCAGGCGCCGGAATTTTGAAATTATTTACAAATGAAAGAGTAACCAGAATAAGTGAAGTTGGCAAGAATTGGCGAGGCCTGTCCGCTTAATGCGCGTGATATAGGTTAGGTGTAAAAACCCATGAATTATCTTAAATAGTAGTTAATATTTTGATTAAATCCAGTTTGTCTAATGAGATGTTCACTTATTTTATCTACCATGAACTGATAGGTAATAACATGTTTGTCATAATCAATCAGTTCAAAGTAATTCCTTAATTCAGAATTGTCCTTGTCATTTTCCTTATTGTTTGGTTCGATTTTTTTAATTGCTTTTCTGAGTGAAAGCCCCGTATGGATTAACTCATTTCTAAGATCGATTAGGAAAGAACAATCATAAAGAGACTTAAAATTTAAATTATTCTTTAAGCTATTTTTATTAAGAGTGGAAGCCTTATCAATTATTTCGAATACGTTAAAAAGGCTTATAGAACGTATTTCCATGTGAACATCGGAATTTAATCCGTTTTCAAAGTAGTAAAGTGAGTTTTGAAATTTAGTTAATTCTTTATTTGGTAGTTTTTTATTTAAAGCTATTATTTTATTAAATAGAATTGCCAAATTTTCAGGTGATAAAAACTTGTGAGCACAGAATTTTAACTTTTGATTAGAAACATTGAGAATTAATTTATCAGAAGTTAAAGATTCTTTAAAAGATGGAAAGCTGCCTTGAGCAAGGCAATAAGTTGATCTAAAAATAGAGCCAAAAAAGTCTAATTCTTTATTATCTAATGATTTATTTACATAACAAATGGCATGACCAGATTTATCTGCTTGAATATTAGATACGTAGTCATCAATTTTAATTTGAAAATCTGACTTTATCCAACAATTAAAAAAATGTATTTCAGTTTTATTTTTAAAATTTTTTGACGGATTAAATTCTAGTTCAAGGCGCGAGTGTTTAAGTGTAAATATGATTTCTTCGGGTTCGTAATTTGGGGAAAATTCGAATTCTCGTAAAAGCCTGCTATATAATTTATTTTCTACATCATCGTCATAAATTTTCCCAAGGATTAAACCATCAATTTCTTCAGAAAAGACTTTTCCGTTAACAGTTTCTGCTTTAAAATTTTGAATTGTAATGTTAACAGTAAATAAAGCTAACTTGTGTACATCTTGAAGAGGAAATTTAGGTGTACACCGAATAATACCATTTTCTAAATCAATATTAATTAAAGATTCAATTTCTAATGATTGAGCTTTTAAAAATCCACTTCCTCTTAAAAACATCTATATAATTTTGATCTTTTTACACCTGACTTATAATTATACAGATAAGCATACTGCATATAATGTTATACTTCAAAACAGACTTCTTCCCTCTAGGCGTCATAGGCGAAGAAATAACTGATTGAAGGGAAAGTGACTCCAGCTATGCAGGACAATGTTACCGAATAATATGCGTCCAGAATTTCCTGTTCAGAAGCGCAACACAAAACCAACATCCGAGTTGCGAGCCTCGCAAGTTGAACGGCACAACACCTTATCACCTCTGAGCCTTACCTCTACACTTCGATGTACGTCCGTAATCCATTGAGCTTGATCTACATTTAGAAACCATACTAATAGTTGATGCTCCTATCTTTGTGGGTCCTCATCTTTAGCTGTCTGCAATGGGTTAGAGAGGGTAGGGCGGGTGAGTTATCCTGAGGGAGTTTCGAATAGTGTATTGAATCCTTCAATCTTTTAGGTCATTCTCTTGGAGTCGCCTTATCCGCTCAGGCGTTGTGTTAGCACAACTTTTATTCTTTTGCAGGAGGGTTTTGGCGTACAAGCCAGACCGCTTCAATATAGATACGATCTTCTCTTATCCGATAGGGCAGTCGGTAATTACCAACAATGAATTCTCGAAGGGTCTCTTCATTATATTCCGGGACAACTCTACCGATTTTCGGATGATCAGCCAGTTTGTCGGTTTGGCTCATGAGTTCTAAGGCCCACTGTTCAGCAGTTTCGTAATCATCTTGCGCAATATAATCGACAAATTCATTAACCATTAAAATGGCTTGTCTGGTCCAAATTACTTCCATTTGGCCAAGTTTTCCTTAATCTTCTCTTTTGCTTCATCATGGGAAAAGACTTCGCCGCGCGCAATTTGTCGCTCTGCTTCCAGCAGATCTTCCATTTTATCCAACTTGTCAACCATTCGTTGGTATTCTGAAACATCAACTAAAACAGCCGCACTTTTTCCATGTTGCGTAAGGACAATCGATCGTTTTTCCTTTTGGATCCGATCAATAAAACTGGCTGCATTTTTTCGAAACTCCGAAACAGGCTGAATATCCTGGTCTAAATCAAGGCGTATGTCAGACATAATGTTATTTTAAATTACTCTTTAGCGTACATTCAAAAATACATCAAGAATGACTGGAATACAACGAGAGGAATGGGGTTTAGTTGCCCTTGCGTATAACTGCACTCGGACTGATGTTGAATTGTAAGCTCCCCTGAAAGTTGACCGTTTGAAAGTAGACAAAATTTACTATTAGTTTTTATTGAATCATATACTCTGTCATTATATATTATTGACAGAAAATTTGATTTATATGGATAAAGTCGTTAAATACATAAAAGAGAAAGGCGGTTACGCCCGGCAAACAGAGCTGCGTGAGCAGGGTTTTCAAGTCACGTGATATAACCAAACTCTTCAATGAAGGGATACTAGAGAAAGTGCAGCCTGGGCTTTATAAGGTCAAGGATAGTGATATTACCTCTGGTTTTGTGGATGTGAGTAAAGCCATTCCGCAAGCCGTTATAGCACTTGCTTCAGCACTTGCATATTATGAGCTCACGACCTTTAACCCTTCTAAAGTCCATCTGGCTATCCCCAACGATTCCAAGCCTCCTAAGCTTAATTTTCCTCCGGTTAAGGTATATTATTTCCGCCAAAGCCAATATGAAGCAGGAATAGACGAGATAAAGATCCAAGGGCACACAGTTAAGATTTACAATAAAGAAAAGATCGTATGTGATATGTTTCGGTATCGCAATAAACTTGGAGAGGATCTAGCTCTTGAAGGACTTAAAAACTATCTTAACCATTCTGATGCCAATCTCCACGAGCTCCAAAAATATATGAAGGTTTGTCGAGTTAAAACTGTCATGAAACCTTATCTAAAAGCCCTTATTTCTTCATGAGTAGTAGCTTCAGAGCAATCGGTAAAAGATCGGCTTAAAAAAATTGCCAGAGAAACTGGAAGAGACTATAACTTTGTAGCTATTCAATATTTACAAGAGCGGTTTTTAGCAAGGCTGGGAAAGTCCCAGTATAGGGATAATCTAATACTAAAAGGGGCGCTTCTCCTGGTTGCTTATAATATCCGAGTAGTCCGCCCGAGTAAAGACATTGATTTTAAAGGAGAGGATACTTCTAATAATCTGGGTCAAATAGAAAAAGTGATTCAGGATATTGTCGATATCAATCTAAAAGATGGTGTAGAATTTAGCTCAGATGATATTGATGTCGAGCAAATAACGGAAAATTCTGAGTATGATGGAGTACGAATAAAGCTTTCAGCATCAGTAGCAGGAGATAGGCATCGGCTACAACTCGATATTGGTTTTGGTGATACAATAGTTGATGGTCCGGTTGATATGGATTATCCAGCTATGTTGGAATTTCCTGCTCCAAACATAAAGGTTTACTCAATTGAGTCTTCTGTTGCGGAGAAGCTTGAAGCGATTGTTAGCTTGGGAACGTTTGGAAGTCGGATGAAAGACTATTTCGATGTTTGGTTTTTGATTAACAACCACGATTTGGAAAAGGATAGATTAAAGAAGGCAATTTCTGTCACTTTCTCTAAACGTCAGACCCCGGTACAGGATTTTGAATATATATTCAGCGAGGAGTTTAAAATGAATAATGATAAACATCAGCAGTGGCAGGCTTTTCTTAATAGGACTACAATTGATTCGGATAAAAAATTTAGTGGAGTTGTCGAAGAGATTGAAAGTTTTATCAAGCCACTAATTTGAGCAACAAAACGAGAAATTTTACCAGAAATTGCCAAAAGGCCAAGATTTATAAATGCCGTACCATTTATCTTATCGAGATATCCTCTTAGAAGCGAAATTTGATTTTAATGCTAAGGGTGGGTATTGAGATACTTCTTTTAGTATCCCTAAAGCTAAGATTATAACAAAAAACTACTATTTTGTACCTTAAATATGCTTTCGTCTCCAAAATTGAAGATCAATCCGGAGAGTAGCTATATACTGGTCAAGTTAACAAGGCCCTCTCCATCGTATTATTTACAAATTAATAGCCTATGTAAATCCTAGTTAGGGTCATAAAACATTCTGGATTTAATTCACAAATGAAAGCTGAATACTTTTGGCTAATTTTTGGGATACATATAAATCGAGAATTTATGCAAACTGTACATCTGCAGAGGTAGAGCAGAATTCTATACAGTATAGCAAAAACCAGTTATTTGCTGCTTTAGCCGTTTATCTGATACCGTTAAGTCTAATTGCGCTTGTTCCCGGTGTATATGTGGCGCTGAAGCATGGGTTGATAGGTTTGTTGGCGGCCGATTTTATAACAATCGGGATTATACTTGGAGTTATTCTGCTTCCAGGTATTTCTATATTTGTCCGCAAGGTATTATTTAATGCCGCCTTATACTTTATTTCTTTGGTTATGCTTCACTATCTCGGTTCTAATGGACCGGGAATGCTCTATCTGTTGACGGTAACTATTTTTGTTGTTCTAACGCTGCATCAATTTTATGGGTATGTTGTTCTGGCTTTAAATACTCTTAGCTGCCTTTTCTTTGCTCTGGCAATACAGTATGAGTTTGCCAGCACAATATTGTTAGCAGAATATCAGGTGGATACCTGGATTGGTGTTTCCTCCAACCTTATTTTCTTGAGCGGAGCGGCGGTATTTTTAATTCCCCACCTGTTTAAAAGTCTTCAATCGTCATTTGACGAACAAGCTCTTTTAAGAGAAAAGTTAGAAGAATCACTTGATGAGTTAAAGTACAGTGAACAGAAGTTTAAAGCACTGGTGCAGGATGGATCCGATCTGATTGCCATTTTGGATGAAGAGGCTAATTATAAATATGTGGCTCCAACGGCAGAATCGGTGCTGGGAATTACGGCTGACGAGTTTATAGGGACAAATGCTCTTGATTATATTCATCCGGATGATCAAGAGCAAATTGGAACGATAATATCAAATATTGCCAGTGAAGAAGAAGTTGAAATTCCCCCCTTCCGGTTTCGGGATAACAAGGGTAATTGGCGATGGATAGAAACGATTATTACGAATATGATGGAAAATCCAGCGGTAGAAGGTTTTGTGGCTAATTCTCGGGATGTGACAGAGCAAATTGAGCGGGAGCGGGAACTGAGTATATCCCTAAAGGAAAAAGAAACGCTCTTGGCCGAAATCCATCACCGGGTAAAAAACAACTTGGCCATTGTCACAAGCATGATGGAGCTACAGGCTATGGATACCGAGCAAAGAGAGCTGCAGGATTCACTTCGAGTAGCACAGCAGCGAATACGGACGATTGCTAGTATTCATGAACTCCTGTATGGAGCGAAGAGCTTGTCCCACTTAAATTTTGGAGAAAATATAAAACTGTTGATCCGAGATATTGAGGAAGTGTATGACAGTAGTAAGGAAATTACGGTTACCGTAGATGCAGATCATATTCTAATGAATATTAATCAGGCCATTCCTTGTGCCTTATTGGTTAACGAGGTTGTGACGAATGCCTATAAACACGCCTTCAAACATCGGGAGGAGGGCGAAATTGAGGTCAAATTACAAGAGAATAATGAGGAGGTAGTGGTAACTGTTAAAGATAATGGGGTTGGATTACCTAATGATTTTATGAAAGAGAATACTTCATCGATTGGGATGACATTGATCAAGCTTTTAAAACAACAATTAGACGGAGAGATTAAGTTTTCAAGTGCAAACGGAACCCAATTTGTATTTACCTTTAAGAAGATGGATGTGAAAGGAATTGGGAGTAATTTAAAAGAAAACTCATCCAGCATTACTTAAAAAATAAAAGCCCTGTAAGGGTAAAACTCACAGGGCTTTGGGGAACCCAGGCCGGACTCGAACCGGCACGATGGTTTAAACCATCAATGAATCCAGACCGATAAGAATTTCATCTTTCTCATCAAGTAATATTAGCTCATCGTAAGTAAGTTTTTCCATAAGCTATGAATGGAGTCGAATAATTAAGATTTTCCTTGGGCTTAAGCCACCTAACTTATATTTATACAGATAAGCATAGTACATAATATAGTATTCTTCAATATAGCTTCTGCCCGTAGGAGGCGTGGGTTTGGCTCACATATAGGACGGTTCCGTACTCACTCCGAATGGTTCCGTATGTAACGAAGAATATCCCCAAAATCCCTTTCACAATTTGTCTCTATCACAAATAGCACTTTCCTGGTTAATCCGTCAATCTTTGTGGCCTTCTCTGCAAGTCACCAGTCCAAATTGTACAATGAGCACTCATTCTGTTACATTTTACTGAGGCAAGCGTGTTGCATGGCTGTGTAGGATAAATACCAACGGGATCGCATACTATATAAGTATCGGCTGTAATTTTACGGAAAAAAAGGGAGAGGGAGCATCGGTATGAAAAAATCAATGCAAATCTTGTTTTTCGCGGCACTTCTCATGGCATTCAGCGGGGGCGTTTTCGCGCAATCGATCTCCATAACACAGATCACCCCGTCATCGCCCGCAAATCTATCGCATAATGAGGAGATTACCATCCATTTTGATTACGACATCGCTGAACCCGGGGGCGCCCGCATTTTTATACGACCGGTCACCAACGGCAGCCTGTCACCCAATTACGCGGCCAGCGGCTCAAGGGTGTACCGGCGCAGCGGCAGCAGTTCGGCCAACTTTACAATTACCTCCGGGAATGTGACGGTCGATCAACTGCGGGTTCGATTGGTAAGTGCAAACCAGGGAGAACTGGTGTTCGAGTTTTTTGTACCGGTTGATTTTGGCTTTTCCTCACCTGTCACAACATTGCCAGGGGAAACGAATAATCAGGTCCCGCTACATGTAATACCTGATTCACTGGGTAATAATACCTTTTCGACTCGTACAGACAGTATTCCGGCGGATGCTGAAATTATAAAGCGGACCCTGGAACCGGATGGCACCGTAGAAATTTACTACACCGGCGGATATATCCGTGGTCTTCCTCCAGACGGCGGGGAATATCTATATCACCGGCGGGAGACACCACCTGGACGAAACTTATGCCAATGATAAATGTGCAGGATGCCGATCAACCGGTATCGCCGCTGGGAATTGCAGAATCGGCGGGCAGCGAATCGCAGAAAACATTGCTAAAGGAACTGGACAAATGGATGACCCAGCACAGCGATCGCCTGATGGCCTCCATAACCGAGCTGGTAACCGACGAGGAGGCCCTGCAAAACTACAAGAATTATGAGCAGGAAACCTGTGATTCGATTTACGACAGGATAAATCTACGCTACGCCGTGCTGAAAAAGCTTATGCAGGGCGACGCATTTCAATAAATCAACTACTTCTTTGTTATGACACATGTTAAACCGCTTTTTCTATTGCTGGTTGCCTGCCTGCTGATATCCGTCGCGGGCCTGCCCGCCGTTGCACAGCCCGATGATACCACCAGCCAGCGCCAGGCAATGGACAATATTTTAAATGAGATGGAACAGCAAAATCAGCAATCCGGCGGCATCCCGGATTCCATCCTCAAGCGACCCACCGCGGCGCAACAGCAGATGCTCAGCGATTCCACCCTGGCCATCTACGAGGATGCCATGTATGCCTACTATGAGTATCGTGTCTCTGGATTTGAGCATCGTAAAGAGGTGTTCGCCTGGCAGCTATTTTCCACCAAGTTGACATTCTGGTGCGTGCTGTTTTTGGTGTTCTCCGGCATCTGCTTCTCCGGCATCCAGTTTTACAAATCGCTGAAAGCAGAAACTGCAGAGGGTACCTGCACGGGGGAGGGACTCCTACCGAGTTTGAAGCCTCTGCCAAGGGAATCAAAGTGACCTCACCTGTTCTGGGCGTGATTATTTTGGTGATATCGCTGGCCTTCTTTTATCTCTACCTGGTGTACGTTTACCCGATAAAAGAAATTTTTTGATGAGATCTGCCGCAATTTTCTTCATCTGGGAACATTCGCCCCGGTTTTGTGCTCTGCTGGGTTCAGGAGAGGCGCTACTCCCCACCACATTGCTGGGACAGAATAAGTCAGGAGTGGCATTGATCGGCTCCGAGTAGTTTAGTAATTTCACGGAATTTGGGAATGGTGGTCGATTTCAAGCAGGTAACTGGGTCGGTGCTACAACCGCAAGGTCTGCCGCAGGAGGGAGTTCCCTTTCCGGTAGGACGCCTTTTTGACCGTCATCCCTCGTTGCAGAAAAAAATCCCACCAGATCCTTCGCTTCTTCAAAGAGAAGCCTGCGACCGTTGTTCTCGTCCACTTTGTATCTGAAATTGGCGTTCTCTCGAGCGCGCACTGGTCTGGTTTCTCAAGGTGAGTAGACCTTTAAAGGTCTCCGCCATCCCCCGAAATAGCCTCACATCCGGTCCACAGCAGAATTGATAACATTAGTAGTATCCATTTATTCATAATTATCTCTCCCGCCAAGAATTGTGTTTTTGGTTTACAGGTGACCCTCTCTTGCGTCTGGGTTAAATCGCCTTTAATACAGAATCAATGATTACCCGATCATCAATATTGACTATTTGACCGGCATCTTCAACCAGTAATAGAATTTTCAGCAATTTTATAGTGAATGGTTTAAAGAAAATGATATCGGCGAAAAATACAGCCTAAAAGGTACAGACTGGTGGTTATATCCTGTAATAGCTCTGGTTATTCACGGTCTTGAAACCATGGTGCACGATTGGTAAAAACGACAGCTCTGTTTCCATCATGCAACTGACCGGGAAGTACTTCTCGAAAAGTTTGGATGAGTTTGGTCCTGCAATGGAAATAGACTGTATAACAATCTGGATCAGAAGCTTTTCAGCCGAATCTTACAGTACGCACGGGTTTGGTAATATACTCGGCTCTCCCCATTTGAGATCCTCTGCCACCCTATTGACACTCTTCAGCTCTTCTGTCGTCTGAATAATCAGCTTTCGGATGTCAATAACCCGTTCTTTTATTTCTGACGGTTACCGATCAATGACGTCCAGCATTTTTTGATTCTGTTCAAACTGCACAGTAGCCTCCAGTTTACGGTTACGATTTGTGATGAACCCTAATTTTCAACTTGGAAACAATGTCAGCATGTAGGCAATCTGTAAGTTGAACTGCATACTATGAAATACGCCCCGCAATTGTTGTGTTACAAGATACCGAATCATTTTGAATGGAGGATTATTGCGCTACGAGGTCCATTACCATTTCGTACAATTCTTCCGCGCGATTGGTACTGCCTTGTGCTCCTCGTTGCAGGGCTTCGCGTTTATGCTCAAGGGCATTGGAACTGGCATAGATAAAAAACGGGGTCTTATCACCTGCTTGCCGGAGCTTCTCCAGCAGTACAAGGCCCTCTTTGCGTCCCTCACTACGCCCCATATCAGTTATAATTGCGGCAAATTTGTGATTACTTAGAATGGAAAGTGCTTCATTCGGTCCACAAGGCCAGGGTAAATTCCAGCCCCTGTGCTTCAAACGCCTTTCCGTTCGTACACGTTGTTCTCCGGGCGATCATCTACCCACAGGATTCTATTTTTCCAATCTTTGGTTTGGATCGTTGACCGACTCGGCTGCGTTTTAGATACCACTTCCACGATATCATTTAGTTGCTGCTGGGCCCGGTCAAAGCCGGGACAAGACCGTTGCCATCACCGTTGGGCCGCTTGGCTCGACGCCACGGCCGAGTAGAGGCCGACTGCCGACATTTTCATTTTCATCTTCAAAAAATTTTCTTCGTTTTTGAAGTCGGAGGGACCGTAAATTTTATCGGGATGCCGTGTGACCAGCCAAAGGAATCCACCAAACACCAGTATCGTGGAACAGCGACGAGGAAGACAGATAAGCAATACGCCATGATTCGCGCCAGGTTCTCTCCAGGCGTCGGCAAAGTGCGGTGGCAAGAACTCGCGCACCAAAACGGTGAATACGGCGATCATTCCAAGTGGACTTCCGGTAAAACCGGTCTAGCGGAGTCAGCGAATCCCTTTACATCAGTAGCCATAGGTTTCAGAATTCAAAAGTAGTTTACATAGTGCGTTGGTTAACCTGCTGATTATTAGCACCATAGCCAACCAATATTTGAATTTAGTATAGGGTTGAATCTGAAACAAGCCTTTTTGCAGGTGTCGATAAAATCTAATTCCGAGAAGAGTACGAAAAAAGGGTTCCCCCAAACAAGTTGCATCAGCAAAGGTCGATAGGAAAAATCAAATCAAACAGATGTTCTACTCTCCGTGCAGTGTTACAACGAGCTTGCGCCGCCCGCCGTGGTTACGGTGCTCACAAAGGTAGATTCCCTGCCAGGTTCCAAGGTTAAGCTTGCCGTTGGTGATGGGGATGGAGATGGAATGCCCCAGCAGTGAACTTTTGATGTGAGAGGTCATATCGTCTGCGCCTTCCAGCGTGTGCTCGTACATGGAGGTATCTTCCGGAACCATCCGCTTGAAATGTGTTAGGAAGTCGCGGCGCACCGAGGGATCGGCATTTTCATTGATTGTAAGGCTGGCGCTGGTATGCTTGATGAAAGATGGGCATTTCCCGTGCTGATCTGCTTGATCTCCGGCACTCGGTTCAGCACCTCATCCGTAATGATGTGGTATCCGCGCGACTTAGCTGAAAGTTGAATCTCAGTTTGATGCCACATGTCAAATATCTATTGAGGATTAGGTTGTTCAAAAAATCGAAACAGTCTGCTTTCCACCGCCGGTATTCAACCGAAAATTCCTTTGATAGACCCCGCGATCGTGACTGATGGTTTGCCCGGTAACGTAAGAGGCGTGGGGAGACAAAATCCAGGCCGCCAGGGAAGCAAACTCCTCGGGTATTGCCAAAGCGTCCCACAGGATAGCGCTCTTTTCCATCTGCTCCCGTACCTCTTCCAATGAGTCGCCGCTTTCATCACTGCGTTTTTTGATAACACGTTCAATGGCGGGCGTATCATGAGAACCTGGGGCAAGCACATTAACGGTGACTCCCTTGTCGGCAATTTCCTGGGAAAGTGATTTTGCAAACCCGACAATGGCTGCCCGGTAGGAGTTGCTCAACACCAGGGCGGGGATTCGGTCTCCTTCATCCGATTTGCTCTCAATAAAAAGAATGCGTCCGTATTCCCGGGCCGTAAAATAGGATATTAGCCGCAGCACCAGCTCAATTTTCCAGCGCATAACCGTCTTGTAGGCTTTATCCCAATCAAAAATGGCGGTCTCCAGCGGGGTGAGGGCCGGCGGTCCACCCGAATTGATCACGGCACCATGCAACAGGTTATTGCCGATGGCAGTTTCAATTTCATTATGGGTTTGCTCGTCTGTAAGGTCTCCGGCCACGATCGATACGGCATCGCCAAATGCCTCTTCAAGTTCACGGAGTTTCTTTTCCCGCCGTGCTACTGCAATAACGGAGGCTCCCTCATCGAGTAACTGTTCTGCCACGGCACGGCCAAACCCGCTGCTGGCACCGCATACCAAAAAACGCTGGTCGGTTATTTTAAGATCCATAATTAGTATCAATAAAATTTTTAAGGATATACATGATCATATTCCACGGTACGTAGATATCTAAAATTGGCTTTTAAAAAGTCACTCTTATTGTCTAGAAATTCAAGCAATCAAAAAAAAAGAACAAAAGGTGGGTAACTGTTGTATAAGATTAAGGAACAGAAATTCCGCAAGTATTTTAATATTTGTTTGGAAGGGCATAGTGTTAAAAAGTATAAATAAGAAATAATCTGTTTCACATATTGAACTTTATGTTAATATTGGTTTTTCATGAACTTACGGAATGTTTTGTGCTGGTATTTAATTGGTTAGAATATTAAAATCACTCGTTCTAGCTTTAATCTTTATTCAAATTAGGAAAAAAGGAGAATTCAATGGGATTTGAAAAAGTATCGACATCAATGGTGACGATTACGAAGTATGGTAAGCATATGCTGCTTGCCTTTTTATTTGCAGGAATACTGGCAATCCAGGGCAATGCCCAGGATCTCGATGTGCGCTGGACGCGCCTACCGGCCGCCGTGGCGTGGCAAATAAAATGCTGGAGGTAACCAATGTACAGTCCGGCGATTATGTTATCGATTTGGGCTCCGGCGACGGTCGTATTGTGATTACTGCCGCCGAGCGTGGGGCGGTAGGGCACGGCATAGATCTGGACCCTCAGCGTATCTCCGAGGCGCGCGCGAATGCCAATGAAAGAGGAGTTGCGGATCGCGTTGTTTTTCTGCAGCAAGATATTTTTGAAACGGATATCAGCCAGGCTTCCGTCATCACCATGTACCTGTTGACGAGTGTAAACCGAAAAATGCGTCCTCAGTTGTTTGAGCAGCTACGCCCTGGAACCCGCGTGGTCTCCCACAGCTTTGATATGGGAGATTGGGAAGCAGACAGCACCATGCAGGTTGAGAGCTCCTCAGGCCGTAATCATACTATTTATTACTGGGTGATGCCCGCACAAGTTGGCGGCGAATGGAGCTGGGAAGTTGAAGGAGAGTCTTACGATCTTTCCGTTGATCAACAGTACCAGGAGATTGATATTGCGCTTCAATCGGGCAATGATAACCTGACGACCAATCACGCTGTTGTGAATGGCGAACGCGTCAGTTTTACAGCCGACCGTGGCGACCAGCATTTCGTTTACAGCGGTCGTGTGGAAGGCGATACCATTACCGGTACGGGTACAGATCCACGACGGCGATAATGATCGCAAGTCTATGGACGGCCACACGAAATTAATTAAACAACTTTTACGACCGGCGGTTAAAAATAGGACCGCCGGTTTTCCTTTGGTTGTTCAAAAATTATAAGAGGAGGGAAGGGGTTGGTTATTAATATTGCCTTCAGGTACTCTATTATTTTTGGATAAATTTAATCCCACCTTTTGGAATGAACCAAATTTTTAATTTACCAGAACATCCCATTCTATGAACAGAATCACCCAAGACGGTGGTAGCCCCAAACAAGTTTTTTCTAATCTTAATGCCATTGCCGTTTTAGTTGGAATTGTAATCGGTATCGGGCGATTTTCGTCTCCGCCACTGGTAGCCGCTAACGCTGGGAGTGAACTCAATTTTTGCTTTTTTGGGTAGCCGGTGGGGTTATTCCGCTCATTGGCGCTCTTTGTTATGCCGAACTTGGGGCCGCTCATCCTGATGCCGGCGGGGAATATCATTTTCTGAGCAAAGCTTTTGGTTCTTCCGTGGGATTTCTCTTCTGGCAGGATGACCGTAATACAGACCGGGTCCATAGCTTTGGTCGGATTTATTCTGGGAGACTACGCTACGGTATTGCTCGATTTGGGCCCCTACAGCTCATCTATTTATGCCGTGTTGACGGATAATTGGGTTGACAGGCCTCAACCTTTGGGGTACCAATCCGGTCAAGAAAACGCAGAATATCGTTGCCTCCACGATTGTAATCGTATTGTTGCTGGCAGCCTTTTTGGGGATTACCCAGGGTACAGCCGTTTCTGAAGCAAGTTCAAATGGTTCGGGCAGCGGCGGAACGGTAGGAGCTGCCATGATTTTTGTACTGCTAACCTACGGCGGCTGGAATGAAGCCGCTTACCTTTCGGGCGAAATCAAGAATGTTAAAAATAATATGATACGCGTACTCACCGTCGGCATCGGTGTTATCACGTTTATTTATGTAGCTGTAAATTATGCTTACTTGCAGGTGCTCGGGTTGCAGGGTCTCCAAAATTCCGAGGCTGTCGGTGCAGATCTTACCGCCTCGTTTTTGGGTTCAGAAGGAGCGGTGCTACTCTCATTTATTGTTATCATTGCCGCACTATCTACAGCTAATGCAACTATCATCACCGGGGCACGAACAAACTATGCTCTTGGGCGGGATTTTTCCCTTTGTGTTTTCTGGGTCAATGGAGCTCATCGAACAATACGCCGGTCAACGCACTGCTGGTTCAGGGTGGAATAGCACTTTTATTGGTCGGTGTAGGTTCGTTTACAGAAGAAAGCGTTTCCACGATGGTTGATTATACGGCCCCCGTATTCTGGTTTTTTCTTATGCTCACCGGTATTTCTCTGTTCGTTTTTCGTTTCAAAGATGGTAACGATGAACGTCCCTATAGTGTGCCATTCTATCCCATAACACCTATTTTGTTCATTCTTACCTGCATTTATATGTTATACTCCAGTATCACGTTTACGGGTTTCGGTGCCTTGCTGGGAGGCGGCATTTTACTGGTTGGAATACCCGTACTACTGCTCGGAAGAAGATAACGCTGGCATGATTTTGATAAATTAATTGGCTGGTACAATGATTTCAGCAAAATAAACGTTATTTTGCGCGTCTTTTGATTTTCGAATTTTATCAATGTACAGCCCCCGTCCAATAACAAACCGGCGGGGTGTGCCATTGTCTCTTTAAAGTTTCAACTGTTATTATGTCCCAAGATATTAGAAATATAGCTATCATCGCCCACGTAGATCACGGTAAAACAACGCTGGTGGATCAAATGCTTGCGGCAAAGCGGCACTTTCCGTGAGAACCAGCAAGTACAAGACCGGATTATGGACTCCGGGGACCTGGAGCGCGAAAAAGGAATTACCATCAGCTCCAAGAATACCGCAGTAAAATGGAAAGATACCAAAATAAATATCGTTGATACCCCTGGTCACGCCGATTTTGGGGGTGAGGTTGAACGTATTATGAAGATGGTGAATGGCGTGATTCTTTTGGTGGATGCCGCCGAGGGGCCCCTTCCCCAAACCAAATTTGTGCTGCGGAAATCTCTGAGCTTGGGATATCGTCCGATCGTGGTGATTAACAAAATTGACCGCAAAGATGCCCGCCCCGATCAGGTATTGAACGAGATTTTTGACCTCTTTGTGATGCTCTGATGCGGAAAACGAACAGCTCGACTTCCCGATACTCTATGCTGAAGGAATTAACGGAATCGCGCGATACGAGCTGGAGGATGAAAATGATGATCTTGAACCTCTTTTTGAGACAATCATAGATCATGTACCGCAGCCGGTTCAAGAGCCTGAAAAACCGTTCAAAATGCTGGTAAGCGCGATGGACTGGAACGACTACGTGGGGCGTATTGCTATCGGACGGGTAGAGCAGGGCACGATCGAACAGGGCCAGGAAATTGCGCTGGTCAACCGTAAAGGTGAGGTCAAGGAAAAAGCCAAGGCCACCAAGCTGTTTACGTTCTCCGGTCTGGGACGCGAAGCCGGTTGAGGAAGCCTCTGCAGGAGATATTTTTGCCTTGGCCGGGTACGAAAAGATCGATATTGGTGACACGCTGACGGCCACCGACGAGATCAGCCCGATTGAGTATTACGATATCGATCAGCCGACCATGGCGATGAACTTCCGCGTCAACGACTCCCCGCTTTGTCAGGTCGCGAAGGAGATTACGTAACCTCAAATCAGCTTAAAGATCGCCTGATGCGGGAGCTGCGCACGAACGTTTCCATCAAGGTGGAGCAGACCGATAACGCCGACGTGCTACAAGGTTTCTGGTCGTGGAGAGTTGCAGCTGGCCATCCTTACCGAAACTATGCGGCGTGAAGGTTTTGAGTTTGCCGTTTCCTGCCGGAAGTACTCTATAAAGAGATCGACGGTGAAGTTCACGAACCGGTGGAAGAAGTGGTTGTGGATGTCCACCAGGATTACAGTAATCGCGTGATCGACAACCTGCAGCAGCGCAAGGGTATTATGACTTCAATGACTCAGGAAGGCGACAACAATCGTCTTACTTTCAGGGTGCCATCTCGTGGACTGTATCGGTTTTCGCAGTGAAATGCTCACCGAAACCCGCGGTACTGGTATAATGCACCAGCAATTTGACCAGTACGAACCGTATGCCGGTGAAGTCCCGGGGAGAAATCGCGGTGCACTGGTAGCGCTGGAGCGGGGGGAGGTGACCAGTTATGCGCTGGAAGGATTACAGGATCGTGGCACCTTTTTCGTTGAGCCCGGCGACCCGGTATACGCCGGACAGGTTGTAGGAGCCAATAAGCGTAGCGACGACCTGGTGGGTAAACGTGGCTAAGAAAAAAGAATCTGACTAATCACCGCGCAACCCAGTCGGCCGACGCTGTTAAAATAGATCCTGCTAAGAAGATGAGCCTTGGAGCAGCATATCGAGTTTATCGCCAAGGATGAACTACTGGAGGTAACGCCGAAAACCTGCGCATCCGTAAAATGTATCTCGATCACAACGAGCGCAAAAAAGCGGAAAAGCAATCTGCAGTACTAAGCTGATTTTCTGGAGAATCTCCTAATCCTGCCCACGGAAAATGAGCTTAAATGTCGGATCTGGATATAGCTCCAGGGCAGGGGCGGGCAGATGAATGCCATTAAAAAGATCACTAAGCAGGCGACCAAATGCTGACTCCTGAGGGAGAATATGTTTAAAATCCAGATTTAGGCTGAGATGGAAAGAGTGATAAGCTGGTCTTTCAACGGTTGAAGGCCAGTCATTCATTGAAACGCCTGCTGTAGGCACTAAAAAGCGGGGCCAGTACGCCTGCAATGTTGAAGGAAGAAGATCCCAAATACGCATGCTCACCCAATAACTTTGCCCATTGTAGTCACTAAGTTTTTTGTTTCGGTAGGCAAGCTGTCTGTACCGTGTTTCAGAGGGATAGTACATCCACCGAATATTGAAACGTTGAAGAAAGTCACATTTTTCGCGCGCATAAAACCAGCCGATTCCTGCAATATTACCCAGCTGGTCATACCTGTCGCAATCCGGCATTGGTCCTTCCGTCCATGAGCTCAATCATGGTCTGTACTGATAGTGTTACACCCGCTCCCAGGAGTATAGATTTATTGTGGCTTAAACCGGAACTCTGATAAAGCCGTGAAATGGCCAGGGCCTGTGTTTTTGATGCATAGAAATGGCCAAATTTATCGAAGCCATCGGCATAAAATTCTTCACTAAAATGAAATGAAACTCTGGGTCCATCCCACCAGCGATCCTTGATGTGCAAAAAGAGACCCGTGTACGATGCCAAAACCCCTCCAGTGATGACTGAAAAAGTAGTCCAGTTAACTTCTGATTCTCCATTGGACTGAAACGCCGGGTTAAGGAGATTTCTGGGATTCAAAGGTGTCTTATCAACATAGATTGGTAAAAAATCCCTTTCCAGAGAATAAGAAGCGGTCTGGTAGCCTGAGTGGGATGAGATATTTAAAAACTGGTTGCTGACTGATAATCGATTGTTCTGGCCGTCCTGAGCGACTGCAGGGAATAGATGTACAATAAATAGATTCAATAACAGTGATATGATACCTATTTTCCTGCCGTCAATGACGGTGAATTTGCTTGGATCCATGCTGCTGCAAGTAGAGTGTTAATATTTATAAGAATGACAGATGCCATTTCGGATCTGTTTTTTTTACACATCGGCGCCTCTTGGGAAAACCACATAAAGGTTAATAATAATCTATTTATTATACTGTCAAAACATTTTAGCAAAGTTAAAGCAGAACTAACCCAATGCACTCAACAGATGAAAAGAACCGATCCAGGCAATTAGCCGAGTTGCTTGATAACCGATTTACTATACCCAGTACCCGTATTCGGTTTGGAATCGATCCGGTTATCGGGCTGGTTCCGGGTATCGGCGATTGGATCGGTGGAGCGATTTCTATCTATTACCTGGTGATGGTCGGCATTAAAGGTGGAAAAGCTTCGGTTTTGGGTCGTGTATTTCTAAATATTTTGCTGGATGTACTGATCGGCTCCATTCCCGTTTTGGGAGAAATATTCGATGTATACTGGAAAGCCAATATCCGGAATGCTAAGATACTCCAGGAGCTTGAAGAAAATCCCGCCAAGACCACCAGCGAGAGCAGATTCTGGATATGGATGGTTCTGATCCAGTGTATTGCGGTAATTATTGCGCTACTTCTACTTTTCGTTTGGTTAATTGCTGAGTTATTCGATCTGATTTTTTAACAGTTTTCAAGCTACTGTAATCGCAGACCCTAAATTTGAGATTTCTCCATATAATAAATTCATACCTTCTACTTGAGACTATCTTTATCAGCCAATTCTGTTGAATAGAAGTAGCCCGCCAGACGGTTTTCTCTGTAGTAAAAGTAGATCCCACCTATGCTCATGATGAGGCCGGTTGCCAAGCCTACCATATTAAGAAAAGGAGAGTCTGGCACGCGGGTAAGTATTTCGGAGGGCAAATGCGGCATATAAATCCCATCACGGACCAGTACATAAAAGACAAGTGCACCGAAAGCCAGCTTTCCTCGGGCTTTCTCCATAAGACCGGAATCATACCGCCTACAATAGTACACAAACTTATCAAAGCCGGAATATGAGATATACCGAATCCGCCAAAAAGGCGATATATCATAAAAGCGGTGATATTTACAACCAGCATGCTAGCTACATAGATGTATCCAATTTTTATATGAAAAGATGTCCCTTTTCTAAGTGATAAAACAGCTGTCCCCGTTATCAGGGCTACAATTGCTGCCATGGTGTGGATTAATCCTGTTGTACTGTGAATTATAGATTCCATATGACTGTAAACCGCCTATTATAAAGTTAGTGCTGACCAGGGAAAAGACTACGAGCTGCAAACAGCAACGTTTCGCCCCGTTTTAGCTGATTATCCCATGCCGTAAAATTGTGCTTTCTCTTTAAAATACGGGGATGAACACTTTACGCAGCTCCTGGTGATCATCATCCTTCAGATCAGGATCTCGCTCCATAAGATCCCAGGCAGCAGATTTGGCCTGCTCCAGGATCCACTGATCTTCCACGATGTCTGCCACTTCAAAGTCGGGCAGCCCGCTCTGTTTGGTGCCGAGTGTAGCTCGCCCGGGCCGCGCAAGCTTGAGATCGGCTTCCGCAATTTCGAACCCGTCGTTGGTTTTGGCCATCGTCTGTAGGCGATAGCGGCCCTCTTTACTCACTTTATCGCCCCGCATCAGGATGCAATAGCTTTGCCGCCTGCCACGCCCGATACGTCCGCGGAGTTGATGGAGCTGCGAAAGGCCAAAGCGCTCTGCGTGTTCAATAATCATGATGCTGGCATTTGGCACATCAACGCCTACTTCAATAACCGTGGTAGAGACCAGGATCTGAATATCATTGTTGATGAACTGCTGCATCACCCTGTCTTTCTCCTCGGATTTAAGTCGGCCATGCAGCAATCCAACACTAAAATCTGGGAACCTTGATTGTTAAACTTTTCAAATCCCGCCTGGCATCTTTTAAATCCATCGCTTCAGACTCCTCTACCAGGGGATAAACCACATAGGCCTGTCCGCCAGCCTCAAGTTCGCTGCGCATACAAATCATAGATATCCTGCCGGCTTGAGTTCTCGCGAACTGCGGTTTTTACCGGTTTTCTTCCGGCGGGAAGTCCTTTAATAATAGAGATATCGAGGTCGCTGTAAAGGGTCATGGCCAGTGAGCGGGGGATCGGCGTTGCTGACATCACCAGTACATGGGGGTGGGATCCTTTTTTCAGATTTCGCGCGCTGTTTTACCCCAAAACGATGTTGCTCATCAATAATAGCCAGTCCCAGATTATTAAAGTTGACGTCGCTCCTGGATAACTGCATGCGTGCCAACCACTACGTTGCAGTTTCCCCCTTCAATATCGGTTAGTATATCGGTGCGGAGTTTTGACTTTTGATTGCCCACCAGCAGACGAATGTTGATATCCAGCGGATCCAAAAAATCAGAAAGTGTGCGAAAATGCTGTTCAGCCAGAATTTCGGTAGGAGCCATAAATGCGGCTTGGTAGCCGTTATCCAGCGCCATCAGGATGGCCCCGATCGCCACCACGGTTTTTCCGGAGCCTACATCGCCCTGAATCAGGCGGTTCATCTGTTTGCCGGAGCGCACATCCTTTTTAATGTCGGAAAGCGCACTTTTTTGTCCCTCGGTTAGTTCAAAAGGGATAATCTCATTAAAAAACGCTTGGTTTAATTTCCGATCTTCCTGAACTGCGGACCGTTCTGTTTTTCAATAATAATGCGCTTCATTTTGGCGACGCTCAATTCAAACAGGAACAGTTCCTCAAATTTAAACCGCTCCCGGGCTTTGCTATGTTCTTTACGGTCTTCCGGGAAGTGAATCATTCCGGTAGGCCTTATGTGCGTTCTGGGTAGATTGTGTTTGGTACAGCACTTTGATCCGGAAAAATTCGGGTGGTTCTTCATGTCTCAGGATAATTTCGTTGCCATTGGTTGATGAGTTTGCTGGTGATGTAACTCTTTGAAAACTGCTTATTGCCAGGATATACCGGCATAATTCTGGTTAGATCTTCCAGGTCATTCGTATCTCCTACCTTATCTGCATATCTGGATGAGCCATCGATACATAGCGGCCGTAGCGTTTGGCTTTTCCAAAAAAAGCATAGATTTCTCCCTCTTTGAACTGTTTTTTGAAATAATGAACACCTTTAAACCAAACACCTTTAGAGTTGCGGCTGTATTATCCTGTATTATTACTTCCAGCCGTTTTTTCCTTCGCCGTGATCCAGTCCTTGTATCTTTTTTATACGTCCCACAACCGTTACCTCTTCACCGGTCCCTTTGAGGCTGCGAATAGGCAGTACCGTGGTGCGGTCAAGGTACCTTCTGGGTAAAAAATGGAGAAGGTCGCCGATACTCTCAATTCCGTTTTCAGAGAGAGCTTTAAGACGTTTCGTGTTTAGGTTTGGAAGATCAAGAAGCTTCAATTGATATAAGGTGATATATCAGTTAATCATTTATTTTGCTAAAATCGAGTTCACTTATTGGCCATATGGTAGGTTTCTAAAGAAAAAGGAAAATAATGAAAGTTTTTGATAAGATATATTTGCATTGAGTCAGCTATATTCCTTACCTTTGGCAACTCTTGTTCGACCTGAATAACTCAATAAGCAGAGCTAATCGTGCCTACAATACAACAACTTATACGCAAAGGTAGAAAAAGCAAGACGAGCAAAACAACTGCTCCTGCCTTGGAGGGGTGCCCGGCAAAAGCGTGGCGTTTGTACCCGTGTTTATACAACCACACCTAAAAAGCCGAACTCTGCACTACGTAAGGTAGCACGTGTAAGGTTGACCAACGGCATGGAAGTTACCGCCTATATTCCGGGTGAAGGTCACAATCTGCAAGAGCATAGTATTGTATTGATCCGGGCGGCCGAGTTAAGGATTTGCCTGGTGTTCGGTATCATATTGTTAGGGGTACGCTGGATACGGCCGGTGTTGAAGATCGTAAGCAGGGCCGTAGCCTATATGGCACCAAGAAGCCTAAATAAGTTGTTCGTCACTTAAAGAAATTAACCTGACCAGATATGCGAAGAAAGACAGCAGAAAAGCGCACTGTACAACCTGATCCGGTTTTCGGTGATAAGCTGGTAACGCGTTTTGTGAAACAGTTTAATGCGGGACGGGAAAAAGAATATCGCGCGTAAGATTCTTTATCAGGCATTTGAAATTATTGAAGAGAAAACAGGCGAAGAGGGTATTGAAGTATTTCGTAACGCCCTCGATAATGTTACGCCTGTTGTTGAGGTTCGGGCACGGCGTGTCGGTGGTTCTACCTACCAGGTGCCGGTTGAGGTTCGGCCGGACCGAGGCACATCGCTGGCTATGCGCTGGTTAATCAGGGCATCAAAAAGTAGAAATGACAAGTCTATGGCGCGAAGATTGTCCCGCGAGCTCATGGATGCTTCTAATAATGAAGGTGGTGCTGTTCGTAAGAAGGATGAAGTCCATCGCATGGCCGAGGCAAACAAGGCATTTGCACACTTTAGATTTTAAGTATCGGTTTTTAGGGTGCTTGGTTTTAAACAAACGCCAGCACTTTAAAAACAAGATATTTCGATACCAAGATTTATAACTTTTACAATTATGGCTGAAGCAACTAAACAAATCGATCCCAAAGTACAAGAGCGTATACGGCGTACCCGTAATATCGGGATTATGGCGCACGTAGATGCCGGGAAAACTACCATTACTGAACGTATTCTGTATTATACGGGCCGTAGTCACCGCATGGGTGAAGTTCATGACGGTGCTGCAACCATGGACTGGATGGACCAGGAAAAGGAGCGGGGTATTACTATTACCTCTGCCGCTACGCATTGCGAATGGAAAGATCATCGCATTAATATTATCGATACACCTGGTCACGTCGATTTTACTGTCGAGGTTGAGCGTTCGCTCAGAGTTCTTGATGGTGCAATCGGCGTTTTTGATTCAGTGGGGGCTGTTCAGCCACAGTCAGAAACCGTATGGCGGCAAGCTAACAAATATGATGTGCCTCGGATGGCATTTGTAAATAAGATGGACCGAGTAGGTGCCGACTTTTACAATGTGATTGATGAGATGCGCGAAAAGCTTGGCGCTAATCCCATACCTATCCAGATTCCGATCGGAAGAGAAGAGGATTTCCGTGGTGTTGTAGACCTTATTAATATGCGGGGAATTGTCTGGGATGATGAGTCTCTCGGTGCTAAGTATGAAGAGGTTGACATTCCGGAAGATCTCAAGGAAAAAGCGGGTGAGTATCGAAAGATTATGCTCGAGTCCATAGCGGACCACGATGATACGCTGATGGAGAATTACTTGATGGAAGAAGAAATTACTGAAGAAGAAATTGAAGCTGCCATCCGTCAGGCTACGGTAGCCCAGGATATTACGCCTGTGTTGTGTGGTTCGGCGCTGAAAAACAAGGGTATTCAAATCTTGCTTGACAAGGTTGTGGAATACATGCCGAGTCCTTACGATATTCCCCCGGTGACCGGCAAAGATCCTGAAGATCACGACGTTAAGATGCAGCGTGCTCCCCGTGTTGATGAGCCGTTTTCTGCGCTTGCCTTTAAAATTATGAGCGATCCTTATGTAGGTAAGACTGACTTTTTTCCGCGTTTATTCCGGTGAGCTCGGAAAAAGGTTCTTATATCTATAACTCCACGACAGGTAAACGGGAGCGTGTCGGTCGTGTCTGCTTGAGATGCATGCCAATGACAAAAAGGATCTTGATGTAGTTCGTGCCGGTGATATTGCAGCTGCTGTAGGAGTTAAGAATGTTCGCACCGGGGATACCTTCTGTGATATTGACAACCCGATCTTGCTTGAGGAAATTACATTTCCCGAGCCGGTAATTAAGCTGGCTGTTGAGCCGAAATCAAAAGCTGATGCTGAGAAGCTGACAACCGGGCTGATCAAGCTTGCTGAAGAGGATCCTACCTTCCAGGTTGAGACCGACGAAGAAACTGGTCAGACAACTATTGCCGGAATGGGGGAGCTTCACCTCGAAATTATTGTAGATCGACTGAAGCGAGAGTTTAAGGTTGAGGCAAACGTAGGAAAACCACAGGTATCATACCGAGAAACTATTACTGCAAGATGTTAGACCACCGCGAAATCTATAAGAAGCAATCCGGTGGTCGTGGTAAGTTCGCTGACATGGAATTCGAGATTGGTCCTATTGAGCATTTTGAAGATTATGATGAGGATGACAAGAATGTGTCAGCTAGAGCGAAGGATTTATGTTTATAGATGAGATTGTCGGCGGTAATATTCCCCGTGAATTTATTCCTTCTGTGATGAAAGGTTTTAAGCAAGCTATGAAGCGGTGGTATTCAGGCCGACTACCCGGTCGCAAAACATTGGAGTTCCGTCTTTACGATGGTTCTTACCACGATGTTGACTCGGACGCATTTAGCTTTGAGCTTTGTGCCAAGCTTGGCATTCCGCAATGCAGCACAGCAAAGCCAAGCCTACTATCCTTGAGCCTGTTATGGATGTAGAGATCATTACTCCGGAAGAGTATATGGGGGATGTGATTGGTGACCTGAACGGCCGCCGCGGAATCATTGGTAAAAGATGGACAATAACAACGCAAGGATTCAGTAGTGACTGCAAAGGTGCCTCTGTCCGAAATGTTTGGCTACTCTACCGACCTTCGTTCTATAACACAGGGTCGTGCAGCTATACTCTATGGAGTTCGCCGAGTATTCGCCGGTGCCGTCGACAACGTTGAAAAAGAAATTATTAGAATCCAAGATCTTAAAACATCATTAATAATAACAAGTATTATGGCAAAAGAGACATTTCAGCGGACACAAGCCGCATGTAAACATAGGAACGATAGGTCACGTAGATCACGGCAAGACGACCCTGACGGCGGCGATCACGACGGTGATGGCCGAAGACACTACGGCGGCGTAGCGAAGCAGTTTGCCGACATCGACAATGCTCCCGAGGAGCGCGAGCGCGGGATTACGATCGCCACGGCGCACGTGGAGCATGGCAGACTGATGCGCGCCACTACGCGCACGTAGACTGCCCGGGCCATGCCGACTATGTGAAGAACATGGTGACCGGGCGCGGCCCAGATGGACGGGGCGATATTGGTGGTAGCGGCCACCGGACGGGCCGATGCCGCAGACCCGCGAGCATATTCTGCTGGCCCGCCAGGTGGGGGTCCCGCAGATTGTGGTGTTCATGAACAAGACCGACCTGGTGGACGACGAGGAGCTTCATCGAGCTGGTCGAGCTGGAAGTCCGCGAGCTGCTGAGCTCCTACGAGTTTGACGGGGACGATATTCCGGTGATCCAGGGCAGCGCCCTGGAGGCCCTCAATGGCAAGGAGGAGCATGAGCAGGCGATCCTGGACCTGATGGATGCGGTCGATGAGACCATCCCAACGCCCGAGCGGGGATGTGGACAAGCCGTTTCTGATGCCGGTGGAGGATGTTTCTCGATCACCGGCCGCGGGACGGTGGCGACCGGCCGTATTGAGCGGGGCGTGGTGCAAGCTGAACGACGAGATTGAGATTGTAGGCATTGTCGAGGAACCGATGAACAGCGTGGTGACCGGCATTGAGATGTTCCGGCGGATGCTCGACGAGGGCCAGGCCGGGGACAACGCCGGTATTCTGCTGCGCGGGATCGACAAGGAAGACCTGCAGCGGGGCATGGTGCTGTGCAAGCCCGGGCTCGATCACCCCGCATACGAAGTTCAGCTGTGAAGTGTACGTGCTGAGCAAGGACGAAGGCGGCCGTCATACGCCCTTTTTCAAGGGATACCGCCCGCAGTTTTACTTCCGCACGACCGATGTGACCGGCTCGTGCGAGCTGCCCGACGGGGTGGAGTATGGTGATGCCGGGCGACAACGTGAGTTGGACGTGAAGCTGATCCAGCCGGTGGCCATGGAAGAGGGACTTCGGTTTGCGAATCCGCGAAGGTGGCCGCACGGTAGGCGCCGGCGTGGTAAGTAAAATTATATGAATAACTTAAAAGACGTAAGGAATCTGATATCAGTGGCTACACAACAGAAGATTCGAATAAAGCTAAAGTCGTACGATCATAACCTGATCGATAAATCGGCTGAAAAGATTATCCAGACTGTTAAGTCTACCGGGGCAGTGGTGTCAGGACCGATACCGCTTCCCACAAAGAAGAATATTATTACGGTTAACCGTTCTGTTCATGTGAACAAAAAGTCTCGAGAACAATTTGAGTATCGTTCTCACAAGCGGTTGATTGATATTCTCTCAACCGGTTCTCAAACCGTAGATGCATTTATGAAGCTGGAATTACCTTCCGGTGTTGATGTAGAAATTAAAGTGTAGAAGTAGCCAATAGGACTATGATAGCACAATGAGTGGTTTAATTGGTAAAAAAATTGGAATGACCAACATGTTTGATGACAATGGCAGGAATGTTGCCGTTACCGTCATTGAAGTTCAGCCTTGTGTCATTACCCAGTTGAAAACAGAAGAAAATGACGGCTACCAGGCTGTTCAACTTGGTGCTTTCGATAAGAAAGAAAAGAGCACCAGTCAGCAGTTACAGGGCCATTTCGAGAAAGCGGGCACATCACCCAAAAAGTATGTTACCGAGTTCAGAGTTTTCGTGCCGAAGGTCTTGATATTGGTGATGAACTTAAGATTGATGATGTGTTTGACGTTAGGTGACACGTGTTGATGTTGTAGGAATTACCAAAGGACAAGGATTTACCGGTGTTGTTAAACGCCATGAATTTTGCCGGTGTCGGTGAAGCCACTCACGGGCAGCACGACCGAATGAGCGTCTCCCGGAGTCTCATCGGTACAGGCTTCCGATCCCGCTCGTGTTTTCAAGGGGATCGTGCATGGCGGGACGAGTCCGGCAACGAACGGGCCAAGATCAAGAACCTGAGCGTTAGCAAAAATCCTTGCTGATTCCAACCTGATGTATGGTTACTGGGGCTCAGTTCCCGGTCCAAACGGCGGAATACGTAGTAATTTTACAACAGATACGTCTGTAGCTCGACGAATCATGAAAGAGTATCAATTTATAACAATAGACTGGAAGCAAGAGCGGCAGGTCAAGCTCGATCTTAGGGATATCGTATCTTTGGTATCGAGCCCAACGTGACCGTACATGTACGAGGACGTTCGGCGATACATATGGCGCAATCAGCGCCAGGGTACTGCCAGTACCAAAGAGCGTAAGCGAAGTAACGAGGCGGTGGAGGAGAAAGATGTACCGTCAGAAGGGTACAGGTAATGCCCGGCAGATGCCGTGCTATCAAATCGGCATTCACTGTCGCAAGTGGTGGTACTGGTTTTTGGAGCCGAAGCCAGGTACGATCACGGCTTTAAGATGATTACGAAAAACTGCGCCCCGCTAGCCCAGGTGAGCTGCAGTCGACTGGTTGAAAGCTGCACTGAAGTGAATCGATTGTTGTTGAAGACTTTTGATACGAAAGAGCCGAAGACTTCAAGTAAAGTAGCCGACACGCTTGTAGCGCTTGAAAAGCTGACGGTAAGAAGGCCTTGATTCCTCACTTCTGAGTACAGATAACGAGTGCTGTATCAAGTCTGCGCGGAACATTCCTGGTGTGCAGGTGCCCGGAAGCCGTACAAGCCGACTACTTACGAGATCATGTATGCCGATGTGCTTGCGATTCTGCAGAAAGTAGTGCAGTTGATAGGGCTGCGAGAATCGTGTTGCAACTGAGAAATGAAGGAAGGCAGCTGCATGAAAAAGGTGTACAATTGATCAGTAACCTGTCATAACTGAGAAAGCTCAGCCAAGGATCTACAATGGATGGAATAAGTACGCTTTTGTGGTTGCTAAGTATGCTTCCAAGCCCGAGATAAAGACGAGCTGTTGAGGCTATCGATATCCCGGCGCAACTGTTGGCTAAAGTGAACACGAGCGATTATGCCTTCCAAGCCAAAAGGACGCTACACCCGAAGCGGGTATGTCCAAGGCGGACGTACTAAAGTTTGGAAAAAGGCTAATTGCGGCGATCAAGGAAGGCGAAGTAGACTTCTTTCAGCGTGAAATTTAGAATTAGCTAGAATATTAGCACTGCTAGGATAATATTAAAACCAGTGAACGCCTGGGTACCCGGCACAGAATTGCACCTGTGTTCGATGATGTTACCGCCGAGAAGCCTGACTGAAAAGCGTCGATTAGCCGGCAAAAACCACGGCTGGTGGCCGTAGAGTACGGGACGTATGACTTCTCGCCACAGAGGAGGGGGACACAAGCGTCGCTATCGCCATGATCGACTTCAAGCGCGATAAGCATCGAAGTATCCGGCTGTAGGTGCAAACCATTGAGTACGATCCGAACCGATCTGCACGAATAGCACTCATTGCCTATGCCGATGGGGATACCCACGTTATATCATTAGCTCCTCAGTAAGCTGGGGCGTTGGTGATTCAACTGTAATCCGTGGTGAAAATGCGAGCAGCCTGATGTTAGGCAACGCACTTCCGATGAAGAATATGCCTCCGGGTACATTCGTCTATAATATCGAACTGCACCCCGGACAAGGCGGACAGCTCTGCCGAAGCGCTGGAACGCAGGCTCAGATGGTTGCGAAGCACGGACCGGTATGTAACCGTATCAAACTTCCATCTGCGTGAAGTTCGCTTAATCCTCGGATCCTGCCATGGCTACAGTAGGTTCCACCAGCAACCCTGATCACTTTAATGCAACACTTGGTAAAGCTGGTCGCAACCGCTGGAAAGGTAGGCGTCCTCACACTCGCGGTGTTGCAATGAACCCGGTAGATCACCCAATGGGTGGTGGGGAAGGGAAAGCCTCTGGCGGCCACCCGCGTTCTCCGTGGGGTCAATCTGCCAAGGTAAGAAGACTCGATAGACACCGCAATAAGCTTGTCTGATCTAGGCACATCGTACGAAGACCGACTAAGAAATCTAAGTAAAATATTAGCGTTATGCCACGCTCACTGACGCAAAGGGCCCTTACGTTTACTACAAGCTGCAGCGTAAAATTGATGCAGCTGAATGAGAAGTGGAAAGCAAGAAAGCGACCAAAACCTGGTCTCGCAGTTCTATGGTTACTCCTGATTGTACGGGACTGAACCCTTGCCGTTCACAACGGCAAGCAGTTCATCCCTGGTGTTCATCACTGATAACATGGTTGGCCATAAGTTGGGCGAGTTCGCCCCTACTTGTACCTTCCGTGGTCATCCGGCTGAAGAAAGCAGCTAAAGCAGTTTAACGGTAGCATTTAAGTGATTTGGATCACTGGCCGAAGTAACGAAAGAGAAGCGCGTGCTGTGCAAAAGCACTTGCGAAAATCTCCACGAAAAGTACGGCTGGTTGTTGATGCCGTTCGTGGTGAAAATGTAGCAAAAGCGATCAAGAAACTGGAATTTATTAAAAAGGCTGCTGCACCAGAAGTTGCAAAGGTCATTAAGTCAGCTGCCGCCAATGCTCGAGACAAATTTCAAGAAGTGCGTCCGGATGACAGCGAATTGTATATTAAGGAAATTTATGCCAATGAAGGCCCAACGCTGAAGCGCATTCAGCCTGCGCCTATGGGACGTGCGCATCAGATTCGTAAGCGCATGACCCATATTACGGTGGTAGTAGCTCAGAAAGAAGAAGAATTGATTAACGAATAAAAGAGGAAATACCTTGGGACAAAAAACACATCCAGTAGGTTTACGGCTCGGTATTATACGCGGTTGGGATTCCAACTGGTATTCTGAAGAGAAATGAGCCCTGAAATCCTATACGAAGACACAAAGCTGCGTGAATACCTCCACACACGTTTCGCAATGGTGGGCTATCTCGCGTAATTATTGAACGAACCCCAAAAAGAATTCTTCTGACGCTGAAAACAAGTCGTCCTGGTGTAATTATTGGTAAGGGCGGAGAGCAGATTGAACTGCTTCGTGAAGAGTTGAAAGCAATTACCAGCAAAGAAGTTCAGATTAACGTAAGCGAAATTAAGCGACCTGAAACGGACGCAAGCCTGGTTGCTCAAAATATTGCCCAACAGCTGCGAAGCACGTATTTCATTCCGTCGCGCCATGAAGACTGCTATCTCTTCTGCGATGCGTATGGGAGCAGAAGGAATCAAGATTCGTTGTGCCGGTCGATTGGGCGGCGCTGAGAATGGCACGCACTGAGCAATATAAAGAAGGACGAATTCCTCTGCATACACTGCGTGCTGATATTGATTATCACAAATCTACGGCCAACACTATTTATGGATCGATTGGTGTTACTGTTTGGATCTTTAAAGGCGAAATCCTTGGTGATATTGAGCTGACACCAGGCGATGCTCACGAGCAACCCGAGCAACAATCACGTTCACGCCGAGGTGGAGGTGGTAAACGACGATCACGCCGCAGTCGCCGAAGAAGCAGAAGTAATAACTAGGAACTTGATTAAGGAAAAATCATGCTAGAACCAAAACAGGTAAAACGCCGCCGACAGCATCGCAGAAGCCTTGATGGCAATGCGCAGCGCGGCCATACATTAGCGTTTGGTGATTTTGGACTCAAGGCATTAGAGCCCAAATATATCACCTCCCGACAGATTGAATCTTGTCGAATTACCATTGCAAGGACCCTGCAGCGAGATGGGCAGACCTGGATTAGAATTTTTCCCGATATGCCCAAAACCTCGCAACCTGCCGAAACCCGTATGGGTAAAGGTAAAGGTGCGGTTGAAAAGTACGTAGCCGTTGTAAAACCGGGGCGAATTTTGTTTGAAATTGCCGGTGTGTCGAAAGCAAGAGCACAAGAAGCATTCAGAAGAGCTTCCCACAAACTCCCTATTAAAACAAAGTTTATTGTTCGTCGAGATTATGATGGACCTTAATTAAAAAGATTGTATAGAGTATGAAAGCACATGAAATGCGAGATCTGACTGTCGAGGAACTTAAGTCCCGGCTGAAGGATGAGCAGAAAGCCCTGAAAGACATGGAGTTTAACAAAGCAGTGGCAGGTCAGCTTGAAAACCCCGCACGGATAAAGATGACGAAACGGGAAATCGCCCGGCTTAAAACCGTCATCCAGGAAATGGAAACAGAAGAATCCCGATCAGAAGATACTGAGTAAGGAAAAGATTTATGGCACAAACTGAACGAGCACCAGAGAAGAGAACGAACCGGTCGCGTTGTAAGCGACAGTATGGACAAAAGCATTACGGTGGCCGTGGATCGTCAGGTTAAGCATCCTATTTACGGGAAGTATATTACCAAGACGACCAAATATATGGCGCATGATGAAAACAACGAGGCTAACGTGGGAGACAAGGTGCACATCATGTCTACTCGTCCTCTTTCGAAACGCAAAACCTGGCGACTGTAAATATTATTGAACGCGCAATTGCACATCTGAGAAATCTGATCGACAGGTTGAACAGCTGCTGCACAGATAATCAGCATAGCTCAACGATCTGCTTGATCAGCGATAAAATATTTATCAGGAAGCAACGATGGTACAAATTCAGACAGTATTGAATGTAGCCGACAACAGCGGAGCCCGAAAACTACAGTGTATCAAGGTTTTGGGCGATTCCCGGAAGCGATACGCTCGAGTCGGAGACCTAATTTCGTGTTCGGTAAAAACAGCAATCCCTGGTGGAAACGTTAAAAAGGGGGAAGTAGTAACGGCAGTTGTTGTACGCACCAAAAAGGAATTACGACGACGAGACGGCAGCTACATCCGGTTTGATGAAAATGCAGCTGTCATTATAAACAAGGAGAACGAACCGGTGGGTACGCGAATTTTTGGTCCCGTCGCGCGTGAATTGCGTGAGCGGAACTTTATGAGAATTGTATCACTGGCTCCTGAAGTACTTTAAAAACGCTAGACTTATGCCAAGCAGAAAAAAGAAGAAATTACACGTAAAAAAAGGCGATGATGTAAAAGTTATTGCCGGTAACGACCGGGGAAAAGAAGGCCGTGTGCTAGCGGTATTCCCTAAAAAAGATCGAGTCCTTGTTGAGGGTATTAACATGAGGTACTCACGGAATAAGCCCACCCAGCAAAACCCGAAAGGCGGGCGCATCGAACGAGAAGCCCCCATTCACATCTCTAATGTGATGGTTATAGATCCCAACAGTGGAGAGCCAACGCGCGTCGGGCGCAAGCGCATTGATGAAGATGGCGGTGGCCGTTGGGTACGATATGCAAAGACGAGCGGCGAAATTATTGATAATTAACAGTATATAGAAGAATGGCAGAAGCGAGACTCAAAACAGTATATGAAGAGGAAATTGTTCCGCAGCTGAAGGAACAGTTCGGGTACGATAACATGATGGCTGTGCCCAAGCTGGTGAAGATTGTAGTAAATTCAGGAGTGGGTGATGCTGTTGAAAATGAGAAAACGCTGGAGACAGTAGCAGATAATATTGCAAAAATCACGGGTCAACACCCCATTAAAACACGCTCAAAGAAATCGATTTCGAACTTTAAACTCCGCGAAGGAATGCCGATCGGTTGCAAGGTTACCCTGCGCAAGCAGATTATGTTTGAATTTTTTGATCGACTGATCAACCTGGCTTTACCCAGGGAGCGTGATTTTCAGGGAGTGCCCGACAAAAGTTTTGACGGTCGTGGTAACTACACGCTTGGTATTACCGAGCATACCATATTCCCGGAAATTGATACAGATAATGTAGATAAAATACACGGAATGGATATTACGTTTGTAACCACTACCGAAACGGATGAAGAAGCCTACGCACTGCTGAAAGGCTTCGGAATGCCATTTGTTAAACGAAATTAGATTAAAAGCATCCTGATATTATGGCTAAGAAAGCATGGATAGCTCGAAATAAAAAGCGCAAAGAACTTTACGAGAAGTATAAAGACAAACGTCAAAAGCTGAAGGAAGAGGGTAAGTGGGAAGAGCTGCAAAAACTTCCCCGTAATTCGAGCCCTACCCGGCAGAATAACCGTTGCAGTTTAACAGGGCGTTCTCGCGGATTTATCCGCAAGTATGGTATTTCACGAATCAAGTTTCGTGAATTAGCCCTCGATGGTAAAATACCTGGCATACGAAAGGCAAGTTGGTAACATAGTAATTAAGAAATTATATGTCTGATTCAGTAGCAGATTATTTAGCAAGAATTCGTAACGCTCAGCAAGCCGGGCATCGTCGTGTAGACATTCCCGCTTCTAAGCTGAAGCGTGCAATCACGAAGATCCTTTTGGATAAAGGATACTTACAGAAATATATAAACATAGATGACGGCAAGCAGGGGCTGTTACGCTTGTTCCTGAAGTACGATGCCTACGGCCAGCCGGTGATTAAAAACATGAAGCGAATATCCAAGCCGGGTCTTCGCGATTACACCGACGCCGACAGCATCCCCCGGGCATTAAACGGACTCGGAGTAGTAATTTTATCTACATCCCGAGGTGTAATGACCGACAAAGAAGCTCGCAAACTGCATGTAGGTGGCGAAGTTCTCTGCTCTGTTTATTAATCAATAAAGATTGAAGTACTATGTCACGTATCGGACGACAACCGATTTCTCTGAATGAAAATGTGGAATTCAGTATAAATGCTGATAATGTTGTAACCATCAAGGGTCAAAAAGGACAGGATTCTGTCAAGGTTGATCCCAGCATTTCCGTTGAAAAGAAAGATGGTGAAATTCATGTAACCCGTAACGAAGAAACCAAGCAAGTACGGTCAATGCATGGCCTGTACCGTTCGCTTATCAACAACATGATTACCGGAGTTACGGAAGGTTACAAAAAGGAACTTGAAATTATTGGTGTTGGTTACCGGGCCTCATACAACGGTGGAGTTTTGGAATTAACCTTGGGTTTTTCACATCCAATTTATTTCGTTCCGCCGGAGGGAATCAATATTGAAGTGGATACTAAATCCCGCAAAAACCCGGTTATCATTGTATCTGGAATTAATAAAGAACTAGTCGGTCAGGTTTCGGCCAAGATCCGTTCTCTGCGTCCACCAGAGCCCTATAAAGGTAAAGGTGTACGGTATGTGGATGAATGGGTACGTCGTAAAGCTGGTAAATCTGCCGCTAAAGGTGCATAGAAATTGAACGATGGATAAAAATAAGAGAAAAAAAGAACGCCGTAATAAAATACGTCGCCGTATTCGATCAACCATTCGCGGGACTGCTGAACGTCCTCGACTGAGTATTTACAAAAGCAATAAGCATGTATATGCCCAGTTGATTGATGATCTCAGTGGTGACACGCTTGCTGCAACATCATCGCAAAGTGATGCTATTGAAAGCAAACTCAAGGATAAAACCAAGTCCGAGGGAGCTAAGATCGTCGGGGAGCACCTGGCTGAAGTTGCCAAGGATAATGGAGTGGATAAAGCTGTGTTCGACCGTAGCGGCTACAAGTATCACGGCGTAATCAAGTCTCTGGCCGAAGGAGCCCGAGAAGCAGGGTTAGACTTTTAAAAAAGATTTTAATTATGCCAAAGAAGATTAAAAAACGACATAACATTACCCCGGAAACCTGAACCTCGAGGAAAAACTGGTTCACATTAACCGCGTTTCCAAAGTAGTAAAAGGTGGACGCCGTTTTAGTTTTAACGCCATTGTTGTAGTTGGAAATAAAGACGGCGTTGTAGGCCACGGACTCGGAAAAGCCAACGAGGTTTCTGATGCAATCCAAAAGGGGTTTGATAACGCTAAGAAAAACCTGCATAAAGGTTCCGATGACCCGTACAGGGAGCATCTATCACACCATTACGGGTAAAGAGGGTGCTGGTGAAGTGCTGCTTCGTCCGGCCTCGGAAGGTACGGGTGTTATTGCCGGCGGACCGGTAAAAGCATTGCTTGACATTGGGGGAGTGCAAAATAATCTTGACCAAGTTGATCGGTTCTTCCAACCCGCATAACATGGTGAAGGCCACATTTAATGCCCTGAAAGGTCTTGGCTGACCCGCTTGAGGTAGCTCAGCGACGAGGTGTTTCGCTTGAGTAAAGTGTTTGAAGGATAATCGTAAAGAATTTAATGATTGAAGTCTTATGGATTTAAGTAATCTTAAAGCACCGGAGCCAAACAAAAAGAATAAAAAGCGAATCGGCAGAGGTCAGGGTTCTGGCCACGGTGGACATACGGTAGGCAGAGGCCATAAAGGCCAGAAGTCAAGAACCGGGCATAAAGAGTAGTTCTGGTTTGAAGGCGGACAGATGCCTCTTCAACGTCGTGTTCCAAAATGGGGCTTTAACAACCCATTCCGAACCGAATATCAGGCTCTGAACATAGATACCCTCGATGGATTTATCGGCCTTGGAAAACTTGATAAGAAGGTGACAATTAGTGACCTTGCTAATCGGCAGGTGTCATTGCCAAAGGTGAGCCTGGTAAAGCTACTTGGCCGTGGCGAAATCTGATACCAAAGTGGACATTGAAGTTCATGCCGCCAGTGAGTCTGCAAGGAAGAAGATTGAAGATGCGGGCGGATCAGTCACGATTGTAGATAATTAATTCAACGCACGATAGTAATAGCAGCTAATGAGCATAGTCGAAAATTTCCGAAATATATTTAAAATTGAAGAGCTCCGAGAGCGTATTATGTACGTTCTTGGAGTTTTGATGGTATATCGTATCGGTAGTTATGTAACGCTTCCGGGTGTAGATGCATCTCAACTCACCCAGCAAACCGGAAATGCCTCCAGCTGTATTGGGGCTCTTTGACATGTTTGTTGGTGGTGCTTTTGCCCGCGCGGGTGTATTTGCATTGGGAATTATGCCCTACATTACAGCCGCTATTATCATCCAGTTGATGGGCGCTGTAGTTCCCTATTTCCAAAAACTCCAGCGAGAAGGAGAAGAAGGTCGGCGTAAAATTAACCGGCTAACACGATATGGCACTGTTGGCATTACGCTTGTGCAGTCTATCGGTTTTGCGATTAATCTGATGGCAACATCGCCGGATGCCATTGTAGTGAGCAATTTTACGTTTGTCTTAACTTCTATGATCATCCTTACTGCGGGTACCACTTTTGTGATGTGGCTCGGTGAGCGGATTTCAGACCGGGGTATAGGTAATGGAATTTCGATCCTTATTATGATTGGTATTATTGCCGCACTGCCTACAAACCTGATTAACGAATTTACCACGAAAGGCAACCTGATCATCTTTATAGTTGAAATTGCAGCACTGTTATTGGTTATCGCCTTCTGTGTATTGTTAACACAGGGCGTTCGGAAGATTCCTGTGCAGTACGCAAAGCGGGTTGTAGGTCGTAAAGTGTACGGTGGAACCACGCAGTATTTGCCATTAAAGGTTAATGCAGCCGGTGTAATGCCGATTATTTTTGCTCAGTCAATCATGTTTATCCCGAGCACAATCGGTACGTTCTTTCCGAATAATGCGACTGTTCAGATGCTTACAGCCTGGTCGTCTGATTTTACAGGAGTTACCTATTCGATTATCTTTTTCATCATATGTGTGTTCTTTACATACTTTTATACAGCGATTACGGTTAACCCGAGGGAGATGGCTGACACCATGAAACGCCAGGGCGGATTTATTCCCGGAGTTCGTCCCGGCAAACAGACTGTAGAATTTATAGACAATATTTTAACGAAAGTAACCCTTCCGGGTGCTATCTTTCTGGGATTTATCGCCATCTTGCCTGCATTTGCTGCACAGCTGGGGGTCACTCCCGGATTTGCCATGTTCTACGGAGGCACCAGCTTATTGATTATTGTAGGTGTGGCTATTGATACCCTGCAGCAAATTGAGAGCCATCTGATGATGCGTCACTACGACGGGTTTATGAAATCCGGTAAAATTAAAGGCAGACGCAGAGCGGGATGATTTTTCTAAAGAGCGAGTCCGAAATTGATAAAATGCGCGAAAGTGCCCAGCTTGTTTCTCGAACACTAGGCGAGCTTGCGAGGCATATAGAACCGGGTATTTCAACCGGTAAGCTTGATCGGGTCGCTGAAGATTTTATAAAAAAAGAGGGGGGACGTCCCGCTTTTAAGGGATATGGTCCCCATGGAAATGAATTCCCGGCAACCTTGTGTATCTCAATCAATGAGGAGGTTGTTCATGGAATTCCAAGCAACACTCGCACGTTAGAGGAAGGTGATGTAGTATCGATCGACTGCGGTGTGGAAAAGGATGGATTTTTTGGAGATCATGCCTACACGTTCGCAGTTGGAGAATGTGATGATGAAACGTTGACATTATTGAGAACCACGCTTGAATCTCTGTACCGGGGAATCGAGCATGCCATCCACGGCAACAAAATCGGCGATATTTCCAACGCCATTCAAACGCATTGTGAAGCAGAAGAGTACGGTGTTGTACGCGATCTTGTAGGCCATGGGTTTGGAAAATCACTGCATGAAGATCCGTCTGTTCCAAATTTCGGAAAAGCGGGTCGCGGTGAAAGACTTCGTTCTGGAATGACCCTGGCTATTGAACCGATGATTACCAAGGGTACCCACAAGATTAAAACCCTGGATGATGGCTGGACTGTGGTAACTGCTGATAACAGTATCGCCGCCCACTATGAGCATGATGTCGTTATCCGCGAAGGAAAAGCTGAAATTCTCAGTACATTTGATTATATTAGAGAGATAACCAAAAACCGAATACCAGTAGGAATTCATGGCTAAAGAAGAGCCTATTAAGCAAGACGGAGAAATTATTGAAGCATTGCCTAATGCACAGTTCCGCGTTGAGCTGGATAACGGACATGAAATTTTGGCTCATGTCTCGGGCAAAATGAGAATGCACTATATCAAGATTCTTCCAGGCGATCGTGTCGCCGTGGAAATGTCACCTTATGACCTTTCCAAAGGTCGTATTACTTATCGTTATAAGTAGATGTTGAATTAAAAGACAGTTAGTACTATGAAAACTAAGTCCTCAGTTAAGAAACGAAGTCCAGATGACAAGATCGTGCGCAGAAACGGTCGAGTTTATGTAATCAATAAAAAGAATCCCCGCCATAAGCAGCGGCAAGGATAAAATTTTAGATATCTATGGCAAGAATTGCTGGAATTGACTTACCCAAAGATAAGCGCGGCGAAATCGCTCTCACATATATTTATGGAATCGGGCGCTCCACGGCTCAGGACATTTTAGATGAGCTGGAATTGATCAGACATACAAAGTGAAAGACTGGAACTGATGAACAAGTTGCTGATCTGCGGAAGTTGATCGACAATGAGTATAAAGTTGAAGGTGCACTTACGCACTGAAGTGAAACAGAATATTCGTCGATTAATTGAAATTGGTTCCTATCGCGGAAGCCGCCATCGCAAGGGGCTTCCGGTACGGGGCCAGCGTACCCAAACCAATGCACGTACACGGAAGGGTAAGCGCAGAACAGTTGCGGGCAAAAAGACAGCCCCGAAGCAGTAATACATTAATATTTTAGATCATGGCAAAGAGACAACGAAAACCTGCAGCTAAAAAAGAAAAGAAGAAAGCAGCTTATCTGATCCCAATGGAATGGCCTTCATAAAGGCCACCTTTAATAATGTTATTGTAACAATAACCGATGCCGATGGCAACGCATTATCTTGGTCGTCTGCCGGAAAAGAAGGATTTAAAGGATCCAGAAAAAATACTCCCTATGCTGCACAACTTAGTGCAGAAACGGCGGCAACAGCTGCGTATGAAATGGGTCTCCGCAGGGTAGAAGTATTTGTAAAGGGCCCTGGATCTGGTCGTGAAGCCGCTATCCGAGCATTGGCAATCCAGTGGGCTGGAGATAACATCTATCAAGGATCGAACCCCAATTCCCCACAATGGATGCAGACCCCCCAAACGTCGTAGAGTTTAACGATAAATAGTTTAGTTACGGAATAAATTTATGGCAAGATACAGAGGTCCCAAACAGAAAAAAGCAAGACGTTTCAGAGAACCGATATTTGGACCAAGCAAAGCATTGGAACGTAAACCATACGGACCTGGTGAACATGGACGTTCACGATATTCCCGAAAGTCAGAATATGCTATTCAGCTTGAAGAGAAACAGAAGGCTAAATATACCTATGGTCTTCTGGAGAAACAGTTCTCCAATCTGTTTGAAAAAGCGAATGCAAAAGATGGTGTTACTGGTGAAATCTTGCTCCAGTATCTTGAAAGTCGTCTTGATAATACAGTATATCGCTTGGGATTAGCCCGAACGAGACGACAAGCACGACAGCTTGTAAGCCATAAGCATATTGTTGTTAATGGAGGCGTTGGTCAATATTCCATCATATCAGTATGGAGATCGGGGGATGTAGTTACTGTACGCCCTAAATCACGCAACCTTGAAGTGATTGAAGACTCGTTGCAACACAGCCCTTCAAGTAAGTATAAATGGCTGGAAGTAGACAAAAAGGCTAAATCAGGAAAGTTCCTAAATTATCCTTCTCTGGAGGAAATCCCTGAAAATATTAATGTACAGCTGATCGTTGAGCTCTACTCTAAGTAACATTTTTGAAATTTATAATTTATTGAACTAATTATGAGCAACTATAGCATACAAATGCCAGAAGCCCTTGAGGTTGAAGAATCAAACGAGACGTTTGGTACATTTATACTTCAGCCGCTTGAACGAGGTTTTGGTGTTACCATAGGAAACTCATTTCGCAGAATTCTTGCTATCATCCTTGCCTGGCATTGCGATTAATGCGGTCAAGATTAATGGCGTTGAACATGAATATTCCAGTATAACGGGTGTCCAGGAGGATGTTTATGAAATTATCCTGAATCTGAAAGAGATCCGTTTTAAATCTATTGAACAAAACAGCGGAGTTATTCATATTTCCAAAAGTGGAGAAGGAGTTTTCACCGGGAAAGATATTGATGACGCATCTGCAGAATTTGATGTGTTGAATCCGAACTCAGGTTATTGCTCACTGTGTCAGAAGATGCTGACCTGGAAATTGAACTTCGCGTAGGCCGCGGACGAGGATATGTACCTGCCGAAGAACAGAGTGTTGACAGCGAAGACGATGTTAATCTCATCCCGATTGATGCAATTTATACACCGATCAAACAGGTACAATATGATGTTGAAAATGTTCGTGTAGGTCAGCGTACAGATTATGAGAAGCTGATCATGAACGTAACAACAGACGGCTCCATAAATGCAAAAGAAGCTCTTACAATTGCCGGCAAAATATTGAAGGAGCATATTGAGAAGTTTATTACTGAAGAGATTGAAGAACCATTTACCCAGGAAGAAGAAGAGGTTGATGCAGAGAAGCAGCGCATCACTAATCTTCTGAAAACAAGTATTGAAGATCTCAACCTGAGTGTGCGTTCTTACAACTGCTTAAAATCCGCTAATATTAATACCATTGGGGAGCTCGTTGAGAGGGATGAGCAAGACCTTCTGAAGTTCAGAAACTTTGGTAAGAAATCACTTGCTGAGCTTGTTGAAGTTATTGAAGACAAGAATCTCCACTTTGGTATGGATGTATCAAAATATCTAGATAAGTAACAAAGGAATTGTTGAACAATGCGTCATTTAGTTAAAGGTAGAAAATTAGGTCGTACATGTATCACACAGAAAAGCAACGCTTCAGGCGTTGTCAGTAGCCCTGATAAAGGAGCATAGAATAATAACGACCTTATCAAAAGCCAAAGAATTGAGAACATATGTTGAGCCGATTATCACTAGGGCCAAAGAAGACAGTCCTCATAATCGGCGGCAGGTCTTTTCAAAGTTACAAGATAAGCAGGCCGTATCTCATCTTTTTGAAGAAGTAGCCCAAAAGGCTATGGATCGGCCAGGCGGTTATACCCGTGTAATTAAAGCTGGTTTCCGGAAAGGGGATGGTGCTGAGAAAGCGATAATTGAACTGGTCGATTACAACGATGTAAAACCTGAGCAGAGTTCAAGTAAAAAACGAACCAGACGCGCAGGTAAATCAAATACACCAACTTCTTCTGCCACTCCAGATACTAAGAAAGAAGAAGTAGAAGAGAATACGGTTGCCAAATCCGATTCCAACAAGAAGGCAGAAACTTCCGAGGAAGAAAAGTGAAGAACACAGAAACTTCTGGTGATACCGAAGATTCTGTATCTTCCGATGAAGAAGAGTAGGCTATAAACGGCTTTGATCAATAGGCGTTATAAAGCTAACTTCAAAAAAAGTTCGTTCTTGCACTTGGCACGTAATGCAAATATGCCTTATCATTGCATCGCCTTGGATCGAAGGGCAATACTCTTAAAAGTTAATACGACATCCGAGGCATTTTGCTTTTTTGTTCTTTACCATAGTGAGAACAGACAGACGATCGCATAGTCGAGCCCTTGTTGACTTTGACGAATGTTGATTGACGATTAAAGACGGCCGGGAGGCGGACTCGAAGTAATTTTGGTGTTATATATACCATGGAGAGTTTGATCCTGGCTCAGGACGAACGCTGGCGGCGGGCTTAACACATGCAAGTCGCGGGAGAAGCCAGTCTCTTCGGGGCTCGGTGGAGACCGGCGGATGGGTGAGTAACGCGTAGGCAACCTGCCTGAAGGGCGGGGATAACATCTCGAAAGGTGTGCTAATACCCGATGATGCAGCGGTCCCGCATGGGAACAGTTGTTAAAGGCTTCGGCCACCTTCAGATGGGCCTGCGTGCCATTAGCTAGTTGGTGAGGTAACGGCTCACCAAGGCGATGATGGCTAGGGGGTCTGAGAGGATGATCCCCCACACTGGGACTGAGACACGGCCCAGACTCCTACGGGAGGCAGCAGTGAGGAATCTTGCGCAATGGAGGCAACCCTGACGCAGCCACGCCGCGTGCTGGAAGACGGCCCTATGGGTTGTAAACAGCTTTTACCAGGGAAGAACCTGGGCCTTTCGAGGCCCACTGACGGTACCTGGTGAATAAGCACCGGCTAACTCCGTGCCAGCAGCCGCGGTAATACGGAGGGTGCAAGCGTTGTCCGGAATCATTGGGTGTAAAGGGTGCGCAGGCGGAAGTCTAAGTCGGAGGTGAAATCTTGCCGCTTAACGGTAAAATGGCCTTCGATACTGGATTTCTTGAGTCCTGGAGAGGTTGCCGGAATTCGTGGTGTAGCGGTGAAATGCGTAGATATCACGAGGAACACCAGAGGCGAAAGCGGGCAACTGGACCGGTACTGACGCTGAGGCACGAGAGCGTGGGGAGCGAACAGGATTAGATACCCTGGTAGTCCACGCTGTAAACGATGCATGCTAGTTGTTGGCCCTTTGGGGTCAGTGACGCAGTTAACGCAGTAAGCATGCCACCTGGGGAGTACGTTCGCAAGAATGAAACTCAAAGGAATTGACGGGGGCCCGCACAAGCGGTGGAGCATGTGGCTTAATTCGATGCAACGCGAAGAACCTTACCCAGGCTAAATCTAGCGGTGACCGCTCCTGAAAGGGGGCTTCCCTTCGGGGCGCGCTGGAAGGTGCTGCATGGCTGTCGTCAGCTCGTGCCGTGAGGTGTTGGGTTAAGTCCCGCAACGAGCGCAACCCCTGTGGTTAGTTACCAGCACGTAATGGTGGGGACTCTAGCCAGACTGCCTACGCAAGTAGTGAGGAAGGTGGGGACGACGTCAAGTCATCATGGCCCTTACGTCTAGGGCTGCACACGTGCTACAATGGATGGTCCAATGGGAAGCGACCGCGCGAGCGGCAGCAGATCCCCAAAACCATTCCCAGTTCGGATTGGAGTCTGCAACTCGACTCCATGAAGTCGGAATCGCTAGTAATCGCGTATCAGCAATGGCGCGGTGAATACGTTCCCGGGCCTTGTACACACCGCCCGTCAAGCGATGGAAGTCAGGAGTACCTGATGCGGCCGGGCCAACCCTTCGGGGAAGGCAGGTCGTTAGGGTAAGCCCTGTGACTGGCGCTAAGTCGTAACAAGGTAGCCGTACCGGAAGGTGCGGCTGGATCACCTCCTTTTTACGGAGAGTCCTGGCTCTGGTCGTGGTCGCCGTGCGATCGTCTGTCTGTCTGCTGTGGTGCGGGCCGGCGGCGCCGGCCGCCTGCAGGGCGATCGCCTGCAGGCGGCCGCACTATGGGCTTGTAGCTCAGGTGGTTAGAGCGCACGCCTGATAAGCGTGAGGTCGCAGGTTCAACTCCTGCCAAGCCCACTGAGGTCCGCTGGGGCCAATGGGGGCTATAGCTCAGTTGGCTAGAGCACCTGCTTTGCAAGCAGGGGGTCCGTGGGTTCGAATCCGACTAGCTCCACACAGGTATTGAGTTCTTGTAGGTGCAGTCGCATGGGCTGCCGAATGTGCTGCAGGCGCTGGTAGTCATGACCGAGCAGATCCGTGCCGGAAGCAGTGTTCTTTTATGTGCTGCAGGAGCAGGATCGTTGGTGCAGGTGCTGCTGAGAGGCTGCAAGTACTTGCGGCAAACAGGTCCACCGCCTGCACGTGTTCTTTGACGTAGTGGTAGCTAAGTAAGATCGAGGTCATCGGTCTGCATAGTGAAGCTGACAGACAACATACACAAGTCATTAATACGATAGATGCCGCGCTTCGAGCAGCAGCAACATGACGCTCTGAGGCTTGCACCCGCCAGATGGTGCGGTGCAAGCCATATAAGCGAAAGCAACACAAGGGCGTATGGTGGATGCCTAGGCATCGCCAGGCGAGGAAGGACGTGTAAAGCTGCGAAAAGCTGCGGGGAGCTGCACAAGAGCTCAGATCCGCAGGTATCCGAATGGGGAAACCCATCCGGCTTCGGGCAGGATACTCCTATCGAGGAGAGCCAACGCGGGGAACTGAAACATCTCAGTACCCGGAGGAACAGAAAACAATTCAGTGATCCCCCAAGTAGTGGCGAGCGAACGGGGGCCAGCCCAAATCCGGCTGCTACGGCGGCCGGAGGTAGTAGGGCCCACATAACCCAAATCAAGCGAAGACGAAGCGGACTGGAAAGCCGCCCCACAGAAGGTGACAGGCCTGTAGACGTAAGCGACGGATGCGGCGGTGGGATCCCCTGAGTAGGACGGGACCGGAGAAATCCTGTCTGAAGCAGCCGGCACCATCCGGCAAGGCTAAATACTGGCGATGACCGATAGTGAACAAGTACCGTGAGGGAAAGGTGAAAAGAACGCCGAGAAGGCGAGTGAAACAGTACCTGAAACCATACGCTTACAAGCGGTCGGAGTCCTCGCTTTGATCGGGATGACGGCGTGCCTTTTGCATAATGAGCCTACGAGTTGCTCCTGTCGTGCAAGGTTAACCCGCTCAGCGGGGCAGCCGAAGCGAAAGCGAGTCCGAACAGGGCGACAGTACGGTGGGGCAGACGCGAAACCGAGTGAGCTATCCATGGCCAGGGTGAAGCGGCGGTAAGACGCCGTGGAGGCCCGAACCGCCTGGCGTTGAAAAGCCATCGGATGAGCTGTGGATAGGGGTGAAAGGCCAATCAAACTCGGAAATAGCTCGTTCTCCTCGAAATATATTTAGGTATAGCATCTGGCGACCAGCGGCTCGGAGGTAGAGCACTGATTAGGCTAGGGGGCTTCACCGCCTACCAAACCTAGACAAACTCCGAATGCCGGCATGTGTTGCCAGGTAGTCAGCGACGGAGCGATAACGTCCGGTCGCAAGAGGGAAACAACCCAGACCACCAGCTAAGGCCCCTAAATCCAAACTAAGTTGAACAAAGAAAGTTGGGTTGCCCAGACAACTAGGAGGTTGGCTTAGAAGCAGCCATTCCTTGAAAGAGTGCGTAATAGCTCACTAGTCGAGCGGCCCGGCGTCGATAATTTGCGGGCATAAGTTTGGTGCCGAAGCTGTGGATTGTCCGACCTGTCAGGCACAGTGGTAGAGGAGCATTCCAGCGGCCATCGAAGTCGGTCCTGTGAGGGACCAGTGGAGCTTCTGGAAGCGAAACTGTAGGCATGAGTAACGATAAGAGGGGTGAGAAACCTCTCCACCGTAAATCGAAGGGTTCCTGATCAACGTTAATCGTATCAGGGTTAGTCGAGCCCTAAGGGGTAGCCGAATGGCGAACCCGATGGAAAACCGGTTACAATATTCCGGTACCGCCATCCGGCCATAGACTGAAGGCGTGACGCAGAAGTGACACCACCGCCTCCCGACGGAATGCGAGGTTGAAGGCCGTAGGCCGGGGGTAGGCAAATCCGCCCCCCGCAAGGCCGAACACCGACAGTACGGGGAGCCTGCGGGCAAACCGATAGTGTGGGTAATCATGCTGCCAAGAAACGCGTCGTCAGTTTGCCGGCATGGTGCTCGTACCAAAACCGACACAGGTAGATGAGGAGAGTATCCTCAGGTGCTCGAGCGAATCGTGGCTAAGGAACTCGGCAAACTAGATCCGTAACTTCGGGAGAAGGATCCCCTGCGGCGGCTTCGGCCGTTGCGGGGCGCAGTGACCCGGTCCAATCGACTGTTTAACAAAAACACATGCCTCTGCGAAGTCGCAAGACGACGTATAGGGGCTGACACCTGCCCGGTGCTGGAAGGTTAAGGAAGCCTGTTAGTGCCTTCGGGCATGAAGCGGGCGACTGAAGCCCCAGTAAACGGCGGCCGTAACTATAACGGTCCTAAGGTAGCGAAATTCCTTGTCGGGTAAGTTCCGACCTGCACGAATGGTGCAACGAATTGGGCACTGTCTCGGCCACGAGCTCGGTGAAATTGTGGTATCGGTGATGACGCCGATTACCCGCAGCGGGACGGAAAGACCCCGTGAACCTTTACTACAACTTTACATTGGCTTTAGCTGCCGGATGTGCAGGATAGGTGGGAGGCATCGAAGCCGCAGCGCCAGCTGCCGGTGGAGCCGCCGGTGAAATACCACCCTTCTGGCCGGTGAATTCTAATGCCCGCATCGGGCAGACAGTGTATGGTGGGTAGTTTGACTGGGGCGGTCGCCTCCTAAAGTGTAACGGAGGCTCCCAAAGGTACCCTCAGCACGGTCGGCAATCGTGCGCAGAGTGTAAAAGCATAAGGGTGCTTGACTGCGAGAGATACAGCTCGAGCAGGTGCGAAAGCAGGGTTTAGTGATCCGGCGGTTCCGAATGGAAGGGCCATCGCTCAAAGGATAAAAGGTACTCCGGGATAACAGGCTTATCTCCCCCAAGAGTTCACATCGACGGGGAGGTTTGGCACCTCGATGTCGGCTCATCGCATCCTGGGGCTGGAGAAGGTCCCAAGGGTTTGGCTGTTCGCCAATTAAAGCGGTACGCGAGCTGGGTTCAGAACGTCGTGAGACAGTTCGGTCCCTATCTGCTGTGGGCGTAGGAATGTTGCGGAGAGCTGCTCCTAGTACGAGAGGACCGGAGTGGACGCACCGCTGGTGGACCAGTTGTCACGTTTGTGGCATCGCTGGGTAGCTATGTGCGGCAGTGATAAGCCGCTGAAAGCATCTAAGCGCGAAGCACGCTCCAAGATCAACATTCCCCAACAGCCTTCTGGAAGACGACCAGATTGATAGGCGGTCGGTGTAAGGCCAGCAATGGCCTCAGCCAAGCCGTACTAATCAGGCCATCGGCTTTGCTTATATGGCTTGCATTCAGCCCCCGCGGGGGCAAGCCGCCGATTGCGAGTCGGCGCTCGGCCTTACCGGCCCCTTCCCACTACATCAACGAACCCGTATTACTGTTATTGACTTTCTGAGATCCTCCAGACTTTGAGGAGGTGAGCCACAGCGCAGGGGCCCCACCCGTTCCCATCCCGAACACGGCCGTTAAGCCCTGCAGCGCCAATGGTACTGCCCGACCGGGCGGAAGCGTAGGTCCTCGCCTCCTCTTTTTGATATTTAGTGCCTGTCCCAAACTCTAAGGCCACCCAAATGTAATTGGGTGGCCTTTTTTGTTGATGAGAAAGTAAAAAAATTACGTAAATAGTCGCTCCTTAAAAACCCCAAAAATTGTGGTTCAGTGTGGATAAACGGCTTATTTTGTGAATAAGTTAAGGGCAAAATCCTTTAGATTTCAGTGGAATCTACCAAAAACCTTACGGATTTTCCCATGCTATCTGCCAGGCCGGACCAATCTCAGTTTGACATGTTCAGCCCCATTCTAAAAAGTTTTATCGACCCACAGCACGCGCTAGTGCAGCTGGCTGATCGGCTGGACTGGGATAGCCTGGAGGCTGAGTTCGCCGAGCTGTATTCCGATACCGGCCGTCAGGCGCATCCGGTTCGGCTGATGGTGAGCCTGCTGGTGCTCAAACAAATGTATGGACAGGGGATGAAAGCCTGCCGGGGTGTGGATTTCGAACCCCTACTTTTTCGGGAATGGGTTGTATCCGATGGCGATTCCCCTCGCCCCGAGTGACCTGCCGCACTTCTGCCGCCGGCTGAGACCGGAGGGAATGCAGAAGATCTTCGGTTGGTCGGTGGCTCTGCATGGGAAGTGGGTCCACGAGTAAGCCTTGTGCGTGGATACGACGGTGCAAGAAACCATCCCGACCGCCGCCAAACTCTATAGCAAAGTAACTCAGCTACTGCGCGATCGCCAAAACTTCGGAAATCAAACTCACCCAGTCCTATCGGTTTGTGGGTAAGCAGCTGCTTCGGGCGACCTACAACGCAGGGCATCCCCCGCCGGGCCAAAGCAGCTCGGAAGGCCACCCGAAAGCTGCGGCCCTGCGCCAGGCGGCTGTTGCGGGAAGTCCGCCGTAAACTACCCAAAGAGGCGACCGCCCGACATTATCCGGTCCTGGATCTATGGGAGCACGTTCTACAGCAACGCCGTTATGACAAAAATAAAGTGTATAGTCTTCACGAGCCGCATACCGCCTGTATTGCTAGAGGCAAGGCCCACAAGAATTATGAATTTGGCTGAAAGGTGATTCTGGCTATTTCCGCAAATTCACAAGTGGTAGTGGGCGCCACCATGGCCGAAGGCAATGCCCATGATTCAAAAACGCCGGAAGCCACCCTCCGATAATACCTGAAGAGCGACTACGGGCTGGCTCGCAGCTACCTGAAAGACCAAGCCGGCTGCCAGATGAATCTGCTGTTGGCCGCGACCCGCGACCGCCTGGAATCTGCAGCTGTGAATGCGCCGGCTGGGTTGTTGGCTCAATAATTTGTTGCGACCTGCCTATCTTTCCAGTGGTCGAAAAATCGTAAAACCAAGTTTTTAAGAATCGAATTACTAGATTTTTTGATCTACCTGCTCGGCAAAATCCTTGTACCAGCTGGTAAAGGTGTCATTCTCAATGCGCTGCTGCATCTCTCGCATGAGCCACAAATAAAAGGTGAGGTTATGTAATGTGGCCAACTGTAGTCCCAATATTTCGCTATTACGGAAAAGATGATGGATGTATGCCATGGAGTATTTTTGGCACAGTTCCGAAGGAAACTCTGGATCAAAATGTTTGTGATGATTTTTCCACTTCGCGTTGTTGATGTTAATAATGCCAAGCCGGGTGAAAAGCTGTCCATTTCGTGCATTCCGTGTTGGTAGAACACAATCGAACATGTCGATACCCCTGGCAACACAATGTAGCAGATTAGCTGGTTTACCCACACCCATTCAGGTAGCGGGGCTTATTATCGGGTACGATCATCCGTATTATGATCGGTCATTTTGTACATCAGTTCAGTCGGCTCTCCGACACTTAAGCCGCCAATGGCAATTCCCTCGAAATCCATATCTCTCATAAACCGTGCGGATTCTCTTCGCAGATCTTTATAAGTACTACCCTGTACAATACCGAACTGCATTTGATTATGTTTGTATTGGGGACTTGAATTCAAGAAAGCCTCTCGTCCTCGTTTTGCCCATCGATGGGTAAGCTTCATCGATTTTTCGGCATATTCTTTGTCGCAGGGATAGGGGGGACACTCATCCAGAATCATCATGATATCGGAGCCCAGAATACGCTGTATTTCAACTACATTTTCGGGCGTAAACATATGCTTGGATCCATCGTGATGGCTTTTGAATTCAGCTCCTTCCTCTGATAATTTTCGATTATCAGAAAGAGAATAGACCTGGTATCCACCAGAATCTGTTAAAATTGGTCGATCCCAATTCATGAATTGATGCAAACCACCGGCATCAGCTATAATATTGCATCCGGGTCTCAGGTAGAGATGGTACGTATTACCCAGGATAATCTCTGCATCTATCTTTTCTTTAATTCATCCTGTTCAACAGCTTTTACAGTGGCAAGAGTGCCTACTGGCATAAAGATGGGGGTATTGATAGTTCCATGATCGGTCTTAAGAGTGCCGGTTCGCGCTTTGGTGCCAGAGTCAGTTTTGGAAAGTGTAAACACAATTTTTATTTGGTAAACTGCTGATTAGAAATCTATTTTATGTGACAAATTAATATCCTTAAGCGATGAAACGCTGCTTTGGCTATGATGAGTCACGATAATAACATTATTTGGCAATTAAATTAAGTCTACAACGTCAAAGAAGTACTAATTGAAAAGATCTTAAGAAAAAGCAGATGAGTTCTGAATCGCTTGTAATTATTCCTACATACAATGAAGCACATAATATTTCGCGTTTAATCAAGCAGCTTCTCCAGGTTGATGAACCGGTAGACGTACTTGTGGTAGATGACGGTTCTCCCGATGGTACAGCAAAGATAGTATCAAAACTTAAGGATGAGTTTACAGATCGAGTGCATTTGATTGAGCGATCCGGCAAGCTGGGATTAGGTACCGCGTATGTCAGGGGCTTCCAGTTTGCACTGAAAAGGGAGTACAAATATGTGTGCGAGATGGACGCCGACTTTTCGCATAATCCCCAGGATGTACCAAAACTGATCCGGCAGGTTAAGAGTGGAGAGGCTGACGTTGCCATAGGATCGCGTTACGCCAATGGCATCAGTATTGTTAATTGGCCGCTTGCTCGTCTTATCCTGTCATATTCAGCCAATATGTATGCACGGTTGATTACCGGGCTTCCTATTTTTGATACCACGGCAGGATTCAAATGTATTCGCCGAGAGGTGCTACAGGAGATTTCAGTAGAAATGGTTCCAACGGGTACGCCTTCCAGATAGAAATCCATTTCCGTGCTTGGCAGGCAGGATTTACCCTCAAGGAGGTCTCCATTATATTCAAGGAGCGCGAAGAGGGCGTGTCTAAAATGTCCAAAGGAATTGTTTGGGAAGCAATCTGGAGGGTTTGGTCGCTCAAGTTCAAGAGCATTTTCGGTACACTATAGCTAACTATTAATTTAAGCAATGGTCGAGAATTGAGTAGTTTTAATTCTAATTTGGATCAATTCAGGAAGAGACACCCCCTGTACCCAGGTAGCTTTTTTTCTCTTAATATCTGCTCTGAACTTTGTATATTTGAAAATTGAATAAGCAATTATTTTCAAATCAAGACAATGCAATATTTAGATTTTGAACAACCGATAGCAGATTTAGAAAAGAAAATTTCTGAACTAAGTGAACTAACAATCGCTGATGATGATGTACTCAGACCGGAGATTAATCGCTTGAAGGGACGAGTTGAAGAGCTACGGGAATCTATTTTTTCGAACCTGACACGGTGGCAGCGCGTACAGCTGGCCCGCCATCCTGATCGCCCATACACCCTCGATTATATTTATAAAATGACCGACAATTTCGTTGAGCTCCATGGCGATCGCTACCAGAGTGATGACAAGGCTATTGTGGGCGGTTTTGCAACAATAGACGGGCAATCGGTCATGATTATGGGGCACCAAAAAGGACGAGATACCGAGAGCCGAAAATTTCGCCGGTTTGGCATGGCCAATCCCGAGGGATACCGTAAAGCCTATCGCCTGATGAAGCTGGCAGAGAAGTTTGGTGTGCCTGTTATCACACTGCTTGATACGCCGGGGGCGTTTCCTGGACTGGAAGCCGAAGAGCGAGGTCAGGCTGAAGCAATCGCCAAAAATTTGAAAATGATGGCCACGCTGAAAGTGCCCATTGTTTCCGTTGTAATTGGTGAAGGTGCCAGCGGCGGTGCTATAGGAATTGGCATGGGCAATGAAGTGTATATGATGGAGAATACCTGGTATTCGGTGATTTCTCCTGAATCGTGTTCCTCTATTCTGTGGAAAACGTGGGATTATAAAGAGCAGGCCGCCGCTGTACTTAAACTCACGGCCGAAGATCTCAAAGAGCTCAATATCATCGAAGGTATTATTGAAGAGCCACTGGGCGGGGCGCACCGAGATCCGGACAAATCAGCCAAGGCTGTAAAACAGACCTTGATTAAATCACTTAAACGATTAAATAAAATGAAGCCTGAAAAACTGGTTGAGAGTCGCATTAACAAGTATTCGGCCATGGGAGAAGTAAAGAAAAGTAGTCCTTCAACAACCAAATCTGCCCAGAAGTAGTGCTGCCTTCCCAATCTCCCATCTTTCGTTACACCCTGGACATGCGCAGTCGCTATGCAGAGACGGACAAGATGGGCTATGTGTATTACGGGCGCTACCTTGAGATATTTCGAAGTAGCCCGTACAGAGATGATACGCAGCCTTGGAATGCCATACAGCGAGCTTGAGGATGAAGGTATCATGCTGCCGGTAGTGCAAGCCCGCGTAGACTACAAAGCACCGATATTTTATGATGAGCTAATGCATATTCGGGTGATGCTGTACGATGTTCCCACGGTGAAACTGGAGACATTTTACGAAATTACTACTGATCGTCTTGAGGAACCACACGCTGTTGGCAAGGTTATTCTTTGTTTTATGCGCGAAAATAATCGGAAACCGTGTCGTGCCCCTGAACAGTTTATTTACGGACTTAAAACTGCGATCCACTCATGAAGATATATCCGGGCATATCCCAAAATCGCTTTCTGTTTGGAGTGATAGGAGTGTTGGGATTGGTAATTATAATCACCGCAACCGGTGGTGGTTTATTCAAAGCCGGACAAAGCTGGATTACAGATTGGCAGCACAGGGCCTTCAGCACGTTATGTCACCAAGACCCGGCACGTTCGTTCTGGATTGGCAGCCAACCAATGGCAGTATGCAGCCGTTGTTATGGAATATATTTGGCATTTGGACTTTCTTGGCTTCTTGTTCCCCTGGTCCAGTTCGTACCGCAAAAAATAACTGAGACAGCTCCCAGGCTACTGGTTCTGGTTATTGTGCTTAACGGGGTAGATGTAGTTGGTAATCTGGTCGGATTTTGGCAAAATACGTTAGCTACTCGCTTTATAGTGGGCAGTGGAATAGGGTTGGCGCACCATACTTTTACTGGCTGATAATTTCTTACACAAAAGAACTAAAATTGAAAGGGACGCCTATGGATCTCAACCGAACAATATAGCTCAGATTTTGAACAGCACAATGAAAAACCGTCGTACTGGCTTTCCGTGATTATCGCCTCTGTGTTATTTGGAATTATAGCTTTTGTGGTATCACTGATTTCCGTTTACAGCATGATTAATGCCGAGGCAACCGGATCTTTCTTTTCACCGTCGCAGCTGATCGGACTGCTGGCTTGCCTGTTTGGAGCATTCGGAGGTATGGTGGCTACGTGGCACTACGCAAAAGAGTATGGCGTATCCATAAAGTTGGGCAGAGGAGCTCTAATCGGCTTTTTAACGGGCGTGGGAATTTCTATAGTGAGTGTGTTACTCAGCCAATTATGGCAGTTTTTTGATCCCGATATGACCCAGCAGATGATCGATAGTACCGTAGCAAATCTCGAGGCAATGGAGCTGCCTGAACAGCAGAAACAGCAGATGATTGATACCACGGTACAGAGTATGAGAGGGCAGCAAAGCCTGTCTTCCCAACTGCTTTGGGGCATCCCGATGTACGGCATTTTAAATCTGATCACTGGAATGATAGGAGCCAAGGTTTTTGGTGAAGAAAAAGATGAATTAGCATAGATTAGGAAGTAGCTTCAGATGGCATTAGAGCAACAGAATAGCACTCGTTCATCATCGACAGAGGGACAAATACGATCGTGGGCTCAACGCAATGGCTTTGCAGACTGGGCGTTGGCCTTGATCTGGATTGTAGTTGCCTTTCTCCTCTTCCAGATCTCCGCGGGCATTGTGGCGTTTGTACTTTTTGCAGCACGTGAGGGCATTTCGGCCCAAACTGATCCTCAGCAGGTGATGGAGTCGTTCCAGCAAAATCTTGACCTGCTGTTTATTGGTAACTCGTTTGGGCAGATTCTATTCCTTGGGCTGGCCACCTGGTTTTTCTGTCGGCTTCATACCTCCAAAAGAGACCAGCCCGGCTTCATGCGCTTTCAGTTTATGTCTGATACCCCGAGGATGCTGCTTATGACCACCGTATTGATCGTAGCTGCACAGCCGGTCATCTGGTTTTTATCATGGTTTAACATGCAGCTGCCAGTACCGGAGTTTTTCCAGTCGATGCAGAATACACAGATGCAGATGATCGAACAATTTTTGAAAAGTGATCATAACCTGGCACTAACTCTTTTCCATATCGGGCTGGTGCCGGCTATCTGTGAGGAGGTGCTCTACCGCGGGTATGTGCTCAGGGCTTTCGAGAAAAGCTGGGGAATCTGGTTAGCAATCTTCTTTTCGGGACTCCTTTTTGGGATGTACCACGTGCAGTTAACCAACTTGTTGCCTCTAGCGAGCATTGGAATGCTCTTGGCCTACGTAACGTATGTGTCTCAAAGTATATACCCGGCCATGCTGGCCCACTTGATCAATAATGGTGGGAGTGTGATCGTTGCTACATACTACCCGGACTCGTCAGTGGCTGAAATGACACCGGAAACGATGCCGCCTCTGTGGGCCCTGGCCATAGGAGGTATTGCTACTTCATGGATTATTTACCAGATGTACCAGAACAGGAATGAGGGTAAAGGAGGAACCGATGTTTGACGGACCAAAACCAAGTGACATCAACAACTGGGTATGTGTGTTGGAGCGGAGTACGGAATACGAGGTACAGCTTATACGCGGGTACCTGTCCAATCTAAACATCCCATCTAACATCCTGTCCAAGCGCGATTCCGCCTACAGTTTGAATGTGGGAGAAACGGCTCTTCGTGTACCTTTACGTTCCCAGAGAATTTGAGCAGGAAGCACGCGAGGCTCTTGAGGAACTTGATAAACAGGATTCTGAAGATTTCGACGATCCATCATTGTGAGTGAACTTGCCAAGCGTGTTCTCTTCGCTGTACCTGCGGCCGCAGGCTTTCTCCTGCTAACATGGCTGGGAGGACTTTATTTCTATGTAATGATAACATTAATCGGGCTACTGGTAGTAAGGGAGACTGTTTACCTGTTTAATATTTTTGGCCTGGCACCGAATCCGTATTTCCCGTATACCATCGGTCTGTGGATTATGTTGACGCCTGTTTTACCGCACGCCTTTCCGATAGGACTCGTTATTTTCTTGTTTTTTCTGCTATTTCAACTTCCTAAATCAGCCGGTGAAAATATACGTACGCTTGGTTCTACGGTCTTTGCCGGCGGATATGGCCCGCTGGGCCTGCTCATGTTTATTTTGATCAGGATACAAACAGGAGGCGAACAGGGATTTATGCTTGCTTTATCTCTGTTACTGATGGTTTGGGGGAATGATGTATTTGCCTATTTCGGGGGAAAGAGCCTCGGCAAACACCTGATGGCACCAGTTATTAGTCCAAGTAAAACCTGGAGGGCTTCGGCTTTGGCATAGTGGGAGCTCTGGCTGGATTTTCCATCGTTTTATACCTAATTCCGTTAAACCTTGATCTCACTTTTCTGCAGGCCATTCCAGCCGTAATGCTCGTCAGCATTTTTGGTCCTGCAGGAGATCTCACAGCCAGTAAGCTGAAGCGGGCCTGCCAGGTTAAAGATACCTCCGACATTTTACCGGGGCACGGTGGATTTCTCGACCGATTCGATGCACTTATTTTTGCGGCTCCGGCCTATTACGTGTACCTGTATTTGCTCAAAACATACGGTTATGTCTCATTTTAAGCTCGATTACACGGTAAAAGAGCTGCAGCTCAGACAGGTATTTACGATTGCCCGAGGATCAAAGCACTCCGTTGAGAACGTGATGATTCGTTTGAAATCCGGGGGTATTTCAGGCTATGGAGAGGCAGGGCCCAATAAGCGATACAATGAGGATGCTCAACGGGTTATCACTTTTTTGGGGGCGATTGAGGATCATTTTTTTGATTCAGTTTCTACGGCTGAAGAGGTAGTCCAGGAGCTAGCCGCACTTCCTGGAAATAATCCCAAGCTGAATTCAATAAAATCAGCACAGGTTGCCGTGGAGATGGCGTGGCTCGATTGGTGGGGGAAGCAGCAGGGGAAACCGCTGTGGAAACTCTGGAAAGCGCCATCCACCATCGGTCCGGTAACATCTTTTACCATCGGGTTGGATGAATTGCCGATCATGCAGCAAAAAGTAAGGCAGGCCGGGAAATACCCACTCCTAAAAGTAAAGCTGGGCACCGATCGTGACCGTAGCATTATAAAAGCGATAAGGGAGGTTACCAACAAGCCGTTGAGGGTTGATGCCAATGAGGGGTGGGAAACGCTTGAGGAGGCCCGAGCGGCGATCGATTTCCTCGCGGACCAGAAGATCGAAATGGTTGAACAGCCGATGCCGGCAAGTTGCTTCGAAGAGATGGTTGCCCTTAAAGAATATTCACCGATTCCACTCTGTGCCGATGAGAGTTTTGAGGGACAGGAAGATCTGGAATATCTCAGCCGCGCGTTTGATATCATCAATATCAAGCTGATGAAAACCGGAAGCCTGATTCGCTCAAAACAGATTATCGAGAAAGCGCATGACGTTGATCTGCGGGTGATGATCGGCTGCATGATTGAAAGCTCGCTCGCCAATACAGCCGGTGCCTTGCTTAGTTTGTGGGCTGATTATGCCGACCTGGATGGACATCTGCTTATTAAGGAGGATCCATTTGAGGGATTGACGCTCGACCTGCAGAAAAGAGTGCAGCTGAATGAGCAGCCGGGACTTGGTGTCAACCTGAAAGAATCGCTATTCCAATAGAATCTTATCAGGTTACGACTGTTGATTCATTGACCTCTGGTTTGCCTGATTTTTTCTTCCACTCGAGGAAAAATCCGCCGAAAATGAGTCCAAGTAAAATCACATTCCGTACCAGGGTTGCTCCAAGTCCCCCGCCGAAATCAAACGCTCCAAAACATCCACAACTGGCAACCGACATCCCCTGCAGGTAAAAATAACTTACCACAATGGTAAACCACAGCACTAGCAGAAAACAGCCCGTGAGCACCCAGCGAAGTTTTAGTCCCCACATAAGAAGTATCGCGAGTATCAACTCCAGGACCGATGTTAGTATGACAATGAGTGTGCCATATTCGATCAGCCAGTAAAATTCGGTAGCCAGCAGTTCAACCATATAGAGCGCATTGCTGCCGTCAATTAGTTTACCCACACCCGAGAGCAGGAATAGAAGGCCCAGGATGCTGCGAACGCCCAGTAAAATATACCGCTGTGTATTTGTTAACATCAGTTAAAAAATAAAGTCAAGAATCAACATTTTGATAAGGGATGGAATGTTTTTCAAGAAGTAGATGTATTTACCAAACCCCGGTAACAAAGATAGCAAATTATCTATATGGATATTTTAATAAGTGGTGGCACCGGTTTTATCGGTACAGAACTGCGAAATTATTTTCTTAAAAAGGGAGATTCTCTAACCATTATCACACGATCTCCTGAAAAATATGAGAGCGAAACGGCTCAGAATCAAGCCTTTATTGATTGGGATGCCGACCTTTCCTCCGCCATGGAGAATTCCGATATAGTAATCAACCTTGTTGGCGAAAATATTTTTGGTAAACCATGGACCGAAGAGGTGAAAAAACGGCTTTACCACAGCCGGATCGATAATACAAAGAAACTGGTGGAAGCGATTGAACGAGCGGATGACCGTCCCGATCTGTTTATCTCGGCATCAGGCGCCAACTACTATGGAGGCCGGGGAGATGACGTGCTCGATGAGAGCGAACCACCAGGAGATTCGTTTCTTTCGCAGTTGTGTGTAGATTGGGAAAAAGCTGCAGAGCCAGTTGAAGGTCTTGATGTTCGCCTTGTCATTTTCAGAAATGGAATTGTTTTGGAGAAGGGGGGCGGTGCATTTCAATATATGCTGCCCTTGTTCAAATTAGGGCTGGGCGGACCACTCGGGGACGGCACCCAGTATTTTCCGTGGATTCATATGCATGATGTGTGCCGCGCCGTTGATTTTGCCATCCAAAACGGAGAACTGAGCGGCCCTCAAAATCTGAATGCACCAAACCCGGTCACAATGAATGAATTTGCGGATGAGCTTGGGGATGTTCTGCATCGCCCAGCCTTCATGCGCGCACCTGAATTTGCGATTCGTCTGGTGCTCGGTGAAGCTGCTGATCCGCTGCTGGAAAGCGTGCGCCTGCAACCAAAAGGACTACAGCAGGCTGGCTTTGAATTTCGATTTAAGCAAATAAAAGAGGCGCTGACAGATATTATTTAGTATTTCAGGACACTCCCCTCCTTCAGTTCTGAGCAGATGTCTCCGCTTCTCCTGTTTCCATTTCGTAGATCGTCCAGCTGCGCAAGCCTTCGCGTGTCTGTGCTATAAGCTCTTTATTCCCGTCTCCATCCAAGTCCGTGACAATGGGATATTGCATGCCACTTGTGGGTAGCGAGTAAATACGCTCACCGTTCAGGATTTGCCATGCATACAACCGACCAAAACTGGCCAGGCTTATGATATCTTGTTGCCCGTCATTGTTTATGTCGGTAATAAACGGCGAAAAATTTTGTGCCGCCGGCTGCCCCATGCTCCTTGTCAGCCGTAATTGCCCCTGCTCATTCACCAAGAACACTGATCCGTTACTGCTCATCGTCAGGATCATGGTTTCGGTTAGCGTTTCTTCACCGGATTGCACTGAGAGTGATTGTACCGAAGGAGTACCGGAAAGAGCACTGTTGGAAACATAAACAGCTTCAATATTGGCAGAATCTGCCCGGTTGCTGTACACGTTCAGGGAGTCCGCAAAAAGCTGACCACCCCCCGCGGCATACAGATAACCATCAGCAGCGCCGGCCAGAATATTCCCTTCATAAGTGCGTGGCGATCCTACCAGGGAAGCATTAATAAAGATCGGGAATTCAGATTTAGTCGTACCGTCAGAATTCCAACCGTGGATAGCGTTTTCAGAGAAGCCAATCACAGATATGCTACCCCGGTAGTTGTCAACCAGTGGTTTGCTCGTCATAACGGCATTGGTGGTTACCGGCCATCCGTTAATATTATTACCCCGGCCGTTAAGTGCATGCAGCTGTCGATTTGCCGTGGCTATCAACGCCTCCGGCAGCCCGTTACGGTCTATATCTGTGATGCTAAGCGGGGTTGTAATCTGCTCTGTCATCTCAAAAGGAAACTTCGGAAGTGGGTTTCCTGTGTCGTTCCAGCCATAAATTTTATTACCTGCCGCAAGCAAAATTACCTGTTGATTGGTGCCATACCAGTCAAATACCACCGGGGATCCAATCGGCTGATCATCGCCCGTATTGGTTTGCATAACGGTAGTTCCATCGGTGGCCAGTGCGTAAACAGTACCTGTCTCAGTAGCAAAAATAATTTCTTCACGGGAACTTCCTCCCAAGTCAGCAAGCATAGGTTCACCGGAAAGTTCGGAACCACCTGTGGGAAAATACCACTGTTCCTGGTAGGGTATATTGCTCTCTTCACGGGTGTACGTTCGCATTTCAAAAGCCAGTTGCTGATTCTGGTTATCCTCCTCAACTTGAAACGTCATGGTCAGCTGGTTGAACTGGGAAGTAATGGCATTCACATAAGTATCCGGGCCCAGATAGGGCTGAATGAAATCATAGAAATCGGAGTTCGTGAAGATGTATCCGCTCACCTCTTCGGGCAGGTTGTTTCGAATATCACGGTACTCTTGGTCGTAGTAGATCACCCGTCTGCGATTACGATCGGATTCAATGATCTCCGCCAGTCCTTTTCGCTTGGAAATTACGACAGCATCCCCAGTTACATTCAAATAAAAATCGGTATAGTTGCAGAGCTCGGATCCAATCAGGTTAGACAGCATGGTCCCCTGGGCTATGTAAGTGCCATCCACTCTTAGCAAAAACCCCTCATTTACCAGCCGATTCAGCTGGTTTATAAATGCATCAGAATTGCTCAGCTTTCTCAGGAAGAGATGCTCACCGGTGGAAAGGAATCCCGATTCGGCGTAGGTGACCAGCGAAAATTCCGAATCCATGGTCTTGGCCAAGCTGTTGTATCGGCTGTTATTTGCCAGGAACAATGAATCGAGACGAGTTGTATCTTGTACTTGACTTGGTGGCACCAATCTCGGAGGTAACCTGAAAATAGCGAATGAAGAGGCGTTTGAGGAGATATACCGGTCGAGCGTAATCGGTGCATTTTCGGACGACAGCGCGCTGATCATCTCCGAACGGCCGGAATCTTGCAGGGGAATGGTGCCGGTGAAGCGCAGTTCGTCTTTGCTTTCGCCGGAGGAAAGGGTTTCCACATTTAACACCGTGGGCCCCGTTCCGCTAAACGCATTTTTGATATTTGGCCGATACTGCACCTTGGCTAACTGTTCCACCCAAAAATTCAGCGAGGGAGTATTGATGATAATGGAAGAGGATTCAACATCGGAACGCGCAAGGTCGATAGAATCTGTCATCCCCAGGTAAGAGCGCAGCGCATTCTCCACCCCAGGCTCGACTCCGACAGCAGCAGCAGATCGCCTACCTGGCTGGCAAATATTATTCTATCTTTTACATGCAGCTTATTGATGACCTGTTCCTTGAATTGGTATTTATTCTGGGTGAATTCTTTAAAAAAAGTTTGATGCAGGTTATCAACATAGCCGCTGGGAAGCCTGGACTGAGCCAAACCGGCTGCAGCTGTTTGTCTACCCCCGGGATGAGCATCATGGCATGAAGGTGAAGCTCTGAATTTGAAGAAGAATCAATTTCAGAGATTAGCTGGATAGCCGATGAGGTGATATCATCCAAAAAAGGGATATATCCCTGATTCAGAATTTGACCGGGAGAAAGATCATCGGAGGGTATAATGACGGCTGGTGCTTTCTGGGGGATAGCCTTTGACCAGTGATCGCCTGAGATATTTTGGCACCCTAAAGCTATCGGCAGAATAATGAGAATGAGAACACGTCGTACATACTGCTGCATAAAAAGGAACTAAAAATTCAATGAAATAATGTTAGGGAATACGATGTTTTATTTTATAGCTTATACAAAGCAGGAAAAAAAAGTTTCCCAACCACCAGTTGCAAATGAGAACGTCCAAAAGTAAGAATTTTGATAGTAAATGAATTTTCTTAATCCATTTTTTTTATTGGGAGTCCTTGCTGTAGCTATCCCGGTGGTTATTCATTTAATTAACCTGCGAAGGCCACAAAAATTATCATTCCCCACACTTACTTTTTTCGAAGAGCTCAAAAAGAGTACCATTCGGAAGATACGTATCAAGCAGTATATATTGCTGGCACTTCGCGTGTTGGCGGTTTTAATGCTTGCCCTGGCACTTGCACGCCCTCTCGATAGCTCCCTCGATGGGAGGGGCCACAGACGACACCAGTCAGCCCCGGCTTTCGGTTTTACTGGTAGATAACAGCCCCAGTATGAATCGTATCGGCTCGGAAGGGCCCTATTTTGAGCAGGCGCTACAGGTAGCCCGGCAGGTTATACAGCATTCTAAGAACAGCGATCGGTTTATCGTGGCCGGCACCAACAGCACCGAACAGGGCATGCAAATGGTTAATGCTGCCCGCGCTCTTGACCTGTTGGAGGAGGTTGAAGTTAACAACACCGGAAACCATATTAACCAAACAATTCGAAATGTGGCCGATCAGCTACAAAACTCGGCCCTGCAACAGGGTGTTATCTACTTGCTAACAGATGCCCAGGAAAGCCAGCTCAACGATTTGAAAGAGATCGAAAGCCTGAAACTGAGTCAAAACCGGCAATTGGGAATGCAGATTATAACGGTGGGATCTTCCAGCCAGCCTAATATTGCAGTTTCCAATATTCAGCTTCAATCGACGATGCTGAGCCAGGGTAACCCCGTAACCCTGCAGGTGGAAGTAAGAAATTTTGGCAATGCAGGGGCCGCAAATCAGTTTGTTTCCCTGGAAGTAGGCAACCGCATGGCCAGCCAGTATGAGGTAAGCCTGGAACCGGGAGCTGCCAAAGAGCTGTCTTTCGAGATCGTCCCCCAGAAAACAGGTGATATATCCGGCAAGGTTGTCATTGAAGGCGATGAGATCAGTTTTGACAATGAGCGTTATTTTGTGATTAATATACCGCAAACCCGCTCGGTATTACTAGTTAATGAGACGGAAGACGACGCGTCCGAGTTTGTTTCATACCTGCAGCCCGCGCTGGAGGCGGCTCGTCGCTCAAATACCCAGATTGAATTTACCAGGATTCGGCCCGCGGAGGTTGATCAGTCGAATTGGTTGCAAAATGATGTAATTATTCTCGACGGACTCAGGCAGGTCCCGGAGTATTGGTATGAGGACCTGCAGCGATATGTGCAAAATGGCAACGGTCTGTTATTTTTTCCCTCTGAGCAGGGTAATATCCAGAACTACAATAGCTTTCTTGGCTTGTTTAATGCAGGGCAGTTCAGTGACATACGCGGTGAATACGCCAGCTTTAAGCCTACTGCAAAAATTGAAGGCCTGGTCGAAGGACATCCCATTTTAGACGGCATGTTTGAGAAGGAAGAGGATGAAGATATCCAGATCGATCTGCCCGAGCTCTTCTTTTACTACCAGTTTGAGCAGGCCTCAAGCACCGGCTCCTACACGGTGCTTTCCTCCACCACCGGCGACGAAATTCTGGTGGAACAGCGCTTCGGCGACGGGCGAATGCTGGTTTCAACGCTGGGTACTGATCCCGGCTGGTCCAATTTCCCGGTTAATGCGCTGTTTGCTCCCATCTATTACCGGTCGGTACTGTATGCCTCCTCATCTGAGCAGGGGGGGCTGAACAGCTATGAGCTGGGCGGTGAATTTGTATGGACGGGCAACCTGCCGACCCAAACCGTGGACTTAACGCTGGATGAGGTAAATTATAAGCCGGAGGTACAAAATATGCCCAGCGGTGTAACCGTTCGTTATTCAGGTCACGGCTGGACTCCGGGCATACTTAACATTAATGCCGGAGAACAACAGCACTTGGTAGCGGTAAACCAGGATATAACAGAATCAGATTTTAATACGTTACCACAAGAAGAACTTGAAAGTTTTTCCGATAACTCCGTAACTATAACCAACGTCTTGAATGCTAGCGAGCTTTCTGAGGACAACCTGATAACCGAATTACAATCTGCCAGTATGGGTAGAGAAATTTGGAACTGGTTTATCTGGATTGCCTTGCTGCTGTTAATAGCTGAAACGGTTACTTCAAAGATGTACAGAGCAGAATCAATAACATGAACGAATCATCACTACCTTTTGAACCTGGTTTTATACTCATACTGCTGGTAGCAGTTTTCGCTTTTTCCGCGACGGTTATGGCATCAGTTACGATGCTGAACAAAATTCGCCTGCGCAATGTACGCCTCAGCTGGAAAGGCGGCAAGCTGATGGGATACCCGCTGTTTTCAACACTGTTTTTGATGTTCAGCCTGGGGCTTTTTGGTTTAGCCTTCTATGAAGGTTCTGACCACCCACTGGGTTACTTTTTTACTCTATTTTTGGATGAGCGCCGGATGGTTTGTTAACAGTTACCTTGCATCCAAGCGGTATATAACTGACAACGGCATCATCAAAAATATCAACGACCCATCACAGTCTATCCAGTGGTACCAGATACGAGATTATCTGGAGCAGGAGCAGAATGGATATCAAAAATTTATTTTTCTATACAAGCAGGAAAAAAAATCCGATAAACCGGAATTTGTACGCCTGGAGCTCGACGTTCCCGAAAAGCATCTGGAAAATTTTCGGAAATTAATTGTACATAAACTTGGACGGCAGATTAACTGTTATAACACTGCAAGTTTTGATCTGGAGCAGTTTGACCTGAAGTGATAATTTTCATCACCTTACATAGAATTCTCATTAATACCAGATAATTTTTGTTAGAAGACTTAAAGAAATCCGATATAATACAGGAACGATCTCTGCTTGCGGGGGTATATGGACCCGAAACCCCGAAAGTTGTAGCCGAGGAGTATATTGAAGAGCTAGGTCTGCTCACGAAAACGGCGGGAGGCATTCCGATTGAAACGATCCTGCAGAACAGAACCCATCCCGATCCCTCCACCTACATCGGGAAAGGAAAGCTGAGAACCATTCGAAGATTGGTGGGAGAACGTAATATTGAAACGATTATCTTTGATGATGATCTCTACCGACACAGATCCGGAATGTTGAAAAAGAGACCGAAGCCGAAGTACTGGATCGCAGCGGACTTATTTTGGATATTTTTGCGACTCGGGCCAAAACTGCTGCGGCCAAAACGCAAGTAGAACTTGCCCAGCTTCAGTACCTGCTGCCGCGCCTTACCAGGTTCTGGACACACCTTTCACGTCAGCAGGGCGGAATCGGAACGCGTGGGCCTGGTGAAACGCAGATCGAGACCGACCGCCGCTTAATTGACAAGCGGATATCCACGCTCAAAGATAAGCTGGATAAGCTTGATCAACAGCGCCAAACCCAGCGAAAAGGACGCTCCGACATGACCCGGGTATCGTTGGTTGGATATACCAATGCCGGCAAGTCTACGCTGATGAATACCCTTACCAACACCGAAGTACTGGCTGAGGACCGACTATTTGCCACCCTCGACTCCACTGTACGCCGATGCGAGATAGGAAATCATGAGGTGCTTGTATCTGATACGGTCGGTTTTATTAGAAAGTTGCCACACAATCTGATAGAAAGTTTTAAATCAACGCTCGACGAAGTCCGTGAATCTGATATTCTGGTTCACTTGGTGGATGCTTCAGCGCTGATGATCGAAGACTATATTGAGGTTGTACAGGATACACTGGCAGATCTGGATATCAAGGATAAAAAGAGTATTCTGACGTTCAATAAGATCGATAAACTGGAGCCGCATCGTATTTCAGAACTTAAGTCAGCATATCCCGAGGCCATTTTTGTTTCGGCAGAACGGGGCATCGGCATCAGTAAACTTGAGGATCGTATTGAAGAACTCATTGAGCAGGACTATGTGACAAAGACCATGGAAATACCCGCTGCAAAATACGAAGGAGTGGCATTTTTGCACCGAGAGGCCCATGTACTCTCCAAGCACTATGAGGACGCAAACGTAAAGGTTACGTTCAGGATCTCTAAAAAAGATTATATGAAGCTAGAAAACTTGCTTGATAATATTGATTCTCCCGAATCAGTTATGTAATTACAGGTTGTACTCTTTAAACAAACGAGAAATTATATGTTGGCCCACGAGTTACTGACTACCGAAATAGAGCCCCTGCACGGGCAGGACCAAGTTGATTTGGCCATCAAGCGAATGGACGAGCTGCAGGTAACCGGCATGCCGGTTATTGAGCCACGAAGCGAAAAACTGGTCGGTCAGATCAGCAAAAAAGAACTACTGAGAGTTGACGATCCCCAAACCACGTTGGGCAGATTGTCGCTGGAGGAGCCGATGAAAGTGTTCTTTCGGCAGCATGTTTTTGAAGCAGCTCGGCTTATGTACCAGTATGAATTGCAGATAATCTCGGTCGTTGATGAAGAAGGCGCGTTGGTGGGAATTATTACCCGGCAAAACATACTGGAAGAGCTGCCCCGGATGATGAATCTGGATTCTAATGGTTCCATCCTGACCATAGAGCTGGATAAAATTGATTTTACGCTCTCCGAGATTGTTCACCTTATTGAGGTTGAAGGAGCCAAAATCCTCGGTTTGACGGTAGAACGCCCCCAGCAAGAGGGAGAAAACTTCAAGGTATCCGTCAAGATCAACCTGAACGATGCTACACGTATAACCTCATCGCTGAAACGGCACGACTATCATGTGCTTGTTGATGATGCCAGCAGGGATGTGTTCGGCTTCAATATGGAAAACCGAGCTGATGAACTGATGAAATATATTGATATGTAGAATCTTCACTCTTCGTTCTGGCAGTTCACTGTTTTTGTTATTTATGGGAACAAAACCGTTATTCTTGGTATATTTTATATTAAATCATTAAGCAAAAAAGGTATCTAAATCTGAATGTGCTCAACCCGGAATCTATGTTTTTCTGTCGTTTTACTGCTTACACTTTTTCCGGTATTTGTTTCAGGACAACAGATCTCCAGCTCACCTGAAAATCTTTATCAAAAAGGAATAAATCTGTTTGACAGGGGATTATATGGCCGATCGGCCGATCTGCTCGAAGATTTTAAAGAACGCTATCCGGACCATGAACTGCAGGCTTCTGCGGATTTTTACCGGGTTCGGGCGCAGGGCCACCAAGACTCTACATCCCTTGATCACAATTACGAAAACTATATCAGGGAGTATCCCAATACAACATTTTCGATAAAACTCCTGGTTGAACTTGCCACTCAGGCTGAAGCCAACAGCAATTTTTCTCAGGCCCTTGGTTACTACAACCGTTCGCTCAACCATAAACCGGATAACAAGAAGGCGGCCCAGGTTTACTACTGGATGGCTGAAGCTTCAGTATCTCATGGAGATACCCTGCAGGCCCGAAAGTATTTTTTGAAGCTGGCAGATGAGTATCCCGACTCGGAGTGGGCGCCAAAAGCCCTGTATTCGCGTGGACGGTTGTATCTTAGCGAGAGCAAATTCGATTCTTCTTCGGTGGCTTTTGAGATTCTCAAAGATCGATATCCCAACCATGAGATGACCCGCCGTATCGGCACCGCCCTTGGTGAATCATACTATCAGCAAGGGGAATACCAAGAGGCGATAAAGGCTCTTCAAAACGCCATGCCCTATCTTGATGATGAGATGCGCTCCAAAGCCGTCCATCTTATTGCTGAAAGCCACAACTACCTGAACAATTTTGATGAGGCCTCCAAGTACTATCTTCAATATATCAACATGAACAAGGGCACCGATCAGGTTCGGATTGCCCATTATGGATTAGGCTGGATCTACCACAAACAGCAGATTTATCACTGGGCGGCAGAATCGTTTGACAAGGCGGCTGTGGGCGATGATGAGATAGCCCGAAAGGCGCTCTATTATAAAGCGGTTAACGAAAAAATGGGCGGGCGCTATGACCAGTCTATCAACACATTTCGTACCTTTGGCGAACGCTACCAGGAAGGACTCTGGATTGAAGAGGCCTATTACGAATGGGCGATTACAGCCTACGAAATGGGAATGTTCAGCGAAACGATCGAAATTCTGCTAGACTTGGTTCGTAGCGACCAGTCACTGGATTGGGCGGGCAAAATTTATACCCTGCTTGGAGAGGCCTACTTCGCCAATAAAGAGTACACCCGAGCACTACAGGCGTTTGACGAGGCGGAGCAGCTCACCAATATTACTGATGAACAGAAGCGCCAGGCACGTTTTCAAAAAGCCTGGGTTCAGTACCGGAACCAGGCTTACGAGCAGGCACAGCCAATTTTTGAGAGCGTCTATAACGAAGCGCCAAACTCGGAGCTCGGTTCTGAGGCCCTTTTCTGGAGCGCGGACAGCTATTTTCATATGAACCAGTTTGGACCTGCTAGCAGACGATTTTCAAACTTTGTCAGCAAGTACCGGGATCACGAGTTACAGGCGGCAGCACGCTATTCGCTGGGATGGAGCTACTTTCAAATGGGATCCTACAAGCAGGCCATAGAGCCTTTTAATACCTTCTTGGAAAACTATGAACCGCCATCGATCTCACTCTATCCCTACGATACGGATGCTATCCTCAGGCTCGGGGACTCCTACTATGCATCCGGGCAGTATAACCAAGCGATTAAAACGTACCAGCGGGCGATCGGTGCTGAACCTGGTGGCGATTACGCGATGTTCCAGGTGGCCAACAGTTATTACCGAGCTGATAATACGTACGAAGCAGTAACCACCTTTCGCCGGCTGCTGCGGATCTACCCATACAGTCGTCTCAGGGAACAGGCCCAGTATAATATCGCCTACATCTACTTGAACACCGGCAACTATACGCAGTCGATACAGGAATTTCAGGCGGTAATCAACAAATATCCCAATACCAGCTGGGCGGCCCGCTCGCAGTATGCCATAGGTGATGCATACTACAACGCCGGCGATTACCAAGAGGCGATCGATGCCTACAAAACAGTATTGGAAGAATATCCACAGAGTGATTTCCTGATTGAAGCGATCAACGGCATTCAGTATGCGCAGCTCTCTTCCGGGCAGTCGGATTCGAGCTCGGCTATTTTGGAGGATTTTCTGGATGACCATCCCCAGAGTTCTACCGCCGATCGCCTGCGATATCGACAGGCCGAAAATCGATACCAGTCGGGAGATTATCAGCGGGGCCGTTGATGAATTTCGCCAGTACATCCGGATTACAAATAATGAAGAACTGCTTCCGGAAGCACATTTCAGCCTGGCTAACGCCTACGAACAGGTCGGCAATACTCAGCAGGCTATATCCTCCTACCGAACTATTGTGGAGAATTTCTCAAACTCAGAACAGCTGGGATCGGCTCTGGCTGCCCTCGGCCGTATACACTATGATCAGGGGCAATATCAGAACGCGTACGAATACTATAACCGGTTGCGCGAAGAACGTCAGGATTTCGCCTTGGAGGCCCTTACCGGGATGGGAAGAGCTCAACTGGCGATGAATAATATCGAACAGGCCAGGAAGCATTATGAGGCTGCCCTCGAAGCTAACAACGATCATGATCCCGCTCACGTCGGACTCGGAAAAGTAGCATTACAGAACGGAAATTATACTGAGGCACGTGATTATTTCAATTTAGTGGCAGAGTCTAACACCACGGAGATAGGGGCAGAGGCTCAGTATCTTTTGGGAGAGACCTATCAGCAGCAACAGAACTTTAAACAGGCCATTGACGCCTATTCCAATGTCAGCGTACTCTACGAGGCGTTTGATGAATGGGTGGCCCAATCGATGCTGCGGCGGGCCGAGTGCCATATTCAACTTGGCAACACGGGTGAAGCCCGCAGTCTTCTCAACTCCTTGGTAGAAAGTTATCCCGATCTGCCCGAGGCGAAGAAAGCGCAACAGATGCTTCAGTCAAATTAATCATATGGATCAACAGGTAGTACCGGCAGCACAGCTCAAAGGCAGTATAACTCCTCCACCCGATAAATCGATTTCTCACCGATCGGTGATGTTCGCCTCACTTCATGAAGGGAAATCCGTTATTAAAAACTTTTCCAGCGCTGCCGATCCCCACAGTACCATCAGCTGTTTTCGGTCGCTTGGCGTAGAAATTGAAGAGGAGGGCAGCACGCTCACCATTCACGGGGTAGGACGAGATGGATTATCGGAACCAGAAGAAGATCTTGACTGCGGTAACTCTGGTACTACCATGCGCCTGATCTCCGGAATCTTGGCGGGTGCTGGTATAAAGTGCAGATTGGTGGGGGACAAGTCACTTTCCTCCCGCACTATGCGTCGGATTATAGATCCCCTTCAAAAGATGGGAGCCAGTATTAAGGCTCGTCAAGGCGACTATGCTCCCTTGGATATCGAGCGAAGTGAATCCTATCATTCCGTTGCGCTTTGATCTTCCGATTCCCAGCGCTCAGCTTAAATCATGCGTGCTTCTAGCAGGTCTTTTTGGGGATAAGCCCACACAGGTGATCGAGACACTACCGAGTCGGGATCATACCGAACGCCTGCTGAAATTGGGTATCCTCAAAGATGGAGATGCCCGCATTATCACCAGTAGTAAGCATGATGAAATACCGGAACAAAGCTATACCATTCCGGGAGATTTTTCCGCGGCGGCTTTTTGGCTTGCAGCGGGAGCAGTCCACAGCCAGGCGAAAATCCATATGCCCAATACAGGAATGAATCCCACCAGAACCGCCTTTCTGGATATTCTGCAGGAAATGGGAGCCAATATTTCCATTGAGAAGAGCAGCCAGGCAGGGGAGGAACCGGTTGCGGATATCATGATTCAGAGCAGCGAGCTCAAACCGATCACGATATCCCCGGAACGTGTCCCCAACTGCATAGATGAATTGCCTATCCTTGCAGTTACTATGCTTTTTGCTGATGGCATTTCGCGCATTTCTGGAGCAAAAGAATTACGCCACAAAGAAACCGATCGGCTGATGGCCGTGGCTGAGATCCTCGAAAAAGTCGGGGCTGAATTTGAAGAATATGAAGACGGCCTCGAAATTCAGGGACGCCCCGATTTTACGCCCCGCCCGGCAACCCATGCCAGCTACCACGATCACCGTATCGCGATGTCAGCCGCCGTCCTCTCCATGATGGCAAAAGAACCCAGCGTCATTAACAATGCCGATTGTACGGCAATTTCTTATCCAACCTTTTGGGATGATCTTGAAATTCTGACGAATTGAATCCCACTCCCTCTATTCGTCAGCAATTCTGACAAATCCCGCTTTCTGAAAATGGTTTAATGCCAATACGTCATAATTGCGGGAGGACTTCATCTCTTGGCATTGAGATTGCTCACATATAAGTGAATTGAAACGAATCAGATCATTATGAGTGATTTTGTAATTGATATTGAAAAACATTTGAGCCGCCTGGGCCGTGATATTCAGGATCTGGTGGAACGAGTTGTACCATTGGAAGACAAAGGGCATGATTTTACGCCCGCCTGCGATATCGTGGAGAGCGAAGAGCAGGTACGGATATTACTGGATCTGCCCGGCATGTCTAAAGAAGAGATTCATGTTGGATTGAAGGAGCATGTGCTCACGGTGAAAGGTGAGCGTACGGATGATCTTTCAGAAGCTGAATCATACAAGCGGCAGGAGCGAAAAACCGGCTTATTTTCCCGATCATTCGCGCTCCCGCAGAATGTAAATGCCGCCGAAACCGATGCCCGATTTAAAGATGGCGTGCTCATTATTTCAATGCCCAAATCGGATGTTCTCGATGATTCAAAATCGATCCCGGTTAATTAAAGAAATTATTTAGGAAGGTGAGCCTTTAAACAATGATAATGATATGGCGGCTCGCTTTCCACACGATTAATGATCGCAACGAATATTGATCCAAAGAAAATTAAACACTTAACTAAAAACGATACATAACATTATGGGTAAGATAATAGGAATTGACTTAGGTACCACCAACTCCTGCGTAGCCGTGATGGAAGGCAACGAGCCTACGGTTATACAGAACTCTGAGGGTGGACGTACAACTCCTTCAGTAGTTGCGTTCTCTAAAGATGGAGAGCGGTTGGTTGGTGCTCCCGCGAAACGACAAGCAATAACCAATCCTGATAAGACGATATCCTCAATCAAGCGTTTTATGGGACGCTTTTATAATGAGGTGAAAGAAGAGGCCAAACAGGCTTCATATGAGATTGTCAAAGGAGACAATGATACGGCCCGCGTTCAGATTGAAGACCGAACCTATGCCCCGCAGGAAATTTCGGCAATGGTACTGCAAAAAATGAAGCAGACCGCCGAAGAGTACCTTGGGGAAGAGGTTACTGACGCCGTAATTACCGTACCGGCCTACTTTAACGATGCACAGCGAAAAGCCACGCAGGAAGCGGGTGAAATAGCTGGTCTTAATGTTAAACGCATTATCAACGAGCCCACGGCTGCCTCGCTGGCGTATGGTCTTGACAAGAAAGACAAAGATCAGACGATTGCGGTCTATGACCTGGGAGGCGGTACGTTCGATATTTCCGTGCTGGATCTCGGCGATGGTGTGTTTGAAGTGAAGTCCACCTTTGGTGACACCCACCTTGGGGGTGACGATTTTGACTCTCGTCTGATTGATCACCTGGCTAAGGAATTCAAGAAAGATGAAGGTATCGATCTGCGTGAAGATCCCATGGCGATGCAGCGCCTGAAGGATGCCGCCGAGAAAGCTAAGATTGAACTTTCCAGCTCACAGAAAACCAATGTTAATCTGCCGTTCATTACGGCCACTGATGCGGGACCGAAGCACCTGAACATCGACATCACTCGTGCACAGTTCGAACAGATGATCGATGACCTGGTTCAGAAGACAGTTGGACCCTGCAAAAAAGCACTAGATGACGCAGGCCTGTCCAAGAAGGAGATTGACCAGGTTATCCTGGTGGGTGGATCGACCCGAATTCCTAAGATCCAGGAAGTTGTAAAAGACTTCTTCGGTAAGGATCCGAGCAAAGGGGTGAACCCTGACGAAGTTGTGGCAATTGGTGCCGCTATTCAAGGTGGTGTCATGTCCGGTGACGTTGATGACGTTGTTCTGCTGGATGTTACTCCGCTTACGCTCGGTATTGAAACTCTTGGCGGTGTAACTACCAAGCTGATCGAATCCAACACTACCATCCCGACCAGTAAGACGGAAACCTTCTCAACCGCTGCCGACAATCAAACCAGTGTTGAGATCCACGTGCTGCAGGGTGAACGAGCCAAGGCGCAAGACAACCGCACGCTCGGCCGCTTCCATCTCGATGGAATTCCTCCGGCACGGCGTGGTGTCCCGCAGATCGAAGTTACGTTCGATATTGACGCCAACGGCGTGCTGAACGTTAGTGCCAAAGACAAGGGCACAGGCAAAGAGCAGAGCATTCGCATCGAATCCTCTTCTGGACTTTCCGATGAAGAGATCGAGAAGATGAAGACGGATGCAGAAGAGCATGCCAAGGAGGATGAGCGAATTCGCGAAAAAACTGAGAAGCTCAATGAAGCCGACAGCCTCGTATTCTCCACGCGCAAGCAGCTTGATGAACATAAAGATAAAATCTCCGACGACAATAAGGAGAAGATCAAAGAAGCAGCAGACCGTGTAGAGAAACTGCGCAAAGAGGAAAACATGGACAAGCTTGATGAGGCCATGGAAGAACCTTAATGAAGTGTGGAATGAGGCATCGCAAGAGATCTACCAGGCCGCGCAGGATAAGGCCGGTGGACCCGGAGCCGCAGGTGCTGCCGGAGCAGCTGGTGCTGCAGCAGGCGGCGGAGCCGCCGGAGGTCCGGGCAACGGGCAGCAGGCAACTGCTGACGAATCGGACGAAGGCGAAGAAGCCGTTGATGCAGACTTTGAAGTCGTTGATGAAGAAGAGGAAGAAAAGAAATAGTTCTCAACTCATTCAATGATAAACCATTTAGCCCTGGATTCCGACCATCGGGATTCAGGGCTTTTTTATTTATTCGTCTTCTTCTATTGCGTATTTTGACAGCCTACATCTAAACCATAACGCCTTGAAAACGATTATGAATATCCTTGGCATTGAATCCTCCTGCGATGAAACAGCGGCAGCGGTGTATACCAAGGAAGGGCTCAGATCGAACATGATCGCCTCGCAGACAGTTCACGAGCAGTACGGCGGGGTAGTACCGGAGCTGGCATCGCGCGCCCATCACAAGACGATCTGGCGTACCGTTCAACAGGCACTGGATGAAGCAGACGTCTCTCTGGATACCATTGATACCGTCGCCGTAACACAGGGACCGGGCCTGATGGGATCGCTCTTGGTGGGACTCTGCTTTGCCAAAGGATCTGGCTCTTTCGCGCGGACTTCAGTTGATCGGTGTGAACCACATGGATGCGCACATATATGCTAATTTTATCGAAGGGCAGCCGGGGTATCCCTTTGTGGCACTTACCGTTTCGGGCGGACATACGCACTTGGTGCATGTGACCGGCCCTTTTGAGCATACGATGCTTGGCCGAACGCGAGATGATGCCGCAGGAGAGGCATTTGACAAGATTGGCAAAATACTGGGACTGCCATATCCGGCGGGACCGGTTATCGACCAGAAATCAAAGCAGGGAGATATGGCATTTCATGATTTTCCTCAGGCGATGCTGAATAAAGGATTTGAGTTCAGTTTTTCAGGGCTTAAAACTTCGGTAATGTACTACCTGGAGGATCAGGAAGAGGGATTTCTGGATGAGCATTTGAATGATATTTGTGCCAGCGTCTCACATGCTATTTCAGAAGTACTGGTGAAAAAGTTGGAGCGTGCAGTTAAAAAAACCGGGGTTCAAACAGCACTTTTGGCGGGTGGTGTCTCAGCAAATTCCATGCTGCGGTCTAAAGCCCAAAAACTGGCCGAAAAAAGAGAACTGAATCTGTATATCCCACGAATAGAATACTGCACAGACAACGCCGCTATGATCGCTATTACTGGATATATGCTGGCAAAAAGAGGTGAGTTCTCAGATATGAATCTTAAACCGTTTGCGCAGCTGGAATAGTCCTGAGTCGTGAGTTTTGAATTTTTCATGAAGATGAGCTGTCTAATACTTAAACTCAATTCTATTGAAATTGCTTGGAAGCTTCGACGGCCAACCTGTCTACATGATTGTTACGTTCATCATCGGCATGTCCTTTAACCTTCGTCCAGGTGATATCGTGCGGTTCCATCGCCTCCAGCATCTCTTTCCAGAGATCTTGGTTTAGCACCGGCTTTTTGTTGGCCTTGCGCCATCCACGCTTTTCCCATCTGTCAATCCAGCCTTGCTTAAATGCGTTGACTATTAAGGCACTGTCACTTCGAATTTCCACCCGGCAGGGACGGGTCAAGGCTTTGAGTGCTTCAATGATGGCGCGCATCTCCATACGATTATTTGTGGTTTCGGGTTCGGCACCGGAGATCTCTTTCTCCTCGCCGTTCCAGTTGAGCAGGGCGCCCCATCCGCCGGGACCGGGATTTCCGCTGCAGGCGCCGTCGGTATAAATAAGAACAAAAGGTCTTTGGGATTTAGACATGGCGTTCAGTGATGATACTTAATTCTTCGCGATAGGTTTTTACCTGCTTTTCTACTGCTTTTTCCCAGTTATGGTTGTTTCCGCCGGCGAAGAGAATACTTCGGCTGGAGGAGATAAGTGAAAGCCCTTTATGGTCTTCGAGCACGGTTACCAGTTCTTCAATGCGCCCGCCCTGGCTGCCAATGCCAGGAATAAGCAAGGGAGCTGAAGGGTGTTGAGCTCAGTACATGAGACAGTTCGTGTGGCTGTGTGGCGCCCACAACCATGCCAAGCGGTGCCTGGCTTTGTGGTTGATGCTGCTTTAGTTTGGCCGCGATATACTCGGCCATGCTGTTAAACCCGGAAAAAGGTTTGTTCAGAAAATCATCTGCCCCTGGATTAGAGGTCAGCGCCAGCACATAAAGTCCCTTGCCTGGGGCGTTCATGAAGGGAGCCAGCGTCTCAAACCCCATCAGTGGATTCAGTGTGATTGCGTCAATGTTGTAGGTGTCAAAAAATGCTTTCCGGTAATGGCGGGCCGTAGAATCAATGTCGCCGCGCTTGGCATCTGCGATGATGATTTTATCCTCGGGTATCTGCCGGATGACCTCATGAAACACTTCCAGTCCACCGTCGCCCAGGGCCTCGAAAAAGGCCAGATTCGGTTTGAATGCCGCACAATAGGGTGCCGTTATCTCAATGATTCTGCTAAGAAATTCCAATACTCGCTCATTGTCATCGGGAATTTCATCCGACAAGTATGTTGGGAAAAGATTAAGATGCGGATCCAGCCCCACGCACAGGCAAGAGCTTGATTTGATAATGGCTTGTCGAAGTTTCTCGGCGTATTTCATGATGCGGTGAAGATAGCAACTAATTGGCAAGACAGAAATTATTTATCGTGAAATAGTCCTTGTTCTGGACAAGACACCAAGAATCGGGTATTTAATGATATTTGAATTGGAAATCGCCCATATTTTGTAAGCATTAAAAAGCTGCACGGCTAAGTTACTATAAAGCGTTTGAATGGTTATATTCACCATCAAATAGGTAATGGGCTAATCTCAAGAACTATTGATGAACTGGTTTGAAGAATGGTTTGACAGCTCCCTGTATGAAAAGCTGTATGCGAACCGTGATAAAGAAGAAGCTAAACAACTAATTGATCTGCTCGAGGAAACCCTCAATCTGAGTGGATGTTCCCACCTGCTTGACCTTGGATGCGGCCGCGGGCGCCACGCCATTAGTCTTGCCGAGCGGGGGTACAACGTAACGGGTATCGATTTGTCGCGGCAGGCTATCGAAACGGCCCGGGCCAAAGCCACCGAAAACGGGCTTGATATCACCTTTCATGTTCGTGATATGCGTTTTCCGTTACCCCGCACGTTCGATGCCATCGTGAACTTGTTTACAACCTTTGGTTATTTTGAATCAGACGAGGAAAACGGCCACGTATTGGACAGCGTCGTAGAGATGCTGGAGCCTGGCGGCGTGTTTGTGCTCGATTATATGAATGCACAAAAAGTACGCCGGACCTACCGTTCGACTGACCATGGGCAGTTTCGGGATATCGAATTTCAGGTAAACCGGTATATCAATAACGGTACGATTATCAAGGATATCGAGTTTGAGGGGGGACCGATCGAAGGGACAAAGCAGTATTCAGAGCGGGTAAAGCTCTACGATCTGAACTGGTTTGAGCGCGAATTTGCCGAACGTAACCTAACGATCGATCACCTGTATGGCGATTACAAGGGCAGTAAATTTGATGCCAAAGCAAGTCCCCGCCTGATGATTGTAAGCCATTTAGAGTGATGGGGATGTGAGATGCCTTGAATTAAATACTGGTCTCATAAAACATATTTGCTAAAACTTTAATAGAAGTGACCTTCTTATCTTGCTGTCATCCAACAACATTGAAAGACTTACACAGAACAGGATGCCTGGGTTATCTCACCTTTGACCTCTCTACTCCAGTTTTCGTTCTATAAAACCGTTTCTGCCAATACTTCTTCCGCACCATGCGGCGGGTTGTTCAGCGTCCATGTTTCAAAATAGAACTGCCGCTCCGAACGAATGCGCTTGTTGTTTATACTAAAAAATCGGAATGAATCACCCACCAGCTCCTTCAGCGGGTAAAATAGTTCTTTGTTGATGTTTTTCTTTGAAAATAGGTGCAGATCAAACCCATCATGCGCTTTCTCCTTGTACAGAACCTGTATTCCTTCAGAAAGTACCTTGCTTAGTTCTTCCTTAAAGTGACCGACATTTGAATCATCATCGACCTGCAGGGCGGCCGGATTGAGCTTCGTACTCGTTTTCTGCGTGATTAAGATGGCATCTCCAATTGATATCGTACCCAGCGCCTCAGATAGTTTCCTTGAAGATCCGTTTTTGGAAATATGGCGACAATCCTCAAATATCCCCTCCATTTTTTGCAGGATTAGTGGATAACGATCCAGGATGCTGAGCCCAAACTTTTTTTCCTCCAGGCGTGTCCCGGTCAGGTAAAACTTGGAATAGGTGGGATCCGGCTTCATAAAATCCTCAATCGACAAAGATGTTTCCGGCTCTTCACTTATATGGCGCTCCTTCAGTTTGTCGAGGCGAAGATCGTGCTCAAAAAAGAATTTAAAAATATCCATCGAGTAAAATTCAGTACAGTGTTTTATCAGTTCAGTTTGAATGGAAGGTACGAAATAGGGAGTATCCAATAAAAGAAAAGCCCCGCTGCGTCTAAGCAGCGAGGCTTTAAAATGTGCAGCTGATGATATATGGTCTAAATCATTGTAGCAATAACAAGTGCTACTACAGACATCAGCTTGATAAGAATGTTGAGTGATGGGCCAGAAGTATCTTTGAAGGGATCGCCAACGGTATCACCGACAACAGCGGCTTTGTGTGCATTAGAGCCTTTAGAGAGCTTTTCACCTTTTTTCGTGGTAAAACCTTCTTCAATCATTTTTTTGGCGTTATCCCAGGCACCGCCAGCGTTGGATTGGAAAAGTGCCATAAGTACACCGGCTGAGGTTACACCTGCAAGAAGCCCACCAAGCATTTCAGGTCCGCCCAGGAAGCCAAATGCAACAGGAACAGCCACGGCTAGCACACCAGGCGCAACCATCTCGCGAATAGAAGCCGTGGTGGAGATAGCTACACATTTTCGTATTCAGCTTTACCGTCAGCGGCTTCAAAAGCCTTGCGATCTTCCTCCGACCAGTTTTCCAGCTTTTTCCCTTTATTATTGTTCATGGCATCGAGGCCGGCACGCAGTTCGGGAATGTCGTTGAACTGGCGGCGAACCTCCTCAATCATCGACATGGCAGCACGACCAACAGCTTGCATAGAAAGGGCCGAGAACAGAACGGAAGCATGGCCCCAATAAAGAGGGCAGCCATGACGGTTGGCTCGGTAACATCGATTCCGGTCAATGGTTCTGGATGTGTTGCATTGTAGGAGGTAATAAAAGCGGCAAAAAGTGCAAGAGCCGTAAGCGCGGCAGAACCGATCGCAAACCCTTTACCTATAGCGGCGGTTGTATTTCCGACCGCATCCAGTTTATCGGTGCGCTCACGTACTTCGCCGGGCAGTTCAGACATCTCGGCAATACCGCCGGCGTTGTCCGAAATAGGTCCATATGCATCTACAGCCAGCTGAATTCCCGTGTTGGAGAGCATTCCAACCGCGGCGATAGCAATTCCGTAGAGACCGGCAAAGTGATAAGCTCCGATAATAGCGGTAGCAATAATGATGATCGGGATCGCCGTGGAGATCATTCCCACGCCAACACCGGCAATAATATTGGTTGCAGATCCGGTTACCGACTGCTCCACGATAGATTTAACAGGTCCGGTTCCTGTTCCGGTGTAATGCTCGGTTATCAGACCGATCAGAAGGCCGGCAGCAAGGCCGAAAATAGTAGCCCAGAAAACGCCGCTTGGCGTGTAAGTCAATCCCGTCGAAGGTCCAGCTTGCTGGAAGCATCCAGTGGATGATAAACCAGGAAGCCACCAGCATTACGGCTGCAGAAACAAATTCCCCAATATTCAGAGCAGACTGGGGATTTCCACCTTCTTTAACTCGTAACGAAAAAGGTACCGAGAATTGAGGTTAAAATACCTGTTCCAGCTAGCACCAATGGTAATAATACTGCAGAAAGTCCGCTGAAATTGTCAGTCCATTCCGGGTTGGCCATAAACGCGGCTCCGAGGACCATCGTGCCGATTATGGATCCTACATACGATTCAAAAAGGTCAGCACCCATTCCGGCAACATCGCCCACGTTATCGCCCACGTTATCTGCGATGGTAGCAGGGTTCAGCGGGTGATCTTCTGGAATACCGGCTTCAACCTTACCTACAAGGTCAGCGCCAACGTCGGCCGCCTTGGTGTAAATACCGCCGCCCACACGAGCAAAAAGGGCGATCGAGGAAGCGCCAAACGAAAATCCGGTTACAACGGCCAGTACTTTATTTACACTTGCAGCACTCCCAGTTCCAAACATATCACCAAAAAGGAGAAACAGGAGGCTAAGACCGAGAACACCTAAACCAACTACGCCGAGACCCATAACGGATCCACCGGCGAATGCAATATTTAATCCTTGGCCAAGTCTCGGTACGAGCCGCATTGGTAGTACGAACATTTGCTTTTGTAGCAACTCTCATCCCAATGAAACCAGCCAGCCCTGAACAGAAAGCCCCTACAATAAAGGAAACGGAAATCAGCCAGTGTGAGGTATCTGGGTTGGCGGAAATACCAAGCAGAATTGCTACGCAGAATACAAAAATAGCAAGTACTTTATATTCTGCTTTTAAGAAAGCCATGGCGCCACGTTGAATATGGGCTGACTTATTTTGACCATTTTATCGGTTCCGGGATCCTGTTTAGTTACCCAGGAAGACTTTAGATAGGTATACAGTAGCGCAATGAACTCCGGCTACCGGTATTAAGTAAATGATTAGTGAGTTCATTTTTACGGTTTAGGGTTTCTGGAGGTTAGAGTTTTAATAATCTAATTGTAGTCGTTCATAGCCGTATCTATGCCGTGATCCACATAGCTTAGCGCTGCGTCAGCTGCACGGCGTAAAGTTTCTTCGATAGTCTCGCGCTCTTTTTTGGAAAATTTGGACAATACAAAATCGACTTGGTTTCCCTGCCTGAAGTCATTCCCAATTCCTATTCTCAGGCGTGGAAATTTGTCAGTCCCCAGTTTTTGGATGATATCTTTGATCCCGTTGTGCCCCCCGGCACTCCCTTTAGGTCGTAATCGGATGGAGCCGACATCCAGGTTCAGATCGTCGTAACAAACGAGGCAATCTGAAGGGGCCAGCTTGTACCAGTTAAGCACCTGCATAACCGCATCACCGCTGACATTCATGTAGGTAGTTGGCTTAACCAAGATTACCTTTTCGCGGTGGTAGTGAGTGTCCCCGATATGAAAAGGCCCTTTGCCAGGTCCCATTCTTACAGAAAGCTTATCCGCTAAATGATCGACAAGTTCATACCCGATATTATGGCGGGTCCCGGCGTATTTTTGGCCGGGATTACCTAACCCTATAATTACAGGCATATAAACTCAATTATCTAAAATGGTGAATTGAATCGGTTACTCAGTATCCTCTTCACTTTCTTCTTCACCTTCAACGGGCTCTTCGCCTTCTTCGAGTTCGCCTTCAACGGGCTCTTCGCCTTCTTCGAGCTCTTCTTCTTCAGGCTCTTCCTCGGTAACAAGGGTAGAGGTAAGCAGCGCTTCGGATTTCGGAGGCACAATCGTTACAATAGTTCGGCTCTCATCATCGAGCGGTTCAATACCTTCGAGGTCAAGTGAGCCGACATGAATAGAATCACCGATCTGAAGCTCGGAAATATCAACAGAGTATGCTCCCGGAATTTTGTCTGGATAGGTGCGGATCCGCAGAATATGCATAGGCTGGAACACGCGGCCGCCACCATCAGTAACCCCGATTGCACTGCCGGTAAGACGAAGCGGCACGCTCAGTGTTACTTTGTGATCTTCATCGAGCACGTAGAAATCAACATGAATAGGCTCGGTCATTGACACCGGATGAAATTCGGCTTTCTTAAGTAATGTTTTATACGTCGTACCGTCAATTTCAAGCTCAATAATCTGACGGTGACTGTTGGATAGAATTTTTTCCAGGTCAAGTTCATCTACAGAGAAGTGAACATTATCTTCCACTTCGGGACCGTAAAGCACGGCAGGCACTCGCATAGAATCGCGAAGGGCGTCTGCGACTTTACGTCCGGTTTCTCTTTCTTTTCCTTTTAGAGTAACTACTTTTGGCGTAATCATAAGTATTAGTAATTAATTTGTCCGCAATTTACGAATCATCAAGAATATTGTCAGCGATCTTTAATGTTAAGTCGTTGTGTTCAAGTTGTAATAGTCTCCAAGTTGCATCGCCTGCATGCAAATTAATCCAAACAGTGCACTATGTATCATTCGTATGAATGCGCTGTATTGCTTCCGCAAATTCCTGCTACGCTCAAAACCTTGATCTTGCTGGACGGCTTGCGCAGCGGAACCGTATCAGTTACCAACAACTGATCAATAGGTGAATCGTCTATGCGTTGGTACGCTGGCCCGGATAATATCGGGTGCGTGCATGTTGCCATTATGTTTAACGCTCCACGTTCTTTCAAGGCTGTAGCGGCGTTTGTAAGCGTTCCGGCCGTATCGATCAGGTCATCCACAATCAATACATTTTTGCCTTCCACTTCGCCGACAATGTTCATCACTTCGGCCACGTTCTGCTTGGGCCTTCGCTTGTCGATGAATGCGAGCCGTGCACCAATTTGCTTGGCGTACGATCGCGACATTTTCAAACTTCCCGACGTCCGGTGCAACAACGACCAGATTTTCAATCGGCTGTTCTTTAAAGTGAGTCGATGAACAACCGGCTGGCATACAGGTGATCCATCGGGATATCGAAAAATCCCTGGATCTGTGCCGCATGCAGATCCATCGTCAGCACACGGTCGGCGCCAGCCTCAGTCAGCAGATTGGCCATCAGCTTTGAGGCAACGGAAACACGCGGCCGGTCCTTGCGATCTTGCCGCGCATAGCCAAAATAGGGGATAACTGCCGTTACCCGCTTGGCGGAGGCTCGCTTGGCCGCATCCAGCAGCAACAGCAATTCAATAATATTGTCGCCCGGCGGGGGCGTTGATTGAACCACAAAAATATCTTCACCCCGGATGCTCTGTTCGTACTTCACATAGAGCTCGCCATCCGAAAACGGCTTGATGGTCACTTCATCCAAGTGCAGTACCATAATGGTCGGCGATAGCCCGAGCTAACGCCAGGTTACTACGTCCGGCAAATATGGCAAGAGGTGTATCCAACGAGGCAGAAGGCGTTCAATGGTTTAAGATAAAAGAAAAGGATGGCTTCGCAGTCATCCTTTTTGAATTTTAGTGCTATGTTGCCCGGGGAGGATTCGAACCCCCACTGACGGTACCAAAAACCGCTGTCCTGCCATTAGACGACCGGGCAATTACTTCCTCGTTTTCAAGAGACTCTGATGATATGAATTTACCTATTTGGAATCAAGAAGAAATTAACACTTTTAATACATGGCATTCGTTGCATCTGCGGGGTTTGCAGTAATGCTTAAGCTGGTAAACTGCACCCAGCTTTTTCTGATAATGACGGGGTGGAATTCCGGATTGTTCGAAAAGCGTAAAAAGGGAGCCGGGAATTTGAGCATCATGGTTCATCCAGCAATCAAAAGCGGTTTGTTTTAGATTGGCAATGTGGAATAGATTTCCAAGGAGCCAAAGGGCAGGTAAAAATACGATTCCATACAAAATGTCACTGCGTTGTCGCCCGATGCCCGTTTCGGTGTTAATGGCAGCCAAGAGTCGTTGCCAGGTTTCTTCCGGATAATTGCTGTAAAAATCACTCAATTTTCTGTTTTCGATCTGCCACATTAGGATTACAGCCTGATCCAGGCGTACTTCTGGGTGGTTAGTGGGGCGACATCCTTTCCGGTTCCAGGTTATTGCTGATGATCGGCTCTGTTCGCCAAAACCGGCCACTCTGTTTGCTATTTGCTGCATTGAGCTCAGAGAAAGCGGTTGTTCGAGATCTTCGGTTTCTTCGATTTCAGAATAGAGTTTTTTCCCGACAGTCAACATGGATTCGCGATTTTGCGATATCCCCAGCCCGTCAAACAGTCCCAGCACCAGTGCCTTTTTCCATGCCCGTGCAGGCGGCAGAGAGGGGTCGTAACGTTTAAGTATGGTATCTGTTTTTGTTTCGAAATACTCCCTGTGTGCCTGCTCAAACTGTTGCTTCAGAACTTTATCGGAGATGTGATGAATATGACCAGCGCAAGGTAGTTCTTCGGTCTGGTTGTAGGCGGAAAGCAGTTGATTGAGATCAGGCGGCAGGTGCGGTTTCAGGTGAAGCGTAAATGGATTGGTCTCGTCTTCGCGGGAAATCTGAAGATCTTCGGGCGGATGATATACCACATGGAGGATCACCCGGTTGTAGCGGGAATCGGTGTGGTGATGGTGCCTGTTCCAGTCGTTTATCGACCAGTGAAATTCGATATCTCCATACCACTGTAGATCCCCGATCTGCAGCCTGGCGTTCCTGAAATCGGGCCCGTCGGTTTCGTTTTGTGTACCTTTATCCAGCACGGTAAGGGATCGGCCACAGGTGGTACGTAGATCAGTCAGTTCAAAATGCAGGGAATCCCAGATCCAGTGTAACAGGTGTTCGTGGTATTTCTCCTGCAGGTCACTCACTCAACCAGTTCTGAACCGTCGAGCCCCAGATACTCGGTTGCTTCGTATAGGTCGGGAATATTATCACGGTATCCTTTTCGCATGCGGCTGCGGATTTTGGCAAGCCGTTTTTCGCTTTCTTCGATCGATCGTCGGCTCTTTTCGTCCACCCAGTCGGCCAGTTCTGAGGTGTGATCCGTTATCCATTCTCGATTCTGTTTGCCACTTCTGGGTGAAAGCAGAAGCCCCAGCCCTACGCCGCCGAGAAATGAGCTGGCGGCCAGCAGTAATAAACCGGTATTTTTCTTTTCAGTCATAGCAGTACCTCTCTTCAATTGGTGTTGGTAGATGATGTTAAAAAATAAAGTAATAAACGTTTGACCGTTTTTCCATTTTTAAAACGGGTTTATAATCGATTTTAGTACTCGGAATGCTTCGAATAAATTTTTACTTTTGACCTTCTTTTTTAAACGGGTTGCAAAACCATATTATGTCAAAATATACATCAGCCAGTTCAGAATTAGTCTACATGAATGCCGGGCGTGTTGAACGCACGCTTAAGCGCATGGCCTATCAGGTTGCAGAAAGCAACAGGAGGAATCAAAAAGTAGTGCTATTTGGTATTGAAGACCGGGGGTATTGGGTTGCTCGTCAGCTGAATGAATTTCTTGAAGATATTTACGGCAGCAGGTTTCCGCTTCTCCGGTTAGGGATGAAATTGATCTGCCCGAACATCCGGATATCACCAGCTCAGAGCTTCGCGATGCCTACCTGCTTATTGTTGATGACGTAATATTTACAGGACAAACCATGTTTAATGCACTGAATACGGTCTATGAGGTTATCCAGTTCAATGAGATCCATACTGCGGTTCTGGTTGATCGTGGGCACCGAACGTTTCCGGTACAGGCACAGTTTGTAGGACTTGAATTGTCGACCAAGCTGAAAGAACACGTGTCGGTTATAGCTGAAGAAAACAAGATTCAAAAAGTAGTTCTCGAGATACGTTGACAGGTTCTTCCTTTATATCAGATCAAATATATCAGTTCAAATCCATAAAATGTTTAAAATTCATGTTTAATAGATACTTTTCTTTAACAATTATCATCTTACTTTTTGTGGCTTTTGCAGAAGCCTACGGGCAGAGCGACCGTGACTATGTGGATATGATTTATTCAACTTCTGAAGAGAGCGAAATCATTTTACAAGATACTACGACCAATGGATGGAGATACGACTGGGTTGGCGGTTTTAACGGCTCTCAGGCCTCCTACCGCAACTGGAGTCAGGGTGGGGTTAACACGGTCAGCCTTACCGCGTCTACCGTATTGAATATGCGCTATCGTAAAGAACGATTCGGCTATCACCTGATTAGTAACTTCAAATATGGACAGGCACGAATTGAAGGAGACTGGCACCCGAAAGACGGATGACAAAATTTTTGTTTCCAACCAGTTTAGTTATCGATTTCAGGATGAGCGCTTCAATTTCTTCGGGAATATAAATTTCAGCACCCAATTTGATAAAGGCTACGACTACGGGCAGGACCCGAAAGCATTGCTTTCCCGCTTTATGGCACCTGGCTATTTCTCCCAGGTATTTGGTGTGGGATATGAACCGGCTCGATTATTTTTCAGCCGAGGCTGGTTTGGCTATGAAGGAGACGATCGTGACCGATACCGATCTTTCCACTCGCTATGGACTTAAAGCGGGAGAAACCTTCCGATTTGAGCCGGGGTATTCATTTATCTTCAATTTTGATAAAACACTGGTAAGCAACGTACGACTGGTAAGCTCGCTGGAAACCTTCTCGAATATTCAGGAGCCGATAGACCAAACCGACATAAATTTCTCAAATGAGATTGTCGGGAAAATAAATGATTACCTCAACACGACTTTCCAGTTTGTCCTGGTCTATGATTCAGATTTTAACAGACGAGTGCAGATTAAGCAGGTTCTCTCGGTAGGATTCTCATTCAGCCTTCTGTAACACCTGATTTTGAGTCTTGAGAAGCGGCGGGAAGAAACGAATGCGTTATCTAAATTAACCCAGATCTCCATTTCTGCTAGAACTTATTTTCCTTTCGATAGGTGTCTCACACATCAAATTCAATACCTTGGGCCAGCGGCATCTCATCGCCCCAGTTAATGGTATTGGTTTGTCGGCGCATGTAAACTTTCCATGCATCAGAGCCTGATTCACGACCACCGCCTGTTTCTTTTTCACCACCAAATGCACCGCCGATCTCGGCTCCGCTGGTGCCCACGTTGATATTTGCGATTCCGCAATCAGAACCCCGGGCACTCAAAAAGGTTTCAGCCTCTCGGATATTCAAAGTGAACATGCCAGAACTCAGACCCTGCTTCACACTGTTATGCATCGCAATGGCATTGTCAAGATTGCTGTATTTAATCAGGTAAAGAATAGGGGCGAACGTCTCTTCCTGTACGATCGGGTAGTTGTGCTCGGCCTCTACAATGGCGGGCCGTACATAATGTCCTCCTTCCACTTCAAGATTGTTGCCTTCAAGCTGCTCTCCACCGTAGATTAATGTGCCGCCCTCTTCCTGAACTTGCTGCAACGCCCGCTGCATGCTCTCGGCTGCCTGCTGATCGATCAGCGGACCTACGAGCGTATCTTCATTCAGGGGATTGCCGATTTTCACCTTTTCATAAAGTTGAACAAGCCGCTCTTTCAGATCTTCAAAGATCGTATCATGCACGATGAGGCGGCGCGTGGAGGTGCAGCGCTGTCCGCATGTTCCCACTGATCCAAAGACAGTGGCACGGGCCGCCATTTCAAGATCCGCATTTTCGGTAATAATGATCGCGTTGTTCCCACCCAGTTCCAGAATTGTCTTACCGAGGCGTGCCCCTACAGTTTGCGCTACCTGCTTGCCCATGCGTATCGAACCTGTCGCGGAAATAAGCGGAAGGCGGTCATCATGGGTCATCCATTCGCCTACTTCTTTATCTCCGGTAATCAGGTTAAAAATGCCTTCCGGCAGATCGTTCTCCTTAAGTACGTTTGCTACTATATTCTGTACGGCCACGGCGCACAGCGGTACTTTTTCCGACGGTTTCCAGATCATTACATCGCCACAAACCGCCGCAAGCATGGCGTTCCAGGACCAAACAGCTACCGGAAAATTAAAGGCAGTGATAATGCCGGTAGGTCCCAGCGGGTGCCATTGTTCATACATCCGGTGGTTGGGTCGCTCGGACTTCATCGGTTTTGCCGTATAGCTGGCGCGACTGTCCTACTGCGAAATCACAGATGTCGATCATTTCCTGGTACTTCTCCGAGGCCTTCCTGGTAGATTTTGCCCATTTCATAGGTCACCAGTTTGCCCAGGTCTTCCTTGGATGCGCGAAGTTTGAGGCCAATCTGGCGCACAATTTCACCTCTCTTGGGCGCCGGCACCATCCGCCACTCCTGGAAAGCAGATGCCGCCGTTTCCACAACCTCGTCATATTCTTCACGTGAGGTAACCGTAACTTCGGCAATATGGCTACTGTCAATTGGAGAGATACTTTCAATGGCGGGCGGACTGCCATCACCGAGTGAATTCTGGCCGGTGCTCGTTCCAGCATTCGTCCCTTCAATTCCCAGTTTCTTCAGAAATTCCATAGCAGTCTGTATTTTTGATTTTGCTTGATAACATGTAAAGATAACGATACTATCGGGGTTTCAAAGACGATCTGCCTGCAAAGCGCAAGAAGGTAGAACGGCTTTAATCACCATCCGGCTATTTTGTAATATTTCCTTTGACATCGGCCTGTAATTTTAATCCAATGCTGAACCAGATTTAATGAAGTCTATCTCAAACCGGCAGCTGACCCTACTACGCAAACTCCACAAGAAAAAATATCGCGAGAAAAATCAGCTCTTTACCGTAGAAGGAGAGCGGGCTGTGGAGCAGATTATAGAAAACGGTGTGGTTCGGGTTAAGCATCTTTTTGGAATGAAAGCCAGCAGCTGTGGAACCGCCCAAACTGGCAGGAAATTAGCGGGCAGTTCCGATCTGCCGCGGTGGGCAGGCAGGCGTACCATGAAATTACCGACACGGAAAATCCGCAGGGCGTAGTGGCGCTGTGTGAGATGCCGCGTGAGGTCGATCTGGATGGGCTGGCGGCCGCCGGGGGTGTGATTGTAGCCACCGATTACCTCCAGGATCCGGGAAATCTTGGGACCATTGTACGTACGGCAACTTGGTTTGGTGTGCAGGGATTGCTGCTGGGCAAGGGGACCGTGGACCTGTTCAATCCCAAAGTGGTACGAAGCACCGCGGGCACTACCGGTACGCTTCCGTTCGCTAACGTTGACCTGGAAGTGACACTCTCCAGCTTTGAAGAGACCGGCTGGCAGGTTCTGTTGCTGGATGCTTCCGAGGGCGCTAAAAATCTTCGGGATATAACGCCTCCTTCAAAAACCATCGTGGTAATTGGGAATGAGGCGAACGGTGTTGATCCGGTTCTTTTTGGTGGTGGGGCACGTAAAAAAGTAGAAATCTCCTCCCCAACACCTGTCCAACAGGTGGAGAGTCTAAACGCCTCCGTCGCGCTATCTATAGCACTGTATGCGTTGACTGGCAAATAGCGCCGATATGGCTTTTTTGTAGATTAATTTTAGGTAAAAATCGGGCACGGCATTGCTTATCTGCTGGCGTTTACCTATCGTTTTGTTAACGTAAGCTATCATCTGCAACATTCTTCCTAATCAAATCAAGATGCTGTATGCCTGGAACCAAGAAAAAGGATAAAATCTTTGTTCTCGACACTTCTGTTCTGTTATACGATTCAGATGCTGTAAAAAATTTCCAGAAAAATGACATCGCTATTCCAATTACCGTGCTGGAAGAGCTTGACACATTTAAAAAAGGCAACGATGTCATCAACCTGCACGCCCGCAAATTTATTCGCTATCTCGATAAAATTTCTGACAAAAACATGCTGCAAGAGTGGATCTCCCTCAACGGGCGGAACGCATGGCAAGCTGCGGGTGCTGAATGATGAAAACAGCCAGGTAAATGCCTCCGAAGTATTTGGCACGCAAAAGAAAGATCACCGGATTTTAAACTCCACCCTCAAGCTGATGGAAAACGAGCCGGATAAAAAAGTGATCTTTGTATCGAAAGATATCAACCTGCGGATTAAAGCGCGGGCGCTGAATATTGAGGCGGAAGATTATGAGACAGTACGCGTAAAGGATATCGATCACTTGTATAAAGGAAAGACCGAGGTAAACTACAACAATACCGAGGTAATTAATAAATTTTATGATGAGGGCAAGCTAGACCCCGGAAAAGTGAGCAAGGGCAAACCGGTAAGCAACCACTTCTTTATCCTGAAAAATCATTCCAGTTCTGCGTTGGGTTTTTACAATGCCCGGAGCGATCAGATTGAACCAGTTCGCAAGATGTCAGCTTATGGCGTGAAGCCACGTAATGCCGAGCAAACTTTTGCCCTGCAGGCCATTATGGATCCCAACATCCTGCTTACGACCATCACCGGCGCGGCGGGAACGGGTAAGACGCTGATCGCCCTTGCCGGGGCAATTGAGCAGCGTCGTAATTTCAAGCAGATTTATATGGCACGCCCCATTGTGCCGCTCAGCAACAACGATATCGGCTACCTGCCGGGAGATATTAAATCGAAGATTGATCCCTATATGCAGCCATTGTGGGATAACCTGAACTTTATTAAAAACCAGTTTTCCGAAAACAGCAAGCAGTACCAGAAAGTAGAAGAAATGGTAGAGACGGAAAAGCTCCGCATCGTGCCGCTGGCGTATATTAGGGGCCGCAGCCTTTCCAATGTAATTTTTATTGTGGATGAAGCCCAGAATCTGACCCCGCACGAAGTAAAAACAATCATCACCCGGGCCGGCGAAAATACCAAGATTATACTCACGGGTGATATATATCAGATCGATACTCCATACCTGGATACCCAAAGCAACGGGCTCTCTTTCTTGGTTGATCGCATGCATGACAACGATCTGTATGCCCATATCAACCTTGAGAAAGGGGAACGTTCCAAGCTGGCCAACCTGGCAAGTAAGCTATTATAGCACAGTTGGTGCTGAAGAAGGAAAATACTTGGTTGTTTGATCATTTTGTCAGCTTTACCATGGAACCCTAATTGATTTAATCAATGAAGCTGGCTCTGATCGGAACAATTGCCCTCGACCGCCCGGTCATTTTGCTGGATAAGCCGTTCAACAATCTCGATATCGAAACCAACCAGCTCATCGCCAGCCTGTTAAAATACTGGTTTAACAGCAGAAACAGGTGATCATGACCGGCCGTATTCTCGAAATTGTTATCAATATGTGCGGTGCCATTTATGTCATGAAAAAGGGGGGACAATCAAATAGACCATTAAAAAGAGCCAGTTTAAAGATTGCCAAAAAGAATATCGCCAGCGCGAACAGAAAAGTGATTTCAACAGAATCCACAAGCTGGTGAAAGGTAGTGAATGACCTTATAATATGATTTAGACTTTCCCTATCGCCTGTGCGGCAATCCAGCCCGTTGTCCAGGCGGACTGAAGTTATAGCCGCCGGTGATGGCGTCAATGTTCAGATACTTCTCCTGCGAAATAGAGGTTGGAATTTTTTTTGCTCTCCATTGTCCCGAAATCAATTTCCTCGAGTGGGATGCCGCCACAAGTTACGAATTCCTCCTTGTAGGTGGTTTCGCCCTGGATATCGTAACTGCCGTTGACGAGTTGCTGAGTCAATTCATGCATGTGCTTATTGGACAGCTCTGCCCATCGTGTCTTTAGTTCGATATCCGCCAGCTCAATAAATCGCTCCCAAAGCCTGTTGGGAATTGGGAAGCGATCCTGTTTGATAATCAGTTTTCGGGCATTGGTTTCCCGAAGTTTTTTTAGTTCAGCACGAACGGTATGCTCCTTTTGGGATATAGCCAGTTCAAACGAATCGTAAATCGATATTCCTGATTATGCAGGTAGCGTGCGGCCCATTATGATATTTTCAACACGGCAGGACCACTGAGTCCCCAATGGGTTATCAGCACCGGACCGGTTTGGGAATAGGAGCTGTTTTTAATCTCAACCTTGGCACCAGGCACCGCAATTCCTGGCCAGATCGCTAAAAATCTTATCCCTAAAATTGAACGTAAACAGGGAAGGTACCGGTGGTTCAACTGAATGCCCCAGCTCCTTAAGCCAATCATAGGCTGATTTCCGGTTGTCGCCTCCGTAGCCACCAACACGCTGTCGGCCGCTTCAGGACTCGTGCGATACAGGTGGAGGTTAAATCTGCCATCACCCCGCGGTTCGATACGTTCCACTTTCGTTTTTGTCCGGATGCGCACGCCTCTTTTATTTGCTTCCTCCAACAGGCAGTTGATGATTGTAGCTGAATCATCGGTCGTGGGAAACATTCGTCCATCCTGCTCGGTTTTGAGCGGAACGCCACACTCCTCGAACCAGCGGACTGTATCCTCCGCGTCGAATCGCTCGAACGCCCATCGCAGTTCTCGTTCACCGCGCGGATAAGCCTTTGAGAGCAGTTCAGGATCGTAGCAGTGATGAGTTACGTTACAGCGGCCGCCCCCGGAAATCCGAACTTTTGACAACACTTCGCGGCTACGCTCGTAGATTGTGATATTCAAGTCAGAATTCAGCCGGGCGGTATTAACGGCGGCAAAGAATCCAGCCGCACCACCGCCGATAACAGCCAGGGAAGCAGGTCGATGATCATCAGACATAGCAACGAATAGGTTCAGGAAAGGGAGATAATCTGCACATCCTCAATACGGTGACCCAGAAAACGCTCCGCCAGCTCGTGGAACCGCTGAGGGCGATCGCTGACGTAGCACTCAAAACGCCCCTCGACTTCGGGTTTGAGCAGATTCAGTTTTTGGAGCTCCTTGCGAGCCATCTTAGCGATAGAAATCGCAGAATCAACGATCTCTATGTTGGGATCATGCAGCACTTTTCTTATCAGGTCCTTGAACAGCGGGTAATGGGTGCACCCCAGGATCAGGCTGTCGATGTCGCTGCCCTCAAATTTTTGAAGATAGGTTTTCAGCACCTGTTCGGCAATATCGTTGTCGGTCCATCCTTCCTCGGCTAGGGGAACCAGCAGGGGACAGGCAGCAGATGTAATGGTAATGCTGCCGTTATACTCCCGGATTGCCGTTTCATAAGCACCTGATCCCACCGTGGCCAGCGTGCCGATTACCCCGATATGTTGGTGCCGGTGCTGCATGGCGGCGCGAGTACCCGCGGTGATTACGTCAAGCACAGGTACGTTCCCGGCCGCTTTCTGGACCTCCCGCTTGGCCGAAGCCGAAACCGTGTTACAGGCGATCAGGATCATCTTGACATTGCGTTCCATCAGGAATTTAGTAATCTGCAGGGCGTAATTACGCACCGTTTCCTCAGACTCGACGCCGTAAGGAACCCGGGCGGTATCTCCGAAGATAGATAATATTTTCATTTGGAAGCGCTTCGCGTACCGCTTTGACCACGGTGAGGCCACCGATACCGGAATCAAAAATGCCGATTGGCGCACTTTGTGTACTCATGCAGTTCGTTTTTGGCTAGAATTTCAGAAGATAGGCAAGGTATTGAACTGAATAATTTCGAACAAGACATTTTGAAGGTCAATGAGGGAAACAAGAAGCCAATATATCGGTGATTCTCATAGTTGACGTGCCAGAACAACAACTTCTTTAAAGGTACGATCACTCCCATTACTGCTGTCATAAGCCTCAAAAAGCACGACAAAAATCCCGATACGATTCCGGTTGCCGCTGTCGGTCAGTCCATCCCATTGCAGGGAACCCTCGTAGCCTGCCTGCTCACCGTCGACCAGTTCCCGTACCAATCGCCCGTAGCGATCAAAAATGCGAACCTTGAGCAGGTAATCGGGTTGGTCCAGTGTATAGTTTATGAAGAGATGATCCTCATAGCCGTCATCATCCGGGGAAAACGGGTTGGGTGTAAAACTGATGCCAATCTCCTCGGGTTGAGTTCCCGGTATTTGGTAGATTGAGTTTTCACTGCCGGGCGTTCCACCTTTGTCGGTTGTGCTGGAGCTCCAGTTGCTGGCATCGCTGCTGGGACCGTTTGGATTAATTCGTTCCAGGGCTACCCCGCGTGTATCCACAATATTGGGATTCTGCCAGCTCTCATCGTAGTAGACTGAATCGATGGTGGCACCCGTGCTGTCAGCGAGGTAGATAGCATCATTTTGAGAAGCTAAACTCAGGGTTCCGCGGTCGATGCGCACGGTGCGATTGGGATCCAAGCCAGAAAGCTCGAAGAACTCAGCAGTTTGACTCTCAGAAAAATCGAGGGCTTCGTCGGCATGGATCAGCAGGTGGCCGTTAGCTGGGAGATAGGTAGAAGTTGAGCTGACCGGTACAAGCGTTTGAATTTCATCATTCTCATCGGGGGCATCATGCAGCGAGAACCCCTCCAGCGAAATGGCATAATCCCTGGTATTTCTTAATTCAATATATTCACTCTGATCCGGCTGGTTATCCTCCGACTCACTCAGTGGATTGTACATGATTTCGTTGATCACCACACTGCCCGGCGTTACGGATTCCGCAATTGGTATAGACGCTGAGGGGGTAATATTGCCCTTCACATCGGTCAGATTTTGAATACTTATGGTCGCCGACTTTCCCTTTTTCTGTTTGCCAGAAGGCGTATTTAGCCATATGCGATTACCGCGGCTCGGTACAAACTGTTCGACTGGCAGTGCACTTCCGTCTAAAGTAAACACTAAACTTTCGCTAATCTGAATAAACTCAGTGAATCGTACCTCTATAAGTCCGTCAGTTTTTCGCGACGAAAACAGAATACCTGGCGGCGATTCATCCGGTGAGTAGCTGCCATTTATATTTCCGGCACTTGCGCCATCCTGGGATTCGCTGGTGGTCCAGTTAGAAGCATCATTTGAGGCCGCAAGCGGGTCTTTACGCTCAATCGAAATGCCATCGCTGCCACCCCATCTTGAATAGTAATAGAGGGAGTCAATGGTCACTTGCCGATCAGAGCGGATATAAACCGCTTCCTCATTATCATTCAAAGAGGGAAAACCAGGCAGGTAGTGGCCGTTGGCTTTGGTTGAAGCTAGCTTCTCATTGCCAGTTAGAAGGATATATTGGCCCGCCTTGAGCTGAATCAGTTGCCCTATGTCAATGAGGTCGGTTCCGTCTCCCAGCTGCCAATTGGCAAGATTAAAGTTTTCGGAGCTCCGGTTATATAGCTCCACAAATTCAGGAGCTGTAGCGCCAGCCCGCTGATATAGAATTTCGTTAATCACTACATCACCGGGGCCGGCAGGAGAGATCTCAAGATACTCACGGGTAAGGGAGGTAGATTCCATTATATTTCCAAAAACATCACGGAGATTTCGTACTGAAATTTGGTAGTTCGTGCCCGATATGAGTTTTTCAGCAAGATAAAGCTTTACGGTATCACGCTGGGCCGAAATGAGTTGGATATCGATCGAAGGTGTAAGTGCATAATTTTTGGCCTGCAGTGCAGCCGGATTTTTAATCCTCTCAGAAAAGACAAGCTGAAGTTGAGAAGCGTTGATGATGGTGAAACTGGTCAATTTTGGGGCGTTTGGTCTGGAGTTGCAGTGTTTTGCTGTCCCGGACTCCCGGGAGATTTTGAAGCATCCATCCAGTTTTCCCGATAAATGCCAGCTACGGAGGATGACCGCCGTTCAAGCGATACTTCATTTCCACCCCACGATGAGCGATACTGCAGGGAATCGATAAGTGTCCCATTGGATTTTCGAATTATAATCTCATCCCCGCCGTTGTTAAGGGAAGGAAACCGGTTACCCATGGCCAGCAGGTTGATGCCTGGAAATGACTTGAACAGCGTGCTGTCGGGTGCAATGACTGCAAAGGAATCAGGTGGTAGTATAAACTGTTGGTTGGTGAGTACTTTCGTGCGCCCTGTATTGTCGTTTAGTGTCGATCCTTGCAGGTCAAAAGAGCGTTCTGTAGAATTGTACAGCTCAATATACTCGGTAGGGCCGGGTGGCGGATCGTACATAAATTCGTTGATTACGATATCACCTGAGTCGGCCTTTGAAATTTCGTAATGGGTGAAACTTATCGATTCTGAGGAGATAGTATTTCCAAAAATATCCTCAACTCCAGCAATCGTGAGGGAATAATGGGTATTGTTTTGCAGGGGCGTTTCGAATGAAAGCTCAACTGAATCAGGGTCGGTTAACCGGGCATTATTTATTGAAATGTCATTCATGCCGTAGTTCGAGATATGTGTTGCCGAGCCCGCTTCCAGCCGTTCGCTGAAAAACAGGACCATGGATTGATTGGTTGTAATTTCGTAGTCGATTATGTGTGGTGCAGTGGTATCTTCCGTAATTTCATTCGCCATCCCCGGTGTCCCCCTGATTTGTTGGGAGAGTTGCCCCAGTTTTCGCGGTAGACCGATGGAGCTGTGGCCAGCCTGCGTTCAAGGGCACGATCTTCTCCACCCCAACTGGGATCGTAGAACAGAGAATCAACCACTATACCCGCCCCGGTGTGGATCCTGATCTGATCTCCTGAACTGTTATTGAGCGTGGGGAAATTCTTTATTTCCCAGTAATTACGGTTACCGTAGCTGTTGAAGAGGTTGGTGGAATCGGCGGTGAGGACAAGGAAGGCATCGCCCTCGAGAATGAGCGAATCACTGCTGATCGACTGAGGTTCATTGGAGTCTCCGAGCTGCCAGTTGCTGATATCGAACCGTTTAGAAGTCAGGTTCCGGATTTCGATGTATTCAGCCTGGCCCGCCGGTTCATCATACATAAACTCGTTAATAACTACATCTCCATTTGTGTACTGATCAAAAATTGAGAATGATAAGCTGGAGTTTGCGGGCAACGGGTTTCCGGCCTGGTCGCTGAGATTGTTCACGGTAAGTATGTAATTTCCACCCGGAATAGATGAGGTAAATGTAAGCGTAACTTGGTTTTATACACCGAGATTACTTCTGGATTACCGATTCCATCAATCGAAAAGTCAGAAGGATCTACGGTGGCAGCGTCTAATTCATTTGTAAAAGTGACTTGAAACTCTTGGTTGCTTACGGTCTCCATAGCAGTAAGTTCGATGGGCGCCTGGGTAATAACAATATCATCGAAATAGAACAGGTCGGTTCGGGTAGATGTGTAATCTGGACGAAATCCAAAATAGAATGAAGAGTTGTACTCGTTGTCGGCACCGGTTGCTTCCTGCACGGGAGTTGAACCGTAACCTTCAGCGACAGACAGAATCCATGTACCGTCTGGGCTGCGCTCTGCTTTTACTTGAAATTCGCCGCCGTCGTTAATATTTGTGGTGCCGGTTACCACCGTTTCCACTACGGAACCATCCTCGTAACGTACAATGGTAAAGACATCACCGCTGCCGCTTTCCCCCGCCTGCAGCGCATAGCCTGAAACTTCGCCGAAAAGATCTGCCATATTGCTTGTTAGAAAAACAGTGAGATTGTTCGACCCGGAAAGGGTAGTAAAGTCAAGATGGATAAAAAACTCCCAGCTTCCATAGGCTGTTGCTGAAGAGGTAGACAAATAGGAACTTCCTGCATCAGTGGCATTTAACTGCAGTTGGTTATTACCGCTGTCTTCGAAGATTGTAAAACTGGAACCGGTGCCGTCCCACGTTGGATTGTTCGTAAAATCTCCGTCATCAAATGGATCGTCAAGTTGAATATTTTGGCCGGAAATAAGTGCAGGAGAACACAAAATGAGAAATACAAAAAGCAGACTTGTTGGAATAGATTTCATCAGTAATAGCAACGTTGATTTTAAAGCATCGAGGGTACTGCCGTGAAGTTATTTAAGCAAATAGATGTAGTATTTTTTAATACCTAAAAAAATAAGGTGAAGAGGCTGTCAACCTCTTCACCCCGGAAGGACATTGAATGTGCTCTCTCATTCAACGGCTTACATAATCAAATGAGTTATCTTCACCCTTATTGACCGGTCCGAGTGATATTCCTTACAAAAAAATTAAATTTTATTGATGGTAGGATTAGCCTGATTTTGGGTGCAAAGATTTTAGTCAATTTCTTTTCATCTTTTGCTTATAATTTGGGAACCAAATATCTGAGAACGAGATTTCTAACCTAATTTTGAGTGTATATGCCTTTTGAAACGAAATCGGTACCGTTTGAGATACCGACGGTGAATCATGGGTTCCAGATGGCCAGTGGATTGTTAAAGCTTGAGGATGAGCATCTTGAGCTGGAATTCCAGGTAAAAGGATGCCCTTTTTGAGGTGATTAAATCTGATGTGCGGGTGATAAAGTTATCACTGAGGGACCTTCAGAGCGTGGACTACAAAAAGGGATGGATCAGTGCGAAAGTCATTCTTGAGGCTCGGTCGCTAAAAGTGCTGGAGGATATACCGGGCACCGATATGACGGAGTGCGTGCTTAAAATAAAGCGTAAAGACCGGAAGGAAGCGGAGAACCTGGTCTCGAAAGTCCGCATCACCATGTCTGAGATGAAGCTTAGAGATCTCGATGAAGACGCTTGAAATTGATTATCAATAAAAAGGGAATGCCGATTTTTTCGACATTCCCTCTATAAAAAATAGAATGGTTGTGAATTGCCTATTTCAGGTAGCCTTTCTCTGACAGCAGTTCAGCATTCAATATTGCTCCCCCGGCGGCACCGCGAATGGTGTTGTGTGCCAGTGCAATATAGGATATATCAAACACCGATCCGGCCCGCAGGCGTCCCATTCCCAGCTGCATACCATTTTCTCGCGTAGCGTGCAGGCGCGGTTGCGGGTGCCGATCTTCCTCATACAGCTTTACCGGCTGCTTAGGAGCAAACGGCAGATCCAGGTCCGCAATCGGGCTCTTCCAGTTTTCGATCGCTTCCTTCACTTTGCAGATATCGCCCGGCTTTTCTTTGAGTTTTACGGCTACCGAAAGCAGGTGGCCGTTTACGGTGGGGATGCGTACGGCTGTGGATTGCACCCTGAAATTAGCATGCGTTACGGTGCCGTCGCTGTTCAGTGAACCGAGCAGCTTCAGGGGCTCGGTGTCAATCTTGTCTTCCTCACCGCCGATAAACGGCACGGCATTACCCAAAATGTCGAGACTGGGCACGCCGGGATAGCCCGCCCCTGAGACGGCCTGCATGGAGGTAACCACCATGGAATCAATACCGAAAGCATCATGAATCGGGCGCAACGACATTGACAGCGGCACGCACACGCAGTTGGGATTGGTGACGATCCAGCCGCTGCCATCCTTGGTAAAATCCTGTTTTTTGATCATCTCGATATGATCGGGATTCACCTCCGGCACCAGCAATGGAACCGTGTCAAACATGCGGTAATTTTTGGCATTGGAGATCACCGGGAAGCCGGCTTCGGCAAACGCCTTTTCGATATCAAGCGCCACGGAGGAGTCGAGCCCGGAGAATACGAAATCCACGCCTTTAAAATGCTCAGGTTCGCACGTAGTCACCTTCCGTTTGGCAATATCTTCGGGGATTTCGATATCCTCAATCCAGTGAGCGGCCTGTTTATAGGTCTTGCCGGCCGAACGCTGGGAGGCTCCCAGGGCCTTGATGGAGAACCAGGGATGATTTCGAAGTAAACGGATGAATTTTTGTCCGACAGCGCCGGTTGCGCCGAGAATTCCTACGTTGAAACTGTGCATTGTTTTATGATTTCTGTGTGATTTAAAAATTATTCTCATCCTGCATTTTACCAGGAAAAATATTAATAATAGAACAGGCGACGCCAAATATCGGAATTAAAAAACTAGAATTCATTAATTAAACCTAGTTTTTTTATCTTTGGCTTCGTGAAAATCCAATCAAAAATAATTCCCAAAATTTAATGCCTGTAACTGAACTCGATAGCTTGGATAAAATTGTATCGCTGGCGAAAGCACGCGGTTTGATCTTTCAATCTTCTGAAATTTACGGCGGACTCGGGGCCGTCTATGATTACGGTCCGCTGGGCGTGGAGCTGAAGCGCAATATCCGCGACGTGTGGTGGAAAGAGATGACCCAGAAGCACGACAACATTGTGGGCCAGGACGCCGCCATCTTTATGCACCCCAAAGTATGGGAAGCCAGCGGGCACGTTTCCGGTTTCAACGATCCGATGATCGACGACAAGCAGTCCAACAAGCGCTACCGGGCCGATATGCTGATTGAGCAGGAGATTGCCAAGCTTCGAAGCAAAGATAAGGCAGAGAAAGCCGACGAACTACAAGAACAGTTAGATACCGCAGGAACTCGAGAAGGACTGTGCGAGGATCTCCACAAAATTATCATCGACAACGAAATCCGGGCGCCTGAGTCCGGCGCGTTTGAGTGGACCGATGTGCGCCAGTTCAACCTGATGTTCAAAACGCAGTTTGGCGCGGTTTCTTCTGGGGATGATGACGATGCGGTCTATCTGCGCCCCGAAACCGCCCAGGGCATTTTCGTTAACTTCAAGAACGTGATGGATACCGCCCGCCAGCAGGTACCGTTCGGCATTGCGCAGACCGGCAAGGCGTTCCGCAACGAGGTGGTGGCCCGGCAGTTCGTGTTCCGCATGCGCGAGTTTGAGCAGATGGAGATGCAATATTTTGTGGAACCTGGCACCGATGCCGATGAATATGACCGTTGGCTGGAAAAACGGATGGAGTGGCACAAGAGCCTGGGCATCCGACCAAGTAAGCTGCGCGCCGAGCCGCATCCCGAAGACAAGCTTGCGCACTACGCTGAAGCTGCGGCCGACATCCAGTACGAGTATCCTATCGGCTGGCAGGAGGTGGAGGGCATCCACAACCGTACCGATTTTGACCTGAGCCAGCACCAGGAATTTTCCGGCAAGAAGCTGGAGTATTACGACCAGGCTAAACAAAAACGCTACATTCCGTACGTCATCGAGACCTCCGTTGGGCTTGATCGCACGGTCATGATGGTACTCTGCGACGCCTACCGCGAGGAGGAGGTTGACGGCGATACCCGAACCGTGCTCAAACTGCACCCCAAAATTGCGCCCCGCAAAGTGGGTATCTTCCCGCTCATCAAAAAAGACAAGCTGATCGACCTGGCCAGGAAGATCGAAGCTGATCTGCGAGATGAATTCAATGTGTTGTATGACGAATCCGGTTCCATTGGTAAACGCTATCGCCGCCAGGATGAAGCGGGTACCCCATACTGCGTAACAGTCGATTTCGACGGGATTGAGTCGGAAGGGGAAGATACGGTCACCATCCGCTACCGCGATGACATGACGCAGGATCGTGTGCCCGTGAGTCGCCTGAAAGAGGTGATCAAAGACAAAATGCATTCTTGGTCGCCTGAAGAGTAAATTAGCAAAGCGCATGGTACTTGGTGCATAGCGTTGTGCTTGACTAACCGCATCATGCTATGCGCCATGCTTTGCAATATAGCCTCCCCAGAATATTAAGCCATAGCCGTTTTGAGTTCACCTACCTCTTGGTTACAAGATGACACCAAACGACTGATCTATATTTTCGGGCTGCCGGTGGCGCTGGTATACCTCGTGTGGCTGGGATGGATGATCACCCAAAACTGGTGGCACCTGTTTCTGAGCGACTGGTACATGACGGCGACTATGGTGTTCGGCTCGTTCATAGCCGGGGCCAGCTCGGAGGGCGGCGGGGCGATCGCCTATCCCGTGATGACGCTGATGTTCGAGATTGATCCCTCCGTGGCGCGGAATTTCAGCCTGGCCATTCAGAGCATCGGCATGACGGCAGCTTCACTTTGGATAATCGCCAAAAAAATTCCGATCGAAAAAACATACCTGGGCATTGTGGCGATTGGCGGTACGCTGGGTATTATCTTTGGGGCCTACTTTATCGCGCCGTATGTAGTGCCGGCGTATGCCAAAATGATGTTTGTCTCTTTCTGGCTGAGCTACGGCGCGGCGCTTTTTTTCATCAATCACATCAGCAAGCGAGATTCGGTACGCTCGCTGCCAACGCTAAATAGGTCTCAAAAGGCTGAGCTGATTAGCATAGGATTTATCGGCGGAATTTTAAGTGCTATTCTGGGCAACGGCGTGGATATATGCTCGTTTGCATTTGTTACACTGAAATACCGCCTCTCTTAAAAAATAGCGACCCCGACCTCCGTTATTCTCATGGCGATGAATGCTGTTGTAGGCGTGCTTCTTCATGGATTTGTTCTGCAGGATCTGCAGCCGCAGACGATCAACTTTTGGATGGTCTGTATTCCCGTCGTGGTGCTGGGGGCTCCAATGGGTGCGTATGTAATCAGCAAAGTGAACCGGTTGTATATCGCCGTCTTGCTCTACATAATTCTGGTCGTTCAGTTTGTAAGCGCAGTTTTGATCATCGGGCCTGACATTCAGCTTGTGATATTCTCGCTGATCGTATTTCTTTCGGGAATTGGGATGTTTTTCTGGCTTACAAATCACCACTCCCGAAACATGGAACAACATCGATCCTGATGGCTCTTGGCTACATTTTGTTAAAAACTCAGGCATAAAAAAAGTGCTCTCCGGATTGGAGAGCACTCAATAAAAGCGAAAAAACAGAAATGCTATTGTGAAGTATTTGCAACACCAATAACTCCGCATCCTACACGAGGACCGGCTGCTCCGGAGGGTTGAGACTCAAGGTCATCTTCACCACCGTGCACAACGATACCGCGACCCACAATACTGTTGGCACCGTCCAGGGTTATTATCGGGTCGGTATAATCGATGGTGGCGTTACCGTCGCTATCGGCCACAATATTGCCCATGTCGCCCATGTGGCGATTATCTTGAGTAGGTGCTCCATGATCATTTCCGGTTGGATTGTAGTGGCCACCGGCAGAAGTACCGTCATTTGCGGAACAGTCGCCATACTGGTGAATATGAAATCCATGTCGTCCCTGTTCCAAACCACTGAGCTGGGCGGTAACGTGAACACCCTCGGAGGTCTCCTCAAAGGTTACGGTACCGTTCACTTCATTGCCTTCCGTGGGGTGAACAACGGCTGTTAGCTGAGAATAGTCGGGCTGAGGCTCCGTTTCTTGTTGATTGGTTTGTTCCGGCTGTTGCTGCGCGCAACCTGCAAGCAGAAATGCGAATGCAAGGGTTACAGTTGATAAAATTTTCGAAATAAATTGCATGGTATAGCTGGATTTTAGTTGAAATTATGGAATGAGTAAAACAATGAGCTTAACTCTTGCATTCAAAAATTCTATAATTTTTTAATTGGTACAATCAAATATTGTAATGGATCGTAAAAATAATGTAGTTGAACATATGAATAATCAGAATCTGTCAAATATAAACTTATACCGTCTGGGAATTTTTCACTTCAATCGAAATGCCTATCTTAGGCTTAATCCCAAATTTTAAAAGCTAACGTACAATATGGCTGAACAACCTGTTCCTCTTTTTCATCTTGCATTTCCAGTTTCTGATCTGGACGAAACTCTTACTTTTTATCATGATGTGCTGGGATGCGATACGGGTCGAAGCTCAGATAGCTGGATCGATTTTGATTTTTGGGGTCACCAAGTCGTAGCGCACCTGAGCCCGGATGAGGCGGGAAAGTCGAGCACGAATGAAGTGGACGGCCACCAGGTGCCAGCCAAGCACTTCGGCTTGATCCTGGAATGGGACCAGTGGGAACAGCTGGCTAACCGGCTGGAAAAAGAGGAGATCGATTTTATTATTGAGCCCTACGTTCGCTTTGAGGGTAAGCCGGGAGAACAGGCTACCATGTTTTTTAAGGATCCCAGCGGTAATGCACTGGAATTTAAAGCGTTTAAAAACAGGGAGCAGATTTTTGCGAAGTAGCGATGCGGGCCCAGGTTTTATCACATTTAATTTGAATTTGCCCTGATTGCTCTATGGCATATCTGGTTTTTTATCTATTTCTGGCACTGGGGGTGTCTTTTCTCTGTTCAATTTTAGAAGCGGTGCTGCTATCGGTCAGCGAATCCTACATCGCGGTGATGCAGCGAAAAGGAACTCGGGAGGGAGAGCTGCTCACAGCGTACAAAAAAGATATTGACCGGCCGCTATCGGCAATTTTGAGCCTTAATACGATTGCTCACACCGTGGGCGCAGCGGGTGTGGGCGCTCAAGCGCAGGTGGTTTTTGGCAATCAGTATGTGGGAATCATTTCGGCCATATTAACACTGCTTATTCTTGTTTTTTCTGAGATCATTCCTGAAAACAGTGGGGGCTACCTACTGGAAATCACTCTCTCCGGTAGCCGCACGTATTCTGCGTGTACTCATGTTCCTCATGTATCCTTTTGTGGCAATGTCCAACGGCATAACCAAGCTGCTTTCGAGCGATAACCGGCCGCCCTCCTTCAGCCGGGAAGAATTTAGTGCCATGGCTGAACGAGGAGTTGAGGAGGGTATTTTTGAGGAAGAAGAATCTAAAATCTTTAAAAATCTTATTCGTTTTAGTTCGCTTCGGGTGCAGGATATTATGACACCGCGTATTGTGGTGAAGTATTACAACCAGGAGCGCACCATCGAGGAGATCCCCGACAAGGTGGAAGACCTCCGCTTTTCGCGGCTGCCTCTCTTCGAGGAAAATGAGGACAATATTACCGGCTACGTCCTGAAAAATGACCTGCTGATTCAGCTTGCTCGAGATGAGAAACAGAAAAAATTAAAAGAACTTAAGCGGCAGATCCTGGTCATCCCGGAGAATGCCAACCTCAAGATTCTCTTTGAACGGCTGCTCGAGCAGCAGGATCATATTGCGCTGGTAGTCGATGAATACGGAGGATTTTCAGGTGTTGTAACCATGGAAGACCTCGTCGAAACACTGCTGGGGATGGAGATTATTGATGAGGTGGATGCCTACGAGGATATGCAGAAACTGGCCCGTAAAAAATGGAGAGAACGGGCCGCACGCCTTGGCATTGTTTCAGATGAAGAAGAGTAGTGGAGCAAGTCACCAGGGGTGGCATATGATGATGAGTTGCGGATTGAATTTATCGTGCTCCCTTTCCTAAAGATGGGCTCTATGGGATCATCGATCTTTGTGAGCTTCTCGACAAAATACTCATTGACTCATAACTCTCAACTAGCCTCCCTCTTCAAACTCCTCCTCAATTTCACTGATCTGCATGGCGAGCTCTTCCCATTCGGCGTAAATCTCGACCAGTTCGGCTTTTAGCTTTTCGTACTCTAGGGAAATCTCCTTCACCTGTTCGTCGTCATCGTAAAAGTCCGGTTGTGTCATCAGGGCTTCGATCTCCTCTTTTCGGCTCTCGAGCTTCTCAATTTTATTTTCCAGTGGATCGATCTTTTTTTTCAGCGGTTTCAGCTTGTTGTATTTTTGCTGGCGTTTTTCTGCCTCGAGCCGGCGCTCCTCCTTGCGAGACAGGGATGAGCCATTGCTAGAAGAAGTAGCCTGTGAAGTGTCGGCCTGCGTGTCAGAAAGTTCGGGCCCAAAAGCGTGCTCTTCCTCTTCTTGTTTCTTTTCCAGGTAGTAAGACACATTGCCGAGAAACGTGCGGGTGTTGTTGGGCTGTACCTCCAGCACCTTGCTGACGATGGGATCCAGGAAATCGCGATCGTGTGATACGATGATGAAGGTGCCCTCGTACTGCTTGAGTGCCTGCTGCAGGATCTCCTTGGACTGCATATCCAGGTGGTTCGTCGGCTCATCAAAAATCATAAAGTTGGCGGAATTCACCAGCATGCGGGCCAGTGCCAGGCGACTTTTCTCTCCTCCCGAAAGCACCGATACCTTTTTGAATACATCATCTCCCTCAAATAGAAAACAACCTAGAATAGTACGCAGGCGTGTTTCGGCGGCCTTGGGCGCAGCTTCCCGCATAATCTCAAAAACAGTTTGTGAGAGGTCCAGTTCGTCAGCCTGGTGCTGGGCAAAATAACTGGTATTGACGTTATGGCCGGGTTCACGGATGCCGGAATCAAACTCCTCAACGCCTGCAAGTATACGTACCATCGTTGACTTGCCAGCGCCATTGGGACCAACCACCGCAATTTTATCACCTCGTTCTACCGAGTAGTTCAGGTCTTTAAACACCTGCGTATCGTCATAGCTCTTGGCGATGTTTTTCAATTTCATGACAACGGCGCCGCTGCGTTCCGGTGGTGGAAACTGGAAGGTGATCTCCTCCTCCCGTTCATCCAGCTCAATCTTGTCCATCTTTTCCAACTGCTTGATACGGCTCTGCACCTGTGAGGCCTTGCTTGCATTGTAGCGGAATTTATCGATAAACTCCTGCAGATCCTTGATCTCTTTCTGCTGATTTTTATAGGCTTTGCGGAGATGCTCCATACGCTCGGCATGTTTCTCTTCATAATAGGAATAGTTGCCCGAATAGTCATACAGGTTGCCCCGTTCCAGGGCAAGGGTGCGTTTGGTGACAGAGTCAAGGAACGCACGGTCGTGAGAGACGATGACTACCGCTCCCTTGTAGTTGATAAGGAAATTCTCAATCCATTGAAGGGATTCAATATCCAGGTGATTGGTAGGCTCATCGAGCAGCAGGTAGGTAGGCTTTTGGAGCAACAGTTTAGCCAGGGCGATACGCATCAGCCAGCCGCCGCTGAACTCGCTGGTATAGCGCGAGAAATCTTTTTTCGAAAAGCCGAGCCCCATCAGCACCTTTTCAATGTCAGCTTCCAGCTCGTAGGCTCCCGACTGCTCCAGCCGGTCTTGCAGTTTTCCAACTCGCTGCAGTGTTTGTTTATACTCCTTCGTACCGGATTCGAGCCTGCTTAATTTTTGCTGCTGCTGCAGGGTTCGCTCTTCCAGTTCCTGCAGGTCTGAGAAGGCATTTTCCACCTCCTCTAAAACAGTGAGTGAGGGGTCGGGATCAACGCCATCTTGCGGCAGGTAGCCTACGGTAGCCGATTTTGATAGCTTCACTTCTCCCGCATCGGGCTCCATTTGGCCGGCGATAAGCCTTAGTAGGGTCGATTTTCCAGCGCCGTTGGGCCCCACCAAGCCAACCCGTTCTCCGGGGTTGATCAGGAAGCCGATTGAGTCAAAAAGTTGCCGGTCGCCAAGCGTCAGCGATATGTTTTCTAATGCCAGCATGTATCAGTCAGAAATAATTTGTTGGCTGAAGAGTGAGCGGTGAATGGTTCTTGCGGTTTCAATAAGCAATCGTTCAGGCAGAATAATGTTCAGGTTTCGTTTGTCTCGGCTAAAAGAGATCAGTGAAAGTGGTATGTCCCGAATTTCAGCAAACACCTGGTTATAGATCGATTCAATGTTAGAGGGGCTAAAACTAATCAGGCTGATTAAACCTTGGCCTTCGATCAGAGATACCTCCCCAATCTCCTTCAGTCCCTCAGTTAGCTGCTGAAGGTTTTCGGGCCGCTGCACGGCAATCGAAATGGAAGCTTCGGTAGTAGTTACCACGTCTACGATGATGTGATGTTCTTCCAGCTTTTCAAAGACATCCACCAAAAAGTGATACCCCATAAGCGTGCTTGGCGCATTCACTGTGATAATTACAATTCCCTTTGAAAAAGTGACCGCCCTGACCGGTCCGTTTCTTGGAGCCTCGGAGTGAATTTTTGTGCCGGGATGATCCACATTGAAAATGTTGCGGACGAATACCGGCTTGTTTTTTTCGGCAGCCGGTTTCAGGGTGGAGGGGTGCAAAATCCGGGCCCCGAAATAGGCCATTTCTGTCGCCTCCTGGAAGCTGATTTCGGGCAGGGAGATCGCATCTTCAACGATGTTCGGATCGCTCGTAAAGATACCGTTCACGTCGGTCCATATTTCGATCGCTTCACAGTCCAGGGCGGCTCCGATCAGGCTGGCCGTGTAATCCGATCCCTCAAACCCGAGCGTGGTGAGATGCCCCTCTTCATTTTCGCCGTAATATCCGCCTACAATGGGGATCATATCGTTTTCAATTAAATCGGTAAGTATGCCAGCCTGGGCTGCTACTTTATCGACGTTGGGCTTGGCATTGCCAAATTCCGAATTGGTTTTGATGATCTCCCGCGCATCGATGAACCGGGTGTGGAGCCCAAAAAGCTGAGCGCATTCGGCAAACAGGGCGGCGGAAAGCTGCTCACCAATACTGGCCACGGTATCCTTCTTGGCGGGCGTTATCTGTTGGTTTTGATAAATATCATCTATATGTAGGTTCAGGTCCTTGATATGCCGGTCAATCGTTTCAAAGCACCGGTTTTCAATGCTATTTATCTCTTTTTTTGGAGTGAAGTCAAGAACATTGCTGATCAGCGTTTGGTGCCTGGATTTGATCTGATTGCTGATGTCCAAAGCAAGGTCCCTGTCGGTGAGTGCCGCTTCTGCTGCGGATATCAGCTGGCGCGTCGTTCGGGAAGTAGCCGAAACCACAACCAGCGGATGATCATATTTTTTGATGACCTCAATGACTTTGAGCCAGGTATGCTCATCAGCCATTGAGGTGCCGCCAAATTTTAGTACTCGGATGTTCTTCATGATAACGTTAAAGCCTCAAATAAATACTGCCTAAGATACCAAACTGATGATATAGTATTAAGTAGAATCACCGTTAATCTGCATCTACTCTGGAAAGTGATGATAAAAGGTATGAACAATGTCTATGAACGTTAAATAATTGCTTTATAGATCGTGATATCCTCCCGTTTTTCTCATAATAAATAGACCCTGATCACTGATTTAATCCCAGAAGTTTAGTACTCTCAAGCAAACATAGAAAAACAGAAATGATGCAGCGAAAATTATATTCCTTCTTTCTACTTATTGTTTTTTTAATCGCAGGATGTGATGAGTCTGTGGAATCACTTGAACAGGTGAAATCAGAAATAGAGGACCGCTTCAGCCGTGTTGAGGGTGATTTTGCACTCGTTTTTAAAAGCCTGAATGATACCACCCGTCAGATACAAATTAATGAGAGGGAGATGTTTCACGCTGCCAGTACTATGAAAACGCCGGTCATGATTGAGATTTTCAGGCAGGCAGATGAGGGACGATTTAGCCTTTCGGATTCTCTCTTGGTCAAAAATGAGTTCCAAAGTATCGTAGACAGTAGCAGATTCAGCATGGATATAACCGAAGACAGTGAAGGGGGACTTTACGAGCTGATCGGCGAAGAACGAACTATCCTTGCTCTGACTAAAGATATGATTACTCGCAGCAGCAACCTGGCCACGAATATTCTAATAGAAAAGGTAGGCGCACAGAATGTAACACAGACAATGCGCAATTACGGCGCGGATAGTATATTGGTGCTGCGCGGGGTGGAGGATATCAAAGCCTATGAGCGCGGTTTGAGCAACCGCACGACGGCGCGGGACCTTCGAATTATTTTCCAGAAATTGGGAAACAGGGAGGCCGTTAATCCGGATGCTTCAGAACAGATGATCGAGATTCTCAAGCAGCAGCAGTTTAATGATATGATTCCCGCCGGGTGCCGGAACACGTGGAGGTTGCGCACAAGACCGGCTGGATAACCGGTGTTCATCATGATTCTGGCCTGGTTCTGCTACCGGATGGGCGGCGATATCTGCTCGTGCTTTTATCGAAAAATGCGCCGGATAGAGAGGCGACAATTGAAATGTTTGCTGGAATTTCGGAGTTGATCTATGAGTTTGTCACCCAACCGTGATACTGACGTGAACCTGAAAATATAATTAAGTGCCCTTTCGGTATGCTGTTATTTTGCGTATAACAGGTCCACTTACCAGCAGTGTGAGAACAGAGGCTGACCAGAATATGACGGATTCATTAACCAGGGAGATAGAAAAGATATGTGTGAGAGCCCTCGCCACATTGGTCAAGCCGATCACCATGGTGACCACTACGATAATGCCCATAAGCAGGTTGTACAACTGAGAATTGATTATTTCATCGCTGAGCAAATTAGCATCGTTTACCATCAGCAGCAGTACGATGGCGACAAGTGGTAAAATAATGCCATTGAGAGCTTGAGCTAAAATGATAGCCGGCACCGGCTGCACCTGCAGTACGCCAAACAGGAGGCCGGTAGCGAGCACACCACCCCAAACCAACCTGTATTTCCATTCTTTTTCATTCCAGCCTACATTTTCTTCATTGGTTTGCAGCAAGCTCCGGGCGGTGATAGCTGCCGCAAGCGGCGCGGTGAGTGCCGAGCTGAGCCCCGCTGCAAACAGTCCAATTCCAAAGAAAAGATCCGCCCAGGAACCGAGTGACTGTCGCAATTCTGCGGCCAGGGCTTCATAAGTAAACGAACCGCTAATTGAGCTGCCAACAATTAGCACCGCGATGGATATGAATCCTCCGAGAATAATTGCCAGCGAAAGGCTCCAGCGCATTTCATTCATGGTCTGCGTATGTTTCAGCCCAGACCCCAAAAGAGATTGTCAGGGTACCACCGTCGTACCAATTAGGCCGATGACCAGCAGTTCGGATCCCGAAGGTATGGAGGGGATTATGCCAATGGTCAGCAGCTCCCAGAGGTTGGGGCCGATGACGATAGCCGTGGTCAAAAAGCAGAGGCCCATCACGGCAACGATGACGCCGAGCAGTTGCGCTACTTGCCGGGTGGATCCAAACCAGAGCAGAAGTCCTGCAATGATGCCGATAAATAGCGAGAGGATAGAGGTACTCAGATCAAGCACCAGTGCAGCACCCGCGACTCCTCCCAAAATATTGCCCGCTTCATACGCAGCGCAGCCAAGCAGAATGGCGGTAAGTACCAGGTAGGTTACCGATCGGCCAGCCATGGTTTTGGCGAATCGCTTTTTGATAACCTCTCCCAGGTTTGAGCCGGACGCCAGGGTGAGTCGGGCACTTGCCTCCTGAAGCACCACGCATGCGATCGTCGAGAAAAGCAGCGCCCAAACCAGGGAAAAGCCATATCCCGCACCAGCGGAAGCTGCAGTTGTTATCGTCCCCGGTCCGATAAACGCCGCCGACAACACCGACCAGAAGAGAATGTTGAGGATGCGCTGTTTCATAGATTTTCAATCAACCCCTTTGGAAAAGGTTAAACACTCAAAATTCCTGCTTTTCAAATCCACCACCGCCGGGTGTTAAAATGATGAATTGGTCGCCTTCATCGAGTTCAGCCCCGTCAATGGAGCTCAGCGGTTGTTTAGTGCCATCTTTTCGGATGATCCACTGCTTACCCTTGGCGCTGGGTTCTCCACCTTTCAGGCCGTAGGGCGCTTCAACACGATGCTGAGTGAGCAGCGATAAACTGACCGGTTCGAGGAAGGTTAACTTTCGTTGAATGCCATTTCCCCCGTTGAATTTTCCCTGCCCGCCTGATTCTCTTCTGATCGCATACTGATCGAGTCTCACCGGGTAGCGCTGCTCCAGGATTTCGGGATCGGTGCCAGCCGTGTTGGTCATGTGGTGATGTACGGCGTCGCTGCCATGGAAGTCAGGTCCGGCGCCCGTGCCCCCGCCAATAGTTTCGTAGTAGCCGAACGATTCGTTTCCAAATAACACGTTGTTCATGGTGCCTTGGCTGCAGGCGATCTTATCGAACGGTTTGAGCAACAGATCCACAAGTCGCTGGCTGGTCTCCACGTTGCCCCCCACCACCGCCGGGCAATCGCTGGGATCATCCCTGAAAGCCGGATTGAGCAGGCTGCCTTTGGGCAAGTTGATGGTCACCGGTTCCAGCAGGCCCTCGTTCAGCGGCAATGGTTCATCCACCAGCAGTCGCAGGATGTAGATGATGACGCTGTTGACGATGGCCGGTGTGGCGTTCAGGTTGCCGGGATGGGTTGGATCTGTGCCCTCAAAATCAAACGATATGTTTTTATCACTAATCGTAATTTCGGCGTTGAGGCGAGTACCGTCATCCAGAAGCTCAGTGGTTTGGTAGGTGCCGGTCTCTAAATTGCGGATCGTCGTCCGCATCTTATCGGCGGCGTAGGATTTGAGCGCATCCATATAGTGTAATACTTTATCTAGGCCGTGATTATCGACCAGTTGCAGTAATGAACGGGTTCCCCGATGGTTGGCCGCTACTGCTGCCTGCAGGTCCGCAATATTTTCTTGGATATTCCGTGTAGGATGAGGAGAGTTGGTCAAAATTTCGCGAATATCGTCCCACTGTGGATCGCCGTTTTTGACCAAATGCATGGGAGGAACAACGACCCCCTCCTCCGCCAACGAGGTGGCATCCGGTGGCATGGAACCAGGGCGGGTACCCCCAATTTCAGCATGATGCGCGCGACTGGCAGCAAAGCCGATTAGTTTGGGATTTCCATCTTCAGCAAAAATCGGTGTTACCACGGTGACATCCGGAAGGTGAGAGCCACCAAACGCAGGGTGATTCGTTACGATAACATCCCCCGGATTCATCTCGGTCGTTTCCTTTAAACGGCGAATACACAACCCTAACGCTCCCAAATGAACTGGAATATGGGGCGCATTTACTATGAGAGAACCCTCCGCATTGAGCAGGGCACAGGAATAATCCATACGCTCCTTAACATTGACTGAAAGTGCTGTCCGTTTCAGCATTTCCCCCATCTCTTCGGCGACCGATGTAAACCGGTTCGTGAACAGTTCCAGCGCTACTGCCTCAGAGCGTTCCTGTACTGTAGAACCAGTTTCTTCCAGCAACTCGTAGCGGTGTAAAACCAGTGATCCTTCCTGAAGCACCTGCAGCTCCCAGCCGGGCTCTACCACAATCGTGCTGTAGGGGTCAAGGATAATGGCCGGTCCAATAAGCCGTTTCTCGCTCGATAGTTGCTGCCTGGTGCATACTACCGTTTCGATCTCTTCACCATCAAATACTACCTCCTTAGAATATTTCGGTGATTCAATCTTTTGGCCGTTAGCTGCAGTCGTATGGTTTATTTCAGGTTTTCGGGTGGAGGCAACCACACGTATCGACTCCACCTCAATATCGCGACCCTCAATCCAATGACCATATCTCTTTTGATAAGCTTTTTTAAAGGATTTCCTTAGGTTTTTAGACTCGTTTACTGTGATTTCCAATGTGGATTCCTGGCCCCTCAGCCGCATAAAAACAGATTTTCTGCGGACCTCTATATCGTTTTTGGGGATTTCTTCTGCCATTAGCTTTTCTGTGGCCTTCTCGATTAATGTACTGAACCGCCCTTCAATAGAGGATTTAATGTCAGGTAAGAGCTTTAGGATTTGCTGCTCTTCAAATTGTTCGATGACGGCATTTCCCAGTCCATAAGCACTGAGAAGACCCGCGTTTTCCGGGATAACGATATCGTTAATTTCGAGCTGATTGGCGATAGCACATGCGTGCTGGGCCCCGGCACCGCCAAAGGCAACGATGGCATATTCCCTGGGGTCATACCCTTTTCGGAGGGAGATCTTCCGGATCGCATCGGCCATCCGCTCGTTGGCGATCTGCAGGAATCCCTCCAGGACTTCATGCTCTTTAACATCCTTCTCGTTTTGGGTACGAACCTGGTCCAGGATCTCTTCCAGGCGTCTTTCAGCCTCACTTCTTGATACAGGGATGCTGAAATTTTCGGGTTCCAGCCGACCCAGTAAAAAATTGACGTCGGTTACCGTTAACGGCCCACCATTACCGTAACAGGCGGGTCCTGGATCGGCCCCTGCGCTTTCAGGGCCTACCTTGAGCTTGAATCCGTCGAACGAACATATGGAACCGCCGCCCGCCGCCACCGTTTCAATGGAAAGGGCGGGCGCGGCCAATTTAGCATCGCCCACTTGATGTTGGAACAGGTAATCGTACTCACTATCATATCGGGCTACATCGGTGCTGGTACCGCCCATGTCGAACGAGATCAGGTGGCTGAATCCGGCTTTTTGCCCAACTGTTGCAGCTCCAACTACACCGCCCGCCGGTCCGCTAAGCAGGCTGTCTTTGGTATTAAAACGACTGGCCAGGGTGAGCCCTCCCGCACTGGTCATCATTCGAAATGACCCCACTGCAAGCTGTTTTTTTACGTTGTTGATATATTCATGCAAAATAGGGGAAAGGTAGGCATTAACGACCGCAGTCTGTGCCCGGGGCAGAATTTTGATGAATGGGCTCAGTTCCGAGGAGAAAGAGGTATAGGTGACCCCCAGTTCCTCCAGTAGTTCTGCAACGGCTTGCTCATGCCGAGGATTTTTGTAGCTGTTCATCAGGCAGATGGCTACCGAATATTGATTGATATTTTCCACGGACCGAAGCCTTTCCTTTAAAAGCTCAAGATCTACCGGGCGGAGGACAGCTCCTTTGGCATCGATCCGTTCCGGCACTTCGATGACCCGCTGGTAGAGCGGTTCCGGCTTTTCGATATGCAGTGCAAACAGATCTGGTCGTTTTTGATCGCCGATTTTCAGAAGATCAGCAAAACCTTCAGTGATCAGAAAGAGGGTAGGCGCTCCCTTCTGTTCGAGCAGGGCGTTGGTACCCTTGGTGGTGGCCAGCCTCAGATCAGCGGGCGGTATCAGCTCGCCGTGCGGGGTTTTTGTTACCAGGCGGGCTGCCAAAATTGGTGCTTCCTGTTGGGAGGTAACCTCAAATGAGGAAAATTCACTAGTGGAAGGGATAGGATTGGTTAGTCCAATAGTAGAATTTTTGGCATCAAAATATTCAACTTTTACGGGAACATGATCAAAATTAAGGAACCGAAAGGAAAACCCTTTTATAAAATCACGGGGCGCATTCCAGTCTTGGTCCACGCGCAATGTTTTATCATTAATCCGGGCGACAATCTTTCCGCGCAGGGCACTGCTGCTAAGCACTTTGGTTTTGTGAAAACTCCCGTCAGGAGCGCGTGCAATGCAGTCCGTGAAGGTACCGCCGGTATCAATCCAGATCTGCCAGATAGTTGAAGGTGAAGTCATCATATTCGGTTTGTGCGTACCGGTTCAGGGAATCCAGAATGTTGAACCCTGAACAGAAAATTCAAACATCTGTCGGTCAAAAATGCATAATGCCAGGAGTGGGCCGAGCGACTCCTGGTCAAGTCAATGGTAGCATATGTAAAAGAAAAAGCCAAAGATGGAATATTTTTGGTAAAAACTTTATTCTCACCTTCCTAATTTATTTAAAGGTAGGCTTAGCAATAGTCTTACTTTCACTTGCTGTCATCAGCGTGCCTGCGAAACGATCTCCATGTTGAGGCTCCGATCAGGAGATTGGGACACTCCGTTCGCACTGACAGCTGATTTTGTAAAGCCTTTTTAACAAGAAAAAAATGTTACTGTGGATATATTTTCAGCAGCTCCGCATCACGACATCCTCTTGTTGGTTCTGCAGATTGCGGTACTCCTTTTTGCCGCGCGGGCGATGGGTGAACTGGCCCAGCGGCTGGGGCAGCCCTCGGTTGTGGGGGAGATTTTGGCTGGTATCATACTGGGCCCCTCGGTGCTGGTGGCCATATTCCCGGGTCTGGGAGAATGGATTATCCCGCAAACTGCAACACAGGGCTACCTGCTGGAGGTCGTCAGCCTGATCGGGGCGATGTTCCTGCTGCTTATCACCGGCCTTGAAACGGATATCAAGCTGATTAAACGCCATGCGCGAACCGCTGCCGGCGTCTCGTTCGGAGGTATCATTGTAACATTTGCCAGCGGATTTGTACTCGGCCAGTTGTTACCGGATTTCCTGCTTGCTGATACTGATGAGCGGCTCGTGTTCTCCCTGTTTGTGGCAACGGCGATGTCTATTTCTGCTATTCCGGTCATCTCCAAGGTGTTGATGGATCTGAATCTGATGCGGCGTGATGTGGGGCAGACGATCCTTGCAGCCGGCATGAGTGATGACACCATAGGGTGGATTTTACTTTCGATTGTGGCAGGATTAGCCAGCGGCGAGACCGTCACCGCCGGCAGCGTTCTGCAGATTGTGGGCAGCGTGCTGGCTTTCATGGTGGTCAGTTTTACCATTGGTCGCTGGCTGGTGCGCAAACTGCTGACCTACGTGCAGGATGAGATCAAGAGCGCGGACCGGTTGCTGACCTTGGTAATGATCCTGACATTCGCCTGGGGTGCTATCACACAGGCACTGCATCTTGAAGCGGTGCTGGGTGCCTTTGTGATGGGTATTCTATTTGGCATGATGCCGCGCCTGCCGGAAGATGTGATCCATAAATTGGAAAGTATTGCTCTTGGAATTTTTGCCCCAATTTTCTTTGCGGTAGCGGGCTTAAAAGTGAATATCCTTAATCTGCTTGAGCCTACTCTGATTGTCATTACTTTAATTGTGATTGCGGTTGCTACCCTGGGGAAAATAGTTGGTACCTACTCGGGAGCCCGCATCATCGGCGGCCGCGATCACTGGACGGCATTGAGCTTCGGGGCAGGATTGAATGCAAGAGGAGCGATGGAAATCATTATCGCCACCATCGGGTTGAATCTCGGAATACTCGGGCAGGATATGTTCTCAATAATCGTTGTGATGGCAATGGCTACCTCCCTGATGGCTCCCTCGGCGCTGCGCTGGGTCCTTGAGCGGGTTGAACTCGGAAAAGAGGAGGAGGAGCGATTGAAGCAGGAGGAGCTGGAAGCGAAAAGCTTGGTGGCGGGCTTACACCGCGTGCTGCTACCCGTGCGGCGCCGCGATATAACACCAGACAAACAAACCATCCAATCCGTGGAAGCGCAGATACTGGAGATGTTGGGACAGAAAGCGGAGTTGTCTCTCACGCTCTTTACCGTTGCCGAGGAGAGCAAGAAGGAGGAATGTGAACAATATCTAAATAAATGTGCCAGGCTCTTTAACCAGAAAGAGATCGTAACCAAGGTTGTGGCGAACCAATCACCCGGTGATAAGATTCTGGACGAAGCTAAAAAGGATTATGACCTTATTGTACTGGGAGCAACAGAATACAGGAATCAGGCGGAGCATACCCATCTATTTAGTCCTCTTATCGATTACCTGGTGAGGGTTTCGCCCTGTCCGACGTTAATTGTTCGTTCGGCCGAGATTGGTGAAGGCTGGAATCCCAGGCGCATCCTGGTGCCGACGAACGGAACAGTGGCATCAAAAAATGCAGCCGACCTTGGTTTTTTTATAGCTAAGTCAGATATAGCCCGGGAAGTTACCGCCCTGAATGTGATGTTTGACGAACACAGAAAATCACCCTGGCACATCCGGGAGGACAAGAAGGAGGGACAAAAGGCAATTGCCAAAGGTATCGTGAACGAACTGAAAGAGCGCGGGGAGGCGATGGGCGTGAAGACCCACGCTGTCGTAGAGCAGGGTGACACACCGGAACAAGCAATTCATGATTTTGCAGTGGATAATGAGATTGATTTGGTGATACTTGGCACTAATGTTCGGCCCGGTTCCCACCGGCTCTACCTGGGGCCGCGGGTAGAAAGCATCCTGGAGAAGGTGCCATGCCCGGTGCTAATATTTAATACGTGAACGAGGAAGGTCCTCCACCATGTAATTTTTTTTAAGAAGTACCAGCTGTCTCAGTTACAAGAGACAGTTCTTTGTAGAAATGGCGTTTCCCACTCTGCTCACCTTAATGGGCAACCACGGCAGGATTTCTTTCTTAACACCTCTGGATGGATGTCCGAACGGCTCATAAATCTGAGACCGGTTTTGTGGGTTCGTTTTTGTTCACACAAAAGGGAATACTTCTAAATGGAAGAAGAGCTATGACTTTTTGAGGAAGCCCTAACTACTTATGGTATTGTAAGGGAGATTCTGAATATATAGTGGATTTGTTATAATCTGATATCGTATAGCAGCCTATTGTGTATTTGTAGGCCGGATTACGATCAATTTACCGGCAGTGGCCGGAGGATAGGGATAGTTAACAGTAATAGGCCGCAATTTCTGATCTGAAGTAATGTGGAATAAAGGTATTTCCTGGTCCTTTCCCTTTTCATTATTCATGTAATCTGAAAAGGTATTTTGTTCTGTAATGTTGACCGTTGACAGATCATCTTCTGATGTAATCCGTTGTGCCAGTTTATCGTGGTTAAGGTTCTTACTAAACAAAATTCGGCCACTCAGATGGTCAGATACCTTTTTTTCTGTTTTTTTATGTTTGGTATTGGGAGATAGTTGGAAAACATGAGAACGATCAAAAATTTCGCCCAAGCGGAGGGCTGCCAGTGAGTTTACCTCATCGTTGGGGGTAAAAGCCAGCAGGTGGCCGATGCCGTCCAAGTCAATTTCTTCAAGGGCGATTTCCGAAAGTATATTTCCGTGATAGGCATCAAGGTTCTGGGATCGTGCTCTCGCTATATTATTCCAATTGGCATCTGCCATTAACACTTTTATTCCTTCTTGCTGTAGTTTTTTTCCGACTTCAATCGACCAGTCTTTCGCTCCAAGAATCAATACCCCGTTGGGTTCTGGCTTGGCAACGCCCAGTTTTCGGGCTACCCACGAAGCGGGCAGGCCGTAGATAATGACGGTACTTATTATAACGATGAATACAACGGGAATGAGCTGATTGGCCTGTTCAAATCCGTTCTGTGCTAAACTGATGGCAAAGATGGATGATATGGAAGCGGCCACCACACCACGTGGTGCCATCCAGGAAAGAAAGATTTTTTCACGCCAGCTTACATCGGAAAAAACGGTGGATATATAGACAGCAAACGGCCGGGCAATTAATACGATTATTCCCAGGAATGCCAGCATGGCCCAGTTCAAATTTGCCAGCAGTTCATTAAGCTCAATCCGAGCGGCCAGCAGAATGAACAGGGTGGAGAGCAAGAGCACTCTCAGGTTTTCCTTGAATTCGATGATATGGTTGATATTTGCCGTTTTTTGATTCACGAGCGCAATACCCATGAGGGTTGTAGCCCAAAGTCCGGACTCATGCTGAATCATATTTGATACCGTAAATACAACAACTACAATCATCAGGCTGACGGGATTGTGCAGGAAATCGGGCAGGGCGTGTCGTTTAAGCAGCAGATAGATTAACGCCGCTCCGCCCAGCCCGCATAAGGTCCCAAAGACAATAGTTTTAACAATACTGACAATAGCTACACTGGTAGCGGCTGTAACACTGGTGGCAATGATGACTTCGAACACCAAGACGGACAGCATGGCACCGATAGGATCTATTACAATGCCTTCCCATTTTAAAATGGGTCCCACTTGTCCCGACGGACGTACTTGCCTCAGCAGTGGAATAACCACCGTAGGACCGGTTACAACCAATATGGCACCTAAAAGAATGGAGAGCTCCCAGCCAAAACTGAAAATATAGTATGAGGACAGAGAGGTAATCGTCCATGTGGCCAGAACCCCTATGCTGACAAGATTTCCAATAACACTCCCTACATCTTTGAGTTCTGCAAACCGCAGGCTGAGGCCTCCTTCAAAAAGGATGATTGCTACAGAAACAGAAATGAATGGGGCAAGGAGATCCCCCATTAAGAGGTCGGGATCCAGAAGTCCAAATACCGGCCCTGCAAGGATACCGGATATGAGTAGGAGCAATATGGCCGGAAGGTTAAATCTCCAGGCTGCCCACTGTGCACCAATGCCAAATACAAGGATGCTCGCAATGGCGATTAAAAAATGTTCAGCCATAAGTTGTTTTAGCAAACCCAGTTTTCTGTGACTGAGCTTTTGATCTGTATGAAAATTTGAATGTTAACCTGGATTATTCACCAAGAAATTTGGTTGTGCCCAAGGCGAAGGAAACATGACCACGGAATCGTACATAGGTACGTTGAGCACGTCATGTTGACTTCAACGAAGTGCACGACCCAATTTCGCAGCGGTTTGTGAGAATTCCCAAATTTGAGCTATCGATTATTTCCGCTCGATATAATAATTTCATTGGCTTAAGCGGTAATTTATTCTATTTCGTGAATAATCAAGGTTAAGATGATGAACCCATTCCACATTACCAAAGGCTTTAATTACCATTTTATTAAGAAAATGATGATTGAACGGCTACTGTAATCTGAAAATGAGGTGTTAATTAGTTTTGGGTTAAAAAACTTTTTAAAAAGTCGAAACGCTGTATCTTTTAGTATAGTTTACATAAACCTTAATTCAAGATAATTGATACAGTCAAAACGATTGTATGAAAGATGATCTGAAAAGTAAATTAATTACTGAATCTATCTGGTTGGCCGGCCTTCTGCTCATATCCGCTGCGATAGAGTATGTCATCCTCATGGTTTTCGATCTGCATCCTGTATTGAGCGTAAAAATACAGGGACTCATCGGGCTCCTGATTATAGGATATATTATTCGAATGGCGGCCAGACTCAGAAATTTGAGCAGATCTGGAGAAGTTGAGTAAATTGCCCATGATTGACGATATTTCAGCTCAAATACGCATAAGCTAATTCTTTAGAAAGCTGATTATTTCCCTTTTCTTTACAGCTTTCATAACCCATTTAAAATTCATTATCAGTTTTGCCCATACTTGAAGATTCGGAGAAATTAGAGAAACAGCTAGGTGCATTCGATGTTTTCGCAATTGCAACAGGAGCGATGTTCAGCTCCGGTCTTTTCCTGCTGCCTGGTATAGCGGCCGCTGAAACCGGTCCTTCTGTTTTCCTCGCTTATCTGGTGTCAGGGTTGTTGGTATTGCCAACAATGTTTAGCAAGGCGGAACTGGCAACAGCATTTCCCCGGGCTGGGGGCACCTATTACATTATTGATCGCAGCATGGGTCCCCTTATGGGCAGTATCGGCGGGTTCGGTTCCTGGTTTTCCCTGGTCTTTAAAAGTGCGTTTGCGCTGATCGGCATGGGTGCCTACATCTCCCTGTTCTTTGAGGTACCGATCACCCCTGTTGCCATTATACTGGCAGTGGCGTTTGGTGCCCTGAATGTGGTTGGTGCAAAAGAAACCAGCACGTTGCAGAATATACTGGTAATAACGTTGATCACGATCATGGCCTATTATCTCGTTCAGGGATTTTCGCACCTGTTTTCTCTTGGATTTTTAGATATACACCGCCAGCAGTTTACCCCGTTTTTTACCAACGGCATACAGGGATTCTTCGGGACGGTGGGAATGGTTTTCGTTTCATACGCAGGTCTCACTAAAGTGGTAAGTGTCGCTGAAGAGGTGGAAAATCCGGATCGGAACATACCGCGAGGAATGTTTTATTCTATACTTGTGGCTATCATCGTTTATGTGGCGGGTGTTTACCTGATGACGGCTGTTTTGGAGCCGGAGATGTTCCAACAGGATTTGACGCCCGTTGCTACGGCCGGGGAGATATTTTTAGGCTGGTTGCCCGGTGATACCGGATTAATTTTAGTGGTGATTGCCGCCATTGCAGCGTTTGCTTCAACGGGAAATGCCGGGATTATGTCGGCCTCCCGATTTCCGCTGGCCATGGCACGCGATAACCTGATACATCCGAAATTGTCGAAGGTTGGCCGGTTCAACACACCAACCATATCCATAGTTGCTACCACAGGCATGATGATTTTTCTGCTTTTGGTGTTCAACGTTGAAGAGGTGGCCAAGCTGGCCAGCGCGTTTAAGTTGTTGCTGTTCGGACTGTTGAACCTGGCTGTTATTGTCATGCGTGAGAGTCAAATCAAGGAATATGATCCCGGATATATATCGCCACTGTATCCATGGCTGCAGATGGTGGGGATGCTCACATCGGGGCTGTTAATTTTTGAAATGGGATTAATTTCCATCCTGTTCACCGTGGCCGTTACTATTTTTTCAGTAGCTTGGTACTATTACTACGCCTATGGAAAGATTGATCGGCAGGGGGCAATCTACCACGTTCATGAACGCCTTGGCCAATATAAAGATCGCGGTCTGGAGCATGAGATGCGACGTATTATGCAGGATAAAGGATTGCGGGAGGAAGATCCCTACGAACTGGTAGTTAGCAAGGCATCGGTTCTTGACGTAAAAGGTCCTGATATTACCTACCGGGATATCGTTACACAAGCCTGCCAAAACCTGGCGACCAAGATTAATGTGGAAGAAGAAAAGCTGCTTCAGGAATTCGATAAAATGAGTGATTTCGGAGCCTTGTCTATCGGCAGGGGCACAGCGCTGCACCATACCCGGCTTGAGGTGGATACCGAGCCTGAACTGTTTATTGTGAGGATAAAAGAGGGGCTGCCTGTGCGAGGTCGGCATTTGGCCTCCTCAGACGGAGAGTCCCATGATGAAGGGAAAAAAATATACGCTCTCATCTTCTTGGTCAGTTCCGAAAAGCGCTCCACACAGCACCTGCGTTTTCTGGCTCATATCGCCGAGATGATTGATCAGGACAACTTCTTACAGCGATGGATTGACGCCGAAGATGAAGGGGACCTGCAGGAAATTCTGTTACGTGATGAGCGATTTATAAATTTAAAAGTAGATGCCAACAACCAAACCAAAGAGATGATTGGAAAAAAAATTCATGAGATTGAGTTACCCGGTAATAGTCTGATCGCCATACTCAGACATGAAGAAAAAATAACGATTCCTCATGGGAATACAGTCATCCAAAAAGGGGATGAGCTATCAATAATTGGCGAGACGGAGGACATCAAAAGAATCAAAGAAATGAAAGAGAATTAATTATATATCCTATATCTTTGACGCGTTGAGTATCTGCTCAACAAAAGCTGACAATCTTCTCTTCTTTTCGGTTGACAGATTTTATGATATATGCTATCGGCCAACAACTTGTAAAGACACCAGAGTTATAAAATATATTTTAATTGATCTATGGAACATGAAAAATTAGAAAAGCAGTTGGGCTTGTGGGACGTGTTTGCCATAAGTACCGGCGCCATGTTTAGTTCAGGGTTTTTCCTGCTGCCGGGAATTGCCGCAGCCGAGACCGGCCCATCCGTATTTTTAGCATATTTCTTTGCCGGTATTTTAGTTTTGCCGACAATGTTTAGCGTGTCGGAGCTGTGCACGGCCATGCCCCGGGCGGGGGGAACTTACTACTTTATTGATCGCAGCCTGGGACCGTTAATGGGAACGATTGGTGGATTTGGGTCTTGGCTGGCACTGGTGCTGAAAAGTGCTTTTGCCCTGATCGGTATGGGCGCGTATATAGGCATCTTTATTGAGGTGCCCATAACACTTGTAGCTATCGTACTGACGGTATTATTCGGAATTATAAATATTGTAGGAGCCAAGGAATCGAGTTTTTTGCAGAAAATGCTTGTCGCAGCACTGCTCGTAATCATGTTTTTCTACATTGTGCAAGGGGTTTTCCACATCTTTTCGCTGGACTTTTTCGAAATCACCCGCCAGCAGTTTATCCCGTTTTTTACTAACGGAATAAACGGCGTGTTGGCTACAGTGGGGATGGTATTTGTATCCTATGCAGGCCTCACAAAGGTTGCCAGCATAGCTGAGGAGGTCGAAAATCCGGACAGGAATATTCCATTGGGTATGATACTGTCGCTGATAGTGGCCGTGTTTGTGTATGTCGTGGGTGTTTACCTTATGGTCGGTTTGCTTGAACCTGAGGCCCTGCGCGCGGATTTGACCCCGGTTGCCACGGCGGGTGAAGTGTTCCTGGATTGGCTTCCCGAGCCTACCGGCCTGATCCTCGTTGTAATTGCGGCCATTGCCGCCTTCGCTTCCACAGGAAATGCCGGTATTATGTCGGCCTCACGATATCCGATGGCTATGGCTCGCGACAGATTGCTTGCACCGCGTTTTTCGGAGATAAGTTCACGATTCGGCACCCCGAAAATATCTATTATTGGGACGGTCCTGCTGATGATTTTATTCCTTGTGGCCTTCGAAGTAGAGGCAGTTGCAAAGCTGGCCAGCGCTTTTCAATTGTTGCTGTTCGGTTTGCTTAATTTGGCCGTTATCGTAATGCGTGAAAGCAAGATTGAGGAGTATGATCCCGGCTTCAGGTCTCCACTGTATCCCTGGTTGCATATTGCTGGTATGATTATTTCCGTATTTCTCATTCTCGAAATGGGATTGCTTTCAATCATGTTTACCGCGTTGATTGCTGTCTTCAGCGTGGGCTGGTACTTTTACTACGCATACCACAAAATTGAGCGCGAAGGAGCTATATTCCACGTGCATGCCCGGCTGGGCAAACGCCGCTACCACGGGCTGGAACATGAAATGAGGAACATACTCCGCGAAAAAGGACTGCGCGAGGAAGATCCCTACGAAAAGGTGGTCGCACGAGCCAAAGTTATTGATGATTTGGCTCCCGAGACCTCATACCGGGAAATTATTCGAAAGGCTTCCTCACTGTTTTCTGAGCAAACAAATTTGGATGAAGATGAAATATTTCAGGAGTTCCGTGGCATTAATCAGTCGGGCTTGATACCCATGGGGCGGGGAGTGGCGTTAAACCATCTCAGGGTAGAAAAGGAGATCTATTCAGAGATGGTATTGGTACGGTTGAAGAGGGGATCACCATGGATACTGATCACTTTGAACAGCTCAGCCAAGGTGCGGAAGATCCCTCTCAAAAAGTACGTGCGTTCATTTTCTTAATAAGTTCCGAAAAACATTCAGGCTCTCATCTCCGCATTTTAGCCCATATTGCTGAAATGGTTGATAATAAGCATTTTATTGATCGGTGGCTTGCGGCCGAGGATGAAGGGGAGCTCCGTGAAATCATGCTTCGTGACGAACGCTTTATTAACATTAAAGTGACTACCGAAGACAGGACCGGCGAAATGATCGGCCAGGAAATAAAGGATATTGACCTGCCCGGGAAAAGCCTGATTGCTATCCTAAAGCGTGATAATGAGATTATTATACCCCACGGCAATACAGAAATAAAATCAGGAGATGAACTTTCTTTGATAGGTGAAGCTGAAGATATCAAAGAAATTAAAAAGAAAAAGAATCGAAAAGAATAGGTAAGCACTCCCTGAAAAACCAAGGGGCAAGGTCATTATTTTAACGGCCTCTAGTAACGGTAGTGCTGATCTTCGCTGGTTACTTCTAATACTGGTTAAAGCAGAGATGGACTTCACTTGGGAGTTGTCAGAATCAGCTGGATGCCCCCGACCGTTGATTTATGAGCCGTCCCGTCCGTGCGGAGCGGAGGTGTGAAGCAAGAAATCCCCAAGCTGGTTCTTCAGTCCCGAACACAATCGGGATTTGTTCAGACAAAAAGGAACATCAATAACAGGAAGAATAACTCTGAATTTCTGAGGAGGTCCTCAATTAACAAGGGGGAAGTTGGCTTAAAAATGCGCCATATGCTGCGTTTAAAAAAAATTCGTTTATCAAGGCAAGTCCCTTCATTGCACGTTTTCCCTCTTCAGCTTGTCCAAAAATAAATTCCCTGGTGAATAATCTTGCTGCCTTAAGACGGCCTACTTTTTAAATTATTTTGTCACCAGATCAAAGTAAAACGAACAGGCTCATTACAATAAACCCAAGGAGAATGAAAACCAGGGCTGAGCCCAGTGGTGCGATAAAGTCATCCGATTTGATGGGATGCCCCTCAAACGCAGATGAGGGAAGCATATATTTAATGGGATTTTTGGCCATTTCTGAAAGTTTTTGGGTAGCACGCAGCGTCGTTTTTTCTGTCAGCCCGAAAAGTTTGTTCGGAATGTGAACAAAGGAATATCTGACCGCATCGGCCGGCTTTCGATAAAACCAGTCGGTATCAAGGGAAATGTGAGACGTGCCTTTCAATTTTTTACGGAGCAGCCAGAACCCAACAAAAGCCAACACAAGAATTTGAGTCATTTCTACAAGGTTGTATACAGAGTAAGGTTGGAAATTAGTTGGGTAGGGAAGTTGATTGTATAATAGTTGGGGATATAACCCAAAAAGAATGCAGAAAAAGCTCCGATGCCCATTGCTACTTTCATATTTGAAGGAATTGCTGAAAGATCAAATTCACTCTTCTTTTCGCTAAACCAGGTAAAATAGGGAAGCTTGAGTCCGGTATGCAGGAATGTACCGATAGTAGCAATTAATAGGAGTAAAATGGGCCACTCAAGATGCGCATCTCCTAGTGCGCCTGATATCATAGTTTTGCTAATGAATCCGTTTAAAAATGGAGCTCCCGAAATGGACAACGCTCCAACAATGTAAAGCCCAAGTATCAAAGGTATTTTCTTGGCAAGTCCGCCCAGCTCACTCAGCTTGCTTGTTCCGGTTGCATGTATAACTGCTCCGGCCGCCATGAACAAAAGAGATTTGTAGATAATATGGTTAAAAGCATGAGCTGTTGCTCCATTTAAAGCAAGCTCGGAACCTACACCAATTGCTGTTACCATGTATCCAATTTGACTGATAATACTGTAAGCCAAAATTTCACGGATGTCGTTGGCAAGCAGGGCATAGATAGTTCCGTAAATGGCCATCACTACACCGACCCAAATGAGTATTTCCCAACCGGGGAATAAACGAATCATCACGTATACCGCTGACTTAGTGGTCAACGCGCACATGAAGACAGCCCCTGTAATTGTTGCTTTCGGATAAGCATCAGCCAGCCATGCGTGCAGTGGGGGGATAGCAGAGTTTAATCCAACACCCAACAGCATTAAAACATTGGCAAGGGTATAGGTCTGTTCGAGGTTTTCGATCAGGAATGAGCCACTGCTACTTAGGTGCAGAAGGATTCCCATCATAAAAAGGCCGCCGCCAAAGATATGAACAAGCACATATCGCATTCCGGCTTTATCGGATGCGTCTGTTTGCCGAGCCCAGATTAACCAGGTAGAGGCCGCTGCCATTATTTCCCAAAAGAAAAAGAGACTGAAAAAGTCACCGGCAAAGGTTACGCCCAGGGCACCCCCGGCATAAGCAAGAGCAGAGGTTTGTTGACCGAGATCTTTAATGTGAAATGCGTAAATTCCGCCGATAATTGTAATTAAAGCAAAAATCGTCCCAAAGATGCGGCTCAGCGAGTCTACGGTAAGCAATTGTAATTCATAGCTGGCAAAAGGAAGTTGTAGTAAGCTACCTTCCGGAAGCGACCACAGCACGCCCAGGGCGGCCAGAGGAAACACGATAAACGCCGAACTCCGGGCACGCTCGGGGATAAGCGGGAGCAGGAACGCTCCGATAATCAAAATAATACCGGGTACAGTGAGTAGCTCAACGATCATAGTAATCTTCGTCGCTTAAAATGAAAAGTTTACCTAACCATTTGGAGATATAAATAATAGCCACGCAACCCACAAAGCCCCATATTGCATAGAAGGCCGGAATGTGATTCCACCAGTGGGAACTGTAGTCGGCCAGGTACACGAATTCCAGGATCAGGCTGATGAGAAAAAGGATGCCAAGCGCTATCCAATGCCAGGTTTTCATAATTACAAGGTGTTAAAAATGGTTGAAGCTATTGAGGTTGCCAACTCAAAAAAGTTAAAAAACAAATCCGGATACACCCCAAACAATACCGACAGAGTAGCTGTACCAACTATGGATACCACCATAAACGGCAGAAGCCTCGCTGTGGCCTTCCAGCTCGGAACCGCCTTTTTTGAAGTAGGCGCGGTGAATGATGGGGAAAAAGTATCCCACATTCAGCAGTCCGCTGATAATCAAAATGATTAGCGGCAGTATCATATCGCCTGCAAGTACGCCCGAAGCCAAATACCACTTGCTTACAAATCCGTTGATGGGAGGAATACCGGCCAGCCCCATCGAGCCAACAACAAACGCACCCATTGTCCAGGGCATTACCCGGGCAATGCCGTTCATATTGCTAATATCTTTTTTATGCAGATTTACCATAATGGCCCCGGCGCAGAAAAAGAGCGTAATTTTCATGGTCGCATGGGTGGAAATGTGCATAATACTACCAATTAAACCCGTTTCAGTGAGCAAGGCTGCTCCCAGGACAATATATGATAAATGACCTACGGTTGAATAAGCCAGCCGCCGCTTTAGGTTGTCCTGGGCAAAAGCCAGCAGCGAGGCCACGATGATGGTGAATCCCGCCAGTACCATCAGAATTTCATTAAGCCCGAATGATGCCATCACATCAGGCCCAAAGATAAATCCGACCACGCGAATCACGCCAAATACCCCGGATTTAACCACCGCTACCGCGTGCAGCAAAGCGCTGACGGGCGTGGGAGCCGCCATGGCGGAAGGCAGCCAGCTGTGCAGGGGCATGATGCCGGCTTTGACCCCAACGCCCCTCAGAAACAGCAAAAAGATAGTTATCGGCCATGGCTGCTGGTTAAGTTGACATCACCGAAAATACCGCCCGGCCTGAAACTCCAGCGTGCCGGTGAGCGTGTAGGTGATTCCGGCAGCGGCGATGAGAAGTAGTCCGGCTGTGAGCGTGTAGGTGAGATATTTTCGACCCGCTGCAATAGCTTCTTTGTTTTCACTGTGGATGACCAGTGGGTAGGTGGCCAGCGTCAGCATTTCATAAAAGATGATGAAGGTCAGCAGGTTGCCGGAAAAGGCAATGCCAATGGTCGAGGACTAAACAAACCGCAAAGCTGGCAAAGTAGCGGGTCTGCTTTTTCTCGTGATGACCGCGCATGTAGCCGATGGAATAAAATGAGGTGAAAGATCCACAAGTCCCGAGGCGATGAGGGCGAAGAATACGCCGAAGGTGTCGGCGCTGAAGAACCAGCGGCAGATTCGGGGCTATTTCAAGCAAGCGTGATTTCAACAGCCTCGCCCTGCAATGCAGAGGGCAGCAGCGAAACGACCAGCAAAAATTTGATTACGCCGGCCAGGATCGTCCAGAACTCGCGCAGGTTCGGCTTCCTTGAACTCATCAGGATAAACGGCACCGCAGCCAGTGAAACGAGAACAGCTAATAAAGGGATGTACGTAAGCTCCATCAGTTATGAGAGTATTACTTGATTAAAATCCTGCGGGAAACATCGTGGTTATGACATTCTACGATATAGGCGTTGAAGATTCCGACAACAAAAAGGGCCAGTGCCATAACCGCCATCGGGAACATCATACTGAATCCCACTTCATTGTTTTGGGTGGCAGCGCCAAGGGCTTCTGCCTGCTCTCCGGCTTGGGAGGCATCGGGATCGCGCAGATACACTTTTTCTAAAATCCGGAAGAAATATACGGCGTTCAGCAGCGAGCTGATCAGAATGACAGCCAGGAGAATCCAGCTGCTGTTTTCGATGGTGCCGAGTGCGAGATACCACTTGCTGAAAAACCCGGCCAGCGGGGGCAGCCCCACCATCGAAATGGCGGCCGTAGTAAAAGCAGCCATCGTCCACGGGTATTTCTGGCGATAGCTGTCGTCAAATTTTGTAATTAATGAATTGCCCTCCTTCAGCCGCATGCTGCCGGAAACGAGGAAGAGCAGCCCCTTCATCAGGGCGTGATTGAGAATATGCAGCACGGCCCCGATAAATCCAAAAGGGTTGGCCAGGCTTAATCCCATGATGATATATCCAATTTGAGAGACACTGAACTGTAGGCCAGCATCTTCTTGAGCTCGCTCTGGGCAATGGCCATAATAGAACCATACAGAATGCCGATTCCTGCGAAAATCCCAATAGTGGTGGTAACCGGAAGACTGGTCGTCAATGAGTTCTACTCCGAACAGGAACAGTACAACGCGGAACAAGATATAGGCGGCCACCTTGGTGCCGATGGGAGCAATAATAGCTGATGAAGTGGATGAGGCGTAGGTATAAGAATCGGGTAACCAGCCGTGCAGCGGGAACAGAGCCGCCTTCACGCCCACGCCAACGATCATCAGGATGAGGGCTGCAATCACTGATGAATGACCGATAACCTGCGGCAACATCTCGTGCATATCAATGATGTTGAGCGTACCGGTAACGGTGTACAAAAATCCAACTCCTAGCAGGTAAAGCGATCCGCCGACTGTTCCAATAATCAGATATCGAAAGGCAGCGTACGGTGCTCGTTTTTCTCCAATAGCGATGAGGGCATAGCTGGAGAGTGAAGAAATTTCCAGGAATACGTAGAGGTTAAAAAGGTCGCCGGTAAGCACCATGCCGTTAAAGCCGAGCATAAGCAGCATGGATACGGTGAAATAGGCCATTCTTTTATGAGGAAACTCGGCCTTGCTGATCTGCCGGGCGTGGATGAGCACCAGGAAGGCAACGGCATTGATCACCAGAACCACAAACGCGGCCAGCCCGTCATAAACAAACTCAATACCGATCGGCGGTTGCCATCCGCCAAAAAAGTAGCGGATGGTTTCTCCTGTTTGTATTAGATGGAGCAGCCCGTAGGCAGAGAAGAAGGTGGCAATTCCGGACCCCAGCAGGGCAAGGTGCCAGGTAATTTCACGCTTCCACAGCCCGATGACTGGAATCAGGATAGCGAAAAGAATATATGTAATAGGAAGTAATGCCGGTATCTCAGAACCTATCATTGAATCTTATCTAAAAGTTCTTCTTCGTTGAGTGTTCCGTAGCGGTTATAGATGTTGATAAGCAGGGCAAAGGCCACACCCAGTGTTGCTACACCTACTACAATAGCGGTCAGCATAAGGGTGTGCGGAAGGGCGTTCATATAATTTGCTGCTTCACTTACGGGAAGCGCGTCTGTTTTAACCGGCACTGTGGCACCGTCTTTCATGGCTACGGAAACAAAAAATAAAATTACCCCCGCTTGAAATATGGATAGCCCGATGGTTTTCTTAACCATATTTTTCTTTAGCAGCATGCCGTATAGCCCAATAGCCAGTAACATAATGGTAAACCAGTAGGCGTAATGACCCAAAAAGAAATCAACCATAATCTTCCCCTTTTACCATGTTATCATAAATCAATACCAGTACCGTCATCACGGTAATGCCGATGCCCAGTTCAATAATCAGGATTCCCCAGTAGCGCAGATCAGCGGCTTCCAGGCCTGGGATGGGCAGCTGCTCGTAATCCAGGAAATACCCGCCGGTAATAACGGCGGTTAGCCCGGTGCCAAAATAGATGAGCACGCCCAGCGCGGCATAGGGAGTGGCCAGATAGTCTTTAAACTGCAGGTTGGCAATTTCTGTGCCTGCTGGCTATGCGGATAAGCAGAAGCGATGCGGCCAAGCAGGGTGCCCCCTTGAAACCCGCCTCCGGGAGAGTAGTGACCGTGAAAGATCACATAAAACCCGAACACCATGATATAGGGACTCAAGATACGGGCACCGTACAAAATGATAGGGCTGTGTTCCTTATTCGTCATCTGTTTACTCCCCGTTTCCTTAATAGTAGAAAGCAGATAAGTCCCGCCGTGAAAATCACGATCTGTTCCCCGAGCGTATCCACACTACGGTAGTCGCCCAGAATGACGGTAACAATATTCGGCGTGTGGGCATCGTGGTATGCCTCCTGAATGTAGTAATTGCCTGGTACCTGCGTACCCGTCATGCTTACCTCCTGGTTCATTTGGTTAGTCGGATCTCCGCGATAGGGCAGATCCGAAGCCGCAAATAGAAGCACCAGTGTAAATGTTATAATCAAAAGTAATTTTAGATACTTCAATCTACTGTTTCGTAAGTGGTTTGAAATATTGCTACGATTAACAGAATTCCGGTTACACCCGCCCCGACCACAGCTTCGGTAAAGCCGACATCAACCGCGCCCATGGTAACAAACAACAGGGCTACCAAAAAGCTGAACATGGTAAGCATGGCAACAGCAACGAGCAGGTCGTCGGCTTCCAGTGCTATGTAGGCGGTGATCAGCAGAAAAATGAATAATGTAAGTTCAAGCTCCCAGAACATCAGCTATTGGGTTTTGTTTTTTTGTCTTCAAATAGAGGTTTTAGTCCTGCATGGTATGCCGCCCGGGCCAGTGCATGCGCCCCAACAGGGTTGGCAAGCAGAATAAAAAGTAATATCAGCAGTAATTTTCCACTATTGATAGTGAACCCTTCAAAAATCATCAACCCGATGATGACTAGAATCAGGCCCAGGGTATCGCTTTTGCTGGTGGCGTGCGTGCGGGCATAAAACCCGGGAAGCCGGACAATGCCGATACTCCCGATCAACAGGAAGAAAATTCCCGCCACTACAAATATGATCGTCAACACAGAGGTAAAATCAATCATCAAAACGGATACTAATTTTTTCAGATGAGAAGTACTTCGCGATTGTCAGGGATCCAATAAATCCAAGGATGGCATAGGCCAGGGTTATATCGATAAACATGCCAATGCGCCCGAATATATACCCGATCAGGCAGATGAGAACAATGGTTTTGGTGGCAATGGCATTGATTCCGATCAGCCGGTCGAACACCGTAGGCCCCCGCAGTACCCGATAGGCGGGAACGGCAATAATGATTGTTAAAATAACGGCACTATATAAAAAGAAGGTATCCATTAAAGCAGCTCCTCTTTGCTTTTTATCACTTCAAAATCTGAAACCACGGGATGGGCCTCCTTGGTGAACAATTTAAGTACCTGTTGGGGCATTTGGTCGCTGGCAATTCCCTCAAAAGAAACGGGAGAGATCGCATGGACGATAAATTCATCACCTTGAATATCTACGGTAAGTGTACCGGGGGTCAAGGTAATTGAGTTACCAAGTATTATTTTACAATGTGGATTCGGAAAATTTACTTTAAAGCGCACCATTGATGTTTCAATGGGGAGGGAGGGACTGAGTAGTATTTTGGCCACGTGAATACCGGATTTTACTATTTGTACAAGGAGCCATCCGAAATAATAGGGGACATACAGAAAGCGCAAATCTTTTGTAACATCGGTTTCCCCTTCAAAAAATATCTGTTTTTAAGCCGGTAATTAATGGCCATGACCACCCCCACACTAAACAGGCCCATAATGGTGTGCACCAAATCAAAGAAGCCGCTCATAATGTACCAGAATCCCAGAAGGCTGAGAAAGGTGGCAATCAGATTTTGAGCTGATAAAGACTTCAAATTAGTTGGAATTTTGGTTGTCAGGGTGATTTTTATGGCTCCTAACATACAAATTTTGTGTGTTACTCGAAATGATTTTGACTGAACTTTACGTGAGTATTTACAATTTTTGAACAAAAAGTTAAGCATTTTGCCCATATCAAATATGATATGGCATTTGGATCGAGCAATATTTCTACCCGCGAGAAAATACCGTAAATATCGGAGCAGATTGCAGGTCATTTGTCCAAAAGTTTCAGACTCTTTGAAATGCCCGTCGGACGAGTGGTTTGTGGGCCGGAAGACGAAAACAGGCGGGAAGATAAATATTTTCCAAATTCTCTAATTTTTGTTGTATTAACAACGAGTTCAGAATATACAATTTGGATACATTCTGCTTATGATTATCACCTATTTATTGTGCCTGGGAGGGCTGGTGTTGCTGCTGGCGGGGGCCCAGTGGCTGGTTGACTCCGCCTCCGGCATTGCCGCCCGGTACGAAATACCGCCCATTTTTATTGGGGTGGTCATTGTTGCCCTGGCTACAAGTGCACCCGAGGTGGCCGTAAGTGTTGATGCTGCCATAGCCGGTCAGCCGGAACTGGCACTCGGTAATGTAGTGGGTAGTAATATTGTAAATATTTTATTGATCTTGGGGATAAGTGCACTTCTTAAGCCCATCGCAATCAGGCGGAGTATGGTGAGAATAGACGTACCTCTCTTAATTCTCATTTCGCTGATGGTCTACCTATTTAGCCTGAACCGATTTCTGGATCTCTGGGAAGGTATAGTGTTGCTAATCATCTTTTTCGGTTTTGTGGGATTTCAAATCTGGCAGGTCAGGAAAGAAACGTCCTCCGAGCATCCCGATGCTGAGAGTCCGCCTAGTATAGATCGACCGCTGCCTATTCAAATCATTATTTTTACCGTGGGATTGGGAGCGCTTATTCTCGGCGCGCACTGGATGGTCAGTAGCTCAGTAGATATTGCCCGCTACTGGGGTATGAGCGAGCTGGTTATCGGGCTCACGATTATTTCCGTCGGAACTTCCATGCCAGAGGTTGCTACCTCGGTAGTGGCCGCTATGCAGGAGCAACAGGATCTCTCGGTGGGAAATGTGGTGGGAAGCAACATTTTGAATTTACTTCTAGTATTGGGACTAAGCTCCGTAGTGAGCGGGGGCGGCTTTCAAATTTCGGAGGCTGCCATAGCACTGGACCTTCCCTTTATGGTGGCGGTAAGCGTCGCCTGCCTGCCGATCTTTTTTACGGGCCACCGAATTACCCGTTGGGAGGGGGGCGTGTTTGTATTCTACTATGTTGCTTACCTGCTGTACCTGTTCCTGGACGCTACGGGACACGAACTACTGCCACGTTTCAACCTTGTAATGTTGCTGTTTGTTGTGCCGATAACCATTCTGACAATCATCGTACTTGTAGGCCGGGCAGTATACCTCAAAAGGCTGGAGAAAAAGGCGGATGATTTGAGAAAAGGCTATCCGGATTCTGACTTGAATGTTAACAATAGTAGAGAGTAAAAAGTAGCTATGCCTGGAATTCGAATTTCTAGTAAGTTTAGTGAGGTACTGTAAGGCGGAAGGCAGTGGAACTATCAATTTTTTGCTACTTGCCAAAAATAACCTGTGGCTCATCCAGGGTGCCTTTTAGTTTCAGCTGGATCTGATCAGCGCTTCCGGGAATTTTAAATCCCATCAGGTTTTGAGTTTGCTGGAGGAAGTTTTGAAAACGGGGAGACATTTCTTGAATTCGGATGGAAAAGTCGTATAGTTGGGAATGGCTGAATTGGAGAGGATCAACCAGAATATTTCCCTGTGAAGAAACGGTGAAGAGTTCTGAGTTAAGGGTTATTTCTTCAAATTTCACCTGGTTTTCGAGTTGGTCATATCGGAATATGACCTCCGCCCGTCGGAAGGGGATCGAATCCGTCTGGTAGCCAAATCCCTGGATGAAAAACTCGTACTTTTCCCGGATCGAGGGCGGCGGTCCCCAGATGATGTTTTTTATATCAAAGGAATTATACAGGGAATCGGATTGGAATGAAGTTTTTCCAAAGTGAACTTCCATTTGAAGAGAGTCAGAGCGAATGCTACCGATGCCTTCCTCAGGATGATAGTACCGAAACTGTTTTCCGGATGCCCGGATATGGTGTTGAATCTCGGCCGGCCGCTGAGTAGTACCTAATACAATCAGATTCCAGAGATTCCCCGCATAGTCAACATGCAGGGAATCCACCTTGAGTTCCACGTAGCTGCTCCTGTTGGTGTAGGAAAAGTTTTGTATTTCCAAAATACCGGTTTGGACCTGTTCTAATCCTGATTCTGTCCCCCAAACAATAAAATTGAGGAAGTCCCAATAAGAAAGATCAAAGCGTGCAGTAGAAGCTCGCTGAAGATCTACGTCACGGATGATATTAACATCAGAAAAAAGGATATCTCCCGAAAACGGGCTCACTTCTACGAAAGTATAATTGATGGATACCCCGGTAGCAGATTTGGAAGTAATCTGCTGGATAGTTTCATTGATGGTTTGTTCGGCCTTGTTAGCAGCATAAAAATGGTAGGCAAACAGCCCCACGACCAGCAGAAGCAGCCCGGCAAAAATGTATTTTAGCTTTTTACTCATAAAGGTCCGGAATTCGAGCAAGTTGAGGGAACATGCTTGCAGATCATGTTCCGTAATAATTTTTTTATTTCAACTTATCGAATTTTAGCAATTTTCTCGAAAGAAGTTTTGATCCCTTTAATAAGTGCTGAGCTCAGCCCGTTGTGTTCCATTTCGTTCAGCCCCGCTATGGTACAGCCTTTGGGCGTGGTTACCTTGTCAATTTCATGTTCGGGATGTCCGCCAGACTCCAACAGCAAGGCAGAGGCACCAAGCGCCGTTTGTGCCGCGATAAGTTGGGCCTCTTCTGCATGAAATCCGACCTCGATACCCCCCTGCGACGCGGCCCGAATGTAGCGAAGAAAGAAGGCAATGCCACAGGCGCCCAGTACGGTGGAAGCTTCCATCAGCTCTGTGCCGATCACCAAGGTTTTGCCGATCGTCTCAAAAAGCTCAACCGTTGCTTTTTCAGCCTCTTTGTGGGGCGTATCCTCGATACAGGTCATCGACTGGTTGATGGCGGCGGCCGTGTTGGGCATCACACGAATAATGCGGAACCCTGTACCTGTGAGCTGAGCAATCTCCTCGTCCGTCACGCCGGTAATAGCTGATATGATGATATGCTTGGCGGGATCGAGTACGTGCTCAACCTGGTTCATCAGCCCCTCGATCTGGGTCGGCTGAACCGCTAAGATCAGCATTTCCGCTTTTTCCACGGCGGCGATATTATCGGAGTTAACGGAAATGCCCTGCTCTTCCAGGTGTTTGATGAGTTCAACATGCCTGCGTGTTACTGTGACGTTGTACTTATTCCGGGCTTCCTCGGTGCCCACAAGCCCTTTGGCCAGCGCCGTTCCGAGATTGCCTCCGCCTAGTATTGCTACTTCTGTTTTCATGATTGTATATTTTATTTTGAAATTATGTCTGCTAATTAAATCCTGGTTTCTTTGTATATATGAAAAATCAGTCTCCCTAACTGCCTCTTATCGCGGGGAGTAAGTCACAGCTTAAAAGGGACTTGATGCAGCCTTTCACCTTGTATTCGATACCTGATCAACGGGGCCATCCCTGAAAAAAAGTAGAGGAGGATTGATTCCATCACAGAATCTGGTCCCAAATCTGTGGTGCGGAGCTGTTTAATCCCCTTCCAGGTTGTAAGCCTGATCAAACTTTCCCCGGACCTCCTCATTACAAAGGTTACCGATACTCCCTTCGTGGGTGTGCTCTACCTGATTCTCCGGGCTGAACGTGCCTTTTTTAATCTGTTCCGCCACATCCTGGTATGCTTCACGAAAGGGTACGCCGCGGCCTACCTGCTTGTTGACTTCCTCTACACTAAACAAATACTGGTACCGCTCATCATCCAAAATACTTGAATTTACCTCGATATGACGTAGCATAAACTCCGCCATATCAAGGCATGATTTTAGCGATTCCACCGCCGGGAACAGCGCTTCTTTCAGGATCTGATACTCCCGGTGATACCCACTCGGCAGGTTGCTGTTGATCATCGCCACCTGGTTGGGCAGGGCCTGGATGCTGTTGCACTTGCCGCGGATCAGCTCAAACACATCCGGGTTCTTCTTATGTGGCATAATGCTGGAACCGGTAGTCAGTTCATCGGGAAAGGAGATAAAATCGTGATTTTGTCCCGCATAGAGCACCACATCCATCGCCAGTTTAGAAAGTGTGGCCGCAACGGATGAAAGTCCCATAGCCAGCGAATGCTCCAACCTACCGCGACTCATCTGTGCTGCCACTGAGTTATATTTGAGCGTGGCAAAGCCCAGCTCCCTAGTTGTATGCGTTCGATTGATCGGAAGGTTTGAACCGTAGCCCGCCGCCGATCCAAGCGGATTCTGATTGGCCACTTCATACCCCGCATTCAGTTGATAAAGGTCATCCACCAGTAATTCAGCGTATGCCCCGAACCAAAGACCAAATGAAGAGGGCATTGCCACTTGGAAGTGGGTGTAGCCCGGCATCAGCACGTCTTTGTGCTGCTCGCTGAGATCGATTAATCGGTCGAACAGGCTTTTGATAAGATCTTTGACCTCATTGATCTCGTTTTTAGCGTACAAGTGCATGCAAACCAGCACCTGGTCGTTGCGTGAGCGGCCGGTATGAATCTTCTTTCCGGCATCACCAACGGCTTCTGTCAGTCTGTGCTCAATTTTGGAGTGGATGTCTTCAAACTCTTGGCCGATGGTGAAGGTACTTTGTTCCACCTCTCTACCAATTTGCTGAAGCTCGGCAATTAATCCTTTGAGGTCCTCAACGGTGAGAATGCCAACCTCTTTTAACATCTTTGCGTGGGCGATGGAGGCCTGCACATCATACTCCGCCAGTAGCAGATCGAGTTCACGATCGTTGCCAACCGTAAACTCTTCTACCTTTTTTTCCGTATCGAACCCTTTGTCCCAGACTTTCATTATTTGGTCAGAACTTTACTTAGCAATTCAATGTATGTGTCTATTCCGTCCTCAATCTCAGACAGCCTGATAAATTCGTCGGCTGTATGAGAGCGATTTGAGTTGCCCGGCCCCATCTTGAGTGAGGGCACCGGTAACAACGATTGATCGGACAATGTGGGCGAACCGTAGGTTTCGAATACCCATCGCCTGGCCGGTTGTCACCAGCGGGTGATGGGTGGGTATGGATGAGGGCCGAAGCTGCACTGAACGCGGACGGATATCACAATCTGTATGGTCGTCGATAATTTGAAGTACATCCTCCAGTGAATAGGCATCGGTGGTGCGTACATCAACGGTAAACGTACAGCTGTCCGGCACCACGTTGTGCTGGCTGCCGGCGTTTATGATGGTCACAGTCATTTTGATGGGACCAAGCGAATCTGAGACTTTACTGAACTTGAACGTGCGGAACCAGTCAATATCTTTCATCGCTTTGTAGATCGCATTGTCGGCGTCGTCATGGGCTGCGTGCCCGCTCGTGCCTTTAGCCGTGCAGTCGAGGATCAACAGTCCTTTCTCGGCAATCGCCATCTTCATCTGCGTGGGTTCCCCAACGATGGCACAATCGAATTCCGGCAGCACATCACGGGCGGCGCGCATTCCGTGTGTACCGGAAATTTCTTCCTCAGCCGAAGCACAGAACACCAGGTTCCACCCAGGTCCTTTCGGTCATGAAAATGAAGGAAGGTCGCCATCAGGGAAATCAGTGGACCTCCTGCATCATTACTACCGAGTCCAAAAAGCTTGCCATCTTCTATTTTCGGGCCGTGTGGATCGCGGGTATACCCGTCATTCGGCTTTACTGTGTCGTGGTGGGAGTTAAGCAAGAGGGTCGGCTTACCTACCTCAAAATGCTTGTTGGTTGCCCAGATGTTATTGTGCAAGCGTTGAGTCGCCACACCGTGCGATTCCAGAAAGTCGATAATAGCCTCCGCGGTATCGTCTTCCTTCTTGGAAAGGGACGGGGTAGCAATCAATTTTTTTAGCAGTTCGATTGCTTCGGTATGTAGTGAAGTAGAGGTCTTAATCATCATTTTAGTACGGTTCCTGTGTTGGTTAGTAGATTGGCAGGGTGTTTAATTGTAACCCTCCGGACACCCTTGCTCAGGGCTTTAAAGGCATTTTCCATTTTTGGGAGCATCCCCTCGTGGATGGTGCCATCCTGTTTAAGTTCTGTATATAGGTCCCGGTCGATTTCGGGGATTACTGAGCTCTCATCCTCAACATCTTCGAGAACGCCCTGTTTTTCAAAACAGAAGGTCAGGGTAACCTCAAAATTTTTGGAAAGCGAGTGGGCCAGTACAGCCGCCAGCGTATCGGCATTGGTGTTGAACAACTGGCCGCTGCCGTCATGCGTGAGGGCACAAAAAACAGGTGAGATATTCAGGTTCAGAAGCTGTGTCAGTCCACTGACATTTACACTGTCATCATCCACATCCCCCACAAAGCCGTAGTCGATCTCCTCATCCTGTCGCTTAAAGGCTTTGATGGCATTCAGATCTGCTCCAGACAGCCCGAGTGCATTGCAACCACGCGACTGCAGATGAGCCACCAGTTTTTTGTTGATCAAGCCGGCATAGGTCATAATGGCTACTTCCAGCGAATCTGCATCAGTGACACGGCGACCCTCAACCATTTTTACATCAACGCCCATGCGCTGACTGAACTGGCTGGCAATATTACCACCGCCATGAACTAAAATCTTGTGTCCCTCGAGCTCACCGAAGTCGGTGAGAAATTCATCCAATAAAGCATCATCAGCAATGACTTTTCCACCGATTTTAATGACTTGTAATGATTCCATTAGTTGGTCTCCAACATTTTTTTCAGTACAGCCTGGCAAGAGCAGATTCTGTTTTTAGCTTGCTCATATACTATTGAACCGTCAATTACGGCGTCCTCAGCTACCACATTTCTGCGGATTGGCAGGCAGTGCATAAACCGCCCGTTTTTTGTCAGTTTCATCTTATCAGCAGTGACAGTCCAGTTTCCTTCTACCGGCGGACGTTTTCCATACTGAGTGTAGCTGGCCCAGCTTTTGGTGTAGACGAAATCGGCATCTTCCAATGCTTCTTTTTGATCATACGTTACGTTAAGACCGCCGCTGAACTCTTCATCCAGTTCATAACCTTCGGGATGAGTGAGTGTCACATCGGCATCCGTGGTTTTAATCCATTCCAGGAATGAGTTCACAACCGCATGCGGCAGGGGCTTGGGATGAGGAGCCCAGGTCACCGCAATTTTAGGCTTCTTGATTCCGATTTCAGCTATCGTAACCAGGTCGGCCAGCGACTGCAACGGGTGACGGGTAGCCGATTCCATGCTCACTATGGGTACTGAGGCGTGGGTAATAAGCTGGCTGAGCACCTGCTCGTTGTAATCCTCCTCGCGATCTTCAAACCTGGCAAACGAGCGGATAGCCAATACATCACAATACTGGCTGATCACCTGCGCGGCATCTTTAATATGTTCGACGGTGTTGCCGTCCATAATCGCGCCATCCTCAAACTCCAGCGCCCAGCCGTCCTTGTCCATATTCATGACGATGGTATTCATACCAAGATTTTGCCCAGCCCTCTGCGTGCTCATCCGCGTACGTAGACTGGGATTTAGGAAGATCATCGCCAATGTTTTTTGGGAGCCGATATCCGATAGGAAGGGATCAGCCTTGAGCTGGATCGCCTCTTTTATTAACGCGCTGACGTCCTCGACGTCGGAAACCTGGGTGAATTTATTCATGCGTCTAAAAATAGCTTGATTTGAGTTGCAGCCCGGTATCCTCCGGCAGCCCGAGCATCAGGTTCATATTGTGTACGGCCTGTCCGGAGGCGCCTTTCAGCAGGTTGTCAATAATGCTGGTGACCAGCAAGTTATCGCCGTGCTTTTCAATGTGCAGCAGGCATTTATTGGTATTTACCACCTGTTTTAGGTGTAACGGCTCAGGGCTTATATGCGTGAATTTTGCGTCTTCGTAAAAGTCAGAGTAAAGTTCAATAGCTTCTTCTTGCTTGAGATCGGTCTTGGTGTAGGCCGAGACGAAAATGCCGCGCGTAAAATTGCCGCGCATCGGGATGAAGTTGATATCTTTTTCGTAAATTCCCTGCAGCTGACTCATACTCTGTTTGATCTCATCCAGGTGCTGATGGGTAAAGGCTTTGTAGATCGAAACATTTCCTTCACGCCAGCTGAAGTGCGTAGTGTCGCGTGGTTTTTGTCCGGCCCCGGTAGAGCCGGTAATAGCGTGGATATTCACTTCCTCCCGTAATTTTTTATTACCCGCAATCGGTAGTAATGATAACTGGATAGCGGTGGCAAAACAGCCGGGATTGGCGATGAGCTGCGCTTCCGTGATATCGGTGTAGTTCAATTCGGGCAGTCCGTAGATAAAGTGATGCCCATTGCCGGGATTGGAATCTTCCTTCAGGCGAAAATCGCGGCTAAGATCCACAATTTTGACATCCTCCGGCAGGGGGTTTTCTTTTAAGAAAGGGCGTGAGTTGCCATGACCCATGCAGAGGAAAATGACGTCCACCTCGGGATTTACTGAGTCGGAAAACGCAAAGTCCGCTTCCCCCACCAAATCCTGGTGAATCGAAGAAACGGGTTTTCCGCCCTGGCTGCGGCTGTAAACAAAATCGAGATCTATTTCGGGATGGTGGAGCAGCAAGCGTATCAGTTCGCCTGCGGTATATCCCCCACCTCCTACAATTCCTGCGGTAGTCATGATTGGTTATGTACTGATCGGTGAAGATTAATCTGGTTTGATAGAATTTTGGAAAACCCCTTGACCTCTTCGCCAGTCCAGGCTTTATTCATTTCGCCGTAATCGCCGAACGAAGATTGCATCAGGTCGTTGTCTGAGCTGATGCCTAAAATTTCAAAACGATAGGGATGCAGGCTCACTTTTACTGTGCCAGAAACCGCCTCCTGTGTGTCTTCCATAAAAGCCTCGATATTTCGCATTACGGGATCCAGAAACTGCCCTTCGTGCAACATTTGGCCGTACCATTCACCCAATTGATCTTTCCAGTACAGTTGCCATTTGGTGAGTGTATGCTTCTCCAGCTGGCGGTGAGCGTTGATAATAATCAGCGGTGCAGCGGCTTCAAATCCTACGCGACCCTTAATACCGATGATCGTATCACCCACATGTACATCGCGACCGATGGCGTAGGATGAGGCCAGTTCATCGAGCGTGCGGATCGCCTCTACGGAGTTCATCTTTTGTCCGCCGACTCCCAGCAATTCACCTTCGCCAAATTCCAGTTCTACAATTTCAGAACCGTTCTTTTCAAGCTGGCTCGGCCAGGCGCCTTCAGGCAGAGGCAGGTGAGAAGTCAGTGTCTCGGCGCCCCCTACCGTAGTGCCCCAAAGTCCTTTATTCACTGAATATTGTGCTTCCTCCCAATCCAGATTCACCCCATATCCTTTAAGGAATTCGACCTCTTCCTCACGCGAAAGCTGCTGGTCGCGGATGGGGGTCAAAATTTCGAGCTCAGGAACCATCACGTTAAACACGAGGTCGAATCGAATCTGGTCGTTACCTGCACCGGTGCTGCCGTGGGCGATGTAATCAGCATTTAGAGTTTGTGCATATTCCGCCACGGCGATCGCCTGAGAAACCCGCTCAGCACTCACCGATAGAGGATAAGTGTGATTTTTTAGCACATTCCCATACACCAGGTACCGGATGATCTGGTGGTAAAAATCGTCTACTTTGTCGATGGTTTTGTGGGAGTAGGCTCCCAGTGAGAGTGCTTTTTCTTCGACGGCGTCGAGCTCTTTTTGGGTAAAGCCACCAGTTTCAACCAGCACGGTGTGAACCTCCAGGTTTAGCTCGTTTTTCAGATAGGCCACGCAGTAGGAGGTGTCAAGTCCACCACTGTAGGCCAGTACTACTTTTTTGCTGTTACTCATTGCCATCCAATTTTAAATTTTAAAATCGATTCTGTTTTACGAATAATTTGGTTTTTCTTCAATTTCAGGAAGCGTTTAAAACGCTCCCAGTTCCTTTTTTTCTCCTGTTTTTTGCGCTTTTTCTCTTTCTTCTTCTCCTCTTCAGGATCGTAAAGCATACCCGTGCAGAGGCAGTTTTTTCGGTTATTGCTGTTCAAAATATCGTAATTAGGGCAGCTCTGGCACCCGTCCCAGAACGTATCATCTCGGGTCAACTCGGAGAAGGTAACCGGTTCATATCCTAGTTCTGAGTTGATTTTCATTACGGCCAGGCTGGTGGTAATCCCAAATATTTTGGCATTGGGATATTTCTTTCGGGAGAGCTCAAAAATCTTGTGCTTGATCTTCTTCCCCAGTCCTTGTCCCCTGTAATCAGGATGAACAATAAGCCCGGAATTGGCAACATATTTCGTATTACTCCAGGATTCGATGTAGCTAAAACCGGTAAGCTTGTCTCCATCCAGCGCAATAATTGCCTTTCCATCGCGCATTTTTTCGCGGATATAGCTCGGTGCCCGCTTGGCAATACCCGTTCCCCGTTTATGGGCTGCCTCTTCCATAAGCTGACATATCTCTTCAGCATACTTCTGATGCGAATCGTCGGCTATAGTGATTTTGATATCCATGTTAGTATTAGATTTATGAGCTGTGCAGACATAAGTAACACAATAAATTAATATACAATGTCTGGTAGGTGGTCGAATTTAGAGGTTGAGTTCGGAGCAGGAAGGTTACACCCGCCTCCGGTAGATGGAGGTATTTATTAGGCCCGAGGGGGCCGCGGGAGTAGGGTAAGGCGCCGAAAGGGCACGGGTAGTCTGGTAACAGCAGGGGTGCTGCTTGTAATGTGTCGATATTTTCCCGTTTGCTTGAACATGGACGCTAATATAATAGTTACCTAAACCATAATGCAAATAATTTTTAGTCGTCTTTATTAGGTTCTATAGTTGGAAGTTTCAAGTTAAAGATTGGTAAAAAATAGTGGGGTTCTCACCTCACTGTCAGAATATTTATATTGGAAATGCCATGAGCGAATTTATATACGAGAAAGCGAAACAGAACCTGGTAAAATACTGGGGCTACGGGTCATTTCGTCCGGGCCAGGATGAGGCGATACTATCCGTTATAGAAGGAACAGATACACTAGTGCTTTTTCCCACCGGGGGAGGAAAATCACTCTGCTACCAGGTACCCGCCACTGTTTTAGATGGACTTACGCTCGTCATATCACCACTCGTGGCGTTGATGCAGGACCAGGTTCAGCAATTAAATAACCGTGGAATAGCGGCCACTTTTGTGAACAGTTCTCTTTCATCGTGGGAGATTGAGCAGCGATTTGTGAATGCACGCAACGGTATGTACAAGTTATTCTACTGCTCACCAGAACGGCTTAAAACAACGCTTTTTGAAGCCGAGATGGAGAAACTCAATATCGATCTCGTGGCCATTGATGAAGCACATTGCATTTCGCAATGGGGGCATGATTTCCGCCCGAGTTACCGTGACATTCGCCCCTCCCTGGAGCCGATCGCAGAATCAGTTACTTTTATGGCGTTAACCGCAACAGCTACGCCCGAAGTGCGGGATGATATTATAGGAAATTTGTCCTTTAGTGATCCTGTCATCGTGTCAAAAGGGTTTGACCGCCCCAATTTGAAATGGTGGGTGATTGAAAGTATCAAGAAAGACCAAAAGCTGCTGAAGGCAGTCAATTCTGCTTCTGGAAAGGGCTCTGGTTTGATATACGGGGGCACCCGAAGAAACTGTGAACGTGTGGCCGACTTAATCACCCGGAATCTTGGGATCGAAGCCTCTGCCTACCATGCGGGATTTGAAGACCAGGATCGTTATACAATACAGGAGAAGTGGGTTTCCGGTCAACTACCCCTTGTGGTGGCAACTAACGCGTTTGGTATGGGAATCGACAAGGCGGATTGCCGATACGTGATTCACTACGAGCTGCCCTATTCGCTGGAGGCCTATTATCAGGAGGCGGGTCGCGCGGGCCGTGACGGGGAGCCGAGCTTTCCTATCTTGTTGTATAATCGCTCCGATTATTTACGGGCCGAGGAACGCCTGAAAAAGTCATATCCACAGACTGAGCAGCTGGAAAAAGTGTATAACGTGCTCTGTGATGAGCTAAACCTGGCAGTGGGATCGGAGATGGAGAATCCCGAGCAGGTATCGATAATTGCGCTGAAAAAAAGAGCCCGCTTGCCCAAAAGAATCGTGGAAGCTTCCCTGAAAGTACTTAACCAGTTGGGTATTATACAGCTGATGGAAAATGTTACGCCACAAATTGTGCTAAAATTTCTGGCCAGCCAGGATCACATCCGGGGAGTGATTGAGGATTGGAGTAATAAGCGGAAGGCGGATTTTTTGGATACGGTTTTCCGCCAGTTTGGGGCCGAGGCGTTCCAGGAGAAAAAATCACTGGAGCTGGATTACCTGCAGCGTAAGCTCAATACGTCACGAAATGGGGTTATAAAAGGACTGCAGGTGTTACAGGATCACGATCAGCTAATACAGTTTGAAGCTATCGGGGAAATGCCCCTCGTGCAGCTTGCTGAGGAGCGGGTATCAACGTTGTCGTTCAGCAAGCAGGAGCTGGAGGCCCACCGCAACAGCCTGCTAAAAAAGCTGGACTATATGCACGGCTACATTGAGACCTCCAGCTGCAGGGAAGTGTACATCCGGAGCTATTTTGGAGAGGACAATCTTGAACCTTGTGGTCACTGCGACAACTGCCTTGAGAAAGATCCAGCATCGGCGGCCGCGGTCTCCAGGCCGGAGCTGGAGAAGGTCAAAGAGACACTGGCTGCCAAGGCCAGTCAGGGAATGGCGTTTGGGGAGATCAGCCAACAGTTGGCAACGGGGAAGGATGATCTAAAAAAAGTGCTTTCCTTTATGCTGCGTGAAGGGATGATTGAGAGCAGGGAGGATAAGTTTTACTGGAAGCAGGATCTACCGGGGACTTGAACGAGGTGAGTTGCGCTGGATAACCGAGCTATCCATCAGCCCTTCAGCAACCATCTTTTCCCGGAGCCGGTCTATCGCTTTTGAGATGCGTTCTTTCTGCGGCTTAACCTGCTTTTGATAGTACCGATGGCTTTCAACAAACTGCTCCTGTGTGGCATCATACTTGGTAAAAACGATCGATTTCAGGGAATCGATAGAGGTGGAATCTTCCGGCGTTGAACTTCGATACGATTCCAACAGCTGCAGCTCCACCAGCAGGTTGATGTAGGTATCCTCCGGAATCAGTTTTTCCGGTTTGGGATTTTCTTCCTCGCAGCTACCAAGTAACAGTAGCAGAAAGGGTAGCAATAACACAATTGCTGTTTTCCAGGTACTACTCATTTTCAGGGCGTTTAGGATTCAGCGGACGCATGGTTACGTCGCTTATCAGAAAGTTGTCAGGTGTTTCAAGTACATCGGTTAGTACTTTGGCAACATCCCGGGGCTGCATCATATTGGAATGGGTGTCGCTTTTGGCATTATCAAAGAAGTGGGTGGCGATGGAGCCGGGATACAGGCAGGTCACTTTAATGGCATCGTATCGCAATTCTTTGAAGAGCGCTTCGCTGAATCCGCTGAGTCCAAATTTGCTGGCATTATATCCCGAAAGTGGGGGATTTCCCAGTTTGCCGGCAATAGAGGCAATGTTTATGATATGGCACGTCGCCTCATATTCTTTCATCAGGGGTACGACCATACGTGTCAGGTAAAATACACCGGAAAGGTTCGTATTAATCATGGTTTCCCATTCCTCAATGGTCAGTTCATCTACATTGCCGAAATATCCCAGTCCGGCATTGTTAACCAGTATATCGGGATAATCTTCATCTACAAACGTCTGATTTACCCATTGCTCCAGGGCGTTTTGGTCGGTGATATCGGCGACAACCGGGATAAAAGCCTCACCAAAGTGGTCGCGGTTCCGTTGCAGTTTGTCGCCGTTGCGGGCCAGCCCGTAAACGGTGGCCCCCTTGTCGATTAAGGCGTTTGAAAATGCAGCTCCAATTCCACTGCTTGCACCGGTAATGATGGCTGTTTTGCCTTGCAAATTCATAGTTTAAATGGTTTAGTCCAAAGATTAGTTTATCTATAATTTCAATTAGCTATAATGACCGATATGAAGAAGCTGTTCCATCTGTACTTCTTGAATTCATGACATTATAATCTGATTTTAAGGTATTAAATGGACAGATTATTATTGATCCTTGCTTAGTTTTTCGTAGATGAGTGCGTTGATCTGATCTCAGGGCGGCCTCGTTTTCTCCGCCTTTTGGAATGATAATATCTGCGTAGCGCTTACTTGGTTCTACAAACTCCAGGTGCATCGGGCGCACGTATTTTTCATATTGTGTGAGGACGCTTTCCAGGCTGCGATCCCGTTCCACCGTATCTCGACGAATTCGCCGGAGCAACCGGATATCGTCATCTGTATCCACGAATATTTTAACGTTCATCAGTTCCCGTAGTTCTTTTTCGCTGAAAATAAGAATTCCGTCCAAAAGAATGATTTTCCGGGGTTTTACCAGCTTAGTCTCCTCTTTGCGGATATGTCTTGAAAAGTCATATTTGGGCACTTCCACCTGGTAACCCTCCTTCAACGCGTTGATGTGGCGGACCAGCAGTTCCGTTTCAAGGGCTGAGGGATGATCGAAGTTGCGCTTGGCACGTTCTTCAAAAGGCAGGTGTTCGAGATCTCGGTAGTAGGAGTCGTGCGCAAGAACTACAATGTCTTCTTCACCAATCTGATCAGTGATCTGGCGGATGACGGTGGTTTTACCGGCTGCTGTTCCGCCCGCTACGCCGATGACAATAGGATCCAAAAGTGAATCTAGTTTGTATTAAAATTCTCGAGATTTCTCGTATTCCACCTTGTAGTTCCGTACGGCACGGAAGATGGCCGAAGCGATTATACTTTGCCCGTATTCACTCGTGAGGTATCGCTGTTCGGCGGGATTGCTAATAAAGCCCGTTTCTACAAGCAGGGCTGGCATTGAAGCGTGGTAGAGCACTACAAGACGAGCCTGTTTTACGCCCCGGGAATTTCGCATTGCGCGATTCTCAAACTGGTGATCAATTCGAGCAGCCAGCTGCTCACTGGTAGCGATGTATGCGCTGTTGGCCAGCTCATAAATGAGCAGTTCCTCTTGGGTAAGTTCTGTTTGTTCGGGGTTTTTTTCCAGCTCAATCACGCTGTTTTCTCGTTTCATAGTCTCCAGGGCCGACTGACTTCGTTCCAGTCCAAGGAAAAATACCTCGGTGCCGTTCGGCTGACGGGAGTGATAGGAGTTGCAGTGGATAGATAAAAAGAGGTCCCCCTCGGCGCGGTTGGCAATGCTGCCTCGTTCCTCCAGCTCCACAAATTTGTCCTCTTCGCGGGTGTAAACTACTTTTACCTCCGGCAGGTACTCATTGATATATCCCCCCACCTTTTTGGCGATATCCATCACCACATGTTTTTCTTTGGTACCCTTGTAACCGATAGAACCAGGATCATGTCCGCCATGACCCGGATCAATGACAATGACGTCGAATTTCATGTTATTTTTAGTACGTTGGTAGGCATCATCCATCATTGAACCGGCAGTGTCCGCGTCCTGGCTGCCCACTAACATACTATCCCTCGAAACGCTAAACTTGGACCAAATGATCGGTTCAATGTCATCTGCCAGATACTCGACATCTTCTTTGGTTGATCGGGTTAAACCCAGCAGCAGGTCGTTGCTCTGTCCATCATGATAAACGTTGGCCGTGTAAAATTGCTCAGCAGGGATGTACAGATCCACCCCCACACCGAACGACAAGTCGTAAAAGCCGAGCTCATCATACACTACATTGGTGGTGTCGTAGGCGATGGCATCCCCGGAAATATTTCCCCCATACAGCGTCATTTGTATAAGGTCGGTTTCTGGCTGGGTAACTTTGAATGAGTCTACCTTTTGAGCAAGGTGAAACCGCACAACATAGCCTTTTCCATCACTTCGTTCGGCTGTAGAAACACGGTTTAAAATATTTTCGCTTTTTTGCGCTGAAACGGAGAACGTAACCAGCAGCAAGAGCAGGCAGAAGCACAAGCTCTTGTTGAGAAGAGGTGATAAAAAATGAATGTGTCGTACTTTTATCACGCGCAGGTAATTTATTGGCAGATGATTTTTATAAAAATGATGTTCTTATTTTCAACCATGAAAATTACATAATAATCAAATAAGAAAAAAAGCAGATCTGATCAGGTCGATCAGAATTGATGATATATAACGAAATTTATCTTAGCTTTGGTTTGCATTTGAAGAAACGAGGTTAGATGTACAGATTTAATGAAATTGAAAACGACATCCATGCTCTATGTGCTGAGGATCTTTTAAACGAGATTAAAAAAGCTGAGGATGAACTTCACGCTTCTCTCACCGAGTGGCTGCAAGGATTGGAAACCGATGTTACAGGTGACGCGTGCTCTTCGATCGAAGATATCCTGTCAATCCTGGATACAAACATTGCTAATTTTGAGCAGTCTTTTATCAATCAGTCCCTGTCTGGGACCTCACTATACGTTCGCCTGGTAAAGCAGCTTACTGAAAATCTGCCGGATGAAATTGAAATTGAGCAGGATGAATCTCGCTTCTTATCCATGGCCGAAGACCGTGCCTGGACATCTGTATTGAAAGGTGGCAAGCGTGCTGTGCGGGGCATACAACGTGCGTTTGATTCTGCCAGTAGTTTCTTGAAAAAGATGGCAGCCAGCCAGCCCGGATCTACACGAGAATACGTCCAGAAAGTGCCACTGAAGCGATTGGTTCAGTATCACTTCTATAAAAATGAGACTGCCGCCACCCAGTACAGCGATTTCTGGAACAAGGTGAAGCTGCAGCTGCTAGCCGACCTCGAACAGGTGCTCATCGACACGGTTCAGGAAGAAAATTCCCTCCAGGATGAAGAGCAGTTAAAGGAGCGATGTACTCAATTCACAGAAGAGAAAATTGAGCAGCTTGATGTAAAAATCAGCCAGAGCCGCAAGCAGTGGCTGGAATATTCGGTGGATCTGGAAAAAAAGATCACTCATGCTGCACACCGCGTCGATACCATTGAGCACAGCAGCAGGTATTATCGGCCTGATCTTGTTGAAAGCATGCAGAATGATGTTGAGACGATGATTACGAACCGGAAAACACGGTGGACCGAAGCGCAACAGCAGGTGACTAAAAAATTGCATCCTCTGATCGATTTTTTAGTCTACCATCATGATATGGAAGCTCGTTTCCGAAAGCTTGTCCATGAGGTGAATCGTTATGCAGAAAGTTTGCTCATTAAACCGGTCAGCACCATTATTTCCAGTGTCAAAAAAGCACAGGATCGTATAAAGAAAGCCGAATCAGAGGGAGATCCCCAGCTTTGGGAGCATCATGATGAACTGCTTCAGGCGATGCAAAATAAATTGCTGAAGCCGCTCAGCCAGGCACTCGAAACTAACCGATTTGAACAGTTGCTGGACCAATATATAGAGCAGGCGCTGCTGCGAACCACCAAGCTTCGGGAGGAGATCGAGCTGTATTACGGCGCGCGATGGGAGGACTTTCCGCCGTCCTATGAAGTAGATGCTCTCCCGTGGCAGGCTATTGTTACCCGCCGGTTAAACGAGGAACTGCTGAATGTGCTGCGCCAGAGCAAGAAGGATGTTCGTAAGAAGCTGGAAGCGTATTACACCGAGTTTCAGGAGGTTTATGATGTAATTAAGGTCAACCTGGAAACCTCCAGCGGCGCGGAAGATGAGAGTGAGAAGGAGAGTGCAGAAGAGGTAGCCATTGAAGGGTTGGAACGCAGTATTTCCAAGTTGGAAGCAGATCTTGAACCGATAAGGGAAGATTACGCAACGCTTGAGGAAACCCTTCAAAATCAGGTAAATGAGTTTGAACAACAGCTTTTAAGCTTGTTGACAGCCAAAGGGGCCAGCGATTTTCAGCTGCAAGATACCAGCTACCGCGTGCGTAAAACTACATCCGGCCTGAAAAACAAGGTTGAGGCCAAATCCGAACGGCTGCAGGATAAATTGGAGCTGTTTTACCGGTTCAGCTGGGGGAAAGTAAGAAAATGGTACCAGCAAGTGAGCCGCTTCCTGGGTTCAAAACCGAAGAGTTTCAGCAGGAGCAAAAAGCTGATATTGCCACCTACCTTTCGGAAACCGATCAGCGGTTACAGGAGTTGCCATTTGTGTATCGCAAGCTATTCAGCCGGGAGGCTGCACTGGAACGCAAGTTTTTTGTGGCTCCGCATGAGAGTTTTGGCAAGCTGGCCAAAGCGTACGAGATGTGGAACAAAGAGTTTGGAGCTACCTGCGCCATCGTTGGCGAAAAGGGAGCGGGCAAAACCACGTTCATAGATCTGGCACTTGAGGATCTGGACAGCAAGGAATCCAGGAAAAAAATATCGCTGGATGAGACAATATGGACTGAGCAGCAACTGCTGAAAATATTCGCCAGCCAGGCCGGTGTTAAGGCTGAATCAACCCAGCAGCTTATTGAAAAGCTAAACAAGGGAAAAGCCCGGAAAATAATGGTTCTGGAAAATCTTCAAAACGGTTACCTGCGTAATATTAATGGCTATGAGGCGCTCATAAACCTGCTGCTAATCATTTCGGAAACCAAAAAATCTGTCTTTTGGGTGATCAGCTGCTCAACGTACGCCTGGAACTTGCTGGACAAGGTGGAGTCGGTTGGAGAGTATTTTTCCCATGTGGTAACTACCGATCGGCTGGACAAACAACAGATTCAAACCGTAATTCTAAAGCGCCACAAAGTCAGCGGATTTGAACTAAAATATGAAGCAGATGAGTTCACTAAAAAGAGCCGCACTTTCCGAAAGATAATCGATGATGAAACATCGTCGCAGAAATATTTGGAGGATCGTTATTTTGAAAAGCTGGCGGAACTGGCCAAGGGAAATGCATCCATCGCGCTCATTTTCTGGATACGCTCGATCCGCGAGTTCGACGAGACTCATTTCTACATTCACCCGCTCGAGGTAGCCTCTGTAGAGGTGATCGATGACCTCAAGCCGGATGTGCTTTTTACCCTGGCTGCCCTCGTGCTGCACGATACCCTGACGCCCGGGGAACTCTCAAAAGCCGTAAATATGGATGAGCGGCAGAGCAGGCTTATCTTGGCCCGGCTGGAAGCTAAAGGCCTACTTACAGCAGTCAGAAACCCGTTTTAGTCTTAATCACCTGATGTACCGGCAGGTTGTAGATCTGCTCAAACAACGTAATATCTTGCATCTAGTTTAATCGCCATGAAACAGTTTATTGCTTGTGTTTTTGTTGTTCTGTTAGCAGTTGCCTTCCCGGTAGCGGCACAAAATTCCGCTGATACGGTTACTGCCTCTCAGGATACCGTAACACGTATCGACACTCTTATCCAGCGGGTGATACCTGCGCAGCTCGCAGATACAACGCGGGATACTACCGGTGTCTCCGAGTCTGAAGCGCGGGGCGAAGCGGCCGACCTGCAAGATCTGACCCAGCTTATATCACTCCGCAAAGTGCTGCTGGTTATTCTGATTTTCGTAATTATTTATTTTCTTAACCGGTTTACCGCGCAAATTCTTGATAACCTTTCGGAACGGTTTTCTACCTACCGGCTTGAGATCAAGCGGCTTATCCCTGTCATAAGGATAACGCTCTGGTCATTTGCGATCTATATTACAATAGCGGGCGTCATCGATCCGCCTTATGAAACGATCATTGCAGTGCTGGCCTCGATCGGTATTGCGGTCGGTTTCGCCGCGCAGGATATTCTTAAAAATATTTTTGGTGGATTTATGATCATCATGGACCGACCGTTTCAGGTGGGTGATAAGATCGAAGTAGGAGAATATTACGGAGAGGTATTTCAAATTCGGGCTCCGCTCCACCCGGATCGTAACGCCAGACGATTCGGCTGTGACCATCCCCAACGCCGAGGTGATGAACAAGGCGGTGTCCAACTCCAACTCCAGCGCGCTGGACTGCCAGGTAGTTGCTGAAATTTTTCTCCCTGCTGATGTGGATCTGGAGCAGGTTAAAAAAATTGCATACAGGGCCGCCATTTCATCAAAATACACCTATCTGAAAAAGCCGGTTACTTTAATTGCGCTCAACGAAGTGTCCACACAGGGTCTGCTGGTCAAGCTGCGGGTGAAGGCGTATGTCTTGGATATCCGCTATGAGTTTTTGTTTAAATCTGACATGACCGATACTATACTGACTGAACTGAATCGCAGGAAGTTGATCCCCGAACAATTCAGCCAGTGACCGCTACCGTAGAGGAAGAGACTGACATATTGATTTAACTGTGTTCTCCATCATTAAAACAGTGGTGAAATTTGGTCAATTCCTTAAATCCGCAGGCAATATAAAAAAAGAGCCAAAAAAGTTGCTGAACAGGTTGTATTCAGGCTTTTTTGGCTCAGTAAGTTTTCATTTATTTAGGTGAAACCACTCACTAAATAAATGATGCATGCATATTACAAAATCAGCGGACAAGATCACACCATTTGGCGGATTTAATTTTTGTTATGAGCATTTTCATCAGTCTGGGCTGGCCGATCTTATCGACCGGCAGCTGGGCGAGCGGGTCCAGACGAGGGGATTCTCCTATAGCGATATTGTGGGCAATCAGCTGGGGATTTTCCTGTGCGGCGGAGACTGCGCCGAAGACTTGGCCGAGCACCTGAGCGGGCCGCTTGATCAAATCAAAGGCATGTCAGCCAGTAGCCCCGATACCATCTTGCGGGGGATTAAGGAGCTCAGCCAACAGACCACCGAGCAGATCAACCCGGCCAGCGGGGTAGCCCATCAGTTCAATATCAACACTCCCCTCAACGAGCTATTGGTGGGAGCCTTACAGGTTACCGGTCAGCTCAACAAGCAGGACTGCTACGACCTGGACTACGACAACCAGGTTATCGCCACCGAAAAATGGGATGCGGCCCGCACCTATAAAAAATGCAACGGTTATCAGCCGGCCGTCGCCTCCATCGGAAACAAGCCGGTCTACATCGAAGGCCGGGGCGGCAACAGCCCGGCCACCTACGCCCAGCAGCAGACCCTGAAGCGGGTATTCGAGACCCTAAGCAATCATCAGGTTTCCATCGGGCGGTTCCGTGCGGATTCGGCCTCCTACCAGAAAGAGGTCGTGAAGATAGTCGAAAACCAGTGCAACTCGTTCTGCATCCGGGCCAAACGAAGCCCGGCCATGGAACAGCAGGTCGGGGCCCTGCCCGAAGACGACTGGAAATCCGTCGCCATCAGCGGCCAGCCTATGGATGTGGCCGAACTTTCCGGGTGGCGCCCCTTTGGCGGAGACCGCGCCTACCGGTTCGGTCCTCAGCCGGATCAAACGGGCCGACGGGCAGGCCGACATCTTCAGCGGCGGAGCCTACACCTGGCGGGCGATCCTTACCGACGAGCAGGAGGCCGCCCCCGAAGAAGTCGTGGCCTTCTACAACGGGCGCGGGGCCAGTGAGCGGCTGTTTGATGTGATGGGCAACGATTTTGGCTGGTCGAAACTGCCCTGCTCGCTGCTGTCTCATAATACGGCCTTTATGATCCTGACCGGGATCATTGCTAATTTTTACCGATATCTGATCGAACGATACGCCCAACAACTTTCTTGGCTACAGCCTACTTTCCGGCTCAAGAAGTTTATCTTCCGTTTCATCAGCGTCCCCGCCAAGTGGATCAGGACCGGCCGGCGGGCTGTGCTCAAACTCTACACCGACAAGGATTACAGCCCCCTGCTGGCCTAGCCCCCCCTCTCGGAGCCACAAATGTATGGAAGCGGAATATAGTCTATGGGCGAGGTGTGCATACGAGCCGGTAAAACAGGGTAAAAAGAGCCTTCGGTTCCCATGACATTCGAACATTCGCCTACATCTGCTGCTCAATGATTGCTGATATTGGTCACTTAAAAGTAAATCAGATGCGCATACCCTCCGGTAAAATAATTATCCTATGCAAGTAAAAAGCCTGCGGATTTTAGGCAATTGGTTTGACTCTAAAAGGCAAATCAAGTACAATACTAATGTTTCCTACCTTAAACTTATACAAACGGAGGTATACTATTGATGGATGAAAAAACCTTTCTTGACGCTTCAGAAAATGGTGATATCGACGCAATAAAAGACGGCCTGTTTGGTGGAATCGATGTAAATACGAGTGATGAGCATTACCGCACGGCCCTGATGAAAGCAGCTAAACACGGGCATTCTGATATTGTTGAACTACTGCTTGAGAATGGAGCTAATGTTAATGTACGCGACAACCGGGGAACCAGCGCGTTGTATTGGGCATCTAGCAAGGGTCACCATGACATTGTTAAACTATTGGTCGACCACCAGTGTGAGGTGAACATTGTGGATGACCGTGGCTGGTCAGCCAAAGACCAGGCGAACTACAACCATCACGATGGTATTGTAAACTTATTAGAGCAAGCTGGGGCTTAAAACTCCCAGCTTTTTTTAGTTTTGAGCCTGCCTGTTAACGGGCAGGCTTTATTTAATGGGCGGCGTAGAGCAGAAAAATAGTAGGCTCCTTGTTGATGCTTTTGAGCTTTTGGCTCTTCCATTCCCCGATCGTCTGCGATACGATTTTCTCATCGGGCAACGTAAGATTGGTGGCCGCACAAAATCCGGTACTCTCGCGGCAGCGATTGATGATATCCTTCCTGAGCTCGTCATTGCGATGTGGAGCCTCCATGAATATCTGCGTCTGTTTTTTTTGCTGTGATTCCTGCTCTAGCTGCTGAATCTTTTTCCGACGTTCATTTTCATCAATCGGGAGATAGCCGTGAAAAGCAAACTGCTGCCCATTAAAACCAGACCCCATCAACGCCAGCAGGATGGAGGAGGGCCCCACCAACGGCATTACTTTTATATTGGCCTTGTGTGCCATGCGGATAAATGCCGAGCCTGGATCAGCAATTGCGGGGCATCCTGCCTCGGAAATCATGCCCGCATCCTTTCCGTTGTTCAACGGTTCCAGGAAAGAAGCTTTCTCTTCGGGCGGAGTGTTTTTGTCCAACAGAAGAAAATCGATCTTGTAGTCGGCAATGGTATCACCTATCCACTGCAGGTAGCGCACGGTTGTTTGGATATTCTCAACGATTAGCAAGTCCAGCCTTCGTACCACCGAAAGCACATACTCCGGCATGGTATTATTTTCCGGTGTTTTACCGAGCGTGTTGGGGATCAGGTAAAGCGTACCTTTATGTGGATCTGGTTCTTTCATCAGCTACTGCAATTTTTATGGACAGATTTATTCAAGGACTTTTTTACGGTTGGTAGAATTTGAATCTTCTTTTACGATCGAAAGGAGAAGCGGCCTCTAAACAGTCTGTTTGTCAACACGTTCGAAAACCAGCTTCTGTTCGCCTTCAATGCTCTTTCTGCGTGCATATCGGGATGCAGTCCACGCCACGCCGATAGCGATAAGAAGACCGATTAATGAAATAAAGGCGTTACTGAGCACCATATTCCGGTGTTCCTGGTAGGTAGGCATAAGCACTATTTCCTCAAAAGCACCGTTTTGGTAGCGCACCGGAATTTGACTGTAATCGGTGAGCATGCTGGCCAGTTCAATCGGCTGCGAAAGTTTACGGTTGATGGTTTCGCCGCCATCCGTTTGAAACTCCAGTACGACATACCCATTCGTTTGAGAGGCAATTTTTTTGATGTCAAAATCGACGACTTTTGCTGTGTAACTTTCGCCGTTTTTGTAGGTTTCTTCCAACCCATTATACACCAGTACTTGGTGAATTGTTAAAAACAGAAGATAGGCCGGAATCAGCCAGATAAGATGGATGAATTTGTATTTGGACATCAGAAACAGTGAAAGTAAAAACGTTTATATATTAGGAAATGGTCATGATGCAGCTGCTTCCCAATATCCTAGAGAAGCTCACATTCTATCATGTTTCAGAATCGCAATATATCACTTATTTGCTACGATTAATATCCTTTTCAGATCAATTTAAGGATCAAATAAAAAGCCTTTTTCAACTGTGAATATAACGCAAATCCTACCTGTACAGTTTCTGTAATCTATACTCACTTCGTCAATTAGATGTTATATCCTTCAAATATTCAGCTCATCAAGCTTTAAACTATTACCAGCGGGCTTTGAAGAACCGGGAGTTTTGATAAAGGTCAATGCCTGAGTGAATTCGGGACTGCAGTTTAAACTCTATTAATGAGGATTTCGAATTTGCAAAAATACAGAGGGTGAGTAAAAAACGGTTTTGCAAGGCTCCTTCTAGCTAACCATTTGCATCAGTATTGCGCAGAGCCAGGCGCCATATGTTCCCACAGCGTAACCAAGTACGGCCAACAGAACGCCTACCGGTGCCAGGGCGGGGTGAAAGGCAGATGCAACAATGGGGGCTGAGGCCGCTCCACCTATGTTTGCCTGGCTTCCTACCGCAATAAAAAAGAAGGGGGCGTTGATCAGCTTGGCTACTACAAAAAGGATAAAAATATGAATCAGGATCCACAGCAGGCCCAACAGGAAAAATCCCGGATTTTCAAATATGGCCATTACATTCATCTTCATGCCGATGGTGGCCACTAGGATATACAGAAACAGGCTGCCAATTTTGGAAGCACCGGCTCCTTCCAGCTTGCGGGCACGTGTGAAGGAGAGTGCCAGTCCCCCGGTGGTGGCTATGACAATAATCCAGAAAAAGCTGGAATTCAGGCTAAGGCGGCTCAGCTGCGGGGCGTTTTCAGTGATCCAGGGCGCGATCGCATCGCCGCCAATGTGACCGATCGCCGTCACTACAAAAGCCACCGCCACAATGGTAGTCAGATCGGTAAGCGTAGGTACCTTAGCGATTTTTTTCTTGTAATCCTCAATCTTTTTACGGAGTTCAGTGATTGGGGTGGAATCGGCCTTGAACCAGTCATCGATACGGTCAGAGATGCCGGCCCCATACAGCAGAAAAGCCAGCCAGATGTTGGCAACGATGATATCCACCGTAACCATTGCGGAAAACAGGTTGTCACTGGGATCAAACACCTCGTACATCGCCGTCTGGTTGGCACCACCCCCAATCCAGCTGCCCGCCACCGTAGAAAGTCCCCGCCAAACCGCATCCGGACCCGTTCCTCCTACCACTTCCGGTGCCAGGTAAGAAAACGTTATAACCGCGAGCGGTCCGCCGATGACAATACCGATAGTACCAGCCAGGAACATAATGACCGCCTTGGGACCAAGATTTATTATGCCCTTAAAGTCGATACTGATTGTGAGCAGCACGAGGCTGGCGGGCAACAGGTAGCGAGAGGCCACAAAATAGAGATTCGATTCATCCCCGGAAATGATCCCCAAAGAATTAAAAATAGAGGGCACAAAATAGCAGAGCAGGAGAGAGGGCACGAAGGTGTAAAACTTCTGCCAAAAAGGATTATTGCTGTTGGCGGTTATAAATATCGCAGCCAGAATAAACAGCAGTATACCGAGAACAACGGCATCATTAGTGAAAAGCGGGGCGGCAAAAATCAATGAGGATGTCATAGGATCGATTCAGTTCAAATTTAAAAGAAGAATCTAACTTTTGTAGAGGGAACTGTGCAAATTCGAGTCGATAATTTTATGATTTATCGGGATCCAAAATTGCATACAACTGGTGGAAAAGGAATCGGTTCTTGCATGGTATCGGTACAAAGCGGAATAAACTGTGACAATAGGTGTGAAAATCCTTCCCGAAAACATTATACTTACCATTCTGTCTTTAGAACGATAACTAATTGAACTTCATGAAAATAGCAGTTATTGGTACCGGGAAAACCGGCGGCAAAGTGGCCGAGCTACTTTCAGATGATCAGATTTCTGATACCTTTGATGAAAATGATCCGCCTACAGCCCCAAAATTGAAGGCTGCAGATGCCGCGATCATATTTGTGCCCGGAGCTGCCGTCGACGATATTTTTGAGGATGTGCTTGATTCAGGCATCCCCGCCGTGTGGGGAAGTACGGGCTACCAGTGGCCTGAAGATCTGGACGAAACCCTTGCTGATGCCGGCATCAAATGGCTCAAGGCCTCCAATTTTAGTTTAGGGATGAATATCATCCGTCGAGCGATAAATGTTATATCCGAGGGATCAGAGATGCTTAAAGATCCTAAATATCATATTCATGAAGTGCATCATATCCACAAGAAAGATGCGCCCAGCGGCACCGCGATCTCCTGGAAAGAGTGGCTGGGCAAGGATGCCGAGATAACCTCAGAGCGTAAAGGTGATATCAAGGGTATCCATGAATTGACCGTGAAAACTGCGGCGGAATCAATTTTTTTAAAACACCAGGCGCACGACCGTGCCGTTTTTGCGCAGGGGGCCATCTGGGCTGCCGAACAGATTGTAAAGGATGAGATAAAGCCGGGATTTCACGACTTTTCAACTATATTTGACCAGGCAATAGGCAGATAATGACAATGGAACTTAATTTGAAGGACACTAAGATTTGGACGGCGTTGGTAACGCCGATGAAAGAAAATGGTGATGTGGATCTGGAAGATCTTGCTTCGCTGATCCACAAGCAGAATGATGCAGGCAATGGAATACTGGTGCTGGGCAGCACCGGCGAAGGACTGGCGCTGGGACATGAGGATAAACGCCAGATAGTAAAAACAGCAACGAGCCTCAACATCGATGTGCCGATTATGGTCGGTGTGGGCGGGTTTAACCTGCGCAGCCAGATCGAGTGGATTGAGCTGTGCCACGAATTTGATCCCGATGCCTTCCTACTGGTAAATCCTTTATACGCCAAACCCGAAAAACACGGGCAAATCGAGTGGTTTAAATCCTTGATGGATACCGCTGCGCGTCCCTGCATGTTGTACAATGTGCCGTCAAGAACGGGTTCATGGCTTGAGACTGAAACCCTTGGCGAACTGGCGGGGCATCCCAATTTATACGCGCTGAAGGAGGCGGGCGGCAGTGTCAAGGGCTTTCAAGCATATAGAAAGGCGGCACCGAGTGTACCGCTTTACAGTGGTGATGACGGAATGACGCCCTATTTTGCACTGAACGGCTGTGCGGGACTTGTGTCTGTAATGGCAAACGTCTGGCCTGAAGCTACTAACAAATATACAGAGCTTTGTTTGCGGGGAGAGATCAAAGACATTGTCTCCCAGTGGCAGGACGCGATCGATTCGCTGTTTGCCGTATCCAACCCGATTCCATCCAAAATTCTGTTGAAGGAGAAAGGATGGATAAAAACGAGTACACTTCGTCCGCCACTGACAAACAAAGGATTAGAAAATTACGATCGCCTGAAGAAGGCCGATGAATCAATAACTAAATGGTATAAGGAGCATAAAAATCGATGAGTGATATTGACTGGAACGACATGCTGAGCAAGCTGGAAACCGGTGAAATACGTGCAGCAAATCCGGTGGGCGACGTATGGAAAGCGAATGTTGAAGTTAAAGAGGCCATTCTGGCTGCATTCGGTGCTGGAGACAATATGGAATATGCCGGTGCATATGAAGGGTTTGTTGACAAGGATAACCTCCCCCCGCGAAAGTTCAAGGTGGGCGACAATGTTCGTTTGGTTCCGGGGGGTCTTCGGTTCGACGGGGAGCCTTTGTCGCTGAAAATGTTATTATTATGCCGCCCGCTTACATAAATGTGGGCGGATATGTGGATGAAGGTTCCATGATTGACAGCCATGCCTTGGTTGGCTCTTGTGCTCAGGTGGGCAAGAACGTACATCTTTCGGCGGGCGTACAACTTGGTGGGGTGCTGGAGCCGGTAGGTTTAACACCTGTTGTAGTAGAAGACGAGTGTTTCGTCGGTGCGGGTTCCGTTATTGTAGAAGGTATTCTGGTTAAAAAACGCGCGGTGATCGCCCCGGGAGTCACACTTTCCAAATCAATTCCGGTGTATGACTGTGTTAATGAAAAGATACGTGAAAAGGGAGCTCCTGTTCCCGAGGGGGCCGTAGTTATTCCCGGCACCCGCCCCGCCTCCGGTGAATGGGCAGAAAAACAGGGGCTTTCTGTATCCTGTCCGCTAATCGTCAAATACCGCGATGAACAGAGCGATGCCTCACTTGTATTGGAAGATGTACTTCGGTAATATATCCGCCGCCTGGCAGCATGTAATAATCCATTGGAAAATCTACACCTTTTCGATAAGACAATTGCAAAACAATAATAAAACGGTACTAGAAATTACATGCGCATATTAAAGTTCGGGGGATCCTCTGTTGAAAATACCGATGCGATCCGGCAGGTGAAAAATATCATATCCAGCAAACTGGAGGAACACCAGCTGGCCGTTGTTGTTTCCGCTTTTGGAGGTATTACCGATACGCTTGAGGATGCGGTAGTTAAAGCATCCAGGGGCGATGAAAGCTACTCCGCCATCCTTGACAAAATTGAGAAACGGCACAACACCGTTATTAAACAACTGCTGAGCATCCAGAATCAGAGTCGCACGCTGGCACAGTTTAAAATGATGTTTAACGAGCTGGATGATGTGCTGCACGGGGTCTCCCTGACCCGCGAACTTACCGACCGCACACGTGATTTTGTGCTGGGTTTTGGAGAGCGTTTCTCGGCCTTTATCATCAGCCAGTTCCTGGCCGACCAGCAGCTGAATGCCGAATACCTCGATGCGAGAGAGATCATCAAAACGGATAAACGGTTTGGATCGGCCCGCGTGCTACCGGAGGAAACCTATCAAAAGATTCGAGAGTACTTTGGGAATAAGCCGGAAGGCAGCATTCAGCTTGTTACTGGTTTTATTGCCTCAACACTTGAAGGGGAGTCGACAACACTCGGCCGGGGTGGCTCCGACTACACAGCTTCTCTTTTGGGAGCAGCCCTGGAGGCGGAAGCGATTGAGCTGTGGACTGATATCGAAGGAATAATGACTGCCGACCCACGTAAGGTGAAGCGCTATTTTGTTATTCCACAGCTTTCCTATGAAGAGGCGATGGAGCTCTCTCATTTTGGCGCTAAGGTGGTATATCCCCCAACCATGCGTCCGGCGATGAATGTCGCGATCCCGATTCTTATCAAAAATACCTTCAAGCCCGAGCAGAAGGGCACAACCATCAGCGCGGAGTCAAAGAGCGGAGAATCCAGCATTAAGGGGATCTCTTCGATCGACAATGTAACGCTGCTGACCATTCGCGGAAGCGGCATGATCGGGGTGACTGGCGTGGCCTCCCGCATCTTCAGTGCCCTGGCCGATGCCAGCGTTAATATTATTATGATTACCCAGGCCTCATCCGAGCACACGGTCTGTTTTGCGGTGCTTCCAGGCCAGGCCGAAACGGCACGAGAGGCGATCGAATCTGCCTTTAAGTATGAGCTGCAGGATGGCACTATTGATGAAATTCTTGTGGAAAAAGAGCTCTCGATTGTGGCAATTGTCGGGGATGATATGCGACACACCCCGGGCATCTCAGGACGTGTATTTCAGTCACTGGGACGAAATGGTGTTAATGTCGTTGCGATTGCACAGGGATCTTCTGAACGGAATATATCGGTAGTGGTTGAGCGCAAGAACGAAACCAAAGCTTTGAACACCCTGCACGATGCCTTTTTCCTGTCTCGCATAAAAACGGTAAACCTGTTTTTGGTGGGCGTGGGCCTGATTGGCGGTACATTGCTAAAGCTTATCCGCAAGCAAACCGAGAAACTGCTTGACGATTATTTTATCGAATTGAAGCTGACCGGTGTCTCCAACAGTAAAAAGTTCCTGATCGATGAGGAGGGAATTTCGATGGAAGAGTGGGATCAGCGGCTGCTTAAAGATGGAGAGCAGGCAGATATCAATCACTTTATCGAGAAGATGAGCGACTTGAACCTGTCTAACAGCATATTTATAGACTGCACTGCCAGCGATGAAATTGCAAATGTTTATACCGATGTGCTGAAGTCAAATGTATCGATCGTTACGGCCAACAAAAAAGCCAATTCCAGTTCCCTGGCCAAGTACGAAGAGCTCCAGGAACTAGCCTTGCAGCATAACGTCGCATATCTCTATGAAACCAATGTCGGCGCCGGCCTCCCGGTTGTAGCGACCCTTAAAGAGCAGATTCTGACCGGTGATGACATCCTGAAAATTGAAGGCGTTTTTTCAGGTACCCTGAGTTATATCTTTAACACTTTTGATGGCAGCAAGCCGTTCAGCCAGGTTGTACGCAATGCCCGGGAAAAAGGCTTTACTGAGCCGGATCCACGAGAGGATCTGAATGGGCAGGATGTAGGACGAAAACTGCTTATTTTGGCCCGAGAGGCTGGTCTTAAACTGGAATTTGAAAATATTGAAATCCAAAACCTGGTTCCCGAACCTGCGCGTGATGTACCAACGGTAGATGAATTTTTCGAAATTCTGGAGGAGTATGACAATCACTTCCAAGAGCTTTATGAAGAAGCGAAACGCAAAAACAATACGCTCTGCTACATAGCTCGCTACGAAAATAAGAAGGCGACAGTGAAGCTGGAAGAGATCGGCCCCAACCATCCATTTTACAGGCTGGAGGGAAGTGATAACATTATCTCCTTTAAGACCAAGCATTACGAAGAAAGTCCAATTGTGGTGAAGGGACCCGGGGCAGGGGCTAACGTAACAGCCAGTGGAATCATCGCTGATATCCTGCGAATTAGCAACGCGCCAACCTTTGGAAAAGAATATTGATGATGAAGAGTAAAAAGCTTCAGGAAGTTCGAGTATTTGCGCCCGCCTCGGTGGCCAACGTTAATTGCGGGTTTGATGTGATGGGCTTTGCACTTGAACATCCGGGTGATGAAATTGTTGCCCGGCGGGTAAAAGGGCAGGGCGTGAGCATCCTCAAGGTTACCGGCGATGGAGGCGTGCTGCCGGTTTCCCCGACGAAGAATACGGCGGGTGTCTCGGCACGAGCCCTGCTGAATCATCTTGATACGGAAACAGGAATTGAACTGGAGATCCACAAAAAAATGCCGATGGGCAGCGGTCTAGGATCAAGTGCGGCCAGTGCGGTGGGTGCGGTCATCGCCGTAAATAGACTGCTTGGGAGCCCGCTGGAATTGAAAGATCTGCTCAGTTTTGCGGCACAAGGAGAACAGATCGCCTGCGGAGCTGCGCATCTGGATAACGTAGCGCCCTCACTGCTCGGTGGATTCGTATTTATTCGTAGCCAGCAGCCGCCGGATGTTATAGAGCTGGAGTGCCCCAGCCCGCTGTTCGCTACCGTGGTACATCCCAAGATTGAGATTCGAACCGAAGATACCCGAAAGATTCTGCGCAGGGAGGTACTTCTCAGTAAAGCGGTTACCCAATGGGGCAATGTCGGCGGTTTGGTAGCCGGTCTCTTGAAAGGAGATTACGACCTGATCGGCCGCTCCTGGAGGATGTGATCATTGAACCGATACGCTCGGTTCTCATTCCGGGGTATGATGAGGTAAAAAAAGCTGCTCTCGATGCCGGCGCGCTTGGCAGTGGTATTTCGGGGTCGGGCCCCTCCATTTTTGCGCTTTCATCCTCCGACGAAATCGCCCAAAAAGCTGGAAGTGGGATGAAAGATGCATTCGATGCTCTTGAACTGGAAAACGATGTATATATCTCAAAAATACAGCGAAAAGATTCCATCATCATAGAAGAATACTAGGATGTCATGAAGTTTATCAGCACAAAAAGGGAATCGGAACCGGTATCGTTTTCGGAGGCCGTTTTGAAAGGGCTGGCCCCGGATGGTGGACTCTATCTGCCTGTGGAGTGGCCGCAGCTTAAAGAGCAATTCATTGAAAATATTCACCAGAAAAGTTTGCAGGATATCGGGTATGAAGTGAGTCGTCTGTTTGTCAATGAGCTCGACTCTGAAATGCTGCGACAGGTTATCAACGATGCCCTCAATTTTGATGCACCTCTCGTATCACTGGAGGATTCGACCCACATCCTGGAGCTATTCCACGGCCCGACACTGGCATTTAAGGATTTTGGCGCCCGGTTTATGTCGCGCATATTCTCTGCTTTCTCTGAACACCAAGACCAGGATATCATTATACTAGCCGCTACCTCGGGTGATACGGGCAGTGCGGTGGCCCAGGGATTTTTGGGTGTAGAAGGTATCAAGGTTTGTCTGCTGTATCCCAGTGGAAAAGTAAGTCGGCTACAGGAGCAGCAGCTCACTACTGCGGGGCAAAATGTAACGGCACTGGAGGTCGAGGGAACGTTCGACGATTGCCAGCAGATGGTAAAAGAGGCGTTCTCCGATACTGAACTTAATGAGCAAATGGTACTCAGTTCTGCTAACTCCATCAATATTGCACGGCTCATTCCGCAATCATTTTATTACCTGTATGCGTTGGCACAGATCGGTGAGAAGGTAAAAAAAGCCCCGATCTTTTGCGTGCCCAGCGGTAATTTTGGAAACCTTACGGCGGGTCTTATGGCTCAGAAAATCGGCATGCCGGCCACCGGTTTTATTGCGGCTACTAATGTCAACGATGTGGTACCCGAATACCTGGAAAGCGGCTCCTTCAATCCGCGTCCCTCTAAACGTACTATTTCCAACGCGATGGATGTTGGGAATCCCAGCAATTTTGCAAGAATCGAAGCTATGTTTGGTGGAGATCACGAAGCAGTGAAAAAGCATATCTGGGGTGCTTCTTTTTCAAACCAGCAGACACGAGAGGCCGTAAAAAAAGTAAAGCAAGAAACCGGCTATCTGCTGGATCCACACACGGCAGTAGGATATCTGGCCGTACAACAGTATAAGGATGAAGCCACGGGCTATTTTGAAGAAGGGGAAGATTCGCCGTTCATAATTTTGTCAACCGCACATCCTGCCAAGTTTGGGGATATCATTGAGCCGGTTATAGGGGAGGAGGTCACTATTCCTGATCGCCTGGCAGCCAGCCTCAAAAAGCAGAAGCAGAGTATCAAGATGGATAACGATTACGGGCGCCTAAAACAATGGCTGATGCAGTGTTATTTATAGCGCTCTATTCTTTTATCAGGCGTTGATAAGCGTTAATTCGGCCTCCCACCCAGTATTTACGTTTGAGCCCCCTTCATCGCTATCGCCAAGCCTTTGATATAGGCCTGAACGGCGGCCTCTAGCGTATTGGGTGAGGCGGCTTTGGAAACCCATTCTTGCCCGGTATTGGCATCACTCAGGGTTAGCGTTACGACTACGAGGGAGTCTATATCAGGGCTCAGAATCTCCACCTCGTGATCTTTAACCTCCAGGTTAAGCAGGTTGTCGGTCTCCGATTTTATAGCGGATAAGATGGCATCCACCGGACCTACACCCTGGGCTTCTGTAATCATTTCTTTACCCTGCAGGTTCAGTTTGGCCTTTGCCTGCACCAGCCCATGTTTTCGCATGGTAATTTTGTAGTCCACAACCTCCGCCGGATATTCAAGATCCAGTTCTTCGTTGAATACCAGTGATTGCAGCACCTCTATCTCATTGTTGCTCAGTGATTTGCCTTTTTTACTGATGTTTTCCAGGTACTGGTTATAGACCTTCTCATGGTCGGTATCCATCTTCAGATTGGCGATAAAGGTATCACGGGATTTTCCCCAGGAATCCTTCTGCATCTGGATGTAGCCTGACTCAATATAGTTGCTCACCTTGTTAATATTTGGTGAGAGTACGGGAGAGGTAAGAGAATGCTTGGCTACTACCTTAGTATCTTTAAGTCCCGCCCCGGTTAATACAAGCAGGCACTTTTTGCCTTTAAACAGCTCCTGGTTGTTTTTAAGGGCCGCCAGGGGCAGGGCACAGGCCGGCTCTGTGAAATGTCCCTCTTCCACGGCCATCTCTTTGAGGGCTTGCAGGATCTCCTCCTCTGTAACTGTAAATGCTTTGCCATCGGTTTCTTCAATACCTAGCAGCACCTTGTAAAAATCAACCGGGTCGGAGGCTGCCACCGATTGGGCCATGGTATTCACCTGCTTTTTGATAATTTTTTCTTTTTTGAAAATGCCCTCTACCACCGGTGAACTCTGTTCAGGTTGAATGGCGACCAAGTGGGGGATTTTATCGATCCGACCAGCCTTTTTCATCTCCAGGAATCCTTTGTGAATCGCCCCGAAGTTGGTACCGCATCCCACGGGAATAAAGACAAAATCGAAATTATCCCCACCTTGCGCTCTCAGCTCATAGGAGAACGATTTCTGTCCCTCTTCCCTAAATACATAATCTCCCGCCAGGTAGTAGTTACCGGACAGCGCAAACTTGCGGCATAGTGCTTCGCAGGTACTAAAATCTCCCTTAATACGTATGATATTGGCGTCGTAAATAGTGGCTTGGGCAATTTTGGCGTCAGTGGTTTTTTCTGGTACAAACACAAAACAGGGAATCTTAAAATAGCAGGCGTAGGCCGCCACCGAGGCCGCCATGTTCCCCGTAGAGGCTAGGCAGATCGCGTCTTTGCCGAGCTCCAGGGCCTTTTGAACTTCAATGTAACTGCCGCGATCCTTGAAACAACCGGTGGGATGCTCAAATTCAAGCTTGGCCCACAGATCGGCGTTGTAGGTCTCAGAGAGACGATCCAGCTTTTTCAGCGCCGAAGGTTTGGTTTTGAGCGGCTCTGGGCTAAGTGATTTCAGTGGATACTGAATCTGTTCGGAAGGATGATCATAAAATACGCGTAGCACGCTGTCGCACTGCGTACAGTAGGTGGTGGTTTCCTCCTCGGAATTCAGGTGGTTATTGGCAACACATCGAAGTTCGTAGTCCGGCTTTGATTCGTCCATCTGGAAATAGCTGACCTGTTTTAAGTTTCAACAGCTCAAAATACAAACCCAGGAACTGCCGGTAAAATAGATCTGGAGAAAACAATTTTAAATTGGGTTGTCGGTAGGAGGAGATAAAAACAAACCAGCTAGTTCTTAAGCGGGAGGAGTGATATCTCATCAAAATCCATATCCAGCTCATCCAACACCGGCTCTGCTACTTCTGTAATCTCCTCGGGTGTCAATTCATCGAGCCCTTCTATCTCAACAAAAAGAGTATTCTGGTGACCCGCTACATTATAGCGCGCACGTTCAGCATTGAAGCACTTCCGGAGTGTATCAACCAGCAGTTCAAGATCTTCTTCGTATGCCTGGTAATCCTCTTCGTCTAATTCCGCCATGATAGCTGTTGCGTATTGGGTTTTTGCTACTCATCTTTCGCCCAAACATACGGCAGTAATTCTTAATTACGCAATTTTATTATGAACCAGGTGATAGGGTCGCTAACCAATATTGCATCCAAACAGAGGCGGAAAATTGTGGGGTTGATGTCTGGCACATCGCTTGACGGACTGGACATTGTTCTTTGCGAAATTACTGGCTCGGGGGAGAACACCATGCTGAAAATCGAAAACTTCAAGACGGTGCACTATCCGCCCGATATCGTGAAACGGATGAGGACGATTATATCAGTAGAAACGGCTTCCCTGCAGGAGGTGTGCCTGGCCAACAGCTGGCTGGCCAATTTTCACGCAGACCTTGTACTGGAGACCTTGGCCGATTGGGATATCGATCCCTCTGAGATCGACTGTATTGCCAGTCATGGGCAGACGATCTATCATGCACCATTTGTGAAGCACCGGGAGGAAGGTCTACCCAACGCTACGCTTCAGATTGGGGATGGAGATCATATAGCGCGAAAAACAGGCATCCTTACGATAAGCGATTTCCGACAAAAGCATACCGCAGCCGGGGGAGAGGGCGCACCGATGGTTTCGCTGACGGACCGCCTGCTGTTTACACACCGCACAGAATCTCGATGTATGCTGAATATAGGGGGTATTGCCAACTTTGCTTTTCTTCCTTCGGAGCAGTCGCAGGCTGAATATGTAACTACCGATACCGGTCCGGGTAATACGATGATCAACGCGGTGGTTCAGCGATATTTTGACAAGGATTATGATGAAGATGGCGATATTGCAGCATCAGGAAGTGTGCAGGCACGGCTGCTAACGGCTATGCTGGAGGATTCCTACTTTAAGGAACCGCTTCCTAAAACTACCGGTCCCGAGCTGTTTAACACGCAGTGGGTGCAGGATAAAATGGAGGAGGCAAACAGCACCGATATCAGTCCTGAAAACCTCGTTGCCACTCTCACATGGTTTACAGCCCAAAGCATTGCAAGCTCCATTCAGACAGTGATCGAGGGGCTTACTGAAGAACAGACGCCGGTGATATATCTCAGTGGCGGCGGCATGCATAACGATACGCTCGTGAAATGGCTCGATGATTTGTTGGAAGAAATTGAGCTGAAAAGTTTTGAGGTGCTCGGCTACCTGCCGGATGCGAAAGAGGCGGCTAGTTTTGCCGTGCTGGCCAATGAGACCCTTTGCAGGAGAGGGCTTCCTGATCGATCCGAAACAAGGCACGCAACGCAGGGTTAATTTCGGCAAAATTTCACTGCCGGTTTGATTCTTTTTAGAAAATCAGAAGCTATTCAGCAATCAAAATAGTTGGCAAGCAGGCGATATTCCTGGGTTAATTTTTCACGAACGGGACGTCCTTTTTCAAAAATCTCTTTCTGGCGCTCCACATATTCCATGCGTCCGTCTTCTGTTTCAATCTCAATCGGTTCGAGTCCGCGGTGACGCAGATCGTAGGGGCTGGCCTTCATGTCAACAAAGCGTGCATCCAGGGCCAGTTCAAACGCCTCGCGGATCAGGTCACTGCCGATCCATGGGTACATTTTGAAAGCCCATTTGTAGAGATCCATGTTGGCGTGTATGCAGCCCGGTTGCTCCATCTGCTGGAATTTGTCACGATCCAGTTCATGCTTGTTCATTGGCCGGGCCTCTTCCGTGAAAAATCGGAAGGCATCGAAATGGGTACAAACCAACGGCCTCGATTCCACGAACTCAGCCAGCTCGTCGGCGGGCATCCTCAGCTCAAACTGATTATGACGGATGCGATCCGCTTTGTAGACCATCGCCCATTCGTGCATTCCAAAGCATCCGAAGGAAGGCTGCTTGTCTTTTGAGTTTTCAAGCACGGTTAAAATCCACCGTACGGCGCTTTTTCGGTTGTCCGGGAACAGGTCGGGATTGAGGAACGCACCATCGCCAGTAATGGCTAGCTCGCTAATTTCAAGCTGCTCAAAACTATCGCCCTGCAGTAATCGTCCAAATCCGGGCGACCAGCGTTTCAGATGAGAAGGTCGAAATGCGTAATATTCAAACAAAAAATCGATCACCGGATCTTTTTCCTGCTGCTGGCGCCGGTCCAGGTAGTCGTCAATGGATTCAGCAATACGCTGCTCGTTTTCCCGCAGTCGGGATCTCCATTCTGATTCTGGAATTCGCTGCCGTATAAAAGATTCTTCCTCGATATGTAAGGCTAATTCGCTCATGGCACCAAAGATATTATATTTACCGAGAGATTTCATTTTTTGAGTGAGATGTCTTTTTAAATACTCCAATTTTTTACATCCAAAAAGTAAATGAACAGGCCAGCAAATACACCAATTTACAAGCAGCTCTGGCACTTTATTGTGCACCTGAGATGGCACTACCAGCTGTTTATCCTTTCGGGCGGCTTTCTGATGGGCAGTTTTTTCCAGCAGTCAATGGACTGGAGCTCGTTTTTGATGCAGTTTTTGAACGTGCATTTGCTATTATTTGGTGGTGCGACGGCGTATAACTCCTGGTGGGATAAAGATGAGGGCGCGATTGGCGGACTGCGACATCCTCCAAAGATGACACGGTGGATGTGGGCAGCTTCACTAATACTTCAGGGATTTGGACTGCTGTTGGCATTTCAGGCCGGACTTCTTTTTACTTTGGTATATGCTATTAGCATCCTTTTTTTCTGGCTTTATTCCACGCCGCTTGCCCGCTGGAAAGGGAAACCGGTGCTCAGCCTGGTGGCGATCGGTGTTAGTACGGGGACCAACTCCTGTCTGCTTGGATACTTGGCCGCGGGGAACTCCCCATTGAGCTTTTCAGTCCTGCTGTCTGCAATCGGAGTAGCGCTGGTTATTTTGAGTCTTTATCCTACCTCCCAGATCTATCAGGTTGAAGAAGACCGCAGGCGCGGGGACCAAACGTTTGCTAATTATTTTGGCAAGAAGGCTGTGTTTACCTTTTTCAGGTATGCGTTTGGGCTTGGGATTCTACTGATTTCGTTATCCCTGGGAATTCAGAACTACGGCATTGGTTTTGCCTTCCTGGGAGTGGGAATCAGCACTGGTTTTTTCATCCATTACCTGCTCAATGACCTCTCTCTCCATTCCGATGATTATGAAAAAGTAATGCGCATCAAGTATGGAACCTCCCTGGCGTTTGTTCTGTTTTTAGGTGCTGGAATTTTTACGAAGCATTATTTACATCTTTTTTGACACTCTTTTATAGCGGAAACAGACAGGAAAAGAATAAACTCAAAGAACACGTTAAAGTTTAAGAATATCTTATGGCAGAAATAGCTGCACAGTTATTTACCCCTGATATCATCAATGATGCACTAACCTATCACGAATATCGATCACTCATCGACGAACTGCTCGAAAACAACCAGGTGACCGGCGAAAAACAGTCGCAGGGCCTGGTGGAGTATACCGAAATGAACGTACACCGGATGAACCGGCTGGATAAGCGGACAGAACTGAACGACAGCTTGAAGGAAGCCTTGAAAGGCATTGATAACAACATGATCTGGATGGTCCTGACCGAAGGATGGTGCGGCGATGCAGCACAGAATTTACCGGTCATCAACAAGATGGCTGAAGAATCACCCAAAATTGAACTGCGATTTATCCTTCGGCATGAGCATGAAGAAATTATGGATGAGTATGAAACCGACGGCGCTCGCTCCATCCCGAAGTTGGTTGCTCTGGACGCGGAATCTCTGGAAGAGCTTGGCTCATGGGGACCGCGCCCCGAAGAAGCTCAGCGCCTTGTGTATAAAGAGTGGATCGATAACTATCCGCGAAAAGAGTGGGCGGAAAAACTCCATAAATGGTACGCTGACAGCAAAACTCAAGATCTGCAAGAAGAATTTGAAGAGCTGATTTCCCAGTGGGATTTAAAAGGGGGATAGGTTGGTAAATAGCACAACAATTTTATCCACTCTAATAAAAAGCACTGCTCGAACCGGGCAGTGCTTTTTTATGAGGGACGAAAATAAAATTTTCTCATCCGCCCAAACGCAAAATCAGCAGCCAAGCGGGCAGTTTATCTCAGGACTCAAGACCCAAGACTCATAACTATTTAATCAACGTCATTTTCCCCGATTTTATATTCGGTTCGCCCGATCCGTCTTGCGGGATTGCTACCACACGGTAAAAATACACTCCGCTGGCCAGCCCCCCCATATCCACTTGCAGGTTATACGAGTTAGGCTGAAACACCCGTCGCACAGGTTCCAGGACTTTTCTTCCTGACATGTCATACACCTGTAAGATGATACCGCTCTCAACCGGCAGGTCGAACGGAATGGTAGTTGTGGGATTAAACGGATTTGGGTAGTTGGGCAGCACTTCAAAGGCTTCCGGCGGAAGAATGCGGAAAGAAGTACTAACGGTGGTGCCGCTGCTGGTTACGCTGATCTGAACCACGTTTGAAGATCGACCCGGGGGTACGGTTCCACGGGGCACTTCCACTTCCATCTCCTGGGCTGAAAGATTAATAATTTCAGCCGAAACGCCGTTGAAATCCACATCAACCTGGCTTTCATCACTGCTGAAATCAAAATTAATGGACTGCAAGGTAACCGACGTCCCGGGCCGGGCGCTGGTTGGGTTCGCAGTCAACATGGGCGTATTCACCTGATCTCCCTGGAGTATGCCTTTGTAAATACCCCGGCCATGCGTGCCCGCTGCAATATTTCCCTGTGAATTCGTCGCGATATATTCCGTTACTGCGTGACCGATCGAATTGGGGCTCTTGCACCCACTCAGTGTTGGTGCCGTTGAGCGTAGTAGTGGAGTAGATACCGGTACTGGTTCCAACCATATATACGGTTCCGTTCTGTGCCGGGACGATCACCCCGGTTCGAACGGAGGGTCCTGCATCCTCTTGGCCTGTACCGGCCAGGTTACCTTCAATATTTTGCCAGTTTTCCCTCCGTCATCGGTATAGAAAATACTGGCTACATTATAGTTCGAAAAGATGACCATTACCTCATCGGCATTAGCGGGATTGATGGCAAAATCGTGCAAAAAAGCCCCTGATGGTGCTTCCGGAAAGGATATTTCCCGGGGATCGCTGGTACTACTGGCGTTATTCAGTCGATAAATTTTAGGAGTTCCCCCGTTACTGAATGCCCCATAGTAGAGAATGTCTGATGGGTGGGTTGAAACCTCCAGCGCCGAGATGGAATAATAGCCGCCCAGTGCCGCCTGGAAGCTGTCCCAGCCCTGTGAAATTCCATCAGGATTATTGTTGCGATCTATTTCATCGAGACGGGTATTTCGCCAAATTTGTCGCTCGTCGGGGTAGTACATGATCGCTTCATTGAGCGGATCCACCGCATAGGGATGAATGAAATACTGGTTCTCAGCCCCGGATGGGTGAACAAAAGCAAACCCGGAGGGCTGAGGCTGCTGGTTATCGTTAATCTGATACTGAATAATACTGCCTTCCTGCCGGGATACGTAGATGTAGGAGGTGGTAAAGAAGGCATACCCGCCATCGCCCGAGGATACGTCGGTCGCTTCGCTGGTCTGGTTTGTCTCAGAATTAAATAGAAAAAATGGGGAGCCATTGTCCTGGGTGCCTCCAATCAGCCTTGGATCGTGATCGCCGCCCGGCTCGCTGTCCGGAATATCCACTGAATAATACTGGGATGTCACATATCCTCGGTCCATGTTGTCCCATTCCACTGTACCGGCCGTAATATCTGAAGTCCGGCTGAGGCCGCCGTCGTGAGCAGACCACACGATGTTGGAATTGGAATTTGAGGGATCAAATACAATATTGTGCTGATCGGCATGCTGGCCTGGATAGTGCGAAAGGTTGTTATCGTTGTCATATCCGCCGATCCAGTACTGCTCTTTTTCGGAATTGGAGGGAGCGGTTTTAAAGCCATCGGTGGAACGGAACAGGTTAATGCCCCCTATCAGTACAAAGTCGGGGTCATCCGGCTTGACGGCCACCTCCATGTTGTAGTTTTGCTGGGTGCTCATATATCCCGTTGGCTCACCAAAATCAGGGATATTGGCACTGCGATCTTCAAACTCCGGACTTCCGCCGCTGTTCAGATCAATAAAATGAAACCGAACATCTTCCTCTTCAGCCGTGCCGCCCACATAGGTCAGCACGTATGCGGTGTCGGGGGCAGAGGGAGCAAAAGTAACCACACTTCGCTCATGCGTACTTGGAAAAGTGGAAGGGGTTGCATTGGTCCAGCTGTTGCCGTCATCATCGGAAACAAAAACGCCGGGCGTGTAGGGGCGCGGACCATCCCCAAAGCGCTGCGTGGAAAGTGTGGCGATAAGACGACCATCCGGTGCTACCGCTATATCAGCCCAGAACTGTTCGCCCTCTGCCCCGAGCAATGGGGGAGAGGGAAAGGAGTTGCCGTCATCTTCTGAACGGTAGATGCCAAACCCGTTGCTTGCAATAAATATAGAACCGGATGTGGGGCTTATCACCACCCGGCTGATGGTGTTGAACTTGTCTACCAGAAAATCCTGGTTACTTGAAGCGTTGGGCAGCAGCTGCCAGTTGTCCCCGTCATCGGTAGATTTGTACACCCCGTTACCCCAGTGAAAGGAGGTATTGCCGCGGTCGGCGGCCGACTGTCCCCGGAACTCACCGGAGGTGTAATACCAGTTGTCTGGATTGGTGGGATCTTGCGCAAGAGAAGTTACGCTCTGATTTTGGGAGGGATCGGTGCGCAGTTGCCAGTTATCGCCTCCATCCGTGGATTTCCACATGCCGCCCGAAACGCCACCGGCAATCACTATATCCGAATCTCGCTTGTCGATACCAAGAGCGCGCGTGCGACCACCGACATCCACCGGGCCCGCCGACAGCCAATCATACGTTGCAGTGGCCAGCGTGCCATCTTTACGTCGAAACTGCAGCGGGTTGTTGTTTCTTGTTGGCAGTGTTCTGGCATGATTCAGCTCCCTGGAGCGGATATTCTGCGGGATGGCACCGGTTTTGGGATCACGTAACAGCCGGTAGAAATACTCCGCGCGCATGGCGTTCATTTTTTCCCGGCTCGGTTCCTCATCTTTCAGTGCAGAAAATGTGTTTGCCTCGTTCTCCAAATTATTCAAAGAGGTAGACTCAGAAGAGAAATAAATAAAAAGGCCGAAAGCTGTTAAGGATAGGAAACATAAGAACAGGAACAGGGGAGAAAGCCGATTTTTCATCTGAACTAAAATTGGAGGGGGTTAATCTTTAGAAATTTTTACGAGCGACCAGTCTGGGCTGGAATCATCTTTGTTAAGTGTTGGCAGATGGCGAATAACTACCGTGAAAGTATCACAGGTCGCGACTTTATGTTGCTGGTGCGGATAATTTTTAAAATAGCTGTCTGATTCTACAGTAATTTCCCGGCCGGTAGCTAATGGGGGAGTAGCCGAGCCATACCCCAGCGCCTCCACGATGGTCAAAACAAGTATCGGCACTCCCGTTGAATCATCCAACTGTACAATATTGGCTTTAATTTTGGCAGAACCGGGGGCAAGGCTGTTTTGTTCAGGTGCGGGAAGGGGCAGGGTATCTGAGGTAGCCATTTCGACTAAATTAAAGTTGTCAGGAGTGTATGTGTTGGCAAATGCAGGAATGTGATCCCCGGTTGTTATACCAAAGCCACCTGTTAAGAAATGAAAAATGGTTATGTTTACCAGTAGAAAGTTGGCCACAATTTTGAATGTTAATATGTTGGATTCAATTCTATCAGTTTCACGGTGGTAGGAAACTCGAACGTTAAATGTACAAGTTGATTTGAATTTAGAACAATCTTTTTATCGACATATTGCACAGACCAGTGATAACCCGATGGGTCTGTTTGTAGACAGCGCCGAGGGGCCGTTTATATACACCAAAGACGGCAAGCGGTATGTCGACTTCATCTCCGGTATTGCCGTTAGCAGTTTGGGACATCGGCACCCGGCCGTTCTGGAGGCGATCGAGCGACAGATTAACAAGCACCTGCATGTGATGGTGTACGGGGAATTTATCCAGGAGCCGCAATCGCGGTACGCCGAACTTTTAACCGGGCAACTACCGCCTCAACTCGATCGCGTTTATTTTGTGAATAGCGGTACGGAGGCCAACGAGGGCGCCTTGAAGCTAGCCAAAAAACATACGGGCAGACATAAATTTGTGGCCTTTCGGCATGGGTATCACGGCGATACTCACGGATCGCTGAGTGTCACCGGCCGTGATGTGTATCGTGATCCCTACCTGCCATTGTTGCCGGACGTTGAGTTTGCGGAGTTTAATAATCGTGGGGATTTAGAGCTTATTGACGATGATACTGCCGCGGTTATTATGGAGCCAATACAGGGAGAAGGCGGCATTATTCCTGCCCAAAAAGAATGGCTGCAGCTGGTTAGAAAAAAATGTAATCAAACCGGTACCCTCCTTATTTTCGATGAGATTCAGACTGGCTTCTTTCGCACAGGCTCGTTGTTCGCCTTCCAGTACTATGGCGTCGTCCCTGATATTCTGTGCCTGGCCAAGGCGATGGGCGGCGGTATGCCTATGGGCGCGTTTGTATCGTCCACCGAAATATTTGAGGGATTTAAGCACGATCCGCCGCTGAATCACGTCACAACGTTTGGTGGTCATCCTGTAAGTCGTGCGGCAGCCTATGCTGTGCTCAACGAACTTCTTCAAGGAAACTATGGCAAAAAAGCCCATCAGATTGAGAGGAGGGTGAAGTCCATGTTGCAGCATCCGTCTATCGCCGAAGTGCGGGGTCGCGGCGCGATGCTGGGGATGGAACTTGAAGATGCAAATTTGACTCAAAACGTGGTAGAAGCCTGTTTTGAGGAGGGAATTATCCTGGGGTGGACGCTGCACTCCAACACATTGGTAAGGCTGGCACCACCGCTGATAATCGAAGAAAACCTGCTGGATAAAACGCTGAATAGCATCCTGCAGGCAATCGAATCTCACAGCTGAAACTCAGGGAATTGAACAGCGACCAATAGAGTTTTTTTGTGTAACTGAATCCACTAAGTAAGAACAAATTTGACTATGAAATCGATAAATCCGGCTACTGGTGAACTGGTTAAAGAGTACGGGCAAATGGATGATTCAGAGATTAACGGAATTATCCAGAAGGCAACCGCGGCCCAGCGCGGATGGGCGGAACTTTCTTATGAACAGCGAGCCAAGCGGCTTTATAACGCGGCTAAGCTACTGGAAATTAACAGTGAAGAGTATGCCGAGTTGATGGCCCGGGAGATGGGAAAGCCGCTGGCACAGGGCAGATGCAGAGGCCGCAAAATGTGCATGGGTATGTAAATATTATGCGGATAATGCCGAGGAATTTTTGAGCAAGGAGGAGATCACAACGGATGCCACGTCCAGCTATATTACATACAATCCATTGGGAACGGTGTTGGCCATCATGCCGTGGAATTTTCCATTCTGGCAACTATCTCGCTTTGCTGCTCCTGCGCTTATGGCCGGTAACGCGGTAGTACTGAAACATGCCTCTAACGTGATGGGGTGTGCCCTGGAAATCGAATCATTATTACATGAGGCGGGTGTTCCGGAAGATATTTTCCGAACTCTAGTTGCCGACAGTGATCAGAAGACCCAGAAGGTAATCCAGCGTGAGGGCATTCACGCTGTTACTTTAACAGGGAGCACGCGGGCAGGGAAAGCGGTCGCTTCTCAGGCGGGCAATGAACTGAAAAAAACCGTGCTGGAACTTGGGGGCAGCGATCCTTATGTGGTTCTTGAAGATGCGGACCTGGAACAAACTGCAGAAACATGTGTCACCTCGAGGCTGATAAATAGCGGACAGAGCTGCATAGCAGCCAAACGATTTATTGTGGTGGATGCTGTGTATGATGAATTTCTCGATTTAGTTGTTGAAAAAATGAAAGAAAAAACCGTAGGCAGTCCCTTTGATGAGGAAACCGACGTGGGACCAATGGCGCGAGTCGATCTGAGAGATGAGCTACACGAGCAGGTACAGAAAAGTGTAGAAAAAGGGGCTAACGCTGTAGTTGGCGGCTCGCTGCCCAAAAGTGAAGGCACCTACTACCCGGTAACAATTCTAACGGAGGTGCACAAGGGAATGCCCGCCTACGAGGAGGAGACATTCGGGCCGGTAGCCGCTGTCCTTAAAGTGAGAGATGAAGATGAAGCGATAAAGGTGGCCAACGATACTAATTTTGGCTTAGGCGCAGCTGTCTTTTCGCAGGATAAGAACAAGGCCGAGTACATTGCCGCAAACAAGCTGGAAGCCGGCTGCTGTTTTGTAAATGATTTCGTCAAGTCGGATCCCCGCCTGCCGTTCGGTGGCATCAAGCAATCGGGATACGGGCGGGAGCTGTCGCACGTGGGAATCAAAGAGTTTGTTAACATCAAGACTGTTTATGTAGCATAAACTCTTTTTTATAATGAAGTGATGCGCTTAAGAAATACGCTGTTATTCACTAAAATGGTTTCAATATCATCGCAAAAGTAAAACTCAATAGATCCTATGAGTTATTCCAGTGTTCCCAGAATGTTCGGTTTAAGTATAATCCTAATCATATTTATAGGCTGTAGCGACAGCAGTACGAACACAGAAACGCCCGAGACACCCGTGGTACCGTCTCCCCAGCAGTTTCAGCCGCAGACTGAATATTTTGACAATAATACCAGCTCCAAAGGTCAGACGGTACAGGCCGGCGAAGCTTATCAGAACGCTTCGCTGCTGGTTAAAGGCACGGTGAGACCTTTGTTCTCTACCAGCCAGGTTTACATGTCGTTTTTAGAAAATGGGCAGCAGCAAGATGCCAATTATACGGATGGCGAATGGGTATGGTCCTATTCCGCAAGCCAATCCGGGCAAACGGCGGAGATCCAGCTAACGGCCCAAACCAACCAGACCTCTGAGGATGTATCCTGGGCTCTGATGTTGTCAACGGAAACACCATCCGGACCTGATTTTGACAATTACCAGTTTATGACGGGGACCACCTCGCATAACGCTGAAGAGGGTACCTGGAATATCTTCCCGTATGAACCCGGCAGTTCACCTTCTCCGATTGTCACCTATGAATGGGCTAATCAGGAAGGGGAAAGTTACCAGGCTTCTTACACAATTTCTCCTCCTGATGAAACAGAGACGTTCATAATAAATTACTCTAAAATGGAGATGGAACATTCGCTTTCATTCAGAACCCAGGATGGAGAAACCGAAGTTGTAATTGCCTGGAATACGGATACAGGTACAGGCTACATTAACCGAGCCGGAGAAGACAGGGTCTGCTGGGATGAAAATCTGGAAACGGTACCCTGCCAATAGGTCGTCAGTATCAGTTAGTATTTTCCGATCACGCAATCTTTTTCGGGGATGAGAGTTTGCAATATATAGCACGGAAGTTAACTGATACCCAAGGTTTTAATCACCAGATGAAAAAGTCCAATGAACATAATCCGATAAAAGGACGCGGTTCTTCGGACAACCCGGCCAACCGTTTCGAGGAGTCCTACATGGAGTACGATCTGGATGAGGAGACGGGCCAAAAGCCCAGCCAGGAAACCAAGTTTTATTCCGATCATACCAAGGATATAATCTCCACGAACGACAGCCCGGATATTCCGTTCAACAAAAGCGTGAATCCATATCGGGGATGTGAGCATGGGTGCATTTATTGCTACGCACGGCCCACGCACGAATATCTCGGGTTCTCGGCGGGACTTGATTTTGAATCGCGTATTATGGTCAAGTATGATGCGCCGAGAAAGCTCCGCGAACGGCTGGCCTCCCCCAAATGGCAACCTGAAGTGCTGGTGATGAGCGGAGTTACTGATCCCTATCAGCCGGCGGAACGGGAGCTGCAGATTACCCGTGGCTGCCTTGAAGTACTGGCAGAATTTCTGAATCCGGTGGGTATCATCACTAAAAACCATCTTGTTACCCGGGATATTGACTATCTGAAGGAGCTTGCCGAGCACAACGCCGCGCAGGTTACCCTCTCGATCACAACACTGGACAGAGACCTGGCCCAAAAGATGGAGCCCCGAACATCACGCCCCCAACGCCGGCTTCAGGCTATAGAAAAGCTGGCCGAGGCTGGAATACCGGTCGGCGTAAATGTAGCGCCTATCATTCCGGGTCTTACGGATCATGAGTGCGCAAATATCCTGGAGGCTGCCGCTAATGCAGGGGCTTCTCACGCGGGATATACAATTGTACGTCTGCCGTTTGGGGTCAAAGAGCTTTTCCAGGATTGGCTGGAGCAGCACTTTCCCGATCGCAAGGAAAAAGTACTGAATAGAATCCGCGATATTCGGGATGGCAAGCTGAATGATCCTAATTTCGGCAGCAGATTTCGGGGAGAGGGAAACTTTGCAGCTCAAATAAAGGATCTGTTCAACGTCCATTCCAAACGGTTTGGCTTGAACAAGAATCTTTCCTCCCTGACTGCCGAAAATTTCAGGCCGGGCGGAGGTTCGCAGCTAGGATTGTTTGGGGAAACAAAAAACTGAATAAAAATTGTAACATCTCTTTTCATTTTTCGTTTAAGAAATCGCATAGATAACCTAAGCCCGAATATCTCAAATCTGATTCTTCCTTTTCTTTTTTGCATAAATAACCTCGCAGGAGAGTAGGTATCGGGCTTTTTCTTTCCTTTCTCACGGTGGAACTGTATAGCAAAATTCTTTGTACATTTTACACCAATCCATAAATCGCAATTAAACTATGTAAAACGATGTCTGATACTCCATCAACAATGCTTGAACTGGGGACCAAAGCCCCTGATTTTGAACTCAACGACGTTGTGACTGATGAGACGATAGCTCTTTCCGATTTTGATTACAGTAGAGCCTTTTTAGTAATTTTTATGTGCAATCACTGTCCCTATGTGAAGAATATAAAAGAGGGGCTGGTAGAACTTGCGAACGATTATGATGAAGAGGACCTGGGAATGGTGGCGATCAGCTCAAACGATGTCGAAAATTATCCCGATGACAGCCCTGAAAAAATGGCTGAAGATGCTGAAAAATATGGCTATCCATTTCCCTATCTCTATGATGAGACTCAGGAGGTAGCAGAGGCCTACCACGCCGCATGCACCCCCGATTTTTTCCTGTTTGACGAGAACCGAGAACTGGTTTACCGCGGCCAGTTTGATGACAGCCGCCCCGGTAACGACGAGCCGGTAACCGGCAAAGATCTGCGCAATGCCATCGATCTGTTGCTGGAAGATGGAGAAATTTTGGAAGACCAGATTCCGAGTATGGGATGCAATATAAAATGGAAAAAAGGAAACGAGCCGGCGTATTTCGGATAAGGATTGGGTAAGTGATGGCAAAACACAACAGCAGAATCGACCACGTAGAAGCCCTGCGCAGGGAATATAAGCGCGATGGAATTTCGGAAGAATCAGTGCAGGACAGCCCGATCAGCCAGTTTGGCGTTTGGTTTGAAGAGGCCCTTGAATCGGATCTCACCGATGCCAACGCCATGACGCTAGCCACCGCCACGGCTGATGGGAAACCTTCCTCACGTATCGTGCTCCTGAAAGGCTTTGATGATGATGGATTTCGCTTTTATACGAATTATGCCAGCCGGAAGGGCAAAGAGCTAGAAGAAAATCCTCACGCGGCCCTATGCTTTTACTGGCCGGCCCTGGAGCGGCAGGTTCGGATCGAGGGGAAGGTCAGCAAGTTAAGCAGGGAGCAGTCGGCAAAATATTTTCAGTCGCGCCCGCGTGATAGCCAGATTGGCGCGTGGGCCTCGAACCAGAGTTCAGAACTTGTCAGCAGGGAGCAGCTGGAAACAAAATTCGAAGAATTCAGCCAAAAATTTGAAGGAAAAGACGTGCCGCTGCCTGATTTCTGGGGCGGCTATCGGCTGAATCCCCATAAGATTGAGTTTTGGCAGGGACGTACCGGCCGCCTGCATGACCGGATCGTTTACCAAAAAAATAACAAGGGGAACTGGAGCATACGGCGGCTTAGTCCTTAGCACTATTTTATCAAAAAATGTGGAAACGATAGACCACGGCTGGAGAAAATTTGTTTAAATACCAATCAACAAATATGAAATATTTTGAAGTAGATGGGTAAAAATAAACTCGAACGTTTTGCGGAAGTAGCTAAATTTGAGCACGTTCTGGAGCTTACCGATTTCCGGGATGAAGATTCGCCGAAACCCCGGGGACGCTGGAATGAGGATATATTTGAAAATAATCATTCAATTGTGCTTGAACTGGCTTGCGGCAAAGGGGAATATACGCTGGCGCTGGCGGCAAAAAATCCCGACAAAAATTTCGTAGGAGTGGATATCAAGGGAGCACGCTTGTGGAAAGGAGCCAAAAGAGCGCTAGATCGTGACCTTGAAAATGTCCGATTCCTTCGGATCTATATTGATCATCTTGATGAATATTTTGCCCCCGGAGAAGTACAGGAGATGTGGATCACATTCCCTGATCCCTATCTAAAATGGAGTAATCGCAGCAAGAGGCTGACTTCACCTAAATTTTTGGGAATCTACCAAAATGTGTTGGCAAAACAGGGCTCCATCCATTTCAAAACAGACAGTGACCAGCTTTGGGAATTTACAAATCAGGTCATGGAACAGGAGCATTGCAGAGTGCTGGACCGGGTAGACGATGTGTATGAGGAACGCCCTGATGATTCATTGCTGACCATCCAGACTTATTTTGAGAAGAAGCACCTGAAAAAAAATAAAACCATCAAATACCTCCACTTCAAGCTTCCCGAATCCCCTGTTTTACCGGAATAAAACTGCAAACCTGATTTATTCCCTCAAGTGAGATGAAATAGGTACCTATTTTTACTGCTGGCTGATCCATTAATCAAGAATAGTTTGTGCCGGTAATATGCTGTTGCTATTGGTCAAATAATTGGTTAATAAGTTACAAGGTTAACACTGTTAAGTAGTCTTTATATGGCAGAAGAGCAGAAAATATCACTCCGAAATAAAATCATTGAATGCAGCAGATCGCAGCTTCTTTAAGAGGGGTACCGGGGTCTGTCGCTGCGTAAAATCGCGCGGGAAGTAGGTGTCAGCGCTACGAGTATCTATCTGCATTTTGAAAACAAAGATGACTTGGTCCACACGCTGATTGACGAATCGATCGGAAGGCTGAATAAAACATTAAAGCAGAAGGCTTCGGAGATTGAAGATCCCGTTGAGCGACTTGAAGCACTGGCTCGGGCTTATGTCGATTTTGCGCTGAATCACCCGAGGGAATACCAGATCATCTATGTGGTAAGTTCTGATGAGATGGCCCGTTATCCCAAAGAAAAATTTCGAAAAGCACGAAAAGGGTATGAACTGCTTACCTCCACCATTAAGGAGGGTATTGCCAAGGGCATAATGCAGGAAGAGGATCCCCGGACGGCATCGTATACATTCTGGGCACAATTGCACGGCGTGATGTCAGTAGTTTTGACCAAAAGGCTGGACACACGCATCGACCGCTCCACTTTTATTGAGCAGGCGATCGAGCATATTATTGACGGGTTCCATATTCGAACGGCGGTGACCCGATAAGCGGTTTTATTAGCGAACACAAAAGGGGAGAAGTTTTTATGGAACAGTTCAATCAGTTATTTGGAATTTTTGGAAATTTTCCCATTTGGGCACTAATAGTCAGCTTAATAGTGGCCATCGTGTACGCCTATATAGGGGCTCCGCTATGGATCTGGGCAATCTCAGGCCTGGCAGCACTTTTCGGTGCAGGAGCTCCTGTATGGCTAATGAGTGTATATGTAGTACTTTGCTTTATCTTCAATATTAAACCGCTGCGGCGAACATTGGTAACCTCTCCGATTATGTCGCTGCTGGATGCGATGAACTTCCTGCCCACTATTTCGGAGACAGAACGAACAGCAATAGAAGCAGGTAATGTGTGGGTAGATGCCGATCTATTCTCCGGGAAACCAGACCTGAAGAAACTAGCTAATGAATCATACCCTGAGCTTAATGAGGAAGAGCAGGCATTTTTAGATGGACCTGTTGAAGAGCTCTGCGGCATGGTGAACGACTGGGATGTATTTACCCGTAAAGGATTTACTGATGAAGTGTGGGATTACATGCGGGAACACAAGTTTTTTGGCCTGATTATCCCCGAAGAATACGGTGGAAAAGAATTTTCGGCTACTGCTCACAGTGCCATCATATCGAAGCTGGCCTCCCGCTGTGGACCGCTTTCCATTACCGTTATGGTCCCCAACTCCCTTGGACCCGCGGAAACTTTTGATGCACTACGGCACGGATGATCAGAAAGATCACTACCTGCCGCGTTTGGCTACTGGTGAGGAGATCCCCTGTTTTGCCCTTACTGAACCGACGGCAGGCTCAGATGCGGGCTCATTGACCTCAAGCGGTGAGGTATTCAGGGATAGAAATGGCGATGTGAAGATTCGACTCAATTTCAGCAAGCGATACATTACGCTGGCCGCTATTTCTACCGTAATCGGGTTGGCTTTCAAGTTGCACGATCCTGAAAATATTCTCGGTAAAGGAGAAGACCTGGGTATAACCTGCGCGTTGATTCCCAGTGATACTGAAGGTGTGAAATTAGGGCGCCGTCATGATCCGTTAGGTGTACCGTTCTACAATTGCCCCATTGATGGCAAGGATGTTGAGATTCCGGTGGATTATATTATCGGGGGACCTGAGCAGGCGGGCAACGGATGGCGCATGCTGATGGAGTCGCTCGGCGTTGGGCGCGGCATTTCGCTGCCGGCTCAAAGTGTGGGAGGTTCAAAATTAGCTACCCGCGCAATTGGAGCCTACACCGCTATCCGCAGACAATTTGGCATTAATATTGGAAAGTTCGAAGGCATCGAAGAGCCGATGGCCCGTATTGGAGGCTTTACCTACCTGATGGAGGCCGCACGCCGCTATACCTGCGGCGGACTTGATATCGGGGAAAAACCCTCGGTTGTGACGGCTATAGCCAAGTACAATTTTACTGAATTGGGGCGGCAGATTACCAACGACGCCATGGATATCCAGGGCGGAGCCGGTATTTCCCGGGGACCTCGCAATATTTTTGCTTCTACCTATACTGCCATTCCGATCGCCATTACAGTGGAGGGGGCCAATATTCTCACGCGCAGCCTTATGATTTTCGGGCAGGGTGCCATCCGCTGCCATCCGTATGCCTATGATGAAATCGATGCTCTGACTAAAGGGGATGTTAAGGCGTTTGATAATGTTTTTTGGAAACATATAGGGCACGTAGTACGAAACGGTGCACGGTCTGCGATTTTAAGCCTTACGCGCGGAGCGTTTGTTTCAGCCCCCGTGAGTGGCCCGGCTGCCAAGTATTACAAGAAGCTGGCCTGGAGTTCGGCATCGTTCGCATTCCTGGCAGATATCGCACTGGGTTCTGACGGGGGAGGCCTCAAAATTAAGGAGAAAATCAGCGGTCGATTTGCCGACATTCTCAGCTGGATGTACTTGGCCACTACGACCCTGCGTCGTTTTGTCGCTGAAGGCCAGCGTGAAGAGGATCGGGCTTTCTTTGAATGGTCTATGGAATATGCCTACGCCCGGATTCAGGAGTCGTTTGATGAAATTTACCGGGAGATCAATGTACCCGGTCTGAGCTGGCTATTTAGCGGACCGATAGCGTTATGGTCTCGAATCAACAGAATAGGAAAAGTGCCCTCTGACTATTTGGGTCACAAAGTTGCCCAGGCCATGCAGGAACCGGGAGCCGTGCGCGACCGACTTACCGAGGGGATGTACCTGCCGAAGGATGAGAACGAGGCGCTCGGTCGATATGAAAAGGCCTTCAGACTGGTAAAACAAGCGGAGCCGATCTACCGAAAATTGCACACTGCTGCCAAGAAGAAACAGATCCCCAAAACACAGCCCCGCTTTGTGATTGATGAGGCACTTGAAAAAGGCATTATCACTAAAGATGAAGCCGACGTGGCGCGCCGAGCGGAAGAGGCCCGTGTAGATGTAGTACAAGTGGATGAATTTACGCTGGAAGAGTATCAAAACCAGACTCCGGCTCAGCCACGTACCGAGGGAAAAGAGAACAAGATAAATGTGTAAAGAACATTGGAAGAGATCTTATTTACCGATCAACAGAGATGAGTAAGGCTAAATGAGCACCGGTGGAAAAGTTTGCCCATCTTTGCAGAATTATTCCTTTCCGGTAATTTCGCAGATAATTACAAAAGAATGTCGAGAGATTCCCTCCAGATGCCTTCCCTGGTAATCCATTCTCAATAATGATGTACTAAAAGCGTAATTTTCATCTTCCAGAATCAGGTCCTTTCAATAGGATTAAAGGGGGGACATTAATCCTCATACTGCAAAAGTAAGTCTATTTTACTGGCTCAAACCCATAATTTTATGAATATATACTAAATAATTTAGTTTTAATTAAAAATTAAATTAAATATTTAAGTTGTATGGCCGTAATACATTAATTATAATAGCCGACAAAGATTTAATGCTTGCAGGAAAGATTGAATGGACCTTAAGTCAGAGTCAGATTTTGACGAATCGGAGTGTGTTCGGTCGCTCAACGAAGCGGACCGAACTGCATTTAAGAAGCTTTTCACAAAGTATTATGAACAGCTGTGTAGGTTTGTTTATCGATATGTAAAATCGGAGTCGATCTCGGAGAGTTTAGTTCAGGAGGTTTTCGTACGCGTTTGGGAACAGAAAGAGCAGTTGGATGCTCAAAAAAATATTCGCTCCTACTTGTACAAGTCAGCAAGAAATGAAGCGCTTGATTATATTCAGCATAAAGATATTGTGAAAGAAAAACTATCGCTGCTAAAAGGAGATCAAAAACCTGCAAGGACGACAGACGACGTGCTGGATAAAGAAAAATTTTGGACGTTTGTTCAACACCAGATCGAGCAGTTGCCACCCAAAACCCAGCTTGTTTACAAACTCAGTCGCAAAGATGGGCTCACCTACATTGAAATTGCCGAACTGCTGGAAGTTTCTCCTAAAACGGTCAGAATACCACATCACGAAAGCACTAGAAGCACTGCGCAAAGAGCTGAATATAAAGCTCCCTTCCCTTTACATATAATATCTCTATAGATTTATTTTTTTATTCTATTATTGTAATAATGGAATATTTATTAATTAATTTAATGTTTTTACCATAATTATTTAGGGTATCGGCTTTTTCATTCGTAATTATATGTGAACTGATGAAAAAGCTAAGTACTAAATAATGGAAGTTTCCCAATTATATCGATACCTGGCGGGAGATTGCAGCCCGGTAGAGGAAAGGTCGGTTGAAAACTGGATCTCTAAGCATCCTGAGAACCGTGCCTTTTTCCGTTCTATCCAGAAGATCTGGCAGGTAGAGCCGCAAGATGAATTTAATGCTGACTTAGACTCGGGCTGGAAAACCGTAGAAAAGCGTATAGAAACCTACTCATTCAAACGTATCAAAAAACAACGAGAGACCAACTCTCGTGTTTCAACTTCCAGGGAAAAAGCGTTTAAGTCGTACCTGTTTGCTGCTGCTGTTGGTATATTTTTAGTTGCCGCACTTTTGGTGATGCAACATACAAGTACCTCTGAACCTGCCCCCACCCCGGTAACCATGCAGCAGATACAAACCAAGAAAGGGCAGCGCGCTTCTTTTACCCTTTCTGATGGTACCAAAGTGCATCTCAATGCAGACACCCGCTTAAAAATACTCGACAGATTTCAGACGCCAAAAACCGGGAGGTCTATCTGGATGGAGAGGCCTTTTTTGAGGTAGCCTCCGACAAGGATTATCCCTTCACCGTTTACACTGCTAATTCTTTTACCCGTGTACTCGGTACCAGGTTCGGGGTGTTCGCCTATCCCAAAGAGCAGGTCCGCACGGTGGTAGAAGAGGGTAGCGTGCTGTTCGGGCTGCAAGAAGAGAGATCAAGCACCAATCCCCCAACACAGACCACATTAAAACATCATGAAATTGGAGAAATAGACATCAACGGCATGCTAACCCGGAATTCAACAGTCCAGCTCGATAAATATTTAGGCTGGAAGGACGGAAAATTGGTTTTCTACGAAAACCCCATTGCGAGAGATCGAGCCCAAGCTGGAACGCTGGTATAACATAACCCTGCATCTTGAGGATTCAACGCTGCGTGATCGCCGGTTAACGGCTACTTTCCAAAATGAACCGATTACAGAGGTGCTGGATGTACTGGCTCTTTCCCTCAATCTCAACTATCAGCTAACAAATCGAGAGATCACTCTTTCGGAGAAACACTAGGCCGAACTCGCTCTGAAAGAGGTTATTCATCCTATTAAACCAAACCCAAAAAGCTCTATAACATGGAACTGTACATGAACAAACCGTTACAAAATCTAGGACAGGTATTCATAGGCACTATTATGTGCTTTGTGCTCATGCTTGGAATATTTATTCCGATATCGCAGGGGCAAGATGTGAGTCTGTCGGATCAGTATTTAGCAAAGTCCTCAGAGTTGCATCCCAATCTCGAATTCATAAAAAGCAAAGACAACCCCAGCCAGAAAATACTCAACAAAGTTATTTCAGTGGACTTGAATGAGGCTACTCTGCTGGATGCGTTGGAACAGATCACCGCGCATACCCATACTGACGTTATCCTACGGAATGTCCAACATTCCAGTGCAAAAAAGAGTAACGTACGCTAGCAAGCAGGTCACGATCAACCAAGCGCTGTGGACTGTACTGGAGGGCACAGGCCTCCATTTTGCGATCTCTTCGAACAGACACCTGGTCGTCTATAATCTCATGGAAACTCCGTCAAAAACGGATCAGGTACAGACCGGAACCATAACGGGGCAGGTTACGGTAGAGAGTTCAGGCGAATCGCTGCCCGGCGCCAACGTATTTCTGGAAGGTACCCAAAAGGGAGCCACCACCGATACTGATGGAAATTACATGCTAACTGGTATAGAGCCCGGCAGCTACACGCTGGTGGCCCGGTTCATCGGCTTCCAGAGCTTTGAGCAGGAGGTGGAGATCGAGGCTGATCAAACTCTTACTGTTAATATTCAGCTTGCCGAACAGGTGGCGGGGCTGGATGAAGTGGTGGTAACCGGTACGGCAGGCCAGGCAAGGCGACGAGAGGTTGGTAACAGCATTTCTTCTGTGGATATGGAGACAATGACGAGCGTGCCCGTGAGTACAGAGCAGGCACTGCAGGCGCAGGTGCCTGGACTTTCGGTGACCTCCACCTCTGGTTCTATTGGGGCGGGCTCGCAGATTCGTATTCGCGGTAATGTGAGTGTATCGATGAGTAATCAGCCGCTTATTTATCTGGATGGTATCCGGCTGCGTAGCGAGCCTTATCCCGAAAATGTACCGCCGGTAGGCTATAATGGCCGGGGCGCAAACTACAACGCCACGCCGCTGAATGATATTAATCCCGCAGATATCAGTAACGTAGAGATTATCAAGGGCGCTGCCGCTACAACACTTTACGGATCAGAAGCTGCCGCCGGCGTAATTCAGATTTTTACCAAGATGGGAACCCCCTCCGGCGAACCGATCTGGTCGGCACGAATTGATCAGGGAGCCAACTGGACGCCCAAATTCGGGGCAGAAGGAGCTGATTATCTATTCCTGGATCCCTGGCTTAAAACGGCGCATACCCAGCAATATTCGCTTTCTGTGCGGGGAGGAGCGGAGCAGACCCAATACTTTGTATCCGGTTCCTTTGCCGATAACGAAGGCGTACTGCCGCTGGATAGTGAAACTAAAATTAACGGCCGTGCCAATTTCCGCACATTCCTGGCAGAGGATCTTATTTTGAGAATCAATACCGGATATACGCGTCACGATATCTGGAACACACCCTCCGGCAACAACGCACAGGGCCTCACGCTGAACGCCTACCGCCGCGATCGCAATTACATCGGCTCAGCCGCAAAGGAAGATATTGACCAGTTTCTTCAGTACGATATCAACACTGTCAATGACCGGTTTATCTCCGGGGCAAGCCTGAACTTCGACCAGACTTCCAGTCTGACGCACCAGGTGCAGCTGGGATTCGATTTCGCCAACAGCGAGCTTTGGCAATTTCGTCCGGTAGGTTTTCCCGGGGCAGAGGATGGCATCCGTTCGAATATCCGGTGGACGTATACTTCATTGACGCTGGATTATCTGGGGACGGTTGAATTCGACATCACGCCTGAGTTCAGTGCCGATCTCTCATGGGGCGGAGAGACGATCACCACCAACGAGAACCGCACTACCGGATATGGCGACGGGTTTCCCGGTCCGGGCGACCATCTGGTGACGGCGGCCGCGAACAGACTCTCTTTTGAGGAGCAGATAAAGATCGTTACCGGCGGTGTGTTCAGCCAGTTGTTGCTGGACTATAAAGACCGTTACTTCCTTACGCTGGGCTTCCGTTTGGATGGAAACAGCGCCTTTGGGGAAAACCTTGGCTTGCAACCTTATCGCCAAAGCCAGCTTGTCGTATGTGCTTTCGGATGAGTCTTTCTGGAAAGAAGACTGGGGCCAGTTGCGTTTACGTGCCGCCTACGGTCATGCTGGGCGCGCACCTGGTGCGTTTGATGCCGTTCGAATATGGTCACCGGTAGGCTGGGGAAACCAGGTTGCCTTTACCCCTGAAAACGTAGGTAATGAAGATCTTGGTCCAGAGCGCACGATTGAAACCGAATTCGGTATTGATGCCTCATTCTTTAATCAGCGATTGGATCTTGAATTTACCGCCTACAATCAACGTACAACCAATGCTTTGCTGGCGGTCAACCAGATTCCATCGCAGGGATTCCTGAACAGCCAGCTTCGCAATGTGGGTGAGCTCGAAAATCGTGGCATTGAAGTAGCGATAGATGGTGTGCCCGTGCAAAACGAAGGATTTCAATGGACCCTCGGCGCGGATGTAAGCCTGAATCAAAGTGAAGTGCTGGATCTGGGTGGAGCTCCTCCGTTCACACTGGGCACTCTGGCCGGTATTTACGAAGGTCATCCCGCTCCGATGGTACGAGCTGACCGTATTACCAATCCCGATGAAGTGGCGGACCCTATTGTTGAAGAAGACCATTTTTACGGTCCGGATCAGCCCACACATATACTTGGGCTGAGCACAAGCCTGACGCTACCATGGTGGAATATCTCGATCTCCGCCCGAGGAGAGTACCAGGGTGGGCACTATATCTATGACGGTGCTACTTACAATGCACTTTCTCGCGGGGTTCGTTTCCCAACTGCCATTGGAGCCCTGGAACAGATAGAAGCAGGCAATGCCGACCAGCTGACCGCCTACGAGCGTTCCATCGCTTACCCGGCAAACGTGCGAGCTGACTGGTTTATACGTCCGGCCGATTTTTTTAAGCTTAGAAGTCTTTCGATACATATCCCGATTCCGAGCAAATTTACCGGTGGATCAGAGGCCACGTTTACATTCTCTGGGCATAATCTGTTCCGGTGGACCAATGACGGACTTCCCGCTGTTTGATCCTGAGATGACCGGCGACGGTGCCACCGATGCCGTCCGATCTATCCAAGAGCATATTCCTCCTACAGCCGGTTTCACCGGGTCTCTGCAGGTAACTTTTTAAGTCCTGAATCCTGAAAAAATGGAGAAGATAAACAGCGATTTTTTCGAAAAAAATTAAAGTCATTAACAACATTATGTATCAATTCAGATCAATCAATAAATTTTGTGTTTCGAAGTTTTTGTGCAAGGCGGCCGTTGCCTGCCTGATGATGCTGACGCTTACCACATGCGATTTCGATGTGACCAACCCCGGGGCCATTGTGGATACGCAGCTTAATCAACCGGGTTCGTATGAGGCTATCGTCAACGGTAGCGGGCGTGACCTTTCCGAGGCGATTAACTGGATAGGCTATACCGGCGCCGCAGCAGCCCGGGAAATTCACCCCTCCGGATCGACAGGCTCGTTCGGAATTTCGGTCCGGCAGCAGCTTGGCATCCTTGATCCCGACGACACCAACACCCATTGGGAAAATGCCCAGCAAGCCCGCTGGGTAGCCGAGCAGGGCCTGTCTCGACTGCAGGAAAATATGTCAGACAATGAGTTCTCCTCTTCTTCGCTGGTGGCAGAGCAATATCTTTGGGCCGGATACGCCAATAGGCTGTTGGGAGAAAACATGTGCCAGTGTGTGATTGACGGTGGATCGCCCCAAAGCTATGAGGTATATTTTGAGCGGGCGGAAGAGCATTTTACAAATGCTTTGGCTGTAGCTAATGCCTCAAGTGATAGCGAGCTGATCAACGCTGCACTTGCCGGGCGTGCCTCAGTTCGGGTGTCCCTGGAAAACTGGTCCGGCGCCGTTGGCGATGCCGGGGCAGGTTCCGATGGATTTTGAGTATGTCATAAACTACTACAGCGTAGAGGAAAGCCAGTACAATCGGATTTTCCAGGCATCAGCAAACAGTCCCTATCGCGCGCGCATACCGTCTGGCAGACCGTTCACCGAGGATACACTATCAGGCATCATGATGATCCCCGCACGGCGTGGGCGGAAGATCCCGATTATCCCGTTGGGGATGCCGCCGTTGCCGGACTGGGCAATGTGCCGTGGTTTTACCAAACCAAGCATGAATCTACGTCGGCTCCCATCGTGCTATCAAGCGGACCGGAAATGTTGCTTATTCAGGCTGAAGCCGAGATGGTCGATGGTGATTGGATGGCAGGAATGGCGCTGATCAACTCCCGCCGCGATGATGTAGGCGTCGATAACCTGGACGGCAAACGAACAATTGCTGCTGAAGCCTGGGCTTTTCTGAAACGAGAACGTGGTATCGAGCTATGGCTTGAAGCGCGGCGTCTTGGAGATCTGAAACGCTGGGAAGAAAATGATACACCCGGTGCCTTGCATCCCTTGGAACAGGCCGGAAATTCTGCGCAAGAACTTCCGCTCGACCCCGAACGTGATCTCTGTTTCCCGATTTCGGAATCCGAAGTTGATACCAATCCCAATATATAACTCTGGATGGTGGAAAAGGGTCATCCCGTTCAAGCAGCGTTCTTGGGCGGATGGTTCTTTACCACCTCTAAAACCAGAACGGCGATAAGAATTTACAGGTGAATCATACATGGTTATTGGAATAAGAATGATCCCGAATAAATAGTTTCCGAACAAAAGCTGCGTTCAGACTTTTCTTAATGGTGGGACTAGGTTGGCTAACGGTATTGGCCGGCCTGTGATAATACGACCGAAACCAGTGGATCCGCAACGGCCGGAGAAGCAGCTGTACAAACCGAATATTTGGAACAGCTTGAAGAAATTTCACAAAATCCACAACTGCAACAAGCCCTTAATTATATTGAAGAAACCGATGATCAGACTATCGAAGATCAGGTTCTGCTGACTGAGATTCCCGCCCCGCCGTTTGGGGAGGTGGAGACGAGGCAAAAAATTTGCCGAGATGCTTAGCCGATATGGTGCCGATTCGGTTCTGGACCGATAGCATCGGCGATGTCATAAGGCCTTCGAAAAAGGAAAGCACGCGCGACAGCGTACTTGCAATTGCCGGTCGCCTTGGATACGGTATTCCCTATCGAAACGGACGTCACCGTAGAGCAAAGTGGAGACACCCTGTTTGCCCCAGGCATTGGCGATGATGGCAGGGGCCTTACCACGGTGTTGGCTCTGCTGCGAAGCATAGATACACTGAACCTCAGTTTTGAATCCGATATTCTCTTTATTGGTAACGTAGGTGAAGAGGGGCTGGGTGATCTCCGGGGCATGAAATACCTGTTTCGCGAGGGTGGTCCTCAGATAGATTTTTTTATTTCAGTTGATGGTACCCGCATTAAATCCATTACCAATGGGGCGCTCGGTTCTCATCGTTATGAAGTAACGTTCAAGGGACCGGGTGGGCACTCGTGGGGGGCTTTTGGGTTGGCCAATCCACATCATGCGCTTTCTCGGGCGATAACCCACTTTGTGGATAAAGCGGAAGAATACACCCAAACCGATCCAAAAACCAGTTATAATATCGGCCGGATTGGCGGTGGTACCTCAGTGAACTCCATCCCGTTCGAGTCGTGGCTGGAAGTGGATATGCGTTCACTGCAGTCCAGCGACGCGACGAGGATCGACACCTGATTCAGTATGCCCATACGCACCAGGGCCTGGCCGAGCAAAATGATCTTCGAAGGGATGGTCCACCGATGACTGTTGAGATCAAGATGATCGGTAACCGTCCATCAGGGCATACGCCGGTGGAAAGTGACCGGATTGTGCAGTGGGCGATGGCGACGGCCGATTGGGCGGGCGAAGAACCTGAACTGCGAACCAGTTCCACTGACTGCGAACATCCCTATATTCACAATGGGAAATTCCCGCCATCACCATTGGTGGGGGAGGTGAGGGGCATGGCGCGCATTCACTGGATGAGTGGTACTACAACGATGAGGGATATAAAGGTATTCAGCGGGCGCTGCTGGTGCTCTCCGCCGTTGCAGGTATGGAACAGGAAAAAAGCATGAATTTTTAGCCATTTTAGGGGAGGAAAACGTCATTATACCCAGTATATATCCCGTTATCATCAATCTTATTTATAACGATTCAACCTATAAAAGACCGTTAAAATGAATAAACAACTGCTACCGGAAAGCTATGAACCAACTACTGGTTCTGGCAGGATTCTTTTTGCTACTTGTCTCAATGGTAAACGCGCAAGATGTGCCATCACCCACTGAAGTGTTTGGTTTTCAGCCGGGTGCGGATTACAAGCTGGCCGATTATGATCAGATGTTGGACTACTATGACAAGTTGGATGCCGCCTCTGATCGCGTTCATAAAATAGAAATCGGAGAGACGGTGCTTGGCCGCCCGACGCTGCTGCCGTTTATCTCTACAGAAGAAAATCTGGAGCAGCTCGATAAATGGCGTACTATCAGCGAAGAACTCTCCCGTGCGCGTGTTAGCGAGGAGGAAGCCCAGGAGCTCTCAAAAGAAGGAAAGGCGATTATCTGGATCGACGGCGGCATGCATGCTACCGAGCTGGCCCACGGGCAGATGACCACCGAGCTGGCCTATAAAATTGCGAGCAAAGAGACGGGAGGAGATGCAGCAGATCCGTGAAAATGTGATTACGCTGCTGATGCCGGTGATGAATCCCGATCGGCTCCAGATCGTCACCAGTTGGTACCGACAGAACCTCAGGGACACGCCGTATGAAACCAGCTCCCCACCGTGGCTCTACCAGCACTATGTGGGACACGACAATAACCGGGATTGGTTCATGAACAACATGCCTGAGACTTATCACGTCACTAAAATTTTATATCGTGAGTGGTTCCCGCAGATCGTCTTTAATCATCATCAAACCTCCCCGGACTGGACACGCATCTCCATCCCGCCGTATGCCGATCCAGTTAACCCGAAAATACACCCTGCCGTTACTGCGGGCGTCAACGAGGTGGGTTCGGCGATGGCCACTCGATTTGCTGTGGAAGAGATGCCCGGTGCCATTGCAGATAACTATTACACCATGTTCTGGAACGGCGGCGGCCGAACCGTGCCCTATTATCACAATCAGATCGGTATTCTTACTGAAACCGGTCACCGCACGCCCACGCCCCGTTTTTATGATCCCGACTCCCTGCCGTCACACGTAGGAACAGGGACCCCTACAGACGGAACGGATATTTTGTATCCGTACTGGTAGTGTCTGAAAGGGGGGAGAATCCCGCTTCTACGGGATGCCGTGGAATATATGCTTACCGCCTCGATGGCCGTGCTTGATCTGGCTTCCGAGCGCCGTTCCAACCTGCTTTACAATATCTATCGAATGGGCCGGGATGCCATTGCTGCAGGTGAATCCGGAAATCCCTACGCCTATATAATTCCCACCGAGCAGTGGGACGAATGGGAGGCAAAGAACTTGGTCAATGTACTTTTCCGGGGTGGTATTGAGGTGAAACGGGCGACTCGTGATTTTAACGCAGAAGGTAAAACCTAAACCAGGCGGATTCTGCTATCTGTCTGTGCCGGGCCAGACCTTTCCGGCCGTTCCTGATGGACTTGCTGGAGAAGCAGGACTATCCCACGCGCCTGGAATATCCCGGCGGACCGCCCGACACCCCATATGATCTGGCGGGATGGACGTTGCCGATGCAGACGGGCATAACCGTGGATCGTATTGATACCTCCTTTAATGCCTCCACTGAAGATAATCTCCGGACTTGTGGATGCCGAGCCGGGCAGCGTAGAAGGCCAGGCTGGCTACGGATATATTTTCACGGCGAAGTCCAATGCCCTCGGTAAAAGCGGCCAATGTCCTGCTAAAAGAGGGAGCCAGTGTGTCAAAAACTACTGCGGCTCTGAACATCAGTGGTGCTGAAATGCCAGCTGGATCCTATAATCGTAACCGGCAGCAGTTCCAGAGGCCATCGATGTCGTTGACCGGGAATGCGGACTTTCCTTCTATGGCTTTATCGGATGAACCTGACGATCCGGCACCCGGCGAGGAATATCCCTGCCCAAAGTGGGTCTTTATAAATCCTGGGATCGCAAAGAGCATGGATGAGGGCTGGACCCGCTGGCTACTGAAAAAGGAATATGTCTTTGACGTGGACACCCTGCATGATGCGGATATCGCGGAGGGTGACCTTTCGCAATATGATAGTATCATTTTGCCATCGCAGTCGCCGAGCGAAATTCTGCACGGTCATTCTGTGCAGGAGATGCCGGAGCAATTTACCGGTGGTCTTGGTCTGGAAGGTACGCTTGCGCTCGGGAATATTACCGAAGCCGGCGGTGTTCTCATCACTTTTGATGAGTCCAGTGATTTTGTAATTGAGCAGTTTGGCCTGCCGCTTGAGTAACGCGGTTAGCGGCCTGAGCGATGAAGAGTTTTTTATCCCGGGCTGGCTCTATACCGCTGGGCTGTGGATGTCAGCGATCCGCTGGCGTTTGGCATGCAGGATACGGTGGCCGTTTCCTTCAGCCGGAGCCGCGCGTTTGATATTGAGAAGCAGGATTTTGAAGGAGAGGGCGGCCGTGAAGAGCTGGCCAAAGCCCCCGAACCACCGGTGGACGTGATCGCGCGCTACGCAAAATCGGATTTGTTGAATGAGCGGATGGTGGGCGATGGGAGAAGATGAATACATTACGGGCAAACCATCATTGGTTCGTGTGTTCGTTTGGCAAAGGGCAGGTAGTACTGTTCGCCTTCCGTCCGCAGTTTCGCGGTCAGCCACGCGGCACGTATAAACTCATTTTTAATGCTCTTTACGGAGGAACAATGGAAACATTTCCCGGTGCAGAATAAGTGTTCACAGACTCCTGGCATGATTAAATACTAATCTCAAGACCGCTGGCGAACCCATTGTGGTACAATGAGTTTTACCAATGTTTTTAGACCTTTAAACGTACAAACTTACTTGTTATGAAATATACAGGCTCAATTTTTCTAACGGTCATGGCCTTCCTGAAAGCTTGCAACTGAGCTTGGGGAGGGCCACTGCTTGCCCAGTCGGAAACGGCAAATACGGCCAAGATTGACACCACGTTATTTCAGGATCTGCAGTTCCGTTCAGTGGGACCAACGCGCGGTGGACGAGTAACGACGGTGGAAGGGCACCGCGCCCATCCCTATACCTTCTATATGGGAGCCGCCGGTACCGGCGGCGTCTGGCGCACTAGAAATTACGGGCAGAATTGGACCAATATCACCGACGGGAAAGGCTTTAAGAGTACCACCATCGGGTCTATTGAAATAGCTGAATCGGATACAAGCATCATATATGTAGGTACAGGTACTGATGGAATACGAGCCAATGTTTCAGTGGGCCGTGGTGTGTATAAAACGACAGATGCCGGCAAAACATGGATGCCAATCGGGCTGGAAGAAAGTGGCCAAGTTGGGGCGACCAAAGCTGCATCGCCAAAATCGTGACGCCTGGTACATGTAGCAGCGCTCCGGCCACCCGTTTGGACCGGAACCCACAACGGGGTGTTTTCCGATCCAGGGATGGCGGTGATACGTGGGAAAACGTGCTGTTTGCCTCCGATTCGACCGGGGCTATAGACTTAGAATTCAACCCGGAAAATCCCGATGAAATTTATGCAGCCATGTGGCGGGCCGAACGGAAGCCATGGACCATTATCAGCGGTGCTGACAAAGAAAATGGGCTCTACAAATCTACGAATGGTGGAGATAGCTGGACGAAGCTGAGTGGAGGGCTGCCGGAGGGATTGACAGGAAAAATTGATCTTGCGGTGACTCCGGCCGATCCCAGTCGTATTTACGCTCTTGTTGAAGCTCCCGGTAAACAGCAGGGACTATACCGTTCCGAGGACCGGGGGGAGAGCTGGACCCAAACTAGTGATACGACCGGTATCATGAATCGCCCTTTTTACTTCACCAATATAACCGCACACCCCACAGATCCCAATACGGTCTATGTTGGGAACGTGCGTTACTGGGTTTCCACCGACGGTGGAGAAACCTTTGAACGCAGACGTGTAACCCATGCTGATGTACATGATCTATGGATAAATCCCGATACGCCCCAAATCCAGATTCAGGGAAATGACGGCGGTGCCACGGTAACCCTTGATGGCGGAAAAACGTGGTCAACCCAATACAATCAACCCACGGCTGAACTGTACCAGGTGAATCCGGATGATCAGTTCCCATACTGGTTGTATGCCGGCCAGCAAGATAATACCACGATTGCCGTACCCAGCCGACCTCCCGCGGAAAGTGCTGAACGTGCTCAGGGACTCTGGCACACGGCCGGAGGGTGCGAAACAGGTCCGGCTGTTCCACAAACCAATAATCCTTCTACCATTTTTGCCAACTGTAAAGGTCGGTTCGGGCAGTACAGTACCATCACCGGGCAGGAGCGAAATTATTATGTCGGAGCAGAATATATGTATGGCCGGAATCCTGCGAAACTGGAGTACCGGTTCCAGCGGGTTGTGCCTATCGAGATCTCGCCACACGATTCCAGCGTGGTCTATAACGCATCTCAGTATGTGCATAAAACAACCAACGGCGGGCAGAGCTGGGAACAGATCAGTCCCGATTTAACCGCTTTTAAGTCGGAATTTCAGATGGCTTCTGGCCAGCCCATTACGCGTGATATTACCGGAGAAGAACATTACAGCACCCTTTATGTGGTTCAGGTGTCGCCCCATAGTCCGGATGTGATCTGGACCGGAGCCAATGACGGCCCGGTGCACATAACACGAGACGGAGGTCAGAACTGGACCGAAATTACGCCTGAAGATGTGCCCCCCAATGGCCGGGTGGACGGTATTGATCCCTCTCCCCATAATCCTGGAACAGCGTATGTGGCTGTGCAACAAGCGCTCGCCGGAACGATTTTCATCCCTATATCTACAAAACCAGTGATTACGGGAACACATGGACCCTGCTCACAGACGGGAAAAATGGAATTCCCGCTGATTATCCCGTACGGGCGGTCTCTGCGAAGATCCCAACCGCGAAGGCCTGCTCTATGCAGGTACCGACTTTGCCGAGCTCTTGCTCTCTCCCTGGATGGGGGGCAGCAGTGGCAAAAGCTGCAGCAGGGATTGCCCTTGGTAACGGTTACCGATATCAAAATTAAGGAGCAGGATCTGATTATATCCACAATGGGGCGCGGGTTTTGGATTCTCGATAACCTTACGCCGTTCTATCAGTTCAACTCCAGCCTGGCAGTAGCAGATCGCCATCTTTTTAACCCCCGAGAAAGCTACAGAATGCGCTATGATTCGGATGATGGGGATTCCGAAGTACCGAAATTTCCTGAAGCCGGGACAATGATCGATTTCTACCTGAAAGATCTGCCTGCCGGCAAGCTAACGCTGGATATCCTGGATGAGGAGGGCACTGTGGTACGTCGATTTGTGGGAACCGCTGCCGAAACGTCTGGTTCGGGTCAAGTTACTGGTGATAAGAATGATATGATCAAGCCGGAGCCTAACCCATTTGGGAAAGCCGACTCTATCACCATTCAACCCGGGCACAATCGATTTAACTGGAATTTTCGCCATCCTGCGCATACCGTTCCTTCGCTCGACGGTGAGACCTATTTTGGTGCTAATGTGGGGCCAATGGCTTCACCCGGGAGCTATAAAGTACGCCTTTCAACAGACCAATGGACCGAAACCCAGGACTTCACTGTGAAGATCGATCCGAGGGTGCAATATATCGGCATTACAAAAGCCGACCTGGAGGCCCAGGAAAAATTGAACCTTAATATTCGCGATGCAATCGGGACAGCACACCGCATAAGTGCCGAGATTGATACCCTTCGAAACCGTATCCGAGAAAATGAAGAGATTGATCCTGACCTTTCTGCGATTAATAACCTGTATAATCGTCTCGTCACCTCAGAGGAGGGCAGTTATCAACCCCCGATGCTGATCGACCAACTGGAGTATCTTTATTATATGACCACCTCCGCCGATCAGCGACCTGGTGACGATGCTTATACCCGTTTTGAAACGCTCCGGAAAGAGTTGGAGGAGATCCAATCAGAATGGGAACGCACACAGGAAATTGAGGAGCTGGATTAAGGCGGATTTTTGCAGGATATAAAGCCCAGAATTCCAGTACAAGAGCGTAGTTTTTAGAAAATCTATAGCTGTAAAATGTACGGTTTGACTTCAGACTGTAAGGCTCTAGTAAAAGTTCACAAGAATGCCCTTTTGAAAAGCGCGGTGAGGGCATTCTCCCAATGACTCGTAAGCAGTAGGACGTTCCTCCTATCCCTGATACTGCGACCGCGCTTTCCATTGGAAGTGGAAGGTGGAGAGCGTTTTTAGTCTAACTAATTACTGATTGCTTTTACCTTACCAGCCACCACTGGCACCGCCTCCGCCAGAGCCAAATCCGCCACCTCCGCTGAAGCCGCCGAAACCACCACCGCCTCCACCGAAGCCTCCCCCGCCGGAACCGCCAAATCCACCGCCCAGCCAGATAATTCCGCCGGAACTTAGAGAATGTCGCCGGCGTTTTCGTCCTTTTCCCTTACCGCCGCCCCCCTGCGGGAAGTGACATAGAAGACAAAAGCCAGGAAAAGCAGGAAGACAATAAGATCAGAGTTAAAAATACCACTCCCACTTTCGGAAGAACTACTGGTGAGCTGTCCTTCAACGTCACTCAGAACGCCAACTGTATCATAACAGATGTAGCGCGATCCAGCCCTTCGTAATAATTACCCTGTTGAAAAGCGGGATTTAGAATTTCTCGGATAATACGGCCCGTCATTACGTCGGGGATTGCTCCCTCCAGCCCGTACCCTACTTCGATGCGCATTCGGCGTTCATTTGGCGCGATGAGAATAAGCACGCCGTTATAACGGTCTTCATGCCACATCTGCCACTCATTAAACAGCTGCGTGCCCACCTGTTGGATAGATTGTCCTTGCAGGTCCGGCAGGGTAGCAATGGCTATGACGTTTGTCGTGGAATCACGATAGTTTCTAAGTTTGGTCTCCAGCTGTTCTATATCCGATCGGTTCAGCATATTGGCAAAATCACTGACATGGCCGCGGGGCTCACTGGGAAAATCCTGCCCAAAGGCAGTAGCTGATAAGAATAAGAGCAGGATCAGGATGATGCCGGATTTTTTATGCTGGATCATAACTAAGTGCAAAAAATTAATGCTGAAAATTCTGTCTTAAAAAATTACAGGTCGGAATATTCAGTAGCGCGCAAAAAGTAATTGTCAATATGTGAGACGTTATTCTGGTATTTCTCCATGGATGATAATTCCTTCCAGGCCGGTGCATTGCTAAAGTTAGACCAGTGATTATCTCTGGCTTCCATATCCTCGAAAGATACCATATATATCAGGTTAGGCATGTCACTGCCGGCAATCACGTTGCCGTAAAAAATGGCGTTGAAATTCAGTTTATCAAAAAGCTCCACCTCACCGCCTTCATTGAACATCTCTACCTTGTTGATATTCTGTGCTTCCGTAGCGCTTTCGTAGCTCCGAAGCTCGTAGATACGTTCGGTTTTGGGAGCCTCCAGCCCTGAATTCATCAACTGTGGTGCGTGGGAAAAGGCACGTAACAAAATTGTTTCTATCTCCCTGAACGTGGGATTGTCATGTGCTGCATTGATGTATGAAGCTCCCGCTTCTTGATATTGGCTGTCATCGCTCAGCTTTTCGTCAAGGGATGCAAGCTCATCGAACGACTCATAGGAGGTTAGCACGTAAATTCGCTTGTCGGAGAGGGTATCTTGTCCGCACGGGATAAAAAACGCCAACGGGTCCATAATCAAGCCGATGCAGGGCCGGCAGATACGCATTTTCCAGGTAAGAATGGACACGCTGTTCCTGCTGTTGATCGTCAAGGTGATAGATTTTCAGCTGAAACAACTGCTGGTCGGAATTTGGAATTTGTGCAAGTGTGGGAATGATAGAAATTGATAGAAATACCAAGGCAAGAAGTACCGTGCCGATAATCGTTGTTCGATTCATCATAAAAGCTTTTAAGTAGTTATTTAGTTTTACTGTTATCGTGATAGCTAATTTCATCAGTGAGCTCATTTACATTTCCCTTTTTGCGGGGATATAATTCTTCCAGTTTTTTGCCAACTTTACGGACGGCCAAGGCAATTCCCTCCTCAAAGTTCTCTACCTTAAAATGATCAACCAGCAGTTTTAGCACGTTATCCCAGAATCCCTCTTCTACCTGCTTGTGGATACCCTTACCAGCGTAGACGGCCACTTTATGATCATCAGTAGCTATGTAAATCAGGACGCCGTTTTGGAGTTCGGTTTCGTCCATCCCCAAAATATGGAAAACACGTGCCGCCCGCTCAAGCGGATCAGAACTGCAGGTAGCCTCAATGTGGACACGAATTTCGCCAGACGTTCGGTTTTCCGCTTTGGCTATCGCTTCTATAATGTGCTGTTCCTGTTCGTCAGTAAGATATAAATCGGAAGACATAAGGTTGATTACTTAACTATCAGAACTGTTAGTAAATACGTACATGAATGCTGCGGATGGTGTGATGCTGGTGCTCAGTTGAAGTTGACCTCAGGGGCCTGCTCAGCACCAGATTCTGCCTCGAAATAGGCCTTGCTTTCGAATCCCAAAATTCCCGCAAAAATATTGGCCGGAAACCGCCTGATCGACGAATTATATTCACTCACAGCGTCGTTGTATCGTTTTCGTTCGGTCGCTATACGATTTTCCGTACCCTCAAGCTGAACCTGAAGATCTCTGAAATTCTGGTTGGCTTTAAGTTCGGGATATTTTCCAACCGTTACCAACAGCCGGGAAAGCGCTCCCGAAAGCTGAGCTTGTGCCTGCTGGAACTGCTGTACACGCTGGGGATCATTCAGGTCTTCGGCACTGACCTGCACCGAGGTGGCTTTGCTACGCGCTTCGATAACCTGTGTAAGTGTTTCCTGTTCAAAATTAGCTGCACCTTTTACGGTGTTTACAAGGTTGGGGACCAAGTCAGAGCGTCGTTGATACTGGTTTTCAACCTGTGCCCAAGCCTGATCCACGGACTCTTCCTTATCCACGAGGCTGTTGTTAATATTGATACCGTAAATCACAAGCACGGCTGCCACGCCAATGCCAATCCAAGTCTTAATATTCATAACTGCAATTGATGATTAAAGTGAGATAAAATTCGCCAATAATATACGAAATGATATTGAATGTGATACAAGCCATGAAGATGAATTTATTTTTATGATCAGGCCTAAGTTGTGTATTTTAGTCATCCTCAAATTCGGAACTAAACCATGTGTTATTTTGACTTACAAGTATATTTACTTCGACCTCGATGACACTCTGCTGGATCACCGGGGCGCCGAAAAAGCAGCTTTGCAGGATCTAATAAACCAGCTCGATTATTTCAGTTCTATTACGCACCAAGAGCTTACTGAAACCTATCACCGAATTAACTCAAAACTGTGGACCCGCTACGGGAAAGGGGATATTGACCGATCATACCTGCAGCGATCCCGTTTTGAGCAAACACTGAATGAACTAGGCCTGGATGGTTCGCTCTATGAAGAGGTAGGCAATTTCTACATGGAGGCCTACCGCAACCACTGGAACTGGATTGCAGGAGCTGCCGAAACTTTGCAAAAAGCCAGCAAAAAATTTGATGTCGGCATTTTGACCAATGGTTTTGCCGAAACACAAAAACAAAAAATCAGCCAGTTTTCCCTGGCCGACGTTGCCAGTAACCTGGTTATCTCTGAAGAGGTTGCGTTCCTGAAGCCTCAACCGGAAATTTTTAAGCACGCTACTGCCCTTACCAGGAAAAAGCCGCAGGAAATTTTGTACATCGGCGATTCCTATACCTCTGATGTCATCGGTGGGGCTTCTTTTGGTTGGAATGTGGCCTGGTACACCAACGGTGATGATGTCTCCGAAGAACGAAAAAAGGACGCATATTTTACTTTCAATAAATTTTCTGATCTCTGCTCGCTGTTAAAACTTTAATCGTAGCAACTCAAATTATGGTGAAGTAGGTTGTCCAGATCGACTACATCTATCTTCCCCAATCACTCTAGCAAACGTTAACACCGTATTTATTTATGTCACAACCTGCAGTAAAAGAACCGGAAGTTACCTTGGAACTGGCCATAGATCACGGCCTGAATGAAGAAGAATATGAGAAGATACAGGAGTTTTTAGGCCGCAAACCCACCTTTACCGAACTGGGTGTTTACTCGGTAATGTGGAGTGAGCACTGTTCCTACAAAAACTCTATTCTTGAAATTAAAAAGCTTCCGAACGAGGGTCCCCAGCTTTTGGTCGGTGCAGGAGAAGAGAATGCGGGCCTCGTGGATATCGGCGACGGTCTGGCCTGCGCGTTCAAAATAGAGAGCCATAATCATCCCTCGGCCATAGAGCCGTACCAGGGAGCCGCCACAGGCGTGGGGGGCATCCACCGCGATATTTTACGATGGGCGCCCGACCGATCGCCAGCCTGAATTCCCTGCGCTTCGGAAAGCTGGAGACCCCGCGCGTTCGGTTCCTGCTGGATGGGGTAGTCCGCGGTATTGCTGACTACGGGAACTCCTTCGGGGTGCCTACAGTAGGTGGCGAAATTTACTTCGATGAAAAATATGAGGGCAATCCACTGGTCAATGCTATGAGTGTGGGCATTGTGAAGGAGGGGCGAACAGCATCTGCGGTGGCCAGCGGCCCGGGTAATCCGATTATCATTGTGGGCTCAAGCACCGGTCGCGATGGCATTCACGGTGCAACGTTTGCTTCCGAGGAGATTAGTGAAGAGAGTGAAGAAAAACGCCCCAGTGTGCAGGTGGGAGATCCTTTTACGGAAAAGTTGCTGCTTGAGGCAACGCTCGAGGCAATTAAAAATGGCGGTATCGTGGGTGTTCAGGATATGGGTGCCGCGGGCATCAGCTGCTCCTCTTCCGAGATGAGCGCCAAAGGTAAATGTGGAATGAACATCGACCTTGATAAAGTACCACAGCGGGAACAAGGCATGACAGCCTATGAACTGTTGCTCTCCGAAAGCCAGGAGCGGATGCTGGTAGTAGCTGAAAAAGGCTGCGAGCAGGAAATTATCAATATTTATGAAAAATGGGATCTCAACGCCGTAATTATTGGGGAAGTGGTGGATGGGGATAACGTCACCTATTCAAGGGGTGGGGAGGTTAAAGCCGATATTCCTGCCGACAGCCTGGTACTCGGTGGCGGAGCGCCCCAGTATAAGCGGGAATCCAAGCGCCCCGACTATCTTGATGATGTTCAGAATTTTGACTTTAGTTCACTGGAATATCCTGAAGATCAGAATGAAACCTTAAAAAAGCTGCTTGGATCCTCAAATATCGCCTCCAAGCGGTGGGCCTATGAGCAGTACGATACGATGGTGCGGACCAACACCGTCAATCGTCCGGGTTCGTCTGACTCTGGCGTGGTACGAATTAAAGGAACTAACAAGGGACTGGCCGTAAAAACCGATTGCAACGGTCGATATGTTTTCCTGAATCCACGACGCGGCGGCAAAGTTGCGGTGGCAGAATCGGCGCGAAATGTGGTGTGCAGCGGCGCTAAGCCATTGGCGATAACCAACTGCCTGAACTTCGGCAATCCCTACAAACCAAGCGTGTATTACCAGTTTCAGGAGGCATTAGCCGGGATGAGCGAAGCCTGTAAAAAACTAAATACGCCGGTTACGGGTGGAAATGTCAGTTTTTACAACGAAAATCCCAACGAGGCGATCTATCCTACACCGGTTATTGGTATGTTGGGACTTGTGGAAGATATTGAGAAGCATACCATGACCCCGGACTTTAAAGAGGAAGGTGATCAAATTTTTTATATCGGGGCCGACCGGGTAGGGCTCGGCGGAAGTGAATATCTGCATACGATTCACGATTTGACTACCGGAAACGCGCCGGATATCGACCTGGATTTTGAAGCGTCTCTGCAATCTGGCTTGCTGCAGGCCATCAAAAAACAACTGGTTACCGCCGTGCATGATATTTCCGACGGCGGGCTGGCTATCACCTTGGCTGAGATGGCCCTGTTCTCAGGCAAAGGTGCCGAAATAAGCGTGGATAAGTTGAACGGAAGTTTGGTAGAGCTGCTCTATTCCGAAGCCCAGTCCGGGGTGGTCGTAACGGTTAAGGATCAGAACCTTGATGCTTTAGTCACTCACTTTGAAGATGCAAGCCTGCCGGTTTACAAGCTGGGCAGGGTTACAGGAAAAACCCTCGTTATTGACGATGTTATTGATCTGCCGGTCGATCAGATAAACGAAATTTACGAAGGCGTTATACCCGGTGCCATGTCCTGAATTTGATCGTTATTAATGAACGATTTTTCCTCAGTTAACTTTTCACAGTCAGAGTTAAAAAGGGAATTTAAAATGAGATCAAATGAAAGATAAAGTAATATTGATTATAGGCGGATCGGGCGGTATCGGAAGTGCCTGCGCCAAGGTTTTTGGTCGTGCAGGGGCTAAGGTTGTGCTTGCCGCCCGGAATACCGACAAGGCGGAAGAGGTTGCCAAGCAGATCAACGACAATAACGGAAATGCCTACGTAATTGAAGTAGAAGCCACCGACTTGGCTTCGGTTTCAAATATGGTGCGCGAAATTACCGACGACCTCGGGAAAATAGATGTGCTGATTAACGCCTTTGGCTTCGCCATCATCATGCCGCTGCTCGATATTAAACCGGACGACGCTAAAGAACTCATCAACACCAACGTGTACGGAACCTTCCTGGTCACGCAAACGGTAGTTCGTTACATGGCCACCGAAAAGCAGGGGCAAGTGATCATGTTTCCCGGTACGATGGGAAAATATGTGATGAAAAATGCCTCCGTTTATGCCGCTACAAAATATGCCGTCACCGGTTTTACAAAATCCCTCGTAGAAGAGCATAAACGAAGTGGCATCAATTTTACCCTGATGTACCTTGGAAGGTGGATACCCCGAATGTGGGACAGCTCGAACGTGGATATGCGAGTGCAGCGAGATAAAATGTTAGATCCACAAGAAGTTGCCAAGTCTGTCTACTATGCGGCCAAACAGCCTGAAGGCTCCGTGCTCAATGAAATCGTAATTCAGCCGGAATCTCACCAGATGGTTTAGGTATTTATCGCTAATAATATCCAGTGATCAGTGTTTTTTAAATGCACCGTGGCATCAATAAAGCACTGATCATTGCCACTTATTTATTCTTTGCTTTCGATCCCGTGTGTAGCCTTCGTGAGCCATCATCTTTCCCATGTCATCGTAGGCTTCCTTGTCGTCAGGCGCCCAGGTGCCAAGCCCGTCAACATACCGGTTGTACATGCAAAAAGCTGCTGCTATTAGTACCGTGTCGTGGATTTCCTGATCATTGGCACCAGCCTCTCTGGCTTTTTCGATATCTTCGGGCTGGACTTCGCGGCCGCTCTTCTGCACTTTCTTGGCGATATCGAGCAGGGCACGAAGTTTGTGCGTAATATCGGTTGCCTCCAGGTTGTTTTTAATGTCATCTATCAGCGATAGATCCCCATCAAAATGATGCGCTGCGGAAGCCCCGTGTGAGGTGTGGCAAAAGTGGCATTCATTCTGGTAAGAAACATACGAAGCTATTATCTCACGTTCCCCGCTGGAAAGTGAAGAAGGTCCCCTAAGCAAAATTTCCGCCAGTTCACATAATGGTTCTGCTGTTTCAGGACGAAAGTCAAATAATCCAACAATTCCCGGTTTATCACTTTTTATATCTATATAAGCCATAGTCAAACCCTTCTATTTTTTTAAAGTCCCAATTTTGTACTATTTAATTTTAATTAGCTTTAGATGCAACTGGATTCATTGATGTGGTTAGAGCGGTTGCTTACTGCTGTGTTTTCAGGATGTACGTCCATTGGTCGTGGAGTGTTGGTCGAGCACAGATTGCAGTGATTTTTCGATAATATTAATTCCTTCATCAATATGCTGTTTTTGAACGGTAAGCGGGGGACGGAATCGGATGGTACGCTCTCCACAGCCAAGGATGAGTAGCTTGTTTTCAAGGCACTTCTTTTTAAGGGCATTTCGGAGTTCTCTACTTGGCAGATCGATGGCACAAAACAGACCTTTGCCCCGTGGATTGGTAACCGCATCGTACCGTTCACCCAGGTTGATGATCTGCTTTTGAAGATACGCACCCACGGTAGCGGCATTCTGCACCAGGTTCTCCTCTTCAATAACCTCCAGGATACGCCCAAATCGTACCATGTCCACCAAGTTACCCCCCCACGTGGAATTGATGCGGGAGGAAACATTGAACACATTGTTTTCAACTTCGTCTACCCGCCGGCTGGCCAGGATACCACAAACCTGGGCTTTCTTGCCAAAAGCTAAAATATCGGGCTTAACATAATGCTCATGAGCCCAAAATTTGCCCGTCATGGCAACACCGGTTTGTACTTCATCATAAATCAGCAGGGCTTCATGCTTGTCCGCTAATAGCCGGAGCTGCTTATGGAAATCATGCCGGAAATGATTGTCGCCGCCCTCGCCCTGGATAGGTTCAAGGATGATACAGGCTATTTCATCAGGATATCGCTCAAAAAAATCTTCTGCCTGGGCGATCGCTTTTTGCTCTTGAGCCTCGGTTTGAGCTATTCGTTCAGGCGTTTCCGGGTAGCTCATTACCGGGTTGATCACCCGGGGCCAGTCGAATTTCGGGAAATATTTTGTTTTTGTGGGATCGGTGTTTGTGAGAGACATCGTATAGCCGGTGCGACCGTGAAAAGCGTTCTCAAAATGGAGTACCTTATGACCCTTTTCCTCATCATATCCCTTTTCAAAATTCTTCTGAACTTTCCAGTCGAAAGCTACTTTCAGAGCATTTTCCACGGCTAAAGCACCACCGGAAATAAAGAAGGTGTGCGGCAGATATTCAGGGATACCTACGCGATCAAAAATATCTACGAATTCAGCCATCTCTTCAGTATATACATCGGAGTTGGAGGGTTTGTTTACGGCCGTTTTCCCGAGCTTTTGAATAAACGCATCATTTGCCATCCTTGGATGATTCATACCCAGTGGATTGGAGGCAAAAAAGCTGAAGAAATCTAGGTATCGGTCGTTGTCTTTGGCATCGTGGATATACAAGCCCTCGCTTTTTTCCAGATCAAGGACCATCTCGTAACCGTCGGCAAGGAGATGTTTTTTAAGAATTTGATGAACCTTTTGAGGGGTAACTTGTGTATCTACAAACATAAATAGTTATTCCAAGATTAAGTGTTGTGTAATACCTGTTTATACGACGAAAAGGTGAAAAAGGATAGAAAAATTCCCGGAAGGAAATTCAATTTACTATTGACAATGACGCAAGTCAAACGTATAATTGGTGACTTCATCGCGGGGTGGAGCAGCTGGTAGCTCGTCGGGCTCATAACCCGAAGGTCGGAGGTTCGAATCCTCTCCCCGCCACTATCTATAAGCCCTAAGTTATTGCAGAACAATAATTTAGGGCTTTTTTATTTTAGATTGGTACAACATAGGTAAAACAAAATAATAATTTACTTCACTTTTACTATTTATACCTATAACGCATAACTTGATTTTGCTACCTGACGGCTAGTGTTTCCAATTGGAAGTAAATAATCGTTCAGTCCCAGGGCACTGAAACCCTTGTAAGATCTTGGCTTGCAAGGGTTTTCTATTTTTGGTACAAAAATAGGTGCAAACAATTAGTAGTTTTTTCTTTTTTTCCTTTCTTTTTCTTTGAATAGAATATTAACCTGAATATTCAAGGGATACCTAATTTCCAAGAAAACCAGGCTTTTCACTTTAACCAAAAGTATTACAGCTTTTCTTTTAAATATTTAAAAATAAGATTATGAAAGAGTTAGTTATTCAAAGCCTTGAAGTTTCCGGCTCTCCTTTTTTCAAAAATTTCAGGTTGGACTTCTCAGAATCACTCAATTGCATTATGGGTGGTAGGGGAACAGGTAAAACAACGATTGTAGAATTCATTAAAGCCTGTGTAAGAAAAAATGTTGAAAGCGATTCTTACTCATACTCACTATTAAAAAACAACTTAGGAGATGGGTCCATAACACTAAGGCTCGAAAATTCAGAAGGAGTTAAATATAAAATTGAAAAGCTATTAGATGAAAAACCTCAAATTTATCGTGAGGGTGTTATTAAGGATATCGAGGAAGTAATAGGATTGGTAAACCTAGACATTTATGAAACAAACAAAATAGAAAAAATAGGCAGGGAGCCAATTGATCGATTAAAGTTAATTGACAAGAAGGAATTAAAAAAAATACAAGATGAAAAAAACAAGATTTATAACTATCACCTGAATCCGTGAGTTAAGGAATATAACCTACGTTCTTTGCTTTACTGATTCGATTGTGAGCTGGTATTAGCAGCCAACCTGCCAATCAGCTGTGGAAGAAGCACTTTTGGAGCTGCCAATTACTCTCCTCTGGCTGTAGTTTGTTTGTTAGAGCTACGACAGGCATGCCGTCCTTGCGGGGACAGGACAGACGGGCCAATACGTGCTTGCCGGGGTGCCCGCCCGGGCCGGCTACGGGGCGCGGGCCAGCCCTAAGGCCACATCGGCCCAGCCGTGGCCTTCGAAGATCCGCAGGATCTGCCGGCGGGCATGCCGGACCAGGCGTCCGGCCATGTAGATCAGGCTGTTGAGCACCGTGCGCAGCCGCAGGCGAGCCGATTCGGCCTTCCGCCCCGGCACCTGCCCGGTGGCCAGCATCTGCTGGCCCAGCAGCCGCAGAATGTTGTAGGTGATCATCCCCAGATCCAGAATATGCTGGTTGGTCTGAAATTTCCCGAAGGCAGCCGCTCCAAGGTCCAGATCGGTCTTGAGTTCGCTGTGGAACTGCTCACTGGTCCCGCGCTGCTGGTAAAAAGCCTGGATATCTTCGGGGGCCCAGTCCAGGGACGTCCAGTATGCCTCAATGCTAATCTCGGGTTCCATCAACAGCTGGCCATCGGAGTCGGCAAAACGCTTGGTGGCCCGCCAGACCACCCGCACGGAGAATTCGCGGGCCCCGCCGGAATCGGTCTCGACCGAGACCGTCTCGGTGGTCTCTCCATACCAGGCGCGGGCCCCGCGATCCAGCTGGTCCGGCACCTCGGGTTGCCGGCGGGCTTCGGCCAGCCACTCGGCCGGATCCTGCCGGCGCAGGTTACCCTTAACGAGGAAGTCGGGTATCAGAAGTCTCAGAGAACAACAGCAGGTTCTCGGCCGCATCGTGGCCGGCGTCGGTGACCACCAGCCGGGGCGTATCTTTGGGGGCCACCGCTTTGGCCCGCTTCAGAGTTTGGGCCAGCCATTCGGCCGTGCCCTCACAGTTGCAGTGGGCAGAGCCCTCCCGCAACTCGTTGTTCAGGATAAACCCGTGTGGGCCGGCGTAGGCAACGATCGGGGCATACCCGTCAAACTTCTTGTAGGTACAGCTGACGCCCTCTTTGTGGGAGCCGGAATTATCCATCGGAGTCACATCGATGTTGACCGGCAGATACTGCCGGCCGTGATGGAAGCTGACAAGCAGCTCGCCCTGACCGGCCAACAGGCGCGTGGCGAGGTCCCGGAAGGCGTCTCCGGCTTCCTCGGGCATCCCCTGAATGCGCTGGCGCAGAATCTCCGGGGAGGGCAATTTTTCCACTCCCAAGGCTTCAGGAAAGAAGCGGTCGCCAGCGAACTCCGCGGCCGCATCAAAGTGGGGCTTGCCCACGCAGATCAGGCCAATCATCGTCCGGGCAATATCGCCATCTGAGATCCGGCCCCGGCGGCGCTGGTGGGGATCAGGCTGGCCAGGTGCCGGTCGAATTTGGGATCATCCAGCTGCTGGCCCACAAAGGCCAGCCCGGCCGTGGAGGTGAGCGGCGTGGAGGTCAGTTCAATCTCGAAATCCATGAATTTGGTGGTTATATTTCGGGTTTCACCTGACAGGTGAAGATAACAATTTGGCTAACCCATTGGAAGTAATGAAGTTATAAGAATTACACGTGTTTTACTCACGGATTAAGGTATCAGCTAAAACTCGATAACAATGCTAATAAAATTAGAGAAATCAAACACCAAATAAATTTAAAAGAGGAGCAACTACGTGATTTTGGTGATATTAAAGAACAACTAAAGAAACACGTCGAAAATAAGCCTGAAAGTCTTGAAGATTCAGAAAAGAAGGAGTTTGAGAATGCAGATGAAAAACAGAAAATTCGCAGCTCTGAATCTAGAATAATTGAAAACATTGAAAAACTTATTTCTCAAATTTTAGACGATGCTAATAGGCTAGAGACAAACCTAAATTCGCACGAAATAGAAAATGCTTATGAAAGTCTGGTTAATAGAGATTTGTTTGAGCAAATAATAAATGAGTTGGATTCGATGAAATCAGCAGTCTCATCAAGTATAAATGAAATTCATAATGTAATTCATGAATTTGAGATTTCAATTGCTGACCAAAAACAACAAATAAATCAACGACATAATGAACAAGAAGCCAAATTCATTGAACTTAGAAAAAAATTTGAAAAGCATAGCGCTTACTTAAATAAATACAATCAACTCACAAGTAGATTAGAAGAGAAAAGACTTATCAATTCTGAGCTTGAAAAGCTTAAAGAGAAATTGTCAAAATTATCAAAAAGTAGAGACCAAATTGCCAATGAGTATTCTGAACTAAAAGAAAAAATATTCAATTTACGGCTAGAAATTATCAATGAATTAAATGAAAAATTTGATAATGAAATTGTAATTCAGCTCAGCTTTGGTGGTATTAAGACTAAATTTGAAAAATTACTAAGAAGGGGACTTAAGGGATCTGGTATTCATTATAATGTTTTAGTCCCGGAAATAGCTACCTCTTTGACTCCCAGAAAATTTGCAAAGGCTATTCATTCAGATGATCTAAGTGTTTTAAGACAAATCCGAAATATAGATGAGAGTCGATCGGCAACTATTGCTGATTCATTCAGAGAATCTGAAGAGTTATACGAAATTGAGAAATTATATTTACCCGACAGACCAGATTTTTTACTAAGACCTGAATCCGTGAGTTAAGGAATATAACCTACGTTCTTTGCTTTACTGATTCGATTGTGAGCTGGTATTAGCAGCCAACCTGCCAATCAGCTGTGGAAGAAGCACTTTTGGAGCTGCCATCACCTCTCCTCTGGCTGTAGTTTGTTTGCTTAGAGCTACGACAGGCATGCCGTCCTTGCGGGGACAGGACAGACGGGCCAATACGTGCTTGCCGGGGCGCCGCGCCCGGGCCGGGCTAGCGGCGCGGGCCAGCCCTAAGGCCACATCGGCCCAGCCGTGGCCTTCGAAGATCCGCAGGATCTGCCGGCGGGCACTGCGCGGACCAGGCGTCCGGCCATGTAGATCAGGCTGTTGAGCACCGTGCGCAGCCGCAGGCGAGCCGATTCGGCCTTCCGCCCGGCACCTGCCCGGTGGCCAGCATCTGCTGGCCCAGCAGCCGCAGAATGTTGTAGGTGATCATCCCCAGATCCAGGATATGCTGGTTGGTCTGAAATTTCCCCGAAGGCAGCCGCTACAGGTCCAGATCGGTCTTGAGTTCGCTGTGGAACTGTTCACTGGTCCCGCGCTGCTGGTAAAAGCTCTGCACGTCTTCGGGGGCCCAGTCCAGGGACGTCCAGTATGCCTCAATGCTAATCTCGGGTTCCATCAACAGCTGGCCATCGGAGTCGGCAAAACGCTTGGTGGCCCGCCAGACCACCCGCAGGAGAATTCGGCGGGCCCCGCCGCGAATCGGTCTCGACCGACCGTCTCGGTGCGTCTCTCCATACCAGGCGCGGGCCCCGCGATCCAGCTGGTCCGGGGGCTCGGTTTGCCGGCTGGGCTTCGGCCAGCCACTCGGCCGGATCCTGCCGGCGCAGGTTACCCTTAACGAGGAAGTCGGTATCAGAAGTCTCAGAGAACAACAGCAGGTTCTCGGCCGCATCGTGGCCGGCGTCGGTGACCACCAGCCGGGGCGTATCTTCGGGGCCACCGCTTCGGCCCGCTTCAGGTTTGGGCCAGCCATTCGGCCGTGCCCTCACAGTTGCAGTGGGCAGAGCCCTCCCGCAACTCGTTGTTCAGGAGTAAACCCGTGTGGGCCGGCGTAGGCAACGATCGGGGCATACCCGTCAAACTTCTTGTAGGTACAGCTGACGCCCTCTTTGTGGGAGCCGGAATTATCCATCGGAGTCACATCGATGTTGACCGGCATGCAGACTGCCGGCCGTGATGGAAGCTGACAAGCAGCTCGCCCTGACCGGCCAACAGGCGCGTGGCGAGGTCCCGGAAGGCGTCTCCGGCTTCCTCGGGCATCCCCTGGATGCGCTGGCGCAGAATCTCCGGGGAGGGCAATTTTCCACTCCCAAGGCTTCAGGAAAGAAGCGGTCGCCAGCGAACTCCGCGGCCGCATCAAAGTGGGGCTTGCCCACGCAGATCAGGCCAATCATCGTCCGGGCAATATCGCCATCTGAGATCCGGCCCCGGCGGCGCTGGTGGGGGATCAGGCTGGCCAGGTGCCGGTCGAATTTGGGATCATCCAGCTGCTGGCCCACAAAGGCCAGCCCGGCCGTGGAGGTGAGCGGCGTGGAGGTCAGTTCAATCTCGAAATCCATGAATTTGGTGGTTATATTTCGGGTTTCACCTGACAGGTGAAGATAACAATTTGGCTAACCCATTGGAAGTAATGAAGTTATAAGAATTACACGTGTTTTACTCACGGATTAAGGTAAGAGTTAATAAAGAGGAAGGAAATGAACCTGAGCAATACAAAAATTCTGAGCAACTCTCAATGGGTCAACGTTGCACAACAGTTCTGCCAATCATATTTGCGGTTTCAGAAAATCCTCTAATTATCGATCAACCTGAAGATAATTTAGACAATGAATATATATCTGACACAATTCGGGAAATTATAAAGGAACAAAAAGAAAACAGACAACTAATTTTTGTAACTCACAATCCCAATATTCCTGTTTTATCTAATGCTGAATATAATGTTTTCTTCAAGTTTGAAAATGAACTTGCTACATTTTGGTGGACACCCAGTTAAGCCATAGATTGTCGCCGCAATTTATGACAACTAACAATTATGAGTAAAAGACGAACCTACAGCAAAGAATATCAAACTGGACGTAATCCAGCAAAGTTACCAGCGGGACAATATCCGGGAGCTGGCCGATGAGCTAGGTATTAACCCTGGCCTTATCTATGCTTGGCGCTCCGAGTATAAAAAGAAACCCCAGCAATCCTTTCCGGGCAAAGGTATTCCCAGCCGGACTGCCGAAGAGAACCAGCTGGCCGAGTTGAAGAAAGAACTGGCTGACGTACGTATGGAGCGGGATATCTTAAAAAAGGCGATGGGCATCTTTACCAAGAAAAACGGATAATTTTCCAGTTTATGGCTGAACACAGACACATATTTCCCATTGTGAAGATGTCCGAGGTATTCGATGTAAGCAGAAGCGGCTATTATAGCTGGATGAGTCGCGAGCCCTCCGATCGCGCCAAAGAAAACCAGCGCCTCTGACGAGACAAATTAAACAGATCTGGCTGAAGTCGGGGAAGACCTATGGCAGTCCTCGCATTCACCAGCAACTGCTTCGAGAAGGAGAGACAGCTCAGTCGACCGGAGGGTAGCTCGGCTGATGAGAAAAGAAGGCATACAAAGCCAGATTCGCCCCAAATGGGTAACTACCACAGATTCCAGGCACACCCTGCCTGTGGCCCCGAACCGGCTGGACCAAGATTTTTCGGCCGGCCGATTGGGTCAGGTGTGGGTAAGCGACATCACCTATATCCCCAGCAATCAAGGGCTGGCTGTATCTGACGACCATCATGGATCTGGCTGATCGCCAGATCGTGGGCTGGTCGTTCTCGGAAGGCATGAGCGCCGATGAAACGATTATTCCGGCCTGGAAAGCAGGCCTGTCAAAAGCGGACTATCGACCAGGAGCTGGTCTTCCATTCTGACCGGGGTATCCAATATGCCTGCAAGGAGTTTAAGGACGTTGCTCAAAGCCCGACCGCTGGTCCGCCAAAGCATGAGCCGCAAAGGCAACTGCTGGGATAACGCTCCGGCCGAGAGCTTCTTTAAAACCTTTAAAGCAGAACTACCAATAGAACCTAAACACTATAATTACAACAATCTTCGAGGAGATAATCTTCCAATTTATTGAGATCTGGTATAATCGCCAGCGCTTGCATTCTACGCTGGACTATCGAACACCGGCGGAAATGCAAAATTACTTAACACAAAAACAAGAACTGGCTGCATGATCTGGCTTAACTCCCTGTCCATTTTTTTGTAGCAATTCCAAAATAAAAGTTATATAAGCTCATCTGGAACTGTGGATGAAGTCAAGCAAAGTATTATTGATCTATTGGAGGGAGGTAGAGAAGCTTTCGATAGAAGAAGAAAAATATATGGGGGTTTTAATTGAAGAAAGAGGAAATCAAAAAACTTAAAGAAACCATAAACAATAAACTTGACCGGTATGCCAACAAAAATGTTGTTAAAGCTGGGGAATTCAGTGATTTACTTAAGAAGATACATAACCTAGATTACCGCGACAGAACTAAATTAAGAGAAGAGTATAATAGGATTAACAATGTAGCATTTAAAAAGGGTGTAAAATTAGATGAGTATAATCCTGCTGTTTATTTCGAAAAGAAGCCTAGTACTAAGAAATCCAAACCAGACTCAACAGATAAAGATGTAATTGAAAAAAAAGTTTCTGTTTTATACGAGAATGTTGAAGACAGATTCAAATTTTTTCCTAGGCATATATTCCTACTTTTAGAAAATGATGAAGATGAAACTTATAACATCTTACTATTATATAACCATGAAAATGAACCTTTCTTTTTAAGGAAAACAAAAAAGGAAATTAAAGCTTCCGGATCTTCTGAGTGCAATGTTTATCAATTGGAAGACTTTATTGATGGAGTTGAAAGCGGTGAGTTACGAGATAAAAATTATATAGTATTCTTTACTTTCAAAGTAAAATCAAGTCCCCAAACTTACATAGACTATATTTTCTCAATATTGGAAGGATATTTTAATATTTCTCAAATCAAAATTGGAGACACTGATGAAAATCTTACCTACATAAATCAAATTGATGAAATAAAAAAGAGCTTGAATATCTAATGATGGTAGAATTCATTAATAAAGATTTAGACCATCATATACTAAAAGCTATCAAATTATTATTTGGAGCTAACAAAACTAACCAAATACATTATCAAATAAACTCTAAGGGGTTTACTGACTCAACTGTTATTAGTGTCCAGCCATTTTCAAATTTTGAAAATCCGCAAAAATATATAATTAAAATAGGTGATAGAAATAACACTAAGTTATTAAATGAAGAAGAAAAATTTAGAAAACATGTTGAAACAACCGATTCTTCATATAGTATAGAAGTCCAAAAAACGGAAAAGTGCTTTGCTATCAGATATCATTATGCTACATCTGATAGTGAAATCGAATCAAAATCATTCGGAGGTATTTTAAGAAGCAGTAAAAATGACTACCCTATTTCCAAAAGAAAATCTTATATAAAAAAGCTCTTCAAAACACCCACTTATAAAAGGTGGGATTCAACAGAATTAGATGATATCAATATTAATTACAAAAATTACCGGGATTTTATAAACTTTGATGCTATTAAAAATCATCTTAACAAAATATATGACTCTTCGGATGTAGACCAGCTTGAAGTAGTCGATATTTTTAAAAAAGCAAAAAAAATAAAGCTAGAAGGAAATACTCAAATTTGTCATGGTGACCTACATACAGAAAACTTTTTTATTGACGAAAATGAAAATGCCTATCTTATTGATTTTGGTGATGTAGGTCGTCATCACAACATTATAGACTACGCTATGCTTGAAACGTCCATTAAGCTAAATCATACACCTAACTATATCCCAAACGATAAATTATATAAATTAGAGAAAGAGCTATTAAATGATAATACTTTCAATTCAAATTATTCATTTAAGTCTACTCAAAGACAAGACTTAGTTAATGTTTATTCTTTAATTACAACGATTCGTGAATTAGCTGCAGATAAAATCAACAACCCAAATGAATATTTCTATTCATTATTCATGCTAACATTCAGGCAAATAAGATATGATGATCTTAACCAATTATATGCTATAGAGATCTCAGAACAAATCGGTAGAAAACTATTAAAAGAGTTGTGTTAATATACACAACTCAATTTATTCATTCTTTTTAGATATTCATTACCAAACTGCTCACTAAATAAATAACTTTTCCTAGAATTTAAAAGTGAGTAATAAGACTATAATTAACTGAATCCAGTGAGTTATGGGACTATAAACAAGCCCTTTACGTAGATCATATTTATTGAGGGTAAAAAGCCTACCTTATTTTACCAAGTGTGATAATTGTAACTAGGAATGCCCCCACACCCCCGAGTAGCTTCCATCCAATATTATTTGGTTATAGTCATCTATTTCAATTAGCTCATCCCTAGTAATATCATGCATATGTCTAGCATGAGAAGTTAATCCTCTCATGTCCTGGAACCCTTTTCCACACTCTGGACACGTATTAGGAAACCTTACTTCTTTCACCAAAGACCGAAACCGAGAGGGGATCTCTTTAGACAGTAATGGCTAATATTTAGTTTATGAAAGCCACTTTAAGCTTTTAAATATTTAAGAATATCTTTAGTAATATGAAGAATTGCATAAATAGGAATGGGGAGGCTCGCTATTTCGAACCGCATAAATTCTTCAACTGGGCCAGAAAAAATGTTTTCAATTTGAAATTTATCTTTTTTTTGCATGACTAGCTTTATATTCATTTGCAACTCTCTTTACTAAATGCTCTCTAGTAATATGAAGTGGATCATGCCCAGTTAGCTTAAAATAAATTATCGGCCTCTTCATATAATGAGAATACCTAACTTTTGTGAGATTGCCTCGATCTATAAACTTTTTAAAATCCCTCTGTTCTTTTTCACCAAGCCGATTTTTCGTTATATATATCCAACTAATTTTAAATTCATTTATATTTGTTTGAGTTTTCAGATCACATTAAAAATGTTCCATTAAAATCTACTGGAATAAAATAATTGCGGCCTGGCTTCTCCCTGAGGTCCAACCGAATAAGTAGTTATGGGTTCAGGTAAATGCATAAAGATATGATCTTCTTTTTTTATTAATCTCCTAATCTTTTTATGAGGTGTAAGAACCTTGAAATCCCTCCCAGTTTTATCATCACCTTCATCAAGTAGTTCTGCTAAAACCCTCAAAGTATGGGCTAATTCGAGAAGTTCGATAAAATCATAAGATTTAACACTCTTATCGTAGTGCCTCTCAAGTCTTTCAAGCTGTACATCTAAACTCATAATGTTTCAGACACTTCCTTTGATTGATTGAGAAAGAATTTGATGTTTCATACTGACGAATTTTATAATCTCAGGAAACTCATAGCTATCAATTCACTGAAGACCAACTTTATTAGTTTGATAGCGTTGGATTAAAGATAAAAAATGTCATCGTCAAACGGCCTGATCAAAACCCTAGACTCTCCCCGCCACTACCAAAAAAAGGCTTCTCAATTATGTTTGAGAAGCCTTTTTTATTGTTATTTATCCCTTAAAAAAGCTGTTTTCAAGATACCGCTGCATGCTTAAAGTTAAATACGGTATCCTTGATTATATCAATACAATCCATTAGCTGCTCCTCAGTCATAATAAGGGGTGGGGCAAACCGGATGATGTTGCCATGGGTAGGCTTGGCCAGCAGGCCATTATCCTTGAGCTTAAGGCAGATATTCCAGGCCGTTTTGCTTTCATGCGTATCGTTGATGACTATAGCGTTTAGCAGGCCCTTGCCGCGTACCTTGGCAATCAAGTCGGTTTTTGCGATAAGTTTTTCCATTTCATCCCTGAAGATTTTTCCGAGTCGTCTCGCATTTTCCGCAAGGTTTTCCTCCTTGACCACATCCAGCGCTGCCATAGCTACCGCACAAGCCAGTGGATTTCCACCATAGGTTGAGCCATGTTCACCGGGCCGGATGCACTCCATAACGTCATTATCTGCCAGGGCAGCCGAAACGGGATATACCCCACCGGATAGTGCCTTTCCTAAAATCACGATATCGGGTCGCACATGTTCGTGATCCACGCAGAGCAATTTGCCGGTTCTGGCTATGCCGGTTTGTATTTCATCCGCAATAAAAAGGACGTTCTGCTTCTTGCAAAGTGCATGGCTTTGTTTCAGGTATCCCTCAGACGGCACTACGACACCTGCTTCTCCTTGAATCGGCTCAACCAAAAATCCCGCGACATTGGGATCCTGAAGCGCGCTTTCCAGGGAGGTCAAATCGTCATAGGGAATCGACTCAAAACCGGGGGTATAGGGTCCGAAATTCGCACGGGCAAGCGGATCGTTGGAGAATGAAATAATACTGGTGGTTCGGCCATGAAAATTGCCTTTGGCTACTAAAATCTTGGCACGATCCGGGGTGATTCCTTTTTTCTCATACGCCCACTTCCGGCACAGTTTGATGGATGTTTCAACCGCCTCGGCCCCGGTATTCATTGGTAGCAGCTTGTCATACCCAAAGAAATTGTGCATGTATTGTTCATATTTCCCAAGCATATCGCTGTAGAAAGCCCGGGAGGTAAGTGTTAGCTTTTCGGACTGACTTTTTAGCGTTTCAATAATTTTTGGATGACAGTGCCCTTGGTTCACAGCAGAATAAGCGGACAGGAAATCGTAGTACTTGTTTCCCTCCGGATCCCAAATAAAAACGCCTTCACCCTTCTCCAGCACCACAGGGAGGGGATGGTAGTTGTGGGCTCCATATTTATCTTCTAACTGGATTGCTCTTTGCGTTTCCTTCATCTGTGACCTGTGTTAATATGTAGTAATAATTGTTGGGCGAAAGTTACTATGATGTTATCGAATTGTAAAAGAATGTACACAACATATATCTGTTTCTTCCCATTAATTTTAACCTATGCATTGGTAGCCACCGCTTTTATGTGCATGACAATCATTGGGTTTTTAATCTAAAGCTAGTAGCTTTTTGGAAAAAAATTCTTATACTAACAATTGCAAAAACTTAATCAAAAACTATTTTTTTAAAAGGATTCTCAGCCGAAATACAGAGGAGATATCATGATGGATATATCAGTTTTTCCGAGTGTCTTTGAATCAACCAGGGCACAGCTTAACGGGGTAAGTAACAGCCTGGTCGAAGGCCTCAAGATAGAACACAACGACGAATCATATATTGTAGGGGATTTAGCTTTAAAAGAGGGATTGTCTCCTCACCGTTTAGTTAATTGTGCTCCGGGAGAATTAGACTTTGAGCTTCTTTTCAGAGCGGCATTGCTGCTGGCACAAAAAAAGCTGGAAATAATTTTTCGTTGACACTTGGATTCCCGTTTTCAATGTATCAACTGCATCAAAATACAGCAAAACAGCGACTTACCAAGTCGTACGACATAATATATGACAGCTCCACATACAGCATGAACGGGGCTAGCGGAAAGCAGGCGGTGTCAGTAAACCTTAACCAGGTTTTTGTCATCCCCGAGGTAGCCGGCAGCATAATAACGCTGCGACACGGAGATATGCCCGAAACAGGCGACTTTTTTGTAATAAGTCTTGGTTACGGATCCTGTGAAGGGGTTTTAAGTACTCGAAGTGGCATTATTCGCCGAACAGCTATAAGCTCGCGCGGTATCCGTTACGCCATCAACCTCATGCAGGATGAACTTCGAAAAGACCACTATCTGGGGTTTAAAACCGAACACCAATTGAATGTTGCTTTCCAAAGAGGTAAGATCAATATTAATAAACGGACCCTCGACCTAACCTCGCTTAGGAAAAAGGTACTGAAGTCTTACTACAGCAATATCATACGGCCGGCCCTGGTAAACGCCTTCCAGGATTCAGATTTCGAAACTGCTAATAAGCTTTATATAGTGGGTGGAGGCGCTTATTTTAATGAATTGACTAATGAAATAAGCTCAGAATTTAGTGATGTACTGAATGTCATCGTTCCTGAGAACCCGCACACGATGGCCGTACGCGGTTATTGTATCAATACTCAAAAGCAGGCACCAAATGATGTTGCTGTTGGTGTTGATTTAGGAAATGCCAATACATTGGTGTGTGTTTCTAAACAGTCAGCAGGAGAGTAGCTAAAATCTGTTTAGTGAAATAAGATTATGTACATTTGCCCTGTCTTTTGTCCTTTTAGGAGGTCTGAGACGGGGTTTTTTATTAATGGGAAGAAAAGAGCAGATTAACATTAAATGGATTTAATGTTAATTTCGGGATAATATTTTTAGTATTAGTATAGCCTACCACGATAGATATGATAGTAATTTATACAGTTAATCTTAATTTAGGTTAGCAGGTTGTTATGAGAGGCAGCTATATTTTTTTCGACAGGGATACAGCTTTTCAAGGAGAGGTAAGTACTGATCATTTAGTTTTGGAAGGAGTTATTAACGGAGATGTATTAGCCTCAAAGGATGTGTATTTGAAAGAGGGATCGGTCGTTCAGGGTGAAATTTCAACAGAAAAATTTAAAATTGAAGAAGGTTCTGTTCACGAGGGACGAATCCGTATGGATTTAGCCAGAGAAAGAAAAGAACCATCCCCTGAAGTTCTGAAGTCTTCTGAAAATCGTACACAGCAAAACGGAATAGCCTCCCATACATCCCATGGGAATAGTCAAGAACAAGCTTCATCAGCATTCGATTCTATGTACAAAATACAGGAATCGAAAGTTAAGGAAGAGAATGAGCAGCCCAATAATAAGGATGTCGATGAGAACAATTCTCCCCCTCAGCGACTTTGGTAACATCATATAACTTTATAGTATTAAGGTAGTTATAAAGTTTGACATCAGTAGAAAAATACCTGTATATTTAAGCACTTCATCGCGGGGTAGAGCAGCTGGTAGCTCATCGGGCTCATAACCCGAAGGTCGCAGGTTCGAATCCTGCCCCCGCCACTAATTTTTTGAAGCAGATTAAGCAGTGTTTCAATCTTAATCAGACTACGGGAATATCGGATTATTTGATGCGTTCTGATTCTCACCACCTCGTATGCTGCTTTTTCATCAAGTTGGCAACCCCAGCGTTTTATTGAGCTATATGAAAGAGCTTCAATATCTACTCACTGACGATCTAGTTTAGCCCTACCTTATGCATTGGATCGATCTCACTATCTTCATTCTCTACATGATTACCCTGCTTGGTTTTGGGGTGTTCTTTTTTCAAAGCAATGAAGGAGCCGATGACTATTATGTAGGAGGACGAAAAATGAACAGCCTGCATATCGGTTTATCGGTCGTGGCTACGGATGTGGGAGGCGGTTTTTCTATTGGACTTGGAGGCTTGGGGTTTGTATTGGGGCTATCTGGTTCCTGGATGTTGTTTACCGGGCTTATAGGCGCCTGGACTGCTGCTGTGTTTCTGATACCAAAAGTAAAAGGTAATCGTGTTTTTGATAAGGCGTTCACCTTTCCGGAAGTCTTTGAATATTACTTCAATTCCAGGGTGGCACTAATTGCAGGGATAATTTCGGCTGTAGGATACGCTGGGTTCACCAGCTCACAGATTTTGGCCGGAGCCAAGCTCGCCAACGGTACCTTCGCCAATCTTGACTTGCAGACTGCCCTCATTATTATGGGTACAGTAGCGGTGCTTTATACCGTGCTTGGTGGTCTTAAAGCCGTCATTTATACTGATACTATCCAATGGGCTATATTAATGCTTGGACTAATTTTTATAGGAATTCCGGTTTCTTACACAGCCATTGGAGGGTGGGAGGCCATAGCAGAGTTCGGTAGATCCACAGCTGCTTTCTTTTACCAATTTAACCTGGCAGCGGGTAGTATATTGGGGAGTAACCATTATTCCGATTTGGTATGTTGGAATGACGCTCTATCAACGGATTTATGCGTGTGCAGATGAAAAAACAGCTAAACGTGCATGGTACCTTGCTGGCCTGTTTGAATGGCCGGTAATGGCCCTGATGGGCGTTGCTTTGGGGCTTTTTGCAAAAGTTGCGGCAGCCCAGGGAATGTTCGATTATCTCGGCGCCGCTAATATTTCAGACATCGATCCCGAAACGGGTCTCCCGATGTTGCTACGAACGGTACTCCCCACCGGGCTTATGGGGCTGATGATGTCTGCCTATTTTTCAGCTATTCTTTCCACGGCAGATAGCTGCCTGATGGCCGCCTCCGGAAATGTGGTTTCTGACATCATCGGGTATTTTAAAGATGTTGACCATGAAGGCGAACAGTTCCTGCGCTTCTCACAGATCACGACGCTTTTGCTGGGTAGCGCAGCGCTCCTCATCGCAATGACTATGACCAATGTGTTAGATCTGATGCTCTATTCTTATGCGTTTATGGTTTCGGGCCTCTTTGTGCCTATAATTGGGGCCCTATATTGGAAGAAAAGCAGTTCTGTCGGGGCTATTGGAGCTATGATTTTGGGTGGAGGAACCACGGTCGGCCTTGAGGTGTTTATGCAACAGCTGCCCGCCGGTTTAGATGCCAATGTATTTGGCATCTCGGTTTCGGCTGTGGTGTTTATTGCGCTTTCACTGGCGTTTCCGGATGAAAAGGAAAAAGATTCAGCATTCGAGTTCAACCGGACGCGTAAAAAGAAAGAAACCATTAACCCCTAAATAGATGACATGAATTTTGATATAAGCTATTCTGACTCGGATAATCCCACGGAGTTTAGCAGAGAAGATATCGCTGACTTTTTATTTACCCATCTGGATGAATTTGGAGATGAAAAACAGCATATTTTGAGGTGTATCGGTTATGCCTACGGAGATAATCCCGGGCAGGATGGTTTGATCTTAATTGCACATGAAGATGAACAAATTACCGGGGCCGTAATCATCAACAAGACAAATATGAAGGGATATATTCCTGAAAATATTTTGGTTTATATTGCGGTACATGGAGATTACCGCGGCCAGGGGCTTGGCTCTCAGTTAATGGAACATATTATTGAAGCCACAGAGGGAGATATCGCACTGCACGTGGAGGAACAGAATCCTGCAGTACACCTATATGAAAAATATGGGTTTACCAATAAGTATCTGGAAATGAGGCTACAGAAATAGTATGGCTTATCTTAAGCTGTATCGCGATAAATTACGCGATAACTATAAATTCTTGGATGACCTCTTCAAAAAGAAGGGGATTAAGTGGGGTATAACTACGAAATTACTGTGCGGTCATCTTGCTTTTTCTAAAAGAAGTTACGGATCTGGGGATAAAAGAGCTGCACGACTCCAGGATCAGTAACTTGAAAAAGATTAAGGAGATAGATCCTGAAACGCTCACTATCTATATTAAACCCCCACCGAAGGATATCATCGAGTCGGTCGTCAAGTATGCCGACGTCAGTTTAAATACCGAGCTCTCTACCCTGCATGCACTTTCTGAGGAGGCCGGCAGGCAGAATAAAACCCATAAGGTGATCGTCATGATTGAGATGGGCGATCTGCGCGAAGGGGTCGTTCGTGATGATCTGATTAACTTTTATGAGAAGATTTTTAAGCTGCCCAATGTTAAAGTTATTGGTCTGGGTACCAACCTCAACTGCATGCACGGGGTAATGCCAGATGAAGACAAACTCATACAGCTGGCCCTCTACAAGCAGATAATTGAGCTGCAGTTTGATGAAGATATTCCTCTGGTTTCGGGCGGAACCACCGTCACTATACCCCTGGTGCTTAAGAACCGGCTGCCGCAGGGGATTAATCATTTCAGGGTGGGAGAAGCCCTCTTTTTTGGAAAGAACCTGTTCACAGGCGGTACAATACCCGGCATGCACGAGGGCGTTTTTGAACTCTACACACAGATTATTGAGATCTCCGAAAAGCCTAAAGTTCCCAGTGGGGATCTGGGCGTGAATCCGCAGGGAGACAAGTTTGAAATTGACCAGGAGGAATACGGCGAAACGGCCTACCGGGCCATCTTGGATATCGGGTACCTGGATATTAATCCAGAGCACCTGATTAATGTACACGACGATATACGAGTAGCCGACGCCAGTAGTGATATGCTCGTTCTTGACGTTGGCGACAACAGTAACAACTATGAAGTAGGCGACTTTATTCGGTTCAGGCTGAAATATATGGGAGCGCTTGGCATTATGAATTCCGACTATATCGACAAGATTGTTGAATGAGCCGCAGCCTTCCATTTGATCCCACAGAATACAAATTTGCACCGATCATTAAGTACGACGGAGAGTGGCGGGTATTTGATTTTACCAAGGGATATGACCCCGGGAAAATCCGTGAGATAACGTGGGGAATTGGTCGTTACGACGAAAAACGTCTCGGAATGTACGTGGCCCCGCACTATAAGAATAGCCGAAATATCCACATCGGCATTGATTTCTGGACGCCCGCCGAAGAGCCGGTCTATGTTTTTTATGATGGAGAAGTGGCCTATTTCCGTGATAATTCCCGCGAGGGAGATTACGGTCCCACCATCATCACTAAACATCATCTCAATGGTACCTCGCTGTTTGCCTTGCATGGTCATCTCTCCCGGGAATCTCTGGCAGGATTAGAAGAAGGTCAGCCGGTAAAAAAAGGACAGCAGATCGCTATGGTAGGTACTAAAGATGAAAATGGAGGATGGGAGCCTCACCTGCATTTTCAACTCTCGGTGGAAGATCCCGGACAGGCCGATATGCCGGGCGTAGTAGCCCGGAAAATCGCCAAACAGCACTTGAAAAATACCCTGATCCGCGTTTGATTGTAGGTAACATTTATTAGGTTTGATCCCTATGTAAATTCTGCTATAATAGACACGGACGCTGGCCGGGGGGGCAGTAATTTTTCCGGGCAGGCTTTTTTTGTAAAGAAAGTAGACATCCTTTCATAGAGCAGACACCCAGTTTACAAAATACGATTCAGGACTATGATGTTGCTTGGTCTGACCAGACAGCACGCTAACAGTTCAATTTAAGTTGTTCAAGGAATTTTGATGACGCCAGTTGACGATAAGATTGTACAACAAAGTAAACAGCTCCGGCATGAGCTGCATCAAATAGCAGAGCTCTCCGGCAAGGAGCATAAGACTGCTGACCGAATTAAGGAGATGCTCCGTTCTTGCTCACCGGATGAGATCATAGATGGGGTTGGCGGCAATGGCATTATTGCAATCTTTAAGGGCAAAGAGGAGGGGCCTTCAGTGGTTATACGCTCTGAACTGGATGCTCTCCCTATTCCGGAAGAAAATGAGCTGGAATATGGTTCAAAAACGGAGGGTGTTGCCCACAAATGTGGGCATGATGGACACATGGCTATTGTAGCGGGGATTGCCGCTTTCCTGAGAGAGAATAGGCCGAGCAAAGGAGATGTTTACCTGTTATTTCAACCAGCAGAGGAGACCGGGCAGGGCGCGGCGAAAATCCTGGATGATGAGCGTTTTAAGCAGATTGAGCCGGATTACATGTTCGCTCTTCATAATCTGCCGGGATACCCCAAGCATCAGATATTACTGCGTGACGGCGTTTTTGCTGCCGCTTCCCGTGGGTTTGAGGTAGAACTGAAAGGAGAAACCTCCCACGCCGCTCACCCGGAAAATGGGCAAAGTCCGGCGTTGGCACTGGCCAGCTTGATACAGAATTTTTCCGCCTTCCCGCAGTTTTATTCCACATTGGATGAAGCTGCAAAGGTAACCGTAATTCATTCCAAGCTGGGAGAGGTAGCTTTCGGCACATCTCCGGGATACGCGGAATTTCGGGCTACTATCCGCACCTACCGGAATAAATTGATGAAACAGCTCTGTGAGCGTGCAGAACGGCTTGTCAAGGATACTGCGGAGATGCACCAGCTTACATCAACCGCGCGGTGGACCGAACTATTTGAGGCCACGAAAAGTGATGAATCCTGCAACAGAATTATTGAAAAGGCGGCATCCGTAAATGGATTGGAATCGTTCCGCAAAGAGACTCCTTTTGCGTGGTCGGAAGATTTCGGGCGATTTACATCCCAGCACAAAGGAGCTATTTTTGGTCTAGGAGCGGGAGAGCAGCACCCGCAACTTCACTCTTCGATGTATGATTTTCCCGACGATCTTATTCCCACAGGCATCTCCATGTTCGTGGAGATCATAAAACAGATTACAGGAGTTAACCACTAATATTGTGAACAATGCATGACAAGCTAGCACCTTCGTATTTAGAACTGAGTAAAAGTGCCTTCCAAAAAAACATCTCTTTTTTCGAAGATTTGATTGGGCCCGACACTATTTTTTGTTCTGTTATAAAAGGCAATGCTTACGGTCATGGAATCGATTTTTTTGTGCCGATGGCAGAGGCGTGTGGAATCCGTTATTTCGCCGTATTCAGTGCTGATGAAGCTGAGAAGGCGTACCAGGCGGCCAACAAAGGTTCTCACATCATGATTATGGGCATGATCGACAATGAGTCTATTTCTTGGGCTATTAAGCGGGATATCTCCTTTTTTGTATTTGAGCGGAATCGCCTGAAAGCCGCTGTAGAGGCAGCGAAAGAACTAGGACAACCCGCACGCATACACCTCCACCTGGAGACGGGTATGAACCGCTTGGGCCTTGAGGAGCATAAATTAAATGAGGTTGCCAGCTTCCTGAACAGGGAGTCAGAGCATGTTATTATCGAGGGACTGTGCACGCATTACGCCGGGGCGGAATCGGTTAGCAATCATGTGCGGGTATCCGAGCAGATTCAGCGGTTTGAGGAACTCTACGAACTGCTGGAGGAGATGGGAATAAAGGGCAAACTTAAACACACTGCAGGTTCGGCCGCTGTACTTAATTATCCTGAAACACGTATGGATATGGTGCGTGTGGGTATCTCCCAATACGGTTTTTGGCCTAACAGGGAAACGTATATGAACTATCTTAAGAGAAATCATACCGATCAGGAAAAACCGTTTGAAGATCCCCTGGAAAGAGTGCTGAGCTGGAAAAGTAAAGTGATGAGCATCAAACATGTGGAGGCCGGTGAATTTGTAGGGTACGGCAATGTGTATCTGACCAGTCGTGACCAAACCATCGCCTCGGTACCCATCGGATATTCGCACGGCTTTGGCCGGAATCTGACGAATGTAGGCATCGTGCTGATCAACGGGGAACGCGCGCCGGTGGCCGGTTTGGTGAATATGAACCTGCTGACGATTGATGTAACAGATATTCCCAATGTGAAAAAGGGAGACGAGGTGGTCATCATCGGGCATCAACAGGAGCAGGAGATGACCGTGGCCTCTTTCAGTGAGATGACCAACAATATGAATTATGAAGTGCTGGTACGCCTGCCTGCCAACCTGCCGCGTTCCGTTGTTGAGATAGCGAAATCGGCATTCAAAGTTTTCTCACCAGAACAAGTCCTGACAGCCAGAGCTCTCTTTGTTTATACTGTACTTGATAGTAGTAATTTCTGCGCTGCAGCAGGTAATGCTCGAACGGGAAAAATTCAGATTGAAACCGGTTTTGATCGAACGTAAAGTTATAATCCTGGTTATTCCTGTTGTAGGAGTAGGACCACATGAGAGAATCGTGGACCTGCTGCGTGCTGAGCGGTGCCCCAAGTAAGATATACATCATTCCGCGGTCGGTTTTCCAACCCTCTTTGAAATTTGAGAACAGTTTGTTGGCCTGTTCCACACGCTCGTAGTACAGCGATATGACCGATTTGGCATCACTTTTATTCCCTATGTTTTTCAGCCAGAAACGATCAACGGAACGCTTCAGAGAGTCCGGGTCATCAATCTCCATGAGCTCCCTATACTCGTTATCCGACATTAAGTATACAAGGGGACGAGCAGAGCTGCCTGGGGTGATTTTATTGTGGGATAGTTTGTGCTTTTGATTCCAAAATCCCTGGCTTTAAAAAGAACCCGTTCCTCGTCGTTACTTTCTACCGAGAACCGGTAATTGCCCCTCCGAAGTATCGGAAAGGTTAGTTCAACCGTAACATTGCCCTGTTGAGTTAATACGCGGCGGGTGGTTTGGATGACGGTCTCCTCGTTGTAATCGATCCCCTTGTATGAGATATTAGATGGGCTATAGGGATTGGCGTGCATATCACGGGCAGCGGTGGTGTCAGACTCGAATCTCAGCAGGCTGATGTTGAGGATGAGATTATCTTTTTTGGTTGTGAACCTGGAACAGGAATTTGAGAGAATCAATTTTGCCGGCTACATCGTACGTAGGAATTGGTATCCAGCTGCCCCGCTGTCCGTCATCAACCTGTTTCCCGAATAATTGAATGTTGGTGAAAAAAGATTGTTCTGCATTGGGATTTAGCACATGAGCACGATCGCGACGCGTAGTTTTACGCCCCGTATTTTGATCCACCAGCGAAAAAATGATCTCATAATGGCCAGGTTCCACTTTATAAATTTCGTTAAAAGTAAACACATCCTGGCTCGTGGCTATATTGGGTGAATCAACAACTTGATCATAGGAAAAGCGGGTGGATTTGACCATTGAGTCGCTGTCAATAGACCTGATCTGCAGTTCAATAGCGAGGTTGGCTTTCCTTTTTTCTTTAAACCGCTTGAAGAAGAGACTTCCATACACCACGTTGGCTGTTATTTGCAGGTTGGATTCCTGGTCCTCATTCCAGGTATTTAGTGCGGTAAGTTGTACTTCAGGATATCCCAGCCGGAAATTATAGTCTGCTCCCCGTTCAACGTCCGGATTAAAAGACCGGGCGCAGCTTATCATCAGTGCTGCTGTAGCAATAAGTATGAGAGGCTTTAGAGCGTTCATAGCGGCCGGTTCATCCTTCAACTTAAGCTAAATAATATTTGCCGGGTGGTCTGTGTTCTAATATAACTGTTGCTGTAAACCTAAATACTGTGAGATCGGGATGATGGACAATAAAGATTGAATTCGAAAAAAAGTATTACAGCAGTTTAGATTATACACCAAGTTAAACTGCATGTACGTTTAACGTAATAATTTGTGTCAAAATTTTCTGAAATACTTGCTGAAGAGGCCGATTTTATAGACAAAATATTTCTCCGGTAAAGCAATGCTATGGAAGCAGACATGAGTTTGTTGAGTATTGGACACAATAAAAAAGGCCGCCTCAACTGAATGAAGCGGCCTCGAAATCTAAGCAGTTCAGCTGCTTTAATTTATTTTTACTGCTTGGTCAGCGTAAAGGTTATTGGATTTGAAGGAGCACAGTCACCTAAAACATCCTCAGCAATGGTAAGACCAAACTGATTATCATTGTTAGGATCCCAATTACTTTCCAGGGAAACTTCTGCAGGTGCACCCAGAACGATACCCGCTGAAACATTTTGGCATGTGAGGCCTGTCCCAGCTTGGTTGGTAACCGTTGTGTAATAGTCCCCGGTAGCGGGGTTTTGGGTGAAGGCTACTCGAATAGAGTCGATCTCAGTTCCAAATCCGCCACCATCAAAATAGCCACCAGCATCCGTTTTGAAGACTCGGCCATTCAGGGTGTTGCTTGGGTCGATTTTGAGTTCAACTGTTGTGGTTGCATCAGGGCCGAAGAGGTAACCATCTCCAAGTCCTACAGTTCCACTAGTAGTTGCAGCATCCTGCTCAAGCTGATAGGTACCTACGAACTGATCTTGTGGTACCTCAAGAGACATCGTGATGTTTTGGGCAAACGGAGAATTATAAAATGCTCCACCGGTAATATTCAGACCACTATTATCGGGCCCAAACTTTTGCCGGTGCTGGTAGTTATCTGCCAACGAAGTGTAAATGCGGCATTAATACCAACATCGGAAGGATCGATACCCAATTCGTCCATTAGCTCCTGAGATGTAAAGGTAGTTGAAACCCTGGGAAGTCCAGATTCTTCATTGGTAGTAAAGTCACTACTCTCGAATGTCCGGAATACAGCCCCAGAATCGGCAGGAATATCACCAACCGCCTCAGCGGCATTGTCGCTGTAGCCTACATAGAAGCTCAGAGTTTCAACCTGGGCCCCATCTTGGGCATCATCAAACTCAAGAGTCACGGAGTACTCTTGACTACCAAGTTCTACGACGTTCCAAACACCACCCTGTGATTGTACCACACGGGCAAATGCGCCGGTATTTTCAGGCTCGGTCATTTTTTCAAAGTCGACCGGAAACTTCTCGGAGTTTACCTCACAGGCCACTCCTACTAGAAAGAGGAGTGCTGCGTACATTGTATATTTGAAATATTTCATAATAGACTATCTGTTTGAAAATTCGTTTTAGAAATTACCAAAGCCAGGATCAGCAGTAAACCAGAAGGGTCCGTTTGCAATATCTCTCGGGGTGGCGTTGGAATTACGCTCAACAAATGCTGCCGGATAAGTTATGGAATTGTAAAATTGACCCGGGCTAGCTGATATGTTCGGCTGCAAGTTCCAGTAAGGATCCTCCTGGGCAGGTGCCACACGGCGGTAGAGGTTATAAGATTCTACCCCGTTACCAAACAGGGCCAGGTAGAATTCTTTGGCAAGAATACTCTCCCGAATTATCCGCAGTTTCTCCGTCCCAGCGACTTTCTACCTCATTGATATAGGCTTCTACGTCTGGATCGTCTACCTCGTCTCCGGAAATGGTAATTTCCATATCCGCGGTAGTGTCAGCTGCAGCTACCTGAACAGCGGGCGCGCCCAACGCGCTAACGGTATACATGGAATTTTCGATACCTTCCAGAAGAGCGGTTTCTGCTGCATCTGGATTGTTGTTGATGGTCAACTGAACTTCAGCTTCAAGGAAATCAGTGAAGAAGGCCATCCACATCGGCTGGATTCCAGCTCCCTGAAGTCCTTGTGTTTCAGCAACACCCTCTGCCTGGTCGGCATCAAAACGTCCGCCCGCAGGATACGGCCCGTAGGTTGTACGCAGCAGGTTGTCCGGGGGAATACCATCGTCATTACCGTGGTCGCGGCCCCAGTAGCCAACGTCATTCCAGTCTTCACAGAATGGATCGTTCAAGCCTTCTCCACTACCGTCAATACCCTGGTAGTGCGTTGGGGGATTATTATTGATGCAGTCCTGCTCGTTTACATCATCAGTAGGAGAATTGACCTGTCGGTAGAAGTAGTACCGAATACGGGGATCCGGGTTATTCTTGTCTTGCCACAACTCGTTCATGTAGTAGTTGGCCATGTACGTTTCGGCACCCGTCAGGTAGTTGTCGGTGAAAGCCGGATGACGCGTATCAGGGTTGTTGGTATTGGTGCCATACTGAAAGTAGAATGATTCAGCAGGTTCGTCAATAACGTCACCACTGAGAAGAGCGTTGACTCGATCACTGTAGCTGCTTGCACCAGCAGGGAGTACGGGATCACCGATATTCCGCTGCTGTACCAGAGCCTTCAGTTCAAGCGTGTTGGCCAGTGTAATCCAGCTGTCCTGGTCGCCACCATAGAACAGATCGCTGCCAGGGGCAGCAAGTGGATCCTGCTGCAGCACGGTTCGTGCGGTGTCAAGCTCTGCGAAGGCAGCAGCATAAACAGCACGTCCTTCATCGATAGCAGGGTTAAAGTTATCTGAACTCAACGCTTCGCTATACGGAACCTCCCCAAACCTGTCTACCAAGTTGATGAGAACATATGCTTTTAGAACACGTGCAATTCCTTCATGCGTGTAGAGCTCCCGCTCCTGAGCAAGTGGAAGTAACGTTTGCACGTCAATAAGGATATCTGAGTAAGCATCTTCCCATTCATCATCGAAATCTTGGCCTTGGTACGCACTCGGATAGGTTCCGGCAAAAATGTGCGTCATGCGTGTCAGATCTGATGCTTCGTCTTGAATGTTGTTAAAAAAATCGGCCGTACCTGTCTGAATATTATTCAGCAGGAAGTCCGGACTAGCATTTTCCGGGTTCGGCGCATTCGGATTGTCAAGTAGGTCATCACTGACCACCTCGCATTGCATCATAAACGCAGCGAGTACTAATACAAGAAATGCATTAAGTATATACTTCATAATAGAGTATGTTTTTCAAATTCGTGATGGTGATTAAAACTGAACCTGGATGCTTCCACCATATCGGGTTGCACTTGGTCCGGCAAGGTAGTCGAACCCTAATCCGTTGTCCGCTCCGGTACTCGTTACGTTGGGATCAAAGTTGGTACCTTCTGGCATGTTAGGTGTGAAATACCAGAGGTTGAATCCGGAAACACTTACTGAGATACCTTGCAGCGGCGTTCTACTTACGATTGAAGCCGGCAGGTTGTAGCTCAGTGTCACTTCGCTCAAACGGATGTTGGTAGCATCGTACATGGATACTTCATCAGGACCAAAACCGATGTTGGAGAAGAAAGCCTGGGTAGCTGAGATCTGGGTGTTGTTTTCAATAGTATTAACTACTTCACCCTGATCATTGGTAATCTGTCGATATCCGGGCAGAATTACCGGCATCTGACGGTCGAAGCCAGTGTCGGTTGTGATACCACGTGCCAGCAATGAGGCAATCGTTGTACTGTAAATATCTCCACCGTGCTGGTAATCTACCTGCGTGGTTAGGGAGAAGTTTTTGAAGTTAAACGTATTGATTGATGACAGGGTATAATCCGGATTTGGATCACCGATAATTTCGATCTCATCTGAAGTGATATAATCACCATTTTCGTTAACCAGTCGTCGCCCTTGCTCGTCTCGGGCAATGGCTGTTCCCTTAATTACGTTCAGCGGTTCACCTTCAATGGCAAAGTTACCTAGGTCGGTAAAGCCGGCAACCGCAATTTCGCTGAGGTCCTGCCCGAGGTCAATCACTTCACTTTCGTAAGCGAAGAAGTTCCAGCGGGTGTTCCAGGTAAATTCACCTGCTACCGGAGAACCGTCCAGTGAAACCTCGATTCCCTGGTTTTGGATTTCTCCAATATTTACCAGCGTGTTTGTGTAGCCGGTAGCCGGGTCGAGATCGGCACTGGTAATAAGATCTTCGGTAGTACGGTGGTAGGCCGTTACTTCAAGACCGACCTGGTTGTTAAAGAAACGTGATTCAATACCTACTTCGTACTCCAGTAGTCGCTCTGCCTTAAGATCTGGATTCCCCAGTGTGTTGCTGACAGCGTTGGTTGTAATAACCCCGCCGCTGAGGAAATCACGAGCATTTACAGAAAGTGAGCTACGCGTGTTATATGGACTTGGAGCACCAGCAGAAGTCCCTACCCCACCACGAATTTTCATGTAGCTAAGTACATCGCCGCCAATTTGGAAAGCATCCGTTGGGATGAAAGAAATACTGGCAGACGGATAGAAAATACTGCGGTTATCAGGTTCCAGGGTAGAGAACCAGTCGTTACGACCGCTAAGACTCAAGTAAACCCAGTCGTTATAGCCAATAGTTCCGTCAAAAAATACACCGGCTGTTTCTTCGCGCTCCTGATACTGGAACTGTGCTCCGCTAAGTCCGTTTGTTGCAGAAGGGCTGGTGAAATTTGGATGCTCAAACAGATCAAAGATAATCTGGTTGGTACTTCCTATACCGTCGGTTTCATACTTGCTTAGTACAAACTGAGCGCCTACAGTACCTTCGACTGTGATCTCCTGGGTAGGTTGTGTACTTAAGTTGAAGTACACGTTGTGATCCCAGATTTCACTCTTAATGCTGCGGGTGTGCATGTAACCACCGGTCAAGTCGGGGTTATTGACACCGCCGGCATTACGCAAGTACGCCTGGCTTTCTGAATAGGTATCAAGACCCAGTTTGTAGGTAATACTCAGTTCATCAATAATGTCGTAAATCACCTCGGTTTTACCGTACAGGCGATCAACATTATCGGTACGTTTGATATTGTTCAGGGTCCAGTATGGATTCTGAATGTCGTTACCGCTTCGGTAGTAAACACTGCTGTTGTCTACCGGGTTTTCCCATGGCAGGCCATTCAGGTCAATACTTCGCGGGGTATAAAACACATCGCCAAAAATAGAACCACCGCCCCTGGTGTCGGCACTACTACCGTAACTGGCAGCGATCGGCGGAGTATCCATATCGGTAAGAGCAACGTTCGCCGTGGTACGGAACGTCAGATTTTCAAGCGGCTTGAAGTTGGCTCCGAGGCTAACATTGTTTTTGATCAGGCTGTTTCCCGGGTAAACCCTTCTTCATCGGCATGGCCGACGCTGAGGTTAAGATTCACATCTTCTGTTCCACCGGAAATATTAATGTTAGAGTTGCTTACCAGTCCTTTGCGGAAAAAAGGTCCTACGTTGTTGTAGGGCTTGTAAGCAAAGGACTCTCCCTGGTATTCGGGAAATGCCGCTAGCAGCGCAGGATCACTAAACTGAGAGTACGGATGCGGGAACGCGGCGTAGCAGTTCGCTCCGCAATCTTCATCAACTAGTTCTCCCTGGGGATTCATATATCCCCTGAAAGAGCTAATGTCCTCAAGTTTCTCGCTCTGGAAGTGAGGCCCCCAGTTACTGAAGAAATATCCGAAGTTCTGGTGGAAACCGCCGCCATACTGATCTTGGTAATCAGCAGGGAGGCAATTTCGTTCGCGAATACGGATTGATTCAGGGTAATGTCGAATCCGGCTTCCCGATCTTCTCCGAAAGAACCACTTTTGGTGGTAATAAGAACAACACCGTTACGTCCCTGCTCACCATACATGGTAGTAGCAGCAAGACCTTTCAGTACGTTGACGTTCTGAATGTTGTTGGGATCCAGGTCGAGAAAACGGCTGGATGTTGATAGGGCTCCACCTTCAAAGAAGTTTTCACCACCAGTGTTGGCATCAGTATTAACACCGAACACCGTCTACACAATAAACAGGGGCTGGTTACTCCAGAAATTGTTGAGTAGCCTCGGATGACAAAGTCTGTAGCCGTACCGGAAACGCCACTCGTTTGAGTAATATTAACCCCGGGTACTTTCCCTTTCATTATTCGGGAAATATCAGACTGCGCCTGATTTTCGAGGGCATCACTTTCAATTTCAGAAACCGAGTAACCGAGAGCTCGCTGCTGCCGTTGAATACCCTGGGCGGTAACAACAACATCTTCGAGCCCGACAACATCCGGCTGAAGGCTGATGTTACGAACGATGTCTTCATCCGAAACCTGAATTTGTTCGGTGTACCGCTGGTATCCAATAAATGTAGCAATAAGAGTGTATGTGCCGCTCTCAACACCTGAAAGGGTAAATTCACCATCAGAATTGGTAGCGGTACCTCTTTGCAGTTCTTGAATTAGAACGTTTACACCAGGCAATGTTTCGCCTGACTGCGCATCTGTTACCGTACCCTCTATCAGTTACCTGGCCGAAACTAACGGCAGATAAGGCAAAGAAACAGATTACAAAAGAAAGTAACTTTCTATGCATAAATAACCTCATTTGAGTTTTTATTTTAACTATATGAGTATAAAAGAGAATAGCGCGGATTATCGCATAGATAACCTCATAATTCTTCCGAGAAGGAATTAGAGTATTATTTGATTTTTGGAGATGTGATTGTATTAAAAGATAACCCACGAGTCTACTATTACACTCTTTATATGTGATTAAGCCTTTCTTTGACTCAATCGAGTCTTAACTTAATGGAATTTTTCGACAAATAAAATATATTTTGACATTTGTTTGACGATATATGTCTTTTGCATTAATAAATAAAGAAAAGCGTAAAATGTCATTAAATAAGTAACGTCGGAAGGTAGATATTTTGGAAAATGTGTTGCCGTTTTGCGATGAAGGTAAGTGGTTACGTTACCGTTACTTATAGCACCCTTTCGTGCTGTGCAAAAGATGAAATACCTGTTAAACAGAAGGGAATTTCTGCTGCCAAAAAATCTGTGAAATGATGCCTGAATAAAGCAGCTTCTAAATACTCCTGGTTAGTATAAGCCCCGACAGCCAGAGCTGAATCTGTTGATACTGGATGCTGAAGTATCCCTGGTTACGCTGCAGAATGTAATTGTTAAAGGATTCGAAACGGGATTTTAATTTGGGCCTGCGGAACAGGTAGTTATACTCCGGGTCTGTGCGATCGTAAGCGTATGACCATTCCATCTCATCAAGATGTTCCTGTACATACCAGGGCGGACCAAACAGGATGTAGATCATACCGGGATCGGTTTTCCAGCCTTCCTTATAATTAGAGAACTGTTTGTTGGCTTCTTCCACCCTGCTGTAAAACATTTCGATAACATTGCGGGCTTTGTTTTTATTACCGATGTTCTTCAACCAGAACCGATCCATGGCCGCTTTAAGTGAATCGGTGTCATCCATAGCACGGAGCCGCTCATGATCTTTGTCGCCCATCAGGTACACCAGCGGCGCCAGCATCTCGCGGGCTGTTTTCACAGAGGGATAGTTGGTACTTTTTATACTGTATTCACGTGCTTTGAAAAGTGTGTTTTCCCTCTTCATCCTGTTCATTGGTATTAACTTCAAAACGATAGTTGCCCCGTTCCTGCAGTGGGAAAACAAACTCTACCAAAACACTGCCTGATTGATTCAGTACCCGGCGGCTGGATTGTATGATTTCCTCCTCATCATATTCTATTCCTTTATATATAATGCTGGAAGGGCTGGCGTTGTTGTAGTGCATAGGCCGGGCTGCGGTGGTATCGGATGCAAACCGGATAAGATCTGTTTCGATCGTCATCGGGCTTTCCGATTTATTGTTGGTTACCTGGAAGATAAATTTCAGGGAGTCGGTTTTGCCTGGCACATCGTAGGTGGTAATTGGAAGCCAGGCACCGCCGTGTTCGCCAATCTCTTTGCCAAGCATCCTGATATTGGTAAGGTTTGGATATCTGTTGCTGGGGATACCGGAATAAATGTGTTTGAGGAGCGGGTGGTATGCTTCCCGGAATTCTGATCGATTACCGTCATGTTTACCTGGTAATCACCGGGGATTGACCGGCACCTGCTTTTCGAAGGTGAACACTTCCTGGCTGTAGGTAATATTTGGATCTTTCCTCTCGATATTTACCGTGTACCGCTCAGTTCCGATGATGTTATCAGTATCTTCCTGGTCCAACAACTGTATTTCGATGACCAGTTCAGCCGTCTGCATTCCATTCACCTCCTTGTATATGAGACTGCCGTAAACAATGTCGGCCGCAACATTTATGCTCGGTTCATCTTTTTCATTTAAAAAGCCGATGGCTGACAGCCTTACTTCCGGAAAGCCCCCGCGAAACTCATAGGTGGAGCCTCTTACAATATCCGGATTAGTTGAACGCCCGCAGCTCATCAGCAGCAAGCCGGCAGTAAGGAAAGAAAACAAGAGCAGGATACGTTTCATAGCGTCAGGCTTTTTTAAGACTTCTTAATTACTACTAACTAAAAGCTAAACAGTAAATTATACAAGTTCCTAAATTTTTTAGTACCTGCTGGTTCAGGATTAGGATTTTTAGAACACGTTCTTATACTCTGAGAAATAGACCGGAATGCAGTGGTGGTTGCCAGCAGAAAACAGCCCATCGAATTATATGGCTAAATGGAGCCGCTCAAAATAAGCCCCGAAAGCCACCGTTCCCGTTGTTGATACTCAATGTTGTCATAAAAGAAATTCCGGGTTAAAATATAGTGATCAAAAGGAAAAGAGGGATGCTTGATAGTCGGTTTGTCGAACTGAAATGTTTCGCGGGGATCACTGCGATCATACGAATAGTACCAGGTCATACTATCTATATACCGGTCATAATACAGCGGACGACCGAATAGAATATACATCATGCCGGGATCGGTTTTCCAGCCTTCTTTAAAATTCGAGAACTGCTTGTTGGCTTCTTCCACCCGCTGGTAATAAAGAGAGATCACCTGCTTGGCTTTCGATTTGCTGCCGATGTTTTTCAGCCAGAAGGTATCGATGGCTTGTTTCAGGGAGTCGGAATTTTTTAGGCTGATCAGGTCTTTGTATTCATCTTTCTCCCATCAGGTAGGCCAGCGGCCGGGCCAGCTCTCGGGGCGTTTTGATGGTCGGATAGTTTTTACTTTTAATGCTGAAGTCACGCGCTTTAAAGGTATCATCTTCTTCACTGCCTTGCAGCTGTGCTGAAAACCGGTAGTTGCCCACGCTTCTGTATCGGAAAATTGAACTCCACTAAAACGCTTCCCGTCTGGGAGAGTACCCGGCGGCTAGACTGAATCACATCCTGATCGTCATATTCAATCCCTTTATATTCGATGGAGGAGGGAGAGGGCTCCGGGTACGACATCGGCCGTGCGTGGGTGGTATCACGATCTGAATTTTACCAGTTCACTGTTGATGATTACCGATCCTTCGGGATCGTTGTTCGTCACCTGGAATCGAAACTTCAGAGAGTCGATCTTGCTGCGAACATCGTATGTTGTAATCGGGTGATAACCTCTGTCTGCGGTTTCGTTGTCTTTACCCAGTAGCTGAATGCTGGTCAATACCGGCCGCTCAGTCTGTGAGCTGGGAATGATCGTGGAGGTCTGCCGCGTGGTGTGCCGGTTCGAGGATTGATCAACTACGGTGAGGTACACCTCGTAGTTGCCGGGCTCTACCTGGTAGCGCTTGTCAAATGTGAAATAATCCTGGCTGGAGGTTATGTTTTCCTGATCGTTTTCGGAGACGGAAATATCGAAGCTCTCTGAAGCTACGGTCTCGTTGGTTTCGGAATCGGTCTTTACGATCCGCGTTTCAATTGTAACATTGGCGGTCTGCGTTTTTTTTACTTCTTTGTAAACCAAGCTGCCATAAACCACATTGGCTGTTATGTTGATGCCGGCGTTACCCTGCTCGTCAAACAACCCGATGGCAGACATTCGCACCTCGGGATAACCTGCGCGAAACATATACTCGGAGCCGCGATTAATATTTTCACTGATGCTTTGCGCGCACGATGAAACAAGCACTGCAATCATAATTAGTGGAAGGAACCGGGATACACCTGTAGAGCGTTCAAAAATTTTTTTTGAAGGTTCAAAAGATAGGCTAATTTTGTTTTCGCTTTTAAAACTCATGTCAACAAAAGGTGTTCAACACCTACTTAATTAATCGTATCTTTACACATTGTCATTAACAGAATGATATCGTTAGATCTTATACAGACCGAATCTTGTTGTATGAAAGTTTATAAAATCTATCACAAGCCCTAATAACCTCCTAAATACATGCTACAAAGCGAAAGAAGAACCAAAATTGTATGTACTCTCGGGCCCAGTTCCGATTCCGAAGAAGTTATCGAGCAGTTGATTCGAAATGGGATGAACGTAGCCCGACTTAATTTTTCGCACGGTAAGTTTGAAGATCATTAAGCAGACTATTGAGCATCTCCGCCACATATCTGAAAAACTGGATGTAAGTGTGGCCATTTTAGCCGACTTGCAGGGACCCAAAATTCGTGTTGGTAAAATGAAAAACGGGGCCCAGGAAATTGTAGCCGGACAGTATGTAACAATTACGTCAGACCAGGAGGTGGTGGGTACCTCAGAAACAATACCGATCGACTACCCGAATTTGAGTAAAGATGCCAAAGAGGGTAATACCATTTTGATGGATGACGGCCTCCTTGAACTTAAGATCGTAAAAAAGGAAGGCAGCAACCTTATTGCACAGGTCGTCGTAGGCGGAAAGCTGAAATCACGCAAGGGGTGAATCTACCTGGATGTTAAAATTACAATGCCTTCTCTCACTGAAAAGGATATTGAAGACCTTGACTTTGCGATCGATCAGGATGTGGATTTTGTTGCGATGTCATTTGTACGCACGGCCGGTGATATCCAGGAGGTAATCTCCCGGGTGCGGGCCAAGGACAGCCAGGCAGGGATCATCGCCAAAATTGAGAAACCGGAAGCAATAAATGTGATCAGCGAAATTATTGAAGAGTCTGATGGGATTATGGTAGCCCGGGGCGACCTTGGTATTGAGATTGCCAGTGAACGGGTGCCGCTGATTCAGAAGCACATTATTGACCGATGTCGCCGGGCGGGCAAACCGGTCATTACCGCCACGCAAATGCTGGAGTCGATGGTAACAAATCCCCGCGCCACTCGTGCCGAAAGTTCGGATGTAGCCAATGCCGTACTCGACGGAACCGATGCGGTGATGCTCTCGGGCGAAACAGCAGCGGGTGATTATCCGATCGAATCCCTGAAAAACAATGGACAAGATCTGCCGCTCTGTTGAGTCACAGGTATCGCATATTTACAACAGCCTGGAATACGTGAAACCGGAGTGGAAAGAGAAACAGATTATTGAGTCGCTGGCCTATTCCTGTATTTCCATGTCAGACAATGTTGAGGCGAAAGTGATTGCTGCGATTACCCAGTCGGGAAATACACGACAGGCGAATTGCGAAGTTTCGTCCTAAAGTAAATATTGTAGCTTTTACCGAGACTGAAAAAATCCGACGTCAGCTGGCGCTGGTCTGGGGCGTTCGCCCGGTGTACAGGGATAATATTTTTGATACCGATACCGATCACACTGTGCGTATTATGGAACAATATCTAAAGAAAAAGGGATTGGTCAGCAAGGGAGATCGCGTCATTATTGCCACTGGCATGCCGATCGCAAAGAGAGGACGCACCAATATGATCAAGGTCAGCTCTATGAATAAAAACTTCAGGATTTACGCAATTGGCGGCGGGACTAAAATTTAATACAAGATTTAATGTATTTTGGGCGTTGTGGTAGGTAATTAACAACTCCAGAAGACGGAAACGGTACCGTGAAGAACGCATTTCTTATTGCAACTCTTATTTTTTTGATGGGATGCGGAGGATCGCTCAAGAACTCATGGACCAACTTCCGGGCATATTACAACACTTATTATAACGCCAAGGAGAACTATCAGGTTGGTCTTCGGCAGGTGCAGGAGCAGCCAGTGGAGCTCGATATCACTGAACCGATCCGCGTACATCAACGCCCTGTAAAAACCGGCGGCCAGGAGTTTCAACAGGCTATCGACAAGGGCGCGCAGCTGCTTCGCAAGTTCCCCGAATCCAAATGGGTGGATGAAACGCTTGAGCTGATCGGTAAATCGTATTACTTTCGTCAGGAATTTTACTCGGCACTCCAGAAATTTGAAGAACAGTACAATGTAACAGAAAGCCCCAAAATGCGTCAGCGTTCAGTGGTATGGAAGGGGCGCGTACTGATGGACCTGGATCAGTACAGCCAGGCCATCGCTTTTTGGAGGAGCAGCGCTCAGTACTCTCAGATTCCTGGCATCCCAAGCTGCTCGGTGAAACGGAAGTCCTTATGGCCGAACATTCGGTGAAGCTGCAGGAATGGTCGCAGGCAGAGGATTTTTTGACCTCCGGGCTGGGAAAACTTGAAAAGGGCATCCTTAAAGCCCGGGCCTATTTTCTCTATGGCCAGGTCCTGGAAATACAAGATCGTTTTCAGGAAGCCTCTTTTGCATATGGCAGAGCCAAACAAAACCAGCCGGACTTTGAGCTGTTATACTGGTCAAATTTTAAACAGGCAGAAGTACTCCGCAAAATGGGTAACCTGGATAGAGCCCTGGCTATCTATGAACAAATGAGGAAGGATGATAAAAATGTGGAACGTCTGCCGGAAATATATTATGAGATCGCCCGAACCCATGAGGCGAAGGGCGATATTGAACTGGCACAGCAGATCTACAAAAATATACTTCGTTCACAAACGTACACGACTCCCAAAAAACACGTGCTGATATCTGCTACCGGCTTGGACAAATAGATACCACGCATTACAACCGGTTTAGCCTGGCTGCAGCCTATTATCATATCTCCTCAACCCTGAGAAGCAGTTCCAGTTCGAGTGGCGTTCTTGAAAAGGATATGAATACTCAAACGCTGGCAAAGGCGTATGGAGAGTATAGCAAGTTGCAAACGAACATCGCACGCCTGGACAGTCTGCTCTGGTTGGGATCGCTCGCACAGTCGGAATTTGATTCGGTTATCAATGATGATTAAACAGCAAAAACTTGAGCAGCTTGAGCAGCAGCAGGGTCTGGATAACTCCAACGTGCTGAGAAATGTAGCCACACAGGAATCATCCTCGAATGGTCGAACATCGGAAGCTTACGGATTTCTGAACCATCAAAACAGCCGTTTGGTCATGGAGGCGCGCACAAACTTTCGGGTGGTGTGGGGAAACCGGCCCCTGGTTGACAACTGGCGGCGCATTGAGACTGTGCGTAGCAGCCGGCAGGGCAGTTCAACGACCGGCAAACATAGAGCAAGCCGGAAACAACAGATCCCAGCAGGGCAATAATGCAGCCCTGGCCCAGATCGATCTGCAGTGAAGTACCCTTTACCGAAATGGAAAAACAGCAGGCACGCAACCAGATCGGCACCAACAAGTATGAGCTCGGGAACCTGTTTTTGCTGACTCTTCAAAATCAAGATAGTGCCGCCTACTATTTTCGGAAAGTTGTTGAAGACCATTCCGCCCATCCGCTGGTGCCGCGGGCCCTGTATTCGTTGTATGAATTGAACAGTTCGCAAGGCAACACTACAGAAGCATTGAAATGGTCTACGCGTCTCAGTGAAGTAGTATCCCAACTCCCGGTACACAAACCAGCTGCTGCAGCGATTGCGGAGAGGAAGAGGATGCCTCAAATTCAGCAACGCAAGATTCCGCTATAAGCGACCTGCCCAGCAGGGCGAGCAACATATTATCATCGGCCGCACCGACCGAACAGATAGCTTACGAGCTGCGAAATTTGGCACTGGCCAACAGAAATACCTCGGCCGCACCTATGGTGCACTTCGAGGCTATAAGGCAGTATATAAAGCTAGCCAGGAAGCATGAAATAATCGATATGAAGTCGATAATAACAGATTCCCTTGCCGCTGATTCCACAGTAACCGATTCCACCGCTATAGAGATGGAGTTTAGGGGTGCATATTGGGATAGCGTTCGAACGATATTGAATGAGCATCAAGAGCAGTTCAGCGGAAATCCCATCAGGAAAAAAGTAGATAAATTATCGGAGGAACTTGGTCCGATAAAAGAAAATCAGCCTCAACAGCAGCAGTCAAATTCTATAGGCACCTGCCGCGAGCGAGGCATCAAGCCGGAGATCTCACAAGGGATGGATTCGTTTCTGGAAACGGTTAATTATCCTGAGCAGTTGAAGGGCACAAACTTGGCTGGCTCAGTGGAATACGAGATACGGATCTCTTCATCCGGGCAGGTACAGGGATATGAACTGGTTTCCCAGAAAACGAATCTGGGTATTGAAGATGCATTTGAGGAAGCGATACAGAACCATTTGGCTTTTGCTCCGCTGGATCTGGATGAATCTACCCCCGTGCTGCGCTGCAGAATCTCTTTTCCTATATCAAAGTAGGGTGATGTAGTTCTTATTTCACTTTTATCACTCTTCAATAAGCTGATGGATGGAATCCTTGTTCCTGCTCTTCAGGTGGCTGTCCAGCTGCTTGTTGATTTTTTTATGAGCCCGGTCCCTCGTAGACCAGCCCGGTATAGATCTGCAGCAGATCAGCGCCAGCCTGGATCTTTTCGAGGGCGGTTTCAAAGGAGTTGATGCCCCCGACCCCGATAATCGGTTTTTGCCCGTTGGTAATTTCATGAATCCATCGGATAATCTGGGTGCTTTTGCCCCTGATCGCCTGCCCGCTGAGTCCGCCGCGCCCCACCTGCTTGATACGCTGGGCATCGGTCACCAGTCCCTCACGGCTGTTGGATGTGTTAGCAGCCACATACCCGTTCACGCGATGATCCTCGCAGATGGTGATCAGCTGTTCGAGCCGGGAACGGTCCAGAATCCACCGAAAATTTGACTAGAGTAGGCACCACGCTGGCATCATCTTTGATGTCGAGCCCAGACAGCAACTCATCCAGCGCTTCGGGTATTTCGAACGTTTTACCCTCTGTTGTGTTGGGACATGATATATTGATTGCGATGTAATCGGCAACCTTGTGTGCCTCACGAAAGCTGAACTGGTAGTCTCGTATCGCCTTATCTCCCACAATATCGGGGTCGTGCGTTTTGGCAATATTGATTCCCAGCGGAATGCCGAGCTGTTTTTTTTCGAGCCGGCGTATGATGGTCTGGGCGCCATCGTTGTTCAGTCCCATGCGATTTATAAGCGACTGGTCGGGCTCCAGACGAAATGCCCGGGGCTTTGGATTTCCGGTAGAGGGATTGGCTGTAATACTGCCGATCTCGGGTAAATCCGAACCCCGCGGCTTCAATAATTTCCGGTATTTTACCATACTTATCGAATCCGGCTGCCAGCCCAATAGGATTTCTGAAGGTTAATCCCCAGAAAGTCTGTTTGAGCCGTTCAGATGTAAAGTTATAGAGGCTTTTCCCGGCCATCTTGAGCAGCATGCTTCCGGAAGCTACTTTGCCCAGGTTGAGAGCCAGTTCATGAGCTTTTTCCGCCTCCAGGTCGAAAAGCAGAGGTTTGACAATAGATTTGTAAATCATTCGTATAGTGATGAACTTCAAAGCCATTCTAATGTACGAGCTCAATATTAGAAATGAAATTAAATACCTTAGAAGATCTCCATCGCTACCTTGATAAAATCCCCATGTTTAAAGATCGGGGTACCGAAGCTGCTCGTTTTGAACTAGAGCGTTTTCAAAGATTTTGTAAAGCGATAGGAGATCCGCAGGAAACTTTTCGATCTATTCATGTGGCAGGTACCAACGGCAAGGGCAGCACGTGCCGTATAGTAAGTACGGTTTATCATGTCGCTGGATACAAAACCGCCATGTACACCTCACCTCATCTGATGGATTACCGGGACCGGTTTCAGATAGATGGAGAACTTATCCCCGAAAGTGAACTTCTGCATTTCTTTAACTCTTTTCATGAGCTGCTAGAACGTCATCAACTAACCTATTTCGAAATTAGTACGGCTGTAGCTTTTTGGTGGTTTTGCAGGCAGCAGGTGGATCTGGCTGTTATTGAGGTAGGGTTGGGCGGTAGACTGGACGCTACCAATATCATTACGCCTGAAGTTTCGGTGATAACCAATATTTCTCTAGATCATACCGATATCCTGGGAAATACTGTAGAAGAGATTGCCAGGGAGAAAGCAGGTATCATCAAAGCCGGCAGGCCGGTCGTGGTTGGCAATGTAGGCGATATAGCCAAGGCTGCAATTAAGGATATTGCAGACCATCACGATTCTCCTTTTTTTGATGCCATGACGTTACAACCCCGTTTTGAAGACCGGGTACCCGTGATAGGACAGGGCACAGATAAACTGAAGCTGGAAACAAGCCTGGAGAGCTCAGTTCAGATGTACAATTTGGCCGTTGCCTGGCAGGTGATTTCTATACAGAAGGAGCGATTCCCGATCTCCGAAAAACAGTTCAAGCAAGCGGTTAAAGAGATCCGAACAATATTTACGTTACCCGGAAGGTTCGAGAAACTGCATCCCCAGTTAAATTGGTACTTTGACGGGGCTCACAATATTGAAGCGGTTGAAGCATTAATTAGTACGGTATCAACTATCGCCTCCCTGGACCGATCGATTTTAGTGTTATCGATAATGAGAGATAAGGTGACACCGGAAATTATGGCTGAGTTTCAGAAATTCAAAAAAATCTACTATTATACTGAAGGGTCTAAAAGAGCAGCCAATGTTGGTGATATCGTAAAATGGGTGCCCGAAGTTCAAATCATTTCAGGCGATAAAAAAGAACAGGTACGCTTATTAAAAGAACTTAAGTCAGAATTAGTAATTTTTGCTGGAAGTTTTTACTTTTATGCAACAGTACAGAAGTGGCTAAAATCACTTCATCCCAACCACTAACCAGCTTCTTTTCTATTCTGATTGTTTGCATTTGCATTGTGGCTGTGTAATCAACTCCCTTAAGTAGACAAATTATTTTTACTTACGACGAATTTTATATTCATCTCACATTAATTTAACCAATCACAGTAAATAGAGCATTATGTCGGATATCCAGACCGATGGGTTGACTGAAGAGGAAATTGAAAATCTAGATCGCAAAACGGTTAAAGAATTACAAAAACTGGCGCGTGAGCTAGGTTTGAAGTCAGTTACCGGATTGAGAAAACAGCAGCTTATTGACAAAATTAGCGAAACGGCACAGAAACAGGCCGAAGAAATGCCAGATGACGATTCTGGCACCTCTTCAGGCAATGGAGACGAGGAAATAAAACACACGCAGCCGTATAAAAGGCAATCTGATAGCAATCAGAAGCAGAATCGCGGCAGGTCTCGAAGCGGTTCCGGTTCCAAGTCGAAATCGAGCGGCAAGAAAAGAAGAAAGAAAAAGAGTGTGCACGACATCCTGCCGGATTCCGATGCTCCCACTCTGCAGGAGCGGCTGGACGAGATTCAGCCGGATCTAGGTCCTTACCTGATAAATGAAGGTACCCTGGAGATTTTACCTGACGGGTACGGCTTCCTGCGGTCTTCAAACTATAATTACAAGGCCAGTCCTGATGATATATATGTATCTCCTTCACAGATTAAGCGTTTCCGGTTGAAGCAGGGCGATTGCGTAATTGGCATTATTCGTCCGCCCAAAGTGGGGGAACGCTATTTTGCACTGCTGCGTGTGGATGGCGTAAATGGCAAGATTCCGCATGATATGGATAACCGGGAAGATTTTGAGGATCTGCTGCCGATCTATCCCAACGAGCGGTACCAGCTGGAGTATAAACCCACCGAATACAGCACGCGCCTTATCAACCTGTTTGCACCACTTGGTAAAGGCCAGCGTGGATTGATCGTTGCCCAACCCAAAACGGGAAAGACGACCATCCTCAAAAACGTAGCTAACGCCGTCAACAAAAATGCGCCCGATACCAAGATCATTATCCTGTTGATTGACGAGCGTCCGGAAGAGGTAACGGAGATGGAACGCAATGTGGCGAATGCCGAGGTGGTTGCGTCAACCTTTGATGAACGGCCTGAAAACCATATAGGACTCTCAGAAATTGTCTTTGAGAAAGCCAAACGACTGGTAGAAAGCGGCCATGATGTGTTATTGCTTATGGACTCCATCACTCGCTTGTCGCGTGCCTATAATATTTGTGCGCCCAACACCGGCCGCACCATGTCTGGTGGTATCGATTCTGAAGCATTGAAAGCGCCGCGGCAGCTGTTTAGCTCAGCACGAAATATTGAAAATGGCGGCAGTCTTTCGATTTTGGCTACAGCTTTGGTTCAGACCGGTTCTCGCATGGACGACCTGATTTTCGAGGAGTTCAAGGGAACGGGTAACATGGAAATTGTCCTTGATCGCAACCTGGCCGATCGCAGAATTTATCCTGCTATGGATATCTTCAAAAGTGGAACCCGCCGTGAAGAACTGATTGTACCGGAAAGCGAGCGTGAAAAAGTTGTTTTGCTGCGCCGATATCTTAACCGCATGAATGCCAACGAGGCGATGGAGTTCCTGCTTGATAAAATGAAAGGCACTAAAGACAACGAAGAATTTTTGCTCTCCATGAACAAAGAGTTTATTCCTTGTCTACGAACTGCTAACCCGGATTATTCATGAATAATCCGGGTTTAGTGCATAGATTCTTTAGGTAGATAAATATGATAGAAACCACGCATATAATTTGTGTCATCCACCAACTGAAGCTTGTTAACACGCCCCCTTATCATGTTTACATCCCTATCGCTTAGTCAGATGGAATCCCCTTGGTTTAAAAGACTAGTCTAAAGATCCTTTAACACATATTTATGCTTGTCGTCTTTGATGAGGACACCGGCTTTAGAGTGCAACGAATGATAGAAAAGGAGGCAGGCGTTCTCCTCACATACCTTTCGCATAAGATTAATTTTTTTCTTTTTAGCCTGATTTGGATGCAGGTCCAGCTGGCGCATTGCATAGTGGTTGAGATGCTTCTCACTGGGCAAGAGGTCGCCCAGGTAGTAAGCCGCTTCTCCATTATCTGAAATTTCCACAATTTGATGACCCGGCGTATGCCCGCCCGTCCATTGGATACTTAAACCCGGCAGAATCTCTTTTTGATCCTCTTCCAGTAATTCAAGATGAGCATCAGCGTAGAGACGATAGAGGTCGTCCATTTTATACCCCGCACCCAAAATATGAGTCGATTTATCTAGCTGAGAGATAGCATGCTCCCATTCCCGTTTCTGCAGGTAGTATCTGGCATTGGGAAAGGTCGCCTTGGTCGTGGCTTCCTCATCCGTATAGGTACAACCTGCAGCGTGATCGTAGTGAAGATGCGTCAAGATAACATGGGTAATATCGACGGGTTGCAGGCCGAATATAGAGAGGTTAGTAACCACATTGGATACGCCCGTATATTTGCTTCCCGCGTCCAGTCCCCAGCCAAGACCAGTATCCAGTAATATATGGTTTTCGCCGTTAGAGATAAGGATCGGATCAATGCCAATGACAGCAGAAGAAGTACTTAGCTCAAAGGATACGTTCTCCTCTTCGGTTTCGGCGGCTAGTTTGTTGAATGATCCGTCTTTGAAGACCTCAAATTTGCCCTCACTCAGCTGCTCTATGGTGAAGCGTCCAATCTTCATACCGCTAATTTATGTTTAACTCGTAAGGAAATATTAACAACGGCTCACCTCTACCGTGTTTAAACAACGTTTTGAGCTTCTCTGTTTGTTCGCTGGGCATCCAGAACAGTTCGCCCAGCATCGCTTTTACCTTTGTTTGCGCGGAGCTCATCAACAGTTCATAAAGGTCTTTGGGTTCGGGATAGGTAGCCACGGTGTAGTCGGTGATGTCCGCTTTCTCAGCGGCTACATCCAGGGCTTTCTCCATACCGCCCAGAAGGTCAACCAGGTTCTGTTCCTGTGCATCCTGGCCGGTCCATACTCGACCGCCTGCCACTTTATCGACGGCCTCTACGCTCATATTGCGGGATAGTGCCACTTTGCTAATAAAGGTTTGGTAAAAGTCATCAACAAACTGCTGATACGCTTTGCGCTCCGTTTCGGTGAATCCCCTGGTAGGATCCAGCCAATCGGCGTACTGGTGCGTCTTTACCTGGTCGAAGGTGATGCCCAGCTGCTCGTTCCAGAGCTGATTCGTATTGAATTTGGTAGCAAATACGCCGATGGAGCCGGTGATGGTAGTCGGCTCAGCAACGATGGAATCAGCCGCCATGGCGATGTAGTATCCGCCTGAGGCCGCAACCGGACCCATGGAGGCGATTACCGGCTTTTCCTGCGAAAAATCGCGGAGTTTGCTCCAGATCAGATCTGATGTACTGCCCGAGCCCCCAGGGCTGTTAATACGAACGACCAATGCTTTTACATCATCATCGTCTCGAATCTCTTCCAGTTGTTCATCAAAGAAGGAGGTCGTAATGAGCTCTTGATTGCCGAATGGAGCGTTGTTGCTAATTTCGTATACAATAGGTCCGTTGGCGTAAATGACGGCAATCTTGTTACTTGTAGAACCTGTTTCTAGACCCGCCGTGCTAGGTGAAACCCGGCTGTAACGACTGTTGGAGATGCTTTGAAGCGAGTTCTCATCGCCGGTACCCGCCCGCTTTTTAATGAGCGATTCCATATCACCCGGTGACAGAAGAGAGTCAATCAATCCGTTTTCAAATCCCTTTTTGGCCATGAGGCTTGGGGCGTCGTTGATCAGGGCATTGATCGCTTCGACCGTTTTGCCCGTTTTTTGAGAGACTGCATTCACAAATGTGTCGTTGATATCGATCAGCATCTGCTCCAGCTGATAGCGGCTTTCTTCGGAAAGCTCTTTCTGGTAGTATGGCTCCACGGCCGATTTGTATTCGCCATGACGAGCAATTTCCGCTTCAATCCCCAATTTCTCGAACAGGCCGGTGTAAAACGTCACTTGTGAATAAAATCCATCAAACTCAAAGAACGATTCTTCGGGAGAAAACACCGAATCCGCCGCAGTAGCCAGGTAATATCCCTTTTCATTGTAGCCCAGATCGGTAGTGCTTGCGTAAACAAATTTGTCGGTGCTGTCCCTGAATGTGGAAATGAGCCGGTGAGCCTCTTGAAGGTTGGCCCATCCTTCTGAAACAAAATCGATCTCCAGCCAAACACCTTTAATTTTGTCGTGCGTGGCGGCTTTATCCAGGTTGTTGCGCAGCGATTCAAGAGAGACTTTCGTTGAGCTACCGGGATTGATCAGCTCATCAAATGGATTGCTGGACTGTTGAGCGGGTAGAGAACCCTGCAAATTAATTTTAAGAACGGTATTATCCCGCACGTATGGTTCGGGCTGTTGCGTACTGCTGGATAGCGTAATAAAAAAGATGATTACAACAAGAAAGAGTGCAATCAGCACCCCCAGGATAGACGCAATCAGGGTTTGAAAAAATTTCATGATCAGGAAATGATTTGTTTGGTTCGGAAATTATATGTACAACGTATGGCTGTACGATTTAAGCAGCTTGATGTTATAAAAAGCGAATAACTATTACAATGAACAACTACGATGTAATTATCATTGGTTCGGGTCATAATGGATTGGTTACCGGGTGTTACCTGGCCAAACAGGGGCATTCCGTATTGGTACTTGAACGGCGAGAAAATATTGGCGGTGCCGTAAGCACCGAAACGATGTTTCAGTCAGAAGAATATCCTGCGGGTTTCCGTATGGATGTCGGGTCTTCGGTACATATTATGATCCACCAGACGGGCATCCTGGAAGAGCTGGAGCTCAAAAAGTATGGGCTGGATTATATTGAGATGGACCCTATTATGTCGTATCCGCTGCCACCTTCGGCCTCCCAAAAGGGCGTAATCCATTTTTACAAGGATGTTGAACGCACGCTGGACTCGATCGCCAAGGTTGCTCCTGAGGATGTAGAGAATTACAGGGAGTTTGTGGATTTCTGGGGCAGGGTAAACCAAGGTGTTTTGAAAGCATTTATGGTTCCACCGACGGGAAAAAATATAGTAAGTGAGCTGGCCAAAGGACAGATTAGAAACGGGGCGATGTTCAAAAAAGGAGAACATGTGTCTGGAGTCCAGAAAATTTTCAGCAGTTACGGAAAGGTGGTGGATGATGCCTTTGAAAATCCCTGGATGAAGGCTGCGTTGATCTGGTTCGCCGCCCAGTCCGGCCCCACTCCAGATCACCCCGCTACGGGCGATTTTGCCGGGTGGCAGTCGATGCTGCACCAGAGTGGTGCCAAGCATCCGCGGGGTGGCAGCGGCATGCTTACCCAGGCGATGGCCAAATTGGTAGAGGCACACAATGGGAAGATCCGAAAAAATTCAGCAGTTGATAAAATCATTGTTGAAAACGGTAAAGCGATCGGCGTGCAAACGGTAAAAGGCGAAGAGTTTTTTGCGGATACAATCGTCTCTAACGCGCATGTTCAGAAAACGATAATGGGCATGGTGGGCCGGGAGCATCTCGATTCATCGCTTTATGAGAAAGTGGAAAATATCAACGTCGGTAACGGTTTTGGCATGGTGATTCGCTGTGCGGTAGAAGAGTTGCCGGAATACACGGCAGCGCCCGGAGATCCGCACATCCACAACGGCATGCAGCTGCTGGCACCCTCCAGGCAGTATCTTAATAATGCGATTGGTGATCATATGCGTGGCCAACCCCCGGAAAATCCCGCTGTTTTGGCAATGACATTCTCTAAAATTGATCCCGACGTGGCCCCGGATGGCGGAGACACGCTCTTCGCATGGGCTCAGTGGCATCCTTATGAGCTAAGCAATGGGGAACATTGGGATGAGATCCGCGAGCGAGAAGCACAAAAAATTTATGATGTAGTGACTCGCTACGCCCCCAACATGAAGGGCAAGCTGATCGACTGGTACATCCAATCGCCGCTGGATATCGAACGAAAACACGCCATGCCGCGGGGCAATGTGATGCATGTGGAGATGAGCTTCGACCAGATGTTTATGTTCAGGCCTATCCCAGAAATGAGTAAATATAAAACGCCGATTGAAAATTTGTATCTATCCAGCGCCTCTTGTCACCCGGGCGGTGGAGTGTTTGGTGCTGCAGGGCGAAATGCAGCGAGGGTTATTCTCAAAGATTTAAATAAGAAGAATCGGTTTTTCTAAGAACGTTGAGTGATACAGGATAAGAAAATCAAGAACTACAGGGCACTATGACCAGAAAGTTTTCCGGGAATTCTTTTATTGAAGTCGACCTCTCGGTGTTAAGGGAAAATATAAGCGTATTAAATAAATTCCTGGCGGATGGAGTGCGGCAGATGGCAGTAGTAAAATCCGATGCATATGGCCATGGCGCCGTAGAGATATCCAAGGCGATAGAGGATCAAGTGGCCTGGCTGGCGGTCAACGATGTAGATGAGGGGATTGAACTGCGTGAGGCAGGGATTGAACTGCCCATCCTGGTATTTGGGGTGCCTCGTGAGCGATCGGCCCCGGTGTATGTCAGCCGCGACTTGACGGCCACTGTTAGCCGACCCGAGCAGATAAAAAAGCTGCAACCCGGTACCGAGTTTCACCTTAATTTTGATACCGGTATGGGTCGGTTAGGGTTGTTTAAAGAGGAGATTCCAGTCATCAAAGAGGCGATTAGTAATCATGGCCAGGTAGCATGCACCGGTATCTACTCCCATTTTGCCACTGCTGAAGATCCCGGTTCAAATAAAGCCGCCGCTCAACTGGAAAAATTTAAAGAGATTCGCAGCAATTTTGACCCCAACCTGCTTACACATATGGCCAATACCGGCGGCACGGCGTTTTATCCCGGCTCCCACTTTGATATGGTTCGGGTCGGCATCGGTATGTACGGCTATGCGCCCGGCGCAACACCTGTTGAGGGTTTAAAGCCGTGTATTTTATGGAGGTCTCATCTATCACAAATAAGGAGAATCCGCAAAGGTGACACGGTGAGTTACGGCGCGCGATGGGAAGCGCCGCAGGATGGCTTTGTCGGGACGATTCCTGTTGGATATGAGGAGGGAGTACCGCGTATTATTTCAGGAAATCTGAAGGTGTGCATCAACGGGGATTTATATCCCGTCGTTGGCACGGTAACCATGAACTATATTATGGTGTACCTTGGTTTGGATCATCAGAACCTGGAAATTGGTCACCCGGTAGATATCCTTGGGGGAGCCGCTTTAGCAGCCGATGAGTGGGCACGCCGAACCGGTACCATTCCTTACGAGATAGTAACGGGCCTTTCCCGTCGTCTTCCTCGATTTTATACGGTGAATTAGCGCTTAGCTGAGGATTTCAACCAGCTCAATGTCGTATACCAGCGTATCATTACGCAGATCGAAGCCATTGGTACCCCGACGAGAGTCGCCGTATCCCGAACTCGGGCGGGATGACTAACTTCCTTTTTTCGCCGATATGCATGCCCTCAATTGTCCCATTTAGATCTTCTGTAATGCCTTTTCGAAAACCTTCAATGAGTGCAGGAGTATTGCCAACGGTAGTAGGGGTAAGGTTACTAAATGTAGAAGGTGAGGTACTTCCGTTTGCGTATGAACTTGTAAATACGGTGCCATCCTGGGCCCATCCGGTGTACCTTAGGCTCACCTGATCTCTTACAGTAATTGCAGGTACATCCGTTTCTCCCTGTTCAATTATATAGACTTCCAACCCTCTTCTGTTGTAAAAGATGTATCGGCTTCAGCAATGCTCCAGGGGTCGGGAACTGTTGAAAAATCGGGTTGAATCGGACCTGTTGTAGAGTTATCGCACCCCTGAATAGCTACGAATAATACCAGGGAGAAGGCCGAGAGCAAGAGCAATGGAATATTGCGGAATTGTTTCATTTAAAAGGGTAAAAATTTTCTTCAAATTAAAGATGTAAATAAAATCAGAGGGAGAAACTAAGGGAATTAAAACCCAGGTTCTACAACGGTTTTTTGGTGATGGAAATTATTCTTCGCCCCACGCTTTTCTGAGTTCTTTTTCACGTTGACGAACGCCCATCTTGCTTACCCAAACAGAAAACTGGTAGAGCAACAGCAAAGGAATGGCGATAAGGATTTGTGAGACGGGATCTGGTGGAGTTAAAAAGGCGGACATCACAAAGCAGGCCACGATGGCATGCTTCCGGTATTGGCGCAGAAACTCAGGGGAAAGCAGCCCGAATTTTGAAAGGAAATAACTCACCACAGGAAGTTGAAATATGATACCGCAGGAGAGTACCCACATGGTTAACGAGCTAAAATATTCATTGATATCAAAATCGTTGTGGATGACGTCGGCAATCTGGAACTGGCTGAAAAACTGAACGGCAAAAGGAACCAGCACAAAATAGCCAAAGCAGATGCCCAGCAGGAAAAAGAACGTAATAAATGCCACGTTGAAGCGTGATTTCCATTTTTCAGCCTTTTCCATGGCCGGCTCCACAAATGCCCAGAGCTGGTAGAAAAATATCGGTGAACCTATAATGACGCCCATTACGATAATGGTACCGCAGTACGTAAAAAACTGGCCCGGCAGTTTACGGCTCTGCAGCGTCAGGTCAATGGCATCGATCCCGAGAATCTGGTAGACGATGAAGTCGGCCCGTGTAGGCCCGAGCATGACCCGGTTTACGAGGAAATCCCCGAATATTGCAGCGATGATCATGCCCAGCAGAACGCCGCCGAATGCTTTGATAAGGTGCCACCTCAATTCCTCCAGATGCTCAAGGAAAGACATTTCGTCGGTACGATCCTTGGGCATGGTAGCCTGGGGTGGATCGGGTGTCATTATTTCTCTTTCTTCCAAAAACGTACCTCAACAGTAAAATTAAATGTTATCGAGTTCATCTGCTCTAAAAATCTTTCACAAAACAATCTTTGTATTCCTGGTGAACATATTTATCAGATTTATAGAGTCCAACAATTTTTAAGATCTTACACAGGGCAAATAAAACAGTTATCGCTGCTAATATTAAATAAAATGGATACTTATGAGTTTTGGTGGAACCGAAATATTTATCATTTTTGCTGTTGTCATTCTGTTTTTTGGAGCTAAGAAAATACCTGAGCTCGCTCGTGGCATCGGCCAGGGTATTGTCGAATTCAAAAAAACGACCAAAGATTCAGAGGAAATCACGGAGCAGCAGTCTGCCGACGAAAAATCTCCTTAGGCCGTAACAAAATTATACAGCGGGAATTGGTCGCAGAGTTCTTTGACCTGCTGCTTCACTTCTACCTGGACCGATTCCTCATCGGGTTGTTGTAAAACTTTGTCTATTAATTCTGTCACAAATTCGAATTCATCCGTACCGAAACCGCGCGTGGTCATTGCGGGGGTCCCTATTCGAATGCCAGAGGTCACAAATGGACTTTCATCATCAAACGGAACCATGTTTTTATTTAGCGTGATGTTGGCCGCTTCCAAGGCTTCCTCGGCCTGTTTGCCGGTTAACCCTTTGTTGCGCAGATCTACCAAAATAAGATGATTATCGGTACCATCGCTGACGAGTTTGTATCCTTTTTCCTTAAAACTTACTGCCAGCGTTTGCGCGTTATTTTTAGTTTGCCGTTGATATTCTTTGAATTCATCTGAAAGAGCCTCTCCAAACGCGATCGCTTTAGCGGCAATAACGTGCATCAAAGGCCCCCCCTGTGTGCCGGGGAAAACGCCGGAATCAAGAACTTCACTCCAGTTTTTTGTGCGCCCTGATTTCCTGGCTTTTACGCCGAGCGTATTTTTACCATCTTGGCCGATCAAAATCATGCCTCCACGCGGACCTCTAAGGGTTTTGTGCGTGGTTGTGGTGACAACGTCGCAATACGGCAGGGGATTGTTCATCAATCCTGCCGCAATAAGACCGGCTGTGTGAGCCATGTCCATCCACAGGTAGGCGCCCACTTCGTCAGCAATTTCACGGAATGCCGTGTAGTCAAGGTCGCGCGGGTAGGCTGAAGCACCAATTGAGATCAGTTTGGGCTTCACTTTTCTCGCCTTGTCGCGCACCTTGTTCATATCGATGCGGCCGGTTCCCTTTTCAACGGTATAAAACTCGAGATTGTACAAAATACCAGAAAAATTTACCGGTGATCCATGTGTAAGATGTCCACCATGGGAAAGGTCCAGGCCAAGAAGAGTTTCACCAGGCTCCATAAAGGTCAGATATACAGCTGCATTGGCCTGTGCACCGGAGTGAGGCTGCACATTAACCCAGTCAGCGCCGTACAGTTTTTTTGCTCGTTCCCTGGCAAGGTCCTCCACTTGGTCTACAAATTCGCATCCTCCATAATACCGCTTGCCGGGCAATCCTTCAGCATACTTGTTGGTCAACGTTGAGCCCATCGCTTCGATAACGGCGCGAGAAGCGAAATTTTCGGAAGCGATAAGTTCAAGGTTGTTGTTTTGCCGCTTGCGCTCTTTGTCCAGCAGATCAAAAATTTGCGGGTCTTGTTCAGCAAGTGATTTCATTAATCGTCTTTTTCAGTTAGGGAATGGATTTTATTGACGCGCCGCTCATGGCGACCGCCTTCAAATTTTGTTTCAAACCAGGATTTGAGAATGGATCGCAGCTCATCGTCGCTTAGTTGCCGCCCCGGCAGGCAAAGTATATTTGCGTTGTTATGCTGTCGACTCAACTCTGCAGAATTGTTATTGTAGACCAGCGCGGCCCGTATGTTTTCAAACTTGTTGGCTGTCATGCACATGCCCTGTCCACTGCCGCAAACCAGGATGCCCTGTTCGTGATCCCCGGCATTCACCTTTTGTGCCACCTGCACGGCAAAGTCGGGATAGTCCACCGATTCATCAGAATGTGTGCCAAAATCGACCGGCATGTGACCCATCTCCTCCAGAATCTTTACGATTTTTTCCTTGGCCTCGAACCCCGCATGATCACTGGCGATAGGGATAATCATATGATTTCAACCTAAGTTATCGTTACAATAAACAGCTCTAAATATCATCAAAAAATTTATCAGTAAAAAGTATAGAGCAATTAAAAAGGGGGAGACCGTTACTGGTTCGCTACTCAATCTGTAAATTGTGAATTTGTTGCTGTTTCTCTTGAATAAAACGGCTTGTATTGGTTTACGCATCATTATGGAATGCGGTTCATTTCAGCCCTTGGTATCTATATCTGTGATTGTGGTTACACCGAGCTCACCTTGGGTTACTATATGTTTGCCATGTTAGATCATTTATTACCTCAAAATTCTGATATAAGTTTCTGCCTACATAAATCGTTGTGAGAAATTCGGGCTAGGTGTAATGTCGTCGCAACCCATCTGGCCAGCCACGATTTTACCGTGGGAATTGACCACAGCTTCTGTGGTGGAGATCGCTTTGAGTTATCATAAAGGCTAAGCTTAGCTTATGTACACTTTATCACTTGAGTCGATACAGATTGACCTTTGCGTAACGTCTTTACAAGGAGAGATCGATACTAAAATAAACATGAAATTACCGGCCGCTGACGAGGGCATAGACCAGAATATTGGTGCCCATCTGGAGCGCTTTTTGTCGCAGCGGTTCCGGGTTATTATGGACTTCCGGGTTGGCCCACCCGTCCGCGAGATTTGATTCATAGCTATAAAAAGCGACCATCTTACCCTCTCGGAAAATCGCAAATCCCTGGGGCGGTTTATTGTCATGCTCGTGGACTTTGGGCAGCCCTTCCGGAAAATCGTACACCTGGTGATAGATGGCGTGCTGAAACGGCAGTTCAACCAGCTCTTCGCTGGGATACACCTGCTCAAGCATCTTTCTGAAATTGTCGTCCAGCCCGTAGTCATCATCCACATACAGAAAGCCGCCGTTGTCGAGATATTCCCGCAGGTTGCTGGCTTCCGCCTGGTTGATAGAGATGGTGCCGTGGCCGGTTAAAAAAACAAAGGGATATTTGTGGAGATCTCTACTTCCGAGGGCCACATCATCATATTCTGTTGAGATGGATATGGGCACCTGGCTATTTGTAAATTCGATTAGGTTTTGGAAGGCCGATGGATCGTTATACCAGTCGCCCCCGCCGCGGTATTTGATGCGAGCCAGGGTTATATCGCCGTTAGATTGGGCAAAACTTACTGCAGCCATGCTCCATAAAAATGCAAAACAAAGTAGCAGGGAAAGTAACTTCTTTATCATCTAAACGATATTTGATGGGTATGGTTTATCTGAATGTCTTAATGTAATGATAACTTGGAATCGGAGAAAATTATTATAGACGCACCAGAAAGGGTGGAATTTTTTTCAACAACTGATTTGGCCACAGCTAGTTTTCATTCCGCCGGATATACACCCGCACGGTGTCGCTGGCCATGCTCCCGAACACCCCGATGCCGCCTTCAACATTGTAGATCACGTTTTGGAATTCACCCGGGGGCAGTGTACTTCCGCCTCCCTGAACGTCTTGCGTGCGGTAAAAGTCATACATATTGTCATCAATAGCGTTGGCGATGATGTAGGTATCACCATAAAAAGCAACAGCCAGCCAGGGGACACGCAGTGTGAGAGTATTATTCTCATTTTCCTCATAGTTCTGTTCATTTATAATGCCCGAAGAGTTGGTGTAAAAGTTGGAAAGCTCGGTGTCCTCATTATTCAACTGGTCGGCATAAAACGGTGTAAGAGTTCCCGGTTCTGGCTGAAGGGCTACCACGCTGAAGATGAAAAAGGATTGCCGATTCGGGTAGTAGCTGCGGCTTGTGTTTATGACGATCTGGGCAGGATCCTGGTAGGCGATCGAATCCACCGTATTACCCACTGAACCAAACTGGCCGGGCACAAAGGTCTGCGCTCGAATTTCATCAGGGGCGTCCCGAAATGTAACATAGAGCTCGTACCTTCGGCGCGGCAGTACCCTGTGGGAGGAACCTGTCACATACACTCCTGTCGATTGAATACCGTACTCGAACGTCTCATCCGCATTGCCGTTTTCATCCAGCAAACGAACCTCCACTTCTGCACTGGTGACGGCCGCATCGGTAAAATCATACATCGAATCGATGGGTGTGGTTTTGGAAATACGAATTTGCGGAAGCGGACGGTTGGCTACCAGGTAAGATTCCACCACGTAATCCTCTTCAAACTCATCTTGGGGATACAGCTCGCATCCCGCTGCAGAGAGCAGCAGTAAAATTACGAAGGCGGGGATTGAGGATTTAATCATAATCAGCCTAAAAGTTTACAGTGTAAGAGATATTCGGTAGGATCGGGAGCATGGTGACCTCTTCGCGCTCAATCGGGTTTTCCTCCACATTGAAATTATAGAACCACACGTTGCGGCGTGAATAGAGGTTGATAAGCTGGAACTGCCATTCGGCATCGCCCAGCCCGAAGAAGCTGCCCGATCGGTTGAAGCCCACATCCAGCCGGTGATAGGCCGGCAGCCGCGAAGCGTTAACCTTGCCGATGATCAGGGCATCGAGCGGCTGGGATTCGGTGGGGAAGTCGATCGCCTGCGTGCGTCCGAGTGGCTTGGTATAAGCCTGGCCGGTGGAGTAATTGAATACGGCCGAGACATCCCACCGTTGGCTTAGCTGGTAATTCATAACCAGGTTGATATCGTGTTTTCGATCATACTTTGGAGGAAAAAACCGGGCGTTTTGTGGCTGACCGATCGGCGTATTGAAGCCCGGGTATTTCCGGCGGGAAACACTGAAGGTATAGCCCAGAAAGCCGGTCAGCCGACCTGCCCGTCGCTCGAACATAAGTTCGGTGCCGTAGGCATGACCTTTGCCAAAACGGAATAGCTCAGGATAATCAAGCCCGGCCACATCCGGGATAAAGGGATTCAAGTCAAACAGATCTCTCATCGTGCGGTAGTAGACCTCCAGGTCCAGCCCGTAGCCCTCCCACGGCAGTGTCTTGGCACCCAGCACAAACTGATCACCATAGGCAGGTTCCACGCCGTCGTCAGTGGTAAGCCAGGTGTCAAAGCCGGAGAACGCCTCGTTGGAGATCAGCGTAAGGAACTGGTTGTAGCGCCCATATGCCGCCTGCAGGCGGACTTGTTGAACAGGTTGATATTCCAGGGAGATACGTGGTGCCAGCTCCCAGTAATTCCCCTCGCTGAAGCCGTTCAGTCGGAGGCCCGCCGTCAATTCAAACTGGTCGCTGATCTCCCACTCATCCTGAGCATAAACTGAAGTATAATTTGACTGTATGCGAGAATTAAACGTGTTTTGGCCGTCAAAAACGTCCTGTATTTTCAGGGTCATAATTCCACTCCAGAAGCCAGTGGACACCGAATGGCGGTCGTTCGGCTGATATTCAATATCGCCCTTTACTGAAAAATCGTAGATATTATTCGAACGTTTGAACGGAGTTTCGGCAATATTGAACGAGGGAAAATTGAAGTAGCGCGAGCCGGTTACCGTAAAGTTGGAGAACACCTTGTTTGAAAAAATATGGGTCCAGGTAGAACTCACTGTCTGATTCCCGTAGTTCAGTTTGATGCTGGCATCATCGGCAAAGGGGAACACCAGGTCATCCGTACCAGAATAAAAGGCCAGCGACAGCTTGTTATTTGAATTTGCGTCATAGTTGACTTTGCCATTCAAATCCAGGAAATAGAAACTTTCGGGGATGTTTTCCTGGCTCTGTTGCAAAACAGCAAGGATCGGCTCAAGAGTAGAGCGGCGCACGGCCAGCATGTACGAACCTTTCTCGAACGGCCCTTCAATGGATACCCGGGAAGCCAGCAGCCCTACGGATGCAGTGCCGGCAAACTCATTGCGGTTGCCATCCTTGTTATAGATCGTTCAGAACCGACCCCAGGCGCCCCCCGTATTCAGCGGGATATCCCCCTTTGTACAGGCGCACATCTTTAACAGCATCGGGATTGAAGGTGGAGAAAAATCCAAAGAAATGGGTTGGATTGTAGACGGTGGTGCGATCCAACAGAATTAGCGTCTGGTCGGGGCTGCCGCCACGTATATAGAGTCCACTGGAAAAATCGGAGGCCGCCTTTACGCCCGGCAGAAGCTGTATGGAGCGAAATACATCTGCTTCAAATACCGAGGGTACTTCTTTGATCAGCTCTGTCTGCACCTGCGCCACCCCAATATTCTTCTGTTCCTCTTTTTCTCCCTGCGATTCTACGACAATCTCCTCCATCTGCACGCCCTCGGGTGTGAGTTCGATATCTAAACGAAGGTATTCTCCTGACGCCAGTGAAATCTCCTGCCGGTAGTTTTGATATCCGATGTATGACACGATCACGTTATAAGTACCGGGCTCAATATTTGTGATCGTGTAATAGCCAGAGGTATTTGTGGAGGTTCCTTTGCGCGTATCCTCGAGCGCAATATTGGCGGCGATCAGCGTTTCACCGGTCTCTGAGTCGGTTACATAACCATTAATAGAAGCCGGTTCCTGCGCCAGGGCGGGCAGCACCTGCAGGGCGTAAATCAGAATAGTGAGGCTAAAAATTCTCAAGAATCCAGGCTGGTTTTTGGGATTATATTCGAACCGCTGCTACGAGATGACGGCATAAAAGTTATACTTATTTTCGCCCCAACAACTAATTAAATTTCTGTTAAATTATGGGGCTTTCAGAATGAGCGCAAAAATTCGTTATCCTGTTGAGTTTTAATCTTTGAAAGACAATTACCAATGACAAATCATTCCCAAAACTGGATCGTACTTAAATTCGGAGGAACCAGTGTTTCTTCTCTGAGCAACTGGAAAAATATTGCATCCATCCTGCAGCAGCGGCTTGCAGAAGGATTTAAGGTCTGCCTGGTGCATTCGGCACTCAGCGGCGTTTCCAACAAGCTGGAGAAAGTCATCGCGCTGGAAGAGAGCGAAACAGTGGTGGAAGAGATTAAAAAGCAGCACCGCATGCTGGCGCAAGACCTGGGATTGAATGCCGACGAACTTCTTGAGGAGGAGTTCCAGGAACTGGAGCAGCTTGCGCGAGGTATTTCGCTGCTTCAGGAGGCCGGTTATCAAGTGCAGGCCCGCATTATGGCCCTGGGTGAATTGATGTCGACGAAGCTGGGCGTAGCGTATCTTCAACGTCAAGGTATTGAGGCGGTGTGGAAAGATGCCCGTACCATCCTGCAGAGCGTACCGGTGGAAAATGCCAGCGAAAAATCACTGATTATGTCTGCTGTTTGTGATACGGATAAAGACGAAGAGCTGCAGCAGAAGCTGGCGGCAGAATCCGACCTGATTATTACACAAGGTTACATTGCCAGTAACAGCGACGGAAATACGGTAGTGCTGGGACGGGGCGGTTCTGACGTTTCAGCGGCCTATTTTTCTGCGAAACTGAGTGCAGAACGACTCGAGATATGGACCGACGTACCGGGCATGTTTTCTTCGAATCCGCATGAAATTCCGTCGGCGCGGCTCCTCAATCAGCTCAGTCTATGCTGAGGCGCAGGAGATTGCCACCAATGGCGCCAAAGTACTGCATCCGCGCTGCATCATGCCAGCACGACGCCACAACATCCCGATACAGATAAAATGGACGCAGGACCCCGAACAGGAAGGGACCACCATTTCGGCCGCTGTAGCAGACGATGAGGCGTTGGTTAAAGCGATTGCGGTACGGAACAATGTTATTTTGGTGAGCATGGAAACGCTGGGCATGTGGCAGCAGGTCGGTTTCCTGGCGGATGCGTTTGAAGTGTTCAAGAAACATGGATTGTCCATCGACTTGGTTTCAACATCCGAATCCAACGTTACAGTGTCACTGGATCCTGGCGCAAATACGCATTTTAATGAGGTTCGTGATCAGTTGGTTCAGGATTTAGGCTCCCTTTGCCGGGTAGAGATTATAGAATCGACATCTGCCGTAAGCTTGCTTGGGCGTCATATCCGAACGATACTGCATCAGCTTGGCTCGGCCTTTGAGGTTTTCCAGGAGCATGAAATTTATCTTGTCAGTCAAGCGGCTAACGATCTCAACTTTACCTTTGTGGTAGCCTCGGAACAGGCGGATCGACTTGTGCAGCAACTCCACGAGCAGGTGATATCAAAATCATCCGGGCAGGTTTCATTTGGTCCTACCTGGCAACAGATCAACGGCGGAGATGGGGAGGGCGTACAATTTAAAGACAGCTGGTGGATGAGCAAGCGCCGGCAACTGGTGGAGCTCGCCGAACAGGAAGGAGCATTGTATGTGTATGATTCGGATCACACCAGGCAGACAGTTGAGAATCTAAAAAAACTAAAATCACTTGACCACCTCTTTTATGCCGTGAAAGCCAATGCCAACCAGGAACTTTTGCAGATTTTTTACGAGCAGGGTTTGGGGTTTGAATGTGTGTCGATCGGCGAAGTACGCTATGTGCTGGAACTCTTTCCGGAAATTGATCGCGATCGTATCCTGTTCACTCCGAATTTTGCACCGCGAAGGGAATATGAACAAGCGTTGGAGGAGCGTATTCATGTTACGCTGGATAATATATTTATCCTTCAGCAGTGGCCGGAAACATTTGAAGGTCATGAGGTTTTCCTGCGGATCGATCCGGGTCACAGTCACGGGCATCATAAACACGTGCGTACCGGCGGCGTGAACTCCAAGTTTGGAATTCCACTTTTTGAGTTGGATGAAGTGAAATCAATCGTTGATCATAATAATATAACGGTGAAAGGAATGCACGCTCATATCGGCAGCGGTATCAAAGATCCGGAGAGCTGGAAACGAACGGCGCTGATCCTGGCCGATGCGGCCGGTCAATTTGATACGGTTGAGGTGCTGGATGTGGGAGGGGGACTTGGCATCCGCGAAAATGAGATGCAGTCGGTGCTGGATCTTCAGGAAGTGGAGAATGCACTCAGTGAATTCAGAAAAGCATTTCCCCAATATGATATCTGGATGGAGCCGGGCAGATACCTGGTGGCTACCGCCGGGGTGCTGATTGCGCGGGTAACCCAGACCAAAGGAAAGGGTAAAGTTCAATATATCGGAATAGAAACGGGCATGAACTCTTTTATTCGTCCTGCGCTTTACGGCGCGCATCATTCCATTGTGAATCTTTCCCGGATGGATGAACCGGCCAGACAGATTGCGAATATTGTGGGTCCTATCTGTGAGTCTGGTGACAAGCTGGGCATCGACCGGCTGTTCCCCGAATCTGAGGAGGGCGATGTGATATTGATCGCCAATACCGGCGCGTATGGTCGCGTTATGAGCTCCAGCTACAATATGCGTCCCCCGGCCCGCGAAATTGTGATCTAGAGGCTGGGAGCTAGTGTTGGTATCACTAAATTCGTTACGTAATTAGCCACAGGTTTACACAGGTAACAGATAATAGTAGGATACGTTTGTGAATGAGGAAGAATGGTATCCTAATAACTACACTAGATCTGGGAGGTTAGGTACAGGAATTTTTTGCAAACAGGTATTTTCCCCTTCCAAAGGGGGCTAGGGGGATTTGCCGGAATGTGATGCGCGGTATCTTCTCATAAAATCATATTGAAATACTGAGTCTAACATCCTCCTGCACCTCCTTCAAAGGAGGATTTTCTTGCTTAATTTAGGACTGAGACACTGTTCAGAGAGGCATTAACGAAACGGATATTTTACTCCTATGTTAAAAAGGCGGTTCTCGTCATACAAAGCCTAAATTGGACCTGCGCAACTACTCCCGTTTCAACGTTTGTAACATAGCGACACCAGACTTCGTACGGCACTACCTGCATTTCCAATTAAATCCCAACCAAGAACAGGGAAAGATGATGCATCGATTTCAAAACGCAGTTCGAGGATTTTCATGTTTGCTGATGCTGTTATTTATCTCACTGTATGCGGCATCTGCTCAACAGGTGCAAGAATTTGATACCGCCAAACTGGATGACTACCTGCAGGTTCTGCACGACAACGATAAGTTTATGGGGTCTGTTACGGTGCTGAAAAATGGGGAGGCGATCTTTAATAAGGCGTACGGGCTGAGCCACAAACAGCCGCGACAGGTAGCGGCGGAGAAGCAGACGATCTACCGGATTGGTTCCATCACCAAATTATTTACCTCGGTTATGATCATGCAGCTTGCCGAGGAGAATCAGCTTGCTCTTTCGCAGACGCTGGATCAATATTATCCTCAAGTAGCCGGAGCGGACTCAATTACCATCAGGCACTTGCTGGCGCACCGGTCGGGATTATTTAATTTTACCAACCGTGAAGATTACCAGGAGTGGATGACCGAGCAGCGATCCAGGGAGCAGATGCTGGACATGATACGTTCACTGGAGCTGGAATTTGAACCCGGAGAGAAAACCTCCTACAGCAATACCAATTATGTACTGCTGGGCTATATCATTGAGGATATCACCGGTGATTCTTACGCGAGCCAGTTGCAGAAACGGATTGCGCAACCACTTGGGCTTACCGGCACTTATTACGGAGATGGCATTGAACTGGCCGACAACGAGGCTGCGTCTTTCAACTGGAATGGAACGACCTGGGAAGAAGCCTCTGAGACCGACATGTCCATTCCGCACGGGGCAGGAGCAATCGTATCTACCCCGAAAAATCTTACAACCTTTATACGCGCTCTGTTTCGGGGAAGGCTGGTTAGCGAACAGTCGCTGGACAGGATGACCGATATTGAGCAGCAACTGGGACTGGAATAATGAAATTTCCGTTTCATGATAAAACAGCATATGGACATAACGGTGGAATAGACGGGTTTCAATCGAATGTCGCCTATTTTCCCAACGAGCAGGTAGCTGTTGCGCTTACTGCCAATGCGTTGAATTATAGCCTCAATGACATTCTTATAGGGGTCTTGAGTATAACGTTTGGCAGAGATTTTGAAATGCCCTCATTCGAAGAAGTTACCCTTACGAAAAGGCAGATGAAGCAGTTTCCGGGCCTGTACTCTTCTGAACAGCTGCCGATGGATATTGAAATTTTCATCAAAAACGAACAACTGTTTGTGCAAGCTACCGGGCAGAGTGCCTTGCCGCTGCGGGCCGCCTCACCAACAACACTCAAATCGGATAAAGTGAGTCTTTCGATGGAATTTGACTCACTTAAAAGTGGTAAATACGCTCAGTTCACGCTAAAGCAGGGTGGGGTCAACGCGTTGTTTACACGGACGCAAAAATAGTTTTTGATGTATTTGCCATTGTATTTGGTCAGAAAAATAATAGGAATTTTAGCGCGTTATGAAACGTTGTATTGGACGGCTTTGAGGAAAACAGGCCGAACAAACGTTCTTTCACATTTTGGGGGTGTAATGGATTCGACGGAATGCGTAGCATCGCAGGCTGCATGGCGAGTTCGAGCGATGGCACTCGTATAAAAACCATCATGCAAATATTGTAATTGACAACAATTACTCTTACAGCTTAGCTGCGTAAGCAGCTTTGCCGTTCACTCGGCTTCTTGCCTGTCAGTGCCGTTTGAACGTCGACTATGACAGGATAGCATGTGCTCCGCCGTCTGTCGGGGCATGTGTAAAACTTTAGCAGACTAGCGTGGTGTTAGCCTAGTTTCCAGGCAGAGCATCAGGCGAAATCCAATATGGAAACTACACATGTAGATGCTTGAACGATATACCATTTCGGACCGGGGTTCGATTCCCGCACCTCCACTATCAAATCTTCGGATTTGAACAGATCCCTTCATACAGCCCGTATGGAGGGTTTTTTGTTTTTATCCCCTCCGTATTCATTCACCTTTCTTTGACTTGCTGGTTACCATTTAGGTTGCCAATTGGGATTTCGATCTTTTGGTATCGATTGAAATAAAAACCTCAAATGGTAACAATTATGTACAAGTTAAAACCGCACATTTACATCAGGAAAGATAAAATCGACAAGCACAACAAAGCCCCAGTTTACCTCAGAATAACAGAGGATGGCTCCAGGGTAGAGATCTCTCTCAGGTCAAGGTATCGGTATCTCTCGATAACTGGGATTCAGATGCTCAGAGGGAAATTCTCAGGGAAAGTAGGATTAATCAGCGTATAGAAGATGCTCTCAGTAAGATGAATACACTGGAGCGAAAATATATTGGCGATCCCTGAAATTATAACCTAAGATCATTCTATATTTATGAAATATTTTCTAAAAAATTTTGGTGGACCTTAGTTGAAAAACTATGTTTGTCATATTATCAAATACTGTTTTTTATTTTTGATTAACAATAACTAAATAACTTTTACAATAAATGCTACAAAAGGGACGGCTTGAAAATCTTGCTGATGAAATTTGGAAGGGAGCGATAAAGCTTCGTGCTAAATTTAAGGCTAAAGACTATCCAACTGTTATTCTTCCAATGATAATGATCAGACGAATTGAATGTGTGTTGGAAGTGAAAAGGGAAGAGTTTGCTAATGAGATAAAATCAAATTCACCAGATATTGATGAAGAGACACTAAAAGAACGTGTTAAACTTAAAGAGAAAAATTTTCTTCCTTTTTTTAATGAAACCTATTGGACACTTGAGTCGATTCTTGATGAAAGTTCATCTCAAGTAGAATCCAACTTTCGGAATTATTTAAATGGTTTCAGCAAAGATATTGACGATGTAATAGACAAGTTTAATTACCGCCATACTGTTCAGCAGATGGTTAAAGCCAATCGGCTTAAAAAGTATTATACAGTTGGCAGCTGAAGAAGATTTTAGTCCAAGTCGCCTATCAAACTTAGAGATGGGATATGTGTACGAGGAGTTACTTCGTAGATTTTCGGAGGATGATGCTAAAGATACAGGTGAACATTTTACGCCAAGAGAGATTATTCGAATAATGGTTGATCTGCTTGAGATTGATTTTGACCCAGCAGAAACACAAGAAGCAATTTCTATTTATGATCCAGCCTGTGGAACGGGAGGTATGCTTTCCGTAGCTAAAGAGCATTTAGTAGATAGGGCAGATACTGAAGAAGAGGCTCGACAGGTAGAAGAACTGGTACTCCTAAATGGACAAGAAATGCTGGCACAAAACTACGCAGTTTGTAAAGCAGATATGATTATTAAGGGGGAGACTGGTAGTAATATTACTCACGGTAATTCGCTAATACCGGATATTGATAGTGTTCAGGATGACGGTGATAAGCATGCAGGACAGCAATTTGATTACATGCTTTCTAATCCACCATTTGGTGTAGATTGGGGTGATTATAGTTCAGATGTAAACAAGTTATCCAAATCTCGTTATCGCTGGGGTACACCTCCTTCAGACAATGGGGCATTTTTGTTTCTTCAAACAATGATTGAAAAGATGAAGCCAGTTGAGGAAGGAGGTTCTAAAATAACCATTCTTTTTAACGCATCACCTTTAAGTAATGGTGATGCCACACAAAGTGAAAGTGAAGTCAGGCGCCATATTTTGGAGAATGATTTACTTGATACAATAGTAATGCTACCCGACCAAATGTTCTATGATACAGGAATATATACCTATGTTTGGCTATTGAATAATAAAAAGCCAGAATATAAAAAAGATAAAGTTTGTTTGATCGATGCACGAGATCAATTTGAAAAGGAGTCTTCTTCTTTTGGAGAAAAACGTCACCGCATTACTGATGAGCAGCGTAAATGGATCTATAATCAGTTTAGGAATTTTGAAGAGTCAAAGAAGTTAAAACTCTTTTCTACAAAAGATTTCGCTTACCACAAAGTCAAGGTGGTATTCTGGCAAGAAGATGAAAATGAGGAGCAAATGTGGGTTACAGAAGATCTTGATGTTAAATTAAGTACCCAAAATATAAAAAAGAGGTTTGAGTTATATGGAGACTTAAGAGTTCATGTTGATTTGGAAACTCCAGAGAACGATTTCCATCATTTTGATATACACTACGAAGGTTCTAAGGGCTTTGGTCCTGTTTTTCGTGACTTGATACAGGAAACATTTGAACACCTTGAAGATGTTAAAGTCTCAGTTGTAAAAGATTGGCTGGATAAATGCACTATTAAGGCTTCTTTTACCCATCGACATTACATTGTTGATAATGAGTATATACCGTTTGATTTAACGGCAGGTGATAAGTCTGCATATATCAATGATTTTTTACATAGTGAAATTAATTATAAAATAATAAGCTGGGAAGAGTATGACCAATTGGGATATGAAATACTGCCTAACCTTTATTTTTATGAATATGAAGAACCCGATCCTAGCGAAGAAATAATAAAGGATTTTTGGGCATTGGAAGAAGAGGCTGAAAAGATATTATCACAAATTAAGAATTTATGATTAGGAGTAAGAAAGAAGCTAAAAATAGCAAATGGTTAAAGGATATTCCCAACAAATGGTCTGTTGGTAGAATAAAAGATCTAGTAAATTTAAAAAGTGGAGAGACGATTACTTCAGAAGAAATAGATGAACAGGGGGATTTCCCAGTATATGGTGGAAATGGGCAACGGGGATATACATCATCATATACACATGAGGGAGATCGAATTCTAATAGGTCGACAGGGGGCTCTTTGTGGTAACATTAATTATGCTTCTGGAAAATTTTGGGCCACGGAACATGCTGTAGTCGCTACACCTGTTAAAAAATTCGAATTACTATGGTTAGGAGAACTTCTCCGAATCATGAATTTAAATCGTTATTCAAATGCTGCTGCACAACCTGGCTTGGCCGTTGAAAGAATTAAAAATTTATATATTCCTATTCCTCCGGAAGAGGAACAAAAGGCCATTGCCTTCTATTTAGGAGATGCATGTACTAAAATTGATAAAGTTGTAGAGAGAAAACATGAGCAGCTTCGTAAGTTGCAACAGTATTTTTTTACTAAAGTCAATGAGTTATTAACGGCCAAAAAAAAGGAAGATAGTGGGAAGTCAATTGATATAGATAATGGCTTCATTAAAAGAAAAATCCCAGCAACCTGGACAGTAGATCGACTGCGTGATATAGCAATAATTAATGATGAGTCATTGGGGGCAAATACTCCAGACGATCACTTAATTAATTACCTGGACATTAGTAATGTAGATAGGTATGGAGTCATAGATAGAGATGAGATTGAAGAACTTTTATTTGAAGAGGCTCCAAGTAGGGCAAAGAGAGTTGTAAAAAAATATGATACCGTAATTTCTTCTGTAAGGACTAATCTTCAAGCAGTTGCTTATATCGATTTTGAAATGAAAAACTTAATCTGTTCAACAGGTTTTTTTGTCTGTCGGCCTAAGTTTACGAGTAAGCTGAGGAGCAAGTTTTTGTACTATTTTCTTTTGACTACTTATTCTAAAGACTACTTTTTTTTCCGTTCAACTGGGGTTTCCTATCCTGCAATAAACGATTATAAGTTTGGATCAATACCGATGTTTATACCACCAGTAAATAAACAAGATGAAATAATAGAAAGGTTAGATAAGCTAAAAAGCAAAATTGAAAATGCGTCAAAAAATATACGAGATCAAATAGCAAAATTAAACGCCTACAAAAAAAGCCTAATCCATGAGTGTGTTACAGGCAAAAAGCGCGTTTACGACGAAAAAGAAAAACTAACCTCTTCTGTTTATGCCGAGTAACAAAGAGACGCTTTTTCAGGAGCATATTTGTTCATTCCTAGAAGAAGAACATGGGTACCAACGACTGCATCGAGAAGATTTAGAGGATATAGAAAATCATGTTATCGAAGACCACCTTTTATCTTTCGTCCAAGTAACCCAGCCAAATAAATATGAGCAGTTGGTAACTGATTTTGGGAGTGATGCCGACAATGAAATTATCAAAGCGCTTAGGAATACTGTAGCAGATAAGGCGCTTTGGTTAATAATGCGAGATGGTATAGATGTACGTGGAATTCGTTTTGAACTTTACAAGCCTAAACCTCGCTCAAAAACTAGCCCTGTTCAGTGGACTAACTATAGGCAAAACAACTTCTCATTTAAAAAGGAGTATGCTTACAATCCCAATACAGATGAAAAAATAGACCTTGTATTATTCTTAAATGGACTTCCTATTATTGTAATAGAGTTAAAACATGAAGATGAAGGAAGAACATGTGAGGATGCGGTTTATGAAAGCTATCTGACCCGGGACCTCGAAAATGATATTTATACGCTGCCTTTTTTATATATCGCATCAAGCAATACAGAGGTTAAAGTAGCTACTGATCCTAGTTCTCCTGACAACTTTTTATGGTTTAATGCAGCTTTAGAAAATCGTGCTCAAACTGAAGATGAGTATCCTGTAGAGCATTTATATAAAAAAGCGCTATCTAAAGAAAATATAGCTAAATACCTGGAGCAGTTCTTAGTTTTTGTCCCTGCTAAAGAAACAATTACTGAAGATGGTGAGCTAATAACTAAACCTTCTAAAACTATTTTTCCCCGGTACCATCAGTTAAGAGCGAGTAGGAAATTAGGTAAAGAGGTACTGCGGCATTTTGAAGATGAAGACAAGCTTGGTGAAAGTTATCTCATAAATCATTCAGCAGGTTCGGGAAAGACCTTGACTATTGCGTGGATGTCAGATGTCTTAGATAGCCTTTACCACTCGGGGACCAACGAAAAGATTTTTGATAATATCATTGTATTAACTGACCGCAGAAATTTAGATAAAAATGTGAAAGATGACTTGGAAAAGTTCAGTCATCTACGACACAAAGTTCATTTCACGGATCGATCTAGTGATTTAGCAAATTACTTGGAGAGTGACAAAGACATTATTGTTACAACTATCCACAAATTTAGTTATATCCAAGAAAAGCTTGATGAACAGGAAGCACTTCAGGGGCGTCGAGTTGCGTTTTTAATTGATGAAGCTCATCGCTCGCAGGAAGGGAAGATGGCGCATACAATGCGAGATTACTTTTCTGAAGAAAATGAGGATGATCCAAGTGATGAGGTTACTGAGATTGATGACTCAAATCAAGTTTTCGTCGCTTTTACTGCTACTACTACACCACAAACTGCTGCATTATTTGGAGAACCATTTGATGTTTACAGTGAAGAAGAAGCTATAAAAGAGGGGTACATATTAGATGTCGCACAAAATATCATTTCCTATGAAACACTGTATAATCTGCAGGCACTTGATGTGATTCCTGATGATGTAGATTTCCCTGCTGGAACTATTTCAAAGGCATTAAGGAATATCGCTTTTGAAGATGACAGCTTATTACAATACAAGTCGGAAGTTATTATAAACTTGTTTGAGGATAAGGTTGAGGAAACTATTAATGGAAAGGGGAAAGCAATGGTTGTTGCAAATTCCCGGGTGGCAGGATTAAAATATTATGAATATATCAACGAAATTATTCAAGCCCGAGATCTTCCTTATAATATATTATATGCATTTAGTGATTTCACTCATCCGGAAACGCATGAAGAGATTTCTGAGGGAAAGCTCAATGAACTTCAAGCAAAACATTCTGGCAAAGATATTGATGAGGTATTTGATCAGGACGAATACCGAATTATTGTAGTAGCCAATAAATTTCAGACTGGCTTTGATCAACCATTACTTTCTGCAATGTTTCTGGATAAAGTAGTAAAGGGGGAAAATGCAGTACAAACAGTATCACGTTTAAATAGACAGCATCCGGAGAAAGAGCAATCAGATATTTTGGTTGTTGATTTTACCAATAATGCATCTGAGATATTTGAAGCATTTAATAAACATAGGAAAGGTTCTCCATATAAGCATCAAGAGCCAGATCCACAGGTATTACAAGAGGTTTATGATGAAGTATATAGTTTTGAAGTATTTTCGAAAGAGCAAATTGAAAACTATATAGAACAATACCGGGAGACGGAAGAGAAGGCTAAGAAAGGTGATTCCAGTGCTGATACTGTTCTTAGTAATCTAAATCAAGAGTTCAGAGAGGTGTTCAAAACAGAATTACCAGCTGTTGAAGATCAGAAGCGATACATCAGTTTACTGAATCGTTATACTAACTTGTACTATTTTATTGGTCAATTTTTTTCTTTTCCGGAGCACCTGAAGAACTTTATTGTATTTGCAGAAGGTATGGCCACTGTACTGGAAAGGAAAGGGAAGACCACTGACCTAAAAAAACATTTACAAGATATCGATCTTAAAAAGGGTGCTGTAAATTATCTTGGCATAAAGACAAATTTGAGCCTGGCAAAAGAAGGTGGTTCAAAGACTGGTATTTCAATAAGATCAGAAGGGGAGGGTCCTCCACGAAAAACGATAGATCAAGCGATAAAAGATATTAAGGAGAAATATCCTATTACAGATGAAGAGGCATTGGTAATTAAGGAAATATGTGAAGAAGTTTCAGGGAAACAGCAAATTAAAACAAGAATAATTAATAACAAGAAAAATGAATTATTCTTGAGAAATTATCAGCCAACTGTTCAAAATGAGGTTAAGCAAGGATATATTGAGAGGGAGTTGTGGCAAAAATTAAATGATCCAATGTATACTGGGAAGGGTGGAATCATCAATCTGATGGGTAAGTCAATTATTAATAGAATTCTAAATAGGGCTAGTTGATACTATTCATTTTATTGTTAAATGCATGGTCTTTTATATATTGGGGAAAAATAGAATATCTCTCTGGTCATAAAGTACAGTTGATTAGACGGGATGATTGAAGAGGCTACATCTATACAATTTAAGGGACAAATTAAAGGTACCTTTAATCGTCCTATTATTTCTATATGTCGGGGCTCAGATGGGTTACAAACTTATTTTTTAAAATATCCCCGACATAATAATGAAATTGATGGCTTATTGAGTGAGGTTTTGTGTACGCGTTTAGCTCAACGGTTGCATTTAAATACCCCTGAGATTGCATTGGTACAAATAGGGAATCATCCCATTAGTGAAGAAGATATTATTCATCATGACAAAATAGTCGAAGGTCAAAAGGTTTTTGGGTCAAAAAAACTAGAAAAAGCTGAGGAACTGAGTCAGCTTAATTTTGTATTAAATAAACATGATTTCAACAAATTAGAGTATGCGCCCCATATTTTGCGGATTGGTTTATTCGATATGTGGATCGGAAATACAGATCGAAGGGGAGATAACTTTAATCTGTTTTTATCCCAAGCCAAGAAGCAAAAGCTATATGTATTTGATCATTTTGAAGCCTTCAACAAAATTGCCGACAATGTACAGAATGATATCCCATTAGAGATAAATGTCTATAATGGATTCTTGGGATCGAATTATGCTTATGAAATGCTTGGTTGGGTAGATAAAGCAGAATTGGAGCAAGAAGTAGCAGATTTTTTGGATTACATAGATGATTTGAACGTAAGTGAACTTTTAGACACGATTATTGATGATTTGCCACCAAATTGGCAAATTGCCAATGAAACAATTCGTTATATTGCACGTTTTCTAACGTCTGAAGTCAGAATAGAACTTATAGAAGAAGGGATAAATAACTATATCGAATACTTACCTTCGAAATGATGAAATCTTTTTACAGCATATTATACATTGAGCCTGAACCAATTTCCGAGGAGAAAATTTCGGTTGGACTCTTCCTTAATGCCGATAAGAAGCCGACCTTTGATTATTCTGAGGATAAGCTTAGGGTGGCTTCAAATATTGTTGGTTCAGAAACTACTGACTCATTAGAGCGTATTCTACGTAATATCAAAAAGAAGACGGAATCCTTTTCTGATAATGATAAACAGGCAGAAGCATTTGACGTTAAACCTTTCTCAGAGTCCTACTTTAAGTACTTAAACAATTATAGTAATAATCTCATTACCTATTCTGATCCCTCTAAGAATCATGGTGATTTTACGTTATCAGATTATAAAGAGCTATTTCGACTTTTAGTTGACAAGAAATATGGAATTGAGGAAGAAGAGGATGAGTCGTTTAAAAAGTCTGTCAAAAAGAAAATTAAGTCATCAGTCGTAAATGAAAAGATGGACGTCTTTTATAAGGTTCCTAAAGAGTCTGTGGAGACCATCTATCGGGATCATATCGTAGATTATATCGGAGTGAATGGAAACATAATCTCTGGTAATAGCATTGACATGAAAGGGAATCCATATAATCTGGAGAATAAATTTTATCTCCTTAGAGTACTAGTTGATGGTTTATTAGATCTTGCCAAAAAACGTGATATGAAAAATGCCGGTAAGCATGTTGTGTTTTATAATGAGCCGGAAGGGGATAAAAATAAAGATCTGCTACATGGAGCTTTGAATGACGAATCAAGTCCCTTGACCTTGAAACATTGGGAGGAGTTTGAGGAAGAAGAGGATTGGATCGCAAATACTTCAGTTACAAAGTTTAGTGAAGAATTTGAATAAGAGTACTTGGGATGTTTACTTGCTGGTCAAATAAATCCGTTGGAAGCCGTGTTAGGTGAACTATACGGTGACCAATTTATTGATGAGTTCTAAAATGTATGTTATAAAGCTATATGAGCACATTTTATGATTGAAGGGGTCGTGTTCCCCGCACCTCCACTTTTTCCAGCCAAACCATTGATATTCAGTGGGTTGGCTTTTTTTATTGCAGTGATCCCAGCTTAGGGTATAAACCATGTGTTTTGAGAGGGATAGAAGTTTCCACGAGTGTTGACAGCTTTAGCTGGGTGTCGATTGGGTGTGTTAATACTTGGGAGCTAGAAAACACAAATATATTGAATCCCAAAAAAATTCAGGATATAGGATATTTCAAAGCGTATGCTACTAAAGCTTGCGGAGAAGCTCTAAATATGGTATATCGGTGATGTTGGAGTACACGGGAAAAATTGGTTGCAGAGGTTTGATATCATATCTTTTTAAGATGATCTATTCTGTGGACAGCAAAAGATTTTGTATGGGAAAGGAATTTGAAGACTAAGAGGGAGCTCACGAATACGGGATAGATGCTCATTTCAGGGCGACTTCACTGCGGAAATATCTTTACAAGACAAACAAACTGAGCCTACTGAAAATGTAAGGTGATAGATGTATAAAAAACACAAAGCCGAAATTCCAGACTTGTATCCTTACTAAAAGGTACGGCTTCTTTTAAAATCTTAATCTAAATAGCTATCATAACGAAAAACGAAATATGCAGATTAAAGAAAACGGGAAACAATACGATGTTTGTATCATTGGATCGGGAGCCGGGGGAGGTATGGCAGCCCACGAGCTGACCAAAGCGGGGGCTGATGTAGTCATGTTGGAGGCCGGCGGGTGGTTCGACTCGGAGGATTTTGCCATGTTTACCTGGCCGTATGAGTCGCCTCGACGCGGAGCCAGCACCCGGCGGCAGCCGTTCGGGGAGTTTGATGCCTGTTTTGGCGGCTGGGATATCGAAGGGGAACCCTACAGCACGACCGAGGGAACCGACTTCGACTGGTTCCGCGGGCGCATGCTGGGGGGGCGTACCAACCACTGGGGAAGGATCTCCCTGAGGTTTGGTCCGGACGACTTCCGGGTACGCAGCATTGACGGGATGGGTGACGATTGGCCAATTTCGTATGAAGAACTGGAACCGTATTACGACCGCATCGACCGCCTGATTGGTGTGTTTGGCACCAACGAAGGTATCTACAACGAGCCCGGTGGTATTTTTCAACCCCCGCCTGAACCGCGCTGCTATGAGCACCTGATCAAGGATGCTTGCGACCGGATGGGTATTCCCTGTATTCCTTCCCGACTTTCCATTTTGACTGAACCCAAAAATGGTCGCCCTGCCTGCCACTACTGCGGTCAGTGTAATCGCGGCTGCTCCACACACTCCAACTTTTTCTAGCCCGTCAGTATTATTGCCTCCTGCACTGGAGACAGGCAATTTGAAAATTATCACCCATGCCATGGCCCGGGAGATAACCCAAAAAGATGGAAAAGCGACCGGCGTTTCCTATGTGAATAAAGAGGATGGGCAAGAATATAAAGTTCAAGCACGTATCGTGGTGCTGGCGGCTAGTGCCTGCGAGTCGGCTCGATTGCTGCTGAATTCCAAATCCAGTGAATTTCCCAATGGGTTGGCCAACGCTAGTGGAACAGTGGGCAAATACCTGATGGATACGACCGGAACCTCCGTGGCGGGAGTCATTCCCCAGCTGATGAATACGCCTCCCCACAACGAAGACGGTACCGGTGGAATGCACCTGTATATTCCCTGGTGGGGAGATAACAGCGAGCTCGATTTTGCCCGTGGATACCACGTAGAACTGTGGGGCGGCCGCGGCATGCCGAGTTATGGATTTATGGGGGGCATACAAAACTACAGCGACCTATACCAGGACCGGCCCAAAGGTGGCGGCGGATATGGCAGGCAATTGAAGGAGGACTATCGCCGCTATTACGGCTCAATTGTCGGGCTGTCCGGCAGGGGCGAAAGTATCGGCCATGAAGATAATTACTGCGAGATCGATCCGAATTCGGTTGACCAGTGGGGCATTCCAACACTGCGGTTCAACTACGACTGGAACGACCAGGAGTACAATCAGGTGAGGCACATGCAGCAGACATTTCGCCAAATCATCGACGAAATGGGTGGGACTCCGCTGTGGGATATGCCCGGTCGGGAGGATGGCTACGGAATCTCTACGCCGGGAGAAATCATCCACGAGGTGGGTACCACCCGGATGGGAGATAACCCAAAAACCTCGGTGTTAAACAAATACTGCCAGGCTCACGATGTGGATAACCTGTTTGTGACCGATGGCGGACCGTTTGTGTCGCAGCCCCATAAAAATACGACCTGGACGTTGTTGGCGCTCTCCATGCGCACCGCCAACTACATTACGGACCAGATGAACAAAGGCAACCTCTAAATAATAATTATGGGATGTGAGTCTGGAGTCACGAGCCACATGTTTTTAAAAAGCTTGTAGGCCGGTACTCACGACTCACTACTCAAGATGCAATACTACGATTATGGATAGACGAGAAGCTTTAAAAACATTATCGCTGGGAACGCTGGCCGGTTCCTTTGTAATGACCGGCTGCCAGACCCCGCCCTCCAAGACCAGCGCCGAAGAGAAGTTTTGGTCGCATGTAACAAAAGAAGACCTGGAGATGTGGGAAACCCAGTTTTTCACGGACCATGAATTTGAGACAGTTCGCCAGCTGGGGAATATGATTATTCCGGCTGACGAGCGTTCCGGGAATGCTGAAGAGGCCGGTGTCCCCGAGTTTATCGACTTTATGATGCTGGATCGTCCTGATTATCAAACCCCCATACGCGGGGGACTTCGCTGGCTGGACGTGCAGTGTCAGAAGCAGTTTGATACCCCTTTTATCGAATGCAGCGAGCAGGAAAAAACCACGATGCTGGATCAGATCGCATACCCGGATGTCGCAGCACCGGAGATGGAGCACGGCGTCGCCTTTTTCAACCAGTTCCGGGACCTAGTGGCCTCAGGATTCTGGTCGAGCAAGATTGGGATAGAAGATATCGGCTACATCGGCAATCAGCCCCACGGCTGGCAGGGATGTCCTGACGAAGTGCTGAAACATCTGAACCTGGACCCTAACAAGACCGGGTAAAAATACTGCTGGAAATTTCAAACAAAATCCTAGTACAGGTTACCAGTCTTTGAAACATATTGCTATGCAGTGGTTTTCAAATATTATTATGGTCTGGAACTACCCGGAAACGCAACGAACTAATAACTGAACTGGCCCATGGTATTGTGGCAGCATATGCCTCTCAGAATAATAAGCGAAGTATGTGCAACTCCATCCAGGTTGAGCTGTGTTTAATAGTGGCCTCTCCTAAAAAAAATTATGCTCGAATATAGTCTCCCGTTCCAATGAAAATTCAAACAAATGCTTTACTGAAAAGCTGCTCTGTTGATGGTAACCCAGTAGATCTGCCCGATTTTCATCCCATAGAACTCGAATTTTCAGCGGTCGATACGGGGGGCGGGTTTCGGGACATGATCCTCGATTTTTCGTTCCAGGTTCCCAACTCAAATGGAGTGGTTGTTGGTGAGCCGGTTGACAAGTGTGAGATTGTAGTTACAATGCAAAATCCCAACGACACTGGCCGTGAGGTCACATTTTGCTACCAGGGAAAACTTTCTTCAAATGACGATGATGAGCTGGAAATAAACGGGCGGCTGAAAGATGACATGCTCAGCCGAGAACTGGTGGGATTTATGTTACACCTTCTGAAATAGCTTGCAAAGATTTATTCATTAACGCGTTTACTGGTTAAAAATGACTGAATCTTCTTTAAATGGAGGTTCAATCTCCAAGAGGGATTTAGGGGGGGCACTGGAAACGGGGAAGTCCATTTATGAGCTAAAAGAGTTCCTTGGAGAAGGAAGACAGGAGGATTGACCCCATCCTAACGAATTAAGTGGCTTGCAATAAGTTGTTAACTGGGAAACGCGCTATTCATTAACTCTTGAGCACGGTGCTGCACGTAGCGGTCCTCCACCAGAAAATCCGGACGCGGGTCCAGAGACAGGATCGTTTCGAGCTGTGTTCTGGCTTCTTCACTGCGATTAAATTCAAGCAGCAACTGCGCATGCAGCAGCAGGTTGGTGGGATGCTGCGGAGCGATCTCCACCGCTTTTTCTACAAGCTCCAGGGCTTTTTCATCGGATGGCCATCCCATCACCAGCGGAATATTCGGGAATGAAAGTGCACCTGCGCCAAAATCCGGTATCCGCCACCGCCCTGATAGGTCGAATTAAGCTCGATAATATCTTGACAAACGTTGCGCAGTTTTTTTGCTATGCCATTGGTGGCCGCCGCCATAAATCCGTGTACATCCGCCCAGCGGCCCGTGTTGGCGCCATACCAAAATTTAATGGCCGCCGATTTGGGAAATCGTTCCATCATCCGCTCACCCAGATCTTTTCCCTTGTCATAAATATCCTTCTGTTGATCAGTAGTAAGTCCCACATACATCCCCTTGAAATAATAGGCACGAAGCAGGTATTCAACGGTTTGCTCCGTGTTAATTTCATTCTCAAGCGCCTGTTCAAAGGCACTGATGGCATTATTGATATATTTTGGTTGCGCCCGGAAGGAGTCCGCCTCGGCAGAACGCTGCTGGTACCACTCCAGACCTTTCTCAAAAGAATTCTGGGCCTGTAAGTCAGAAAATTGGACCAGACAAAAGCCGATCAGCAGAGCTGATGCAAGCGGAATCCTAAAAAAGGTAAAAGAAAAGATTTTTTTCAAAATGGGTAAATAGCAGGGTTTTATATGTCTCATTACCAACCAGAGTTATTATAAGCAACTTTTTACAGGCTTCTTAACCGAAAAAATATACAGTTTCAAAGATGGCATCGGTAAAGATCTCAACCTGTACCATCTGTGATAACGCTGCAATGATTAAAAAAGCTTTGGAGCAATTAATAGCGACGCAGGGCTGTTGCTAAGGGATAACGATTAATTTGTCGGAGCGCACTGTTATTTTCATCCTTCCTGTTTTATTTAATACTTTTCCACCGCATTCTTGTTCCTATTCTGAATTATTGTAAAAGTTATTGATCCACTTGCGTTTTTAGTCGTTTGTTTTTAGTTCACGTACTGAAATTGAGCAGAAAAGCTGGAATAGCTTTCACATGACAACGGTAATATTCTATTGGGACTGAGTATGTTTTTTGTTAGAAAGAAGTGGGGAATCCTGCTAGCGCTGGCGGTATTTTTATTTGGGATGAATCTCCCTGAAACGAGCGCACAGACAGGCGTCGGAAGCTTGAAGGATGAAATTGTGCGAGAGGGCAACACCCTCCATCTCACAGGATCCAATGCAACTCTGCAGCTCGAGTTTTGGTCGCCCGCTATCGTTCGGGTCAGATCCAGCTGGGACGGAAATTTTGAAACACCAGATGGTGAATACATGCTGGCTGATTACAGCATGCCCGATGTTCCGCTTAAAATCAACCAGGGCAAATCGCAGATAACAGTTCGTACCGGTCAACTGAATCTTGTAATTTATAAGGATCCGTTTGCCATCGACTTTTTAACGCCCGATGGAAGACTGCTTAACACTGAGCAGATTTCCGGTTCCGGAGGTGGAATGAAGACCCAGGGTGAATCGGTATGGGTGGAGAAAAAACTCCTGCCCGGGGAACACTTTTTTGGTTTTGGGGAACGAATGGACTTTGTGGATCAACTCGGCAAAAAAATAGAGCTGAATGTAGGCCGTGGAACGGGCCGCCCACACATTGTCGGGGCATACAATATTTTGGAAGCCAACTATTCACCGGTTCCATTTTTCATGAGCACACAGGGCTATGGCATCTTTTTTCACACACCGTATGCCACCACGTGGGACATGGGGCACACTGACAGCGGCCGCTACTCGTTCAAGGCTGCCGATGGACAGCTCGATTACTTTTTTATGTATGGACCCGAATTCCCAACGCTTTTAGATCAGTACACCTCACTGACTGGTAAAGTCGCCCTGCTGCCTGAGTTTACGCATGGCTTGCATGTGGGCACCTACAGTGGCGGCACGTGGGGTCATGAGGAAAATACATCCGATGAATATGTGGTCAACCTGGGACGGAAATTCAAAGAAACCGGCATTCCCGCTGACGTACTGCACCTCGATTCCACCTGGCGGATTTTCGGACCGAGTGGGCATGGTTCCACCACGTTTGAGTGGCGTGATACATTTGACAATCCCACTGCAATGTTCGACAGCCTCTATGCTATGGACTTCAACATGGTGGGGCTGCACGTGCGACCGCGATACGATAACGGCGAAAAGTACAACCTGCTTGACCGGGCCCGCGAGGCCGGCGTCGTCTATCCCGAACCGGATGGGAAGGGTGAATTTGTCAACTTCTTTGATTCAACAGCCGTCAACTGGTGGTGGGAGAATGGCGTACAGAAAGTGGTAGAGCAGGGCGCTATGTTCTTCAAAACCGATGAGGGCAGCGCGTTCGGCCACAAAGCCAACGAAAGCGACAAGGTTGGTCCCCAGGGAGAAGAGGCCGAGCGACTGCACAACCTGTTTCCCCTGGCGTATGCCCGGGTACCATTCATGAAATTCCAGGAGGAAAACAACATGCGCGGTTTCAACCTGACGCGTGAGGGATATGCCGGCATCCAGCGCTACCCGGTATACTGGGCGGGCGACTGGCCCAGTGAGTGGCAGTATTTTGAACCGGTGATTCGCGCGGGACTCAATATGGGGCTCTCTGGCGTGGGCTACTGGTCGCACAACATGGGGGATTTGAGCACAAACCTGATCCCGAGCTGTACATCCGGTGGAGCCAGTTTGGCATGTTTAGTCCCATGGCGCACCTTTTTGGGATGGATCACCCCGGCTATAAGGAGCCCTGGAGTTACGGAGACGAGGCACAGCGTATCTTCAAGAAATATGACCGTATGCGTTATCGGATGATTCCCTATATCTACAGCGAAGCCTGGAAGATGCACAATACCGGCATGCCTATGATGCGTGCACTCGTGCTCGAATACCAGGATGACATGAACGTGTATGACATTGACGACCAGTACCTGTTTGGCGATAATCTGCTGGTTGCCCCGGTTACTACAAAAGGAGCCCAAACGCGCACGGTGTACCTGCCCGAGGGCACCTGGTACGACTACTGGTCAGGCGAACAGTATGAAGGGAAGAGATATTACAATATCGTCACGCCGCTTGAAGAGCTTCCCATTTTCGTGAAGGCCGGGGGCATTATTCCCCAACGCAACCGAATTGAATCGCTTGGAGAACAGCCGGCCGATACCCTCACGCTGGAAATCTTCCCAAGCGGACAATCTTCGTATGAGATCTATGACGACGATGGCGAAACCAAAGATTATGAGCAGGGAGAATATGCGATTACCGAAATAATTTCCGATGATAACGCAGGCAGGACACAAATTGAAATTCAATCTCCTGAAGGAGAGTACCAGGTTCCGCAGCGATCATATAAATTGCGCCTGCACATCGAGGAAGCCCCCAAGGCTGTAGAAGAAAACGGCAGCACGCTGGATATTTTTTCTTCATCATCCGCCTACAGAAATAATCCAAAACAGAACGGGTGGTTTTATGATGAAGAAAGTAACGAACTGTGGGTCCGGCCTGCAGGAACAAGCCAACAGACATTCAGACTGACTGTGACAAAATAATCATTGAATTCTCTATGAAGCGACATGCATTCACAATGAAATTGAAGCCCGGATTTGAAGAGGAGTATAAAAAACGCCACGATGAGATCTGGCCCGAACTGGAAAAGGTGCTCTCGGAGGCGGGAATCCATAACTATTCGATTTTTCTGGACGAGGAAACCGGCACGCTGTTCGCTTATCAAGAGCTGGAAGAATCTCACCAGGATGTGTCTGATAATCCGGTAGTTCAAAAATGGTGGAGTTATATGGCCGATATTATGGAAACTAATCCGGATGATTCCCCGGTGGAAAATCCATTGAAAGAAGTTTTCTATATGGAGTAAAATCCAAAACCTGCAAGAAGCCGCGGTCATCGCTGGATAAATAGGCTGGTGAGGGTTTTTCTAAAGGAAGAATAGATTCTAGCGCAGAACTGACAAAAATTCTGCTTTAATAATACGGGATGTTTACGAACGGGATGATATAATGAAATATAGAAGTGAAATTTTACGAGAAACAGGCAGGTGGTTCGCCGTTGTTCTGTTTTTTACAGGTATTCTCTTGGTAGGCTCCAAACAATGCTTTGCGCAACAGCCCCCCTCTGATATCGGTAATTTTTATCCATTTTTGAAGGAATATGGGGCTAAAAACAGCAACAATTTATCCTATCTTTCCGGTCAGTGGGATGACCCGCAGGACTGGCGAACGAAAGCCCGGTCAACCATGGAAGAGCTACTCGCTTACGATCCCGAAATGGCCCCGCTAAACACCAGGATCCTGGAAACCAACCATAGAGATGGCTACACCCAGCATTTGATTCGATACAACCTGAACGCCTACCACCAAACGGAGGCATATCTGTTAATACCGGATGACCTGGAAAATCCGGCCCCGGCAGTTATCGCCCTTCACGATCACGGCGGTTTTTATTACTACGGCAAAGAAAAGCACAACAGAATAGATGACCAGCCAAAGATTTTGGAGGATTATATCCAGAATCTGTATGACGGGCGTTCTTATGCCGATGAACTGGCCAAACGGGGCTACGTAGTGCTGAGCCCGGATGCTTTCTACTTTGGATCGCAACGCATCAACCCTGATGACATCACTCCCGAACATACGGAAGAATATTTTCGTCGGGCAAAGAAAGGCCTAATTGAGAAAATTCGGGCGTTCAATGAGCTGGCCGGTGACCATGAAGTACCGATGGAAAAATCGATGCTTGCGATGGGCACTACCTGGCCTGGAATTATTGTGCAGGGTGACCGCCGGGCCATAGACCTGCTCTATTCGCGACCGGAGGTGGATACCACGCGCATTGCCGCTATGGGGCTATCGCTGGGCGGACTCAGAACTACCTATCTTTTTGGAATGGACTCCAGGATCAAGGCCGGAATCATTGCTGGATTTTCCAGCACGTATGAAGAAATGCTCCGGACCAACTTTTTGAGCCACACCTGGATGATGTACGTGCCCCGCCAATACCGGTATCTCGATCTGCCCGATGTGGCGTCCATGAACGCACCCAAGCCACTGATGATCCTAAATGCCAAACGCGATCAACTGTTTACTATTGAAGGGATGAAAGGAGCTGAACAAAAACTATCTGGCATCTATAGCACCATGAAGTCATCAGAAAAGTTCAGGGCCAATTATTACGATGCGCCCCATTCGATGACGATTCCGATGCAGGAGGACGCGTTCGAATGGCTGGACCGGTGGTTAAAGTAACCGGTGAATAAAAGGGTGAAGAGGGTACGAATCCAAAATCAATTAATTTATATTCTGTAATTCAGAACAATGAGAAAGACAAAACTGAATACCAGCATCAGCTCCTTATGTGTTTTCTTGATCTTGCTGGCAATGACGGGGCAGAATCTGCAGGCTCAGCAGCGCCATATGGAAAATATTGATCGCGGCGTGGTAGCCGTGCCTGATGATCAGGGCAATGCCTTTATTAGCTGGCGCCTGTTGGGAAATGAGCCCGTAGACCTGGCATTTAACGTGTACCGAACAGTTGCGAGTAATCAGCCCGAAAAGCTGAATAAGTCGCCCATAACCGACGTCACCTATTTTGTGGATGAAGCATTGCCCCTGGATGAGCCGGATGTCTCCTACTTTGTAAGATCCATAATCAATGGCAAAGAGCGGGAGCCCAGCAGCCGGTATAAAGTCAATCCCGACCAGCCTTACATTTCGGTTGGGGTTAATGTGCCGGAGGGATACACCTCCAACGACGCTTCGGTGGGCGACTTAGACGGGGACGGCCAGTATGAGCTCGTCGTGCATATGACGGGTCGCGCGCATGATAACTCCCATTCAGGCTTCACCGACGAACCGATATTAGATGCCTATGAGCTGGACGGAACCCAGCTTTGGCGCATCAACCTGGGAAAAAATATTCGGGAAGGCGCCCACTACACGCAGTTTATTGTGTATGATCTGGACAGTGACGGCAAAGCGGAAGTAGCCTGTAAAACCGCCGATGGCACCGTGGATGGTGAAGGAAATGTGATTGGGGATCCGGACGCCGATCATCGTAATGATGAAGGCTATATCCTGAAGGGGCCGGAGTTCTTGACAATTTTTGACGGCGAAACGGGCGGTGAATTGACGACGACCGACTACATCCCGCCGCGTCATCCGGATACGCTGAATCCCACCAGCGAGCAGCTTGATGAGCTCTGGGGTGATGGCTACGGCAACCGGATGGATCGCTTCCTGGCCGGAGTGGCCTACCTGGATGGCGAAAAACCCAGCCTGATTATGGCCCGTGGCTATTACACGCGTTCGGTCATCGCTGCATGGAACTGGCGCGATGGAGAGCTGAAAAACATCTGGACGTTCGACACAGATGAGGGCTACCCGGAATACGCAGGACAGGGCAACCACAGCCTGAGTGTCGGGGATGTGGATGGGGACCAAAAAGATGAGATTATCTACGGTTCGGCTGTCATCGATCACGATGGCACCGGCGTCCATACAACAGGCATCGGTCATGGTGACGCCCTTCACTACGGGAACCTGGATCCCACGCATCCGGGGCAGGAGATATTCCACATACAGGAGCGTTTTGATGATGCCGGTGCAAACTTCCGGGCGGCTGAATCGGGCGATATTCTATGGAAAAAGCCGTCTGTTTCAGCCAGCGACGAGGGCGAAGGACCGGGACGCGGCCTGGCGGCAAACATTGATCCGCGCTATACCGGGGCTGAGATGTGGGTCCGCGGCGGGGGTATTGAAGGACTTTTCAATGCAAAAGGAGAGAAGATCTCTGACCACAAACCTCAATCTTGCAACTTTGCGATCTGGTGGGACGGGGATCTTCAAAGGGAGCTGCTCAACAGCAATCGAATTACCAAATGGAACTGGAAAAATGAACAAACCGAACTGCTGCTGGAGGCGGAGGGCTCAACATCAAATAATGGTACCAAATCAACGCCCACACTCAGCGCCGACCTGTTTGGGGATTGGCGCGAAGAGGTGATCTGGCGGGCCGAAAGAGGGGGAAGAGCTCCGAATTTATACAACCACTATTCCCACGGAGCATCGCATGCACACCTCGATGCATGATCCCACGTATCGTATAGCTATCGCGTGGCAGAATGTAGCTTATAACCAGCCTCCGCATCCCAGTTATTATATAGGCCAGGATATGGAGCAGCCACCGGTCCCGAACATTCAAACTATTAGTAGCATGGATTAAAGTCGAGGAGACCTTAAAATAGATTCTTAAACTTAATTCAGAACTTCACCTTAACCTTATCAGAATAGTTATGCCACTTCAATCAATAAAGAACGGAATCGTGATCGGGAGCGTAATACTGCTTGGAACGCTGCTTTTGGCATGTAGTACCACGCAGGAACAGGACGTAGAATGGCCGGAAATAACCAGCGAAAACAAACCGTGGACCCGCTGGTGGTGGATGGGCAGCACGGTTAATGAGCAGGATTTAACCGAGCGGATGGAGCAGTACGCGGCAGCCAATATTGGTGGTTTGGAGATTACCCCGATCTACGGCGTCTATGGGTACGAGGATCAATTTATCAACTTTTTGTCGCCCACCTGGATGGACCGGCTGGAGTACACGCTGGCGGAGGGCGACAGCTTGGGACTTGGCATAGACATGGCAACCGGAACAGGATGGCCTTTTGGCGGACCCTGGATTGAGCAAAATCATGCCTCCAAACGACTCTATTTTAATACGTATGAAATAACGGGGGGGAGCACGGTGAATCAACAAATTTCATATGTACAGGAGCCGTATTTAAGCTCGGTGGGCAACACCGTGTATGAACTGCATGGATTTTTAAGAGCCGAGGGAGAACAACCCAAAGGCACTGCAGAGCAGCCGCTGCGCAATCCGGAGAGCGACCCCATAGAGATATCAGAAATTGAACAGCCGATTTCCGCCAATGAGAACTTGCAGGCCCTGGCCTTATCACAAGTTCGTTTTGAACAGGAGCTGCCGCTGGCTGCCCTGATGGCCTATTCCGGGGATGGGGAGGTGCTGGATATTTCAGATCAAGTGGATGAAAACGGGAACTTGGAGTGGGATGCGCCAGCGGGATCATGGACGCTGTATGCTGTTTTTGACGGCTGGCATGGTAAGATCGTGGAGCGTGCCGCACCCGGCGGAGAAGGTTTTGTGATCGACCATTTTTCAGGTGAGGCTCTACAGCATTACCTGGCTGACATTTGATACGGCGTTTGCAGATAGAGATCTTTCATCACTGCGGTCCTTTTTTAATGATTCCTATGAGGTGGATGATGCCGAAGGGGAGGCAAACTGGACGCCCAATTTCTTTGAGGAATTTGAACAGCGCAGAGGGTATGATCTGAAACAACATCTGCCTGCTTTGCCGGGAGACCAAGAATCTGAGCAGGGGCAGCGAGTGCTTACCGATTATCGTGAAACTATTTCCGATCTTCTGCTTGAGGAGTTCACCCTGCAATGGGACGCCTGGGCTGATGAAAAGGACGCGATGGTCAGAAACCAAGCCCACGGGTCACCTGCCAATATACTTGATCTGTATGCGGCCAGCGATATCCCTGAGACTGAGGGCACCGATATCTTACGGGCAAAGATGGCATCATCCGCCGCCAATGTGACTGGCAAGCCACTGATATCTGCAGAAGCGGCGACCTGGCTAAATGAGCATTTCCGATCGAATCTGGCAGACGTCAAAAAGGCGGTCGACCGCTACTTTTTGAGCGGGGTTAATCATATGGTGTACCACGGCACGGCCTATTCACCGAGCGAAGAAACCTGGCCAGGATGGCTGTTTTATGCGGCTGTTCATTTCAACGAGCGGAACCCGTTTTGGGATCATTTCTCCGATTTTAACAGTTATGTAGCCCGAACGCAGTCGTTCCTGACAGTCGGGTCAGCCGGATAATGATGTGTTGCTTTACTATCCCATCCACGACCAGTGGGCGGAACAGGGCGGCGGACTTCTGCGTCATTTTGATGGCGGACTGGAGGAAGGGTTTGAGGGCACAACCCTGAAGCGAGCTGCCGACCACATGGTGGAACAGGGCTACTCATTCGACTTTATTTCCGACAGGCAACTGGCCGACATCTCATATTCCGATGGTGAGCTTAGCGGCCAGGGACAATCATACCAGACGATTGTCGTGCCACAGAGTCAATTTATTCCACTGGAGTCTTTGGAAAAGCTAATCAATCTAGCTCAAAATGGTGCAGAAATCGTGCTTTTAGGTGGGGTGCCTGAAGGCGTGCCGGGGCTAGCGGAGCTGGAAAATCGCCAGGAACAGTACCAAAAATTGATAGATCAGCTACAGTTTTCGCAAGTCTCTTCTATGAATGTCGCCTCAGTTGGTGATGGCCGCATTTTGAGGGGAGATGAACTTGATCCGCTGCTGGAGTCTGTCGGGGTTTTTCGTGAGCAGATGGTGGACCAGGGCCTGCAGTACGTGCGTCGTTCTTATGAACATGGGCATACCTACTTTATCACAAATTGGGGAGAAGAACGGGTAGATGCCTGGATCCCACTCACAAAATCAGCGAGTTCGGGAGTGATTTATGATCCCATGCAGCAGAATGCCGGGGTCGCACAAGTGCGCTCCACCAACGAAGAGGGCTCCGAGGTGTACCTGCAGATTGATGCTGAAGAATCCATTATCCTAAGAACCAGTAACGGTTCGTGGAACGGTCCCGCACATGAGTATACGGAGCAGGCCGGTGAACCGGTAGAGCTTTCAGGCGAATGGACGATCAGTTTTACCAAGGGCGGCCCCGAACTGCCATCCGAAATTACAACAGATACGCTTGGCTCATGGACTAATTATGGAGAAGCGTACCAGCATTTTTCAGGAACGGGCAGCTACCGTATTGAGTTTGATCGCCCAGCTGATCACCAGGGCGACTGGAATCTGAACTTGGGTGATGTCCAGGAAAGTGCTACGGTATATCTTAATGGAGAAAAGCTCGGTACGGCAATCGGGCCCGTGTTTGATCTTCATATTGATTCCGAGCAATTACAGGATCAGAATATGCTGGAGGTTGAAGTGGCCAACTCCATGGCCAACCGGATTATCTGGATGGAACAGGAGGGAATGACCTACAAAAAATTCTATAACGTTAATTTCCCGGCCTATCTCGGGCAAAATCGCAATGAGATGGGGCTGTTTGATCCCTCCGGCTGGGATCCCATGGCATCAGGACTCATGGGACCGGTTACATTAACGCCTGTAAATGAGAAAAGCTGGGAGTAGGTTCCTGGCCCAGCTTATATTGGATTTGATGGCTAGGTGATTGCGCGGTCCAGGTGTACATAGCCGCCATCCACATGCACAAACTGGCCGGTGGTGTGAGAAGCACGCTCCGAAATAAAGAAAAAGGACTGTGTCGGCCACCTCGTCTGGGGTAGTCATCCGTTTTTTGAGGGGGATTTTAGCGGTGATTTCGCTCTTTTTAGTTTCGGGATCGTCGAAATTTTCGAGCCACTGTTCGTAGCCCGGGGTCCATGATTCGGCAATGACAATTGCGTTCACCCGGATTTCATATTCACGGAGTTCCAGGGCCCACTCCCGTGTAAGGGCAAGGACTCCCCCTTTGGCCGCCACATAACCCGACGTTTTTCCCTGGCCGGTAAGCGCCACTTTGGAAGCGATATTAATGATAGGCCCGGAGGATTTCTTAAGAAAGGGAAGGGCCGCTTTGGTTACCGCGAAAAAGTGAACCAGGTTTAGCTTGAGGGAGTTGATAAAATCTTCATAGGAATGGTCAAATCCCACACCATCGTTGATGCCTAGGTTATTCACAAGTCCCTCGAGCCGGCCATAGTGATCGGTAGCCTGGTCGACGGCATTCTGGCATCCTTCGGGCGTTGTCAGGTCAGCTTCTACAAAAAGTGCGGTGTGACCCTCATCCCAAAGCTCCTGCTCCATCTTCTTTCCCCGGGAATGTTTATCTACGATTACAGGAATACCACCCTCTGCTACAATGTGACGTACAATCGTTTCGCCAATACTGCCCGGCAGACCTGCGCCCCCCGTTACCATGATCACCTTGTCGTTAAGCTGAAGATCCATTTATCCCTGTGAATTAAAATTATCAAGAAAGAATTTACGTGTACGGAACACGGTATTTCTGGGTGCTCTCTTTTTTTGTAATACCAGGTTACTGTTTTTATAAGGAAGACAGTGCGTTTGACATACACAATCCGATGAGCAAATATAATCCCCTAAAAAATAAATTCCACGCCTGCTAATTGCTATTGACATCTACTGTGCGGTCCAGCCGCCATCAACCACCATTTCGGCACCATTGGTAGATCCCGCCTCATCGGAGGCGAGGTATACGGCCATGGAGGCTACCTCTTCGGGGGAAACGAGTCGGCCGTGGGGCTGCCGCTCTTTCATGGCCTGGCGGGCTTTTTCAGGGTCGTCATATCGCTGGATAATACGATCCACCCAGGGGGTATCTACGGTGCCGGGAGCGATGCAATTGACGCGAATGCCCTCACCGGCGTAATCGGCCGCAGCCGCCCGGGTCAGAGAAGTTACGCCACCTTTAGCTGCACAATAGGCTGCCCGTTCTTTTACGCCCACAATGGCTGCTACAGAGGAGATATTAACAATAGCTCCTCCGTTGCCCTTCTTCAGCTCCGGGATTGCATATTTGATCCCAAGAAAGGTGCCCTTCAAGCAAATGTCTATTACCTTGTTCCATTCTTCCTGGGTCGTCTCGTGTGTTTGTGCCGCTACGCCAAAACCGGCATTGTTTATCATCACATCGAGCCCACCCCACGTTTCGTCGATATATTTTATGGCACGTTCAAAATCGGAGGCTTTGGTAACATCCAGCGGGTGGCTGTGCGCGTTGGCAGAGCCGGTTTCCTCTGCTGCCTTTTTGGCTTTTTCACCATCCAGATCGGTGAACAAAACATAGGCCTCTTCGTTAATAAATCGTTGTGCAATAGCCTTGCCGATTCCCGACGCGGCCCCGGTTACAATAACCCGCTTATTTCTCAATCTGCTCATATATTATACCTCTACGACTTTATTATTCAGTTCGCCAATTCCTTCAATCCAGGTTTTAACCCTGTCGCCCTCTTTAAGAAAAATAGGCGGTTTTCGGCTGAATCCCACACCCTGTGGCGTGCCGGAAGCGATGATATCACCCGGATTAAGCGTGAACGAATGAGAAAGTGTAGAAACCAGGTCTGCCACGCTGAAAATCATATCTTTGGTGTTTGCCTCCTGAAGCACGTCCCCGTTGACGCTACAGCTAATATCAATAGCTTGCGGATCCTTTATATCATCAGCAGTGACAATGACCGGTCCCATGGGACAAAACGTATCCAGTGACTTGCCTCGGACCCACTGCCCATCGGCAAATTGCAGGTCGCGGGCCGAAATATCGTTGATCACCGTATAGCCGAACACGTGAGAGAGCGCTTCTTCTTTGGAAATATTCTCGGCCCGCTTGCCAATCACCACGCCCAGCTCCACTTCGTAATCCACCTCTTCAGTAAGATCAGTGGAAATCTCAATCGGATCGGCAGGCCCGGTGATGGAACTTGTAAACTTGGTAAAGACGAGGGGATGCTCCGGGATGTCCATCTCTGACTCATCGGCGTGCTCCATGTAATTCAGCCCGATAGCCACAATTTTAGAAGGAGAAGCAAGGGGGCGTCAATATTCTCTGGCTTCACAGAAGTTCCCTCATCTGCATCTCCCAATGCTTCTTTAATTTTGTCCAGTGCTTTATCGCCCGACTGGATCAAGTGCATCAACGAACCGTCAAATCCAAGATTAATCAATGGTATGCTTTTTCCATCAACAATGGCTACTGCACCGATCTGTTTTAGTGTGGCTAATTTCACAGTTATGACTCCTTAAAAATTGAACGATATTAAAATGAGTTGGGAATTAAATAATGCAAGAAATAGACAGTCGAAAAAACCGATTTAAACATAAAAAGATGAACCACCAAATTCAGAGCCTATGTGGGCTTATTTTAAGGAATTAACAGCTAAAGTTTGTATTCTTAGCTGGGTTTAATTGAAGGGTATAAATTATATAGGGATGTGAATTAGCTCTTCCCCCGGGGAAGTAGCTGATATTATGTTGTGAAGCTTCATCACTTATAACATTAATTCGGGATTTTAGGATAATTAATTTATGGATGAATCGACGAATGGTCGCCCGCGGGATCCGTACCTGTTAACGGAGGATGATATCAAGGAACCTCCCACTACCTTTTTGGAGACGTTAAAATATCTTGGACCCGGATTTGTGTTATCCGCCGCCATTGTAGGTTCGGGAGAGTTAATAGCAACGACCACACTGGGAGCAAGGGCCGGTTTTGTAACCTTTTGGGTAGTGATACTAAGCTGCCTTGTGAAGGTGACTCTTCAACTTGAGTTCGGCAAGCACGCCATTAGCACGGGCGAAACGGTGATGACAGCCTTCAACAAATTGCCGGGCTGGAACTTCAGAGCCATTAATTGGTCAATCTGGACATGGTTATTTATCCAAATATTCAAACTACTGCAGGTCGGAGGTATTGTCGGCGGAGTGGCCATTACACTGAATATTGTTTTCCCATCGGTAAATGTAACCATATGGACCGCAATAACAACGGTTGCGGCATCGCTGCTGGTTTTCCGTGGATACTACACTTTCGTAGAGCGGTTTTGCCTGGTCATGATCGCCTTTTTCACGGTGTTTACCTTCCTTTCGGTCTATTTTTTGCAATTTACCAGCTATGCGATCGGCTGGCAGGATATCCTGTTTGGACTGGAATTCAACCTGCCGGCGGCAATGGTGGGGATAGCTATTGGCGCCTTTGGCATTACCGGGGTAGGCGGTGACGAGATTATGTATTATCATTACTGGTGCCTTGAAAAGGGCTATGCCGCCTATACGGGGCCCGTCGCCGAAAGCCCGGAATGGACCCGGCGTGCCAGGGGATGGATAAAGGTGATGTATTGGGATGCAATCTTGTCAATGATTGTCTACACCCTGGTTACGGCCGCTTTCTACATTTTGGGTGCCGCCGTATTGCATGCACAAAATGTCGTTCCAGAGGGATATAGGATGATTGAGACTCTTTCTGGCATGTACACGGAAACAATGGGTGTCGGGGCTCAAAATGTGTTTTTGATTTGTGCTGTCGTGGTTCTTTTTTCCACCCTGTTTTCTGCACTGGCAAGCTGGACCCGCATCTTTTCAGATTGCTTCGGCACCCTTGGCGTATTTGATTTTTATGACATTGAGCAGCGCAGGAAGGCGATCGCTATTTTTGCATGGGTATTTCCCATACTGTGGGCCTTGCTGTTTCTCTTTATGCAGCTTCCGGTATTGATGGTAATTATTGGGGCTTTTTTACTTCCATATTACTTTTAATTGTAATATTTGCAGCCATCAACTTCAGGTATGCCCGATTGGATAAGCAATTAAAACCTGGCAGGATGTATGATATCGCCTTTTGGGTGAGTATAGTTGCGATTTTACTGGCTGCTGTCTACAGTATCAGACAAGTTTTTTAACCAAAAATAGAGTATAGTTCTATCTCAAAGAATTCTAGATAAATATCATGAATTATGAATATAGCTGATATCAGATCTCAAGGCCCGGTTTCTACACTTTTGTTGATAATACTGGCTCTGCTACTGGTTCAGACTTCACAGGCTTCTTCCTCAAATCCTTTGCCGGGGGATGAGATTCAAGCTGAAGAACCCGCACCAGCAACTAATATTCAGCTGCCGGCTCTTTTCAGCGACGATATGATGGTGCAGCGGAACCAGTACATCCCCATCTGGGGCACTGCAGAACCGGGCGGGGTCGTAGAGGTGGTTATTGGGGATGATCACCAAAAAACGGTGGTTAATAAAAACGGCACCTGGAAGGTGGAAATGAACCCGTTGCCAGCAGGCGGCCCCTACACGATTGAGGTGATAGGAAAGCAGAGTATCACTTTTGAAAATGTGCTTTCCGGCGAAGTATGGGTAGCCTCGGGGCAGTCCAACATGGAGATGCCGCTGGCCGGATGGGGACAGATTAACAATTTCGAGCAGGAGATTGCCGCCGCAGATTACCCTGATATTCGCCTGCTGCAGGTACAAAACGCTACGAGTCCTACCCCCGTGAACGAGCTGGAAGTTGATGGCGGAAAGTGGCAGCTCTGTTCCCCCGAAACAATTCCAGAGTTTTCATCAACGGCTTACTTTTTTGCCCGCAATCTGCATAAGAACCTGGATATTCCAGTAGGCATTATCCACTCTTCCTGGGGTGGTACAGTAGCCGAGGCGTGGACCAGCAAACTTACATTGGAGGAGCATTTTCATGAGTTTGATGAGGCGATCACAGGGCTGCAAAACAGCGGGGAAGAGGGCAAAGAAGAAAAACATTATGCCCCCGATGTGCTGGAAGATGAGCAAAAGGCACGGTCAATTGATCCCGGATTTAAAAATGGAGAGCCGGTGTTTGCAGAGGCATCATTCGGCGACGAACATTGGCAAACGATGAGTTTGCCGACACTCTGGGAGGAGACCGAGCTGGGCGACCTTGACGGGGTGATCTGGTTTCGTAAAACGGTAGACATTCCCCAAAGCTGGACCGGCAATAACCTGCTGCTAAGCCTCGGTCCAGTCGACGATGCGGATATTACCTGGTTTAACGGGCAACGTGTCGGTTCGATGCAGAGTTACAACCAGCCGCGCACCTACCAGATTCCCGGATCTCTTGTAAATGCGGGAGCCAATACCATCGCCATCCGCGTGCTTGATAATATGGGAGGTGGCGGCATCTATGGGGCGCCTGCACAAATGAGCCTGAAGCTGAATGAGCAGGATTCTTTAAAGCTGGCCGGCAACTGGAAATACAAGGTTGCAATCCCGGTTAAATCAAATAATCCCAACCAGCCCACCGCGCTATACAATGCGATGATCCACCCGCTGATTCCCTACGCCATGCGCGGGGTGATCTGGTACCAGGGCGAAAGTAATGCGGGCCGCGCGTACCAATACAGGGATCTGTTTTCCAGGATGATTCAGGACTGGCGCACGAACTGGGGTGCCGGTAATTTCCCGTTTCTGTTTGTACAGCTGGCCAATTTTATGGATCGAAACGAGCAGCCAGTGGAATCGGAATGGGCCGAGCTTCGGGAAGCCCAGCTGATGGCGCTGTCGGAACCGAACACCGGCATGGCCGGGACGATCGATATCGGGAATGCCAAAGATATTCATCCTAAAAACAAACAGGATGTTGGTATGCGATTGGCCCTGAATGCACGTGCAACGGTATATGGGGAAGAGATCGCCTATTCGGGGCCTATTTATCGCCATATGGAAAAGATCGAAGGAAATAAAATTCGCCTGTCGTTTAAGCATGTAAACGATGGCCTGCAGGCCAAAGGATCGGATGAGTTGAAAGGATTTGCTGTAGCAGGCAAAGACCGGGAATTTTACTGGGCGGATGCTGAAATCGTTGGGGATAATGTGATCGTCTCAAGTTCTCAGGTTCCCCATCCCGTGGCGGTTCGTTATGGATGGTCGGCCAATCCGGCATGCAATCTGTATAATGGCGCAGGATTGCCGGCCTCTCCCTTCCGCACGGATGACTGGCCGGGGATAACTAAAGAAAATCAGTAGAATAGGCATCAATCATATACTGTGATGAATAAAGTCGATTCGCACCAGCATTTTTGGGAATATAATCCGCGAAAACACAGCTGGATCAACGATGAGATGGAAGATTTGAGGCAAGATTTTCTTCCACCAGATCTTAAAAGGAACCTGGATGAGGTAGACATGGATGGCTGCGTGGCGGTGCAGGCGGATCAGTCGCTGCAGGAGACGATTTTTCTGCTGGGACTGGCGGAGAAATATGAGTATGTAAAAGGGGTTGTGGGCTGGCTGGATATCCAGGCTGATGATTTTGAGCAGCAACTGGAACATTTTGCAAGTCATGAGGCTCTTAAGGGATTACGCCATATTGTGCAGGATGAGCCGGATGAACGCTATCTATTGCGTCCTGATTTCCTGCGGGGAATAGAGCAGTTGCCCGATCATGGCCTCACCTACGACATTTTGATCTACGCCCGTCATTTGCCGGTAGCCATCAAGTTTGCGTCCAAATTCCCAGATCACCGATTTGTACTGGATCACATTGCCAAGCCTGATATTGCAGATCAAAAAATAGACGCGTGGGAGCAGGACATTCGTGAGCTTGCCAGACATCCCAACATCTACTGCAAGGTTTCGGGCATGGTCACCGAAGCTGATTGGAAAAGCTGGACGCCCGATGATTTCAAACCATACCTGGATGTTGTATTTGATGCTTTTGGCACCAAGCGGCTGATGTTTGGATCGGACTGGCCGGTATGTACACTGGCCGCAAAATACCGTGAAGTTTATAAATTGGTATCTGATTATACCGAAACATGTACTGAAAAAGAAAAGGCCGATTTTTTTGGAGAAAATGCTATTCGCTTTTACGGGCTTAATAATATTTAACAGAAATCTGGATGGAAATAAGTATTTAGTATGAAGAAATACATCATCAGCATTCTAATTTTTGCAGGTTGTTGGGGCCTGCTCAGTTTTATCGGCAGTGCACAGCATCAGCAAGATCCGGTCGATTATGTCGATCCGCTCATTGATACCCATCAGTCGCGGTGGCTCTATTTCTCTTCGGCAAGTCGCCCGTTTGGAATGGTAAACTTAAGTCCCGATACGCAGACAGAAGGTACATGGGATTCCGGCTACAGATATGGAGATAGGTATATACGCTCGTTTAGCCACATCCACGCCTGGCAGCTTTCCGGTATCCCGGTAATGCCGATAACAGGGGCGATGACCGGTCACAAAGGCTACGACACGTACCAGTCCACTTTTTCGCACCGTACCGAAATAGTCAAGCCTGGGTATCACAAGGTGCATTTGGATGACTACGGAATTAAGGTGGAGCTCACCTCAACGAAGCGGGTCGGCTTTCACCGCTATAATTATCCCTCATCAGAAGAAAGCTATATCCTTTTTGACATCGGGGCCTACCTGGGGCACGGACCGATGCAGGATGCGATGATTCATCGTGTTTCGGATCAGGAAGTGGCAGGATATGCCGTGATGGCTCCAACTTTTCGCCGTAAAAAACCATCCACCGTCTATTTTGTAGCACAGCTTGATCAGCCTATGGACGATTTTGGTGGTTGGCAGAAGCAGGGGGAAGAAAAAAAGATAATGCCTGATGGGGCTGATAGTATTGAAGGAGCCGGCAGCGGAGGATTTGTCAAATTCCGGTTTGACAAGCCTCAAATGGTCAAGATGAAGGTTGCGATCTCATACGTCAGTGAGCAGCAGGCCCGTTTGAACCTGGAAACCGAGTTGCCTCACTGGAACTTTGACCGGGTGGTGGATGAGTCAAGATCCGAATGGAACCGCTGGCTATCCAAGATTGAAGTGGAGGGCGGCACCAGAAATCAGCGCATAAAATTTTACACTGACCTCTGGCACTCCCTGCTGGGACGAAGAACCTACAGCGACGTTAACGGAAAATATACCGACAATACAGGCCCGGCGCCGGTTGTGCGGCAACTTCCCTTGGGTGAAAACGGGGATCCATTACGAAATATGTACAATTCCGATAGTTTTTGGGGAGCGGAATGGACCATCAGCCTGCTTTGGTCATTGGCCTACCCTGACGTGATGAATGATTTTGTGGCTAGCTTCGTGGAGTATTACAAAAACGGAGGACTCATACCTCGAGGTCCCAGCGGTGGAAACTATACTTACGTGATGGTGGGAGACCAGGGCTACCCCGTTCATCACGGCAGCCTATAACAAAGGCATTCGTAATTTCGATGTTGATGCTGCATGGGAGGGCGCGTTGAAAAATGCGTTTCCGGGTGGTATCCGAAGTCATGCCGGGTACGAGGCCGATCCCAATGCTACCGGTGGGGGCATGCAGTATTATGTAGATCAGGGATGGATCCCTGTACACCCTGAGGGAGATGGGTATCACCGTGAAGGCGCGGCACAAACACTGTTCTATGCCTACCAGGATTGGACCCTGGCGCAGTTTGCCAAAGCGTTGGGTAAAACAGCTCAGCATGACACTTTTTTGGAGCGATCGGGCAACTGGAAAAACCTCTGGGATTCAGAAACGGGATGGATTCATCCTCGAAATTCGGACGGCTCATGGCTATCGGGATTCCAGCCCGTGTTGCCCGATTCCTTCAATGCTCCAGGCTTTGTAGAGGGTAATTCAGCAACATACACGCACTACGTTCCCCACGACATGCAAGGCCTTATAGATGCCTTTGGAGGACGGGAAAGATATGTCAATCGACTAAATGAGCAATTTGAGAAAGCGAAAGCGAATCGTTTTATCGCTATTGATAAACGGCATGCCGAAAGCTGGGTAGATTATTCGAATCAGCCGAGCTGCCAGATGGCCCATCTGTTTAACCTGGCAGGTGCACCATGGCTGAGCCAGTATTGGGTGCGGCAGGTAAAAGAACTAACCTATGGTGATACCACCCCCTTTGGTGGATATAACGGAGATGAGGACCAGGGCCTGATGGGAAGCTCTGGGCGTTCTTATAGCCATTGGCCTGTTCGATGTTCAGGGGGAGCGGCTGTCGATCCGAAATGGGAGATTACCACCCCGGTTTTTGAGGAAGTAAATATCCATCTCGACTCAAAATACTATCCGGGAGAAACCTTCACTATCAAGGTAAACGGCAATCCAACGGAGAATGTATATATTCAATCGGCCAAGCTGAACGGCCAGCCGCTGAATCGATACTGGATCAGCCATGAAGATATTGTAAAGGGGGGTACGCTTTTCTTGGAGGTCGGCCCCAAACCAAATAAGGATTGGGGCGTGGGATCTGATTCCCACTCTGAGTAATGGGTTTTTTTCGTAAAACCTGTAATCGCCTTTTATTTTGTATAAATGAGACTCTCTAGAAGAGGAATTCTCCAACAATTATAAAACTGACTGTCCACAATGCAGCGGTAATATTAAGTTTAAAACAGTATAAAATACATGAGTATCACAATCACCGATTTCGAAGTGTACGATATCCGTTTCCCCACCAGCCAGGAACTCCATGGTTCGGATGCGATGAACCCGGATCCTGATTATTCGGCAGCTTACGTCATTTTTTACACCGATAGCGATAGACTTGAAGGTCATGGGTTAACCTTTACGATAGGACGAGGGAATGATCTTTGTGTAGCTGCTATTGAACAGATTGCCTCAAAAGTAGTGGGTACTGAACTTAGTGCAATCACCGATAATTTTGGAGGCTTCTGGAAATCGCTTACCGGAGACAGCCAGTTGCGGTGGCTCGGCCCGGATAAAGGCGTGATACATCTGGCCACCGGCGCGGTTGTGAATGCGCTTTGGGATCTCTACGCAAAACATAAAGAAAAACCACTGTGGCGGCTTCTGGCGGATATGAGTCCGGAGCAGATGGTACGCTGTATCGACTTCACCTACCTCACGGATGCCATCACTCCGGATGAAGCGGTGGAATTGCTGAAACAACAAGCTCCCGCAAAACAGGATCGCATCGACGATCTCCTGGAAAACGGGTATCCGGCCTATACAACTTCTGCAGGTTGGTTGGGATATTCTGATGAAAAGATCAGGACGCTCTGCCAGGAGGCGGTCAAACAGGGGTGGACCCACATAAAAATGAAGGTGGGTTCTGATATTGATGATGACATGCGCCGTGCTGAAATCATTCGTGAGGAAATTGGGTACGAACGCACGTTGATGATGGACGCAAACCAGAAATGGGAAGTGAGGGAGGCGATTGGCAACATGAAAAAACTGGCCAGGTTTAAGCCGTGGTGGATTGAAGAGCCGACCAGCCCCGATGATATTTTGGGTCACGCGGCAATCGGGGAAGCCATTGCGCCAATCAAGGTTGCCACCGGTGAACACTGCCATAACCGTGTGATGTTCAAGCAGTTTTTGGAGGCCGGAGCACTGGATATTTGCCAGATCGATAGCGCCCGGGTAGGCGGGGTGAATGAAAACCTGGCCATCATGCTGATGGCAGCTAAAAACGATATCCCCGTTTGTCCACACGCCGGTGGGGTGGGGCTGTGTGAATACGTGCAACACCTGTCTATGATCGATTACGTGGCTATTAGTGGCAGCAAGGAGGGGCGTGTCACGGAATATGTGGATCACCTGCACGAGCACTTCCTGGACCCGGTGGTTATTCAAAATGGTCATTATATGGCACCGGAAAAACCGGGATTCAGCATAGAGATGAAGCCGGAATCGTTAAAAGAATATTCCTATCCCGATGGCCGGATCTGGCAGGAATTAAGAAATGACATATAGCAGATTTTCACGCAATCTTGAATAAGTGAGCCTAATAGATAGAATTTGCATAGTGCTGAGCTGTATAAGGAGGATGAATAATGATCTTACGTAAAAGTGGTAAGATGAAGCCGCTAAAGTTAGCGTATTAATCCAGGGGCGACATACTTCAAAGAATCACATTAGATAATCCAGAGCCGATCAGCAACAGATTACCTTTCCATTGGAGTGCCTTCCGGTGCTCCCACTGATATAGCGCTCGCATTTAAAATTTACCGTAAAACACGGCTAGGAAAGTACCACCGGCTGATTTAGGTTGTCAATAACCAAAAACTTGATTTTCTTCTTTAGGGATTTGGCCTAGAATGCAGAAGCAGGGCGTTCTTTCGAATTTGGATTGAGATACTGGCATGTACGTCGAACCAAGGACTGGATACAAATGTATACAAGTAATCACATCACTTAAAAGGGATCAGTTTAAATGGCAGACTCAAATCAAACGAGTTCAGGCTCTGGTTTAAGAGCCCCCTTAATACCATTTATCTTAATTACCAGCCTGTTTTTTATGTGGGGGCTGGCCAACAACCTCACCGACACCCTGCTTGCCGCCTTTAAACGGATCATGAGCCTCACCGATTTTCAAACCTCGTGGATCCAAGTGGCGTTCTACGGCTCCTATTTCTGCCTGGCGTTGCCCGCGGCGGTTTTTATCAAAAAATTCACCTACAAATCCGGTGTGTTGCTGGGGTTGGGCATGTATGTGGCCGGGGCATTACTTTTTTACCCTTCCAGTATTCTAATGGATTACGGCTTCTTTTTGGGGTCGCTTTTTATCCTGGCCGGTGGGCTCTCTATTCTTGAAACGGCCGCTAATCCCTACATCATCGCGATGGGTGATCCCAAAACAGGAACCCGCCGGCTAAACCTGGCCCAGTCGTTTAATCCCATTGGCTCCATTTCAGGCGTAGTCGTTAGCAAGTTTTATATTCTTTCAAGTTTGGATCGGGCCAGCGCAGAAGAAAGGGCGGCCATGTCAGCAGAGCAGCTTCAGTCAATTCAGCAGGCCGAACTCAATGCGGTGATGGGACCCTACGTGGCTATCGGGCTGCTGCTTCTGTTGCTCTGGGTTGTGATCGCCTCGCGAAAAATGCCCGGGGCTTCAATCGAAAGTAGGAAGATTAATCTTTGGCCGACCATCAAAAGGCTGGTCAGCCGGAAGAATTACGCCTTTGGGGTGGTCGCCCAGTTTTTCTATGTCGGCGCCCAGATCTGTGTATGGTCCTTCACAATACGTTATGTTATGGATGAATTGGGTATTGTAGAGGCAGCGGCATCCAATTATTATATAGCGGCTCTTATTGTTTTTACTTTGTTTAGGTTTATCAATACCTACCTGATGAAGTTTTTCAAACCCGGCAACCTGCTGATGCTTTCAGCCATGCTGGGCGTGCTGGCAACGTTTCTCGTTATTGTGGGAAGCGGCATGGTTGGTGTCATCGCCCTGATCTCCATTTCAGGTTTCATGTCGCTGATGTTCCCCACCATCTTTGGACTGGCCTCCGAGGGATTGGGGACAGATACCAAAATCGGCAGCTCTGGTCTGATTATGGCGATCGGCGGCGGCGCGGTACTGCCTGCTGTTATGGGACTTGTTTCTGATGCCACCGGAAGTATCCATATCGCCTACTGGATTCCGCTGGTATGCTTCCTGTTTGTCGCTCTTTATGGATTGATGAGTAGAACGTTTGATCTGATAGAAGCGTAAAGCGTATTTCTTCGAGAAAAAAATTTAAAAATTAAAAAGGAGATCGAGATGAGAGGAAAACCCAAGTCGGGGAAATTTAAAAGATACTGCAAAACGCTCACGCTGAAAGATGATCCAGATCTTATCCAACAATACAAAGAGGTGCACGCGAAAGAGAATATGTGGCCAGAGATTACCCGGGGAATGAAAGAGGTTGGTATCCTGGATATGGAGATTTACATCTTCAGCAACCAACTATTTATGATTATGGATACGGTGCACGACTTTGACCACGAACAAGCAATGAAAAAGCTGGGTAAAAAACCGCGCCAGGCCGAATGGGAGGCGTATGTTGCTAAATTCCAGCAGACCTCAGAAAAAGCCTCTGCTGCCGACAAATGGCAGCTTATGGAGTGTGTGTTTAAGCTGGATCAAAAAGAGAAGTATCCCCCGGAAGAAGGTCAGCTAGAAGAGTGCCCAACAGACTAAAAAATCATGCCGTCAATTTTCAACGATTCAATAATACAATCATTCAATCATCTCTTTACTCGATTTTTATCTTCCGGATGGCGTGATTAAAGTGATCCGCTACATATAGCACCGTACCATCGTCGTTGATCGCAAGCCCGATCGGTCGATTGAAGCGGGCCTGGGTTTCATCCCCATCGGTAAACCCAGCGGTGCCATCGCCGGCTATATTGGTCACTTCGCGTTGCGGAGATATCCGTCGGATGCGGTTATTTTTATAATCCGCCACATAAATAATATTGTTGTTGTCATCTACCACCACATCATAGGGCGCATTGAACCGTGCATCGGTTCCCTCCGCATTGAAAGAGTCCGTCTCGCGGCTGCCGGTAAGTGTACTTACCACATGCTCAGAACTGATCAGCCGGATGCTGTTATTTCCATAATCTGCAATAAAAATCCGATTGTTAGTCCCAAGATCCAGCCCAAAAGGGAAGGAGAATTCAGCCAGCTCGCCATAGCCATTTTCAAAGCCGTGCGCGCCTGATCCCGCGAAGGTGCCTACATCGCCGTTGGGGGCCACCCAGCGTACGCGGTTATTACCTGAATCACTCACAAAAAGCGTATCATCGTCGGCTTGTGCAATACCCGCCGGGTAGCTGAATTGCGCTGAATAGGGCGGACCATTCTGATATCCCACCACCGTACCAGAAAAGGTAGTTACCCTGCCCGAGGGCGTGATTTGCCGAATCCGATGGTTGCCAAAATCTGAAACAAGAAACGAGCCGTCATCGGTTACCTCAACATCGATGGGCCGGAAAAAGCGAGCGTCAGCCCCGACACCATCGCGCGATCCCGGCTCTCCATTGCCTGCCAGGGTGCTCACGGTACCGTCAGGCGTCACAATACGGATGCTGTGATTCCAATAATCAACCACCACCAGATCGCCATTTTCCATCAGATCTAATCCCACGGGAAAATTAAACTGCGCGTTAACGCCCTTTCCATCACGTAAACCCAGAAGACCTGATCCCGCCAGGGTCGTGACTTTAATCGTGGGGATATAGTTGAATATGGGACCCTGCGTCGTTTGTCCGTTGACCGTAACTATTACGGGACCCGATTTTGCTGCTTCGGGGACGACAGCCGTAATAGTTTGGGTGGTGGAGGAGAGAATTTCTGCCTCTTTGCCATTTATGGTGAGATCAATATCAGATATTTGGTTACCGAACCCCGCTCCGGATACTGTAATTTCCGTACCAAATTTCCCTTCAATGGGATTTACCGTTTGAACTCTTAAGCTATGGTCTGCATCCGTAACTGTACCTGTTCCACTGTCCCTGCAGGCCGTAAGGATAACTGTGGCCCCGATTAAAACTCCTAAAACTGCTGATAATCTTGCCTGCCGCATAACGGTGTAAAATAACTGAAAGGAATCGATATTTACATAAGAGAATTGTTGCCCATATCATTCCCCAGCCCCACAAGGATTCGTCATTCTTAGTTATCTAAGTTAAATATTTTCAGGGTGAAAGCAATTGTTTGCTGTTAAATATATCTGCTAATATTTATAATGAATTTCTGGAAGATTTGTATTAGAATTGGGCATGATGTTGGGATAAGTATTAATTAAATAAGATTATTTATGATTCAGTTTGTATCTGTCAATGGATTAAAATTCTTTTTGGAAAATACCTTTGGTTCCCTGTTGGGGTTGCTCCTCTTATTTATGATAGTCCAAGATTCTATCGCACAGGAAAGCATCGATCGATATGAGCTTGTAAATCGCCACAATGTAAAAATCAGCACCATAGATACACTTGCTTCTCTCTCAGTGGGTAACGGCTCGTTTGCTTACACGGTGGATGCCACCGGCTTGCAAACCTTCCCGCAGGAGTATGAAAATGGGATTCCCCTGGGCACGCAGTCGGAGTGGGGATGGCACAGTTTTCCCAATACCGGTAATTATACGATGGAAGATGTAGCTGAAATATTCACGACCCGAAAGGGAAAGAAAGTGCCTTATGCCACCCAGCATGACAGCGGACGAAAAGCGGAAGCCACTCACTGGCTTCGCACCAATCCGCATCGCTTGCATTTGGGACTCGTCGGTTTGCTGCTTCAAAAGGAAAATGGGGAGGAGGCCACACCTTCTGATATCGATAATATCCAGCAGATATTGAACTTATGGACTGGTAAAATTGAAAGTCGCTTTACGTTTGATGGACAGCCTGTGCACGTTGTGTTGTATGGGCACCAGGAGCGTGACCAGATTTCGGTTCGCATAGAATCCCCCCTGGTAAGCAGTGAGCAACTTAAACTGAGGATGCGGTTCCCCTATGGCAGCGATTGCCACGTCTGTCCGGGATACGACTGGAACAGCCCGGGTGAGCACTCTACGGAGATGACATCCTTAGCCCGTAACGCGGCAACCCTGCAACGGACGCTCGATACTACGCAGTATTTCGTTGATTTTAGCTGGGAGGGAGAGGCGTCGGTAATGAATCCCGACAAGCATGAATTTGTCCTGGCGCCAGAAGGAGATTCCAATACGCTGACGTTCAGTGTCCTCTTCAGCGACCAGTCGACCAATGAAAGCCCGACATCTTTCAAGGCCACACGCCAAAGCAGCATTGAACACTTGAAAGAGTTTTGGTCAACCGGCGGTGCTATCGACTTTTCCGGCTCCACAGATCCGCGTGCCAAAGAGCTGGAGCGCCGCGTGGTTTTATCTTCAATATCTTACTAAAATTCAATAGTACCGGTTCACTTCCTCCGCAAGAAACCGGCCTGACGATGAACAGCTGGTATGGAAAATTTCACCTGGAGATGCACTGGTGGCATGGTGCTCATTTCGCGCTTTGGAACCGAACCGAAATGCTTGAACAGAGCCTTGACTGGTACAGCCGAGCTCTGCCTGGCGCGTATGGAACCGCGGAATGGCAGGGATATGAGGGCGCCCGCTGGCAAAAGATGACGGGTCCCAACGGTCGTAAAGGCCCTTCTGATGTCGGAGAGTTTTTAGTATGGCAGCAGCCTCATATCATTTATTACGCGGAGGAGCTGTACCGGCAGAATCCAACCGAGGAAATCCTGAAAGATTACCAGGAACGCGTTTTTGCCACGGCTGACTTCATGGCAGATTTTGCCGCGCTGGATCAAAACGATGGCTATTATCACCTAGATCCACCGCTAATTCCCGCTCAGGAGCTGTTTGATCGTTCAACGACACGCGATCCGCCTTTTGAGGTGGCGTACTGGCATTACGGCTTGACCGTTGCCCAGCAGTGGAGAGAACGCCTCGGGTTGGACCCAGACCCAAAATGGCAGGAGGTTATCGATAACCTGGCTCCCCTGGCGGTTAAAGAGGGGCTGTATCTGCCTGACCGTAATTCACCACAAGCCTATGCTGATGATCGCTATCGCCACGATCACCCGATGGTAGTGGGTACATATGGACTTATACCATCTAATGAGGTGGTGGATGCTGAAATTATGAAGCGTACTTATAACGAAATTTATAACGATTGGGATTGGCCGAGTACGTGGGGTTGGGATTACCCGATGATGGCGATGGCGGCGACGAAACTGGGTATGCCGGAAAAGGCGATCGAGTCGCTGTTTATGGACGTTCAAAAAAATACCTATCTCAAAAATGGTCACAATTACCAGGATGAACGTCTTCGCCTGTATCTGCCGGGCAATGGTGCGCTACTTTCGGCGGTAGCACTGATGGCTGCCGGGTGGGAAAATGGTCCGGATACCGAAACGCCGGGTTTCCCTGATGAGGGCTGGAACGTGAGATGGGAGAATATCCGCAAGATGCAATAACAGTGAATTTAATCTCAAAATATTAATGGCTGATATTGGATTCACTTAAATTTTCTGGCAAGATGAGATATCAGGAATCGATAGTATTAACTTGTGTGGCAGTATCTCTGCTTTTGAGCTGCTCTGAGGTCGAACAGCCTGTAGTTTGCACAGAAGAATTTCGGATTTACGATGTCACTGTTCTTAGCCCAGATGGTACGCCCGCCAGTGACTTTCAAATAGAAGTTAGAGACCCGGATAATGGGGATCTATACGAGATATGCGAGGGAGTGAATGATTGTAATTGGACTCAACCTGGAACCTATGTAATAATGCATGATGGTTTCCTGGGAAAAATTAGTGAGGAGAAAGAGACAATTGCTGTCACAGGAACAAAAGAGAATATGATATTTGAGCAAGAATTTGAATTCCGAAGTGGTGAATGCCACGTTGAGAAAATTGCAGGTCCGGATACCGTTTCTCTTGTTTCAAATTGAGCTTTTGAAAAGTAGATTGAATTCATAAAGCGACAGGCTATCACGGAAATATACCGGACGTTCGTATAAATATTATGGGACAGGGAAGGGGATGAACAAGGTGCCAGGATCGGGAGTACCACCGTCCGTATACGTTAAACTCAAAGTTGTTCATAGTTCGGAGGAGACACACCCCACAAATGATTCCATCCCTTTTCGTAATACCGTTGAACACGATTTTAAAAGTTTTCAAACTGCCTGCTAATAAATCCGTCTGATCATGTATAAAAACATCACCCTGCTTTTAATCACATTGTTGATCGCTGTTGAACCAGCTATTTCTCAATATGCCGAACGCTACCAGGTATTGCTTTTCACAAAGTCCGTTTCTTATCCCAATCGTCATGATTCCATCTCTGATGGAGTACAGATGTTCAAAGAGCTAAGCAAGAAGCACCGATTCGGCCTCACCTGGACCGCCGATGCCGCTATTTTTGATGACACCGAGCGCCTGAAAGACATGGATGTAGTGGTGTTCTTTAACACCTCGGGAGATATTTTGAATGGCAGCCAGAAAAAGGCGTTTCAGGAATACATTCGCGGAGGGGGTAATTTTGTGGGAATCCACGGAGCCAGTTATACCATGATGGAGTGGGACTGGTATATCGACCTGCTGGGCGGCGTTTGGAATCACCATCCGGGACGACATACAGCAGCCGTTCATGTACAGGATAAAAACCATCCGGCCACCGCACACTTGCCGTCAACCTGGATTGTCACCGATGAGTGGTACAATTTCGACAAGCTTTCCGATAACATACATGTACTGTTGACGGTGGATGAAGGGACCTATCCGGGCGGTGAGATGCCCGACTACCATCCCATAGCATGGTACCAGGATGATTTTAAGGGAGGCCGATCATTCTTTACTCTTTTGGGCCACACTCAGGAAGCCTACCAGGATCCTTGGTTCCGCCAGCATATAATGGGAGCGCTATGGTGGGCGGCAAGGGGTATCGAGCTAAATAAGGAATGAAATTCTAAGAAAGGGAATAACTAATCTTCAACTTAGGGAATTAAAAATGATAAAATTTCTGCCGATGGATGGCATTTGTGCTGTACCCGGATATTTTTTAGTTACGCTGGCTATTGGGATGGGAGTTGCCTGTAGCTCAGGTGATTCTTTCGATGATAATTCAGCAAATGGACCGGAAGTACTTGATAATCGACTGCAGCTTAGCCTGTTTGCCGAAGATCCCGATATTATGACACCGATCGGTATTGCAATTGATGACCGAAACAGAATTTTTGTTTTAGAGTCGCATACCCATCTCGAGCCTTCTGATTACGAGGGTCCCGATAGCGACCGAATCAAAATTTTTTCGGATGAAGATGGCGATGGGCAACCGGAAGATATATCAGTGTTTGCCGAGGGTTTTGATGACGGGATGAATATTCAGTTTTCTCCGGAGGGCCACCTCTACCTTGTGACGGCACGAGAAGTCTGGGTGTTTTATGACCGAAATCAGGATGGAGTCAGTGATGATCGGGAAAAACTACTCGAGATAACTGAACCGGATTACGTATATGACCATGCCGCCCTGATGGGAATCACATTTTCCCACGACGGGTGGATGTATGTAAGCCGCGGAAATGTGGGCAGTGCCGGATGGAAAATGGAAGGTACCGATGGATCGTCGGTGGAAGGCTATGGTGACGGCGGCAATATTGTCCGTGCCCGCCCCGACGGATCTCAACTGCAGGAAGTAGCCACCGGTTTTTGGAATCCTTTTGACCTGAAATTTGACGACCAAAGTCGACTGCTTGTATCCGATAATGACCCTGACAGCCGTGGACCGAATCGGTTGGTGCATATTATCGAGGGTGGGGATTATGGTTATAAGTCATTATACGGAGGCAGTGGTATTCACCCATATTTGGCCTGGAATGGTGAGCTGCCAGGAACGCTACCTTATGCGGCAGGTCTTGGAGAGGCCCCATCGGGTCTGTTAAACGCCAGTTTAACTTCATTTCCCGAAGATTATAAGGGTGAAATGGTAATTTCTATCTGGGAAGAGAGCAGTATTGTGCGCACCAATCTTTCGTCGAACGGAACATCTGTCACTGGTAACACAGAAGTTCTTGTCCAGGGAGATAAAGAATTTCGACCGGTTTCTTTTGCCGCTGACACCAGCGGGGCGATCTATTTTACTGACTGGGTGATCCGGGAGTACCCGAACCACGGCACCGGACGAATTTGGAAGCTGGAAAATAAATCAAGCGAAAAGATGGAGCCTCGTGACAAATATGCGGCTCCACTCCCAAATCCGGAAGGAGAACCATTACAGGAAATGTATACCTTTGAATCAGCCGACGATTTTAACAAACTCCGGCAGGCGTTAACATCTGAGGATCCATTTCTGCGAAATGCTGCTATTACGGTTTTATCCAAACCGGTGTTTCAATCCCAGGTAGTAAAAGCCACCCGTTCAGATAATGCAGATGTTCGCCTGGGATCCATGATTGCGCTCCATCGTTCCGGTTACGAGGATATTGAACAGATCGTACGGCGGTCACTGACCGATGGTGATCTGCGCATCCGGCAGTATGGGCTCAAATGGACAGGTCGGGCAGGATTGACTACGTTTGAGGGAGGATATTGAAAAAGCACTGACGGTCGGCGTACCTACTGAAGAGCTTTTTAAAACCTATTTGGCGACCGTTTGTCATTTGCAGCCCGAATTTATTCAGGCATATCAAAACCAAGAGAAAGAAGAAGCTAACGATATAGAACGAAAACTTCCGGAAGGTTTTATAGCAGATTTTATCGATGATTCGTCAATATCAACCCATTTACGTGCAATGGCCGTAAAATACCTCGAAAATCCTGTTGAAAATATAGATCTGCTGACTTCTATGCTGGTACGAGATCAGCATCCTCAATTACGACTGGAAGCAGTGCGAACGCTGGCGATGACTCCGTCAGATCAAGCGGCAGAGCCGCTTCTGGAAATTGCACGTGATGCAGATAATCCGGCGGAACTGCGGGCTGAGGCCCTGGCCGGTTTAGAGTGCCAGTCCAATGATTTTTCAGGAGAAGTGAAAGAATTGCTTGATGATTCTGAAACTGATGTTCAAATTGAAGCGGCCCGTTATCTGCGCACACGGTTATCAAGCAGTGGAGTCAGGGAGAAACTGGAAGAAAAATTTGTTTCTACTGGTAATGAACCATTAAAACGACAGATCGCTATGGCATTGCCTGATGATCAGTTGGAGGATTCGGATCTTAAGCGTCCATCATCTTTAGAAGAGTGGCAGACTGAGCTTTCAGAAGCCGGAGATGGAGATCCGGAGCGGGGACGGCGCGTGTTTTATTCGGTGCATTCCACCTGTTCTACCTGTCACGCGGTCAATGAAAGAGGTGGTGATCTGGGGCCTGATCTGAGTAATGCCGGACAATCCAAAACCCGTAGCCAGCTTGTTCACTCCATCCTGAGGCCATCCGAAGAAATCAGTCCCCAGTGGCAGGGCTGGTATATTCAGCTCAAGGATGGAACCAGGCAAAACGGGTCGGCAGATCAACGTGGGATATGGCGATGTAGAAATTTATTCCCAGACAGGTGAAGTGGTTAGTTTTGATAAGAAAAATATCCAAGACTACGGCGTGGCAGAAACATCATTAATGCCGGCTGGACTGGAGGCACAACTTTCCGTTAGCGACATGAAGGACCTGATTGCATACCTGGAGGCCAAAAAATGATAAATTAATCATCCATTATGATAGATCGAATGACTACAGGGACTTTATTTTTCCTGATTGGAGCGGTATTTATTTCCTGCCAGCAGGTCGGGCAGCGATCACCCGCGGCACTGAAGGTGGAGTATTTGACCAATCCCACGGGGCTGGATATTCAAAAACCTCGTTTTTCCTGGATCCTCAATGACAGCACGCGCGGGGCATCCCAAACGGCCTACCGGTTGATTCTATCCACAAACAGGGAAGAGATTGAAAATGATTCAGGATCAACCTGGGATACCGGCAAAATAGCTTCCTCCAGGAACGTGAACGTGGAATATGACGGGGAACCCTTAGAAAGCGGGCAGACCTATTTCTGGCGGATTCGAACCTGGAATGAAGACAGCACGCAGACGGAATGGAGTCCGACACAAACTTTCCAGATGGGATTGCTGAATCCAAACGATTGGCAGGCTAAGTGGATAACAACGCCCAATTCTACCGTGGCGGCACCGCTGTTTCGCCATGAGTTTTCAGATCGAAAAGGAGATGGCCGCCGCTCATCTCTATGTAACGGGAGTGGGATATTATGAGGCATATCTGAATGGCGAAAAAGTTGGTGATCACGTGCTGGATCCCGCCATTACCGACTATAACGATCGCGTATTGTACGAAACATTTGAGGTGACGAGTCAGCTTCAGGAGGGAGAAAATGCGATAGGGTTTTGGCTGGGGAATGGAGCCTGGCGTATCAATCGTAACGAAGAACGATGGACCTGGTACGGCCTGAACAACAACTTTGGCAAGCCGATGGGCCTGGCGCAGCTTCATATCCACTTCAAGAATGGCACTGATACGGTCTTTACGACTGGCAGCTCATGGACAACCTCCTCCAGCCCGATAACTTACAACAATGTGTACGGCGGCGAAGACTATGATGCACGGCTCGAGCAGGAGGGATGGAATCAGGTCGGTTTTGATGAATCATCGTGGGAACCGGTCGAGCTGGTAAATGATCCCGGGTTGATACTTGATTCCCAGGTAATGCCTCCAATTCGGGTAATGCAGACGATCCAGCCGGTTAAAAAAACGCAGCCAGGTGACAGCACCTACCTGTTTGATATGGGACAGAATTTCCCCGGCTGGTGGCGGATTCAAGTGGAAGGGGAGCCTGGTACAGAACTGACAATTCGGGGGGCGGAAACGCTGAATGATTCTCTCTTCCCCACACCGTTAAAACCCGGTGATAGCCTGAGCACGCACAATGTGTATCATCGCGATGTGTGGACCTCCTATACGATGAAAGGTGAAGGTCAGGAAACTTACGAGCCTCGATTTTTTTACACGGGACTCCGCTACGTGGAAGTAAAAGTAGATCAGCCCGGTCAGCTAAATTCCCTTCAGGTTTCCGGCCGGGTGGTACATTCTGATATTCCGCGAAATGGTCACTTCACCAGCACCGATACCCTGCTGAACAAGATTTATGAGGCGGCTATCTGGTCGCAATGGGGAAATCTGCACGGCTACCCGACCGACTGTCCGCACCGTGAAAAGGGTGGATATAATGGTGATGGTCAGGTAATCGCCGAGGCCTCGATGCACGATTTCCACATGCACTCTTTTTACGAAAAGTGGATCATGGATATGAGAGACTCCCAGTACGAAAACGGTCGCATCCCCAACACCTCACCAGCCATGCTTGGCGGAACGGGCGGGGGCATCGCGTGGGGCAGCGCTTATATCCTTATTCCCTGGTGGATGCACCAGTATTATGCAGATAATCGAATATTGCAGGAGCACTACCCGAGTATGAAGCGGTATATGGGGTACCTGGAGAATCTTGCTTCCCAAAACGATGAAAATCCCGAAGAATCATTCATCATCAATGAGTTTGGCGGCCACTGGGACTCGATTGGGGAATGGGAAGCACCGGTGCGAGAACGTAACGGGCCTGTAAATCCGTTGACGCACACGTACTACTGGTATCTTGACAGTATTACGTTTGCGAAGATAGCCGAGACGCTGGGCGAAAAAGAGGACCAGCAATATTACCTGTCGCTTGCTGATTCTATTAAAACGGCATTTAACGAGAAATTCTTTAATCCTCAAACCAACCTTTACGGCACCGACGAGCCATATCAAACCTACCTGCTTTTTGCGCTGCATGGAGATCTCGTGCCGGAGGATCATCGCCAGGCGGTGCTGGACAATCTAATCAATGATATTATGGTGAAAAGTGAGGGGCACCTGGGTACCGGTATTTTGGGAACCAAGCACCTGTTTAGTGTACTGACCAACGAAGGGCGTGAAGACGTTATCCACACGATGGTAACACAAAAAACCTTTCCGAGTTGGGGATACTGGATCGAAAACGGGGCCACCACGCTCTGGGAAAACTGGCGGGGGGAGAGCTCACATAATCACCAGATGTTTGGCTCGGCGAATGAGTATTTATATAAATACCTGGCAGGCATTCGTGCGCCCACAGACTCTGTAACAACAGCGGGATATAAGCAGATCCTTATCAAACCGTACATCCCCGAAAATCTGTATCATGCCGAGGCTTCCGTTGAAACGATGAATGGAATGGTCGCTTCCAGCTGGAAAAAAACAGATCAGCAGCTCGAGCTGAATGTAACGATTCCACCAAACAGCACGGGAAAAGTGAGTATCCCCGATCTTGGAAATGAAAAGGTGACGATCCGTGAAGGTGAAATTGTGGTTTGGAACTCAAACGGCAGGCTGGCAGAGGGCAACCATATATCCAATGGCACCAGGGAGGAAGGATATGTGACTTTTGATGTTAGTTCTGGTACGTATAGCTTTACTTTGTCAGTACATTAATTGTTCTTATCATAAAGAGAATAGCATTCAATTAATTTTCCAGAATTCGTTGAGCTGTCAGGCTATCAGAGATTAGTACATCAATGTTGTTGCCATTCAGAGCTCCTTGTATTACTTCCATCTTGTCGGGTCCACCTGCAATACCAACGACAGTATCAATCTCCATCATTTCTTTTGGAGAGACGCCGATTACAAGATCTTTAAGGGAGGTATCAACCTCTTTTCCATTTATATCATAAAAGCGAAGGGCGATATCTCCCACGGCATCGGAGTTTATAATTTCTTGATGTACAGCTTCAGATATCTCCTGAGTATTTTCGGTAAGTACCGGATTGGTATGAAGAGCGCCCAGCCCTACATAGAGGGTGTCAATATTTGGAAATCGATCGGTAGCTCCTTTTACCTGGCGATCATTGAGTAATACCTCTTTTGCCTGTACGCTACCTACAATTCCGGGAGCGGGCAACAGCGTTAGTTTTGCATCCAAAATCTGGGAAAGACGGCGTGATATGTCGGCTGCATGTGCTTTTGCTTCCGGTGCTCCAACACCTCCCAGTGCTTGCACTACATGCAGATCATTAATCAATTTTGGCCGCATGGCATCGATCATAGCCTGAAGGGTGGTTCCCCAGGTAACGCCAATTAAGTCCCCCTCTTTTACAGTACGATGCAAGTATTCAGCAGCTGCTGAACCAATTTGACGCTTTATGAAATGTGTAGATGATTGTTCATCGGATTCTACCAATACCACCTCTTTAAGCCCGTATTTTTTTTCAAGAGCATTTTCAAGCTCCACAAAATTTGCATTTGGCGTAACCACAGAAATCTGAACGATTCCCTGTTTCCGCGCCTGTTTTAGCAATCGTGATACTTTTGGTCTGGAAAGGTGCAATCGATCCGCAATTTCTTGCTGGTTATAATCCTCATCATAGTACAAAAAACTTACTTTGCTAAGCAAGCGGACATCGATTGAACGATGGCTGTTTGGCATAAAACAAAAATTATGTTAAGAGTTTCTGGCGCTAAGACTTCCCCATAGAAGTAGCACGAGATTAGCTTGACCCGGTAATCACATCCAAATTATAATCAATTATAAAATTCAGCTCGATTCTACTCCAGGAATAAAGTCTTTTGAGCAAAAAATACGAAGGTGCCGATCAGTTTTCTATTGCTTTAAACTTATTGTTCCCTGTCCTGGTAGATAGATTTGGGTTGATATTAAAGTCAGTTTTTTTAAATTGTTGGATCAATAGTTCATGCTTGAACATTTGTTCATAATACTAACTTGCCGAATTAAATAAAAGGGCTACTGACGTAGCTCCTCGTCAGTGGGATGGTAAGTGACTTATTTAGCGTAGGTGCACTCATTATTAAACAAAAAACTAAAGGGATGTACGATGTTAGTAAAAGTTACAAAACCTAGGGGATGGGATGATTTATATAATAAAGGTTTGGATAAACTATGGTCAGAGCTTCAGATGGGAAACAAGGAAGCAATTTCAAAATTATTTTGCCTGTACTATTCTAACTTATATAATTATGGCTATAACATAGTACCCCGGAGAGAATTAGTGAGGGATTGTATACAAGAGTTATTCCTGACCATCTGGAATAAAAGAGAGGGAATTAATGATCCTCTTTCCGTAAAGGCATATCTGATATCTTCTTTTAGGCGTATTATTTTCCGAAAGTTAAAAAGGCACAGAAACCGGAAAAAAAGAAACCAGGTATACACTGACAACTTTTTTGAAGAACCGTTCAACGTAGAGGAATTGATAGTTCACTTTGAAACGGAACATGAGTTAAGACAAAAGCTGAAGAAGGCTATAAACTCGTTAAGCAAAAGGCAAAAAGAATCCATATATCTTAAATATTACCAAGGATTGACGACTGATGAAATATCACAGATTATGGAAATAAACAAGCAGAGTGTATATAACCATGTATCAGAAGCCATCTCTAACATGCAGAATTACATCCAGGTAAGCAGTTAATTTGATAGCAGCCTCTTTTTTAAAATTACTATATCTACTGTCTCTGGTTAGTAAAAAGAGCGGCTTTGGAATTGGCGCAGCGTTTTTAAAAACTTTCAACTTGGCTTGTCTTTGCTCAAAGGTAAGCTAGATCAGAGTACTATTTTGGAGAAAGAAAATACATTAGCAAATTTGCTGAATGACGAATCTTTTTTGCGCTGGCTGAGAGATGATGCAAAAAAAAGTGAGGAGAACAAATGGAAGGAGTGGCTGTATTCAGATCCAAAGCGAAAAGCGGTGATTGAAAAAGCAAAAAAAATTAATTCGATGCCTTTCCGTGAATGGCATAATTCCACGGAGAAGTTCCAACAATTGGAAAAATTGAAACACGCGCTGCAGGAAACCAGCAATCTGAAGCTTTTTAAAGGATGATAATTAACCCGAATTATTCACGAAATATTATAGAATGCAGTTAAGCCTTTGATGTTATTCCATATCAGGAAAAATATAAATAGCTCAAATTTGAGTGTAGCAACTGTGGGCTGCGAACTTTTACTGATGGCGGCGTTGAGGTTGAAATCGTTCATTCAGCGTATCTCCTTGCGATTCAATCACGATTTCAATTTCGCCTTGCCATCAATCAAATTTCTTAATAATCCGGGTTATTAAGATTTAGAAAGAGCAGATTTTAGATTGAACCTGCTCTATATAAATGATTAGATTAGTAATTGGCTCTTCACCATATCCTTTAGAAATAACCCATTTCCCCTATCTATAGAATACTTCCTACTGGTCTGCCAGAAAAAGCCAGGCCGGTTTTTTAGAAAAAGATAAATCATCCCAGCCCCTATGAACAGGAAGTTTTTCGGCCTGAAAGGGGAGGTTAGATTAGAGATGGTAAGGTTGAAGCAGTTAAAAGCCCATGCAGGGCAATTAAAACTGCCACCAGAAAATTTATAAAAAAACCAACATATCAGCTCACCCGTCCACTATAACTGCATTTTGTGAAGGCGAACGTTTGATATTTGCCCAACTGGGAAAAGCTATCTGCTTCTACATAGCATACCGAAAATACCCTATGGAAGGCAATTGACGGGAACCGAGTACATTCCCAAAAATCGCTCAAAAAAAGCCAGTTTTGCTGATAGGGAATCATGCGATTTTAACTACAGGCCCATCCAAACTATAAGCGTTCGGCCGACTGGAAGTAACAGAATTCAGTGCCCGTTTATTCATTAACTCAAAATTGCTGGGAGATCTGGTTCTAAATAATGAGAAAAGTCAAAAATATTGGATGAACTCACTTCATTAAACATCCGATATCTATTGAACATAGGTCTGCAGACCAACAAAAAAATAATTTGATATCCTTATAAAAATTATTCATTTAGCATTTAGATTTTTACAGTGACAAAACCAAGGGATTTATCGTTAATGTGAAAGGGATCTGTTTCCAGATATAAAATGGAAATATCAGTAGATAGTAATCTCGGGTGTCTCTTTTTACAGTGTAACAATGAGTTTTTGACAGGTGAAATCTCTTCTATAAAGTAAACTATATATCGAACACTTAATATTATATCGCTTATGAGTAATACATATCCAAAACTTCATAACGCTGCATGGCCCGGTGTTGTCGGGAAAGGGCCTGATTCTGAACCGCCTATTGGCTTGGATAAAATGCTTGAAATGACAGCTGAAGCTGAAGTCAATGGTACAAAATTCGACGGGATCGACCTGTTTTTATACGATCCGCATATCAACATTGACAGTTCGGAAGACGAAATTAAAGCTCTGGGCGATAAAATTGCTGATCTCGGCCTGAATGTCGGGAGTCTTGTCGCCCCCGTCTGGCCAGATATCGGTGGAGGTTCTGCGATGGGCAGCAAGGAAGATCGCAAGAACTTTATAACCCAGGTTAAGAAGTCATGTGAAATCGGGAAGGCTCTGCGCGAACATGGAGTGCGCTCATACGGCGTTATCCGGATTGATTCGGCGGTTGATCCGGGCACTTGGGCGGAAAATCCAGAACAGAATACCAAGCAAATTGCAAAGACCTGGCGGGAAGCCTGCGACGTGGCAGCTGATTATGATGAAGATCTCGCTGCTGAAGGTGAAATCTGCTGGGGTGGTATGCACAGCTGGAAAACAATGGTCAATACCCTGGAGCAAGTTGACCGTGATAACATCGGGTTCCAGGCAGATATGGCCCACACGCTGTTATACTTGCTGGGTTACAACGCCCCTGATGACCGCATTTTACCGGAAAATTTTGAGTGGGGTGACCGCGAGACCTTCACCGAAGGGTTTAAAAAAATGACGGCTGCACTGCGTCCTTGGACCATCGATTTCCATGTCGCCCAGAATGATGCCACGGTATTTGGCTCCGGGACCCATGAAAAAACGGGACGTCACTGCCTGCCAAACGATCCGGAGGGCAAGCTGAACATCGCCGAAGATGCGGGGCATTGGCTGCGCGATGAAAATGGCGAGCTGACCAAGGCGTTCCAGCATATCTGTTGGGATGGATGCATGTTCCCGAATGAGGTTATGACCAAAGAAAAGACGTGGAATGATATTCTTGGCACTATGATCGAGGTTCGTCAACAGCACGGCTGGAGCGAATAAGGGATTAGGAAAATATTTTGAACTTAAAATTTTGGGAGAACGATGTCAGAAAAAAAAGAACTGAGAATTGGTATGGTTGGGTATGGACTTATGGGAAGAATCCATACTAATGGGTATAAACGAGTGAACGATTTCTTTCCGGAATTAGAACATCGCCCGGTGCTAAAAGCCGTTTCCGGACGAACTGAGGAAAAAGTCAAGAATTTTGCCGATCAGTGGGGTTATGAGTCCTATGAAACGGACTGGAGAGCCATTATTGATCGGGATGACATCGATGCGGTCGATATTTGTACGCCTAATGATACACACGCTGAAATAGCTATTGCGGCTGCTGAAGCCGGTAAAATGATCCTTTGTGAAAAACCCCTTGCTCGTACGGTCGCTGAATCCAGGCCAATGGTGAAAGCTGTAGAAAAAGCAGGTGTGGCAAATACAGTTTGGTATAATTACCGCCGGGTACCTGCCGTAACATTGGCCAAGCAGATTATCGATTCGGGAAAGCTCGGTAAAATATTTCATTACAGGGCAAATTTCCTGCAGGATTTCACCATTAACCCGGATGTTCCCCAGGGAGGAGAAGCCTTATGGCGTTTAGATAAAGATGTTGCCGGATCTGGTGTAACGGGTGACCTGCTTGGCTCACTGCATTGATACCGCAATGTGGCTTAACGGGGGAATAAAGGATGTATCTGCAATGACCAAAACGTTTGTGAAGGAGCGGGTTCACCAAGAAACCGGTGAAAAGGAGGAGGTCAAAATCGATGATGCCTGCCTGTTCCACTGCCACTTCGACAACGGGTCACTTGGCCTGTTTGAAGCAACCCGCTATGCCCGTGGACATAAGGCGTTATATACTTTTGAAATTAATGGTGAAGATGCTTCCATCCGATGGGATCTGCACGACATGAACTGGCTTGAATTCTTTCGATCATTCCGATGATCCAAGTGTTAGGGGATGGCGTAGAATCCACGTTTCGGAAAGTGAACAGCCCTATATGGACCGATGGTGGATTCCTGGCACCTCTATTGGATATGAGCACACATTTTTACACCAGGTGGCTGCATTTCTTGAATCTATTGAAACCGGTGAACCTTGTTCTCCAACATTTAAAGAAGCATTTGAGACACAAAAAGTCTGTGAATCTGTGTTGGATTCGGCTTCTTCCAGAAGTTGGAAGGATACCGGCGTTGACTGGTAATTACAGTATTCAACTCTGAATATAAAGAGCTGTTCTGCCGGTCATATCTGGCCGGCATCGGTTCTTTTAATTCTGCTTTCATACCGTTGTAGTCGATTATTAGTTGATTATGGGCTATAGCATTAATTTTACCTCATCAGATGTCTACTAGTAAAAAGGCTCAGCAAGACACCATCTTATCCCGGAAATGGGAAGGAAAAGTCTCAAATTACCGTCAATTGGGGGGGATAGAAACGTCGACTCTGACCAATGGTAAGGGAGAAGGAATACGTATCGCCTGGATCAATACCGGGGCAGGATTGCGGTTTAAGGTTGTGCTGGATCGGGCGATGGATATTTCGGAGGCTTTTTATAATTCCCACAGCCTGACCTGGGTAAGCCATTCGGGCGTCACTCCACCCAACCCGACGGCTACAGAAGGAATTAAATGGCTGGATTCGTTTGGTGGTGGCTTGGTCACCACATGTGGTCTTACGCATGTAGGTGGTCCTGAAGAGGACCAGCACGGCACGCGAGGATTGCATGATCGCATCAGTAATATTCCGGCTGAGGTTGAATCAGTAATACAGCCGGATCTTGCAAAAGGAGAGTTGGAGATGAGTATCACTGGCACGATGCTGCAATCATCGGTATTCGGACCTCATCTTGAACTTAAAAGGACCATATCAGCTACACTAGGATCACCGGTGGTTTCCATTCACGATGAAGTAACTAATCTTGGAAACACGGTCGCTCCACACATGCTGCTGTACCACGTTAACTTTGGTTGGCCGCTGGTCGATGACGAGGCTGAAATTGTCTGGGAGGGTGAATGGGAATCGCGCGATGATGAGAGCAGCAAAATTTTTAACGAGGAAACCAATTTTAAGAAGTGTCCGCCCCCGAAGAAGGATCACAGCGGGTTTGGTGAAGCTGCTGCTTTTCTTGATCTGAATGCCGACGATGAGGGAATATGTCACTGTGGGATTAGGAACCCATCAATTGGATTAGACCTGGATCTTTCGTTTCCCAAATCCCAAATGCCATGGGTTACCAACTGGCAGCACTGGGGAAAGAATGAGTATGTGACGGCCCTTGAACCAGGCACCCATCCGCCAATCGGGCAGTCAACGGCGCGAAAAAATGGTGATCTCATCGAACTGGAAATGGGTGAAACCCGGTCGTATGATATCAGAATTGAAGTAAACGAACTTTAATTTTTTTTAAGATCAATATTAACAATAAAAAAGTAGTTCCATGAGCAACGATCTAAACACAGCAAAAAAAGCCTTAGACCAGGGCAAAGGGATTTTACGGTTAGCCCCCAACTGGGTACCACGATCATTTTGTGTGCCGGGTCGAAGAATTAAACTGCATCCGGATGATTATTATGCGCTTGGCGGCGAACGCGGTGGTATTGATGAACGCTGGTTCTCATCCACCACTCCCGCAGATAATGGTCCGCTAACCGGCGAAATTGAAGGATTGAGTGAGGTTGTTTTCGTAGATAACGGATCCACCGAACGATTTTTATTCACGGGATGCAGTTCAGGCGTTAAAGGAGAACTTATTGGAGATCGTCTGTGGGATGAATATGAATCCTGGCCGATGTATTCCAAGTTTTTTGATAACAAAGGCGCCCTTCCCCATCACGTGCATCACCGGGATGAACATGCCAAGCTGACCGGCCAGAACGGAAAGCCGGAAGCGTATTATTTCCCTCCTCAGGTTAATAATCACGGGGGAGATTTCCCGTACACGTTCTTTGGATTGAATCCTGGAACTACGAAAGAACAGCTACTGGAGTGCCTGAAAAATTTCATCAATGGTGATAACAAAATTACCACTCTCTCCAGCGCACAGCGACTGCAGCCAGGAACGGGGTGGAACGTACCTCCGGGACTGCTGCATGCCCCTGGCAGCCTCTGTACTTATGAACCGCAAAAAGCATCTGATGTATTTGCAATGTATCAATCGCTGGTCGGTGATTCTATTGTACCTGAGGAGCTGTTATGGAAAGATACACCGGAAGATCGCAAAGGCGATTTTGATTTCCTTATCGAAGTTCTCGACTGGGAGCTGAATGTGGACGGGAACCTGCAGGAAAAATGCTATATGGATCCTGTGCCCGTGAAATCGGTAGATGAGATGGAAGCGGAAGGCTATATCGAAAAATGGATCTGCTACAAATCAGATGCCTTTAGTGCCAAGGAATTAACAGTGCTTCCCGGGAAGTCAGTCACCATTAAAGATGCAGGAGCATATGGCATGATCATGATGCAGGGACACGGAACCATGGGTGAATGGGATATTGAGACCCCGTCGCTTATCCGGTTTGGGCAACTAACCCATGATGAATATTTCGTAAGTGAACAGATTGCAAAAGAGGGTGTTGAAATCGTCAACCACTCCAAGACCGATCCTATTGTTATGCTTAAGCATTTTGGTCCGGGAAATCCAGATCTGGATTTATAAACATCCGATTATGCAAGACAAACAGCGTTATTTCCTGGTTTTCGGAATAGGATGATTCTGGCTTTGGTACCGCGATGCTGCTTGCATGGTTACTGTGGATTGAGTTTGGCCTGTTGAAGGAGCTGAATTTTATAATTAATACTTGCATATGATTGCGGAAAGCGACCAGGAAGTGAGATTTTGAATTATGCCCTTTTATGTCCTCTGAATATGCCTCATTACTCCAAATTCGACAGTTGTCTAAAGCATTCGGTGGTGTTCAGGCCCTTGAGAATGTCAGTTTTGATATCCACGAGGGAGAAATACATGGAGTGATGGGAGAAAACGGGGCTGGCAAGTCTACCCTGATGAATAGTTTGATGGGATTGGTTCAGCCTGACTCTGGCCAGATCATATTCCAGGGAGAAGTCTTGGATTTGGAGCATACCAACGTGAAAGGAGTCCTTGACCGGGGTATCTCCATGGTTCACCAGGAGATCATGCCGATTCCGGAACTGACTGTTGCCCAGAATATCTACCTTGGGAAGGAGACTACGATGGGTTACCTGGGATGGGTTGATGAAGACCAGCTCAAGAAACAGGCGTACCAGCAGCTTCAGGAATTGGATGTCGATATTGATGTTACCCGGCCGATGAAACAGCTGAGCATCGCCGAGATGCAGATGGTGGAAATAGCCAAAGCCCTGTCAAATGACGCCAAAGTTATCATTATGGATGAACCCACCTCTTCACTCTCCAACACCGAAGTTAATAAGTTGTTCAATGTTATTCGGAAGCAAAAAGAACAGGGGGTAACGATTATTTATATTTCGCACCGGATGGAAGAGGTTTTTCAGATTTGTGACCGGGTAACCGTATTGCGGGATGGTCATCATGTAGATACCAAGCCAGCCGCTGAACTTACTGAAGATCAACTCATACAGATGATGGTCGGGCGGCCAATAGAGACTGTTTTCCCGTCGAAAAACAGGGAGGTTGGAGAGGTTTTATTTTCAGTGAAGGGACTCCATAAAAAGGGACGGTTTAAGGATATCAGTTTCGAAGTCAAAAGTGGAGAGGTACTGGGCCTTGCCGGTTTGATTCGGGGCCGGTCGAACGGATATTGTACAATCAATCATGGGGCTTATAACTCCTGATGGCGGTACGATAATGGTACGGGGAGAACAGGTTGACATTGATGATCCGCGGCAGGCCATGGATCAGGGAATTTCATTTGTTACTGAAGATCGGAAGGAGTCTGGTATCGTCCCGATATGACGGTCAAGGAAAATCTTACATTGGCTAATTTACGGGTATTTCGATTGGGTATAACGCTGAATAAACATAAGGAGAAAAATTCAGCGAAGAATATGATCGATCGACTAAGGATCAAAACGCCGGGAATGAATCAAAAGGTCAAGTTTTTGAGCGGTGGGAATCAACAGAAGGTTATCATCGGTAAATCACTGCTTACAACTCCTGAGGTTTTGATCCTGGATGAGCCTTCACGTGGCATTGATGTGGGAGCCAAATTTGAAATTTACCAATTAATTGATAAGCTCGCACGAGAAGGAAAAGCAATCATCCTCATATCCTCGGAACTACCGGAGCTGTTGGGAATGAGTCACCGGATATTGGTACTCTCCCGGGGGGAAATTACCGCTGAACTCAACGCAGAAGAAGCTACTCAGGAGACGATCATGAAATACGCCATAGCAAATAGTTGAAGGAGCAGATGGGATCAGGTTTACAACGTTTTTCAGAAGCAATGGGACAGCGATCAAAGGTCTCATCCAAACTGCAGAAATATGGAGTGCTCATTGCCTTTGTACTTATCTGTGCGGGCATCTCCATCATGAGTCCCAATTTTTTGACCGTTACCAACCTGCTGATTGTGGTTCGGCAGATCACGATCAACGCGATGCTGGCATTCGGGGTAACATTTGTAATTATATCCGGTGGTATCGATCTGTCGATGGGATCGGTAGTTGCTGTTGCAGGCGTGGTGGCGGCCTCTTTTGCGCAATCGGGAACCTATCCGCTTATCATTCCACTGTTGGCTGCTTTGTCGGCGGGCATATTGATTGGGGCATTTAACGGAATTGTGATTACCAAAGGGAATGTACCGCCCTTTATTGTTACACTGGGTACCATGACCATCGGGCGCGGACTGGCCTTGATTATTAGTGACGGGCGACCAATATCCAACCTTTCAGATTCATTTGCTTATATAGGCGGGGGAGAACTGGTAGGAATTCCGGTTCCGATTATTCTATTGGGTGTCATATTTGCCGGTTGTATAATGTTGCTGAAAAAAACGATTTGGGGTCGCTATATGTATGCTGTTGGAGGAAATGAAGAAGCAGCGCGCGCCTCCGGTATCGATGTAAACAAGATTAAAATTACCGTATATACCCTCTGTGGGGCGCTTTCTGCCGTAGGCGGAATTATCCTCGCATCACGGATTAGCACCGGGCAGCCCAATGTGGGGGTGGCCTTTGAATTGGATGCCATAGCCGCGGTGGTGATCGGTGGTACCAGTTTATCCGGGGGAGTAGGCACGGTAACCGGTACATTGATTGGGGCATTGCTGATAGGGGTTATCGGCAATGGACTTGATTTGATGAATGTTTCTTCCTATTACCAACAGGTGGTAATGGGATTGATTATTATCGTGGCGGTGGTGCTTGACAACCTGCGAAGAAATAACCTGGATTCTTAATATTATAGCTATACTTCATGAATAAAACTGTTTCGGTTGGAAATTACCTCTGGCTTTTAATTGCAACTCTCTCCGCAGGTGTACTGGTCTTGGGATGTGGTGGATCAGATAATAAAGAAGGAAATGGGGAGATCACCATCGGTGCCTCCATGTTGAGTATGCAGAATGAGTTTGTTGTGAATGTACGAGACGCAATGGCCGAAGAAGCGAAAAAACAGGGAATAAACTTTCTTGTAAATGATGCGCAACGGTCGGCGTTAAACCAGCTACAACATGTCGAAAGTTTTATCGCCCAGGGAGTTGATGCAATTATACTCAATCCGGTGGAAGTAGAAGCCAGTTCTCCCGCAGTTGATTTGGCCAAAAGGTCTGGCATACCGATTATCAATGTAAACTCAGAAACCAGCTCAGACCCTACTGCTTTTGTGGGTTCAGATGACGTGCGGGCAGGAGAAATGGCGATGGAGTTTATCTCAGATAAACTGGACGGTTCCGGTAACGTATTAATGATTCAAGGCTATATGGGACAGGCTGCCCAGATTAAACGGGAACAGGGAGCAAACAATATATTGGAACAATCACCGGGATTAGCACTGCTCGCCTCCCAGACGGCGGAATGGGATCGGGCTACGGCAATGTCGCTGATGGAAAACTGGATTCAATCCTATGGCGATGAAATTGACGCTGTGTTTGCCCACAATGACGAGATGGGACTGGGAGCCCTGGAGGCTTTGGAAAATGCAGGAATGAGTGAGGATGTAATATTAATAAGCATTGATGGGATTCAGGATGCTCTACAGGCGGTAAGGGAAGGACGGCTGGATGCCACTGTTTTCCAGGATGCCAAAGGACAGGGGACTATGGCCATACAAACCGCTTTGAAAATTATATCGGAAGATAGTACTTACCAGAAAGAAGTTTTGATACCGTTTAAGACTGTCACGCAAGAGAATGTAGAAGAATTTATTGGCTTCTGATATTCTTTTGTTTAGGATTAAATCTACATGATAACTTGAAGTTGATTCCAGCAGATCAGTGGAGTCAGAAAATCTAAAAATCACCAAGATCCTGGCTATTTCAGGTAGTTTTTAATACTGTGAGATGGTGTGCGATTGTGAACTTTATATGAGCGATTTCCATATATTGTATCGTCACTCAGAGTATTTTGGGATAAAATCCCTGTAATGAAAGGCGGACTAATAAGATATAGGTAAGGGCGTAACTTCTGGGTGTTTATCATATATATATCTGGGAAAATTGATCTAAGTTTAGGGATTTTATATGGGAAGATAATACACGATTAATTATAGCGGGAAAAATATGAATAGGGATAACTCCGGGAATAATAGTGAATCTTTATTGATCCAAAGGATTAGAGAAGGAGAAGAATATGCCTTCGAAATTGCATTTTTAAAATATCATACTCCACTCAGCCGATATATCTGGAAATATGTACGTTCTAAGCAGCTATCTGAAGGAATTGTTCAGGAGGTGTTTGCTGAAGTTTGGGAAAATAGAAAAGACTTAAATCCTTCCGGGCATCTGCGTGGTTTTTTGTATGAAGTTGCTCGAAACAAAGCCCTGGATCACATTAAACACAAGCGGATTGTTAAAGAGTATATATGCGAGGCAAAACAGCAGAATAGGGAGACTCATGATAAAAAAATTTACAGGACAGAAAATAATTACCAGGACCTTAGAGATAAAGTTGCAGAGCTGGTAAATGATTTACCTCCCAGAGGCCGTCAGATATATAAGCTCAGTCGTGAGGAAGGGCTAACTTATGCAGAAATATCTGAATACCTGGATATTTCGATAAAGACAGTAGAAACTCATATGAGAAGGTCCTTAAAAAAGCTTAGAGATCACTTATCAGAGTTCATCCCCATTTTTTTTGCTATCGGAATGTTGCTGGGGTTCTGTCAAGTCCTGTAAAAGTAAAATTAGCGGATAGTATTAAATCAGCGTTTAAGAAATAAAAGTTATTCTTCTCTTCTTTAATAAAGATGTTGTCTGCAGCCCCATGTGGACAGTTTGAGAAAATCAGCCTTCCGATAAAAACTATTTCTTCCTTGTTACCAGATTTTAAAAAAGAAATGTAAGGGTAATCGGTTTTTCAATCGTAACCCGAGTGAATGAAGACAAAAAAGGATCTATGAACTGGAAATTACTACATAAATACCTACACGGAGATTGCAGCGAAGAAGAAGTTCGGCAGTTGGCCGATTGGCTGCAACAAGATCCCGCTAATGAAGATTTCTTTACCTCCTTTATTGAAGAATGGAGCAAAGAGGAAAGAGTCGAGTTTAATACAGATGCAAGGGCCGCCTGGGAGCAGTTTAAAATCAATAATTTAAAGACTGATTCTGTTCCGGAGAGAGCAACCTCTCCATCAAATACCTTTGATCAATCTGAGATCAAAACATATTCCTTCAATCAAAAAAGAAATAGCCGTGGCATCGTGTTCTGGGGTTATTCTGCAGCCGCTGGCATACTGCTTCTTGTGGCTTTGGTTTTTATGGTAGAGCAGTTCGAATTGGATACGCTCCGGTAGCTGATAAAAAGCCCTCCTATCAGGAAATCAGTACCGTTCGTGGACAGCGCACGAATTTGAAATTAAATGACGGTACAAGGGTTATTCTTAATTCTAGCAGTAACCCGAGGATACCCAAAAATTATGGTTTGGAAACCCGCACTCTGTACCTGGAGGGTGAAGCCTTTTTGAGGTAAAGCACGATGAAGACAATCCTTTTATCGTAGTATCGCACGATACCTATACAAAAGATTTGGGTACAGCATTCAATGTGACGGCCTATGATTCCGGCACCGTAGAAGTGGCCGTTAAAGAGGGCTTGGTATCAATGGGTAAGGTAGAAAAGGGCAGCCTCCAGAAAGAGGTGGTTGAATTGACTCCCAATAAGCTGGGGGTTCTCAAAGAGATCGGGGGATTAACCGTTTCCGATATCAGTCATATTGACCAATATGTGGGCTGGGCCGAGGGAAGATTAGTATTTCGAAGCACACCGTTTCCTGACGTAATTGAACGACTTGAGCGGTGGTTTGATGTCAATTGCCAATTGGATTCTTCTGCAAATAGTGAAATTAGACGGCGTACCCTGACAGCCACCTATAATAATATGCCGATGAGTGAAGTATTAAAGGTTTTGTCGATTTCTATGAATGTTTCTTATACGCAACAGGGACGAACAATCATTTTTGATGATGGGAATAAATCAAAACAGGAACAACAAGTTAACATAAATCAATAATTGGGGATGATGTATGATGTTAGGAATAAAAATACTGTCTACTACGATACGGAAGTTATTTTGGCTACCGATACTTATTCTATGTTTATGTCTGAATAATTCATACGCACAAAGCTCTCAGGGACTTTTGGTCGATCTGAACGGCCAGGATTATGTAAAAATTGAGGGCAAAAACGATGCTTCACAGAAACTGATGAAGATCATTCACCTAGAGGTAGGTGAAAAGGTATTAAAGGACGTATTGAATGAGATTGCAGACCAGGCCGGAATGAAGCTGTCATATAGTGAACAGCTTATTCCCATGGATAAACGAGTGTTTATTCAGAAGTCAAGCCTGACGGCAGAGCAGGCACTATGGAATGTGCTGGAAGGTACCTCGCTTAGATTTGGAGTCTCCTCAAGCGGACAGCTTTTCTTCTTTAAAAAGAAAAATGAACGGGCTCCCCAAAAACTCGAAGTTGTATCGGGGATTGTTACAGATGCGAGTTCAGGGGAGACGTTACCGAGTGTGAACGTAGTTGTGAAAGGTACCACGATGGGTACCTCGACCGCCAGTGATGGTAGTTATGAGATTGATGTCCCCTCACTGCAGGATACGCTGATGTTCTCATTTATCGGGTATGAAGTGCAGGAGGTACCTATTAACGGGCGAACCTCTATTGATGTAAGCATGACCAGTGAAGCTATAATGGGTGAGGATATCGTCGTCGTGGGGTATGGTACCCAGCAAAAATCTGATTTAACTGGTTCTGTGGGAACAGTAGATGAGGAGGCACTTCAGCAACGCTCTCCCACCAATGTTTCACAGGCATTGGCTGGTAGAGTTTCCGGAGTAGATGTTTCATTAAACTCTGGCCAACCTGGTGGATCACCTCAAATTCGCATACGAGGTAGTAGTTCGGTAAGTAATACGAATGATCCACTGTACGTAGTTGACGGTGTTATGCTGAATGTAGAACGTATGCAGAGCGGATCCCACGCTATTAATTCAATTCCTCCGAGCAGTATTGAGTCAATTGAGGTGCTTAAGGATGCCTCTGCCACAGCAATCTATGGCGCAAGAGGGGCAAACGGAGTTGTTTTGATAACGACCAAGAAAGGAAGTCGTCAAGGGCCCAGGGTTAATTATGACGCGTCCGTTAGTACTGGAAGCGTAGCCAAAAAAATTGATGTTTTAAATGCGGAAGAATTTCTGAGAGTAGAAGAAATTGCCTACTCCAATGCGGAAAAATATGATCCCGCAGGATGGGCATCAGGCAAGTATACCAATCCGGTAGATAAGAGAACCGATCCAAGACTTTTTGATGGAAGCGGAAATCCTCTGTACGACACGGATTGGCAGGATGAAGCTTTCCGACAGACCATAACCCACCGGCACAATTTGTCAGTCTCCGGGGGAGATCAAGGAACGACCTACGGACTCTATTTATCCTACGACGATGAACAGGGGGTCATGAAAGATTCTTGGTTAGAGCGCTATTCAGGTCGATTTAATATAGATACAGAAATAGCAGGATGGTTGAGTGCTGGTGGTAGCCTTACGTATAGCAATCAATCACAGAAAGAGCTTCATCCCTGGTCTATGCGAATGTTGTATGAGTCCATTGCGATCGTACCGGTGAAGTACCCGGACGGAACATGGGCGGGTAACGAAGACTATCCCGGTATGGAAGGTGGTCCCAATCAGCGGAGAGTATCCGAGGAAAGTATCCACCTGCTGAATACGCAAAATATTCTCGCTAACATTCATACCAACATCACGTTCAGTGATAATTTAGAACTGAGAACGATGCTGGGGACCAATGCGATAACCCAGGAACAGGACCGGTATTCGGGGCGTACAATTCCGTTTCTCTCGCGAAACCAAAATGGGATAGCGAGCATATCGCCCTCCAATAATACAAATTGGCAATTTGAGAATATCCTGAACTATAACAACAGTTTCAGCGAAGTTCACTCCGTCGATGCCATACTTGGTCAGTCTATTCAGACCTCAAATAGTTCCAGCTCAACTGCCGAGGCTTGGGGATTTCTGGATGACTATTTTGAGTACAACAACCTGAGTATAGCAGACAATCCACGGCCGCCAAACTCCTCAACCAGCGAATATTCGCTCTCCTCCGTATTCAGCAGAATTAACTATACCTATGACAACAAATACCTGTTTACGGTGACGGGTCGTGTTGATGGATCGTCAAAGTTTGGTTCAAATAACAGATATGCCTTTTTCCCATCTGCTGCACTGGGATGGAGAGTATCCGAGGAAGAGTTCCTGCGAGGCAGTGATCGTCATATCCAATCTGAAGGTTCGTACGAGTTACGGGATGGACCGGAAACTCGGAAATTTCCAATTACCAGTATGAGGCTGGTCTCGGAACCTACACCGCAATATTTAATGGAAGCAGAATATTCGGGGTAGGCGTTCAGCGGTTGGCCAACCCAGATCTGAAATGGGAGGTTAACAAACAGATTGACCTGGGAATTGAACTGGGTCTTTTTAATGACAGGATCTCGATTGAAGCGGATGTGTACCGGAGAAAGTCGGAAGATATGCTCCTGGAACGACCTCTTCCTCGTTCAAGTGGATATGCCACAGTGTTTGAGAACATAGGCAGTATGGAAAACAGGGGTATTGAGCTGGCATTAACGACCTATAATGTCCAGCGTAGTGACTTTTCCTGGAGCACGGACTTCAATATTTCAATTAATGAAAATGAGGTTCTGAAGCTTCACGGTGGATCCGATATCGAAACCGGTGGTGGTGTCCACGGTGGCGGCGCGGGAAGTATTATTCGCGAAGGTCTGCCTGTAAATACATTTATGGGGTATATCTCTCTCGGCACCTGGAATACGGACGAAGCGGCTGAAGCAGCCCAGTATAATCGTCTTCCCGGTGATGTAAAGTATCAGGATGTAAACAACGACGGAGCAATCAACCAGGATGACAGAGTTCCGATAGGTAATGGTGTGCCAGACGGTTATGGAAGCCTTATCAACACCTTTACATATAAGAACTTTGAATTTACCGCTGATATCCAATTCATGTATGGTAATGATATTATGTGGGAGGCCGTGCACTCAACCGAGGATCGGGTAGGTATTGCCAATAGTTCTGGGATCTGTGCTTAATGCATGGACGCCAGATAATCAGGACACGCCGGTTGCACAGTTACGACCAACCCAGGCGGGATACGATACCGATAATGACACCCACAGAATGCAAGACGGTTCATTTATCCGGGGCAGAAATTTCACGCTGTCATATAATCTTCCCCAGGAAATTTTGAATCCTATGAGCATACGTAATCTGAGGGTTTATGTAACCGCACAGAATCTGTTTACTATTACGGAATTCCGAGGATATGATCCTGAAATATCCACTTCAGGTGCGCCATTTTCGCGAGGTAGGGCACAGTACTTTGAATACCCCAAATCCAGAACATTCATTCTGGGTGTAAACCTTGGACTGTAAGAAATGATGCACCTTCTTAACTATAAAATTTTATTTCCATACCTATGAGAAAGTTAACTTCTTATCTGATACTCGGTAGTTTTATTGCACTTGTTGCTTCTGGTTGTGATGAATTCTTGTCACATTCGGATCCAACAAGTTTTACTAAGAACAACTATTACACAAATCCGGGACATGCTGAGGCTGCTGTCAATGCCATATACGAAGACCTGAGGGCAGTCAGAGGCGGTGGATTCGGTGGAGCCCCCTGGCTTATGACTGAGTTCCAGACCGGTTTGGCAAACACGGAGCTCGGCCAGGCAACAAACAGCCTTGATATACGGGCCCTGGATAACAGTGCCGATAACGGTTATGGGCAGACCTACTGGAATAGCCATTATCGTGGCATAGCCAATGCCAATGAGGCCCTGGCAAATATCCCAAATATTGAGCAGCTGGGTGAAGCACAGCAGAACGAATTGTTGGGAGAAGCAAGGTTCTTACGCGCTTACTATTACTATAACCTTGTAAGAATCTTTGGGGATGTACCCTTAATTCTCGAACCCGTTGGCTTGGATTCTGATAATTTGGCTCCGGAGAGGACCCCCGTTGCTGATGTTTACGAGGCGATTGTAAATGATTTAACGTGGGTGGAATCCAATTCTGGATTGGCTTTTAACAACGAAAGCGGTAGGGTAACAATGGGCGCTGTTAAAACCCTGTTGTCCAGTGTTTACCTGACCATGGCGGGCTATCCCATGCAGGGAGGCGATCAGTATTATCAGCTTGCCAGGGATAAAGCCAAGGAAGTCATCGACTCTAATGAATATAGCCTGTTCGATACCTATGGAGAACTGAAACAGGAAAGTCTCGAGAATACGGGAGAACACATCTTTATGGTACAATTTGATGCAGACATTATTGATCATAACGGTCTGCAGTATGTAACTCTTCCGTACAATCAGGATATCTCCGTGTTTTCCGCTGAAACCGGAGGTATTTTTGCGCAAGAAGAGTTCGTGGAGTCTTATGAAGATGGAGATAAACGAACCGAGGAAAAACAGTTTTACTATCGTGAGTTTTCCCCGGTCTCCGATCGTAGCACCTCTATGAACCTGGGGGGATGGTACCTGTACAAATTCTTTGACCACGAGGCGAACGTTGAGACGGCGGTTTCAGGTATGAACTGGCCACTATTCCGTTACGCCGAGGTATTGTTCATTTTTGCAGAAGCTGAGAACGAAGTCAATGGGGGACCAACAACGGCCGCCTACGATGCCGTCAATGCTATTCGTGATCGAGCTGAAATTCCAGACCTTTCCGGACTCTCTCAGGAAGAATTCAGAAAAGAGGTCTTAGAAGAAAAGTTTCATGAACTGAGTTTCGAAAATAAGGCTTGGTTTGATATGGTTCGATTACGTAAGGCCTATAATCCGGAAACAGGCGAATTTGAAGATTACGTTGGCCACACGTTTGTATATGGCCCAACCCTGTCAGAGAGGGAGTTGCTTTACCCAATACCAGCTCCTGAACGACGTAACAATGAGAACCTGACTCAAAATCCGGGTTATTAATTGTTAATACGCCTGACTTGATATATAATATGTACGGTTTAAGTGATGGAGTCTGTCATTTGTAAAGCAGGCTCCATTATTATATTTACTATAAAAAGGGTTTCAATATATCAGATAGGGATTATTAATGAATTATTTCTCCTCACGTACAACACTTTTGTGGATTCTTTTATTTTGCATAATCCTATATGTGAATGGATGCTCTGATGCAGAAAAAGTTCAGCTGAAAGAGGGTTCCCACATTGTCCTGCTGGGCAACAACCTTGGTTCCCGGATGATGAACTTTGGTCATTTTGAAACCGAAATGCACACCCGGTATCCTGACAGTACCCTGTTTATCCGTAACATGTCGGATCCCGGCAATACCCCTGTGTTTCGCCCGCATGCGGCCCGCAATTCTCCCTGGGCGTTCCCCGGAGCCGAACAGTTTCTTGAAGAGCTGCCCTTTATAGCTGACAGTGCCCAGGCGTTCCAGGCGCCAAGCATTGGGCATTTCCCTACTCCCAGATGAGTGGCTAACGGACTTAGAGGCCGATATTATCGTTGCCTTCTTCGGCTATAATGAATCATTCGAGGGAAAACAGGGGCTCCAGAACTATAAGGCTCAGCTGAAGGCATTTATTGAGCATACCCGCTCTCAGCAATACAATGGGGAGAATGCCCCTGAACTTGTATTGGTTTCGCCGATCGCATTTGAGGATTTGTCGGACCGCCACGATCTGCCGGACGGATCCGAGGAAAATACCCATCTAGAGCTATATACAAAAGCGATGGCTGAGGTAGCTGACAATCACGGGGTACATTTTGTGGATGTATATTCCCCGACCCGGGACTGGTTCGAAGACAGCGGACAGCCGCTAACAATCGATGGCTCCCAGCCGACTGGCTGAAACCTACAAGCGATTTGCCAGGCTGCTGGCAGACCGGACCTTTGGGCCGGTTTCAACCAAAAGCCGAGGCCCACCGAGAACTGATTCACCAGATGGTACAGGAGAAGAACTGGACCTGGCATAACGACTACAAAATTCCGAATGGGGTTCACGCATATGGACGCCGCTACGAGCCCTTTCGGACCGGACAATTATCCGTACGAAATTGAAGAAGATCCGGCAGATGACATGCGATCCGTGATACGGCGATATGGCGGGCTGCCCAAGGGGAAACGATGGACCTGGACGCTGCCGATGCCACTACCCTGGAACTTCCTGAAGGTGGAAACCAACTACGGTGATGAGGATTATGGGCGCGGGGATACCCGATACCTGTATGGAGAGGAGGCCCTCAAAACGTTTGATATGGCATCCGGATATGAAATTGAGCTATTTGCCTCCGAGCGGGAATTCGACGATCTGGCCAATCCTGTGCAGCTTTCCTTCGACAACCAGGGGCGGCTTTGGGTGGCTGTCATGCCCAGCTATCCCCACTGGAAGCCGGGTGACGGCAAGCCTAACGACAAGCTGCTTGATTCTGGAAGATACCGATGGGGACGGGCAAGCCGACACACAGACAACGTTTGCCGACAGCCTGCACCTGCCGGTGGGATTTGAAATAACCGCTGACGGAGTGTTGGTCTCTCAAGGGACGAATCTGAAACGGTATTTTGATACCGATGGCGACAGTCAGGCTGACAGTGTGGAGATTGTCCTGAGCGGATTCGATGATCACGACACTCACCACGCCCATAGCGCCTACACGGCCGACCCCTCCGGAGCCGTTTATATGGGGGAAGGGGTGTTCCTACGAACGAATGTGGAAACTTCTTATGGCCCGGTGCGTGGCACCAACGGTGGATTTTACCGCTATAATCCGCAACGACGCCGGCTGGAACGCACTGCTCAGCTCTCGATCCCCAATCCCTGGGGTATCGCTTTTGACCGGTGGGGACAAAACTTTTTTGCCGAGACTTCCAGCCCCAATGTGCGCTGGATGATGCCCGGTAGCATTAAGCCGTTGTACGGTGAATTTTCTCCCAAATCGGAGCAGCTGATCGAGCAGGATCACATGGTACGGCCCACCTCCGGCCTGGAGTTTGTCTCCAGCCGCCATTTCCCCGAGGAGGTACAGGGCGATATGCTTATCAATAATACCATCGGCTTCCTGGGAACCAAACAGCACCAGATGATCGAAGACGAAACGGGGTATACCACCCGTCACCGGCAGGATCTGGTGGAATCATCAGATGATAATTTTCGCCCGGTGGATATGGAATTCGCTCCCGATGGGTCGCTATACTTGGTCGACTGGCATAATGTACTGATCGGTCACATGCAGCATAATGCCCGCGATCCGCTGCGCGACCACAAGCACGGGCGGATCTATCGCATCACCTACCCTTCTCGTCCGCTGGTGGAGCCGGCTCCGGTCGCCGGTGCTTCCATCGAGCAGTTGCTCGATAATCTCAAGCTGCCCGAATACCGGACGCGTTATCGCACCCGTCGGGAACTGCGTGGCCGGGACGCCGCTGAGGTCCGTTCACATATTACAGACTGGACGGCCAGCCTAGACCAAGAAGATCCGCAATACGAGCATCACCTGCTGGAAGCATTATGGGTGACATGGGGACTCAATGACGTGGACGAATCCCTGCTTCGAGAACTGCTTGAAGCCAGTGACCATCGGGTTCGTGCAGCAGCGGTACGCGTACTGCGGTACTCTGGGCATCAGATCGAAGATCAACCAGAGCTGCTGATGCAGGCCGCAGGAGATGATCACGGGCGGGTACGGCTGGAAGCGATTGTGGCCGCCTCCTGGCTGCCGGAGGAGCAAGGGATTGCGGTACTTTGGCTGAAGCGGCAAAACATCCTTTGGATCGGTGGATCGCCCCCACATTCAACGCCGCCATGGCACATCTCCAGGGAGAATCGTACGTGCCACCGTCCAGAGGAGAGGAGGAACCACAGCTGGAAACAGACCTTGAAGGAGCTAACAGGGAGCTGTATGTGCTGGGTAAAGAGATTTTTGAACGGGACGGAAGCTGCGAAACCTGCCACCAGCCCAACGGCCAGGGACTTCCCGCTTCTGGATTTCCGCCCTTGGCAGGTACACAGTGGGTACAGGGAGACGAGCAGCGGCTGATCAAGCTGGTGCTGAAAGGCATGCAGGGCCCGATCGAAGTGAATGGGAGAGCAATATCCCGGGCAGGTACCGATGACCCCGTTTGGAGGAATGCTTAATGATGAGGAGGTTGCTGCTGTGCTTACCTACGTCAGGAATGCATTTGGTAACGAGGCCTCTCCCATATCTCCTGAAAAGGTTAAAGAAGTGCGGGCTTCCGTTCAGGATAAATCCGGCTTTTATAGCCCGGAGGAGCTGTTGAACGAGCATCCTCTTGAGGAGTGATATCGCGTTAATTTATAATTTAAATGTAATGAAGCTGATCATATGCGTGGCTTTATTACATGAAATGACCTGATAAATTCATGGTTTTTAATGGGGCGGACAAGATATGTTGAGATCATTGGCCATTAACATAGCAATGGCGCTGTGCCTGCTGCTCTCAGTACAAATTGGGAAGGCACAGCAGCCCAATATTGTATTCATATTTGCGGATGACCTCAGCTATCACGACGTCGGGGCCTATGGAAACAGTGAGGTCCGAACTCCTCATATTGATGCACTGGCGGAAGAGGGCCTCAGGTTCACCCGGGCTTACAACATGGGATCATGGTCTCCGGCTGTATGCATGCCCAGCCGCACGATGCTCAACACCGGGCGATATCTCTGGAACGCCGAACAAGCGCATAGCGAAGATTACCGGCAGATTCGCCAGTCAGGTGATTTTTGGAGTCAAAAGCTGAAAGAGGCTGGCTATGAGACCTATTTTACGGGGAAATGGCACGTCCCGGGTCTTGATCCCGGGGATCTGTTTGACCATGTGGTTCATGTTCGTCCGGGAATGCCGGAGCAGACCGAGGCGGGCTATGACCGTCCGCATGAAGGGGAAGAAGATCCCTGGAGTCCTTATGACACAACGTTCGGTGGATTCTGGGAGGGAGGCACGCACTGGTCGGAGGTACTGGCTAATGATGCCATTAATTTTATCAACGACGCCTCAGGGCGCAACAAACCGTTCTTCATGTATCTGGCCTTTAACGCTCCGCATGATCCCCGGCAGTCGCCGAAAAAATTCGTTGAATCCTACGACCCGGATGAATTGGAAATCCCTGAAAACTATCTTCCGGAATACCCGTTTAAAAATCCGATTGGAGCTGGACGCGTTAATGAACGGAATCGCCCGCATTCTCCTGATACCCCAAAAGGAGTGATCGAATCGAGTCAGTATTTGCGGGATGAACGGCTTGCTCCCTTTCCGCGTACCAAATATGCGGTACAAAAACACCGGCAGGAGTATTATGCGATTATTTCACATATGGATGAACAGATCGGACGTATTCTGGATCAACTAAAGGAGAAAGGGAAGTTGGAAGATACGATTTTCGTGTTTACCTCCGACCACGGCCTTGCGGTTGGCCAGCATGGATTCATGGGGAAGCAGAATATGTATGAGCATTCCCTGAAAGTTCCATTTGTTATGGCAGGACCGGGTATTCCTGGGGGAGAGGTATCCAATGCATCTATTTACGTGCAGGATGCCGTTCCCACGACGATTAAGCTGGCCGGTGGAGAGGTGCCGGACTCCTATCAGTTTCGATCTCTGTTACCAGTTATTCGTGGTGAGGAAACGGAACTTCATCCGGGGATTTACGGGGCGTACCTGGACAAACAGCGGTCCGTCATTGAATGGCCTCATAAACTTATTCTGTATCCCGACCTTCAAAAGGTCCGACTCTATAATTTGGAAGAGGATCCATATGAAACAGAGGATTTGGCTAAGCAGGAAGATTCAAAGCCAATTATTAAACGGCTCATGAAACTGCTTTCACAACTGCAAGGGGAGACAGGGGATACCCTTGTTCTTTCCAGATTTTATCCTGAGTGGTTCTGATTTTGTAAAAATTGAACCGACCTTTTTTGGTTCAGGGATAGCTCCCGAGTATATTTTGGAGCTTTAATTAGCAGTTCATGATACATAATGCGCTAAAATACAGATATCGGGAAATAAACCTTTTTACGAAGAGATCATTAATGAAATTGAGAAAAACCATTTTTAATTCAACCAAACTTTAAAATTATGACTGACATACCATTTCGATTCGGAGCGGAAGTGTATACTTGGTTTATGGATGGCAATGGTAAGGCCCATAAAGGGGAACTGGACCATATGATTGAGATGTACCGCCCAGGCCGGGTTCGAAAGCATTGAGCCGATCGCCTACTGGATGGGAGAGCTGGCCGACCCAGAGAAGCTGCACGCCAAACTAGACGAGCAGGATATTGAACTGGCCGCTATTGCGTTGACCTTGCCTTGGAACGAGCCAGAAGAGACCGACGAGGAGATCCGCAAAGCCAACGAAATTATTGAACTGACAGCTAAGTTCCCGGGCGCGCTGCTGTGCCTTGTACACGAGCCGGCCGGCCGCCACGATGTGGCCCAGCGAAGAAAGAATCTTATCGCGAACCTGAACAGCGTGGCCCGCCGGGCGGCCGAGACAGGGCGTGGAATGCACCTTCCATCCCAATTCCCGGCCTCCTCGATTACCCGTACCGAAGAGGATTATGATACCATTCTGCCGGGGCTGGACACGGAGGTGATCGGCTGGACCCCGGACGTGGGCCATATCATCAACGGCGGGATGGATCCGCTGGCCAAGATGAAGCAGTACGAGTCGCTGATCAACCTGGTCCACTACAAAGACTGGGTCGCCGAGCACCAGTTCGCGTTGATGGGAGAAGGAAAAGTCAACTTTGTTGAAATTACCCAGTGGCTGAAGGATATCGGCTTTGACGGGTGGATCATCTGCGAGGATGAGGCGCCCAAGGCGGTGGACCACCCCGACGAGGTGACCCTCCACGACGGACAATGGATTAAAAACGACCTGCTGCCAGCACTGAACTAATTCAAACACATTAAGAGAATAGTATGCCATACGCTCAGTCAAACGGAATTCAACTGTATTACGAAGAACGCGGTAGTGGAGATCCGCTGATTTTGATTATGGGGATTACCGCTCCGGGAGAGGTGTGGGAGGACCACGCCTCCTTTTGGGAGCAGGACTTTCGGTGCATCCAGGTCGACAACCGTGGGGTGGGTCGTTCTGACAAGCCCAAAGGACCATATACCATGGCTCAGATGGCGGATGATTATGCCGGGCTGATGGATGCCCTCGATATTCCCAAAGCCCGTGTAGTTGGGGTCTCCATGGGCAGCCCCATCGCCCAGCAACTGGCCCTGCGCCACCCGGAGAAAATAAGTTGTATCGTTCAAATGTGTCCCTGGGCACGCTGCGATCGAAAGACTGAAGCAATTTTCCGCCATATGCTAGAGGCCAAGGCACATCTGCGTCCCAAAGATTTTCAGCAATTTATTCAGATCCTGATCTTTGATAAGACCAGCTGGGACACTGATGAGAGATACCAAGACCTGATAGATGGGCAGAATGAGGCGGCTGTGGATCCGCGCCAACAACCGCTACATGGTTTGGAGGGACAGGCTGAAGCCTGCATTTCGCATAATGTTTTGAAGGAACTCCCCAACATTACCCAGCCTTGCCTGGTTATCGGTGGGGAAGAGGATATATTTACGCCTACATGGATGGCGCGTGAGGTGGTTAGAGCCCTGCCTAATAGTGAACTATATCTGTATCCAAACTCAGGGCATGCATTTCACTGGGAAAATATTGAGGATTTTAATCCCCGCGTTCGTGATTGGCTTAAGCAACATGGTTAAAAAGTCTGCCACCGGTGGAGGTTCTGATAACAATCTCTCTGTCCATTTCATAGGAAACTAAATTAATAGATAGATGAAGCCAATATTCATAATTGTATCATTTTTATTGATACTGCAGGGGCCAATGTTAGGAAACCAGGCAGCATTCAGCCAGGAAAAAAGCTGGTCTGGTTCCGACTCTATTCAGGTACTGGTGTTTTCAGGTACCGGGTGGTATCGTCATTCCGAAATACCGTTGACAAACGGGTGGCTTGTTCGGCTGGGACAATCCCACGGCATGCAAATCGATGTAACAGAGACGCCCGGGGATATTACCGAAAAATCTTTACAAAAATATGATGTTTTGTTGCTAAATAATGCTAATGAGCTGGGTACATTAATGAACCAGCAACAACGTACAGCTATCCGGGATTGGTATCGAGCCGGTGGTGGAATCGTGGGTTTGCATGCCGCTCTAGTTCACCAACAGGAATGGCCGTGGTTCTTATCGCTTGCAGGCTGTGATTTTGCAAGCGATTCTAATTTTCAACGGGCAAAGCTTATAGTTGATCCCGCTGCTAAAGAACACCCTGCAGTGCAAGGGTTTGGACCGGAATTTTGGTACTCAGCCGACTGGCATAATCACACCCGATCAGTAACCGGTCTGGAAGGACTACAGGTTTTGCTGCGTGCAGATGAGTCTACCTATGAACCGGTCCGTCCTCACTTTATTAAACAGGGAGCCCAGCCTATGGGAGAAGACCACCCGGTTGCATGGATTCGAAATTATGAGGGAAGTAGATTCTTTTACACTGAACTCGGCCATGACTTACGATCTCTCGATACCCGGTTTGGAAAAAAACATATTATTGAAGGAATCCGGTGGGTATCAACCAAGTAATTGTTATTAACTTATAAAGTAATAGGGTTTACGAATATGAAAATGGGAAAAATTACTATTATGCCCGAAATTGATAATGAAAATAATCTTGCGTCAACTGTTCTGTTAGGGGTAGTTCTGGCAGTATTTTGTTTGTTGAGCTGGGCAGCCCGTCCACGCCCAAGAGAACAAGCAGTGGATCACCTACGCTCCCCGGAGAGGGACCGGGTAACGGAAAGCATATCGTGCTGGTTAGTGGAGATGAAGAGTATCGCTCCGAGGAGGCCCTGCCGCTATCGGGGCAGATTCTGGCCACCCGCCACGGATTTCGCACCACGGTGCTGTTTGCCATTAACCCAGAAACCGGACATGTGGATCCTGAGTACCAGACCAACATCCCCGGGTTGTCCCAGCTGCAGGAAGCCGATCTGATGGTGATATCTACCCGGTTCCGGGAGCTGCCGGATGAGCAGATGAAATATATTGACGAGTATATTCAAGCTGGAAAACCGGTAGTGGGGTATGCGTACGGCTACTCACGCCTTTATGTACAAGCGTAACACCGACAGCCCGTACGCCAAGTATGGATACAGCAGCTCTGTTCGGGGCTGGGAGGATGGGTTTGGCCGGCAAATTCTGGGGAGAGACCGGATCGACCACCACGGGGAGCACGCTGAGGAGGGGACGCGCGGAATCATCGATGGGGTGATGGAGCGGAAAGGTCACGCAATCCTGCGAGGGGTCAATGATATCTGGGGTAAGACCGATGTGTACGGCACGCGGGCCCTTCATGAGTGACCCGGAGGTGCTGGTCTGGGGGCTCTCGACCTTGGGGATGACGCCGGATTCCCCAATAGAATGGGAGCAGTCGGCCATGCCTCTGGCCTGGACCCGGCAGTACATCAGCCCGGCAGGCAATACCGGTCGCGTATTTACCACCACGATGGGCGCCTCGGTGGATCTGCTCAGCGAAGACCTGCGGCGGCTGATTGTTAACGGTTGTTACTGGGCCTTGGGTTTAGATCGGCAGATTCCCGAAGAGTCCAACGTTGAACTCCCCGGATCTTACGACCCTACGATGTTTGGCTTCGGGGACCACCAGAAAGAGATGCATCCAGCCGACTTTAAATACCCTAGATAACGAAAAAATAATCAGAGAAATAACTGCAAAACCAGAGGAAAATGAACAACAAGATAGGATTTGACCTGTTGGCCTGGTCGGCGGAGATTTCTGCCGAGCTGTTACCCAAAGTAGAACGTCTTAAGAAGATAGGCTACGACGGGATCGAAGTTTTTTTAGGCATTGAGGAGATCGAAACCTACAAGCAATTTGGGGCCGAAGTAGCCGCCATGGATATGGAAACCAGTTGCGTAATGGTGCTGGGACCGGATCAGAACCCGATCGACCCGTCCCCGAAGGTGCGAGAACAGGCACTGGATCGGCTCAAGTGGGCCATCGATAGGGCCGTTGATCTAAAGGCGGGACTGATCTGTGGGCCGATTCATTCGGCTTTTGCCACCTTCGCTGATAAAGCCCCCGACCAAGACGAATACAAGCGCAGCGCCGAGGTGTTACATAAGGCCGCTGAATATGCCGCACAGGCTGATATTTTGTTGACCCCGGAGGCGATCAACCGATTTGAATGCTATCTGTGCAACACCATGGAGCAGCTGGTAGGGCTGATAGAGCAGGTGGACCACCCAAATGTGCGAGCCCACTTTGACACCCATCACGCCAATATCGAAGAGAAATCTCTGGCTGGTGCCCTGCAAACCGCGGCTCCGGTATTGGGGCATGTGCATATCAGTGAGAAATGACCGGGGCACGCCGGGCTCGGGGCATGTGCCCTGGGCGGAAGACCTTCTCCACGCTGGAGGAGATCGGGTACGAGGGCTGGCTGACCATCGAGGCCTTCACCCGCGACGACCCGGATTTTGCCAACTCCATCAATGTTTGGCGGGCCTATAATGATCCCTGGGAGGTTGCCGAGGATGGTTATGCCTTCATCCGGCAGATGATCCAGCAACATGGATCCTGAGTTGGATGAAATCTTTAATTGTGATAAATACCTAAAAACAACGAACTACCGAATCTTATAAATAAACCAATGAAATACTTCATATTTACCGCTACAATATTTGCACTCTTGATTAATTATACTCCGTTTTCATTGGATGGAAATGAATCAGAAAAAACGGAAAATGTTAAAGCCGAAAATAAGATGAATGAGAAACTGTTACGTCACGTAGTGATGATCAGAATTCAAAGACAATGCCACCGACCAGGATATAGCCAAAGTTGAACAGGCCTTTTCGGCACTTCCCGACAAGATATCAGCGATAAAAGGGTATGAGTGGGGAACTAATAATAGCCCTGAGGGACTGAATAAGGGATTTACGCACTGTTTCCTGGTTACCTTTGAAAGTGAGGAAGATCGCGCGACCTACCTGCCGCATCCCGACCATAAAGCATTTGTGGATATTCTTGAGCCCCACATGGAGGATGCCCTTGTAGTGGATTACTGGGCCCAGGAAGATTAATCAGGATATCTTTTTTAAATGTTGGCCAATAGGAATACGCCGAAAGGATTTCAGGGATATGCACACATAAAGACTTCAGCAAAGCAGCAGACACTGAAAACCGAATGTTCCAAGGTTAAGTTGAAGGTTTTTTAAAAAAATCAATGTTCATCTTACATCCTGAAACTCTTGGCAATATTTACTCTAAGTTCTGTTTAATGACCTGGAAAAGAGCAGAAGGGAGAGGTTTCTTTTTTATTGGTCCCAGAATGGGGTTTAAAACCCTGCACTTTCAGTGCAGAACTTTAGTATTTCGAAAAATCTATAGCGAGATACTTATAAAAAGCGTGATACATTGTTTTCTTAGGAGAAAACAAAAGGATTCCCCAAAGTTACTGCTATAGGTATGAGATTTCTGGTAAGTAAGAAGACTTGGTAATGGGAAAAGCACGAAAGGATAATAGTGATCAGATTTTTTTAAGGAGAAGGACTTTCAGTCCTAACCCGAACCCCTGCACTTTCAGTGCAGGGTGCTTTCAGTTTTCTCTACTCAATATTTACGCTCATTTATAAATTTGAATCTGACAAAACAGTATTCATGGATTATTTCTGAAAAAAAATCGTCGGTCAGGTATAGGATATTCATTTCTTTAAAAATACCATCGTTAACAGTAGATTCTGATTGTGAGCTACTCTTTTATATATAATGACCATTCTTTAAAAAAGATGATGGTGGTTTATATCTTCAAATGAGTTTGCAGGCTGATAATCAGGAGCTCTTTCATTAACAGAATGGGTTGCACTATTTATATAAGCTGAACATTAAGATTATTTACAACTAAGACAATAACATACTATACATAAATCTAGCTAAGGAAATAATATGAACAGATATCATACGAAGATGGGTATTGAGCATATCATGTGGGTGTTAATAATACCCTTGGTGATTATGGCTCAGAATATTCTAAAAAACGGCGTATCAACGGTTGGAGAAGTAAATTCTGATCAGAATAAATCTGAGACGGTTGCTGCAAAACAAGATACTGTTACGGAAAATATCAACACATTACCCGGTTTTGAAGTACAGCTGCTATATGAGGTTCCGCGCGAAGAGCAGGGGTCCTGGGTGACGTTGGCTGTGGGACCCAATGGCAACTTGATCGCTTCCGACCAGGAGGATGAAGGGTTATTCCGCGTTAAGGTAGGCGGTACGAAAGAGAATCCCGAAGTAACTGTTGAAGAGATGAAGATGCCTGCCTATGGTGCCCAGGGGCTGTTATGGGCCTTTGATCACCTGTACGCAAACTTGAATGGCGAAGGGCTATTTCGATTGAGTGATACCGAGGGAAGTAATCAGTTTAATTTGATGGAATATATGGGTGGTCCGGAGTTTGAAGGCGAGCACGGGAATCACGCGGTAATTCCGACGGAGGATAACGAGGAATTATATATAGTTAACGGTAACCATACACCAGCACCTGAGCTGACAGGCAATCGCCTTTCCAACTGGGAAGAAGACATACTGCTTCCTCGTAACTGGGATGCCCGCGGACACGCTCGTGGAATTTTTGCACCGGGCGGATACATTGTTCGTATCAATCCCGAGGCTACTGAATGGGAAATGATCAGTATGGGATACCGAAATACCTATGATATTGCTACGAATGCCCATGGCGACCTGTTTGCCTATGATTCTGATATGGAGTGGGATATGGGGATGCCATCGGTATCGCCCGACCCGCCTGTTGCATTCCGTAAGCGGGAGTGATTTCGGCTGGCGAAGCGGAAGCGGAAAATGGAAAGAGTATTATGAAGACAGCCTGCCGCCGATCGTAAATATCGGTCCGGGATCTCCGACCGGTCTGTTATTTGGAACAGGAGCTGAATTCCCGCCCGGTACCAGCGGGCACTGTTTGGCTTATATTGGACGTTCGGCACTATGTATGCCTTTCATTTAAAGCCCGATGGAGCCAGCTACACCGCAGAAGTCGAAGAGTTTTTGTCAGGCAGTCCGCTTCCTTTAACCGATGCAGTGGTAGGCCCTGATGGAGCACTTTATTTTGCCACTGGTGGTCGTAATCAGCAGTCCTACCTGTTCCGTGTGATCTATACTGGTGATGAATCAACGGCACCAGCTGAGGCAGTAGACAATCCAGAGGCGCGGGAGGCGCGTGAAACCCGGCGCATGCTGGAGGCTTACCACGGGCAGCAGGATCCGGAAGCCGTTGAAACGGCATGGCCCTATCTTTCAAACGAAGATCGGTTCATCCGTCATGCTGCACGGGTAGCGATCGAAGCACAACCGGTAGAGAGCTGGGCTCGCAAAGCACTAACCGAAATGAATCCGCAGGCTCGCATTACATCAATGGTTGCCCTGGCACGTACCGGATCTAAAGATCACCGCGAGGACGCTATCAAAGCGTTGCTGGAGCTGAATGTTCACGCTCTTGATGCGGAACAGAAACTGGGATACCTGCGTGCGATGTCACTTATCTTTATGCGGCTTGGCGATCCAAATGATCAGCAACGTACTCGTATTACCAACCGTCTTCAAGAAGTGTTGCCCAATGATGATCCGCGTGTAAACACCGAACTTATCCGGGTATTGGTATACCTTGAGGACCCGCGTGTAATTGGCAAAACGTTGACCTTAATGCAAAGTGACACTGAGCCAACACCATTGGACTGGAATAAAACCCTGCTTGAACGTAACGAGCGGTATGGAGGAACGATCAACGACATGATCGAGAATCCTCCTCCTACCAATAAACTTGAGTATGCCTTTATGCTGAGAAATATGGAGGAGGGATGGACTATCGAGCAACGCCGAGAATACTTCACGTTCATTAATGATGCTGCCGACGGGATGGGAGGAGCAAGCTACACCGGATTTTTGGAGCGGATGCGTACCGAAGCGCTGGCGAATGCCACTGAGGAAGAGGTCGAAGCAGTTTCTGATCTGACAGGTGTCAGTCTTGCTCAGGAGCCCGATTTCGAAATTAATCCACCTGAAGGACCAGGTCGCCAGTGGACGGTGGACGGTGCAATGGACGTAATTTATGGCGATCAGGAAGGATGGGGGCGAGAAATTCAAGGGGAAGTCAACTTTGAACGGGGACGCAGCCTGTTCCACGCTGTTGCCTGTGCTTCATGCCACCGAATGGGAGGATACGGCGGAAATATCGGGCCCGACCTCGACGCTGTTGCTCAACGATTTGGGGTGGAAGGAGTCATAGAAAAAATAATTCATCCGAATCGGCTGATTTCAGATCAATATAGCAGTTCGGAAGTAACCCTGAAAAATGGAGACACCGTTACGGGACTGGTGGTTGAGCGGGGAGAAGAGCTCCGGGTATACACCAGGGATCCTGATGCTCCACCGACGGTCATTAATCGAGGTGAGGTTACATCTGTTGAGCCTGTGGATATCTCCCAGATGCCACCAGGCCTGATCAATTCTTTAAATCCTGAAGAGTTGCGCGATCTGATGGCTTATATTGAATCAGGGGGCAATGCTGAAGATGAGGTCTATGTAGGCGAAGAGGAAGAATCTGAAGAAGAAAATGAAGAAACTTCGGAATAAAATTTAAAATCTAGCTAGCGCATAAAACATATGAGAATAGCAGACGAATACCCGGCCCGTTCTCTGCAGTTGGCTTTGCCAGCGCCAAGGGATGGGCTCTGCTAAATTAGATATATTTTGAAAAATGCAAGGAAATATTCTTAAACATTATTTATAAAATCAGGAACTTATGTTGATTGAATTGCCAAATACATTTCGTAACAGCACTACTCCTCATCTTTTGTTGACCCTTGTAATAGGATTAGTTTTCATCGGTTGCAGTAATAAAGAGCAAGAAGTGCAACAAAATACTTCTGAAGAAACCAACACCCCGAAATCAGCCCAATTTCAACCAATATTCAATGGGGAAAACCTTGATGGATGGGATGGGGACCCTCGGTTGTGGAGCGTGGAAAACGGAGTAATCGTGGGAGAAACTTCAGGGAAATAGTATTGATGAGAATACATTTCTCATTTGGGAGGAAGGAGAACCGGCTAATTTTGAGGCCCGCTTTGAATATCGTTTTGTGGAGGCCGGGGAAGAACTGTCTGGTAATTCTGGCTTTCAATTTCGGTCGGAGCGGTTTACTACAGAGGACAAGCCCAACCTGGAACATCGGGTGCGTGGAAACCAGGTTGATTTTGCGGTGAGCGACTGGATCCCGGGATTACATTACGAGGAACAAAAGCGCGGTATATTAGCGCGCAGAGGTCAACGAGTGATGATCGATAGTGAAGGAGAAACAGAGGAAGAACGCTTTGCGGAAGAAGCTGAGCTGGGAAAGTATATAGTGCACAATGAATGGAATCAATATCACGTGTATGCGAACGAAGATACGATACGTGCTAAAATTAATGATCAGTTGATGCATGAAATAATTGATCAATCATCCATATCTCTTGATCAGGGCATATTGGCCTTTCAACTGCATGTAGGCCCCCCGATGCGGGTGGAACTCCGAAATGTTGAGTTGAAAATACTGGACTAGCAGAACTCCGGTATAATCTGAATTAATCTGCATTTTAAGATCCATTATAAATTATTTACTGGATCTTAAGTACAATTCTGAGCCTTTTTTCTCACAAGCTTTTGAAAGAAGTGCTTTGAACTATCGATAGGAATGCCACTTCAGTTTGGAGATCGAAATTAAATTTTTAGGTGAGTCTGGAATGAGAAGAAAAGTTCCAAATTAAACAACTTCCCTGCCGCAATAAGGGACCACGCTAAAACAGCGAGGATTTTGATGGGATCATATATATTGATCCCATATTATTTTAAAGGCACTGTAAGTTTGGTATTTTCTCCGGTATTTATAGTTCTAAAATTTTTAAAAACCCTATATCCTGGAGAATCGGTAAATCCTGAAATGCTTCAGAAAATACAGCTTGTTAAAATTATGATAATGCAATAAGGCAATATTAAGACTTTTTTACGGACGTGTTCAGATGGGCTTACGGGTTTTTCTAAATATTCTATTCTTAATTTCCTTTTTAGTGACTTGTTCTCAAAACGAAGAGAGCGTTAGATCAAGTTCGCAACAAGCTCCAAACGAGAATCAGATAGAGGCCCCGGTTTTTACGAAACTTTCTCCTTCTCAAACAGGAATTTCCTTTGCCAACCATGTCACTGATAGCGTCAAGTTCAATGCCTTGAACTATGCGTTTATGTACAACGGAGGGGGAGTTGCTATTGGCGATATCAACAATGATGGCCTTTCCGACATTTTTTTGACCGGCAATATGGTGACCAGCAGACTATTATCTGAATAAAGGAGATATGCAATTTGAAGATATTACAGAATCTGCCGGGGTTGTGACGGAGAACTGGATCACCGGGGTATCGATGGTGGACCTGAACAACGACGGATTTCTGGATATATACTTATCGGTGGTGAGTCGTGAAAATGACTCTCCTGAAGAACGGGCGAACCTGCTTTTCATGAATAACGGGGATAACACCTTTACTGAGAAAGCCTCGGAATATAACATTGCGGACGCCAGTTTTCACGACCCACGCTGCTTTTCTCGACTACAACAAGGATGGGTTTCTTGACCTGTACCTGTTAAATCATTCGCCCGGTTCATTTTCGCGAGAGATGGGAAGAGAGGGAAATATGAATTCACTTTCAACAAGTCACGATATTCTTTATAAAAATAATGGCGATGGAACGTTCGAGGATGTATCCCGCAAGGCAGGCATACTGGAAAAGACAGAATATGGACTTGGAATCGCGGTATCCGATGTGAACAGGAATGGTTGGCCTGATATCTATATATCTAACGATATCGCCCCGGATGATGTTGCTCTATATCAACAACAAAGACGGTACGTTCACAGATAAAGCCCATCAGTACTCTTAAGCATACCAGCTATGCCGGGATGGGCGTGGATATTGCTGATTTCAACAACGACGGCTGGCCCGATATCCTACAGGCAGATATGATGCCACCGGACTACCATGAACGTAAGCTCATGAGTTATGGCGTCGATTTTCAACAGTATATTACGTAAAATCCGTAGCGGGTACAACTACTCCTATACCAAGAATACGCTTCCAGATGAGCAATGGTGTGGATAAGGATGGAAATATTGTTTTCAGCGAGGTGGGTCGCATGGGCGGGTATTGCCTACACTGGTTGGAGTTGGGCACCGCTATTCGGAGATTATGACAACAACGGCTACAAAGATATACTAATTACCAATGGCTACCCCGCTGCTGTCAACAATTTTGACTATCTGGTTGAGCAGGCGCAGTCAACGAGTTCCACACCGAAAGAGGAATATCAGCAGTTAAAGAATACCAGAGAGCTTAAACTTCGGAACTATTTGTTTAGAAACAACGGGGGGATTGCATTCAGTGATGTGTCAGAACATTGGGGTTTTGTGGATTCAACCTATTCCTATGGAATGGCTCAGGGTGATCTGGATATTGTGATCAATAATCTCAATACAACTGCTTCGATCTACCAAAATAATGTGGATGAGTTTTCGGGCACCCGATACCTTACTCTTAAATTGAAAGGACCCGAGAATAACAGGCAGGGTATCGGCGCCAACGCAGTGTTGACTGCCGATGGATCGCCGGATATAGTAGCTGGTAACCTCGGGCATAATCATAGGTTTACCACCTCAGAGGCTCGGCAGTTTAGCATGTTTGCTCATGATTTTGATAACGATTACACACAGGATCTTATCTACACTGTGAATGAAAATGGTACGTATTACCCATTCTTTGGGAAAGCCAGGCTCGGTTGGGCCATACCAATAATTGATGAAAAATATCCCACTTACCGCTCCTTCTCCGCGGTAGATATGGCTGAGATTTTTGGCTCTGAGGTACTTGAAAAAGCGCGGCAATATAAAGCAGATATCTTTACCGGTTCGCCTTTCTTTTGAGTGATGGAAACTGGAGCCCATGTCTTGCGGGACTTCCGCCGGAAGAAGCCCAGATTTCACCCATTAAAGGAATCGTTGCCCAGTGACCTGGATCAGGACGGGAACCAGGATCTTGTCATTGTAAGAATTATCTATGGGATTTATCCTGATATCTCCCCGCGCTGATGCAGGAAATTGCCTTTTACTCAAGGGCGATGGCAATGGGCAATTTAAGGCGGTAGCTCACCCATTTAAGAGTGCGCTTTGTGGCTAACCTGGTGATGCCAAAGATATAAAAATGATAAATACTCCAAGTGGTTTGTCACTGCTGGTTGCCAATAACGGTGGGCCCATTCAGTTTTTCCATATCAGCAAAAAAATAGCTCAAAAGGGGGAAAACTCTGGGTTTTTCAGACGAGGTCGAAGCCGGGGCGGATTCGAAACTGCAGTTAATACTTCCCATAAAATGAGGGGTTCGAATACTGGAAAAAAATATCGAAGTTGGCCAAAACAACGGTTTTGAAAAGGTTCTCTTCAAGTAAAATTAATCGTCTCTTGTCTAGCCGATTGAACTCTCCCTAAGCTCATTCTGCTTTTAGCGCCCATCTCTGTTGCCAAAAAAATAGCTATCCAGAAGCTGCGATACCGCTGGCGCAAAATCCTTCAATGCTTCTTCAGAAACCCAATTCAGATGTGTAGAGCCCAGTTGCAAGAATCAGCTATGCTTCAGGCTGTGATAAATTCGTCAGTGATATCTTGTCGTCTGTTGCGCATGTGGATCACCCACCCTTGGTTGATAGGAAGTCAGTTAGCTTTGTCTACGAAAATAATTTGAGGAGTACTCTAAGTTGGATGCTTTTGTCATCCAGCGGATGAGCTTAGACTGTTTAATCCGTTTGATAACAAACCTAAAGGTCGGGCTGAGAAGATTTGTGAAGTTCTTTCCCGTTAACAACGGTAGATCATCTCCCCAATGAAATTAGGCCGATCAGTCAGATTTAGTTTTCATTTGATAGAAATGGGCAAAGCCAGAATAGTAGTTATTGATTCTTTGAGCCCTCTATCTCTATATAGAAGCAGGTGTATAACATATGTAGAAAATAGTGAGTTGTGGCAATAATTATGGCGTTTTTTTGAGGCAAGTAACGGCTAGACACAGTAGAAATATTGTATAGGAGGAATTAGCTCATTATACAAGCTAACCTAAATTGTATGAAATAGGTGACTCTGCTTTGTTCAAGAATACCTGTAGTTAAAAAGGAAGTACTGGTGGTATTAGAATTTAAAAAACGGGACGTTTCTACATTGGAATGGTAAAGATTGGTTTATACCTAATCTGTGATCTAAAGACGAAAGGGATTGATCAAAGGTGACCCGCGATAGCTCTGCAGAGGATATCCGATTATGGAAAAAGCTCCAGAATGGAGATAAACGCGCGATTTCAGCTCTATTTGAGAAATATTATACCCCGTTATTGAACTATGGCTTAAAGCTGATACCTGAGGAGGCGCTGATAAAGGATAGTATTCAGGAGCTTTTTTACGTTCTTTGGGAGCAACGGGAGAACCTGTCAGAAGTGGAGTACATGTCGATCTTACTTTGTATGTGTCCCTCCGAAGAACAGTGTTCAGGCAGGCAGAAATTAAAAAAACAAGATATGAGAGAGATAAGGCCTACTCGGATGAATTTTTCAGGAGTGTGATAAATTATGAAGAGTTGGACGAGGAGAAACGAATTAAAAAAGGAGCAAAGAGAAGGCTGGGAGGACCGGCCCGTTCGGTATGCGCTGAGCGATAAGCAAAAAGAGGCCGTTTTTTTGAAATTTTACAGCGGCTTGACCAACACGGAGATCGCCCAGGTAATGGATGTGAACCGTCAGAGTGTCTACAACTATATTTACCGTGCAATACAGGCGCTGCAATCGTATATGACGGAATAAAAAATATTTTTCCAGCCCAGAGAAGCGAATAACGCCTTGCAGCCCGGGTTTCTTCAATATATCCTGCTTCCCGGGCACTAACTCCAGGGTCCTTGTGTCATTACCCTTAACCAAGATCTCACCAAGAAACATAATATAAGTCACAGTCTGCCATAACGATACAGAAATTAAACTAAAATATACGTGAGAAATCCGGGCTAAATTCGTGATCTAATAACTATTACACGAATTAACCAATAACTACACAGGCGGATAGCGCAGAAACCTGAATCTGGCTTCTTTTCAAAAAAATTTCTAGTGGAATGAGTAGATCTCTGAAATGTCTTCCTTTATATAAGTGAAAGATGAATAAAAGGGAAACTCGTGCCGAAATTAATGGATCTATTGGACGATCCCTCATTTAATCGCTGGATTAAAGGGGAGGCTACACCCGAAGAACGCGAAAGGTGGGAAAAGTGGAAGGCCAAAGATCCAGTACATCAGGAGATCAGGGAAAGAGCTCATACTTTTTTTCAACTGCCATTTGAAGAACAGAGCGGAGAGGACCTGCAAAAAGAGTTGACCCGGTTTCAGTCCCGCCTAAATGACTATCCGTATATTTTCAGGATAAATGGCAAGCAACGCCGCAGCCCGTCAGGTTATCGCTGGGCGGTTGCCGCGGCGCTCATTCTTTTGATTGCTGTGGTCGCCGTTATGGCTCTCTATCTTCGGCAGGCACCAAAGGAGGCTAAACCAACACCGCTTTTTTCGACAATCGAGGTGGGATATGGAGAAAAGGGAGCATTGAAAATAAGCGACGGTTCAACGATCAAACTGAACGCCAATTCTACTTTGCGCTATAGCCCGGAACAGTTTAACAGCTCGAATGTAGAGGTCTGGCTGGAAGAGAGGCTATTTTTCGATTGTTCGGGATCCAGAGGAAAAAAAGCGCAACTTTACCGTGCATACCCCAGATGGAGATATTCGGATATTGGGGACCCGAATTTAATGTAAATACCCGGTACGAACGAACGGGAGTTGTGTTGGAAGAAGGCCGTATAGAGATACTTCTCAAGGATTCGGAGAAGGGGGTAGCTGGTCAATTTGAGTTGAAACCGGAACAACACGCCCAGTTTTCAGCAAACAAGACAAATGTGCAGATCCAGGAGGTAGATACCCTGCTTTATACCGCTTGGCTGGACGGTAAATTTGTATTTGACGAGATTCCATTTAATGAGCTGATTCGGGATGTGGAACATATTTATGGGATAAAGATCCAGGTGCGCGATGTAAGCCTGCTAAATCAAAAGGTTACGGGTACACTTCGCAATCCGATCTGGAAACCCTGATGGAAGGAATTTCAGCCATACTTCACGTAGATGTGACAGAAGAAAAAAAGGATTGTACTCAATAGAAAAAACGAGATAAATAATAAACGGGATAAACTATGTTTGACAATCAGCAGACATTTGGAACCAAGAATACTAAACAGGGGGAAAAGGTATGATGAATCAGGCGGATACACAGATGGACATTAATAGTACTGTTGACGCTGGCCCAGGTAGCGGTCGTTGAGGCTCAAAAGAAGGGACAGTCCAATACACTGGCACAGCTAAAACTGGCTGAAGGAAGCGATTTAAAAACCAGTATCGATACAGGTATAAAGTTCATATCGGCCCTGGAGCGACTGGAAAACAAGTTTGATATCTCCTTTATGTATAAAACAGGACTCCTGGACGGGGTTTATGCGCCAAAGGATATCGGACAAACCGATAATTTGACCTATGAACTCCAAAAGCTGTTGGATCCATACAGCCTTAAATATACACGGCTCAATAACCGCACATTTGCCATCTCGCTGGATTTCTCGAAGTACGCAGTAAGACTGAATGCGAAAATGGAGCGGGTACAGGGTACGGTTACCGATGCGAGCACCGGTGAGACGCTGCCCGGGGTAAATGTAGTTTTTAAAGGCACCGCGGTTGGAACCGCCACGGATGCCGATGGAAATTACAGCCTTGATGCTACCAGTTTACAGGACACGCTCCTATTCTCATTTATAGGATATCAAACGCAGGAAGTGCCGCTAAATGGGCGCACAGATATTGATGTGGCGTTGGCGCCGCAGGCGCTCGTTGGCGAAGATGTGGTGGTCGTTGGATATGGCTCGCACCGCGAAAAAGCTGATCTTACATCTGCTGTGGCAGAGGTGGACATGGAGAGTGTCGCAGATCGGCCGGTATCAAATTTAACCAACCTGATGCAGGGACAGGCCCCGGGACTCGTAGCCAAGCAAACATCGGGTACGCCGGGAGAGGAACTGCAGGTAAACATCAGGGGTATTAGCTCTCTTGGGGCGGGGAGCGAACCTCTGTTCGTCGTAGACGGTTTCCCGGTGGGAACGTCGGCGGGCAAAAATATTGATCCTTCCAATATCGAAAGCATCTCTGTATTGAAGGATGCTTCTTCCACAGCCATTTATGGAGCACGAGGCTCAAATGGCGTAATTTTGATTACAACCAAAACAGCGAAGGAAGGAGATGTAGATATTTCCTTTAATGCAACTGCGGGGGTCCAGAATCTTCCGCATTCCAGGAGAACGGAAATGATGAACGGGGTTGAATTTGCCCGGTTCAAGAAGGAGGCATTTATGGATAAAATTCGCTATTTCGATAATCGGGAACCAAGTATTGATGAAGTACCAGAAAACTACCGCCACCCGGAAAACACGCAATATTCAACAAACTGGTTGAATCAAATCCTGAATCAGAATGCCCCTTTTTCAGAAGTATAATCTATCAGTGGGGTCGGGTAGAGGGTCGGTCCAGTCATTTGTGTCTGTCGGTTATTTAAATCAGAAGGGCGCCGTCATTGAAACCGGATTTGAGCGGTTTAACGTGCGGGCAAATCTGAGGGGAGATCTCCATGAAAAGATTACGATGGGATGGAATCTTGTGGGTTCTTATTCCCAGGAACAATATGCACCCACGACGGGACGCGATGCGATTATTGGTTCGGCCTTGTGGGCGGACCCGCGAGAACCGGTTTATAATGAGGATGGAACCTATAACACATATATCGGTGGACAGGACGGCGTTTTTGGTACTCCCAATCCCGTCATGGAGTTGAGGGAGATGGACAGAGATCGCAATGCAGGCAACCTGTTGACTAACGGATACCTGCAGTTTTGTCTGTCCTTGAGAATTTCAGAGTTCAAATCTTCGGTGAATGCCAGCATCGATAATCAAAGTCGAAAAGAGTTCCGTCCATCTTACTTGGCGGGAAGAGGGTTTAATAATCCACCTCCCCGGGAGGCCTACCTCAATGAGTGGGATACCGAGGTGTACAACTATGCGACCGATCAGCTGCTTACCTATATGGTGAATCTTGGTGAGCATGATCTAACGCTGATGGGCGGCTTTTCTGCACCACGAGGAAGTAGTAAAGAGCATCTCGACTTCGGGTGATGAGTTTCCGAATGATATTGTACAGGTATCTGGATGCGGCTATTCTACGAGGGTAAATGCTGGCTCTTCTGAAGCTAGCTGGTGCTTGTTGGCTTATTTTGCCCGGCTGAACTATAACTTCAATGACAAGTACCTGTTATCTGCAACTTTTCGGAGGGAAGGCAGCTCAAGATTCGGTTGGGAATAATCGGTTGGGGGAATTTCCCGGCTGTTTCTTTGGGTTCGGAGAGTTTCTGAGGAGTCGGGGTTGTATGCCTGATGTTGACTGGCTGTCCGATTTAAAATTCCGGGGTAGCTGGGGAGTGACCGGTAACGACGGTGTGGGTAACTACCGGAGCCTATCGACGATGAACCAGTCCAACTATATACTGGATGGTGAATTCGTAAATGGCCAGGTACTGAGTTCATTTGCTAATGCAAATCTGGGATGGGAGCAATCCGACCAGATAAATCTGGGAATGGATCTGTTGCTATGCTGAACAACCGGGTGAATTTTACGGCGGAAGCGTCTGGAGAAATCACCAATGATATGCTGCTGCCTACCGAAATCCCGGTCGATTGCCGGGTTTCAGACGGTGCCTTCGCGGATATGGAGAAGTGGGGGGCGAAGGTCTGAGAGCTTGCGCTTGGGTATGCGAAATGGGCCCGGGATTTTGGTCATAGGTGCCATTCTGACGTGCTCGGTCAACACGTTAACAAAGTACTCGCGATTGGTGGTAATAATGACGAAATCAGGACGGGTAGCTTTTATGGGGCCTACAATGTATCGAGACCGGGTCGGCCGATTGGAATGCTTCACGGGTACAGGTGGCTGGGTATTTTCAACGCCGAGGAGGAGATCGACAACCACCCCACCCAGGATGGTGCCATTCCCGGAACCTTTAAATATGCCGATACCAATGGGGACGGCGTCGTCTCCTACGATACCGAGGATATGGTGGAAATCGGGAATCCGCACCCCAAGTTTGTATGGGGAATGAATCTCGGGGCCGATTTGCCAAAAACTTTGATCTGAGTGTGTTCATCCCGGAGCCCAGGATTACGATATCATGCGGCAAGTCGAAAAGACAACGCTGAATATGGATGGCGTTTTCAACATTCTTGCAGAAGGTAAAGATCGCTGGCGGTCGCCAGACAACCCTGGCAATGGGCGTATCCCGACCTCCAATACCTGGAAGTGGCAGCGAGAGTCCAATTCGAAGTACATATATGATGCGAGTCACGCCTGGTTAAAGAATGTGACCCTTGGCTATACCTTTTCAAACATTCCCAGCATAAGTAATATTCGGGTGTATGTGAGTGCCGACAACCTTTTTCTGATCTCGACTTACCCGGGTAATAATCCCGAGGTTGATCAAAATGGAGGGATCAGCCCAGGTTATGACGACCAGACGTACCCGGTTCCACGCACATTCTCTCTCGGTGCAGCAATCAATTTTTAAAATAATAGTTGGATAGCCATGAAATATTTTATCATAACATTTTGTTCTTTGCTAATGCTTGCGCTGATTTCATGCAGCGATGATTACCTGGTCAAAACCGACCCTACCAGTCTCGTAGAGGATGAGTTCTATCAAACCGAAGAACAGATGGCCCAGGCCGTAAACGGGGTATACTCCCAGCTACAGGGCATGATCCATGACCAGTGGCAGTATAACGAGTTCATAACGGACAACACTACGCTGCACTTCAATGTGGCGAATCGTGGACAGGGGCCCGCCCTGGAGGCGATCGAATACTGGCAGATGAATCCTTCCACCCCGAATATTACCAACCTGTATAACAGCTACTATCAGGCCTTGGTAAATATTAATACGACACTTTCAAAGCTGGAGAATACAGAAATCAATGAGACACTAAGTCAGCAGTTGCAGGGTGAATTGAAGTTTCTGCGGGCTTACTACTACTTCAATCTCGTCCAGTATTTTGGGGATGTCATTCTCATCACCGAACCTATCGACTCTCCGGAGGAGGCCTGGACATATGCACGGAAGCCGGTGGACGAAGTATACGACCTGGTGATTAGTGACCTGGAAGCAGCTGTATCAAACACGCTCGACTATGGAGATGCGGCCGCAACGGTAGCGCGAGGGAGCAGCCCTGAGCTTATTAGGTAAAGTATATCTGACCCGAAAGCAGTATGGGCAGGCTATAAGTACGCTGGAGCAGGTCCTCCCTATGGGGTATTCCCTGCTTACCTCCTATGAGGATGTCTTTGATCCTGCCAATAAAAATCATGAGGAGTCAATCTTTGCTGTTCAGTTCCAGGGAGGGAATGATCTGGGTGAACACAGCAGTTTTATATACACGTTTGCTCCAAGAGAATCCGAAGGAGCCGTAATTGATTTTTCAGGCCAGAATGGGGGCGGATGGAATACGCCTTCGCTGGATATAATTGACTCATATGAAGATGGAGACCTTCGAAAGGATGTCTCCTTAAATGAAGGATACACCAACAATGAAGGAGACTGGGTCCCGGTACCCTATATCACCAAGTACCATCATCCGCATTCTATTAGAGGACGAACGGACGACAACTGGCCCGTTCTCCGCTATGCAGATGTGCTGCTTATGCTTGCTGAAGCCATAAATGAAGATCAGGGTCCAACCTCAGAAGCACATGGTTATCTGAATCAAGTACGGGAGCGAGCCGGGCTCGATCCATTGAACGGTTTAGATCAGGATACATTCAGGGATACCGTACTTCACGAAAGAAGAATAGAGCTGGCGTTTGAAAACCATCGCTGGTTTGACCTGAAAAGGACCAAGACCCCGCAAGAATTGGCAGCTTTTCTAAATGCTTATGGCGACCAGGAGCGAGAAAATCCCACAACCAGCAGGGGTGGTATCTACCATTTACTGAGGGAGATTATGCTTTTGAACCGTACGAAGCATTATTCCCCATACCTGCGGATGAAATATAATCATCGGGCGAGCTGACCCGAAACCCGGGATATTGATTTTAACGGGTATGTATACCATTTAACAGTGGGTACAGTTTTATATTTTCGCTGTAACCCACTGTTTTGAGTAGGTTTAAATGGCTTCAGAAATAAAAAAATGCATTAATTAAGCTTTTTATAATCGTGCTGATATTTTTTGACGGTCTTTTCTCGTTATGGATTTGCGCGGTGGCTCGTGGGACGGTCTGCACCCGCTCATCGTTCATTCCCGATCGGGGCGTTGGTTATCGCCTTTCTTTCTTGAGCTGCTGACGGTTGGAGGTCGTAAACGTCTGGATCTACGCTCGGGCATCCGGTGGGCTTGTGTATATAGGAGCAGGTACCGGCTTGATGGCCGCAGCTTGTCGGCCTGATGCTGGCCTACGATGGCAACTACTCCGAGTCCACAATTTTTTACCACAGGTGGGGGGGCATTTGGCGAACGGTTGTGCTGGCTCTACGTTGCTTACACTGGCTTTTGTACCGGGCGGAAGAGAGTAAAAAGAAAAGGGATCTGAATATCTACCGCGGAACGCTTGCTTCCGCTGTACTTATATTAACGATCACAGGACATTTTGGAGCAAACTTGACACATGGAAGTCGACTACATCACCTCGGTATTGCCTGGAATCACCAAACACTGCCTGACGGTGAATTTGCGGAGCTAGTGCAGGAAGTGGACCAGCACCGGGAGATGGGTACGTTGGCCGAAACGCGTAAAACCAGGCTTAATGTGGGAGTCGCGGACGCATTTTCGCACAAACCTGCTATCGCTGTCACGATTCCAATGATGGCCGAAGGAGGTTTGGTTTTAAATAGTGAAGAGGCCGTGATGAAGGGCGGTGATGATGGTCCTATCATCGTTCCGGGTAAGCCTGACGAAAGTGAACTTGTGCGTCGTATTACATTGCCTGAAGGCCACGAGGATGTCATGCCGCAGAAGGGTAGCTCGTTAAGTGCCAGCCAAATTGAACTTATTCGTACCTGGGTTGAGGTGGGGGCTCCATGGTCTGACCAAGAGGTTAAAACGTTCGTGAAGCGCGATGGCACTTTATAAACCGGAGGTGCCGGAGACAGGAGCGGAGTTTGACAATCCCATTGACAAATTTACGGATGCCTACTTCAAAGAGCACGATGTCAGCTGGCCGGAACCAGTGGACGATGTGACTTTTATACGTCGCGTTTATATGGATGTAATTGGGTTGATGCCCAAGCCCGGGGAATTAAAAGCGTTTGTTAATGATGAATAGCCAATAAGAGAGACCGGCTGGTTGATTCCCTGTTGAATCGCAGGCATGCATACGCGCAGCACTGGCTTACGTTTTGGAATGATCTGCTGCGTAACGACTATACAGGCACCGGGTTTATTACGGGTGGAAGAGAACAGATTACCGACTGGCTATATGATGCACTCTACAATAACATGCCGTATGACCAGATGGTTAGTGAACTTGCAAATCCTACCGAGCGATCGGATGGCTTTATCAAAGGTATCGAATGGCGTGGTGCGGTAAACGCCAGCCAGACTACAGAAATGCAGGCCGCACAGAATATTTCACAATCATTGCTCGGTACGAATCTCAAATGCGCTTCCTGCCATGACAGTTTTGTTAGCAATTTGACGCTTAATGATGCGTACTCATTCGCCCAGATTTTTTCTGATTCGGCTATCGCCGGATTCAAACGCTGCGACGTTCCAACAGGAGATACTGCAAAGGCTAGCTTTGTCTATAGCGAGGAACTTGGTGATGTGGATTCACAGGCCTCCCTTGACGAAACGACTGGAACAGTTGGCTAATGTCATTGCGGATGAACAGAACGGTCGGTTGTATAGAACCATCGCCAACCGCTATTGGGAACTGCTGATGGGCAGGGGATTGGTTGAACCGGTTGACAATATGGATAAGATTCCGTGGAGCCAGGAACACTTGGACTGGCTTGCGTCTGACCTAATCGACCACAAGTATAACCTGAAGTACCTTCTTTCCACAATATTGAAGTCTCGTACATACCAGCTGCCCTCTGTCGGGATGAGTGAAACAGGAGGCAAGCTCTGAAGAGTATGTGTTTAAAGGACCTCTCAGGAAAAGAATGAACAGCCGAAGCAGTTTGCGGACACGGCATTCCCAGGTAGCGGCTCCATTCTATTTTTCTGTTCCAGTATGATCCATACGAAACACCACCGGCCCAGGCAGACTGGATTTGGTACAATACAACTGAGAACGGCCGGCGCAGTCAGCCAACACCGGGTACGTATTATTTCCGCCACAATTTCAACCTGCCGGCAGGACGGGAAGTCGATAAAGCCAAAATGATGGTAACGGTGGATGAGGCTTATACACTCTATTTGAACGGCAAAAAAATTGGAGAAGGAAAGGATTGGAGGCGGATTGAACGCCTGGATCTGAGAGAGCACTTGCAAACAGGTCGAAATCTGTTGGCCCTGGAAGGTAAAAATGGAGGAACCATACCGAATCCGGCAGGAATCCTGCTGAACCTCAAAGTTAGCTTTGCTGACGGAGGGGAGCCACTCATAGTAAAGTCCAATGCTGACTGGAAAGCCCTGGATGAAGAACCGGCTCCTGGATGGGAGACCATGGATTTTGATGATAGCAACTGGGGCGAAGTCCGTACATTCGGTGATAGTAAGAACAGTGGTCACTGGGGGCAACTCTTACAATTTGCCCATGATACCGATCACCAGCTCGATTTTGTACGAGCTTCACTAGTGGAGAATGATGACTTTCTAAAGGAGATGGGCCGTCCTTCCCGTGAGAATGTCACCACCAACCGGCAAACAGATGCTACGATGTTACAAGCATTGGAACTTACCAACGGCGAAAAATTAAATGAAGTGATGGCACGAGGGGCAGAACGACTGATTAGTGAATACGGACAGTCAACGGGGCAGATGATCGAAGAGCTCTATCTCACTGCTTACGGTCGAACGCCTACTGAAACTGAATCGCAGTTACTAAATGAGAGGTTATCATCCACTCCCAGTAAAGATGCGGTGCAGGATATGCTGTGGGCCTTGGTGATGAATCCTGAATTCCAATTGATCTATTAGTGACACATTATGGATCAAATAATGATCAATAATTTATAATATTGTTAATTAAGCAGACTACATTGGAGGTTAAGTAGTACGATGAAAAGACGAGATTTTCTTAAAAAGACTTCGGCAGCCGCCTTGGCGGCAATGGGAGCAACTATACCAGCTACTTCTTTTCTAAGTAGTTGTAAACGTTCTGGCAGCGATATTGAGTCAACCGCTGATACGGTAATTTTGCTTTGGATGGCGGGTGGAATGGCCCATACTGAGACATTCGATCCCAAAGCCTATACGCCCTTTGAACCGGGAATTGAAAGCAATCGGGTCCTGAGTACCTTCCCCAAATCACCGACCGCTGTAGATGACCTGTTTTTCTCTGAGGGTCTTGAAGCCATTGGGGATGTAATGGACAAAGGAACAGTTATTCGGTCCTACCAGGCGGCAGACTTGGGACACATTCTGCATACACGGCACCAGTATCACTGGCATACTTGTTACGAACCTCCTCAAACAATACAAGTACCTCATATTGGTTCTTGGATTGCACATGAACGTGGACCGGTAAATCCGGTTATTCCTCCATTTATCAGTATTGGTCAGCGTTTTGATGTGGGAGAAGGTGAAGAGCTGAAAGCATACCATTCTGCGGGTTTCTTAGGGAGCGAATATGGACCGTTTTTGATTCCTGATCCCTCCAGCGGACTCGAAAGTGTACGTCCGCCGGTGGGAATGAGCATCGAGCGTTTTGAAAAAAGGCACAAGCTATACCGCGAACTTGTTGACCAAAGTAAGTTGGGGAAACATGGCAGCGCCTATCAAAAAGAGTCTCTGGTGCGCGCAATGGAGAAATCCTATGCTTTGCTTAAATCCCCAGAGTCAGAGGCATTTAATCTTAAAAAAGAACCGGAAGAAAGTTTTAAAGAATACAATACTGGTCGCTTTGGACTCGGTTGCCTGCTGGCAAAACGACTTACCGAAGCGGGCGCTCGATTTATCAGCGTTTCAACGGAGTATGTTCCATTTATGGGTTGGGATACGCACGAAAACGGACATACTCGTACGGTAGATATGAAGAAGAGTATAAACCGTCCCATTGCACAGCTGATTAAAGATCTGGATAAAACGGGACGACTGGATCGAACGATGGTAATTTTGGCTAGTGAATTTAGTCGAGATATGATTGTTGAGGGACGTCCGGGTAAAAAGGTCAAGGAACAGGTTGACCAGCCGGAAGTTATGCAGAAAAAGTCTCAATATGGTTTGCATAAACACTTTACCGATGGGTGCTCAATCCTGATGTTTGGTGGAGGAATAAAAAAAGGACACGTGTACGGGAAGACGGCTGATGAACGTCCCTGCAAGACGGTTGAGAAACCGGTCAAGATCAGTAATATTCATCAGACGATTTACCAGGCCCTGGGCATTCCCCCGGAGACGCATTATACCATTGAAGGGCGTCCTGTGTATACGACCCGGAAGGTCATGGTGAGGCAATTCCTGAGCTTTTTGCATAGGGAGTATCACTGCAGGATGTACTGCAAATAACAAGATCAATGCGTTAATTATTTACCATGAACGAGTCTCATCGATCGTTTCTTAAACAGATAGCAACAGTCGGCACTGCCGTTGTTGCCCCCGGATTGGCATCAGCTTTTGATATCAATATAAATAGCAAAACACCGGCATTGAGTGACGAAATCATTGGCCATGGTGATTTCCTATACCGTGTTGAAAAAGACTGGGCGGACCTGGATCCCAATCGTCATCCTGTAAACAATTGCCATGAAATGGTGATGGACAGCAGGGGGCGTCTCATCATGATTACGGATGAAGTAAAAAATAATATTCTTATCTACGACAAGGATGGCGGTTATCTGGATAGTTGGGGCACGGAATACCCGGGTGGGCACGGGTTAACGCTTTGGAATGCAGGGGGAGAAGAGTTCCTGTTTATTACCGATACAAACGCCGAAACGGCCCGGGTCGAAAAGACCACGTTGGACGGGCAGGTACTCCTAACGCTGGAGGATCCGCGGGAGGTTGGTGGATATGCTGAAGATGATGATTATCGACCGACTGAGACAGCAATTGGCCCTGATGGCACGATCTATGTGGCCGATGGGTACGGATCGTACTACGTTCTTAGATACAGTCCCGATGGAAAGTATATTGATAAGTTTGGAGGAGCGGGGAATGCAGACGAACAACTTAACGAGCCACATGGAGTAGCCCTGGATACGCGTGGTGATGGAGAGCCCACGCTGATTGTTACTTCACGCAGACACAACAGTTTTAAACGTTTTTCACTTGATGGAAAATATCTTGAAACCATCTTCTTGCCGGGAGCCTACGTATGTCGTCCTGTTATAGACGGAGAGAATATTTATGCCGGCGTTTGTTGGTCGCGTCTGCGATACCTGAATCTCACAGGAAACTCCGGGTTTGTAACAATATTGAATGGAGAGAACAAAGTTGTATCAAACCCCGCAGGGACAGCACCGGAATATGTGGATGGTGAGCTGCAACTTATGGTTCAGGAAGAATCCATTTTTAAACATTGCCATGATGTCTGTGTAGACAATGATAAAAACCTATACGTTTGTCAATGGAATGCAGATCGGACATATCCGATAAAACTTCATCGAGTCTGATTGCAGGAAAAACATTTGACCAGCTCTTGAGAAAGTCCCGGAAAATCCATTCCTATTAACAGGAATTAGTCTTGCCTGATTATGGATCAATATCTTTCCAGGTGAGTTACCTTTTGGCAGTTAGTTTGATGACTTTGCCCCAGTGTGTTGCTCAACTATGCGGACAGCCGTGAATCGCGTGATTCTCGAATTCAGGATGTATTTAACATTCAATCCTATGAAATTCTGCTCCCAATTCATCCCAGAAAATTGGAGCCACCAACGGCACAATTGACCAGAATACAGGATGGGGTGAATAAGTAATTTGCACAATTTAAATCCCATAATGATTTAATATTTTGATAGGGATGGCTAAACAGCTATTTTTTTTAAAATAAATTTAAGGTTAAACCAAGTGATTCCAAGATTTAATGAAGAGAAATCAGTATGCAGAATAATGGTATCTGTTCATTGCCTCTTCTGTATACTATTGGTTATCGTTTTTGTGGGATGCAGCTCTCCAAAAGAAAATTCTGCTACCCAAGAAGATGGATTCAGGCAAATATTCGACGGCGAAACACTGGACGGCTGGGGAGGGGATTCTACGTATTGGCGAGTGGAAGATGGAATAACGCTGGTTGGGGAGGTAACCCCGGAAACTATACTGGATCGGAATTCTTTTATTATCTGGCAGGGAGAGATGCCTACTGATTTTGAGCTCAAGGCTGAGTATCGCATTACTGCAAATGGGAATAGTGGCATCAATTACCGGAGTGAAATTATAGAAAACGTGCCGTTCGCCATGAAGGGATACCAAGCAGACCTTGATGGTAAAAATCGCTATACTGGAATGAATTATGAAGAGCGAAAAAGAACGACCCTGGCATCAATTGGAGAAAAAGTAGTAGTTCCCCCTACTTCCAATACGGATTCGTTGCATTCGCATATACAGAATAACCAGTGGACCGCTTCGAAGGTTGTAGAATCACTGGGACATCCAGATTCGCTAAAGACCAACATCAATAATGGAGCATGGAATGATTACCACATAATTGCCAATGGGAATCAGTTGCGGCACTATGTAAATGGAGTTTTAATGAGTGAGGTTATCGATCGTGATACTGTCAACCAGCGGTTTGACGGTTCCCTTGGCGTACAGGTACATGTAGGGCCACCTATGAAAGTAGAATACCGGAATTTTCGGATTAAGAATTTGAATAACTGAGAACCAGTCAGGAATGGGTCATAATTTTTGGAAGCAGATTGGGCCTGTTGTTTTGACAGCCATACAGCTATTGTTATTTGTTAAGGGTCTTATGAAGCAAAGCCCTCAGAGAGGATCCTCTCTGAGCCGCTTCAGCAAGATGTTATATAAATTATTTTGATGATTAAAACGGAATTCAGACTCTTTCTCCTGTCGGTAAAAGTGCTTCTAGGAATCCCGTTAAACAGGGCCAGCCGTCGTTTGGCAACCCTCCAAAAGGATTCTAATGCCGTTGAGATGGCTCGGGCCATTGGCTGATCTTGGTCATGGTGCACGTGGTAATGCTTGTCATAGGCGACATCTACCAAGCCGTCATAACCACCCCGGCCGTCGGAGTGAATCATACTCTCAGGGCTTATTTTTTCACGTATAACACGCTGGAGCGTCTTTTTACGGGCATCGGGAACAATTTCGGTATAGACTCGTCCCTGACGTTTAAAGACTCCAAAAACGATGGTTTTGCCTGCGGCCCTGCGGCCGCGTTTGCGGGAATACGCTTTGGACCAAAGTAGGACTCATCCATTTCGATAGTTCCTTCCAAAGGCGCCGATTGCTCGCACCATCGGGCAATCTTACAACGCAACTGGTCAAAAATCACCTTAACTGAACGCAGCGAAGACTGCTCAGCTGAGCAGTCTCGGTAGCAGCTAGATCCAAAGAAAAACACTTGATGAGGTGCCTGAATCGGGCCTCGGAAATTTTTGAACAATTGTGATACTTGTTAATCATTGTATAGCATTATGTTACAGGAATTTATAACATGCTATACTTCATAAGACCCTTATTTAAATTAATCAATGTGTAGTTGACACTATGATGTTTCGATGGATGATTTCTTTGGGTGTTCTTTTTTTTGTTCTGAGTATAGGGTGTACACAGAATGAGACAAATACCGATTCTCTAACCAATGAAGAAACAGGCGGTGGAGAAACTCCTCCGAGATTGTTTAGTAAACTCAGTTCAGCAAGTACCGGAATTACCTTTTCCAATGTTGTCGATGAAAGAGACGGAGAAAATGTGCTGCATTTTTCTTTGTTGTATAATGGAGGCGGTGTAGCGATAGGAGATATTAATAATGATGGGCTATCCGATATTTTTTTTACGGGTAATATGGTTTCCAGCAGATTGTATCTGAACAAAGGTGGGCTAGAATTTGAAGATATCACCGAATCAGCAGGGATCACGACAGAGAGATGGATTACTGGTGCTTCTATGGTAGATATTGATGGCAACGGTTATACTGATATCTATCTTTCAGTAGCCAGCAGGGAAGAAGATCCGGAAAACGAGAGAGCCAATTTACTCTACTTAAATAATGGGGACAATACATTTACAGAGTCGGCTGTGGAATATGGCATTGCATCTACCCGATTTACAACACATGCGGCTTTTTTAGATTATAACCGGGATGGTCTGTTGGATTTATTTCTGTTGAATCACTCTCCGGGGACATTTTCGAGGGAAATGGGCCAAAGTATTGCCATCTCCCAAAACGCATCAGCGGATGCCTTGAATATAAGTTTTGATCAGTTATACAGGAATAATGGGAATGGTACCTTTACCGAAGTATCCAGGGAAGCGGGTATCCTGGAAAGAAAAGGATACGGACTCGGGGTAGCTGTAGGAGATCTTAATCGTGACGGATGGCCTGACATATATATATCAAACGATATTGCCCCGGACGATGTGCTGTATATGAATAATGGAGACGGAACGTTCACCGATCAATCAAGGTCGTACTTAAAACATACTACCTATGCCGGGATGGGGGTGGATATAGCTGATTTTAATAACGATGGATGGCCCGATATTTTTCAGACCGGAATGATGCCGGAGGATCTTGAAGAAAGAAAGGGAATGAGTTACGGTACCAGCTTTGAGCAATTTAACAACCTGGTAATTGATCAGGGCTATAACTATTCCTATAACCTCAATGCATTACAGATGAACAATGGGATCGATCCTTCTGGACATCTCAAATTTAGTGAAGTGGCTCGTATAGCTGGAGTGGCATACACAGACTGGAGCTGGGCAACACTATTCGGTGATTATGACAATGACGGCCATAAAGATATCATGGTAACGAATGGTTATCCGAAAGCGACCAACGATTTCGATTTCATTGTCGAAATGTACAATACTTCAGACCAAGATAAACGATCCCAGATTGTAGAAAATCTAAAGAATCTTCGGATTCCAAACTATCTGTTTCAAAACAATGGTACAATGCAGTTCAGTGATGTAACCGAATCATGGGGCTTTGGTGATCCCACCTATTCGTATGGAGCGGCTCACGGCGATTTGGATAACGATGGTGATCTTGAACTGATAATTAACAATCTGAATGAACCCGCCTCGATTTACAAGAATAATACCATAGAACAATCCGGTAATCATTACCTGACTATTCAATTGAATGGGCCAGAACAAAATAGTATAGGGATTGGAACGGAGGTGGTTATTACATCAGGAGAAGATAAACAGTATTTGTACCAATCGCCTTACCGGGGATACCAGTCATCTGTTGATACTCGTCTTCATTTCGGATTAGAGAAAGAGAACTTTATAGATTCACTTGAAGTATTTTGGCCGGATGGAAGTTATCAGTTGTTGACCGGGATAGAGGCAAATCAACAATTAACGCTTGATTATAATAACGCGTCAGATTCTGGAGATCCTGACAGGCCACTAGAGAATATCGACTATTTATTTAAAGAAGTGACAAGCGAGACGGGTTTGGTCTATGAACACAATGAAAACAGCTTTATTGATTATCAGATTCAGCCGTTACTTATGCAGCAAATGTCAAGATTGGGACCCAGGATAGCTACAGGTGATGTAAATGGTGACGGACTGGAAGATCTTTATGTAGGAGGTGCAGCTAATTCATCCGGCGTATTATATTTGCAGCAGTCACCGGGGCAGTTTGAAGAAGCGAATGACAATCAGCCTTGGTTGGCGGATGCCTCTAGCGAAGATATGGGAGCAGTTTTCTTTGATGCAAATGGAGATGGCTCGCTCGATCTGTACGTGGCAAGTGGTGGATATGAATTTTTTTTACATGAAGATAACATGCTCGACCGCCTATATATCAACACGGGAGAGGGCCGCTTCATTAAAGATGAATCCGCACTTCCCAGAATGTATACGAGCAGTTCAGTGGTAACTCCGGGAGATTTCAACGGGGATGGGTCGATGGACCTCTTTGTCGGAGGGAGACTATTCCCCCAAAAGTATCCTTATCCAGTTCGAAGTTACATCCTCCTGAACGAGGGGGGGACTTTTCGGGATGTAACGGCAGATTTGGCTCCCGGTTTAGTTGAACCGGGTATGATTACCGACGCAGAGTGGATAGATTTCAATGGAGATGGTCAGCTAGATCTGGTTACGGCCGGTACCTGGCTCTCGATTCAGTTTTATCAAATGAGCAGTGTTCAGCTGGAGGAAGTAACAGATAAAGTTATAGAACAGCCACTCAAGGGTTGGTGGTATAGCTTGGAAACCGGTGACTTTAACAAGGATGGGAAAACGGACATCGTAGCGGGTAACCTGGGGCTTAATCACACTTTTAGTACCTCAAAAGAACAGAAGTTCGGGCTGTTTGCAAACGATTTTAATAATGATCTGACGACAGATCTAATTTATACTGTAGAGAGAGATAGCCTTCACTATCCTTTTTTTGGGAAGGGAAGATTATTGCTTGGGAAACAGAGATTTATACATGAGCAGTATCCAACTTTTTCATCAATGAAAGGAGAGTCAATGTCCGATATTTTCGAAGGGAGGGATTTAAATGAATCACTGAAATTTCAGGCTGATACCTTTGCCAGCATGGTTCTCCTGAGTAAAGAAGAAGGCGGGTACTCGATAAATGAACTCCCGGATTATGCTCAGATCTCTCCGATTAACGGAATTGTTTCAGAAGATGTTGACCAGGATGGAAACCTTGATTTGATTATAGCTGGGAATATTTTTGCCACCCATCCTGATATTTCAAGAGCTGATGCCGGTAATGGGTTATTATTAAAAGGAGATGGAGATGGCAATTTTGAACCCATACCCCCCTATAAAAGTGCTTTTTGGGCCTCGGGAGATGTAAAAACTTTGAAAATTGTTAACACGCCTGAGAATAAACTGTTACTGGTTGCAAACAATGATGATAGACTCCAGGTGTTTAGGATTGAATAAATTATAAAATACCGATTTGGGATGCCCGCTCTGTTTTACACCTTTTAAGAATAGACATCATATTTACTGGCTTTGGTCAGACCTATACTCTGTTATACTACGCCGTTGGTGATCAAGGTTGCAGCTTGACGATGTAATATGGGTGGCCGGGCCGGTATTGGAACTGTATCTGTCATAAAAATATCCTAATACTGACATATTTGCTGTCCCCAGAGGTTGGCTAGTGTTTTGATATATTTGGCCCGGCAATTACCCCGCAGGAAATGCAGTTCAGGTAGAAAGGTCGGGAATTCAGCCTCGTAAACCGTGTTGAGCGTATTCTTAACCCAGTGTTCACTGTCGATGCCCAGAGCCACATACAAACAGGACTAAGCTAATAATGTGATATCCGTTAAAATCGGTTTACAGAAAGAAAATGTCGGTTGTCCTAAACAGTAAACTGATTGTTTGGAATATTTTTACGGGGGGATAAAATTTTGTCGAAGTCGGTTTTAGTGTCATGGATGGCCAGCCTTTTTTAAAAAAATTCTCCTTAGACCTAGTATATTACCCGTTTAAATGGCTATTTGTATTTAAAATCTACTCTCTAAACGTGTTTGAAAAGAATTAAGTAGGGAAGGGTATTGTCGGTAAAAAAAATAAATTAAAAAAAAAGAGTAGTAATACATATGGGGACCCCTCTTTTAATTATAGAGGGTTACATTAAGGGTACAAAGTGTTTGATTTTAAGGGATTAAGCATAAATCGGATTTATTTTTTTACTAATAATAAAACAAACCCAAAAAGGGGGGAATGACCTATCTAAATACCGTATTTTTTTTATATAACAATAACATAGAAATAGGGAAATAAATTATGTTAAATATGTTAAATCAATTCAGAATAAGGCTGAAGGCTTTCTGGATGTTGGGGATTTCGCTGATGTTCTTGACCTCTGTTGCATTTGGCCAGACAGTTACCGGAACAGTCACAGATGCTGAAACCGGTGTAACAATGCCGGGAGTAAATATTTCAGTTCAGGGCACTCAGATTGGTACGTCTTCCGATGCAGATGGTGAGTATTCACTAGATGTACCTTCACTAGATGGTACACTCGTCTTTTCATTTGTGGGTTATGAAACCGTTAATGAACCGATCAACGGTCGTCAAACCGTCAATATAGAAATGACTCCAGCGGCTGTGGTAGGTGAAGATGTCGTAGTTATCGGGTATGGTACCCAGCGAAGTGAGGATGTAACTGGATCAGTAGGAGTTGTAGACAATGAAAATATATCGAGTTTGTCTGTAAGCAGTCCGGAACAGGTTCTGCAAGGACAGATTGCCGGAGTTACAGTTCAGAAGACCACGGGTGTTCCTGGGTCTGGAGCTCAGGTTCGGATTCGTGGTGTCAGTAGTGCTGGCTCAGGAGTGGTTCCTCTGTATGTTGTTGATGGTTTTGCGCTACCGCAACCCAATCCCAACCAAGAACAAGCAGCTAACTACAGGAGTCCGCTGTCTGATATTCCAGCTTCTGATATAGAATCTATTACGGTATTAAAAGATGCTTCTGCTACCGCTATATATGGTTCTCGCGCTTCCAATGGGGTAGTTGTAATTGAAACGAAAAGCGGATCTGCCGGTGCTCGACAGATCAATGTTAATGTCTCTACCTCAGTTTCACAAGATATTGAACGGATGAAATTCGATATGGCCAACGCTGAAGAGTACGCCTCCTTTTGGCGTTTTATCTGGGAAGACAGGATGGGTGCAGGTACGCCTTTACCTGATGTATATGCCAATCCGCAGAACTACAATGATACAGAATGGTTTGAGACCGTCCGTCAGGACAATGCAATAACTTACGATGCTAACGTTTCGATCAGTGGCGGTAACGAATCCATTCGTTCCTATTTTTCTGCTAATGTTCGTAGCGACCAAGGTGTTATTAAACATACCTCGTTTGATAGGGTAAGCCTTCGGGCGAATCTGGAGGCATCGCTGTCAGACAAACTTACTGTTGGATTAAACCTTGCTCCCAGTTATACAAAAAGAAATCTTCCCGATGTCGCTGAAGAGGGCCGTGGTTCAGTACAAGGTTCTCCTATGATGATGAGTCCTCTTGGACCTGCTTATGTCGATGGTGAACTTACTGTTTATCCTCAGCAACATGTACGAAGTCCGGGAACCTGGCAACATCCTAACCCACTCTACGTACTTGAAAATCTTGATCAAAGCTTTGATGGTATACGAGGAATTGGTACCGCCTTTATGAACTATCAGTTTATTGAAGGGCTTACTGCACGCGCCAGTGCGAACGTGGATTGGGGTATTTCTACAGAAGAGTACTTCAGTCCATCAACTTTTGGTGGTATTAATAGTAACCCCCCGGTAACGCCTATAGGATATATCAATGATTCTAGAGACAACAGCTTGTTGGGTGAAATAACCGTTAACTTTAACAGGGAACTTGGTCCAGGTACATTGGACGCATTAGCAGGATATAGTGTTCAGACCGGGTACGATTACACCTCCCAATTTAATGGAGAGTTTCCTGATGATGAGATACGTACATTGAACGTTGCCTCTGATCTTACCGGTAGTAGTATAGAATCAGAGTGGTCAATGATGTCTTGGCTGGGGCGGGCAAACTATAACCTGTTAAACAGGTATATATTTACTGCCACCTTCCGCACTGACGGTTCTTCACGCTTTGGAAGTGAAAATCGCTGGGGTAGTTTCCCTTCAGCTGCGGTTGCATGGAATATGCACAACGAGGAATTCTTTAATTCCGAGATCTTCGATGAATTGCGTATGCGTGGTTCATATGGATTCAGTGGTAATAACCAAATAGGTAATTACTCTGCGCTGGGAACCGTTGAGCAAGCGGACTATATGTTTAACAATGGCTCAGTTGCAGGCGGACGGAAAATTGTTTCACTCGCCAATCCTAACCTGACATGGGAACGTTTAAAAGAGGTTAATCTTGGTGTGGATGCTTCTTTACTGAATTATCGGATGAATCTTACCGTTGATTGGTACAATCGGACTAACTCTGATATGCTTTTGGAACGCAACCTGCCGACAAGTTCCGGATTTGACGAAGTAACCGAGAACCTGGGTGATATGGAAACTTGGGGTCTTGAGGTTACTCTCAATACTGTTAATGTCCAACGCGATGATTTTTCATGGTTTACAGACCTGAACTGGTCAATGTACCGCAATGAGATTACTTCATTGCCAAATGGGGCTCCAATTTATGGTGCAGGAGCAGAAGGACAGCCTGCCCACATTACACGCGTGGGTGATCCTATGGCGTTGCACCTCGGTCACGTAGTACCCGATGGATATGCCCTGTACACTCCAGAGCAGATAGCAGATTCCAATGTGCCCAAATATACTGGGGCGATTCCGGGGAACTTGATATTTCTGGATGTAAATGGGGACGGGCAGATTACACCTGGTCCACCTCCTGAAGGTGATTTTGCTGTGATTGGTAATCCACATCCCGATTGGACATTTGGAATGGTTAATACCATAAGTTACAAAAACTGGGATTTCCGTTTCAATGTAACCGGTAGCATAGGCCATGAAATCAATCGCAGAGAGCACTACCGTACCGCTCTTAACATAGATGGATTGTTCAATGTAGCCGCGGATTATGCCAATAATTTCTACCGTTCTGAAGCAGAACCTGGTGATGGAAGACATCCAACTCCTCTTGGACCGTCAGAGGCTCGTACGCGCTATCGTGGTCAGCATACGCTCAACATTTATGATGGAACGAATGTATGGGTGCGAAATGTAACTCTCCGCTATAACTTGCCTTCTGGATTTGCTGGCACCCAAAACTCTAATGTGTACATGTCGGTGGATAACCCTTGGATCATAACCTCATATCCGGGTAACCCCGAGGCACAGGATAATTCGCAGACCGGAAACCTGTCACTCGGACGAGATTTTACTTCTTATCCGCTTTCAACATCGTTTTCATTAGGTCTGGAAATAGGTTTATAAGAGGGTGTTTTCAAATTGAAAAATAAATTATGGGAACAAACACTATGAAATTATTTAATAAAACTAATAAAGTTCGATATCGAAGTCTGAGGGTGGGGCCAGCGGCAGTGATGCTCATTGCGGTCATGTTCCTTTGGACCGGGTGCGATACAGACAACTTTTTGAGACCGGACCCGGCTTCGTTTACTACCACAGCCAATTATTTTGAACAACCTTCTCACTTTGAGGCGGCTTTAGCAGCTGCTTATGATGATTTGAGAGGAGCGTTGGGTGTTAATACACATGCACTGGTGACAGAGACCCGTGGCTATGCAACCAACCGGATGTTTGATCCCAATCTTCCGGTATTGATGCCCAGAACGTAATGGGTTGGTTTGTAAACTCCAGTAACTCCGAACCCGAAGGGATTTGGGTGGAATTTTACCAGACGGTCAATACGGCAAACACTGTTATTACCCGAATAGATGATATTGAATGGGAAAATAGCAGCCAGCGTGATCGGATCTTGAACGAAGCCAAATTTGTTCGTGCTGTATCATATTACTTCCTGGTTCAGCTCTGGAGTGATGTAGACGGCACAGGCGTACCGCTTGTGACAGAGGAGACTTCTTCTCCTGCAGCAGCTCTTGATAAAGTTCGTGCTTCAGAAAGTGAAGTATATACTCAAATTATCAGCGACCTTGAGGATGCTACTTCACTACCTTCTAAAGGTAGCACCGATCTTGGACGAGCCACTGCTGGGGCGGCCAATTACCTATTGGGTAAAACACGGTTATTTAACAGGTGATTATTCAGGTGCGATTTCTGCCCTGGAAAAGTTGGCTGGCGAATATTCGCTTCTGCCACAGGGTGAATATATCGATATCTTTGACCCTGCTAATAATTATAACGAAGAGTCCATTTTTGAGCTCGAGTACTCAAAATAGTGTGGCCGGTCAGCCTGATGCGAATGTTTTGGTGATGGTTATTCCTCATCACTACACTGATAACAACATTATGCAGGATAATTTTCCCGGTATGCCAACAACGGTAGATGGATCTAACGAAGGGATATATCCTTCATACCAGGTTTGGGATTTCTTTGATACCGCCAATGATGAACGATACACGGATATGTTCTATTGGACAGCTGATCCGTCCAATGCAAATTTTGGAGGTGTAGCACATACGCCTTTTTCTGTGTCAAGTGACTCTATTGCCACGATTAAAAAATACTATTGGCCGAATCAGATTGCTAGTGACGGTGAACAAGATGGTAATCTTGTAATATTTCGGTATGCTGATGCCTTGTTAGCTTTGGCAGAGGCGCACTGGCAACGAGGAAATGGGGGCGATGAAGCTGCTGCTATTGGGTATATAAATGATATCCGTATTCGTGCAGGTATGGCTCCTACCAGTATTGCGGCACTCGATACCGATTATCCTGTACCATTTATACTTGAAGGTACCTTTCTGGATAGCGATAATTTGGGCCGAGCTATCTTTATGGAACGGACTGTGGAGCTGTTGGCCGAGGGGCATAGTTTAATGGACCTGTTCCGATTTTCACATTACAATGATGGTACGCTCGCCTTTGCTCATGATGTTTTGGTTACCTTCCATGATGATCGTATAGCAAAAGAGGGCAATGTTGAGGGAATCAGCAATATTGATATTTCTTCTCCAGCTGAATTGGTTTTGCCTATACCAGTAGGTGAGATTCAGAACACCCAGGGGCAGATCACGCAAAATAGTTTCTATAACTAAGTGATCTAAACCAATAATTAACATATAGATCTTTTAAAGGGAGAGCTTGCAAAAGCTCTCCCTTTTTTATTGTACACCCTGCATAAAGCAGTTGTTAAAGGTTGAATGTCACATATGTGCCTAGATGATGGCCGGTGTTAGACAATAATGACAAGAGGATCTATCGTGAGTTGGAATTATGCTGACAGCCGTAAATCACGTGAATCGAGGATCCAGAACGTCTTTAATATAGATGATTTTGAAATCTTGCTTCCGATTCATTCTCAGGAAATTGGTGCCACTAACGGCGCAATTGAACAAAATCCGGGCTGGGGTAGTGAGTAAGATTTATTTTTAACTTTTAAAAATGGAATTAAACAAACTTGGATAAGGAGAGTGTAAAAGCTCTCCTTATTTTTTTGTACACGATCAGCTTTATTACTATTTCTATTAGAATTAGTAGTAAAGACAAAAGGATATTAAGCCAATTTTTATGCATACAAGATTAAATGAAGAGATATTGAAAATTTGCTGTATGATGCCTGTTCATTTGGTATTGTTCTCAGGACTTGTATTTATGATTGTTATTGGTGGTTGTAAAAAAGTAAATGAGGCTGATTCAACAGGAAAAGAATTCCGACATATATTTAATGGAGAAACCCTGGAAGGATGGAAAGGGACTCAACCTACTGGAGAGCGGAGGATGGCAAGCTGATCGGAGAAGTGACTCCAGCGACAATTCTGGATCGTAATACCTTTATAGTTTGGCAAGGAGACATGCCCTCTAATTTTGAACTAAAAGTTGAATATCGTATTTCGGAAAACGGAAATAGCGGTATTAATTATCGGAGTGAAATGGTGGAGGGGATCCCTCATGCCTTAAGGGGATACCAGGCAGATCTGGATGGGAAGAATCGTTATACCGGCATGAATTATGAAGAACGCAGGCGCACGACGCTCGCAGCGATTGGAGAAAAGGTCGTGCTGCCGCCTATTTCAGAGAATGTTCCATTGGAAAACAACATACAAAATAATCGCTGGACTGCTTCAAAAATCACTGGCTCTTTAGGTAACAGGGATTCGCTGATAGCTTATATAAATGACAATGACTGGAATGAATACCACCTGATTATAAAAGGGAATCGTCTGCAACACTATGTTAACGGGGTGATGATGAGTGATGTAACAGACCGTGATACGTTGAATAGCCGGCTAGATGGTTTGCTCGGTGTTCAAGTACACGTTGGACCTCCCATGAAAGTCGAATACCGCAATTTTCGGATAAAAGAATTGAACGAATGATTTAGTGAATCATAATCTCCATTGGGCAAATAAAATATCATATTGCCTATCAATAGACTGTGAAATATAATAATTACCAAAATTCGAGAAGCTCATCTTAATTATAGCGGAGTCCTCTATTAATCATGAAAACAGTAGAAACGAACTGCTGGTGTTTCTTTAATTATAGCTATAGTTGATAAGTTTTGTAGTACGATATAGAAGTCTTTTGATTTAGATGGTCGAATATACGAGATTAGCGATGTGTATAGAAGATATCAGGGATGAAAAACTGACATGGGATGTTAACAATAGAATAAGGGGTAATTATGGGAAACGGTACGGTCAGTTTATTCAAAAGCATAGATTGCAATAATAAAAGGTCTTCCGAAAATGAAAGTGAAGAATCACTTATTGAAGGAATACAGAAAGGCGATGTACAAGCATATAAGAGTGTAATGAGAGCGTATTACAGGGAGTTGATCGATTTTGCCCATCATTACGTCAAATCGAAGTATTTGGCAAAAGATGTCGTACAGGATGTATTTGCCAATATCTGGGAAAAACGGTGCTCATGGGCGCCAAACCGCTCCCTGAAAATGTATCTATATCAGTCCGTGAAAAATGAGGCGTTGAAGTCGTTGAGAGATCGGAAAACCGAACGTAAATATATCGATGCCTATCTTGTTGAGAGAGGCGAGCAGAAAATCTATCCCCAAAAAATCGATAGCAATGATAACAAGCAATTTCGACAAGGTGCTCAGGATGCAATACAATCCCTTCCCGAACGTGCACGGATGACCTACCAACTGCATCGCAGGGACGGTTTGACCTACAAAGAGATTGCCCAGGTTATGGATATTTCGCACAAAACGGTGGAATCTCAAATGAGCAGGGCGCTTCGCTTGCTCAGAGAACGGCTTTCAAGATACCTGCCTATATTTTTACTGGCGTCGTTTGCAGAGCAAATTTTTTAGTAAAAGTACGAATATACGGTTTAAATTCACTTTTACAGCTCTTCCTCGTACTAGTTAATTCTTCAGTTTCCACCTCCTAAAATTTTCCAAAAAAAATTACAGGGTCTTCCTTTTGGCGTGGATCTTACTTATGTGAACGTTTTCTGTTAAGAAATAAAATACCGAAAACAAGGTATTATTTGGCAGGAGGCACGCTGGACCAATAACATGTATTACAGTATTGATAGAATATGCAAGATCAGAGAATCTGGAATTTAATTCACCGGTACCTGTCGGGTGAATGTACTCCGCAGGAAGAACAGCGGTTGCACAACTGGCTGGCAGAAAATCCGGCCCACCAAGAGTTTTTTGATGCCATAAAACAGGTTTGGCAGATCAGTCCTGTCTACGATGTAGAAGTTGATTTTGATGAGGACTGGAAGCGGTTCAGCAAGCGTCTGGGAATAGATCCGGAAGAAACCGTACAGGTAAGAAAAGAAGCGTATTCGCAAATAAAGGCTCGAAGCATCTACGAAGCCCCATCCGCTAAGGCAGCTGTTGCGTGTGGCGGCTATCCTGCTGGCCATCGCTGTTCCCTCATATTATTTCATCGTTCCGGAAAGTCAGTCGTTTTTAACCTCAGTAGAGACAGAAACGGCCATGCAGAATATTCAGACTGCTCGGGGTGAGCGGGCCAGCATGGAATTCAGTGACCGCATCAAAATGGGGCTTGCCCACGCAGATAAGGCCAATCATCGTCCGGGCAATATCGCCATCTGAGATCCGGCCCCGTCTGCGCTGGTGGGGGACCAGACTGGCCAGATGACGGTCAAATTTGGGATCATCCAGCTGGCGGCCCACAAAGGCCAGCCCGGCCGTGGAGGTGAGCGGCGTAGAGGTCAGTTCAATCTCGAAATCCATGAATTTTGTGGTTATCTTTCGGGTTTCACCTGACAGGTGAAGATAATAATTTGGCTAACCCATTGGAAGTAATGAAGTTATAAGAATTACACGTGTTTTACTCACGGATTAAGGATCCTATAATAAAGAAATTTTTTGATCCGAATTGGCAATATAAGAAGTATTCGCATACAGAAACTGATCTTGTAGTATTTCACTTAGGGGGCACATATTTATTATCTGCTGAAGCTCATTTTATGGCAGGTAATGAAGTAGAAGCAATAAATTCATTTAATGCAGTTAGAGAAAGGGCTGCAACCGTTGGAAATGAGGGTTAACGATATTAATATGGATATGATATTAGATGAATGGGCAAGGGAAACGGCAGGATCATATCAGCGATGGTTCACTTTAAAGCGTACCAAATCTCTTATGGAGAGGGCCACGGACCATAATTTAAGAATTCAGGAAAAGGGTATTGTATTAACTGATCCAAATATTCGATATCGTCCAGTGCCTACGCAGGTAATAAATCAAACAGATAATGATTACCCGCAAAATGCAAGGTATTAATCAAATAAAATGTTTGAGTTTAAGTAATAATCATCATTTATATAAATTATAAGAGTAAAAATATGAACAAATATATTGCCTTGGCAGGAAGTTTTATACTTTATGTGACTTTAAATTTCTCTATTCAATCTTGCACAAGTGATATAAAATCTAAAAACACTATTGAATCAAGTAAAGTCAGTAATACCATTCTTGCGGATACGAAAGGGGGGGCAGGAGGGGAAATTATAAAAGTGACAAACTTAAAGTCAAAAGGTGAAGGATCATTCAGAAATGCTTTAAGTCAAGATGGTCCACGAATTATAGTATTTGAAGTAGGTGGAGTTATTGACCTTGAAAAAGAGAATATAACTATTAATAAGCCTTATGTAACCATTGCAGGACAAACAGCACCATCACCGGGCATTACTTTAATTCGGGGTGGCATTTCCATAGCTACCCATGATGTAATCGTACGACATTTGAAGGTAAGACCCGGAGATGCAGGAGAACCTAAAAAAAGTGGCTGGGAAGTGGATGGCATCGCTACATCGGGAGCGGGAGGTAATACTTATAATATACTCATTGACCATAATTCGGTTACTTGGGCGACGGATGAGAACATAAGTGCATCAGGTCTAAGGTTGTTTGGTCCTGATAGCACATCCCGCAGGGTAACTATTTCAAATAATTTAATTGCTGAAGGTTTAAGCAATTCGACCCATTCAGATGGAGAACATTCAAAGGGAACTTTAATTCATGATCACTGCGAAAATATTGTGGTGACACGTAATCTATATGCACATAACGTGAATAGAAATCCTTATTATAAGACAGCTGCAACAGGAATTATTGCAAATAATCTAATCTATAATCCTGGAAATATAGCAATCCATACTTATTGGGTAGAAAATGAATGGGAGGGTTATCCGGAACCACCTCTAGCAAAGATATCTATTGTTGGAAATGTACTTGTGCCTGGTCCGGACACCCAAATGGGAGGCCGTTATAATGGGGCTTTTGTTTCTGCGGACCATGCAGAATTATATGTGAAGGATAATCAGATAGATAGTGGCAATAATGCTAATATCTCAATGACTTCAGGTCCTTTCAATGAAATAAAAAATCCTGAAATTTGGGATGATAAAATGGAAATATTGAATACTGATGAGGTAAAAAAATATGTATTATCTAGTGCAGGAGCTAGACCGGCTGATAGAGATCCGATAGACCGAAGGATAATTACAAGTGTCATAAATAAAGAGGGAGAATGGTTGACAGCCAGGAAGAAGTTGGAGGGTACCCTGATCCTGAACCGGTGTATAGAGAACTAAATATTCCAAACGACAATGTTCAGGAATGGCTGGATAAAATGGCTGAGGAGGTAGAAGGATGAATGAATCTATATACAAACCTGAATCAGTAAATGAAAGAACGTAGGTTATATTCCTTAACTCACGGATTCAGGAATAGAATAAGGGGTAATTATGGAAAATGGTACGGCCAGTTTTTCTAAGAGTAATAAACAGAAGCATGATGACAACGGGAAGGCTTTTGAGAATGAAAGTGAAAAACTGCTGATACAAGAAATACAGGAAGGCAATGTTCGGGCATTCAAGAATATATGAGAAGAAGTATTACCAAGATTTGGTAAACTTTGCCTATCATTATGTTAAATCAGCATATTTAGCAAAGGATGTCGTGCAAGATGTATTTGCCAAATATTGGAAAAGCGTGAAAGATGGTCGCCCGACCGCTCACTGAAGATGTACCTGTACCAGTCAGTAAAAATGAAGCTCTAAAAACGCTGCGTGACCGGAAAACTGAACGCAAATATATCGAGTCTTACCTGGAAGATAGGGGCGAGATGAGTATTACGCCAAAGCAAATAGAAATTAATGACGATCGAGAATTTCAGCAGGCTGCCCAAAAAGCTGTACAATCCCTTCCCGAACGTGCACGGATGACTACCAACTGCATCGCAGGGACGGTTTGACCTACAAAGAGATTGCCCAGGTTATGGATATTTCGCACGAAACGGGTGGAACCTCAAATGAGCAGGGCGCTTCGCTTGCTCAGAGAACGGCTTTCAAGATACCTGCCTATATTTTTACTGGCGTCGTTTGCAGAGCAAATTTTTTAGTAAAAGTACGAATATACGGTTTAAATTCACTTTTACAGCTCTTCCTCGTATTAGTTAATTCTTCAGTTTCCATCTCCTGAAATTTCCCAAAAAAAATTACAGGGTCTTCCTTTTGGCGTGGATCTTATTATGTGAACGTTTTCTGTTAAGAAATAAAATACCGAAAACAAGGTATTATTTGGCAGGGATCACCGCAGACTAATAACAAAGAAAAGTACTGATAGTATATGCAAGATCAGAGAATATGGAATTTAATTCACCGGTACCTGTCGGGTGAATGTACGCCGCAGGAAGAACAGCGGCTGCACGACTGGCTGGCAGAAAATCCGGCCCATCAAGAGTTTTTTGATGCCATAAAACAGGTTTGGCAAGTCAGTCCCGTCTACGATGTAGAAGTTGATTTTGATGAGGACTGGAAGCGGTTCAGCAAGCGTCTCGGGAATAGATCACGGAAGAAACCGTACAGGTAAGAAAAGAAGCGTATTCGCAAAATAAAGGCTCGAAGCATCATACGAAGCCCCATCCGCCTAAGGCAGCTGTTGCGTGTGGCGGCTATCCTGCTGGCCATCGCTGTTCCCTCATATTATTTCATCGTTCCGGAAAGTCAGTCGTTTTTAACCTCAGTAGAGACAGAAACGGCCATGCAGAATATTCAGACTGCTCGGGGTGAGCGGGCCAGCATGGAATTCAGTGACGGCAGCAGAGTGATACTAAATTCGATGAGTACCCTGCGATTTCCCAAGGTTTTTGAGGGCACTAAACGGGAGTTACATCTGGAGGGGGAAGCGTTTTTCCAAGTTGCTCACAACAAGGAACGACCCTTTGTGGTACATGCCAATGGGGTGGAAGTGAACGTGCTGGGTACCGAATTCAATGTTAACAGCTACCGGGAGAATGAAGCGGTGGAAGTGGTTGTCCGTGAAGGAAAGGTAGCTGTGAATGTCCAACCACTGGATAATCAGGTAACCGGGCAGCAGGAATCGGTCGGGGAAGCCGGTAACGGAGTGATACTGACCAGGGGACAGCGAACGACGGTGGCGCCTGGTGGCCTGCCTGCGCGGGCCGGAAAGCGTTTCGCTTGCTCCACATCTGGCCTGGGTGAACGGGGAGATGATATTTGAAGGAACGCCGATGCGCACGGTTATTAAACGATTGCATCGAGCGTACGATATGAATTTTGAAGTGAAAGATTCTGCACTTCTGGAGAGAAAACTGAAGGCGTCATTCAAAAGGGAAAGACTGGAGAAGGTGCTGGGGATCATAGCCTTTTCTCTTGATATCGATTACGAGATACATGAACAGACTGTAGTTTTTAAATCTAACTAAAGGGGTAAAACCGATGATACAACAATACAAAAGTATAAGGGGTCAATTAGTGATATCGGTGTGGGGTTTGTTAATATGCCTGATTTTAGCGGGTAGTGTCGGCACTGAGGCCTATGCACAGGACAAAATAGACCTGTACTCTGATGCTCGCGTTCAGGAGTTAAACTTGGAACGCCCGAGCTCGGAACTGCTGAAGAAACAGGTTACGCTGAAATTTGATCAGATTTCCGTAGAGAAACTGCTTGCCTACCTGGAGCAGGAGAAAAATATTCAATTTTCATATGAGAAGGAGCTGCTGGCAGATAATCCCGGGTTACTTTAAGCCTTGAAGAGGTTTCACTTGCAAAGGCCCTTGAGGAGGTCTTTAAAAATACCACTATCAAGTATTATGCCTTTGAAGGAGGGTATATTGTACTGCGAAAACACAATTTTAAACAGGTTGTTCAGATTGAAACAGTCAGTGGTACGGTTACTGATGCCAGCTCGGGAGAGACATTGCCAGGTGTAAACGTCTTGGTGAAAGGTACAGACACCGGCACTTCTACTGATGCTGAAGGCTCTTATGAACTGACTGTGCCTTCCCTGCAGGACACCTTAGTATTCTCGTTTATCGGATATCAGACAACCGAGTTACCTATTAACGGAAGAACGGAGATTGATATACAGCTTCAACCCCAGGCTATTTCTGGTGAGGAATTGGTTGTTGTAGGATATGGTACCCAAAGGAGACAGGATGTTACAGGTTCTGTAGCATCAGTACCGATGGAAAATCTGGATTCACAACCGGTAACGGGCCTCGACCAGGCTATTACTGGCAAAGTAGCAGGTGTCCAGGTAAATAATTACAGCGGAACACCGGGAGCTGGACCAACTATTCGTATTAGGGGGGTAGGATCAATTGGTGCAGGAAACGACCCACTGTATGTAGTGGATGGTTTCCCAATTCCAAACTCACGTAGTCAACAGTCAAATCCACTTAATAGTATAGCTCCAAGCCAAATTGAATCAATTGAAGTCCTAAAAGATGCTTCGGCCACAGCAATTTACGGTTCCAGAGGAGCAAATGGGGTTATATTAATTACTACTAAAAGTGGAACTCCTGCTGGTACACAAATTGAAATAAATAGCTCTGTCGGATTACAAAGTGTCAGAGAGCGAGGTATGGTTGAGGTCCTAAATGCCCGTGAATGGGCTCAATTGGTAAATGACAGGACTTCGGACTTAATTCGATGGCGGGAAAACAGGGAACCCCAACCTTCAGATATTCCTGAAATGTACAGGAACCCGGAACAATATGGTGAGGGAACCGATTGGCCAAGCCTAATCCACGAGAATGCCCTCATGCATAATCAAAATATCACCATACGGGGTGGGAATGAGGCTATCAGATCGATGGTTTCCGTAAATTTTTTGGACCAGGAGGGTACACTGTTAGAAACCGGTTATAAACGATATAATTTTCGAGTTAATGTAAATGCTACATTAAGTGACAGGCTGAATGTAGGGTTACGTCTTGCCCCATCCCTGGAGAAACAAGAACTGGGAGATACGGATGGATATCGAACGGGAGATTATGCAGTTGCCTACTTGGTAAATCCTATAGCTGATCTTAGAGACGAGAATGGAAACTTAAACCCCATGGTCGATGGAGATGGCATGCTGGCATTTCCCAACCCGGTGTTACAAGCGAAACAGGTCAACCAGACCCTGCGAAGGGGCAGAGCTATTGGAAATGCTTTTCTGGAGTATGAGTTAATTGACGGACTTGAATTTAATTCCACCATCAATTTTGACTGGTCTGATTCGAGAACTGAGTATTATAAGCCAACCACTCTTGGAGCATATAGAACTTATCCACCGACCGAGGCAGTGGGTTACGTTTATTCCTCGAATTCTATTAACTGGCTAAGTGAAAACACCCTTAATTACAATGCGGATTTTGGGAGGAATCACAGTGTTGATGCCATTCTCGGATTTTCAGTTCAACAGGAAACCACAGAATTCACAAATGTAGAGGGCAGAGGATTTGCTGATGATGAAATTAGAACTTTGGGGGCGGCTCCTACCCAAAGCGGTGCAACCAACACGACCGAATGGGGATTGGTATCAACCCTGGCCAGAGTCAACTATGATTACCAGGATAAATACCTGGTAACAGCTACAATACGGAGAGATGGTTCTTCAAGGTTTGGATCCGAAAATAGATGGGGGACCTTTCCTTCCTTTTCTCTTGGCTGGCGACTCTCAGACGAAGAATTTCTCAGTGATGTAAATACAATTGATAACCTGATGATAAGAGCGGGTTACGGTAGGTCAGGAAATTTCAACATTGGTAATTATGCTCATTTGGGAGTTGTTGAATCAACTGATTACGCTTTAAATAGCCAACAGGCTGCCGGTAGAAGCATTACGAATATGGGAAATCCCAATTTGGGATGGGAAGAAGTTGAACAACTGAATGTTGGGCTGGATGTCAGTTTAATGGCTAATCGGTTAAATGTGACCGTAGATTACTACAATAAAGTGAGTAGTAATATGCTGTTAAATGTGGAAACCCCCATTACATCCGGTTTTAGTAATGCCCTCGTCAACAGGGGTGAGGTGACCAATAAAGGAATTGAGTTAGCCATACAATCAACTGTGCTAAGCAATACAGATTTTAATTGGGATCTGAATTTTAATATTGATCATAATGCCAACACAGTTACAGAACTGGATGCCCCTATTATATCGCCCGTCTCGACGGCGAAACATATCACTGAAGAAGGGTATCCCATTGGTCAATTCTGATGGGTATGTAGTTGAAGGGTTTTACAGCAGTAATGAGGAGATAGCTGAACATATTCCCAACGGCCCTGCTCCCAATACTAATCGTTTGTTTATGCCCGGTTCCTACAAACACAAGGATGTTAATGGAGATGGCCAAATAACTCCCATAGATGATTTTGCCAAGAATCGGGGATCCATATCCCGACTTCACCTGGGGATTAACCAACACTCTGAACTATAAGGGATTTGATTTTAGCATCTCCATGACGGGTTCCCACGGTGGCGAAACCATGCAGAGCGGTCGTGAGGACTTCTGGAATTTGGATGGCGTTTTTAACGTATCTGCAGAGGCCAAAGATCGATGGATGTCGCCTGAAAATCCCGGTGCCGGACTTATCCCAAGAGCCATGTCGAGAGTAATACACCGGTATGCACAAAGCACCTGGATCGTAGATAACTCACATATTTGGATCCGGGATGTAACTCTGGGCCATACCTTCAATGCTAGTAAATATGGATTCTTGAGCTCTGTTGGAGCTGATGACGCAAGGCTCTATATGAATGTGCATAATGCCTGGATATCAAATACAAATCTGCAGAATCCTGATGTGCAGCTGTTTTCTGGTAACCCACTTCAACCGGGTGAAACACGAAATTCAAATTATCCTATCTCCAGGGTATTCACATTAGGAATCAATATTAATTTTTAATTGGGTAATCACATGTTTTATTTTATGAAAAAATTTATAGCTAAAGGTTTTGCGTTACCTGTCGCAGTTCTAATTTTGTGTGTTACTTTTGTGAGCTGTGATAATATCCTGACCACTTCTCCGGCAGACGCCATAAGCTCAACAGAATTCTTTCAAAATGAAGACCAGGTTGAGCAGGCGGTAATCGGGCATATTCCAAGTTGCAGGATATGTATGCAAACCAGTGGAAATTCTCGGAATTGCGTTCAGACAATACTATTGTCCAGTATAATGATGGGAATTTTGGTCCTCATCCCATTTGGTTAATAGACGAATTCACTATGACGTCTACAAATAACAATATTGAACCGTATTGGGGGGATGTCTACCAGGGAATTCAAAAATGTAATGCCGTTCTAAATAATATCGACAGGGCCGACTTTGAGACCAGTGGATTTAAAGAACAGCTTACTGCCGAGGTCAAATTCTTAAGGGCTTTTTACTATTTCCATTTGGTAAGGTTGTTCGGAGGGGTCCCACTTGTGTTAGATCAGGTAGAATCCCCGTCCCAGGCCTTCGACGTAATTGGATCCAGAGCTGATGCCCAGGCGATTTATGATCAAATCATCCAGGATGCCAGCGAGGCTGCTGGAGTACTGCCCCAAAGCTACTCTACCGAAAATCAAGGCAGGGCTACGGAAGGAGCCGCGAGAACTTTATTAGCAGAAGTATATTTGACCAGGGGAGATTATGCTTCCGCTCGTACTGAACTGGAAAGCGTAATGCAGCTTGGTTATGACCTGGTGGACAATTATGAAGATATTTTTGATCCGGCTAATAAATATCACGAGGAGTATATATTCGATGTCAGTTATGCGGAATTGGAAAGTAATAGAGGGTTGGGCAATAACCTAATTTATGAATTTGCCCCTCATAATTCCGGATCCGTTGTTACCGGTGATAACGCAAGCACTCCCGATGGATTAAATATCCCCACCAGGGATATCTTAAATGCTTATGAGCAGGACGATTTAAGGAAAGATGCTTCGATAGGGTATTATGTAGATCCAGGTAATACTGAATTTGGTATTGCAATAGGGGATACGATACTTTATGTAAATAAATATGCCTCTGATCATTCTGTTCTTGGAATAACCAATGACAATATACCGGTGTACCGTTATGCCCATGTGTTATTGATGATGGCTGAGGTCATTAATGAAATTGAGGGCCCCACCAGTGAGGCGTACGGTTATATCGATGAAGTTCGCCAGAGAGCGGGCCTGGATCCTCTGACAACCGGTTTGTCAAAAGCTGATTTCAGAGATGCGGTCTATCATGAACAACGCGTCGAATTGGCTTTTGAAAATCATCGATGGTATAATCTTTTAAGACAGGGACGAGCCTTGGAGGTTATGCAGCAACATGCACCAGATGTTAAGGATATTCAGCCTCACTTCTCTGAACCTGTATACAATATTGAAGAGTACATGCTACTCTATCCAATTCCGGAAAGGGAAAGAACACTAAATGCAGACTTAACGCAAAATCCGGGTTGGTAGCCAGTGGATATGATTTAAATCATAAATCATGAAATATATTATTCTAAGTTATCTATTAATTTTTGGCTTACTTATTAGTTGTTCAGGTTCTGGTGATAAGGAGCAGGCGAAGGCAAGTCAAGAGCCTCCCAACATCGTCTTCATCATCTCGGATGACCATTCCTGGACCGATTATAGTTTTATGGGGCATCCCCACATTGAGACGCCTAATATTGATGAGTTGGCCTCCCAGGGGCTGACGTTTACCCGGGGGTACCTGCCCGCCCCTGTGTGCCGGCCTTCGCTGGCCTCCCTGATTACCGGGTTGTATCCGCATCAACACGGCGTTACCGGGAATGATCCGGCATTTGAATTTGATCGGGGATCGGCCTCCGGGACGGAGTGGCTTGAAGCCCGGGAACCGGTCAACGATGTGGTTACCGACCGGTTTAACGAGCTCCCTTCTCTCACTGATTACCTCTCGGAGCTCGGCTACCTCTCCCTGCAGACCGGCAAATGGTGGGAAGGCAGCTGGAAAGATGCCGGGTTTACTCATGGAATGACTCATGCAGATCCCACCCGCGGAGGCCGGCACGGAGATGAGGGGCTGACGATCGGCCGGAAAGGGATGCAACCTATAGAAGAGTTTATGGACCAGGCGCAGCAAGAAGACAACCCCTTTTTCCTTTGGTATGCCCCCTTTATGCCGCATACACCCCATACCCCGCCGGACTCATTGCTGCAAAAATACCTGCCGGATGCCCCGAGTGAGCCTATTGCGAAATACTGGGCGATGATTGACTGGTTTGATATAACGGTGGGCCAACTACTTGATTCAATAGACGAGCGGGGAATATCGGAGAATACGCTGGTTGTGTATTTGACTGATAATGGATGGGTACAGAACCCGGACCAGGACAATCAGTTTATCTGGCCTTCCAAACAGTCGCCCTATGACGACGGTATTCGTACTCACATTACCTACAAATGGCCGGGACAGATTCCGATAAGAATGGATACCACCACGTTTGTAAGTACCAATGATATTGCTACTACAGTCCTGGAGATCCTGGATATCGAACCCAAACTTGAAATGCCCGGCCTCAACGCGCTGGATCGAGAGGCGCTGGAGGAACGACAGGCGATTTACAGTGAAGATTTTAATCATGATATCGCCGATGTGCACGAACCCACCAAGAGCCTGGAGCACCGGGTAGTATTAAAAAAAAACTGGAAGCTGATCGTACCTAAAGTAGAAGGGACGTCCCCGGAGGAAGAACTTTCTGGTGGCGGACGCTTCATAGATATGATTGCGGAACCGGAACTCTACCACATTGTAAATGATCCACATGAACAGAATAATGTGGCTTCTGAGCATCCGGAAATAGTCAGGGAATTGACTCAACGGCTGAATAGCTGGTGGAGAAGAGATTTTTGAATTCGCATTTATTATTCACATATAGAAAATAAGTGATGGGTTCAGATAAGGTTAAATATTAAAGATTAAAATTAATGTAAATGAAATTATCACGATATCTGATTTTTTGTATTATTTTAACTGGAATAGCTATTACTGAAGGGGAGTCACAGGATGTCGCTTCTAACCAGCCAAACACCCGCCCGAACATCTTGCTGGTGTTTGTGGACGACTTGGACCACGAGCCATTCGGGTTTATGGGCAATGATATTATTCATACCCCCAATATCGACCGCCTGGCCGCCGACGGAGTGGTGTTCCGCAATGCGTTTGCCGTGACGGCCACCTGCGTTACCAGCCGGGGGAACCTCATGACCGGGCGGTATGCGGCCCGCACCGGCATCTATTTTGACCAGTTTGATGAGCTGACCCCTGAACAGGCCGCGATGAGCTATCCGGCGCAGCTTCGCCAGTCCGGCTATCATACCGGCTACGTTGGCAAGTGGCACATGGGCCCGTACCGGGAGGGGATGTTTGACGATGACCGGGCCTACGACGGGCAGGGGGAGTTCTGGTCGGAGGAGTATCCGCCTGAGCGCGGCTCTCATTTGACCGACCGGCTGGGCAACCAGGCGGTGGATATGATCCACGACGTGCCGGCCGGCCAGCCGTTTGCGGTGACGGTCGGCTTTAAGGCCCCGCACGTGCAGGACGGATTCCATCCGGTCGAGCCCTACCCGGCCTCCCCGGCCACGGCGGTGCTGTATGAACGGGATGAAATACCGGCGCCACCACTGTCAGAACCGGAGTTTTTTGCCTCTCAACCCGACTTTTTAAAGCAGTCGCTGAACCGAGTGCGCTGGGACTACAGGCTGGGGCCGCCGGAATCACTGAACTTCCAGCGTTCGGTGCGCCGCTACTATCGGATGGTCACCGGGGTGGATCGACAGCTGGGCAAGATGATGGAGGCACTTCGAGAGACCAATCGCCTGGAGAATACCATTGTGGTGTTTACCTCCGATCACGGGATGTATCTGGGGGATCGCGGATTTGCCGGCAAGTGGCTGGGCCACGACACCTCGATTCGTATTCCGCTGATTGTCCGCGATCCGGGCCTGCGGGAGGCCGAGGCGGGGACCGAGCGCGAGCCGATGGTGCTGATGGTGGACCTGCTGCCGACCTTCCTGGACTGGGCGGGAGTGTCCCCACCAGAGGGTGTGCAGGGGCGTTCATTTGCCCCGATTGTGGCTGGCCAGGATACCGGACGACTGGCGTACGGAATTCTTTTACGAACATCACAGTTTTCCGGATCGAATTCCCCGGTCAGAAGGAGTGCGTACTGAACGCTACAAGTACCTGCGCTATCTCGACAGCGAACCTCTGTTTGAGGAGCTCTATGACCTTCGGGAAGACCCGGACGAGTCGGAAAACCTGGCCGGGGACCCGCAATACCAAGAGCTTCTGCAGCAGATGCGAGAAAAATGGGAAACCTGGAGGGAAGAGGTACGGTAAGATGATAGCCTCGTGATATTATGCACTGATTTAATGGATGAGAAGAATGCCACGTACAGAAAGGTCCTTTGAAATTAATTAGGTATCCAGGCAGTCAGGTAACAGATGGACATCCTAGGAGGTTGTATTAGACAAGGAAGATTGGTTCAGTTCTTGTTTCGGTCTAAGTTGGAGAAAGACAAAACTGAAATTTAAAGCAACGCAGACCAGTATCAAAGGTTAAAGTGAAGGTTTTGCTAAAGCCTTTATTTAAATTGGAATAGTGACTAAAAAAATAAAAAAAGATTATATATGAATTAGATTTTAAACCTTGCACTTTTAGAGCAGGAAGCTATCAAATTGCGATGGTCCCAATCAACAAACAAATGAGTGCTATAAAAATTATACCATATATATTTTTAAGCTTGCTGGTAATGGGATTAATCGCAGGCTGTACTTCCAGCACCGATACAGTCGGCAAATCAAACGGATAATTTCTCCCCAAATATTGTCCTTGTTTTCCTGGATGATTCCGGTTTTGCTGACTTTCAGCCTTTTGCAGAAACACGATATCCCACCCCAAATGTGCAAACGCTCGCAGAAGAGGGAAAACGCTTTATGAATTTCTATGTGCCTCAGGCCATCTGTTCGGCTTCGCGGGCGGCTTTGTTAACCGGTACCTATCCTGAAAGAAGTGGAGTCTTTGGCGCCCATGCACCAAGAGAAATAGGTCTGGAAACCAACTTTATGACGATGGCAGAGATGTTAAAAGAAAGCGGCTATAAAACAGGATTTTTCGGGAAATGGCACCTGTGGCGATCGGGAAGAAACCCGCCCGCACAACCGGGGTTTTGATGAAACCGCAGGCATAATGTATTCCAATGACATGTGGGCCGGCCACCCTGAAAACCCCGAGATATTGGGGACAATATCCAATGCATTACTGGAAAAACGGGAAGTGATCATTGATTCGGTAACGGCCGATCATCAAAAAGACTTTACCACCTGGTTTACGGAGGAGTCCGGTCAGATTTTATCAACAGAAACAGTGGCGAGCCGTTCTTTTTATATGTGCCGCATCCCCAGCCGCACGTACCGCTGTTTGTAAGCGAAAAATTTGAGGGAAAATTGGGCACCGGTCTTTACTGCGCGATGTGATGATGGAGATCGACTGGTCGGTTGGGGAAATTGTGAAGGCGCTGGAGGAGAACGGGGTCAGGGAAAACACCATCATTCTCTTTACTTCCGATAACGGCCCGTGGCTTTCTTATGCCAATCACTCTGGTCAGACCCATTTCAGAGAGGGAAAAGGAACCTCATTCGATGGCGGTATTCGAAGTTCATTAATCATTTCGTATCCGCGGGGAATTGAAAAAAATACGGTTTCTCACAACACGTTTTTCTCGATCGATCTGATGCCCACCTTTGCAGAACTTACCGGATCGAAACTGCCTGATTACAAGATTGACGGTAAAAATGTGTGGGATTTGATTGTTGGCAATCCCGCTGCTGAAAACCCACAGGATTATTACGCCTTCACAAACGGTTCGGAATTCCAGGGGGTGATGAGCGGTGACGGAAAATGGAAATTGCACGTTCCTCACGGATAGCCGAACCAGCCCTGTCGGTGGCAGGGACGGGTTACCGGGCCAGTATCAACAGGCAGAGATTGATACGGCCCTGTTTGATATGGTTCACGACCCCTATGAAAAAGTAAACGTGATTGATGAATATCCCGAAATTGCTGAAGAGATGGTGCAATATGCAGAAGATCATCAGGCAGAATTTTTTGAATGAGGATCATAAAATTGATCCGATCGGAGAGGAAACAGGTTCCATAATCAAGATTAAAGAAATTGCCCGGATTATTCACCAAGGAATTTATTTCTCTGCAAGGCGAAATGGCTGTGCAGACGTACTTAGCTACGTCGAGCAGGCGATTTCGCCTTAAACGCAACAGAGGGATATATTTCGCAGCCTTCTACACCCTGTTCCATTTTTAGAGCCCTAAAAGTAGTTGTAAGTCTCTTCGCGTCAACAGGTTACAGGAAAATATCATAAATACTTGTGAAATATCCGGGCTAATAGAGGAGGAAGGAATTTTTTCTGGGAACTACAATCTTTTTTAAAAATTTGTGTCATAGAACTATTCTCCTTGTGTGTAATAGCTATGTATGTGGAATGGAATCTATTCCTTGCACATGTGTTTTTCCCTAAATCCTAAGTTACCACCCCGCTCCTGAAAGAGCGGGGATGGAATTGACAGCCAGCCCGGATTTCTTACCAAGAAATTTGTTCTTCAGCAAGGCGAAGAAAAAACGACAGCGGAAACGTACATCCGGTATGTTGAGCACACTATTTTTCCTTTAACGCCGCTGAAGGGCCAATTTCGCCCTATTTTACACACAGTTATGATTTTAAACCCTCAAAAATTAACGTAAGTTACTGGTTGTCAGATAGTTGCAGTAATATGTCAATAATCTTTGTGAGAAATGCGGGCTAGTACTGATACATTGATTTTTCCCTTCTTATACAAAGGTATTCAACGATACAGAAATTACGGATAACTTATTCTTTTAAATAAATTGTTTAAAAGCGGTATCTTTTGCCTACAATACTCCTTTATGATGTAAAAATGGGCTTATTTTTCAGCAAAATAGTTTAAAAGAGTAGGTTCTTATACTAGGTTTCTCTTCATAGTACGGGGGGTGATGTTTGTGATATTTAATTTTGTGCTTGTATACTGATCACGTAAAATAGAATATTTGTCCTATAGTAGAGTTGGTATTACAAAGTGCATTTCGATAGAAAACAGTTTCATCCATCATCCATGAGTTCTGGTGGAAATAAACTTCATGATTGCAAAAGCAAAAGGTAGTAGTACTGGAATTCAAAAAATCGATTGATTTTGGAAAGTAATAATGAACGCTAAAGAAGAGGAAAAGTCACCAGAAGCTCCCCGGCCATTGTTGGAAAAACAGTGGGTCCGCCGGGTACGGGAAAATGGTGATCGCTCCGCCTTCAAGAAGATTTTTAAAGCGTACTACAAACGGTTAAATGGTTTCGCTCGCAGTTATGTTAATAATGGGCAAGAGGCGGAGGATATCGTTCAGGAAGTTTTTTTGAATATCTGGGCCCAGCGGGAAACCTGGGATCCTCCGGGAACAGTAAAAAGCTATCTGTTTACGGCCGTAAAGAATAAGGCGTTAAACGTGATCCGCCACCGACGGATTATGGACGAGACAGAAGAGGAGGTAACCCGGACATTCAGAGAGCTAAAGGAATCGAATACCGGTGAGACGGATGCCGAGGTGGAAAAGCTTCGGAAGGATATCGATGAAGGGATAGAACGGCTGCCGGATCGCTGTCGGCAGATTTTCCTGTTAAATCGCCGAAGCGGTCTGACCTACGCAGAGATAGCCCAGGTGCTGGATATATCGATAGGCACGGTAAATACCCAGATGGGCCGTGCCTTAAAAAAACTCAGAAATTACCTTTCAGATTATTTTGTCGTTGCGGTTACGCTGGATATGACCAGTTTGTTAGTACAAACATCTCTTATTCAGATCCTTATCTGTTTACTTATACTCTCCTAATCTTGAACCCGCTTTATAGTTGCTGCTTGCCTGATTTTTTCAGTTAACTATGCTGTAATCAATTCTCCGGGATTATATTTTTTTTGTATTTGCTGATAAATATGAAATGTACGTAAACGGATTCGTTCATTGAGACAAGTCCACTTTCCCCATCTCTTTCTTAGTTAATTCTCACCTGATTCAATTTTTCTAAAAAAAATTTCAACCTCTTGTCATAGAACGTCCTTGCTCGGGTGTAATAACTAGTGAGACATTGCAAACAAACAATTTAAAGATCGAACGCCACAAGCATGAACGATAATATGCCCTGGGAATTACTGGCACGATATTTCGCCGGTGAACTGGATAGTGATGAGAAGCGATATATGGAATCCTGGATCAACGAAGAACCCAACCGAGAAAAGCAGGTAGAACAGCTGCGAGAGATCTGGGAGGAGTCGACAGACCCGGTGTACAAGATCGATGCTGAGCGAGCCTGGAGACGGCTTTCCAGCGATATGGATAAATTGGAGCAAAGCGGCGAAGAGGCCGGTCAGGTTATAAGTCGCCCCAATCAGAAATTTCTCCATAAATACAGGGTTCATTCATCTCAAAACGTGCTTCGGCAGTTGGTGATCACTATGGCCGCGGCGGCGGTGATGCTGGCTGCCGGTCTTTTTACATATAGTAATTACAATCAATTTACTTCCCATGACAATGAAGCTACAGAAATAGCCAAACGGGAGATTGTTGCCCAGGATGGGCAGCGGGCCACTTATATCTTAAATGATGGTTCCAAGGTGATTCTCCATGCTGGCAGCCGCCTGGAGGTGCCACTCTCCTTTAATTCTGAGAAAAGAGAACTCTTTTTGGAGGGAGAGGCATATTTCGAGGTCACGCACGATGATTCGAAGCCTTTTACCGTACATTCTAAAAATGCATTTACCCGCGTTTTGGGAACCAGGTTTTTGATGAAAGCATGGCCGGATGAGCGTAATGAGGTCGAAGTTGTGGTATCGGAGGGTAAGGTGGCGCTGGGCCGGGAGTCCGCGGAGGAGGGTGCCAGCCCGCAACAGGCAATCATTACAAAAAACCAAATGGGAACGGTCAGTGATGAGAGTGATCCGGTAGTCTATGAAAATGTGGATACGGACTGGTGTGTCAGGCTGGACGGAGGGCAAGCTGGTGTTCAACGACCGGCCGCTCCGAGAGATTATACCAAAGTTGGAGCGCTGGTATGTCATCGATATTGAAACCGAGACAGAACAGATTGCCCAAAAGAAACTGACTGCGGAGATCGACTACAGCCAGCCGATGGGGGAAGTGATGAAGGGCATCGCTCTCTCACTCGATTTAGAAGTGCACAAAGAACAAGGGACGGTGATATTTCGAGCATTAACGAAAGATAAGCTATAATCATCGAACTAGAACAGGAATAGAAATAGAACGACAATTAAACACGGGATAATTTATGAAAAGGTTAATGATACAATTTATGGGGATACTGTTGCTGACAGTAATGGTCGTACCGGGACTGTTGGCACAACAAGCAGATCAAAATGAGAATGGCACAGCATTGGTCTTGTCCAATGGCGAGACGCTCACTCAGAATGCGGATACCGATAAGCTCCTCAAGCAGATCATAAGCATACAACTTGAAGGTGCGAGCCTGGAGGAGGCATTAGAAGTGGTTTCCCGGCAGGCGGATCTAAAACTGATGTACAGTAAAAGTGCACTGCCTGAAAACACAACTATCACGCTGCAAAAGTCATCTCTGACCTTGTACGATGCTCTTTGGAAAATTCTGGAGGATACGGGATTGCGCTTTGGGATCTCCCAAAACGGTCAGCTGGTGATCTTGAAACAGGAAGAGGCAGCGAAAGAGATTATTCTTGAAACCGTTTCCGGTACGGTAACTGACGCCCAGACCGGGGAAACGCTGCCCGGGGTCAATGTATTGGTCAAAGGGACCACGACAGGGACTTCCTCCGATAGTGAAGGAGGATTTGAATTAAATGTGCCTTCCCTGCAGGATACGCTGGTGTTTTCGTTTATTGGGTACCAGACGCAGGAGGTGACGATTAACGGGCGGACGAGTATTGATGTTGAGTTACAGTCTCAAGCAGTTTCTGGTGAGGAGCTTGTGGTTATAGGATATTCTCAAAGACAACGGGGAGAAATTACCGGCTCAGTAGCCAATGTGTCAGGAGAAAGTGTTGCCAGGTCCCCGGTAAATAATATTACACAGTCTATACAGGGAAAGATAGCCGGAGTAATTGTGAATGACAGGGGTGGTGAACCGGGTGACAATAATGCCGAGTTTCTTATCAGAGGCCAGGCTACATTGGGAAATAATGATCCATTAATAGTTATTGACGGGGTACCTCGCGAAGAAGAAAGCTTCGCTAATCTTTCTCCCAATGATATTGAAAGTATCAGTGTATTAAAGGATGCCTCAGCCGCAATATATGGCTCCAGGGCTGCAAATGGGGTTATATTGGTTTCTACTAAAAGGGGCAGCCAGGCAAACCAACTATTACTTTCAATTCGAGTTATGGGCTGGAGACGATTACTAAGTATCCCGAAGCTATGACGGCCTATCAGAGAGCAAAATATTTTAATGAATTTTATCGGTACAACGGACAGCAGCCTTTATGGTCTGAAGATGCATTACAACATTTCAGGGCTGGTGATCAGCCTTTGGAATATCCCAATACGGATTGGGCTGAAATGGTCTTGGCCGATAATGCACCTAAAATGCATCACAATATAGCTGCCGAGGGAGGATCAGAAAATATTCAATACGATTTAAGCCTTGACTACCTCAACCAACAAGGATTATACAAATTGGGAGATTTATCCTTTAAGCAATACCAGATCAGGGCAAGGATTAATAGCCAAATTACGGATAATTTAGAGATTGGATTAAACTTGGAGGGGCGCAATGGGAAGCGACATGCACCTCTGGGTTCAGGGGAAGACCTCTGGTTGGGCATGTTGTGGCAGTATCCATGGATAGCCGGCCGCTGGCCAAACGGTTTGTTGGGTCCAGGCCAAGTTGCGGGAACCAGTCCCATAACTGCGAGTAATGATGAATACGGACAGCGGGATATCGATAACTATGTTTACAATGGAAAGCTCTCCTTTAACTATCAACTGCCCTGGCTAACAGAAGGGTTGGAGCTTTCCGGTTATGCAAATTTTAACTACAGAAAGGTGGATACTAAAACCTTTGCAGATATCTGGACTGCCTACAATTATGACCCTGAAACAGAGGAATATATTCCATCAAATGGTTATGCAGAAGTTGACCTGCCTTCGGGAGAAAGGACATTAAATAGCAGACAGCTGTATGAGCAGATCGATTTTTATGACAATAATCTGTATCACCTGCAATTAAGCTATGATACTTCGATCGGGGACCACAATATCAGTGCCTTCGCAGCCTATGAACAAAGCGAAAGTTCATATCAACTGATTTCTGCTTACCGGCTGGGTTTGCCTAGTGATAAAAAAGTTCAGCTTTTCGCAGGAGCGGAGGCAGAAAAAGATAATTATGGTAGCGCTGAGCTAGGTGGTCGGGTCAATTATTTTGGAACCTGTGGGTTATAACCATAATGGTAAGTATAATCGCTGGATTTCAGCATGAGGTATGACGGTTCTTTTAATTTCTCCGAAGGCAACCGATTTGGTCTTTTTCCCGCTGTTTCTGCAGGATGGAACCTAACCAACGAGCCTTTTATGGACGATGCAGGCAGCTGGTTGAACAACCTAAAACTGAGGGCCAGCTGGGGAAAGATGGGGAATGACCTGATACCAGCCTATCAATTTTTAACGCTATATGAATATGGCGGAGACGGTAATTACTACGCTTTTGGCATGGACCCCCGGGCGTACTCAGGGGTTGCCGCGACAAACACTGCAAATCCTGGAATAACGTGGGAAACCTCGTACAAAACTAATGCCGGTATTGATTTCGGTGCATGGCAGGGTAAGCTCGACTTATCGTTGGACGTATTCCACGAGAAGCGACGTGACATTCTTATTAACCGGAATGCCTCGGTACCTGACTATGCAGCAATCTCTTTACCTGATGAGAATCTTGGAAAAGTAGATAACAGAGGCGTTGAGCTTACACTTAATCATCAAAATTCAATCGATGACATAAATTATAATCTTGGTGGTAATCTTACTTATCACAAGAGTAAAATCATATATATGGATGAAGCCAGTAGTATACCAGATTACCAACAACAAGAAGGTCACCCGATTCAATCCTGGCTCGTCTATCAAGCCGATGGCTTATACCGAACACAGTCTGAAATAGACAACTCACCACACTTGCCGGGAACTCAGCCGGGAGATATACGATATGTGGATGTGAACGAGGATGGTGAAATTACAGGGGATGACAGGTTCAGAAGATATACATCCCCAATACCCAAAATGCAGTTCGGTTTTAACGCGGGTCTTGATTATAAGAACTTCGGGCTGAATGTATTCTTCCAGGGGCAAGCGAAAGCAGAACAGTTAGCTTTTGATGGTGAACAACAACCAGTGATAAAAACATATTTTGAAGATCGCTGGACCCCCGAAAACAGGGACGCTCCCCTTCCCCGAGCTTTCGACAGGGATGACCATATTAATAACCGGCCCAGTACCTTTTGGTTGTATGATGCATCGTATTTGCGTCTGAAAAACGTCCAGTTCTCTTATACGTTGCCTTCCAATCTTATCTCACGGGTGGGAATATCCAGGCTCAGAGTCTATGTAAGCGGCCGGAATTTGATTACATGGGATAACATGCTTGGCAATTGGGACCCTGAAAGAACCCAAGGAGGGTATAATTATCCTCAGATAAAGACCTTTCTGATAGGGACGAATATAACTTTTTAATAAATAATTAAGGATAAATATTATGAAACTGATTAGATTGCTGGTCATTGTAAGTATGCTTGGAGTAGTTTTTGGCTCTTGTGAAGAACAAGTATTAAACAAGGAGACCCAGGATAGATTTACTGAGAACGATATTTGGGGAGACGTAAATTTAGCTCGGAGTTATTTAAACAAAGTGTACCAGGGAGTAGGTGGCTGGGGCATTACCAGCGACAATGGTCCTCGCGAAATGCCCAGTTCTGCAACTGATGAGGCTATGCAGCGTGGTGACCATGGCGTCTGGATTTTAAATAACGGTGAGATTACAGCTAGTAATTACGGCACATTTAATAAATGGTCCGATAATTATGAAGCAATCCGACGATGCAACATCTTTCTTCAGAATATAGATAATGTGCCCAATGTCGACCCGGATGAGATAGAACTTATGAAGCCCCAGGTTCGTTTTATCCGCGCCAAACTTTACGCCGACTTGGTAAACTGGTATTCATGGTGGGAAGGGGAAGGTAACGGGGTTCCGTTAATCACAGAACCGTTCGACCTGGAGGATGATTTCAATGTTGAAAGAGCCAACTATTCGGAAGTGGTTAACTTTATTGTGACCGAGCTAGACGCTGTGGCAAGCATTCTGCCGGAAGAATGGAATGCCGAAAACTGGGGTCGTATTACAAAGGGAGCAGCATTTGCTTTAAAGTCTGAAATCTTGTTGTACGCCGCTAGTCAACGGCACAATCAATCCATGGATCAATCGAAATGGCAGCAAGCATCCGATGCGGCGAAAGCGGTTATCGACATGAATATGTACAGCCTTAATGAAGTGAATAGCTGGCAGGATTATGCAAATATCTTCTGAAACCGTACGGATAATCCCGAAATCATTTTGGCACGACCCTGATGATCCCGAGTTTGTACACGACAATTGGGTTGACAAGATGAATTCTCCGAATGGGTATTTTGGTTGGGCAGGAAACTGCCCGTCACAAAATTATGTGGATAAGTTCCAAATGGCCAACGGGATGAATATAAACGAATCGGGTTCAAATTATGACCCGCAAAATCCATATATAGATAGGGAGTTGCGTTTTTATGCGAACATCGTTTATAACGGTCGTATGTATCGAGGAAGAGAAGCTGAATTCTTTAACGGTGGACTTGACTCTCCCACCAGTTCGGTGCGGCCATGGAATGCATCTCCCACAGGATATACATTGTATAAGTTTATGGATGAATCCGTCGACTTCACTACAACAAGTGCACCGACACCGTATATAATCTACCGATTGGCAGAGATTTATCTGAATTACGCCGAAGCTCAATATCACTTGGGCAATGAGGATGAGGCCAGAGATTATGTGAATCGAGTTCGGACAAGAGCGGAGTTACCAGAAATCCAGTCCTCAGGAGATCAACTCCTTCAGGATATCAGGCATGAACGATCTATTGAACTGGCGTTTGAGAATGATCACCGCTGGAATGACCTTCGCCGATGGGAAATTTTAGACCAGGTAGCTGGCGATGATTATATCAAGATTGACATTGAAAAGGATGGCTCAGGCAATCTTACATATAATCGGATAACTGCCTTTGAGCGGAACTTTCAACCAAGGATGTATTCGCTTCCTATTCCCCTTGAAGAGATCCAGAAATCGAGTTTGAAGCAAAATCCTGGGTATTAGCGTTAAGTAGCTGTTTAAATATTGCTGGCTAGGTTCTGATAAGAACCGTAAAAGAAGAAAGAACAAATACTTTGAGATATTCCTGACTTTATACTAATTATTCATCGACATAACTGGTTTGGATTCTGTTATTAGTCGATGGATGGGCAGGGAGGCTCAACCAGCGTTTCCCACAGTCAGGAATATCTCTCTTATTACTGCGAGAGGGCTTTGAAGTACCCTTGGTTTTATGTTTTTCGGTAAATTGATTCTTAAACTCTGGGATAGCGACCAAATAATCGAGGAAGATAAATTTAGGAAATTGTGGGAAGGGGTACTGCACCACTTGAACCTCATGCAATTCTTGTCTTCGGTTCATGTCTTTACTACCAGGGGAATTGAGAGTTATCGATACAGTGATTGGCTTACAGAAAGTGCTTCCTCTTCAATTGAAGAAGATTATGAGGATGTCTTGCCTGATCTTAAATATCTCGCTGAGGAACTTAAACCCTTCATTGAGGACATTGATGCCAACTTATTGGCTCAGGCAGAAGTTGGATATGAGCTTGTTGGAGATAGAGATCAAGTCTTGGCCGATGCCGAACTTGGTTGGGAAAACGAGAAAGTTGCTATCCTCGGAGACTGGCAAATGCCATTGAAAGATAAATTCATTGAAAAGGACTGGGAGATTATAACAATCGATGAAGCAGTTGATAATCCCAGCAAAGTGATAGGGAAATTAAATCAGTAATAACGCGTTTAGGGGTTAAAGTTTTAACAAATTTAAAATAAAAAAGGCCATGCAAGTGCTTGATATTAAATATCTTAGGGGTGTTAATCTTCGCAAAAACACCCTGCTTATGCATGACCTTAAAACCAATTTCGACAAAATTTTACCCATCGTCAACGAAACGTTGGCCGATTATCTTAATTCCGAGTTGAACGTGCAATTTTATCCGAATAAACCCGCCATGCCAGATGCTCACATCATAAGTCTGGCCCTGTTGCAAGAAGCCTTGGGTACCCGTAGCGAACACTGGTTTTGGAGTAAGCTACAGACAGATTACAGCGAGGACTTTCCCAATCTGCCGCATTTCACCAGCTACAACCGGCGCCGCAGGCGTCTGGCCGGATGGGTCGAGAACCTGGCCCGCCTGTGGGGGCGCCAGATCTGTCCTTGCGAGGATACCTATATGGTGGATTCGATCCCTGTCCCGGTGGCGCATATTGCCCGTGCCCGCTCCACATCGGTATGTCGGGAGCATTTCCATAGTGCCCCCGACAAAGGCTATAGTGCCATAACTGAACAGTACTATATTGGCTATAAGCTACCCCTGGTGGTAAGCCTGAACGGGGTGTACCAAAGCATGGATCTGACCAAAGCCAGTGTCCATGATGTGCATTACCTGAAAGACATAAAACACAGCGGACTCAGCGATTGCCTGCTGCTGGCCGACAAGGGATATCTATCAAGTAAACAGCAAATCGATTTGTTTTACAGCGCCGGAATTGAGCTCCAAACGCCCATGCGTGGCAATCAGGATGGGTACCGACCGTGGCCAAAGGTGTTCAAAACCGCCCGACGCCGGGTAGGGACTGTCTTTTCTCAGCTTTGCGATCACATGATGTGGAAGCGAAATTACGCAAAAACATTTGCGGGCTTGCGGGCAAGATTAATAAGCAAAGTAGCCTCGGTAACACTGTTGCAGTACATTAATTGGAAGAACGACCAGCCCATTAATCACATTAAACATGCACTGGCTGCTTAAGGTTAACCCCTAAACGCGTTAACAAATATATATTTATTTAAATTATAAGGATAAAAATATGAACAAATATAAAAATATGAACAAATATATTGCCTTGGCAGGAAGTTTTATACTTTATGTGACTTTAAATTTCTCTATTCAATCTTGCACAAGTGATATAAAATCTAAAAACTCTACCTGAATCAAGTACTGCCAAAACGCCATCTTGGCAGATACGAAAGGGGGGCAGGAGGGGAAATTATAAAAGCGACAAACTTAAAGTCAAAGGGTGAAGGATCATTCAGAAATGCTTTAAGTCAAGATGGTCCACGAATTATAGTATTTGAAGTAGGTGGAGTTATTGACCTTGAAAAAGAGAATATAACTATTAATAAGCCTTATGTAACCATTGCAGGACAAGACAGCACGATCACCTGGGCATTACTTTAATTCGGGTGGCATTTCCATAGCTACCCATGATGTAATCGTACGACATTTGAAGGTAAGACCCGGAGATGCAGGAGAACCTAAAAAAGTGGCTGGGAAGTGGATGGGCATCGCTACATTGGGAGCGGGAGGTAATACTTATAATATACTCATTGACCATAATTCGGTTACTTGGGCGACGGATGAGAACATAAGTGCATCAGGTCCAAGGTTGTTTGGTCCTGATAGCACATCCCGCAGGGTAACTATTTCAAATAATTTAATTGCTGAAGGTTTAAGCAATTCGACCCATTCAGATGGAGAACATTCAAAGGGAACTTTAATTCATGATCACTGCGAAAATATTGTGGTGACACGTAATCTATATGCACATAACGTGAATAGAAATCCTTATTATAAGACAGCTGCAACAGGAATTATTGCAAATAATCTAATCTATAATCCTGGAAATATAGCAATCCATACTTATTGGGTATGAAAATGAATGGGAGGGTTATCCGGAACCACCTCTGAGCAAAAATATCTATCGTTGGAACGTACTTGTGCCTGGTCCGGACACCCAAATGGGAGGCCGTTATAATGGCTTTTGTTTTGTGAGCTCATGCAGAATTATATGTGCAGGATAATCAGATAGATAGTGGCAATAGTGCTAATATCTCTAATGACTTCAGGTCCTTTCAATGAAATAAAAAATCCTGAAATCTGGGATGACAAAATGGAAAATATCTGAATACTTGATGAGGAAAAAATATGTATTATCTAGTGCAGGAGCTAGTACCGGCTGAGAGAGATCCGATAGACCAAAGGATAATTACAAGTGTCATAAATAAAGAGGGAAAAATAATTGACAGCCAGGAAGAAGTTGGAGGGTATCCTGATCCTGAACCGGTGTATAGAGAACTAAATATTCCAAACGACAATGTTCAGGAATGGCTGGATAAAATGGCTGAGGAGGTAGAAGGATGAATGAATCTATATACACACCTGAATCCGTGAGTCAAGGAATATAACCTACGTTCTTTCATTTACTGATTCGATTTTGAGCTGGCATTAGCAGCCAACCTGCCAATCAGCCCTGGAAGAAGCTCTTCTGGAGCTGCCAATTACCCTTGTCCGGCTCGCAGTCGGTTTGTTGTAGCTACTACAGGCATGCTGTCCCTGGGGGGGCAGAACAGACGGGTCAATACGTGCTTGGCCGGGGTTCCCGCCCGGGCCGGCTACGGGGCGCGGGCCAGACTCAGGGCCACATCGGCCCAGCCGTGACCTTCGAAGATCCGCAGAATTTTCCGGCGGGCATGCCGGACCAGGCGTCCGGCCATGTAGATCAGGCTATTGAGCACCGTGCGCAGCCGTAGTCGAGCGATTCGCCCTTCCGCCCCTGCACCTGCCCGGTGGCCAGCATCTGCTGGCCCAGCAGCCGCAGGATGTTGTAGGCGATCATCCCCAGATCCAGGATATGCTGGTTGGCGGCCAGCTTCCCGGCCAATCCCTTATTGAATATGAGGGAACATTAAATATAAAGGAAAAGGCAGATTATACTTTTGAGTTAAATACCTCTGGCGGAGGTGGACTCTTACTTATTGATGGGGAAGAAGTAATTGGAATTGATGGAGAGGAAGAAAATATTGGTCTGACGGCGGGGAATACTCCTTTCAAGCTATTTTATGCCCGACATGCGCAGTGGGGATCACCCGGTTTCAATCTCTCCGTTTCTTCAGATGGACTCCGTCCCCACCAGCTTAGTGATAATAGCGTGACCGGAGAGAGTGGTATTAATCCTATCTTTGTAGAAGCTAAAGACGAGCCGGTTCTACGTAGTTTCCGAGATCTGCCTGAAGGCGATCGCATTACTCACGCAATATCGGTAAGCAGTCCGGATAATATTCACTACACCTATGACCTGAAGAAGGGAAATCTTGTTCAGCTTTGGAGAGGAAGATTTTGGATGTTCACTCCCCATGTGGCATAACAACAGGGGAGATGGTTCTTCCCGGCCTAATGGATCGGTAGAGCAATTGCTTCGATAAACCGGCCTTGGCTGTTGCCAAACTCGAAAACAAGCAGCAGACATGGAAAAACGATACCACAGGACCGCTTTCCATACCACAGGATATCAGCTGGACAAAAATGATAATCCTACATTCCTATATGAGGTATATGATACCGAAGTAGAGGACAAAATCCGTGTACTTTCTCAGGGTAAAGGAATAAAGCGAACTATGAATTTTCAAAATATTGCCGAAGATTTATATGTAAGAATAGCAGTTGCTCGGTCCATAAAAAAGGGAGACAACAACTGATATCTGGTTAATGATCGCTCTTATTATTTGGAACTCGATGAGTCCCTTGACGCCGATGCCTTTATTCGTACGATTGACGAGCGGCAGGAGCTCTGTAGTTCCAGCAACTTCGACAGTGAATTATACCATCTTTTTTTAAAAAGCTTTTAAGAATAAATGAACACTTTTATGTATTACAAAAAACATTATGTAACCTCGCTGATTCTTGTCTTATTTTTTAGTATATCAGCTTTTGCACAAGAAACACCGAGTGAAGGAGACTATTTTGATATAGCTGATGTTAGAACGCCAGAAGATATTTTGCTGGAAGTTGGGGATCAGATCTCCTTCCAGATGGTGACCTCGGGATAGCTACACGAAGAGGAGATGTTTTTATCGTAGAGAATCCCACAAGTAGTAATCCCTATTTTCGGCAGTTTGCTACAGGACTTCATGAGGTTTTGGGATTAACTTATAAGGATGGCGCTCTTTACCTGGCCCAGAGAGGTGATGCTTGACCACCGAAGATACAAATATGGATGGCAAGGCCGACATAATTGAAACTATTTATGATTGGCCACTTTCAGTGCACTATCACGAATATAGTTTTGGTCCGGTTATAGCTCCAGATGGTTCCTTTTTTGTTTCTGCTAATGTGGCATTTGGCGACCAGCAATGGTGGAGAGGCGAAAGTCGAGTCCCATGGAGAGGATGGATGATGCGAATTAGTGAGAATGGCGAAATGGAGCCGCGGGCTACCGGCATGCGTTCCCCGCAGGACTTAATGTGATTGACGGAGAGCTCTTTTATACCGAAAACCAGGGAGATTGGATTGGTTCCGGAGGATTGTGGCACGTTGAAAAAGGTGATTTTCCGGTCACCCTGCAGGTTTGCGATGGACAGATAAGCCCGAAATCGTCCGCTTAATATGACTACTGATCAGCTTTATGAGCACAGGTGATCCCCGCTATAACAAGGATCAGGACGGTAATTATATAAAGCCGGAAAACATCCAAAATGAAGAGGATTATGCAACGATGTTTGGACTGCTGGATGAGCTTCCAGACCTGAAGCTTCCAGCCGTTTGGTTGCCACATGGAATATTAGGAATATCTAATTCGGATATACAGAAAATCCCTGCCGGACACTTTGGTCCATTTGAAGAGCAATTATTGGTTGGCGACCAGGGACAAAGTAAAATCATGCGGATTGATTTAGAGAAAGTAAACGGAACGTATCAGGGAGCGGCCTTTGACTTTAGAAGTGGATTTCAATCCGGCGTTCTGCGCATGGCTTGGGCCGATGACGGATCTTTATTTATCGGTGAAACAAATAGAGGCTGGGGATCGGCCGGAGAAGCAAATCAGGGATTACAACGACTGATATGGAATAATCAGGTTCCTTTTGAAATGAAAACCATTCGGGCGAAATCTGATGGATTTGAAATAACATTTACGAAGCCGGTTGATGAAGAAACGGCACAGGATATCGCTTCCTATGCAGTGTCAAGCTTTACCTAAAAATATCATCCCGTGTATGGAAGTCCTATGGTAGATCCCGCACCAGGAAATATAAAGGGGGTCCGGCTCTCCGAAGATCACACAAAAGTAAGGATTGTCATTGATAACCTGAGAAATATTATGTGCATCATATTGAGCTGGATGGAATCCGTTCGGCGGAGGATGAACTGCCCTTGCTACATAACTCAGCTTATTATACGCTCAATGAAATTCCATCGGGAGATAAATTAGCTGAAAATGAGCTATCCACCTATAATTCGATGGCTGATGCTCAAAAACAAGAGGAGCAAGGTGGAGAAACTGAAGAAGTGGAAGTGGATACCGATGCTGAAGAAGCTCCTTCCTACGAATCCATCAAACCACTCCTAAGTCAATACACCTGTACCTCCTGCCATAGCAGAGATGAACGTCAGGTCGGGCCCCCATTGCTGAAATTGCGGAACGAAATTACTCGAATGAGGAGATGGTAGAGCTTATGTACAATCCCGATCTTTCTAACTGGCCGGATTATGCTACAGCGATGCCGCCCATGACCATCGTTCCCGAAGATGAAGCCCTGAAAATTGCCGACTGGATTAATTCGCTGAACAATTAATTTGGGAAGATGCAAAAAACGGGTTAAGGGATAGTTTAAGCAACCTGTCAGCATCCACAGGACCTGCCCCAAGGAATCCTCCGATTCTTCGGAGGGCCACGAAGTGGCATTCCACAGGGCCTGAAAGCGTTGCCATAGTAAAGACGCTGTCTGGTCCGTTTTTTTCCTTAATCCGAAACGAGTTACTTGACAAAGTTCAGTGGTTATTCAATTGAATATTGTTGCTTTCGGTTGTGAAAGGGTGCGGAGCATCGACTTGATTGATTCTGTCATTCGCACCTATTGGGTTAGTGTTTATCGTCAATCGGAGACGGCCAATAGATACTTGGCGTGCGCATCTCTATTAGCTTTGTTTCAAACATTTCCACCAAGTCCGGATGTTCGGAGGCCACATTTCTGGATTCGCCTATATCAGTAGAGAGATTGTAGAGTTCCAAAGGCTCCCCCCACTTGCGGACAACTTTCCATTTACCCGAACGAATCGCCTGATCGAAGCCGCGCTCGTGGAACTCCCAATACAATGTCCGTGTTTGCTGCTCTTCATCCTGACCTAATAGCGTGGGCAAGAATGCGATCCCATCAATGTTATCCGGAGTGCCCGTACCAGCCAGTTGTGCGAACGTCGGCATAACATCCGCCCAATCGGCAACATGATCACTCTCACTCCCGCTTCTATCTTCCCTGGCCACCAGGCAATCATTGGCACACGAATTCCACCCTCGTAAAGATCGCGCTTAATGCCCCGCAGCGGTCCACTCGATTTGAGCGGCTCTGGATCGTAACCATCCTCCGATGAGTGCGTTCCGTTATCGGAAGTGAAAATCACCAGCGTATTTTTCGCCAAATCCAGTTCCCTCAGAAGATCCAGCAGTGCTCCGGTATTGCGATCCAACCGGCTAACCATGCCCGCGTACGCTGCTACATCGTCATCGAATTGATCGCGATACGGCTCCATGGACTCTTCTGGTACCCACATCTCTGAGTGTGGGATCTGATGCGGTAGATAGAGAAAAAACGGCTCGTCTGTCTCAGCCTGCTCGCGTATAAATGTCAACGCTTCACTCGTGTACAGGTCCTCTGTGTATTGTCCACGCGCACCGTCCCGGTTGCCAGGCAACTCATAACGTATATGATTACGCCAAATAAATTCAGGATGATACGAATGAGCCCGGTTCTGATTCATAAAACCAAAGAAGTAGTCAAAGCCCTTCCGGTTTGGAGTTCCCGTCGTGGACGGTTCCCCCAATCCCCATTTGCCGATCATAGCGGTGGTGTAACCAGCGTGCTTCAGTACCTCGGCAACGGTTACATCCTCTTCCCGTAAAGACAGACGCTGAGCTCCCCTGCCGATTCCTTCTTGGCCTCCTACAGCCGGAAAATTGCCGCGAATGAGCGTGTGACCGGTGTGTTGGCCCGTCATCAGCACACTGCGCGCTGGGGCGCAAACAGTCGAACCGGAGTAAAAATTGGTAAAGCGCATTCCCTGCTCGGCCATCTCATCCAGACGGGGCGTCTGTATGTATTCCTGCCCGAAGCTGCCAAGATCACCGTAGCCCAGGTCGTCAGCGGTGATGAAGATGATGTTCGGAGGGTCGTCAAATTGATGAAATGAATTCTGTTTCATTTCATCATCTGCTTTAGACTCAGATCCGGATGCGAGCAGCACGACTAAACATAAGCAAGCCGTGAAAATAAATTTTAGAATATAATTCATACCTGATTCCATGAATTGAATTTTCAATTGTTTCCTAAGTATTTTCATTAATTTAACCGGTAAATGTGTTAGATACAATGCAAAGAGAACGATTCATATTGAAAATCAACTCACCCTTCTTCTTAACATTGAATTTGCTCGTTTATGCAATTGGATACAAATTCCCCAAGGGTCGCGCAACATTACCAAATGCGATCCATCATCCAGGCGATCATCACTTACTACAGTAGCTCCTGATTTAACGAGTCGATTTTTATCCAAGTCAGGATTTTCAGATACATAAGTCAAATGCATTATTAATGGATTGAACTTGCTACATTTTGGTGGACACCCCGTTAAGCCATAGATTGTCGGCTGCAATTTATGACAACAAACAATTATGAGTAAAAGACGAACTTACAGCAAAGAATTTAAACTGGACGTAATCAAACAAAGCTACCAGCGGGATAACATCCGTGAGTTGGCCGATGAGTTAGGGATTGACCCGGGACTTATCTACGCGTGGCGATCGAAATATAAAACCCAACCCCAGCACCCTTTTCCAGGCAAAGGCATTCCCAGCCGGACGCCCGAAGAGAAGGAATTGGCCGAATTGAAGAAAGAACTGGCTGACGTGCGCATGGAGCGCGATATTTAAAAAAAAGGCGATGGGCATCTTCACCAAGAAAAACGGGTGATCTACCAATTTATGGCCGAACACAAGAACATATTTCCCATAGTGAAGATGTCCGAAGTATTCGATGTAAGCAGAAGCGGCCATTATAGCTGGACGGGTCGCGGGCCTTCCGATCGCAGTAAAGAAAACCAGCGTCTTGACGAGACGAATTAAGCAAGTGTGGCTGAAGTCGGGGAAGACGTATGGCAGTCCTCGTATTCACCAGCAACTGCTGCGGGACGGAGAAAGCAGCCAGCCGACGGACTCCTTCCGGGGCCACCGCCTCAGCCCGCTTCAGGGTTTGCTCGAGCCACTTGGCGGTCCCCTCGCAATTGCAGTGCGAAAGAGCCCGCCCGCAGCTGGTTGTTCAACATAAATCCATGTGGGCCGGCGTAGGCAAAGATCGAGGCATACCCGTCAAACTTCTTATAGGTGCAGCTGACTCCTTCTTTGTGGGAGCCGGAATTATCCGGATAGGTGTTACATCGATGTTGACCGGCAGATACTGCCGGCCGTGATGGGAGCTGACAAGCAGCTCGCCCTGGCCGGCCAACAGGCGCGTGGTGAGGTCCCGGAAGGCATCTCCGACCGTCTCAGGCATCCCCTGAATACGCTGGCGCAGAATCTCCGGGGAGGGCAATTTTTCCACTCCCAAGGCTTCAGGAAAGAAGCGGTCGCCAGCGAACTCCGCGGCCGCATCAAAATGGGGTTTGCCCACGCAGATAAGGCCAATCATCATTCGGGCGATATCGCCATCTGATATCCGGCCCCGGCGGCGCTGGTGGGGGATCAGGCTGGCCAGGTGCCGGTCGAATTTGGGAATCATCCAGCTGGCGGCACACAAAGGCCAGCCCGGCCGTGGAGGTGAGCGGCGTAGAGGTCAGTTCAATCTCGAAATCCATGAATTTGGTGGTTATCTTTCGGGTTTCACCTGACAGGTGAAGATAACAATTTGGCTAACCTAGTGTAAGTAATGAAGTTATAAGAATTGCACGTGTTTTACTCACGGATTAAGGCTTAAGTTAAAGAGGACCTTTGAAATACCTCCTTATAAGCCCCTCTTATTTCTATAGGAGAGGTGTTTGGGGAGGTCAATCCAACACTTTTTCAATGGCCTCGATAAATTCTTTTCTATAATTTGCATCAAAAGGCCATAAAAGATTGAGAAGTTTCAATGGTAAACCATACAAAATTGATTAAATGGATAAGCATAAGAGAACATATATCTGTTTATTATCTTCATCCATCTATATTTCGGATAATTTTGTTGGTTCTGCTACTGTTAAGTTTAATTCCAACTCTTTTATTGGGACAGGAAGCAAATAACCGTCCAAATATCCTATTTATCGGTATTGATGACTACAACGACTGGGCTGGCATTCTCGAGACCCATCCCCAGGTTGTTACTCCCAATATTGACCGCCTTGCCAACCGGGGTACCCTCTTCACCAACGCTCACGTGCAGGCTCCGGTATGCAATCCCTCCCGCGTCAGCCTTATGACCGGACTGCGTCCTACGACCACGGGCATTTATGGACTGGCACCGGGGCACCGTGAGGCGGAGTCTACCCGGGATGTGGTCACGCTGCCCCAGTATTTTGCTGAGCACGGCTACCACACCTATTCAACGGGAAAAATATTTCACGGGGTATCCGAGGACGTACGAGAAGCCGATTTCCAGCATTGGGGGCCTGATGGTAATTTCGGTCCATTCCCGGAACAAAAACTCGTAGATAAGCCCCTGGATATGGTCGATCACCCGTTGGTGGACTGGGGTATATACCCGGAAGAGGATTCGGCGATGGGGGACTATAAAGTGGCCAGCTGGGCCGTTAAACGGTTGAAAGAGCTTGGCACCGGATCCCGCGAGGAACCGTTCTTTCTGGCGGTGGGTTTTGTTTCTCCCCATGTTCCTTTGTATTCGCCGAAAAAATGGTTTGACCTGTATCCTGAAGAGCAGAACGTCGTCTTGCCCCCGGCCCCCGAAGCCGACCGCGAAGATATCCCCGATTTTGCCTGGTACACCCACTGGTTTCTTCCCGAGCCGCGCCTGTCCTGGGTAATGGAAAATGATGAGTGGCATTCAATAGTGAGATCATATCTGGCCACGATCAGTTTTATGGATGCGCAGGTAGGCCGGGTCCTTGATACCCTTGAGGAGCAAGGGTTGGACGACAATACGATAGTGGTACTCTGGTCCGATCATGGATACCACCTGGGAGAGAAGGCAATTACGGGTAAGAACACCCTGTGGGAGCGAACCACGCGCGTCCCGCTGATTTTTGCCGGGCCGGGGGTTTCCGCCGGGGCGAAATCCCCGGAGGCTGTTGAACTGCTGGATATGTATCCCACGCTGGTTGAACTGGCGGATTTGCCCGACAAAGAGAATCTGGAAGGCATATCACTGGTATCACAGCTCGAAGATGCGGCCACGCCGCGGGAACGCCCGGCGGTGACGACCGCCAATCCCGGAAACCGATGCTGTACGCACGGAGCGATGGCGCTACATCCGGTATGCCAACGGTACGGAGGAGCTCACGATCATCGCCGGGACCCGCATGAATGGTCCAATCTGGCCGCAAATCCTGCCTATGCCGATGTCAAAGAAAGGCTGGCAAAGTGGATGCCGGAAGACGGCGCTCCGCATGTGCCGGGCAGCCGGGCTCGAATACTGTGGCAGGAAAATGGAGAATGGCTCTGGGAGGGAGAACCCATAAAGTTCGATGAGCTTGTTAAATAAAAGTAAACTTTAGTGGTCCCAGAATAGGGTTTAAAAACTCTATACGTTAAGTGCAGGGTTTTTTGTCGAGAGTTCAAATTCTGATTGGCGTTAGGTAGAATATCAACGCTTTTCCGATAATGTTTGAGCATGATTACAAAAAGAAAAAACACTAAAATAATTGAAGGCTTTTTTATCCATGAATTATATTTCCATACGACTAAAATTATTAATTACCTGTGCAGTTCTAAGTTTTGACTTGGTGGCCCATGCACAAGAAAATACCCACCAAAATATACCACCCGTCCAATTCCAAAAAGTACAGATCGCCTCCGAGAGTTATGAGTCGGTAGGGGTCTTTGATGTAAATAATGATGGAGAACTTGATATAGTCTCTGGTTCGTTCTGGTACGAAGGGCCTGATTTCCCCAAAAAAGATATATCGGAGATGTGGAGCGGTATGGCGAATACTGGGATGATTTTGCAACCATTCCCCTGGATGTAAATAATGACGGACATGTTGACTATGTCACGGGCGGTTGGTTTGGAAAAAGCATCCGATGGCACGAAAATCCGGGCGATGATTCAGAGTGGAGCGAACATATCATCGATCAAACCGGAAACGTGGAGACGGTCCGGAGCTGGGATGTGGACGGGGACGGATACCGGGAAATTGTTCCCAACAACCCGAACGATCCACTGAAATTTTACAAACTGGACCGGGACAACAACGGGCAACCCCAAGGCAGTTTCACCAAGGTTCCCGTAGCCGACGAGCAAGGGCATGGGCTTGGCTTTGGAGACGTTAACGGGGACGGCCGGGGTGATTTTATAATAAGTACTGGCTGGCTGGAAGCTCCCGAGGATCTTACAGATGGCGAATGGACGCTGCATGAAGAGTTTGACCTGGATGATGCCAGCGTTCCGATAATGGTTGTGGATGTGAATAACGATGGCAAAAACGATCTGATCGTGGGCCAGGGCCACAGCTACGGGCTCGACTGGTACGAGCAGAGCGTCACCTCCAGTGGCGAGAGGAGTTGGATAAAGCACTCCATCGATCCGAATAACTCCCAGTTTCATACCATGGAATGGGTCGATATCGACGGGGATGGTGAAAATGAGCTGGTGACCGGCAAGCGCTACCATGCCCACAACGGCAACGATCCCGGGGGCGATGACCCGATCGGTCTCTACTACTACAAGTGGAATGGAGAGATTTTTGTTAAAAATACGATCAGTTTTGGACCGCTCGGTGAGGGTAAGGGTACCGGTATTTACTTTGAGGTGGTGGACCTGAACCACAATGGTCGAAAAGACATTGTGGTGGCCGGAAAAGATGGTCTCTACGTGTTCTTTAATGAGGGATGATGACAAGCCTTCAAGGGCGTGCGGGAAAAGAGAAGATATCCTGAACGTGAGTCCTGATTACATCAAAATGTACTTTTAAAAATCAGTTTGAAGAATGCGAAATGCTAAAATATCCAGTTTCTTAATTCTATTACTTCTCGTCTTTTCACATGGCTGTGTTACGGCTGAAACCACAATATCTGAGGAGGATATCCCCCCTTTTGAGCTCCGGCACGGGGATAGGGTGGTCCTGCTGGGCAACTCCCTGATCCAGAATGATCTGGAGTATGGATATATTGAATACGCATTGACCACCCGGTGGCCGGAGCGGGATATCACGTTCCGTAATCTGGGATGGACGGGAGATACGGTGCATGGAGAGGCCCGCACCTACTACACCACACCGCCCGAGGCATATGAATTGCTGACCCAACAACTGGAGGAGGCGGATCCAACGGTTGTTTTGTGGGATACGGAGCCAACGAGGCCTATGCGGGAAAAGAGGGAATCCCCAGATTTGAAGAGGGCTTAAACAAATTACTGGATAAGATTGACGAGCTGGATGCCCGGGCGGTCCTGCTGTCTCCGATCCCCCACATGGCTGGTGTATCGTCCGCGGCTGGTGTATCGGAACGCAATAAAAATCTACAGCTGTATTCATCGGTAATCACCCAAACAGCTGAGGAACGGGATCTGCGATATATCAACCTGTTCGATCCATTTCAGGATTATAACAACAAAGAGCTGTTGACAACCGATGGTGTTCACCTGAATGAGAATGGATACTATTACCTGGCGTCCGTGATGGAGGATCAGTTGGGACTCTCTCCCAGGAAATAAGAGATACGGATCGATCTTTCCACGAAGGTAATTGAGGCCACCGGAACCACCACAATACTGGAGAACCAATTCCAGGATGGTTTGGTGCAGTTTACCATGGCCCGTTCCATCCTCCCGTTGCCCCCTCCACCTTCGGAAACGTTCGCGCGCGAGCAGGCCATGAATTTTCAGGTAGGGGGGCTCAACAGTGGGTGCTATACTGTGACTGCAGATTCGGATATTGCGGCTTCCGCATCAGCGGAGCAGTGGTCGGCCGGCGTCCAGGTTAATCGAGGAGTACTTTTCAGGCAAGCTAAGGAACTGCAGGAACTTATCGTAGATAAAAACCAGTTGTTCTTTCGTAAATATCGTCCCACCAACAGAACCTACCTGGTCGGATTCAGATCGCATGAGCAAGGTCAGAATGCGAAAGAGCTGGAGCAGCTGGACCTGTTCATATCGAGATTGGAAGGTCAGATATTTCAGCTGAGGGAGCCGCATCCCAAACAGTACACTCTGAAACCGGTTAAGTAGCAAGCGAAATTTAAAATTTATTTGTACAGAAATGAGAGATCAGAAACCCGGTATAATGACAAATGTCAAGGGGATATATCATTGGATGGATAGGGTGCATACTACTGTTGGGGAAGTCAGTAAAACCCCTTTTGGGCTGTTTGGAATATTGCTGTTACATATGCTTTTGATCTCTCCTGCCCGGATGGCCGCACAGGACAACTTGCGGAATGTACCCAACCCCGACCCGCAGTATGAGCTCGAAACCCTGAATGTTGCTGACGGATTTGAAGTCAATTTGTTTGCCGATGAACCGATGCTGGTTAAACCGATACAGATGAACTGGGATGAGCAAGGGCGGTTGTGGGTGGTTGGCAGTGAGCATTACCCGCAGCTAAAGCCGGGAGAAGTACCCAATGATAAGATTTATGTGCTGGAAGATACGACGGGGGACGGAAAAGCGGATGTCTCCACGGTCTTTGCAGAGGGATTGCATATTCCCACCGGAATATTGCCGGGGGATGGCGGTGCTTATGTGGCAAATGCAACGGAAATTCTGCATTTGAAGGATACCAATGGAGACGGCAAAGCCGATCAGCGACGAAAGGTGTTGACAGGATTTGGCACGGGTGATACCCACCACCTCATTCATACATTCCGATGGGGACCGGCCGGGCGATTTTATTTCAACCAGTCCATCTACATACACAGCCGGATTGAAACGCCGCACGGGGTGAAAGAGCTAAAAGGGGGAGGCGTTTGGCGCTTTCAGCCCGAGACCATGGAACTGGGCGTTTATGCACGGGGGTTGATAAATCCGTGGGGCTTGCGTTTTAACAAGTGGGGCCAGTCATTTTTAACCGACGGGGCCGGACGGGAGGGGATCAACTACGCTTTTCCCGGGCTGACGTTTGTCTCAGCTCCCGGGGCAGAACGAATTATTGAGGGATTGAATCCCGGTCAGCCAAAACATTCAGGGCTGGAAATTATTTCAGGGCGGCATTTCCCGGACTCGCTGGCGGGCAGCTTTATTACCAATGATTTTCGAGCGAACCGTATCAACCGTTTTGTCCTGGAGGAGCAGGGCAGCGGGTATGTTTCGAATCAGGCGGAAGACCTGCTTTGGTCCGATAACGTAGCATTCCGTCCGGTCGATATTTCTATTGGACCGGATGGCGCTATTTACGTTGCCGACTGGTACAATCCGATCATCCAGCACGGGGAGGTGGATTTTCGCGATCCACGCAGGGATCACACGCATGGACGGATTTGGCGGATAACGGCAAAAGATCGCCCCCTGGTCGATAAACCCAAACTGAAAGGGATATCGACAGGAGAACTTCTGGATGCCCTGAAACGGCCGGAAAAGTGGACCCGCTCGCAGGCGAAGCGCCTGTTGAAAGAGCGGGGTGCCGAACAGGTAGTACCCGAACTGAAAGCATGGGTAGATGGGTTGGATCCTTCAGACTCCCGTTATGAACAGTACCTGTTGGAGGCGCTCTGGGTGTTTCAGTCGGTAGATGCCGTTAACCGGCCTCTACTTGAGAAAACGCTGAATGCTGAGAATCACCAAGTGAGAGCCGCTACTGTCAGGGTGCTGAACTATTGGTATGAAAATATAGACAACGCCTCCCATTTGCTTGAGCAGGCTGTGGGGGATGATCATGCAAAAGTACGTCTCGAGGCGGTGATCGCTCTTCGCAACCAGCAAAACGCAAAGGCGGCGACGACGGCTCTTTCTGTGCTGGATTCGCCCATGGATAATTTCCTGGATTTTGCCCTCTGGCAGACCGTACGCGAGCTGGAACCGTACTGGATGGAGAGGCTTCAGGCAGACTCAAGCTTCCTCAAAGACCCCAGGAAAAGAGCGTATGCATTAAAATCGGTTCCCAATCCAGAGGCGGTAGGTCATTTGCTAACGCTCTACCAGCGAGGAGAGATGCCTGAGGAATATAACGAGGATCTGTTTAATTCCGTTGCCCGGTGGGGAACGTCTGACGATTTGGCTGTGATTTTGAATTTGGCCACAAGTGATGCCGAAATCCATCGCGAGAGGCGTGCCTCGTATCTGGCAGCCCTCGTAGAAGCGGCCCGCCAGCGCGAAGTAAAACCGACAGAAGGTATAGATCAAATCGTTAAATATATCGACAGTGATAATGTGGAAATTGCCCAACACGCCCTGCGGCTCACCGGGTACTGGAACCTGGAGCATCTTCGAGAGGACATTGCCGATATTGCGAAAATGGGCAAGGAGGCGCTGAGGCCGGCGGCGGTTGACGCGCTGGCTACTTTGGGAGGGAACCAGAGTCTGGATCTGTTAGTGCGGATGAGTGGATCTGAGTACCCGGATGAGTTGCGACTAATGGCTGCCGAGCGACTTGTTAGATTAAATTTGGAAAAAGCTGCTTCCAATGCTGTAAAAATATTCCGGGAGGTATCAGGTCAGGCCGGCACAGAGGATCTTTTTTCGGCGTTCTTTTCTCAGGAAGGGGGCATTGAAATACTTGCAGAAAAGCTTTCCGATCAGGAAATCCCGAAGAGATCGCACTGGAAGGTCGCAAGCTTATGGAACGACAAATACCATTTAACAGGAGAGAAGATAAAGACGTAGAAGCCCTTAGGCAGGTATTTGAAGCTTCAGGAGGTGAACTGCCTCCTGAACGTATGCCCCAGGACTTGACCAGCCAGCAGCTCAACAGGCTCGAACTTGATGTAAAAGCAAGTGCGGATCCCGCGCGCGGAGAAATGATTTACCGGGAGCTTTCCTGCGAAAGTTGCCACGCGATCGGGGGAGCAGGAGGTCTGATGGGACCCGATTTGAGTAGCTTGGGAGCGAATGCGCCCACCGACTATATCATCGACGGTATAATCAACCCAAGCGCCGACATAAAGGATGGATACGAGCTGACTCGGATTGTACGAAGTGACGGCAGTGAAGTTCGGGGATACGTGGTCAATGAAACGTCTTCGGAAGTGGTGCTACGAGATATCAGCGGAGAAGAGATTTCCATACCGGTAAACCAGATCGATACGCGCGAGGTCGTTCCCGGATCACTGATGCCTCCGGGCTTGACTTCTGGCTTGGAAAGAAAGGAGTTTATCGATTTAATTGGTTTTCTTTCCAAACTTGGTGAGACAGGTGAATTTCGCGTGCCGAATGAGAAACTGGTTCGGCGCTGGCGAACCCTGGCTGATAACGAAGAGGTTATTGAGCAAATCGACAAAACGGAAATGAATTTTCCAGTACAAAACCGAACAGAGTTAAGTTGGCAGCCTGCTTACAGTAAAGTCTCCGGGAATCTGCCTGTTAAAGAACTGCCCCTTCTGAAGATAGAGGACGGTAAGGAGTATAGTTTTGTGAAGTTTGAACTTGAGGCCCTTTCAGGAGGAAATGTGTACCTTCGGTTCAACTCAACCGATGGAATTACCGCATGGGTTGGTGAAGATATGCTTAAAAAAGAAGATGAGGCAATGTTTGTGGCAGAGTTAACGAAAGGTATCAACGAGTTTACCCTTGCCATCAATCGTGAAAATCAGGAGGGAAACGCAATTCAGATCGGAAGTTCGAGAAGCGAGCAGCTCACCTGCCCAAACAAGGCTTATTATGGGCAGCTAACATTGAGTCGGGTGCCTTTCTGTGGTTGAAATTATGGCTGGTAAATTTTTGAGATTGTCTTATTGGTCGCGTAAACAGGAGAGCCTGTATCCCATAAGTCAATAATGTGGAATGTTTTGGAATATCAATGGGTAATTGTATCCAAGATCAAAGTCTGAGTATATTCGAAACAGTAGTTTAGATGATGATTTTGAATATGCGAAAATGTCGAGATTGGGCAAAATCACACTTTTAAAAAAATCCTCTGTGGTTTAAATATTTTGTTTTGATCTCATTTAAATCCACAAGATTGAGAATGACATCAAAACGGTAGAAAATTCAAAGTCTTTGAACAAATAAAAATGGAATTCAGTCAAAAATCACCCAGCGAGCAGATATCGGAAACTATGAAGAGAGTATATAGTATGGGAATGACGACGGCTTCAGGAGGAAATATCTCCATTAGAAAGAAAAACGGTGATATTTGGTCCACGCCCAGTGGCGTTGATAAAGGGTCATTAAGACCTGAGGATATCGTATGTGTGAAGAAAAACAGTGACATTCAAAATGAGTTCGGATTTGGCCCTACTTCAGAATTGCCTTCTCACCGAGCAGTATATAGAAAAAGGAAGGATTTAAATGCAATCATTCATGCTCATCCCTCTGCGCTACTCACCTTTAGCATTGCCAGAAAAGTGCCAAATACAAAAATAATTCCACAAGCGTACAATATTTGTGGAGAAATAGGATATGCACCCTATAAAATATCTGGAAGTAACGCCTTGGGAGTGAGTGTATCAAAAGAATTTGAAAAGGGATATAATTGTGTTGTTATGGAAAACCATGCAATTATAGTGGGGGGTAAATGTATGTCTGAAGCATTCCAGAGGTTGGAAACGTTAGAATATTGTGCTTGTACGATTATAAATTCAATAAAGTTGGATACATACAATACACTCAGTACAGATCAGATAAAAGCATTCTCTGATCGTGATTACGACTTACCCGAAAAAGATGATACAGAACATCCATCCGATGAAGGAGAGATTCGAAACGATATATGTAAAATGGTGAAGCGGGCATATCGTCAGAAATTGATGATCAGTACTTTTGGTACCGTTTCCATTCGATGGAAAGGAAATGATTTCTTGATTACCCCAACTGGTGTTGATCGGCAGAAAATTGACAACCAGGATATTGTCCAAATTAGTAATGGGAAAAGAGAGATGGGTAAATATCCAAGCCGGTCGGTCCGAATGCATCAGGCCATTTATGAAAAACATGCGCATATTAATTCTATTATCATATCACATCCCCCGAATGTATTGAGTTTCTGTGTTTGTGGCATTTCTGTAGACACCAGTATTTCACCTGAAAGTTATGTATTACTACGCAATATTCCCTTAGTGCCATTTGGCAAACAGTTTTAAAAATGGAATAGATATTGTTAATAAGCTTTCCCCAGAAACACCAATAGTTCAGATACAAAATGATGCCGTTATAGCCACAGGAAAGTCAATATTTGAAGCATTTGATAGACTTGAGGTGGCCGAGTATACAGCAAAATCGTTGCTTGATACCATTCCGATGCAGAGAAAATATTCTATTGAGGATAAAAATCTTAAAGAACTTGAAAATAAGTTTTTATAATATAGGTTTTGTATCGTCCTAATTGGACTAAAAATATACGATGAGATGATGTTAAGAAAGTTCAGTATATATTATAAAACCGTTTAAAATAATTGTAATCCCTCATAATCATAATGAACAAGAATAGTTTTCAATGGAATAATCCCAAAAAGGAGATCTGATATGGCAGAAAAGTCCAGCTCACGTCTGAATTTCATCAAAACACTAACCGCAGGTACTGCTGGTCTTACTCTTGGCGTTAGCGCTCAAAGTTATGGAAATATTATCGGGGCCAATGAACGCATTAGGGTAGGCATCATCGGGGTAGGTCGTCAGGGCCGGGGATTGCTTGGAAATGTACTGAGTGAGTCCGATGCCGAAGTCGTCGCTTTAAGTGATGTATATAAGCCGAACTTGGATTTTGCAGCTGCACAAGCTCCCCAAGCCGATACGTACAACGACTTCCGGAATATCCTGGACCGTAATGATGTGGATGCCGTTGTCATAGCCACTCCTGACCACTGGCATGGACTGAATACCATTTTAGCCTGTCAGGCAGGGAAGGATGTGTATGTGGAAAAACCTCTGTCACGCTATATCGGGGAAGGCCGAAAGATGGTGGACGCCGCTCGTAATAATAAGCGGGTGGTCCAGGTGGGGACGATGCAACGTTCTGGCCGGGTATTTCAGGAAGCGGTGGAGATTGTTCAGGTCGGGAGATCTCAGGTCCGATAAGTTTTGTTCGAACCTGGAATTATGGCAACGACTACCCAGATGGTATCGGGAATCCCGACAATAGTAATCCGCCAGAGGGACTCGATTGGGATATGTGGCTGGGTCCGGCCCAAGAGCGCCCGTTTAACATCAACCGGTTTGGGGTGATTTTGAACGAGGAATGGGAATACCAGCGCTGGGCCAGTTTTCGTTGGTTTTGGGATTACGCGGGTGGGATGATGACCGACTGGGGGGTTCATCTACTCGACATTGTTAACTGGGCAATGGATGTTCAGGCTCCCCAGGCGGTAACCGCCGGTGGGGGTAAATTTTATCTCCAGGACAACCGAGAAACGCCGGATACCTTGTCTGCTACATACCAGTATCCCAACTTTGTTTGCACCTACGAGAACCGTGTGGCTAACAGCAGACCGATAGATGGGAATGGCTATGGAATTATGTTTCACGGAACGGAGGGTACCCTGTTTGTTGATCGCGGAAAGCTCACATTAACCCCGGAACCGGGTAGCAGGCTGGAGGCTCTGAATATGGAGGTTGAGGAAAATGCCCGTGCCAAACATGTACGCAATTTCCTGGACTGTATAAAGTCCCGCAACAAGCCCATTTGTGATGTGGAAATTGGACACCATTCTACTGTTACGGCTCACCTTGGCAATATCGCCTTTCGTTCGGAAGAACGAATCCAATGGAATAGCAAAACGGAACAGGTCCAAAACAGTGAAGAGGCAAATAATTTGGTTACGGGATTTTATCGCAAGCCATGGACAATTTAGCCCTGTGAAATTATTAGTTCACAGCCAAACATATATTTTGAAGGATTCCAGGTGACTGAGTTTGTGGTAAAACATCACAGGAAAGATACACTTAGCCTCTGCTAAAGAAGTCGGTGGCTGGAATACAATCCAAATCATACGGCTAAAAACAATCTGGATAGCACCTATTTCTCCGGGTTGACTAACCTAAGTGCGGTCGATCCAAAACTCAGTAGATGGCGCCAGAAGAAACACGCAGACTTGACCAAAAATTAGCGAGATAAACTGAAAATTTAAGACAACTGATCAGGATATATATATTTATAGTGATTGAAAGGATATAATAAAAATCGAAGAACGTCTGTTCTCAATATTTGTATTTTAATCATCCAAAGAAAAAACGTATATATACAGTTACTTTTCTGAGGGGTTCTGCGGGGAGGACCACTCCATTATTTCCAGTATCATTTAATAAAGAAATACTTATGAAACGCATTTTATCGATTGTCGCATGCCTGTGCTTTATTGCACCGGCATTCTTTTTGTTAACGTCTTGCTCTAACGTTCGAGACGGCGAACCCAGAGTATTGGTTTTTAGTAAAACGGCTGGCTATCGGCATGCCTCCATTCCAGACGGTATCGCCGCTATTCAGCAATTGGGAGCCGAAAATGGGTTCCATGTGGACACGACTAAAAACGCTAACTATTTTACGGAGGACAACCTCAAAAAATATTCGGCTGTTATATTTCTGAGTACCACCGGTGATGTCCTCAATAAGTACCAGGAAGCAGATCTGGAGCGCTATATCCAAGCGGGCGGTGGATTTGTGGGGATCCACGCGGCCGCTGACACAGAGTACCACTGGGGCTGGTACGGCCGTATGGTAGGTGGATATTTCCTGGATCATCCGGGCATAAATGACCCACATCCCAACGTGCAGGAAGGCGTTCTCATGGTGGAAGATGATTCTCATCCCACAACAAGCTTTCTGCCAGGCGAATGGCAGCGTACCGATGAATGGTATAGCTACAAAAATTTTAATGAAAACGTGAACGTACTTTTGACCCTGGATGAAAATAGTTACCAGGGCGGCGCTGACATGGGTACTCACCCCATTGCCTGGTATCACAATTATGACGGGGGACGAGTTTTTTATACCGGTCTGGGTCACACCTCCGAATCTTATTCCGAAGACCTTTTCCTGCAGCACGTACAGGCAGGTATTGAATACGCTATCGGGGAAAACAAGATACTGGATTATTCTAAAGCGACCACCGCTCGTGTACCTGAGGCAAATCGTTTTACCAAGAAAAATCTTGCAGTAGGTGAGTTTTTTGAGCCGACTGAGATGACCATCCTTCCAAATAAGGATGTCTTGATTGCACAGCGGCGGGGTGAAATTCTGCATTACAGCCACAGTGATTCAACGCTGAACCAGGTTGCTGCTCTTGATGTTTATTTTAGGACGGATGAACCTGGCGTCAACGCCGAAGAGGGGCTTCTAGGGATTAAAGCCGATCCCAATTATGCTGAGAACAATCATGTGTTCGTTTTCTATAGCCCGGCGGATACCTCGGTAAATCGCCTTTCACGATTTAACTTTGACGGAGAAAAGCTGGAGATGGAATCAGAGGTTAAAGTGCTGGAGTTCTACTCCAGCGGCATATCTGTTGCCACACCGGTGGTTCTATCGCCTTTGACAGCGATGGGCTGCTCTATCTTTCAACCGGTGACAATTCAACGCCTTTCAACCAGCCGGATCAGAAATATACGCTAAACGGGTTTGCACCACTCGACGAACGCGAGGGTTTCCGGCAGTACAACGCTCTCCGATCCTCGGGTAATGCAAACGACTTGCGCGGAAAAATTTTGCGGATCAATGTTAATGAAGACGGAAGTTATGACATTCCGGAAGGCAACCTCTATCCAGAGAGGTACAGAAGGCACGCGTCCTGAAATTTATGTGCAGGGAAACCGGAATCCCTATTGAATTTCAGTAGATCAAAAGACCGGTTATCTCTACTGGGGAGAGGTGGGGCCTGATGCCAGCAACGACAGTCTCCAAACCCGCGGCCCTCGTGGATACGATGAGGTCAATCAGGCACGTGAAGCTGGTTTCTTTGGCTGGCCAATGTTCATTGGCGACAACTATGCCTACCATCGCTATGACTATGGTACAGGCGAACCTGGAGAAGCATTCGATCCGGAAAATCCCATTAATGATTCCAGGTTAAATGACGGCATCAATCAGCTGCCGAAGCCAAAGCCCGCTTTTATCTGGTATCCCTATGCTGAATCAGAACTGTTCCCAGGCGTAGGTACCGGTGGACGTAACGCGATGGCGGGACCGGTCTACTACACCGATATGTATCCTGAAGGGAACCGATTGCCGGAATATTTTGACGGCAAACTAATTATCTACGAATGGATTCGCGGCTGGATTAAGGTAGTCACCATGCAGGAAAACGGTGATTATGATAAGATGGATCCCTTTATGGAGGACACCGATTTTAACGCGCTTATTGATATGGAGGTTGCTCCAGACGGACGAGATCTATCTTCTGGAATATGGAAGCGGCTGGTTCTCCAGGAACCCGGATGCTGCCCTTTCTCGCATTGAATATAACGGCGGTAATCGTAATCCAGCCATCGCCGGTATTTCTACGAATAAATCATCCGGTACGCTGCCGCTTACAGTGCAGCCACCGTTGAAGCCAGCGATCCTGAAAACGATCCGCTGACCTATATTTGGGATCTTGGAAACGGCGAAACGCGAGAAACAAGTAAGCCGACTCTTGAATATACCTACGAAGAAATTGGGGATTATGACATTACCGTGGAAGTGCGAGATACTGAAAATAACAGTATCACCAGTAGCCCTGTGTCAGTGTATGCAGGTAATGCTGCTCCTGATATCTCCATAAATATTAATGGTAACAGTACATTTTATTTTCCAGGGTCAACCTGTTTCCTATGAGGTGAGTATCAGCGATCCTGATGGTCCTTCCGCCTCCGAAGATCTACTCTACGCTCTTTGTTTCAGCTGATTATGTGGAGGGTAGCGACATGGCTGAGGCCTCCAGGGGCACCAGGTAATGACCCAGGCCATCAGTGGTAAAATGATGATCGAATCGCTTGATTGCCAGGCATGCCACAGATTGGATGCAGAATCGATCGGCCCGTCGTACGTTGCCGTTGCCGAACGATATGAGGACTCATCCGACGTGCAGGCCCACTTGGTTAACAAAGTAATCAACGGAGGTTCCGGTGTTTGGGGTGAGACGGTTATGCCTGCACACCTTGATATAAGTGAGGACGACGCGCGCAAAATTGTATCCTGGATCATGTCGCTTAATGATGAGCAGCAGACTCAGGAATCACTGCCCGCAGAAGGCAGCGTTCAGCCTACACTTGATAAGCAATTGGCTCCCAATGGACTGCTTATTTTATCGGCTAGTTACACCGATCAGGGTGGAGCTAATGTAAAACCACTGACGGGCAATACCAGCGTGTACCTGCGAAATAATACTATGAGCTTTACAAATGCAGCAAATCTTCAAGAATACAGCAGCATGACCTATGACGGTAACTTCCTGCTGATGGTGCCAGAGCAAGAGGGATCATTTAGTTTGAATGGTATTGACCTTACGGGTGTGGGATCGGCCACACTGATGACAGCCATGATGGAACAGCTGGAAACAGGCTATGAGTTTGAGCTACGACTGGGAGCCCCGGATGGGCAGGTCATAGGCAGTGCAGTGCTCGAACCCGGTAGTGGATCAGCTTCGTCAGATGGCCAGCCCATAATGGGTGAGTTGTCGATCAATATCGACGAGGTCGATGGTCAAAATCATGATCTTTACATTACCAGTCGTCCTCAAAATACAGATGCGGCCACCACTGTCGTGCTCTCAGCAATACGCTTTAATACCAACTAATTGTAAATATTTATTTTCTTTACAATTAGTTGGCTTTTGCATTTGTGATAAATCATAAGTATTCACATAATTACCTGCTGCTAATTTGATCGATGGGGCGATTAAATTAGCAGTTCTTTTGACAATTATAAATTTGTGTACCGGGAAAAGAAGTTTATTTTCATATTTACTTAACCGGTTATGTTAAAAATGTGAACATTAACGTTTAGTCAGATTTACGGGATGGGAGATACATTTTTGAATCGCCTGGACGAAAGGCTGGACTCGATCGATGAGTATGAACGCGAACCGGTACCTGAGTCCAAGTTAAAGGGATGGAAAGGGTTCTTGGGGATGTATGCCGGAGAGCACACCGCGGGCACCGAATTCGTGATCGGACCACTCTTTGTAGCACATGGTGTGGCTGCCGGAGATCTGATATGGGGACTTATTGTTGGAAATATTTTGGCAGTATTGAGCTGGGCGTTCTTATGTGCACCTGTGGCGGTAAAAACAAAACTTACCCTCTACTGGCAGCTCAGAAAAATTTGCGGCTCTCAAACTTGCGCTTATCTACAACATTGTCAATGCGCTGATGTTCTGCTTCCTTGCCGGTTCTATGATTGCCGTTTCGGCTACGGCCGTAGGATTGCCGTTTGGCATAGCTATGCCCGGCCTCGGAGACTGGATGCCCACCAGCATAGGCTGGGTAATCACGGTATTTGCAGTGGGTCTCGTAATTACACTCATAGCTGTTCTTGGCTATGATTATGTAGCCCGTTTTGCCAACCTCGCTTTTCCCTGGATGATACTGGTATTTATCGCAGCCGCACTGGCAATGCTTACGCGATCGGGTGCCACCTCAATATCTGATTTCTGGACGGTTGCCAATGAAAAAATATGGACGGGTGTGCCTGCGGAAGGACAGAGTAAATTTACATTCTGGCATGTCACATTTTTTGCCTGGTTTGCCAACATGGCCATGCATATCGGTATGTCAGATATGTCGATATTGCGTTTTGCTGAAAAGTGGCAGCATGGATTTTCATCAGCCACCGGCATGTTTTTCGGGCATTTTATTGCCTGGATGGCCTCGGGTATTTTAACGGCAGCTGCGGCGGGAGCTATTGCACCAGGTCTTATTGCTTACAACAGCGCAGGAGTGGCCGGTGCTATCTGCGTGGTTATTGCGGGATGGACTACTGCAAATCCTACTATATACCGCGCAGGGCTTGCGCTTTCAGTCGGTTACTCCCAATTGGAAACGCTGGAAAGTGACGCTTTTTACCGGGTTGATTACAGCCATAGCAGCTTGTTTCCCTGCGCTTGTTATGCTCCTGCTGGATTTTGTTGCCCTTTATGGTCTCGTTCTTATGCCGATGGGAGCCGTAATATTTTTGGACGTAATTGTATTTCCCAAGCTAAATTTGAAAAGCAATTTCGCCGAATTGATGAACCTGAATTTTAACTGGGCGGCCGGGCTGACTTGGTTTGTAACCCTTCTGCTTTGTCTTTTTATTAACTTATATATGGGGATAGAAATATTTTTCCTTGGGTTACCGGGTTGGTTTATTGCTGTACTGCTATACTTGGGAATGAGCTACTGGTATCAGAGCAGATATCAACAGGTACCTGAGGCGACGACGATCTGATGTTTTGGTAATTCATGATCTTACTTACACTTAAATTTTTGGTTAAAAGAATAACCTCAAGTTAAAATTGAACTAAATCCAAAGACAATGACTAAAAGCACCGTAGATCATTATTTCAGACAAGTAGAAAGTAAATGGGATGATGCCAAAGTTGAAGGCATGGATCCACTGGACCGTTTGGTATATCGTTCCAATCTATTGGGCAGCGATGCATACATTAATAACGCAGGCGGCGGTAATACCTCCAGCAAAGTGATGGAAGAGGAGCCGATTACCGGGGATGAAGTGGAAGTGCTCTGGGTTAAAGGTTCGGGCGGCGATCTGCGAACGGCTACACGGCCCAATTTTGCTTCGCTTTATCAACAGCGATTGCTGGAGCTGCAGGATGTCTACGCCAGCTTTGATGAAACCGGGCTTAAAACGCCGGCTGAGGATAAAATGACGGAGATGTATCCCCATTGCACGTTTAATTTAAATCCACGGGCGCCCTCTATCGATACGCCCTTGCACAGTTTTATTCCCTACAAGCATGTGGATCATACCCACCCGGTGCCGGTTATTGCCATCGCTACAGCCGAAAACGGTAAAGAATTGATGAAAGAGATTTACGGGGATGAAGTGGCCTGGGTCGACTGGATGCGGCCCGGTTTTGAACTTGGTCTCAAATTAGAGGAAGTAATCGAAGAGAATCCTGATATAAAGGGTATTATCTTGGGGGGGCACGGCCTGATAAACTGGGCAGATGACGATAAAGAATGCTATGAGCTAAGCCTGGAGCTGATCAACAAAGCTGCTGATTACTTGGCAGATCACGAACTGGGAGAAGATTCTTACGGCGGCCCCCAGTACAAGTCACTTCCCAAAGATGAACGGCGCGAAATGCTCGCAGAAGTAGTTCCCTATATTCGTGGGCAGATCAGCCGAGAAAATAAGTTTATCGGAACCGTACAGGATGATGATCTGACGTTGCAATTCATAAATTCAAAGGATGCTCCTGAGCTGGCCGAGCTGGGTACCTCCTGCCCGGATCGCTTTATCCGAACAAAAATTAAACCGCTCTACCTCGACTGGGATCCCCAAGAAGAAGAGGTTGATCACCTGATGGAGAAAATTGAGAGCGGTCTTGCGCAGTATCGGGAGGATTATATCCAGTATTATGAGAACTGCAGTCCCGAAGATCCATTTGACATGCGCGATCCGAATCCCACGGTTATCCTTATTCCCGGCCTTGGAATGGTCACTTGGGGAAAAAGTAAAAGTGAATCGCGGGTAACTGCTGAATTTTATACTGCTGCGATCGGAGTAATGCGCGGCGCAGAATCAGTAGGAACATACACCGCCATCCCCAAGCAGGAAGCCTACGACATTGAATACTGGGCGCTCGAGATTGCCAAGCTAAAACGTATGCCTCCGGAAGATGAACTTTCACGCCAAGTGGTGGCTGTGGTCGGTGCCGGTAGCGGCATCGGCAAGGCGCTGGTACCACGGTTGATTGAGGAAGGAGCCACGGTGGCCGCCATAGATCTCGACCAGGAAGCAGCCGAAACAAACAGCCCGGGAAATGCTCAATGAAATCGGCATGGGTATTGGCGTGGCCGGTTCCGATATCAGCGGCTCGGGTGATGTTATCGGCTTGGGATGCGATATTACTAACCGTGAGGCCGTAAAGGATGCACTGCAACAACTTCTTATCGCTTATGGCGGACTCGATCATGTTACCGTGACCGCCGGGCTTTATCCCACACCGGATGAAGATGGCCGTGTTCCTGATAAAGCATGGGACCAAAGTTTTGCCGTAAACGTGAAAGGCAGCTACATCGTAGCAGACGAAGCGTCCTCGATATGGCAGAAACAGGGTCTGAATGGCAGCATGGTCGTCACGACAAGTGCAAATGCCGTAGTGCCGAAGTCAGGAAGCCTGGCCTATGATACCAGCAAAGCTGCTGCAAATCACCTGGTGCGTGAACTATCTATTTCACTGGCTCCAAATATCAGGGTCAACGGAGTGGCACCGGCTACGGTAGTTGAAGGTAGCAGCATGTTTCCGCGCGACCGGGTGAAGGCCTCGCTGACCAAATATGGTATCGACTTTAAAGATGATGAGGAGACCGAAGTGCTGCGTGACCGTCTGGCCGAGTTTTATGCTCAGCGAACACTTACCAAGCGCCCGATCTCTCTCGACCAGCAGACTGAGGCTATTTACCGGCTGCTCAGTTCTGACTTTGAAAATACCACCGGTCACATCATCCCTGTAGATGGTGGGCTGACGGAAGCTTTCTTGCGTTAATTTAAGCATCAAATAAACTGCTATGAAGATACTTCTTATCATTGTATCGCTAGCGGGATTGGCACTGACCTTGGTGCCATCTATTCTTGTTTTCATGCAGGATATCTCGCTGGCTGACCATAAGTTTTATATGATAATCGGGATGATCTTGTGGTTCACTACAGCTCCCTTCTGGATTAAAGAGCAGGAGCTTTAAGGATAGTAAGGAGTAGCAGAAATCTGTTTTCAATATAAAATTAAAACAGAATATGAGACATGGAGATTAAAAAGGGGCAAATAAAAGCTCATAACCAGCAATTATCCGATTCACATGAAGGCTATTTTGAGCCGCTGGCCGATCAGCTCAGCAGTAAAGGCTATGATGTGGACCAGCTAGTTGACCGTATCGGTTCGTTCCAGGTGGCAATACCCAGCTGGGCGCTTGGGGCGGGGGGCACGCGCTTCGGCCGATTCCCGATCGGCGGTGAGCCCGGAAGCCTTGAGGATAAAATTGCCGATGTAGGAATTCTTCATTTACTTAATCGGTCAAGTGGAGCAATTTCATTGCACATTCCTTGGGATATTCCTGATGATTCAGCGGCCATTAAAGAGCTTGCCGATAAATATGACCTTGTGTTTGATGCCGTAAATTCCAATACATTCCAGGATCAGCCGGACCAGGCATACTCCTACAAGTTTGGCTCTCTGTCATCTGAGAAAGAGGTTCGTGAACAGGCCGTGGCGCACAACGTCGAGGTGATTCGGCATGGAGAAACCCTCGGTTCTAAAGCGTTAACGGTGTGGTTGGCGGATGGTTCAAACTTTCCGGGCCAGCAGAATTTTCGAAAAGCTCTGCAGCGTACGCTGGATTCGCTCGAGCAAATTTACGACGAGCTGCCACCTGACTGGGAAATGCTTATCGAATACAAGCCGTATGAGCCCAATTTTTACTCGATGGTTATTCCGGATTGGGGCACCTCGTTTTTGTTGGCCAATAAATTGGGGGATCAGGCCCAGACGCTGGTTGATCTCGGCCATCACCTGCCCAATACCAATATCGAGCAGATTGTAGCCACACTGCTGATGGAAGAGAAGCTTGGCGGATTCCACTTTAACGATTCCAAGTATGGTGACGACGATCTTACGACCGGTTCGATCAAGCCGTACCAGTTGTTTCTTATTTTCAACGAACTCATCGCCGGAACCGATGATATATCGGCTTTAGAGCAGGAAATTTCCTGGATGATCGATGCCAGCCACAATGTAAAGGATCCACTGGAAGATCTGCTGCAATCGGTAGAGGCGATCAAAAAGTCATACGCAAAAGCCCTGCTGGTGGACCAAAAAAACTGGAGGGAGCCCGGGAATCCAACGATCACCGTAGCGGCGCAGAGCGTGCTGCAGGATGCGTTTCAGACCGATGTCCGCCCCCTGCTCCGAGAATCACGACTGCGTTCCGGGCCGCAGCCGATCCGATCGCCCTGTACCGACAACTAGATGTGCGCCAACACTTAATTAATGAAAGAGGTAGCGAAACGGTAGCAACGGGGTTGTAGCTGTAGAAGCCACAACTTTTAAGAGTTAACAATGAGAAAAAATGGGCATGCTAATTTAATCCCAAATAGTTGAAACAGGATACGCAAATACCGGTAACTGCTGTTTTTGATATAGGAAGGACTAACAAAAAGTTTTTCCTTTTCGATGACCAGTATCAGGTTGTTCAGAAACAGCAGACTGCATTGGATCAAACCGAGGATGAGGATGGTGAACCCTGCGAAGATTTGACGCAGCTGGTGCAGTGGGTTCGACGCAAGGCAGAAGATGCATTCAATAACACCCGCTACAAGATAAGGGCGATGAACTTTTCCGGTTACGGGGCCACGCTCGTCCATTTGGATGAAAATGGTGAGCCAGTAACTCCGCTCTACAATTACCTGCGGGATTATCCCCAAGAACTGCTTCATAAATTTTATGATACCTATGGTGGGCGCCGCCAGTTTTCTATTGAAACGGCATCCCCCCCCATGGGCATGCTCAATTCGGGATTACAACTCTATTGGTTAAAGCACCGAAAACCCCATCTCTTTAGCAGAATTAAACATACACTGCATCTCCCACAATACATCAGCTACCTGTTTAATAATAAAATTACCACCGAATTAACAAGCATTGGCTGCCATACGGGGTTATGGAATTTTAACACAAATAGCTATCATAGCTGGTTGAAAGACCAAGGTATACAGGACTTGCTTCCTCCTCCGGAGCCGGTAAAAACCACCACGGGCTTTTCTGGACAAAACAAGGCGAATCTGGGAATCGGTATTGGCATACACGACAGTTCTGCAGCGCTGGCTCCATATCTTGAAATCCTGGATGATCCATTTCTGCTGATATCGACCGGTACCTGGAGTATTTCCTTCAATCCGTTCAATGATAATCCGCTGACGTACGATCAGCTACAGCGTGACTGCCTCTGCTATTTGAATATCTACGGTGAGCAGGTTAAAGCTTCGCGGCTGTTTTTGGGACAAGAATACATGCACCAAAAGAAGAAGCTGGAATCGCACTTCAATCGTGAGGCGACTGCGGCTGCTCCCGAAGTGGACAGAACGATGTTTGAGAAATTAATCAACGATGAGAATCCCTTGATAAAATTACAGCTGGAGGAAGCTCACGGCTCCGGTCCGTATCCAGATTCTGACATGAGGATTTGGGATTTGAAGGAGTTCACCTCCTACAGTGAAGCCTACCACCAGCTTATGCTAGATCTTGTTTCCATCCAGGGCGACAGCATCGAGCTGATTGACAGTCCGCGTCAGATAGAAAACCTAATAGTGACCGGGGGTTTTAGCCAGAATGAGTTTTTCATGAAGCTACTGGCGACTCGATTCCCCGATCGCGAGGTCTATTCCGCCGAGTTGGGCAATGCCTCAGCATTGGGTGCCGCCATGGTCATTAGAGGAACTGATTCTTTTAAGGAAAGAAACCCAAAAGAATTACTCGGATTATCCCGTTTCGAGCCGATGGAAAGTTCTATTATTGAAAATTATCGCTGGCACGAGGCAAGTGCATACGGTCGGGAAGCAACAAACAGCAATCGCTAAGTTTTTTGATATTTTTTAATGCAAATTTCACTTTTTATTACATGTTTCAATGACACACTGTTTCCGGATACAGGTAAGGCGATGGTCCGACTTTTTGAACGACTTGGGCATTCCATCAATTTCCCGATGGAGCAGACCTGCTGCGGACAAATGCACTACAATACAGGGTACCAGGAGGAGGCCATACCGCTGGTCCGGAAGTTTGTGGATGTTTTTGGCGATGCTGAAGCAGTGGTAGCACCTTCGGCCTCATGCGTGGCAATGGTACACGAATTTTATACCAAGGTGGCGCAGCGAGCGGAGGATACGGAACTAATCCAACAAGTAGAACAGCTTAAGCCAAGAGTGTTCGAACTGTCGCAGTTCTTAGTAGATGAACTTGGTGTTGAGGATGTTGGTGCCTACTACCCGCACCGCGTAACCTATCATCCCACCTGTCATTCTTTGCGGATGCTGAAGGTGGGTGATGCCCCGCAGACCCTGCTTCGCAATGTGCGAGGAATTGATTTGGTGGAGCTGCCCGGGGCAGAAGAATGCTGTGGTTTTGGAGGTACCTTTGCAATTAAGAACGCTGACACCTCTATGGCGATGCTGGGCGATAAAATTCGCCATATCAAAGAAACCGGAGCAGAAGTCTGCAGCTCAGCCGACAACTCCTGCCTGATGCATATCGGCGGGGCTTTGCAGCGACAACGCGCTGGTGTTAAAACGGTCCACCTGGCTGAAATACTTGCATCAACAGAAAATTAATGAATTGATAAAATCCCAAGTATGAGCAAAGACTCGACACATACCACTGTATCTTCCACCTTTCAGGAATCGGCCAAGGCTTATCTTGAAGACACACAACTGCGGCGGAATATCGGTCATGCCACCCAGACTATACGTGGAAAGCGGAAGGATACCGTAGAGGAGATGCCGGATTGGGAGGCACTTCGTGAAGCAGGAAGTACCATTAAAAAGCGCGTTATGCGTCATCTTGATTCCTACCTGTTGCAGCTTGAGGAATCGGTTCAGGAAGCCGGTGGAACGGTTCACTGGGCGCGTGATGCCGATGAGGCCAATCGAATAGTCGTGGATTTGGTGCAGCAGCAACAGGCGAAAGAAGCAGTCAAGGTAAAATCGATCACCACTGATGAGATTAAGTTGAATAAAGCGCTGGCGGCCAACGGTATACAAGCTCTTGAAACAGATCTGGCTGAGCTCATTGTACAGTTGGCAGGCGATGAGCCCTCTCATATTCTGGTGCCAGCTATCCACAAGAACAGGGCAGAAATTCGAGAGCTATTTATAAAGAAACTGGAAAACGAGGAGCTGAGTGATCGTCCTGAAGATCTGGCGGAAGCAGCTCGGCTATATTTGCGCAAGAAGTTTTTGAGTGCTAAAGTGGGAATCAGCGGCGCTAATTTTGCAGTGGCAGAAACAGGTACAGTGTCGGTTGTGGAGTCAGAGGGTAATGGCCGGATGTGTATTACGCTTCCCGAAACCCTTATTACCGTCATGGGTATTGAAAAGCTAATTCCTACCTGGCGCGATTTTGAAGTATTTATGCAGCTGTTGCCCCGCTCATCCACCGCCGAGCGGATGAATCCCTATAATTCTTTTTGGACGGGAGTTACCGAAGGCGACGGACCGCAGGAGTTTCACCTCGTGCTGCTCGATAACGGTCGTACTAATGTGCTGGCAGATGAGATCGGGCGGCAAACCCTGAATTGCATCCGGTGTAGTGCCTGCCTGAATGTATGTCCTGTGTATGAGCGTACTGGAGGACATGCTTATAATTCGGTCTACCCGGGGCCGATCGGGGCAATTTTGACCCCGCAGCTTAAAGGTATAGAAGATGAGGGCCATGCCAGCCTGCCGTATGCTTCTACGTTGTGTGGTGCCTGTTACGAAGTTTGTCCCGTTAAGATCAATATTCCGGAAGTACTGGTTCATCTGCGTGGAAAGATTGTGGATGAGAAGAAGCGCAAAGGCGGAATCAGGCAAAAGTTAGACGAAGAGCATATTGGCATGAAGCTGATGGCACGTGCATTTAAAAACCGATCTCGGTATGAACGGGCGCAGAAAATGGCGCGATTTGGGCAAAACCTTTTTGTTCGGGATGGCACAATTTCCAATCTGCCGGGTGAACTTTCCGGGTGGACCGCCATGCGTGACCTTAAACCGATTCCCAGCCAAACATTCAGAGAATGGTGGAGGGAGCGCGATGAGTAACAGCAAGGATGAAATATTAAGAAGAGTCAGAAATGCGCTCTCCGGTGTACCGGAGGAAGAATCACCCGATGATGTTAACGTAAATCGTGATTACCACCAGGAAGGCGGCCTTAGCGGGGAAAAGCTGGTTAACCTGTTCGCAAAGCGGGTGGGTGAATACAAAGCACACGTTCATAAAGCAGGCTCAAGATCTATCAAGGAGATTGTGGATAGATCTTGTGAAATGCAACAGGCGCATCAATTGGTGGTGCCCAACGGTTTTCCAACCAGGTGGTTACCCGCCTCAATTGAAATTTTATACGACAAACCCCAGGAGCAGCTAACCAATGAGGAACTGGACGGCTCCGACGGGGTGATTACAACCTGTGCCTTGGCCATTGCGCAAACCGGTACCATCGTGCTGGATGCAGGACCAGGACAGGGACGGCGTGCCCTTACACTGCTACCTGATTATCACCTCTGCATCGTCCGGGAAAGCCAGATCGTAGAGCTGATTCCTGAGGCGTTTGCTCATTTCGAAAAACAGGTAAAAAAAGAAGGTCGACCAATCACATTTATTTCTGGACCTTCAGCCACCTCGGATATCGAGCTGAATCGTGTGGAGGGGGTCCACGGTCCACGTCGCCTGGAGGTACTTATAGTACCCGGCTAGTAAATTGAACAAATTATAGACTTAAAAAATTATGAAAATAAAACTTTTACGATTAGGGATAGTAATACTGCTTATTTGGGCCGTAAGCTCTATCTCCGCGCTGGCACAAGGAGGCGAAATCAGGGAAAGTCTCACGTTTAACAGTGATCTCTTAAACAAAGATGTGGAATACAGCATCTATCTGCCCGCGGCTTATGAAGCTACAAATCGAAACTATCCGGTTCTGTACCTGCTGCACGGTTTTTCAGATGATGAAACCGGGTGGACCCAGTTTGGCCAAGTCAAGAAAATAGCAGATAAGCTGGCTGATAATGTGGATGTTTCGGATATGATTATCGTGATGCCGGATGCCGGTGTGAGTTGGTATATCAACAGTAGTGATGGACAGACGATGTACGAAGATTTTTTTGTGGAAGAGTTTATCCCCATGATTGATGAAGAATATCGCACACGCGGCAGCAAGGAGTTTCGTGCCGTTGCAGGTCTGTCTATGGGCGGATATGGCACCATGATTATGGCCCTGAAGCACCCTGACCTATTTTCAGCAGCGGCCCCGTTGAGCGCGGGAATTTTGACGAACAAAGAGATCATAGATATGCCGCAAGAAAATTGGGAGAATGTATTTGCCGTTCCCTTTGGAAAAGGGCTGGAAGGGAAGGACAGGCTGACCGACCATTACCAGCAAAACTCAATTCTGCAGTTGATAGAGACGGGTAATGCAGATTCCCTCAATAGTGTTAGCTACTATATAGACTGTGGGGATGATGATTTTTTGATTAAAGGTAACATGGAGCTACACAGCCGCATGATAGACAAGGATATTGACCACGAATTCCAGGTCCGTGATGGGGGGCATACCTGGGAGTATTGGCGTACAGCGCTACCCGAAGTACTTAAGTTTGTGAGTCAAAGCTTTCACAGGTAGTCGGGTAAAAACAGTTGCAAGAGTTATAGACTAATTTTTTAAATAAATCAGAATTACAAAATATTGAAACTATGAAAATAGTAGACCTCGAGAAGACCGAAGGCAAAACGTTTCCAGCACGACGGTTGACCAAGAATATTGCGGGAGGAAGTTCCGACATTCAGGCCGAGAACTTTTCCCTGGGTTTTGTTACGCTGGAACCGAAGGGCGGCCAGGTGCCTTGGCATAATCATCCCCAGGAAGAGATTTATATGATCCTGGAGGGAACCGGGGAGATCTGCCTGGGTGAAGAGAAGCAGGATATAACTGGAGGACAGACGGTCTATATTCCGTCCAATGAGTTTCATCAGCTAACAAATGTGGGGGATGAACCACTCAAGTTTGTGTATTGCTACGGTCCGGCCGGAGATGTAGACCACTGGAAGCAGGAGTTGAAAGGCACCTTGCCCAAAGCAGGAGAAGATGTACCACCGCTACCGGAAGGCGCTTGGCCCCAGTGTACCGAGCCCGCTGAAGAGTACAAAAACAATTAATTTAATTATCAGAAAGGAAAGGACAGGAAGATGGCGGATCAGGATCAGTTAACGACGCACAACGTAGGCATAATTATGAACGGTGTAACCGGGCGAATGGGTACCAACCAGCATCTGCTACGCTCCATCGTGCCAATTATAGAACAGGGTGGGGTCAGGATCAGCGAGGATGAGGTAATCATGCCCAAACCGGTGCTGGTAGGTCGAAATGCGGTGAAACTCAAGAAACTATGCGAGCAGACCGGCATAGGAAAGTGGACTACTGATCTGGATAAGGAACTCGAAGACCCTGATAACATTATCTATTTTGATGCCCTGCGCACCGATTTGCGGCCCCCTCATATTAAAAAAGCGATAGCCGCCGGCAAGCATATTTATTGTGAAAAACCAACAGCACTCAATACTTCTGACGCCCTGGAGCTTCATCATATTGCTGAAGAAGCGGGAATCAAGCACGGGGTTGTACAGGATAAATTATGGCTGCCAGGCCTCGCTAAATTAAGGCAGCTCAGGGAACAGGACTTCTTTGGGCAGATTCTCTCCGTCAAGGCCGATTTTGGTTACTGGGTCTTTGAGGGAGAGACCATCGCCCCGCAGCGTCCTTCATGGAACTACCGGGAAGAGGATGGCGGCGGCATTATCCTGGATATGTTCTGCCACTGGCGCTATGTGCTGGATAATATTTTTGGGGAGGTTAAACGGGTATCCTGCCTGGAAACGACCCATATCGATAAGCGTTACGAAGAGGATGGAACGCCGTATAAGGCGACAGCCGATGATGCTGCCTACGCCATTTTTGAGCTGGAAGATAATATTATTGCCCAGTTCAATTCCTCCTGGACTACCCGCGTGCGTCGCGATGATCTGGTGACTTTCCAAGTGGATGGAACCAAAGGATCGGCCGTGGCAGGATTGCGCAAAGCGTGGATTCAGCCCCATTCTGCAACCCCCAAACCAGTATGGAATCCCGATGTTGATTCCGACCATAATTTTTTTGATGATTGGATTGAAATGCCGAACCAGCAGGAGTTTGATAACGCTTTCAAAATTCAGTGGGAGCTGTTTCTCCGCCACGTAGTCAAAGACGAACCGTTCCGATGGAATCTGTTGGAGGCAGCCAAAGGCGTGCAACTGGCCGAAATAGGGTATGAAGCCTCCAAAAAACGGGAGTGGATCGATATCCCAACGTTGACCTGATATCAGAACGTAAAATCATATAAAAAACCAAGTTCGCATGGACATTCGGAATGACATTTCAGTATCCGACCTGGAACGATTACTTGCTAATTTTTGGGAGATATCCGCACAAAAAATCCGCCTGATCCGCAAGGAGTATGATCCTTCGCAGGGATCACCGGTTTTTACCGAAGCGGGCAAATACACAACACGCGGGTGGACAGAGTGGACCCAGGGCTTCCAGTTTGGATCAGAGCTGATCCAGTTTGATGCCACCGACCAGCAGGAGTTCCTGGAGTGGGGAAGAGACGCCACACTCAACAAAATGGCCCCTCACATAACCCACATCGGTGTTCACGATCACGGGTTTAACAATGTGAGTACTTATGGCGCCCTTCGAAGGCTGTCTTATGAAGGTAGAATTAATGCCGGCAGATGGGAGCAGCATTTTTATGATCTGGCTCTAAAAAGTACCGGGGCGGTACAGGCCTCGCGGTGGACCGAAACGTCTGATGGAGGGGGATTTATCTACTCTTTTAACGGACCACATTCGCTGTTTGTGGATACTGTTCGTACGCTGCGTGCCCTGGCGCTTAGCTACAGCCTGGGCCACCAGTTGTTTGGTGAACAAGATAAGCAGATATCCTTGCTAGATCGGCTTATTCAACATGCGCGCTCCACAGCCGAATTCAGCGTCTATTATGGAGAAGGCCGGGATGCCTATGATGTGCGCGGACGAACAACGCACGAGGCAGTTTTTAACGTGAAAAACGGCGTATTCAGATGCCCCAATTCACAACAGGGATACTCTCCGTTCTCAACCTGGACCAGAGGTCTGGCTTGGGCGATGTGCGGTTTCCCGGAACAGCTCGAGTATATTAAGGTACTTGAAGATGAGGAGCTGGAGCCGTTTGGTGGACGAGAAGAGATTGAATCGATGATGCTAAAAGCCGCCACTGCCACCTGCGATTTTTACATTGAAAACAGCTCGCAGGATGGCATCCCATACTGGGATACCGGGGCGCCAGAATTACACAACCTGGGGGATTATACCAGCTCACCGGCCGATCCCTATAATGATTTTGAGCCGGTAGACAGTTCTGCAGCGGCCATAGGTGCACAGGGGTTGCTGCGTCTTGGTCACTACCTGCAATCGAGTGGAGAGCAGGAAAAAGGAGAAAAATACTGGCAGGCTGGTCTGACGGTCGCCGAAACGCTGCTTGACGAACCCTATTTGAGTACCGATCAGAATCACCAGGGCTTGCTGCTCCATTCAGTATATCACCGCCCGAACGGGTGGGATTATATCCCCGAAGGAAAAAAAATCCCCTGTGGAGAGTCAAGCATGTGGGGCGATTACCATATGCGGGAACTGGTACTTTATCTCCATAGAATGGCAAATGATGAATCCTATTACACTTTTTTTAACGGAATAGAAAAATAATTCAAATATATGCGACCTGTAGCACTTGTAACCGGCGGTTCGAGGGGTATCGGACTGGCGATATCGAAGAAGTTAACCGACAACGGCTATGATCTTGCATTCAACGGCGTGCGGCCCGAAAATGATGAGGGCGTGCAGGAAACCTTTGAGAAGCTGAACTCCGGCGATGCCGAGGCCATTTATTGCCAGGGAGATATTAGCAAGCGAGAGGATCGGGAATCGGTTATCAGTAAAATAAGATCTCACTTTGGCCGGCTGAATCTGCTGGTTAATAACGCCGGGGTGGCCCCGAAAGAGCGCCAGGATCCCCTCATTGCCACCGAAGAGAGTTATGACCGTGTGATGAGTATCAACCTGAAAGGGCCGTACTTTTTAACGCAGGCTGTTGCTCGTTGGATGGTAGACCAAAAAGAGCAAGATGATTCTTTGAAGCCACACTGGTAACAGTAGGTTCTATTTCAGCTACCGTGGTTTCGCCCAAACGCGGAGAGTATTGCATCTCCAAAGCGGGTCTGGCCATGCACAATAAAATCTGGGCTGTCCGGCTGGCGGAATACGATATTCCAGTTTATGAGGTGCGTCCGGGTATCATAAAAACAGATATGACCTCGGCAGTGACCGAAAAGTATGATAAACTGATCTCCGAAGGATTGACCGTGCAAAAACGGTGGGGACAACCAGAAGATGTAGGCAAAGCCGTGCTTTCTCTGGCACAGGGTGACTTTCCTTATTCTACCGGCGATGTGATGATGATAGATGGCGGTTTAACACTTGAGCGGTTGTAAAGAAGTTTGGACATTTTTGGCAAATGTTTAATGAGCTATTTAAACATGAGGTACATATAAATAAATAATCTTATTACGATAGATTTTAAGTACCGTCTTAGGTTAGATAAACTAGATTATCTGCAAACTAAAACGGCTAACTAAAATATGAATTTGGATGGCATAATGATATTGTGCCCTTACTTTAAAAAAAGATAATATGGGTGAGCAAACATCAGATGAAATAGCTAAAAATGCTGAAGATCAAAGCAAAAATTTAACCTCAGGTGATGGCTCCGGCAATGAACCGGTAGGAACGATAAAATGGCTGGGATTTTTGGGAGGATTATTCCTTTTCATACTCATGATTTTTTCCAGTTCACCGGAAGGATTAAGTATCGCAGGCTGGCGAACCGCGGCAGTAGCTGTACTGATGGCCACATGGTGGGTTACCGAGGTAATCCCCATCTCCGGAACGGCATTAATTCCCCTCGTGCTGTTCCCCGTATTGGGCATATCTGACATTGAAACATCAGCTGCACCCTACGCCGACCCGATGATTTACCTCTTTTTGGGGGGATTTATCATTGCTATTGCCATGCAACGTTGGGATCTGCACCGCAGAATTGCCCTGAATATTATAAGGGCGATTGGTTCCAAACCACGTAATATTATCTTTGGATTTATCGTCTCCTCCGCTTTCATGAGCATGTGGGTAAGTAACACCGCCGCCACCATGATGATGCTGCCGATCGGACTTTCGGTGATCCAGCTTACTCGAACCAGTGATAATACTCTACAGGAGCAAGCTCAGTACAAAAATTTTGCTGTTGCCCTGATGTTGGCCATTGCCTATGCCGCTAACGTTGGTGGGCTCGGCACCGTGATCGGAACACCCACGAACGCCCTGATGATTGCTTTCGTGCAGGATGCTTACGGCGTGGAAATTAGCTTTGCCCAGTGGATGACGCTTGGGATTCCGGTCGTGATTTTAGGGCTGCCAATCATTTTTTATTCTCTTACCAATATAGCTTTCCCGATTAAAATTGATAAGCTGCCGGGAGGCCAACAGTATATCGATAGTGAGATGGATCGACTTGGCGAGATAAGTAAACCGGAAAAACTGGTAGCAGGAGTGTTTGTATTGGTGGCTGTAATGTGGATTACTCGTCCACTTATTGAACAGGTAATTCCGGGACTCTCAGACGCTAGCATCGCAATATTTGGGGCGCTTATTATGTTCCTGATTCCGGTAAACCTGAGCAAAGGTCGTTTCCTGATGCGCTGGAAAGACGCCGAGGAAATTCCCTGGGGTGTGCTCATACTGTTCGGAGGCGGACTTTCACTGGCAGGTGCCATCCAGCGTACCGGTCTTGCGCAATGGGTGGGGGGATACTTTGAAATTCTGGGAGGATGGCCTGTTATCCTGATCATTCTGATTATTTCACTCATTATTATCATGTTCACAGAGCTGGCCAGTAACTCTGCCACCGCCGCAGCGTTTCTGCCGGTCATCGGGTCCGTGGCGATAAGCATTGGGCAGGATCCCCTGCTTTTTGCAGTTCCAGTAACCATGGTCGCAAGCTGTGCCTTTATGCTGCCGGTGGCAACACCGCCGAATGCCATTGTCTATGGTAGTGGCGTGATGGATATTCCGCAAATGACCAGGGCCGGCCTTGTACTCAATCTCTTTTTCGCCGTATTAATCACCCTGCTTACCTACTTCCTGTTTACCATGTTCCTGGGTATCGATATCGGAGTAGTGCCAGAGGGGATCAGTTCACTCTTAATCGGTAGTTAAATATGCTAGTCAGATTTGTAAACGTATGGGTGGGGCTGCTGCTTTTGCTGTTGGTACCCACAGCATTTATTCAGGCTCAGCCTGCACAAGAGTACAGAATTACCGCAAGTGCAGGAAACTTCGACCGGATTGAGTCGATTGCATCATTCACATTTCCACAGGTTGTTGAACCGGGCATATACACCATCGAGGATGGGTCCGGACAGGAAACGGCACTGCAAGTGGACCAGCAAAATAGAGGATGGTTTGTGATAGAACGCCTCCAGGCGGGAACATCCAAAACATATACCCTTAATACTTCCTCTCAGCACCCCGGCAATTCCAATCAGGGGATCTCTCTTACTGAAGAGGAAAATACACTTCAGTTCAACTCTGGTGGGGATGAAGTACTTTCCTTTTATCATAAACAAAACAATCTACCTAAAGGGATGGACGAAGTATATCGACGTGGAGGATATATTCATCCTGTATATTCACCCAACGGAACACAGTTGACCAACCACCTGGACACCACCGTTCACACGCATCATTACGGAATCTGGGCGGCGTGGACCAGTACGCAATTTCAGGGACGTACGCCGGATTTCTGGAACATCCAGGATAAAACGGCCGAGGTTGCTCGAGGCGATTCCGTGGATTTGAAATGGGAGGGTCCGGTGCATGGGGGAATAGTTACAAAAAATTTCCATGTGGATATCTCTGCTCCCGCGCCAGTAGTGGCACTCAATGAAGAGTGGGAGGTAAGAATTTTCCAAAACAGCGCTGACTATCACCTGTTTGATGTCACCCTTACCCATTCTGCCAATACTTTGCATCCGCTTATACTTCCTCAGTATCACTACGGCGGCATGGCATTTCGGGGACATCAGCAATGGAATGATCCCGCAAACGTTACATTCTTAACTTCGGAAGGCCATGGCCGGGACAGTGCAAATGAAACAAGGGCACGATGGAGTCACATGGGGGGTGTAGTGGATGGTGCTACCGCGGGCATTGCAGTACTTGGTCATCCTGAAAATTATCGGGCGCCGCAGCCTATTCGAATCCATCCCCAGACGCCCTATTTTACATACGCCCCGATGCAACTTGGCAATATGGTGATCGAGCCGGGGGATCCTTACATTATGCAATATCGCTACGTGACATACGACGGTGATCCCGATCCCGAACTGTTAAATCGGCTGTGGAACGATTACGCATATCCACCGGGAATAACGGTGGAAGCCTTGTAATAGCTAAAGCTTTATAAAAGAAGAACCCTGCAAATTTCATAGTTTTGATCAGAAGTAATTTCTTAACGAATATGTACAAATCAACTTTTCCTTTCTCTGCTTCCTTAAAATATGCATGCCTTGCTGGAATAATCGGGCTTTTTGTTGGGTGTGGCCAAACGAATGATTATGAGGTGTTAAATGAGCAAACCTTTAATCCGGATAGCATCGATCATTTTGTGGAACCGGATTTTCCCTTTATAACGACTTCGATTGATGCCCGAAAGCTTGGGCCCGGTTTCCCCTCCGACAATGTAACTACACGCTGCCTGGCATTGCAGCTGGGCAACGAAGCCTATGCCTGCTTTGATACCGATATGCTTCGATGGTCAGTGGCCTGGACCGGAGATTTTCTGCCGATGGTCACCATGGCACAGGTCTCCTATCGTGACTTTCACAATAAAAGTAATGAGTTCCCGGTAGTATTGGGAGATCCCCAGGTGGCTACCGGTTTGTATCCAGGATGGTCTGCGGGTGCACCCCAATTTAGTGATCCACGTCCGCCATCGCCCGGTCCTGACTTGCCCTCATGGGGCCCAATCCCTGCTGAAATGGGGCGATGGAATGGTGTACATGTTGAAGGAAAAGAAGCTGTGTTGTCATATACCGTAAGTGGTACTGAAATTTTGGAAAAGCCCGGTAGCATTACTTCTGAAACTAATACTGCTTTTACACGGACATTTACCATCAGCCAGCCCCAACAGGAGCTTTCGCTGGTTGCTGCGGAGCGCCAGAATGGCGTTAAAAGTGAAGTCCAGGAGAATATTGCGATGTTGTATCACGGGACAGATGGAGATTCAGTTACTGTTGTGGGCTTGGCTGATTCAGCGAATGCCGAGCTGCAGGTTATTGATAACCGGTATGTTACGATGCAGGTATCTTCTTCAAACCAGGAGCTTACAAATACGCTGCTTATCTGGAGCGGTTCCGCGCAAAACATCGATAATTTTAAGGAGATGTTAAGCAGCGTAGAAACCCAGATTCCTGACGTTTCTGATGGAGGAGAACCGCATTGGGAGCAAACCGTCCACACCCAGGGACAGATAGCCCCGGATACCTCGGCATTTGTTACTGACAAGCTAACTCTTCCTATTCCCAATCACTGGAATCGTAATGTACGTGCTGTAGATATTGATTTTTTCGATGGTAACCGGGCCGCGATTGTAACATTTGAAGGTGACGTCTGGACAGTTGAGGGAATTGACCAGGATCTTTCCGACATGGAATGGAATCGATTTGCCTCTGGCCTGTATGACCCTCAGAGCATCGCCGTTAGGGACGGAAAAATTTACGTGTTTGGTCGGGAAGGTATCGTCCGTTTCCACGATTTGAATAATGACGGGGAGGCCGACTACTACGAAAACTTCTCCAACGGGATGGCCCAGTCAATGGAAACACGTGAATGGCCCGGCAGCATGGTTCCAGCTCCAGATGGCGGTTTTTATGTAAGCAAGGGGTCTGCTGGTGCTAACGGCCCGCAATTCGCTCCTGTCGCCATGACGGGTTTTCGCTATGGTTCGCGTCACAGTGGATCGGTGCTCAAAGTTTCTGCCGATGGTCGTACAGTTACACCGATCGCCGACGGATTGCGAATGCCGTATCTTGGAATTCATCCGGAAACCGGCCTGCTCACCGCTTCAGATCAGCAAGGTAATTTTGTGCCTTCTTCGCCGATTCACATCATAGAAGAAGGTGATTATTTCGGTGTACCTGTTTCTAAACATCTAAATCCTGATGCGGATATAACCCAACCTTTGCACTGGTTTCCCCACCGGGTAGATCCATCAGGTGCGGGACAGACCTGGATCACCAGCGACCAGATGGGACCATTGAATGGCAAACTGGTTCATTTGTCTTACGGACGACCGGGCTTGTTTAGCATCTTGTTCGACAGCACAGATAACGCGGTTCAAGGAGCTGCTTCGGTAATTCCAGCCAGGTATACGGCCCCAACTATGAAGGGGGCTGTCAATCCTGGTGATGGTAAGCTCTACATTACGGGCTTCTCTCTTTGGGGAGTGAATACAGAAGAAATCAGCGCTATCTTGCGCGTGCGCCATACCGGACAGCCGGCCTATATGCCTGATGAGTTTAAAGTACGCAATGGCGGTGTAATGATCCGTTTTACCGAGGAACTTAGATGAAGAAGCAGTAACGAATCCTGCAAATTACCAGGTAAAACGCTGGAACTACAAGCGAACAGAAAATTATGGTTCGGGGCACTATAAGCTGAATGGCTCACCAGGGGAAGAACTTCTGCCCGTGTTTTCCTCACACCTGTCAGAAGATGGAAAAGGCATATTCCTGGTAATTCCGGATATACAGGAAACGATGCAGATGCAGGTGGATTATAGCATCCAATCAAGTGATGGTACGGCCATCGATGATCAGCTTTGGTTTTCCGTGCACGATGTGCAGGAGCCAAACTTGGCTGCCTACGGGTTTCCCAATCTCAATATTGATGAACTTGCTATGGAATCCGCGGCGACCAGTGTTACAGAACAGGAGGAGCAACCGCCCACAGTCGAGCGGGGCAGAGAGTTGTTCAGGCAGACGGGATGCATCGAGCTGCCACTCCATCGATGGAAATGAGCAGGGATATTACGGTCCCACGATGCAGGGTTTGTTTGGTTCTCAACGGCAATTTGTGGATACCACCCAAACCGTTGCCGACGAAGCCTACATCAAAGAATCAATTCTCCAACCTGAAGTCCGCGTGGTTGAGGGATTTGGACAGGAGATGCCATCATTTATAGGAATTCTCTCAGAAAACGAGATCCAGTCAATTACAATGTATATCAAATCACTCTCAGAGCAGGAATAACACTATATGCGGATCATTTTTTACTTGATTCAAATTCACAAAAAAGGGATGTAGGTTTTTAATTAACATTAGCTTTGACCTTTGAAAATAAATAGGGATGGGGTAGATGGGGAAAATTGACAACTCACTGCTGGACAAGTACGGACGCCTGCTCTCACTCGATTTTTACAGGGGTATAACCATGTTTCTGCTGGTAGCTGAAGGAGCTGGTTTGTGGTTTGCTGTGGTTGACCCATACTTCGAAGGAAGCATCATTAGTACCATCGGAACCCAGTTTCATCACCACCCATGGAATGGTCTCCCGATTTTGGGATTTGGTTCAGCCTTTCTTCATGTTCATCGTCGGAGTGGCTATGCCGATTTCATTTGGGAAACGGTGGGCGCGCGGTGATTCTTGGGGAACAACCTTCAAACATGCCATTAATCGATCTTTTGTACTGCTCGCGCTGGGATTAACGCTGCACTGCGTGTATGCCGGTGAGCTGGTCTTTGAACTGTGGAACGTCCTCTCACAACTTTCCTTTACCTACCTTTTGGCTTTCCTGATTATGCGCAAAAGCTGGAAATTTCAGATCGGTTTTTCTATTGGGTTGTTGGTTTTGACGGAGTTACTCTACCGGCTTTGGTCGGTTGATGGTTTCAGCCAGCCTTTTATCCCGGACAAAAACTTTGGTTCCTGGCTGGATCTTGTATTAATGGGAAAGTTCAGCGGCGGGCACTGGGTGGCAGTAAATGCTATTCCAACAGCGGCTCATACTATTTTGGGGGGTAGTGGCCGGGCAGTTATTAATCAGCCATCGGGAAACAACAGATAAAATTAAAATACTTCTCATTTTTGGTGTCAGTCTCGTTATACTGGGTTATGCTTTAAACCCGATCACCCCCATTATCAAACGTATTGCAACGACCTCTTTTACCATCGTATCTGGTGGATGGTGTTTGCTGGCACTAGCTGGTTCATTCTATGTTTTTGATGTGAAAAAAATATCTACAAATACGGGTCGATTTTTTGCAATTGTGGGTATGAATCCACTGTTTATCTATCTTTTCAGTGAGCTTGGCGGTGTGGACTGGTTCTATGAAATGGTTGAGGTATTTACCTCGGGGCCACTTGCTGTATTATCTGTTCCGGATGCCTGGATCGGGATAGTAACATCCCTTATCGTATTGGCATTAATGTGGTATCTGACTTATTTCCTGTATAAACGCAAAATATTTATTTCCATATAAACGCTCGGTATCTTGAGAATAGGCGGCCCGGCAACAGATCGGTTCGGCACTCTTCTTCGGGGATTATCTCTTCATTCCATTTTTCCGAGAGATGTAAAAAAGGTCAGGCAGTAAGCCCATTCTATTTTTCCATTCATTGATCTATTCTTATTTAGTAAATTCCATGTAAATGCAAAAAGAATGCTAGTTTTTACGTTATGAGCGCACAAAATCCACGCATCCAGTTGCCGGATGAGTACCCCAACGACCCGTTTCTAGAGAAGTTGTTTCAACGGATTAACAGCTCTCGAGAAAACTTTATCATCACGGGAAAAGCGGGTACCGGCAAATCTACCTTCCTGCACTATCTGGCTGAAAATGCTATAAAAAGCTCGCTTGTGACAGCCTTTTCAGGTATTGCGGCTATCAATGTGGGTGGAATGACACTCCACTCGCTATTCCTGTTTCCGTTCAAACCGATGTTGCCGAATGATGATTCTATCAAGGAGTTCCGTTCGGGCAGTCAGCGTCAACGCCTGCTGGAAAAAGTGGATATGATTATCATCGATGAGCTTTCCATGCTCCGTTCGGATGTATTTCAGGCTATTGACCATTCGCTGCGACTGAACACCGGCAATAGATATCAGCCGTTCGGAGGCAAGCAGCTGGTATTGTTTGGTGATATTTTTCAGTTGCCGCCGGTGGTCCAAAACGATCCGGTGGAGCAGGATATATTTTCCAATAGTTACGATTCGGAATATTTTTTTGATGCACCCGTATTTGAGGAAGCGGATTTTAACTTTGTGGAGATGTTCAAAGTGTACCGGCAGGAGGATACGGCCTTTGTTCACCTGCTGAACAGGGTCCGAACCGGGCTGGTTGATCAGCGGCACTTGGAGCAGCTGAACAAGCGCTACGCCCCAGGTTACCTTCCGGGGAAAGAAGATTATGTCGTGACGCTCACCACCACCAACCGCGTGGCCAATAACGAAAACAATCGGCGGCTGGAACTTATCGACGAACCATCCTACCGCTACCACGCCGAGCTGGAGGGAGAGTTTCCCAAAGATCGTTTTCCGACTGATCAGGTATTGGAGTTGAAGGAGGGGGCACAGGTCATTTTTATCAAAAATGATCTTGAAGGCCGGCGGTGGGTGAATGGCTCAATCGCCAAGATAGAACACTTGGAAAAAGACTCAATTTCCGTCCGCCTGGAAAATGGAGAAATCCACGAGCTGGGGAAAGAAACATGGCATAATATCAAATACAAATACAACAAACGCAGAAACAGGGTGGAGGAGGAAGTCAAGGGAAGCTTCATCCAGTATCCTGTTAAGCTGGCCTGGGCTATGACTATCCACAAAAGCCAGGGGCTTACGTTTGACCAGGTATTTCTTGACCTTGGAAGGGGCGCATTTGTCAACGGTCAGCTGTATGTGGGTCTGAGCCGTTGCACCAGTTTTAACGGGCTCTACCTTAAGAAAAAAATCACCAGGAATGATATTATCAAGGATCCCCGCCTGCTGAATTTCTACAAAAAACAGCGCGAAAAAGCCGCCCGGGAAAGCGACCTCATGGATATTCAAAAAAGGCAAAATTGAAAAAAGTGGTAGTTTGAAGCTTCTCTGTGTAACTTACATATAAATAATTGTGATGATCAGCACCCCGGTCTTCAAAGGCCGAAACAAAATTACAGGAATTCAGAGAGGTTTTATGGAAAGAGTTAATATTTCCTCGGAAACGAGATGGGAACAACTGGTAGGCTATTCCCGAGCCGTCCGCAAGGGAAACCACGTGTATGTATCGGGAACTACGGCTACCGATGAGAACGGTCAAATTGTCGGAAAGGATGATCCCTATCGACAAACCGTCCAGATCATCAATAATATTGATCATGCACTCAGAAGGGTAGATGCGACACTTGAAGACGTGGTGCGAACGCGGATCTATGTGACCAACATAGATCAGTGGGAAATGATCGGTCGCGCGCACGGCATGTTTTTCGATGAGATTCGCCCCGTCACCAGCATGGTAGAGGTTAGCCGGCTAATTGATCCCGATATGCTGGTGGAAATTGAAGTGGTAGCCCTTGTGGATGAAGAGTAAGCATCAGTACTTAAACCTGCCTCCCAAAAAACTCCACATGGAAAAGGCTTCCGATTTTTAAAGTACAACCTGCCTATTATTTTTATTTAACCAAGTAGTTGAATATAATTATATTATTGCTTAATATTTAACCTGATGGTTGAATATAATAATGAAATACTTGATTCTACTCTCCAAGGCACTGGCTGACAGCACGCGTCGTGACATCCTTTTGCGCTTGGCGAAAGAAGAGCACACGGTTAATGAAATTGCTGATCCGTATAAAATGTCGCTGGCCGCTGTATCAAAACATCTGAAAGTGCTGGAGCAAGCCAACCTGATCATCAAGAAAAAAGAGGGCCGAAGCTACCGGTGTCGGATGAATTACGAACCGATGATCCCAGTTTTAGACCTGATCAAAAAGTACCGGGAATTCTGGGAGAGCCGGATGGATGAGCTGGAGCAGTTCATTGAGAAAAGCAAGAATAACGATTCGTAAGTACAAAAAGGTTCAGACAATTAAGTCAAGATAAAAGGGATAAAAACCATGTCAGATAACAATAATAAGTTAACCGTTAAAAGAGTGATTAATGCCGACAGAAAGACTGTTTTTGAGGCATTAACAAATAGTACCATTATGCAAAAATGGTTTTATGCCGGTGCGGACGGGTGGTCGGCTACTGTAAAGAATGACCCCGTGGTAGGGGGATCTTACCAGATTGATATGCATGGCCAGAATGAGACCTACAGCCACGAAGGCGAGTACAAAGAGATTGTCCCGAATGAGAAACTGGTCTTTACATGGAACTCAAAGGCAGTTCAGGATACACTGGTCACCATAACACTGACAGAAGTTAAAAAGAATACCGAGGTGACGTTAACCCACGAATTCCTGCCTAATGCGGAAATGAAAGAGAATCACACCAAAGGCTGGACACAAATACTCACTCACCTCGACAATACTATTGCTGCAAAAGTGTAGGAAGCGATAGAATATTTCCTCTTCCTGCTATTTCGGCTAATTCATTAACAACATGGGGCATTTAGCCATGTTAAAAATTTTGCCGGCCCATTCATCTTTTATCAAGGGCTGATTTTTAGGGATAATGAGCAAGCTGCCCTGCATTTTGTTAAGCATGCGTGTCAGGTTCCAGATATTATCCTGGTTAAGCAGGTTCAGGCGTACCTGGACCTTCGCATTCTGAACGTGCTCCTCAATTTCTTTATTTCGATTTTGAATCGATTCAGACTGGTTTGCCAAACCAATAATTTGCAGCTGGTTGCGTTGCTTTTTCGCTAGGTTGAGGGCTAGTTTCAGCCCCCGTTGACTTTGTTCAGTGCCGTCATAAATACAGATAATCGGCGCGTTGCCTATGGTAAGGCCTTGTTCCAGAACCAGCACCGGTTTTTGAGCATGCTTTATAATATAGCGGGCAGTTTTACCCAACTTGTCTTCCTGTTTGTGGGAATGACCGGTCCGCCCGATTGTGATTAAATCAACCCCCTCCGCGGCTTTAAGTAATTCTTCACCAATAGAACCGCGCACAGAATTTAAGCTGTAGGAGATGCCCGAGCTACGCGCAATTTTGCTCAGGTAATCTTCAATACGTTTCTTAATCAGCTCACTCTGTTTCTCCATCTCCTCTTCTCCCAGGGAGCGTGATTCCCCCGTAATTTCGCTGATCTCCTTTATAAGAGAGAGTTTACCCAACCGGTGCCAGGTGGCATCACTAACATACAGGCCCTTGAGCTCTGCTTCGGCTAGTTTGGCAAGTTGGGCTGCTGCGTGAAGGGCTGCCCGGCTGTGGGCCGAGGTATCAAGAGCCACCAAAATACGACGGAAATAAATAGTAGGACGTTCTTGATTCATTTTATTCAAGTTCTAACCGTTCTCTTTCCCATTCTTTGAGGATACAAAAGATTTCCGGTCACTGGCCAGTTTGTCCAGTTTTTTGACAACCTTGTAATTGATGGTTCCTTCAGGATAGTTGCCCTCTTCGTCAGCTTCCCCCATCTCGAGGCCGGTCAGAATCTGTATACCTTCATCCGCGGTCTCTACCGGGTAGATATGGAACTTATCATCTTCGGCGGCTTCGATAACATCTTTACGCAGCATCAGGTTTTTAACGTTTGATTTAGGGATTAAGACCCCTTGGTCACCGGTCAGTCCTCGTTGCTTGCAGAACATCAAAAAAGCCCTCGATTTTTTCATTGGCTCCCCCGATCGGCTGAATTTTACCATGCTGATTAATCGAACCTGTTACGCTCAGCGATTGCTTGATCGGGATCTCACCAATGGCGGAAAGCAGTGCATACAGTTCGGCTGACGAGGCGCTGTCTCCATCAATATTGGAGTAAGACTGCTCAAACACCAGGCTGGCCGAGAGCGAAAGCGGACGTTCCTGTGCATATCGATCGCCCAGAAAGCCTTTCAAAATCATGACCCCTTTGGAGTGGATCGGGCCGCTCATATCCACCTCGCGTTCAATGTCGATGATTTCGCCCTTACCCAGCTGCACGCTGGCCGTTATTCGGTTGGGACGGCCGAACATCAGCTCACCCAGTTTCATTACTGAAAGACCATTCACTTGCCCGACGGCCGTGCCTTCCGTATCAATGAATATCTGATCGCGCTCGATGGACTCCTGGATTTTATCACGAATACGGCTGGCGCGGAACACCTGCTGATCAATCGCTTTCTGTACATCCTCCCGCTTGACAACGTCGCGATTATTTTTTCCTGCCCAGAAATCAGCTTGCACCATCAGCTCGCTGAGCTCTTCGGTCTTTGTACTGAGCTTCTCGTTATCTCCCACCAGGCGTGCACTCTGTTCAATAACTCTAGATACGGCGTGCTTATCGAAATGGCGCAGCTCATTTTGGTGGACAAGTCCCGCAAGCAGCTTGGAATAGAGCTTCTGATTGTCGGAATTGCGGTCAATTTCATCTTCGAAGTCAGCTTCAATTTTGAACAGCGCGTTGAAGTCGGGATCGAGATTGCACAGCAGATAATAGAGCAGCCGCTCACCCAGCAGTACCACTTTTACGTCGAGATCGAGCGGTTCGGGCTCCAGCGAAACAGTACTGATCATACTGTAGGAATCACCCAGCGACTCTATTTTAAGCTCACCCGATTTAAGGGCGCGTTTAAGTCCCTCCCATGCAAACGGCTCCAACAGCACACGGCGGGCATCCAGTAATCAGGTAGCCGCCATTGGCCTTGTGCAGGGCGCCGGGCTTGATCAGGTTAAAGTTTGTTTTTAGGGCCCCCATTTTGGATTTGTACTCAACCCGTCCCAGCAGGTTTTTGTAACTGGGATTATCTTCATACACAACAGGTGCTCCCTCTGTATCGGAGTGGTCCACCATCACGTTTACCCGGTAGCGCTGAACAATTGGATGGTCCTCCGGGGTCGATTTGGTTGTCGGGCTCATACCCATGCTACCGCCCCCACCGCCTTGTCCGCTCATCTGCTGCATCATGGCCGCCATGCCCCCTTGCTGGCCGCTTTGGTTGCTGAGGATAGCCTGCACATTTTCGATAATATCCAGCTCAATATTGTCAAGGAATTCCTGTACGTTTCGAGGTCGGAAAACTCATCGCGGATCTCCTTGAACAGCTCTTTGATAGCGTAGGAGGCGATTTCTCTGTCGAGGTCTTTAATTTTGTCGCGTACTTTACGTTTATTGGCAGGCATCTTTTTTATGATCTCCTGCAACTCCTTCTGCAACTCTTCCATATGTTCTTCCAGTTCTTCCCGTTTTTCGTCCGGCAGTTCCTGGAGCTCTTGTTCACTCATCAGGTTACCGTTTTTGGTGGGAGCAAACGAAAAGCCGGAGGGGGTACGGATAAGTGCTAATCCCTTTTTCTGGGCTTTTTGTTGAAGCTCTTCAAAGGTATGATCCTGCTCCTGCTGAATCTGGTTTTTCAGGGCCTGTTTCCTGTTCTGATATTCTTCTGTTTCGAAGGCGGAAACCAGTGTCGGAATCAGATCCTCAAGCGAATCGTCCATCATCTTTTGTAGATCCATGCCGCGGCCGGCCGGCATCAGCAGTTGTTTGGGCTTCAGCTGGTCGTCAAAATTATTTACGTAGCAGATATCCTGCGGGGTGGCTTCCTCTTCCGCTTGATCCTCAAGGAAGTGCCGGATGTGAGTCTCTTTGTCGGTTTTTTGGGGACCGAGAGCAAAGATATTGTAGCCGTCTTTTTCCATTTCAACCCCCATCTGCATAGCGGAGGAGAGGCGGTCCTGACCTAGAATAGTGGTATAATCTTCAATCTCTTCCGTAGTCTCAAAATCGAACTTGTCAACATTACAAATTTTGTTAAAAGAAGCAGGATCTAATTTTTCCACGGTCACTGAATATTTGTGTTAATGATTTAATTCCAATCACTGTTGCCCAAACTTAATGTGTGTGAGGAGATACTCGTTCCAACCCAGTGGGTTAGGTTGAACTCAATGGACAATAAAGTTTGTTATTATTAGGCAGAAATAAAGATATCGATCACAGATAAAAGGGATATTAAATTATGCATCTATTGGTGCGGCATAAAGTTGCTGATTTCGTTCGGTGGAGAGAAGTATTTGAATCTCATAGAAAAGCCCATAAAGAGGCAGGCATGGAGTTGCAGCACTTATGGCGTAATGTGGAAGAGCCCGACGAAGTCGTATTACTGTATGAGGTGGAGGATGCCGAAAAAGCAAGAGAGTTTGTATACTCGTCGGAGGTGCCTGACGCCCAGAATGCCTCTGGGGTTATTGATGAGGCAGATATTTATTTCCTGGAATAAATAAGGCAGATTTAAAAGTTGAACGAAATATTAAACGAGGGCTGAAATCCAAGATCGTATACATCCACCGGAACCGTCCTGAATCTATTAGCGGAACTCTGCTGGTCGACCACGAAGGTAAGGTCGCGGTACCAGGGATTAGGTCGATCAAAAATATTAAACAGTGTGATGGCAGCATTTAATTTTCCGAAGTTGAATTCGTTTTTATATTCGAGCGTAAGATCCACGCGCTGGTAGTGGCCAAGGCGCTCTTCATTACCAGCTCCATAAACGGCCAGGCTGTTCGGTGTTCCGCTGGCATAGATCCATGCCAGGTACAGGGAAAGGTTGGCAAGCGGCTGACTCTCTGCGCTGGCGGAATACTGGTAGGTTCGGTCCCAGTCTGCGTGAAAAGGCTCCCCGCCGTTGATATCGGCATTGGAAAGCAGCATTTCTGAGATGGTAAAGGTTTGGGTGAGACTTACCGGACCCATTGAATTGCGAAGAAGCATCTCAATGCCCTGTCCAGTTCCACTGTTGTTAGCATACCACGGGGCAGCGCCAAAAGTATTAGTCAGCGATAGCGCGTTAATTTCATGCAGGCGTATGTGCTCAAAGCTTTTGTGATATCCCTCGACTTGGGCATAGAGCGCGTCGGTCGGCTCCAGGTAGATGCCGGCAGAAAAATAATCAACTTCGGTGGGAGGGTGGTCGGCGTTGGTCAGAATCCATACGTCGGAAGTGACCGTATTGCTCAGTGAAATTTTGCTGAGAAACTGGAAGTTCCGGCTATATCCACCTCCGAAGGAAACGGGAGAATCTGGGAGTAACCGAAGCTTAATACGCGGCGACCAGCGCAGGTAATCGCCGTTGGTGTAATAGTGCAGCCGGCTTCCTGCTGAGAGTGAATACCAGGTGTTGGGCGAAAAATCCAGCTGGGCATACAGATCAATTTTGTGGGATTTTCTTGTGGTAAGAAAGCCGGGCCGTTCGAAAGAATCCTCGTAATATTCCCCTAGATGATAGTTGTAGGATCCCCCTGCAGTGATGAGGAGAGGATTCAGCTCAATATTGAACTGCTGCTCTGCCTTAATTTCGTTAAGAATACTCCGGTTTTCAAAGGGGAAAGTAAATAGCTGAAACGTGTTGTTATCCCGGTTGATCTGGGTATAGGCGAAATCATCTTTTTTAAACTCGGAGTTATAAACGCTGATGCCGGCTATTGAGTGCATGTAGATCCGGTCGGATAGGCGGTGTTGATATTGCACGCTGCCCGCCGCGTTAGCCCAGTTATTTTCGGTTTGAACCTCTCGAAATTCCACATTTTGCCGGGTGGACTGGAACGATCGGTAGAGCCGCTCTGCCTGCTGCTTGGTCCGGTCCCCGCCATCAGTATCCACTGATGATGAACCGGCTGCCGTTTTCGTTTTCAAAATAGAGTTTGCCATGAAGATCAAAAAAGAAGCGTCGGTGTCGCCCGGTCGTTCAAGCTCGGTTTCAATATTGACAAGATCCTCCTGGAGTATTTCGCGAGGGCGATCCACATTCAAGCCCCACTGGATAAGATCACTGTTATTCAGCCAGTTGACAGTATTGAGGTAAGAACTGCGACCAGAAAGCAGCCAGCTGCTTTTTCCCTTCTGCAGTGGACCTTCCAGCGTAACCCGGTAAGAGGTGTTACTGGCCCCGACCGTTGCAGACACATCGTTAAGCGGGCCGGTTTGAGTGACCATGGAAAGTGTGCCACCGGGCGGCGCCTGGTACTGGGCGGGCGCGATATCGTAAAAGTAGCCACTTCGCTGCAGAACATCGGCATTGAAGCTGTCCAGCAGTCCAAAAAGATGGCTCTGGTTGAATATGGTGATGCCATCCAGTATGACGTGAAATCCATCAGCCGGGCTGCCACGTACATGTACTTCTCCGCTTAGGGCCGGCGTTAGGCTAATCGATGGGAGGGACTGCAGTGCGCGAATTGAGTTGGAGCTGCCCAAAGGACTAAAGGCCCCGATATCCACCAGCCCGGCTTCGTGTTCACCGACTGCACCGTAGTAGTTGGTTCCAGTCACAATTAGTTCATTTGCATCAACCCGCTGCGGCTCCAGCCGGAAGGTCACTTCATCAATAGAGGCACCATCGACAGGCAACTCCAGGGTTTTTGGAAGATATCCCACATAGGAGCCCCGTATACTTAGCGTTGTCTTGTCACCCTGGTACTGGAACCTGAAGCTGCCACTGCTGTTGGCACTGACCCCGGTAAGCTCATCAGCACGGTTCCATGTGATACTCGCAAAAGGGAGGCGTTCGCCGGTACTGGCATCTACTACTTGCCCGCTTATGGTGGTGATGGAAGAGGCCGTGGAGCTGCTGTTAGCCTGTTGTTTTACCAGTATGGCCTGGTTGTAAGAGCTATCCAGCCTGATGGTAAGCTGGTAGGATGACAGTTGTTCGTTCAGAGACTGTATAGGATGTTGTTGATCTATACCGTGTGGGATTGATATGCCCGCAATTAAGGACTCCCGGTATAAGAACCGCCAACCGGTTTCTGTTTCAATCTGCCGGATAACCTGTGACAGTGGCCGTGCCTGAGACGAATCTTGAGCGTAACTCACCTCATAGGCAAGCAGAAACAAAGCCAGTGTGCACGAAAAAGCAAAAATGTGCGCCCGCAGTTGATTCATCAGTTTTGGTTGCGAATTACTCTCCGTTTTCGGTTAGAGTGTACCTGTTTTCGGCCGTTTGGGATAATTCTGCATCGAGTGAAAGTGCAAGATAATTAAGTGCCTTCTCCCTGTTTTCAAGGGAAATGGATCCGCTCAGGGTAGTATTCAATAACGCTTCAGAAGCTTCGATGGTAATTCCAAAATGCTGTTCCACTTCACTCAAAATGCGATCCGCTGGACGGCCTGACGTAAAAATGAGCTCATTTTGAAGCCAGTCGGTGAACTCATCCGGCGAATCATCGACCAGTTTGGGTTCAGCACTATCTGTATCGATAGCGGCAGCCTGACCGGGTTCAAGGACCAAAGGATCGGTTGTTGATTCGCTGGTGAACTGCACCGATCCCTCTTCAAGGAAGAGCCGTGTAGAGTGGCCCCAGCTGCTGACAATAAATTTGGTCCAAGAACAGTGACGTTGCCGTTGCCTGCTTCTACCTGGAATTTCCGTGCAGGGTCGGGAGTTACTTCAAAATAGGCTTCCCCGGTAAGTCTATAGCTTAGCCGTTCCTCGGATTCCGTAATTTGATAAAGTTTGGTGTGCGGACGCAGGGTAGCATGGCTTCCATCAGCAAGCTGGATGGCGGCCCTGGATGAACCGGAATCTGCAATCAGCGTTGGGCCTCGCAAAAACTGGTAGTAATAGGCTCCGACCAATGATGCGATAAGCAAGAGCGCGGCCGCAGCCCACCTTGTAGCATTCATGCTGAAAATGTTGGTGGAGCTGGAGGAGTCTGCATTAATCTGTTGGTCGATGCGATTCCAGAGAGCTGCAGTGTTGGCTCGTTCATTGACGGTTTTTTGGATTTTATTTTGCCGGAAAGCGGCAAGCTCTTGAACCAGCGAATCATCGTTAGACTCCCAGTCCACCTTATCTTCCAGTGCCTTGCCGAGCTGTTTAGCCAGCCGGCGGTCGGAATCATTATTTGAAAGCTGAGTAGTCATGGAATTAAAATCAAATAGATTAACAATTAGTTTCGAATGATATCGCAGGTTCCATTAATTATTCTCAGAATTTTCATCGTCATCGTCATCGTCATCAGAATCATCATCCTCATCTTCTTCGTTTTCAAATGATACTTCAAGAGCCATGAGATCCGCCTCGTTATCGTCTTGCAAAATCTGTGCTTCGCCCTCTGCAATAACATTTAGACCTTGATCGATGGCATCGTGTACCTGCTGCAGGCTTTGGTAATCGCTGTCATCCTCAAATTCAGTTTTTTCATTAATTCGGATAACCACTTCTCCGGTTATGGTAAAAGTTCCCTGCTGCAAGTTTACTGACGTGACGAGCTCCTCAAACTCGCTCAGGTCATTATCCGATGAATCATCGTCGTCCCCGTCGTCATCCTCTTCACGCTCAAATTCGGCCTCAGTGGCGATAAAGCGATCTCCTTCGGGGTACCCTTCGCCTTCGGCCCAAATATAGTGGCCATTTTCAAGAGCTCGATGAACTTCAGAAAGGGAACTGATATCGTCATCGAAATCGGTTTCCTCATTGATAAAAATCTGCCGACCGCTGCGTAGTGTGAACGAGGAGCGGCCTGGATCCACCGAGATAACCCGGCCCTCAAATTCGCGATCCTGATCTTTTACATCTCCATTGTCGAGGTTAACCTGGAAAATTTTGAGGAAGCTTTGGAAGCGAAGCAGGGCGGTACCGTCGCCATTCATTTCTATGGTGCCGCGCAATGTTTTGGTGCTCTCGTTGCCGTTGTTATTCTTGTCGATGATCATCTCCCAGCTCAAGGTACCTGTAACCCCCTGTTCAAGTCCTCGCTGGGAAAGCTCTTTATCGATCTCAATATTCAGGAAGTTGATCTCCAGCTGGTAGCTGCGCTCCAGAATATTCCCGTTGGGGCGCTCGACCTCCAGGAAGCCATTTCCATTGTGTACACCGTCGATCTGCAGGATTGGAGAGGCCCCTGAAACGCCGTTGATCAGCAGGGTGTCTTTTCGAATAAAAGAGGAGGTTTTGCGAGGTGTTTCCACCGATCCATCGCGGTAGCCGTAATAATTTATGGACTCGATGCGTTCCTGTTCAGCCTGCGGAGAATCAATGAATTCGCCGGCATTGTCAGTGAACATATACTTGAGCGTGTCGGTGACCTCCTTCGAAAAAAGCGGTCGATCAATGCTGCGCTTGAAAGATACGGTGTGCACACCTGTCTCGGGGTTGTAGGAGTAGCTGTATTCACTCTCGTTGCCTCTTCCACTGTCATTCTGCAGGGTTGGCTCCGTGCTTTTTTGGGGAGCCCCAACCATGGAAAAGCCATCGCTGGATACCGTTGTAAGGGCATCATTTAGACTGAGGATCAGCCCGCTGTTATCGGCCGAAAGCGATTCTCCCAGGATCTGGCTGGCCGCCTCGAGGTCGTCATCAGTGATTGTACTATTTACGTCATCCTCGATTCCGGAGAGCGTGCAACTGGTTACTGTCAGTGCTGCAAGAAGCAAAACGGTGGTCTGCGCTGTGCTTTGGAATATGCTATCTATTGAGAAGTCCATAATTCGTAATCTGTCCAGATATCGGTGTAGGTCCCTGTTGTACTGGTTATACACCTGAGCCGGGGGAATACCCCCAACGCAATTCAAATAAAATCCTGTAGTGCTTTTCTCATATCTTTCAGTGCCAGTCCCATATGATTTTCCACCGTTTTTACGCTGATATCCATCGCCCCGGCCGCCTCTTTGTAGGTGAACTGCTGCATAAAACAGAGGTCAAAAACCTGGCTTCTTCGTTCCGGCATCGCTACAATGGCCTGTTCTATCACTTGGTTTATCTCAGCAGCCTGTACTTCATCCTGTGGTGTGTGATTGGTTTCTCGCGTGGGAACCGGTTCAGCGTTGTCAAATTTCTTGTTATCGCGCACGTGGTTGAGCATCCGCGTATAGGCGATTTTAAACAGGTAGGCCCGGAGAGACTTTTCGGACTCAATGGATGAACGGTGTTCCCATATATATAGAAATGCCTGTTGAATAAGATCTTCAGCTGTTTCCCGCTCAATGTTCTTACTGCGTAGAAAACGGAACAGCGGCTGATGATGCGCATCAAAAAATTTCTTGAATGCCTGCTGGTCTCCATTCTTTATTTGTTCGGCAAGCTCAACGCGGTCGATCTCCGTATCAGGAGAAACCGAAAGTGCCATGATGAGTACCTGCAAACAGACGAAATCTAGCATATAAAATATATTGAGGTGAAGACAGAGAATGTCATAAAATGAATAAAATGGATATCACTCACAATAATTTGAGGGAATTCAGATAATACGAAAGACCCCGCTTTTTGCGGGGTCTTCCAGGTTTTTGCTATCAGGGCTAACGTGGTGTAGATGATAAATTCCTAGTTGTCTCCATCGTCATCATCGTCATCATCGTCATCGTCGTCATCTTCGTCTCCATCATCATCGTCCTCGTCATCATCTCGGTCGTCATCGTCGTCATCATCACTATTATCATCTTCCTCGTAGTCTGCCTCGAATGAATCTTTAATGTTGTCATCAATCTTATCTTCATTTGCGGGATCGGCGGGGTCTAGTGGCTGTCCCTGTGAATCCATGAACCAGCCGGACGGATCAATATTGATGTTGACGGCAAAGGATGAACTGTTGGCGGTAACTTCGAGCGGTGGATTCAGCTCGAGCTCAATCTCAAAATCCTCTTCTGAGCGATAGGTGAATGCCTCTCCGTTGTACACTCCTTTAATAACTATGGAGTAATCATCATCGTCCCCATTGAAAAAATCGGGATCACTGACATTGGAGTCGTCATTTTCAACCTCGAGCTCAAATTCGTCGTATATACCTTCCGGTACCATTTTAGAGCTGAGTGTAAATTCACTGCCATCCAGCGGTAGATTGGCGATGATATCTTCCGCTTCAAAATCAAGCGAATCCTCATCCATTGCGCTTTCCAATTCCAGCTCTTCAACCAGTAGCTTGACTTCGGTCAGGCTGTCTATCGAAAGTGTGGTAGGTATTTCGGCAGTTTTAATTTTAGCCTGGTTGCTGGTTTGAAGTTTCATATTTACGGCTACCTCATTCAGGGCCGGCGGCGTCATCTGCATCGCCGATGTCGCACCCAGCTAGCAACAAAGCAATTCCACTTACCAGTAAAATCGGGGAGAGTAGTTTAGAAATATACATAATCTTTTCTTTTAGGGGATTGAAATTAAAGTGTAAAAGTTTGGGATGGTTCCCTTCTTCAGTTGTTATACACTAGAATGCTGCGGGTACCCCTAATCAATGATCAAGTTTTTTTTGAGGGAACTGGTAAGAGGCGATGGGAGAAGTAAATAAAAATCCCGAACCTGGAATTTGATTCGGGAGCGTGATTAGTAGAGTGATTTTGGCAGACTAGAAAGGGAGCACTAAAACCTGATATTTGGTCAACGATGGTATCTGAGCGAATTCCAAACCAAAATTTATACTCATAAATGAGAATTTCGGAGTTGTAAAAAATCCGAAACTAGACATAGTTACGGCTTTGCAAAGTCCTCTAAAAAGGGATCTCATCATCCATGTCTATGGTGGGTTCCTCGTCGTTAAACGGCACATCATCCTGCGGAGGTCCGCCTTGAGCCCCCTGACCCTGCTCGCGTTCTATTTTCCAGGCTTTAACGTCGGTATACCAGCGGCCGTTATATTCGCGGCTCTGGATGTCGATATGGGCGGTAAGCTGCTCTCCTTGCTGAACGTCAAATTCGTCAATTTTATCACCCCATTGTGTAATGCAGACTTTCTTCGGGTACTGGTCTTGTGTTTCAAGGATAAACTCCTGCTTGCGCCACGGACCGTTTTTGCTGGAACCCGACTGCTCTTCTAAAACTTCTATTACTTTACCTTCTATTTGCAGATCCATAGTTACTAATTACTGGACATTCGCTATTGAAATTTCAATGGTGATTGAGGATATGAAGGCCTCGGATTTATTTCAATTAAAATGTCAGAGAAAATAGAAGTTTTATTTTTGGGCCTGCAGCAAGTCGCTATGCAAAAATTTTAACCATCATGACAAGCTATTTAAAAAGCTTAATCATTTTGGCTATTCGGATTAAAGCTCATTTTGGGATAATCTGCCACTAACAGTTCTACTCTCGTGTCTTTATTAATTTCAGTCATCTTCAACGTGGTTACATCTCCACTTTCAAAGTCCTCAGATACCATCTCCATGACAGTACCATAAGGATAACTTTCGGGAATTTTACCCTTCAAATACTTGGCATTCGCATTGGCATTAAACATCATGAAATTTGTTTCTACAAGTACATCACGACTTATCCAGAGTTCTATAACTCCTTGTTCACTCTCCGAGCGATAGCCGTCACAATCGTAACCGAGGATGTTCTTGCTCCCTATTTTGGTATATCCCTGCCATTCGTCCATTTCATCCCAGTTGACCTCCTCTCCATACATGTCAGTGGTATCTTCAGCCGCATTTTGGGTCGCTTGCCCCCAATCATAGGCAAAAGAGAATTTGTCGGTGTCGTTGCTCATTAACATCAACATGGCAGCATTTTTAAAATCATAAATGATAAAGAGTTCTCCGTCTTCTTTTTTCATTTCCTCTGAGCTGAATGTTGTACCGGTATAACTCTCATCTTTGTTGTAATGCATATGCATAGTAACAGGTGGATCAGATTTCCCGGTTTTTTTTACGGTTTCGATCTCCATAGTGGTAATCGTATCAAAAGTATAAATTTCCTCTGTTTTTACGTTGCTGTTCATGGAAAAGGGTACCGGCCCTGATAGACTGTCTTGTTGAATATCACCAAAAATCGAATTCCATGATCTTTCTACCATTCGTTCAGCTGCTTGTTCCACCTGTTCAGCAATTTTCTCTTCTACTTTTTGCTGGGCAGCTTCCTGTGCTTTCTGCTTGAGCCGGTTAAAAATTTGAGCTTCCGCCTGAACGGTGAAGGTAATAGAGATCAGGCTGGTAATTACAAATAACGTCAGATATTTCATGAATACTCTTCTTTATATTTTTAATAAAATTTTTACAGTTGTAAGCTACGAAAATTTCCAACTAACTTGCTGAAAATAATAAGGTTCTAACCTGGTAACTACCTGTTTTTTTGAACGAGATAGGCTGGATACCGGCGACTTTTGTTTTTGGATTACTGTAGCAGCAGAAATGTAGTTTGGTTATTGCTACCTGGGCTCCCTATGCATGGGGGAGAAAGGGTATGGAGGTAAAGGTTCGATATGAGAATAGTTTTGAAAACTGTTTTTTTGATCATATGCCTTCATCTGTAAGGTCCCTCTTAGTTTTCCTCCTCGGGAACGATTGATATGCTATCCAGTGATAGTCCCTTCATAATTGCATCGTAGTTGGTGATGTCGGTTGGGATAATGACATCATTATTTTTATTGGCCAGCCTTGAGAGTTTCTCGATATATTTTTCGGCCAGGCGCATCTGCATCGCCTCTTTGCCTTTTTGAGTATTCAGCGCTTCTGCAATTGCCTCGATGGAAACAGCCGTCGCTTCTGCAAGTTCCTCAATTTCCTGGGCAACCCCCTCAGCCTCGTTGATACGGCGGGTCATTTCGCCTTCCGAAACATTGATGATTTCACGCTTTTTCCCTTCCGCGTCATTGATGGACGACTCCATAACGCCCTCTGAATGAGCGATGGTAGCCCTGCGCTCGCGTTCAGCCGTCATCTGCCGTTCCATGGCGCGTTGTATGGTGCGGGGCGTCATAATATTTTTAATCTCATATCGATGCACGCGTATTCCCCATGATTTTTCCATCTCGCTGACTACATCCACGACCTCTTTGTTGATGATGCCTCGATCTTCAAACGTGTCGTCCAGATCCATGGTACCGATCACTGAGCGCGTCGTGGTCTGGGCCAGCTGAACAGAGGCAAACCGATAATCGGTGACACCGTAGCTTGCATTTACGGGATCAATGACGCTAAGGTAGATCACACCATCTACCTCCACTTTTACGTTGTCTTTTGTGAAGCATTCCTGGGGCTCTACTTCGATGGTTTCTTCTCGCAGGTCCTGCCGGTATTTAACTTTGTCGAAAAAGGGAACCAGCGCATGAAAACCGGGTCCCAGAGTTTTATGATATTTCCCCAGCCGCTCAACAACGTACGCTTTCTGGGTGGGAACCAGCTGTATCGACTGGATAAATTTATACAGGATATAAATGGCCAGCAGGCCGAGCAGTACTTTGCTGATAGTTTCTATAATCATTGGGTCTCTCCGCTTGATGTTGTGTTAAATGATTTGGGCGTATGGTCGCTTATTTTGCCGACTCCCTCGAAAAAGGTTTTCAGGTTGGCGGTTTCGGTGGGGAGCACAGAAATGTTGGCGCCCTCAATTACTTTGCCAAGCTGCTCAATATACTGCTCGGTCAGTCGCGTTTTGACGGCAAGTTGACCGCCCGGCTTTTCTATCGCCTTTGAAATTCGATTTAGGCCTTTGGCCATCGCCTTGGAGATCAGCTCCATTTCCTGTGCTTTTCCTTTCGCTTCATTAATTCGCTTTTGCCGGTTCGCCTCGGAGACCAGGATGGCAGATTTTCGCTCTCCCTGCGACTCGTTGATGCGCGAATCGCGCGTACCGGTCGACTCGACGATTTCGGCGCGTTTATCCCGTTCGGCCTCCATCTGCTTTTCCAGGGTGTTGATGATATCGCTGGAAGGGCGGATGTTCTTGATCTCGTACCGCATCACCTTAATACCCCACGGATCTGAGGCTTTGTCGATTTCACGGACGATATTCTCATTCATCTGCTCCCGCTCAGAAAAGGTTTCATCGAGCGTAATCTTACCGATTTCACTTCGCATGGTGGTTTGCGCCAGGTTGATGGCCGCGGGCCGGTAATCCCCGATACCGTAGCTGGCTTTGTAGGAGTCCATCACCTTAATGTAAACGAGCCCGTCAACCTCCACCTCAATATTATCTTTGGTGATGCAGGTCTGGCTGGGCACGTCGATCACCTGTTCGCGCATCTCCTGCCGGTAGGCCGGCTGATCCACAAAGGGAATGAGGAAATGGAAGCCTGGTTTCAGCGTTTCATTGTATTTGCCCAGGCGTTCTTTGATGACTTCTTCACGCATTTCCACCACCATAAAAACCTTGGTGACGATGAAGACACCAATCAAAATGAGTATAAGAAATAAAGTCCACATAGATAATTTGGTTAATGAATAATTCTGTTGATTAATCCTCTATTTCGTCCAGTGGTTCTACAATCCAGGTGACATTGTCGCGAAACCGTATTCTCGCTTTTTGACCCTCTTTCAGTTCACCCTCGAGGGTGCGGGCCTGCCAGGAGATACCCTGGTAACGGATGCGTCCGCTATTGTCGGTTGAGTTCACCGGTTCTATCACTTCCACGACCTCGTCGATCGCTTCAAAATCCTCGTCGGCTAGTTTAAAGGAACTTTCGCCGCCCCAGTATTTCATGATAAGCGGTCGCATGAGTAAAATCAGCCCGATGGAGGTAAACAGCCAGGTGAGAACAGCTACTGTTGGGTCAGTGAGGAATCCCAGAAAACGGAGCCCACCCACCAGCAAACCACTTAATCCAAGGAAAAAAGAGACCCCGCCGGGAATGAAGGTCTCAAGCAGCATTAAAAAAATTCCCCCAATAAAAAATATCCAGGTTACCGTTTCGCCATCCATCAATTAAGCTGTTTAATTACGACCAATTTGATCCAAAATGTTACAAAAAATAATCGAATGTTTAACTCCTAATTTTACTGTTTAGACTCTCCAATACAATTTTTCAGGCAGCAGACCACCTGCGGTTGTTTATTAGAAAGACTTAATCCCCTTTGCTGTAACAACATGTTGCTGTTTCGTTCTTGTGTAATGGATAACAAGTAAGGACATATAGATTTATAAAATTAATGCTGAAGGAAGTGCGAAATAATAGATCAGTACTTATAGTAGAAGACCAGATGATCATTGCTCTCATGCTTGAAAAAATGGTTATGAGTATGGGCCATACCGTAGTTGGTAAAGTTACCAGTGGGGAAGCGGCGGTAGAAGCCGTAAAAGAACATGATCCCGATCTGATCCTTATGGATATTCGGCTTCAGGGTAAGATGGACGGTGTAGAAGCGATGAAAAAAATAAACGAACAGATTCGCAAGCCGGTTATTTTTGTGACCGGGAATTCTGATGAGGCCCAACGACAACGAGTTAAAGAGATTGATCATCTGGATTTTCTTGTTAAGCCCGTAAGCTATAATGACCTGACAAAATCGATGAATAAGGCAAAAGCCTCATAGTACAGTTTAAGGCTTTTGAAGATCTATTCTCCGGTCGGTTAGCCACTCTTATTTAGCAAATACCGGTAATTTGTGCCGTCCTAGCCTGTCTATGTGCACAAGACTTTTTCATTTTTTTGAATCTTTTGGGTTATTTTTTCGTATTGCCAAGCGATTGAGAATAAAAACCGGAACAGGTAATGGGCTCTAAATTTAAATCTCTTAAAAATCAGCTGCGTTTTTTAGAAGAAAGTGATCAAAGCCTCAGTAAAAAACGCTCATCTGTTCGCAGCTCAAAATCTAAACTCTCCAGTATTTCGAGATATGTGCTGTTCGGTGCTTTTTTGGTTGCTTTTCTCTCTTACGCCGCGGCACGGTATGGAATGCCTGAGCAAGAAGTCTCAAACCCGGTACAGGATTTTTTCAGCTGGGTTGATCAGCCCAACGATGAGTTGCTACAGGGTATGGGGGACTGGATGGAGGATATGGGATATACCGACCTGACCAGGGAAGACCTTATTGAACTACGACAAGATGGGGTAACAGCTACATTTACATCTCACATGCGAGATTTGGGTTATACGGACCTCACCCTGGAGCAGCTTGTACGTCTTCGCCAAAATGATGTATCCTCAACATTTACAGCTATGATGAAAGAGCTTGGCTACCAGCTTTCTGTTGAAGATCTCATACAGCTACGCCAGCATGATGTTACGGCCTATTTTACGAGCAATATGCACGATTTTGGATATACCGACATCACTATGGAAGAATTAATTCGTCTGAAAGATACCGGTGTATCAACATCCGAAGTGGAAAGCCTGGTTGAAGAGAGCGAAACCCTGCCTACCATTGATGAGCTGATTCGCCACCGCATCAGCAACCAGTAAATCAGGATTAATGTCACTTATTTTTCAGGTGCATAAGGGCATCCCTTTTGTCTTGATACAAAAGAGATTTAACCATTTTTTCTCTTGCTGTTATGAATGGGTAATATTTGAAACTCTTGGTTTAGAAATTATCTGCCCTGTGTCCAGAGAATCCCTGCAACACATTATCGAAGAGTCGATGAACGATGTAAAGCAATGAAGGCAGAACAAGTCCGATAGCCCAACAGCTGGGATTCTTTGGCGATTCATTTTTTGATTCGTTTTTTCGTCGTAAAAAAAATGAATACCTTTTTAAGAGAATGAGCTAAAAAAGAACGGCCTGGAGAAATCTCATTCTACCGTTATTTGAACCAATTTTGGTATTCTACGCGTACAAAATGCTCATTTATGAGCTATAAATTTCGATTTTAACTTCCCCAGCCTGGACCTTGGATAAAATACCTGGTTCTTCAACCCCCACTAGATAACAAGACAGGAAAAAGCACCATAGTGTTAAAAAAAATTAATATATTTAAACGGGTTTTATGTTTGGTTCAGCATTTTGTAGTCTCGCATAATTAAACTAAGTGACTGTATTGACTAAAGTTGACTACTAGAGAGAGCCAGCAATAAATCAAATTATGGACTTAAAACTTCTCGGAGATATTTTACCTCCATTTGTTACAACTATTGGAGCGGCAATTATCGCTTATTATGCAATACCGGTTATAATCAAGGTGTCGCATTTAAAGCATCTCTTTGACAATCCGTCTGATGAGCGTAAGCTTCACACGTTCAATATCCCGAATTTGGGTGGTATCGCTATTTTTTGCGCCGCTACGGTCTCATTTCTCCTAAGTGGTTATGCCACGGCGGGCTGGGTTCCCTATGTAGCAGCCGGTCTTATCCTGCTATTTTTCTCGGGCATAAAGGATGATATTCTAGTTATATCCGCACCAAAGAAGCTCGGTGTCCAGCTGGTGGCCATCGCCGCACCAATTATTGGCGTGCAATGCGTGATTACGGACCTGGGAGGCATATTTGGGCTCTACGAGATACCCTATGTGGCAGGTCTTCTTCTTACGTTTTTTACCATGGTGGTGGTCATTAATGCTTATAACCTGATTGATGGCATTGACGGACTTGCGGGGTATCGGGGCGATGGTATCGCTGTTACTGGGGGGATGGTTCTGGTCGGTGGGCTTACTGCCGGAAGCGATGATCGCATTTTCCCTGTTCGGTTCCCTGGTTGCCTTTCTCTGGTACAATTTTGAACCGGCCTCTATTTTTATGGGGGATACCGGATCGCAGGTGGTAGGCTACCTGCTCTCATTCCTGGCTGTTCGATTTGTCAATTTTGGTATTACAGCGGAAATGGCTATCCCATTTCAAAATGCTATCCCGGTCTTAATCCTGGCTGCTTTTATCGTCCCCCTTTATGATACGTTGAGGGTCTTCCTGATTCGAACGTTCCATGGCCGCTCTCCCTTCTCGGCTGACAGGCTTCACGTGCATCACCAGCTTATTGATGTTGGGTTTTCCCACAAAACCACCTGCTTTATTATCTATTTTTATAACATTGCTATCGTGGGATTTACCCTCATAATGGCTGATTATAATGTGAACTTATTATTTGCTGGTTTACTTGCAACGGCCTTCATTCTATTCCCTACCTTTAAATTTAAACGCAGAGTACTCAGGTTTTTTGGAATCGATATCCCCTCAGCCCGGTATATTAATGCCCTGGAGCGAAAATATGGTATCACGAACAAAACCATCGGGCATAATCCGGTTTCTCCCTCCAATGGTAATGATGAGCCAGTCCATTCTTCTCATAATTATGATGAGGAAACCGATACCGATGAATTTGAGGAGCAAGAGTCCAAGATATTCACCTAGTCACGTGTCGGGGGAGTACACGGGGATTATATGATGAATAGCAGGAAAAGAAGAATACCTCAAAATAACGGTCTGCAGTGAAAATCTGACTACTTGGTGATTATTTGTATCTACTACAAATGAAAATCAACATAAATGATTTTACAGTCGATATAGATTGATGGATCAAGATGATGTTGATATATCCGTTATTATCCCCACCTATAATATGGCCTCATTACTCCCAGAGGCAGTTGAAAGTGTTGCAAACAGCAGTTGTCAAAACACAGAGCTAATAATTGTTGATGATGGCTCCACCGACGATACGAGTGCAGTGGTAAGAAATCTTATTAAAAGATATGAAGAACAAATTGAATCCCCTCGCATACGCTATAATCAAATACAGCACGCTGGCAAGGCGGCAGCACTTAACCGGGCATTAAATGAGATCCAGGGTGCATTTATTACTGTTTTAGATGCCGACGACAAGCTACCTGAACAGAGTCTTGAGCAACGATACCGGCGGGCTATATCTGCCCAGGCAGACCTGGTTCTTGGTGGTTTTTGTACGTTTAATGGGGATGAGATATTTGAAGTACGTTCAGCTCCCGATTTCAATTCTTTTAGCGGATTAACAAACAAAGTGTTGTTTAATGCACGTTCGCCCTTCCATCAAAACAGCATGCTCATTTCCAAAGAGCTCATGCAGCGGGTGGGATCCTTTGATGAACGGCTGTTCAGAGCACAGGATAAGGATTATGCCCTCCGCTTGATAAAAAAAGCCAGAAATATAGAAGTGATGGAGAAGCCTGTTTATATGTACCGCCAGTATCCGCGAGGGTTATTCAACCGGCTTCGCAATCGTGCCTGTACGATCCGTTATAAGTCGATGGTGATTTATAAACACACGCGGGGGATCAAACGATGGGTTGCTCTTTCCTGGGGCATCATTATTGAAGCCGGTAAGATGGGATATGAGCTATTTTCATTTTACAGGAAGTAGGAAATAATGAGTAGCTCTTGATTAAGCAAGCTATCTCTGATTTTCACGTTTGCGAACTATCATTCTCTATTACAATGGAATGGTCTCAGTGTTACTGTATCCTCGCTATTTTGGAAGCTACGCCTAACTCCCCATCATGGTCATGCTTTTGTCAAGAGACGAAATGACATCGATTAAACAGGGATCAGGAATCCCACGGTGAGGAACCTACCGCTCCCGTGTTGCCATATTGTATATTGGTGAATTCAATGCTTTGTTTTGCGAAGGTAGTAGATAAGCCAGGGTATATATGCCATAGAAAGAACAGGTACCAGATATGAGATAAGGAAGTCTGCCAGGTAGAATGAGTTGGAAAAATAACCACAACCGATAATCAGAAGTAATAAAATAAGGAGGAAGGAGAGGATGTGAAATCCGATCAGGTACAAGTAATACTTCACCTCGAAAGTGACAAATACCAGGGAAATAATTGCAACTAAGAAGAAAAATCCCCCTTGAATCCGGTAATAGATCGTACTGCTGTTTTCCTGCTCTCCGAATTGTATAGCAAAATAAACGCCTGCTGCGTCAGGGTCTATTCGTACATTCGACTGGGTGTTGGAGATTACAGTCTGACAAACCGGTTTGACGATCTCATCAGCGGTTATTACCCGCAGCGGACGCCAGAGCTGAAAATAGGCTATCACAATAAGTACCGCTACCAATATTTTGAGGAGTATAGCCTTCATGAGGGAGGATTTGAAAAATTAATGAATGATCAATCAATATAACTTCTACTTTGGATAAGATCAGGAGATTTGGGTAATCATTTAAAATTAACACGCTGTATGAGCTTGACGGAACTGCCTGTACCATGTTCGTTATTCAGGTGTTCATTTTGGGTTGATATAATAAGGGAGTAGCTCGGATTTTTTTCTGGTGATAGAGTCTCTTTTTGGAAGCATCCTTTCGTCTTGATACAAAAAGAGACTCAACAATCAAGAAGAATTAAACTCAACCGGTTTGATTACGCTTTGTGTCTCTGTAAGAATCAGCAGCCAAAGCCGGTTTCAGACAGAAATTCTTTCGGTTTTTTCGCTTACTGCTATAAAGAGTTTTTTCAAGCTCTTAGTTTTGAAATAGTCTCCCCCGAGTCCAGAGAATCCTTGCAATACTCAATCGAAGAGCGGGGGGACGATCCAAAGCAAGGAAGGTAAAAAACAGGCATTATAGCCCAACATCTGGGATTCTTTGGCGACTTTTTTGATTGGTTATTGAGTAAAAGCTTAGCATTGTATCCTTGAGTTCCTCCCTGGAGAAGGAGGTCAGGAGGATTGAGGAAGGTTACCAAGTACGAGTCAAAGATGACAAGGGCGTTGTTCGGACATCCCCCCGCGCCCTTCAAAGGGGGACGTTGCGAATTCGCTTCGAAAAACGGGGTCCGGGGTAGCGGGGAAAGGTTGGGAATGGGCGGTGCCTGTTCCAAAGCAAGGAGCTGAAGACCAGCCTGCAATAGTACAATATCTTCGATACCCCGGTGGCTCATATGTTCACCACCTGTTGAGGAAGGCTAAATAATTTAGGTTGTTTTAATTAATCCCACTCACGAATTCGTGGAGTGGGGCGTCTGAGGATTCGAATGGAGAGCGATCCGGTGAGAAGCCCTTCCGGTTGGAAGAGGCTGTAAAAAAGTTTTCAGCTCCCTCTCCTCGGGCATTTAGACACAACCAATACAAAGAGCCAATCTTGCCGATTGAGCTCGTATTGTCGGTGAGTCAAGTCCAATGCCCATCCTCATCACTTGTTCAGGATGACCAGATAAGCAAGTATACCATGGAACCAATCCAATCCCAAGACATATTCACAGCCAAGCAGTTGGTATTGACGTGTCAGCGGAAACCTGCAGGCCCGGCTGGGCCTGTCCAAGTCCGACCGGGAACTATCCTATAGCCAATCCCGCAGATTTCCCAACAGCGAAGACGGGTACCGGCAGCTAACCAAGTGGGTCCGCTCGAAGGGGGCAGATCTGCAGCAGTGTTGGTTTGTTATGGAAGCGACCGGCGTGTATTACGAGCAGCTGGCCTACTGGCTGCATCAGGCGGGCCGGCAGGTGTGCGTGCTGGTTGCCAGTCGGGCCTACCACTGGGCCCAGAGCCTGCCGATTAAATCAAAAACCGACCAGATTGATGCCCGGCTGCTGGCCCGCTACGGACTGGAGCGGCGTCCCCGCCGCTGGCAGCCCTCCGGCCAGCGGCTGCGCTGACAGAAAACTGCTGCTGCGGGAACGCCAGCAGCTGAAAAATGAGCGTACCCAATTAAAAAACCGGCGACATGCCGCCCGCCAGTCCTGGGACCATCCAGCCAGTAGCCTGCGGCGGTTGGCCGAGCATATCGAGCAGATCAACGCGTATATCACCCAGATCGACCGACAGTTGGAGGACCTGCGGGAGTCCGATCAGGCCCTGTCCGAGGCGATCCGGCGTATTGGACAGATTACCGGGTTGGGCCCGCAGAGCGTGCTGAAGGTCGTTGCCGAAACCAATGGGTTTGCCCTAATTCGGAATCGCAACCAGCTGGCCTCCTACGCCGGACTGGATGTAGCTCTGGACCAGTCAGGCACCCGCCAGGGGAAGGCCCATATCTCCAAACAGGGCAATGTCCACCTTCGGCGGGCCCTGTATATGCCGGCTGTTTGCGCCAGCCGGCGTAACCGTGCTCTGCAGGCTTTCTACCAGCGACTGGTCGACAAACACCCGACCATAAGAAGATCGCCCTGACAGCCGTCATGCGCAAACTCCTGTTGTTGATCTACAGCCTGTGGAAGTCCGGGCAGTCCTATGATGAGGAGTTCCACTACCAGCAAATTACCCAAGCCGCCTAACTTATTTAGGTTTCGATACCATTATGAATTTGACTTTAGACACAGTACCTTTTTTGATTCGTTCTTTTGCCATTGAAAAAATGAATACCACCGAAAGGAGAATTAGCTTAAAAAGTTCTGCCTGGAGACAAAATCATTTTAGGAGGTATCCCTTTTGTCTTGATACAAAAGAGACTCAACAATCAAGGCTGAGGAATGCTGAACCCTGCTGCGAGCCTCCGGCCGGAGTTTGCCAATGGTCCTTCTAGTTTGTTAGCTATTTCTGAGCTTCTAACCGGTATACCAAGCTCCTGTTGGCCTGCCGCTCTCCGCTCAGCATTCCTAGGCCGTAAGGGGCTGTAAAATAAATAACAGAAATTCTTCCGGGTTTTTCACTTAGTGCTATACAGGGCTTGTTATTCGAAATAATATTCCTGCACTTCCGGCCTGTGTAAAGTTGACCGTTAAGAAGGGCTCTCTTGGAGCGTAAAGAAAAAATCTGAGATTTTTTAGCGGAAAGGAGAGCTCTTCAGGTCAAGTTTACCTAAGCCGGCGATTTTTTTGATTCGTTTTTTCATCGGTGAAAAAATGAATACCCCTTAAAGAGAATTAGCTAAGAAAGAACGGTCTGACTAGCTTTCGATTTACTAGCTATTCATTTCAATGACAAAACTTTTCAGTAATATTTCCTTGAAAATATTACTTTTCATCCCCCATGTTAGCCCAGATCATCCATAGCCCAAAAATGACCAGGTAGAAAATAGCGGTTGTAGAATAGTCGTGCGTAAAAGCAAAAAGTTCAGGCCAATTGACCTGGGTTACGGCCAGTACGGCAATTCGGGCGATGTTAACCAGGTAAATTACGCCAATCCCTATAAAAATATAGCTGAGCCGGGGAATCCAGTTGCCGGGGTAAGCTATGATAAACCCGATGAACAATCCAATAGCCGATATACCGGTGCAGCCATCTACCAGTAAAATGCCGGGAGCTTCGCCCAAGCCAATCAGCCGGCCGGCCGTATAGATATCGTATCCGAGGGCCGCCAAGATGCCCGCCGTATTCTCAACGATGTTTACAGCCACCCAGCGATCGAGCGTGCCATCCGGCAGCAGCCAGAGATCATAGACCAGGTACCAAACGACGTAGATCAATACTACTTTTAATACAAACTTAACCGGCTCTGAGTCCAGCGATTGCCTGATTTTTGAGGAGAGAGGTATAGATTGAGCCATTATTTTTATATAAAAAAGTATTACTTGTTAATAGAATAAGTTATAAAATTTTGGAAGGAAGGACAGCATTAAGTTGAGGCAACAGATCTGTCTTTTAGATGATTATCAAGAGTCCTCCAATTTATTTGTTTGCCGTTCCTGCTCATTTAATGATTTTGTGCTGGAATTATTTTCCAGGATTTTCTGGTAAAACTGCACGGTTTTCTCGGCTATTCGATCCCAGGAAAAATGCTTAGTGACCTGCTCATACCCGTTTTGGGCAATTTTGGTCCTAACCGATCTGTTGCTGTACAATCGTAGAACTGCTTCTTTAAGTTGCTGAGGATCTGCCGGGGGAACCAGCCATCCTGACTCTTTGTGGATACTGTTTTCCGCGATGCCGCCCACATCCGATGCCAGCACCGGTTTCTGCATCGCCATCGCTTCGAGCATGGAAAGATTGACCGCTTCACTTAATGAGGGTAAAACGACCAGATCGGAAGAGAATAGAACGGCGGCATGGTTTGGTTCAGCTGATAATCAAAATAAAAAACGCGACGACCCTCCCATGCTGCAAGTATATTCCGAACTTTTTTGAAACTGGATGTAGTTGTGTTCGAATCCCTCAGAAAATGATTTTTATATCAGTATCAGTACGAGATTCAAAAATCTGTTTCATCGCTTCTGCTAAATATGGCGTGCCCTTAATGTCAACCTGGCGACTGGGGCAAAAAAGGATAAAATCATCATTTTCAAGGCGGGGAGGTAATTTTTCTAATGATTTGGCAGCAGGATGAAATCGCTCAAAGTCCACACTGTTCGGAATATATTCAAGGGCAGTTATTTGGTCTCCCCAGTTATGTTGAGCCATCGATTGAAGCTGGTGACTCACGGCAATGATACCTGAATGCTGATAGTTTATCATATCTAAAAACAGATGATTCAGCCATTTACTTTTTGACCACATGTGAGGTGAATGGCAAGTCCAAACGAGGGGAACCCCATCTTTTTTTGAAATCAGCGAAGCAGCCATTTTAGTAGCGCGAACATCTTGCTGATGGAGAAGATCAAATGAAAGTCCTTGATCTTTGAGCTTGCTATATGCTATTAATGTCCGTTTTGTAATCCGGAAAGCTCGTAATGGCAAAAAGCTAGAATCCTGGTAGCCTGTCCTGTGAATAGTAACATTGTTGACAATTTGAGTATCCAGCGGGGAAGATAAACCGGGGGTGGGCACTAGCAAGTGAACGGCGACTTCCTGTTTTGCCAGGTTTTCAGAAAGGCATTTAATGTGAGTCGAAACTCCACCTGTAACCGGGGGATAATCATTTGACAGCATTAACATCCTCATATCTCAAACATATGAAAATGGAGTTTCTACGCAAGTGAAGAAGCTTTAGCAAGATATGGTCTGAGAAGTAACGATGAGATTTAAACAGGAAATAGAGCTAACATCCCCGATTCGTTTTCGATTTACTTCTTGTTTTCCTCCGAAATTCGGAAATAAAGGCTGTGGAAGACTGCAAGTACAGGTAAAATTTTCTCTATCTAATTGTAAGATCTACTGCAGGAATGAGTCAACAGGCGGCAACCAGCTCATAGCCAGGAACATTAACTTGTGCAGCTCCACTTTTTTGTTAGATCGAGCCGTGGTTAACTAGCCTGCAGTTACCTCACCAAGAAATTGGTACGTATGCAAGGCGAAGTGGAAATCGCAAGCGAAACGTATATCCATATGTTGAGTGAGCTATCTCCACCTACAACGCAGTAGACGGGCCAATTTCGTAGCCGACTACACACTGTTATATTTTTTCGACCTAAAAATCCATGTAAGCTACTGTGGATAATGGTATTACAAGAATTTAGACTAAATTCTCGTTAGAAATGCAGGCTAGATATCGGTTCGGATATCGGCTATAATTGAGGTGAAAAGAGACTAAACAAACCGGTGTTATGAATAGACTTGCAGAAAATATTTTTCGTGAAGCGCTGGATGAGCTTACCCCCTCGGTCATACTCAGTGAACTGTTCGGGGAGGGCCGTATAAAATCGGAGCAGGATGATATTGATATTGACCTGGATAGATTTGAGAATATCTATGTAGCTGGCAGTGGAAAGGCTTCCTGGGAGATGGTGCACACGCTCTGTGAGGAGCTTCAGGACCTGGTGACCAAGGCGTTGGCGATAAGCTCTTTTGAGCCGGATGAGTCCCACCCCAAGATCGAATTTTATGAAGCATCCCATCCCGTTCCGGATGAAACAAGTATTGAGGCCGGTTCCAGGCTGACCCGATTTTTTGAAGAGGTTCCGCCAAACAGCCTGTTGTTGTACGCTATTTCGGGCGGCACCTCGTCGTTGGTCTGTAGTCCGGCCGGCGAAGTCTCTATTGATGATCTGAACCGCACTTATGAACTACTGAACAATTCAGGTGCCACTATCCGGGAAATCAACACCGTCCGGAAGCACCTTTCGACATTGAAAGGAGGACAGCTCTTACGTCACCTGGATCCCTCTGTAACACTACTCGACCTGGTAATCTCCGATGTGCCAAATGACGACCTGCAGATTATCGGCAGCGGTCCTACAACGCCGGATGGGTCTACGTTCCAGGATGCGTATCACATTTTGCTGGAGTACCGGCTGTGGCAAAAGCTCCCGGATTCGGTAAAAGTTCATGTCGAACAGGGCATCGATGGCGTGGCACCCGAGACCATAAAGGAGGGAGAGGATACCGTGAAAAATCACCAGGCTATTATTGTAGGTTCTGCTTCCAAACTGGCCGGGAAAGCTGGGGCGTTGCTGCAAAAGGAGGGCTATAACAGCTGGATTGCCGAAACAGCCTATAACAAAGATGTGGGGGAGGTGGCCCGGGAGATTGCGGAACGTGTTATTTCGGTGGATCAGAGACGGAGTCCACTTCCGTTGCCCGCGGCACTGTTGTTTTATGGAGAGAGTACTGTTGAAGTGACAGGAGATGGAAAGGGTGGCCGGAACCAGGAGCTGGCGCTGCGCGGCGCGCTGGAGATCGAGGGCTATGAGAATGTTACATGGCTTAGTGCCGGTACCGATGGCATTGACGGTCCCACAGATGCTGCCGGCGCCATTGTCGATGGTCGGACGATTACAAAAGCACGAGATCACGGGCTGGATCCCCATCAATATTTAGCCCGTAATGATGCCTATCATTTTCATAATGCCATCGGGACGCTCCTTAAAACCGGTCCTACAGGCAATAATTTGATGGACCTGCAGATCATTTTGGTTGATTAAATGTTAGGAGTATTTCCTTTTCCTGATTCATATTTCTTGGAAACCCGAAGGTCACTTAGATTATTCAATCTATCGAAAGGAGACTTTTTCGTCCATTTTTTTGCCTTAAAAAAAATGAATTACCACTCAAAGAGAATTGGCTAAAAGTAACTGACTGGAGATATGTTATTTTTAAGGGATCTTCATTTTGGCTTAACCCAAAACGAACCAAAAAACTCAAGAAGAATTAAACTCCTCACCACTGATCTCTTATCCTATCTTTGGTTTAATAAGCAGCCAAAATCGGTTTCAGACAGAAATTCTTCCGGTTTTCACTACATGCTATAAAGGGTTTTTTTCAAGCTCTTAGTTTTGAAATGGTCTCCCTCGAGTCCAGAGAATCCCTGCAATACACTATCGAAGAGCCAATGGGCGATCCAAAGCAAGCCAGTTAGAACAGGTTGGGTAGAAGAACATCTGGGATTCTTTGGCGATTTTTTGGTTCGTTGTTGAGTCGTAGAAAAAATGAATATCCCTTAAAGGAAATAAGCTCTAGAGAACGGTCTGATATCAAAACTTGAATCGGTGGTATCCCTTTTGTCTTGAAGCAAAAGGGACCAAAAGTTCAAGGCTGGGGAATGCTGAACCCCGCTGCGAGCACCGGCGGGAGTTTGCTGAAGGTCCTTCTCGTTTGCTGCTTATTTCAAAACTATTCACCGGTGCAGCAAACTCCTTTTCGCCTCCCGCTCTTCGCACAGCATTCCAAGGCCGGAGGGGGGCAGTGAAAAAAATAACAGAAATCTTTCCGGTTTTTCAGTAAGTGCTATACAGGGCTCGTTATTCGAAATAATATTCCTGCACTTCCGGCCTGTGTAAAGTTGACCGTTAAGAAGGGCTCTTCTTGGAGCGTTGAAGAAAAATCTGAGATTTTTTAGCGGAAAGGAGAGTTCTTTAGGTCAAGTTTACCCAAGCCGGTGGCTTTTTTGATTCGTTTTTTGCCATTAAAAAAATGAATACCACCGAAAGGGGAATTAGCTTAAAAAGTTCTGCCTGGAGACAAAATCATTTTAGGAGGTATCCCTTTTGTCTTGATCCAAAAGGCACTCAACAATCAAGGCTGAGGAATGGTGAACCCGGCTGGGAGCGTCAGGCCGGAGCTTGCCAATGGTCCTTTTCGCTTGCTGCTTGCCTCAACGCTTCCCACCGGTATACCAAACTCCTTTTCGCCTCCTGCTCTCCGCTCAGAATTCTAAGGCCGGGATTAGGCAGAATAAATAAGCAGGAGTTCTTCAGTATTTTCTCTACCTGATTTAGGGCTACTCCCTTTAAAAGTGGGTGGCTTTTGTCGTTCATTTTTTTGCCATTTAAAATAATGAACACCCAGGGAAAGGAATCGCAAAAAAATGCTGTTGGAAAATATATTCTTATTAATGGGTGTACAAGAAAACGAACATTCTTTAATTCATTGTTGAGCCATTGAAAAAATGAATACCAAGAAAAAAGAAATTAGCTAGAGAAATCCCTCCAAGAGTTGACCATGAGAGTTATATTTATGTTGTTATTCATCTGTTGCCATTCATATAATCAGTCTTTAAAAGCAGTCGTCAAAGCTGCGGTCTGCCGGATACCGTGCAATAGCTAAAAAAAGATGGATAAAACACCATAAGGGTTTGCACCGCTTTACTACTTGTAGATGCGGTTGAGGGGGTGTCCAGGGAACAACACATTGTGAATATATTCACATTAGCACCAGAAGATTAATTCGGGTATAAATTATGGGGAATAGCAGCGAGGTATACATCATACTTGTTATATGGTTACTACTGTCAATGCCATGTGCTGGGATTCAAGCCCAAAACAGTTCGGTACCGCTTTTTGAAATGCTTCCAAAAGAACAAACAGGGATTGATTTCACGAATACGATTACAGAAGGCCCCGGCAGCAACGTTCTTGAAACCGAGTTTTTCTACAACGGCGGAGGGGTCGCTGTCGGAGATATCAATCAAGACGGTCTAAAAGATCTCTATTTTACCGCCAATAACGGCGCTAATGCTCTCTATCTAAATCAAGGAAAGTTTCACTTTCAGGATATCACTGTACAGGCCGGCGTCGCTGATTCGACCGGCTGGTCCGCCGGCACGTCCATGGTGGATATCAATGCAGATGGTTTTCCGGATATTTATGTTTGTAAAGCGGGGGAGATTGGCGAGGAGAAACGAAGAAATAAACTTTTCATAAACAACGGCGATGCCACGTTTACCGAAAAGGCGGCAGCCTACGGTCTTGATGAGCCGGGATACTGCACGCAGGCCAATTTTTTTGACTACGACCGCGATGGAGATCTCGACACCTATATTGTCAACTATTCCGTAAAAGTACTGTCGGGATTTGATCTCACCAAAATACGAGAAAAGGTTGATCCCTACGCCGGAGATAAGCTCTACAGAAATGATAACGGTACTTTTACCGACGTCAGTCGCAAGGCGGGAATTCAGCAAAATCCCATCGGATTTGGTCTGAGCGCCACCATATCGGACCTCAACAAGGATGGATGGCCGGACATCTTTGTAGCCAATGACTTCATAGAACGCGACTACCTGTATATCAATAACGGAGACGGTACGTTTAGCGATGAAATATTCACCAGAACCTACCTGACCTCGTACTTCTCCATGGGATCGGATATTGCAGATATCAACAATGACCGGTGGCCCGATATTTTTGTAGCGGACATGCTTCCTTATGAATATCCCCGGGAAAGAGTCTTTAAAAAGCCTGACTACAGCCGATACCAGCAGTTGGCCAACCAAAGGTATCACAGGCAGAACATGAGAAACACGCTGCAGCTAAATAACGGGGACGGCACCTTTTCGGAAGTGGGACAACTGGCCGGCGTCTCTAAAACGGACTGGAGCTGGGCTCCTCTTGCCGCCGATTTCGACAACGATGGTCACAAAGATATCTTCGTGACAAACGGATTCGGGCGTTTTTACACCGACCTGGATTATCTAAACAACACGTTATGGAAAGAATATTCCGGGGGAAACTACCGGAAGATCCTGAACTATTGTACGACCTGGTCCAGCAGATGAAAAAGGTTGAACTCCGCAACTTCGCATTTAAGAATAATGGAGACTTATCCTTCAACGATGTATCTGACGAGTGGGGAGTCGATCAGCATGCATTGTCAAATGGCGCTGCCTATGCAGACCTGGATAACAATGGAACGCTGGATCTGATTGTACATAATATCAATGAGTCCCCATTTATCTTTAACAACACCGCGCGGCAACAGAATGGTAACAACTTTTTGAAAATTCATTTAGAGGGTACGGATAAAAACCCTTCAGGTATAGGAACCAGGATTACGGTAATAGCCGATGACGGTACTACATTTTACCAGGAAAAGTACCCGGTTCGGGGATTCCAGTCATCCGTAGACCCCGATTTTCTTTTTGGATTGGGTAACCACAAACAAGTAGATATCCAGGTCGTCTGGCCCGATCAATCCAGTGATATGCTGCGGCGGGTTTCTGCCAATCAAACTATAGTCTTGCAACAAGACAGCACAAAACGTACCGGGGAGCTGCCCGAGCAGAATAATAAATCGAAAGACCAGATGTTTCTAATGCTTGACGAGGCAGCACTGGGACTTAACTACACTCACAATGGTGCGGTACCTGTGGATAAAAACAGGTCACCGCTGCTGCCACATACGCTAAATAATCTGGGTCCGGCACTAGCCAAAGGCGACCTGAATAATGACGGCCTTCAGGACCTGTTCATCGGGGGCGGACAAAACCAGTCCGGCAAGATATACCTGCAGCAAAAGGACGGAACGTACACCCAGGCAGACCTGCCCGCACTCGATGAACACCGGAGCCGCCTTGATGTAGAGGCCTCTTTTTTGATGCGAACAATGATGGAACCCTGGATCTTTACGTCGTAAGCGGGGGTAATCACGATCCTACCAATGGACCTCTTTACCAGGATCGGCTGTATATAAATGACGGTTCCAGTCGCTTTATCCATGTACCCGGTGCATTACCGCAAATGCATACCAGCGGAGGTACCGTGGTCCCTCTGGATTTTGACGAAGATGGGGATAAGGATCTGTTTGTAGGAGGGCGGGTATTAACCGGCCAATATCCGCTGGCGCCCCGCAGTTACCTGTTGGAAAATGAAAACGGCCGGTTTACCGACGTAACAGACCGGACAGCCCCCGGGCTTGCCAATCCGGGGATGGTAACCGATGCCGTATGGGCTGATCTTGATAACGACAATCAACCGGAACTTGCTATAGCAGGAGAATGGATGCCTGTTCGTATCTTTAAGAAAACAAATGATAACAACTTGTCTGAAATCACCGACCGGGCGGGCCTTCAACACAGTTCCGGCTGGTGGAATGTTTTGAAAGCGGTTGACCTCAACGGGGATGGACATTTAGAACTTATTGCGGGAAACCGGGGCTTAAACTCCGGCCTGGAAACCTCCCCCGACGCCCCGGTACGCATCTATGCGGATGATTTTAATGATGACGGGATCGTTGATCCAATTATATCTCATGTAGTCAATAACAAGCGGTACCCGCTACCGGGCAGAGACCAGTTGCTTCAGCAATTGCCCAACCTTAAAAGAAGATTTCCCAGCTATGAATCTTATTCAGAGGCTGCTGTCAGTGATGTTTTAACAGCCTCCAACGTAGATAATGCCGTAACTTTGGAGGTGTATAGTTTTTGCTTCTACCGTTTTTAAAAATAATGGAGATGGCACCTTCCATGCAGTCCCTTTACCACGCGAAGCACAGACAGCTCCAATATTTGATTTTATTATCTCTGACTTTAACGGGGATTCTGCTATTGACCTGCTTGCTGCCGGTAATAATTTTGGTGTTCGTTCTGAAACAGGACCTATCGCAGATGAAGGTTTTTTATTGAAGGGAGACGGATCATTCAATTTGGTTCCCCTGGGTCCTCAACATACCAACTTTTATGCGGTGGGAGACGTCCGAAATATTGAGATGGTTCCCACACAGATCGGCCCTTTGATAATCGTGGCCAGAAATGACGATCATTTGTTGTCATATTTCTTTCAAGGGCTTAAATGAAGTCTCTGGCAATCTCCCGGTAATGGGCAGCTGATGAAATAATGAGTTCCCCTCCCAGCCGGTGATCAGGAGATAACCGCGTCGCGAGGGAACCACCCACTTCTCCTGATGACAGCCAGTGAAAGTGAAAGTACTACCCTATCCCGGCCTTGGAATGCTGGGCGAAGAGCAGGAGGCCAAAAAGGAGGTTGGTATACCGGTGAGGAGCTCTGACGGGCAGCAAGCGAGAAGGACCATGAGCAAACTCCGGCCGGAGGCTCGCAGCGGGGTTCAGCATTCCCCAGCCTTGATGGTTGAGTCTCTTTTGTATCAAGACAAAAGGGATACCTCCTAAAATGATTTTGTCTCCAGTCAGTTCTTTTTAGCTAATTCTCTTTAAGAAGTAATTCATTTTTTCAGTGAGGGAAACAGGCATTAAAATTGAAAGAACATTCAGCTCTTTCACCCAATGATTTTATGCAGACTCCCTGTTCAAATCCACAAGTATCGAATAAGCTTTATGAACAGCTGGGGTGGCTTCTTCCTCAAGTTCAGTATCTACAACTTCCTTCACATAGCTTTTGGCGTTGCCCGGAGCAAACGAGTGCCCAACGACCTTTAACGCCGGGATATCGCCCTGGAGTCACCAATATAGGCCACCTCATCCGCCTTGATGTCTAGATGAGCACTGAAGCTTGCCGATACCCGCTTTCTTATTGTTTTTGGATAGAATAATATTGACCGAGATATCGGTATGATGCACCTCGAACTCCGGGTAGTGTTCGGTTACATAGCCAGTAATCTTCGGCAGCACTTCGTTGATTACCTCCTCATCAGGGTGGACAAAACCGGCGTCCATCATTTTGGAAAACTCCATAATGCCATTCGGATAACGGGAGATAATATTACTTTGCATCCACTGCTTCAGTTCGTTGACATGCTCCAGCATCTCATCATCAAAAAAGCCGTCTTGGCCAAACTGGTTGGTAGTCAGATTGTACATGCCTCCACTTTCAAAAATCACCGGCAACCTTACATCGAGCCACTGGGCTACGGCTTCTACATAGGGATAGGGTCGGCCGGAACATATCGTTAATGGGGGGATTGTGTGATCGTCAGTACTTAGCCTGTTCAGCTCCCTGATTTTGGTTATACGTTCCCAGTCGGGGGTCTGGAAGGGCATTGAAATACAGCCGTCAAGATCGGTTACAAACAGTTTTATCATTTATGGGTTAAGTTGAAAGAGTGGGATTTTAGTTATGTGATTTTGATCTAATTGGGCTAAAAGCTACATAAATTGAGGGTCAAAAGTAAGGAGCTGTGGTGCAAGTGTTTGAACCTGATTATGGGTATATACTAAGGTTTTAAGATTATGGAGTTGGATTCGGACTGTTCTTTCTTAGCTTATTTTCTTTAAGAGATATTCATTTTTAAACGACTCAACAACGAATCAAAAAATCCGCCAAAGAATCCCGGATGTTGTTCTTCCCAGCCTGTTTTGACTACCTTGCTTTGGATCGTCCACCGGCTCTTCGATAATGTATTGCAGGGATTCTCTGGACTCAAAAAATATTTCAGATTCCAGAGGTGAAAAACACGTTCTTTATAGCACCAGATGAAAAACCCGAAGAATTCCTGTCTGACGAACCGATGGCTACTTATTAAACCAAAGATAGGATAAGAGATCAGCGGTGAGGAGTTTAATTCTTCTTGAGTTTTTGGTTCGTTTTGGGGTAAGCCAAAATGAACACATGGTAAAAAGATTATGTCTCCAGGCAGTTCTTTCGAGCCTCTTCTCTTTAAGTGGTAATTCATTTTTTCAGTGAGGAAAAACGAATCAAAAAAGGTACTGTGTCTAAAGTCAAATTCATAATGGTATCGAAACCTAAATAAGTTAGGCGGCTTGGGTAATTTGCTGGTAGTGGAACTCCTCATCATAGGACTGCCCGGACTTCCACAGGCTGTAGATCAACAACAGGAGTTTGCGCATGACGGCTGTCAGGGCGATCTTCTTATGGTCGGGGTGTTTGTCGACCAGTCGCTGGTAGAAAGCCTGCAGAGCACGGTTATGCTGGCTGGCGCAAACAGCCGGCATATACAGGGCCCGCCGAAGGTGGACATTGCCCTGTTTGGAGATATGGGCCTCCCCCTGGCGGGTGCCTGACTGGTCCAGAGCTACATCCAGTCCGGCGTAGGAGGCCAGCTGGTTGCGATTCCGAATCAGGGCAAACCCATTGGTTTCGGCAACGACCTTCAGCACGCTCTGCGGGCCCAACCCGGTAATCTGTCCAATACGCCGGATCGCCTCGGACAGGGCCTGATCGGACTCCCACAGGTCCTCCAACTGTCGGTCGATCTGGGTGATATACGCGTTGATCTGCTCGATATGCTCGGCCAACCGCCGCAGGCTACTGGCTGGATGGTCCCAGGACTGGCGGGCGGCATGTCGCCGGTTTTTTAATTGGGTACGCTGATTTTTCAGCTGCTGGCGTTCCCGCAGCAGCAGTTTTATATCACGCAGCCGCTGGCCGGAGGGCTGCCAGCGGCGGGGACGCCGCTCCAGTCCGTAGCGGGCCAGCAGCCGGGCATCAATCTGGTCGGTTTTTGATTTAACCGGCAGGCTCTGGGCCCAGTGGTAGGCCCGACTGGCAACCAGCACGCACACCTGCCGGCCCGCCTGATGCAGCCAGTAGGCCAGCTGCTCGTAATACACGCCGGTCGCTTCCATAACAAACCAACACTGCTGCAGATCTGCCCCCTTCGAGCGGACCCACTTGGTTAGCTGCCGGTACCCGTCTTCGCTGTTGGGAAATCTGCGGGATTGGCTATAGGATAGTTCCCGGTCGGACTTGGACAGGCCCAGCCGGGCCTGCAGGGTTTCCGCTGACACGTCAATACCAACTGCTTGGCTGTGAATATCTTGGGATTGGATTGGTTCCATGGTATACTTGCTTATCTGGTTATCCTGAACAAGTGATGAGGATGGGCATTGGACTTGACTCACCAACAATACGAGCTCAATCGGCAAGATTGGCTCTTTGTACTGGTTGTGTCTAAATGCCCGAGGAGAGGGAGCTGAAAACTTTTTTACAGCCTCTTCCAACCGGAAGGGCTTCTCACCGGATCGCTCTCCATTCGAATCCTCAGACGCCCCACTCCACGAATTCGTGGAGTGGGGATTTAATAAAACAACCTAAATTATTTAGCCTTCCTCAACAGGTGGTAAACATATGAGCCACCGGGGAGGGGAGAATTATGAATTAAAAATTAAGAATGGTGAGCTATTTCTCCTCAAATTTATCATTCTTCATTCATCATTTTTAATTTTATATAGCGCTACCCCGGACCACCGACCACAAGAAATGAGGTGACAAACATGAACTCTGCCACATCGGTCGCCAGTTGTCAGCCGTCGGTCGTCAACAAATCCAGATTTTGAATGAAAAATAGGGTTGAGTACCTTTGTAACTTAGTATCAACAAAAGCATGAATTATGAAAAAAATAACACTACAAATACCCGAATAATCTTGATCTGGACGATAAAGAAGCGGCCATGCTTCTTGCAGGTAAGTTATACGAGCAGGGTCGGCTGTCACTTGGACAAGCGGCCACATTGGCCGGGTACTCAAAAGGGCTTTTATGGAGTTGCTCGGTAACTATAATATATCCGTTTTTAATTATCCCGTTGAAGAATTAGACAACGATCTGAAAAATGCCCGAAAATATCATCGCTGATACAAGCTGTTTAGTTGTGCTTGAGAAAATTAATGAGTTTGATATTCTTGAAAAGTTATATAAAGAAGTAACAATCACTCCTGCTGTAGCGAATTAATTTGGCAACGATTTACCAAATTGGATAAAAGTTCAAAAGCCTGAAGACCTGAAATATCAGAAGTTACTCGAAACAAGAGTAGATCCAGGAGAAGCTAGTGCAATTGCATTAGCTGTTGAGATAGGAGGGTTATTAATTCTTGATGACAGGAGAGCAAGAAAATTGGCATTGGAATTGGAACTAGATATTACCGAAACCCTTGGAATTCTTATTGAAGCGACGAAAAGCGATTATATTACTTCTTTTGATCGTATTTTAATTCGTATAAAACAAACGAATTTCCACATCTCAGAAGAATTGGAAGGTAAACTTCTTTAACTGGCAAATGAGTAAAATATTAGATTGAATCAAATCCTATTCTTTCCATTCCGAACTCCTTGTCAAAGCATGGAAAATAGATAACAGACCAATCGACCACCGACCACCTAAAATAAGGCAACGAAGACAAACTCTACCACCCATGGACGTCCGTCGGCCGTCGTCAAAATGAATTGAAACAAATTTTCCCGTTTATAAATAATATGCCTGATTAAAGAATCTGTTGTTGATACAGTAAACCGGGGCCGCGTAAGGTGGCAGCGACATGCCCTTGAAAGAATGATGGAACGCGATATTTACGGAAATGATGTCAAACAGGTTTTATTAAAGGGTGAACTTATAGAAGAGTATGTTGATGATCATCCCCTTCCCAGTGGACTGTTTCTCGGTTTTATTGGAAATGAACCGCACCATGTAGTTGCAGCAGTAGACAGGGAGGCTGATTGGTGTTATATTGTTACGGCCTATAAGCCTGATTTGGAGCATTTTGAACCAGATTTTAAAACTCGAAGAAAATGACGTCTAAAGATAATGTCCAAAAATGTTTTGCATGTGGCGGAACCATGGAACCCGGAAAAACAACATTTACAGCTGATTTTGGTTCCGGTGTTGTTGTAGTTCGTGATGTGCCGGCTACTGTGTGTTCTCAATGTGGAATGGAATGGATTGACGATGATATTGCGGAGAGAATTGAAAACATTGTAAAAGACGCAAAAGATAAACACAGTGTGGTTGAGGTTATGTCACTTACAGTATGAAAGCGCATTATTCGTAAAGGCTATAAGTCGAAATATGAACAACCCATACTGGCGCAAGTTTGCAACGTGTGCCAGATTTAGCTAAATAAGCAGCATGCTACATCCTCCTGCCCTCGTGGAATGGAGCTCAATTCCACAGGGCCTGCACCTCCTTCTCCAGAGGAACTCAGGGATACAATGATTAGCTTATACTCAATACTGGCCCGCATAAGTCCCTCTTGGAGAAGAGGGATTGAGGGAGATTGATAAGCAGGAGCCCATTATTTGGTCTCCAGACCGTTCTTTTCAGCTATTTCATTTTTTCACCGATGAAAAAACGAATCAAAAAATCGCCGGCTTAGGTAAACTTGACCTAAAGGGCTCTCCTTTCCGCTAAAAAATCTCAGATTTTTCTTAAACGCTCCAAGAAGAGCCCTTCTTAACGGTCAACTTTACACAGGCCGGAAGCGCAGGAAAATTATTTCGAATACCAAGCCCTGTATAGCACTTACTGAAAAACGGAAACAGTTCTGTTATTTATTTTACCGCCCCCTTCCGGCCTAGGAATGCTGAGCGGAGAGCGGGAGGCCAAAAGGAGTTTGGCATACCGGCGGGGAGCGTTGAGGCAAGCAGCAAGCGGGAAGGACCATTGCCAAACTCCGGCCGGAGGCTCGCAGCCGGGGTTCAGCATTCCTCAACCTTGATCTTTTCGTTTCTTTTGTATCAAGACAAAAGAGACACCTCTAAATAGTAAATCTATCATTAAACAGATTGATCCAGCTTATTCCCTTTTCAACATATTCGTTTTGGATCAAGCCAAAAGGCACACCACCATTTGAATTACGAATGATGAATTAAAAATTAAGAATGAAGAATGGTAAACTTATCTATAATTGGTTTCCCTTTACAGCACTAAGCGAAACCGGAAGAATTTCTGTCTGAAGAAAAGTCCCCAAATACCAAGTAACCAACCCCATATATTAAGAAATTTTAAACGTACAGTTGATATAGAGATGCCAACTTCTTAGTATTTGCAACTTAATTCCGAGGCCCCGGAGAACGACTGCGCTCGTCCTGACACCGCAAACTAAACCATATAAAATCTAGTTTGGAAAAATAAGTTGAACTATCTTAGTGACACGTTAAACTTAACTTTCAAAAAAGGGGTGTTATGAGTGAAATGAAGCAAGTGCTTGAAAAAGCGTTAAAAATGACACCGGCCGAACGTGCAGAAATCGTTGATCAACTTCTGCAAAGTCTTGACCAGCCTGATAAAGAGATTAATAAATTATGGGAAAAAGAGGTTGAAGACCGTATCGATGCGTTTGAGTCAGGTGATATCCAAACGGTTACGGTTCAGGAAGTGCTTGAAAGGCATAAAGACGTATAATTTTGGAGGTCAAACTACTTGCCCCGGTACAATCAGAGTTAGATGAAGCTTACGCTTATTATGAAGGGAAGATGACGGGACTGGGCGCACAATTTTTGGATGAACTGATACGGGCCTTCAAACAAATTCGAGCACACCCAAATGCTTGGCCAAAGTTTTCACCTAGAACTCGAAGATGCTTGACTGCGAAATTTCCATATGCAGTTATCTATCAAATACGTGAAGATATCATATTGATTGTAGCGGTTGCCCATTTGCACAGGCGGCCAGATTACTGGAAAGACAGAATCTAAATTATCGACCACTGACCACCGACCACAAGAAATGAGCCAGCAAACACAAACCTTGCCACCCCGAATTGTCCACCGTCAATAGACAACTCAACGTTTCATCCAACAAACCACACGTACCACCATTAGATATTAAATACCCCACAAAACGAACCGTGCTCGTTACCGGTGAAGTCCTCTGTCTGAATGTGGACTGTAGTTCAGTAAATACTAAAGCAATACGGTAGAGTAGTAAAACCAGTAAGAATGTGAATTGTAAAAATTATGATTTTACCAGGCATGCCGTGCAGCAAATGTTTGCCCGGTCCATATCAGCGGATGATGTGAAAGAGGTCATCAAGCATGGTGAAAAGGTGGCTTCATATCCTGAAGATCGACCTTATCCAAGCTATTTATTGTTGCATGTAATTAAAAAGCGTCCCATTCATGTAGTGTTAGCTATTGATATAGATTCTGAAACCTGTATTATAGTTACAGCTTATGAACCGTCCAGAGAAATCTGGGAGGATGATTTTAAGACTAGAAAAAAAGAATAAGATTATGGAATGCACGATTTGTAAATCCGGGAAAATGAAAGATGGCGAGGTCACCGTTACCCTGCAAAGAGGAAACAGCATCATTGTAATAAAAAAGGTACCGGCTTCTGTTTGTCAGAATTGTGGTGAATATACACTATCAGAATCCGTTACAAGAAAAATTATGCAATCTGCTGAACATGCGGTAGCAAATAATGCAGAAATTGAGGTACTACAATATGCCGCGTGACAATACCGGACCACCGAGCACCGACCACGGCACCCCCGGTCGTCCATCGTCTATGAGCTGCACATTTTTTTAGAACCGGCGCAAGTTTGCAACGTGTGCCAGATTTAGCTAAATCAACAGCATGCTACATCCTCCTGCCCTCGTGGAATGGAGCTCAATTCCACAGGGCCTGCACCTCCTTCTCCAGGGAACTCAAGGATACAATGATTAGCTTATACTCAATCCTGGCCCGCATAAGTCCCTCTTGGAGAAGAGGGATTCAGGAAGATTGATAAGCAGGAGCCCATTATTTGGTCTCCAGACCTTTCTTCTCAGCTATTTCATTTTTTCACCGATGAAACAACGAATCAAAAAAATCGTCACCAAAGAATCCCAGATATTGTTCTACCGTGCCCGCTCTGCCTGTCTTGCTTTGGATCGCCCAGCGGCTCATCGTTAAGGTATGGCAGGGATTCTCTGGACTTGAAGGGCAGGGGATATTAAATCTGAAAGCTTAAAATCATCAAGAAATTTTTGAAATCCAGTTGAATTAGAGCCTCCTACTTCTTCGGTCGTCCGAGCTCAGCCAATAAATTAATTAAAAAACGCCATCTGAAAATAGTATTTTATGTCAAACAAAGGTGAACGATAAATTAATATTCTCATGCCGTTTTAAGAAGTTAGCTTTAAAAATAAATCCGGAGCACAGATTCTTGAAGTTCCCGATACGTTAAAGATTGACGATGACAAGGCCTACCTTAAGAAGGTGGGAAACAGCATCTATGTTATTCCCTTTCATAATCCCTGGGAAAGTTTGATTGATAGTGTAAATGAATTTACCGAAGATTACATGGCCGACCGGGAACAACCGACTCAACCGAAAAGAGAGTCGATTGATTGATGAAGTATATACTGGATACCAACATTTATATTTATATAATCAAGAAAAACCGTTGAGCTGTTGAGTTGTTTAGATATTTTATTATGCCCTCAATGATTTAACAATGCTTTCACTAAATACTTAAACGCTTGAACATTTAAACTTTTAAAAAAAAGCATAAAGTATGACTACAAAAATGGTTCATCCCTATATTACCAAAGATAAAGACATTGGAGGAGGTAAACCCATCATAAGAGGTACACGTACCAGAGTATCGAACCTCATTGCCTATTATAAATTGGGATATACCCCTGAAGAATTGGAACAATCGTTTCCCCACCTTTCACTTGCTAAAATTTATGATGCCCTTTCTTTTTATCATGATAATCGGGAACAGATAGATTACGAAATTGAGGCGGACAAGGAAGCGAACTTTATAGATAACGACGAGTAAATGAATTGCAGATTCTATCTGGATGAGGATGTAAACGTATTACTTGAACAAGCGCTTATCAACAGAGGGGCTGATGTTATTTCTACCCTGAAAAGCCGGAAAAATTGGAAATACTGATGAGGAGCAACTTCTATATGCAAAGAATGAAAACCGAATTATTATTACGCATAATATTAGAGATTTCGTGCTTCTCCATAATATGTTTTTTAAAAATAATCGTACTCATTCCGGTATTATTGTAACCGACCAACTGCCGATAGGTGTATTGTTAAAAAGAGTGATGAAATTGTGGTTCACCCTGAATGCAAATGATATGGAAAACAGGATTGAGTTTTTGAGCAATTGGAAACAAGAATAATGACAGCTGTTTTCAGTTTTTTGTGTATAAATTTCTGAATTTAATAAATGAGTACATTTATGTTTAAACGTATCCTGTTTCTCCGTTACGGAGACCGCAGACCATGTGCTGGCCACTGACGACAACAACCGTCGTCTATGAGCTGCACATTTTTTTAGAACTGGCGCAAGTTTGCAACGTGTACCAGATTTAGCTAAATCAGCAGCATGCTACATCCTCCTGACCTCCTTCTCCAGAGGAACTCCTTTGCAAATATGCAGGCACTTTCAAAAGTCCCTCTTGGAGAAGAGGGATGCAGGGAGATTGATAAGCAGGAGTACATCATTTGGTCTCCAGGCAGAACTTTTTAAGCTAATTCTCCTTTCGGTGGTATTCATTTTTTCGATGAATCAACAACGAATCAAAAAATTCGCCAAAGAATCCCAGATATTGTTCTACCGTGCCCGCTCTGCCTGCCTTGCTTTGGATCGCCCACCAGCTCATCGATAATGCATTGCAGGGATTCTCTGGACTCGGGAAAACCTGATTCATAAAGTTCCCCCTTTCAAAGGGGGCCAGGGGGATTTGCCAGGATTGGGATTACACTCCAACATGCTTTTTTTGTTGACCCACACCTGTCCTCTCCCTAACAATTAGGGAGAGGCACGTGTACCCATGTGGTGTTGCCAGTAAAAAACGAGATGCTAAGTCAGCAGTATCCTACATCCTCCTGCACCTCCTTCAAAGGAGGAATTTGAGGCAAGAACCATAGTACAACCGTCATCCTGTAAGAATTATATTGTCGTTTAAACTGATATAAGTTTATGAATGCCATAAGAGTACAGGAATTCAGCCTAAATATTTGTGAGAAATACGGGTTATCGTGTTATTGTTACTATATGCAAACAACCAAATGTAGTTATCACGGCATACAAAACTTCTAAGATCGACAAATATGAATATTAAATTCGATAAGGAAGTAGATATCGTTTACCTCCGGTTCTCGGATGCCGAAATTGCGGAAAGTGATGAAGAAAAACCGGGCATTATTATCGATTACGACAAAGATGGTGCCGTGGTTGGCATTGAAGTACTGGATGCTTCAAAAAAGATGTAAAAACCTGGTAGCCTCGTGTATGAGGTGGAGTAATAAGAAATGATTTTTATATGTTAGATTAAAAGAGGGGTTTTGCAAAGTTCTCTAAAAAGTAAATACCAATAGGTTGTCAACAACCGTAAATGAGGTAAAGGCCATGAATTATCAAAAATATATTGAGCGGAATCCGGATATTTTGTCAGGGAAACCAATTATCAAAGGTACACGTATTTCAGTTGAATTAGTTGTAAGAAAATTGGCGAATGGATACGAGATCGATGATCTTTTGCAAAATTACCCTCATCTGACTCGGGACCAAATTTTGGCAGCCCTCGAATATGCCGCAGATATGATTGGCGGTGAAGAAATTCTGGAACCGGCATGATTATCATCGATGAAAATGTTGATCAATGGCTTATCGATAAGTTGAAAAATTATACTACCGATTTGATCTCGATTCGTGAAGATTACCCTGGAATCAGTGATCATGAGGTAATAAAGATTGCCAAGTCAAATAAAGGATTGGTAATAACCGAGGATAAAGATTTTGGGGAGCTTATTTTTTCCTACAATATTCGGGGATGTTCCGTGATCCTGTTGAGGTATGGAAAGTCAGATTTTATGCAAATAGAAAAAAATGTATTTAAGGCATTACAGTATTATGAAAAAAATCCAGATCATTTTTTTATAACCATCACCAGTAAGAAAATAAGGATACGCAAGATATAAGTTATAATGACTTTTTCTTTGAACAAAGCCGGAAAATTATGTATAGGCTACCGACGACAGACCATTAACCTCAACAACGCCACCCCGGTCGTCAATAATCCGAACCATGAAAAAGCACATAAACTGTGAATAGTCTCAATACTGATGACATGCTTGTATCTGAGAACCTGGACTGGTCCAAGATGCGGGTGGAGGTCAATATCTCCGAGTTATAACCCGGGTTCGGGCATGGAAGAGGTCACCAATTTCCGGTACCGGTTCGACGAGCCACTGCCGGAGGCTCGCAGCGGGGTTCAGCATTCCTTAGCCTTGAGTTTTTGGTTCGTTTTGGGTCAAGCCAAAATGAACACCACTAAGAAAAGATGATGTTTCCAGACCGTTCTTTTGGAGATAAATTCCTTTTAAGTGGTAATTCATTTTTTCGATGAAGAAAAAACGAATCAAAAAATTCACCAAAGAATCCCAGATATTGTTCTATCATGCCCGCTCTGTCTGCCTTGCTTTGGATCGCCCACCAGCTCATCGATAAGGTATGACAGGGATTCTCTGGACTCAGGGAAGCGAATTCACAACGTCCCCCTTTGAAGGGGGATTAAGGGGGATGACCAAACAACGCCCTGTCATTGCGAGCGAAGTGAATGCAATGAACGCAGCGCGGCAATCTTCCGGAAATGGGCAGCAGATGAAGTAAGGGTTCCCCTCCAAGCCGGTGATCATGAGATTACCGCGTCGTGGGGAAACCACCCACTCCTCGTAATGACAGCCAATGAAAGTGACCGAACTACCCCTCCGGCCGGAAGCTCGCAGCCGGGTTCAGCGTTCCCCAGCCTTGATTTTTCGTCTCTTTTGTATCAAGACAAAAGGGATACCACCTAAAAAGTTTATATCTTCAGACCGTTCTTTCTTAGCTTGTTCACTTTCCTGGGTGTCCATTTTTTTAATGGCAAAAAAATGAACGAAAAAAGCCACCGGCTTAAGTAAACTTGACCTAAAGAGCTCTCCTTTCCGCTAAAAAATCTCAGATTTTTTTTACACGCTCCAAGAAGAACCCTTCTTAACGGTCAACTTTACACAGGCCGGAAGTGCAGGAAAATTTTTGAATACCAAGCCCTGTATAGCAACAAGTGAAAACTCCGAAGAATTTCTGTTTAATAGGACCCTATCCCGGCCTTGGAATGCTGGGCGAAGAGCAGGAGGCCAAAAAGGAGTTTGGTATACCGGCGGGAAGCCCTGAGGCAAGCAGCCAGCGCGAAGGACCATTAGCAAACTCCGGCCGGAGGCTCGCAGCCGGGTTCAGCATTCCCCAGCCTTGATTTTTCGTCTCTTTTGTATCAAGACAAAAGGGATACCACCTAAAAAGTTTATATCTTCAGACCGTTCTTTCTTAGCTTGTTCACTTTCCTCAGGTGTCCGTTTTAATGGCAAAAAAATGAAACGAAAAAAGCCACCGGCTTAACGTAAACTTGACCTAAAGAGCTCTCCTTTCCGCTAAAAAATCTCAGATTTTTTTACACGCTCCAAGAAGAACCCTTCTTAACGGTCAACTTTACACAGGCCGGAAGTGCGGAAAATTTTGAATACCAAGCCCTGTATAGCAACAAGTGAAAACTCCGAAGAATTTCTGTTTAATAGGACCTTATCCCGGCCTTGGAATGCTGAGCGGAGAGCAGGAGGCCAAAAAGGAGTTTGGTATACCGGTTAGAAGCCCTGAGGCAAGCAGCGACCGGGAAGGACCATTATCAAACTCCGGCCGGAGGCTCGCAGCCGGGTTCAGCATTCCCCCGCCTTGATCTTTTGGTTCCTTTCGTATCAAGACAAAAGGTACATCTCATAATGAAGTTTTGGTACTCCAGGCAGAACGTTTTAAGCTAATTCTCCTTTCGGTGGTAATTCATTTTTTCAGTGACTCAACAACGAATCAAAAAACTCCCCTTCAAAATAAACACTCCACCGTCTTTTTGAACGCAATTCAGAATCACTCAAGGGGTGAAAATACCTGCATCAAAAAATCCTTCCTTTTGAATCGAAATAAACAGTAAGGATATTCCAAATATCTAGTAAGGATGTTTCGAACATCTAGTAAGGATGTTTCGAACATCTAGTAAGGATATTCCGATGATGAAGTAAGGATGTTTGGAATATCTAGTAAGGATCTTTCCATCAAGAAGTAAGGATGTTTTCATTGAAGTGAAATGAGCGAATAGTGATGGGGGGCTCAAAGGATGTGTTGCGTCGGGAGTTTACCTTTGACGGAAGTAAAAAGGGGAGGGCATCGTGAATTTCGGGGGGGAACTGCTATTGCCGAGCAGGTTAGTACCCGGAGAGTTCGGGGTCGGATCTCGGAAATAAAAAAGCCCTGCCGCGATCAGCAGCAGGGCGTTACTGGTATTAGATATACCATTCATCCTATGACACGGTCAACTCCTGGGAAAGCACGCCCGATCGGACATCGCTGTTTCCATTCATGATGCTCCGAACTTCCAGGCGGTAGGAGCCGGCCGCGAGGTCGGGATTGACGAAGATGAGCTCCGAGGGCATATTCCGGAGCATGGTCGCATCGACGCGGGTCGCCGTTCCGTCCTCGGTGTTTACGAAAAACACGCCCTGCATGGGGTCCTCCTCGTCAAACTTCAGCTCCGAACCCGAAATACGGGGCGGCTCCACTGGCCGTCGCCTGTTCGTTTTTGGTTTCCGACGTATTGTCGTAGTAGTGGCCTACGTTGGGCATGCGCTCCCGGGCGGCTACTTTCTCAGTGGGGATCGCCGAGGCCGTATCGCGCAGCCGTACTCCCGGTGAGATGCTTAAGTTCACCTGGTGCCTGTTGGCATCAAAGCGATCTTCCTCGCTGTCAAATACGCCGCTGATCGACGGCATGATATTTACCAGCGGGGTGACCACCGAGTTGCCCTGCCGTACGATGTTGATGATTCCCCGGATCACCTCTTCGAAGGAGGCCAGCGCCTCGGCCTTCGGTCAGGGTGGAACCCTGCCGGGTCATATGATCGTAAACGTCGTGGATGGAATAGCTTTCCCGGTTAACGCTTACGGCCATATAGTCTCCGTTTTCTGAACTTATTCTGTTTTGCGTAACATAATCGTTTAAAGACATAATGCTGTAGATTTATATTAGGTTTTTCGGTCGCCACGGTTTATGCGGAAGGCAATGAACCAATGGGCCGTCTTTTTGATGATATGTATATGTTGCAGGAGAGTTGGCGTGAAGGATGAGTGCCATCCATCGCCTTTGTTACTCCCTTAACTACAGGATGTTTTTTGTTGTCCTGTAATTACTAGACCGGAGGGAAGGCTATTCCTTACAGTTTTTATTAAGGAATCTTAATAAATGGTCGTAAAGTGAATAAACCGGGAGGTGTAGTTGCCCCATTGAACTGTCCCATTATACCATATTGGCCCGCATAAGTCCCTCTTGGAGAAGAGGGATTCAGGGGGGATGTCCGAACAACGCCCTGTCATTGCGAGCGAAGTGAATGTAATGAACGCAGCGCGGCAATCTCCCGGAAATGGGCTGCGAATGAAACAATGAATTCCCCAGCCTTGAGTTTTTGGTTCGTTTTGGGTTAAGCCAAAATGAACACCGGCTGTGAAAAGATGATGTCTCCAGACCGTTCTTTAGGAGATAAATTCCCTTTCTTGGGTGTCCGTTTTTAGTGGCAAAAAAATGAACGAAAAAAGCCACCAAAGAATCCCAGATATTGTTCTACCGTGCCCGCTCTGCCTGGCTTGCTTTGGATCGCCCACCAGCTCATCGATAATGCATTGCAGGGATTCTCTGGACTCAGGGAAGTGAATTCGCAAAGTCCCCCTTTCAAAGGGCCAGGGAATTTGCCAGGATTTGGGATTACACTTCCAAGATGCTTCTTTTGTTGACCCACACCTGTCCTCTCCCTAACAATTGGGGAGAGGCACGTGTACCCATGTGGTGTTGCCAGTAAAAAACGAGATGCTAAGTCAGCAGTATCCTACATCCTCCTGCACCTCCTTCAAAGGAGGAATTTGAGGCAAGAACCATAGTACAACCGTCATCCTGAAGGTGTTTCAAAATCTTTCGAGGCAACTATATTTTTAAAAGTCTTGCCTGGTAGCCCCCGAAAGAAAACCCGAAGAATTCCTGTTTGACGAACCGATGGCTGCTTATTAAACCAAAGATAGGATAAGAGATCAGCGGTGAGGAGTTTAATTCTTCTTGATCTTTTCGTGCCTTTTGTATCAAGACAAAAGGTACACTCAAGAACGTTTAATTACCACCAAAAGAACGATTCGAGCATGTACCCATTCCTTGCTATTCATTTTCACCGATGAAAAAACAAATCAAAAAATCGTCGCCTGATGAATTTTGTTTCGTTCTCTCCGCCTCCGCTAAAACCGTTTAACTCGACCCGCTGGGAAACGCGGCTCTCAAACAGAAATGGTTTCTTACGCACTTCCGGCTCCGATACTCTTGACCAACAAAAATTTCCTACGGGCGAAAGGATGTGCACCAGGAATGGAAAATAGAGCCACCAACGTCCCCCTTCGAAGGGGGATTAAGGGGGATGACCAAACAACGCCCTGTCATTGCGAGCGAAGTGAATGCAATGAACGAAGCGCGGCAATCTCCCGGAAATGGGCTGTGAATGAAATAATGAGTTCCCCTCCCAGCCGGTGATCATGAGATTACCACCTCGTGGGGAAACCACCCACTCCTCGTATTGACAGCCAGTGAAAGTGACCGAACTACCCCTCCGGCCTAGGAATGCTGAGCGGAGAGCAGGAGGCAAAAAGGAGTTTGGTATACCGGTGAGAAGTCTAGAAATAAGCGGCAAGCGAGAAGGACCATTAGCAAACTCCGGCCGGAGGCTCGGCAGCATGGTTCAGCATTCCCAGCCTTGATCTTTTCGTGCCTTTTGTATCAAGACAAAAGGTACAGCTCAGAAAGTTTAATTACCACCAAAAGAACGATTCGAGCATGTACCCATTCCTTGGTATTCATTTTTTTACCGATGAAAAAACGAATCAAAAAAATCGCCGGCTTAGGTAAACTTGACCTAAAGAGCTCTCCTTTCCGCTAAAAAAATCGCAGATTTTTCTTCAACGCTCCAAGAAGAGCCCTTCTTAACGGTCAACGTTACACAGGCCGGAAGTACAGGTAAATTTTTCGAATACCAAGCCCTGTATAGCACTTACTGAAAAACGGAAACATTTCTGTTATTTATTCCACCCCCCTCCGGCCTAGGAATGCTGAGCGAAGAGCAGGAGGGGAAAAGGAGTTTGGTATACCGGCGGGAAGCGTTGAGGCAAGCAGCAAGCGCGAAGGACCATTAGCAAACTCCGGCCGGAGGCTCGCAGCGGGGTTCAGCATTCCCCAGCCTTGAACTTTTGGTTCCTTTTGTATCAAGACAAAAGGGATACCAAGGTAAAATGATTCAGTCTCCAGGCAGTACTTTTCTAGCTAATTCTCCTTTAAGTGGTAATTCATTTTTTCAATGAGGAAAAAACGAATCAAAAAAGCCACCAAAGAATCCCAGATATTGTTTTACTGTGCCTGTTCTATCTCACTTGCTTTGGATCGTTCACTGACTCTTCGATAATGCATTGCAGGGATTCTCTGGACTCAGGGAAGCGAATTCGCAAAGTCCCCCTTTGAATGAAGGGGATTAAGGGAGATGACCGAACAACGTCCTGTCATTGCGAGCGAAGTGAATGTAATGAACGCAGCGCGGCAATCTCCGGAAATGGGCTGCGAATGAAACAATGAGTTCCCCTCCCAGCCGGTGATCAGGAGATTACCACCTCGTGGGGAAACCACCCGCTCCTCGTAATGACAGCTAGTGAAAGTGACCGAACTGCCCCCTCCGGCCTTGGAATGCTGAGCGAAGAGCAGGAGGTGGAAAGGAGTTTGGTATACCGGTGAGAAGCGTTGAGGCAAGCAGCAAGCGGGAAGGACCATTGCCAAACTCCGGCCGGAAGCTCGCAGCCGGGTTCAGCATTCCCCAGCCTTGAACTTTTGGTCCCTTTTGTTTCAAGACAAAAGAGACACCTCTTAACAGTAAATCTACCATTAAACAGATTGATCCAGCTTATTACTTTTCAACATATTCGTTTTGGATCAAGCCAAAAGGGACACCACCATTTGAATTACGAATAATGAATTAAAAATTAAGAATAAAGAATGGTAAACCTTATCTATAATTCGTTTCCCTTTACAGCACTAAGCGAAACCGGAAGAATTTCTGTCTGAAGAAAAGTCCCCCCAATACCAAGTAACCAGCCCCCAATAACCAACCCCATACATTAAGAAATTTTAAAAAACAGTTGATATAGAGACGCCATCTTCTTACTATTTGCAACTTAATTTCGAGGCCCGACGCCTGACAGGTGAGGTGTAGAGCGTTATACTTTATATATGTATAGGAAGCACCCCGGTAAACGCTTAACCTTAACCATCTACATCTAACCTTCTCTGCGGTCTCAACGAACAAACCACACGTACCACCCTTGACATTAAATACCCCCACAAAACGAACCGTGCTCGTTACCGGCGAAACCCTCATTCTTAAAATCCAGGTGAAGCGAAATCCCTCCTTTGTGGATTACGTGCCGGTAGTTGCACCGGTGCTGTCGAGTATTGCAACTGGATTTTTGATTATTGAGCGATTGAGGTGAAATGCCTCGAAAATTTTAAAAAAATCTTTATAGGAGAAGATTATTTATGAAGAAGTCGATCACTTATGGAACGTTTGATTTGTTCCACCATGGTCATTTAGAATTGTTGAGAAGAGCGAGAGCATTGGGAGACCGATTAATTGTTGGCCTTTCTACAGATGAATTTAATCAGAAAGAAAAAGGCAAGAATAGCTATCACAACTATGAGAAAAGAAAAGAAAATTTAGAGGCAATTAAATATGTAGATTTAATTATACCAGAAGAAAATTGGGGACAGAAAGAAAAAGATGTTAATAGGTATGAAGTTGATATTTTTACGATTGGTGATGACTGGAAGGGAGAGTTCGATTTTTTAGAGCCGAAATGTGAAGTAATTTATTTACCTCGGACTCCCAATATATCTTCATCAATTATTAGGGATGATGTTATCAAAATATCAGAATAATTGGATGGTAAGTTTTACTATATCTTAAAACTCATAAAACGGCCTCAACACATTTACAGTATAACCTAAAGCTAAAATGGAAGAACGGAAAAGGCGTAGAAATTATAAAGTTTATGGGCTTGGATGTCTGAAGGGATGAAATACAAAAAGGTAGGGCGTTATTTTTTATCACTGCTTAACTTTATTATCCCCAAGTATAATCAAGTGATTATTGAAGGATCACCAAGCGCAGAAAGTAGTGCGGTAGAGATAGCTAAACAGATAAATTCGAGTTATAAATTACCAATATATTTTATTGACAAAGGTGGTGAACAGTCTTTAGGAAAATTGTTGCCAAAAGATATTAATATTATATCACGGGGAAGTTTATGGTTTTTTTGGTATTACTTTCGGAGTAAGTATGTGTTTTTTACACATGGGACTTTCTTAAACTTTTACCCACAAGAGCAAAAGATTGTTAATGTTTGGCATGGTGTATTCTATAAAAATATTGGAAGGTTACTAGGTCAAAATGGATTAGACGCAGATATTACAGTTGCTACATCTGAAATGACAAAAAAAATGTTTGTAGAGGCTTTTGGAGTATCGAAAGAGAAAATAATAATTTCTAGTTACCCAAGAAATGACACCTTAATAAAATCTTATAAAAAGAAAAAAGATATTAAGGAAAGGGTTGGTTTAAGTGATTATAAGGAGATTCTTATTTGGTTGCCGACTTATCGAAAAAGTGTATCCGGTAATATTCGTAGTGACGGAATAGAAGCGGGAAATCCATTCAATGTAGTAAATTTTAGAATTGATGCATTTAATCAATTACTAGTAGATAATAATACTCTATGTATTCTTAAACCTCATCCCATGGCACCTGATTATAATCAGGAGAGTTTAAGTAATATTTGGATAATTGATGATAACTGGATAACCGATTTCGGTATAACCTTATATCACCTTTTGGGTTGTAGCGATATTTTAATTTCTGACCTTTCTTCAGTAATGGTTGATTATCTGCTTATAGATAACCCTATTATTTGTTATTGCTCTGACTTGAAAGAATATAAAAGAACTAGGGGTTTATATTTTAATGACATCGAAAGGTGGGTGCCCAGTAAATAGTATCTGATCAAAACGAGTTCTTAAAACTACTAAAGGCGATTTTGAAAGATCATGATCCCAATAAAGAGAAAAGGTCAATACTTAAAAATATTTTTTTTAAGTATTCTGATTCTAAGAGTACCAATAGGTTATTGGATAAAGTGTTTTCAAATAAAGTGTCTGAAAAATTGATTGATTGATGTTTTAACCACAATTTTTTGAAAGGCAACTGACGAGTCATCTAATATAAATAATCTCATTTATACAAAGAAACATGGTAGTTCGCTTTTTTGATCCGCCAAAGATGGGTAAGTCATTTAGTAGTATAGGTAATGTTTTCCAAGTAGTAGAAAAAAGAGCTTGCGGATAGAATTACTGTGAAGGAATTTAGTTGTAGCCCTAAATTATCAACGTTAGCCTCGTTATTTGAAGCGTATAAATATCAGGGGGATGTAAATCATATTACGGGTGCAGTTCATCATTTGGCACTGGTGCTAGACAAGTCGAAAACCATTATTACAATACATGATATTCGGAATTATGAAAAGGAATACAACGGTCTTAAAAAAAAGTTATACGGCCTCTTATGGTTTACTCTACCCTGCAAAAAAGCCAAGATAATAACAACCATTTCAAAGTTCAGTAAGCAAAAGTTGGTTGATACGTTTTCTATATCGCCTAGTAAGATAAAGGTGATTTACAATCCAGCCCCTTTAGATTTTGAGTACAGTGAAAATGAATTCAATGAAGATAAACCTGTAATCTTACAGATTGGCAGTGCTCCCCATAAAAATTTATCACGGTTAATTAAGGCGATTAATGAAAAAGACTTTCGGCTTCTCTTGATTAGAAATGAAGATCAGGATATAAAGGAAAGACTTGAAAGAAAGAATATTGAGTACGAATGGTACTCAAATATCTCAAGAGAAAAAGTGTATGAATGTTATATAAAATCGGATTTCGTCTTTTTTGCTTCTGAATATGAAGGATTTGGTTTACCAATTTTGGAAGCTAATGCTGTAGGCAGGCCTGTAGTGACGAGTAATATTGGACCTATGCCTGAGGTTGCCGGTGATAGTGCTTTATTAGTTGATCCGTTTAGTGTAAATGAAATAAGAAATGCATTATTAAAATTTAAAAACGATGATGAATTAAGGAAGGATTTGATTAAAAAAGGGTTGGAAAACTTGAGTAGATTTAAATCTAGCAAAATTGCAAATGACTATTTAGCTGTCTATCAGCAGGTAGCAAAAAACCAAACAAAAAACTAAAATTATTAAATTAAGCAACGATTCTTGGCACAATTTTTAGAATCAATTAAAAAAAGCTTTAAAGAATATTATAAGAAAGGAACTCTTGTACTAGCAACTAATGATGTTCAACACTTTGTAGCTTCAATTTTTAATAAAAAACGCGGCTATTTATTAGCTAGTCAACTTTTTACGGCATTAGCAGGGTTAATCACAGGTAAGCTAATTGCTGTTTTTGTTGTTCCAGAACAGTTTGGGCTATATAACTTACAATTTGCTGCATTTACTTTCTTTTTTTCCTTATTAATTGGACCCACAATAACTTTTCTAAAGTCCACTTATCAAGATTATTTATTTGAGGTTGGTTATCGCCCTTATATAACGATTATAGGAGTTTTTTCCGGTATAGCACTCGGTTTATTTTTGGAATTCTAAAAATATATCGACCCAGTCAGACCTTTACATGGCTATTCTACGCTGTAGTAATTGTCCTAATACCCTTTAAAATTATTACAAGTATTTTATCTGATCAATTTCAGGTTCTTGACCGGATAAGACTATACTCAATTCAAAGTATAGTTAAGTCTTTGTTCGGAGTTTTGTTTTTCTGTTTTATTTTTTATTTACTGACCGAAAATTTTGAAGGACATTTGGTACTATGGGCAAATCAAACGGTTATAGGAATAACTGGTACTATTTTTTTGTTTACCAGTTAAAATCTATTTCACCTCCCCAGAACTTTTCTTTTCCAGCTTTCCTAAAAAAGCATTTTCGCTTTACAGGACCCCTAATGTTTTTAGCTATATGGTCTTGGGTCAATAATTATTTTGATCGATTTATAATAGAAGCTTATCTCGGATTAAAAGATGTAGGAATCTATAATGCAAATTATGGGCTTCAATAGAAATTTTTTTTGGTGCTTCATCCAATATTTCTGGTGTCACTGACCCCTTTTGTGTATCAGGATAATGAATTGACAACTAAAAAAGGGAAGATTCAAAAATTTGCTTTTGCTTATATCTTTGTCGGAGTTTGCTTGCTGTTACCTTTATACTTTTTCTATGAAGAGGTTGGAAGCCTTTTGTTGTCTCAAAATTATAGTGAAGGCTTTTATATAATTTTTTGGATTGCTAATGCTTATTTGATAATGACATTGACTTATTTATATGAATCAATATTTTATGCCGAGCATAATACACGAATAATATTGTTCAGCAATATTGCCTCTGCAGTAGCAAATATTGGGTTTAATTTTTTATTAGTTCCATTTTTTGCAATAAATGGGGCTATTGCTGCTATGTTAATTTCCGTTACAATTAGATTTAGTTTCATCTTTTACAGATTTAAAAAGTTATGAGAGTCGCTATAATCGGTTCAAAATCTTTTGACAGTTTGGAATATCATTTGCAAGATACGTTAACTTGCCAGGGGTACAATGCCAAGATATTTGATTTTTTAAATGCTCTACCTGCAAAACTTGATTTTGGACTTACAAAATTAAGTGCAAAATATGAGAAGTGGAAAAACACAAGTCTGCTAGAAAGAGTTATTCAATATAAGCCTGATTTGGTTATAGGGGTATACCGAAATATCCATCCATTAGTGGTCCGAGAAATTAAAGTCCAAAAAATTAAAATTATTCATATTAATCCTGATGCATTAACTACTTTTCAAAATCAGCAATTATTTGTTGAGCCATACGATGCCTACTTTACCAAGGATCCTTACATGAAAGGATTTATGGAAAAGAAATTGGATTTTAATGTCTTTCTTTACCAGGAAGCATTTAATCCAAGAGTACATAAGAAACCGGAAGGCGATTTCATGGCGATAGAAAATGAGGTGGGTATAGATGTTTTGAATTTCGGTAACCTGTATCCTTACAGGAATCGAATGCTAAAGGTCTTAAAAGAGAACGATATCGATATCACACTTTATGGCTTTAAAGCAAGATATTTTGATGAATCTTTAAATGAAAATTTTCAAAACAGAGGAATATTTGGAGAAGAAAAATCCAGAATTTTAAATGGTTCCAAAATTGTATTTAATAATTTTCATTATGCCGAAATTGAATCAGTGAATAACAAATTTTTTGAAATAACTGGATCAGGAGCATTTCAGATTTGCGATTACAAACCGATTTTGAATGATTTATTACCCATTGATCCAAAGCTGGTGAGTTTTGAAACAATTGACGAAGCGATTGAGATGATAAAATATTATTTGAAGAACCCCGAAGAACGGTGGGAACTTAGAGATAAATTAACGAAGTATTTCAACGAGAATTATACGTATGAAAATATGATTAATAATATCTTTAGAAAAATCGTTTAGTTATCGTGCTATTTAAAATTATTACTCTTCTATTTCTTTTAGTCTTAGGTTCATATTATCTGCATTTAAGAAGAAATAGAATAGATTTACTCGACTTATTTTTACTTAGTAACCTGCTGTTTTTTGTCCTTTATCCAATCTCAGATATAATCAATAATAATTATAATGAGAGCTACTTTCTGTTTGCTGGGTCTTTGTTCTATGTTATTCTCAGTGTATTTTTAGTTATTCTATTTACAAGATCTTTCCTCAATGAAAAATATCTTCGAGTACTTAGAATTCGATTTATAATTGATAAAGCATCAACAGTTTCTCAGAAATGGATTGTTATTTTATTCACGATTTCTGGGTTTATTCTAGCTTATTTCTTTTTTGAGTATGGTTTCGCTTTCAGAGTTCTTAATGAATATAGACCAGACACATTAAATTTTTACCGTCAAGTAATATTAACTATTGTCCAGCCGGTATATACGTTTATATCTGTATTGGCTGCTGTTAAGGTTTTCAGTTCTGCCACAAATAGGTATCGCGGGTTAAATATATTATTTCTGATAACAATCAGTTCATATTGGTTTTTTTATGGTAGAAGGGAATTGATTTTCCATCTATTAATTCTTGGATTGATATGGCTCGTAATAAATGAAAAGAAAATTTTTGAAATTAAGACACTATCGTTAGTAATATCAGGTATATTTCTAATTGTTATCGCAAGTAATATCTATCAAAATATTCAGGACTGATTTAATGTATTACAGTGTGCGAAATGAGTTTAAAATATCGAAAAGTATTACTGAAATGGCTTTTGATTTTGAAAGCACTTCAAATAATATAGAAATAAGAGAATCTCCCTTACCATTATTGAGTAAGAGTATGAAACAAATTGAGGTTGAAAGATCGCCAACAGGTGGTAAAATATTTAACCAAAGCTTAGAAAATGCTATACCTAGTCTTATTTTTCCCCAAAAAAAATATATTAATTCAGATTACCTAATCTCTAGATATACAGGTATCCCGTTTAAGGATTATCCGACCAATATGAATAGCATTTTTTATGTTGATTTTGGCTTATTTAGCTTTTTATTGTATCCACTTTTTTTAGCAGCTTACTATAGCTTTATTTCTGTTGTTTTATTTATAACTAGAAATAAACCATTAATATCTATCAGTATATATATTTTATGTTTATCTCTAGTTTTGAATACAGAGGGTGGGGTTACATCTTATTTCGTTGTACTTCGTTCGGTTTTACTTTTCCTTTTTCTAAGTATAATTATTAAAACAACTTCTAAGGTTTAGCCTTATTGGAAATATAATATTAAAAGTTTTATCAGGTAGATTTGTTATTAAGAATTGACGCTTCAAATATTCTTTCAGGTGGGGGGCTCACTCATTTGAAAGAATTAATAAAACATGCTGAACCTGAGAAGTATGGATTTGATGAAGTTGTGCTGTGGGCACCAAATAAAACATTAAAACAGATAGTTGAAAAACCTTGGTTAGATAAAAAGTCTCATCCCTATATAAATAAAGGGTATTTACATCGTTTCCTATGGAAGTATTTTGTGCTTAAACCTTCGCTGGATGAAGATGCCTTGCTCTTTATACCGGGTACGGGTTATGTTTCAGGAGCCGGAAAAGTGGTTGCAATGTGCCAGAATTTATTACCTCTTGAAAAACAAGAACTTGATCGTTTTTATCCGAGCAGTACATGGCTACGATTAATGATTCTTAGATTTCTACATATCAAAACTTTTAGTAAAGCAGATGGAATTATTTTTTTAAATGAATATTGTAGTTCTAAAGCTGATGCTCTTATCGATGAAATGAATAGTTGTGTGATTATTCCACATGGAGTGAATAATGATTTTAGATTAAGCAGGAATAGCTATGCCTTTAAAGATAGTTTCGATTTACTATATGTATCTACTTTAGATTTATATAAGCACCAATGGGTTATTGCTGAAGCAGTCCTTGAATTAAGAAAACAAAATATCCCAGTTTGTTTGACATTAATTGGGGAAGCGTATAGTGGAACAGAGAAAAAACTAAATGATGTATTAAGTAAGTATCCCAAAGAGTCACAGTTTGTAAATTGGTTGGGAAAAGTAAACTATGACTGTTTACCTGAATATTATCAAGAAGCTGATGCTTTTATTTATGGTTCAACTTGTGAAACCTTTGGTATGACGTTGTTAGAAGCAATGGCATCATCGTTACCTATTGCTTGTTCGAATAAGAGTTCGATGCAAAATATGCTTGGAGATGCTGGAGTATACTTCAATCCTGAAGATGTCGAATCAATACAAAATGCAGTTTTAACACTTTATAAAGACAAGAATATCAGAAACGAAAAGGGCAAGAAAGCACATAGCATAGCACTGAATTATAGTTGGGAGAAAACTGCAGATCAAACATTTCAATATTTATCCCAAATAGCTGAGTCATAATGTGTGGAATTGCAGGCTCCATCAATTGCGAATATCATCAGGAATTTTTAGATACTCTTTCCCATCGTGGTCCGGATGATTCAGGTAGATTAGAATATAAAAACACGCAGATCGGCCATACCCGTCTCTCGATTTTAGATACTTCTAAAGCTGGCCATCAACCAATGAAGACCAGTGATGGTAAATTGACAATCATATTCAATGGAGAAATATATAACCACCCGGTACTTCGTGCAGAATTAAATAAAGAGGGATATTCATTTAACTCAGGCAGTGATACCGAAACGTTGTTAAAGGGATGGCACTGTTGGGGTAAGAAGGTATTGGAAAAGCTAAATGGAATATTTGCCTTTGCAGTCTTGGATAAACAAAGGGATAAGATCACTGTTGTACGAGACCAATTTGGGATTAAACCACTCTATGTTTTTGAAAAAGAAGATATCATTGCCTTTGCATCCGAACTGAAAATATTTGAACATCTACATGAATTTGATGATAGCCTGAATCCTCGAGCTTTTACACAGTATCTTTCCTTTTTATGGGCTCCGGGAGAACAAACACCGTACAGACATGTACGTAAAATTTTACCAGGTCACTATGTTGATATTCCATTGTCCAGTCCTGCGGAAGTAGTAACGAAGAGCAATATTACCAACTGCCTTACCAAGGCAATTATGTTACCGACAAAAGTGAAACAGAGTTGGTAAATGAACTGGATCATATCTTGAGGGAGTCCGTCGAACGGCAATTACTTTCAGATGTGCCTCTCGGTTTTTTCCTTTCCGGGGGGCTGGATTCAAGTTTACTGGTTGGGATAACCAGAGACCTACATCCCAATACTAAATTCGATTGTTTTACAATAGCGTCCAATATGGATAATTCCGGAGAAGGATTTGAAGATGATCTGCCGTATGCCCGAAATGTAGCCTCGTATTTGGATGTAGATCTGCATGTACTACCTGCTGACCATAAGATTAGTGAACAATTTGATCATATGATATGGCACTTGGATGAACCACAAGCCGATCCGGCCCCCATTAATGTCTATAATATTTCAAAAGGAGCTAGGGAGCAGGGTATTAAAGTACTGCTTGGGGGAACTGCCGGGGATGACCTGTTTTCCGGTTATCGCAGGCACCAGGCATTGAAATATGATCAGTATGTAGAGGCTATGCCTGTTACTTTGAGAAAGGTTCTCAAAAAGGGGATTCACAAACTATCGGGCAACAAACCCTGGTTAAGAAGATTACAGAAACTTAGCAGAGACTGGGATAAACCGATGGAGAAGAGAATGCTTGGTTATTTTAACTGGTTGCCCGACGATGAATATGTATTTTCGCTATTTGAAAATGAAATATTGAATGGAGCAAGACCGAGTTCTGTCTATTCGTTTTTTGATAAAATATTACGTGAACAAAGTCCGAATCTATCTTCCCTGGACCGGTTATTATATCTCGAAATGAAAACGTTTTTGGTGGATCACAATCTTAATTATACCGACAAGATGTCGATGGCAGCCGGTGTGGAGGCCCGGGTTCCTTACCTGGATAAGGAACTGGTAAGTTTTGCTGGCAAGATTCCCACGAAGTATAAATTACGAGGTAACGAAACGAAGTATATTTTAAAGAAAGTAGCAGAAAAATATTTGCCCCATGATGTTATTTATCGTTCAAAAACCGGTTTTGGAGCTCCAATTCGAGATTGGCTAAAAAATGATTTGAAACCGTTCGTAAATCAACGATTGAACAAGGAACACTTAAAAAAGCAAGGAATTTTCGACCCTAATGCCGTGCAAGAAATGATAAGCAAGAACGATTCAGGCGAATTTGACTTTAGTTATACTATTTGGTCAATGTTAGCGATTCAAAGTTGGCTTAAACAATTTAAATGGAGTTTATAAGTAATTCATAATGCAGCAAATCATCCAAGACCTTAAGTCTGGCGATACCCTGTTAGAAGAAGTCCCCACCCCAAGAGTCGGTTCCGGCAGCAGTCCTCATCAAAACCCACCGCAGCCTCGTATCCCTCGGCACCGAAAAGATGCTGGTTAATTTTGGTCAGGCTAATTTGTTAGAGAAAGCCCGACAACAGCCCGAGCGCGTAAAGCAGGTGATCGACAAGATGAAAACCGACGGCATCAAGCCTACCCTCGAGGCCGTCTTCCGCAAGCTGGACACCCCGCTGCCGCTGGGCTACAGCCAGGCCGGGGAAGTGATCGCCGTGGGCAAGGGCGTCACCGAGTTCCAGGTGGGCGACCGCGTCATCTCCAACGGCCACCACGCCGAAGTACGTAGTCGCTCCCAAAAACCTGGTAGCCAAAATACCGGAAGGCGTCAGCTACGAGGAAGCCGCTTTTACCGTGGTCGGGGCGATCGGCCTGCAGGGCATTCGGCTCATTGAACCCACCTTTGGAGAAACCGTGGTGGTACTGGGGCTCGGGCTTATCGGGTTGATTTCTGCTCAGATCCTCAAAGCCAACGGCTGCACGGTAATCGGCCTGGACCTGGATGAAGACAAAGTGCAGAAAGCCCGGGAGCTGGGCATTGACGCCATCAATTCCGGTCAGCAGGACCCGGTAAAGTATGTGGAAGAGCAGACCGGCAAGGTGGGCGCCGACGCGGTGCTCATTACCGCAAGTACCAAGTCCGACGCCGTCATCAAGCAGGCGGCCAATATGAGTCGCAAGCGCGGGCGTATCGTGCTGGTGGGGGTGGTCGGGCTGGATATCGACCGCTCGGATTTTTATGAGAAGGAGCTGAGCTTCCAGGTGAGCTGCTCGTATGGGCCGGGTCGCTATGATGATGAGTATGAGCAGAAGGGCCATGACTACCCGCTGCCCTATGTGCGGTGGACCGAGAAGCGGAATTTCGAGGCGGTGCTTCGGGCGATGGCGGAGGGGCAGCTGGAGGTGGAGCCGCTGATTACGGAGAGGGTGCCGCTGGGGGAGTACCAGCAGATTTATGGGGATATGGAGGGGAGTGATAGTATTGCTTCTTTGTTGGAATACCCGGTAACCACCAAGGGCACGAAGGACACAAAGGGTTTAACCGCCTTAACCACCAAGGGCACAAAGGACACTAAGGAAAGACTGGATGGGCGGACTATTTCTGTATCTGGTGCCTCGTTTGAGGGGGGAGTGGTGTGATGGCGGTTGTGGGGGCGGGGAATTTTACGCAGGCGATGATTATGCCGTCGCTGAAGGAGGCGGGGGCGCAGGTGAAGTATATCGTGAGTTCGGGCGGGCTGTCGTCGACGACGCTGGCTAAGAAGTATGAGGTCCCCAACAGCTCTACAGACCTGGAAGAGGTATTGCGGGATGAGGAAGTACAGGGAGTATTAATCACCACTCCTCATAACGTGCACGCTGGAATGGCTGTAAAAGCGTTGAAGGCTGGTAAACAGGTATTTGTTGAAAAACCATTGGCAATAAAGAAAGAAGGCTTGGATGCAGTAATTGATGCTGTTGAAGAAACAGGCCATATGGTCACCGTTGGGTTTAATCGCCGGTTCTCTCCTCACGCCGTAGAAGATGAAAGAAATGGTCGGTGACAAGCCCGGACCTATGAATGTCATAACTACAATGAATGCTGGAGCGTTACCTGCAGATATGTGGCATGCATGATATGGAGGTGGGCGGCGGGCGCATTATCGGGGAGGCGTGCCACTATGTGGATTTAATTACGTACCTGACCGGATCAAATGGTACCGGAAGTAAGCATGCAGGCGATGGGCGAAAACCCGAAGGAGAATACCGACAACGCGTCGATCCACCTGAAGTATGAGAACGGGTCGCTGGGCGTGATCAACTATTTTGCCAACGGCAATAAGTCTTATTCAAAGGAGCGCGTGGAGGTCTATCACCAGGGCCGCAACCTGATCATGGATAACTTCCGCAAGCTCTACGGCTACGGGTTTGATGACGGGCTGTTTAACATCAGCAACAAGATATTGAGCACCAAGCAGGATAAAGGTCACGCCAGGCAGTTTAAGCTGCTGACCGAGCGCTGGAAAGAGGGCGGCCCGCCGCTCATCCCGTTCGATGAGATCGTCAACACCACCCGCGCCACCTTCGCCGCCATCGAATCCTTAAAACACGGCAAACGGATAGAGCTTTAATTGTTATACAAATTAAATACTCGGGCACCGATTGAATAAGAAAGTTCCCCTCCCTATTCATAGGGAGGGGACAGGGGTGGGTCAACAAAAATGGATTGAGCTTTAAATTAAAACCACAAACAACGCCCTGTCATCCTGAGTGGAATGGAACGAAGTGAAATGGAGCCGAAGGATCTCCCTAAACATAGCAACTACCGACTGAGTGATTACCTCCTGGCCACGAGTTGCCCGCTTCATGGAGATTCTTCGACTACAGGCCGAAAAAGCACGGCCTTTCGCTCAGAATGACAGGGCGTTGTTGAATGTTCTTAGTGTTAAATCTTGTGTGTGCCTCAATATTATATAATAGAGTGCCCCTCTGGAGAAGGAGGTCAGGAGGATTGACGGTACTGGTGCGGGATGGGTTCAAAAAATAGGGAAACTGACAGAGGGACTTTCGGTCAGAGCCTTCGTGGCTAATAAATCTTTATGAGAGGGCTTTGCAAAACCTGGCTTTTACCGGCTTGTCATTGCGAGCCCGCGAAGCAATCTCCTTTTAGAGACTCTGATCGGGAGATTGCTTCACTCCGTTCGCAATGACAGTTGGTTTTGCAAAGGCTTCTATGATATGCTGTATATTGCGGGATGTGGCCAGATAACTCAAAATCAATATTCACTATGTCTGTAGTTAAAGAAAAAATGAAGAAGATCATCGAGTCCTTTCCGGAAGATGCATCCTACGAGGAGATAATGCGAGAGCTGGTGTTTGAACAGATGGTCGAACGTGGCATAAAAGATGTACGAGAAGAGCGTACGTTATCAAACGAAGAGATGAAGAAATCGTATTCGTACAGGGAAGAAATAAGGTGGACGGCGGAGGCCGAGACCTGGCTTAAGGATATCTACGATTATATCGCATTGGACAGTGAAGAGCATCTGAAGTTATTGATGGGATCTACGAGCGGGCGCAAGTCTTAAGAGATCATCCGAAGATCGGATATAAATATCGGGATAGAGCCCGAGGGAGAGATACGGATTCTGTTATATGGACACTATCGCATTGCTTACCTGCTTTCAGAAGACAGTAATATTATAATTTTGGGCGTATTTCACGGATCACTGGATATTGAGCGTTATTTTTAAAATTGAATGAACTACGAAGGGCAGCCTGGAACACGGAGGGCACGGAGAAAAAATATAAACTGTGTCCTCTGTGTTCTGCTCTGTGAACCCTGTGTTCCATAAAAAAACTATGAGTCGAAGTGAGTATAATAATGTATCAAGCAGAGTGATCCGATGTGCTATTGAGGTACACAAAGGCCTTGGGCCGGGGTTGCTGGAAGAGTGTATGAAGATGCACTCGAGTGGGAAATGAACAAGGAGGGATTGTATGTAGAAAGGCAACGGCCGATTGATGTGCAGTATAAAGATCTGAATATCTCAAAGGGGTACTTCGCAGATCTTGTTGTAAATGATATGTTGATTCTCGAATTGAAAGCCGTTGAACAAGTGCTACCGGTATATAAAGCCCAACTGTTATCATATGTAAAGTTAGCCGATAAAAAATTAGGACTACTGCTGAATTTCCACGTAACAAAAATGACAGACGGCATCTCAAGAATAATTAACGGAAAACTATAGAATAGAACACAGAGACCACAGGGGAGAACACGGAGGACACAGGGGAAACTCTCTGCGATCTCAGTGCTCTATTTATTATATTTTAAACAATAAATGTAACTCAACCGAATGTGATGGAGACCGCAGATATCGATAGTAGGCTTGTAGAAAGCTATATAACACTGTTAAAGAATATGAGTACCTCTAATAAGCTCGACCTTATTTCACGGCTTACCCAGTCTGTGAAGACCGACATAGATGAGGCGAAAAGCCGTATTTATGAGTCGTTCGGGGCATGGCAGGGCGATGAAGGCGCGGATGAGTTGATAAATGTTATAAGGGAGTCCAGAACCTTTAACAGGAATCGGGAAGAATTTTGAACCAGTATCTGCTAGATACCAATATCTGCATATATTTCATCAAAGGCCTCTACCATCTGGATTCCAAACTTGAAGAAGTCGGGCCGAGCCATTGTTTTATTTCTGAAATCACCCTGGCCGAATTGAAGTTCGGAGTTGCAAACAGTAAGGCTAAAAAGAAAAACCATGCGGTACTCGACAATTTTATGTCAGGAATTCAGATCTTGCCCATTTTTCCAGCCCTTGATATCTATGCCAGAGAAAAAGCCCGTCTTCGAAAATCAGGAAAGATAATCGATGATTTTGATCTGCTTATCGGTTCAACAGCTATCGCTTTTGACTTGATTATGGTGACCAATAATACCCGCCATTTCCAACGACTGAAAAATATTAAATTACAAGATTGGACTGAAAAGAAATGAGAAGTTCAGCTATGAGCGTTGGTTGAAGTACTTAGAGCCATTTTTCAAAAACCTCTGTGCACTCTGTGTTAAACCTGTGGTATCTGTTGAGTACGAAGCAGGATAAGGGTCGGGGAAGCAGTTTGAGCCAGTAAACCAAACGCAGGCCAGGAAACCGGGAACCGGTAGAAATAGCGTACAATACGTACCTGCCGGGCCCGCTAAGAATATGTATATTTGATCATACCTCACCTTAAAAGTGAGAAAGAAATTAAAAAGAACGATTAGTTTTGCACGATAATTACAGGCAACATTTAGATAAGACTATCCAGTGGCTATTAAAGTCTAATCATAAAAAAGGCGGTTCACGCGCCCATTTCAATCCGGTAACCGGCTGGGGCAACCCCTATCCCGAGACAACCGGGTATATTATTCCAACGCTAATTGATTACGCCCGGGAATATGACGATCAAAAGGCGAGAAAGGTCGCCCTTAATTTTGGTGAATGGCTCCTGGCTATACAGAATGAGAAAGGGTATTGGAACGGGGGACTTTATCCGGCTAAAAAAGATAATCCGAGCGTCTTTAACACGGGCCAGATTTTGTTTGGGATGATTCGTTTGTATCAGGAGACCGGCGAAGAGAATGGGCCGTATCAGCCCTAAAGGGGGCTGAATGGCTGGCTGACAATATGGATGATGGCGGGTTATGGAATGTCGGTCATTACACCGGTTTTAATCCTACCTACTACACGCGTGTGGCGTGGCCTATGCTGCAGGTCGCTCATATACTCGAAGATGCTCTTGTCAGAGAAAAAGCGATCCTGGCGTTAGATACCTTGGTTGAACGAAGAAATGAGAATGGGACTTTTTGGGGCTGGGGATTTAAAAAGGATAAACCTGCGTTCACTCATACGATCGCTTATACTATGAGGGGCTTTTTGGAAGCTTCAATAGTACTGGATGATTGGGAAAGGTATGGGGCAAAAGTTGAAATGACGCTTGACAAGTTTTTCAAGTTGGCAGAATTAAATAACGGCCGCCTTGCCGGCTCTTATGACCTGGAATGGAACCCTGCTGATTTCTATACCTGTCTGACAGGGAACGTTCAAATCGCCTTATGCTTAACGCGGTGGTATGAGCGCAATGGAGAACTTCAATTGTTGAATGCTGCATCCAAGCTTATTGACTTTGTAAATGGTACCCAATGTACGAATGCTCCGGTTAAATCATTAAATGGAGCTGTTGCGGGTTCAAGTCCTTTATGGGGTCGATACATGATGGGACGTTATCCCAACTGGGCAGCGAAATTTCATGCCGATGCGTTGATGCTATTTTTAAAACTTTCCAAAAAGAAAGAAAAGGCATGGAGAGCAGCGGTGTTGTAATTACGGCTGGTTTTGATAAGTCCCAAAGTGCGGTTGCGGTAGCTGAGCTTTTGAAAAGGAAAGGTATAGCAGTTAAAGGGTTTATCGTAGTAAGCCCCTATTCCTGGTCACGGTTCCGAAAGTATATACAAAAAAGGGGTCTGTCTTTTGTATGGGAGGCTATACCTCGTCTCCTGGGATTAAATAAACATAGAACGGATGGCCCTAAAGATTATCTTGATGCGTTTTTTGAAGAGAAGAATATCCGGTTTAGCTCGATAAAAAAATGGGCAAAGGAAAACAAGGCCAACTATTATTCTGCTGGATCTATCAATGACCAGGGGATCGTTGGATATTTAAAAGAGATGAATCCCCGGTGGCTGGTATATAGTGGGGGCGGAATTATAAAGGATCCCATAATTACCGCCATGGAGGGCCGAATCCTGAATGCACACCAGGGACCTCTGCCTGAAGTGAGGGGGATGAATGCTGCAGAATGGTCTATCCTGCTGGATGAGCCTAAGGAGGTTACCATCCATCTGATTGACAAGGGAATCGATACGGGTAAAATCATTACCTCTTTGCCTTATTCTGTAGATGAAGATGATACCATAGATACCATTCGTGATAAGGCCAAGGTTCAGGGTATTAGGGGGTTGGTGGAGGTGGCTGCCAAAAAGAACCTGGACGAGTATGAATTGAGGGATAATAATTCGGATTATCGGCAGTGTTACATATTGTCTTCAACCATGAGAAAATTACTGCTTAAAAAGTTACAGTATATTCAAAAGGCACAGTGAATTTTAAAAAGCTTTTCTACTCGATACGATATACCACCTTTTCGCAGCTTGTCAACAGGCTGAAGTTGATGATAAAGCGTAAAGTTATGGAAGCGTTTCCCGGTTATTTCAACCGGAAGTTTAAGCGAAGAGCGCTGTTTCCTGAACGCTCCGATGAGTTGCCCAAGCCGATCTTTACTAACAGGAAAGGTGCGTTTAAACGGGGTGATGAAAAGCCGGGTACTTTTTCTCTGGCTTTTTTGAATGAAAGCAGAACCTGTTCTTTGCCCCTGAATTGGCACCCAGGGGAGCTGGAGCATGGCACGCGACTCTGGAAGTTAAATCTCCATTACATGGAATTCCTGGAGCAGGTGAACAATGAATGGTTTACGAAGATAGTAGCTGATTGGATAGAGCAGAACCCGCCCTATAAAAAAGGATATTGGCTGGATAGCTGGAATTCGTTTGCCCTCTCCATACGGGTGGTTGTTTGGATGCAGCAGATAGCCAGGCGAAAGGAATATTTGGGAGAAAGCTTTTTAGGGGAGGTGTCTGAATCTATTTACGGGCAACTGCTATTTCTGGAAAACAACCTGGAAAAAGATATAAAGGGGAATCACCTCATTAAGAATATTAAGGCGTTGCTGTGGGGAGCGTCATTTTTTAAGCAGGATACCAATGTTAAGCGATGGCATGCAGTAGGGAAAAAGCTACTTCAGCAGGAACTGGATGAACAGGTTCTCAGTGATGGAATGCATTATGAACGGTCTCCGGCCTATCATTGCCAGGTTTTGGCTGATTTGATCGAATGCTATTTGATGCTGGACGATCAGAAAATAAAAAATAGTCTCGAGGTAAAACTAGCGAACATGGGGAACGCTCTTATGAAGGTAACCCATCCTGATGGTAACATTAGTCTCTTTAACGATGGGGGGCTGCAGATGGCGTATGCCCCGGATGAGCTTCTTGAAGCACTTGGAAAAACTATTGATTTCACACCTGATGAAAGGAATGAGCTCATATTGAAAGAGGCGGGATATTACGGGTTACAAAAAAATGGGAGTTATCTTCTTTTTGATGCGGGGAAGATAGCTCCTGATTTTTACCGGCCCACGGCCATGGCGATATCTTTTCTTTTGAATGGACGATAGGTAATCAGCGGGTTTTTATTGATAAAGGAGTTTATGAATATAACGCTGGTAAAAGAAGGCGGTTAAGCAGAAGTACGAAATCCCATAATACTGTTACGGTTGGTGGTTATGATCAATGCGAGTTTTGGCATTCGTTTCGGGTGGCTCGGAGAGCCAGTGTAGAAGTCTTGGATTATGAATACTTGGATGGAAAATTCAGAATAAAAGCCAGGCATGATGGGTATACCCGGTTGAAAGGAAATCCAATTCATCAAAGAGAACTCATATTCAATGGAGAAGAGTTAACGATTAGAGATGAAATTAAAAATGGAGAACATCAGGAGGCGAAAACACGATTTCTCCTACACCCTGACGTTAAAATCCGACAACTGGAAGCGGGCCTGCACCTGGAATTTGAAAAAACAGCGTTACTTTTCGCGACTAATCTATCGTTTAAAGTAGAAGAAACGAGCTGGTATCCGAATTTTGGAGTAGAAGAATCTTGCATGCAAATTATTGCAGATCTCGGAGAGGTACCCTGCAAAGGCCAGTTCAAAATAGAACTCCTTAAAACAAAAACGTAATTTCTTAGAACAACGCCTGTCATTGCGAGCGGAGTGAAACGAAGCGCGGCAATCTTTCGAAAGCAGGCAACCAAAGAACAAGGACGTCCAGCTGCCCCTGATCAGGAGATTACCGCGTCGCGGGAAAAGCACCCGCTCCTCGCTCCTCGTAATGACAAGCAGACCAGAAGGTGTTGCCCCTCAAATTTCCCATCTGCCCCAACGCTCTGTCATTGCGAGACCCTGTGTGAGCGAAGCGAACAGGGTCGCGGCAATCTCCCGGAAAAGGGCGACGAATGAAATAAGAGTTCCCCTCCCAGCCCTTGATCAGGAGATTACCACGTCGCCCCGGAACCCACGGGGCTCCTCGTAATGACAGCCATAGAAGTATCAACAACGCCTGTCATTGCGAGCGAAGTGAAACGAAGCGCGGCAATCTTTCGAAAACAGGCACCAAAGAGCAAGGGCGTCCAGCAGCCCCTGATCAGGAGATTACCGCGTCGCGGGAAAAGCACCCACTCCTCGTAATGACAAGCAGACCTGGGAATACTGCCTCTCAAATTCCAAGCCCGCACCAACGCACTGTCATTGCGAGACCCTGTGTGAGCGAAGCGAACAGGGTCGCTGCAATCTCTTTGAAATAGGCTGCTAATGAAATAAGAGCTCCCCTCCCAGCCCTTGATCGGGAGATTACCATGTCGCCCCGGAACTCACGGGGCTCCTCCTGATGATAGCCACAGAAGTATCAACAACGCCTGTCATTGCGAGCGAAGTGAAACGAAGCGCGGCAATCTTTCAAAAACAGGCATCAAAGAAAAAGGACGTCCTGCTGCCCCTGATGGGGAGATTACCGCGTCGCGGGAAAAGCACCCGCTCCTCGCTCCTCGTAATGACAAGCAGACCAGAAGGTGTTGCCCTCAAATTTCCCATCTGCCCCAACGCTCTGTCATTGCGAGACCCTGTGTGAGCGAAGCGAACAGGGTCGCGGCAATCTCCCGGAAAAGGGCGACGAATGAAATAAGAGTTCCCCTCCCAGCCCTTGATCAGGAGATTACCACGTCGCCCGGAACCCACGGGGCTCCTCGTAATGACAGCCATAGAAGTATCAACAACGCCTGTCATTGCGAGCGGAGTGAAACGAAGCGCGGCAATCTTTCGAAAGCAGGCACCAAAGAACAAGGACGTCCAGCTGCCCCTGATCAGGAGATTACCGCGTCGCGGGAAAAGCACCCGCTCCTCGTAATGACAAGCAGGCCAGGGAATGTTGCCCCTCAAATTTCCCATCTGCCCCAACGCCCTTACGGAAGCAGATCCTCATAAAGGTCCTTCCACTCAGGGTTTAATTCATTGACCAGATCCAGCTTCCTTTGTCGTGATCCGGCCTTGATCTGCTTTTCCCTGGAAATAGCATCCTCAATGTCTCTGAACTCTTCCAGGTAAACCAGTTTCGTCACGTTATAACGTTTGGTGAATCCCTCCATCAGCTTTTGCCTGTGCTGCCAAATCCTGCGGATGATATCACCTGTAACCCCGGTATAAAGTACGCTGTGATTAGCATTGGTCAGAATGTATATATGGTATGCCTTGCGCATGGGCTTGGGTCTCTCTTGATAGTATCATTTTCTAATCTAATCGGACGATTAATCTTTTCCAAAGGATAATAACAACGCCTGTCATTGCGAGCGAAGTGAAACGAAGCGCGGCAATATTTCGAAAGCAGGCAACCAAAGAACAAGGACGTCCAGCTGCCCCTGATGGGGAGATTACCACGTCGCGGGAAAAAGCACCCGCTCCTCGCTCCTCGTAATGACAAGTAGGCCAGAAGGTGTTGCCCCTCAAATTTCCCATCTGCCCCAACGCTCTGTCATTGCGAGACCCTGTGTGAGCGAAGCGAACAGGGTCGCGGCAATCTCCCGGAAAAGGGCTGTCAATAAAATAAGAGTTCCCCTCCCAGCCCCTGATCATGAGATTACCACGTCGCCCCGGAAACCACGGGGCTCCTCCTGATGACAGCCATAGAAGTATCAACAATGCCTGTCATTGCGAGCGAAGTAAATGTAATGAACGAAGCGCGGCAATCTTTCGAAAGCAGGCAACCAAAAAACAAGGGCGTCCTGCTGCCCTTGATGGGGAGTTACCGCGTCGCGGAAAAGCATCCGCTCCTCGTAATGACAAGCAGGCCAGGGAATGCTGCCTCTCAATTTCCGAGTCCGCACCAACGCCCTGTCATTGCGAGCGGAGTGAATGCAATGAATGAAGCGCGGCAATCTTTCGGTAGCGACTGGCGGTCTTGTGAAGGTACTAAGTCCCTTACCTCAATCCTCTTGTCCTCCTTCACCAGGAAGGAACTCGTTGTTCCATTCAGCAAGCAGATACAAATGGAGTGCACCACCAAACAAAAGTGGAACACGAAGCCCACAGGAGAATATATTAGGCAGGCAATGAAAGAACTCCTGGATGAATATGGAGGCACCATCAAAAAGTCCCTCTTGGAGAAGAGGGATATCAGGGAGTTTGAAAAACGTAAACTCTGCGTTAAAAAAAATCTATGCACATATTATTCATCACCGATAATTTTCCCCCGGAGGTAAACGCCCCGGCCAGCCGCAGCCTACGAGCACGCTGTGGAGTGGGTACAAGAAGGACACCAGGTAACGGTCATCACCTGCGCGCCCAACTTTCCACAGGGGGAGGTGTATGAGGGATACCGCAACGAACTTCGCCAACAGGAGGTTATGGACGGCATCAAGGTCATCCGGGTCTGGAGTTACATCACCTCCAACAAGGGCTTTGTAAAGCGCACGCTCGATTATGTTAGTTTTGCCGTGACCTCCTTTGGAACGGGTTTATTCCAGAAGGCCGATGTGATTGTGGCGACCTCCCCCCAGTTCTTTACCACTTGGTCGGGCTTCCTGCTGTCCAAGCTGAAGCGCACTCCATGGGTGTTTGAGCTGCGCGACCTCTGGCCGGAGTCAATTAAGACGGTGGGCGCCCTGAAGGATGGGCCGATCTACCGAACCCTGGAGAAGATAGAGCTGTTCCTGTATCGCAGTGCGGACCTGGTGGTGCCGGTCACCGATGCGTTTAAAGAGAACCTGGTTGAGCGTGGCATCCCTGCCGACAAGCAACGGGTTATTCCCAACGGGTCCAACCTGGAGCTTTTCAATAGTGAGAATCTGGAAGATCGGGATCTCAGGGCTGAGCTTGGTCTGGAAGATAAGTTTATCGTCGGGTATATAGGCACCCACGGCATGGCGCATAATCTTGATTTTATCCTCGACTGTGCCGGTGCGATAGAGGACCCGGACATCCATTTTGTTTTTATCGGGGATGGGGCGGAAAAAGAACACCTGGTGGCCATGGCGGAGGAACAGAAGTTGGAAAATGTTACGTTTATGGATCCGGTTCCCAAGGAGGAGGTGCCCGGCTACCTGGCGATGGTGGATATTTCGCTGGTCCCGCTTAAAAAGTCGGATACCTTCAAGACGGTGATCCCCTCGAAGATATTTGAAGCGGCAGCTATGGATACGCCTATCCTGCTGGGCGTGGAGGGCCAGGCCCGGGAGATCGTCGAGCAGTTTGATGCGGGTATCGCCTTCGAACCCGAAAACCAGGCTGACTTCCTGGAGAAGCTTCGCCTGTTTAAGGAAAACAGCGACGTTTACAACCAGAAAGCACGGAATGCCGAACAGCTTGCCAAAGCCTACGACCGCAAAAAGCTGGCCCTGAAGATGCTGGAGGGGTTAAAAGAATTAGTCGGAGAATAGGTGCTGGTAAAAAAATGCTCAATGTCTCTCCTTTGATGGTGTGAAGAAGGATGTCGTTTTTAATTGAGCTGCTTCTGACCCACCCTTGCTCCCTCCCTGCAACCAGTGAGGGAAACTCCTCGATGGATAAAACATTGCACAACCCAGATTAAAAAGTGTCTCTCCCTGATCGTCAGGGAGAGGACAGAGAGGTAAACAAAGAGCTCGAAAGAAGGTCCCTCACCTCAATCCTCCTGCCCCTCCTTCTCCAGAGGAACTCCGGGCTACAATGATTAGCTTTATACGCAATACCGGGCCATAAAGTCCCTCTTGGAGAAGAGGATTCAGGGAGATTGATAAGCAGGAGTACATTATTTGGTCTCCAGACCGTTCTTTAGAGATAAATTCCTTTTCCCGGGTGTTCATTTTTTAATGGCAAAAAAACAAATCAAAAAAAGCCACCGGCTTAGGTAAACTTGACCTAAAGAGCTCTCCTTTCCGCTAAAAAATCTCAGATTTTTCTTAAACGCTCCAAGAAGAGCCTTCTTAACGGTCAACATTACACAAGCCGGAAGCGCAGGAAAAATTTTCGAATAACAAGCCCTGTATAGCACGAAACGAAAAACCCGAAGAATTTCTGTTTAGTAGGTCCCCTCCGGCCTAGGAATGCTGGGCGAAGAGCGGGAGGCGAAAAGGAGTTTGGTATACCGGTGGGGAGCGTTGAGGCAAGCAGCAAGCGAGAAGGACCATTGCCAAACTCCGGCCGGAGGCTCGCAGCCGGGATCAGCATTCCCCAGCCTTGAACTTTTGGTTCGTTTTGGGTTAAGCCAAAATGAACACCACCATAGAATTAAGAATGGCATGCTATTTCTCTCAAATTCATCATTCTTCATTCATTATTTTTAATTCTGAAAACGCAACCCCGGACCCCCTTGGAGCCCCCCTCATTTAAGTAATTTGGATATTATACCTCGAGGTGGATTCGTAGAGTCCCTCTTTGAATAGGAATTGGGGGGATGTCCGAACAACGTGTTCAGGTTGACGCGGTGTTGTTGGCTTGATTGGTACCACTTTTGTTGGGTATCTAAAAACTCCTATATTGAATTAGATAATTCTGATAAATAAAGTGCCACCATGCAAATAACCATTGATAAAAAACGAATCTTGCAGGCCATCGAGGAACTACCCGAAGATGCTACTGTTGAGCAGGCCATGTATAAACTCTACGTGCTTGACCAGGTGAGTAAGGCGTTATCTCATGGTGGAGATGATATTCCCCATGAAGATGTTAAAAAGCAGTTTTTAGATCGTCAGTAATGGGTATAGTTTGGAATCCGCAGGCGATAGCTAATCTTAAATCCATCGAAAACTACCACAAAGATATGGGACTTGGCTCCGGCCGTATTGAAGAACTCATTAGTGGAATATTTTCGGCCGTCGAGCGACTCCACCAGCATCCCGAATCGGGGCGAATAGTTCCCGAAATTAACGATCCCGATTTTCGGGAAGTTATCTGGAAGAATTGGCGGATTATTTATTTGTTAGATACACGGCAGAAGCAAATAGAAATCCTCAACGTCCTTCATTCAGCCCAACAGTTAGGCTCTATTGGTCAATAGGAGTGTTTTGGTACAAAAGATCTCCCCTGAAGGGGGATTAAGGGGGATGTCCGAATAAAGGTCTGTCATTGCGAGCGAAGTGAATGTAATGAACGCAGCGCGGCAATCTCCCGGAAATGGGCTACGAATGAAATAATGAGTTCTCCTCCCAGCCCCTGATCAGGAGATTACCACCTCGTGGGGAAACCACCCACTCCTAATGGTAGCCAATGAAAGTGACCGAACTACCCCCTCCGGCCGGAGGCTCGCAGCCGGGTTCAGCATTCCCCAGCCTTGAATTTTTGGTTCGTTTTGGATCAAGCCAAAATGAATACCTCCTAAAAGATTATGCCTCCAGACAGGTATGTCAAGCTATTTGCTTTTTCTTGGAATTCTTTTTTTCTACGACGATAAAACAAATCGAACCGAAATCCCTGCAACGTTTAATGTTGGGAGCATTCAGTATCCTGATCCTGGCGCGGCATAACCTACTGTGCCGTTGTTAATGAAATACTTATTGGGGATGGTTTTCACAGTCCCAAATTTAAAATTCGAAAACTAGCTGTTGATCTGTTATTTTTGCATTTCTAATTACTTATCTTCAGCCTCAAACAATAACACGCACAAAACCTGAACCATTTTTAGACATCAATCCTCCATGGTCGTACTTCGACAGGCATGCCAGATTGCACTTATCAGCAGCTTGCTGATACTCGGTTTTTCAACGATAGCGCACTCCCAGGATATTAACTCAATCGATTTCGAAAATTTACGCGCTTCTGAACTTTCTGACCAGCAGATTCAACGTTTGTGGCAACGTGCCCAGTCACAGGGGTACTCTATTTCTGAGCTGGAACAGATGGCGCTGGCCCGCGGCATGCAGCCTTCCCAGGTAAGTGCACTGGTCAGAAGGCTCAGGCAAATTCGAATGCAGGGAACGGGAGGACAGGCAGATACGGCCCAGGTTCAGCAACTTAGAACCGTAACAACAGATACCGGCCAGATTCCCAGGATACAACCCGGCAGGAACAGGAGAGCAGGATATTTGGTGCAAATCTCTTCAGAAGCGATCAAATTACCTTTACGCCGTCACTGAATATCCCGACTCCCGACGATTATCAGCTGGGGCCCGGCGATCAGTTGGTCATCGATATCTGGGGAGCGGCAGAGCAAACCTACCAGAAAACGATATCCCCGGAAGGAACTATTACGATCGCCAATTTAGGTCCGATCTATGTCAATGGATTGAGTATTGAACAAGCCCGCGACCGCATACGGTCAAGCTTGTCAAGGATCTACTCCGGCTTAAAAGCGGAGGGCGATGAGCCCACAGATACCCAGGCCCGAATTTCACTGGGCAACATCCGGAGTATCAACGTAACGGTATTGGGGGAAGTCCGCTACCCGGGAACCTATACCTTGCCGTCGCTGGCTACCGTATTTAACGCGCTTTACTCTGCGGGCGGTCCCGACTCCCTGGGTACATTCCGAGAGATCGAGGTGATCCGGGGCGATAGTACTGCCGCCACGCTCGATATTTACGATTTCCTGATATATGGAAACCAGCAGGACAATATTCGTCTGCGGGATCAGGATATCATCAAGATCGATCCCTATATCTCCCGCGTAGAACTTACCGGACGCACCAAGCGAAATGGCCTCTTTGAACTGAAGGAGCCGGAAACCCTGCAAAATCTCCTCACATTTGCGGGGGGGTTTTCAGAACGGGCCTACACCAAACGGATAAAAGTAGTTGGAAACACCGAAACCCAGAAGAGAATCAACGACTTGAACTACCCGGAGGAGGCTGGCTTCAACCTGCAAAACGGGGACAGCGTGCATGTGGGATCCGTTCTTAATCGATATGCAAACAGGGTGGAGATTGAGGGCGCTGTATTTCGGCCCGGGGATTATGAATTGCAGGATTCCACGACGCTTCATTCCCTTATCCGGCGGGCAGAGGGACTGCGAGAAGATGCCTTTATGAACCGGGGGCTGATCTACAGAGAGCAAGCAGACCTGACAACCGAAGCTATTCCGTTCAGCATACGTCAGGTGATGAACAATCCCGAAGAGCATGATATTAAGCTTCAGCGCAATGACGTAGTGCAGATATCCTCCATATTTGACATGCGGGATAACTTTACGGTCAACATTGTAGGTGCTGTGCAGAATCCCGGTATATATCAATATGCAGAAAATATGAACTTGGAAGATATTATCCTCCAGGCTGATGGATTCAGAGAGTCGGCCGCTCCTTATCGCATTGAAGTTTCACGGCGGATTACAGGTGGTGATTCTACATTTGTACCACAGGAAACGGCAGATATTTTTCGATTCCGGGTGGATGAAAACCTGGAACTCCGGGATAAAGCCGATGAATTTACGCTGCAACCGTTTGATAAAGTCTATGTGCGTAATTCGCCCTCCTATTTTGAGCAGCAGGAAGTAACGATCAGTGGAGAGGTGCTTTTCCCCGGCGTTTACACACTTGACGAAAAATATATGCGGATCTCCGATCTTATTCAGCGTGCCGGCGGACTTACGGAATACTCATATCCGCAGGGAGCGAACCTGACGCGGAGGGTGGATCAGGGCATTGATACTACCCAAATTAATATTCCTGATTCTCTGCAGCGAGGAAATAATCTTCAGCGCAGTAGAACCAGGGTGGGCATCCGGCTTGAACAGATACTCGAAAATCCCGATACCGAGCAGGATATTATCCTGCGTCCCGGCGATGTCCTTGAAATCCCTAAAGAGCTGCAAACCGTCCAGATTGCGGGAGAAGTGCTATATCCAATAAGCGTGAGATATAATGAAAAAATGTCATTCAGGAATTTTATTCGCGCAGCTGGCGGAGCCACTGATCTCGGCAAACCGAAAGACGCCTATATTGTGTATGCCAACGGTGAGGTAGATCGGGCATCCAGGTTCCTGTTCTTCCGTGACTATCCGGAAGTACGTCCGGGTGCAACTATTTTCGTGCCTGCCAGGGAGCAGCAACGCCAATTGACGGTACAGGAGCGGATAGGGATTCTCTCCGCTATCGTTTCGATGGCCGCCATAGTGAGCAACACCATATTCCAGATCAGGCGTAACTAACAACTTGGTTTCAGGATGAAAAACACACAAAACGAATCTCATTTTATAGTAGGAGCGCTGAGATTCATGACGAGTATTTCACGTTCTGAAGTATGATTAAAAGCAGATCCCGGGATCAGATTTTTATGAAAGCATGCGTGTGTGTATTGGGGCTGTTTTTTTGCACTTCCTGTTTCGTTCAAGCGCAAGATAACCGGCTTATCAATACCCACAGCTGGCAGTATGAGTATATCAAACGGCTGCAGCAGAGGGGACACCTGTTGCAGCTCAATCCCACCGATCTGCCGTATGCGTACGGAGATATCCGGAAAGCCCTACAGGATGTGAATCCAAAAACGCTAACCGAACAAGAAAAAAGGTGGTATAACCTGCTGGCTCAAAATATCCGGGAACGATCGACCAACGTAGACGACATGCGCGTTGGCGTGGTCTTTGACGGGGGAGCTCGCCACAGCAGCAGCGGGCGCCTGGATGTGATCGATCCCGGGGAAGAGGGTAAGCCAATCCTTCCGAGAGGTAGATTAAACGGATACCTGGAATGGAATCGCTGGATCGGGCAGGCGGGGGTGACTTTTGACTGGTTTTATGATATAGATCCTGTAGGCCTGGATGTGGCAAATCGGCTTTACACCCGAAGCGAGGAGACCTACCTCGGCTACAACGGGGAACGCATCGATCTGTATATAGGGCGTTTTGACAACAACTGGAGCCTCTATGATCGCAGGGGGGCGTTCCTTACCGATAATCCCCGGTCCTTCGACCAGATTCAGTTCAAATTTGGATCCTCAAAACTCTCCTTCAGCAGTATGCTTGGTGAGCTGGACAATATGGGGGCCGATAGCACCTTTACCGGCAGATCATTTGAGCTGGGGTCCTTCCGGCGGTACCTGTTCCTGCACCGGCTCGACTGGAGTCCTATTCCCAATCTGAAACTCAGCTTTATCGAGGGTGAACTCTATTTCAGCCAGACCGCGAGCCTTTCAATCAGGAACTTGATACCCCTCCATTTTTTCTTTTTGAAAACGCCAATACACCGATGAATAACAACAGCAACCTGTTTATCGGGGGCGGCATTTGGTATCAAACGGGACCATTGACCTTGTACCTGCAGGGTATGATTGATGACCTGGTCGTAGAACGACGCGAAGAGCTGCGTGAGGAAAATAATTTCTATCCCACGACCTATACGATAAACAGTTCCTTGACACTGGCGGATATCCCAAAAGGTGTAGATATCGGTATTGAGGTGGACTTGGTCAGTGCCAATTCCTATCGCTCATTCCGCTACCAGGATCAATGGACCTATGCGCAAAGGGGACTGGCAACCAACTTCAGCGATTACATCCGCACGAAACTGTACGCCACTTTTTATCCGTCCTGGCTGGAAGGGCTGAAAGTGGAGCCCGCTGCCACCCTGTACCTGAAGGGAATCGGCGATATGCGGGACCTGCGCACCTCCACCGAACCGGACGGAAGCCAGATCCCGGGCATCCTTTCGGGTGTAAATGAATGGACCATTCGTCCTTCGCTGTACCTGCGCTACCAGCCGGTGGATACTCATCTCTTCGACCCGGAAAAGAATATCCAGTTCAACTTCTGGATGGATGCGGATATCGGCGTGAACTTTGTCGAAAATGCTGATAATCAAAGAGGAGTCACCGATCAGGATTTCATAGGTCTTTTCCGCCTCTTCGGTCAAATAACTTTTTGATCTTGAAAGAGATTCCCCGCCGGTCATATATTCTCCCTGGCCCCATCAAAAGGGACACCACTTAAAAAAAATATGTCTCCAGGCAGGCATTTCTTAGCTACTTCTCTTTCCCGGATGTCCATTTTTTAAATGGCAAAAAAATGAACGAAAAACTCCCGGGGGGATTATGAATTAAAAATTAAGAATGAAGAATGGTAAGCTATTACCCTCAAATTCATCATTTATCAATCATCATTGTTAATTCTGTAAAGTGCTACCCCGGACCCCGTTTTTCGAAGCGAATTCGCAACGTCCCCCTTTGAATGTCCAGACCGGGGACATTGAAGGGGGCGCAGGGGATGTCCGAACAAAGGCCACTGTTTACTTATTCCACCCTATCCCGGCCTTGGAATGCTGAGCTCGCAGCCGGGGTTCAGCATTCCCCAGCCTTGATCTTTTGACTCCTTTTGTATCAAGACAAAAGGGAGATCTGGTAATAAGATTATGTCTAGGCAGTTCTTTCGAGCCTCTTCTCTTTAAGTGGTAATTCATTTTTTCAGTGAGGAAACAACGAATCAAAAAAGGTACTGTGTCTAAAGTCAAATTCATAATGGTATCGAAACCTAAATAAGTTAGGCGGCTTGGGTAATTTGTTGGTAGTGGAACTCCTCATCATAGGCCTGCCCGGACTTCCACAGGCTGTAGATCAACAACAGGAGTTTGCGCATGACGGCTGTCAGGGCGATCTTCTTGTGGTCGGGGTGTTTGGCCACTAGCCGTTGGTAGAAAGCCTGCAGAGCCCGGTTATGCTGGCTGGCGCAAACAGCCGGCATATACAGGGCCCGCCGAAGGTGGACATTGCCCTGTTTGGAGATATGGGCCTCCCCTGGCGGGTGCCTGACTGGTCCAGAGCTACATCCAGTCCGGCGTAGGAGGCCAGTTGGTTGCGATTCCGAATTCAGGGCAAACCCATTGGTTTCGGCAACGACCTTCAGCACGCTCTGCGGGCCCAATCCGGTAATCTGTCCAATACGCCGGATCGCCTCGGACAGGGCCTGATCGGACTCCCACAGGTCCTCCAACTGTCGGTCGATCTGGGTGATATACGCGTTGATCTGCTCGATATGCTCGGCCAACCGCCGCAGGCTACTGGCTGGATGGTCCCAGGACTGGCGGGCGGCATGTCGCCGGTTTTTTAATTGGGTACGCTGATTTTTCAGCTGCTGGCGTTCCCGCAGCAGCAGTTTTATATCACGCAGCCGCTGGCCGGGGGGCTGCCAGCGGCGGGGACGCCGCTCCAGTCCGTAGCGGGCCAGCAGCCGGGCATCAATCTGGTCGGTTTTTGATTTGACAGGCAGGCTCTGGGCCCAGTGGTAGGCCCGGCTGGCAACCAGCACGCACACCTGCCGGCCCGCCTGATGCAGCCAGTAGGCCAGCTGCTCGTAATACACACCGGTCGCTTCCATAACAAACCAACACTGCTGCAGGTCTGCCCCCTTCGAGCGGATCCACTTGGTTAGCTGCCGGTACCCGTCTTCGCTGTTGGGAAATTTGTGGGATTGGCTATAGGATAGTTCCCGGTCGGACTTGGACAGGCCCAGCTGGGCCTGCAGGGTTTCCGCTGACACGTCAATACCAACTGCTTGGCTGTGAATATCTTGGGATTGGATTGGTTCCATGGTATACTTGCTTATCTGGTTATCCTGAACAAGTGATGAGGATGGGCATTGGACTTGACTCACCAACAATACGAGCTCAATCGGCAAGATTGGCTCTTTGTACTGGTTGTGTCTAAATGCCCGAGGAGAGGGAGCTGAAAACTTTTTTACAGCCTCTTCCAACCGGAAGGGCTTCTCACCGGATCGCTCTCCATTCGAATCCTCAGACGCCCCACTCCACGAATTCGTGGAGTGGGGATTTAATAAAACAACCTAACTTATTTAGCCTTCCTCAACAGGTGGTAAACATATGACTCCCCGGGGTATCGAAGATATTGTACTATTGCAGGCTGGTCTTCAGCTCCTTGTTTTGGAACATGCGTCGCCCATTCCCAACCTTTCCCGCGATTCCCTGGACCCCCCGGGCAGGTCTTAGACTTAATACTTGCCCTTTATAGCAGTAGATAAAAAACCTGAAGAATTTCTGTCTGACGAACCGATGGCCATTGCTTCAAACAACGTTGTAGGTCGGTGTCAGCGGTGAGAAGTTAAATTCTTCTTGAGTTTTTGGTTCGTTTCGGGTTAAGCCAAAATGAACACCCCATAAAAAGAATATATCTCCAGATAGTAATCTTTTAGCTAATAACCTTTCCGAGGTATTTATTTTTCGATGGCTCAACAACGAATCAAAGGATATTCGTTTTATTGTATTGCCCCTCCGGCCTTGAATTTTCCGTCTCTTTTGTATCAATACAAAAGAGACACCTCTTAATTAAATTCTAAATGAGGAAGTCCTTTTAAGAACTCGAAAAAAAAGATTGGAAACATCAACCGCTATATCCCCATATACTAAAGAAACGTACATAAGAAGTAACAGAACTCAATACCATTTGATCCATTTCTGTTGGGTGCTGGGAGACATGCAATCTGTTTTTAAAAAATTACCTCATCCACGCAGAATATTTATTGATAATGAACTTTTATCGGGAGTTTAATTACTTTCAGCCACTTAATTTAAATGAATAAACTTAACGAGAAATTGATCCTTTATGGCCGGATCAAAAACCTGCAAAACGTCAAAAAGACAGAAATTGGAAAAGCAGATCTTAAGAGGTAACTTTAAGTCTATTTTTCGAATGTTATAAAACATCAATAAAAGTTCATGCCGACTACCAACTACCCACAGAACGGGGAGGGATTTTCCTCGAACGGTTCATCCAATGGAGAATACCATGGCCAGGTATCACGGGAAGAGAACGACCCTGACGAAATTGATCTTAAGCGACTCTTCTATATACTCTGGAACAACAAATGGCTGATCATCGGTACCACCCTGCTTTTTGCCATTATTGCGGGATTGGTGGCCAACCAGGTAACCCCTATCTATCAAAGTAACGCATCGTTGCTCATCAGTCAGCCGCAGAACAGGTACTCCATGGCCGGCGGCAGCGACCTCACCAGCCTGCTTTCATCCACCTATGGTATTGGTACGGGTAGTACCATTGCCAATGAACTGCAGATTTTGCAATCAAGGAAACTTTCTATGGAGATGGCGGACAGCGTTCTTGAAGAGCGTGTTATGGAAAACGGGCGTCAGTTCCCGTTGCTGTTCAAAAGTTACCCGGAAGATTCCGCCATGGTAAAACAGGATACGGTAGCATTGCGAATACGAGAGGGGATACAGTATAGCAGGGTGGACCGGGAAGCGGATCTTGTGGAAATCACCTATGAAAGTCCCTCACCGTATGAGGCTGCATATATTGTTAACCTGGCAATTGATATCTATTCCGAACTATCGACCCGGCAGAACAGGATGACGGCGAATTCGGCTGTGGATTTCTTGGAAAAAGAGCGAAACCGTATTGAACAGAACCTTAACGAGGTTGAAAGCCGGCTCAAGGAGTTCATGAACCGGGAGCAGCTGGTGCAGGTAGATGCCCAGACTGAGCAGCTCATTCAGCGCATGGCGGAGCTGGAGTCGCGAAAACAGGAGGCGCGCGTTAACCTGGTAGCGGCCAATTCCGCAATTAAGCAGTATCAAGACCGGCTCAACCAGATCAAGCCGGGCCTTTCCAAGCAGTATGCGGACGCTATCGGCCCGAGTATGACGCGCCTGCAATACCAGCTTGCCGAGCTTCAGATTGAACGAATGCAACTGTTAACCAATAACCCGGGAATCGAAGATGATCCCAATCCGCCTGAGGAGTTCCGAAAAATCAACGACAAGATCGAGATCTACCGGAACCGGATACAGGAATTAACCGAGGATCTTATCAACCAGAGCGACCAGTATATTGGGTTTTTGGGAGGCGGTGATGGAAATATCGCGCAGACCGTCACCGAACTGAACCAGAAATTGATCCAGCTTCAGGTTGAACAAACGCAATATAAATCCCAGGTAGAGGTGATAAACAGTGAGCTGAGTGATCTTGAACAGTTCTTTAGTCAGTTGCCGGATAACATGATACAGCTGGCCCAGCTCCGGCGTGATGTCACTATCAACGAAGAGCTCTTTCTGACTGTGTCGAAGCAGTATGCCGAGATGTCGCTCTGGGAGCAAACCCAGTTTGGGCTCGGTCGACCGGTGGACAGCGGATATGTACCGCAAGTGCCCGTCAAACCAAATAAGAAACTCTATATTCTTGTCGGGTTAATTCTTGGTGGAATTCTGAGTGTAGGCTATATCTTTTTAAGAGAAGCTTTCAATACCAAGGTCGACGGCCTGCAGAAACTGCGCCAGTTTGGACCGCCGCTGCTGGCTGTTATTCCCAAAATGGACGGGTACCTCAAACGGGAGCATGACGGGGCCATTAAAACAACGGTAGGTGAACGTGAAATCAGTACCGACCTGATCACGGTGCTCGATAATGTATCCCCTATATCAGAGTCGTTCCGTCGGCTGGAGAGCAATATTATCTACTCCAACCCGGACCGTAAAATGCACTCCATACTGGTGACCAGCTCTACCAAGGGGGAAGGGAAAACCACCATCACAACCAATTTAGGGGTAGTTCTGGCCGAGGCGGGATACAAGGTGATTATTGTGGATACCGACCTCCGTCGGCCGAATATTCATAATATTTTTGGCTTGAACCGTTCTCCGGGTATGATGGAGGTCCTTTTTGATGACCTTGATACTGAAGAGGCGGTCAAGGATACGATTGTTGAAAATCTATCGATTCTATCCTCTGGCAAGCGACCGCCCAACCCCTCTGCCATTACCCAGAGCAGGAAGTTGATCCATGTGCTCCAGAAGCTGGAAGAGCAGTATGATTATGTACTGGTGGACTCAGCGCCGTTCGGAATTATTACCGATCCGTCTGCTCTCATCAAAGAGGTCGATGGCGTGCTGCTGGTGACCAAATTTGGCAAGACCGAGGAGGCGGAAGTCCAGCACACCCTCGATAACCTGAACCAGATTAACGCCAATATCATCGGTTCCGTACTTTCAGCGTTTGACCACGAGAAGAGCAACGACTACTATTACAGTGCTTACCAGAAGTACGGCTCTCGCCACTATCGCAATCTCTATGAGGATTACCAGGCGTACCACAAAGAAACGGAGTAGAGGGACTTTTTTATGATTCCGGGGGATTCTTTTGGTGGATTGTTTCAAGACAAAAGGAATACCACTAAAAAAGATGATGTTTCCAGACAGTTCTTTAGGAGATAAATTTTCTTTCTTAGGCTTTCATTTTTTTAGTGGCAAAAAAATGAACGAAAAAAGCCACCGGGGTTTCGAAGATATTGTACTATTGCAGGCTGGTCTTCAGCTCCTTGCTTTGGAACATGCATCGCCTATTCCCAACCTTTCCCCGCTACCCCGGACCCCGTTTTTCGAAACGAATTCGCAACGTCCCCCCTTTGAATGTCCAGACCGGGGACATTGAAGGGGCGCAGGGGGATGTCCGAACAACGCCCCTGTCATCTTGAGCGCAACGAAGCGGAGTCGAAAGATCTCCCCGAGATGGCCCCGAAAGTGATAAATCCTTTAGATCCTGCTTGGTCCTTCTGACAGATATATTCGATTGAGGTCTGCTCGGTCGCCCCCCCGGATCAGTATGACACTGCTTTTTGGGTAATAAAGGAGGTTAAAAAAACACCTCTTAAAAAAATTTATCTTCAGACAGTTATTTCTTGGCCAATGTTCTGAATCTAACGGCATCCTCGTTACTAAAGGTTCACAAGGGAAAAGGAATATTTAGCCATTCAAATGGTTACGCTCCATAATTCTTGTTATTTTATCCTACTAATTTAATATCGACATACGACTGTGATTGAAGAAGGGGAAATAGATCAGAAAGCGTACCCACAAGTTATTGAAGACTATATCTAAAAAACTATATCTAAAAAAGAGATAAGTAAGATGTCACAACAAGATTCAAAAATATACATTGCAGGGCACCGTGGCATGGTAGGCTCGGCTGTAAAGCGGAAGCTGGAACAAGAAGGGTATACCAACCTGGTGTACAAGACCAGCTCCGAGCTGGATTTGCGCAACCAGCAGGCTGTAAAACAATTTTTTGCCCAGGAAAAGCCGGAAATTGTTATTGTTGCCGCTGCCCGGGTAGGGGGAATCATGGCCAATGATAAATATCCCTGGCAATTTCTTTACGAAAACATGGAGATTCAAAACAACATCATTGCTGCTTCCCATCAGCATGATGTAAATCAGCTTGTGTTCCTGGGCAGCTCCTGTATCTATCCCAAGCATGTTGACCAACCGATGAGCGAAGACGATCTGCTTACCGGCCCCCTGGAGCCGACCAACCAGTGGTATGCCATCGCCAAGATAGCCGGAGTTAAGATGGTGGATGCGCTGCGCAGGCAGTACAATCGTAACTACGTGTCCCTGATGCCCACAAATTTGTACGGGCCCAATGATAATTTTGATCTAAAAACCTCCCACGTTCTTCCGGCGATGATCCGGAAGTTTCACGAGGCCAAAAAAGACGGACACGCCCCCGTTCCGCTCTGGGGGAGCGGCTCTCCGATGCGCGAATTCCTGCATGTGGATGATGTTGCTGATGCCGTATTCTTTACGCTGAATAATGAAATGAAGCATGATCTCTATAATGTGGGAATTGGGAAAGATATCACCATCAAAGATCTGGCCCTCTTAATTCAGGATATTATTGGACATGAAGGAGATATTAATTGGGATACCTCCAAGCCGGACGGCACGCCCCGCAAACTCATGGACGTGAGCAGGATGACAGAAGCCGGCTGGACATATAACATTGAGTTGGAGGAAGGGATCAGGATGACATACCAGTGGTTCCAGGAGAACTCAGATCAGATCAAGGAGGTCAATGTCGTTTGAGAATCACTCTTTTCTTCTGGGGATTTAATTCGTTAAAGAAAGTGAATACTTAAAAAAGAATTCATCTCCAGACCGTTCTCTCTCAGCTAATTCCCTTCTCCCCCAGTCGTAGGGCTTTCTTGTGAATAGAGGCTGGATATTAGTATGGTCGGGAAAATTGTGATTAAGAGCTTGTATTTGATTGAATAACCATATGAAATATTAAGGTATTTTGCTTTTCATACACTGAAATATTGAAGTAGAGAGTAACTTATAAGGTTGAAATTCAAGCTATTTGTTATAAATTACTAACAAAAGGGATATGAAATTTACTCTTATGAATTAGGGATTCATAGGCTTTACTTTTTGTTTTCTCTGTTATTCGCAAGACACTAAAGGGGATGTCTAATGGATGATGTTACAGATGCAGAACTCGTAAAAAAAATACAAAAGGGCGATCGAAAAGCATTTCGGGAAATCTACGATCGTTATCATGAGCAACTTTTTTATTTGGCTAAAAAGTATGTAAAACAACAACAATTGGCTGAGGACGCTTTACAGAATATATTTTTAAAATTTTGGAGATTAAGAAGCCAATTAGACCCGACCTGTTCCATTAAAAGCTTTCTTTTTACGATGATGAAGAATCATCTGCTGAATATGATCAGGGATCGTAAAAACAATATCGTTTCCCATTATGTGCAATTAGAAGAAGAAAAGGTTCCGGTTGATAATACTATCCATGATAAAATTAATGCCGAGGAGTATCAGGAAGTCTTAAACCAGGGCATTGATAAACTGTCTAAGGCAAAGAGAGAGGTTTTTAAATTAAAAGTCTTTCAAAACTATACGAATGGCCAGGTTGCCAGGAAGCGAAAAGTTTCGCTAAGTACGGTGAAAACACAATTCTATGAAGGGTGTAAGTTTATTAGGACCTATCTGGCAAAACACGCTGACATAAACTCATTGTTTTTTATGGTGTTTTTGCATAGTTGGGGTTAACAAAATACCGTTCTTTTCCCGTAGGTTTCGATTTAAACAGCAAAGCCTAAATCCTGACTTTTCCCCTTATTTCATTCTTAAATAGGACTTCCTCAGACGGATGCTACCCCGCGTTTTACCAGCAACTTGCAATGGGAAATGGCCAGTTCACATGCAGGGGTTTCCGCTAATTTCTCCAAGAACCTTGTATTTGATAGGATTGGGGCTGGCACCTTGCAACCCACAGTAAGATAACGACTTGTAACTGACAAATGGTGTGTTCATTTTTTCGATGAGGAAAAAATGAACCAAAAAACTCACCAAAAAATCCCAGATATTTTCATCTGTTGGCTTTTGAGGCGTTACTGCTTATCAACTTTCGTTGTTTTTACTACCATTCAAAGCAGGGATTTTCTGGACTTGGAGGATACCAATTTTCAAGCACTCTAACTTTTCAAGAATAAATCAGACTTTTTGAGCAGACCCTAAATAGTTTCCCGTCTAAAAAGATCATTTCTGAAAATTAAATTTTTTTTCAATTCCGTCTAGCACTTGTTCCCCCTGGCGCGTGTATTAATAGTAGAAGGGATAAGTTTTTCAAAAAACCCATAGTTACACGCAGATGGACAAGTTCGATAATCGTCTAATCAAAAAGTTTTTCCAAAACACCTGCACGCCGGAAGAAGCGGCTATTGTTCTTGAATGGTTTGAAACGCTTGAAGGCAAAAAATTCCTGGAGCATAAACTTGATACCGATATAGAAAAAATTAAGAAGACCAATCTGCATCTTGCGGATCCTGATCTCGATTCAGAAAAAATATATCGTTCAATACAGGAAGATTTTAGATCTGCAGATACTGATTTTTCTGCAAGGAAAACCTTTTTAAAACCATTGTGGCGCGTGGCAGCGGTGTTACTTATAGGCTTGGTGGGGTCGGTATTTTACTACAACATGTATTACGAGAAGACAGAATCGTCTTCCGTAGCAAATGCTGAGTTAAAGTATTTTGAGACGAATAACAACCAGCAAAAAAAGCTAACCCTGGTCGATGGCACCAAGATAAAATTAAATAGTAATTCCCAGATTTGGATCTCTTCCGATTTTATGCAGGATTCTCGGGTGGTGCGCATGGAGGGAGAAGCGTTCTTTGATGTAGCATCAAATACTGAAAAACCTTTCATAATAAATACAGATAAAGCTTCCATTAAAGTTCTGGGGACAGCATTTAATGTAAAATCAGGAGTAACTAAGGAAGAGCTGCAGGTAGCTGTTGTAGAAGGAAATGTGTCGGTAAGTAGTACCGGGGCAGAAGAGGATAAGAATTCAGTGATATTGGCAGGGGGACAATTTGGGTTCCTGGATAACGGTGAATTTGGCGTTGAAAACTTTGGAGTTGAAAACTACCTGTCATGGATGAAAGGACGATTGGTATTTGAAGATTTATCGCTAGGCCAGGTATGCACCCAGCTTTCCCGTATTTATGAGATTGATTGTAAAGTGATGAATGAATCTATTAGTGATTTAAAGCTGTCAACCAATGTATCATCGGTAAGTTCATTAGAGAAGGTATTGTCTGTAATATCTCTTTCTTTGGATATCAGTTACAAGAAAAATAGCAATCAGGTTTTGTGGTTTGATAAAAAAATTATCGAGTCTAAAAGAGTTGAACCCAAAGACGTCAAGAGAGAAAATGAATAATTGGGAGAGGGGATAGAACGGACTCTATCCAGTTAAATAAAAATTTCAACAAAACTACATCGCATTATGTATACTGAAAAGGTTACAACCTATATGGATGTTACGAAAATAGTGGCTCTGGCCCTGGCTGGAGTAATGATACTGGGAGTATTCGTATCTCAGACTTTAGCATCTGCCAACGTGCAACAGCAGGAGAAGCTGTTGTACCATAAAGTGGTAGCAAATGATATCTCGGAAGGGGTACGTCTCGTATCCCTGCACCTGGAAGAAGAGTCACTGAATAGTGCACTTAAACAACTGGCACGAAAAGCTAATGTTGGATTTTCTTTCAATCCGGAAATCATACCTGATAAAAGTATTTCCGCTAATTTTGAGAGCATTACCGTTCATGAGGCTTTGTCAAGGCTCTTAGAGGGAACCGGGCTGGAAGTAAAGCTGCCGCCCACAAGAGATGTAATTGTGATAAAGGAAAAGCCTCAAAAGGGGAATGAGGTTGCTCCAGTATTACAGACAACGGTTACCGGAACAGTTACCGATGCCCAGACGGGAGATCCATTGCCCGGGGCAAATGTTTCTATACAAGGTACCACTACGGGTTCTTCAACAAATTCAGAGGGAGAGTATAGTATATCGGATGTAGAGCCGGGTACCTACACCTTCGTGGCTTCTTTTATTGGATACCAAGAAAGTACCCGGGAAGTTACTATTGGGCAGAATCAGCAGCAGGTAAATGTAGATTTCTCTCTGCAACCATCTCAGCTGCAGATGGAGGAGATGGTTGTCACTGCTCTTGGGGTACAGCAGGAATCCAGGGCGCTTACGTCGTCCGTTGGCCAGGTGGAGGGTGAAAGTGTAGCCCAGTCTCAAGATATCAATGTTGCCAACTCACTGGCAGGCAGAGTATCTGGTGTACAGGTACAAAGCGCCGGTAGTGGGCCAGGGGGCTCTTCGCGCGTGGTTATCCGTGGTTTCCAGTTCACTGGGAGGTAACAACCAGCCGCTATATGTAGTAGATGGAGTACCGATTGATAATTCTAATCGAGGATCTGCTGGTAGATGGGGCGGATATGATCGCGGGGATGGAATTCAAAATATTAATCCCCAGGATATTGAAAATATATCAGTACTTAAAGGGCCAAGCGCCGCATCGCTTTACGGCCAAAGAGGCGCTAATGGTGTGGTTCTAATTACCACCAAGAGCGGACAGGCCCAGGAAGGTGTCGGGGTGGAATTAAATAGCTCTGTAACGGTAGGCCGACCAATGGTATGGCCGAACTGGCAAAACGAGTACGGCTTGGGCAACGAGGGTCAACACCGGATTTTTTAGAGATGGCAATGGCAATGTACGTTCTCGAACTGAGTGGCAAGATGCGGGTCAGCCGGACTGGACGCCCCAAATAACGACCGCGGCAGATGGACCTCAACATCCCAAAAGCTGGGGGCCCAGGATGGATGGAAGCCAGGTTTATAACTGGGATGGTACAATGACCACCTTCAGTCCTCAACCCAATAATGCCAAGGACTATTTCGAACGACAGTTCACGGTAGACAACACGCTTTCGTTTAGTGGAGGGAATGAGTCAACAACATTCCGTCTTTCCCTGCAGGATATGAGGAACCAGTCCATGCTTCCAACGCATGAAATGACCAGGCAGGGTATCAATCTTCGTGCCTCGCACCAGGTGAGCGATAGGTTGACCGCCGAGGGTAAAGTGAACTATATACGCCAGGAAGTACATAATCGGCCGGCACTTGCGGATGACCAGGAGAACGTGATGTACCAATTCCGTGGAATGCCCAGAAATACGCAACTTAGTAATCTGAGGGATTACACTATAGGTTTAAATGAGCAGTTGGTTGGTTATTCCGAGGATATTAACCAAGAGGGATTTCCACGCCACTGGTCTAATGCAACCCATACCGAGCAGCCCTACTGGATCGTTAATAATATTATCAATGAAGACACCAGGGAACGTGTCATGGGGTTTGTACGAGTAAATTATGATTTTACGGACTGGCTCAGCGCACAGGTTCGTGCCGAGACCGATTTCTATGTCGATAAGTGGCATAATCACGCTGCTATCGGTACCCGAACTCCGGGACAGGGAGATGGGACCCTGGGCGATCAAGTGCATCGATTCCGCGAGGATAATGCCGAGTTTCTATTAACCGGGGAACGAAGTGTAACCGATAATCTTACCATTACAGCGAATATCGGTGGAAATTACAAGCGAGATTTCTTTAACAATACCAATTACAGTGGAGAGCAACTAGCCGTTGAGAATCTCTACGTAATAAGTAACGCTCAAATCCAAAATACCGGGTACGATCTGCAAGAAACGGAAATCCAGTCGCTCTACGCGTTCGGGCAGTTCAACTGGCGGGATTTCTGGTATGTGGATTGGTCTGTGAGAAACGACTGGGCATCTACCCTGCCATCAGATAATAATTCATTTGCCTATCCCTCCATAGGAACAAACTTCATTTTTACAGATGCCTTCGATATGGAGTCTGATATATTATCTTACGGTTCAGTCAGGGCTAATTGGGCTCAAGCCGGCAGTTCTGCCGATCCTTATCAGCTTTCTGGGACCTATGGTTTAGTTGCCAACCCTCACCAGGGACAACCGGGAGCTGCATTTCAGGATAACATACCCTTTATTGACCTGCAAAATGAGCTGACCACCTCGGTTGAGGTCGGAGCGGACCTTCGTTTCTTTGAAGGCCGTCTTCGCGTGGATGGAAACTGGTACTCGAATTCCACGATCAACCAGATTTTAATATATTCCGGTCTCAACGGCTTCTGGTTATTTTAACAGATCTGTTAATGCGGGTGAAATTACAAACTCCGGTATCGAACTGATGGTGGAGGGTACACCTGTTAGTACTGAAGATCTACAATGGGATATCACGGTCAACTACGGAAGAAATAACAATGAAGTAGTTGAACTGGTTGAAGGTATAGATCGCTTTTTGCTTGGAGATGCTCGCAATGTAGCAGTGTACGCTGATCCGGGCCAGCCCTATGGCTCTATCTATACAACCACTGCTCGTTATGTGAGAGATGAGAATGGTAACCGTTTGATCGATCCCTCCGGCTTGCCGATACGAGAGTCTGGGGAATTCCAAATCGGAAATGCCATGCCAGAATGGAACGGTGGAATATCAAACACCATCAGTTATCGGGGCTGGATGCTTTCAGCCATGATTGACATGCAGTGGGGGGGCGATATCTACTCCGTTTCAAACACCTATGAAGCTATATATGGCACCACCGAGGCAACGCTTGAAGGCCGCGGCGGGGGCTATGTGGCAGAAGGCGTGGCCGCCCAGCCAGATGGAAATGGAGGGTGGACCTCAACCGGCCAGCCTAATACAACTGAGGTAACAGCCTACGATTACTGGAACCGGGTAGCCCCCTCGGAAGGTAATGTAGTGACCGAGGAGTTTCTTACCGATGGAACCTACATAAAAATGCGGGAGCTGAGCCTGGCTTACAACTTTCCGGTATCTGTAACAGGAGCAATTGGAATTAACCGGCTTAGATTTTCAGTCATAGGAAAGAATCTCTTCTATTTCTTCAAGCACTCTGACGGCTGGTCGCCTGAAGCGCACAACCGAAACGTTGGTACCAGCTCTCTTGGAATGGAAGATATGTCATGGCCGTCTATAAGGTCCGTAGGATTCACGCTCAACGTTGGATTGTAGAATCCTATTCACTCTTTCAACCATGAAAAGAATATTCATAAAACATCTTTCAGCCATGAAGAATTTAAATGAAATAACTATCACAGATATGAAATCGCACAAGCTGATCACAGTTGTGATTTTGATGCTGATGACGCTGGGACTTTTTTCTTGTACAGAAGACTTTTCAGCGTTAAATCAACCTCCTACTTCAGTAACCGACATCAATCCGAATTACCTTTTTACTGAAGTATTAAAGGATGACAATATTAACTACAACTGGGAATATGCCGACGCCCGTTTATTTGGGGGCTGGGCACAGCACTGGGCAGATAACGATCAAGGCGACGGGCTGCCCAACTACTACCAGCAGCATAGACGTAACGATAACCTCTTTTGGGAAGTAAAGTATACGGACGTACTCAAAAATCTTGACCGGGCAGAAGCGTTGCTACTGGAAGATGCTGATGGTAGTGCATCAGATCCTTCAGTCCGTAGCAAGCTGGCCATGATCAAGATATATGAGACAATGACGTATGAAACATTGACCGCTGGTCTTGGAGATATCCCGTTTTCTGAGGCCATACAAGGGCTTGGAGGTAATACCACTCCGGTGTATGATCAGCAACAGGATATTTACCCTGCCTTGATCGATACCCTGGATACCTATATGGCACAACTCAGCAGCGGTGACGCCACCTTTGGCGATGCCGACCTGATCTACCAGGGAGATATTGAAAGCTGGCGACGGTTTGCCAACTCACTAAAGCTTAAAATAGCGATGCGGATGAGTAACGCTGACGAGCAGGCGGCAGCAGCAGCCGTAACGGAGGCGATGAATGCGCCACTGATCTCCAGCAACGACCAGTCGGCGATGATTGAAACCACTGCCGGCGAAGGCCCCGATGCCAACGCCCATCCAATCTTGACAGAGCTTCGTGAGCCCGGGGATAAATCACGGCTTGGGCAACACCTGGTGGAAATGCTAAAATCAACAGATGACCCACGCCTGGAACTTATTGCTGAGCCGACGGCCGCCTCGAAGGAGGCTTTTAACAACTCGGGAGATCCTGCTGACCTGGAGTATTTTGGCATTCCGCCCAATATGACTCCGGAGCAATACAATGCGTTAAATTTGAATGAAGTATCATTTGCTGCATTAGATATTTGGGCGAACGAAAATTTGGCGGTGCCCGCGCATGTGATGACCTACCCGGAAGTCCTCTTTCTTCAGGCCGAAGCCGCACTTCGGGGATGGGGTGGCTCCATGGCTGATGCCCAAAATTATTACGAGCAGGGTATAAGAGCCGCTATGACGATGAGACCCTACAACAACATCGGGTTTAACGGGTACGAAATTACCCAGGCAGAAATTGATGCCTATGTCGATTCTCAAACACCTCTTTCCGGTGATTTTGAAACGGCTCTCGAACAGATAAGCGAACAGAGATATATTGCACTGTTCAGCAGGGGAGATGAGCCATTTTTTGAATGGCGAAGAACCTCCTACCCGCGCCTCGATCCTGGCACACGAACTGACAACGAAACCAACGGGGATATACCTCGGGCGGCTTATTACCATGAAACTGAACAGTCATTGAATCCCGAAAATTGGCAGCAGGCCATAGATCGGCAGGAGGCCCCCGGTTACAACAAGCAAATATGGATTGATCAAAACCCTAGTAACGGTCAACTGTTTGACTTGTAACAAAAAACTGATCAAATATTAACAGGGAACAGGGGCAAGTCTTGTAACCGCTTGCCCCTGATTAAAACCGAATATGTAAGTTAATTACCGATCATCTTACATTGATGAGTGAAATGATATCTAAACTCACATTCAATCATATTTCAAGTAAGAGAACCCCTTTCAATATCTGTATCTATTACAAGAAAATTCAATAACACTTAATAAAAGACAGAAGTTATGGGAAAAGATAAAAAAGAAAGCAGCCGACGCGATTTTTTAAAGAAAGCGGGATTGGGAGGTCTGAGTTTGGCCGGGATGACCCTGGCACTATTCGAAGATCAAGTGGCCGAAGCCGCCAAAAACATTAATCGCAATTCTAGTCCGTCTGATTTGGAAATTACCGATATGCGGATCGCCCACGTAGATGACACGGCTCCAATTATTCGGATCTATACCAACCAGGGTATTCTGGGCCATGGTGACGTGCGAGACGGTGCTGATCCGCGATATGCCTTGATGCTAAAAAGCCGGATCCTGGGCGAAAACCCATGCAACGTGGAACGCCTGTTTAAAATAATAAAACAGTTTGCTCATCACGGGCGCCAGGGCGGAGGCGTGTCCGGCGTGGAGATGGCGCTTTGGGATCTGGCCGGCAAAGCCTATGGGGTACCCGTATACCAGATGCTGGGCGGCAAGTACCGTGACAAAATCCGCGTATATGCTGACACTCCACAGGAAGACGATCCTCAAAAATTTGCCCAAAGGATGCAGGGACGAATTGATCAGGGATACACCGCATTGAAGATGGATATCGGGATTGGATTAATTGCTGGTGTCCCCGGTGCACTTGTTAATGCTGAATTTTGGCAGAATCAACCAGGGGGACTGCGCGGTTGGTATCGTCAGCACGGTAGCTATGGACAAACTGAACACCCGTTTACGCGTGTACAAATCACGGAGAAAGGAATAGATGCCCTAATGGAATATCTGGATGTTATGCGTTCGCAGATCGGTGATGAAATTCCGCTTGGTGTAGACCACTGGGGCCATTTCGGTATTAATGAGGCGATCAAAATTAACCGGGCGGCCGAACCTTATGTCCTTTCCTATTCGGAAGACAGCATCCCCTGGTTCTATACTGGCAAGTGGAAGAAACTGACCGATTCTTCAACGACACCGACGGTAACGGGTGAAGATATTTACGGGCTTGAGGAAGGATTTAAACCTTTGATTGATAAGCAGGCGGTTAATATCGTCCACCCGGATCCGAATTCGGCCGGCGGTATCCTTGAGATCAACGTATTGGAGATTATGCCCAGCAGAACGGTATCGCCATGATGCTGGATTAGTGCGGCCTCCCCTGTTTCGTTTTTGGGCAGTGTGCATAGTGCAGCAGCTACCGAAAACTTCTTGTGGCTGGAGCATCACTCCGTTGATGATCCCTGGTGGGAAGACCTGGTGACCGGTATCGATAAACCGATCGTCAGAAGATGGATATATCACGCGGTACCAGAAAAAGCCGGGAATTGGGGTCGAACTTCGATGAGGAGATAGTCAAAGAACATCTTGAAGAAGATGCAGAGTTCTTCGCTCCCACACCTGAATGGGGATGAGATGCGATCCTGGGATCGGCTTTCGGAGTCAGGCTTCTTCTGCCAAGGTTCACAAGTAATCAATTCATGGCGGTTCATGAACGACGGGATGAACATAATTTACCCCTGCTTGCAGAATATAATAGAAGGCGGGAGTAGATAAATTTAAGCTTAAAAGGAGGGCATAATTAACAGGTAACGATAAACTATAGATGTTACCATAAATATAAATATTAAACAGGGATTGTGTTATGAATAAGGATGGAATGGATAGCAAATAAAAAGGATAGTCGAAGGGATTTTTTAAAGACAATGGGGGTGGGCGGGCTCCAGCCTGGCTGGTATGACTTTAGCACCTGTTCAGGACCAGGTGGCGTATGCAACCCAGCATGTGAATCGCAATTCAAATCCCTCGGAGCTGGAGATCACCGACCTGCGCATAGCCGAGATCAGCGATGTGGTGTTCCGCACCCCGATTATCCGTATCTATACCAACCAGGGGATTGTCGGCCACGGGGATGTGCGCGACGGGGCCGCCAAGGAGTACGCGCTGATGCTCAAAAGCCGGCTGCTGGGCGAAAATCCCTGCAACGTGGAGCGCTTGTTCAAAATACATCAAGCAGTTTGGCCATCACGGGCGCCAGGGCGGCGGCGTTTCAGGCGTGGAGATGGCCCTGTGGGACCTGGCCGGGAAAGCCTACGGGGGTGCCGGTCTACCCGGTCGCCGGGGGGCAAATACCGGGACAAGGTGCGGGTCTATTGCGATACGACTGTTTCGGATGATCCCCAGGAATACGCTGACCGCATGCAGGCGCGCCATCGACAAGGGCTGTGCCGCCCTGAAGGTGGATATCGGCATCAACCTGCTGGAAGGCATACCCGGCAACGGCAAGTTCGACGCCCGGACTGGCAGGACCTGCAGCCCTGGCAGTACTGAGCATACCGGCTACAACTGTACCGAGCACCCGCTGGCGCGCGGTATTGCCGGGAGTTACCCGAAAGGGGATCGACCGGCTGATGGAATACCTGGATGTGATGCGCTCGCAGATCGGCTACGAAATACCGATGGGCACCGACCACTGGGGGCATTTCGGGGTCAATGAGGCGATCAAGCTGGCCCAGGCCGCCGAACCCTACAGCCTGGCCTATATGGAGGATCTGATCCCGTGGTTCTACACCGACCAGTGGAGGGAGATTACCACCTCGAGCACCACCCCGACTCAGACCGGCGAAGATATCTACATGCTGGAGGGCGGCTTCAGGGAGCTGATCGACAAGCAGGCCGTGCGCATCGTGCATCCGGACCCCAACACGGCCGGCGGTATTTTGGAGACGAAGAAGATCGGTGACTATGCGGCCCGGAACGGGGTGGCCTTCATGCACCATCACGCGGCCTCTCCGGTCTCGTTCCTGGGCTGCGTGCACAGCGCGGCGGCCACCGAGCAGTTTATGTGGCTGGAGCACCACGCGGTGGACAACCCCGAATGGGAGGACCTGGTGGGCGGCATCGACAAGCCGATAGTCGAAGAGGGCTATGTAACCGTACCGGAAAGCCCCGGGTTGGGCATAGAGTTAAATGAAGAGGTCGTCAGAAATACCTGATTGAGGGCGAAGAGCTGTTTGCCCCCACCCCGGAATGGGACGAGATGCGCTCCTGGGATCGCCTCTGGAGTTGATAAGAAATTCCTATAATCATTGGCTAAACAGAGCTGTTATTTTCCCTATTATTTCCCTTATTGTTATTCGAGCATCCAGCTTTGATAGGGCTGGATGCTTTTTGGAAGAGCTCTGCAAACCGTCATATACACAACTGGTTGCTGCGAGTGCCACTGTGAACGAAATGAACAGGAGCGAGGCAACCTGTCGAGACTGCGAGTAACGAAAAAGTTGGAGATGCAACCATGTGCAGGAGCTTACTGCGTCTTGGTAAAGCACCCATCCCTCTTAATGATTGCCTGGATAAGGACTAATTATTTCTTCAATCAGTATATACAGACGATCAACGTCTCATCTTAGGCCCGCAAAGCCTTCCTCTGTTAGATGCTCTCTGGGATATTGCTTTATTCCATTCGCAATGACAATTGGTTTTGCAAAAGCCTCTCAAAACAAGAAGAAAAAAACAACCTGGCAAGGGACAAGATCTACGATACTCCGGTTATTTTGATTCGTTGTTGAGTCACCGAAAAATGAATACCAAGAAAAGTAAAATAGCTAGACATACCTGTCTGCCGGCATCTCCTGCTACTGTGGTGTTCCTATTGGCTGGATTCAAATCGCACTAAAATGAATGGTATTAGAAAAGTTTATCGAGAAGGTCCTGTCTCTTCCTGCTCCTTCAGCAACTCAAAATACTGCTCGATTAATCGCTGGTAATCCTCAGAGAACTGGGTTTGGTTTGGATCGTTGAGTAAGTTACGCATCTTTTTTTGGAGCTCTTCCAGCGTCATATCTGGCGGTACGGATCGAGGTGCCTCTTCAGAAGTGGTGCCTTCACGCTCATCCTTTTTACCGCGCTCCTGGACCGCTTTTTCGGCACTTAGCATGCGGGAGAGAATATTCTGTTGGCGTTTGACCAGCTCGCCATCCGTTTGACCGCCGCGCAGGTCGTTGATCGTTTTTTCCATCTCTTCAGCCATCCGCTCCATTTCGCTCAGCAGCTTGTCGCCACCTTCAAAGCCACCGTTTCTTTGCAGCTCCTGCAACTGTTTGCGGATCTGGTTTTGCTGTTTCGCCATCTGGTTCAGGCGGTTGATCTGATCGCGCGTCAGCCGTTCGCCCTGGATGTCGTTGATCAGGTTCTGGATCTGCTGGTTCAGCTGCTGCTGGCTGCCGACATATTTTGCATCTTCTCTAACATCTGCTGCATGCTCATACCGCCGCCCATTCCGTTCTGCTGTTGGTTTTGTAGCTGATCGAGCAGGGAAGCGATCATAGAGGAGAGTTCATTGATCCCTCCCAGCGATTCTCGCTGTGCATAGGTAGATTGCGACTTGTTACGCTCGGCCAGCTGATCCACCGCCTGCTGCAGATGTTGCTCCACCTCCATCTTCTTGGTATTGATCTGATTCGAAAAACCGGGAATCTGCGAAGAAACCTTGAAAAGAGAATCAGAAATCTGTGTAAACTGCCGCCTAATATTCTGCTCAGTGCGCGCCTTTTTAACGAAGGCCTGGCTTCGGTTGGCCAAGTATCTCGGTGTCCTGGGTCAAATCCTCCGTGCTCTTCGGAAAGGGTTGATTAAATTGTACAGGATATTTTGAAGTGCAGCCATATTCACCTGCATCCGCTGCTGGCTGAACTCCTGCTTAGCATTCCGCATCTTCTGGGAAAGCTGCTGAAACTGTTTCTGTATTTGCTGCTGCTGCCGTTGTTGTTGGTTTTGCTGTTGATTACCGCTGTTGGGCGACTCCGACTCCGATTCTGACTGCTGCTGTTTTTTTAATTGTTCAATATTTTCCTTCAGCTTCTTTTGAACGGAATCCAGCTCTTGCTGGCTTCTCCTGTTGAAGTTTACGAACCTGTTCCTGTGCCTTTTCAGGAGAATTTTCATCCAACTTCTGAAGTTGTTCGGACACCTTTTCCGTATCCTTCTGGATAGCCTCCTGCTGCTTGGCCTGGTCCCCGGCGGGAGACTCACTTTTTGAAAGCTCCTCCTCTTTCTGGGCCAAATCTTCCAGTGCTGTTGCCAGCTTTTCCAGGTCACTGTTCATTTTGAGTGATTTGAACAGCTCAAGCGTCCGTTTTAGACGTTCCTGATACTGCTGCTCGTTAAATTCGTAGTCCTCCAGCGCTTTCCGGAGTTGCTGTTGATTCATACTACCCAGCGACTGCTGAAGCTTTTCCAGCGCTTTCTGAAGCTCCGGATCGTCAATCTCGTTCATCAGCTTTTGTAGTTCCTCGTAAGCCCGCTGTGTATCCTCCGAAACCAGGTCGTTCTTGTTGATCTCACTACGGATCTGCTCAAATTTCTTGTTAAGTTCCTCTACTTGTTGATCGATTTCCTTTTGTTTCTCCTGTACCTCCTGCAGCATCTGTTTCTGCTCGTAATTGGTCTCAGGATTTCTTGTCAGATCCTGCTTGAATCGATCGTACTCCTTCTGCATCTGCTCAAATGAGTCTGAAACATTTTCCAGGCTCTTCTGCACCTCCGACTCCTGCTGATCGATGTCTTCAATGTTTTCCACCAGGGAGGGCAGGGTGATAGTCAGCTTTCGGGACTGAGACGTCTTAGGTCCGTTATATTGGTCGTTGTCCGTAACCTCCAGCCAAAAAGTGATCACATCGCGCGGCTTGGGGTTCAGTGAGGGCACATCCCAGGAATAGCTGGTTTCGCTGTTTAGTTGTGGATTCCGAAGATCAACCGACCCTGTTTCTGGCTGATCCATGAACGCCCGTTGCACCTCGTAATGCAGGGAAGCGGAGGTGAGCCCAAAGTCATCGCTGGCCCGGTAGGTCATATCAAGCGTAGTGGGGGCACTCATCCTTACATTTTCTGTGGGATCAAGAAGCTCAATAAATGAAGCTCATTCTGTTGGGCATCAATTGTGAAGGTAAACGGGTTGCTGTTGCGGAGCCCGGAAGAATCCTCCATCACAAACTTCAAGGTATCAGAGGTAGCAACTGCTCTGGAAAAACTGAAACTTGATTGTGAACCGGCATTCGAAGTGAGCGTGTCCCCACTGATGGCAGCGATCATGGAGAGGTTTTGAATCGGCTTGTTGGTGCGCCCCACTATGTTGATCTCGGATCCCTCGTAGGCTTTAACCTGGGAAAAGGGATAGGCAACCCGGCTGGAATCGAGACCGGTATACTCCGGGGAAAACTTCTACGAACGAGCAATCAAATCGTGGTCTTAACTGCACGCGTGCCGAATACTGCTTGCTGGTGAATTCCCCCATCTTAATAAAGTAGCTTGCATTCGAGCTCAGTTGAATGGGGTTGGTCGAAAATGTACCCGATTCACTTTGCTGCAGCGGTCGAAAACGGAAATTATTTTCGACCTCGGTTTTGAGTCCAAGCAGCAGCTCCTCCGGGGATGAACCCTCGAACGTGATAGAAGGCTGGAAACTGCCACCCTGTTCAATCGTAGTATTGCCTGGCGTTACCGTAAAGGAATAGGGATTCGGTTTTTGAAAATTGTTCCAGAAATGGGCGGTCCGCATAAAGGCGTCGGGCCTGGCGAAGGCAGAGATCAGCAGTAACATGGCCACGGCACCGGCAGCTGCCAGCAGTCGCCGAAAATGCTTTGCGGCAGGCAGCTTCTTGACCTGGCGATTAATCTTCGGTTTGATCTCCTCCCACGACACCGATTCAAGATTTTTGTTGATAGCCGACTGGTAGAGCTTCAGGTGACGGTCCCTGCTCTTCAGAGAGAGATCAAGCGCGTGTTTAAGGGCCGGCTTTTGGATTCCGTCAGCGACAGAGGAGTAGAATTCAGAAAGGGAGAGCGTTGTTCCAACACGGTTTTTCCAGAATGCCATCGCGGCTCCGCCAATCACCAAGGCCAAAAGCGATACCGTTTTAGCGGTAGATGAAAAATAAGCCTCCTGCTCCAGCCAGGTAAAGACTGCGAATCCCAAAAGTACAATGCAGAGCGGAATCAGCAGCTGATTGACAAGCCGTTTCCGGTTGAGTCTCCGGTGTCGCTTTTCTATCTGCTGAACAAGTTCAGATACTTTCTGGTTGGATGGCTTACTCATATCGGGTTACACCACATGGTGATTGTTAAATTTACCATCAAGATTAACCTACCTAACGAATATAACAACGCCTGCCCACACATTTTAATTTCCTGCATATTTAACGGGTAAAACTTTGAAAATAGCAGGCTGTTTATACGTGATGATAAAGATACTTTCTTAAGGAAGCATCATAAACCGTTGCGCTGCAGATCGGTTTTAGTGCCAGGAATGTTTTAGATCCAAATAACAGCACTGATTATGTACATACAACTGCTGAGACTCCTTCTATGCCATTAACAGATTACTGGTTATCCTGAACTTTATTCGGATTCCTTTTAACAAGAAAATTGCCGGTACTTTTAAGCAATTGGATTAATAACCATCTATCTTGCCAAATTTCTGTAGTTGAGTGCCCCAAATCATATCTATTCAGGTAATTCCAAAAGTTGAGCTTAAAAATCAGCAAGTGTGATGCCGGTTTTAGGAACGAATTTTTTATCCTGCTTTTCGATCCTAATCACTTCGTTATCGCTGTCGTGTTCCATAAAAAAATACCAGTCCTGCTCAACGGCTTTATTCAGGATTTCTTCTTTCTCCTCAAGCGTATTAATGGGACGCATGTCGTATCCCATGATCCAGGGCAGGGGTACGTGCGGCCGCGGTGGAAAAAGGTCGGCCGCAAAAACCAGGGTCGTGTTCTCTGATTTAATCACCGGCAGTTGCTGCCCGAGCGTATGGCCGTCTACATTTAGGGTAGAGAGACCATCTTCATAGGTGTAATTATTTTCAATAAGATGTAGCTGTCCCGATTCCTGCAAAGGAGCTATGTTTTCCTTAAAAAAGGAGGCTTTTTCACGAGCGTTGGGATGGGTTGCGGTCTCCCAGTGCGTTTTGGTAACATGATATCGGGCATTCGGAAAGGTGTGGGCCAGCTCTCCTTCCTCATCAAAATAAGTGGTGCCACCGCAGTGGTCGAAATGCAGGTGGGTGAGAATCAGGTCTGTGATCTCTTCTGGCTTAAAGCCGTGATAGTCCAGGGAATCCAGCAGGCTGCTGTGCTCATAATCCAGCTGGTAGATTGACTCGTACTTCTCGTCGAACTTGGTGCCGGTCCCGTTATCCACGAGGTAGCGGTTGCCGGTGTTCTCCGACTGATTAGCAGACAGCGCATCGCCATGGGAATCCGATTTTTGCCATCCGGTTCAATCTGGCGGGACCAAAGTGTCTTGGGAACCACCCCAAACATAGCACCACCATCCAGCCGAAATCTTCCTGCTTCAATCGTGTAAAGCTTAAATGAACCTATATTAGCGGTAGAGAGCTTCATAGATTTTTGATAATTATCTGCGATTATACAACCTTTCGCTTCTTCTTTTAAAAACAGGATTAATTTTTATAATGAGTCAAGGATGAACACATAGAAGTTTTATTCCATGTTGTAATGTCTTGGTTAATTCTTTTCACGAGGTATTTATTTTACCATGACCCAGCAACGAATCCAAAAAAGTAAACAGATGACTCAGAGGGGATTATTTCATGTTTAAAAGGCGTAACAAAATTTCTCTATAGTATTAATCGAAAATTTGAAGAATTTCTATTTGAGATCGGCTTTGGCTGCTAATTTTTTTCAATGTCTTGAAGAGTAATTAATCTGGTTAAGGAAATTGAATTGAAGGTTATAACTCCTTCAAAATCTTATTCAGGAATACTCGGATTTCTTTAAGATCCCGCTTCAAATCGATAGGAATTTCAGGTTTTTCATCTTCTCCATCCTGCTCTTTTTCCAGTACCTGCCGGGCCCCTTCTGTACTGTACTTTTTGTCTTGAACTAACTCTTTAATTTTTATGATCAGGTCGATATCATCCTCTTTATACACCCGGTTTCCGGCCTTGTTTTTCTTGGGGCTGAGATCATTAAACACCGTTTCCCAGTAACGCAACACGTGCTGGTCTACCGACGTTATGTCGCTGACTTCGCCGATGGAGTAATAAAGTTTTTTCATAGGAGACCTAAAAGTGTATCTTTATCGCCTGCAATTTAATGAGTAGCTTATATCTAACTTTTTGAAGGCATATATTCAAGCATTTTGGGTGAACAAATTTCACATAGTTCGGGTCCGGAAATTAGTGTCGTGATACCGCTTTATAATGAGCACAGATCTCTTAGTGAGCTCCATGACCGTATTTCTGAGGAGCTGAGCGACCGCTACAGCTTTGAAGTTATTTTTGTGGATGACGGCTCGTCAGATCCTTCCTGGGAAGTGATCCAAAAACTCACCGAAGATTGTGAGAATACTCACGGCATACGTTTCCAGCGTAACTACGGAAAGAGCACGGCCCTGCAGAGCGGATTCGAAAAAGCAAAGGGCCGATTTGTCGTTACGATGGATGCCGACCTGCAGGACGATCCCGCAGAGATTCCCGATATGGTTGAGATGCTGAAGGAGGGTTACGATCTCGTAAGCGGCTGGAAAAAAGAAGCGACACGACCCGATCTCGAAAACGATACCCTCTAAATTTTTCAATAAAATAACCTCATGGGTTACCGGTATCGACCTGCACGATTTTAATTGTGGACTAAAGGCGTACCGGCGCGAAGTGGTTGAGAATATCTACCTGTATGGGGAGCTTCACCGCTATATTCCCTGCTGGCCAAGTGGGAAGGGTTCAACCGGATCACTGAAAAGGTGGTTAAACATCATCCACGCAAATATGGAGATACAAAATTCGGCCTCTCCCGCTTTATGCACGGTTTCCTGGATTTGATTACGCTGGTTTTTATCAACAGCTACCTGCAGCGCCCGATGCACTTTTTTGGGACTCTCGGGGTGTTTTTTCTGATGGCCGGTGGACTGATCAACGCCTACCTTGCAGTGGCCAAAATATTTTACGGCGTGTACCTGTCTGGTCGCCCGTTGCTGCTGCTGGGTGTCATGCTGATGGTACTGGGAGCCCAGTTTTTCTCCATCGGGTTCCTGGGAGAACTAATCAACCGGAACAGGGGGGAGCACAAAAAGCCGAATATCAAGCAGAAGACTTAATCAGCATTATCATCATTTATGAGTAAAATAGCGTACGATCCAGTTAAGGATCGATTTGCGGAAATTATTCGCCACTCCCGTTTTCTACACACACTTTTCTACAAGCTGCTTGATCTTTTTTTCCTGCGCAGCTGGTATATCCGTCGTGTGTTGCGTAAGTATGCTGAGCCGTTGGATTTGACTATGAAATGGCAGATGCTTGACGCCGGGACCGGCTTTGGCCAGTACGACCGATTTTTGCTTCGGGAGTTTTCCAACATCCATGTAAAAGGAATTGACGTGAAAGCTGATTACCTGGAGGACTGCCGGCAGTATTTTCAGCGTGAAATAGAGCGGGGACACATCGAATTTGAGCAGCAGGATCTGCTGGATATCGACTATCACAATACGTTCGACTTTACCATATGCATCGACGTGTTGGAACATATTGAGGAGGATGAACAAGCGATCGGGAATCTTGCCGAAGCCTTGAAGCCGGGCGGATATTTTTTGATGCACTCTCCATCCCACTACTCGGAGAGCGATGCCGGCGAAGAAGATACCTTTGTGGGGGAGCATGCGCGGGCGGGCTATTCAAAAGAGGATATCACCAATAAGATAAAACGAGCGGGCCTGAATCCTGTAGAAGTAAACTACACCTACGGTAAACTTGGTCATTTTGCCTGGCAGTTCATCATCAAATACCCGATGCTGATACTCAACAAGATTAAGCTTTGGGCCTTGCCCATACTGGCAATCTACTACATCCCGGTTTTGCCGGTAGCACTATTACTGATGCGGCTGGATATGATTGAAGACAACGAAAGAGGCACAGGAATTTACGCGCTGGCCCAGAAGCCATAGATTTTAGATCGCCACTTCCTTGCTTTTAATCTTCAGATCGGCTCATTAACACCATCAGTGGAACTTGAGTATAGAAACCGAGCTCCTTTGAGTAACGACGAGTGGTCATGGATTCCCAGAAGCTCTTCTTATAGCGAACCATGGTAAGCAGATCAACGGCATGCGTCTGAAGATAGTCGGCGATGCCGGCAAAGAAATCGTCCTCATAGATCAGATCAAAGGCGATATCCATACCAGGATGCTCTCGTAAAACAAGCTCTTTGAAGCCCGTAAACCTGATATCGGTCTCCATGTTATCGAACCGGGCCACATGAACAATCCTTAGGCTCGCATCAAATAGCCGGGCGAACTCGACGATTTCACGGACTTTTTCCAAATCATCACGGCCGTAGTCGGTTGCAAACACTATCTGGTTAAAATCGGAGTGTGTACGGGCTTTGGGAATGACCAGGACGGGTACGGGAGAGTCAAGAATGGTCTCCGTTGTGAGGCTGCCAAAAAGCAGTTTCCGGGTCCCGGAGGCTCCTTTGGTTCCCATTACAATGAGGCTTTGGGGTTCAGCTTCTGACCTCTTCTAAAATATTTTCTACGGGATGGCCTGATACCAGCTTCGTGCCAATCTGGAGTTCCCGGAATGAATCATCCTCCTCAAGCTCCCCGACAAGTTTGTCAAAGGCCTCGGTTGTCTCTTTTATAATCTTTTCTTTGCGCTGTTCCTTTTGAGGGGTAAAATGGATATTCTCCTCCACGCAGTGTAGCAGGGTCAAGCGGGCTTTCGCACGCAGGGCAATCTCTGCCGCAAAGGGCAGAGCTTCTCGTGCATTTTCCGAAAAGTCGGTGGGCAGAAACACAGTGTTGATATCATCGAGCATATCTCTAAATAAAATGAAAGTTGTCAGATTAACATTAATTCCAAAACAGCAGGGGTCTCAGCTACCTATTCCCGGTTGAATTCGCTTTTTTCAAACGTCTTTTGGGTTACCTGCACCTGTAGATTTCAAAGTATTCAATTCCCCAGTAAATATAAATCAGCTACGCTTGGTTTCGGCAGTATTGGTGTGGTGGAAACACCTTCATAAAAAAGTTCTTTTCCCTGTTATCTGATGGCTGGCAAGTTGACTATCTATATACAAACAGCAACTACCTGAAGAACGATATCTAATAGGAAGGAGCATGGAATGGATCGATTAAAAAAGGATCTTCACTGGTTTGAGAAGCTCCAAACTGGCCCAGATGCCGAGAAGCAGGAAACCAGTCGCACAGACATTGAGGATATGGAAATTACGACCGTGAACCTGCAAAAATTTATAGCAGAAGCCGGCCGGTGGATCGATGAAGTGAGCCACCACCTGGAGACTCCCGACCGAAAAGACCGGGCCTGGAGTGCGCTCCGTAGCGTGATGCATACCCTGAGAGACCGTATACCGCCGGAAGAATCGTTTCAACTTTCGGCCCAGCTGCCAATGCTGATTCGCGGCTTGTATTTTGAATCCTATAAGTACAGTGCCGTATCAGAAAAGTTCAATGCTGACGAACTGCTGAAGCGAATTGAAGACGGTATGAGCCCCGGTACAGATGTTTCTGCAGAAGACGCATTCCGTGCCGTTTTACAAGTTCTATATGATCATGTAAGCGAAGGAGAGATGAGCGACATCTATGCCACCATGCCTAAAAGTATTCGGCGTCTATGGGATAAAAACCGCTAATAAATACTCTAATAAATCCAAGGATAACAGCCATGAAAAAATCTGAAAAGAATACAAAAAAGACCTCGTCAAAGATGCAGAAGATGAATAAAAGCAAGCGCGAAGAATACATCAAAAAGCTAACCGCCCAGCTTAAACAGTGGGATAAGGAGCTAACAGAGCTTGAAGAGAAAGGAGAACAACGTTTTGCCAAGCTCAAATCAGACCTTAAAGAGCGGGTAGAACGGCTTAAGGCCAAGCGCGATGAGCTCCGCGAAAAAATGAGTCGGGTCGGAGAACTCAGCGAAGAAGCCTTCAAGAAGATCCAGAAAGATGCGGAAAAACTCTGGAAAGACACGCAAAAGGGGTTCAGTAATATCAGGAAAGAGCTTAAGAAATAGATGTTCTAAATTAACCGGATTCCGGTAAGTGGCTCAATGGGATTGCTCATTGGGCCGTTTTTTTGAGTCCAGTCTGCACAGAAGTTTGCACGCATCAATATTAAATTAATGCAGCGACAACAGGTTGATACCGGCTTGCAGGTAAAGCTGCCCGTCTTCGATGATGATGTCGGTGTCTTTTACCTCAAAAATCCAGTCTTTCTTGAGGGGCAGCGGAAGGGTGATGGAGGAAAGTAGATCCGGTTTGTCAGCGGGATGACCACCCTCATTTTCCCACCGAAACAGGTCCTCAATATCTTCAGCAGATAGATTAGGGGTATCAATTTTGATCTTAATATTCCTGTCAGGAGTATGCATGGCCAGCCCTTTTTTTAGGTTAATTGTAGCTTCAATTAAAAATTTACACAACGTGCTACTTTATGATGTAGGCATTAAACCCACTCTCTTTGTAGGGGAAAAGTGAGTTATTGAGCAAGAGCCAAGACGTATTTCCTGTACAGTAATTAGTTCAAAAAGCCACCTCGTGCTTATCGATTTCATCAAAATATTTGCACATCCGGGGTTTCCAAGAACAGCGTTCCCAATCTCCTTTGATCAGCTTGGAAATTTTCAAGTGCCCAAGCTCTTTATTTAATCATCATCCCCGACGAGTACCAGCATAGGTACTTTGGCATGGTAGCTAAGCTGCTTGGTATGGTCTGGCGAAAGAAGCTTTTCAAGCATATTCTTTTTATAGCGAACCAGTACAAAAAGTCCCACCGGGTACTCGGTAAGATAGTCAGCCACACCGGTCAGGAACTGCTTTTGAATAACCAGATCAAATTCTATTGTGTGATCCTGTGCTTTCTCTTCTACCAGGTCTTTGAATCCGCGAAACCGGATATCTGTCGTAAAATCGCGCTGCTCGGCAATATGCAGAACGCGCAGGGTAGAATCGAAGGTATCGGCCCAATCCATCGTATGCTCGTACGCCTGCCAGTCGCCCGGTCGATAGTCGGTGGTAAAAGTGATCGGATCAAAAGTGGTGGTGCTGCTGTTGGGGGCACGGTTAAAACGGGAATAGGCGATTCAAGCAGAATCCGTGAGGCCACGCTTCCATAAAGAATCTGCTGCATTTTCGATTTACCCCTGGTGCCCATAATGATCAGGTCGATATCGGATTTTTGCAGCGAAACATACTCCAGGATAGAACTGACCACATTTCCATTCTGAATGACAGAGTTGACAGAAATATCGCTATTATGATCAGCGTTGTGGATAGCCTCAACTTTTTGGTCAAGCAGAGTGCGCGCTTTGGCAGAATGAGTTTTCGGCAGGTCATCCACATTGTGGGAAACATAAGCCGGAGCTTCAATAACGTGAAACAGGGTAAGCTGGGCTGATGTACGTGCAGCTACTTTTCGTGCAAACCGCAGTGCATTTTCGGAATTCTCTGAAAAATCCGTCGGGAATAAAATATGATTGATGTTCAGCATGGCGTTAAATAATTAAGTTGAAATCCATTGTTGAGAACCGGTGCCGGTGACTGCTACCCTCTTGTTATCGGGTTGCCGATCTGTCTGCAGCAGGCACCTTAACCGGCAATGCGAAACTAACGTATGAGTTGTTTTTTAGCTTCTTTTTGGATCTACTGGGCATCTCGAACGGTGCAATGCTGTCGCCCACCAGGGTGAGAAGCGGTACATTGGTGTAAAATCCCATCTCCTTGGAGTGGTTTCGCGTAAGCATTTTCTGCCAGAAGTTCTTTTTGTATCGCGTCATAACCAGCAGGTGCGTTGGATGCCCGGCCAGGAATTCGGCAATGCCAACGAAGAAATCGTCATCCATGAGCATCTGGAAGGTGATCGGCGCTTCAGGAAATTGCTCCCTGACCAGCTCTCGGAAGCCTCTGAACTTGATTTCAGTAGCAAGCGATTTCTCTTCTGCAACATGCAAAACACGGATGTTGGAGTTGAACAGCTTGCCCAATTCCACAATTTGGGAGAGACTGCCGAGGTCTCTTTCATGGAAATCGGTTGTAAACGAAATTTCTTTAAAATGTTTTAAGGAGCTGTCCTGGGGAATCGCCAGTACGGGAACGTCAGAGTTCAGAATTATCTCGGTAGTAATACTGCCGAAGAGTAGCTTGCGGGAGGATGTTGCGCCCTTCGTTCCCATCACGATGAGTCCAGCCTCGCGGGCTTTGGCCTCCTCCAGGATGTTCAAAACCGGGTGGCCCGATAGTAGCTTATAGTCAATAATCAGTTTTTTTAAACTTCTTTTTATTTTTCAGATTATTACTGATCGATTCAAAAAGCTCGGTTACCTTTTCGATTATCTTTTCTTTTTTATTGTCCACCATCGGTGCAAAATCGAACGGTTCTTCCGCACAGTAAAGCAGTGTTAACGAAGCACCGGTTTGTACGGCCAGCTCTGCAGCAAAGGGCAGGGACTGGTTGGCGATCTGTGAAAAATCAGTAGGGACAAATATGGTGTTTAAATTAGTAAGCATGATCGCCTCCTGTTAAAAAATCAGGGTTCTGGTATTCCTTCCCTGCAATATTGGTAAAATCGAACACTTATGTTGTAGGTCTATCACGAGCTGCACTGTCGGGAAAAATATGACAAAGCCGGCTATCCTGTTTGTCCTGTGTTCTTTTTACCGCCGGTCTGCAGCCGATCGATGATGGAATTCCACTGGGCATCCGGGTTGATCTGGCCCTCGGCCAGGTCACTGAGCCCGTAATCAGCATGTTTTTCTTCCCGCAGTGTATCCAGCAGCAATTCTGCTATATCATGCTGACCGAGTGTTTTGGCATAGGCAATCGCCGTTCCGTACCCCGCAATTTCGTAGTGGTTGATGTGCTGGATGCAGGTGATCAACGCGGCATCACAGACCTGAGGATTTTTACATCGCTCATACAGTTTAATCGATTCTCGGATCAGTCCTTTTATGCCATCACACTGTTCGCCCTTGGGCTGTTCCCCGAGACTGTTAAATATCTGTTTTAGTCGTACAACCTGTCGTTTGGTTTCCTTTTGGTGCCATTCTATGATTTCGCGCAGCTCAAAGGAGTACGCTTTTTCGTCAAATTCGGCAAGAATATCAAGCTGTTGCTGTTCGCCGTCATAAAGGTCGCGCAGCTGTTCCAGCATCAGGTCATATAGATCGTAAATTGGAGATTCTGTAGTCATCTTTTTAGCCAGGTTATAGGTTAAGTGGATTATTCAGCAACCGGTTGATTGAATTTGTTTAACGCATCAAAAAATTTGGTATCCTCGCGCAGATTATATTCAAGTATCTCCTGCTCTTTGTGGAGGCTCAGTAAGCCAGCCATTTCGGCAAGCATGTCGTAGACAAGCCGCACACATTGTTTGATACGATTGGCCGAGGCGATAATCGCCATATTTTTCACCTCTTCGATGCTGCATCTGCTTCACCAGTTCCTTTGTCTCGGAGACCATCGATTTCATGCTGCGACAGTGGTCGGTACTGATCGTCTCATCATGAAACTCAATGAGCTCTTCCAGTCGCAATACCTGCATTCTAACTTCACCCGTGTGGTTGTGGATCAGGTCTGCCAGTGCCTGGCTGGATGTATTTTTTTTAAAGAATAATAAAACTGAAATTTCATGCACCTTGGCGCTGTAAATATCCTTCAAAAACTCCATATAGAGTTCATTTTTCGTGGTTATACTTTTCATATCAATAGGATCTAAACTGTGGTTATAAATATATTAAGGGTGCCGCCACAGATTTATAAGAGAGGAATTGGCACCGCCTCTGTGGGGCATTAGATGGTTCGGATGTAGGGGAAAACACGACATCGGATTTTTGTCCTTAAATGCAGTGTTTACAAATACTTTTTTACATATACTTATTGTGAAAAACAAACCGTAGTAAAAAGATGAGCGCGAATAAAAGTTGTTCGGATTACGTAAAAGGAGGAGATGATTGCCAGGCTATTCTTAATTACCTGCCCCGGCTGGTTATGCTGTTAGATTTTGAAGGCACAATTATCTTCTGGAACGATGGCGGTGAGGGCGAGTTCGGGTATACCGCGGAGGATGCCGAAGGAGAAAAGGTATGGTTTCTCTTTCCCGAGTACTGTGATGGAGATTTTTATGCCAATCTTGATTCCCTGAAGCAGGGCGGCGCTACAGAACAAAAACTGGAAGCTCTCCACAAAAACGGCTCGATACGGGTACGCCGAGCTCGAGCAGCAGATTATAACGTTGAGTAATGGAGCAGAGGTGATTCTGTCCACGGCAGGAGATATTACAGAAACTGTAAAAAAACAGCAGCAGTTCGTCCACAATGAACGCCGAATGCAGGCGATCCTGGATACGGCCGTGGTGGGGTTTATTACGATAGACCGGAGGGCGAATATTCAGGAGTTCAATAAAGCTGCCGAAGATATTTTTGGATACGACGCCGAAGAGGTGATCGGCCAAAATGTGAACATACTGATGCCCTCACCCTACCATGAGGAACATGACCAATATATGGAGAATTACCACCAGACCGGCAATCCCAAAATAATCGGCATTGGCAGGGAGGTGAGAGGGAAGCACAAAAACGGGGAGATCTTCCCGATGGAGCTTTCAGTCAGCGAGGTAAAAATAAGTGGGGATACGCTATATACCGGCATTATCCGCGATATAAGCGAACGGCGGCGGCTGGAAAACGAAATTCTGCAGATCAGTGAAGAAGAGCGGCGCAGGGTCGGGCGGGAACTGCATGATGGGCTTGGTCAGATGCTGACGGTGTGTGGACTGATCGCCCAAAATCTGGCGCGGAAACTGAAGGCTAATGAGCTGCCTTGTGCGAAAGAGGTACGGGAAATTGCCGATATAATAAAGGAAGCGGATCAGCAAGCGCGTACCCTGGCCCACGGACTGGTGCATATGGAGCTGGAGGAAGAGGGGTTTCGGGTGGCACTGGAACAGCTCTGCCAGCGGGCCAGGCGACTGTTCAATATTGAGTGCAACCAGCAGCTGGAGCAAGGCATTGATATTAATGATAAAACAGCTTCGCTTCACCTCTACCGCATCGTGCAGGAAGCGATAAGCAACGCCGTTAAACATGGCAAAGCGGATAATGTGAACGTTCAGATGGGAGTAAACGGCGGGTACCTGCAGCTAAAGGTGGTTGATGACGGCATCGGCTTTTCCAACCCGAAAAACAGGGAAAAGCTGAAGGGAATAGGCCTGAATACGATGAACTACCGCGCCCATCTGCTCGGGGGGTATATCAACATGGAGGAATCCGAAGAAGGGCATACCATGATGGACTGCCGAATTCCCCTGCAAGAATTTGAAACCTTCAGAAAAAAAATCGAAGAGCGAGATGAGCAATTCATATAAAAAAAGGATAATCATTGTAGATGATTACACCCGTTGATGCGAAAAGGGCTGGCTCAAACCCTGGACAACGAGATGGAGTTCGAGATAGTCGCCCAATATGATAAGGGCGAAGAGGTGATTCAGCAGTATGAAGAGCTGAAACCGGACCTGATGATCGTGGACGTTTCGCTGCCGGGCATGAGCGGACTGGAGATGGTGAAGCATATCGTCGCACGTGATCCGGATGCCAAAATGCTGGTGGTTTCACGCCATGATGAATCGCTGTATGCCGAGCGGGTTATCCGTGCAGGTGGCAAAGGCTACGTGATGAAACTGGAAGCGGGTGAGGTACTGGTGAAAGCCGTAAAAAAGATTCTGAATGGGGGCATTTACGTCAGCAGCGAAGTCAGCGAAAAACTGCTTATGGGCATGGCCCGCGGACAAAAAGATATGAGCGAATCGCCTATCGACCTGTTGAGTGATCGCGAGCTGGAAGTTTTTGAACTGACCGGCAAGGGCAACAGCACCCGCGAAATAGCCAAACGGCTACATCTCTCCATAAAAACCGTGGAATCGTACCGCGCCCGTATCAAAACCAAACTAAACCTGGAGAACGCTACCGAGCTGATGGTCCACGCCGTCAAATGGGTGCAAGATGAGAGACAGTGAACTGAGCTAATCAATTTTATTTTTCAACGTTTCAATCTTTTATTCCCGGCTTATGCGGGCAATGGGGGCCTTTCTTACTGCCGTTTATTTGAATGTGATCTGCCATCCAACATACATTGTTTAAAGCTCTTGTCCTGCTCGTAGGGATTTCCCTTATATCTGTCCCTCACATTTTACTACATCCTTTCCAAGGATCATACGTCAATGCTCCTCGCATAGAATTTCGTAATTGGATTGTGTAGTGAAAAGCGAATGTGATGGCTTTTCGCTAAATCAGCACCAATCCAACAGTAAATGTGCTTTAAGGAGGATTAAAGCCATGAAATCTTTAATAAGAAGACCTGGATCACCCATTAAGGAACTACGCAGGGAGATGGATCAACTGTTCGATGAGATGGCGCCATTCTCATGGTTCCAGGAAAAGGAAAAAGGGTTCAAATTTTGGACACCCAGCACCGATATGGTGGAAACAGAAAATGAGTATGTTATCCAAACCGAACTGCCTGGTATTGCCAAAGAAGACGTAAAAATCAACCTGCAGGATAACAGGTTGACCATCAGCGGTGAGCGAAAAAAAGATGAAAATGTGCAAAAGCAAAACTTTGTACGCCGTGAGCGATACGATGGTAGCTTCATGCGATTCATTACGCTGCCCAGCAATGTGAAGGAAGACAAAATCAAGGCCAATTATACCGACGGTGTTTTGACGGTGACTATTCAGAAGAGTGGGAAAAGCAAGCCCAAAAGCGTCAAGATAGAATAACTGGCCGTCAATGTAGAATGGGCGAGGGTCGCCATATTGAGCGACCTTCACCCTTACTTGAAAATTAGTTGATTCCAACAGTAATCATCAGGTGACATCATGTATGATGAATTAAACGGTAGAGTAGCATTAGTAACCGGGGCAGCAACAGGAATCGGGCGGCACACCGCAGTGGCTTTTGCACAGGCCGGTGCCAGGGTAACAATAGCCGATGTTAATGTGGAAAAACTGAAAGAAACCTTGTCGATGATTGAGGATGCGGGCGGAACCGGTCTCTTGACTCGAACAGACGTCAGCGATCCGAAACAGGTAGAGGAGATGATCGAGAAAACCCTGGAAGAGTTTGGTCAACTAAACTACGCCTGCAACAACGCGGGCATTGGCGGGGAGATGAAAAGAACGGCTGATTTCTCCGTTGAGGAGTGGGACCGGTTGATCGGCATCAATTTGAAAGGACAGTGGCTCTGTATGAAGCAGGAAATTCTGGCGATGCTGGAAAACGGCGGCGGTTCCATCATTAATGTAGCCTCCATATTAGGAACTGTCGGATTCGACCAGGCGGCTTTATACACCGCATCCAAACATGGACTCGTTGGCCTTACAAAAGCGGCGGCGCTTGAATATGCCGAAGAGAATATCCGGATCAATGCCGTATGCCCCGGCTTCATCGATACCCCCATGCTGGAGCAGGCCGGTATCACCTCCGATCCCGAAACCAGGCAGGCCATCGAAGGGCTGCACGCTATGGGACGACTCGGCAGTTCTGATGAGATAGCTGATGCCGTTCTCTGGCTCTCCTCGAACCGCTCCTCATTCGTTACCGGTCACACCCTGCTGGTCGATGGTGGCTACACGGCCCGGTAATGATCAATACACAGTAAAATGGCTAAGGTGAACGTTATGAAAACACAAAGCGACAAGTTGATCAGGTGGTTTGGTGAAGTGGGAATGAATGATGTGTCGGATGTGGGGGGAAAGAACGCCTCCCTCGGGGAGATGCGCAAAAACCTGAAGCCGATGGGCATAAACGTGCCGGATGGTTTTGCCACTACGGCCGAAGCATTCAGACTGTTTATTGAAGCGAATGAGCTGGCCGAACCGATTCAGCAGCAGATAGAACGCTACCGAAAAGGAGATATCTATCTCAATGAGGCCGGGCACACTATCCGCACAAAAATCATTAAGGGTATTTTCCCAATTAAGCTGGCTAATGCCATCAAAGATGCCTATGAAAAGCTTTGCCTGGTCTATGATACTTTTCATGTGGATGTGGCCGTCCGCAGCAGTGCCACGGCTGAAGATCTGCCAAATGCCAGTTTTGCGGGCTTGCAGGAAACTTACCTGAACGTCCGCGGCGAAGATGAGCTGCTGAAAGTCTGTAAACGCTGTTTAGCCTCTCTCTATACCGATCGCGCAATATCCTACCGCGAGGAAAAAGGCTTTGAACATGCCAAAGTGGCTCTCTCCATCGGAATTCAAAAAATGATCAAAGCGGATAATTCCGGTTCCGGGGTGATGTTTACCCTGGATACCGAAACAGGCTTCCCGGATGTCGTGCTGATCAATGCGGCATGGGGACTTGGAGAACACGTGGTGCAGGGAACCGTAAATCCAGACCAGTATCTCGTTTTCAAGCCATTGCTGGCGGAAAATAATAGTAAAGCGGTCACGCCGATTTTGCAGAAAAAACTTGGCAGTAAAGAGCAAAAAATGATCTATATCTCGGAGGATAACGGGCGCACCAAGAGCGTAGTGACTACTCCGGAAGAACAAAACTCGTTTGTACTTAGTGATGAAGAGATTATCCAGCTTGCCCGCTGGGCCGAAAAGATTGAAAAGCACTACCAGGGACCCATGGATATTGAGTGGGTGAAGGATGAGAAAACCGGGGTGCTGTTTATTGTGCAGGCCCGTCCGGAAACGGTGCACTCTGTCGAAGACAAGGGTCTGTTTAAATCGTACACGCTTAAGGATCATAGCCAAGCAGCGGTGCTAACCGGTCAGAGTATTGGCGCGGCCATTGTGCATGGCAAGGTTTGCAGGGTGGATCATATCGAAGATCTGCAAACGATGCAGCAGGGATGTATTTTGGTAACCCAGATGACTGAACCTGATTGGGTACCCGCCATGAAAAATGTCTCGGGGATTATCACGGATTACGGCGGCCGAACCTGCCACGCGGCCATTGTGAGCCGGGAGCTGGGCATTCCCGCCATTGTGGGAACACAGGCGGGACACCAACGTACTGGGGGATGGAAAGCAGATTACACTCTCCTGCGCAGAAGGTGAACAGGGTGCCGTGTACGACGGATTCCTGGAATACGACGTCAGCGAATTGGATCTGAATAAGATGCCGTCGATCAAAACAGATATCATGCTGAATCTTGCTACGCCCGATTCCGCCTTAAAATGGTGGAAGTTGCCGGTCAATGGCGTGGGGCTGGCACGCATGGAGTTTATCATCAGCAATCACATCAAGATTCATCCAATGGCGCTCATTCATTTTGACCAGGTGATTAAGGAACCGGAGCGGGAGATGATCCGAAAACTGACCAAAGGCTATAAAGACAAGCAGCAGTATTTTATGGATCGGCTCGCGGAGGGTATCGCCAAGATCGCAGCCTCCCAGTATCCGAATCAGGTAATCGTACGAACCAGCGACTTCAAAACCAATGAATATTCCAGCCTGATCGGCGGAGAGGTATTTGAACAGGACGAAGAAAATCCAATGCTGGGGTGGCGAGGCGCCTCGCGTTACTACAGCGAAAAGTATCGAGAAGGCTTTGCCTTGGAATGCAGGGCCCTGCAGGTTGTCCGAGATGAGATGGGGCTTCAAAACGTAGTCATCATGATCCCGTTTTGCCGTACTACGGGTGAAGCCGAAAAAGTACTGGATGAGATGGAAGCCAACGGACTGAGGCGCGGAGAAAACGGGCTGCAGGTGTATATGATGTGCGAAATGCCCTCCAATTTTATTCTTCTGGAAGAATTTGCCGAGTATTTCGACGGTTTTTCAATCGGCTCCAACGACCTGACGCAACTTATCCTGGGGGTCGATCGGGACTCCTCCAACTTGGCGTATCTCTTTGATGAGCATAACCCAGCTGTAACAAAGACGATAGCAGATATCATCCGCAGAGCCCACAAAGTAAACGCCAAAGTTGGGTTCTGCGGGCAGGCGCCCAGCGACGATCACGAGTATGCTGCGTTCCTGGTTGAGGCCGGAATCGACTCAATATCCCTTAACCCGGACAGCGTGGTTGGCGTGATACAGCAGATAGCAGAAACAGAACAGAAAATGGCACGCATTCATGCATGAATATCTGGATAGCATTCTTGCAAACAGTGAAAGACGTCGAGTCTCGGATGATTACTTCTTCGTGCCTGCACGGATTCGTAAACAGAATCCGCGGCAGTGTTGTGGATGTCCGCTTCAAGGAGGGGCTGCCCGAAATTCAGAACATGCTCGAAGTCCCTGACCTGATGGGGAAGATCAGCCCGTATTTCTGGAAGTCATGTCACACATTGATCGTACTCGTGTACGCTGCCTGGCGCTGACCTCAACGCGCGGACTGTCAGAGAGGCATTCAGGTTCTTGATACCGGCCAGCCGCTTAGGGTACCTGTTGGTAAGGAGCTTCTCGGTCGTGCATTTAATCTTTTGGGAACCCGATCGATCAAAAGCCCCCGGTAGATACCGCCGAACGGTGGTCGATTCATCAGCCACCCATACCGCTGTCTCAGCAAGTGACCTCGCAGGAGATTCTGCACACTGGCATTAAGGCGATTGATGTGCTGGCACCCTTGGAAAGAGGCGGCAAGGCCGGAATGTTTGGCGGAGCGGGCGTCGGCAAAACGGTACTTATCATGGAACTAATACGCAATATGGTAGGCCAATATGAGGGTGTGAGCTTGTTTTGCGGCATTGGCGAGCGGTGCCGTGAAGCCGAGGAATTATACCATGAAATGCGGGAGGCAGGCGTATTGGACAACACCGTATTGGTGTTTGGTCAGATGAATGAGCCGCCCGGTGCCCGGTTCAGGGTGGGAAAAACCGCGCTGACTATGGCTGAATATTTTCGCGATCATGAACATATGGATATCCTGCTGCTCATCGACAATATTTTCCGGTTTGTGCAGGCCGGCGCGGAGGTTTCGGGGCTAATGGGAAAGATCACCTCTCGTATGGGATATCAGCCGACCCTGGGGTCAGAACTTGCCGACCTGGAGGAGCGGATTTGCAATACCCGTCACGGGTCCATCACATCCGTGCAGGCAGTTTACGTTCCCGCTGATGATTTTACCGACCCCGCCATTACCCACACCTTTTCTCATTTGTCGTCTTTTATCGTGCTTTCCAGGGAACGGGCAAGCCAGGGATTTTATCCCGCGGTCGATCTGCTGCAGTCAGGCTCTAAAATGTTGTCTCCTTCCGTGGTTGGAGAACGCCACTACCGTATAGCACGGCAGGTAAAAGAAACACTGGCCCACTACGATGAGCTGAAAGATATTATCTCCATGCTGGGTATGGAGGAGCTTTCGAAGGAGGATCAACAGCTGGTGCACAGGGCGCGCAGGCTGGAGCGGTTTTTTACACAGCCTTTCGGTGTGACCGAGCGATTCATCGGTAAGCCGGGTGTCGTGGTAACCCTTGAAAATGCACTTGACGGCTGTGAGGCCATATTGGCCGATCGTTTTCCTGAGGCCAGCGAGCAGGAGTTTTATATGATTGGGAACCTGGAAGAGATAAAAAGGAAATACCGATGAGCATCTCACAAATGACCCTGCAGATTTGGACGCCCGAGCAACAGGTGCTGAAAGCGAAGACCGATAAAATTATAGCCGAGGCGGTCAATGGGTTCTTCTGCCTGATGCCCCGCCACATCGATTTCCTGGCCGAGCTGGTACCTGGAATTTTAAGCTACACTCTTGAAGGAGAGGAGTCTTTCCTGGCGGTGGATCGTGGGATCCTGGTTAAGTGCGGTCATGAGGTCATGGTATCATCCCGAAATGTGATAGTTGGAGAAAGTCTCGAAAAATTGCAGCAGCAGGTTCAAGAGGAATTCCAAAAGGCGGAGCAGAAAGAGCAGGAAATCAGCATCGCGATGAACCAGTTGGAGGCCGATTTTATTCGGCGGTTTGTGGAGATGAGGGAGCAACGAACCGGGATAATTCAATGACCCATGAGATCAAACAAGAACGAGAATCTTTCTCCGCGAAGGTTGGAGACAAATCCGAGCGGAGGGCAAAAGCACGCATGGAAAAGAAGCGAGGCATCTGGTTTGGGCTCGGCATGTTCGGTCTTGTTGGGTGGTCGGTTTCCATACCGGCACTGTTGCTTCTGGCCCTTGGCATCTGGATCGACAGCACGTGGAATCCCCAATACTCATGGACGCTGATGCTGCTGGTACTCGGTGTGGCACTGGGTTGTTGGAACGCGTGGTACTGGATCAAAAAAGAAAGTGAAGAAAAAAACGAATAGCATGAACTTCAAAGCGAGGAAAAGATGAATGAGATCCTTGGTCTAATACTGGTTTTAATGGCTGGAGCGTGCCTGGGATACGGGTTTTTCTACGGTCTGTGGTGGACAACTAAGCAAATGACCAAAAGTCCAAATCCATACAGACTACTGTTTATGAGTTTAATTCTGAGAATGGGACTGGTGATAGCTGGTTTTTACCTGTTGGTGGAGTTTGGTTGGCAATTGATGGCAACCGCACTTGTCGGTTTTGTAATAGTGCGTACGGTGGTAATCAAAAGATGGGGCTTGGAGGCTATGGATCTAAATAAAACCCTGGAAAGAAGCGATGGAGTTTAATCCGGACAATATCATTTATTGGGAATGGGACCTGATACAGATTAATGCCACGTTGATTAACAGCTGGGTGGTAAAGGGTATTCTCACGTTTGGGGCTTGGGCTATTACCACTCGTATAAAGCCGGGCAGTTCGATTAGCCGGTGGCAACACCTTCTGGAGGCCGCGGTGACCGTTATTCGAGATCAGATTCGGGAAGCCAGCCGCCAGGAACCGGACCGCTATCTGCCGTTCATCGGCGCGCTTTTCCTGTTTATCGTTTTTTCCAATGTGATGGACGTGATTCCCGGATTTTCGGCACCAACAAGCTCGCTTTCTACCACTGCGGCTCTCGCGTTTCTTGTTTTCTTGGCCGTACCTGTGTTTGGAGTTCTTCGCCAGGGATGGAAAGAATATTTGAGGCAATACATCAAACCTACACCCTTTATGCTACCCTTTAATATCATTGGGGAGATCTCCCGAACGGTAGCCCTGGCTATTCGACTATTTGGCAATATTATGAGCGGTAGCCTCATTGTAGCCATTCTATTGAGCCTGGCCCCGCTCTTTTTTCCTGTTGTGATGCAGGCTTTTGGTTTATTAATCGGCGTGATCCAAGCTTATGTATTTGCCATCCTGGCCCTGGTATACATTGCTTCCGGCCAGCAAAGGTCTGTGTCAACGGCGGAAATTGCGGCAGAACAAACGAATGTAGAAATCAACAGTAATATGACTAAGAATACCTGAGGTACGCTATGGACGCGATAACAACAATCGGCATGATATCAATTATAGTCTCTGGGTTCACTATTGCGGTGGGATCCATTGGGCCGGCATTTGGAGAGGGAAAAGCACTGGCACAGGCACTGATGGCGATCTCCCAGCAACCGGATGAGTCGCCTACCATAACGCGGACGCTGTTCGTGGGTCTGGCCATGGTGGAGTCTACCGCCATCTATTGTTTTGTCGTAGCCCTGATCCTGATTTTTGCGAACCCGTTTTGGGATTATGTAATTGCAGCAACTGGAGGTGGTTAACGTGCAGATACAATGGTTCACATTTGTAGCACAGATCGTCAATTTTTTGATACTGGTTCTCCTGTTGAGACGATTCCTGTACAAGCCGGTTATCAAGGCGATGGATCGGCGGGAACAGCAGATTGCCGGTCGCCTGGAGGAGGCACGCCTGAACATGTTGGACGCAAAGGAAAAGGAGGCGGTGTATGAGCAGAAACTCCGGGAGTTTGATCGCCATAAAGAGCAGCGGCTCCAGCAGGCCAGGGAGGAAGTGGATCAGCTTAGAAAAGAGATGATGGCAGAAGTTCGTGCAGAAATCCTACTTAAGCAACAGCAGTGGAGTGAAGCACTGTACGATGAGAAGGAGGCATTTCTACGGGAGTTGCAGGTGCAGGCTGGCAGAGAAATTGTCGATATTTCCAACCAGATTTTAGCGGATCTCTCCAACCGGAGTCTCGAAGAACAGGTTACCGAAATTTTTATCCAGCATCTTGCCGAACTGAGCTCAGAGGAGAGTAACCGACTGTTGACTTCAGCCCTGGATTACGGGTTCGGGGCTGTTGAGGTCAAAAGTAGTTTTGGTCTGGCGGATCATCAGAAAAAGCGGATAACAGCACTTCTTCGTGAAAAAATTGCGCCAAAGCTGGAGTGCCGTTTTGAGGTCGTCCCTGCGCTGGGTTTTGGAGTGGAAGTACGAGCGGGTGGATGGCGTACCGGCTGGAATCTAAACAGCTACATAGGTCGTCTGAGGCAGGAAATGGAACAGGTTTTTGTTCAAAATATGCCTGGCAAAAATAGCAATATCCAGAAAAATGGATTGTTACAAGAGGTGTGACCGATGGATGCTGATTACGCAGAAATTATTCGTTCGGCGTTCGGCTCCGTAAAGAGACAGCTTTCTGAAGTAAAAAGAGACCTGCAGTTTTACGAGGCAGGCACTGTCCTGTCTATAAGCGAGGGCGTAGTACGTGTCGATGGCCTGCCGGGTGCAAAATTGGATGAGCTTTTAGAGTTTCCCGACGGCGTATCTGGGTATGGCGTATAATCTCGATGAGCAGGAAATAGGAGTTATTTTGCTGGATGAAACGGAACGGTTGGAGGCTGGGGATGAAGTTCGCCGCACAGAACGGGTGCTTGATATTCCTGTTGGTGAGCAACTGATCGGCCGTGTGCTGGATCCGCTTGGGCGTCCGCTGGATGAAAAGGGCAGAATCTATGCTGCAAAACAGTATGCCATAGAACGAACTGCACCTCCGATTATGCATCGCTCACGAGTTGAAAAGCCACTTCAGACCGGTATCAAAATTATTGATGCGCTGGTACCCATAGGCCGCGGACAGCGCGAGCTGATATTGGGCGATCGCCAGACCGGAAAAACCGCCATTGCACTTGATACGATCATCAATCAGAAAGGTAAAGAGATGATCTGTATATCTGCGCCATCGGCAAGCAGCAGTCGGCCATTGCAAAAGTGATCGCGGATCTGCGTAACCATGACGCCCTGGATTACTCCATTGTGGTTTCCGCAAGTGCTGATGCGCCGGTCGGTTTACAGTTTGTAGCGCCCTATGCGGCTACCAGCATTGGGGAATATTTTATGGAGCAGGGCCGGGACGTGCTGGTGATCTATGATGATTTAACCTGGCACGCACGCGCTTATCGTCAACTGGCGTTGTTATTGCGGCGACCTCCAGGTCGAGAAGCCTACCCGGGCGATATTTTTTATATCCATGCCCGTTTGCTGGAACGGGCTGCACCGCTTAAGGAGGAGTTTGGCGGGGGCTCTCTTACGGCTCTCCCAATAATTGAGACGCAAGCGCAGAATATCTCCGCATTTATCCCCACTAACCTCATTTCAATCACAGACGGACAGATCTACCTGTCACCCCAGCTTTTTCAACGAGACCAGTTGCCTGCTATTGATATCGGTCTGTCGGTGTCGCGGGTGGGAGGAGCGGCGCAGCTTCCATTCTATAGGCATGTTTCCAAAGATCTGAAGCTCACTTACACCCAGTTTCAGGAGCTGGAGATCTTTTCACGCTTCAGTGCCCGGATGGATGAATCATCCCGAAAAATTATTGAACGTGGCCGTCGCCTCCGCGAAGTGATGAAACAGCCCCAGTACCAGCCGATGAGTCCGGTAAAACAGGTTGCCGAGTTACTGGCTGTTAACGAAGGCTACCTGGACGAATTGGAAATGAGCCAGATTTCAGAAGCTAAACAGTTAATCCATACCGCTGTTGAAGAACAGCTAGAGTCAATAGGCAAAAAAATTGAGCGCGGCGAACACCTGAAGGATGAAGAAAGGCATCATTTCCTATCAGTAATTGAAACCGTCCTGGAACCGTTAACGGCATCTCAAAAAGAGAAATTGGAGGCGGAATATGCAAACGGATTGAGTCAATCAAACGCAAAATTAAGAGCTCGAAAGACCTGCTTTCCATCGTAAAGACTATGAAAGTACTGGCGGCGGTAAGCATTCGCCAGTATGAGCAAGCGGCGGAGTCGGTACGTAAATATTTTAACACGATTGAGATGGGATTGCAGATTCTCTTCAAAAAGAAGGGACAGCTTAGAGATATTCCTGCGGTTAAGACCCAAAAAAAGCTCATCATGATTATTTTTGGGTCCGGACAGCCGATGTGTGGGCAGTTTAACGAGGTGATGGCTTCGTACGTTTCGAGTCGGCTGGATCAAGGGCTTGAGGATCGCCCTACAAAGGTTGTGGCGGTAGGTCCCCGAATCACATCAAATATGCAAAGCAAGGGTATTGGAGTAGATGAGATTGTTCAGGTTCCTGGATCGGTTCATGCAATCAATGACTGTGTGGAGCAATTGGTGCTCTTGCTGGATCAGTGGTTTTCGGAAGAAGGCTACCAGTCGGTGATCCTTTTCAATAATCGCCCGGTTTCACAGTCGAGTTTTATCCCAGTCCGCCACCGGGTGTTACCGATCGATCAGATGTGGCTTGATTCCATTCAAGAGCGGTCATGGCCGACTAATAATTTGCCTACCTATACCATGGATGCCGGGCGGTTGTTATCCACACTTATTCGGCAGTATATTTTTGTATCGATCTACAAGTCCTTTGCTGAGTCCCTTGCTGCCGAGCAGGTAGCCGGCTGGAGTCGATGCATATCGCCGAACAAAAGATTGAGGAGCATCTCTCGAAGCTAAACAGAACATTCCAGCAGAAAAGACAAAGTAATATTACCGAAGAGATTATCGACATTATGGCTGGTTTTGAAGTGCTTACGGCGGAGGTGGAATAGAGATGAAAAAATTTGAAAGTAACCAGTGAGCCTGCTGTTCCCGTTGTAATCATATGATAATAATGATTACCAATACGTAAGGGCTTTGGATTTTAACCTCCGATGATTCCAGAGATAATTCGGTTTCTCTACCCGGTAAATGAACCATGCGGCCAGGAAGACGGTGATAGAAAATGGGAATGCCGCGCCGCCAATTCCAAGAGGTGCGATAGCAAGCAAAAATATAGTGCCCACAGGTGCAGCCAGCTTTACCCACCAATCCTCAAAAAGCATATCAACAGCAATTAGTCCCTGGCCGATAGCAATCGTGGAAGCTGCCGTAAAAATATACTAACTATACCAGCCGAGAAATGAAGTCGCTGTTATCAGCTCGCCGCCAGTGAAGCGTGCTCAAGATAGCCCTCCGGCTGGTTTCGGCCCATAGTGAAATTCATCCGGCAAGCCGACCCAAAAAGCAATGCAAACAATACGCGAGCTACCAAATGACTTGAGTAGGCAGTCCAAGATAAGCAATGCTACGATATTTGAGACGATCCATTGGGCTAGATACTGCTCTGGATGACTTATTGATTCTCTACAGTCTGAAGTTGGTTCTTCACCGGTTTATCCTGGTGTACCGGAACATTCAGTTATCGTTCATAACGAGAGGAGAGGAATTCAATTTGTCCTGCATCTTTCTTACCCATTCGGAATCCGTCATTCGGAGACGTTTTTTGTTTAGGTTTTGCTTTATAATCCACCTGATATCGCTGTTGTTGGACTCAAGCCATCGTTCCATTGCTACTTTGCCCTCATCAGGGTAAGCGGCAACAGCGACGCTCCAGCAATATCCAAGTCCCTTTTTTAGCACCTGGAAACCGTCACTTCCCCGGTCTTCACTATCCACAATGTTTTCAGTTGAGATGTTCAAAATTTTAAATAGATTGCCGGCATGGCGCTTATCCCAAAGAAGGCTCGGTTCACAGAGGCCCGCTACGGCTGCTCGCTGTTCATAATAATTGCCTTTAACCCATTTAACAGCGATAGCGATCAGCCAGTCCATATCAAAAAGCCCGATCATCTGCAGGGCCATTGCTACCGCCTCCCTGATGCGCCAGCGTGGATCGGATGCCGCCCTTTGCAGTTTTTGCAGGGCGTTATCTTTACCTTCCATAGCTCAGTCTGCCCAACCCCAAAACCCCGCAGAAAGAAAGGAATTCTTCTGAGCTGTCTTTAGGTGCTTCCCTCGGCTGTGAGGGCTGCATAATCATTGATTATTTGGCGACCTGCTGTCTGTGCAAACGCTTTAGCCAGTTCCAGGTTTACACGTTTACCGGGAAGACCCGAATGGTTAAGCAGGTACAGCCGGTGTGCTTTGTGATGAATCAGGGACTCTTGGTATTCTTTTGCTTTTTTGACCATGGTTTTGTCCTGCCAATTAGGAATTTATACAGCGGTTTTATCTTGTTGATTTACTGCTCTTTCAAGCTTTGGAATGATCTCCCTGACCTGGGACCAGTCAGTATATTCGTAATCTTTTGAGGGATCGGTTCCTCCACCCGTTTTTCTGGGATATCATTCGCATGATAAACTTTTTAAAAAAGTTGTATTCGGAGTAGCGCAGTGCACCTGCCACTTGCTCAGTATAAGTTGGTTGCCACCCGGTTTTACTCAGTAGTGTTTTTGTAACCTGCTCAAGCTCCTCCAGGATTCAGGCTCATCACTGGCTGCCGTCAGACTCACCGATACGAAGATCGTCGGCAGCTGGTTGAGAGTCTCCAGGTGTTCATGAATGTAATGCTCCACCGAGGTTTGATAGCTACTATGATGCACCGATGCCAGCAACGACTACGGCATCAACCCCTTCGGGGTAAAGTTGTGCACCCGTTGTGTCGTTCAGGGCAACTTCGTGGCCAGCTTCGGTCGCTTCCTCTTCAAGGAGCTTGCAGGTCTTCCGCGTTTGTCCTTCCGTTGTGCCATATGCGATTAGTAATTTCATAACCGTCAGTCTACCTTAAGTGCTTGTTTTAGCGGGTTTGTAGGCTTTGAAATAATATAGGATGTGTAAAGCATTTAGTGAGCGGGGAAATAACCAGAAGTGGGATGGTATTTTCCCTTACAATTACGACTTATCGAGCTGATTTTTATTAATATACCTGCATGCTAAACAGGGGATGCCCTACGAATATCTTCTGATCTGCCGTCTATATTTTACAGAACCGTAACTACGAACAGGAGGAGAATGGAAAATCTAAGTGGAACAGCAATTTTTTGGTTTATATCGCTGGGCATAACCGTCGGATGGCTATTTGGCTATTACATCAAAAAAGAGGGGCGAAGTATGAATGCGAATATGACCTGGGGAACAGCCGGAGCACTGGTTGTTGGGTCAATGGGCATAGTATTGGGATTTGGCGATGGCCTGCTGTTTGCATTTATGGGAACACTGGCTGTGCTTTTTATCGCTAATGTATTCCATCAGCACCACGAGGAGGATACTTTCGGTCATGTAGATAAAGGGATAAACAATCAGCAGGAAGCGTTTCTGATTTAGGAGCAGGTGTTCAAAGATTTATTTAAAAATGATTTTTAATGATTTGGTGGATCTTCCTGTAATAGAATCTCCTTCACAAGTATAGGTTTCTCCTGTACAAGATCTTTTCCTGATTTTAGGCATACTATAAACAAATAAATTTATAAAAAGGAGAAGTATCATGGCCGTTAAAAAGATTGATAAACCTGAATGGATGATCTATTTCAATTCTTTTTCTTCAAAATTTCTGAAGGATGAACAGCCGGAGTACTTTGAAATCCGCGTGCTTTCCAACGAAATAGGCGTTCAGCCCGAAACACAGTGGACGCTCCTGAGGGGAATTAGCTACGATCCTAAAGGAGACGTGCTCGATGTAAGCGTGGATCACCTGAACCGGATGATTTATCATCCCAAAGAAATTTTTGTGGATGAGGATAATGATGGCTGGCTGACCTCTATAGAGGTGCTAGAGAGTGACGGTACAAAAGATATTATCGAGCTGAGATAACGAATATTGAGGTACAACTTTCAGCTAAGTAGTAGATAGCAAACGATGAAAAGAAAGGGCCGATAATGCCTGAACAGACCCGGTTCATTACAATAAGTTACGCCTTGAGAATGAAATAGAGCAGCTTGTCCGCAAGCAGCAGATCGCAAAGGGATCAAAACCGTTGCAGGCGGTGGAGCCGCTGCTTGCCGCTTCCAGGAAAACGTTGACCAGTGCCTACCGAACACTGGCGCGGGCGGCCCGTAAAAAAAGTGAACTATCGGTTGCCGGGGGAATGGCTGATCGATAATTTTTACATCATCCAGGAGCAGATTGTTCAGCTGAAAGAAGATCTGCCGGTCTCCTGCTACAAGAAGCTGCCCAGACTCAGCGAGGGGAAATTCGTGGGATATTCACGCGTCTATGAACCGATTGTGAATCTTGCCGAACTGAGTGATAACGTCATCGATCAAGATAATGTCGAAACAGTGGTACAGGCCTTCCAGAGGGTGGAGACCCTGAAACTGGGAGAGCTTTGGGCCGTGCCGATCATGATACGGCTGGTCCTTATCAACAGGCTCTCGGAACGGGCAGAAGAGCTGCTGAATCTGCGCAGTATCAAAACACGGGCTGAAAAACAGATCGACAACATTACGAGGCAAGACAGCGAGGAACCGGGATTCCTGTTGCGAAAACTTGTAAAGCTGACCAAACAGGAAGCGGGCACTAAAGTATACCTGACGGCCCTTGCTCGGAGACTCCAAAATAACGGCCTGCTCACCGAAATAGAACGGAACTGGTTTGACTACAAATTCCGCCAGTGGAATACGAACCTGGAAGATCAGCTTAGAGCCGAGGCGCAGGAGACCTCCCGGCTACATTTGAGTATTCAAAATGCGATCATCTCACTGCGTAAAGCTTCAGAATCGGACTGGTCGGAATTTGTAGAAAATAACTCAGTGGTTGAGCGCATCCTGCGGCTCGATCCCGCCAGGTATTATGGGCAGATGGATTTTAAAACGCGGGATATCTACCGTAAAAAAATTGAGAAGTTAAGTGCGCATTCCAGGCTCACGGAGCAGCTGGTGGCAGAAAAGCTGCTGGTTAAGACAGAAAGCCAGGCTCGTACCAATGGAACCGAATCGACCGTTGCCAACCACGTCGGGTATTATTTACTTGGCCCGGGATACAGGGCATTCTGCAGGGACATCGGCTACCGGGCGCCGCTTGATGAACGCCTGTTTGGATTGGCCGAGCGCCATCACTCCATCTTTTTGATGATTGCCTGCACACATGGTGGTATTGCTTTGGAATAGCGGCTTTATTTACCGGTTTTATGCAGGCTTCGCTTTGGTTGCTATTTCTTACCGTGGCTGCGGCACTGCTTCCCGCCCTGGATATGTCGGTCGTTTCAACCCAACGGATGCTGACCGTTCTTCTACCGCCGCGCATTCTACCGAAGCTGAGCATCGAGCAAGCTATACCTGATCAATATCGAACCATCGTGGTAGTGCCTACGCTCTTAAGTTCGGAAAAAGACGCGCTCGACCAGCTTGAGCTGCTGGAGATCAGGTCGCTGGCCAATCCCAACCCGGCACTGCAGTTTGCCATTCTCTCCGATTTCACGGATGCTCCCAGCGAGCATATGTCGTCAGACCAGGCGATTGTTGAAGCTGCTCTTGAGGAAGTAAAAAAGTTGAATGAACGCTATAAGAGTATATACGGCGATCGATTTTTTCTATTGCACCGAAAGCGGCTCTGGAACGAAAAAGAGGGCGTTTGGATGGGATGGGAGCGTAAACGAGGCAAGCTTGAGGAGTTCAATCGCCTGCTGCTTGATCCCAATGAGCATTCTACCTATGAATATATCAGCGGCGATTTTAAGGAATCCATTGCTGATGTTCCCGTAAAATATGTAATCACGCTTGATGCCGATACCAAGCTACCGCCGGGTAGTGCTGTCGACTTAATCCGTACTGCGGCTCACCCGTTGAATCGGGCGCAGTTCAATGAGGAGGGAAGTCGTGTTGTTGAAGGCTACGGCATTTTTCAGCCCCGGATTTCCATTCCGCCAGAATCTCGCCAACAAGACCTGGTTTTCCAAGATCTATTCCGGAAATGTCGGGCTCGATCCCTATACCACGGCGGTCTCAGATGTGTACCAGGACCTGTTTGGGGAAGGGGTGTATACCGGGAAGGGATTATACGACGTGGAGGTATTCGACCAGGTACTGGGCGGGCGTTTCCCGGAAAATACTGTTCTATCCCACGATCTGCTGGAAAGTACCTACCTGCGTGCGGCCCTGATGACAGACATTGAGCTGTTTGACGATTACCCCACCACCTATCTCAGTTATTCCAAACGTAATCACCGGTGGATTCGGGGTGACTGGCAGATTTTGCAATGGTTGTTCAACCAGGTGCCAGCCCCTGATGGCAAATCGAAAGATCGGAACCCAATAACCATAGTTTCCAAATGGAAAATATTCGACAACCTCCGGCGATCGCTGAATCCGGCGGCTTTGCTCGTTTTCTTACTCTTGGGATGGACGGTTTTGCCGGGCTCTGCCCTGTTTTGGACAGCGGCGGTAGTGGGTATCGCGGCATTTCCGATCTATTCCAGCTTTTCAACCGAAATTTTCAACCGACCCAGACGAGTAGCCTGGAAGCTGTACCTGGAAAAAATCCGTGATAACCTGAAGATTAATACAGTACAGTCATTTACTACACTGGTATTTATGCCACACCAGGCCTATATCTCGCTGGATGCGGTTATTAGGACCCTTTGGCGGGTGGCGGTTTCCGGTAGAAAACTACTGGAATGGACCACAGCCCTGCACACAGAACGACAGGCAGATACGGGGATATGGGGACACTACCGGTCAATGGCGATCAATGTGTTATGGTCGGGGCTGGTTATTGGTGGAGGGTGGTATTTTAAGCCAATGGTGCTGTTTTTGGGCATTCCGTTTGGAGCTGCATGGATTTCAGCACCGCTGATAGCCTGGTATATTAGCAGTGATTCCCGGCTTTACAAAAGAGAGCTTCAACCGGAACAGCAGCAATTGCTGAGGAAATATGCCCGGCGCACGTGGCACTTTTTTGAGCGGTATATGACGCCGGAGCACTCCTGGCTGCCTCCCGATAACTACCAGGAAGAACCGTATGTGGGAGCGGTGGCCCGTACATCACCAACGAATATCGGGCTGGGGCTGGCCTCAACTATATCAGCCTATGAATTCGGGTATATCGGCATCGCCGAACTGTTGGATCGCGTCGGGAATACGCTCGAATCGATGAAACTACTTGAAAAGTACAACGGGCATTTCTACAACTGGTACAGCACCAAGCTGGGTGAGGTCTTAGATCCGCGGTATATTTCAACTGTAGACTCCGGTAACCTGGCAGGATCACTCTTGGTGGTAAAACAGATGCTTCTGGAGCTTGAAAACCGTCCCTGGCCCAATGAACATTTTGGGGATGGACTTGAAGATACCATAGAAACACTGCGAGTGCTCGCTTTAGAATGTTGTAAGCAACACGGCAGTTCTTCTACAAAGGCAATACACAAGCAGATTGATGATCTTTTAGATACAATGCAGCAGCAGAACAGGGCTGGGGATGAGAGTTCTGCAAGCTTGGGAGCGCGCATTCAAAAATTGGAAAATTGTTCCAAGACAGCCCGCAAGTTAAGCGAGGTAAGTCTTGATCCCATAAAACCCCAGATGAAGGATGTGGAATTTGAGGAGATCATCGATTGGTTTGCTCGCCCCCTGGAACAGATTCAAAAACAGCTGGAAGAGATTAAAAGTGTTCAACGCGCGCTGCACAAGAGCGAACGTGCTGATTTCAATCTCCTTAACAACAACCAAAATTTGCTGCTTGGAGACTTGCTGGACCTGGAATCCTTTAAAATATGGAGGAACAGGGCCCATGAACTGGCCAGTTGGTGTGATGAAATGGTGCAGCAGATGGATTACAGTATTTTGTATGACAAAGAGCGGCGATTGTTTAACATCGGCTATAACGTAGATCAGGCATCGAAGGATAGCGGCACCTACGACCTGTTTTCCAGTGAGGCGCGGCTGGCATCATATATCGCAATAGCCAAGGGAGATGTTCCGCCAGAGCACTGGTTCCAGGCTGAGTCGTCGTCTTACAAGCATTGAGCGTAAAGAGATACTGCTCTCCTGGGGTGGCACCATGTTTGAGTACCTGATGCCGCTGCTTTTTATGAGCCGGTTTGAGGATACATTGCTAAGTCACACCTATGAGCACGTGGTGCAATGGCAGCAGGAATATGGTGAAAGTCGGCAAAACCCGTGGGGCGTTTCTGAAAGTGGATACGGCCTGCTAAATCTTGACATGCATTACCAGTACCGGGCGTTTGGTGTGCCCGGATTGGGCCTCCGTCGTGGGCTTGCTGAAGATTATGTCGTCGCTCCCTATGCCAGTATGCTCGCGCTGATGATACGACCCAGGAGGCCCTGGACAACCTTGAACAACTCAAAGAGGAGGGAGCATATGGCCTTAATGGTTTTTACGAGTCCGTTGATTATACGCCATCGCGCGTAGAGCAGGAACAGGAAAACCTTGTAGTTAAAATGTATATGTCGCATCACCAGGGGATGGGATTACTGGCCTTGACCAACGTCTTGAAGGATAATGCCATCCAGAAACTTTTCCACGGTGATCCCATGATGCAGTCATGTGAGCTGCTTCTCCAGGAACGGGTACCGAGGGGAGTACCGATCAAAGAGCCGCATCCGATCGATGTGGAGCTTGAACCTGGTGAAGAACAGAAACTGAAACCCGCAGTGGATCATGCTGGCCAGGAAGCGCTCAACGACTCTACACCTCGTACCCATATTCTTTCTAATGGTCGCCACAGTACGGTAATTACCCATGCAGGAACCGGATATTCGGCGAATGATAAGATCGCATTAACACGCTGGAGAGCCGATCGTGTGATGGATCCTTATGGCTTCTTTTTCTTTGTCAAGGATTTGGATACAGGTCTGTACTGGTCAGTGGGACATCAACCTGTGGCAAGAAAAGCAGATCGATATGACAGCTGGTTCCACGAAGGAAAAGTTCAGATCGCCCGCGTGGATGAATGGATAGAATCGTTCATGGAGGTCTGCGTATCGCCGGATGATGATATTGAGCTCCGGAAAATTACATTCACCAATTACTCAGATCGCCCCCGCCGTATAGAGGTGACCAGCTATGCGGAGGTGGTACTGAATAGCCAAGAGAGCGATGCGGCCCATCCTGCTTTTTCCAACCTGTTTGTGCAGATCGATCACATCCCGGAGCACAACGCACTGATCGCCAAGCGACGCCCCCGAAGCAAAGATGAAGACGAGAGCTGGCTGGTACATACGATAGCCAGTGACGATCTGAACAATCTGCCGGAACCTCTTCAGTATGAAACCGACCGAGGAAAATTTATCGGCCGTGGACGTAACCTTTCCGAACCCCAGGCGATGGATCCGAATAATCGGCTGAGTGGCTCTACGGGTAATGTACCGGATCCCATCGTAAGCATGCGTCGCATCATTGAGTTGGGACCTGGCCAAAAGAAGAGTGTCACATTTGGACTGGGCAAAGTTGCAAGCCAAGAGCAGGCGGTATCCATGGCCGACCGTTACGACAATCCATATGCCACCGACCGGGTTTTTGAACTGGCATCGATCTACGGCCGGGTTGAACATGGAGCATATCGGGCTGGATGGACAGAAAGGGCACTATTTTCAAAAGCTGGCAGGAGCTCTGCTTTATGGTGAGCCCAGCCTGCGGGCACCGGAAGAGACATTGAAAAAGAACAGAAAAACGCAATCGGGACTCTGGACTCATGGTATTTCCGGCGATCTGCCAATACTGCTGTACAGTATCAGAGATACCGATCACCTCAAATATGTGGAACAGCTGCTTAAAGCCCATGCTTTGTGGCGGCTCAAGCAGTTCGATGTGGACTTGGTATTTATCAATGACCATCCACCTTCTTACGCCGATGAGCTTCACGAAGCAGTGCACCAGTCGCTTCAGGCCTCCATGGAACGCCAGCAGTTTAATAAACGGGGCGGGATATTTATTCTTCGAGGCGAAGATCTCAGTTCAGAAGACCGTGTACTACTTGAAACAGTCGCAGCAGGTGTTTTGACCGGCAAGTTGAAGAAGCTCGATTTTTCTGGAAATGGATACAGCTCAGATGAATCAGCCAAATTCTCAAAACCTGCTGAACTTTTTGTCTCGGCGGAACAGGAGAAGTCCAAACCTGCCGAGTTGCAATTTTACAACGGCTTCGGTGGGTTTTCCCAGGATGGTAAAGAGTACGTGATTGAATTGAAAGCTGATCGTTCAGGTACCAGACTGCAGTACCCGCCTGCCCCCTGGATCAATGTGATTGCCAATGAGTCATTCGGATTTATATCATCAGAACAGGGTTCCGATTATACTTGGAGTCAAAACAGCCGGGAAAATCAGTCTCACACCATGGTCGAATGACGCGGTTACAGATCCACCCGGTGAAGTTATTTATATTCGGGATGAAGATCGGGGAGTGTTCTGGTCTCCTACACCCGGCCCGGTACCTGGAAGTAAAAGATATACAGTGCGGCATGGGTTTGGTTACACTGTCACTGAGAGCTATACCATGAACCTGAAACAACAGGTGAGTAAATGGGTGCCGAGAGCGGATTCGGTGAAGATCGTGCGGCTCAGGCTTGTAAACACAGATCTGAGTTCTCGGCATCTTTCGGTATTTCATTACAATGACTGGGTTCTTGGTGTACAGCGTGAAAAATCAACTCGGTATGTTATCACCCAGATTGACAGTGAATTGCATGCAATATTGGCCCAAAATTACTACAATAATGAATTTGCCGGACGGGTTGCCTTCTCCGCGCTCTTTACCGAGCAACGTACGGAAAATTCCTTTAGCTCTGATCGTCAAGAGTTCATCGGGAGAAACCATGATATCGGTCGACCACAAGCCGTGATGGCTCATCAAAAATTAGGTGGAAAAGAAGGAGCCCTGATAGATTCATGCGCCGCCACTCAGTCATCGCTCTACCTGGAATCGGGCAGCAGCGTAAATTTTTACTACCTGATCGGTGAAGCGGAGTCCGAAGAAGAAGCCAATGCTTTAATCCACAAATACAGAGATTCAGAAAAGCTTGAAGCTAGTTTTAATGAAATAAGAAATTTTTGGAGCAATAAGCTTGATCGCATTACGGTACAGACGCCTGCGGTCGAACTCGATCTCCTTGCAAACGGTTGGCTGCAATATCAGAATATTGCCTGCCGGATGTGGGCGCGATCCGGTTTCTACCAATCCGGTGGTGCATTTGGGTTCCGGGATCAGTTGCAGGATGCGGGGCCGCCTTATTGCTCGATCGATCTCTGGCGCGGGACCAAATATTGCTGCATGCCGCCCACCAATTTCCCGAAGGAGACGTGCTGCACTGGTGGCACCCGCCCACGGGTCGGGGCATACGCTCGAGGATTACTGACGACCTGCTTTGGCTTCCTTTCATAACATCACTTTACCTTCAACGGACCGGGGATCGCTCCATTCTTGAAGAGGAGACGCCGTTTATTTCAGCCCGGCAGTTGCAGGAAGGGGAGCATGAGGCCTATCTGCAGCCCGGAGAATCACCGAAAAAGCCACACTTTACGAGCACTGCTGTCGGACCATCGACCGGTCATTAACTGAGGGTCCGCATGGCCTGCCGCTCATCAGGTACCGGCGACTGGAACGACGGCATGAATCGCGTGGGTGAAGGCGGTCAGGGTGAGAGTGTCTGGCTGGGCTTCTTTTTATATTCTATTTTGGGGGATTTTATCTCGATTACCAAACAACAGAAAGATAATCTACGTCACAAGAAGTACAGGGAATATCGTAAACTGCTCAAAAAACAGTTAAACAGCGAAGGCTGGGACGGTGAATGGTACCGCCGGGCCTATTATGATGACGGCACGCCGCTCGGTTCCTCCGACTCTGAAGAATGCCGTATTGATGCGATAGCCCAGGCGTGGTCGATAATTTCCGGGGCTGCACCCAGAACCAAAGCCGAGCAAGCTCTCAGTTCAGCTGATCAACTGCTGGTCGCCGAACATGAGGGCATCATACGGTTATTAGCACCTCCTTTTGATAAAACAGCCAAGGATCCGGGGTACATCAAAGGATATATTCCCGGCGTAAGAGAAAATGGCGGCCAGTACACCCACGGAGCTCTCTGGCTGGTGCGGGCGTTTGCAGAGATGGGGCAGGGGAAACGAGCGCTGGAACTACTTGGCATGTTATCACCGGTCCAGCACGCGTCAACTCCGGAAGCCGTCCAGCGATACAAGGTAGAGCCCTATGCTGTAGCCGCCGATATCTATGGCGAACCTCCACTGACTGGCATGGGTGGGTGGACCTGGTACACTGGTTCTGCTGGATGGATGTACCGTGTACTTATCGAGTCGATCTTGGGCCTGGAAATAAAAGATGGGAATCAACTTCATATTCAACCCTGTATTGCACCCGGTTGGAAGGACTTCAACGTACAGTTTCGAGGATATGATGAAGAAACTGATTACAGCATCCATGTTTCCAATCCAGAGGGACTGGAAACCGGCATCATTACCGGAACAGTTGATGGTGTCAAGAGAGAAAACCGGGAAGAGGTTTTTATCCTCAAGATGGAAAATGACGGCAAGCACCATGAAGTTGAACTTACCATTGGGGCACCAACCAAAAAATAAAGGGTACTTATACAGTTCATAGCAGCTTATTAATTTACATTCAGTTGTGCCATCATTTTGATGATCCTAAATAGGGAAAGTTGTCCCGGATGTAGTGAATACGCTTACACTGTTTCCCATCGAACTACTACATCAAAATTGCACCATTTAACATAGATTAACTCTAGTAAAAACAGCATTGGAGCGACTAACGAGAGAGCTTAATCCAAATTGGTGCAAAACTTGTGAAAGGAGAGCAGGATGAAGAAGATTTTAGTTGTTGATGGAGATGTTTTGGCACGTCAAGCTTTCGCCAAAGTGTTGCAGGAGCGAACCGATCACCAGATCTTCGTACAGGCTGACGTCGAAGCTTTGGTAGAGACTGTTTTGAAAACGGATCCCGATCTATTACTACTGGGAATCGATCCCGAAAAGGTAGAAGAAATTGCTATGCTAAGTGTGATAAGCCACCGGTTTCCTGGCCTGCCACTGGTTGTGGGAGCCGAGCGTACGAGAGAAGGAGCAACTATTGGAATAGCAGCGCTCAAGCTCGGAGCTTTTGATATAGTAACCAAGCCTGAAAATTATAACTCCATTCTCTTTGCAGAACGACATCTTGTTAAACGACTGGTGCCCATTGTACAAAGCGCCCTGAAAATACAAGAGAATAAAAAGAACGATTTTGGAGGGACCTACGCAAACCGGAGCAGGAAATTGAATATACATAGTCCGCTGGAAATGGTTGTCGTAGGTGGATGCACGGGGGGACCGGCCGCGCTGTTAAGTATAATTAAGCGGTTGCCTAAAACACTTTCAGTCCCGATTGTTATCGTTCAGCATCTGCCCAGGTTCTTTACCACTGCGCTGGCCACAAAACTTAATGAGATAACAGAACTCCCGGTAAAAGAAGCCTCCCACGGGATGACGCTGAAGCCGGGCCGTGTTTCCATTATACCGGGTGGTTTCCACGGGGAAGTGCACAGAGATGGAAGTAAGACCCGGCTCAAACTCCACAAAGGTCCCCGAGAAAATAAAGCACGTCCTTCTATCGATCTGCTGTTTCGATCCGCAGCCAGGCTCTATGGATCCGGTGTGCTTGGAATTATCCTGAGTGGTTGCGGAGTTGATGGGCTAGCAGGAGCAGGTGCTGTTAAGCATGCTGGGGGTCAAGTCATAGTCCAGGACTACCGTTCGGCGCTGGTCCCTGATCTCCCTCTGTCGGTGATTCGAAAAGGATATCAGAAATTGATAAGCCCGGTTGATCAAATTCCAGAGCATATTTCGAATTGGGATATCAGCGGTACGTCCTCGAAACCTGCCGTGGAAAGAAATTCCGCGAGACTAAAAGGCCCAAAGCTGATAAGGAAGCCTCTTTTTAGCTCAGCTTTTTGATGAAGTATTCAGGCAAACAGAGAATGAAACTCGAAAACGTGATAAGATATATTCATCAATAGAGAATAATAAAAGCATTGATGTATAAATAAAAACAGGCTGTATCGGTGGAAGAACAAGAAACAAAAAGCAGGCGGTTGACCAAGAGCAGGAGCCGGAGCCGGGAGATATCCATTGGCACATCAATTTATGATGTATGGGCACTCCCTGAAGAAGAGGTTACCCATCACTTGAATACAGATCCTGATACCGGGCTTTCATTAAATGAGGTACGTGCCAGGGAAAAACGATGGGGACCCAATCTTCTAAGAAAGCACAAGCAAAAAAGCATATGGGTTATCTTGCTGGAACAGTTTAGAAGCCTGATTGTTGGATTACTTGCGGCTGCTGCAGGAGTCGCTTTTTGGTTTGGAGAATGGGTTGAAGGGTGGGCAATACTGGTGGTGATTGCTATCAACGCCTTGATCGGTTTTTTCGACGGAGCTGAGGGCTGTGCGTTCTATGGAGGCGCTTTTTAAAATGGGTATTGTCAATACCCGGGTGCGGCGCAATGGCCAGGTGCAGCAGGTAGATGCCGCGGATCTTGTACCGGGAGATATTGTCATTATAGAGGGTGGGGATGTCATCACGGCGGACCTGCGTATTCTGGAAGCCTCCCGCTTGCAGGCAGACGAATCAGCATTGACGGGAGAAAGTCTGCCAGTAAGTAAGCATGCCGATCCTGTCCCTCCGGATACCGTCTTAGCCGAACGAAGCAGCATGCTTCAAGGGTACCTCCGTGACGCGTGGAGCGGGGGAAGGGGTAGTTGTAGCCACAGGTCTGAATACTGAACTTGGAAAAGTTTCGTCGCTGGTAGAGGAATCTGAAGATGAGCAAACCCCGCTGGAGGAACGGCTCGATAGTCTGGGTTACCGTCTGATCTTTGTTACGCTGTTTATCGCCCTTTTTGTAGCTGTTTCCGGGATTTGGGCGGGCAAGGACCTGTTTTTGATGATCGAAACCGGCATCGCCCTGGCTGTGGCCGCCATCCCCGAGGGACTGCCGATCGTTGCAACTATCGCCTTGGCCAAGGGTCTCCAGGTGATGGCTGCCAAAAACGTACTGATTAATCGTCTCTCGTCTGTTGAGACATTGGGCTCAACCGGCATCATCTGCACCGATAAAACAGGAACGCTCACCGAAAACAAAATGAGTGTATCGCTGATTGTACTTCCCGGCAGTCAGATTGAGGTCAACGGGGAGAACGGCGATGTGCCAAACAAGAAACTGGACCCGGATGGTAATTCCGATCTGCGAATGCTCCTTGAAACCGGGATGCTTTGCAATAACGCCTCACTGAATCACTCCGAAAAAAACGGGGCTGGCAGTGGCGATCCACTGGAGGTAGCCTTGCTCTCGCTTGGCCGGATGGCGGGTTACGAATCAAGTGATCTCATGCAGCAGTATCCTGAAGAAAAGGAAGAGGCATTTGACGCGGAAGTAAAAATGATGGCTACGTGGAATCGTATGGAAGGGCAGCAGTACCGCGTGCATGTAAAAGGGGCGCCGGGTGCAGTCTTGGAGGCATCCGACAGTATAAGGGAAGACGGTCAAGTACAGCCATTAACGCCGGAAAAGAAAAGGGAGTGGCAAAAGATAAATCAGGAGCTGGCCAAGGATGGACTGCGCATGCTGGCGTTTGCCTATAAAATGACTGACTCTACCGTGAAGGAACCCTATAATTCACTGGTATTCCTTGGACTGGTAGCACTGCTGGATCCAGCTAGGGAAGATGTAAAGCCGGCCATAGCTCTCTGCAAAAAAGCAGGTATTCGTGTGGTGATGGTTACCGGCGACCAAGTTGAGACAGCTCGGTACATAGCCCGGGCGGTAGGCCTTCCGGATGATGAAGAAGCGATGGTTATTCACGGCAATGAACTGCCTTCAAAAGAGGAGCTTGAGAACTCAAATATGGATAAAAAGTTGATAGTTCAATGCTCCATTTTTGCCAGAATCAGTCCAAAACAGAAGCTAAACCTGATTGAATTTTACCAGGATAGCGGCCAGATTGTTGCGATGACGGGGGATGGCGTTAACGACGCTCCAGCTCTCAAAAAAGCGGATATCGGCATTGCGATGGGGCAGCGGGGAACCCAGGTTGCGCGCGAAGCCTCTGACATGGTGCTCACTGACGATGCATTTTCCTCTATTGTAGCGGCCATTGAACAGGGACGTGTCATTTTTGGGAATATTCGCCGGTTTATCTACTACCTGATGTCCTGCAACGTCAGTGAAGTGATGGTTGTTGGTATGGCCTCGCTGATAGGTTCACCGCTCCCCATTTTGCCACTGCAGATCCTGTTTCTGAACCTGGTAACTGATGTTTTCCCGGCATTAGCCCTCGGTGTCGGCGAAGGTGAAGAAGGCGCCATGCGACGTGCCGCCGAGAGATCCTAAAGAACCGATCCTTGACAACCGGCACTGGACCGGCATTGCCGTGTATGGCGGAATTATAATGAGCTCAGTGCTCGGTTCCCTGTGGGTTGCTATGCAGGTGCTGGAACTAGAGTCGAATGCAGCGGTCTCAATTTCCTTTTTGACGTTAGCCCTGGCCCAGCTTTGGCACGTATTTAACATGCGCAGCAGCTCATCCTTCATGTTCAATAATACTATTATTCGTAACCGCTGGATATGGGCAGCCATCGTAACATGTATTGTACTGCTATTGATGGCCGTTTACGTTCCATCATTTGCAGCCGTACTGAAAATCCAACCGCCCAGCTTATATGGATGGTTAACGGTATTGGGATTTAGTTTGATTCCATTGTTAATAGGTCAAATGGGCCTTTTTATCAGGAAGTTAAAATCCCCAGACTGATTTAATATTGTAGTTTGAGTCAATCCGAAATTTCTCCAATATTTTTTTGCCGATTTAACCAATCTTTTATACTTAAACAGAAAGAAAGCTTTAATGTGCAAAAAAAAGAACCGGCAGTATGGCGCTTTCACCTGATGAATATTCAAGGCTTCTTCAATTTTTAGGGCAAGCCAGTGCCTATTCCCATCATCCCAAAGAGGTTGAGCATGTTCAAACACATATCTCGCATGTGTTTATCGCTGAATCACTCGTATACAAAATCAAGAAGCGGGTTAATCTTGGATTCCTGGATTATAGCACGCTGAAAAAACGAGAGCATTATTGCCATCGGGAAGTAGAGCTGAATCGCCGGTTGTGTGATGATAGCTATCTCGGCGTTGTGCCAATCACCAGAGAAGGTGATTCATTTGCGTTGAAAGGACATGGGGAAGCCGTAGAATTTGCCGTAGAAATGAAAAAGCTGCAAGAGGAGTTTTTTCTGAACAGCTACATAGAAAACAACTCTTTAACGAGGAAACACCTCGATCGGATTGCGGATACGTTGGCTGATTTCTACCGGGAGCAAAATCCTGGTCCTGAGATTCTTCAATACGGGGAGATCGAAAAAATTAAGATCAATACGGATGAGAATTTTGATCAAACCGAGGAGTTTATCGGGGAAACTCTTGACCAGTTGACGTTTGATACGATCCGCCAGTATACCAACCAGTATTACCGGAAAAAGGAGCAACTGTTCAGGCGGCGCATCAAACAAAAGCGGATTGTGGATGGTCACGGAGATCTGCACCTGGATCACATTCATATTACACCGGAAAAAGTTCGTATTTACGACTGCATCGAGTTCAATGAGCGTTTCCGGTATGGAGATCTCGCTGCTGACCTGGCCTACCTGGCCATGGACCTTGATTTTGTAGGACGGCGGAAAGAGGAGCGTTATTTCGTTGCCCAGATGTCGACTAGAATGGAAGACCCCGATCTGCACCGAGTGCTCGACTTTTACAAGTGTTATCGGGCGTATGTCAAGGGCAAGGTGAAGAGCATCCAAAGCATGGAGCAGGAAGTGGACAAAGCAGATCGTAAGGAGGCCGCACAAAAAGCAGCCCGTTACTTTGATCTGTCACTCCGTTACGCTCTGTTAGGTTCTGAACCGGTAGCACTGATATTTATGGGGCGAATTGGCACTGGCAAAAGTACACTTGCCAACAAGCTCTCAGAAAAATTCGAGAATAGAATCTTTTTCTTCCGATCGTATTCGCAAAACGCTGGCGGGTCTGCCGCTCAAACAGCGAACACCTGCCGAGCATCGTAAATCGCTCTACTCCCCGGAAATGTCAATAAAAACCTATGAAAAACTGCAAAGTGTGGGCATCGAGCGATTGGAAGACGGGAAAAATGTAATCATGGACGCTACCTTCAGCAGTCGGGAAATCAGGTCCCGGGTTGTTGAGATGTTGGAGGAAAAGAAATTCAACTACGTGTTCATTGAGGCCCAGGCTTCGGATGAAATCATCCAGAAGCGACTGAAAGAGCGGGATCACAAGCAGGGATTAATCTCTGATGCCCGTCTAGAAGATTTCGAATTACTCGACAAGTATTACCAGCCGCCACAGGAGATACCGCCTGAAAGTCTAGTTGAGGTCAATACAGGACAGCCCGTAGATGAAACACTCCCAAAACCTCTGTACAGCACTGGCAAATCGTCATTTGAAAGAGGAAGGATAGCCATTTATATAATATATTGGACTTGGCATAAAAATTGGAAAAACGTGATAGTAAAAGGGATGATGAGATGAGAGTAATGAATATATTCAAAATCCTTTTAACGGGGATTTTTATCAGTATTACGGGGTGCACCGGTCAACAGGAACAAGATGCCGCGGAAGCTCCGACACGCCCGAATATCATATATATCATGGCAGATGACCTCGGCTATGGGGATATTGGTCCATTTGGGCAGGAAATGATTAAAACCCCAAGCCTTGATAGGATGGCCTCTGAGGGAATGCGTTTTACGCAGCACTACTCCGGCAGCACGGTCTGCGCCCCCTCTCGATCCGTACTGATGACGGGCCTTCACACTGGTCATACTCCCGTCAGAGGCAACATGGAGCATATGCCGATTGGGCAGTACCCGATACCTTACTCTATTCCTACACTGCCCGAAGTCTTGAAAGAGGCCGGTTATACCACCGGCGCGTTTGGCAAATGGGGGCTGGGATATCCCGGTTCCGAAGGATCGCCATCACACCAGGGATTTGACGAGTTTTTTGGGTACAATGGTCAGCGACGTGCCCATTTCTACTACCCGGAATTCCTGTTCAGGGAAGTTCGCGGCCAGCAACCGGTGCGGGTTCCGCTTGAAGGCAATAAGGTAGAGGAAACCTCTCGTGAAAACTTCCGGCATCCGGATTCAGGACCACCGATTTCGCGCGGAACCTATAGCCAGGATATTATTGTGGAAGAAGCACTCTCGTTCATCGATCGCAATGCAGAGGAGAAGAACCCATTTTTTCTCTACCTGCCGCTAAGTATTCCTCATGCGTCATTGACAGTACCGGAACGCGCGATGGAACCCTACCTGGACGAAAACGGGAAAAGTATTTTTGAGGAAGAACCATTTCCGGGTGACCATTACACTGCCCAGCCTCAAACCTCGTGCAGCGTTTGCTGCTATGGTGACGCTGTTGGACCAATATGTTGGAGAAGTACTCCAAAAATTAAGAGACCGGGGATTGACCGAAAACACGCTAGTCATTTTTACCAGTGATAATGGTCCGCATGTTGAAGGCGGCCACGACCCGGAATTTTTCGACAGCAACGGTCCGCTGCGCGGCGTGAAACGAGATCTGTATGAAGGGGGCATCCGCGTGCCGACGATCGCCTGGTGGCCCGGAACCGTGCAGGAAGGGGCAGTAAGCGACCACATTTCGGCATTTGAGGATATGGTGCCCACATTTGCTGAACTGGCGGGCACTGCACCACCGCCCAATATTGATGGGCTTTCAATGGTACCGGAATTAACTGGCAAGGGTACCCAGCAAGCGCGCGATCATCTTTACTGGGAATTTCCTGCCCGTGGAGGAAAGCAAGCCGTACGAAAAGGTCAGTGGAAAGCGGTGCGTCTAAATGTAAGTGAAAATGAAGATGCTCCTATTGAGCTCTATAACCTGGAGCAAGACGCCGGCGAACAGCGGAATATTGCGGAAGAACATCCAGACGAAGTGGAGCAGATGAGATCGATTATGGAGCAATCCCACATCCGTTCTGAACTGTTTCCATTGTTTGGGTCAGAAAATTAAATTATGCTGCCAGCCTAAGGCAAATCAGGATTTTACTATTTCGATCGACAAAAATTTATAGTATATACGTTTTAGCGTTATTGGAACTCAATCGATAAGGGAAAAACAGGGAGGGATGGATGTTTAAAATCAATGGATTTATTACGCTATCTGCAGCAGTTCTGCTTTTACTAACGGCGTGTGAAGAAAATGGGACCGAAACTCAGGAGCTTGACAAGCCCAATATATTGTGGATCACCAGTGAGGATAATAGCCCGTATCTGGGTGCATATGGTGATTCGCTGGCCGTGACTCCCAATCTTGACAAGCTTGCCGACCAGGGGATCGTCTATGAAAATGCGTTTGCCACAACGCCTGTTTGTGCTCCTTCCCGCTTTACGCTCATTACCGGGCTGTATGCCAATGTGATGGGAACCGAAAATATGCGCAGCACCTTCCCAATACCTGAAAAAATTCAGTTCTTCCCGGAGTTTTTGCGGGAGGCGGGCTACCATACCACTAACAATGTGAAAAAGGATTACAACACGGTTGATCAGCCAGAAGCATGGGTGGAGTCGAGCGACAGTGCCACCTATAAAACCCGGGAGCCGGGCCAGCCGTTTTTTCACGTCCGCAATTTTACCACGACCCATGAAAGCCGCCTGCACGATCCGATCGATACCCTGATGCACGACCCGCAAGAGATGTCGCTCCCGCCGTATCACCCCGAAACCTCCGAAATTAGAACCGACTGGGCACATTATTATGATCAGATGACCAAAATGGACGTTCAGGTGGGAGAGATATCGGATGAGTTGGAGGCCTCCGGGGAGGCTGAAAATACCATCATCTTTTATTACAGCGATCACGGCGGGGTTCTTCCACGTTCGAAACGATTTATGTTCGAATCTGGACTGCACGTGCCGCTGATCGTCTATTTTCCACCGAAATATCAACACTTGGCACCAGAGAACACCGAACGGAATGACCGCTTGGTTTCCTTCGTCGATTTTGCGCCGACAGTGCTGAGTCTTGCAGGTATAGAGCCGCCGGAGTACATGCATGGCAAGCCGTTTTTGGGTGAGTATGCTGATCAGCCGCGGGAATATGTGCATAATTACCGCGGGCGGATGGATGAACGTTTTGACTTGGTACGATCAGTTCGAGACAAAGAATTTCTGTATGTACGCAACTACATGCCGCATCGAATTTACGGCCAGCATCTGACGTACTTGTGGCGGGCCCCGTCAATGGCAAGCTGGCACAACGAGTTTTTGAACAGCAATTTGAATGAAACGCAGCGCCGATTTTTTGAGACTAAACCTGCAGAGGAGCTATACAGGATAGATCAGGATCCGCATAACGTGCGTAATTTAGCTGGGAATCCCGAATATGAAGATGTCCTCAGCAGGATGCGGCAGGAACATGAACAGTGGATACAAGAGCAGAATGACCTCGGATTTATTCCCGAAGAAACAATCGATTCGCTGCGGGGCGACCAGTCTTTGTACGGGGCAGTCCGTGAGCAACAGATTCCATTGGATGATATCCGGGAAACGGCAGTGATGCGCTACGGGAAATCCGGACCAAAACCTTGATCTGCTGGCCATGCGTTTGAGCCACGGCGACCCATCTGTCCGTTTTTGGGCGGCTACCGCCTTTTCTATAGCCAATGAGCAGCGAGATGACATCGAGAATGAGCTTCTCAGCCATACAAATGACCCGTCACCGGCCGTACGCATTGCGGTAGCTGAAGCGCTGTACCGGTACGGTAATCACGACACGGCAATAGAGGTGCTGAGTGCAGGCCTGGATGAGGAGCATCCGTTTGCCAAGTTGCGCGCGTTAAATACGATTGAGGCCTTGAATATTGAAAATATGGGAGATGAGCTGGCCGACAAAATTGCCACTGTTCGGGAGTCGCATGATGAGGAGTGGGGAACAGATTATTACATCCGAAGGGCAGCTACTGCGATCCTGGAATAGCTGAATAGTTAGCGCTGAACTTTCGATTAAAATTTTAATCAAACCACAAGAGTTGATGAGTCCTCTTAAACATAAACTTTTCCTGCTGTTTATTTTACTATTGCTCGGCTTGCCCCTGCTGATATTTGCTCAAGATAATACAGATAGTCCGCCCAACGTCATTATTATTTTTACGGATGATATGGGATACGGGGATGTAGGCAGTTACGGGCATCCGACCATCCGCACGCCCAATTTAGACCGGATGGCGGAAGAGGGCATGAAGTTCACCCAGTTTTATGCGGGCGCTTCAGTTTGCACTCCCAGCCGTGCCGCATTGTTGACCGGTCGTCTTCCCGTCAGGAACGGTATGATGAGTGGTAAAATTAGGGTGCTCTTTCCCTTTTCAGCCAAAGGAATACCACAAAGCGAAATTACCATTGCTGAAGCGCTCAAAAATAAGGGATACGCCACGGCGGCGGTAGGGAAATGGCATCTCGGGCATGAATCGCCCCACCTGCCTACCGAGCATGGTTTCGATTCCTATTATGGCATTCCCTACAGCAACGATATGGACAACAAAGCCTGGCAGCCTGTTCCTTTGATGCGTGATACGAAAATCATTGAGCAGCCGGTCAACCAGCGCACGCTTACGCCGCGTTATACCGAGGAATCACTGAAATTCATCCGGTCCAATCGTGATCAGCCATTTTTCTTTGTACCTGGCGCATACCTTTCCGCACGTGCCGCTATACGCATCCGATGATTTCCGGGGTACCAGTTCGCGCGGTTTGTACGGAGATGTCATCGAAGAAATAGACTGGAGTACCGGCCAGATAATGCAGGAGTTGGAAGAGTTGGGACTTGCGGAGAATACACTTCTGTTTTTTACCAGTGATAACGGTCCCTGGCTGACGAAAAATGAGAATGGCGGTTCTGCTCAGTCTGCTGCGAAATGGCAAGGGCACAACCTGGGAAGGCGGCATGCGTGTTCCGGCACTGGCGTGGTGGCCCGGCACAATTCCCGCAGGAGAGGTAAATCAGTCGCTGGGCACAACGATGGATCTGTTTAGTACTTCGCTGGATGTAGCCGGAGCAGAGGAACCTTCCGACCGTATTATTGACGGTACCAGCCTGATGCCGGTATTTACCGGCCAGCAGCAAAGTGTTCGGGATATGGTTTTTTACTACCGTGAAGGAAAACTGTTCGCTGTTCGGAAAGGTCCCTGGAAGGCCCATTTCATTACCCAGTCAGCCTATGTTGGGGATAAACCCGTTACCCACAAACGCCCACAACTTTATCATTTGGAAAAGGATCCATCCGAAAAGTATAACCTTGCCAAAAAACATCCCGAGGTGCTTTCCGAAATACAGGAAGCAGTTCAGGAACACAAGAAAAATCTATCACGAGGCGATGACCAGCTTGCACCGGTCAAGAAGGGAAGAAGGTTCCCTGGAGAAATTGAGTATTTGTTTTGGGAATATTAATGAGGGGAATCCAGAGAAATTGAAGAAAGGTATACAGAAATAATTTTTTGTTATGTATCGTTAACTGAAAAAAGAACCTAATTGTTGGCATACCATTATGGGAAATAATTTTAGATTTGTGATCGTCGGCAGTGGAAACATTAGTCAGACCTATCAAAAAGTAGTTGGCAAGCTGGACGGTATGGAGCTGGCAGGCATCGTTTCAAGATCTGCCGATAAACGTGACTTTAACCTTGATAAATCGATAGAAATAGCCCCTTCAATGGATGCTGTTTCGACCGATTTTGACGCGGTGATCCTTGCAACGCCGAATCACTGTCACCACGAGGGAGCTATACAAGCCGCTAAGCTGGGTAAACATGTGCTCACCGAAAAACCGCTGGATATTACCATTAAGGCCATGGATCGGATGATCGATAACTGCCGCGCCCATGGTGTGAAACATGGGAGTAGCCTATCAGCGCCGCACCAGCCCGGATAACAAAACAATTCATGATCTGATCAAGGAAGGAAAGCTTGGAAAAATATTTGCCGCTGACCTGACGGTTAAAAACTATCGGGACAGCGCCTATTATGAGAGCGGGGCGTATCGCGGAACGTGGGAGATCGACGGCGGCGGTCCTTTTATTCAGCAGGCATCTCACAATGTGGATCTATACGGGTGGTTTTTTGGTCGTCCCACTGATGTGGTCAGCGCCTACGGTACGTCTAACCCCATGACATTGAAGTGGAAGATCACGGCGCGGCGATCCCGAAGCATGGGAATCACGATGATTGGGACGATAATCTCGCTTCCCAGCGCCCAGCAAAGCCCGGTTTTTCTGGTCGTATGGAGATTCATTCGGATAGAGGAACGGTTGTGCTCGAAAACGACAAGATCACCAGCTGGGAGATCGACGGGATGGAAAACCCGTCCGATACCCCGGAAGAGGATATTCACAGCGGGGCCACCAGTGCCAGCGTTGGCGATACCTCGGGCCACGAAAATATCGTGCAAGATTTTGTTGAAGCTGTCCGGAAGGACCGGAAACCGCTGGTTGATGGAGAATCTGCCCGCTTGGCTACGGAAATTTGTCTGCAGATTGATGAGAATATTGCGATCAGGATCATTCGCTTTTCTGCGTTGCTCGTGATCAAGAAAACGTTTCCGGCTCATCCAAATCACGAAACTGCAGCTCATAAAGATGGCTGTAAAGACCATCCCGCTCAATTAACTCCAAGTGAGTGCCGGACTCCACAATTTCACCCTCCTCCATCACGAGGATACGATCCGCGTGTTGCACGGTGGAGAGCCGGTGGGCGATTACAAACGTCGTTCGATCCGGCATTCACCGGTAGAGCGCCTCCTGAACCTGGGCCTCAGATTCAGAATCTAACGAGGAGGTCGCTTCATCCAACAGCAGAATTGCAGGATTTTTAAGAATAGCGCGGGCAATGGCCAGCCGCTGCCGCTGACCCCCACTCAATTTTACGCCTTTTTCCCCGATCAGCGAATCATAGCCCCTGGTCGTTTTCATGATAAAATCGTGGGCGTTCGCATCTTTTGCCGCCTGCACGATCTGTTCGTCACTGGCCTCAAGATTCCCGTACCGTATATTTTCTTTGATCGTGGTCCCAAACAGGTAAATTTCTTGCGGTACAATAGAGATGTGTCCCCGCAGTGATTTTACTTTCAGATCTTTAATATCATATCCATCCACCACAACAGCACCTTGTTGAGGATCGTAGAATCGGGGAATCAGGTTTAGCAGGGTCGTTTTACCTGCGCCGCTGGGACCGACCAACGCGATCGTTTCGCCGGGATAAACATTGAACGCAATTGCTTTTAGCAACCAGAGCGACCTACTTTTTTCGTAGCTGAACCAGACGTTGTTAAATATTACTTCTCCATTCACGGAATTCAGCGCTTTGGCGTCAGCCGCGTCGGTTATTTCCGGGGTTTCCTCCAGCAGTTCAAAAATTCGTCCGGCACGCCCCGGCTGCCGTATTTACGGCAGTGTAGAGCCGTGAAGTTTGACTGATGGATCGTGAAATATTGAGGGCATAAATAATAAATGCGACTAAATCCCCGGCGGTAAGCCGGTCGGCCAGTACCTCTTGCCCGCCATACCAAAAAATAACCACGAGCGTACTCATATACAGGATGCCCACGCCCGACCAGAACAGCTGGGTTAACACCACTTTTCGACGGGCAGTGCCAAAGAGTTTTTCAATGGCATTCTGATAACGACTGACCTCATAATCTTCTCTTACAAACGCCTTTACCAGTCGTATTGCCCCCAAGGCGTCTTCTGCAACAGCGGTTGATTCCGCCAGATCATCCTGGATATCGCGGGAGAGATTGCGGATTTTCTGCCCGAAATAGCGCGTGGCAATGGTGATTACAGGGACCGTCAGGAAAATGACCAGGCTAAGCCGCCAGTTTAAAATCACCATTAGTGAAACCGAGCCTATCAGTGAAAAAGTGATGGTAAACAACTGTGGCAGAGAATCGGTCAGCGCGGTACGGATGGAACCGACATCATTGGTTAGGCGAGAGGTGATTTCTCCGAGTCTCCGTTCAGCAAAAAATCGAAATCCAAGCCGGTGAAGATGCTGGTATACTTTTTTGCGGAGATCCGTGATCACCCGTTCGCCGACCCATTCCAGGTGGTAGTTTCCTAAAAAAGAGAACAGCGCTTGCAGGATGAACAACCCGAACAAGGCTATGGCAAGCCAGTCCAGAAGTTCGCGGTTACCTGCCTCAAAAACGGCGTCGAGCAGCTCTCGTAGTCCTAAAGGCACCAAAAGCCAGATACCCGAAGCCACCAGCACGGCGGCCGTTGCCGCGTAAAAGCGTAATCGATACGGCTTGCTGAAGTGCAAAAATATCTCGCAGCGTCTGCCACAGCGACTTTATTGAACGCCTCTTGTCATTGTTATTTTCCATGATCTATAATCTAACCAGAAAAGGTAGGAATATAGTGCCCGCGCAAATTATCTTTCTATTATTTCATTTATTTCATTCATTTCGTTCGCTTGCGATAGCTAATTATCGCCAAAGGCAGTAAAACAGCGGTCATCAGAGAGACAGCGCTAATCATTTCTTTGATATCGCCCCAACCTGAACCCTTTAGCAGTACCATTCGAATAATCTTACCGAAGTAGGCGATCGGGTTAAAGAGGGTTAGCTGCTGGGCCCATTCCGGCATACTTTCTATTGGGGTGAAAATGCCGCCCATCAGGAGAAAGATCATCACGCAGAAAAAGTTGATGAACATCGCCTGCTGCTGCGTGTCAGAGACTGAGGAGATCATCAGGCCGAGACCCCTGGATCGCCAGCAGGTAGATGGCTGCCGTGCCGTAGACCAACAGTACATTGCCGCGGAATGGAATTTCAAACCAGAAATAGGAAACCGCCAGTGCAAACGTGAGGACAATCATAGCCAGAATCCAGGTTGGGATTAACTTGCCACTGATGAACTGGTATTTTTTAATAGGGGTAACGTTAATCTGCTCGATGGTGCCGATCTCCCGCTCTCGTACTATATTAAGGACTGAAAGCAGCAGGCAGATTAGCGTCACCAGGATAGTAATAATTCCGGGCACCATGTAAAAAATATAGTCCAGCTTGCTGTTATACCAGTTGGAGGTGGTGATATTCATCACTGGAATCTGCGATCCTGCGGCTGGGGAAATGGAACGAATTTCCATGCCGATCTCTTTGCTGAAATTACGCAAAATAGCCTGGCTGTAGCTCTGGATTAAGCCCGCCGTGTTACCGTCCACCGCACTGATGATAAGCTGAATGTTAGGGCTATTTCCTGATCGTATGTAACGTTCAAAGTCGGGCGGTATCACCATCACCATTTGGGCACGGTTGGCCAGGATATCATCGATTCCCTGATCATCGCTAAAACTCTGTCCAACCAGGGAAAAAAGGCCGGTAGCCTCAAAATTATTTGCCAGTCGGCTGGAAGCCACAGATCGATCATGATCAACAAGGTGAAATTCGGCATTCTTAAGCTCAAAAGTAGCAGCATACGCCAGCACCACCAGTTGAATCAGTGGTACCACCATCAGGATAACCAGCATCGCTTTATCCCGGAAAATCTGTAAGAACTCTTTTTGGACGAGGAAAAATATTGGTTCTCATGGTATGATTACTCCAATCGGTCATTGAAATTTTTAATTCCCGCAAATACAAGAACGACCGTCATGGCACTTAATACAGCGATTTGGAGCCAGAGAAACTCAAACCCGGTTCCCATTAGCATGGAGCCGCGGGCCGTGACCAAGTACCATTTTGCGGGGACCACATGACTGATATACTGCAGTACGATCGGCATACTGTCGATCGGAAAGATGAATCCCGAAAGCAGGAACGTGGGGAGCAGGGTACCCATCAGCGAGGCGATCATGGCGGTGCGCTGGTCTTCTGCCTTGGTGGAGATAAGTACGCCGAGGGCCAGAGCGGTAAAGATGAACAGCAGTGAAACGAACAAGAAAAAAAGCAGCGATCCCCTGAAAGGTACCGCAAATACGAGGTTTGCAACCGCCAGCACAGTAATGACATTCACGATCGATAAAACTAGATAGGGAATCACTTTCCCCACGATGATGTGGTAGGGTTTCAGGGGAGCCGGCAGAACTTCCATCGTGCCGGTTTCTTTTTCGCGGGCGATGGATACGGAGGTCATCAGGGCAGAAACCATCATCAGGATGACGGCGATGAGCCCGGGTACAAAGTAGTACACGCTTTCAAGCTGGGGATTAAAAAGCATACGAACAGTTGGTTGAATGCCGGCTCGGGCGGTCGACGGCACAGGAACACTCTCCGGCTTCCAGCTTTGTATTATAGCCCGCGTGTAATTTTGGACTAATCCCGTAATGTTAGGCTCGGAGGCATCAGTAATAATCTGGATATCGGCCTGACCATGACGCTGCATTTTTTGCATAAAATCCTTTTCAAAAACAATCACCTGCTTTATCGCTCCCTCTTTGAAGGCGGCGTCGATCTGCCCGGAGGCCTGCAAATAGCCTGATATCGTCAGCTCGTTGGAAGCTTGCAGTTTTTGAATGAGTTGCCGGGTAACCTCATCCCGGGAATGGTCCAGAATAGCCACCTGTGCGTCGTTGACTTCATTTCGCACGGCGTAACCAAAAATAAGCAACAGGGCTATGGGCAGCCCAAACAGGATAAGCAGCGTACGCCGGTCCCGCAGGATATGCCGAAATTCTTTTACGATAAAGCCGTTGAATGAATGCATCGTTATTTGTTAATAATTAAGAATAAATCGCTTTCCATTCTCACTAAAGTAGCTGCTAAAGCACAAATAGTTACTCTCTGCGTTTCGCACCGCGAGCTAATTCTATAAAGATCTCCTCAATGTCATCAGCTTTATAGGAGCGCTTCAGACCCTGAGGAGAATCCAGCGCCTCGATGCGGCCATCTACCATGATCGAAACGCGGTCGCAATACTCCGCTTCATCCATATAGTGGGTGGTCACAAACACTGTGGTGCCTTCAGCTGAAGCTTTGTAGATCTGTTCCCAGAACTGCCGACGTGTGATAGGGTCCACGCCGCTGGTCGGTTCATCCAAAAACACGATATCGGGCTCATGCATAATGGCGATGCTTAGCGCCAGCTTCTGTTTCCATCCTAATGGTAGGGAGCCGAATTCGTTTATTTCTTGCGTTCTGCAGCTCTAGAGTTTTCAAAAGTTCTTGAGCCTTTTGATTAATTTCTTTCCTGGATAAACCATAAATACCCCCGTAGAGGCGGATATTTTCCCATACCGTGAGATCTTCATAGAGGGAAAACTTCTGGCTCATATATCCAATTCGTCTTTTGATCGATTCCGCTTCGGTGTAAACGTCGAACCCAGCCACGCTTGCTTCTCCCGAGGTTGGGGTAAGCAGCCCTATTAACATGCGAATGGCGGTGGTCTTGCCAGCTCCATTCGCGCCCAGAAAGCCAAAAATCTCCCCTTTCTTTACGTCAAAGCTGATCTGGTCAACAGCAGTAAAATCCCCAAACTTCCGGGTTAATTTATGGGCTTTTATAACGGCTTCCTGTTCCATGAGTTCAATTATTTTTCCTGCATTAAGGCCATAAAACTATCTTCGATACCGGGCTGTACCTGTTTAATCTGGATGTCTGAAAAACCAGCTTGCGAGAGGTAGTTTTCCAGCTCTTTTGGTCGGAGATGTTCCCGCTGGTCGGTGTAGTGAATATATTCTCCAAATGGCTGCACCGAGTGGGCAAACTTGTAGGATCGAAGAGATTTCAGCAGCTTGTAGCGGCGGTCGGCTTTCACTGCCAGTAGTGGTTTTTCAAAGGCTTTTACGACCTGCTCGGTAGTGTCTGTTTTCAGGATTTTTCCCTGGTCGATCAGGGCTACGCGGTCGCATTGTTCCGCCTCGTCCATATAGGGTGTGGACGCGATGATGGTGATATTCTGGGATCGCAGCTGGTGAAGCATCTCCCAAAACTCCTGCCGTGAAACCGCATCAACACCGGTTGTGGGCTCATCAAGAATCAGCAGTTTTGGTTTGTGAATCAATGCGCAGCTCAGCGCCAGCTTCTGTTTCATCCCGCCGGATAGGTCACCCGCCAGCCGAGATTCAAACTGCTTTAGCTGGCTGTATATCGGGGCAACGAGATCATAATTTTCTTCCAGTGTGGTGCCAAAAACGGCGGCGAAGAAGTCCATGTTTTCTCGGACGCTCAAATCCTGATACAGGGAGAATCGCCCCGGCATGTATCCAAGCAGGGGTCGTATGTTGCGGTATTCCTCCACCACATTATAACCTAGCACAGTTGCAGTGCCGGAATCCGGTTTCAGCAGGGTCGTCAAGATGCGGAATAAAGTGGTCTTGCCGGCTCCGTCGGGACCAATAAATCCAAATACCTCACCATCATGGATCTCCACAGAAATCTTATCAAGAGCAGTGACCCGCCCATACGTTTTTATAATTTGTTGAATGCTAACGACACTCATAGTTCTATTTCTGCAGCGTTTCAAGAAGTACTACTAATTCGTTGCCATCTGAGATGAAGGTTGTCTGAAATTAACTTCTCCCGGCATGCCAATTTTTAAAATGCCATTGGGATTTGGCACCCGAACCTTGACGGCGTACACCTGTGTTACGCGCTCTTCTTTGGTCTGAATTTGCTCCGGCGTAAACTCCGCTTCCGATGCGATCCAGCTTATCTGTCCGCTCATCACCTGATTTTCTTCCGCGTTTTTATCGACCAGCACCTGCACCTGCTGGCCAAGTTTGATATCCGGTAGCCGGGCTCCACTGACGTCAGATGCGCAGAATCAACGTGTCGAGGTTGGCAATGCGATAGAGCGGTTGCCCCATCTGCACAATTTCGTGGGGCTCCACAAAGCTTGTCAAAACCGTGCCGTTTATTGGATTTATAATCCGGGCGTCGTCGATCTGTTCATTAACCTGAGCGATACTGGAACGGGCAGCATTAATTTTGGCGCGAATGGACTGCTTCTGTGTTTGGAGGGCATCGATCCGTTTTTGGATTGTACGAACGCGGGACTGAGCGTCATCCAGTTTTTGCTGTGTGGCGGCCCCGTCGTTTGCCAACGCCTTAATTCTCTCCAGGTTTGTGTGGGCAAGCGCAAGTTCCTCTTCTTGAACGTCCACCTCCGCGTTGACACTGGCAATACGCGCCTCTGTCGATTCCATCTGTGCTATCAGCTGATCCCGTTGCAGAACTCTCTGTGTTGAGTCTACATAGCCCACCTGCTGACCCGGAGCCAGGTTTGAACCGTCTTCTACACTAAACTGCAAGAGCTTGCCGCTGATTTCAGAGGATATGGTCGTTTCGGTGGCTTCAAACTGTCCGTACGCATCAGATTGTTCCTCTGTAGCACATCCCGAGAGGATCATTAAAGCCGACGTCAGGAAGAGGAGCAGGTAGCCGGATCTCTGCTTTATCAGTATAGAAATAATACGTCCAGCCTGTTTCAGGCTTCTGTTGAACTCCTTCATAATTTGATCCTTTTGTGTTGAGTTTTTCCGTTTTTCATCTACAAAAACCATTTTTATTAGTTTTGCAGCGGCAAGCCCAGCGTGGTCAGGTATTCAATTTGAGCCTGCGACAGTTGTACCCGATTTATGAAAAGAGACAGTCGCGCAGCGTTCGCCCGATTCAGTTGCGTAACATACTCGGTAGCGGTAATCACACCGTTATCCAGCTGGCTGGCGGTTTCTTTGACGACCTGCTCCCGCAGTTCAATAATTTTACGATCGCGTTCTATATTTTCGCGTATAGTCTCAATCTGTTCCCGCAGTCGATCCAGCGATGCCTGTAGTTGACGCGTAAACGCCTGGCGATTTTGGTCAACTTTTTGCTGCTGAATATTGAGTACCTGCTTTTCTCGGTCGGCATTCAGGAAGTCCCGAATATTCCAGCGAAACCGGAGGCCAACGATGTAATAGTCATGAAAATCGTCATTCAAAAAATTGAGTCCCGGCCGGCCGTAAGCCGCTGTACCAAATGCCGAGACCGCTGGCATCCGTTTGGTGTTGGTGAGCTCAATTTGCTCCTGGAGCGTCTGACTGGTGCTTTGAAAAAGATCGTATTCGGGTCTCTGAGGCTGTAGCGATTGGTAGTCTTGGGCAACCTCAGGCAGTGTTAGCTTGTCGTTGGTATCAATTTCACTGCCCGTAAGTTCGCTCAATACCTGGTATCCCGCGCGGATATTGGACTGAATTCCTGCGGAATCCTGCCTCGCTTTGATCAGTTCCGCTTGTAGAATATGACGTTGGCTGGGCAACATAATACCGTGCTCCACTTGCGAGCGTACCGAGGATAACCGCTTCTGCAGGTCTTTAATTTGAAGTCCATTGACCTGGAGCTGTTGCTGCGATAGCAGGATACCGAAATACACTTGATTAACCTGGCTGCGAATCTGGTGAAGCTCCACTTCTGTGGAATGGATCTCCTGCTGTCCCTTGGCGTGCGCCAGCTTTTTTTGGATGCCTATCGCACCTCCCTTAAAAATGTTTTGCGTTACGCTGAGAGAGGCTTCATACTGGTCTTTACTGACACCCGGAGGACCGCCACCTGCCGGCAGGGAGAAGTTCGTGACCTCCGACTGGTAACTGGCTTTGCCCCCAATTTCTACATTTGGGAAATATCCGGTATGGGCTATCTGCACATTCAAGCCGGTTATTTTTTCCTGTAGTGCAACATTTTTGGCTGTTGGGTAATGCTGGTAGGCCCGCTCATAGCAATCCTGGAGGCTCACTGAATCGGTAGGAGCAGCTTGCTGGAGGGAAGCAACAAGGAAAATGAGAACGAGTAGCTTCATGGCTTTTGGTAGTTAATTCCGTTAAGAATAAAATTGAGTAGAAAATCTTTGCGATCATGCAGGAATTGCTCGATTCCCTCTTCGCCGAGCCCGAGTACGCTCTCCACCATGGTTCGAGCCAGGAAAGGGAACAGGATAAGCCCGATAATACTTACAAGTAGCTGTTTGGGATCTGTTTCAGCAAGGTTTCCTTGTTCAATTTCCCATGTCACCTGCTCGTAAAATTTTTGCGGGGGATGAATGTTTTCCTGATCGATAAATTGCCGCAATCGCTCCGGATTTTGATTCATCTCATGAATGATAAACTGGGCAATTCTGGGGTTCTCACTTAGAAATTGGTAATAGGCCACGATCAGCTGTTCGATTTTTTCATCCAGCGGCAAATCGGAATCCAACACGCCAAACACTACCGGGAAAAACCGACTCATTTGTCGCTGATATACTTTCTTGAACAGCTTGTCCTTACTGCGGTAATAGTAGTGGAGCATCGACTTGTTGATCTCCGCCTCATCGGCTATCTCCTGCATCCGAGCCCCGTCATATCCTTTGCGTTGGAATATATTACAGGCGGCATCAAATATTATTTCTTCAGTATCCTTCTGCGGATCGGGCATATTCTAATTAACTGTGTGAAGGTTTTAACTCTTTGTTTCAACTATATGGTTGAATACTTGGCAAAAAAAAGGTCTTTAATACTAATGCAGTGTAGTATAATTAACTATAAGATTCAACTATTTAGTTGAACTATTTGTTTGTCACAGTTTTAAATCATTTGGCAATAGAATTGGAATGGGATCAAACAGGAGGAAAAAACTGGTACAAATCTATCTGCGATCTGCTCTGATTGGAAAAAAGCTATATCGAAAGGGTACTGTCTTCCCTCAAATAGTGAGTTTGAGGGTCGGCTCATCGAAGAAGTAATTCTCCGGTAACCGAAACAGTACCCCAATTTTTCTTGTTTTAATATTCCAGCGCCAGATCGATCTGATCAATCAGTTCGGTGTAGGCTTCGTCCTTGGTTTCTCCAGCAGCAGAGATCGCACGACCGCGGTAATTTTGGGCGGTTACCTCTACGCCATCCCACAATTGCTGGGTTTTTTGTACTCGAAATCCCCGATAGCCGTGATCCCGGAGCATGGCGATACGTTCATGAAAAATGTTGTCCCGGTTTTGGCTTTGAGAGGTCATGGTGCAACTCCTTTCTCATTTGTTAAAGGTCTTCAACAAGCCCTTTCTTTTTGGCTTCTATGCTGAACCGCGTGTGCGGCACCGCTTCCAGCCGCTCCTTGGCAATCGGCTTGCCCGTTGCCTGGCAGATGCCATAGGTCTTGTTCTCGATACGCTCCAGCGCATTATCTATTTCGTTGATAAATTTTTGTGTCCGCTCTTTTAGCTGATAATTGAGTTCCTCTTCCTCCACATCTGAGCCGACATCGCCCATGTGGTGAGCAACAGATGAATAGTCGGCATCGTCAACCTCGGCAAGGTTGGAGATATGTCGATCGATGATCTCAAGCTGATCAATTGCTTCTTCCCGTTTATCCAGCAACAGATTGGAAAAGTAGGCAAGCATCGTATCACTAAAAGGAGTGGTTGTGCCCTTTTCTTTTTTCATAATAGCCCTCCTTGTTTAGGTTTATTGATGTATAACCAGAAAAAGGAAATTCCGGTATAATCCTTGTGCTTTTTGCCTTGTAGGGAGATCTCTTACATACAGAGGAGTCGGCTGAGATGAACACGAAAATCAATTCTGCATTACCGTTTCTGGTTTTCTTTCTATCGGTATAATGTTTTTGTGATTGAAATGCTCCATCACTTTGAGCAGTACGGGTAGGAATACAAGGTAGGCAACGATGGCAAACAGCAACCGGATACCCTACATACAGCCAAACTCACTGAAACCTTCATTGATGTGATTCTCCGCTGTGATTAAGACTTTCTATGAGGGGGCGGACTGTCTCATTCGCCAGATGTAGTGCACCAGGCTGCCGAGGCCAAACAGCAATAGAATCACATTTAAAATACCGCCGATAAACGGCAGATTTGTGAGTATGGCGACGTAAATCATTCCCAGCCCCAATCCCCAGTAATAACTGGATGGTTCGGCAGTGTCGGTGAACAGGAGAATACTCATCACACCGAGCGTTATGGCCACCAGGATGTACCCGGCAAAGAGCGCCAGGACAAAAGTTAATACCAAAAGGATGGAAAGCGGAATAGTTAATATCAGTATAGCCAGCAGGAGAATAGCGATCGGCATGGCGATGATCGTGAGCAACCCGAGCCCTGTGTTGCGCCAGAACCCTTCCGTGGCGAATTTGGACATATCGATCGCCGTTTTCTGGAAGAGGCGAATCAGGATGAGTCCGGTGATGAGAACGGAGAGAAAGAACCAGAATTGGAACAGAATGATGCCAATCAGATCGGGTTCCTTAGTGTCGATGATGAGATCGCCCGGTATAGCCCCAAGACTTTCTCTGTGGATCGGCTCGCTGCTGTGGATGGTTGTGCTGTAGGTAGACTGGTAGTTTTCGCCAAAAGTGACGTCATTGCTGTAGATTTCAACGCTATTGTTGACCGAGCCATTAAGCATAATCTCACCGCCTGCTACCCGGAGCATTCCCCCGATCTGACCGCCCTCCAGTGAAACGGTACCGCCTGCTACAAATGCATTTCCTCCGATTTGAGCCCGACTCGTTACTCTCACCTCCCGGCCTGCGGCAAACAGGTCGCCATCAATGGTGCCGTCTATCACCACGGTTTCGCCTGCGGTCATCAGCATATCACCAATATGGCCGTATATCGAAACCATCTGTCCGGTTACAATGGCATCGTCGTTAACTCTGCCGTTTAGCAAAAAGTGGCGAGAGGCCGAAAACAGGTCGTTATTGAGGTATCCCATAATCTCAACGGTCCGGCCGGTTAATATTACATTGTTGGATAGGGTATCTTGCGAATCAATCCGGACGATAGACTCTGCCCGGTAGGTTGATTGCTGCGCCATTACAGGGAGTGCGGCCATCAAAAAAATCCCAAGAAAACTGGTATAGTGGTCTTCATGATTTTTCAATAATTATAATGAATAAGGCCCATTTACTTTTTTTAAAAAATATCCCGAGCAATTCAAAGGTAGCTTAGCCCAATTTGGAACCCTATGTGATATGTAATTGGCGATATTTTTTGTGGAGTCTCTTTGATATTGATTGTGAGAGAAGTCCCTACAAGCAAATACAGACTTTCAATCGCGGGTGAATAAGAATCCAGCAGATGGATAGATTATTTTTTCAGTAATGATATATTGGGACTCTAACGAAATGTAATTTAGACCCACTAATTCACCATTCCATGAACCGAATTTTTGCTTTACTGTTGATATCAACCGCTTTCGCCTGCAGTGAACAGGATCATTCGTCTTTTGAAACCGATGATACTCTCTCTGAAATTGAGGGCTATGATCTGGTGTGGCACGACGAATTTAATGAAGGAATCCGGCCCGATACATCAAATTGGTCGCACGAACGAGGTTTTGTCAGGAACGAAGAATTGCAATGGTACCAGCCCGAAAATGCATCAATTGAGGATGGCCGCCTGATTATCGAAGGACGACGAGAGCAGATTAAGAATTCCCGCTATGATTCTACGAGCAGCAACTGGAGGCGCAGCCGTCCCTTTGCAGAATACACTTCATCCAGCATTAATACACGCGGCAAGCAAAGTTTTCAGTATGGCATTATTGAAGTACGTGCCCGGATCGATACCGCTCGCGGACTTTGGCCCGCCATCTGGACGCTGGGTACCCATCCTGACCGCGGCTGGCCGGCCAACGGCGAAACCGACATCATGGAGTATTACCTGGTGGATAGTGAGCCTCATATACTTGCCAACGCTGCCTGGGCTGACGCGAACAACCGCCCGGTTTGGAACGATCGGAAAGTACCTTTCCAAGAGTTTTTAGATGAAGATCCACAGTGGCCCGAAAAATATCATATCTGGAAAATGAACTGGAACCAAGACCGTATTCAGCTCTATTTGGACGACCGGTTGCTCAACGAAATTGATCTCAGCAAGACGCTCAATGCCGACGGCTTTAATCCCTTTCACCAGCCCCATTACATTTTGCTGAACCTGGCCCTGGGATCCAACGGCGGTGATCCCTCAAATACTCAATTCCCCAAGCAATACGAAGTGGATTACGTTCGGGTGTACCAGCAGCAGTAGTATGAGTGCAGATGGTATTCAGGGATAAAAGCCAGCGATATTATTATGAATGACTAAAATGAATGGTTCTTTCAGAAAATTGATTTTTAAAGTTTAGTGAGTCAGTAACAGGATTTTCTAGCCTTCAATTTACGACGCAGATAGACCATCAATTAAAAATACTATCTATGAAAATAGCAGTAATCGGAGCCACGGGAACCATTGGAAAAGCGGTTAGTAGTCTTTTGGAAGAAGAGGGGCATGAGGTGATAAAAGCCTCCCGCAAAAGCGAGCTTAGCGTTAACATCGACAAACCAGAATCAATTGACCAGTTTTATGAAACGATCGGTTCGATTGATGCGGTTATCTGCGCGGCTGGTAACGCAAGTTTTGGTCCCCTGCAGCAGATGACAGATAAAAAATTTAACATAAGCATACAGAGCAAATTGATGGGACAGGTGAACCTGGTACGAAAAGGACTTGAGCATCTGGCTGATGAGACTGTTTTTGTACTTACCAGCGGCATGCTCTCCGCCAAACCCTGGCCCAAAACCTCTTCCGTGGCAATGGTCAACGCCGGGCTAGAAGGATTTACCCGTGCAGCGGCCCTCGACCTGCCTGAAGGGAAACGCATTTGTATTGTTTCTCCACCGCTTATAAATGAGACTGCCAAAAAAATGGGTCGCGATCCCGAGCCCTGGCCCGAAGCCTCCGACGTGGCCGAAGCCTATTTCAATGCCGTAACCGGTGATGCCAACGGCGAAGTAGTTTATGTGGACGGATATGAAATGTAATCCATCGATAGCTGTCAAAATCCAATATATTCCAACGTTACTTGGAAAAAGGATGCTATAAAAAGCCCTCACTTTCTATCCCGTTGAAATTGCAGGTTTTATCTATAATCAGTAAATAGTATTCACATAAATAATGGGATAATATTTTAACTGAGGATCAACGGGACTCCTGTGAATATAAACCAGGTTTTATTCAATTTTTTACTTCTACTCGTCTGGGTAAGTTTTATACCCAGTCATTCAGGTACTGTCCTGGCACAGGCCCCAGAAGAGGCTCGTCCCAACATCCTTTTCGTACTATCTGATGATCAGTCCTGGCCTCATGCCGGTGCTTACGGGGCAAACGAACTTTCAACCCCAGCCTTTGATAAGGTAGCTGAAGAGGGCGTTCTGTTTACCAGCGCGTTTGCTGCAGCACCCCAGTGCAGTCCCAACCGGGCAGCTATTCTTACCGGCCGAAATATCGGTCAGCTTGAGGAGGCCGGTACCCATGCCAGTAATTTTCCCAGAAAGTTTCAGGTGTTTCCTGAGTTATTGGAGCAGGCTGGTTACCAGGTAGGATATACCGGCAAGGGTTGGGGACCCGGCAACTGGAGATACAACAACCGGCAACGAAATCCGGCTGGGATAGAACAGAACAGGATTGATCAAACCAAAGAAACATCGCTCTCTGTAAGCCAGCTGGACTATGCTGCCAATTTCGCTGCGTTTTTTGAAAACCGAGACCAATCAAAACCGTTTTTCTTCTGGTTGGGAACCTACGAACCACACCGATCCTATAAAAAGGGGAGTGGTATCGCATCTGGTAAAAATCCTGAAAATGTAGATGTACCTTCCTTTCTTCCTGATACGCCGGAAATCCGCAGCGATATTCTTGATTACTTTGTGGAGATAGAATGGTTCGACCAGCACCTGCATCGCACATTGCAATTACTTGAAGAACATGGAGAGCTGGAGAATACCCTCGTAGTAGTCACCTCCGACAACGGCATGCCGTTTCCACGGGCCAAGGCGAATCTTTATGAATATGGAACACACATACCATTGGCTATTAGCTGGCCCAGGCAGATAAAAAGTGGGGGCACTGTGGATGCCCTGGCCAGCTCCATCGATTTCTTTCCCACCTTCCTGGAAGCAGCCGGTGTTGAAATTCCCGATCAGGTAACCGGTAAAAGTATGCTACCGATACTTACCGATAATAAGAATGAGGAGACCAGAGATTTCGTGTTTACCGGGAGGGAGCGCCATACCCACGCCCGACCCGATAACCTCGGCTATCCTGCACGGGCTATTCGGACGCAAAACTTTCTCTATATCCGGAATCTTAAGGCCGACAGATGGCCGGCCGGAAATCCAAAACCGGAGAACAGGGAGGATCTGAACTCTGGAGATTTCAAGTCATTTGGCTTGGGATATGCTGATATTGACGGTTCGCCTACCAAAACCTGGATGCTGGAACACCGCAATCATCCAAAATATAAGGATCTATTTAATCTTGCTTTTGGAAAACGACCTGCTGAAGAGCTTTATGATATCCAAAAAGATCCGGGTTGCTTACAGAATCTTGCTGGAGAGCCGGAGTTTGAGTCGGTTCGAGAAAAATTAAGCACAACGCTGGATAGTGTGTTATCTGCTCAAAATGATCCTCGGGCGTTCGGATATGAAATTTTTGAGAGCTACCCGCGCTACAGCCCAATGCGCAACTTCCCGGGCTTTAAAGTGCGGGGAGAATACAACTTTGAGTTTTAATAGCAGCCAAGTCCTACGATCATCTAAGTATTTTGTGGGGTATTCCAAATTAAATCGCTCAGATTTAGCATAGTCGCAAAAGGCTAAAGTATGGAAAAACCAATTATTGATATAATGAAGCTTAAACCTCGGATTCAAATTGATGGGTTTTGCGGGATGCTTTTGCTGTTAGCAATGGCAGTTATTGGATGCAGTGAAGAGTCAGCCCAGCAAAAAATAGCAAGCAATCCGCCCAATATCGTTTTCATTTTGGCTGATGATTTGGGCTACTCAGATATTGGCGCTTATGGATCGGAAATTAAGACTCCCAACCTGGATCGCCTGGCAGATAATGGTATCCGTTTTACCCGAATGCATAATACCGGCAAATGCTTTCCGTCCCGGGCTGTTCTACTGACAGGAATTTATGCCCAGCAGAGCGACATGCACGATGAATCCGAAGAATTTCATAACTCCGTGATGTTTGGTCAGGTACTGAAAAACGCAGGGTATCGAACGCTTTTTATAGGAAAACATCATGGCACGGACAACCCCTGATCATTGGGGATTTGACCATTATCGCGGACTGCGCGACGGCGCCGCCAATTACTATAATCCAGGTGAACAGCGACCGGCCGATCCCGGTCCACCAGCACAGAAGGAATGGGCTTATCCCCGAACATTTGCATTCGACGACTCGCTGGTAGCTCCCTACACGCCGCCAGAAAATTATTACGGAACCGATACATGGACCGACTGGTCGATTGAGTTGCTGGAAAAATATCAGAGAGAAGAAACCGTTTCTGCTCTATTTGTCCTACCAGGCCCCGCATGATCCGCTCCAGGCACCAGAGGAATCGGTTCGAAAGTACAAAGGTGTATACGATGAGGGATACGAGGTGATAGCTCAAGCTCGCTACGAACGCCAGCGGAAAAGCGGTTTGCTGGATGAGCGTTATCCCCGCTCTGGACCAACCCATAGAGATTGGGAGAGTTTGAGTGATTCTGCAAAAGCCGACCAAATTCGCCGTATGGAAGTATATGCCGGCATGATTGACCGGATGGACCGAAACATCGGGCGATGATAGAACAGATTAAAAAGATGGGAGAGTGGGAAAATACACTCTTTATATTCGCCTCAGACAACGGGGCTTCGGCGGAGGTCGTTGATAAGAGATGGCCAAATTGGATCGATGACCCGGTGGGCCTCCCTGAAAGAGGACTGGGCCAATGTTGCCAACACTCCGTTCAGAAAGTATAAAAACTACTCCCACGAAGGGGGAACAGCTACGCCATTTATCGTGCACTGGCCTGATATTATACGCAACGGGGGCAAAGTAGACCATACAATGACACATTTTGTTGATCTAATGCCCACTTTAATTGACATCTCCGGTGGTGAATATCCTTCAATCTACAAAAATGAACAAGTGCACCCTATGCAGGGCGTGAGTTTACTGCCGCTATTTACGGGAGAATCAGAAAATATTCAGCGTGAAAATCCCCTGTATTATAACTGGGCAGATGGAAGTGCTATTCAAACGGAACAATGGAAACTGGTTCAATGGGGAAATGAATGGGAGCTTTATGACATGCAGGCTGATCGCACCGAAACTGAAAATGTGGTGAACGAACATTCCAGCCATCAGAAAATTTCAACAAATGGCAAGACTGGGCGAAAGGCGTAGGTATTGTTGAGCAGAATGAGAAAAGCACTGCCTGATATCAAAAGGCTCTTGCAGCTATGCCCTGCAAAGCCCGGTACCGCGTACGGGATTCGAACCCGTGCTACCGCCGTGAAAGGGCGGCGTCCTAAACCCCTAGACGAACGCGGCAAAAAAATACTATCTCAGCTACTAGTTATTTAATTGAAAATGAAAACTTCAGGCTTTCAATAAATAACCAGCAACAAAGAACAAAGCAATGGGGAGCCCGATGGGATTTGAACCCACGGCCTCCAGGGCCACAACCTGGCGCTCTAACCAACTGAGCTACGAGCTCCATGACGGTAATGAATTACGTGTGTATGTTATGAAATACTAACCTCACTACGCAAGACAGATTTTTCATCACCACTTAACAGTACCGCGTACGGGATTCGAATATGTATTCCCGTACGTCTTAATTCCTTTAAATGCCACTCTCTTTTGATTTAAACGGCGATTTCCGTATCAATAAGCAGCACGAAGAAGTAACAAAATACAAGGTTTTTATTACCTATTTGTTACCTCGAATCAGGGCGCTTAAGATACGGAATAATATGAGAGTTTCAATAAGTTTTGTCTTGAAAACTCAGAAGAAAAACAAGCAAGGGTATTGCCCCATTTATCTTCGCGTATACTCGCGGGGCAAGACCCGTTACATGAGTTGTAATATAAAGATAAAACCGAAGGATTGGAATGATGACAAGGAGGAGGTCCGCCGGAGCCACGAGCGATGCGTGAAGCTGAACGAGGAACTCCACCGGATCAAGGTGAAGGCTGAAAATGCCGGCCTGGAACTCAAACGCGTGGATCAGTTGGATGCGGACTCGGTAATTAAGATGGTCCGAGGCTATGACATCAAGGATTTCTTCGGATATGCCGAGGAGTACCGTGACACCTTGGAAGCCCAGGGGAGGGTTCGCCTGAAAAAACAGACCCAGGTGACCATCAACAAAATTGAAGCCTTTACCGATGGGGAACCTCTGGCCATTGATCAGATCGACCGACGGTTCCTGGAGCGCTTTCAGCACTTTCTGGAGCAGGAGTATGAGAATGCGATCAATACCATTAACAAAGAGTTTGAGCGCCTGAAACAGATCACCAATCGAGCCCTGAAAGACCGAATTATATTAAAGGATCCGTTTGAGGAGTTTGACCCGCCGTCCCGGCAACGTTCCAAGAATACAGCCCTTACGTTTGATCAAATACAGGCTATTGAGTATCTGGACTTAACACCCGATACCCGCCTGTGGCATACCCGCAATTACTTTCTATTCTCCTTCTACAACGCTGGAATTCGGTTTGGGGATCTTTGTAAGCTCAAGGGAAAGAACATCGTCGACGGCCGCCTGAAATATCTGATGTCGAAGACCCAAACCAACACTAAGCCAAAATGGAAAAATATCAAGCTGCAACCGCCGGCTCTCCAGATCCTAGAGCACTATGACTACCAGGAGAAAGGGGAGAAGGAGTACCTGTTTCCGATCCTGGATACCTCCAAGAACCTGGAGGACCCTGCGAAGTCTTTGACCGGGACAAGCAAAGCAAGAATACGATGGCTAACAGGGCGCTGAAAAAGATAGCGGCGCGCGCCGGGGTTGATGAGAACCTTACTACCCACGTAGCGCGCCACTCGTTTGCCCTGTACGGCCTTAAAAACAAAGTGCATCCCTACTATGCCCTTAAGAATGCGCTTGGCCCACAGCAGTCTCAAAACCCTGGAGATCTATCTGAAAGATTTTGATGAGGAACTGCTGGATGATGAGATGGGGGAATTGTTTGGGTAATTGTGATATTTAATGTCATACTGATAAGAATTGAAAGTTAGGTTGACAAGATTTTTTGATTTTGAAATCCTTTTCTTCTCTTCTATCATATCATTGATATTACTTTTAGGAAAATATATTATGTATGAAGCAAAAAAGGCAGGGCTATATTCCGGGAGCAAGGGAATCTAATGCAGGTGATAACTTTCATGAATTATGGGCTTGTTCAAAAGCAATTGAGCTTTTAAATCCTGAATCCAGCTTAAAACAGCTTGTAATTGAAGATTTATCGGAGTGGGATTTAGAAGACGGAAGAAATAATCCATATCTACTTTTAGGAGTAGATATGGCAGAATACTATGGTGGAAAGTCATTTAAATCCTGTGAGAGAATAGTAATTAGCCAAGTAAAATATAGTCATAGAAACTCTCAGAAAGATTGGACGTTATCACGACTTACCCGTCTAAAAGGAAAAAGGAATCCTCACAGTCTAATAAAGAGATTAGCCGATAGTTTTAATTTCTTTCACCGGGATTTTGGAAGGGAGGTGAAAAATAAGTTGAAAGTTAAGTTAGTAAGTAATCAAAATATATCCAGGGATTTAATCGAGGCTATTAATGAAGCAAAAGATAAATTAAATGATGGGTTAGATAAGGAGTATTCTAAAACAGGATGGTTTATAAAGCAATTAACAGATGAAAGTGAACAAAAAATTAATGAGCTATATCATGCGTCCGGATTAAGTAGCGAATCTTTTCTGGATTTTATACAAGTGCTTGACTTCTCTGATTGCGGGTTAGATGATCGTATTTTCCTAAGACTTGGGCTAATTAAAAAGTTGAGTGATTCAGTAACTAATCGAAGAGATGAAAAATTAACTGCACTTGTAGATTTAATTAAAAAAAATGCACTCCCAGAGAAGAGAGGAAAGTCTGCTTTACAAAAAGAAGATGTGTTAACCTCACTTAATGTTAGTCTACCTGAAGATCTATTTCCTGCATCACCTGAATTTGAAGCTCAGGACAAAAAGATTGAAATACAAGATCACAAGAAGCTAGCTGACCATGTAAAAAAACACCAAAAGACAATATTACATGGTGTAGCTGGTACAGGAAAAACTACCACTCTCCTAGAGTTGAGAAATCATTTATCTAAGCAATCAAAGGTAATTTATTATGACTGTTATGGAGGGGGAGACTACTTAGAGTTTGGCCAACATCGACATTTGCCAAGTAGGGCATATCTCCAAATTGCAAATCAGCTAGCTATTGAGTGTAATATGCCCTTCTTGATACATGATGATACCCCAAAAGAAGATTTAGAAAGAGAATTAAAAAGAAGAATTGTTGCTGCCTCCGAATTGGTGAAAGAAGATGGAGGCATTTTAGTTATAGCAATAGATGCAGCTGACAACAGCGTAGAAGCTGCCCAAAAAAACTCTGAAGACTATTTTGTACATCGATTGTGGGATTTAAAACTTCCTCAAAATTGCAGATTAGTAATGTCATCTAGGTCAGGTGCTCGCCTGCAATCTTTACAAGCTCCTACTAAAGAGGTTGCGGAGTTTAAAGTAGGTGGTTTTAAGAATGAATAGTGTCAACACTTAAAATTATTTTCCCTCAAGCAACAAAAGAGCAGTGTCAGGATTTTCATGAAAATAGTTTTGGTATACCTAGGGTTCAGTTTTACATGTTGGGTGAGGATAAGTATTTAAATCAGGATGCGAGCAAGGATATAAAAATTCAGGAGGTAATAGGAAAGCAGCGAATTACCCTCGAAGAATTATTTAACGATAGAGTTGAAGCAGCTGTTAATTTAAAAGGTATTTCAGTTGATACTAGTTTCTATATGTCTGCTCTTCTTTTATTGTTTAGACCTTTTACAATAGAAGATTATGCTAAAGTTGTTGGTTTAGAGCCACATAATGCCCGAAGAATTTGTAAATCCTTAAGGCCAGGATTGGTAATAAGTAATAAGAATTACCTAAGATTTAGAGACGAAGACTTTGAGAAATTTCTCAAAGCTGAATTTTTGGGTAATGTGGATAAAAGCAAATTTCATGAATACATATCTCAGAATCTAATTGATCTTATCGGGAAGAATAATTACGCCAGTAAGTATTATGCCAAACATCTCTATTTAGCTGGACAATATGATAAGCTTATATCTCAGATATTTAAACAAAATGAACTTAATGACATTGAAGATGATGTGACTCGTTTAAATATCGAAAAGAACCATATTAGTATAGCAATTAAGGCGGCTCAACTTTGTCCAAGTGCTGGAAGAGGAGGAAGAGCACCACGCTCGCGAGAACCTCACCGAAAAGCAGCTCGTCGTCTTTGATATCGTCATCCAACATGAAAAGATTGAGCTCACCAAGAAAGAACGCGACAAGATCAAGGAGGGTCACCGAACTACTTGAAAAACTTCAACAGTCGAAAACCGTTACCGACTGGAAAAAGCCGCAACTCCGACATCAAGGTCACCATCGAAAAGGAGCTGGACAACAACCTGTCAAATATAATCGCCAGCTTTTCTCACAGACCTGTAATGATGTGTTTGTTCATGTGTGGCAGCGGTGTTGAGCAAGAGAGACAGGTGCGTCGAAAATTAAGCTCCGAACTATTTTTATAAGATTAAATTGAGAGTGTGAACGCAATTCTCATGAATAGGGTATCCTTAGACCAAGTCTAAATTGCGTACTATCAATAATTTGCCATGCCCGTGAGGAAGTCCTAAATAATGGATAAGAACTTCATCTACTCTTATTCATTTTTAAATATCAGTATAAAAATTGAATTATAAACCGAACAAACTTGGCAGCCAGAGACTCAGCTGTGGAAAGTAAGTAACTAATATAAGGGCGGCTATCATTGCTAGGAAAAGAGGAAGCAACGGCCTGACCACTTTTACGATACTTGTTTTTGCTACCCCTACACCCACAAATAAGATAGATCCTACCGGTGGAGTGCACAGACCGATACAGAGGTTCAAAATCATAATAATACCAAAGTGCGTGGGATCCATCCCCATTTCAGTAACGATAGGTAAAAAGATAGGGGTGAAAATTAATATTGCAGGGGTCATGTCCATGAACGTACCCACAAAGAGTAGAATGAAGTTGATCATTAAAAGGATAACAATGGGATTGTTGCTTAACCCAAGCAGCGCAGCGCTAATAGATTGAGGAATATGTTGATAAGACAATATCCATGACATCGCAATCGATGTTCCGATCAAAAGCATTACAATTGCTGTAGTTTTGACCGATTCAAGAAAAAGTTCAGAAAGTTTTTTTACCGAAAGTTCATTGTAGTAGTAACCGAGGATAATGGTATACAACACGGCCACAGCCGCAGCTTCAGTTGCGGTAAAAATCCCTGCCACAATCCCCCCAATTACAACTATAAGCAATAATAGAGAGGGAATAGCATCTAAAAAACTTCGGAAAAGTTCTTTAAAAGTTGTTCGATCTCCCGTCGGATAGTCTTTCCGTATGGCCCATATTGCTGCTACGATCATAAGCAAGAGTCCAGTCAAAATACCGGGAATATATCCTGCGACAAAAAGTGCCGCAATAGACACTCCACCACTGGCTAATGAATAAATAATCAATACGTTGGAAGGTGGAATTAGCAGTCCCGTGGTAGAAGAAGTAATGTTAACCGCGGCTGCAAAATCTTTCGAATAGCCCTCCTCCTCCATACGAGGACCTAGTACACTTCCCACGGCCGTTACTGCAGCTACTGCGGAGCCCGCGACAGCACCAAATAGCATGGCGGCTACAACATTAACGTGGGCAAGTCCCCCCGGCAGCGAGCCCATCAGGTTTTTTGCCAATGCGATAAGTCTCGAAGCTATTCCTCCTCTGTTCATAATTTGTCCGGCGAGAATAAAAAATGGGATGGCCAGCAGCGTAAAGCTATCCAGGCTCGTGCCAATTCGTTGTGCCATTGTCGTAAAGGCTGGAACAGAATCAATACTTATTAACATGGTCACCAGAGTGGATGCTCCAATACTCCAAGCTATAGGAACTCCAATTGCCAACAAGATTAAAAAGCTGATTACTAGTACTAATATATCAAGAAGCGCCATGTTATACCCTTTTTCTTGTTAGTTTTGCAAGTTGGATTCTACCAGCTCATCCAGTTTAAATAGATCCAAAATTTTATAATAACATATCAATACACCACTAATTGGGATGACTAGATAAACGTATGCTAGCTGTATTTGAAGGGCAGCTGAAGTTTGTCCCAACGTGTAGGTGATATATACAAGTTGGCTTCCTCCGATGATCAAAGCTGTGACAGCAAATGCAATTATTATGAGATTGATGAAGATAGTAAGTGTACGTTTGTTTTGGCCTGTTAACCGGTTGGGAAGAATATCAATGGCAATATGCATATTTTCTCCTGAGATATAAGCAGCCCCCAACAGTCCTATCCAGATAAGTAGAAACCGGGCTAATTCCTCGGTAATAGTACTCGCTGCACCAAGGATATATCTGGTAAAGACTTGCCAAAGTACAGCGATAAGCATAATTGCCATTAGTAACAGCAAAAATGATCCAACAAATTTATTGACTTTTTCTCTCATCACAGACCTCCATTAGTCAAGGGATGTACATTCCTTATTTTTTGAACAAGCTCATAAAGTTGCGGATCGTTTTCTTTAAGTTGTTCATAGATTGGTTCCGTGAGTTCTCTAAAAGGTTCCTTGTCGGGCCGATTGACTTCTACGCCGGCAGCTTTAACCTTCTTGAGTGCTTCCTCCTCAGCTTCACGCCACAATTTTCGCTGATAAACGGCTGAGGAGTCGGCTGCCTCCTGTACCCATTTCTGCTGTTGCTCTGTCAAGCTATCCCATGTTTTCGTTCCGATTATTAAGACATCTGGGATGGCAGTATGTTCATCAAGACTATAATAATTACATACTTCGAAGTGTCGAGAGGTATGAAAAGAGGGAGGGTTATTTTCTGCCCCATCTACGATTCCTTGCTGCAGAGCCGAGTATAATTCCCCCATGATATCGGTGTTGGTGATCCGCCAAGCTCATTTACTATATTAATTGCTAACTGACTTTCCATTACACGTATTTTCAATCCTTCTAAATCCTCGGGGTCTTCAATTGGTGTGGTTTTTGTATAGAAACTTCGTTTTCCAGCATCATAATAGGTGACTCCTCGCAACCAAGAATCTTGCGGTTCGAGCAAAAGATCTCTACCAATTTCCCCATCCAGGACGCTGAACCGATGTTCATCGGATCTAAATAAATAGGGAAGGCTAAATACCCGGGCCTTGGGAGTAAAGTTTTCCAACACCGCTGCCGAGACCTTGGTCATTGCAAGACTGCCGATCTGTAACAGTTCAATAAGTTCACGTTCCGTCCCAAGTTGCTGGCTGGGATAAACTTCAATTTGTAGTTGACCGCCTGATTTTTTTGCCACGCGATCTGCCATAAACACCATCGCTTTATGAACGGGATGAGTTACGTCCAAACCGTGGCCTAAACGGACAGTTCGAGTGTCCTTGATCTGATCACAACTTCCAATAGCTAGTGAAAGTATTAGGCAGCCAAAAAATAGTGGGATTAGCTTAAATTTTTTCATAAAATTCATCCCGTATTGATTTCTTATTACTTTATTATAAGTAATTTAAGATGTTTGTAAGACCCATAAACATCTAAATGGAATTTATTGTTGCCATTTCTAATAATTTAAAGTGTCCATTACTTACTACTTAATCCCAAAGGGAAGAGAGGGATAGCTATGGGAAACACTCAATTTAATTAGGTACTATCCCTCCCTTTAGGGGCAAGTCTGGTATGTAATTAGACGTATTTTTAATAATTTGATCTGTCCATTTCATAGGTAGTTATTTTATTTTCTTCTCATTGAAGAGCCTCTAACTATAAGATCGGGATCAAGTACAGTTTTAGTGGATCTAGTAATTGATACTTTTCCTTCAATGATATCCAAAAATTGACGGGCGGCATAATTTCCCATCTCAATACTGTGCTGATCTACCGTTGTAAGTCCCGGATCAACGAATGATGTAAAAGATTCATTACTGAATCCGACGATTGCGACCTGCTCTGGAATAGCTATGTCTTCATTTTTAAATACCTCCATTGCCCCTACTGCCGAGAAGTCACTGGCCGAAAAAATGGCATCAGGTAACTCGTCTGATTGTAAGAATTTTTTTGCTAGTTTTCTCCCATCTTCTATTTGTAAGCCACATTGCATTATTAGTTTTTCATCAACAGGTAGCCCATGTTCCCGGATTGCTTCTACATATCCCCTTCTCCGTTCTTTATAAATACTTACATTTTTGGGCCCGGCAAAGTGAACAATTCGCTTGTATCCCTGTTCAATAAGATGTGTGGTTGCTTTATAGGCTCCGCGGAAGTCATCAATTACGACAGATCCTACGTTCAATGACTCATTTGTTCTGTCAAAAAAAACTAGGGGTATATCATGCTCCAGAACTTCTTTGTAATGATCGAATTCAATTGTTTCCTTTGCGTATGAAGCTAGTATCCCATCTACTTGTGCTCTAATTAAGGTATTAATATTAGCTTCCTCTTTTACATATGAGTCGTTTGATTGACAAATAATTATATTATAACCAGATTTGTTTACTACATCTTCAATTCCCCGAATAACAGAGGCAAAAAAGTTGCGATCCGCATTGGGAATTATAATTCCAACCGTATAACTCTTTCCCTGTCTTAAGGCAGCAGCGATACTATTGGTTTGATAGTTCATCTTTTCAGCGGTTTCACGTACCAACTTTTTAGTCGATTTACTAATAGTAGGATTGCCATTCAAGGCTCTTGAAACCGTTGAAGCCGTAATGTCGAGCTTATCGGCAATATCATAAATGGTCGTTTTCTTCTTTTTGCTACTCATTAAAAAGTTTAGTTTATGTGAATTTTTTATTCTGACGGCTTACTGTCTGTAATTAAATCGGTAAGCTTGTAATTTTTACCTAGCTGACAGCCAGCTCGAAAATTGAGTGGTAAAGTAATAAATTGGTTGTACTTTTTTTAATGATGTCTCATTAAATGTGATACCCGGAAATCCTAACGCGTATGCTATTCAACATAATTTTTAGTTTTCATCTGCTGGTTTACCGATTGTGGCAAGAATACCACCATCTACATAAAGGATGTGGCCATTAATAAAATTACTGGCTTTGGATGCGAGGAAAACTGCTGCTCCCGCTAGATCGGAAGGGTCTCCCCACTTTCCTGTCGGCGTACGGCTTTTGATAAATTCGTGAAGTGGATTTCCGTCTTTGCGAATGGCCTCGGTCTGCGAGGTGGCAAAATAACCAGGACCGATGCCGTTCACTTGAATGTTGTAGCGCGCCCATTCGGTGGCCAGGTTCTTGGTGAGCATTTTCAGTCCACCCTTGGCCGCCGCGTAGGCACCGACGGTATCCCGGCCAAGCTCGCTCATCATCGAGCAGATATTGATGATTTTACCTGCTCTTCGTTCAATCATATACCTGCCCACCTTTTGCGCCATAATAAAGGGACCGACCAAATCGACATCAATAACCCTGCGATAGTCCTCCACGTCCATATCTTTCAGTGGTTGACGCTTAATGATTCCTGCATTGTTTACCAGGATATCGATTGGACCAATTTCATTTTCAATTTTGTCAATATATTCTTCGGCCTTGTTTTCCTTGGTGACGTCAAAAATGAAGCCATGGGCTTTATAGCCTTCATTTTTGTACTCCTCCAGGGCGTTGTCCATGCGCGGTGGAGTCGTCCCGTTAATAATCAATTCCGCACCGGCTTCTGCGAGTCCTTTTGCCATTGCCATTCCAAGTCCATGGGTGGCGCCTGTTACAAATGCTCGTTTGCCTTCAAGATTAAAAAGATCACTCATTGTTTAACCAAAATTTTTATTCAACTTGATTAATAAACTGTAGTTACTGCATCTTTTTGGGCTCCACAGTATCCATATCCCCATAATCCAGGTTTTCACCAGCCATACCCCAGATAAAGGAGTAGCTGCTTGTGCCTGAGCCACAATGGATCGACCACGGGGGAGAAAGCACCGCCTGGTGGTTGTGCATGAAGATGTGCCGCGTCTCTTCCGAATCTCCCATGAAGTGGGCAACTACCTGGTCATCCGGGAGATCGAAGTAGAAATAGGCCTCCATTCTCCGGTCGTGGACGTGAGCCGGCATAGTGTTCCAAACGCTGCCCTTTTTTAGGATAGTCATGCCCATCTGCAGCTGACAGGTCTCCACTACGCTGTTGACCAGCAGTTTGTAAATAATGCGGTGATTGGATTCTTCCAGAGACCCTTTTTCTACCGACTCAGCCTCCTCCAGAGTTACATGTGTAGTTGGATTTTTGCGATGCGCCGGGGCCGAGTTGATGTAAAAGAGTGGCTGTTTACCATCAGCGGCTACAAAGGTCACTTCTTTGGAGCCGCGCCCTATATAGATCGCTTCTTTATTTTTCAACTCATAAGAATTGCCATCGACAGTGACCGTTCCCTTTTCACCTACATTTATCACTCCTAATTCCCGCCGATCAAGAAAATTTTCGGCTTTTAGAGGTTCGATGGTTTCTAGCATAATTGGCTTCTTCCCGGGTTTTGCTCCTCCTACGATGTAGCGGTCATAATGGCTGTAAACCAAGTTTATATCCCCAGAAGAAAAAATATTTTTAACTAAAAAATTATCTCTAAGTCTTTGAGTATCATACCTTTTAATATCTACAGGGTTTGTGGCATACTGGACCGTGTATTTTGTAGCCATTTTAATATGTTAATGATTAATATTTTTACGTAATCGATTGTGAATATATAATAAAAGATACTTTGTATCCATATTTAGGGACAAGCTTTATTAAGATTGAAAACTCCTTAAAACCTGTTTAAAGAATGATTGTATAGATATTAAGGATGCATTCAAATAAGATGGTTTGCGATTATTATTAAAAATTATAAGTAGTTTAATTTTATTAGTCAAGAAATCGATTGCATACTATATTTAGTAATAGGTAAGATTAATAAGTGTATTTATTACATTTAATTGAACATTTAAAAAAATTTCTTGACTTTAACTTCTGGAATGATAATTTATTTAAAGCAATCGATTTCGAAGATGTGTTAAATTAATTGGGATGTTAAAAAAAGGGATAAAAATGAATAGTCGAATACTACCTTCTGTTTCTATGTGTAAAATGGTGATAGGGTTTATTCTCACGCTCGGCTTTATGCTGGGGGAATCTCTATGCACAACAGGTTACTGGTGTAGTAACTGATAATTCCACTCAAGAGCCCCTTCCCGGTGTTAATGTCTATGTGCAGGGTACTACAACGGGTACGAGTACAAACGCAGATGGGGAATATAAACTTACTGTACCCTCTACGACGGATACGTTAGCCTTTTCCTTTGTTGGTTTTCAGACACAAATAATACCGATTCAGGGGAAGATCTGAAATAGATATCCAGTTGGTGCCCGAAGCGATTGCCGGTGAGGAGCTGGTTGTAGTAGGGTATGGAAGGGAAGCGAGAGCAACGTTGACCGGTTCCATCAGGTAGTGTGGGTTCAGAAGAACTGAGCCGTACATCTGAAGTTGGAACTGCTGATCGCTTGGTAGGAGAAATTGCGGGGCTTACTGCAAGGAAAGCGGATGCTAGGCCCGGCGCAGTATCTACCATTCAGATTCGGAATATGGGTAATCCCCTGTTTGTTATTGATGGAGTCCCTGCCAATAACGATGATTTTAATGAGCTTGGACAAGGTGATATTGAAAACATATCCATATTGAAAGATGCCTCTGCGGCTGTATATGGTATGCGAGCAGCAAATGGTGTAGTTTTGGTAGAAACAAAAAGAGGAAGTTTTGGGGAGACTCAGACGGAAATAAACATTACTGGAGGGTACGGAGTGCAGCATTTTACCCGTTATCCACAGCCTGCGAATGCTTATCAATTTCATCGAGCAAGAGTTGAGGCAGATCAGAATGAGGGAGATCCACGAAGAATCTCTGCTGGAGAATTGGAGAATTGGAGAGAAGGTGGACCGGGTTATGAAAGTTATGACTATTATGATATAGTTATGGATCAGGCTTCCGAATTTAATCTGGGAGTTGATGTGTCTGGAGGCTCAGAAAATGTAAGATATTTTCTTTCGGCTAACCATGTAAAGGAAAATGCAATGTTGCCTGATTTTTCGTATGCACGAACAAATTTTCAGGCAAATGTAGATGGTAGGCTGAGTGATAGATTGACAGTAGGAGCTCAAGTGAGGGGACGGCATGAGTATAATAGGCAGGTGGGTATGCCAGGGGGCGATGACTACTCAAATCCTATGGGCTCAGTAATTGATATGTGGCCTCATGAGCCTATGTTTGCCAATAATAATCCTCAATATATACGCATGTCACATGAACTCACTGCCAATCCTGCTATAATTGATAGAGATATAGCCGGAGTACTTGACGATTGGACGGATGATGCAACTGCAAAAATGTATGCTGAATATGAGTTTGATTTTGGATTATCAGCTCAGGCAACGTATTCATATCGGTTTTTTAATCTTTACAATAAGGCGTATGAATTTACATATGATGCATATCGATATAATGAGCAGGATGGTTACTTCACGCAACCCGGATGGGGAAATCAGGATGGGTTCCGAGATGACGAAAAGAGCCAGGGAAACACCAGATTTTCTCAAATAAGATTGAATTATGAAAGGGATTTTAATGACCACAATATTTCAGCTCTTTTGGCATTCGAGAGGCAAAAAGAAGATTTTGATTTTAAAGGGGTACAGACTAATGCTTCGACAAACTCTATACCAGTACAATATACTTCTGAAATTGTAGGCCTGGATCATGAGATCTTCGAAGAAACCAGGGCTGGTATTGTGGGTAGGGTAAAGTATAATTACAATGACAAATACTTATTAGAAGTTTTAGGTCGTTATGATGGCTCATTCTTGTTTGCGCCAGATAAGCGATGGGGTCTTTTCCCAGGCATATCAGTAGGTTGGAGGCTTACCGAAGAACCTTTTATGGGGGATTCTGGCATACTGAGTGACCTTAAATTAAGAGCTTCATATGGTAAAACAGGTAGTGAAACCATTGGTGGAGGGGGGCTTGGAGTAGGATATGTTTTTGAGGTATCCGACCGAATTGGTCGTAACCGCAATTGGATAGTTGACCCATACAGTTATTTAGAAGGATATAACTTTTTTCAAGGTGACTTTGTATTCAACGGGAATAATATAATAGGTACCCAACCTCGAGGTCTTCCAGTTACTAATCTTACGTGGGTCGAGAATATCAGTACAAACCTAGGAATCGATTTTTCTCTGTTCGATGATCAAGTCACGGGTACATTTGACATTTTTCAGCGCAAACGGGAAGGTCTACCGGCACCGCGAACAGATGTTTTGTTACCTGAGGAAGTAGGTTACGATCTGCCCCCAGAAAACCTCAATTCAGATGCTATAAGAGGTATGGAAGGTAGCTTAACGTACAATGGGCGTTTTAATGCTGATTTAAGTTATAGTATCGGTGTAAATGCCACATTCGCTAGACTTAAAGATCTGAGTAGATATAATCCTCGATTTGAGAATTCCTGGATGAGTTCCGAAACGCTGCCGAAGGCCGTTGGGCTAATATCAACTGGGGATACCAGGTGACAGGTCGATTCCAGTCGGAGGAGGAGATTGAAAACTACCCAGTTAATATAGATGGACAAGGTAATAGAACTCTGTTGCCGGGAGACCTTATATATGAGGATGTGAATAATGACGGTATTATCAATCAAATGGATGAACGCCCCATCGGATATTCAGATGATAGTACTCCCTTCTTAAACTTTGGTTTAAATGCTCAAGTTAATTACAAAAGCCTTCAGGTGATTGTTGGCCTTTTTGGAGGGTCATTACAGAGTTGGAATCAAGCTGAGACGGTACGAGTTCCTTTCTATGATAATGGTAATTCTCCTGAATATCTGTTTGAGGATCGGTGGCATCGCCAGGATCCCTATAATGATCAAAGCAACTGGATATCAGGTCAATATCCTGCTATCAGAGAGGGCAATTTGGAACATTCCAATTACAGGCATAATGATTTTTGGCTAAAGAATGTCAATTACTTACGGCTGAGGAATTTGGCGGTCACGTATTCATTGCCGAACCAATTTGTGCAACGATTTGGATTAGAGGGTATTAATATCACGGGAAGAGCATCCAATCTTTTTTCCATAGACAATATGCGTGATGTTCAGGTAGACCCTGAAATTGATGATCCCGATGGTCTGCAATATCCTCAACAACGATTGTTTAGTTTCAGTTTTGAGATACAATTGTGATAAATTTCTAAATAGTTTAAAGGGATAATTACCATGTTAAATTCAGCAAATAACAATATGTACAAGTATCTATTATTTTTGGCTGGTTTGTTCTTTTTTGCCTCCTGTAATATTAATGAAAGCCTTGACCAGGAACCCAAAGAATTGTTAACCAATGAAGCCGTGTGGAATGACAGTGACAGGATCGAGAGTGTTTTGGCAAATTATTATGATCGTCTGCCCAAACACGCATCACTAGATGAGAACTGGCAGAATTTCGCTGAATATACTGATGCCATGTGGTCGGGACCTGCTGGTGGGGGGTTTCGAAATAATATTCCGGCATATGATTTTAGCCGCTGGAGCCTGTGGGATTATGATTTGATCAGAGATATCAATCTGGCCATTGAAAATATCGAAGAGTTTTCCACAGAACTGCCGCCTGTTGAGCGTGAACAATTTCAGGCAGAACTGAGGTTTCAGCGGGCATATATGTATTTCGAACTTGTAAAACGAATGGGAGGAGTTCCCATTATTCAACAGACAATCGACAATGAAGGTGATGTAGAATCTATGCGTTTTCCCCGGGATACCGAAGAGGCAGTGTATGATTTTATCTCGAGTGAGCTTGATGCCATAGTAGATATAATAGGGAATGAAGAGAGTCAGACCCGGGCAAACAGATGGGCTGTTTTGGCTTTAAAAAGCAGAGCTATGCTATACGCGGGGTCTATAGCGAAATATAACAGCCAAATGGCTGATCCCATTGAAACGGCGGGCGGTGAAGTGGGAATACCAGCATCGCGGGCAGATGATTACTTCCAGCAAGCTTTTGATGCGGCGGAGGAGATTATTAACCAAGGCCCCTACTCGCTATATGAACAAAACACGGATGATTTAGGTGCCAATTTCTATGAAGCAATTACCAACGAGAATAATAACTCGGAAGTAATTTGGGCCGAAGACTACGTAAGACCGTCAAGAACTCATTCATTCGCTTATTTGAATGTAGCTCGTGCGGCCAGAGAAGTTGCAAATGAATCATCTAATATTACGCCTACCTTAAATTTAGTTGAAGCTTTTGAATATCGTGACGGAAGTTCGGGTGAATTAAATACAAGGACAACAGACGGTAGTGATTATATCTACTATGATAATCCTGAAGACATATTCAACAATAAAGATGCTCGTTTATATGGCACTGTGGTATATCCAGGATCAAGTTTTAGAGATGTCCCCGCTGGTCTGCAAGCTGGAGTTAAAGTATGGAATTCCGATACTCAGAATTATGAAACTATAGAAGGAGATGGACTTGGTGACACCTATGAAGATGGGGGAGTCTTAACTGGCTCGGGGGGACCACTCCGATCAGGGTCAGAAGTTTCAAATACGGGTTTCTACCTAAGAAAATATATAAGTGATGAACGGGGTGCTAGTGAGGTCCAGGTGCAAGCTGAGAACTGGTGGATCTTTTTCCGTTTGGGCGAAATTTATTTAAACGCAGCGGAAGCAGCTCTTGAACTTGGAAATGATCCAGTGTCTCTTAGTTATGTGAATGAAATAAGGGAACGTGCCGGATTTGGGCCCAATAGCTTATCCTCCCTAGATATGGATAGAATCCGACACGAACGTCGTGTTGAGCTGGCTTTTGAAGATCACAGGGTTTGGGATCTTAAGCGCTGGCGAATAGCGCATGAAGTTTGGAACGGTGATTCAGATAATCGTGAATCTGTTGCTTACGCGTTGTATCCCTATCGGGTAATACGGCCCGGCCATCCTAATGATGGGACGTATGTATACGATGAACTAGTAGCACCTAGATTCGGATCTCCACGATTCTTCCGAATGGGGAATTACTATTCACAAATTCCCAATGAGGTATTGAATAATAATCCGGAGATCGTCAGAAATCCATTCCACTAATTTGAAAGTATAAATATTTGGTATTATGAAAACACGAACCCTTTTTTCTTTAGCAATATCGACAGTTATTCTGCTGGCGGGATGCGAGTATGACAACTTCACAGAACCCGATTCGGAGTTAAATGGACAAATAGTGTATAATGGTAATCCAGTGGGCGTGAAGAGCGACGAGATAGAGCTCGAACTGTGGCAGGACGGTTTTGAGCTAAGCCAGGATATTCCTGTCTATGTAATGCAAGACGGTTCCTTTGCTGCTACACTGTTTGACGGGGAATATCAGCTCGTACTGCGCCAGGGTAACGGTCCATGGGTGGATGATACCGATAGTATAGCGGTACAGCTGGAAGGATCTGCTAACGTAGAGGTTCCAGTTGAACCGTATTATATCATTAATAATGAGTCCATTAATGCTGCCGGAGGAGATATTGAAGCTTCATTTAGTGTGCAACAGGTAAACAGCAATCGAGATCTTGAATACGTAGGACTTTATCTGGGTACCGCAAATATTGTTGATCAAATATACAATGAGGCCAACACAACACTGGCTGGAGATCAGATTACCTTCGGTGATTCTATAAATCTTTCAATCAGTCTCGCTGACAATGATTTAGAGGGGAGACAGAATGTATTTGCAAGAGTCGGATTAAAAATCGCCGGAAGGTCGGAATTACTATTCTCGCAAGTCTATAATATAGAACTTTAGTAAAGGTTAATACTTTTTAAAATATAGTATCTAATGAAAAGAAGAGATTTTGTCTATTTTTTAACAGTAGGTGCGGGAGGGGTAGCAACAGCTTGTAATCCAGCCCGAAGCCCCTCTGAATCGGGCGAGCGTGCGCAGGACGAGGAACTTCAAAATCATACTATAGATTCGGTCGAGTTTTCCTCGGTACAGCTAAACTATCCGCGGCAAGTAGGGCGAAATTCTCGGCTTGGAATCCATGGCTTTGGCCCCGAGGTTGATGTTGGTATCTTGCGGACCGACCAAGGGGCCATGGGATGGGGAATGTTACAGGGCGGGGAAGATCAATGGAAGCAAACCGCTGAATACGTTCAGGGGAAACAGGTTTCCGACCTGATTGATCCTTCAATCGGGCTCACCGATGAACAGGCAGAAGTTTTTGATGTTGTACTTCATGATCTAGCCGGAGTCATCTTGGAAAAACCCGTTTACGAACTTCTTGGAAGATCCACACCGTTTATAACGAACTGTTATAGCGGTATGATCTATTTTGATGATATGGATCCTGAAGAAGATCCTGCGGGAATAGATAAAATCCTGGAGGAGTGTCAATATGATTATGATCTGGGGTACCGGCAATTCAAGCTGAAAATAGGTCGGGGCAACAAGTGGATGCCACATGACGAAGGTATGAAGCGGGATATCGAAGTGACCAAACTGGTGGCTGAGCACTTTCCGGATTGCGATATTCTGGTTGATGCCAACAACGGATATACCTTGGAGGATACGATTACATATTTGGAAGGGATAGAAGGTATCGATCTGTTTTGGTTTGAAGAGCCATTCCATGAGAACTACAAGGATTACCTAGAGTTGCGAAAGTGGCTTCTCGACAACGGCAGGGAAATATTTTTATCAGATGGAGAAGCCCGTCCTGACCAAGAGCTCCTGATGGATCTATATGAAAAACGGATCCTGGACTTTCATTTAACTGATATTGTTAGTCATGGATTCACTGCTTGGCGCAAGCTGATGCCACAACTTATTGAGATGGGAATCTCTGCATCACCACATGCTTGGGGAGCTCTGCTAAAAACCTACTATATCGCCCATCTGGCAGGTGGACTGGGTAATATGCCCACCATTGAAGGCGTCACTTGTGATTCAGAAGATGTGAACTTTGGAGCCTATAAACTTGAAGAAGGCATACTAACCCCCTCCCCGGATCCCGGATTTGGCATGGAATTGTTGGTTTAAATGCATTTTATAAAGTATGATGGGATAAATACACGTAATTAATATTATCTAAAATAAGGGATTGAAATGGCAGGATGGAACTTTAAAAACAACCGAATTACACTTGTATCCAATATTGCAGTAGCAACAATTTGGATGTGTCTTTTTTACCTTTTTAGCAGCCCAACGTTACAGGCTCAAACTCCGGTCGATCTATCAGAATTCAACAAACAGGGGCAGACACAGGTTAACGTGGATGGGGATATGCTGAATGTCTCGTGGATGACCGGCGAGAAGAACCGGGGATACTTGGCATTGGATTTGCAGCCGGGCAGCCCCCTGATCGAAAGCCTAAAAATGGATGCCCCCGGTGGTGTGGAAGAGGTGGCCGCTAATCTGAATCCCACATTTCTGCTCACTGTCGGCGAACGCAACCTCGACCGCAACGGCTGGACGGTCTTTTTTGACAATCCGCCCTATGGACCACATGAAACCTACACTGTTAACCTAGAGAAGGACAATGCCAGAGTTGTTTCAGAAGGTAGTCGAACACATATCATAGTGGGCAATGCCAATGGCGGCCCGTTCACGGGCACCATTAACCTGACCCTTTACAACGGTAGTCCTCTGATGAATGTCTCCGCTGAGATGAGCACCGAGGTCGATTCGCTGGCCATCATCTACGATGCGGGGTTTACCAGTTCCAAGAACCCGTGGGAAGAAATTTATTGGTCGGACACCGATGATTTTGTCCAAAATGCGATGATTGACGGCTCAGAGCAGAGTCGGAATGTAAAGGTGAAGTATCGCACCATCATTGCGGAGAATCAGCACGGAAGCCTGGCGGTGTTCCCTCCTCCGCACCAGTACTTTTATCCGCTGGATAACGCCTTTAATGAAAAGCATACGTGGTACGGGCGTAATTATCGCGGGATTGTAGATGATTTTGGGATAGGCATTCGTCATGATCTCTTGGGCGACCGGCGTTGGGTACCCTGGTTCAACGCCCCACCGAACACAAAGCAGGATTTGAACTTTTTCTGCCTGCTGAGCACCCAAAAGGATGGAAAGGTGCTTGATGAGGTTAAAAAATATACCCATAGTGACACCTATGAACCGCTGGAAGGCTATTATACGATGTCCAGCCATTTTCACCAAGAGCATACCGACGATATCCTGAACCATCGGCCGATGCCTGAAATCCCCGGTTTTGTGAAGGCCTACCGGGATTTGGGCGTTAACATCATCCATATGGGGGAATTCCATCTGGATGGGAGCCCGCGAGGTCCTGAAATAAAACGCTTTAGCGAATTAAAGATCTTCTTCGAAGAATGCGCCCGCCTGTCTGATGGCAACTTCCTGCTCCTGCCCGGCGAAGAGCCCAACAACTGGTTTGGCGGTCACTGGATGAACATTTTTGCAAGCCCGGTGTACTGGGTGATGTCCCGGGAACCTCGAGATGAGGGAGTACCCTTTGTGGAAGAGCATCCCGAATACGGGAAAATATACCGGATCGGCAGCGTCGAGGATATGCAGAAGCTGATGGAGCTAGAAGACGGACTGGCCTGGACTGCCCACCCCCGTATCAAGGGTTCCATCGGGTATCCGGACAAATACAAAGATGAGGAGTTTTACAAGTCCGACCGGTTCCTCGGAGCCGCCTGGAAGCCGATGCCGGCCGATCTCTCGCAGCCGGAGCTGGGCACGCGGGTGCTGGACTTGATGGACGATATGGCAAATTGGGGTCAGAAAAAAAAGGTACTGGCCGAGGCGGACGTGTTTAAAATGGAGCCTGACTACGAAACCTATGCCCACATGAATGTCAATTATATGCAGATGGATGAGCTTCCCAAGTTTGAAGATGGGTGGCCTACCATCATCGATGCGATGCAGCAGGGCAAGTTTTTCTCTACCACTGGTGAGATTTTACTACCGGAGTTTACCGTGGACGGCAAGAGGGCCGGGGAAACGCTAACCCTGAACGGGGGCAAAAGCACGATAAGTCTGGATGTGAGCTGGACGTTTCCACTGAAGTATATCGAGATCATATCGGGAGACGGTGAAGAGGTGTACAAGGAAAAAATACCTCTTCATGAAACCGAGTCCTTCGGGCAGCGGAGCTTTGAGCTGACCACCAACCTGGAAGGCCGCAACTGGGTACGCGTGGAAGTGTGGGATGTAGCCGAAAATGGGGCTTTTACGCAGCTCGTATGGCTGGAATAAGTAATATTGCATCCTAAAAGGCTAGGTTTTTCGATTAAACATCAAGGATAAAGTGTTTCTTTTTTATTTCTGATTCCTGGTTATTACCGAATTTATAATTGAAAGATTAAAGTGACAGGAAAACATGTTGTTAAAAAAACATTTAAATCGTTGGGTACCGCTGGGCCTGTTATTTTGTATTGTTGCCTGTTCCGGTGACCAAGCAGTAGAAATATCGGTAACAAACACGCTTTCAGAGGCCCGTCCAGATGCACATATCGTGATCAAGCGTGATTCTCTTGACAAGTATGATGCCCTCCCAAATGGAGATTTTTTTGAGATTACCGACAGAGAGCAGAATACAGTACCCTATCAGCTTGATGATTTAGATGGGGATGGCCATTGGGATGAAATGGCGCTTGTTTATTCTTTACCAGCAGAAAGCACCAGAAGTTTGTTTTTAAGATCATCAAATAATGATCCGGTTCCATCATTTATTGATCGTGCTCAAGTCTGGTTTGCAAAGTACGATAGTACCACAGGAAGCTATAATGAACTCAAATCGGAAGTGCATCCCGGGGATTATGAACGAGATTTTACGACTCCTTTCTATTATCAATTTGAAGGTCCAGGTTGGGAGAATGACAGGATTGGATTTCGAATATATTTTGATGAACGAAATGCTTTCGACATCTGGGGTAAGCAAACTTCTGATTTGGTGCTACAGGATGTAGGCATTGGGGGAGATAATTATCACTCCCTGGCAGACTGGGGGATGGATATTCTTCACGTCGGAAATTCATTAGGGGGCGGGGCAATTGCCGCTAAAATGGATGAGGAGCTTTATCGGCTGCAGAATACCAGTGAAGAAACGTTTACGGAAGTGACAGATGGACCGGTGCGGGCTATTTTTGATTTAACCTACAGCAATTGGCCGGTTGGAGATGAAGAATATAGCATAAAAGAGCGAATTTCTATTTGGGCTGGTGACCAGGGTTATTTGAATGAAGTAAGTTTGACCGGACCTCAACATTCTATCAATTTAATAGCAGGGATGGTAACTAGTAAACTAAATGGAGAAGCCGAGCTTTGGTACTGGCTATTCCCCGTTCCAATATTTGTTGAGTCACGGCCTTCAGAGCTATAACGGGGTAAACTTGGGAATGTCAATAATTACCACTGCAGATAATTTTGTGAATTACGGTTCGCGAAAATTTACTGGAGGTTCCGTTGATTCAACTGCTTTTATCGAGCTCAATTTAACTCAAAATCAACCGGTAAGTTATAAATTCATTGCCGGCTGGGAGACAGGTAATCCCAAATTTGGTGACAGTCAGGTATTTGAAGATTTTGTTTTATTTACAGGAAGAAGAATGCAAAATCCCGTACAGATAGAGTTCAAAAACCAGTGAGAGCGTAACTGTACAATAAATTAAATTTCAAAATCTTTGCCGATGATGCGGCTTATTTATAGCTCGGTGATATTACTTCTAGCTGTGCAATATACTGTCGCACAGCAACAGCCTAATATCATCTTTTATATGACAGATGATCATAGCCAGCAGGATGTGAGTGTGTATGGCGCAGATGATTTATTAAAAACGCCAAACATTGATCGATTGGCAGCGATGGGTAAAACATTTGACAGAGCGTTTATCGCTTCTCCTAGTTGTGCACCGAGTCGAGCAGCGTTGCTAACAGGATTGATGCCTGCACGAAATGGTGCGGAGGCAAATCACACGTACCCAGATCCCAGCATTCCATTATTAACAGAAAGGCTTCAAGAGAATGGATATGAAGTTATAGCATTTGGAAAGGTAGCTCACGGGCCAATGAATGAAAAGAGTAAATTTGATTACTATGAAGATGTGCCCAAAAGGGGAGATCTTTCCGGTCATATCGCTGAATATCTTGAAAATAACCCATCAGAAAAGCCTAGATGCATCCTTGTGGGAGATAAACGCCCACATATCCTTTGGACTGAGAACATGGCCTATGAACCTGATGAAATAGAATTGCCTGAGTATTTCATTGACACGCAAGAAACCCGTGAGCATATGTCCCGTTATTACACCGATATTACGGGTATAGATAAGGAGCTTGGGGAAGTAATGGATCTGACAGAAAAACGATTTGGAGATGACTTTATATTTCTTTTTTCTGGTGATCATGGAGCCCAATGGCCATTTGCCAAATGGAATCTGTATGACGCAGGTATCCAAGTTCCGCTCATTGTGATGTGGCCCGATCACATCCAGGAAGGTTCACGTACGGACGCCATGGTGAGTTGGATCGATATATTCCCAACCCTGCTGGATCTGACTGGCGGTTCAATGCCCGAGGAAATCGATGGCCGTTCCTTTGCTCCTATATTGACCGGTGAATCGAACGCCCATCGCGAGTTTATTTTTACTACTCATACGGGCGATGGAATTTACAATGTGTATCCAATTCGCAGTGTTCGCACCGACCGGTTCAAGTATATTTTGAATCTGCTACCAAATCATTACCACACCAACCATTCTGATCTGTTGAGAAATGACGGGAGGGCAGGCTACTGGGATTCGTGGTCTCAGAAAGCCAAGAAAGATCCGGAGGCCGCTGCAATAGTAAAAAGATATTTTATGCGTCCAAAGGAGGAGTTTTATGATCTGATGGAGGATCCGACGGAGCAAAATAATCTAATCGGAGAAATACAATATCAAAAGGAAATTGATGATCTTCGCAACAAGTTGCAAAAGTGGATGGAAGACCAAGGAGATCAACAACGAATTCATAACGACCCCTACCCGGTCTTAGGCCCCAAAGAACTTCAACGACAGTTTCAAGAGAAATACTTAGATTAAATTTTCCCAGAACCGGTTAACCTAGAAGAAACTTCGTCTCCTCTAGCAAAATACATTTAACAATTACTATTATGGGAAGATTAAATATTCGAGCATATTATCTTTTGATAGTTTTAATCGTCATAAATTTTACTGATTGTCAATCCATAAATGCCCAAAGTTCCTTCTGGCAGCCGGCAGAGAACCCGATGATGACCCGCTGGGTGGATGATATAGATCCAGATAATCCGCTTCCGGAATATCCGCGCCCACAAATGAAGCGAGACGAATGGAAAAACCTGAATGGATTATGGAATTATACCATCGAGCCCGCTCTGCAGGAGAAACCTTCCGGATGGGATGGAAAGATCCTGGTTCCCTATCCGATTGAGTCGGCGCTTTCAGGCGTAAAAAAAAGGGTCGGACCGGATAACCGTCTTTGGTATCACCGGACCTTTAGCGTGCCCTCTGACTGGGACGGCCAACGCCTGCTGCTTCACTTTGGGGCGGTTGACTGGAAGACCGATGTGTGGGTGAACGGGAATTCCGTAGCTCATCATGAGGGCGGCTACACCAGTTTTACGGCTGATATAACGGATGAGCTGACATCCAGTGGTGAACAGCAAATAACGGTCGCCGTATGGGATCCCACGGATGACGGTTTCCAGCCACGCGGCAAGCAGGTACGTGATCCACGGGGTATCTTTTATACGCCCACTACCGGCATCTGGCAGACCGTCTGGCTGGAGCCGGTGCCCGAGGTAGCCATCAGGGATCTGAAGATGGTCCCCAATATCGACAATTCCTACCTACACCTAACGGCCAACGGTAGCTCGGATGCGGACGGGTATACGGTCCATGCCACCGCTTATGCCAACGGCAATGTGGCCGGTGAGGCATCCGGATCACTGGGAGAAGAGCTCGATATTTCCATACCCAACACCAAGTTGTGGTCACCGGACAATCCGTTTCTGTATGACCTGACTGTAGAACTTCGCTGTAACGGACAAACGGTAGATCAGGTAGAAAGTTATTTTGGAATGCGTGAGATTCGGCTGGGTGCCGCCCCAGATGGGTATACTCGCTTGTTCCTAAACGACGAGCCGCTGTTCCATTTCGGTCTGCTGGACCAAGGATTCTGGCCAGATGGCATTTATACCGCGCCGACCGATGAAGCCCTCAAATATGATATCCAGGTGACCAAGGATCTCGGTTACAACATGATTCGCAAGCATGTGAAGGTGGAGCCGAACCGTTGGTACTACTGGGCCGACAAGGTTGGGATACTGAGTCTGGCAGAGATATGCCCAACGGTGATGAACGTTTCCGTCGGGGGGGAGAGGATATTAATCGCGTGGCCCAATCCGCGTATGACTTTAAGCGTGAATTCAAGTCGATGATTGACCAGTTTTACAACTTCCCGTCCATTGTGACCTGGGTGCCGTTCAACGAGGGATGGGGACAGTTCCAGACGGCCCAAATTGCGGACCTGACCAAGGAGCTGGATCCCACGCGCCTGGTGGACATTCCCAGCGGCTGGCAAGATCGCGGGGTGGGCGACATGCATGACATCCACAGCTATCCCGGCCCGGATATGCCGCCTACAGAAGATGATCGTGCTTCTATTCTCGGTGAATACGGCGGACAGGCGCTGGTTGTCGAAGATCACCTGTGGGTTCAGGATTTCGCAAAAGCTCCCAGTCATTATGAGACTTCCACTTCCGAAGATAAATTGCACAACACCTATGATCGCCTTCTTAGAGAGGTAATGAAACTCAAAGAGAAGGGTCTGGCCGGTGCCGTGTATACCCAGACTACCGATGTTGAAGCGGAAGTCAACGGGATTATGACCTACGACCGGGAAGTGATCAAGTTTGACGAACAGCACTTGCGCGAATTACATCAAAAACTGATCGAGGGTGAGTAATCGTCGAATATGGTTAAAAAGTTTGACATAGCATTCCCGATGCTTGATCGGGATCATGATGCTTTTTGGTTTTGAGGAGCTCGTTGCGGCCCCAAACCATTGATAAGGGTCAACCGCCGAATATCGTCTTATTTATCGCTGACGATCTTGCAGCCGAGGATATCGGTCCGTATGGAAACCAAGAAATACGTACTCCCAACCTCGATAAACTATCAAAGGGTGGGATGCTATTTTCTCAAGCCTTTGCCAGCTCTCCAACCTGTGCGCCTTCCCGGGCTTCCATTCATACGGGCATGATGCCGTTCCGCAACGGGGCCCATGCCAACCACACCGGTATTAAAGAAGGGGTGGTGCGAACCCTGCCGGATTACCTGCGGGAGCTGGGATACGATGTAGCACTGGCTGGTAAATATCATATCGGACCCAAGAGCGCCTATCCCTTTGAGTTGATTCGCCACACGAATGTGCCGGAACCCGGACATGAAAATGACGGTGTCCTATGGACCGACCTGAATATGGAACCGGTTGATAAGTGGCTCAGTGAAGCATCCAGCCAGAAAGAGCCGTTTACACTTGTAGTCAACGATCACAGTCCGCATGTAATATGGCCAGAAGAGGCTGAATACGATCCTTCATCCGTGAATGTTCCACGCCCCCATATCGATACTGGGGACACACGAAAAGCCAGGGCCCGATATTACACAGACATCACCAAAATGGACCGCAATGTAGGGAAGTTGCTGTCCAGCCTGGAAAAGCATAATCTGGACGAAAATCCAGTGGTAATCTTCACCGCAGATCAAGGTCCTCAGTGGGCGTTCGGGAAATGGAATCTGTACGATTACGGTATGCAGGTACCTTTGCTGGTAAAATGGCCGGGCGTCATTGAAGGCGGGTCTGACAGCGATGCCTTGATTTCACTGGTAGATCTGCTTCCAACTGTAATCCAAATAGCGGGTGGATCACCGCCTTCAAAGCCAGAGAAAATTGATGGCAAAAGTTTTTTGCCAGTTCTGTTAGATGAAGCCGAAGAGCACCGGGAAATCGTAGTTGGTTCCCACACCGGGGATGGGACCATGAATCGCTCCCCGATGCGCATGCTGCGAACCAAGCGATATAAGTATATAAATAATTTAGCCCCAGAAATTCGCTACCAGACCCATATGGACCAGGCCAAGGATCACGATGGCGGTCGGGAATACTGGTCCTCATGGGTGGAGAAGTCATACGTCAGTGAGCACGCGGCATGCGAAATCACAATAGACCGTTCGTGGAGCTGTATGATTTAATCCGGGATCCACAGGAGCGCATAAACTTGGCCTATAACTCTCATTATGCCGAAATCCGCGAGGAGTTCAGCAAGCGACTCCAAGAGTGGAGGGGGCAACAGGGCGACGGCGAAACCGGTCCCTATCAGCCACCCGAAAGGAAAGGGGTGGGAGACGGCACAGAGGTGACGATCACCGAAACAACGGATTACCCGTTTCAGGAGACGATCGAATTTACGATTCAGACGCCCCATCAAGTGCAGTTTCCGCTGGAACTGCGGATTCCCGCATGGGCCAAAACATTCAGTATCACGATCAACGGTGAGCAGTGGAACCAGGGTAGCGGTGGTGGCAAGATGGTGAAAATCGACCGGAGTTGGTCAGTACGGCGACCGGGTGTCACTGACCCTTGCCTATGGACGTGCGCAAGAGCCGCTGGGCCGAGATGTCGGCAGGCATCGAGCGTGGGCCGCTGGTCTATGCCCTGAAGATCGGGGAGCGCTGGGAGGAAAATCTGCCGGACGAGCGTACCTGGCGCATCCAGCACTCTTATTAAGAGGTATTCCCAACCGACCCGTGGAACTACGGTATTACCGCGGAGAGTATAGATGAGATGAGTTTTAAGGTGATCTACCGGGATGAGAAGCTCGGACGATACCCGTGGAACCTGGAGAATGTACCTGTGCAGTTACAAACAAACGGCAAGCGCATTCCCTCTTGGACCATGTATAATCATTCGGCCGGACCACTGCCGGTAAGCGGCCAGTACACCTACGGGCATACTCCGGAAACTAGGGATCAGGCTGTGGAGGAGATCGTATTGATCCCTTACGGGTGACTACGTTAAGGAGCTCACAGTTCCCGGTGGTGGAATAGTTATGTAAAAATGTTCAGGGCTCTTACAAATAAAATGAGATGTTTGAAAAGTATTTTTTTAAAAATTGTGAGAATCAGTTTTTATGTGAATAGATCGTATTTAAAAAGTTTACTTGGTTTTTTTACATAACTAGTTAGTCAGTTTTTTTCTTCTTTGCATCTGCAAAATGAAACACGGCCTCAATCGGCATCTAATTTAACGGTCTCTTTCTAAGAAAATACAAAATTGATGAAAATCTTCATGCTTGCAGTAATTTGTTTTTTCTTTTCTATGTTCAAGCAATATTTCAAATGATGATTATAGTGCATAAAAGTAAATAATTGAAAACATTGATCTTGCCTTTATTATGCACTTGCGATAATTCGTCACAATTGTTTCTTGAGAAATTATTTTATTTTAAATTTTAGAATTATAGATAGGTTTTTCCCATAGAGTCTCTTGTTATTATCTGTAATTACAACTATGTTTTCTAATGCTATGTTAGCGATAACATCCCTCTATTTGGAGGGCGAGGTCGAAGAGCACAATTTATTATGTGTGAAAATAAGCTCTGACGATCACATTTCTTTTTTATACATTATTAACGAAGGGGATATCGTATTTTTGCTTAAAATGCTACACTATTTGGGGATAGGTAATGGGTAAAAGATTGAAGGCTTTATCGAAAAAAGATGAGTTTTCTTCGTCTAAGATAGAGGAACTTACAGATCCAGAACTTTGGAAAGAAGTAATAAATGGTAATAAAAAGGCATTTGAATCACTCTATTTTCGCCACTACAAAGATCTGTATAAATATGCCTTGAAAATGTCTGGCAATCCTGGACTTGTAGAAGACTCCATTCACGATCTTTTTTTAAAAATTTGGAACCGACGGAAAGAACTGCAGGAGGTAAGTGGTGTAAAAACCTACCTATGGAGATCCCTGAGAAACGGCATGCTTTCAAAATTGCGAAAGAAAAATCGAAGACTTAAAATATTAAATACCTCAAAAGATGAGGTTAAACCAACAATTAAACTTAATGCTGAAGAATTGATCATTGAGCGTGAAAATTACAAACAAATAATAAAAGAACTCGATAATGCTCTCAGTAAATTAACTCCAAGCCACCGTGAAGTGCTTTACCTCAAATTTTACCATGGGATGACCTATGATGAAATTGAGGAGGTCATGTCAATCAACTATCAAACTGCTCGCAATTACGTCTATAAAGCACTCAAGTTTTTAAAAGAGATTCTGAAATAGAGATTTCATCATCGATTATTATTCAATTTTTGACCTTTCCTCTTTAAACAATTTGGTCATTAAGGCATTTTGAAGGCAATTTACGTCTAAAAAAGCCTTCCTCAGAAAAAAGTAATTTTTTTCATTACAAATGGGAACTACGTCCCGTCTATTAAACAAATATAAGGCGAAAACATATCATATAAGTTTTGAATCTAAACTGGTTACACCACAATTATACCTTGGATGATTTGGTGAAAAGCTCATCATTTAGGAAATGGGTGAATGGAGAAGCGAGTCACGAGCAGAAAGAATATTGGGATCAATGGGTTAAAAATAATCCAGAAAACCGCAGGCTTGCAAAAAAAGCTCAGCAAAAAATAGCAGGATTCTCAATTGAAGAATATACAGACGCCAGTGTTCAGCAATCTTGGGATTTGCTGAACAAGAAATTAAGGCAAAGGTCAAAGCTGAATAAAGGAAAAAGGGTAAGCAACATAGGAAATACTGGAGTTGCATGGGTATTAAGAATTGCGGCTGCTTTATTATTAGCTGCGGTTACAGGATTCGCTGTTTACTTCTATCATACACCAGATGACCATGTAGAAAGCAAAAAGTATGGTCAAAATGAGGTAAAGACGGATTACGGTGAACAAAAAGAAATTAGTCTCTCAGATGGTTCAATCATTACGCTAAATGCCCATTCCTCGCTTATATACAAAGTGAATAACAAGAATCCGCAAAATGTGCAGGTGTTTCTGCAGGGAGAGGCGTATTTTTCTGTAGCCAAAAGAAATGGGCCCAATGCCTCGCCATTTAAAGTTCGTACCCAAGGAGGAGTTATACAGGTTCTGGGAACTGAGTTTGTAGTGTCAACAAGAAATAATAAGACAAGGGTAGTTTTAGAAGAGGGTAGTGTAGCTGTTGAGCCACTGGCAAAAAATAAAGAGCGAATATTTCTTAAACCCGGTGAAATGGCAGAACTAGATAGCTCGTGGGATATCGTTTACACCAAAGAGGTTAACACCAAGGTTTATACCTCTTGGAAATCACATGAATTAGTGTTTGATGAAACCCCATTAGCTGAAGTGATAGACCGAATTGAGAACACCTATGGGATCCACGTGATTGTGAGGAATCCTGATCTTTTTACTCAGCGTATTACCGGCTCTATAAAAAATACCGATTTGGATGTTATTACATCAGTATTATCTATGACGCTGGATACTAGTGTACACATAGATGAGAACACCGTCTATCTTGGGATATAAGACATAGAAATGGGATAACAAGAATCAATAACCAAAAATAAAGATCAAACAAGCTCTACAACTGATACGACTGTAATTCCAATAATAAAATCGCAACTTAATATAGGGGAAATTATGAGATCTTCAGGTACCATTTTAAAAGTGACAGTTAGCGTGTTGCTTTTGTTTTACTTTACCGGATTAGAGGGTAGCCAAATAGCAACAGGTCAAACTTTGGAAGGACCACTTTATACAACCAATGCAAATTCAATACTAGAAGCTAAAAGCCTTATTACTCTAAAAGAGGCATTAGCGGAGATTGAAGAAAACTACAAAATATCATTTCTATACAACTCAAAGTTAGTAGAAGGCAAATTCGTCAAGCGTTCTTTTTTTAAATCTAAAAATCTTGGTCAGGCGTTAAGTAAATTGCTTGTAGACAAGGGACTGAACTATAAAAAAGAAACCGATCAGATCTATGTACTTACAGCTAGAACTCCTACAACCGGTGCCAGCGATATCCTTGAAGTCGTATCAGGAAAGGTCACAGATGCAGAAACAGATGAAACATTACCAGGAGTTAATATAGCTGTAAAAGGTACAATATTGGCGCCTCTACTGATGCTAACGGTAATTATGAGGTAAATACACCTTCCTTGCAGGATACATTAGTATATTCATTTATTGGATACCAAACACGGCAAGTGCCTATTAATGGAAGAACACAGATCGATATAGCCCTGCAATCCCAAACAATATCCGGTGAAGAACTGGTTGTTGTAGGTTATGGAACCCAAGAAAAGGGCTCTATAACTGGTTCTATTTCGAGTGTAGGGGCTGAAGAGCTTGCTAAAGTTAAAGGTGGTGCTACGGTTAGTACTACCTTGGCGGGCAAGGTTTCCGGTTTGTCGTTTCGGCAATCGGAAGGCCGCCCAGGTTCCGGAGCTAATATCGAAGTTCGTAATATGGGTCAGCCGCTCTATGTTATTGACGGCATAGTAAAGGATGAAGGACAGTTCAATAACCTGTCTTCCAGTGATATCGAGAGTATCTCCGTACTGAAGGATGCCTCTGCTGCCGCCATATACGGGTCCCGTGCGGCTAACGGAGTGGTTGTAGTTGAGACAAAGCGAGGCAGCCTGAATTCAACGCCTACGGTGAATGTGGATACCTACTACGGTTTCCAGCGGATGACGCGCTTCCCCAATGATGTATTAGACAGCGGATTTGAGTATAACCGGGCTAGGGCTCGTGCTGAAATTAACAGTTACGGTAATACCAGTATCACCCAGGAAGAGCTTGACAAGTGGCAGGCTGGAACTGAATATGGATACCAGAGTTATGACTGGGCTGACATTATATATCGCGACTATGCCCCGAAATACCAAGCCAATGTAAACGTATCGGGCGGAAGTGAAAACACCAATTACTACTTCTCCGTGACCCGTTTTGACCAGGATGCGGTATACGAACAATATACCTTCAACCGTACCAACCTGCAGGCCAATGTTGACACACGAGTAGGAGCTGGTCTTAAAGTTGGTTTCGATATCAACGGTCGCGTTGAATCCCGTGCACGTCCCGGAATTCCTGGTGGAGATGACTACTGGTTGCCCCGGTTTTCTGTAATGCGCAACCGACCTACCTATGGGCCATATGCCAATGACAACCCGAACTACATGAATGACATCGGGCACACTCAGACCAATGCTGCTTTATGGAACTATGAGACGTCGGGGAAATGGACAAACGATTGGCGTGTAGTGCAGACTAACATTCATGCTGATTATGACTTCCCGATTAAAGGGCTTGAAGGTCGGGTGAATTACTCGTATTACTATGCTACTAACTTGTTAAATAACCACGAGTACACCTATGACGCATATACGTATGATCCTTCCACCGATACATACAATCGTACCGGTGGAAGTACCAATCCGTGGCAGGAACGCGGACAAGACTTGATTACCGAAAATAACATCCAGGTTCAATTGAATTACGATAATTCTTTTGGTGATCATAATGTTTCCGCTACAGCCGTAAGCGAGTGGTTTCAGCGGAATGAACGACTTACCTGGGAGCATAACGTCCCTCCCGTTAATGAGCTGGATATTATTCAGTACGAGGATATGGATACGTATGATCACAATATAATTGATGAGGCACGTATTGGATATGTCGGCCGCGTGAATTACAACTACGCCAATAAATATTATGTTGAATTTGCCGGACGTTATGACGCCTCCTGGAAATGGCCGCCCAACGAGCGTTGGGGCTTTTTCCCATCTGCTTCAGTCGGCTGGAGAATTACGGAAGAGCCGTTTTTCCAGAATCTGGTAGGCGACGATGTGTTGACTAATTTGAAGCTTCGAGCTTCTTATGGGGTGCTGGGCGATGATGATGTTGCTATCGGTAACTATGCTTATGTGCCTGGTTACAATTATGCTACTGGTACCTTTATAAGCGATGGTACGGCAGTAACAACCTCAACTGACCGAGGCTTGCCCATTACCAATATTACTTGGTTTACTAGTGAAATGACCGATATCGGGGCCGATTTTGAGCTCTGGGACGGCACCATTGAAGGCAGTGTTGATTATTTCTACCGCAAACGTGATGGATTGCTTGCCGAACGTGGTGATGTATTGTTGCCCGCTGAGCTTGGATATTCTCTGCCCCAGGAAAATTTAGAAAGTGATGCCCAGATGGGAGCCGAGATGAGCTTGACCTATAACGGCAGCACTGGAGAGGTTAACTATAGTGTATTCGGGAACGTGAACTACTCACGTAACAAAATCCTGAACCGATATAACCCACGTTATGGCAACTCTTGGGATCGTTACCGAACTGCCAGCGAAAACCGGTGGAGCGGAACTTTCTGGGGGTATCAAGTGACCGGCCAGTTCCAGTCCCAAGAACAGATCAATAATTATGATGTGAATATTGATGGTGAAGGAAATACCACACTGCTGCCAGGGGACTTTATCTACAAGGATGTGAACGGTGATGGCGTCATCAATGGATATGACGAACGTCCGATCGGATATAATACAGGTGAACCGCCTTCATTATACGGTGGTTTTGGTTTCTCGGCAGCCTGGAAAGGCTTTGACTTAACTGCCAACTTCTCATTTGGCGGAATGTATTCCTACAACCGCAACTGGGAAGCCCGTTGGCCATTCCAGAACAATGGGAACATCCTGAATTCTTACTTGGATTCGTGGCGCCGCGCTGATGTTTTTGACCCGAATAGTGAATGGATTGAGGGTAATTATCCGCCCCTTCGGTACAATCAACCCGGGCACAGTAATTATAACAAGAATTCTACCTATTGGTTGATTAATGTCCGATACTTACGCCTTAGGACCTTACAAGTAGGATATAACCTCCCACAGGAGTGGACAAACAAACTTGCAATGAAGCAGGCTAGGATCTATATCAACACATACAATCTCTTTTCCTTTGATAACCTGAAGGATCAAGCCAGTTTCTTAGATCCAGAGGTTGCCGATGAGAATGGTCTGCAATATCCCCAGATGAAAACTCTGAACATCGGTGTAAATCTGACCTTTTGATCAACCAAAATTTGTAATTCTTAAAGATCTTTGATCATGAAAACTTATAGTATTCTAATATTGAGTGTGATTCTGGTTGTGAGCCTCATGAGCTGTGACCAAGACAGCTTCTTGAGCCGTGACCCGCAAGATGTATTACTTGAAGACCAGGTATGGTCCAATCCGGACCTTGTTCGGTCGAACCTTGCCAGTATATACGATAGCAAACCTGATTATCAGGAGCTGGAGCAGTACTGGAATTTTACCGACTTTGACGAAGCATTCCCGTCCCGAAACGGAGACTACTGGAGAGTGCGGCGACAAACCTACGATTATGGTGCCTGGGAATACTGGGATTATGGATATATCCATAATATCAACCTTTTCCTTGCCCGAGCCGAGGCGAACTCCGATCAGATGGAACCTGACCAGCTGAACCAGTTTGTTGCAGAAGCCAGGTTCTTGCGTGCTAATGCCTATTTCGAAATGGTTAAACGTATGGGCGGTGTGCCCCTGATAACTGACACCCTGAGCTACGAACAGGGCGAAGATCCCACTCGGTTATTTAGGCCGCGTGCTGAAGAAGCAGAGGTCTACGATTTCATCATCTCAGAAATGGATGCCATAGCTTCTGATTTGCCAACAGATCCCAGTATTAAATCCACCGCTACATGGGGAGCAGCAATGGCGATGAAATCACGGGCCGCGCTTTATGCCGGTTCTATCGCCCGGTATGGAGCTAATACACCATCTGTTTTTTTGCCAAATGGAGAAGTGGGAATACCTGAAGGCAGGGCCGAAGGGTATTACCAATCCGCTCTTGATGCGGCAACTGAACTTATTGAAAGTGGCCGATATTCTCTTTATAAGAGAAATCCCAATGATCTTTCGGCTAACTTTACAGACCTCTTCAGGGATAAACAGGATAACCCGGAAGTGATCTGGGCCAAGGATTACTTGCTACAAAGTGAAACGCATCAATTTACGGTCAACAGCCAGCCCAAGTCGCTAACCGAGGAGGGTGCTGTAGCTGGTTTCGTGAACCCATCGCTGAACTTGGTTCAGGATTTCGAACTGATGGATAACACGTTTGCACCGATGCCGAACCGCGATTCAAATGGCGATCTTATTGCTTATGAAGACAAGAGTGAAATCTTTGCCAACCGGGATCCTCGACTTGCCGGTACGGTAATTCTGCCAGGGTCCCAGTTTAAAGGGCAGGATCTGGATATCTGGGCCGGGGTCATGGAGTCTAATGGGACGATTACAACAGGCGATCAATTCGGTCAGCAAAAAACGCTTCCAGGCGAATCTGAGCCGGAGCAGGTCGTCGGCTTTGACGGCCCTATTGACCAGTTGGAGCTGGGTACGCAAACAGGATTTTACATCCGTAAGTATCTTGATCCCGGCACCGGCCGCCGGACGTATCGGTACCGGTAGTGACATATGGTGGATCCATTATCGTCTTGGCGAAATTTACCTGAATGCTGCTGAAGCGGCATTTGAGTTGGGCGATAATGATCTGGCCGCTGAATATATGAATGAAGTTCGCCAGCGGGCAGGCTTTACCGACGACCTGGAACCCAGTGAAATCACCTTTGACCGAATTGTACATGAACGCAAAGTAGAACTGGCGTTCGAGGGACATCAGCTGTGGGACTACAAGCGCTGGCGTATCGCCCACCAAGTGTGGAATGGTGCCCCGATCGACATTGACGCTGACACACCCGGCGATGCTACGGCACCCAGTACCGGTCCCATTGGACTCTGGCCATATAAAATCCATAATCCTGGAGGTTCAGACGATGGCAATTGGGTATTTTTGGAACGAGTTCCAAGTGTGGTGACCAATGCCGTCACGTTTAGATTGGGTAACTACTACTCTCGTATAAACCCGGGTGTCTTGTCCAGTAACCCAGAATTAGTCCAGAATCCCAATCAGTAAGAATATCCATGCAAAAATCAAAGGTGATAACTATGAAGATTCAATATATAGTATGGTTGCTTCCGCTGGTTCTTTTTACGGCGTGTAGCCTCAACAACTACGATAATTATGATGAGCCCGAGTCCAGATTGCAGGGTGCTTTTCTCCATGAAGGCGATTCTGTCCGTGTCAGCTATGATAATGTCACATTCGAATTGTGGCAAAGCGGATTCGGCGCGGAATCGCCGATCAATGTAACGGTAGATCAAAACGGATCCTATTCTGCGGTACTATTCGACGGAAATTACCGCTTGGTTGTACCACCAGGACAGGGCCCGTTTATCGGTAGCGGTATAGGAGAAGGCGGATCAGACACACTGGATGTAGAATTACGAGGAGATCAACAGCTGGATATTGAAATCATGCCTTATTACATGATTCGAAATTCTCAATTCTCCAATTCAGGTAACACCGTTTCAGCTAATTTCGAGGTTGAACAGATCGTTACCGGTGCCATTGCACAGGGTGTCGAACATGTACAGCTCTATGTTAGCAAAACAAACTATGTTGATACGCGAACAAGCATTAGTACTAATACGATGCTTGGCGATGACATCAGTGATATGAGTAATATCAACCTTAGCACCGACATCCCGTCGATGACACCGACTCAGGATTATGTTTTTGTACGTGTTGGTGTTAAAGCTACAGCTGTAAGAGGATATGATTTATTCCCCAGTTCAAAAGATCCAGCTTAACTGATAATAATATTTGATTGATATAATGATGAATAAGATGATATCTAGCATCTTAAGTCAACCTGAAAAATGGGTCATCATGAATTCCTAGAACATGTTTTCCTAACTAAAAGGTGAACATGATCCCAAAACTAATAGCAGGGATGGCCATCCCCTGCTATTAGTCAATTTATTGCTTTAATGCTCTTACTGAATCTGGTTATGCCAGAATATTAAAAAATGTAATTAGGTTTGTTAGTAATATTGTGAATTTAAACTATCTGAATTTTAAGCCAAAAATCGAAAATGATGTCAAAATTAGCATACAATTATATTAATAAATTAATATTGTTACTAATGCTGTCTGGTTTGGTAGCACCCTCAGCAGTAGCTCAGCAGGCTGGTTTTCCCAGTGTGCTTTCCGTGGGTGGAGGAACACACCATGATTTTGAACGCTGGTTTAACCTGGAGGATTCTAAGATTATATGGGAAGCAGGGGCTATGGTCCGTTATACAGATCAACCGGCTTATGCTGGTGAGTTGCTCAGGAGAAGTCGATATTCTGTACCTAAATACTAATCAACCGCTTTCTGATGATGAGTTGCGGCAGGGTATATTTGATTTTGTTGACTCCGGAAAAGGGCTGCTGATTGGTCATGCTGCAAATTGGTACAACTGGTCGGACTGGCCAGAGTGTTAATCGGGAACTGGTAAGTGGCGGTGCCAGGAGTCATCCTCCATACCAGGAAATTAAATTTCAGGTTGTTAACTCAAACCATCCCATTACGAAAGGAGTCCCGAAAAATTTTGATATGCAGGATGAATTATACCGGTTTGAGAACAATCCCAACGGACCTGATATGAATGTGCTGGTTAAGGGGATTGAACCGGAATCCGGTGAAGAGTTTCCGGTAGTGTGGACCGTAAAACGCGAAGGTGGACCGATAGTATGCTTTACATTTGGTCATGACGGGAAGGCCCACTACCACTATGCGTACCGAACCATCCTGAAAAATAGTATCGGTTGGCTACACAATAACTAGGACTATATAGTATATGGTTAATTATTTCATTTGAATAGAAATTATTTAAACCAATTGAATATGGTTGCAGCAAATTCTTCGAACGAAATCAATCGTGACCGCCTGTTCTGGGGAATCTGCATCGCCCTGCTGCCGACGGCCTTCTCATTTGTGCTCGTCAGCAATATTCTCAACCAGCTCAAGACGGAATTTATCCTGACCAACGCGCAAGTGGGCTACATTGGCGGGGCAGCCTTGTGGGGCATGGCAGTATCGCTGCTGACGATTGGCCCGTTTCTCGAAAAGATTGGCTTCCGAAAATCAGCCATTGGAGCCTTTATTTGTCACCTGGCGGGGGTTACGCTTTTTCTGGCGGCTTTCCCTTTTGCCGGCGATCCTTCCGCCTTTTGGATTCTGTTCATGGGAGCCATCGGGTTCGGCGCCGGCAATGGGCTTATTGAAGTTACGGGGAATCCAATGGTAGCAGCCCTGTATCCCGATAATAAAACTACCAAGTTAAATCACTTCCATGCTTTTTTCCCGGGCGGGATGGTTTTAGGAGGTTTGCTGGGTTGGTTTATGACACAGATTGGAACAGTCGGAGCGATTAATATTGGCCACTGGACCGTTCAGATTGCCATCGTGTATATCCCGGTACTCATATACGGGGCCATGATCCTGCCAGAAAAATTCCCCAAAACCGAAACGGCCGACGTGGGCATACCCATTTGGGAGATGGTTCGTTACACCCTTACGCATCCGCTCATCTGGGGTTTGATCCTGCTTAAGATGATCACCCTGTCGATGGAGATGGGGCCCAGCCGCTGGATTCCCGAGGTGCTTTCGGCGGCAGGCGTGCACGGAATTTTGGTGTTTGCCTGGATCAGTGGACTCATGATGGTATTACGCATTTTTGCCGGGCCTTTTGTAGAGAAGTTTTCTCCTCCGGGCATGTTATTTGGGGCCTCCATACTAACCGGTACGGGCCTGCTTATGTTCGCCCTGCTAGAAACTGAGTTTGTGCAAATGATGCTTGCAGCCACCGTGTTTGGTTGTGGGGTTGCGTTCTATCTTTCCAACCATGGTTGGGTTGATGAGTGAACGGTTTCCCAAATCCGGATCTCTGGGAATTGTCTTGCTTATTGGCTTGGGATTTCTTGCTGCCGGCGGTTCGAACGCCATTATGGGAGAGATCGCCGACGGCTATCTGCCTGAGGGGTTGAATGAACAACGGGCGGCCTCGGTCCTGGAGCGGGTTGAGGAGCGGTTTCCGCAATACGTCCAGAAGGCTGAAGAAGCCAGCATGCAGGAACTGGCGCAGCTGGGCTACCGCGAAGTAGATGTGGAAAATGCCTTGAGCCTTACCCGGCAGGCGCTGGACTACTACCGCTCCAATAAGGCGTTCAACGGCACCCTGACCGGGAAATGCGTTGCGTGCTATTGTTGAAAGCGGGGTACCCCAGCAGCAGCTCATGGCTGATGCCTCTCAAGTGCTCCGGCCGGCTGATAATTATGGCGGCCGCATGGCCTTTCTTTGGGTCGCCCCACTGGGCTTTATCGTGGCGGCCATTTTCTTAATAGTGTATCTGAACGACAAAAAGAAAGGTGGATACAAAGCCGAACGGCTCGAAAAGCAGGCGCCAGAAGATTAACGACAAAGGTGGTTTTCTAATCCTATAGGAAAATTAATGTAAATAAGATTTGAAAAAGCAATGACAGATATTTCCTCAAAATTCTTAACCAAGGATCATGTAACTCCGGAAAAACTCGAGCGCGGTATTCATCACTGGCTGTCTTCGCCGGAAACAACCGGCAGTGACCAGCTTATAACCGTCCGGGTAAAGGTGGAACCGGGCAATGGGCATCCGTTCCACCGGCACCCCAATATGGAGGAGATTATTTATGTACTTTCGGGCCAGGCCGAGCAGTGGCTGGAGGAGGAGTCCCGGATTTTGAAAAGAAATGAAGCGGTTTTTATCCCGGAAAATGTTATCCATGCCACCATTAACGCCTCCGAGGATGAGCCATTGGAATTCTTGGCTATCCTTTCCCCGGCAAACGATCTGGATGGTAATGGAATGATAGATGTGAGTGACCAAGAGCCGTGGAAAAGTTTGTCAAAAATATAGCCAAATGAATATAGTGAGCCTGAAATGTTAATTTAATAAGCCCCTCACAATGGCTGAAACCGTCTTGCTTATCGGCACATTTGATACCAAAGGGGAGGAATTTGCCTTTGTACGAGATCAGATTGAAGCCAACGGTTGCTCAACGCTGCTTATGGATATCGGGGTGCTGGAGGACCCGATATCACCTCTGATATTCCGGCCGAAGAAGTAGCTAAGGCGGGCGGTAGTTCACTTGCCCAGCTGCGCCGCGAAGCAGATCGCCAGCAGGCTTTTGAAGTGATGACCAAGGGTATCAAAGAACTGACACCTCGACTATTTGAAGAGGGGAAATTTGACGGGGTGCTTAGTCTGGGCGGCGGCAGCGGCACTATGATGGCCACGGCGGCCATGCGGGAGTTGCCGCTTGGTGTGCCAAAACTTAATGGTTTCCTCGGTAGCTTCAGGAGATATCAGCGCGTATGTGGATATCAAGGATCTGACCTTTATGTACTCGGTGGCCGATATTGCCGGCCTAAACAGGCTTACGCGCAACATCCTGGCTAATGCAGCGGGAGCTGTGTGTGGGATGGTGCAACGGCAACAGGTGGATCAGGAAGATAAGCCCCTTATTGCCGCCACCATGTTTGGCGTGACCACGCCCTGTGTAACCAGAGTACGAAAAAGGCTCGAAGAAGCAGGATATGAAGTCGTGGTCTTCCATGCCACTGGCACAGGGGGACGCACCATGGAGCTGATGATTCGCGAAGGACTGGTAACTGGTGTCGCCGATGTGACCACCACGGAATGGTGCGATGAGGTGGCGGGAGGATTTCTTTCGGCCGGCCCGGATCGGCTCAGTGCAGCAGGTCAGGCCGGCATCCCACAAGTGGTCTCCTGCGGCGCCCTGGATATGGTGAATTTTTTGGCTCCTGAAACAGTGCCTGAGCGATATGGATCAAGGACTTTTTATAAACATACTTCAACCGTAACCTTGATGCGCACCAGCCCGGAAGAATGCCGCGAAATTGGCAAACAGATCGCCGATAAATTGAATAGCGCTACCGGACCGGTGGCCCTTATGATACCCCAGAAAGGGGTCAGCAAAATTGACAAGGAGGGCGAAGCTTTTTTTCATCCCGAAGCCAATAACGCTCTTTTTGGTTCATTGCGGGAGCACATCAACAATAAGGTGTTGCTTAAGGAGCTGGATCTGCATATTAATGACAAGGAATTTGCTGATGCTATAGCGGATCAGCTGCTCAATTTTTTAAAACAACAAACTAAACTTTAAAAGAAGGATAACTCATGCCATTTATACCGTACGAAGAATGTTTAAACCGACTGCAATCCCAGATTGACCAAAAAAAGCCCATTATCGGTGCTGGCGCCGGAACCGGGATTTCGGCTAAGTTTGCTGAAAAGGGTGGGGTTGATATTATCATTATTTATAACTCGGGTCGCTACCGCATGGCGGGCCGGGGCAGCGCGGCGGGCATCCTGGCGTATGGCGATGCCAATGAAATTGTCGTGGATATGGCCGGTGAAGTGCTCCCCGTGGTACAGGATACACCGGTGTTGGCCGGTGTGAATGGGACCGATCCCTTCCGGCTGATGCCCGCATTCCTGAAGGAGCTTAAAGAGATGGGCTTTGACGGCGTACAGAATTTTCCTACGGTGGGCGTCATTGATGGAAACTTTCGCCAGATTCTCGAAGAGACCGGCATGAGTTTTGACCTGGAAATTGAGATGGTCCGCATTGCTCATGATCTGGATATGCCGACCTGTCCCTATGTGTTTGATGTGGATCAGGCCGAGAAGATGACCGAAGCCGGGGCTGACGTGATTGTAGCCCACATGAATACCACGGTCAAGGGCTCCATCGGGCTGAGCTCGGATGTTGCTCCATCGCTGGAAGAGTCTGCCAAGCGGGTGCAGGCCATCCATGATGCGGCCAAAGCGATCCGGGACGATGTGATTGTACTGTGCCACGGCGGGCCCATTGCCGAGCCGGATGATGCCCAGTATATCTTTGATCACACCGAAGGAACAGCGGGCTTTTTCGGAGCCTCCAGTATCGAGCGGCTGGCTACGGAGCCGGCTATCGAGAAGCAGGCCCGAACCTTTAAGGAGCTCAAAATATAAAACACAACATTTTGGGGCTTCGAGAAGTAATACCCGGGGCCCTTCACATTTTTTAATTTGAAGAAAAATATGATGGTTCGGGAAAAAATAACGAAGGGATTGTTAGGAATTGTAATGGTATTGGGGATAGCGATGCTGATCAGCGCCTGCAGTCAGCCGCAGCAGCAGGAGGCGCCCTCCTCGGATGAGCGTCTGAAGGTTTTGTTCCTGGGCGATGACCGCGGGCACCAGCCCCCGTTCGGCTGCGGGATGTTGCCCGGCCGATGCTGGACCGGGGCATTGAACTGTTTTACTCCAGCGATATTAATGAGCTGGAACTGGAGAATCTGCAGCAATATGATGCGGTACTGCTCTATGCCAACTATCACGCTCCGGACTACCCGGAACTGCCCAAGGACAAAGAGCAGGCCCTGGTAAATTATGTGGAGCAGGGTGGAGGCTTCGTACCTGTCCATGCTGCCTCGGGTAACTTTCGTAATTCTGAGGCCTACATCAATCTGGTTGGTGCCGCTTTTGAAAGTCATGGAACAGGGGTATTCACCACCCGGATCGCCGAACTCGATCACCCGGTCATGCAGGGCTTTGATGGCTTTGAAAGCTGGGACGAAACCTACGTGCATCAAAAACATAACACCGAAAATCGCACGGTACTGAGTTATCGCGGCGATGAACCGTGGACCTGGGTGCGCACGCAAGGTGATGGGCGGGTCTTTTACACCGCCTGGGGCCATGACGAGCGCACCTGGCAGAATGCCGGTTTCCATGATCTGCTGGAGCGCGGTATCCGGTGGGCGGCCGGCCAAGACGTGCAGCAGGCCCTGGCATCCCGAAAAATTGAGAATCCATTTGAATATGTGGTGCTGGATGTGCCTTTTCCACCTCCCCACAAAGAGCGTATGCGCTATGAGGAGGAAGTAGGCCAGATGCGATCGAGGCTCCAACTATCCCATGTATTACAAGCAGCAGAAAGCACTTTCCCCTGAAAAATCGATGGAACGGATGATACTGCCGCCGGGCTTCAAGGTGGAGCTGTTTGCTGCGGAGCCGGATATCGTCAACCCCATCGCCATGAACTGGGACGAGCAGGGCCGGCTGTGGGTGGTAGAGTCCATTGAGTATCCCTATCCACGGGAATTCTGGCCCGACGGTGGGGGCAAAGATAAAATTATGATTCTTGAAGATACCGATAATGACGGCCGGGCCGACACCTTCACGGAATTTGCCGACAGCCTGAACATTCCAACCAGTTTGACGTTTGCCAATGGAGGAGTGATCGTTCACCAGGCGCCGCAGACCTTGTTTTTAAAGGATACCGACGGCGACGACAAGGCCGATGTGCGCCAGGTACTCTTTGAGGGATGGAGCCAGTATGACACCCACGCGGGGCCCAATCACCTGCGCTACGGACTGGACAACTGGATCTGGGGAGCGGTGGGGTATTCTCGGCTTCGAAGGTACGATCGGCGGGGAAAAACATGAGTTCCGCATGGGCACCTACCGGTTTACGAAGGATGGCTCGGAGTTTGAGTTTTTGCAGCGAACCAATAACAACACTTGGGGATTTGGCTTTAACGAGGGCGGGGATGCCTTTATCTCGACGGCCAACGGCAACCCGAGTACCCACATGACCATCCCTCAACAAACCTACAGCAAACTATCCTCGCTGGACGACTCCAATACCGACCGGCTGGCGAATTCTGCTCGCGTCATTACATTGACCAACCTGTTCCGCCAGGTTGACTGGGTGGGAGCGTACACCGCCGGATCAGGGCACGGTGTATATACCGCGCGCACCTATCCCCGGAAGTACTGGAACCAGCGTGCTTTTGTAATGGATCCCACGATGCAGATGGTTGGTGAATTTATCCTGGAAGATAACGGCTCATCCTACCGTTCCTACAACCCGAGGAACCTTGTGGCCAGCGATGATGAATGGTTTTCGCCCGTGGTGGCGGAGGTAGGTCCTGACGGTCAGGTATGGATGGCCGACTGGTATAACTACATTAACCAGCACAATGCCGAGAGTGACCGGCAGGAACCCACCCCGGGCAACGCCTATGCCAACCCGTTGCGAGATCGCCAGCATGGCCGCATCTATCGTATCGTGTATGAGGATGGAGCGTCAACCGAAGATATGACCCTGGAAGGAGCTTCCCCGCAAAAATTGGTTGCAACCTTATCACATGACAACATGCTGTGGCGCATGCATGCCCAGCGCCTGTTGGTTGAAAGAGGTGAAACGGATGTGGTTCCCCAGCTTATTGAGCTGGTCAATGATAAAAGTGTTGATCAGGTTGGGTTGAATCCCGGTGCTATCCACGGAATGTGGACACTGCACGGGCTCGGTCAAATGGACGGAAGTAACCAAGAGGCATTGCAGGCTGCCATTGACGCACTCAATCATCCGTCAGCTTATGTTCGCCGCAACGCACTACAGGTACTGCCCAAGACGCGGGATGCCCTTCAGGTCATTTTAGACAGCGGTGCGTTGCAGGATGAGGATCCCAAAGTGCAAAAGCAGGCACTGCTCACCCTGACAGAGATGCCGGTGTCGGTACAGGCCGGGCAGGCGATATTTGATCTGCTGGAGTCCGCACAGGGAACCGAAGATCGCTGGCTGAAGGAAGCGGGCGCTCTTGCAGCTTCCACGCACAACGGTGGATTCCTGGGTGCCGCTGATGCAGCAGGAATGCTGCCAAATAATATCAGTGTGGAGGAAGATGACATCGGGCTGGAAAACGTTATTGCTATGGTGCTGCAGGAGCACCCCAATGCCCTGGAAGGCAGCGGCAGCTCCGTCACACAAAGCCAGGCCGCTGCTGAAGAAGTCGATGCGGTGCTGCAGCTGGGCGTGACTCCCAATGTGCTGAAATTTGACAAGGAGGAACTGCGCGCCACGGCGGGTCAGAGAATCAGGCTGACGTTTACTAATACCGGCAATATGGAGCACAACATGCTGCTGGTGACGCCCAGTTCGGTCCAGGAAGTAGGTACACTCGCAGATGAGCTCGTCGCCAATATGGAGGGTCGCCAGCGGGATTATATACCCGACTCACCGGAAGTCCTTGAAAGTACTCCGATATTGCAGCCGGGTGAATCCTGACGACATTACATTTACCGTACCCTCTGAGCCCGGTGAATACACCCTGATTTGTACCATTCCCGGTCACTGGAGGACCATGCAGACAAAGCTCATCGTCGAGCCCTAATTTGTCCTTGCGAACCAAAATTTTGAATAAATTAATTATGAGTAAATGGGCGTAAGAAGCAGCTTTCTTAAATATTTGGTATTCATCTTGCTGGTGAGCCTGTTAATCACAGGCTTCATCAATGATGGAAGCGGTTCGGATGCCGATGATAGAAAATCTGATCAGGCGATATCCTACACATCAAAAGATGCAACCTTGGCCTTCGAGTCGTTCAACGAGCATTTTTACAGTCCGGAACTGAATCTTTATTACCGTACTACCGAGCGTGAGAAACTTGGATCGATCTGGACCCAAGCCATATTCTGGGATGTTGTGAATGGACGCCTGACCAGCGAACCGGGGATCAGGACTATGAACAGATGATCCACCAGATACATCGTGGTGGATATAATGAGTACGCCGGTTACAACTGGGAAAATAAAGAGGAGTGGTTCATCTATGATGATATCATGTGGTGGGTTATTTCGCTGGCACGGGCTCATTCAATCATAGGCAAGAAGATATATCTCGAGCAATCCATTTCCGGTTTTGATCGCGTATGGCGCGATTCCCATGATGCTGAAGATGGTGGAATGTACTGGAATTTCGACCATCACGGGAAAAACGCCTGCATCAACTATCCCACTGTTATCGCCGCGATACGCCTCTACCAGATAACGGGGAACAAGGAATATTTGAGAAAGGCAAAAAGTGTATATTCATGGGCACATGAAAACCTGTTTCAGCCCTCAACCGGACGCGTAGCTGATCACAAGATTGGTGATGACCCACCGGGTTTTGAAGACTACACCTATAATCAAGGTACGGCCATTGGTGCTGCCGTTATGCTTTACAAAGAGACGGGTAAAAAGGGATATTTGGAGGATGCGATTTCAGCGGCAGATTATACGAAAAACGAAATGTCCAATGAGGAAGGCATCCTGCCGGCGGAAGGCGACTGGAACGAGCAGGGGGTGTTGAAGGCCATCTTTGCCCGATATATTGATATGCTTATCGAGGAAGCGGGCCAGGATCAATATCTGCCGTGGTTGCGCAAGAACATCAATACAGCGTGGGAAAACAGGGATCGGGATAGAAATTTGATGTTCCGGGATTATGATGTGCCGGCACCTACGGGCAAAATACAATCGTACGAAGCCAGCAGCGGGGTCGGTTTTATGCAGGTAATAGCTCCGGCACAGGACCAGTAAATTTGGAATTAGAAAGGCATCTAACACAAAAAATTAATTTGGAATTATAAACATTATTTCCGGATATGAATACGTGGCAGAGTCCCGTGAATTAGTTTTCAGATAAATAGACACTGCCTTATTAAGCGAAACTTGTTGGCCTAAAGTTTCCTGTTATAATCATGCCGTCATGAAGGCACTAATTATCATACTGTTGCTGTTTCCCACAACATTATATGCCCAGGAGTATGAAGTGGTTAAAAGATGTCGGGGGTTGGGAACATACGCCATCGTAGTACTTCATGATAATCAATACTACGTAATGGAAACGCCTGTTTTCTTCGAGCGCCAGTGGGCAATTCGGGATCTCCCTGGAATTTTCGCACAGCGGATTTCAAATGCTCTATTACTATGATGCTGTTGGAGCTAATAACAGTATGTCTGTAAGGCTGCTTTCCCGGATGCGATGGAGGTATTCCGGCGAGTCAAGCGCAAAATCTATTTGCAGGCAAATAACTAGGGAATAATGTAATAAACAGATCTTTTAACCAGGTGAATAAAAAGCACCAAAACCAGCTCATTTAGTGCTGAGGAAAGGAGATAACCAGTTTGTCAAATTTAACCAATGGACGGGCCTTAAATGATTTAGTGGGCGCATAAGTAGCAAACACTCAGTGAAATGACCAAGGCAGGTTAACTAAGAATGTTATCTATAACGCAAAATTTAAACTGTAGATCGAAGAGGATTGTTGATGAAAATAAGTAAAGTATCCACACACTTTCGTTTTTTAATTCAAATACTGTTCGTGTGTACCGGTTTTTTATGTGGGATTTTCTCAAATATCCAGGCACAGACCGATGCATTACCATTCGCGGAAATTGACCTAAATAACCTGGAAGATTTTCAATCCGCTACCGAGAACTGGCAACTGGCCGGCGGGGTATTCATGGATACCTACCGTGACCATCACGTGCAGCCGCTGGAGGGAACGGGGGTACTCATAAATACAGCGGAAGGCGAGCAGCCACAGGATATCTACACGAGCTGGGAGCATGGCGATCGGACTTGGCTTTTGATTTCATGATGGCACGGGGATCCAACTTCCGGCCTCTACCTCCAGGGACGCTACGAGATTCAGCTGCTGGACAGCTGGGGCGAAGAGGCCCCAACATTCAGCGATCTCGGTGGCATCTACCAGTGGTGGGAGGATGGTCGTGGCGTAGGGGGAACGGCACCCAATGTTAATGCTGCACTGGCTCCCGGCGTTTGGCAGCATATGCAGGTGGAAGCTTTCGGGCGCCCGACTTCAATGACCAGGGTCAGAAAGTAGAAAATGCCCGGCTGGAAGAAGTCATTGTAAATGGCAAAACCATTCATACCGATCTTGAGCTTACGCATCCCACCGGCGGTGCCATCAGCAACGAAGAAGCCGCGCGCGGCCCGTTGCGAATCCAGGGCGATCACGGCCCGGTTGCCGTTCGTAATATCAGCTACAAGCGGTACGATCATAGTCCGTTGGATCTTGCTGAAATTTCCTATCGGTATTACCAGGGCATGCTTGCCGAGGAGCAAGATCCTGCTTCCCTCATAGCTCCATCCAACCTGAAAGCCAGTGGCTCTGCTGAAGAATTGACGCTTGATGAAATACAGTCGTCGGGGGAGTTTGCCATCGTATATGAAAGTACAATCGAGGTTGAGGAGGCTGGTACGTACCTGTTTGAGCTACGTACGGACGGGGGAACCGGTTGACCATAAATGGGCAGCAGCTAGTTGAGAACAGCGCCGGAAACCGGTGGTGGGATGCGGATACCGCCACGATTGATCTAACTGAAGGAACTCATACGATAACCACAGCATACTTTCGCGGCGAAAGTGGAGACCCGCCCGTGCTGTCACTGATGGCGGAGGGGCCCGGCATCGAAAAACACGCACTGCACGCCCCCTCCGCATTTCCGGCGGGTTTGCAGGATGTGGATCAGCCCAGTATAAAAGATACTGATGGCAAGCCCATCCTGATGCATGGATTTATGGAGATGCCAGATCGAGTGCATCCCCATACTGCTGCCATAGGCTATCCGGAGGATATCCATGTTGGGATGGATCTTAATAACGGCTCCCTCCTGAAACTTTGGAAAGGGGAATTCCTGGATGTTTCCACAATGTGGGTAGGTCGGGGTGGTGGGAACCTCTCTCTGGATGAAGAATCAGCACTTACATTCAACGGGGCACCTTCGCTGGCATTCCTTGATAATAGGGAGACGGCTTGGCCAGACTCGCTGCAAGAGCAGGTTTCCTTTGACCTGCAGAGCTATCAGTTTGGGGAAGAGAACCAGCTTATTCTACAGTACCAGGTTAATGACATGCAAGTTGAGGATCAGGTGGCACCTCACAACGGGAACCGGGAGCTTTTACGGACCATACATTTTAGCGGGGGCTCCAGTGATAATCTATACTTCCGCATAGCCAAAGGAGAAAGCATCTCTGAGCTACCCAATGGCCTGTTCCAGATTAACGACAAAACCTATTTGATAAATATAGGGGACGAAACCAAAGGACAGACGTGGGTGCGCCGTAATGGTGATGTAGAAGAGCTACTCGTACCAATTACTGATATCGAAAATGCCACGATTTCGTACCGATATGTATGGTAACCTGATGAACACGATCCTGATCCACCGAATTTTTAATCGCCCTTTTGAACAGAGCCGTATGTTAATGTTTACTATTTTAAAGTCATCGTTCCGTTTCACTCTTTTATCTCTGATTGTGTTGGTGTTCACCACAACTCTCCGGGCTCAACAGACAACACCTGAAAATGATGGTGCTACCCAACAAAACTATTACCAGATCACGACCCTGCCGGCCCCGGATGGAGTGGTGCTTGAAGTAGGCGGGCTGGCCCTGATGCCCAACGGGAAGCTGGCCGCCACCACACGCCGAGGGGAAACCTGGATCATCGGCAATCCCGAAATGAAAAACGGGCGTCCCCCCACATTCACCAAGTTTGCCGAAGGCATGTACGAAACTCTTGGTCTTGAGTATAAAAATGGTTCACTCTACACGGCACAGCGTGGGGAACTGACTAAGCTTACGGATACCAATGGCGATGATATTGCCGACGTCTACGAGCGAGTCTATGCTTGGCCAATCTCGGGTCATTATCACGAATATTCTTACGGTCCCGCCTTCTTGCCGAACGGCAATATGGTGGTGACCGGAAACGTAGCCTTTGGCAGCCGTAAGTGGTGGGAAGCCCAAAGTCATGCTCCCTGGCGCGGATGGACGATGATCATTACACCGGAGGGCGAAATGCGTCCCTTTGCTACCGGCATGCGTTCGCCCAGTGGCGTGATGGTCAATGATGAGGGCGATATTTTTTACACCGAGAACCAGGGCGACTGGATCGGTACCGGATTTATTACCCATGTGGAGGAGGGCGATTTTACCGGTAATCCTGCAGGATTAAAATGGGCCGATCGACCAGAATCTCCTGTGAAAATCGATACTAATAAAATCGTGGACAGCGAGCAACCGATGTTTGAAACCGCCGAAGCGGGTACCGGCTATGAAGTTGCCTGCTGTATGGATTCCCCATACTCTGATGGGAACTTCGACAACCGGTATCATCCAGGATACCGCCGGCGTGATAGCGCCGTTCAAAGGCCATTATTATGTAGCTGATCAGGGTCATGCACGTGTTAATCGGGCGACAATGGAAAAAGTGGACGGCGAATACCAGGGCGCCATTTTTCCCTTTATTGAAGGGCTTGATTCCGGCGCGCTGCGTATGGCGCTGGACAGGAGCCGCGGGCAAACCATGTACATTGGATTAACCGACCGCGGGTGGAGCTCAACCGGCGAAAAAAGTTACGGCCTGCAGCGGGTGTACTGGAATGGGAAAACACCCTTTGAGATGCAGACCATCACAGCTACTCCTGATGGATTTAAAATCGAATTTACCCATCCCGTTGATAAAGAAATTGCTGCCGATCCCTCACTATACAACGTTACGAGTTTCACCTATATGTATCGCTATGAGTACGGCAGTCCCATCATCAACCAGGAAAGTGCGCCTGTAAAAGGGCTCAAAGTTTCTGAGGATGGCAGGAGTGTTCGTTTGGTGGTTGATAATCTTCGCAAATACTACATTCACGAGATAAAATTGGCTGCCCTGAAATCAGCTTCGGGCACACCGCTGCTCCATGATGTAGGTTATTACACCTTAAACAACATTCCTTCAGGTTCCATGCTTAGCCAGAGTGAATGGACGGCAACGGCTTCAGCTTCGCAGGGAGGTTCCCAGGTTAACAGTTCGCTTGATACGCTTGATGCGCCCGATGATGCTGGTGGGGTGCAAGAGGGTGATGAAGCGTTAGCTCCTGCTGCAAAACGTGTTGTCGAGATGCCAGAATCCTGGGATGATGGAGCGGACCGCACCATTGAGCTCGGCACGGTACCCGGCCTGGAGTATGATATAGAGAAAATTGAAGTGAAAGCAGGAAATAGGGTCAAATTAATTTTCAATAATACCGATGATATGCTGCATAACACTGTCATTGTTAAACCGGAAACCGCCGATCAGGTTGGCAAGAGGGCAATGAATCTAGGCTTGAAAGGTGAGGAGATGGAATATATCCCGGAAAGCGATAATGTGCTCTTTCATACCAGCGTAGTGCAGCCCGGTGTATCCGAAACGATCTATTTTACGGTTCCGGAGGAGCCGGGTATCTATCAGTACGTATGTACTTTCCCGGGACACTATATTACTATGCGGGGAGAACTTGTAGTGACTGAATAACACAGTACATCCCATTTTCCCTTGCGTTTGAACTGGTTACCGGAGCGGCATCCTTCAAAAGTGAAGCAACCAGCACAATGTAAACTTATTACTAAAAATCCATTATGTATAGACATATTCAAATACTACTGCTGGTAGTTTGCTTCTGTTTTAGTTGCTCTACAACACTGATTGCTGAAAATGGGGTTTATAATCAAGACCAACGGCCTAATGTGTTACTGATATTGGTTGATGATATGAAACCCGCCATAGGTGCCTATGGGGATGAAACAGCTATTACACCAGAAATAGATAAACTGGCGGAGGAGTCCCTTCGGTTTACCAGAGCCTACGCGAACCAGGCCGTTTGTGCCCCCTCTAGGTTAAACCTGATGTTTGGCAGCCGTTCTACCTCGACCGGAATTTATGGGTTTGGTGAAAATTTCCGGGATTATTATCCAGATGCAACAACACTTCCACAATATTTTGTGGAGCACGGCTACCATGCCGAATCGATGGGCAAGGTCTATCACATCGGGCATGGCACCTACAACGATGAGGCGTCCTGGAGTATCCCGCATCATCCGGACAAGGTAATTGAATACAACGATTCCGCCAGCACCGGCGGCGAGCTTACGCGGGAGGAAGCACTGTTTAGGAACCGGAGTTGGGAGTTCGCACGTTCGCTTCCGCGTGGAGCTGCTTGGGAGTCTCCCGATGTTCGGGATACGGCCTATGCTGACGGTCGCGTGGCTAATCACGCCATCAACCGGCTAAGGACATTGAAGCAAAATCAGGACAAGCCCTTTTTTATGGCAGTCGGTTTTGCACGTCCCCACATGCCGTTCTCTGTTCCCCAAAAATATTGGGATATGTATGATCCCGATGAATTGCCGATGCCACAGGTAGAGCAGGCTCCTGAAGGTGCTCCTGACTATGCCGGTAAAGATGGGGGAGGGGAGATCGCCCAGTATAAACCGGTACCGGCCCCCGATGAACAGGAAGGACCTTATCCTGATCAACTAAAGCGTAATCTCATTCATGGTTATTACGCCAGTGTCAGCTATGTTGATACTCAGATCGGGAAGGTACTGTCGGAGCTGAAAACACTGGGGCTTGATGAGAACACTATTGTAGCTTTTTGGGGCGATCATGGCTTCCATCTCGGTGAGCTGGGCATCTGGACCAAGCATGTGAATTATGAATTAGCCAATAACATCCCGCTGATGATTAAAGCACCGGGGGTGACCACACCAGGTGCCACCAGCGGGCAACTGGCCGAGACGGTTGATATCTATCCCACGCTGGCAGAGCTGGCCGGGCTTCCCAGGCCGAATTCCACACAGCCGTTGGACGGTGAAAACCTGGTTCCGGTTATGATAAATCCGCAGGTGCGCGTAAGTGATCATGCTTACCATGCCTACCCCAGGGGCACAAGAATTGGACGTGCCATCCGTACTGACCGCTATCGGCTGGTGGAGTGGAAACAGATTGGGAAGACCCGGATGAGGCGGATCTAGAGCTTTATGATTATACGGCCGGACCCGTGGAGCAGATGAATAGCGCGGACGAAAAACCAGAAGTGCTTAATCGGCTGAAACAGATTTTAAACCGCTACCCGGAGGCTCATTTAAGTCGATAGCCGATATACTAAAATAATTGCAAGTAGCAATAAAACGTGAATTTGATTTAAAATATTCACCATCGCCTGCAGATGAATCAGTGGGCGATAAGGAACAGAGCTTATATTATAAAGGGAATAAAAAATAATACAGGGGATTATGAAGCGGAGTAATTTTCTTCAACTAGTTACCGCAGGAACAGCGGCAGCAACCACAGCGGGGTTTTCAAAAAAGTCAGTGGAAATAGCCCCAGAACTGGCCAATCACACCATCACCAATGTTAAATTTTCGGAGGTGCGCCTGCGGTATCCCCGGCAGGTGGGGCGGAATGCGCAGTTGGGTATTCATGGCAACGGTCCCGATATCGATATTGCTATTCTGAACACTGACCACGGCGCTTCGGGCTGGGGCATGATACAGGTTTGGGACGAAGACGAGCGGAAAAAGGCAGCCCAATATGTGAAGGACAAAACGCTGTCTGATCTGATTATTCCCGCCCGCGGGGTGGTTGATGACCGTGCGCTGGCTTTTGATATATCACTGCACGATTTGGCGGGCAAGATTTTGGAGAAACCGGTTTATGAGCTGATCGGCCGAACGAGCCCGTTCATTACTAACTGCTACAGCGGCATGATCTATTTCGACGATCTTGATCCCAAAGAAAACCCGGCCGGGGTGGATAAAATCCTGGAAGAATGCCAGTACGATTATGATGTGGGATATCGGCAATTTAAACTGAAAATCGGTCGTGGGCACAAGTGGATGCCCCACGATGAGGGCATGAAGCGGGATATTGAGGTCACAAAACTGGTGGACGAGCATTTCCCTGATTGCGATATCCTTGTTGACGCCAACAACGGGTACACCCTGGAGGATACGATCACTTATCTTGAAGGCATCGGGGATGTAGATCTGTTCTGGTTTGAAGAACCATTTCATGAAAACCACAAGGATTATCTTGAACTGCGAAAATGGATGTTGGACCATGGAGTGGAGACATTCCTCTCTGACGGAGAGGCCAATCCTGACCTGGATCTGCTGATGGATCTGTATGAAAAACGAATTCTGGATATACATTTGATCGACACCATCGGGTACGGATTTACGCCTTGGCGAAACCTGATGCCCAAACTGGTAGAGATGGGGATTTCGGCCTCTCCGCATGCATGGGGAAGCCTGCTTAAAACCTATTACAATGCTCACTTGGCCGGTGGACTGGGGAATGTTCCGACCATTGAAGGCGTGACGTGCGACTCTGAGGATATCGATTTTGGGAAATATAAGCTGGAAAAGGGCAAGCTGACACCTTCCCCGGATCCCGGTTTTGGGATGACGCTGATGTAGAAGGATGATCAGTAAAATTAAATATACAATTACCGTCAATAATAAATTTTATAGTATGAATTATTCGAAAACCATGGCGCCACTTCTACTTCTGTTGGTCTCTTCATTTCTCTTGACTCATTGTTCCACCACGAAAACTGAGATGGAATCAAAAGAAGAACAAGAAACCACCTGTAACTCAACATTCACGAATCCGGTGATGGACGGTGCCGATCCGTGGGTGATCAAAAAAGATGGATACTACTATTACTGTGAATCGCGGGGAGGAGGTATCCATATCGCCAAATCAGAGAAACTGACGGAACCCAAAAACTGGACCCAGGTTTGGCAGCAGCCCGTGGAGGGATGGAACAGCTCTCATCTGTGGGCACCCGAGCTGCACTATGTTGAGGGGAAATGGTATGTCAATTATACCGCCGGGGAAGCGGGGCCGCCGTTTATTCATCAGCGGTCGGGCGTGCTTGAAGGTACTACCCAAGACCCGCAGGATAGCTTTGAAGATAAAGGACAGCTTTATACCGGCGACGACATTGCGAATCGTACAAATAATACATGGGCCATTGACCTGACTCCGCTGAAGCTGGGAGATCAACTGTACGGAATTTGGTCGGGATGGAAGCAGAACAGGAATGATGACGCCACCACACAGCACCTGTATATCGCCGAGATGGAAAATCCCTGGACCATAAGCTCGAATCGTATGCTGATTTCCTCGCCCGAAGAGTCATGGGAGCGGGGTAATGAAGTGGAGTTTGGCATCAATGAAGGGGCCGAAGTGTTGCGAAATGGAGACAATATTTTTGTGATCTATTCTACGCGAGAGTCATGGCTGGAGTATTACAGGCTGGGCCAGTTGCGGCTGGCAGGTCCCGATGCCAACCCGATGAATCCCGAGAACTGGACCAAGAAAGGACCGGTATTCCAGGGTACAGAAAATGTCCACGGTGTAGGGCACGCCAGTTTTACCACATCGCCGGACAGCACCGAGCACTGGATCGTCTATCACTCCAAAAAATCAACCGAGCCTGGCTGGAATCGAGACATCCGCATGCAGCCTTTTACCTGGAACGATGATGGTTCCCCAGACTTTGGTACGCCCGTCAATACCAATGTGCCGCTGCCTGTACCCTCGGGACAGTGCGAAGAGTAATCAGTAATCCTGGAACGGTGTTAAAGATGCAAATAGGAAAAAAGAGCACGCTCATTTTCTCTGTCCCGATTTTAGTAGCGGGTTTGATATTTGGCTGTTCCGGTAATTCACAGCAACAAACAGAGAATCAAGCAGATGCAGAAGCCAATATGTTTGAATCCACCTTCAGCAACCCAATCATGGAAAATGGTGCTGATCCCTGGGTGTACAAACATTCAGATGGATATTACTACTATATGTCCACACGGGGAGATCGCCTGACCCTGTGGCGTGCACGATCGCTGCCAGATATTGCCAACGGGGAGCAGAAAACCGTTTGGACGCCCCCGGAGAGCGGTCCCAACAGCAGTAATATCTGGGCCCCGGAGATTCACTACCTGGACGGGGATTGGTATATTTACTACACAGCCGTTGACAAAGAAGAACCCACCGATGCGAACCGCCGCGTATTTGTGCTGGAAAATGAGTCGGCCAATCCACTGACGGGAGAATGGATCGACAGAGGGCCCATTGAAACCGAATATAGCGGGCTGGACGGATCGGTTTTTGAACACAATGGTACCCGGTATTACCTGTATTCCGCCTACAAAGACGGGGAAAGCGTACTGAATATATCCCGCATGAAAAATCCCTGGACCCTGGAAGGCGAAGAGTCTATCATTGCCAGCCCCACGTATGAGTGGGAGAAATATGAAGAGCGGGCTATTTGTGAAGCTCCACAGTTTTTACAGGGAAAGCAGGGAAACTCACAATTGTATATTCTGCAAGTGCCTGCTGGGACGACTATTACGCGTTGGGCATGCTCGTGGCTTCAGATTCAAGTGACTTAAGGGATCCGGCATCGTGGAAAAAATTGCCTGAGCCTGTTTTTCAGACCAGCGAAGTAAATAGTGTATATGGTCCGGGCCACAGCAGCTTCACTACGACTGTCGATGGAACCAACTGGATCGTATATCATGCTAAACGGGAGGCCAATTCGGAGTGCCGGGGCCGCAGTACCCGTATACAGCCCTTTACCTTTACCAACGAGGGGCTTCCCGATTTTGGCCGACCGGTTTCTCTGGATAGTTCATTTACCTTTACCAGAAACAGTCCATGACTTTCAATACATACTAGTGTCATGTCAACCATATTTTTTCGGGTAAAAAGTGGTATATATGGTGATATAACTTCCCACCAGACCCTTTGCCTATGAAATAATACAAGATTACGCTCACCCAAGAAGAGGTTGAGGAACTTTTCGAGCTCATCCGAAAAGGCAACCGTAGCGCACGGATCTTAAAAACCGCATTGATCCTGGCTAAATGTCAACCAGGGGTGCACAGTCCGGGCCATCCAGATCAGCAAATAGCCGATGTGCTGCAGGTGAGCGTGCGTACCATGGAAAATATCCGCCGGCGGTTTATCGAGGAGGGCTTCGCGGTCTGCGTGTACGGTAAATCCCGCCATCGGGGCTACCCGCACAAGATGGACGCGAACGCCAAGGCGCCTCTGATCGCCCTGAGTTGCAGCGACCCCCGGACCGGCTAAAGCCAGTAGTCCCTGCGGCTGTTGGCCGACAAAATGGTCGCCCCGGAATACCTGGCTTCGGTCTCTCATGAAACGGTTAGGAGGGTTCTAAAAAACGAGTTAAAACCCTGGAAGCGTCAATGCTGGCTGATCCCTCCCCGCCAAAATAGCGCCTTTTCACCCGCCATGGAGCAGGTGTTGGATGTCTACCGGCGCCCGTATGATGTGGCCTTTTCAGTGGTTTGTATGGATGAGTGCTCGTGGCAGCTCATCGGCGATGTCCGCCTACCGCTGCTAGGAGCTCCCGGCGCCGCTACGACTATGAACACGTCCCCAAAGGCACCTAAAAAAATGTCTTTCTGGGCTGCGAGCCGTTACAGGGTAGCTGATGGATTATTATTGCCGAACGAAAGACCAAACAGGAGTGGGCCCAATTTATTTGTCAGCTGGAAGCCTGCTATCCGGAGGCTACCCGGATTACCCTCGTCATGGACAACCTGGGCACCCACACGCCGGCAGCGCTTTACGAGGTGTATCCCCCAAAGGAGGCCAAACGCCTGTGGGACCGCTTCGAGTTTGTCTATACTCCCAAGCATAGAAGCTGGTTGAATATGGCCAGATTGAGCTAAGAGTGCTTTCCTAGCAATGCCTGGGCCAGAGAATAGCCGATATTCAGACGGCGACCCGGCACGGTGGCGGCTTGGAAGAACGACCGAAATAGCGGAGACAGTAGGGTAGACTGGCAATTCACAACGGGCAATGCCCGAATAAGGCTGAAACGATTGTACCCGAAACTTTTAGGTCGAGCGATTTGTTAGACGCCTAAAAGGTTTTAGGCGCCTTTTTTTCGGTATGAAAAAATGGACCTGATGTATGGAGACTTTATCTATTTTGCCTTGATCATTCAAGCAGTGCGTTTGTGTTAACACGTCCTAGAATAAGGAAATTGAAAATTTTTCTCGCACAATTCCACTAGAATAAATGAAATATACTGGCATAAAAAGTGCAAAATGTAGTCTTATCCCATATTGTAATAAACAACAAAAAATTATTACCTATTTCTTACCAAAATAAATAAGCCCTTGCAAGGCAAGGACTTACAAGGGCTCGTGTACCGCGTACGGGATTCGAACCCGTGCTACCGCCGTGAAAGGGCGGCGTCCTAAACCCCTAGACGAACGCGGCGTGTAGAATAAATAATAAATATAGAACAGAATTCTGAGGCGACGGGCGGATTCGAACCGCCGTACGAGGTTTTGCAGACCTCTGCCTGACCACTCGGCCACGTCGCCTTGTAAATTCACAAACAAGTACGCCCGACAGGACTCGAACCTGTAACCTGCTGCTTAGAAGGCAGCTGCTCTATCCAGTTGAGCTACGGGCGCTCAAACTTCATATTAAATGCTAACTTGTCAAATCTGAATTGCAAATCTAAATCAAGGCCCGTACTCAACTCAACAATTTAACATTCTGTTGTCGGGGAGACAGGATTTGAACCTGCGACCCTTCGCTCCCAAAGCGAATGCGCTACCGGACTGCGCTACTCCCCGTAAATCATACATCAACAAGTCAAAAAAACTGATTCTAATATTTTAACCAGTATTTTCAGAAAGATTTCAAATATAAGGGTCTTTGCCAGTCAAATCAATTTCAAATTTTACAAAAAATAAACTTATCAGCCTATCTACTTAAAGCCGGGTTTTATCACCAGGAATTATTCCTAGATTCCTCTAATAGTGATTTAGCCTGATTCTTTCAGGAGCGATTTAGTGACTGTCTCCCAGATCAATCCGATGCCATATCCGAATAATTGTACAAATGAGGTAATCGATGAGAGCACGGCTACCCAAAGATTGCGTTTGCTACGGAGTGAATCCAGAAAGAATACCAGCACAATCAACAGCAGGGGAGCCCAAAGCATCGGTAAAAAAGGAGTAAGGATCACCGTGCAAATAACATACAGAGCAAAGGCTGAAGGAAGTAAATGCACAGGCTTCAGTGAGCCTGGATGGCGAACGGTCAGGTTGTAGCGAGCGCGTCCAAAATTAAAAACCTGGTTATAAAATGAACTGATGTCTGTTCTCCGTTTATGATAAACATACGCTTCCTGGATCAATTCGACCTTAAAATTCTGTTCATGCAGGCGCATGCTAAAATCCACATCTTCACCATACCGCATGTCGGAAAAACCCCTGATTTGGGTAAATGCTTTTTTCGAAACTCCCATGTTAAAGGTGCGGGGATAGTAAGTGTCTACCTGTTTTTTCCCGCCGCGGATACCCCCGGTTGTCAGGAAGGAGGTCATCGAGTAGTTGATCGCCTTCTGCAGGGGAGTGAACGATTCTTTCGCTTTATCAGGTCCGCCAAAAGCATCAATATTGTGGAGCTCAACATATTCTGTGACTATCTCCATATAATACCTGGGAATCACGCAGTCGGAATCGAAAAAAATCACATAGGAAGTATTACTTCTGGGCACTGCATAGTTGCGGGTCTGGGCGGGTCCGCTGTTCTCTTTCCAGTGGTAAGATATGGTGAACTCTTCTGAAAACGTCTTTATGACTTCTTCAGATCGCAATTCTGAACCATCATCAACAACAATAACCTCAAAATTTTTATAAGTTTGTTTAGCCAGGCTTAGCAGCAACTCATGTAGCTCTTCAGGCCGATTATAGACTGGTATGATTATTGAGAAATCCATGATAATACTTGGGAACAAAATTGACGACGAAAACTAAGTATTCTACGCTAGAAATGAATACTTATTTGTGGATGCAACTCTACAAAATAATTCCGTTCTTGAATATCAAATTTCACGATAAATAACGCCTCTCATGCTTAAAAAACTTTGCTTCTTTTTATTATTTCCAGTTATCGGATATTCACAATCGCTCGATGTATCCGTAGAACAGTGGACGGCAGGCAACCAGTATACAACCTTTGGCCTGGCACAGCATAATGTGAGCTTCTCTAATAACTCGATCACTTTTACTACACCGGGCGTTCAATTCGGAGATTATTTGAGTTACGGTGTCGCGCCAGATTATTCGCTTATCGGCATTCTGAAGAATACCATGCAGGGTGAACAAGCTTTTGTGATGAATCCAGCAGCTGATACGCTCAGCAATTTTGAGACGATCTCAGTCAGCTATGATGATCCCTCTCTGAGGTTGAAGACGTTCAATTCCGGGGCGGTTTTACTCCGGAATAACATCGCCAATTTTACGCTGTATAGCCCACTGGGATCGATCAAGACAAGCGGATCCTCCAGCAGCCAGAGTGAGCAGGGAGAATCTATTTCTGAGATGGCCACCGATGCCCATGGCAAAACTGTGTTGATCTATACGCCAAAAATTAACCAGGGAGAAGGTATTGGCTCGCAGGCCCAGATCCTCAAGGGAGATAACTCCACAGAGAACATTTTCTACAGTAGTAGCCGCTCCATTTCATACGGGGATGTATCAGACGACGGGCAGTTCATTCTATTGATAACGGCCTCCGAAGGGTCCAATGATGAAGTGATAATTTTGGATCGTTTCGGCAATGAGCTTGGCAGTATAGAAAGTGAAGAGGATCTTATTGGGGCGCATCTTACGGGCAATGGAGAGCAGTTCATCATCTATTCAAGCCGAAGAGCACTGGTATATTCCTCACTTAATGGCGAGCGAATTGGCAGCACCAGTTTCCGGTCGCCCCTAATTTTGGCGCAATATGTTGCCGAGGATCAAACCATTATTGGCTTGACGGGCAGCAAAGTGGAGAGCACGGAGATCTACAAAGATTTGGAGTTTCACGCCATTAACCTGGAACAGCGAGAAATTGCCGGCAAGAACTCGGTGGAGCTTTGGGTAGCAGTCCCAATATTGACATCACATTTTCTAGGCAGGGAACAGGGCACTATCAACTGCAGGGAACGAACAAAATCGTGAACTTACGCGCCTCGTTTTAAACAGGTGTAATCTATTCTATAAAGCAAGTGTTATTGCCGCTCGTATGCCCAAAAATCAACCAACAAAAAAAGCCCTGAATTAATGTTCAGGGCTTTTTTAAATATCTGTATTAACTTGTAAAACTTTCCTTAGGCTTTAGCTTCTGAGGTTTGCTCCTTGTCATTGGAATTCTCCTCTTTAGCCTCATCCGTAGTGGTCTGCGCGGTTTCTTCCGGCGTTTCCCAATCGAAGGTCAACCCATCACGAGACTTGTTCATTTTGATCTTGATGTTGGTCCCGTCTGGATGTTCAATCTCCAGCATCTCTTCTGCAAGCGGATCTTCAACATATTTTTGAATAGCTCGCTGCAGGGGGCGGGCGCCATATTTCTGATCAAAGCCTTTATCTGTGATAAAGTCTTTTGCTCCTTTGGTAATCTCGACCGTGTAGCCCTGCTCGTTGATTCGCTTGATCAAGTCTTCGCTGAGCAGATCGATAATCTGGAAGATATCCTCTTTTTCGAGTGGACGGAAGGTGATCACGTCATCAATACGATTGAGGAACTCAGGATTAAACACCTTCTTCAGTGCATCCTGTATGGTCGACTTCATTTTTTCGTAATCAAACGTGCTTTCATCAGCACTGAAGCCGATACCTTTCCCAAGGTTACGAATATCGCGAGCCCCAATGTTTGAGGTCATGATGATAATCGTGTTACGGAAATCAACCTTGCGGCCGAGGCTGTCGGTCAGGATTCCATCGTCAAGCACCTGCAACAGGATGTTGAATACATCCGGATGTGCTTTTTCAATCTCATCCAACAGGACAACACTGTACGGCTTGCGGCGGACTTTTTCGGTAAGGATACCACCTTCTTCATATCCAACGTAGCCCGGAGGGGCACCGACCAGCCGAGAGACGGAGAATTTCTCCATGTACTCACTCATGTCGATGCGAATCAGTGCATCTTCCTTATCGAAAAGATAGCGCGCCAACACTTTGGCCATTTCAGTTTTACCAACCCCGGTGGGACCGAGGAAGATAAAAGAACCGATCGGTCGCGTAGGGTCTTTGAGTCCGGCACGAGTGCGCTTTATTGCTTTGGTAAGTTTTTCGATAGCCTCGTTCTGGCCTATGATCTGCTCACCGAGCTTCTCCCGCATCTTGGTCAGCTTCTTGCTTTCGCTCTGGCTGATCTTGTTGACGGGCACGCCGCTCATCATCGCCACAACTTCGGCTACGTCGAACTCTTCAACGTCGTAAATAATCTCTTCGGCTTCTTTTTCCCACTCCTTCTGCGCGGTTTCAAGCTCTTCCATGAGCCGTTTTTCCTTGTCGCGGAGTCGGGCCGCCTCTTCAAATCGCTGCTTCTTGACCATCGAGTTTTTCTCGTTGCTGGTCTTCTCGATCTCTTCTTCCAGGTCAACGATATGCTGTGGCACTGTAATGTTGGAGAGGTGCACGCGGGCTCCGGCCTCGTCAAGAGCGTCAATAGCCTTGTCAGGCAGGAAGTGGTCCGTCACATAGCGATCCGTCAGCTTTACACAGGCCTCAATAGCCTGTTCAGAGTATTGTACGCTGTGATGCTTCTCGTATTTCTTTTTGATCTTGTCGAGAATTTCGATGGTCTCCTCTGGAGAGGTCGGATCCACCATGATTTTTTGGAACCGGCGCTCCAGTGCACCATCTTTCTCGATATATTGGCGATATTCATTCAGCGTGGTGGCACCGATCGCCTGAACTTCTCCGCGCGCCAAGGCTGGTTTCAGCATATTGGATGCGTCCAGCGAACCACTGGCACCGCCAGCTCCAACAATAGTATGGAGTTCATCGATAAAGAGGATGACATTATCGGTTTTTTCCAGCTCACTCATCACAGCTTTCATCCGCTCCTCGAATTGTCCCCGGTATTTAGTACCTGCCACTAGGGCAGCGAGATCAAGCGCAATTACACGCTTGTCGTATAGCACACGAGAAACCTTGCGTTCTACAATGCGGCTGGCTAATCCTTCAGCAATAGCTGTTTTACCAACACCGGGCTCACCAATGAGTACCGGGTTGTTCTTCTTGCGCCGGCTTAAAACCTGCGCAACACGTTCAATTTCCTTTTCGCGACCGATAATCGGATCAAGCTTGCCTTCTTCGGCAAGTGACGTCAGGTCACGGCCAAAATTGTCTAACACGGGAGTTTTCGATTTTTCCATTTTCTTTTCTCTGCTGCTACCGGAGGATGACTTTCCTCCGCCTTTTGAGGATGAAAGACTCGCAGATACTGAGCGAGAATCACTGGGATCGTCATCGGGAGATGACTTACCTGAAATGATAAGATCAAGTTCTTCACGAACGGCATCGTACGAAACATTGAACTGCTGCAAGATTTGAGCCGCTATATTCTCATCATCACGTAATAGTGAGAGGAGCAGATGTTCGGTGCCGATCGTATCGCTTTTATATAGCTTCGCTTCCAGATACGTAATCCGCAGTACTTTTTCAGCTTGCTTTGTTAGGGGAATGTTACCTACAGTTACAGAGCCACCGGTTCCACGGACAGTATCTTCGATTGTCTTTTTAAGTTTGTATAGATCGCAGTTGAGATTCTTCAGTATTTTAACCGCCACACCTTCACCAAGCCTGACGATACCGAGTATAAGATGCTCAGTACCGATATAATCATGACCCAGCCTGAGCGCTTCTTCTCGGCTAAACTGAATTACATCTCGAACTTTGCTAGAAAAATTACCCTCCATAGAGTATTGCTAAATTTTGGAGATGAAAAGTTACTCGATTAAAACGAGTCGTTTGCTTTTTTAGTTCATTACATTAACGAAAGTAGTATTGGCATAGTGCAAAAGCAAACGAAAAGATCAGCTGATTTGGGCTGATATCTACAAGTTAGTTACTGTAACTAACAACTAATTAAACCGTTTATTTTAAAGAGATTTGGCTATTGTAAATGATTATATGATAGTAATTAGATCCTGGTCAATAAAGCTATGTGCAAATTATGAACTAGTTTGATTAGCGAAAATTAATTCCTTGTATCATTATTAGCAAAGCAGCAAGCAAGTAGGAAAGAGCAAGACTGATGTTATAAGAGTTAGAGTAGCCTTGCCTTGCTGGAATGTGTTAGATCTACTGCAGATATTTCTTATCTGAAAGGGCATATCAATGCTTATACACAACTATTTAAAAAAGTAAACTTTCATTCCTCTCCGGGTATTTTGCAAGTATCCTAACACCAGCTCATCGGTATTATCCACACAGTTTTATGTATTGGCAGGAAGAACTTTAAACATAATTTTTTTTGAGTGTTTAAACTGATCAGCCTGAATTCAGCACTAGCGTAACTATCGCGGGAAGGTAAATATCTATAGAAAGAATCTATCAACGGTTCCTAAATAATTAAAAATGAGAGTCGGGTTAAAAAATATCAGAGTGAGCCAAATCTTAAAAAAGTGGTTTGCCGGTCATCTCTTCCGGCTGTTGTAAACCCATGAGTTTAAGGAGCGTGGGAGAAACATCAGCTAGTTTGCCATCATGCATCTCTATTGATTCTCTGACATTAAGGATAAGGGCGGGAACAAGTGCGGTAGTGTGAGCGGTATGCACACTGCCATCTTCCTCGAACAGACGGTCGGCATTGCCGTGGTCTGCTATTATCAAAATTTTGTATCCGTGTTCAGTGGCTTTTTCAACCACTTTTTTAGCTCCCTGTCGATCGTCTCTATCGCCTGGATGGTCGCTTCCATATCACCCGTGTGGCCGACCATATCGGGATTGGCAAAATTGAGAATGCCCAGATCGTACTTTTCTTCAGCAAGCTGTTCACAAAGCTTGTCGGTAACTTCAGGAGCACTCATTTCTGGTTGGAGATCGTACGTAGCTACTTTCAGGACTGGGGATCATGACCCGATCTTCACCCTCAAAAGCAACTTCTTCCCCACCATTAAAAAAATAGGTTACGTGGGGATATTTCTCCGTTTCAGCAATTCTGAGCTGCTTTAGATTCAGACTACTCAGGTATTCCCCTATTGTATTATTGATATCAAGCGGGGGATAGGCGACGTGCACCCAGTCGAACGTATCGTCATAAGAGGTGAAGGTGACATAGTGGAGATCAAGATCTTTTTCAACGTCAAATTTATCGAAATTGTCATCAGAAAGGGCGCGTGTGATCTGACGCGCGCGGTCACCTCGTATGTTAAAGAAGATGATCACATCCCCGGGTTCAATACGTGAATCAGGTGTGTCGTCGATCAGCTTCGGCTTCACAAACTCATCGAGAACATCCTCATCGTATGAACTTTCAAGAGCCTTGACAGGGGAGTCAAACTTTTCGCCTTCGCCATGCACCAGTAGATCGTACGCCAGTTTTGTACGTTCCCAGCGATTGTCGCGATCCATGGCATAGTATCGTCCCACTATTGAGGCGATAGAACCTATGCCGATCTTTTCAGCCTGCTTCTCAAATTCTTTTACATAGTTCATACCACCTGTCGGGGGTGTATCACGTCCATCGGTGAAGGCGTGCACGTAAGCGTGGTCGATTTCGCTGGATTTTATCAGCTTAAGGAGAGCATAAAGATGATTGTTATGGCTGTGCACACCGCCATCGGAAAAAAGTCCCAAGATGTGAACTTTATTTTTGGTCTGGGCCTTTTTGACGGCCTCCAGCAGCACATCATTTTCAAAAAAACTTCCCTCTTTAATAGCACGATTGATGCGCGTAAGCTCTTGCCATACCACTCGTCCCGCCCCGATATTCAGGTGGCCGACCTCGGAGTTGCCAAACTGCCCTTCAGGCAGGCCAACATCAGGACCACTGGCAGAAAGCTTTGAGTGAGGATTCTCTTTGAAGAGTTGATCTATGAACGGCTTATCGGCTTTTTCAATGGCGCTGACCGTCGGGTCATCCGCCAATCCGTAGCCATCCAGTATTACGAGCAAGGCTTTAGAGGTTGGAACAGCCAAATGTTTAACCAGGTGTGAGGTTAAAGATTATTTACGTGCTTGGTAAGCTTGGCTTTTCTCCGGGCGGCTTTATTTTCATGAATAATACCTTTGGAAGCCATTTTATCGAGGTAAGAAGTTGCTTCCCTGAGGTAATCCTCAGCTTGCTCTTTATCGGTAGTATCTAATACTTTTTTGACGAGCGTTCTCATTTTTGAACGTTGCGTACGGTTACGCTCCCGCCGCTTGGCATTTTGTCGAACACGTTTAATAGCTGATTGATGTTGTGGCATAAATTTAAAGTCGGTTTACTTAATTTATTCGTCAATTTATTTGTATCATCTGAACTGCCAATTCAGAAAGCTCCAAAAGTTAACCTTTCTGGATTCAGAAAACAAGAAATCATTGAAATATTAATAAATTAAAAGTAATTTGGGAGACTTTCCGATATGATAATAGTCATTGACGGTCCTGCTGGTTCAGGAAAAAGTTCAACCGCCAAGGCTGTCGCGGATAGGCTTAATATCCAGTATCTCGACTCCGGAGCTCTGTATAGAACGTTAACAGTATTATATTTGGAATCCGGGAAGAATGAATCAAAGTTCTTTGAGTTGATTGATCAGAATGAGATCTCATTTAATTATAATGATGGTGAGTTCAATGTGTCTGTAAATTCAGAAGACCTCACCAGGCGTATAAGAGAGATTGAAGTTACCGAGGAGGTAAGCACAGTGGCGGCTTTGCCTGAAGTCAGGCGACATGTCAATAATATGATGCACCAAGCCATAAAAGAAGATGTCTGGATAGCGGAAGGCCGCGATTTGGGCACGGCTGTTTTTCCTGATGCCGACGTGAAGTTTTATATGATGGCTGACGTTGATACTCGTGCCAAACGCAGGCACAAAGAGCTGCAATCTAAAGGTCTTGAGGTGACCCGAGAAGAGGTGAAAAAAATATTCTCAAACGCGACGAGATCGATTCCAAGCGAAAAAGCGATCCACTCAGGAAAGCTGATGACGCCATCATACTGGATACAACGAACATGAATTTCGAACAACAGGTCGATTTTATTTGTTTCGACAATTACAGGTAAGTTAAGCAAAGACGAATAAATAATAACTAAAACTCTAATTAATCCCTTTCAGTAAACCAAACCAATGGTTATAGGTGCTGAAGGCGGCAATTTTAACTAAAACCATAATGACAGAAGAAGTTAAGCAAGAACAAGAAAACCAAGATAAAGAAACCGAAGACACTGCTACGACTGAAGAACAGGATGTGGAAGTAACCGAAGCTGAAGAGGCTGAAGAGACGGTCAACGCTGATACCAACGGTACGGTAGAAGAGAAGGAAGAAACTGAAACAGAAGAGTCTGAGCTTAAAGGCACTACCGAAGATGAAGTGCGTGTTGAGCCAGAAGAAGAGCAAGTTGCTTCTTTTACCGGTGAACTGGAAGATGACAAGGTTTATACATTAGAAGAACTTCGTGTAGCCTCGGAAGATTATACCGATGAAGAGTTCCACGATCTCGAATCTATGTATGAGGATACGCTCAACGAGATCGAAGAAAAAGAGATCGTAACTGGCCGTGTAGTCTCTGTTGATGAGAAATATGTAGTAGTTGATATCGGTTTTAAGTCGGAAGGAATCGTCCAGGTTAATGAATTTCCTGATGAGCTAGTTAAAAACCTGGCACCGGGCGACGAAGTGGAGGTATTTCTTGACAAAGTTGAAGACCAGGAAGGTCAGCTCATTCTTTCCCGTCGCAAAGCTGATATTCTGCAGGCGTGGGAGTCTATCGAACGTTCTGCTGAAACAGGACAAGTGCTTGAAGGATATATCAAGCGCCGCATAAAAGGCGGTATGGTTGTGGATATCATGGGCATCGACTGCTTTCTGCCCGGGTCTCAAATCGATGTACGCCCTGTGCGCGACTTTGACGCCTATGTCGGTAAAACGATGGAATTTCAGGTTGTAAAGCTCAATATGCAGGCCGAGAATGTTGTTGTTTCTCACCGTGCGCTTATTGAGTCTGATCTTGAAGAGCAACGCCAGGAAATCCTCGAAACGATCGAAGAAGGCCAGGTGCTGGAAGGCATTGTCAAGAACATCACCGATTTTGGTGTGTTTATTGATCTCGGTGGCGTCGACGGACTCCTGCACATTACCGATCTTTCTTGGGGCCGCGTAGAGCATCCCGAAGAGATCGTTTCGCTGGATCAACGCATGAACGTTGCGGTTATCGATTTTGATGAGGAATCAAAGCGGGTTTCACTGGGACTCAAGCAACTGCAGCCGCACCCGTGGGATGAGATCGACATCAAATATCCTGAAGGCATCAAGGTTCAGGGGCGCGTCGTTTCAATTGCAGACTACGGTGCGTTCATCGAGCTTGAAAAAGGTGTTGAAGGCCTGATCCACATTAGCGAGATGTCATGGACTCAGCACATCAAGCATCCATCGCAGCTTGTAGCCAAGAACGATATCATTGAGTGCGTGGTGCTGAATGTTAATGAGCCGGAGAAGAAAATTTCGCTGGGCGTGAAGCAACTTGAGAAAGATCCCTGGGAAGAGATCGACGAGCGTTACCCGGTTGGATCCAAGCACACCGGAACCGTTCGGAATCTCACCAACTTCGGAGTGTTCGTTGAACTGGAACCCGGTATTGACGGGCTGATTCATGTTTCCGATCTCAGCTGGACTGATAAGGTCAACCATCCCAATGAGATCATTGACAAGGACCAGGAGATTGAAGTAGTTATTTTGGCCATCGACTTTGAGAACCGTCGAATTACGCTTGGACACAAGCAGATCGAAGATAATCCGTGGGAGAAATTCGCTGAAGAACACGGCTTGGGTAACCAGGTTGAAGGCGAAATTTATAAGATTACGGACAAAGGTCTATTTGTTAAACTTCCATTTGAACTTGAAGGATTCATTCCTGCCAGCAAAACCGAAGCCGGGGGCGACCTTGCCGAGGCCTATGAGGTTGGCAATGAAGTGGAAGCGTTTGTAATCGAGCTGGATGAGAGCAATAAGAATCTGACGCTCAGCCAGCGCGAAAAAGACGCCAGTAAAGTGAAGCCTTCCGAGAAGGAAAGTCGCAGCAGTAGCGAAAGCCAGGAGAAAGTGGAACGAGGCACACCTACATTGGGTGAAATGTCTGGCTTGGCTGACCTCAAACGCGAAATGGAAGAAAAAGAACGCAAAGAACGAGATGCAGCCAAGCAGCTTGAGCAGGAAGCCAAAGAAAAGGCTGAAGCCAAGAAGAAAGAAGAACAAGAAGCTGCAGAAGCTAAAAAGAAAGAGGAAGAAGATTCTGCTGAAGAGTCTGAAAAAGATGAAGCTTCTGACGAAGAAGAGTAACCTTCTCTTTCAAAACATTCTGATACTACAAAAGCCCGGAAGCAATTCCGGGTTTTTTGTTTTACAAAACTTTGATGGAACTCACGTTAATTAGGCCCTTGATATCGCCAGGCGAACCCTGCCTGAGATATTCCCGAGCCAACACGCCGCCCAGGCTGTTGTGCCCCACAGCAACGCTGCCGTTGGGCAAATATACACTGGAAGAAGTTGTAGTAATTGAGGCTTGAGAATTACATCCCACGGAATGCCGATTGAATTCAAATTCACTTTGAAGATCTCCGGCCATGGTATTCCAAACGGTGATATTATCACCCAGCCCGTGAATAAAAGATACTTGATCAGACTGGCTGTATCCGGACATTGTGGTAGCTACCACAAAACCAACTAATAAAAGAATAAACCGTTTTATAATCATCTCTCCTTTAAATATTAATTTTGGCCGTGAGTTATTTTAAGCAAAAAATGTTCACTTTCTTTGGCTCCTGCATGACGTTTGCTCAACGATCTGCGGTGTATACTTGCCTTCTCTTTTTTGTCGAAATGTCTGGCCTTGAGTTTTCCTTTTTTGATACTTGATAACCAGGTTCCATTTTGCCTGTATTAGCGTTGAATATACTGTTAATGGCAACCTTTTTTTCGGGACTGTTGGCATGATACTTTCGAATGACCTGAAATTTATGTCCCTCTTATTGTTTTACCTTATACCCACTATTTTTCAACCACTTTTTAATTTCTTTATCTGACATTACCGAAAGTGGTTTATTCACCTTTTGTTTCTCTTTTGAGTGAAGCTGAATATGTAGAACCGTTTAGCGTATAATTCAGAGTCGATGATCCGTCCTGCGAAACGGTCACACCAACCAAAGTTATCAGAGTAATGGTACAAAATGAATAAAATATAGATATGCTTTGCGGCATAGTTAGATCTCCGTAGTAGATGATTATTTTAGCTCTTGGTGAGGTGAGCTATTTATCTCCCTTTACCGGCAAGAGAAAGCAGAGAGATTTGTTACAAATTTGTTGAGATAACTTTGGTAAGAGCTCAGAAATTAGGGAATGCTCAAGTAGAGGAGGATTTTCGGGCAGAGAGGTTAATGAAAGCCCGATAATCAATGAACTATCGGGCTACTGTTAACAACAGTTAGGTAATTTGAATGCAAAAAGTAGCTAATTATTCCTCTTCCTTATAAAAGTACACCAGATTCTCTTTGGGGTGTTTGCTGCTTTTTACTTTATCCCCGGTTTCACGGTTGTAGCTGTATACGACGTTGCGCATGGAGTTGAGCTCGGTTTCATCGCCAAAATTAACCTCCAGGGCTTTACCGCCGGGCTCCAGCTTTTGTACGGCTTCCAGCAGCGGCTTATATTTGGATGAACTTTTCTTGGAAATGCTGATATCGTCTCGAGATACAAAATTTATCTTCATAACGATTCTATTAAATAATATGCACAGGTCTAATACAAATTAGCTATTCACATATAATATTAATATAAACTATAATAAAAACAATAGATCATGGAACTTGTACAGTAGACATAATTTTATCTATGATATCTTCAGGAGTAATGTTTTCCGCTTCTGCCTCAAACGTCGGGATGATCCGGTGCCGCAGTACATCCATGGCAATAACGCGTACATCTTCAGGCGTAACATAAGGGCGATGTTCCATAAATGCGTGGGCCCGGGCTGCCAGGTTAAGGTTGATGGAAGCGCGTGGTGAAGCACCGAAGTTGATCAGCTCTTCCATGTCGGGCAGATTGAATTTTCCAGGATTTCGAGTGGCAAAAACCAGGTCAATAATATACTGTTCAACCTTCTCATCCATGTAAATATCATTGACAACCTTGCGTGCCTCAAGCACTTGTTCGGGTGTTACCACAGGTTCCAGCTTCTTGTTCTTCCCGGTTTTTGACATCCGCCGCATGATCTCCATCTCTTCACTTTCAGATGGATAGTCGATCTTGATCTTCATCATAAAACGGTCAACTTGTGCTTCCGGGAGGGGGTAGGTGCCTTCCTGTTCAACTGGGTTTTGTGTTGCCAGTACCAGGAACGGCTCTTCCAGCTCGTAGGTAGTTTCACCAATTGTTACCTGCAGCTCCTGCATCGCCTCAAGCAGTGCGCTCTGCACTTTAGCAGGCGATCGGTTGATTTCGTCTGCCAAAATAATATTGGCGAATATAGGTCCTTTTTTTACTGTGAACTCCGCTTCTTTCTGGTTGTAGATCAGCGTCCCGATAAGGTCGGCGGGCAGAAGGTCAGGTGTAAATTGGATGCGCTGAAATTTGGTGCTTATCACCTGTGACAGGGAAGAGACCGTCAGCGTTTTAGCTAGTCCCGGAACCCCCTCCAGCAGCACGTGTCCATCGGCCAGCAGCCCGATCAACAATCGGTCGATCATATATTGCTGTCCTACAATTACCTTTTTCAGTTCGGAGTGAATTTTTTCAATAAATGTGCTTGATTCCTCGATTTTTTCGCCAAGCGCCTGCATATCAACAGAAGGGGAGCTAATCGCCATAGTATTAAATATGATTTAGATTTTCAGTGAGTAATAACTATTTTCTTTGCCGATTTAAGAACGTAAAAACCTCTATAATAATAAATGGAATTCATAGATTCTTTTCTATTAGGTCTCATCCAGGGGCTCACTGAATTTTTACCTATCAGCAGCTCGGGTCACTTGGTATTAGGACGCGCATTTTTAAGCAGTGAATTAAGTAAAGGCATTACGTTTGAGGTGGTTGTTCACTTCGGTACGCTCTGTAGTATTGTTGTTTATTACCGAGAGGAACTGCTTGGAATTATCCGGTCGTTGTTTCGTCTTGCTAAATCTCCCGGAAAATTTAAAGAACACCTTGAGGTAGACCCCAACATCAAACTGAGTGGATACATTCTACTGAGCATGATCCCCGCCGTTATTGTGGGGTTTACCATGCAGGATTACATTGAAGATGTATTCCTGAATCCCTTCATGGTTTCGATTATGTTACTGGTAACGGGCAGTCTGCTGTTTGCAACGAGGTTCAGAGATCAGTTTCCCAATCATATAGGAGCCGGCAACAGTTTTGGAATAGGGCTGGCACAGGCATTTGCTATCCTTCCGGGCATCAGTCGTTCCGGTTCTACTATTTCACTGGGCCTCTACCTGGGCGTGAAGCGCGAAGAGTTGGCCAATTTCTCTTTTTTGATGGTTATCCCTGTCATTGCCGGGGCTATGGCAATGCAGATCAAAGAGATGATGGAGATGGGAATCCAGTTCGAGGCGGTACTCGACCTAACGATTGGTTTTTTTACTGCTTTCATCTCGGGATACTTTGCCCTCAAGTATCTGATCGTGATGCTTAAAACGAAAGGAATCCACCCGTTTGCCTATTACTGCTGGGTAGTGGGGGGATTGGGACTATTATACTTCTGGTAAAATTCAGAATTAAAAAGTTGATGTGGTTTTTAAATTTATCTACTTTTGAAGCCACTTAAATTAATGCAAATACATGGTTACTTACGCCTTCATATTTCTTGCTACTCTGGCCATCGCCGCCGCACTTGGTATGGTGATCAGTAAAAATACCGTATACAGTGCTCTTTTCTTGGTTATCAACCTTGTATCGCTGTCTGGGATATATGTGATACTACAGGCACATTTCTTGGCTATTATTCAGGTTATTGTGTATGCCGGTGCTATTATGGTGCTATTCCTGTTTGTGATAATGCTTTTGAATCCGGATGCTGAAAAATCTCTGTTTAATAAATTTAAATTAAAATATTTTACGGCGTTTCTGCTGGGCGTCGCTATTTTTTCCCAAATTTTATACAGCATTGGCGGTGTAACCGAGATGTTGCCCCAAATTCCTGGTCAGATATCTGATGTGGGAACAGTTGAGGCTATTGGCGATGTGATGTTTACGACCTATCTGCTGCCGTTTGAAATTACCGCTATTCTGCTTACTGCTGCCGTCGTCGGGGCATTGGTAGTTGCTCAACAAAAAATTGTAAAGTCTGAATCCGGACAATGATTAATATAGACTGGTTTTTAGCTCTTAGTGCAGTTTTGTTCACTATCGGTATTATCGGGGTGCTTATCCGAAAAAATGCCATCGTCATATTTATGAGTGTTGAGCTGATGTTGAATGCCGTTAATCTTTCACTCATCTCGTTTAGTACGTACCACGGAAATGTAGAGGGACAGGTGCTGGTGTTTTTCTCTCTTGCGGTAGCGGCGGCTGAGGCTGTCGTTGGCCTCGCAATAATCATTGCGATATTCAGAAACAACCTTTCGCTTGATATCAGCAAGATCAATCTGTTGCGCTGGTAAAGACAAAGGGGAGACAGGGCCTCAGGCTACAATTTCAAATTGATCAGAAGAGATGTGACCGCAGGATGGTTTATTAAAAGATTTTGTTTCTCCAGAAACGGTTGGCATTGCTGGTATTGAGATCATTCATTGAATATTTTCGGCTTGTGATAACTTGTAGCACTGGCTAAAAAAGAGGTCCAATATTTACCGATCAATATTCATCATTTTTGCCCTATTCCGCACTTATTTTTACTGAATCTATCTTTACCTTCGTTTACTTTTTTGTATCTTTGCCATCTGTGAAATTCCCCTTGGGAATCATTTGTGCAATAACTACCTTTGGAGCGCAAATGTCCACTGTTTTCCTATTCAGGATTCGCAGGATACAACATGGATAGGTTATCTGATGCAGAATAAACCGGTAGAAAGTATCTGCCCATCTGCAAAGAGTAGGAGCCAAAAAGAACGTTTTAGATAAAAATTAACTGACTTGATGGAATCAGCTACTACGCTCGTTGCACTTATTGTTGGCTTGCCCCTTTTGGGATTCTTGGTAAATGGACTGCTGGGGTTAAGTAATAAGGGGTACAGAAATAAAAAAAACCTGATCGGTGGTATTGCAACGCTTTCGGTTTTTATTCCTTTTCTCATTACAGGGTATTTCTTTCTGAATTTTACTGCAGACTCCTCGGCCGTAATCACCAAATTTTTTACGTGGATACAGGCTGGTTCTTTCTCTGTAGATATCGCCTACCAGCTCGATCAGCTTTCGATCGTGATGATGCTGGTAGTTACTGGTGTCGGTTCTCTTATCCATTTCTATTCTATCGGGTATATGTGGCATGACGAGGGCTACTGGAAATTTTTTGCCTACCTGAACCTGTTTATTTTTGCCATGCTTAACTTGGTGATGGGCAACAATCTGTTGCTGTTATTCCTGGGATGGGAGGGCGTAGGACTTTGTTCGTATCTGCTTATAGGTTTTTGGTACACCGACATGACAAAGTCGGATGCGGCAAACAAAGCGTTCTGGTACAACAGAATTGGTGATTTTGCCTTTCTGATCGCGATGTTTTTGACTTTTCAATCAGTGGGTAGTCTTAACTTTCAGACTATTTTAGGCGATCTTGCAGCAATCCCCGCCGACACTAAATTTTGGATCGGATTTCTGATGTTGATCGGAGCCACCGGGAAAAGTGCTCAAATACCGTTGTTCGTTTGGTTGCCGGATGCAATGGCGGGACCGACCTCGGTTTCTGCGCTTATTCACGCCGCAACAATGGTTACCTCGGGAATCTACCTGATCTCCCGCATGTCGCCCATGTTCGTCTTGTCTCCGGAAGTGATGATGATTATTGCCGTAGTAGGTGCTCTCACGGCTATTGTAGCAGCTACTATTGCCATCACCCAAAACGATATAAAACGGGTGTTGGCCTATTCAACTGTTTCACAACTGGGTTACATGTTTTTGGCTCTTGGTTCCGGAGCATTTACCGCTGCAATTTTTCATCTGGTAACTCACGCATTTTTTAAAGCTTGCCTGTTTCTCGGGTCTGGATCGGTCATCCACGCTATGGAGCATGTTGAACACGGGTTGCATGAAGAAGGAAAAGCCGTGCATTTTGATCCCCAGGACATGCGCAATATGGGCGGGCTGAAAGAGTTCATGCCCTCTACCTATCGCACCTTTTTACTTGCTACTATCGCCATTGCTGGTATCCCCCCCCTTGCCGGATTTTTTTCAAAAGATGAAATTCTAGCATTTACTTTCAGTGCTGGTTTTGGTGAGTTTGCCGGTCCGCTTTATGTTCTGCTTTGGGGCGTGGGAATTGTCACTGCATTTCTTACTGCTTTTTATATGTTCCGGCTCACATTCGGGACCTTTAATGGTGAGTTTAAACTTCCCAAGCGCGTTGCGGATGTAAACAACGCAAAGAAATATCTGCATGAGAGTCCCTTTACGATGACATTTGCGCTGTGGGCGCTAGGTATTCTTTCCGTTATTGGAGGGTTTATCGGGGTACCGAATTTTGTTGTAGAGAGTTTTACCCACCAGGAAGCGCATATCAACCTGCTTCATGACTGGCTCCATACGGTCAATGCAGATTATGAAATGATGCTATCCCACAGTCTGGAATGGATTCTTATGATTGTTTCAATAATCATTGCTGTGGCAGGCACTTGGGTTGCCTACCGAATGTATGGCGACGGTAACACTGAGGAGTCCGATGAAAAATTAGCAGCGCGGTTCGGCGGGTTGTATCAGCTTTGGAATCAAAAATACAACCTTGATGAAATTTATGAGGGCTATATTTCCAAGCCGATTGTCCGATTTTCTGACAAGGGATTGGCTGTGTTCGACATGAAGATTATTGATGGTATTGTTAATACAGTGGGGGGAATTGTCCGCCTGTTCGGCAGCCTGTTCAGGTACATTCAAACAGGGGTTGCCTCCACATACGCCCTTGCCTTGGTCATTGGTGTGATAATTGTAATAAGTATTTTGATTCTCTAAATTTTGACGATGGAGCTACTACTAAATATTTGTATTTACTTACCGCTGGCGGGGATTGCTGCGATTCTTTTTACCCGTCATGAGAATGCTGTGAAGTGGATCAGTCTGGTGACCACCAGCGTAGTTTTTTTCTTGTCTCTGCCGTTATTGTTTAATTTCAATATTGCAGGATCCGCCACCCCCCAATACCTGACCGTAGGTGAGCCGATTCTTAATGGGCTGGATATTAAATACCTGGTGGGTCTCGATGGTCTAAGCTTGTTGCTGTTTATGCTTACCACACTGTTTGGACCTATCGTCATTCTCTCTTCCTGGAGCTCCATCAGCAAACATCTGGCTGGATATTATTCCATGCTCCTTCTGCTGCAAACGGCCTCACTTGGTGTCTTTTCTTCGCTGGATCTTATCGTCTTCTACGTTTTCTTTGAGCTATCCCTGATCCCCATGTACTTTTTAATTGGAATATGGGGCGGAAAAGGGCGTATTCATGCAACAATCAAGTTTTTTGTGTATACGCTGGTGGGTTCACTGATTATGCTTATCGGGCTTATTTATGTAGGATATGATGCCGGTACATTCTTTACAGAATACAGTTTCAGTACCGACTGGAGATTCCTATCGAGCAGTGAATATCAGGTTGGACTTGTCGAGCAAACATGGCTGTTTCTCGCTTTTGCGCTGGCGTTTTGTATTAAGGTGCCGCTATTTCCCTTTCACACTTGGTTGCCGTATGCACACACAGAAGCACCCACAGCAGGGTCGGTTGTGCTGGCCGCCATTATGCTGAAGGTGGGTACGTATGGTTTGCTGCGTGTTTGCCTGCCGCTTTTTCCCAACGCGTTTATAGAATTTGCTCCTTACATGGCAACGCTTGCGGTGATCGGAATTATTTATGGCGCGTTGGTAGCGATGGTACAAAAGGATGTAAAGAAGCTGGTTGCCTATTCTTCTGTGAGCCACCTTGGTTTTGTTGTACTCGGGTTATTCGCTTTCAATACCATAGCAGTGCAGGGAGCCCTGATCCAAATGATTAACCATGGACTTTCTACCGGCGCACTCTTCTTGATTGTGGGAATGATTTATGATCGCCGACATACCCGCATGATTAAAGATTTTGGTGGAATTGCGAAAATTATTCCGGTATTTGCGGTCATGTTTATGATTTCAACACTGGCCTCCATAGGTTTGCCGGGGCTTAACGGATTTATCGGTGAATTCCTGATATTGAATGGTTCCTTCCATTCAGAAGTTTTGGGTAGTTCAGCCTTTACTATTATAGCAGCAACAGGTGTTATCTTGGCGGCTGTATACATGCTCTGGATGTATCAGCGCGTAATGTTTGGCCCTGTTACCCATGATGAGAACAAAGGGCTGGTGGATCTAAACGCACGAGAAATTGGGCTGCTTGTACCGCTGGTATTATTTATGGTATGGATCGGAATTCGCCCGGTTGACTTCACACAGTATTCTGAAGCCCAGGTGACAGAACTAATTGAACGGTCTAAAGAAAAAAGTTTGGCTATAAAACAGAACGCTTCAAAGGAGAAACTTCCTGAATGGGCCAGCTCGCTGTATGATGTTACTTCGGCCTATGCATCAGAGTCCACTTCAGCAGAAGGATCTGAATGAAAATGAGTTTTCTGAAAATCTGATTAGCAGCAGATAGCTTTCTTTACATAAAAATCTGCAATTTAAACTATACTATTACTATTATGGCTACACCACTCTCAGAAGAAAAAATTAAAGATGCTCTTTCGGACCTGAATGAATGGAGCCATGAGGATGATAAACTTAAAAGGGATTATTCCTTTGATAACTTTCGTGATGCGATTGCCTTCATCAATCGAATTGCGTTCGAAGCGGAAGAACAGGTTCATCATCCAGAAATTTTTAATGTATACAACAGTGTCAGTATCGCCTTGAATACGCACGATGCCGGTGGCAAAGTCACCGAAAAAGATGTCAAACTGGCACAAAAAATTGAGTCACTGTTTAACGCGTAATAGCACATGAATTATCTACACGATTTGAGCGTATTTCTCCCTGGAGTTATCGTAGCACTGGCCGGTCTTGCTACCATACTTATCGATTCCTATAAAGATGATCACGGGGCGATTTTTGGCCTTTCGGTCTTCTCTATACTGGCAGCACTGGTCGTTTCTATCATGGATCTATTCGGTCCAATGGGAGAGGCGTTTTCCGGTATGATTCTGTACGGCGGAACTGCAGCTTTTGGGAGTACCATTATTTTATTAGGTACGCTTTTCTGTGTTCTTATTTCACGTGAATATCTGGATGCGGTCGATCATGAGTACGGCGAAGTGTATGCCCTCGTTTTATTTGCTACTACCGGCATGCTTGGCCTGGCCAGTGCCAACGACCTGATTATGATTTTTGTGGGGCTAGAAACGATGTCTATCTGCCTGTACATCTTGGCTGGTATCATCAACGAAGAAAAGATGGGGGCAGAGGCTTCTCTCAAGTACTTCTTGCTCGGTGCATTCTCCACCGGCTTTCTTTTGTACGGCATGGCCCTTTTATACGGAGCCACCGGAACAACCAGCCTGCCGGGTATTGCCGCTGCGGCCAGTAGTGATCTCCTGTTTCTTGCAGGTGCGGGTCTTTTATTAGTTGGATTCTTCTTTAAAATTTCGGCCGTTCCTTTTCATATGTGGACCCCGGATGTCTATCAGGGAACGCCCACCACGTTAACTGCCTATTTTGCGACGGCGTCGAAATCTGCGACCTTCGTTGCACTTATACTGGTTTTATCGCGCATGCTTCCGGAGAGTACAGCAAATTGGTCGCAGGTTATATCAGTGATAGCCATTGCTACCATGATTTTGGGGAATATCATCGCCTTGGTGCAAGATAATGTTAAGCGGATGCTGGCGTACTCTAGTATCGCTCATGCTGGCTACCTGATGGTTGGCCTTGCTGCCGCTACTCCTGAAGGATACAGCGCGGTTCTCTACTATCTTCTTGCATACACACTAATGAATGTAGGCGCCTTTGGAGTAGTAGCGTTTTACGAACGACAAAAAGGGCTCGATTTTACTGATATAACCAACTATGCGGGACTTGGATTCAAGCGGCCTGCCATGGGCGTGATGCTCTCAATCTTTCTTTTCTCACTTGCAGGAATTCCGCCCTTTGTAGGATTTGTCGGTAAGTACCAGGTGTTTGCAGCCGCTGTAAATGCAGATTTTATTGGTCTGGCAATAGTCGGCGTTCTCGCTAGTGCTGCCAGCGTCTACTACTACCTGCGCCCGATGGTGTACCTCTACATGCGCGAACCGCATAAGGACGTTCCATTGGTTCATGCGGGATGGATCTTTAAGACCAGCTTGATTGTATTAGCTATTCTCACCATTTATTTTGGAATTGCACCGGGTGGAATTTCAGATCTGCTTAATTCCTACTACGCTGAGGGCTGGGCTTCTGTGACCAATCCTTAATCGGTATCTTGTGATTTTTCTTGGCGGGAAGAGGAGGGCGAAACAATTTCCTTATGCCATCCGTTAAGACCGTATCTATCCACAATAAATTTTTAAAATGTGATGCGGTTTTCTCAATATACATTTTATGCGTTCGTGGTTTTATGTACTGCTTTTCTATTGCTGAACTGTAGCGTATCAGGTGGGCAAGGCACTGATTTGGTAAATATTGAGTCAGAGACTGTTCAATATGGGGATGAGATATTATTTCACTTTGAAAACACCACTGAAGACACCGTCGTGGTATTAACCACCGGATGTGGAACTAAATCGGAGAATTTTTTACCCAGCTTTGTTATCGAAAAACGGAAAAATCTAGAATGGATCGAGGCAGGAGCTCCCAATTGTATAGCGATTGCTACACCGCCCATGAAGTTAGCTCCTGGCGGCTCGGAATCTGTTCAAGTTCCTGCAGACCTTGGCTTGGAGAAATCTACGATACCCGGATCATTTCGATATGTTTTTGATATTCGATATTTGAGGAAGGGGGGCTATCCGGTAGATACAAGATTACCCATGGAGCAACGAATATCACCTGCTTTCAGGATTATGGGTGAATAAAGTCGGATCACCAGGGAGAGATTACTGTGCTTGAAAAGGACCTGTTTCCTGTACTTTAACCGGGACTCCATCTACCTCCCGGGAAATCTTTTGCGCATCTTTTGTTCATCTTCACTTACCGATATGATAATGCCGATCTCACCCTCCCCAATAAGGCCCACACCAACTGCAGTGACGCCATTCACAGAGAGCCAGTTTTTTTCATTTTCTTTTTTAACACGTCGTGCCTTTTCTGTTGATTCACTCATTTTATTGACTTGGATTGGTAATCAATGGTAATTTTTATCGAAACAGTTGACCACAGGTGCGCCTCCATACAATATCTGGTATATTTCCTAATCGGGTAATGTTACGCCCAGGGCGTTGAATACATCCCCAATCGGGTTGATAATGGTAGCGGTATCACTTCCCGCAAAAAGAAGTCCTACCAGGTTATTGTCATTGTCGAGCACTGCGGAGCCGCTGTCTCCACCTTGGCTCATGGCCCCCGCTATAAGCTGATCTACAAAGGTTGCTACTTTATTGGAGCCATAATTTACGCGCACGGTTACATCAATCTGTTCGATGGTTCCAGTGGTGAATTCCGTAGTACGCCCGCTCTTTTTCACCGCCATTCCCAGCTCGGCCTCACGCGTTCCTGATATTTGTCCAATCTCCATGATTGTGTTTTCGACGTCGTCGGTATCAAGCGGTTCCGCGATTGCCGCATCTACTCGGTTCTCCTCCTGTTGTATTCGATATGGTTTCATACGCACGCCGCTGCCAACTCCCGAGGCCAGTGCATTCAAGATTGAAGCCAAGAAATTGGAGGTAACGCACCCTCCATTACCTCCTCCATTTCCCTCATCTCCTTCAAAATAGATAGGCACAAATTCACTCAAAGTCGCAATCTGATCTTGTGGATTCCGCCCGCCATCAATAGGACCCGGCTGCAGGATCGCATCGCCTATTTCAGCTTCATTACTGTTTGCAAGCACGTGATTATTCGATAAAATATAGAGCGTGTTGTTTTTTTGGACTAGGCATCCCAGCGTACCTGCTGTAATGTCTTTATGGCCAATACTTACTCCACCAGGGGCAGGTCGGAATCGCCCGGTTGGATTTTGCCTGGCAACAAAAGGACCAGAGGGCACGACATCTGTAGATACATCGTCTATCGTTGAAGGAATGACATCATTCGGCCCCAGTTTTTTCAGATCTTTTTTGATCTCTACAGAACAGATAATCCCCAGCTCTTTAGTTTTTACGCCCTCTCTCTTCTTGTACCCAATGCCGGTAGCCACAACGTTGGGCTTGTCCATCAGCATGGCGCGTTGCTCTTTTAGTTTGCTCCGAATGGCCTCTAAATCTGAACTCATAACTGGATCCTTTGTATATGTTTATATTAATCAGCACAAGGTTAAGTCATTTGTAAAAGAATGAAGTAGATATATTATATTTATAAATGTAATAAAATTAATTATTTAAGGTATTTATTATTTTACTGATTATAAGTTGGATGATGTGGTCTGCTTTAGCTGGATCAAAGGTCGGGAAGAGTGCACGCAGGCAGTTTAAATGATTGGATTTCCTCACAAAAAGCCCTATTATTGCAGGCCTGTTTGTTATACAACATTTGCGTATCGTATGACAAGCGTAACCTGCTGATCGGCATAAATGTCAGGTCGGCTGTTTTCAACGAAAACAACCAAAGGAAACATATCAAATGAGTAAAAATTATTACGAGCTTACCTATATAGTAAATCCAGTACTGGAGGACGACCAGTTTAAGGAGATTGTCACCAAGTTCACCGAGTTTATCAACGACAACGGTGGAGAGATTGACGAGATTGATGAATGGGGCATCCGCAAGTTTGAGCATGAAATGGATGGCAAAAACAGCGGGTATTACATCAATGTATATTTTGATGGTCCCGGCGATCTTATTGAAAAGCTGGAACGTCAGCTTCGCCTCGATGATAACGTGTTACGGTACCTCACCCTGAAATACGATGCCAAGATGCTTCGCCACAGAGAGCAACAGAAAAAAGGCACCGTACCCAACGTGTTTGCGCAAGAACATGAACAAGAAGAAGAGGAAGAAGATTAACCACAACCGCTTTCCGTTGCTTTCATGCACTTGAGGCAGCGGTGACAATGAAAAACGATTTACAATATTATGATTAAGAATCCATCACATCCGAAGAAAGGCCAAATAAGAACGCGTGAATGCAAGTTCAGCAAGGCCGGAATTGAATACATAGACTACAAAGACACTGAATTGCTGCAGCGGTTCATGAACGACCAGGGAAAAATTTTACCTCGTCGTGTTACGGGAACCAGCGCCAAATATCAGCGTCAGCTGGCCACAGCTATCAAGCGGGCTCGTTTTCTCGGTCTGATTCCATATGTAGCAGAAAATCTTAGATAAGAAAGGATTGTATCTATGCCTAAACAGATGAAGTTAATCTTAAAAGAAGATGTTGAAAAGCTGGGTGACGCCGGCGATGTAGTCGAAGTGAAGCCAGGATATGGCCGGAATTATCTTATCCCGCAAGGTAAAGCAGAAATCGCTTCTCCCGGGGCGCTCAAGCAACTTCAGCTTATAAAAGAGAAAGCTGAACGGCGCGCTGAACTTACCGTTGAAAAAGCACAGGAGATGGCAGAGCGACTTGAAACGACATCGGTCACCATTCCTGTTACTGTAGGAGAAGATGAGAAAATTCATGGTTCTGTGACCAATCAGGATATTGCAGATGCGCTCGCAGAACGTGATATTGATATTGACAAGCGTAAGATCTCGCTTGATCAAGACATCAGTACTCTTGGAGAATATACGGCTACCATTAACTTAATCAGTGAGATCAAAACACAAATTAAAGTTTGGGTAGTCAAAGAATAAATGCCAGCTGTTTTGGGTTAGTACCAAAACATAATCGACTACCATGGATAAAACTTTAAAACCGTTTCTTTTGGGGATTGCACTTTTGGTGTTATCCCCATTTTATATTCAGGCCCAAATGCTCGATCCGGTTTCCCTGGAGATTACCGAAAGCCCGGAAACCGTAAAAGCGGGAGAGGTCTTTGAAATTACCGTCAAAGCCACCATTGATGGTAAATGGCATCTTTATTCAATAAACAACGATCCCGATGCTGGTCCTTATCCCACCCAGTTTTCGTCAGCTAACGGTCAATTAGCCATTGCCGGAGAGGTAAGCGAGTCGGAACCATCCATAGAATATGATCCAAATTTTGATACGGAACTTGGCTGGCACACCTCCCAGGCTATATTCACGATTCCGCTTGCTTTCAAGAGCGATGTTTCTGGCAGCTCCATGATTGACCTGGAGGCACTGTACCAGGTATGTGATGACAAATCCTGCCTTCCTCCAAAGAAAAAATCGGTCACCAAAGGCATATCAATAGCTGGAGTTGCCTCCCAACCCTATACGGATTTTTCAGAATCAAGCAGTGATCAGGCCGCCGGGACTGCGTCTGCAGGGGAGGGCTCATCCCAAGAGGAATCAGCTGAAATTAACCAGGGCGGTAATCAGCCATCCACCAGTGGATATACCGCAGGTGGATTCCTCTCGTTTATCTGGATAGCGTTGACAGCCGGGTTTGCCGCGCTGCTTACCCCATGCGTTTTTCCAATGATACCGCTAACGGTATCCTTCTTTTCTAAGCAAAAAGAGGGGAAAACGCGCAGAGCGGTGGGGCAAGCGCTACTTTTCGGCTTTGCTATTGTTGCCACGTTTACTATTCTGGGGGCTTTACTGGCTGCAGTAATTGGAGCCTCGGGTGCCAACCAGTTTGCAGCAAATCCGTGGATCAATTTGTTTATCGGTGTAACCCTGATCGTCTTTGCCATGAGCCTGCTGGGGATGTTTGAGCTCCGGCTGCCCTATCAACTTACAAACTGGCTGAATAAAAAAAGTAACGAAAGTTCAGGTATTGCCGGTGTTTTGTTTATGGCTTTGACGATTAGCGCTGTCTCGTTCTCCTGCACAGCTCCATTTGTAGGCGGCGTGCTGGCGGCAACTACCGGTGGGGAATGGTTTTATCCGATCATCGGCATGATGGGGTTTTCTGCGGCATTTGCGTCTCCTTTCGTTCTTTTCGCACTTTTTCCGCGCTGGCTGGAATCCCTTCCTCAAAGTGGATCCTGGATGAATATCGTGAAGGTATTACTCGGATTCATTGAATTGGCGGCAGCCTTTAAATTTATCTCCAATGCGGATCTCGTGTGGGACTGGGGTATCGTTTCTCGTCCACTGGCGATTGCCGCCTGGATTACTATCTTCTTTTTAGCAGGCTTGTATGTCATCGGAACCTACTCCCTTAAGCACGAGGATAAACCCGAACAGATCAGCACCGGGAGATTGCTGCTTGCCATGCCTTTCTTATTATTCAGTTTCTATTTAATACCAGGTTTACTCGGTGCATCTCTTGGGATTTGGGACGCTTGGTTACCACCAAAACAAGCCACAGATGTGAGCGTGGTCTACTCTATCGCGCAGAGAGGAGGCGTCAACAGTAATAATTCGGCGCAGATGGAGGATTGGTCCGACAACTATCAAGCCTCCTTAGAAAAAGCCAAGCAGGCCGGAGAACCCGTTTTTATCGATTTTACCGGCTATACCTGTACAAACTGCAGGGCAATGGAGACCAACGTTTTTCCATTGCAAGAAATACAAAAGCGATTTGGAAAAATGGAAAAAGTTCGCCTATATACGGATGATGGAGTTGATGGGCCAAAAAACCAAAAATTTCAATTCCAATTAACGGGGACAGTTGCCTTGCCGACATATACAATTGTTGATCCTTATACGGGAAAAATACTTGATCAACTGGTGGGATATGCAAGCAAGGAAAAATTCAAGCAATTTTTAGACCGTGGACTAAACAGGTTCGTACCTGAATCCAGTGGAACAACAGCTTCCGTTAATTAGCAGAATTGTAAATCCTTTTTAACATCGGTCTAAATTGAAATTAGTGCCCTTGTTATTTTGACATTTAAATCAAAATGATCTATAATTTTGCATCTTTGTAAGCCCAAAAAAATTTAAATATATAATCGGAGTAATCGTATGACATCGTCAATAGCTCTCTTCCTGCTTCAAGCTGGAGCTGATCAAGGCTTTTTTAATGTAATAGTTCAAAGGTTCAATGAGGGTGGCGCTTTTATGTGGCCAGTACTAGTTGCACTCATTCTTGGATTAGCCATATTCCTGGAAAGAGTTATTACCTTGAACCTAGCCGATATTGATACGCGTAAATTCATCGTCAACGTGCAGGAAGCCCTACAAGAAGGGGGAATACCAGCTGCTCAAGATCTTTGTGCTGAAACTCGAGGTCCTATTGCTTCTGTTTTTCAAGCCGGCCTGATGCGTGTAGATGAAGGTATCGAGGCAGCTGAAAAAGGTATTTCAGCCTACGGATCCATCGAAATGAGTTTTCTTGAACGTGGGTTGGTATGGTTATCACTGTTTATAGCTATCGCTCCGCTGCTCGGATTCACCGGTACTGTTGTTGGAATGATACAAGCGTTTGATGCCATTGAGCAAGCTGGTGATATTTCACCAAGCCTGGTTGCTGGTGGTATTAAGGTAGCACTCTTGACAACTGCGGCTGGTCTTATTGCTGGTATCATTCTTCAAGTTGGTTACAACTATTGTGTATCAAAAATTGATCGCCTGATCGCTGAGATGGAAGAAAGCTCCATCACGCTGATCGATTCTATTGTTATGCTCAAGCAGGGCGAGCAGATTATAGATACCAGTGACGATTCAGCCGAACAATAATTCTCACCTTTTAAAGTTAAAGGAATAGATATGGCTAGTGTAGTTGGAGTAGGAATTGCAATAGGGCTAATCGGTATTGGTATTATAGCAATGTTGGTTGCCGGCGTTAAGAGTTTCTCAAGTGGCAAACAAGATGTGAAGAGGATCCTGACGATGGTAGTTCCTTTTGCAGTATTTGGAGTCATTTATGCTATTGCCGGTGACCTGACAGATGCAGCCATTGGTACCATGCTATTTATGTTAGCCGCCATGGTTCTCTTTATGCTGCTTAGTGGTTTGCGTAGCAGTTTCAATTTATAATTTGCATAAATCTAGATAGTTATGTTAAAAGAAAAAAAACGAGATCGGGAAGAACCAGCGCTAGGGGGTGCTGGAATGTCTGACATCGCTTTTCTGCTATTGATCTTTTTTCTGCTGGTGACGACTATCAATGTCGATACAGGAATCGGGCTTGTACTGCCTCCTGAGCCCGAGCAAGATCAAGAGCCTCCACCCATTAAGGAGCGTAATATGCTCAAGATACTGGTGAATGCTCAGGGTATGGTACTTCTTGACGAAGAGCCTACGTCGCTCTCTGAGGTAAAGCAACAAGTGAAAGATTTTATTACCAACCGGGGAGAAGACCCCAATCTTTCAGAATCACCGGATAAAGCCATTATATCTATCAAAACTGACAGGCAGACTCCTTATTCAGTTTATATAGATATGCTAGATGAGGTGGTTGGCGCTTACGAAGAGTTGAGGAATACGGCTTCCCAGAGTCAATTTGGCAGGACGTATGAATCACTTGAAGATGGAAGTGAAGCCAAACAGCAGATACAAGATCTTTATCCCAAGAAAATTTCAATCGCAGAGCCAGATCAAGGTTAAGGAAATATTATGGCACACTTTAAAAAGAAATCTGCTAAAACCAGCCAAGAGGTTCCTACTACGGCGATGCCTGACATTGTCTTTATGTTGCTCATCTTTTTTATGGTGACGACAGTACTCCGGGAAGTTACACTGCAGGTACAGGTTGATTTTACACAAGCCGAAAACATCGAAAAAATTGAACAGAAGCGACTTATAAGTTATATCTACATCGGTCCGGAAAAATTGTCTGGCAACCGTGTAGGAGAGTCGAAGGTTCAGATCGATGATTCACTTATCGAAGATTTGGCTGCTATTAGAAATATCATGTATGAAAAACTGCAACAGCAGCCTAAATTGATCGTATCATTGCGGGTTGATCAAGACTCTGAGTTCGGCATTGTAACAGATGTGGAACAGGAACTTCGTAAAGCCGGCACATTGCGTATTAACTATTCGACGCATCGTGAGCAGTAAAATCGTTTGAAAACATATTTCTCATTTTTTAATTAAAGGCAGTGCACCTGAAGTGCCTGCCTTTTTTATTTAATAAACAGTATTATTTGTGGATAACGACTCCTTTCGAAGTATTCAATCAATTGGTCGGAATCGATTAATAAAAGAGCTATCAGAACAAGTTTCAGTCAAAAATGAAGGTGTTATCAAGGGCATTGGAGATGATGCCGCTGTTCTGGATGAAACCCAGACCTATGCTGGCTTGCTCTCCTCCGAGTCTTTTCTGGAAGGTGTAAATTTCGACCTGACCTATACGCCACTTCATCATCTTGGCTATAAAGTAGTGACGGCGGGCGTCAGCGATATCTATGCCATGAATGGAAAGCCCGACTCTGTGCTGGTGAACCTTTCGCTGCCTAATAAGCTATCGGCAGATATGGTAAACGAAATCTATAAAGGGATAAACGCAGCGGCCGTTGACTATCAAGTTGAAATAGCAGGGGGTGATTTAAATGCATCTCACCAGATTTTAAGTATATCTGTGACGGCTCACGGCAGAATAGAAAAGGAAAAAATACTTTTCAGGTCTGGGGCAAAAATTGGAGATGCTATTTGTGTAACCGGCGATCTCGGTGGAGCCATTGCCGGCTTGCGCATATTAATGCGAGAAAAAAATACTGGGAGGAACATCAGCAAGATCAGTTTCAGCCTGATTTAGGAGACTATGAATATGTCGTAAAACGTCAGTTGGTACCTGGTGCTCGTAAAGATTTGATCGAGAAATTTGGAGAACTTGACATACGGCCACACTCCATGATTGATCTCACCCAGGGACTGGTCAGCGATCTCCACCAGATGGCTGATGCTTCTAATGTTGGAGCCTATATTTACCAGGCAGCTTTGCCCATTGCTATAGAAACGAGACAAGTTGCTGATGAAATGAAAGAGGATGTTGATAAATATGCACTTTATGGCGGTGAAGATTTTGAAATGATGTTCACTCTGCCTGAAGACAATGTAGAGAATATTGCAGAAGAGTTTAATGACTTGGTAGTTATTGGTAAAATCACAAAGCAGGAAGAAGGAGTTAAAATGCAGCGTCAGGATGGCGAGTTAATTTCATTCGAAGAGGAATGAATAAGAAATTAATAAAAGTATTCCTCCCAATATTGTTCTTTTAGTACCGTTGTAACGATCAATCGTAGTTGTACCTATCCATGGTTGCGGCGAATATTTAATTATAAATGTGGTATATTGGCTTAACCTTGCTGATGTAACTAAGTTAGAAAATAGATGTCTGAGCAGTCCCCAAATAAAGATAATAACTCTCCCGACCTGAAAGATAAGCTGAAGGGTAATAATAAATCGCCCAAGTTTTCAATTTGGATATACCTTCTGGTGCTGTTGGTACTATTTGGTATCCAATTTTATTTCATGAGTCCTGAGTCTGGCAACAGGCTGATGTACAGTGAGTTTCTAGAATATGTTGAAGAAGGGTACGTTGAAAAAATTACTATAACCAACGGCTCCAAAATTTCCGGGCATTATACGCAAAAGGCGATCAATGAAGGAGTAGCCAAGCCCCCGCAACAAGATCAAGATTGGCAACTTACCGAGCAGAGCAATCAGCCCAGGTTTACGACGACGATGCTTGAAGGAGATGAAATTCGTCCCGTTCTGGATGCAAATAATGTGGCCTATGAAGTTCGAATTGAAGATGACTGGTTTAGCGGGATTCTTATTTGGCTCATTCCCATCGGTCTTGCTATCGCTTTCTGGATCTTTATTTTCCGAAGGATGAATCCCGGCCAGCAGGTGCTGAACATTGGTAAAAACAAGGCGTCTCTATACGACAAGCAGAGCGATAATAAGGTATCATTTAAGGATGTCGCTGGCCTGCAGGAGGCGAAGGCCGAGGTTGAGGAGGTCGTAGAATTTCTTAAGAATCCCCAAAAGTTCACCCGCCTGGGGGGTACGCTGCCAAAAGGGGTGTTACTGGTGGGCCCTCCCGGTACAGGTAAAACATTGCTTGCCAAAGCCACCGCCGGCGAAGCTGATGTGCCGTTTTTTAGCCTCAGCGGTTCCGATTTCGTGGAGATGTTCGTAGGGGTAGGTGCGGCACGTGTTCGGGACCTATTTAAGCAGGCCAAGGAGAAAGCTCCTTGTATCATATTTATTGATGAAATCGACGCTATCGGTCGCAGCCGCGGACGTGGCATGGCGATGGGATCTAATGACGAGCGCGAAAATACGCTCAACCAGCTACTTAGTGAGATGGATGGTTTTAACTCCGATAAGGGAGTTATTATAATGGCCGCAACAAACCGTCCGGACGTACTGGACTCAGCCTTGCTGCGACCTGGACGATTCGACCGGCAGATTCTGATCGATAAGCCGGATCTCAACGGAAGAATTAAAGTGCTGGAAGTTCACGCCCGGAACCTCAAATTAGCAGAAGATATTGATCTCAAACTCCTGGCATCGCAAACCCCTGGTTTTGCGGGTGCAGAACTGGCCAACCTCTGTAATGAGGCGGCCCTGCTTGCAGCCAGACGAGATAAAGATTATGTGGAAATGGAAGATTTCCAGGATTCTATTGAACGTGTTATTGCAGGTTTGGAGAAAAAGAACAAACTGATAAGTCCTCACGAGCGTCGTATCGTAGCATATCATGAAGCAGGTCACGCTATTGTGGGCTGGTACTTGGAACACACCGATCCCGTGCTAAAGGTAAGTATTGTTCCCCGCGGACTCGCCGCCTTGGGCTACACGCTGCAAACTCCGCTTGAAGATCGTTTCCTGATGACGCGGGAAGAGCTTGAAGACAAGATCTGTGCTCTGCTTGGTGGACGAGTGGCTGAAGAGCTAACTTTTGGGCGTATCTCAACGGGGGCTCAGAACGACTTGGAGCGCATCACTAATATGGCGTTTGCAATGGTAGCCGAGTATGGTATGAGCGACGAACTTGGATATATTTCTCTTAAGGATTCCCAAAACCCCGAAAATAGTTATGGTTTCAACAAGAAATATTCTGAACGTACCTCCGAGAGAATAGATGAGGCGGTCAGCCAGATTATCAAAGATAATTATGAACGTACCAAAGAGCTTTTGACCAAGCAGAAAGATCAGCTGGAAAAGATGGCACAGACCCTGCTGGATAAAGAAGTGCTAAACCATAACGACCTGCGTGACCTGCTTGGTGAACGTCCACAAGGGCGCTATCCGGAAGGCATATTTGATTCCGATTCAACACGTGAAAAAGTCAACGGTAAAACAAATGGTAGAACCCTGGGCAAAGAGCCGACTTACCCACCCAAATCGGATTCTGATCCCAGATTGGAAGAAGAATAATACACACATTTTTCTGAGGAGGACGTCATCCCGTCCTCCTCATTTACTTTTCATTTCCTTTCTTTAAATACCCTCCTATTTGCTGTAAACGGCCTTTCTTAACATTGCCTTAACATTAGCATAGATCTGATTAACATTATCATAAAACTACGGTAAACCAATCGTAACGTTGAGTTAACACTGTTACAATGTGAGTGTGGTATACTCTCATCTTCAGTTAGGAGCTAAGAAACAGCACACTAAACAATACGATGATGACCCTATTAACTAGTAGATTCGCTGCAGCTTTTCAGTCATTTTTTCCTGCTATTTATGAAGGTCCTCATCTGAGTTTAACATAATCGTAATATTGTAATAATTGGTTCCTAATCTGAATATAACAGTTTCAAGATGCATTCAGTTAACTAAAACTCAACAAATAATTTCATGAAATTTAAAGATACTTTACTCTTTTGCTTTGGTCTGTTTCTCAGCGCTGCACTCATCGTTTCTTGTGGCGATGACAGCAACCCTGTGGATAACGGCAATGGTAACGGTAACGGTAACGGTAATGGTAATGGCAACGGCAATGATTTAACATCTACTGTTTTCGATACGGTTGTAACAAGTGATCGCCAGCAAATAATAGTTACAGATCGGGGCGAGGGAATAGGAACAATGACCCTTGATCCCGAATACGAGTGGGTGCTAGATAACTTCGTGTATGTTAATGAAGGTGATGAACTTACCATACCGGCCGGGACCCTTATTAAGGGTGAATCCGGGCAGGGTGAAAATGCTTCTGCACTTATCGTGGCACGCGGAGGAAAAATCCAGGCAAACGGAACTGCTGAAGATCCGATTATCTTCACTTCGGTGGCTGATAATATTAGCATTGGGGAATTATCCAGTCCCAACCTGGATGCGACCGCCAGAGGATTATGGGGTGGCGTTATTATTCTGGGTAATGCCAGCACCAATACCGCCGAAACCAAGGTTGTTGAGGGGCTGCCGGTTGAAGAGGAACGAGCCCTATATGGCGGGGATGATGATTCCGACAACTCCGGAACCTTCCGTTACGTGTCCATCCGACATGCCGGAACCGATATCGGGTCCGGTAACGAGATAAATTCCCTGACGATGGGGGGCGTCGGTTCGGGTACCACTATCGAATACGTGGAGTCTATTGCCAACGTTGATGATGGATTTGAGTGGTTTGGCGGAACAGTGAATTCCAAATACCTGCTCTCGGTTGAAAATAATGACGATGGAATTGACTGGGACGAAGGATTTCGCGGAACGAACCAGTTTGTCTTGGTCTATAGTGCCGGTGGCCGTGGAGGCGAGCAGGATGGCGGTACGGATCCGGAAGACGGGCAGCCGTATGCCAACCCGGTAAATTATAATGTCACATCTATTGGCGGCCCGGACCAAACAATGACCTATCGCGATAACAGCGGTGGCCAATATTACAACAGTATCTTCTATAATTATCCCAACGGAGTGGATATTGAAGATCTGAGTTCGGGCGAAGACAGCCGGGCTCGTCTGGAAGCGGGAGAAATTATCATGACGCACAACATTTTCTGGGATGTGGCCGGTAACGACCCTGCCAGTATCTACGTAACCGGTGGTGATAATGCAGGAGAAGATCTGTCTGGCTCGGACAACCTCGAGGCCGATATTGTGGATCCTCTCTTTGATTCCTCCTTTCGCCCGGATGCTACGGTGCCGGCGGTTACTGATACCAAAACACCAGATAACAGTGCCATTGAAGACGTAGGATACCGCGGAGCTCTGGATCCTGACGCTGAGCCCTGGTACGTGGGTTGGACACTCACCAACGCAGAAGGCATTCTGCCAGAAAGCAACTAGCCTTTGAGCAAAAATTAAGTCAGCACCGGGAGTAGGAGTTCGGTGCTGGCTCTTTATTAATTCCTATCTTAACACACTGTGATACTATCATGAATTCTTTAAAATATGTTTTAATAATACTGATCAGCATTGTTTTTACAATTCCATCTCTTGCCCAAACTGGAGAAATCGAAGGAAAGGTCATCGATTCCAGCACAGGTGAATCCATTATTGGAGCTAATATTTTGGTCATGGGAACAGATCAAGGTACTGCAACCGATATGGAAGGTGAATTTGAGCTTGACGTTACGCCAGGCACCTATGATTTGCGCGTTAGCTATATATCGTACGCTCAACAGACAGTTACAGGAATTACCGTAAACAGTGAAGAAGAAGTGGAGCTGACTATCCGGTTACAACCCCAAACGTCCGAAATGGAGGAGGTTGTGGTAGCTGCATCGGCCTTGCGAAATACTGAAGAAGCAGCCATTACTCTACAGCGCCGTTCTCCCAATATGTTAAATGCCATATCTTCAGAAATGTTTAGTAATACCGGCGATGATAACGCGGCGGCAGCACTTAAACGGGTAACAGGCGTTTCCGTTGAGGGAGGAAAATATGTATATGTTCGTGGTCTCGGAGATCGATATAGCAAAACCACACTAAATTCCGCTACTATACCAGGGCTGGATCCCAGTCGAAATACGGTGCAAATGGATATGTTTCCCACCGATCTAATTGAGGATATAGTCGTATATAAGACTTTTCGGCCCGATCTGCCGGGTGATTTTACCGGAGGCCTGATAAACATGAATACAAAAGCGTTTCCCGATGAATTTTCATTGAAAGTCTCTTCTAGCATTGGAATAAATACACTGGCATCCTTTAATGATAATTTTTTGACGTACTCGGGTGGCAAGACCGACTGGTTGGGATTTGACGATGGTACCCGCAAAATTATACCAGCCAACAGAATAGACGGTATTCCACCCACAACAGCTCGTTTTGGTTCCAACGAAAGAGCCCAGCAGTTAACGCAAATGACGCAGCAGCTGAATAATCGATGGACCCCCACGCCGGTTAATGAATCACAGTTATTCAATCAAAAATATTCCATATCGCTGGGTAATCAATCTACGCTTTTTGGAAAAAAGCTGGGATATGTAGCAAGCCTCTCGTACGATCGTAATTTTAGTTTTTACGAAAATGGCAAGACGGGATTTTATGTACTTACAGGCAATATTGATCAAGTTGACAAACTGTCTCCGGATTATATCTATGAAGATGCCCAGGGAACCGAGAATGTACTCTGGGGGGGGCTGGTAAGTGCCAGCCTGCAGTTGAGTCCGTTTAGCCGAATTAGTGCCACATTTAACCGAAATCAATCCGGGGAGAAGTTAACGCGGTATCAGGAAGGACCTAAACCACGAGAAGCCGATAATGTTTTTGTAGAGACCCGAACCCAGTCGTGGACGGAAAGAAATATTAATACCTTTCAGCTAAAAGGAGAGCATGCGCTTAACAAGCGAAAAAACCTGACTATTAAGTGGAATTCTACATATACACTTTCTAATCAGTATCAGCCCGATCTTCGCTTTTTTTCCAACAGTTTAACAGTAGTTAATCAAGATACGATTGAGAGTATTAATAATTCATATGTGGGAGATCCCCGTCGTTTTACCCGCAAAATGGATGAGTTTAATTTTGATAACCAGATCGATCTGGAATTAAATACAAACTTATGGGGCGGAAGATCCGCAAAGTTTAAAATTGGTGGAAAATATCTGCTTAAGGAACGGGATTTTAGAGAGAATGCTGTAGCGTTTTCGAAGAATGGTAACTCCTATGCCGGTTCACCTGAGACTCATATAAGCGATAGTAATGTGTATGACAGACCTGGTAACACATCTGATCAAAATATTTTTGTGGTAGATTATTACCAGCAGCGCAATAATTACGACGGAGAGCAATCTGTGTGGGCCGGTTATGCCATGGCAGAGCTACCGGTGACAAGCTCGCTGCGGGCTGTATTCGGTATAAGAATGGAAGATACAGATATGCAGGTAACTTCTTTTGATCCGACAAAGCCTGAGGGCGATATAAATAACGTTGATCTGTTGCCATCAGTTAACCTCAATTATGCTCTGAATGATCAAATGAATCTGCGGGCGGCCTATTCAAAAACGATTGCCCGGCCGTCGTTCCGCGAGATCGCTCCATATACTTCCTTCTCTTTCGATACCGAACCAAGTTTGGTGGGAAGCCCGTTGAATCGAACAAAAGTTGATAATATGGATCTTCGGTGGGAGCTATTTCCGTCATCACAAGAGCTTTTTTCAATTGGAGTGTTTTACAAACGATTTGAGAATCCCATTGAAAAAACCATAAGTCCTGCATCTCAGGATAATGATCCGATTTTTACCTTTCGAAATGTAGATAACGCCAGGCTCTATGGTGCAGAGGTTGAATTTCGAAAAACCCTTGATTTTATATCACCGTCATTGAGCAACTTCAGGTTCGGAACCAATTTTTCGATAATTCAGTCAGAAACTGAAATACCACAAGCGGAATTAAATATTATCCGGTCCAATATTCCCAATGCAGATGACACTCGTGATATGTTCGGCCAGTCAGACTATACCATAAACAGTTTTATCCAGTACGTGAATAAGAAGGGTACAGAAGCAAATATTAATTTTAACGTACAGGGAGAGCGTATTGTGGCTATTAGTACGGAAGGAACGCCAAATGTAGAAGAACAGCCCTATCCCTTACTGGGTGTAGATGTAAAACAACACATTGGTAGAAATATTACGCTTAAGGCTTCCGGGAGCAATCTGCTTAATTCAGTCAGAGAGCAAACCTATGATTTTAAAGGGGACGAGTACTATTTCTACCGGGCTCCTCAGGGGATGTCGTTTTCAGTTGGCGTGACCTATGGATTTTAAAAATCGTTTAAAAAATACTCCTACACGCTACGTCTCACGTAAGTGTGAGGTGTGCTGATCACAAAGGGGACTCCGGGGAGCCGGGGTCCCTTTTATTTTTATACGGCAGCTGGGATATGGACTAAAAAAGTGCGTGTTCATTGCCATATTACGGATCAACGATCACAGTCTTGGAGATTATAAATAGAAGGTTATTGAGCTCCTCCTTATTGCAGTCTGTCAACACTGATAGAGGTATTGACTACTGCATGTGACAGCAGAGACGAAAAAGCAATGCTTCGGGCAGATTATCGGAACAAGCGTTAATAGCAGCAATGTTATACAAAGGGTAGTTCCGATTGAGGAAGCATCAAAACTCGATACAATAAAAAGGTTTATTCCTCATTAGAGGTGAGGGGAGATATTCCCGGAGGATAACTTAAAATCATAATAATTCACGGGAACCTTTGGGAAGTGTGCATCGTTAATTGGATCCACTGCAAAATAAATATATAGACTTTGGTTTTCGTAAAGAGAAAGGCCCATTTTAACGCTGCCCATCGGTTGCATAACCCTGACAAATCCGACAAATGGAATCAGCGGGTTTATGGCAAGTGCAATCATCCCAACTGGCATGGCCACAATTACGTTATTGAAGTGGTGGTCGCAGGAGAGCCCGATCCCGATACCGGTTATGTTATTGATCTTGGCCGGTTAAAGAAGATCATAGATGAGGAAATCGTTGAAAAGTGTGATCATAATAACTTAAATTTAGATGTAGATTTTCTGGATGGTATTCTGCCCTCTACTGAAAACCTGGCAAAAGCTTTTTATCATCAAATGAAAGAACCGATTGAAAATGCATGTGTAGATGGAGGGAAACTCTACTCGGTAATATTACATGAAACCGAACGAAATTCGGCTAAATATTGTCCATATCTTTTGAAAAATAACTATTGATACAACCATTTCTAACGAACTGTAGAACGCATGATCTCTACCAAATTGAAGCAGATGTACGACCCTACATTTACGGTATCCGATGACTACAAAGCCAGCCTGCCTGATCTGCAGAACGGCCCGGCTTCTCTCATAGAAGGAGCAAATGTACCTATTCAGCAAGTAGGAATTTCCAATTTTAAACTTCCCCTAAAATATCCCCGACCCGACGGAGAGCTTATTACTCTTGAAACTACCGTAGATGGGTTTGTTGGACTCGAAGCGGGTAAGAAGGGGATCAATATGAGCCGTATAATGCGCTCATTTTACAAGTACAAAGACGAGGTTTTTCATCTGGAAAAACTCAAAGAGATTCTGGAAAGCTATAAAGTAGGACCTCGAAACCCAAAGCGGGTTTCTGAGATTGAATTTCAATTATCCAATCATGAAGCAGAGTTTGCGATCGGATCTTGAAGGATATCAATACTATAATGTCTCCCTTGAGGGTACACTTGACCAGTATGACAACTTCAAGAAGTTTATGCATCTTGACTTTGAATACAGCAGTGCCTGCCCCTGCTCCTACGAACTTTCTGAGCACGCGAAAGAGTCCAGAGACACGGCAGCTATCCCGCACAGCCAGCGCAGTGTAGCCAGCTTGACGGTTGAGTTAGATAATTCCGTGTTTGTTGAGGAACTGGTTGAAGAATGCCGCGAAGCCCTGCAAACAGAAACGCAGGTCATGGTCAAGCGGGAAGATGAACAGGCTTTTGCAGAGATGAATGCAGCCTATCAGAAATTTGTAGAAGATGCAGCACGTCTTGTTTATGAACAGCTGGATGAAAATGAGAATGTTATCGATTTTGTAGTTCGCTGTGTACACATGGAAAGTCTGCATAGCCATGATGCCGTAAGTCGAATATGTAAAGGTATTCCCGGCGGACTTCGCTGAAAAAAAAGTTAATAAGAATAAAAAAAGCCCTACTCTTGCTTTGAGTAGGGCTTTTTTTATTCTGTGTAATACCAGCATTTAAAATTTTCTAATGACATCTTTTATCTTAAACATAATCAATGCTATAGCATGTGATAAATAACTGAAAAATTTATATTTAGCTTTAAACTTTACTCTCAAATAATTAACATTAAGAACTAACATTTCAAATAGAAGGGTGAGCGTGTTTTCGGCAACTTAGGTTTACATGCATTCTATTTCTAGAATTATCGAACTCGTTTAAAATACCATAATTCACGAGGTCTTAGGAGCCGAGGTATGGATGACGTTTAGATATCATCTGAGTTGGCCATAATAAATATATGAAACTTATAATGAATGAGGGAGAAAAGCTGGAAGTCAAGGATAGCGTAATGGAAACCTTATCAATTAGAGCAAATAAAAAATGTCCATACTGCGGCAGAACCATGGATCGTATTCCTCGGAAAAATTGGCATAGAATAGTAAGTAAGGTGATTCAGATGACTCGTTGGGAATGCTGTGGTAAGAGATGGCTGGTAATCGAAAGATAGCATTTTTTTTAAGAAAAGAGCTGTACGATTCACGTATAGCCCTTTTAGAAAAGAACGTATTCAACTTAAGGATTAGTTATCCAGAGCATTTTTTATTAAGCGTTCTTGTTCAGCCTGGTGTATTTTCATCTGTCCCGCGGCAGGAGAGGCGGATGCCTGTCTGCCTACATATCTAAGATCCTGACCATCCTGCAATTCTTGCATAATGCGTGGAGCTAAAAACGTCCAGGCTCCCATGTTTTTCGGTTCTTCCTGGCACCAGACAATATCCATAACCTGGTTGTATTCCTTAAACGTGTTTTTAATATCCTGATCGGGGAATGGATAGAACTGCTCAAGCCGACCGATGGCGATGTTATCAATCTCATTCTCCTCTCTGTACTTAACAAGATCGTAATATACTTTTCCTGAGCATAATACAAGCCTTTTCACGCTGCTTTTATCCTCAATTTCTTGATCTGGAATAAAAGGTTGGTATTGGCCTTTTACCAAGTCATCCTTTGAAGAGGTAGCCATTGGATGGCGAAGCAGACTTTTCGGTGACATAATGATCAGCGGTTTTTTGTTTTTCTGCATCACCTGTTTCCGGAGGATGTGGAAATACTGAGCCGGAGTCGTAAGATTTACTACCTGAAGATTATCTTGTGCACAAAGCTGCAGGAATCGTTCTAAGCGGGCGGAAGAGTGCTCCGGTCCCTGACCCTCATACCCGTGCGGAAGGGTCATAACAAGCGAACTGTGTTGTCCCCACTTGGCTTCACTGGCGGAGATAAACTGGTCAATTGGAATTTGAGCGCCATTTACAAAATCCCCGAATTGTGCTTCCCAGAGAACAAGGGCATCCAAGTTGGCCGTGCTATAACCGAATTCAAAGCCTACGGCAGCAAATTCACTCAGCAGACTATTATACGGATAAAATGTAGCTTGCTCTTCACTGAGATTATTCAGCGGTATATATTTTTGGTCTGTTTCAGTACCGTGCAGAATAGCATGTCGGTGGGAAAACGTACCGCGCTCGGCATCTTGACCCGTCAAGCGGACCGTCGTTCCATTTTTGAGGAGAGAGCCGATAGAGAGTGCTTCCGCAAATCCCCAATCAATTTTACTCTCATTGTTCTCGACAATTTCGGCGCGCTTGGCCAGTTGTTTCAACAGTTTTGGATTGGCGTCGAAATCTTTGGGGACGGTATTCAGTTTTATGGCAATATCCTTGATTTCATCTTCCGGGAAGGTGGTATCGGGGAGTTCATTCCTCTCTTTTTGCGGCGTTTCCCTCCGCTTGAGCATCTCTTCGGTAACTTCAAGGGGAGAGGAGTTTTTGGCATCCTCAAACGCTTCTTGCAGAAGGTCGTCGAATTCAGCGAAAAGTTCTTCGGTTTCATCTTCGGTGAGCTCGTCCTTGCGTAATTTTTCTCTTGTATAAATATCGCGCACGCTCGGATGAATGTCGATCTCTTCATACATGCCGGGTTGCGTAAAGGCCGGTTCGTCCCCTTCATTATGTCCATGCTTGCGATAGCAGACAAGATCAATCACTACATCTTTATTGAATTTCTGCCGATACTCGAGGGCCATCTGGATGGAGTGTACGGCTTCTTCAGGGTTGTCTCCATTTACATGGAATATGGGTGCCAAGATCATCTTGGCCAGATCAGAGGCGTATTCCGTAGAACGGCCATCCTTCGGCAGGGTGGTAAACCCAATCTGGTTGTTTACGATAATATGGATGGTACCGCCAGTCTTGTAGGCGTCTAGCTGCGACATATTCAATGTTTCTGCGACGACGCCCTGGCCGGAAAATGCCGCATCCCCGTGAATAAGAAGGGGAACAATTCGGTTGCTGGGATCGTCTTTCTCCAGGTGATCCTGCGTGGCCCGGGCCGATCCTTCAACCACAGGATTTACCGATTCCAGGTGACTGGGATTGGGAAGCAGTTCAATATCTACATTTTTACCAGATTCAGAATGGTGCTGCCCTTTAGCTCCCAGGTGATATTTCACATCACCAGAGCCCTGGATACTGTCAGGATCAAGGTTCCCCTCAAAATCAGCAAAAACCTTGCGGTAAGGTTTGTTCATGATGTTAACAAGGATGTTCAGGCGGCCGCGGTGTGCCATTCCCATAAAAATCTTTTCGATCTCATCATCTGCGGCCTGCTCCAGCATGAAGTGCATCATCGGAATCAGCGTTTCGGCCCCCTCCAGAGAAAAACGCTTGTGCCCAATATATTTCTTGTGGAGGAACTGCTCGAAAGCCATTGCCTGGTTAAGCTTGTGCAGAATCTGGATCTTGTCATCCTTGTCCAGCTCGGGAGTATTCGTGGTAGACTCCATCCGTTCACGGAGCCACTTGCGTTCGTCAAGGTCCAGCAGGTGCATAAACTCGGCACCGATCTTCCCGCAATAAGTATCGCGCAACAGCTTGATAATTACGCGCAGGGGCGCTTTCTCGTAACCGCCGAGACCTGCACAATAGAATTCACGATCTAAATCCCAGAGCGTAAGCCCGTAATAATCCAGGTCAAGCTCGGGACTATGGCCCGGTTCATCGCTCAGCGGATCGAGATCAGCCAGAACATGCCCGCGGGTTCGATACATATTGATAAGCCGCATAACGGCGATCGCGCGCTTGTTGTCTTCCAGGGAAGCTCCGCGTCCGTCAAGCTGACCAACGTAGTTGTCCTCACCAAAAGGAATTGGTTCATATGGGATTTCAAGATCTGCAAAAATTTCCTCGTAAAAATCCTCCTCCCCGTTCAGCAGGGTGTGCATTTTCTTCAGGAACGCTCCTGATTCTGCACCTTGAATTACGCGGTGATCATAGGTAGAAGTCACCGTCATAGTTTTACTGATGCCCAGCTGGTTCAACACCTCTTGCGACATCGACTGGTATTCGGCCGGGTACTGGATAGCACCGGTAGCGATAATGGTACCCTGGTTTTTCATGAGGCGCGGCACCGACTGCACCGTTCCGATCATACCCGGGTTCGTGAGAGTAATCGTGGTATTCTGGAAATCAGCTATTTCAAGATTCCCGTTGCGTGCCTTGTCAATGAGTTCTTTGTAAGCGTAGAGAAATTCCTTGAAATTCATCTTGTCTACGCCCTTGATGTTGGGAACCAGCAGGTTCCGTGAGCCGTCCTTGTTCTGCACATCAATGGCCAGACCAAGATTGACTTGGTCCTGTTTTACTTTGTAGGCGCCATCTTTTTTTCGGAGGAAGGAGCTATTCATATTGGGGAACTCTTCCAAAGCGCGCACAATAGCCCAGGCAATATAGTGCGTAAACGACGATTTGGGGTCTCCGCGCTGAAGCAAATGCCGATTGATGATCGACCGATCTTCAATTAACATTTTCATAGGCAGGGTACGCACGGAAGTCGCCGTAGGAATCTCCAGGCTCTCATCCATGTTTTCCGTAATCTTGGCGGAGATACCCTTAATTTTTTCCAGGGATGCACCCTTGGGAATATCTGCATCAACCTCAGCCTCATCCTTTTTTTTCTTTTGAGGCTTGGCAGCAGGTGATTTCTTTTTGGCTTTTTGTGTTTCCTGGGCAGATTTCTTTTCTACAGCAGGTTCTCCATTTGTGGGTATCTGCGTCTTTTCCTTGACTTCTTCCTCCGATACGTCTTCTTCAACCTCATCAAAATACTGTTTCCAGTGGTTGGGTACAGAAGAGGGATCTTCTTTGTATTGATTGTATAACTCTTCAACGAGTGCGGAATTGGGCCCAAATATAGCTTCTAGAGACTTCAAAACAGTGCAGCTGTGTGGTTTTAATTAATGAATGAAATAATAAAAAATTACTTCTCTGAAATTAATAATCAGCAAAAAAATTGCTTAATTTTGCCATGGCTATAGAAATAAGTAAAATTAATCATTGTTGATGTAAAATACGATCTCTGTCATCGGATAATTTTGATCCTAAAAATGGTTATACTCACCCCTTGCTATTCAAAGTGATTAACAAAAATAAACAACAAAGAATTTCTGCAGAATGCCCGACACTACTAGTAAGAAACGGTCTGGAGCCGAAGAGGTCAACTGGGATCTCTCCGACCTGTATAGCGCGATAGACGATCCTAAGCTAAAGAGTGACAAAAAACGTGTGACAAAAAAAGCTGAAAATTTTGCCGCCAAATATAAAGGAAGTGTGGGGGAGCTTACGGCTGAACAGCTTCATGAGGCACTCGGTGAGTATGAAGATATTATTGAACTGATTGGCAAGATTGGATCCTATGCTCACCTGATTTGGACGACAAATACTGAGAATTCGGAGTATGGAAAATTAATGCAGGAAACTGAAGAGCTCTCATCTGAGATTAAACAGAAGCTGGTGTTTTTTGATGTGGAATGGCTGGAGAAAAAGGAGGAAGAAGCCGAGAAGCTAATAAACCAAGAGGCGCTTTCCCCTTATCGGCATTACCTGGAAACCTCCCGCCGGTATAAAAATCACGTGCTCAGCGAGAAGGAGGAGCAGGTGCTGTCTGCCAAAGAATGTTACCGGGTCGCAGCGCGTGGAATCGTTATTTTGAGGAAACGCTGGGCGCTGCCCGTTTTGAGCTGGATGGAGAAGAACTTACCGAGCAGGAGATGCTCAGCAAGCTGCATGAGAGCGACCGCGTGCTGCGCAAAAAGGCCCATGCCGGACTTACCGAGAAATTTCAGGATCTTAGTCGATCACTCACCTTTATCTTCAACACGCTGCTTGCTGATAAGCATACCAACGACAAGCTGCGTAACTACGAAAGCTGGATCTCTTCCCGGAATCTGGCCAACGAGATTGACGACGAAACGGTAGAAATCCTGATTCAATCGGTGACGTCAAAATATTCGCTGGTTCAGCGTTTTTACCGGTTAAAGAAGAACCTGTTGGGCTACGATGAGCTTTATGATTACGATCGCTATGCCCCGCTGCTGAAGAATCAGAAACAGGTACCGTGGAAAACTGCGCGTGAGATGGTTATCGGTTCGTACTCAGAATTTCATGCCGAAATGGGAGCAATTGCCGACAAGTTTTTTGAGAATCGCTGGATTGATGCCGCGATTAAACCGGGTAAACGAGGCGGGGCTTATTCAGCTAGCACGGTTCCCTCTGTGCATCCCTACGTGTTTATGAATTATGACGGACAGCTGCGCGATGTTCAAACGCTGGCCCACGAGCTGGGTCACGGCGTGCATCAGTATCTGTCGAGGGAGCAGGGAGCGCTAGAGTCTGGCACGCCGCTCACGACCGCAGAAACGGCATCGGTTTTTGGAGAGATGCTTGTCTTCCAAAAATTAAAAAAGCAGCTTGATGATCCACGCGAAAAACTGGCGCTGCTCATCAGTAAAATAGATGACACCATCGCCACGGTATTCCGGCAAATATCGATGAACCGTTTTGAACACGCTATGCATACAAAGCGCCGGCAGGAGGGAGAACTGACCACGAAAGAATTCTCGGAGCTCTGGCGGAACGTACAGGAAGATCTCTATGGCGATTCTGTTACGTTGACCAAAAGTTACGATATCTGGTGGAGTTATATTCCCCACTTTCTACATACGCCCGGCTATGTGTATGCCTATGCTTTTGGAGAACTGTTGGTGCTGGCACTTTACGAGGAGTACCTCCAAAGTAAAAACGGGTTTGCCGACCGTTATTTAGAGATGCTTCGAGCCGGTGGTTCCGAATGGCCAGAGGATATCGTCAGCAAGGTGGGACTCGATATCACACAGCCGACATTTTGGGAAAAAGGTCTGAATGTGTTTGAGCGGATGATTGATGAGGCGGAAGAATTGACTGAACAAATTAGTAACGATTAGCAGGACGGAAATGGAATCCTATTCTGAAGCACAAAAAAAAGACCAGTCGAATGCCGAGATTATGGGAGAAAAACGGCAGGAGAAATCACTCCGTGAATTCAAGCAGGTGCTCGATGACTCTGGTGTTTCTGCTACGAAATTCCTCCGGGCTGAAACCTGTTACCTGTACTGGGTGAACCGCTCGCGGCAACAGTTTGTGCTCGAAACGAAAGCTACCGAACTTTCAAACGTTATGTTCCAGGATCGGGTCAGTTTTGGAGATCACTTTCTGGATCGTTTTAAGGATATCAACGATCCGATTAGCTTGGAGCTGGGCGAAGATCTACACCACGAGGATCTGCTGCACTACTATAATGAGACCGATATCCGCCACCTGACCCTTCTCCCTTTTATCAACAATGGGGAAACGGTAGCGATTACTGTGCTGGAGTCGAGCAATTATTCCCTCCGCGAAGAAAAAAGCGAGGTGATTTTTTCCTATGCGGGAGCGCTTCGTAACGTACTGAATACCTACCTGGAGATTAGTGATCTCTATGAAAACCAGGATGAATGGGTGGATTATGAAGAGAGCTTGGATGTACTGCAGACACGCGGGCACCGGGCAGAACTGATCTACGAGATGGTCAATGAGATTCAGAGCTACCTGCAAGCGGGGGGGGTATCGTTCATCAGCCAGGGCATGAAGGGATGGAGCAACATCCTGAATGCGGCGGGTTCGCAGTTTGCACCACCAGTGGGAATGCGGCTAAAGGAACGCACGCTCGCGTACGAAGCCCTTAACAAAGGCAAACCGGAATTTGCCATCCATTTTAATGACAATCCCAAACGGCTGTCTCCGCGGGAAAAAAATACCGAGGGGGCTACGCTGGCTATCCCGTTTATGTTTAATGATCGCCGGCAGGGTCTTGTGCTGGTTTATGATAAAAATCCGCTTCTGTTCAAGGAATCTTCAAAGCATAAATTTATCAACTTTGTTCGAATGGCTTCGCTCAAAATTATGGCCAATGATGCGGGCCTTGACCATTCCGAGCCCTTTCTTACAAATGAATTTGATGCCTTTCTTCCCGATATTTGGAAGCGTATCATAGATAACGAGCTTAAAACGCTCTCGGAGTTTGAGTCCAACTATAACACATGGTTTGGATTGATAACACTTGGGAATTTACCTGCTCTGCGAACCAAGTTGCGCATTGAAGATCTGCAGCATATGCAGAAAGATATTGTTAGCCTTTTCAATCCCAATCGATATGGAGTCTCGGGAATTATCGGGTCGCATTCAGACTATGTTTACTCCTTTATTATTCAAGGCCGAGAAGATAATGCCGTAGAAGAATGGATTAGCCAGCTAAAGAACCGGTTGAAAAGCCCGGTAGAGCTGACGAACGGGGTCCGGATAGAAACATCAACGAAAGTTGGATTCACTTTGCTGAACGCAGAACAAGGTGATAACTACGAAGTGTTAACACAAGCAAAGTCTGCGCTTACTCAGGCAATGAAAGACAGGGAAGAGTAGGATGGGAAACTTTTACTTGTTGGTAGTAGATGGACTCGGCGTAGGCGCCCAGGAAGATGCGGCTGACTATGGAGACACCGATGCCAATACGCTGAGGCATGTTTGTGAAACAGACTGGCTGCCGTCTGCCCAATTTCCAAAAGATGGGGCTGGGCAACATCATTGATCTCACATCGGTACCGAAGAATGAGGAACCGCTAGCCGCATATGGAAAAATGCGGGAGATTTCACCCGGCAAAGACTCCACGACCGGCCACTGGGAATTAGCGGGCATTCAGCTTGATACCCCGTTCCCCACCTATCCAGGTGGATTCCCAAAGGAGATAATCTCGGCATTCTGTAAGGGAATTGGTGTAGATGAAGTGCTCTGCAACAAACCGATCTCCGGGACTGCCGCTATTGCCGAACATGGAGAGGAACACCTGCAAACCGGTCGCCCGATCTTTATACCTCGGCTGACAGCGTATTTCAGGTTGCCACGCACATCGACCAAGTGCCGATCAAAAGATTATATAAATGGTGTAGCTTTGCGCGCAAGGAAGTATTGAATGGCAAGCACGCCGTAGGTCGGGTTATAGCTCGTCCGTTTGAGGGGACACCAGGAAATTTTGATCGTATTTCTGATAAGCGATGCGATTATTCTGTTCCACCAGCCAAAGAAAACCTGGTATATCAATTGTATAAGAATGGGATTAAAACCTATTCCATCGGTAAGGTGATCGATCTGTTTGCGGACAAAGGATTTACGCAGTACCGGAAGACACGCAGCAATGCCGAGGGGATCTCCCAGACCCTTAGTTTGATGTCCGCCGTGGAGAACAGTTTCGTATTTATCAACCTCATCGATACCGATCAGATATACGGTCACCGCTTGGATCCGGCCGGATATGCAAACGCCCTGCAGGAGATCGACCGCGCAATACCTGCCATTGCCAGCAAAATCAAAGAAGATGATCTGCTTATCATTACCGGCGATCATGGAAACGATCCCACGGTAACCAGCACTGACCACAGCAGGGAATTTGTTCCACTATTGGTTTTTCCCGGCCAAAATGCCTCCAACTTTGATTTGGGAACCAGATCAACCTTTAGTGATGTAGCTTCAACCGCCGCACATTTTTTTGGGATGAAACAGGAATATCCGGGACAGTCATTTTTGAGTTCGTCTCTCATCCATTGAGCGATAGGCTGGGAATGAAATGTAGATTTCAGAAAAAAATCCAGCCTCCCGTGTTGGAATGGTGAATGTTAGAAATCAAAAATGTGGATTTTCTTAAAAATAACTTTATATTATTAAAATGTGTTGACTAGCCTAAGCAACATAACCTATGTTATTGCGTTAATAAGATGAAAAGTGAACGATAACGGTGATATTGACCCTTATTTATCATACAAAACAGGAATTCTGCACTGAGTAATCATAATTAATTTTAATTAAACCCAGCTAAAACCGTGGCAAGAAGTTCAGGAATTTCTACCAGAGAGTCAGAGTCGTTAGACCGATATCTACAGGAAATTGGAAAAGAGAAACTCATAACCCCCGAAGATGAAGTAAGGCTGGCCAAAGAGATACAAAAAGGCAGCCAGAAAGCTCTGGAAGAGCTTACAAAAGCCAATCTCAGGTTCGTGGTTTCGGTAGCTAAACAGTACCAGAACCAGGGACTTTCTCTTGGTGATCTCATTAATGAAGGCAACCTCGGGTTGATCAAGGCGGCTAAACGGTTTGATGAAACTCGGGGTTTCAAGTTTATCTCCTATGCCGTATGGTGGATTCGACAGTCCATTCTACAGGCTCTTGCCGAGCAAAGCCGTATCGTTCGCCTGCCGTTGAATCGCGTCGGTGCGCTCAACAAGATCGGGAAAGAGCTTTCAAAGCTGGAGCAGGAATATGAGCGTGTACCCTCAGCTGCAGAACTTGCCGAAAGCCTGGATATGACCGTATCCGAAGTAGCTGATACACTGAAAATATCCGGTCGCCACCTTTCCGTTGATGCTCCCTTTGCCCAGGGTGAAGATAACAGATTGCTGGATGTTCTTGAAAATGAAGAAACACCCGATCCCGATAACGACTTGATGGGCGAATCGCTCAAGGTTGAAATTGAGCGGGCACTTTCTAAACTGACCAGTCGCGAAGCTGAAGTGATCCGCCTCTATTTCGGTATCGGCCGCGAACACTCGCTTACGCTGGAAGAGATCGGCGAACGATTTGATCTTACCCGCGAACGCGTCCGCCAGATTAAGGAAAAAGCGCTGCGAAAGCTTCGTCACCATAACCGAAGCGCCGCACTTAGAGCGTATCTCGGGTAAAGCTGAATTTTAAAACCCGTTCGTTTTTATGAAGCTCCGGCCTTGTTAGGTCGGAGCTTTTTTATTTTGGTTTGTATAACGTTTATACGCCTGTTACGTTACCAGTTATTATGAAGTACATAATCTCCCTCATATTACTGTTGGCCTTGGTTCCGATCTCCGCAGAAGCCCAGCTGCTGCCGTTTCGCTCCTACTCCATTGAAAATGGGCTGAGCGAGTCTGTAGTAAACGATATAATCCAAGACAGGGAAGGCTACATCTGGATTGCCACCGGGTACGGCCTCAACAGATTTGACGGCATCAGGTTTACTAACTACTACGCAGAAGACGGACTGAACAACAACAAGATTCAGTCGCTGTACCAAGACCATCGGGGACGAATTTGGGTGGGCACGGATGCTGGCGTAAATGTCATACAGGATGACAGCATCCGGGCTGTGCCTGACCTAAAACCGCTCAACTCGACATCCATTCTTGAAATTTTTCAGGATAGCAGCAACGAATTTTGGTTTGCCACAGATGGCAGTGGAATTTGGCATCGTGATCGTTTAGGAGACCTGATCCAATACACTACGATTCACGGGCTGGCCGGAGATCGCGTGCGCGACATCATAGAGGATGAAGATGGCACGCTGTGGTTTGGAACGCGTGAAGGTCTGACCAGCCTGGAAGGCGGCAATTTTAGAACGTATTCTACCCCAGAAGGACTTGCCGACGAAAAAATAAGGGATCTTGAACTGGATTCATCCGGAGGATTCTGGATCGCTACACGCGGTGGGCTCAGCCAATTTAAGGAAGGAAGCTTCACTAATTACACCCAGGAAGACGGCTTGGTCAACAACCGCGTGCGATCTATATCGACGGATCAAAACGGCGGATTGTGGATCGGTACGGAAGATGGAGCAAGCCATTTCAGCGAGGGATCTTTTTCCAATTACAAAGTAGAACAGGGGCTTTCCAATAACATTATTTATTCCACGCTGTTCGACCGGGAACAGAACATTTGGTTTGGCACATTTGGCGGGGGAGTCAACCTTTTCCTGGGCGAAAACTTCCTCAATTTTACGATTGAAGAGGGCCTTCCCAACAACGTTATTACCTCTGTTACAGAGGATCAAGACGACAACTACTGGATTACAACCTACGGCGGTGGTATAGCAAAATATGACGGCTCAGGCATGGAGATTTACAATGAGAATGATGGCCTGGTAGACAACAAAGTGTACACATCCATGGTAGATAGCCGCGGCCGCCTGTTTATCGGAACCCGCTGGGGATTAAGTATTTTGGATGGAGATAAGTTTTACAACTTTGACGAAACCGAGCTTCCCTATCGAAAAATTCGCTCCATAGAGGAAAGAGACGTCGGCGGTGAGTACTGGATGGCGACTTACGGGGAGGGAGTACTGCGTTATCGGAACAACGAATTTAAGCTGTTCTCCGAAGAGGATGGTCTGGCCAATAATACGGTTCTTTCTGTTGAGGAGGATAACAACCATAACTTATGGTTTGCCACCTACGGTGGTGCCAGCAGGTATAGCGATGGAACATTTACCAATTTTACGATCCAGGATGGGCTGCCTAATAACGGCGTACTTGATATATTGAAGTCAGCGGATGGTATACTCTGGTTTGCCACATTTGGAGGAATTGCCCGCTATGAAGACGGCACTTTTGAGTCAATTACGGTTGCGGATGGTCTGCCCGATGAGGTGTGCTATTTTATCATAGAGGATAAGAACGGCATCAAGTGGATCGGTACCAATAAGGGGGTCGTTCGTTTTGATTATGAAATGTATAGCGAGCAGAGTCAACATAATTCCAAGGCATTTAAACTGATAACGCAAGCCCAGGGAATTGTCGCCAATGAGATGAACGCCGGTGCGGGATATGCCGATAAGAGTGGTAATCTCTGGTTCGGTTCTGTTGGGGGACTGACACGCTATACGCCCGATTCACTATTCAAGGCCAGTGTACCGCCTAAAATCCACATACAGAATATTTCTGTTTCGGGAGAACCGGTTGCAGAAAAAGGGAATCTCACGATAGGCAGTGAAAACAGGAACGTTACTATCGGTTTTATCGGCATAAGTTTCTCAGCCCCTGAGCAGGTCGTCTATGAATACCGGCTAATAGGCTCGGCTGAAGAGTGGCAGCGAACCACGCAGCGTTTTGCCCGCTATTCTGCATTACTACCGGGCGAATACACCTTTAAGGTAAGAGCACAGAATAACAGTGGATTGTGGAGTTCAGAAACGGCTACATTCAGTTTTACCGTTCTGGCCCCATTCTGGATGCAGTGGTGGTTTATCCTGCTGCTGATTGCAGCGGTAGGGGGAATTATTTACTTTATCTACCACTACTACAAAGTCCGGAAAATGGTAGAAATTGAGCGGATGCGCGTGCGAATAGCCAGCGACCTGCATGATGATGTTGGTTCCTCGCTTACGGAGATAGCACTGCAGACCGACTTCCTGCAGACCAGCAACCTGGACAGGGAAGTGAAAAAATCACTGTCGCAAATTGGGGACCAGAGTCGGAAAATTGTATCCAGCCTTGATGACATTGTGTGGTCGATCGATGCACGTAACGATACACTTGGGGATTTGACCGATCGCATGCAGGATTATGTTAATAATGTGTTACCGAGCAAAGAGGTTAGGTATCGGTTTGGAAACCTGGATATGGACGAAAAATTAGCTGTATCCAAGAAAGAGAATATTTACCTTATTTTTAAAGAGGCGATCAATAATATTGCTAAACACGCAGATGCCACAAAAGTGGAAGTTGAACTAAAAAACGATAATGGAACCTTTGACCTTTTTGTTCGTGACAATGGCAGCGGTATCAAAGAAAATGCCCGCCGAACAGGACACGGGCTGCGCAACATGAAAATGAGGGCAGATCGTATTAATGCGGATATTGAGTTCCAGAATAAAACAGGGTTTACGGTTCACTTGCACGGAAAAGGCATATAAATAGCTCGGCAATTATCAATCCAGAAAAGAGGACCCATGGCTTCAACAGTTGGAATAGTCGAAGACAACAAAAAAATTCGAGACCTCATCCAGCGCTACCTGGATATGCAGGATGAACTTTCCTGTCCGGTGGCAGTAGATACTGTTGAGGAGATGCTGGAATACCTCGAGGAGCATAAAAAACCAGATGTCATCCTTATGGATATCCAGCTGCCGGGCATGTCTGGTATTGAAGGAATAGGTATTATTAAGGAGAAGTACCCGGAAATTGAGATCATCATGCTAACCGTTTATCACGATTCCCATAAAATATTCAACTCACTCTGTGCCGGCGCTTCCGGGTACTTGTTAAAGCATACCTCACTGCCTGAGATCAAAAATTCAATCCTGAACCTGCTGGAAGGCGGGGCCCCGATGTCGCCACAGATTGCCCGAAAAGTGATTAACCATTTTCAGGATGAACAGCCAAAGAAGAATCCCGAGTCCGATCTCACCCCGCGTGAACACGACATTGTTAACGGCCTGGTGGATGGGCTCAGTTACAAAATGATCGCCGATCGATACGATATTTCCATAGATACCGTGCGGGCGCACATACGCAATATTTATAAGAAGTTGCATGTTAACTCTAAAGCAGAGGTAATTGCCAAGTCACTCAAGGGGGAAATTTAGTGGCCTTTTTCCCGTTTTGTGAGAAAAAAATTATGTAACATGAAAATGTGATTGAATAGGCTTCTGGAAATCAACAATATTAGAGTAGAAGCTAATAAAAGCCGCCAATGACCTGTAATAGGAGACAGCCATGAAGTTCAAAATACACCTTATACTACTTACCACATTAGCGTTCCTCATCTCGGGATGCTATACACAGCTGCAATACTCGCAAGGTATTAATCGTATTACGGATGAACCTCGTCCACAAGGTTCCGGGACATACTCTTGGGGCGGCGATGAGGAGGCTAAGCCATCTAAAACAGGAGAGCAACCTACGGAATACGAGGTAGGGTATGAGGATGGCTATGTTGACGGCATAGATGATGCCTATTATTACAAAGATTATAAAGTTGCTGACTGGTATGCGCGGCATGGATTTAGCACAATGTACGGTTTTCCCCATCACTATGGCTTTCCCCGTTGGCGACACTACAGCACATTCCACAACCCTTATTACCACCGGTTCTATCCACGAACATACGCTTCATTGAGCTTTAGCTTTGGCAGTTTTGGTGCGTTTTATGGCTTCCCGTATTCCTGGCATCGATATCGGCAAATTCATTTTTGGGATCCCTACTACGGATATGGATACGGTCCCACTTTTGTGTACAACAATATCTATTACCACGGTGGATACGCCAAATATATCGGTCCTGATAAAAGGGATAAAGATCGAAAATACGGCCGAAGAACAACCGTCGGTACCAACCGTGTTGGCTCAGGATACACGAGAGATTCAGGCTCGAATACAAACACCATACGTTCGCGTGACCGGGATACCAATACCAGCGTGAAAAATAAAACACGAGGAACGAATACGATCAGAACGCGGGGTACTACAAGGGTAAACACAAGCCGTGGAACCACACGATCAGGTTCGGATAATGGTCGCGTTCGTTCTACTGGGCGATCAGGTCAGGACGGTAACAACGGCCGAAATAATGGCGATACGAACCGGCGAAGCAGAGGAGGTAACGATAGCTACAATGTTTCCTCTATAGATCGAAACGATGACTCTTCAACAAGTCGTGCCCGATCCTACGAGGAATACCGGAATGCCCTGCGCAACAGCCTGTTGAAAAACCGATCTCGTGTAATCAACCGTATTGAGAATAGCCGTGCACCCGATGTCAATTTTGAAACTCCTTCAAGGAAAAGATCCTCAAGTTTCGGTAATCGTTTATTAAATTCGATGCAAAAAAGCCTGGATAATTCCAGCATCCGAAATCGTATAAACTCCAATTCAAACAACAATAATAGTTCGACCCGCTCAAGCGTCAGAACACGTTCGAACTCCTCATCCTCGTCAAACAGGGGCAATGTTTCGCGAAGCCGAAGCTCATCCGGAGGAGGTAATTCCTCTGATGGCTCATCCAGCCGAAGAAGCAGAGGCAACAACAACTAACATAAGGCTGGCCTTTTTATCGTCGTACGTCGGCTGGAATCTGTTAGATTAACTCCCAAGATTACTAATCAGGTGCTAAAAGTATGTCCATGACCAAGAGAAATAGTTATCTGTTTGCGTTTATATGGTTAATTTTGCCGCTAACGACTACGGCCCAGAATGCCGAGGATGTACTCCGCTCCAGTCTTGAATATCCCTCATATGATGCCAAAAGTATGATACTGCCGGGTGTTGCCAATAATTCAGGTTACGGTAGTTTCCAGGAGAACCCAGCAGCAATGGGGCTGTTTGATCGCAGTTTTGGCTCCTTTGGATTGAGCATGCGCAACGTCTCCGAAGAAACCACCCTTTACGGGGATAGTTTTACCTTCGACGATTCTCAAACGGGTATTGGTGATTTTGGCATGGTTTACTCTATTCCAACGGTTAAGGGAAGTTTTGTTATTGGGGGCGGTTACAGCCAGACTACCGATTTTAATCGAGCTATGGGGATTAACCTCCAAAATAATGAATCCTCTCTCGCAGATTCTTACAACCGTCTTCTTGAGAGTGATCCTGATCTCTACGATGCGGCCTTCAACGTATATGCACTCGACTGGGCCGATGTTGACAGCACTTTTACGCAATCAATCTTCAGGATAGGGTACGCACCGCAGGATTGGCCGGGTGTACAGCAAAATATGGAGCTCACCGAGCGTGGACGAATGGGCGAATATTCTGGCTTTTTTGCAACTGAATTTCAGAAAAACCTGTTTGTAGGGGCTTCCATCGGGGTATTGGTGGGAGAATATCACTATGAGCGGCAATTTCTGGAATCAGATCCTGACAATGTTTACGATGGAGCTCTTATCGACAGCGATAGCGATGGCACCGGTGACACCGATATCGATCGTATTCTAAGCGTAGATACCATTGACGCAGAGTTTACCGGGTTCGCCGCCCGGGCGGGGTTGCTTTACAGGTTAAATCAGCATGTGCAAATAGGAGGTAGCTACGAGATTCCAACCACACTTTCCTTCAACGAAGATTACAATACCCGCTTATCATCCTCATTTGACAACGGAGAAGGTTTTGAGGAGGAGCTACCCGGGGAGTTTTCCTACAAAATTAAACGGCCTGCCTCTCTGAAAGTAGGCTTAACATTTAGTGATATTTCAGGATTTACTATTTCCGGTTCTGTCGAGAGGATCGATTACAGTTCGGCCGAGCTGGACCTTGAGGGTGAAGATCTTTCCTATCAACAGGCTGAAAACGATTTTATATCAGAAGCGTTCAATGAAGTGTATAACTTGCGGGCAGGTATAGAGTATCACATGAATAATATGTTTATCCCCCGCATCGGGTACGCCTGGTATCCAAGTCCACGGGAGGAATTTGACGTCTCAAGAGAATTTTATAATGCCGGATTCAGTTCACAGGTTTCCGAGAATTTTTGGTTTGATTTGGGGGTGCAATACACCACCTGGAGAGATCAGAATCAGCTCTACTCCTACAATGTTACCGGTCAACTTATGGATGAAGTTGTACAGGAAGATGTGGGGCGATTACACATTATGGCGGGCATCCGAATCGGTTTTGACTGATAATTTTCTTATCGATTACCAACTCTCCGTCATATGAAAGGCCCGCTGACCCGAGGATCTGTTGGTTTTTTGGGAACTTGAAGGAAAACCCAATTAATTTTCCGAAAGATTAAACTTGCTCCACACAGGATAATGATCAGAGGTAGTTGTACCGTAGTCGGGAATGAAGTTTTCCACCTGTTGATACACCTGCTCACTTTGGTCGATCAAGTCATCATAAAGTTCATTGCTGATGGTAATATGATCGATCATATCATCGTAAAAAACGGTGGAGGAGACTCCCTTTTCTGATAATGATTTAGTTATCACCCTGAAATGATCCTCGTTTGCAACGAATGGTTGATAGGGAGTTTCAGCATCGTTATAGATCGACTGATCTACGTCATCGTTATAATCCCCAAGAAAAATGATATTTGCATCCGGTTTTTGTTCGGTGAGGTAGGCGTACAGATCTTGCGCCGCCTGCTGCGACGCTCGTAGGAACTCTCGTCGTCAAACGCCTTGGCATGGATTACCACCGCGTAGATCGGCGTAATGGTATTTTGGTAGGAGTACTCAAATTCAAAATAAAACGGGAACCGGCCGCTTGCCCATGCATTGGCATCTTGCCCCTCGGTAATAGCGCCTGACGAGATCGAGTCTATTGTAGCGGTGTTGTAGGCGAATGCTGTGCGCTGATCTTGGGATATAAACTCCGCCACAAAGCCGCGGTAGCCGCTCATGGCGTTTACAAATCGGTGGAGATCTTCTAGGTTATGCACCTCCTGGAACCCATAGAGATCGGCGCGGAGCGAATCGATGACCTGCAGGATGTTTTCGGTTTGCTGAACCTCATTTCCCGGCCCCTGGCCTCGAACGCCATACCCCTCCAGGTTCCAGGTAACTGTCTCCAACTGTCCATCGGGTGCTACCGAATCCAGCTCCATATCGGTGAATGGCTCGCTGGTATCACTGGTGTCAGGTTCTTCGTTGTGATCAGGTTCATAGCCGGTTGTTGAACCACCGTCACATCCACCGAAAGAAACCAAGACTGCTATGAGAAGGGTTACCAGGAGTGGTAAAAGTCGACTCTTGGTGCTACTCTTCTTCAAGTGCCTCTACTTTTTCTTCTGGATTTACACTTAACACGGGGGATTTTACGTGGCGTACTACGTTGGCCGTGGTGCTTCCCATCATCAGATAATCGATACCCGTACGTCCAACGGTGGCCATGATAATGAGATCAGCCGGATGTTCCTGATTGTGCTTGAGGATCGCCTCGTGGGGGTATCGGTAGAGACCAAGACTTTGGTCGTAAGGCGGTCTCCAATTTCGTGTAACTCTTCTTTGGAAAGAATCTCCAGCCGTTTATTGCGTAGTGAAATTTTGCCTTCATCCGGTTTATTATCGTGTTGAGGATCATAACTCAACACATTAAGCAGTTCTACCTTTGCTTTGGCACTGTTGGCAATAGCTTTGGCAATAGGGAAGGCGGCGTGTGAATTCTCGGAGAAATCGGTCGTAACCAGAATTCGTTCTATATCCTTGATTTCAGATTCCTTGTCGATTACCATTACAGGTACGTGCGAAATGCGCAGTACTTTTTCGGCCACCGACCCCAGGAAGAAACGGCTAAACCCGGTGCGTCCGTGGGTGCTCATAACAATCATATCATAGTCTTTGCCCTCCTCTGCGATGGCATGGGCTGCATTACCCACTGAAATAACTGATTCATTCAAAAACTGTTCATCAACATGTTCTTTGGCCACGTGATCGAGCCGCTCTTTCATGGTAGCCTCAATCTCGTCGTAATCTTCGGTAGGCGTTGTTCCGAGCCCAAGGGTGTATGGCCCCTCCATCTCGCTGATCGGCAGGTAGGAGTGGTAGGGTGTTATTTTGCCTCCTGATAGCTTGGCCAGCTTTTCTGCCGCCGACAGTGCCCGCGTGCTTAACTCAGAAAAATCGATCGGAACCAATATGTTGAGCTTATCCATAATACTGTTGGTTAGTTTAGGTTTGATTTTATAATCAAACAGCTTTTAAAGCCATCCTTTTCTTCTGAAAAAAATTAGCATGATGACGCCAATAACTCCCATAGCGCCCATCGCAACCGGGTAGCCCCAATACCACTGCAACTCTGGCATATTATAAGGGCTTGCTTCGGGATTAAAGTTCATTCCGTAAATGCCGGCAATAAAGGTCAGTGGGATAAAGATGGTAGCAATGATGGTAAGTACCTTCATTACTTCGTTCATCTTGTTGCTGACGTGACTCATGTAAATATCGTGCATACCGATCACCATATCCCGGTAGTTCTCAATATTATCGATGATCTGCACCATGTGGTCATAGACGTCGCGCAGAAAGAGCTTGGTATTTTCTTCTATAAATGGGGATTCATCCCTGATCGTGGAGTTAAGCATATCCCGAAGCGGCCATACCGATTTGCGGAAAAATATAAGATCACGTCGCAGTGCGTGGGATTTGCTCAAGGGTTTCCTGGTCGGGATCATCCAGCACTTGGTCTTCCAGCTGCTCAATACGGTCGCCGATATGCTCAAGCACGCTGAAGTAATGATCCACGATGGCATCAATCAGGGTATAGGCCAGGTAATCAACACCGTGCTTGCGAATGCGGATATTCCCGATCTTAAGCCGTTCCAGGATGGGATTGAAGAACGGGCGATCGGTCTCCTGGAAAGAGAGTACATAATTCTTGCTGAGAACAATACTAATCTGCTCCGACTCAATCTGGTTTCTTTCGGGCGACCACGAAAGCATGTTCATTACAAAGTACATGTTATTCTCGTACTGCTCCGCCTTGGGCCTCTGGGTGGTATTCACTATATCTTCCTGCACAAGGGGATGGAGATCAAAATAGGACCATATCGATTTAAGTTTATCAATGTCATGGAGCCCATAAATCTTGAGCCAGGTCTTAGTGGGCTTTTCAAGGTAGGGACGGCTCTGCTGCACATCATCAATCTGGATCTCATCCAGGTGTTGTTCGTCGTAATCGTGGATAGTGAGCTGAACCTGATCTACTTTTTGCTCACCAATATGCTCGAGGGTGCCCGGCGCGGAGCCCGGTTTTTTCATCTTTATGTCCGGTATAATATTGAATCCCCAGGATTTTGTAGTCATAAGTTCAAGTCAGCAAAGGTTTAGATGTTGACCAAATATCACCAACCGCTTGTATACAAACAAGTACTTAAAGGTGAACAGAGTATTAAGGATTAAAACTTTTCTTAAGCGTATTCTCTGCCTCCACATTGAGGGAAATTGTGTTTGGTTGATGGGCAGAAGGAGAGAGTTAAATCAATAGGAGCCCGAATTCCGGTCCTGTTTTTCCTTTCGTTTTAGAATCCAGTGTACGATCGGCGGGGCGAAAATAATCGCGAAAAAGATGATGCCGGTAAATATATATACCAGCACCCCTATTAGAATACAGATAAATAGTATCAACACGGAAATGGTGTTCGTTTTCTGCCGAAGATCCATAATGCTGAAATAGTATTTAAGCGGTCTCCAGTCGCCAGTACTTCTAATGGTGGACGTTGATACACATTTCTGCTGTTGAGCATTCCGATGAGTATAGTCAGCCCGGCGATCAGGAAAGTGCCGAGGAAAATGACCCACAGGTTGGGCACAAATGTGAGGTCAAAGTAGAAGTATCCCAGCAGCCAGGTAGAAGCCACCGATAGAATGAGCCCGGTAAAGGCTCCCAGCACACCGAGGAAGAAATATTCAATGGAAAGAATCTGGATAATCTGGCGCTTGCTGGCCCCGAGCGTACGCAGCAGCACACTCTCCTTGATACGCTGGAACCGGCTGATAGCCACTGAACTTGCCAGCACGATGAGCCCAGTAAGAATGCTAAAGAGTGCCATAAACTGGATTACAAACGATATCTTGCCGAGAAATTCATTCAACGTTTCAAGAATCAATCCCACATCAATAGCTGAGACATTCGGATATTTTGCCACCACCTGCTGCTGCAGTTTTGCAGATGCTTCCTGCCCGGAAGTTCGGGCAACGATGACGCCAATTTGAGGCGCTTCTTCCAATACACCTTTTGGGAAGAGCATAAAGAAGTTGGGCTGTACCCGTCTGAAATCCACTTTACGTATACTGGCGATTCTGGTCTGAATGGGAACACCCTGCACGTTGAACGTGAGCGTATCGCCGATTTCAGCAGCCAGATCCTCTACAATCTCCTGCGCGGCCGAGACCGGCACGATGTCACCACTGGCAGAGTCGGCATGGCCGACCCATTCTCCTTCTACCAGGGTTTCAGAGTCAACCAGAGAATCACGGTAGGTTGAACGATATTCGCGATCGAGCGCCCAGCCGCGGGCTTCACTAGTGGTATCTTCCCGTATCTCTTTAATCGTACGGCCGTTCAGTGGATGCAAGCCGCATCGTAACAATTGGCACGTTCTGGAGTATGGGCACGCCCTGTTCCTCCATTATTTTTTGGACTCCTTCGTTTTGATCTCGCTGGATATCATAAAAATACCAGGTTGGAGATTTCTCCTGCGTGGCAAAATTGAGTTCGCTCATCAGCATATCCTGGCTGAAATAGAGCGTGCTGATTAGCAGCATGCCCAGCCCAAGCGAAAGCATGAGGGTGGCCGTTTGGTTATTCGGCCGGTAAAGATTGGCCATGCCCTGCCTCCATACGTATGAAAGTCCGGAAGGAAAATAACGTTTAACGCACCACATTAAGCCCTGTGCCACCGCCAAAAGCAATCCAAAAGCAACCAGCATTCCCACGGTAAATATACTGCCGACCATCCAGTCTTCGGTGATCAGGGTGGCGTAACCGGCTACGGTGAGCAGGATGATTCCGTAGATACTCCATTTGGTTTTCGTACCCAACAGGTTAGTGAGCGATTCATCCAGAGTGCGCAGGGTATAGAGCGGCGATGCTTTTCGGAGAGAGAGCAGCGGCATGAGCGCAAACACCAGCGCTACACCCGTACCCGTCAGCAACCCTAGCGACACGGCCAGCCAGGAAATTGTCAAGTCTACATCCACCGGTAAAAATTCGCTGACCAAACCCGGTAGCATAAATTGTATACCAATGCCCAGAACTGTACCTGTGAGCGCACCTACAAATCCCAGGACCACCGCCTGGATCAGAAATATGGACATCGTTTGATTCGATGAGGCCCCGAAACAGCGCAATACGGAGGCGGTGCTTATTTTTTGCTTGATGTAAAGGTGAATAGCACTGGCCACACCGATGCCCCCGAGCAGCAGGGCTACGAAACCAACCAGGTTAAGGAACTTGGCCAGGTTGCCGATCGCTTCTCCCATCTCCTCGCGTCGTTCCGCAACGTCGTCATACCGCAGGTCGTGCTCGTCCATAAAGGGGTCGGTGCTCTCACGGAGCTGGGCCATATCTCGACCGTCATCAAACTTGAAGTACATTTTGTACTCTATAAAACTTCCTTTTTGGATCAGGCCGGTAGAGTCAATCTGGGAATAGGGGATGAATACGCGGGGCCCGACCATCGACACGGCGGCAGCCTCTCCGGGAATCTGCTCAATGCCTCCAGAAATTTCAAACATCTCATTTCCGACCCGAACAGAATCCCCAACCTGAACCCCAAACTGCACCATAAGGGCATTGTCAACAAGAGCGGTATTGTTTTTGCGATAGGTTTCGGCGGCACTGTCGGGATTGGTAACAATCTGACCGTAGAAGGGAAATCCACCCTGAACGGCTCGAATTTGAGACAGGCGCGTGCCCCCGGTTCCGGGGAAATACGCCATTGAATTGAACTCAACCATCTTGGATTGCTCACCACCCAGCGAATCGAAATAGGCCAGCTCTTCATCAGTAAAAGGGCGCTCGGCTTCAACTTCGAGATCGGCGCCAAGCAGTTGGCGCGACTGGTTGTCGATCGTATTGGTCAGGCTTTCGCGAAACGATGTAATCGCCACCTGCGCAGCCACGCCTATAATGATGGCTGAGATGTAAAGAAAAAGTCGTTTTTTATTGGAACGGGCATCACGCCACGCCATTTTCCATGTCCAGGGAGACCAGATTGGTGCCATCAATTACACTTCTTTTACGTTTACATTAGCGGTGGTTGGCTGTTCAACCCATTCATCAGAATCAATTTGACCGCTCTTGAGCTGGATGACACGGTCGCATTTGTGAGCTAGTTCAAGATCGTGGGTAACAATGACGAGCGTCGTACCGCTGGCCCTGTTCAAATCAAATAGTAAATCTTCAATTGTTTCGCCGGTTTCAGCATCCAGGTTGCCAGTGGGCTCATCCGCAAAGAGAATCTGCGGTTTGTTGATGAAGGCACGAGCAATCGCCACGCGCTGCTGCTCTCCGCCGGAAAGTTGGGTAGGGTAATGGTTCAGGCGGTCGCCCAGCCCTACCTGTTCGAGCAGGTTGACCGCGTACTTTTTTACATTCTCGGTGGCATCGCCTCTCAATTCCAGCGGCACCATCACATTTTCAACGGCCGTAAGCGTGGGAATCAGCTGGAAGGTTTGAAAGATAAATCCCACAAATTCATTGCGAACTTCAGCGCGTTCATCTTCATTGAGGTTACCAAGCGTAATTCCATTAGAATGACCTCTCCGCTGGTAGGACGGTCGAGGCCGGCGCATAAGCCAAGCAACGTGGTTTTACCACTTCCCGAAGGACCTACAATAGAACAAACGGTCCCTTTGGTGACGGAAAATGAAACAGAATCTAAAACGGTGAGTTTTTCTATCGCCGCTCCTGAATTGTTGTGTCAGATTACTTATTTCAAGTATATTTGAAGAGCTCATGTAATAGTGTAAAATTTAAATTGGTATCCCTGCTGGAATTTATTCGTAAAATCCGGCAAAGCAGCCAACGGTGCTGATTATATTGAAATATTTGTTCGCACAATGAGTTTATATCAAGAAGCTTAAGGTATTGAATGAATTTGAAGGAAAATCTGATCACATTGGAGACGCTTCTCTGCATAGATTTCTATAGATCAAATCTGGAAATATCATCCATTTAAATGAGTACAACTCAAAAACAGGGTGTATCCATTCCTGTAATAAACGGAATGGTAAATAATGACGTTGAGAAGATGAATTTGTTACCACGATTAATAAATCAAGTTATGAAAAGAGCAGTTTTTTTAGTCGGATTTTTTCTACTTCTATCTGCAGGACTTTTGCAGGCGCAAGATGATAAACAAAATATTTTGTTTTTTGGAGATAGTATTACGGCCGGAAATGGCGTAGATAATTCGGAAGCATTTCCCGCCTTGATTCAACAACGAATAGATTCACTGGGTTGGAATTATAATGTAATCAATGGCGGATTGAGTGGCGAAACTTCGGCCGGCGGACTCCGGCGCATCGACTGGATGCTAAAGCAGCCGATAGATGTCTTTATTCTGGAGCTTGGGGGCAATGACGGTCTGCGCGGTATTGAGGTCCAATCCACAAAAAAAAACCTGCAGGAAATTATCGATAAAGTGGAAGCAAAATATCCTGAGGCCAGGCTTATCTTGGCCGGCATGCAGGTACCACCTAATTTAGGGATAGAGTACACTAAAAATTTTAAGCAGATGTACAGCGAATTGGCCAAAGCGAATGATCTGCCCCTTATTCCCTTCATTCTTGAAGGAGCAGCCATGAATGATGAGCTGATGCAGGGTGACGATATCCATCCCAATGCAAAGGGACATAAAGTAGTGGCAGAAAATGTGTGGAAAGTACTGAAACCGGTACTCCGTGAAATGAAAAGTCAAACGAAATCTTAAACCTAATTCATAATTCGGTAGCGTTCTTAGAACCAACAATTCTGGAATAACCAATCTGATACTTCTACAGCCTCAGTGGAAATTACGATATCTTCTTATATTATAGCTATTTGACAGGAATAGAAAGCAACTTAACATAATCTCATTGCCCGATGCGCCGCTCTTATTTTCTCTTTTTTACAGGTTTACTACTCTTCATAACATGTCCGCAAATTACTGCAACTGCTCAGCAGCTGGACTATGAGCCCAAAGTTTTGCTAGTCACTGCCCATCCTGATGATGATGCGATTTATGCCGCAACAGTGTTTAAGACTACACATTTGCTTAATGGCAAGGTAGATCTTGCCATCATGACCAACGGAGAAGGCGGCTACCGATACTCTACTCTTGGAAATTATATTTACGGTAAGCAGCTCGATAAAGAGGAGGTAGGACGCGCGTACCTGCCGGGCATACGCAAAAAAGAGGTTATGGCCGGCGGGGATATCGTGGGTATTCGGAACTACTACTTTTTTGAAGAGCGGGACAAGCAGTACACCGAAGATATCAAGAAGGCACTGGAACCGTGGGATACAGAAATACTGGAGAGCAGATTAACCGATATAATGAGAACAGAAAACTACGATTTCGTATTTACAATGCTCCCGCACCAGTCCACGCATGGGCACCATAAAGCCTCGGCACTGCTTGCACTGCGCGCAGTTGAGAACCTGGAGCAGAAAAATCGTCCTATTATCCTGGCTACAACGATCCATCGCAACGAAGACGATTCTACCTCATTTACCATGCTGGATGGATATCCACTTACCCGAATCAATCACGACAGAGATCCCTTTACGTTCGATCGCATGCAGAAGTTTGGTTTTGAGGATCGGCTTAATTACAACATCATTGCAAACTGGGTGATTGCCGAGCATAAATCTCAAGGCACCATGCAGTTGTTTATGAACGGTGTAAGGATGGAAGTATACCTTTGGTACGCCTTGAACCAGGATTCTCAATATGCCAAGGCCAAAGATTTTCGAGGCCGTCAATGCCGCTGATATGTACAAGCGGGACGATGAATGAGTGGGATGATATCGAATATGGCTGGAGCGGTCACTTGTCAAAAAATGACTTCTACTACTATACGCTGATTTTTTTACTGGTTTATATAGAATATGGAGGTCAGTTTTTTGAAGTCATACATAGCTTGATGCAGTATGAACTATTACGAAACGACGGAGTATTACGGTTGCACCCGTTTCTTCAGAAAAGTCGGGCCTTCTTGGTCTTAACCGAGAGAATTGCCATACCATAAGGCACCATAATCAAGGACGTAGCGAACAATTGGCGAACTGATCAGAGAAGGGAAAGCCCCACCCTTTAGCTTTTCAGATATTTCCCCGAAAACCACTCGTCGAACGCACCTCAGGTAAACTTCAGGAGATTTAAAACCCCGCTTTGACAGATTTACGCGGGGTTTAGCAAACTACTAAATTGCCATTTAACTGACTAGCATTTCCTGATCAGTTGCCATAAAAGGCTGATTGTACCATCTTGTGCCGGTTGCCTGATACATTGCATTAGCAAGAGCACCGGAAACCGGGGGCAGCGCGGGCTCACCCAGTCCGGTTGGATCAATATTATTATCCGCAAAGAATACCTCAATATCTTCTGGAGATTCGTTAAGCCTGATGAGGCGATATTGATCGAAATTATTTTGATTGGGAGCACCATCCTTAAATGTTATCTGGCTGTACATGGAATGACCTATACCGTCTATGATACCTCCCTCAACCTGGTTAAGCGCCCCTTCCATATTTACAACGATGCCGCAATCAACAGCACACCATACCTTCTGGATTTTTGGTGAGTTATTTTCCATCACCACATCCACCACTTGGGCTACATAGGAGTTATGGCAGTAGTAGGCTGCCACTCCGCGATATACGCCCGGCATCTCTTTATCCCAGTTCGATTTATCCCGGACTAATTCTAATACACCGGCATACCGCTTCGGATCGTAGTCGTTGTCAGATCCCACGGGATCCTTGATCGCCCTGTCAAAAAGCTCAAGCCTGAACTCGATCGGGTCTTTGCCCGCTGCAGCCGCCACCTCGTCAATAAAAGATTGCTCAGCGCCGGCTACGAAATTTGACCTTGGCGCCCTCCAGGCACCGGTTGTAATACTGGTTTCGATTTCAACATTCTCGCTTTTATAGTGATCCAGAGTACCTGCAGGAAATCGGTTGGCAAATAGCGGACTTGATGGAATTCCTGTTCCCTTTGCCTCAAAAGAAAGCAAAGTGCCTTCTTCATCCAGCGAAGCCCTGTACCTGATGGCATAAGCAGGCCGATAGGTACCCTGTGTCATATCATCTTCCCGGGTATATATGAGTTTTACCGGGCCCCCTATCTTTCGGGAAATAGCAGCGGCCTCCAAACCAAAATTGCCGTAAAGTCGTCTTCCAAATCCACCGCCCATTCTGGTCATATCTACCTTAATTTCAGACTCCGGCATTCCAAGCAAAGCGGACGCCGATGCTCTCAATTGCTCCGGGGTCTGGATCGGACCGATTAACTCGGCGGAATTTTCAGTTACGTTGGCAAAAAAGTTCATGGGTTCCAGAGTATTATGTGCCAGAAATGGGGCAGTGTAAACCCGTTCTACAACTTTGGCGGCCTGCCCGGAAATTTCTTCGGGATTACCATCTTGTCTGACAATCTCCCCGGATCTGTTGGTGATAGCGTCTACAAGTCGCTGTCTGTGTGTTTCACTACTCTCCAGGTTGTCGATTGTTTCCCATTCAACGTTCAACGCCTTCTTGGCCTTCATGACCTGCCAGGTAGTTTTACCGGTAACGACCACCAATTCATTGAAGGCATTAACATCAGACCACTGAGGTTCCTTAATGCTCGTATCGATCGTAAAAACATCATCAACTCCCGGCATAGAACTAATATCGGAAGCATTGTACGATTTTAATTTCATGCCAAAAGCAGGAGGATGGATGATCATGGCGATCTTAGTATCTTCCCCCATAAAATCAAGCCCGAACAGCGGTTTGCCGGTCATAATATCATGTCCATCAACATTCTTGATATGGCCGCCGATAAGATCAAAATTGTCAGGATTTTTAAGCTCTATCTCATCCGGTACTGGTATGGATACCGCCTCGGTAGCGATATCACCATATCCCAGATGTTCTCCCGTTTTGGTATTCGTTATAATGCCTTTCTTGGTGGAGAGATCCGCAATATTTGCATTCCATTTTTGGGCAGCCGCTGCAACAAGAAGATATTTTGCAGTGGCTCCAGCCATTCTTAAACTTTGCCAACCCTGCCTGATAGATTGGCTGCCCCGGCAAGCTGTCGGGTGTATTTTTTCGTATCGAGCGGCGCCTGTTCAACCTTTACATCATTCCAGTCAACATCCAGTTCCTCAGCAACAATCAAGGGCATAGCCGTTTTTACATTCTGGCCGATCTCCGGATTAGGGGAAAAGATGGTTACTTCTCCATCACTCGATATATTTATGTATGCATTAATGGCAAACCATTCGTCCGGATATTGCCCGGTTTCCTTATCGCCAATCAACGAAGACATCCAGCTGAACCCCACCATTAATCCTGCTCCGCCCGACATTGATACCTTTAAAAAGGACCTTCGGTCCATATGAGTTTTAACGCTAGCCATAATGATTATGATTTTTTAGAAGCGATTTGAATTGCTTTTTTGATACGTTTGTATGTACCGCATCGGCATAGGTTGCCGTTCATGGCACTTTTTATTTCTTCATCCGACGGATTTGGATTACGATCCAGTAAAGCGGCGGCCGTCGTAATCTGGCCGGCCTGGCAATATCCGCATTGCGCCACATCTTCCTCAAGCCACGCTTGCTGAACAGGATGATCGCCATTTTCAGAGAGTCCCTCGATCGTGGTTATCTCCCCGTCCCCTACAGATGATACCGGTAAGGAGCAAGATCGCACGGCATTCCCGTTAAGGTGAACAGTACAGGCTCCGCACATGGCAATACCGCATCCAAATTTGGTTCCCACAAGATTTAGGTGATCTCTTAGTACCCAAAGCATGGGAGTATCAGAGTCGGCATCTACTTCAAGTTTTCTTCTATTTATCTTAATTGAATATGTCGGCATAGTACTTTTATTAATTGGGATGAAATACAATCTATTTTTTATTCTAACCAAGAGCGCAGCAACTACCCAATCCAAATAACTAATTACATTTTCCATGTAATTGTTTACACTCTACCTATCTATATAATTAGAAATATTAAATTTTTCGATATTTTATTATAAATTTTTAGGCAGAATATTCCTATAAAGTTGTAAAAATTAGAAAAATGGGCGATAAACTCTTTTGTTCTTTTTTGCCATTATCCTGCAAAATCTTTGAGGTGTAATGAGTTTTCAAACGAAAAAAATATACCTGGACAATAATGCTACAACCCCCGTTGATCCGAGAGTTGTTGATACGATGCTTCCTTACTTCTCGGAGAAATTCGGTAATGCTTCTAGTATTAATCATGTATTTGGATGGGATGCAGAAGAAGCGGTCGCTATTTCCCGAGAACGGTGGCCCGGCTAATCGGCGCAAAACCAACTGAAATCTATTTCACTTCCGGTGCCACCGAAGCCATAAACCTATCCCTTTTGGGAGTGTGTAAGAAAAACGATGGGAAAGGAAATCACCTCATTACCTGTGTTACTGAACACAAAGCAGTATTGGATACCTGTCGTCAACTGGAAAAACAGGGATTTCGAGTCACATATCTTGACGTGGATGAATCAGGGGCCCTCAACTTAGAGGCTTTGGAGAACGCCATAACTGACCAAACGATTTTGGTAAGCCTGATGAGCGCGAACAACGAAACCGGGGTGATCCATCCTCTGAAGGAAATTTCCAGAATTACCAGGGAAAAAGGTGCTTTACTAATGACGGATGCCACTCAGGCTTTAGGAAAAATACCATTCGAGGTTCAGGAACTCGGGGTAGATCTGGTGGCTTTCTCTGCGCATAAACTCTATGGCCCTAAAGGGGTTGGAGGACTTTATGTCCGTAACCGACCGGACCTCAAACTGTCGCCACTTTTTTTTGGTGGAGGTCATGAGAAGCGTTTGAGGCCCGGTACCCTGAATGTTCCCGGAATTGTTGGATTTGGGAAAGCTTGTGAAATCTGCGCTAACGAGATGGATAGAGGATCTCTACGATTGAGTAAGTGGAGGGATAAGCTGGAGGCCGAACTGCGGAACCTGGAACATACACAAATGAATGGTCGAGCATCCACCCGGCTGCCACATACGACCAACCTGTCATTCAGACATATTGATGGAAGCAAACTAATCCGTTCACTACCTGGCCTGGCTCTTCTCAGGGTTCCGCCTGCACCTCAGGGACCGTGGAGACCCTCGCATGTACTGAAAAGCTATCAGGCCTTTCGGATCAGTTGGCTCTATCGTCTATACGCATTGGGCTTGGAAGATTTAATACCGGGGAGGAGATCCCAATTATAATTGAAACCATTCAAAAACTCGATTGACGAATTACGGCTGTAGCCACATCATGAAAGAAACAGAAGCGATTATAGCGGCCTATGAGGAAGCAAAAGTCACAAATAAAGGTTGCGTTCTGGCGACGGTAGTCCACGTAGAGGGATCCGCTTATCGAAGAGCAGGAGCGCGTATGCTTGTTGATGAACAGGGTGCCATGACCGGTGCCATTAGCGGAGGATGCCTGGAGGGCGACGCTCTCCGGAAAGCACTCCACGCTTTGCATCAGGATCAGAATAAATTAATCACCTATGATACCAGTGACGAGGATGATGCCATAATCGGTGCCCAGCTAGGATGTAATGGTATCATTCAGGTGTTATTTGAACCGATTCATTTTGAGGATACCCACAACCCTGTGGAGCTGCTGCATAAAGCGGTTAACAGCGGTGAAAAAGCGGTCATTGTTTCCCTGTTCAATCTTCGGAAATCAAAAAAGCAGATTGGCACAAAATTCTTTCTTAACCGTGAAAATAAAATAACGGCTTTGGAAGAAAAGCAGGAACTTTTAATACAATATGAAGCGGATGCTGAACGTGCCCAAAACAGCCGCTCTTCCCAATTTATTGAGTATCATAGCGAAAATGAGAAGCAGAATGCTTTTATATATCTTTATACTCCTCCTCCAACCCTCGTATTAGTGGGGGCGGGCAATGATGCTCAAGTTCTTTCTGAAATGGCTGAACTGCTGGGATGGAATATTACCATTACCGATGGTCGCCCAAGCCATGCCAACAAAGAACGATTTTCAAATTCGTGCCAGGTCATTGTCACCAGGCCGGAGCATATCCTGGATAATCTTACGATTGATGAACAAACCGCCTTCGTTTTAATGACGCACAATTACAATTATGACCTGGACGTACTTACGTTACTTTTAGACAAAACGGAGATTCCCTATATCGGCATCCTCGGTCCCAATAAGAAATTCAGAAGAATGCTTGATGACCTGCGTGCCAAAGGCATAGAACTTACCAAAGAACGATCTGATAAATTGTTCGCGCCTGTTGGACTGGATTTGCAGGGGGAAACACCGTCAGAAATTGGCTTATCGATTCTTGCCGAAATCCAGGCAGTATTGACCGGCGCCAACGTTTCGCATCTCAGAGAACGCCAGGGCGCCATACATGACAAGAAGAACAGCGCATTTAAAGAGGTTCAATTGCGGCGTATTTCATCAATACAGGGTTGTTATTTTAGCTGCAGGTTCTTCCTCCCGGCTGGGAGAAGCCTAAGCAGCTCGTAAAATTTCGGGACGAATCTCTCCTCCAAAAAGTTATTGATCGTAGGCAACTCTTTAGAATTCGACACAAAGGTTCTGGTACTGGGTGCCAACGCCGGCACCATTAAAGAGGCAGTTGATCCGGGCGGGTTTTCCCTGGTACTCAACAAGAATTGGAAGGAAGGGATAGCCAGCAGCATTCGCAAAGGGGTGGTACATCGCTCGAACGAAATCCGGAAACTGAACACCTGTTGTTTCTTCTTTCTGATCAGCCTTTTGTAACTATTGATTTACTCCGGGAACTCTTGAACACACATGTCACGGGAACCAAGCCTGTTACCAGCCAGCTTTTATGAAAATGATGTAGGGGTCCCCGCTATGTTCTCGAAAACAATGTTTCCGCTGTTAAAAGAACTTAGCGGAGATCAGAGGGGCGAAAAAAATCATGAAACGCTTTCAGGAGAAAGTAACACCTGTTGCATTCGAAAGAGGCGGTTTTGATGTGGATACCCGAAAGATTATGCGAAATTGCGCCAAATTGAATCATAAATCAGCCAAGAATAACTATGAAGATTACTGTAAAATATTTTCGGAGCTGTGGCCGAGAAAACCGGGATTAAGGAAGAGGTGCTGAATCTTAAAGAGACTGGAAATCAAACCGGCCAGCTGAAAGGCCTACTGCATGAAAAAGCATGGACTGGAAGAGCATACATCAATACAGTTGGCAGTCAACCAGGAGCTTAATGCAAAAAAAACACTGGAAAATGGCGATGAAGTAGCTTTTTTACCACCTTATGCCGGAGGGTAATAAGGTAAATATTGAGACCAAATATAAAGGATGAGATTTAACTCCCAATACCTATGAGTGACAAAAAGAAGAAAAACGTTTTCGTAGAAGGGCCTATCAGCCCCGAGAAGATTAGCACCTCAATAGCTTACCATCAATCCAAGACTGAGATTGGTGCACATAATATCTTTTTGGGTCAGGTGCGGGCGGATACAATTGAGGGAAAAGAAGTGATTGCTATTGAGTATTCAGCGTATGAAGAGATGGCTGAAAAAGAATTCCAATCGATAAGAGAGTCCGCTTTTGCCAAATTTGATCTGATTTGCGCTCATATTTATCACAGCCTGGGTACCGTCAAGGCCGGGGAAATCTGTTTTTTTGTATTCACTTCTTCAGCACACCGAAAAGCGGCGAGGCAAGCCTGCCGTTTTCTTGTAGATGAAATTAAAGCCAATGTACCCATATTTGGCAAGGAACTATTTGAAGACGAAACCCATCAATGGAAGGTAAATCAATAGATGGTAGATATTACTCATAAAAATAATACTCTTAGAGAAGCTGTGGCCCAGGCCATTGTAAAAACCAGTAGTCAGGCAACGATCGATGCCATTAACAACGATCAGGTCCCTAAAGGCAATGTGTTTGAAATGGCAAAAGCGGCAGGATTGCTAGGCGTTAAAAAAACCCCGGACCTGCTCCCAGATTGTCACCCGCTGCCGATTGAATATGCCGGAATTGACTACCAGGTCCAGGGATTGGATATCCTTATTTCTATGACGGTAAAAACCATCTATAAAACGGGGGTGGAGGTAGAAGCGATGCATGGAGCCAGCGTAGTAGCACTCACTATGTATGATATGCTCAAGCCTATCGACAAAAATGTGGAAATCAGTACCATCAAACTCTTGAAGAAAACCGGGGGTAAATCTTCCTTTGAACCAGCCGTAAAAGGTCTGAATGCACGCATTGTGGTTTGTTCTGATTCTGTATCTAAAGGAGAAAAAGAGGATACCGCAGGGAAGCTTATTATCAGCAAGTTGAAAACCCTCGACATCTCTTCCAGCTATGCGGTGATCCCGGATGATGCTGACCAGATAGAAAAGCAATTGAAAGAACACGCTGAGGAACTACTTATTTTTACCGGCGGTACAGGCGTGGGTCCGCGGGATGTGACTCCTGACACCATCCGCCCGTTCCTGGATATCACACTGCATGGAGTTGAAGAACAGATGCGCAGATATGGACAGGAACGCACTCCTTATGCTATGCTTTCCCGATCGGCAGCGGGGATCCGGGATGGGAAGCTCGTACTGGCACTACCCGGCTCGTCAAAGGCAGCTGCAGAATGCATCAATGCCATTTTCCCAAGCCTGCTGCATATTTTTGAAATATGTAAACGGGCAACGTCATGACTAGTCATGAATCACAAATAATAGACCGTTTTGGACGCCCGCATACCTACCTGCGAATTTCATTGACCGACCGTTGCAACCTGCGTTGTTTTTACTGCATGCCTGAAGATGGCATAGAACTTACAGATAAAGCCAATGTGATGACGCTGGAAGAAATCGTCAGAATTTCCAAAATATTCACAGGACTGGGGGTGGATACGATACGGTTAACCGGTGGAGAACCACTGATCAGGAAAAATTTTGCATTTCTGGCCAGGGAGCTTGCTGAACTTGGAGTGACGCTTAAACTGACCACCAACGGCATCGTTCTCGATAAATACCTGGATCTTTTCCAGGAAATTGGTCTCACGAAAGTCAATATCAGCCTCGATACGTTAGACAAGGCCAAATCCGTCTTTATAGCCAAACGCGATTATTTTGATCGTATCATGAATAACCTCCAAAAAGCCATGGATTATGCGCTGGATATTAAGCTGAATATGGTGTTAATACGTGGGATAAATGACACGGAGATTAACGATTTTATAACCCTTACTAAAGATCAGCATATCGGGGTAAAATTTATCCAGTTTATGCCCTTTAAAGGCAATAAATGGGATTGGGATAAAGGTGTCAGTAAAGAGGAAATTTTAAATACCGTGCAATCCAAATTTGGTGAGATCGAAAAAATTGAAGATCCCAAACACAGCACATCATCCAATTACAAAGTGAAAGGATTTGAGGGAAGTTTCGGTATTGTCAGTACGATTACCAATCCGTTTTGTGCAGGATGTAATCGAATTCGGTTAACTGCCGACGGCAAAATGAAAAACTGTTTGTTTGCAACCACTGAAACAGATCTGCTCACTCCATTCAGAGAGGGTAAAAATATTGAAGAAATCATCCTTGAAGCTATAAAAGAAAAGAAGTTCTCCAGAGATGGCATGGATACAAAAATGGATGCTAAGCACTATGAACAAAACAGATCAATGATTTCAATCGGTGGCTAATGGTATCAATTGAAGAAGCACTACATACCGTTTATTCCCAAAAAATTACCCTTGCTGAAACTCGAGTCCCACTTTCCAAATCCCTTGGGTTTTGTCTTGCTGAAAAGATTGTTTCCCCATTCGATCTCCCGTCATTTGACAATTCCGCCATGGATGGGTTTGCTGTTTGCGGTATTTCAGACTCCTACCACATTGTCGGTGAAGTAGCTGCAGGAAGCACCGCTCAGGTCAGCCTGAAGCAGGGGGAAGCGATGCGTATTTTTACCGGAAGTAAGGTTCCGGATAACACCACCGCAGTAATTATGCAGGAGAAAACTCGGGTCGATGGGTCTACAGTTTATTGTGATGACACGGCCCAAGAAGGGAAGAATATTCGTTTGAAAGGAAAAGAACTTAAAAAAGGCCAGAACGTATTTGAGGCAGGGCATGTAGTAACCCCGGCTACCCTGGGAATGATTGGATCACTGGGGATAAATACTCTGGACGTATTCCAAAAGCCGGCCGTCAGAATTATAACTACCGGAAATGAACTGTTAGCCCTGGGGGAGACTAGAAAAGAAGGACAGATTTACGAATCGAACAGCCTGGCACTTACCGGGGCGCTTGAACAGTTTGGCTACTATTGTATAGAGAAACAGCAAATAAGTGACGATTTTGAGCAAATAAAGGCCGGAATTGAGGAGTATCTGTCAAATAGCGACCTGCTTATCCTTTCGGGTGGAACTTCTGTTGGTGAATATGATTATGTGAAACAGGCTCTTCTTGAAAATGGAGTGGAGCAGTTATTCTACAAGGTGTTCCAGAAGCCCGGTAAGCCCCTCTTTTTTGGCCGAAAAAAAGACAAATATGTGTTTGCCCTCCCCGGTAATCCGGCTTCTTCACTCACATGCTTCTACGTGTATGTTCTGCCAATATTGCAAAAAATGAGCGGGGTAAAGGCAACTGGTCTTCCCCGAGTATCGATTCCCATTGCAAACTCTTATGAATCGAATTCAGATCGCCCGGTTTTTCTTAAAGCCAAAGTAGAAAATCAGAAGGTTACCATTCTGAATAACCAGGGCTCTTCTATGATACATTCGATGGCCACCGGCAATGCCCTTGTTTTTTTAAAGGAACCCCAGCTTCTTCAAGAAGGTGATTTAGCGGAATGTATTTTGATCTGAAACCGGAAGCTAAATGGCTATAGAGTTTTTACCCTATATTTTCTTCTTGATTGCGCTTTTTTACAGTTCTGTGGGCTTTGGTGGAGGCTCCAGTTACCTTGCCTTGTTGAGCCTGTTTTTAGCCGATTTTTATGAAATCAGATCTACTGCGCCTGTCCTGAATATTTGTGTGGTTACTATTGGTACCTTTCTTTTTATCCGACACCGGGTGTTTAACCTGAAACTCTTCCTTCCATTTCTAATAACCAGTATCCCATCGGCCTACCTGGGCGCCCAGCTGCGCTTATCCCAAACAGTATTCTTTCTCATTTTGGGTTCCGCACTGATCCTGGCTGGTGTGTTTCTCTTGCTAAGACTTGTTAATTCCAAACTTCAATCCAGGCAATTTCATCTTGCCAAAAAACTCTCTCTTGGCGGAGGAATTGGATTACTGGCAGGGATCTCAGGAATTGGTGGAGGAATCTTCCTTTCACCGGTACTCAATTTATTGAACTGGGCCAATCCCCGAACCATTGCATCCCTGGCCTCCGTTTTTATTCTTGTCAATTCGGTGTCAGGTTTAATCGGATTAACTGTTGCCGGGACGTTCCAGCTTAATCATGATCTGATCATCCAGCTGGTAATTGCCGTTATTCTGGGCGGAAGTTTAGGTTCCTACCTTTCCAATAGAAAGTTTAATCTGAAATTTTTGGGAATGCTCACAGCGATATTAGTACTCTATGTGGGCTTGAGATTAGTGCTTTTGCATGGTTTTGGAGTAAAAATTTAGTCTTGGCTATCTTAATCAAATTCTGTCATAAAAGTGATTTTGAATTTCGTAGCCCCTAGTTGTAGCACTCAAATTTGAGCTATTTGTATTTTCCCTGATATAGAATAATATCAATGGCTTAGGCTCTTATCTTTACTATTTCGTGAATAATTCGGGTTATTGCGCCAGGTTAAGCTCGTGAAAGGAGGATTAGCCTATTGTTCTTTGAAACCTTTCGATGGAAACCTACAGGTATCAGCCGCCATTGGAACAAGATGGTGGCGAAATCCTGTCCGGGAATGCCTAACCAGCACCCGGAACCGAGTTTTGCGTCGTCAATCGAGAGGTTGGCACGAAGCGTAAACAGGAAGTGGGAAAGCTGTGTGATTGAGTTCCGAAATATTACTTGTTGGAGCTTTCGTTGTTAGCCCAAGCGGGAGCAGCAACAGGTCAGCCGTTTTGGTAAGGCTGCCCTGTTCCGGCCGGGATCTGAGAGCAGAGCAAACCGTCATGAGATTTCCACGGGAACCTGGGAGAGCCTACCGTCTCCACTGGAAACAAACCGGTCTACGGGTAGCCGGTCGACCAATAGCCCAGGCAATCCCGGCATCAACTGCCGTCGGGGTTGCACTAAGAAACAGAGCAGTTGCCATGTGGTATCCGAGTCGAGGGAAACCGAAGACAAGGAGAAGGACGAAGGCAGTCTTAGCACCTTCATAGTACCGTTGAAGGATGGGGAATTGGCTCCACGAGACCCATCTGTCAGGGAAGGGAGGTGCCTGTTTGTGGACATGTAACTCAGAAACATACCATGATACCAGAGTCATATGAACATGATGTCAACAGTCGATGTACATATAGCGGAAACGGGCGAAGAAGTTCCCTGATGAGCCTTTGACGAACCTTCACAGCTTCATTGACGTGAACCTGCTGTACGAATGCCTTGATGCTCTGAATAAGAAAGGAGCCGCCGGAGTAGACGGACAAAGCTGGAACGACTACAATGAACAGCGGGACGAGCGAGTGCCGCAGCTGCTGGAGCAGTTCAAAAGCGGGCGATACCGTGCTCCGGCCATCCGGCGCACCTACATTCCCAAAGGGGATGGCAAACAGCGCCCACTTGGATCTGCCAACGGTGGAGGACAAGGTACTGCAAACGGCAGTGACCAAAGTGTTAACCCCGATCTATGAGCAGACTGTTCTACCCAACCTCGTATGGGTTTCGACCGGGCAAATCGCAACATCAGGCCTTGGAAATGCTCTTCAAAGAAGTAAGTTTTAAAGGCAAATACTACATCATAGATGCAGACATGGCCAACTACTTTGGAAGCATTGACCATGGGATGTTGCGGGAATTTCTCGACCAACGGATAAAAGATGGCGTGATACGCAACATGATAGACAAATGGCTAAAAGCCGGAGTGCTGGAAGACGGGCGGATATCCTACCCGGAAGAAGGCACGCCCCAGGGCGGGGTAATCTCCCCGCTGCTGAGTAACATCTATCTGCACTACGTGCTGGATGACTGGTTCATCCAAGCCATCCAGCCACGGTTGAAGGCTGCCAGCAAGCTGATACGTTTTGCTGATGACTTCCTGCTGCTTTTTCGCAGCAAGGAAGATGCCGAGCGAGTGATGAACGTGCTGCCAAAGCGACTGGGGAAATATGGATTGACTCTGCACCCGGAGAAAACCAAACTTGTTGAGGTGAACAACCGGGATGGGAAAGGCGGACAGACGTTCGACTTTCTGGGCTTCACCCACTATATGGGCAAAAGCCGCAAAGGTCATCGTATTCTCAAACGCAAAACCAGCAAGAAAAAGCTAAAGGCCTCCCTGCAGCGGATCAATGAATGGATAAGGAACAACAGGCATAAAGCGGTTGAGCAACTTATCGGTGAGTTGAATCGGAAGCTGCAAGGCCATTACGGCTACTACGGGATTACATTCAATGGAAGAAGCCTGCTTCACTATCACCATAAAGTAAGGCGACTGCTATACAAATGGATGAACAGACGAGGAGGAAAATCTCCTATGAATTGGGACACGTTCCAGACAACGATCCTGAAGCATCACCCGTTAAAACAACCACGTATTGTACACAGCTATCTTTAGCGAAACCATAATCAGAGGAACCGTATGCGGGAAATCCGCTCGTACGGATCTGTGGGGGAGCGGGAAGGCAACGAACCCGCTCTACCCGGAAAAACTAGAAGGGAGTAACGAGACAGCAGAGATCGAACTTATCTCAGATGAACTTCTGGAGATCAAAAATGTGTTAGGAACATCTGCGAACATAGACTTGATAGCCAGTAAAGCTGTTAGGAACAACGGACCGCTTGATTCTACAGCCGGTTATGTAGCTTACTTTAATCTGGTGGTACATCCAGGTCTTGATCAAAGGAAAAACAATTAATTTTAATAATCATATTACGTATGTATAAATCTATCTGTATTTACCTGCTTTTACTTTTTGTAACAGCCTGCAACGGTAGCAATGGACAGCAAGAAAGTGATGCCAGCCAAAAGGAGGGCATTCAGGATACCCTTGACACCTCAGAAAACTACACTATGGAGACCGTAACGAATGCTGTTTCCGTGCCCTGGGGAATGACATGGCTGCCCAATGGAAATATGTTGGTAACAGATCGAAGTGGGGAGTTGTACCTGTTCAGTGATGGCGGGGATTCCCAGCAGACCGTTGACGGAGTTCCTGAAGTGTGGGCCAACGGCCAGGGAGGCTTGCTGGATATCGCGCTGCATCCCCAATACGATCAAAATGGGTGGATTTATATCACTTATTCGAGTCCTGAAGGTGGCGAGGGAGCCAATACCGCACTGATGCGGGCCAGGCTTAATGACGATCAAAGCAGCCTCGTCGACCAGCAGGTGTTGTACAAAGCCGAGCCGAATAGTACGCGCGGACAGCATTTCGGAAGCCGCATAGTGTTCGATAATGAGGGCTACGTCTATTTTGGGATCGGCGACCGCGGTAATAGAGACGTTAATCCGCAGGATATAACACGCGATATGGGCAAGATTTACCGCCTCCACGATGATGGCAGTATTCCCGAGGGCAATCCTTTCGTGGGAGAAGAAGGCCTGGATGCAATATTTGCCTACGGCATCCGCAATCCGCAGGGTATGGATCTGCACCCGGAAACCGGTGAGCTCTGGGAGCACGAACATGGTCCCCAGGGCGGCGATGAGATCAATATTATCCGCGCGGGCAACAATTACGGCTGGCCGGAAATCTGTTTCTGTATTGATTATGACGGGTCAGAGATCACACCCGATACAGCTAAAGCAGGAATGGAACAGCCGGAGTGGTACTGGGACCCATCCATTGCCCCGTCTGGTATGACGTTCGTAACCAGCGAACGATACCCTGAATGGGGAGGAGATCTTCTCGTGGGATCCCTGAAATTCGGTTATGTGGTACGAGCCGACATCGAAAATAACAGTGTGGTGAATGACCAGATCCTTTTTGAGGGAATGGGGACATATTCGCAACATCAAACAGGGTCCGGATGGGTACATCTATGTGGCAACGGAAGGGGATAACGGCATAGTGAGAATTGTCCCCAATTAACAATAGTGTCGTCCATTTTAGTGGAACTCGGTGGGATTAGATCGCGGAGGTAACGATTCTTAAACAATAATATGGTAACAGTACGTGGAAGGTTGCGCTCAAAGGTCGCTTATCGATGCAACGTGTTCAATTCATGTTTACCATACGTGTCTAGTATAATTTTAACGTTGCACGTGTAAATTATCATTCGATCAAAAACTGTACGGTTACTGAGGCCCGTACTACCACTGTTTGCTCGTACTGCATCAGGCTCTGGCTGTCGGCACGCACCGCCATCGACTCAACCTGCTGGCGTGGCATATACTGGACATCATGGTAGTTGACGGACTGGATACCGCCCAGCTTAAGATTGGCCTCCTGTACAATGATTTCCGCTTTTTTTTGGGCCTGCTGCATAGCCCGCCGAAGGGCCTCATCTTCACCTTCTGTTTGTTCCGTTGAAAGAAAGTTACCGCTGAACTGGTCAAAGTCGTTTTCGATTAGCGTAACCTGTATCTTTTCATAGATATCGAAATCGGAAAGCTCCAGGCTTACCTGTTGGCTGGTACGGAAAATCTCCTTGCGTTCACGTCCTTGACCCGGAACCATCTCATCGGTATAGCTCCTGTTGATAGAGATCGGCTGAAAACGGATGTTACTCTCCTTCACATCATATTGCTGAAGCAGTTTGACAAGTACTTTTTCTCGTTTTTGATGCAGTAGTTGTAGGCTTCCTGTGGAATATCGCCCTCAGCATTCATATTTATGTTAAACTGGATGATATCGGCCGGCAGTTCAATCTCTCCCGTTGCAGTTACAGAAATAGCTCTGTTCTCAGATGATTGTGCATGAGCTACGCTGAATACGAGGCAAAAACTGAGGATGAAAAGAAGTAAGTAGCGCATATCTTTCTTGTGAATGTTAGGATTTAATGTGTAACGAATGTTTTGGGAATTATAGTCTTGTAAAGAAAATAGTTGCGTACTCTCATTTATCCTTCATCGCGGATAATGGAAAGATGGACTTTAATCTCTTTGCTTGCATTAGGGGGTAAAACGGTATTCTCCGGGAGCTCCAACGGCCGTGTGAAAGTAGTGGAACCGGTAACGGAACTCAGGTCGATTGGATCTATGGCAATGGAGTCAATGTTCAGTTCTGTCTTAAAATGAAGAGGCACGGAATCAGGTTCTGCTTCGATCGATTGCAATTGAAATCCCGCAGGGAGGTTCCCGCTGGTTGTAATTTTTACCGGCACATCGGCGCGATTGTAGGTCCATTTTCTAATATTGAGCTGCGTGGTGAAACAGTGTAGAGATTAATATCAGAGGGAAGCTCAATATTAGCCTGTGTAATCACCAACGAATCTGTGCTGAGATTGCTGGAATCAAGGTTGAATGATACCGCCAGCTGGGAGGGATCCATCGTCTGGAACGCCTGCTCAGGGCCAGAGAGCGTGACCCGCGCCTGTATAGGCACAGAATCTGGCATAACTACGTTACTGGCATTCAAATTTCTATACTCTATCGGCACATTATATGTGCGGTAGATTGTATCAGCATTGTAGGCGATGGCAAACCAGAGTAGAAAGGAGAGGCTAAAGGCGGTAATAGCTGATCTCAGGTGGATGTGCTGAAGCGGGTAGGCCCAACTGGCCGCTTGGGCGGCGTAGTGCTTCTTCTCGAACCGCTGAAGCCTGTTTTTTAATTCATCCGCTGAATCCAGTTGCTGCAGGTGACCGGACTGTGCCACACTGATAACCCCGCGTTCTTCGGAGACTATTACGATTAGTGCATCGCAATGTTCAGATAAGCCAAGTGCCGCGGCATGGCGGGTTCCTCCCTGCGAAATTTTATCCAGGCGCTTTGAAAGCGGCAGGTGTACGCCAAATTTGGTGATCTGATCGTTTTCGATAAGAACGGCGCCGTCGTGGCCCGGGGCTGTAGGATTGAATATACTTTGCAACAAGGGCAGTGAAACCTTGCCTTTTATATCGATTCCGCCGTTGATATGCCGATCCAGTTCCTCCATCCCCTTTAAACAATGAGCGCCCCTATGCGACTTTCAGCCATCTGGGACGCGGCTTCTGCGATGGTATCACTGACCAGATTTTCCTCTCCCTGGTCAGGCTGATTGCTGCTGCGAAACCGCCACCGCCCGAGCTGGTCGATTACGCGACGAATGTCGGATTGAAAGACCACGACTAACCCAATCAAAATAAAAATGAGCAGGCCCTCAATAAATATTTCAGTGAGATACATTTCGGTGAAACGGGCTAGCAAGTACACGCCCAGAAGTATAAGAAGGCTGATAATGGTGCGGCGAGTTGCGCTTTTACGAAACCAGTTTAACAGCAGGTAAAGAAGCAGGGAGATGATAGCAATGTCAAAGAAATCTACGATTCGGACGTTTTCGGTAAACGTCTGCAGGCTGTTAACCAGTTCTGTCATAAGTATGTATTAAATTTTATCATCAAAAAGAATATAGTGTACAATACGGGCTACCTACAATACTTTTCCCATTCATCTCTAAATTTCTTTCAGCGGAAAAGTTCCATAAAATTATAGAATATTTGCAAGCTGTTTCCGTGATATATTGGCTCCGCAAATTATAATAACAGTGGTTTTACCTTTAAATCGGCCCAGCTCTTTAATAAAACTGGCTACAGCCACAGCGGCGGCCCCCTCCACCAGCTTGCTGTGCCTGTCGATCATCAGGCGGATCGATTCTTCAATCTCCTCCTCGGAAACCAGGATAAAGCGATCGACTAGCTTTTTGCATAGATCAAAGGTGATGGAATCGCGTTCAAAGCCCCCGGCCGAGCCATCTGAAAGGGTAGGCTTGGATTTCACCTGCTGGTAGCTTTCCGCACGAACTGAAGCCGACATTTCGGGCGAATTTTCCGGCTGGCAGCCAATGATACTGGTAGTAGGGGAATGCTTCTTAACATAACTGGCAATGCCGGATATCAGGCCGCCGCCGCCCACCGTAGCAAAAATATTATTCGGCGCCTCCATCTTCTCCAGGATTTCCACCCCGATGGTACCTTGCCCGCCGATCACTTGCGGATCGTTGTAGGGAGAAATATAGATCCAGTCCTCATTCTTCTCGGCCAACTGTTTGGCGTGCATTTCCGTTTCATAGGGATCATCACTGTAAAATTCGATCTCCGCATCGTAGCTTCTAATACGATTTACTTTGGCTTCAACCGCTGTTTCCGGCAGGTAAATGCGTCCCTTAATGCCAAGTAGATCCAGTGCCCGGGCAAATCCAAGGCCGTGATTTCCGGTAGAGGCGGTAATTGGGTAAAATGCCTGCTGTTTTTCCTGAAGCCATTTTAACTTATTCAGGCTGCCCCGTGCTTTGAAAGATCCGGTGTACTGTTCACTTTCCATCTTTAGGTATACATGGCCGTCTGCAAGTGCGCTGAGGTATGGAGAGCGGATTAGCGGGGTATGGAGCGTTTGAGATCGTATTCTCCGGTTTGCCGAGGCAACTTCTTCAACAATATTCATCAGCTATCGATTTTGAGAATCCATGGTTTTGATTTCATTAACAATAACGGGAAGTGCTTTATCCACCCACATACAGCACATTTTTCCAGAGGGATGCAGCTGATCTTCAGCCAGCAGGGCGGGATTCGATTCTGCCTTTCGAGAAATTGAGGTGATATTCACAAAGTGAACGCCGTGCTTTGTAGCAATAGATTCCTTGATTTGATTATACTGGTTTATTTCCTGTATAATTTTTGCGGGATTCTTTTTCTCAGCGAACGGGGGGGACACCGTAATCCGGATTAGAGAGTACCAGCACATGGTTGGGGTGCCCGCCGGCAAACTCAATCGCCTGCTGCAATAGTTCTGTAAATTCCTTCCTGAATATTTCTATATCCTGCCCGTGATACTGATTGTTAACACCGATCAGCAGGGAAACCAAGTCATAGTTTTGCTGTAAATTTGTATCCTTGATTCCTGCCTGCAACTCGGTGGTAGTCCAACCAGTGACGGCCACTATTTTGGGATCGTAGACGGGATGCCCCAATTTTGTGAGGGTATCTGCCAGCATAACCGGCCAGCGACTTTGTTCATCAACTTTTTCCCCGATCGTGTAGGAATCGCCCACGGCTAGGTAGGAGAACGACTGGGCCGCAGCGGGTTGTTGTAGAACTAGAATAAGCGTACATAACAGCGCTGCACGTAGCATTGAGATTATTTGGCCCCTGTTTTTTATATGTTTCCACAAGCAAGCTAAATAAACGGAAAAGGGCAGTGAATTAAAAAAGCCCTCCGGGTCAAGGGAGGGCCTTTATTTACGTAGGTTATCTAGTTATTAGGAGATCTGGGCAGATCTCCTAATTTCGTTAAAGCAAAATCACGTTCCGAGCCAGTAGCTCAGTTTTACCAGGAACATATTGGTCGGCTCAGCGCCAAAAAGGTGGCTGAAGTCACGGTTGAATTGGAAATCATTTTCGGGACCCGAGCTGGAGCGGTCGTGCTGCCAAACCAGAAACAGGGTAGCCCCGGGTTTATATTCCCATCGGAAAACGGTGTTGCCCTGGATGGACCGGAAGTTGTAATCTGGCTGATCGATGGTGAAGGAATCGGTGTTCCCGTTCCCATTAGGATCGACAGTATACTGCTGGTTTTCTTCGGAATACTGGATATTGCCCCGGTCTTTTCCATAAACATCAAAATCATACCCGCGAGGGGTGGTAAACTCTTTGTAATTATAGTAGTTGCCAGTACTTACGTAGGGCCGCGCATATAGTTGCAGGCTGATGTTGGGCGTAAAGGTCCAGTCCAGGCGAATACTGGTGGATAAAAAGGTTTGGTCGATATCGGCAAAAACGTATCGGCTGCCGTAGGTTTCGGTAGCTGTTGGATCATCAATGGTACTCACATACTGGTCCACCTCAGTACTTTGCCCGATCTCCGGTTCTATCTCAAGCTGGATGAAGGTGGTCGGGCGCAGTTCAATCCCCATCCATATCACCCGGTCAAATTCTTTGTGGGATATTACCTTTCGGCGAAATCCACCGAGCGTAAAAGAGACCGGCTTTGTCTGGTCGGTCCGGATATTGAAGTTGAAATTCCAATCTCTGGGTCGCCGGGCAACAGGTCCGCCGCGAGTAAGCCGATCAAAATAGGCCCGCCCCGCATAGTTCAGGTTAACGTTGAACGACCATAGATTGTTGAACTGCATGTAGGTCCCGGTGTTATAATAATTGCCGATCCGGTCGCCATCGTAGTTCCAGGCCCAGGTCTCAAACGTCCAGATTTCGTAAAAACGCAAGTGCCTGGGATCCGATTCCTGGTAGAACAGGGCAAAAGCGGTGGCACGATAGTCAGCGCGGTTTTCGAATCCCAAATCGTTGACTTCATAGCCGGGGCTCACCTCGGAGTAGGTTAACGAACTTCGCCAGTGTTTGCCACCCGACTTCCGCATGCTCACTTCTGATGCAAAGCCTTCAAGGCTCGTTTTGTTGGGATCGATCGAAAGCTTGTCAGAATCTACACGACCAAAATAGCGGGCAGAAGATTGCTGGGTTTGCAGAATCGCCTCCCTGGTACCGTTGACATGGCTGAAAGAGAAGGTGCCGCTGACCGCCCAGTCGCGATCGGCCCAATTGTGTTCGAAGTCTATCCCGCCCAGGTATGCCGAGCGATGGAGAAACGTCTTAAAGTAGCGATCGCCAATATTGCGGTTCACCGCGCTTGCAAATCCGCCGAAATAGGTATTGCCATTGTTCAGGTCTTTTTTGGTACGAGCCACCAGGTAATTTGTGGCGGGCTCAACTAGAAGCTGACCGTCTGTCGATGGTCCCACTTGGTAGGGGGATGACTCCTGAGCTGTATAGGCATCGAATAAACCGACCGACCACCCTGATTGGGTTTTACCACTCAATTTGGCTGCGGTGGCAATGGTGGTTTGATCCGTCACATCAGAATACAGCGAAACGTTACTTTGGGGATCATAGACGGAATGATCGGTATAGCTGTTATATTGCTCCAGGCTACCCTGCGGTGCACGGCCTATGCGACGCGAATAGAACGTAATCGGGTTGCCGAAAGTGTTATACGTTTTAGTATTTCCGAAATTAAATATTTCATTGCCTTCAAGAAAAAACGGGCGCTGCTCCTGGAAGTACATTTCATTGGCACTGAGATTGATGACGGCGGGATCAGCTTCCACCTGTCCAAAATCCGGGTTGATGGTGGCGGTAAGCGTCAGGTCGGAGGAGATGCCATATTTGATATCGGCCCCGATGAAGCCGGTCATCTCGTTAGTGCTGTAAAAGGGATTTGCCTCGTCGGATGGCGCGCGGGTCAGGCTGGATGAGCCGTAGGGAGAAATTTCAATCCGCTTAGGTGCCGGAATATTCTTGATATTCTTCAACGTGCCATATTGCGATACAAAGCCCGATGCATCCTGCGGCGTAGGTGACCAGAGGGAAATCTCCTCTTTTCGGGCAATGCGTCGCTGAAAGTTGATGCCCCATTCCATCTCTTGCTGTTCAGAATCGGAGCTGAAACGTAGCTGCGAAAGCGGTATGCGCATCTCCACGGTCCAGCCGTTTTCATCTATGCTCGCGGTGGCCTCCCACACCGCATCCCATCGAATATCTTCACTGTCATTGTCGTACACGAGGATATCTTTGCGCACGCCTTTGGGATTCACGGCAAAGCTGAAGCCGGTGCGGTTGTCGTTATAGCTGTCTATGTTGACATAGAACCAGTCGCTGTAGGCAGCACCATCTTTGCGGAATAGGGTGGCAGCGGCAGAATCCATAGCCGAGTCAAAAGCACGTGCTCCTACAATAATGGCATCGGCCGTATAAATGATGCGGGCTTCGGTCTGTTCGGTTGCGGGAGCACCGTCATTGGGCACGCGCTGGGTAAAGCCTGTGGCGATCGGGACCTGTTGCCAGACCATTTCATCAAGCCTGCCATCCAGCGTAATTTTTTTATCTGCAATAAGCCTTGTGGCCTGGAGCGTGGGTTTGCTTGACCTAGTCGTTGCTACCACGGAATCAGCTTCGGTGCTGTACTGGGCCGTTTGCTGGGCGGTGCCCTGCGAATATCTGCAGAATAAAATTAAGGTGATAAGAGCAAGTCCCTTTGCATAATCCATTACATTCCCTTCATACGATCATTGGTGGTTGAGAGCAGATCGACTCACAGTTGTTCGGGCGATCTGGCAAAAAGTTGCAGGCGATTCCGTTTAATTTGGATTTTTTCAATTTTCAGATCGGGCTCACTCTTTCTAGCGCTTGCGGATATAGATATCGCCGCGCATCGACTTAAACAGGAACTCTGGTCCGCCGCCGTTAATGGTGCCGTAGATCCAGTTGTTGACGGACACGCGGAACGTGCCGGAGTCTGAGCTGTTAACTGGGTTGGTGCTATCGCGCTGAATATCCATATCAAAATCGGTGTACACCTCTCCCCAGTCGGATTTCATCTTGGTGGAAACCTGGGCGTTGGCAGGCAGCGTCACGTCGATATCCCCATTGACGTTGCTGAAGGCCATCGGCTTGTTTTGGGCGATGGATTGAAAAGTGGCGATAATATCGCCATTAACGGTATTTACGGTAGCAGAGCCCCCCACATTGATGAGCTCTACATCACCATTTACATGACTTATTTCCAGCTCGCCGTTCACGTTTTCGATGGTCAGATCATCACCATGAACGAGGGAGAGATCTATCGAAAAGTTACGCGGAACTGAGATGTCAAACTCCACTTCGTGCATTGGAGATATGCCGCCAATTTCAACGACGTTGTTGTTTTCTTCGGCTTCAAATCCAATGCTGTTACCGGATATCCTGCGTAATCCTTCTTTGGTCACTTCCTGTTTCTCTTCGATTTTATTATCGGAGCCGTAGCGAATAATAACTTCGTTGCCATCATAGCCCGAAATTTCTACTGTTCCTCGTACCAGCCCCAGTTGCAGTTTGCCAGGCTGATCCGGATTGGAGAGCGGCACTGCGAGTTGATTTTGGGCGGTCGCTCTGTTGCCGAGAAACAGGACCAGGATGCAAGTAATTAGAAAGGTATATGTCGTTTTCATAAACGTTCGTTTTAGCAGTTTAAGATTTAATTTGTTTGATATAGACATCGCCGTTTAGCACCTCGAAGTTGAACTGCGGTCCCCCTTTACCTATGCGGATCGGAGAAAATTTATCGACCCGATAGGATATACTGTGCCCATCGCTCTCTTTTGACTCTTCGACGCGTTGATTCAGGCGGTGGATGTTGTGGAAATCGGTGTAGAGGTCGCCGTGCATGCTTTTAAAGCGGATATCGGCGGATAAACTTTGCGGATAGTTCACCTCAATAGTGCCATTTACTGTTTTATAATCCGAATTGCCCGTAGGGTTTGCGGTATAGCGGGCGGTGATATCCCCATTTACCGTTCGGACTTTTGTATCTCCACTAATATTATCCAGGATAATCTCTCCGTTTATGTTACGTGCTGAAATTTCCCGGGCAGAAATGTCCGTCAATTTGACCGCCCCGCGGTTGATGGTGGAAGCCTCAACATTTGTTGTCCTGGGTACTTTTATGGTGAAATTGTGAAGAAACTCATAATGGTCTTCATAGCTGTCAATTCGGTAGCCGATGTTTTTACCTGATGTATCGATATCTATAAAAGGGGCATCCAGGTACACAATTACCTGTTGCTCCTGCTGATCCACCTTAATTTTTAGTTCAGAAAGTGCCTGCTCCAGTTCATCGCCGTCTTCTGTATCGATCGTTTGTTTAACTGAAATTTGGATTTCTTCGCCCTCATATCCCTCTATAGCAACAGATCCGTGGATGTTATAGAGGGATAATTTATTTGTGGAATCCATTGGGTTTTGAAACCGGGCGGTCCGGGTGATGATCTCGGTGTGGGGCTGGGCAATTATGATCTTGAATGGAATGAATGCAGAAAATAGTGTAATTATGAGCATCATACCCGTCAATTTAACTGCGAGGTGCGGTTTTTGAACGATCAAATCATTACTCTTCCCAACAGGAGACCATTTTTGAGATTCTGGCAAATCGGTTTTTGATGTTTTCATGATGGATATCCTCAGGAGTTAAGGGCAGCGATTGTATTTTCCAGTTTGTTGCGGACGGTGCTGTCCAGCTCGTTTTGATCCAGCAATTTTTTGAACTCATCCACCGACTGTGGTTCCTGCAGTTGGAGCATGGCGTCGGCCAGCGCCGATTGCACGATGGGCGATTTTTGCCGCGTAATAGAGTTTACGAGCTCGCGGCGTACTTCGGGGTTAGAGCCGTGCCGAACGAGTGCTTCAACGGCCGCCAATCGAACATTAATGTTGGAATCATTATTCAGGGTATGCAGCAAGGCTTTGGCCACGCGGTTGTCTACCGATCGTATTTCGTTGCTGATGTTCACCGCCTTCAGTCGCTCAATGGGGGAGGAGTCATCCAGCAGGCTAATCATCATCATTTCGCGCAGATGATTGACCTGTGATGAAAGTCGCTCCACCTGTTCATCCTGCTTGCTGATGGGAGCGTAGAGATCTCCGACCAACAGTCCGGCAATAAAAATGGAGAAGGCGTACGCCAGGTAGCGGATTCGAAATTGAGCCCGTAACTGGTCAACCCAGTGGTTCAGCGTGTCACGCCAGTTTATCTTCTGCTGTTTTTTCTCCTCCTCCAGCATGATGTAAAAACCCTGACTGAGGGAGGAACTGGGTTCGGGTACATCGATGCTATCCATCCGCTTGTACAGGGATTCCATCTCTTTTATATCCAGTAGATCGATTTCTCCAGAATTTACCAGCCTGTTGAGCTCACGCTGCTGTTGATCGGTAAGCGTACCCTGCAGGTAGGCGGTTATAAGGTTGATATGTTGTTTTTGATTATTCATACTTTTCTTCGTTGTTCAGGTCGGAAATGATTTCTTTTAGTTCTTTCAGAGCACGGAAAATGCGTACCTTTACTGCACTTTCGGTACAATCCATAATGTCAGCGATCTCCCGGTATTTGAAACCTTCAAATCGGCTTAAAATCAATGTCTGCCTCTTCTCGGGATCCAGCTTCTCTATGGCATGTTTCAGGAGTTGTTCTTCTTGGTCATTCTCAGATTCAAATTGCGGAAGGTTGGATTCATCCGGCAATGTCTCCCAGTCTACCTGTCCATCTTCATTTAGCTTATTCCTTCTTCTGTAATAATCAGCATGCTGATTGCGGGCGATCTGGAAGATCCATGTTGAAAATGAACCGTTGGCGGTGTACGAAGTTCTATATTTCAGGATCCGTTCAAATACGCTCTGAACCAGGTCTTCGCTGATATCACGCCGGGAGGTCAACCGGTAGAAAAAGCCAAACAGCCGGCGATTATACCGCTCAAACAGCAACCCCAGTTTATCCAGGTCGCCATTCTTCACCTTCAGCATAAGCGCCTTATCCGACGTTGAATCCAAGGTTGATCTTCTTTTATCGTTCCTGTTCGGTAGGGTACACTGAAGAAAATCGAAAAGGTTACAGGTTTTTTAAGTATGAGCTGGTTTTAGTTCTTCTGGACAAGGCAGGTAATGTAGCTACTGAAACTTGGAAAAATGCTTAACAAAGATTTCAAAAGAGCGTTCAGAAGTCTTAAAGGCACGGACCAAAAAAAGATGACCGTATTAAAAAAATGCAAGAACTTGCCAAGATCCTCAGAAGTGCGAATTGATTCAGATCACAGTATAAGAAGTGGTTCTTCAGTAGACTCAAATTACCGGGCTGCCTGTTGCGCCTGTTCTCAGGGAAAATTTATTCAAAAATGTGCATAGTAGTTGAATAAGGCGATGAGATGTTGCTCTGGCTGGAAGTGAAAAGGGAGTCAGGTATTGCTGGAGATAACGAAATAAACTTCCTGATTAAGGAAATGACGAATAATATGGTCAATAGTAGCAGCGGCCTGGAAACCCGTTAGTCGGACTATAAGCTGCCCACTTTGTTCAAGATTTCCTATTCTCAACATTTATCCATCATTCGGTCACTCAATCCTTGCTAACGGGCAATCCTTCCATTTCCATGATAGTAAGGGCGTTTGTTGTGGGGCAGGGACCAGGTTTAAGCTTGTATTCAAAACTCATTTTGCCGTCTTCAATCGTCTCTTCGAAATGCATGTTGCTGAGTTGGGGAATCTCTTCTTCAAGAGAAGCCAGCTCCAGGTCATGCGTGGAGACAACGCCGAGACCGTCGCGACCTGCCGTATGCTTCAGGAAAGCAGTACTTCCGATCAGGCGTTCGCGATTGTTGGTGCCCCGGAAAATTTCGTCCACCAGGAAAAACAGGGGCCAGGTATCCTTCTGCTTCAGCTCATCGAGGAGGCGGCGAAGCTTGCGGACTTCAGCATAAAAATGGGAGAGGCCCTCATCAAGCGAATCCACCACATTAATGCTGCTAAACAACCGAAAGGGAATAGTATTAAAAGCGCTGGCATTTATTGGCCCGCCGGAAAGACAAAGGCTGATATTGATTCCCAGTGTTCGTAAAAAGGTGCTTTTCCCGGACATATTGGAGCCGGTAATCAGCAATAGAGTACCGTTTTTGTCGATTGTAATGTCATTGGTGACTTTCTTTTCGTGGGGGAGTAGCGGGTGGCCCAGGCTCTTGGCTTCAAGCACAGGTTCCGATCGTTCAGATTTAGGCTCGGCAAGAATGTAATCAGGATTGAGCCAGCCAAAATTTGACAGGGAACAGAGCGCTTCCAGCTTGTAGAAACGGTTGAGCCAGCGATTCAGCGGATCTTTGAGATCGGCTTTGAACTGGTTGAGTTTATGGGAAAAATAGAGATCCCACGGAACCAGTAGGTTTAAAATTGCCCAGAGAATATCGCTTGTCTGAGATGAGGCCGCGGCCGCCAGTCGTTCAATTTTTTTTAGGAAAAGCGAAGGACGTGTATCCTCCTGTCGATAGAGCGCACAGTACTCCTTCAATTTACTTCCCTCTTTAAACGGGTACTGTTCCAGGTAGATAAGGATGGAGCGGAACCGCGACAGCAGCTTTTCAATCTGGTAGGCCGCATCGAACAGCCCGCTGGTTTTTTCGGAATTCAGATTATAGGCAATCAGGTAAATCACAAAGGTAAAGAATACGTAGGGGGGGAGGACGCCCACCAGCCACAGGATACCCAAAAGCCAGTTAGCGGCTGCCAATCCGCCCAGCAGCATAAGAGCACCGCGATACGATTGAGTGGATGAATGCTCAAGCCATTGCAGTAGGTCATCCATGCTCCGATCCTTCTCCAACTCATACGACTTGCTTATAGAGGCCTGCAGCTGCAAGCGATCCCTGAAATGCGCCATCGGTCTCAATTCCTTTACGAGCTTTTGTCGCTCACTGATTTGTTGCACATCCGGCTGGTTATGAAGCAGCCAATCCTTAAGCTGTTGGCGTCCCCCTGCGTAGATCGATGTGTCTACCAGGTTTAGCAGGGAGTGCGGCCCAACGATGTTTAGATCACCTGCAAAAGGATGATTGTCAGCGAAATCTTGCGTCTCGGGAGGGGGGATGTGCTCCCAGTCCAGATCCATGCGTGCCAGGTGAGCTAACCGAATTCCCCTCCAGATAGAAAACTGTTGTTTCTTACTGGTGACCTGTTGATGCTGATATACCAACCAGATAAAGATACCCAGCGACAGTATGACGACGCCCAGTGTAAGCGAAACACTGCCGGTAAGAGCAGCCAGGTAGATCGCAAAAAGTCCACCCCCAAATGTAGCCAGGCGGTAGGTGGAAATGCGGTTGTCCCACTTTTTGAGGGACTCAATTTTGGATTCAATGCGCCGTATCTGATTTCTTATCGCCTGTTTTAAGGCTGTTCGTTTTTGTTGAGACATACTGAATTCTGGTTATTGGACAGAGGATGCTGAATATAGGAAAGCGACATTGATTTTCCCGACTGTAACTGCAACAAACTTTTTGAGTGTCAACTATTCTTCCTGAGATCTACAAGAGTGGCACCCCACCCGCTGCTATCACCAGCCAGGGAGTAATTCTCTACATGGGGATTTCGGTCGAGTAGGGCATGTACCGATCGCCGCAGTGCACCGGTCCCTTTGCCATGTATAATCCGCAGTGAATATATCTCCTCCTCCAGGCAGGCTTCAATATATTCCGGAATCAGCGAGCCGAGGTCCTGGGGCTTGAACGTGTGTAGATCCAGCGTGCCATCGATAGGTAATTTTTGGGAATCATCAGCTGTCATTTTTTATGCGCTTTTGATACAAAAGGATCGTCAGAATTCACTTGAAAAAGCTGATAAATTCATCTTCTGTTTTTGAATAGATGAAATCACCCAGGTTGAGAGCACTGCGCTGCAGAAAGGAACGTTTCTGATGCACATAGTTTTCCATCGCTTCGATATGGCCCAAATTCTCATTAAAGGTCTCTTCCATTAGCAGATCATCGAAAATCGCCAGGTCATGCTCTTCCCCAAGATAATCGGAAAGTTGTAGCAGGCTTGTACCGTTAACACCGACCTCTGGCGGCCAGTAGTTACTCAGTACCTGGTGGTGATTCAGCAAATATTTGACCTCTTTTCGCCATTCATGAAAATCTTCTTTATCAGCAGTTACTTTTGCTTTGTGGAAGGCCTCTTTTCCTTTTTGATAGACGTTTTTTAGTCCGGGAAGGAGGGGAGCAAGTGAGTTCGAAAGCTCCGGAATCTCATCGAGAAGGTGATTGGCCTGCTTTAATGCTGATATAATTTCCTTGAACCGATCCTCCTCTTCCATGCTTTCGAGAAGAAGGGTTTCCCTATGGTTGAGTTTCTTTGCACCTGCCTCAATATCCTTCGGCCGCACGGATTGTGCTTCCCTGGCCACAAATTGCAACACAACTGACATTACATGCAGATCCCTTAGTTCAGAAATCTCCCGACCCTGGTCACGGAAAAATTGATTTTCCCGGGCATAGGTTCCCTGTCCCATCGGCTCCTGCAACAGGCGGACCAGTGCCCGCAAAAATTTGAAGCTTTTTCGGCTGTTGTGTATCGCTTCATGTAAATTCTGAATAGGCGGTGAGAGTCCGGAAATCGTCTCGTTCAAACAGGTTTTATATATTCTCCGGATTCCCTGGTCAATTGTTTCGTCAGAAGAAATTGAATAAGACATAGATCACAAAAATAGTGATCCTCGGGAAGGAAACAATCGGTTATTTTGGGGATGTAAACAGCAAAAAATTTTAGCCAATAGTCGCATCCTTCATCCCTTAAATTTTGCGGCATCCAAAATGGACCAGAGATGAATAATCCATCCCATCCAGATTATCCAGAGAATCCCGGCCAAAACAAAGTGGGTAACCGACATCAGAAATCGTCCCTGCAGTAGTTGTCCAAGCCCTGGAATGAAAAAACTTGCCAGTGCAGATATCACATTTCCTGCGGATCCTTGTCTACTCATAATGGGCATAGTTTTAGGTTTATATTCAGAACAAGAATACGAAATAGCGGGCGAAAAAGTTTTATCGAGCCAATATTGGCCGACAAGATGATCTCGTGTGGAAATGAGAACGTGGTGCTTTACAGGGTTTGGAAATAAAAAATGGAAACCTGGCCAACTCCAATCTCCATTTTTTATTGGCAGATTAAATGTTATTCCCGCTGCTCTGTTTTTTTGACCACTTTGCCATCCACAATAACAGAAGTGATGTGCGTGGTATATTCAAATGGATCTCCGTCATAGAGCACGATATCTGCATCTTTCCCCTCGGTTAGTGATCCCACACGATCTGAAATGCCGAGAAGCTCGGCCGGCTGAATGGTTAGCGCGCGAAGTCCCTGATCGCGCGGCAAACCGTTGGCTACCGCAATAGCGGCTTCATACAGGATAATACGCGTTCTGGGTACGTAGCTTTCAAATCCACTCTGGAAGGCAAACGGGATTCCGGCCTCTGCAAGTTTTCCAGCAGTTGTAAAGCTGGCATTTTGTGTATCGCCGTAGGTTCGAACCATGGTAGGATGAATAAATACCGGTACCCCTGCGGCCTTGATCTCATCGAGTAACAAATAGGCTTCGGCGGCCCCATCGAGTACCATCTCAAACCCGAATTCATCCTGAAGGCGCAGGGCAGTCATGATATCCTGTGATTTATTGGCTGTGATCATCGCAATCAATTTGCCGTTGAGTACATCTGCCAGTGCCTCCATCTTGAGATCTTTGGACGGAGGATCATCCCCTTTTCGTTTTTTGGCGTAATCTTGTGCTTTAATGAACTGCTGTCGAAGCATGGCAACCCCCTTTGCACGCGTGCTAGGAGAGTCAAAATATTGCTCGACCATAGCTCCCAATGTAAACGCAACGGAGGTTGCCGAATCGATCACCGCTTTCTCCACTGTATTATAGGCCGTTTTGGCGATCATGGTCTGACCACTGGCGATGGCCCCGGGTCCATGCCCGGTATGTACGGTGGTAACCCCTTTATCCATCACAAATTTGACCAGCTTTTCGCGGGCGTTATAGGCGTCTATTGCACGAAGTTGCGGCTGGATCGGATCTGATCGCTCCAGCTGATCCCGGTCGGCCTCTTGGTTATAGATGCCGGCCAGCCCAACCACCGTGTGAGCATCGATCAGGCCGGGTGTTACCACCTCAGCTTTGTGGAGTTCATAATTGCCTGGAATATCAATCTCATTAGCAGAACCAACAGCCTCAATCTTATTTCCCTTTATCAGTACTACCCCGTTTTGAATCGCCTCACCATCCATGGTGTAGAGTGTTTCCGCCTGGACGGCTATTTGTGCCTGAATTTGAGAAACAGATGCACAAGCCAGTAGTAAACAGTAAAGTAAAGTTCGCTTAATCATAATCTTAAATCCTTTTCCTTAATCTCTTGAGTTTCCGTGATGATCATGAAATTCGCCGCGAAAAACCTCATATCCGCCGGTTGCAAATTCCAGGTCTTCGGGATTGTCACGGTCAAATCGTTTTATGCCTTCGACCCAGGTTTCTTCCACATGGGTATACACGCTCACCGGATCGCCGGATAGGATGATAAAATCTGCATCCTTGCCTTCTTCCAGCGTTCCTGTTCGATCGGCGATATCCATCATTTCAGCATTCGCTATGGTTACGGCTCGCAGGGCCCCGTCACGGCTCATACCGGCGCGGATGGCAAATCCAGTGGATCTCAGCAGCAAACGCGTGTCGGTGACGGAGGCGTCGGTGTGATAGCCTACTTTGGCCCCGGCTTCTTCCAGTGCGGCTCCATTTTCATATTTGAGATCGACCGCCTCCATTTTTCCGCCGGGAGAATCGATGGTGATGATAGAAGAGGGGACGCCGGCCTCCGCAATTTCATCGGCTACTTTCCAGGCTTCACTAACGTGATGGAGCACCATCCGGTAATCAAATTCTTTTGCAAGGCGAATGGCAGTCAAAATATCATCATGGCGATGCGTGTGATTGTGGACGATACGTTTACCCTCTAGCACTTCGACCAATGTCTCCATGCCCAGATCACGCTCGGGCATTTTTTGGGGATCACCTTCGGCAGCCTTAATTTTTTGCTGGTAATTCTGTGCTTTGATGAACAGTTCACGCACCATGGCCGCCGACTTTGCACGCGTGCCGGGGAAAGGTCCACTGCCGCTCAAAGGGTTTGTACCGTTGGCCATTTTGAGCCCGCCGGCTACCTCCTCCTGGGGATCATCCACAAAGAGCATTCCCTCGATGGTGTCCGATTCGCGGAGCTTTAGATAAATCGTGCGCCCGCTCATCAGGTGACCAGAGCCTGGCATGACGTTCACAGAAGTAATGCCACCCGCCAGCGCTTTTTTAAAAGTGTCGCTGTTGGGATCGATCGCATCTAAAATACGCACATCAGGATGTAGTGCGGCTGAACGGTCGCCCCCGTCACCCTCCCCGATGTGGGAGTGGGAATCGACGAGACCGGGCATAATCACCTTGCCGGAGACATCGGTAACATTGGCTCTGCGGGGAATATTGACATCATCAGCCGATCCCACAGCCGATATCTTTCCATTTTGAATGATAAGGACCCCATTTTCAATTTCATTGCCGGAAATGGTAATCAGTTTGGCTCCCTCAAAAACCTGCGGCTGCTGCTGGGCAAATGTTGCCAGCGGCAGCAACAGGAAGGTTAAGAGCATACACCCACAAATACGCTGCATAAAAATAATGTTTTGTTGATTGATAAGAATTTCACTGATTATGAGAATTAGGAGGAAGCATGGCAAATTGTTTTCACTATTTTTACAAACCAAGTTTTTATTTAGCGACTGATTATTACTATAAACGGTGAATACGAAAATAGATAAAACTTTACTTTGAGTTTTTTACCATTACCGATATCAGATAATGAGATAGCGAAGCCAGGAAAGTAGGACTCGAACTTGAATTTTCGGGCCTGGAACTGGAAAGAGCCGCGGAAATCATTCGGGAGTTATACGGTGGTGAAATCGCTGAAAGTCATCGCTACCGGTACAAAATAGTAGACACAACGTTCGGTGATTTTGAGGTTGAGCTGGATGCCCGCCTGCTCAAAAAAATGGCGCGCACGAATTTCTTCAGGGAATCGGGCCTGGACGTTGAAGAACAACTGCTAAAAGACTCGTTGGGAGATATTGTTGAGAAATTAGCCAAAGCTGTAGTTCCACTTGAAATTGTGATGCCGCCGGTTACCGTTGATCAACTAAATCAGCTGGAAATTCTGCGCGCAACTTTGCAGGAGGAGAAAGCCAAGGGAACCGAAACGTCCTGGATGCATGCGTTCGGGATGCATATAAATATTGAAATTCCAGCACGTTCTTCTGCTTCATTGCTACGGCATCTTAAGGCGTTTTTTATCCTCTATCCGTGGCTGCTGGAAAAGATGGATATTGATCTTACACGCCGAATATCGCCGTTTATCGATCACTTTCCGGATCGCTACGTACACCTTGTTTTAGCCGACGATTACAATCCCGATTTGCAGCAGCTCATAGGCGATTACCTGGAGTACAGCCCCACCCGGAACCGCCCGCTGGATATGATGCCGATTTGGGCGCTGGTGGATAAGGAACATATTTCGGAAGCACTTGGGGATGAAAAAAACAAACCTCGTCCAACTTTCCATTATCGGCTGCCAAATAGCAAAGTGGACAACCCGGACTGGAGCTTTGAAGAGGAATGGAATAACTGGATTGAGGTGGAAAAATTAGCAAATGACGAGGAAATGCTCCGAAAGTTAAGCCGATTATACCTGCTCAGGGAGAGCGAAATGTTCGTGGCTTTTCGCAAGGAATGGGCGAAAACAGTAACCATATTACTCGATCTCGATGCATAAATCCAAACCCATAATTGGTGTTACGGGTCCCGAAGAGGGGGGACTGCAGCATGGTTTTTTACCAAGCTCGCGGTTTGGCTGCAGGGGGGAAGCAGTACGAATCACTCCTGGAAAAAGCTATGATATCGACAAGCTGGATGGCTTGATACTCGGGGGCGGTGCTGATATAAATCCCGAATATTACGGTCAACAGCGAAAGAGCTCGCTGGAAACGGAGATTACCAAAGAGAGCAGGTGGAGAAAATACCTGGTGCGTGCTATCACTATTTTGCTATATCCGCTCGTATTTGGCATCCGGAAACTCTTTTCGGTGGAATCCAGGGCATAGACAAAGAACGGGATGAGATGGAGCTATACTACCTGGAACGGGCATTTGATAAGCAGCTTCCCGTGTTGGGAATTTGCAGGGGTACGCAACTGATAAATGTAAAGCTGGGAGGTTCGTTGTACCAGGATATAGGAGGTTTTTATGGAGAGATTCCCCAGGTATATTCAATTCTTCCCAAGAAAAAGGTGAAGATAGATGCCGAGAGCAGGCTTGGTAAAATTCTCAATGCGGCAGATCTTTCGGTAAATGCCCTGCATAATCAAGCTATATCGGATCTGGCCGATCCACTGAAAGTTGTAGCCCGGGAATACAATGGTATTGTACAGGCTGTTGAGTTTCCGAAGCATCCATTTTTAATAGGGGTTCAGTGGCACCCGGAGTATATGCCGCAGATTAAACGCCAGCGCCAAATTTTCAAAGCACTGGTCCAGACAGCCCGTTCCGGGATGAGCGAAAATCAGCAGTCAGAACAAAACTGAACGTGTACTGTTGACCTCAACATTTGGGAAGGCCTTCCTATTCCTAAATCCGGTACTAGGTATCCACTTTATAATCAACATACCGCCGCTCTTCAATAACCGATTCAATAAAACTGACCGCCTTTTTATGATGGGCATTACGTGTGTACATCGTGAAATCAAGCTCGGTCTCAAAATCTGATATGAGAACTACATCGTAGGCCATGTCCGGCTGATCGTCGGGATTGATATTAATACCGACTTCCACATTTTTAATCTCTTCGATATTGGTTTTCAATCCCTCCAAAATGAGCTTCATTTTTTCAGCATTCTTTTTTTGGTAGCGCCAGAAGCTTCATCCTTTAATTTCCACATTACGACATGACGAATCATATAGTTCTCCTACACTTATTTTTTTTCGGCTTGTTTGTGCTGGGGTTCTTTTGAATTGGGAACTAATTGTAATTAACAAACTCTGTAAATGAAACCCAAATGATCTGCCCCAAACCGTTAAGATTCTTAAAGATCAACGGATTTTACTCTATTTTTCCAATATTTCATCTCTCAATACTGGTTTACATCGAGTTTTTTCGTATTTGATTCCATTTCTGTTCTGTTATATCGAATTGTTCGCCACTTGGTAACGCTGTTTTTAGTTGTGAGTGCTGCACGATGGGTTACTAAAAATCGTTCTAAATAAGCGCCTTTGGGAAACGATTTATCCTTCGTAAGTTTTTAGTAGACAAATACTTATGCCATCATTAATCAAAAAATAAGTACGTACTCATGGATAAACCATTAAATGTTACCCAGAAATTGATTAAGAGCCATTTGGTGAGCGGGGAAATGACGCCCGGTGAAGAGATTGGTTTGAAGATTGATCAAACACTTACTCAGGATGCCACCGGAACGATGGTGATGCTGGAATTGGAGGCGATGGAGCTGGATGAAGCTCAAACAGAGATGTCTTGCCAGTATGTGGATCATAATCTTTTGCAGACTGATTACAAAAATCCTGATGATCACGTATTTCTGAAATCGGCTGCAGAGCGATTTGGCATGTGGTTTAGTCGCCCGGGGAACGGTGTGAGTCATCCGATAGAAACAGAACGATTTGCCATTCCCGGAAAAACGCTTGCCGGCTCTGACAGCCATACGCCCGCAGCTGGATGCATGGGAATGCTGGCCATTGGCTCCGGCGGACTCGATGTGGCGTTTGCTATTGCTGGTGAACCGCTGTTTATCAAAATGCCGAAGGTGCTGGGTGTAGAGTTGAAAGGCGAACTTCCGGATTGGGTCAGTGCCAAGGATGTTGTGCTTGAAATGCTGCGCCGTTATGACGTAGACGGGGCTACCGGTTATGTTATTGAATACTTTGGCGAAGGATTGAAGAACCTTTCTACAATGGATCGCCACGTGATTGCGAACATGGGTACTGAGATGGGCGCCACCAGTACGGTATTTCCCGCTGATGGTGAAGTACGTCGCTTCATGGAGTCGCAAGAACGTGGTAACGAATTTGTGGAGCTCAAAGCGGATGAAGGTGCTGAATATGATAAATATGAAGAGCTCGTACTTGATGATGTGGAACCGCTCATTGCTCTGCCCAGCAGTCCCGGTAATGTAGTTCCAGTTCGTGAAGTAGAAGGTCAAGATATCTATCAATCATATATTGGATCTTCTGCTAATCCGGGTTTTCGTGACTTCTGGATGGCCTCTGAGATTGTAAAGGATAAAACGGTGAATGACAATGTTTCCTATGATATCAATCCTACATCACGCCAAATTATCGAGAATATGGTCAAGAATGATGTGATGTTTAACCTTGTTCAATCGGGAGCTCGTATCCACCAGGCCGGATGCAACGGCTGCATAGGAATGGGGCAGGCACCTGCAACAGGACAAAATAGCCTGCGTACCGTGCCGCGTAACTTTCCCGACCGTTCAGGAACACCCGAAGACTCAGTCTTTTTGGTCAGTCCCGAAACAGCGGCCGCTTCTGCGTTGACCGGAAAGATTACCGATCCGCGTGATCTTGAGGATCTTTATAACATGAGATATCCAAAGTATGAGCATCCTGATGAGATTCACATCAATACGGAAATGTTGACGCCGCCTAAACCAAAAGAGGAAAGGGGAGAAATTAAGAAAGGGCCCAACATTTCTACCTTCCCGAACTTCGATGCACTCAGTGATTTTGAAGTGCCGGTTCTGCTGAAGATGGGCGATGATATCTCCACCGACGAGATCCTGCGTGCCGGTGCAGAAGTACTGCCATTTCGCAGTAACATTCCGGAAATCAGCAAGTTTACGCTGGATGTTGTGGATAAAAACTTTCACGATCGTGCGATGGCGGCTAAGGATGAGCATGGCGGTCATGTTGTAGTGGCCGGAGAAAACTATGCACAGGGATCCAGTCGTGAGCACGCAGCCATTGCTCCGAGATATCTTGGTCAGCGTGTGGTAATTGCCAAAAGCTACGCCCGCATCGGCTGGCAAAACCTGATCAATTTTGGCATTCCGCCGTTTGAGTTTGCCAATCATGAAGATTATGACGACATCGAACAGGGCGATACGATCGCCGTAACTGGCATCCGTGATGCTCTCAAAAATGGTGAGGATGTGTACCTGGAAAACAAAACAAAAGGCAATAAATACAAAATGAAACTGACCGCCAGTGAGCGACAAATCGAATCATTGCTCGAGGGTGGCGTAATAAATCACTTCAAAAAGAAAAAGAAGCAAAAAGCTGTTTAGCTGATATAACTTTTCAATAATTTGAGGCCGAAATCTGGTTGTAAGTTTACATCAGGCTTACACAGATTTCGGTCTTTTTTTCGTTTTTAACCCCATACTTAGCCTCTAAATCTGATGCTGCTACAAATTGAATCTTGGTTCACTTGTTAGCTGAGATTTGATTCATTTTTTCATCCTAAAAACTGTCCAAAGTGCCTGGATTAATACTATTAAAGGAAGGGCAAATCCATCGGAAAATTTACGATCTTCAGTGAATTGCGCTTTTCCTGGATTTTTGATAAAAAAATAATCTTAACATTTTAATCATATAGCGAGCGGTTGAGAAAAGTTGTTACAGACAAAAGTGAGAATCCGTCGCCGCCCGAGACACTCGAGGAGCTGTTGGACCGGATTAATAAAGCGGCAACCGATAAAGAACAGGTTTCGCTGGATGATATACTGGATGAAGTGGGAGACCGTTCATTCGGTCCGCTGATGCTCCTTGCGGGATTGGTGATACTGGCGCCCATCGTTGGTGACATACCGGGTGTGCCCTCCATCATGGGGGTATTTGTAATTCTAACGGCCAGCCAAATGCTATTTCAGCAGGAACATTTCTGGCTGCCCGATTGGTTGCTAAACCAGCAGATAGACCAAGAAAAATTGTGTAAAGGTCTGGAGTGGCTGCAATCGCCAGCTTATTATTTTGATCGCCTGATGCGCAGACGCCTCGAATTTTTGGTTACAGGGATCAGTGCCTACATTATTGCCGTAGTTTGTATCCTCATTTCCTTGGCGCTGCCTGCTATGGAGTTCATTCCGTTCAGCGCTAATTTTGCGGGACTGGCTATTTCGGCATTCGGACTTTCGCTAATCGCTTATGACGGTCTTGTTGCAGCCTTTGCCTACCTAAGTACACTTAGTACAATTGGATTTATCCTCTACCAGGTTATGTGATGTCGATAGTTTGAAAGATCTATCTCATTAACTTTGACCTCTCCTGGAAAAGCTGATCGTATTATTTCCATTCCTTAAAAACTGAATTTCCAATCTTTAGTGAACTGCTTTAAAAGCTGGATGGTAACTAGTGGCAGCACGCTGGTGACTCCAATTAAAATCCATACCGGTAATTCCATACTCTGGAACGAAAGGATTTGGCTTACCTGTGGAAGTATGTAAGCGATACCAATCACCAGGGCACAGAACCCGATGGCCGCCCACACGTATGTATTCCGCGTAACCTGGTTGTTGAATATCGGTTCGTCGGCATCCCGCATATCAAAGACATGCCAGAGCTGGGCAAAAGCGAGGCTGAAAAAGGCCACGTTGTTCGAGATTTCGGGAGACAATCCCCAGTAGCTGTGCGAGAAGAAATAAGCCCCGATAATGAAGATGCTGAGTATCAATCCCTGGGCCCCGATCATAAACCAGTTTTGGGTGTTAATGATCGGCTCTTCGGGATCTTTGGGATTGCGCTCCATAATGTGCGGGTTCCCTTCGCCAATGCCGAGGGCCAGCGCCGGGAATACATCGGACAACAGGTTCAGGAACAGTAGCTGCAGCGGCAGCAGGGGCAGCTGAAAGAGCGTAAAACTGATCGCTGCAATCACCATAATTTCAGAAAGGTGGTACGAGAGCTGGTACATAATGAAGTTCCTGATATTTCCGAAGATGGTGCGGCCCTCGCGTATCGCTTCAATGATGGAGGCAAAGGCGTCGTTTTTTAGCACCATATCCGATACTTCCTGGGCCACCTGCGTGCCTTTTTCACCCATCGCGATTCCAATATCGGCTTTCTTTAGAGCGGGGGCGTCGTTGACACCATCCCCGGTCATCGCCACGATATCCCCGTATTCCTGGTAATATTCGATGATATCAAGTTTTTGGCTGGGATCTACCCGGGCGAAAATGCGGGTATTTGCCACTTCTTCCCGGGCATGCTCATCGAGTTCATCATTGAGGTCGGCTGCCGCGCAGGGCCTGGTCGTTTTGCTCGTCCACCAAATTCACCTGGCGCGCGATATTTCGGGCGGTTCCGGGATGATCACCGGTCAACATTTCTACCGAAATACCGGCCTGGTGACAAGTGTTGACGGCTTCTTTGACAGTTTCGCGCGGGGGATCGATGAAGCCTGTAAGCCCCAGGAAGGTAAGTTCGTGCATCAGGTCTTCTTCAACATCTTTATGGTCGTCAGGAGCACGGTTAAGTTCCTGGAAGGCGACGGCTATTACGCGCAAGCCTTCTTCAGAAAGTTCTTCGTTGCGGTCTATCCATCGCTCTCGGTCTTCATCAGTAAAGCCAGCGTTTCCTTGGCCATTCAGCATGCGGGTGCATCTTTGCAGAATTGCTTCAGGGGCTCCCTTGCAAAGTAACATCACTTTCCCATCGATCTCATAAATAGTGCCCATAACCATATCCTCCGAATCGAAGGGCTCTTCATCCAGCCGGCGCTGGTCTCGCAGCTTTTTGTAGAGGTCGCCGTTATACTCACTTCCGAATCGCAGCAGCGCCTGGTCCAGCGGATCGCCAGTCCCATTTGTTGAAGCTTCTCCATTAGGATGAACTTCTTCGGCTGCTTCTTGCGGCGTTTCCAGGTTGGCGTCATTACAGAGCACGGCGATCTCAAAAAATCGCTTCAGCCGCTCGTCATCAGCGTTAATTTCCGCTTCGGTTTGTTTACTATTTTTGAATCTGGGTTCATGGTTGCCATTTTCCCATTCCACATCCATCCGGATGCCGGGGAAGTCAACGGTTTTTAGCGTAAGCTGATTTTCGGTTAATGTGCCTGTTTTATCGGTGAAAATAGCGGTGGTTTCACCCAGGGTTTCTACGGCGGCCAGTCGCTTCACGATGACGTTGTGATCGGCAAGGCGAAGCATACCGCGGGCCAGGGCGATGCTGGCCACGATGGGCAACCCTTCCGGAATGGCGGCTATGGTCCACGCGATCGAGGTTTGGACCAGCTGATAGATCTCTTTGCCCGAAAGCCAGCCGACGACAAAAATGCGCCAGCCAGGGCAAGAGTGGCCCAAATCAGTTTCTTCGTTAGGTGTTCAAGTTTTTGATTCAGGGGTATCTTTTCCTGTTCGGCTTCGCTTACCATTTCTGAGATGGAGCCAATTTCTGTATCCATGCCTCTTGTAACCACTACGGCTTTGCCTTTTCCGTTGGTAACCGCGGTGCCTTTAAAGGCCATATTTTTGCGATCTCCCAGTGAAGTTTCTTGTTCAAGGGGAGTAATTTCTTTGGTCACAGGAACTGATTCGCCAGTCAGTGCGGCCTCATCAACCGAGAGTTCTGAAACCTCAGCCAGACGGCAGTCAGCCGGAATGACATCACCAGCATTCAGGTAGATAATATCGCCAGGGACGAGCTGTTCGGCATCGATTTCTTGCTCTTCTCCTCCCCGTATTACGGTTGTCATTACTTTATCCATCTGTTGCAGTGCGTTCATGCTCTGGCGGGCCTGGAGCTCCATCCAAAATCCGATGATGGTGTTTAGCAACAGCACAACGATTATGGCGATACCCTCAGGCAGATCACCGAATACCAGGGCAAGCACAGCCGCGGCGGTCAACAGGTATACCACCGGGTTGTTTATCTGGTCTATGAAGATCTGGAACAAGCTTTTCTGTTCGTGCTCTTTTAGCTGGTTGGGACCAAATATCGATCGCCTGCTGTCCGCCTCTTCCCGCAGAAAGCCCGGTGCTTTGATTGGTGTCAAGCTCATTTAGAACTTCATCAATTGCTCTGGTATAAGGATACTCAGCTTTCAGTTCCTTTTTGGATGTTGTAGGATTGGGCATGATTCAGAAGAAAATTAAATAGAATAATTGTTGATAAAGATTTGATATTAATTGATTTCAGCCCGGTAGTTCCAGCTTCAATTTTGTGTAATAATTGCAGGAGGTGAGGGGATGCTAAATCTCAATATTTGAATCTTGAAAATATCCTGCTGAAGTAGGTGCCTGGGATATCTTAAAAAATTTATAATTTGATTAGCCGGATGAGAGGGATGAAAAATCGTCTTGTGATGGTTCTGGATCGCAGTTTTGCTAGCAATAGACCGTATGGGAGCTGGTATCACTTTGTGTAATGTCCAATTAACCTTATCGCTATGATTGAGCATGTTCTTCTTTGAAGGCAGCAATCATTTTGTTGCCGGCACGCTGGGCAAATTTGTAATTAATCCATGCACCGGCCGCGCTCCCTAAAACAGGAACGAGGCGACCGGCATTTTTATAACTCGATCTTTTTCCGAGCAACTTTGATATCCATACAATTAGTTTCAGCAATGTATTCTGGGAGGCTTTTTTCTCCCCGGCCACGGTGGTCGCCTCTTCATCATCTGTTTTCTGAGGACGGCTTCGGTAGCTGCGTTCAATCCCAGCGTACCCAGGTAAATACTGTGGCATTTTTTCTTGCTGAGTGACTGCAGGGGATCAATTCCTTTTAGGACGGCCAGGCGCTGCGATAGCCGATACAGTTTAATGGAAACGGAAATCAGATCTGCACCGCCGAGCAGTACAGTTGTCGTAACACCGCCCAAGCCGGTCGTCATACCGGTAAATGCACTTGATGAGGCGGTGGATTCAACATATTCATCCATAAGTTCAGTAATGCGGCTGTCATCGTTGTCAAAAGCGCGAAAGTCTTCAACCTGGGAGACTTCCAGGCCAAGCTCTCGGGCATCTTCAAATACATCTTCAGGATCAATATCAATAAATGTTGCGGTAACTTTTTGGGCTAATGTCGTCTTTTGGGATTCACTCATATCAGACTTGTTCAACTAGATAAAATGTAATGGTAAGTTGATAAATTTTAGTTATTTAAGAGCCCGCGGCATAATGTATCTAAATAACGGATAGAGTTTTCTAAATAGGTGATAATTTGTACCGGCAAAGTGCTGATATGTTTCTTTGAGTTCGTCCCACAAATAAAACAGTGAAACAGATGCACCTTGTTTCGGCTATATCTTTATTAGTATTAATCAAAACTTAAATATCTACTCAATGGATTCCTCCTGGATAACAACTTCATTCTCTACAGTGCTGATGGTAATTCTTTCGACTATCGGCATTTACGTTGCTCTCATTGTATTTACGCGGCTGGCCGGTGTACGCAGCTTCTCCAAAATGTCCAGTTTTGATTTTGCGGTAACGGTAGCCATCGGCTCCTTAATCGCTACAACCGTGTTGACCAAAGACCCACCGCTGCTCCAGGCGATTGTGGCATTAGCGGCACTTTTTGTTATTCAGATAGGAGTGGCCAGCTTGCGGAGCAGATCGTTGATACGGGGACTGGTAGATAATAAAGCTATTATGTTGATGGATGGTACAGAAATTCTAAAAGATAACATGAAGAAGGCGAAAGTCACCCACGCAGATCTGTTGGCAAAACTCAGGGAAGCAAACGTAACTCAATTCAGCCAGATAAAAGCCGTCGTCATGGAAACCACAGGAGATATTTCAGTGCTGCACCATCACGATCAGGATCACAAACTAGATAATGAACTGCTGAAGGATTTGAGATCCTAAAATATGAATACTTAGATTTTCTTGGCTTGAGATATTTGATGACTTCAAAAACTGGTAAGTAGTTTCAGAACAAATATTTGAGCATGACAAGAGAGAAACCGAAAGTGTTCGCGTCTTGGAACTTATTAGATGCATATCCATTCAAATGGTTGAATCGGGCAAGATTAATAAATAAAACTTTATTATGAATAATCTAAGATTTCAAGGAAACTGGAATGAAATAAAGGGAAAACTAAAAGAGCGTTTCGGCGTTCTTACTGATAACGACCTTGCCTATAAAGAGGGGCAGGAGGAACAATTACTCGGAAATTTGCAACAGAAGCTGGGTAAGTCCAAAGATGAGATAAAAAAGATTATTCGAGAACTGTAAAAATCTGAAAGATAAAAATTCAGAAGATAAATCAAAGGCCCCGGTTTTTCCGGGGCTTTTGATTTTCAGATTCATTCTTAGTTACCGGTACCGGTACGATTCTCAGAGGCTGGGCGCTCCGGTTTTTGGTAAGGATTTTCTTCCATCATGCGCTGAATTTCCTCTATAGCACGCTGCAACTGCGGGTCTGTGCCTCTGGCCAGTTGTGTGGGATCATCCTCCACGGTAATATCCGGCTCTACGCCGTGTCCCTCTCGGAACCATTCGCCATCCGGGTAGTACATTCTGAAGGTCGGAACCGTTACTGTTCCGCCGTCAATTAGGCTAGGCGATCCTGATATTCCGATGAGGCCGCCCCAGGTGCGCGTACCGATTAATGGACCCAGCCCTGTTTGCCTGAAATAAGCCGGGAACGCGTCGCCACCGGAACCACTCCAGCCGTTGATCAGCATTACCTTTGGGACCGAAACTGTGCCACCGGCGGCCATTGCCAGTCGCTTGCCCGTCGCCGCACGGCCCAGTGAACGAGCTCAGGCCTGTTCAGCAACTCAATAAATCGGTCGGGTATTTGTCCGCCGCTGTTGAAAGCGCTCGTCGATGATCAAGGCGCCTGTTTGTGATACTGAGCCATGAACTGGCGAACCAGCTCATTCTGCCCGTCCACACCGGTGCTCCGCACGTAGATGTAGCCAACACGCCCGTCGGTGGCTTCCATTCAACTCGTCATGTCGGTTAGACTCGATCCAGGCAAGATGTCGAAGACGTGTTTCATCCCCCGCATCCAGCGTTTCCACCAGTACATTCCGGGCCCCTTCCATGGTTGGCTTGTCATTGACGGTCAATTCAACGGTTTGTTCTGCAAGTCCCTGGAAAGCGGCATAGGGATCTTCTTCGGTGTCGAGCGGAACGCCATTTACCGCCAGAATATAATCACCTTCATTTACATCTACGCCGGGCATGGCTGAAGGGGGAGCGAACTTCATTATCCCATTCGGCTCCACGAATGATTGTATTCGAATACGGTATGTACCGTTCTCCACGGCCCAGTCGATGCCCAGCAGGCCTGCATTTCGCGGTGTCGGCACATATCCTGTTCACCACCACCGCGGTATGTGTGCAGAGGCATTAAGCTCTCCAATCAGTTCTCCCAATTACATAGTTAACATCTGATCGTGTTACAGCGTCATTCAGCATATTCTGATAGCGCTGTTTCATCGTCTTCCAATCGACCCCGTGCAGATTTGGATCATAAAAGAAATCCCGCACAAACCGCCAGGCGTCGTTATAAATTTGCTGCCATTCCTCTTCAGGAACTATATTCATGGAGAGTTCATCAGTGCGCAGCGGCTGGTCAATACTTCTGATCGGCCGCCGGGTCAATAATCGCGAATTTGCCCTGGCTGTACACCAGAACTTTATTGCCATCGGCCGAAAGCTGATATCCGGAGATCGGTTCGATAATACGATTTCTCTTCCCGCTCCTCGAAATCGTAGTAGGCCAGCGTACTGCCCTCGCCATCGGCACCGGTTCTGGGATAGCGCTGAAACAACACTTTGCCACTTAGTGCGCTCAAATTGCCGTAATTACCGGCATCCATCGGTAGCTGAATCAGGCGTGATTCAAATCCTTCCAGGTCAATCTCTACCTGGTTTTGTTCATTTTCAGCCTCATCAGTGTTTTCTTCCGTTTCTTTTCCGTGTTCCTCCTCAGATTTGATCTCTACTTCATCATTACGGGGTGCCAGGGGAGAATCGATCTCTTCCGTGAGCGGCACGGCTACTACGTTTGTGGAATTGGCATAGATCCAGGTGTTGTCCATATCGCTGTATTGCGGATTCATCGTGCGGCTGGTAGAGAAGATACAGATACTCTGCCGTCGGGATCGAAAACCGGGTACGCGATCGTGGTAGTACCCGGAGGTCACCTGTGTGGTTTCTCCTGAATCGGTGTTGTAAAGAAATATCGCACCCTGTCGATTCTCAAGTCCCCGCGAAAAAGCGACCCAGCGGCTGTCGGATGACCAGCTGGCAGAGAAATTGCGGAGCCCACCCTCGTACATCCAAAGACCTTTGCCGATGTCTGTGCAAGCTCGTTGGTCTCTCGCGATCATACAGGCGAATATTCATTGCATTATCAACAAAAACCAGCTTTTTGCTGTCGGGCGACCAATACGAGATTGTATTTGAATTTTGAGCTGGTGGAAGTCAGCTTTTGTTCTTCTCCCAGTTGCCTCGATTCCGCGCGTACAATCAGTTCATACTCACCGGACCGATCACTCCAGTAAGCCACAAAATTACCGTTCGGCGACCATGCAGGGATAGCGTTCAGCAATCGCCGGGGCTACGGGAGAGATTCATGATCGGGCCATGTTCCTGTGGAACAGAGAACAGTATCACCGCGAGCCTGGAAAAGCACGCGTTTACCATCTGGTGCTATGAATGCGTTTTGTATTAGATCGTTGACATTTTCTGTGCGTGGCTTTAGGGAAGTTTGATCCGTAACTACATCCACATCAACAGGACGTGTTTCTTCGCTCTCCAGATCCATCAGGTAGAGCGTGCCGCCGGCCTCAAACACCATCTCCGACGGACCTATGGCCGGGAAGTGGATATCAAAATTTTCAAAATTGGTGACTTGTCGCGTATCTCCGGTGTTTTGATCATACGCCCAGATATTGTAGCGGAGATCAGGACCGCGATCAGACGCAAAGTATAGGGTCGATCCGTGCCACATCGGCTGGTCGTCGTTGGCATCGCGTTCGGTTACGTTTTCGGATGCATAGTGTTTCCAGGTTGAACAGGTGGATATCAGGAGCCCAGCCGCCGCGGTATCGTTTCCAGGTACGAAACGCGCGTGGTCTTTGGCGTGTAGGCGATCGTCGGTTCCATCCGGCGAAACGGTACCCGAACTCTCCATAGGGTACCGGCAGTTTTTCGGCCAGACCGCCCTCGACTGAATACCGTGTAAAACTGGCTGTAGCGCTGTCTGACCGCTTTCCATGCTGGATGAGAACAGAGATATGCTCCCCGTCGGGCATCCATCCGAGCATCGCGCTCGGTCATTGGGTGGTGGGTGATACGCTGCAGGAATGCCGCCTGTGCACAGGCATCACGTAGATATCGGTGTTGCCGTCGTAGTTGGCATTGATATGCTACCATGGAGCCGTCCGGCGAAAACCGCGGGAAAGATTCCTGTACCGCTGGTGAGCCGTCAAGCGGCTGGCCAGTGCCGCCCTCGCGGGAGACGATCCAGATATCATCCGCGTAGGCGAAAACGATGTGAGTTTCAGAAACATCCGGCTGCCGGAGCATCCGGGCATCGATCTGAGCGTACGTGGTGGATACGGCAGTAAAGGTAAATGATATAGCACATAAGAAAACCCAAAAAGCAAAACGCTTCATAATTCCTCCGATATTAGCTGTTGAGAATAAGTAGATTTAAAAGGATAGCAATTACGCTTTCTTCCCTTACTTTGTTTCATGGGATGGGTAAAATTTTCAGATGAATACTTAAGTGTGTATATTAGTACACACTTAATTGTTACCCTCAATTACACCAAGTTAATCATTGAACGAAGAACATTCCCCTGCTTTTTGGGATCGCGTTGGAATCAGTCTTTCCGGATTTTGCGCTATTCACTGCCTGTTTTTTCCTGTTGCTGTGGCCCTGTTGCCCTTGTGGCCGGCCTCCGAAGCGATCCACGACTGGACGCATCCCATACTTTTTATACTGATTGTTCCCACTGTATACCTTGCACTGCGAGAGGGGATACATGATGTTAAAATTCCTGTTTTCCTTTACTTGGGATTGGTTATAGTGGGGGCTGCCTGGCTGTTGCACGACTGGCTGGGTGATGTAGGAGAGGCGGGTGTAACGATGGCAGGGAGTTCTTTGCTGGTGCTTGGACATTGGTTCAACTATCAACGACATAAAAATCACTGTAAACCGGCTCTGGATCATGAAACGTCTTAATTTTACGCTTAACGAAGAAACAGTAACCTTGCTGGAAGAGCTCGCAGTCAAGTATTACGATGGGAATAAATCCCAAACGGTACGTGCCGCACTCGAAAGTCTGGCCGCTCACACCGGGCATGAAGGGTGGGTGATTACCGGTTATACTCCGAAGGAGATTGAGGGCCAAACCGCATGCCATTCCTGCGGGGAGTCCCACGATAGTGGTGATGTGCTGTATCGACCGGTATTTGAGCGGGGCAAAAGTCCACGGGCACTTCCAGCAATGCCGTCCGAAAACTGGCTCGACTGCCCCGATTGCGCGGAAAAGCAGTTTACCTGATCCGATGTTAATCCTTGTTTTTCATCTTGGATTTAGTCATTCCAGAAGAACCGCCGTTTAAGCGACTCTAACGTTACTGCATGTCGCTCTGTGCCCCGGACGCCCAGCAGAAAACCGATCGGTTTGAGACTGTCAATATTTTCGCAGACGATTTTAAGCATCGCCAGATAGGGAATAATCAGGAACATGCCTGGAAGTCCCCAGATCATGCCCCCCGCAATTAGGGAGAGAATAGTTACCAGTGGATTGATTTCAACATAGGAGCCGGTGATGTTCGGGGTCAGAATATTATTTTCAAAAAACTGGACTACAAAAAACTGTAAAACTACACCTACGGCCAGGCTAGGTGATTGCGTGGCAAGTACAAAAATAAACACCGATCCATACCCAATAACGGTACCGAGGTAGGGAATAAGGTTAAACAACGCCGCAATTATTCCGAAAAGAAGCGCATATTTAACCCCGATAAGATAAAATCCCAGGGAATTAACACCCACTAAAATTAAGCAGACCAGGAACAGCCCCTTCATATATTTTGGAACGACCTCAGCCGCCTGTTCAATAATATTTTGAACATTCTTTTTATACTGCGGGTTAAGAATCTGGGAAATAAATTCACGAAATTTGTCCCTGTAAAAAAGCAACAAAAACGTGTAGACAGGTATTAATCCCAAAGCCAGTACGGAATTTGCGGTAGCGGTAAAAAATTGACGCACGAATTCGCCACTACTGCTCATGCTATTCATTAGTGCATCCTGCTGCGCTTTTGTAACACCGATCAGGTTACCCAGCGAATATTGAAAATACTTGATATTTTCTTGTGCCTGCTTGCGGATTTCAGGGAGATCCTGGGTAAATGAAGTTATTAACACCGCAATGGCATACACGGAAAGTGTTACGATGCCAATGGAAACTATGACCAATATAAAATTGGTTGCTAATCGATTGAGCCCCCAGCCCTCAAATCTCTCAGCCGCCGGATAGAGCATATATGCAAATAAAATGGCCAAAAAAAGCGGTACAAGCAGGTTCTGGGTAATGATTAGGGCCGCAATAATGGCAAACGCCAGCAGAAGCCTTATTAAAACACGTAAGGCTGGTGGGTACTCATTCATACATTAATAATTTGAATTATTTGTTCTTATAGTGTAAGAGACATTCATAGCTTGTGTATTCCTAACAGACTGTTAATGTTCCTTTTATTAAAGAATAGTTCAAGGTTTTTATTGATTCCCAACCAGTTGTAACAAAGATTTCTGCAGTTTTTTAAAAAGGGTGTTTTTACCAGGTTTTCGCGTGTTTGGTGATAGCTCCTTAGCAAGTATTCGGGCGACTTCTGCTGCAGTTCCCCAGGAAAGCGTTACACCGGCACCGCCATGACCATAATTGTGGATCACGGTTGAATCTCGAAACGTGTCCCTCTCTATACATAGCCCTTCATCCCTTGTACTGATATAACGGTAACCAATGGCTACATCGCGATTAGTAAAATTATGTAGATCCACTTCATATGATTTTTTTAAAATCGCATGGTTTAAGGTAATAATGGGGGCTGGCAGGTTAACACCATCTACCTGCAGTGAATTTTTTCCCGGAGATATTCCACTCCAATTTCCCTGTTCATCAACTGTGCCTTCCAGCCGACTGCCGCCAATGATCCATCCATCGCTTCGGGGATAGCAGTATACATCCTGCGGATTCCCTTCTAAATCCGCATAGCGTTTGGCCGTGGGATTGTAATTGTAGGATATAGTTTGTCCCTGCGAGGTTGTTGGTGGAGGCGCGTTTTCAATACTTACGAGATGCCCCTTAAGAATCTTGGTTAAGCCATTGTAACCAAACAGGTGGCGTCCGGCCAGGCCGGTACAATTGATGATTGGAGAGGGGAGAGGGGGCAGCTCCTGTTGCTGGATTTTTCTTAGTTCTATTGAACCGCCAAGTTCCTCATACCATCTGAACAGTTGGGGCATATAGATCGGCCAGTCGGCGAACAGGCAGTCGAAGCTCCATCCTTCCAGGTATTCCGTTTCAGGATGATGTGGCACAGCCGGATCAGACCGCCAGTTTTTTTCCAGATGCTCCACATTTTTCATTTGGGAGAGATAGGATGGTACCGTTTTCTCATATTCAAATACCTCGTAATGTCGATTTAGTGATACGCCGTCCACTCCTTCCTGTAGCAGTAACTCAAAAATGTGCTGGGAGTCGTGAAAATAATCCGGAATATCGGTTCCAAAGACTGAATGAGGAATGATTGAGGCCGAGGGATACAGGCTGGCAAATTCTGGATCATCCGGTTGAAGGGGCTTATCGGTGCGATCTTTGGCAATGATCTGCGTGCGGTACCCCAGTAGCTGTAGTACGATGCCGGTGGTGATACCGCTGACTCCTGCACCGAGAATAGATACCTGTGGAGTTTTGTTATTCATTAACTTGTTGAACGTTCAGATTCACGCTATATCGGATCCCAGTAAAATGGGATCGTATCGATCAGCTGCTCCAGGGCGAGATGGTGCTACAGATCCACATTACCCCCCGATCAAATGATACCCACTTTTTTATGGCTCACATCAACCTGTTTATTCATTACGGCCGCAACCGGCACAGCGCTGGAGGCTTCGATAATCAGCTTTGTTCTCTCCCAGACAAACCGCATCGCCTCCTTGATCTCTGCTGTTCTGAAACGGTAACCATTTTATCCACGTGGGTTTGGATGCAGCGAAAGGTCAGCTCTCCGAGTGAAGTCCGCAATCCATCCGCAATCGTTTCTGTATGATCCAACGGAATAAGATGGCCCTCGGTGAATGAGCGATAGGCGTCGTCTGCTTCTTCCGGCTCTGCACCTATGGTCTGTAGCTGCTGGAAATTGGAGCCCGGATCGCCGTTCCGCTCAACAGCCCTCCGCCGCCAACAGGTGCTAAGATGATATCCAGATCAGGCTGCTCCTGCAGCAGCTCCAGGGCGGCTGTTCCCTGCCCAGCGATAATGCGTGGATCATTATATGGATGCACGAATGTAGCTCCTGTTTGCTGTACAACTTTTTTCAGTGTGTTTTCACGGGCTTTTAAAGTCGATTTACAGAAAGTGATTTTTGCCCCGTACCCTTTAACCGCGCTAACTTTTACCTGTGGAGCGTTTTCCGGCATCACAATATGGGCGGGGATACCACGCACTTTGGCAGCCAGCGCGATTGCCTGGGCATGATTCCCAGAGGAATGGGTAGTTACGCCGTTTTTTGCTTCTAGATCGGACAGTGAAAATACGGTGTGAGAGGCACCCCGAAACTTGAAAGCCCCCACTTTTTGGAGGTTTTCACATTTCATGAAGATCTGTCCACCGGTATGCTTATCTAAGGCCCCGTTGGTGATGACAGGCGTTCGGTGAACGTATTGCTTGATTTTTTGGTAGGCTTGCTGAATATCTGCCGAACTGGGAATCTGCAACTTTCGGTAAATGCTTTACAGTTGGATTTTACCTTATCTTGGTAAAAAGGGTTAATTATTTGGACAGGAGGAATTTCTACATTCCGATGCTTCCTTTCAACCCGCTTAACAGTGACTTCCACCAGTAATTAAAAATTGACTTGTGGGGATCGCGCTCAAAGGTGATTTCACCCTCTCGCAGCGGTTTTTCTGAATTATTCCGTTTGATTTTGACCGTATTGGCAAGGAATGAAAGCAGCTGTTTCTCTTCATTTTCTTTAACCTGCTCTCGTTCCAGGAGTTCAACTTTTAGGTCACTGTAATTCAATAAAATTTTACCGCTGGCCTTTGCCTGATCCAGTTCCATATCAAATTCCATAGCGTTAATCGTTCCAGATGACAGTCTTACAAAACCCATCGGTTCCACAGCGGGATTTAGCGCCTGCATCTCCATCGCCCCCGGCTTCCGGTAAGCCAGTGCGTGCCGTTTTCCGTATTGGGAAATGTGGCGTTGACTTGTAGCAGAGAAGACTCCATCAGAGAGGCTTGCGCGCTCAGTTTAACCGGCTTTTCAGAATTATTTTGCAAATCCACGATAGTAGCGGATAGATCTGCAAAGATAACTTCCCCGGCTACTGAAGGCTGCGGCAGGTGTTCACTGTAGGTGATCCGGGAGTTGTCTATGGATAGGGTGTCGATATTAACAAACATGGGCAGTTCAAAGAAAGTCTGCTGCGGAAGTTTACGAACAGATTTTGACCCGGCAGGCAGGTGCTTGTCGTGGAATATATCCAGCAGTGCCTGGCTAATGCTAATCTTTTCGGCAACCACTCTTTTTTCCCACAGGCCCTGCAGGTCAATATCACTGACTGATATCGACGGTATATCAACGGATATTCGGTCGATTTCGAACCCATATTCCTGGGCAAATTTGTATCGTGGGTAGCGGGGCTCTATCTGGAGCGAATCGAGCGAAACAGTAGAATCACTGCTGCTTACGTTTATTGCTCCAAGCATGATATCGTAATAATTCTCAAAGGTCTGGGTGTAGATATTGCCAACTTCCAGGGTAATTCCACCATATTTTATGTAGGGGGCCGCGGTGATGGTCGTAGAGTCCAGGCGAATCTGCTGCAGGTCAAGATTAATATTTGTTATTTCAGCTTCCCGGCTCCCGTCCGACGGATGCTCCAGCTTCCCGGATCCGTTCGTTATTTGGAAGTGATCTATCGCCAGTGATCTCCCTAAGTCTTTGCCAGCCGTGCCTGAGATTGAGCTGAAATCTTCCAGGATATTCTCACGGATACGTCCGACAAGTATCAACTGGGGATTGGCGACCGATAATTTTCCTATCTCGATGGTACCATCGGTTAAATAGGATATTAAATCGAAATTTTCGATGGTTATCGAATCAATTTTTACGCTTTTGATATGGAGTGAATCGTCCCCTGCCGGAAGAAGGTTGCAGCGAGAGACCGTAGATCCCAGCCTGTTGATTTAGAATGTTGAAGTTAAACTCGTCGACTTGGATGTCATAACGTTCACCATTAAGCCTGTCACCTGTTTGTTGGATACGGTCATGGACGTAGGATTCCAAATAGTGTTCCACCCCCCAGTATAGCCCCGCCAGTATAATCAGGACACTCATAATCCCTACTCCCCATTTCAAATATGAGGAACTAACTTGGCCTTTTTGATTATCCGTTCGCATGGGTAACCTTTTGTTTCTTAAAGATATAGCCGCTTTATTATACTAAATGCTGTGAAAATATCTGCATTGATTGATAAAATTAACCCGTTGTCAAGATTTGTAAAATCCCGTTTGGCTTTGAATTTATCCCTGAATTTTAACCGAGTTTATTTCATTTTGTTGCGTCATTTTCAATTCCTAATGAATGGAACGGTATGGTACACTCCTGGACCAAAAAGATTGTTACAACAGCAATTTGTTGTTTTTGTTTTTACCTCTCCTCAAATGCTCAAGAACGCTTTCAGTTCGATCCTGAAATAACCTATGATTCAGATATCTCATCTCCCGCTGAATTTCTGGGATATGAATTGGGTTCGGAATTTACGTTACACTCCGATGTTGTGCGCTATTTTCAGTACCTGGCAGAAAATTCCGATCGCTTAAGCCTTCAAAAATACGCGGAAACATACGAAGGCCGGGGACTCTATTATGCGGTGATATCCTCCGAAAACAACATGAACCGCATTGATGATCTGCGTCAAAATAACCTTCGGTTAACCAACCCCGATTCCATCAATGATACTGCGGCCGATATGGTAATTAGTGAACAGCCTATTACGGTTTGGTTGAGTTACAATGTGCATGGCAATGAGCCATCCAGCAGTGAAGCGGCCATGCAAACGGCCTACCGACTCGTAGCCGGTACCGATGCCGAAACCCAGAACATGCGCAGCGAGGCAATCACCATTATTGATCCTATGCTCAATCCAGATGGCCGGGATCGCTATGTGTTTTGGTATAAATCGTCGCGAAGTACTGTTCTAAATACTAATGCAGAAGATCTGGAGCACGATGAAATATGGCCCGGCGGACGGACCAATCACTACTGGTTTGATCTGAATCGAGATTGGGTCTGGCTGGTACATCCCGAATCGCGCGGCCGCATTGATGTCTACCAAGATTGGATGCCGCAGGTACACCTGGATCTGCACGAGCAGGGGTTCAACGACAACTATTTTACCATGCCGGGCACAACCCCTCGAAATCACGAATTGCCGGAAAATTACGAAAAATGGGCCGATGTATTTGGCCGGGGTGTGATTGAAGAATTTGACGAGCATAATATCGACTATGCCACGCGGGAATCATTTGACTTTTTCTACCCGGGCTACGGATCGGTCCTATCCCAGTTCTATGGGGGGCCATAGGCATGCTGGCATGAGCAGGGTGGTCACGGTGGTGGAGGCCGCGCCGTTGAAACGGACGATGGATACGTGCTGACACTGCGCCAGCGGGTATTTGATCACTACACCAATTCCATCTCAACGGTGCGCACAGCCGTCGAAAATCGGCAGCCATTGCTCAGTTACTTTCGGAACTCATTTACAGAAGATGCAAGGAAAGGCAATGCAGAAGCATTTATTATCGCGGATAATGGAAACGATTATACTTATGAGTTCGTGAATATTCTTCGGCAGCATGGTGTTGAAGTGGGTGGCGCGGCCGAAAACGTTACCCTTGACGATGCCTACAAGCTATTGGGGACTGTCAGCCGGGAGAACGTTCCTTTGATGAGGGTAGCTTTATAATTTCTACCGATCAGGCGCGGCATGTTTTTATCAATACCATTATGAAGCGCCAGCTTACGATAAAAGATTCAGTGATGTACGACATGGCCACCTGGTCAGCCCCTTTGGCATGTGATTCTGGATGCGGCATGGACGACCGATGGGCTAAATGTATCCACGAGCAGGGTAACCGAAGCCCCCGCTTACGCAAGTGGTGTGGATAACCCTGATGCCGGCTACGCTTATGTCATTGACTGGAGCCAGCGTTATGCCCCCAATGCGCTTGCTGATCTTTGGAACGCCGGGTACAGAGTCCGCACTGCAGAGAAAAACATTACCCTGAACGGTGGAACCTACAGCCGGGGAAGTTTGATTGTGTTAATCGGCCGCAACTTTGAGAAGAGAAAGACGAGATAGCGGATGACATGCAGCGCATCGCGGAAGAAGCCCGTGTTCAAATCCAGGGATTTGATACAGGGCGCATGGATAGCGGTATAGATTTGGCGTCAGAAAGCAGTATCCCGGTGGAAAAACCAAATGTGGCATTGATGGTAGACAGCCCGTTCAGCTCATATACAGCGGGACAAATTTGGTTTTTGTTTGATCAGTGGACCGATTTTGGTATTTCGCGGATACGAAGCGATGCGCTCGATAATATCGATCTCCAGGAGTATGATGTGCTGGTGTTACCGGGAGCCAGGGGCGGATATTCTTCCGTCTTGGATTCTACAATGATGGATCGCTTGAAGGACTGGGTACAGCGCGGCGGTACGCTGGTCGCCACCGAAGATGCGGCTGAATTTGTGACCAAAGGAGCCTCAGGTTTTACAAAGGTGGAAATGGTTAAAGAGGAAACCGAAGAAAATGGGGAGGAAAAAATCGATCCTGAAGCGTTCACTCCCTATACGGCCCGCGAAGATATCTGCGGGATTGAAACAAGGAATTGCCCGGGTCGGCTTTTTAAAGGACATATCGACATTACCAATCCTGTTGCGTTCGGGATTCCAGAAAGAATCTATTCGCTAAAGTTCAGCGATGAGGCGCTGAAGCCTTCTCCCGATTGGCAGTTGGTCGGGTATTATGATAAAGATCCACAATCGGTAATGGCAGCGGGATACGCTTCCGAAGCGAACAGAGAACAGGCTGCAGGCAATGGATTTGCGGGCGTTCAGGAGATGGGAGAGGGCAAGGTCATCTTCTTGCTGGATAACACGCAGTATCGCATGTTCTGGGTGGGACCCGCGCGGATGATGCAGAATGCCGTAATGTTATTGCACGATATGTAAGTGTTTCTGTTCTTCCTACTTCTTTATTCCTGACTCATGCTATCTCGTTCTAGTGGTAGTATGAGTCCGGTTTTTATTATCCCAACGGATGCTCAAAAAACATGTATTCCTGTACAGGCTGGCCGCCGATTAGATGTTCCTGGATAATCCGCTCCAGTACCTCCGGTGTACAGGAGTGATACCAGATACCTTCCGGATAAACCAGCGCTATGGGACCACGTTTGCAAATGCGCAGGCAGTTCACCTTGGTGCGATAAATACCTCCTTGGCCATCCAGGTTTAACTCCTTAAACCGCTTCTTGAGAAATGCCCATGCCTCAAGCCCCGACCTCCTTGTTGCAGCATTTCGGCTTGGTTTGATCCGCGCACAAAAAGATATGTCGTTGTATCAAATCCACATGAAGTTTTTTGGCTTCTTTTCGGGCTTTGTTGCTCAATATTTTACGAATTCAGATTCTTGGTTACTATTTCGTTTTTTTCGTCTCGAACGGCGTATTCTTCGTTCTATCATGCGGCGGCGGTTCTGCCGTTTTGCAAAATAGGGCAGGAAGAACAGGTAAATACCGGTGATCCACAATATGGCGACAATAATGGCCGAGGGAAGAAAAATCCAGAGTTTGGCGCCTTCAAAAAACCAGGATCCGTCATGCATTGACTCTATCACGTCGGACCGGCGCCGCTGGGAGTGCAACAGTTCCCCGGTACCAAGATCAATCTGCAATTCCCAGCCCGTGTTGCTGCGTACTTTTACGATGCCATCATCGGGGTGCACATCCAGCCGGTCCACATCTTCCCAATCACTGATGTCTGCTTCATCCACTGAGGAGGCTTTCAATAAGATATCCTCAAAAGAAACAGCAGGAGTTTCATTGATGATACTCCCCTGATGGGAGGGCGGCTGAATCCAGCTAAATTCCTTTTTAACCTGGAGTAAAATACCGGAGATAATTACAATGAGAAACGGAAGAGCTGTTAAAATAGCGCCCCACCGATGTAGCTTACGGGAGTCTCGTCTGGTGTTCCAGTTCAAAATGTGATTCGTTCTTTTATTGAGGTTTTACCGCTGCGAGATATTTTTGAAAAATTGTGACGTAGAAACCTCCCGTTTATTCGACGGAATCTCTCAGGTTTTTAATAGATTATTGAGTATTAGTTCAGAAAATATCGAAATCCGATAGCCCCGTTAAATCCAAAGTTAAAATCATCAAAAATGATTGTAGGAGCCAGTTCGAAGAAAATATCGGTGGGGCTTTCCTCAAAATGATAGGTGCTGCCCAGGGGTATGCGCAGGCCTATATCGGTGTTATCGGTCAGATCATCGAAGTTGAGACGCAACCCGGCACCATAGTAGGTCAACATTTTGCCCGACTCTATTCTAAAGCTGCCTTCTTCTACGCTGGGGTGCTTCAGTACATCAACATGTGTATAAAAGGAGGAGGATATTTCTGAAATGTTAAAACTCACACCGCCGGCTACAGCAATATCCTGGCTGACCCATGCCTTGTAACTGATGCCAGTGGGTCCATTGAGCATAGCCGCCGATGCGGAATGCCTGCATACCTGTGCGTGAGCCAGCTGGGCGGTTAAAGTGATGCTGTAAGCTTGCATAAAAAAGTAATTGTGAGAAATTTTTTCATCGTTTTTAAGCTTTTTCTGTTGATCAACTTACTATTTAGTCAACGTCTAGGTCCGTATATGGCCGGTGCAAAATGCACTTCCGTTCCACCTCGCTAAGTAGTGATTAAAATGGATAATACGGGAGACGCATCCATTCCGAATATACGATAAAAATGAGTTCTTTTTGAACGGGCTAACGTAATAAAATCAATCATATAGAAGCGGGTTTTTGGGCTTAATAATTTAGCCCGGGTTGAGTAATTTCATAATTTTCGTTGGATTTAGCCTGCTCCACAATCTGTTTCACATCCTGCAGAAGCTGCTTCGCATCGAAAATGATGCCGTCTTTGATGGTGTATTTGACTCCACCCACACGAACCGGCTCATTTTCGTCATTCACACGCAGGGCGCCAGTCCCGTAAAGCACCTTAAGATTGGCCAGCGGGTTGGCGTCAACAATCACCATATCGGCTTTCTTGCCCACCTCAATAGTACCTACCTGGTTGGCTATGCCCAGCACCTGGCGGCTTGCCAGCGAAGCGGACATGAATATTTCCAGCGGATGAAATCCGGCCTCGCGGAATAGTTCCATCTCCTGGATGTAGCCAAATCCGTACAGCTTGTAGATATAGCCTGCATCGGAGCCAAGGGTGACTTTGCCGCCCCGGTTTTTGTATTCATTTATAAACTGCATCCACAAGTCAAAATTCTTCTTCCAAGCTATCTCCTGTTCGGTGCCCCAGTTGAGCCAGTAGGAACCGTGTGAAATTCGACTCGGCTTATAAAATTCCCACAACGAGGGCAGGGTATAGCGTTCATGCCATTCCGCCCGGCGCTGCTCCATCAGGTTCCGGTTGGCCTCGTAGATCGTAAATGTGGGATTCATGGAGAGATCCAGTTCCAGCATCTCGTTCATTACATTGTTCCACGTTTTGCTGCCCGGCTCCGCTGCCTGTTTCCAGAGTTTGCCGGCCTCCTCAAAGCGGTGCTGCTCGTTCTGATAGTTGTAATCCAGCGGGTAATCCTGCACGATGCGATCGTTAAACAGCGCTTCTGGAACACCATACCAATGAGTTACGCTTTCCAGCCCCAGCCGGGCAGATTCCAGTGCGTCACGGTAGTGGCGACACGGGTCTGGGCGTGGTGGGTCATGGTGCCGAGCCCAATTTATTGGCCTCATCGATAGCCGCTGCATACACCTGACGACTGGCTCCAAAGAATTTGATGCCGTCCGCTCCTTTTTGGCTAATCATCTGCACCCATTTTCGCGCCTGTTCAGGCGTTGTTATAGGACCGTCGTGCTCCATCCCAAACCCGATATACGCAGAAATACGCGGTGCGGTAATCTCATTATCTTCGCTGCGTTTTTTATGTCGGAGTGTCCAGTCCATGCCGTTAAATGATCCTGGCTCACGGACCGTCGTAATGCCGTGGGCCATCCACAGTTTGTACACATATTCTGCGGGAGTGCCCTGGGCTTGTCCTCCGGTATGCGCATGCATATCTATAAAACCAGGCAGCAAATACATCCCTTTTGCATTCAGTTCTTCTGTGTCGGGCCCAGCTTCAGGTCGGCTCTCCCATCTGATCGGGATGCCCGGGTAGCCGCACTGACTGAATTTCAGTGATCCTGTTTCCTCACAACGATATCCACCGGACCCATTGGCGGGCGCCCGGTTCCATCCACCAGCGTAACCCCGCGGATGACAAGGCGGTCATACGGCCCTTTGCCTTCGGTGCGATCTGGGGCTGACTGAATTTGTGCTGAGGCTGTTTTGCAACTAAAAAGGCAGAAAAACAGCAGGATAGCAGTCGTTTTAATATTCATGATACAACAAGCTGACTTTTTTGAAATCGGAAATAAAGCTCAAAGTATAAAAATGTGCTAACTCCTACAGGAAAAAAGTTAATAAAATCTTAGAGCAGGAGGACGTCTTCATGCCGGAGGAGCCACTTTTTATTTTTCCAGGCCACCAGAATACCCTACAAAGTTTTCCCTCAGCACCGATGATCGCTGTCAGGGCAGGGAATTATAATCTGGGATCGGGTTTTGCCCGTTGGCACGTCCCACAGCTCGCACGCTGTTGGGGTTTCCAAGGCTTTTTCGCAAGCTCCAGGGTAGGTTAGCGTATGCCCAAACGGGATCTCCGAAAGCGCTTTCCAGACTTTTTGCTGAAATGCGGATCCTCCGGGATTCAAAGGAAGATGAAAGGATTGGCGCTTCCCGTCGAAATATTCACTGAGCCTGAAGTACTGTGTTTGCCAGTACGGGGGTAACCCGACCGATCTGAATCTATATCCCTCGGAATCAGTAAAATGAATCGCTTTTAATTCATCTTGTTTAGCTACCAGCCGTAGCGAACCTAAAACGGCGAGCGGTAACTGCAAACAGCGGATGTAGTTGTGTTTGATTCGATGTGAAACCTGATCTTGGGATTAATTCGGCAGGGATACCGTTCCGGATCGATCGAAATTGAAGTTTGTATTTCCAAGCAGCTCATATGCGCGATGTTCAGATCTATATTGCCTTGGAGGTCATAATCCAGGTTTTCCGAAGCCAGAAAGGGCACGGAATGCTGACATGCCTACATCCCCAAAATTCAGCGAGAGCGGGATGTTCAGTTCCGTCGTGCCATTTTCTTTAATAAACACATCACTTAAAGCGGTTCCTTCTGCCCAAGAATTGCCGTTAATATCCAGATTATACTGCATACCGTTTATATTGAGCCAAATCCATTAGGATTGTCAAACACCAGTTGCAGATTTAAATCAGCTCCGGACAAGCTCAGGCTCTTAATTTCGAAATCATTGATGCGAATATCGGGCAGCTGAAGCAGGGGAATTTCGCCTGTCTTTTTTATCGGCATATTTGTGCGTCCCAGCACTGGCAGATCAAACGTCAGCGTGCTCAGAAATGAGTAGGATGCCTGATGCGCGTTTCTGAGGCTTTGAGGTCGCCCTTCTGGGTGTGCTGGTAGCTTCAGGAGATACGGGCGCCTCTATCCTGCTGTCTCCCTGAGGCCTCTATGGTCTATGCGATTGGCCTGCTCTCCCTTACACAAAGCTGTTTTCATTGAGGTTTTAGCTCGTAATCGTGGCGCAGCAGATCCACCGATAGCTTGTTGGGGTTTTCTACCTTTAAATCATAGGTGAGCTCAATTTGTCGGAAATCAAACCCCGGTAAACTCGAACATTTTCTACTGAGACATTCGGTTTTTGAATATTTCTGGAAAATTCATTGAGTGCTGAACAGCCGGGGTCATCAGTAATAATGCACCGATGATAACGGGAAGTCGAAATTTGGAGACATAAAACATTAGATTAAATCAGCGATTAGAGGTAAATGAGAGGTTTTAACTTGGTAAAACGTTTGATATAGCAACTGAAAAAGAAAACAAATATTTTTTCGATTTATTTTGTAACACTATGGCCATGAGGTTCTCTTGTAAACAGAACAAACATTATAGTTTGTCTCTCTTAAGACCCTAATCGAGTCAGTCAACTAGTCACACTCCCTAAATGCTGAAACCTAAAGCATGATATCGCCGGGGAGCTAATACTCCTGGGATTCAATCTTTTTGCCCACCCCGTTTCATCGTTTGTCATTTCAATTTTATCAGCAGCACAGAAACCACTACGAAAATGACAGCTACTCCTGCGCTAAATATAAAGGTGCCGGTGATGCCGGTAAGCCCGTAAACCAGCCCAAGCAAAACTGGTCCCAGCGCCTGTCCACCTCGTAGTACCGTCCAGTTGACCGCAAAGAGAAAAGCAGCTCTACACAGGTCCGAAGGGACCTGCTTTGTGAGCAAATTTAGCACGCTGGGAATATTGATTCCCTGTGCAAATCCGAACAGGGCGATTGGAAGGGTGAGCCACCATATGTTTCCGATAAAAGGAATCATCAGAAACACCACGATATAAATGGCAGCGGCAGCGACGATTAAATTAGCCTCGGAAAACCGGGCGGCCGACTTTCCCAATCGAGAGGAGGTAAGAGCCGTTACACAAGAAGAACCCGACAGGATTAGACCGATCCAGAAGAAGACTTTCCAAATCGCTCATCGATCAGCACCGGAAAAAAGGTCAGAGATAGGTACCATAGAGCATCACAAAAGTGAGAAGATCGGCGGGGAAACCAGACGAATTGCTTTTGGGGATTTTAATCGATTCCAAACGATTACCCAGATATTTCGCGTACCGGTTATCGGTTCCACTCATCAGGTTCGGGATTTTTCAGGCCAAAGAGCACAAAAAGTCCCGCTGGAATTGCTAACCGGGAGAGGTCAGAACGGGAAGAACCAGCCCAGGGTAGCCAGCGCCCCGCCGATAGCCGGCACAAGAGGCGGCGCCCACGCTAGCAACACGCTGGCGTTGTCACGCCGATAGCTGTAGCCCGTTCAGTGCCCGTATAGAAATCGCCGATCAATGTGATATTCAATGCGCCCAGCGAAGCCCTTGCCGACGCCCTGCACAAATCGCAATATCAGCAGCCAGGTAAAATCGGTTGCGTAAGCGCAGGCGGTGCCGCGTATCCCAAAAATGAAAAGAGAAGGAATCAGGATCATTTTTCTGCCGATGCGATCGGCCAGAACTGCCAGTAGCGGGGTCAGGAAGATGCCGGGCACGGTAAAAAACGTGATCAACAGCCCGATCTGCTCGTTGGATACCTGCAGTACGCGTGCCATTTGCGGCAGGGCGGGCGGCTGATACTGGCCACGCCCATTACCGCGGTAGAGGGTGACGCAAAATATTACGTAGAGGTTGGTGTCTCTGAGTAGCGGCTTTTCAGTAACTTGTTGGGAATCAGGCAATTAGTTGGATGATAATTATTGTTAAGAAAAAGAGATTTAATGATGTTGAAGTGATGGCGCCAAATCAATAGCTTCCAAAAGGCCTTTGAAATACCTCGGCATAAGCCCCTCGTATCTGTAAAGGAGGAGTTTGGGAGGTCAAACAAAAGTAATTCGAAGGGCTCTCCAATATGTTTTTAGGAGGATATCTCAGGCAAAAAAATAGCCCTCGTAAGCTTGAGAGATTCCAGGCTCAGGATTATGATGGTTTTTTTAATAGTGTTGAACTGTGATTACCACAGATTACCAGATGAACTCTGATTCAGGATCTAACTCAAGTTCCTCAAAATCTAAAATTTGCCTATAAACAACGATATGTAGTGCTACAACCTACATATACTTACCAGTCAGAGTATCCTCAGACGGATGCTACCTGCAACCTGCAAAGGGAAATGAGCGGCTGGCTGGCAGGCATATTGTTCCGCTAATTTTATCCGAGAACCCTGCCTGTGATAGAGTTTGAGCTGACACCTTATGGCCCATCGCAGGATAACTGTCTACTTCCGGTATTGTGATTTATGCGCCGACCGGGCAAGCGGAGTTGGAGGGCATCCAAGAAACCCTGCTTGATATACCAAAAAGACGCCCAGCGTGGGAAATCTCCATGCGCTGGAAGGCCCCATATCATGCGACGATCTGGGTTTCTTTTAGCCGAAGTGGAGTGCCGTCAGGCGCATAAATCCCCATCCGGTGGCTCATATGTTTACCACCTGTTGAGGAAGGCTCAATGATTTTTGTTTTTTTATTAAATCCCCACTCCCACGAATTCGTGGAGTTGGGTGTATAAGGATTCGAATGGAGAGCGATCTGGTGAGAAGCCCTTCCGGTTGGAAGGGCTGTAAAAGTTTGGCTCCCTCTCCTCGGGCATTTAGACACAACCAGTACAAAGAGCCAATCTTGCCGATTGAGCTCGTATTGTTGGTGAGTCAAGTCCAATGCCCATCCTCATCACTTGTTCAGGATAACCAGATAAGCAAGTATACCATGGAACCAATCCAATCCCAAGATATTCACAGCCGAGCAGTTGGTTCTGACGTGTCAGCGGAAACCCTGCAGGCCCGGCTGGGCCTGTCCAAGTCCGACCGGGAACTATCCTATAGCCAATCCCGCAGATTTCCCAACAGCGAAGACGGGTACCGGCAGCTGACCAAGTGGGTCCGCTCGAAGGGGGCAACTGCAGCAGTGTTGGTTTGTTATGGAAGCGACCGGCGTGTATTCGAGCAGCTGGCCTACTGGCTGCATCAGGCGGGCCGGCAGGTGTGCGTGCTGGTTGCCAGTCGGGGCCTACCACTGGGCCCAGAGCCTGCCGTTAAATCAAAAACCGACCAGATTGATGCCCGGCTGCTGGCCCGCTACGGACTGGAGCGGCGTCCCCGCCGCTGGCAGCCCTCCGGCCAGCGGCTGCGTGATATAAAACTGCTGCTGCGGGAACGCCAGCAGCTGAAAAATCAGCGTACCCAATTAAAAAACCGGCGACATGCCGCCCGCCAGTCCTGGGACCATCCAGCAGTAGCCTGCGGCGGTTGGCGAGCATATCGAGCAGATCAACGCGTATATCACCCAGATCGACCGACAGTTGGAGGACCTGTGGGAGTCCGATCAGGCCCTGTCCGAGGCGATCCGGCGTGTTGGACAGATTACCGGGTTGGGCCCGCAGAGCGTGCTGAAGGTCGTTGCCGAAACCAATGGGTTTGCCCTGATTCGGAATCGCAACCAGCTGGCCTCCTACGCCGGACTGGATGTAGCTCTGGACCAGTCGGGCGCCCGCGAGGGGGAGGCCCATATCTGGAAGCAGGGCAATGTCCACCTTCGGCGGG
>JAXHMA010000004.1:0-916083 GCA_034521835.1 Balneolaceae bacterium
GCCCCTCAAAGATCGCAAAAAAATCCGATAAACCCTTACTTCGGCAAATTTTGGATTTAATTCCGACGTCTTTGCTGCAACAAACCATTGCCAGCCACGAGTCGGACAAGCATTGCCATAAGTACAAAACCTACGACCAGCTTGTGGCGATGATGTTCGGACAGCTGAATAAGTGCCATACGCTTCGGGAGATCGCCCAGGGCATCACCATCAGCTCCAAATTTCTGTCCGATATTGGCCTGGAGCAGAGTCCGGCCAAGTCAACGATGAGCGACAGCCACGCCAAGCGCGACAGTGATGTCTTTAAATCGCTTTATATGGGCCTTTTGGAGCACTTTTCCCGACTGTTTAAAAACCGATCGGACGACAAGGTGATTGAGCAGATTAAAGGCAAGCAAGTGAAGCTGGTGGACGCCTCCATTATGAGCGTTTGCCTGAATCTGTTTTCCTGGGCAAAGTTTCGGACAGCTAAAGGCGGCATTAAAATGCACGTGAGCCTCGATGAGGCCACCATGATTCCTGAGATGATCAATCTGACCCCGGCCAAGGTGAGTGATCGGCGGGGTGCCGATAACTTTCGCTACCCAAAGGATACGATTGTTGTGGACGACAGAGGGTATTTTGATTTCGGACTGTTTGCCACCCGGATCGAGGATGAGAATCATTTTGTCACCCGGATGAAGTCCAATACAGTGTATGAATCGATTTGTGAGTTTGAGTTACCGGAGGAAAAAGACCAGCATATTCTAAAAGATGAACGAATTTATCTGACGGGAACAGCGGCCGAGAAGGCCGGTATTAATCAGGTTGAACTGCGGCGTGTGGCCATCTACAAGGAGGATGAGAACAAAGTTATTGCCGTCATTACCAATAATCTGGATTGGTCAGCTGCCACCATCGCCGAGCTGTACAAGCGACGGTGGCAAATCGAGATCTTCTTCAAGCTGATCAAACAAAACCTGCAGATAAAGACGTTTCTGGGGACAAGTGAAAACGCGTGTAAGTCTCAGATTTACATTGCGATGATCGTATACTTGCTGCTGGAGCTCATTCGAAGGTCTATCAGTAAGACCTATCATTGCTTCGGGCACTTTGTAACGCTGATTCGAGTATGCCTGACGCAGTACAACCGCCTGGAATATATAACCAGTGAAATTCAGATTACGGTACAAAAAGCCAAAAAAAGGAACAAACCCCCACCGAATACAGCTCAAAAATCCCTGGCATTCGGGTAGTTTTTATTTTAGAATTCGGTAAATTATGTGCGTTTAAAAACAGCCAGCGTACTTTTTCTGTCAATCGCAGAAATGTTCGGAGATATGTGCTCGTAAAACGATCATTGAAACTCTGACATAGAAACACTGGACCTTGAACTTCATATGCTACAAAAAGGAAGGGTAACTAAATTGTTGTAAAAGCATTTGGAAAGGAACAATAATTTACCTCACTATTACATCAAAGAGGAATGTCCAAATTCCAGGCAATAAAAAACTATTTTATAATCCTTGTTGCTTTGGATATTCAAATGATGAGAATAGTAAACACAATGAAGGAGACTAATAAACCGGAAAAATGTTCTCTTAAAGTAGCTAATACTCTTCTAATCTGCGTATCCACGGTATTTTCTGAAATATCCAAGAAATCGGCAATCTCTTTATATGTCATATCTTGGTGACGACTAAGTATAAATATTAACCGACGCCTCTCGGGTAGATCTCAACAGCTTTCCACCTTTAGAAGCATTCAAGCGACTTGATCGTTGATTCTTGTTCATGTTGTTTGTTCTCACGCAGGGCTTCTTTTTCCCAGTTCGTCGATGCCCTGATGTTTCACATAGTTCAGACTCATATTTCGTCCCGCACTGTATAAATATGATTTGATGGAGCTCTGGATTGTCAATGTTGTACTTACTCTCCATACCTTCAAAAATAATTCCTGAACTATTTCTTCAGCAACTGCTTCTGATTTGACATATCCCCATACAAATCGCACAAGTGGTTCATAGTACTTATTAAAAAGCTCCTCAAAAGCCTCCTCATCCCCTTTTTTTATTTTTTTAAACAATTTCTGGTCGTTCATCATTTTCCCTAAGTGCTTCTGTAGATCTTAGAAATCTACCTTAAATTTAAATCTCCCTCTATCCTTTAAAAAACTCTATGTTAACATATAGTATGTACTATCTATACTACTATAATTAACAGCTTGAATACACTAATAGCCAGATAAAGCCCTTTCATTATATGTGTATATCAAATATTACCGCTTAAATCGTCTATTTACTAAATCCCTTCCATTTTAACTAGATCTACTGCTAGTAGCACGATAAAAATATCAGTATCTAAATACACACTTTCTAAAACTTCCATTCCTAATCACGGAGCTAAGTCTAACTTAGGGAAATATCTTTCATACTGGCAGATAGCTATTTCATAAATACTGAGCTAGTCTAACCAAGAAAATGATTTCTGGCTATGATTAGCAAGTGTTTATATTAGTATTGTTTATGGAAGTCTTTACCTGTGCACAATTTTTTTCTATAAATCAGATAAATCATTAGCACCAACATCTAAGCAAGATATCTGATTAGTGTCATCAACAGGTATATAATCCCAATTCCCAAAACACTCATCTGTAATGATCAATAACTATATTGAAATACTTGAAGTGGGCCATACACAGCAGTCGCATCTTTTCAGTTCGGATGTGGCAGGCCTTCATAGATAAAATTTCCGACAAGCAGGGGGTCACTGGTTCGAATCAGGTACCACCCACTATTAAGCTAATAAAATGCATAATTTCTGGTTTGTCCCCATGGAGGTCCCGTATATCAACCTGATTATGGAGATTCAGTTAGCATGATAATTTAACTGGGTAAATATGGAGCGCATTCCGATGTCGGGTCCATAAATCCTGGCTGAAGAAAACAACGAGCGATCTCTCAATCTCCGGAAATTCGAGCGTGTCGGCGAAATTATAGTAGTCATTTCAAAAGAAAATACCTGCGAAAACTGGTCCTAAAAACCTATCATACCACCCTCGGCTTTGGGGAACCAGGTTTTGATCCCTTCTTGTGATAGCATAAGCATCTACTCTATCTCTTCGGCAAAAATGAGTTAAAATGACGACGAAAATGCTCGAAAGGAGCAACGAAACGCAGGTGGTCTTCAAACCTGTAAACGCCAAAGTCCTCCGCCACCCTGAAATCATTACAGTTTGCAACTTCCAAATCACTTGGCCCGTTTACTAAGCGTCCATTATTTTTAGTATCTTCGGAATGGAAATCAGAAGCGATTCACTTGCATGGAATCATTTACCATGTCAGCCAGTTTAATTTTTGATGATTATATCGTATCAGAAGATCCATCAGGGATTACAAAAACGTAAAAATTAATTTTAAACATGAATCAGGTCAATATTTATGAAATATAGAACACTTGGAGACACTGACTTAAAACTATCAGTTGTAACATTTGGCGCTGGGGAGTGGGCTGGATGTGGGCCGGAAATAGAGCAGAATAAGGTGAAAGCGATTAAGTCCTTTACCATTTTCGCCACATTGATCCAGGACAGCCCCGGTGTATGGTCAGGGATTGAGCGAAAAGATTGTCGGAGAAGCCATACCCAGGATCTGCCCGCGAAGCGGGACACTTTAGCGACAACCGGCCGCGCCGGATACTCGAAGGAAGTTCACCGGAAGAGCAAGAAACAATTAGGTGAAGAGATCACATCCACAATAAAATACCGCCGGTAAGCAGGGCGATTATTGAAGGAAATGAGGAAAGCCGGAAAAGTGCTCCTTGGAGTCTGATGACATCGACCTTGTACCAGATTCACTGGGCGGATCCCACCACCCCCATCGAGGAATCCATGGAAGCTGTACTGAAGCTGAAAGAGCAGGGCAAAATCCGTGAGGCGGGCGTCTGTAATTACAGCGCCGATCAGATGAAGACCGCAGTACCCATCAGCCTGGCCGTCCAGTTGAAGCGCCCTACAGATGTGTGACGAGATATTGAAGAAGAGGTAGTGCCTGATTCATCGAAAATAACAAAGGGAAATTTGTGGCAGTAGCCGTAGACCAGCGTGGACGACTATCGACCGGCAAACTGGAACCGGGATATGAGTTCAAGGAGGTGATACCGGGCTAACGAAAAGATCTATTACACCGACCAACATCCGCCGAACGGTAATAACATGCTGGACAAGATAAAGCCGATAGCCGAAGAAAGGAGCTAACTTTGCCACAGTTGGTCATCCAGTGGAGTATTCCAGCAGCCAGGTATTACCATAGCGCTTGTGGTGCCGCAATGCGGAGCAGTCTACCCAGAATGCCAAGGCGGCCGACCTGGAGCTGACGTCCGATGAGCTGGAGTTCATCAACAAACAAATCGATGAGCTGGAGCTCGAAACAGCATAGGGTAACTGTTTGATTCCAGCTTAATTCAGATTTCAAACCCGGAGAGTTATCAATGCTTTCCGGGTTTTTTGGTGCTAAAATATTAACCTGTAAACACTTACCGGTTAAAGCGCACATGCTTTTTTTTCAGCGCAGGTTTATTGCAATCTCTTTAGGGTCAGGCGGCATGCGCCATTGAGCGGGAACCTCCATTCACTGCCAGCCAGAGAGTTTCTTTTAAATAACGCAGGAAAATCAGATCATTTAACGTTACAGACTCCGGATAAGCAACATCTTTTATGATCCTTTACCGCCAGCCTGCATTTCTCACGAGAATTTAGTCTAAATTCGTAACACCATTATCCACAGCAGCTTACATTGAATTTTAGGTCGTAAAAATATAACAGTCTGTAGTCGGCTACCGAAATTGGCCCGTCTGCTGCGTTGTAGGTGGAGATAACCATCTTACGTATGGATATACGTTTCGCTTGCGATTTCCACTTCGCCTTGCATACGAACCAATTTCTTGGTGAGAAATGCAGGCTAGAACTTATCAAGCCTTTTATTTTTTTATTAGCCGAGTGACCGCAGCCGAAGTATAAAGAAACGATTTGTTCCCAGAGGGCCACGTTTTCCAACAAATCGAGATAAATAGTTTTAGCTCCGGCGGAAGGAACGAAACAGAAAAATTCACCAGCCGTTGGGGGGATTGTTCTTTTGTCGTTTAAAAATGAACAAATGCGCGAAGGTTCTTCCAAATGAGCAAACAAATAAGGATGTTAGCAAACTCCTGAACCCTTCACGTTATTTAGCTATAAACGTTTTTCATAAAAAAAGGCCATCGGAAGCAGAACCGATGGCCTTAATTTTCTTTGAAAGTTATCTCGAATGCCAGATAAACCTAGCCCTGTAAAGTAGAGGTATGACCAGCTATGAGCAGCGCTGACAGCCGACGACCGCACATGGCAACATCTCTCCAATCCCAGCTTGCCCTGTTGGCAAGAATCGATCGTCCTGAGCACAGCGTACCAGAAAGTAGGGCCGGCTGATCCTCTCATACTGATGGAGGGGCTGTCATATAACTCACGCCCACCATCACAGCTATGCAGATAAGGTATATCCCCAGGCTATAATACTGGAAGAAGATATTGTTGAATAATCCACAGGAAGGATCCCTGCTGTAGGCAAAACCATCAACCAACATAGCTGGAGTGTCTACCGCCAGCCGAAAAATACCGAGTGCAAAACCCACGCCAAGCGCTGCAAGACAGCCCTCTTTATTCAATCGCTTGTTGTAAATTCCGAGGAAGAATACTACAAAGATGGGCGGGGCCAAGTACGATTGTACACCCTGCAGATAATCATACAAACCACGACTTCCCTGGATGACGGGAATCCAAAGCAGGCCAATGATAACCATTACTGCGGTAGCTACCCGACCCATCCAGACCAAATGCTGCTCGGAGGCCTCTGGTTTGAGACGAGAGTAGAAGTCCATGGTAAAAAGTGTGGAAGAAGCGTTAAACACACCGGCAAGAGAACTCATCAACGCGGCCAACAGACCAGCCACTACTATACCACGAACGCCTACCGGCAGTATGTGGTGCGCCACCAACAGCGGGAAAGCGGCCTGGGCATCGGCGAACAAGTTCACCATCAGCCATCATCTCATTTTGCAAAGCTTGGATCTGGCCTGTTTCAGCAAGAGCGAATGCGATAATTCCCGGGATGATAAAAATGAATACGGGGAGAATTTTAAGGAAAGCAGCGGCAATAGAACGCAGCGGCGCGCCTGCGTAATATTCGCGGCACCCAACGTACGCTGTACAATATACTGGTCGGTTGTCCAGAGACCAGAAGTCCCACAATAGGTGCGGCAAACAGCATGCCCGGCCATGGACAACGACTGTTCGAAATACCAGGCCATCTGGTCTCTCGGTCATCACCGGGGCCCAGGTCGTTGTAACTCCCTCTGGGGTGATCGGCTTCCAGAGGTTAAACATTTCTGATCCCACTACTTCATACAGCCGGTTCCAGCCTCCGATGGCATCCAGCCCATAAACAAGTACGAGCAGTGAACCAAACACCAGTATCAGGGTCTGAAGTGCCTCTGTGTAGGCTACCGCCCGAAGACCGCCCAGTACGGTATAAATTCCGGCAAATACAATCACCAGCAACGGAACCTTATCCAGAAACTGTTCAATGCCGAGGTAACGGGATGTCAGGAAGCAACAGGAAACTACAGATCCTCCCGCATAAAGGACCATGACCGCGATTTCAGTCAATACATAAGCAACCAGGAAACAGTCGATAGACACCGATCGGGCTATGGGAGAAAATCGTTTCTCAAGGAATTCAGGCATGGTAAACACTTTGGTAGCGCATATAAAAGGGCACCATAACCCATCCCAGTACAAGCAAACACCAAGCGTGAAGTTCGTAGTGTGCAAGTGCCACCGCATCCGTTGCTCCGGAGCCGGCAAGTCCCACAAGGTGTTCCGATCGCGAATGTTCCAGGCAAAAATGGAGGCCCCTACAATGAACCATCCCAAATGTCGCCCCGCCAGAAAATAATCGGTTGAAGTTGTCTGTTTTCTGCCGTAATTACCCACCACGCAAGTACTATAAGTACTACGAAGTATAAGGCGATCACAATCCAGTCAATAGCTGCAAGTGTTCCCATAAATCTCCGTTATTAATTGGTTGAAGTTCGTTCTTCAGATATGCTTGCCACACATCCTAATCCTTTTAAAATAACAGGGTAGTTATGATGCCCCGATCTAGTAATACTAAACACACCGTTGGTTACCTATTTCCCACAGCCGTAACAAAATAATTATCAGAGGTCTTTAAGATACTTCCTCATAAGCCCCTCTTGCCCGTGCAGGAGGGGTTTGGAGAGGTTAGAACAATTGCCTCTATGAGGGAACTCAACTCTTGGAACAAACTATTTTCTCGTATTCCCTGAGAAAAAATCCTCAATAATATGTGAGTATTTCCTGCAAATTCCAACCAGTACCCAGCTACTAATGGCAAAAAATCGAGCTATGACCGATCCTTTTCCCAGATCCTCCCGGCTGAAAATCATCACATCTATATCATCGGTTTGGCGCGCTTGCAGAGCTGAATGGCTAATCCCCAGGGATCGCGCAGCATCACCAGGTGCGACCCATCCTCCAGCTTTGTATCATCCACCAGGGTAGCTCCCGCCTTCAGCAGTTTTTTCTTGTCGCGGGATGGATCTTCAGAAACGAACGCCAAATGAAGCAAAAGCGGATCCATTGCGGCATAGTCAGGCACCTGGTCAGCGGGATTGTTATAGATCTCGACCATAACATCTCCGCTGCTGTCCGCTAAAAAATGCGTATAGGGCGGCTCTGTTTCCCTTTTTGCAATGGTAAAATCGAGGTGCTCGATATACCAGTTTGCGATTGCTACAGGATCTTCAACATTGATGGCAAAATGTTCAATTTTCATAACTCCATAATTATTTTGTTCAAAATTATCTCGTTTACTGTGTTTAGTTTTTTGGGATAAAAATCCTAAAAATACTAGGCGCGAAATTCCTCGGGATCTACCTCTTCATCATCGCTGATTACCTGGTCATCAAACAGGCTCATAAAAAAGAGTAGCACAGCGCCTGCAAACAGCGCCGGTATCCACCAAAAACTCTTCCACGTGCTGCAGGGAAAGGGCTTCACTACCGCCCAGAAACAGATTAAAGACTTCACCGGCTACCTGCGCGCCGATCAGCATTCCCACGCCGTAGGTCACCAGAATAATCAACCCCTGGGCCTGCCCGCGGATGCCCGCCGTAGATTTTTTATCGATGTAGATCTGCCCGGTTACAAAGAAAAAGTCGTAACAGATGCCGTGAAGTGCAATACCAAGAATCACCATCCAGGCTACTGAACCAGGCGCCCCAAGCGCGAAAAGCCCATACCGAACCACCCAGGCCAGCATCCCCGCGCGAGCGTCCGGTTAACGCGCAGGCGTACAAAAAAGTAGGGCATCAGGAGCATAAATATAACTTCCGACATTTGCCCGATGGTCTGCGTGGCGGCGATGTTTTCGAAACCTGTGGCGGCGAGAAAAATCTGGGTAAAGTTGTAATAGGCGGCCAGCGGAATGGAGATAAGCAGCGAGCTGGCCAAAAACACATAGAACGATCTGCTGCCGAGTTGCTGAAGCGCATCCACCCCGACAATACTGCGGATGGAAACTTTTTCTCCGGCGGCAGGCGGCGGGGTGTGGGGAAGGGTGAAACTGTAAAACCCGAGCAGCAGACTGGCAGCAGAAGTCAGGTACAATGGCAGCGCCGTTTCTTCAGGCCTTACGTTTTCCGCCACGAAAGACCCCAGCAAAAAGCTAATCGACAGGCCTGCTACAATCCATCCGATGGTTCCAAATACCCGGATGACCGGAAACTGTTTCTCCTGGTCCTCAATGTTGTGAAAGCAGATGGTATTGGCCAAGCTCATAGTAGGCATGTAGCAGAGATTGTAGGCCAACAGCAGCAAAATAAAAATCAGGGGGGTATCGGCGGCCTGCGGGCTTAAAAACATGAACAGCGCGCCAAGAATATGCAAGGCGCCCAACACTTTTTCCGTGGCAAAATACCGATCAGCAATAAACCCGACAAAGAAGGGAGCGGCGATGGCTGCTATAGGATTTACCGTAAACGGCCAGTGCGTCAAATTTTCCATACCGTTTTCGGTCATATATACCGCCACCGTAGTATACCATGCGCCCCAAATGAAAAACTCCAGGAACATCATGGCACTTAACTTAACTTGCAGTAATCTGTTCATATCCCTATTTCTACATGTTGCGCGATACCCATTTAATCCCAATCAAAGGAGAGAGTTTAGTAAAACAGCATAAAATCGTTTTAATGTTATGATTTCAATCTATAATGCAAAATTTTTCTTTGACGAATATGCCCCCTTAATATGCTTCGGACCGTACTAAAAATTGACATGAAGCTAAATTTTTGTACGGTCTTTCACGTTATGAAAACAGGTATTCAACAATATTTCAGCTTAATCATAAACCGTAGATATTAAATTTTTTGAATCTCATGAAAGTATTAAAACAAACACTGCTGAGCTGCCGACTGCATAATTTGTTCCGTGGGATTTAGTCTTCCCAATTCTGCCCAGGCCCAGTCCAAATCAATGGACCTGATGCTGGCCGGCTACAAGCTGGAGCCGGCCGTTCCGACTAGTGCCAGCGGTCAACTGTCTATTACCGTCCGGAAGGATACGCTCATCGTTAGCGGATCATTTTCAGGGCTAATGGCGCCCTACCTGAGTGGTGGAATTTACTACGTTCAAAAACGAAGAGCCGTCAACCAATTGTTACGATTGGACACAGTTTTGAATGAGGAACATGCCGGTGGTAAATTGCTGGCAAAGGGATAACAAATTTCCCCTTTCTGACGCCCTCAAGGAACTGCTGAACAATGGCGAGCTCTCAATAAGAATTAGCAGCAACCAGCACAAACAGGGAGAGATCGGTGCGATGATTCCAGCTGATACATAAGCCAGAAAATGGATTAAACACCTGCTTAATCCCAAATAAAAAAGCTCTATCTCCCGCAGTGTGGAAATAGATCTTAATATCTTCAAACTAGATAGGCAGTGTTTCTATTTCTTTTTGGCAGCGACGCCCAGCGGCAAGTTATCGATCACATCCAGCGCGGGTGTTGGGTCGCCCATCACATAGAAATGGATACCCGGGGCACCACCATCAAGCAGCTCCACGCACTGTTGCGTGCTCCATTCAATACCGATCTCCTGAGCATTCTCCGGGTTAGCCATCACCTCATCGGAAAGTGCTTCCGGCAGATTCAGATGGAAGAACTTGGGAAGAAAGTTGAGGTGACGTTCGCGCGTCAACACCTTCAGGCCAGGCACAATCGGAACCTCAATACCAGCCTCCCGGCACTTATCCACAAAACTGAAATAGGCGTCGTTGTCAAAAAACATCTGGGTGACGACGTAATCGCCGCCAGCCTCCACTTTTTCTTTCAGGCGGGCGATATCCCAGTCGAGGTTGGGAGCTTCAAAATGCTTTTCCGGGTACCCGGCTACGCCCACACAAAAATTGGTTTTGTGCGCATTCACCAGGTCTTCCAGGTATTCACCCTGGTTCATGTTCTTAATCTGCCTGACAAGATCAATCGCATATTCATTTAAACGTGCCGTTTTTATAACGCGGTACGGAATACGTCCTGCGCATCCCCGCGGATGGCCAGCACGTTATCTATGCCCAGGTAGTTCAGCTCTATCAGGGCATCTTCGGTTTCTTCTTTGGTAAACCCTTCACAAATAAGATGAGGAACCGGATCAACACCATATTTGTGCATCATGGCCGCGCACAGCCCAATAGTACCGGGTCGCTTCCGCTTTATGTGGCGCTTGATGGTACCGTCAGAACGCTCCTCAAAATCAGGATTCTGCCGCATGGTAGGTTACATCAATAAACGGCGGATTGTACTTCATAATCTTATCGAGCGTGCTAAAAACCTCTCTAACGGATCCTCCACGCTTGGGCGGAATAATTTCGAATGATATCAGCGGCTCATCCGCGCGATCGTAATGTTCGATAACTTTCATCTGCTAGTTGTAAATATTGGTCGGATTTAGATATTCAAAACTTAAGAAGTTAAGCACTTCTAGGTAAATTTAAAAAATGGGTTTTGAGGTTCTAAAATTAATTCAGCTTCATTTACACTAAAAAGAGTCGTAAAGCTCCATACACTACAACCGTTTACCCTTCGAAATTTTTTCCTGATTTCCAAGCCTCTGGACTACTTCTCTGCTGAAGAATTGTAAAATAGTAACGGGTACTTCACCATGGATAGAATAAGGAAATCTGCTGATTAGGGCGTCGCAAACTATGTGGTCTTAGCCTCCCCCTGGTGGTGACGGATTTGGCGACTAAATTCTGATAGTTTGGCATCAACACAGCAACTATTTTTCCCTTCTCCCTGGTATTACTTAGGATTTGAAGGCTCTCTTCAGTGATAGACTTGTAGCACTCAGGAACTTCCAGCTCATTGAGATCAGCAATAGAATACCATCATACTTCTACCAAAATAAGCTATACATGTTAAATGAGTTGCGAAACTCGTTAATCAATGTCTTCTCCTCAAAAATGATGTTCTTTTCGTAATTCCACATTCTGGTTATCTAATGATGATCTTGAGAGCAATCAATTAATTGCAGGAAGGGTAAAATCAGAATCGTGAGCCTTTACCCTCTTTGCTTTCAAAACCAATCTCTCCCTCCTGTTCTTCAATAAACTGCTTGCAGAGATGTAGCCCAATACCGCTTCCACGTTCGTTTAGGGTACCGCTGCGGCTTTCAATAGTCGTCTTAAAAATTCTCTGCTGAATCTCCTCAGGTATACCGATACCGCTGTCCTGCACCTCAAAAAGCACTTTACCATTGTGGCGGGTGGCATCAACGCTCACCTCGCCGCCCCGCTCAGAAAATTTAATGCCGTTGGATACCAGATTTCGCATGACCAGTTTTAACATATCGTAGTCTGCATGAAGCTTTAAGCTCCCTGCTAATATTATTCTTGAGTGTTAACTGTTTACGTTTGGCATCGTACTTATATGCCTGGATAATTTCTTCGGCTACTCCATGTGGATCTAGCTCCTCTTTAACAACTGAGAGGCCGGACATCTGCTGCTTGGCCCAAGACAGTAAGTTTTCCATGATGTTCACATTATGCCGGAGGGAGAGCTCCAGCTCAGCAGAGAGAGATCGTATCTCTTCGGCCGTCAAATCATCATCACGAAACAGCTCCAACATACCTATAATTGCACCAAGCGGCGATCGCAGATCATGCGCCACAATGCTGAACAGTTTATTTTTAAGTTCGTTGGCTTTCTCAAGCTCCTGCTTGCGCGCCTGCAGATTCTGGTTGACTTCTCGCTTTTCCGGTTGGCGCGGTACAGCAATGCAGTAAATACACCTATAATAATAATCACCAACAAGCCCGCCCCTATCAGCCAGTTTTGCACCTCAAGCTGCGAAGCCTGCCGCTCACTTTCTGCCTCCAGCTCCTGATTCTGCTGCTGCTGCAGCTGAAGCTCAAGCTTGGTTTGGTATTCTGCAGCGATCCGATTTTGTTCGGTGGTCATCAGGCTATCAGAAAGCTCCTTTGATTGTTCCAGATGCTGTAACGCCAGGCGGAGTGAGTCTTGCTGCTTGCTCAGTTCATAGAGTCGTTGATGACGTGATTGCATGAAAGATGGATTCTGCAATTTCTGCGCCACATCCAGTGCCCGGTTATGCCATTGCATCGCCTCCTGTACATTGCCACGCTGGTCCGCCACATTTCCCAGGCCCGCTGCATTGTAGTAGATGCCCTGGGCTAGGCCACCACGTTCGCTATTCTCCAGCGACTGCTTAAAATATGACTCCGCCTCTTGCAGCTCTCCCATCCTATAGAATAATTCCCCGAGATTGTACTGAATTTGAACGGGAGGCGAATCGGGGCGCACTTTTTCTGAGAGAGCCAACGCCTGTTTGTATAATGACTCTGCCTCCTTAAACCGTCCCTGGCTACTTCGGGTATTTCCCAGATTCAGTAAAGAGCGGAGCTCTCCGGTGCAAAATCGATAGCCCGGCTTATTTTCAGTGAACGCTCCAGGTAACGCCCGGCATTCTCGAAGTTTTTCTCATCGTTAAACGCATTCCCCAGGTTGTTGAGCGCGGTGGCCAGGAAGAGGGAACCTGGGCCTCTTCCCCATAAGTAACGGCCTTACTGTAATGCTTAAATGCCTGTGCACTGTTGCCTGCATTGATATAGGCATCGGCAAGGTTTTGGGCTCTCCCTGCCGCAGTCCGTGGCTGGGCAGTGAGAGTCGATAGTGGCAAGCAGATCCCGGTATATCTGGATCGCCTGCTGATTGTTACCCTGGTAACGGTGAGCTGTTGCCAGCAGATTCTGAGTCTCAAAAAGCAACAGCGGGTGTGAATTTATCTGCATTGCCCGGGAGAGCACCGTTTCTGCAGAGTCAAACTTTTGCTGCACAAGATAGAAATCACCTAATCCCAGCAGCGCTTTTTGACGCCCATATTCCGATTTTAGAGAATCAGCAAGTTGGCGGGCGCTGCTCAATATAGATGCGTGCGGAATCTGCTTTCCCTATTCGCAGCATATTCTGACCTATCTCAACCGACAGATCTATCTTTTGACTATCTACACGTACTGTATCCAGTTGATTTTGAATATTGGTAATCGAATCCGACTGGGCAAAGCTGACACACGGTGCCAAGGCGACATATGACACCAGAACCAGGAGTTGTGGAATACGCATATTACAATGGATAGCTTAAGCCGTTAAGATGCAATGGGATCAAACACAATACTGTTCCAACTAAAATATACAAAAACAACCGGCAGGAAAATATTAGAGAGCTATCCCGGATTATTCACCAACAAATTCAGTATTGCCCAAGACGCAGGGAAAATGGCCGCGGAAACCTGCTACGGTACGTTGAGCACGTCATTTGTGCCTATAACGCAGGGCAAGGCTAAATTTCGCAGCCTTTATTCAGAGCACTCAAATTTGAGCTATTCCCAAATTTCGATAAGTAACAAAATATCAATGACTTATCCAGCATATCACATTATTTCGTAGAATAATCCGGGCTATCTTCTAAATGCTATTGTTTATGCATTAGCTCAATAATTTGTACATTTGAACTCCAAAAATTTGTGGCCGGACATGTTTTTATCTGCACCAAATTAGACAAATGCAGATCGGTATTTATAGGTAATCCCCCGAATGGTAAGGCGATGGATTTTTGTGCAACCTAAAGTACCTTTTTAATCGATTACCTGACTATGAAATTTGAGCAACTGAAAGACCTTTTAGAAGACCGCATTTTAATTTTGGACGGTGCTATGGGCACCATGATTCAAGGTTATAACCTTGGGGAAAATGATTTTAGGGCCGACCGATTTTCTGATTTTGATTACGATCTGCAGGGTAACAATGATCTGCTCAGCATTACCCAACCTGGTATCATCAAGGAGATACACGCCCAATTCCTGGAATCGGGCTCCGACATTATCGAAACCAATACCTTCAGCGCCAACGCCATCTCCCAGGCCGACTATCACTTGGAGAATATCGCCTATGAAATGGACAAGGTTGCCGCACAGAACGCGCGCGAAGTAGCGGATCGCTTTACCGAAAAAACGCCGGACAAACCACGTTTTGTGGCACGGTGCGGTTGGACCTACCAACAAAACGCTTTCCCTATCACCGGATGTAGAAGATCCCGGCTACCGCGATATCACCTTTGATAAACTGGTTGAGACTTACGACGAGCAGATCCGCGGGCTGGTCGATGGCGGCGTTGATATCCTTTTGGTGGAAACTATTTTCGATACGTTGAACGCCAAGGCCGCAATCTACGCCATTCACAAATACCAGGAAAAAACCGGTCAGGAGCTGCCCGTGATGATCTCCGGTACAATTGTGGATAGAAGTGGTCGTACGCTTTCAGGACAGACGACCGAGGCGTTCTGGATTTCGGTCTCACACACCAAAAATTTGCTGAGCGTGGGCCTGAGATCTCTCTTGGTTCCAAGCAGATGCGGCCCTACATCGAGGAGCTGGCCAACGTTTCCACCTGCTTTACCAGTCTCTATCCAAATGCCGGCCTGCCAGATGAGATGGGCGAATACAATGAATCGCCTGAATTTATGGCTGACCAGTTGCGTGAATATGCCAGAGAGGGATTCGTAAACCTGGTCGGAGGTTGCTGTGGGACCACCCCGGGACATATAAAGGCTATTGCGGAGGCTGCCACCGAATGCGAACCGAGAAACATTCCCAACAAGGAACCCTATCTACGCCTTAGCGGACTGGAACCGCTGGTGGTGCGCCCCGACACAAACTATGTGAATGTGGGCGAACGCACCAACGTGATGGGCTCCCGCAAGTTCCGCAGGCTGATTACCGACGGTGATTTTGAGGAGGCACTTTCTGTTGCCCGCCAGCAAGTGGAGAACGGCGCCCAAATTATCGATATCAACATGGACGAGGGGATGCTCGACTCAGAAGAGGCGATGACCAATTTCCTGCAGCTGATCGCCACCGAGCCCGATATTTCGCGCGTGCCGATAATGATAGACTCTTCTAAATGGTCCGTGCTTAAAGCAGGACTCAAAACTACACAGGGTAAATGCGTAGTCAATTCCATCAGCCTGAAGGAGGGCGAAGAGGAATTCAAACAGCAGGCCCGCGAAATCCTGAACTTCGGCGGTGCCGTCATCGTGATGGGCTTCGATGAGCAGCAGGCCAGACAGCTACGAAAGACGTATAGAGATCGCCGAACGCGCTTACAACATCCTTACCGATGAGATGGGATTTAAGCCGCAAGATATCATTATGGATCCCAACATCCTGACGGTAGCCACCGGCATCGAGGAGCACAATAACTACGGCGTGGATTTCATCAAGGCCACCAAATGGATCAAGAAGATCTGCCGCGCGTAAAAGTTAGCGGCGGGGTAAGCAACATTTCCTTCTCGTTCCGCGGCAACAACCGCGTGCGCGAGGCGATGCACTCCGCCTTTCTCTATCACGCCATCGATGCCGGTATGGACATGGGAATCGTAAATGCCGGGCAACTGGAGGTTTATGAGGAGATCCCGGAAAAACTACGGGAACTTGTGGAAGATGTGTTGCTCAACCGACGTGATGACGCCACTGAGCTGCTGCTCGAGTACGCCGAAGAGATTAAAGACGAGGGTAGCGAAAAGGTACAGAAAACTGAAGAGTGGCGAGAAGAGTCGGTCGAGGAGCGCATCAAGCACGCGCTGGTAAAAGGTGTGGTGGATTATATTGTTGACGATGTTGAGGAAGCCCGCCAGAAGTACGATCGCCCTATTGAGGTAATCGAGGGACCGATGCATGTCCGGCATGGATGTGGTTGGCGACCTGTTTGCGATCAGGCAAGATGTTTCTACCGCAGGTGGTCAGAAAGCGCCGCGTGATGAAGAAGGGCGTAGCCCATCTGATCCCCTTTATCGAGGAGGAAAAGGAGAAAAACCAAGAAAGCAAACCGAAGGCGAAGGTGTTGCTTGCGACCGTCAAAGGGGATGTACACGATATTGGCAAGAATATCGTGGCTGTGGTGCTGCGCTGCAATAATTTTGATGTAATCGACCTTGGCGTAATGGTTCCTGCCGACAAAATCCTGGAAAAAGCACGCCAAGAGAACGTTGACGTAATCGGTCTCAGCGGCCTCATCACCCCTTCGCTCGACGAGATGGTACACGTGGCCAAAGAGCTGAAACGGGAAAAATTCAAACAGCCGCTAATGATTGGGGGTGCCACAACGTCTCGGCTACACACGGCAGTCAAGATTGAGCCGATGTACAACAATCCGGTGGTGCACGTGCTGGATGCCTCTCGCAGCGTTTCGGTAACCGGAAACCTGGTCTCAAAGACGCTGCGCGATGGATTTTTGAATGAAATAAAACAGGAATACCAACAGCTGCGCGAACAGCATGAAGGACGCAGCAATCGACGGAATTACCTGTCACTGGAGAAAGCCCGCCGAAATCGTACCAATATCAGCTGGGAAAGCACCCCGATCGTGAAGCCGAAGAAGCCGGGCATCCATCTTTTTGAGGATTACCCCCTTTCGGAGCTACGTAACTATATCGACTGGGGACCGTTTTTTATCACCTGGCAAATGCCCGGCCGCTTTCCCGCCATCCTTAAGGATGACAAATATGGAGAAGAGGCGCAGAAATTATATGATGATGCGCGCCTGCTGCTGGATAAGATTGTCAAGGAGCAACTGTTTACCGCTCATGGCGTCATTGGGCTGTTCCCGGCTAACAGCGTGGGGGATGATATTGAGGTATACACCGGCGAGTCTCGTAATAATATCCGCACGGTGCTTCATACGCTGCGCCAGCAGGCCGAGAAGCGTCGCGGTCAGCCCAACAAGGCGCTTGCAGACTATGTAGCGCCGAAATCAAGCGGCCGGGATGATTACGTGGGTGGTTTTGCCGTTACTGCTGGCCACGGCACGCAGAAACTAGCCCAGAAATTTGAGGACGAACATGATGATTACCATGCCATTATGACTAAGGCGCTGGCTGACCGGCTGGCGGAGGCGTTTGCCGAGTTGCTGCATGAGAAAGTTCGCAAGGAGTACTGGGGCTACGCACCGGAAGAAAACTTCACCAACGAGGAGCTGATCCGCGAAAAATATACGGGTATTCGTCCGGCTGCGGGCTATCCCGCCCAGCCAGATCATACCGAAAAAGATATCATCTTTGACCTATTGAACGTACAGGAAAATACCGGTATCGAGCTAACAGAATCATATGCGATGACGCCGCCATCTTCGGTTAGTGGGCTTTATTTTGCACATCCCAAATCCACCTACTTCAACGTGGGTGATTTGAAAAAAGACCAGATCAAAGATCATGCGGAACGCAAGGGAATGAGTGTTGAAACTGTAGAACGCTGGTTGCAGTCAAACCTTGAGTATGACCCAAAGTGATTCTAATCAAAGAACCCGTGATATTCAGTAGCGCGAAGAATTTTCTTTCCCATTAATATAAATGGGTTGCTCAACATGTGGAGATTGTGCCGTATTCGGCAAACCTACGCCCCACCCTGAACGGCCTTGTACTTTTTCAGCACAACGTCTACGATTCCCTGCCTTAACGGGTCCAGGTTGAAATAATTACCATTCTCTTGGCGACCCACATTCTGGCGGTTTGTGAGCAAGATTATAGAGAGATCGTATTCCGGGATGGCCACTACACTGGTTCCGGTGAAGCCGGTATGCCCAAAACTGCCGGTGGGTACACCTTCAGCAGAAAACACCTCCGGATCCATAGCCCAGCCGAGCCCATTGCCAAAGCGATCTTCCGTCAAGAAGGTATCAATTGCTGCTTCAGAAATAAGCTGCTCACCTTGGTAGCGCCCCTTCTCCAGCAGCAGGTTCACCAACTTTTGAAGATCAGCCGCCGTGGAAAAAAGGCCGGCATGCCCCGCTACACCGTTTGCTCCATACCAGGCATTACCGTCATTAACTTCACCACGGAGTGTATACTGGCGCCAGCCATTCCAGGAATCGTGATCTACATCCACATCGTAGCCAAAATCACCGTCAAAGACCATCTGCTTTTCGAACGGGTTGCCGTGTGAGGTCGCTGCTATATCCTCTTTATTGAATCCATGATCTAACGGATTAAACAGTGTCTTTTCCAGTTCCAACCGGTTGTAAAATTGTTCATTCAAAAACTCATACATCGGCTGATTCGTCACGCGCCGGACAATCTCTCCAAGCAGCATGAATCCCAGGTCACTGTAATGGCGCCCCTCTCCCACCTGGTAATTCAGTGGCAGCCCGGCGATATACTCATACTGTTCAGCCGCATTTGAGGCATGGTAGTAGGTCGGCTTCCACTGGTAGAGCCCCGCAGAGTGCGAAAGCAGATGGCGAATGGTGATTCCCCTCTTTTCGGGTGTATTAAATTCTGGCAGCCAGGTGTGAATTGGATGGTCAAGCTCAATTTCCCCTTGATCCACCAGAAGCATAACGCCATAAGTTGTAGCGAATACTTTCGTAAGGGAAGCCAGATCGAATAGGTGATCAGAAGTCATCGAATCAGGAGAAGCTCAGCCGTTCCATATCGTATCGATATTTCTGGGCAAAGCCGTAAGCTTTGTGATGCAAAATCGAGTCACCCTGCTGGATCCTGATCACTGCTCCCGGAATATTTCCCTTATCGATCTCCTGGTTAATAAGAGTATCGATCGCTACAATATTTCCTGCTGTTTTTAAATCAGACGGCCTGGTTGACGAACTGCCACACGCCTGGAGGATAGCTACTACAAGGGAGATGCTTAAAAACACTTTCAGAGTTCGGATACTCAACACTTGTAAAAACGTACATTGAAAAATTACTGCCATGAAATTACAACCTGCAGATCTTAACCTTGTTTAAATCCTTTAAAAATTTAGTTTCTGCATCAGCTAGCTGCTCAAGTTCCGGTCTGCCGATTCCAGAATATCTTCATACACCGCGTCATTCGGCTCCCATAGTTCAATTTTAGTGCCATCCGGATCGACGATCCAGCCAAATTTTCCGTATTCAAACTCCTCAATTTCACCAACCACTTCAACGCCCTCTTCTTTTAAAGTCTCCAGCAGTTTCTCAAGGTCAGCCACCCGGTAGTTCATCATAAACTCCCGTTCGCTTGGATCAAAATAATCAGTATTCTCATTGAACGGCCCCCAGGCTGTGTAGCCTTTCTTCTCCTTATCCACCGCATGGCGCCATTCAAATGTTCCGCCATACGTTCCGCTTTCAATCCCAAGGTGTTTCTTGTACCATTTTTTGGTCATTCCAGGGTTTTTACTTTTGAAAAACACTCCGCCTATGCCTGTTACTCGTTTCATACTATTCTGAAGAATTGAAGTTGACGTTGGCTATTGAAATACCTGCCGCTCTTTAAAATATAATATACTTATCAACGGATTATCTCCTCATTCTGCTGGAAATATTTCCCACAAGAACGACGATCAGGCTCCCTACAACGGTGTACAGCGGCCAGGCAATGGAGAGCGGCTCTCCGGGCAAGAGATTTTGAACCGGTCCCTCAACCATGAAAAGCAGTGAAAAAAGCCCGATAAAAAAGCCGATCATCGCATCACGATTGTCGGGATTGCTAAACCAGCGACCGAGAACAAATGCCCCAGGAGCCCCCCGTAGGTGTAGGAGGCGATACCCAGTCCAAGCTCCACGACTGCCGGACGTTCTCCCTCCTGCAGCTGAAGGACCGCAAAAATGAAGGCGGATCCTGTTAAAATTACCGCCCAGACTGTAGTGATGATGCGCGAAATACGAAGATCTTGTGATTCGGTGTTGTCTTTGCCCAAATAGGGTTTATAGAGATCGAGCGTGGTTGAGGAGGCCAGCGAATTGAGCGAAGAACTGAGACTGCTCATGGCTGCTGCAAAAAGGGAGGCTACGATCAACCCCGAGAGGCCTACCGGCAGCTGCTCTACAATAAACTTGGCGAAAATTTCATCGGTTGTAGCCAGTCCCAGAGCTTCGGCAGATTGGGCGTTGTAAAAGGCATACAGCAACAAACCGACAATCAAAAACAGGGCAAACTGCAGGGCTACCACCACGCCACTCCAGACCAACGCTTTCTTGCTGTTTTTGAGATTCTTCGTCGTCAGCAACCGTTGTACAATCAGGTGATCGGTGCCGTGTGAAGCCACCGAAAAGATAGCGCCGCCGATAAGCGCCGTAAAGAAGGTGTAGGGAGTAGCGATAAACTCAGTAAAACTCATATCAAAGCCGAACTCGAACAGGTTCAGCTTGCCGGCCTCACCGGCAGTGGCAAAAGCACCTGCAAGTCCGCCGGGCAGGCCGTTGATCATGATACCCGCCGCCAGCAGCGCCCCGCCGATGTACACCGCCATCTGCATCACATCCATCCAGACCACCGCTTTTATTCCACCGATAAGTGTATAAATTAGTGTAATAACGGAGATAGCCGTGATAGAAAGCAGGTAGAGTTCCAGGTCTCCCCATCCCGCAAAAGCTCCGCCCAGGCGCAGGATAATGGCCAGCGGAATAGCTGTGGCAAACAGGCGCACTCCATCGGCCAGCAAGCGCGTGACCATGAAGGTACTACTGGCGGCGTTGCGCATGGAATCCCCAAACCGGTGTTCAAGGAACTGGTACGCGGTAGAGAGATTACCCTCGTAATATTTTGGGAGAAAAAACAGGCTTACCAAGATGCGTCCGACGATGTATCCCAGCGTGATCTGCAGAAAAGTAAGATCCCCTCCATAGGCTACTGCTGGAATGCTAATAAAGGTTAATGTGCTGGTTTCAGTAGCCACTACAGAAAACAGCACGGCCCACCAGGGAATATCATGTCCACCCAGAAAATAATCGGCCGTTGAGGACTGCTTGCCCGCGATGCGAATACCGATTACAGCTACTCCCACCAGGTACACAATAATGACGATGTAGTCTATAGCTGTAAAGCCCAAATCGATATCCGTTCTTTATTTATTTGTTCTTGTGCTATTATCAATGCCACTGTTCCGAATCGGGTGTAAAGCACGCAATGCTCTTTTAAAGATCTCACCTAACTTCCTGAGAGTAACCCCTAATTTAATCATTGCAAGGACTTGGAAATTTCCAGGTCTTTTTAGGATTCAGAGCTTACATTTTATAAATCATTTTGATATATAAGCAGATCAAACAGGGAATAAAATCGGGATTAAAATCGAAATCGCGGGAATCATTGGATCGCAACTCTCCCGAATGTCATTCAATCGTAAATAGGACTCTTTTACTTAAAATCAAAAATCGGATTCCATGGTCTATTCCAACGAAAAAGTTACATACTACGAGAATATTCCTACTGAAATTTTTGCTGATTCAGTAGCTGCAACCAAAGCTGTTGCCAGCGACATCGCCGAGACGATCCTGGAGAACGATCGGAAGGATAAAAAAACGGTTTTGGGACTTGCCACCGGCTCAACTCCAATAAAACTATATGAAGAGTTGGTACGCATGCACCAGGAGGAAGGTTTGAGCTTTAAAAATGTAATCACGTTTAACCTTGATGAGTATTACCCGATGCAGCCCGATTCGCTGCAAAGTTATGTTCGCTTTATGCGAGAGTATCTGTTTGATCTTGTCGACATCCCAGACGAAAATGTACATATACCTGACGGGACCTTGCCTGAGGATAAGGTGGGAGATTTCTGCAGGGAGTATGAGCAGAAAATCGAGGAAGCCGGCGGTCTTGACATCCAGATTTTGGGGATCGGTCGCACGGGTCATATCGGATTCAACGAGCCGGGTTCGCGCCCTAACTCACGCACCCGCCTGATTACACTCGACCGTATTACACGAAAGGATGCCGCCAGCGATTTCTTTGGAGAGGAGCACGTGCCGCGCCGTGCTATCACGATGGGAATCGGGACCATTCTGGATGCCGATAAAATCTACATGATGGCCTGGGGCGAAGGCAAGGCGCCAGTCATCAGGGAAGCGGTGGAAGGCCAGGTTCGCGAACAGGTACCCGCCACCTATTTGCAGGAACATGCTAATGCGCACGTTATCCTGGATGAGGCCGCGGCCGCGGAACTTACCAGGTGCAAAACGCCCTGGCTGCTCACCACATGCGACTGGGATGACAAACTTATCCGTAAATCGGTGGTATGGCTCTGTAAAAAAATTGACAAACCGGTACTCAAGCTCACCGATGAGGATTATAATGAGCACGGCATGGGGGATCTGCTTACCGAACACGGTCCGGCCTATAATATCAACCTGAAGGTGTTTAACGAACTGCAGCATACCATCACGGGCTGGCCGGGCGGCAAACCGAATGCCGAGGATATCAACCGCCCGGAACGCGCCGAACCATTTCCCAAACGCGTTATTGTATTTAGCCCCCACCCCGAATGACGACGTTATTTCTATGGGTGGCACGCTCATCCGACTGGTTGAGCACGGTCATCAGGTGCACGTGGCCTACCAGACATCCGGCAATATTGCCGTTTTCGATGCCGATGTAATCCGATTTGTGGATTTTGTATCCGACTATAACGAGCTGTTTTGAAACCGAATCGGATGAGGCGGAAAGCATGCTCAGCAATATTCAGGAATTCATCCGTAAAAAAGAGCCCGCCCAGACCGATTCTGAAGAGATCAAGCACATCAAGGGCTTGATCCGGCGCGGAGAAGCGAAAGCAGCGGCACGATATTGTGGAATCCCGGAAGAACGCCTCCATTTCCTGGACCTTCCGTTTTACGAAACAGGTCGCGTTAAGAAAAAGCCGCTCTCCCAGCAAGATATTGACATCACGGTGGATCTGTTGCGCTCCGTCAAACCGCACCAAGTGTATGCGGCAGGCGACCTTTCCGACCCGCACGGTACACATCGTGTCTGCCTGAAAGCTATTTTTGAAGCTCTGAAGGAGTGCCGGGATGACGAATGGACATCCGATTGTTATGTATGGCTGTACCGTGGCGCCTGGCAGGAGCTGGGAGATCAACGAAATAGAGATGGCGGTTCCGATAAGCCCGCAGGAACTGGGCAAAAAGCGCCGGGCTATTTTCAAGCATCAATCCCAGAAAGACCGACCGTTGTTTCCAGGCCCCGATGAGCGGGAGTTTTGGCAGCGGGCCGAAGAACGGAATCGCGGCACCGCCCGCCTGTATGATGATCTGGGCTTTGCCGAGTACGAAGCAATTGAGGCCTTTGTGAGGTACAAATTTATGGATTATGGTACGGAATAAATTCCCATAATTACCTACCTAAACTCGTAACCTATCAAAAGATTATTTTGTGATAACCTATAGGGATTCTCTGAGCTCGGAAAAACCATTGATTCACTACTGTATCCATCCGAAAAGCTGGAAGGATATCTGCCCTCTATCATTTTGAATTATATTCAGGATCTCAAAGTATATAATACTTTTTTATGGCACTTATCCCCGGGGAGTTCAATCTCTTTTAATCTTTGCCTCCAACCATTTATAAAACTTTTGGATGGCACGTGCCCGGTGACTGATCTCGTTTTTTACCGTAGCATCCAGCTCGGCGAAGGTCTGATTATAGCCCTCGGGCTGAAAGACCGGATCGTAACCAAATCCTTTTTGACCACGCTGTTCTTTCAATATTTTACCCCGGCAGATTCCTTCATATAGATGCTCTTCGCCATCTTGATCAATAAAAGCGACAACGGTGCGGAATTGGGCCAGACGGTCAGGATCGTCAACTTCAGCTAGTTCATCGAGGAGTTTGTGGGTATTATCCTGGTACGATGCATCATCGCCGGCATAGCGGGCTGAAAAAACCCCCGGTCGTCCAGAAAGGGCGTCTACTTCCAGGCCCGTATCATCCGCCAGAGCGGGAATATTCGTTTTCTCAAACACATACCGGGCTTTCTTCAGGGCATTGCCTTGCAAGGTGTTCTTATCCTCCTCTACTTCCCCCAGCTCTTCTATATCCAGTGCTGAAAGCAGATCGATATTGAGGTCTGCCAGTGTTTCCCGCAACTCCTGGATTTTATGTTCATTGCGACTTGCCAGAATCATTTTTTCCATATTCACACACTTCAGTTTTACTCTTAATTTTTACTACAAACGGTAAATTATGCTAGCTGATGGAGTACTTCCTGCACCTCGTGCCACTCCAGGCGTGGACCAAATTGCGATACCACCTTTGAGCATGCCAGGCTAGCCAATTTTCCGGAAGCAGCGTATCCCATGCCGTTGGTGATACCATATAGAAAAGCCCCGGCAAACATATCGCCGGCCCCGTTGGTATCGATCGCATTTACCTCATAGGGTTCTATGTCGATAAACGTATCGCCGTCAAAGATCATCGCCCCATTGCTGCCCTGGGTGATTACAAATCGCCTGGCTTCGCGCTTCAGGGCCTGCCTTGCCTCCATCAGGTCGGCGGTGCCGGTAAACTTTTTGGCCTCCTCCTCGTTGCAGAAAAGCAGGTCAACCGAGGCCCCGATCACGTCTTCAAAAGACTCCTTGAACGCTTCAACAATTGATGGATCAGAAAGGGTAAGTGCGGTTTTTGCCCCATGGTTTTCTGCAATATTTTTTGCCATTTTCATCGCATCAAGCCCTGTATCGGAGGCTGCCAGATAGCCTTCCAGGTACACAAACTCCGAATCGGCGATGGCATGTTCATCCACCTCTTCCGTCGAAAGTTTTGAGGTGATGCCCAGGTAGGTATTCAGCGTGCGGTCGGCGTCTTCTGTGATCATCACCAAGCATTTGCCAGTAATCCCCTGTTGTTGCTGCTGGCGATCAAAATTGGTGTCGATGCCTGCCTCTTTCATATCATTAAGATAGAGGTCGCCAAAGTCGTCATCGGCCACTTTGCATGAATAGAACGCCTTGCCGCCAAACTGGCTCACGGCATACACGGTGTTGGCCGCCGATCCACCTGGCTTCTGAACCGCTTCGGCGTGGTTGATATCCTCGATCATCCGAAACTGCGTTTCCTCATCCACGAGAGTCATAACGCCCTTTTCCACCTCGTGACGGGTTAGAAATTCATCTGTAACCTCAAACTCAATATCTACAAGTGCATTGCCGATACCGTACACATTATACTTTTTCTTCATGGAATCTAACCGCTAAAAATCTGTTTTTATGGATATTAATTCTGAATCGGCGATAAAGTACGGACTCTGCCCCGCGTTTTAAAGGATAAAAGAGTGTATATGCTGTTTATTTATTTTTAGTGGCCTGACCTATTGAATACAAGCAAAACATCCCTTCTGTTCGGTACCAGTTTTCGTTACGTTGATGGCTGACTATAGAAATAGCAGAATGCTATACGCCATTCTTTCTTTATGTATTTTCGGAAAAACTTATAACCAATATCTGCTGGTGAACATCCTTGATTACTGACATAGCCATATCGGTTGCAGGATTTGCCCTATTTGCCCTGCTCCATTCACTGCTGGCCGACCGAGATCTGAAACGGAAAATTTTTAAGAGATGGCCAGGAGTACAGTCATATTACCGGGCATTATACTCCCTTATCTCGGTAATCATACTGAGCGCCTGGTATTTATTATCCCCATTTCCTGAAGGTTTTTTGTACCAGGTGCCGATGCCTTATGCTCTTGTTTTTAGGATTGTGCAAATATTGGGTATTGCGGGTATCTACTTTGCTCTAAAACCGATCGGCGCCCTTAATTTTTTGTTGGTGACACAGCTTGATTTTACATCAGATACTTCGAGCAACAGCCTTATCACCAGCGGAGTGTACCGTTATGTCAGGCATCCTCTCTATTCCAGCAGTATGATTATTCTGCTGTTCAATCCTTCAATGAGCTTCAAACTGGGACTGATAACCCTGCTGTTTGGAATCTACTTCGGGATCGGCTCCATTTTTGAAGAACGCAACCTGAAAGCAGAATTTGGAGAAGTCTACGAACGTTATCAGCAGGAGGTACCGCGATTTATTCCCAAAATTCCGCTATTTTAATCCCAATGCATCCGTTTATAGACTACCTTCAAAAACGACTCCAACAGCCGCTTCCCGGGCGCGGCCTTCATCTCAAAATGGCGCCGGAGCCTGTAGATGAAGAAATGCCGAATCGAATGATGGATCCCACGCCCCATGCCCGGCAAAGCAGCGTGCTGGTGCTGGTGTATCCAAATGCCGATGATGAGCTGGAACTACTGCTGACCCTGAGGAGCAGCCACATTAATCACGGGGGGCAGATCAGCTTTCCGGGCGGTCGTTCAGAAGATGATGAAACGCCTGTCGAAACTGCACTCCGAGAAGCCGAAGAAGAGGTCGGCATCTCTGCCGATAAAGTGACTATTGTGGGTACGCTAACCGATCTTTTTGTGAACCACTCCAACAATGACGTTACCCCGGTAGTGGGATTTATGCATCAGCAGCCGGAACTGACCCTCGATCCCCACGAGGTGGAGGAGGCCTTTTCTGTTGAGCTCGAAAGCCTGCTGGGCAAGAAAAATCTTACGGTTGAAGACTGGAACCTGCGCGATCATACTTTCAAAGTTCCCTATCGGGATGTCCACCGCGTTCCGTTGTGGGGCGCCACGGCCATGATGCTGAATGAATTTCTTGAATTATACCGGGAATATCGGGAGAAAACGGAAAAAACTTAACGATTTTTCCTTCGCCTCGCAGCCGAATCAATTTCTTGGTGAGGTAATATAGGCTAACGGTCAGTACTCTCACACTTTCGTGCTGTAAAAACTTATTCAGTATTCGATGGCTTTATAAAACCGTTGTTTTACCCAATTTCGGCATTTTCGTTTAAAATCACTTAAATATGCCCCTATGGGCAACCAGTCAATTATTGCTAAATAAGCTGAAGTGGATTCATAAAATCTTATGTCAAATGTCCAACAACAAAAGTCGAGAAATCCAGGCCAAATAGAGTCATTCTGATTTAGAATCCAACAGCTCCACGGCCTCCTCTCCCACCTTCATACCGATGGCGATACCCATGCCGCTTAACCCGGCGGCGACAAAAACAGCTTCATTTACCCGCTTAACAATCGGTGTCTTGGTTTCGGTAAAGCCCATAATACCCGACCATTCCTGCTCTATCTGCCATCCTTTCGGGAGCTTTAGCGTTTCTGAGGCAAACTTCACGAGATAATCTTTAATCCTGGTATTGATCCCAAATTGATCCGTAGTCTCCTCGTCTTCCGCCTGGTTACGCGCGCCGCCCAGCAGCAGGCGATCTCCCACATTTCTGAAATAGATATATCCACGATCGTGATGAAAGATGCCTCTCCAGGGCATATTATCTATGGATTCTGTAACAAAAATATATCCACGCCCCGGGGTTACCTGCAGGTCGGGCAGAAGGCGGCGGGCGAATCCATTTGCAGCAACAAGAATCTGGCGACCTCCCAGCATAGTGCCATTACTAAGATAGACAACGCCCTGCCCATCAACGGTATCCACCGAACTTTCCACCGGATATCAATATCTTCATGTTGAACAAGCTTAATCAGCACTTTTATCATTTTGCCGGGATGTAAGGCTCCCTCCAGGCGATTGTGGATGACGGGATAGCCATTAAGTTCAGTGGAGGAGTACACCTGCTTCTCACCGATCAAATCCGAAAGCCATTTGTTGAATTTTGGAATATCATTGGCAGATTCTTCAAAAAGATTGTCAGCAGTGAACAGTTCATATCCTCCACACCTTTGATATTCTATTGACGATTCTCCCAAGGTTGCCTTGAGTAGTTTTAGTCCCTCGTATCGCCTCCGAATGCGATCTTTGACCTCTCGTTCCGATGTGCGCTCCAAATCGGCCTGGTGTTCTGATATGGAACCTATGCAGCCAAAGCCGGCGTTGCGGGTACTGGCTCCCTGCGGAGTGGCACCGCGCTCCAGGACAAGCACGGAAACATCAGGATGCAGCCGTTTATAAAAAAGGGCAGTGGAGAGACCCGTAATTCCGGCACCAACAATTATAAGATCATATTGCTGTGGAAAGGCTTCTTTCTCCCAGTAGGATTGATTGGTCATTTGAGTTGCTCGAAATGCCAAATTAGCATATTCAATGAGTACAATCCGGGGCCTGAACTAAATCATTCCGGAACTAGCTCTTTCTGTTCTGGCAAGGGCTGAAATACCAGCGAGGCCATCAGGGCGGCACCGGTCTTGAAACATTCTTCATCCACATTATAGCGCGGATGATGCCAGGAATAGACAGCTCCGGCCTCCTCTCCACCGCTTCCCAAAAAGAAGAAGACGCCCGGGAAGTACTGCTGGTAAAACGCAAAATCTTCCCCCGCCATTATTGGCTTGTCCAGTACTTTTACCTGCTCTGGTCCGATAATCTCACCAGCGGTTTCTATGACTATATCGGTTGCCCAATCGGTATTATCTACGGCTGGATAACCAGGATCAAAATCGAAGGTGTAGCTTGCATCGGCAGAGGAGGTGATACCGCGTATTATCTTTTCGATCCGCTCGCTGATGAATCGTGCGGTCTCCTCTGAGAAGGTGCGAATAGTGCCAATCATCTCCACTTTTTCAGGGATAATATTGTGGGCTGTTCCACCTGCAATTTTCCCGATGGTGATAACCACCGGCTCGCTGGGATCAATATTTCGGCTGGCAATGGTCTGGATGGCCGTTACCGCCTGGGATGCCGGCACCACCGGATCCACTGTTTCATGAGGGAAGGCCGCATGCCCGCCCTTGCCAATAATCTCGATATTGAACTCATCGGGTCGTGCCATCAAGGGACCTTTTTTCAAGCCAATCTGTCCAGCCTTCAAAAAAGGACTGGAATGCAGCCCATAGATCACATCTACGCCTTTCTCCTGCAGATAACCGGTTTCGCAGAGTTTTCGTCCACCGCCCGGAAGTTTTTCTTCTCCCGGCTGGAAAATAAGCAGCACGGTTCCTTCAATTTTATCCTTAAGCTGCGTGAGAATCTTTGCCGTGCCCAGCAGGTTGGCGGTATGGCTGTCGTGCCCGCAGCAGTGAGCCACCCCCTCATTTTCCGACATAAATTCTTTCTTGTGATCTCCCTCCTCCTGGATAGCCAGCGCATCGATATCAGCACGCAGGGCAATGACACGATCGGATTCGCGACCTCCTTTAAGCACTCCCACGCATCCGGTTTCCAGCGGCCGATCTACAGGAATATCCAGCTCCTGTAACTTCCCGATGATATAGTCTGTCGTCTCATATTCGGTATAGCTCACCTCGGGATGGCGGTGCAGGTGACGCCTGACCTCCACCATATCACTGAAATATTGTTCGGCAAGGGACTTTATGTTGCTCGTTTCCATAATACTGCGGTTGATACAGTTAGCTGATCTGTCTAAGCCGTTTAAAATAGGTAAATTTGACTAACTCTTTTATGATTGATTTGAAACTTTCGGTTGTCATTATCGTAATTTTGTGTTGCAGGCGGATAAAGCCGTGAATCAAAAGTGATCTAACCAATTTAACTATGATAAGCAGAAACCTTTCGTGGGAAATAATTTTAGCAGGCCTTGCCTTTGTAGGCATCGCAATCTTTATGCTGAATAGTGGAAATAACCGGCCGAATTCTCCTGCTCGATCCCCTCACCTTTCCCTGGATTCTCTTAAACCGCCCAAAGCACCTCTGCCCCCTTCGTTCGTGATTGACCTGCAGAACCTGGAGAACCTGAAAAACCTTCGCAATCTCAAAAACCTGGAAAACCTCGAGAACCTGAAGCACCTGGAAATTGAACTAAAACACCTCGACAAAATTCTTGAAAACCAGGAACGTGCTATTGAAGAATCTACCGAAGCCTCTGTGGACCAAACGCTGGAGAAATTAGAAAAACGCTTCCAGGAGTTCGAAGAGGGCTCCTTTGACATCCGGCTGCAAGATAATAAGGTGTTCATTAACCGTCGATTTAAGGTGGAAGAATCCTCATGGTCGGAGGTTTCGCCAGGTGTTTATCTATACCGTACCTCCTTTGATATGCGAAAAAATGAGGATATCGGACTCAATCTCGGATTTGGCAACGTAAACATCGTAGGCTCTGATTCCACCGGCGGAGAGCTTGTGCTGCAGGCTACCGGCGATGTTGAAAACCCGCAACTTCTGGCTGATCACCTGCAGATCAGATCGGCAAATAACCGTTCCTATTCCATCAGTCAAAAAGGAGAGTTAAATCTTTCGGACCGCATCGATCTGGAGGCGACACTCACCGTTCCCAGCGAAACAAATTTCAACGTAAAAACTTCCGGAGGCCATATCTCTGCCACCCACTTGCGCGGCAACCAACACTTGGTGACCTCAGGCGGGCATATTACACTCGATGATCTGATTGGATCGACCTACGCCAAAACCTCGGGAGGACATATCACCAGCGACCGAATTGAGGGAGATGCCAATCTCTCTACCTCGGGCGGGCACATCAGGATTGCTCATGCAAACGGCTCGCTGAAACTACACACCGGGGGCGGCAATATCCGTATTGAAAGCCTTCAGGGACAGGCCCAGGCCAAAACCTCCGGCGGCAATATTTCAGCGGGAGTGCAATCAGTCAACGGCCCTATGGAATTGACTACCTCAGCCGGAAATATTTCGCTTTTGCTTCCCCCATCCATAAATGCTGATATTACGGCACACGGTACCGAAACCACCATCGAACAGGCATTCGATTTTAACGGTACCCGAACCAATGGCAAAATTGAAGGCACCATTAACGGCGGTGGCATTCCCATTTCCATCCACTGCGGTTATGGCAATGTTTCCATTAAAACCAATGACACAAACTGACGACAGCTCCCGCAATTCCAACGCTGAGTTACACACCACCCGAGACGGCTCGCATACGCTTTATTCCCAGCAGTTTGGCCAGCATTACCATAATCCCAACGGCGCTGTGGCGGAAAGTCGTCACAATTTTTTCCGGAAAAATCGGCTGCTTGATCGATTAACAAAAGATGAATCCATTACCATCCTGGAAGTTGGTTTTGGAACCGGGCTGAATTTCCTGCTCCTGCTGGATGAATACCTGAACAGCGGCTCCGATGCAAGAATCGATTTCTACAGTATTGAGGGATTCCCGGTGGATGCCAAAACCGCACGTTCCTTCAATTACCGAGGATTTCTAGATCATTCTAATCTTTTTGATTATCTGCCTGTAATCTTTCGTGATTCTGAACCCGGGATGAACCATTTTGAGCTACATCCTAACGTAAATCTCCACCTCTTCATCGGAATGTTTGAGGAGTTTAATCCCAAACGCTTAAACGCCGATTTTATCTTTCATGATCCCTTTTCGCCCGATGTAAATGATGAGCTATGGACAGGCGATGTCTTCAAAAAACTTGCTGGGTGGTGCAATCCCAATGCTGTGCTTTCAACCTATTCCGCCGCCTCAAAAGCGCGGGGCGCAATGGCATGGGCCGGCTGGCATGTAGCCCGCGAGCAAGGCGCCCTCGGCAAACGAGAAATGACAATCGCCTCCCTGAAAACTGAAAAGCTGGTACACCTTGAACGAGTCAACGAAGAACGATTGGCGCACCGCTATGAGATCGGGGATTTTTAGTTATCAGTTATCAGTTATCAGTTATCAGAAGCTGCTTATTTCTGATCTCTTTGCGAATGGTTATCTCCTATTTTGTTGTATTAATAAACTCGTAAGTAACCAGTATATATTCTACGAATTTTATTAAAGCAGCATGCGATGAACAATAGATTCAGGCTAAGCCGTGGCTACATATGCCGTTAATTAACTTATTATGCCTTTTATGAAAGTTCTCGTTTAGCTTTTCTTCGAATTTTATTCAACTCTGAAATTAGATTATCAATTGTTTCATCGATTTCTGCGATTGTCATTTCAGGAGTTACGAACACTCGACCCCCTTCATCTCCAGAATATTTTTTTAAATATATTGATGCAAATCTCGGGCCTAATGCTTTGTCTTTTTTTATAAAAAGCTCAAATCTATAAGTCATATCGTACACCTCATTTATCTTCTCTTAATTTTTTTATAGATCTCCACGCACTTTGTCCTGGAAATTGGCATTCCCAGAAAATCCAACCGTTTACTGAATTTCCGGTTATTGCAATAGCAGCTGACGAAGGAGATGTGTGTCGTTCACCGTCATATACTAAAGCACCATCCTTTACTTCCGCATAGTAATTTTTCCCTTTATAACTAGCTTTGAATTTTGTCCCATGTGGAAAGCTTATCCCTTTTGCTATAAAGGCTTTTTTATCTTTTTCTGTAATATCACTTTTCCCATTCAATCTTACGTCTAAATCCAGAAGTTTTCTAATTACGTCGTTGTAAGAAACTTCTTCCGTTTCCCTCATCATGGTGAGATGCTTATATACTTCGAAATCAATTTCAATGCTTTTCATATCGAACCTCCAATTACTACGGTTACTATTAGTGCTCTAATATAGGATAAATAGTATAAATAGTAAATAAAATAGTTTATATAGATATTCCTTATGTAATACTACTTTTTACCGCATAAACAGATCCGCAATATCCAGATGTAGCTCTCCATAGTCTACACCGGAAAGGTTAGCTACAACTGCCAATACCAGTTCCTGATCAGGGAACACAACGAACTGGGTACTACCCCCCACAGATCCGCCCGAGTGGCCATACCATTTTCGATTTTCATCGTCGGACCCGCTGCTCCATCCTATTCCATAATTGGTAGGTTCTCCGTCTCTTGTTTCCTGGCTTTTCCAAAGCATGTGGATGGTATCCCGCTGCAAGTAGTCATTTCCAAGAAACGCATCGCCAAACAGCAGCAGGTCTTCGGCCGTACTCAGGAATCCACCGCCGGCCCACTTGTAACTGTTATCCACATAAGGAGCATTCTCGACCCTTCCGCTGTCATTAACCACGTAATAATCGGTACGGTCTTCAATAATCTGCCGCATAAACTCTGCGGTTGTGCTATACATGCCAAGCGGCTGAAATACGTTTTTCCGCATATAAGTCAAAAAGGAGCTTCCAGAAGCGCCCTCAACGACGGCACTGACCAGGTTCCAACCGTAGGTGCTGTAGTTATAGTCTGTTCCAGGTTCAAAAAGCAGCGTGTCGTCTTTGAATATATCCAGGCCTTCACGTACGGTTTCGTAATGTCTGCTACTCAAAAATTCTTCTCCGCGATAGTGACGAATTCCAGCCAGGTGACCCGCAACTTGTCGTATGGTAATGGTATATTTTTTCTCGGGGAAGTAAGGCACATATTTCTGAACAGGAGCGTCCAGATTCAACCTGCCGGCCTCATGAAGTACGCCCAGTGCGGCCGAGGTCATCGTCTTGGATACGCTTCCAATCCTGAGTTTCGCTTCGGTATCCATCGGCACGCTTTCTTCCAGATCCGAAAATCCGAAGCCATCCGACCAAATTGTTTGCCCCTTTTTCATTACCGCGATTTGAACGCCGGGGATATTCTGGGCTTCCATCATGGAATCAATTTTAAAGCTGGCCATTTCTACAGCTGCTTGGTGAGGTCCGTACAGTTTTACCGTTGAATAAGATTTGCCTGCTTGAGCCTGGGCATCAATTGTAAACGTTAGTGCCAGCAGAAGGGACAGAATGTGACTTGACTTGAATATTTTTTTAAGCTTCATACATTTAAAAATTTAGGTTTGGGGAATCTTTAATATTCAGAATGACGCAGGCGGTCCGTAAGCCTAGTTATTTTTTAGGAATAACAGCCGAACTTATTGATCCCACAGCTCTGCGCGAATCGTCTGGGCGCTTTGTTCTGAGATATGGTACTCTAGTTTGATGCGGCGTTTTTCAGGAATTTTTTGCTCCACAAGCGTGGCACTGTCCGGCGTGTAGAGAATCAGGTCGGTATCGCGCACAAAAAGGGGCAATGATTTGCCGTAGGTAGCTCCAGCTACAAACGAGCCCTCAAATTTTATATTTAGCTTCAACTGGTTTATGACGTTGGGGATGGTATCATCCTCCGCAGCTACCAGGCCAATGGTTTCGATAGCTGCACGATCCACAATGGAGAGAATAACATCGGGATCAAAACCGTAAACAATCGGCAGCAGGCGGCCAACTTCGGCGAACTCCCGGAAGTTATTCAAGAGGTGCACCGGCACAAAAAGAGCGTCGTATTTAACAGTTTCGTTATACTGATCGGCCGTGAGCACGGTGCTTTTAACACCGACACGCTTTTTAATGGATTCCGCCAGCATGCGTCCCAGCTCTTTCGTTTCGCCAACCGCAGCACAGGTTTCGATCCGCTCGGGCCACTCCATAAAGTTCAGCTGTTCCTGGAATAGTTCGTCGATCTCCTGCTCATCCAGCCCGTAGCCGATCAACTCCTCCAGCAGTTTTCGCATCTTTTCAGCACCCACTTCCAGCCGGTCAGACTTATCGAGTTTGGTAGTCTGACGCTCCACGACGAACCCCCGCCCTTGCTCACTGGCAACCAGTCCCTCATCCGCTAAGATATGATACGCCTTACGCACGGTATGGAAACTTGTTTCCAGCTGCTGACCCAATTTTCGCGTGGAGGGCAGCACTTCTCCCACCTGAAACTGTTTGGTGGCAATCATCAGGCGGATGCGGTCGGCTATATATTTGGCGGAGTTTTTCACAGCTGTTTATTGTCGAATTCGTATCCAGTGCGGTTCATCCAGCCCCAACTTTACTTTGAAAAAAGTTGGGGCTGGATGAAACCTAATAAAATGAAATAATCGATCTAAAATAGCGCTGATAGCCTCAGGCCTGTAACGTATTTGAAGAGCAATAATACCATCATAATCGGAAAGGAAATATCGTGTTATGTCAGAAAAATCTCTGTTCAGTGAAATTAGCAAAGAACCAAGCTGACCAGCCTTTTCGATGACTAACGAATCCTGTGCATCGGCAGGCAAATAGTCCTTTAAAACCAGGACTTCATGTCCCTTATTTTGAAGTTTCGTTATTACGGAAGAAGGTACACAATGATCCGCAAAGAATTTCATTAGCTGGCTGTTTCAAATTCACTCAAGTCACGGGCGTAATCCAGGCAGGCAGCAATATCTTCATGAGACAGATCTGGAAACTCTTTTATGATCTCATCAATAGTTTTTCCATCGGCCAGATATTCCAGAATCAGGCTAACAGGAATTCGGGTATTTTTGATACGCGGTTTACCTCTGATCGCTTCTGGATCACTGACGATATGTTCTTGCCATTTAACTCTCATAAGTGAATATATTAAAAATTAACTAAGTGATACCTTTCAAGTGATCTTCACAATCCATGAGAATCTCTGGCTAATTATTTTTGTCTACTAGTTTCTTCAGCTCGGAAACAAGCATGAGCGATTCAATCGGGGTCATCCGGTTGGGATCACACGCCTCCAGCTTGTCGATCAGCGTCTCGATGTTGGGATCAAGCTGGGTCTGGAACAGCGACATCTGGTCGATCTGCTGCTGTTTGTCGATCTCCTTGGTGGCCTGCTTGATCGCCTTTTTCTTCTTCTGGGCGCCCTCCTCCAGCGTGCCGTTGCTGTCGGTAATATCAATGCTGTGGCTTTCCAGGTTTTTCAGGATCTCTTTCGCCCGTTCAATCACAATACTAGGCAGCCCGGCCATATCGGCCACCTGGATGCCGTAACTGTGATCCGCGCCGCCGCGTACCAATTTGTGGAGGAAGACGATCTCCCCGTCATGCTCCTGCACTTTAACATTGAAATTAGAAACATGCTCATACATATTCTGCAGCTCGTTAAGCTCGTGGTAGTGGGTGGCAAACAGCGTTTTGGCGGCCACGCTCGGCTGGTTGTGGAGATACTCCGCCAGCGCCCAGGCTATGCTCAGCCCGTCGAAGGTGCTGGTGCCGCGGCCTACCTCATCCAGCAGAATTAGCGAATTACGGGTAGCATTGTTAAGGATATTAGCCGCTTCGTTCATCTCCACCAAAAATGTACTTTCTCCCGCAGCCAGGTTATCAGAGGCGCCCACGCGCGTAAAAATCTTATCCACAAGCCCAATATGTGCTTTCTCCGCCGGCACAAAACTACCGGTCTGGGCCATCAGGACGATAAGACCGGTCTGCCGCAGTATGATACTTTTCCCGGCCATATTGGGACCCGTGATAATCAGGATCTGCTCATCCTCATTTTCCAGGTGCAGGTCGTTGGGAATGAACGGCTCACCCGGCGGCAGGGTTTTTTCCACCACGGGATGCCTACCTTTTGTAATATCGATCACCTGGTCATCAGTGATATTCGGCTTGCAGTAGTTGTTATGGTAGGCCACCTCTGCAAAGCTCTGCAGGCAGTCCAGCTCGGCAATCGCCTGGGCGATCTGCTGAACCTCCTCGGCAAACCCGGCCACATACTCCCGCAACTCTTCAAACAGGTCGTACTCCAGCGTTTTACTGCGCTCTTCGGAGGAGAGAATTTTCTCCTCAACTTCTTTGAGTTCCGGTGTTATATAGCGCTCGGAGTTCACCAAGGTCTGCTTCCGGTTAAAGTGTTCTGGCACCTTGTCCTTGTGTGTATTAGTCACCTCAATATAGTACCCAAACACCTTGTTGTAGCCGATTTTCAGTGACGGAATGCCGGTCTCCTGCGAGAGCTCATCTTTCAGTTTTGCGATATAATTCTTGCCATTGCGGGCTACATCACGCAGTTCATCCAGCTCCTCGTTGTATCCATCTTTGAAAATATCGCCGTCACGCACACTGGCCGGAGGATCCTGCTGGATCGCTTTCTCGATCTTCTCCTGCAGTTCAATAAGCAGCACCAAACGATCGCGGATATCATCCAGCAGCGGTTCCTGCAGATTATTAAACTTGGTCTTTATTCGCGGGATCTGCGCCAGCGACTGTTTGAGAGACATTAAATCTCGTGCATTGGCACGGCCTACGCAGATGCGTGACATCAACCGCTCCATATCCCCAATCTGCTTCAGCACTTCCCGCAGATTTTCTCGTGCCTCGTGATTCACATTCAGCGCTTCCACAGCATTCAGGCGCTGAACAATGGGCTCAATTCGTTTCAGGGGACGCATTATCCACTTTCGCAAGAGGCGCCCCCCCATGGCCGTGCTGGTCTGATCCATAATGGAGATAAGCGTGCCTTCGGTTCCGCCCTCCTGGATGCTGGTGATGAGCTCCAAGTTGCGCTTGGTGGAGCTGTCGAGGGCCATATACTCGTTGTTCTCGAACGACTGCAGCCGCTTGATATGGCCCAGCGATGCTTTCTGAGTTTCCTGCACGTAATGCAGCAGCGCGCCGGCCGCCACTTGTGCTACCTCCTGGTCGTCGACGCCAAATCCTTTCAGCGAGTGCGTTTCAAAATGATCGGTCAACAGATCGTAGCCGTAATCGCCTTCGTAGACCCAGTCTTCAATAAAGGTAATATTGTAATCCTGCAGCTTCTCAGGCAGATTGCTTTTTAGCTTTTTTTGCAGAATCAGCTCAGAAGGCGTGATTGATCTGAGCAGGTCCAGCAGCTGGTCTTTATGTACCTGGCTGAGCTGGAACTCACCGGTGGAAACATCCACAAATGAGAGTCCCGCCCTGTCACCCGACCAGTAGATCGCCGCCGCATAGTTATTTCGCTTGTGCTCTAGCAGCTTCTCTGACATCGTAACGCCAGGTGTCGTAATCTCGGTCACTTCACGATCTACCACCTTGCGACCGGCACTTTTCGCCTCACTAGGATCCTCCACCTGCTCACAGATCGCCACACGGTGGCCGCGCTTTACCAGCTTGGGCAGATAGGTATCCAACGCGTGGTAAGGGAATCCAGCAAGAGGCGTCTGGTCACTGCCGTTGTTCCGTTTGGTAAGCGTGATCCCCAGCTCTTCGCTCACGGTTTTGGCATCTTCTTCAAAAGTCTCATAGAAATCGCCCACGCGAAACAGCAGTATAGTTCCTTCGTACTGTTCCTTTATTTTTTGATACTGCCGCATCAACGGGGTCAGCTTTTTAGTGGCTGTACTCATTTACCTATCACTTAAAATTTGACTTTTCAGGATTATCGAGTTTATATATGCCTCAGGAAATTCCGTTCGCCAATTTAATGTATTATACATAGTCGATCATTTAGAAAGGAGATTGTACCAGATAATCTTAATGGTAATTCTGAACAGATTAGCTTAGAGCATTTTTTAAATTTAATTATCAATCGTGCTAAGTAAGAAGCATAAGTATAAGGAATTCTGGCGGCTGATCGTAAAACTAGCCATTAAGAAAGATGTCTTTTTCAACGCCTCAGCCATCACGTTCAATCTGTTTATTTGTGCCATTCCGTTTACCCTGTTGCTGATCTCCATTATCGGGTATGTACTTTCATATGATGAGGCTTTTCGGGAGATTATACGGTATGGGCGTGAGCTGATTCCAAGCTTTACCTTTGAGTCACAAAGCAACGATGTATTCCGCGGGGCCGTTACTCTCGAAACAATCCTCGAGCCGCTGATTGGAGTACGCCGCATCTTTGGTATTATAGGTATTGTGATCCTTGTTTTCTTTGCTCAAGGGCTGTTTCACACGGTTAAACATGTAGTGTTTGATATCTTTGAAATTGAAGACCGCAAACATCCTATCCTGGAGATGGTTTATAATTTTTTTGCTTTTGGTGTGGTTGGAGGTGTTTTCCTTTTTTTCAGCCTTGTAATTTATGTAATCTCATTTATCTCTTTTAACCAACTCAATCTTCCCTTTACCGACCGTGTACTGGAACTGGCCTGGATGTTTGAGTTGCTGAATACCATCATCCCGATCGCTTTCACCTTCCTGCTTTTTTACATGATTTTCCGATATATCAGTGAAAAACAGATGGAGCGGCAGGTCGCCTTTGTTGGAGCTTTGGTTTATACAGTACTGTTTGAGATCGCCAAACTGGGCGTTGGTATCTACCTGGATTATGCGTTCCAGGCCTATCGGTATTTTTATCAGGGCTATGCCATTGCGGTAATTATCGGCGTCTGGGTATTTTATTCGGCGGCACTGCTGGTCTTTGCATCGATCGTAGCTCGCGCCTATCGCGACGTATTTCTTAAGGAGAAACGAGTAACCACAAATCCCTACACTTCTATTTCTTGAGGCAATGTGTGCACAAAAACTTGGTGATGATTTTTATACTAGGGATGATGTCGTGCTAATAGCCCGAGACCTGATTGGCAGGGTACTTTGCACCCAATTTGAAGGCCAGCCGCTCACCTCAGGACTTATCGTGGAAACCGAAGCCTATTCCGGCCGCAATGACAAAGCCTGCCATGCCAATAACGGCCGAAAAACGGAGCGAACTGAAATTATGTATCACCGGGGCGGCGTGGCGTACGTGTATCTCTGTTACGGCATTCATCACCTGTTTAATGTGGTCACCAACCGTGAGGGGCAAGCCGATGCCGTGCTGATCCGCGCCATTAAGCCGCTGGAGGGGACTGAAAGCATGGTGGAGCGTCGTAATGCTGAGTCACTTAAACCTGAAGTTACCGCAGGTCCAGGCCGACTAACCCAGGCGCTGGGTATCACCACAGATCATTATGGTACCGACCTAACCGGAGATCTTATCTGGATTGAAAATCGTGACGATCAGCCGACTGGAGATATCGAGCTGGTGACCTCTCCCCGTGTCGGGGTGGAGTATGCCGGAGATCACGCTAAACGTAACTGGCGATTTACGGCTAAGGATAATCCGTGGGTGAGCAAATGACCGCTCTGAATTAATCCGGCAAGTATTTTAAACACAAAGATAAAGGCCCCTCCTAAAGAATAGAAGGGGCCTTTATCCATGAAATATTATGGAATACTTAGCTTTCGCTTTGAACTGATTGCAGCCGTTGCTGAAGCTCTTTATTCGTTTGAACTCCTCGCATTATTGCCTGAAAACGCTGTGGAGTTAATCCTTCAGAACGGATCAGTTGCACAAACTGCTGCTGTGCCTGTTTGTTAATCTGCATCAGCTTGGGCTGTATAGCTTTGATGGTCTTCATCTCTTCTTGAGAGGTATCGAGACTGTCAGCTTGTGGATTCTGCTGGCTCATCATAATTTTCTGGAAACGGGCAAATTCCATCCCCTCGTCTTCAACCAAGGTCTGTACCTTGGATTGTACTTCTTTCTGAATGGATTGTGCAGAATCAGTTACGTTGGCAAATTTCTGTAGCTCTTTTTCAGAAACACTGTCAGGTGAAGCTGGCTCTGGCGGCTGCATCATCTGTCCGCCTTGAGCGTGTGCCGCCGAAACAGCAACAAAAAACATTAAAAATAGGGTAATGCTGGATTTGATAAATTTCATAGGACTATAAATTGGGCGTATTGTATTAGGGATTTAAAATATGATGACAAGGTAACCATTATTTGTGCCGATCTAAAACCGGCACGATGGCATGTTATTCCCATCAGCATAAATTTTATAACTGAAAGATCAACCGCTTTATTCTGAATACCTCCTGATCGATTTTTTTCACAATCACTCCTACACCGAACATAGACCTTGTTTTCCCCACCCTGATAAATCTTATCGGCAAACAAGTGAATGGGACAGAACATATATTGGCATCAAACATGTTAAAATTAATTTAATATTAAAGGAAACTATTTGTCGGCGTTAAGCATTAAAGGGAGGTGTATCCAGAACCCAAAATCTAAAACAACCAATCTCCTTATATGAAATCCCTTAAATCGATTACAACAGCCTGTTTAGCAGTCGCTTTTTTTCTTGTTAGTGGCGCAGTAACGCCGATCACCAACATGGCAGCTACCCAGTGGAAAATTGACAAGGCTCACAGCAAGCTCTCCTTTGAAGTTATCCACTTTTTTACCCCGGTAAGCGGGCAGTTTACGGACTACAATTCTGAAATATATTTCAGCCCGGATAACCTGGAAGAGAGCAGCATTGATGTTGAAGTGCAGGTGAGCAGTATTGACACCGACAACGAAAAGCGAGATGGACACCTGCAGTCTGATGATTTCTTCAACGCTGAAGAGTATCCAACCATCACATTCAGCAGTGACGAGATCGTAAAACGGAGCGGAGAAAATGAGTATGCTGCTATTGGAACGCTGACGATCAAGGATGTTAGCGAAGAAGTTGAACTGCCCTTTACTGTACTCGGAATACGCGACCATCCGATGCAGGAAAACACCCGGCTTGCCGGCATCAAGTTTACCAAAACAATCAATCGCAACGACTACAACGTCGGCACCGGCGACTGGGTGGCAACGGCCGTTGTAGGTGGAGAGGTAGATATTACCGGCACGCTTGAGCTGAATACAGTCAGCGGAACCGACAGCTCTTCCATGTAATATCATTTTTTATCACAATTCCAGGTCCACCTCCAGCCGAGGTGGACTTTTTTTATATGTGCTCCTATTCTGATTTTTTCCACTCTACACTGATCCATTCACTGGATTTCTGCTGACAAGATTATCATCTTAGGGTTTCATACTAATCCAACATCTTGCCATGCGCATTGTATCACTGCTGCCGAGCATCACCGAAATTGTTTGTGCTATCGGGAAGGAATCTGAATTGGTGGGCCGCTCTCACGAATGCGACTATCCAGAATCGATCACCTCCCTACCCGCGTGCACCACGCCCAAATACCAGGCGGACGGGACCAGTTATGAGATCGATCAACGGATAAAGGCCACCGTGCAAGAGGGACTCTCCGTCTATCGCGTGGATGCCGAACTGCTGGCCTCCCTCCAACCCGACCTGATCCTCACCCAGAATCACTGCGAAGTCTGCGCCGCTTCAGTCAATGAAGTTAAACAGGCCGTACAAGAATCCATGGGAGATGAAGATGTGCGCATCGTCTCGGTAGCTCCTGAAAACCTGGATGAGGTGTTTCTTTCAATCCAGGAGATTGCAGAAGCGGTGGGAGTGGAAGAACAGGGCGAAGCGCTGATCAAGCAGATGATCAATAAGTTGAATAAAACTCAAAGTAAAACAGCCCAGCTGCCATCTCCAGATGTGGTATGCCTGGAGTGGATCACCCCACTAATGAGTGCTGGAAATTGGTTCCCGGAGCTGGTGAATATAGCCGGTGGAAATACACTGTTGGGTAAACCGGGTGAGCCTTCCGGATGGATTGAGTGGGAACAGGTTGCCGAACAAGACCCTGATCTTCTGCTAATCTCTCCCTGTGGGTATTCTCTGCAAAAAACAGCGGAAGAAATAAATCAACTGACCAGTAAACCGGAATTTACTAATCTTCAGGCAGTTAAGAAGAACCGCGTTTACCTGATGGAAGGGCATCACTATTTTCACCGGCCCGGCCCACGCCTGGTGGAATCGACTGAGATTCTTGCCGAAATTTTTCACCCCGGCCTTTTTGATGCTACCCATCGAAACAGCGGCTGGATTAACTATTCCGAACAATGAAGAAAGTGATCATCATAGGTGCCACTTCCGGTATCGGGCGGGCGCTGTCCGTTGAACTGCACAACCGAGGTTACGTCATCGGTGCTACCGGCCGACGCAGACACAAATTACTAGAGCTGGAAGATGAACTTCACCACCGTATACACATCCAGCAAATGGATGTGACGAAGCTCGACAAAAGCAGGCAACAACTGGAGACGCTGATCGATGAGATGGAGGGGATGGACATTGTTGTCCTAAACGCAGGCGTTTCAAATATGCAGGGCAGCAGCGACTGGAACCGCGAACAGCAGGTGATAGAGGTTAATGTTGTCGGTTTTACTTTTCTTGCCAATTATTGTTTCTCCTACTTTAAAAAGAAGGGCAGCGGTCAGATCGTGGGTGTCTCATCAATAGCGGGCCTGTTTGGTTACGGCCGTTCGGCCGTGTATAACGCCTCTAAAGCGTTTGTATCCACCTACATGCAGGGATACCGCCAGAAAGTCAATCATATCGATACAAATATTACGATCACTGACCTAAAACCAGGATTTGTAGCATCAGAAATGACCAAAGATATGAAAGGGCTTTTCTGGGTCGCCGATCCCGGGAAGGCCGCTCGACAAATGGCAGACGCCATCGAAAAGAAAAAGAATCACGCCTATATCACCAAGCGCTGGCGACTTTTTGCCTGGCTGGTGAAATTGACGCCCAACTGGGTGTTGGATCGCCTTTAGTTCGCTCTAGAAACTGGAATTTTGAAGTTAGAAACAGGAACGCACAAAGATTTCCTGTTTCAATTTATCACTCTAAAATCTTATGCCGGAAGTCAGTGCCGGAATTTTACTTTTCACCAAAGAACCTGAGCTGCAGCTACTGCTGGCTCATCCCGGAGGGCCATACTGGCAGAATAAAGACGAAGGTGCATGGTCGATTCCCAAAGGGCTCATAGAGAAGGATGAGGACAAGCTGGAGGCAGCCGTTCGTGAATTTCAAGAAGAAGTCAACCTGAAACCGGCAGGTGATTTCCTGGAACTTGGTTCCATTAAACAGAAAGGTGGCAAGGTCGTTTTTGCCTGGGCAGTGGAAAGTGAACGTTCAGCTAATAATGATTTTGAAATAGAAAGCAACACGTTCACATTGGAATGGCCGCCCAACACCGGAAAGATGCAGGAATTCCCAGAAATTGACCGCGCCGAATTCTTTTCGCTTGAACAAGCCTATCAAAAAATCAATGAAGCACAGCGAACCTTTCTGGATCGGCTTATACAGAAAATAGATACTGCCTGATGTGTGCTTTTGTAGATCTCTCGCTAATACTCATAAGTACACATAAATTAAAATTCACAATTGTAAAAAAACGCACCTCATTTTATTTAAAGCCCGTTAAACAGTACATTTAAGACTACTTAGTTTTCAGTTAACGGCTAATTGGAGATCCTTAACATGAAAGGATTTTTCTGTTGCTCTCCCGGCAGGCTGCGTGTCGTTTTGCTCTGCCTGTTATCCATTGCTCTTTTTTCTTGCAGCTCCTATTCAGGCAGTGCAGAGGAATCGCTTGACGAACTCTCCCTGCCTGATGGCTTCCAGATAGATATCTATACTTCCGATGTGCCCAATGCCCGCTCTATGGCGATGAGCCCCAACGGTACGCTCTTCGTTGGGACCCGCGGGGCCGGCAACCTGTATGCAGTTCTCGACAACAACGGAGACTACAAAGCCGACAGTGTCATTACTATCGCAGAGGGATTGCAAATGCCGAACGGAGTCGCATTTCAAAATGGTTCGCTCTATGTAGCGGAAGTAAGCCGCATTCTCAGGTATGATAATATCGAAGACAACCTGCAAAATCCTACTGAGCCAGTGGTAATCACCGATAGCTATCCTACAGAAACCCATCACGGGTGGAAATATATCGCCTTTGGACCGGACGGCAAGCTTTATATTCCGGTGGGAGCACCCTGTAATATCTGTGAATCGGAGCAGGATATCTTTGCCAGCATCACGCGTATTAACCCCGATGGCACTGACCGCGAAATTGTAGCCCGCGGCGTGCGAAATACCGTTGGTTTTACCTGGCACCCGGAAACCGGGGATCTCTGGTTCACTGACAACAACCGCGACTGGCTTGGCGATAACAAACCGCCCGGTGAACTTAACACACTGACTGAAGTTGGCCAGCATTTTGGGTATCCCTATCTGCATGGGGATGGAACCTGGGATCCCGAATTCGGTACGAAGGGAAAACAGATGGATATCGATTTCAAAACACCGGCCCAGTTGCTGGGTCCTCATGTGGCACCACTCGGCGTTATTTTTTACACGGGATCGATGTTTCCCGAGGAATATCGAAACCAGGTCCTGATTGCGGAGCATGGAAGCTGGAACCGCACCGAGAAGATCGGCTATCGAATCACCATCGTGCGTATGGAAAACGGAGAGACGGTCTCCTACGAACCATTCATTGATGGATGGCTGCGCGAAGATGAGTCCGTATGGGGTCGGCCGGTAGCCCTACTACAGCTAGATGACGGCTCTGTGCTGATTTCCGATGACCACAGCGGCACCATTTACCGCCTAACCTACAATCAAAATTAACTACAGTTATCTACCCACTTATGATGAGAGCCCGGCGTTCTGGAAAGTATCGAAATATTGGATTGCTTCTGCTTCGAATTGGATTAGGCATCGCCTTTATATTTCACGGGCTCCCAAAAATGCTGGGCGGACCGGAAGTCTGGACCCAATATGGCACTGCCGTGGAATACCTCGGTATCACTACAGCTCCCATGTTTTTTGGTTTCCTTGCCGCAGTCACTGAACTTTTCGGGGGACTGTTGCTTATCCTGGGATTGTTCTATCGTCCTACTCTTATTATGCTTACCATTACTATGCTTGTGGCGATGATTGCAAAGATTAGCCAGGGAGCCGCATATCCCGAGATGGCACATCCCATGAAAATGGCGATCGTTTTTTTTAGTATGCTCTTTATCGGTCCGGGTAAACACTCCCTGGACAACCGCATGAACCAACGACGTCGATTATTTTGATAAATCCTTAATCCAGCCTGCAATATGTTATGAAAAAACTTCTGCTGGTCCTTCTATCTGTTGCCATATCGGCCTCAGTGGCCAAGGCACAAAATCATATCTTAATCTTAAATAAATCTGGGATACAGCCTGGCAGCTCAACGCCTCCACCGGCAAAAAAGTAGCCGAATATCCCACGCATTCCGCCCCCCACGAAGTGGCTATTTCACCAGACCAGACTTATGCTGCCATCACCAACTACGGTGACGACAAGCCCGGATCAACGATATCTATCGTAAATATTGTAGAGCATACGGTGGAAAAAGTAATCAACATTGCTCCATTTCGGCGGCCACACGGCATTGAGTGGTTCAGCGATGGCCGGCGACTCATCGTATCGGCAGAAGCCCAGCGGTCGGTCATTATTGTGGATGTGCAAACAGGGACTGTTGCGACCAGTATCAGAACAGGTCAGGAGGGCTCTCACATGGTGAAATTGAGCCAGGATGAAGAGCGTGTCTATGTTCCCAATATCGGGTCAGGCACCCTCAGTGTTCTTGATATTTCGGAGGAATATATTATCAAAACCATTCCCACCCACCAGGGCACCGAGGGCATTACCCTTACCGGGAATGGAGCCGAGTTATGGGTAACCAACCGCGCCGCCAACACCATTTCTATTATTAATACAGATTCCCTCAACGTTACCAACACGCTGCAAAGCCGGAGCTTCCCGATTCGGGCCGAAACTTCTCCAAATGGACAGTGGGTGGCGGTCTCCAATGCACAATCCAGCGAGGTGGCCATTTTCAACGCGCATACTCAACAACGGATCACCACCATCTCCACAGAAACTGAAAAGGAGGAGAACGGCGTGCCGATCGGATTGATTTTTTCGACCGACAGCAACCATCTGTACGTAGCGAACAGCGAAGCTGATCATATTGTTGTTATCGACACCGGCAACTGGGAGATTGTTGACCGTTTCCCGACGGGCAAAACGCCGGATGGCATCGCCTATTTTTGATGAATCGGCACTATCTGACCTGACGGCGTAGTCAACCGATTGTCCCGATCATCTCTTGAAGAAAAATACAGTGCTATGAAAGCGATGGTTTTCAAAAAGGCGGGTCAGCCGCTGGAGCTAGAAGACATTTCCAAGCCCGTTCCCTCCGAAGATCAGGTGCTTATCAAGGTAGAGATGTGCGGCGTCTGCCGTACTGACCTGCATATCCTGGATGGTGACCTGGACGACCTGAAACACGCCCCTTATTCCCGGCCACCAGATTGTGGGCACAGTAGAGAATGTTGGGGAAAATGGATCCGCCTTTTCGAAAGGAGACAAAGTGGGCGTACCCTGGCTAGGGAAAACCTGTGGCCATTGTGAGTTTTGTGAAATCGATCAGGAGAATCTTTGCGATAACGCCCAATTTACAGGGTACGACATCAACGGCGGCTTTGCCGAGTACGCTGTGGCCGATTCCCGGTTCTGCTTTTCTATACCGGAGGACTACCCCGCTAAACAGGCCGCGCCCCTGCTTTGTGCCGGCCTGATCGGTTACCGTTCACTCCGAAAAACCGGGGATGCGCAAAAAATTGGCTTTTACGGGTTTGGGTCGGCCGCTCATATTCTCTCACAGGTTGCCAACTACCAAGGTAAAGAGGTATATGCCTTTACCCGTCCCGGGGATAAAAAAGGCCAGCAGTTTGCCCGCGACAAAGGTGCGGTGTGGGCCGGCAGCTCCGAAGAATTCCCTCCCAAAAAAATAGATGCCGCCATCATCTTTGCCCCGGTCGGTCCGCTGGTGCCGCAGGCGCTCAAATCGATAAAAAAAGGGGGAAATGTTGTTTGCGCAGGTATTCATATGAGCGATATTCCCTCATTCTCATACAACATTTTGTGGGAGGAACGCAGCCTGGAATCGGTAGCCAACCTCACCCGCAAAGATGGAGAAGAGTTTCTCAAACTTGCTCCGAAGATACCGGTAGAAAACAATGTTACGGTCTACCCGCTGGAGCAAGCAAATGAGGCGCTCCAAGATCTGCGAGAAGGAAATTTTGAGGGCTCAGCCGTATTAACTATTAAGTAGCCGACTGTTTCGAGTATTTCTGTATATTTTGTGCTGTCGTTGTAAACGAGCCTGCGTTGTGATATTAATCCTGAATCTTTGTAATTTTGCCGCATCCTGAACGAGAATCATCCCAAATCACATAATGAAATTGAAAATCCCTCACTTATGTATGATATAGTGCTAATTCCCGGTGATGGAATCGGTCCTGAAATTTCCGATTCTGTTACCACCATCCTCGAAGAAGCTGGCGCCGATATTAACTGGATTGAATGCAAAGCAGGCCTGACTGCACAGCAGGAGCTGGGCAACCCCTTCCCGAAAAAACCATTGAAGCCCTTGAAGAATACAGGCTTGCGCTTAAAGGTCCATTAACGACCCCTGTGGGATCTGGATTTCGTTCGGTGAATGTGGCCCTCCGCCAGAAGTTTAACCTGTACAGCAACATTCGTCCTGCCAAAACACTTCCCTATATCAAGACCTCTTTCAAGGATGTGGATATGGTCATATTCCGCGAAAACACCCAAGGCCTATATATCGGCAAAGAGCACTGGGTAGGACCAGAACACGCACATGCTGAGAGTATTGCCGTGGTAACACGAGAGGCCAGCGAAAATATTATACGCGCCGCTTTTGAGTATACCAAGCGTAAGAATCGCCATAAAGTGACGCTCGTTCATAAGGCAAATATTCTGAAACTAACCACCGGCCTGTTCCTGGAAGTCGGGCAGGAGATCGCTTCCAATTTCCCTGAGATAGAGTTTGAGGATTTAATCGTCGACAACATGGCGATGCAAATGGTAATGCGCCCCTACCGGTTTGATGTAATTGTGACGACCAACCTTTTTGGGGATATTCTCTCTGACCTGGCTTCCGGGCTAGTGGGTGGACTTGGTGTGACCGGCGCTGCCAATATCGGGGATGACGCCGCTATATTTGAGGCTGTGCACGGGTCGGCCCCTGACATCGCCGGGGAAGGAAAAGCCAATCCTATCGCCTTCCTGTTCTCGGCCTTGATGATGCTAGAGCATCTTGAAGAAGATGAGCTTGCCTCACGAATCCGCTTTGCGGTTTACGAAACACTCAAGAATGAATCCGTTCTAACGCCCGATATCGGTGGCAACGGCTCCACAGAATCCTTCACCAAGGCCGTCTGCAACAACCTTTCCTAGCAAAAAATCGTCGTTGGGCTACACTGCTAAGGAGTATTGAAAGTCAGTTTAGCTTAGGTGAATGTATTCTACGTTGAGAGAATCAGTCTCCAGAACGGCGATGGTGGCTTCTTCTTCAAATCCGTGTGCCGTACCGGGATTGACAGCGAGCGTACCGTTCACCTGTTCCAGGCTGCTCTCATGGGTATGTCCGCTGATCACCGCATCGTAGTTTCCGCAATGGATCAACGCATCCGTTATAGGCTGATCGGTACCGTGGTAAACGGCCAGCTCCCGTCCGCCGGCCTGCACCTCCATAAAATCGCCCTGCAGGTCAGCTGATATAGATCGAAACTTCTCCATCAGCAGATATTTATCGCCATCATTATTCCCGAAAATTCCCTGAAGAGGAACTCCCTCGAAATGGGGAATGGTAAACGGGCTGCAGTAGTCGCCGGCATGCAGTACCAGCTCCACTTCGCGCTCCTTGAAGATGGAAACAGCTTCCCGGATATGCGGTACATGGTCGTGCGTGTCAGAGATGAGTCCTATCAGCATGATTTAATACCATTAATTTGTTGAACAGAACGTAAAAAAACAGTTTTCATCCGCCTCTTCATTCAGTTAACCAGTTTAAGAAAAGCATACAGCGTCTGGTTCTTGGGGATCCCTACCTCATGGATTCTGGCCAGCCTCAATAATGCTCCAGTAAAAGCCTCGAACTCCAGCTTTTTTCCTTTCTGCCGATCGTTGTATGTAGAGGTTGTAAATCCCTCGAGCCCCCTCGAATCTTCAATAACTTTTTCTTTATCCCTCTCCAGTAGAGGTACTCCTTCTTCAGCAGCCACAAGTTTAATCTCCTCAAAAAGATCATAACAGAGTTGTTCAGATTCCTGTTCCTCAAAAAGCTTATCCACCGTCACCTGAGCCACTGCTGTAACCATATTAAAAATACAGTTCCAGCTAAACTTAACCCACACTTGGTGGGTAATATCATCGGAGACAGAAAACCGAACCGGCGCCTTTTCGAAAAGTGCTTTCAGTGCCTTCATTCGCTCGGTATGAGTTCCATCCTGTTCCCCAACCACCACAGAGCCCATCGAGTTGTGTTCGATGACGCCAGGTTCTGTTATGCTGGCCCCAATGCGGCAAAAACCCTGGATCACGTGCCCTGCCCCAAACGCTTTTTTTAGCTTACTATAGTTTTCTATGCCGTTCTGAATAGTTAATACCTGGGTTTGCTCACCAACCACAGACTTTATTGCCTGAAGGGCTTCTTCGGTATCGTAGGATTTAACTGTGAACAGAATTAGGTCGGGAGCAGGCGCTTTGGCGGCATCATCAAACACCTTCAGCCGGACTGTGCTATCTCCGTCGGGGCTATTGATCTGTAAGCCGCGCTCCTGTATAGCCCTGCGATGGGCACCACGTGCGATGAACGATACTTCCGCATTACTGTGCTCTGCAATACGCGCTCCAAAATATCCGCCGACCGCCCCGGCCCCCATAACCATCACCTGGTTAAAATTCATAAAACATGATTTTTTATGATAAATATTCTGCTCAGTGTTAGATAACCAAATTTTTGGGAAATCAACATTAAAAACAGGCAAAGCCTTAATCAATATTATCAATAACTTAACAGCAGATAAACAAGCGCAGAACTTCTTTGAATGGCAAGCTTAAAAATGTTCATTAAGAAGCTGTTCGGCATGGTCGCGATAGTTCTCCTGGGCCTCCATATCGGTGATGGCCTGGAGGTAGTGGCGGGCCTCTTCTTTGTTGTCAAGCTGCAATAAACTCCGCCCAAGGAAATAACCCGCTATCACATGCTGGCTGCGCTCCTCCGGGGTGGTAAGCTCTGCGCCGGCCTCAAATGCCTGCTGCAAGGTTGTAGCTGCCTCCCGGTATTGGAACCGCCGGAAATAAATTCGGCCTTTCCAGGTCAGCAGCTCCTCTTTAAGTACTGACTGGTGATTAAGACCTTTCTGCTGCCAGCGCTCTAACGACTTATCGATATGGTGAAGAGCTTCATCAAACCGGTCCATTCGGTAGTAACTTCGGGCCAGGATGCGCGCATAATAATTGTTATGGGGATAGGTATTGTAGAGTTGCTCGAGGTGCCGGGTGGCTTCCTTGTAATCTTCCTCGTAATTCAGGCTGATGTTACCGAGAAAATAGCGCGCTTCAGCCCTTGCAAAAATACTCTCTTTGGCGGCTTCTTTTAGAAATTGCAATCCCTTTTGTTTATCCCCATCCGGCAAAAACCAGGATACTGTTTTTACGATAGGATACTCTTCGGGCAGATACGCTGCATAGTAGAGTTTTAGCCCTTCCGCAAGCTTGAGGTCGGGCAGATTCGGGCTGCACTTCCAGCATATACTGGTAGGCACTGAACGCTTTGCGGGCTTTATTTACACTGGTCAGCCAGTCTTCGCGATTGGCATGCTGACGGGCAATATACCCGTTGCTGACCGCCTTGATAATCAGTGCGTCGGCATGATCAGACTGGCGGCTCAACAATCGACCGGCCTCGTAATCGGCGCGACCCATCAGATTGAAGAATTCTTCATCAAGGGAAGTATTCTCGAGATCGGCCAAGATCTGCCACCAAAGCTCCATACCGTCGAAGAGGATCCACAGCGGGTGACCGGGATAACGTTGTTTCCAAGGCTCCAGCAACTGCCGGGCGGCTTGGGGATTTGCATTGTAAAGGGAGTCTACCGCCTCCTTGGCTACCGGGCGAAATTCGGTATTGTTAATCAGTTCCGGGGGATTTTGGGCCTTGAGAATTGAAAAAGCCCCAAACAGAAATATGAGTACTGCAAATAGTTTTCTAATGGGTCGCAAATTCTAATTGGTTTCAAATCAACATCTAAGTACTCACCATAAACGAGTAAAGGCCTTGATCATTTTATGATTTGTGAAGCGTTTACTAAAAGCCCTCCGTTCATTTGGAATAAATACTAATTGCCCTTTCTTCTACACGAGTATTCCTCTTTGACCTATTTCAAATACTCTTCAAACCAGCGGGTGGTATCTTCAAGGATTTCGGCAAATTTTGATGGAAATTCCTCTTCCTCAAACGGATGCGCCCCGCCGAAGGTATGGCCCACGCCATCCACCAGCTTCAGCTGCTTGTCTTTGGAGGGAGAGGCTCGATATAACGCTTCAGTCTCAGTGTAGGGCACTGACTCATCATCCCTTGAATGGATAAACAGCGCCGGCAGATGTAGATTCTTAACACGGTTCAGAGCAATCACGCGATCGGCATTTTGCTTCGCATCATCATATACTTCTTTATTTATTCTCATAATCTGGCCGGTACGGCCGTTCATGATTTCGGTATATCCCTTCATCTGCCAATCATTTTTAATCTCCATATTCCATCGAGCGTTGTAATCTGCTACGGCCGACCACGTTACCACGCAGGCGATCTCCGGGTATTCGGCGGCAGCCGCCACAGCTGTTTGTCCACCGCGGGAGTGCCCCAGGATTCCAATGGTATCTGTAGCCAATTCAGCTTTATCTGAATCGATCTCCCCGGTTTTCAACGACTCAATGACTGTACCCACATCATCCAAATCCTGACTGAATGTTTCCCGCGCAAACAGGTCCAGCTGGTCGAACTCGGTCATGCTTTCGCCCACGCCATTCAAGGAAAAATTCATCGCCAGCACACCAAAGCCCGATCGTGCGATCTCATCGCAGGCATCCGGGAAAGGGCCCCAGTCTTTGAATCCCTTGAATCCGTGCAAAAAATGATCACTGGAAATTCTGCCTTCCTATTCCCCGAAGGCACATAGAGATCGTAATAGATGGGAAGCCCTTCTATTGAAGCTATGGAACCGGATTGCTTGGCGATATTGTCATATAGCATAGTAGGAAGATGAATTTTATTTCAAACGATCTGTTGCTCGAATAAAGGATTCCTTTTTCAACCCTTATCGGGGAAAAATGGAAATAAGGAACGACGGAAGATTAAATCTCTCGTTAATTATCAAATCCAGAGAATCTTTGCTCCAATAAATTAAAAAGCAAAGAAATATTTAAACCACAAAACAACAGGTGAGCAGTTCTCGTGAATATCTAGGATTCGTTGATAAGTTCTTTGATCCATTTTCTTCACTTTAAAAAATGAATGCCCGTGACTGGAAAGTAACTCAACGTGATTTATCAGCAGGCAAATATCAATCAGTAATTTTCATGTTCGTTTGAACACAAACAAATCAAAAGCTCAAGCAAAACTTATAACCTGCAAGACATCCTTTGATAAAATTCAGAAAGAGAATTTTATCAAAGGCGGAATTTATGATTTGTTGAAATCGAGCGGCTGCAGTTTTACCAGCTTGCGCAGGCCGTTGATTTCTTTCTGGCGGAGATATCGCCAGCGGCCCATTTTGACGTTTTTCAGTGTCAATCCGGCATATTCCACACGCTTGAGCTTGGTAACTTCTGCACCAAAAAATTCAATCATGCGGCGAACGAACCGATTTCGCCCCTCAAAGATGGAGAGTAAAATTCCATCGCGGCCGCGGAGTCTGCTCAGCTGGTGCGCCTTGGCCTGTCCGTCTTCCAGCTGAATGCCGCGTGCTAAATCATCCAGTTCCTCATCGGTTAGAAAACGATCGGTTTCCACCTCATAGGTTTTGCGCACTTTATAGCTGGGATGCATCAGCCGGTGAGCCAGGTCGCCATCGTTGGTAAGGATCAGCAGGCCCATGGTATGGCGATCCAGCCGGCCGACAGGATATACGCGATTGCCTGTGGCGTCCTCAATCTTATCCATCACGGTATCACGATTGCGGGGGTCGTCAGTGGTCGTAATCGTATCTTTGGGTTTATTAAGCAAAATATATACAAACGGCTCCAGGCTGAGGGCCTGTCCATCTACCTCCACCTCATCCCGGCGGGTAACCTTGGTACCGTGTTCGGCAACGACCTCTCCATTTACCGTTACCTTGCCCTGCTCCACGTAATCGTCGGCATCACGGCGCGAGCAAAAACCGGCATGGGCAATGAATTTATTTATACGGATCTCCTCATCCTTGTCATAATTTTGCTCGGCCTCGTTGGGCGTCTGATTAGGATTCTGCTGCTTGCTTTTACCTTTGGTTCTTTTTTACGACGAGACGACATCTTCTACCTTACCTTGATCATCAGAATTATCTTGTTCACTGCCACCAGTATCATCACTCTTTTCTTCGCCAGACGCAGGTTCGCTGCCCTCATTGCCATTGCTGTTGTTACCACTCAGTTTCTTCACCACATTCAGCAACGAAATATCATCGGAATTCTCTTCATCCTGCTGCTTTTCCAGGTCTTCCAGCTCCAGCTGCCGGTCGATCAAAAACTGCCGGTGCTTGGCCATATCATCATCCTTGAGGATCTCTTCAATCTCCCGTGGTTTTGGCAGCTCGTCAATAGAGTTAAGCCCAAAATGCTGCAGAAAGTGCTCCGTGGTTCGATAAAGCAGCGGCTTACCCGGTGCATCCAGCCGTCCAGAAACCTCGATCAGTACTTTTTCCAGCAGCTGACGCAGAATATAGCCTGAGTCCACCCCCCGAATATCATCCACTTCCGGTTTGGTGATCGGCTGCTTGTAGGCTACAATCGCCAGGGTTTCAATGGCCGACTGTGAGAGCTTGCGATAGGCATTTTCATGCTGGATAATGCTGAGCCAGTCATCATATTTTTTGCGGGTAGCAAAAGTATAGCCCCCCGCCACCTTGCTAATATTAAACGCCAGGCCATTTTCATCGTAGCGCTGGTTTAGCTTTTCCACGAACATTGTGATGGCATCCGGTTCCAGCTCCAGGTTTTCATCCCCCTGCTGAATAATCTCACAGAGTTTTTCCGCGGAAAGCGGCTCCGGATTGGAGAAGATCAGCGCCTCAATAACAGATGAGAGTCGAGTTCCATCTATGAATTGGTAATCATTCATTGCAAACGGGAGATTTTGGTGCTGTTAGGATAAATCCTTTGGTGAAATGCCGGTAATTCGAAAAGATAAAGCTCATTAAATTGATAGAGCGTAACAATTGATGGTTGATGTAAGATAAAAAAATTTGACAATCATCCCTGCTCGCTGACAAGAAAAAATCCGTCGTCACCCTGTTTTTGATAGAGCGGCATCAAAATGTAACCGTCACATTGTGCGCGTATCTGGCCGTTCCTGTCGTTGGCCAGCCATTCGCCTTTCTTTACCGGCTGAAAATTGGTGTATCCCGGGCGCATAGCAAAGTTGTCGCCATCTTCAATAATATGCTGGTAAACAAGCTCTACTTTAGAAGGCAATTGCTCATTCTGCTGCAGCAGGTGCCGGTTATACTCTACGAAGTTAGGGGTCTCAGAGGAATCCAGGCATCCTGCGTGGGATACTAGCAACATCATGGCGGCGGTATTATTCGTTACAGTCAACTTGTTTTGGTGATTACCGCCCTCCAGGGCAAAAGTGATGTAACCAAAATCCTGGAAATAGCGCAATGCTGTGCCCCGCAACGCCTCCTCAATCCCAAAAATCATCGGGATGTGCATGGAGGAAAGCATCTTCATGTGGTGCTCTTTTCGTGCCGTTATTGCAAACATATCCCCCTGCGCGGAGAAGGAGTGCAAATCTACAAAAATTACCGGCTGATCGTTTTTTTCGTCTAGCTCACGATCTAATATGGCCAGTACATTTTTGATCTGTATCCGCTCACTGGATTCCAGTTCTTCCGTGGCACTACGGCGAATTTTATCGATAATGGAGGGAAACCATATACGGTTCATATCTTCATCCACAAATCGCACGCCTTCATAGAGCGCATGCAGGTTGGCACGAATGCCGATCAGTTTGCCGTTAAATTTCTCTTCCTTACCCTCAAGCTCGGTAAAAATGTTGGACAGCGCTTGGATACCGGCCGGTTCATTTCCATGTATGCCGGCAAATACAATAATGGTAGGACCATTACCTGCTCCATCAATACGTCCAATTATTCGAGAAGGGGATTCTTGAGGTAGAAAGGGTTCAGTTGCTGTTTTTTGACTCTTGTTCATCTTGTTTATCACTGTTCGCATGTATAGCTCGTAGCAGACGCGCGGTAATGGTCATATAATTACCTTCCGTTATGATCCCCACCAACCGGTTGTTTTTCACGACCGGCAGACAACCGATCTGCTTGTCGCCCATAATTTCCATCGCCTCCATGATGGAAGCTTCCGGGTGGATTGTAATGGGGTTTTTAATCATAATATCCTCAACCGTCGTCTGCAGTTCTTCGTTGTGATGGAGGGCATTGTTGTAATCACGGAATATTTTCCTCATGGTCACCAGTCCAATCAGGTGCTTCTTGTCATCTTCAACCGGCACGTAGCGTATGCGTCGCCAGTCCATCAGGTCGGCGGTGAACTCTAAAATATCATCTTTTTGGACGGTAAACAGGTCCGTGGTCATAAATTCTTCAACCAACAGGCTTGACGGTTGCCAGTGCTCCAGGTCCTCCATCCGGGCGCGACCCCATTTGTGAACGGGCTCTCCCTTCTTTTGGTATTTTATCATCGCGGTTGTCATTGCCGCCAGGCTCTGCTCTTTGGAGCTGTTCTCTTTTAGCAACTTCGCATAGTTATCCAGCATCCAGTAGGACATGGTCTGCCCGGAGGTAGTGCGCTCCTCGATAATCTCCAGGTAGGTATCGATGTCGCTTTCCCGAATGTTGGCTTTCTGAAGTCCCTCGCGGGCGATGGGAAGCAGTTCTTCGGTAATCAGGTCTACAGCGTTCACGCGCTTGGTGTCAAACCAGCGGAATTTGGTATCGAGCCCCATCTTTGAAGCTGCCACAAAGTTCATTCGTGCCTGGTCAAAATCCATCTCTTCCCTGATGTTGGGATAATAGTCCTCCATTTTGTTCATAAGCCCCAACCAGAACGCAGAATTTGCGATTTCATCAGTAACGGTCGGTCCGGAGGGGAATACCCGGTTTTCAATTCGCAGGTGCGGCTTACCATCCTTCACACCATAGCAGGGACGATTCCACCTGTATACCGTGCCGTTGTGAATCTGCAGGGCGGCAAGCATAGGTGATTCTCCGTTGGCTATCTTTTCCTCTACATCTTCTTCAATCTCTGAACTTAGCAAAACACGATATCGGGCTGTATCCTCCTGGAAAATATCAAGGATGCTCTCATCGACCCATTCGTTGCCGAAGGTAACGCGCGGACTGCTGTCCCGCAGATGATCGCCCACCTGCCGGGTATCCACCGACTGCTGAAACAGCGCGATCCGTGTTTCATTCCACAGCCGTTTTCCGAACAGAATCGGCGACCCCACCGAACAAGCCAACACGGGAGCTGTTATGGCCTGGGCAATATTATACTTGCGGACAAACTCCTCTGGCTTAACCTGCAAATGCACCTGAAAACCGGTGTTGCATGCCTCCAGCAGCGGAGAATCAAACTTCATAAGCAGCTCGTCCATGCCCTGGATTCGCAGGTCATACTCTTCTCCACGCAGCTTGTTTATGGCCTGGCAGAGCGCCCGATATCGCTGAAGGGGCGTCATGTTTTTCAGGTCCACATCAGCTTGACGAATAGTCGGAAGAATTCCGGTAAGAATTATGTCGCTACCCAACTCCTGGGCAGCTTTCCGAACTGTTTCCACCCTGTCGGAGAGGTTGCTTTCCATTTGCGAAAGACAATCTTCTTTGAATTCAAGAGGAGTCAGGTTGATTTCTAAATTGAACTTGGCAAACTCGGTAGTGTAGGTGTCGCTATCTTTAAGCTTTTCCAGCACTTCCATGGAGGTGGGCGATGCCTTAGCATGTTGATCAACCAAGCACATTTCCTGCTCAGCTCCGATGCGGATAGGGTCAGTTTCAAACCAATCGCCCTTCAACATCTTGTTGAGCGCGTGGAGGTCCTTCAGCACGTTCTTCATAAACTGCTGAGTTTCTTCCTGACTGTCGGCCAATTTTACTCTTTCCTCACCCATGGCATCTTTGGTTGGGATCACAAAAATTCAGTGCTTGCTAGTAAATAATCGAATTTCTATCACACATTGCAAGCTGAAAATATTCTTATTCTATCGCATCTACATCAACATTAATCCGGACAGTGCTGGTTCCTTTCGGTTTTTTTTGCTCGTAGCGGCTGAACGTGTGATCGATAAGTTGTTCTATCTGCGAGGTTTTAGGTCGGGATTTAGCTTCAACATGCTTTCCCAGCGCACAAATCCCTGCATTTTTGTGATGGCTGCGGGTGACGGCCCCAGCACCGGATTATCGGCAGCCGTTTCGCGCAGGCAGCGGGTAAAGGCATTGGCGACCTTAGCTACTTTTTGGGAATCTCTGCTTTTGAACTGGATAGCTATAATCCTGGAATAAGGTGGATAATACAGATCCTTTCGTTTGCTCATCTCCTGGCGTGCAAATTTCCTGTGATTGTGTTCTTTAGCGCATTGTATGGCAAAGTGATCCGCCTGCCAGGTCTGCAGGTAGACCTCCCCTTTTTTCTCCGCCCGGCCGGAACGACCTGAAACCTGGCTGAGTAGCTGGTACATCCGCTCGGCCGATCGAAACGAGGGAAACGCCAGCTCTGTATCCGCGTTAATGACCCCTACTACCGTCACGTTGGGGAAATCAAGTCCCTTGGCTACCAACTGCGTGCCGACCAAGATATCAATTGAACCATTCCCGAAACCAGACAGTATGCGCTCATGGCTGCCTTTGGCCGACGTTGTATCGCGATCCATCCGGGTAACGGCCGCTTCCGGAAATAACTCCTGCAGCTCATTTTCCACCTGCTGCGTGCCGATCCCCTGCTTCTTGATTTCGCTACTGTTACAGGACCCACATCTATTTGGAATTCTTTGAGAAAACCCACAATAATGACAGCGAAGTACCTCTTTAATTTTATGATACGTTAAACTCACCGAGCAGTTGGGACATTCCGGGATATGTCCGCAATCCTGGCACTGCAGGAAAGAGGAAAACCCACGTCGATTATGCAGCAGTATAATCTGTTCGTTACGCTCAAGCGCCTGTTCAATTGCCTTGAAAAGAGATACTGCCAGTGGTCCCCGCATCGCCGACCGGTACTGCTTTAGGTCCACCACATTCACCTCCGGAAGAGTGGCCCCTTCATGCCGGCTCGGTAGTGTAAGCATGGTGCTCTTTTCTTTCCGCGCATTGTAGAGCGAATTCATGCTGGGCGTGGCCGACCCCATCACTACGGTAGCATCATTCAGCCAGGCCCGCATGATCGCCACATCGCGCCCGTGATAGCGCGGGGCGGGATCGGTTTGCTTGTAGGAGGCGTCATGCTCTTCATCGACAATAATCAAGCCGATATTTTCTATGGGGGCATACACAGCAGAACGGGCCCCGATGGCGATTTTCTTTTCTCCATTTCGCAGCTGCTGCCAGGCTTCGTACCTCTCCCGATCGGTGAGTCCGCTGTGCAGTACGGCGATGGTATCCCCAAAAATCTGGTAAAAACGCTTCACCGTCTGGGGCGTCAAGCTTATTTCCGGCACCAATACAATACCTCCCTTGCCCTGGGACAGTGCTTTTTTCAGGGCATGGATATAGACCTCCGTCTTCCCGCTGCCGGTAACGCCATACAAAAGAAAACTGGCAAAGGAATTTGCATCCAGCGGCTCCTCGATGGCATCAAACGCGTCCTGCTGTTTCTTGTTGAGAGTATTTATTTTGGAAGGGGCGTATTCGAGCCCCTCAATTTTATGACCCGTCACTTCCACTTCCTCCGATTGGATTATTCCTTCTTCCGCAATTCGGTTTAACGAATAGTAATCCAACACTTCATGTTCGGAGAGCACCTCCTGCAGTTCCGGCAGCCCCAGCTCTCGTAATTTTTGCAGGGCCTTAATCCACTTATATTCTTTCCCGTTGGAGAGGTATTCTTTAACCAGCTTTTCAGCCTCTCCAGGAGAATCTTCCGAATGCCACTGCCACTGCCTTGCCGTTTGCGGTTTCATCTTCATGGCGGGCTGCTCCCATACTTCCAGAAAATCTTTGTCGACCAGTTTTTTCAGCGCTTTCCCGTAGCTGCCGTCAGACCACCGTTTTTTAGCTTCGGAATAGAGCAGTTCGTCATCATTAGAAACCTCATCAATAATAGTACGCTCATATTTGTTGAACTCCATCGTACCAGACTGAGAGTTATCGCCCGCCTTGAGATACTCTTCTGAGTAGAAATTGAGCCCCACAGGCAGTGCCGCCTGGATAACCTCTCCCCACCCGCAATAGTAAAAGCGATGCACCCAGCGGGTGAGATCCAGCAGCTCCTGGGACAGAATCGGTTTCTCATCCAATACCTTCTCTATGGGACGTGTTCTGAAATCGGGCTTCTTCTCGTGTATGTTCACCACCATTCCAATAGACTTGTGCTTCTGCAGCGGCACCCACACGCGGATGCCGGGCTCTATCTGCTGCTGAAGCTCCGGCGGCACGGCATAGGTAAACGGATGCCGCACGGCGGTGGGAAAGACGATGTTGGCGTATGTGCTCAATGGGTAACCTTCTGTTTAACTCCTGGAAATTAAATTTGAACGGAAAATAACAAAGTTATGGTGCAAAGCCGGAATTGCATTTGCAAACAGTACTGGGTTATATACAAACAACTGATAAAAGAAGACTTATTTGATATATGACCGCATCAAAAGCGATAAAACGCGTTAAAGAAGTAAAAAGAAATAACCAACAAGTTCTAGATCTTTCAGAATTGCAACTAACTTCAGAGGAGTTGCCGGAAGAACTTTTCGATCTGCCCAATCTGAGAGATCTTAACCTATCGCACAACCGGCTCAGTTCCCTGCCGGTGTCTTCTCCCGGTTGACCAGCCTCCAATTCCTGGATCTCATGCAAAACCAGCTCAGTTCCCTGCCGGTGTCCATTTCCGAGCTGACCAGCCTCCAATCCCTGAACCTCGCACGCAACCAGATCAGCTCACTGCCGGTGTCCATCTCCGAGCTGACCAGCCTCCAATCCCTAAACCTGTCGCACAACCGGCTCAGTTCCCTGCCGGTGTCCTTGTCCCGGTTGACCAACCTCCAATCCTTGAATCTGGCGGGCAACCAGCTAAAATATCCCCCGCAGGAGCTCGCAAATTTAGGATTCGAACATATCAAATCCTACTTGGAAGCTGCTAAAAAAGGGACCGTTACGCTAAAAGAAGCTAAAACCTTAAATCCGCAGGCAATATAAAAAAAGAGCCAAAAAAGTTGCTGAACAGGTTGTATTCAGGCTTTTTTGGCTCAGAAGTTTTCATTTATTTAGGTGAAACCACTCACTAAATAAATGATGCATGCATATTACAAAATCAGCGGACAAGATCACACCATTTGGCGGATTTAATTTTTGTTATGAGCATTTTCATCAGTCTGGGCTGGCCGATCTTATCGACCGGCAGCTGGGCGAGCGGGTCCAGACGAGGGGATTCTCCTATAGCGATATTGTGGGCAATCAGCTGGGGATTTTCCTGTGCGGCGGAGACTGCGCCGAAGACTTGGCCGAGCACCTGAGCGGGCCGCTTGATCAAATCAAAGGCATGTCAGCCAGTAGCCCCGAATACCATCTTGCGGGGGATTAAGGAGCTCAGCCAACAGACCACCGAGCAGATCAACCCGGCCAGCGGGGTAGCCCATCAGTTCAATATCAACACTCCCCTCAACGAGCTATTGGTCGAAGCCTTACAGGTTACCGGTCAGCTCAACAAGCAGGACTGCTACGATCTGGACTACGACAACCAGGTTATCGCCACCGAAAAATGGGATGCGGCCCGCACCTATAAAAAATGCAACGGTTATCAGCCGGCCGTCGCCTCCATCGGAAACAAGCCGGTCTACATCGAAGGCCGGGGCGGCAACAGCCCGGCCACCTACGCCCAGCAGCAGACCCTGAAGCGGGTATTTGAGACCCTAAGCAATCATCAGGTTTCCATCGGGCGGTTCCGTGCGGATTCGGCCTCCTACCAGAAAGAGGTCGTGAAGATAGTCGAAAACCAGTGCAACTCGTTCTGCATCCGGGCCAAACGAAGCCCGGCCATGGAACAGCAGGTCGGGGCCCTGCCCGAAGACGACTGGAAATCCGTCGCCATCAGCGGCCAGCCTATGGATGTGGCCGAACTTTCCGGGTGGCGCCCCTTTGGCGGAGACCGCGCCTACCGGTTGGTCCTCAGCCGGATCAAACGGGCCGACGGGCAGGCCGACATCTTCAGCGGCGGAGCCTACACCTGGCGGGCGATCCTTACCGACGAGCAGGAGGCCGCCGAAGAAGTCGTGGCCTTCTACAACGGGCGCGGGGCCAGTGAGCGGCTGTTTGATGTGATGGGCAACGATTTTGGCTGGTCGAAACTGCCCTGCTCGCTGCTGTCTCATAATACGGCCTTTATGATCCTGACCGGGATCATTGCTAATTTTTACCGATATCTGATCGAACGATACGCCCAACAACTTTCTTGGCTACAGCCTACTTTCCGGCTCAAGAAGTTTATCTTCCGCTTCATCAGCGTCCCCGCCAAGTGGATCAGGACCGGCCGGCGTGCTGTGCTCAAACTCTACACCGACAAGGATTACAGCCCCCTGCTGGCCTAGCCCCCCCTCTCGGAGCCACAAATGTATGGAAGCGGAATATCAGTCTATCGGGCGAGGTGTGCAGTACGAGCCGGTAAAACAGGGTAAAAAGAGCCTTCGGTTCCCATGACATTCGAACATTTGCCTACATCTGCTGCTCAATGATTGCTGATATTGGTCACTTAAAAGTAAATCAGATGCGCATACCCTCCGGTAAAATAATTATCCTATGCAAGTAAAAAGCCTGCGGATTTTAGGTAAAATCATTTTTGTTGGCAACGGACGAGTTGGAAAGACTTCCATAGCTAAACGATTGCGGTTGGGAATATATAACAAAGACGAAGATTCGACCCATGGAATTCGCATCATACCCTGGAAGTTGAAACTAAATCAAGAAACAGGTACCAGCTCGGGAGAAACCATAGCTCTGAACATGTGGGATTTCGGCGGGCAGGATATTTACCACGCCACGCACCGCTTTTTTATGACCTACCGGGCTCTTTATGTGCTGGTTTGGGATTGCAGAACAGAAGAGAAGATGGAGAAGGAACCGGAGAAATTTATGCCTTACCAGTATTGGCTGGACAAAATTCGCTCTTTGAGTGGTAACAGCCCAATACTATTAGTTCAAAATAAAATCGACAAGAAAAAATGCGGCGTTGACAAACAGAATCAGCTTCAGGGACGAATACAATGTCCAGGAATTTTTAAGTGTGAGTGCTGAGGATAATATTAAGATTAACACGTTAAAAAATGAAATACGCCGACAACTGGCCTCTCATCCGACGCTATCAGGAATGATTGGGATAGAAATCCCAATATCCTGGCAAGAGATCCGCATAAAGCTGAAACAATTAAAAGATGAATTTGACCAGCATGAACTAAGCAAACCTGATTACACAAGGCTCTGTACTGAAGAAGGTATAGATGAGAAGTCTTCCGGAGTTTTATTGGAATACATGCATGTAACGGGTGATGTATTTTTCTATACTGAATCTGAGCGTCTTAACGACACCATCATTATTGATCCCAAATGGGCATTGGACCGTATTTATGAATTGCTTGACGATGAAATTGCAGCATCAGGCAAAAATAGTCCGGGTGAATTTACGATAAACCGTGTTCACCAAAAACTGGAGCGATTCAGCGAAGATAAACGCCTTGACATCCTGGAGCTTTTAAAAAAGTTTGAACTTATTTTCGAAAAGCCAGAGGACCCCGAAACTTTTATAGCCCCGCAATACCTGCCAGAGAAGCCTGACCAAGCAAAATTCAACAATTTATGGGACAGTAACGAAGATCCCATTCTTGTTTATAAATATCCGAAGTATGTGCATCCTAGTATTATGGTACAGTTTATGTCTCGCTTTGGTGAATTTTCGGAACCACTGAACTACTGGAAAAATGGTATTATCCTACGGAAGAACGGTGTTCGGGTACTGGTTGAACACCCCAAAAATAGTCTAAAAGTCACCGTGACCGTTGAAAAAAGGAACTTCTGCCCCATACGGATCTAGTAGAAAAGATTTACGAGTCCTTAAGGAGAATCAACTGGAATGCCGGGGTCAAAGAGCAGATCCCGTATCGAAAAGAAGAATCAAGTGAACTGCACTATTTTAAGCTTGATGAAACCCTACAACAACTGGAGTCTGGCCAGCGAACGGTTGAAGGACCTGCCCCGGAATATGAGCAGATCGAAATCAGACCACTGCTGGAGGGGATTGTTGCATTGCCTGAGATGGAAGAAGATTTAGAACAAGACACCGATAACCAATCGGTTACCCGTGATTATCTCGATAAAAAATTTAAAAAGACACAATCCCTTACCCGAAAACAGCACGAAAAAACAAGGTCAACTATCAAAAATGATCTGGAAAAATTGCAGTCAACTATTCTAAATAAGTTTGATGAAAGCCACAGGCAACTCATCGAAGAACTGACCAGCCAGATGGATGTAAACAGGCTTGTCATGCTGGAAAAAATCTATGCTACTGTCGAAGAAATTTCAGTAAATGAGACTGAAAAGTTTTTAACGGCAACCCAACAACTTTTAGAAAATGCTGAGCTACCCAATAAAGCTAAGGTAAAAGAGAAAATAAATGATCCAAAAATAAATGCTAACGCGAAACTAAAGATAGCTATCCCTGTTTGGAGCCTTGTAAACTTCGAAGCAGAAGCGGGTGTGGAATGGGAAGAATCCATCCCCAAACTCTGGGAAAAGTTTAAAGATTTCTTCAAAGAAGGATACAAAAATGCCGGCCCCACCTTGCGCGGTTTGAATAAATAACAATGCTTCACAGATCAAAATACAAACAGGTACAGCAGCAGTAGCAAAAAGGGAATTGCAAATATGAGTCCACCCTCCCAGTGGCTATTGTTAGTCATCGTTCTCTCCGTTTTGGGTTCCAAGTAGATGATACTGTCTTTTCTACTGTTTGTTGCAACAGGCTATATCACAGCATCTAACTTTGTGGCACAACTCCAAAAAGCAGTATCCATATTTTTCTCTCAGATTCCGAGTCTATGAATCACTAACACCCTTAAAAACTGTTTAACCCAGCCAGCCTTCACGGTCCAGGCTGCGGTATTGGATCGCCTCGGCTACATGATTTGAGCGTATCGACTCGGAATGCTCCAGGTCCGCAATAGTTCGGGACACCTTGAGGATGCGATCATACGCGCGGGCCGAGAGCCCTAATGATGTAATAGCTTTTTTGAGCATCTGGGAACTGGTCTCATCCAGCTTGCAGATTTTGCGCACCGTCTTCGTATTCATCTGGGCGTTGCAGTACACCCCCTTCATCCCCAGAAACCGCTGGGTTTGTACTTCCCGCGCCTGGATCACGCGTTCACGGATTTTATCGGAGGATTCGCCCTTCGATTTGCTGGAAAGCTCTTCGTAACTCACTTTTTGAACCTCTATATGCAGGTCGATACGATCAAGCATCGGGCCGCTTATTTTACTCAGGTAGCGCTGCATCTGTGCCGGGGTAGCACCAGCGGGATCGGCGGCATCGTACCAGTCCCCGGTGGGGGAGGGATTCATGGAGGCTACCAGCATGATGCGGCTCGGGTAGCTCACGCTCATGCGCGCCCGGGAGATGCTAACATTGCCATCCTCCAGGGGCTGGCGCATCACCTCCAGCGCGCTGCGTTTGAATTCAGGAAGTTCATCCAAAAAGAGCACGCCGTTGTGGGCCATCGAAATTTCGCCCGGCATGGGAATGCTACCGCCCCCGACCAGAGCCACGTCCGACACAGTGTGATGCGGCGAACGGAAGGGGCGCTGCGTTACCAACGCTTTACCGGAAGGCAAAAGGCCAGAAACGGAATGAATCTTTGTCGTCTCCAGGGCTTCGTCAAGTGTAAGCGGAGGCAAAATGGTGGGCAGCCGACGCGCCATCATCGTTTTGCCGGAGCCGGGCGGGCCTACCATAATCGCGTTATGTCCCCCTGCGGCTGAAACTTCCAGGGCGCGCTTCACATTTTCCTGGCCGCGCACATCACTAAAGTCGAGTATTTCCATCTGTCCATTGCGACTGAACATCTTATCAATATCTACCTGGAGCGGTGATCCCACATCATCTTCCAGCCAATTCATTACGTCAATCACCTTATCGAATGCGTAGACATTGATGCCCTCCACCACCGCAGCCTCAGGACCGTTTTCGGCTGGCACGATGATATTCTCCATCCCCTGTTTTTGTGCTTCCACGGCAACGGGAAGCACGCCTTTTATGGGGCGCAGCTTGCCATCGAGGGCCAGCTCCCCGACAATCATGGTGGAATCCAGCTTGTCGGTTTTTAACTGGCGGGAAACGTTCAGCAGGCTGACGGCGATCGGCAGGTCAAACGCGCTGCCCTCTTTGGGAAGGTCAGCCGGGGCCAGGTTTACGGTTACACGACCGCGCGGAAAACTGGCCTCCGAGTTGCTCAGTGCCGCTTCGATCCTATCGCTAGATTCACTCACCGCCCGGTCCGGCAGCCCCACCAAAAAATACTTGGGCATCCCCGATGACATGTTTGTTTCAACTTCAATAATTTTGGCATCAACACCGATAGTAGCCGCACTGTAAACGCGTGAAAGCATATGTCTCCAATGAATCTTTACTGTTTCTTTTACGTATTAGACCATTGAAAAGAACAATCCTTACAAAATTGATCCGATTATCTTAGAACTGGAGTTTAAAATCGCATGGAAAACGAAATTATGACCCGATCCGAATCCCAGAAGACTTTCACAGAAGAAATTAAAGGTACCGCCTCTCAAATCATCAAACAGATTAGAAGACTGATCAAGGAAGGTAATGCCCGTAGGCTGATCATCCAGAACAAGAAAGGAAAAGTGTTGTTTCAAACGCAGTTAACCGCCGGAGTAGCGGGCACAGCTCTAGTAACGGCAATGGCCCCGGTAGTTTCTGCCATCAGCATGTTTGCACTTTTTATGAATGATGTAAAAATCATCGTAGAGCGCTATCCCGATGATGAGATGGATGAAGATGAGTACGAGGTGGATGACGCCGAGGTTGTCATTGATATAGAAGAGGAGGATGAAGAGACGGAATCAGAGGCAGCAGAGAGTGCGGAATCGACTCCTGATGATGAGAAAACCGAAAAAACGGTGGGCAAGAAAGAGAATGGAGATGAAGACAGTGAACAATGATCAAGGGGACAATGAGCAACTAGTCTTGAGGAGCCCTCTACAAGATGTTGCTCATTGAAATACTTGACTTTAAAAATTGCTTATAGGTTACTTCCAGTGGTCTTCGGCGATCGCCTTTTCACTGACCTCCTGCTCACCTAAATATCGTTCGGCATCCAGCGCGGCTCGACAACCGGTCCCCGCGGCAGTAACCGCCTGCCGGTAGACCGGGTCCATCGCGTCGCCAGAGGCAAAAATACCTTCCATATTTGTTTCTGTGGATTGGCCTTTTGTTTGAATATAGCCGACATCGTCCATATCAAGCACGCCTTTAAAAAGATCGGTGTTCGGTTTGTGACCGATGGCGATAAAGACGCCGGTTACATCCTCCAGGGTAGTGATCTCTTTCGTTTCATTGTTGATCACTTTCACACCGTCTACCACCTCGTCGCCCAAAACTTCCTGGAGTTCGGTATCCCACATGAACTCAATTTTGTCGTTCGCAAAAGCGCGATTCTGCATCGCTTTTGATGCGCGCAGTTCCTGCCGGCGGTGGAGCACTGTTACCTTATCGGCAAATTTAGTCAAATAAGTCGCCTCTTCCATGGCTGTGTCTCCACCGCCAACAATAATCACATGCTCATTACGGAAAAAAGCACCGTCACAGGTTGCACATGCTGAAACGCCCTTACCACGGAGCTCCTGCTCGCTTTCAAGTCCCAGCCATTTGGCAGAAGCTCCTGTTGAAACTATAATAGATTTTGCATAGAGATCGGTTTCTTCATCCACCGTCAACTTGTAAGGTCTTTTGCCGAATTCTACATTGGTGACCATTCCATAGCGACAGTCAGCACCAAAACGCTTGGCCTGCTCCCGGAAGTCTTCCATCATTTTAGGACCTAAAACGCCCTCCGGGTAGCCGGGATAATTCTCCACATCGGTGGTCTGGATCAGCTGTCCGCCGGGTTCGGGCCCTTCAAAAACCAGCGGTTCAAGATCGGCCCGCGCTGCATAGAGCGCGGCTGTAAGTCCTGCTGGTCCACTCCCAATAATTACTACATCAAATGTTTTTCCTGTCAAATCTTCCATTATTCCTATCTTTATTTTTATTTCATTCAATAATACAAAAAATAACCCTCACCATTGAGTCGATATTTTCTATAGATTCTATAGTATTTTTCAATATTTTAGGGTGCAAAATTGATTTGAAGGTCTTAGTTTTACATCGATTTGCATTTCGTCCAATTCCTTTATTATATATGTTCCAAGTTTTTAACTGACAGTTGGAGGGTTCATATTGATTATTGCCGTACCAAAAGAAACGGGAAATTTAGAAAAACGAGTTGCTCTCATTCCGGAAACGGCCAAGCAACTGATAGACAAGGATTTTGAAGTTTGGATTGAAAAAGACGCCGGTGATGCGTCTAACTTTGTCAATTCAGCTTATGAAGAAGCTGGAGCCCAAATTATTGACGATCGTAACAAGCTTTTTGCTGAAGCAGATCTACTGCTGAGCATTCTTACCCCTCCGGAAAAGGATCGGAAGCATCTTAAAAAAGGCAGTGTTCTTGTCTGCTTTTTGTGGGCTTTACAAAACCGGGATATTGTGGAAGAGCTTAAAACCCAGGGGGTTACCTCCTTGGGGATGGATGCCATTCCGCGAATTTCGCGCGCACAGAGTATGGATGCGCTCTCCTCTATGAGTTCCATTGCCGGGTATAAAGCAGCCCTGATCGGGGCCAATGAGCTGGACCGTTACCTGCCTATGATGATGACCGCGGCTGGAACCATTGCTCCTGCCAAAGTACTGGTACTCGGTGCGGGTGTTGCCGGGCTGCAAGCTATTGCCACCACCAAGCGACTCGGAGCACGCGTGGAAGCGTTTGATATTCGCCCGGAAGTGAAGGAACAGGTAGAAAGTCTCGGGGGCAGTTTTGTTGAGGTTCCTGATGTTGGTGAAGACACCCAGTCCGATAGCGGTTACGCCAAAGAGCTTTCGGAAGATAAACAGGAACGGCAACGGCAGGTAATTCATGAGCATGCCAAGAAATCAGATATCATCATTACCACAGCTTTGATTCCAGGCAGGCCGGCTCCTCTGCTCATAACTAAAGAGATGGTGCAGGATATGCATCCGGGTGCTGTAGTTGTAGACCTCGCCGCCGAACAGGGCGGAAACTGCGAAGTGACCGAGCCGGGTGAGACTATCGTATCCAACAGCGGAGTTAAAATTTTAGGGCCGCTGGATCTGCCCAGCCAGCTTGCCTATCACGCAAGCAAGCTCTATTCCAAAAACATGATAGCTCTTCTGGATCATCTTATTAACGAAGAGGAGGGAAAGCTCAACTTCGATTTTGAAGATGAAATTACGCTCAAAACGACGATTACTCACAACGGGGAAATAATCAGCCCAATGCTGAAGGACGACGAATCCTAAATTACAGAACTCTGACCTTCGATTGTTGAAGCAGCTTGTTTCGGCAGTCGAATTTCCTACGATCATTTGATCATTATTCTTCATACTAATTAAATTTCTATGTCTGGATTAATTTTTAATCTATTTATTTTTGTGCTCGCATCTTTTGTGGGCTTTGAACTTATCGCAAAAGTGCCTCCCACGTTACACACACCGCTAATGTCCGGGGCCAACGCTATATCCGGTATTACCATTATCGGTGCGCTGACAGTTGCTGGTAATATCGGCGGTGGATACGCTCATATTATTGGTATGATGGCTATCATTTTTGCTACTATCAACGTGGTGGGCGGTTTTATGGTAACTGACCGCATGCTGGAGATGTTCAAAAAAAAGGAGGATAACTGATGAGTCAGTTTTTACCGCAAGTCATTCAAAGCATTCTGCCCGATCTCATCCAATTACTCTACCTGGTTGCAATGTCGTTTTTTATTATCGGCATCAAACGTCTGGGCTCCCCTGCTACGGCTCGCTCAGGTAACCAGATGGCTGCATTTGGCATGCTTATGGGCGTTATTGTAACCCTTTTCGATCAGCAGATTCTCACTTTCGAATATATTATTGCCGGTGTTTTGATTGGTGGTATAATTGGGGCCGTGGCAGCCAAGAAAGTCGAAATGACAGCGATGCCAGAAATGGTTGCTATTTTCAATGGTTTTGGTGGAGGTGCTTCAGCACTGGTAGCCTGGGGAGAATTTTCGAAGGCTACAGATCTTACTGTTTTTGGCGGGCAGGACCTGGTCACCATCGGGTTAAGTATATTGATTGGCTCCATCACCTTCACCGGAAGTTTCATCGCATTTGGCAAGCTGAAAGGATTTATCGACGGTGGACAGATCGCCTTTCCGGGTCAAAACTATTTCAACCTGTTTGTAACAGTAGGTACGCTTGGGCTTGTCGGCTGGTTTGCCTTTGACCCAACAAACCTGCTGGCATTCTGGCTTATTTTTGGGATAGCATTGCTTCTGGGCGTATTGACGGTTCTTCCTATTGGCGGTGCAGATATGCCGGTGGTAATTTCCCTGCTTAACTCCTATTCCGGTATTGCTGCCTCTATGGCCGGATTTGTTATTGACAACAACCTGCTGATTATTTCTGGTGCACTGGTTGGGGCGGCTGGACTCATCCTCACCAACATCATGTGTAAGGCGATGAACCGAACCCTCCGCAACGTGCTGTTTGGCGCGTTCGGCGGCGACGGCGACTCATCGAGTGGTGGTGGACCTGCATCAGACATTGATAAAACGGTTCGAGAAACCATGCCGGAAGATGTGGCCCTGCAAACGGCCTACGCCGACAAGGTCATTATTGTACCTGGTTACGGACTGGCTGTAGCTCAAGCACAACACATTCTAAAAGAGGTGGCAGATACGCTTGAATCTAAGGGCGTAGAAGTAAAATATGGTATTCATCCGGTTGCGGGACGTATGCCTGGCCACATGAACGTATTGCTTGCCGAGGCAGACGTACCCTACGACCAGCTCTATGATATGGAACAGATCAATCCAGAATTTAAATCAACGGACGTGGTGCTGATTATCGGCGCCAATGACGTAGTGAATCCGGTGGCTAAGACTGAGCCTGGCAGTCCTATTTATGGCATGCCTATTATGAATGTAGATGAGGCCGACCGAACCATCGTCTTCAAGCGTAGTCTCTCCCCCGGTTATGCAGGCATTGACAACCCGTTATTCTACAAGGAGAGTAACCAGATGTTTTTTGGAGATGCAAAGAAAACGCTTCAAGCACTCTCTCAAGCTCTTGCCGATGTATAAATTTCAACGTGAAGGTTGCAGGATGAACTTAATTTTATCCTGACAGGGCATCCTGCCACCTTCAATTTTTATCCTTCCCCCTCTCCTTCCTTTTCGGCATCATATTTATAACTTCTCATCGCCAATAAAAAACAAATGCTTCCGAGTAATCCACAGCTGGTGATAACGCTCATCAGAGCATATGAAGGACCGTAATTTCCCGTAAAAACGGTGTCTATCAACAAGCCAGTTAGGGGCGGACCGAGACCGAATCCTACCACGCTGATTACGAACAGGTATAATCCCCCGGCCAAAGCACGCATGTTTGGTTTTACCAGGTACTGGATGAGGGCGGCGGCTACCCCGTTGTAGCAGGATGAAATCACGTTGGCTAGTCCAATCAAAACCAAGGCTGCAGTAGCTGATTCAGCAAATAATCCAAAATAATAAAGCGGCAGGCAAAGCAATCCTGCAATAACCCCGATAATAAAGCGGCGGGACGCACCGTAGCGGACCGCCAGCCAGTCAGCCAATCTGCCGGAAAGCATTACACTTCCACCGGTGGCAAACATGAACCAGCCGTAATGGGGAACCAAGTGCTGGGCCTCATGAATTTTGGTCAGTACCGTCCCGACAAATGCCAGTATGGTGTAGCCGGTACAGGCCAGGAATGAGAACCCGGCCAGATGTAGGAGTACCGTCTTTTTGCGCAGGATATATTTGAGTACCTCGGCCATCGGCTGTTCGAAATCGTAGTGCCCTCCGCCTTTGGTTATTCCTCGCGGCAGCTCTTTAATGACGAACCAACCCACGCCCGCCAAAACCAGACCGGGCGCCCCAACCACCTGCATGGCCGTGCGCCAGTCGTAGGATTGGGCTACCGTACCTCCTGCCAAAAAAGCAATTCCAATACCGAGAAAAATGCCCGAAGCATAGATCGAAAAAACCGTGGCCCGCTGGCTCGGCCTGAAATAGTCGGAAAGCATGGAGTACACAGCCGGGCTCAGTGCGGCTTCGGCAACCCCAACAAAAAAACGTGCTGAAATCAACAGGACCAAACCAGTGGCAAAACCGCTGATAATGGTCATCACGCTCCACACAACAAGTCCTGCAAGGATCAGCTTTTTCCGAGAGTAGATATCGGCCATACGCCCCATCGGGATGCCACAAACGGCGTAGATAAAGGAAAAAGCGGGTCCGTAAAGCAAACCAACAGCGAAATTGCTAAGGTTCAGCTCTGCCTGTATCTGGGTGGCTAGCACGGCGATGATCTGCCGATCGACGAAGCTGCAGATATAGATAAGGGTAAGCAGCCCGAGTACAACCCACGCGTATGGACTGCCAACCAGCTGCCTGGCTTTCTTTTTAGATAATCTTGACATTAGGCGCTTAAAGTATGGAAAAGTGATTGCTTTTATAATCTTACATTCCAGGAAAAAATTGGTTCATGTTACATTTCTCATTTTAGTTAAATTTGCAAAAAGGAAACTATTGTAGCTTGTAAACGTTTTTTAATGATCTACAAACAACGAACGTATTGTAAAAGTCCACACTCTTTATAATTTTGTGCCAGTAATTTTTACACTCTGAATCGGAATCATCAAATTTGGTAGAACACTTTTATTATTGAATATGGCTTCATCCCAAACGAAGAAAGAAAAAAATAAGCTTCCGAAATTACCCGAAAAAACCGAAGAGGAAAAGCAACGCGCCAAACAACTGCTGGAGGAACTTTACGAGCATTATCCAAATCCATACTGTGCGCTCGACCATCGCAACCCCTTTGAGCTGCTCATTGCCACGATACTAAGCGCCCAGTGTACCGATGTGCGGGTCAACAAGGTAACGCCAGAACTGTTTGCGAGCTATCCCACCCCGGAAACGATGGCCGAAGCCCCAATTGAAGAACTGGAGGAGCTGGTACGATCTACTGGATTTTACCGCAACAAGGCAAAGGCGCTAAAGCAGTCGTCCCAAATAATCGTGGAGAAGCATGATGGGGAAGTCCCACAGAATATGGAAGACCTGCTGGAATTATTTGGTGTGGCCAGAAAAACGGCTAACGTGGTACTTGGCAACGCTTTTAATACGAATGTGGGCGTTGTGGTTGATACGCATGTGCGGCGACTTTCCAACCGGTTTGGACTGACTGAAGAAGAAAAAAATACCAAGAAAATTGAACGTGATCTCATGGCCCTGTTTCCCCGGGAAGAATGGACCAACCTCTCCCACCTGTTCATTCATCACGGACGGGCAGCCTGTAAAGCACGTATCTCTGAACCGCCTGATCATCCCGTCTGTAAACATTATGGCGTAAACTGCGAATGCCAAACCATGAGAAAAGATGCATAGGCCATGAGCAAGAACGGCAAATTGTTTGATTCCAAGACCGACCCCATTCCACGTCTTCGGCCCGAACTTGACATCATCCCGATTGAAAACAACGGGGAATCGATGATCTATTTTCAGGATTCCATGGGCTATGCCACCAATAATTTTGCACTCGATCACCGAGTCGGTCCGCTGCTTTCCATGCTGGATGGTCAGCGCAGTATCCAAGATCTGCAACCCCGGATGGGCGATGGCGTTACGCCCGATCACCTTTTAAATTATGTCCAGTTTCTGGATAAACACCGGTTGCTTCTTTCTGCTCATTTTAAGCATCATGCCAACCGTGTAGAGCAGGAATATGAATCTGCCAGTGTTCACCGCTCCACCACCGCAGGTAGTTCCTATCCAGCTAATCCCGAAGAACTCCAGGCTTTCCTTGACAAGGCTTTTTCAACACACGAACCAACACAGTTTAAAAACCCTGCCCAAAAACCAAAAGCGCTTTATGCTCCTCATATCGATCCCCGGGTCGGGATGCAGAGCTACGTCAAGGCGTTTTCTTCCATCCGGGACCTGAAACCAAATCGCGTGGTCATACTGGCAACATCTCACTACTCCGGCATGCACCCCGATCTGTACGACAACAAGCCGTTTATTGTCTCTAACAAGGACTTTGAGTTTCCGCTGGCCCTCCTTGAATCAGACAAAAAGTCGATTAACCAACTGCTGAATCATCAAAACGACATGGGGATTACCGACAGCGATCGCGCGCACCGCAATGAGCACAGTATTGAGCTCCACCTGCTGTTTTTAAGTTATCTGTGGGATCATAACTTTAAGATCATCCCTATTCTGGTTCGCAGTTTTGACGAGCTATTCTACATGGAAGACGGGCACTTAGCTACCCAAATAAAAAATTTTGGGAGTTTTATGGATAATCAATTCGGGGATGATGAAGATACGCTGTTTTTGGTAAGTGGAGACTTGGCGCATGTGGGCAAAAAGTTTGGGGATAATCAACCTGCAAGCAACATGTTCAGCGAGGTCAAAAGCTTTGATCGCATGTTCATGAATTATGCCGAACAATCGGATAAACAAAAGCTACTGCAACTCATGCAGAAAGAGATCGATCCCTATCGCATTTGCGGATTTGCGCCCTTATTTACCCTATTAAGCTCTCTGCCAGACCTGCAAGGGACCCAGCTTTCCTACGATTTGTGGGATGAATCTGAACGGGAAAGCGCCGTCTCTTTTGGATCTATTCTTTATTCCCGACAGGGAGACAATATTCACTTTTAGATATTTTCTTTTCTGCTTCACAAATTCTGCTCTAAAAGAAATCCCAAACCGAATACCCACCGTTATACCCAGGATATTCCCACCGTTTACTAGCAAGAAGCTATGGCTAAAAACCAAATGAGGCGTAATAGAACAGAATAGAACAATATCTGTAGTTCTTTGGTAACTTACATGTTCATTTCCCCTTATTGGAAATAATGGACAACCCTACGGTTAGAAATAAGCCCTATTGTAAAGCAGGATTAACAAAGTGCGGTACTCACTCTATTATCTCCATCTTATCCGCAAAATACGCACAGAAATCCCGCATATCTTCTGCCATTTCCTCCTCCTTGGTTGCTTGAGTTAGTGTGTCGGCCATGGTGACCAGTGTTTGGTGGAAGAAGATCTTCATCTCGTCAATCGTCATTTCGCGCGTCCACAGATCCAGCTTTAGGGTATCCTTCTGCTCTGGCTCCCACATAGAGAGAAACATTGCCCGGCAGGTAGCCGCCTCGGAGCCGCCCATGTCACTGGCATCCCACACAATGCGTTCCGGAATATCGTCTTCATCTAATTCAACCGTTATGTTAATTTCTTTTTCCTTTACAGCCATTACTTATCCTTTTTGAATTCATTTAACTCGGTTTCAGGCAGGGTATACAGCCTTTGCCAGACCTATCTGCCTGTTTAATAATTGATACATTGTTGGTTAATTTAAAAAGCGTTCAATATAAAAGTGCGCTTCACTTCAAGAGGTGTACAAATACAAAATTAGCCGTTAGGCTTCAAACAAATAAATCAGGGAAGTAAATATGGAGTATTTAACATTACACAGATTTAAGTTCGCCGTTCATTTTGCTGGAATCTTGTTGGTTGCGGTTCTGCTAAAGGGATGTACCCCCGGCACTGAACTTTTAAATAAAGTGCCTGTGCATTCAGTAGATTTTAAAGTGGTAGATCAACACGGAGATCCTATCCAGGGAGCTACGGTTGAAGCCAGCAATAACAAAGCGACCTCCACCAACGAGTCAGGTATTGCTACGCTTCGATTTGGTACGGTAGGAATTCACAATGTTACCGTGACAGCCCCCGATTACTTACCTACTACTATGACGGTAACATTACCTACGGATAATGACGAGCTCAAAAAAGCAAGACTTGCCCAGCAGGTTGATTATTCCAAGATGACGGCTGGCGCTGGATTTGCGCAAATGGGAGCCTCTCAAATGTATCCCATGCTGTTCACCTACATGTTCAACAGCTTTGGGTACAACATGGAACTTACCGAATATAAATCCGGGGAGTGGACTAAATGGAGGATCATAACATCTGATAATGAAGATGAGGGTATTGTTATGAAAAAAGCATTCCTAAAAGAAAACGATCAGGGGCAACAGTGGTGGCAGCTCCAAATGTTTGAAGAAGGAGAAGAATCAGCTATATATACAGCCGAAGTTCTTTTTGCTGAAAACCGATCTTCCATTCGCAGGTACCGTGAAAAAATAGAGGACAACAAGGTCCAGGAAAAACCAGTAACCGAAAACTGGTACTCCCAACCAAACCATCTGACTGAAGAATCGATTGAGGGCGCACTGCAAGAAGAAAATGTACAGATTGAAGTACCTGATGGCACCTTTTCAGCTGATTTAATCAACTTTGGTGTTGCCCCTGAAGTAAGTCTTAAAATATGGAGGGTAACCGATGTGCCGGGCGGTACCGTTCAGTATGCCACGCAAGAAGGAGAAGAAACCCTCTATAGAAGCCAGCTGATTGATTTTGGCAGTGATGCCGAATCGATGCTGGATTCTTATTAAGTCGATATATTTCTTTCAAACAAAAAAGCCTCAGCAAGTAACTTGCTGAGGCTTTTAATATGTTGAACTAATGCAGAGTGCTAATCAAACCTGATCTCTAGTACCGGTAGTGGTCCGGCTTGTATGGACCCTCCTTGGGAATGCCCAGATATTCTGCCTGCTCCTCAGTTAAGTCCTCAAGTTCAACACCGATTTTTTTCAAGTGAAGACGCGCAACTTTCTCGTCGAGATACTTAGGCAGCACATGAACGTCCAACTCGTAATCCTTAGAATTATTCCAGAGGGCAATCTGTGCCAGCGTCTGGTTGGTAAAACTGTTCGACATTACGAAAGAGGGATGGCCGGTAGCATTACCAAGATTCATCAGCCGGCCTTCAGAAAGCAGGATCACCTCTTTGCCATCTTCAAGCTTGAACAGGTCAACCTGCGGCTTAATATTGTCACGCTCGGCATTATCCTTAAGCCAGGCTACATCAATTTCATTGTCAAAGTGGCCGATATTGCCGACAATGGTTTTGTCTTTCATCGCCTTGAAGTGACGCTCGGTGATAATATCCTTGTTGCCGGTAGCCGTTACTACGATATCCGCTTCTTCGACGGCATCGTCCATCTTCATTACCTCGTAGCCTTCCATCGCAGCCTGCAGCGCGCAGATCGGATCGATCTCGGTTACAATTACGCGAGCTCCAGCGCCACGCAGGGAGGCGGCCGAGCCTTTACCGACGTCACCATACCCCGCGACCACAGCTACTTTTCCTGCAAACATTATATCAGTAGCGCGGCGAATAGCATCCACGCAGGATTCGCGGCAACCGTATTTGTTATCAAACTTAGACTTGGTCACAGAATCATTTACGTTAATGGCTGGAGCTCCAAGCTCGTTGTTTTTGGACATCTGGTACAAGCGACTAACGCCGGTGGTCGTTTCTTCAGAAATGCCTCGTATACCATCCAGCAGTTCCGGGTGCTCCTCATGCACCACTTTGGTGAGATCGCCACCGTCATCAAGAATCATATTCAACGGCTTGCCGTCCTCAAAAAACAGGGTTTGCTCGATACACCACCAGTATTCTTCTTCCGTTTCTCCCTTCCAGGCATAGACGGGTACGCCGGTTTCTGCGATGGCGGCGGCAGCTTCATCCTGTGTAGAAAAAATATTGCAGGAGGACCACTGTACTTCGGCTCCCAGCTCGGTCAGTGTTTCAATAAGTACTGCGGTTTGCACCGTCATATGAAGGCATCCGGCTATACGTGCGCCTTTCAGCGGCTGCTCATCTCCATACTCTTCGCGCAGAGCCATCAGGCCCGGCATTTCAGCCTCTGCAAGGCGAATCTCTTTTCGGCCCCAGTCAGCCAGGCCGATATCTTTTACTTTATATGGTAGTTTTTCCTCAACTTGTTGTGACATGGAATTGCTTCTATTTTGAATTAACTTTTATCTGGTAAAGATACTTTTTCTCCGACGGGTAATCAACGATGGAGTATTTCTAAATTAATACTCACTATTTAAATTTTATCGAGCATAACCTCTCCAAAATATGAATCATTATTGCCTCCATTCTCTGAGGTTAATACTGAATATATCTTACAGAATTAGAGATAAAATGGTTCCATCGTTTATACAGCACCTTCATCTTTACCCTAAGAATGTTGCTCTATAATTTTCTTAGCTTGCTTGTAATCACTTTCTGGCCCTTTGCTGCCCAATGATTTCTGGATGAAATTCCCATCAGGCCCAACGTAAACTTTATAAGGAATGCCCTGAACGTTCAGCTTTTGATGGAGTTTATTTTCATCATACAACCAAACGAAGTCATATTCGTGATTCGCGGCAAATTTCCGGGCGTCTTCTTTTGTGTTGGTAAATCCCGGGGTGACGGCCAGCACTACAAATCGATCGGGATAATTTTCCACTAATTGCTGGATGGTTTTAAAGCTGGCCAGGCAAGGCTTGCACCATGTCTCCCAAAAATCGATCAGCACCACCTTGCCCTGAAATTCTGATAAACTTACAGGATTCCCTTCAAGATCGGTAAAAGTGGCCTGCTCCACCGCCTGGGCCTGGGCCACCGAATCGGCCTCAGCGGTGCCGGTAGCAGCATCGGAAGCAGAATCAGCACTGGATGACTCGGTTTGGTTATTCTCCCCTCCACACGAAATAAGAAGAGAAAATACAAGGATATAAATAAACCGTTGTAACATATAAATTTAATTTTGCTTTTAATTTCAGACTCATCAACACTAAAACCGGATCAATAATTTACAAGAAACCGAAAATTATGATTTTTGATCACCCAACGATAACTTTATTTTTGGATTTATTTTAGTGATTCGTAGTATACTTGTTTTTTAAGCCTGAATAACCAAATTCAACAAGATGAAGTACGATTTTATTATTGTAGGGGCCGGTATTGTCGGCCTGTCAACAGCCTATAAACTGTCCGAAAGCCATCCAGAACTTAACATTCTTGTGCTCGAAAAGGAGGATCATGTAGCTGCTCACCAAACGGGGCACAATTCAGGTGTTATTCATTCTGGAATTTACTATAAACCCAACAGCTATCGTGCAAAAAACTGTGTTAACGGTCGACATCAGCTGGTTGATTTCTGCGAAAAATTCGGCGTTTCCTATGATATCTGTGGAAAGGTGATTGTTGCTACTGACGAAGAGGACATCCCCCGCCTTGAAAAGATTTTTGAGACTGGTCAGATCAACCAGATTGAGGATATCGAGATGATCGGACCGGAAAAACTGGCGGAGATTGAACCGCATGCAGCGGGCGTTCAGGCTATTCATGTGCCCTGTGCGGGCATTGTTGATTTTGTGGGTGTCTGCGAAAAACAAAAAGAACTTATTGAAGAAAAGGGCCATACAGTCAAATTCAACCAAGCGGTGGAAGATATTCGCCACAAAAATGGCTCCGTCGTAGCGCAGACTCAATCCGACCATTTCGAGGCTTCCTGGCTTATTAATTGCGCGGGGCTGTACAGTGATCACGTTGCGGAATCAGCTGGCGTGCAACCCGACGTGCAGATTGTTCCTTTCCGCGGGGAATACTATGAACTTAAACCGGAGGCTGAGCACCTGGTCAATGGCCTGATCTACCCGATGCCAAATCCTGCTTTTCCCTTTCTGGGCGTGCATTTTACCAAAATGGTGCTGGGTGGAGTGGAATGTGGACCCAACGCCGTGTTCGCCTTTAAGCGAGAAGGATATGAAAAATTGTCTTTTGATCTGAATGAGACGATTGAGACGATTAATTTCCCGGGTTTTTGGAAACTGGCTAAAAAGCATTGGCGCATGGGCCTCGAGGAATATTACCGGTCTTTTTCCAAGCAGGCTTTTGTAAATGACCTACAGAAACTGGTTCCTGCTATCAGTAAAAGTGATCTGCAGACCTCCCCCGCAGGAGTTCGAGCCATGGCCTTAAAACCTGATGGAGAAATTCTCAATGATTTTCGTTTTGTCGCTACCGAAAATGAAATTCATGTGCTCAATGCCCCAAGCCCTGCTGCCACGGCCGGCCTGGCCATTGGTGATGAAATAGTAAAGCGTGCTGAAGAGAATTTTGAGTTATAATCGCTCTTGAAGCTTTTGGTTTGCCCATCAAATAGTGTTGCTAATACTAAAGTGCAACTTGCATCTGAACGACTAACAAATTTCCCAGGTCAGGATTAAGCTGATCGTCACGGATATCGTAATTAACGGAGAGACGGGTATTTTCAATAAAATAATAGCTGGCTCCAATCGTGAAGGCCGTCAGCGTGTCATCGTCCATATCGGTATTCGGCTCGTAGTATTCAAACCGAGCGATGGCTTCCAGGTTTTCCGTGACTTGATAGCCGGCCAGCAGGTGCCCACCATTCATCTTCATGCTGTTGCCCCCGGGCTGTTCATCCTGCCGCAGTATATATTCGCCTCGTACAAATACCGGGTCACCTTCGTAGCTGATATCCACCCCGGCACGCTGGCGGGACTCATCGTTATCAGACAACGGGTCGGGCTGATATCGCCCCAGGTGTCCTGAAAGGCCCAGCTCCAGCTCTTCCAATAACATAATCCCAACACGTCCCATCACGTCTTTGGGCTCAGTCTCTTCCAAATTATTGGCGCCTGCGCCGTTTACAACAGCTGCCGCATAGTTAAACGACGAATTTCGGCCGCTGGCCTGGACCCCCACATCCCGAAACATCGTAAAGGTATTAAGCCGCCTGGTCGCCAGGGAGCGCTCGATAGCAGGATTCAGGAAGATAGGCTCAGGACTTTCAAGTCCAAATGGAAGCAAAAACTGGCCAGCACGCAACTGCAACAGGGGATGGATATCAAAATCGACAAACCCATTTACCAGTCGTGGCGTATTATCGGGAGGCTCGCTGTATCCACCAATCAGATTTATAGAAATATTTTCGGTTATGGTACCGGTAACGCCCAGCCGGGCGCGGTGGATATAAAAACGTGTTGGAGAATCGGGTGTCTGGTCAAAAATAAGCTGCTGTTGGAAAAAACCCGCCACATCAAAGGTGGGAGCAGAGGCGCCCGATTGCGCTTTCGAAACGTTATATGAGCACATCACCAACACGCACGTAACGAAAATAGCAGCCCCGCGAACAATATTCCGTAAGTAAACCATCGATTTTTTAATTTGATAAGATTAGCGGCTGCCAGCAGAATCGGTGCCTTATCCTCCTAATATCCTGAACCCCAGGGTTTTCAGCAGCCTGGTTTCTATTAATCAAAACCAAAAACTGAAATTTCTGTATCAGTTACAATTTTTGTTTTGTGACATCACCCACTTGTTATTTTCATTAAATGCTTCTATAATCAAGCTTGATAATTCTGGATTTGTGGAATTTGTTAGGGATCAATTCTTTAAACTAAACAGGGATATACATTATGGCACATCAGAAGGTAGCTCAAGAGCCGGCGGTTTCTGTACTGACCGGCATGCAATCTTCCTACAGAGACTGGATAGAAATATTAAACACGACCTGGCACGAACGCGGCCTGCAGATTTTTATGGCTGTGGTACTGGCTCACTGGGCGGAGCACTTGGTGCAGGCTTATCAAATCTGGGTGCTGGGTTGGCCCTTACCGGAATCGCTTGGCGTAATAGGATATATATACCCGTGGATGTTCACCTCCGAGATTTTACATTATGGGTATGCACTGGTTATGCTTATCGGGTTATGGGTTTTCAGAAAGGGTTTTATTAAGAGTTCTTATACGTGGTGGATGATCTCTTTTTGGATTCAGTTCTGGCATCACATTGAACATGCGTTGCTGCAGGGGCAGGCTCTTGTAGGAGCAAACCTGTTTGGCTCCCCGGTGCCCATAAGCATCGTACAACTCTGGGTACCACGTGTAGAGCTGCACCTGATCTACAATACGCTGGTGTTCATACCTATGATTGTAGCGATGTACCTGCATATGTTCCCAAAACCCGGAGAAGAAGCGCATATCGATTGTTCCTGCGTGGTTCAGCCTAAATCGTCATCCAAATAGCTTGTACGTTCACTGGCATCAAATATTTCTATGCTTGTTAAAAGTAGTGTTCACAGGAGTCGGCTAGATACCAATTTAGGATTACCAGCATTATTTATGATAATGCTGGTAATATTGCTGACAGCTCCAGCATGCCAGTCCTCCGGGGAATCCGATACGGGCATTACTCTGGACTGGTCTATTGAACCTAATCCACCAAAGGTGGGCCATGCCACCATTAATATCGCGCTGCAGGACAGTACCGATACCCCCATCAAGGGAGCCAAAATTCAGCTTGAGGGCAATATGTCTCACCCGGGTATGAAACCGGTGCTTGCCGAAGCGAAAGAAGTTAAACCCGGGCATTATTCGGCCAAAATGGAGTTCTCCATGAGCGGCGACTGGTTTATCCTGGTGAATGCAACCCTGCCCGACGAGCGTGTAATTGAGCGCCAGATCAATATTTCGGGTGTACGCTCAGAATAATAGAAGGACAACTATGATATAATGGCTACAAACAACAGCATTTCGGGAACCAATAGTCGGGGTCGATCTACTTCAGCTTCCGCTCATCGGTGATTTCTTGCGCTGGCGCCATTCACGGATGTTTTTACAGAGCATTACACTGATCATCGCGCTGGCCATGATTTTACACGGGCTGTTTGGCCCTCAACTGGCCCCCCGCAATATCTCAACGCTGTTTACCTGGGTTCACTACCGTGGATTAGTGGTACTTTTGCTACTGGTTGCAGGTAACTTTTTCTGTATGGCCTGCCCGTTTATGCTGCCACGCGAGCTGGCCCGCCGGTTCACCAAACCAGTGCGCAACTGGCCCCGCTGGCTGCGCAACAAGTGGCTCTCCATCGGGCTGTTTGTGGGCATCCTGTTTGCATATGAATATTTTGATCTCTGGGGATCTCCCTTGTGGACAGCCTGGCTCATCATTGGATATTTCTCAGCGGCGCTTTTCGTGGATTCGTTTTTTAAGAAAGCCTCGTTCTGTAAATATGTGTGCCCGATCGGGCAGTTCAACTTTTTGTCATCCACCGTTTCCCCGTTCGAAGTTCAAGTCGCCGATCCCGACAAGTGCCTGACCTGCGAAACCAAGGATTGCATCAAGGGTACACGCGATGCGAATGACAACGTGGTACAGCGGGGGTGTGAGCTGGCCCTGTTCCAGCCTCGGAAAGTGGGCAATATGGACTGCACCTTTTGTATGGACTGCGTGCACGCCTGTCCGCACGACAATGTAGCCGTATCTACCACTATTCCAGGCAGCGAGCTCTGGGAAAAAACGCGGCGGTCAGGCATCGGCCGCTTTGCCAACCGGAAGGATCTTTCGGTACTGGCACTTATTTTTACGTTTGGTGCCTTGCTCAACGCCTTTGGCATGGTAAGTCCCGTTTATGCATTTCAAAGCTGGCTGGCAGAAATCATGAACACGACGGCGGAATTACCGGTCCTGGGTATGCTCTTTTTCCTGATGCTTGTTGTAGAGCCTGTCGTGCTATTGGGCTCGGCGGCTTTTGCTACCAGCAAGTGGACGGCAACCAATGAAAAACTACTCCCAATTGTAATGCGCTATTCTTACGCCCTGGTGCCTTTTGGCTTTGGACTATGGGTGGCCCATTACAGTTTCCACTTTCTGACGGGTATATGGACCTTCGTACCCGTGGTGCAAACCATGTTTGTGGATATGGGCATTCCCATTCTGGGTGAGCCGATGTGGCGACTCTCGGGCGTGCAGCCGGGCCTTGTATATCCGCTGGAATTGGGCTTTCTTAGTCTGGGATTGCTGGGCTCCCTGCTGGTGACCTACCGCATCTCGTTCCAGGAGTACAAGGCGCGGCCCTGGCAGGCATTCATCCCCTGGGCGGTGCTGTGCGTGGTTCTGTTCTGCGCTGCCATCTGGCTGCTCAATCAACCGATGGAAATGCGGGGCACCTTTCTGGGGTGATGGATCGTTATATCAATGATCAATGCTAAATATTTTATGGGTTTTACAGATTACAACATATCACAAACCTGGCTCAAGAAGTTATGGCATATCTTGCTGCTAACACTCTGCATGCTTATGCTCATTCCGGATGGCAGAGCGCATGAAGGGCCGCCTTTTGCGATCATTGTTGACGAGGAAGTAGGACCATATCTGGTTTCCGTATGGACCGATCCCGATATTGGCATTGGTACTTTTTATATCATTTTTGATCCCAAAAATGACGGTGAGCTGCCTGATATTAACTCTGTAGAAGTAGGAGTAAAACCTACCTCAGGCCGGCTCGACGAAGTATTATATACTGCAGAAACCCAACGGTCCAGGAACGGGGCTCGCTACTATTCCGAAGTCCAATTCGACAAGGGAGAGATGTGGAAGGTACGCGTGCTTATTGAAGGCAATGGCTGGGACGGCGAGCTTACCTCAGAGGTAGAAGCTACGCCCGACGGTGGCGTCGGTCCAATCGCGGTGGTGATTTACGCCCTGCCCTTTATCGGAATTGGCATCATCTGGATTCGTGTGATCATTCGTCGACGGGAAAACGAGTAGTCTCTGTGGCTTCTGGCACTGCTTGATAAATTCTTCCATTCCAAACTCTGACATTTCTCAACTGCTCGCAATTCCTTACGTTAATACGGAGATTTAACAAAATCAGAACAAGCATGCCGCAATCCATCCAGATTAAAAAGGACGAGCAAACCCGCAGACTCTATGCCAATGATGCCTCCATGTACGAGGAGATTCCACAGGGTGTGGCTTTTCCCACCTCTGCGGATGAGATTCAACAGCTGGTCCGCTTAGCAAATAGACAAGGAGTTAGTATTACAGCCCGCAGTGCCGGAACGAGTCTTGCCGGACAAACGACGGGTAACGGTATGATTATGGATGTTTCTCGTCACATGACCAGTATCCTTGAACTGGATCCCCAAAACAGGATAGCCCATCTGCAGCCGGGGGTCATCCGGGATACGCTAAACCGTAAAGCCAGCAAGTACAACCTGCTTTTCGGACCTGATACGGCCACTACCAACCGCTGCATGCTGGGCGGGATGATCGGCAATAACTCTTGTGGTTCATTTTCCATAAAATATGGCACTACGCGGGAACATATCCTTGAAATTGATGCGGTACTCAGCGATGGATCCTATACCACATTCAAGCCATTATCTCCCGGGGAACTTGAAGCCAAAAAACAGCTGGATAATCTTGAAGGGCACATATATCGCAGTATTACGAAGCTGATTGAGGAAAACCGGGAAGCAATTCTTAAGGCGTATCCCCATCCCGAAATTATCCGTCGCAATACCGGTTACGCATTAGATAAACTCTGCTCCATGCAGCCTTTTAATCCTGATGGACGACCCTTTAACATGGCCGAGCTTCTTTGCGGCAGTGAAGGTACGCTGGCAATGACAGCTTCCGCAAAGGTTAATCTGGAACAACAGGATCCTGAAAAGCTGGTGATTGTTCCCCATTTTAACTCCATCCGTGAGGCGATGGAAGCCACAGTCGATATCGTTAAATACGACCCCGCCGCGGTGGAATTGGTTGATCACTTCATTTTGGAAGCTACCAAAGGTAATATTGAACAGCGGAAGAACCGCTTTTTCCTTGAAGGGGACCCCCACTGCATCCTGATCAGATCCAGCTGGAAGGTCAGGATGTGAATAACCTTCATGAAAAAGCTTCTGCCCTTAAAAAACATTTACAGAAAACGAAAGTTGACCTACTCGGCTCCGATTCTATCTGAACCGGATCAGGTCAGGCGCGTGTGGGAGCTCAGAAAATCAGGACTCGGTCTCCTTATGGGACTCGGCTCCGATTCACCCTCTCCCTCCTTTTGTGAGGACACCGCCGTGCGCGTAAAAGATCTGCCCGAATATGTAGATGACTTCCAAGCCCTGCTCCAAAAATACGAAACCGACTGCGTGTTCTATGCCCATGCCTCTGTCTGGAGAGTTGCATCTCAGGCCTGTTATTGATGTGCACAGCCAAGAAGGCGTTGACAAGATGAAATCAATGGCCGAGGATATTGCCATGCTCGTGCGATCGTACAACGGCTCTCTTTCCGGGGAACATGGTGACGGGCGGGCCCGCGCGCCTTATATCGAAAAAGTGTTGGGCAAAGAGATGATGCCGCTACTAAAAAAAGTCAAAGAGATTTGGGATCCCAACTATATCTTCAATCCAGGCAAAATCGTCGATGCCAAACCGATTGATGAAGACCTTCGCTTTTCCCCTTCCAGCTACCGCAAACCGGTTGTCGACACTGAATTCAACTGGCGTAAAGAAGGTGACTTCGGTGAAGCGCTCGAACTTTGCAACGGTGCCGGGGTCTGCCGCAAGCTGGCCGAGAGCGGCGGCACGATGTGCCCCTCCTACATGGCTACAAAAGAGGAGAAAGACAGCACGCGAGGACGCGCCAACCTGTTTCGCCAACTCTTTTCTGGAAAACAGAAAGAGGCGTTTAAATCCAAGGAGCTGAAAGATGCCCTCGATCTGTGTATCAGCTGCAAGGCGTGTAAAAGTGAGTGCCGCCAATGTAGATATGGCACGCATGAAAGCGGAGTTTATGAGTGGCTGGCACCAGGAACACGGCATTACATTAACTGAACGCTTTTTCGGCCAGGCAGGCTCATTGTATCCCCTGGCTGCCGTCCTGCCAAAAGCAACCAACTGGTTAATAAACTCACATCCCGGGAAGGAACTACTTTATCAGTGCGCAGGGGTAAGTTACCACAGACAACTTCCCAATTTTGCTGAAACAACCATTTCAAAAGTGGTTCAAAAGATATAAAAAGCAGCGGTCAGCCAAAAAAGTCGTCCTTATAGCTGATCTTTTTATCAATTACCATGAACCGAAATATCGGGAAGGCAGCCGTAAAATGGCTCGAACGAGCAGGCTATGAAGTTATCGTTCCAAATATTACTGAGCTTGGAAGAACACAGTTATCCAAAGGGTTAGTTGAGAAAGCCAAATCTTTGGTTGCTACAAATATCTCCAAATTATACTCATTTGCTAAACAAGATATTCCAATTTTGGGACTTGAACCCTCCGAAATTCTAACGCTACGGGACGAATACCTGGATCTTTGTGATGAAGAATCTCTGGTAAAAGCAGAGAAAATTTCAATGCATACCTATCAATTTGAAGAGTTTTTTGCAAAGACCGTTTAAAGAGACCCTAAGCCAGGGATCAAAATCCCAAGATAGTGTCTACCTGCACGGACATTGTCATGCCAAGTCCCTGGTAGGTGATGATCCCACGATGGAGGCCCTGAGAAACGCAGGGTACAAGCCTGAGAACCTGGAAACCGGCTGCTGTGGCATGGCTGGCAGCTTCGGGTATGAGGAGCAGCATTACGATGTTTCCATGCAGATTGGCGAATTGATGCTCTTTCCCAACCTTCGTAAGCTGCCTGAAGACGCCCTGATATGCGCACCGGGGTTTTCATGCCGGCATCAGATTAAAGATGGCACCGGCCGCAAGGCCTACCACCCGGCGGAACTTATCGCTCGAAAGCTATTGTAATTGGTCATATACCACATCCTGGAGATGGATAAATACGATTAAAACAACCCCAGCTGTTCTGAATTGGCAGGCTTGTTCTTCTCTGTATTGCTGTCAATTTGGCTTTTCTGTTCAGTGAGATCTCCAGGTATTTCATAAATAAAGCGAGAAGCCTCCATTTTTCGCACCTCCCCAAAACGACTTCGCTCGGCTGCGTAGGTAATCTGAAGCTCATCCTCTGCACGGGTCATTGCAACATAAAATAGCCGACGCTCTTCCTCCAAGTCAGTTCCCTCTCTTAAAATCGGGGTGACCTCCTCCTCAGCGGCGGCAATAATCACGACAGAAAATTCCAGTCCTTTTGCGGCATGAAACGTCAGCAGATGCACACCTTCCGCCCGAATGCGGCCCGCATCAGTATAGGGATTGAGCTGCATCTGCTCCAGGAACTCCTGAACCTCCGGGTCCGACTCATCAGTATATATCAGCAGCGTCTGTTTTTTCAGTTGCTGCGTTTCCGTGAGCATCTCATCCGGCAAAAACTCTGCAAAAATATACTCGATAACGGCTTGCAGACCTTGTTCAGCCAGCAAATCTTTTATTTTAGCATGTACCTGTCGTATCTCGATCAGCTCTTGCTGCAGTGGTTCGGAAATAGTCTGCAGTGGATCATCCCCAAAAAGAGTACTGTTGCTCTCGTTGAGCGTACTAAGCAATGAAGTTATTTGCGCCTGACTCCACCCGTAGGTTTCCGAAAGAAGGTCACTAAGCGCAATTCTGTTTTCGGGATTCAGTTGCAACTGCAATAGATCAGAAATAACGGTAAATGGCGGTTCCGCAAGAAACGAAGTGCCGTCCCCATAGGTGACCGGCATCCCGGCTTTGAGCAACGCGCGGTTCAACGCTTCACCGACTGCATTGGTACGATACAGCACTGCGTATATCTCGTTCAATCCATAGGGAATGTTCGCTGTCCGTATGTTTGCCTGCTGCTAAATTGTCCACGCCGCCAATATATTGCTCAATTTGATCAAGTATGTAGTCGGCTTCTCTAAAAGGATTTTGAGCCTGGAAAATTTTAATCAGGTTCCCTCTGGCTTTTTCTGGTAGCAACTTGATTCCGCTCTTCAGCTCGTTGTTTCCAATTACCGCTCCGGCTGCCTCCAGGATAGTTCCGGTCGATCGATAATTCTTGCCAAGCGGGATGGTTCTACAGCAATAACGATCAGCAAATTTGAAGAAGAGGGAGTATCGGAGCCACGAAATCCGTAAGATGCACTGCGTCGGCGGTAGCCAATCGCCAAAACACTGGTATCTTTTCCAACAAATTGTTGTACCAGCTCATATTGAATTGGGTTGATATCCTGGAATTCGTCGATAGCTATCGCTTTGTATTTTTCGTGAAGATGCTCTCTCCAGACAGTGTCTGCTTTTAAGGCATTAACTAACTGGTTAATAATATTGGACAAATCTGCAGCACCTTGCTCTTCCAGATAATTTTGGTAGCGGTGCACATATTCCAGATACTGATTTGGCAATAACTTCCCGCTCGAAATGAGCCAGCATCTGCAGTTCCAGGTTCTGCCGCTCTTCCGTATTGAGTTTTGGAAATAGAAACCGCAGTGTCATTCGCCTTGAGGCATCATTATAGATCGTATCGAGATTTATCTTCTGCTTCAAGAGTCGCCATCCAATAGCATGAAAGGTTCCAATTGTTATGAGGGTTGCTCGATCTCCCAGTCGTTTTTTCAGCCTGCCTTGCAGTTCCTCGGCCGCCTTATTCGTAAAAGTCACCGCCATCAGCTGGCTGGGCTTTACGCGGCCCGACTCTACCTGGTTTACCATCCATTCCACCAGTGTATGTGTTTTTCCCGTGCCGGGCCCCGCCTTTACGAGTGTCGTCCCCTCAACCGATTGCTTAACTTTTTCCTGCTGTTCATTTAGTCCGTATCCAGAACTTGTTGCATACTCTTCAACCTTTACAGATGCGTTTTTTTCAGGTACTTCACTTTGTTCTTCGGTGGTTCCTTTTGCGCAATCTATACCTCCAAAGAAGCCCAGCTGTCCCCGAATTTTATCGATTTCACCATGTTCAAATACAGAAATCACGCCGTAAACACCATCATATCCGGCCTTTGGTTGTACGTCATTCTTCCGAATTCTTTTTACTGCCTCGGCCATAACTGGACCTTTTTTATTTCGGATTTCATCAACAGGCACTTGGTGCAGCAGCGTAAATTCATTGCCAAAAGTTGATATCAGGTCGCGATATTGTACGTTGCACTGTTTTGGTATCGGGTCCCACGCTCTCAATTTCACCGATTACCTCTGGTAACGGAATAATGTAGCGGTAGTCGGCGGCACCCTCTGGCTGACGAGCATTCTCTCGATCTGCAAGCTTGGCAACCCGGTGTAGTACGCCGATGGTCAGGGACTTTCCACACTCCGGGCAGGTGTTATCCAGCTCCATCGCCTGTTTGGGCTCCAGTGAAACATCACACTTTCTGTGACCATCATGATGGTACTTTCCCTCCTGGGGATAAAATTCATACGTACCTCTAAAACCTTCCCCGTTTTGAACGCTTTAAAAAGCCCATCATAACTATATTCCGTATCCAGCAAATTTACTTCCCGCCCCAGCTTCTTGGGAGAATGTGCATCGGAGTTTGAGATAAGCGTAAAACGATCGAGCACGCTGAGTTTCCAGTTCATGGCCGGATCGGATGACAAACCTGTTTCTACCGCAAAAAGGTGATCGGCCAGATCTCGAAAGCATGCGTCAATACTATCATAGCCTGCCTTGGAACCAAGCGTAGAAAACCAGGGCGTCCAAATGTGAGCGGGCACGAGATACGCACGATCAGAGGTTTCCAGTACAATCTCCAGCAGGTCGCGCGAAGGCAACCCGAGAATAGGGCGACCATCCGCCTCAAGATTCCCGATGGAAGCAAGTTTATGGTTGATACGAGCCACGGTATCCAGGTCGGGGGCATACACCAGGTTGTGATTTTTGCGTACCCGATCGTCATATTTGTAGATGGAGCTGATTTCAGTGGTGAGGCAAAATCGCACATCGATATCTTTGGTCTTTATTCCAGGTATGGCTGGTTGAGTTGGCGGATCTTTTAGTTTGTGGAATCCGTTGCCATCGGGCTGCAGCTTTTCTTTCAGTTCCGCAAACCATTCAGGATGTGTAAAATCACCCGTTCCCACAACATTAATGCCTTTTATTTTGGCCCATTGGTAGAGCGATTCCAGGTTCAGGTCTTTGCTGGTAGCCCGAGAATAGTGAGAATGGACATGAAGGTCGGCAATATAGCGCATAGAAGGATATTGACATTAAAAAAGCTCGTGCCCAAAATGGGCAACGAGCTTTGTAAAGGCAAGAGTTAACAGCAGGTTATGCAGAATTCCGCAAATAGATCATAGCATACCAAATACCATTCGATTAACTGGCAATATTACTCCGTACGCTCCACCAGCTCCCATATTTGACTGCTCACCAGCGTGCGTGTTGAATTAATCGTATCAAACAATTCGGGAATATCGGTACTGGGCTTAGCACTTTTTATCAGATCCTCCGTAAAGCCATACTCTATATGTTCAAGTTCTTCAAAAAAGTTACCTGTGGCAAAATTATATCCGTAATTGTCCCCTCCCGGTGTTAAAAGCGAATAAAGTTCCCAACCGGCCATAATTCCCTGGCTTTTTCGTTCTTGGTGCAGCGGTTTTGCTATCTCATCCTCCAGCATCTGGTAATCATATTCTCTGCCAGGTACCACCATCATGTAGTCGACCATCACGTACTTGGCTGGATGTGGTGAGTTGCCCTCAGGCTGCATTTTATTCAATGCCTTCCAAATTTCCGTATACATGAGCGTTCTGAGGCTGTTGGCTTCCTCCATCATTTTACTGATCTCCTGCTGCGAATTTTTGTCCAAAGCCAGTATATCACGCGGCCGCATAGATTCATACTGCTCCAACCCCGAAGCAGAAGTTATAGTGACAAAATTATACTTGCCACCGGCACCGCCGGGTATAAATACGCGGTACAGGCTCCAACTGTCTATATTACCTGCTTTTACCTGCTGCTGATAGAGTGGCACCCACGTATTCCGCATATATTCCATATACTGATGCACATTCTCCTGTTCGACTTTTATATAATCAAACTTCAGATAGTTGGACTCTTTAGATTGACTGAATACAGCAGATGCGATTAGAAAACAAAAGAGTGTAGCAACGATGCCGATCTTTGATCCCTTCTTCATAACTCCCTCCCCTAGGATTACGATAAGTTTGTGTTTGTTAATTAATACAAATTAAATGTAAAATCACAACTAATTGACTACATAAACTCCTTTTTTTGAGATATTTCTTACTTTATGATTTCTGCATATGAAATTGAAGCTTACAGATCTTTTACAGGGTAAAATTATTATGCAAAACAGCCATCAACAGCGATTATTTAAGCATTACAATCCGTTGGAAGATCGTTTAGGAAGTGATTTCTTCGAAGAACTGCCCAAGGAGCCGGGCATCTATAAAATGTTTGGGAGAAATGGGATCTTACTTTATGTGGGCAAGGCTAAAAATCTGCGAAATCGCCTATTTACTTACAGGAGAGCTAAAGTGGGCAAGACTTCCCGAAAAACCGTGCGACTTATCCGCATGGTGCATCGTATTGAATACGAGCGATGCATAGATGAAAAGGAAGCCCTGCTGCTTGAAAATAATCTAATAAGGAAGCAGCGACCCGAATTTAACCGAGCAAAGAAGTCGCCGGAGACATACTACTTCATACATCTTAAGCAGGAGGATACCGGGCTGCTCTTCAAACTTAATATGAGACGTCACCAGGCCAATTGCTGGCAGACCTTTGGTGCCTTTAAGGGGCACACTATGGTTAGGAAAGCACTGGGAGCACTCCTTCGGCTGCTGTACATAGCAGAACATGATGTGGACGCACCCCAAAATTTGCCCTCGGTACTGCTAAAAAATCTTACTCCGATGGACTACCTATTACCTGTCGGAAATGATTCACAGGTGGAATATTCGGTGCTGGAAGAACTCTTCCTGGGTTCATCGGAAATGCTTTTTGAAGTCATATCAGCTTATTTCCAGGAAAAAGGACTACTCGACCGCTATATCGGAAAGTTGATATTGGAGGACCTGGAATCGGTAAAACAATTTTTTGATAAATGCTGCAGAAGAAATTTTGAGATTAAAGAACACTTCCCGCTGGACAGCCACATTGTACCACAGCAAAAGCTGGATGACTATCTCATCGAGCTGGCATTCGCCGAAGACCCGATTGCTCCATCATCAGACGAAAAAACTAAGTCCCGGAGCGATTAAAAATCTGGTCACAAATATGATCGTCTCCACAACCGCCCATTGATTGGAGCGTCTACTGCTCAGTCATCGCCACGCAACTTTTAACCAGCAAGAAAACATCGTAGCTACGAAGCCGAGCCTGCCGCCCATCCCCTGCTCTATACTGGGGATAAAATCTTCCTCCGGTTTCCCGGTACTGTGGCCTACACCCATGCTGGCAAGCATAAATACAATAAGGGCGATCATTTTGATGAGCATAAACAAGAAAAGAAACAGCACAACCGCCGCCAGTGTTGCAACTATCAGTTGATAGGTTTCTGTAATCGCATTTCCATTACTTGATATGAAAAACCGAGCAGATATCTTCCTGCCCGAGATATTTGCTACTACCTTTCCCTACCCAGTATTTTATTCCTTGTTCGGAGCTGCTCCATCCACCGCATCAGGATCTGTTCTTCTCCATTCGGCCAGCTGGTTTAAAATTTGATCTCGCACGGTCAGGGTCAGGCGGTCCACCTCATTCGGGCTGAACTCATCTACAGATATCGGCTCCAGAACTTTGAGCCGTATTTCAGGAGCTGACCCAAACTTCCAGCTGTTTTTTGGCAAGCAATCCTGGGTACCGTCGACCACCAGTGGCAGCACAGGCACGCCCTCCCGTATGGCCAGATGAAAGGCACCGTTGGTAAAACGCCCCAGCTTGCCGGAACGAGAGCGTGTACCTTCCGGAAAAAACATCACCGAGCAGCGATTCCGCAGGTAAAAAACTGCCTTTTTCAACGTGGATATCTGACTACGGGGATCGCGTCGATCTATGGGGATATCACCTGCCATCTTCATCATCCAGCCCGAAACGGGTACATCGAAAAGCTCTTTTTTGGCGATCCACTTCATTTCAATTCGCAGGTTTGAAATAACGGGAATATCGGCATTGGACAGATGATTGCTCACAATGATATACGGACGACGGTCATCAATGTCTTGGTTGCCAGAAATATGGATGGACCACTCGGGATTTACCTTGGTAATCCATTTGCCCAGAGTGCGAAACATCAGCCCCGTTCGATACAGAGCGGGATCCCGGTCAAAAAGCCGAAACAAGCCAAGAAGCGGCACCCAGCTTACGATAAGCAGCGTCACCGCCATCCAGATAAATACCGATTTGATCGAGGATTTCATTAGAAATGAAGTACTGCAAAATTTGAAAAAATGTAAACTACAAATAATAGCCGGCCCAGCCCTGCCTATGCTCTCTCGATAACCCCTTTAAACAACTTCTTCTATTCCTATATGAATCGAATTTGAATGTGTATTTTATGCACCGTTTCCTTTTGGGATCTAAAATACTCAAAGAAGTTATGTACGATTCTCCTTAATTAGAACTTGGGATATTGCAGGGAATCCAGAAGTTCATAACGCTGTTGGTTTTGACCTGTTTTTAACCTTGCATTCACATCTATTTGCATCACATTGGGTGATGTTTCTCCCGCACTCAATGGATTCCATTCAGGAAGGCCCAACCCATTGGGATTTCCATTTTTAATGAAATTGGCTGCAAATCCCTGGAAAATGGCCGAGACCTTAAAATCTGCTGGCCTCCATGCGTACATAGAATTCCTCGGCAGATTGCCCATCAGGTATTCAATCTCCGCAGATATTCGGCCCCTGAGGAAGATGAGGAGGAGCTGGAACTTTCATCCGTCGTAACCTTCGGCGGACGAGAGTGTGTATAATAATAGCGGTACACCGGGCTGCCGCTTGTTTCGGCATGGATATCGCCCCACTTCCATGTACTGAACCTTATAAAACGGTCAGTCGTCAGATCTTCAGCCGATTGGATAACCTGCTCTCTCGTATTACCTGGATATAGTTCGAGGACTCGCTCAGTATTAAATGGATACAAATTCTTGATCAGTTCCTTGTAATTTTCAGGCGTAGGCTCCTGTCCCACAAGTAACGCTTGATAGCTCATCTCCTGGGAGTTCCAGCCCAACAGCAGCGGCACATCTGCCTGTTCTCCGGCATCATAAATTTCGACGGGTCGTTTGGGTAAAAAATAGCCATCCACCGCCACTGAAAAATTATCGATTTGGGGATTGTTCATCACCTTGATCAATTTTTCGAAAGACATATCACGAAGCTGGCCGACCGAATCTGCTCCAACCACTTTTTGGAAATTCACTCCTTTTCGCTCTGCCTGCTCCAGAGATATGGTGGAAAACGTGCCCATAATGGATCCACTTTCACCAATGGCACCGGCAATCAAATCTCGTGAAAGAGGAGAAGCCATATGTGCACTTACCGACATTGATCCCGCCGATTCTCCCGCAATCGTTATACGGTTGGGATCTCCCCCGAACTGGGAAATATTTTGTCTAACCCAACGCAAGGCAGCCGCCTGATCTAGCAGCCCATAATTTCCTGATGCGTTGTGGGGAGATTCGGCTGATAGCTCCGGGTGAGCAAAAAATCCAAACACGGAAAGCCGGTAGTTTACCGTCAATGTAACAATACCCTTGGTTCGAGCCATATTTTCCCCATCGTAACGGGGCTCGGAGCCATCCCCGGCCAATAATTCGCCACCATAAAAATAGACCAGGACAGGCAGCCCAGCCCCCTCCTGATTAGTAGGCGACCATACATTCAGGTAAAGGCAATCTTCGCTCATGCCGTAAGAGCGGAAGACCATTTCCTCAAATAGGTTCCGCTGTATACATCGTGGACCAAAGTTTTTGGTTGACCTAACGCCACTCCACGACTCGAGGGGTTGAGGAGGTCTCCAGCGTAATCTTCTGACGGGAGGCTTGGCATAGGGAACCCCCTTATATTCGTACACGCCAGAATTGTTGACGCCTTCAATCGTACCTGCAGTAGTTTCTACCCTCGGGGCGGACGTTTTATTTTGGGCAACCGCAGTTTCGACCAATAAACCTCCGATTAACATTAGCACTGAAAAAAAAGAAATAACATTCATCTTCAACATCATGAGGTCTTGTTTGTTGGCTGATTTACCGTATGAGATAACCGTTTTTCGATTTCTATATTTTGTGACAATCGGTACAGAAAAAAATTTAACTGCACAAGGTTTTTTATTTTTGGGATCAAAAACAATTAACTTTCTTTTATTTGATCATAAGAGTTGATAGCCGGATCCCGTGGATAAAATACGATTGAGAACGACTGGAACCAATTTTTACTGCTGGGGGATTGATTATTTGAATTTCGGACATCAACAAAGAAGAGCTGAGAAATAGAGAAAAAAGTTCGCTGCTCAGCCCGGTAAATAAATTCCAAAAAAGAGATGAACAGTGCAGCTGTGTAAGTGCTCTGGTGACGTATATTCTGTAGGATATCCAACTCAGACGCTTCCAGATGTTTAGGTATTGCAGCCAGAATTAACGTGATATATCTGTATGTTTGGAAGCCAACGTGGACTGACCACTGGCTGCTGTTAGATGTGCCAGAAAGAGCAGATCGAAAAAAGACCGGTTGGTATTCCAGGCAACCTACATTTACTTTTCGAGTGGAACTAATATTGATTCTGGGCGCTCCCGGTCAGCTTTACCAACTCCCTTCCATAAGAAGCATCCGGTCTTGATCCAGGCCGGATGCCTGGTAAATCGGGCTTCATGGAGAAACAAGTCAACCTGTGTTTGATTATTCTTACTTCAACTTTGCTCTAAAATAAACCATTGGCCTTCAACTTCAGAAGCGATCCCGAGAACGAGACCGGAGAGGCCGCGTGGTGGTGCATGAAGGCCACCCCGTACCGGGCCCCGATCTTCTTCGTCTCCAAAATACCGCCGGCCGTGTTGGGGTCCGGATGCACGATACGCACGGCCTGCTTGTCGATCATCTCCCTGAAGGATTTGAATTCCGATTGACATGTTGCATGGCATAGGCCAGCTGGTCCTGAACAGGTGCTAAGGTCATACCAGCCAGGCTGAGTCCGCCCAGCCCCATTTTCTTTAGGAAATCTCTTCGACCATCTTTTTAATCATCTTTTCCACAGGTATCATTTTTTTAAATGATCATATGGTTTCATCCCGATCTTTTGATCAACCTTAGTTAGTGTCTGTAAGAAAACAATAAAACAGAGGTTTTGACAGGATCAGGGGTGATGTTGGGGGATTAGCAGCTCTGAATCGAAACGGGTATATTGTAGCTTATCCGCTCTCAATTAGGTAAAAGGCTGATTCGGGGGTGGAGATTCGACCCCCAAATCATCAAAAAATCCCATTATGCGCCATCGATTCGATACCCAGCAAACTCTGGGTCAAATTCCCATTGAAGAAGTCAACATTCCTGCCAAAACTCGTTATCAGCTGGCCAATATGCTGGAAGCCTTGCAATATATTTATACGCATTCGGAATGGAACGCTCAGGTGTTCCAGCTGCTGGAGGCCAAGATCTCGGCCGGCAAAAAACGCACCGGGCGCCAGGGTATGAGCCTGTGGGAGATCTTCGTGTTGGGGCAGGTTCGCCTGTGCCTGAATATCTCTTACGATCAACTTCACTTTATGGCCAATGACAGCGAGCTGCTGCGAGGGATTCTGGGCGTGTTGCCGACTGATTTCTCAGCGGGCAAGCAGTATGAATACCAAACAATTTACGACAATGTAGGCCTGCTGGATGAGCAGCTGTTGCGTGAGCTTAACGATGTCATTGTGGAGTTGGGCCACCAGGTGTTTAAAAAAAAGAGGCGGCTGGGTTGCGCGTAAAAACCGATAGCTTTGTGGTGGAGACCCACGTGCACTATCCGACGGACTACAACCTGCTGTGGGATAGCGCCCGCAAATGTATCGAGATCGCCGAACAGTTGCCTGTCCCCGGCTGGCGCAAGCACGCCCACTGGAAACGCAGGCTCAAGGGGGCTGATGCGGCAGGTGGGCAAAACCACCCGAAGCGGAGGTCCTAACAAGGCCCGGCGGCTGAAAAAGGCCACCCGGGCCTATCTGAAGAAAGCCCGGGCCCTGGAGGGCAAGGTCACCGCGGCCATCGCCACGCACAGCCCGTCCGCCCCGGCCGATGTGGCCCGGATGGACGGGCTGCGCTATTACCAGGAAATGCTAATCAAACACATCGATCTGGTCGATCGGCGGCTGATCGCCGGCGAGCAGATTCCTCACCAGGAAAACTCTTCTCGATCTTTCAGCCCTGGACGGAGTTGATCAAAAAAGGCAAGCGCCGCCCCAGCGTGGAGTTCGGTAAGAACCTAGCGGTCACCAGCGACTCCTGCCATCTGATCGTCGACTGGGAGCTGGCCGAAGGTCGCCCGGACAGCGAGCTGATCGAAGAGGTGGCCGAACGATTGGATCAGAAATATCACCTGCAGAGCCTGTCGGTCGATAAAGGCTTCTCCAGCCGGTCGGTCAAAGCCAACTTGGAGGCGTTTATCCCGGAGGTCATTATGCCGAAGAAGGGGCGGCGCACGAAGGCCGAACGGGCCGCCGAAACCGCCCCTGCCTTTCGCAGGCTCAAAAACGCCCACAACGCAGTTGAGTCCAACATCAACGAACTGGAGCATCGCGGGCTGGATCGGTGCCCGAACCGTACGCGGGCCGGCTTCGACCGGTATGTGGGACTGGCCATCACCGCTTATAACCTGCATAAAATCGGGCGGGAACTGCGGGATCGCCGCCGGCAGGCCCGGGCGGCCTGAGGAGTCTGCTAGCACCAACAAATCGTAGTTAGTAAGAAGGGCCTGGGGGAAACTACGTCCGGGAAAGTAGAAAATCACTAAAAACCAGCATCTAAAAACCGGTTGTTGCTGCTTGAACGGAAACTCTTACCCCCTGTTAGCCTGCTCGTTGGAAAACGATCGTTAAAATTTACATACTGCCTGATTAGTATGTCTGTAATTAGGGTGTTTTCTTACTGACACTAGTTAGCTATCCTTTTGGCTTCCGCAAATATCTTGATAGGTCCTTATCAGTATTTGGGGGGCACCTCATCCCCACCACTCTTCGCCTTCCAGCATCTGTTCTTTAAGCAAGTCTTCATTGAGGTCAAATCCAAAACCCGGCCGGTCGCTCAACTGGATATAGCCATCCTCAATCAGTGGTTTGTCGTATCCTAAAATTTCCGGATCTCCATTCATAGACCAGTCTTCTCCAAATGGAAAAATTTCGTGGGCCAAAAACTCACGCACGGAAGCCGCCCAGTTTGCCGAAGCTACTGTTGCAATGGGACCGGCTACGTTGTGCGTGGCTACGGGGATAAAATATGTTTCGGCAAGATCAGCTATCTTTTTCGCTTCCAGCAGTCCGCCGGCCATTGCCACATCAATCTCAATTTTACGAACACCGGCATTCACAATAAAAGGCCGGAAATCTTCGCGCCGGTACAGGTTTTCTCCACACAAAATAGGAACGGGCGACTGTTCGGTCAGCCGGGTCCACTGTTCATTGTATGCTATGGGCATCGGATCTTCCATCCACCAGGGGCGGACAGGCGCAACAGCCTCAGCCAGCCTGAGAGCACTGTCGAAATCAAGTTCCCAATGGCAGTGTACGGCAATGTCAATATCGGGTCCAAGCGCGTCACGTATATTTTGATAGCCCCGGGCATTCCGGTCCACTTCTTCGTTAGAAAGCTGCCGGTTTTTTAATGATCGAAGCCAGTGTTGATCTCGCAACATATCCACTTTAACGGCGGTATAGCCCCCGTTTTTTACCATCTCTGCATATTTAGCACACGATTCCTTGCTAAGCATATCATCCGGGCGGGAGGAGAGATAGGCCCGTACTTCATTTACATGGGGACCACCGCCCAGAATTTTTCGCACCGGCTGGTTAGTTATTTTCCCGATTATATCCCAAAGCGCCATCTCCACCCCGGTAACAGCATGGGTTGCAATGCCATGGTTCCCCCCATAGAAGGAGGTATTTGTACTCATCTGAAAAACGAGCTGCTCGAGGTCGAATGGGTCTTTGCCCTTCAGCAGCGGCCTAAACACATTATGAATAATATCTTTAGCTCCGTATCCCTGGGAATCGTGATGGCATTCACCAATTCCAGAAATACCCGCGTCAGTCTCAACTTTTACCAGCGGGCTAACCCTTGCCCCGATATTTGTGAGCATGCATTTTACATCGGTGATCTTAACACGGTTGGATTCCATTCGGGCCAGCGAATTAAAAAACGGCAGACTCAGTGTAGGAATCGATAAGACTAAACTCCGCAAAAATTTTCGCCTGTCCATAAGCCTAATTCTTACATTAAGGGTTCATCTTCTTTTTCATAGTTATCCTCTTTTTCTTCCACTATCGCTTTTCGTCGCCACCAGTTGGCCAGTGCTGATCCCGACACATTCATCCATGAACCAAAAATGACCGACGGCACGCCCACCGTTGCTATTTTTCCCATCTCCACGGCAATACCCGAAGCCATACCGGCATTTTGCATACCTACTTCAAAAGCGATAGTTCGGCATGATTTTTTGTCCATTCCGAACAGACGACATCCCCAGTAACCCAAAATATATCCGGCTAAATTATGGATTATACCGGCCATAATAATCAGGAATCCGAGTGTAAGAATTGAATCGCGGCCGCCAGCAGTCATAATTCCAAGAATTACAACAATAGCAGTCATTGAAATAGTGGGCATAATATCATCCAGCCACTTGGCTTTGCCGTGCAGATACCGGTTAAACAGAACCCCCAGAACAACCGGCAGAATAATCATGTTGATGATGCTCCACATCATCTCCAAAAAGTCGATAGGTACAAATTGACCGGCAAGCAGTTGCATCAATGACGGAGTGAGAATGGGAGCCAGCAAGGTACCGACGGCTGTCAGGGTAACAGACAAAGCTAAGTTTGCTTCGGCAATATAGACCATCACATTTGAAGCTACGCCACCCGGAGAGGAACCTATCAATACTATTCCGGCTGCTATCTCCGCAGAGAATCCAAAACTCAAGGCCAGCGTAATTCCAACAATAGGCATTATTGTAAATTGGCAAAGAAGGCCCACCAGCACTCCCTTGGGCATTTTTACCACCTCAACAAAATCCTGAATGCTTAACGAGGTGCCCATTCCAAACATTATAATCTGTATAAGAGGTACTATAAATACACTAAGCTCCACCCCACCCAATTCTGTAAACGGGGACGGATAGAACATGGCTGCAGCTACTGAGGCAAACACCCATATAGAAAAGGCAAAATCCCTGAAAACAGTATCTGTACCGCGCACACCAATAGCTAGCGAAATGAACATTGTAACGACTACCATGCCGATAATTCCAGCACTCACACCAATTCCCAGCAGTACAAATATCGCCAGAAAACATATGAGGCTTAGATACAAAAGTGCCTTGTATACTATATTCATCTGTTAAAATCGACTTTTTTAGAATTAATCACCTTCGAGCTTTCCAATACTATTTCTGTTTCTAGCTGGATAAATCCGCTTAAACACAGATGTTAAACCGGCCCCGGGTTGGGATGAAATTATCCGGGGCCGATTATTTATAAATAGAAATGGATATCTACTCAAAGAACGGGTAACCGTCGGTGGCGTACTTGCGCATGCCCTCCTCGTTGATCTCCACCCCGATGCCGGGCGCCTCCGCCACCGGCAGGTATCCGTCCTGGTCGACCATCTGATCTCCCTGCCAGGTGACGATCTCCTTGAACATCGGGTCCTCGTGGAAGTAGATCTGCCACTCCATGATCATGAAGTTAGGCACCGACGCACACACGTGCGCGCAGGCCATCGCCCCCAGGTAAGAGCTGACCATGTGCGGGGCAAACGGGATGTAGTAGAGCTGGGCCAGGTTAGCTATGCGCTGGCCCTCTCCGAGTCCCCCGCACTTCTGCAGGTCCGGCATGACCATGTCCACCGCCCCGATCTCAAACAGCTCCCGGAAATCATGGGCCAGGTAATGATTTTCCCCGCACAAATGGGTGCGCTGCTGGATTCATTAATTAGCTTATAAGCCTCCGGGTTCTCAGCCGGAATCGGCTCCTCCAGCCACATCAGGTTCAGCGGTTCCAGCCGCTGGGCTACCTTCTTACCGGTCGGCAGGTCGTAGCGCCCGTGCATGTCCGCGCAGATATCCACATCCGGGCCCACCTGCTCGCGGGCGGCCGCCATCTGGTTGTACATCCGGTCAATTTCGGCCTGGTTTGCCGTCCAGTTATACTGGTCATACCGGTTCGGGATCATTAGCCTGGTCCAGGTCGAACTTGACGGCGGTCATCCCATAGTCGACGGCCGTCTGGGCGCTTTTGGCAAACTCTTCGGGAGTTGGCTGGGAGGACTGGTACAGGGCCGTGTCCATGTAGACCCGCACCCGGTCGCGAAATTTGCCCCCCAGCATTTGGTAGACCGGCACCCCCAAGGCTTTGCCGGCCAAGTCCCACAGGGCCGTCTCCACGGCTGCCAGGGCCGCCAGGTACATCCCCGATTGGGCCCCGCCGAACACCCCGGACCGGCGAATCTCATAAAACAGCCGGTGCACATCCAGCGGGTTGCGACCCTGCAGGCGCCGGCCCCAGCCCAGCACCAGCTGGTCGGTGCCGCGCACTGCATCGGCCCCCTCCCCGTGGCCGACCAGGTCCTGGTTGGTGTAGATCTTGACAAACAAGTGGCTGCCGCCCCGGATATAGCCCACCTTCAGGTCGGTGATCTCCAGGTCGGTGGGCCGCGAGTACTTCTTAGTGCCCCGGACGGCCTCCTCCAGCCCCTGACCGGCTCCCGCCAGTGGAGCCGCCGCAAACCCCCCGGCCCCCAGCGCACTCTTCGTTAAAAAGGATCGTCGCGTATAGTTGTTGTCTGTACTCATAAAACCTCGTTGTTAGATTAGTTTTGTATTTTATTTACCCGAGCTGACCCGAAGCTACCAGGTGCGCTGCTCCAGCAGCTCCTGGATCTGCTGTTTGGGCACCGGCAGCTCATCGATGTTGTTTTCCAGCCACTGCGAAAAATCCTTCTCAATCTCCTCGGACCAGCGCGCGTCAATCTGCCCGGCCCCGTAGACGCCCTCGCGGATCCGCTGCTGGCCAAACATATCCCGAAGTCGAACGATCTCTGACGTCGTGGCTACTTGTTCTGCCAAATGCGGAGGAATAAAAATCACTCCTCCATCTCTTCCCAATACTACATCCCCCGGCATTACCATTACTTTGCCAATACGGGTTGGAGCATTAATACTTACTAATGTAGTATTGAGCTCTCCCTCCGGATTATTAAGATGATGCGAGGGATGATAGCTGCGGAAGAAAGAGGTAAATCCACCTATCTCTTTTAGTCCAGCCACATCACGAAGGGCGCCATTATAGACAATTCCATTTCCGGAATTGGTATAAATAGCATTACCTACATTATCTCCGATAGTTGGACCATCTTCGTGAGCTCCAAACTGGTCCGCCACATATACATCTCCCTCCTTCAGCATATCTACCGGCCAGGCATTCTGTGAACCTGTACGACCAGCCCTCTCCCCTTCCTTTTCCAAGACACGCTGTACATCGGGACGGCCGGGCATAAAAGTAGCGGTTAATGCCCTGCCTACCATTACACTATCAGGATTAATAACCTCCCAATTCTCAGTGTACTGATGTTCAAAATTATTATTGCGAAGAACGGCCCACGCTTCTTCCAGGGTCACTTCCTTCATGCGTTCTAGTATTCCATCAGGAACTTTTGGTCGTCCATCCGAAGAACGTTCCCCATCCCACTCGGGCGTTAACGCGATCAGCTCCTGCTCAGATAGCTTGTAATCTTCTCCTGGGCCGACAAGGGTACTTGAAAGCAGAAATAAAAAAAGAGTAAAAGTATTGGACAGTAAATGTTCAGTTTTATCTTCATATGCTTTTTTATGCAGTATAATTAAGTTTGCTATTATAATGAGAGCCTTCATATTTGCAAAAGAATCCGGTAATCTTTAAAACCTGCCTTGCACGAGAAGTCCCCAGATTCGCTTGCTCTTCCTTTCAAACGGGCCTAGTTCGGATTATAGGATTCAGTATCCCACCATACCCGTTCATCTAAATTATTACCGCTCCAACCCTGATTGTCAATCGCAGACTGAACACTAGTGTTATTCACAGCAATCTCTCGCTCAACATAAGGGCGGCGGCGAATAAAATCTCCGGATATCTCCTGATCAGGATAGGGATTGGGATCCAATTGTGGATATCCTGTACGTCTCCAGTTGGAAAATATCTCGCGGGGGTTAATGATAAATCCGGCTACCCAATATTGATTGTGGATATATTGGTATGGATTTCCCGCATTGTATGCAACAATCTGATCCGAAACATAGTCATCTATTTCACCTTGGGGAATGGCCATATCCGGATGGTGCATCTCCATCTGTTCCAGGTGAGCACGAACACCGGCGGAAAAGTAGTCTACACCGGCTCCCGGTATCCAATTTCGCTCCGCGGCTTCCGCCAGCAGAAGTTGTGTCTGTGCATGGGTAATCAGAAAGTCAGGAGCAAGCTGGTTAACCATACGGTCTCTATCCACCTGCGTATAAGCCCACATGGAACTCGAGCCCATCATCCTGAGCCTGATCGTGAATAGTAGTCTGATCGTGTCCAAGCGGCATACCGATCTGATCAGCTGGATCTGTACTTCGATTCGGACGATCGTCCTGATCTCCAATCCCATTAGCCCCCACATATCGTACAGCAATTGAACCAAGCCGCGGATCGTTGTTGTCCTTCAAATAGTCCACAAACACATCTGTCAGGTAAAAGTTATGTCTTTCGCCTCCGTTGAAGGTACCCGACAGAGAAAAATTGTAATTATCGTTGCGCACAATCATCGCATTATCATCGTTAGATTGAAAAACACCTCCCTGATATGCCTCCACTACATATTGTTCAGCCATGCCCGAAGCTACTTCACTGAGTCGCATACCGTATCGAAGCAGCAGGGAATAGCCGAATCGCTTCCATTTTGTGATATCGCCCGCATACAGAATATCGGTAGATTCTATGCGACGGTTCGCATCCAGCGCCTGGGTAGCTTCAAGGATTTCCTGGAGAGCTGATTCATAGATCGATTGCTGAGAATCATACGATGGATTAAGGGTTCCCTCATGATATCCTAATCCGGCATCGGTAAAAGGGGCGTCCCCAATCGTATCTGTAGCCAGCAGGCCAACAAAAGCTTTCCAGATCCTCGCCTTTTGATGAGCATTGTGGTACCTATCATCTCCTCGGGTATTTTCAATTATATCGACGGCGTGACTTATGATTGCGTAATCGTTGTCAAAGTAATTGACAACCCAGTCAAATTGATTATCCTGGTTGAAATTACCCCCCGCCAGCGTCTGACCATATGGTGCTATATTTTGCTGTACAATGGCAGCATCATATAGAAGATGACCATAAATTCCCGAGTTTGGTGTTGACTGAATCTGATCATTCAAGATCATCATTGGCTCCAACTGATTAATAGCGGTTTCGTCCACATTCAACGTGTCAAAACCGGAATCACAGCTGGCAAACAGCATACAGAGGCTGAGGAAACCAACGACACTGTACGTCGATACAAAAGTGTTAAAGGAAGTTGTCTTCTTCATTGTCTTCATAATTTTTAATTTTTTTATTGGAAGATCTTCTTACCTACTTGCCGTTTGTTAGATCTCAATTTTCAAGTTAAATCCGACATTCCGGGTCATAGGAAGAGCTGCTCCAGAGATACCAACGTTATCATCTCCTACAAAACTCACTTGTTCCGGATCATGCTGTTCAGTCCATTTCTTAAAAACCAGCAGATGATTGCCCACTGCACTCAGTACTAAATTCTGTACAGGCAGGAAATCCTGTACGATGCTGGTCAGATTGTAGTCAAGGGTAACTTTTCGCAGCTTCCAAAATCCCGCGTTGTATATAACATGTTCCCGACGCGATCCGTACGAACCATACAGCGAATATACATTTGCCTCTCTCTGATTTACTGACCCATCAGGAGCTACACCATCCACAACGATTGTGCCTGTTTCCCGTCCAGGCAGCGTACGGGGATCTAATCCATGCCGATAAAGATTATGGCCAAGTCCTGACAGAAGATTATGACCCAATTTGAAGTCGATCAAGAATGAAAACCCCAGATCCTTATAACGGAAGGTGTTTCCAATTCCACCCACATACTTTGGAATACCACTCCCGAAATTGATCGGCTCAGGTGTGTTAATCGGCAATCCATTATTCTGGTTAATGATTTTTCGTCCCTGTTCATCTCGAAGATATCCGGTTACCCATATCTCACCCATGGGATTTCCCTCAACATGACGGATTGTACCACCGGGTGTCTGCCAGTCGCCACTACCAACTGGAATGTTATCTGTTTCATCACCAACATCGAGCACTTTCGATTGATTGTAAGAACCATTAACACTGAAGGTCCACGTAAAATCATTAGACTGTACGGGGGTAATATCAACCAGCAATTCAACACCACGGTTTTCACTTTCTCCCACATTGACCGGACGTGTAGAGAATCCTGTAGCGGTTGAGATCGGCTGGTTCAGAATCTGGTCGTAACACTACGCTTATTGTAATATGTAAAATCTACATTCACCCTGTTTTCAAGCAGCAATAGATCGATGCCGAATTCATACTCTTTTACTCTCATCGGTCTTGACCGGAAACAGGAAGAGTGTTTCCGGAGATACTACCCAAAGCACGCATACCCCCATCAATACTTGGATACAGGTTGCTATTGGTAGCGTAGGTCAATGTTCCAGCCGCAAAACTAACATCGGTGTCACTACCCACCTCGCCATAGCCTGCACGCAAAGTACCTTCATTGATCCAGCCGGGTAGTCCATTCAGTACCTCTGAAAAGACAAAGCTGGAATTGATTGAGGGGTAAAAAACGCTGCGTTCACTGGGATCAAGTGTAGAAAACCAATCATTTCGTCCTGTAATATTCAGAAAAAAATACGTTGTATAGTCAAACTCCAGCGAACCGTAAATTGAGTTCACCTGTCGTTCGCTGTACCCGTACGCTGCATCTACCTGGCGGGCGTTCCCCAAGGTATAAAGATCTCGTACTACAAAATCGTTGGCTGACTGAGTATTTGAATCATTCCGGCGGCTCATAATGTTACCACCAAAAGTTCCACTTATCCCAATCGCATCACTCAGATCCTGCCTGGCAACAAACATAAAGTCGGCGTTGAATTCGCGAAATCTTGTGATGTTCTCGTCATAGCTTCCATTGTAAAAACCTTCGGGCGCGGGCACCTGCAAACGCGAGTCCTGTTGGTTCGTTCACTTCGGTTTGACGGGCGAAATAATGCCTGCCCTATACGTCCCTGTAGGTAAAGTTATAGCGCAGGGTCATGTTCCCGTAAACACGGTCCCGCTGGGAGTTGTTAATACGCTTGTCTGGATCTGTCGTAAGAAACGGATTGGTTCTGTGTGCAAACCTGGAATAAAAAACTTCATTCCCATTCTCATCGTACGTATTCTCCCTCATCAAACCCAGGGGCATGGTGTTCGCTATAGTATAGATTACCGTGGGAATATTTAGCACCTGATTGTTCATCGTAACCGGCATATTATTTTTTTCCAGGCTGTAATTGATATTGCCAGATACATTCAGTTTTTCCGTTACATCTTGTGTAAATCCGAGACCGATATTGCCTCTTTTAAAATTAGAGTTGGGCACAATACTCTCTTGGTCCAATTGTGATACAGAAAGATTTACCCCTCCATCTGGACCACCGGTTGACAAATTAATTGAGTTATTAATCGTGTAGGCATTACGCATGAAATTCTCAACATGGCTGGGCTGGGCTTCATATGGAACGGTTAACCCATCAAACAATGTCTGAGTCATTCCGGTTCTACTTTTTCCCCAAAGCTCCAGACCCCACTGCCGGGAAGGAGGAAGTTGGACGCTGTCCGCCTTCTCCCTGCCCGTATTCAGTCTGGATATTACGATCATCGTAGGGCATAGCCAGCTGAACATTACTATTAAACGTAACCCCGATACCTCTATCGCCGGCGTCCCGTTTAGTGGTAATAATAATTACCCCGTCCTTTGCTCGGGAGCCATATAGAGCAGCAGCTGGTGCACCCTTTAGAACGGTCATTGATTCGATGGCATCTGGATTAATACTTCCCAGACCGTCACCACCATCTATAACACCATCCGCACCTATTGCTGCATGATTTCCTTCGTTAGAGATCGGCATTCCGTCTACAATAATGAGTGGGGAGTTGTTACTGCCAAAACTGGACTGCCCGCGAATACGCACCCGGCTGGAACCACCTGGACCCGAAGAGATTCCTTCAATGTTCACTCCGGCCACTTCACCCTGAAGTGCATTCATGAAGTTCCCTGTACGATTTACGGAGAACTCTTCTGGAGCAATGGTTGCTGTAGAATATCCCCTGGATCGGGCTTCTCTCGCTATTCCCAGAGCAGTAACCGCCAGCTAACTCATCACCCGATACTGCCTGCGTAACCAATTGAACATTTATTTCAGTCCGCCCATTAATAGGTAATTTCTTGTAGTTGATAACCCACAAATGAATAAGACAAGTGTATCCTGTAGAGAAGGCGCGGCTAACTCATAGCTACCATGCAGTATTGGTAGATGTACCAGTAGTTGTGCCCTTTACTACTACATTAACTCCGGGTAACGATTCACCAGTATTTGCATCGGTAACTATACCTGTAACCGTGGTTTGAAGGACAGCTTGTTCTTTTTGAACTTTTTTTCTCAACAGCACATAGGTCTGCTCGTCCATCCGCTCAAATTCCAAGTTTAAGTTATGTAGTACTTCCGAAAGTTCCTGGCCGGTCTCTTCACCAATTTGAACTTTATCAGATTCCACATACTTATTGGGAACGATTTCATTTTTATACAGAAAAGTGACATCAAAATTCTGTTCCAGGCTCGTAAGCAAATCATCCAGAGGAATAAGGCTCTGCAATTCTACATTGTTATTAATATCACTGCTGGAGAGATAGAACGGAACTACTTGATTGAGCCTGTGCCAGAACCTCGGTGCATAAATAAGCGTTGGTGCACATTAAAACTATCAATGACAGTAAACCGAGTCGTAGCTTTCTCATTATCTTACCCTATTTAATTTTTGTTTTTGTTTTTATACATCAATCCAAACATTTGCGATTCTATTTTACCCATCTTATCGCCTCCCTATGACCAGAACATCCCCCTGATGTTCGATTTTCGTGTTTAGGATTTCCCTGAGCGCTTCGGTGAGAACCTCAAGACTCCCACTTTTGATCAGAGCCAGAAAGTACTTGGCCAGCAAGTGAATCATGAACATTTACCTTTATGCCAAAGGTATCTTCTATCCGTTTCGACACCTGATTCATCGGGGTGTTTTCAAATAGCAACTTGTCTTCAGTCCACGAGCTGTACACCCTAGTGTTGACCTCCTTGACCGCTATTTTGTTGTCATTCGCCTTAAACTGTGCCATCTCTCCTGGTTGCAATAAAATAATTGGGTGACTGGTCTGCAGATTCGTCTCGTACCTCAACTTGAATTTTTCCCTCTTCCAGCACCGCCTGGGTTTGCTCTCTGAAGGTGTTTACCGTAAACCGTGTGCCCAACACCTGGATAGAGCCATTTTTGGTATGCACGGTAAATGTTCGCTGTTGATCTCCCTCCAGGCGGGTAATATCAAAAAAAGCTTCGCCCCTGAGCCAAACTTCAGTATTCAGCCCTTTTTCTACTTTTGATGAGAACGTAAGCTCCGAGTTGGCATTTAATATGATGTTGGAGCCGTCGCTGAGGCGAAAGGTTAACTTTTCCCCATAGTTAGTGCTGTATTCCTGGGGAATGCTCTTGGGAACTTGTTCAGCCGTTTTCTCTTCTCCGGGTGGAAAATCTTGATAGGCAACAACGGTTCCTATAACTACAACGAACAGAATAACAACCGCCGCTATCGGTCCCCGGCTTCTCCGGTACATTTTATGATGATTTACCCTGTCGGACTGAAGGTTGCGATACTCATATTGATCGATAAGCTCATTCAGCTTTTCCAGTTCCTTTCGAGGTTTAGAGGCTTCATATTCATTGCCGACGGCCTGGATAATTTCCCGTGCTTCTATCACCATGGTTTTGCGGTCAGGATCTTTTTTGAGCCATTCATCCCAGTATTCCTGCTCTTCCTGGCTGCATTCTCCTTTAATCCACAGGACAAAAGAACGGCTTGCTAGTAAATTGTCCATCTAGTTTATTTCCCCGTTAAATTCAATCCCTTGCTTCATTCTATAAAGAAACTGCCGCCAGCCGTTTGTCCCGAATTAAATTCAGATAAACTTTGGATCGTAACCAATATCATAAAAAGGGGCCTTCGAAATACTTCCTCATATGCCTCTCTTGCCTGTGCAGGAGGGGTTTGGGGAGGTCAAAACAATAATATTTCAAAGGCTTCAATAAGAGAGAAGAAAAGAGGTGGTGAAAACAGCTTAATCCCGAAATTCTGGCTGGTAAAGGAAAAACTACGGTGGCGGAAGTAGCCATGTCTGGATCGGTTATCGGCCTCTACTCAACCTTGCTATTGATATGCTCTCTCAATCTTTCGGTGGCTTCGTAGATCAGGTTTCGCACGCGCTTGTCGGATACGCCCATAATTTGGGAGATCTCCTTATTGCTCATGCCGCTGTCAACGCGCAACAACAGCGCTTCCTTTGCTCGGGAGAAAGCGATTGCAGGGCCTCCCGGAACAACTCCTTGCGATGGTCTTTTTCCTCTTGCAAAATAATTAACTCCTCTATGGTCAACATTTTACCGATTTCGCCCACCAGAAAATCAGCGTTCCGGTGCTTTCTTGATGTGTTTCGCTCAGCTTTCCGTAATAAAATTCTGCGTAGTGACACGTATAGATACCCATCAATAGAGTGAGGCGAACCCAACTTTTTTCGCTTTTTCCACAGCCGGAGAAACAATTTTTGGATGGCATCTTTCACAACCTCCTCGTTAGTGCCAAAATGCATTCCATAGTGAAAGTTGTTCATAATACTGCATAAACAAGCAAGAGAGCGCTTGCCTGCAATCGCACTTAAACTCTTGCCACAGCTCTTTGCTACTTCGAGGGTCCGAATCCTCTGAATAATTTGACTGAATAAACATCCAGTGTCCCTTTTTATCCCTTTACTAATTTCCCCAGACGACCACGATTCTCTACTTATCATGTAGTTTTAGAGCGTAGCCTACTTATAAAGAAACATCGAGAAGAGAATTGTCCCGAGTTATTTTGAATATTTTTTACGTATGTAAAATCGATCGCGGCAGTTCATACCTGGCCCTAATAAAATTCTCATTTATTTTAGATTCTGGTACTTTACTAAATGAGATATCCTCTTAATTGTTTTAGAGTGGGATAGAATAACTATTACAGCACATTTTCGGGATTGCGCTTACTATAGTTAAACTCTCTATCTGGTAGGATTCAAGTTTTAGGAAGAATTTCCAATATATTTCATCGTTAGAAGCAGGATTTTTACTCTTTGCGAAATTCTTCAATCCTCATATACCGGGTCAATGTGAGGGCTGAAAATATGACTCAGCCACAGTTTAATTTTCTTGTAGCTCACTATCTGATCTTTTTTTCTGAAATAAAAAGACCGTAAACGTAACCGGCCTCGCTTACGGTCCTGAAGAGTTCTGAATCGATTTCCCCAGATTATTCCACCTGCCTGGAAAGATAATCCACCAGGGCGGCGAACTCTTCGTATGATAAAGCATTGGCCAGCCCGGGGGGCATCATGGAGGTTTCCAGCTCCTTGCGTGTTGCGATATTCGACTTCCGGACCGTTGATGCCTGTCCGGCAATATTCCGAATTACGAGTTTTTCGGCCGTCTCTTCGGATATAAAACCGGTATAGCTTTTATTGTCATTGGTTGTTATCAGCACAGTGGCGAATCCCTGTGAAATCGAAGCGTTCGGTTTGAGGATCGATTCAGCGATCTGCTGCCGATTCATAATTCCGCCGATCTGCCCCAGAAAGGGCCCCTTCATCACTTCTCCCTGGCTAATACTGTGACAAGCCTGGCAGCCCTGCTGTACGAACAACTTTTTCCCCATTTCTTCATCACCCGAAAGTTCATCCAGAGCCAACATCACATCCTCAATGGAGGCTTTGCCGATCTGTCCCTTTTTATTTTTAATCTCTTCCAGGTCAACGACAGGTTCTTCTTCCACAGGTTCTGTTTGCTCGGTTCCTCCAAACTCGGTAATACCAAGCCGGTACTTGTCATTCAAGTTGGCAAAAAATTCATCTTTTGGAGCCCGCTGTCGCCATACTTTTAGCAGGAATTCTCTAATCATGGAAGTCCCCTGCCAATCAATTCCCTTGTAATATGGACCGTGTGTATCAGGCCGTGTACTCCACCACCAAGAACCATCATCGGGAGCTTCCTTGTGATAAATTCGCGCCAGGTTATGTAGATCTTATCTTTCCATTCAGGATCGTTGCTATCCGCATATATTGATATGAGCCTTTCCGGGACCGCCGTTTCGTGGATGTACCGGAGGGCCCACAGCGCCAGCTCATTTTGGTCCTGCTCCACGGCATCAAGTAGCGCTTCCGTATTTCCAATTTCTACCAGTGCATTCGCCGCAACATGAGCAGGAATGATATCGGAATTGGGAGTAGCATGCGGACCTTCCGTTCCTATTTCCGGGGCCTGGAATGATGAAGGAACAGGAATTTCCAGCAGGCTGCCAACCGCCTCCGAACGACCTAACCGACCCAGCCCCACGATTGCGGCTATATTAACTCTATCTGATGAACTCTCTAGCGCCGTAAGAAAGGGCTCGATCGGAACCTGTTCAATGTACTGCTTTCGATCGGCCAGCGCTCGCAGGGCGAACTCCTGTACAGCATCATCACTGGTGAGAGTCACCAGATTTTCAATGCCATTTTCTCCGGTAATTTGGGCATAGGTGAACAGCCCCGCTACCCGGATGTCAAGAGGCAGATCCTGGTTGTCAGCCACCTGCCAAGCTGCCGGGCCAGCCTCCGCTCCCGGCCGGCGAAGTAACTCATACTGGGCATTTAGCCTTGCCTTGGCACTTCCTGATTTCAGATGCTCAATCAGCTGCTCTACGGAGGCATCCTGCAGGTTTGGAAAAGGCTCTGTCTGCAGCCCGTCCGGCATGACTCGTACGGTGAATCCTCTGGTGGAATCCCCGGAATATCCCGCTCCATCCCACGCTGAAAGATACATTACTCCAGAAGCATCCAGATCCACATCGGTAATTTGGGGAAGCTGAATAAACTCCTCCTCCTGCTGAGTGAAGCTCCCCCGGTCGGGCGTTACGTGATGAAGGTAGAGCTGACTGCGCCCCCGATGTGCGGCCATCATCGGCACGTGATTGTACTTCGCCGGCCATCGGTCATCATCCATAGAGCGCGCCGGTTCCGGAACCTCCACCCAGGTCGACCAGTGCAGGAATAATCTCTTCGGTGAAATGCTTGAACAGAACGGGATACCCATATTCACCTGTTTGAATCTGGTCGGCAAACCGCACATTCCATCCGCCACCGTCGTTGGTGTTGCCCCGGGTAAACATATTCAGATAGGGATCGATCGCCACGTCATAAATATTGCGCAGTCCATGCGTGTAGACCTCCATCTCGGTGCCATCTGGCCGCACCCTGAGAATACCCCCTCCCAGCATAGTAAGCTCGGTGCCATCACGGTCAATCGCGTTGTGGAAGCCAAAATCCCCCACCGCAATATATATCCACCCGTCGATGCCCATCCGGATGCCGTTGGTGGCGTGATCGGTACCGCGGCTCCGCAGGTAATTGGGATTACTCACATTCTCGATAAGCGGCGTTGAGGGACCGTCTGCCACGCCATCGCCATCTTTATCCTCATACACTACAAAATCCATACCCGAGGCTTTTTCCGTTTCTTCCGAGAACGTTGTGTGAAGCACAAAGACCTTTTCTCCGATAGCGATGATTCCACGTGGATTATCTATCCTCGTGAATTCGGTGGACCGGTCCATGATGCCGTCGCGGTTGCAATCTACCAAGCGCACGATTTTACCCCTGCCCATTTCCTTGCCCAGCGATCCCTGCATATCCACCCCTACATACACTTCGCCGGTAGGTGCCACCGCCATCGCTGCGGGACTGGGCGTCAGATCTGCACCCGAATAGGCAGTGATATTCAGGTCCTGCGGCCAGTTTAGATCCTTCGAAAGTGAATCAGTAAGAGCAACCAATTTATCCGATGGATTTGGAGTACAAGGCTGCGGTTGTTCCTGGCATCCGAATGAAATGAAAGTAGCCAAAATGAGTACAAAAATGCTGCGTAAAATAAAGCTGTAATTCATATTTCCCCGATAGTATTAGTGAATCCCATCCAAGATGTGAGAGTATGTTAAATTCCCGATTTATATTTTGCTCAATGTAATAGATCGAAAACTAAAACGAAATTCGGTTGCTCAGAAAACTAACCGGACTGGCTCCTGCCAGATCGTGACATTTCACAACTAAATATCTGAAATATTGATAGTCCTTTTGTTATCGAAAAGCGGCAAGCAGGATAGCAGATACATGTAATGGGCGGGTAATAAAGAACCAGCCCAGACAAACTTGAGACTGGGCCAGAACCTTCTCTTCTACAAATTTGGTGGAAAGCTGTTGCTACTAATAATTGACTTTATAGCTCATCAATCGGTTATCATAAAACGTGGGTACTACAAGTAGGCTATCCTGGGGCACATAGGCTATATCGGCTGCATTGATATCAGCTTCGCTGGTATTCAGGAGGGTCTGCGTTTGGAAATCGCTGTTAACAAAATAGACCTCTCCCGTCCAGCTGGAAATAAGGTACCGATCTCCCTCAAGCGGTATGATGCCGTCCGCATGACCCAGCCCACTGCCAACCAGTGTGGTAAGCTCGTTCGTTTCCAGGTTTAGTGAAAGCAGGCTGTTTCCTTCCGAAGAGGCGATGATGAGATTATTTCCCTTGAGCAACACCCCGTTTGGGCTATTCAGTTTTTCTCCTTCAACTATCAATTCCGCTTTCCCATCCGGATTCACCCTGTAGATTTTATTGCCATCCGAATCCGCAGCATAAATCTTTCCATCATCCCCAATATCGATACCATTCAGGTCGGAAGCCCCTTTCGATCGGTATTCTTTTGCTTATGGCCCCACTTTCAATATCGATTTGCACAATCTGGCCGTTGTCGTTTACGTATAGGGATCCGTCGTGAAAGTCGTTACCCAAAGGAGAACTCAATCCCTCCACCCACCGGGCATTCTGGATGGTTCCGTCAGCATTCACAATAGAAATATATCCGTCATTTTCCGCATCATTGTCCCGGTTCAGGTTAGATACATAGAATACATTTCGCTCCGGATGGTAGGTGGCACATTCCGGGGTAATCAAATCATTTTGACCGGTTTCCCAAACCTGGTTTAAGGTTATGTCATCCTCATCGGTTTCTGCAGGCTGGTTTTGCTGTTGATTTTCTCCTGAACTACAGGCAACTAAAAACATGACGGCTACGGCAAGCGCACTAAATGGTCTCATTCTCATAACTATTTTCATCCTGTTTATTAACCCTAAGTGAAATATTAATAGAAGGATATAAGAAAAAGACATTTAACTGTTAAAACAAGAGATAACATTCGATCTATTCCAGTAAGGCATTTATGAATTTGAAGGAAGATCATAAATCCCGAATGATAACCTACATGTTAAACTGAGAGAACAATTTACTACCGATACTGCATGGAATGTTAATTAATTTGAGCTCGGTTTAAGGATTCGTGAAAATCTTCATTTCTTTGCCAATAACTCATTTGTTGTTGTTCATTTTTTGAACGACGAAAAAATGAACCATATGACGTCGCCGGCGGGTGAAATTTTTGTTTCGTTTCCTCCACAGGAGCTAAAACCATTTAAACTCAATCCGCTGGAAGACGCGGATTTTAAACAACAAATGGTTTCTTAACGCTCCCGCTCCGCTCACTCGGTTCAACAAAAATTTCAAAGGCCGAAAACCAACATTAAGAAATATATTTATGGACATCCTTATTCCGAGTTGGCGTTGATTATTTGATTTTCCTCCCTTCTAGTATCCATCGCCATCGCCGTCATTTCCTGTAGTTGGGTTCCCCTCAACCACGGTGTGGAAAGCGTTATCCCGGTTAATCCATGTGACTTCAGTATTGGGGGCCACTGTAATCTGTCCCGAAACGAACTGGTTATTGATCATCTCAACCGTATCCTGCTCGCTGGTTGCCGAACTGTTGACAGATACCACACCCTGCATATCCGGCGCATGAATATCACAAAAACATTCCACGGTTCCTTCATCTTCAAAGGTATAGCTGAAGGACTCTCCCTGGCTCAGGGAACCACTCGAGAAGCCAGGTTGTCCCCCGTTCCCATTTCCGCCATTTCCATTATTTCCTCCATAGGGACCCGTCGAATCTGAGCCGCAACCGCCCGCGGTAAATAACAGCATCAAAAAAATTACAATGGATCCAGTTAGATGGGTAATAGCATGCTGAACGTTCATAATAACTCCTCCTTTTTGCGGTATGCACTGGAAGCTGCATATTCTGTTTCATTGGTTTCCAGTTGCTAAGTTGACACTCTCAATAGTCTATACAAGAATAGATGGGTGAATGGTTGCTTCAACTTTCCTGACAGCAAAGGAAATATATCCTTTTTGGGCCTGGAAATTTTAGGGGCAGGAGGTAACGTCCCTCGATTTATTAATTTATGATTCTTCCATAAAAAAAGCCCGCATCATAACCTGATGCGGGCTCTTAGTATGCCGAAGTAAAAGCAACCTAGTGAATCTGTCCACGGACCTCTCCCCCGGGATTTTGCGTGGTATGGACATTCACGTATGTGTTGCCGGCTCTCATTTCTTCGATCAATGCAGCCAGCGACTGTCCAGCGAGTGATCCGACAAGATCATCCGCGGTGATGGTACCTTCTGCCAATACCCCTTGAAATCGTCCCTCGATCAGTTGCGGGGGAGGGGAGTCGGGATAAAGCCAAACTACTACACCACCATTTTGTCCTGCCGGCGCATTATGAATATGAGCCATCCGGACATTATCAATGTTGGCAACTATCAGTTTGTAGTCAATGGAGCTGCCGTCCTTGCTCAATTTAATATAGCTTGTCCCTGGGCATTAGTTTCTACTGCTGGAACTTCGTTGCTGCCTTTAAGATGGGTACGAAAATTACGCTGCCCATGTGCAACAGATGAATGAGCCCTGCTCTCTATCAATTCCGGACTCGTAACCTGCTCCTGTCCGGAAGTGACCGGCTCAAGTGGTTGATCCTGGCAAGCGTAGACGACAACCAATAGAGTTGAACATAGTGTTATGATCCATCCTTTTCTTATACTCATAATACACCCTCCAGCTTATTTTTGATTAGTGATTAATGTGCACATTGATTCATCCTATTTTTTTAAACCTTCGATACTGTATTAGTCCATACAGGAATTGATGCAGGATGGTTGCCTGGAGGAGGGATTTTAACACATTGTTTTTATTTGAAATACGTATAAAATAAATCCATTAAGGGAGCTTATTAGCAAACGGCCTTTATTTATACGTTTTTTCACCTAGTATATACTACCTAAATTATTTTACGAGGGAATGTGTGGCATTTACATGCATGTTATGGGGGTCCTAGCAAACGGGGTAATAACCGTCTGTAGATGATAAGTAGCAGTCCTTCTTGATTGGAGGGCTGCTACATTTTTTTAATGGCATCCGATTTCCAGAAATATTCTTTCATCGACCGTTCAAGTTTCTTTCCCTAACTTTTTTTATTGATAGCTATAGAATCCATGTTCACTTTGGCGTATATTTTAAAAGAACCACTGATGGTTTTTTGTTCTGCATGACATTTAATCCTGCCGCTACATCCCCTTATTGCGGCCGGCGCTATGTATAATAGTTTCTGTAAAAGTAGATAAGTAGAAAAAAAGAAAGGCCATGGCTAGGTTTTGATTGATTCAGCAAAAATCATAACCAAACCATCATTGCCATGACCTCTAACCGAAAGGATACGAAGAAGAACGAAGAATTTCAGCTGGAAGATTTTGCTGGCCTCGGGCAGCGAGAACCTGCTGGCAGAGATTCTACAATTAGGACTGCAACAGCTTATGGAACTCGAACGTGACCAACATATTGGGGCCGGCCACTACAAGCGACCAGCGGCGCACGTCTCGTAACGGCTACAAGCCGCGCCAGCTCTACACGCGGGTAGGCACGCTGCACCTGCGGGTCCCGCAGACCCGCGACGGGGAGTTTTACCCGTCGATCCTGGAGCGGTACCAGCGCAGCGAAAAGGCCCTGGTGGCGGCCCTGGCTGAAGCCTACGTGCAGGGCGTGTCGACCCGAAAGATGAAGAAGGTGACCGAACGGCTATTGGGCAAGGAGTTCTCGGCGACGACCATCAGCCGCTTCTCGGAGCAGCTGGACGCGGAGCTGGAGGCCTGGCGGGCCCGGCCGCTAACCCAAGATTACCCGTACGTGAAGATCGACGCCCGCTACGAGCGGTGCCGTCGCGACGGGGTAATCGTCGATATGGCGGTGTTGGTGGCCATTGGCGTAGCCGAGAGCGGCCATCGCCACGTACTGGCCGTGGAGACCGGCTGGGGCGAATCCGAGGCTGTTTGGAGCTCTTTTATTGGTGGGCTTAAGGAGCGTGGACTTTCCGGAGTCCAGCTGTTTGTCAGTGACAATCATCCCGGGATCAGGGCGGCTTTGCGGGATCATTACTCCGGCATTCCCTGGCAACGCTGCCAGTACCATTTTCGCCAGAACGCCGTCGATCAGGTCCCGAAGAAACGTGAGGAGCCAATTCTGGAGGCCCTGGAAGGGATCTGGCGAAAAGGCAACTCCTGCCGGCAGGCCAAAGCCAAGTTGGAGCAGCTGGTCGAGGATCTATCGGATCCGTTGCCGGATGTGGCCGACTGGCTAAGTGAGCAAGCGCCCCAGACCTTAACGGTTTTCCAGGTGGCCCCGGCCTCGCACCGTCGGCGGGTGCGAACGACCAACGCCGTCGAGCGGCTCCACCAGGAGCTGAAGCGTCGCAGCAAACCGGTGCGGATTTTTCCCAACCCGGACAGCTGCCTGCGGCTGTTTGGAGCGATGCTTAAAGAGCAGCATGAGGATTGGATCACCGGGCGGCGGTATCTGAAGATGGACCAACTCAAAAAATTCCAGAAAAATCGAAATTTTTCTTCGGAGGATCCTCCGAAGAAAACAATCAAACCAGCAATGGCCTGGTAACTTTTACAGAAAAAAAGTTGCACAAGCGTTTTTTTTGCTTACATCTTTTGCTGTAGTGTTTATTTCCTATGGTTGTGAGGGAGATATACCTACGGGTCCAGAACTTATTCAGGGCAGAAGAGCGTTGTATCATCTCTGGTAGAGTTACTGCTATAGTTGTGAAGAGGGTGCACTGAGTAAGTGGTAAGCCTAAACGACCTTACTCTTCAATTTAAATTCATCAAATAAGAATAATATGAATTACATCGAACTTCTACTATTTTCAATAATTTTAACTTCTATTTTAGTCAGTTGTTCGGATAACTCCAGTAGTATAAATCCTCCAGATGATCAAGAGGAAACTAAATATGAAGCTAGCCTTACACCGGATGAGTTAGAAATCGAGGTCAGCCGATCCGTTATTGAATACACACCAATCTATGTAGATTACCCAATTGTCAGTAGTGTTTCGTATGTATTGACTGTAATAAATAAAGCTGGTTCAACATTAGATATTAACTCAACTGGTCCGATTAGGTTTTTCGGTAATATGTCAACACAAATTCCAGGTATACATGGCATCGAAAATTAAGATAAAGTTTTATTGGTAAGACTTTTGAACAGCCGAGCGATACAATATATGCCAGAATGAAATATGATACAGATGATGAAGAACAGTTTCCTGGTGACACTAGTGTTTTTTTCAAAAAATCTAATATAACCTGCTTTTCATTTTACATAACATTATTTGATAACGAAGAATTTACAAATAAAACTTATAAAGGAACTTGTGAAACGTCAGCTTATTCAAAATAATAAAATGCAAAGTGGACCCTGTTCTCTAAATGACGAAAGAATGGCATGAGTATAAAGGCGCTCCAAATCTTAGGAATAATAGTTTATCGGATAATGCACGGGCTTGGAGAATTTATAGTACACACAGTTATGGTGTTAGGTCTTTATGGTTTATATCAGGTTAACACCTCTAACAGAAGTATATGATCCTAGTTTACAAATTATGGGGTTTTTTGTAATTGGTCTTGGACTTCTAAGTTTTTTGGCACCCCTAATAACTAGTGTAATAGCCGTCTTTAGATGATAAGATAGCAGCCTTTCTTAATTGAAAGGCTGCTATAGTTTTACGAGTGCATGCTGGATGAAGCCTTCCTGAAATCGCCTATGGGGGGGACATACCTAACCCTCCAAAATGCAAGTTGTATGCAGAAATTAGCGAACAACCTTGTAGGTGAACGGCCCATTTGAGCTTGCAAGATACTGGTAAATCGCAGATTAGCATCCGTCTGAGGTTGCCCTAAATAAAGTCTGCGGGACGCGGGAGCGTCAAAAAGGATTCAGCCGCAGAGCGACTGAATCAAGCGACGTGTACTTTTCATAAAGTTGCTCCCACTACTACTCAATGACTGATCGGTTTCTACGCTCCGCGTTGGAACACTGTGGGACGCTCTGCGTCCAGTTAATCTAAAGCCGGTTATTTCGATTGGTTTTGGTAATAATCCCTCTAGTTGGAAGAAAATTATCTTGTTTTGGGGATGCCTCATTCAAAAGAAAGTACATTTTTACCACCAACTATTGGTATTGTAAGTGAAGTGCCATCCAGATCTACCGTAAGTTCCGTGCCGGGATCGGGGCGGAGGGTAAACTCGCGGTCGCTGGAGAAGATCATCAGTCCAATGCGCTGTCCCGCCGGGATGATTTGATCGTCCGGTTGCAGTTCAAAGCTCATCGAATAGAATTTGCCCGGTACCAGCGGCTCACTTTCGCGGAGGGAGCTGTGATTTTGCATATCGGCCCAGCCGCGGGTAATAATGTTATCCGTTATTTGAGCATTTCGCCCCTCCTGCCATGGCAGCGACACCAGCATAATGGAGAGATTGGCCGCCGGTTTACTGCTGGCCATTCGGACTGATATTTCCGGCACTCCCGAAACGTGCACCGAATCCTTTAATTCCGGAGTCAGGTATATCAGTCGGTGCCGGGTCCACTCCGCCCGGGCCAGGGACTTTGCGGAAAAGGAGAAATTATCAACCAGTGTTTCCGTACCCTCACCGGCAACTTCTCCCAAGATAAGTTCCCCGTGCTGTGGAGCTCCACCTTTCAACCCAAATGTTATCGGTTCGGCCTGTGGATGGGGATAGTCGGCATAGGGTGTGGGATTTTCACGTTTATCATCTTCGCGCACAATCCATGCTTTGGGATCATTCTCCACCCCATTTTCTATATCGTACAGGTAGCGTGTAAACCAGCGATTCATCAATCGCAACGGCGGCGGTCCCCCGTGTCCGTCTTGGTGGTAATAGATCTGTACCGGAACTCCCTTCTCTTTCAGCGCTTTGATAATACGATAGCTGTGCTCCGGCATCACGTTCCAGTCGTTGAAAGCGTGGGCCATAAGCACCGGGGTATTCAGCGGACCTAAATCATTCAGGTAATCGCGCCCGGCCCAAAAATCGTTGTAATCGCCTGTAATACGATCCATCCCGTTGGCCATCTCCTGGTCCCGGATCACCCGTTCCGCCCACTTCCGGCGGTCGGGATCGCTGTGAATAAAATCGAATAGCACGTCGATATCCTCTCCCTGGTAACCGCCCGGATGGCGCACCAGCCCGTTCGAACGGTAATAATGATAGTACGATGTATTGGGAGCAACAGGGATAATCGCTTCGAGTCCCTCTACGCCGGTTGTCGCAGCAGCAATCGGCAGCGTGCCGTTATAGGATGTGCCGGTCATGCCCACCTGTCCGGTAGACCAGTAAGCCTCTACCGTTTCGTTGCCGTCTTGTGTGGTATATCCGGTGGCGCGACCGTTTAGCCAGTCGATCACCGCTTTGGGGGCCAGCGATTCATTATCGCCGCCCACGGTGGGGGAACCTTCCGAATAACCGGTGCCCGGCGACGAAGAGTGCACCACTACAAAACCCCGCGGCACCCAGGTATTTACATGCGTATTTGAGATGATCGGCCGGGTATCGTGCCGCTGTTTGGCGGGCGGGTGCACACGCTCCGGGGGCTCGGCGCCCAGCTCGTGACGCACATCCCAAAAATGTGTTTGGCTGACTGAAGCGGTGCCCGCGTAATAGGGGCTGGTCTCATAGATAACCGGCAGCTTGATGTCTTCCGTGTCCGTGTGGACCGGTCTCGTTACGTCCACATGCATGCGATCTGGCTTGCCATCTTCGTCAGAGTCGAAATCGGTTTCCACCCAGGAGATCATGACGAATCCAGTTGCTGGTGTCGGCAAATTCCGGAATTACCTGGGTCTGACCGTTCTCGATAACCGGCACCTCAACCGTGGCCATATTCTCTTGGGCCAGACTAGGCGTGGTAACAAATAGAATGATTAGTACTGCGAGAAGGAATGGCTTCGTTGAATAATCGTTCATAAGAATAAGTTGGGGGGATTATACTTTTTCGGCATACAAAGCCTGAATGTAATAAATCTGCTTATGAGAAGAAGAAATGGATTTTAAGAACGCTATGAGGGGTTCGCAGAATCGTAATCCAACTTTTAATTGATTTACAGGATCATCTAGTGTCATGTCAACACTAAAATGTCGGGTAAAGACCTGCCAGGTTTCGTTGAAATGGTGATCATAGATGCGTGGATTGATTTCAAAACCTAGCAGGTCTGGCGAATTTCATACTTGACACAGCACTAGGCACGGTGATACGTTAACCAAAAATTAAGTATAACTTTCCGCGGGCTTTGAAAAACCGCCCATCAACTCCCCATTCGGAGGGAGTTGTAATCCCGCTCAAACAGCCTGTATGATCGGTGCCACAACCACCTCACAACCAAGCATCAGGATCTGCAAAAGCCTCTTTCAAAGAACTATTCCACTCTGGAAACTCCAGCATCCTATCACTCATGGTCCCATTCATCCCAATCTCCGAATATCATATCAATCGTATATTCCTGGAGCTGTTTTTTGGTGAGGATATGTGCCCAGTCGACTCTCTGCTGAGGCTTGTAGCCCGGACCGCTGTTTCCATATTCCGCATAAAAAACGGACTGCTCGGCTTCCGGCTTGCCCCAGTTGTCCCACCCGGCGGGCATAATATGATCGCCCATCCAGCAATCGATAAACACCGTTTGGGCAAAGTTGCGCCAAGGGCGACCAAGATATACTTCTGAAACTCCTTCGGCTGACGTGAGCCGGCAATCTTTGAATACAAATCCATGTGCTGTTCTTTGGGAGGTGGAGGCTGCCGTAATGTAGGAGTCGCTTTTGGAATGAATGACGCAATCCTCAAACACCGCCGTGGCCTGCCCGAAGATGAAGTCCGTTGTGCCCTCGATGTAGCAATCCTTGAAATACTGGCGGGCGCCTTCCCCGGCTGCGTAGATCGTGTCTTGATTGCCCAGTATGCGGCAATTTTCAAACGAGCTTCGGTCGGCTTCCACACGCCAGTGCCACCGCCTGCCCTACGGTCCGGCACTGTTTTCGATGGTCAGGTTTTCGGCATGGAAGTCGTTGCCATCTACCAGCAACGTGTAGGTATGGAAGGTGCTGTTTCGGCCGCGGTCCATTTTATCAAAATAATCATCATACGGTGATAATCGTGCTGTCTTCACTTTCGCCCATCAGTGTTAACTTGGTATTCCAGGAGTGCACTTTCACCTTCTCCCTGTACACACCGTTTTTTATATGGATGGTGATTCGTTCGTAGGGAAACGATTTACTGGCATCAATAGCCGCCTGGATGCTGGTGAAGTCGCCGCTGCCATCTTGGGCCACCAGGAATTCAGTCTCGTAATCTTGAGCGATGGCTTCAGTAACGAATATCCCAAAACATAGTAAAAGTACACTTATCAATCTCTTAGACATTGTTATCCCTGCTTTATCATTATTGTTCTAGGTTCCATAATGCTTAACGTAATTAGGCTCATTCTACACGCTCCAGGGGATTCCAGCCATCAAAAATCTGTTCCAGTGTATACTCTGCGGCTTCCTCATCTGAGAGTTGCCGCGACCAGGGCACTCGGTTTTTCGGCTTGTACCCCGGGCCTTCGTTGTTATACTCCGCATAAAAAGCGGTCTTTTCCTTGGCGGGGTCCCCCCAGTTATGCCAGCCTTCCGGTTTAATATGATCCCCAGGAACGAATTTATAAACACCGTTCTGGCATGCGGACGCCACGGTCGCCCCAAGTAATACGTATCATCAGGTACATGCACCTGTAATTCTGCTATTTATAAACACATAACCATACTTGTTTTCCTTTGGAGTCGATGCAGCGGTAACATAACTCCCGCTCTTTTTCTTGCAGAATATTTCACAATTTTCGAACACGGCTGTAGACCACCCAAAAATAAAATCGGTGGTCCCTTCGATATAGCAATCCTTGTAATATTGGCGGCTGTCTCGGCCATGGGTATACAGTGTATCCTGGAATCCCAGGAAGCGGCAGTTCACAAATACTGCACGATCGCCATCCGCGCGGAGGGCCACTGCCTGCCCAACTGGACCTGCCGAATTCTGGAAGGTGATATTTCGGGCGGTAAATCCATCTCCAAAAAGGAAAAAGCTGGAGGACCCGGTGGTGCCCAGCTCTTCCCCGAACCGGTTCTTCTTGGAGGCGTAGTCGTCGTAGGTCAGGATCGTCTGCTCCACATCTTCCCCAACAAATGTCACGTTGATCTTCGATTGTGGTAGTACAAGCTTCTCCTTGTAAACTCCTTTCTTGATGAATACGGTCGTTTCCTCATCACGGAAATCGGGCACAGCCAGGATCGCCTCCTGGACCGTAGTAAAATCGCCGCTGCCATCTTTGGCGACTACAAAATCGTAGCTGTTCTGCTGCCCGTAACTGTTGGTAACAGTCAGCAGCAGCACCAGACAACCGAGAGTTTTTATTTTAATCATACTTTCTTGGGTTTATTCGATAATTGCCGTTTGCTGGACATTAGGTCCCACACTAATATTTTCGCTTGTATTAGAAAAGCTGACGCCGGAAACATCAATCGCCTCCGTAAAAGGTCCTGTAATACTTAGACCAGTATTGCCGGGTGCATTTTTCCGATAACCCAATGCGACCTCATCCATAGTTATATTGTGGGTATTTTCAAGGTAGAGGATCGGGCCTTCCTCCACGCTGATATTCATGTTTTTCATGCTAATACCGTCCGCATCCACAATCATACCGCCCCGTTCGGCCGTCAAATCAACATTTTCAATGCTGACATCCTGCACGTTCATCTCAGGGAGTCCCTGGATCCACATCGCAGTTTTAGCCCCGCGAGACAGCACATTGCTGATATGGATATTGCGGAACCTCGGGGTTTCTTCGTTCACTTCAGGGATGGTCTCTTCAAGCTTCTTCTTATCTACAATCTCCACCTTTTGATTCGGAGAAGGAGCCTCCCCATCATAATACAGGTTGAAACGAATCGGTTCGGTAACTATATCCACCATATCGATGTCGTGGATATAAATATTTTCCACGATACCACCACGCCCCCGCGTACTTTTAAAACGTACGCCTACATCGGTGCCGTTAAAGGTCATATTTGATACATCGATATTGCGCACCCCGCCGGACATCTCGCTGCCCACCACAAATCCGCCATGGGCCTTGTGCACGATATTTTCCCGTATAATCACATTTTCGGTGGCCATTCCACGCCGGCGTCCATCTTCATTTTTTCCTGATTTAATACAGATCGCGTCATCGCCCACATCAAAACTATTGTTGTAAATAATAACATTTTTACTAGAGGAGAGGTCCAATCCATCCCCGTTCATCGCATACTCCGGGTTGCGAATGGTCAGGTTTCGGATAATGATATTCTCGCTCATCAGTGGATTCAGGTTCCAGGCCGGAGAGTTCTGAAAGGTGGGGCCGTCGAGCAATATATTTTTACTTTCCCGGATGCTGACCATCACGGGTCGCAAAAAATCTTTCACCTCTGCATAATCCTCTTTGGTTTCCCGGTTGGGAGGAACATTAAAATTTCCGGGATCGCCCTGCTTCGACTCTTCTGTTGGGTACCAGGTGTTTCCATCCTCGCTGAGCACGCCGCCTTTTTCCAGCCAGCGCTCCCACTGAATTTCGGTCAGTTCGTGTCGCTCAACAGGCCGCCAGGCATCCCCGTTGCCATCAAAAACGCCCGGCCCGGTAATCGCTACGTTTTCCAATCCCTTGCCATAGATAGGCGACATCGCCCGCCAGGTATCAAGCCCTTCAAAAACGGTCTCTACCAGCGGATACAAGTCGAAGTTATCACTAAACAGTACCAGCGCTCCCTTTTCGGTGTGCAGATTTATGTTGCTTTTCAACTCAATGGGACACGGTAAGCCAGATACCCTTGGGGATTACAACCCGTCCGCCGCCCTGCTCTGCCACATCCTCAATGGCTTTTCGGATAGCTTCTGTGTTTAAGGCGGCGCCATCCCCGACCGCCCCAAACTCCTCGATACTGACCGAATAATCCGGAAATTCTGGCACCGGCACTCTTGGCATATCGAAAGAGAGGTCCTCATAAAAAGAAGCGGGTACCGGTTTAAAATAGTCGGAATCCTGCGGAGAGTTTTCGGTTGAGCAACCAACAAATAGGAAAGCTAAAAGTAACGGGATAAATATTTTCAATAAACGTGATACCATGAGTGCATATTTATTTTTTAAGTAAATTTCTATTAGATGAATCCATACAAGCCTTAATTGACCACTCGGTCGGCCAAGTCCAGGTCCAGTTCTTGAATGCCGTCAAGCGCCAGCTCAGCCATCCGGCGGGCGCCATACTCGCTGAAATGTGTATTGTCTTCAAGCCCTTCTGGATAGTTGGGGTGCTGCCCGGGCTCCAGGTGATTGTAGAGGAACACCGATTTTTCAGGCCCCAGCTCTTTCAACAGGGCCTGACTTTTTTTATCAAGATCGATCAGTGGAACCTCAAGTTCCCGGGCGACCTCCCGCATCAACTCGGAATATTGGGCATGGGTATCCTGCAGGCGGCCCTGATCATCAAAATGGCGGCGGGCGATCGGGGTCAACAGCACCGGTCGGGCCCCTTTGGCCCGTGTTTCGGATACGTACTTGCGGAGATTAGCCTGATAGTTCTCCGGCTTGGTATATTGCTCCTTGGTGGGCACCTCGTCATTATGGGCAAACTGGACAAACACATAGTCGCCTTCCTGCAACTTACTGACAATTGGCTCCCAGCGTCCCTCCTCCAAAAAAGTGCGGGTGCTGCGGCCGTTCACAGCATGATTTTCCACGGTCACCGTCTCGTTAAAAAACACCGGGAACGGCATACCCCAGCCGGTTTCCGGCCAAGCCCGGACCTGCTTGTCGGACATGGTGGAATCGCCCACTAAATATATCTTAATCGAATCCGGTTGGGGCATGGCTGCCATACAAAGAAGTCCAATCGCCAACACTGCCAGAAATCCCCATTGATTTCTTCGCTTGATTACGCTGCTAACTTTATTCATATCAGAAACTGTTTTTCATTAAAAATTTGGTTATTGCCTAGTTGATAATTTTCAATTCCCGGAGCCACTCTTCGCATAGATCGGTCCATAGTTCTGTCGATCCCGGATTCCCCACCAACCCTATGCTGTGGCCTCCCTGAGGAAAAATATGAATGCTGGAACTGTTGATTCCGTGCTCCAGCAGGGCCTTGTAAAAATAAAGGCTATTGCGTGGAACTACCGCCTGATCATTAGCCGCGTGTACCAAAAACGCTGGTGGTGTTTGGGCGCTCACCTGAAGCTCATTGGAGAATTCCCGCACCAGTTTCTCCGAGGGATTAGGCCCCAGCAGGTTGTCCCGGCTTCCTTCATGGGTATATTCTCCAAGCGTAATGACGGGGGATACCATGATCATAAAATCAGGCTTATAAGAGTGGAGGTCCAGGGTATCACCGATTGATGAGACATCCTCTTGGCGGGTCCCGATGGTGGATGCCAGGTGACCGCCCGCCGATCTGCCCAACACCCCAATTCTGGTTGTATCGATATTCCACTGCTTGGCATGGGCACGAACCATCCGCACGGCCCGCTGGGCATCCTGCAACGGGACGATCTGCCGTTGCTGCAAGTCCGGGGAGTTGGGCAACCGGTAGTTCACGACAAATGCGGTTACCCCAATGGCGTTAAGCCACTTGGCCAGTTGGAATCCACCCCAGTTGTAAGTCAGATGGTGGTAGCCACCGCCTGGAAATATGAGTACTGCCGCGCCGGTGTTTTCCTCCGGGGCCGGGATAAACGGGTGTATCCGGATCTGCAATCCTGTAAATGCGATCGTTGTGGACGCTGTCTTCCAAGGCCAACCCTTTAGAATTGGGCAGCTGACCATCCGGCCAAAGGGGGATGGCATCCTGTGCCATTGCGGCATGCCCAAAGCTCAGCAGGCATCCAAGAGAGACAACAGCTAAAATTATTTGAGCTACATGTTTCATTGCAATCTGCTAGTTGTTTTCTGTGATACGGAACCAGTCGAAATCGGCGAAGCCAGAGTCGTAGTTCTCAGCCGGGCGGGAGGCGAACAGCCCCGCATTGGCCCTGATCCAGCCACCGGGCATGGCCGATCAGCTCCCAGTCGATCAGGTCTTTGGAGTGCAGGATCGGCAGGCCTGGCACAGTGTTGAAATTGGATGCGGTCATGTAATAGTCATCGCCCACGCGCACCACGTCGGGGTCTGAGTAGTCGGCATGGATAATTGGGTTAGTATATATACCGTCGCCATTGTCAGACACCCAAACATCAGAGACATAGCGATCGTCAGCCGACCCTTGGGCTTGAAGAAACCCCGGGTTGATCAATAATGCAAGCAGAACAGCAGCTATCCCAAGTCCTGAAGATAATCCCTTGGACAACCGGTGGTTATGGTAAAAACTGGTGAACCTATTCTTCATTGTTTTGTGTTGTCTGCTGGTTTGCTAAATGATTAAGATAGACTTCTATATTTGTGTAGTTCTCCGAGAGACTATACTCGATGGCATCGGAGCTATCGGCGGGATCTAACCCGTGTTTCTTCTCCCACTGGTCCGGCATGCCATCGCGATCAGTATCGGTTGGAGCGGAAGCACTTTGCAACTCCGGCCATCCCACCCACTTCGTTTTGGCTATCAATAATTGCTCCCGTACGATTCTTTACATCATTGACGATCCGTACGTCCACCCCGTCACGATTTGGCAGGCTGGCTCCTCCGTGGGCCAAGACGTGATTAAATGCTTCCTCCGGCTCATCGGTTTTGATAGATTCTGCGGGAAAAGGATGGTGTTGTTTATACGCATCAATCTGCTGTTGACTCCAGTCATTATCAAAATTAACAAGATCCCACGGATCCTCTGGCTTCTCTGAATCATACATGTTGTTGGAAAAATAAGCCTTATTGAAAGGTGACCCGGTATCGTAGGCAATACCGTTATTTTCAGAATTGGTACCGGGGATTAAAAAATTGCCCACATAGTTCAACCTGGTAACGCTTTTAGAGTCCGCATTATAACCGGCATGTGATCCGCCCCAATTGTAAATTACATTTTTACGAAAATCGAGAAGCAGGCCATCCGGATCTTCGTCATGCGGGTTGCTATCATAATTTCCGGGCCGTGGATTTCGTCCACGATTGTGGGCATAAAGATTATGATGAAAGCTATATTTGGCTCCGCCGGTTCCCCGAATGAGTGATCCATAACCGTGATCTTCTGGATTCAGGGCTTCGGTTATAAAACACCATTGAACAGTTACGTTTGATAAGTCCGGATCGTCAGTGGAGGCAGAGAGGACTTCATCGGTGCTCCAGCTGGTTGAACAGTGATCCACAATAATATCGTGCCCGCTATTAATAGAGATGGCATCGCCTCTATTGCCCTGGTCGCCCAGCCGGACCCGTATATAACGTACCACCACATCATGCGTTTCAATCTCGAGCGTTCCATCCCGGATGGCGATACCGTCGCCCGGAGCGGTCTGTCCCCCAATAGTGATATATGGATTTTCTATGGAAAGATCGTCTTCCAGGACAATAGTTCCCGACACTTCAAATACAACCGTACGGGGACCTTCCTGCTCGATCGCCCACCGCAGGCTCCCCGGACCACTGTCGTTGAGATTCGTCACATAGATGACCTCACCTCCTCGTCCCCCGGTGGCAAAACGGCCATAGCCTTCTGCACCGGGAAAAGCCAAAGGCTGAGCGATGCTTACTTGAGTCAACAACACCAGCAAGCAAGCCCCTACTGCAGCAATTTTTATTTTAGAAATTGGCTTCATGTTCTGGTAAACACTCGTGAGCCTATTCTTCATTGTTTTGTATTGTTTTATGTTTGCCGGATCACCAAATGATTAACTGAAGTTACCAGGTAGTAACATTTGACGGAGCTACCATTCATTTGAATAACTCTGCTAATCCATTCCATACTGCTTGGGCAATCTCACGGTGACCTGCCCGGTTAGGATGCAGTCCATCGGTGTAGTTCGGTGGAGAAACCGCATCCAAAAGAGAAATAAACCCTGTTGACTCTTGTTCAGCCAGCTCTTTATAACGATTCCGCAGCATCACAAGCGACTGCTTGGTATTCTCGTTATACTGTTTTTGCACATTGATCGGCGCCATCGTCTGCAGGTTGATGTCGGTCGGCGCCAGAATCACAATATTGGTTTCTGGATTCATCGCTCTGACTTTTTCGATCATCCACCTCATATTCTGCACGCACTGCTCCACCATCTTTTCATTACCGTTCTTAAGATCATTAACCCCGAGAAAAATAAGAAAATAATCCATATCGGGATGACTCTTTAAGACCGGTAGCAGTTCACTTTTATCTGCCGTTTTACGGCCATTTCTGCCTGCATTTACAAAATTCACCTGCGGATGACTTTGCTTCAGATAGTGGACCCAGCTGTCCCCAGCTACCTCCGCCCCGTTTGTAATAGAATCCCCAAAACAGACAACTTTACCTTTTATGTCGCTGTCAACTATAAAGTTGGTACCTGCAATGAACAATACAATTACACCAACTAAGAATGCAGCTTTTTTCCTTTTCATGACAATTTCGTTAAGAATTAATGCTTTTTCCCATTCGGAATAAGCTCCACTGGCCAAACCTTACACGGTGCTTATTCCGTCCACTATTTTAGAGTCTATCACCTGAAATTTTTACTGTTGTTCAGCATATATTCGACTTTACCGTGTTCGATCATACCTACTAAATCCGGCAAATCGTAATACTTTAAGGCATTGGGAACCACGTACCCGTAGCTGTTCTGTATGGTCGGTGTTTCTAAAATTTCCATATAGGATTGTATGGTTTCCGAAAGTATCAACCGATCGATCCCATTATCTAGAACTGCTGCATGCAATACTGGTGAGGCCGCTATGCCAGTAGCCTTAATTTCCAACTGTCCGGCATTGAGTTGGTCATCCTTGCGTACATAATCGATTACCGTCATCACATCTTGCACTCGCTGTCCCACCACCGGTTTACCGATATGCAGTGAGATCATATCGTTGCGATACTGGCTGTCGTAATATTTATCGGCATTAAATTGGACGGGATCTTCGGTCTCCCCCATCCCGCGCTGGTCGGCCAGGATGATGGCATGACCGGAATCTGCAGCCACTTTCCAGCGCCTGGTATCTTCGAGTACAGACCCCTTTCCTTCTTCAGCAAACCAAAGTACGGCCTTACCGGAGGCTTCCTGTTCAGGTGGATACAGCACCAATGTCGGAACGGGCAGTTGGCCCTCTTTCCGAAGAATAACTTTTCGCCAGTGGTATCCATCCTTTTGAACGGAACCCACGAATTCCGGCTGAACCGGGTTACTATTGCGTTCATAGCCAAGCAGGGATCTCAACTTTTCCTTGAATTCGGATGAACTGTGTGTTTCCTGAAACTCTTCGCGCCGGGATTGCATCTCGTTTGCCAGATCCAGGTTACGCTGTTGAATGGTATTCTCATCGGGATAACTGCTGTTTACTTGTCCGCTTTTAGTAACCTGTAGCTGCTCCTCGGGCAAGACCGGGATTTCTCCCTCCTCCACATCGGTGCTGTCATTGTACAACCATCGCCGGAACCACTCCACGGCCACCTCCCGCTTGGGCCTGGAGATGCCGTGCCCGTCCGTCCAGCTAAACAGCCGTACCTGCCCGGGATACCCCAGTGTTGAGTAAAATTTCTCAATCTCATGAAACGCATTGCGGGCCCCCACGTAATCAAAAAAATCATATTTACCAGCCAGCGCCAGGGTGGGGACCGGGGCATTCATCAGCAAAAAGTCATTGATCTCCAGCCGCTGCTGACCCTCGAAGGGAATCCACTGGCAGCCATCCTGCGGACCCAGTATTTCAAGCGAACGCCTGCGTGTGGTATAAAAACTGGCTACCGCCGCCGCCTTTACCTTCTCATTAAGGCTGGTAAAATAAGTCGTCATGGTGCCACCGCCGGAGCTACCGACCACTCCAATTCGGGTGGTATCAACTTCTGGTCTAGTGAGCAGGAAATCCAGCCCACGCTTGTTATCCCAATACTCATAATTCATTACGTTTGTCCCCACAAGATTGGATCCCGCATTCAGCAGGGTATGTTCGGTTGTGCCGCCACGTGTTAACGACTTGCCAGCATCATCGGTTAGCTGAAAACGCTCGGCCTGGGAAATTGGATCGATCACCAGCGTAACAAACCCGTGCTTTGCTAATAAAATTGCTGTCTTCTGCGTTGAAGGCGCTGCTTTAGCTTCCGAAGCGTGTCCACAAAACAGTAACACTGCGGGAAATGGCCCTTCCCCATCTGGCACATACAGATTGGCCGTTACATGGTGGTTGGGGAAGCTCTCATACACCACCTTCTCGATGTGATAGCTTTCTTGTTGAATAGTGCCGGTCACCTGCGCGTTCAGAGGTGAGGTTCCAGGAAAACTGCCTACAATTTGCTGGTAGCGCTCCCGAATCGCTCGTTGGTATTCCTTAGCCGCTTCTTCCGACTGGAGGACTTTCTGCATTTCTTGGTCCCGCTGGTCATACTGCTCGTGCATCTGCTGTATCAAATGCTTGTTCCAGCTCAGCTCTCCCTGCCAGTCCAGAACTTCATGCGGGTTTTGCGCATAACTATGCACGCTTATGCTTGATAGGAACAGGAGCAGAAAAAAAGTAGAGTATCGAATCATACCTAGTGTTTTTTTAAAGAATACAAAATTTACATGACCATGCTAGGGACTGATTTGAGTCCCATTAATTTGAAAGTTCTCAAATTGTAAATTTTGGGCGTTCTTCACACTCATTGGCGTTTGTACTCCTTCTATGGAGCTGTTGATAATCCGCAGGTTGGTAACCGGTGACTCTTTATAGGCTTCGATCAAAATTCCGTATTGACCGCCATCCTTTACCTGCAGGTTTTCGACCACAATATTACGAATTGTCGGCATGAAGTCTCCCGCCGGCTCGTAAAACATATTGGCCCGGATGGCCGCCTCTTTATACTGGCCGACGGTAATATCCTTCAAATAAAGTTTATGCCGGTACAAGTACCGATGCACTGCTGAGTCACAAAGACCATAAATGCCACAGAGGCCTTCTGGCGCAACTCCAGGAATCGGTTATAGCTGACCACTCCTGGAAACAGCTCCCGGTAGTAGGTGACTATAACCTGCTTGTAATACTGTTTGAAGGTGCGGTGGCCCCCAGATGGAAGCCAATCATGATGGTGATCACCTCCGATTCGCAAAGCCGGGAGGCCCGGTTGCGTGTGTTCGCTGCTTCCGGAGCCTGCAGCATCTCGAGCTCATTGATATATTGGGCGTATTGGATGCAAAAGTCATCCACTTTAACAAAAATTTCTGCAATTTGATCTCTGGTCATGGGGAGGTTTTTAAATGTAAGTTTTTGTAGGGCAATAACTTAATATACCTAAAACCCTCCTCGTTTCCTTTACTTTCTTATCCCGAGTTCACGTTAATTAGCTTGTTGTAAGGATGCCCTAATGAATTTAGTTTCATACCCCTTAAGCTTTTAGGTATCCAAACTGATGCGGACGGCATTTATCATTTTTTTATACAAATCAGGATACTGGAAAATAGAATACTATTTTTCACACCGGCTTGATCCAAACTAATACCTGTTTAACCCTGAACAGGAAATAACGATTTTAAAAAAGTTTCGATCACCGCAAATGATCTCTGAATTTCTTACAAAGATACCCCTCGTTTCCAAGGGATGAAGTCGTCCTGGTTCAGCTGCATCGCTTTGGTTTTAACCCTGCCACTGGCCAGATCAATGATATAATCCAGAATTTCCGCCCCCATCTGCTCGATCGTTTTTTCACCCTGAATGACCGGCCCGGTATCGATATCGATGATGTCGGGCATCCGCTTTGCTAATTCACTATTCGAAGAAACCTTGGCTACCGGGGCCACCGGGTTGCCGGTTGGAGTGCCCAGCCCGGTGGTAAAAAGAATGATGTTGGCTCCGGAGCCAGCCATTGCCGTAGTACTTTCCACATCGTTGCCGGGGGTACACAACAGATTTAAACCGGGTTCTCGGGCATATTCGGTATAATCCAGTACCGCTCTAATCGGTGAAGTACCTCCTTTTTTGGCGGCCCCCGCCGATTTCATGGCATCGGTGATCAGCCCGTCTTTAATGTTGCCCGGGGACGGGTTCATGTCAAAGCCGGAACCGGAGGCCTCGGCCGCATCCGAATAGCTTTGCATAAGGTTGACGAATTTTTCGGCCATCTCTCGGCTGGTGGTTCGTTCGATCAGCTCCTGCTCAACGCCACAAAGTTCCGGGAATTCGGAAAGAATCACCGAGCCCCCGAGAGCCGTAACCAGGTCACCGGCGTGACCCACAGACGGGTTGGCAGAGATGCCCGAGAATCCATCGGAGCCGCCGCACTCCATACCGATCGTAAGTTCGCTGAGCGGAGCCGGTTTACGCTGGTTGGTATTGGCTTCGACCAGCCCCAAAAATGTTTTACGGATGGCCGAGGTAAGCATCTCGTATTCGGTACCGCTCTGCTGTTGCTCGAAAATGTAGAGCGGCTTTTGCAGGTCGGAAGTCAGCTCGGCGATCTTTTCATTGAGTATTTCGATCTGGGCGTTTTGGCAGCCCAGGCTCAGCACAGTGGCACCAGCCACATTGGGATGGTAGATATAACCGGCAAGAAGTCCACACAGTGCTTCGGCATCTTGCCGTATGCCGCCACAACCGCCTTCGTGCGTTAGAAACTTGATGCCGTCAACATTTTTAAAGATGGGCTCTGATTTATCCAGATCACTTTTGAGTGGTGGTTGAATCATTTTTTGGATCCCGTCGGTCTTCCCCTCTTTGTATAACCGGACCAAGTCTGATACATACTCTTCATAAATATCGTTATTCGCATACCCCAGCTCCTTCATAAAGGCATTTTTGATGGTATTCACGTTGCGGTTCTCGCAGAACACCAGCGGTACTACTACCCAGTAATTGGCCGTTCCCACCTGCCCGTCGGGGCGGTGATACCCCATAAACTGCTTATCTTTCCATCGGCTCACATCGGGAGCTGTCCAGGTTTCTTGTGAAGACTTCAGCGAATACTGGGACACCTCGTGTTTCGTGTTCTCGGTAGTAAGTAGCCCGCCGGCCGGGATATCCTCGGTAACTGTCCCCACCAGCGAACCATACATGTATATATTATCCCCGGCTTTCAAGTCGGTCATTGCCAGCTTGTGTTTGGAGGGCACATCTTTTTTAACGACTACTTGGATGCCGTTCTCATGAACTGCTTGGCCCGCCTTTAAATCGGTTAGGGCCACCAGCAGGTTATCATCGGGATGTATTTGTAGTGTATTCTTACTCATCGTAGTACCAATATGTTTGTGTTTAAAAATCCGCTGAAATTAAATGATGGATTGATATTAATGTTTACTTGGCAGAACCAGCCTCGCTTACAAGCTTGTTCAATGACTTGCTTACACCGTGCTGCTCCATGCTCTCCAAAAATAAGGTGACTTGTTCTGCCAGACCAGTAATTTCTGTTAGGTCCTGATGCCAGAAATCATTCTTGGTCAAAATTTTAGTCGCCACATCATTGTAGTTATTGCTGCTCCAGGCTTCCTTCATAAAAGCCACAACATCTTCCGAATCATTGATAGGTATGGCCTCCCCTTGCCAGGTGCCTTTATAAAATCGAATCAGGGCCGCCAGTGCAAAGGTGAGCCGAAGGGGCAGTTCCTTATTTCTTTCGTGGTAACTCAACAATGACGGGAGCACCCGGACCCGGAACTTGGAAACCGAGTTGAGTGCTATAGCACTTAGCTCGTGCTTGATATAAGGATTTTCGAATCGCTCTAGAATATCCCCGGCAAATTCCTCCAGATCTTCCAGCGGCATATCCAGGGAGGGTATAATCTTCTTTAAACAATTCCTCTTTAAGAAACACACCCACAACTTCATGGTCCATCGCCTCCTTTACCGTTCGCGCACCGGCCAGGTAACCTACCGGAACCATACTGGTATGCAATCCATTGAGGATGCGCACTTTCCGGGTTCGGTATTCGGTGAGCGAATCTACAAACTGTACATTCAATCCTGCTTTGTTGAAAGGCAGCCTTTCCTGTATCCATTCCGGCCCCTCAATAATCCACAAATGAAAATATTCACCGGTAACAACCAGCTGATCTTCATATCCAATTTCTTGCTGTATTTCGGTAATCTGTTCGGCAGGGAAACCAGGCACAATCCGGTCGACCAAGGTATTGCAGAAGATCATGTCAGAGTCTACCCATTCTTTAAATGCCTCTTCGGTATCCCAAAGATTAGCATATTTAAGCACATACTTCCTTAAATTATCGCCGTTTTTATCGATTAGCTCACAGGGCAGCACCACGGGCGCTTTGTTTTGGTCTCCGTCAAAGTGCTTAAAACGATGATGCAACAGGGCGGTGAGTTTAGCGGGAAAACTATTTGGGATCTTCTCATAATCGGTATCGCTCTCGTCAAAGGCGATACCTGCTTCGGTGGTGTTGGATACAATGAACTGCAGGTCGGGGTTCTCCGCCAACTTCAAGAACTGATCGTAATTCTCGTATGGATTTATGCCCTCGGCTACCGAAGTGATCAGCTCTATGCTGGAGTAGGGCTTGCCATTTTTAATCCCCTGCAGCTGCACGTGATACAACCCGTCCTGGCTATTCAGCACATCGACCAGCCCACTCGGGATCGGCTGTACAATCGAAACCGACCCTCCAAAGTCCGTCTGCTGGTTTATGCGTTCAATCATCCAGTCAACAAACGCCCGCAAGAAATTGCCCTCCCCAAACTGGACAATCTTTGGCGTCAGGTTACGTGCAGCGTTAATGGTTTCATTGCTTAATGGCTTTATCATAATGTCTGGAAATATTTAACCTTTGCCGTGTTCAAGTGACTAATGCAACACAGCGGTGTTTTAGGGTTTGTTGGATAGGATTAAGGTAATCAAATTTTCGAATGGGTCGAAAGTTCAGGTACTCCTCGACGCTGTTGATGCGCTGGGGAGAAACCTTTCGCAGATCGGTACCCTTCGGGAAGAACCGCCTGATCACCCAAATGCGGTTTTCCACGGTTCCTTTGTCTTGGGAGGTATAGGGCCGGGTAAAGTAGGTGTCAGCCCGGAGGGCTTCGGCAACATCTTGGTGACGAGCAAAGGCTTTGTCGTTGTCAAAAGTTAACGTTTTGATGAAGCTAGAAGGAATATCCGAAAGCTGATCGATGATGGCCTGGGCCATTGGCTGGGCTTTCCTCGAGGTAACTTTTCGGATTTTGGTGAGCAGCGTAGTCCGGTCGGTCAGTACCAGCAGGGCTGATTTATGGGCCTTGCCCATCATCAGATCGACCTCAATATCGCCCAAGCGGTCTCGCTGTTCGACCACATCGGGACGCTCGGTGATAGGAACCCGCCCTTTGATTCGGCCCCTGTTGTCCTGCCGGTTACCCCGTTTGGCCTTACGACGACCGTGTTTGAGATGCTTGTAGAGATCCTTGTCGGTGGGATCTCCAGAGCGTTTGGCTTTCCAGATCCACTGGTAGAGGGTCTCATGGGAGACTCCATCGAAGCCCAGCACGCCCCAGCGGCCGCTGATCAGCTCCGGGGAGAGCTTCTCGGTGGTCAGCCACCGGCGGGCTTGGTCTTTGAGATCGTCGGTAAACCGCCGGTGTTTGGGCTTATCCCGGTGGCGCCCATTGGTGAACTGCTGGGCGAGGTCAGGGCAATACTGCTTGTCCTGGGAGCCATCATTGGCTACATTGCGTTTGAGTTCCCGACTGATGGTCGACCGATGTACGCCGATAGTCCGGGCAATCTCGCTTTGGTTATGGCCCGCATCGAGTAGGGCTTTGATCTGATGACGGTTTTCTTTGCTGAGTTGGGTGTATTCTTGCATAAGCAACACGAATATAACCCGCTTGGCCGAAGACCTCAGGGGCGCGCCCCTGAGGTCTTCCTACGTGTTGCACTTATTACTTGAACTCAGGTTTGAATTAATAATTTGAGTAGAATCTTGTCGTGTGGGTACTTCCTTAACCGGTAACTTTCATACTTGTCCGTACTCATACCTTCTAACCAATACCCAGTCATAGAAACTGAACTTTCAGGCCTACAAGAATTACCGAATATGGCGTGATATTTCGGAAAGCGAGAAAAATCCCATTACCGTCCGATGGGTAAAATAATCAATAATTTATAGCATATGTATGTTTTTTAAATTCATTCTACCGCGACACGTTCAGGCCATCAGTTTTGCGACCTCCTCGACATTTGCCAGGTTGGCATCCCCGTAGATGGGTGTGTTCAGGCAGGAGGCGGTCAGTACGGGCTTGATCATCCCGGGCAATCAGATTCCTCCTCATTTAATACTACCGCTAAACCCTGAGTTACCCTGACAACTTTTTGACCATTGTATTTTTAAGTGAGATTGGATTGGCAGAGATACCTGTTTGTCAGTTACCATCGTATCTGTGATGAAGAATCATCGCGTATCTTTACCAGGCTACAAAAGAAGTCAAGGCAGGATAATATCTAATGAATAAACCTTAAATAATTACGTAAGAAATTTGCTTCACCAACATCTCATTGTCCTGCTAATCATAAAGTGCTGCATACAGTCGACTGACAAATTTTGTATCCCTGGGAAGTTCTCGATCATACCCAAAAGTTCTATATCCCGCCTATATACGTCGGCTGCTTTCTGTCAAAACTCAAGCCGGTAGTAGTCTTTATATTTTCACTTCCGTTCTATCTTGTTGATATTTGGCAAAGGTGATTTCACCCCAATACACTCAGATATTTTTCTAAAATCCGTTTGGAGACTACTAATCATATCTACGCGGATCTGCGAATATCTTTAGTAATGGCGCCAATCCAATAATTGACGGCGAACTTCAACAGGCAGAAGCAGGAGTAACTGCTGTTGAACTTTTAAGGCCATGACCAGTTTTAGTCAATTTTTTTAAGAAGTGCCTTCATGAAGTGGCCTACCAAATCCGATATCATAGACTTGAGCGGAACAGGTGGCCGCAAGATATGCTGAGATCTTATTTCTATTGTGCATTCGGACAAGCCTCAAAAACTGTTTCTATATGCTGAATAAATTTCCCAAACGATGTCCAGGATTTAATCTCAAGAAATTGATTAAAAAACAAATTCTTAGAGCATATATTGTTTGTACAAACTTTTTATCCAGAAGATTAAACCCTTGCTAGAAAAAGACCTACAACTATTTCAGTATCTGTACTCTTTTTGATTACCTATTTAAAACCTCGTTTTGTCAAACCCAACATCCTACCCGAGTATGAAAAGATCCTGCTAGTCAAGAATTCTCAAATATTCGTACCATGATGAATAGAGGTAAAAGATGGTATTTATAAGGAAACAGGAATAAAAAAAGCACCGAGTGATAAACCCGATGCTTCATAAGTATAGGGCTCAAATCTTATGCTTATCCGGTAGGCTTAAGTTTAACGGTTAGCTGAGAATCATCATCTGTGACAGTGAGCGTTTTTGTCCAGGTTTCATATCCATCAGCGGAAATCTGAAACGTATGAGGATCGCCATCCATTTTTTCAAATACCAGTTGCCCTTCCTGATTAGTGCTATTCTGCTCATATATACCCAGAATTTGAATGCTGGCGTTTGTTAATGCTTCACCGGATTCAGCATCCACTACTTTCAGCGTTAGTTTGTATTGTTCACCATTTTGGCTCGTATCAGAGTTGTTATCCTGCGCGTAGGTAGTGGACAGGCCTATACTGAGAATGAATGCAAAAAGTGCGGAAAGAAATGTTAATTTTTTGAATTTTAACATGACTGTATCTCTATTAATTTCAATTTGTTAAGATATTGATAATGTTTCTGAATGAACTCTTTGTTTATTGTTATGAGACAATAACAAATTTGTTCCGTTATTAATGTTAATACTTTTTTCCCCTTTTTAATTCGGTTAAATCCTAGTACTGCTTCTATATGGTGGAATAGAAGAAAGTCTGATAAGAGTTTTGGCAAATAAGTCCGATTCAAATTTATCGAGGCCGGAGTAGAAATGTTGGTTTTATCAGTATTAACATACTCAGAAAAAAACTTTGGCTACTAGAGTTCTAGATAATCTCCCTTTTTTAACACTTTTGGAGTTCATACATTTTCATCCCCCCCCCTAAAATAACAAATCCCTGCAAGCCAATAACTTACAGGGATTAAAGTACGCACGGGAGGATTCGAACCCCCAACCTCCGCATCCGTAGTGCGGTGCTTTATCCAGTTAAGCTACGTGCGCATGTTTTCAAATCTTGAATGATGGATCCCGATTGATTACGGCATCAAGTGTAAATCAAACCTTTTAAACGCCGTTTTCAAAATAGTTTGCAAAGATAAGCACCTCAGCGAAGGCAGGCAAGAGTTTTTTGGAAAAATAACAGGGCTCATTTAAATCTTACCGCCGTCCTCAAAAGAATGGCCGTGTACAAATTTTCGGCTGGCTGTCAGAATTCAGTTCTCAGCAGCCTGTATCGTTTCTATTCATATTCAACTTCTGATCGGCCCTGTAGTCCACTGATATTATTCGCTTAACCTGCCATTAATACAATGGTTCCGGCTTGCAATTGGCCCGCAGCGTGGCCAGTACTTGCTGAAAGTCTCCCGGCAGGTCCGAGTTAAAAATGACCTCTTCCCCGGTAGTTGGATGTTCAAAACCCAGCGTTTTGGCGTGCAGGCACTGCCGCTTCATATTTGCCAGCAAATTATTAAACATCTGGCGACGACTTCCGGTATTTGATCCATACCTGACCGAATCACCCCCATACTGGCGATCGCCAAATACCCAGTGATTTTCATTGGCAAAGTGCACGCGTATCTGGTGGGTGCGCCCGGTTTCCAGAGTGACTTCCACCAACGTAAGGTGATCAAAATATTCCAAAACCTTGTAATGGGTAGTGGCACTCTTACCCTTATTTTTTGATACTACCGCCATCTTTTTGCGATCATTGGGATCTCGTCCTATCGCGCCGGTAATAGTTCCGGATTCTTCATTTGGTGTGCCCCAGATAATAGCCCAGTAGGTACGCTGAATATCTTTGGTTTTAAAATATTCGCTCAATTCCTTGTGTGTTTTATCATTCTTAGCCACTACAAGCAAGCCACTGGTGTCTTTGTCCAGCCGATGCACAATGCCCGGGCGCAGGGTATCATCCCGCTGGCCAGACAGGCTGTCCACATGCCAAAGCAACCCATTTACCAAGGTGCCGGTCCAGTTTCCCTTGGCGGGATGTACTACCGTGCCCGCTCGCTTGTTAACGAGAAGCAGGTCGTCATCTTCATACACTATATCAAGCGGCATCTCTTCCGGCACAGCTTCCGGTACTTGTGGCTTGGGAATTCTTACATCAATCTGATCGCCGGGCTCAATATTATAGGAAGACTTTTCGAACTCTCCGTTTACGGTAATATGTCCACCGGTAATCGCCTCCTGTATTTTAGTGCGTGAGGTATCTTCCAGCAACCCCGCCAGGTATTTATCCAGGCGGATGCCAGAATCCTCATCTTCAGGTACTTCAAAATGGCGCTCGTTGTACTCGTTATCTTTCACAGTTTTTAAAACTATTATTAATTTCTTATCAAAAAAGAGTTTTTACAAAGCATTCTATATTCGCATAACTCGATATATTACAAGGAGATAGTGATTGCCCTAATAAGCTAATCTAAATAACCAGAAAAAACTTTCACTTTTTTTGTAAGGATTCCTGCCAAAAGGTATCAGTTAAGTGACTAGTTATTAAGAGAGACCTACTACTTTGATGCTGATTCAAATTCAAACTATTCTCCAATAGAGTTTACAGGCTTCCAACAAAAAAGTTGGGAGCCTTTTTATTTGTACCAGGGATTTTTTCCAAGGTGAACCCCTGAGCAAATTCGTAACCGCATTTTAATAGCCCATAAATAAGGGTTTAAACTTTGGAAAAATTCCAACATTGGTCAAAATGAAGCATTTATAAGTTTTCTATAACCAATCAATACCAAGGCGTGTTTCATTCAAAATCGAACGAGCATGCCTTCAGGTTTATTTCTATTCTCTCGACAAACAGGGAACCCAATTTTTGGTATATCCGGCATTGTTTTAGAAATCAATATATAAGATTTTTAATGTTTACTTCTTACCTTAAATCGTTTTTAAACGCTAACAGGGAGCTGAATGATTAAATCACTCTATATTAAAGATTTTGCCCTTATTGACGAACTGGAAGTTGAGTTCGGCGAAGGACTCAACATTTTAACCGGGCAAACCGGAGCAGGAAAGTCGATTGTGGTTGGAGCCCTGAATATGATACTTGGGGAGCGCGCTGATACTGAACTACTCCGCCAGGGAGCAGAAAAAGCGATCACGGAGGGTATCATCCATGTCGGAGAAATGCCAGAAATTCGTGACTTGCTGCAAGAAAACGCCGTTGACTTTTCTCTGGACCTGATCTTGCGACGAGAGATAAAAGATTCCGGAAGCCGCGCATTTATCAACGATACGCCGGTTACTATTTCCGTACTTCGGGAGGTGGGCAACTACTTGGTTGACCTGCATGGACAACACGATCATCAGCTCCTGCTGAAGGAGGAAAATCACCGTGGCGTGATTGATGGTTTTGAAGAGGTTACGCCCTATCTTGAAGCCTACAGCAAATCCTATAACAAGATGGGCCAACTCAAAAAGGAGCTCCGAAAGCTACAAAAGCGAGAGGATGAATTGCAGGAAAAACTGGAGCTATATCGCTTCCAGGACCAAGAACTGACCGAGGCCGACCTTGATCCCAATGAAGAGGAAGAACTTGAAACGGAAATGAATTTGCTGGATAATGCCGAGGACTTAGACCGAAAAGCGGCTGAAGTAGTGGAGCTGGGCAGCGAAAACGAGATCAATATTTTGGACCTACTAAACCGGATGAAACTCCACCTGGAGGATATGGCCCGAATTGAGGATGATTTTGAAACCTACCTGGAGGAGATCACCACGGCACGCATCAGCATCCAGGAGATGATCAACTTTACCGAACGTTACCGGGCGGGTATTGAATTTAATCCCCAGCGGCTGGAAGAACTTCGAAAACGGCAGTCGGAACTGAACCGCCTTCGCAAAAAGTACAACCGTGATATCCCCGACCTGATTGAATATCACCATGAAATCCGCAAAGAGTTAAGCCTGGCTGAAAATTTTGACATGGAGATCGAAAACCTGGAGATAAAAATCCGGGAACAGGCTGAAAAGCTGACCGAACATGCAAAAGAACTTCATAACAAACGGCTGGAGATAGGTAAAAAACTCAGCGCCGATATTATAGATGAGCTCTCCAGGATGGGAATCCCCAGCGCCCAGTTCCGCGTGCGGGTGGACTGGCTTTATTCGGATCGCGGCTGGATCACAATTGACGGGCGTCCTGTGGAATGCACCGAACATGGCTGCGATGAGGTGAGTCTCTATATTTCCACCAACAAAGGGGAGGAGCCCAAACCGCTGGCTAAGATCGCTTCAGGCGGGGAAATCAGCCGGGTGATGCTGGCACTCAAATCGATCATAGCCAAAGAACAGAGCCTGCCGGTTATGATTTTTGATGAGATTGATACCGGCATTAGCGGAGAGGTCTCCGAAAAAGTAGGACGAAGCATGCGCCGCCTCTCCGAGCAGTGCCAGATCATCGCCATCACTCATCAGCCGCAGATTGCCAGCCAGGCGCACCACCACTATAAAGTAGAAAAGAAAGAAAAAGACGGGCGGACGGTTTCCCGTATTAATCCGCTTTCCAATAAAGAACACATCCAGGAAGTAGCCAGCCTGATGAGTGGGGAAGATATCACTGAAGCTGCGCTCAAAAGTGCCGAAGAACTTATCGAAAAGAACACATTTAAGAATTAGGTTTTTAACAGACCCAACAATAGTGTTTAGTGTAAACGAATAGCAAGATGGATAAAGATCATTCTTAACAGTCTGTTAAACTTGTGGATGAAGCACGAACTCGAGTCGAAGAAATCAGCCCCACCCATGTACGGAATATGCTGAGTAAAAACGATGATTTCACCCTCATAGTTGTTCGTTAACTGCATGAGTTCAAGGAATTACGGGCAGTGAATATGTAAACAAGGAGATAATCGAGCGGGATTTATAGCTGAAATACCGGTTGAAGACACCGAGCTGGAGCTTTACTGCGGCGGTGGATACCGTTCAGCCCTGGCAGCTCATAATCTGCAAAAGATAGTCTACAAAAATGTAAACTTACTGGACGGCGGCTTCCGAGGACAGGAGCAGTCCAACCTGCCGAAAGAAGATTAACGGGTTTGGCCTTGCCTTGTATACCCTCGTAAAAAATTCCAAAGCAGATCTACTATACAGGTAGACCAACAGTTATTGGCCAGCATTCTTAACGGTTTTTTGCTATATTCCCGAAAATTAATACTTCGTTTCAATTTATGCCGTTATTAATTAGTACAAGTATTCAGAGTACCCTTAGACGTCTGAGAAGGCGTGTTTGTGCTTTCACTTAGAGGGTTCAATTCTTATCTTATTTATATCATATGAAATAAATTTACAGATAAGGTATTTACAGAATTACCTGCTACACACGGGCTTTGAGCTCTTCTTTTCCAATTTTAGTCAGTAATAATGATTTTTTCAGAGTTTATAGAAAACTACAAAAACCGACTCGAATCCGTATTCCGGACCAAGGATAATATTGACGAATTAAGCCTTGAACGGGGTCTCCCGAAAGACCTGCTGAATAAGGTGATGGATTGCAAACCGCTCTCCACGTTCATCCCTGATGAATATGGCGGAAGAGGATGCAAAACCCATGAAGCCCTGGCTATGCTGGAGGCCACCTCATATGAGTCGCTGGCACTTTCCCTGATGATGGGAATTAACGGGGCTCTCTTTTTACAGCCTTTGGCCAACTACGGCAATGAAGAGATTAAAGACGAAATATTCCGTCGTTTTCTGGAGGAAAACAGCATGGGCGGACTTATGATTACCGAGCCCGATTATGGCTCAGATGCCCTGCGGATGGAAACCTCCTATTATAAGGATGAAAAAAACTCCAATTATCGCGTCAAGGGTACGAAACACTGGGCCGGGTTAACTGGCCAAGCCGATTATTGGCTGATTACCGCCCGCAAGGAAAAAAACGGCAGTGGACTTGGTCGCGACATTGGATTTTTTGTGCACGACAGCCGCAACGGCGGTATTGAAGTAGAAGAGTACTACAACAACCTCGGGCTGTATATGCTACCGTACGGGCTCAACAAGATTGATATCACCGTACCTGAAGAATACAAACTCAATCCCCGCTCCACCGGCATCAAGATGATGCTGGATGTGCTTCATCGCAGCCGCTTGCAGTTTCCGGGTATGGGCATGGGCTTCCTGAAACGCCTGTTGGATGAAGCCCACGAACACTGCAAATCTCGGTTGGTAGGCGGGAAAAATCTTTTTGAATATGACCAGGTAAAACGACGGATATCACGCCTGCAGATGGCTTTCACGGTCTGCTCGGCAATGTGCACCTATACCAGTACCAAAGTACCGCTCAAGAAAGATGCTTCCACCATGGATGTGCAGGCTAATACCATCAAAACTGTCACTACTGACCTTATGCAGGAGGCTTCCCAATCGTTGCTTCAGCTGATGGGGGCCAAAGGATATCGGCTTGATCATATCGCAGGTCGCTCAGTTATCGACAGCCGACCCTTCCAAATTTTCGAGGGCTCCAACGACATTCTCTACCAGCAGATTACCGAGTCGGTCCTCAAAAAAATGCGAAGGCTGAAGCTTTCCAACATGTTCGAATTCCTGAACAAGTATGAACTCACTTCCAACGTAGCCGACCGTTTTAACGGCTTGTTCAACTTCAGCGTTGATTCCAAGATGGTACAGCATAAAATGGTGGATATGGGACGCATCCTCAGCCGTGTCATTTCCATGGAATATACACTAAGACTCCAAGAGTGTGGATTCAACCGCGAGCTCATCGACAATAGTTTGAAAACGTTACAGGCAAAAGTGGAACAGCTGATGACCTCTTTCCAGAACGATGATTCCGCCGAAGTAATTGAAAACTATGAAGAAAACAGCTCATGGGTACGATTTGTATCACCTGAACTACAGTACGACTAATTCACCGTGCTTTTTTATGGATTAAAACTCCTCACACACGCATTTACTTCAAGCTGTATCTATCTTCACTGTATTTAAAAACCTCTTTACCGGAGGTTTTTTCTTTTGTGGATACTTCCTCTTTGGAGATCATTGCTTTTTCTACTAGCGATTCTCCTGAACTACTTTCGTCCCTTGTGTTGTTATTGAAATTGAAGTTCAAAGGGCGTAACCAAGATTCAAACGCATGGAGTTTATCACCCAGCTCTACGATGGCAGCTATTGGTTCAGCCGATTCCTGCTGCAGCGGGCACTGGGTTTCATCTACCTAATAGCATTTGTTAACGCCCTAAACCAGTTCCCCGCTCTCTGCGGTACCAACGGCCTCATGCCGATCGAAAGGTACCTCAAGCGCATCCCTTTTAAGAAAAAACCCAGCATTTTTCACTGGCAATACTCTGATTCTTTTTTCAGGCTTGTAGCATGGATCGGTATTCTGCTTTCCCTGGTTGCCTTGTCTGGACTTTCCGAGAGCGGTCCTCTCTGGCTTTCCATGCTCACCTGGTTTTTGCTATGGGCCCTGTATATGTCTATCGTGAATGTAGGACAGGTTTTTTATGGATTTGGATGGGAATCGATGCTGCTGGAAATCGGCTTTTTTGCCATATTCCTGGGACCGATGCATATGGCGACCCCGGTGTTGGTTATATGGATCATCCGGTGGATGCTTTTTCGCGTGGAGTTTGGCGCCGGGCTCATTAAAATGCGGGGCGATCAGTGCTGGCGCGACCTTACCTGCCTGAACTATCACCACCAGACACAGCCGCTTCCTAATCCCCTCAGCCGCTACTTCCATCTGTTACCGGAACCACTTCACAAAGCAGAAACATTTTTTAATCATGCGGTGCAACTCGTCATAATATGGGGACTCTTTTTTCCGCAGCCGGTCTCCTCAATTTCGGCGGCCCTCATTATGCTATCCCAGGGATACCTGATCATTAGCGGTAACTATTCATGGCTGAACTGGCTGACCCTCTCACTTGGCTTCAGTGGATTTAGCGACGGCATTATACAGCAGATATTTTCCATCACTCCACCCGAAACCATCCCGATACCAGCATACTACTCTGTCGTGCTTATCGTGTTGGGCATCGCCGTGGTCCTGATGAGCATCCAGCCAGTTAAAAATATGCTTTCCAGCAGCCAGATGATGAACTTCAGTTTTAATCCCCTGCACCTGGTAAATACGTACGGTGCCTTTGGCTCAGTTACCAAAACCCGGTATGAAATTATCATTGAAGGCACAAACGACCGGCAAATATCACCGCAAACTGAATGGAAAGAATACGAATTTAAGGGCAAGCCTGGTAATCCTGCACGACGCTCTCCCCAGGTTTCTCCCTATCACCTGCGATTGGATTGGCAGATGTGGTTTGCCGCCATGTCTTTGGCCTCTCGTAACCCATGGCTTCAACGTCTTGTAGTTCAACTACTTGAGGGAGATGATGCCACCGAAAAGCTCTTGAAAAACGTACCCTTTGACACCCCGCCCAAATACATCAGGGCGCGACTCTTTGAATATGAGTACACCACAATCGAGGAGAGACAAACGAGCGGGAACTGGTGGAAGCGCAGTTATATCAACGATTATATCCGTCCACTTTCGCTGGATGATTTTCGATAAGTTTATTAAAGCAGGTATTCAAGCACCGCATCCCAGTTTGGGAATTGCCTGCTGCCAAAATGGATATGCTCACCATCAAATTGATCAACGCCATGCTTTTTACGATCATCGATCAGTATATGGCCGGAGACAAGGTGTTTGTGGTGCGTCAGAATTAGCCGCCGGTTGGCAACTTCAGGCAAGTGGCGGCGCACCCACAAATTTTTTGCTGACCACGCCGTCTCGTTATTCCATGGAGCTGTTGACAGAATATAGGTATCGTAGGCCTCGGCCAGCCGGTGATAAGCTTCTACTGCTCCTTCAACAGGTGGCAAGTCATTAAAATAGCCGGGAATGTCATCAACATCATCGCCAAACTCTTTTATAAGTTCTTCATTTACCTTGCCCCCTGCCGGCGTCAAAATCGACGAGCGTACCATCCATATCTATATAAAGCCGCTTCATACTCTGTATTTTTTTTTGTGACTATACTACCGCTAAATATAACAGATTTTATTCCCTCTCATTTCCATATGACCTTTAGCAGTTTTTTAAATGCTTGCCGTAAATACGAGTTATGATGCCCTGCCCGATTGTACGGGATTTACGCCCCGAGTTTGTATCTTCACGCCGCAATCATCGGCCAATTAGAATCTTACATTCCGGATGACCCAACCCGCTTCGCGCACTACCTTTCAGCAATTCCTGCTCATTAGCGGCATCATACTAATCGGATTAAATTTGCGTCCTGCGCTGGCAGGGGTCGGTCCACTTATTGGTGCAATACGTGAAGCTACCGGGTTATCCAACGCTATGCTTGGTCTTCTTACCACGCTGCCACTGATTGCTTTTGGAGCTCTCTACGATTACGCCCCTGTTTACCAAGCGCTTTGGTATTGAGGCTACACTGGCGGCGTCACTACTCATGCTTACGGCCGGTATTCTTATTCGGATTATCCCCTCCCCGGTTGCTCTTTTCGGAGGCACGCTCCTGCTTGGTATTGCCATCGCGTTTGGGAATGTACTGCTGCCAAGCCTGGTAAAACGTGATTTCCCACACCGCACAGGACTCATGACCAGTCTCTACTCTAGCGCCATGGGCATCGGGGCGACGGTTGCGGCCGGTATTAGCGTACCATTGGCGGCGGATTTTGAATGGGGCTGGCGGTGGTCGCTCGGATCCTGGGCCCTGCTTTCGGTCATCGGTTTCCTGGTGTGGCTACCCCAAACGAAGGATAGAACCTTACCCAAACATACTCGCAGCTTTACCAAAGCGATGAAAGATCTGGGCGGATCAAAAATTGCCTGGTACGTTGCCCTGTTTATGGGATTGCAGTCATTCGTTTTCTACGTGGTTTTAGCCTGGCTCCCCGAAATTCTAAATTGATCGGGGACTAAATCCGGAACGAGCCGGCTGGATGTTGTCACTCTCACAGGCCTCGGGCGTTTTAGGTACCCTGCTGATTCCAACCTGGGCGGAAAAAATGGACGACCAGCGCGTTGTCGTATGGACCGTGGTATTGCTTGAGCTGGTAAGTCTCTTCGGGCTGATGCCAAATGGCACTTTTCTGGTACCTTTATGGATGTTCATACTCGGACTTTCCTTGGGCGGCAGTTTTGGACTGGCCCTGCTGTTTATCGTACTACGAACGCGCGACTCAGAGACTGCAACCGAGCTCTCAGGCCTGTCTCAATCGATAGGGTATACCTTGGCGGCAGTAGGACCAACGCTTTTTGGAGCCCTGCATGACATTACCGGGGCTTGGTTATTGCCGTTGTCACTGCTCTTGGTAACACTTATTATCAAATTATTTATGGGACTGGGCGCCGCCAAGCCGGAAAAGTGTTAATCACGGGAAATTATCTCACTCTGCCACCATTCATCAGCATCTTCACGCTGTCCAGTGTGCCATCATGCGGGGCCGGCTCCAGGTTCAGAAGATGTGCCATTAGCGCATACACATGAATATTTTTGAAGGATGAAACAGTATCGCCCGTCTTGAAATCAGGTCCACGAGCTGCAAAGAAAGCATGCATTTTCTTTTCTTGGTTGTCATATCCGTGCGTGCCCTGGGGCAGGTTCTCAACAAAGTTCTCTTCATCATCTGATGTTAATATAGTGTACGGCATCTCCGCCATCATGATGATATCCATGACACGGCGACTCTCCTTGAGATGATACCGTTTCGGCAAATCTTCCTTTTTATAAACTGTATAGTGATTTTCGGCCTCTTTCAGCTGCTGATATACCTTTTCAACGCGCCCCGGCCTGGGCTGGATCATCGTCATGGGATCCTGGATATATCGTTCTATATCCTCCATATTAATGATCGAGTCGAGTAGAATTGTTTTGTTGGCAGCCAGGTCCACCATGCCATGATCAGACAGCACGATGATATTCATGCTCTCCCAAAGTCCCTGCTTGCTGCAGTCGCTGCTTCAGGTATCCCAGCAGTCGATCTGATTTTTCTATGGCAGTAACCAACGAGTCGGAGGTCGTTCCATAATCGTGCCCGTAACTGTCTACCAACTCAAAGTAGAGCGTTCCGGAATTTATGGGATTCTGCTCTTTGGTAAACCATGATACCACAGTATCGATCCGCGCCCGGTCTTTCATACTTCCATCGTAGCTTTTCCAGTAGGTGGGATGCATGCCCTGAATATCAGCTTCCGAGCCGATCCAAAACATGGTACCGGTGGTGATCCCCTGCTTTTCGGCGGTGTTCCAGATCGGCTCGCCCTGGTACCAGTCGCCGTTTTCAACGGCCTGGCGATCGCTGATACGGTACCATTTATCCCACTCTGGATCGTACATGGTGTTGTTGACCAGCCCGCTGTTTTCGGGATACAGGCCGGTGACCATACTGTAGTGGTTGGGGAACGTTTTGCTCGGAACAATGGGGATGAGTCCCTCTGAGGTCACGCCGTTCTGAATAAAATCATCAAAATTGGGTGTTTCGGTTTTCGAGAGGTAATCGTAGCGAAATCCATCAATGGAAACCAGCAGCAGCTTGGGTGGTTGAGTCTGGGCGCCATTGTTAGAGGTGGTGCATGCTGCCGTGACCAGCATTCCAACAATTACGAGTAAAAAAGATTGCTTTATGGATCTATGTTGTTTCTTGGAATGAAAATCGGATGGTGATAAAAAGTACATCAATATTCAGGATTTAGCTTGATTGGTTAAAAAGCCCCTTTAAAAGATTAGAATACAAACCATACTGGCAAAATAATTAAAATAAAAAAGGCAGCCCATAAGGACTGCCTTTTAATATTAACCGATCTTCAAGTTCAAAAACGGCTGCTTAGAATTCGTATTTCAGCGAAGCGTTCCAAGTTCTACCAAACCCGAACCAAACGGAATTTCGCTTATCAATACCATTCCATGTTGCATCACCAGACGCTGCATGAATGTTGGTGTTAGACTCGGCGATATATGTGGTATCAAACAAGTTATTTACATTAACCCGCACAGAAGCTGTCTGCCCAAACAGATCGAAACGGTAGGTAGTGCCGAAATCAACCAAACCAAACGAAGGCAGCTCTAAGGCGCCTGGGTTGTCTTGATTCGCAAACGCATCGTCTGTGATGCTGTAGTCAGCATAGAGGTTATCCACGTGGCGGTATCCCGCATCTACGCTCAGGTTTTCAATAATTGTATAATCAGCCCCTATGAAAGCTGTGAATTGTGCAGCATCACCTATCTTCACATCTTCGGTATAAAGAGTGGCTTCCCCAATCTGATTGGTTGTTGTCATCAAACAGAGTAGCATTAAAGTTGTTGGTATACTTCCAATCGCCTATCGATAACATTCCTTCCAATGTTAAATTCTCGATTGGACGGACGGTGGTTTCAAGCTCAATACCATTATGACGTTGGTCAACATCATCGAATTGCGCAGTTCCAAATGTACCTTGCTGATTCGGGAAGCTTGATTCAATAAAGCGGTTACCCCAAACTGTGGAGTACATATTCAAACTTACATCAAGCCAGTATGAGTTATAACCGTATCCTAACTCAAAAGATGTAATCTTTTCGTTTTGCAGATCCGGATTGATCTCATTTTGGAAGCCAGGGAAAACGGCATCAAAAAGCGGCTGTCTTGAAATGAAGCCAGCATTGGCAAAAACATTATGCCGGTCATTAATATTGTAGTTTGCACCACCCTTTACATAACCGCCAAGAACGTTTTTCTCCTCAGAAAGCGCGTTACCGGGCTGATCAAAAAAGTCTTCTCGTTGATAGCCTTGGTTTGACAACCCTACCCTGTAGAACCGCCAAGAAACTCCCGCTGTCGTACTCAATCATACCGTTAAGACCTTGCCAGTCAACATAACCGATGTTGTAGTAATCAATCTTTGGACCGGTAAGACCCGTGTCATGAAATGGCGACGCCTTGATGGTATTTTCGGGCTCCAGAATTCTACCCAGCGAGTTTACATTACCGGTAGAGAAATAACCATCAAGACCCAACATATCATTCATCGCGCGATAATGGTAGCCGGTGTATTTTCGCAGATCTACACCTCAGAGAATGTAAACTCATCAACTTCCGCTTCCAGCTTGGATATCGCACCAAACCAGTTGTGCGAGTTCATAGAGGCTCTGCGAACAAGCACTGCATTATTTACATTATTATCATTATAACCGTTTGAGCCAATCAACAGCCCATTATATGCACTTGGTGATCCTGTGTAACCGGAAGTAGTTGACCGATTGATCTGGACTACCTGATCAAAGTCGATTGTTCCATCCGGGTTTCGGGATGCGGCTCCATTTCCATTCTCCGTCAAATGTTCAGTAAGGTCAGAATTAAAAGGATAGAGATCGATATCACTGTTAAAGAAGTTTTGACCACGTGGACCAGTACCACCACCACGTCCGGCAGAACCGTAAAGTGAGGTAGCAAGCGTAACATTTTCACTGATGTTCCAGTCCCAGTTAAATGTTGCAAGTGGCTTGTTGTAGAAGTTACGCTCCATGTTATACTCTTCACCATTTAGCGTACCACCATTGGAATTCCAACGACGGTCAATTCCATCGTCTCCAAAATTTTCATAGTCGCGTATTGACACATAAGTACTACGCTGGTGGTGCCATTGTCCTGCTCCAAGAACAGATAAGTTGAAAGAGTGACTGTCATTTGGCTCATATCCAACTGCAGCGAAGTAAGTCCAACCTTCCCCGCTTGTGTTATTTATATATCCATCTCCTTGCCAACGACTTAAAAGGAATGAAGCGGACCAGCCATTTTCACCCAAGCCGGTATTGTAAGAGGCTGCTGTTTTGGTGTAACCGTCATTTCCTACCATCTGGGAAACAGAACCGCCTCGTTCATTTTCGGCCGTTTTGGTAAAAATCTGAAACGGTACCACCAACTGAAGGCACAGCAAGATTGGATGCACCCAGGCCGCGCTGTATCTGGATTCCGGATGCAACATCCGTCAACCCTTGCCAGTTAGACCAGTAAACCCAGCCATTTTCCATATCGTTGACAGGCTGCCCATTAATCAGGAATGCCGTATTACTTTGATCAAATCCACGCAAGGAAATGCGGGAGTCTCCATATCCACCTCCCTGCTTAGTAGCATAGGCACCAGGAGTATCATTCATAATTTCCGGGAATTCCTGGTTACCCACCTCCTGAGAGATTTCCTGCGGTGTAATAGTTGATACCGCAACTGGGGTCTCCCGGGATCTGGCTACGTCAATTGTATTGCTTGATACTACAATTGACCCCAGCATCTCTTCATTTGACTGAAGATAAATTTCCATATTTGGCTCCGCCGCAACCTCTTCCGTAATGTAACCGACAAAGGACACTACGAGAGTATCGCCTTGCTGGGCATTAATTGTAAAAGCTCCATTCGGCACCTGCAGAAGCACCGGTTTGCGTACCTTTCACAACAATATTTGCTCCGGGCAGAGGTTGATCGGTTCCTGCTTCCAGTACATTTCCGCTGATTTGTGCTGCCGATACTAGTGGCAATACCATCAGCGTAATAAACAAAAGTACGTATCGTTTTATGATTGATAGATACATGATTTAGATTAGGGATTGATTAAGGATGAAATGTATGACGAGATTACTTTACCTCGTTTTATGGGATGAAATTAATAAAACTAAGATTACGATAAAGTTAACTATAGGGGGACAGACGTTAGTTTAAAGTGGAATAAGCGGGTTTTAGCGATTAATCAGCTTTTTATACGTGCTGACCAACTTTTCCTGAGAACAGCCCGCATAAAACAAGCTGTATATAAGCAAGAAAATTAACTGCAGCCGGATAGTTCCGACCCGTTGGTATTTTCGTGCTGAAGTTACAACATTATCAGCAATAATATTAAATGATTCCCTGCTTTTGATTCGGCACACCATCTCGTTGTCTTCCATTACGATGAGCTTCTCATCAAAACCGCCCAGCTGTTTAAAAAGCTGTTTTTCTATATATAGGCTTTGATCTCCGAACCGAAAGGCATCAATATTAAAGCGGGTACACCAGCTGTAAAAATTTAGCATCGGGTGGTCGCGGTCAAAGGCAAGGCGGAAGCAACCGGCGGAATAATTGTCTTTTATTGACTTTTTAATCTTGCAGTCAAAGTTGGCGGGTGGCAGGGTATCGGCATGTAGAAAATACAGGATATTGCATGAGGCGTGCCTTGCTCCTCTATTCATCTGTCGGGACCGGCCCTTTTTATCTGAGGCTATTACGGTAGCGCCTTCGTGTTCGGCCCGCTCCGCAGTTTGGTCATCACTCCCGCCATCTACTATGATAATTTCACCTACCATACCGGAGCTGTTCTCTTTCACGCACCTGATTGTCCGGACAACTACATCCTCTTCATTCAGGGCCGGAATGATAACGCTGATCTTCATCAGTTTATATTAGGAAACTGAGATTTGACCTGCTTCCAGTCATCAATCGTATCTACATCGTTCAACGATTGCAGTCGCTGGCAACTCAGGTTCTTGTTTTTAATTGTTTGGATGGTATCCTCAAAAACGTGGCCCGTGCTCCAGGTCATATCCTCAAAAAGCTCGCCATACATGCTGTCCATCCCCAGCAGGTAATACCCGCCATCTGTTGAAGGGCCGATAACGGTATGAAAGCTTTCCAGGTTCTCAAACGCCTGTTGAATGATTGAACTGTCCAGCTGGGCGCAGTCACTGCCGATGATGACGGCTCGATTGTATCCTTCGGCAAACACAGTTTTAAAGGCGTGCTTCATCCTGTCGCCGAGGTTTTCGCCCTGTTGCGTGCGTTTTTCAGCTCCTGTATTATCCCATAAATCTTTAAGTGGAATATAACTGGAATACCAGACCTGCAGGTCCACCGCTACCGGCCGTACGATATCGCGGGTATACTCCAGAAGCTTGGTATAAATCCGGAGAGCTTTTTGATCTCCCACTGACTTCGCAAGGCGGGTCTTCACCTCACCTTCCCGGGGATTTTTCACAAATATGATCAGAACTTCTTTGGAGTTCACAGACAACTATGATTGATAAGTTTCAGGTTTCTATGCCTTACGCTGTTTGCCCACCACAACTGCTGCCCGCACCGGCCGTACACCCATAGCAGTGCTGGTCGGTCATAATCAGGCGGTTCTCGAGTATCTCTTTGTCAAAATTCCGCACATGGCTCGGGGCCTTTTCGTGGGTTCCCATCTCCAGCATCTGGTTAAAATCACAGTCGTAAAGCGTTCCGTCCCATCCTACAGAAATGGTGTTACGGCACATCACACCCTCAGCCGCTGAGGGGTTAAACGAGGTGACCAGCCGCTCCATATACTCCTCCAGGTTGCCGGATATCATCAGGAAGTTGAGAAATCGGCTGATCGGAAGGTTGGTAATAGCCAGCAGATTATTGAATTCTATATCGTGCTTGCGGCGCAGCTCTTTGCGGAAATCCTGTTCTATCCCTTTCTGATTAGAAGGAAGAAATGCGCCTACTGGATTATAGACGAGATTAAGTTCCAGCCCGGTGCCTTCTCTGGCGTATCCCACAGCGTTTAGCTTCTGCAAGGCCTCCACCGATTTTTCGTAGGTACCTTCTCCCCGCTGGCGATCGGTGCGTGATTTGCTGTAAAATGGCAGAGAGCAGGTTACCTCCACGCCGTGTTCAGCAAAAAATTGCGGCAACGCCTGGTATTTGGGAGCAGTAGTCAAAATGGTCAGGTTGGAGCGCACAATAATATGTTTATCCATTTCGGAAACTTGCTCCACGAACCACCTGAAATGGGGATTCATCTCCGGGGCCCCACCAGTCAAGTCGACGATTTCAATATCGGTACCGCTCAGGGCATCAAGGCACAGCTCCAGTGTTTCGCGGCTCATTACTTCATCGCGATCGGGACCGGCATCCACGTGACAGTGCTTGCAGGTCATATTGCACATGTATCCCATATTAATCTGAAATATTTCAATACCGGTGGGTCGAAGAGGAAAGAGGTCTATCTCCTCCAGCTTATCCTCAAAATCGGGAAGTGCCCTGATTGTCTCATTATGATTATTTAGTATATCCAGCTGTACCGAGGGATCAGACAGCTCGTTTTTTTCAGTTTTAAGTGATTTCATCAGGGGTAAACATTTCTCTAATTAATCCCGCAAATCCAAGCGGGATGAAATCATGCAGTAAATGCCAACGGTTCAAAAAAAAGATGTTTGTGCCCTTACATTGTTTTCTTTTTCACCTGATTCATCATTTGTACACCGTGTACCAGAGGAACCCCCACGAATAGCAGACCCGACATGTACTGCTTCCATCATCTGCTCTTCGGTTGCGCCTTTTTCAAGGCTGTCGGTGGTGTATGCATCTATGCAATAGGGGCATTGCAAAACATGGGCTACGGCCAAAGCTATCAGTGATTTCTCTTTGGCGGAGAGAGCTCCTTCTTCAAAAACCGAACTGTAGTAATTGAAAAACTTTTCTGCCAGTTCTGGACCGAATTCGCCAACATCTTCAAATTTTTTAAGATCTTCCGGATTGTAGTAGGTGTCTTTTCCCATAAATTTATAGCACTTTTTATAATTGAACGTTGCCGATTGATGCCGTGTATATTGTGAGTACGAAACCTTTTATTTATCAGATGTAATCAAAATCAAATATCTTACGTTCGAAACTTTTTAATGAGATCTGATTTAAAAATCACCAGAGCAAAATGTTAACTCAAACAAACTAGCCTAAAAGACACTATTATATTATGAAACGAACTTTATCGGGACTTTTTATCATTGCGCTTTCCGTTCTTTTTGCATCCAACCCAGCTTCGGCTCAAACCACTACAGATGGGCACCTGGGCGTGGGTGTAATGATTGGCGAACCAACCGGTAATCAGTTTAAAATATTGGCAGTCTGAAGCAACCGCAATCGACGGGGGGCTTGCATGGTCACTGGGCGAGTACGATGCGATTCACCTGCATGCTGACTACCTGTGGCACCAATTACTCCGTTTTTGATGATGTTGAAGAAGGTGCGCTGCCGCTGTACTACGGTGTCGGGGGTCGCTTAATACTTGCTGAAAACGATTCGATTCTTGGGGTACGCGTGCCCGCAGGAATTAATTACCTTTTTGAAGAAGCCCCGGTAGGCCTGCTTTCTCAGAACTGGCTCCCACTATAAATCTAGCCCCGGAAACCGACTTCGATATCGGTGGTGCGCTGGGCGTTCGGGTATATCTGTAAAACTTTTGCTTTAGTTTAAAAGCCCGCCATTGCCAGGCGGGCTTTTTTTATTAACAAATGAAAGCAAGTGGAGACTTCTTGCATGAAAAATGATCGTCGCCCCAGCTGTTATGAAGCTGGCTGATTCACCTTTAGCTGTATTTTAATCCCTTCCCTGGCAAAGCTGCACCGATCTCAAACTTATCACTAAACTGATCTTGAATATACTCATCCAGTTCTTTCAGGTAGATATCGCTAGAATCCGGATCGTGGTGCGTCAGCACCAGGTTTTTAACATTCGAGCGTATCGCAAAATCTACAGCGGTTTCCCAGGCTGAATGACCCCATTTCACTTTATTTTGATACTCTTCAAGATTGTATTGGGCGTCATGGATAAGCAGATCCACCCCTTTAAAAAACTCCTTCAGCCTGGAATAAAAAAAGGCATTGGTCTTTTGCTCGATCGGGGTTAGTTCATTGTCCGGACAAAAGACGATCGTCCGGCCGGCCACCCTCACTTTGTAGATCGCCGTGCTTATGGGATGATTTGCCAGCAAGTATTCGATGGAATACCCGTTGTACTCACGTCGATCACTTTCCAGCGTAATATATTCAATTTCGGCATCGAACATATCGAGCGTAACGGGGAAAAACGTTTTGGTCAGATGACCCGATAAAATCTCCCGGCAGCCCCCCGTTACCTGCGGCGGCATGTGCACTTGAAAACGGTTACCAGAATGATAGATTGGCTTAAAAAACGGAAATCCCTGGATATGATCCCAATGGGGATGGGTAATGAAAATATTACCCTTAACATTCTCAGTGAACGTATTCAGGTAATTGCCGAGATTGCGGATGCCGGTACCACTGTCTAAAATCAGGAGCTCATCTGAAAACGGAAGCTCAATCTGCACGCAGGTGGTATTGCCACCATAGGTAATATTATGCTTATTAGGACAGGGAGTAGACCCGCGCACTCCCCAGAAACGCACAGCCACGGTTGGCTTCAGGGCATTTTCAAGCAAGTTTACGAGGTCAGATTTGTCAATACCACGGCTGAGTGTCGTAACCTCTTTACAATTAGTAATTTTTCCAGCCTGCTCCGAGAGCACCCCGTTGGATGAAGTAAAAACGTAGATCGGAGTGGAGGAAGTTTCAATATTCTCTTTCAAATATTCCAACAGTGTTTCGGGGTCCTCTTTAAGCGATTGCTCATCTAAAAAAATAAGATCAGGATGGATAGCGCATATTCGCGATACCAGTTCTTCATGCCGCAGCTTACTATCTTTTATTAGATGATATCCCTGAATATCGGCCGCGCTGGAAAGCACAGAAAGTTCTTGCGGGTCATCCGATACAAGATATACTTTTTTATTTATACGGTTATTGTTCACAGACTATGGATTAATTCTGCAGAAGTTTCCTGCCCTGCCGGGTAACTACATAAGGAAGGTGAAGATAGAAGTTTATAAAACCAGTCCTGGAATATGCGCCATCGAGCGTCTGGTCAACCACCGCTTCGCAATCGATCGATTTTATTATCGAGATCTTCAAGCTTATCCTGCTTGGCATGAAGTTTTTCTTCAGCCTTGTCAATTTTAGACTGCATTTCATTTAGAAGAGGATTGTCGTCATCACTGGATTTAAAGTAGGTTTTGGTTTCCTTGTATTGCAGCACCTCTTCCTTAAGCTGATTCATTTCGTGCTTAACCTTCTTGTACTCCTTACGGATATTCATGATCTGAGCTCGCTGGTCGGGCTCCAGGTCTGCCTTGGCAAGCTCCTGATCAAATTTATTCCCCGATTTTGCAGCACGATATCGTTCATAAATCACATCGCAGGCTTCACGATACTCTTTCCAGATCTGGTTCTTTTTCTTGATCGGCACGTAACCGGCTTCCTTGAATTTCTCCTGCAACGGTTTGGCCTGTTCTACCGCCTCAATAGGATCATCATGTTTGCCTAGTTCATGCAGCTTTTCAAGGATCTCCTCTTTCTCTTTGAGATTCTCTTTTTGCTGCTCTTTCTGCTCTTTGAAGTGCTCACGGCGGCGGTCGTAGAATACATCCTGCGCCTCTTTAAACTGCTTCCAGAGCTTGCGGGAGTTGTTCCGCGGAACCGGGCCTACCTTTTTCCATTGATCGAGCAGGCTCTGCATTTTGCTATGCCCTTTATCCCAGTCATCGGTGTCATTAATTTCGCGGGCTTTTTCAATCAGCTCTATTTTTTTGTCGTAATTAGCCTCTTCCTGCTCTCGCAGCTCGTCAAGATTTTCGGACTTGTAATCATTAAAGGCATCGGTAGCTGCCTTAAAACGAGCCCAAAGCTTGTCTTCGTCTCGCTGAGGCAGGTTACCCGTTTTTTTCCATTTTCGATGCAATTTATTCAGCTCCTTGGCTGCCCGGGGCAGGTTATCCTCTTCCATGAGGGCTTCCGCCTTACGGCAGAGGTCTTCTTTCTTCTGGTAGTACTTATCAAACTGCTGCCGGTGCTTCTCGTCATGCTGATACTTATTTTCGTAGTAATCATCCTGGGCGGACTTAAAGCGATTCCAGACCTCATCCGATTTCTCAACGGGAACGCGGTCTATCCGCTTATACTGCTTGGTGAGATCATCAAACTCCTTCTCCAGAGTTTCCCAGTCGGTCGTATTATCATCAATCGACTCGGCCAGGTTCTCCAACTTATCCAACACAATTAGCTTGCCGGTAAGATTGTCCTCTTCTTGCTGGCGTTTGTTCACCAAGCGATCGACCTTATGTTCTTCAAACTCTTTTACCTGGGCATTGAACTTCTCATCCAGATCTTCGCCCTTGCCGGAAGGCAGCCGGCCCACACTGTTCCACTGACCGCGGATACTGCTTACCTTGTTGGTTGCAGTCCAATTTTTATTTTCAACAACTTCTGTGATCTGGGCCAGCAGCTCTTTTTTCTTTTCAAGGTTCTGTTGTTTCTGTTTGTTCAGCTCCTCGTAATGTTCTTCTTTGCGCTTCTCAAAGGTTTCTTCCGCATCCTGGAAGCGCGCAAGCAGATCTTTCAATTCATCGTTTTCCACCTCAGGACCTTCGTCCCACTTTGAAGCCAAATTGCTCAGCTCCATGCTCACATAGGGCCAATCTGACTGCTTTGACAGGGATTCCGCCTTCTCTGCGATTTCCACGTAGTAATCAATATCCCCCGCCTCTTCTTCATCCTCCGGCTCTTCTTCGGCCGTTTGCCCCGCGGCTTCTTTGGGCTCTACCGGGTCGGCGGCAGCCTCAATTTTTTTTCCTGTTTCTTCAACATCTTTAACCTGCTCAACTTCCGCTGTATCCTTTTCTGCTTTTCAACTGCTGTTTCTCCCCTTTCAACCGGTTATAGAGAGCATCATAATCTCCGATGGCACGGGCTTCCTTAAGCTCATCAATCATCCCGTCAATCCATTCTTCATTCTTATCTTTTTCTGTTGCCTTATCCACTTTTTTTTCGAGGGAATCAAACGCTTCTTTCAATTTATGGATGGTTTCAGCAAGCTCATCTTCACCTGATACCTCTGCTACTTTGCGTTCATCAAATAGGCTGTTCTGCTTTAGAATAAGGTCGCCCTCATCTGTCAGGTAAGAGAATTGGTCTTCATGTTTAAAATCTACCATGGTGTTTGATTCTTCACTCATATAAATACGACCGGGTTATTTGCCGGTTTCCTATACCTCTGTAACTTTTAAAAGACCTTAAGTTTAACTAAGATAATATTTCTATACAATTTATTACAAACTTCTTCTATCGATACCTTTCCAATACAGATAAAGCCGGCCTCTCAACCGGCTTTTGATTTACAAGCTATTTCGGCGTTTACTTTTCCTGGAAAAGATGTACATCGCGTTGCGGATAGGGGAAGGAGATATCCTCCTCATCAAAACGCTGTTTTATTTTTTTTGTCAGATCATACCTGAGGGGCCAAACATCTGATGTGGCAGACCAAGGGCGTACACGTAAGACTACAGCGTTATCCCCAAGTGTGCCTACAGCAAGCAGCGGCTCCGGCTCGGGCAGTACGCGTTCGTCGGCATCGAGGATCTCTTTAATTACGGTCATCGCCTTGTCGATATCGTCATCGTAGCCTATTCCGATCTCCATATCTACGCGGCGTGTATTATTGCGGGTTAAGTTTTCAATACTTTTCGTTCCAAACTTGTGAATTGGGCATAATGATGGCAATATTATCGAAGGGAGTGCATCTCGGTAACAAACAATCCGATCTCATCGACTGACGCCGGCCGTCCCGCCAATGTCAACGGCATCCCCCACATCAAAGGGTCGCAGTAAAAGAAGCATAAATCCTGAGGCAATATTGCTGAGCGTACCCTGCAAAGCCAGACCAATAGCCAGCCCGATAGTACCCAGCACCGCGATGATGCTGGCTGTTTCAACCCCAAACTGGCCTAAAACCGCCAGCACGGTAATGGTCAAAATCAAGATTTTTGTTCCCTTGATCAGAATGGGAGACAGGGTATCATCAATACGTTCCGTGCGACCCGTCATTTTTCTGACACGTCTACTCAGCCAGTTGGCTACCACCCATCCCACGATTAGAATAGCTACCGCTCCTATAACACTTAATCCGTACGCCACCAAGTAGGTTGACAGGGTATTTAGCATAGATTCAAATTGTTGTGCATCCATGATTTCTAAAATTTCTGTGTTGTTTGCAGTTATTATTCAAAAAGAAAAGGCAGCATGTAATATGCTGCCTTTTCATAATAATCCTAATTATTCAGAGATTCATGCGGAAATCAGTTGTTGAATAATGTTATTGAATCCGTTTGAATACTCTTAATTGAGGCTATTTATCCTCCTTAAGAATGGAACGAGCTTCTGTAAATCCATCCTTCAGATTTCCCCACAGGCTTTCTGCATCTGCTTTTACTTTTTCAAATGTATCTTCGCCTGAGTCTTTGATGCGCTCCAATTTGTCCTTTAGCTCGCTTCGTTGCGCCTTAAGCTTTTCGATGCGCTTGGAAAGATTGGCCTTGATATCTTCTGACTCATTTTCTGCTTTCTTCTGCAGAGTATCCAACTGCTGATTCCATTCCCGCAATTGCTGTTCAAGCTTGTCAATGTATTCTTCTCGAGTGGCCATATAGACCTCCTTCGTTTAATAGTTTTATGATTTAATTGAGAAATTAATTCCTCGAGGTGGCTTTCGCAGCATCCACGCAGCTTTGGAATGCACGTGCAGACGTTGCGTAATCAGATCGATCGTAGCTTCGTCATCTGCTTTTTCGGCGCAGCGAGAGCCTCTCGTGCTGTTCTGATAACCTGTTCATTGCAATCGCCAGCCGACGCACCATCTCCAGTGCTTTCGGCTTCTCGGTGTCTTCCTTGATGGAAGTCAACGTACTAAACTCGGAAAAAGAACCAGGAGATTTATGGCCAAGAGCCCGGATACGTTCGGCAATTTCGTCAATAGCCTCGGCCAGTTCGGTGTATTGCTGCTCAAATTGTTCATGCAGCGGGTGGAAAAGCTCACCGGTTACATTCCAGTGGTAGTTGTGCGTTTTGAGATACACCATGTAAGAGTCAGCCAACAGGTGAGACAATCCTTCTGCAATTTCTTTCCGGTTCTTTTCAGATTCCAATGTTAATGTCTCATATCCATTACCTTTGTTCTGTACACTCATTATAATTATTACCTCCGTGTACCTTTTACTATTTATTTCTCTCCTCTGCTTTACACTTGTTTTTACCATAAATTTCAAAAAGCAGCTCACAGATAAAGTTTTTCAGTTCTTTTATCATTTAGTCCTCTGAATAAAAATTGTTTCATTATTACACTTCAATTACATCATGGAACACAAAATAATTCCTGTCGGCCTATAGAGTTTCCCTATAGAGAGGATAAACTATTGCAGATTAGAAACGGATCTAGGAATGCTGTTCGTCGCGCTCTCTGTTCCAGCGAAATCGGTCTATTACACGGAGCATGTCAGGGGGGATTTTAGCTTCGTAGGATACCTGCCGGCCTGTTCGGGGATGTTCAAATGACAAGCGGTAGGCGTGCAGAGCCTGCCGGTTTATGAGGGGTTCTTGCTCTCTCTTTCGGGGCGTAATGCTGGTCGCCCACCAGCTGGTGACCGACTTCTTTAAACTGTACTCGGATCTGATTTTTTAAGCCGGTATCCAAGTAGACCTCAACCAATGTATTCTCTTTAAAACGCTCCTTTACCTTGTATTTGAGATGGGCATAGGTTGCCCCCTCCTCTTCTTTATCCACGACAATATTCCGGAATCCCTCTTTGATGAGCTTCAGATAATGCGTCAGTTCGCCTTCATCTTTTTCGATGATTCCACGTACAATGGCAAGGTAGCAACGTTTGGGGTCATGGTTTTTGAACTGTTCCAGCAGGTTATAATGAGCGCGTTCATTCTTGGAAAAAACCATCAAGCCGCTTGTGTAACGATCAATACGATGCACGCTACCCACCCTCACCCCATGCTTGCCAAGATGTTCAGCCACCAGGTCAAACAGGTTCTTCGCGTTACTGTTGGGGATGGCACTGAAAGTAGACCAGCCGGCTTGTCGACAACGAATATATCTTTGTCTTGGTGAACTATATAAAAATCTCGCTTTCTGCCCATAAAAAAACCTATTGCGTGCAGTGCGGTTAGTGGTGCTTCGCAGGCCAGTATACCAGTATAATGGAGAGCTATTCTTCTACACCATGAACTTCCTTAAGTATCCCTTTGGCATCCTTGTCACCGTCCTGCATTACGCGGTGCTGCAAATTAGTGATAATTTCTTGCTGCGCCTGGTCAAAGGCTTCTTCTTTGGCTTCGTTCTTGGTACCGGTACGAATCAGGTCAAAAATATCATCAGCGCGGACAATGCTGTAGAGTTGGTCTTCATTAAAAGCGTGCGAACGCAACTCTTCGTATTCCTTAAATACACGAGGAAAATCCTTGCTGTTTTCTGCGCGTGTAATAATCTCTACATCTTCGGGCCCTTCGGCACTGAGTGGGGTTTTGCAGAGATAAAAATATTTTTGCTTATAAATCATGGTAACATCTTGATTTAACTTTTAAAACAGAATGAGCACTGGTGCCCATTCTTGCCAATATTATTGCAAATAGTGCATTATATTAAACGCCTGTGAATATAGGCATGATTTACCACATTATGAATTGCTGACTGAGCCAAATGTACTCTATGAATCATTGGCAACTACGAACAACAATTTAGCCACGAGTTTCCCATTCAAAACTTACATAGCCTCCAAAACTAGCTCCAACTTATGAAATTACGTATTCGGGGGATCCCTCCTCAGCTTCCTGTTAATTAGTAACACAGTTGTTCCAGCACTTCAACGCTTCAAACAGAAGAACGGTCAGCAACTAACGGCACACAGGTGCAATAACTGGATCTGGTTGATCACTATCTCTTCGGTGGATCTCCCAACGATGCCGGAATGTGGCTGCTTCCGCAGATTGAGGGGGCAGTTCACAGTGAGCTTGCCGGCAAAGGACTCAATCTTTCACCGCAGCAGATCTACAATCCCGATTCGGCTTCTCTCAACCAAGCCATTGTGCGCCTGAATATCGGCGAAGGCGGTGGTGGTACCGGCTCCTTTGTTTCAAAGCAGGGATTAATCCTGACCAACCACCATGTAGCCTATGATGCAATAGCTACCGCCAGCCAGGATAAGCAGAAGTTACCTGGAACAGGGATTTACGCGGAATCCAACACGCAGGAGATCTCCGCCCCTCAGTACTCAGCCTATATCCCAATTGAGCAGACCGAGGTAACCCAACAAATTGAATCGCGCCTGCCGGATACCCTCAATAACGACCAGCGTAGCCAGATGGAGCAGCAGATCCGACAGCAGCTCATTAAGCAGCGTAAAGGCGGGAATGAGGATTTGGTAGTAGAGATCAACGACTTTTGGGCCGGCAACCGAAAGTTTATGGCCGTATATAAAGTGATCCGGGATATCCGGCTGGTGCATGCTCCCCCTCATCCATTGGGAATTATGGCGGTGATGTGGATAACTGGGAGTGGCCGCGCCATACCGGGGACTACTCTTTCCTCCGCGCATATGTGGCTCGGGATGGCAGCAGCCGTAGCTACAACGAAAAAAATATACCCTACCAGCCAGCCCGCAGCCTGAAAATAGATGCCGGCGGGGTTCGCCCTAATAATTTCACCATGACACTCGGTTTTCCGGGTTCTACGTTCCGCTACGAGAGCAGCTATGCGTTTGAGTTTTATAACAAAGTTCGGAACCCGGTAATGGTCGAGTCGTTCCAGGCGATCCTCGATGCATATGAATTTACCGCCGAACAGGATTCGAGTGCCGCTGTAGAGAACGCCTCAGAGCGGGCTTCAATGGCTAATTCCCTGAAATATTTCCAGGGAATCCAGGATGGATTTGAGAAGTATAGCGTGATCCAGAAGAAAAAAGAGCGCGAACAGGCGTTTGAGCAATGGGTAAAAAGCGATTCCATACGAAACGCACGCTATGGGCGTGTGCTGAGCCAGTTAGACCAAGCATTTAACATCGCCTCCCAAACCGGCGATCTACTTTACGCTACCTATTACGCGCTTAATAACAGTACCTTGTTGCAGATAGGGAGCCTGTATGATCCCTATTTTGAATACCTCCAAAATCCTGACAGTCTTTCTTTCAGCCAGGGCCGCAGGGACACCCTTGTTAAGCAACATGAACAACTGCTAGAATCTGTGAACCCAGAGGCACAGACCATTATGCTGAAGCAGATGATCGAAACCCTTGCCACTCTTCCCGAAGACAAAAAACCCCTTTATTTTGTGAATCTTTTCGGTGGAGCAAGCGGCGAGCAATTAAAGTCCCAAATTCATTCTTTCGCAAAAAATAAGATTGAAAGATCACTAGCCTACCGGCCCGATTCCGGTAAAACATTTCTGAATCTCTCTATCCAAAAAGCCGGTGCCTTGCAGCTTGACCCAATGGTAAAGCTCTATCGTGAAATTTATGACTCGTTTATTTTTGCTCGTCAAAACTATTCGCAGCACATAGCCTACTTAGATCCCGCGCGAAAACTATATGTAGAAGGCATGCTCAATTTTCGCCAGGATTCCACCGAATATGCCGATGCGAACTTTACGCTGCGACTCAGCGGTGGACGCGTACTCGGCTACAGTCCCGGTGATGGAATTTACAATACGCCCTTCACTACGTTTGAGGGAATGAGATCGCCAGAAGATTACCGATCAAAAGCCGTTTGACGCGCCGCAAATCCTGGAAGAATATTACCACGCCCACTCTCAAGATGGAGTCAGCATTCCCTACAACACGCCTTCCGGTCACCTGGCAGTAAACCTGCTTACGACCAACGATATTACAGGCGGCAACTCGGGCAGTCCACTGCTTGACGGCGATGGAGAAATCATTGGCATTGCTTTTGACAGTAACTATGAAGGAGTAATTGGCGACTACTATTTCGATCCCGAACTAAAAAGAACCATTAACGTGGATATCCGCTACATGCTGTTTTTAATGCAGGAATTTTCCAATGCGGGTCGCCTGCTGGATGAGCTGGAAATAGTGGGCAGTGGCAGTACCAAGATATGGTAAGCTGATAAGTAGAAAATCGCTAATTATAAGCATCGGCCTTCCCAACCCAACAAAACTTGCTAACCGGCAATACAGGATTGCGCAAGTATCCAAATGGCAATGGCCAAGACCTGAATTTTTCACGCTTCAGAACTATTTCTTCCAAACCCAGAACTCCCTCTCATCATTACGGAAGCTTTATTTTCACAATACTGCTTCAGAATAATCAGATATTTAAAATCCCTTTATAATGATTTTTTAGATTACCGTTTATTCAACCGGTGATACAGTTATCTGCCGTGGAACAGGATCTCAACATATTATGGGAGTTACTTGCCAGCCCTCGGGGTGGGGTTGCTTATCGGTATAGAACGCGGATGGACAGAACGTGACGAGGATGAAGGGGACCGGATAGCTGGCATCCGCACATTTAGCCTGGTGGGGCTACTTGGGGGCTTATCGGCCAAACTAACCAATTTTGCCAATGAATGGATACTTGGTGTGGTACTTCTGGCTTTTGCAGCTCCTCGGCATTCCGCCTCAGTACGCCCTGAGGAAGCGGTTCGCCGGCAAGATACTGATATCGGCATCACCACCAGAAATTGCGCTGCTACTGACCTTTGTACTTGGTGCATGGGCCGCGTTCGGATACGCCGTGTACGCTCTGGGAATTGCTGTGCTGGTGATGAGTCTGCTAAGCCTGAAACCGGTGCTACACCACTGGCTAAAGGAGATTAAGATCAAAGAAATTTATGCCGGGATCAAGCTGCTGATCATCTCCGTCGTGTTTCTTCCTCTTCTGCCCAACCGTGGTTATGGTCCCTGGGAGGTGCTGAATCCATACTGGATTTGGTGGATGGTGGTACTGATATCAGGGCTATCCTTTGTCGGATATATCCTTATCAAATATACGGGAGAGCGATTCGGTACCATTTTGACCTCGGTCATGGGCGGACTGGCCTCCTCAACGGCAGTGACCCTCAGTTTATCCCAATTTGCCAAACAACAAAAACCAGGGCTCAGCAACATATTTATTGCCGGCACCCTCATAGCCTCATCCATTATGTATGGCCGGGTGGCCATCGAAGTTTTTATCGTGAATGTCAATCTGCTGTATCCCCTGTGGATTCCACTTACCACCATGCTGACCATAACTGCCGGGGGTGTTATCTGGCTTTGGAAACGCCACAAGGATATAACGGAGGAAAAGCCGTCCCTGAAGTTAAAAAATCCACTTCAACTTGGCACCGCCATCCAGTTTGCCCGGTTGCTGCTGGCGGTACTATCCTGGTGCTGGCCACTGTCTTGGAAAAGTGGTATGGCGAGCAAGGTATCTATCTGCTGGCGCTATTTTCGGGGCTAGTGGATGCGGATGCCATCACGCTGTCTCTCTCCCGAATGGCCAATGCTGATACCGATATGCAGGTAGCTGCAAGAGGCATTGTCATAGCGGTGATTTCCAACACCTTGGTCAAGGCAGGGCTTTTTGTGTTCTGGGCCGGTATTAAAAAGAGTAAACCTCTTATTGGGCTAGTTCTTTTAATACCCGCGGGCGGATATTGTTCAGACGCGTCTGCGCTATATTCGATACCATAAATTTCAGACTTGCGATGCCCCGAACCTTGAAGCCTCCAGACCCAAAGCTATCTGGGTGCTCAGCGTGCCAGATCAGAGGTCAGGCACGTTATGGCTATCAATTATCCTGGCACCCTTATCTACTATTATTATATATCGGCCTGCACCTTCTGCGGCCATACCAAGACCCTATTTCTGCTTATGTACTCGCCGTAAATGTTCGGTCGCGTCTCAGCAATTTCATCCACCGAATCACCGCCGAATTTTTCAAGGAAGGCGTTGGCGATAATCGGGGCGATATCGTTTACCGAATTACGACGACGGCGCGTGGCAACGCACACACATCGGAGCGTTCATAGCGGGTATCAGTCTCCTCTTTGCTGTTCATATCCACTGTTTTGATTGGGGTGAGCATGGTGGGAATCGGCTTCATCACCCCGCGAATAATCAGCGGCATGCCGGTAGTGACGCCTCCCTCAAAACCACCAAGCCGGTTGGTTCGGCGGCGGAATTCACCCTCTTCATGGATAATCTCATCATGCACCTCGTGACCGGGACGGCGACCCGCCTCAAAACCGAGGCCGATCTCCACACCCTTCATCGCCTGCGTACCCAAGACAGCCTGGGCCAGCTGTCCCTCAAGCTTGCCGATCCCAATGCGCACAAAACTTCCCAAGCCTGCGGGCAAACCGGTTACAATAACCTCCCAGTGACCGCCAAGCGAGCTTCCCTCTTTTCGCCAACGTTTAATCTCTTCACGCATCTCCTCGGAAAGCTCTTCATCCAGGCACCGTACCGGCGACTCGTCCGCCGACCGGAAAATAGCTTCTGCTCCCTCCTTCATCAGTGGATCGGCAACACTGCGGACATCCTCCCATTCATCAGTATAACCCACACTGCCGATGCGAATGATATGGCCGCCGATCTCAATCCCAAAGTGCTTCAGCAGCTTGCGGGGAATGGCACTCAATCCCACACGCATCGCCGTTTCACGTGCACTGGATCGCTCAATGGCCGGCCGAATATCATCATACCGATATTTTTGTACGCCAGTCAGATCGGCATGGCCGGGTCTGGGCACGGTGATTGGATCCACATCCTTTCCGTTGCCCTCTTTGTTCATCACTTTTGGCCAGCCGGTATCGTCCTTTTCAAATGCGCGGTTCGGCAGCTGCAGCGCGATGGGTCCGCCCAGGGTTTTACCGAAACGAACGCCGGAAAGGATTTCCGCCTTGTGCTTTGGATGCCATTCGTCCGCCACGACCGTACCGTGTTTGTCGGCGCGCCAGATGAAGGGCAATTTCATCTTCCGTGATCGGGAGCCCCGCGGGTATACCTTCGATAATACCAGTAAGTTGAGGACCGTGAGATTCGCCTGCCGTTAAATATCGTATCATGCTTTATTGTTGGTAGAAATTATGTAGGAGATTTATTGTGAAACTAAATATCGAATACTATAGAAAATGAGAATTATAGCTCTAAAGTGTTATTATTTTGAAAATGATTGATTTCGAAATAATACTTTTCCAGGAATCTTTATCAGTTGCTCAATGCTGATCATCATTTTTTGACATCAATATGTTTAAGATGATCGATGGCGTGAAACCCGCTCTTCAAGCGTGCGGTCGTCTTTCGCAAACATACTGAGCGAAGCTGCTCTATTCGGTCGATATCACCGAGAATAACCAGGGAGTCGCCTTCATTTATCTTATCGTCGCTAGAGGGATTAAACTTTATATTTCGGGCTTGGCCTTCAGGAATAATAGCGATAATCACAACAAAATATTCCTGACGGATTTTGGCCTCCGCTAGTGTTTTGCCGGAAAGTCAGATCCTTTAAAACTTTCACTTCATCGAAAATATGATCCTGATAAGAGCTGGCCTGAATCTGGTTCATAAACTGATCCACATGCGGCCGTATCCACAAATAATGTAATAGTTGTCCACTTTTTTCAACTGTTTCTTCATGGCACGTCGTTTAAATATTTCACTTTCAAAGAGTAACTGTGTGGCTTGGGAGGCTATGTACGATATAACCCCAAGCCCCATGACGAATAGCCCATTGTGAGTATGCGTCCGGCATCTGAGAAATTCTGAAGCTCGGTAAACCCGATGGTCGTAATGGGGATGAACGTCATGCAAAAGCCATCAAAGAAATTCATCGCCTCCAGGTAGTGATAACCAACCGAACCGATGCCGAATACAGTAATCAGCAGACTCAGCTGGCGCAAGAATCCGGAACGCAACGATGTTGTCCAGAAGGTCGTTATAGAAGCTTCTCAACGGGCGCTAACGTACCTATTTTAAATTAAGTTGAAATATAGCCGAAATTTAAGGCGCATGAAATGAAAACCAGCTTTAAATTTAATAGTTTCCAGACCTAAAAAATGTAACTGAAAAGCCCGAATGGAAGCTCTAGAAAAACTTGGACAATACGGACTGCTGCTGTATCGAGCTCTGAAATCCTCATACGAGTTTAAAAATTATAAGGACAATCTTGTTAATGAGCTGGTTAAAATAGGATATGAGTCGCTCCCAATCGTACTGCTGACTGGTATTTTTACGGGGGCGGTTATGACCATACAGACCTCCTATCAACTTGAAATTGCATATGTTCCGCAGTCTGTAATCGGGGCCATTGTGTCGGAATCGATTCTGATTGAACTGGCCGCCGTAATCACCAGCCTGGTGCTGGCCGGTAAAGTCGGGGCTCGTATTGCCACCGAACTGGGCACCATGCGGGTAACTGAACAGATCGACGCGCTGGAATCGATGGGCTTTAACTCAGTTTCATTCCTGGTGGTGCCGCGGGTGCTGGCCGGACTCGTCATGTTCCCGATTCTCTACATTGTGGCATCAGCATCCGGCATTGGCGGGGGACTCGTAGCTGCTGTGGTCTCGGGCGCAGTACCGGCATCAGAATATATGCAGGGCGCGCGTGAATTTTTCTACCCGTGGGATGTCTCCTTTGGGCTGTTAAAGGCCTTTGTTTTTGGATATGTCATTACATCTATATCCTGCTATAAAGGCTACTTTGCCACCGGTGGTGCCGAGGGTGTTGGAACCAGCACCACCCAGGCCACGGTATTGAGTTGTATTTATGTCTTGCTGTCCGATTTCGTTCTGGCGGCTATAATGTTGTAACTTAGAGAGGTATGATAGAGGTAAAGAATTTATCGAAAAGCTTTGGAGATCTGCTCGTCTGGGATGATGTATCTTTCGATATTGAAGACGGGGAGACGCTGGCCATTATCGGGCGTTCCGGCTGTGGTAAATCGGTGCTGGTAAAACACCTGAACGCGTTGATGTACCCTGATACCGGGGAGGTAACTATTGATGGAGAAAACATCTTTGAGCTGGAATATGTTGAATTACGTAAAATGCGCCAGCGGTTCGGTGTTCTTTTCCAGGGATCGGCCCTGTTCGACTCCATCAATACGTTTGAGAATGTAGCATTCCCAATGCGCTATTTCACCGATTTCACGGAGCAACAGATCACCGACAAAGTGCATGAGGCGCTTGAAATGGTGAACCTGCTCGACGTGGCCCAGAAAGACACCAGCGAGTTATCCGGGGGGATGCGTCGCCGGGTGGCGCTGGCACGTGCTACGGTACTTCAACCTGACTTCCTGATATACGATGAACCAACCTCCCGGGCTCGATCCCGAAAAACCTCGGATGAAATCAACAAATTGATTATTTCTTTTGCCAGCAATCTCAATATTACATCCATCGTAGTGACCCATGATATCCACAGCGTGCTCGAAATTTCCGAGACCGTGGCCTTTCTGCATGAACAGAAACTGTGGTGGCACGGGGCAGTAGATGACATGAGGAGCAGCAATAACAAAGAGCTGTTAGACTTTATTAAAGCAAGCGAATATCAAATTTAAATCAGACAAGGAGCATTTCATTGGCCAAGATTAGTAACGAACTGAAAGTTGCAATTACCGTCATAGCATCACTGCTAGTTGCGTTTTTAGGATATCCGGGTGATGCAGAGACGTGCCTGTTTTCAGACAATCCCACAGAATAAACGCATATTTCGACCGCGTGGATGGACTTAGCGCTGGTAATTACGTGCATATCAGCGGTGTGAAGGTTGGCTCTGTGAAAGAGATTCAACTGGCAAATAACGACAGTGTTCGCGTCAGTATGTCGTTTGACCTGGGCGTTGACATCCCCAGGGGATCCGTTGCCAATCTTGAATCATCCGGGCTGCTTAATGAAAAGGCAATTATCATCGAAAAGGGAACCTCTGACCAGATGGTGCCCTATGACGGATATATTGAAGGAGTATATGAAGGTGGAATGATGGAATCCCTAAAAAACGAGGGAGAGAAGCTAAGCAACAACGTTTCCTCATCGTTCAACAAGCTGAATACCCTGCTAGAGGAACTAAACAGTACACTGACCGAAGAGAACAGGAATCGTATTGAGGAGACACTGTCCAACCTGGAAGCTACATCTACCGATATTTCCCAGATGGTCAACGCCAAGCGAGGCGAGCTTGAATCGAGCATTGAGCATGCAAACTCTATCCTTGGCAATATCGACACGCTAACCACCAATAACCGTGAAGAGATCGATTCAGCCCTGGTGCGCATGAACCGCTCCCTGCAGGAGGTCGAAAACCTAAGTAAACAGCTAAACCAAACTTCCGGTCGCCTGAATAATATTCTCACCAAAATTGAAAACGGCGACGGCTCGCTGGGTAAACTGGTCAATGAGCCCCTCCCTCTATAACCGCTATGACAGCCTGGCCGTGGAGATGAAAAACGCTGATCCAGGGCATCAATGAAAATCCTCAAAAATACCTTAAGCATATGCGGCTTATTGGAGCTTTCTGCAGGGATTAGACCGTTCATCATAGTTCTTAAAAAAAATACAGCTTCCTCTAAGGCAGTAGATCCGCAATTTAGAACGTAGTCATAATTCCCGTTCAGCATAGATTGCTCTTAGTACAGGCTTCTTGTATATTTGGGAGCTTATAGGCAAGACAAATCATGCCTGATGAAAATGATTTTATTAACTGATAATAAGTAGTAGTAAACACGAGGTTTTTGTTATGGGCGTAATGGAGAGAACGAAAAAACACCGGGATTATTCTCTGGGTGTTGATTTTCTCTTTTGGAGTACTTTGGATTTTGGCAGATACGCAGGTTTTTGATGCATTACAGGCCGGTCCCAGATCACTGGGCAGCGTAAACGGCGAATCAATCTCCATTGAGGAATATAACAGTCGAATAAGCAACTATATTGATCAATATTCGCAGCGGGCCGGCGATTGGGGTGACCCCCGAGATGCGGGCTTATTATGAAGAGCAAGCCTGGAACGACCTGGTTACCAGCAAGCTGATTCAGCAAAAAATGGATGAGCTGGGCATCAGCGTTACCGACCAGGAAGTAGTGGATATGATTTCCGGCGAAAACCCCGATCCGTTTCTGCGGCAGCAGTTTCCACAAAGAGAAGATGGCACTATTGACCGTGTAGCCTTGCAGGCTGCTATTGAAGCACCGGAAAACAGCCAGGTGTGGGTTATGGTTGAACAGCAGCTTCGTCAAAAACGGCGGCAGCAGAAGATGAACAATTTCGTTCAGTCTTCCATGGTCGCCAGCAGCCATGAAGCTGGTAGCAGCAGTACCTGCGCAATAACACTTCGGCGGATATATCCTATGTGCGTTTCCCCTATGCTGAAATTCCCGACAGTGCGGTTCAAATCTCAGAGAGCGATCTTCGTGAATATTACAACAACCACCGAGAGCGCTATGAGCAGAAAGAATCCTACCGTTTTAAGTATGTGAGCTTCGACAAAACACCGACCAGTGAAGATGCACGCTCGTGCATCCCGAGACTTGCGGGGGATCTGCGCGACGATTTTGCCCAGGCAGAAGATGATTCATTGTTTTTTTCCTGTTCCGCCAACAGTCCAGCACGCCCTACAGCGCAGAATTTGTTAATAAGTCTGAAATTCGCGAAGAGTTTAAGCCTGTACTCGACCTGGAGGATGGTGAAGTCAGCCAGCCGATACAGACCGGCGGCAAAGTGAACCTGCTGAAAAAAATCGAGGAGACCAGCGATCAGATTGAGTTTGTTGTACTCAGTTATGACATTCAGGCCGACCCGGCTGGTGCTATTGACGGCGAAAGCCCGAAGCGGCTGACCGCTTCGGCTATTTTGCCGAACAGAACGGTTTTGAGGAAGAGGCCAAAACTGACGAACGTCAGATTCAGGAAGCGTTCGCCACCAAGGACAATCCGTTTGTTGCAGGCATCGGCCAAAGCCGCCAGATTTTAAATTATCTTGAAAATGCCAGCCAGGGCGATATCTCACAACCGCTTGAGCTCAGCAGCCAGTTTGTTGTTTTGAAAGTTGAGGAGATCACGCCCGCTGGTGTTCGACCTTTTGAGGAGGTTCAGCAGCAGGTACGGAATGCCGTTTTGAATGAAAAACGGAAACAGCAAGTGGCACAGCGCGTTGAGGATCTGCTTGCCTCCAACAGTTCGATTGATGCTCTTGCCTCAGCATCCGGTAAAGAGGTGGTTTCACAACAAGGGCTCAGAAAAAGTTCGGTGGTAGTAGAGGAAGCCGGCCGCGAACCAGAAATTGTAGGCTCTGTATTTGGACTCGATGAAGGAGAAACATCCGGGGTTCTTCAAGGTAACAGTGCTGTTTTTGTTGTCCATGTGGGTGGCGAGATCGAAGCTGATCTGCAAAACCTGACAACCAGCATGCGCCAGCAAATCCGACAACAGCTACAGCAGGAGAAGAGTAAATCCTACACTCAAGTGTGGATTGATCAACTCCGTACAGACGCAGATATTGTAGATAATCGAAGCCAGCTGTTCCAACAGGGCTAGGCTACTGAGTTTAAGTTTTGGATCTTTCTTAAGGCAAGAGGAGCAATCTTCTTGCCTTTTTTATTTTACAGTGGTGCCAATGATACACGACGACTTTCTGTTATTCTCAATCAAATAACAGGCGTTTTTAAAATATCCGACTAACATAAACAATATTAATTTTGAGTTCTAAAGCATCATTTTCCGAAGTCGACAAAAAGTGGATGAGCCTGGCACTGGAAATTGCCGAGCGCGGGGCGGGCGTTTCGCCCAACCCGATGGTGGGTTGCATAATTGTTGATGGTGAAGGAAATAAGACTGGTCAGGGTTACCACGAACGGTACGGCCAGGCCCATGCTGAGGTAAATGCTATAGAACAGGTCATCAATAAAGCTGACCTGGAAGATGCAACGGTATACGTTACCCTGGAGCCCTGTGCCCACCACGGGCAAACGCCCCCCTGCTGTAAAATGCTGGGCAAACTACCGCTAAATCGAGTAGTTATAGCCATGAAAGATCCCACCACCAAAGTTAATGGAAAAGGTATCAAGCATCTACGGGAGCAGGGCATTACCGTTGATGTGGGATTGAAGGAGGAGGAAGCCCGCCAGCTTAATGAATTTTTCCTGCATTACCAGCGCTTTGAGCGTCCGTTCGTTACACTGAAAATAGCCCAGACAGCCGATGGCTACATCGCTGCACCCGATGGCGATTCCCAATGGATCTCCGGCCAGGCCGCCCGCGAGCAGGTGCACCGCTGGCGCAGCCGTTGCGATGGCCGCGATGGTGGGCGAAATACAGCCCAGAGCTCGACGACCCTCGTCTCACGGTTCGCCACGTGGGAGGCCGGCAGCCCAGGCGCATCGTTATCGACGGGCCGATGGAGCTCTCACGCAGCCTGAACCTGCTCACCGATCGGTGTGAGGAGAAAACCAGTGATCATCACCTGCGCAACCGAGAAGTGTACGGAGATGAGAGCTGATGTCTCCAGTGCTGAATGTCGCTGCAATGCCGATTGCTGCCGCGGTAAATACCCTATGTGGTGCCCGAGGGATGATGGCGGATAGTCGAGCTGGAAAGCGGCCATGCCGGGGCTTCCGGCGCCTGGAAATAACCTCCGTGCTGGTGGAAGCCGGGCAATCTCTGGCGGGCAGCCCTGGCTTAATGGACGACTATGCTGACGAGCTGGAGCTTTTCGTCTCACGCGAAGCTGCCATGGGGGAGGTCCACGCAGCATCCTTGGACTGGGAATCAAATCACATGAAAGAGGTCATTGAATTACGTGATGAAACCTGGCAGGAAATCGGGGATGACATACTGCTTACCGGGTATCTTTAAACTCCTGTCTACGAAGCCAGTTTCTACTCCTCAAAATCGGTAGCTGTACGGCACGCTTTTTTATGGCGATCTTAATTCTTCATATTCAAAATCAACATCAAAAAAATCGATCTATGTTTACTGGAATTATGCGGGAAACGGGACAGATTGAAAGCATTATAAAACTCTGGATCGGCGGCAAGGAGTTTATCATTAAAGCGCCTTTTGTGGATGAACTGAAAGTTGATCAAAGCATCAGCATTAATGGGGTTTGCCTTACTGTTACTGATATAAACTCCCAGACTTTCACTGTACAGGTTGTTGAGGAAACCCTTCGCAAAACCAATATCGGTGAGCTGACCCAAGGCGACCGGATCAACCTGGAACGTTCAATGACCATGGATAAGCTGCTGGACGGGCACATCGTGCAGGGCCATGTGGATACGGTAGGCACCATCACCGAGATTGAGAAGGAAGGCACCGATCACCTCGGTCGCCGTTCCGTGCCCGAAAAGCACAGAAAAACCTCTATCGTGGGAAGAGGAGAGGCGTGTCGCCATGGATGGCATCAGCCTGACGGTAGCCCGCGAGGCACCGCCCCGTTTTACCGTGGCCATCATCCCCTATACTTGGGAGCATACCAACCTTAGCGCCAAAAATGAAGGCGAAACCGTAAACCTGGAGTTTGAGCATCATCGGTCAGTGCGTCAGCTCGCCGCCTGGAGAACCGGGACCAATAAACGGGTGATTCTACCTGAATCCGCCAAAGCCGCCGCGACCACGACCCGTGGGGGAGGAACTCCGCTCAAGGTTGTTAAGGCCCGGAAGTTTTTGAAAGAGGCCTTGCAACTGTCCGCTGTCCACGCTCAGGCGAAAGAAAAAGTACTGAAAATCACCAAACGGATTCATCTCAAACGACAAGTTCCAGCAATGCAGATCGCGGGTAAGCGAAAAACGGGAGGGCGTAAGCTCCTGGTCAATAAAATCGTAGCCCAGCTGGGTGTTGAACTGCCATTTTGGAGTAAGCCGGAACTGGATATTGTTGGCGTTGATTGTAGCTGATTTATTGTCTTCTCCATTGGGATTGAGCGACCATCGATAGCTAAAGTTAAATGAGACACGCCACGGCGATTTCAACGGCTGCACAGGCTGATCATTGAAACGAGGATTAAACCCCCGAAACATACGCTGATTCAGCGGATCGTAGTATTGGGGATAGCTGGGTTCGCCCACCTGCACCCCTCCCTGCCCATTATCCTGGAAGGAGGTACTGGCGCTGACACTATAGCTGGTCGGCTCCAAAATTCGCTTGCCATCCTCCCACCAAAACTTATCGATCCTGTTGCCGTTTTCATTACGCTGGTAAAAATTGAAGCGGGCACTGGCCCTGATATTGACCCCTTCCACCACCGAGGTTGAAAAATTGGCGTTTAGATCACTGAGCTTTAAACTGTCTGCCGTAAAGTTATAACTGGTGGAAAGACTGAGCTGGTCCACCAGCCGAATAATGTTCTCGTTTTTTTCTCCAAGAGAATCACGTTTAACCTGTTTCCCCTCAAACACATTATTCATGCTGAAGCTAATTGACTGTTGCTCACCGCGGCCCGGACCACTGAAAACCTCATCCTCAAAAATGGAGTAAGTTTGCGTGCGGTTGGTGGCCGTGTCGGTACGTACTTCCTTATAATATCCCCACATTTCATCCCCAAAATCCGGTCGGTAGCTAAACGATATGGATGGCCGCACGGTATGCCGGAAAGCGCTAAAATTGCCAATTCTCTGGTTCCAAAGCCCGTAAAAGGTAGTGGATAGACTCGTGCCGGTGTTAAAGTCTCGGTGTCGGTTCTAAAAACTGCGCACAGTTTCGGTTTCCACCCGGTTGGAATCTGCGTTAAACGTCTTGCGGATGCTGGTGGGAAACCAGTACTCGTTATAGCCCACATTTGCCGACATATTAATGAAATTGCTTTGGAAGAATATTCCCAGGCTCAGGTCGAGCTGCTGGCGAAATCCGTACCGAAAGTGATCATTGTTGCCGGTAGCCTCGCGATATTTTGCAGGATCCAGCAGCGCCTCAAACCAGTTGATTTGCGCCGAATCTCCGCGTATGGGATTAAAATCGTAATTGGAATCGAACTGGTTTTGATAGCGAATCGACAGGCTCTCCAACAGTGAGGGGTCGCCGGTGGCAGGCCCCTCCGAAGAAAAAGGAGAGAACTGTTTGAGGCTAAAATTCATCCTCGGACCGGAAAGCCGCACGGTATTGGTCTGAAAATTATGGTTACTGGTCGGCCGAAATATTAAAGTTGTACAGGTCTTCCGGGTGCCGGTAGCGATAGTTGATGCTGGAGCTGGTACTGGTTCTCGCTCGGTCATCTGGATCGTCAAGTTGCGCTTCAGAATCGTCAGCCGTTTGCAAGTTAATATTCGTAGAGAAGCTGGCATAGGGTGAAATCGTCTGGCTGTGATTTATTCGTAGCCGCTTCTGCACGTTGGTGCTGAAACTGGGATCGGTAGGCTCCAGGCTTGAATTCTCCCGTGAGTAACCGAGTTGTATCTGTCCGTTATATTTGTTTGTGACACTATACTGCGTGCTGGCATCCAGAAAAAAGGTACCCGAAGTAAAGAGTATCGACCGAGGCCTGCCCCACCAGGTGATCGTTGAAATATTGGAACCATCCAGGTTTTGCCAGGCCGAGGCCTCGAGAGGCCGTCTCCTGGAAAGCGTCTGTAGGCTGCAGCGGAGCAGATTGGCGCTGGTCGGTCCCACTGGTCGGGATGCCTGCAAAAGGGAAAACGAGCGGATAGGGAATATCCAGGATATAGAGCCGTGCATCGGTGAGAGAATACCTCTTCCCGATCCACCACCTTCATACGGTCAGCCTTGATGTAATAGTGGGGATGATCGAGCGTACAGGTAGAATAGATGCCATCCTCGACAAAAATAGTATGAGGATCAGCATTTTTTACCTTTTCACCAATCAGGTTTCCCTGCTGCACCTGCATGCGGGCCACCTGCGAAACCGCCCCCGCTCCGACTTCATAATTAAAGCTGATGCTGTTGCTGCGTATTTTTTCCTGTTCGCGGGTTAATACCGGGTGCAAAAGGGAATCGCTGCGGAGATTTGGGTCGTAGCGCTGACCACATGCCGATCAGTGTTCATCGTAATTTTACCGGCAGTGAGCTCTCCGGCGCTGTGGGTCACCTTCCGACTGCCCAAAAAGGGTAGCATGTGCGTTTGTCCCTCTCAAAATTGAACGCCAGCGAATACGCATACGCAGAAAAATCCACCTGTCCCTCCTGCTGCTGGCCTTGCGTTACCCTGTCCCTGGCTATCTCCGCATTTGCTGTTGTTGCTGCTGAGTCATTCCCTCCTGGGGCGGACCGGTAAGCGTAGTGTCAGACCGCGTGGTATCGGGCGGAGTTTCATCAACCTGGGCCTGCAGGTCGGCAAAAATACCGAATAAAAAAACCATCGCGAATAACAGGATAACGCCGAAACGATCTGAAATCCGCCATGAATTTCATTTATAAATTATAGCTACCAGAGATCGATCAAATGTAAAAAGTAATAACCCCTGTCGGTCAGAAGAAAAGTATCAGGAGTAGAGAGGCCTATTTACAAAACGCAGCACATAGTTGTTAATTATTTTTTTCCCGGATTTTATAGACTACTTCTCCTTCTTTGCGCATACCATACTCTTCGCGGGCAATGCGTTCCAGCAGTGAGGAGTCCGATTTCAAGTCCTCGATTTTTTGCTCCAGCTGTGCTGCTTCAGCCTCCAACTGTTGGGTTTTTTGCCTGAGGTTCTCCTTGCGTTCACTAAGCTGGTACCGGGTCCACAGGCTGTAGGTATCGATGAAAGCAAACCAAATAAATACAAATCCTCCCAAAATCAAGAGAAGAAACGACTTACGCCAGTTTAGAGGATTGATGAGTTTCCAGTTCATGAAATGAGGTTTGCGTTACGCGCGTTTATAAAGTTATTTGGATGAAAATCGTACAAATAACTTTATAAACGCAATTCTAATGCGGCTGTTACTGACGGCATTTTTCACGTTTTTTATCCTGTCTTCTCCCGTTCTTTCTTCTATCGCCCAAACGGACACCAGCCGTGTTGAATGGATCAAAGCCTACTTTAATATGCCTGCAGATCACGGGGCAGCTCTTCCGGGAAACATCAGCAGCGATGAATGGGATCTGCTGGGTTCGCTTGAAACGCTGATTGATTCCGCTACAACAAGCGTTGACCTGTGCGTTTATGACCTGGAACACCCGCGCATTGCACGAGCACTGGTTAGGGCCAGGCAGCGGGACGTTCAGGTACGGCTTATCACTGATAACTACAACCGCACCGATGCCCGCGAAATCGATAAAGTGATATGGAGCATACTGGGCGAAAATGGCATCCTTTCTATTGATGACGACGGCGATATCTACAAAGCCAACGGCACTATCGCGGATCACTCACTGGTCAACTCCAGCGCCGATATGCATCACAAGTTTGCCGTTATTGATGCTCAGAGTCCCTCTCCCGATGATGACATTGTCTGGACCGGCTCCACGAATCTTACCTATACCGGCGCTTACAACACCAATAACACCCTGGTCATCAAAGACAACGAGGTGGCAGCTGCCTACACGGCCGAGTTTGAGCAAATGTGGGGCGATGACGATATGACCCCTGAACCACAATTTGCACGCTATCACAAAGATAAAACGTACAGCGGCAGAAATTTTTTTTATGTGGATTCCACTCGAATAAGCTCTACTTTGGTCCAATCAACAGGCAGAATACCAAACCTAGTATAAGCAACAGGCTGGTTGAGGTTATCAAGCAGCAAGCCCAACACGATATCAATTTCCAGGCGTTTGCCATTACACCGAGCATCCCCATGAGCCGTACAATCTGGAAAATGTCAGCAACGGGAGCTATTCAACTTAACGGGGTGATTGACCGCAGTTTTTATTACCGCTATAAAAGCAACGGTGATATCTGGGCTGCGCCGGAAGCCAGGGTAGCCAACCGATCGATACTGCCTTCAAACGAGCTTCGAAAGCTTCATCACAAGGTACTGATCATCGATGGATCTCATCCCGATCCGGCCGACCAGGGTGTAGTGGTGACTGGCTCCTACAATTTTTCGAAAAATGCGGAGGTTAATAACGACGAGAATCTGCTCATTATCTATTCGGATCGTCTCTCCAACCAATATTACCAGGATTTTATGGGAGTAATGAGCCGCGCCAAAGGTACCACTGATCCCCCGCCCCGCCGATCGATACCCAGAAATTGTACAAGGTAGAAAAAACTGAAGATTCCGGTCGATTTAACATCGAGATCGTGCCAGGTTTTACCTATGGGGTCTGGCCGCTGGGAGTTGAGCTACCCAGGTTTTATCACGAAATTGATTCGGCAGACTACTTTGCGAAGGAAGCCGGGAAATACCTCCACAAAAAACTGAGTGGCAACAAGGTAAGACTTACCGGAGTGTCTGGTGAAAAACCCAGGGTACATCCCTATTACAAGACGCTGAACGCCTACGTAAAGGTAGATAACGGCAGGGACAGTACCTTCCTGAACAAACAACTGTTGCAGGATGGCATCGGAACCTACTACAGGGACAGCTACCTGCCTCCAGATACAGCAGCGCATTTTGGGGAATATGAGCACCAAGCTCGATCCGTAGGACGTGGCCTTTGGCAACAACCCGATAAAATCGGTAGCAAGATAGAACTCATCGAACGGGAACAAACAGAGACCAATGTTTTCCCAATCAATATTAATACCGCCGATTCAACGCTCCTGCAGCAGCTTCCCGGCATCGGCCCTGCCTACGCCAGCCGCATTATCGCCTATCGAAATAAATACGGCAGGTTTTCTAATCTTGACCAACTAATACCCTTAAATCCGCAGGCAATATAAAAAAAGAGCCAAAAAAGTTGCTGAACAGGTTGTATTCAGGCTTTTTTGGCTCAGAAGTTTTCATTTATTTAGGTGAAACCACTCACTAAATAAATGATGCATGCATATTACAAAATCAGCGGACAAGATCACACCATTTGGCGGATTTAATTTTTGTTATGAGCATTTTCATCAGTCTGGGCTGGCCGATCTTATCGACCGGCAGCTGGGCGAGCGGGTCCAGACGAGGGATTCTCCTATAGCGATATTGTGGGCAATCAGCTGGGGATTTTCCTGTGCGGCGGAGACTGCGCCGAAGACTTGGCCGAGCACCTGAGCGGGCCGCTTGATCAAATCAAAGGCATGTCAGCCAGTAGCCCCGATACCATCTTGCGGGGGATTAAGGAGCTCAGCCAACAGACCACCGAGCAGATCAACCCGGCCAGCGGGGTAGCCCATCAGTTCAATATCAACACTCCCCTCAACGAGCTATCGGTGGGAAGCTCACAGGTTACCGGTCAGCTCAACAAGCAGGACTGCTACGATCTGGACTACGACAACCAGGTTATCGCCACCGAAAAATGGGATGCGGCCCGCACCTATAAAAAATGCAACGGTTCTCGGCCGGCCGTCGCCTCCATCGGAAACAAGCCGGTCTACATCGAAGGCCGGGGCGGCAACAGCCCGGCCACCTACGCCCAGCAGCAGACCCTGAAGCGGGTATTCGAGACCCTAAGCGATCATCAGGTTTCCATCGGGCGGTTCCGTGCGGATTCGGCCTCCTACCAGAAAGAGGTCGTGAAGATAGTCGAAAACCAGTGCAACTCGTTCTGCATCCGGGCCAAACGAAGCCCGGCCATGGAACAGCAGGTCGGGGCCCTGCCCGAAGACGACTGGAAATCCGTCGCCATCAGCGGCCAGCCTATGGATGTGGCCGAACTTTCCGGGTGGCGCCCCTTTTGGCGGAGACCGCGCCTACCGGTTGGTCCTCAGCCGGATCAAACGGGCCGACGGGCAGGCCGACATCTTCAGCGGCGGAGCCTACACCTGGCGGGCGATCCTTACCGACGAGCAGGAGGCCGCCCCCGAAGAAGTCGTGGCCTTCTACAACGGGCGCGGGGCCAGTGAGCGGCTGTTTGATGTGATGGGCAACGATTTTGGCTGGTCGAAACTGCCCTGCTCGCTGCTGTCTCATAATACGGCCTTTATGATCCTGACCGGGATCATTGCTAATTTTTACCGATATCTGATCGAACGATACGCCCAACAACTTTCTTGGCTACAGCCTACTTTCCGGCTCAAGAAGTTTATCTTCCGCTTCATCAGCGTCCCCGCCAAGTGGATCAGGACCGGCCGGCGTGCTGTGCTCAAACTCTACACCGACAAGGATACCAGCCCCCTGCTGGCCTAGCCCCCCCCTCTCGGAGCCACAAATGCTATGGAAGCGGAATATAGTCTATGGGCGAGGTGTGCGTACGAGCCGGTAAAACAGGGTAAAAAGAGCCTTCGGTTCCCATGACATTCGAACATTTGCCTACATCTGCTGCTCAATGATTGCTGATATTGGTCACTTAAAAGTAAATCAGATGCGCATACCCTCCGGTAAAATAATTATCCTATGCAAGTAAAAAGCCTGCGGATTTTAGGAATACAGGTTAAGGGGATTGGCCCTAAAACCATAGCTAACCTCCGGCCAAATGTGGTCTTGGATCAGAATTCCTACAATCTGGAAAAACACCCAAAAAGTTTCGTATCCTTAGGAATAGAAAAATTATTGGATTCAGCAGCAGTGAGCGGTTCAACTGAGGAGAATTCTGTGATCATTTCACTTCTAGAGGATACATGAAATTATTATGAATGAATCGGTAGACGCTCTACAGCTCAATCTTGGCGACGGCGGACTGCTGGCGATGAATATATCACTGGCTTTTATCATGTTTGGAGTGGCCCTGGGAGTTGACCGTGGGAGATTTCAAACGGTTGGCCAACGATCCCAAGTCTACACTGATCGGGGTATTTTCGCAGTTCGTGCTGCTGCCGGCTCTCACTTTTCTTTTGGTCCTGTTTTTTGAGCCGCATCCAAGCATGGCACTGGGTATGTTTATGGTAGCAGCTTGCCCCGGGGGAAATATTTCCAACTTTTTTTCGCTGCTGGCAAAAGGAAATGCCGCACTTTCTGTCAGCATGACCGCCATCGCCACGCTGGGGGCTATCCTGCTGACCCCCTTCAACTTTACCCTGTGGGCTGGCCTGTACGAGCCTACAAGCGTAATCCTTAAAGGTATCCACATTAACCTGTGGGAAGTATTCAAGATTATAGGATTAATCCTGGGAATTCCGTTGCTTCTGGGAATGATCGTTCGTCATTTTAAGGCAACATTAGCTGAGAGAATTTCCACCTGGATTAAAGGTTTTGGCATCCTGTTTTTTTCGGCGTTTGTACTGGTTGCGTTCGGGATGAACTACGAAAACTTCCTCAATTATATCGATCTGGTCATCGGGCTTGTTTTCTTTCATAATGCCTTTGCCCTGGTAGGCGGTTACGGGCTGGCCTCCTCATTTGGTCTTCCCGAGCCCGATCGAAAATCGATCGCCATCGAAACCGGCATTCAGAACTCCGGGCTTGGCTTGCTGCTTATCTTTAACTTTTTCGAAGGACTGGGCGGCATGGCCCTGGTAGCGGCCTGGTGGGGTATCTGGCACATTATCACGGGACTTGCCATCGGCTGGTACTGGTCTATAGGAAAATCAGCTATTCAACGCGTATTCAGGAATGCGTAACAATTATCTCTGGTATCAATTCTTCCGATACGGCTTGGTCAAACCCGCGCTGCATCTTTTTTATTCGGATTATTCGGTATCGGCAACCCAGTATATCCCACAAGATAAGCCGGTTATTTTTGTGGCCAATCACCAAAATTCCTTTATCGATGCACTCCATGTGGTATGTAATACCCGCAAATTTATGCACTTTCTTACCCGTGCCGAACCGTTCGAAGTACCGTTAGTCAGCCATTTTCTGCGCTCCCTCAACATGATGCCTGTTTATCGGATGCGCGATGGATTCCGATCCGTCAAAAAAACCGAAGATACTATCAATAAATGTTGTCAATTGTTGGGAGAAGGTGGTTCTATCCTTGTATTTGCCGAAGCAAATCACGCTATCAGGCGCCGCGTGCGTCCCTTGAGCAAAGGCTTTACCCGTATTGCTTTTGGGGCCGAACAGCAACACAACTGGCAGCTCGATCTGCAAATACAGCCGGTGGGATTAAATTACAGCCACCATCAAAAAGCCCGCACGCCGTTCCATATCCAATTTGGAGAACCAATAGCTGTAGGTGATTTCCAACAGACTTTTATTCAGAACGAGCGGATCGCCGCGCAGGAGCTCAAACAGGCTACTGCCAAACGTTTGAGTGTGCTGACTACACATGTGTCCAATCTAGAGCATTATCCCCTACATCGATTGCTGCTGGATGAATTGGAGCCGAACCGACAAGCCGTTATAAAGCCGTCCATTGCCAACAAAAGAATAGCAACTATTGAAAACGGCTTCGATGAGGCAGACCTAAAAAAGGCCAACCGACTCCTAGAAACCTGTAGTCAACACCACGTCAACATTCATGATTTGGTAACTCCTGTTAAACCTACATGGAGGGATTTTTGCCTAAGCCCATTATACCTCTTTTCGTTGATCAACAACATTTTGCCCTACCAGGCGGTCCGCTGGATTACGGAGGAATACATTGAGGATCACGTGTTTGATTCCTCCGTGAAGTTTGTGATGGGACTTTTCCTGCTTCCCCTTTTATTATATGCTGATCACACTGCTCTTGAGTTTGTTAAATTTAGGCTGGCCGCTGTTGGGGGGATACTTTCTGCTCAGCCTGGCAACCGCGCCCCTATTTGTACGGGGAAAAGATCTGCTTTTTAGAAAAAGTGTTCAACAGAAAGAGAAACATAAGCCGGAGCTGTATAGAAATATTCGATCACAAATTGAATATTTTCAAAAATTACGTGAGGAGTTGCTTAACGGCTAAGATACAACGCCCTTCGGAAGGGGCTGGAATGGTATCTCCCGCAGGAAAGGCGGCTTCAATTCGTCATCCAGAAGGCGTTTTCAAAATGCTTGAATTGTGGGGCTTCATTCTCTTTCTGGACGATGGAGACCACATCAAAACGTACCGGTGAGCCATCCATTTTTCGCTCATATAACCAGGCTTCGGCTGCCTTGAAAATATTCTGCTGTTTTTCTTCTGAGATGGAATCTTCTGGCTCTCCAAATGTGGTATCAGAACGGAATTTCACCTCCACAAACACGATCTGCTTCTGGTCGTAGGCCACAATATCTACCTCGGCGTGCTCGAAAAAATAGTTGCGTTCCAGCAGCGTGTATCCTTTGGATTCAAGGTACGAAACCGCCAGGTCTTCGCCCTCATCACCAATCTGTCGATTACTCTTTTTCTTTTGGGTCATGCTCAATAGGGAGTTTTATGGTATCGGGCAACTTGCCCTTCATAGATTCCTTGAGCTCGGCCAGCTTGACCAGTTGTTTCAGGAACTTCAGATTCTTTTTATTTATGTAGGGAAGCAGGGCAGCGGTGAACCGTTCAAACATTTCGAGAAATTCGGTAAAGTTTTCAATCCGCTTCCTGAACTCTTTTTCCTCTTTTGTGGACGGCTCTTCTGTTTCAAAAACCGCCAGGCATTCTTCAAGATTCTGGCGGATAGGCGCCACTTCGCGCTGCTGGCGCTCACGTACAATAGTAGCCACAATATTCCAAACATCCTTCTCCGCCGTGTAATAATCTTTCCGTTTGCCCTTGAAATGCACTTTCTGGATCAACTGCCAGTTTAGCAGATTGCGAAGATTCATGTTGGCGTTGCCGCGGCTGATATCCAGCTGCTCCATAATGGTGTCGGTATCCAGCGGTTCGGCCTCGGCATAAAGCAGAGCGTGAATCTGCGCCATCGTTTTATTAATGCCCCACGCCGATGCCATCTCCCCCCAAAGCAATACGAATTGCTCTAACGCCTGTTCATGCTTTTCTGAGCGCTCTTTTTCACTCACGGGGATGGAGGTCTAGCGATTTAACTTACTTGGAATCGTTGCTGGAAGAAGCTTCTGTGGTGGATTCAGTCTTTGAGGATCCATTTGAATTGGAACCCGAGTTGCTGTCCTTGGCGGAGCCGTTGCCATTTTTCTGTTCTTTACGCTTGTAGTCGGTTATGTAGAACCCATCACCTTTATAGACCACGCCACCGCCACCGGTAATTACGCGTTTCACTTTTTGCCCAGTTTCGGGACATTCTCCAGCGCTTTGTCATTGATACCTGGGTTACCTGGAAAGTAGATCTCGTCTTCTCGTTTGTATTCGTATGTAGGCATATTATTATGATGAAATTAAACTAATTGGAATTCAGATAGTTATAAACCACAAAGTGTGCCAAAATAAGCTGTTGGTACAAAATTTCAGAGTATGTAACAGCAGATCGTGTCAGGAAAGTTCGGTCAGTCCTTTTTCCAGGCGCTTGATACCTTCTTTGAGATCTTCCATGGCCGAGGCGTAGCTTAGCCGGATGCCATTCGGTTCCCCAAAAGCATCACCGGGCACGGCCGCCAAGCCCACTTCCTCGATCAAAAACATGCACAAGTCAGTGGACGTTTCGATTTTTTCGCCCGTGGCTTTCACTGTTTTGCCCAGATGGGCTGAAATATCCGGAAATACGTAAAACGCACCCGCCGGCTTAAAGCATTTGACGCCATCAATGGCAGAGAGTGCATCCACCATATAATCCCTGCGCTTTTTAAACTGGTCGCGCATCGAAGTTACCTCATCCAGGCTTCCGCGGTAGGCCGCTTCGCCCGCTTTTTGGGATATCGCCGAAGGGGCGGATGTCTCCTGGCTTTGAATCTTGGCCACGGCGTCCACTACCTTCTGCGGTCCCGCCATATAGCCCAACCGCCAGCCGGTCATGGCAAAGCCCTTTGAAAAACCGTTGATCACCAGCGTCCGATCTTTCAGCTCCGGGGCGACTTGCAGGATGCCGTCATGTGATCCCTCAAACGTTATATACTCATAAATTTCATCCGAAATGAGCGCCACATCGGGATCAGTCGACGGCGACATCCCGCTTAATGCGCGGAGTTCATCCGCCGTATATGGCGTACCCGGTGGGATTTGAGGGAGAAACAGAGAATCAACGCCTTGGTTTTGTCGGTGATCGCCTCCTCTAGCCGGTTCGGCCGTCATTTTATAATCATTTTCAAACGCCGTGCGGATCGTTACACTGGTGCCTTCTGCCAGTTTCACCATCTGCGGATAGGAAACCCAGTAGGGCGCAGGAATAATCACTTCATCCCCGGGATCGATCAGTGCCAGCATGCTGAACCCGAGCGACTGCTTGGCACCGTTGGAACAGACGATCTGCGACGGCGCAAAGTCCAGCCCGTTATCTCGCTTCAGCTTTTCCACAATCGCCTCTCGCAACTCCGGCATGCCGGTATTCATGGTGTAGCCATGGAAGCCCTCGTTGATCGCCTTGATGGCGGCATCACACACGTGACGCGGTGTCCGGAAGTCCGGCTCTCCGGCACTCAGAGTGAAATGATGGATCGCCCTTCACGTTTGAGCTGCTTGGCGCGGGCTGAAATTTTCAGGGTTTCGGATGGAGACAGTTCTTGGGCTCGTGTTGAAATCATAAGTGGTTTTAATTGAATTTTACGGATGAATTGCCGCCGACGATGGCTGAAAATAGCAAAAAGTGGAGTCTAATTCTAAAGTCTGTACAGGTTCCTTTTTCCAGCCCACCTGCTGCTGATGTTAGGTTTCAGGTAATCGCCTTCTTGTCTTCTGTCTGAATGGAGTATTCATTATTAGTAAAAATTTGATCTCAATCCTCGTCAAAGTATAGCTATATATTTTTAATGATGCCAAGATAGAGTACCTCATGACCATCTTTTGTAGTTATCACCATGTCATGAACGATAATGTCGGCCGGACTTTTGGGAACTCGTTGGTCTGTAAATTGACCTTGTGCTCAAGCTACATGCAAGCATAATAAATTTTGATATAGCGCATCTTAGGAATAAAATTATGTGTAAGCAATCAACGGCAAGACCATTACCTATTGCAGTACCTCGTCAGGATATTCGTAAACAATAAATTAATTAACGTTATATATCCGCTTCTCACTTTTTCTTGTCCTTGTAATAGTCTCTAAGTGCTTTTGCCACGTGCCCGGGTACAAAAGAAGAGAGATCGCCATCCCAGTAGGCTACTTCTTTTGCAAGCGAGGAGAAGAAATAAGATGTTCGTTCGGCATCAAGAAGACAGTATCCACATCCGGGGCCAGGCGGCGGTTGCGTGGGCCATGCGAATTTTATACTCGAAGTCGGAGATCGTCGTACCCCGCGGATCAGGGTCTGGCGCCTTTCTTTGGGCAAAATCAACCAGCAGTCCGGTTATCCACCGGACGTTTCTGGCCCACTCCTTGTCTTCCAGGCAAGTGCGGATCATCACTTCCCGCTCATCGCCGGAGAACACCGTTTCCTTACGTCCATCTACGGCCAGTCACCACGATGGTATCAAACAGCTCAGTGGCCCGTTCTAAAATATCCAGGTGGCCATAGGTAATAGGATCAAATGAGCCGGGATATAGTGCCAGAGTTTTCATTAATTTTTCGGTCTAATTAATTGATTCTATTTCATTTAAATCTCACAAACGACTAATTACTCCAAATATACAATTGCGGTTGAAAATTGCTGGTTAGACGTTTGTACGATTTCAATCAACTTGCACTCTTCAACCTGTAACTTCCAAAATAGAGCTCATTATTACGGCGATACACTATTCGTTGGCAGGATCCTCTTCAAGAAAGATGCTCACGATAGTTCGGCCGTAGGCTTTGGAAAAAAAGCAGTTGGAATGGTTGTTAAAATCGTGGCGCTTGTCGTGCTCAAGCACAAACCAGCCATGGTCGTTCAGCCAGCCCTTTTCGAGCACCGTTTCAATCATCTCCTCCATTAGGGGGTAATCATACGGGGGGTCGCTGAAAATAATATCGTATGGAATGGGCGGGCCGGCCAGGAAATCAGCCACATCAGAAACAGCCGTTCGAACGCGATCCTCTATATCAAATTCCCGCACTACCTTCTCTATGTGCCGGATGTTGAAATGGTCGTTATCCACAAACAGCACTTTGGATGCTCCCCGCGAAATGGCCTCCACGCCCAAGTTGCCGGAGCCCGCAAACAGATCTAACACATTGGCGTCACGAATATATCGACGAGCCTCGATCACTGAAAACAATCCCTCTTTGGTACGATCGGAAGTGGGACGCACATTCAGCGTGCTGGGGATGTTAATTTTTCGGCCTTTGAGCATGCCGGTTATTATGCGCATAAGTATTCTATTGACTTAGAGAGAGCTTTGAAAAACCCGGGATTTTGGTCAAGGTCAAAGTCTAGTCGAATTCGAACCCGCAGTTTATAGCCCATAAATGAGGATTTCAGCAGATCCGCGAAAATGCCAAAATTGAATAAAAAAAACGGTTTTTCAAAGCTCTCTTGAATTACAAGCTAAAATAATATTTCGGCCGAAAAAGAAATCAGTAAAGGTTCGCAGGAAAAATCTCAAATATCAAAATTTGATCCCCCTTCTGCATTGTTCAATTTTCCCCAAGCGCCAGAATGATAGCCGGAAAAGCACATTCCAAGTTAAATCCATAGGAGGTTTCCTCAGCCTGTACCCTCATCTTTTCCAGGCTATCCATTTTGATGATATCGGATGCCTCATCCTCCCAGAATGGGTGCAGGATATCTATAATACGATATGCATTAACCCCATACACGTACACCTGCTCATGAAGGCCTTCCAGCCAGTTCAGCTGCCTGGCGCTCTGCAGCCAGAGATAGGGCAGGTCTTCCGGCTCATCAAACGGCAGGTAGGTGGCACCACGGAATTTGCCCAATACAAAAGAACTCACTGCAATACAATCACTGAAAACAGCCGATCGTCATAAAGGACCCTTTGGTGTCGCTGTGCTGGCTCCATCGGCCGCCAATTTCAAAATCGCTGATCAGGTCAGTGGTGGAGGCACTGGACGCAAGTTTCTGCAGTCCGCCAAGTTTCTCTCTATTTCGAAGAAGCAAAAATTTGTATTCTTGATTGCTCAGATTATACCATGTAGGCTCAACCTTGCTGCGGTCTACTCCCTGCATAAGAATATTGATATGATCTTCCCGCTCATCGGGTTTGTCGTACACGACTTTTGGGAAGGTAGTCCAGCACTCTTCGGAGGGGAAGGATACCCGGATATGCTGAATACCGAATTCCTCCTTTAATCGCTCAATGGTGCTTGTACAGCCGGGAAATATTCCTTGTCGCCCTGCAGAATAGCAGCAGGCAGATCAAAGTTGAAGTCTACCGAACCGATGCGTGCCAAGGCAGCCTGCTTCTCCGGATTATCAACAGCATAGAACAGCTGGTTATCGAAGAAACAAAGCCCAAGACTGGGGTTCAGTGTACTCATGCTTCATTATTCCCAAGAAGCAGCATTCAACAGCGTTGTCTGTTCAAGGGAACCGATCCTATCTTCGGTATCGGGATCCTCGAGCAAGTAGATTTGAGGCCGAAGCGTGTCATTAAGCGTGTACTGGAAACGATTGTGGGGAGGACGCGGCGACAAAATCAAAGAGTCTGGAGTGTAGGAGCCCGGAGGCATCGGAGAGAAAAGGGAGTCTCCTTCAGCTACCATCAACGAATCATTTTCAATAAACTGAACCAAACTGTCCAAACCACCATCTGTGGGAGGGAAATCACCTTGACGATTTTTATACTGAACCAAAGCATCCCGTACGTTGGACATCCGGTGTCGCACCCGCTCTGTCATCCGTTCTCGCTCGAGCACTTCTTGATACGGCACAACTATAGCTTGGTAAAGAAAATATCCCAATACAAGAATTATTATCCCGAAAACAATGCTTAACAGTTGATTGCGTTGTTCAATATTCATCTTTTTCCGTATTGCTTAACGTGGTTTCAGAAAATTTGATTTTGAAAATACATGCCGACCTCATGATATGCAACTTAAACTGCGTCAAGTAGAGTCTTCAAACAAATTTTAACTTTACCATCCTCCATTACGTTACGGCTATCCCTGAGATCAACGGAATATCACCGTTGTAAGCCAAAATAACAAAGGAAAATATCTACAGAATCAAAAAAGTAATCTTTTTCGACCCAATATGGATAATCAGTTTACCGCAAGCACAGCTCTGGGCTTAGGGTAGAGCAGGTTACTGACATGATCACTTCTTCTGCAGAACGTACACCTTTTCCGTTAAATAGGATTGCAAGCCACGAAGCCTAAACTTTGACAACTCTTCAAGGGCAGACCGCTCATGCAGGGTATAAATTTCAAACCAATCGGCATAGTAGTCACGGATTTCATATTCAAAAACAGCGAACGGCGGACCGTTCATCTCATCCTGCTCGTACTCAAATGTATTTATGAGCATAGTTTGGATCTCAGTACTGCAGTCGCGAATTAGCCTGGCATAGGCCGGGCGCTTATCAGGTGGCAAGGCGATCAGGGCAGCTTTGTCGTAGATGGCATCAATGGCAGGCAATTGCACTTCGGTCAGCTTAAAAATACTCTCCAGCCAAAACTGGATAGACCCCGATTCATAAATTGTAAATGGGCCTTTTTCTTGGGTTTTGTACTCCAGGGCCTGTTCTTGAAAAAACTGACGCGCCGCTATCTCAGAAACTTCCACACCTATGACCTGAACGCCTTGATCGGCCAGCCAGACCAGGTCACGGCTCTTGCCGCACATCGGTACCAGAACACGATCGCCGATTTTCAAACTGAACGCATCCCAATATTTAATCAACGGCGGATATACCTGCTGCATATGCCAGCCCAGCTTGTTCTTGCGCCATCGGCTTGTCCAGTAACTGATCTCCATGACAGGTGGATTACCCTATTTTAGGTTGATGAAACTTTATCGAATATTGCAGCATATCAATTAAATAATAACATGAATACAGCGTGATCGGTATGGAATTAGATATTCAAGGATTTAATATACTTAAAGTGGCAATTGCAATCTTCATGGGCGGACTAATCGGCCTGGAGCGAGAGCTTGCGGATAAACCGGCTGACCTACGAACACATATGCTCGTTACCGGGGCTTCCGCATTGTTGGTTATTCTCGGGCGTCGCCAAGTTTGGCAGCTCCCCTTATGTAGAAACCATCACCGCGGACCCAATCCGTATTATGGAAGCAATTATTACCGGAATCAGTTTCCTGGGCGCTGGAACGATCATCTTTAAATCCCAGCAGGAAACGATTGAGGGACTCACTACGGCGGCCTCTATTCTGTTTGCCGCTGCCATCGGTATTGCCGTGGCCCTAAACGCAGTGGGCATGGTAGCTGCACTTACAGGGCTAGTGATAGTCATTCTGTTCGGGTTGGGCTTCCTTGAACGAAAAATCCGCAGGTTAAGAAATTATTTTCGGAAATCTGAACAGTAGCTTTCTATTTCTACTCTAAAAATGAAATAAAGGCTGATGGGATTTCTGCCAGCGAGCTGCCTTAAGTCAGCCATTCCATATACTTATTTTTTGCTACATCCCGGAGTAGAGATTAAACTTTTCCGCACGGTAGTAATTACCTTCTCCGGCATCGATCTCTATATCAAACACGATTTCATCATTTCCGTTAAGTTCAACAATTTTTGGCGTTCTGTTACCGCTCCACATAAAACCGATCAGGCGATTACCATTCTCAAGCAGATCAACATCCCCGGTAGCCGCTGTAAAAAGCTCATGGTTGTAATCAAACTCCCAGACAAGCTGCACTGTTTTCTCCTCTTTCGTTGATTTTGTATTCCACCGCACGACTGTAGTTATCTTCAATTGGACCGTTATAAAAATTACGATAGTTGCCATTATCGTAGAGCAGGATATTACCGTTCGGCAGTCGCATCGGTGCATGCTGAAAGTAGGAGTAAAAATCGGTGTTGCCAAGGTCAACCTCAGAGCCTCCTGCATTTACTGGTTGCAGCACGTAGGGCTGCCAGCGTTCGGCCCAGCCGCTGGGGTGTGCCAGCAACCAGATAATGCTGCCGGTCGCGTAATCCACTTTGGCCACCGTACTCTGGTGTTTACTTGAAATCACGATACTGTCGTCCGTCTCATCATAATAAACGGTGTTGATGTGCAACAGGTCATCTGGATTGCCGCCCGGCGGTCGGTTGCGGTTGGTATCCAGGATCTGGTTGAAATTCCACTCCTTGACTACCTCTCCCGTCTGGCGGTCCATTTCCACCACTACGCCCTCTTCCCACCGGCCGTCATTGCCATCTCCTTCATATCTATTCGAGTTCGTAGCCACCAAAAAATTACCGTTGGGCATCTGCCGCACTTCATGATGCATCCGGTTGGGCACGGTGTACTCTCTGAGAGTTTCTCCAAAAATCGTAACCTCCATAAATTTTTCATTATGGTAGCTCACCAAGTTTTCATTGGATGTCATCAAGAGATTACCATTCTCCATCCGGCGAAACAGATACTGGGCGTTCCCTGTGTAGATCCATCGTACCGTTCCGCGCTGATCAAAACCGGCCTGCAAGTTTGACACGAAATAGAGGTCATTATGGTCGGCAGGCAGTTTATTTACAACTACATCAACATCCGGATTAAGTGGAATATTGGGTGTAGTTATGATAACCGTATCCGCCAGTCGCACTTGACCCTCCGGACTTTTAAAGGTAAAAACAACCCGGTTCTCATAGTCCGGATATAATCCCAAGACAGGAAGTTGGAATTGTATCCGGCCATCTGATGAATGCAGCACCGGTTCAGATGGTATGGGGAAATTATGTGCAATCGATATCCCCTCTTTCACCCTGGCCTAATACCTTAAGACTGAATTTGCCCAGTACCGGCATCTTAGCCGTTGCCAAAGCAGTGAGCGGTGCATAATCATGAGGGTTAAGAGCAATCGAAACTGGGAGGCTTGTGCCCACTATAGCAGCGCTGTAGGTGGATGAATCATTGAACCGGAACTCAACAGTCCACTGCTCATGATTGATTTCAAATGAATTTAAGAGAAACCGGGAAATGGAAACCGTACTCCCATTTTCAAAATAAATATAAAAGTACCGTTGCTTCCCGGCAGGACGCTCTATTCTTGTAATAAGATTGTTTGCGGCCCTCGCTTCGGCAAAATATTGTTCGGCCTGCTCTACTGTTTTCAGCTCGTTATCCACTATGGGCTGCACAGTGTTGTCGCTACAAGCACACAGGATGGAGGCAATTAGGACCAGTATTCCCCATTGAATCTTTCCCATAAGTGAAATCTATTATTTTTACCTTCCCGCGTTCAAAGTAATCAATCATTCTCACTAAAAATATCATCTCCGCGTTGAACCGCAAGATTCTAAACCTGGCCATACCCAACATCGTTAGTAACTTGTCGGTGCCATTGCTGGGCGTGGTCGATACCGCTTTGGTGGGTCATCTTGAGGAGGTCTACTATCTTGGAGCGATTGCCGTGGGAGGTATGATTTTCAACTTCCTGTTCTGGGGATTTGGGTTTTTGCGCATGGGCACCACCGGTCTTACGGCTCAGACCTTTGGGGAGAAAGATCAGCAAGAGAGTGTGCTCATTCTGGCTCGGGCGCTGGCCGTTGCCGCGGTCTTCAGCACGCTTATCATCCTGCTACAGGGATGGATTGCCGATCTGAGCTTCTGGCTGGTGGAAGCATCTCCCGAAGTGGAGCGCTACACGGAGATCTACTTCAACATTCGTATTTACCTCGGCGCCTGCCACGTTGGGCTTGTACGCAATCAACGGGTGGTTCCTGGGGATGCAAAACGCCCGCTATCCGATGATCGTCACTATCTTTCTGAATGCACTAAATATCGGGCTCGATTTCCTGTTTGTCTACGGGATGGGCATGCATGTGGACGGGGTAGCCATAGGCACGCTGATCGCACGATACGCAGGCTTTGCCCTGGCGGTGGTGTTGCTGGGCTGGAAGTACCGCAGCTGGCTCAGCGCCTACCTGCACGACCGCTTGCTGGAACTCGATAGTTTAAAAAAGTTCTTCTCCGTGAACCGTGATATCTTTATACGCACGCTATGCCTGATCTTCACCTTCTCCTTTTTACAGCCAAATCTGCCGAGCTTGGAGATGTGATCCTGGCCGCAAACAGTATCCTGCTACAACTCTGGATGATTGTATCCTACGGTGTGGATGGTTTCGCCTACGCCGCCGAGAGCCTGGTGGGGCGTTTCACCGGGGCCAAAGACAACAAAAAGGTTCAGGAAGCGGTTAAATATTGTTTCAGTTGGGGCATTGGCATCGGTTTGTCTGCCTCCGCAGCCTACTGGATTCTTGACAGCACGATCCTGCACCTGTTTACGGATCAGGATAATGTGATCAACACCGCGCTTGGTGTTTTTTTATGGACGGTAGCCGGTCCTACGGTAAGCAGCTTCTGCTATATTTGGGACGGCATTTTCATCGGGGCTACCGCCACCCAGCCGATGCGGGATTCCATGCTGATCGCTACCCTGCTCATATTCCTGCCCACCTTCTACCTTAGCATAGGATACCTGAACAATCACGCCATATGGCTGGCCATGGTCTTGTTTATGATTGCTCGTGGTGTTACACTAACCCTTTATGCTCCCAAGCATATTTTAAACAAAAGTTTATGACTAAATAAAAAATTGAATCTCAAGTTTTCAGAACTTATTTAACATAATTAGCAAGTTTTAGCATCCAATCATAAAAGATATGAAACAGGTTTTACTGCTTCGACACGCAAAATCTTCTTGGGAAATTCCACAGCTCAAAGATTTCGATCGCCCCCTGGCCAAGCGGGGAGAAAAAGATGCACCAAATATGGGAAAATTTCTGAAAAAAGCCGGCTATATTCCCGGCCAAATCATCTCATCACCAGCCAAGCGCGCCGAGGGAACCACCAACCTTGTTATAGAATCGGCAGAATTGGATGAGGATGTCATTACATGGAATAACGATCTCTACTACGGGAACAGCTCCGACTACTTTTCAGCGATCAAACAAGCAAACGACATAATTGAGCGTATCATGCTGGTGGGGCACAATCCCAATATGGAAGAGGTGGCCAGTCGCCTGATCGGGAAAGGAAATATCCGTGTTCCCACCGCGGCCCTGCTCTGTTTTGAACAACCCGCCAATAAATGGGAGCAGATAAAACCGGGGCTGGCGGAACTCAAATGGATGATGATTCCCAAAGTAGTGAAACAGATATTGTGATTATCGATCAATTACAGCTTCAGGTGAATACCCGCCCGTAGGTTGCATATTAATACTTTCAGGATCTTATAATTTGGTTATTTTTGTATTGAATTTATCAACGGTTTCAATCTATGCCCGATACCAATTCCAGGCTCAAAACACTGGCTGCCAACATAAAAAAAGATCCTAATGACTCCTTCTCCAAGTTTGCCTTGGCACTGGAGTTTACTAAAATGGACCGATACGACAAGGCGCGTATCCTTTTTGAATCGATTCGAAATAACGATCCTGAGTATGTTGGTGTCTACTACCACCTTGGCAAAACCTATGAGCTGCTGGATATGAATCAACAAGCGCTGGAAACCTACAAGACGGGCATTGAAATTGCAGCTGCCAATAAAGTAAACAAACGTACCGTTTCTGAACTGAAAGAAGCCCTTGCAGAACTTGAAATAGAAATGGGATGAACTGTATGAACCACTTTTTTCGCTCGCTTATCCCCATTTTATTATTTGTTTTGGGGATACATTCATTATCGCTTGGACAAGCTCAACAAACACACACCGTACAATCCGGTGAAACGCTTTTTAGTATATCACGGCAGTATAACGTTCCGGTGGACAGCCTGCGGGCGTGGAATGACGTTTCCAGTGGCAACCTCAGTATTGGGCAGTCGATCATCGTCAGTCGTGGAGCCGGTGCCCAAACAGGAGACGCCATGACTCATACCGTACAGCGACAGGAGACGCTTTTCTCCATTTCCAAAGCAGTATGAGGTAACTATTTCTGAACTCAAGCAATGGAACAATCTCAGTAATAACAACCTGGAAGTTGGACAAACGCTAAAAATCTATCCCCCGGAAAATAAAACCCGTTCCGGCGCAGCTGAGAATCAGACACTAGTGGTAAATACGCCTGCGCGCAGTAATACCTACTATACTGTTAAAAGCGGTGATACTCTCTACGAAATTGCCGAGCAGCATGCCATGACCGTCGATGAACTGAAAACATTGAATGATCTTTCATCCAACACCATCCGCATCGGTCAGCGGTTAACGGTGCGTAAAACCACGCAGGCGGCTCCTTCTGTAGCCGAAACGGCATCGGAGTCGACTCCGCAGGGTGCTTTTGTGGTTCATAAAGTGCAAGCCGGTACATCCCTTAGTTCCCTGCTCAACAAATTTAATATGACGGAAGCCGAGTTCCGCGCACTGAATCCCGACATTACCTCCTCGGTAGAATCCGGGCAAAATGTTACGGTGCTGCTACCACCGTCAAGTTCACACAGCAATCCCTATACCGTAAATTCCAACCTTAAAAACCTGGGGCAAACGCAGGTCAGCTCCTACAGTTCATCCCAGGCCGGAACCACGACCACCAGTGGTGAACTGTATAATCCGGATCAATTAACGGCGGCTCATTCCAACATTGCACTGGGCACGGTGATCTTTATTAAAAACCCGACTTCCAACAAAGGAATTTACATACGGATCAATGATCGGTTTTCAGGGAATGGATTAAAACTATCACACGCAGCCATCAGCACCCTAGGCTTGCCCTCCTCGGGAAATGCTACAGTTAACATGTACCAGGATCAATGAGCAAACCTCTTTCATCGGTCAAAACCGATTTAAACAGCACCAATACGCTACTCTATAGCTACCTGATCAGCCTGCCACTGCTGCTGCTTTACGAGGTACTTATTTTCATATCTCAACCCGATTCAGAGCAGATGGTTCGTATTTCGGTTGATGTATGGATCAAATCCCTGTTCGCGCAGTTCGGGCAGGATGTAATGTCTATCACCCTGATCCTTGTAGCCTTACTGGGCATTTTTATCCTATACCGTGAGAGAAACAAACTCAGCTCGCTTAACTTTTCCTATTTTTTAGCCATGCTGGCGGAAGCTTTGATCTATGCCTACCTTCTGGCATTGCTTATTTCTCAAACGCTGGAAGCCCTTTTGCAGATGGTGCAGGTAAGCCCGGTTGAATCACTCACAACGCTGCAACAGCTGGCCCTCTCGCTAGGTGCGGGACTCTATGAGGAACTTTTTTTTCGGGTTATATTGGTTTCTCTGCTGATATTCCTTTTCAAGTATCTTTTTAGCAAAAAGTGGATGGCAATTACCGCTGCCGTATTACTTGCTGCGGCCATTTTCAGTATGGTACATTATATCGGGGTGATGGGAGATCCGTTTACCTTTAACTCATTCCTGTTCCGCTTTCTGTTTGGATTGGCGCTAAACGGTATCTATGTATGGCGCGGTTTTGGGATGGCCGCCTGGACCCACGCACTGTACGATATATTGGTCGTTGCATTCATATAAATGACTACTATATGACCAAAAATTTAGGGACACATACCTGGTCTATCGCAGCTATTAGAGAATTATTACCGATATCATCAATACAATCTATTTAAGTTTTATTTAGATATTTAATATACTCTTAATTCGAGTGTATCGACAAGTGCTGAACGACCAAGCACTTTCGCCGATTAATGGGTATATTTATGGCACGATTGCCAGTAACAGTATTTAATTTTCATAAAGGTGACAGTTCGGGATGGCCGAATTAACCAAAGAAGAAGTACAAAAGCAGGAAGATTTTGAGGAAGAAATCATTCCCCATCTGGATGCACTTTACAATTTCGCACTCCGGCTGACTTCCGATCCCAATGATGCAGAAGATCTGGTCCAAGATACCATTGTAAAAGCGTTTCGCTTTTTCAGCAGTTACGAGAAAGGAACAAATGCCAAAGCGTGGTTGTTCCGCATCCTCAAAAACTCCTACATCAACAACTACCGCAAGGAATCCAAGCAACCCAACCAGGTAGACTACGATGAGGTTTCCACATTCTACGAAACGATCCGCGCCGAACGTACCGATACTTCCGACCTCGAAGACCGGATGTTCCGGGAGCTCATTGATGACGATATTTCCAACGCTCTCGAAGAGCTACCGGAAGATTTCCGAACGGTAGTTTTGCTGTGCGATGTGGAAGGTTTTACCTATGAAGAGATCGCAAATATGCTGGATGTTCCCATTGGTACTATTCGCTCCCGCCTGCACCGCGGTCGAAATCTTCTTAAGGCCGAACTAATGGATTACGCCGAAAAACGCGGTTATAAACCAGAAGATTAGTTTAAAATCTTTCGGTAGCTGCCAGATTCCAGCTACTGAAACCTCAATCTTTTAGATCTATTTCCCTTCTTCCAAATCCAGCTTTAACACAATTCGTATGATTGTGCCTCTCTCCTTCTTCTGAATCTAACACGAACACCCTTCCCTTATGGTAGTTTTCGATAATTCTATTTGTAAGGCTTAGCCCGAGTCCCCAGCCTCGCTTTTTGGTGCTATACCCCGGTTTAAAGATTTCCTGGTGATAGGATTTTTCTATCCCCACCCCGGAATCCTCGATATCGATCATCAGTTCATTTTCAATGCGTTTGGTGCTTATTTCCACAAACGCTTTTCCATTGGTTGATTTTATCGCATCCATAGCATTTTTAAGAAGATTTTCAATCGCCCACTGAAACAGCTCGGTGTTCACCTTGACGCGCAGGTTACGATCCAGCGAACGGCGTACCTCCACCTGTTTTCCAAGCTGTGGCAGCCGCTGCTCCATGTAATCTATCACCTGGTCCAGCAATGGTCCGATGCGCTTCGATTGCAACTCCGGCTCTGATCCTATTTTGTTGAAACGTTCGGCCACCCCTTCCAGCCGATCGACATCCTTTTCGAGTTCCGTGCAGATCTTTTCTGTGAATTTATCGCCCTTTTTTTCATCCCTCAGTAATTCAAGCCAGCCGTACATACTGGAGAGCGGCGTACCCAGCTGATGTGCCGCCTCTTTGGTCATGCCTACCCACAAGTTGGATTGCTCCGCCCGGGCTATCGTGCGGTAGCTGACATATGCGATACCCAACAGCACTGCTAAAAGCGTAAACTGGATGTATGGGAAAAATCGCAGCATCTGCACTGTGGGGCTTTCCCCGTAATACACGTATTGGGTCTGCGAATAATTGTCACCGCCAATTTGGAACTCAATCGGTGGGTTCATGCTCTTAAACTTGCTGATGAGCTCCTCACGAGACTGCCCCTCCTCCACATTTCTGTCTATGACGTAGTCACCGCGTTCATCAACTATAATGGATGGGATCTTGAAGCGATTTTTGATGATCAGCTCGGAGGCTACAAAATTTTGAGAAGCGCGGTCTGCCTCCGCCTCTTCCAGCATACTGATTACGCTGTCAGGCACTGCAGGATATTGGCGGAGCTCAGTAATCGCACTCAATAAATTTTGGGTGATCTCATCGTGTACCGGTCGCCCGATATATTCAATGGCTCTTGCCCAGAGCTCCACGCTTTGCCGCTCCTGCTCCAGTATACGATTGACCAGATACTGGTTATAAGCAAATGAACCGATTCCGAGAAAAATCAGTAATCCTATTAATACTATATTGATCCTATTCGATGTAAGAAACCGTTTCATCATTCGTTTTGAAACTTGTAGCAAAGCCAAAAAAATCGCAACTATTCAGGAATATACAATGGTAGCAATTATTTGTTATTATTGTTGGAACTTAAATACCAAAAAAGAAAAAGGCATCACCCCTGAGATGATGCCTTTTCGATATCTATTATGCTTCCAAAGCCAGCTTTAAGCTGATGCTTTCCGTTTTTCATAAACGGGAGGTGCATTATTCTAGATCGTTTCTCGCGTAACCACGCAACGCTCTACATTCTTCATGGACGGCAGCGTAAACATGATATCCAGCATGGACTCTTCCATGATGGATCGGAGTCCGCGGGCACCGGTTTTGCGTTTCAGTGCCTTCTTTACGATCTCTTCCAGGGCGTCTTCTTCAAAAATAAGTTCAACGCCTTCGTAATTGAACAGCTTTTTATACTGCTTGACCAACGCGTTTTTCGGTATCTTAAGGATCTTGATCATCGCATCCTTGGAAAGCTGGTGCAAGCCTGCAATTACGGGTACACGTCCAATAAGCTCCGGAATCGAGACCATATCGCTGCAAGTCCTCCGGCTCTACGTGCGTAAAAATGTCGGGATCTTCCCTGTCGTACTTAATCTGTTCATCGGTGTGGAACCCCATCGAACTTACTGAAAGTCGACGAGCGATGATCTCTTCGAGTCCACCGAAAGCTCCCCCACAGATAAACAAAATATTGGCGGTATCGATCTGGATAAAACTCTGCTCGGGATGCTTGCGTCCGCCTTTGGGCGGTACATTGGCAACAGTGCCTTCAAGAATTTTCAGCAGTGCTTGTTGCACGCCTTCACCGGAAACATCACGCGTGATGGACGGATTGTCGCTTTTGCGTGCTACCTTATCCACCTCGTCGATATAAACAATTCCGCGGCGAGCGCTGATCAACATCGTAGTCAGCCGACTGAAGCAGACTGGAAAGAATGCTCTCCACGTCTTCGCCCACATAGCCAGCTTCAGTGAGTACAGTAGCATCAGCAATGGTAAAGGGTACGTCGATAACATTAGCCAATGTCCGAGCCAGCAGTGTTTTGCCACAGCCGGTGGGCCCCAAAAGCATAATGTTACTTTTTTCGACCAAGGTATCGTCCAGGTCGCCCTGAAGCTCGCCGCCAATGCGCTTATAATGGTTATAAACTGCTACGGAAAGGGTTTTCTTGGCTTGCTCCTGACCAATCACATATTCATCCAGCCGAGCCTTTATCTCCGCAGGTTTGAGAATGGGTTTAAAATTCTGCTCCCGTTTTTTTGACATGGAGGCGAGATCACTTTTAACAATACCGGAGGCATCTGCCACGCAACGGTCGCAGATATACACGTCATTGGGCCCGGCCACCATGCTGTTTACCTCATGGCTGGATCGGTCGCAGAAAGAGCAGTGGATCGTTTTGTTCGTTTTATCAGTCATAGCTTATCTATAGTCTTACGAGGAAGAATCGTTATTCTTCTCATTTTTCTTCATCACATTGTCGACCAGGCCGTAATCCTTGGCTTCCTCGGCACTCATCCACTTGTTACGGTCGGTATCTTCCATAACCTTATCCTCGTTCTGGCCGCTGTGTTCTGCGAGGATATTACTAATCAGTTTTTTGATGCGGATGATCTCCTGGGCCTCAATTTCAATATCGCTGGCCTGACCCTGCACGCCACCAAGTGGCTGGTGAATCATAACACGTGCATTTGGAAGTATACTACGCTTGCCTTTGGTACCGGCAGTAAGCAGCAGAGCCCCCATGGAAGCAGCCATACCCACGCAGGTCGTCGCTACATCACAGGTCACATACTGCATGGTATCGTAGATGGCAAAGCCGGAGGAAACTACGCCGCCCGGACTGTTAATGTACAGGTTGATATCTTTTTCGGGATCTTCGGCCTGCAGGTAAAGCATTTGGGCCACGATAGAACTGGCAACAGCATCGTTTACCGGCGTACCCAGAATAATAATACGATCCTTAAGCAGGCGTGAATAGATGTCATAGGCCCGTTCGCCCCGGTTGGTCGTTTCCACGACCATCGGAACCAAGTTGTTGTTCTGGATCCGCTGAGTTTGGCTTTTCATGTCAGGTAATTCAAAAAGGGGTTGTTTTTCCATGTCTTACTCTACAATATTCTCTGGATTTGCTTTAACTGCTTCTTCGCCTTCGGCTTCCTGCGAAGCATTGACTTTTTTCTCATATTCTTCCTGATACTCTTCTTTGGATATCTCGTTTATTTTAATCTCCTCACTCAGTTTATCAAAAACCTTGTTCTCTCTGATACTATTCCGCAGACTTTCGAGTTGCTGTGGATTTTGTGCAAACAGGTTACGCATCTGATCAACAGAGATACCGTAACGATCGGCCTCAGCAGATAGATGCTCATCTATATCTTCGGGTTTTATCTCAATATCATCAAATTTTTCTTGTAGTTTTTCATTGATAAAATGCCATTTGGCATCTCGCACAGCACGGTCGCCCAGGTTCTCCTTATATGCTTCGGGATCAAAGTCCGGGGGCAACTGACCCTGGTTTTGCTGCTTCACCCGCTCCACATATTGATCTTTTATCTGCTCAACAAAAGCCTCAGGTACCTCAAATGAGTGTGCTTCAACCATCTCATCTACTACATCGCGCTTGAAGAGATCGTCGGCACTTTGATCGTAGTAATTCTGGATCTGGCTTTTAATCAGGCTCTTGTACTCATCAACATTTTTGGCTTCTTCATTAGTCTGCTGCTTGGCAAACTCATCGGTGAGGCGCGCCTTGTTGGACTTTTCAACCTTCTTGACCACCAGCTTAAAATCGTGGGTGTGGTCGCCATGACCTATCTCAACCTCTACATCATCGCCCACTTTATGGCCGACTAAATCATCCCTGAACTGTTCAGCGTCTTCTTCGTTCAGGTCAATAACTTCCTCAGCTTTGTTTTCTTCATCCAGAGAACCATCTTCATCAACCGGGATGGCATCAACAGTAACGCGGCTTGTTTCGGTGATTTCGCTTTCTACCTCTTCCCAGTCGCCCTGTTGTTGTAGCTGACGTTCCACTTCTTCCACGACTTCATCCTCAGTGACGTCGTGCACCATGCGGTCCACTTCAATCTGGCTGATATCGGTCAGTTCAAACTCGGGCTTGGAACCGATCTTGAAGATCGCTTCCAGCTCATCATTCTCCCAGCTCATGTCGAGCATCTGGCTTTCGCCCACGGGATTATATTCGGGCACTACTTCATTTTCAAAGATCTCCTGCACATAATTGCCGATCTCTTCCTGCTCTATCTCATCTCCAAATCGTTTTTTAATTATTTGCAAGGGTACTTTTCCCGGACGAAATCCCGGCATGTCGATCTGGCCCTGGTATTTTTTATACGCCTCTTTGAACTTCGGCTCAAGATCTTCGCGCGTGGCGTGTATCTTGATCTTCTTGTCAACGGCCGTTATATCTTCTACTGAAATATCCACTTAGGTTCTCCTCGTGTTTCTACTTACTTAAATTAAATTGGTTGCACTAAGGCAGACGAGAGTACGAGAGGGGGACTCGAACCCCCACGCCAAAAAGGCACTAGATCCTAAATCTAGCGCGTCTACCAATTCCGCCACTCTCGCAAAAAGTACAAATATAGTTCCAGCGTATGCGGAAGTTTAAAAGCCACAAAAACTACGGCTTTTTGCGTCTGATTTCAACATATACTTAACATATATCATTCATTTATCTCAGCAGAACGGTGAGACATTACACTTAATTTTGTTAATTTCTGTTCTAATCACCCTCAATTCAACATAATATGCATGTTTTACAACCTCCGTATGGTGTACATCACCACCCCGACTAAGGAAGCAGCGCGAACTATAGGACGTGCTCTGGTAGAAGAAAAGCTGGCAGCCTGTGTGAATATTATCGATGGGATGGAATCAATTTACCGCTGGAAGGGTGAAATTGAAGAAGGGAATGAGGCAATTTTAATTGCCAAAACACCGTATCACAACGTTAAACCGCTGACCAAAAAAGTGAAGGAAATGCACAGCTATGATTGTCCCTGTGTGGTTTCCCTCACCTTGACCGAGCAGGAGGGCAATGACGATTATCTGCGCTGGCTAATAAAGGAAACGCAAAGCCAGTCTATCAGCTACGAAATTGAGGATGAAGATATGTAAGCCCTCAAGTTGAAAAGGATAAGCTCAACACATTCTGGTCAGTAAAAAGGCTTCTTACCAGCAGAACAAGTAGCTATTATCGATGCAGTCCGCACTCGGTTTTTTCCATGTTTGACCAGCGCCCGTCTCTCCCCTCGGCTGGAATGGTGCAGTGCGTGCAGCCAATTGAAGCGTATCCCTCTTCCGCCAGCGGATGGACAGGCAGGCCGTAGGTTTCCATATATTCATCCACCATTGTTCTATTCCAGTCAATAAGCGGATAACAACGCAGCATTTCCGTTTTTTAATGATGATATCCAGGTTTTTACGGTAGCTGTTTTGGTAGCCGATAACACCAGACATCCAGATGGGATATCGATTCTTAACTTTCTGAATCGGTTCCAGCTTGTTGATTTTACAGCAGCGATCTGGATCACTCAACCACATTTGTCGCTGGCGGGTCGTCTCATGATCAGAAGTATCGGGATGCAGCTCTGCAACATTCAAATCAAGCATCTTGGTAAGCCGGTTTTTGTAAGAGAGGGTTTCCTCGAAATGGTACCCGGTATCTATAAAGTAGACCGGGCATCCCGGCTTTACGCGGCTTATGATATGGAGTAAAACCGCTGATGTAGTCCCAAAAGAGGAGGTTACCAGCACATCATTAAACGTATTGAATACTTGTGCAACCCGGGCATCCACTAGTTTCGTAGACAGCGAGCGGTTGATCTTCGCTTTATTTACAACCAATGTACCGAACGTTGAAGTTTTAGGATTATATTTTTTTACAACTCCTGATTTAAACGATTTTAGATATATTTTCCAAATTGAAATAGGCTGCCGAATAAATAATTACAGGAACCAAGCGTGAGTGTGCTCAATATAGAAAGTAAAGACACCATTTTGCGAGCTACCATTAATCGTCCGAAGGCGAAGAATGCTATCAACTTTGAAGTGATGGAGCATCTCGAAAATCTGCTGGAGCGACTTGAGCATGAGAAGTCCATCCACGCATTTATTTTTACCGGAGCCGGGGATAATCTTTTTATCTCGGGTGGCGATCTCAAGGAGTTCCACACCCTCACTTCTGCCGAAGAAGCTGAACAGATGGCACGCCGAATGGGATCGATCCTAAAACGCATAGAAAAATTGCCCTGCTGGACTGTAGCTGCCATTAACGGCGCCACTTATGGCGGTGGATGGGAGATTATGCTCGCATTCGATTTTCGGATCGCTTCAAGCAACGCCGTTTTTCACTTCAGCCAGGGCAAATTTTACCTGCCGCCCGGCTGGGGTGGACTTACGCGCCTGGTCGAAAAAGTAGGTCGCTCCACCGCCCTGCGCTGGCTTGCCGAGACCGCAGAAATTGATGCCGAAACAGCTCTTAAACGCAACTTGATCGACCGCACAACTCCTGGTAATGAGCTGCAGGAGGAAGCCGAACAATGGGCACTTAAAATGAGTCAAAACGGGCGGGATTATATAAAAGCTTTAAAAAGAGGAGCTTTAAAATGTTCTCAAACCCGATGGAGAGCAATTGAAGAGGAACTGGAACCCTTTGCTCAATTCTGGGAAGATGAGCGTCACCAGCAGCGGGTGAAAAAGTTTTTAGACAGAAATAAACAAAATTAACAGCATCAACTATTCTTCATTTGAGGACTGTCCATTCACCTTCTGGCGAAGCTTGATGTTCGCCTCGTACCGTTTGCCTTTGCGCCAGAGTTCCACGCGCATGCTCTCCCCCTCTTCATATTCGCGCATCAGAGCCTGGGCATGCATCTGGCTGTGGACACGCTCATCCCCGATTTTGAGGATAATATCGCCCGGCATGATGCCACCTTCATAAGCCGGTCCCGCCTTGTTCACGCTGGTTACCAGCAGCCCCATGGTAGCGGGCAGGTTGTACTGGGCGGCCAGGCGGTAGGTCATCGGGGTAGTTTCGAAGCCCGGGTCATAGCTTAGTTTCACTTCACCTGAGCGTGCAAGCTGCTGAATAATCTTATCTACCCGGTTGCTGGGGATGGCGAAGCCGAGTCCTACATTCCCCCCGCTGGTGCCACCCGTAAAAATAAAAGTATTCACGCCGATCACATCGCCCTGGCTGTTTACGAGCGGGCCACCGGAATTTCCCCGGTTAATCGCTGCATCGGTCTGGATCATATCCATGTATACGCGCGGCTCGTTGGGATCTGGCCGAAAATCGCGGCTAGTGGCACTTACAACTCCAACCGTCACCGATGGCTGAGCGGCCTCAAAAAGTCCGAACGGATTTCCTATGGCGATGCTCCACTCCCCCACCATCACCTTGTCGGAATCCCCAAAATTGACATGCGGAAATTCGCGGTCAGCCTGGATTTTTAGCAAAGCCAGGTCGGCCAGCTCATCAGACCCCAACAGCTTGGCCTCGTGCTGCGAGCCATCGGGCAAGGAAACGACGATTTTCTTCGCGTTTTTCCCAGCCACATGTTCGTTGGTAACTACCAGCCCATTTTTACTGATGATAAAGCCGGAGCCCATGCTGTTAAACTCCCGCTCTTGCGGGGCCAGGAAAAATCCGTAAAACTCATCAAATGCCAGTCTTCGTCCACCTTGCACAACTTCTGTCACCGTAATGCTGACGATTGCCGGACTTACCTCGCGAACGGTCCGGGTAATGGCGTTATCCCGGGAGGCATACACGGCAGAATCCACCTGAGCGGCCGTTCTTCCCGTTGTTCTAACCGGACTGATGGAATCCGATGAGAGAGAGGCCGCCTGTAAGCCCGAGCTGGACTGTGCGGTTTGAGTAGCAGGTTGGTTCTGGCTCTGGGTATTAGAAGCAGGATGTTTTTCTTGCTGGCATCCTACAACAGATAAAAAAAACGCGCTGATGATCAGGGGTAGTGAAAGCGACTTTAGCATGTATAACCGAATTTATTACGACTTGTCGATATGTACCAGCTGCTTGGAACCGATCGCTACCACTTCTTCTATGGTTTTTTCGAGTGGGCCGGGGTGCCATGCGCCGGATGCCTTTTTATGGCCTCCGCCGCCAATTTCGCGCGCCCACTTGTTTACATCCACCTCGTTGCTTTTGGAACGGAGACTCATTTTTACACCGTCGCCAAGAGCTTTGAAAAGCACGGCGGCCTTAATACCGGCCACACTCAACGGATAGGCTACAAAACCCTCCGTATCATCATTGGTAGTATCGGTCTTTTCCAGCATTTCTTCGGTAACGTACATGATGGCAATTTGATTGTCCTCGTACAGCTCGATAGTACGAAGCGCCATGCCCAGCAGTTGAAGCTGGTTCAGCGTCTTGTGAGAAAAGACTTTTTCCGCCACCTCGTTGGGACGAAATTCCCCGAGACGCAACAGCTCCGAAGCGATGTTCATCGTCTCCGGGGTCACGCTGTCGTATTGCAGTGACCCTGTATCAGTGAGGATGCCGGTATAGAGTGCTTTGGCGGATTGCTCATCCAGCTGGGAGATATCGTGCTGCAGGAACACGTGGAAAATAAGCTCGCACGTGGAAGAAGCCTCCTCCACTGAAATGCTCAGATCGAAGCCATCATTGGGATCGGGATGGTGATCGATCATGTAGCTCGGCTTGGGATCATCCTGTATATAATCCGAATAGGTACCAAACCGCGCCGAGGAGTTGCCATCCACCAGCACAAATGCGTCGCATTTCTTCATTGCTTTCTCCTCGGGCTGCTGAACCGGGAAAAAATCGGTGAGCCATTCCAGGTTCATCGGCACGTGGTCGTCATTAAATGCATACGCCTTGATGCCATTTTTTTCAAGCCACAGGCACATCGCAATCTGCGAGCCAATACAGTCTCCATCAGGCCGTATATGGGAAAACACCCCCACGGTTTGATGCTGCTGTAACTTCTCTATCAGTTTATTAAACATGCCTCAAATGGTTCAAAAAATGGAAAAAAATAAGCTTATAAATAAAAGGTATAGCCTTGAAGAAAGCAATTATTTTATGGCCCTAATAACTCAATAGTCAGAAGGGTTACCTATTTTGAATACCCTGGTACGCGAATTGAAATTTCAGGCTCATTTCCACCTCCAGTTTGCATCAGCTTTTGAAGAATGGTCCGGTGCAGCAGCGCATCATAGCAGATGGCATCGGAGCTCATAAAAAGATGTGGTGCTAAAGTAGCACCCGCTCCGCCACCCCAAATAATGTCAGGATTAGATGGGTAAATGGTTAAAAAATATCCTGCTCCATAACCATCCCAACTGCCGTAGATATTGATCCAACTTTCCCCGCCATTTTCGGATATGGCTACATTAAAATCCCCTCTGGCATATAAAAGTTCTTCATTCCGGGGATGTAGCTCCACAACAAATAAAATGTTATTTCGCTCATCTCTGCCAACGTTTTGCTGGTATGGACCCAGCTCGAGCCGCCGTTGGTGGTCTTATAGATCGAAACGGTGTCATCGTCTGTAATTGCGGTTCCGACCAGCAGCGTTTGGTCGTCCCAAACTACAAAATCATGTACCTGCTTATCAGGGTCCAGATGCTCCCAGCCTGCTTCATTGGTGTCATTTTCCTTTCTGTAGATTCCTTCACTGCTGCCTGCATACAGCTTTTCCTTTTGCAGATTAAGGGTGTTAATAGTTGCTCCATCTAATCCCATATGCTGCCAACCGGTTACGGGGCCGGAGTCGGTGCCACAACCACTTGTGAAGATTACAATTAGCATAAGAAGTGAAATAGAAAATGGGTACGCCCGCGAAATTATATTCATAACTGATGAATTAGGTTATTTTTTAAAAATAGCTGTGAGAGGTTGCAGCCATCACTTGATATCCCAAGATAGCAATCCCCCCCCCAATGATCAACTGACTCCCAAGCTCAGTGAAAATGACAAGAATTGGACTCATCGAGTTCTTTACCCAATCAATATATCGTAGTAGTTAGAGATCAAATTCCTTAATCATACTCGCTTTACCTTCAGCCCTGGCGATATAAATCGGGCAGCTTTTACTATTTTCCTGATAGCAATCGAGTATCTTTTCAAGCCGTTTACAGTTCAATCCAGTCTACTTCGAACATAGGATGATAATTTCTTATATCGTTGACATTGTGTTAATTTTTAACTCCAAATAACGATGATAAAAGAACCGCTTCGCTACTCAAATCACATATTCCTTTTATGAAAGGGCTTATTCTTTGCAACGGGCTGGCACCTGATATATCGCTATTTAAAAGGCACCATGATGTGTCCGACCTGTTTATTGCGGCCGACGGCGGGGGTAACAGCGCCCGGAAGCTCGGCTTTCTACCCGATGTGGTGATCGGCGACCTCGATAGTTTTAAGCAACAGCCGGACGATGATTTTGAAATAATCAAAGATTCCGACCAGGAAACCAACGACCTGGAGAAAGCCCTTGAGCTGGCCTCTGATCGAGATCTTTACCGAGGTTGTGGTGCTGGGCGTTACCGGTCAGCGGATAGATCAAACCCTGAAGAACCTTTCAGCACTCAAAAAGTACAACAACCAATTTTCATCACTTTTTTTTGAAGATGACTACGGCAGAATTTTTCTGCTGGAATCCCCCTACACTGAAGAATTCCCAATCGGCACCCTCATATCCCTTTTCCCACTTTCCGGCCGGGTGGAAGGCATCAAGACCAAAGGGCTAAAATATCCCTTACATGACGAGGCGCTTGAAAACGGCATCCGGGACGGCTCATCCAACAGGGTTATCTCATCCCCCGTCACCATCAAACACACAAAAGGCGACTTGCTGGCTTTTATAGGCCGAAAAGATGCCCCTGAAGATTTTTGAAATCTGCCATGAAAAACCCAAGTCATTCCCAATTGATGCGTTCATCCCAAACAAATATCTTGGAGCCAACTTAATTTTAACACAGACGGTAGACCCTTGACAGAATTAGAGTTTACGGTACTCGACTGGCTGCTGCTGTTTTCCTACTTTGGTCTGCTGGTCTGGTTGAGCTGGCAGAAAGACTGGGAATCGCAGGATGAAGAAGGGTTCCTGCTTTCAGGCCGTAAAATGACTTTGCCTGCCTTTGTAGCTACATTGGTTTCTACCTGGTATGGAGGCATCCTCGGGGTGGGCGAATACAGCTACCAATACGGCATTTCCCAGTGGCTGCTGTTTGGATTCCCATTTTACGTTTTCTCTGCCCTGTTTGCGATCTTTCTTGCCGGTAAAATCCGCATGAACAAAGCGCTCTCCATCCCCGAGGCCGTCGCCAATATGTATGGAGAAAGAGCCGGCCGGTTTTCTGCGGTACCCATTTTCGTGTTGGTAAGTCCCGCACCCTACATCCTGATGCTGGGCCTGTTGTTTCAATACCTGACCGGTGGCACCGGCAACTTTTTGTGGTATGCCGCGGCCGTGGCTTTCTTCTCGGTGGCTTATGTCAGCTTTGGCGGATTCAGTGCTGTAGTTCGTACTGATATGCTCCAGATATCTTTGATGTTTGGCGGATTCCTCTTGCTCTTGGCGTTTGCTTTCCAGGAATTTGGATTCCTGGGCAAGCTCTGGAATGCCGTTCCCGGGACCTACCGCGACATTACGGGGGGACATGATCTGCAGTATATTCTGGTTTGGTTTTTTATAGCACTATGGACCTTCGTAGATCCCAGCTTCCACCAGCGGGCAGCCGCGGCCAAATCCCCGGAAACAGCAAAAAAAGGAATATTTATCTCCATCCTACTCTGGTCCCTGTTCGATTTTATGACCATGTTTGCAGGCATGTACGGCTGGGCGATCCTGGGGCCCGACCTGCAAGAACCGATTATGGTATATCCCTACCTGGCCAATGAAATTATGCCGATCGGTGCAAAGGGCCTGTTCTTCCTGGCCCTGCTGGCTACCATCATGTCAACAATGGACAGCTACCTGTTTCTTTCCGGGCAGACACTGGGGCGCGATTTTCTGGTAAACTACTTCCCGGGAACCTCCAATAACAGGCTGACCCGCATCAGCGTGCTGGTAGCTGCCATCCTCGGTATATTGCTGATCATTATCTATCCGAGTGTTATTAATCTTTGGTATGTAATCGGCTCGGTGATGCTGCCGGGATTGCTCATCCCTGTGCTGGGCGTGTACCTGCGGCTGTTCACCCTCAAAAAATCGATCGTACTTCCTACCATGGTCATAAGTATTGGGATTTCACTAATATGGCTGGCCTTGGGTACCATCTTTAACCAGCAACAGTACTCATACACCTTTTGGGGCATCGAGCCTTTTTACCCGGGCCTTGCCGTAAGTATACTCTTCTGGATTTTTGGACGAGCTAAAGACGATGACCTGCTTGAGATGACGGAGATGGTTGGGGAAAACAGCAAGTGACATCTCGAAGCTGACTTCTGATACCGGACGCATGAGTGGCACCTCTGTTATGTAAGTTTTGCTCCCGTATCCTTCGGTCGCTCTATCATATCCAAGATCATCTGACCTCAGATGACATTGCTTTACTACAGTCAGAATGTCTGGTTAAATAAAATTTGCACTTATAGTATTTTTATTTCTACATTTGTAGAAATAGTTCTAACAATGTAGAAACAAAATGAAGCTATCGAAGTCTGAAGAACAATTGATGCAGTACCTCTGGGAACTCGAAAAGGCATTTCTGAATGACCTTATTGAAAAGTATCCTGAACCGAAACCAGCCAGCAGTACGGTTGCGACCCTGCTAAAACGTATGAAGGAAAAGGGATTCATAGATTATGAACAGATGGGGCGTTCTCGAAGATATTATCCGCTGGTACCCAAATCGGACTATTTCTCACGGCATATAAATAGTCTGATTAAGAAATTTTTCAATGGTTCACCATCTACCTTTGCTTCTTTTTTTACAAGAGAGACCGATCTTTCTGATGAAGAATTGCAAGAACTCCAGGAAATCATCAATGACGAACTTAAAAAGAGAGACCAATGATTTCTTACCTAATATACTCAACAATTTGCCTGGGTTTAGTCCTGATATTTTACCACGCCTTCCTGTCAAAAGAAAAGATATACCAGATTAACCGCTGGTACCTGATTATCGGTCTGCTTTTTTCGTTGACTGCTCCATTTATACCCATCGGAGTAGTGGACTCTTTATCCATTTTCGGAAATGTTCCCGAATTTCAGGTATCTCAATTAATTGAAAGTGAAACTGGAAATGTGAATAACAAATCTATTCAGGAGCTTCCTGTTAGCGCGACCGAGGAATCTAATGGAGAGGAAGAGACAATATCTGGCGTTGGATGGATGCATAACCTGTTTTTTTACATATACAGTGTTGTTACTGTTTTGTTATTTGCCCGAATTATCGTTCACCTTTTTCAGATACATAGAAGAGCAAAAAGAAATCCAGCAATATTTTTCAGAGGTAGCAAAGTAGTTTTACTGAATCAGGATATCACTCCGCACACCTTCTGGAAAACGATATTTGTAAATAAGGAGCAGTATGAAAATGGAGAGATAAGAGAAGAGGTGTTGATACACGAACTGACCCATGCCAGGCAATATCATTCATTGGATATTCTCTTGGTAGAATTTTTGAAATCCATCTGGTGGTTCAACCCGTTCCTTTATTTCTACAAAACAGCCATCCAGCTCAATCACGAATTCATAGCAGACGACATCGTCTTATCGAGAGGGGCCAATATAGCGGATTATCAGGCCCTGTTACTACAGGTAGGCAAAACAAAATCCTTCCACTATCTCAACACTTGTTTAGATTTTAAACTCACTAAAAAAAGGTTCAGAATGATGACTCGAAAAACTTCCACATTCCGTTCGTCTCTCAAAGCATTTGCAATAATTCCATTCTTCCTGGCTCTTGCTCTCACTTTCGGTTGTGAGTCAGCCAGTATTGAAAAAGATATGCAGGGTGAAATCACTAGCATAGAAATAGTAGATTCCGAAACCATTAACCTCAACGGCAACAGGGTTTCAGCTTCTGAATTTAAATCACAGTTTTCTGATTTGCCGATAGATACCGATCAAACCATCATTGATTTTAAAGTACATGAAGGTGCGTCCTTCGAGTTGGTCACTGAGATCGAAAAAGTTCTCCGCGAGAAAGGTACTCTTAGAGTTAACTATGCAACAATCCAATCTAAAAGTAACAAGGGAGAAGGAGTGCAGGTAACAGGTTTAGATAAGCGAAATGTTTTTCCCATTCTTATCAGCAAGGATGGTCTTCTATTGGCTAATGAGGAGCCCGCCTCCATTTCTGAAATCAACAGTTTGGTAACAGAATTCATTACCAATAAAGAGAAATCCGATGATTTATCAGAAAGTCCACAAGAAGCCATCATCACAATCAAGACAGCTGAAAATACACCACAGGATATATACAACAGTGCTCTTGAAGAGATCATGAATGCTTATCATGAAGTGAGAAACCAGGCTTCAATGGAACTGTACGACAGGCCGTTCAAGTCGCTTGAAGAGGGGAGTAAGGAGAAAAAGAAGATCGAAAGTATGTATCCCAAAAAGATCAGCATTAAAGGACCCTCCAGCAGTTAACTTTCTTCAACTTGGTTCCTCAGTAATAATATTTCAAGAATTGTAAATTTAATGAGGTTAAAGTGTGGAGAAGCTATAAAACAGATGGAAAACTACATCTAACCTAGATATGGCCTCCAAAATCAGCAGGCAATAGCTCTATCTTGCAAGTTGTTCTAGCTTTTTTACATTTGACTCCCTTTCCGGTGGAAGCAACTTCATGCAGTATTCTAACAGGGATGGCAGTAACCAGGCCGCGCCAAACATATATTCACTAACAGATCAATCAAGTGAATCCGTGCCCTAAGAATAATCCCGCCTTTTCGGGCTGGTCATTGAACAGCTTGGAAGGTATACTAATCACGTGCTTTTGAGAATATGCCCGAGGTTCAGCTTGTGGATAGGTATAAGATACTTCATGGAGAGCGCGTCTTTCTGGATGTTTAGCAGACCCGTACCCCGGAAATCAACGACAGCCAAGCCGTCCATGCAGCGCACCACTTCGCCGATGCCGTAAAACTCCGGGCACGGCCCATAATAAACAAGATCACCCATCTGTATGTTATTGTTCGCCCGCTGGTGAAAGGGAAGTATCACCGGAAGTCGGTCGAGTCGATATGATAGTCGTTTGTTCGCTCCCATAAGAGCTCAAATATAGCCAATTATTTCTTTCGGTTGCCAAATATAAATCTTCGTTTCCTGCTTCCCAAAAGCTCAATGGTAATCCACCGGGCATGGGAGGGAATGAACGGTCCGATCTTTTCCGGCCATTCAAGTACCGAAACGCCCTCCCCGTAAAAATATTCTTCTGCTCCAATTTCCAGGGCCTCTTCGGGCCGCTCCATTCTGTAACAATCAAAGTGATAGATCGGAAGTCTGCCGTCATACTCGTGAATGAGTGTGAACGTAGGAGAAAGCACGTTATGTGGATCGATACCGAAGGCGCTGGCCAACCCCTTAACAAACTGGGTTTTCCCGGCTCCAAGTGGACCGTCCAGGCAGACTACATCCCCCGGCTCCAACTGGCGGGCATATTCAGCGGCAAGCTTCTGGGTCTGCTGCTCTGATTTTGTAACTACTTCCCGATCCATCAACTTAGCACCTACAGCATTGATCGTGGACGAAGCGTGGCAATCGGCAGGATCATCTCCTCCATGCTGGCTCCACCGTGTAAAAAACTATCGCGATACCGGTTTTGATATCGGTGATAGTTGGTGGGGTAAACAAAATAGTAATTCTCTTTGGCGATGATATAGTTGTTCACCAGGTTGGGAGTCGGCAGCTTGTACGATTTGGGGTCATCAATAAACAGGGCTGCATTCTCCTCGGCTTTCAAGTTACGGCCGTATTTGTAGCGCAGGTTGGTAGAGGTGTCCTTGTCACCGTGGACCTTGGTATCCCGAAGCGCACGTACCGCACCGTGATCGCTGGTTATGACGATTACCACCTCTTCATTAGAGAGCTCCTTGAGAATTTGAAGCAGTGATGAGTGCTGGAACCAAGTGCGGGTAAGCGACCGAAATGCCGGCACGTCCGGGGCAATCTCCTTAAGCACTTCAGAGTCCGAGCGGGAGTGCACCAGCGTATCTACAAAATTATACACAAACGTGCTGAGCGGCGACTGCGTATAGTTTTGAATGCGATCGGCAATGCGCTGGCCTTCGTCCGCATTCAGGATTTTTTCATATTTAAAGTTGAAATCCAGGTTATTACGGCTCAGCTGACGGTCCAGCAACTCATGCTCATATTGGTTGAGGGAGGTCTCATTATCACCCTGCTCCCACAGCTCGGGATACACCTCTTCAATCTCCAGCGGAAACAGCCCGGAAAAAATCGCGTTTCGAGAGTACGGCGTGGCGGTGGGCAGAATAGAGTAGTAAAAATCGGTATCGATGCTGTAGAAGTCGGTCAGCAGGCTCTCAAACACAAGCCACTGGTCGTACCGCATGCAGTCGATCACAAAAAAGAGCGTGGTCTGATTATTCTCTACATGGGGCAATACGTACTCCGGTAGTATATCAACCGAAAGAGCCGGGCGCTGGGGAGTCTTCTCATGTAGCCAGGTCTGGTAGGCCTGCTGAATATACTTGCCAAATTCACGGTTGGCTTCCTGGTATTGATCATTGAGTACCTGCCGTAGCGATTCTTCGCTGCCCTCCAGGTCGATCTCCCACCGCGTAAGCTGCTGGTAGATGTTGATCCACTCCTCCCAGCCGGTATCCTGCTTAATGCGCTCGGAAATCTTGTTGAAATTGCGCAGGTAGGATTGGGCAAATTTTTCATTGCGGATCCGCTTGCGCTCCAAAATACGTTTTACCGTGAGCAGAATCTGGTTGGGATTCACCGGTTTTATCAGGTAATCTGAAATTTTACCGCCGATCGCATCCTCCATGATCGATTCCTCTTCGCTCTTGGTAATCATCACCACCGGCAGCGAGGGCTGGGCGTGCTTGATCTTGTTGAGCGTGGCCAAACCATCCATGCCGGGCATCTGTTCATCCAGAAATACGATATCGAATATCCGCTCTTTGATCAACGTAACAGCGTCGCTGCCGTTGGTGACCGGCACAATTTCAAATCCTTTATTTTCCAGAAAAATAATATGCGGCTTAAGCTGATCAATCTCGTCATCAGCCCAGAGAATCCGATTGGACATCGCGGAATATTTTACAATTAGAAAATACTGCTAGAATTGTAGCTGTTAATTTCTTTCGAATATAACGTGTTTTTGGGTGAAGTGTGACGGTTTTAGCAATTTGTTTTGGTGAATTGGCAAATACTAATTCAGAGCTTTTAGCCTGCATTTCTTACGAGAATTAATTTAGATTTCTTGGGAAAAAATACAGGTACGCTGAAACTGACAGAGTGGACAGAAAATGATTCAGCGGCATTCTTCAGAGAGTAGAAAAAACCTAGTATAAAGCATCACAGTGAAAAATCAGTCAGAGCAACGAGTTGCTAAAGAAGGATATAATGTTACAATTTAATTCGATTACATCATGAGAAAAAGGTGCCTCTTTTAATAGATCCTCAATCGAGTCGGAGAATTCCATTACTATACCGTTCAGCTTTTCGACGCTAAGATTAACAATATACGCTTCGGAATGTATGATGACGGTGATCTAATGAGAACCAGCTTTAAGAACAGAGAGCAAATTTCATTCATTTACCAAAAAATAAGATGGACATGGGTTGATGGTAGAATAACGGCCGAAGACAACTGGGGATATTCCCATTGAGATTATCCGTCAATCGTGTTCAATGAATTAGTAGTCCGTATTTTGAAAATTACACCAAAGGAATGGGTGTAATACGGTGTACTACTATTGCATACTGTTTCTTGAACTATCTACCAACAACTATATCTCAACATGTGGCCGAATATTCTCCAACCGTTTGCTGCCGATCCCTTTAATTTTGATAAGTTCATCTACTGTTTTGAATCCGTCGTTTGACTCCCGGTAGGCGATGATGCGTTTGGAATAGACCGGACCAATGCCAGGCAGCGTTTCCAGCTGTTGTGCAGAAGCGGTATTAACGTTAATTAGTGACGCATCCTCCTTCTCCTCAGATTTTTTATTCTTTTCCGTTGTATCAGCTTTTGAAGTAAGGGTATCCCTCTCAGCAACAGTGCTGATGGTTGCGGATAATTTTTCCGGATAATACCGGCTCATCAACTGTGCCTCTTCCTGCTCTATCATTGCAGTTCGTTTTTCAAACTCCTGGCGGATCGCCTCGTACTGCTCCGCATTAGCCGCTGTGGTAGGTTCGATAAACAGATTCAACAATGAGATGACTGAAAGTACAGCCATAAGGCTTACTACCGCGATGCGTTCGGAAGGGGTAATTTTGAGCTTTTCCAGCCAGAAAAATAGTCGTCTGTTCATGCTTGTTCCTCTCTTGAGTTCAGATGTAACGTACTTAACAGACTGCGACCGCCGGTAATCCTTACAAAATTTTTTGTTTTCGATGGGGATTTATGGGATGTTTGCCAGCAATAATAGTTGTTAAAATTACATGTTTCAGGTTCAAGGAATGTCCAAACAGGAATATTTCTCGTATAAAAAAAACGATGTCGCCTATCACAAGCTCGGTGAAGGAAAGCCTCTGATCTTACTGCATGGCTGGGGCACCAGCGGACGCGTGATGATGCCACTGGCCAAACAATTGACTAACCTGCGCACCTGCTACGTGCTCGACCTGCCCGGTTTTGGTGATTCACCACCGCCATCCCGCCCCTGGGGGATTGACGATTACACAAATATGGTGCAGGCGTTTATTGAAGATCTGAACGTGGACAAAGTGGATCTGCTGGTGCACTCTTTTGGCGGGCGCATTACCCTTAAGCTTTGCTCCAGAGAATGGGGAAAGAAAGCGATCGACAAAGTGCTGATAACCGGGGGCGCGGGCATGAAACCCCGGCGCAGCCTCACATTCTATTTCAAAAAATACCTGACTAAACTGCTTAAAGCACCGTTCATGATGTTGCCGGAATCGCTGCGGGAACCGGCCCTCCAAAAACTGCGGGGCACTGCAGTCTGGAAATGGCTGGGCTCCTCTGACTACCAGAAACTTTCAGGCGTTATGCGGGAGACGTTTGTAAAATCGGTGACGGAACATCTGGACGAACATTTGAAGAAAATACCGCATGAAGTACTACTACTCTGGGGACGCGATGATGAGGCCACCCCACTCTACCAGGGCCAGCGCATGGAAAAGAGAATGGAGAACGCGGCGCTCGTCGTCATCGACAATGCCGGGCACTACGCCTTCCTGGACCGGCCGAAGCATTTTGTGTCTATAGCCCGCGCTTTTTTTCAGAGTGATTAGTGAATAGGTGTTGGCTAATTGATTAAAAAGGTGGCAACGACCAGCCAACGGCCAAGCAACTTTTTTAGATTTAGATTTCATTAAAAAAAATTTCCACTTCCCACAAATTACACTTCATTCTCCAGCTCCCGCTCTTTAAAATCATCATCGAAATAGTTGTACCACTTGCGGAAGGGGCGGAAGGCGTTTTCGGGGTCGAACGGGCGCTTGTAGTCGCTTTGGCGGCACTCCTCGCTGCAGCAGCCCTCCATTTTAATGGCGCCCTCTTTTGAGCAGACAAACAGCTTGTTGCACTCCATGTTGGCGCAATTGATGTAACTATCGGCGGGCTTGCCGGTTATCTCGCAGCGGGCAATCGGCTTCAGGTTATCCTTGTTGACGGGCACCACCAGGCGGTCGTCGAACACAAAGCACTTGCCTTTGTAATGCTCGCCGCCCTCCTCGTTGGCGTAGCGCAGGATGCCGCCGTGCAGCTGGTTCACATCCTCCCAGCCCTTCTCTTTCATCAGCACCGAAAATTTTTCGCAACGGATGCCGCCGGTGCAGTACATCAGCACTTTTTTATCCTTTGGCGCGTCAAACTGGTCCAGCCAATCCGGGAACTGGTAGAAATTCTCCAGATCCGGTGTGATAGCCCCTTCAAAATGGCCGATCTTTGTTTCATAGTCGTTGCGCACGTCGATCATCACGTAGTCCTCATCCGACTCCATAATTTCTTTCCACTCGTTCGGCTCAAGGTATCTGCCTCCGTTTTCAGGGTTTACATCTTCTTCATGCAAAGCTACAATCTCATCGCGCGTCTTGCATTTCAGTTTCGCAAACGGGATGAAATCACTGACATCCGTCTTAAAGTCGATGTCCTCAAATCCCTCAATCGAGGTCAGATGCTCCCTGTATTTTTGTACCTGCTCGGGAGTACCGCCCAGCGTACCGTTCAATCCCTCTTTCCGATATAGATCCGCCCTTTAACGCCCAGCTTTTTGCAAAATACCTTATGCTGCTCGCAGAACGCTTTGGGATTTTCAATATCAGTGAATTTGTAATAAAGTATGACCTCGTACATGCTGCAGTAAGTTGCTTTTGATTTTGAGACTATTGTGGATTATGATCCGTTAACTTCCGTTGGAAAACCCAAAATTAAGGGTAATTTTGGAACAAATGAACTACTAACTCCGGCAAATATTGTAAACCATAAGTGAACCTGATATCTAGTAATCTGCGCTATTTATTCTGCTTTTTTCTTCTGCTTAATGCACCAGGTATTGCGGCCCAGCAAACGGCAACTCGGGACCTTCCACAAAAGAAGACAGGGATCGGCATGGCCAGGGCAACAAGTTCCCATCCTGTCAAGTGTGGTCTGCCCCTCCTGCAGCAGTTCCAACATCACAGCGGGGAGCTTTCGCCCACTGCCATTACCCAAGCACGGTCGATGCTTCAGCGCACCACCCAGGCTGAGTTTTCCCATCGTTCGGCAAGTGGAAAATTTAAGATTCACTATGACAAATCCGGAAGGGATGCGGTTCCCACTGCAGATGAAGACAAAAATGAGGTGCCCGATTATGTGGAACAGGTGGCTGCTGCGGCCGATTCTTCCTGGCGTCACCAAGTACAAACGCTCGGTTTTGCCGATCCGGTTACTGGGGCATCTGATCCCTATCCCATCTTCCTCGAAAATATCAATTCTTACGGCTATACAAGTGATTTTGAAAACGCTAAAAATGATCGAGGAGTTGAATCAGAAACTTTTATCGTCATCCACAACACGTTTGAGGGATTCCCGGTGAATACGGACCCGGAAGGCAACCAGGTTGGCTCAATCAAGGTAACGGTGGCTCACGAACTGAAGCATGCCATCCAGTATGCCAACAGTAAATGGTATGGATGGCCGGAAGATCCCGATAGCCCGCACAGCACCAACTGGTCGGAGATGGACGCCACTCTTATGGAAGAGATGGTTTACGACAATGTGAATGATTACTACAATTATCTTACTGATGAATTAGTTAGCATCTTTTTAACAAGCGCCCATAGTGTCCCAGCTTCATATAATGCCGTGACCTGGTTCATCTTTTTTTGGGAGCAATACGGTCCGCAGTTCTGGCCAGACGTCTGGCAGCGTATTGAAAACCGCTATATAAGTCAGCAAGACCAGCAAAATTCCGATTACCTGACGATGAAGGAGGCGATAAGACTGACGCTTGAGGAGGACTATGGCGATACTTTTGAGCATGCTTTTACGATATCTCACCTTTGGCATTACGCTTCAGGACCGATCTATTCCCGGCCCAATTTCGGCTTTGATGAGCGGGAACACTATCCTGATCCGCTGAAAAATATTACCCTGACTGCCCGGGACACTATGAACACGTTTGAAAATGTCACTTCGCTGGGCGCAAAATATATCACCGCCACAAAAGCCGCGGAGCTTGAGGGATACGTGCAGGTGCTGGCTGAATTTGAACAGCCATCAACCCAGCTGGGACTTATTGTCTTTTTTACGGATGGTTCGGTGGCAACGATTACCCGGCCCGGAAATATTAATGGGAAGACAGATCTAAAAACGCTGGTTCGATGGGAAAATATTGAAGAAGTTGGTATTGTCATGGCCAATCCTGACGGCTCATCTGTGGATGAATTTCGGCTGACGGTCACCTCGCATGCGCCAGAACAGGTGCAACTTGCACAGAACTATCCCAATCCATTTAATCCTGGCACGACCATTGAGTTTGGGCTTCCGCAGCAAACCCGCGTGCAGCTCCGCGTCTATGACGTTACAGGTCGAAAGGTGGCTACGCTTAGAGATGAGGTTCTTCCCGCTGGCTTTCACTCCGTTCCTTTTGACGGCAGCAGCCTGGCTTCCGGCATCTATTTTTACCGGCTCGTTACCGATCAGCAGGTCTCGGTAAAAAAGATGACACTGATTAAGTGACAGGCCATCTGATGGGATACATCTTCCAAGTGAGCTCCATCTTACATGGAATAAGTCACTAATTCCCCAACGTACAATCAGCCCACCGGGAAAAAATGAACATTACTTGCATGGTTTTATTCAATGCATAGTCACCAGATCCAGCAAAATTGAATCGGCAATTTTTCGTCCTTGTGGGGTAAGACGCAAAGTTTTAGTGTCAAAATCAAACGTTCCCTCTTGTTGTTTTTGTAGGATATAGTTGAGCTGTCGCTCATTAAGCTTGTAATCGTACCGCTTGTCCAGCTCCTGTTTTGTTACCCCCTCCCGCGTTCGAAGTCCCAGCATAAGCCGTTCTTCTGCCAATTGAAGCTGGTTCAACTGTTCTTGTTCATCCCGGATTTCGGAAATATCCTCATTGAGATAGGCTTTTAGATCTGATTTGTTGTTCCAGCGCATCGCCGTTTTGTTTTTGTTTTCATCCCACCAAAAAGAGTGCGCTGCCGGACCCAGCCCCAGGTAATTCTCGTGCCGCCAGTAGTTGCTGTTGTGGACCGCCTCGTGCCCGGGCTTGCTGTAATTGCTCACTTCATACTGTTCAATTCCGGCTGCGTCCAGCTTCTCTACCACCAAATCGTAATGGTCGGCTACCTTGTCGTCTTTCGGTGGATCGATACGCCCCAGCTCTACCTGCTTGCCCAGCCGCGTTTGGGGCTCAATAGTCAGCGAATAAGCAGACACATGCGGGGGATCAAAACTAATCAGCGTGTCCAGATCTTTTTCCAGGTCCTGCAGGCTTTGGCCCGGGTTGCCGTAGATCAGGTCGGCAGTAAAGGTGCGGAAGCCGGTACCCCGAAGCAGTTCCAGGCAGTTGAGAGCATGCTCCCGGGTATGGGCGCGGTTCATGAACGTCAGTAGCTCCGGCTTGAAGGTCTGCACACCCATGCTGGAGCGCGTGATGCCAAGATCGAGAAGACGTCCAAGATATTCCCGGGTTACATCATCGGGATTCATTTCGAGCGTAATCTCTCTGGGATCCAGCTGGAAAGTATCCTGCAACGCCTGCAATATTCGCTCAACATGAGCAGGAGCTAAAAGTGAGGGCGTGCCTCCTCCGATGTAGATTGAGTTGACCGGCTCCTTACTAAACGTGGTTCCCTCATAAGAATAAATCTCCTCCACCAGCCGATTTACGAATTCATCGCGATAGCCCGTGCGGGTGACGAAGTAGAAATCGCAGTAGGAACAGGCTTGCTTGCAAAACGGAATATGAATATAGATTCCGGACATTTTACTTTTTAAATGTTGCAGGTTAAAAGTTGAAGATTGGATAAAACCTGTAACATGAAATCTTCAACCTTTAACTCTTTGGAGTATAAAAAGGATTTTCGTCGTATGAATCTTTCTGCTGATAGGCGCGGGAATATTTGATGTAATTTTGGGAATGCTCCTTGATGGAGGCGATCTCTTTGTCAGTCAGCTTGCGCTTCTGCTGCACCGGTGAGCCCATATACAGGTACCCCGATTCCAGCTTTTTGCCCGGCGGTACCAGGCTTCCCGCCGCCACCATTACGTCGCTTTCGATCACGACCTTGTCCAGCACCGTGGTGTTAATGCCGATCAGCACCCGGTCGTGGATAGTACAGCCGTGAACCATGGCGCTGTGGCCGATCGTCACCTCATCACCGATCTTTGTCGGGCCTGTCTGGTTCATCACATGGATGCAGACGTTATCCTGCACGTTGCTTCGTTCACCGATCTCGATCCAGTTTACATCGCCGCGGATTGTCACATTAAACCACACGCTGCTCTGGCTGCCGATAGTCACATCCCCTACGACATCGGCACTGGGCGCCACAAAAACGCTGTCATCAAATTGAGGAGAGCGGTCTATAAATTCGTAAATCATGGTTTCTGGTTATTGGAAATTGATTAATAGTTGTTGGCTAGCTAGTTCAAGCTTAATCTCTATTACTTTTCAAAAATAACGAGCAACAGGTAATAAGTAAGGGGTAGTTGAGAAAAAATTACTCGTTACTTATCAATCAAAAATTGCCACAAACTCCTTCGCCGCCTTTAACAGATCTTCTGCTGCACAAATTGCTGAGGATAGCGCAATAATATCGGCGCCGGCATCGATCACTTCCGGCGCATTTTCGAGGGTGATACCGCCGATTGCTACAAGCGGAATGGAAACCGTATCGGCCACCCTACGCAGTGTAACCAGACCGCGGGGCGGATACTCTTTCTTTTTGGTGGAGGTCTCGAAAATGTGGCCCAGCGCCACATAGTCGGCTCCAAGTTGCTGCACCCGCAGCGCCTCTTCTAGCGTTGAAGAGGTTCCACCAATCAGCTTTTGGCTGCCCAGCAGATCGCGCGCCGCTTCAATCGGCAGATCATCCTGCCCCAGATGCACGCCGTCTGCTCCGCCAGCCAAAGCAAGATCTGCCCGGTCGTTGACGATCAGTTTTGTTTCTGTCTGCCGCGTTAATTCTGATATTTCCTCAATCTCAGCTAATGCCTGTCGGGCCGTTCTCTTTTTATCGCGATATTGAACCAGGTGCACTCCGGCCTCAACAGCCATTTCGGTGAGCTCCAGGTGCGTAAAGCGGGTCTGGATAGAAGTGTCTGTAATGAGATAAACGCCGCGTAGATTGTTATTCATACGATTGATACAGATCCAAAATATTTTTATTGATTGACTGCAAAAAAGGAAGAACTGTCACCGCCATGCTGAACATAATTCAGTATCTCGCAGAGGAATATTGTCAAAATTCATCCAGTCTTTTGTCAACAATTCTTACCTCGAGAATTCCAACATCGTGGAGCAGGATGACGAAAACATGTATCTAATGTTGCACTGATAATCAAAGGGCGCCAATTAAATCTTTCCACTCCCCGACCTTATCCGCAACCGAATCCGCCTCCATGATCGATGATATTCCCGCAACGCCGAAAGCCCCGGCCTCAAGGCAACTTTGAGCTCGTTCCGGCGTAATACCCCCCACTGCATACACCGAGATTTTCACACTTTCAACTATCCGTTTAAGATTTTCAATTCCCTGGGGATCTCCATATTTCGCTTTGGAGATGGTGTGGAAAACCGGTCCAAAAAGCAAAAAATCAGCGCCCCTTTTCTGCGCCTCCTCAGCCGATTCCAGTGAATGAACACTTGCTCCCAGCCTTAGTGAAGTATTCATCTTCTTTATCTTCGCAGGTGGTATGCTAGTCTCCCGGCAGTGCACACCATCGGCTTCTACAGCCAGTGCAATATCGACTCGATCATTAATAAAAAGCTTGGTATTCCATCGGGCAGTTATGGTTCTCAACTCTTTGGCCAGCAGGTATAGACTCCTTCCGTTCAGATCTTTTTCACGCAGTTGAACTGCCCGGATGCCCGACCGGCAGGCCTCTTCTACTAGGTCAGGGAGCACTCTTGGGACACATTTTTTTCGGTCGGTGATCAGGTAGTATCTAAATGTGGGCTTAGTCATTGGCACCAGAGACTTCCATGCGGCCCTCCAGCGGGCTCGAGGCCTTTGCATACAACCTGCGGGACATTCGCCCGGACTCGTACGCAAGCCTTCCAGACTTGATCGCCAGTTTCATCGCCTCGGCCATTTTGACTGGGTGTTTAGCCTGAGAAATCGCCGAATTCATCAGCACGGCGTCCATGCCCAGCTCCATCGCAATCGCTGCATCAGAGGCAGTACCCACTCCGGCATCTACAATCACCGGCACGTCAACTTGATCGCGTATTATCTGCAGGTTATATGGATTGCGAATCCCCATCCCCGAACCGATCGGCGCTCCCAGAGGCATAACAGCGGCACACCCCATGTCGGCCAGTTTCTTGCAGGTGATCGGATCGTCGTTGGCATAGGGCAGCACTACGAAATCTTCCATAATGAGCTGTTCAGCGGCTTTCAGTAGTTCCGGCACATCCGGGAACAGAGTTTCATCGTCGCCAATTACCTCCAGTTTCACCCAATTGGTACCCAGTGCTTCACGCGCCATCTGGGCGGTCAGCACGGCCTCTTTTGCGGTATAGCAACCAGCGGTATTCGGGAGAATGAAATAGTTATCCTGGTCGAGATAGCTGAGGATATCTTCCCCCTCCTCCCGATCCAGATTGGCACGGCGTAGGGCTACGGTCACAATCTCCGTGCCGCTGGCCTTTAATGCCCGCCGCATCGTATCGGGATCAGGGAAGCGCGCGCTACCGACAATCAGGCGCGACTCATATTCTTTGTCTGCAATTTTCAGTTTGCTCATAATTAAATAAATAAAATTTAAAACAGGTCGATTATGCCTAATCTTATAAAGCTAGACACATTCAAGGCGACTCTACAAGATTTTAAATAACCCGGGCATTCAGTTTAACGCTTTATTAAAATTCACATTTTTTGTCCATAATCCATTTTGGGCTGTTGTTCATTTTTTGAACGACGAAAAAACGAACCGCAACCTGTGCCGACAACGAGCAATCAGTACAAATTGAGTCTATCAAATTCTTAATTCCTAATCCTTCATTCTTAATCCCAACTAGCCGCCTTGTGTTGCCCGGATAATTTCCACCTTATCCTCTTCTTCCAGGTGTTGCTGGTCCCATTGAGATTTTGGGACAACCGTGTCGTTCACGGCCACAGCTGTCCCCTTGCTGTCTCCATTGGTTCCAACATCATACTGCTCCAGCAACTCTTTAACCGTTGTGGCTTTCGTATTTACGGTGTCGCCATTTATAGTCAACTTCATAACGCAAAAGTTCTTCAGATTTCTGTTTGATTTTAAAATCGGCCCGGACGGAAGGGTTCGAGCGTCTCGGGAACCTCCTTATTTATGATCTCTTCCACTAATAAATAAACAGTTACAGGCGTCAACAGGATTCCGTGGCGGTAGTGCCCGGTAGCGTAAAAAAGCCCCTGCAAGGCAGACTGACCTATTATCGGGGCATGGTCACGGCTGGCCGGACGCAGCCCGGCAATAGTTTCAATCAGGGGCAGATCGTAAATGGAGGGAACAGCCTCCCACGCCTCTTCGAGCAGCTCTTTCTGTCCGCCGGCCGTAGGCATCTTATCAAAGCCTTTTTCCTCGCTGGTAGCACCAAGACGAAGCGTACCATCCTCTTTGGGCACAAGATAAAATCGTGGTGAACGTACAATGCCTTTCAGATCGCAATCTTCGGTCTGTTTCAAAGTAATAATCTGACCTTTAACCGGGCGAATTGGCGGCCTGATCTCATCGGGAATTCCGCCCAGCTTGCCCGACCAGCAGCCTGCGGCCAGCACTACATTGTCAAATGCGTAGTTCTTGGATCCAGTTGACACGCCTTTTACTTCCCCATCCGACGAATTCAGCTTTTCTACAGTAGTCTGTTCCAATAGCTTTCCGCCGCACGACTCAAATGCTTTTTTAAGGCAGCCAACCAGCGCACGATTATCGATCTGGGCATCATCCGGCAGCCACACGGCCGATACCACTTTGGGAGACAGCAGCGGTTCCCGCTCACGGGCCTCGGTACCTGTAATCATCTCCACCGTCAGGGAGAGCTCCTCCCGGAAATCATACAATCGTTTTAAGTGCTCGGTATCATCACGATCTACACCAATAAGCAGTGTCCCGCACCGGTCAAATTTGGGCACCTTTCCGGCGTCAATATCTTCAGAAAGTTCCTCCATAAACTGCGGATATAACCGCAAACTCTCCTGGCCGAGCTTCATTAACTCTATTTCTTCAAATCCCACTTCAGCGTATGGCGCCAGCATACCGGCCGCCGCATAGCTCGATTCTTCTCCCACGTTACCCTTCTCAAAAATAGTAACCTCTGCGCCCCTGCGCTGCAGCTGCCAGCCGAGGCTGAGGCCGATAATTCCTCCACCGATAATTCCAACTCTCATAGGGTTTTCAGGAAATTTTCCAGATCAGTATTAGTATTACAGTTCTCCTACAAATGTAACCACAGAGCGTGCCGGCATCGAAAACTCTTCTCCTGAGCCGACATTAGGCTGCTTTTCCAGATCAGACTCACTATTGGTCAGGTAAGGAGTAAACTCCACAGGCTCAGCCCCCTCAACCTGCAGGTGAAACGGCTCGTTCGAGTATCCGTAATTTACGGCAACGATGGTGATCGTTTCGCCGCTTTCATCCACATAGGCAGAAGCCATCACTTCATCCGCCGCTTCTCTCGGCGATGCGTTGTCGGAACGGCTAACCCCGATGCGGCTGGCTCCCGGGCGAACAAACCGGCTGTAGTTACCTACGGCCCAAAGCAGTTTTGAGTCGGTGAATGCACCATCCGACCTGTTTTTCTCGATGTAGATCAGGCCATCCTTATAATCGTAAGGACTGACCGCCAGCCACCACTGCCAGGATGAAGCGTTGGCAATAGCCAAGTCGAAATGAATTAACCGGGCTACATACAGGGCCGGATCCATACCCAGATCTTTTCCATTGCCCTGGATCTGCTCGTTATCAGCCAGGATACAATATTCTGTCATCCAGTATTCCAGCTCAGGATCTACCTTCTGGAGGTGCTCAGAAAGTTCCTTTCTCTGCTCTATCATTCGCTCAACAGGCCAGGTGGTAAAATAGCTGTGGGCCGCTACTTTATGAGCCAAAGCCTGTAATTCTTTTACGGCACTTTGTGGACCGAAAAAGAAGTCGGCCTGCCTGCTTCTTCCCTCTAGATTTCCATCATATAAAAAATTGATCTGTGCAGTCTCCGGGATCTCGATCTTCGTATCCAACTCATACTCCTGCAGCTTATGATCAAGAGCCTTAATAACGCCCGCAAATTCTGCATTTTGATACGGTGATCCCTCCTGCCCATTATCCTCCGACCAGTCCCACTGCGGTTCATTGACCGGGCTGAGGTAATCAAATGGAATTCCCTCCTGCTCAAAATATCTGGCAATCGTAGCCAGGTATTCAGCAAAGGCAGGGTAGTTTTCGATGGATAAATTAGCGTCGCCGTCACCATCACCATAAGCGTACCCGTTGATAGTGTGCAGGATCGGCGGGCTGTTTACAAAGCCGATAAAAGTGTCGGCTCCCCGTTCGTGAGCGGCTTTCATAAACCACTGCTGGCCGGCCTGCTTGCTCCAGTCGTAGGTACTGTCGGCCGCCAGGAAGCTCTCGGCTCGTCGCCATTCATCACCGATGCCGCTGGCTTCGCCCTGACGAGCACTGCCCGCACCAATATTGAAGCGCCAGATCGTTAGACCAATCCCCTCCGGATTGCCCTGGTCATCCATCCCGGTGCTGAAAAGCCAGTCGACCATCTGGTTGCGCTTTTCCAGCGGCCAATTTTTTCCTACAAACTGGATACTCCAGGCATCGGAGGCCCCGAATCCTTGAATTCGCTGGAATTTTTTTTCGGGCTGCACAGTGAGTGTGAGAATAGAATCAGCCGTTTGTTCGCTGCTAGATTCACCCCGCTTTTGCGCCTGAATTGACCAGGGCAAACAGACCGAAATCAGTAACAGGGGTATAAAAAAAGAAATAAACAGGCTTTTTAAATCAGTCATAATCCAACTTCATTAGCATATAATTTGGACTGGCAACATAGTTAAAATTCTTCATCCAGAATCTCCTGTAACGGCCACTGTTCCTTTTTATAGGCACTGTCCCAGAACATCCACTCCAGCTCCGTCGATTTTACAAACGCTTCGGTCATCTCTTCAAGTCGCACTGGTGATTCCTGTTTCGCTACTTCGTCGGTAATCTCGATCGCCCGGTCCACACTCTCGTTGAATTCCTCCCCGGCATAGGTGTCGATCCAGTCTTGGTAGGGATTGTCATCGGCTGCATTCTCGTAGATCTCCAGTCCCACCTCGCGGTAGATCCAGAAGCAGGGCAGCAGGGCCGCAATATTGACAACGTTATCCCGGGTAGCCGCTGTGGAAAGCAGAAAGTTCGTATAGGAAAAGCAGGAAGGCGACTTTTTGGGATTCATCTCAGTGCCGTACTGCTCGTAAAAATTCTGATGAAGCTGTCGCTCCACGACCACCGCCTCGCTGGCAAATTTAAAGAAATCGTACATCTGGGTGGTTGAATCTGCGCGGACACCCGCCAGTGACAGTGCCCGCGAGAAGTCGGCCAGATAGAGTGTATCCTGTTTGAGATAAAACAGGAAGATATCTTCTGGAAGCGTGCCATCCGTTAGCTCCCGTATAAAGGGTAGTTCCAGGATAGCATCATACATCGGTTCAATGGTCGACCAGAGTTCGTCGGTGAAATTCATTTAATCAATTTTAGAATTTAGTTCTTATTGTCGTCTTATTTTCAATATTCACTTTTTGAGAACGCTTATCTTGTTTTGATCCAAAAACGGAAAAGTTTTCACTGGCCTTTAGCAACTCAAGTATTATAGAATCTTCTAAAATTACTCCCACCACTGGTAAAAATGATGGAGCGGCCCGTGGCCTTGACCGATCTCATATTCACTGCCGGCTTTAATAGCGCCGGTAATATATTCTTTGGCTGAATGTACTGCCCGAGGTAGCACCTCTCCCTTGGCAAGCCCGGCCGCGATAGCTGAAGATAACGTGCAGCCGGTTCCGTGGGTGTTTTTTGTATAAATCCGCCCCGACTCATACCAGTAAATATCTTTACCCTGATCGTCTTTTTCTGAAGTCACCAGGCAGTCGATGCTCTTCTCGTTGCTGAAGTGTCCACCTTTCAGGAGCACAGCCCTTGGCCCCAGCTCCAGGAGTTTACGGGCAGCCGACTCCATCTCTGAACGATCTTCAATTTCGATCTCTAATAATATTTCTGCTTCTGGTAAATTTGGTGTGATTAGAGTGCTCAGCGGAAACAGCTCTTTTTTAAGTGATTCGATCGCATCATCCTCAATGAGCTTGGCCCCGCTTTTCGGCCACCATCACCGGATCGAGCACGATGTTTTCGATCGAGTGCACTTCCAGTCGCTCGGCTACCGTCGCCATAATTTCGCTGCTGAAAAGCATGCCGATTTTGACTGCATCCACCCCGAGATCCTCTATCACAGTATCAATCTGGAGGGCAACAAAATCAGTTGGCAGAGCGTGGATACCAGTCACATCCCTGGTGTTCTGGGCAGTCAGGGCGGCCAATACGGACATACCGTAGCATCCCATCGCCGAAAACGCTTTAAGATCAGCCTGGATGCCGGCACCGCCTCCGCTGTCTGATGTAGCGATAGTTAGAGCACGGGCGTAACTTTTGTATTGAGAATCCGACATAGGTCAACAGCTTTGATTGCATTTGCTGTTTACCGGTAGAAGATGGGCTAAAAAATAGTGCCGTTTCCCTCCGCTGGTGCTAACCAGGTCAAGTGTTGAGGATGTTATCTCAGCCCTCCGTATCCGCGGAAAGCACTCCTAACGACAAACAGCATTCATTCAATGAACGCAACGATGTTACCGAAAAACATAAGGGGATGCAAGCGTTCAATTGAGCGCCATGCATCTCAAGTACAACTTATTTCGATTCCTGCATGGCGCTTTCAATAATCGCCTTAAACTGCTCATAGGAACGTGGCAGCTGCTGAACGATATCTCCGTTCACAAAAAATGTGGGGGTAGAATTTACGCCCCTGTTCTGGCCCTCTTTTTTCTGCTCCATCACGGTCTGCTGGGTTTCAGCTGAATTGAGATCGTTCTTGAACTGCTGAATATCCAGTCCGATATCCTGCGCATAGCCGGTAAACACGGACTGTGGGTTCCCTGAACTTGACCAACTCTTCTGATTTTCAAAAAGACGATCGTGCATGGCATCAAATTCACCTTGATTTCCAGCAGCTTCGGCAGCACGCGCAGCAAGTGCGGCAAATTGGTGGCTGTTGAGCGGGAAGTGCCGGTAGTTAACCCGCAGCTTATCGCCATATTCCTCTTTCAGCTTCTCAACCATGGGATAAAAATAACCGCAGGCCGGGCATTGAAAGTCGCTGTATTCTGTTAGTACAACTTCGGCATTGCTGCTGCTTTCCTGAGCCATTGCGCCGGTTGCAGCAAAAATCGTTATTAGAACACTAAATAAAATTGTTCGTACAAAATAACACATAAATCTGTATCTGAGTTAACTTTATTAAAGCTTAACCATACTAAAATGTTTGGTCAATACTTTTTTAATGATTTTTACGGATTCCGATATCTCATCTTCCGTAGTCTGTTTACCTAACGAAATGCGAATAAATTCTCGTGCCTCCTGCTCTGATCGCCCCAGCGCCACCATACTAGCCGCTGGTTTCTCGGAGCCTACGGAACAAGCGCTTCCGGTCGATATGGCCAGTCCCAGCCGGTTACATTCAATCATGGCGTACTGACCTTCAATGCCGTGCAGTCTTAATCCAATGATATTGGGCAGACCGTGGTCAGGATCACCTTCCAGATCAATTTCAAACTCTGCGTCCATAAGTTGATCCAAGAACAGCTGGCGCAGGGTTCGTTCCCGATCCATCTCCTGGTCCTGCTGCTCCACAATGTCATTAGCAGCCGCCATGAAGGAGGCTACCCCGGGCACATTAACAGTGCCAGATGAAAATCCCTTTTCCTGCGTGGTACCGGGAACCACCGATTTCCAGCTTAGCGAGGGGTGAATATATGCCGCCCCTACGCCTTTGGGTCCATATATTTTGTGGGAGGAAATTGAGATACTGTCCAGTTGCGCAACTTTCAGGTCCAGCGGCACTTTGCCAAAAGTTTGTACGCAGTCGCTGTGGAACATCACATCGTGCTGGTGGAGCAATTCTCCGATCGACTCCAGGTCTTGCAGCGTACCTATCTCCGAGTTTCCGTGATGCACAGAGGCCAAGACAGTATCCTCACGAATCATATCCTCAAGCACATCCAGCATAACACGTCCCTGCTGATCCAGCGGGATATATTCTACATCATAGCCTTGATCCGCCAGCAGTTGAAACACGTTCCGCACCGAGGAATGCTCGGCTTGGGTTGTCAACAGATGTCCGCTGCCGTCTGCATGGCCCTTAACCAGCGACAGTATCGCCAGCTCGTTGGCCTTGCTACCGCCTCCGGTAAAATAGATGCCCCTGGCTTCCGCATTGATAATATCTGCAACTGTCTGACGCGCCTTGTTCAGGATCTGCTCGGCAGTGGAACCGTAATCGTGCAGGCTGCTGGCGTTGCCAAAATACTTGTCGGCCACCTCTCCATAAACTTCTATGGCATGCTTGCTCATCGGTGTGGTAGCTGCGTAATCCAGGTAGATCATTATACTTAGTTAACTCGTGTAAAATCCTTATACTTAGCGTTTAAATATAGGGAATAAACCCCAGAAAGTAACAGGCAGGCCCATCAAAGCTTGCCGCCGGTTCCAAAAAATTATTGTGAACAGTTTACATCTTCGAAAATTGATTCGCCAAGCTCTTGAAGAAGACCTTGGATTTGGCGACCTCACCAGTGGGTTCTTCCCTAATAATAAATCTTCTAGTGGCATATTCAGCACAAAAGCCGATGGAATTCTGGCTGGGCTCGAGGTTATCAACCTGGCGTACCATGAGCTAGATCCCCGGGTCGAGGTAGATTTACTCAAAAATGATGGGGACCCGGTAAAGAGAGGGGATGAAATTGCGCGCGCTAAAGGTCCAACAGCAGCATTGCTTAGCGGAGAACGTGTTATCCTCAACCTGCTGCAACATATGAGTGGCATCGCCACACGCACTAAACAAGCGGTCAATGCGTTAGAGGATTCTCCAACCCGCGTTTGTGACACCCGCAAAACACTACCGGGGCTACGGATGCTCCAAAAATACGCCGTGCGCTGTGGCGGTGGGTTCAACCATCGGTTTCGGCTGGATGATGGCATCATGATCAAAGATAATCACATTAAAGCGGCGGGCGGTATCACCCAGGCAGTACAAAAACTCCGCGCCCAAACGGGACATATGACCCCAATCGAGATAGAAACGGAAACCCGGAAGCAGGTGTTGGAGGCGGTAGATGCCGGGGCCGATATAATCATGTTTGACAACCGGTCGCCCAAGGAAATCAAAGAATTTGTACAACTGGTGCCCGATCATATTATTACGGAAATATCAGGTGGTATCACGCTGCAAAATATGGCCAAGTATCGGGATGTCGGCGCTGATTATATTTCGATGGGATCCCTGACGCACTCCGTTACGGCATTGGATATCAGTTTCACCTTATTGACATAGTTAATTAAAAAATACGTCACCTGAATACTACACTGGGAATCTATACTATTCAGGATGACTACAAATATCAGAAATCAGCACAATGGAAACGCTAGATTTTTTACAGCAAGATGAACAGGTAACCCTGCCGGACCGCTATCGGGAAATGGAAGAGTCCCTGATGGCCGAACGTATCCGGGATATCAAACAAAAATTCGGTAAACGGCTTTTTATGCCGGGTCACCACTATCAAAAAGATGAGGTAATCCAGTTTTCGGATGCCCGGGGCGATTCCCTGAAGCTGGCACAGATTTCAGCGGAAAACAAGGAGGCGGAATACATCATTTTCTGTGGCGTACATTTTATGGCTGAAACGGCGGACATGCTCACCGATAACCACCAAAAAGTAATTCTGCCGGATATGCGCGCCGGATGTTCCATGGCGGATATGGCCAATATCGATCAAACGGAACGCGGCTGGAAGGTGATGCAGAATACCTTCGGCGATACCATCCTACCGTTAACATACGTGAATTCGACCGCGGCCATCAAGGCATTTGTAGGGCGAAATGGCGGGTCTACGACTACTTCCTCCAACGCCAAAGATATTATTCAATGGGCCTTTGAGCAGAAAGAGCGCATCCTTTTTCTGCCAGACCAGCACTTGGGCCGCAATACGGCGTATGACCTTGGAATACCGCTGGATCAGATGGCCGTTTGGGATCCCCAGGAGGAAGAGTTTGAATGCAGCGGACCGTTACAGGAAGCCCAAGTTATTCTATGGAAAGGGCACTGCTCGGTGCACGAAAAGTTCAACGTAAAGCATATTGAAAACCTTAGAAAAAAAGACCCGGACATCAACATCCTGGTTCACCCTGAATGCACGTATGATGTGGTGCAGGCTTCTGATTTTAACGGCTCCACCAGCTACATCATAAATACGATTGAAAACGCGCCGGCTGGCAGTAAATGGGCCATCGGCACCGAAATGAACCTCGTGAACCGTATTGCCAGCGAGCACCCGGACAAGGAGATCGTCTCTGTAAATCCTTTTATGTGCCCCTGCCTGACGATGAACAGGATCGACATGCCACACCTGTTATGGTCGCTTGAGATGTTAGAACAGGACGAAGTCGTCAATCAGATTACAGTCGACCCCGAAACCACTGATTCGGCCCTGCTGGCACTGAACCGAATGCTGGATCTTTCCTGAACCTTTTGGGGATGGAATCTGTATGATCGGGTCATTTTTCAAGACCTCCTACTCTATTGTTTACAATGCCGTCCTCGAGTTCATTGATGACGAGGCTATAACACGCGCCGGAGCGCTGGCCTTTTTTGGGATTTTCTCTATTCCCCCGATTTTAATCATTATTCTCAACGGCGTGGCTTTTTTTGCAGGCCAGCAGGTAGCCAATTCAGAGATTTTCGAACAAATTCGCATACTCTGGGGCGACCGACTGGCCAGCCTTATTCAGGGGTTGATCACCAGCTATTCTGTCGAATTTCAGCAAGAGGAATCCTCGGTTCGCACTGTCGTTGGTCTAACCGCTTTCCTCGTTTCCTCCAGCTCGTTCTTCCTGTATATACAGTATTCGCTGAATCGCATCTGGGATGTAAAACCTAAGCCTAAAAACACGGTGCTGAGCCTGATCATCAACCGGCTTTTTTCGCTGGGGATTATACTTGTACTGGTGTCTCTTATCCTGATGTCGGTTCTGCTAGACTCCTTCCTGGTCATCATGAACCAAGTGATGAATCGTCTGCTGGCAGTGGACCAGATCACCTCGCTGCTGTTCAATATTCTGGGTCCCTTGCTCTCCTATTTACTCGTCGTACTTATCCTGGCTTTTATCTTCAAATACCTGGCTGCGGTAAATATGAAGTGGGAGGTGGCAGTCTTCGGTTCGGCCCTTACCTCACTCCTCTTTGTAATTGGCAAGCTGCTGATAGGACTTATGATTGGCTCTGCAAATATTGAGGGCACATACGGCATCGTGGGCTCGCTTATCCTGGTGATGCTCTGGGTCTATTATTCAGCAGCCATCCTCTATTTTGGTGCCGAGCTCACCCAGCAGTACGGGAGATATCGTTCAAAGCCGATACAACCTGCAAACGGGGCCGTAAAAATTACGATGGAGGAAACTTCCCGCTGATGTTTTTAATTCCAAAGTAAATTCAAGGACGTTATTGAATCTGAAAATATTGATCAGCAAAGTTCAAGAACTGTTCCCAGTCGTAGCGCGTCAGGTCGTGTTCTCCATCCCGGATATGATAGCCAAGATGTGCGGTGTGGATGGGCGAATTGACTTCCGGCATCTTTTTCTCAAGTGAAATCGGAATATCGAAGATCTTTTCGTAAACCATAGATCCGTTATACAGAGACAGGTACTCCCCCGTGGATCTGCCCACTGGTCTTCTTCCGCGCTGGCAACATACACGGCCCGCGGAGCCATAGAGGCGATGAGCATGTGTTGATCTACAGGTAAATCTGATTCGTTATCGTTATAGTTATCGAAATTAGGCGTAAACCAGTAAGGAAATGAGTTGTTGATTCTCTGTACTGTTTCACCAAATTTTCTGCGGGAAAGTGCCGCCCCGCCCGCTCCCGATTCATTTGAAATTGTCACGGCCCACCGTTCATCCTGGGCTCCCGTCCAGAGGGCCGCCTTTCCGCCACGAGAGTGCCCGATAACAATTGATCGTTGCTGATCAATGTTAGGTTCCCGGGCAAGATAATCCATCACCCGCATAGCTCCCCATGCCCATGCCGAGAGTCCCCGCATGCCGTCAGGTTTTTTTAGCTGCTCAGGATACAGTTTCTGGATTACATCCTCAGCAAATGTTTTGGCATTATCATCTGCTACATCCTCCACGTCAAAAACCGCCGCCGCATAGCCACGATCGATGATATATTCCGCCGGCCAAAAATCTTCTTTATTCTCTCGTGTAATATCCATGTTATCTGCCCCCCGGTGGTTGATAAGCAGCGTTACCGGGGCGGGTTTCTCCACCTGATTGGGAATCAGCAGGTTCAAACCGATGGTGAGACTACTGCCATTGCGATGCACGATAATATCAATCTGCCTGGCCGTTGCCGTGCCTCCCATGGCATCTTTGTTTTCACTGGCAGTTTTGAATTCGATGGAATCAAACTGCTGGGGAACTTCACCGTACACGTGCTTCTGAAACAGCTCAATGATTTCGGGCCGTCGGTTAAACTTCCACTCCCTGATCGATTCTACAGTATTACCGTCAATCGTTTTCAAAATTTCCGGGAGCGTGTAGTCCGGTACCTCAGATTCTTCATAATTGGCTTCCTGAGCTTGAACAGCCTGTAATGAAAAGATAAAGAGCAACAATAGAGACCAGGATATGAGATTCATATGTCTTCTTAATTTAATATTGTGTGTTTTTGAAATTGTTCAATCAACTTCTGCCTCTTTTGCGGGTTCCGGTGAATTGGGGGGTTCACCCCAGTTTTTATGCAGAAAGTAACTTACCAGCAAAAATATGGCCCCAAACCCGATAAACAGCAGGATTCGAAGCAGGGTATTAATCTGGGTTAAATCGACCAGGAACAGCTTGCCCACAACCAGGAATATCGTGGCCATGCCCAGCAAACGTATCCGAATATTGCTTTCCCGGAATCCTACGTATAGGACAGCCAACGCATAGATTCCCCAAGCCACCGTTACGTAAGCCTGACCATCTTGCAGTGTTGAAAGTTCTTTGAGAAACCACCCAAGCAGGGCTATGTGAGCAGTTAACCGATAGACAGTAGTACTATTGACCTTATTCGTACCAATATATGCAGGTACCATAATTCCCCCAATACCGATAATAAATAGCTCGGTTAAGGCATCGAGATTAAACAATGGCATACTTGCTGTCGTGACCATCAGTAGGCGGTCCACCATCCAAATCGCTATAAACACGAACAAAATATGTGATGAAAGAGAGATATTTCGATCCCCTGTTTTAGAGGCTATGATCCGCAGGCAAAGCGCTTCAAGGGTAAGTGCTATCAGCAGTATTTCGCCATCCAACAACAACGTGAGTGATATGGTGATCATAATCAGGGCCGTGAAACCATGCACCAGGGAAAGCTTGAAAAGCTCTTCTGATCGTAGCGGCAGGTAGCTATAACCAATTAGCAGGGAGGCAATCAGCGCTATGACGCCCCAAACTTCTGATGAAATCGACCATAATCCGTACGAATAAAACAGCATGCATACCGGCATCAACACGGAAAGCACCTGAACATTGACGTTGGCTACAAACGGTTGATCGGACTCTTTTTTGTGAAGGTTAGCAGAGTCGGGCCATCGCTGCGGTTCCCGATTCGTAAGAATTTCACGGTATACCGGAATAATCCAGCTAATCGCACCCACAAATAGAACACCCAGCTGCAGGGTCCAACGATCCAGCGAAGAGGGATTTTCTACATCAATAACATTAACGATCAGCCCAACCATCAGCACCAGCCAGCCGCCCACTACAGCTGACCAGAGCAGAGGTTTCCACCCCTTAATCATGTAAAGAATAACCGGACCGATTAATACGACCGTTGTATAGAGCATGAGCATCGGCAACGAACCCTGGCCGGTGTAGAGCATGAACGGAGTGCCCAATCCACCGATGGTTCCTACTACCGATAAAACAGGTTCATCCTCCCACAGGGAAAGGAGTAGGGCAAAGATGGTCACCCCCACCATAAAAACCCACACCAGCTGGCTGGATAAAAAGCTATAGAGCTGGAAGCTGGCAAACCCCGTAATATAGAACGCAGCGATTCCGCCCCGAGCAGTATTTGCCGGAGAATATTCTCTTTTTCAATTGCGAAACCACCTGCCAACAAACCGCACCCGATTGCCACTCCAAACGCACTTCTGACTGGAGGAATCAGCCAGCCCTGGTCAATCGAATATTTGAAAAGAAACATGACCCCCAGTAGTAACAGGCCGATGCCTAGCCAGTTCAGCCAGTTTTGCCCCAGGAGGTTTTGCTGATCCTCCCAGCTCGAGGCCTTCTCTGGGTGTGCCGTTTCTTCATACCTGACTTTCTGCTCTTCTTCGGCCTGTTCTTGAACGGGGGTTTTACTCTCTTGCTTTTGTGCCTTGATATCGGACTTTTTTTGCTCCCGAATAATCCGCTCTAGGCGGTCAACCTTCCGCTCCAGGCGGCTTAATCGATCCTCGAAATTATTATTCGGGCTGCCATCACTCATCGGTGCAGTCGAGTCCTTATATTACCAGGTTATTTTGGATGCCATTAATATAATAGCTTATGCTCTGTTTTCTAGTTTATATTGAAACTGTCCGTAATTTTTGATAGGAAAGCCATGGAAAAAGATACCTTTACTGCATTTGTTGTTCACCAGAAGGAGGATCAAACTTTTGAGCAAACCGTTACGCAACGCTCTTTTGTTGATCTGCCTGATTACCCAGTACTGATACGGGTTAAATATTCCTCCCTGAATTATAAGGATGCACTTTCGGCTTCAGGGAACAAAGGGGTCACCTCTTCTTATCCTCATACTCCGGGTATTGATGCCGCGGGAATTGTAGAACAGAGTGATGATGAACGATTATCTGCGGGTGATCCCGTCATCGTCACCAGTTATGATTTGGGGGAGAACACGTCGGGCGGATTTGGCCAGTATATTCGTGTACCGGGAGACTGGATTGTTCCACTACCGGATGGACTGACGCTTCGTGAGAGCATGATCTACGGTACCGCTGGTTTTACTGCCGCTTATGGGGTGCTTAAAATCCAGCAAAACCAAAGTGAATCTGCCGATGTCCCCGCCCTGGTAACGGGAGCCACCGGCGGTGTGGGCAGTTTTGCTGTGGGACTTCTTGCTCAAGAGGGATACGCCGTAACGGCAGCAACAGGCAAGCTCAATCAAACCGATTATCTGCGCGAGCTGGGAGCCCGTGATGTTATCCATCGCAAGGAGGTAACTGATGTGGCTTCCAAACCATTACTCGACGGCCGATGGTCTGCTGCTGTTGATACGGTGGGCGGTGAAATACTGGATGCCGTACTCCGTCAGACCAAGCATAATGGTACGGTTACCTGCTGTGGCAACATTCTGGGTGGAGAACTCAGTACAAACATCTACCCGTTTATTTTGCGGGGGATAAGTTTGATGGGGATCGACTCCGGGCGCTGCCCCATGCCCCGGCGCAGGCAAATCTGGAAACAGCTGGCGGGCCTGTGGAAGTTACCCTTCCTCAATCGGATGGTTCGTGAAATCACTCTGGATCAGCTTAAGGAAGAGATAAAAAAAATCCTCCGCGGCGATCAAACCGGGAGGATTATACTAAACCTTAACCTATAAATCTATGCGGACTTATTAATTATGTGTCCGTTTTGAGAGTTTAAATTCTTAATGCTTCTTTCCTGATTGGAGTCAGCCTGATTTGCTTGATCTGATTCCGTAATAAACGCCTTGTTCAACGGGCCTATTAAATCTCTGCTCGATATCGGTTTCACCAGGTAGTCCGTAAATTCTGTCTGCTTTGCTCGATCATAATTATAGCGATCGGAATTTCCGGAAAGATAGATTACGGGAACATCCGATGTTTTCCGGATTTCTTTCATCGCTTCAATACCGTCCAGTTCTCCCTTAAGAACAATATCCATCAGGATAAGATCAGGTTCCAGCTCCTTCTGCTTTTGGATAGCCTCTTCACCACTCCCGGCTTTTCCAATAACAGTATGACCAAGCTTTTCAATGAGCCTCTCTTCCACCAATGAAAGAAGCATATCGTCTTCTACGATAAGTACATTTTTAGATGTCTCTTTTTTTGAATTGTCCATAATTGAGTACCGTATTTTTTTTCTGTCTGTTAGCCGCCTTGTAGAGGCACAAGATGATTTTTTAAAATATTAAATTTTCTTAATCCTAAAGTATTAATTTTTTTTAATGTTTCAAATTCTTTTCATGCATCTCTTCTCTAAATGACCTATATAGCATTATAGCATTTTAACTTTAATAAAAACAGTTCATTAAGGGTTTCGTATGGAACATAATTATTACATAACATGGTGGAACCTTGAAAATCTATTCGATGTAGAAGAGTCTAGTTGGCGTCCCGAATACCTTCAAAACCGCTTAAGAAACGAGTTGAAAGGATGGGACAGGAGCGTGCTCAATAAAAAGATAAACAAGCTGTCTTCGATAATTTCCAATCTAAATAACGGCCGCGGACCTGATCTGTTCGGGGTTTGCGAGGTAGAAAATGAGCGTGTACTCCAACAACTTGTGGAGGCTCTATCATCATTAAGCCGGAGCTACCGGGTAGCCCATCATGACATGAGCGACAACCGGGGTATTGACATCGCTTTTGTGTACGATAGTGATTTGTTCTCTCTTCAAAACCAATTCCACTATGAAGTGCTTAAACGCAGCGCCACGCGTGATATCTTCCAGATTAATGTAACCACGACTCAAGGCAGGGAACTGATCTTTATCGGCAACCACTGGCCCTCTCGCAGCGGTGGAGAGTATGTGACAGAACCGTATCGAATTCTTGCAGCCGAAACACTAAGTTACTGGATGGAACGAATCCATGATATAAAGGGCACTGACATTCCGGTAGTGGTAATGGGTGATTTCAATGATGAGTATTTCAACCGTTCTATTACTGAATACGCGCTCTCCACCAAGTCACAGCAAAAGGTAATCAATTCGCGAACGCCCCGACTCTATAATCTTATGTGGTCGCTGAGTTCTTCCGGGTTGGGTACCTTTTACTACCAAAACTTCCCCCTAGTGCTTGACCAATTTATGCTATCGAAAGGATTGTTTCTGAGTTCATCGCCTATTTTCCCAAGAACATTCACGGATGGGAATTCAGCTAAAATTGAGCTTTTTGATGAGATGATCAGCGGCGGTGATTACCGGAACCCTATTCGATTTGGACGCCCCTCCACCAGCGAGTTCAATCCCGAAACCGGGTACAGCGATCATTATCCCATTTCGATGCTGCTGGTTGAGGAGTAGAAAAACCTAACTTTATTTTGTATGCGACAATTTTTCTAATCTAATTTTTCAGATCCGGATCACTTTCATCCCGGGCTTTTTTCAACTCATACTGTGCTTGCAGTCGCAGCCACATTTCCGGGCTCGTATCCAAGGCTAATCCAAAACGGATAGCTGTATCACCGGTAATACTTCGCTTTCCTCGTACGATCTGATTAACCCGGTTGCCCGGTCACAATCTGCATCACACAAGATTGAGGGTATCAACGTCTCTCGGTCCAAAATTAAGCGTATATTTCGGGACAAAAATGATTCAATTAGAAGGAAATAATTCATCTATTAATTGAATCATTGGCTCATAATTTTCTTGTTGAACTGCTTGTACTCCTTTTATGTATCTTTTTCTCATTTCTCCACCACTTCCTATAGGCTCCAAATCAATTTCTTCATACCCCTGCTTGTAGGACATTAAATTTGCCAACATACGCATGGTTCGTCCATTGCCATCTCTAAACGGATAAATTAATAATAACTCAGCATGGACCAACCCTATATCGTGGATTAATTATTCTCGATCATCATATTGGTGGGGTAACTCAAGCAGTACTTCCTGCTCAAAACTTTGCATTGCCCTATGAATCACATGAGCAGCTGCAAAATGAAAGCCTCCCTTGGACATATTTACACTGCGAAGAACATCATCTCCTTCGCTCTATTTTTGTTACATTCCATTTCATCATGATTCCCAAGAAATGAATAGAGTATGACGGTAGCAGAGTACGTTGCGAATCTCAATGAACGGTATAAAACAGGTATATCAAGAGAACACAGCTACCGGGGCGATCTTCAAACGCTGTTGGAATCCATGCTTGATAATGTGCTGGTGACCAATGAACCAGCACGGATCGAATGTGGAGCTCCGGACTATATCCTCACCCAGAAAGGCGTTCCAGTGGGATACATGGAGGCCAAAGATATTGGTGAACCGCTCAAAGGGAAGAAGCATAAGGAGCAATTCGACAGATACAAAGAATCTCTGCCCAATCTGATTATCACCGATTACCTGGATTTTCATCTGTACCGGGAAGGAGAATTCGTTGCATCCATTTCTATTGCGGAACCTGAAAATGGAAGCCTCTCACCAAAAACAGAAAAATTTGATCAGTTTAAGGATCTGATTAACGACTTTGCCACGCATACGGCTCAAACCATAACATCATCTTCGAAGCTCTCCAAGATGATGGCCGGGAAAGCCCGACTGCTTTCTACGATTATAGAAAATGCGCTAAAAAGTGATGAAGATGACAACCAGGTAAATGAATCAGCAAACAATACATTAAGGGAGCAACTGGAAGCATTTCAAAATGTCCTGATTCATGATATCGATGCCAAGGAGTTTGCGGATATCTATGCCCAAACCATTGCTTATGGCATGTTTGCGGCCCGATTACATGATCCCACGCTGGATTCCTTTTCGCGGCAGGAAGCCGCTCAACTTATCCCCAAAACCAATCCCTTTCTCCGGAAACTTTTCCAATACATTGCCGGCTATGATCTGGATGAACGCATAGACTGGGTGGTTGATGCTTTAGCAGACATCTTTCGAGCCACCGATGTGGCAGCCCTGTTAAAAGATTTTGGCAAGGCTACCCAACAAAATGATCCGATCATTCACTTTTATGAAACATTCCTGGCTGAATTTGACCCCGATCTCCGTAAAAGCCGGGGCGTATGGTACACTCCCGAACCGGTGGTTAATTTTATCGTACGGGCCGTGGATGATATCCTAAAAGATGAATTCGATTTATCTGAGGGTTTAGCCGACACCTCAAAGACGACAGTAAAGGTAAATACAGATGTCAAGGACAACAGATCCTCCACCGGCTACCGTCAAGAGGAAAAAGAAGTCCACAAGGTTCAAATACTTGATCCAGCAGCAGGAACCGGAACCTTCTTGGCTGAAGTGATTAATCAGATTCACAATAAGTTTGAAGGACAAAAGGGCATCTGGCCCAGCTATGTTGAAAATCACTTGATACCCCGTCTGAATGGTTTTGAGATTTTGATGGCCAGCTATGCCATGGCTCACCTAAAGCTTGATATGCTATTACGAGAAACAGGCTATAACCGTGAAGCGAATCAACGCTTTCGGATCTTTCTCACCAATTCCCTGGAAGAGTATCATAAAGATACAGGGACATTATTTGCAGGTTGGTTAAGTGAAGAAGCCAATCAAGCCAACAGAGTCAAACGGGATACGCCGGTCATGGTTGTTATGGGTAATCCTCCATATTCAGTTAGTAGCTCCAACGATTCAGATTGGATAGAAGAGCTAATGATTGATTATAAAAAGGATTTAGACGAAAGAAATATCCAGCCACTATCTGATGACTATATAAAGTTTATTCGTTTTGCCCAATATTTTATTGAAAAGAATAGTGAGGGTATTCTGGCCTATATTTCTAATAACTCATTCATAGATGGAAGAATCCATCGTCAAATGAGAAAAAATCTTCTGAAGTGTTTTGATGATATTTTCATTTTGGATCTTCATGGAAGTTCAATGAAAAACGAAGTTGCATTAGATGGATCAAAAGATGAAAACGTTTTTGATATACAACAAGGTGTCTCGATTAATCTGTTTGTTAAAAACAACAATAGCAATAACCTAGCTAGAATCTTCCATAGTGATTGTTATGGCAAAAGAGACGAAAAATACTCTTTCTTAAATGATAATAATAGGTCCACAATCTATTGGGAACAGCTAGAGCCCCGAAAACCATATTACTTTTTTGTTCCAAAAGATTTAAAGGATCAAAAAAGCTATGAAAGCGGATTTAGCTTGGCTGAACTCATTGATAAAAATGCATGTGGGATGGTTACCGCTCGTGATAAACTATTAGTTCAAATTTCTAAAAAAGAGATCAAAGAAATAGAAAGGGATTTTAAACAACTCGATGAAGAAACCTTCAGATCCAAATATAACGACCTAAATGACTCGAGAGATTGGAAATATCAGAGTGCTAAAGATGACTTATTAGAAAACGGAAAAATAAGAACTGTTGATTACAGACCTTTTGATAGACGCTATATCATCTATTCAGAAAACTCAAAAGGAGTTTTATCATACCCTCGTGATGATATTATGAAGCATATGTATGATAAATTAAATTACGGGTTATTAGTATGTAAACAACAAAGTACTTTTGATTTTCAACATGTATTCATGATTAAAGGATTGAGTGATAAATGTACTCTCTCTACACAAACAAAAGAGGCCTCCTATCATTTTCCTTTATATCTCTATCCTGAGAGCAATGGGCAACAAACTCTTGATGGAAGTCCTGAACGTAAACCTAATCTGGATGCGGAGATTGTTCAAGATATTGCCAACGGCTTAGATCTTACTTTCACCCAGAGAAAGAAGATACCGAAGGCACTTTTGCTCCTGTTGACCTGTTGGATTATATCTATGCCGTACTGCATTCCCCAACTACCGTAAGAAGTACAAAGAATTTCTTAAAATCGACTTTCCGCGTGTCCCCTATCCCACCGATGCCGAAACCTTTTGGCGGCTGGTAGAATTGGGAGGCGAACTACCTTAAATCCGCAGGCAATATAAAAAAAGAGCCAAAAAAGTTGCTGAACAGGTTGTATTCAGGCTTTTTTGGCTCAGAAGTTTTCATTTATTTAGGTGAAACCACTCACTAAATAAATGATGCATGCATATTACAAAATCAGCGGACAAGATCACACCATTTGGCGGATTTAATTTTTGTTATGAGCATTTTCATCAGTCTGGGCTGGCCGATCTTATCGACCGGCAGCTGGGCGAGCGGGTCCAGACGAGGGGATTCTCCTATAGCGATATTGTGGGCAATCAGCTGGGGATTTTCCTGTGCGGCGGAGACTGCGCCGAAGACTTGGCCGAGCACCTGAGTGGGCCGCTTGATCAAATCAAAGGCATGTCAGCCAGTAGCCCCGATACCATCTTGCGGGGGATTAAGGAGCTCAGCCAACAGACCACCGAGCAGATCAACCCGGCCAGCGGGGTAGCCCATCAGTTCAATATCAACACTCCCCTCAACGAGCTATTGGTGGGAGCCTTACAGGTTACCGGTCAGCTCAACAAGCAGGACTGCTACGATCTGGACTACGACAACCAGGTTATCGCCACCGAAAAATGGGATGCGGCCCGCACCTATAAAAATGCAACGGTTATCAGCCGGCCGTCGCCTCCATCGGAAACAAGCCGGTCTACATCGAAGGCCGGGGCGGCAACAGCCCGGCCACCTACGCCCAGCAGCAGACCCTGAAGCGGGTATTTGAGACCCTAAGCAATCATCAGGTTTCCATCGGGCGGTTCCGTGCGGATTCGGCCTCCTACCAGAAAGAGGTCGTGAAGATAGTCGAAAACCAGTGCAACTCGTTCTGCATCCGGGCCAAACGAAGCCCGGCCATGGAACAGCAGGTCGGGGCCCTGCCCGAAGACGACTGGAAATCCGTCGCCATCAGCGGCCAGCCTATGGATGTGGCCGAACTTTCCGGGTGGCGCCCCTTTGGCGGAGACCGCGCCTACCGGTTGGTCCTCAGCCGGATCAAACGGGGCCGACGGGCAGGCCGACATCTTCAGCGGCGGAGCCTACACCTGGCGGGCGATCCTTACCGACGAGCAGGAGGCCGCCCCCGAAGAAGTCGTGGCCTTCTACAACGAGCGCGGGGCCAGTGAGCGGCTGTTTGATGTGATGGGCAACGATTTTGGCTGGTCGAAACTGCCCTGCTCGCTGCTGTCTCATAATACGGCCTTTATGATCCTGACCGGGATCATTGCTAATTTTTACCGATATCTGATCGAACGATACGCCCAACAACTTTCTTGGCTACAGCCTACTTTCCGGCTCAAGAAGTTTATCTTCCGCTTCATCAGCGTCCCCGCCAAGTGGATCAGGACCGGCCGGCGTGCTGTGCTCAAACTCTACACCGACAAGGATTACAGCCCCCTGCTGGCCTAGCCCCCCTCTCGGAGCCACAAATGTATGGAAGCGGAATATAGTCTATGGGCGAGGTGTGCATACGAGCCGGTAAAACAGGGTAAAAAGAGCCTTCGGTTCCCATGACATTCGAACATTTGCCTACATCTGCTGCTCAATGATTGCTGATATTGGTCACTTAAAAGTAAATCAGATGCGCATACCCTCCGGTAAAATAATTATCCTATGCAAGTAAAAAGCCTGCGGATTTTAGGAACTAAGACAAATCCACCTGTTAGAGCATCCCATCGTCAACGATTTTATCACTACCTACCCGGTTGAAGGAAGCAACGAAATCACCAAGCGACTCACTAAAACCAAGCCGGGCTTTATTCTTTATGAGGAAGACGATGAAGAACCTATACATACCGGCGAAGATCATCCCTATCCCGGGGAACGGTTAGGAAGAATTCAGATCAACAACGAGCAGTATTTTGGGATGGTCCCGGAAAAAGCCTGGAACTTCTACATCGGCGGCTACCAACCGGCCGAAAAGTGGCTTAAAGATCGTCGTGATAGAGAGCTAAGCTTTGAGGAAATTCAGCACTACCAGAAGATTATCGTTGCCCTGATGGAAACGGATCGGATAATGGGTGAGATTGATGAAGTCGAAGTTGAATAATTTAATTCATTAAATATGGATACGGGAGAGGTTGGAGAAGGCATAGTTCAAACATGGGCAGGCCAAGCTGATCTTGTAGCGAACAAGGTGGGTAATGACAAGGATGGTTGGGATTATCTTGTTTCTTTCCCTTTAGAAATTAAACCTGACTTGCAGTCTTTAGATTTCGACGATAGTCCTTTGCGTTGCCTCATACAGGTAAAAACGACTACTACAAATAAGAAAACTGATTCTATTAAACTGTCGAATTTAAAAAGACTGGTTGAAAGTAAATTACCTTCCTTCTATATCATAATTCAAGTTAATAATGAAGGCATAGCTACCAACGCTTACCTGTACCATGTTTGGGAAGAGATAATAGGTTTAGTGTTAAATAAATTTAGAAGTCTTGATAAGCAAGATTGGGAAGATCTTAATAATCAGTATATGCAGCTTCCAACAGAAAAAGCCCAAAAATTTGAACAGTTACATGGAAGAGAACTCCGGAGATTATTAAAAGCCAATGTAGGTGAAAGTACCACAAAATATTGAACTTGCTACATTTTGGTGGACACCCAGTTAAGCCATAGATTGTCGCCGCAATTTATGACAACTAACAATTATGAGTAAAAGAAGAACCTACAGCAAAGAATTTAAACTGGACGTAATCCAGCAAAGTTACCAGCGGGATAATATCCGCGAGCTGGCCGATGAGTTAGGGATTGACCCGGGCCTTATCTATGCTTGGCGATCGAAATATAACAACCAAGCCTCAGCAGGCCTTTCCAGGCAAAGGTATTCCCAGCCGGACGCCCGAAGAGAAGGAGCTGGCTGAGTTGAAGAAAGAACTGGCTGACGTGCGGATGGAGCGGGATATCTTAAAAAAGGCGATGGGCATCTTTACCAAGAAAAACGGGTAATCTTCCAATTTATGGCTGAACACAAGACACATATTTCCCATTGTAAAGATGTCCGAGGTATTCGATGTAAGCAGAAGCGGCTATTATAGCTGGATGAGTCGCGAGCCCTCCGATCGCGCCAAAGAAAACCGACGCCTTTTGAGGCGAATTAAGCAGGTTTGGCTGAAGTCGGGGAAGACCTATGGCAGTCCTCGTATTCACCAGCAACTGCTGCGGGACGGTGAAACAGCCAGCCGACCCAGAGTAGCACGGCTGATGAGAAAAGAAGGCATACAAAGCCAGATTCGCCCCAAATGGGTAACGACCACAGATTCGAAGCACACCCTGCCGGTGGCCCCGAACCGGTTAGACCAAGATTTTTTCTCTGACCAATTAGGTCAGGTGTGGGTAAGCGACATTACCTATATCCCCAGCAGCCAGGGCTGGCTGTACCTGACGACGATCATGGATCTGGCTGATCGCCAGATTGTGGGCTGGTCGTTCTCGGAAGGCATGAGCGCCGATGAGACGATTATTCCGGCCTGGAAAGCCGCCTGTCAAAAGCGGACTATCGACCAGGAGCTGATCTTCCATTCTGACCGGGGCGTCCAATATTGTTGCCAGGAGTTTAGGAAGCTGCTCAAAGCTCGACCGCTGGTCCGCCAAAGCATGAGCCGCAAAGGCAACTGCTGGGATAACGCACCGGCCGAGAGCTTCTTTAAAACCTTTAAAGCAGAACTACCAATAGAACCTAAACACTATAATTACAACAATCTTCGAGGAGATAATCTTCCAACTTTATTGAGATCTGGTATAACCGCCAGCGCTTGCATTCTACGCTTGACTACCGCACACCGGCGGAAATGCAAAACTATTTAACACAACAACAGGAACTGGCTGCATGATCTGGCTTAACTCACTGTCCATTTTTTTGTAGCAATTCCATATGTTGAACAAAAGATTGAGCTAAGAAAATCAATTGGTTATGAAGATGGTCAAACAGAAGTTAATTTCCGTGCTAAACTGCCTGATAGATACAATGGAAATGTTGATCAATTTTTAGTTGATCTTGCCTTAGGCCTAGTAGATCGAGCTGAGCTAGAAGAGTATACAGTATTTGATATTCGATTCAACAAACCTGTTAAGATTGAAAAGAATGAAGGAGGATATCTTGAATTCAAGGTTGAGCCGGAAGAACAAGCCATTCTAATACTTAAAACCTTAGATAATAGATTAACTACCAATATTGAAACAAATTTATATTTACCTAAGGGTATCGCAAATCTGGTTAAGGAAGATGAATTTAAAGTACTTTACAGAGCTCCTTATATACATATAACCGTTTCACCAGCAAAAGAAGAACTAAATTTAAGCTATACGGTCCCTGAATTTAAAGAAGAATGTTTATTAGATGATCTTGAAGCTTTTTCAGAATTATTAATATTTGCAAATCATGCAAGTAACGAAAAAGTCAGGCTGGATATAGAACATGAGAAAAAACCACCAATAGGATTTTCTCTAAAATTTCCACTAAAGATTGAAAAAAGAAATAGTTAAGCTATCTGAAGCAATTCAAGCCGCTTTATCTTTAAAAAGATTCTTAAAGTTAAAGGAAAAAACAACAGTTACACCCTCAATTTTATTTAATCAACATGAGAGCTTAAAGTTCTTACATACACTGATGAAACCTCGAAATACTCAGGTAAGACTCGAGTTTAGTATTGATGAGGATCTAGATAAATATGAAAAAACTATTTCCCTGATACCTATCAATATAGTCTTAGGTGATTCTATCTTTGCAATACAAGTTGGTGTGCATGGAAAGCCTGAGAAAAAAGGGAAAATGGCTAAAGACATTATTGAATATAAATTGGAATCAACCCACGTACAGATTGAGCAGTATCGTCAAGTATCCAGAAAGAACCCAGAGTTGGAGACAGTTCATTCAGAATTGTACCAAATATCTATTGATAAATATGATGAAGTAGATGTAATGGTATTACATAACAAAGATGATACTAAATAAATACTGTACCTGTCTTTGTTAGTAGTTAATTTTTATATAACCTGCGCAATTACCTTTTTAACACGTTTACCGGTTAAAAGCGACTCAGTTTTTTTAAATGGTGGTTCAATCTCCCCAAGTCCCTCTTCTTCGAGAGGGACTTGGGGTGGATGTGCCACTGATAGCGGGGAAAGTCCATTTATGAGCTTAAAGAGTTCCTCTGGAGAAGGAGGACAGGAGGATTGATCCCATCCTAACGAATTAAGTGGCTTAGAATAAGTTGTTAATCGGTAAACGCGTCTTTTTTAATTTTATTCTCAAGATCCGGATCACTTTCATCCCGGGCTTTTTCCAACTCATACTATGCTTGCAGTCGCAGCCACATTTCCGGGCTCGTACCCAAGGCTAATCCAAAATGAATAGCTGTATCACCGGTAATACTTCGTTTTCCTCGTACGATTTCATTACCACGGTTGGCCGACACATCGATACTCAGGGCAAAGGCTCGTTGAAAAATACCCATAGGATCCAAGAATTCTTCTTTCAGGATTTCTTCCGGGTGAATGGGCAGTATAAATGAAAGGTTGGTCAGACATGGCGTTTAGCTTTCTAGCTGATAAACAAGCATTGATGTCTTGGAGAAAAAGAAAAAACCTTAATTTCAATAATCTTGTTATTTAGAAAAAGCTATCTATGTTATAGTTGAATAATATGACTGAAAAAAATTCGGTTAAAACCACTTTATAATTTTTCAACTTATGAGTACCAGAGTCAAAATAAATAATGACTTAATAACCTGGGCAATTGACAGAGCTGACTATGAACTACCAAAATTCATAGAAGAAAAATTTCCTCAAGTTGAGGATTGGATACATAACAAAAAAAAACCAACGATTATTCAACTTAGAGATTTTGCTAAAAAGGTACATTTACCATTTGGCTATTTATTTCTAGATACACCTCCCAAAGAAAAATTGCCTATTCCTTATTATCGGACATTAAAAGGAAAAACTAATGAGGTGAGCCTCAATGTGAGAGAGGTCATATTAACTCTTGAAAAGAGGCAAGGCTGGCTTCGAGATTATTTAATAGATAATGAAAATAATCCTTTAGATTTTGTAGGAAAATATGACAAACATACGGATAACCATATTATTATCAATGATATACGAAAAATATTAGGATTCAATGAATATTGGTCTGAAGAAATATCCAGCTGGAGAAATGCAAAAAATCATCTCAAAAATAAATTTGAAGACGCTGGTATATTTATTGTATCTAGTAGTTATGTGGGACTTAATACTCGTAGAAAAATTACGGTTGAGGAGTGTAGAGGATTTGTATTGGTAGACCAATATGCCCCTTTTATGTTTATCAATTCTGCTGATAGCCTATCTGCCCAAATATTTACACTTATCCACGAACTGGCTCATCTTTGGATAGGTGAAAGTGCTGGATTTGATTTTAGCAATTTTCAACCATCTGAAAATGACGTAGAAAAAAAATGCAATGAGATTGCTGCAGAATTTTTAGCTCCAGCAGAGTTATTTAATGGCTTCTGGAAAATTAATGAAGATTTTAAATGGTTAGCAGAAAGATTTAAAGTAAGTCCAATAGTAGCCGCTAGGCGTGCATTAGATTTAGATAAGATTTCCAAAAGAAGATTCTTTGATTTTTATAATGCATATACCAAAGAATTTGACGAAAAAGAAAAAAATAATAATAGTAATGGGAATTTTTATAACTCGTTAAAATCAAAGCTTAATTCTAGATTTTTAAGCTTAGTAGATAGAGCAGTAAAAGAAGATCAATTACTCTATCAAGATGCTTTCGAGCTAACAGGTTTAAGGGGAAAAACGTACGACAAGGCTATCAAAAAGCTGAATGCGTAATGGGGAAATACGTAGTTGATACTTCATTTTTTACACAAGCACACAGAATGTATTATCCTCTCGATATCGCGGATAGTTATTGGAAAATGATAAATAATCTCATTAGTGATTCTAAAATCATCAGTATTGATAAAGTTAAAGAAGAGATATTTGATAATGAAGATGATTTAACCATATGGATAAAAAATAATGTCAGTAGCTCTTTTTTTAAGGACACAGAAACTTCTGATGTGTTAGAAAATTACCGCAAAATTGCTGGATGGGCTAGTAAAAAATCCAATCAATATTATCAAAAAGCTATTGAAGAGTTTTTAGAATATGAAAATGCAGATGCTTGGTTAATTGCTTATGGACTCACGCACGATAAAAAGGTTGTTACATATGAAAATAGTGCTCCTAATAGTAAGAAAACTATAAAAATACCTGATGCTTGTAATGCATTTGATGTGTCTTGTTTAAAACCCAACCAAATGCTTAGAAATCTGGACGTTAAGTATTGATTCATATCTTGATCCATAAATTATATCGTTGATACTCTAGAAAATACCATTCCATTTTTTTATTCATTATTCATACGAAAGGTCTTAATTGGGGAGTAAGAAAGATGCCTAAAAATCAAATCTGTAGAATCTCGCACGGTACTTGACTACAAACTAAAGTTTTCGAATAGAAGACAATATTTGCAAAGAGTAAAACCGTACAAGTTCAGTTAACACTACCTGCCTAGTTGTTTTAGCATTGTTTTACCATAAAACAAAAAAACCCCACGGCTCAAGGAGCCGCAGGGCTTTGCGTGGGACCGGGCGGAATCGAACCGCCGACACCGCGATTTTCAATCGCGTGCTCTACCTACTGAGCTACAGTCCCGTTCAGTAAGAGTTGCCAAATATAAAATCTTTTCGGTTTTATAAAAAGAGGAATTTCCCGGTTTTTCGTAGGCCGGATTATTCACCAGGAAAATTGGTTGTGGGCAAGGCGAAGTCACATAAATCTCGGCAATAAGCCTAAGCTCCATATCACACAGACCCTAAATACCCCTACATAAAGGCCCGACATGTGAACTAAAAATTACCGTAAATATCCGGCTTAGCTCTCCTCTATGTGGAGGTCGCGCAGCTTAATCTGCAGGGTACGCCGGCCGTTCCAGTAGTTTTCCTCAAGCGAATACGCAATGCGCAAAGAACCGGGGTTTGTATTTCTGAGCATCGGCAGATATTCATGCATGTTAAAGCCTATCACATCAAACACGCCCGACCCGTTTTGAGAAACTTTCATCTTCAAGTGCCCCGAACCAACGATGGTCGGCACGCCTCTCTACGTTTACCCCCTTGCTGACAAAAACAGGGCGGAGATTGCCGGGACCAAAAAGGCTCAAACTGGCTCAACAGCTTCCAGAACCGCATGTCTATATCGTTAAGGTCCAGCTCACTGTCTACTTCCAATTCGGGTTCAAAATCATCTACATTGAGATTACCGGCAGCTATCTGGTTAAGCCGCTCGCGAAACTCGGCCAAATTTTCATCCTTGATGGTCAGCCCTGCAGCATATTCATGGCCGCCAAATTGCTCCAGCAGGTCTTCACACTCTTTCAGGGCATTGTAAATATTAAATCCCTTTATGCTACGCGCGGAACCTTTAATCATGCCATCCACCGTACTCAGCATAATGGTAGGCCGGTAATAGGTATCTACCAGTCGTGAGGCTACAATACCGATAACCCCCAGATGCCAGTCGGGGTCATGCAGTACCATTGATGATGCTTTATCGAGGTTATACTTCGCGGCTTACTTTGTCGACCGCCTCCTCCATGGTTTGGCTGTCTTTATTGCGCCGCTCTATATTGATGGACTCCAGCTCATGGGCACGTGCACTGGCCTCCGATTCCGTCTCAGAAATCATTAGCTTGACAGCCTTTGAGGCATCGCCCATGCGCCCCGCCGCATTAATACGCGGACCAATGGAAAATACGATATTTGAAGTGGAAATATTTCCGATTTGAATATTAACAAGATCCAGCAGTGCTTTAATGCCCACACGGGGACTTTGATTGAGAATGCGTAATCCCTCTCGCATCAGGATCCGGTTTTCGTTGATGATTTGGGACGATGTCTGAGGCGATACTGACGGCTACCAAGTCAAGGAATTTGTAGGCGATTTGATCGTTCAACCCTAGCTTGCTGATGGCGCCCTGCACCAGTTCGAATCCCACGCCGGCGCCGGAAAGCCCATCAAAAGGATAGCTGCAATTCGGGTCGCTTGGGATTCGAGCACCCCAACGGCTTCGGGAATTTCGGAGCTCACGTTGTGATGATCACAGATAATAAGGTCGATGCCCTGGCTGGCTGCCATTTTAGCTTCCTCTACGGCAGTAATACCACAGTCCACCGAAACGATGAGTTTAGCGCCGCGCTTACGGGCAAACTGAATGCCCTCGGGACTGATGCCGTATCCATCCTTGAAGCGATGAGGAATAAAGTATTCAACATCTACTCCGAAATCCTTTAAAAAAATATAGAGGATGGAGGTGGCAGTGGTACCGTCAACGTCATAATCCCCATAGACAAGAATTTTTTCGCCTGCACGAATGGCCTTGGCCAGCCGTGTACTAGCTTCCTCCATATCCTTCATTAAAAAAGGATCGTGCAGAAGATCTAAATCGGGTCGAAAAAAATTTTTGGCCTTGTCAAAAGTATCTATTCCTCTGAGTGACAACAGGTAAGCAATCTTCTCGGGAATTCCGAGCTCCTCCTGCAGTTTGGGTATAGCCTCCCCATCCTCAGGTTCTTTATAAACCCAGCGAAATGGCATAATTCACCTTGTTTTTTTTCTTTTGTCATAACAGAACTATGGGCGTTCAAACCGCATAGTCAGATCGATAAATAGAAGTTTTCCCTCCTTAAAATAGTATTTAAAAATACAATTTTGACGTTAAAAATCATTATCTGTTTTCTCTTGTCTAAACAAATTATTGCTACAAAAGCAGGGCCGCAACTATATATCAGTTTTACACGCAACTACAAAAATTCGGTAATTTTAATTACTTTATTCAACTTTGAAAGTGATCTGTACTTTCATCTTTCCCGGCAGGTTATTACTGCCTGAGCCTTTCAGTGATAGATCGCCTGCTACCGTATTTATTGGTTAAGCATGTATTCGACGAGTAAAAATCAGCTAATAAAAACATAATTTTATGAGTCCATCCACTGCTCCACCGGAAATTTCGGGCCAAACAGATACCGACTTTCCACTTTTCAGCCAACTTGAATCGTACGAGCATGAGCAGGTCGTTATTTGCTCCGAACCCTCCGCGGGCCTCAAGGCGATCATAGCCATCCACGACACCACGCTGGGGCCGGCACTGGGCGGTGTCCGGATGTGGCCGTATGAAAATGAGCAGCAGGCGATCCGTGATGTTTTGCGTCTTTCGCGCGGAATGACCTATAAAGCGGCTATCTCGGGACTGAACCTGGGCGGAGGAAAAGCGGTGATTATCGGTGATCCCAACAAAGATAAATCGGAAAAACTGTTCCGCGCATTTGGCCGCTATGTTGACAGTTTGGGCGGGCGCTACCTTACGGCTGAAGATGTGGGCATTGAGCTGCAGGACATGGAATGGGTGCATATGGAAACAAAATTTGTGACCGGCATTCCCAAGGCGCTGGGTGGCAGTGGAGACCCATCCCCTGTTACCGCCTACGGCGTGTATATGGGAATGAAAGCGTGTGCAAAAAGGGCGTATGGCACCGACTCACTAAAGGATCGCCGGGTAGCTATCCAAGGCGCGGGTCATGTAGCTTCGCACCTGGCTGAGCTGCTTCATGAGGAAGGCGCCGAGCTTTTTGTCAGCGATATCTACCAGGAAAAAGCCAAGCAACTGGCCAAGAAAGTCGATGCTGAAATAACGGATCCCGACGACATTTACGGGCTTGACGTTGATATTTTTAGTCCCTGTGCGCTGGGCGGCATTCTTAATGACGAGACCATCGACCAGTTGAAATGCGATATTATTGCCGGCGGCGCCAACAACGTGCTGGATAAGGAAAAAAAACACGGGCAGATTTTAGTAGATAAAGAAATTATTTACGCCCCTGACTACGTTATCAATGCTGGTGGTATCATCAACATATCCAGTGAGCTGGAAGGATATGATGAGGAACGAGCCCATAACAAAACATCGCGCATATACAAGGTAATGCTCGACATCCTGGAGTATGCGGAGGAAAACGATATTCCCACTTATGCGGCTTCCAATATTCTGGCTGAAAAACGCATTCAGGAAGTTGGCAAGCTGGGTTCTATCTACTCTTCCAGCAGCGAACTGAGTGGGCGATTCAACGATATCTATCTTAGCAAGCGCAGTTAACGGGATTATTGACATGTACCTGTCGGGCGGCTCAAATTTTTGGGTCGCCTATTTTGTTACAATGAGCACTTCATCCCAAATTGAACGTATCAATCAATTTATGCTATCTAAAGAACGCTTTGAACATAAAGACCGTCTCATTAAGGGCATTACTGAAGACGGCCACTTTAAGGTCTCAGTGGTAAAGACCACCGATGTGGTTAAAACCGCTAAAAAGAATCACGATCTTTCCCTGCTAAATACTGTTCTGCTGGGGCGCTCCCTGACCGGCATTATGCTGCTGGCCTCAGAGCTGAAAGGAGAAGAACGCGTGCAGCTACGCATCGACTGTGACGGCCCCGTGGGGCAGATCGTCACGGAAGCCAACCGCGTAGGAGAAATTCGTGGCTACGTACAGCATCCGTCTGTGGAACTTGATTATTCCAAAGATGAAACACAGCTGAGTGACGGCGTGGGCAAAGGTGTGCTAACCCTCAGGAAAACGCTCTATAATGAAGCAGAGCCCAAAATCAGTACTATTGAGATTATCAAAGGAAATATTACGGATGACATCGCCTGACTATATGTACCAATCTGAGCAGATTCCTGCAGCCGTATTATTGGATGTGGGCATCGATGACAAAGGAAATGTAACAGAAGCTGGTGGCGTGCTTGTTCAGCGCCTGCCCGACGCGCCGGATGGAGAAATTGATCAGCTCCGTGATAACCTGAAGGAGTTTGAATCAATCAATAAATTGTTTTCTCAGAAGACTCTATATCGATGACATCATGGAAAAAGCGATGCAGCCGCTGAAGGTTAAAGAACTCGATCGCCAGCCGGTAGATTTCTTTTGCCGATGCAGCCGCAAGAGGTTCGTCAACGCGCTGACCATGCTCGACTTTGAAGAACTCAAGGAGATCAGCGATGAAGGACAGGAGCTGGTATGCCATTTCTGTAACAAGCACTACCAAATTTCTAAGGATGAGATTGAAGATATACTGATGCAGGTCAAAGCCAAGATGAATTAGCCCTTTCTATTCTGGCAAAAATCATCTTTTTGTAGTTACTTTTGCATGTTGATTTAAGTTATCCCACAATCAAGGACTTTAGTTATGGCTGACCAAGAACATGCAATCGTTATCGGGGGTGGATTTGGCGGTATTTCGGCGGCCAAGGAGCTTAGAAATTCGGATATGAAAGTCACCATTATCGACAAGAATAACCACCACCTGTTTCAGCCTTTGCTTTACCAGGTGGCCACAGCAGCTCTTTCCCCGGTGATATTGCAGTGCCTATCCGAGCAATATTCTCCAGAAGACGCAACGTGAGGGTTGTTCTTGGAGAAGTCAGCCAAATCAACAAACAAGAACAGAAGCTTACCCTGAAGGACAACCGCACGTTTAATTTTGACTACCTGGTAGTGGCAGCCGGCGCCCAATACAACTACTTTGGAAATAATGAGTGGGCAGAGCATGCTCCCGGCCTCAAGTCTATCTCCGATGCCCTGGAGGTCCGCGAGCAGATACTGTACTCCCTGGAAGAGGCCGAGCAGATCGACGATCCAAAGCTACGTGAACCCTACCTTACCTATGTGATAATTGGCGGTGGGCCTACCGGTGTTGAAATGGCCGGGGCTATCGCTGAAATAGCCAAACGCAATATGATGCGAGATTACAAGAATTTCAGTAAGAATGAGTCCCGCATTTTCCTGGTGGAGGCGGGTCCGCAACTGCTCAACGGTTTCCCGGAATCGCTGGCCGAAAAAGCGCGGAAAGAGCTCGAAGATATGGGAGAAAGCGTTCTGCTGAACACCCCGGTAAATGAGATCCAGGAAAATCGCGTAAAATTTAAAGAAGGAGCTATCGAGACGCCGAACATTGTGTGGGCCGCTGGTGTGGTAGCCTCTCCCTGATGAGCTCGCTGAATGAACCGCAGGACCTCACAGGGCGCGTCATTGTAAACAAGGATCTCACCATCTCTGGTCACCCGAATATTTTTGTTATTGGGGATGCGGCTCACCTGGAAGAGGAGGAGGGCAATCCCCTGCCCGGCCTTGCTCCCGTAGCCATGCAGGAGGGCCGTTATGTTGGCAAGGTGATCAACGATAAAACACCGCCTTCGGAACGTGAGCCATTTCACTATGTGGATAAAGGCACCATGGCAACCATCGGTCGCGCAAAGGCTGTTGCCGTCGTTAAAGGCATGAAGTTCAGCGGTTTTATTGCGTGGATTCTCTGGTCGGTCATCCACATTTTCTATCTGATCGGTTTCCGAAACCGCATTAAAGTGTTTGTTGAATGGATGTGGTATTACTTCTCCTTCAAACGGGGTGTACGGTTGATTACCAATCGGTTCTCGGAGTAGCGTCTTACTAACGGATTTACTTTCAGTTCTATTCTACATTGAATTGCAGGATTCTCTATACCTGGTTCACCTCAGCAACGCAGGGTGTAACAAAGAGATGATAATTTCCGAACTATTGCCGTACTTACCATCTGGGTTAACCGTCGTTTTTGTATCTAAACTCACTCCCGATATGTATAATGATAAAGAAATAAAGCAGATTCTAAGCAGGGCCCATGAACTTCAACAGCAGGCGGAGGGTACAGCCAAGGTCGAATCCGACAGCCAGGCATTAAGCCTTGAAGAAATTAAGGAGGTGGCCCGCGAATCGGGACTTTCTGCTGAATATGTGCAACAGGCGGCTATCGAGTTCGAAGGAGTACCGGTGGAAGAGCCATTTTTCCTGGATACCGGCAATAGTCACGAGGTGGAACTGCTTGGCTTTGCCAAAGGAGAACTCAATAAGAAAACATGGGCAGAGTTACGTTCAATTATTGAATACCATTTCGACAGCCCAGGAAAGGTAACCCGCCGACCCGATGGTATTGTGTGGGAGGCCAAGCCCCAGGGTATCTTAAAGTTCCTGCATACCCGAAAATCTCCGAAAGTAGATGTTTCCGGTACCGGCACTAAAACTACTATCCGGATTAAACAAAACCTGAAAACTATACAGCGCCTCATGGTTCCCGGGTACGCAGCTTTTGCAGCTGCAGCGGGCTTCGCGGGCGTTGGTCTGGCGCAAGGAGCACCGGAAGGCTTTATCTTTGGAGGTGTCTTGCTGGGAGTAGCTAAAGTATTTCAATATTGGACGCAACGGAAAAAACAAAAAGCCCGCAAATCGTTAAAAGAGGCGATGGAACAGCTACAGACTATTGTAACGCGGCGATTTACCGCATCCCAAAAAGAACGAGGCGGAGCTATGAAGAATACTCAAATTAGAATGGATGAAGAGTGCTCTTCAGACTCCGACCAGCAACCTTCCACAGGGACGCGAGAAAAAACGATCGGTTGATCAAGCGTGGGGATAAATCAGGTGGCGAAGGAGCTTCCGCAGCCACAGGTTTCATCAGCATTGGGATTGTCGAAGGTAAAGCCTCTTGCATCAAGCCCATCGGGAAAGTCGATGGATATGCCTTCCAGGTACATCAGGTGCTTGGTGTCCACAATGATCTCTATACCATTACTTTCAAAAAGCTGGTCGTCTTCCGACTTGTAATCGAATCCCAGCTTGTAGCTTAACCCTGAGCATCCGCCGCCCTCTACCGCCATGCGCAGATACAGGTCATCACCAAGCTCTTCATTCTTTTTAATTTTTCTCACCTGCTGCGCAGCGCGGTCGGTCAGCGATACCTTCTTGCCTTTTGTAGAGGTTTTGGAGGTATCGATACCGGAAAAAGCAGATTCCGTTTCCTCAGCTTGTTCACCTTCGGAGACATCTTCATCAACCAAATCTGCTATTACCGAGTCTAAATCTTCATCTTGTCCTGTGGACATAATCGTACTCTGGAGTTTCAGGATTCACAATTCTGGGAAAATGTAAAATAATCAATATCGTCTTTGGTGAACAGGTTCAGCACGCCGGCACTCACCAAATCAACCAATATGCCGGACGCGGTTCCCGATTGCACATCAATCAGGTGTGAAAATTTCTTAACTGTTATTTCACCATATTCATTCAGGTAGCGGAACAGTTTCTGTTCATCCGGGCCATATTGAAACGTGACTCCCTTCTCGGAGTGCTTGTTTTCCATGACGGCCACAAGCTCCTTGCTGGCAACTTTGTTTTGATCTCCCTTTCGAATATACACTGTTTTCCCTTTTTTCCCTTTCACAAAATGGGCTTGTTCTCTACTTCGGGAACTCGTATAACCAGCAGGTCACGCTCACCAAAGTGTACAACTTCGATGGTGATATCAACAGAGGGTTCGCAAATTTCGTAAGTCGCTTTATTCAGCAAGAATTCCTCTTCATGGTAGCCTTTCACCCCCACAAGTGATTTATCATCATCTACGCCTACCAGCAGCGTACCGCCGTTGGTATTGGCAAATGCTGCAATTTCACGGGCAATTTTTTCAGCCGAGGGAATAGTCCGTTTGAATTCCAAATAGGTTCCTTCACCGGTCTGTGCTAAGTTTTTAACGTCGAGATAGGACATCTGCGACTGTATGGCCGCATTGGATTTTTCAAAGTACATAGCTACTCAATTAATGCGATTAGCCTGTTACCTGATAAAAATTAAGAAAGTTTTATCAAGAAACCATGAATTTATATTGCTACCTGCCGTCTACGCTAACGACGGCCATCACACTTTAGTACCTTCCTGATTCGCTAAATAACAATCTCTTCTTTTGGGTCTCGCGTCATTAGTTCATAGAGAATATCCTTGGGATCTTCATTCTCAAAAAGAACCTGGTAAACAGCGTTTGTTATCGGCATTTCTACGTGCAGCTTACTGCTCCATTCTTTTACTGACTGCGTGGTCTTTACACCTTCGGCAATCATCGCCATGTTATTTACAATCTCATCCAGTTTCTTCCCGCGGCCAATCTGGTATCCCACGTAACGATTTCGGCTGTGCTCGCTGGTGCAGGTAACAACCAGTGTCTCCCATACCGGCCAGCCCTGAAAATGTGTCTTGTGAAGCCCCGAGCTTCATGCCTAATCTTTTCATCTCGTGCAGACCACGGGTTACGAGCGCAGCCTTGGCGTTATCCCCAAGTTCCGCCCCATCGATTATACCAGCTGCAATGGCCATAATGTTTTTTACAGAACCGCCGATTTCAACCCCCCTGATGTCATAATTGAGGTAGATTCGAAACATCGGCGTCATGAAGGTCTTCTGGATCAACTCGGCCGTACTTTTAGAATACGCGCTAGATACCACGGTAGTGGGACGAAACTTGCTGACTTCCTCCGCATGACTTGGTCCGGATATCACCCCAATATGATCTTCAATAATCATCCCATCCAGCACCTGGCTGAGTACCTGTGACATCGTCATAAAGGTATCATTCTCGATGCCCTTGGCTACACTAACGATTATTTCATCTCCTGAAAGGTGGGGTTTAACACGACCAGCTACTTGACGCATGGCGTGTGAGGGTGTTGCAAATACTACCATATCGCGTTCATTCAGGCACTCTTCAAGATCAGTGTGACAGGTGATGGATTCGGGCAATGTTACATCCGGGATGTAGGTAGGATTTTGGTGCCGGTTATTAATGGCATAGGCGATTTCTGACTCCCGGGCCCAAAGCTGTACATCGTTTCCTGCTCGCGAAAGTACAACTGAAAGAGCAGTTCCAAAGCTGCCGGCTCCTACAACAGTTACTTTTCTCACGATGCTGCCTGCTCTTTTTTGTCATCTTTATTCAGCCAGCCTACTGCGGGCTTAAACGATCCCACCCGGTTTTCCTCGCCTTTAAGAAGACGATTAATATTGCCTCGGTGTTTAATGATAATACCCAACCCCACAAGCGCCCCGAAAATTAAAATACTTCCGTCCAGCGGCCATCCAAAATAGTAGCGCAGAATCACCAGCATAATAGGATAGATGAAAGCAGCTACCAGCGAAGCAAGAGATACGTAGTGACTGATAAGCATCACAACCAAGAAAACGCCGGCAGTAATCGCTACCGAAATCGGTTCAATACCGCTAAGCATTCCGGCGGCCGTTGCCATCCCTTTGCCGCCATCGAAATTGGAAAAGAGTGGGAACATATGTCCAACCACGGCAACGACTCCACAAAGAATCTGAAGAAAAGGATCGACGCTCCAGTTTGGCACTAATGAAACCGGGCCTGAAGCAATATTATAGGCAAGCTGACTGACCCAGTACGAGCTTGCAAATCCCTTCATAAAGTCAATCAACAGTACAACAACGCCTGGTTTCCAGCCTAGCAGGCGGAATGTGTTAGTAGCCCCTGCATTACCACTTCCGAAGTTACGGATATCCACACCTTTTACGAGTTTTCCCACCCATATCGAGGAGGGAATAGACCCCAGCAGGTAACTTAAAATAAGAACAACTAAAAGTGCTAACATACTGTCATAAATAAAGTTAAGATGATGCCAGATCCTTCATCCTGCTTGTGCTTATGTACGCTTCGCTCACTATTTCCAAAAGACCAGGGATACCCCCCCAACTAAATGGTTTATACGTGACGCTCAGCATGATAAGAAGAGCGAACAAGCGGACCGCTTTCAACATGTTCAATCCCGAGATCTTCACCAATTTTCTTGTATTCCTCGAACTGGTCGGGGTGCACCCACTCTTCTACCGGATGATGCATTTTAGTTGGCTGCATGTACTGGCCTATGGTCAGTACATCTACATTATGGGAAACGCAATCCTGCATCAACTCAATGACTTCTTCACGCTTTTCACCCAATCCTACCATGATACCAGTTTTGGATCGGAGGCCAGCGTCTTTTGTGCGTTGCAGCAATTCCAGTGAACGCTGATATTTAGCCTGTGGCCGAACTTCACGGTAAAGACGAGGCACCGTTTCCAGATTGTGGCTTAACACATCAGGTGGCGTATCAATCACAATTTGAAGTGCATCCCATACGCCGCGAAAATCCGGGATTAGTGATTCTATGGTAACGCCCGGAATCTCCTCGCGCAGCATACGGTGGCATTCGGCAAAAATGGGAGCACCGCCGTCATCTCTTTCATCACGGTTCACGGAGGTAAGAACTACATGCTTCAGATCCATTTTCTTAGCTGCATCTGTCACGCGTCGGGGTTCATCCCAATCAAGGCCTTGTACCGGCCGACCGGTTTTTACGGCACAAAAAGAGCACGAGCGCGTGCAAACATCGCCCAAAATCATAAATGTAGCGGTTCCATTTCCCCAGCATTCACCGATATTCGGGCATCGTGCCTCTGCACAAACCGTGTTTAGAGAGTTCTTCTGGATGGTATCGGCTACCTCTTTGAACTTCTCCCCGGAAGGCAGTTTTACACGAAGCCAGTCAGGGCGGCGCTGGGTGGTTTCTTCACGGTCTATTACGTTCAGCTCTTTAATCATAAAACTCTGTTAATTATTAGATACAGCCTTGTTTTCTACATCCGCAAGATATGAAAATTGTCCCTCGAGTTCAGGCAAGGTACTGTTATTAACAACAGTTGCTTCGAATACGTTTTCGAAATGTGTGACGATGTGAGTCTTGACTTCTTCGGGATCAACAGGGTGATCTAGCAACTGCTGCATGCTGGTGACCTCTTTATTTGAGATGCCGCAGGGAACGATGTTTTTAAAATAACTCAAATCGGTGTTAACATTCAGAGCAAAACCATGCATAGTAACCCAGCGTGAACATTTTATACCCATCGCACATATTTTCCTCCCCCACCCAAACACCGGTGAGTCCTTCGATGCGGCCAGCTTCAATATCGTACTCCGCACAGGTACGTATGATGACTTCCTCCAGGTACCGCAGGTATTTGTGGATGTCGGTGAAATAGCGATCCAAATCCAAAATTGGGTAGCCAACGATCTGTCCGGGTCCATGATACGTGATGTCTCCGCCCCGGTCAATTTCTACATATTCGGCGTCAATATTCGAGAGTTCAGCCATACTTTTAAGCAGGTTTGCAACATCCCCGCTTTTGCCAAGCGTATACACGTGGGGATGCTCTACAAACAGGAGCACATCGTTGCTTTCACTGCCGGGTTTATAGAGCTTTTTCTTGCGTCGTTTTAGCTTTTCATCCACCAGGCGCTGCTGGATGGCAGCCTGCAGATCCCACATGGGCTTATAGGGAGCATGACCAATATCATGTACTTCAATGGTTGGCATGACAGTTCAATTTCTCGCAGAGCCGCTAAGCCGCTAAGAAAAAAATTACAGTTTATATACGACACGCTTAATGCCGTCTTTTATTAACTTTTCATTGAAATTTACTAATAGACCCAACCTTAAATTAGTGAGTTTTAGATATGTTAATACCTGTTTGTAGTGGACACCAGCTAAACTTTTTACAGATTTTAATTCAATCAGCACTTTGTCCTCGATGATCAAATCGGCACGAAAACCTAGTTCCATTTTTTTATTATCCCAGGTTACAGGTATGGCTTTCTGCCTTTTTACAGCCAGTTTTTGCTTCTGTAATTCATAAAACAAAACTTCTTCATATAACGATTCCAAAAGTCCCGGTCCAAGACGAGTGTGGATCTGATAACAAGTATCCACAATAATGCCCGAGAGTCGATTCTCTGGTTTATTCCTATCCTCGGGCATATTCTTTTCTCCTGACTGTCATTTAAGTCAGCATTCTTAGATTCTGTCTATAAAATTTCTCTGCGGCTTAGCGGCTCTGCGAGAGCTTTTACTTCTTGCTTGGCTGCGTGCCGAGGTGTACGCCTACTTTATATGCTTCAGCCACTGCTTCCATTACGGCCTCAGAAAGTGTTGGGTGTGGATGGATACCGTGGATAATTTCGTGACCAGTCGTCTCAAGGTCCCGAGCCACAACTGCTTCGGCGATCAGTTCCGTTACGTTGGCGCCGATCATATGGCAGCCCAGCCACTCACCGTACTTCTCATCAAAGACGACTTTTACGAAGCCCTCCTCATGACCGTAGGCGGTCGCTTTACCACTGGCGGAAAAGGGAAATTTGCCGACAAGCACATCGTAGCCTTCTTCCTTGGCCTGCTCCTCGGTATATCCTACAGAGGCAATCTGCGGCTCGCAGTACGTGCAGCCGGGAATGTTGTTGTAATTCATGGGATGCACCTCTTCGCCAGCCAGTCTTTCAACGCAAAGGATCCCTTCATGGGTGGCTTTGTGCGCAAGCCACGGAGGTCCGGCCACATCACCTATGGCAAAAATATTTTCAACGGAGGTCTGATAAGTTTCTTTATCAATTTCGATAGCGCCTTTTTCATATTTCACGCCTATCTCATCGAGTCCGATGCCTTCTACATTGCCGATAACGCCGACGGCAGAAAGTACAACATCCGCTTCTGCTGTTTCTTCACCATCCGATGTTTTGATGGTCACTTCAACGCCATCGCCTTTTTCCTTGACCTCCTCTACCGTACTGCCGGTCATAATGTTCATGCCCTTTTTCTTGTAGATTTTGGCTAACTCCCTGCCAATATCTTTGTCCTCAACAGGTACCAGCGTATCTTCCAATTCAACTACCGTTACCTCGGTCCCTATTGTGTGATAGAAATAGGCAAACTCGACACCGATCGCTCCGGCACCGATGATCAACATTTTCTCAGGCTGACTTTCCAGCTGCATCGCTTTTTCTGAGTCGATCACAAGCTCTCCATCAATGGGGATATTAGGCAGCTCCCGCGGGTGGGCTCCGGTAGCGATAATAAACTTATCCGCTTTAATCTGATCTTGGGTTTCATCGTTATCATCAACAACCTTGATCTGGTCTTTAGACTCAAAGATGCCCTTGCCTTCAAACACCTCAATCTTGTTGGCCTTCATTAAAAACTGGACGCCCTTACTCATCTTATTGGCCACGTTCCGGCTGCGACTTATGATGCCGCCAAAATCAGCAGAATAATCACCGACCTCCACACCGTAATCTTCGGCGTGTTCAATATTTTCATACACCTCGGCAGACCGCAACAATGCCTTGGTTGGAATACACCCTATATTCAGACATACACCGCCCAAGTGACGTTTTTCAACGATTGCTGTTTTAAATCCCAGTTGCGATGCGCGAATAGCTGCCACATAGCCACCGGGGCCGGATCCAATTACGCAGATATCAAATTCTTTAGCCATAAGAATACTGTTCTTTATTGATGGATTGAATGATTGAGGGATTGATCTTTAAAAGCTTCGCCTTTTCCATAATCTATTTTTTGTGAGATCAACCCCTCACTCTCTCAGTCCGTATAAATCGCGGGTCTAATTTAAGGATATTAGCCACAAGGTAAAATTGGATCAGCCATAATTTTAACCGTTTGTTTAATGGCTACATAGCGCATTGCAGTTGAACAGTTGAGGTTGCATTTTAATTAGCCTGGATTATTCATGAAATTGTGATGCATACAGGGTAATTCACTGATATTGTGCTGCCTATTAAAGATGACAAATAGCTTAACTATGTTAACTATGAATGTTGTAACTAACGGCTGCAAAATTTGGTCCTGCACTTCGTTGACGGAAAAAGCCGTGCTCAAGATGTACAGGCACCTTTGCGCGGTCACTTCCCACCCTAGTCTCGTTCAAAACCAAATTTCTTGGGGAATAATCCGGGTTAGAGCAACTTTTAGGAACATTAAGGATGTTTCTCTGTTTGTTAACATACAATTAATTCCAATTCATTCTGCTTTTTATGAGGTTGATAAGGACATTATTTCCCATAGTCTCTGTACTTGCAATTATACTGTTATTTTTTTCCTGTAGCGATACTGCAACCAGCCCCAATGTAGATAATGGCAAAAATGGGGATGAAGAAGATCCAGAGCAGGAAGAACCTTTTTCCCGTACAGAACCGTCGGGTGCCTCTGCAAATGACTTCCTGTCGGATTCGGACTTTTCTGAGCTTGTCGTGGAGATTGACTATATCGGCAGCAGCTTCGAGCCCACGCAAGATGCCATCGCAAGCTTGGAAACTTTCCTGCAGGAGCGGCTGCATAAGAGAGCGGTTACGGTGATGGAGCCGACACAGATCAGCAGTGATTCCGACCAAAATTACACCATTGATGAAATTGTGGAGCTTGAAAACCAGCATCGTGACACTCAAACAGAGGGCGATAAGCTCACGGCCTATATGCTAATTACGGATGGCCGTTTCCACCAAGATGGACAACAGACGAATGTGCTTGGTATTGCCTACTACAACACGTCAACCGCCTTTTTCGGCGAAGGATATAACGAGGCCAGCGGCGGTCTCGGTCAAGCTTCCCGATACCAGGTTGAAGCCACTTCATTCAGACATGAATTTGGCCACATGTTTGGGCTGGTGGGCATTGAAGAATCGGGCACAGATATGCAGACCAACCACCAAGATACGGAAAACGGCCATCATTGCGATGATGACAGCTGCCTGATGTATTACGCAATGGAAACTTCGGATCTCTTTAGCGGTGCGTTTGGCGGAAATATTCCACCACTGGATCAAAACTGCATCGACGATCTGCAGGCCAATGGCGGGAAATGAGGTTGGTTCAGAGTCATGGGTCGTAAGTCTTGAGTAGAATCAGCTCACGACTCTAGTGTAGTGACTATTAAAAAAGCAAACTAATGATAAGCTTACTTAATAAGAATAATGGCAGTTCAAATTACCCCCTTGAAGGCGCGCGAAGGGGGATGTTAGGGAATAGAGCAAGCCGAGTGAAAGTCATGAATACTAGTTTACTCACTAATGGATTATGACACTATACTCATTTCCCAAGACTAATTTTGTTTGAATTTATAGAGATTTTCGCTGCCTACTTTTTCTTCGGCTTGATTCAGCGCGTACCCGCTGTCAAACAGAACAATCGGGTTCTCCTCCATATCCTGAGTGACATGCGTAGAATAGCTTGATTTAAGTTTATCGATCAGGTCTTGGTTTTCAGGCAGCCAGCGCGCTGCATGGTAACTGACGCTGTGCATATTCAGCTCTACGTTATATTCGCTCTGCATGCGGTGTTTCACCACATCAAACTGGAGCGCTCCCACGGTACCGAGCAGCAGCTCGTTGCCTACGCCCCCGGGCACTTCAAACACATGGACGACCCCCTCTTCGGCCAGCTGCTTTAATCCTTCGCGCAGCTGCTTCCGCTTAAACGGATCTTTCGTTGCCACTTTCATGAAGTGTTCAGGCGTAAACAGCGGAATGACGTTAAACTTAACCGGTTTGTCGCTGTATATCGTAGTACCAATGCGAAAAGAACCCGGATTAAAAAGCGACACAACATCGCCGGGATAGGCTTCTTCCAGAATGTGGCGTTCATCGCCCATGAGCGTATGCGGGGTAGACATTCGCACCTTGTTACCTGTGCTGGCTTCGGTTACTTCCAGGTCACGTTCAAACTTGCCGGATGTAATACGAACGAATGCGGCACAGTCGCGGTGATTGGGATTCATATTAGCCTGTAGCTTAAACACAAACCCTGAAAAGTCATCCCCAATCACTCGTTCCGTTCCATCTTCGTTTTCATACGACTGAGGGGGATTAGCTAGCTCAGAGAAGTAGTTCAGGAATACATCCAGGCCAAAATTATTGAGTGCCGAACCAAAAAACATCGGCGTGCGCTTGCCGTTCAGGTAGGCCTCGCGGTCCATAGATTCAAAAATATCCTCAACCAACAGCGCTTCTTCGTAAAATTCGTCTTTCATCGACTGGGAAATGGAGCACTTTTCCAGCCCCTCTTCCAGCCCGTACACCTCGGTTTCCGCTTTTTGTGCACCATGTTTCTCTTTGCGATAGAGGTAGAGCTCCTTGCCAATCAGATCGTAAATACCCTGGAAATTTTTACCATATCCCAGCGGCCAAGAAGCAGGAATCGGCTCAATACCCAGCTGGTTTTCTACGTTGCTCATAATCTCCAGCGGTTTTAGGCCGGGACGGTCGCACTTATTCACAAAAGTAATGATCGGGATCTCCCGCATCTTACACACTTCAAACAGCTTTTCGGTTTGCTCCTCAACGCCTTTCGCCACGTCGATCACCATTAGGGCCGTGTCGGCGGCCACCAGCGTGCGCAGGGTATCTTCGGAAAAGTCTTTGTGACCGGGCGTATCCAGCAAGTTGTACTTGATGTTATCTTTCTCGAACCGAAGCACCGAGGAGGTTACAGAAATACCGCGCTCTTTTTCAATCGCCATCCAGTCGGAGGCGGCGTAGCGGCTGGCTTTTCGCTGGCGGATGGAGCCGGCCTCGTGGATAGCGCCTCCATAGAGCAGCAGCTTTTCGGTGAGTGTGGTCTTCCCGGCATCCGGGTGAGAGATAATCGCGAAGGTACGCCGCCGCCGGGCCTCCTTCTCAATCTCGTTTTGTCGTTCGGTTGTAGCTGTATCTGTATCGGCCATAGGTTTCTTTAACGAAGGGTCTGGTCTGGAAATTCCTGTAATCAAAAAGCGTTAAAGATAAGGATTTTGGAGGGGAGTTTCACTTAACGATAGTAGTGAGTTTGGGATCGTGGGTCTTGAGTGTTGTTTCCAGCTCCCACTTCCCTCGTTCAAGTTTGAAACCTGGGCGAAATACTGGCTATTCTCGAAAGAATTAGTTGCAAACATTCACCCGTTTTGAGCTGTTATTTGCGGTAGATAGAACCATTTTTAAATTCGACATTCCAAAATCGATATTCATCACTCAAAAAAGTCCCAGTTGCTCATCCTGATTTTCAATGGGCCAGGCGGGCATGGGATTGAGCTCGATCAGTTCCGAGAGCAACTGGTGAAATTTTCGTGCAATGGGCGGCTGCCTGGCTGAATCGGGCGCATGGGTAAAAACGTAGGGATGCAGTCCTTCTTTGATCCAGTCTGCCACCATTATAGCCCACTCTTTCAGATACGGCTCGTTGTTGATGGCATCGTTGGCACCCACAAAACGGACGAAAGGTCGTGAGCCGGTGGTGTCAAAACGTACCGGTACTTTCGGCTTCTTTTTCTGGGCTTTTTTGATCGAGGAATCATCCGATTTCATAGAGTGCAGCTTGCGTGTGTCAAAGGTAACGCGGTCTATGTTATAGCTTTTCAACAGTCGGGTAAGTCGGTTTTCATGGCGGCCATGATCAAAGAAATCGGGATGCCGCACCTCCACCGCATAGCTGAAGGCGCTTGGCAGAATGCACAGCAATTTTTCGAGTTTATCGATTTCCCCGGGTGAAAATTGCGGCGGCAGCTGGATGTGAAACGGACCCAAACGATCGTCAATCGGTTCAAAAACCTCAATGAATTCCAGCACCTCATCCTCTACCTGGTGGAGTCGTTTTTGGTGCGTAATAGTACGATTGAATTTAAAGCAAAACTTGAATCCATCGGGCGTCTGTCGCTTCCAGTTTTTCACGGTTTCTTGGTTGGGAATATTATAAAAGGTGGTATTTCCCTCTACCGCGTTAAACACCGACGAATATTGGCGAAGGTAACCTTTCGGTTTCGCATCATCCCGAAAAAAAGTACCGACCCACTCTTTCAGGCTCCAGCCCGTGCATCCCAGGTGATATTTTGTAATGGCCATAATATTCGCTCGTACTAATATTTAACGCTGATACAGCTATCAGTATAAGAAATCTGTGGATTCCTGGCAGGTTCAGATCAAATTCTGATTGCCGCGTTATCCAATTGAAATGCAGTTACCGCGCTTTTACAGGATCCTCGAGAAAAGGAATTATTTGGTCTCCAAGTAGATCAAACACCGGGCGTTTGTAGCTGCGTGACTGGTTGGCGTTTTGCAGCGATGAGGTGAGCACTACCACCGAATTGAGTTCAGGTATGATAAAAATGTATTGCCCACCGAAGCCCCAGGCAAAATAGACTTTATGACCAGCTACGGGGCGATTCCACCACATATAGCCATAATCATAGGGATTGTATTCGCTGCGGGTATAGGTTTGGAAGGATTGTGCCAGCCACCCTTTTGATATAATCCGCTGCCCTTCATATGTCCCGCCATTCAACACCATCTGCCCAATTTTCAGCATATCTGCCGGCCTAAGCGCCAGGTTATTCCCGCCAAAATAGTAGCCCTGGGGATCCTGCTGCCAGCCGCCCGGCTCAATATTCATAGGACCAAACAAGTACCGGTTGGCAAATTCTCGGGTACTCATGCCGGACTGCTTTTCGATCATCACCGACAGCAGGTGGGACGTGCCCGTGCTGTAATCCATATCCTGCCCGGGCCGATCCTCCATCGGCTGCTCCAGGGTGAACTCCACCCAGTCATCACTTACCACCCAGCGGCCGTAATTATGGAAACTGGTGGTCTCCAGCCCTGAGCGCATCGTAAGCAGATCTTTAACCGTGATTTCTCGCTTCAGGGAGTCGCTGATACTTTCAAAGTATTCGGGGAAAAACTGGTGAATCGGTTGATCTATGCTTTCGATTATACCTTGATCAACGGCGATACCCACCAGCAATGAAATAATACTTTTGGAGGCAGATTTCGTGTTCATTGGCCGGTGTGCCGGTTGACCGTCAAAGTAGCGCTCCAGCAGCAGCTCTCCGTTTTTTTGAATCAGCAGGCTGCGGACTGAAGAAATGTCATCGGCCTGCTGGATGATCTGACGATGATCGGTAATAGTACTGTCATCCACAGTACTATTACCGATGCCAGCGATAGAACGAGCAGGGAATATCCCTAACATTATCAGTAAAGCTATTCCCAAAAGTAATTGCTTGTTTTTCATAATAATCCAAAGAAGTTTTTTCCTTTCTATCAACTATCCCAAAAAGGGTAACCCGCAAAAGAACGTTCCTGGTAAATGTTTCAATTTAATACGAAAAGGTATTCTATATATTTCCTCAGAATATACCTTTTGGTTCATATTGTAAATACTTAACTGAATAAAAGCCCGTTTCTACAAGTAGTTACTTCAAAATATAGCTGGAAGGAACCTATGAAGCTTGATATGCAACCAACACTCGTTTTAGCTTTCCTTTTACTTTTTGGCGGATGTAGTATTTTTTCTTCAGAGGAGCCTGTGTTGATTCGCGTTCAGAATAGCAGCTCTCTCGAGATGGAAGATGTCACGGTCCGTTTCCCCGAGCAGGAGGTGATGTATGGTGATATCGATTCCGGAGAGTACTCTTCCTACACCGATATCTCAAAAGCCTATCGATACGCCTACTTTGAAACGATAGCTGGCGATAAAAAGGTGGTGCTACAGCCGATCGATTATGTGGGTGAATCGTACCTGGAGGAGGGGAAATATACTTACGTGCTAAATATCCACGAAGAGTCTTACCAGCAGGATGACTACCCATTTGCACTGACCCTTTCACTTCAGCGGGATTAAAGCTACCAACATCGATCTGACTTTTAATCTTTTTTGCGTTGCATAAACTTTAGAGCTGACCAATCTTCATCCACGGCACAGATTTTAACATCTACCAGTCCCAGTTCCAGACCGAGATTGCGTACGTCACTTTCACTGATATCGGTCTCCCGCCTAGAGGATTTTTTGATCCATGACACCCACAGCATGCCCTTCTTTTTCAGAATTAATTTGAGGGGTGGCAACTGGTTGTGCAGCGTACGCTCATCGGGAGCAAAAAGATGAATAAAGTCTACCGGGTCGGGATTGCTTTTGCGTACTAACTTAACTTTGCCGGGCAGCTCCCCAAGCAGTTCGAAATAGTGCTCGGGTTCATTAACCGGCATAACCGACATCCCAGACTTAATGCCCAGCTTTTTGATCAAAGGTTTATTTGAGTATCCAGCTGTCATAATTTGTGTGTCCATTAACAATGAATTCTGGATGCTACATCGTGAAAATGGAGCCATAGATCTCCATGCCATCCCAGATATTTCCGATGCGAATATTTTCGTTGGGTGCATGCTGATTATTATCGTGATTGGCAATAGGGACGATGACCAGCGGCGTATTTAGAACTTGCGTGAAGTGAAATAGCGGAAGTGATCCGCCCATCGTGGGGGAAAGAATGACCTGCTCCTCGCTTACTCCGTGTATAGCCTCTACTACCTGCTGCGCCTGCTGATTGTCGATAGGCGTTCGCATTGCCGGATATCCGCCACCACGAATAACTTTAACAACCTTGCTATGCTCCAGTTTCGTTTGATGGTTTGGTTCCTCCCTCTCGATATGATATCCCTGCTTACGTATATGGGCCTCCAGCAGGTCTTTCATTTCTTCCGGCTGATTTCCCTTAGCCAGCCGAATGCCAAGTGTAGCGGTAGCAATTGCAGGAATTATATTTCGGGCTTTATCCCCCACATTTCCACTGGCCAGCCCCCGCACGGTCAGTGTGGGATACATCAATCGTTCGATGAGAGGCTGTCCTTTAAATTCGGTCCATGACAGCCCCAGGTCCTGTTTGATCTGCTCACTATAATCCGGCATAGTGGCAAATGCCTTTTGGTCGGCTTCAGTAATGGGTGCTGTGCTATCATAAAAATTCTCGACCAGTACCTTGCCAGAGGCATCCTTCATGCTTGCCAGAAGGTTCGCCAACATCTGTCCCGGCACCGGTGCCCATCCACCGTAATGGCCGCTATGCAGCGGTCGATTGGCCCCATATACTGTCACTTCCATTCCTGTTACACCACGAACGCCAAATACCACCTGCGGGCGACCGCTTTGATGTTTCGGTCCGTCACAAAACAGCCAGAGGTCGCCCTGCAGCCGATCCTTGTACTGCTGCAGGTACTGCTGGACGTGGGGCGACCCGATCTCCTCTTCTCCGTCAAAAAAGAATTTAAGATTAGCTGTGAGGGGAATGTTATTTGCCTGCAAGGCATCCAATGTACTCAACAATGTGGGGATAGGGGCTTTATCGTCGGCGGCCGATCGACCGTAAATGCGCCAGTCCGGGTTCACCGGTTCGCCCTCCTCAGGAAAAGGAATAGGCTCTCCTCCCTGCTGCATAGAGCCCGAATAGAGCGTAGGCTCCCAGGGATTGTGCTTCCAGTTTTGCGGATCTACCGGCTGGCCGTCATAATGCACATAAATGATGAGCGTGCGTTCCGCTTTTGGGCTCGTCAGCTCACCATAGATTACGGGCGGTGCTCCGGGAGCATCATCCAGCGTAAGCAACTCCATCTCCACGTTGCGCTGCTCAAAAGCATCCATGATGAAATCAGCATTGCGTTTAATATTTGGCAGATCGCTTGCCACGTTTGGAATTCGAAGTAGCGGCAGGTAGTTATTAATAATCTTAGCTTCATTAGCCTCCCGGTACTCTCGGACCGCCTGCTGAACATCCGCCTGTGCATTTAGCAATACAGGGATTGTCAAAAGAACTACAACAGAAAGCGCCTGTTTTCTTAAAGACATAATTATGGGTAAATATCTGGTCATATTTTAAATAACAACGAAATGTAATTAAATATCCTAATTTTTCTAGATGAAGCTGGCAGTAGTCCTTAATTTAATATTTGTATGTACAACTAATATAAATTATAGTATTTATGCTTGTTTCTCTTTTACTTCATACCAAAAGGAGTTTGTTTTAAAAATAAATTCAACGCTTAGCTCATTATTTGTGTATACAACTATTTTTCTTAATGAGATTGGATTAGCAATAAATTTTCTCTTTGCTGCACGCCTGACGATATCTTTTCAAGCTGCATATTTACTCAAAGCAAAAGAGACTTGTCCCAAAAACGACCTCGAGTAAATTAATTAAATGCGCAGACCATGATTCTGAAGAACCTAAATGTATTGCAGGACCATATCCACGAACCTGTCCAATTCTATCATCCCGAAGGACTGCGAGGAGAATACAAACTGCAACAACTGCAGCAGACGTAATAAATGGCAAAAGACTCAGATCTGTTTAGTAATATAGATCGTATCCAAAATGGAAATACCCCAAACCTGTAATCATGCATTAGCTTTCAACCAATTTCACAAAGCTGAGGGCAGGTACTCAACCATAGTTAGCCCGTTTTGACACAACTATCTCAGACACATACAAATAATGAGGTGGTTATTATGGCTACTTTCCCAATGTTTGATACGAAGATGCAGAAAACGATGAAAATAATTGGTGATGTGAGCTATTGAAGGCAACATTCACGACGCGGGAGAAAGCGTTCAAGGCGCTACGTGCCACTCTAAATGCCCTTGTAGCCTTCTGGTAAAAACGAGGCCGCCCATCCGATCCTACTCAACGGCTTTTAGTACGAGCGATGACGACCTGCCCGATGAACTGCAGGAACTCTGGCCTCAAAAAGCACAGGAGCTCACTTAGTCTCAATCCTCTTAATTTGATTCCATAAAGGTCACCACACGGTGTGGGATGGTGACCTTTTCTTTATTATGTAAATAGCCAATGCTAATCTTTTGCTACCTTGCGCCCTGCTGATACAGAACTCCAAATTGCTACTTATCCTTTTCCCTCTTACACTCACTGAAATAACAGCGAAGAATTTCACAAACGAAGAGAACACTATGAAGCGACATCAAACACTAATTAACACTTCTCTTATGGCACTCCTCATCATGTTGATTGCAAGCAGCGGTCCAGCCCGTGCCCAGGAGAAGGACACCAGCCCCTGGAACGGCAAGCAGGCTGCCGTTGCCCTCACCTATGATGACGCCCTGGCCGTGCAGCTGCAGCATGCCGTGCCCTTGCTCGACTCCCTGGATCTGAAAGCCACGTTTTACCTGACCGGCTATTTCCCGGGCTTCAGGAATCATATTGACGCGTGGAAAGAAGTTGCAGTAAATGGTCATGAACTGGGTAACCACACGCTGTTTCATCCCTGCAAGGGCGGTCCAGGCCGGGAGTGGGTACAGCCAGATTACGACCTGTCCTCCTGACACCGAAAAACGGATGGTGGATGAGATCAGGATGACCAATGTGTTGCTGCAAACGCTGGATGGCTGCTCCACCCGTACGTTTGCCTATCCCTGCGGTGATACAACGGCGGGCGATTCCTCTTACATCGACGATATCAAGGATATTTTCCCGGCGGCTCGCGGCGTAGAGGGCAGCATCTCCAGAATCGAAGAGGTTGATCTGTATAACACGGATACCTATGTCATTAACAGCCAGTCCGGGGATGCGCTAATTGGACTGGTAAAGCAGGCGATGAGCCAAAACGGGCTGGTCGTATTCCTGTTTCAAGGCGTGGGAGGCGGGCACAGCCTCAATGTATCGCTGGAAGCCCATCGCCAACTGCTGCAATTCCTCAAGCAGCAAGAGGGGCACCTCTGGATTGCCCCAATGATCGACATCTCCGCCCATGTGAGTAATTACCAGACCGAGGGCAACGGCACATAGGTGGAAATACCCGCAGTAATATTCACCGCTCAAGCTTGAGTTTGACCTGAATGAGATCCACTTATCAGCGGGTATAGTGTTACCAAAACTTCATTTGTATGCTGTGGACCCAAGTATCGAATTGGGGAATAACTGGCCGGCCGGTTGCAACAGGAATAATAGCAAAGCCACTGCTATGTATGTACGGAGAGTCACCTCAAGTTGGTAAGAAGATTCCGTTATCTGGAATAATCAACCTTTTTCAACAGTAGTAAATGAGCTGATTCTCCTGGAAAATACCGGCAACTGCCAATATTATGTTTTTGATATCCCCATTGGTGAAAGATGAGATAGAAGGGTTCCGAACATACTATTGGGATTTTGTTATAGCTTGTGGAGCAGTAGCCTTTGTGGCGGTTAAGCTCTGCTTTAAGCAGTTTCAGCGAGTCCTCTACTTGGCCCAAATTATTTTTAAGTAATAAATAACAACCCTGGCTCCAAAAATGATCTTTCCCGAAAGTATCACGCGCAGCGGCGCTTGGCAGAGGCAGATACCAGGTTCTCCAAACAGAAGGATATTGTCGCCTTAATCATCGAACAATAACTTTTGCGATCTCTTACTGAAACAATTCGCATTTCAAAACAGTAAACAACTCGAGAAAAGTGACAAATATTGGGAGCTATCGATTTTAACCTGCAGGTAGGTAAACCGTACGCCGTGTTCAAGTGACTAATGCAACACAGCGGTGTTTTAGGGTTTGTTGGATAGGATTAAGGTAATCAAATTTTCGAATGGGTCGAAAGTTCAGGTATTGCTCGACGGTGTTGATGCGCTGGCGAGAAACCTTTCGCAGATCGGTACCCTTCGGGAAGAACCGCCTGAGTCACCCAAATGCGGTTTTCCACGGTTCCTTTATCTTGGGAGGTATACGGGCCGGGTGAAGTAGGTGTCCGCATCCGGAGCTGCTTCGGCAACATCTCTGGTGACGAGCAAAGGCCTTGTCGTTGTCAAAGGTCAGGGTTTTGATGAAGGCTGGATGGAATATCCGACCAAGCTGATCGATGATCCGGCCTGGGCCATTGGCTGCGGCTTTCCGGGAGGTAACCTTCTTCAGGACTTTGGTGAGCAGCGTGGTCCGGTCGGTCAGTACCAGCAGGGCTGATTTGTGGGCCTTGCCCATCATCAGATCGACCTCGATATCGCCCAAGGCGGTCGCGCTGTTCGACCACATCGGGACGCTCGGTGATCGGAACCCGCCCTTTGATTCGGCCCCTGTTGTCCTGCCGGTTGCCCCGTTTGGCCTTGCGACGCACCGTGTTTGAGGTGCTTGTAGAGATCCTTGTCGGTGGGATCTCCAGTGCGTTTGGCTTTCCAGATCCACTGGTAGAGGGTCTCATGGGAGACCCCATCGATCCCCATCACGCCCCAGCGGCCGCTGATCAGTTCCGGAGAAAGCTTCTCGGTGGTCAGCCACCGGCGGGCCTGGTCTTTGAGGATCGTCGGTAAACCGCCGATGTTTGGGCTTGTCCCGGTGGCGCCCATTGGTGAACTGCTGGGCGAGCGTCAGGGCAGTACTGCTTGTCCTGGAAGCTCATCATTGGCTACATTGCGTTTGAGTTCCCGACTGATGGTCGACCGATGTACGCCGATAGTCCGGGCAATCTCGCTTTGGTTATGGCCCGCATCGAGTAGGGCTTTGATCTGATGACGGTTTTCTTCGCTGAGTTGGGTGTATTCTTGCATGAGCAACACGAATATAACCCGCTTGGCGGAAGACCTCAGGGCGTGCCCCTGAGGTCTTTCCTACGTGTTGCACTTATTACTTGAACTCAGGTACAATAAACCTTTCATCTTTGAATCGTTGAAAAGCTAAATCTTTTCTTTACGATAGCACCATTGAGACGGTTATAAGCGCCTTATTGAATGTGGTGCTTGCACAGTTGCCGACCCCTCTTTGTCTGCTGCTTTCAGTGCGATATATCCAGTATTTATTACTTTTCTGGAAAGTAGTGAAGGAAAAATGATGAGAAGAACCGTACATGATACTCTCCTGCTAACTATACAATTTATTTTTGACTATTAACCCAGCGATGGTATATCGCAACCGATAAAAGTGAAAACAATGACTCCCCGAGAAACCGTTAACCCCTGGTCGGTGGCAGCCGCTATAACTGCACTTACCTGTTTGGGGATTTCTTCCCTGACGACGTATCTGGATTGGCGGAACAATCTATCGGGCATTTTTCATACCCGTGAAGGCACGGATTGGAATATGGTCTGGGATACCTTCTCCAGTTGGTTTTTACCCCTATCCCTGTTGTTGACAACGACCCTGCTGATAGTGGCCATAGTATTGAAACTCCTCAAAAGAAGACACTCAAAACTGCAGTGAGATCTTTCTTATTTTTACTACGCGCACGAGGTTTTCTTATCATTTTTATAAGAAATTTTTGTTTCCCTTTTGCTATTTGAGATTTGAATGGATAGAATTAAGAAAAACAATAAGCTGTACGCTGTTTAAGACGGTGTTAGCTACTAAATTTCTGAGATGCCGGACGAACTTCCTCCAAATGGAAAAAGCTGAAGTATTGAGCACCATGCTGGCCGCCGTGCTGGTGCCGCTGGTTATCGGCGTTATTGGACACCTTATCAACCAGTCGATTAAAAGCAATGAGCTATCGCTGAATTACATCAGGTTGGCCGTAGGCATTCTCAAGGAAGAACCCAAGCCCAGCACCAAAAATCTGCGGATATGGGCTATTGATGTGGTTAACAACTATTCCGATGTAAAACTTTCTACCGATGCCAGGCGGGAGCTTCAGGAAAGCCCGCTGCCACTAATTGAATCAACCGACTCAAATCCTCTAACGGAGAGAGTTGAGTATCTCAACCAGCAAGCGGCTATGGGCCGAAATATCCCTGAAGATCTACCCTTCGGCATCTCACAGCATACCCTCTTGGACAGTTTGGGGAAACCGGTTTCTTCCATTGAAACACAGAATCTATCTGGCAAAATACGAGAGCATAGGCTTGTAATCTTGCATTACACGGGCACGCCTTCCCGAGAAGGCACAGTCAAGTGGATCTCCAACACCAGGGCCAAAGCCAGCATGCATATATTTATTGATCGTGATGGAGAAGTTGTTCAATTCGTTCCCTTCGATTATGTAGCCTGGCATGCCGGGGTTAGCACATGGCAAGATCTAACAGGATTGAATAACTATAGCGTCGGTATCAGTTTTGCCAACGCTGGCAGGCTTGAGCAAAAGGATGGCGGCTGGGTCAGCTGGACTGGTGATGAATACCCCAATTCTGAAGTCTATGTGCAAAAAGAGGCATCTGGGAAAGTGACCGGCTGGCACACTTACACCGATGCACAGATTGTCAAGGCCGCCCAGGTTATTGAGACTATAGTTCAAGCCTACCCGATCGAAGCTATCCTGGCACATTCCGAAGTATCACCGAATCGTAAAATTGACCCCGGTACCCGCTTTCCTATTCAACGAATTCAGATATGGTACAACCAACCTGACGACCAAATAACCTGAACCAAACGGTTTTAAAAACCTGTTGAGGAGGTGTGGTATGAAAGCGATTTTAACAACAAAATATGGATCCCCGGATGTGCTGCAGGTCAGTGAGGTGGAAACACCGGTACCCAAAGACCATGAGATACTCATAAAAGTCCACGCCTCCAGCGCAACCAAAGCCGACACCATGATGCGAAAAGGCATCCCTTTTTATGGTCGTTTTTTCCTGGGGCTTACCAAACCGAAAAATCCGATTACCGGCACTGGCTTTGCGGGAGAAATTGTAAAGGTCGGCCCAAAAGTAACTCGATATACTAATGGCGATCAGGTTTTCGGAGAGACAGGTGTTAACTTTGGAGCTAATGCCGAGTTTGTCTGCATGCCAGAGGATGGTTTGGTTATCCCGAAACCATCAAGCTTAAGCTATGAGGAGGCTGCCCCGATCTGTGACGGTGTATTGTCCTCAATGAATTTTTTGAGTGCAATCGCCGATATCCAGCGTGATCAAAAAGTACTGATTAATGGCGCTTCGGGCAGTTTGGGCACCGCCGCGGTACAGCTTGCCAGGCATTTCGGGGCAGAGGTGACCGGGGTATGCAGCACCTCCAACCTTGAGATGGTATCATCCCTGGGAGCCGATCATGTAATTGACTACACGAAAACCGACTTCACGCAAAGCGGGGAAACCCACGATATTATTTTTGATACCATCGGCAAGAGCTCATTTTCACGGTGCAAAAAAGTTCTAAAAGAAAATGGAGTCTATCTTTCACCGGTCCTTAGCTTTCCACTGTTACTACAAATGGTATGGTCTTCCTGGATGAGCCGTAAAAAAGCCAAATTTTCGGCGACTGGTCTACGTCCCGTTCCTGAACTTCGAATACTTTTGGATAAAATCATCGAGATTATCGAAGCCGGAGAATTAAAAATAGTGCTCGACAAAAAGTACAGGCTGGAAGAGACCCCGGAAGCGCACCGCTATATTGATAAAGGCCATAAAAAGGAAATGTGGTTATTATTTCCTGAATCTTTCAATTGTAACCCCAGAAGGAGTGTATACCAGTGAACTCTCCCAAACGTACTGCTCAAGTAAACGGTGTACTATACCTGATCATTATTATCTGCGCCGGCTTTAGCGAAGGAGATTTAGATCCGGTATCATAGTGCCCGGAGATGCCACTGCAACGGCCCAGAATATTATTGCTTTTGAGGAATTTTTCCGCCTCGGATTTGTCGCTGATCTGGTTGCTTTTATGCGTGACTTGGTTGTATCCATTCTTTTGTACCTGTTGCTCAAACATTACAGCAGTATGCTCTCACTCATTGCAGCGGCGTTTCGTCTGCTGGCACATCCCGCCATTGCCAGCCTCAACATGTTAAATCATTTTATGGCCCTGAAATTGCTGTATGGGGCTCTATCTTTCTGCCTTCCAACCCGAACAGTAGCATGCCCTGGCCATGCTACTGCTGGAAGCCCATAGCTATGGATACCTTATCGGTGGCGCTCTTTTTGGTATTCACTGCCTTCTGCTTGGCTACCTGCTTTACCATTCGGATCTTTTCCCAAAAACCTGGGGATCCTGTTAGTCATAACGTCAGCAGGCTACCTCCTGGAAAGTTTTGGCATTTTTCTAATTCCCACTTATCAGGATATTTTTACTTATATCGTAGCTGTGACGGCCGTCATTGGAGAGGTATCGCTGTGTTTGTGGCTCATGATCAAAGGAGTGAAAGAGCCAGCTCTTCAACAGTAAAAGCGAAGATCTCCGCCAGAATGTTAATCCGATTTGGGGCCCAAATTTTTACGCTTTTACCCATTCTTTGGCACTGGAGAAAACCCTTGGATTTTTAGAATAATAAATAGGTGAAAATATGGAGTAGTGAATCCCTGGCACAACAAATACTGAGAATACCAAGTAAAATATTGTCAGGTTCTGAATCCTAAAAACATTCAAAATGTGCTGCTAAATCACTTCCCACATGTTGTAATTCCTGGGTTTGTTTCGGCCTTTAAAGCGCTGACTTATGGACGAGGTCGGCGGGCAACACCGCTGTCGAACGCAGCTTCTTTCACCGCGCGTGCCACGCGCCGGGCGACTTTCTTATTGAATACGCTGGGTACGATGTATTCTTCACTCAGATCCCCATCATCAATCTGCTCGGCTATAGCGTGCGCGGCTGCAAGCTTCATCGCTTCGTTAATGTCAGAGGCACGGGCATCGAGCGCGCCGCGGAATATACCAGGAAAAGCCAGCACATTGTTGATTTGGTTGGGATAGTCGCTTCTACCCGTGGCAATAATACGCGCAATGCCCTGGATTTTTTCCGGCGAATTTCGGGATCGGGATTGGCCAGCGCAAATACGATGGGATCTTTGGCCATACTCTCAATAGCTTCCACCGGAATGATATCAGGACCGCTCACACCAATGAGCAGATCGGCGCCTTTGGCGGCATCCATAAGTGAACTACCCAGGTTATTTTGATTGGTGTTTTCTGCAATCCATTTTTTGCTGTCGTTCAGTTCCGGCAGACGATCACGATTGATAATACCGGTGCTGTCGCAGCAGAGAATCTCACCCACGCCGTCATCCAGCAGAATCTGGGTGATGGCTACGCCGGCAGCCCCCGCCCCCACAATGGCCACACGGATATCACTTAGTTTTTTATCTACAACTTTCAAAGCATTGATCGTTGCCGCCATAGCGACAATAGCGGTACCGTGCTGATCGTCATGGAAAACAGGAATATCCAGTGTCTCTTTCAACCGTTGTTCAATCTCAAAACATCGCGGGGCACTTATATCCTCCAGGTTAATTCCGCCGAAGCCCGGAGCGATAAGCTCAACCCCTCGTACAACTTCATCCACATCCTGCGAATCCAGGCAGATAGGATAGGCATCTACATCCCCAAATTCCTTAAACAGCATCGCCTTCCCCTCCATTACCGGCATAGCAGCCTCTGGACCAATATTTCCAAGTCCCAGCACGGCCGATCCATCGCTAACCACAGCCACGGAGTTTTGTTTAATCGTGAGGGTATGGGCTTTCTCTTTTTCTTCGGCAATCGCCCTGCATACGCGTCCCACGCCCGGGGTGTAGGCCATGGAGAGCGCATCGCGCGTGTCCACCGGCACCTTGTTTTCGATACGTATTTTACCGCCCAAATGCAGCAGAAATACCCGGTCGGATACGTTACGAACTTTGATTCCGTCAATTTTTTTGATCGCTTTAACAATATCCTGGGAATGGTCTTCATCGCGAGCGCTTACCGTCAAATCGCGTACTTTATATTCGCCTTCCACCTTCACGACATCCACCGCGCCGGGATCACCTTTTCTGTTCTGCGATGGCATCTAATACTTTGCCAGCATTCCCGGTTCATTTTTAATGTACAAACGCATGGTAAAGCTGTAACTGACGCTCGGCTGAATATCACTCATATGGAACTCAGATCGGTTTATTTTCTATAATTATTTGTTGTCAAAATGTACGCCATATCTCGAGGGAATGATAACAAAATATTGGGCACTAGATTCCTTTCTAAAAGATAACAAGGAGTGTCACTACTAAGTTATTTACTCTCGACAGTTTAATTAGGTCTATTCACATCTCGTGGGATATTCACTTTTTTGATAAGAAAAAATCATAAAACTTTCCTACCGATTCTCCAGTCCCCCAACTTTTGCTTCTCGGTAGAATTAAGACCTTCCACGGATGTAGAGTGATTTTCACAGCAATTTAGCTTCCAGTTAATAACTCATTTTTGCTGGAAAAATATCCTCAATCCTTCTGGCCTTCTTATCAAAGGAGGAGCATCGGAAGGCCAGTTTGCGGGTCATAATAACGTTATCAGATATCCACTACAATACCGAGTGTCGGCAGCGTGCTACTGTTGTCCAGGTCCTGTATCTGAACAATTCGTCTTGGTTCCACCGGCATGCCGTTTTCTCCTCTTTCCAGCCCGTATTCCGGGGGATTTGGAATGTTGCTGCCCAGCACGTTGGAAACCTCCAAATAGACGTTAAGAGCCCAGCCGGCAAAATTCCATTTTTTGTCAATCCGCACATCTAATGCGTTAAATGCACCCAGGCGATTCTCATCTAGTGTGGCATAGTCAAACACCAGGCTCGGGTAGGTCTGCTCGCTAGCCTGGCGGTCAAGCGAGGGATACGGTGCACCTCCCAGCACGCGGAGCCGCGCGCCGATCTCCCAATTTCGGGGAAGTTGATACCCGCCGGTGAACGTTAGCAGGTGACGATTATCCCATCGCGACGGCAAAAACTGATCGCTAGCGAAGCCGGTAAATTCGCTCCAGTACAGCGTGTAAGCCAGAATCCCGTAAAAATCAGATCTCAGCCTCTGCTGGTAGGTAAATTCAACGCCGTATGCCCGTCCCTTTCCAACGCTTTTGATCGCCTCGTTCCCAAAGATATCGAAATCGGCGCCGAGGTTGGCCAGAGAAACGCTGTCAGCTATAGAAACGGGATAATCCTGGTACTGCTTCAAGAAGCCTTCCAGCGCAAATTTGGTGGATTTTCTCGGTTTGTAGGTAATGCCCGCCACATAATGATCGCTGCGGATGTAGTCCGCATCTTTATTCGCAAAGGTACTGCCGCTGTCCTGGAATCCCAGTATGGTGGTTGGCGGTATCTTAAAATATCGGCCTGCAGATGCATTTACTTCCCATCTTTTTCGGGAATCAAGAGCATACGAAACAGCCAGGCGTGGAGAAAGGGTCTTCCAAAGCTGCGTACCTCCAGTAGTGAACGTGTTGCCGTCAGCACGAACGCCCAGGGAGGTGGACAAACGGCCACCATTCCACTGTTTAGTAACCTGTCCATACAGGCCGTATCGCCAGAAATTCAGGCCGGTATTGAACTCCACATCATCAAATGAGCGAAAGCTTTCGGTGGTGTACTTGTTATTCTCAAGCATGAGACCCGCAGAGATGGTCCACTGATCAACAAATCGATTGTACTCACTTCGCATGGTTGTCAGCCACTCACGGCTCTCGGTATTCTGGATGAGACCCCGCATGTCTTCATTGTCTTGATACCGGCTGAAATCGTTGTCAAAAATGCTGGTACTTAGGCTCGTTTGCAGGTAGCCATCGGTATTTTTAAAACGGTGCTTCCAGCTTATACCGCCGGTACTGCTCCATTGTTTGATGATCGGCACCTGGTCAAGCGTGGCCTGCTGCTCTGCTGTGATATTATCCGGCTTGTTGATGCGAAAGTCATCGATCGCCCCGACGCCGGTAATATTGATCTCGTTATAGCTGTCAATTTTATGGTTTAGTTTGTACTGGTAATCCCAGTAGTCCGGCAGAAACGGAAGGTCAATAAGCTGAAACAACAGCTGCAGGTATGAGCGGCGGACTGAGGCTATAAAAGTCAGTGTTGGAATAGGTTTCATCCTCCGATTTAAAAAGCGGACCCTCGACGGTAAATGCCGTTTCGCTGGCCCCAACACGGAGATTGGCACCGAATTGGCGGGCGTTGCCATTCCGCTGGTCGAACTGCAGGACGCCGGAAAGCACATCATCATACCGCGCGGGAAACGAGCTGGTACTCAGGCTGACCCCTTCAAAAAACGAGACATTCAGCAGACCTACCGGTCCGCCGGCACTGCCCTGCGTGGCAAAATGGTTAATCACCGGAATTTCGATGCCATCCAGGTAGTACACATTTTCGCTTGGTGCTCCACCGCGGATAATGACATCATTACGAAAACCACCCACCGAACCCAATACCCGGGCAGCGACTGTACCACCTTGGCGATATCATTATTACCCCCGGATAGGAGGCAATTTGCACCTGCGAAAGTTCTTGCCTTGACAACGGGTTTTCAGGCGGTTGCTCATAAGGATCCGGTTCAACCGAAATTTCGTCGAGCTCACTCACCGAAGGTTCCAGTGCAAAGCTTAAATCTGGATTATTGCCCGATTTTACCACCACATTATATTTCGTTGCCGACTGATATCCCACAAAGCTGGCGGTAACCGTATATGATTTCGGCGGCACGTTTTCAATAGCAAAATATCCATTGGTATCTGCTGCTGTCCCGCGTTTGGTTCCCTCAATCTGAACCGTAGCACCGGGCAGCGGTTCGCCTGTCTGGGCATCAGTTACAAAACCGGAAAGCGTCCCCGAATTTTGAGCAGGACTGACCATTGGAGCCAGGAATAATCCCACAAAAATCATCATCACCGAACTCAGTTTCTTTAAACAAACCAAGCCGACACTTCCCTCTCCCAAAATTGATATTTCGGATTTAATCATAAACATCTCATCATAACGAAATTCGAATTTGCCGAACGTTCGATAAATATCTTCAGCCTGCTTTTAGTTCCCCAATTCCAGAAAAATCGAGAATGCAGGTAGCTGAATTGATTCATGCAGCATTAGACTATCTCTGATGGAAAAATTATGGGCTGTTATACAAAATTAGGATATTCAGACATATAGATGTTACTTATTAATTTTTCTTCTCTTAGACATAGCTATTTTTAAAACTTTTCTATGCTAAGGAGATGCAACATGGAGAAATGATGGAAAACAAAACCGAGCTCATTAAAGTGCTGGCCCTCACGGAACTGAGGCGACATTCATTCCTCAACTCTTACCGCGAGAGGCAGATGTTGAAAGAGGGGCAACTGACAGAGGTGGCTCAACAACAGCTGGAAAAAATCAGCATTCTTTTTTGGGTGGAGGTGGCCTTTATCCTCATTTTTTCGGCCTTTGGCGTGTACCAGCTTATCAATTTCGGGGAAACAAACGACCTGTTTTCCCTGATTCTGGGACTGGCTAGCTGGATCATGATGGTTATCTTCACCTACTTTTTTACGAAAGAAATTGTCAGCAAAAGGCGCTCCCTGGAAATTGTCATCGAGCTTCTGGATACTTGAAGTAACGAACTCAACCCCTGCTAAATTTAACGCCAAATTCCGGTCTCAGTTAAATCCAGCAAAAATTATCACGAAGAAACCGACTACAGTTATGGATCAACAAAAGATAGCATTGGTCACCGGCGCATCCTCAGGCATTGGTAAAGCAACCGCCAGGAAACTACTGCAAGATGGACTGACAGTTTACGGGGCTGCCCGACGTGTAGAGAAAATGCAGGACCTTGAAAAGCTGGGCGGCACCGCGCTCAAAATGGATATTACAGTGGAAGAAGAGGTGAAAGCGGCCGTCGCCCAAATTATTGAAGAATGCGGGCATATCGATATTTTGGTGAATAATGCCGGTTATGCCATTTACGGGGCGGTGGAAGACACTGAAATTGAGGAAGCCCGCGCGCAGTTTGAGGTCAACCTTTTTGGGCTGGCTCGAATCACAAACTAGTGCTTCCCCACATGCGAGAAAAGCGATCCGGCAAAATCATCAACGTTTCTTCGATGGGGGGTAAAATTTACACGCCGCTGGGGGCTTGGTATCACGCAAGCAAACACGCGCTCGAGGGGTGGTCGGACTGCCTGCGGATGGAAGTGGCCCCCTTTGGAATAGATGTAATTATTATTGAACCTGGCATTATCGAAACAGAATTTGGGGATGTAATGACCTCACCTATGATGGAGCGCTCCGGCAATTCGGCCTATGCCGACCTGGCTAAACGAGTGGCCCAAACGACCAAAAAATCTTATGAGGATGGCTCTGCACCCTCGGTTATTGCAGAAACCATATCGAAGGCGGTGGCCGATACTTCGCCCAGAACGCGGTACGCCAAAGGTAGCATGGCAAAATTATTGCTTTTCTTCGCTGGCTGCTCAGCGACAGGCTATTTGACAAGCTGCTGATGAGCCAAACATGATCCACATGATTGGAAATTTCATTTACTGCCGGCAGCATTTCCCCTACTCCACACCTGAATTTTGACTCATTCAGCAAACCATCTACTTTCTTTGCTTTGCTTTCTGCTGCCGCTTTGATATTTACTGGGATATTATAACTTTATAAATATCAACCATCTACATCAATATGGAGTCTCGGGTTATCCGAAATTTTGAGAGGTTATCTGACAGCAGATATACCTTGACGACTCTTACTCAAAACCAAATCACCGATTATGAAAAACGCACTTCGACCTTTCACAAAATTGCTCGGCCTGTTTTTAATCCTGTTGATGGTTACCTCCTGCTATTCGGTACGTATGAAAACTGTGGAGGGGGATTTCCCAAACCCGATCCCCTTAGCGAGCGGGTGGTGCTACCGGGATATGATGGTCATAGAAAAGAGACACGGTTATAAACATGGGAGCCGTGGAAAAGGATTTCACCCTGCTTCTCCAAGAATGTGGAGACGATGGCCTGCACACCGTTGAATACCGCAACACCTTTGGCGGTATTCTTTTAAACGCCATCACCTTTGGCCGCAGCCGGCAGGTCGTCTCAAATATGTATGCATGAAACCTTTAAACTAACTGAATTATGGCTCATACAACTCCGTACAAGAAAGACACGTGGAACACTCTTCATGAGAATGGCCCGTTTGACCTTAAGATACTCTATGTTACCGAGTTGGAAGGGGAAGAACGGATGCACTCCAAAACAGCGCGCTATAACGATGCAGCCCAAGAGATTCAGCGGCTCATCAAGGAAACCGCAGACGCCGGGGAACGATTCGGGCATACGGGTCGCGGTGCGTCCTTCCGACATCGCGCAAAACAGCGACCGGATGCACTACAACAGTTATATGAACCTGCATCTGCCGCTCACCGATGAGGATTACCACGAGCAGACCCCCTACGACACCTCCGACCTGTTTTTCTTTCAATGTGGTAATACCATCAAGGAACTTGCCATGACGTTGAGCTCTCACGGTAAGTCTCTCAAAACCAGCGGTGCCAGCAATGGACAGACCATCGCCGGCTGCATTTCCACGGGCGTTCACGGCTCGGCTATTGACATCGGCGCCATCCAGGATTACGTGGTGGGCATCAACCTGATTATCGGTCCAAATCCGGGAGGATATCGTATACATCGAGCGGCATACCAAACCGGCGCTGAGCGATATTTTTGCCGATAAAATTGAAGCCCGCGTAATCCGCAATGATGACCTGTTCAACGCTGCCCTGGTGGGGTTGGGCGCATTTGGATTTATCCATGGCGTGGTGATTGAGGCAGAAGAAAAATTTCTTCTTCAGACGCTACGTCCGCAAAGTAGATAAAGATGTAGCCCTGGAGCTGGCCGACACACTTGATTTTAAAAATTCATCCTTCAAAATTGACGACGAAACCGATCGAGGTGGTAAACCACTGCGGCCACACCATTACAAGGTATTTATGAATCCCTACAACAATGAAGACGATTATGTGGTGGAGGCGATCTACAAAAAACCGTATGAAGTGCCCTATCCGGATCCTTTTCCAAAAGCCCAGAAAACAGTCTACCGGGAGCTGATTAACTGTTTTATAAAGGTTGCAGAGCAGCTGCCGAATGCCATCCCCAAGCTCATCGATAAGCTTAACAGCGTGGTGCTGCCGCAGGAAAATGATGTGACGATCGGTACGCACGGCGAGCTTTTTGGGACTCGCAATACCAGGGGCCAGCCTTTGCGTGCTCGTTCGGGATCGATCATCGCGACTCCTCCAAAGCATGGAAGGTACTTGCGGAGGTGGCCCGAAACGAGGGACCCATTCCTGGACTTTTTGCGATGCGATTTGTCAAAAAATCAGATGCCACGCTGGCATTCTCCCGGTTTCCCTACACCTGCATGATCGAAATTGACGGCGTGCAGTGGAAGAAGAGTAAGAAGCTACCCAGCCTCACCGAATTTTCGCGCAGTATGATGGAGGCATTACAACAAAACGACATTCCGTTCACCTTGCACTGGGGTAAAAACGCCGACTGGGAGTATCCCGGACTGGTAGAACATATGTATGGAGAAGATGCCGAAAAATGGAGACAAGCCCGCACCGCCCTGCTCTCACCGGAAATGGCCCGGCTCTTTACCAACGGCTTCCTCGACAAAATAGGCCTTTCAGGCACTTCAAATGAGGCACCGGAAGAGCTGATTGCTTCAAAATTGTGAGAACGCCAGACAGTATATCCTGTGTTGAAGGAGATTCCAGGTAACAGGGAGGGGTGGCTGAAAAATAGATCCGCCTTTCCCAAGGGTAGATAAAAAATTTAGGACAGCCTTAACGACTAACTGGAACAGGTATGAAAAGAGACATGGTGAGAATACTGTGGGGGATTATTATCTCTACCACAATGATGGTGGGTTTATTTTATATTTTTCTTATTTGGAATCCGTTGCACATCTACAACATCAACCTGCTTCGGTGGGTACCTGTCGTAATTTGTGCCGCGGCCATGTATATCAGCGGCCGAATCAACAAGGATGTTTCTCCCCTGTTGCTTCCCTTGTTGTTTATACCCTACAGTATTTTTAGTGTTTTCAACTTCTTCTATTATCCGTTTTTCTTGATCTTGTTTTTTATAGGCGCCCTGGCCATTTTAGCAGCTCGCATAGAGCTGACCCTTCGATACAAAACTATGGCAATAGCAGGCATTTCGGTGATTTTTCTATTCTACCTGTTTTCTCAGCCTCTCATTGTTGAGCAAGAGGGGTTTAGACGTGAAGCCAATGGTAACTTCGTAAATGCCGCTGTACTCTGGGATTTCACAAACCAACACCTGCTAACTGGTAATACTTGCGTTCTTTGAGATCATAAGCGGAGTTTAGAAAATATTTTGAGAGCTAAATCAAGATTAAAAATCCTGGAAACGCCAAATAATCCCAACAGAACTTCTACAGGATATCAATCTAGGTATTGTCCATCATTTCCACTGTATTCAGCAAATTTTTGAGCCCTTCCATTTTATTTTCATCCTCCTTTTTGGCGTAACTTTGAATCAGGTTACGGATGACCCGGGCCAGGATCTCCATTTCACTGGCAACCTCAAAGTGTTTTGATTTGGGCTCCACACCATTCTGCTTAAGAAAAAAGTAGCACTGGTTGTAGCTTACCACCTTCCCGCTATCAAACGGGTCGATCAGCACCTCCTCTTTATCCCCCCTGAACTTGAGCATAAAATGGATCGGCATGTTGATGCCGTAAAAAGGCAGATCTAGGCGACGGGCAATAAATAGCACAATAAGCGCCAGGGAGATCGGCAGCCCCTGCCGGCGATCGATCACGCGGTTCAGGTAGCAGTTTTCAGGATTGTAGTAATCAATCGTGCTGCCCGAAAATCCGAGCTCCTCAAAAATAAAATCCATCAAAATATGTATCTGGCGCGATTCATCCGGTTCGTACTGAATTTTCCCGGAAATCATATCCGCAAAACGGTCCAATTTCTTGCCGTACTCGGATTCACGAAGTGTTGGGTTCTCAAACCGGCAGATTAAGAACACTGCCTTTTCCAGCTGCTTCAGGTTGTTCACACCTTCATCCAGAAGATCAGCAAAATCCTCTTCAAGGCTTCCGAAGGTGATATAGCGAATAACTTCGTTTATAAGCTCTTTCTCGCTGTCGCTTTTGGACTCACTTTCCGTTGATCGAGCAGCGGTACCGCCTTTTCACCCAGCTCAAACAGGCGATTTTTGACCTCTGACTTTACATACGGATCAGGATCCTCCAGCAGATAGACAAGTGATTCTATTTTCAGTTTTTGTAGCCATAGATGATAATTGGTTCAAAATATGCCTATCAGTAACAGAGTTTATTTAAATATCGTGCGATTAAATATCGATAAAAAGATTCTTGATTATCCAGTAGTTTGTCATGTGAATTATTTAATAAAAGCATTGGGATACTGTATATTTGATGGCTCTTTTGAGTATGATCCGGAAACTACTCCAGGTCGTTTGGTGCCATCTTTTCCAAAGTTATAAATGCTACATACGGCCCGGAAATTTCATGCAACGCCATAAAACACAAATTGTACACCAGGACGTTGATACTATGAGATTATCGGTTAGTTCAGAAACGGGCAGGCTGCAAGGCGTCATTGTGCATACCCCCGGCCATGAAGTTTCGCTGGTAAATCCGGAACTGAAGGATGAACTGCTGTTTGATGACATCGTTTTTGAAGAAGATGCCCGGCGGGAACACCTGGATATGCTGGAAATATTCAAGGCGGCCATGCCAGACGATGGAAAAATATATGAATAACCGATCTGATCCTGGACTGTTTTCACATTGATCAACAGGAAGCCCGGTACTTTTTTATTGAGCAGTTGATCCGGCGATTTCCCCAGGGCAACCTCCACCCGGTTAAAGAGAGCCTTCTTTCACTCCCGCCGGAAGAGCTTCTTCGATTTGCCATTGAGGGAACCACTACTGACGACAATTTTGTACTGAATCCGACGCCCAATCTTCTGTTCACGCGAGATCTGGCAGCAGTGGTAAATAACAACATCCTGCTTTCCCGTCCGGCTAAAATAGCACGAATCCGGGAGTTTCTGCTGCTGGAAATGCTGGTTCGGTATCACCCGCTTCTTGAAGAGCTGAGACCCAACATCGTAACCATTGCCGAGCAGGAAACCATAGAAGGCGGCGATGTGCTGGTGGCCTCAGAGGATCTGGTGCTGATCGGCATGAGCGAACGCACCTCCTTCAGCGGATTGATGGCGGCCGCCGAGGGTCTGCTGGCCAAAGGCGTGCAAACCGTACTTGCCGTGGATATTCCCAAACAACGCTCTTCCATGCATCTGGATACCATTTTTACCTTTGCCAGCAAGGATGAATGCCTGGTATTTCCACCTGCTATCACCGAGCGCGAAAAAAATGTGGTAAAACTTTCCCAGCAAAACGGCTCTATTAACGCAGAAGTGATGACCTCACTTAAAGATGCCCTGGAGGAATGCGTGGGACACTCGTTTACGTTTATCAACTGTGGCGGTGAAAATCGCACCAACCAGTTCCGTGAACAATGGACGGACGGCGCCAACGTTTTTGCACTGGCACCCGGCGTTGTTGTAGGTTACGAACGAAACACCAACACCTTTAACGCCCTAAAAGATCATGGCTATGAAGTGGTAACCCAATTTGATTTTATTGACGAGTATAAAGACAAGCCGTTTAATGCCGAATCGGCAGCAAAATCGCGATCGGGTTTGAAGGCAACGAGCTGTGCCGCGGGCGTGGCGGTGCACGCTGCATGACATTCCCAATTTCAAGACAATCTTAAAGCACTTATCTCCTTGGACGACCAACGTTTATCTTTCGAATACGAACAGATCGATGCTCAGCCTACTCAACAAGCTACACCCGAGCCTGAATTTGGCACCGTAACCATTTTAAAACACCTTGGGCTGTTTTTAATCACATTTGTAACGGTATCCTTTTTCGGGGGATTGTTTGTGGCACAGACCGCCGTTACAGAATCGCTAATGGGACAAATGATGGACGGTGCCATTTTTGCGGCCCTCCTCTTGGCCTTTCTTGGCACGCACGAATTCGGTCATTTTTTTGCCGCCCAGTATCACAAAGTAAAAGTGACCCTGCCCTACTTTATACCGGTACCACTTGGCATCGGCACGCTTGGTGCCGTCATCCGCATCAAGGAAAAAATCAACAGCACCTATAAGATGTTTGATATAGGCATTGCAGGACCTTTAGCGGGTTTTGTAGTTTCACTGGCCGTGTTGCTCTACGGATTTGCTACGCTGCCGGATCCCTCGTTCATCAACAACTTTGCCGGACATGAGGCGGTCCAGGAATATGTAGCCCAAAATGGCACCTATCCCGAACAGCCGCCTTCGCCGAATCTACCGATGTACTGATTGTGGGAAATACCCTGATCTACTCCTTCCTGGCACAGTTTTTCGAAAATGTACCCCCAATGTTTGAGATGTACCACTACCCGTTTCTTTTTGCGGGGTGGCTGGGACTTTTCTTACAGCTCTCAACCTGATGCCGGTCGGCCAGTTGGATGGCGGACACATTCTCTACTCGCTTTTGGGGTTACGAGAGCACCGAACTGTTGCCCGTGGATGTTTTGCAGTTCTTACCGTTATGGCAGGCATTGAGTCTGTGCCTTTTATCCATATGTCGTTAAGCACCTGGGATCTGGATAACGCCTACGGCAGCCTAAGCTGGCTGATCTGGGCAACTATTCTGTTCCTCCTGCTCCGCAAAGCCTATCATAATGACCATCGGATGCGATTGCCCCGGTACTTGTGGGGTCGCTGGCCTTGACGGCCGGCTATATTTACACTGGTGATGGGATCTATGCAAACGATGAGCTCCCTGATCTGGATTGTCTGGTCGTTCTTTATCGCCTATTTTGTGAAAATTGAGCACCCGCCGGCTCTCATCGAAAAGCCACTGGGATACCACGCGGCGACGGCTTGGCTGGCTTAGCATGGCCATTTTTGTGCTCTGCATCAGTCCCAACCCGCTCTATTTTGTCTGAGAAGTTTCCAGCAATAGATATTTGGAGTATATAGAACAGCAATCTAAAATCAGAGGCGTACATTGACAAGAAGGGATCACCCGCTAACCAAACGCCGGTTCCAACTGTATCTTAGCTCCTTCTTTGCTTACCTTTAATCCATAATAATGAATCACAATTATCTACTGCACATGAAATATTTGATCGCTCTTTTTTCACTATTGCTCTTCGTTGGCTGCTCTTCAACCGATCAACCTGAGGATTTGGGCAAAACCGTTGATCAGCTTATTGCAGAAGATAATTATAGCAAGGCCCTTGAGTACATCGAGAATGCTCGATCCCGCCAACACAGAGGCTGACCTGGATAAACTGAGGGAGAAAACCTACCTCAACTACGGGCTCTACCTGGAGTATCGGGGCCCGGAAGGCAGCAGCATGCGCGACCGCATGACCAGCGCGCTGGAGCAGTATATAGCCGTATTGAAATTGAATCCCAAAAATGAGAAAGCCCGTTCTGAAATAGAGCAGATCATGGGAATCTATAGCACCATGCCGATCGTCACCGGGTGAGGAGATCGTTGCTGAATTAAACAAACTCGGATTCGACTATTGATATACGATTTGAAATGTAACAGGTCGGGTGGTGGCTATCAGAATAATTACCGAGGCGTCAGCGTTGTCAGTTCAGGTTCGACAAATCGGGAGTGAAACACTTATATTAAACAAAACATAATTTCCTAAGAGACCACAAAATCATGGGAAACAACGGCACGCCAACCATAAAAAATCGAAAGGCCCGGCACGAGTTTAGCGTCGAAGAAACCTTCGAGGCGGGGATCGTACTTAAAGGAACGGAGGTAAAATCGCTGCGTGAAGGGAAAGCGAGCCTGCAGGAAGCATTTGCCTATCTCATGGATGGCGAAGTGTGGCTCCGCGACATGTATATTAAGCCCTACATACACGGCTCATATGCCAACCATGACGAGCGCCGTAAACGCAAGCTGCTGCTCAAACGACGCGAAATCCGGGAGATCGAAAAGTATATCAACCAGAAAGGCTATACGCTGGTTCCGCTTAAGCTCTATTTCAAGAAAGGATATGCTAAAATTCTTCTTGGCCTGGCCCAGGGTAAGAAAAAATACGACAAGCGCGAAGATATCAAAGAACGCGATACCAAACGTGAGCTGGAGCGCAAGTACAAAGGTACCTACAAGGTAAATATGTAACAGATATTTTCATTTGTACCTGAAATCATCCACTCCTCCGCTGAATATCTAGCCCTGATGGCACATACCCCAAGTACAGGTTGGAATACCCAAAACTCTATCGAGAGTAAGATGAAGTTTTCGGTATTTATCCTGTGAGGACTTTAAGATTCCACCGTTGTCACAATCGTCGGACTGTTTTGCCAGGGTTTGATACGCTACGCAATAACGTTCTGTGAGTTCGATGAGCTTTTCGATTTTCTTTTCATCTGCGTCCGTATCAAGCTTAAAGATCGATTCGGATGCTTTTAAACCCCACAGAGGCTTCTTTGGAGACGCCCAGCGTTCCGCGGAAATCGAGCACGCCTTCGGCACGTACGGTGGCATCATTCAGCTCAATACCCATGGCAGTGGAAACCGTATTTAAGGTTACTCCTGCACAGCCCACCAGCGCCTGTAGCAGCATATCGCCCGAGCAGGCCTGGGTACCGTCGCCGCCGGTAGCAGTATGAAGCCCGGCCTCAACCGTTCCAATATCCGTTTCTACATTACAGGCAAAATCGTCGCCTAATGCTCCCTCTGCATGAAGTACAACCTCAGCTTCTTTGGGTTCATCAAGGTACTTCTTTTTCAGGGGTGCTTGCTTCTCGCGCAGTTCCTTTGAGTCCATTTTATACGACTTTTTTAGCTTCTGTGTTGAGTTTGTGCAATTAATAAGATTAAAAACTGTCAAACACAAGAAAAGCCCTAACCATATAGTGGTTAATCAAAAGCTGATGCCATCCTTTCCCTGCAGAAAACTGTAGTACTTTATGCTGGTCAGATTCAGATGCGCATCAGCTAATAGCTAAAGAACAGGTCAGTTATTATCGCTAACCGCCGCCGGCATTGCAGTTGGCAGATTTTGCGGGAATAAACTCAAATATGGTGTAGTTGGTTCCTGGTCAGGACCGAGGGCTACAGGTGCTCGTTCCCCTTTAGGACCCAGCGATTTAATATATGCATACATCGCTTTCAAATCCTGCTCGCTCATACTATTAACAGAAGGCCAGGCCATGGGGGGCAGCGTTTTTCGTGTATGAAGCATTTCAACCCATTGATCTTCGTTAAGTTCCTGCGCGCGCAGGCGTAAGCCCAGGATAGGTCGTTCCCCACGGGCCGCGCCACCCCATGGACGAACCCACCAGCCAGTCGCTTTCGGCGTCGTCCCCCGTTAAATAAATAGCCATCAGTATGGCAATCGTTACAGCCGGCGATCTTGATCAGGTAGCGGCCAGCTTCTGCAGGATTTTCAGCATTGATATAAGGGACCACATGGGTGTACTGTTCATGCCTTGCAGAGCATCCCATAATCAAAAACACAATACCTAGCAAAAGTGCAAAGATATCTATTTTCATTATAGTATAAGGATTTGTTAATAATAAATTTACAGATCGGTTGAGACGGGCGTTGTTCTTGATCCACGCTCCCTTTCAGATAAGATATTACGCAAAATTCAAATCAGCGCAATAGGTATTTAATAAAATATTTTTAAGGTCTGAATGGATAGAAAATACAAAAGGCCGCCCTTTCGGACAGCCTTTTGATGTAATAGTCGGGAGGACCTGTAAGCCGAATTTTGTCTCCGCAGTTAAGGTATTTATGTGCGGGAGGCAATCATTTATCTAGTCCCCGGATCGCTCCGGGGCTCGAGCACTCCACCCGGTTGTATAGCGACGAGCAGCACAACACAACCTGCATGAGCTTTCACCCCGTGAGGTTTACCATGCCTTTGGTGTCACCACCAAAGCGGTGGGCTCTTACTCCACCTTTCACCCTTACCCACAATATACTGGGCGGTACATTTTCTGTGGCACTGGCTACCCGGTTGCCCGGATCTTCCGTTAGGAAGCACGGTGCCCGTTGGTGTTCGGACTTTCCTCTCCGTCTGGAAAACCATTCGGAGCGACTGCCCAATCCTCCCAAGAAATCAATTAATCAACGAAGTTACTATGCAATTAATTTTATAGAATCGGTGATCACCAATAGCTAAAAAAAAGAGAAGACGGAAGTTCTATCCTCTAGTCAGAGTTGGCACTTCCTACTTCTCGCTAATACCGATTATGAGAATAGAGCAGCTGATCGACAGACTCGAGAAACTGCGAAGAACGGTCAAATAAAAATTTCAGTCTACCGAAAGTTCTTCTTCGGCTTTCTCAAAGAATGAGGATCTACAACAATTCGCCCACTGTTTTCATCGATGATGATCTTATTGCCGCGTTTAACCTCAACCTGTGTTTGGGGAGGCAATGCCATGCCCAGTGCAGCACCGCGCTCCATCGGCACAACGGCAAGCCCGTTACTAAGTCCGTTACGCAGGCGGTTGTAGCTCTTCAGGTAGCGATTGTCGATATTCTCCTCGATCTCTTCGCGCTTTTTGAGCAGCTTTTTCTCCTCTTCTTCGGTTTCTTTTTCTACCTTGTTGAGATTTGCTTTTTTCTCGTCGTAAAGCTGTTGTGTTTTTTCGAGATCTTCTTTGGCTTTTTCCAGCTCTTCCTCAATCTCTTCCTGCCGTTTTATGATCTCTTCCTGGCGCGACTCGGAGTTTTCGATCACCTGTTTCTGGGCCTCGATCTCTTTGGTCAAAGCATCATACTCACGGTTGTTGCGCACCGAAAGCTGCTGCTCTTCATATTTCTCCATCTTATTTTTCGCGTCTTCGATCTCCAGCTTAAGATTATTGCTCTCTACCTCAAGCTGCTTTTGTTCCTCTTCAAGCTGGTTGACTCTTGCCTGGTACCGGTTGATGTCGGTTTCGATATCGAGCACTTCTTCCGGCAAATCACCACGCAACTGTTTCAGCTCATCAATTTTGCTGTCGATATATTGCAGATTCGTTAACTGTTGGAGTACGTCTTCCATAAATTGCTGAGTAATCGTTTAGTACTGTAGGTTGTTTGTGATTTGGGATGAACACGTTCATTGGGTTGGTAACTACATCGGTGGTAAACACCGAAAGTTCTTCAAAAGCTTCGTTCAGTTCATTCTTCAGGGCATGCACTATCGGTACTTCACTCTCATAATGCCCTACATCCACCAACAAAAAATCCTCGGCGTCGGTGAAATAGTCGTGATATTTAATATCGGCGGTAACAAACGCCTGGGCGCCCTCGGCTATCGCTTTATCGGCCAGTGATACCCCCGCTCCACCGCAGACAGCCACTTTCTTTACACGATCTGCCTGCCCCGAATAGCGGATGGCAGCGGCACCCAAATTATGGGTCACCCGCTCCAGAAATTCCTGCTGAGTCAGCCCCTTGTCGTGATAAAATCCTAAAACGCCCATACCTACGTTGTCAGATGGGCTGGCCACCTCCATCACCTGGTAATTACCCTGGTCCAGCAGGCCGTTGCGCCGCAACTCCTTTATAAGTCCGGATACATTATGCTCGTCAATGATCGCCTCGAAGGTCCGTTGTCCATCTTTCGTCCCTCTACCTCATAATAGTGAGCCTCCTCCGCGGAATAATAGTTCATCATTTTCAGCACGGACTCACTGTCGGTGTAGGAGGTAGTGAGGACAATTTTACGCGAAATATTGTAGCTCTTGTCCAGGAATTTGAGATTGTCGAGACCGAGCTGCTGGGCCAGCACAAACGAAACGCCATCGAGGGCGGCATCAAGATTGGTGTGGGCAGCGATCAGTGCAATGTCGTTCTGAATCAGCTTATAAATAATTTTACCCGCTCATCGGTGGGGTTTATGCGTGAAATCTTTTGGAAAATGAGCGGATGATGGGCAACAATCAGCTCACAGCCTTTTTCAATTGCTTCTTCTACGACGTCAAGGGTTATATCAAGGCAGGTGAGAATCTGGGTGACGCTCTGATCAGGATCCCCTACAAGCAGGCCGACATTGTCATAATACATTTGGTACTTGGAGGAGCCCATTGATGAAGAAAGGTGGAAATATGCCGGACCTGAGTATTCATGTTGGCTATCCGCTGCCTCCGTGTTTTAAATTCCAGATCGGATGAAGACAGGGAGCATCTGCTCGTTCACTTCCTATCAAAACAATAAAAATATTAGAGCCAGATTTTATAGTTAACAGTTGCCAATTCAATTTTGGAAAATACGATTTAAATCCGACTGATAAAAGCTTATTTTCACATTAATCGTTCACGGTAATCCTAATTAACGTCTATCCAAATTATTCGATCCGATGAGTGAAGACATTTGCCGTAGTCTTAAATCTGTCCAGCAACGAATTAAAGATGCCTGCGATAAAGCGGAACGAAATGCTGACGAAATTACCCTGGTGGCTATCAGCAAAATGAAGCCGATTGAAGATATAAAAACAGCCTTCAACTGCGGACAAATACACTTTGGAGAAAACCGGGCCAAAGAACTGGAAGACAAGATGGAAGGATACGCCGAGCAGCAGATTCAATGGCATATGGTTGGCCGGCTACAAACCAACAAAATCAAATACATGGTGGACCGGGTTAACTGGATCGACTCGGTACCCAAGAAAAAGACCATACGCGAGATTGAGAAACGCGCTTCCCGCATCGACCGGGTAATAAATGTGCTTGTACAGGTCAACATTAGTGGGGAGGACCAAAAGGGGGGCTGCGAACCGGAAGATCTGCCCAACATCCTGGAATATGCCCAAGGCAAAAACCACGTACATGTGCGCGGCCTAATGGGCATGGCCAGCTGTTACTGAGAAAAAGGAATTTGAAAAAATTCGACCCCAGTTTGAGCTACTTCGAGACTGAAAGAGAAACATCAGTCCTACAACTGGAAATATACAACTTGAACATTTATCAATGGGGATGACCAACGACCTGGAAGTAGCTATCCAAGAAGGCTCAACCATGGTGCGCGTCGGTGGGGCGATACTCGGCGAGACGAGACTATGATTAATTTGAATATTCATCTATCAATTAGCCAACTGTGATTAACCTGCAGAGTCACTACTTATCGATTTTTTTCATTGAAAATTAATGAGTTAAAATCGATAACAATTTTGTAGCTGGCTCGTAACATTGAATGTTTGAATATTCTGGTATTGTTTGGTACGTTCCTTACGAACTTGCAAAAGACCAGTATTAGTTCTGGCAGCCTGGATTTGGGTTCTCATTCCTCTCGTGGCAATCATCGGCGGGTTACGATTCTCGATTATCAAAAAAACAAAATGAAAATGATGAACCAGGGCCGCCAGAACGAGCAGGAGGTTGAAGAAATTCGAAAGCTTGTTGATTCCCTGAAGAAACGAATCGAAAACCTTGAGGCGATTGCTGCTGGCGATCCCGACAGGGTTTTCAACAGGGGCAGGCCGCGGGATGAGCGAGATCGAAATTGAGGATGAATCATCCATAAAAGAAGAGAATAAACGCAAGGTTTCTGATATAGCCCAACAACGGAGGACCCAATAATGGACGGTACTGAATTTATTGTTGCCATCGTTGCTATTGTTTGTATAACCAGTGTTATAAAAACGTGGATCAACCGAAACAAAAACCAGAATTCTGTTGATGAAGAGCAGTTTAATCGACTGGGGAAAGCGTTTATGCAACACCAAGCGGAATATGCAAAAACGCGTTGAACACCTTGAGGCTATTATTGCAGAAGTCAGATGAAAACGACGAGCTTCCAGAGATTGAACTGAACGGCAACGGTAGTAGGCTGACAAACGATCTCCAACAAAAAAACAGGTTAGACAATGAGTTTTGAAGAGATGGTCGTTGCCGTGATAGGTATTTCAGTGGCAGGTGTAGGTCTGCTTGGATTCGTAATCGCTCGAATTACCGGCCTAATTCAGTCTTGGATCAATCGAAATAAAGGTGGGTATGACGAAGAAACATTACCGATCGCCTGGCAAAACGTTCATGCCGTCAGAAAGACGCCGGACGTTCGGCTGAAAAATTTGGAGGCGATTCTTGCTGAAGAAGACAGATTGCCGGCAGAAACCAGAGGATTTGGAACCAAGAAAGCAACCAATTGAAATGAGGAAGATGATGAATCGCCAGCCAGAGAAAGAAAATAAAATAACAACGGTGATACAGCTTCGCAACATGTTGTGAAGAATTAAGCTTATGATTTTCAGCAACGTAATTTCAGTATAGGGTAGCATCAATCATGAAACTTACAGCACTTGAGATTAAACGGCAGAAATTTTGAAAAATCTTTCCGCGGCTATGACACCGGCCGAGGTCGACGCTTTTTCTAAACCTTATGTCCAACGAGTCGGAAAACTGCACTTCTTCGAAAGCGCGAGCTGGAAAAACAGGAGTGAATGAGCTTGAAGAAAAGCTGAAACATTACGAGCGTGTGGAGGAGGCGCTCCACGAAACGCTACAAACTGCCAAGGAATCTGCAGAAAATAAGCTCTCCGGCGCGCGTCAAGAGGCCCGAAATAAAATCGAAAAAGCCGAGATGGAGGCGGAGTCGATCCTCCGGGAGGCTATACAGCAACGCCAGCCAGATACGGCAAGGCGTATCCTGCGGCTACTCGATCGACGTCAGGAAATTGTCGGGGGCATCCGTTCCTACCTGGAACTTGCGCAGAGCAGTACGCTGATGAGCCAGTTACGCGCAAGACAAAGCAGAACTTTCGACATTCCCGCCAAGGGGGACGTTGACGTAGACAACGGTTTAAAAACGTATCCAAAACAGAAAGCGGAAGTTCTCCGAAAAACGGGCTGATCATACCGAGGATGCGCGGAACCAGTGCGCCTCGGTGCCGAATATCGAACGAAAGTATCGACGAACTCGAGTGATGCGCTACCTGCTAAACGACATACCTAAATAGCGATCAAGGGGTGTCTCCTACTTTCCTCTAATCTGCTGGTCTGTCGGCTGTGCTTGAAATTGATCGAGAAATATCTCTTCATGCCGCTTCGATCCGTTGAAGAATTTCGATCAAACGGCAAGCCAAGCGTTGAATATAGCGGGAACAACAGCCCGGCGTTGCGCCCAGCTACCTGCTTATTCTGGGTACCGGTCGCCCCGGCGCGATGAGATCAGATGTTGAGCTGGGCATCTCCTGCAGACATTCCCCACTCCCAGGGTATCAACCGTCAAGAGTCACGAGGGGAAACTCTTGTTTGGAACGCTGGCCGGCAAACTGGTTAGTCGCCGTGCCGGGTCGTTTCCGCTACTATGAAGGCTATACAATGCAGCAGATTGTCTTTCCGATACGTGTTCTAAAGGCTAAACGAGCACCGATACGCTTATTGTCAGCAACGCCTGCGGAGGCATGAACACCAATTACGAGCATCACCGATCGTGTCATAGTACCGACCATATTTAACCTTTTCGAGGATAACCGTCCCCTGATCGGCCCGAATCGTGAATGACACTGAGCCACGCTTCCCGGACATGAGCAAACCGTCTACCGAGCGCCTGCGGAAGATTGCAGAAATCGGTAGCTCTGGACAGATCAAAATGCAGCGGGAGTTGCACGGCGTTAGTGGACCGATGCTTTGAAACGGCAAGGACGGAATGCCGCTTTCCTGGCGGCTTATTGGGGCCGATGTAGTTGGCATGAGCACCATACCGGAGGTGATTTCTGCCGTACATATGAGTATGGAGGTGCTGGGGATCTCTGTCATTACCGACGAGTGTTTCCCCGATGCCCTTGAGCCTGTAGTAATCGAAGATGTGCTTGAAGCAGCCGGCATGGCCGAACCTAAAATGACCCAGGTGATCATGGGCGTCTTGGAAAGACTATAAAAAACAGTAAAGGCACCATCAGCTTCCTGATTTTCATAGATTAGTTTGCCCTAAAGTGATGGACTATCAGTTTTCTACTTCTAATATACGTGCCGATATATCCTCCAAAAACGTTGAATTTTTAAACTGAGCTATTGACTCAATGCAAAAGTTTTCGTTATTAATATATAACTTGCTATAAATTTTAACCCATCAATCAGCCTTATGTCTCACGGTGGTTTTAACGACGAGATTTGGGATGAGCACAAATGGGAGGCTCACCTCAACGAAATTGAACGAAAGAGTGATCAGCTACGACGCTTCATTGCCCCAGATCCCACTGGCAATACGCCTCGCTGGGTAACGCTACTTCAAGAAAATTCTGATGAACTCGATGCCGTAGATGCCTATATCGAAGAGGAGCTACAGATTGAGGAAGCTTACTTTCCTGACGATGAGGACTGGGATGAAGAGGATAACCTCGACGAGTTTTACTTTGACTGATAAGATTTGAGGAATAGAGTTCTTTATTGATGACGAGGAAGATGACTTTGATTATGGCGAAGAGTGGAAAGAGCTGACCAACGATTTTGCGATGTCTGACCATGGCTCTATCGAAAAGCTTGAAATCTACAACATCGCAAGAAGCCTGGCTGCCTATATTTTGCAGTGGGCCGGAAGGGTTAGGTGCCGGGATGCGGATCTGAAGAGGTGCGCAACGATTTTGTGGGCAGCGTTCTCAAGATCGGGGCTAAACTTGCCGCCGGCTACTCTTTCGGATTTGAGCAAGATTTTCTTGGCGGGAATATTGCATCCACTAAAAAAGCACTCTACAACTCGAATTTTGCTCTCGTACTTCTGCAGGACCATCTCAAGGAAAGTCCTCTTTTGGATACCGAAGAATACTCTTGCGCTACACGAGGAGCTTTTTGAGCTCAGAAACGATATCGGAATTTATGTCCAAGTTCTGCGAGAGCAGTTTTACATGGGCTTTGAATAAGAGATGGTGCAGAAAGTAGAGAGCGTATAGCAAATTAATCACCAACCGTACGCTCTAGTTCTTGTTGTTCTCTGAATTTCTCCTATTTCCAGATTGCCTACTTCGTGCCTTCCTTCTCGATCTCCCCGCTCCCGAAACATGCCCTGAGTATTCATATCCATGAAAACATCCCGTCGCCTTCTCGACAGCAAACTACATCCCCGCTTCCGGGATTCATCAAAATCACTTCGCAATGCAACTTCCCGGCTTCCTCCAGAGAAGCTGGCTTAAACTTCATGTAGCTCGAAACCGTATGCCCGGAAACAGCCCGCATGATCTTTTCACCCCATCCGGTCATAGATACAGCAACTACATCGCTGGCATAAGTTTCCGGCCCCAATAAGTGGCACATCCCACTCGGCCGTACATTTTATTGGTCATCCCGCCGGTAGAGGTTCCCGCTACAATCTGCCCGTTTTGATCAACAGCCACACAGCCCACTGTACCAAACTGATGCTTCCAGAGATCAGTTTCAGGCGACTCATCATTCTCATTCAGGTTATTTGATTGATCATCCTGCTGGAGCGCACGCTGCAAAGCCTCATAGCGGCTTTCCGTATAGAAATATTCTTGGTCAACCCGTTCAACACCCATCTCATCCGCAAACTGTTCCGCACCGCCGGTCGCAAACATCACATGCTTGGATTTTTCCATCACCAGCCGCGCAAGTGAAATTGGATTTTTTACTGATTTAACACCTGTCACGGCTCCTGCGTCTCTGCTGTTCCCCACCATAATGGCCGCATCCAGTTCATGCTCTCCATCGTGGGTAAAAACAGCGCCCTTTCCGGCATTAAATTTGGGATTATTTTCCAGGGCATTGATCGTCTGCTCCACGGCGTCCAGAGCTGATCCACCTTGCTGGAGTCTTTCCCCGATAGAAAGCGCTTCATCCAGTGCCTGCCCATAAGCCTGTACCACCGAATCGGGCTTATCTTTCGAGATAGTCCCCGCCCCTCCATGGATGGCGATGGCCCATTCCTTTTTGGCGGTGCTCTCTGAAGAGCTGGTGTTGCTGGTACCGCTGGAGTTACTTGTATTGTTAGAGCTGCATTGCATAATTAAAAGGGATGCTACAGCCAGAGCCATAAAGTGCGTGAACCTGAAATGCATAAGTTATCTGAAGTTATAGAAATTAATTTTGTTAGGGATTATAAACAGCAAGCCTCCGAATTCAAAGCGAGCAACTGACCTTATACATTTTTAAACTCTGTAAGGTTTGGGGCTGCCACTGGTCTTGTAAGTAATGAGTGCCAGAAATACATACCAGTTCCCCTTTGCCAGCTATCCTGCAGTTCGGATTGTACTGCTCTTTGCCGCCGGCATCATTTGTCATAATTACCTCGTTGTATCACTGATGCTTACAGGAAGCCTGATTGCATTCCTGATTGGCCTGTACCTGTTTGCCCGCTGGCGATTCCGGAAAAAACTAGACTCTGGATTTCACCACGCATCAATAGTTGTTTACCTGTTGCTAATTTTTCTTCTGGGTTTATTCTGGGCTAACCAGCACGATCAAAGTAGCGAGCCTGAATCCACACGAATACTGCAGGCTTTTACTTGGGAAGAAATAGAGGTATGGGGTATGGTGTATAACATCAAACCTACAAATTCGGGAAAATACCAGCTGGATATCGAAGTGGATTCTACGGCCTTAAACAGCTCGTTAAGCTGGGACTACAACTACAATATGCGCGCCGTTCTGGATCCGGAAGAACTTGCGCTTCCCGCTAATGCACAACTGGGATCTACTATTCATTTATCGGCCACCATCTACCCGCTGGATGAAAAGCGAAATCCCCATCAATTCAATTATAAGGGATACCTGGCCAGTCAGAATATTTCACCCACGCTGGAATTCAGGATATCCATGCCACCTGGAATTCTCAAAGTATTTTTAGCTGGAATCATTGGCGGCAACAGATTCTAGACCTGATCGATCAAAATTTTGATACCACCTCGCGGCCGTTGGCTAAAGCGTTGTTGGTTGGGTATAAAAACGAACTGGATCGCGAGCAAAAGATTGCTTTTTCGCGTGCTGGACTTTCCCACATCATGGCGGTATCCGGTCTGCATGTTGGGTTTATCATCGCTCCTTTCTGGATTCTGGTTCCCTGGCTATGGACGTTTCGGTACGGCAAGCAAGCCGGGCTGCTAATATTGATATCGGCACTGATTTTTTACGCTGGCATTACAGGTTTTTCGCCCTCCGTCTGTCGTGCATCATTGACCGGTACATTCCTTACCTATGGGCGCCTGTTTCACAAAATTCGCAATCCTATAAACTTGACGGCCGTTTCTGCGTTCATCCTGCTGCTTGTCAATCCTGCAGATCTCTGGTCGCCTGGATTTCAGCTCTCCTTTTCAGCTGTGTATATCATCTTGCTGGCGATTCCCACTATAAATCATTGGCTGCCCCGATCGGGTTCAATATCACTGGTATGGCGCGCCTGTGATGGTGGTGATTGTCTCATTACTAGTACAAGTTGGACTCTTCCCATTGTTGACATATCATTTTGGGGAGTTCTCCCTGATAGGTCCGCTGGCAAACGCCATTGTTGTTCCCTGGCTGGGTATACTGGTTCCTCTCGCGTTGCTTCTTCTAGTTGTGACCGCCTTTTTCCCTGTATTCGGTCCCTTATTAAACACGCCAAATGAATGGTTTTTGAATAGCTTGGACCAATTTATTAACTGGAGCTCTCAGCTTGAATGGAGCTGGATGCAAGTGCATCAGGATTCCATGCTGATCTTCCCGATCTGGATCACGGCTATTTTTGTCATTGCTACGCTATTCATACCCCGGCTTCGATGGAAAATGGTAATATGCTTTCTTGCACTTTTAACGCTGCGCGCCGGTACCGAATTGATCCAAAACCTGAGTCCATCAAAACTTATAGTCACAATTTTTGATGTTGGACAAGGCGATGCTGCGCTGGTAAGCACCCCAAATGATGCTCATTTCCTCATCGATGCCGGTCGGTGGTCACCCGGTTACAACAGCGCGCGATACATTATTCTGCCTCATCTTAGGCAGGAAGGCATCGAAAAGCTGGATGCCGTTTTCCTGTCCCATCCCCACGCCGACCATATCGGGGGCATTATGGAGCTGATCAACGAGATTCCGATCGATACCATTTATAACTCTGGCTATACATACGACTCGAAGCTGTATCAACGGTATCAAGAAGCAGCTGCAGAAAAATCGATTCCCATCAAATCACTACAGGCCGGTACGACCATAAACCTTGATCCCTCTATTCTGCTAATGGCGTACGGCCCGCTACCTTCTACATCCGGCAGTGATCCCAATGAGCATTCCCTGATCCTGGAATTAATTTACCGGGATACTGAATTCCTGTTTACAGGTGATGCCGGCAAGCAGCAGGAATACCGCCTGCTGCAAAAATTTGGGCCCTTATTGGATACCGACTTTCTCAAGGTGGGGCATCACGGGAGCCGCACCAGCTCATCCCCGGCATTTCTGCAGATGGCGACACCCGAGCTATCGATTGCCTCCCTGGGCAAATCGAACCGGTATGAACATCCGCACAGCGAGGCCGTGCGCCGGCTCCGCACATTCAGCGAAAACACGCTTTTCACGAGCCTCCAAAAGGCACTCATTTTTTCATCCGACGGAACAAAAATTAGCCGTTTGCAGTGGTAAAATTGGTAGATTCCTGCTGATATCTTAACTTTATCGCATTCTCACCAAAATAGACCCCTGATGCCAAAGAACATACATTCCTGGTTGAGCGATCGCGGTCAGCTCGTGCTGTTGACGGGGGGCGTACTGGCGTTGCTTTTCCTGATGTACCAGCTGGAGCACCTGATTAACCCGTTGGGCTATGGCCTCATTATTGGGATTGTGCTCTATCCTATCCGCCGGCAGCCGGTGGCGCGCGCGCTGCTGTATGCCACGGCTTTTTCGGCAGGATTGTGGCTGGCGTATGATTCAGGCCATCTGCTGGTTCCGTTTATTGTGGCTTATATCATCGCCTTTATTATCAACCCGCTTGTTGAAAAACTGGAGAGGCGAAGCATCTCCCGCAGCCTAATCGCCGGCCTGTTCACTTTTGCAAGCTTGAGCCTGCTGGCCCTTCTGTGTATCCTGGCCATCCCCACCGTAATGGATCAACTTACCAAAATTGGCACGCTGCTTAACGAGGCTTCATCAAACACCGAGGGCTGGTTGGAGTCAACCGGCCTGCTCGCTCTTTTCGATCATATCGGCTTCGAAAGTGCCTCGTTCAAGCAACAACTGATACAACAGACCAATGCTTTTATTGAAAGATTTTATCAAGACCTGACCGACCTCTCTTCCGGGATATCTGACGGGAATGGGAAGCGTGGTAGCCGTGCTGTTTTTTATCATCCTTACGCCTTTCCTCTGCTACTTTATGATCCGCGACTATCAGAAAATTGGCATTTTTGTGCGCTCCATGATCACCCCGGCAGAAGTTTCTACCGATTACACTACGGAAATCAGTCGTATTGTGGGCGCCTACCTGCGCGGACAGTTTATCGTCGTATTGATCAGCGGAATAAATCTCAGCCTGGGGTTTTATCTTTTGGGTGTACCCTACGCGCTTGTACTAGGTATTTTCTCTGGTCTAACCAACTTTATCCCCACTTTTGGCTTGTGGTTCAGCTTGTCGGTTTGTACGCTCGTGGGTGCCTCTTTCGGTACACCCTGGTACCAATTTTTGCCTGCTATTTACATTGTGTTTGGAATTGAGCAAATTCTTGAATCGGGCTTTATCGTGCCACGGGTTGTGGGCAAGCATGTAGGGCTGCACCCGTTGCTGGTCATGGTATCACTCCTCTTTTTTGGATTTATGCTGGGTATTGTGGGGCTGCTGATCGCCGTACCCACTGCCGCCCTGATCTCGGTATTTTATCAACAGTATCGGGAAACGAAAAAAATCTCTTTTCTCAGTGGCAGCGAGCTCGACTCTTTCATCCAGCAGTTTGATCGCGAAACCAAGAAAGAAGAGAGAAAAAGGAAGGATAAAATGGAAAAAGAGTTGGAATCAACCCCCTGAAACTGTTTTATTAACAAGTCTGTAGGATTCCGTAAAACATTTATCAAAAAATATTTATGGCAAAAAAGGAACGGCTGAGTTTTGAAGAGGCTTTAACTAGACTAGAAGAGATCGTTTCCGAGCTGGAAGATGAATCCATTTCTCTGCAAGATTCCATCCAGCTGTATGAAGAAGGCATTGAGCTTTCCAATATCTGTACCGAGACGCTCGAGCAGGCTGAGCTTCGCATCGAAAAAGTACATGAACAGCACAATGGTAATGAAGAACGCGATTGATTATGGAATTGAACAAAATAGAACCGGGTCCACTGCTGGGTAACATTAATAGCCCGGATGACCTCAAGAAACTGGATCCTGAACAGTTGGTAGATCTCTGTGATGAACTGCGTGATTATATCATCAATACCGTTTCTATCCACGGTGGACATTTTGGTGCCAGCCTTGGTGTTGTAGAACTTACTGTAGCCCTGCATTATGTGTTTGACACCCCTAAAGATCGCCTTGTGTGGGATGTAGGACACCAAGCCTATGGGCACAAAATTTTAACCGGTAGACGAGATCAGTTTCATACAAACCGTAAATATGGCGGGCTTTCAGGATTTCCGAAACGCAGCGAAAGCAAGTATGATGATTTTGGCGTAGGCCATTCCAGCACCTCCATTTCAGCGGCCCTTGGCATGTCAGTTGCGCGCGATTTAGGCGAGAAGGACAATAATGTAGTGGCCGTAATCGGTGACGGCGCCATGACCGCCGGTCTGGCGTTTGAAGCAATGAACAACGCGGGTGCTCTCAACAAAGATATACTGGTCATTCTGAACGACAATAATATGTCGATCGACCCCAACGTCGGGGCTCTTAAAGAATATCTCACGGACATCACAACCAGCAAGACCTTTAACAAGATACGCGATGAAATTTACGATCTGCTCGGCCATTTCAAAAAAGCCGGAGAGCAGATGAGAAAGGCGGCCTCAAAGCTGGAAAAAGCCATTACTGCTGCTGTCACACCAGGTGCCCTGTTTCAAGCGCTTGGATTTAAATACTATGGACCGGTAGATGGTCATAATGTGGATACGCTTCGCCGGCACCTGGAAGACCTGAAAGACATTCCCGGCCCCAAGCTGCTACACGCCGTCACCGTTAAAGGGAAAGGATTTGCACCTGCTGAACGCGAGCAAACCAAATGGCACGCACAGAGCAGCCCGTTCGATAAAATTACCGGGAAGTCCTTAGCACCAGAGAAAAAAGCCCCCAGTACCCCACGCTATCAGCATATTTTCGGGGATGCCATTGTGGAGCTGGCCGAAGAAGATGAACGCATTGTAGGGATCACACCGGCCATGCCCAGCGGGTCCAGCCTGTGGCCCCTGATGAATGAATTCCCGGAACGCGCGTTTGATGTTGGCATTGCCGAACAGCATTCTATTACGTTTGCGGCAGGATTGGCCACCGAGGGTAAAAAACCGTTCGCTGCCATCTATTCCACTTTTCTGCAGCGCGCCTACGACCAGGTTATACATGACGTAGCGATCCAAAAACTGCCGGTTGTTTTCTGTATTGACCGGGCTGGCCTTGTGGGCGCTGACGGCCCGACGCACCATGGGCTGTATGATATCTCCTATCTCCGGGCTGTGCCGAATATGATCGTATCCTCACCACTCAACGAGCAGGAACTCCGTGATATGATGTACACCGCATCGAAATATGAGGATGCCGCCTGGGCTATTCGCTATCCCCGTGGGGAAGCCACTGGCATGGAGTTCCGTGATGGATTTCAATCGATGGAGATCGGCAAGGGGCACTGCCTGCGTGAGGGCGATGACATCGCATTTCTCAGCTTCGGACCAATGGGCAATTATGTGGTGGAGGTCGCCGACAAGCTGCAGGCAGAGGGCATCAACATCGGCCATTACGACATGCGTTTTGCCAAGCCGCTGGATACAAAGTTAATTGATGAGATCTGCCATTCTTACGAGCACATCATCACCATAGAAGACGGCACCAAATTTGGCGGCTTTGGCGGCGCTGTCACCGAATACCTGGCTGATAAAACCTACAGTATACCGGTGTCCATCATGGGCGTCCCGGATCGCATCGTGGAGCACGGCACCCAGAAAGAGCTACACCACGAGGTGGGGCTTGATCCCGAAGGTATTGAACAGACGATCAAAGACGTAATGGAGACGAAGGTAGCGAAAACCTGATTTGTACTCATACACAAGCTTTCTCGGTCCTTTATTTTTTAAACAGGTACCCCACTGTCAGCAGAATTCCTCCCGTTTTATATTCTATCTCATCCTCATCCAGTGCATTTATATCCAGCATACCGAAATCATAACGGATATCAATATTTACAGCTTCAAAGAGCGCACCTACACCCAACGATATCCCGATATTAGCAGATGAAAACCACTCGCTCACCTCTTCATCATCTACATCCTCTACTGTGGCTTTGATCAAAAATCCGACAGAAGGACCTGCCAAAGCATAAGGCGAGAACGGGGCTTCAAGAGGAAGATTTACACGAGCCAGAATCGGCAACTCGATATAGCTCAGACTTGAGGTCGCACCCCAGTACTCTTCTCCTTTTTTTTGAACAAAAATAAGTTCCTGTTGTAATGAGATTCTCTCATTTATTGGATACAGAGCAAAGGCACCCAACGCAAACCCGATCTTTGAATCCTGCGTCAAGGAATTGCCGCCGTCGTCTATTTTAAGTGTGTACGAGCTCAACCCTCCCCTGGCCCCAAGTTGGATCTCCTGGGATTGAACATTTCGGCAGGCCAAGGTTCCGATTCCGATAGAAAAGAGTATGATAAGATATTTTTTCATTGGTCTGATTTCTTGAGTGAAAAATATATTTATAGACTTCTTAAAATCCTTTCCTTGTCTTTTTAAGGATTGGGGCGCCATACCGGTACTACATCCGAAGCGAAGTTGTTTGTCATACGTACAGGATCTGATCCGTCGGCATCCATCACATAAATTTCAGAATTGCCGTCCCGATTTGTTGCAAATGCCATGGAATTTCCATCAGGCGACCAGTTCGGATACCGGTCAACAGCCGCATCGTTTGTAAGGCGAATTACATCGGTCCCGTCGGCGTTCATCACGTAGATCTCGGTGTTGTTATCACGTGTCGAGGCAAACGCAATTTGTGTTCCGTCAGGTGACCATACCGCATCTCCGTCGGCCTCCGGATGATTAGACAGGTTTACCGGATTCGTGCCATCAGCGTTCATTACGTAAATCTCCCAGTTACCATCCCGGTTCGTCCGAAAAATTATTTTTTCGCCGTCGGGAGACCATTGCGGTCCTTCGTTGCAGCAATCGTCCTGATCTGTAAGAGTTTCAACATTTGTACCGTCGGTATTCATAAGGTAAATACCGGAATCGCCATCCCGATTCGACGCAAACACAATCCGGCTGCCGTCTGGCGACCAGCTGGGAAACCGGTCAACAGCCATATGATCTGTAAGACGTATTATCTCTGAGCCTTCAACACTCATGACATAGATATCCGTATTTCCGGCAATCTCCGATGCAAAAGCGATGGATAATCCATCTGGTGACCAGGCGATATCCCCATCATTATCGGAATTCTTTGTAAGATTTAGGGACTCCGAGCCATCCGTGGTCATCAGCCAGATATCATTGGCCCCGTCAAGATCACTTCGAAATGCAATGAGATCCCTGCTAAAATCGAACTCAGATTCCTCATTTTGATCCAGGTCCGAATCCATGTCCGTGCCAGATCCGGTGGTGTTGTCACTTCCGCAGGCACCTAATCCTACACAGATGACAAGTATCATGAACCATTTAAACAGCAGGTGATTCCATTCGAATTTTCTTCCCTGCAGGCATTCCTCTTCCAGCGGTCTTACACCGCCTTCTGTAACGTAAATTTCCGGCCCACGATGCGCTCCATCCCATTTCCTGAAACTGGTAAATACTGGTTTATTATTTGATGTTTCCATAGATTTAATTTGGTTTACAATTTTTGGTGCACCCAATCGAGGAGGTAGTAGTTTCAAGATCAACTATATTAACTCCATTGGATGATGAGGTCTTTACTTATTAAATCGTAAACCGGGCTGGAAACCGGCCATTTAAATCTATTTTTCTCTGGGTACATCAAGTGACAGTTTCATGAACGCACCTGTAGACATAACAAAATACCTTGCTGAGGCCCGCAACGGTGATCCGGAAGCCTTTAATCGGGTATACAGTCTTGTTTATGATGAACTTCGTTCTCTCGCTCACCAACATTTAGTACATAACCGGTATGTTCAGACACTGAATACAACCGCTCTTGTGCATGAGGCCTATGAACGTCTGGTGGGAAGCTCTCAAATCGAATGGCAGGACAGGAATCATTTTTTTGCATTAACCTCCCGTGCCATGCGCTTCATATTGGTCGATTATGCGCGCGCCCAGACTGCAAAAAAACGGGGAGGTGAAGCTCAGGAACTCCCTCTGGATGCCGTTCAGTTGGCCGTGAACGAGCGGTCTGCAGAACTGGAAGCTCTTGATGAAGCCCTGGAACTCCTTGCCCAACACAACAAGCGTCTAGAAAAGCTTGTCGAACTCAAATTTTTCGGCGGGCTAACCTATAAAGAGATTGCCGGAATCATGGAGCTTTCCCAACGGACGGTACGGCGTGACTGGCAACGTGCCCGTACATGGATATACTCGGCCATGAAGTGACATGAGCGTTGAACAGTGAGCTCTGATCTTTTGAAAACTTTTACTAATATCTTGATAAGGTCAATAATTTGCCAGATGGCTGATACTCCCATTACTCAGTGTTGGTAACAATAATACGCTTAGCTAAAACAGCGGGTTCTATCAATTAAAATGCTCAGCCATGAAAGACCTTACGCAAAAACGCTGGCTTCAAATCGATTCTCTGTTAAAAAAGGTTTTAGAAAAACCGCCCGAGGAGAGACTGAACTATATAAAGTATTCATCCGGATCTGATCCTGAACTATGGAGTCATATAGAGAACCTTCTTCAACTGCATGAGGAGGCGGAGAATATCATCGGAGAGTCTGCGGGAACATTTGCAGCTCCAATTGTGCCTGGTTTATTGGATGAACTCGAAGGCACCGACAGAGATTTTGATCATCCCGGAGCCCAAGTCGGGCCATACGACATTCTTGAGACAATCGGACGGGGTGGAATGGGGGCCGTTTATCTTGCACATAAAACGAGCAGCCCATATGACAAAAAAGTAGCATTAAAGCTTGTTCGGCGGGGCATGGATACCGCTGATGTTGTTCGGCGATTTCGCAATGAAGGTCAGATTCTCGCTTCGCTGGAACATCCCAACATCGCAAGACTGTACGATGGTGGAATTCATACCGATGGCCGACCCTGGTTTGTAATGGAATATATACAGGGCGAACCGATTGATATATACTCAGATAGAACCAAATGTTCTATTAAGGAAAGATTGAGATTATTCAGGATCGTCTGTGAGGCCGTTCATTTTGCGCATCAGAGCCTGATAGTCCATCGTGATATCAAGCCGGCCAACGTATTGGTAACTCGGGAGGGTCACATAAAATTACTTGATTTCGGTATTGCAAAGCTGCTTGAACCGAATAAGATGGAACTCACCGATTACAGAACAAGGACCGGCATGAAGTTAATGACACCCGAATTTGCAGCACCCGAGCAGATTCAGGGCAAACCGATCACCACGGCTTCCGATATCTATGCTTTGGGCGTGCTTCTTTATCTATTGGTTACAGGCCGGCGTCCATATCGTCTGGGAACGGCATCAATGCTCGAAATCGAACGCACAGTTTGCCATAAAACTCCCGTTCGTCCAAGCGATGCAGTGATTGGCAAACCTTTGCCAGCTCCACCCGAGGCCGGTGAAGACACATTTGACCCACAGGAGGCTGCCCGACTCAGGGGCAAAAATGCAGAAAGTCTAAAAAAAGAGCTTACCGGAGATCTGGATCGGATTGTCTTGAAGGCTCTGAGAAAGGAACCCGATCGTCGTTATCGATCAGCACTCGCATTTGCAGAAGATATCGACAACTATCTTGCGGGCAAACCTGTACAAGCCCGGCCTTCAACTTTTCGATATCGAACACAAAAATTTATCAGCAGGAACCGATGGGCCGTCACCGCAACCGCTGTTGCTTTATTTCTGATATTTACAGGTTTGGGCATTGCAATTTGGCAGGCAAGGGTTGCACAACTGGAGCGCGATATTGCCCAACAAGAAGCCGCCAAAGCAAAGGCTGCACAAGACTATCTTGTCCAGCTTTTCGAAACCGCCGATCCAGCAGAAAACCGGGGAGCGCAGCTGACGGCCCGTGAGATTGTAAGAGGGGAATTGCACGGCTTGAAGAGGACCTTGGTGAAGAGCCTGAAATACATATTGAAATGCTCAAGGTACTTGGACGTGTTGAACAGGCACTCGGAGATTTTACTCTTTCCGCCCAACTGCTGAAAGAAGCGCTTACCAAAACCCGCGAATTAAAAGGCAGGGAAAATCTTGATGCGGCAACGATTGCAGGCATGCTTGGAGAAGTTTTACGATGGAACGGGGATTTTAAAAGCGCAGAGGCTTTGCAACGTGAAGCACTGGATATTCGCACTCGTTTTATACAGGGCGATGATCCTGAAACTGCAGAAACTATGGATCGCCTTGCCCGAACCCTTGAGATGCTGGCAGCCTTGAAGAAGCTGAAGTTCTGTACCGCGACGCCATGGCCATGAGAATACGATTGTTCGGTGGGAATTCCGAGCCTGTCTCTGCAAACCTTAACAACCTGGGATGGCTGCTCTACCAGATGGGACAACTTGATGACGCAGAAGATGCATTGCGAAGATCTCTTGCTATAAAAGAACAGATTATGGAACCTCCTCATCCTGCAATAGCATCCAACCAGTCGAACCTTGCTGTTGTGTTACGCACAAAAGGAGATTATGAAGAAGCCGAATATTTCTCTACCCAGGCATTGCAGCAGGAGATTAAACTACACGGGGAAGATCATCCCAGAGTTACTACCGCATTAAACAATCGCACATTAATTCTTATCGACCTTGGTCACTATGAAGAAGCAGCGAGTAACTACAGGCTTATTCTGGAAAACAACCGGCGACAGCTAGGTCCTGACCATCTCTATGTGGGTTTTGCCCTCTCCGGCTTATCAACCTCACTTACAGAAGCCGGTCGCAGTAACGAGGCTCTGCCACTTCTTGATGAAGCCATTACAATTTTTCGTAATGCGGTGGGTATGGAACACCGTTACTACGCCATGGGATTGGCCCTCAAGGGGCAGGCGCTAAACTATATAAATCCAAATCAAGCCATGCCTGTACTTGAGCAGGCTGTCAACGTTTTTAAGCAGGCCGTTGGAGAGAGCCATCCGGATTTTGCCAGAGCCCTGACATCTCTGGGCAGAGCTCAGTTTATTTCCGGCCATATCGAGGCAGCAGAATCCACATTGAAGAAGGCGCTCAGTATTCAACGCGAGGTACTATCCGAACCGCACTCAAATACGGTGTGGACACTGATCAGCCTGGGCCAACTGGTTTACGGACCAGGGGCACTTCAAAGAGGCTGAACGGTTTTTCGAAGAAGCTGTTGATTTTGCCAACATCGCTTTACCTCCTAGCCACTGGCGAAACATTACTGCCCGTCTGGAACTTGCATTCTGCCGGATGAATCAAGGTTATGTGGACTCGGTTCAAACAGAAATCGGTAACATTATGACCCTGCTGGAGGGCCGTAAAGATTTCCATGCCACTGAATTATTAACCCGTGTTAAAGAATTTAGCAACTTCTCTGACAACACATTCTAGTTTCCCTCCCAAAACCAAAGAGCTGTAGGTGACAGTGTTCGTAGTATATTACTGACGTGCTCTTAGTTCTGTACATCAGACTAACAATCTGTCAATCTCCCCAGTGTCGGCGAATACATTTCCGATCGACTTGATCTGTAAATAAAAAACGGTTTTCAAAGCAACGAAAAGAGGCAACACCAGCCGGAATCAGGCGATAGTGCAAATAATTGATCAGGGAATTAAACAGTTGTCAGTTGTAAGAGGTTGCTGGTCTAGCCCGTATTTCTCACGATTATTTAGGATAAAACACTGTAACTTTATGGCACGCAGAATCTTATATCATATTCAAAGACAACATAATGCTAACAGGGTGTAACATGCTGCGAAATGTTCCCTTCAGCTGCGTTGAATTGGAAATGGCCTACTCAACGTACCAGCCTGCGTTTGCGCGGCTATTTCCAATTCGCCTTGCTGAAAGAAAAATTTCTAGGTGAGAAATCCGGGCTAGATATTATCAGAGAATTTTTTAATAGAAAGTTCACTCAGGATCAGAAATTCCCGATTCCTCATTGACTATTGTTAATTGTACAATCACATACTCTAATCTGATTATGCGTCCCTGCCAAACGTTGCTTCAAGAGGCACTGAAGGAAAGTGCTGAGTTTAGTGGTTTATCGACTAATTTGAAAAGATTTGTATTAAACCAGCGAATATACTTCTAGCCAATAGTTCTGATCCTTGTTTTGGTAGGTTTTAAAGTTGGTGAAACGCTAAATCTCCAAGTTTCAATCTTTTTAAAGATGGAATTCTTACACTAAATTCGGGAAATTTGAACTTTATTCATGAAATAAGTTAGTTGACTCAACTTAAGATTCAAATTGAGTGGCAAATATGCTTGATACGTTGTTAAAAATCGGGAGATGGCGGAGCGAAAAACTTTCCAAGTGGGATCGCATTATTGATAAACCGAATGTTAGATGGGAGAGCCGCGGCAAGCCCGTAACCAACTATGTTGTAGGATTGGTTTTTAACCTGGACGAAATGGACGTATATACCGATCCCGACTTGCTCAAGGAATATGATGAGGAAAGAGATCCAGAATATTTTAAGGCGGTCAAAGTTCAGGGAGGTCGTAATAAATCTATATATGCTACAGTGCCGCCCAAGAAGCTGAAGCAGATCTTTAAAACGTATTTTGGCAAATTGAAAAATGAGGATGTGGAATACGGAGAATTTATTGAAGCGGTTAATAAAGATTTTCCGCAGTTCCAGGACACCAAGTTATATCAGCTTGTAAAGGATATTTTTCCTCTCAGAGACAAATTTATTGCAAATACTACGCTGGAGGGACAGACAAAATTCAAAAACATTCTCGATACGTTAGATCTTGGCACTTACGAAAAAATAGCCTTGGTGTATGCCGCTGTAAAATCAAAAGAACATGGTTTCGAAGAGCCCTATCCTGTTTCCAGATTAGATGAATTTGAAGCTTTTTTATCAGCTAAATTTTTGGAATCTGAAACTGAGGATCTTGAAAGAGGTTTATGTTACGCTTCCGGTAAAGCGAAGAATGATGTAACAGAATTGGACCTCTCTACGAGATTTAGCTTAAACAAGATGTTTGTGACATCTACTAAAAATTATGCGAGTCTTTTTGATAAGAAGTCTTTTCAAGATAACTATCAAATAAGTCGGGAAAATCAGATAAAGCTTGATTTGGCTTCTGAATACCTTCTTAGCAACTATACGACCCGCATTGCAAATATTGATCATGTTATAATCCCTCAATTCAGAAGAAACGAAGAATTAGATTTGGGGCTGATGCTGGACCGGGTCAAAATCAAATCGGATCTCCTATTTTCACTAAAATCCCTTGATGAAGTCCGAAAAGATATCGAGTTAGAAGTCAACGAAATTTATTGGCTCAACTTTTTAGCCTTTGAATCGGATGGCAATTTTTTCAAGACCCTTGAGATCATCAAAGATGTCAGCAAGTTTCACTTTCAAAATGTGCTCGAGGCTTTTCAGGAAATCGATTGGGAATTCGGAAGATTGGAGGAGATAGTGGATTGGCAGTCGGTCCAAACAAATTTTGGTGACGTCGCCAAGTTCAATTTTTATACCGTATTTGGCCTGATCCCCATCCGGAAAGACAAAGAAAAGAAGAATGTAGCCCTTCAGCTTTTCAAGTCCATTTTGGAACAGCGAACCATAGAAAAAGAGCAATTATTTCAGTTTTTCAGTGAATTGATCTTATGCCACTATTATGGAAGGTATAACAGCTATACCAATGTGCATGATTATTCTCAAAAGGGAAATAGGAAGCGACGAGACTATTTCACCTGGGCCGTTCGCGACAGCGTGTTCAAATACCTGGCCTTTATTCAAGTACTCAAAAAACTAAACCTTATCGATATGAAACAAGAACAAGAGACCGTTCCGGCAGAAAAAACGAGCAGCGATTTCGACCAAAGGATCGAAGATTTCTTCCGGCGGATGGATTTTAACGAGCAGCAGAAAGCAATGTTCTTTTTGGGACGGATGCTAAATGCTAGTGACCTACCTGCAGGAGGGGAAGAATAAGACCGTGATTGATAAAATCAATTACAATGGGATGGACCGCGATGATATTGTTCGTCTCCGCGTGGATCTTTTTGAAAAAGCCAAGCAGTATGGCAAGCCCGATAAAGTCAAGTTCACGGATTCCCATTTTGGTCAGCATTTTAATTTTGAACATTGGGATATGAATCCACAGGAAGCGGTCTTTTTCATCCTCACCGGCTACTCCTTTGGCATCGTCAAACAGCAAGACTCTAACTCAAAAACCGATTAATTATGTCCAGCCAAGATATCATAGAACATTCATCAGATTTTCTATTCATCTACGAAGCCAGCAAGTGCAATCCCAACGGCGATCCCGACCAGGAGAACAAGCCGCGCATGGATTACGATACCAAAACCAACTTGGTCACCGATACGCGGGTAAAGCGGTTTATCAGGGATTACCTGAAGATGACTAATGACGAAGAGGTCATCTTCGTAGATATGGAGGGCGATTCCAAGGTAAGCGTAGATTCAAAGTTAAAAGCCGTAGTGGGACGGACTATTTCAGATGAAGAAGAGCTTGAAAAAGCCTTTAAAAATGATTCAGATGGACTTGAACTGTATAAAGAAATAATCGACGATAATGATGGAGATACAGAAAAAGTCTGGGAAGAAATTACGGGCAAGAAGAAATACAAGTCCGTCAACTATGAGCTGTTGGCCTATCTGGTAAAAGAAAAATTTGTGGATATCCGGATGTTTGGAAGCGCATTTGCCGTGGGAGGATTTACCAAAGCCTACACCGGACCCATTCAGTTAAACTGGGGATATTCGCTCAATAAGGTGGAGCTGATGGATTCCAACTCCATTGTTACCATCATGAATGATGACAGCAGTACCTTTGGCAAGGACTACCGGGTGCATTACAGCCTGCTGGCGTTTAACGGGACGATCAATAAACACGCGGCGGAAACGACCGGTCTAAAAAAGGAGGATGTCGATACGTTCCGGGATGCCATCTGGAAAAGCATTCCCGCGTCGCCCACCCGGTCCAAGCTGAACCAGTATCCCAAACTCTATGTGGAAATACGCTAAAAATGGGGTCACAAACGGGCAATTTGGCGATATGCGCAATTTGTGGAAACGAGTCCCAAAGAGGGCGTAAGCAGTAAACAGGTGCGTTCGTTTAAAGATCTGGAGTTCGATGCTTCCGCCCTGACATCTCTGATTCGGGATAACCAGGATGTGATTGATGATGTCATTGTCCGAAGCTCTCCCAATCTGTCATTCTCTTTATAGGGAGAAGTTTCAAATCATTTGATCTATGGAAATTCTCAGTTTAAAGTGAAAGGGAAGTTTGCCCACTTCAGGAAGTACTATGCCAACAATACGGCATTCAGTTTTTCTATCCCGCCACGCACTACGTTAATGGGTTTGACCGCTGCTATCATGGGATGGGAGAAAGACTCCTATTACGAGCGCCTTTCTTCAGAGCACATCCATTTTGGAGTCCGGGTTCTTACACCACTCAAGAAAAGTTTTCAGCGGCTGAATTTCCTGAGCATCAAGAGTACCGGGGATATCTCGAAAAGTTTTGACTCCGATTTCCGGGGCAAAAGTGGGCGCATTCAAACCCCGTTTGAAGTAGTGAGTGTGCTCAAAATATAGCTAAAGGAGAGGTTGGGTATTAGGTATTCCTGTCCGCCGAGGAAAGCGGGCAGCAAACTTTTGAAGCTATAAAGACGCATATTCTTAAAAAAGAACCGGTCTATAATCTTACGCTCGGCCCAGCAAATTTCCAGGCTTCTGTCGTTGATGAAGTGATTTTTGAAGGTAATAATATTCGAAAAGAGTCCTCCGATGATTTTATTCTTATACACTCAGCCGTTCCCTCGGAAATGGTCGAGCAGTTAGAATTCAGCAAGGAAGATTACGAACAATACAATTTTGTGGAAGAGGACATGCTGCCCGGCGATTTCGTCGAGAATAACAATCGCGAAGTTAAAGAGATGAACCGCCTGCTTTTTTCTATAACCAACTTGCCGTTACGCGTTAAGCTTGATGGGCACTACTGGAACATTTCCGGCGAAGAACAATCACTAAATATTCAGTTCATGGATGTATGAGGTATTTTTCGCACAGCAAAGAGACGGACAACGGGGAGGTAAGGGAGCAAACTATTACAAGATCACATCCAGGGCGTCAAAGCCAAAGCCGTTCAGCAGTTTTATAGCGGAGTCAATTTTAATCCGGTCTACAGACAAACTTCGTGATCTACTCCAGGTTATTATTGATTTCCATGATCTGGGCAAATACACCTCCTACTTTCAAGATTATTTACTGCAAAGAGATACCGTTGATCACAAATTGAAACAACATTCTCGATTTGGAGGATACGCCGCCTACCATTTTCTAAAAGGAAAAGATGAGAAAACGGCGCTCATCGCTCTATATATCATCTTCCATCATCACCTTCAGCTCATCGATATTGATGAGATAGCGTATAAAATAAATAGCGAATCGCAGCGTGTGTTTGAAGAACAGGTAAAGGGCTTGGGATCTGCTCTTGAGGTCATTGCCAACGAGTTGGATATCCAGAATATAGAAGAGCTCTTACAGTTTCCCGATGAACAGAAGATCAGAAAACAGGCAAGAATTTGGGTTCGAAGAGAGCAGGATATTTCCGATTATTTTCTTATCAATTACCTGTTTTCCCTGCTGATTGAAGCTGATAAACTGGATGCCTCTAAAACGTCGCTGTATCCGCTGAAAGAAATTGATAGTAATTGGGTGGATAAGCGATTTGGTGCACCCGACCTTCCAGGTTTTCAAAACCTGGAAGGTCTCAGTAATAATGAGCTCCGAAATTATTGCCGGGCAGAAGTGGTCAGTCACCTGCAAGATGATGACATTCTTGATCAACACCTGTTTACCTTGACGGCTCCGACCGGCATCGGTAAAACGATGACAGCCCTTGATTTTTCCTTAAAACTTAAAGCCAAACTCCGTTCCGAAAAAGAACATGAGGCTCAAATAATTTATGCCCTGCCTTTCATAAACATTATAGAACAGGCCATTGATGAATATGAAATAACGCTGACTGAAAAGGAGATCCGCATACTGGGACATTACCAGTTTGCCGACGTGTTCGGCCTGCAGCAAGATTCGGATGATGAAACCGATAACTATCATCAGAAACTGATGAAGCTGGACACCTGGCAGAGTGATGTCGTTATCACTTCTTTTGTGCAGTTCTTTGAGACGGTGATCAGTAATCGCAATAAATTACTGAAAAAGTTTAATCATCTGGCGGGGAGTATTGTCATTCTGGATGAAGTACAGACCCTGCGGCTTGATCAAATGCCGTTAATTGGTGCAACGCTTTACTATTTGGCCCGGTTTCTGGATGCACGCATCATCATGATGACGGCCACCAGAGCCCAAATATTTGAACTGGCGGAACAGGAAATTCTGGATGACGAGGGAGAAAGCATTGAATCCAAAGAACTGTTGTCCAGCCATGAGCAAGTTTTCTCACTTCTCGAACGTACGGCTATTCATTCCCTGCTGGATTCGTTACCCAGTGAAGATGAAAAAAGCGTTCAGTTTGCTGAAGAAATATTTGAACCAAGATGGCAGACGGATAAGAGCTGTCTTATTGTTTGCAATACCGTTAACCGTTCCATTGAAGTATATGAGGAGATCAAAAATTATCTGGAAGAACGGTATGACTAACCCGTATTGTATCTTTCAACCAATATTATTCCCGCTGACCGGATGGAGCGCATCAGGAAATAAAAGGAGCAATGGACAGAGCCAGGCGCCCATCTTGATTGCCACGCAAGTCGTTGAAGCAGGCGTAGATCTGGACTTTGATATGGGTTTTCGGGATCTCGGACCGGTAGATTCTATTATCCAGGTAGCCGGGCGCATTAACAGAAACAACGATAAAGAACGAAATAATGCACCGCTATACTTGTCGATTTTGAGGATTGTCCCAAAGTGTATGGACAGTTAACATACCAACAATCCCAAAAAGCTTGAAAGAAAAAGAAGTAATCCGGAATCTGATTATCTGGAGTTAATAGAACGGTATTTTGATGACATTTCAGACCGCTCTTCGTTCAGAACATCCCGGGAATATTTCAGGTCGATGAAAGCCTTGACGTATGATTCTAACGATCCCAAAAGGGATCATGCCGTTTCAAGTTTTCGAATTATCGAAGAGTCTGATTTGTACCGTCCTGTATTTGTTGAGCTTAATGAAAATGCAACCCTCGTAAGGGAAAAATATCTGGATAAAATTACTGCAGACATTTCCCGTGAAGAATTTGATCGGAATTATAAAATGGATTTTCAGCAACATATCATTTCGGTACCTCATTACTATACTGATGGGCTATTCCCAATCAATGAGTTTGAGGAACAGATCCTGGTTGTACCGGCTAATGAAACGGACGAATGGTACCATCAGGAGACCGGATTTATTCGCGATCGTGAAACTGATTCAGTGATGATACTTTAATTAACCAGACCTTCCAGGTTTCCAAAACCTGGAAGGTCTCGAACCACAAGCAACAATGACCGAAATCCCCAAACCATCATCCGCTTCCCGGAAATTGAGTTGCGTACGCGCGACGGGCACAAGCTGCGCGGGTATTTCGGCCGGTTGTTTCAAGAGCGGTCAGAGTTGCTACATAACCACATGGGCAACGGGGAATTCCGGTACGCCTACCCCCAGGTGCAGTACAAAGTGATCGGGGGCACGCCCATGCTGGTGGGAATCAGCGAAGGCGCGGACCTGCTTGGGGACCTGTTCCTGAAGATCAAAGAACTGGATATCGGCGGACAAAAATACCCCGTGCGACAAAAAAATATCGAGGGTAAGCGAATCGAAGTAGGAGTTTCAGAAAGTTCTCAGACCTACCGGTTTCAGACGCTTTGGATGGCCCTCAACCAGCAGAATCATGAGCAGTACGAACAGGCTGACGAACTGGAACGCCAGCACCAGCTCGAACGCATCCTGATCGGCAACTGCCTCTCCTTCTGCAAGGGAATGGATCATTTTGTGGAGCAGCAGATCCAGGTAAAAGGAACGTTCAGCGAAAAAACCACAAGCTTCAAAAATACCCGAATGCTGGCTTTCGAAGGCATATTTACTACCAACTGCAACTCCCCGATTACCTCGGGCTGGGCAAAGCCCGTATCGCGAGGGTTCGGGACGATAAAACGAGTATCAGACCAGACCTTCCAGGTTTCTCAAACCTGGAAGGTCTGAAAGGAGAAAAAAATGGGCAACAAACGACCACCATTTGAACCGGGCACCGTTTTTCATGTCTATAATCATGGAAACGCCGAAGACAACATCTTCCGCGAGGCCGAAAACTACCGCTACTTTTTAAAACGGTATGCGTACTACATTCCGCCGGTAGCCAAAACCTATGCCTTTTGCCTGCTGCCCAACCATTTTCATCTGATGGTGCAGGTGAGAATGAAGGATGAGTTGGCTGCTTACTTTCGTAGCCAAGGCAAAGACCTTCCAGGTTTTGAAAACCTGGAAGGTCTGGTAGTAAAACAATTCAGTAATTTGTTTAACAGCTATACAAAAGCTTTCAACAAAAAGTATGATCGAAAAGGCCGGCTGTTTCAAAAAAATTTACAACGTAAGTCCATAACAAACTCCACCTACTACACCCGACTCATCACCTACATCCACCAGAACCCGGTACATCACAGGTTTGTGGAAAAGCCCGAACAATGGCCATACAGCTCATATCTAATCATACTATCCCGCAAGAAAACCCAACTGGAGCGTGAGCAAGTACTGGAGTGGTTCGGCGACAAGCAGGCATTTCTGGATATTCACGGGCAAATGTCTGAGATTAATGAACAAGAGTTTTACTAATTTATAAGACCTTCCAGGTTTTTGAAACCTGGAAGGTCTAGAGACAACAATGCAGTTATACATCACCACCTACGGATCATATCTTCATATCAGGGATGATATGTTCGAAATTAAATACCACGAAGACGGAGAAGAGATCAAGAAAAAAGTGGCCGCCCACAAGGTGCAGTCCATCGTAATGGATCGCGGAACTTCACTGAGCTGGTCGGCCATTAAAAAGGCGTTAACCCATAATATTGACATTGTTTTTACCGAGGGAGATGGTGCGCCACTGGGGCGGGTATGGCACAGCAAGCTGGGCAGCACCACCCGCATCCGAAAGCGGCAACTGCAGGCCAGCATGAACACCGAAGCCGTGCAGTGGATCACCCGCTGGGTGGCCGACAAGATGGAGCGCCAGGCCGACCTGCTGAAGGACCTGAAACGACACCGCAAAGCCACCGCCGACCAGATCCAGGCGGTCATCGACAAGCTGGATGAACTGAGAAAAAAGACCCTGAAGCTGGAAGGCGATCATATCGACGACATCGCTGGTACCGTACGTGGACTGGAAGGCACTGCAGGACGTATCTATTTTACACTGCTCTCCGATCTATTGGCCAAACGATATCGGTTCAATGGGCGCAACAGTCGTCCGGCCGAGGATCCGTTCAACGCCTTTCTGAATTATGGCTACGGCATGCTCTACAGCAAGATTGAACACTGCATTATGATTGCCGGCCTCGATCCCTACATCGGTTTTCTGCACCGCGACGACTATAACCAGACCAGCTTTGTATTCGACTTTATCGAGCCGTACCGTCCCTTTGTGGATTTGACTGTATTTCGGCTGTTTTCCGGCAAAAAGATCAGCCAGGCCCATTACCGGGATATCACCAACGGGATAGGCCTCACCAAAGAGGGCAAAAAGCTAATTGTGGGGGCCTTTATCGAACGATTTGAAGAAGAGAAAATACGCTATCGGGGCCGGAATCAAACGCGCCTCAACGCCATACAACAGGATGCACATACCTTTGCAAACCAACTCATCGAACCGGAGGAGACAGAATGATCTGTTGGGTAATGTATGATATCAAGAAAGACAAGGCACGTAACAAAATAGCCAAAGCTTGCCAGCAAAGCGGGCTGTACCGAGTGCAGTACTCCGTATTTTTGGGCACCATTGATGCAGACCGAAAAGACACACTTCAGCTGAGGATCGAGGAATTGATGGACGAAGATGTTGATTCGGTCTATATCTTCCCGATGAGTAAAGATGAACTTAAGGCCACCGAACTAATGGGTCAGGCCTTTGACAAGGATATGGTCACCGACGAAGTGAAATCACTATTTTTGTAAAGCAATTACAGAAAAAGAATGAACACCGCCAGCATCACCCCGTCCGACGTTATCCAGTACCTTTACTGCCCGCGGTTTATCTATTTTGAGTATGTCCTGTCCATACCCCAGCATGAAGAAAAATCGTACAAGGCGATGCGGGGTCGCAACCTGCACGAATACAAACAAAAGGTAAACAAGGATTATCTCCGTAAAAAAATTGGGGTCACCGAGAAGTACCAGGAACAATATCTAACTAATGATATTTTGCGGGGCAAAGTGGACGAAGTGCTACAGCTCAATGACGGCACGATGGCACCGCTGGACTATAAGTTCGCAAAATATAAAGACCGTGTGTTCAATACCTACAAAACCCAGCTTTTCTGCTACGCCTGGCTGATTGAAGACAACTTTAACACATCAGTTGACCGAGGCTACCTGGTATATACACGGAGTAAAAACAAGCTGGTTGAGGTGTCTGTTACCGACAAAGCCAAGGCCAACGTCAGAGAAGCCGCCACCGAAATTATCGATATCATTGATAAAAACCGATTCCCCAAAGCCACCCGTTACAAAAAACGGTGCCGCGGTTGCACCTACCGCAACATCTGCATACAATAAATTTTGAGTCAGGAAGATCTTCCAAATAAGTGGTTCCGAACCTGAATTTATAGCAATATGAACCGACTATATCCATAACGCGTTGGCTGCCAGTTGGTTAGAGATACTATGACGTTCGGAGATCTTGTTTATAGATCGATTTCAGAAGAGAAAAACGGGCCATTATGACAATTTTAATGTATCACAAACATCATACAAATGCATGTAATTACTCAATTTATGGGAAATTACGGCTTTGAATTGCTAATCCACTAAAACAAGGATTGAAACTGCATTACTTCTTTGTACCAAATCGATTGATATGCTTTGAATTGCTAATCCACTAAAACAAGGATTGAAACCTTGGTCAAATGAACTAATATTAATTTTTTCTAATACTTTGAATTGCTAATCCACTAAAACAAGGATTGAAACTCGGTAAATGATACGGTTAAACTTCTAAATCGCTGTTCTTTGAATTGCTAATCCACTAAAACAAGGATTGAAACCTTGGTCAAATGAACTAATATTAATTTTTTCTAATAACTTTGAAATTGCTAATCCACTAAAACAAGGATTGAAACGGATATATTCTTTCATCATACAGTTGTTACGGTTCCGGCTTTGAATTGCTAATCCACTAAAACAAGGATTGAAACTGGGCATCATCAATATAGAACTTGATTGAGAATCGGCTTTGAATTGCTAATCCACTAAAACAAGGATTGAAACAAAGAAAAATTGGGATCACAGGTAACAGTAAAGGACTTTGAATTGCTAATCCACTAAAACAAGGATTGAAACGAGATGGGGATGCATATTGTATTCTGTGGGGTAAACTTTGAATTGCTAATCCACTAAAACAAGGATTGAAACCCGTAAAGAAACCCGTATAGTCACGTCCGCTGCCATCTTTGAATTGCTAATCCACTAAAACAAGGATTGAAACGAGCAGTCTAGCGAGTTACCTCTGCCTCTAACCTTCTTTGAATTGCTAATCCACTAAAACAAGGATTGAAACCACAAGGGTAAGCACGCAACCTATGGATCTTGATGCTTTGAATTGCTAATCCACTAAAACAAGGATTGAAACTTTTGAGATCGTTGCACCGGCCGGAACTGGGACGCACTTTGAATTGCTAATCCACTAAAACAAGGATTGAAACATAAGAGGAATATCAAATGTAGGAGCTTCATTAATCTTTGAATTGCTAATCCACTAAAACAAGGATTGAAACTCTCGAGACAGAAACTGTCCTGCGAAATGGGAAAGCTCTTTGAATTGCTAATCCACTAAAACAAGGATTGAAACCGTCTGGTATCTTGATGGAAGAAGTTAAATGCTTTGAATCTGCTATCTCATAAACAAGGATTGAAACCGTTCTCTGGTATCTCACTGGAAGAGCTTAAATGCTTTGAATTGCTAATCCACTAAAACAAGGATTGAAACTTGTTAGGCTTGAATATGATTTCTCTCAAAATGTCTTTGAATTGCTAATCCACTAAAACAAGGATTCTGAACTATTGGCTTGAAGTATTTTCACTGCTATAAATCTTTTCAAATTAGCCAATGAACTGTCCACTGAACTCAGCACTTTCCTTCAGCGCCTCCTGAAGCAACTTTTGATATTCCTTCGCGGAAACTTCAATACAACCAAACTGCGCCAGGTGTTCACTCCAGAACTGGGTATCCCAGAGTTTAAATCCGCCGTTCATGAGTGTTTTGTGACAGTAATACAAAGCTACTTTAGAAGCTTCCTTTGCCGTGCCAAACATAGATTCCCCGAAGAACGCCGCCCCCAGCGAAACGCCGTACTGACCACCTACCAGGTTTCCGTTATGATCAAACACATCCACCGAGTGTGCATAGCCGCGTTGGTGCAGTTTGCAGTAGGAGTCAATAATCTCCTGGAAATCCAGGTGGTTTCCCTATCGGCACAGGCTTCCATCACCTGCCGAAACGCCGTATCAATTTCAACCCGGTAATGATCATTGCGAATAATCCGGCGTACGTTGGATGACACCCTGAAATTGTCCAGTGGTATTAGGCCACGACGGCTGGCAGTATACCATTTGGCATCGGGATCATCGCGAGAATCGGCCATGGGAAACACGCCGCGGGCGTAGCCGGAAAGAAGGACTTCGGGTTCAATCATAAAAAATAACTTGCTCCTTTTTTCGGCTTAAAATAGCCCAACTTTTCTTTGTTATTCAACTCTTTTGAGATAAAGCGACCTTGGATAATCCGGATTAGCAGATCGAATTCAGTTTTTTATTTTTAATTCTTATAGTACCGTCGCTTTTAATAGTACACATGACGCAAAACTCGCAATTGCTTCCATGAAATTAAAAGGGGATTTAACGTGAACGGACTTTGGCTGGCCACCGCGGCATTGGCAATCTTTTTCCTGGGATATCGATTTTACTCCAAATTTATAGCCCAAAAAATATACCGGCTTGATCCCAATTTTGAGACGCCCGCCCACACACGCGAGGATGGAGTGGATTTTGTTCCAACAAACAAATGGGTGGTATTAGGCCATCATTTTACCTCCGTAGCTGGTGCGGCGCCCATTGTGGGTCCCGCCATCGCCATTTACTGGGGCTGGCTGCCGGCAATCTTGTGGATCGCCCTGGGCACGGTCTTCGCCGCCGGCGTTCACGATTTTGGCACGCTTGTGCTCTCCATCCGCAACAAGGGGCGCTCCATCGGCACGCTGGCCGAGAACCTGATCGGCGAACGCGGCCGCATTATGTTCCTGTTCATCATCCTCATCCTGGTGCTGATGGTCAACGCCGTATTTGCCTGGGTTATCTCCAACCTGTTTATCTCATTCCCGGCCAGCGTGGTCTCCATATTTGTGCAGATTCCACTGGCCATCTGGATTGGCTACTACACCTACCAGACCGAACGCAATATGCTGATCCCCTCTATCATTGTGCTAACCGTGATGTACGCCTCAGCGGTTATCGCCACTTACGTACCCGCCCTGCAGATCGACCTGGTGCGGTATTTTGGTGGAGAGGAGGCGATGGTCATGGGGGGACTGAATGGAACTGAGATGGCGTTCCTGGCCTGGATTATTGTCCTTATGACCTATGTATATATCGCCTCGGTGCTGCCGGTCTGGAAGCTGCTGCAACCGCGTGATTTCATCAACGCCGAACAGCTTATTTTGGGGCTGGCTATCCTCTACCTGGGACTGATTTTCATCACACCCGATGTGACGGCTCCCACCACCAATCCCATGGCGGATGATGTGAGCTGGTTTCCCCTGCTATTTATCACTATCGCCTGCGGGGCGGTATCGGGCTTTCACGGGCTAGTCTCCTCCGGCACCACTTCCAAACAGATCAACCAAGAGACTGACGCCCGTTTTGTGGGCTACCTGGGCGCGGTTGGTGAAGGTGCGCTGGCGGTGATTACTATTGTTGCCATCGCCACATTTTTTGGCAGCAGCGAGTCTTTTCATACTACCTATTCCTCCTTCTCGGCTGCGGGAGCCAACGGGCTGAACGCTTTTATTCAAGGCGCCGGCGAACTGGCAACGGGACTTTTTATTCCCGCCGAGGCCGCCCGCACCATCATTGCTGTGATCGTCATCAGCTTCGCGGCCACCACGCTGGATACTTCGGTACGACTGATGCGCTACATCATTTCTGAACTTGGAGAAGTCTACAGTGTCAAACAGCTCACCAATATTCATGTAGCAACTTCCGTGGCAGTCATTTCCAGTACCGCACTTGTTCTTTTGCCGGAAGGACCACGCGGCCTTGGCTCAGGTGGATACCTGCTCTGGCCGCTTTTCGGAACCTCCAACCAACTGCTGGCGGGTATAAGTTTTTTGCTGGTAACGATCTGGCTGCGCAAAAAGGGGCGGCCCATCATCTATACCGTCATCCCCATGATCTTCCTGCTATTTATGACGCTCTGGGCCATGATTCAGCAAGTTGTATTTGAATGGTCCGGCCTTGGCGAAGCAGAGGCCAACATTCTTTTATTTGTGCTCGGCGCTATTATCCTGGGCTTTACCATCTGGATTTTACTGACATCGGCCGGCATACTCTTCAGGGAGCAAAAAAGAGCGTAAAGTTTTTGACAATCGCATATCATAAAACAGTTGCCTACAGGTTTTACCTACATTTTTGGTAAAAAAATATTTGGCTTATCTCGGTGTGCGCTCATTCTATTTCGCCGCTTTTATTACAGGAACCCATTCCCGTCTTTTTCCTGTTTGCCCATAGTGAGTATCATAATAAATGCAATCATGGTTCTTGGTAATTGCTAAAGAAAAACATGTAAAAACTGGACCTGTCTAAGCATTTATGAGTTTTGATATTGCGATAACATTTCTTGTTCTTCTGCTGGCTTTCACAGCTTTAATTTTGGATATGTGGAGTCCTGATGCCATTCTTTTAACCGCTGTAGGAGTCGTTACAGCAGCCGGCGTCCTTAGTCTTGAGCAGGCCGTCCGGCAATTTGGGAATACAACCATTGTAGCATTGGGGTCACTTTATGTAGTTGCATTGGCGCTCCGCAACAGTGGTGCCCTTGATCGTGCAAGTGAATTTATTCTCGGCAGTGGAAGTCAAAATATTCGGAAAATATTACTCAGAATGTGCCCGGGCGTATCGATCTATTCGGGTTTTTTAAACAACACGCCAATTGTGGCTATGGGAATTCCCGCCATACGACGATGGGCTCGAAAATATGGCGTATCATCCTCAAAGTTACTGATGCCCCTTTCGTTTGCAGCTATACTGGGGGGCATATGCACACTGATCGGAACCAGTACTAATTTAATTGCTCATGGCCTGTTGCAGAGTAATGGATTGCCCGGATTCTCTTTTTTGAACTGGCCTGGCTTGGTGTACCCTGTGCAATAGTGGGTTTAATCTACATCATTTTTATTACTCCCTCCCTAACGCCAGACCGCAGTGACATTCGTGATGAAGAGGAAGCCCAGCGCAAGTCACTGGTAGAACTGGAAATAACAGGGCAAGCCCCTGTTGTAGGTAATACTGTTTCCGATACCGGACTCGAGGAGTTACCCGGATTTCGTCTTGTGCGTATTAACAGAAATGGTAGTGAGATAGCACCGGTGTCAGGAGATGAAAAACTACGTGATGGAGATCACCTGTTTTATGCACCTGAAGAGGAATGTCAGAGATTTTGCCTGATATCTGACCGATTATCCCGGTCTGCGATTGGCGTTTAAGCCTCCCAGAAAAATTAAAAGAGATGAGAAACAAGACCGAGAACTTCACCAGGCTGTTGTTAAAGAGGGGTCGCGACTGGTCGGATCTACCGTGGAAGAAGCAAAAATGCTGGAACGGTTTGGAGTAGCCGTTACCGGGGTACGGAGAGGCGAAAAACGTATTGAAAAATCCCTTGGTGATTTTGTGCTGCGCCCTGGTGATGTTCTGCTGCTAGATACTAAGCGAGGATTTCAGGAGACGCATGAAGATTCATCGGATTTTTACCTGACCAGCGAGGCTGGTGGTGAAGAACCCAAAGCCAAAGCTGACACACAGAGGAAAAAACCGGAAGCAGGCAAAGATCTGTATATCTCCGTATCTGTACTGATAGCTATTATTGCAAGTGTAACAGCGGGAATTTTCCATATAGCGTTGGCCGGCATATTGGGCGTGGCCGTTTTAATAGCGTTTGAGGTGATAGAGCCCGGAGAGGCCAAGGAAGCCGTGGACTGGACCGTACTAATCGTAATTGGAGCAGCACTTGGACTGGGAAAAGCAATGGAGGTTAGCGGAGCTGCCGAACTGATCAGTAACGGAATAGTCCAGCTAACAGAAACCTATGGTCCAAGGGCAATGTTAGCGGGTCTCGTTATTACTACAGCTATATTAACCGAAACCATCACCAATAATGGAGCGATTGCATTGATGTTTCCCATCGCTATATCTATGGCCCAGGCTCAGGGGCTGGAACCTCGTCCTTTTGTAGTCAGTATCACGCTTGTCTCCTCAATGGCGCTGTTAACACCTATCGGCTATCAAACAAACTTAATGGTATATGGACCTGGAAACTACAAGTTTACTGATTTTTTTAAGGTTGGCTTCCCTCTTGCCGTCGTCTTATGGATAGTGGTGATTACCCTGGCACCGGTAATCTGGCCATTTCTAAACCCAGATTTTTCCAAATTTTGCAGTTTCCCTTGCCATCATTCAAATTGGAATACCGGTTATGTGATCATCTATGAATCCCATGCAACATCTTCTTTTACAAGTGAGCCTGCGAAAGAGTTTACAAAAGCCGCTCAATAAAATTAGTAAAATTAGTTACTGCATTTACGACTACACACTTATTCTGAGTTTTGGATTTAAATATTATTCTGCTGTATGTCGTTTGAAATTCTTTTTGTTCTGTTTCTGCTTGTCACGGCTTTTTTCCTGTTTGCAACAGATTATGTTTCATTTGATGTTGCCGTCCTTATACTCCTGATGAGCCTGTTGGTCACCGGTATCCTTACGTTTGAAGAGGGACTCTCCGGCATCAGTCACCCGGCTACCGTGGCCATTGCCTCCATGTTTGTACTCAGCGAGGGGCGGCGGCGTACCGGATTGCTGAACAAGGCGGGCGATTATTTTCGGAGCGCCTGCAGGAAAACTTCCAACTCTGGATGCTGGTGATGCTGATCTTCATCAGCGTTATGTCTTCGATCATGAATAATACGGCGGTGGTCATTATTTTCATTCCTATACTGATTGATGTAGCCTCCAGAATCGGAATGAGTGCTTCCACTCAACATCATTCTCTGGATTCTTGCCACGATCCTTATTCCGGTTATATGGCCGTTTTAGGTCGGTGTCGCAGGATAGTCCCCAAGAGCGTACTGTCTGCTCTCCCTTTTAGAAATTACAGTACAGGGGAGAGTACCCACTCCCGATCGGGGAGCCCGGAGGGGGAGAAAGGGGTTCGGTTTTCTGCTCCAGCTTTGATGGATCATCAATGAATTCATTGATCTGCTTCGACATATATCGATAGGCTGCAATCTGGGATTCATCTTCTATTTTTGATGCCTGATCGGTCAGCCATGCTTCCAGCGCTCCCAGTTTTTGATGCGTCACCGCCCGCACCTGGGATGAGGCATCGGTGTCGGCGGCCAGCTCCATCAGGTTGTAAAGCACTACATAATCGACCGTTCGCTGCACCGCCCCGGAATAACCATCAGCCTTTTGGCCTTTGATCGTGCCTTCAAAGACTTGGTCGACCATTTCACCAAATCCAAGATTGTCGGGATTGCGCGACTCAAAATCGACCAGCCGAGCGGCCCGTTCCACGTTGAACAGCAGATCGGCCGTCATATTGGCGGCTGTTTCGGCGGCTCCCAGCGGGTCAAACATCGGGTCGGTATAGCTGTTAAAGAGCTCTCTCGAGTCGTAGTAGCCAAGCGGGCGCGGGGGAATCAGCTCAATAATTGTTTCCGGCATCTCCAGGGCCTCGGGCTGCAGGGTTTCCAGCATAGCATCAAGAGCGGCTTGTTGCCGGTCGACCGGCACAGGCTCTGGGCCAGGTTGAGGTCCGCCACGAACCTGGTAGAAATAATTGAGTCCTCCAATAAGTTTTACCGTCCCTTCAATCTGGTAGCGATGATACAGGTAGATCGGCACCAACACATCTTCAAGCTTGGCCAGCGGCATGCCGGGGCGGATATTCGCGGTCGAAAACTTCTCCAGCGCCATATCGCGCACCGCCAGAATGTGAGTCATCTGCGCCACGGGATCGTCACCGTAATCCCACAAATGAGCGTAGGGATGGGCACCGCCTTCAGGACGTGCATCATAGTCGGAGATAAATTTCAATCCTCCTGAAATTGCCTCATTCAATATTTCCGTGGTAGCCTGTTGCACGTTGGTTCCCCGGGGATAATCCTCATAGCCGTAGCGGATAGCCACTTTATCCCACTCACCGATGTCGGTATCGTAGGCGTTGGTCAGATCAAAATTACCCTCTTCATCAAACTCTACTTTGGGATGTGGGTAATCCATCACCGAGGCGCGGTTATCAACGCTGGAGGCAAAATTGTGCGACAGCCCCAGCGTATGTCCCACCTCGTGTGCTGAAAGCTGCCGGATGCGTGCCAGCGCCATCTCCAGCATGGGATCGTCTTCCGGAACGCCGTTTTCATAGGGCGCCAGCAGGCCCTCGGCAATCATGTAATCCTGACGAACGCGCAGCGATCCCAGCAACACATGCCCTTTGATGATCTCCCCGGTTCTCGGATCCACTACCGACGAGCCGTACGACCAGCCGCGGGTTGAGCGGTGAACCCAGTTGATAACGTTATAGCGCACATCCAGCGGATGGGCATCTTCCGGCAGCACTTTAACCTGGAATGCATTTTTATATCCAGCCGCCTCAAACGCCTGGTTCCACCAGCGGGCACCTTCCAGCAGGGCACTTCGCACCGGCTCCGGCGTACCGCGATCCAGGTAATAGACGATCGGTTCAACCGGCTCGCTCATTTCGGCTTCGGGATTTTTCTTTTCCAGCCGATGGCGCGTGATAAACCGCTTGGTAAGCGGCTCGCTGATCGGCGTGCTGTAGTCTTGGTAACTGGTGCCAAAATAACCGGCCCGGGGATCGAATACCCGCGGCTCATAACCATCATCGGGCAGCTGAACGAAAGAGTGATGCTGCCGAACGGTTAAGGCCCCGGGCGTTGGCACTACCGAGCGAACCTGCCCACCGGGATTGGTGCCAGTGAAGGTCAGTGTAGCTTCAAACTCAGAGTTTTGCGGAAAGTTGAGCGTACCCGGCAGATAAATTGCTGAGCGACTTTTATCAAGGTTGTAGTTGCCCTCATTAGACTCCTGCAGTTCACCCGTCACATCGTGGGCATCTCGCAGCAGAAATTCGGTGAGATCCACCAACACGCCGCCATCTCCGGCGGCGGCCACCTCAAATCCCCAGAGCACCGATTTTGCGAAAGCATCCTGCACCGACTGCCGTTCGGCCTGGTTATCGCTCACCGCCCGGTAAGAGTAATTGGGCTGCACCAGCAATATCTTGGAGCCGCGCTTGTCAAAATAAACCACCCGGTTATCGCCTAGCTGGTTGCGGTCCAGCCCTATATCATTGGAGCCAACCCCCGCGGTAAGCGAGTTCACATACAGAAATTCCTTTTCAAACTCATCGACCTGCAGCCAGATCTTACCAGTATTTTCATCCCAATAGTATGTAAAATAGCCTTCCCTTTTCTCCAGGTCTTTGGTCATATCGCTGATTGATTGCTGGGCAAAAAGAGAAGGGGTTACAAAAAGGATTAGCAGTAGAAGTGCAGCCGTACGCTTCATGAAGATTCCGTTCGGTTTGGATTATGTTGTGCCTAATTAATTAAGAAATTTTGGATATAAATATTAAATCGATAAGGAAAATTTTACATATCAGTAAAATTAGGTTAATAAAAGTTGAGGCTGTGGCTTCGGGGTGCGGTTTAATTAATCATCATAAACCAGTTTAAAATACAGGATGCTCATGGCCAGCACCAGTGTTACCCCGTTGGCTAACATAACGGGCAGATCAGAGGTCAGGATGCCGTAGATAAACCAGAGGACTACGCCGCTGCAAAAAATGAGGTACATGCCCAGCGAAAGATCCTTGGCAGATTTACTTTTCCACGTTTTAATTACCTGAGGTACGAACGCGATAGTGGTAAGTGTCCCTGCCAGCAAGCCCAAAATGGTTGTAAGCATGCCTCTAAATTTGTGTGTTTATGTTTATCAGGATCTTGCTGTCACGAATACGTTCCTCATTACCTTTAGACTTATTCTATGGCAGCATCCCTGGAGCTAAGGAGTTATCGAGGCAGTTTTTGCTTACTCATCACCCTCTTCATCCGCATAAAGCTCCATAAGCCCATTTATCATATCTTCCGAAATACCAGCTGTGTTAAAGCCACCATCGTGATACAGATTTTGCATGGTCACTTTGCGTGTAAGATCGGAGAAGAGCGTTACGCAGTAGTCGGCGCATTCGTCGGCATCGGGATTGCCGAGCGGGGCGATTTTTTCAGCAAAAGTGTACATCGCATCAAATCCTTTAATGCCTCCACCGGCGGAAGTCTTGGTCGGCGCTTGCGAGATGGTATTTACGCGAATACCTCGGTCGGCCAGCCGGCTGCCGTAATTACGGGCTATACTTTCCAGCAGTGCCTTGGCGTCGTTCATGTCGGAGTACTTGGAAAAAATGCGCTGTGCCCCGATGTAGGAAAGGGCCACAATGCTGGCGCCGTCATTTAAGATGCCTGCCTCATCTGCATACCGGAGAATCTTATGCAATGAAATGGCAGAGATATCCAGCGTCTGCTGCAGCCAGTGGTAATTAAGCTCTTTGTAATCTTGCTTCTTGCGGATATTTGGCGACATGCCGATGGCGTGCAGCATAAAGTCGAGTCCTCCATACTCCTCTTTGACCTTCTCCATCAGCTCTTCAATCTCATCTTCATTCGTCACATCGCATGGATAGATGGATGAACCGGTTTGTTCAGCCAGGTCATCCAGGTCACCAAACCGAAGTGCTACTGGTGCATTGCTCAGCGCAAACTTTCCGCCCTCACGACTACACGCCAGCGCAATGCGCCAGGCTATACTGCGTTCATCCAACGCCCCAAAAATCAATCCCTTTTTCCCTTCCAGCAAACCATAACTTTTCTGTTCCACCATAACTCGTTTCCTTACTTAACTTACCGTTTGTTTTTCTGTGGTCGAAAATAACAAAAGAAATCCTTGAAAACCGAAATATGAATACCGAATAATCCTCAATCATGACTATTGTATTCTGTATTCACAGCATTGCATTTACTTCGTAAACTAAGTTAGCCCTACAGAATTTTGAAAATACCTCTTAATTTATTCTGTTGATAATAGCATGCAATGTCCTTATTTTGCGAAACTTTGTTCCGAGGCAAATAGGGAACAATAATTAATCCATCACAGTACTACAGAACATCGCTTAGTTATGTTTGAAGATCTGTCGTCAAAATTAGATAAGGCGGTTCAGTCCATTAAGGGCGAAGCGAAGATCACCGACGTCAACGTTGCGGAGACGGTTCGGGAGATCCGCAGGGCCCTGCTTGATGCCGACGTGAACTACGAAGTTGCCAAGCAGTTCACGAACAGAGTGAAAGAGCGTACGATGGGTGAAGATGTTCTGACGGCTGTAAATCCCGGTCAACAGTTCACCAAGATTGTTCACGATGAGCTGGTCAACATTCTCGGTCAGGAGCGCGAAGATATCAGCGTTGCGCACACGCCTCCAACCGTTATTTTGATCGCTGGACTGCAGGGATCCGGGAAAACCACCTTCTCGGCCAAATTAGCCCGATATTTAAAGAAGGAGAATAACCGCAACCCGATACTAGCGGCTGCAGATGTTTACCGGCCGGCTGCTATCGATCAGCTTAAAACCCTGGCGGATCAAATTGATGTGCCGGTCTACTCTATCGGTCAAAAAGATGCCGTTCGCGTTGCCAAAGAGGCGGTATCGATGGCCAAGAGCCTGGCGCTGGATACGGTAATCATTGATACCGCGGGCCGTATGCACGTGGATGAAAAGATGATGGATGAAGTTGCAGAGATCAAAAAGGCTGTAGAGCCTCATGAAACGCTTTTTATCGTCGATTCAATGACCGGCCAGGATGCAGTAAATACGGCCAAAGAGTTTAACGAAACCATCAACTATGATGGCGTTGTCCTCACCAAGCTTGATGGTGACACCCGCGGCGGTGCGGCCCTTTCCATCAAAAATGTAGTGCAAAAGCCGATCAAGTTTGTGAGTACAGGTGAAACGCTTGATGCCCTCTCGCCTTTTTACCCTGACCGAATGGCACAGCGTATTCTAGGCATGGGCGATGTTGTATCCCTGGTTGAAAAAGCGCAGAAAGAGTTTGATGAAAAAGAAGCTCAGAAACTTCAGAAAAAAATTAAGTCTGATGAGTTCAATCTAGAGGATTTCCGTGACCAGCTGAAACAGATTCAAAACATGGGAAGCCTTTCAGACTTGGTAGGCATGATTCCGGGTGCCAGCAAAGCGCTGCAGGACCAAGAACTTGATGATGAAGCGTTTAAACCGATTGAAGCTATCATCGACTCTATGACGCCTGAAGAACGCCGAAATCCCGAGATCCTGAATGCAAGCCGTCGCCGCAGAATTGCCCAGGGATCCGGCACCAAGGTTCGGGATATCAATGACCTGATCAAGCAGTTTAATCAGATGAAAAAGATGATGAAAAAGTTTTCCGGTATGGGATCCATCGCCAAGCTGATGGGCGGTATGGGTGGCGGAAAGAAAAATTTGCCTTTTGGAAGATAAACACGTGCCAATTTTTTGACGAGTACCGGGCTGTAACACTAGCTGGAACTCCTCGACAAATTGGCATTATTTTAAAGTACAACACGCTTTTTAGCCGAGCGGGTTGTTCGAAACATTGCGCAAGATTCCGACGTAATCCTCAATAAACCAATTGCTAACTAAAACTAGGAGAAATACACATTGTTAAGAATAAGATTACAACGAAGAGGTCGTAAAAAGCGTCCTATTTATCACGTTGTGGTAGCCGATAGTCGCTCACCACGTGATGGTCGTATTGTTGAAGACCTGGGACGGTTCGACAACCTTTCCACTTTAAACCAATTGGAACTTGATAAGGATCGCGCAATTCACTGGCTTAAAAAAGGTGCCCAACCTAGCGACACCGTTCGTTCCATCTTTAAGAAACAGGGGCTCATGTACAAGATGCACCTGATTCGATGGGGCAAGTCAGAAGAAGAGATTGAGGAAGCGATGGAAGAATGGCGTGAACAGCGTGCTGAAAAAGAGGAAGCAAAAGAGCAGGAACCCTCCAGCAAGAAAGAACAACGCCGTGCCCTTCTTGAAGCTGAGGAAAAAGAATATCGAAAACAGCTCCAGAAGAAAGCTGAAGAGGCTGCCAAAGAAAAAGCCAAGCAGGAAGCCCTCTCCTCTGACGAAGATGAAGAGGAGAAACCTACTGCTGAGGTAGATGAAGATCAGGTAGCCAAGAAAAAGGCAGCAGAGGCAGCACAAGAACAGGCTGATGAAGAAGAGCCTGAAGAGGTTGAAGCCAAGGCGGAGCAACCGGAAGAAACAGTAGAAGAGGAAACCGCGGAAGTAGCTGAAACGAAAGATATAGAGGCCGAGGTTGATGAAGAACCTGAGAGTGAAACGGCAGAAGAAAAGCAGGAGGCTACTGAAGAGGAAGACATGCAGAAAGCCGAAGCAGCTGATTCTGAGGCTGAAAACGAAGTGACGGATAAATCGGAAGAGGAAGTTCAAACTGATTCCAAAGCCGAGGCAGAACCGGAAGAAGAAACTGACGACAAAGAGTCTGAGGAAGAATCTTCCAGGGTTTCAACAGATATGCTTGCTCAAGAGGCGATTGATCATATTGAAAACACCCCGCTCGAAGAACTTCAGGATTTCGTCACTGAAGAGGAAGACCGTGTGACGGTTAAGCGAGCTTGGGAAACCAAACAGGAAGAAGGCTAGTTTCTTAGCTAACCCATGGTTCTTCAACGTCCCACTCGGTGGGGCAACACGCTGACATCATGTTTGATCCAATTGAAGACCAATACCTGTTGATCGGCCATGTAAACCGGTCGCACGGAGTGAAGGGAGAGGTATTAATCATCTCTGACCTGTACGCACCTGATCTTTTTGATAAGATTGACCTTGTGCACCTGCAAAACAGCAGGGGGGATCTAATTCCCGCACGGGTCGAGTCGGTTCGAGTGCAGGAGAAACAGAATCGTCTCTCGTTCTTTGTACAATTTGAACACGTAGCTGATCGCAATGAGGCTGAGCAGCTTAAAAATTACCCCGTGTATGTAGACCGGGAGGCTGCCGAGCCTCTTATCGAGCAGTCGGATGTGGCTGTGGATTTTTCCTCGTTCCAGGTCCTTGATGAGCAAGGTCAACATTTGGGGGAAGTTGAACTAACGATCGAAAACCCGGCGCATCTGATTCTTCAGGTTGTTACGAACGATAATGATCACCTGTTGGTGCCTTTTGTGGATGAATACATTATCTCGTTCAACGAAGTTGAGAAATCCATCAGGTGCAGAAACCTGGATCAACTGGAAGATTTATAAAAACAGATGATGCGATTTGATATCATATCGGCTGTACCGCAGGTACTTGAAAGTCCGCTAAATCACAGCATTGTAGGCAATGCCCAGGAAAATGGAATTGCAGAAATTTACATTCATGACCTGCGCGACTACTCCGAGGACAACCACAATAAAGTGGATGATTATCCCTACGGAGGAGGTGCCGGCATGGTGCTCACTCCACAACCTATTTTCTCATGCATCGAGAAGCTAAAAAGTGAGCGTGATTATGATGAGATCATCTTTACCGCACCCGGGGGTGAACAGTTTGACCAGCAGGCTGCAAATGCGCTTTCAGTTAAACAAAGTCTTCTCATTTTGTGCGGACATTATAAAGGGGTCGATCAGCGCGTGCGCGATGCCTTAATCACCAAAGAGTTTAGTATCGGTGATTATGTGCTTTCTGGCGGAGAGCTGCCTGCCCTGGTGATATCCGACGCCGTTGTGCGTCTGCTGCCGGGAGTACTGGGCGATGCCGAAAGCGCATTAAGCGATTCGTTTCAAGATGAAGGACTGCTCGAGGGACCTGTTTATACGCGTCCCGCCGAGTTCAAAGGCATGACCGTCCCGGAGGTTTTACGATCCGGAGACCATAAAAAAGTGGAGCAGTGGAGACATGAACAGTCACTGGAAAGAACCAAGCAGCAACGACCTGACATATACAAGAAATTTTTAAAAGAACACTAAATACAGTAGTACAATGGATAAGCTCAAACTTGTCGAACAAACCTTAGTAAACGAAGAAATACCTGAATTTCAAACAGGTGACACCGTGAACGTGCATTACCGTGTACGCGAGGGTGATAAAGAACGTATTCAACAGTTTGAAGGCGTTGTAATATCACGTAGCGGAAGCGGTGCAAATGCCACTTTTAACGTCCGAAAAATTTCAGCCGGAAATGTTGGCGTTGAACGGATTTTTCCTGTTCATTCTCCCTTCATTGCCCAAATTGAAGTAAAGCGGCGTGGCGATGTTCGTCGCTCCAAGCTTTATTACCTCCGTGAGCGTCGTGGTAAGGCCGCCCGAATCAAGGATAAAGATCGCAGAGACCGTAACTAAGTTCTTGTAGTTTTACCCAAATTGGGAGGGCTTCTCGTCTTCGTTCCTATTCTTAATGTTCAATGTGTAGTGCACGCTCTGTTACGTGTACTACACATTATTATTCAATTCCTATCCTTCTTCTATCGTCTTCATTGTCCCCCCCTTTCTCTAAGCAATTATTGGTGTATTTACGGTATGTATCCTTCTTTTAATTATACCACCAATTTCAGTTTATTAGAGAATATTTTGCAAATAGCGCTACTGTTGACCCCTCCTCTAGCTCTCAATAGAAAAACCCATATATGAAAATATTTCTAATATTTCATTTAGCCAACATTCACAGCAAGCTGAAAATCACCAAGCATACCTGACTAGCTGGTGTTTTCCATAATCCAACATCATTCAGTTCAGCCATCAGAATCTTTCAGCTACATCCGCCTTCTGTATACTAATCTTTATTTTGGAAAAAGAGATGGGAATAGATAATCTATATATCTGTTAAGATTTCTATCGGTAGATCAATGCCTTATACCTTCAATTAAACAAAGGAATTAATATGAATTTATCACGCGAGACAAAACTCGTTTCAGGCATTTTACTATTGGCAGTTCCTACCATTATGTATGGAGGAATAACACTACTCGGAATGTTGACAGGTGGTACTGCGGGTTTGGCACCCGTGAACTCTCCCTAATGAGGAGCAAAGGTCTCTATGGCGGGCCGGACATGCTCATGCGGGCGTTTGGGTTATCCTGTCGTTAATAATCCAAATACTGGTCGATGCCACTAAACTATCAAATGCGATGAGCTGGTTGGCCCGGCTAAGTGCCCCTGTTGCTGCTGTCACCGTATCAGGTGCATTTTTCGGCTTGGCATTTTTCCCGGCATTTAAGTGGTTGCTCTATTTCGGCAGTTTATGCCTGGCGATCTCCCTGGTCCTAACGGGAGTGGGACTCCTCCGAAACTTGGGGACTGCAGCATCCTCTTCTTGATTTACGACAATAATTTAGAGAAAGGCGGATTCTCTCACTATTACTCTTTAGTCGCTTCGTAAACCACCATCGGCGGCACGTTGATTAGCTCAAATTCTGTGCTGAGGTTGCCAAACGCTTCGCGCAACGGATCCTTAAGGTGACCGGATGTTTGATAAGCCAAGAACTTTCCGCCCGGTTTAAGCATATCTATTGTTTGTGAGAGTATCGATTTTTTCAATTCTGGGTCCAAAAAGGAGAACGGAATACCTGAAATAACGTAGTCAACCTGGTTTAAAAATCTATCGCCCAGCATTGATTTTATATGCTCTACGCTATCGTTATAAACCTCTACGCGGGGGTCTGATATGTCCAGCAGTTTTTTATAAAAATCTTCATTGGTTTCAAACAGAATCAATTTTGAGTCCGGGGTCAAGTATTTAAGCAGGTATTCGGCAAAAACTCCGGTTCCCGCACCATATTCTACAATTACATTATCCTTCGAAAAATCTATAGGCCCACAGACCCGCCGTATTAACAATTTAGAGGAGGGCGTTACAGATGCTACATCTTTATCTTTTATAAAGTTCTTCAGGTACGTGATTGTGCTTTTCAAAATATCCAATGTTTTTATGTTATTCCGTTACTAATCATTGAAGTCAACAATTTCAGTAACTTGATGTCAGTTCGCTAAAGTTCTTCTTTCAACTGCTCTATTTGATCCCTAATTCTAGCTGCTTCTTCAAATTCCATGTTCTTGGCAGCAGTGTACATAGAATCGCGTAAATATTCGAGAAAATTCTCCTTGTTTTCAAATGTAACTTCTTTCATGGCGGGATTCGCCTTATACTTTATGCCTTCTTCGGCTACTTTGACCACTTCAAGCGCATCCTCTTCCTGCCTGGATTTCTCCTCATCCAGGTCAAATGATTGTGAGGAAATCAAGGCGGGATCCACAAGAGGCTTTAGTTCCTTCTCGATGGTTTTCGGGGTGATTCCGTGCTCCTTGTTATACTCTTTCTGAATCTCGCGGCGGCGCTCTGTTTCATCGATCACCGTTCGCATGCTATCGGTTATTTTGTTAGCGTAGAGGATCGCCTTGCCATTCACATTTCGTGCAGCACGACCTATAATCTGGAACAGCGATGTTTCTGAGCGCAGGAAGCCCTCTTTGTCCGCATCAAGGATGGCAACAAGACTCAGCTCGGGAATGTCGATCCCCTCTCGCAGCAGGTTAATGCCCACAAGCACATTGAAGTCCCCGCGGCGGAATTTGTAGAGGATTTCTACGCGCTCCATTGCGTTTAGTTCACTGTGCATATAGGCGGCGGAAATGCCGAGGCCCTTCAGATACTGGCTGAGCTCCTCGCTCAAACGTTTGGTCAGGGTAATGCAAAGCACACGATCGCCTTTTTCCACCCTGTCGCGAATTTTATCAATCAGATCGTCAATCTGGTTATCTACAGGGCGCACTTCAATTTCCGGTTCCATCAGTCCGGTTGGTCGCACAATCTGCTCTACAACCACGCCACCACTTTTTTCAAGCTCGTAGTCGCTGGGCGTGGCGCTCACAAAAATACACTGGTTGGTAACGGATTCCCACTCCTCGAAAGTTAATGGACGGTTATCCATGGCAGAAGGCAGCCGAAAACCGTGCTCAACAAGCTCCAGCTTTCGAGAACGGTCTCCGCCGTACATCGCGGAAATCTGCGGCACGGTCTGGTGAACTTTCATCCACAACAAGCAGAAAATCATCCGGAAAATAGTCGAACAGGCAGTAGGGTCGCTCTCCCGGCTTACGGTTACTCAGGTATCGCGAATAGTTCTCAATCCCAGAGCAGTAACCGATCTCCTGCATCATCTCAATATCGAACAGTGTGCGCTGCTCCAATCGCTTGGCCTCCAGGTAACGCTGTTCATCCTTCAACACTTCCACCCGCCAGTGCATCTCCTCGCGGATCTGCTTAATTGCCTGCTGCAACCGATCTTCAGTGGTTACATAATGCGATGCGGGATAGATCTTGAACTCCTCCACAGTTTCAAGTACATCCCCGCTGTCAACATCAAATATTTCCATCTTTTCAATCTCATCCCCCCAAAACTGGATGCGCAGGCCATCCTCCGCATACGCGGGATACAGATCTACCACATCGCCCCGAACACGGAACGTGCCGCGCCCAAAATCCTGATCCTTGCGCGTGTAATGCAGATCCACCAGGTCATACAACAGCTTATTGCGCGGAATCTCCATGCCCTGCTCCAGGTTAATAATCAGCTTGGCGTACTCCGAGGGAGAACCAATACCATAAATACAGCTAACCGAAGAGACAATAATCACATCACGCCGCCCAGAAAGCAGCGAACTTGTAGCCCGCAGGCGCAGGCGCTGAATCTCATCATTAATAGAAAGATCTTTTTCTATGTACTTATCCTGCGAGGAGAGATAGGCCTCGGGCTGATAATAATCGTAGTAGGAGATGAAAAATTCTACGCGGTTATCAGGGAAGAAATCGCTAAGCTCCCGATACAGCTGTGCAGCCAGCGTCTTGTTGTGGCTCATCACCAGTGTGGGGCGTTCCACCTGGTTGATCACATCAGCCACGGTCCGCGTTTTCCCGGACCCGGTAATTCCAAGCAGCGTTTGATATTGATCACCGCGCTCAAGACCTTCCACCAATTCTTTGATCGCCTGGGGTTGATCCCCGGCAGGCGGGAAAGGGGATTGTAAATCAAAATGGGACATATATGTGTATGGGAATTGTAACTTCTATTTCATCCTGCTTTTTAAGAAACTTACTTCAACCAGATGGAGTGAACAGAGCTTCTCAACAGGTGAATTGAACTCCTTAGTTTTCTATCGTTAACGGTTCAAATTCTACTGAACTGTTCCAACGAAAATAGATGCTTATCATTCTACAAAAATCACATATTTTTAGACCAATTAACAATTTAATTTTAGCACTCTGTCCAGCCGCAACCTACGGTTAGATAGATACAACTTATTTATTCTGAACATGACTCCGGAAGAACAAGAGCTTACACCACAGCGCAATCGTATTGATGAAATAGATCAGGAAATTCTTGATCTACTGGCCGAGCGCACCCAGATCGTCAACACGGTGCTGGAGAAGAAAATAAAAAATCAGCTGCCCATATTTGTTGCGCATCGGGAAAATGCCAAAACGGAATCATTTAGAGAGCAAGCGGAACAACGCGGGCTCGATGCCGACTGGGCAGAGGATTTTTTGCGGATGATCATGTCCTCCTCACGGGCCAGTCAGTCCACCAAAGAGTTTCCCCGCTCAACAGAACAACCCAAGAACATTTTGATTATCGGTGCCAAAGGAGGCATGGGCAGCCTCTATTCCCGCATCATCGAGCAGACGGGTCACAACATCTTTAAAATTGACAAGAGCAACTGGCACGAACTGGCCGAAGTGGCGCCCTCCCTCGATATGGCCATTGTAACTGTGCCGATCAATGTTACTGAAGATGTGATCAAACGGCTGGCACCCAAGCTGAACAAGGATACCGTACTGGCAGATTTTACCAGCAACAAAACCGACCCCATTTCAGTGATGATGAAACACCACGACGGCCCGGTGCTTGGACTCCACCCGATGCACGGACCCGACGTGCACAACCTTTCCAAACAGCTGATGGTATACTGCCCAGTGCGCGATCCCGAACAAACACACTGGGTAAAAAAACAGTGTGAGCTCTGGGGCATGCAGGTGATTGAAGCCGATCCCGAAAAACACGATCACGTGATGCACCTGGTACAGGGCCTGCGCCACTTTGTGGCCCTGCTGCACGGCTCTTTCATGAAGACCTACGACCTGAAACCGCAGGATATCCTCGATTATTCCAGCCCGATCTACCGCGCTGAACTGATGATGACAGGACGTATTTTTGCCCAGAGCGCCGAGCTCTATGCAGATATCGTTTTTGCCAATGAGGAACGTCGAGAACTACTGCTCTCCTTTTTTGAGCACCACGAAAAACTGGCTGAAATGGTTAAGAAGGATGACAAGAAAGGTTTCATCAAGGAGTTTGAAGCTGTTACTGATTTCTTTGGCACTTTTGCTTCTCAGGCGCTGGAAGAGAGCAGCTATCTCATCAACCGCCTGGCAGACCGCTTTGCATAGAAAGGAGCTGAGACTGTATTGTGCAAATAAGTAAACGATGTTACTGGACAGTAATAAGCGAATCCAAAAAAGATCTGAAGTCACTTGTGTTATAATGCGCCATACCCCTCTTTTTGACTAAAATTTGAGCGTTCTTGTTGATCACAAAGGTGGTGGGTAACAGCGTGCTGCGTAATTCGGGCGGTCGCGGGCCTGCGAGATGATAAACGGGGAAAGTGAAGTCTTTTCGCTCAATAAACCGTTGGGCTTTCTCCGGGTCCTCATCCATGGATATCATTGCAAATGCAATCTGATTATTGCTGTTGAATTGCTCGTACAGCGCCTGAATATTGGGCATCTCCGCAATGCAAGGCGGGCACCATGTAGCCCAGTAATTCAGAAATATAACCTTTCCCTTAAAATCAGATAAATTTGCAGGGTCTCCGTCCAAGGTGATTAAATCCACATCAAGAGAGGTAGCCTGCTGCTCTGAAAGGGCCACTTCGGTATCAGGCTGCATCAGACCGGTCCAAAGAACCACTTGCTGCAGACGTCCCAGAACTTCAGTATGCAGGCCCGTAGTATACAATATCAGCCCGACAGCCAGGATAACTCCCCACTCGATAACGTCACGCCGGGAGAACCATTTGTTTTTGCTTTCCTGATTTGAGTTCTTTTCTGTATCAAAAGTGGTCACAAGGGGATTCCCAGTTTCTCAGGATTAATAACGATGCTTAGAAAAATTATTCTCGTATTTAATATACTACTTCTTTGTGGTAGCGGGGTACTGGCTCAGACTAATCATTTACAACATACCTACCTGGATGTCAATGCCGGCATGTCCGTGCTGAAAAATAGCTTTACCCGCACCTGGGATCAACCAGTGGTACTGAATCTTGAATCAAGAATCGATTTTTACAGCGGGCAACTTGGCGGCGGTATTCGCTACTCTCGCTTTAATTCTTCAGAAGAGCTAGAAGAGGGGGCTGGATTCCAGTCATTCTTTGCCTACCTGGGATGGGAGTACACAATACCTATTGGCAACAATTTGCAACTTCATCCCGGACTCCGGTTTGGCAATAACTTTATGCTGTTTGACAAGGGCAAAACCTACAGCGAGCCCTGGCCCTACAGCCTTGATCCACAAGAGAGCGAATTTTCGTACGAGCTATTTGTCAGAACCAGCTATACCATCCCTAAAACCTCTTGGGCACTTCATGCGGTTTTCTCCTACAATCGAACTCTAACCTATCACCCTTTGTCAACGGCACTCATATCGTTCGGTATTTCTCGATCTTTCAAGTCCCCATCCTGGCTTAAAACACTCATTAAATGAAGCGCATCCTACTATTATTTTGTACCGTTATATGCTTCACGCTTACTGCTTCTGGCCAGAAAACCGTTGATATGAACCAGCTCAACGTTATGCGCTCCAATGATATCTTGCACTCTCTTTCAGGATGGACAAGTGCCACCACCGACGGATTTACCTATCTGCTGAATAATGGAAATTATGGGTACTACGGACCCCAGCCAATGTTTTACCTGGATGGCGTTCCGGTAGACATTTCGTACTTCGGGTGGCAGAACATCAACATGCTGCCGCTTATGGCGGAACGTATTGATTCGTTAACGTACAGCGTCGATCCTGCTATCCACAACCAAGTTTTTTCAGAATCGGGGTACGTTGACATTCACACTACTGCCCCCGATACCGGATTTCAAGTGACGGGCTCTCTTTTTTTAGGTAATGAAGCGGGCGATCCAGGCCCCTGGATTTATGATTCCACGAAGATCACCCCTAATGTAGATCGCTGGGGACCCGATTACTCCGGCCAGTTAAGCTATAACACCGAAAATTGGTTTGTACGAAGCAGCCTTTTTCTGCGCAGAAATCAGCCTACGGATCTGACGAATCATCGAAGGATAAGCTATATACTAAACAGTGCGCGCAACTATGGTGAAGAGCCTTACAAACCCATCATATCTTCGGTGTTAAGCGGAATGATTGAAACCGGCTACCGCTCTGCAAACTGGAAAACTACCGGACGCATCATTCGCAGCAGGAATACAGATTTCATTTTTTATCAGCCTCTGGGAAGAGAGCTTCCTGCCATCTTGAATTATCGGCAAATTGCCCTGCTAACGAGCTTTTCTACTCCTTCCTCAGAGTGGGGATTTTCGTTGCTTTATCTGAATGAAAACAGAAAGGTAGGGCACCGCTCGTACAGCTCAGATTATGAGCTGGGATGGACCGAAGAGGATCAAACGATGAGTTTTTCGGCAGAACGATCTTTTGCTACGTTCGAATGGAGTAGCGGCATGATCTACCAAACCACAAAAGCCCGTGAGCACAGCACGTTATTTAATATCAACCCCATTTTTACGATCTATTCCGACATTCATTATCAATTTAATGACAGGTATAATCTTACAGCAAAAGGGAGCCTCGATTTTCAAAAGCCAAACGTAGAGCCAACTATGAGGCTAGGTTTCTCCGGCAGCCCAGCCACCAACTGGAAGATGGAGAACCAGCTGGTTTACAGCGAACTGCTTCCCCGGCGACAAAACAGCACGGCGTTTTGGACCCTAAACGGATATTCCCTGCTCAATCAACTTAGCGTTTCTTACGATAGGGATAGTCCTCTTACCAACAACAGTTTTTTAAAACTTGCGACCGAACACCACGTGCAATTAAACTCATCCATCGGCTTTGAGCTCATGGGCAGACTGATACAACATTATCGCCTCAATATTCCCTGGACAGAACTAACGTATGCTCAGAATACTCATACCAAACCGGAACAGTTTACGTACACATCGCAGCATGGCATGCGAGGAGGATTGCATCTGGGAATCAGTCATCATCCCACAAAAAATGTTAGCCAAAAGATGACTGCTCATTTTAGATATACGTTAAGCGGATCGGAGCGCTATCAAACCTACTGGCAGCAGGTTCCGTCAAGGAGCCTCGAATATTTTTTATCGATGTATCCCACCGAAGACCTGGAATTTGGCCTGAGAGTTATATGGCGAGGCTCAACAAAGTGGAATGAATACAGCGTGTTGGAGGGGCGTCGTTATCGCTCGCTGAAGCCGCAGTATCAGTTTCAGTATGGCACCTTTCATACACGAACCCCTCTTTTTTAAATATCGAACTAAGCGGGCGGAAATGGTTTTGGGATGAACGGCTTAGCACCACTTTTTCAGTCAGAAATTTACTTAATCATGAAATTCGCATGCATACGATGGGTGCAGATTTGTCTCTTCTCTTTTTTATAAAAGCATCTTTATTTCTTTAGGCGTGATCATGCAAACAGACCCGTCTTAGAGAGTATTTCCAGGAAAATTACCCGTCAAAACTACAAAAAAAGTCCCGCGACTTTTACATCGCGGGACCTGGTTTTAACCTTTAAAACAGAAGCTGATTAGCTCTTATCTGCTATCGTTATAGTTGAAAACCAATTCAACATAACGATTCTGGGCGTATGCTGTCTCGGAATTGCCCTTCATATCAGGACGAGTTTCCCCGTACGCTTCTGTGGTGATACGAGATTCATTAACACCTTCCTTGACGAGGAAATCCTTAACTGCTTCTGCCCTTTGTTCAGACAGATTCATGTTATAATCGGATGAACCTCGTTCATCAGCATGGCCTTCTACTCGTACCTCCAAGCCTGAGTAGTCATTCATAATTTGAGCCAGCATATTCAGATCGTCATATGAATTTTCCGCAACTTCTGAGGCATTGTATTCAAACTCAATATTATTAATTACGTTTAGCAGCTTTTCTGCCAGCATACCGCTTCTTTTTGCACTTTGGCTGCGTTCTTCCCTGAGCTCTGAAAGTGCTTCCTGGGTTTGCTGATTAAGTTCTTTAGACTCCTGATTCAGCTGTTGTGCACTTTCAGCAGCTTTTTGTGCCTCTCTGGCTGCCTGACGTGAGGCTTCTACATTTTCACTTGTCTGCTGAAAGAGTTTCTCTTCACGGCTCATCTTGTCACCGCCGCCGAAACTGAAGACTATTCCCACGGTATGGGTGAGGAAGTCGTCGTGGTCTGAGTTATCCAGAGCTGGACGCCCGGTTGGCGCTTCAGCAACTTCTCCTGGATCAGATGGGTATCCATCAACGCCATCGGAAAATAAACGGTTATAGGTAAAGTCGTAATTCAGGAGAATTGATTCGGAAATTTTATAGCTCAGACCGCCTCCAACGGGAATGCCAAAAACATTTTCTGAGTCGCCGTAGTCATGTTTTAAAATATTGACGCCGACACCTGCGCTCAGGTATGGTTTAATGGCTGCATCTTCATTTAGAATGGCTCCGTTATTGAGCTTAAAACGCCCTTCCAGGTTAATTCCAAAGTTATCGGTCTGGAATTGCGTGCCTCGTTTCGCAACCACGTTGTGATCCATGTCGTTGATATAGTCGAGCTTCATTTTTGAGGCACTAAGTCCCACATCGAATGAAGGGCTCAGGTAGTGAGAAACGCCCAGTGTCCAGAGAAAATCTGAACCCGAGGTTTCAAACATTTCGTTACCCAAATCGCCGTCATAGGAGTGGGATCCAATCCCTACCTGCACGCTCCAAGGTTGCTCTTCTGTTTGTGCTTGTACATTTATAGTTCCGATTAAAAAGAAAAATAGAAATAAAAATAATGGTATCCGTTTCTGCATAGATGAGAATAATTTATATTAAAATTTGCGCTTTTAGCCTCTGTTCTGTGATCTTTCGCTTTGTATGAATTAGTTTTTTTGTATATAAATTCAGATAAATTGTTCCATATCGGTATATCTATATTAATTATTTTTAATATATATGTTATATTTATGAAGGATCCAATATTTCATATAAACCAATATGATATTATGCTAAAAGTATTCTAAAGGAAGGTATCTTATAGAGCCTTGAAAAACCGTTATTCTATCCAATTTCGGTTTTTTCGCCAATCCTAAATCCTCATTCATGGGCTATAAACTGCGGGTTCGAATTTTGCCCAATCTTTGACCTTGTTAAAACCCCAGGTGTTTCAAAGGTATTATAAAAAAGAGGACGCCCTGGATGTAGTAAATTTAAATTACCGATTTACTTCTAACGAAATCCAAAGGAATCCTCTTAGACAAACTGGCAAGAGCAGGAAAACTCAATGATTCAGAAAAAGTGGTATTTCTGCTGTCTAAATAAACGTTGTAATCTCATCAAGTGATTTTTTGGAAATGTCGGGCACCTTTACTCCTTCCTGAGGATACCCTACAACCAGTAAAAGGAATGGACGCTCGTTTTTCGGGCGATCAAGAATTTCATTGAGAAACCCCATCGGGCTTGGGGTATGGGTAAGTGAAACAAGGCCCGCATGATGGATGGCAGTGATTAAGATCCCAGTGGCAATTCCAACCGATTCTTTTACGTAATAATACTTAGTTTTTTCTCCTTCTTCAGTTAGCCCGTACCGCTTCTCAAAAATAGCAATCAGGTACGGGGCCTGCTCCAAAAACGGTTTGTCAGGATCGGTTCCCAACGGCCTCAATGCTTCAAGCCATTCGTTAGTAGCGCGCCGTTCGTAAAACTCCTGCTCCTCCTTCTCGGCGGCCAGACGAATCTCTTTCTTAATATCCTGATCTTCCACCACCGCAAAGTGCCAAGGCTGCATATTGGCTCCATTCGGAGCTGTGGCGGCGGCTTGAATACAGTCTTTTATAACGGCTCTGGGAACCGGTCGATCGGAAAAATGGCGTACCGTTCTTCGCCGACTTACCTCCTTATAGAATGCTTGAGCGCGCTCTTTCAGCTCTTTTCCCGAGCGCTCTACATATCCTTCATAGGGGACAAAATTCTCTTCACTCATTGCCATTATCTTCAATTAATATTGAACTCAATATTAGAAGCTAATTGGGTTAGGTCCAAACTTTTGATCCCACGTTTCTTTACCAAAATTATCGATAAACTGATGGAAAAAACCTGCATTATTTTTTTGCAATTTCAATTAGGCTATTCTAACAGATTTGGGAAACCGTCATTTTCATATAACTCAAAGATATTATTATCAAGAGTTTATACCCACATGCCATACCTGATATTACTCACAATTTTACAGAGCTTAAGTAAATATACCTACGTTAAATCTTGTGTTATTTTCAGCGGGTTCTTATGTTAGTCCAAGCGATTAGGGAGACACGTCAAAGGAGGGCGTGTCTGGAGAAGTGCAGTTCTTGAGTAATTGAGTTTTACAGAACGACACCTCTTTTGAAGAACATAGTGGTGAATTAAAGCTACACTTCAAAAGAAGCCAGGTTACCAAGAACTCTACAAACTTTATGTTTCAACATTTAGGAGAGAAAAGTTGACTACAGACGTTAAAAACAAAAGAGAGAAAAATAACAGAGAGACGAAGTATAAATCGTTCATCAAGATATCCTTCATCAAGAGAGCAACAGCAGCAACCTTCGGGTTTCTGCTCCTAGTTGGAATACATACCAGCTTGGGCCAAGCCAGTTCAGACTCCCTGACTTACACCGTTAAGAAGCACGACTTTCTTTCAAGAATTGGTGTGGAATATGGGAGTCCGAACTTTTGGCTTCCTATCTATAAAGCGAACAGGCACAAGATTAAAAATCCCGATTTAATCTATCCTGGTCAGATTCTTATTATTCCCAAAGCTGTTACAACATCTGAACGATATATCGATAACAGAAGAGAGCTAACGAAAGAAGAGACCGAAAAAAAATCAGAAGAGAATAAAAAAATGCTTGATGCCTTCCGCAAAGCCTTTACCAACACCGTTCAAGAAGAGCAAAAAACAGGACCTCAAACTTCCCCTTCGGTTGATAACGGGTTAGAATTTGGCGGCTTAATCATCAATGAAACGAAAAGTAAAATCGGCAAGGATTTCTTCCACGTCTTTTATCAATACTGGGAGGAACCGCAAAATGCTCCCAACTTTCTGCTAACCATAACAGAACAAATGTTACCCTCTATGGGCACTATGATATCGGTCAACTTAGATCATCGGCCGGTGTTCAAAACCCGCTTGCAGCCACGTATGGAAAGTATTGAACAGAATGCCAAACAGGCCGTGGCGTTCAGTTATCGCGCTTTGCAGCAGAAGCTTCAAACATCCAACGCCTTAATAATTTACTAAACATGAAAAACGCTATTCGAATTTCTTTATTTATGTCCTGTTTTGCGGCTATGTTTCTGGTGTTGTCCACCAGCAGTTTAGCGCAACAAATGGTTTATCGGCCTACAAATCCCGCTTTTGGGGGGAATCCCTACAATTACCAATGGATGCTCAGTTCCGCCAATAGCCAAAATCTCTATAAAGAATTGGGCGGATATGGATACGAGCGCGACCCGCTGGCCGACTTTGAGGAATCATTGCAGCGTCAGGTTTTATCGCAGCTTACACGCAATCTGGTGCGGGATGAGCTTGGTGAAAATCTTGACCTTACAAAAGAAAGCACCCTGGAATTTGGAGAATTCTCGATCAATGTTACCCCCGGACATGATGGCGTGAAAATCGGCATTTTCAATGTGCTGACTGGAGAAGAAACGAACATTACCATCCCCAACATCAATGGATAAATTCAACTATATACTACTGCTGGTTGCGGCTTTGCTGGGCCTTTCGGCCTGCTCTACCACCATGGTTCCGTTCAAATCTCAACGGGTTCAGCCCGGTGTTGAAAGTGCTGTCAATGAAAGCCTGGAGAACTTACCTCCACCCAAAGAGAAAGTCGTTGCCGCGGTCTACCGATTCAGCGATCAAACCGGCCAGTACAAGCCAGCCGAGCAGGTTGCAAGCTGGTCAACGGCCGTAACCCAGGGCGCAACATCTATATTGATTAAGGCGATGTCCAATTCGGGCTGGTTTATTCCCATAGAGCGTGAAAGCCTCTCAAACCTGCTGAATGAACGAAAGATCATCAATTCTACGCGGACCCAGAACAACGATAACAGTTCCCTTCCGCCCCTGCTTTTTGCCGGCATCCTGCTGGAGGGAGGAATTGTTGGATATGACACAAATATTATTACAGGCGGAGGTGGCGCCCGTTACTTAGGCCTGGATGTTTCGGGACAATTTCGCAAGGATCAGGTCACAATTTACCTGCGGGCTGTATCTACCCAGACAGGTCGCATCCTGAAAACAGTGCATACCACCAAATCAATCATCTCGCAGCAGCTGAGTGGAGGTATATTCCGATTTATTGATGAAAACAGGCTGCTTGAAGCCGAGGCTGGCTATACCTTCAACGAACCACCGGTGATGGCCGTAACCGAGGCGATTGATGAAGCGCTGAAAACGTTGGTTGTTGAGGGGGTTGATGAGGGATTATGGGACCCGCAAAGCCAAGAACAGTTCAGCTCCTACAAACAAAAATTTATTGATGCCAAAGTGCAGGAAAACCGTAAAAACGTAGACTATTTCGGGTTCAACCGAAATAAAAGGCTCCGAAAAGGTTTTTACGGGGCTGCCGATTTTATTTACGGAAGTCATATGGGCAACTTGCCAGACCCCAAAACCATGGCCGGCGGATCTCTAAAGCTTGAATATTTTCTTTCGCCCTCGATTTCACTGGCCGCAAATGGACAGCGATCTAAAATTGGTGTGGCTAACATGTTTTCTCAATATTACATCGCTTTTGACGCGGGCATCAGAACGTATTTAACGCCTGACTTACCGTTTTCTCCATATGCGGGCTTCGGTCTCGGCGCCCTGAGTTATGATTTTAGTCCAGTGTATTACCATTCACCCAATCTTTCATCAGGATGGATTCAAAATGATATCTATCCTACGGCAAATGCACAGGCAGGGCTCGATTACAGGTTTTCCGAGAATATTGGATTTCGGATGGGCATCGATTACAGGTATTTGCTTAATGGTGGCCAAGAGGGACTCGACGGAGTTCAAGCTGGTAAAATTAACGATCAACAATGGAATTTGTACACGGGGTTTTCTATCAGCCCGAATATTTTCAAGAGCTTGTTTAACTAACAAGAATGGAGTAAAAACGAAGGGCAACGCCGGAGGCTTACCGAAGGAAAAGTTCCAAACGGTAAGATAGGAAACCCAGCGCCGCCCCGTAAATTCTTTCTAACGATAAAATATAGAAAAAATTGGAAAGCGTTTACACAGTCGTTCTTTACTCCTGACTAACTGCGACCAAAGGGTCGGAGACAGCAATGAGGATAATCCTCAACAAAAAAACAAATAAACAGGAGTAACTACCATGAAGAAGATAACCACGCTACTTTTCGCACTGTTCTTAACGGCGGGGATGACCTACGCACAAGGGAACACGTCGCAAAGCACCAGCACAGGAAACAATAACACCGCGTCTGTCGAACAGGATGGTACTAATAATGATGCCTCAATTCTGCAGACTGGTAACGGTAATGATGCTTCCATCGACCAGGGAATTCAAGGCATACTCACCAACAATGATGTCGCCTTTATTTCTCAGACTGGAGATCGCAACGAAGCCGCCATTAATCAGCGAGGTGGCTGGGATGGCGAAACAGCTACATTGGACTATACCATTACGCAACAAGGTAATGCCAATTGGGCTACTGCAACCGGTTGGAATGCCGGAAATGAAGGGGTCATCGACCAAGTAGGTGACCGTAACGAAGCTCGAGCTCGTCAGTCTCTCGGAGAAGGGAACGAATTCAACATCAATCACAGAGGTAATGGCAACTTTACCGATGTATTCCAAACCCGAGGTGACGACAACTCTTTCACTCAGCGAATGACGGATGGAGACAGAAACATTGTTAACCTGCTTCAAGAAGGTAGTGCAAACAAATTCGTCGTAGAAATCTGGGGCGATGCCAATGATGTAGATGCAGACCAGCTCGGAGACGGTAACGATGTATATCTCAACCTGCGCGGAACCGGACCTGGTGCCGTTCCTGGTGGTGGAGGTGTAGACAACAACTACGTATCTCTGCTTCAAGATGGTTCTGATAACCTCGTAGATGCTGGCATAGACGGTTCAGGCAACGATGTTATGATTTCTCAGGATGGCAGCAGCAACTTCATTGACGGTTCAGCTCCAGGCCTTTTCGATGCTGATGGCCTTACTATTGTTGGGAATAATAATACCGTAGATATTAGCCAAAGCGGTTCCAACAATATGTCTACAAAATCTGTCATCGGTAACGGAAATACCGTAAACGTATCTCAAAGTAACTAAAGTGATAACTCTATAAGTTGACAGTCTTGGTGGCGCCCTTTGAGTAGGATGCCACCTTCTATTCCACAAAAACAACAGCATATTTAAAGGAGATTTGTGATGAAAATTTTATTGACTATATCATTTTTTGCCCTCTTGCTGAGTGCTACACTTCCTGCTTACGGGCAGCGTGCAGAAGCTGAGGTATATCCCGAGCAAGTGTCTATCAATCATAATGACGCTGTCAAAAGCTTCAGCCGGGATTTTGTCACTACACTCTCCCGTAGAAACTCGGCAAACATGTTTGGCTCAAACTTTGACATCAGTAACATGGCTGCCATTAATGTATGGGGTGATGGCAATACAGCTTTTTTCAATCAGCAGGGAGCAGGACTGCTCGGGGCTATCAATGTTTTTGGGGATGAGAATCAGGCCAGTCTGAGTCAGTCGGGCAGCAACCTGGTGTCCATCTTGACCATTAGCGGTGATTACAACCATTTTGACATGACGCAACAAGGTGTCGGCCTGAACAATGCCCTCTTTTTGATTGGATCGGGCCTTAATTTTGATGCGGTCCAGACCAATAGTGGATTTGAACTGCGACAGGGAGGACAAACCTCCATACCGATCAGTATTCAACATACGGGCCAGCTGCCGCCACTTATCATTGAGAGAAATTAAGACAAGAGAGAACAACTCAACAGTAATATCATCGTACAGACATGAAACAATCATTATTGCTGCTAATCATATGCAGTGCTGTTCTGCTCGGGTGCGCACCCGATATAGTGGAACCTGAGCTGCAGGGTAGTATTCAAGGAACCGTTATTCATGCTGAAACCGGGGAGCGTATCCACAGTGTTAACATCGAAACGACCCCAGCTACCGAAGCCGTTGTGACGAGCGGTAATGGTGAGTTCCGATTCGTTAATATTTCTACGGGAAGCTACCAGGTAAGGGCCTCGAAACAAGGCTTCCAGACCAAATCTGCCATGGTCATGGTCAAAGAGAGCCGTACTTCAACAGCAACAATTCAACTATTACCTCGAGAGGACGCCGCCAAAAGTAAATTCATCAAGGCAGGCGTAACTGCATGGGAACAAATCGGTCGACCAGATAGCTCATTTGTAAATGTTGAATACCGAGTTAATAACATCAGTGAGTCAAAATCGATCGGGGAGTTTGAGGTGTATTTTAATATATATACTGACAGAGAGACCTACTTGTTTGAAGTTAACAACACCGAGCTGGATGCCGGAGAACAGAATATCGGCTCCTTTGAAAAATATGTGAGGGACCGATCGGTTGATTCTGTTACAATCTCCGGCGTCTGGATCAAGGAATAGTGGTGGTCTCTGGGGTTTTGACCGCCCCTTTCCTACTTAGCTCCATTTGCCATAAAATTAGGATTGGAATGCACCACTTTGCATCCGGCCCGCTCCGGGTGGTCAATCACCTCTGCGCCAGCTTCCAGCCTGCGAATAGTCCACAATATCAGCAAATCTCCCGAGGCTGTGATGGTCAGCAAATAACCAAATAGCATCAGCCACGAGTGGCCGGTTACAACGCTTACCAAATAAGGAAAAATCCCAATACCAGTCCGGGCATAGCAGCACCCGACCGATAAGCAGACACCCCAAGAGGTTTGCGGCAGTGGGCATACGGGGCCAGCGCCTTCCAGTTTACTCCAAACTTGATCGCATTCCACGAGCGATTCCCCGCGATCATCCAGGTAAGCCCGTGTATCAGTTCGTGGGCTACTATACCGAATATCATAAGCAAGAAAAACAGCAGCGGATCCTCATAAAATACCAACAGATCACTACCGGTCTTATCCCATCCCCAAACCATTATATAGGGCGCTAAAATCAGCCCCGATATAGGTGCAAACAGCAACAGGCTAACAAGGTTAGCTTTGCCGAGAGACATGGAATAATCATTGTCACTCATCACTCGTAATTTTCGGATTAAAACAGATCATTCTGATCAATTCTATTATTCGCCGGCAGTACTGATAAACCGGAACCAAGCTTCTTCCTGTTGCAACCGCTCATGGTATCGTAAAGAAATTTCTTGGGCATGAAGTTTGGTTATCCACTGCTGAGCCAGATCGAACTCATGGTAGTAGATTAAACGGTGAATCATAGACAAATAAGTGTTAAAAAAATCCAGCTCAATGGAAAGCTCTAAAAGTTGTTTTGCGTAGATTGACAAAAGCTCTTTGCTCGCTGCATCCTTCTGAAGCGTGTTTTCAACGGCCTGAATTTTCAGGCGATACCGGGCATTAGAAAAAGCCTCCGGATCTAACACCGCTCTCTCGTAACGCAGCCGCAAATCATACGACCATTGTAGCGAATCCCTGCGAATAGTAATAGTCTCATCAAAAGTTGAATCATTTTGCTGTTCGGCCAGCTCGGCCGCTTTATGGAGAAATTTCTGTGCCTTTTTAAACGCACGTTCCATCCGGAATGCATCGGCTGCCAGCAGCTGGGATTCAATACGGTCATCCTGCAAAATCGTCTCTTTAATGACCGGACGTGTATTACCTGTGCGGAGATTCCATATCGCCCAGAGCAGTTTTGGGGAGGTTTGGGTAGAATCCAGCTGCTTCAATTTCGTAAGAGAACTAATTGCAGCACCAGTATCTTGCCTGGCTACGCTCAGGCGATAGCGATCAAAAAGCTGGGCGGAAAGGGGTATCTTGTGAGGACAATGCTGTTCGAATATTGAAGACTGACCAAAAATTTGATCGGCGCGCCGTCGGTCACTGCTATCAACCCGAACCGAATCGAGCCGCTGGTGCCACCCGTCAATAAGCTGGCTGAAAGACTCGGTATAGCCCCGCTCCAAGCTACCACTTTGGTAGGCCTGCACAAAATGTTCGGGAGGATGTGTTTCCACCAAGTAGCGGACAAACGAGCCCGCCGTGGTATAGTTCACGGCAGAGCGCCCCGTGTAGAATCCCCAGTAAGAAAGTGCAGATTGCATCTCTTGAGCGGATGGATACGGTTTCTCAGAGGCCACCAGCTGATCGATAGTGGATCGGGAGGAGCGGTCCGGATCGAGCGCAACGGCTATACCCTCGGTAAGACCAATATTGGGAAGCAATCCCGGCCAGTCTAAAAGCGCCGTAACGGCGTGCACAACCTCATGCTTCATGGAGCCGTCGATCTGCTCTTTTGCGATATGTATTTGCGGGATTGGCTGCCAGACCGTTACATAGCTGGTGTACTTGGCACCGACGAGTTCTTTTTTCTGCCACGGATCGGCATACAAATAGAGTTCAATTTTTACAGCTGATTCCGGCTTATCAATGTTTAGGGTTGTTTGGATCTGGTGGATAAAGAACTCGGTTTCCGTGGACAGACGATCAATTTCCTCATCAGAGTAGGCATCTTTTGCATAGAACAGCTTCGCATGATCGGTTTGCTTTTCACCACCGAGCTGGTGCTGCAGATATTCCCGGGGACTCACCAACCCCATATGCTCCATCTGGGTGTAACTAATGATCAAGCCAACAACAGAAAGTCCTACTATCCATGTATAGATCTTATCCTCATGCAGAATAGGGATCAACCAGAGTGTTAAAATCCAGCATAATGTTATGAATCGAAATCCTAGAAGAGAGGCTGGAAACTGAACGGCTTCATCGTAAATGGGGCCGGGCCAGTAGCCCCAAACGTGATTAAAAAAGTACAGCTGAGGAAAGGTCAAAAACTCAAAAAGAAGTCCACCAATTGCAATTAAAATCAATACAAAGGCGGTTATAAAGCGCGGGGCCGGAAGCTTTAGAAAACGTGTTAAGCGTCCCATCCCCACTCCCAATAGCACGCTTGGAGCGGGCAGAAACACCCAGAATCCCAGCCCATGCACAGTAAAGCAGCCGGTTATCAGGGCAAAAAGCAGCAGGGGCAATCCCGCGAGGTACAGCAGCCCACAGATTTCAAGCGCGTGGTGTGCATCTGATCGGCCTACCCGCTTTTTAACGGCTGTCCATCCGCCCCAAAAGGCGCCCGTCGTGGCGGCCAATATTGCCGACTCAATATGAAAATCGCGAACCAGCGGAATAAATAGCGCAAGAACGCCCACCACAACTGAAGCTACATATTTTACGCGGATGTTTTCCATGCTGAAATATACGGACGAAAGGATGAAACGATTGTCAATTTTTCTCTTCTCATTTGTTAAATATCCCTAAAGAAAGGCGATTCTCAGAGACATCAAAGCATCCCGGATTTATCACTTAATCCCTGGTAAAAGTCATAAGAATTTCATTTTCCTAACTTTTGAACAGGGTGCTCAGTACAAACCAAATATTTTCTTTACGCTCCATCAGTCGGCGCTTAAAGTAAGGCACCCACTTGGTTCCGTAGGGTACATAAATACGCGCGTTGTACCCATTTGCTGCCAGGTCTTCCATCGTTTCCTGGCGCAGGCCGTACAACATCTGGAATTCATAGCGTGACTTGCCGATCTCATGTTCTTCGGCGTATTTTTTTACCCAGTTTACCAGTTCATCATCATGCGTAGCTATGCGGGGGTAGGTCGTATTTTCCAGTAGAATGGAAGCAAATTCTTTATACGCCTCCCGAATAGCCGACATGTTTTGCAGTGCGATTCGCTCGGGTTCCTTATAGGCGCCTTTACAGAGCCGCACGTCGGCCCCCATATCCGCCAGCTCGGGTATATCCTGCTTGGATCGATGCAGGTATGCCTGAATCACAATGCCGACATGCTTGCCATATTTTCTAAACGCCTCCTTGAATAGCCCAATCGTATCCTCCGTATAGTCCGACCCCTCCATATCGATCCGTACAAACTGATCGTATTCCCTGGCTGCATCCAATAGACGAAACAGGTTCTCTTTGCAGAAGTCACGATCAATATCCAACCCCATCATTGTAAGTTTAACCGATATGCTACTCTTGAGTCCGGCGGCGTCAATTCCCTTCAGCAGATCTATGTAGTTGTCTGCGGTTTGGCTGGATACTTCGCGATCCTTCACATTTTCTCCCAGCAGATCGAGTGTAACCTTAATGTCCTTTTTATTTAACTCTTTTACTTTGGGAATCGATTCTTCCAGCGTCTCACCGGCTACAAAACGTTTAGCTAGCGTAAAGGGCAATTTCATTTTAGATTATGACATTTTGATTCGAAAGAGCGATGAAAATATTAAATCGAGTGGAAAATAGCGGATCAATTACTGTCCACCCCTGCTTGCTGTACCCGCAGCAGATTCTTATTCCAAATGAATTATCATCAAACAAATGTAAAAGAAAGCGTAACACAATCGGTTCAACTACGTATTAGCTTGATGTTCTAAAATAAAATTTGATGAGGTAAAATTTATGAATGCACGAAGCAAATACATCACTAATATTATACTAGCTGTCGGACTCTCTTTTATAATCACTCTGTTGCTGTTAATTCCCGCTAAAGCGATGTCCTATACTAATGCGGCAGATGATGCCTACCGGATTGAAGAATTCACTATCAGCACTCCCGGCGAACTTGAGGTTAAGACTTCCGGCGGACACATTTCCGTTGAAGCATCGGAAACCAACACCGTACGGGTAGAGATATACGTTCGGCGCAACGGCCGGGAACTGACGCCCTCTGATACTGATCTGGATGACTATGATATTGATATTTCTCAATCAGGTAATAAAATAACCGCTACGGCCGATCGGCGCGGCGGCGGATGGAACTGGGGCCGCAACAACCTTTCTGTTTCTTTTGTAGTGTATACACCTCGTGAAATGCGTACCGACCTGCGTACCAGTGGCGGATACATAACTGCGAACGGACTGGATGGGGACCAAGAACTTTCTACAAGTGGCGGCCATATTGAAATGGTTAACATGAAGGGTACTGTGGATGCTCGAACTTCCGGCGGCCATATTGAAATTCGGGATTTTGCCGGCCAGATGGATGCCCGAACCAGTGGTGGTCATATTGAATCAGAAAAAGCACAGGGCACTATAAAGCTGCGGACCAGCGGTGGACATATATCGCTCCGAGAACTTGCCGGCAGCGTTGAAGCCAATACCAGCGGCGGCAGCATTGAAGCCGATCTTACCAGTATTGAACAGTATGCCGACCTGCGTACCAGTGGTGGTCATATTAACATTGAGGTACCTGACGGCATTGGCCTGGACCTTGAACTGAAAGGTAATCGGGTAAACAGCAATTTGAAAAACTTTACCGGCAGCGTTGAGCGAGATGAAATTTCCGGTTCCATCAACGGAGGCGGCCCAAAAATAACAGCCCGTACTTCGGGCGGCAGCGTTAGAATTCGTTTCAACTAACTAGTCCTGTCCTGTTTATACCAGGGAAAAGAAGACGTCACATAATCCCTGGTTTTTCAAAGCCTTCAAAAAATAAAAGGTGCCCTAATTTCAGGGCGCCTTTTCTATGTTGTTGATTTTATATATACCTGCCTTTTCCCTGCCTGTTTTCACCCACGTAAAATTCATGTTATCTTACCCTATGAATTGATGCTTGTTTATCAAAAATTCATACAAGTAAAGTATAATCAAGACTTAAGAATAATTTCAGCTATCGGCTTTAAAACATTATAACCGAACACTAAATCAAAAATATAAGAGATATGAAACTCACACGTATTTTATCAGTTTTTGTACTGGCTCTAGTTATAGCTGCCTGTGGCGGTGAATCAAGCGATCAGCAAGCTGCCCAAGAGACAGAGACTACAGAACAGGCACGAACAATTGAGATTATTGGTCTTAACAGCTTAAAATTTGCTGTAGAAGAGAATGTTGACGGCATCACCGTTGGCGAACAGGTTGGCACAAACAATGAACTGCTTCGTCTGGAGACCATTACTGCTCAACCAGGTGAAGAGATCACTATTGAATTAACTACTCAAAGCCAGCTGCCCGCTTCAGCCATGGCCCATAACTGGCTACTACTGGCTATGGATGCCGATGTAACAGCATTTGCCCAAGCTGCCGCCCAAGCTAAAGAGAACGATTATGTTCCGGCGGATCAAACGGATCAAATTATTGCTCAAACCGGTCTTGCTGGTGGCGGCGAAACAACTTCTGTTACCTTTACCGTGCCCAGCGAACCCGGCGAATATGAATATATTTGTACCTTCCCGGGACACTTTCAAGCCAATATGAGAGGTACATTGGTTGTAAAAGGATAACAGCCCATTCTTAAAATTGAGTTACATAAAAAAGGCCCGGAAATCCCGGGCCTTTTTTAAATGCTCTTCCTAAAACGTTTGCTCTTTACCATACCTGTTTTTTCTAACTCTATTCCGAGGTATAGGTATCGCTGATTTGTACTGAATCAACTTTATTATTCCGTATAAACTTTTCGAAATTTTGAATATTCCTTTCACCGGCAGACAGGCTGGAATCTCTCACTTCATAATAAAACTCCGGGCCATCAGTAAATATTTCAAAATATATCTCGTAGGTGCCAATATCCGTTTCTGAGCTGGTGTTTTGCACCATAAATTCTACTTCAACAAAGGTACTGTCATTTTTAGCTCGTGCATTCCAAGATGTCACTTCCGCCGAAAGATATTTCTTGTTATTCCTTTCTACTTGTTTCATATAAATTTGAGCAGAAGCCTTTCTATCCTCGCGAACTTTTACGCTTACACTACTTGAACTGTAGCCAGACTTTTCTGCATTAATCGAATAGTTTCCCGTGGGTACTTCGTTGAGACTAAAGCTACCGTTCGAATTGGTGATAATTGAATTGGTAGCAGGAGATGTCGTTATGTTTACACCGCCAAGCCCCTCGTCCGTCTTGCTTGCCAGCACCCTGCCATCAATTGATCCATACAGCTCTGGGGTTATCGTCTCTTTGGAACAGGAGAGAATGAGTAGAGAAATAGATGATAAAAGCAGTATACCGTACCTAATCTTCATACGTTTAATACCAAATTGCTTTAGGGTTAATTACTTATAATTACAGGGACAATCCGCCGGGTTGACTCAATTTCAAGAGCCGGACTTGATCCGCCCTGTGGAGTCAGCTGGAAGCCAGAACCGGATTGCTCAGCACTATATTGCAGGTTGTTACCCTCAAAATTGAACAGGGCTCCTCTTTGCGTCCCGGATTGTTCAAACAACAGGTAATTATTATTCCCCTGCATGTTTATATGCGATATTAACTGGTGTCCCGTCTGGTAGACTTTCGCTTCATTATTATTAACCAAATTGGTGGGACTGCCCATCTGGATAAATCCTGCATTATTGGTTCCACTCTGCTCTATGGATGCACTGTTCTGATCACCATAAACGGTAATTCCAGCATAATTTCCGTCAAATAAATGCATGCTATTGAAAATTTTACCGGCAGCGGAATTCTGCTGGAAAACATAATCCAGCCCAAATTTCTTGACCGCCTCTGTATGTTCAATATTTGATCGGTCAACCTGCTCTATTGAAACGGGACTTCTCCCGCTTTCGGCGGATCCTCCTGTGACAGAACCCTCCATATCTTGTGCAGTAACAGTTCCACTACCGATCAAAAAAATGATCAGAACAGTAGAAATTAGTTTGCGTATCATCATAATGAACCCTCACTTTTTTTCCATTCAAGTTTATCTATTTCGTCCATCCATGCCTCTAAAAATTCTTAAATATATTGCCGATCAATTTTGGTTTTATAGTGATACCTGCGGAAATATTCCACTGCTGGTCGCTAATAGATCCCACATCCACACCATCTAATCCGTGGTTAACCAGGTATCGATATTCAAATCCAACACGAGCTCCTATGGTTTCAGAAAATCGATAGTCAAATCCGGCCTCGGCATTGGCTGTTGGATATATCCCGTTTTTGAACCAGTCACTTTTGTTCATATACATAGGGCTACGATCGTAGGTAATCGCTCCAAATCCAATGCCCAGATATGGTGAAAGGTGGTGATCAGGAGTAAAATATTTTCTGGTACCCCCACCAAAGCCCAAATAGTATTGAGAAAACACATCCTCAGCACCGAGCACAGACCGCTGACCGTATCCATACAAAGACATGGAAGGCGACAGAAAGTACTCCAGTTCCAGTGCTCCACCCGGTTTATGCATGGGATTCGGGTAGTTGCCGATATGGCTGCCGTGGATAAAATTGGCTGTAACATTCAGGCCGGAGCGGAAGTTCTCGTTACTCGTCAGCCCAAAATAATCGGTTTGCGAGCGCTGTTTCCACTTCTTCAGCTGTTTGTAGTTCTGTTCGTAACTATTGAATGCAGTCGTATCCCGGGCACTCCAGATACCCTGGTTTTCACCTTCAATCACCAGCATTTTAAGCGCCTCATCAATCGCCTCCGTAACGGCCATTACGGGAGGCTCGTTGTATGTAAATCCGGCTTCTGCCTCCAGCAGTCGGTTGGTGTCAATATATCGGAATGCGCCGCCCTGCAACTGCTGTGAAATAATCGATTTCGTGGTTTGAACTGTTTCAAGAATTTTTCCGGTAGAGGTTGATACCGCCCGGAGATAGATCGTAACCTGGTCTTTGCGAAACTGACCTGATCCCCCCGTTCCCAGTAGCCGAACGCCACCCCCGCCGGTTATTACATTAGTATCATACCCAATGATACCTCCCTCAAGCAGAACTCCCGCGAATAGCATCGGGGGCAAATTGCCACTTTGATTATTTTTCTGCCGCGTTTTCTGAATAATCTGTCGCTCATTCAGCAGGTTGGAAACTCCCGCACGCTCAATAGGCGTAAACCAGCCCGAGTCTTCCATCGATTTTATCAAAATTGAGGTGGCCCCCTGGGTCACAGCCGTTGACCAGCTTGCGCCCGACGATGCAGGTTTGTACTGACCAGTCTGGTCACGAAAGCGATACACGGCCGCCACAACTTTTTCGTTTGGGGCTGGCATCTCTTTCAATGACTGGTGAACCTCGCTGTTGATGCCTGGCTTAACCCTTTCTGTCTGGAGTGGGTGCAGCGCAGATGTACAGGCGCCAAGGCTTAGTGTAGTTAGCAGTAGAATACAGACCCAAGAAGAATCTTTACGCATTAGTGTACTCTCCTAATCAAAGATTTACCTTATTGAGAACAAACTCTTAAAGAAAACCTGGAGAAGAGTATTCCATCCTCCCCGGTTGATAACGTGCAATTTTGCTTATTGAGCGATCGCGTTTCCTGCACTAAGCAGGACTTCTCTTGCCGTAATATTTTTGGCTTGCTTATCAGTAGATTTCTGTGGTTAAACGCCAGGCTGTTCGAGTAGCCTCTCCTTGCCGTTGTTATTTAATTCCATCTGGTTAATTAGTAGCTGGGAGGATATCGCCTCCCAGCTGTAATTTTATTTAATCAACCTGTAGATGATTAATTTTGAGTAACGGTAACTGTATTGTTATTGCCGGAAACAGTATTCCTGCTTGTGTTGCCATCAGACATTTGACTAATGGAAACAGTATTGGAATTACCGGTAATGTTGAAGCCATCTCCTGTGTACCAGTCCGAGCCAACCCTGTTGTTGCTTCCATCTTGCGTGATGGTGATTGTGTTATCATCACCTTTGACGTATCCAGCCACATAGTTGGTGTTACCATCTTTATCGATGGTAAGTGTATTACCAGAAGACTGGGAATTCCAGTTAGGATCGTCATGATCCACAGCAACCTTGGTTCTGTTGTTATCTCCATTTACATCTGTGGTTATTATATTATTGCTTCCATACTCCACAGAAAATTCGGAGTAGTTGTTGTTACCATCCTGGGTGGCTGTAACATTGTTTCCATCGCCATCTTGAAGGCTAAAGGAAGCAGCGTTTCCGTTGCCATACTGGTCGATATCAGCAGTGTTATTGCTTGAGAAATAGGCAGCATCACCCTGATGAACTGTAGCGTTGTTGCCTTCACCTTCCTGGTTTATATCGGCTGTGTTCATGTCTCCATTTTGAGTGATGGAAGCTTCGTTGAGTGCTCCTACCGCGGTACCAGTCTGGCGAACAGCAGCGACATTATCGTTCCCCGCCTGTGTAATATCAGCATCGGCGTGGTGTTCTTGCCAGAGCCCGGCGGTGTTGTTATCACCCGTCTGGTCTAAATCTAACCAGTTCATATCACTTGCAAACGAAGTCCCGTTTTTCTGAAATGCATTGCTGCCCAGCGCACCATATTGACCGAGGATGTTTCCATCGCCTTCTTGGTCAATATCGGCAAGGTTGGGTCCAGACTGCTTTAGCCTGCTCTCGTTGCTGGAACCAACCTGGTCAACGTAGGCCTCTGCACCTCTTTGACCTTGTTGAATATTGCTATAGTTATCGGAACCTGAGTTTTGATTGACTACGGCAGTATGGCCAGCGCCCCATGTATCTTGAGTGATAACACTCTCATGGTTATTGCCTTGCTGGTCTACCGTAGCATTGTTTCCATTTCCGCTTTGATTTACCGTTGCGTCATTGTTCTGCGCTAATGCCATCGATGTGGCAAAAAGCAGTGCAAATGACAAGATTATTAACTTCTTCATAGTGTGTACTCCTATGATTTATTTAGAAATTGATGAAGTAGTTATCGCGTTATTTATTCCGTTTATCGGAATCGAATTCGAGAGAAAAACTCCCGAATGGTTAGGAGCGAAGTATGAAGAAGAACCGCCCTTTGATGAACTAAATGACTATTCGTATTTTAGGGATCATTTAGCTTTATGGGCATCGCCAGGGAATCTTACCCTTCTCTTTACCGCAAGGTGCAGAGAAGCTCCTCTGGTGGTGCCTTCCTTTATTCACTCCTAAATTCTTCGTGCAAATCCAGATTCTTATTGTTGACTAATTCCTGAAAATCCTGAAGGTATTGTTACACTCGTTGATTCGCCTGTAAGAATATTGTTAATATTGATGCTTACTCCGTCTGGACCTGGATTTACCTTGATGTTAAATTCTCCAAATTCATAGGTACTTTGTTCTTCCAGATTGATGTTACCCTCACCAAAACGATCGCCAATAATCTGGCGCGTTAACTGTGAAAGCGCCTGCCGCTGTAGTGACTCTTCGAAATTTTGCAGTGGATCACGCTGTCTAAAACCGGACCCTGATCCCTGAAACTTGTTTTGCTTGTTTGCCGAATTCATCATCCAGCTATAGTTGTAGGGACTTCCCCCAAAGGCAGGATTTTTGGGCTGATAGACAAAGTCTTGCGCCTGCAGCACACCTGTACCTCCAAACATCATAGCTGTAAAAAGTACAATACTTGCTGCGATTGCAGATTTAGAACAACTCATCATGTTAATACCCAGCTAATTCATTTTGATTACCTGCCAGTCGCAATATTTTTTTCTGGCAGATTGAAACAGCCTGCCTGGCCTTCTTCTTTGTTTTGTGATATCGTGGTTCCAGCCGATTTCTAAATACAAGTTGATCGTTAATCTCAATGTTGACCATAGTACCACGAGAAGGCACCGGCTGTTCTGAAATGGTTATCGTAAAATTCTTAGCCTGTTCGGGAGTCTCCCAATATTTGTAAAAGATCGAATAGAAATCTCTTCCCATTTTGGTACGGGTTTCATCCAGTACCATGCCGCCCAGCCCCAGACCACTGTACACTTCCTGCCCAGATGATTTTTGGGGCTTGGCTTGTTCCTGTTTCTTTTCCTTCTTTACGACGGCATTGAATGCTTTCCTAAATTCTTGTAACGCCTTTGTCTTTTCTGTTTTCGGTTGGCTGGTTTTCAATGAATCTCCGCCGTTCTTGGTAAATACACTATCATTCTGTGTTGCTTCAGTTTTGCTATTGGCAATAGATGGAGGAATTTTCAGCTTCTGTCCAGGATAGATTAAATCCGGATCGTTAATCGTATTCCTATTTGCCTGATAGATCTGAACCCAGTCATATTTACTACCAAAATCAGCAGCAATTTTGTATAGAGTATCTCCAAGCTCAACTTCATAATAGGTAGGGTTGTCCTGCACCAGCCGGGAGGTAAATGTTCCAACAACCAGCTGTACAAACAGATAGCAAATAGGTAGCCAACTTAGCCGTAGACTCATAGTAGCCAACTTAAACTCTTAAAAATTCTAACTCCTAAATAGTAGATGTCCCTCTTTTCTGAGAACACTATACTATCCGATTGGACTACAAAAAATCAACTAGATTAATCCTTTATAACTCACTATATATCCATCATTCCGCTTATTAAATGATTATAATGGACATATTTATCGGTCAACCTAGTATTGACAGCGTAAATATTTTAATACTATAATTTCTTGTTTCTAATTTTAACACGCCCATCTGAGGGAGCTTTATCGGTTTTTAAGGGTATAGCCTGTGTTTTGGGGATTCCCGTTGAAAAGGAGATACCGCTGAACGTACTTTCTTGTGAAATTTAATTAACTATCCTACAGTTATGATTACATAGGTATTTGCTTCACTTAGGCTTGCCAAACAGACCAAATAAATACGAATATTTACGTATATTTTCTGTATTTCAATCTCATCCAAAAAAGACTAACTGATTGCATGAACAGGTATTCAGATCCAACTGTATCAACAGCTACAAAAAAGGGCACTACAACTTAATGCAGTGCCCTTTTATTCCATACTTTTTGTTTAAGCCAGCGGCGTGAGATGGATTCCCTATCTCATCAATATACCATCAAAATGCTTTACGGTAACTTCGCTGTTTGGATCCGGCTGGATGCTGGTAAGATCATTCTTGTTGATTACATCCAGATTGGTCATTCCTTCTGGCAGATTTACCAAGTCGCCGGTTACCCCAACTCTGTAAGCGTTGGCTATGCCCAGGGTTACTAGATTCAGAAAAAACGTTCCTACATCACTTTTTAAGGTAATAGTAAGATTCGTTACTGCATCTGCATCGGACTCAGCGATAACATTTGATAACACTTCGTATACATCTATTGCTCCTGTATAATCAAATGTTCTGAGCTCGGTTTCATCGAAATTGCCAACAATCTCAGTTTTTACGGTTGGATTGTTTAACATCAACGGCTTGGAGCTTTTCCCAGAAATTTTAGCCATCGTACAGGCTTGAAGAGTTGCTACTGAACATATCAGCACAAAAAGGATTAGATTTCTTGATTTCATATTACGTCCCATGTTTAGTTGTTATTTTTCTTTGAGCGGTCTCTCAAAAGTTCCACCAATTTCTCACATAAATAAATAAAAAACAAGATCTTAGTGAATGAATGGGAAAATTTAATATTCCTGATCGCTAGAAGAGCACGGGTATAGAAAAGGCTTGGCAAGATAGGATTAAAGTTATTTTATTCCTATACCTGTTATAAATATTATCTGGGAAATCACTTTCCCGCTACGGCAGTTCCTGGAAACGGTCGTAAGCCTTTTCCTCCAACTCCTCGCGATGATCGGGGTGGGCGATGTTGATCAGCGCCTTGGCTCGCTGGCTCATGTTTTTGCCGTAGAGATTGGCCACGCCGTATTCGGTGATCACATAATGAACGTGAGCACGGGTAGTAACCACGCCGGCTCCCTGCTTCAGGTAGGGCACAATGCGGGAAATTCCCTTACTGGTAGTAGATGGCAGGGCGATGATTGGTTTCCCCCCCTTGCTAAGCGACGCGCCCCGAATAAAGTCCATCTGCCCTCCAACGCCTGAATACTGCCGGGTACCGATGGAGTCGGCGCAGATCTGGCCGGTCAGATCTACCTCAACCGCACTGTTGATAGCTGTTACTTTTGGATTTTTTCGGATAACAGCGGTATCGTTCACATACTCAACATCCAGCATGGCTACCTGGGGATTATCATCAACAAAATCATAGAGTTTTTGTGATCCCATCAAAAAGGTGGAAACGATTTTCCCGGGATGCCGTTTTTTCTTTCTTATTGTTGATCACTCCGCTCTCCAGCAAGTCAATAATACCGTCAGAAAACATTTCGGTGTGAATTCCCAGGTCTTTATGGTTGTCCAACGCATTCAGCACGGCATTCGGTATGCCGCCGATGCCCATCTGCAGCGTAGCCCCATCCTCAATCAGTTCGGCGCAGATATTACCTATTTTCTGCTCTGTTTTACCGGGTTCGGCAACCTTGTGCTCTGGCAGGGGCGTTTCATGTTCTACCATCTTGTCAAACCGCGATACATGCACCATGCCATCACCGTGCGTTCGAGGCATGCGGGGGTTTACCTGTGCTACCACTTTTTTTGCGGTCTGTACGGCAGCACGGGAGGCATCCACTGACACACCAAGCGAGCAAAACCCGTGCTTGTCGGGCGGCGAAACCTGCACGAGGGCTACATCCAGCGGTAGAATATTATCGCGGAACAGGTAAGGCGTTTCACTTAAAAATATCGGCAGGTAATCGCCTCTGCCCGAATTGACTGCATCCCTCACGTTGGCGCCTACAAACAGCGCATTCATCCTGAAACTTTCTTTATACTTTGGATCGGTATAAGGTGCCGAGCCCTCGGTATGCAGGGATATAAGTTCCACGTCTTTAAGCTGGTCGGCCCGATCGACCATCGCATTAAGCAGGTGGTGCGGGGCGGCCGCTACACTGTGGATAAACACGCGATCTCCTGAACTGATAGTTTGTACGGCTTCGTCTGCAGAGACAAATGATTTCATATTGATTTACTACTAATTATGCTTCGGGTTTATTGATGGTAAGAATCTGTTGCTTCTCCACGGTCGTATTCTTGCAATTCAATGTGCGACCGAGTTTAAATTTTCGCTCCTCTAAGGTTATCACCCCGGGATACAGCTGTCAATACGAACGTGCTTCCGTTTCCGGCTCAGCCCATATCCGTCTTCTTGATCTTTATAAAAACCAAAAATCGACTGCTCCATCAGTTACCGGTTCCACTCGTGTCAGCTGATATCGGGCGGCCAGGATACATGATGTGAGCCCAAGGCGTGCCCGGCTCCATCAGCCAGGAACCGCCCTCCTGGGCCGGAGCTGTTGAAATACCGGTTGACTCTTCTGTGGCATAGGGAATATACACCACATAAAGCGGGCTGGCCTCCTGCACGGTACCCGTTTCATAATCATACGCACCCTTTGGCCCTGAAAGACTATAAAGCCCCATCGGCCGCTGTGGATATTCCAGCTCATCAGCTTCAATCTCCACTTGGCGAATACTGTCCACTTTTGAACGGCTTAAACCCTGTGCACGAAGTTCACGACCGCGCCGCATAAACGGATCGAGTCCCTCGTAGTAGCAGGCGACATGAAACTGCTGCTGGTTGGGATCATCGGCCAGGCAGATCATCTTATTAGACCCTTCGCGGAGGGTGACAAGCTCACCTTTTTGAATATATCCCAGCACTTTTGCTCCTTCTTGCATATTGGGTGGGGCCGCACTCACAGCGGCTGCAATCTGCTTGTTCTGGGCCGGAATTGAATCTTGTGCTTTAACACTTTTTCCCAAAAATGAACTCATCAAAAACAGTACCATAAAGAATCCAGCTATCTTTTGCATTATGACCTTATTAATTATTGATATTTATACAGTCAAATAGTCCAAATAAAACCGTTCAACTGTCATTCCAAGAATATGCAAAATAAGAATTTAACTGTTTCTTTCAGGATGTAGCTGATGCAAAATCTGTTGGCGTATATCCACCAGGCGCGATTCTTGGGCTAGAACCGTCTTAGAGATCGATTCCAGATGTTCATCTTCATAAGGCAGGGACTCGGCAATCTGCAGGCAGTATTCCATACCTTTTTCCAAGTTCTTAATAAATTTTTTTAGCTTTTTCAGATCGCCTTCCGACCCATCACTTTGATCTACCAGTTTCTTAAAATAATCAACATACATGACCAGCTCTTTTGCAAACATATGGAGTCGTTCGGGTGGCACGAGCGATTTACCTCGGCCGTAAATATGGTCCAACATTTCACACAGGGTGTACGTACGGTCGAACCTCGCAATATTGGGGCCTGGGCAGATTGCCTGGGGTACACGACCTTCTTTCAGTATTCCCAAGTCAATCAACGCCCGGTTGCCCAGATGATCACAAAGGCAAGCCTTCTCCAGTACGTTCTCCCGCAACTGCTCCTTCTCAGAATCAGTTTTATTTGATTAATCTGGTCGATTTTCAGCAGCTGGTACTGATTGGAGACTGTACATAAAAAAGTATTTAAATGATGGTTTTATATCTCAGTTCTAATCGTTTTATAATTCAATATCCGCCGGGTAAAAAAGGAAATGCAGCCACTGGTTTAAGAGAGGCTGCATTCCTGTTGGTAAGCAATCTGTAGATGTTATTATGTATGTTAAATAAGCTGCTTACTCTTCTGATCTTCCTTCTTTTCTTCTTGATGAGACTCTTCAGATCGCAACCGAGCCTGGGCGGCGGCTAGTCGGGCCACCGGCACGCGGTAGGGAGAACAGGAAACGTAGTTTAATCCAAGGTTGTAACAGAACGCCACGCTACTGGGATCGCCCCCATGTTCACCACAGATGCCCATTTTAAGGTTGGGCTTCACCTGGTGACCTTTTTCCACGGCCATGCGAACCAGCGAACCGACCCCCTCTTCATCGAGCACTTGGAACGGGTCGTTTTGGAGGATACCTTCATCCAGGTAGAGCTCCAGAAATTTACCGGCGTCATCACGGCTGTAGCCGAAGGTCATCTGCGTAAGATCGTTAGTACCGAAGGAGAAAAACTCGGCTTCGGATGCGATCTTGTCAGCCACGATGGCCGCACGCGGAATTTCGATCATGGTACCCACTTTGTATTCCACCTTTTCCCCTGACTCTTCGAACACCTGCTTGGCGATCTCGTCGATCTCATGGCGCTCGTGAATGAACTCCTCGGAGGTACCCACCAGCGGTATCATGATTTCAGGCATTACCTGCACGCCTTTTTTCTTGACGGCAACGGCTGCTTCAAGAATAGCCCGGGCCTGCATGTCGGTAATTTCCGGGTAGGTGATGCCGAGTCGGCATCCGCGGTGACCCAGCATGGGGTTGAATTCGCTGAGCAGCCGAACTTTGCGTTTCAGATCGTCCAGCTTTATGCCAAGATCTTCGGCAAGAGTTTGCATCTCTTCCTCTTCATCCGGCAGAAATTCATGCAGCGGTGGATCCAGCAGGCGCACGGTTACCGGCAACCCGTCCATCGCTTCGAAGATCTCCATGAAATCTTTCTTCTGATACGGCAGCAGCTTGCTTAGCGCATCGCGCCGTTCTTTTTCGGTTTCGGAGATGATCATCCGGCGCATCGCCTTGATCCGCTCTTCACCAAAGAACATGTGTTCGGTACGGGCCAGACCGATACCAAGAGCCCCGTATTCACGCGCTTTTTTTGCATCCTCGGGCGTATCTGCGTTGGTGCGTACATCCATATCGCGGAATTCATCCACCCACTCCATAAAGGTGTGGTAATAATCGTCAAACTTCGGCGACTCTACCTCTTTGCGCCCTTTAATCACCTTGCCATGCGCACCGTCGATGGAGATCCAGTCGCCGGCATGCACGGTGATGGTTCCGTTGGTAAAGCTCTGGTTTTCGTAGTTGATGACGATATCATCGCAACCGGCAACGCACGGCTTGCCCCAGCCGCGAGCTACCACTGCAGCGTGACTGGTCATACCGCCGCGAGAGGTCAAAATACCTTCTGCGGCAGACATACCACCTACATCTTCCGGACTTGTTTCGATTCTCACGAGGATCACCGGCTCATCTTTGGCTTTCATCTCTTCGGCGGTTTCTGAATCAAATACCACTTTACCAACCGCTGCACCGGGTGATGCGGGCAGCCCCTTGCCGATTACATCCTCATCTTTCACTTTCGATTCGTCTAGCTGCGGGTGCAGAAGCTGGTCGAGATGATTGGGCTGCACCAGGTTTTTCACGGCTTTCGCCTTCTCCAGGACGCCCTCTTTCACCATTTCAACAGCAATTTTTACCGCCGCGCTGCCGGTTCTCTTACCGTTTCGGGTCTGCAGGATGAATAAATCTCCCCGTTGAATAGTGAATTCGATATCCTGCATATCCTGGTAGTGCTGCTCAAGCTTGTCGGTAATCTCTACCAACTCGTTGTAGCAGCCCTCCATCACTTTTTTTAACTCCTTGATATTACGCGGCGTGCGGATACCCGCGACCACATCCTCACCCTGGGCATTGACGAGAAATTCGCCATAGAGCTCATCTTTACCGTTAGAAGGATTGCGTGTAAAGCAAACTCCTGTAGCACAGTCATCGCCCATATTGCCATACACCATTGCCTGAACATTTACAGCCGTACCCAACAGACCGGTGATTTTGTTGATACGACGATATTTTATGGCACGCCGGCTATTCCAGGAACCAAACACAGCGTTGATGGCAAAGCGAAGCTGCTCACTGGGATTCTGGGGAAACATCTTGCCGGTATCCTTTCGATATACCGCTTTGTAACGATCCACCAGTTCTTTTAGGTCTTTCTACCTCCAGCTCGGTGATCAAGCTTAACTGATTTTTCATCCTTGAGTCCCTGCAGGGCCTCTTCAAATTTTTCATGCGAAATCTGCATCACTACATCACCGAACATATCGATGAAACGACGGTAGCAGTCATAGGCAAAACGTTCGTTGCCAGTTCTATCCGCCAGCCCCTGCACCGATTTATCGTTAAGCCCCAGGTTCAGTACCGTGTCCATCATACCGGGCATAGACTGCGCTGCGCCCGAACGCACCGATACCAGCAGTGGATTTGAGGCATCACCAAACTTGAGGCCCATATGCTCCTCAATGTGATGGATCGCCTGCTCTACCTGCTTATCCAGCCCTTCGGGCCAATTGCCATCCTTTTCATTATAGAACTTGCAGACCTTGGTCGAGATAGTAAAACCGGGCGGTATCGGCAAGCTAATGCTGCTCATTTCGGCAAGATTCGCTCCTTTGCCGCCCAGCAGCTGTTTCATTCCACGATCTCCTTCAGCGGTTCCTCCGCCAAACCTGTACACCATTTTTGTATCCATAATGGGCTCCTTATACCGTTTTTGAAAATTTTCGGTCGATACTTCTCACATTTAAATAACGATCAAAACACATCGCAATGTTGCGCAAAAAAAGTCGACCGCATTTGCTGATTCTAATCTCGTTTCCGTCCATAGACACCAGGTCGTCATTTTGCAGTTCTTTCAACTGGGTTAACGCTTCATTAAAGTAAGTTGCAAAATCTATGCCCCATTTGTTATCTATTTTTTACCGCTAAGGCCCACCCTGCACATAATTCTCATAATTGCATCCTTTCGAATCTTATCATCGTTGCAAAGTTGCAAGAGTTTACGAACCGGTAATTGACTTTCTTTCAGCTGCCGGTAGTACTCCGCCGGGCCTTTACTGTTCTGCTAGTAGAAATCCCCCACGTTGGAGATGGCCGACATTCCAAATCCGTATAGATCAGCCCCGGCCAGCGTGCTCTAACCCTGGAAGTTATGCTGCATTGTGTTGTTCCCATCGCGCGGCAAAGCTCTTCATCCTCCCGCGAAAAGTGATCCATACCGATGTATCGATATCCTTTGCAGGTAAAATGGGAAATAGTTTTGATCAACATACCCAGTTTCTGGTCGGTTTTTGGCATTTCATCTTCGTTCAGCAATTTTTGGGCCGGCATTATCGAGGGAATATGCGCATAACTATAGACTGCCAGCCGGTCGGGTTTAAGCTGTAACACATCGTCCATCGTACGTTGCAGGGTAGCCAGTGTTTGTCTTGGCAGACCGTAAATCAGATCAAAGTTTATGGATTAAACCTTTACACTAATCACCAATTGCATAGGTTATGATCCAGTAATTGTTAGAATATTCAATAGAATATGCTTGTTATTTCATTTTGAATAGCTCGTTCTATTTAGCATGTCTCACAAGTCCTCATTTGATTCGCTACTTCATTTTTGTTAGAACCCTTGGTATACAACTGTAGTCCTTCATCTGAATATTTATAATGGATACGAATAGCGTTGGCAATGGCGATAAGCGCTACCCCCACATCTGCGAATATAGCCGCCCAGATGATAGTAATCCCAAAGGCTGCCAGTGCCATCATCAGCACTTTTACGCCCAGGGCAAATCCTATGTTCTGCCATACCACACGGTGGGTAAATGGGCAATTTCAATCGCGGTTGGAATTTTAGAAGGTTGATCTGTTTGAATAACTACATCCGCCGTTTCCACGGTAGCATCCGAGCCGATTCCACCCATTTCCATGCCCACATCAGCCAGGGTAATGACCGAGGCATCGTTCATGCCGTCCCCAATTAACCCAACGACTTTTGAAGGACTCAAGGCCTGTTCAACGTAGTTGTACTTATCATCCGGAAGCAGGTCTCAATATGCTCGATCCAGCCCTAGCTCGGCGGCCGCGTGATCAACAACGGTTTGATTATCACCGGAGAGCATTACAAGATCACTGATGCCTAAGGTGTGAAGCCGGTCAATGGCATGCTTGCTGTCTTCCTTGGTGCGGTCAGCTATATTGATTGTGCCTGCATGGATGCCGTTATCGGCCGCATAAACATAGGTGTTGGGGGCATCGAATTCGTAGGTGACTAACTCGACATTTTTTTTCTCGGAGCAGGTCACGGTTTCCAACAATCACCTCCCGGACTTTCATCGTGCCAGTTAATCCTTTACCGGAAATCTCTTGTTGGTTTTCAGCCGGATGAAGCTACTGGCCGTACGTCTTATTGAAAATTTAAACGCAATATGATCGAGTTCCTATTTGTCTGATATAACATATGAGGCACACATATTTTCAATTATCCAGCACCTTTTATTAGATAAACCGATAAATAAAGTCATTTCGTTTAAGGAAAGGGGGTTTAGACTGTAAGAAATAGTAATAACTATAATCTTTGATAGGATATTACTATTTATAACCAAGCAGTCTCAGTGCATTGAAAACTACCACCACGGTAGAACCTTCATGGCCAACAACGGCCCAGCCCATACTTAACCCGAAAATAGTGGCCGGTACCAGCAATAGCCACCATACCCAGGCTGATCCACAGGTTTTGCTTGATGATGGATTTTGTTTTACGGCTCAACCCGATGGCAAACGGCAGCACTGAAATCTTATCGGCCATAAGAGCTACATCAGCGGTTTCCAGAGCTACGTCCGATCCGGCAGCTCCCATGGCGATACCAACCGTGCTGTTGGCCATGGCCGGAGCGTCGTTTACACCGTCACCAACCATTGCTACATACTCTTCTTCATGCTTTAGCTTTTTCACAGCTTCTACCTTATCTTCCGGCAACAGACTGCCCTTGGGGTCGTCAATGCCGATGGCTTTGGCTACGGCATCGGCTACCCGCTGGTTGTCGCCGGTGAGCATAATCAGGTGTGTGAGCCCAATGGTACGCAGCCTGCTAATTACATCTGCCGCGTCTTCACGGGGCGTATCCATCAGGCCGATAAATCCAAGATATTGGTTCCCTTTGCGGACGATCATGGTTGTTTTTCCTTCATTTTCCAATGCTTCAACCTGCTTTCTCAGGTCATCCGGAAGTTGTTCGCCTTCGGCTTCTTCAAAAAGCTTGATGTTGCCGATATACACCATCGAGCCATTAATTTTTGCTTTGACTCCCTTACCAGTAATGGATTCCAGATCTTCCGCATCGGGGATATCTACACCGCTAAGTTTTTCCTTTCCATCACGAACGACCGCAGCAGCCAGGGGATGATCGCTTAAATTCTCGACGGCAATTGCGATCTTCAGCAGATCCTCTTCCGTGGTATCTCCATAGGGGATCACGTCGGTTAACTTTGGCTCTCCTTCGGTAAGGGTTCCTGTTTTATCGAAGGCCAATGCCTTAAGAATGCCCAAGATTTTCCAGCGGACGACCGCCTTTGATAAGTACGCCACTCCGCGCGGCCCGTGCCACCCCGCTGAGCACGGCACTGGGCGTAGAAATGGCCAAGGCACAGGGACTGGCGGCCACCAATACGGCCATGGAACGGTAAAAGCTGGCGGCATACGATTCGTCAATAACAAGAAAGGCGAAGTTAAGCAGCACGACCAGGGCCAATACGGCTGGAACAAAGTATTTTTCGAATTTGTCGGTGAACTGCTGGGTAGGTGATTTCTGCGCTTCAGCTTCATTGACCAAGTTAATCAGCCGCGAAAGGGTTGAGTCTTTGGAAAGCTTGGTCACCTTTACTTCCAGGCTGCCGTTGCCGTTGATGGTACCGGCAAAAACCCGGTGTTTGTCTTCAATAGACTCCGGTTCTTGTTCAATCGTTTCCATGTCGGAGTACTCCATCTTATCGACGGGCACGCTTTCTCCGGTAATGGGGGCCTGATTCACGCTGCTTTCCCCGTTAATGACAATACCGTCGGCCGATATTTTGCTGTTGGGCCGGATGACAATCACATCGCCGACCTGCAGCTTTTCTACGGGAACTTCTTCGGTGTCTCCGTTCGTTTTTCGACAGCGCGGTTTTGGGAGCCAGGTCGGCCAGTCCCTTGATGGCATCCCGAGCCCGGCCCATGGCGTAGTGCTCCAGGGAGTGACCCAGGCTGAACAGGAACAGCAGCAGGGCACCCTCGGCCCATTCGCCAAGTATGGCCGCACCTATCGCAGCGACCAGCATCAGAAAGTCGATTTCGAAGTTGCCCTGCCGCACTTCGGTCCAGGCTTCCTGCGTAATGTAATATCCGCCGAAGAAATAGGATCCCACATACAAAGCCAGCGGTATCCATCCCGGAACGACACTTACATAGGAAAGACCGAATCCGACGGCCAGCAGTCCGCCACAGATCAGAGAAAAGATCAGCTCGGTTTTCTCCCCGAAGATGCCGCCGTGATCGTGGGCATGATCATGCTCCCCATGTTCTTCTGCTTCGTGACTGTGTTTATGTTTCGTATACTCTTCTTCTGTCTTGGCCACTTTATCAGGGCCGTGTTCGTCGATATCTTTTTCAGGGGATTTATCTCTTGTCTTTCTCTTTCGCTTGGAAGAAACTTCCCGGTTTGATGGATCATACTCGTTATCGATGAGCGTAATATGGGCATCATCGTACTGATACCCATTTGCAATTTGCTGGATGGTCAACCCCATCTCCTCAATGATATCAAGAAGAGCATTTTCTCCAGCCATGTTACGATTGTACTCCACCCGGATCCATCCCGTGGCACCTGCATAGGCATCGACCACCCCCTCCAGTTGCTGCAATCTTCGGGTAATTGTACGTGCCTGACGGGCGTGGCGAATGCCTTTAACCTCAATAAGCAAATGTCCAAAGGTGTCCTGCAGTTGAGCTCCGGCTTGGCGGGCAAGCGACTTGATTCGGTGCAGCGTAATAACGTCCGGATCGAAATGAATGCACAGTTGAGAGGTCGGTTCCCCGTTGCTTTTGATGTGTGCCTGGAGAACTCCTTCCCGGCCTTCCAGTGTTCCGATAAGCCGGGATACACATTTGTCTTCTACATCCGGAATATCGGGTAATAGTACCGGGAGATTAAGGGTCAGTTTTTCCATCGCTTCGCTATTTATATTTCTTCATGTTCCTTGCTAATCCATTCCCACGCGTTGTCTGCCTGCTCGATGGGAAAGAATTTTAGCTCTTCACTGGTAAGAGGATCGACAAGTCGAGTACCCCATTTTTGCCACTTTTTTTCGCCTATAATAGCGATACGATCAAAATAGCCAATATATTTGGCGTCCAGTTGCAGGTCTTTCCAGGCGGCTGCTGCATTCTCCCATCCGTCAAAATCGTCCATGATCATTAGCAGGTGAGGATGGGTTGATTCAGAAATATGCTCTTCCAGCGATGGAACGAGCTCCTCCAGTTCATCTTCCGTTAATGTTCCAGAGACTTTAAGGGCCAGAATGCCATGTTCGCTATGTTCATTGATTTCAATCATAACCGCTGACTGTTTGGGTTGGTATTTTAATTTCTATTCCTAACATAAGTGACAAGCAGCCCTACTTCTTGCATGGTTATGTTAATCTTGTGCAGAATTTTGGTTCAGTTACCCCCCCCTATATCACTTTAGTAGATACTCTTGTAGAAAGATGATACGGGAGAGCTACGATCGTGGCCAGTACATCATGATGATAACACCCACCAGTGCAAACAATGCGCCGATGACGTCAAATTTATCGGGTTGAATGCCGTCAACTTTCCATCCCCAAAGCATTGCCAGAATAATAAAAACGCCCCCATAGGCGGCATACACCCGTCCAAAGTGCGCCGGTTGCAGAGTCGGGATAAATCCATACAGAGCCAATATTACCAAGCCGGAAAGTCCATAGATCCAGCTTTTACTTTCGCGCAGCCATATCCAAACCAGGTAGCCACCTCCAATTTCAAACAGTCCGGCAAGAATGAAGTAAAAAATAGATTTTAGGTAGATCATGGGTAAAGGTTAATTGAGTTACCGATAAATAGGGGGTATAGTCTAGGTAGATTACTTAATTATAAACATTGATCGGTGGATGTACAGTTGTCCTCCTGCCCCCGTGAAAGTTATTTGGAAATTAATGATGATGTCCACCCTCACCTTTCTTCATTTCAGAGAGGACAAAAAAGGCTCCTTTTGTAACTACCTCTGCATTTTCTGGCAGATTTTCCAGCAGCTTTATTTCTATATGGCCGTCATCTTCAGTACCAGTAGTTACCTCCACAGCCCTGAAGCGAATACCGTGGTCATGTTCATTTGATTCGGATACCTGTTCCGCTGTAATATGGCCGTCCTCCTGTTCCTCAACAACAAATATATAGGAGGTCCCCCCATCAGAAACGACTGCGTCTTGCGGTAAGGCCAGCACTTCGGTGCTGTCGGTTACGATCCGCCCTTCTACATACATACCGGGAAGTAGATTTGGTCCCTGTTCGGTAAGTTCGGCGTGAACCCGAACCGCCTTGGGTTCTTGTTCAAAGGCTTTGCCGACAGCAAAAATGCGTGCTTTGTAGAACTGGTCATCTGTTTGATTGGAATACCGGAAGTAAACCGTCTGATCTTCGTGGACCTTAAGCAGATCTTTTTCAAATACCAGCAGATTAACGAAGATGCGATTATTGTCAACAATCTCAAATAGAAGCTGACCGGGAGAAACATACCCACCCGTATTCACTTCTATTGTATGAATATATCCTGCCAAAGGAGCGCGGACGGGTACAGAGGACTTAACATTTCCCTGTCGTGCTTCTTTGGGATTTAATCCCAGTAATTCAAGCTTTGATTTTAACCCGGCAGTCTTGGAGCGGATGGAGTGATAATCAGATGCGATCTGCTGAAATTCCCGCTGAGAACCAACTTCCTCATCCAGCAGGCGCTTTTTTCGATTATACTCTTGTTCGAGATAGCCCAGTCGTTCGCTGGCGTCCACATAATCTTGTTGCAGCTCAATTATTTGTGGATCTTCGAGCCGCGCTCAGTACTTCTCCCTTTGCCACTTGATCTCCCACTATAACATTGATAGTCTGAATAGCACCAGGTACCAGGGCACTGACATCGCCTTTATTTTGTGGAGGCAGTTCAAGTATGCCATTGGCTTTGACGGAATTCTTTAGCGGAAGTCGGGTGAGCTGGCCGATTCCGATATTTACAGCATCGATTTGCTGCTCGGTGAGTTCAACCGAAAGTGTTTCTTCAGTGTGTTCCTCTGCCGGGCCTTGTTCGTCCGTGGAATGGTCGCCCTCTTGCTGGTTGCATCCCAACAAAACTGCGACAAGTATAAGTGCGATATATTTGGTTGGATTGATCAGGTGTTTCATAATATCAGAAGTCATGTTTTCAGGTTAAAAAATTATTGTCCGGTGATTTGTTGCCATTCGGTATGGCGCACCATGAACTGCAAAAGAAGGTCGAGATACCTCCGCTTGATACTCCGCAGCCTCATCCAGATAGTCTACATAGGTCACATAGTCGATGTCGCCGGCTTCGTAGCTTTTTTGGCCGGTTTGCAATAGCTCATCGGCCAGGGCAATCTGTTCGCTTTGGTAGTAATCGATTTGTGTTTGCAGTTTAAAAAACTCTCGTTGTAGCTGATCAAAACGAGATTGGAGTTCTTTTTGCTCATCCTGCAGCTCGGCTTCAGAAGCTCGGACTTCTATGGCTGAGGCTTGCGTGCGCTGTTGTTGTCCCCGGAACCACAGGGGAATTTTAACGCCCACATAAAATCCATGGAATCCGTCGGTTCCTCGTATCTGTTGCTTTCTGTATTCAAGGGACAGATCAGGTAGCCACTGTGAGCGTTGCAGGTCATGTTGGGCCTTTGCCACATCTCTGGCATTCTTCTGGTATTGTAATTTGGGATTTTCGGATAATCTGTCAGCTATTTCGTAATCAGAAGTTTGCTGTTGCACAATCGAGTCCAGTGAGGTGTCCGCCACAGCAATGGGGCGTTCACCTTCAAGATAGGTCCAACGCCTGAGTTCGGCGTAATAGATTTCCAGATCGGCCTGTGCCTGCCGCCGTTCCGATCGAAGCTTCTGGTAGCGGGACAGGGCGGCGGTTCGTTCCAGGCGGTCGGTTTCGCCGGTCTCATAGCGTAGCTCGGCTGCTTGTCGAAGCTTCTCAAAGGTGGTCTCCAGCTCCTCCAGCAGGGAAAGCCTTTCCCGTGCCCATACGACCTGGTAGTAGGCCATTCGAACATTTCGGATAAGCTCGCTGCGGGTCAGATTGTATCGCGCTTTCTGGAGTTCCACTTCTCTTTTCCCGGCTTTTCTTTCGTTCAGGAATTGGGTGGGAAACGGCAGTTGCTGCTTGATGCCATAGGATTCCACGCCCCGGTCCACTCCGCGCTCGGCTTCTCCGCGAGAGTAAAACAGCTCCGTATCACCAAGGTCAAAGGTGGATTTCATTAGAGCTCGCTGGCGGTCGATCCGGTAGGAATCCGACTGGAGAAGTTGGTTGTTCTCCAATGCATGCTCAATCGCCTGATCAATGGTAAGATCATTTCTCTGCTGCGCGGTTGCGTCGTTGGATATCCCAAAGAATGTCACGCCCAGGAGCAGAAGACCAACTGCGGGATTTACGGTAGTCCCTTTCCAGGAAAATCCTTCATCAAAGATTCGATAGAGCACAGGAAGCACCACGAGCGTCAGCATTGTAGCTGTTATGAGTCCGCCAATAACCACCGTGGCAAGCGGACGCTGAACTTCTGCGCCGGCCGAGGTGGAAAGAGCCATCGGCAGGAAACCGAGCGCATCGGTGATGGCCGTCAAAAGTACGGGACGCAGGCGCTGTTTGGTGCCTTGTAAGATCCGCAGGTCAATATCGTTTACTCCTTCTTCTTTAAGCTGATTAAAGAAGCTGATCAGAATGATGCCGTTAAGCACCGCAATACCGAAGAGGGCAATGAATCCTACTCCGGCTGAAATACTGAACGGAATTCCCCGTATCCACAGGGCAAACACGCCTCCAATGGCAGCCAGGGGAATGGCCGTAAATACCAGCAGGGATTGTTTGACCGAGTTAAATGTGAAAAACAGCAGCAGGAAAATGAGTCCGAGGGCAAGAGGGACGGCAATAGAAAGCCGGTCCTGCGCTCTCTGCAGGTTTTCAAACGCGCCCCCGTAGGTAATGTAATACCCAGCCGGAAGGTCCAAGTGGGCGTCAAGATCCTGGTTAATTTTGCTGACCAGCGACTCTACGTCACGGTCGCGCACATTCACCCCTGACAACAATACGCCTCTGGGTATCGTCGCGCGAAATTTGGGCCGGTCCTTCTTGGAAGTTAACATCTGCTACCTCTTGCAGAGGCACCTGTTCTCCGTTCGGCAGACTGACGTACAAGTTGCGAAGATGATCGATATCTCTTCGGAACGGCTCTTGGAGACGTACAACCATATCAAATCGTCGTTCTCCTTCAAATACGACTCCGGTTTTACCACCCGAAAAGGCAGTTTGAACGGCATTGTTGACATCATCGATATTGAGCCCATATTGGGCCAGCTTATCCCGATTATAGTCAACAACCATCTGCGGCAGTCCGGTAATCTGTTCGACATTTATATCCGCCGCTCCGGGGATCCCGCCAATGATACCGGCGGCTTCATTCGCCTTCTCAAAAAGCACATCCAGATCCTCACCGTAGATTTTAACGGCAACATCAGATCGGACGCCGGTCATCAGCTCATTAAAGCGCATTTCTATGGGCTGGGAAAAGGCGAAGTTTACTCCGGGTACGGCTGACATTTCGGTTTTCATCTGCTCGGCCAGCTCTTCTTTGGAATCGGTTCTGGTCCACTGTTCTTTATCATGCAAAACGACGATCAGGTCCGACATTTCCATCGACATAGGATCATTCGGCACTTCTCCGGTCCCGATACGTGATACGACCTGTTCGATTTCATCGGGGAACTCATCCATCAGAATTTGTTCAAGACGAGTATTTGTCTCGACTGTCTGGGAAAGTGAGGTACCCGGCTTGACCAGCGGGTGAATGGCAAAATCGCCTTCATCGAGCTGGGGAATAAACTCTCCGCCCATTCTGAGGAACATCACCAGTGCGGCTCCGAATAATACCAGAGCCGTACCAAGAATGATGCCCTTTCGCCGAAGTGCAAACCGGATGGCAGGTTCATACAACCGGTGGAAGAAATTCATTACACTTTGAGATATCCCGTTTTTCTCTTTCACATTTTCATTCAGAAAGAGGGATGAAATCATGGGCACGTAGGTCAGGCACAGGATCATGGCTCCCAGCATAGCAAAGCCGAAAGTCAGGGCCATGGGAGTAAACATCTTTCCTTCGATACCCGTCAGGGACAGAATAGGAATAAAAACGATAAGAATAATGACCTGGCCGAAAATGGCCGAACGCATCATCCGGCTGGAGGAGCTAATCGTCAGCTCATCAATTTTGTTGCGCCGTTCTCGGCCCGAGAGTTTAGAGAGTACATCCGTTTTTGTAGTTAGCTGAAAGAGGGTGAATTCAACGATGATAACGGCTCCGTCAATGATAATTCCGAAATCGATAGCTCCGAGACTCATCAGGTTGGCCGACACATCAAACAGGTTCATCATGCCGAGGGCAAAAAGCATCGAGAGCGGAATCACGGATGCTACGATCAGCCCCGACCGAAAATTCCCAATCAGCAGTACCAGCACAAAGATCACAATGAGTCCGCCGAGCGTAAGGTTTTCCGTGACGGTCGCCGTGGTTTTGTCGATCAGTTCCGTACGATCCAAAAACGGTTCGAGGGTTATCCCTTCGGGCAGGTTCTGCCGGACCTGGGAGATGCGTTCTTTGATATGTTCAATAACCTCAGCGGTATTTTCGCCCTTCAGCATGAGAAGCTGTCCGCCAACTTTTTCGCCTTCGCCATTGGCCGTAATCGCACCATAGCGTACGGCATGGCCAAATCGTACGTCCGCCAAATCCGCCACCGTAACAGGGATATTCTGTTCTGTTTTGACAACGATGCTTTCAATATCCTCCAAGGTATGTACCTGACCTTGTCCGCGAATAAAGAAGGTCTCCGAGCCTTTTTCGATATAGCTTCCGCCGGTGTTTTCATTATTGCTTTCCAGTGCCTCGTATATTTCGGAAAGCGTGATATCCATACTGCGAAGCTTTTCTGGATTGACAGCGATCTCATATTCTTTTAGGAAGCCGCCCCAGCTGTTGACTTCAACCACGCCCGGAATACCGGACAGCTGTCGGCGCACGATCCAGTCCTGAATGGAGCGCAATTCCATAGCGTCATACTGATCCTCATACCCCGGCTCAACATCCAGAATGTACTGGTATATTTCACCGAGTCCCGTGGTAATGGGTGCCATCTTGGGCGTGCCCATGTGTCCTGGAATCTGCTCCTCTGCCTCTTTGAGCTGTTCGGAAACCAACTGTCGGGGCAGGTAGGTTCCCATATTCTCTTCGAAGACAATCGTGACAACGGAGAGCCCCAATTTGGATACCGACCGCATTTCTTTTACCCCTGGCAGGTTCGCCATGGATAGCTCCACGGGATAGGTGATAAACTGCTCTACCTCTTGGGTGGCCAGATTGGGAGCAGTGGTAATCACCCGCACCTGGTTGTCGGTAATATCGGGGACGGCATCGACCGATACCTGGGTCAATGAATAGATGCCCCAGCCAACCAGGGCAAGGGTAAGAAGCCCGATTATGAGTTTGTTACGTACAGAATAGGTTATGATCCGATCAATCATGGATGTTCCAATTTTTTATTAAAAGGTATAGACAGGGAGTTATCCTGTGTTATTGAAAAGGAAAAACAGAAAGGGTGATCAGGAAATAAGCTGGGGCGGAGTCCAGACTATCATGGAATAGTCGGACGGAGAGATGACGTTAGCTACAGAAGGTCGGGGAAATGGAATAATAACCGAGGCTTGGGAAAGCTCAATATCAAAACTATCAGTAGAAGGGCAACACTGGCAGGGGCAAAGTGGGGAACAGTTTTCATCCTGTCCGTGAACATCATTAGCAATATTGTGCACGATATCTTTGCTGATATCAGTACTTTTTTCCGTCTGTGGCACAGCTATTTCATTAGCATCGCTACAGGGAGCGATGGCCACAATGGACATGAGAATAATTAATATGGACGCTAATGTTTTCATAGTAAAAGCAAGCGCAAAAGTACTCAAAATCGAACTGAGGGGCAATATGATTTTAAGTCATCCCCCAAGGCATGAAGAATTTATTAAGAAAGGAATCAAGCGAACAGATTTCAGATATTGCCGTACCTCAGCACCCAAGATTTCAAAATACTTATCCTGTGTAGAGTTATCTTATAACCGGTCTATTGAAGTACGCTTGTTTTCTTTCACCTCTTTAAAGTGTGAGGGAGAAAGCCCAGTTTCTTTTTTGAACTGCCGCGAAAAGTGTTGTTGGCTGCTATAATCAAGCTCGAACGCTATTTGGCTAAGCGTTTTTTCATCATACACAATAAGTTCTTTGGCCCGCTCAATCTTTTGCTGGATAAAGTAGCGCTCTATAGACTTGCCTTCCACAGCTGAGAACAAGCGACTGAGCTGCTGATAATCTTTGTGAATCTTCTCGGACAGAAAGTCTGAAAGATTCTTTTCCAGTGGTTCCCCGGAACGAACTTGCTGGATGATGAGTTGCTTGATCTGTTCTACGATCCGGCTGTTTTCATCATCGATGAGATCAAAACCATTGTTACGGACTACATCGACGAGCCGCCCCAAGTCGCTTTCGTCAATGGGTCCAGCAAGGTGTAATTCTCCGAGCTCAACGTTTTCTATGTCGAAGCCCGCCTCGATCAGCTTCTGTTCTAGTACTTCCGCACAATGGTTGCAGACCATGTTTTTGATATGAAAATGGGTGTTGTCCATACGGTGTAAAGTAAATAAAAATTAGAAGACTGCCGCCACTGTCAGATGGCGGCAGCCTCAGGGATTATGATGAGGTTCGGTTATCGTATGACATCCTCATCCGTTTCTCCGGTGCGAATGCGCACGGCTTTTTCGACATTGGAAACGAAAATCTTTCCGTCTCCGTAATTACCAGTCTGACCCTTTTCAACGATTACCGAAATAATTTCTTCAACGCGCTCGGTAGGTACTACGGTTTCCAGCTTAACCCGTTCAACAAGCCGGGTCACCTCTTTTTCTTCGGCATGTCCCCAGCCGCGTACGTCACTTAACGAAATGCCGGGGGCGTCATCTAAATTTTCAAGGGCGTCAATGACATAATCGATCATATTGGTTCGAATAAAAGCTTTTATCTCTTTCATAATAATTTTGGTTTTGACTTGGCAAGGTTTTAAAAACTTGCCAAGTCTTATTAGAAATTTACAGTTCAGCGTGTTCAACCGGTTCGGCGAACCACTTGTAGATTGTTGGCAAGACTACCAGCGTCAACAGCGTTGAAGTAAAAAGGCCACCTACTACTACGGCCGCCAGCGGTCGCTGCACGTTGGAGCCGATATCATTGGCCAGCAGGAGCGGCAGCAGTCCAAGGCCGGTAGTGAGCGCTGTCATTAAGACCGGACGCAGACGCAGCAGGGAAGCCTGTACCACCGACTTTTCGGTGGACATTCCTTCTTCCCGCAGCTGGTTAATGTAGGATACAATCACCAGCCCGTTCAGGACGGCAATACCGAAGATCGCAATAAAGCCAACGGCGGCCGGTACCGACAGGTACAGTCCGGAAATCCACAGGGCAAAGATACCCCCGATGGTGGCAAACGGAATATTCAGGAAGATAAGCACCGCGTAACGCCAACTGCCAAAGGTGGAAAACAGCATAAAGAAGATCAGTCCCAGGGTAATGGGCACGACAACCATCAGCCGGTTCATCGCCCGCTGCTGGTTTTCAAACTGTCCGCCGTACTCGGTAAAATAACCGGCTGGTAGATCTACTTGCTGCTCTACTTTTTGGCGTAACTCATTGACCACACTGCCCATGTCACGTCCGCGCACGTTCAGCTGCACGTAGGTACGGCGGCTGGCTTTATTCCGGGATATCTGCTTGGGTCCGGTGAAGACTTCCACATCTGCAATCTGCGAGAGCGGCACCAGCGCGCCTTTGGCTGTACGAATCGGCAACTCGCGGATCTGCTCAACCCGCTCGCGCTGGTTCTCCTGCAGGCGCACGAAAATGTCGAAGCGCCGGATGCCTTCAAAAACCTGTCCGGCTACCGAGCCGCCAATCCCGGTTTCAACGGTATTCAGAAAGTCATCAATGCTGATGCCCAGCCGGGCCAGCTGATCGCGATCCGGGCGTACTAAAATTTGCGGTTTGCCGCCCTGCTGCTGGGCGCGAACATCCACGGCCCCTTCCACGCCTTGGGCGACTCCCGCAATCTCCTGCGCTTTTTGGGCCAGGGTATCCAGGTTATCGCCATACAAGCTGGCTACCACCTGTGCCCGAACGCCGCTGAGCAGCTCGTCGGTGCGCAGCTGAATGGGCTGGGAGAAGTTGGAGGCTACGCCGGGCAGGTCTTCCTGCAGCTTTTGAGCCATCGCCGACTGTAGCTCTTCATAGGTTCGACCGGCGTCCCACTCATCCAGTGGCTTTAGGTTCACCACGTTAAATACCACATTTACTGGCTCGGGATCGCCCCCCACTTCCGCGCGTCCGACTCGGGAATAGATGCCCTCTACTTCCGGGAACGTTTGCATCGACTCCTGGATGCGCTTCGTATATTCTTTGGTACTTGGAAGGTTAGCGCCCGGAGGCAGTACCGAACGCACGGCAAAGGTTCCCTCTCGCAGCGTGGGCTGAAATTCGGTCCCGAGGAATGGGAACACGGCCATGCTTGCCGCAAAGAGCAGCAAGGCTCCACCGAAGACCATTTTGGGAAATTTGGTGGCCCTTTCGATAAGCGGACGACTGAATCCTTTCACCTTGCGGACCAACCACGGTTCTTTGTCCATTCCTTTATCCGGTAAGATAAAGCTGGAGATTACCGGGATGTAGGTCAGAGCCAAAAAGATAGCTCCGGCCAGGGCAAAGGTGATGGTGTACGCCAGCGGTTTAAACATCTTACCCTCAACGCCTTCCAGTGAAAAGAGCGGGATGAAGACGATGATGATAATACTGGTCGCAAAAATTACCGGACGGATGACTTCACGGGCTGCTTCGCCTACCACCCGCACCAAGGATACGTTCTCGGTATCCCGTTCTTCCAGCAGGCGGTAGGTGTTTTCCACGATCACGGTGGCACTGTCCCCGATCATCCCGATGCTGATCGCCAGTCCCCCCAAACTCATTAAGTTCGCCGATATGCCCATGAGGTTCATCCCAATGAAGGCGATGAGGAAGGCAATCGGAATAGTCGATATGATGATGAGCGTCGAGCGGACATCCCCCATAAAAAAGTAGAGGATTACCAGCACGAGAATGGCCCCGATATAGAGAGCATTGCTGACCGTGCCCACGGCTTTGTTTACCAGTTGGCCCTGCGAATAAAACGGCTTCATAACCATGCCGTCGGGCAGGGCTTTGTTGATGGCATCGATCTTTTTATCTACTTGAGCCAGCAAATCCTGGGTATTGGTGCCAATCAGCTTTAGCACAAAGCCGCCCACGGACTCCTGCTGGTCTTTAATAAGGGTGCCGCGCTTAATCTCGGAACCAAACTGCACCTCGGCCACATCCTTGACATAAATTGGGGTACCATCCTTGTTTCCGACGATAATATTACGGATGTCTTTGATTCCCTCTTTGTGGGGGCTAATCCATCCGTAGCCGCGCACCAGGTATTCCTCGCCGCCCCGTTCCAAAAAGGAGGCACCCACATTACGGTTATTACTGTTAATCGCTTTTTCCAGATCCTCCAGCGTGAGCCCGCGCGAGATCAGGGCGTTCATATCGGCATTCACCTGGAACTGGCGCACATCACCTCCCAGCGAAAGCACGCCGGTAACTCCGGGCACTGTTCTGAGCTGGGGCTTTACAATCCAGTCCTGGGCAGTACGGAGTTCCATCAGGGAATGGCTTGCGGTATCCTTGTTGGTCACTTCATACATCATGATGGTACCAAGTCCCGTGGTAATAGGACCCAGTTGGGGTTGTCCGAGGCCATCGGGAATAGATTCCCTGGCTTTAGAGAGCCGTTCCATGACCAGCCTACGAGCAAAATAGATGTCAGTGCCGTCCTCGAAATAGATATTCACGCGCGAAAGCCCGAATATGGAGGTACTTTGCACGCGGTCGAGCTTGGGCAGCCCGTACATGGAAATTTCGATGGGATAGCTGATCTGGGTTTCCACATCCACCGGAGAAAGGCCCGGACTGGAGGTAAACACCTGCACCATGGTGGGTGACACATCCGGGAAGGAATCTATAGGTACCTCTTGAAAAGAGAAATAGCCGTAAACTCCAATAGCGGCTACCAAGATGAGAATGGTTAACCTGTTTTTAAGTACTTTGTCTACAATTTGTTGAAGCATAATGTGTTCATTTAAAATTCCTTATTGCTGCGAGCAGGTTAGTGTCCGTGAGATGCACTGCGACCCTGAGCCGTGAGGGCGGACTTCAAGTCAAAGGCCCCGGCGATGACAGCGCGATCACCGGGCTGGAGGCCAGAAGCGATCTCCACGTAGCCCTCATTTTCATCGCCCAGCATCACCGGTACGGGCCTGAAACTGCCGGCTTCTTCGCCTGGTACAAAAACCATATCTTCACCCTCAATGGTCTGGACCGCACCAGTTGGGATCATGGCGGTGCGTTGTTTTTGGCCGGTAAAGATACGGGCGGTCCCGAACATGCCTGCACGGAGCTGCCCGTCCGGATTTTCCACGATAGCCCGTACCGGCATGGTTCGGGTATCCTTTTCCAGGGCATAGGAAACCCAGTCGGTTTTGCCCTCAAAGGTTTGCCCGGGAATACTCCGGACGGACAGGCTGATCGTTTGTCCCTTATTCAGATTGGGAATATCCTGCTCGTATGCATCGATCATGACCCACATTCGGGAGAGATTAGCCACATGAATCGGGGTCTCGTTCGAGCCGACGGTTTGGCCAGGTGACAGATCGCGTTCCTGTACGACCCCGTTCAGCGGGCTGGTTACATAGAAATAGGAGAGCGGCTGTTCGGTACCGGCTTCAATATTTTCTATATCTTTTTGTGACATGCCATACAGCCGCAGGGCCTCAGCCGCCGCATTGAGTTCCGCACGGGCCTCCAGGTAGTTAGCCTCGGCATCCAGCAGTTCGGCCTGGCTGGAAATCTCCTGCTCATACAGCGTTTTTTCCCGTTCATAGCGGGCCTGTTCGGCTTTCAGTCGGGCTCGGAGGCGGATATAATCCGCCTTGGCTTTACCCAGGTCCACGCTGCTCATCAGGGCGATAGGCTCGTCTTTTTGCACGCGGTCGCCCAGATCTTTCAGGACGCGTACAACCTTGGCTTCAATGCGCGGGCCCACCTTGGCAATCTGATCCAGGTCATAGCCTACGCTGGCCGGGCGCGCTATGGTGGAGGTAGCGCTGCCTTCGGTAAGCGTTTCCACTTTAATACCCAGGCTGCTGCTTTGCTGTTCGGTCAGGTGAACCTCGCGGGCATGTTCTTCAGGTTGCTGTTCCTCATGTTGTTCTCCGCTGTGCTGTTCCGATTCCTGATGTTCCTGGTGCTGTCCTTCAGTGCTGGAGTCTGATCCAGACCCGCAGCCGGTCAAAAGACTTCCGGAAAGAAGAAGTCCGGTAATGGTTAATAAAAGTGTTGTCTGTTTCATAGTGCTGGTATCCATTTTCATTTAATTAGAAGAAATTTCAGAGAGTGGCGTGCCGATCAGTCGTTCAACTTCTGCAACGGCCCGGTTATATTCGGCCAGTGCCTGGATATAGCGCGTACGGCTGGAGAAAAGTGTGCGCTGTGCATCCAGCACTTCCAGGTAGTCAAATTTGCCCTGCCGGTAGCCGGTCTGTGCGGCGTCAAAAGCCGTTTGGGCGCCGGGCAATACCTCGTCCTGTAGCTGTTGTACCTCGTGATAAGACGCTTCGAGGGTATTGTACGCTTCCTGCAGGGCCCTGTAGGCTTCTGTAATGGCGGTTTCCTGTCGGGTTCCCACGCGGTTTAACTCATACTTGGCCGCCTTGATGTTCCCTTGGTTACGGTCAAAGAAGGGTAACGGGATCGATATTCCCACGATAGCTCCAGTAGCACCCACATCTTCGGCGCGCTTGTATCCCCCGCTTATTTTGATGTCTGGAATACCTTGGGCTCGTTCCAGCGAGAGTGCAGCCTCCGCCTGGTTGATTTCTGCTGCCCAGCGGGCAACATCGGGATTGCGTTCAATGAAATTTGCTACGGTTTGGTAGGAAGGAACCGAATTTGGAGTAGGAAGCGTGCCGGCAAGCACCTGGAATTCAGGCTCCTCACTTCCCCAGAAGGAAGCCAGATTACTGCGTGCTGCCTGGAACCGATCGAGAGCATTTTTCAGGTCGATTTCTGCTCGTGACAGTTCCACTCGGGCCTTGGTCTGTTCCAGCTTAGACACTTTGCCGGCCTCTACCTGGGCCGATATTGAGTTATATAGGTTTTCCGCTACTTGCACAAGCTCCTGTTGCTGGTGCCACTGCTGTTGTGCTTCCAGCGCAGAAATGTAGGCTTGGGTCACGCCTGTTAACACTTCCAACCTTTGGGTCTCATAGTTCCAGCCTGCAAGCTCTTTGTTCCAGGCGGCTACCCGCTTGGCTTTCATACGGTCGGCTCCCAGCAGTACTTTTTGAGCCAGCCGGATAGTCACTTCCCGCGCATCGTAACCTTCAAAAGGGCCGGTGCCGCCGAAGTTTTCCATTTCGGCCTCCAGCTCCGGGTTGGGTGGAATAGCGGCCTGCAGTCGCTCAGCCTCGCGCACGCGAACCTGCCAGCCGAAGCTTTGAAGCCGGGGATTTTCCAGCAAGGCCTTGGAAAGGGCATCGGCAAAGATTAACGTATCTGAGATAACAACTGAAGTTGTCGTATCCTGTGGAGACACATGTTTATTTAATGCGGGAGATCGCTCATAGTTTTTTTCTCCCAGTGTGCTTTCTGAAGGAGGTTCAATAAGGGTTTCTTCACTGGCGCATCCGGCAGCAAGCACAAGCATGCCGATGACCAGTAGTGGGTTAAATAATTTCATGTAGTCCAGCCAATTTTTGCTGTTATAGAGGGGCAAGCAAAACCGGAAGGATATAATTATTCCTTACCTGATTACATTACTTGCGATGAAATTGTGATATGGAAAGGGCTGTAGCTACTTAGTTGTAGAGAATGCGGACAACTGTTTTGAGAGATGCTGTTATGGTATCCTCAATTAAGGGAGGGCTGTAAGAAACAAGTTGAAAGACCCATGATTGGGGGAGGTTTTCAACCTTACTATAAAGAATACCGTCAAGAAGCGTAAGCGTGCGTTCCTGGTCAAAGCGGGTTGTCTGTTGTTCTTTCGAGCAAATCAGAGAAAGCGAAACATCATGGTGACGGTCTTCTACAGAATCAAAGGTAGGTATCTCATGGTCATGCTGATGTTCAGCATGTATAACATCCTCCGAAGGGATGGTAAAAATCGAACCAGCTTCTGACTCGATATTGATCTGACCGTTTTCCTCAAAACAATAGACGAGGCTGTCAACAAATCCATGAATACTAAGAAAATGGAACCCAAACAGGAAAAGGAGGGCAAGCGTTATTCCCTTTAGGCTTTTCTTATATGTGGCTTGAATCTGTTGCATTTGAAAATCTTTTAAATCAAACCTTAAGTTAGGAAATAGCTGGGAAGGAAAAAAGCAGTAAGTCCACCTATTCAAAGAACCGATATTATCTAAACCTCATGTAGTACTATTTGTGACACAAGGTTAATTTATTTCTGAGGCACGAAAGAATTAAAAATAAAATGTGCCCACCAAAAAATGACGGACACATTGTTTGAGGTACACCCGTGAAGGCTCGAACTCCTAACCTTTTGTTCCGGGGTCAGAAATGTAGGCGTTCCGCCCCCAAAGTGTATCTGTACCACGCGGGAATCGGGATGTAACTTCGCTTGGACCTCCTCCATCTCTTTTTCCAAGTATTACAGATAGTGGTTGCCGCGGTCCTGGTCTTTGGTTATCACCTTGGTGCAACCGCAGTACCAGCACAGGGAGAAGCAGAAGGAAATGTGAAAATAGAGTGAGATATTCCGGGCCTCCCTGTTCCGATCAACAAGATAGTTTTGAAGCTGCACAATCTCTTCGGCCCCTGCCTCTTTAAACTGCACGGCTGTTGGATACGAAGTATACCGCGGTCCCTGCAGGTTGTACCTTTTGATGAGATCTATATCCATGCTGGGAATTCTCATGTTCCTTTTCGTCGGGTTTTCCCTTTAAGAACGATGTTTATCTTTCTTTTCATCCAAATAACGTGCCGAAATCTGGCTAGCTCCATATTGAAATCGTAGAATGGCAGTATTTCCAAGGAAGCAAAGAATCAATCTCTTATATTCTTTTTCTATTGACCCTCCATTAAATAAACATTCTTGACCAAATACATTCCCATTGAATTCTTAGAATAATTCATCCCCATTACTTGTTTTAGAAAATTGGCTGTAGTAAACTGAAGTTTCTGCATCAATAAATCAGGATAGTGAACTGGTTAACTATATCAGAAAAGGAACTATTCAAAATGAAACGTACTATCTTTACCCTGTCTCTGCTACTGGCATTCAGCATTTACACTGCAATCGCCCAGGAACATCCGGATCCCCAAAACCCGGAAAACGAAAACCTGGCCGTACCCGCCAACTGGAAGGTTCGTCTTGACAATCCTGACGAAGGTGCAATAATCGGCGCAGACCAGGATAAAGCGGATATCTTTTTCGTGAACATGGTTCCGGGCTGGCATATTACCACGGGACCAGCGGCTATTTTTTGGCATCCCGCCAGCACAGCTGAGGGTTCATACCGCGCAGAAACGGTGATCCACCTTTTTGATCCGCAGGGACGCAATGAGGCGTTTGGGCTTTTCTTTGGCGGGTCAAACCTTGAAGAAGATGACCAGACTTACTCTTACTTCTTGCTGCGCAACAGCGAGGAGTATCTTATCAAAAACCGGTCGGGCAGCGAAACCTCCATCGTAAAAAGCTGGTCACACGCTATGGCCATGGATCAGTACGATGAAAATTCAGGCTCTTCGGTCAGAAATTCGCTGGCGGTTGAAGTACGGGACGATAAAGCTACCTTTTTTGTGAATGGAAACGAAGTAACGAGTGTGCCTGCCTCTGAATTGAATGTGAATGGTATTGTGGGGCTGCGCATTAACCACCGGTTGAATGTGCATGTGGAGGATTTGGTGGTGGCACCCATTGAATAATTTTTAGAAAATAAAACCTTCAGGGTTTCAAAAACCCTGAAGGTTTTAAACTGCACTTCTCACGTTTTTACGTCTGCCATCATTCATACCGCCCGAACCACTCCAGGATATGAGCCACCTTGCTCATCAGGTTACTGGGCCGCGATGCGATGCCGTGAGAAGCGCCTGGAATGCGCACCATGGCTGACTCTACTTTCTGTAGCTTCAAGGCAGTATAGAACTGCTCAGTTTCTGAAATGGGAGTGCGATAATCCTCCTCACCGGTCAGCAACATAGTGGGGGTAGTCACATTGCCCGCCAGCGAAATCGGGGAGCGATCCATATAATGATCGCGGTGCTCCCACGGCAAGCCAGGGAACCAGTATTTATAGAAGAACGGTGTACCGTCGGAGGTGAGCACAAAGCTGTACCAGTTGATTACCGGCTTGGCCACCACGGCTGCTTTAAACCGATCGGTTTTACCAACAATCCAGGCTGAAAGCACACCGCCACCACTTCCCCCCGTCACATAAAGCTGGTCCTCGTTGATATAGCCACGTTCGATGACCGCATCCACTCCACTCATCAGGTCTTCATAATCCTGGCTGGGATAGCTGTGGTGAATCAGATTGCCGAACTCTTCGCCGTAGCTGGTGCTGCCCCGCGGATTGGTATAGAGCACCACATAGCCTGCCTCAGCATAGAGCTGTACTTCGGCAGAAAAACGATCGCCGTAGTTGGCAAACGGGCCGCCGTGGATCTCCAGCAGCAGTGGGTATTCCTTTTCGGGATCAAAATTGGGCGGTGTTACGATCCATCCCTGTATCTTGCGGCGACCATCATGCGACGATTCATACCAGATTTCTTCAACCTGTCCCAGCTCCTTATGACCGAACAGGTCCTCATTAAGGCGTGTTATTCGCTGGATAGGCGTATCTACCGAACCAGTCGCCACATCTGCAGGATAGGAGGGCCGCGTATGGGTGTACGCAAACTGGCCAGTAGAATCTACCGAAAAAGAACCGCCGCTGTAGGGTCGACCGATGGAGGTTCCGCCCAGGTTGTCCGCCACTGTTTCAACGGTACCGTCCATGTTCACGTAGCCAATCTTGGAGTTGCCCTCATCATCGAACTGGATATACAGGCCTTCTCCATCACCGCTCCACTGCAGGTCGGTAACACTTCGATCAAAGCTCTCCGTAATAATCTGCTTACCGCTGCCGTCAGCGTTCATCACGTAAAGGTTACTTACCTGGTACCCCTGGTACTCATCGTCGTAACCAGTGTAGGCAATCTGCTCTCCATCGGGCGATATTTTAGGGTCGCCGTCAGGGCCCAAGCGATCCGTTAAACCGGTAATAGACCCGGTCTCTACCTCTATTTTGTAGATTTCGGTGTTGTTAGGTTCATACCTCCAGTTGGAATGGCGATTCGCAGAAATAATTAAATGATCCCCGTCAGGGGTCCACTGGGGCGTGCCGCCGTGGTTATAGTTTCCGCTGGTAACCTGTCTCGGTGTACCGCCGTCTGCAGGCATCACAAACACGTGAGTGTATCCCATCCTCCAGGTACCCCGACCCGTCGGAACGGTATACGAGCTTGTCTACAACTTTTGCTGAAGGAGCCCAATCTGCGCCTTCAGGTCGTCCGGGCAGTGAAACCATCGGCTGATCTTCAGCGGACACAAACATCGTAAAGGCAATCCAGTTCCCGTCGGGCGACCATGAAATGCCGCTTGGGGATTCCGTAAGGTTGGAAATCTTGGCCGTCTGACCGGTATCCATCCAGCGCATATAGAGTTCTACCCCGCCGCTCTCTTTGGTAGAGGCGTACAGCAAACGATCTCCGCTGGGCGACCACCGCGGTGTAAAGTTATTGTTATTCCCGGAAGTAAGCGGCCGGTGTCGTGTTCCATCCGCATTGATAATCGAGAGGTTTGAGCGGCGCCGGTCTTCCATGATATCCATGAAATTGCGCACGTACACCACCTGCCCACCTTCCGGAGCGATCTGGGGATCAGTAGCATATTCCAGATCAAACACGTTTTCCAGCGTAAATCGGCTGGAGGCCTGGAAGGCGTTGGCAGACAGAGTGGCGACGAATAGAATAAGAAATACTGAAAAACAAAATCGAGATAACCGGCGCATAAAGTATCCTCCGAATGTTTTGAAAATAAGTTACCTCGAAGGTGCAAAAATGACTGAGAAAAGTACAGGCCTTTTCCCTTTTCTCCGCGTGTTAAACTCTTTTTGCCTTACATATCTGATGTATTTACGAACACTGCGTTTTACTAAATCCAATAATTTATGGAAACTTTGATTACCAAATCGAGGTATGAAGTGTGCTGTATGATCTGTCAAAACAGAATCATGAAATATGAACAAAGAAAAAGTTACCTGGTATTGGACCCTGCTTAAAGAAAGTTACTGGGAATTAAAGCGAAATGATCCCTTACGACTGAGTTCATCAACCGCCTTTTTTGCTACCTTTTCTATCATACCGGTTCTTGTTCTATTTCTGGATGCCGCAAGTACTATCTTTGAAGTTCAGATGCTGAAAGATGAAATTTTTAAATCTTTGCAACGGATAGTTGGTCAAAATACCACAGAGCACCTGGCCAATATTTTGGCGAATGTTCAGAATATTCAGCAAGGCCCCCTGCTAACTATTGGCATTGCCCTTTTTTTGCTCTTTGTTGCAACAACGCTGTTCGATGTTGTCCACAACTCATTTAACCAGATATTGAAAGTAAAACTCAAAGAACGTACGGCTCTGGCATTTCACCTAAAAAATCGGGGATTGTTTTTATTGGTACTCCTTTCTGGAGGCATCCTGTTTTTTCTGACTTTTTTAACGGATGTTATTGTCGGCTATGTAGGGAATAACGTTTTCCAATTATCACATATCAATCCCACTATCGTTCGGGTTTTAGATGTCACTTTTTCCGCAGCACTGTTTTCTGTTTGGCTGGCCATCCTCTACAAATATTTGCCCGATATAACGCTCCCCTGGCGATCTGTCTGGTTTGGTACCGGCTTTACCATCATCCTATTTTTGATCGGTCAATTTGTGTTAAGTAAAGTCATGACATCCAGTAATCTTGATGATATATACGGTGCCTCAGCATCCATGGTCTTTTTGTTGCTATTTATTTTTTACGCCTCCTTTATCCTGTTCTACGGATTTTGCCTGATTAAAAAGTATGCAGAAGAAACTGGCTACAAATTTGAATCAACAACGTTTGCTGTCCGTTACGAATTAAAAGAACTTGATTAGAATCAGGATAAGCAACATCACTCTACATTAGGTTTCAATCCGAAGGAAGACTTTTTCTTGACTGCAGCTAATTCTTTTCTCAACCTATCTCGGACTAAATTTTATTAGGATTCTGAAGGCTTTCGAAACCCAATCGGCAATATTTAATTACAATGCGAAAGACCTAGCGCAATCTACTACCTCTTGCCAGTTGATTGCGGTTACACTGCCGTCGTCATGGACCGGGTAAAAAGCCCCGTGTGAGAAATCCCCAAACGAATATTGTGTCAGCCAAATGCCGTCGGTATTGCGGGTGATCTCGCCCTTGAAGGTGCCGACTTAAATCCAAGGTTTGCCGATCAAATACCTGGAATTTGTTGTCGTCCGATTCATGCTGATCGGTCATAATCCAGTAGCCGGAGCCATCGGGGCAGCTGTAAAGCGCAATGCCTTCCGGCTCGCTGGTAAAGTATTGGCTGGGGATGACTTCCCCGGTAAAATTACCTGCCAGGTCATACACTTTTACGCTGCGCTGGTTAAAGGCTTCATCGGCGATCAGCAGGCGGTTGTGTGCCGGATCGGCATAAATGGATTCCACTTTGTGGAGGACGCCCTCGCCGCTGATATCGCCAAACAGGTTTACATGCTCCGATTGCAGTGAATCCCCGGCCAGGCTGAACCGGAAGTGGTGGACCCGCTCATCCAGCTCACCCTGCGGCGGATATCCTTCGAGGGCGGGATCGGAGTTGTCCGTCACAAACAGCTCGTATTGCTGCTGATCGTTTTAGAAGACCTGAATCCGCCGATTGTCGCGCTCCACCACCAGCACCAGGTCGTCGATCACGGCAATGCCGTTGGGGCGCTCAAACTGTCCGCTGCCGGTACCACTGCCGCCGAAACGCTGGATCAGGGAACCGTCGGTGGCATCAGATGCGATAATCGTATCGCCCTCCTTGGCGGTGGCCAGCAGCCAGTGCTGCCCGTCGGGACCGTGCCACACGGCAGGGCTGTCCACGTTGTCGCCTTCATCGCGATCGGTGTGAAACACCTCTTTCAGAACCACGGTAGCTGATGATTCTTCACTCTTGGTTTCTTGCTTTTCACAAGCCGCTGTAATGGTAAGAGTAATGACAAAAAGAATTCGAAAAATATAGCTGTGAATAAGATGCATGCGATATAATGGTATAAATTTTTGTGAAGTGGAATAGAGACTGTCCAAAAAGTCAACACCCAAATAGTATTACTAAAGAGGGCTTTTGAAATACTGTTGTTTTGACCTCCCCAAACCCCTCCTGTGGAAACAAGAGGGGCTTATGAGGAGATATTTCAAAGCCCTCACTAAAAAATTGAGGCATACGGTCCAGTTGATGGTCAATCCTCCTCTCCTCCTTCTTCAGAGGAACTCCTTTACAAATATGCAGGCACTTTCAAAAGTCCCTCTTGGAGAAGAGGGATGCAGGGAGATTGACCTTGCCTCTACAATTTAGGAACCCTTTGCTTGGTTTGAATTTTGGGGACAGCCTCTATTTATTTAACGGGTTACAGGCTTAGTTTAACGCCAAGCTTACCCTGGAACGAGTAAAACTCCTACTGCTCGGGCCGGGTGGGGATTCCGTTGTAATAACGAAGCGGCTCGTTGGTCAAATTGACCAGGTCGGCAAACACGCGGATGCTGGGTGTTACCTGCTGGCTCAGCGACAGGTCGATCTGGGTGCGCTTGTCGTAGTCACCGGTCGTCACTGCTGACTTCCCGGATTTCATCCACAAATTCGCCGCTGTAGTTGAGCGATACCCGGCCGATGTCCCAATCCCGCGCACGGGCTTTGTTGTCCCGGTTAGGCGTACGGACCTGTAGGCTGTGGCCAGCAGGTTTGTGAGGCTGCCCTAACGGGCTGCCCTTTAAATCCTTTATACTCCTGGTTCTTAGTCAGCATGTGCCAGACGCCCTTCGCCAGTTCTTTGGCAACTACTGTTCGGGCTATCGGGCGGCCACTCCGTCTTTTTATCTTTCTATAGAATTTCTTGACCACCTTGTAATGGGTATAGGCTGAGACGGCTGCCTGCCCAAAAGCAGCTCTAAGATACTTGTTACCATCTTTGTTGCCTGACTTATGCCGGTGGGAACCACCACTGTCTTTGGCCCCCGGTACCAGCCACTATTACCTTTACTGGCTCCCTTGGAGCTTACATTCTAACTAGTGCCTTCTGGTCTGGAACCCTGCCGGGGACTCATACACACGCTAGTACTAAAGCTAGCAGCTTATCTAGGTCACCCCGGCAGGTCCAGTGGCGAGTTGATACCACCAACATAATCAGTTATTTATTTGAGAGGTAATCTAAAGGCAGCTTATGCGCAATGTCGTTAGTGGGCTTCAGCAAAACTTGGATCAATTCCAACTTTAATTTTCACAATGAATTTTCCTACTAGAAATACAGCTCGTTATTTAGCTCGAGATATTTTCAATACATGCTCAGATAGTCAAATTCCTGATTATACTGCTAGAGATTTATTCGCTTATTTTATTTTATGGTACAATAGAAAAAATGATAACTCTGGGCAATTCAGTATTCAACCTTTAATTTTTGTTTTTACTAATGGATTAATCGATATGATTCCTAGAATGGATGTTAGTTATGAATCATATATTCATTCTGTTTGCACAACAAGAGATGGTATGGGTATTTCAGAGATCGAAGATAAATTCAAAAGTCTTCTTGGTTTATCACCAAGTTATTTTTTAGAAAGAGCTGATGATAATCGCTATAAAATACAGATAACTCAAAGCGGCCCTAAATCACTTGATCTCAATTGGTTCAATAATGCAAATAATTATATTCGCCCATTACTTTCCTCATATAAAAAATTGAAAGAAAATAGAAATATGGCTTTTCAAAGAGAAGATGTTATTCAGATACCTATAGATTATTCATTAGCTATGAGTTATAATCATTTTAATCAAATTGGTGCTTTAACTAAGGAGATATGTAACGAGATTTCTAAAATATTTACCACAGCAACTAATGAGTCTGTTCCAGGAGCTAATATTTCACATGAGGAGTTAATAGAAACTGTTTATAAAGATATTAAAGCACTTCTGTCCGAACATTTTCTAATTAAGGGTACAAACCTATGGTTAGAGCCCTACAGGGCATATTTTACGGGTCAAACTCCAAATAAAAACTACCCAAATTTCAGCTGCTGTTGGCCCCTGTCCGGTGGCTTATAGCGTTTTTTGGCCTTCTGAACGGTGATCTGAATCTCGCTGGCAATATATTCCAAGCGATTATACTGCGTCAGGCAGACCCGGATCAGGGTTACAAAGTGTCCAAAACAGTGGTAGGTTTTGCTAATATTACGCCGAATCAGCTCCAGCAGCAGATACACGATCATGGCCACGAAGATCTGGGACTTGCAGGCGTTCTCCGTTGTTCCCAAGAACGTTTTTATCTGCAAATTTTGCTTGATCAGCTTGAAGAAAATCTCAATCTGCCAGCGGCGCTTGTAGAGTTCGGCGATAGTGGCAGCCGGCCAGTCGGTATTATTGGTAATCACCTCGATTACTTTATTCCCCTCTTCCTTATAGATCGCTACCCGGCGCAGCTGGACCTTGTCCATCCCCGCTTTGATGGCCGCCTGGCCGGTCAGATAAATACGTTCATCTTTTAAAATATGTTCGTCTTTCCCATCGGGAAGCTCATTTTCGACGATGGATTCATAAAGGGTATTGGACTTAATGCGGGTTACAAAGTGATTTTGGTCTTCGATACGTGTGGCAAACAGCCCAAAGTCAAAATAGCCCCGGTCGTCTACTACTATCGTGCCAGCAGGGTAACGGAAGTTATCGGCGCCCCGGCGATCGCTTACCTTGGCTGGGGTTAGATGAATCATTTCCGGGATCATCTGGGCTTCATCCAGGCTTATATGCATCTTAATACCGCCTTTAGCTGTCCGAAACTTCGCCCAGGGGAATAAACTCAAGCACAGGCTCATAATCGAAGCATCCACCAGTTTGATGTGTTTGCCCTTGATCTGCTTGATTACTTTATATTCTTTGCGCTTAGTAAACAGGCTCGAAAAATGAGCCAAAAGCTTCATATACAGCGACTCAAAGACCTGCCAGTCGCGTTTGGCGTGGCTGTCGCTCGATTGTGGACTTGGCCGGGCTCTGCTCCAAGCCAATGTCTTTGAGAAATTTCGGCTTGACACTGATGCCTTGGGCGATCTCCCCGGAGCGTATGGCATTTATTCAGCTGTCCGAACATCATAGCTACTAACTGGTCATACGTTTTATATTTATGGCAGTGCTTATCGGATTCATAGTGACCGATCAGCTCGTTCAATAACGAAGAAGGAATCAAATCTAAAATTTGACCCAGTAAGGGTTTGTCTGATTTTTTTGCGATCTTTGTGGGGCTCATGGTTGTGATATTGTTGTTAAGATTCTAAACAGATCCCAAATCTAACAATTTTCATGCCATGAGCTATTTTTTTGTTCGGACAGTACTGATATTAAAGTACCTAAATGTATTGAAGCCGCTTGGGATTTTATCAGCCAATTATAGCTTCTCATATTAAAACCTGAAGTTGTCATAAAAATTTAAACTTCATCAACTTAAATTTTAGTGCTTTAAATCCAAATACTGATATGAATAACTTACCGCAAGACTTAATGCTAAAAGCACAGAATGACCCAGAAATTTTGACTTTATTAAAATCAGCACTTGAAAACAGTAAGGCTAATTATTGCGATAAAGCGATAAATAATTTCTCAGATTTAATCAACAAAATCCCAAATATCGCCGAACTTTATTTATATCGAGGTCTTGAATATTTAGAGTTAGAAGACTATCAAAAAGCTATTGATGATTTTCTGAAAGCAGTTGAAATAAACCCAAGTTTAGATCGTGCTTGGCTAAATCTTGCTGGTTGCAGAAGACATTCAGGTGATATTAAAGGAGCATATCTTGCATATTGTAAAGGATTAGAAGCAAACCCCCAAAATATGCATATTTATCATAATAGAGCATGGATAAAGTATTATTTGGGAGATTTTGAGGGTGCTAGAGAAGATTGGTTAGCTGCTTCAAAACTTGGACATTCTGAATCATCAAAACTTGCCAACAAAATAATATGCAAAGCAATATTAAAAATGTTGAAAGTGTGATAGACAATATACCTCTAAATTTCGAATGAACTTATACTTGAAGGTAAGAAATATGAGGAAAAGGGAGATTATAGTAAGGCTTTAGGATATTATGAAAAGGCTTCATCGCTGTACCCTAAACTAGATAAAGCCCAAGCACATATATCAAGAATAAAAGCAAAATCGGGATCTTAAAAATAAATATTCAGTATTTGATTTTTAAAAAGGGAAGGAGTCATTGTTCAATGATATCAATAATGTTGCTTTCAGTACTGAAGCAGCTAACTTGTTTCCATAAAAATCAGTTGATATTAACCTAAAACCCTTTTGAACGAGACCTGCAAAGTATTTCACTAAAGCACCTTAATAAATTAAAGAGCAAATAGACAAAGTAATTAAATGCCTCAACCTGTAAACTATATCTGTACGAAATGCGAATTCAGAGGTTCAAGCTTTTCAACATGGGGCAAATACTCTTACTTAATTAACAACGAGCAAATTTCTATCAATAGAACAATTGCAATATGTTATTCATGTCAATCAATTGTTTCTGTAGAAATTTTACCTAATCAAGAGCGTGTCGAAAAATTGAATTCAAGTTCTGATTATTTGCAACAGAAATTTTATGAGGAAGAATTACAGAGATTAGAAGCTTTAAGTCAGCGGAAATCATCAGCTCGTTGTTTAGAGTGTGGATCCCATGATTTTGAAATTATTCCAAATGTAGAACCTGATAAAAAGCAAAGAAAAACAGGAATACCAATCCGAACCGGGTTGTTTCACCGCAACTGTGGAGGTAGAATTTATGCTGATTTACGAGCACCAAATTTTTTTATGGGTGACAGGCTTCCTGAAAGATTTTATGATGTTGAAGGAATTGAGATCGAAAATCATGAATAGTATCCCAATAGTAATTTTACTACAATTTTTTCTTACGTGTTAAAAACATGTGGTGGAAGTTGCAACTGGAGTCGTAACTGAGTTTGCTAATGGTTAAACATAAATGCAAACTGAGATGGACTATGAAGGCTTAATCATCCGGAGAATATCTCTATCTGGCCAACTTTCCACCACACCAATTTTATGATAGTACTTCCTATATTAATATGCTTCTACTTCATCATTTGTTAATAAAATTCCTGGCAAATCAAGATGAGACTGGAAGAAGTATTTTTGGTCTTTCTGAAAGTATGGCAGCAATTCTTATTCCCGCTGTTATAACCTTAATAGTCTTCGTTTTAGGAATTATAATTAGATGGGTAGTTAGAAAACGAGAAAAAAGGCAAGAATTAAGGGCTTACAAGAATATCATCTTAAACTGGATTGAACAGATTAAAAAAGTAGTGAATAGACAAGTCGAATCTTGTTCTAATTTTTCCACCCAGCTTTCAGAAGCGGAAAACATCCAAGCTGAAAGATTATCATATAATAAATTATTGGTGGACAAAATTGAACAAATTTCAATTGATAAGTATGTAAATACTTTTGTAATAAATTCTACAGGTGAGCCAGAAAAAAATTATGAAATGACATTTAAAATAATTGGGCAATTAAAATTCTTGCAAGATATAGAAGAACACATACCCAGTATATATGAAGCATATCAAAAACAAACAGAAGAAATCATGAAGGAATGGAATTCTAATTTTGCTCATTTTGATTCCTTAGTTTCAAATCAGACTAAGGCTCTTGCCTCAAATAATCAAAATGACTCTTTCCATTCAGATGTTTTAAAGATTGCTAACAATTGGAGAGCTCAGGCTCCAAATGGTAGAAGTAGTGTTACCTTTACCTTTTCGAATTTGATCATGCCTTTATCTAGCCTAATAAACCAAGAATTAAAACAAAACTCTGATAATGTTTATGCATTTGATTTATCTGCATGTCTGCAGGAATTAAGAATAAGCTACATGAAATGGGAAAAACTTAATCAAGATTTCTCAGCCTCTTTTTCACAAATTGCCGAAAACATAGAGAAAAGCTATGATGATTTACAGAGTGCTAAATCTTACTTTCAAAGTATTTCACTAAAATATTTCTTTAAGATTACTTAGTATAGCCAATAACCAGCGCATTAATCTGACAGGCCTCGCCAAATCTTGCCCGCCTCACTTTTTATAGTTACCCTACCAATTGTAAACAATTTCAACTGTTATAGTTTAATGAACTAAATGTTAAGGATGGAGTACAGAGCTAGACAGATAGAAGTTGGGATGAATGAACTTGCTACATTTTGGTGGACACCCAGTTAAGCCATAGATTGTCGCCGCAATTTATGACAACTAACAATTATGAGTAGAAGAAGAACCTACAGCAAAGAATATAAACTGGACGTAATCCAGCAAAGTTACCAGCGGGACAATATCCGGGAGCTGGCCGATGAGCTGGGTTTAATCCTGGCCTTATCTATGCTTGGCGCTCCGAGTATAAGAAGAAACCCCAGCAATCCTTTCCGGGCAAAGGTATTCCCAGCCGGACTACCGAAGAGAACCAGCTGGCCGAGTTGAAGAAAGAACTGGCTGACGTACGTATGGAGCGGGATATCTTAAAAAAGGCGATGGGCGTCTTTACCAAGAAAAACGGATAATTTTCCAGTTTATGGCTGAACACAGACACATATTTCCCATTGTAAAGATGTCCAAGGCATCGATGAAAGCAGAAGCGGCTATTATAGCTGGATGAGTCGCGAGCCCTCCGATCGCGCCAAAGAGAACCGGCGCTTGACGAAACAAATTAAACATATCTGGCTGAAGTCGGGGAAGACCTGATGGTAGTCCTCGCATTCACCAACGACTGCTTCGAGAGGGAGAGCAGCTTAGTCGCCGGAGGGTAGCTCGACTAATGAGAAAGAAGGCATACAAAGCCAGATTCGCCCCAAATGGGTAACCACCACAGATTCCAGGCACAGTCTTCCTGTGGCCCCGAACCGGTTAGACCAAGATTTTTCGGCCGCGCAATTGGGTCAGGTGTGGGTAAGCGACATCACCTATATCCCCAGCAATCAAGGGTGGTTGTATTTGACGACCATCATGGATCTGGCTGATCGCCAGATCGTGGGCTGGTCGTTCTCGGAAGGCATGAGCGCCGATGAAACGATTATTCCGGCCTGGAAAAGCCGCCTGTCAAAAGCGGACTATCGACCAGGAGCTGGTCTTCCATTCTGACCGGGTGTACCAATATGCCTGCAAGGAGTTTAGGAACGTTGCTCCTAAAGCCCGACCGCTGGTCCGCCAAAGCGTGAGCCGTAAAGGCAACTGCTGGGATAACGCTCCGGCCGAGAGCTTCTTTAAAACCTTTAAAGCAGAACTACCGATAGAACCTAAACACTATAATTACAACAATACTTCGAGGAGTAATATTCTAACTTTATTGAGATCTGGTATAATCGCCAGCGCTTGCATTCTACGCTGGACTACTGCACGCCGGCGGAAATGCAAGATTATTTAACCCAACAACAAGAACTGGCTGCATGATCTGGCTTAACTCACTGTCCATTTTTTTGTAGCAATTCCAGAATAGATGATGGTAATAATCCGGGTTAATCGTCTCGAGCCAATTCTTCGTGAATACTCCAAAGGGAAAAGAGGGGGATCTGCGTTTATTGCAGTACAAAGCGGAAGGTGATGGTTCCCCACTGATTTTGCTGTGGTACGCCGGAGGGCAACCGTGAAAATCTCCAGCTGCGCAGGGTGCGGATCACTTCGCGCTCCAGCTCGGCATTCATTTTCTTGAGAGGAATAATCCGCCCGATGGTGCCATCCGGGTTCACTTCGAAGCGTATCGTGATGGTAGCCTCGGTTCCCGCTACGTTATCCGGCAGGGGCTGTACCATAGGGGCGCGGTCGATATTACCTTCAAAGCTCAGATTGTAGGGAGAAGATTTCTCGGTTTCCGAACCTGTTCCTTCATCAGCGTCGACTTCCCCTACATTCCCCTGGGGATCACCACTGGTTTCGGCGCCCTCCTGTACGGTTTCATCCTGCTCAGTTTTGGGAGGTACGGTAACCTCCTCCTGTTGCTCCTGGGTGGTTTGCTCGTTTGGTTCTACCTTATCAGTTTCAGGTGTTTCGATAGGCTCTTCTTCAACTTCCTGCTCTTGATCAGGAGCATCCACCGGCTTGGTCGTTTCTTCGGTAGTAGTCTCTTGCTGTTCTACCGGCTGCGGCTGCTCAGGCTGCGGATTCTCTGGTTGCGTCTCGGAGGGATCGGGACGGGTGGCTACCTCCTCGGCTTGCTGTTCAGAAAATTCGGCGGCGGTCCCGGTGCTAAACTCCCCAAATTCCACCTCAATAAACGAGGGACGCAGATTCTGGTTAATACTGAAGGAATATAATATAAAGAACAGGATCAACACCACGTGAAACCCCCCACTCAGGGCAATGGCAAAACGATCCTCTTCTTTTATATTTTCGTAGTTAAGCATTTATAAATTCTTTTATCTGGAGCCTTGTTCTGTTGCCATAATGATGCGCAGATCCAGCGCCTTGGCGATATTCATTACGCGCACGGCGTTATCTACAATGGCGTCTTTGTCGGCCCGTAAAACGAGTGTGCCCTGCGGTTTGTTGCTGTGCGACTGCCGGATATCAGAGGCCAGCGAGCCGATACTGGAGAGCTCTCCATCTACAAAAAACTGGCCGTCCTGCGTGATAGCCACATTTATATATTGGCTCTGGGTTTCGGCTCCGGTTTCCGCTTTGGGGATATCCACCTTGATCCCGTAGTTGGTCACAAACGAGGACGTAAGCAGGAAAAAAATAAGAAGCAGCAATACGATGTCGGTGAGTGACGACTGTGAAAACAGCGTCATCGGCTCCAACCGGTCCTCATCTTTTCGAAAATCCATTATTCCATTACTCCTTTACGTTCTTGTTTCATCTCTTTTTTACGAGAGGGGCTCTGCAGCATATCGATAAAATCGGCCGAGGCGTTTTCGAGCTCATGCACCATGCGGTTGATTTTACCGAGCAGGAAGTTATAGAATCCGTAGGCGATAATACCCACAATCAGGCCAGTAGCCGTAGTGATAAGCGCTTCCCAGATACCACCAGCCAGCACACTTGGATTCACGTTGCCCTGCAGCGCCTGGATATCCATAAATGCCTCAATCATACCGGTTACCGTACCCGTAAACCCGACCAGCGGGCCAACGCCGGCAATGGTTGCCAGCCAGTTCATGCGCTTTTCCAGGTGGAAAATTTCCTTCTTCCCGGCATTGCGGATCGCATCTTCAATTTCGCGAATAGGGCGCCCCAGCCGGCGAATACCGGCTTTGAGGATACGGGCCAGCGGCTTATCCACGCCATCGCAGTAGGTAAGTGCGCGTTCGCGGTCGCCGTCTTTGAGCATGCCTCTCAATGGTGCGCAGAAAGCCTGTCGACCTCCATACGGGAGTTGTTGAGCGAGCGCCAGCGTTCAGCGATTACATATAACCGCTACGTACCGAGAGCAGGAACAAGTGGAATCATCAAAATTCCGCCTTCAACTAGCAGGTCAAAAATAGACATCGACTGCTGCTGCAGGGCCATATCAAGGGAATCCTGGGCGGCAGTGGTGGTATCAGATTGCTGGATCAGAAACAATAAAATGGCGTACATATGTCAGTGTTTTTCGTTGATTACAATATACTTTTTATAAAGAAATTTTCGCTGTAAGGTTCGGGCAAATTCCTTGCGTGTTTTTGTGCATCGGGAATGGTTTCAAATTGTCCCAGGGCTACGCGCCAGAATTTTTCTCCCCCTACAATGGCGGAAACCATCAGCGTACGGAACCCTTTTTGGTTCATCGTATCGTACATTTCTTTGGCACGTTGCCGATCTTTCATAGATAATATAACAATTGTATAGCCGTCATTTGCCTCCGACTGCAGGTTTCCTTTAAGGCCATATACAGATGCAGTCTGTTGATCGCGGTCATTGTCTGCTACTGCATTATCTCCTGAAGGTTCCGAGTCTTGACTCCCTGACGGAGGGGGCGCTTCTGCCGCTTCATCCCCCATATCTGCTGGAGACTGTTGCTGTGTTTGCTGTTGTTGCTGAGCCGGGGTCGTTTTTGTAGCACCAATCTCTTCCTCCGCCAGGCCTTGATCACTCGAAACACTTAGATCAAAAATAAACCAGGCGCTTACTGCAATCGCGATAACCATCGCCGCAGCAACGATGATTAACGGAGTAGAAGAGGTTTTCTTTTGCCCATGTCTAAGTTTTTCCTTTTTGGCTTTTACCGTTGATTCAATCGTAGGCTCAACCTGTGGACTCGGGGTAGCTCCTTCATCATCGATTTCCGGCTCAGCCGTTGATTCTGTTTCTTCTGGTTCACTTTCCCGAGCTGCCTCATCCCCTTTATCGTCTCCATTTGGCGTGTCGCTGCCAGCTAACTCTTCGGGAGATTCCGCCTCTTCTTCAGATTCCATTACTATTTCTGGTTCCTGTTCAGGGATATTTTCCTCATCCCATCCCCAGATATCCTCCTCATCGGGCCAAATATCCTTACTTATTTCGGGCTCTGGCTCTTGTTCCTGTTCCTCTTGGCCGGTATCTCCCAAAAGGGGCGAGGTCTCTTCAGACTGTCCGCAAGCGCCGATCAGCTCAATCGGCTCCATGCCTGCATACTTGTTATTGACTTCCGTTTCCAGGGATTCGGCAGGTTCAAAATGCAGCTTATCATCTTCGGTGTAAAAACTACCGAACCTTGGGATAGTGAAGCGCTCTCCGGTGTCTGCAGTTTCGTGAATCTCAGAGATCAATTTGGAAAGCTGCTCTTCTACCTGCTCCTTTTTCAATCCTGTTCGTTGAACAAGTAGCTCTACCAGTTCTTCTCTGTTAATGTTCATATCCCAAAACTGATTACTCCGGAATGAATTTAACGACATCTTTGGGAGGCACCATTACCACCTGCCCGTTAGGATGCTGCTTCTGATACTGCTGAATATGCTCCTGTTTAAATGTACCCAGACCGCTGATATGAATCTCATTTTTTCTGACGATTTGATCACGAACAACATCCGATAACGCGGAAAGAAACTCTTTTTCCATCGGCTAATTAAGCTTTATGGTTACGCCGCCATATGCCTGGAAAGGCCGCTCCTGGTAACCATTCCAAATTTCATATTCCTGGCTTAACATATTAATCATCTTGGCGTAAACGCCAACTCGTTCTGTGAGCTGAATGTCGATCTGTCCACCCAGCAACAGGAAGCCGTCCAACGTGGTGGAAGATAAGGTATTTCGTTCACTTATATAATCAGCCCAGGCCTCCAAACGCAACCGTTGAAACAGCTTGGCAGCCGCACCTGATTTAATGCCCCAGCTTTCTTCATACGGAATATCGCTCCCCCCGTCCAGTTTGGGCTGCTGGACGTAGCCCCGGGCGCTTATCCAAAATTTTTCTGGAACCAACTGGTGCGTAATGCCCACCTCACCTTTAATTCGGTTGGCATCGGCATACCCGATAGTATAGTACCCATCACTTGATGTGACGCCCGGTGCGGAATATGTAAGTTGATCCCGTTGAAAAAAGGCGTAATTCTGGGCGTTCATGTAACTAAGCTTGGCATGCAGCGAGCTGCCTTGGTAATAGATAAAGTTAATCTCTCCACCTGCTTCTGATGGTGTAGGTGTGGCGCAGCGGTGTTCGGTGATTCAAAAATCGGTTCAGCTGATGAAATTGTTCAACGGTATGCAGTTTTGGACGGGCGTTCAGCGAAGCTGAAACTGTAAGCTTGTTTTGCAGCCAGTGTTTTGCTTTTAGTGATAATGCTGGATATACCTTGTTTTCAAATTCATTGGACGCATAAACGATAGCGAGCTCCCCATCAAGCTGGGTACTGTAGTCCAGCAGCCGGTGGTATTCTCCGCCGCCTCGAATCGTCATCCAGCCTTGACCGCCGTTCTGCGTGCTAAGATTGTAACTGCCCCCCTTGCCAGAGGCTCCAAGGACAAATGTCTCATGCAGCTGATTACCAGCCCACTCTTTCTCCAGCGATACATTGAAAACTGATTCGCTGGCCGACCCGCCAATATCTCCGGCATTCATATCCATATTAAACCAGCGGTAGCCGGCGTCGGCATTCCACCCGGCAACGGAATTGGTGTAATGATCAAGCGATATACCCGCATTGTAACCTGTATATTTTTTGCGGGGGCCTGCAGGTATTTCCAGCGGAATGGTTTCGAGATTGTTCAGCCGGAACATCCTGTTAAAGCTGTTCTCAGTACCGGCTTTTACTTTAAAAGAGGTCTTTCGGTTGATCTTTGTAGCATAATCGGCATCGGCATTAAAATAGCGGAAACTGCTATTCTGGGAGTCCAGGTGCCCGTTAGAGGAGTGATAATCCAGCTTGCCGCTTGCGTAGCTATTCTCAGAAAATCGATTGATACCCCAAATCTCCATCTCGGGACTCACAAAACTACCCACTCCAATACGTCCAAACAGATCGGAGTCGGGCGAATAGTTAAGCTGTTGATAGGGCGGCGCGGCGGGGCGTGTAAGATTGGTAATCGGCACATTAGCCACGACCTGTTCCTGCGATTCCATAAAGGGCTGGCGGTCGGGATCGACCTGGTAGATACTCGGCTCGGGATTAAATCCCAAAATCGGCTGGCGGCGCAGTCCCGGAAAACGCGCGGTAAACTCACTGCGTATCTCAATATCCTGGGGATCTATCTCCGGCAGCAGGTTCTCTTGCGTGCCGCCCTGTTCCTGAGCAAACAATGCTGGCGCAAAACATAAGAGCCCGAATGTCAATAAAAAAAGTGTTAAGCCCGACCGATTCATGTGTCTATCACTATGGTGTATTTTAGGTTGCATCAAAGGTACTAATTTTTCATCAAGGTTTAAGGATAGACTAACATTTAACGTCAACTCTTTTTACTTATTGGGAAATGATCTGCTTCCTCTTTCATGTGGGTATCTCTCTAGTGAGTTATGTATAAATGAGAGAGATATTCGCCTGCCAAATAAACATGCTGATTTAGATTCCGGAATATACCAAAAGAGAGTAGCGAAATTTGAAAGAAATAGATTTTTTTTTAACGACATCCTGAAAACGGGATTCTCATCAGAAGTTAACTATATGACTATCACACCACCGGCTTGCCCTGCCTGGTAGCCCTGAATTTATCGATGGCCAGCAGAATCGGGGTAACGGTACTCACCATCAACACCATAGCGGCATGTGTTATCGTAGCGTATGCAATGCCGGTTACCGCCGGTACGGCAAACAGGATAAGAAGCGATTGCTTCACAAAGTAGTGGTACGTCCCCATTCCACCCGGCGAAGGTATGGCGATACCGATGGCAGAAATAACGGTAATAACCAGTGCATCCAGAAAACTGAGGTCAAATTCGGTGTGCATATCAAACATCCAGAAGGGGATATAGGACATCAGCGTGTAGCCCACCCAGATCAACCCGGTGAGCAGTATAAACAGCCACCACCGCCTGACTTTTCTGGCAGAGGCCAGTCCTTCCCAAAAAAGTTTGAACAGCGACCGAGCGCGACGCACCCAGTACCCCAGCCATCCAAGTTTTGATCCAAAGAAAACTAATAACTTCCAAGCACCGTAAGCCAGCCCCAGCAAAACTATTCCAACTAAAATCAATCCAATGATCATCTCAATATTCATGCGTCCCCGGAAAAAGTCGACCGTCTGCTGACCGAAAATCTGGCTGAGCAGCGATGGATCCGTAATCAGGTACACTGAGACGATAAACATAAGGAACGCCATCACACCGATATCGATGGTACGCTCCAACACAATGGTGCCCAGCAGCTTAGATGAGCTCATCTCCTCTCGTTTGGCAACGTAAACAGGGCGCGTAACTTCCCCAAGACGCGGAAATACCAGGTTTAACATGTAGCCGGCCATTACACCAGAAAAAAGGGTAATCCGATCCAGATTCTTCTTGTCGTGCTCAATTAACAGGCGCCAGCGCTCGGCCCGCAGGTAGTGACTGCACACCGCTACGACCACAAACGGTAACACCCAGTCAAACGAGATGCGCTGGGCATAATCCCACACCTCGGAAAAAGCAACATTCCGAAAGGCCAGCCACAGAAAAGACCCCGCTTAATGCCAGTGTCGCTCCAATTTTCAGACTTTTCTTTCAGCATTAAGAGGTCGTTATCAGTCCATTTAGAGTTAATGTCAGCATTTGGTGTGATCCATTAATTCCGCATATCCACGATCTCAGAATTATCGGGAAAACTCAATTCAAACAGATTAGACTTCGGTTCTATAAACGAGCCCGAATTAAACGAGGTGGTAATTAGGTTATCGGCTTGGTCACGGGCAAATATTTTCTGGGGGATCAGGCCGGGCCCCAGCGTAATTTCTACCTGCTGAAATATTGAGAATGGATCGGACGAGGCCAGCCTGATGAGGGTTTGGTTGCCATCCTGTTGCTGACTCTGCACAGTATAGGTGGTATCGGTACCATTCAAAAACCGAGAGGGCGCAAAATCATCTTCTTCCGGTTCATATTTGCTGATAATCACCCGGTTTCGGTTCTCATCATATACCTTAGATGTCACCCCGTCAACCACTACCTTCTGCTGCTCGTTTTGCACCTTATACTTATTTTCGCCTACCCAAATCGTGCCGCTGGTGGCCACTGTGTCTCCGGTGTAGGAATCCACATACTGGTGATTAAACTGGGATTGAAACACCTTACCCTCGGTAAACCGACTAATAAGTTGATCAAAAAGCGGATTGCTGAGCTGTAGCGGGAATGGTGAGAAAGAGTTGCAAAAAAAACCGTTAATACAAAAGAAAACCATTTATCTGTCAAATTCATCTAAAATCATCTAAAACCTGTTCAAGTTCTTCTTCATCCGAAACCAGTACATCGCGCGCCGTGCTGCCCTGATACGGCCCTACAATACCGGCATTATAAAGCTGGTCAATAATGCGGCCGGCCCGGTTGTAGCCGATTTTCAGCTTACGCTGCAGCAGCGAAACTGATCCCTGCTGGTGGATTACAATCACCTTGGCAGCAGCCTCGAACAACTCGTCGATATCCTCAAGCGGATCGGGGATATCCCCGCTGGTTTCGTCCTCTATAACGGGCAAGTGATATGGTTCCTTGTATCCTTTTTGATTTCCTATAAAAGCGGTAATTCGTTCCACTTCCTCAGTGGAAACGTATGCGTTCTGGATGCGGGTCATCCCCCCGCCATTGGTGTAAAGCATGTCTCCCCGGCCGATCAGCTGGTCGGCGCCGCTGGTATCGAGGATGGTGCGGGAGTCCACCTTCAGAGGCCACCTGGTAGGCCACCCGCGCCGGGAAGTTAGCTTTAATTGTTCCCGTAATTACGTTCACCGACGGCCGCTGTGTGGCTACAACAAGGTGAATGCCCACGGCTCGTGCAAGCTGTGCCAGCCGGGCAATCGGCTCCTCAATCTGTTTCCCGGCGGTCATCATCAAGTCGGCCAGCTCGTCGATCACGACCACGATATAAGGCAGGTGCCGGTGATCAAGCTCTTCATCAAGCTCTCCGTTGTCAAATTTTTTGTTATAGTCTTTTATGTCGCGGACCATCGCCATCTTCATAAGGTCATAGCGTTCGTCCATCTCCATCGTCAGACTTTCCAAAAGCTCCTGTGCGTCAGAGGTGTCGGTGATGATCGGTTCTTCCATACCAGGCAGCGTAGCCAAAAAGTGCTTTTCAATGTTGCGATACAATGAAAGTTCAATCTTTTTCGGATCAATCATCACGAACTTAAGATTGTCCGGATGGCACTTGTACAGCAGGCAGGTGATGATGGTATTGATGCCCACCGTTTTACCAGACCCCGTGGCTCCGGCGATCAGCAAGTGTGGCATTTTGGTAAGATCGCGCAGGAATACCTCATTTTCGATCGTCTTCCCAAAGGCGATCGGTAACTCGGCGTCGGTTTCTACAAATTTTTTTGTGTTGATGACTGACTTAATAAAGACCGTCTCCCGTTTGCGGTTCGGCACCTCAATGCCTACCGCAGAGCGACCCGGAATCGGCGCAATAATGCGCAGCCCGTGTGCGGCCGTCGCCATCTTCAGGTCATTGGCGTAGCTTTCAATCTTGCTGATTTTAACATCCGGAGCGGGATCCAGTTCATAGAGCGTAACCGTGGGTCCTACTATGGCATTGATGCTGCGAATCTCAATTTTATGCCGCTTCAGCTTGTCGAGAATGATCCGCTTGTTCTCCTTGATCTCATCGAGATCTACCTCATTACCTTCGTTAGGCGGAGCATCCAGGATATCGATGCCCGGGAACTTGTACTTGATCTCAGGTACCTCCCTGGCCTTGTCACGATTCTTGCGATCCAGCTCACGGTCGGCGGCCTGTTCATCGCCTTCGCCTACATAGACCGAAACTTCTACATCGTCATCTTCTTCTATCTCCTCGTCGGCCACTTTCTGGGTTTTACTCTTGTCCAGGATTGCCCGCGGGCGCTGATCCAGGCTTTTTATCTCTTCCCGCTCTTCTTGGCGCCGGCGCTCATCTTCCTGCTCAGAGGCCTCCACAATGTCATCGATAGAGCGATCATTGGGCCTGGACTGTTGATGATGTGATACAGGACCTGTACTGTTTTTTGCCGATGAATGACTTGCAGATTCGGATTGCCGACTCATCTTCTGCTCGGCACGTTGCTGTTCTTTGATCTTCTGCTGGCGCTGCTTTTCCTCCTGATTCTCTTTCTTGCGCTGGTCACGGTCCTGTTTGCGCTCCTCCATCGATTCGCGGATGCTGTCTACCCAGCCTTTAACCACTTCAACGGTGTACTGCAAGTCGCGATCCAACAGTACCAAAAAAGTTACTACAAAAAGTACGCTCAAAATAATTATTGAGCCAATCCCAGTAAGATTTTGAAGCAGGCTGGCTAATGCTATTCCTGAAGCACCGGGCCATATCGATGAATATGCCACGAATTCATTATAAAACCATCCGAGGATAGAGGAGATAAGCACCATACTCCACAGGCCGTATGCGGTAGCCCAAACCAGATTTTGGACACTTCGGCCTCTAAATACGTACCAGCCGTATCCAAAAATTATAACAGGCAAAATAATACTGGTATATCCGAACATCTGATAGACAAACAGGTAAGAGATGTACGCCCCCACCACACCAAGCCCATTTTGTATGCGCAGGGCAGGACCTCGATCAACAGAAAAAATGTTATCCGTTGTAAGAGACTGGATCATAGCGTAATCGGAGGAGTGATAAGTAACGATGCTCAACCCGATGAGCGTGGCAATCGCCATAATTAATATGCCTAAAATCTCCATTTTACGTGATGCGGAGATTCCGCCGGCCAGCGCTCCTGATTGTTTACTTTTTGACATGGGCGTCTGTTATAATTCCTTCTTTTAACGTAGGCAGGATATCCATCGCATTTAACTGACAGCAGAAACCAATATCGTCACTTTCATGGATTTCCTGCAGACGTTTTGCATGATTTGAATTTCGCAATGTGGTTTCTACATCATGACCAAATTTTTCGAAAAGACCAAAAACCACCTTTGCTCCATCGGGAGCGTTATCGGCCATATTACCATCCGTAAGTTCATGGACTATCTGCCCGGCGCACAGCAGGTCTTCAAGTGACAGGTGTCCCCGCCAACCTGCGCAAACCAGCATGATTTCCTGTTCTACCTGACGAAGCCGCTCAAGAACGCTATTCATGTTAAGGAAGCATCCTACAAGGATTTCATCGGCCATGGTAGAGCGTTTCAGCGCCTGGGTACCGTTGGAGGTTTTAAAAATAATGGTTTTCTCCTCTACCGCTTCCGGGGTGTACCCGTAAGGTGAGTTACCCAAGTCATATCCCTCAATTTTCTGTCCCCCTTTTTCCCCGCAAAGAAGAAATTTGGGAGAATCCAGGTTTTGGGAAATTCGCCCTGCGGCATCCATATCCTGCACGGGAATAATTCCTTTCGCCCCGTTGTGCAGGGCCGTCACAATAGTAGAACTGGCACGCAGCACATCGATGACAACCACGACTTTGTCGCGCAGCTCATCCTCCTGAAAAGAAAGCGCCGAAATACGAATATCAATATTATTACTCATGAAATCTTAATTAGATTAGGTTCAAAAACCGGCATTGCTTTAAAGTTATACCTGCAAAGATTAATATACTATTTTGAAAAGGGATGTCTCGAATATTTATCGCTTGATAAAGGGGGGCATCGTTACCGCAGCCTCCGCCTCTCTATTTCTTATTTTAATGTGGATTTTTGCGTTCTCCTCGGCAAACGGCAGCTTTACGTAGCCCAGCCCGATCGCCTGATTAAGGGTGATCGACTGAGAGCCGCTGGTTACAAAACCGATCTCCCGGCTATCTTCACTCAATATTTTGTATCCAGTTCGCGGTATAGCTCGTTCCTCATTGAGGACAAATCCAACCAGCCTCCGGTCAATTTCCTGCTCTTTTATCTCCTGCAATGCCTCTCGTCCTGACAAATTCGCCCTTATCCAGTTTAGTCAGCCAGCCCAGGCGTGCTTCCAGCGGGTTAGTATTTTTTGTGATGTCATTACCATACAGGGCGAAACCCATCTCCAGGCGTAGGGTATCGCGCGCGCCAAGGCCGCATGGCTGGAGATCAAATTCTTTTCCCGCATCCATTATTGCATTCCAGATCGCCTCCGGACCCACGTTATTTTTATCGAAGTAAAGCTCAAAGCCTTTTTCACTGGTATATCCCGTAGCTGAAAACACCACGTCCTCAAAACCGGCACACTGTCCTGAATGTAAAGCGATAGTATTTAATCTCATCCAGATCCAGAGAGGTTATCTTTTGGAGCGTTTCAACCGACTTGGGTCCCTGCACAGCAAGCAGGCAGGTATCGGTTGAGATATCGTTAACCTCTGCATCAAACCTGTTGTGCTCACTAATCCATGCTAAATCTTTAGCAATATTTGCAGCATTTACCACCAACATGTAGCCATCACCCTCAGTCAGATTGTACACCAGCAGATCATCCACAATGCCGCCATCTTCATAGCACATGACCGAATACTGAGCCTGACCTTCCGAAAGGTTGGAGGCATCATTGATGGTAACCCACTGGATAAGATCCAGCGCCTGTGGACCTGTTACATAGAATTTCTCCCATATGTGATATATCAAACATACCCACCCCGTTGCGAACAGCGGTGTGCTCTTTTTTAATGCTGTCGTACTGAACCGGCATATCGTAACCACCAAAATCGATCAGTTTGGCACCAAGTTTTTCGTGGATATTATAAAAGGGCGTTTGTCTGGACATTTCTACTTTATTTGGGTCTACACCATCTCGTTATCGATATCTGTATTTGTGCGGTGTAGAGTGTAGATTGGGATTTTGACCGATTGTTAAAGAAGTTCCAAAATTTATAGAGTAATTCGCTATTCGGTCCGAACCGGTTGGTATATGGCTGTCAGTCTTTAGAAGATACGGTTGATGATTTTTCTGTTTGGGAATATCTCACTTTATTCACCTACTTGGCAAGAAATGATTCAAGCTAATTTACAGGGAAACCCGACCCCATGCCGTTTACAGCCATTCCAGCCCATACGGCTCCTATACCCATAAAAAGTTGCAGAAAAAGGTATGTGCCTGTTTTCAGAAGTTCAGTTTTACTCATCAGTACAAAAGCATCCAGGGCAAATGATGAGTAAGTTGTGAATGCACCCAGGAACCCGGTTAGCAGTAACAGCCGCAGTTCTACGGAAAGAATATGGCGCAACTCCAACAGAGAAACCAGGTAGCCGATCAGAAAACATCCCACCAGGTTAACCACAATGGTACCGGCGGGAAGGCTTCCTTGCTGATAAACAAATATACTGTTTCATCCATCAGGTAGCGCATGCACGCCCCTACAAAACCGCCAATTCCCACCAGTAAAAGTTTGTACATATCAAACGGAGTTTTTAATGGTAAAATTTAAAAGTGACTTATTAACCTCTAATCTTCATCGCAAAATAAGAGCAAAGATAGCAAAATGAACCGTGCCCCCAATAGTCCGCTTGCTCTTTAATCACCTTCCCTACTGTTGCCAGAATTTCCTGATATCAGACACACTCCCCGTTATATTAATATTAGCAAGCAATTATCTTCAACATAATCCGCAATAAATAATCGATGAATTTTGATATCGCCCCCCCCAGCAGTTTACTTCAATTTTGGAAAAGGCAGGCAAGGCCGTCGAGGATCTATACAAGCAGTTACCCGACAAAAAGGTTTATCAGAATCCCACTCCAGCTGACGTCCAACAGGCATTTGAACAACATATCCCGGAATCGGGCATGGCCCTGGACGAACTGGTGCATAAGGTTGAAGAGGATGTTTTTCGCCACGCCACGCTAAATGTAGGACCGTATTATTACGGGGACATCACAGGCGGAAACCAGGCAGGCATTCTGGGGGAAATGATCAAGGCCGCACTAAATCAGAATAACCTGAAATAGCACTCCTCACCTGTAAGCACAGAACTGGAGAAACGGGTTACACGCTGGATTGCCGAGTTCATCAGCTACGCGCCAGAGTCTGCCGGCGTTCTGCTTGATGGAGGCTCGGTGGCCAATTTCGAAGCACTGGCGCTGGATATGCTGGGTATCGGTAAAAAGCGGTTGCGTAAAATTCCGGTGGGAGAGGATTTTCGCATCGACCTGATAATGCTTGACGAAAAGATCCGGCAAGATCGCGATAACGGGCTCCATCCAATCTGCGCGATCGGCATCGCCGGTACTACCAATACGGGTGCCATTGATGTAAATGGGGTGGCGGATATCTGCAGAAAGCACGACTTCTGGTTTCATGTGGACGCAGCATATGGCGGTCCGGCCGCCGCCCTGGATGACTATAAGCCGGTATTCAACGGGATGGAACGCGCCGAATCGCTCATCGTCAATCCCCACATATGGATGTGCATTCCATTTGGTGCGGCCTGCGTGCTGGTTAGGAATTCTGAGCATATGCGCCGCACATTCAGCCTGATTTCCGACTACCTGAAATCCAGGAATAGAGAAAACAAGCAAACAGACCTGATGGAATACAACCTGCCGCTGACCAAAGACTTCAAGGGCCTAAAAGTCTGGATGACAATGAAAGCGCATGGGGGGGCACAACCTGCGTCAGATGATACACGCTGATATTGAGAAAGCACACTACCTCACAGATCTCATCCAAAAGGATGAGGAACTGGAGCGGGCAGCACCAGCCCCGCTTTCTATCGTGTGCTTCCGCTATCGACCTTCGGGGATTGACAAGAGCTATTTAAACGAAGTAAACAACCGGTTAATTAATAAATTGGAGGCGGATGGTCACGTGTTCTTAACCGGAACAGAAATCAATGATAAAACTGTACTTCGAGCATGCCTGATCAATCCCCGCACTAAAAAACATATAAACCAGCTGATTCGAATTGTCAAGGAACTGGGGAGTGAGCTCAAATAGAATCAACCGAATAATCTTCATCCAATAGCTTGTTTACCGTTGTAATCAGCTTCCTAAAGTGTGATCCCTTCCAGTACACCTGCTCGCAGCTCTGGCACTGCCTGTAATCGCTGCACCAAGACTTCACGTTAGGCGGTACGTTTTCAGCGACTTCATCCAGGGTAGCAGATTCCAGCCATCCATTGCACTTCATACAGCGCGTAAATGGATCTACCTTGTCCCGTAGCTCAAAATAATCCAGTACTTCCTCTACCTGAACTTCCGGGTCTGTGGAGCGTGGCCAATACCCAAACTCCAACGCTCCATGTTTTAACAAACCCAAATCCCTGCTTAATACCGCACGATTTTCACCCACTGCCTGCGATATTATTTCTGCATCATCACTTTCCCTGGAATAGGCTGTGTTTATCCCCAGCAGCCTTAACAGGCGAACCAGTTTGCCCAGGTGCACATCCGCAACAAATTTTTCAGGACATCGGCCAATATCTCTTGCACGATGCTTGCTGTTAAATGGCCGCACCTGCTCTTCGGGATAGGCAACCAGCTCATCTGCTGATTGCACATTATAACTCAAAGGGCGGAAGGAGCCGTTTACAGCAAGTGCATAGACCTCAACATGGGGTACACCCTGTGATTCTATCAGATCCTTGGCCGCGGGATTCAGGTTGAACGAGACCTTTTGAACGTGGGAATCCCTTTCAGACGCAAAAAAATCTGCCAGTGATCCTTTAAACCGAAAAATGGCCTCCTTCTGCATTCCTTTCATTACCTGATAAAACCATATGAGAGCTATAGGAGCGGAACATGTAAACTTTTACATTCAACCGGTTAATCCCATTGCGCTAAGTACATGATTATTAATATCTTAAATAGATTATATTAAATACGCTCCTTTTTTGAATAAAGAGTAATAATCATTACCTTTTTTCATCTTTTTACAAGGCCATCATGGCCTCTGTATTTGGACAGACACACTTCTAAATAAAATTACAGTTTATAGTAACGGATTATGGATTTATTTGACAAACTAGAGGGCAGACCAGGTCCACTTGGTGAATTCACCTCTGAAGGATATGGATATTACACCTTTCCTAAACTTGAAGGGCCGATTGGGCCGGTTATGAAATTTAATGGCGAAGATGTAGTCGTTTGGAGTGTTAACGACTATCTGGGCATTGGTGGCAATCCTGAAGTTAAGGAAACTGATATTGAAGCTGCCAAAGAGTATGGATACAGCACGCCAATGGGGGCCCGACTGATGACCGGTAACTCTGATGAGCATGAAGCGCTTGAGCAAGACCTGGCTGAGTTTGTTCACAAGCCTTCCGCACTGCTGCTTAACTACGGGTATCAAGGAATTATGAGTGTAATACACGCCTTGGTAGATCGTAATGACTATCTTATTTATGATGAACTCAGCCATGCCTGCATTGTCGACGGCAAGCAGCTGGCTATGAGCGATAAATCGGTTTATAAGCACAATGATATTGAAAGTTTTGAAAAACAGCTGAAGCGTGCCCACCGCAACCTGGGCCCCAAGGGATCGGTACTGGTTGTTACGGAGGGGGTCTTCGGCATGACCGGCGATCTTGGCATTTTGAAAGAGATGATTGCCCTTAAAGAGAAATACCCATTCCGCCTATTGGTAGATGATGCACACGGCTTTGGAACAATGGGCGACGATGGTTCAGGAACCGGCACCGCACTCGGTTGCCATGATGGAATTGATGTCTATTTCGGTACGTTTGCAAAATCAGTAGCGCTAATTGGTGCTTTTGTGGCCACAGAACCACGTGTTGTGGAATTCCTGAAAGCCAACGCCCGCAGCCAGATTTTTGCAAAGTCCGTACCGATGCCGATTGTTGTTTCAGCACGCAAACGCATCCAGCTGATCAAAGATAATCCGCAATGGCGCGATCAACTTTGGGAAAATGCCACCAAGTTGCGTGAAGGCCTTCGTGAAATTGGCTACAACGTGCTGCCTTCCGAAAGCCCTGTTACCCCCGTACTAACCAAGGGAAGCACAGATCTTTGCCAGACCATCATGCGTAAACTACGCGAAGAGCACGGCGTTTTTGTAAGCGGTGTCACATATCCGGTAGTACCTAAAGGTACCGTCCTATTGCGACTCATTCCCACAGCTGCACATACCGATGAGCATATAGAACAAACACTAAAAGGATTCAATGCTATCAAGGATGTTGTGTTTTCAGCGAGTGAGAAAATGTCTGCATAAAAACCGCAATAGGTTTTCTTATTCATATTCAAAAGCCCTGCCCTTTTCGGCGGGGCTTTTTTTATTATTTCCAACTTGAAATATTATTTGTTCAATCGCTTGTTAAATTAATTTTCAGAATTAAATGCTCAATTTCTTTTGATACGTTCTCTGCATCAGGTGCAAGCTTAAACTCTGAGTATTCAATACTACCCAGTTCGTTATCTTGATGGTTTTTCCAATCGTCAAAATCTTTATCAAAGATTTGGGATATATAGTCTTGAAAAATTTTTGTTTCAGATGATTTTTCCACCCAAATTTCCACTGTACATTTTGCTGGTCTAAACCGCAGCTTTATTTTGATATTAAACTTCTTGCCTTCCCATTCTATTTCTTTTTCAAATACTCTGACAAATTTAAGCTGATTTCCCGGATTGTAGTTAAATGACCTAAATCCCGTATTTTCTAAGTTTATTAAGTTCTCAATTTCATCTGCCTTCGATTTAGCTTCGTCTTTGAGTTTCTTAAAAGCATCTTTGTACAGGGATTCAATATCAGATCGGTGCTCTTGTAAGAAGTTGAGGAATTCAGGTGTCAAAGCTGTGTTTTCACTCATATGTCTCAAGGTTTTTATTAGATCAGAAAGATATACAAGAAATTTTGTGTCTGTGTTTAATAACACGCTTCCAAGTCGCTCTTCTAACTCAGCGAAAAAATCTTGATAGGTTATGATAGTAAAGTCATGTTCTTCCCATTCTATAGGCTGTTCTATTTCTCTGAGAGATAATACAAAAACATTCGTTTATGCTCGGGATACCGAGCTTCAATAAAATCCTGATAGTCATTCAGGTTATTATAAAGGTTCGCATAGATCTTATTTTCAATCGCTATACATACCGAATCTGTTTCAATGACTAAATCTATCCTATTCCCGGTGTTCGTAAGAACTTCTCTTTCTACTTTTTCTACTGCAAAGCTGGAAGGAAGGTCATCATTTAAAGTATTTGCAGCAGCCAGTAATGATTCAACAAAGACCGAGGAAAAAGAATGCTTTTCGTCAGTTCGAAAGAAGAAAGCCATTACATTGCTTATCACCTCCTCAAAGTGAGGATATCCCGATATTTCAAATATAGTTGATTCTCGCTCTGGTATCGGATCAAGCTTTTTATACTCTGAAATGAGTTTTTTAAATGGTTCTATCGCAATTGATTGATTTGCCATTTTAACTAGCCAACTAAGATTAGAAATTAGATTTACCGTTTGTCTGTTGAAAACCTATCGTTGAACCTTCTTGCTTCTTGTGGGCAGCTTTAGTATTACAAATATCGGCCAGTGTCATTGGTTGCCCGGCTTGTATGTCCCGGTCTAACAGATCCGCTATGCTGTTGGCTCGCTCGGGCTGAATTTTCTTGAACTCATGCATACCCTCTAATCGTCCCTCCCGGAGTAGGGCATTATCAATAGAGCTTGGTATTAAAGGTGCAAATAATTTTCAGATTTAGAAAATCCGCCAAAAACCCGTCCGTCAGGTTCAACAAATTGGATACAGCACTTGAATTGTCGGCCTTGCGTTCCATAAGTACGGTTTCGGCATCCTCAATAACTAGGATAGAATTGGGATATTCCATAAGCAGAGAAACAGAGACTGGGAGATGTCAAACTTTCCGTAAAGTAAGGAGATATAAAAAGAGCCTGCCTGGATGTTTTTCTGCAGTATGTCTTTAATAAAGCTGGTTTTGCCGGTCCCCGGCTGGCCGTACATTAAATAGAGTCCGCTCCAATCTTTGGTCCCTAACTGGTTGACGATCGATTCGTGAAACGCCTGCGTATCAGGATGTAAATAAGGAATCAGGGAAAGCTCTGGGAGCGAATACTCAAATGTTTGTACCCCCAAACCCACTCCCCTGTTTACAATAATACCAATACTTTGTGAGCTGTTTTTGTCAGACTTTATGGTTAGAAATTCTGCTTTAATCTCTTCTACAATTTCGCTGTTGCTTGTATCGTCATAAAGTAATGAGGCTGCCGCCTTATCCTTGTGAAACGTAATGCTGCTCTGCAAATGAAGCAGGGTGTGTTGGAGCGTCTTTCCATCTTCCAAAGTGCTGCTCATCGTGAATAAAGTCCTGCTCCTCCCACTCGTATGTCTCCATTATTTGTTCCAGCATATGTTGCCATCGTTCTTCATCAAAGTCATATACTACAATTCGGTGGGGCAATTTTCCTGTTTTGCTGATGTGATATTGTCCGCCTATGCTATATTCATTTTTAGAAATTTGGAGTAAACGCCGTGTATTCATGCCTGATTTTCCCTATTTTAAGTTGATATTGGTTATCAACCTAATTAAGTAAACGGTACTCTTTATACTGTTTACCATTTTTTATGCCTCTGAATAAAAATACATATCTGCGCTACCAAGTCATTGATGAGTGCCTGACCAAGCGGTCGATAAAATATCTCTCCTCTTAAAAAATCCTGGATGAAATAGAACGCATCCTCGACCAGCGCATATCCATAGAAACCCTGCGCAAAGATATCCGGGCAATGAAGAAGTCGGCAGATTTAGATTTTAATGCCCCATCCAGGTCAGGCAATGGCTATTATTATGAGGAGCCAACCTTTACCATCAAAAAATTTTCTGTTGACTATGAAGAGTAGGAAGCTGCCGAGTTTGCTCTTTCGCTCATCAATCAGAGTGGAGGCCTCCCCTATCTTAATCGCTTTAAGAATTTTATTGAGAAGGCTCTGACCTTTTCCAAAGTAAAAAGCCAGTTGGATAATGACCTGTCTAAATATATCCAGTTTGAGCAGCCAGTTGTGGTTGAGGGATTGCAGTGGATCCAACCGCTGGTTGATGCAGTCCAGCTAAAACATGTGGTTGATATTGCTTATAAATCGATACGAGGACGGGAAACGAAACAACGAGCTATCCACCCGTATTTACTCAAGGAATACGACAATCGTTGGTACGTATATGCCTTTGACGAGAAATCAGGAGAGGAGCGCATATTTGGATTGGATCGTATTCACGAACTTGAGACCAATATACAGCGAGACTTTCGATATTTTACAGGCGCCCGGGAGGAGATCTTCAAGCATATCATTGGTGTGAGCCGATTTGTTGGTGAGCCCCAAGACATTCTGCTCAAATTCTATTATCCCCAATCAGAATATATTTTGTCGAAATCCATACACCAATCTCAACAGGTCATTGAGGAGCATGGAGAGGAGATAACAGTAAAACTCTATTTGCGGATCAACTACGAATTACGCGCGCTTTTACGCAGTTATGGCAATAGGGTAAAGGTCTTAGAGCCGGAAGAGCTTGCCCAACAAATAGCCGGGTAACATGCAAGATGGCACGAGCGGGACGCCGCGCCATGTGTGAGTGCGCCGATTCCTGCTGCCCAGCAGTAAACTCCCGGACAATCCGCAATGTCTCACCCGTGTTCTCCATCTCAAACAAGTGCATGCGTTCTTCATCTGAATTGGGAGAATGCAAGGCCATCATCAGGGTGCCGTCAAACGTGGTGAACAAGCTCGGGTGACCACCATCATCACTGTAAATGGGCTCGTCCTGTTGGATCCAGGGTCCGGCAAGTTCACCAGACTCTGATACGGCCAATCCGCTGTGGTACACCCCGTCATTATAACCGGACCAGAGCATAAAAAGCTTGCCCGACTTACTGCGGTACAACCAGGGGGCATCCGTCACCCAGCTGCCGCTTCCCCAATCTGTCGATCTCGATGCCCACGGGGCAGCACTACCATGAAAAAGCACTTCTGGCTCTCCCACTGTTTTTGATAGATCTTCCGCCAGTTCTACCATAGAAACAGCCCCATCAACAATCTGCACCCATTCATGGCAATAAACCATATAGGGTGTACCATCTTCTTCCCACAAAGTGCCATCGAGTGTCATCATTTCCTTTGGCAGAGCCGGCTGGTTGGAAAAGGGTTCGAAAGGCCCAAGAGGAGAATCACTTACCAGCACCTGTGAGGCACGTCTGACTCGGGGCAGCCACTCAAACCATTCATCCCATTGTTCAGGTAGCTCTTTACTGGAACTGAAGGTCAGAAAAAGATAGTATTTGCCGTTGTATTTATGCATCTCAGGGGCCCAAATACTGTTGATTTCCACATCCGTTCCCCACATCGTATCGGGAGTTCGATAGACGATATGCGGCCCCTCCCACCGAACCAGATCTTTGCTGGTATATACTCTTACGCCTGCGTCCCTGGCGGAAGAAGTAATGTAGTAGGTGCCCGTCGATTCATCAGCCAGCACGTTGGCGTCCCGCATTCTAATATCAGACAGTTCTTCGGTTGAAACGTCTTCCTGACCATAAACCACGGATCCACCCAGTAATAAAATAGATAACAGAAAGATTTGTGCTGAACGCAAATTAACTGATTTTGATAGTAAATATCCCCTTCTTTCAATCAACATAGATCCCTTTTTAAAGTGCTCTTAGAAATAGTTGTTCCCATCAATTTCCCTCAATATGGTGATAAAATCGTTTCAATTCAGGTTTTTGAGTGATACCCATTTCCCCTTTTCCTTGCGACTATTCCAAGCCTTATACATAGAATTTGTAGCAACTCTAATGGGGTAATATTTAATTCAGTTTATCAGGTAACGCACCCTGAGGAGAGCCACAGTATATTCTGCTAAAAGAAACATAGATATACCTGAGTAGAAAAATCAAAATGGGATCCAACAATGAGGAAATAAATCCTCCAGAGATTCTTGTTCCCGGAGGATTATAAAAGAATTACTATGATGAGAACAGTTTCTTAAAGAAGCCAATCACGCTTTTTTCCTCATCACTGTCATCACCTTTACGCCCGCCGCTTAACTTGTCAAAATTGGGGCGCGGCAGCTCCATTTCATTATCTTTTTTCTGTCTTTGTCCCCCTCGGTCTCCTTGTTTTTTGTTGCCCCGGTCGCGATTACTGCTTTTACCTTTTTGCTTGCTTTTCTTCTTCCGTTCTTTGAGTTTCTTTTTTACCTCATCGGGCAGGTCGAGCTCGTTGGGGGCCTCACCAAGTTCATTTTTCAACTGATTGATATCGCTTCGATCCTGCTTGCTTACGAGTGAAACGATGCGTCCCGCCTTCCCGTCAGCTACCAAGCCGGTGCGGTAGCGGTATTCGTCAGCGTCGCCTGGTACATCGTAGTTTATTACCTGCTGTACGCCGTCAAGATCGAGATCAGAAGCTGAGATATCAGCCACCAGCAGGAACTGGACATCCCCGTTGGTGAAATTGGCGAACCGCTGGGCACGCTTTTCATCCGATAGTTTGCCGTGCAGGCTTGTCCCCGAGTTATTTCGTTTACGCAGCACACGATAAAGCCGGTCGGTTCCGCGCTTGGAAGCGGTAAAAATTACGCACTTATCGGTGGGCGTAGAATCGATATGCGCCATCAGGGTGGTAATCTTCATGCGGTCGGGCACGTTGATGTAGCCCTGCTTCAGCTTGCTGGGTACCTCGGGCGGCTCTGTCGTCAACTGCCCGTTGGAACGCACGTTTTCAAAACCAACGACGCTGGGCTCTTCCATAATGTATTCAACCAGTGATTTTACCTCCTCGTTATATTCTTTGGAGTAGCCTATCACCTGGTAATCGCTCATAATTCGCTTCTTGACATCCTTGATCAAGGGCACAAGATCAAGCAATATGCAATCCTCGATATTATCCAGCACCAGCAGTTCTACATCACGAAATATAAACCGGTGCTTTTCCAAAAGATCTGTGAGCCGGCCGGGATTCGCCACCAACACCTGAACGCCGTCAAGAATTGCTTTCTCCTGCTCGTCATAGTCTCCTTCCAGCTCAACGGTAGCACACTCTACCTGGGCATGATACCCCATCGCCCAGACCAGCTTGTCGATCTCATTGGCATCGTCAGGATCAGGTGTAATGATCAATATCTGCGTGCCTTTATCCTCTTCCCCGGTTGCTGTTACTCGTTCCAGTGCCGGGACAATGAAGGATCCATATTTACCCTTCTCATCTTCCTCCGACTTGATCAGAATATCTTTCCCTTCAAGCGCAAGCGGAATTACTGACTGTTGTATTTCGGTCGGTTCCTGGTAGTTCACATCTCGAAGCCCACTCATCAACTCGGGACTCAGATTCATTTCATCAAATGTCAAAGTACTCACCTTCTTTTTTGTTAGCATTTGCTCCGTTCGCCCGCTTCAATTTCAAACAGGCTATCAACACGCAGGAATATACAAAACTTAAATGCTTTGCTCACATCCAGAGGCGCTGTTTTACTCGGCAGAGTGTATAAATTTATCATGCAGTTTAAAGGCATAGCCTGCGCTACGTGTATATTGATAGACTAACAGAACAATGAGAAACATCCCCATAATTCCAGTTAAACCCGCTTCGGGCCCAAACTGGCCGCCGGTAAAAAGGTCCGGTCCAGTTTCCCGCACCTGCAGAAGGGAACTGCGTGCCGAGGTGCCGCTTACCGGCAGACCAAAGATACCGCCCTGGAAAAAGTTCCACGCCGCATGCAGCCCTGCAGATAGTGCCAGGCTGCCTGTAATCAGGTAGGGCAAGGCTAATACAACACCGGCAAACATGATATTGATCGTAGAGATAATACTGGAGTTGGGATTACCGGCGTGCAGAATCCCAAAAATGGAAGAGGACAGCAGGATGGCGCCCACCACCGAGTAGCGGGTGTGAGACTGCGAGGAGGCAAATCCCTCTATCATGTTGGTGATCTGGTAGCCCCTAAAGACCAGCTCCTCGTAAAATCCCACCAGTAACATGCCCAGCAGGTAGCTAAAAAGCGGCAGTGGGTACATCTGATTCCAGCCTCTCTGCCAGCCGTAGCCAGTGAAGTCTATCCACCCGGCCAGTAAGTGCAGGAGAAAAATAAAAGCTATGGCCAGCCCACCAATAGCCATTCCCATCCCAAGCTCACGCATCCATTTTTTACTTAATGATATCCCAAGAGCATGAAATGAGCGGCCGTCTAAATAGCGGGCGGCAACCCATGTGCTCACAATAAAAGCAAAAGCGCTGAATATCCTATCAAATAAAAACCCATCGGGTGATCCAAGCAGTCCCAGCATGACCTGCCCGGCCGCCAGCAGCGCCAGCATCAGGACAAATTGCAGGAATAGCCGCCAGCCCGCTCTCAATCGTTTTTCGTCCGGGTTATAAAACAAATTCATCTGATAGAAACATTTATCCTTGAAAATAAGTTATAGCTGTCCTAACGTAGGATTTCATCCTAAAAGAACAAACTTTTTATGAGTGACCGATTTGTACTTCATGCACCACAGGAAACCGTTGAGAAACAATTCGGCGTAACCACGCAGCGCTCCGATTTTTTTGAACCAGATTATAACATCAATCCGGGCAGCCGCGTGCCGGTGGTGTATCATGAGGAGGGAGAGCGCAAAATTTATGACTTCCTTTGGGGGATGATTCCACAGGATGCACAAAGTGAAAAAGAGGGCCTGAGAAACCTGACGATTCCTGTGGAAGCCCTTTCTGACGAGCGCTATGAGCCCAGTTTCAGGGAGCGGCGATGTATCGTGCCCGCCAACGGTTTTTACAAATGGAAAACCGGTGAGAAAAAAAGTACCCCTTTTTATATACGGATGCTATCTAACGAAGTAATCGGGTTGGCCGCGCTTTATTCCGTTTGGGAGGCCAGCAGCGGCCGCAAGGTATATTCGTTTGCCCTGCTCAATACAGAAGCCAACGCCCTCGTACAACCAGTGGACACCCGTATGCCGGTAATCCTGAAGCCAAAAGATTACGCCACCTGGCTCGGTGAAGGAGAAACCGAGCTTTCCACCAACTCCGAGATTCTCAAACCGTTTGATCTCACCAAAATGGCAGTTAACCGAGTTACCGAAAATGTCAACGATCCCGAAAACAACAGTCCCGAACTGATTCAGCCAATTCCCAAATAGTTAGCTGACGGGCTCAAATCCCATTCCATCATTCATTGTGCTTGTAAATGCGCATGGTAGGATAAGCCAGCTCAATATCGTCTTCTTTGTCGAATGCATCGAGCACATCCTCCCAGATGGACTGGCCGAGACTTCGTCGGCGGCGGGGATTGGATAGGTGGCGCACCGTCAGGTTAACACCGCTCTCCTTTACGTCGGTATACACGATTGGGGTAAGGTAGCGGTAGTGGATCAGGTAAGATTTGGAGGCACGTTTTACCTGTCTTTCAGCATCTTCAACAGAATCCTGCAGGTGATTGTCGGCGATTTGCTGCAGAATATCCTTGGCCTTTTTCCAGTTACTTTCAAAGGTGATTAGAACTTCAATTTCATTCCAGATGAATTCAAAATCGCTGGTATAGTTGGCCAGTGATTCAGTAAACACCTTATGATTGGGGATATGGACGACCCGGCCGGTGCTCTGGTCGGCGTGTACCCAGTTGCCGATCTCCAGCACGGTAAATTTGAATACGCGCGTGTCCACCACATCGCCCTTGGTGTCGCCAATTTGTATGCGATCTCCCACCTCAAAAGGGCGTCGCCAGATGATAAAAATCCATCCCGCAAAATCGGTGACGGGATCACGCAGTGCAATCGCCAAACCTGCGGAAAGCAACCCAAGAAAAGTAGCTACGGACTGGAGCCCCTCGAACCAGATACGCCCCACAATAAACGCCCCGATAAAAACGATAAAATATGTTAGGTTCTTCCGCCATTTATACTGCATGGCTGTATCATCCACATTGCGGTGTACGATACGGATGGCGATGAACCGGATCAGCCATAGTAGAAATATGACGATAACCGACTCAAGAAGCTGGGTTGTAAGTGCGTTTGTAGTATTTACGGCTGAGGAAAACCGGTTTAGAAAATCCTGGAATGTCATGTGCTGCTAGAATCCAAGTTATACAGTGCACTTAAAAGTACAACATTTTATACTTGATTGAACTCAGAAATTTCATCTGTTTATTCGTTGTTATAAAACGGGATTTTGCCTAACTTTACGGCTCTGAATTAAGAAACAAGACATTATGCTTTATACAATTATCATTACCCTTATTGTCATCATCAGCGTACTGCTAACTATTGTAGTACTGCTGCAACCTGGTCAGGGACAAGGATTATCCGGTGGTGGAATTGCCGGTGGAATGGCCGGTGGCGGTGGACTTGGTGCACGACGTGCCGCCGATCTGCTCTCTAAATCAACCGCCGTTCTTGCCGGAGCACTACTTGTACTGTCCGTACTTGCGAACTTTGCAATCGACAGCGGTGAACCAACACAAAGCGCCGTGCAGCAAAGCGGTGTTGAACAGCCGGTGCAGGATAACATGCAGAATCCTTCGCAGACACCTTCTGCCGTACCTGAACTTCCTCAAAATCAAGGCCAGGGGAATACTCAGGGGCAAACTGGCGGCGGTAGCGGTGATGCCGGGTCAGGATCTAACGAAGGTGGGAACTAGCAGTTCACTTCAGATTTTTTGGATTTAAAACCAAAGCCCGAATTCAGTTTTCTGAATTCGGGCTTTTTTGTTTTAAACACATATTCAGATGGCGTTTGCAAGTTTTTTACTTTTCATTGAGCTGTTCCTTGCTCCAGGGCTGGAAGCAACTTGCTGATAAACAGGTCAAAATCTTCAATATGTGGCAGATGCCCAATGTCATTCAGCTCAATCAAAGTAGAGTTCGGAATTTTGGCCGCCGTTTCTTTACCCAGCTGTGGATAGTTGCCCATTTTGGCAGCTACCGAATCCGCAACCAGACCGGTGCCCAGAGCGGTGCGGTCGCGCTGACCGATGATCAGGGTAGTGTGCATCTGCAGGTCTTCAAATTCATAAACCACCGGCTGGGTGAACACCATATCATAGGTAAGAGCTGAGTTCCACGCATAACGCTCCCAGTCCGGGCTGTTTCGCATGGCGGTTAGCAGGTGAACCCATTCGTTGTATTTTTCCTGCCACTCCCCTTCAAAATAGCTGCTGCGCATGTAGCTTTTCACGCCTTCAAACGTGCGGTTGAGCGCGCCTTGGTACCAGGTTTCAAGCCCGGCGTAGGGTACCATCGTTTTCCAGTCTTCCAGGCCGATCGGATTTTCCAAGACCAGCCGCTCCACTGTTTCAGGATACATCAGCGAAAAGCGCGTAGCCACCATCCCGCCCATGGAGTGCCCCAGCACCGAAACCTGCGAGACACCGAGGGAGTCAATCAGATTTTTCGTGTTCTCTGCCAACTGATGAAAAGTATAATGATAATGTGCCGGCTTGGAAGATTTACCGAACCCTATTTGGTCGGGTACCAGCACGTTGTAGCCCTCCTCCAGCAGGGCGTCCATAGTCTGCTCCCAATACGCGCCGTTAAAATTCTTTCCGTGAAACATCAGTACCGTGCGTCCATTGGGCGTATCCGCCTGTTCAAACATAAACGCCATATCCAGTGCCTGTTGCTGAGAATGTACCTTGTAGAACTCAACTTGATAGGGATAGTTGTATCCCTCAAGGTTGATCCCCAGCTCCGGACGACTATCCTGTGCGTTGCTGTTTACCAATGCAATTGCCATCAGTATCGATATAGTGGAAATAAACCGTTTCATTAGAAGACCGGGTAAAAAGTTAAGATTTACACTTACTTAATAGTATAGGGTATTTTAATCGTGATCAACCAAGAGTATGATTTTTAGGGATTTAGCCCTTGGCCTTAAGCTTGCAACTCCTTCATAATTTCTGCAAATATACGGTGCGATTTTAAACGCTCTTGGTGATTAAAAATATAGGAGGCGATCATCAGTTCATCCGCTCCGGTTTCTTCCAGGAAATCGGCGACGCCTGTTTTTACGGTCTCCTTCCCACCAATAAACGTGCGTGTCAGCATTCGCTCCACGGCGGTTTTCTGCATCGGATTCCAGACCTTCTGCATATCGTCGACGGGCGGCGGCATCGGCTTTCGCTCTCCGGTCACTACGCCCATGAACATTTGTTTCAGGGAGGTCGCCAAATATTCGGCCTGCTCATCGGTATCGGCAGCTATAATATTTATGCAGGGCATCACATACGGTTCATCAAGCTGGTCGGAAGACTCAAACTTTTGCCGATAAGTACGAATTGCTGGCATCAGCTGCTGTGGGGCAAAGTGGCTGGCAAACGCGTAGGGTAGGCCTAAAGCGGCCGCAAGGTGCGCACTGTCAGTACTGGAGCCAAGAATCCACAGCGGTACGTTGGTCCCCTGCCCCGGAAGAGCACGGATTCCATTCACATGGCCATCCTGGGAAAAATACTGCTTCAACTTTTTTACGTTGGCGGGAAATTCCCGGACGGCCTGCATGCGGTCGGAACGAATGGCATCAGCGGTTGCCTGGTCAGTGCCGGGCGCACGGCCAAGCCCGAGATCGACCCGCCCGGGATACATCGAAGCCAGCGTGCCAAACTGCTCGGCGATAATCAGCGGCGAATGATTGGGAAGCATGATACCGCCGGAGCCCACCCGTAGCGATTTTGTTGCTTCGGCGACATGACCCAGTAGCACCGACGTGGCTGAACTGGCGATGTTGTCCATATTATGATGCTCGGCCATCCAGAACCGGGTAAACCCCACCTCCTCAACATGCTTAGCCAAGTCGCGGCTGTTCTGGATGGCATCGGCGGGCGACTGCCCCTCGGTGATAACGGCCAGATCGAGGACGGAATATTTAATGTCGGATAAGTTGGTGCTCATTGATTGGATAGAATTTCTATGGGAGAGTTTGTAACCCGATCTGAACAGCATTTACAAGGATGAAGTTCAGTTATATCACAAAGCTACACAGAGGTAGGCACAGAGGAGAGGCACTACTTGGTCTCTTACTTAATGGGTTATCCTTAGCCTAAACGTTTTTATAGCATAGTGACTAAACCCAGTTGGTCTGGAATTAGTTTTTCTAAAATACGCCAAGATAACCATCTTAGGCGGTATAATATTAACCTGGTACCAAAAAATTCCACGTTGGAGGGGCGGAACGAGATTTTTGGTTTCGGACAGATTTGCTATCCCAATCACCAATAACAGATAACCAGTACCTACTTCCCGATACAGAACCGCGAAAAAATGCTGTCCAGCACATCCTCATTGGTGATTTCGCCGGTGATGGTGCCGAGCTCCTTCAGGGCAGCCCGCAGGTCGATGGAGAGGAAGTCGCCCGTCATGCCCTGCTCCAGGGCCTGGATGGCGCTTTGCACATCCTCCTGGGCGTTGAGTAACGCTTCCCGGTGGCGGCTGGAGGTGACCAACAGGCTGGAGGTGTCGTAGTCCTTGTTCTCCAGGGCGCGCTGCTTCATAAGCTTTTTTAGGGCGTCGATCTTTTCGCCCTCCAGTGCCGATATCTTAAGGTCGTATTCCATCCGCTCATCTTCCATATCCAGAGCAATGTCGCTCTTGGTGCCGATCAGCAGGAAGGGCGTATCCCCCGCCTTTTTCTGAAAGTTGCCGATCTCCTCGCGCTCCTCTTGAGTAACTTCCCGCGAGAGGTCCTTCAGATAGACCACCAAGTCGGCGTCCTCAAACGCCTTCTGGGAGCGCTTCACGCCCTCGGCCTCCACCACGTCCTCGGTCTCGCGGAGGCCCGCGGTATCGGTGAGCTTGAAAAGCAACCCCTCGTAGCTCCAGTCCACGTCAATAGTGTCGCGCGTGGTACCGGCGATCTCGGTGACGATGGCGCGGTCTTTCCCAACCAGCGTATTCAGCAGGGTTGATTTTCCAACGTTCGGCGCGCCGATGAACACCGTTCGCACCCCGTGCTTGACGAGCCGGCCGGTCTCATACGTAGCGAGCAGATTGTCAATCTCCTCATCCAGCTCTTCCAGCAGCTCGCGGAGCTCCTCCTTGTTGGCAAACTCCACATCCTCTTCAATGAAATCTAGCTCGAGCTCCACCATCGCAGTAGCGTCGATGATCTGCTGGCGAAACTGCTTGATATGTTCACCCAGTCGCCCCTCAAGCTGCTGGTGGGCGGCGTCCACCGCTTTTTTACTCTTCGCGTGGATCAGATCAGCAACGGCTTCGGCCTGGCTTAGCTCCATCTTACCGTTCAGGAAAGCGCGCTGGGTGAATTCGCCCGGCTCCGCAGAACGGACACCCAGTGCCAGCAAAGCCTCGAGCACTTCCTGGGTTACCAGCACACCGCCATGGCAGGAGACCTCCACCGTCTCTTCCCCCGTATAGGAGCGTGGGCTGTGAAAAAGCGTGGCCAGCACCTCATCTACCACATGACCCTCTTCATCCACAATTTTACCAAAATGTACGGTATGACTCTCTTTGGTAGTAAGATCAGATCCCTTAAACGCCTTGTTCACCTTGCCAATGGCGTTCTTGCCGGAAACGCGGATCACCGCAATGCCGCCCTCACCAATGGGCGTGGCGATGGCGGCAATTGGGTCCTTTTCAGTGATCTCTCGCTGTTCGGTGGCTGATTGGGCCTGTTTGGTCTGTTGTGTCATAACGCAAAATATAATGTCTTTGGAACGGCTAGTCAGGCTTATTTATTTGTATATTCTGCAAGATTGAGTCGAGAATAGTCATCAAAAACTATTTTACTATGATGTTTCGTAGAGTATTCCCAGCCATTATTTCATTAATGCTAATCACTTTCTCTGCCGTACACGCCCAGGATAAGTTCTCTCCTGATCGCCCGGGTCTCGGTAATGGAACCTATGTTCTTCAGCCAAAGGCTACATACCTTGAGACCGGGGTTGAATATTTTGAGGGCGGCCCGGTAGACCAGTTCAGCTTTGGACAGGTGATGTTCCGCCACGGTATTTTGCCAGGGGCCGAGCTTCGGGTGCAGCTCAACTCATTTGTCGTGCAAACACAACCACGGCCGCTGGGCGACAAAACAGGCATGCCCGATCCCGGTATCGGATTGAAAGTAGATCTCATGAATCGTACTAATTCCCCGTTTCGCCTCTCCGGGCTTGGTTCCATCACAATACCAGCCGGATATTCACCATTCAGCAATGACAATTATCATCCCTCCGGAACGCTGCTGGCCGATTACCAGCTCTCCACAAATTGGTCGTTAAGCGCAAACCTGGGTTACACATTCGGACCCGTTCGCAGGTCGGATATGGTCACGCTAACTATTACGCCAGGTTTTTCTGTGCCCGATTCTGATGTTAGCGGGTATTTCGGATATGCCTCTTTCCTGACCGGCAACTCCAAAGAACATTTTGTAGAAACGGGTCTCACAAAAATGATCAATTCCTCGCTACAAATCGACGTCAATGGCGGTTACGACCTGAACAGCGGCAACTCGTTTATTGGCGCTGGTCTCGCCGTGAAATTTTAGGTGTACATTCTAGTTGGAATTAAAAATTTATAGAACTTGAACTAATTCTTGCTGTTGATTTCAATACTCTTAATTTATGGGCGATCTACAGACCAAAAAAATAACTTAGTATGCCGCAGGAAATTCTACTGATCGACGCCCCGGATGAGAAGGGCCTTGTTCACAAAATAACCGGTGTTCTCTACGATCACGGTCTCAATATAATCAGCAACCAGGAGTTCGTCGACGCAAATACCAATCACTTTTTCATGCGTACGGCGTTTGAGGGGGCGGATAATTCCAGGTCCATTCAAAAAGACCTTAGCTCAACATTACCAGAAGCGTCCAATATCCAATTAACGGGCAAAGGAGACCGCTCTGCCGTAGTGTTGGCCACAAAAGAGCCGCACTGTCTTGGAGATCTGCTGCTACGCCACAAGTACGGTGAACTCTCGGCTGAAATTAAAGCGGTGGTAAGCAATCACCAGACGCTGGAATCACTTGCTGAAGCGTTTGATATTCCGTTCCACCATGTGGATCATGAAGGCATAAGCCGCCGTGAGCACGAGTCGCAAATCCTCCACATACTTGAGGAATACGCCCCCGACTACCTGGTGCTCGCAAAATACATGCGCATTTTCACCTCTGATTTTATCAAACATTACCGGGATCGGATTTTAAATATTCATCACTCCTTTCTGCCAGCCTTTGCAGGAGCCCAGCCATATCGGCAGGCGTTTGAGCGGGGGGTTAAAATTATTGGTGCCACAGCTCATATCGTCACAGAGGATCTTGATGAGGGGCCGATTATCGCGCAAGATATTATTCCCGTAAACCACACTTATACCGCTAAACAGATGGCCCAGGCCGGCCGTGATGTGGAAAAGGTAGTGCTGGCCAAGGCACTGAACCTCGTGCTTGAAGAGCGGGTGTTTATCCATAATAACAGGACGATTGTGTTTGACTGACCAAGGAACACGTGCGACGCACATGAGATGAATAGAAAACCTCCAGGATCTTGAAAAACCTGGAGGCTTGAAATATCAAATACGTGCTGTGCTCTGCTACTCCACGTCGCCCATCAGTCGTTTCACAGTTGGTGTGGCCAGCAGGGCGACGATTCCGCCACCGCCAACCATCATTGCTACACTCCAGAAAAGGTTAGTGGGAGCCAGGGTCTCAAGCTGTCCGGCTACGAGCCCGGCAAACAGGTTGCCCAGCGCCGCCGCTACAAACCAGACACCCATCATTTGGCTGACTCGGTTTTCAGGGGCCAGCTTGGTCATGGATGAGAGCCCCACCGGAGACAGGCAAAGCTCGCCACAGGTGTGCAGAAAATAGGTGACCACCAGCCATGCGGGCGATACGGAGTTGGGTCCGCTGGCGTTGGCCGAGCCCCACGAAATCACAAAGAAACCGGCGGCGAGTCCCAGCAAGCCCAATGCAAATTTCATGGGAATGGAGGGGTTGGCATCGCGGTGGGCCAGCCAGGTCCAGAGCCATCCAAAGACCGGGGCTAAGATGACAATAAAAAGAGGATTAATATTTTGCAGCATACTGGCCGGCATCTCCCATTCCACTGTCAACTGGGTTGAGATATAATAGGTGAACCCGACAACCAGCAGCGAAAGACCGGCTACCCCGGCTTTGCCAACCCACCAGAGGTTGTCGCGCTTAAAGATGCGCCAACTGACGTATGCCAGCGGCATGGCCAAGAGCAATGCTGGTAGAAACGTCCCGATTTGGGTAATCAGTCCATAAGGACCGAACATGCGATCTGTTTCTCGCTCAGCAAACAGGTTAAGTGAGGAACCTGCCTGTTCAAATCCGCTCCAGAACAGGGCCGCCAGTATAAAGAGCCAGAATATGACGAACAGCCGTTTCTTTTCCAGCGTAACGTTCAAGCTGGGCATAAACATGCGGATGGTATTGATCACCAGGAACGCTATCACACAAACGCCGATGCCGATCTGGTAGGAGAAAAGGGTATATCCCCAGTTCAGGGAAGCGCCAAAGAAACCGGCCACAGCCAGCAATAATACGCCGCCAATCCATTTCGGATCATTGATCAGGTAAGCGAAAAAGACGACCGCGATAAGTGCTACACTGGTGCCCAGTGTTTGAGCCAGTTGCTGCAGCGAAATGCCAATGACGCCCGTGTTCATCAATACCGTAAACAGAATAATGACAGCTGTACTGACGGCGGTTGTGATCCAGAAATTCCGGCTGCGCTTGTCGAGCACTGCCTGGCTGTCATTAACTTTGAGCTTGCCGGCGTCGCCAAGGTTCTGTTCTCCGAATTTATATGAGAGGAGGCCGAACAGCATCCCGAACCCGGCCAGAGAAAATCCCCAGTGCCAGTTATAGCCTTCGCCCAGGATACCGCAGAGCGTAGGTCCCAGGATGGCCCCAAAATTGATACCCATGTAAAAGATGGAAAAACCCGCATCGCGTCGTGCGCCGCCTTCCGGGTAAAGCTCGCCGACCATGGAGCTGACATTCGGTTTCAGCAGTCCGGTACCCACTACGATAAAGAACAGACCCAGATAGAATGTTATTTCATTGGGCAGGTCCACCAGTGGGCCGGCCATGGTAAAGTGTCCGAGGGCAATAATACAGCCGCCCACGAATACGCTTTTTCGTTGCCCCCACAAGTTATCGGCCACCCAGCCGCCGGGCATGGCAAGCACATACACAAAAAAAGTATAGAGCCCATAGATGGCGGTGGCCCGGCCATCACTGAATCCCAAGCCAGGATTGTCCCCTGTTACAGCGGCTGCCATAAAAAGAACAAGAAGCGCCCGCATGCCGTAGTAGCTGAAGCGCTCCCAAAACTCGGTAAAAAACAGGGTTGATAGCCCCCGCGGGTGTCCGAAGAAATCCTTCTTCGTGGCCGCCCCCTGATCGTCTGCCTGTCCGTTTGCCATATTAAAATCTTGTTAATTTATTCGAGTTGCTGTTCCGACAGATACCGTTGAACTAGAATTGCCATGCATGATAAATATTCCGGCACAGGCAAGCAAGAATTGAATGTCCCGGGAGGTTAGTGCACTCGGAGTTGGTTTTTAATTGTGGGCAACTATAGAACATTGGATATTGGCCTTTCCATATCTCACCCCGGCCTTAAGGCATATTTTTCTTTTGTAAGTGGAATGTGAAAAGAAATATACTATTTGGATCCGCGGTACATCAGCTGCTCATAATAGCTGAAGATACTGGCAAGATCTTCCTCATCATCAAACTCCAGGTCGTTTTTTTGGGCGTATTCTTCAGCTTCATTACTAAACTCGTCAAGCACACGCAACACATGCTTCTTCTTAAGCTTGCGGAGCTTATGCATCTGGTCATCCGGCATTTGAATATAATAGTCAGTGCGCTGGATGAATTTGCCGGTTACGCGTCCTGAAGTAGCCACTATTTTTGACCGTGACTCCCTGACATCCGCGGTGTGATGAGCCAGTAGTTTCAGATCGCCGTTGTAAATAACCCGCATAAATGTTGATGGCTCAATATCAGCACGGGGGTATGTGAACCCATTTTTAAAGAAAATTTTCCCTTCCTCATCATTCAGGTAGAAACTCCGGATGTTTTTACTGCTCAGGGCAAATACACCCTCCTCGGTCTGGAAATGGACCTGGTTGTTAAATGCATCCATTTTAAGATCATACTCCCGGGTCGCTACGTTGTCAATTAGTACTATCGCACCAGGAAGCCATTCATCTATATAATAGCGGGTCCCTTCCAGTGAAGGTGTCGGCTCAATTGGTATTAAGGCATCGGCTTTTCTCAGAAACTGCGGTCCATCTAGCCATGATCCGGCTGCTTCAGAACTCCAGGAACCGCGGTTCTGCGTGCGGGGATCTCCCTGGCTGTAAACCATTGACGGCAACAATATGAAGCCAACCATAAGGCAGAGGCTTAAGAATAAAAGGTTTTTGATGTTGGAGGACTCGTTTGTCTTAACCATAGTATGGCACCATTATACGATTGGATGAATAGTTACCACCCAAACACGTACTTACTCAGGCGGCAAACTGCCTTTAAAATAACTGGCATTAAACAAATTAATTGTTATAAATTCAATTAAACGCCATTCTTTAACAAATACAACAACTTTACGAAAAGGAACGATCTAAAAGAGATGGCTTTTTTGCAACATTCAGGTTTTATGACTCGTCTTTTATAACGTGTTTTTTTTAATACCTGTAATCAATAACATGGTGATCTTATGGAGCTGGTCTGGATTATTCTTGGTGCTGTATTTATCATTGGCGGTTTTATAAGCTCTTTTCTCCCGGTATTGCCGGGACCGCCTGTTAGTTTTGTGGGATTGCTTCTTCTGCGACTTACCAGTCCTACTCCCTTTTCGCTGCAATTCTTCATCATCTGGGCACTTATCATTGGCATCCTGATGATCCTTGATAACGTGATACCAGCTTACGGCACTAAAAAGCTAGGCGGTACTTCGTATGGCATCGGCGGGAGTATGGTTGGCTTGGTAGTCGGCATATTTTTTTCTCCGGTTGGATTAATTTTAGGCCCCCTGGTTGGCGCTTTCCTGGGAGAACTGGTCGCCGGGCAAACCTCTAATCGAGCTATAAAATCAGCGCTCGGTTCTTTCTTTGGATTCTTAGCGAGTACACTGCTTAAAGTGCTGGCCTCGGGCATAATGGGATACTACTTTTTCACCAGTATTTAGCAATCGAGCCCTCTTCTCTCACTTTCCGGTTATCTGCTCCTCTCCTGACTAACAGGCTTTCGCTGATTCAAGCTTATATTCTTACTTCATTTTTGGGTAACATTATATGCTAGAATTCTACCGGAAATTTAGGAACTTTCGGCAAATCTGTATCTCAATTTCAAAGAGCCTGCTTATGATGAAAAAAAACATCTCGTTTGTAATACTGATCCCGCTTTTTACGCTTATATCTTTCACCCCGAGTTGTGCACAGCAAATCGATTCAGAGAACCTGGTACGGCTCAATCAGATCGGCTTTTATCCCGATGCTCCCAAAGTGGCGATTGTTGAACAGGAACTGAGCGGGCCGTTTTACCTGGTTTCTGTAAATAAAGAAGACACTTTATTTACCGGCCAGCTTAGTGAATCAATACAGTATCAATATGGGCCGCGAATGGTCACGCCGGCTTATTTTTCTGAATTTACGCGCCCCGGTTCCTGACAAATTATTTCTACCCGGTGCTGGCAATTCCCATCCCTTTTCTATTGGCAAAAACGTTCATAAAGAAGTGGCCGATGCTGCCATTAAATCCTACTATTTTCAGCGGGCATCAATATCGTTGCCTGAAGAGTTTGCCGGACGCTGGCATCGCCAGGCTGGCCATCCTGACGACAGCGTGCTGATCCATCCTTCAGCCGCAACCCGGCAGCGACCCGAGGGCACGGTAATCAGTTCACCAAAAGGCTGGTATGATGCCGGCGACTACAACAAATATATTGTAAACTCGGGCATTACCATGGGCACTATGTTTTCCTTGTTTGAGGATTACCCAGGCTACACCAGCAAAATTGAGCTGAACATCCCGGAAAACAATAATGCCGTGCCAGACCTGCTGGATGAACTGATGTGGAATCTTCGCTGGATGCTGACGATGCAGGATCCTCACGACGGTGGTGTGTACCACAAGATGACCTCCGCGGGATTTTCAGGAACTGTGATGCCCGCCGATGATACCGATGCCCGCTATGTCGTTCAAAAAAGCGTAACCGCCACGCTTGATTTTGCTGCAGTTATGGCCCAGGCTTACCGAATTTTATTGGAATATGAGCAACAATTCCCAGGGCTGGCAGATAGTTGCCTTACTGCCTCCAAAAAAGCATGGCAGTGGGCACAACAACACCCCGATCAGCTCTATGATCAGGAAGCAATGAACGAACGCTACGATCCCGATGTGTCCACGGGCGCCTATGGCGACGACAGCGCACAGGATGAGTTTATCTGGGCGGCTGCAGAACTGTATTTGTCAACGGGCGATGAAAACTACTACAATAGCGTCGAGATGATTCCCGACGACCAGATGCCCCTGCCATCCTGGGGCCAGGTTCAGGCGCTGGGCTACTACTCATTGCTGCGGTTTTCTGACCAGCTGACCGGAGCTGCCAAAGAAGATCTCCCGCAGATTCGCCAATTGGTTATTGATTTTGCCGATGGACTGATGAAGGGCGGCAATGAGTCGGCGTATGGGGTAGTAATGGGGCACTCACCGAGCAATTTTGTGTGGGGTAGCAATTCGGTGGCCGGTAACCAGGGCATTGCGTTGATTCAGGCATACCGGCTAACCGGCAACACAGATTATATCGATGCCGCTCTCAACAATCTCGATTACCTGATGGGAAGAAACGGTACATCGTTCGCTTTTGTGACCGGTTATGGCGATAAAACGCCGATGGATCCGCATCATCGTCCCTCCGGAGCTGATGGCATTGCCCCGCCTGTACCCGGTTTTGTTGCCGGCGGACCGAATCCCGGCCAACAGGATGGCTGCAGCTATCCTTCTGATATCCCGGATCAATCCTACGTCGATGACTACTGCTCCTACGCTTCCAATGAAATTGCAATCAACTGGAACGCGCCGCTGGTATACCTGGGCAGCGCTATTGAAGCACTGCAATATGAGGTGGGGTATTCTACATATTGAACAGAGGAATAAGATAACCTGCTTTTTATGCAGAAAAATATCCCTGGTCTTTAAAGATTTTTAAAGGACTATTTTTAATAGTTAAACAAAGTTGCCAAGGAATAATATATAGTCGCTGAATTCTAACGTGAATCTGGAATGGAGCTGAAACAATCAGTATTTATAGCAGCTAGCCTGGATGGATTTATAGCCAGACCAGATGGAGATTTAGACTGGCTACCTGTTGATGATGCCCGCCAAAATGATGAAGACTACGGGTATGATGCGTTTATATCATCCGTTGACGCTATTGTTATGGAACGAAATACCTTTGAGAACGTGCTCTCCTTTAAAGAATGGCCATATAACATATATATGGCCTCCAATGTCAAGTGGCAATAGGTCTCCCAGGCAAGAAAAAATCTCTTCTCGCTTTGCCGGTTTCGACACTTTTTCAATGGCGTTGTACTACAGGCAGTTTTCAATACCGGTTTTGCAGTTCATCTGACTGCACCAAACATATATAGAGGCTCAGCATTTCAACCGTTTTCAACTGACTAACTATTAAAATGGTCGGGCTGCTGTCCCGACGGCCATAGAAAATACTACGTTCCCTTGTACCGGACAATCAAGCAGCAGGCTAAGGCAGTTTGCTAACTATTTGCAATACCACTATTCCAGTTATAGGTAGTCTCGGGGAAGGGGCAGCACAGATCCCCCTGATGTTTCAGAGGAAGTTCGTCCACGTCCATCGCATCGAAAGTTATTTATAAGGAGCGGGTGCGGCGTCCAATCAAGCGCTGCGAGCTATTGAGGGCTGTTTTGGCTTATCCAGTCAATGCGGTGATCTGCTACGCAGTCACAGTGATAGCAACTGGTGGAATGAAGCTCTACCCTCATTCTTCGTGCTTAGTTATACGTCGGGCTCACCAGCACCCCTCCCGTTATGCTTTTTCGGTTGCCATGGTGCTTTGTAAAAACATTTTTATGTTAAAAGGCTTTTGTCGTTTAAGCATGTAGTAGACAGCGATTCCCAATCGTTTGGCGACAATACTGAGGGCTTTGCTTTTACCATGGCGGTTAATCAGCCGGTTATAATAGCGCTCAGCCTCTTTGTTCTTTCTCAGAAACAGCACTGCCGTTTCCGAGAAGGCCCATCGCAGGTGTGCGTTGCCGATACGCTTGCCGGTGGTTCCATAATTCTTTCCGGCCGATGACTTTTGCCCCTTTACCAGGCGCCCGTAGGAGCAAAACTCGCCCCGGCTTGGAAAACGGTCGATCGTATGAATTTCGTAAAGCATGGTCAATGACAGAACCTCACCCACTCCATGGATGCTTTGAAGTAGTTGCAGGCTGACTGGATCATGGCCTTTGGCCAGCTTCAAGATTTGCTTGTCCAGGTTGTTGATAATCGGATCGTAGTGGTCGATCAGCTGCAAATCGGTTTCCACGATAAGCTGGACCACCGGATCGGGAAAGTGCCCCACGATATCCTTATCTCGACGATGGTGTGGCCTGGACAAGGTTCCGAGTGGCTCCAGGTTGTATTGCATCGTTGTATTCTGGATGTGGGCCAGCAGCTCTGCCCGTTTGCGCACGAAATGATTACGTCGTCGCATCAAGTCCCGCGTAGCCCGCATCTCCGGTGGATAGACATAGGCTACCGGAAAGTTACCGCCGCGTATCAGCCGGGCGATCTTCAGCGAGTCAATCCGGTCATTCTTGGTTTTAACGCCGTGAATCGATTTCATATACAGGGCGTGACCCAACACAAAGTCGATCCCTTCCTCTTCGCACAGGTCGGCCAGCCAGTACCAGCAGAAAATGCACTCCACGCCGACGACAATATCACCCCGAAACGGTTCAATGGCTTGCAGAAACCGGTCGGGCCGGCAGGGTATGTTTTTGTGATAGACTTTTTTCCCATCTTTGTCCAGGATGCAGACGTACATGGTTCTTGCGTGCAAATCAATTCCGCAGTAATATGAATGAATACCGGTATAAACGTTCATGGTTTTCCTCCTTGGGTTGATTATGAGTTAAGTCAGAGCCGTAATTTACGATTCGGGGAGGAGGCCATGAATAATATCAAGAACGTTGTGGTGTTAACCAGCGGCTCACTCAATCCACCAGAACATCTAGCCAAACGAGTTTCGGTAATGTCTGCCACTCCGGAAGCAGTGGTGGAAAAACTGGGCGATCAAGGATTTGAGCATCTTTATATTGATGGAGGGAATACCATTCAACGCTTTTTACAGGCAGGACTTATCCAGGAATTTATCCTAACCCATATTCCCATCCTCATCGGAACAGGAATTTCACTGTTTGGCCGACTGAATCACGATATTAAGCTCCAGCATATTACTACTACCACATTTGAAAACGGATTTGTCCAGAGCCGGTATCAACTCAATCATAACGATAGGTAATTTCCGGTTCGATCAGCTCAAAAACAGGTAGACGGTAAACGATTCTTTTATTTAACTAGTTATAATGCCTGAACTAATCGTTTAATATTAAATAATTTAATATTATGAGCTATTTAGACAGGATTACAGATATTTATAATCACATTGCCCAGGGTGCCGCCATGGATGCCTTTGAAGAATACTACGCTGATGACGTGGTTATGGTGCTGGAAGACGGCACCGAAGTGGAAGGAAAAGACACCAACCGCGAACGCGAGAAGGAGTTCTTCGGCAGCGTTGAAGAGTTTCACGGAATTGAAGTAGGTGGCATCACCTCCAACGAAGATGAAGGCATTACCAGTGTTGAATCCACAATGACGGTGACCTTCAAAGGATCCGACGAGCCTATGGATATCGAGCAGGTAGCCGTTCAGCACTGGAGTGGCGATGAAATTGCTCGAGAGCGGTTTTATGGCACTCAAAATTAAGTCATCATTTTTTAAAATTAAGGCCCTCCATGTGGAGGGCTTTTTCTACCCAGCCCTGGCACATAAACTGATTTCATACCTCTACCTGTTCTGTTCCTAGTATATAAACCTGAAATGATTTGCTCGTCATTTTGAGTTATATTTCCCACCGAAACAGCTAATCATTTCATAACACTATGTATTCCAATGACTTAGCCTTTATCTCTAATGGTTATGCTTTATTTGTCTTTATGATTTACTTTTTCCAGAAATCCAATTGGGGTTAAATCTGGTTTTTCTGATATATCTACGCTTGTTTAGACACAAAAAATTTAATCTGTACAAACTCTTTTTTCATGACCAAACAGAAAGTAGGAATTGTCGGAGCAACGGGATATACCGGTTCCGAACTGGTCCGACTGCTGATCGATCATCCCGATGTCAGTATTGAAGTTATCACTTCAGAAAGTAAAGCTGGGACCAGGTTCTCAGAAATAAACCCACATTTTCACAGCCGGTTTGATATGCAGCTGGAACCACTGGAGAATCTAGATAATTATGAGCTAGACCTGGTGTTTTTGGCGCTTCCGCACGGCGTTTCTATGGATTTCATCAAAAATTGGGATCCCGATAGTTACCGGGTTATCGATCTTTCGGGCGACTTTCGGCTTGGATCAGCCAAGGAGTATGAGCAGTGGTACAAGAAGGAGCACAGTGCCACCGATTTTATTGGCCAGGCAGCCTTCGGACTCCCGGAATTGTTCCGCGACCAGATCCGCAATGCACGGCTGGTGGCTAACCCGGGTTGCTATCCTACGTCTGCAATTCTTGCGCTGGCACCGCTCATTAAGAATGATGTGATCAAACCAAACCAGATTGTGGTCGATTCCAAATCGGGAGTTTCCGGGGCCGGAGCCAAAGCGAAACAGAGTACCCATTTCCCCGAAGTTTTTGGCAACTTCTCGGCCTACGGGCTGCTAAATCATCGCCATACGCCGGAAATACAGCTCAACCTGGAGCGATTTACCGGCAGAGAAACCGAAGTCATTTTTACGCCGCACCTGCTGCCGATAGACCGCGGCATCCTAACCACGACCTACTCAACTCCCAAGCAGGAAATAAACAGCACCTACCTTGGAGAATGGTACTACAGCTTTTATGAGAAAGAGCACTTTATCCGCGTGGTTGACAGCCCGCCGAATGTAAAACACGTGCGCGGCTCCAACTACTGCGATATTCACGTGGCCTACGACAAACGGACCAACCGTATTTTGACCGTCTCCACGATTGACAACCTGGTAAAGGGGGCCGCAGGCCAAGCAGTACAAAACATGAACATCATGTTTGGATTTATTGAACGCACAGGCTTACAGATCACCCCGCTAAATCCATAATGCACTATACCAAACACTCAATACCCGATACACAAACGATCTAAATCGACCTAATAACTGATCTATCATGCTGAATAATATTACACACGTACGAGGCTATAAATGCTGGGGATGCCACATGGGCATCAAATCGAAACGCCGCGACCTGGCACTTATTTTTTCGGAGAAACCAGCTTCTGCTGCTGCGGTATTCACCCAGAATGTAGTTTGTGCTGAGCCGATAAAGCTGAGCCGTAAACACATTAAAGGCGGCAAGGCGCAGGCCATCGTGATAAACTCCGGCAATGCCAACGCCTGTACCGGTAAAGAAGGCTACAAAGGCGCCGTGGCCATGGCTGAACGAACGGCTGAATTGCTGGAAATTCCTGTTGAGCAGGTGCTGGTGGCCTCTACAGGGCTGATCGGGGAGCCGTTTCCTACAGAAAAAGTATTGGATGGAATTGAAACCAGCGTAAAAAAGCTTTCCGACCGCGATATGGCCGGTTCGCTGTGCGCCAACGCCATCCTCACGACTGACACGTTTGCCAAAGAGGGCTTTACCGATTTTGAGCTCGATGGTATCACCATCAACATGGCGGGGATCGCCAAGGGCTCTGGAATGATCCACCCGAATATGGGAACTATGCTGGCTTTTATCACCTGTGACCTGGCCATTGAACCCAAGCTGCTGGATGAGGCCCTTCGTGAAGCCGTTAATAAAAGCTTCAACATGATCACGGTAGACGGCGATACTTCCACCAACGATATGGTAGCCGTGATGTGCAACGGCATGGCCGAAAATGAGATAATTAACAGCAAAGATGAACATTACGAGCGGTTTTACACGCATCTTGAACAGCTTTGCACGCACCTGGCCAAACTGATTGTTTCGGATGGCGAAGGATCGACAAAACTGGTCGAATACCAGGTGAAGGGCGCGAAGTCGGAAGAAGATGCCCGAAAGATCGTCCGCACCGTTTCTGACTCCAGCCTTGTAAAAACCGCTATTTTTGGCACCGATCCCAACTGGGGCCGCATCATGGGTGCAGCGGGTCGCGCCGGGGCTAATTTCGATCCTGAAAAAGTGGATCTGTTTATCGGCTCCAATCCAGAGAAAGCGGTACAGATTCTTAAAGAGGGTCAGCCGCTGGCCGACAAACGCGACGAGGTAAAGAGAGAAATGAAATCTTCCAACATCACCGTCATCCTCGACCTCAACGCCGGCAACGAAGAAGCTACCGGCTGGGGCTGCGATCTCTCCTATGAGTATATCCGCATAAACGCTGAGTATACCACCTAGAATTTGACGATTACCAGCTTACGGACGTGCGTGCGGTCCATCTACCAAGTGGACCGCTTCTATACCCTGATATAAAAATGCATTTCAGATCTCCACATTTGAAGAGTATTTAACTTTTCTACACTACTTTCTTTCTACTTCAACTCTTGTCTGTGGTTTCTCAGCATCACGTCCGCCCTCTTTAAGATAGGTATCGAACCAACGCATCATGCGGATATTATAGTCGTAACGGGCAGTGGAATGGGCATTACCGTGTCCTTCGCCCGGATAAAGCACCAAACGAACGGGGTATCAGTTCTGGTTTTTAGGTGACGAAACATTTCATAAGATTGTCCCGGATCAACACGCGTATCCTCTTTTCCGGCCATAATCAGCAATGGGGTTTCAGCATCGCCGGCGTGATAGATCGGGCTGCGCTCCAGGTAGAACTGGTAATCCTCCCAGATACGCTGCCGGGCGTGCACCAGGTAGAGCTCTTCCGGAATATCACTGGTGCCCCATTTGGAGATATTGTCACTGATCCCCACAAACATCACGCCGGCTGCAAAACGATCGGTGTAGCGCGTAGAGAGCCAGGCCGTGGCGTATCCACCGTAGGAGCCGCCGGTAACGCCCACACGATCGCCATCTGCAACTCCTGCTTCTATCAGATGATCCACGCCACTGACAATATCATCAAATTCGGCACCGGCCAGATCTCCCTGGCTGCTTTTTGCAAACTCAACACCCCGGCCGGTACTTCCTCGATAGTTGGGATAAAAAACCACATATCCGCGGGCAGCTCCTACTTGGCCTGCATCAGAATAAGAGGTTACCCAGCCATTATCATAGTGCGCTTCGGGTCCGCCGTGAACAACGGTGATCACTGGGTAGCGCTGGCCTTTTTGGTAGTTAAGCGGGTAAATCAAAATACCCTGAATTTCCGTGCCATCACGAGCCTTGTAGTTAACTACCTCCTGCCCACCCATCTGCACTTCCTCCAACCATGGATTGCTATTGGTAATGCGCTTGCCTGTGTTACTATCAGGTTCCATAAGGTAAAGTTCATCAGGATGAGTCGGATTATCAGCCGCAAATACAACCGTACCGTCGCTCGAGCGAGCAAACTCACTGATAATAGGGCCTCCGGTATCGACTATAGTGCGTAAGGTAGATCCATCCGCATTGATACTGCCGTAGGTAGACCAGACGCCCTCGCTTGTAAGGTAGCAGATCGTATTGTTGTCAGCCCACTGTATCTGCTCAAATTTTCCCTGGTAATCAGGCTGCAGATTTTGAGGCGTTCCTCCCTCCTCCGATACTACAAATAAACGACCATCGATAGGGTCATGGATATCGACGCCCGAAATCATGGCCAGCCGCTCACCATTGGGGCTCCATGCTATTTGACCGAGCTTTCCTTCGTGATCGACTTCCGCCAGGACCTTTTCGCCGTGGTGATCCACGATCTTCACCTGCTGGTGCATGTAATAGTCATCAACGAGCGGAGTCGGTGCGATGGTTATGGCCAGCCGCTCTCCATCAGGATTCCAGTGCATCTGGTAGATAGATCCCTCCAACTTAATGCGGTGTGGCTGATGATTTTCCACCGCTACATTGGTAACAAAACCGCGACGTTGCGTCATGTTTTCTTCGTAAATTTCTGGATTATAGGGAAGAGTTGACTCTTGTCGTTTTATTGGATCCGGAGCCATAAATGCCAGGTGGTTTCCATCCGGCGCCCAGTCGTATCCGGCAATGGATGTTTCAAATGAATAGAGTTTTTGGGCTTCGCCGCCATCAAGGGCAATCTGATACAGGGAGGTAGTCTCATCATTTTTTTTGCCTGTCAAAAAGGTGATGGCGTTGTGACCAGGTCGAAAGGCCAACGAGCTTACGCTGGCATCGGTGAAATATGGCGTAGATGTTCCACTATCTCGATTGTACAAATATAGATGGTAAGAGGCAGTTTCGTTGGATTCTTTTGGATCGGCCTGCACCTGAAGTGTGTACGCTATGTTGTTACCTTCAGGGCTTATTTTAAACTCAGCTACACTTTTAATTTTGGCCACCTGTTCTGAGGCCAGACCCTGACTCAGGGCAGATCCTAGCAGAACCAAGTTCAGCAACAGGCCAAAAAGAAGGGAGGTTCTATACTTACGAGATTTATGCCATGTCTTCATCGTGAATGCACTCCTTTTCTTAGGGTTAATCATGATAATATGTGACCTGAATCATATAAAAAGTTTTCTGATAAAATCGTTTAGCAAAACTGCCATTCAGCCTCTGTATTCACTCAGCAGATCGCCGTACTTGTCGGTCAGCAATACACTGCCATCAGGGAAACGTAAAATTTCCAGTAATGATAACTAACGCATCCCGCCGGACAGTCACCCCATCCCACACTGAACGTAAATTCTATACTTCGTGGATTCACGTCGGCATTCCGGTCAGGACCACCTCCCTCGAAAAAAGTTTTGGAGCGGCTTATCACCTCTCATTTTCATATGGGAGCACCGCGAGCTGGGGAAAGGCTCCGGCATCAGTGCGGCACATATTTAGGACTTCACGATCTATCGAACTGGTATCTGCACGGGGCATATTGAAGTTCATAGGAAGCAGGCCGGCGCTTCTATCCAGCAGCTGGTCCTCACACGCCGATACCATTAAGAAAGAAAGCCAAAAAGCATAAATAAATAAAACCCTCACTGACAAATAGCTCATGGCCGGTTATCTATTTATAATTTGTATTTTACCAGTCTGATCACAAGAAACCAGTGACAGTTGAACTATGGATCAAGATTTCTTAAATGCGTTCCCCCGTTTTAACGACAGCGATATCCTGCAAAAACATATCGAACAATGCCAGGTGCAGGAGGTGCCTGAAGGGACCCAGATACTGGATATCGGCTCGACGATCCGCGTGGTGCCATTTGTCATTGATGGTGCCGTGAAAGTACTGCGGAGCGATGATGAAGGCCATGAATTGTATCTGTATCATATCCAGGCGGGAGAAAGCTGCGCCATGACGCTCACCAGCTCACTTTCAAGGGATCAAAGCCAGGTACGAGCCGTCACCCTAGAAAAGACCAGGTTGCTGGCAGTGCCTGTAGGCGTAATCCACAGCTGGTACGAGCGCGACCCGATATTCCAAACCTTTGTACTCTCCACGTTTCAGCAACGCTTCCGGGAACTGCTCACCACGCTCGACAATGTAACATTCCAACATATCGACAAGCGACTCATCCAACTGTTGAGTGACAGGACCACGGCGCTTGAACGCAACATTCTGCACGTCACTCATCAGGAACTGGCGGACGAGCTAAACAGCTCACGAGAGGTAGTTTCACGGCTGCTCAAGCAGATGGAAAAGAAGGGCATGGTAGAACTGGGACGAAACAGAATCAAAATTCTTAAGCTTATGTGATTTTAATCACTGAACTCCTGCTGCAAGCCCTTTACATTTATATCAGATCAATTTTAAAGCAATCCTCACTTAACCTGTAAAGGAGTTCATCATGAGCTTAACAAAAAACATGGGCAACGCCGACCGAATCATCAGAACTATCTTGGCCATTCTTTTTGGTGTGCTTTACTATACCGGTGTTACGTCGGGTACCCTGGGCATCGTGCTAATCGTTCTGGGCGTTGTTTTCCTGTTGACCAGCTTTATAAGTTTTTGTCCACTATATGCCCCATTCGGTATCCGAACCTGCAAGACGGAACAAGCCTGAGTTGGTTAACCACCGATAGTTGGGGTAACTTCGCGAACCACCCGGGATGACCACGGACAGAAATAACCGACCTGGTCGACCCAGTAATCGATATTTTCTTCCACCATGCCGGGGCGGCCATCGCACACCTCAACGGATGCTTCGACGAGATCCCACTCATTTGGAATAAAATACCAGCTCCATTGGCCGTTATAAGCTTTATTACCGCGCGCTATGTCGCCGTTGATATGCCTGTTGCGATCGCCAAACGGTTTTTGAAGTTCTTGCTCCAATTTTGCTATCACATCGGGATCGGAGGTGGCCGCTACCATGGTATAATCGATGGCGTCATTCTCATGCCTGAATTCAAAGTAACGTGTATCCTGTTCCGAAGAGGTGGAATTGGAACAACCAGATAGTCCCAATATTAAAAACAGGCCGGTAAGCAGACTGATTTTCGCAGATCGGTTCATAGATAGATGGCAGCTTTTTTTAAAGTAGGAATATAAACGAGCTGCGAAAGCTCTTATTCTGCCAAAATCTTAATCAGAAGGCTTGAAGGTAATGATAATAGTAGTGCCGCCGGACCCTGAATTGATATCAACATCAGCACCCAGCTGATCTACCAAGGTTTGCACAAGGGTCATCCCGAGCGAATGCGATGAATCGATATCGAAATCTTCGGGCAAGCCTTGGCCTGTGTCACTGACTCGCATCTCTATATTGTCGTCCTTCTTGTGAAAATCCACTTTAATTATGCCGCTCTGCCCTTTTTTAAAGGCGTGCTTAAACGCATTGGTCAAGAGTTCATTCAGTATCAATCCACATGGTACCGCCTGATTGATACCAAGACTAATCTCCTCTGCATTATTTTGGATTTCTATCCTATTACCTTCTCCCGAGAAAATACCTGAAATATAGTCCGTCAACTGGTTGACATAGGTTTTCATCTCAATGCTGGAGAGGGAGTTGGACTGGTACAACTTTTCGTGCACCATAGCGATGGATTGAATACGCGACTGGCTTTCGCGGAGCTCTCGCAGCACTACTTCATTCTCAGCGTTGAAGGCTTGCAGATCTAGCAATCCCGATATAACGGCCAGGTTATTTTTAACACGATGGTGTATCTCGGAGAGCAGCACCTCTTTTTCTTTGAGTGATTCCTTAAGCTTGTGCTCGGCTTGCTGCTGCTCGGTAATGTCTATGCCGGTACCCACAATATATTGCTGGCCTTCGTCATCGAATTGGCGTTCGGTAAACAGGTAGCAGGCGGTGCTTCCGTCTTTCTTTTGGACCCTCGCTACAGTTGAGCGTTCTTCCATTTCGAAACTCTTTTTAACATCGGCCATCTGCTCAGCCCGCTGCTCTGGCGGGAAAAGATCTTCCACGGTCATTTCAGTCAGTTCTTCACGGCTATATCCGAGCTCCCGCTTAAAATTATCGTTAACCCGCACAAAATTGAAAGCGGCATCCAGCATATAGAACACCCCGGGCAGGCTGTTAATCGCTACTTCAACAAAGTTTTTCTCCCGTTTCAGATGCTGGTTGGCTTCCTTGCGATGGGTGATATTCCGATTAATCCCCACCCAATAGATCTCATCATCCCTCTCTGCAGGGAAAGGGGCCATATCCAGTTCAACCCAATAGGTTGACCCGTCCTTTTTGTAGTTGATAAATTCTACACGGAGCGGCGCTATATCACTGACCTGTTCTTCTATATAGTGCAATGCCTCTTGCGAAGTTTTTTCTCCATGCAAAAAGGTGGGGGTTTTCCCTTTAACTTCGTCGGATGAATAACCCGTAAATTCTTCAAATGACCGGTTTACAAATACAATGTTTGAATCCAGCGGATCGGACTTTGGGGCTTTTGTTATCACCACCATATCGTTGATATTTTCAATCGCCATTTCGAGCAGCTTCAGACGGCGATTGGCCATCATCAAATCTACAGTTCGCTCTTCAATTCTCTTCTCAAGCTGCCGGTTCAAAAATTGAAGTTTCCTTTCAGCATCCTTCCGTTCAGTCACTTCAACCGAAGATCCCACAACGGTTTCCGGGGTTCCTTCTTCATCTCGAATCAGTTTAACTTCATCATGCAGCCAAATGTAGTGGCCCTGCCCATGCTTAAACCGGTACTCTACAGAGAATTGCTCAGTGTCATAAATCGACTTGAATTTTTCCGCTACTTCCTCGCGATCTTCGGGATGGATTCTTTCCGTCCAGAAGGTTTCATCTTCCCAAAATTTATCAATGGCAAGCCCGAGCACCTCTGATACATTGCCGCTCATAAAGAGCAGTGGAAAATGCTTTTTCGCTTTACAGTGATAAAATATGATTGAACTGGCTGACAGCAGCTCCTCCAAAGGATAGGAAAGCGAAGATGATGGTGTATTTTTAGCTTTCCCGAAGTGATTTTTTTGCTCCATAGCGTATACTGTAATTTATACCGATTCGAACTATTCCTGATCAATACATCATGAAAGGCGGAGAATTATCGACTCGGACTACTTACTCCTAAATGTTCTAAACTGAAATCTGAGAGGATTAACCTTCAGCACAAATATTTCTTATTGTTCCTCTCTAGCCATCTCTCATTTCATTTCCAATTTAATAATAAAGCATCGAAAAACAAGAACAATCGAGGCAAATTAGCTTACCTTAATGAACTGTCATCTGGAGATTTCGCGGCCCCCTTTTTTTCGTTGATTTCTATGGGAATTGCACTGGTGGCCTCACCGCTATAGAGCGATACGTGGGGGAACGGAATCTCGATGTTCTCCTCATCAAGGTGGGCCTTAATCTCTTCATAAATAGAGTTTTTAAGCAGAAGCCATTCATCAGACTTTCCCCATACGCGAAGCTGCAGATCAATTGATGAGGCCCCAAAAGCATTGAATATAATTCGGGGTTCCGGCTCGGCCAGGCTGTACTCATTCTTTTCAGCTACCTTTAACAACACGTTACGGACTTCACCTATATCCTCTTTATAAGCTACCGAAACCAGGGCATCGAACCGGCGGATGGGAAAACGGGTAAGATTGATCACCTCCGTTTTAATGATCATTTCGTTGGGAATGCGGACAAATTGGTTGTCAAAGGTCCTCAGTTTAACGGAAAGCATATCAATAGACATCACGATTCCTGTGGAAGTGTTCACCGTAATAATATCATCCACCTTAAACGGCTGTTCGGCAATAAGAAACAGACCGCTTATTATATTGGACACACTGGTTTGAGAGGCAAATCCCAGGGCTACTCCTAAAATGCCTGCCGCCCCCAGCAGCGGTGCTAAACTCACACCCAGTTGCCCCATCACCGTTACCACCAGGATCGTCAGGCCGGTGTAAAACACAATCTTACCAGCCAGCATGCCATAGTGAGAGGCATATCGCTTGGTGAAAAAGGCACGCGCCCACCCCGCAGCATAAACACCACCGGCAAACCGATAGCAATGAGCATGGCTACACGGATAGAAAGCGCTATAAACTCTTCGGATACAATAGTTTCGATTGAGAAATTAGAAACACTCGTAGAATCTTGCATAAGTAAAACGGTCGTTATCGTGCGGTGATAAAGGTATCGTCAAACAGCCTTTTGAAAGTACGCGTGGCCAAACTTGTATGTATAGGATTTCGAGCCTTGCTTAGAAGTTCTGCCTTCCCCAGATTAGGTGGGAGTTTACCTGTCATGATAATGTCGCTGTCGGAATCTTCTCCATGGTGTACAATCTTTGTTTCGCCCGCCCACAATTCTTGCTGATAGCGATAAATACCAAGCCGCTCCACCCGTAGACAGAATCTCTCAAAATTTAGGTCCATAGCCCCTTTATTAGTGATCCAGATCGGACAGTTCACATAATAATCACGGGGTTCAACGCCCTCCAGGCTACGTCGTGCCTTGGTGGGCGACCAGTAACACAACTCTCCTTCAACCGGAGTTCCAAACCAAGTTTTTGACAGCTGAACGCTTGGTATCTCCTTCAGCATATAGCTTGACTTAGCTGAGCCTATCCGCAGCCAGATGGGGATGCGGGTAAATATCTGAATCCTGGCACCGGGAGGTATCGTCAGCGGGTATTCGGAGCTTATAACAATCGGCAGGTCGGGGAAAACAGGGCTTACATTGAGCTTATCCACATCGGGATCGTAGGCCCAGCGCGACCACGAGAGGCTTTCCGGCGGTGCCGACTCTTTGCTTATCTGTTCTAAAGCCTGCTCTCCGTACTGGTGGGCAATCCACACCTCCTCATTTTTGTTCTGGATCCACACATGCAATGTTCCCAGCACCAAGTGCACGGGCGGGGGTCCTTCATTAACTTTATATTGTCTCCAGATATCATTACTCATAGTTGTATTCATTTGGATTTAAACCAGAACTCCAGACACCGGGAATATCATCATTTTTACGTAGCCACCAAAAGAGAAATAACCTGTGTGATCCCCAAACTTCATAGGCAACTACAGTTCTAAAATGTGAAAAATCCTGTATATTTTTTAAGACCTTTATATTCAAGCATATAACAGAATATTTAAAATCACGTTAGAATAAAGGGGATAAATTCGTCTCCCACCGGTTCTGCCCGGATTTTTAATTAACCTTATTACGATGAAACCGCTCAGGTACTTTTTGTTCAGTTGTATGCTCACGGCACTCCTGGCCGCGTGTGCTACGGTGTCCGGACGAAAACGAGCGGACCTATCCCAAGCCGGTAACTATCCCCAAGTCACCCTGCAACAACTCATTGAAAGCAGCTCTATCCAAGCTAGGGACACCCTCAATATTGAGGTGGTTGTCATTGAAATTTTCAAATGTGATGATACTACGGTGTGCAATCGTGAAGATGGTATTACCGTTGCTGAAAGTGCCGGCGATGAGCAAACCCTGCAAATCCCTGCCGTTGAACCCTATCAGTTTGAGCGAAATCGCGAATACCGCTTTTCGATTGAGATCTATTATGATGAGCCCACCAATTCCAGCGAGTTGCGGATTCTCGGGTACAGCCTGCTACAGTAGATTAGCCCTGCTCAATCAATGCCTTATTATGTGAAGCCGCAGGCATAGTTCTTTATCTGCTTGCATTTATCAATACTCTGTGTAGCTTTACAGTGGTTTTTAAACACTCTGGAAAGCACTCATTTAAACTAAAAAAGCGAGCACAATAATGAATACGTTTCTCATTTTCACCTTGATTTCTTGCCTGGCCGTACCTGCATTGGCCCAGCAAAACAGCAGTTCAAACGCCGAATCAGTAGATGGCCCATTTGTGCACACAGTCTATTTCTGGCTAAATAACCCCGACAGCGAATCAGATCACAACAAACTGCTTGAAGGACTACGTATGATTGAGAAGATCGACTTGATTCAGGATGGATATATTGGCGTGCCTGCACCGACCTCGCGAGGGGTAATTGACAGCAGCTACGACTTTTCCATCACCTTTATTTTTGAAAACATGGAGGATGAGCAGGCATACCAGACTCATCCCACCCACCTGGAGTTTGTGGAGAAATACTCCAGCCTTTGGGATAAAGTGGTTGTCTATGACGCCGTACCTCCAAGCGAATAATTCTTCATACAAAATTACTGATCAATCTTGTTCTGTAGGATAGAAAAGGCACAGGTTTTGACAAAAGACCGTGCCTTTTACTATCTGCCGGTTAGTTCAGATTACAGGGCATTATAAAGTTCATAGCTACATCAAAGAGAATTAGTTCGGCCTTTAGGGCGGCATGCAGTTCAACAGAGAGCCGATCCAGCTCGATCAGTGCCCTTTTGTACAGCTTCGGAGGATGAATTCATAATTATTTTTGCAGATTCCATCTATAGGGAATCAACGTACAGTGACGGACGATTGGTTTACGCAGAAATTCCGAACGAGATGGGAGTAACCTACATCGAATTTCGATAAGGCGGTACAATCCACCCTGCGTGTTTTCTTCCTTTACCACCCGTCTTTATCCCTTCCAACCGACTTTCACTGGCTATTCCAGCCAGCGAAAAACTATATGGCAGTTTCCACTAAAAATCTCGCAATAACCAGGTTGGCGAACACTGAACGCCCTATTCTTGTATACGTTATGCTTTAGACCGAATTATAAAATCTATCACAAATCAAAGAGGGAATTTAGTATGGCTTTAATCGAAAAAGGTGATTTGAAATACGATTATTCATGGACTTCAAATCTCGGTAAAAACCCCAAATTTGAAGGGAAACCGGACAGCAACCTATTTGATCGTGAGGAGGGGCATGAAGTATTGTATCTAATCAATGAATATGCGAAGGAGAATAATATTGATGATAAGGAGACAGCACGTGAGATAGAAAACCAGCTGCGTAAGAACCTGGACAAAAACCTTACCACCCAGCGCAGTGTGTTTGAGTGGATCACATCTCGTTTTAAAAACAAAAGTTAATGAGATGATGGATGCGATGAAACGGAAAGAAGAAAAAGCTGTCGGGGGGGGTTACTTGAATTAATGTTAAAAGTTCGTTCAGCAAGCATAGCCCCCCCCTACATCATTAAATCCAGCAAAGCGTTCTTAAAATTCGCTGCTGAGCATATCGCAGATATCCTCAAGCATGCGGCGATGTTCACTCGTAATGGAATTCTTGGTGTGGGAGTCAATATCAAGCTCCCCTACCAAATTGCCATTTTTTAAGATAGGTACCACAATTTCTGCTTTTACGTGGATACTGCACGCAAGGTAATTATCTTCTTCGCTCACATCCTGTACGACAAACGTTTGCTCGGTATCAGCAGCCTGCCCGCAAATACCCTTGCCAAACGGAATGCGGGTATGGTCGGTGGCTTCGCCCACATAGGGTCCAAGAACCAACTCGCGGTCTGCCTCTGGATCCACCAGGTAAAACCCGACCCAATCGAACGCCTCAACTTCATCATCCAGCAATTCACAGATGGCAAAAAGTTTTTCATCTCTCGATACCGGGCGATCCAAGATATTTTCTGCCCTGCTGATGATTGCTTCTTTATTTTCTACTGTTGTAATACTCATAATCGAACTGGTTTATAAATTTTTACGCTTGTCTATTAAATCTAATATTTAATTATCCAATTCCCCAACGTGCATTTTTCTAAATCTTTTTAATTGAATTAGGGTTTCTTAAAGTTCACAATATCATACTTATAAACGATGGTGCTCGGGATAATTGTATCTTTCTACGTGTATTTAGAATCTAATTCTCATCTCGATTAACTCGTTCTGCTACCAGCCTCATGCCGTTAAGCGTAAGCATTGGGTCAACCTGGTCAAAATAATCGGTATAGGGTGCCACTGTTGATGAGAGTCCGCCGGTGGCAACGACTTTAGCCTGGGTTCCAAGCTCTTTTCGCATCCGCTCGATGAGCCCTTCCACCATGCAGAGATGTCCCAGTACCAGCCCCGATTGCATCGCCTCCACCGTATTCCTCCCGATCGCTTTTTCCGGCGGTTCAAGCGGGATCTGCGTGAGCTGAGCTGTGCGCTCCACCAAGGCATCGGTAGTAATTTTTAGCCCGGAGCCGATCGCCCCACCCAGGAACACGCCCGGTTCTTCAATCGCCATAACGGTGGTAGCCGAGCCGAAATCCACCACAATACAGGTTTCTTTAAAATAATCATAGGCAGCTACGGCATCGGCCACCAAGTCGGCACCCACAGTTTGAGGGTCCCGGGCTTTCACGGCTATACCGGTATCCAGCGCGCCGTGCAACACCAGTGGCTCAACGCCTGTTTTCTGGCGTAGAATAGTTTTAAAAGATGCGGTAAGCTGTGGCACCACACTGCTGATAATCATATTTTCCAATCCATTGTACGATCGGTTTTGCTGGCTGAACAAGCTATCCAAAATAATAGAATACTCATCTGCCGTGCGATCTGTTGAGGTCTGAACCCTCCAGGTATTTAGCCATTCACCTTCAGAATATATTCCGATTACAATATTCGTATTGCCGATATCTACTGTTAGCAACATGGTATTTACTATAAATTTGAGCGGTTACCTGGTTAAGCTATTAAATATATGCGCGTCAGGGCTTTTAGTCATTTGGATTCTTACTCCTATTCTGCTATGCTAAGAACGGTAATTTTTAATTAAAACACATACTCCGATTATGGCTGAGCCAACTGTAGCACAACAAGGCCCCTTTGTGATGAAAATTGAACCCGGAAATTATGCGTGGTGTGCCTGCGGTGAATCTGATAATCAACCATATTGCGACGGATCACACACCAGTACCGAGTTTTCTCCAATAGTAGAAAAAATAGAAGAGCCCCAAAAGGTAGCATGGTGCGGCTGTAAGCACTCCGGCTCCAAACCATTCTGTGACGGAACCCATGCTAAACTGGACAATTAGGCATTGTTATGACTTCTGCTGAACGCCTGCAAAAACTTTTCAAATATGATCTTTGGGCAAACAACAGGGTTTTACATTCGCTGGAAACCCACTCCGGTTTTGAAAAAAGAGGCCGGGCAACGGACTTTTTAAATCACATAATCGGAACTCAACACCACTGGTATCATTCGGTAACGGGCACAGAGCTGCCCAACACCGAGATCTGGCCCGATTTTTTACTGGTCGATTGTCAAGCCTTGATTCAAGCCAACTTTCAACGGTGGACTGATCTGGTTGAGGAGCGGAGTCATAATCTAGACTCCGCCATTATTTACCGAACCAGCAAGAACGAACAGCATGAATCACTTCTTTCCGATATCCTGCACCACCTGATTATTCACGGGCAGCACCACCGCTCCCAGATAGCGTTGCTCCTCCGGGGGGCCGAAATAGATCCACCAGCCACTGATTTTATCTTCTACGCGCGGCAGATGCAAACCTGAGAAATCCAATTTTGCAAATTTCAATACACTGTTAGCATTCTGATACGGGCTTTATTAGTTTTGGCCCCTCATTCTGTATTTACTGAATAACTTTACCGGAGGACCTAACCCTGAAATATATTGAAGATTTTTTAGCGGCATTTTCCAGCTTTATGTGGGGAACACCCCTTGTCATTTTGCTGGGTGGCGGCGGGCTGTTCTTCATGATCTACTCTCGGTTTATCCCCTTCCGCCACTTCCGGCACGCCCTCAATGTGTTGCGCGGTAAATATGACGACCCCGACGATCCAGGCGACATCAACCATTTTCAGGCGCTGGCCAGTGCCTTGGCCGCTACTATCAGGATTGGGCAATATCAGCGGCGTGGCTGTAGCCATTGCCACAGGTGGTCCCGGCGCTGTATTCTGGATGTGGGTTAGTGCTTTCCTGGGTATTGCCACTAAATTCTTTACCTGTACGCTCTCCATTATGTACCGCGGATACGATTCGGAAGGTAAACTGCAGGGAGGCACTATGTACATGGTCATGGAGGGTCTCGGTAAAAAATGGAAACCGCTGGCCGTACTTTTCTCCATTGCAGGCCTGTTTGGTGCTCTTCCCATTTTCCAGGCCAACCAGCTTACGCAAATACTTCGTGATGTAATCTACATCCCCAACGGCTGGGTGACACAGGAAGCCCATTTTACGGGTGACCTGATCACCGGGCTTGTAATTTTCGGAATCGTGTCGCTGGTTATTTTTGGTGGAATTAAACGAATCGGACGGGTGGCCTCAAAATTGGTCCCCGCTATGGTTGTTCTGTATGTCGGGTCTGCCTTGGCCATTCTTTTTGCGCATTACGATGTTATTCCTCAATATCTATATCTCATTGTGACCGATGCTTTCACTGCACAAGCTGCCATGGGAGGTGCTCTTGGCCAGCTTATTGTCACTGGTTTTAAACGGGCGGCATTCTCAAACGAGGCCGGTATCGGAACGGCGACCCTGGCACACGGTGCAGCCAAAACCAAAGAACCCATACGCGAAGGACTTGTTGCCATGCTGGGCCCGGCCATTGACACCCTGCTGGTCTGCACCATGACCGCCCTGGTTATTTTAGTATCGGGTGCCTGGCAGTCCGGAAATGAAAACGGTATTATTTTAACGGCCTCTGCCTTTCAGGAGGCACTTGGAGATCTGGGCCCATATCTGCTCGTACTTTGCGTGTCTGTGTTTGCCTTTAGCTCTCTATTCACATATTCCTACTACGGCACCAAATGTATGGGCTTTTTGATTGGCGCCGAGAAGCAACACTACTATAACTATTTTTATGTTGTGTCCATTGTAATGGGAGCGGTTACGACCTTGAGTTCAGTCATTAACCTGATCGACGGCATGTTTGCTCTAATGGCGATTCCAACGGTTGTCACATCGCTGATCCTGGCCCCCAAAGTGATCGATGCCGCAAAAGATTATTTCTCCCGGATCGATACGTTCGAGGTATTTAAATAACCGTTCTCTGCAACTATTTTAAATTGAATTGTCTTCTGATTCTTCATCAGTATAGCTTGTCGGCTGCCTTTTCTACGCAAGAGCCTGATACGTAAGCACCTCAACTTGAAAGGCTTAAAAAGGCAGCATTTGAAATTTTTTCTTTAAAAAACAGGCCATTCTGAAACTTCCGATTTAGATGTAGCGTACGTCATGCATGTACTAACCACAATAAAAATCAGGAGTTATTATGAAACGCTTCAATCTTTTACTCTTTCTGTTTTCTGTTTTTGCAATCGGGATAGCTTCAATTCCAGCCTTGGCTTCGGCCCAGCATCAATCCAACAACGCCGTTATTTCTGCCATAAAAGATGGTGATGTTGAACGGCTTTCTTCATTAATCATCAACGGGGCGGATATCAACCAAAGCAACAAACAGGGCTTTACCCCTCTGATGGAAGCCTCACGTACTGGAGATAGTAAAATCGTGGAACTAATTTTAGCTCATGATCCACAGGTCAACGCTCAAAATAATGCCGGTGGCACTGCTTTAATGCTGGCTGCCAAATACGGACACACCCACACCATTGCCCAACTGTTAGAGTATGGCGCAGATCCCATGATCGTCAACAATTTTGGCAACAAAGCCAGTGATTTTGCCATGGCTTACAACCAGACCTCCGCCTACAAAAAACTAATGGAAGCCGAGAGAGCTTTCGGAAAGTTGTAATAGGTTCCATTTCTACACTAAAAAATTTACAGGTTATCACATAGATAATTTACCTATGGGCATGAAAAATCATGATTGAGTCCGCCGTATTATATATGCGGCGGATTTTTTATACCTCTCTTTTAAGCCCCGCATCCACCCCTTAAAACATCCTATCTCAGATTGTGCTTCAGTCGATACATTCTTTTATATTAGATTCAGATATTAATCGCTCTCGAACTGATGACCACCGCCTATGCCTAGTATAATTTTGGGGATTGATCCTGGCTCAAGGAATACCGGCTATTCGATTCTCACCGAAGAAAATGGATCGCTTAAAGCATTACGATGCGATACCATCCGCCTTGCCGATATTGACGAGCATTCCGAACGCCTAAAAGTGATTTATGATCGCGTCACCAAGCTGATAAAATCATTCAATCCCACACACCTGGCGGTAGAAACCCCCGTTTATGGCGTTGACCCCCTGGCGATGCTGAAACTGGGTCGGGCGCAAGCGGCCATCATCCTGGCAGGGGCCAATCACAACATTCCGATTACCGAGTATTATCCCAAAGAGGTGAAAAAATCGATTACAGGTAACGGCAACGCCAGCAAACAGCAGGTGGCCTTTATGCTGCAGAAAACCGTCTCCATGCCCAAAGAAAAGCTTTCAAATGATGCCACAGATGCCCTGGCCGTGGCTTGGTGCCACCTGATGAAGATGAGTAGCATTGAGGGCCAAATCCCCAAAGGGAAGAAAAAGGGTCATCAAAACCACAGCAAAGGAAGCTGGGCGGAGTTTGTAGAGCAAAATCCCGATCGGGTGAAGGATTAAAGAACCAGCGACAATCTTCCTTTTAACTGAAACCAGATTTTATGATAGCATATCTAAAAGGATTATTAGCCGATAAACATCAAGAGTTTTCCATTATCGATGTTGGCGGCGTGGGCTATGAAGTTGAAATTTCTACACAGACTTTTGAGCAGCTTCCCGCCGAAGGCACAGAATTGAAGTTGTTGGTCTATCATCATATTACCGACAACGATCAGCGGCTGTTCGGGTTTGCCACCGCCGATGAAAAGGAGCTGTTCGAGCTGCTGATTACCGTCAAAGGTGTTGGACCAAAACTGGGCCTCACTATTCTTTCAGGGCTGCCGGCAACGCAAATTATCACTGCCCTGGTTCAGTCGGATAAAGATGCCCTCACTGACATCACCGGCATCGGTCAAGAAAACGGCCGAGCGTATGATCCTTGAACTGAAAGATAAAATCAGCGACCTCTCCATGGATATTAGCGTATCAGATGGAAGCTCAACTTCTTTGCCCGACAGTTTAAAGGAAGAGGCTATATCTGCACTGGAATCGCTCGGTTTCAGAAAAAGAGACGCAGAAAAAGCGGTGAAAGCAGCGGCCAAAGAGAACGGATCCTATGACGACCTGCAACAGCTGGTCAAAAATTCGCTGGCGATGCTTAATAAGTGACTGGATTGGCAATCTATTAATGAAGATAGGTGTCACTTTCCTGGAGCCCAATTTTTTGCAAATGTCGGCTAGTTGCTCTTTTTCCTTGCGTGTAAGCACGGAGAATTCCTCTTTGATGGCTTCCAGGTGTTTGGGAAAGAACGATTCAATAAAAGATTTGCCTTCATCGGTCAGGTGAATGAGCACAGATCGGCGGTCATCGGGATCGCGGTGGCGTTCCACATATCCGCAGCGTTCCAGGTTGTCTATCACCATCGTAATATTGCCGCCACTTTTAAGCAGCTTTTCGCCAAGCGATTTCTGGTTCAACGGACCGAGATGCAGTCAGGGCTTCCAGCACTCCAAACTGGCTGACGGTGATATCAGCGTCAGCCAGGTGGCGATTCAGGCGGGTGTTAATCGATTCGCTGGCACGCGTCATCTTGATAAATGCATTCAGCGTAGCCTTTTCCTCGTCGGTCCCTTTGTAGTGCGTGCCCATAATTGCTTCTGGCTGTCAGTTGCCCCTTCCGTTTATATCCTAATAAATATATTGGTTTTTCCGGGAATACCACCCGCCGGAGAATTTTACCTCTATTTCGATTTGAGATAGCAGAAATTACGCTTGCCTACCTTAAGAACAAGTTCAGTATCATCCTCAAACTCAACCACATAACTTTTGTCGGTTATTTTCTCATCATCAATGGAGACGCCGCCCTGTTTCATAAGGCGCTTGGTCTGACCGTTGCTTTCTGTAAATCCGGTATCCGCAATGATATCCAGCAGGCGAACCTCGGAGCCGGCTTCATACTCAAAAGTAGGTGCTTCGTCGGATATCTCTTTGTTGATTACAGTCTGCTCAAAATGCTGACGGGCCTCTTTGGCCGCCTGTCCGCCGTGGTACATAGCGGTGATGGTAAAAGCGAGATCGTGCTTGGCGTTGCGCGGGTCTTCTTCGGCCTTCTTCTTGTATTCAGACAGCTGCTCGACCGGAACGTCGGTGATTAACTCAAACCATGGATAGATAAGATCATCAGGAATGGAGAGCACTTTACCGTACATATCGTTTGCATCTTCCGTAATACCGATATAGTTATCGTAGGATTTTGACATTTTCTTGGTCCCATCCGTGCCCACCAGCAGGGGCATCATCAGGCATATTTGGGGCGCCTGTCCGTCATTTTTTTGAAGGTCGCGGCCCACTAGCAGATTGAACTTCTGGTCGGTACCACCCAGCTCTACATCAGAGTGAAGATGCACAGAATCCTGACCCTGTGCCAGCGGATATAGGAATTCGTGCAGTGAAATGGGTTCATTCGCTTCGAAGCGCTTTGAGAAATCATCCCGCTCAATCAGTACGAGCTACCGTTAGTTGAGATGCCAGTTTGATGACATCTTCAAACTGCATGGAGCCGAGCCACTCGGAGTTGTAGACGATCGTTGTTTTCTCCTCATCCAGAATTCTAGTGGCTTGGTCGAGATAGGTGGAAGCATTATCCTTGATCTCATCCGCAGAAAGGGCCGGCCGGGTTTCGTTTTGGCCGGTGGGGTCGCCAATCATCGCGGTAAAGTCACCGATAATCAGGATTGCCTCGTGCCCAAGATCCTGGAACTGGCGCAGCTTCCGTAAAATAACAGAGTGCCCCAGGTGCAGGTCCGGCCGGGTGGGATCACAGCCCAGCTTAATTTTGAGAGGCTTGTTCTTTTTTCTGGATGTTTTAAGCTTTTCAATAAGCTCATCTTCGGGAACGATCTCTACCGTCCCCCGGCGGATCACTTCCAGTTGCTGGTCAACAGGTGAAAAAGACATGGACAACTAATTTTTTGATATAGTGAGTAGTATTACTGTTTGTTTTATACCATCAATTACAGAGGAGAAAATCCAAATTACATATCCCAAATTCCAGAAAATATCCGCCCATCAGCGCCGTCGGTTTGTGATTAGAAACTTAATAGGCTAGAATTATCAGTTCTCTAATCAAGCATGGGAAAATCTTTTATAGGGTTGTATTCATCCAGCGTTTTTTTGATCGTCTCAGAAAAATTTTCAGCCCCAGGGTATACCGAAGCTACCGCATCATAGGCCAGCGGTGCAAAATAAACGACCGTAGAATAGGTCATGGATTCCTGCCGGCTCTGTTCCGAGGGTTGATTAAATCCCGCAAGAATAAGGAGTACAGCACTTACCAGTATTCCACTCTTAATGAAGCCGAATGCCATACCGGAAAGCCGGTTTATAAAATTCAGGTTCACGGCTTCAAGCGCCTTTTTAAACAGGTGAGCTACAACCTGTACTGCGGCTATGGTCCCAATAAAAATAAAAGCTCCCGCAATGAAGGGAATGTAAGAGCCATCACCGCTAAAATATGGCCTGATAATAGCGGTTGCTGTTTCCATGTACTCAAAAGTTAGGAACACGGCCAGGATAATACCGGCAATACTGAAAACCTCTTTAATAAAGCCGTTAACAAATCCCCGATACCCAAAAAAGAGCAGTGGAAACAGTATAATCAGGTCGAGCAGATTCATAGCACTCATGGCAGATCTTTTAGGACAGCTCTTCCTTAACCACCTTGCTAACCAGGCTGCCTTCGGCTTTGCCTTTCAGTTCGCTCATCATGACACCCATCACTTTACCCATGTCCGCCATGTTTTCAGCGCCCAGCTCCTCGATTTTTTGGCGTGCCACATCGCGCACTTCTTCTTCGCTGAGCATCTCTGGCAGATAGGATTGAATGATTTCCAACTCCGCTTCTTCCTTCTTGACCAAGTCTTCTCGATCGCCTTCCCGAAACTGCTCGATCGATTCTTTTCGCTGCTTGGCCGCTTTCATCAATACTTCAATAACCTGCTCGTCAGAAAGTGTGGCCTCGCCGCCTTTCCTTTCGCTGATCTCCCGTTCGAGGAGCTTGGATTTCAGAGAACGCAGAACGTTCAACCGGTTTTGCTCCTTGTTTTTCATTGCGGATTTAAGATCAGCCAGTATCTGTTCTTGGATAGTCATAGTGTATAACCGGTTGTGATAGGATTAGAAGTGCAATGTACGCAAAAAAAAGGTTGCATCGCTATAGTGATGCAACCATAATCGAGGCTCGTAAAGCGTGGTGAACTAGTTCTCTTTGTTCGCGCTGATAAATTCGCGCACGTTTTCTTCATCTACCATTGCTTCTTTAAAAGCATACTTGCCGCGCGTGGATTTGGTAGAGATAATTACCTTAGCCATTTTGCGATGAGCGCCTTTCAGCTTCTGCGCTTCTTCTCCAAAAACTTGTTTCTTAGCCATAACTCAATCTCTATTTAATTTCTTTGTGTACGGTGTGTTTTCTCAGAACCGGGTTGTACTTGCGTAACTCCAGTCGGTCTGGATTGTTCCGCTTGTTCTTCGTGGTTACATATCGAGAAGACCCCGGCTTTTCAGTGCATTCTAAAATAACCTGAACTCTATTTCCTTTAGCCATAATTCTATACGTCTTTTAAGAGGGTTCCTTTTTTTCGTGCTTCCTTCAACACTGCACTAATACCCTTCTTGTTGATCGTGCGCAGTGTTTTTGCGGATACTTTCAGCTCCACCCACTTGTCTTCCTCGGGAATATAAAACTTCTTCTTCTGCAGGTTTTGTTGGAAGCGATGCTTTGTCTTGTTGTTGGATTTAGAGGACCGGTATCCGTTCTGTGGCCCTTTTCCTGTAATGTCGTCTTTACGTGCCATAGTACTTCAAAAACGTTGTATTTATCAGTTTGGAAAGAGTTTGACAAAATAGATGTTATGTCGAAAAACATCAACGTTTCTTTTCTACCAAATATTTCCCATAATCCACCTGCTACAACAGGCTCTGGTGCAGGCAGATCCAAACTGTCCAAACATTACGTATAGTCGATTAGAGCCTATATCTACAGGCTCGCCAACTAAACCTATCACCTTCTTTGAATTGGCGCGCATAAACAGTATTTTCAGGCGTCAAAATGATGAATTTAACTACTATTCAACCCCTTATATATGGCTAAAGCACAAGTATCGGATTACAAGGCGGAAAACATAACGGTTTTAGAGGGACTTGAGGCAGTACGAAAGCGGCCTGCGATGTACATCGGAGACGTGGGCCAGCGCGGACTGCACCACCTAATAAACGAGGTAGTTGATAACTCAATTGATGAGGCTCTTGCCGGCTATTGTGATGAGATAGAAGTTATCATTAATGAAGATGGATCCATAACAGTAGCTGATAATGGCCGCGGAATTCCGGTTGATGATCACCCCAAGCTGGGAATTCCGGCCGTTGAGGTGGTGCTTACCAAGTTGCATGCCGGCGGTAAGTTTGATAAAAATACCTACAAGGTGTCGGGGGGACTCCACGGGGTTGGTGTCAGTTGTGTGAATGCACTCTCTTCAGGCTTTCATGCCGAAGTGCACCGCGATGGTAAAACCTATGAAATGAAGTTCGCCAAGGGTGGCGTGCTTGAACCGCTGAAAGAAACTGGAGAAACAGATAAAACCGGTACTATTATAACCTTTATGCCGGACCCCGAAATTTTTCCCCAGAGCCTGGAATTCAAGTATGATATCATTGCGGACCGGATGCGGGAGCTGGCGTTTCTAAATCCGGAAATTACCGTATATCTGCGAGACGACCGAGATCCTGAAGATATTATCGAGGATACGTTTCACTATGAGGGGGGAGTAAAGGACTTTGTAAGCTATCTCAGACGAAGAACGCCAATCGTTGATGGAGGAGCCGATCTACATCCATGGTGAGGTTGACATGATTCCGGTGGAACTGGCCATTCATTACAACGATTCATATGCCGAAAATGTCCACTCCTACGTTAATAATATTAATACGCGCGAAGGTGGTACCCATATTTCCGGTTTCCGGCGCGCGCTCACCCGTTCTCTGAAACGATATGCCGAAGATAACAACCTGCTGAAGGGCAAATTCAATATTTCGGGTGAAGATTTTCGTGAAGGAATGACCGCCGTGCTCAACGTGAAGGTCCCTGAGCCTCAGTTTGAGGGACAGACCAAAACCAAGCTCGGTAATTCTGAAGTACAGAGCGCCGTAGAAATTGCTGCTGTATGATCAGCTTAATGAGTATCTGGAACGTAATCCCAAGACGGCCAAAAAGATCCTCGAAAAAGTAATCCTTGCTGCAGAGGCCCGTGAAGCGGCGCGGAAGGCACGTCAGCTTATCCAGCGAAAAAGTGCGATGAGCGGTGGCGGACTGCCCGGTAAGCTGGCCGACTGTTCCATTAACGATCCTGAACACTGTGAAATTTACCTGGTGGAGGGCGACTCTGCCGGTGGCTCGGCCAAGATGGGGCGGAACAGAAGTTTCCAGGCTATTCTACCACTGCGTGGTAAAATTCTGAATGTGGAGAAAGCCAAGATCAACCGCATACTTGAAAACAATGAGATTCAGGCGATGATTACAGCGCTGGGTGCGGGTGTGGGACATGCCGAAGAGGACTTTGAGCTGGAGAATCTGCGTTATCACAAAATTATTGTTATGACCGATGCCGATGTGGATGGTTCTCATATTAGAACGCTTCTGCTCACATTTTTCTACCGTTACATGAAACCGCTTATTGAGCATGGGCATGTGTATATTGCCACGCCACCGCTCTACCGAATTACCGACAGCCGCGGCAATATTGAATATGCATGGGATGAAGAAACGCGGCAAAAACTTGTGAAAGAGCACAAGAAATCGCGATATAAATTTGACGTTTCCCGCTACAAGGGGCTTGGTGAGATGAATCCCGAGCAGCTCTGGGAAACCACGATGGATCCCGAAACGAGAACACTGCAGCAGGTCACTGTAGAAAATGCTGCTGCTGCCGACAAGCTGTTCTCCCGCCTGATGGGCGACGACGTACAGCCCCGGCGCGAGTTTATTGAAAGCCATGCCAAGTACGCCAACCTTGATGTATAGGTTTTAAAAATTTGACCCTCCGGGATTATGTGTTGTGGGAGGGCCATTCTCTTTTTAAGAACAAATTATTCAAACAGTAAACCAGAAAAATCTACTAAATGGCCCGAGAGAAGATTGTTCCAATTTCGATAGAAGAAGAAATGAGGTCATCGTATATCGACTATTCGATGTCCGTTATTGTTTCGCGCGCGCTACCTGATGCGCGGGATGGCCTTAAACCTGTTCACCGACGTGTTTTATACGGGATGAGTGAACTGGGGATGCTTCACAACCGGAATTACAAGAAAAGTGCCCGTATTGTCGGTGAGGTGCTGGGTAAGTATCACCCGCACGGCGACTCTGCCGTGTACGATACTATCGTTCGCATGGTGCAGGATTTCTCTCTGCGATATCCACTGGTTGACGGGCAGGGAAACTTTGGTTCGATCGACGGAGACAACGCTGCGGCGATGCGGTATACCGAGGTTCGGATGCAGCGCATTGCCGAGGAGATGCTCACTGATCTTAACAAGGATACGGTCGATACGCAACCCAACTTTGATGACACGCTCCAGGAACCGACCGTCCTGCCGAGTATGCTCCCCAACCTGCTGATTAACGGCGCCTCCGGAATTGCGGTAGGAATGTCTACCAACATGGCGCCTCACAATATCACGGAAGTGATTGACGGAATCCTGGCATACCTGGAAAATCCCGATATCGAAATCAGCGAGCTGATGGAACATATCAAAGCTCCGGATTTTCCGACGGGCGGTATCATTTATGGATATGATGGCGTGAAAGAAGCCTACGAAACGGGTCGCGGTAAAATTACCATGCGCGCCCGGGCTACTACCGAAGAACTCCGCGGCAATCGCGAGCAGATTGTAGTGAATGAGATACCGTACCAAGTCAATAAAACCACGCTGATCGAGAAGATTGCAAAGCTCGTACAAAACGACAAGATTGAGGAGATTTCCGAGATTCGGGATGAATCCGATCGTGAAGGCATGCGGATCGTCATTGTGCTGAAGAGGAATGCCAACACGGGCATAGTCCTGAATCAGCTCTACAAATACACCCAGATGCAGCAGACATTTGGCGTCATCAATATTGCATTGGTGAAAGGGCGCCCCGAGCTGCTGAATCTGAAAGAATTGATCTACCATTTTGTTGAGCATCGCATCGACGTTATTATACGTCGTACGATTTACGACCTTGATCAGGCTGAGGCACGTGCTCATATTCTTGAGGGGCTTAAGATCGCCCTCGACGAGCTGGATGAAGTTATCCAGACTATCCGGGCTTCTGACAGCCCCGATGAAGCCAACCGGGAACTTCGGCGGAAGTACGCCCTGACCGACATTCAGGCAAAGGCAATTCTCGATATGCGTCTCCAGAAATTAACCGGGCTTGAGCGGGGGAAGATCGACCTTGAGTATTCCGAGATTGCCGAAAAGATTTCCAATTACCGGGATATTCTCTCGAATCGCAGCCGACAGACAGACATTATAAAAGAAGAGATCACTGAGCTGCAGGATCGCTATGGTGATGGTCGCAGAACACAGATTGTACATTCTGCCGACGACTTCAGCGTAGAGGATATGATCGCTGATGAAGACGTAGTGGTGACTATTTCCAACAAGGGATTTATCAAACGGATGCCGGTGAGCGGTTATCGCCGGCAGAAACGAGGCGGCAAGGGGATGAAAGGAACCTCCACGCGAGACGACGAATACGTTGAGCATCTGTTTGTAGCCACAAATCATAACTACATTCTTTTCTTTACGGAGAAAGGACAATGTTACTGGCTCAAGGTTTATGAAATTCCGGAAGGTTCGCGCCTGTCACGCGGCCGGGCAATTGTGAACCTGATCGATATTGACAAGGATGATTCGATCAAGACCTTTGTACCTGTTCAAACGCTCGATGATGAAGAGTATATCAACAACCACTACATCATGATGGCGACTAAGCAGGGGCAGGTTAAAAAAACTTCGCTCGAATCGTACAGCCGTCCGCGCCAAGATGGTATCATAGGAATTAATATTAAGGATGATGATTCATTGCTTGAAGCGGCACTGACTGACGGACAGAGCAATATTATTCTTGCCAACCGCAAGGGACGAGCCATCCGGTTCCACGAGGATGAAGTGCGCGATATGGGCCGTAACACCACCGGTGTTAAGGGGATGGATATCGGTAAAAATAACGAGGTTGTCGATATGGTTGTCGTCAAAAATACCCATGAAGCGACTGTACTGGCAATCTCAGAAAATGGATACGGCAAACGGTCACTGGTGGAAGACTACCGGGAACAAAAGCCGTGGCGGAAAAGGGGTAATCACACTTAAAGTCACCAAGAAAACCGGAGACCTTATCTCCCTGAAAGAGGTATCTGATATTGATGACCTGATGATCATTACCGAAAAAGGAAAAGTGATAAGAATGAATTGCGGCGGTATACGTACCATGGGCCGTAATACACAGGGTGTTCGCATCATGCGTCTGGATGAGCAGGGACAGATCGCGGCCGTTACCCGTGTCGTCAATGAAGAAGCTGACGAGACGGTTTAATAAAGAGCCGTTCAGATTTAATTTATAAAGGCTCCCAACCCGGGGGCCTTTTTTATTTTAAAGAAGATCTGGCAGGCAACGTTTAAAAATTAAATCTAATAAAGATAGACTAAGAGAGAGATTGTATCACGGCATCTATTTCACTTCTGCTTGTAAACCCGAACGTAATCCACCAGATATTGCTGCGGAAAGATGCTGTCATCGATACCTTGCTGTCCACCCCAGCTACCTCCGATGGCCGCATTAATAATAAGGTAAAATTTCTGATCAAATGGCCACACCGCGGGATCATTTGAATCCTTCGAGAACGAAAAATAGGCCTCATCCCCAATAAAAAAGGTAATACGGTTAGGTAGCCATTCAACAGAGTAGGTAACAAATTTTTCATATGGTTTATGTACCTGCATGCCGTTGCCATTGTTTGTTCCCAGTGTATGATTATAGGCTTCTGTATGGATGTTTGCGTGGATTATATTTGGATCGAATCCCACATTTTCCATGATGTCAATCTCACCGCAGGCCGGCCAGCCCACCTCGTCAATATTGGTTTCAAGCATCCAGATGGCGGGCCACGTGCCGCGGCCGGTAGGAAGCTTGGCCCGAACCTCAATTCGGGCATATTTCCATTCCGCCTTATTCCGGGTTACGAGGCTGGCCGATGTGTAGGGATGATTTTTGTAATTGTTTTTTTCGGGCTTCAATAATCAGGTGTCCATTTACCACGCGGGCATTTTCAAGTCGCCGCTCAGTATTATACTGCTTCTCATCATTCCGAATATATCCAACTTCATAATCCCATTTGCTCGAGTCGGGATGTCCCTTGTAATCAAACTCATCCGACCAGGCAAGTTCCCACTTCACCGGCTCATCGGATTCGGTGGGAGAAAAGCTTGTCTTTTTATCCTGTGAATTACCTGTTGAAGGGCTACAGCTGTTCAATAAGAATAACGTGGCTCCCACAAGCGCAATTCGATGTATGATCTTGTTATTCAAAGACGTCTGATTGTCAATACAATGGGTTAATTTAGATATCAATTTTTTCGAGGCTCTCTTTCAGTACGCTGGCTGAGTAGCGGAGGCCCTCCACCTCTTTATCATTGAGCTTAGGTAGAATTTTTTGTTTTACGCCTTCGATACCTACTACGCTCTGCAGGCTCATACATACATCCATTATGCCATATTCGCCCGTCCAGTAGACGCTGACCGGGATAACGCTTTTCTCATCCTCCAGGATGCCCTCCACGATGCGCGTGATTACGACCCCGATGGCCGTGTTGGTATACCCTTTTCGATCGATAATTTCATACGCTGCGTTTTTAGCTTTATCAAAGATAGAGTCCATCACATCCGGGTTGAAATGCTGCCCCATTACGACCGAATCTTTAATTGGCTGACCGCCGATATTTGCCTGGCTCCAGATGGGTACCTCGGAGTCGCCGTGCTCTCCCAGTATATAAGCGTGCACCGAGCGGGGATCCACATCATAATAGCGACCGATCAACGCGCGAAAACGAGCTGTATCCAGCAACGTACCGGTCCCGATAATCCGCTCCGGGTTGCGAATGCTTAGCTTCTGCGTGGCGTAGGTGAGAATATCTACCGGGTTAGTGGCGATAATCAAGATCGCCTCAGGGGCGTACTTGTCCAGTTCTCCAATGATATTTCGAAATACTTCAATATTACGGTTGAGCAGCTCCAGTCGTGACTCCGAAGAGGATGATTGGCCTACCCCGGCCGTTACGACTACAACTTGTGTATCCTCAAGGTCGGAATAATCGCCGGCCCGAACAGTGACGTTGCCTACCAGCAACTGGCCGTGCATCAGGTCCATCGCTTCCCCTCTGGCCCGTTCCTTGTCAATGTCTACCAAAATAATTTCACTTACCGTGCGCTGGTTAAACATGGCATAAGCCGCGGCAACTCCAACATTTCCTGTTCCAATGATAGCTACCGATCTGCGTTGAATCATAAGAAATATCTACCTGTTAAAATTTTAAGAAATGGGTTATCAATACGTCTGTTTATATAATTTATTTATTGTTTAACATCTTACTTTACACCAACCAATTTTAAGGATAAGTTTTACATCATTTGTTAAAAAATGGTCATTATTTATACAATAATCACAAATGCTGGTTATATATCTGTATAGGTTTCTACGTAAAGCTTAATATTTATAAAATTATGATTAAACCAAATATTGATCTCTCCAAACACGGTATAAAAGTTGATAACATAATTAGAAATGCTGCCCCTGCGCAATATTATGAAGAAGCTATAAAATATGATGCTGGTTCGGCATTGACGAACAATGGTGCACTGGTGGTGCGGTCCGGAAAGCGAACGGGCAGAAGTCCCGCAGATAAGCGTGTTGTAAACAGTGATGAGATTAAGGATGATATTTGGTGGGGGAATATAAATATTCCTCTTGATAAGCATACCTTTAAAATCAATCATCAGCGGGCGGTTGACTATCTCAATACTTGTGATCGTCTTTATATAATGGACGGCTTTGCGGGATGGGATCCACAGTACCAGTTAAAAGTTCGGATTATAGCCGAACGTCCCTATCATGGCTTGTTTATGAACAATATGCTGATCCGGCCTAGCAGTGAAGAGTTGGCTAATTTCGGTGATCCCGATTTTGTAGTATACAATGCCGGTAAATTTCCCGCGAACAAATACACGGAGGGTATGACTTCCGATGCCAGTGTGGATGTGAACTTTGATACCGGACAGATGGTTATCCTGGGAACCGAATATGCCGGCGAAATGAAAAAGGGTATTTTCACCGTGATGCACTACCTCATGCCCAGGCAAAATGTACTCTCCATGCACTGTTCAGCCAATGAGGGCGACTCTAAAGGCGATGTAGCCCTGTTCTTTGGACTTTCCGGTACCGGTAAAACAACCCTTTCTGCAGACAGTAGCCGTAAGCTGATTGGAGACGACGAACACTGCTGGAGTGACAACGGGATATTTAACATTGAAGGAGGTTGCTACGCCAAAACGGTTAATCTTTCAGAAGAGAAAGAGCCGGAGATTTACAATGCCATTAAGTTTGGTACGGTCCTGGAAAACGTAGGCTACGATCCGGAAACACGGCAAGTAGATTACGACGATATCTCTATCACGCAAAACACCCGGGCATCGTACCCGATTGAATATATATCAAACGCCAAAATTCCATGTACTGCGGGACATCCACAAAATATTATTTTCCTTACATATGATGCTTTTGGAGTACTACCGCCCGTCAGTAAATTGAGCCCAGAGCAAGCAATGTATCACTTTATCAGCGGGTATACGGCAAAAGTAGCTGGAACGGAAGTGGGAGTTACAGAACCTGAAGCTACATTCTCTGCTTGTTTTGGAGCCGCTTTCCTGGCATGGTCACCAAGCAAATACGCGGAGATGCTGGCCGAAAAAATGCGAGAACATAACGCAAAAGCGTGGCTCGTAAATACCGGCTTGACCGGTGGACCCTATGGCAAAGGAAGTCGCATAGATTTGAAAAACACGCGGGCGATTGTTAATGCCATTCATGAGGGAGAGCTGGATGACGTTCCCACTCAAAAAGATGAAGTCTTCGGTTTTCGCATACCCACCGAGTGTCCTGGTGTTCCTTCCGAAATTCTGTTCCCAAGAGGCACTTGGGATGACCAGGAAGCGTATGATGAGCAGTCGGTGAAGCTAGGAAAATTATTCAGTAAAAACTTTGAAAACTATGAGGAGCAGAGCAGCGAAGAGATTATTAATGCAGGACCCAGCATCGATCAATAGCATGGGACAGGCAGATGATGGAGTTATGATTCCATCAATCTTCAATTGGCCCGGATGGTGTGTTTACCGGAAGTGATTTTTTACACACCATTCTTCCAGTTGTATATATTATAACATTTATACTTTAAGTATATTTACTTTATAGAATTTATCATTAGGTCTAATATATTTTTTCTTAAATCAATTAATTTGTCTGGTTTTAATACTTTAACCTCGTTATAAAATTGAAGAAGCCATTTGTTTATATAGGACAGATTATCAAATTTAAATTCCAACCTAAATAAATTAGGTTTTATCTTTTTTTGCCTTAATATCTTCGTTGGCAGATTGCTTTTAAATCGACGCAAAACAGTTTCTGATACATCCACCTTGATTAAATAGGATGGCCCGTCAGATCGAAAAATAAGTCCCTCTACGTCGATATCGCCCCTTGGCCTGAAAGTAGACTCCAAAATTTCCACATCTGACATCCTATCAAGTAAAAAGTTGCGGAAATCATCACGTTTATGTGACCAGCCGATCACATTCCAGTGATCTCGATAAAAAACCAAAAGGTAGGGATCAATTTTTCGTTCTGTAATTTCCTCCGACGATTTACTACGGTAGGAAAATTTCATCTGCTTGTTTTCTGAGATTGCCGTGCTCACCTTGTACCAGTTACCTCCCTCTTTTTTTTCCGGTCCGTAATTCAGAAATGGGTCAACCACCGTACGTTCTTCCAGCGATTCCATAAATGAATTTAGCTTTTCGGGAACAACCTCCTTGATCTTGAGCTCCACGCCTTTGGCATCATCTACCATTGTCTGATCTACCTGGGATTTAACAAAATTCAGTCCTACAAGAATGATAGCCAGCTCCCGTGAGGTGAACATGAGCGGGGGATTTTATAGCCTCGCATAATCCCATACCCGTTTCGCTCATCCCAGGTTACCGGTACATTCATCTCGGAAAGGCTGTTAAAATCTCGAAATACAGTCCGGCGACTAACATTAAATTTTTCAGCTATATCATTTACTGTAATTCGCTGGTTGGCTTGCTGAAGCATCAGGATCAGTTTCATCCGGCGCTCTGTACTGTTCATTATTGCTATATATTTGGTTGATATAGATGTTATGTGGTATTTCAGAAGAGCTGTTTAGGTAGTTTTTTTATCCTATGAAGCAGCTATTAGAAGAATCTTGCATAAACTAAGCCTCCTTAGGTTTGACTATAATTATGGACTTTCCCTCATAGAAATTCGATTCGTCGGAGAGATCGAACACCCGAATCTGCAGGGGTATATCGATATCCGTTAGTTCATCCTCAAACTCCATTCCCTTATAAAAAATTATTTCGGAAAAAGATTTATCCCGGACCATTTTCCAGAGTTCATTGATCTTAAACGCGTGCTTGGTAATCAGCAGGGTGTTAGCGGGGAACTCCATTTCTTCAATGGAAAAAGCCTTCGCTAATGCATGATTAAGATCTAATTTTAGCAGGATTTGACGTAGAGCTATCATTTTTTAGAGACAATATCATTGAGATAATATCTCTTTTCAGGATGTGCTATAGCTAAAGGAACGCCGGGAAGTCCGCCACCAGTACCAGCATCTACGATATGTTCTGCATCCTTAAAATTTACAAACCCACTAATAACAAGCGAATGCCGTATATGTTCCCACGCTGTTTCACGTGAAACGTCGCGACTTATAAGGTTTACGCGGTTATTCCACCAGAAGAGGGCGTCAAGATAGGTCTCCAGTTTATCACGGTTTTTTTCGATGAACTCATCAACACGGGAGAAGGTTTCACGTGGAACATTTTGACGAGTTATTTGATGATGTTCCACGTGAAACAAAGGGTTTTGAGCGTTAAAATAGGTTAGCCTAAGCGCTTAGTTCTTTAGATAAACCATTAATACGGCAACATCACTGGCCGAAACCCCGCTAATGCGGCTGGCTTGGCCCAGCGTCTCAGGCCGAATACGATCCAGTTTATTGCGGCCCTCGGTAGAGAGAGAGTTTATTTTCTCATACTTCAGCGATTCGGGAATGTTCATATCCTCTTTTTTCTTCATCTCTTCAACCATCTCAAACTCTTTTTCTATGTATCCAGCGTATTTGATCTGGATCTCTACCTGGTCATACACGTTTTCATTTGTGGTAATTTGCTCAGCTTTTTCCTTCAAATCCGGATCAGCATTCAGAACATTGTAGATAGAGAGTTCGGGCCTGGGAACCAGGGATTTTGCTTTTACTGGTTGCGAAAGGGTGGAGGTGCCTTGTTGCTCGAGCATTGGATCCATCTTTTCGGGATACACGGTATAATCTGCGATTAGATCATGTAGGTTATCAATCGCCTTCTTTTTTATTTTATAACGTTCAAACCGTTCATCTGAAGCAAGACCAATTTTATGGCCGAGCTCCGTAAGACGAAGATCAGCGTTGTCTTGTCGCAGAAGAATGCGATGCTCGGCGCGGGAAGTAAACATGCGGTACGGCTCTTCGGTGCCTTTGGTAATAAGATCATCAATAAGTACCCCGATGTATCCTTCCGATCGTTTGAGGATAAGTGGCTCCTCTTCTTTTGAGCGAAGGGCCGCATTGATACCCGCCATTAACCCCTGACACGCCGCTTCTTCATAGCCGGTTGTTCCATTAATTTGACCGGCAAAAAAGAGGCCGTCTACAATTTTTGTCTGCATGCTTCGGCTTATTTGATACGGGGGGAAATAGTCGTATTCAATGGCGTAGCCAGGCCGCAGCATAACCGCCTTTTCGAATCCCGGTATAGTTCGGAGCGCTTTGTATTGGACATCTTCAGGCAGGGAAGTGGAAAATCCGTTTAGATACATTTCGTAGGTATCCCACCCCTCCGGCTCCAAGAATAACTGGTGACTGTCCTTGTCGGAGAAGCGATCAATTTTATCCTCTATACTGGGACAATATCGTGGTCCGGTTGATTCAATGCGTCCGGTGAACATCGGGCTGCGGTCAAACCCGGAGCGTAGCACATCGTGCACTTTTTCGTCAGTATAGCCAATCCAACAGGTGAGTTGCTCATCCACTGAAGGTAGGCTTTCAGTCATAAATGAGAATGGAGAAGGGGCTTCATCCCCGTACTGAATATCCAGTTTTTCGTAGTTTATGGAGCGTCCATCAAGTCTTGGCGGGGTTCCTGTTTTAAGACGACCCACTTCAAAACCCAGCTTTTCAAGTGCAGCAGAGATACCTATTGAGGCTCGTTCGCCAGATCTGCCGCCCCCAAAATTCTTCAGCCCGATATGCATCAAGCCATTTCCAAAAGTACCGGTAGTGAGCACCACGTTATCAGCTTCAAATACCTGCCCGGTTTGAGTCTTTACACCTTTTACAAATTTTCCATCATCATCTGTGATAACATCAATAACATTATCCTGTCGGAAGTATAAATTATCTTTCTTTTCCAGCTCTTTTCGCATTGTCTTGCTGTACAGGGCGCGGTCGCTTTGGCAGCGTGGGCTCCACATGGCAGGACCTTTGCTGAGATTCAACATGCGGAACTGCACGCCGGTCTGATCAGCAACCTTGCCGGTCAGCCCGCCGAGTGCATCAATTTCTCGGACCAGTTGTCCTTTGGCTACACCGCCGATTGCAGGATTGCAAGACATCTTAGCGATGGCATCCAGGTTTATTGTGATGAGCAGGGTTTTAGCTCCCATTTCGGCAGCAGCACCGGCAGCTTCACTCCCGGCATGACCGGCACCTACAACAATGACATCATATTTGGGGAAAAGAGAATCCATAATGTGGTATAAGTGTATGTTTTTAATACACTTAAAATTTTTTTAGTTGTGTTGTAACATGAAGAAACGTATCAGAACAAAAAGGTATTATTAATGCAGAAAAGTATTCGAGTTTTTAAAAATAAGGGATTTAGCAGAAAAAGCGTAACCTGCTTATGGAAAGATTCAAGATCGGTTTCGGGGGAGTTTTACAATACTGCTTTCCTCAAGCTCTGAATTTTTCACTGTAAAATCTTTATTTAATACCTGAATCCGTGAGTTAAGGAATATAACCTACGTTCTTTGCTTTACTGATTCGATTGTGAGCTGGTATTAGCAGCCAACCTGCCAATCAGCTGTGGAAGAAGCACTTTTGGAGCTGCCAATTACTCTCCTCTGGCTGTAGTTTGTTTGTTAGAGCTACGACAGGCATGCCGTCCTTGCGGGGACAGGACAGACGGGCCAATACGTGCTTGCCGGGGTGCCGCCGGCCGGCTACGGGGCGCGGGCCAGCCCTAAGGCCACATCGGCCCAGCCGTGGCCTTCGAAGATCCGCAGGATCTGCCGGCGGGCATGCCGGACCGAGGCGTCCGGCCATGTAGATCAGGCTGTTGAGCACCGTGCGCAGCCGCAGGCGAGCCGATTCGGCCTTCCGCCCCGGCACCTGCCCGGTGGCCAGCATCTGCTGGCCCAGCAGCCGCAGAATGTTGTAGGTGATCATCCCCAGATCCAGAATATGCTGGTTGGTCTGAAATTTCCCCGAAGGCAGCCGCTCCAGGTCCAGATCGGTCTTGAGTTCGCTGTGGAACTGTTCGCTGGTCCCGCGCTGCTGGTAAAAAGCCTGGATATCTTCGGGGGCCCAGTCCAGGGACGTCCAGTATGCCTCAATGCTAATCTCGGGTTCCATCAACAGCTGGCCATCGGAGTCGGCAAAACGCTTGGTGGCCCGCCAGACCACCCGCACGGAGAATTCGCGGCGCCCCGCCGGAATCGGTCTCGACCGAGACCGTCTCGGTGGTCTCTCCATACCAGGCGCGGGCCCCGCGATCCAGCTGGTCCGGCGCCTCGGTTTGCCGGCGGGCTTCGGCCAGCCACTCGGCCGGATCCTGCCGGCGCAGGTTACCCTTAACGAGGAAGTCGGTATCAGAAGTCTCAGAGAACAACAGCAGGTTCTCGGCCGCATCGTGGCCGGCGTCGGTGACCACCAGCCGGGGCGTATCTTTGGGGGCCACCGCTTTGGCCCGCTTCAGAGTTTGGGCCAGCCATTCGGCCGTGCCCTCACAGTTGCAGTGGGCAGAGCCCTCCCGCAACTCGTTGTTCAGGATAAACCCGTGTGGGCCGGCGTAGGCAACGATCGGGGCATACCCGTCAAACTTCTTGTAGGTACAGCTGACGCCCTCTTTGTGGGAGCCGGAATTATCCATCGGAGTCACATCGATGTTGACCGGCAGATACTGCCGGCCGTGATGCGAAGCTGACAAGCAGCTCGCCCTGACCGGCCAACAGGCGCGTGGCGAGGTCCCGGAAGGCGTCTCCGGCTTCCTCGGGCATCCCCTGAATGCGCTGGCGCAGAATCTCCGGGGAGGGCAATTTTTCCACTCCCAAGGCTTCAGGAAAGAAGCGGTCGCCAGCGAACTCCGCGGCCGCATCGAAGTGGGGCTTGCCCACGCAGATCAGGCCAATCATCGTCCGGGCAATATCGCCATCTGAGATCCGGCCCCGGCGGCGCTGGTGGGGGATCAGGCTGGCCAGGTGCCGGTCGAATTTGGGATCATCCAGCTGCTGGCCCACAAAGGCCAGCCCGGCCGTGGAGGTGAGCGGCGTGGAGGTCAGTTCAATCTCGAAATCCATGAATTTGGTGGTTATATTTCGGGTTTCACCTGACAGGTGAAGATAACAATTTGGCTAACCCATTGGAAGTAATGAAGTTATAAGAATTACACGTGTTTTACTCACGGATTAAGGTAATAGTCAATGAACTGCAGTTATGAATTCGCTTAATTTGGATCTTACACAAAAAATAATTTTTAAAGTTTCCTGAGTTCAAGTAATAAGTGCAACACGTAGGAAGACCTCAGGGCGCGCCCCTGAGGTCTTCGGCCAAGCGGGTTATATTCGTGTTGCTTATGCAAGAATACACCCAACTCAGCAAAGAAAACCGTCATCAGATCAAAGCCCTACTCGATGCGGGCCATAACCAAAGCGAGATTGCCCGGACTATCGGCGTACATCGGTCGACCATCAGTCGGGAACTCAAACGCAATGTAGCCAATGATGGCTCCCAGGACAAGCAGTATTGCCCTGACCTCGCCCAGCAGTTCACCAATGGGCGCCACCGGGATAAGCCCAAACACCGGCGGTTTACCGACGATCTCAAAGACCAAGCCCGCCGGTGGCTGACCACCGAGAAGCTCTCCCCGGAGCTGATCAGCGGCCGCTGGGGCGTGCTGGGCTTCGATGGAGTCTCCCATGAGACCCTCTACCAGTGGATCTGGAAAGCCAAACGCTCTGGAGATCCCACCGACAAGGATCTCTACAAGCATCTCAAACACGGTCGTCGTAAGGCCAAACGGGGTAACCGGCAGGACAACAGGGGCCGAATCAAAGGGCGGGTTCCTATCACCGAGCGTCCCGATGTGGTCGAACAGCGAGACCGCTTGGGCGATATTGAGGTCGATCTGATGATGGGCAAGGCCCATAAATCAGCCCTGCTGGTACTGACCGACCGGACTACGCTGCTCACCAAAATCCGAAAAGTTACCTCGAGGAAAGCCCAGCCAATGGCCCAGGCCATCATCGATCAGCTTTCGGATATTCCTTCTAGCTTCATCAAAACGTTAACTTTTGACAACGACAAAGCCTTTGCTCGTCACCAAGATGTTGCCGAAGCCCTCCGGGCTGACACCTACTTTACCCGGCCCTATACCTCCCAAGACAAAGGAACCGTGGAAAACCGCATTTGGGTGATCAGGCGGTTCTTCCCGAAGGGTACCGATCTGCGAAAGGTTTCTCCCAGCGCATCAACAGCGTCGAGGAGTACCTGAACTTTCGACCCATTCGAAAATTTGATTACCTTAATCCTATCCAACAAACCCTAAAACACCGCTGTGTTGCATTAGTCACTTGAACACGGCTTTTTATTAATTCAACTAATAAGTGAATTATTATAATATACTATATATAAATTATATATAGTATATTATATATTTAAATAAAAAATAAATGTATATTAGAATACGTAATTTTAGAAATGTATATTAAAGACTCAACTTTCGGGGTTGACGGTAAGGCATTCCAAGGCAAGGGAATAGCGAGCCAGCATAGGATGCCTGTCATAGAACCCGTCGAATAAGCGCACGAGCTGCCCACAGAGTTGCACCTGTCCCCGAGCCAGCAGCAGTTCGGTAAGCTCTAAGAGAATGATCTGCAAACACAGTGTCATGCTCATTATTTTGAGCTCCTCCGAGAAGGCATGAAACAAACCCGGAATAGTTTTGTCATCGGTTTGCTGTCGGTGATAATACGCCAGCATGATATAGCGCAGATACACGATACTGGTATGGGCCAGCAGGCCGGCGTAACTGCGTACTTGCACTTCGGTGGCTAACCCAAGCTCTTGCTTGGTTTGTTTAAAAAAGACCTCAATCGCCCAGCGTTTGGCGTAAATACGGCATACCTGTTTGGGGGAGAGGCTACAGTCAGTGCTTGCTATAGCCAGCCATTTTTCGGGATCACTCTGGTCGCGAACAAAGACCACGCGTACCGTTGGTCCACTAAGCATCTGAACCCTTATCGAGCCGATAATCGGGCTGTCCTTGAAGGCATTGTTGCGGCTGGTTTTGTTGACTTTCTGGTAGAGTCTCTTAAGGCTGTAGATACGCTGGCCGTGAAGATAACTGATGGCAGGAAGATCTTTAAGCATACACGCCACGGGCAGATGCGTGCTAAGTTTGGATAGCTGTTTCGGGAACGAAAACCAGCTGTCACACACCAAATAATCGGCTTGTAAGCGGTTCTTGGCCACCCGCTTCAACAACGCCGAGGCCACATCCACTGTTTTTTGCGTGGCCCTTTTGCAGCGTTTTCCAAACCGGGTTCGTCCATCGTAGTCTGGTATAGCTCCGATACGTTTTTCGTTGTCGGCATTGCTCAGAAGTTCAAATCCCAGGGGAATCAAACTATGTCCATCACTCCAGGCCAGGCTGAGCATGCGAAAGCCCTTGCAGGTGGTATTGTCGTTATGATCATGATGACGGCCCAGCAGTTCCACCTTCTTGCTGCGATCACGCTTATACGGGCTGTCATCCAGGATAAGCACACGCTTGCGACCGGCGGTAGTTAAAGTGGTCAGGAACGTGATGACCCGTTGAGCCACTATAAAGACCAATAGCTCCCAGTTGTAGTGCTTTTGCGCCAAAAATTCATAGAAGGCGCTGCGTTCAGGAAGGGGGTTCTGTTCTCCCTGAAAGCGCCAGATTTTATTGTTGGAAAAGGGAAGTCCCAGAAAGAGCCTGAGAAGCCGAACAGCAGAATGCCCTGAGCGTTTAACAATACCGGCTCGGTAGAGCAGGGTTGCATTGCAAAATTCCTTGGTCCAGGCCACCAGCCATGTGCTGTTTTTGAAGGGAGAATTGTTTATATTGGAGTTCATGAGAATAAGTCCTAACTGATTGTGTATGAAAGGTTTAGCTACCATTTAAGATACGCAATTAAGCGGACTTATTCTTCTTTTAATTATATGAGTAGCAAGAACTTACAGGATTTTCCCCTCCTCTTTTTTGAATCCCGAAAGTTGAGTTAAAGAAAATCAAAAAAAGGTTGGCACCTTCCTTATCAATCTTATCCGCGAGGTGTGACTTCTCTTCCCCTTCATGTTCAAGGCTCTCAACTGCCTGCTGAATTTCTAGGTAAAACTGGTTGGCGCCGATGACATTATCCAGTCCGGAGCGCCTAAACATATCGCGTACCGGGCCTTTCATCCCGGCAAGAATTACATCTATATCGCGACTCTGGTAATTCATCCACAATCTCCTTCAGCGCATACAGTGCACTGGAGTCTACATCATTGATCCCGATCGCATCGATAATAACCTGCTCCAGATTTTTACCGCTTCCAATTTCCAGCTCCTCGAGCTTTTCTTTAAGGTACGGTATGTTGGCAAAGTAAAGAGAGGCATCAATCCGAACAATAATCGTATGAGTTTGAGTAAGCCCCTCAGGGTGGCGTTCAAGGTCGCGATAATGGTTGGTATTGGGCAGACGCCCCAACATGACGATATTCGGGTAGCTACTGCGGTAGATAACGATGCAAAGCGATATGAGAACGCCACCCTGATCCCTTCCAGAATACCAAGTGCAAGTGTGGCAACAAACGTTACCAGCATCAACAGGAAGTCGCGCCTGCGGACATACCACAGGAACTTGGCCTCTTCTATTTCGATAAGCCCCGGAACTGCGGTAATGATTATTGCAGTCAGTACAGCCTGGGGAAGGTAGTAGATAAGCGGCGTCAAAAATAATACAGTCAGTGCTACAAGGCAGGCACTTATGATGAGAGATATACTGCTCTTTGCATGATTTTCATAATTTACGACTGTCCGTGAAAAACTATCTGCCACCGGGTAAGCATGAAATATAGACCCAATCATGTTGGACAGACCAATACTGAATAGTTCTTGGTCGGAATCTACTTTGTAATCGGGATTGCGGCGAACCATTGCCTTTGCAAGGGCGATCGAATGGATAAACCCTTAAAAAGAGATCGCGAGGATGGTTGGCAAAAGCCGTCAGAATGGAATGTCGCCCAGAGCAGATATTGTAGGTGTGGGATAGCCTTCACTAACTTGGCCAACAATTTCTACTCCAAGTTTATCGAGATGAAAAAACCAGACCGAGAAAATAGCAATAATCACAGCAACCAGCTGAGCAGGTACTAGGGCTTCAACCGTTCAAGGATCATGATAAACAGAATACAGCTTGCGCCAATCAGCAGCGTGGGCAGATGTGGGTTATGGATGCTGGCAAGGGCATCTGAAATCAAGATGTAGATATATTTGCTTCGCTGCAGGTCGATGCCCAGCAGGTTGCTGAGCTGGCTAAATCCAATAATGAAGGCCGCGGCAGAAGTGAAGCCACTGAGCACAGGTTTGGATAGAAAGTTCATCAGAAAACCTACTCTGAAAACGCCCATCAAAAACTGGGTCGCGCCCACCAGAAACGCAACGACAAGAACCAGATGGATGTATTCGGCACTGCCCGCTTCTGCCATGCTGCCAAGCCCGGAAGCGATCAGAATCGATAAAATTGCAACCGGACCAATACTAAGCTGACGGGAGGTTCCAAGAACGGCGTACACGGCCAAGGGTACAATTGAAGCATATAACCCATATACAGTGGGAGCCCCGCGAGCAGGGCATAAGCCATACTTTGTGGAATAAGGAGTACCCCAACCGTGAGACCGGCACGAAGATCGTTGTTCAGATCAGGTAACTGGTAGTTTCTGATCCAGTCGGTGATGGGGAGGTAGCGGTTGAGCAGGCTTCTGTTGTTATGGTTCTGCATCAGTCAGTAATTATGCTGACCTGTATATTCAAAAGATGCTCAATTTACTTAATTAACCAGACGCAGATTTCATTCCAATCAGAGGTGTAGATTTTGTTTTATTGATGAAACTTTATACAGACAAAAGCAGATAATATTAACAGTGGCTGCGGGTCAGTTTCGCGATTCCAGGAACTCGACGATAGCCCTCCAGACTGCTTCCAACTTGGTATCAGCTTCTACCTCAAATGTAGTGTCATCGTCTATAATAACCTGGCAGTAAGTGCCCTCAATCCGAACGGTATGACCCAGATCTTCTTCAATTTTAAGGACTACCGGCATCAGCCATTTCCAGGAGACGTGAAACTTCATGTCATCGATAGCTAGGAAAGCCAGTGGAATATCCTTCACATCTTCCTGCTCTATCTTGATGGTGCTATCCATTAGGTTTTCAATCAACTGATTTCCATCTACTATTTCTTGGTGCGTCATTGTGCTGATATTTGCTGTTTATTGTGCTTTGGTTGCAAATGCTAATGTATCATAAAAAGGGGATTACTAAAAGCGATGAGCTGCGTAAGGCTGGGCCCTGGTGTACCAGATGCTCCAGATCAGCTGCCAAGTGGCCTCGTCATTTTTCGATGATTCCCAGTCCCACGTAAAAGAGGTCGCCGTAATGTCATAAAAAACCATCCGTTGGGGCTCGCAATCTCCTTCCGTATCAGTCGATTCCTTGATAAACATCCGCTTGTTATTTTCAAATTTAACGGTCAGGGTGATGTAGTCTCAGGTATCGTCTACCCATGTCTGCTTCCAGGTGCCGGTATCTTGATCATACGCCGGAAAACTTTTCCCCTCATACCCATACATACTACCAGATGTGGCTTCAAAGTTTTCCAGGATTGGTAGCATCGAGGATCATTTCAATCTTGTTAATGCCAGATTCCATGCTACCGTCGGGCCCCTCCCAAGTCAGCTCCCACGATACCACCCAAAAATCAAAGACTGCTCAGGCTTTAGCTGGTTTAGTTTAATCTGCCCAAAACTATAAAGTGGAGATATAGAAAAGATTAAAAGATGAAGAAATAATAATCTGCTTTAAAGCTTATTAATGGTGATCTTGACCGTTTTCCCCGTACTTTTCAGGAAGAATAAAGAGTAGAAGAGTGACATGGTACCCCATAAAATTTAGGAGTGTGAGGTTACGGTAAACACGTTGAAAATAATCACCAAAAATAGCAACGCTTTCCTTGCATTGGGGCCAATTACAAATAATTAAAAGGAGTTTCAGCTATGGACCTATTATATAAAGTACATTATGCATTAGGAGACTATCTAGAGTTGGCGTTAACTCTTGTTGAACCGTATTGGTTTGAAATATCAGTTTTCTTGGTTTTTGCAACCTTTTTTGTGAATTTTATTGGACCTCAAAAATAAAGAAATGCATCAGATTTAAAGCTTATTTCAGAGATTCTTCACAAATGCTCGTCATTACTTGACGGGCATTTGTACTATATACCTATACGAAAGCGTGAAAACGATTTTAAAAACATTGGTTTTTTGAACCGACTAAATAGAGACTTTGTTGAGCTCTCTGCTATTGCTGGCAAAGGGAGGCGTGGGAAGTGAAAAATATTTTAATCGCGAAATCCGTCTCTTGTGCTCTTCCAAGACTAAGCTCTTCTGTTTCCAGTAGCTTCAGACGGCCTAAAAAGGTGTGATATCCTTGCTACGTGATAGCGAAGAAAGTACTTCATCAACTGGATGAAGGTGACCTTTCCCAGGCTGACAGCAGGAATGAGTTCGTAACACCTCCCCACCTGATAGCTTAGGAGAATTTACCATGCGATATAGAATCCTCCACCATGCTGGGACCGGAAAATTTGTGGAGGATGAATCTTCAAGATTATTATCAAAAGAAGGGAGTATTGGTCACGATTTGAGCTTGTAATATGAGTTCAAATCGATTGGTAAGAAGAGTATAAATAACCTTGCAAGATAGCAGTACTTACAAGGTTATTTATGTAATGGAAGTATGATACTCTCTTATGAAGCTTCAGCAAGCAAGTTGCCTCTAAGCCTTTTTTGGGCATAATATTGATCAATAGCATTGAACGCTTTGAACATCGCTCCTTCCGTATATATTCCGCTGGTATAGATTTGCTTTTTACCATTTGAGAAAACCAACAAGGTCGTTCTTGACGTGTTATCAAAACGTTCATTAACCTTATGGAATCCTCTATACCGATCTGTTTGGTAGTATTTTCGAAAGTTTTTGTCTGTTATCATGATATGTTCTCCTCAGGGTTATATTGCCGTTCTGTAGTATTGAGTATTCTTGGGATAGTTAACATTGTTGAGATACAAGTAGATGATTTTCGATGGTCAAATCTAAAAATCATAAAGGGATAATTGCTTTTTTATAGATGATATTTAGGGGTAACAGTTGTCTGTAGATGATATATTCGTAAGAGTGTTTCGTTAATCCGTTATAATTATACGCATTTCTTTTTGTTAATAAAAACTAATCTTTGTAAAAATTAATTTTTATTAACTAATCACTTTCACTTTTCATTGCTGGCTAACCAGTTTTTTCAGAGATAATAGATGTGGAATCCCTGGCCATTTTAAAGGAAAGGTCATCTCGCCTGACAACCAGATGCCCTTTGAGGAAATGGAGATCCAGGTTGAGTTCCCCTGGAAAGGGCCATCCCGATTGCAGGATTAATCTCCAGTTCTCTTTTTTCTTGGCTTTGTCCAGAAAGGTGCCGAGTACAACTGGAGAAACAGGTTGATAAGCTTTGATGCTATACTCTTGAAATAATGTAGTTAGCTTTTACTATTAAGTAAAAGCCTGCTGCATCTGCTAGAACTGAATCATTACGAAATAAACTAGTTGGTAAAAATATAATTTGATTCCATATAGTTTCGATAAAAAGTTTTTAGGTGAGTTTTAAACCATCAATTTTACACCTTATTTGAAAATATAGAAACGGTTATCGGGGCATTTTGAGTGACGACATCTTATGGAGATAAAAAATGCAGCTCTATTTTTTACAGATAGTCCCATCCCAATATGGATATATAATCCGGAGGACTACTCCGTAAAGGAAGTAAACCAAGCCATGGTCGACTTGTACGGCTACTCAAGGAAAGAGACGTTGTCGCTTACCCTGTTTGACCTACGATCACAAGAGGAGGTACGAAGCTAAAGGAACGACTATCGAAGATTGATAATGACAAGGTGAGTCAAGAAGGGCTCTGGAAGCACAAAAAAGAGAATGGTGAGATAATAAGTACAGGTGGTAAGAAATCCGGTTGAGTTCGAAAATGACGATCACTTCTATCAATTGGCAATGTACAAGGACATGACCCGGGAATTGAATTACAAACAGCGGTACGAAATGGTTTTCGAGCATAGTCTGGATGGTATTATGCTGACCAAGCCGAATGGTGATATCCTCCAGGCTAATCATGCAGCGTGCGATATATTGGGAATGACCGAAGATGAAATTATTAAAAAGGGTAGAGATGGTATTGTTGCCCAAAATAAAAAGTTAAAGAAGCGATAAAGAAACGATCAGAAACGGGACAGTTTGCCGGAGAGCTTAACTTTATTCACCAGTCGGGCCGGAAAATACCCGTAGACCTTACAACTTCGGTTTTTACAAATTATACTGGCGAAAAGCGAACAAGCTTGATCTTTCGGGATATCATCAGCCGGAAAAAAACGAGCGTGCCTTGCGGGACGAGCAGGAGTTTACAGACGTAGTTCTTAACAATTTGCCCGGAGTTTTTTCGTGCTGAATAAAGAGGGTAACAAAGTGCGTTGCAATGACCATTCAATGAAAGTATTTGGGCTTACCATGGAGGAGATAATAGGTCGACCAGCTGTCGAATTTGTACATCATGATGATAAGGAGCGGGTACCCGAAAAATAAAGCGAGTACTTGAAGAAGGGTACCGTTCTTTTGAGTTACCATTGCAAATTACTGGTGGAAATACTGCTGAATTCAGATTTAGTGCCGAACGCTTTGAGCAAAACGATCAGGTTTATATTATCGGTACGGGGGTCGATATTACAAAACAAAAAGAACTGGAAGGGAAACTTAACGCATCGTTGCAGCAAGAGTCTGCACAGCGTAAAAAAGCCGAGGCCGATCGTGAGAAGCTGAAAGAGATGTTTGAGGAGCCTCCTACGCCGAAATGCGTGATGGAAGGTCCCGAGTTTCGGTATGTGATTGCCAACAAGGCCTATCAAGAGGTTGTGGGTCAGCAAACCATCATAGGCAAGAAACTTACTGACGTAATACCTGAAGTGAAGCAACAAGGATATGTGGATCTCCTCGAAAAGGTATATCAGACTGGAGAACCGTATATGGGGCGGGGGCAACAGGTTGAGATTAACAAAGAGAAAGAGAGGTTTTAGTAGAGATTCAATCAGACTCAATTCCATGAATATTAACCAGGCAATCCCTTGTGCATTATTGGTAAACGAGGTTATAACCAACGCTTACAAACACGCATTTAAGCAGAAGAAAGAAGGAAAGATAGTCGTAAAATTGTGGGAGAACCAAGGAAGTGTACATGTTGAAATTACCGATAACGGAGTGGGAATACCTGATGATGTACTACAAAATTTATCATCAGGTATCGGGATAACATTAATTAAATTGTTGAAAGAACAACTGAAGGGAGAGATGAACTTTTCGCGAAACAACGGTACAACATTTTGGTTGCACTTGGGGGGGTAATGTGGTATTTATTGCACCTTTATTATTGTATAATGGCATCAAACATTCTATATGCTCAACTTCTATGCCGTTGGTTATCTCTGTGGGCACCTCATTACAGTATGGTTCGAGATGATCCACAATTATATCTCTTACCTTGCTAACATTATCGGGACTGATTATTTCGGCGTCTGGCTGCTGCAGAATACCACAGATGAAAAGAAGGTCCATATCGTAGTTGTTTTTTAAAAACCGGTGTACACATCCCGAATCTTCCAGTGTAAGAATCAACGCCTTGCCCAAGGGCCGATCGAACGAAGTGCCAAGGTATATTGGTACGAGTCGTTCGTAGGTGAGATTCGACCTGTAGGCAGAACCACCCAGCAACAGGAAAAACCCTTTTTGGTACAGTTCTGACATATCCAGGGTTTTTATATTTTGGAGTTTAGTAACGCCCGGTTTCCAGTTAATAATTACTTTGCTCATTTTTAAATCCGTATGTCTTTTATTGAATTAACGGGTTACTCTAATCACAGAACAATTATTTAATCGGTTTTTTCATAGATATAAAAATCGGTAAACGTAGCATCTCCATTGGCAGGAATCTTCTTTAAAAGTTTCCATGTTGACCTGTTTTCTTCTATCCAGTCCGAAAATTTTCGATGCCTGATGTGTTTCATCTGCATATTTTTCTGCCCGTTGGTATTGGATGAGTAAATAATGACAAATTGTGTAGATGAGTCGAATAGTCGCCTCATATATGCATAATACACCTCATCCTCAATAAGGTGGTAAATTACATCCAAAGAGAGGGTCAGCTGTGCAGTTTCTCCGTCATACTCCTCCATCAATTTGAACGTCATAGTTTTGTCATGGACGAAAATATTACGGCAACGTGATATGGCTTTTTTGCTGACATCAAACCCGATATATGAGGGGTAATCGGCTAGTTTTAGCTGATTACCATCTCCACAACCATACTCAATAACCGTTTCGACGTCCTCTTTCTCTATAAAACGATTAATAATGGCAGCCTTAAATTCAGCTAAATCATTATAAGAGCCATTTCCGGAGGTTCCCCCCCAATCATACCGTTTTTCCCAGTATTCTTTTGTTCCAGGAAACCGGTTAAACAACTCAATAAAAGCGTAATATCCCATTCTTGCTATAAACCGAACTATGGGAATCTTTTTGATAAAATCCTTCATATTTTTTCTCATTAGTAACACAGCGAAACATGGAGAAGTGTATCATCAATGTTGGCTGAAAGAGTGAATGTTCATGATTTCATGTATACAGAAAGTAACTCAAACAGTGAGTTTACATTTTCAACGGCTACTTAAGTAAATCTAGGGTTTCAAAAAGAAAACAAACCGATGGGCGTATTTTAGTGGCAGGGTGGAAAGCAGAATATCTTTCAGCCCGTTTTTCCAATTTGAACCCTGTTGCATCCCTCTGGTTTCATGGTAATAGTTAACATACCACTGGCCTCGTTTTTGATCGGCAATTTCAAAACCTGTCTGCTGAAACAGTTTCTGCCATTGAAGAAGGGAACGTTCCGTATATCCCCTGGAGAGGGCTGTTTTATCAGATAACGGATAGGCTGAACTCAGCAGAAAATTCTTGTTGGGTACAACCGCGATAAAGACTCCATTCGGTTTGAGCACGCGTTTTACTTCGTTGAGACCAGCCACCATATCGCTGAAACACTCAAAAGAATCAAACTCAAAAATATAGTCAAACGAGCCCTCATGGAACGGGATTTCCGTTCCTTCCCAAAGCCGAAGCGTGGCATGGAGCGCTTCCTTTTGTGCCTGTTTCATCTCTTCCCTGTTGCGATGAATACCGCAGGCATCCAGTTGTTTGTTGTAGGCCGAACGCAACAGCTCCGTATGCCGGCAATTGATGGCTAGCAGTGATTCACCGGGCTCGGGATCAAGGGTATCCCAAAAAGCCTGGTACACCGGCATGTGAAAAATATCCTCATCGCGGTGGTCTAGCACCGACCGCAGCCATTCAGAAAGATGGTTCATAGTTTATGCAAATTATGGGTACAACATTCCAACTCTGGCAGTTGAAATCTTTTTATAGTCAAAAACTCCAGATATTCTTTTACTCAAACCAGAGTGTGATTCAAATGTACCTTTTGATTTAAGTTGTATGATCTGGATCAGCGTTGTCGCAAGCGGTCACGAAATGGACGGCGGCGGGTTGTGTAAAGCAATATTAAAATAACGGTTTCAATTCTGGTTTTGTAGCCTGAATAATTCAGGATAGTATGCTTCATAAGATTTTTCTATGGTGCTTATAGAAAGGAAATAGGTAAATCTGCTTTTATTTTCTTGCCTGCCAGCGTATTTTCACGTTCTCTATTAAAGGAAACCTCATTTAACAGCAGTGAATTACATACATCTTGTCCGCAGGGAAAAACGGATATTAACCTTTGGACTATCATTTACTTTTTTTTCAAGTTTCGGGCAGACCTTTCTGATATCGCTGTTTGTTCCCTTTTTCCTTCAGGATTTTAACCTGTCCAATGCTGGATTTGGATCCTTATATTCCATTGCCACGCTTAGCAGTGCAGTAATTCTTCCCTATCTGGGACAATGGATCGATCACCTGCCATTGAAGCAGTATAGCATGTATGTAGCTGCCGGATTGTTGGCGGCAAGTATTACGCTTGCCCTGTCATGGCATATTGCCTTACTGTTTATCGCCCTTTTGTTGTTGCGACTATCAGGCCAGGGGCTTAGCGGCCACACCGCCCAGACGGCCATGGCACGATATTTTATTCACCAGCGCGGTAAAGCACTCAGCATATCCAGCCTGGGATACCCTATTGGAGAAGGTATTTTCCCCCTCATTATTGCCGGCCTGCTCTCGGTGTTAAGCTGGCGAATGACCTGGGGAGCCTTTGCCCTCGTCATTGCCCTGCTGTTTATCCCTTTTATTCAATTGGTACTCAGTGATGCCCACAGCCAGCGGCTTGACGAAACGACAAATGGCGAGAAGGACGAAGCAAGCTCTCGAAAGTTTTATCAGAAAATTCTTGGCGACACTCAATTTTGGCTGTTGGTCCCGGCGGTACTACTGCCGGCCTTTTGGGCCACAGCCTTGTTTTTGTATCAAATCTCCATTGCCGAGCAACTGGGGTGGACCTCCGGCTTGCTGGCTACTGCTTTTATAGCCTTCGCAGGAGCACGCATCGCCAGCTCACTGGGTATTGGTCCGCTCATTGATCGCTGGAGTGCACAAACGGTGTTCCCTTTTTACCTGATCCCCTTTGGATTGGGACTGATCGTAGCCTGGTTTCATCCTGGCTCCTGGTCGGCCTTTCTGTATATGAGTCTGTTGGGTGTAACCATGGGTATGGGCAGCAATATCAAATCGGCGCTTTGGGCGGAACTTTATGGGGAAGAAGTGATCGGAACGGTGCGATCCCTGTTTTCAGCACTCATGGTGTTTAGCACGGCGTTAAGTCCCTTTCTTGTAGGATGGCTCTTAGATCATGATATTACGATAACTGCAATTTTAATGGGAGCTGTTGCCACTATCGCTGTAGCAACCATAATGGCTTACGGAGCTTTCAAAACGGAATAGCTATCTCTTGACAAATCATCACAGGATGTAATGCGGGAAGTCATCCTTAAAAAAATAGAGGAGAAGAAAGAAGAGCCCGAACAGCTATAAGAGCTGACAAAGCCGATCAAGCCGGATAACGCCTGCGGCCGTCTCTCCCGAATGGATGCCATCAACACATATCTTGAAAAGACAAAGCGCTACGAGAGTAAAAGGACGCCTGTAAAAGCCAGAGCGGCTTTGGATAAGCTGGAAGCGGGTATTGTTAAATGCGGAGATCCCATCCTGCTGGGGCGATTGATACTTATTCCCTGAACCACAAAATGCGTGAAGTACGCTTAGTGCTGCTTAAACTTAAACAGGTTCTCTGCCCCGACTTTATCTTTTGCCTGGTCTAGCGCATACGCGCTGTCGAACAATACAATGGGATGCCCGTCCATATCTTTGGTGACATGCGTTGAGTAGCTGGATTTAAGCTTCTCAATCACGCCCTCGTCATCCCCAAGCCAGCGGGCGGAATTGTAGGAAACCGAGGTCATATTCAGACCTACATCATATTCCACATCCATGCGGTGTTTAACCACGTCAAACTGCAGGGCCCCTACCGTCCCCAGAAGCAACTCGTTGCCAACCCCGCCGGGAACCTCAAAGACATGTACCACGCCCTCTTCGGCCAGTTGCTTGAGTCCCTCTCGCAGGTGCTTGCGCTTAAACGGATCCGTAGAGGATACCTTCATAAAATGCTCGGGGGTAAACAGCGGAATGACGTTGAAGGCAGCCGGCGTATCTTCATACAGGGTATCCCCAATTTGGAAATAACCGGGGTTAAACAGGGCAATGACATCACCCGGCCAGGCCTCGTTCAGAATATCCCGCTCATCACCCATCAGGGTATGGGGCGTAGACAACTTTACTGCTTTGCCCGTTTGCGAGTGTACAACCTCTTTGCCTCGTTCAAAGTGACCGGAGGTAATCCGGACAAAGGCGGCACAATCGCGGTGATCAGGATTCATGTTCGCTTGAAGCTTGAAGATAAAACCGGAAAACTCATCGTCAACCTGCTTGGTCTTTTCGGCTTTAGTCTCATAGGGCTGTGGAGTTTGTGCAAGGGAAGGAAAGTGATTAAAGAATAGATCCACCCCAAATTGTTCAGTGCCGACCCAAAGAATACGGGCGTAACTTCTCCATTGAGAAATGAGTGAATATCCATCAATTCCATTTCATCTTTGATCAGCAGGACTTCCTCTCTGAATCGCTCTTTTTCATGGTCGGAAAGAGAACACTTCTCTAGCCCTTCCTCCAGGGAATAGGTCTGGGTTTGGGCTTTTTCGGCCCCGTGCTTTTCCTTGATATATAACTGCAGCTTATCCTGCTGTGCATCGTAGATGCCTTGGAAATCACGCCCGTATCCCAGCGGCCAGGTCGCAGGTACCGCTTTAATACCCAACTGGTTTTCAATATTGCTCAACACTTCAAGGGATTCCAGTCCGGCGCGGTCGCATTTATTGACAAAGGTAATAATGGGAATATTCCTCATTTTACAGACCTCGAATAGTTTCTCCGTCTGCTCCTCCACGCCTTTGGCCACATCGATAACCATGAGGGCGTTATCAGCGGCTACCAACGTGCGCAGGGTATCCTCCGAGAAGTCTTTGTGACCCGGGGTATCCAGCAGGTTGTATCTTATCCCTTCATATTCAAATCGCATCACCGAGGAGGTTACCGAAATACCACGTTCCTGCTCAATTTCCATCCAGTCGGATGCGGCATGTTTGCTGGCTTTCCGGCTTTTAATCGAACCCGCCTCATGAATGGCACCGCCATATAACAGAAACTTCTCTGTCAGCGTGGTTTTACCCGCGTCCGGGTGGGAGATAATCGCAAACGTTCTTCGTTTGTTGACCTCTTGTTTAATTTTCGAGTTTTCTTGTGCAACGGTCGTTGATTTAGACATTCTAAAATGATGAATTATAGTATCAGAACTGTTTGTTCTGAATATGGTTTCAAATTTTCTGAAAAAAATAAGGTGTAGTGGAGTAGAGACACTCCTCGATTTTTTAATCATACAACAAGTAGATAAGCAATACCATCCCTGATATTTCAGGGTGAGCAGGGCTGATCTTTTTTAATTCAGCGCCCGAAAATAAGAAAGGCCAGATTAAGTTTGTATCGAAAGAACAATAAAAATTTTGGCATTGGGGAAATTGGATTGCATCCTGATATTGGACGTGCTACTGCTCAGGTAGCATCTCTCGTGATGAATAGGTAGGCCTCGGCTTTAAACAGTCGGGGCTGAGCTATTTAAATTTCAGTCAATCTGTACATTGGCCTTTTCCTCCAGCACCTCGACCCAGTCCATGTACTGGGTCCACATCAGGGGAATACTTTTAGCCCTGGCAATGTGTCCACCACGTTGCTCTCCCTGCAGTGCCCAGCCGTTATATGCGGCAATGGGACGGACATCAATAATAATGGAATCAGCCTGGTCTAACTTTTTTACAAGAAGGCTGGTAGAAAGTTCTTCGACTGTTGACATGTGCGTTTAAATTTGGGATCGAATTGAGTTGTTTATGCACCTACAAATACGAGCCAGATAAAACTAAAGCTACAGATAATCACAGCTTTTCAACTGCTTAATGCAACTGTAGAAATCTGTGGCTAGCCTCAGTGGTTAGCGATGTTCTGGGTTGGGATGATCAAAACGGCAGCCGGCCTCCCATTCAGACCGTTGATTTCCGTGGGCGGGTATGCCGCCAGCCTGGTCGAGCATCAGGGCCATATGCATCAGGTTCCAGGTCATAAAGGTGGTATTGCGCTGGGTAAATTCGTTATCAAAGCCCACAGGCCCGTTCTCTCCCTCATCGCCATAGCTGGGCCCGGGGCCTGCTTCGCCGATCCATCCCGCATCGGCTTGCGGAGGTATTACGTAGCCCAGGTGCTGCAGGCCATAAAGAATGCTCATTGAACAGTGTTTGATACCGTCCTCATTACCGGTAATCAGGCAACCACCTACCCGTCCGTAATAAGCATATTGCCCCTTGTCGTTAAGATTACCGGAATATCCATACAACCGCTCTATAACCCTGGTAGCAATAGAAGACTTTTCGCCGAGCCAGATGGGAGACCCGATAATTAGAATGTTAGCATCCAGCACCTTCTCCTGAATTTTGGGCCAGTCGTCATTTTCAAATCCGTGTTCGGTCATATCAGGATATACGCCGGGCGCGATATTATAGTCCACCGGCCGCAGCAATTCGGTAGTCACATTATTCTTTTCAAGGATAGATTGGGAAACCTCGATGAGGGTCTCCGTATGCGATTCTATCGGGCTGGGCTTGAGCGTACAATTCAAAAAGAGTGCTTTTAGGCCTGAAAAATCCCATTGACTATCGCTACACAGATCTGCCTGTTTTTTAGATAGATCCATAATGTATATTGCTTTATTTGGTTAACAAGTAAATTCTTTCAGTTTAATACCGATGAAATCGATCTCTTATTCCCTTTCAATTTTTGAAGGCTTTGCAAAACCAGCTTTCATTGCGAAAGGAGTGAAGCCCTCTCCCGGAAAGAATCTCTAAGAGAAGAATTCTTCGCAGGCTCGCTGGTGATATTCAGTGAAATTGAAGGTTTTTCAAAGGTCCCCTTTTATAGTTTGTATAGATATCCCGCCCAAAAGAAATCTTACTAATTTTTATACTTCATCAGTAGTCGAGGCGAACTTGTAAGTGTCTACGTTATTTTCTGGGTACCTGATCGCATCTAGTTATTTGATGACGATTAGTATAATAATCCGGGCCATCATACCCGTTTATAATGCTGCCGTCGGCCGTTTCCCAAACATTTATTTTTGCGGCAGTTCTATAACCGTGGTTTGGCAGTATTATATGAGCGGGGATCCCAGTTTGGGACTTCCAACGAGGAAACCAATGGTAGTGGCGGGGGGGCGCTGCCATCATATCAAAAGATTTATCAGCCGGCCTGCGTAGTTGAGCTACTTTGACGGAGTATGCCCTTGACGACGTAGAACAATTTTTTTGGTCGCTAAAAAAAGGGACACTACAATAGGGGTAAAGGCAAATAAGTAAGAATTTATCTCCCTGCCCCATCAAAACCTTCAGTGAATTAACTTAAATTGCATGATATTCGATGGAACTACAAGCTATACACGAATGGCTGATGAGCCTTTCGGCCGACTATAATGTTAATCCGTATATTTTTGCTGCGATCTACGTGGGAGCGATCCCGTTCTTTACCGCTTCCGTGGCATGGATTATCCGCAATAAGAAGAAGGATAAACCGATCACCCTGCCGATACTTTCTACGGGGCTATGCATGTCTTCTGCCTACATCTACCTTATTATTGCAGGAGAAGGGGTCCCTGTTTGGGTGTACGTTTTGATTGTGGGCTTATTGGGATACGGCATCTACTCGATATTCAATAGAATCCAGAAAAAGAAAAAGGATATTGCAGTATGAAGTATAAATATGATCTACTGGTGATCGGGGGAGGCGCCGCCGGACTCACTGCGGCAGGAATGGGCGCGAACTTTGGAGCCAAAACGCTCATGGTGGAAGCGAACAGGCTGGGCGGCGATTGCACCTGGACGGGCTGTATCCCCAGCAAAACCCTGCTACACGCGGCCAAACTGGCGCAAAGCGCTGAGGAGGCTAAACAATTTGGACTGGAAATATCAGCAGACCTTGACTTCTCTTCTGTTATGGAGCACGTTCGGAGCAAGCGTAAAGAGGTCTACCAGGAAGCTGACGACCCGGATATTTACCGGAATATGGGCGTGGAAGTTCAATTTGGGCGAGCCCGGTTTTTGGATCCGCATACCGTTGCGGTAGAAAAAGACGGAACCATTGAGGATATCACATCCCGCTACATAATCATTGCCACCGGCAGCAAGGCGATGGTTCCCCCGATACCGGGACTGGATGAGGTTTCCTATTTTACCAATGAAACGCTGTTTGAGTTGGAAGAGCAGCCGGAACAACTGGGGATTATTGGGGCCGGACCGATCGGCATAGAAATGGCACAGGCCTTTCAGCGGCTGGGCACGCAGGTAACCGTGTTTGATATGCTGCCCCGGATTTTATCCAACGATGACGAAGAGCTTGCAGGGATGCTTCAAAATCGCCTTGAGAGCGAAGGGGTTGAATTCCAGCTTTCTGCTTCCGTAAATCAAGTGGCTAACGCCGGTGACGGCAGTATTCAGGTAGAAACAGAAATTGATGGCCGAAAAGAAGAGTGGAGGGGGGATGCCCTGTTGGTGGCAACCGGCCGGGCGGCCAATCACAAAAACCTTGATCTGGGTAAGGCCGGGATCGACTACACGAAAACAGGAGTTACAGTTGATGACCGCTGCCGAACCAACAACAAGCATATATATGCCGCAGGAGATGTGACAGGCCGGTACCAGTTTACGCACATGTCTGAGCATATGGCAAAAGTCGCAGCCACCAATGCTTTGCTTAAAATACCGATGAACATCGATACGAAGCATGTTCCGTGGAGTACGTACACCGATCCCGAATTGGCGCATGTTGGGGCTACTGAACAACAGTTAAACGAGCAGGGAACCTCGTACAAAGTCTATCGGTTTCCCTATGACAAAGTGGACCGTGCACTGACCGATGACGCCACGGACGGTCTGATCAAGGTGTTTGCAAAGCGATGGAACGGCAAAATTCTTGGAGCCACCATTTACGGCAAGCAGGCAGGGGATCTTATTGGAGAATACGCCCTGGCTATGCGGAACGGCGTAACCCTCCGGAATATAGCCGATACCATTCATCCTTACCCAACCTATGGACTGGGCGTTCGCCGGGCCGCGGATCAATGGTATGTTAAAAACCAGTCGGAATGGCAGATTAAGCTCATTAAAAAACTCTTCGGTTACCGGGGAACGACTCCTGACTTAAGTGATGAGGATCGCATTTTATAGCTGTGAATGCACCAAAGTATAATAGAAAAGCAGTATTGGGTTGGATGCTATTCACAGCTTGAATTAAGGGCGGCCTTCACCATAGGACGAGACCCGGACCGGGACCGGAACAGGCGACAATTCTGAGTTACTCTTTTTTAAATATGATATCGCCATACCATGCCACCGCTTCCCCTCTGGTATTATCAGTATCGGTCATAATAGCTACGCCCGAAATAGCGGGAGGAGCTTCACCCCATATTTCGCGGTAATCTTCCAGTATATTTCTTGTTTCGGTAATCCAGGTTTGGCGGCTGTCCTCTTTATTACGGATCACTACCATTTGCACCCAGTCCGTAAAAGGATTTGGAACCATCACCTCTTTGTCCGTTTGATTGGCCCAGATGTAGTTAATGGCACGAAGTGGAATATTGTAGGATGTAAACGTTTTTAAGAACGTGTATTTAACCCAGTCTGTAAAACCCAGGTTCGCCTTGTCATAGTCGAATGTGATATAAATTCGAGCAGCATAGTCGTCCCCGGCCTTCTTGGTAACATCTCCCTCTTGCACGACCTGGTCAATCCGCCACCGCCACTCTATTACGGGGTATTCCCGGGGATCAATATCCACCTTATAAACCAACCCGGAAGCTGCATTTTTGCTCTCCGCCTTTATAACCGTATTTCCTTTCTCATCCTGCTCCCTGGAATAATTGGTAAGGTTATCTGCGTTCACACCCATGGGCGCCCACTGCGGATCCGCTTCCTCCTGTTTGGGAACCGAGCTATCGTCGTATTGATCTGCCGGAAGGGTTATTTGATCTTGCGCCCTGGCAATTTGTGAGACCAGTAATCCGGTGAAAAAAATAGTAAAGAAAACCGAATCATAATGTTCTTGTTGAGTGAATACTTCGATTAGAAAGATAATCGGATGCTCGTGTTTTTACTATCAATTTCGCTATGTACTAACAAGTTCGTTATGGGCTAACCAATCATTCCGGAGAAGGTCATCCCCGCCTTCATTGGAGGGCATTCTTGCTCGAATCAAGTTTGACAGAGGAGCTAATTACTGATTATTGACTTCCAGGTTGGGGAAAAAGTCAGCCCAGGCAAACCAGTAGCCGGTATAAGAATTAGTCGGTCCCAGCCGTTCTCCTTCCCGTGGACCTTCCACCGCATAACCGAACAGATCCCACCGGTTGCCTTCCTGGTCTTTCATGATCACCGGCAGGTTATCGTGCACCGGCTCAAATGTCAGTTTCTTGCCGTCAATTGTATTGAAAAAAGAAACTGCGAAATGCTCATCTGTGCTTCCAACAACTATTATCCCTCCACCGCCAAATTGATCGCTAATTACATCCACTTCTGTTCCGAATCGATCGATTACATAGACTCGCACTCTTGCATCTTCATTCGCTGGATTTCCCCAGATCACTCCGTGAACGATTTCCTTATTAGGAAGTCGATTGTCCTTGTTCTTAATGGGGAATAATGTTGCGGAGTCTTCTTCACGATACCTTTCGCCATACAAATCCAGATTGTAATCTCTGTTGTACCCCGTATCCGTTGTTAGGACTCTTGATTCTGGATACATTTTTTCCCACGCATTCCATCTCATTTGTACTACAGGGATAGTCGCTAATGTATTTCCGGCAAGTGAGCCGTTGACCCCTCGCATCTGCATTTGAGAGTATCTGGTTCCCGTGCTACGATCATATGGAATTAAGTTATTACGGAATAGCAGTCCTGAAACGCCAAACTCTTTGACGCTGCTGCGTTCCCAGGCAATAGCCGTACCGGTGAGCGGGCAGTAGGTCAGGGAGTAAAGCAGATCACCAATACGGTCGTTAACAATTTCATGATAATCTAAAACTTCGTGTGGATACGCTTTTACGGTATCACCAATTTTGACTCCAACCACCAGTCGATCATCATTTACGTATTCAACAGTATTAGCAGGTGCAAAATGTGGATTATCAATAGAAGGGATTCCATCTTTACCCGGCCCACCATCCAAAACTTCTTCCTTTGGAATAATCCATTGATCAGAATTATTAACTGCCTGGCTGTCATGTACTGTATTCGAACTGCTTTCAACTGAGTTGCTGCACGAATATATGTAAGCAGAAAAGAAGATCAGGATAAAAAGAAAATGTGGTTTAACCATTTTTATGGTTTTATCGATTCAAAAAATTAAAGTTATTTTCATTGATTTTGTGGCTGGTATATTTCTACTCCCGGGAAGAGATCAGCCCAGGCGAACCAGTAGCCAATATAAGAGGAGGTCGGTCCCAGCCGTTCTCCTTCCCGTGGACCTTCCACCGCATAACCGAACAGATCCCACCGGTTGCCTTCCTGGTCTTTCATGATCACCGGCAGGTTATTCTGCACCGGCTTAAATTAAGCTCGAGTACCATCTTCTGGAAGTGCCTGGAAGGAAACAGCAAAGTTAAGATTGGAACTTCCTGCAACTATAACCTTATGATCGCCAATTTGGTCATTAATGAGATGAACTCCATCCCCGAATAGCTCTATCTGATACACCTTCACCTGCGCGTTCTGGTCCGCCGGGCGTTCTGCAATGATGCCGTGTACCCGTGCTTTGTTAGGCAACCGGTTATCAGAGTGTTGAACAGGGAACAGTGTCCCGGAATTTTCATTTTGGTAGTAATCCTGCCCATACGCGAAGCCGCTGTAATTCCTTGAGAATCCGGTATTTGTGGTGAGTACCTGTGAGTCAGGGTATATCTCCTTCCAGGTGCTCCACGTGGTTTGAATGACCTGGAGGGTTTTTAATTCGTTTCCACTTTCAGTGCCATTTACGCCCCTGATCTGCATCTGGGAGTAACGGCTTCCCGTTTTTCGGTCGTAGGGAATCAGGTTGTTCCTGAACAGCATACCGGATACTCCAGAACTCAGCGGCTTCTCCATCAATGATGCGCTCCCATGCGATGGCCGTGCCTGTAAGCGGACACAGGGTAAGGCAATACGGGGTGTCACCAACGGCGTCATTTACAATTTCATGATGGTCCATAACCTGGTGGGGATAAGCTTTGATCGTATTTCCGATCTTGATCCCAGTAACTATTCTGTTTTCGCCGACATAGCTCACATCGGCTGCAATGGAGAATTGGGGGTTATCAATGGAAGGGATGCCATCCTGACCAGGCCCGCCATCAACAACCTCGCCTTTGGGAATGAGCCAGTCGCCCTCTAAAATTCCATTACCATTACTGCCTGAGCCATCATTTACCGAACTACAGCCGGTAAAAACAAGGACTAAACTTGCTAATATGAGCTGTATTAGATATTTCATTTTAATCACTGTTATTTCGTATTAATTAGAATATTGTCCGTTTCCCAAAGTTGTAGAACAGCGAAAATGAAGCAGTATAAGCCGTTGTGGGCTGTGTACCGTTCAGATGCTGGTAGACCGGTATCTGGCCTGATAGCTTGACGGACAGTCCTTGTGAAATCTGGTACTGCAGGGCGGGCTGCAGGTTAATCCATGTGCCACCGGTATTGGGCAGTGCCTGCCCGTTGCGCTGGTCGGAGCTGGTGGACCGATAATTGATTATGCCGATATAGGAAAGGTCGGGAAGAAACGTGTCTGTAACACCGGCATTAACCACCCATTCATTGCCAAACTTATACCGGTCGTTATTGCCAAACCGCTCATTGGCCCCCGTGACCCGGTAGGTATTAAACACAAAAAAGTTCATGGTAGTAGCAGGAGCAAATGTTTTGGAAAAATAGGACCAAAGGACGCCATCCCAGGCGCCGGTTCCGGGCTGCATATCCATATTAAGTGCTATCCCGTTTTGAGTAAGTGAACTATTGCCAAATGGAATTTTTCCTCCTCCACCCACGGCCACTTGGTATTGTTCCCTCATCGTGTTTTGATGAAGAACATATTTCAGCAGTACAAGTCCGTCTCCAATTCCCTGGGTGGTCAGCTCATTATTGTTGCTGGATTCTCTTAAAGAAATCCGTTCTTTCCGGACAAATGTTGTCGTGGCCGAAAGCGTCAGCCTGTTCGTTATACCATAATTGAGTTCAAGCAGCGTGGATTGTGTATTGCGCTCCACCGCTCGATTTGTTAGCTGGGTATCTCTAGTGTAAAGATTAGAGATATCATTATATTGGTATGCTAATCCCACCAGGAGATTTCCCTTTGATGCAGCACTAATACTTTGAGAACTGATGAGTGGCGCTCCTGCACAACTGCAGGTTTGCCCGAGTAAATCAACAGGAATTAAAAAGGCTGAAATAAGAAGGGGATATGTGAGCCAGTTTTTCATACCTGGTAGTTTAGTTTCCTTTTCCTAATAGACTACCAGGCAGCGGGGTATCTTACGTTTATAGACTAGACGGGATTTTGAAGACCTTTCATAGCTTCCAGCAGGGCCTCATACTCTTCACGGCAACTGCCGCACCGGTCAAGATGATCTTTTACCAGGGGCATGGCATCTTCCGGCGATTTACCGGCCAGTTCCATCTCGGCGAACTCATGCAGTTCTTCAAAGCACTCCTCGCAGCCGATTTCGTCGGGCTTGGTCATTTTGACCATCCGGATCATTTTTTTTAACAAGTCAGTGGTTAATTTCATAGTCAATCAGATAATTATAACTGTTTCGTTACAGTAGATGATGTTAACGCGCTAATTCTTACAGATTATTAAGCATTTCGTCCGGATCAATACCATCCCTTTCAAACCGGTGTTTAAGTTTTAGCCGTGCATCATGGACTACTTTGTAAAGAGCGTTTCTATTGGTCCCCATTTGTTCGGCTACTACCGACGGCGGTATCCCGTTTATCACGATAGCTTTAATGACCATTTTTTGTTTATCGGTCAGCTCCTGATCAATAATGATCATAATTTTTTCCATCAGCTGGGATTCATGTGTTGAACGGTCCGGAGCTGGCTGGTCACCGGCAACGCTCATTGAGCGGATTTCACTGTCATTATCTTCGTGCTTCAGATCTTCTAGTGATATGTCATCATATCGTTTTCTTCGCAGTTCTGTCAGTCCCTCTCGTACCGCAATTTTCATCGCCCAGGTAGTAAATTTACTTTCTCCCCGAAATGTGTGAATATTATCAAGAATTTTAAGCAGGCTGTCTTGTGCTACATCTTCTACAAATTGTTCCAGTTCCCGATCTACATATTTAGAAAGTGCTGGTTTCAAGCCTCTGATCAATACACCTCGCAGGGCCTTTATGGCATTATCATCAGGTGGGGATTCCAAACCCCTAATCCAGTCCTCGTTTGTTTGGTAAGATTCTTCCTTTTTCCCGCGTCTTTTAAACCAGTTGAACATGCTTCTTTCTTTCTGAGGTTTAACAAACTAATAAATACAGATACCGATGCTTCCATTCAAGTACACTGTTGCAACGTTAGGAATATTTTTGATTTTGGGAATCGGAGCTTCTCAAGCTCAAGATAACGTGTTGGAAGGCTGGGAAACCAACACCCGTAAAACCCTGATTGATCTTGATGAGTTGATCCCCGGCGGTCCGGGAAAGACGGTATCCCATCAATTGACAATCCCGAATTTGTGCCTGTGGATGGGGCTCAGTCGTGGATTACCTATAGTGAACCGGTTATAGCTGTTGAATACCAGGGAGAAGCCCGGGCCTACCCGCTGCAGGTGTTGATCTGGCACGAGATTGTAAATGACCGCATTCAGGGGAAACCGATATTGGTGACCTTTTGTCCACTCTGTTATTCTGCGATCGTATTTGATCGGCGCGTTGATGGGGAGGTAATTGCATTTGGTGTTTCCGGCTTTTTGCGCCATTCCGATATGATTATGTATGATCGCAAGACCGAATCGCTATGGCAGCAGTTTACCGGGAAAGCCCTGATCGGTGACTATGTGGGGACGCGGCTTAACCAGATCAACAGTCAAATAATCTCATTTGCACAATTCCGCAACAGCTATCCCAATGGCAAGGTGCTGTCCCGGAATACCGGGCATGACCGTCCCTATGGAAATAATCCCTATGCGGGATATGATGATATCAACAATACCCCGTTTGTAGATACAGATACCGAGGGACTGCCGCCCATGGAGAAGGTGATCGGGGTGAGAGTTGGGGATGCCACTAAGGCCTATCCCTATTCCATTACCCAGAAACAGAAGATTATCCATGATACCGTTACAGATACTTCCATTGTTGTGTTTCATATAAACGGGGCGCAGTCAGCTCTGGATGCCGCTCAGCTGGCAGAGTCAAGGGTGGATGGTTCGACGGGGGTGTATAAACGAACGGTTGATGGCAAAGTACTGACTTTTGAGATGCAGGCAGGACAAATAGTTGATATACAAACAAATTCCCGGTGGAGTATAACAGGCAAAGCTGTGGAAGGTTCGCTTAAAGGGAAGCAGCTTCAGCCAGTTCAGGCGGGTGACTACTTCGCCTTCGCCTGGATGGTATTCTGGCCGGAGACAGAACTGTATTCGATGAAGTAGATAGAATGGCAGAATACAGGCAGTCTTCCAAACTAAGAGGCTTATCAACGAGGTACAGGTTGAAAGTTGAATGTTTTAATAACCTGAGACAGTCCTAAACTTTTAATCTTCAACCTAAAATCTTCAACTTTCAAAAACAAAAGTATGAACAGCAGTAAGATTGAATTTGACGGAAGCCAAAACGAGAAACTCTCGGCCAGGATGGATGAACCGGATGAAGGAATTACAAAGGGAGCTGTGCTTTTTGCCCATTGTTTTACCTGTAGCAAGAACCTGAAAGCGGTAGGTCATATCAGTCGCACATTGACCGAGCACGGCATGGGCGTTTTTCGCTTTGATTTTACGGGGCTGGGGGAAAGCGAAGGCGATTTTGCCGATACCAATTTTTCCTCAAATATCGAGGATCTGAAAGCCGCTGCGGATTATATGGCCAAGCAATGGGCCACGCCCCGCATGTTAATGGGACATTCCCTGGGCGGTGCTGCGGTCGTACAGGCCGCTCACCAGATTTCGTCCGTTGAAGCTGTTGTTACTATAGGAGCTCCCTGCAACCCCGAACATGTTACCCATCTTTTAGTGGATAAAAAGGATGAAATTGAGAAAAAGGGAGAAGCCCGGGTAAACCTGGCCGGTCGAGAGTTTACTATTAAAAAACAGTTTCTGGACGACCTGAGCCAACAAAAGATGGACAGTGTTATAAAAAATCTGGACCGGCCGCTGCTGATTTTCCATTCCCCGGTGGACCAGACCGTGGATATCGACAATGCTGCTCATATCTACAAGCTGGCCAGGCATCCTAAAAGCTTTATCTCGCTGGATGATGCCGATCACCTGTTAAGCAACGAGGAAGATGCGAAGTATGTAGGTTCGGTCACTGCCGCATGGGTGGATCGGTACCTTTAGTTTTTGGTTTTTTTATAAAAAAAGGGCCTTATGGTTACACTACTCAGAAGATTTGGATACCAACTTGCCCGATATTTGACCAAACAGATGAAGGGCAGGAGTCGGTAGCGACCTGTTCCAGGAAAGCATTAGAGGCCGCACTGGAGCCGGGTGACATACTCATGGTCGATGGAACAAGCCGGATTAGTATGGCTATCAAATACATTACCCAGTCAACGTGGTCACATGCCGCTTTGGTTATCGGTAAAAAAGATCAGCAACCTAACCGGGAACAGATATTAATTGAAGCGGATGTTTCCGAAGGAGTACGCAAGATACCGCTAGGTAGGTATTGTCACATGCAGCACGCGGATATGCCGTCCACTAGGACTGGCTTCCGAAGAATTCAGCAGATAATTGATTTCATGGCTTCGAAAATTGGTTTTCAATATGATCTTAAAAATATATTTGACCTGGCGCGATATCTTGTTCAAACACCTCCTGTGCCCCCAAAACACCGTAGGCGACTGCTGGCACTGGGCAGTGGCGATCCCACGAAAGCGATATGTTCTTCCTTGATTGCTCAGGCCTTTCAGTCGGTCAATTATCCTATTTTACCATCTGTTGAAATTGATGAAACAAGTAGCAGGGCTGCAATTAAATCGCAAGAGGAGATTTTTCACATCAGGCATCACAGCTTATTTACACCGCGTGATTTCGATGTGTCTCCCTACTTTCAAATTGTGAACCCTTCTAACGTATTAATTTACAACAGTTCCAGATTTTCCAGCATTGTTGGTATGAGTTCCGAAACAGTTGGGTGAATATGAACGGCATCTCTGATCGTTGTATAGGGTTCACCGGCATACATCATATCGATAATGGAGTGGACGATCTCATCACCTTCGATTCCAAGAATGGCAGCTCCAAGTATTTGCTCGGTATCAGCATCGACCAGTATCTTCATGAATCCCTTCGTCTCGCCCTTTTCACGCGCCCGGGCAATGCCCTCCATGGACCGTTTGCCAATCAACACATTTCTATCAGATTCTCTTGCCTGGGCTTCGGTCATCCCAACGCGACCCAGGGCGGGATCAATGTATAATCCGTAGCAGGTGATCCGGTCCGACAGGCGGCGCGGATTGTCATCAAACAGGTTGGCCGCAACAATTTCATAGTCGTTGTACGCCGTATGGGTAAAAGCCCCTTCGCCGTTACAGTCGCCCAGTGCCCAAATGCCATTTGCAGTGGTCCGCAACTGATTATCAACCTGAATATAGCCCCGGTCATCGGTTTCAATGCTCGTGTGTTCAAGGCCTAAATGATCGGTATTGGGTTGGCGGCCGGTTGCCAAAAGCAGGTGCGATCCTTTTACTTGGGATGGACCTTGTTCACAATTCAAATCCACGATTACCTTTCCATCTTCATTTGATCCACCTATGCATTCGGCATTAAAAACGAATAGTAATGCCTTCATCTTCCAATATTTCCTGAAGGGCATCAGAAATGTCTTTATCCTCTTTGGGCAACAGGCGATTGCTCCGCTCAATAATGGTAACTTCACTGCCGAAACGCCGATACATTTGACCGAATTCCAGGCCGATATATCCACCACCGACAATGATCAGGTGCTCCGGCACTTCCTCCAGTTCCAGGATGCTGGAGTTGGTGAGGTAGTCCACGTCTTCAAACCCATGTGGTATAAAAGCGCGTCCACCGACATTGATAAATATTTTATCGGCTTTCAGTTTCTTATCTCCAACAGAAATAACCTTTTCATCTTCAAATCGAGCATGCTCTTCAAAAACTGTGAGGTTTTCCGTGCTCTTTAGCCACTCCTCCACGCCTTCGGTAGATTGTTTGACGATGGCGTCTTTTCGGGCTTTTACCTTCTCCATATCCACCGACACTGAACCGTCAATATCTGACTCCGTAATCACTCATCCGATTGGCCATATAGGCCGCTCTTGCACTGGCTACCAACGCCTTGGTGGGGGTACAACCGGTGTTTACACAGGTGCCTCCGAACAGGTGACGTTCAATGATGGCCGTTTTTAGTCCCTCCCTGGCACAACGGGCCGCCAGCGAAGGCCCCGCTTGCCCGGTGCCGATGATAACTGCATCAAAGTGTTTCATAGGTAATGATTGTAAAACCTGAATTATGTTTAAAACTGTAATGATTCATTTTACTTGGACTATCTGCAAACAAGATCTCTTACTCTTGAAACGCCTCTTTCCTGGTAAGATGCATGTATCAGAAACCATCAGTACGCAACATGATAATTAGTACTCAAACGGTGATCGCAGTATATGTTTAAATCATTCAGGGATGCGGGATTAGGTAGTAAAATGGTTTTGACGGATCATGAAAATAAATTGAACAGACATGAAGAGGATTTTTTTAGATACTCTGGAATGGGGCATCGCTTTCAATCTAACTATAAACAATATTGATTTGACGGTGGGGCGGAATAACCTCATTTGTCTTACCCCACTGCAAGAGCCCGACATCTCGAATATTACAAGCGATTATTATCTGTTGCTGTTCAACCGGGAGTTTTACTGCATCCACGAAAAGGACCATGAGGTGTCTTTCGAAGGATTACTGTTTTGGGGCTCCTCTGAACTACCCGTGCTGAGGCTTGATGACCAGGAAATACTGAAATTTGAAACGCTCTTTCAGGGATTAATTGATGAACTCGATACCAGGGATCGCATCCAGGGAGAGATGCTGCGCATGCTCTTGAAACGATTAATTATCAAGAGTACGAGGCTGGCCCGCAAGCAGTTTTTCCTGAGGATATTGGAGAGAACCAAACCGAACCCATCCGCCAGTTTAGTATACCTGGTAGAGCAGCATTACAAGGAACATCACCAGGTAGATGCCTACCCCGATATGCTGCATAAATCCCCCAAAACACTTTCCAACGTGTTTGCCGAAGCCGGTCATAAAACCCCTCTCGAAATGATCTACTATCGTATGGCACTGGAAGGGAAACGCCAGCTGCTAAAAACTGATAAAGTTGCCAAAGAAATTGCCTATGATCTCGGTTTCACAGAACATGCGCATTTCAGCCGATTCTTCAAGAAAGAAACCGGCATGTCCCCCTCAGCCTACAGGAAGAGCGACCAAAAATCGTAAACAAAGGAAAAATTGGTAAGGATGGGGGAAGAGTGATCATTCGCATTCCGATCGGTTCCATAGATATTGGAGTAGAATTGAATTCGGAACAAATCAAACTGATACTATTATGAGCTTTACTATCTATAATACTGACAATGCACCTGAAGATTCCCGACCGTTCCTGAAAGCGGCCAAAGAAAAATTCGGGTTTCTACCCAATCTATTGGGAGAATTTGCCGAGTCGCCGGCCGTACTGGAAGGCTATCTGAAGCTGGATGAAATCGTGGGCAAAACGGACTTTACGCCCAAAGAGCAGCAGCTGGCTATCCTGGCTGTCAGCGTAGAAAACAAGTGCCATTACTGCACAGCGGTACACTCCACCATTCTCCGTAATCAAATTAATGCTGCCGATAAGATTGTTGATTCTGTCCGCAACGGCGATTCGCTGCCTGATCCTAAACTGAATGCGCTGGTGACCTACGTTAGGAAAACCGTTGAAACCCGTGGGTTTGTCGAGGACGGCGATTTTCAGGCATTTCTTGATGCCGGATACAGCAAGCGGCAGGCGCTTGAAGTGAATCTGATTATCGCATTGAAAACGATTAGCAACTATGCCAACCACTTGGCTGAAACACCGCTTGACGAAGCGTTTGAGCCGGAAAAAGTAGAATTCGCAACGGTATAAAACACAATGAGCAGATTCGCACATATAGGCCCGGAACGCTCCGGACCTATACTGTGATTTAACTCTCTAATGATATTTAAATACCAACGTATTTATGAGTTTTATTGATCGGGTAAGAAATCATTTTTCGGATTCTGAAAATAACGACATTTGGAATAAGGCTTCAGAATTGGGAGATGTTGAAACCATACTGCAAAAATCTAATGAAAAGCCGCAACTAATTTATAAACACAGCCACAGGTGCAGTGTTTGCTTTCTTGCCAAAGAAGAGTTGGAAGGGGTTGCTGATGAGATCAATGATATCGCAGATCTGTATATGGTCAACGTAATTCATGAGCGTGATTTATCAAATCGTATCGCATCTGAGCTGAATGTACGGCATGAGTCGCCACAGGTTATTATCGTAAAGGACCGAGAGGTTCGCTGGAAAGGCTCCCACTGGGAGGTCAAGGGCGACGAGATATGGAAATCGATAAGGAACCATTGTAACGTCAACGAATAAAAGAAACAGATCTCGTATTCTTTCTCTCGGTTTAACCGCTTGGGAAACCGGTGCCTTTAAGCATGTGCCTGCCCGGGCCACTGGGAATTGCTCCTGCACCCGAACATCATACTCACTAGGTACAGACCGTACTGTAAATAGAGCATGAAACCGAAATACGCTCTGTATCCCATAAGAATTAGGGTATCCTCAGACGGAGGCAAGTCTCGATATACCAGCAACTTGCAGGTTAAATACACCGTTCACATGCAGTATTTTCCGCTAATTTCTCCAAAAACCTTGCATTTGATAGGTTTGGAGAAGCCAACATGGACCCTAACCCAAGATACTAAGTCATACCGACAAAATAGGGTGTTCATTTTTTCAGTGAAAAAAACGAACACTCCTTGCCAAGAAAAAGACTTTCGTGACTCATATGTTTACTACCTGTTGAGGAAGCCCTAAATACTACGAAAATTAACCAATAACCAGACTAGTAGCTCAATCCATATCCAAAAGGATATAAGGTATACTCCTCCGGATATCCCGGTAGATCTTGAGCCTGCTTAATGACCGCTTCTGCACTGTTGGCCAGCGAGAACGGCAGTTTTACCTGTGGAGTGTAGTTGCCTGTCAGGACATCCATTATAGCGGTATTTCCGCACATTAACGATGCCCGTATCGGAGTTAACATAGCCCTTAGAGGCGAGTTCATTCAGCAGCAGGTCTGTGACAATACCTTTGGATAAAGCCATCCCCACATCGTCAGGCTGGTAGGTCTGATCAATAGGGAGGCCATATTATGTCATAATCGCTGAAACACAGGTATCTATGGGGTTTCAGGTTCTTTACTGATCTTGATCAACTCTTTAGTAGTCTGCTACAAAAGAATTTAACAGAAAAGAGTCATGGTTCGGAACCAACTTTTTGAAATAATCAAACACCTATATCTTTACCATTTTCACTGATATAACTCCCTGAGCTCATGTATTAAAAATAAAAGCATATCCGGAAAGGGGAACAGCGCCTGGATGGGTATCAGCTCTGAGGATGACAGCCGGGAGGGCTTGATCCGGGATTAGCCACTGACAATAAGCTGTTGATTCCAGACTGGAACAAATTAAGCATAAAAGTTATCCTGAGAATAAATCTCAACTTAATTGGCTACATTGCGTTTGAGCTCGCGGCTGATCGTCGAGCGGTGTACGCCAATAGTCCGGGCAACCTCGCTCTGATTATGGCCCGCATCGAGCAGAGCTTTGATTTGATGACGAGAATTTCTTGAACGTGTTGCACTTATTACTTGAACTCAGGAATTGAGGCAATGATTAGGGGATATTTAGTAAACTAATTGTCAGACAACATTTTATGATAGCGTACATCCTGCATTTTATTTGTTAAAACGCCTTTTCCATTTCGAACTCAAGTTAATATAAAACAACCTGCCGCTAAAATTACGGCAGGTTGAGGATAAATGGTCAACAAATTGATTTTATCTTACTAATTACCTGTAGGCGGTTGCTGTTGTTGCATTCCACCGGTACTTCCCATCTTTTCCTGCATTTTTTCCTGAATCTGTTTTTGCAGTTCCGGATCCTGCTGAATTGCACGGTTGATATTCTGAAAACGTTCCATCTCCATACCGGCGTCATTTACGGCTTGGGCTCTGTTGCTCCTGAATTTCCTTTTGCACCTCTTCCATCCGCCTCATTGGCATTTCTAAATTTTTCGATATCACTTTCAGATGCTCCACTCTCTTCCGGTGATTGTCCCATTTGTGATGCTTTGGCAATTTTCTGGTAGGTTTCTACATCCAGTCCTTCCTCTTGAATGATACCGACCATTTTTTGTTGGGCTTGCATCTGAATTTTCTGTGCATTCATGATCGCGTCGGTAAAGGTATCAGCTTCTTGATCTGAAAGATCCACATCAGGGGCGGATTGTTGCATTTGACCCATCGCTCCAGGCTGTTGGGGTTGCCCTCGTTGTTCAGATTGAGGTTGAGTTCCAGATTGATTTTGTGCTGTTTCTGATGACTCGTTTTGACAACCGATCAGGGAGATTACCAGGATAAATGTTGAAATATAGGATAAGGTATTAGTCATTATATTATTTTAGGATTTGTATTGCATTATTTTATTTGGTTAGGTCGCCAACGGTATCTTTTCCGTTATATTCCGCACTGTATATGGTTTTATTGATCTTAGGCGTATTTTTAACATTTTTTATCAATCAGAAGGCTGTGCAAGGCTGCTGTTTGCTCAAGATTCTTTTATAGGGAATGATTGCAATCGGTTCCGGAGCTGGCATGTTAATAAAAAGTGGGATACGGTGATGGAACAGGTCGAATAAAATGGAGGGCTTGAGCCTTCTCAGCAAAATATGGCTTCATGAACGGTTGTGGAAAGGAGGAGCCTTTTCCTGTAATCGTCCCTGATGAGGCGCTCAAGAATTCGGATCCAGAGCAAATATTCAGACTGAGAAATACTCTCAAACAAGTTTTAAACCATTTGTGGGCTTACCATCTTCTGAGGAACGTTTGTGCATCGTGTAAAGCTGTAAAAAAAGAAGATATGTACGCCATCAACGGCTTTTCATGTAAATGAACTACCCGAGGCAGAGCTCATCGGGGCATCATTCCTACTTTCAGTTTTCTCTGTTTTCCGAGCCAGTCGATCGGGGAAGTAAGCCACTTTAAGAATTAAGAATTAAGCCACTTTAGAATTAAATGAGGTCAGTTGACAGCAAAGCATAGGTCAATCATGGAATGGTTATTTCTGCAGTTTTATATGAATTGAACTACCGGTTAAATGGCAAGTTGCTACCGGTACCTTTCACACCGGTTTTTTCAAAGCCCAAAGTATGGTCAGGAAACCACTCCTGTTTATTGGTATCTTGATTTACAGTGTCATCCTGACTCCTCAATTTGCCTCTCGTACTGTACATGCTTTTACAACTGGAGAACAGTGTCTTAAGGCACTGGAATTAATTTGAGGATATAGATACATACTTTGATTTGGAGTTTGTATCTTCCCGCCGCATTAGATAGCGGCCTTAATAACTAGTAGTTACATAAGCGGTATTTATCGTCGGCCTCTATTTTGTATGCTTGCGCTGAATTTCACTGGTATTCTAGTATCAACTTTTGTTCCAAAATACGAATGACACATTCAACTGATTGTCCTTACTGCAATCCCAAGATTGTTAATCGTCAGCATCTTGCGTCGGATTCGCTTCAGAGCATTATATAATCCAATCTCAGTAGTGGCCCGTTTTGGTATTGCATCGTTCCCCAAAACACACATAAAAGCGTCGGACCGATTTCGACAGTACCGACTGGGAGAAATGATGAAGCCTGGGGAAACAAGCAGTACCGATTACTGACAGAAAACATTTCAAGCCAGCTCTTACGGTGGGTAGTACAGGGTGTAGCTGATACGGCCCAAATATCCCATATTCAGATTCACCTGGTACCAGAAGAGAATTCGATAATCGAACTAAAAACTCCCATGGATCAACAGCTCGATGTGCTCGGGTTACCTCAAAACATCGAAAAATTCACTATTGTCAATGATGAGGTTAAAGCTGCAGTTGAAGCGTTGAAAGAGCATGCAGGCCAAGATAATCCTCAGAAAGTTTTACAACGGTAACATTAGTTAGGGCCTCCTCAGACGAATGCTAAGTCATTATGTAGCAGCAACTTGCAAGGCTAAATGGGCCGTTCATAGACAAGGTTTTCCGCTAATTTCTCCAACCCTGTATGTGATAGGGTTGAAGCTGGCACCTTGCGGCCCACCGTAAGATAACGACTTGTATCCGACCCGGCTAGGATGTTCTGGACTTGGGGGGGCAGAAGAATTGGGTTTTCACCTCTTCCGGCCTATGGATTTATGAGCCGTCTCGGGCAAACGCAGCGCAGGCGTTAAGGGAGTAACCCTTCAGGAATTCCTTCAGAGGCTGTGGGCGTGGAAAATCTCTATTTTTGGAGAGGTCTTCCGAAGAGAATATCTGGGTTTCTTTTAGCCGCAGCGAAGTGCCGCCAGGCGAATAAATCAACCGGCGGTGATTTTTTGGGTTCGTTTTTGTTCACACAAAAAGGAACACGCCCTTGCCAGGAAAAGGCTTTTGTGACTTTTTGAGGAAGCCCTAGTTAAAGCCGGTCCTGAATAAAAACCCCCCTCCCGCTGTAAATCACAGCACGGGAAGGAGGTCACAGCAGGAATATAAGTTCCTTTCGTTATCCAAGCTTGGCAATAAGATCGGCCGTTCGGGCGGAATACCCGGCTTCGTTATCATACCACCCGATAGTTTTAACGAGCTTGCCATCTACCTTGGTAAATTGACTATCGAAAATACACGAATGCGTATTGCCAATAATATCGGTTGATACCAGCTCCTCTTCGGAATACTGCAGAATTCCTTTCAGGTCGCCTTCTGCCGTTTTTTTAAAGGCATTCTTGACCTGTGACTCGGAAGCCTGTTTCTCCAACAGAACCGTAAAGTCGGTGAGTGAACCGGCGGGAACAGGCACGCGGACAGCATTGCCGTCAAGCTTTCCGTCAAGGTGAGGAAGCACAAGGCCTACCGCTTTGGCTGCTCCTGTAGTAGTGGGAACAATATTTTGAGCGGCAGCACGGGCGCGACGCAGATCTTCGTGAGGACCGTCAACCAGCTGCTGGTCACCGGTATAGGCGTGGACCGTCGTCATAAAACCTTTCTCAATTCCAAACGCATCGTCGAGCACTTTTGCCATCGGGGCCAGGCAGTTGGTGGTGCAGCTGGCATTGGAATCAGACCGTAGTCTCATCATCGATCCGGTCATCATTAACGCCCAGCACGATGGTTTGTACATCACCGCCACTAGCCGGTGCCGAAATGATCACCTTCTGGGCTCCCGCGTCCAGGTGCTTGGTGGCATCGGCTTTTGTTCGGAATATTCCCGTGGATTCGACAATGACATCGGCACCGCGCTGGCCCCATTTAAGCTTGGAAGGATCTCGCTCGGACGATATACCAATTTTAATATCATCTATAAACAGGGCATGATCTTCGCCCTTTACCTCGCCTTGATCGGTCCCCTGCCACCGAGTCGATCTTAGAAACAGGTGGGCAAGAGTCTTAGCATCGGTAAGATCGTTGATACCGACAAGATTTATTTGATCTTCGTAGTTTTCCAAAATTGAACGGGCAAACCGACTCTTCCAATGCGTCGAAAACCGTTGATTCCGACATTAATTTTACTCATATACATTTCTTAATTATGTAGTTAATTGAATTGTGTGTTTAACGGGAAAGTTCTGTAGAACCTGCCAGCCATTTTAATAAATTGAGAAAGGGTCGTAGTTACTGGTCGTTCATATTATAAATAAGTTTCACATCTTCTTAGAGCATATTCCGTCATAATTACAGGTCAAATACCCATCAATATCGGCTGTATCTAAAATAAAATCAGCCTTTAAAATACATACTTTGGTTTACACTTTGTATCTTCCTGCCAAAACGACAATCCGAAGAAGGTAAAAAGTTCAATGATAAAAATAACAATAGCAGATCAGACCAAACCCATCCAAGAAGCTAGTCCCGAATGGATTCGTAGCACAATCAATAAAAACCGCGTAATGGGGAAACAGAATTGCGTGAAAATCGACATCGATTCTGAGAATGCCAACCTGCAGTTAACGACAAATTGTGGCGAAACTGCAAATGCTAAACCGTCCAACGATATCGAGAGCCGCCTTACCTTTCTGTGGGATGATTTGGTGCTAAGCAAAGATGACCTGGATCCCGCCGCTCTCTATGATTTTCTGAAACGGATGGACCAGTGGATTTCTTTCGTTCCTAAATAGCAGCTAAATAATGTCATTTCGGGATAAGGAGGCCAGTAATTCTGTTTTATAAGTTGTTTTTACCCGGCCTTTGAAATTTTTTGTTGAACGAGTGACTCGAGACGGAAAGTTTAAATAAACTATTTCCTGTTTGAAATCCGCGTATTTCGGTGGATTGAGTTAAATGGTTTCAGCTGCCGTGGCGGGAAGGCAACAAAAAATTCGCCAGCCGGCGACGTTTTAGGTTCGTTCTTTCGTCGTTAAAAAAAATGAACAACAGCAGTAAGTGTGTTATTAGTATTGAAAATAGAATTTCGCCGAATAGACTTACCCCAAACTGAGGTTAAATATTTTAAAGCCATCACTAATGTCGGATTCTTCGGTACGCGCATTTTGCAGCCCCGCTGTACGAGCATCAACCTTTCCTGGAAACATCCAACTTTCAGGAGTATACACAATGAATGCTCCCATCCCGCCGGGGCATTCGATGGTGATCTCTAAACAACATGTAGAAAGTTTATTGGAGATAAACAAGGATCAGTACGGCGAATTGATGAGAGACTGAGTGTTCGTACCGCGGAGGCTCTCGAAGATATGTCTGAGGCAGGGCAGAGTCTCTTCAACTGGACGATACAGGATCGCCCGCCGGCTGTAGCCAAACATGTAGCCCATTTTCATCTAACACATCATTCCGGGGAACAACGACCGGCCTGTCCAATCCCGGCGACTGGTACCGCGCCCTGGAAGACCGTTTACCGATGAGACCGGAATGCGCAGTGAAAACAGGAGTGACTTGTCCCACCAAGAACTACAGCAAATAACACGTCAGATTGAAACCCACCTGGTGGAGCGCGAAATAAACACGTTCATTGCATAAACAGATACGTATGGATTTATTAGACCGTCCGGCACTCTATACCGACTACTGATGAATTGACGATGGCCCAGGGATATTTTCTGAGCGGTAATCATACCTGGCGTCTCGGCCAGCTTTGATTATTTCTTCCGCAGTAATCCTTTTGAAGGCGGATTTACGGTTTTTACCGGACTTTCTGATTTCTTGCAGTTAATAAAATCCCCTGAGCTTTCATGAGGATGAACTTGCTTATTTAGAATACCAGGGATTTTGATTCTGAATTCATAAACTATCTGCGAGATGTTTGAGTTTTCAGGTACTATTTATTCAGCGGAAGAAGGAGAGATCGTCTTTCCCGATGAGCCTCTTCTGATAGTGGAAGGAACACTGCTGGAAACCCAGCTTATCGAAACCCTGCTGCTAAACATACTGAATTTTCAATCTCTGATTGCTGACAAAAGCCGCTCGCATGCGCATAGCGGCGGGACAGGATAAAAAAATTGCCGACTTCGGTCTGCGGCGGGCCCAGGGATTTCGGCGGTATTTGGGCGTCCAAAGCGGCTATTATTGGTGGAACAGACAGCACCTCAAATACGTTTTCGGGCTGTAAATATGGGCTGCCCGTTACCGGTACGACTGGCGCGCTCCTGGATACAGTCGTTTGATGACGAACTCACTGCGTTTCGTACCTTTGCCCGGCAATACCCGAATAATACCACTCTTGCTGGTTGATACTTATGACACGCTTGAATCGGGTCTGCCAAACGCTATTACGGTTGCCAAAGAGATGGGAAGAGCGGGGATAGTCAGCTTAAGGGTATACGGCTGGACAGTGGGGATTTGGCCTATTATGCAAAAAAGACCCGAAAAATGTTGAATGAAGCCGATCTCGGATATGTAAAAATTGCTGCCTCTTTTAACCAGCTTGATGAATATTTAATAAGAAGCCTGCTTGACCCAAGGAGCTCCTATCGACTTGTTTGGGGTGGGCACGCAGGCTTGTGACAGGCCACGGCACTCCGGCCCTGGATGGTGTCTATAAACTCTCTTCAGTTGACGGCAATCCCAAAATGAAAACATCAGAGAATGTTGAGAAAACGACACTGCCCGGCGTAAAGAAAGTATACCGGTTTTCTAGTAGGGATAATGAGTTCTACCGGGATGGAATATTTCTCAGAAAATGAAATGGAGTTAAAAAGCATTCAGGATCCCACGGTATCCGGATAAGTCTACAACCGTTTCTACCTTGAAAGTCGAACCTTTACATGACAAGGTGATGGATCAAGGCGTACTGCTCAAACAACCCAAAAGTGCAGCAAGTGCTGCGGAATATGCTCGGAAACAACTGGATCGTCTTCCCAACGAGCACAAGCGTTTTGAAAACCCTCATATCTACAAAGTGGGCGTGAGTCCCCGACTGTATAATACCCAACAGAATTTACTCTCTACTACCTGAGGAGCCACTGAAAAGAAAAACTCCCGGATTTTCACAATCGACGGCACGGTACGTGAGGAGGCTGACATGATCTGGAGTAAATTCAAGTCAGAGATCAGCCTTCCCGTCTCAAGACAGTAATTATTCTATGATTACCTACTCACAGAGTAATCTGCCATCATCATTGGGAGGATAAAGATTTTGAATGGGAGTTTGATGTAAGAATAAGTTCGCAAACGTATCAATTTTGTATAAAGCGACGAATTAAAACCAGAATATCCATCCCAAAGATTGATCGAGACCCCGATCTTACACAGTATGAAAGCAAAACGACCTCTGAGTGCCGAAATCAGTAGCCGTAGATTTTTCGAGGGTTCGAATTAGTATCTCTCTCAGCGCCCAAATTTTTTATGGTTTTTTGAAAGTCATCGGGTATTTATAGATTAATGTATGAGTGTAAACTAAAAATTGATCAGCCAATCAGAATTTACTCTTCAGGCCTTCAACTCCTAAAGAATAGAGGCCTTCCAAAGCTTCTTTCATCTCGTCTTCCTTACCTTCAGCGGCCTCAAACGTAGATGACCAAATAAACTCTGATTTGCCGTCCTCCAATTCATTGACCTGTAGCGTGCCAGTATAATTTTGAATGGGCATAGGGGATTCGACTATTGAATAGGTCAGTACCTTATTATCAGCATCCTGACTTTCAAGCTTTTCCTTGACCTTTCCGCCATCCTGCAAAGTCAGTGTCCGTATCGCTCCGATGCCGGCCCCCTCAGTACTACAATTAGCTATAGCTTCTACAAATTGATCCAGACCGTTGAAATTGCTTACTAATTCCCAAACATCCTCAGCGGGCGCATTGATGGTCCCGGTTACTTTAACTTTTTGCATAATCTCATCCTATTTTTAATCAATATGTTCATATGAACATACATTGATGAATTATGAGCAGCAGTTCTTACTTTATTTAGAGGTAGTTTGAAGCCTGCAAATCAGAAAAATCTTCCAAACTAATTTTTTATCCGTATTAGATATATGTAGCATTCCCCATTTATGCCCCCATGTTCTAATTTTTGATCTGAATGAGACGCTTCTCGATCTCAGTGACCTCCGGAAATCGGTGGCTGAAGCACTAAGATGGTGACCAAGAAGTGAATCGTCATAGTTCGAAGTCATGCTCCACTATTCGCTGGTAGCAAAGCCACAGGTCGGTTTCATAGTTTTAGTGATATTGGTGCTGCAGCATTGGTCATGCTGTCCAAAAATCGAAATGTTGAAATGGATTTATATCGGGCGCGTGATGCATCGGTCCCAATTCCGCTCGACCCCATCCGGATGTACCAGCTGCACTTGAAAAGCTAAGAGACAAGGGGTATCGACTAGCCGGACTGACCAATTTTCCCGCAGAATAGTATGGAGTGCCAGTTTCAGAATTCAGGAATTGCCCGGTACTTTTTAACAGCATCTGGGTATTGAGGATATCGGTATCTGCAAACCCGACCGTCAGGTCTATTGGTGAGCCGCACGGAAGATGGGGACTGCCCTCGAAAATTGCCTGTTTATTGCCGCTCATGGATGGGATGCAGCCGGTGCGATGAGGCACCTGGATAGACCCGGGCGGAACTTATATCTCCTGGCCCCGCAACGTTATAAGTTTACTACTTATCATTGCAAAAAGTTGAGGTATTCGACAGGCTAGATCTTGTACCTTTACATTCAGAAAACTGTAAAATTATATAGAAAGAGGAAGACATTTCCAGCCTCCCCCTTTTCTTTTCTGTCGTGTGGATGTCATGGTGTGATGTTGGCTTCAACCGTTTGTTTTAGGGCATTTCCTTTAAAAGCATAAAGCAGAGAGACCGCGATAATCAGTACCTGGAATTCCATTCCCCGACCTCCATTATTTCCCATATTAATTGAGTTCCAGCCGTATTGCGCATGCACTATAACAATAGCCCCTATCATAGCGACAGTGAATAACAGTCCCGAAATTCGTGTCGCCCAATCGGGCCCGAAACCGCCCCAAAGCATTAGTAAAGCTCCACCTACTTCAACAACACCGAGCAATAACACCATGAAAAACGGCATCCCCATCATGGCAGCCACATCACCGGTCATCGCAATTTTTGGGAATCCGTGATAAATGAAGGTGGCCGCCAAGTGAAAGCCTGGGTAGCCAGTGTGCAATACCTGAGAGTTTATTTAATTGATCCATTTTTCATCCCTTTTAAGTTCGTAATTAATTCCAGTGTATATATTAGATGAGCCCAGATATAAATATCTTACTAACGCGTTTGCCGGTTAAAAGAGAATTGGGCTTCTTTAGACAGCGGTTCAATTTCCCTACATCCCTCTTCTCTTTTAGAGGGACTTCTGAGAATCTGGCTCAATCAACTATGAGTGTCGATTAATCCGAGAAAGGAGTTATTCTTGGAAAAGGAGGACAGGAGGATTGAACTGATTTGATAACGATTTGGTGCTTTATGCTTTAGAAAGAACTTTCAATCCGGAAACGCATTCTTATTTATCACCTTTAATTTAAAGATAAACCCGCTGAATCAACTATATAAGAACCATCTGGTAATGGATCACATACACACCGGCAAGAATGAGCAATACGCCGGTCACTCGTTCCATGTGAGGCAGAATCTTGCGCAGGTACTTCATCAGCAGATCTTTAGCAAACGTGGAAGGAGAATGGTGGCAGTCATCATGCCACTCAATCCCACAAAATACGCCCCAATATAGAGGCGCCCTGCCAGGCTGTGGGTGCGGCCATCGCCTGCGTAGCAACCACCAGAAACAGGGGAAACAGGCAGCCAAGAGCCCCGATAGCATAGGCAATACCAAAAACAAAGGCTTCCACCGCTTCCGTTTTCTGGGTGGCATTATTCATATTCAGGGAAAAGGATACATTTTTACCCATAACCATCAGGATGCCGAGTACAATCAAAATAGCTCCCATGCCGATGGTGATCCACTTCATGTAATCTTTTAACACCTGTGCCGCCACAATAATCATCCCGCCGGCAATAGCATAGACCACCAGAATGCCCAGAATGCTTAGCAGTGCAAGTTTCAGCCCACGGTACAGCCGCTTGGCCAGCGAAGGATCACCCTGCGAATTTCGCGATATGAAAGCCACGATGTAACCCGGCAAGAGTGCCACCGCACAGGGTGCCAGAAATGCCAATATTCCCTGTATGAACGAAAAGGAAATAAATTCCATCGGTTCTAGCTTACAAGCCGATCAAAAAGTTCGCGATATTCTTTTTCGGTGAGGGCCGTCTTATTTTTCTGGAATACGATGTTTCCCTCTCGATCGATGCCTACGGTCGTAGCCTGGCTTTTTACACCAAAATCGACCATAATATCAGGGTGTCCCCAGGTGGTCGGAAAAGTAAACCCTTCCTCTTCGGCCAGCTTGCTCATCACCTCTCTGGTATCGGTCGGGTCAATACCTATAGCCACAAAGTTCAGTTTATCTTGGTAATCAGGATATACTTCGGAAAGCACCGGCCAGTTTTTAGCACAAACAGGACACCAGGAAGCGGTGAAATAAACCACCATCGGCTTATTCTCATTTAATGACTCCTGCAGGCTTACGGTATTCCCCTCAATGGTCGTAACCTCAAAATTGGGAGCCTGTCTCAACTCGGTTTCATCCGCAGATGATGAGGCCTGCTCGGTGGATTCTGATTGGTTGGAACTGCAAGCCATTGCTAAAAGAGACAAGATGACGGAAAAGACTATAATATTCGCTGATTTATACATTTTAGTCGATGCTTAATGGTTTAATTTTAGTATTAATTGCGTAATTACTGATATCAATCTTTAGTGTATTATATATATAGAATGGGTGAGAGTTAATAATCTTACTATATTTTTCAGCCTTTATTACATGGAATAATGGTGTTCAGCCCAAACTCGAAGTAACTCAAATTGCTCTTCCACTTATTTATCCATTTTAATGGATCCTGAAAGTTCGTCAGGATTTGATCCTTTCGCTACCTAAAAAATTCTTTTTAAACGTAAGACGACCAAGGATAGCCCCACCTATATATTTCTACTAAACTTGGAATTAAAATAAGGGATACTATGAAGGATCGAACAGTACGTGGGATGAAGATCAGCATTGCAGCTATCTTTAGCGCATTACTTCTAATCGCATGTGGAACCAATGACAGTGATATGGAAGAAGAACCGGATCCCCAGGCTACGGGTATGGCGGTATGGAATCACCTTGAGCAGGAAAACTATCAGGATACATGGAGACTATTTCCAGGCACGGAAGAACTGTATGAGGGTACCGATCCCCACGGCAGTCTCCTGACTATCTATCTCAATGATGTGGCCTACGACGCCGCCATGAATGGTGAAAATACAATGCCGTACGGGGCCATCATTGTCAAAGAAAACCATATGCCTGACAGTACGCTTGTAGCCATAACCACCATGTACAAGGTTCAAGATTATAATCCGAAGCACAACGACTGGTTTTGGCTCAGAAATAACGCGGAAGGTGTCATCGATGTTGAAGGTAGAATCGATGGGTGCCAAAGCTGTCATCAACAAGCCTCTGCCACTGATTATGTATTCACCGAACCGCCTGCGCAATGATGGGCGAACCACTGAACCCTGTGCTGGTTTTGAAACACCGTGTTAATTTTTTGATGGTCATGTTTTTTATGCTGGGATTATTACTCCTTTCATGCGGGAATAACAGCACCGGCGCCAATGGAGATAGCACCGGCAATGGCAATAAAATCGGCATGGAGCCAACTTTTGGCAACGTAGTGCAAATTTTTAAATCCAATTGCCGTAGTTGTCATATAGACAGCCGAACCAATGGCGTTCAGCTTGATACCTATCAAAATGTAATGGAAAGCGAAGGTGCCCTCTATGGTGAACGGGTCGTTCAGGCTGGTGATGCTGCATCAAGTGCGCTTGTGGATAAAATAGAACCCAATCCCCGGCACGGCGACCGAATGCCGCAGGGTGGTCCCTTTTTGTCTGAAGATAGAATTCAGCAGATAAAACAGTGGATTAACGACGGTGCCGAAAATAATTGACGCAAATACGAATTCCTGGAATCAAAATAATATGTAGTCAATATCTTCGCTCTTCCAAGGCTGACTTCAGGCTATACAGCGTAGGGAAGCGGTATAGCCTGAAATATAAACGTAGCCCATCATAAAGTGTAGCTACGGGAGGAGAACTACATACAGTTCAGTAGGGTATACAGTTCAGTAGGGTGTTTGTAAGCGCCTTTAAGTTTTACAGTCAAGCAAGATTGTGATCTCGCTGAATCCTCCAAATGAAGTAAGTCTTCAAATACATGATTGCAGATATCGAGATAGTTAATCAAATAAAGGTCAAATCCATGCTTAAAACGTTATCACAAGCCGTAATTATACTGTTACTAATAACACCGTATCTGGCTGATGGACAGTCGTTTAAAACGGAAAGCGGGCATGCTGAGTTTCAGTCCGAGGTTCCCCTGCACACTTTTACTGGCACTTCGGATCACCTGGTGGGGCTAATCAACCTGGAAGATTCCACAGTCGATTTTTATATCGATTTAAACACCCTGGAAACCGGGATAAGCAAGCGGGATAAAGACATGAAAAGCACACTTGAAACGGACAATTATCCATTCGCCGAATTCTTTGGCAAGTTGGTCTCTGATTTTGATCCCAAAGACAACGCTCCACAGCCCGTTACCGTAAAAGGAGAATTCAAAATTCATGGAATCAGCAGGGAAGTTGAGATCGACGGGACCCTTCAGAATACAGATGAGGGACTTAAAGTCCAGGCCTCATGGACACTCAATATTGAGAACTATGATATTGAACCTCCCGGTATCCTCTTTTACCGGGTAGATAAAAACCAGGATATTGAAATTGAAGCCGTGCTAACCAAAACCGAAGAATCCTAATTGATATGATTAAGAAAATAGTAGTAACAGCATTTGTGTTTTGTTTTATGACCTCCATCGCCTTCTCCCAGATGGAGAGGGAGCGAGTTGCCCCGGAAGGCCCTGTTGAAGAGATGTTTTGGGCCCCCAATATTGTGGGAATGAGTACCGTTCAGAGTCTCCCGAAAAACAACCTGAATGTTACCATCATGCACAATTTTGGAGTTATGAATGATGACATATTCCATAATTTTTTCGGGATGGACTTTGGAGCAACAGTACGATTAGGAATAGACTACGGCATCACCGAAAGATGGTCAGTGGGCGTAGGTCGAACGCTGCTGCACAGGCTGTATGATTTCAGAACCAAATATGCACTACTCAAGCAAACTGAATCCAACTCTATTCCTGTCAGTATTTCTATTAAAGGAGATTTGGGGATCAACTCAAGTCAAAACGGATTCATGTTTGAGGACCGTCTTAATTATTTTTCATCGATTATGATTGCGCGGAAGTTAACCGATGCATTAACTCTCCAGCTTAGCCCCATGTATGCTCACTTTAATACCCCACGAGATCAGTTACAAGACTTTTACGCCATCGGAATTGGTGGAGAATATCGCCTGTCTCGCCGTTGGGCTATCATCGCCGAATACTATCCAGTCCTCGGAGACCGGCCGTCAGGTACGAAAGATGCTGTTGCTGTTGGTGTCAATATTGAAACCGGGGGGCATGTTTTCCAACTATTTCTGAAGTCCTCGAACTGGCATACCGAACAGCACATTCTTGCACAAAACCGGGATGATTTCTGGAATGGAGATATACGATTCGGATTTAATGTAAATCGGATCTTTAGGATCGATAAATCAAATTAGTAGCTTGTCGGAGGTAGCTAACACGGATTTCTCGCAAGTATTTCTGGTTATTGTTGTAATAATAATATTCAAGGACTTATAAATATTTTTTCGCCATCAAATTCACAACAGTGTGTACATCGCTGCGAAATTCCTCCCTCTGCTGCGTTGACCCACCATCACCTGCTCAATCTATTCAGGCAGGTTTCCGCACCGATGGTGGTTTCGCCTTGCAGAAAAATATATTTCTTGGAATAAAGGGCTAGTCCATTCTGGGATTCACAATATTATTGTAAATCGAACCAAAGGTATAGCTCACCCCGATTGTTGCGTTCATAGAATAGTCGGTTGCCAGCGCTCTCTGCCGCAAGAAAATCTCTTCTTCCGTCAAATCCTTTTTAGAAAGCGATAGCTGGTCGTTGATAAGTGAGTACTGAAATCCAAGATTTACGGAGAGACCTCGGTACACCCGAAACTCAATCGAGGTTTCAAATTCGAGACGATTTTTGCTAACGTCATGCATATAATGGCTTCCCTGGAGCGAAGCTTCTATTGATCCCCAAGTTTCGGTTATTTCCAATATGGCTTCCAGTTCCTGCTCCACGAGCTGCTCCTCTGTTTTATTAAAGATTGTAGTATCACGATACTGTTGAAAGGAAGGGGAGATCCTGTATTGAATACGCAGCTCACGCCGATTGTATTCCCTATACGGAAATATATTATACTCCAGCGTGGGGCTCGCTCCGGCCTCAAGCTGAATATTATCATAAGTTGAAGAGGCAACCTGCGAAGTTAAACCGGCTGACCAATGTTCACCGAGACTTTTCGCGGCAAATCCCGTAAACGACTTGCTGGTCGAGGTGCTGATAATATTTTCCTTGTCATCAAATTCAAATTTCTCTCTCTCAATGTCATAATCCATCTGCAGGTCTATCTTCCACTCCGGGGTTACATGTGTGGCATCAAAATCCCATGCAATATCATAGGATTTCTCACGCTCTTCCCGTCATAATCACCTTGAACATCTATTTCAAAAACCCAGTTATTCCATCCATCACGATCTTTTTGCGGAGACTCCATATCTGATTGATTAAAATTGAGATCAAATTGATTGATCAGTGAGCTATTTTTCAGGTAGGGAAATAGTCCAAGCTTGATATATCGTAACAGCCCGGCCCGTTCTTCGTTGTCGGTATCTGATTTGACCGAAATGTACAAAAGAGTATCCGTTTCAGTTTGCAACTCGTTCTTCCCAATAAATTTGAGTGTATACTCCTCGCCACCACTCGCAGTTCCGGCATCCGTTATTAACAGATGTATATCGGCATCACTGGGATTTCTGACAAAGTTGACAAAGTTAATTTCAGACCGAAGATAATCCTCGTAGCAGCCTGAGCAATCCAGGTATATATTTAGTAGCCCCTGATTACCCGTATCACGGACGTTGTCTTGTGCCGCCAGTTGACTTATGCTGGTAAGCAATACCAAAATACCCGTTAACAGAATAATTCTGTGCCGTTGCTTGCTACTTATCACATAATATTTCATATACATCACCTGTCATAAATAATCCTATTTCTTTTGAAGCCTTAAGTAATTGAGAAATAACGAGGTGTCAGAAAATATTCGACCAACAAAGAATGATGAGGAGCTATAAAGAGCGTATTTAGTCAAAGAGCACGTTCGTAGATCGGGAAATGTCGTTCATACCAGCAAAGCTGTTGTTCATCCTTTCCTTTATCGATTTATCATAAATTAAAGTATTATTTATCCTCTGATGTGAGACCAGAAAATCAACGATATAGCATGCAGATCAAACAACGGCTAAAAGATATTTTTTTTAGTGAAATAAGCATTTTCATCTTCTTGTGGGGACTCTACCTGGTAGTACCGGTCGAGCTGGATATGAGTGAGGATGATTTTGACCTGGAATTTAACGAGATAGCTATGATCTGCTATTATATGTTGCTCGTGGGGATAAATAATTTTATTCTCATCCCGCGCTACCTCTCAAAAGGCCATCCCTACCTGTACCTGGGGCTCATTCTTGCCAAACTTGCGCTATTTAGCTTTTTAGATGATACAATGATGGAGTTTCTTTTCCAGGGAGACAGTGATCTGAGCTGGGCATTCTCGGGCGTACGCAACTCATTTGTTCAACTGGGCATCCTAACCATCTTTTTCGGGAGCTTTAAACTGGTATGGGATTACCAAACCCAGAAACAGAGGATGAATGCACTGGAAAAAGAGCGCGTTGAAAGCGAGCTAAAATTTCTGAAATCACAGATTAATCCCCACGTGCTGTTTAACCACCTGAACAGCATATATTACTACACGATGGAAAATTCTGAAAAAGTGCCGGAAATGGTGCTCAAACTCTCCGATGTAATGCGCTATATGCTGTACGAGGCTAATGAACGTTTTGTACCGCTGGAAAAAGAGATAGAGTATATTGAGAATTTCATTGAGCTGGAGAAGATTCGGCATGAGGGACGGGGACGGGTAATATTCAATGTTGAAGGACCGATTGATGGAAAACGTATTGCTCCGCTGCTGTTGATCTCCTTCATTGAAAACAGCTTTAAACACAGCCACCAGACAAAGACAGATGACATCCTGATAGTCATAAACATCGGTGTAGAGGGTGATTGGCTGAATTTTACCGCCGTCAATAACTGGTCCCAGACCGACCAGGAAAAACTGGAAGGAGAGTCGGGCATCGGGCTGCCCAATGTCAGAAAACGGCTTGCCCTGCTGTACCCGGATCGGCATTCACTGCAAATCAATAAGGATGGTGAGCTGTTTATTGTTCATATGCGAATAAAATTGGATCATGGAAAAGATTAAGTGTCTCATACTTGAAGATGAAAAACCGGCCCAGGGCGTACTGAAAAAGTATATCGACGACGTCCCATACCTCGAACTAACCGCCGTTCATGCAAATCCGCTGGATGCGATGGAGCTGCTACAGTCGAAATCGGTTGACCTTATTTTTTTGGATATCAACCTGCCCAAAATATCGGGGCTCGAATTTTTTGAAATCCCTCAATGATCCTCCCGAAGTTATTATTACCACTGCATACTCCGAATATGCCCTGGAGGGCTTTGAGCTCAATGTAGCAGATTACCTGCTGAAACCCATTTCGTTTGAGCGGTTTCTTAAAGCGGTTTCGTCTCTAAAAACGGGAACCCAACAGGTCGAAAAACCGGAAGAAGTCACTCACGTGACTGCTGATACCCAGTCATTTACGTTTGAAAAGGCGGATAACGTAATTTATAAAATCGATTATCATAAAATAAGATATATCGAATCAGACCGTGATTACGTACGACTTTTTATGCAAGAACGTAAGCTCATGTTCCGCCAGTCTCTAAAATATTGGGAAGAAATTTTGCCTGAGCGCAACTTTGCGAGAGTACACAAATCATACATACTTAACATAGCACGGATCTCACAAATAGTGGGTAATCGTATTTATCTGGGAGAAGATGTAGTCCCGATCGGACGCAGTTACAAGGATGACTTCATTAACAAAATTGAGGAATACAATTGACCTAGGAGTCTGATAGAAGTAGAAAATTGTAATAAAAATGACAGTTTAGCTCAGATTTTGAATTCTTTTAAGGCGAATAACCCACATTCTGAAATAAAAGTAGTTAGATCTATTTGAGTTCCAACAAACCGCCCGCCGTACTGTACAGGCAGGGTTGACGAGGGATGCCCGGGCGTTGGCCTGCCGAACCGGTATGCTTCGACAAATGGCCAACTGTTTATACTGATCACCGGGATCCAAATTACACTACTTGGCCGGTCCATGGACGTTTTTTTGAATACGGAGCTAAAAGCTGTTGAAATAGTGGAAACGGTGTGGATTCATTCCCGAACTGATAAGGACCTAAAAGTTGCTTTCGAATAGGCTGTCGGTATACGCTGCGGCTATTCCAAGTACGCTGCACATAATAACAATACCAGATATATAACCAAGACCACAGAAGAGCATGAAGTCTTACCTGATTTTTTTAACCAATTGTGAAGATAGTAGTAGATGAGAAATATTTAGTGAAGGCTTTGAATTACCTGCCGTTTGTGGCGGTGGTTGATTTTTTGGGTACAAAGAAGAAATAATGGGCTAAATCAATCATATATACCCCTTAGTGGTTTATTTTAGGCCGAAAAACCGGCCTCAGCGGCCTTTTCGGCCGCTCCCAGACATACTCCACCCATCAGGTGGCCGCTGCCGGAGTCACGTTAGGTTCTTTTTTGGCCCAGCTGATAGAGCGTTCAATATTCCAGCAAATCGCACCCATAATGAATCGGGCCTTGTTGCGGAGCTTGGTTTTGGCGGTGGCCCAGCGCATCCCATAGCGATTCTTGATCGCCGCAAAGGGATGTTCTCCGTATCGCCGCACCCGCCGATGGCGGCGGTTGCGCGCTTTCTGGGACTCACTCAGCGGGGTGTTCCGATAGGCCTTCTCCAAGATCCCATAGTAGATCCCGTCCTGGCGGCACTGGGTTTTGAGCTCCTTGCTGGGGTAGGCTTTATCACCGAAAATGGCCCGCTCGTCGCCCGACAGCAGCTCCTCCAGCTGGGTGCTGTCATGCGGAGAAGCCGCCGTAAAGCTCAGGGTTCGGATCAGCTTGCTGCCCACATCCACCCCAATATGACCCTTGTAGCCAAAATAGTGGGTGCCGCCTTTTTGGGTCGAGTCGGCATCGGTGTCGATCTGAGCAGACGGATTTTGCTGTAATTCTTGACGCTTCTCGTCGCTCAGCGGCCGTCCGGCCGATTCGATAATCGTCGCATCGACCACGGTGCCCCGCTTCAGCATCAGCCCTTTGGCCTCCAGTTGCCGGTTGATCTCGACAAACAGCTGCTCGTCGAGCCCGGCCTCGGCCAGGGCCTCGCGGAATCGCCAGAAGGTGGAAAAGTCCGGAACCTTTTGGTCCAGAGGCAGCCCGGCAAACCGGCGAAAGCTCAGCCGGTCGATGAGCTGATCCTCCAACTGCTCATCGCTAAGCTGGTAGAGGTGACCCAGAAATAACCCACGGATCATCCACCGGACCGGCTTGCGGGGCTTGCCGCCCTGTGGGCCGGTCTTGTCGATGCGCCGGCCAATCTCATAGAGCGGCTCCCAGTCGATCCATTCGGCAATTTCGGTCAGGCGCTCGGTCGAGCGGCTGACTTGGCCTGATCCGGTAGCCCACTGGTCCAGAATGCTAAGTTGTTGACGCTTATCCGACATAAGAAGAACCCATTGGGGTGAAAAATTGACGATGTTCAATCAAATCTACCGGTTTTGGGAAAAACCCCAAAATCAGGGGGTTCTGCAAAGCTCCCTTAGTAAGAGAACCATCATTCATGTAGTCAAAGAATACCAAAACTAACAGGAATAAATAGATTTTACTCTTATGAACAAAGTAGCAGTTGTTGTTTTGGCCGGTACAGAATCTCACGAATCATTGGGACGAGTAGTCAACGCTCTGGAACTTGCCAAAGAGTTGCAAGAACACGACGACGAGGTAAAGATCGTCTTTGACGGGGCCGGCACCGAATGGATTCCAGAACTGGAAAATGAAGAACACGATGCCCATCCGCTATACAATGCCGTAAAAGGGAATATCCACGGAGCCTGCCGGTTTTGTGCAAAAGCATTTGGGGTCTTCAAGGAGATAAAGAACACCGATATAAATCTGCTGGATGAATATGACCAGCACCCAAGCCTACGGAATTTCATTGTAGATGGCTATAAAGTGGTAACTTTCTAAAAGCTAATCACCTTTAGTTTAAAAAGATTGGATCGGTTATTTATAACCCGGATTTGATCTCATGTGGTCCTTATTTTAGTACAAATATTCCTACAATTGATAACTTTGTAGGAGGTTGTTTTGCGCTGTCCCCTCCCAAATCACAGTATCGGGTATCGGCAGGCTGCCAATAATTAAACTGCTGAGAAAGGCTATAATAATGCCGCCAATGCTCCCCCGATAATATCCGCATGGCTTTACTTTAAGCTTACCGACAGTCCCATGTCGCTTGCCGGACTCTACTACGAAAAACGTTACCCCTTTCTTTGAGTAGATTAGGCATTTAGTAAACTAAAAATATTCATGTTACCGCTCTTCTACTTAGCTCAATACATTTTGAACTCTATATATTCCCTATACATAAATAAAAATCATTTATGTATGTATAAGAATTATATAATACCATCAGTACCATTTCAGATAGGATTCCCTACACTATTAGTTGGCATTTTTGGTGGTAATAATTTCAACTATACAGGGAAAGTGAAGAATACCATAGGCAAGTCATTCGGAATTGGACTGTCCCACAGGTATCCCAGAACGATTTAAGGGTATTTGGGGGAGGGAATATTTAAAAAAAAGCCCCTAACGCTTTGAAGATCAGGTGTCAGCTTCCCAGAAAGTTGACAGGATTACCTGCCGGCATCCAAATCCCTCCTGCGGGTGGGCGGAAGCTATTGGATAAAAGAAAAACCGGGAAGACGAGATCACCTTCCCGGTATATTTAAATCTGCTTATTTCAATGTATCAACACCGGCCTGGGCTACCGTGTGATCATTATCCACGGTACTGCCCAATACGCCAATGGCCCCGATAACTTCTCCACCCTCGGTTTCGATGGGAATGCCGCCAGGAAACGATATTAAACCATCATTCGAATGTTCAATTCCGTATAGTGATCCGCCGGGCTGAGACAGCTCCCCGATATCGCCCGAATTCATATCAAAATAGCGGGCCGTTTTCGCTTTTTTAATGGCAATATCTATGGAACCCAGCCACGCCCCGTCGATACGTGCGAACGCTTTTAAATTAGCCCCGGCGTCAACGATGGCAATATTCATTTTCACGTCTAATTCCTTGGCTTTTTCTTTTGCTGCTTCAATAGCGTTTTCTGCTTGCGTTAGTGATATATCCATAATGCGGTCAATTTTAATGATTATTAATTGATACAGCTCAAATGGTAATGGGAAGGTATTCGTTTCTTTGCCTCGCGGATTGATACCCGAAGATACTCAATGAGCGGGCCCCTCCTTTTTAAGGACCCTGCTACCTCTGGGTTACTTCGGTTTAAGCCAGTGATAATTCCTTTCTGATTGGCTGTCACTTTTTTGTGATCGTCGCTACCGGCACCCTTCGGGATCGCTTACGGATTGCTCAGTGACTTCCAAACTTCTCCTGCGCGTGGGCCGAAGCCACCTACTTTACCTGGGCCCGGTCATGTATCAGCCAGCTGCGGGAATAACTTCGGCAACTTTTTAATCTGCTGCCATCCTTCTCCTTTTTGAACTTGTTCGACCTCGATATCCTCGAAATAATCATCAAGCACGGCAGCTCGTTCTTCGGCCAGCGGAGGACTGCAGTAATCCTCCTCTTCCCAAACAGCAATACCAGTTTGGCGCAGACGAGCATTTCGCAGCCCGTGCGTTAGTGCCTTTCCAAAGGGTCGCAGATGCAGAAAAGCATCCTTTTCCAACTGCTCGAAGAGCTCAACCAGCCCTTCTTTTTTAGGTCGGGCTTTTACCAGATAGTATGCCATGAGAACTCCTGTTTTTATCTTCTCTGGTTGAGAATATATGTGTCCTTAACATACGCAAAGACCAGCTCTACTCCAGGACGCCACCGGATGTTTAGGTAAATGTTCATTTCAGAACGTGTGCGTCCGAGCACACAGGTATCGCTTTTTATTAACACTTTTTGCCTTTTCGGTGCGAATTTTGTCACTTACAAATCAATCGGATCATGTTGCCGCTTCTTCACGGGCGTCAGTCTGAGTAACTAATGGAATATCTTATGACCTTCTTTCTCAAAACTCCCCATTGGGGACTGTTCTTACTACTTGTTGTATTTCCAATTATTGGATTGCCTTTTACCATGTTCGGGGTGTTTTTAGGCAGTACGTTAATTATCTCTATAATTTATTTCCTGTTTGTATTCATGCCACTGGCGCTTTTTATATGCTGGCTATTTTCGGTCGGGCAATTGCTGTACTATAGTTTGGAATCTACTGATAATCAAAAAGTGAATGATAAGCTATTTCGATTTAATTTCTTCTTTGCCCTAGCGTACATAGCGTTGATCTACGTCCTGGCTTTTGTCACGTTCAATAGTGATATGGTGTCCACCCTCTTATTCCTCCCATTGCATCTTTATGTGATATTTTGCCTGTTTTATGGATTTTATTTTGTATCACGCAGCCTAGCGATCCTGGAGGAGAAAGGAGCAACCGTTGGAGATTACATCGGATATTTTTTCCAGGTGTTGTTCTTTCCAATCGGAGTTTGGATGATACAGCCTAAAATAAACAGGCTTTATCAGGATGTGAAGTAACATATAGTTTTTTGTGTGGTCGATATATTCTTTTTATGTAAGAAAGAGTTAACCTATTGCGTAGGGTATATCTAAAGCCTTATTATATCACGGCTCAAGGGCAATGATGAAAAAAGCCTCAGGTAATAGTTGTTTGATAGGGTAGAAACAGTAAATGAAATAAAATATACCCAAAAGCTTTTCCAAAAGGCCTCTGTTTGTAAGTTCCACACAAAATAATTACTGTTGGTTATTAACCCGACGGATAAATACCTATAATTATTCAGCGGCATATTGGATATCGGGGTGGTTGGACACGCGCCCGGCATAGCACATGTTCTTGACCTGGTTGATGCGGTTTTCATTGGCCTCCCCGCGTTGGACGTAGACCGCAAAATAGATCTCACGGGCGGTTTTGTCGGGTAGATTACTTACAATATAGCGCCGGTTCAGTCCCTTGCCGGCAGGTTCGATTTTCCCGATACACCGCTGCGGCCGCGAATTCGTGGACCACCCGCCTCAGAATCCCTACATGCCATCGGCCCGAATGACTGTTGCCCGGCCGCAACACGGGAACGATAATCTGGCCGGTATCCCCATCGTGGAAAAACAGCTCGCTATAGATAAGCTGCCCGTAAAACTCGTGAAACATGCTCAGCTGCTGGTTGCCATGAGTCGGATCGTCGGTGGCATCGATGTCGATGATGATCTGGTTGCGGCCGGCCAGGGAGTCCACATAGCGGTCCAGCCACCCGTAGCACAGATCAAACAACGGCTGTTTATCCACACTGTTCTCAAACCGGGACAGGGTAGGCTGGGAGGCCATTGGCCCGCCGAGTATATCTTCAAACAGCGGATCGTTCCTTAGATGCCCCGCGTCGTTGCAGTCCTGGTAGCCCTGCATGAGTAAAAAACCCCGCTGGCGCAGCAGCTTTTCGACCGAATGGGTAACCTTGGCTGAATCCCGCCGGTCGGGCAGGTGCTCGCTGATACGGGCAATCAACTTGTGTTTGCGTTCCAGTTTTTCCAGCAGAACAACGGCCCCGTCTGGGCTGATGCCTTCCGCTGAGAAATCAACCGATACCTCTGTATTTCCTCGATAAGATGCCGTAGTTTTCTCACTCTTATTCGGGTGTGTTTTTAACGTATTTTTTGGATTGTTAACTACTTCAAAAATAATACGTTAGCATCCCAAGTATGAGTTTTTTTATGAATACTCCGGGTTAAAACTATTAAAATTAAAAGATTTGAGGTTGCGATGGGATACACGCTAAAAATGGGAGTAATTCTGGCAGTACTTTTCCTCGGCCCACCAGGGAGTGGCTACGGTCAGGCCGCACCCGCTGAAAAACCAAATATCCTTGTCATCATGCCGGATGACCTTGGCTGGCACGATGTGGGATACCAGGGATCGTCAATTCAGACGCCCCACATAGACACGCTGGCCCAATCCGGCCGGATCCTGGACCAACACTATGTGATGCCCACCTGCACGCCTACGCGGGTGAGCCTGCTGACGGGCCGCTATGCCAGCAGGTATGGTGTTACCGGACCTGATTATGGCGAGGTGATCGACCTCGGGGATCCGACGCTGGCATCCCTGCTTGCCAAGAGCGGATACCGGACGGCCATTGCTGGCAAATGGCACCTGGGATCCCCGCCCTATACTCCCCTAAAATACGGTTTCGAATCCAGCTACGGGTATTTCGACGGACAGATCGACCCGTATACGCACAACTATAAGATGGAGACCGATCGTACGAGTCGGCAGTCTTGGCATCGCAATGACGAGTACCTGGATGAGCAGGGCCACGCCACGAACCTGATTACCGATGAAGCGATCCGGGTCATTGAGGAAGACCACGAGAAGCCGTTTTTCCTGTTTGTGGCGTACAGCGCCCCTCATTTTCCCCTTAAGGAGCCAAAAAGATGGACCTCAATCTATGACGGGACGCAGATGCCTCCATCCCGCAAGTGGTTTGCGGCCAGCGTAACCCATATGGATGCCGGTATAGGTAAAATTGTCGATGCCCTGAACCGAACCGGCCAGCACGAGAATACCCTCATTTTGTTTGCAAGCGACAACGGCGGGCAACACAGCTGGCACAGCGAAACCCAGTACCGTGGCCGGTATGCCGACAAACCGCACCGCGTGTTGGGGAACAACTTTCCGTTGCGGGGCTGGAAAGGGGATCTATACGAAGGAGGCATCCGGGCCCCCGCTTTTATTAGCTGGCCGGGGACCCTTGCCCCCGGGGTTATACATACGCCCATACACATTTCCGACTGGCTGCCGACCCTCCTGGGATTGGTGGAAGGGAGCAATCTCACCAAAAACCTGGCCCTGGATGGCAAAGATATCTGGCCGGTGCTAACGGGGGAAATTGATGATGAGTCTGATCGCACGCTCTACTGGAAAACCGTGCAGGCGTATGCCGTACGACAGGGAGATTGGAAGCTACTGGTTGACCGGCAGACCGAGGCAAAAGCCCTGTACAACCTGTCGAAGGATTTCCGGGAAACCTCGGACCTGAGTACCGAGAAGCCAGAAAAAGTGAACCAGATGCTGAATATGCTGGATACTCAGAAACAGGAAGATAGGGTAAAATAATACCGGTGATATAACGCGATACATTTCATCTTATTAATGCTATGATATCCATTTTTTCCAAACGCTGTGATCCATTGTGTATTCAAATAGGAATTGGCCTGTTGCTGGTTGGAGGGCTGGCCTTCTCACCCGTACAAGCCCAGCAGGCGGTATCGCCCTACGATTTCCCTTATGGATACCCGATGCCTGAATACCCAGTGGTAGGCGGTTCGCATCCTGCCATAGCCGGTGATTACTACAACAGTGAGCCGGATCCCCAACGAGAACTCAAACGCATCGGCCCGTATGCGTTACGGTTAATACAGACCGACAGTGCCCGGAAAGCAGTTCAGTACACGGATTGGTATCGCCAGCACTACCCCAATTTACTGGACGGTGAAATGTTGTTTATGCGGACGATGGCCCTAGCTCAACTGGGTCAACTCGATGAGGCCGCCGAGAGCATGGGAAAAGCCTTGGCTGAAACAGATATCTCTCCCCGGCAATTTATTGCTGGCCCGCGCCGCCTGTTGGCTCCACTGCATGATCATCCCGCATTCTTGAAACTTAGGGAGGACATGAAAGGAACGCTTGTTCACGGGCCCATGCTGGGAGCCATGACCGACCACAGCGTGAACGTATGGGTAAGAACCGTATCAGAGACCCCGGTCAGAGTGGCGGTGAGCAGATCCGAAGAGATGTCGGATTCGATCGTTACCGAACCCGTTTTGAGTAAAGCCGACGATGATTATACTGCTGAAATATTTCTGGAAGGACTCCGGCCTGACACCAAATACTATTACGAGGTCCAGTTGGGACCTAAGCGACATCCAATCCGTGCCGACCACCAGTGGTTTCGCACGTATCCGCAGCGAGATCAACCCGCGGCATTCCAGATGGTGTTCGGCGGATGCGCGGGATACGTCCCCCACAAAGAACGGATGTGGGATACGATTCGAAAGTTCAACCCACGGGCCGTCCTGACTCTTGGCGATAATGTCTATATCGATGACCCGGAAAGTCCTGATCAAGCACGATTCCATTATTACCGGCGCCAGTCAAGGCCGGAATTCCAGCAGTTGGTCGGAACCAGCCCGGTCTATTCCATCTGGGACGATCATGATTTTGGGATGAACGACAGCTGGGGCGGTCCCATAGCGGATCTGCCGTACTGGAAACCGATGGTGTGGGATATTTTCACCGAAAACTGGGTTAATCCGCCCTACGAAAGCGGTGATCAGCCGGGCGGATGGTATGATTTTACCATTGCAGACATACAGTTCATCATGCTGGATACTCGTTACTACCGTGAGGACGCCGGTCGTTTTAAGGGAGACGGGGTTGAAAATCCGAGCATGCTGGGACCGGCACAGTTGACCTGGCTTGAAGAGACCCTCTCAAACTCTGATGCCACTTTCAAAGTGCTGGTATCATCCGTACCCTGGCACTACGATGCCAAAGGACAAAGTAACAACAAGGTGGACGGCTGGGCCGGATACAGGCAGGAACGAGAAAAGATCTTCTCATGGATCGATGAACACGATCTGGGTGGCGTGCTGCTGCTCTCTTCCGACCGCCACCGCTCCGATGCTTGGCTTACGAAACGAGATACCGGCTACGACCTGTACGAATTCAGCTCGGGACAATTCACCAATCAGCATACGCACGATGTACTGGAGGGCGCCCTGTTCGGGTACAACGAGAAACCCTCTTTCGGACTGCTGAATTTTGATACCGAGGCGGAAGACCCGACCGTAACCTACCGCATCGTGGATATTGACGGGTTTATTCACCAGGAGCTGACTGTAAAGCGCTCGGAGCTGGAAAACTGAGACTCCATAATGTCTCCACTGCGGATACATACAAGAAAGTATAAAGGTGTTTAAACAGCTTTATCTATCGCCTGCGAAGGGACCCCGCCTGATGATCCAGCTAATGGACTCCCAACGGGAGTGATTTCCATGCGGGAATAGGCCGGCAGTGATGCCCCATTTATTCTTGGAGTAAACGGAACACGGAAAAGCTGGCTTAAACCGATCTTCAAATTATTTGAGACAGACTTTTAAGAGGGAAAAAGTATGAAGAGTATGCTGCCGAATTTAAGAAATAATATTATCTGACTATTTGCAATACAGCCCCATTTCTGTTACCCCAAGAGGAATTTTCAAAAATATTTTTAATTTTTTTTGATAAACAAAAAAGCCCTTAACTCGTTGCGAGTCAAGGGCTTAGGGTTTTGCGATCCGGACGAGATTCGAACTCGCGACCTCCTGCGTGACAGAATGTTCCCAAACGGATTTCTTACCATTACATAACATTAAATTTTAGCTGTAAACTATTGTCTGTCATGCCATTAAGCAGTACTTTGGATTTCAGATAATTACGTGGCATTAACCCATTCTGTTGTCCCCCTGTTGTCCCCGAGGCGCTGGGGACAACAAATTTAAAAAAGAATCATCATGGCGAATAAAAATCTAACAGACCCTTTTATACGAAATTTAAAACCACCCAAAAAGAGAACCGAAATTTACGATAACCTGATTACGGGATTGGCTGTTCGAGTAACTCCCACCGGGCATAAATCATTTGTCTATCGGTACCGCATTAAGGATAAGGTAAAACGTTTTACCATGGGAAGTTTCCCAAAAATGGGATTATCCACAGCCCGGGAGGAAGCCAAAAAGCTCTGGTTTGATATCAGCAATGGTATTGATCCGCTGGCCGAAAAAAAGAAACAAAAGAGCAAACCAGATCCTACTCTTTTTAAAGAACTGGCTCAGGAATTCAAGGAGAAATATCTCCCAACTCTACGGGAGAAAACCCAAAAAGAATACAAACGAATAGTCGATAACGAGCTGGTACCAGCTTTAGGGGATCTACCCATAAAAGAGGTGTCCAAGCATGAAATCATAAGCATGTTAGATGACAAAGCGTATGAAGATGGATCCCCGACCATGGCCAATCGGATGCGGGCGCGGCTCTCCAAAATATATTCGTTTGCGGTTGGAAGAGGGTTGGCAGAATATAATCCGGTATCCACGATCCCCACATATCAGGAAGGAGAAAACAAACGGGATCGGTATTACAACGAGAAAGAAATTAAGAAGCTATGGGAGGCATTCGAGAAGCAAGACGAACCCGCCCGATCTATTTTCAAACTGCTGCTACTTACCGGGCAACGAAAAGGAGAAACCTCACGGATGCGCTGGGAATGTATTCAGGGGGATGTATGGACCATACCAGCAAAAGACGCTAAAGGGAAGCGCCCGCATGACGTACCCCTACCGCCAGCTGCGATAGACATTCTAAAAGAAATTAAATCCCAAAAGAGGAAATCAGCTTACGTGTTTGAATCTCCGGTTATCGAAGGGGAGCCTATCCAGGAATTAAAACGGGTGGTGGAGAAAATACGGAACGAGTCCAAAGTGAAGGATTTCCGACCTCACGACTTGCGACGGACAGCTGCTACGTATATGGCAAAATTGGGTATCGATAGAACCGTCTTGGGAAAGATTCTCAATCACAAGGGGCTGGCCGGGGACGGACAAGTTACGGCCATTTATGACCGTCACAGCTATATGGAAGAGAAAAGAAATGCCTTAGAATTATGGGCTAAGCACCTACAGAAAATTCTGTCAGAGAAAAAGTAGGAAAACCTTTCAAAAGTGGGATGAGATAGGGTTCTGATTTATCTGACTTGCTCAAGAATGATCCTGGGAATACATTGATAGTCATATCCAACTGTCGGGTGAACAGGAGATTTTTCTGAGTTCTGTTCACTGTCCAAAATGAAGTACTAATACATTTTATTACCTGAAAAATGAGGAACTGATTGCAAATATGGAACTAAAATACCTTCTGCAAGGATCTGTCTGATATCAGCACAGGATTTTCACGATATGATTACCGAAGTATCTCACCAGGTACGTATTGCTCTATCTAGGAAGCACCGGGATCCCAAGCTGGATTATCCACCAATTTACGTGTATCGCTTCTCATAAAAGAGCCTGACAGAAGGAGTTGGGAAACATGAAGTCGATGGAATAGAAATCCAGGTGTACAATTCGGCCAAGATCAGTTTTAAGTTCCGAAATCAGATCAGGCTGGATATTGCTCTGGAAGCTCTGAAGCAAGGGCTAAGAGATACCAAGGCTATCTACTCAGAAATCCTGGAATATGATACCATTTTTCGCGTGGAAAACGTCATCAGTCTATACATAGAGACGATTTGCCATGAATAGAGAAAAGAAAGCTGTAGCAACATCTGTTCATTAACGGTTGCTGAACAAAGCAAGAGAGACGAAGCGGCCATTTAACGAGCTGCTGTAGTACTACGCATGGGAAAAATTCCAGTTCAATGATATATTTCGGTTCTCTTCAGGGGTAAACTCTAGCTTCGATTTAGTATCACTTTCAGTTTTGGCACGCATATCTTTGATAAGTGTATTATTCTGAACTAAAAAATTAGCGTAAAAAGGCTCCTCCGGGAGGTGAGGGGGGGGGGGGATGACATGAAACTGAATATTCTTATATTTAGGACAAAACACTCTTAATTAATTTAATTATTAATGCTCTTATCAAAATCGTGTATATACGGTATGCGGGCAGCACTATATCTGGCCTCCAGCTCAAATAGTAGTTTTATCTCCATAAGTCAGATAAGTGAGGACCTCAATATTTCACGTCACTTTTTAACCAAGATCCTACAGCAACTCTCGACGGTCGATATCATGGAATCTATGAAAGGTCCAAGAGGTGGAGTCCGACTTAAGGGATCAGGGGATGAAATAACCTTGGTTGAGATTGTTGCAGCAATAGACGGAATGGATATCCTCACAGAATGTACCCTTGGATTACCGGGGTGTGGAACGGCCAAACCTTGTCCTCTGCATGACCAATGGGCCGATACCAGGGACGAGATTAGAAAAATGCTTGAGGATACTACCTTGACAGATTTAGCACGCAAAGGAAAGGAAGGCAACTTGCGGATTACAGAAGACGGCAGCTTCGATTGGCTTCCAAAAAATAATTAACTACTTACAGACAAAGAATTTTATGTATATGTATTACATATCAATTTATATCCATATTCTGTCAGCTATTTTTTGGATTGGTGGTATGATGTTTACTATGGCGGTTTTGGTGCCGGCTTCGAGGAATAAATTACTGGTACAAAAACGTGGCGCTTTTTTTAAGCTCGTCGGAGAGAAGTTCAGTAAAATTTCATGGATACTTTTCCTGGTACTTATTATCACGGGTATTACTAATCTTATAGGAAGGGGCATTCCTCTGGAAAGCTTATTCAATACTTCATTTTGGCAAAGTGAATTTGGATCCAGATTGTTGATTAAACTTCATCTCTTTGCCGGTGTCTTAATTTTAAGTGGAATACACGACTTCTATGCTGGGCCCAAGGCTGCTGAGCTAATTGATAAAAATCCGGAATCCTCAAAAACCCAAACCTTCAGAAAAGTTTCGTCGTGGGTTGGCCGTATTAATTTTATGTTGGGCTTGGTAATTCTTTACTATGCTATCCGCCTCACGCGAGGGTAAAAAAGGCAGCCCATATTCGAGCTGCCTTCTGTAAATATATTAAACTGAGAATTTGTGTTTATTTACTTGCCTGAGAAGTAGTTACAGTAAGAATACCCTTCATTCCAGCTTGGTAGTGACCCGGGAAGGTACAGACGTACTCATATTGACCGGGATCCTGTGGTACAGTAAACGTAACTTCAACCGTTTCCCCTCCGCCGGCCAAGGCCGTTGCCGCTACGATCTGATCTTTGTAGTCCGGGGCGATATAATCGTTATCCCGTGCCTGCATGGAGGCCATTACCAGCTCATCGACATTGGCGTCCTTGTCAATGACAACTACGTTGTGGGCCATCGCCGTTTTGGGGATCTGGCTCTTGGTGGTGAACTGAATGGTGATCTGCTCACCGGTTTCCGCTTCTATGGATGTCACATCGAACTTCATGTTGTCGGTACCGATGATTTCAATGGTTCGCTGGGCCAGGGCCGTTGAAACTGCGGTGAACAGGGTAAGAGTTATGATAAGAGTGATTTTTATAAGTGACTTCATGGTTATTTCCTCGTTCGGATTTATTGGTATTGTTTTGTTAAGAGTGAATTCGTTTTGGGTGTGAATTTTATTCCTGCCCTTGTTTTTCGATTATAGAGCTGATTGTTGCAGCAGCTTTATCCATGGACTGGCTGAGTCCCTCCACGCGCTTGGCAATCCGTCCCTGCTCGTCCAGCACCGTAACTAGGTTGGAATGTGCAAAATAGCCGTCGCTTGTCTGGGAATATTGCACGCCCAGCATCATTGCAAGGCTCCTCACGCTTGCGGCTTCAGCAGTCATAAAATGCCAGCCCGGTATATTTAATTGCTCTTTTTCGGCGTATTCGCGGAGCACCTCCGGCGTGTCGTTCTCGGTGTCAAAGGTGACCGCTAACACATGTATGGAAGAGCGGTCCGCCTCATCAAGCATGCTGTACAGCCGCTTGGTATCCTGGATCAGCATCGGGCATACCTGCGTACAGTTGCCGTAAAACATGACGACGATCACCGGCGCCCCGGAAAAATCCCTGAGCGAATAGGTATCGCCGCGGTGATCGATCCACTCGGTATCCAGGTGATAGAGCGAGTGCTCGGAGCTAACCGCACCCGCACCCAGGGCGTCGCTTTTCGCATGGTGGTGCTGGGCACTCAGGCCGGTGGCGAAACAGAACATCAACAGTATCATTAAGAGTGTTTTCATTGTACCGGGATTGCAGTTTCAGGGTTATTGTCAGCGTCGTAGGCGCACCGGAACCCCATGGTGGCGGTGACGCTTTGGGGACTGTAGCTCATGCGGGTGATATATCGGATGGAGGCCGCATAGCTATAGGCGTTGCCCAGTTGTTGCATGCGTCCCACCGTGCCGCAGTCCAAGGAGAGATCATCGGCAATGGGCGGCTTGAAATCCTGCACCCACTCCATGATCAATCCGAACTGGTCTTGTACCCCGTGGCGATTCTCAATACCTGTGGAGCCGACCGGCGGCGTGTTTTTGGTATCCACGCTGGAGTACCAACTCATCAAACGCGCAGCAAAATTTCCTGCCTCTTCAGGAGATCTAAAATCCATGAGCTGGGCAGAGTATTCCCACTCGTTGAGGGTGGGGAGCCGTCCGCCGACCGATTGGCAGTAGGCATTTGCAGCAAACCACGAAACGTGGATTACGGGACGATTTCTGCCGATCGTTTGGGTAATTGGGACGGGGGCCGCTCCAGTGTTTCAAATAGTCGCTGTTGGCAAAGACGGCCGGCGGTTCACCGGACTGCCATTGCTCATGTTCTGCTGTAAAGGCCTCGAATTGCTCGTTGGTCACGGCCGTGGCATCCATGTAGAAAGAGTCAACAGGGATCGGTTCGCCTTCCACTTCTGGCATGACGGAGTGAAAAGATCCCGACGGAACCAGCACCTGTTGGGCATGAGCCCATTCGCCCGCGGTGTTGACCAGGGCCATTACGGCTACAGTCAGCAAGAGCATGTTAACAGGTGCTATGTTCGTCAGGAGTTTCATTGGCTTACTTCCTTATCTAAATGTTGGTTGATGACCATGTACCGTCTTACTTACGCGGACCAGCTTTCAACGTCCCGGTGGCTCCTTTTTCGGCATCCGCAAATTCGTGGTCGATCAGGATGTATTTGCCTTCTTCGGGCACAATCATATCGATAGTGGCCGAGCTGGAGGCGCCAAGCAATACCGTCTGCATGCCGCGCATCTCGTTAAAGGGATGCCCCTCGAGCCATATCCGGTCAAAGATGCCGCCGATAATGTGGAAGCTGGAAGTCCCGCTTGGTCCATTGTTAGAGACATGGAACCGTACGCGTTCACCGGCATTGGCCTCCAATGGCTGGTCATGCAGGATAGTCTGGTGCCCGTTGAATACCACGTGCGAGGGATTGCGATTTTGCGCAGCCTCATAGTCATACTGGAACAGCTCGCCGGGACCTTTGCGGAGGTAATATTCCGACTGAACAATCACATACTCCCTATCTACCTGCTGGTCAGTTGGGTATCCATCTTTGGGAGATACGACAACCGCCCCGTGCTGCCCCATGGCGGTGTGCATCAGCACGCTGGGCGTACCGCAGTGGTAGATGTAGGTGCCGGCATAGTTAGCAATCCAGTCAAATTTGATCGACTCACCGGGGGCAATGGATCGCCACTTGTCATCCTTGGCTACGGTACCGGCGTGGAAGTCCATGGAGTGCGGCATCGGCATGATGCCCGGTTGTGCTTTCATAAAATTGTTATTGGCCACTTGCTGCATGAAGGGAGAACCTTCCTTGGTTGGCTCGGTGATGGTCACCTCTTCACCGGAGCGATTCTTCATGGTAAAGGTGATGCGGTCACCCTCTCTCACATGCAGCACCGGGCCCGGGACGGTGCCGCCGAAGGTCCAAGCGCGGTAGCGCACCCCGTCGGCCACTTCAATTTCCTGGGCGATGATGTCAATTCGTACATCATGATGGGTGTTACCCTCGTAGTCCAGCGGCTTCAGGTTGGGCAGCATGGTGACGTATTCACCCACGACTGGCGGGCCGTCATAATCCTCAGTAAACACTTCGGCCTCCGGCATGCCAAAGGTCATACCGTCTATTTCATATTCATCCGTTTGGGCGTAGGCCAGGTTGGCAAACCCAACGATTAGTAATCCAAGTAAAAGTCGAAAGCTTAGTTTTGGCGTGTTCATAATACTAGAGACTTTAGCTGTTAAGTTTTAAGACAAAATTGTCTTTTATTATTTACTAGTATTATCGCAACTACCATGCCAAAGCCCCACAAATTTGGAGAAATAATAAAAAAGACCTATGTATCTTTTTTGTGTGGTTGTACCATTGGTTGGATTATCAGGGGTAATTAGTTTCAATGAAATAGATTGTATTTCTGCAAGAATGGAGATGGGCGACTCTTGCAATTCTGCAATACTATAACTTTTGGATATTAGAAATAGTGGTATTACGGTTTTATTCAGGGCGAAATCTTCCGTATGTGATCTGTGATTTCCAAATAATGTTTAATAGAGAGGGACAAACTTATTTGATCTGTTTGGTGTATTCCAGGTTCAATCTTCCAGTGCTATCCCATCTTTCTTACATATATCGAGAAGCGAGATCCTGACCAGAAACTTTCACAAATTAAAACTTGCGAAAGTAGGGAAATTCAGCAGCCTGTTCGTACAAGTTTATAACTGGAGAGCAATCCAAATACCATGCGAAGAGCTTGTACGGATTAGTTATCCATTTTACCGCTTAATTCAATCCGCTCTTCCATAACATGGAGAGCTGTATCCACTGGTACCTCCTCCAGTGTCTGCCTATGGCCCGACGGCCAGCGAATGGTCAGCTGCCGAACATCCGAATCGGCCATTCCGAAGTAGAGCGATTTAGTGCCACTGCTTTGATAGGAACCGCCCGCTCGTACTTCTTGGTCAATCGTATGTCCGTCGGTTCGCACAAGCGTTGCGCGGGCCCCTATGGCATCCCGGTTTGAGACAGTCCCTTCCAGCGTTAATTTTAACCAGTGGTGGTTATTTTGCGTCGTGTTTGATAACAACTGTGGCCTGCCCCCGTCGATATTAGAGATCACCAGGTCGGGGCGACCATCATTTTGTACATCCATGACTGCAATACCTCTCGAAACGCCATTATTTGGGAAATTTCCGACTGAACGAGTTACATCTTTAAATGAGCCATCGCCTCGGTTCTGGAAGAAAAGATTTTCGTCGTCTTTGGGATTTTCATCCCAGACGGGACCAGCGGCCATTACCAGGTCCGCATATCCATCCCGGTTGAAATCCGTAAACTCGACACCCCATCCCGACGAACGACGACTAGGGTTGAGGCCGGTGTAGGTGGTTGCATATTCATATCGGAGATCACCCAAGTTTTTGAATAAAGAGAGCATGGAGCCCTCCAGGTTTGTGGTGACCAAGTCAATATCCCCGTCACCGTTAAAATCGGAGGCGGTTGTGCCCATGCTGCTTTTTACTTCGTTTACTCGTGCGGCAGCCCCCATTTCCATAAACGTGCCATCCCGGTTATTCAGGTACAGATGGTTTCTTGTCAGGTCGTTGGAAATATATAGATCCGGCCAGCCGTCGTTGTTAACATCAGACCATACGGCTGAAAGGCCCTTTCCCCCCTCATTAATGAGGCCCGATACCCTGGTTACATCGGTAAATGTACCGTCACCGTCATTCTGGAAGAGCAGCGACTCCTGGGCCTCAAAAAACGCTGGGAACAACTGGTGCTCCCCGTAAAGGTCGGAATTATCGATATCCCAGTCCACATTATTGATGATCACCAGGTCCAGATGTCCATCCCTGTTATAGTCCGCAGCGGCAGTGGAAGATCCAAAACAGGGGTGTTCCCCGCAGAGCCCTTCAAGGTTCAGTCCGGCGGAATCCGTAACATCTGTAAAGATGCCCCCAACATTCCGGAAAAGCTGACCGCCATTGTACGAAGTGACATACAGGTCCGGACGACCGCTGTTATTATAATCGAAAAAAAGTGCGCCTTGGGGATAGCCCTCGATGTCACGCAAGCCCGCTTCTTCTGTTATATCCCGGAAAGTGCCGTCGCCCCTGTTTTGGAACAGCGTGGGGGGCGATACCTCCTGATCTTCATCATTGGAAAAAGACGGCATACTGGCGAAAAAGATATCTTCATATCCGTCCCCGTCCACATCAGCTACCGCAAGTCCACCTCCCATTACCTCTAGGTACGATGGATTTGAGGAGTTCACGTTTGCGCGGTAAAAACTATCCAGCCCGGCCTGCATGGTGATATCCTCAAAGGTAAACGTTTCACTGTTCCTGATTTCAGCAGTTTGGGTATCGATTTCTTCAGTGTGAACCCAGGGCTCGTTGAACAGCAGGTTCAGCAGCGGAATTCTGTGTGGCCCATAATTATTTACGGCCAGCAGAAGCTGGGCAAACAGGAAAAGCGTACCGAGTATTTTTACTTTCGGCGAAAGGGAACCGCTGTTTGTTTTCTGGTTATCCATAATATGTCATTAAGAGTTCAAAGGTCCACCCGGTTGCAATTCCAATGAGTAACGTAGCAACCATCAACAGCAGGGGCGCGGCGTGGCCCACGTCTTTCCTTAGCATGAAGTAACTGACGATGCTTACCGACGGGGCGGTAACCAAGAGGGCAGCTGCCGGTCCCATACCCATGCCGATAAATACGAAACCCAGCACAAGCGGGATCTCGAATAGTGTGGGAATAGCAATCAGCGTGCCGAATACGGACGTGATGACAATAGCGAGTAAACCACTGCCAAGGTAGGTCTCCACGACACCGGGCGGAAGCATCAACCGAATGATGGCCGCCAGAAACATTGCTGCTGTCATCGGTATAAACAGACGGTAGGCTATTTCCACACTGCTGTTCCACCACTTTTTGAGAGCGACAAAGCCTGACTTGCCCCACCCAAGAGGTTCTAGGCCCTGATCAGGTATAGCACATTCCGCAGCCTCCTCAGAGATCGTATCACTTCCGAGATAGTTCGCCCCAGATAGGATCAGGTCACCTTTAAAATAGCTCACCAGTTTCACTACCAGTGGCGTAAAAATGACTACCAGCAATAAGGAGGCTATTATTCGCCCCCAAGCCGCGGGACCGGGAAACAGCACAAAAATGGTAGCCAACCCCATGACATTCAACAAGGCCGCTCCCATGACGACTCCAAGAGTGGTTTCGGGATTGGCTCCCCGATCTTTCCAACCCAGTGCTACAGGTACCGAACAGGCGCTGCACATCATCAGGGGTGCCCCGAGCAGCCCCCCGTATGCCGATCCCTTCGTACCACTGGAATTCAGCAGCCGCCGGATAACCCCCTGCGGAAGCACCAGGCTGGTAATGGCGCCTCCAATCCAAAAAGCAAACAGCATACCGATAGCGTTATTATCGGCCATATTAATACCGGTGGGAATCCATGAAAGCCAGTACGGCCAGCCCTCACGTGAGATCAACTCCGTAAACGTATTGGGAGCGCCGGTTGCCAGTACCGTCAATATTTCTGACTTCTGCTGTACGGCGGGCCAGCGGGTATAGTGCATAAATATCCACCAAAGGAATAGCGTAATTCCGATTCCAAACCATGTTTGTTTGGGTACGGATTGTATAGGCTTCACCATTTTACGAAAAAATAATCTCATAATGATTACCCAAGTTTAGTTTCCCACATGCAAAAAATTAATCCCATAAATTGTCACATTCTCCGATAATCTTAACACCAGTTATCGGATTTTAGAACTTAGTACCTTGCTTGCATACTCTGCCTTTTTATGAGTTGAACCCGCCTGCATCAGCTCATGGTGGTATAGGCCCCAAAAGAAAAGCACGATCAGCGCGCCGGCTTGATGCAGGACTCCCATTACGATATGCACTTGCGATATAACGGTTGCAATGCCAAGCAAGTACTGAAGGAGTACCACTGCCAGCAGCCATCCCGCTTTCTGTTTTAGCTGTCCAGTTGCAACTGTTTTATAATTCGTCCACCAAAAACCAACAACGACCACACCCAAAGCTGTTCCCAGGATACGATGTGTCCACTGCACCATTCCGGGATTCTCTGCCAGATTTACCACAGCCGGCTGCAGGGCCCAGGCATTCCGGGGCAGCCAGGTACCGTTCATTGCGGGAAACGTATTATACATATACCCGGCATCAAGGCCGGCGGTTAAGGCGCCCCAAATCACCTGAGCACTAAATAAGAGCAATAAAACATAGGACCATCGCTTCAAGGAGGAAGTGTTTATGGGAGAGGAATGCATGGTAGATCTTTGGCTCAAATCCAGTGCATACCAGATGCAGCATCCCATTAGGACCATCGCCAGTACCAGGTGCAGGGCTAACCGGTAATGACTGACATAGGGCAGGTCCACCAGGCCGCTTTTAACCATGAACCAGCCCACGCCACCCTGCAGCGCTCCCAGCCCAAATAGTATCCAGGCTCGTTTTAGCATTATATAATCGAAATACCCACGGTACCAGAAGAACCCAAACGGAATTAGGAATACCAGCCCGATCAGCCGTCCCAGCAGTCGGTGGAGGTATTCCCAAAAGAAAATAGTCTTGAATTCCACCAGCGACATTCCCGCATTCAGTTGCTGGTAGTGGGGAAACTCCTTGTAACGCTCAAAAACTGCCATCCAATCGGCTTCATTCATGGGCGGGATGGCCCCCATGATTAGGCTCCAGTCAGACATAGAAAGGCCGGAGTCGGTCAGCCGCGTGACGCCGCCCACAACCACCATCACGGAGATAAGCAGGACTCCCGTCCACAACCACCATCGAATCCTTTTTTGCTGTTGAGCTGTCATGTTACACTGTTTTGGAGTACCGGCGGGCAGCGCTCTTTGGCTTCAGGTAGTAGTCAAAACACATCGCGATATTGCGAAGGAACAAGCGTCCTTTTTCCGTAATAACCAGGCAATCTGGTAGAAGGTTAATCAGCCCATCCTTTTCAAACTCCCGGAGACGCCCCAGTTCATCACGGAAATAGTCGGTAAAAGGGATATCCCATCGGGATGAAATGGCCTCAAAATTGACGCCCATGTTGCACATGATCTCCATAATGACCTCCTTGCGCAGCAGGTCGTCCCGGTTCAGCTCCAACACCTTGAATACCGGCACTTTATCCTCATCCAGCCGTTCATAGTATTCTGCAAGATCCTTGGTATTTTGCCAGTAATAGTTCCCCACATTCGATATACCGGACATGCCGAATGCGTACAGGTCGGCTCCGGCCAGTGTGCTGTATCCTTGAAAGTTGCGCTGCAGGGTGCCATTATCCATCGCTCGGGCAAGTTCCTCATTTTCACGCGAAAAGTGGTCCATACCGATAAAGCGGTAGCCGTTTTTGCCAAGATGCGAGATGCTGAGCTGCAGCATTCCCAGCTTCTGGTCGGTTGAGGGCATATCCCCCTCGTTCAACAGCTTCTGGGCGGGCATCATGCTGGGGATGTGGGCATAACTATAGACCGCTAGGCGATCGGGCTTGAGCTGGAGCACATCATCCATTGTTTTCTGAAATGTCTCAAGGGTTTGCAGCGGCAGCCCGTAAATCAGGTCGAAATTGATGGCGCCAATTCCCTCCTTGCGCAGCCATTCGGTGACCCTGCGGGTTTGCTGGAATGGCTGGATCCTGTGGATCGCCTGCTGTACCTCCTCGTTGGTATCTTGTACGCCCAGCGAAGCGCGGTTGCAGCCAATTTGCGCCAGCATTTTAATGTGCTCGCGTGTGCAGCGACGGGGATCAATCTCCACCCCAAATTCCGTTTGTCCGGTGAGATTAAACCGGCTGTGGATGGCTTCGCCCAAACGCTGCAACTGTTCCGGGTCAAGAAACGTGGGCGTGCCCCCGCCAAAATGGACCTGAACCACCTCCGAGCCCGAAGATAGCAGGCATGCTACCTGATCCATCTCCTTTTCAAGATAATCGAGATACAGATCGCCGCGATCCTGGTCTTTGGTGATCACTTTGGTACAGCCGCAGTACCAGCAGAGCGAAAAGCAGAACGGGATATGAAAATACAGGGATACGCGATGCGGCCCGGAATTACGATTTACCAGGTAGCGGTGCAGGTCCTCCATATCCTGCCGGCCGGCTTCCTGAAACTGCACGGCTGTGGGATACGAGGTGTAGCGTGGTCCCTGCACGTTGTACTTTTTTATGAGATCGATATCAACGTCAATCATCGCATTGTCATCCAATGAATTCTACTTCATCTCCATATACTTACCGGTACTATCATCCATAATTAATTTCTTCCTGGCTGATAATCTTCTACTGTTGGGGGGAGTTGTACTCCCAACCATAATGCTTGAATAGCTCGGGAGTGCCACTCCACACGCATCGAGAGAACTATCTGAACCCGACCTTTCCATGGGAGCTGGTGCGTCCCGCTGGTGCCACTTATTTTTTAATGAGGATCAGGCTTTAACTGCAATTCGCTCTTCGAAACGATCCAAAATCGTAGTCAATCTTTCTCGCTGCCTGCTAACCGTGTCGGGAATCGAAGCTAGGTTTTCGTCCTGGCAAGGAGAACTCTGCGCTATCTCAAGGCAAAATTCCATTCCCTCTTCCAGATTCTTTTGGATTTTTTTCAGTTTCTTGAGTTCGCCGGCCTCCTCTTGCTGGCTCGCTCGTTTTTCCACATAGTCCACATAAAGTGTAATCTCCTTGGCAAACATATGGGGGCGACCCTCAGCCGCTAACGATTCACTTCGCCCGTAAATATGATCAACCATTTGGCGAAGAGTATATTCGCCGCTATAGTAGGCAATATTGGGTCCCGGACAAATGGCCTGCGGAGCCCGGTGTTCTTCCAAAATGCCCAAATCGATTAACGCTCCGTTACCCAGATGATCGCACAGGCACGCCTTGTTAAGTACTTTTTCGCGTTTCTGTTCTTTCTCCTCCTCGGCCATTTCGCTCTGCGCAATCTGATCCAACTTGAGCAATTGGTACTGGGTGGAGGCCGTGCAAATAGGCTGGTCGGTAAACTCGGTATTCGATTTCAAAAAGCCTTTCGGGCACGGCGATCCAGGCTTTCCCTTTTCAATGCGCTCTTGGTGCCACTGCTCCGATCCAGTGTTTCGCACATTATTGAATGGAACGCCCAGTGGCGATACTCCACTGAGATATAGCTGCTTTTCACCCGAATTTTCTAACAGCTGACGGGTGGGTTTATCTACAGTTGTAGCTTCGGGAACCAGCAGGAATGGGCTGCCCCAGCCAGTGGCATCCATCTCAAAATCACCTAGGAGGCGCTGGGCCTCCCCGCTGGTGCCGATACCACCCTGCACAGTGAGTCGCGGCACGGTCATTTCCCATTTATCAGAAAATCCGCTGGCGTGCTTCTCGTAGTAATCTTCTACCAGCGGTCGCACGGCATCCACAAGCTGATCCTTTTTCTCCCGGAACTCGCGTAGTAGGCTCGGCAGCAGATGTCCGTCAGAGGGAAAGGCATGACCGCCGCAATTTAATCCGGATTCGATTCGATATTCAAACACTTCCAGTCCTTTTTTAGCCAAGTATTTGCCCTGAATCAACGCCGACCGGAAGTCGCTGACTTTAAGGATAATCTTTTTTTTGATCTCTCCGGCTTTATCCCGGTAAAAATCACTGAATTCGGTGATATAGTTATAGAGTCTGGGATTGAAACCCGCCGACAGCACCAGCCCGGATGACACTTTGCTCCGGGCGTATCCACGCAGTGCGGCACAGGCATCACTGAATTCCCGGCTCATGGGCACGCCCTCACCGGTATAATTCAGCCTATCCACCTTGGCCATGATGTTTACATCGATGGAACCGGGCTTCATCAAGCGAGACAGTTCAAATGAAAGGCGGTCACGCAGGCTCCCGGCCTCTGTTTGCATCAACTTGTTATACTTATTTTTAAGTGAGCTGCTGTCGGGCAGCATTTGGAAGAATTTGGCCTTGTCGTTGTTTTCAAAAAACGGCTGGTTCCTTATAGCTGAAAACTTTTCTTGGACAATATGCTGCACGGTGTCCAGGTATGCAGTGATACGCCGCGCGCGTCCGTCTTTGGCATTGCGGGCGATATTGGTGTATTCAAGATCAAATTTGTTGCAGTAATACTTCCGGATTTTTTCGACCAACAGGTCATCAACAACAGAGATTACAGAATTAATGCCGTATGGTCCGACCCGGATGGGAGAATCGATAGAGTGTCCTGTTCCCATAACAGGAATGTGAAATTGGTGTTCAGACATCGTTTGTGAATGAAATTAGCTTAAATTAGAATAGATAATAAGAATAATCTATTTAAGATTAAAGACTATTTTATATTTTAATTGAATAGGTTTTGTAATGGGTCTGCCACCGGAGTAGGATAGTAACACATATCAGAATTTCTATTGATTGAATTGTTTGGCAGATCCAATATTTCGGGTCCATTTGAGTCAACAGCATAGATCTTCTCGAACACAAGAATAAGAACAACTGATTTAATATTGGCGGAGGTAACAGTTAGCTTATACTTTGTATCAGCAAGGTATTTCCAACCTTCAATAATCCGATTATGCGTCCATTAAATACATCCATTGAACGAACCCTCCCGTTTAGCAGTAATCGCCAGCTGCGTCGTAAATTTATGATTGTGGACAGGCAGATCCCCGGCAATATGCGCTGGGGACGACTGTTGGAACATCTTGACAAGCTGGCCGAAGATGTCGCGCTGGACTATGTCCACCAGTTTGAACCCGAGGCGCGTGTGGTAACGGCTGCCGTCGATGATATCACCCTGCATGTTCCAGGCGATATAACCGGGGATGTCTATCTGCGGGCTCGCATCAATTATGTGGGACGAACCTCTATGGAGGTCGGAATAAGAGTCGATCAGGATAAAGAAGCGGAACACTCACTGGCGGCCTGTTACTTTACGATGGTGGCACGTACCGGAGAGGGGGAAGAGGCCGAAAGCCTGCCCATACCCCAGCTTGAATACGAAAGCGTCCTGGAAAAAGAGCGATACCAGGCAGCGATAGAACGGCGCAAGTCCTACCGTCGGCAGATCGACGCGCTGGAAGAGCCGCCGAGTAAAGAGGAGTTCCATCACCTGCGTGAACTGCACCAGGCACAGGAAGAGGATGGATTTGAGGGATTATTGGCCGGAGATCTTATTCGCAGCAGCATGGAAAGAATGTATCCGGATCATGAGAATGTACCCAAGAAAATATTTGGCGGCTACGTCATTCGTCGTGCTTTTGAGCTGGCCCTGATGCACGCCGAGGAGATCGCCCCTAATCGGCCGGTATTCGTACGAGTAAACCGGATCAACTTTCACCAGCCCATCCGTATTGGTGACAAACTCGATTTTACCAGTCGCATCGTATATACGGGTGAAACTTCCATCAGCATTGAAATTGATATAGAGCGTACCAGCCTGGACAAAGTGACCAAAGCGCTTTCCAATACCTGCGTATTCACTTTTGTAAATGTAGATGAAGATATGGAGCCCCAGCCGGTACCCACAGTATATCCTACAACATACGCTGAAGATGAGCGCTATCTTAAAGCCTACCGACGACGTAAAAAGAAAGGCAGATGGAACCCGCCAAATAATTACGCGATTCAGATTCCTTCCCCAAGTGGGAATGTTCATTTTTTAGTGATTGTTATGTCTTTTTTATGGAGTTCCTTCAGTATATTTATAGCTGAATTGCGGTAACCCAAGCTGATAGTGATAGGCAATAAATCTTATTGAAATCGTACTTATAATAGCTATCGCCTGTATTACTATTCCGTCATCAAATTGGATGAGAAGTGCTGTATATATCAAACCACCAATAATAGAAGCTGTGGCATATATTTCCTTTCGAAAAATCAGGGGACGCGATCCTGACAGAATATCTCGGACTACACCACCAAAACATCCAGTAATGGTTCCAAGTGTAATCGCAATACCAACATCCATTTCTGCTTGCAAACCGACCTGAACTCCCATTACTGTAAACAATCCCAATCCCACAGCGTCAAAAAAGAAAATCCAGCTTTGCACTTTTCGAATACGGCTGCGAAGCGTTACCGTTAGTAAAAATCCTGCAAAAACGGACCAGATCGCCACCGAGTTTGATAACCAGCTCACCGGTAAATTGCCAACCAACAAATCACGAATGGTACCTCCGCCAATTGCAGTAACAAAAGCTAATACAAGAATCCCAAATAGATCGTAGCGGTTTTGGATAGCCGCTGTTGCTCCCGACACAGCAAAAGCAAAAGTCCCCAATACTTCCGCTAAAGCCAGGAATTGACTCCCAGAAAGTTCAATCATAGTCCTCTTATAAATTTATCATAATGCTTATCAAGGATATGCAACTTTTTCATACTCCGCTGATAATTTCATTTGGTAAATAACCCGTTGCGGCTGTAAGGGGCGGTTTCATCCAATATAAAAAAGACAATGTCCGAATCTTTATAACTGTTTAGGGTCAACCGTTCATCTTTAATGAATGACTTATGCTAATTCTTGTAATAAGTTCTCTAAACTCAACGGTTTAGTACCCATTTTAACTGAGCCATCCTGGGCAAATTCCCATTCCTCCCGGGGGCGGTCGCGGTACAGCTCCACCCCGTTACCGTCGGGATCATTCAGATAGATCGCCTCCGATACGCCATGATCACTGGCCCCGGAAATCGGGTAGTCTCATCAATAAGCCGCTGCACAATTATAGCGAGGTCTTTTCGTGTGGGATACAAAATGGCGGTATGATATAATCCGGCACTGTTGCGCGGTGCGGGCGGACCGCCTTTGCTGTGCCAGGTGTTGAGCCCAATATGATGGTGATATCCGCCGGCCGAAAGGAAGGCCGCATTTTCACCGTACATGGTTGTCAGCTCAAAACCCAGCAGGTCACGATAAAACGACAAGGCACGATCCAGATCAGATACTTTCAAATGTACGTGCCCAATGCGGGTTTCGGCGGGAGTGGTGTATTCGTTATCCATTACTACTGTGTTTTTATGTAATAGCACGGGAGAAACTACCCCCTGTGCTGTATATTTTGTAAGGTAATTATGAACGACAATTATTTTGCAAAATCTTTTATAAAGCTATCGAGTCCCGTTGGTGTACGACCCAGCAGGTTCTCCATATCTTCATATGTGAAATCGAGGGCTCCATTGACGAAGGTCGTAGCCGTCATGACACTCATGGCAATCTGCTCTTCGGGCAGCCCGATCTCTTCCAACGTATTTTCAAACTCGGAAACAGGCACATCCGTGTAGGTGATTTTCCTTGCCGGAAGCTTCGCTCAGCATGTCGGCAATTTCATTGAGCGTATAGGCCTGCCCGGACGTAATTTCATAGATACTGTTAGTGTGCTTTTCGGGATCAGCCAATCCATTGGCCAGCGCCTCGGCCATTTCTGAGCGCAGGGCCAGATTAATGGGATTGCCGTCGGATGGAAACGCCCACTGGCCGGTTTCAAGGGCATCACCCAGGAAAAGCGGCAGAAATTCCATATAGAACGTATGCCGGTAAATGGTATATGGAATGCCGGATTCCTTTATAAGTTCTTCGGTTTGGGCGTGATCCGGTGAAAGTGGACTTAACTTTTTATCGGCCTCCACGATGCTGGTATAAAAGATCTGATTCACACCGCTTTCCCCGGCCGCCTTTATAACATTGCGGTGTTGCTCTACCCGTCCATCCAGGGAGCTCGAAGAAATTAGCAGAAGGGTATCAATACCCTCAACAGCCTTTTCCATTGAGGAATAATCGGTGTAGTCACCGATCCTGATCTCCACGTCTTTTTCTTTCAGTTCTGCTCCTTTTTTCTCACTCCGGACGAGTCCGGCAATATCTGCATTGGAATTATTTTCGAGTAAAAAATCGATGGCTTGTGATCCTAAATTTCCGTTTGCTCCGGTAATAAGTATCATCGTTGTAATCGTTTTATGTTAATTGTAGAGTGTGATTTAGCCGCGTAGTATCTTCCAGCCGGCCAACCAGTTATCATTGTTTCTAATTGTAAGCTGCATAAGCAGCATTTGCATGCGTTCGAGCGTGCCGCTAACCGATAGGTCCCCGGCAATAATCGGGTTGAAACCCGCTGTTTCCACAAGTTCGGTGACAGACTGTAACGCAGCCTCGTCATCGCCTGCAATAAAGGCATCTGCCTGCTTGCCATCGATAACTGGCTGCTCAAAGTCGGCGACGAAGGTCGTATTGAACGCTTTAACGACCTTGGAGTGGGGCAACCATTGCTTCAGTTCTTCTGCCTCGCTGGTGTTGGGTTCCGTTGTCAGTTTACTGAAATCTTCATCCACCGGATTGGCTATACTGATCACAATTTTCTGGGTGGCAACGTCCTGTATCTTATCGGCTATGTTTTTTTCGGCCTCGTGGGGAACCGCAAGAATAATAATATCGGCTTCCCAACTGGATTCATGAGGACAGTTCATTAGTTCTATATCAGCCTCCGGATGAGCCTGTTGAATTTCTTCCGTTAACGAGCCCAGTTGTTCAGGGATTCTGTCAAAAAGAAGGAGACGGTAGTTGCCTCCTGCAATACTTTTTGCAATGGCGGAGCCCATATTCCCACCGGCTCCGATGATGGCGATTGTTTGTTTGGTAATAGGCATAACGGTTGTTCTGTTTGCAGTTTTATTTTGTTACTGCAAACATAGCCTGCCGGCGCTCCCTTGTCATTGATATGTGATAGGAAAAATCCTTGATATATATCAAGTCACTGCTGCCTAGGACTTTTTACTTTCACAAAATAACGGTATTTATCTAATAGTGATTCCACTGTGCCCGGTTGCCAATTCAATTATATAAAGAGATGAATCGCTCTAGGATTTGCTTATTTAGCAGTAAAATTGCTACGGACTCTACTCAGAGTCTCGGGACTAATTCCCAGGTATGAAGCTACCAGGTTTAGCGGAACGCGGTTCATAAACTCAGGACTATATTCTATCAGGCGGGCATATTTTTCTTCGGCTGTAAGTCCCAACGCATTTTCCACGCGCTGTTGTAGAGCCACATACGCATTCTGGAGAATTATTCGATGGTATCGCTCATAGACCGGAATTTCCTGCAGTAGTTTTTCATGATTTCGTCGATCTAGAACAAGCAGTTCACTGTCTTCCAGTACCTCAATATTCAGTGTGGATGGATTACCGGTAAAAAAGCTTTGCAGGTCCGCAATCCACCAGCCGTCAAATGCAAACCGTAGAACGTGTTGGTTGCCTTTTGAGTCCACAGAGTAGGAGTATAAGGCCCCTTTCTCAACAAATGTTAACTGCCGGCAAACATCTCCCTCTTGAAGCAAAAATTGTCGTTTGAGCATTCGCTTCGGGCGAAAATTATTCTTGCACAGTTCCCATTCCTCATCGGACAGTGAGGCATGCTCCAGAACACTTTTTTTTAGTTGCTCAAACATTTGTTATCGGCCTTAAGACTGTCAGTTCACCCCTAAAAATGTACATGTAAAATCAGGAAATAAAAAAGCGGATATCCTCAGAAGAGAATACCCGCTTGTTATGCGCAGGAGACGTTAGTCATCGCAATTAGTTCTGGATAAATTGTACGTTTAATTGCAATTTGACCTTGTCGCCTACAACCACATTCCCGGCTTCGGTTACGGCACTCCAGGTGAGTCCGAACTCTTTTCTATTAATCGTTCCAGTCACTTCAAACCCGGCTTTGGTCTGGCCATAGGGATCTCCGACCGTGCCGCCATGAATGACATCCAATTCTACTTTTTTAGTGATGTCACGGATCGTCATATCGCCGACAACTTTATATTCCCCGTCGCCGACTTTTTCAAAATCCTTTGACTCAAATTTGAGCTGAGGATACTTTTCGGCATTGAAGAAATCATCGGACTTCAAGTGTTGATCACGATCTTCATTATTTGTTGTAATGCTGTCGATCTCAGCAGTAAAGATTGCTTTGGCGTCTTCAAAATTATCCTCCTCCGCTTCAATTTGTCCGTTAAACGATTTAAAGCTTCCTGTTACGGTTGAAATTACCAAGTGCTTTACTTTGAATTGTACTTCCGAGTGCGTCGGATCAATTTTCCATAAGGTTTTGGTTGCTGTAGTCATTATTCTATTTAGTTTGATGTTAAACGATTAGTGTTCGCTTAACATATCACTTGCTTATATACAAGCCATTGATATATGACAGGAAATAACCTTGATAAATATCAAGACAGGTATCGATCTAATCGTTTTTGATTGGCCTGTATTGTCCGACGACTGGTACTGCTGACCCCTTCAGGCAGGAGACTGACAGTTTGATTAGATCAAATACTTAGGTTTCATAGATCCATTTGGTAACAAAAGGATCTATTTTTTACACATGTATTAGTTATTCAGTTTTAGTGATCTTCACCTTCCACTCCTCAGGCATGGCTAACAGATACTCCCATTCAAAGGGTTCATCGCTTTCCGCCTCCATCTGATAATACAGCGGCTTGGGATCGTGATCATTGGTAAAGACAAACGCTTGGCCCGGATTCAGCTCATCAAAAGCATCAAAAATCATATCATGGCGCTTGGCCGGGGGATAGGGACGCACGTCAAATGTGTTCACCACCGAAACGTCTTCCGCCGTCTCGTCGCTCTCCTCGTTTTTAGTAATATGGATGACAAATTCCCCCTCTTCCTTCTTCTTGTAGGACCAGCTGTGTTCACCTTCAAACTTTTTACTGAAAATGTTGCGGATCTCCTCCGGATCCTCTTCGGCAATGAGTTCCATCGTATCGCCCTTAAGCATCATTCCGTAGCGATGGAAGACGGCATACTTCCAATCCTTTTGCTCGGCTTTGCGGAGATCAAGCAACGTGGATATCTGCTCAAATTCCCTGCCTTTCGAAGCTTCAGTGCGGGTGACGCGGACTTTCCACTCCGCGGGATCGCGCTGCAGATATTCCCAGCCGACAACATCACCGTAGATCGACCGGAATTCATAGTACAGCGGTTTGGGATCGTGGTCGTTGATAAAGACAAAGCTATCTCCCACCGGCAGCTCCTTGAAAAGCTTTAACAGTTTTTCATGTCGTTTTATGGGAATAAGGGTGCGTACGTCGAGTTCTTGTTGGGTATCTTGCATTGGGTTTTTATTTGGTTTTTGTCGGGACGTAGCATGCTACGTCCGTACAGTATTTTAATTCAACAATATCATTCAAATTTTGATCAGGAAATCTGCAGCATCCGTTCTATCGGTTTTTTGGCCCGTTCGGCCAGGGCATCCGGCACGCGGACTTCATACTGCTCGTGCTTCAGCGCCCGGTGCACTTTTTCGAGGGTGATCATCTTCATAAATTCGCAGACTGAATCCTCGTTGGCCGGGTAAAATTCTTTGTCGGGATTTTCCTTCTCCATCCTGTAGAGGATGCCGGTTTCGGTGGCTACCACAAATTCATCCAGCCGGGCTTCCTCTTTGGAGACCCACCGCGGCCATAGGCGATCCACCAGCACGCGATACCCATCGTCATCGGAAGGATCCTCGTAAATACGTTTGAGCATAAACCTTGGTTGACTCATGCTGTTTTATTATTTCTTTCAGAATTCCAGTTATTAATCGTATGAATAACGGTGGTAAGCGTGGAAAGATCCTCCTGATCAAAATGCTCTCCTGCCAGTTGATAGATATCCTCCGTTATTTTTTGCCCGGGAATACGGGTTAACAATTCGGCCAAGCCCAGGGCCACCCGTTCACGGTCGTTATAGAATGGAAATTCAGTCCATCCCGAGAGCCCTTTCCGGCGGCGGCTGTTCACGCCTGCTGCTTCGGCATCTTGCTCATGAATTTCGACACATGTAGAACATCCATTGATTTGTGATGTCCGTAGCTTGACCAGTTCCAGCAGGTTTGACTCAAGGGTTGAGCCTCTATATAATTGTTCAGATGTATGACGTCTGTCTGTACATCTGATGGTATTTGTGTATCTGTCTTTCCTCGTTTCATGACGCTTGGTTATTAACGATCATTTGTAATTTTTCCATGCGGTTCTGGCAGTCGAACAGACTTGGTTACTATCTACGTCTCGTATAGTGTGCATGAAAGTTTTTTGCTGATTATCCGGTTCTGTTAATGACTCAATGGTATGTCCGTAATGAGCTTCTCCTACAAAGTGTTCCATCAATTGCGTGTAGATAACAATGGTCTCTTATTTCATCAGGTATAGACTCCATAGCCCACTGCAAATACCGCAGATTATTGACATGCTCGTTTGAGTCCATATCATACCGGTGTACGATAAATTCATTTCTGTATAATGCCGAATCGAGGGCCTCAATCTTTTGGGTCTCCTCGTTAATACTTTTATCGGAATTAATGGTCCATTTTTCCAGGAATATCCTCCAAGATTCTCGCGGGTCTTCTCCTTTCGATATCAAAGAAGAGCCAGAGTCCTTTGGCCCTTCCTATAATGCTTCCATCTTCATCCCAAAATTAGGTTTTCTCTGGTGCCCCTGAATGTTTTGATTTCAGATAACCAGGTTTTAATCGTGATTTTTTCCTTGTATCGTGGATAACGCTCCATTACCATGCGTCCTGAGAGTAACACCCATCCGATTCCTTTTTCAAGGAGGTTGTACAGGCTATGCCCTATAGACAAACAGTGATCTGCCGCCGCTTCTTCCAACAGGGTTAAGATGGTAACAGGGGAAGCCTCCCCATGCTGACCCATTTCGAAGTATCGTAAGTTGAACTGTCTTTGAAACATGTTTTCTTCTTATTGAATAATTTCAGGAGTTAGCACTACCATCGCCCATCCCCAGTGCTCGGTGGTTTTCCCATCTCTGAGCTGCAGGTGATTGAGCGATGTACTGCCAAACAGTGTAGCATATCCTATATTAAAAGTAATCTCATCGGTGAACTGGTAGGAGAAGTTTAAATCGAATTCCGATCCAAGGTATTGATCTAATGTTTCTGTTATATTCTGGGGATCTGATATCTCATTTGCCAGGGCAAAAGAGTGATAGGTTAATCCGGCATTAAAATCTTCGGTCACTTTGTAATTTGTGCCAAGGTATAAATCCTGTAACCCACCGCCTCTCGTATCAACTGGAATATTCAGGAAATAATCCATATTGCCGTAAAACTTGTGATTGGTTGCATACAAAGTATGGAAGGTATTTCGGGCAGGATTGATATCATTGGCATTTCCACCCGACAGGTAATCGTATCCTGTTCGGAATTGCAGGAAATCTAGATTATATGAGACCTCAGCCGCCAACATGTAGGCCGATATATTTCTGCGCGAACCATCATCTCCCTGCTGATAATAAGCGCTACCGGAAACATTCCACCGCTGCCGATTGTAGTTCAGATCTGTACCATAAGTATAACGAAAGTTCGTTTGTCCCGTCTGTTGCTCAAATCCATCGGTCAGGAACAGTGCCGAAGCATCAAAATAACCGAACGCTTTATTCAGCCAGAGGTACGACAACACTTTGTAATTGCTAAGGGTATAACTGTTGCCAAACACATTTTCAGCTTCCTGGTTGTAAGATCCGCCCAGATCAATTTGGAGATCAGATTCCGGATCGCCAAATTGCACAACCAGTGCGTCGTGGCTCCGCGCCTGCTGCGTCCAGTTGACGCTCCCGAGCAATCGCTGATCATCATACACCAGCTCCTGACGGCCCAGCTTAAGACCCAACTGTTCCGAAAACTTCATTCGGGCCCAGGCTTCGTGGATATTAACGCTGGCATTATCCTGCAGCTGTTCCACTTCGCCCCACACCCGCACATCTTGGGCAGAAACCTTAATTTCATACAGCTCCGATTTGTAATTGAGTGATAATCGTGTGCTGCTGGAGAGGTGAAAAATGCCGGTTCCGTATTTGATGTTCTGAGAAGCTGATAACCATTACGGTATTCAGTTCGGGGTCGGAACTCGGCATCGACATTTAGCTGACCAAATAACAGACTCGGCAACAGCAGTATTACAGCGCCGAACGAAATAATTGTCCTGTAATTAAACACGGCTAACCCTCTTTTTTTGGAAATTGACTTTTACTTAACAATCAACGTGCCCTTCATTCCGCCGGCATAGTGACCTGGAAAGGTGCAGTATGTAATCATACTCTCCAGGTTGTTCGGGAGCGGTAAATGTTACTATGACCGTTTCACCGCCGCCAGCCATACCGCTGTAGGCAATGATTTTGTCGGTCATGCTCCGGAGCGATATGATTCGTTGTCCGCGGCACTTGCCGATCGCATTCGCTACTGCCGTTGCATCAACTCCTGCAACCAGCAGTACAAAATTGTGCGCCATCGCATTTTTCGGGAAGTCGCTTATCGTAGTCAGTTCAACTTTGATTTTCTGACCTGGCTCGGCTGTAATTTCGGTAACCGAGAACTTAAGATCGTCGGTTCCCTCCATGACTACTGTTTTTACATCCTGTGCCTCCACCGGCTGGATAAACAATCCCAATACAAGAACGATTGCGAAGAGCTGTATCCGGATACTCTGCTGATTAAATAAGTCATAAACGAATACCGATTTTTGAGTTAGAATTTGTTGCCGCACTCCCCAAATGAAGGAGTACGGCAACGATCGAAATTAACTTTGTGGATTAAAGATGTGTGGTTGCTCTTCGCCTTCTACTTCGATCACGCCGAGCATACCTTTGTGATTGTATCTTGTGAGGGCGTGATCAACCAAAAAGCTTTTTTCGGGCACGGGAAAATCCATTTCGAAAATGCCGCAACTGCCGGGAGCTACACTGCATGTCTGCACGTATTCTTCAGGTTCGCTGGCGATGGCGCCTTCCCGCCAGGCCTTGGTCCAGCACATTTCCGATGGCATGGAAAGCTACTGGTGAGGTTGGGCCCGCCGGTGACCATAAAGATCCGTGCCGTATCGCCGACTTTTGTTTTCATCGTGCCGTAACGTTTTTCTGTCAACGCCTTTTTCTCTCCATTAAGCAACACATAAGTCGGATCCTCGGACTTCATTGAATCGATGTCAATCTCGTGAAATCCTTTTTCGCCCGCCTCCTTATTGGTATACACTTCGTGCTGTCCCAAGTAGAACTCGTGATCTACTTCGGGCAGTCCCTCGTGCGGTTCTACGACAATCATGCCGAACATGCCGCTGCTGATATGCTCATCCAGCTTGGGCACTGCGCAGTGATAAATAAAGGCACCGGGATACATCAGCTTAAAGTGCAGCTCTTTGGTTTGGCCCGGTGGACACAATGTTGCTTGGGCTCCACCCCCGTGCCTGTAGACCGCGTGAAAATCAACGTTGTGGAGCAGCGTATTTTCGGGAGTTATTTTTAAATGTCAGATTCACTTGTCACCCTGACGCACACGGATCATCGGCCCGGGAACCTTCCCGCCGTAGGTCATATACTTAAACTCAACGCCCGGCTCGATCTCGCTGATCAGATCTTTACTTTCCAGCGTGATATCGTGAGTCACCGGCCGGTTGCGACTGATGGGAGACGGGATATCCGTCGGATCAGCAGCCACCCTATCCACCTTCGGAACATTACGATTTGCAGTAACACTACTGTCAGAAGGAGGCTGTGCAATTGCATCATCTCCAAAAGGCAAGCCAGCCAATAAGCCTCCTGAAAGCATTGCTCCACCAACGTTCTTCATGAACTGTTTGCGGGTAAAACCATTTTTTGATTGAACTTTCTGTTCAGCTTTACCGGTATGTTGTTTGTCAACTGTCATAATAGGAACCTGAACTTATTATAATTACATTATTTAAGAGTACTTTGTCTTAATTATGCGCGTTTAATTTAGCACAATATTTATGCCAGGTTCTATAGGGATGGTAAATGCTCGTCATAACGTTCTTCTGCGTATGATCTACCTGAAGAGTGTGAAGTTTTTGCATGACTGCAAGAGGACGATTCGCTTTCTTTTTGCAGTCATGCAACACCGGTTAAACACCGGGAATCCTCGACAATCTGCAGGGCTCTGATCACATTTACTCTTTGTACAGTCAGCACGCGTCCCCAGAGGCTTTTCGTGCCCCAGATTCCGCGCCGCAGCGTTTCAAGCTGCACAATCTGACTGTGATCCACAAACATATTCACTTCGGGACCATAGTTCTTGATGTACCATGCGAATACTTCCGGATCGGCTGCTTCGAACATCAGCTTTTCCAGTCCGATTTCGTTGATAAAGGCTGCCGGGACATCCGTTCGCCATGGATCCGCATTTTCGGTAATGCCTTCTGACTCTATCATGATCATGTAGGCCCCGGCATCTACAAAACGCTTGGCTTGCTTCACGGCATAGCTGGTATCGAGTGTACCTTCAGATTCCAGTTCCCCTTTGGCTGTATCTCCGCCGGCACCAAACTGAATCCCGATCTCGGGTTTGGCTTTCAGACCCGCCTTTTGGACTTTTTCAATCAGGCGAAGCCAGTCGTCGGTGGGCAGGGTTATAAAGCCGGCCGAAAGTTCGATGATATCAAAACCGTAATCCTTACAGGTTTCAATATACTTATCGACGGACTCTTTTCCCTGAGTCAGGACGTATTCCATAAAGCCGCCGGTAGAAACCAGGGCATCATGATCGTGGGCAATATCAATAAGTTCAGTAACCGCTTTCCGTGGCATAATGGAGAATGAGCCGCCGGAAAACTTCAGCGAATCTACGTGTTCGCCCATCGTCTCCATGATATCATTCAGGTAGCGTTTGCCCATTACATCGTAGTAAGGGCCTCGGATCTCCGTAATGCCTGTTTTTCGGGGTTTGGGTTCTCGTTCGTTTTTGTTAAGGAAATCGAATGTTTTTTGATCTGCCATAATGGATATCTCTTATTTTATTCGTTGGTACGTACTTATTGAGAATTAAATTTTTGATTCCAATTCTACTTCTCCAATAATTCCATCAGATCTGAAACCGAATGCTGCTCAAAGCTCTGCACGGTTTCGATAATCTGATTACTGCAATTCTTGTGATGTATAGGGCTCGGCCAACCCTTCAAATTTTTGGATGATCGTCTCCCAGGTCATGGGACGCGTGTGAAATCCTTCGTAATCGCTTTTTTCGATGGAATGAGTTTCTCCACTTTTAAGATGTACCCTCAGTTTTGTCGGCATCTTATCGGGAAAGTGGTCGCTGTATTCCTGCCTGGGGGATACCTTAACCTTTTGCAGCAAGGATTGAATATCATCGGCTTGGATACGTTTTTCCCGATACTGTTTAGGCATTACTTCACCATCAAGAAGGGCTGCCGAGACCATGTATTGAAGACTATGGTCGGCCTCTTCTTTTGTGCGGACAATCGTTTTGTCACCTTCTTCACCGCCGCCGATGATGTGATAGGCTACGTCAAAGATTTCAATATCAATTTTTTCGATATCATCAGCCGTAAAGCCACATTTATCTTTCAGCTCAATCATTCCTTCAATAGATGACTGAGAATGGATCTCGGCGTTGTACTTTTTGATGATGGTATTGGTCACACGCTCCAGATCCTCGTTTTGCCAATTGATAGAAAACCTGCCGGCAATAGAATCCATAAATCCTTTGTTGCCTTCAAATACGGCCGGTGGACCGGTAATCCCGTGCTTTGCCATCAGCGCTGCATGGGTTCCCCCGAACGCCGTATGCGGGTACGCAAGTCCTTTCCAGTTGGAGAGCGCTCCCGTACGGGTTACCCGCAGAGCGTTTAGTGCCGTACCGGCAATCGCTATGGCATGGGCCGTTTGCTCTTCATCCAGTCCCAACGCCCTGGATACTCCCGCGGCCACCGCATACGATCCTTGCGTGGTGTGATCAAAGCCTTTGTCCCGGACCGGTGCCTCATCACTTAACCGGCATTGTACTTGGTATGCTATAGCTAATGCAGTTAAAAACTCTTTGCCAGTTATATCTGTAGTTTCTCCCGCTGCCAAAATAGAACCGATGTTATCACTCGGATGACACGTTTCTCCTTTGGCCAGGTAACTATCGTTAAAATCCAGGTAGCGCACGAGCGCACTGTTGTAGAGCGCCGCACGTTCAGGGGTCGTTTTTTCTCCTCCGATAAGCGTAGATAATTGGGAACCGCCCAGATAGGCATCGATCATTGTTCGTATAGCTTGAACGGGAGGACCTTCTATCGCCCCAATTGCGGTACCAAGGGAATCGAGCAGTCTTATTTTTAGCTGTTCAATAGCCTGTTCTGATAACTCTTTGTAGTCTGCGCTTTTAATAAATGTTGCTAAATCATGTACAATCATAAAACCTACCTCTATGTGCAGGATTTCGATATTAAAATGAACTCAGATCTTATACCTTGTTATATATTAGTATTAAGAGTCATAATTCTTTTTTTGCATCAAAATTTTTTACTCAAACTATGCCTTGCTGAAGCATGGCATCAGCTACCTTAATGAAGCCGGCAATATTGGCCCCTTTGATATAGTTGATGTTACCGTCTGCCTCACCATGGGTTATACATTTCGAATGGATGTTACTCATAATGTCCTGGAGTTTGGTATCCACTTCTGACCGCGACCACTGTGTATGCATGCTATTTTGAGCCATCTCCAGCTGCGAAACAGCCACCCCGCCGGCATTGGCTGCTTTGCCCGGACCGAACGAACAGCAGTTCATTCTCCAGGAACACCTGAACGGCTTTGGGCTGGCAGGGTTTGTTGGCCCCCTCTGCTACGCACCAGCAACCGTTTTCGACCAGCGCCATGGCATCTTCTTCATCAATTTCGTTTTCAGTGGCACAGGGGAGGGCAATGTCACAGGGAATATTCCACGGGGTTTGGTTCTCCAGGTAGGTGACATCGTATTCTTTGGCATACTCGCGAATGCGGCCACGTTTCACATTTTTGAGATGCTTGACAAACCCCAGCTTCTCTTCATCCAGCCCTTCTGGGTCATAAATGGTGCCATCGGAGTCCGAAAGTGTGACCACTTTACCTCCCAGATGAAGTGATTTTTCTGCTGCAAATTGGGCCACATTCCCAGATCCGGAAATGGTAATCGTTTGCCCCTCTAGGTTCTTTCCTTGGGCTTGAAGCATCTCACTAACAAAATAGACCAGCCCATAACCGGTTGCTTCTGGGCGCAACAGGCTTCCACCGGATTCTGCACTCTTGCCGGTCATTACACCGTTAAACTCGTTACTCAGCCTTTTGTACTGGCCAAACAGGTATCCGATCTCGCGCTTGCCGACACCGATATCTCCGGCAGGAATATCCGTTTCGGGACCAATATACCGGTACAACTCCGTCATAAAGGACTGGCAAAATCGCATGACTTCTGAATCGGATTTTCCCTTGGGATCAAAATCGGCTCCACCCTTGGCACCCCCGATCGGGAGAGTCGTCAAGCTGTTTTTGAAGGTCTGTTCAAAGGCAAGAAATTTGAGTATATCCAAGTTGACGGACGGATGGAAGCGCAGCCCCCCTTTGTACGGACCGATCGCTGAATTAAATTCAACACGGTAGCCACGATTGATATGAATATGTCCCTGGTCATCCGTCCACGGCACGCGAAACATGATGACCCGTTCGGGTTCGGTAAGTCGTTCTAAGATGTTTGTATGCAGATATTTGGGATGCTTTTCCAGCAGTTCCCATACGGAATCAATAACTTCCTTTACGGCCTCAAAAAATTCAATTTCGCCAGGATTTTTTTCTTTAACCCTTGCAAGAAATGTATCGATAGAGCTGTAACCTACAGTTCCATTTGTTTTGAGTTCCGGGTTATCTAATGTATTTAGTTTTAATTGTTCTTCCATCATGGGAAAGTGGCGTTAGAATTATTTTTCAGTATAGCTAGCTTGCCTTCAACGAAATGTCATAGGTACAAGAATAATCGCCTTCTGCGATGTAGGAGGTACGTTCGACATCGCCCTCAAACAGTTTTTTGTAAAACATCGCCTCCAGCTTGCAGGGCAATTGGGTTTCCTTGACCACCTCGCTAAATGGACAATTACATTCCTTGACCGTCAGGGCTTCACTCTCCTCATCAATATTGAATTCAGGCATAAAGCCCTCCTCCTCCAGCATTTTTTTCAATGCTTCAGCCCTTGAATTCATGTCCCGGTCAGAGGCTTCATCCATAGATTTCTTGGCTTTTTCGATTCGCTTGTCCCAAAACGCCTGGAAGAAATCCTCTATGGTCTCATCATCCCCATTTGATTTGAGATATTTAAGCAACTCTCGCATCATCACCGATTCATACGACGGATACAGGCTATTGCCTTTTTGGGTCATCTGGTATTGAAGACTTGGCCGGCCGGGCCCAGAACGCACATAATCCCTCTGGATATATCCATCCCGTTCAAGCTGCAGGAAGTGTTCCCGCACGGTTGTTTTTGCCAGCTCAACTACATCAACCGCATCATCAATTGAGATAGCTCCATTTCGTTTAATAAGATCTAACAATTCTTTTTTTGAGCCGGTAAACATGGAAGTTTTATTTTGAGTTATTAATATGATTAGGAGAAACTAAATGGTGTTTAGCCTCTCTTTTATACGTGGTATGATATTCTCCTGCTCAATGGCAAATTCTTCTCTAAGCGTAGTAAATAGCTTCTTCAAATTGTAATTGAGAATCCGCAGGCTTGAGCATGCCCCTTTCGGATTTTGAAGCTTATTTCCCTTCTGTTCGATGGTATTCATTAATTTCAATAGAACATCCTGATCTTCCTCAATTATTTCTGTACCACGCTGAATTTTTTGTATGTCATGATCCAGAATATCCTGTGGTCCACCTGTCAAATTGTGGAAGACTGGAAAAAATTTTTGGCTTTCAAAGTAGGTATAGAACTGAAGCTTATCGTCAAATTCCTCAAGCGGCCATTGCATATGTTTCAGCCAGAGTGTATTGATTGCCGTGTACCTTATGAATCCGGGGGAAATCATGGGTGACCCCCCCAAGAAGGGAAAGCAGTTGGGGATGATATTCCTCCACAATATGATTGCACCAATTAGTGATATCACCCTCGGGATCCGGTTTGGCGGATTTTTTTGACTTTTGCTCCTGACTATTTCTGGTGATCCGGTTTTTCTTGACCCACGTCAGCACCTCCTGTTCGCTCCACTTGAGCTGCTGGCATACAGAGCGCAAGGTTTCACCTTCGTGGTTTGCCGGCTCCATGCCGATAGAAGCCAGCAAATCACCGGCTTTCCTGTCGGCAGTAATAATTTCCTCAATTGTAGCTTCAGGAGTTAGGTTTGCAAGGGCTGAATGGGTATCCATAATAGTCATATTTGTTCCGTGATCATTTTTTCAAGCTGTTTCAAAATAGGGATGCCAAATCATTAAATCAATAAAAAAGGTTAAAACCGTTTTTATAGTTGAAATTAATTTCCCAGCCCCCTACCTTCCCATTGAAGCAATTGAGAATCGTTTAATATCTATTGATATGGCGTATGTTGTTACCGAACCATGTATCCAGTGCAAGCACACCAATTGTGCGGCTGTCTGTCCCGTGGACGCATTCCGGGAAGGACCCAATTTCCTAGTTATCGATCCTTTTGAATGTATCGATTGTGACGCCTGAGTCCCGGAATGTCCCGTGGATGCCATCTACCCGGATGACGAAGTGCCGATGGAATGGGAGGAATACATAGAACTCAACGATCGTCTCTCTGAGAAGTGGATGGACCACCTTATTAACGAAGTGAAGGAGCCTTTGCCCAATGCCGAAGAATGGGCTCAGCGGGAAGACAAACGGGAACACCTTATTGAAAAATGGAACGACGAAGAAGCCGCCGAATAGGTATTACCGATAAAAAAATGTACGGACGTAGCATGCTACGTCCCAACCAATGAATCGCAATCCCAAAAATTTCAATCCCATGCCTGATACAGAACAACAAATTGATGTTCGCAAACTGCCACCACAAAAAAAGCATCCCACCATTTTTGAAACATTTGAGCAGCTGGATGTAGGTGAGGCCTTTGTAATTATCAATGATCACGATCCCAAGCCCCTTGGTTACCAACTGGCTGTGACTCACGGCGAAGAAAAATTTAGCTGGGAATACCTCAAGGAAGGTCCCGACGTATGGAAGGTACGCATTGGCAAAAAAGCCAATTAGGTAACTGTTATTGTAGATTATCTAATAAGACCCGGCAGGGTACTTTTCCAAACAGAGCTCAGCTTTTGCAAAGGTGTGCTCGCCCAAGGTTTCGTCCTGTCTTGCCATTAAACTGTTAGAACCATTATGCATTTATCAGCTTTAAATAGAACTGCAATCGTCCAGAAGCTCCGTGAGGTCATTGACCCTGAGCTGGGCGTTAATATTGTTGATCTCGGACTGGTGTACGGAATATATCCGGAAGAGGATCGGGTTGTCGTAGAATATACGGTCACCACGCCCGGCTGTCCCATGCGTCGTTTTCTTCAACAGAAAGTGGAAGAGGCACTGGATTCGATGGACCAGATTTGAGGCTTTTGAAGCCCGAGTGGTCTGGGAGCCCGAGTGGAACGTTGATATGATTAAACCCGACGTTGAGTTTTTCGCTCATCCGCCGCCCCGCGCAATGTAGAGTGGACGCGATTAATCGCGTCCGTACTTGGCATCTATCATCTTCAAAAAAATCTCAATCGTTTAAATGGATACTCAAAAAGTTTCCAACAAAGTATTGGTTAGTATTCTCTTTTTTGCTGCTGTTGGGCTGATTACGGGATTATTTTCCGGTTTAGTCCGACTGGGAATGTTAAGTGATACTCCCAATCAGCCGGTTTCTCCAATGGCACACGGACCGCTCATGATCAACGGATTTCTCGGAACACTAATCGGGTTAGAACGAGCGGCAGCCCTAGAAAAGAAATGGGCTTATGCGGCACCGGTGCTGTTGGCGGCCTCTACTGTATTGCTGCTGGCCGGAACAGTTGTTCCCGGACAGTGGCTGCTTGCTTACTGGGCTCCATTGGGTTGACACTGGTTATGAGTTACCTATACTACCTGCAACCCAAGATTTATCATCTGATTATGGCACTTGGAGCCGCTTCACTTATGGTAGGAAACGTGCTCTATATAATCGGTTATCCAATTTTTACCCTGGTAGCCTGGTGGGCCGCCTTCCCCATGCTTACCATCTTCGGGGAGCGACTGGAACTCAACCGTATTATGCGTCCCCCGAAGCAGGCTCTGCGACTGTTTGCCGGGCTTATTTTGGGATGGATCGGTGCTCTCGTAGTAATCCATATCGACCGAACGCTTGGCTGGACCATCGCATCTGTGCTGCTGATCGGAGTGGCGGGGTGGCTTATCAAATATGATGTGGCCCGCCGAACCATTAAGTCCGTGGAGTGGACCCGCTACAGCGCCATCTGCCTGCTGACGGGTTACGGCTGGCTGATCTTGTCTGGCCTGTTCGGGCTCTGGTATGGCTTTCCAACGGCCGGACCGTTGTATGACGGCCTCCTTCACATGCTTTTTGTGGGCTTTGTATTCAGCATGATTTTTGCCCATGCCTCGGTCATTATCCCCTCCTTGTCGGGAAAGTTGGTCCCCTGGCACAACTACTTTTACCTGCCGCTGATACTACTTCACGGATTTCTGCTAGCCCGGGTAATCGGAGACATCGTTTGGTGGCCAGTGGTCCGTAAAATCGGTAGCCACGGCAATGTGCTGGCCATTCTTCTTTTCCTGGGAGGCGTACTCTTCCAGCTGATTCGTGCTTCATTTAAGAAAAAGCAGCCCGTTACACAATCGTAACTTAAAGTTTATTGATGATAACAGTATAAAATTATGAGTAAACCTTCTGCTGTACTTTCCGTAGAACGACCGTTAACGGTTGAAAAGGCCAAAGCCGGAGAACGGATTGACACCTCGTTGCAATCGGTGCGCCTTATTTTTTCCTTTGTGGCTTTTTCCGCCTTTTGGCTGGTATTTGGGACACTCGTTGGTGAGTATGTGGGATTTAAATTCGTCTGGCCGGAAATCGACTCCATTTCCTGGCTCTCCTTCGGCCGACTGCGACCCGTTCATACCAATGTCGTCTTTTGGGGATTTTTGTCTCAAGCCATGATTGCATTAGCCCTGTATGTGGTACCCAGAACCAGCCAGCGAGAGCTCTTCAGCTACCGTTTGGGATGGACGAGTCTTGGCCTCATGAATATCGCTGTGTTCTTCGGGGTAATCAGTCTGATGGCCGGCATTAACAACGGCGCGCAGGAATACCGTGAAATCATCTGGCCAATATTCGCACTATTCGCCTTTGGGCTCATACTTGTCGCATACAACCTGTATAAAACGATCGCCGATCGAAATGTAAAGGAGATCTATATTTCCAACTGGTATATCCTGGCCGCCTGCCTGTGGACCATCATACTGGTGAGCATTGCCTACCTGCCGGGTTATCAGCAGGATGGAATAAGCCAAACGGTGATCCAGGGCTACTATATGCACCAGGGTGTAGGACAGTGGTTCACCCCGATGGTGCTGGGCCTGACTTACTACTTTCTGCCCAAGCTGCTGAACCGGCCGATATATTCCTACTCGCTAGGGGTACTAGCCTTTTGGACCCAGATGGTCTTCTACACCATGATCGGGTCCCACCACTTTGTCTTCAGTCCTATACCCTGGTGGATCCAGACCGTGGCCATTGTGTTTAGCGTGGGAATGATTGTGCCCGTTACCGCAGGTACAGGAAATTTCCTGCTGACGATGCGCGGAAAATGGCGCTCCATCGCCCGCAGCTATTCGCTACCATTTATCCTGGTAGGGGTGATATTCTATGCGATTGTCTCCTACCAAGGCACCCTGGAGGCTTTCCGTTCGCTTAACAAAATGTGGCATTTTACCAACTTCACCATTGCCCACTCCCACATGAGCATGTATGGATTTGTCGCTTTCTTGATTTGGGGAGGCATCTATGGTCTCATCCCCCGGATGACCGGTAACGAACCACCACAGTTAGCGGTAGGTGCTCACTTTTGGCTGGCCCTTATTGGCGTGCTGGTCTATAGCATCCCGCTGATGATTGGTGGTACGCTGCAGGGACTAAGCTGGATCGCCGGCGAATCATTCATGGAATCAGTTACCCTGATGACTCCCTATTGGGTGTGGAGAGCAGTGGGCGGTACCATGATGTTCTTTTCCCACCTGATATTTGCCTACAACGTCTGGAAAATGCGCCCCACCGCCCACGGTGAAATCGCTGAAACTACCGAATCGAAAACCGTCTGACTGATTATGAAGCTCAATTTCCATAAAAATCACAAACTACTGTTCGGTGTAGTTTTCTGGGGATTTATTTTTCTCAGCCTGCTTATTGCCGTATTTCCCGCCCTGTGGGTGCAACAGCAAAACGAGCCGCTGCCGGCCAGCGAACCGATGACAGAGATGGAGCGAAAAGGCATGAATGTCTTCATCTCTGAAGGATGCGTCTATTGCCATACCCAGCAGGTTCGACCTATTGCCATGGATGAAAACTGGGGTCGGCCGTCGGCGCCCGGCGATTATGCTCGGATCAGCCGGCAGGATATTTGGCGACAAACGCCCGCCGTATTGGGGAGCGAACGAACCGGTCCGGACCTGAGTAACGTGGGGCAACGCCAGCCCAGCGCGGTATGGCACTATATGCACCTGTACAATCCGAGATCGGTCGTCGAGAAATCGATTATGCCCTCCTATCCCTGGCTGTTTAGAATTGAGGAGAATCCACCTGATGACGCCACGTTAGTCTCCATGCCGGGCGAATATGGCCCGGAAGAAGGACAAGTGGTCGCCACCGAACGTGCCGAGGCGCTGGTGGCCTACCTGCAATCTCTCCAGCAGGTACCGATGGATGCGAAACCCACAGCATCGCAGCAAGCAAGAGCCGACTCGATCGCGGCGCAGGCAGCCAAGAAGAATATTGACGGAGCCACTATTTACGCTAACAACTGTGCCTCTTGTCATCAAAATGACGGGCAAGGGATACAGGGGGCCTTCCCCTCATTGGTCGATGATCCGGTCGTTACCGATGAGGATCCCACCGATCATATCCGTGCCGTGTTATACGGCATGCAGGGCGTACCGATCGAAGGAGAACGTTACAGCGGCATTATGCAGCCCTTTGAGCAAACGCTTTCTGATGAGGAAGTGGCGGCAGTGATTAACCACGAGCGGACAAACTGGGGCAATGATGCGCCGACCATTACCGCAGAAGATGTAGCCGAAGTTCGGAACAACGATGAACTCAATGAAATTACCGCGGAGGAATAGCCCATGTTTTCAGTCCTTCTCTCTTTAATTCTGCAGGCAAATGATTTTTCAACCTCTAGCCAGGGGCGGGAGTATGCTCCGCCGGACGGACCGCTTTACTATATCGTGCTTGTCGTCTCCGCACTTATTGTGATCGGGGTCGTGTATTACACTGTTAAATGGTTCATCTGGCCGGGTGAACAATCAGAAGATCATATCAAGCGCAAGATTTTAGAAGACGAATCCAACTAACCATTATGTCTGACGATAACAGCAATTTGATACATGTTTATCTGGATGATGAGGACGAACCCATCGTTTCCTACCGTCCCCCGGTACGATTTGAGCTGGATACGACTCAGTTGGAGGATGGGCCGCATACGCTGAAAGTGGTCGCCACCGATGCTATCGGGCACAAGGGCGTTCGGACGATTCCCTTTGAGGTACGCAACGGTCCCGGTATCGATATCGAAGGGCTGCAGGACAATGACAAGCTGGAAGGGAAAGTCCCTATCCTGTTAAATGCATATGGTGGTGCTAAAGAGCCATTCTGGGAACCTTCCCGGGCAGAAACACCTGCACCCGTGCCAACCTGGGCCTGGGTACTGCTGCTTGTGGTAGTGGCGTGGAGCACCTTTTATATCGCCCAGCAGTGGAATACGCCGGAGGAGTATGCTTCCACCCCAACGTATGGTGCTTATTCTGGCCAGGGTCAAGCTTCCCAACAAGCAGCCGGGCAGCCGGGCAGTTCCTCAAAAGCTAATATCGGGGCTACCTTATATCGTACGAGTTGTGCCAGCTGCCACCAAGGTAACGGTGAAGGAGTAACCGGTGCATTCCCACCTCTTTCAGAAGATCCAGTCGTAACAGCAGAGGATCCTACACGACATATCGAAACTGTCCTATTTGGGATGCAGGGAAAGGCCATTGACGGGGTGGAGTATTCCGCTGCCATGCCGCCCTTTTCGGAGCAACTTTCGGATGAAGAAGTGGCGGCTATCGTAAATCATGAACGGACCAGCTGGGGCAACGATGCTCCAACTGTAACGGATGAACAAGTTCAGAAGGTAAGAGCAGAAGGAAATCCAAATTAGTTGCTAAGAATTAGCTATTACAGACTAATAACCTCAATTATTAACTCTAAATAAATAGTACTATGCCTACAAGTAAAGCGAATGCACAATGGAACGGAGATCTGAAAAATGGAAACGGAGTCATGGAATTTGACAGTGGCTCCTATGAAGGAGAATACACCTTTGCCTCTCGATTTGAGAATGGTGAAGGAACCAATCCCGAAGAGCTGATCGGAGCCGCTCACGCCGGGTGTTATTCGATGGCCCTCTCCAACGAACTGGCTGAAGCCGGTCACGATCCACAGTCGGTTGAAACCCGAGCAGAAGTCACGTTCGAAGTTACCGGCGATGGACCAGCTATTACCGGAATAAAATTAATTACTGAGGCGAATGTGCCTGGTATCGACAATAGCACATTCCAGGAATTTGCTGAAGGTGCCAAAGAAGGATGCCCGGTATCGAAAGCCTTAGCTGGAACGAATATTACACTTCAAGCGACATTAAAATAGGTGCTTAACTTCTTAGAGATAAACTCCTGATTCTAAGTGAAATTCTAATTTTAAATCTATCTCATCACATTATGCGTTATCTGACTTATCTATTCCCACTTGTTTTGTTGTTTGTTACTGCTTGTGGGGGCGGTTCTGATGACCAGAATCAAGCCCAAAATACCGATACTCAAACGACTGCAAATCAATCATCCGAGGTACGTACGATCAATATTATCGGCGTTGATCAAATGAAGTATGTCGTCAAAGATGAAAACCAGCAAGGAATCACTACCGGTACGGAGGTAGGCAGTGACGGCATGCTTGAGCTGGAAACGATATCAGCGGAACCCGGCGAACAGATACGTATTCAACTGACGACCCAAAGTCAAATGCCGGCTACGGCCATGGCACATAACTTTATATTACTGGCACTCTCGGCAGATGTTGATGCTTTTAACAGTGCCGCAATTAAAGCTAAAGACAACGGTTATATCCCTTCCGGTTTGACCGATCAGATTATAGCTCATACTGATCTGGCTGGTGGTGGCGAAACCGTTGAAGTTACCTTTACGGTTCCGGAAGAAACGGGTGATTATCCGTTTTTATGTTCGTTTCCCGGGCATTATGCAGCGGGCATGGAAGGCACCCTAAATGTTGAATAACAATCAAAAATATCCACGGCCACGAGTGATCAATAACAGGTCACCGGGCCGTGGTCTTCATGAAGAAAAAGGAAAACCCATGTACCAAATAAAAAATCAGACCATCGGCCAATTAGTTGCGGAAGACTACCGCACCGCACAAGTTTTTCGTTCGTTTAAACTTGATTTCTGTTGTGGCGGCAACAAAACCGTCAAACAGGCTTGTAAAGACAGTGGTGTAGATTACCAGGAAGTACACCAGGCCCTGCAACAGTTGGATAAAAAGCAGGACGGAGCCCAAGATAATTATAACGAGTGGTCGCTTGATTTTCTAATCGACTATATAGTCAATAATCACCACCGGTTCTCACGCAACAAGCTTCCCGAGATTGGAGCATACACGAAGAAAGTAGCCAGTGTACATGGAGAGCGACATCCCGAACTGAAAGAGATCTACTACGAGTTCACCATGCTGCACGGCGAAATGATTAATCACCTGGATAAGGAAGAAGAGATCCTGTTTCCGTATGTAAAGCAGCTTGTTGAAGCAAAGCAGCAAGGGCAAAAGCCGGACCGACCCGACTTTGGGGAGGCAGCGGATCCTATTGCCATGATGGAGCAGGAGCATGACGACGCCGGCGCTGCCATGAAAAAGATACGCGAACTGAGCGATGATTTTACTCCGCCTGAAGATGCCTGTACGACCTACCGGCTACTGTTTGAAAACCTGGAGGCCTTCGAAAAGGACCTGCATAAACACGTCCACCTGGAGAATAATATCCTTTTTCCCAAGGCGCTTCAATTGGAGAAATTGATTTATAAGAATAGAAACTGACTATTGACTCTATATTATGCATGACATCCAAAATGAGCGGGACGTAGAACGGCTCGTCCACAGTTTTTATGAAAAGGTGCGAAATGATGAACGGCTGGGATATATCTTCAATGATTTTGCCGAGGTTGACTGGGACAGCCATCTGCCCAGGATGGTTGCTTTTTGGTCAAACCTGCTATTTCAGACGGGCCGATACTCGGGTCGCCCATTTCGCCAGCACCTGCCTTTGCCCATTGAAGAGGGAGATTTTGACCGGTGGTACCGATTGTTTGAAGAAACCGTGGATAATCATTACCAAGGAGAAAAGGCCCGGTATGCCAAAAAGCTGGCCCGCAATATTGCCTCCTCCTTTGAGCTACGTATGGAAAGAGACGGGCTTATAAATCAAAAGAAGGAATAAGAAATGGATAGTGATCAGAGGGATTTTGCAGACCAAATGGAGATAGCGGAAATGGTGCGCGCAGCCTGTGTTAAAGCAGCACAAGAAGGGTTCCGGGATGCCTCCATGAGCGGACTTTGTATGGAAGGGGCCATCGAATCAGCGGTTGGGGCCATGCAGTCACTCAATCTTGAGAGCGTCCTGAATAAGCAGGATAAAAATAGGAAATGAAGCAACCGATTGTAGGATTCCATACCGATGAGGAGGACCATTGGGTCGCTAGACTGGGGTGTGGACACAACCAGCATGTACGTCACGATCCCCCATGGCAGTTGCGTCCCTGGGTTACAACCAAGTCGGGTAGAGAATCTCACATCGGAGTAGAACTGGATTGTAAGAAATGTGATCGCGATGAACCGAAAGACCATATCGTATAATGCCACAAGTAGCACGAACTTTTATCAAAACCGGGTTTGTCTTCTTCATAGTAGCCTTGGGCCTTGGTGTGGCACTGGAGCTGGAATCGTTAAACCTGCCATCACTAATGCCCCTGTTCTGGCACGCCCTGATGGTGGGATGGATTACGCAGATTATATTCGGTGTCTCCCTATGGATGTTTCCCGGCCGTACCCGGGAGGAGGGATTTAAGGCACAAATTTGGGCATGGCTCACCTACATTTTTTTGAATACAGGTTTAGTGCTACGCTTTATTGGTGAACCGATGCTCCTATATTCTACACTCGCTATTTGGGATATCCTGGTGGTAGGTTCTGCCGTGTTGCAGGTAGCCGGCGGTGTCACTTATGTAATCGAAATGTGGCCCCGCGTCCAGTCTAAGAAGCAACGCATGCGCAAACGCAAGCAAAAACGAAACAGATAGTGTTATGCCTGCTCCAAGCCGCTGGCTCATTCGTTCTTCTTTTGGATACCTCTTGGTTGGGATGATTATTGGCGCTCTTTTATTAATACACAAATCATACCCTTTGCATCCGGCTATGTGGTCCCTGCTTCCCGTTCATATTGAGCTGCTTATCTTTGGATGGATCATTCAATTCACAATGGGCACCGCCTACTGGATACTGCCCCGATATCTGGAAAATTCTTCGCGGGGAAATCCTATCGTGGCAAAGACCATGGTCATATTATTTAATCTTGGTGTTGCAATAATGATCATTGACCGGATGAGCAATTTAGATTTGGCCCTGTCAGTAGCCGGAAGAATACTCGAAACCGGGGCGGTACTGCTATTCATCAAGCTACACTGGAAACGTATCGTGTCCTACAACAAGTAACGGGCTATCCATGGCTTTTAGGTGGAAAGGCTTTTAACACATAAGATATTCCTGCACATATAGCACTCAAAACAATAAAGACTATAAAGCCACGAGCGTAGCCAATCTGCCCATAAACATCCACAAACATTCCGAGTACCGGTAATATGATTAGAGTGCCCGCCCCGCCGATACCACCTATCCATCCGGAAGCTCCGCCGACGGCATTAGGCACGTACTTGGGTACCAGTTCGAATACCGCTGCATTGGCAACGCCCATCCCGGTACCCAGTATCATCATCCCCAGGAAGGCAAACTCAAAACTGGAAGTGAAGGTTAAAACAGCCCCGCCGACGGCCATGGTAGCGAAGCTTAATGCACCAATATTTTCCCCACCAAAACGGTCGCTTAGACTTCCTCCCGGGACACGTATTAAGGATCCATAGATTGTAAATATGGCAGCCATCAGACCCGCCGTGAACAGACTTGTCTGATGAAACAAGTTCCAATAAGTCGGAAACCACGCCGTAAGAGCGGTAAATCCACCCCCGAATGAGATGGTGTACAGAAATACAAGAACCCATGTCCGGTAATTGGATGCGGCACCTTTAAGCGACTGCCAGGTGCCGCCTGAAGGGAAAAAGTCCTGTCCAAGGTCCTTTGAGATGCTTTTAGCTTCCTGTTGCTCCAACCCGTTATCGACCAGTTGAAAGTAGTAGGCATCTACCGCGTAATATCCGTAGATGGCTGTGGCGATAACCAGGAATAGCAGCCAGCTAAAGTATGCGCCGGTGAGTCCCCAGATGCCGATCAACACGGGCATCAGAAAATTGAAGACACCCGGCCCGATGTTACCGATGCCTGCATAAAAACCGAGAGCATATCCCTGTTTGTGAGCCGGAAACCAGTAGGATGTTTTAGGAATTCCGACAGAGAAGGTCGCTCCCCCTGCACCGCCAAGGAACCCGAAGAAAAGAAGGGCGGGGAACAGCGTGGCATCAAAATTATTGGGATAGGTGAAAAAGAGAATACATACCAGTCCTGCCATTCCAGCAATAGTGAATCCAAGCAAGATAAGAAACGGCTTGCGGCCGCCCACCTCATCCACCCATGCACCGAAGGGAATACGAAGTAACGCTTTACTAAGATGCGGAGAAGACAATAAAAGGCCCAGCAGGGCCCCCGACAATTCCAGGGACTTTTTGAATTCAGGGCCTGCCACCCCGTAAAAAACGATGCTGGTAAGCCCGGCAAACAGTCCGAGAGTAGCAGTCCATAGCCCTGTTTTAGGCGTTCCCGTTAAATTGTGCTTTCGTTTGAGGTGATTCATTTTACTGTGTATAACAGGTACTGTAAAGGAGGGCAATGATGTGAAAATTCCTAAACAAATTCTAACGAAGCTTATACTGGAGAAATGCTACGATAGGATTTTTTAAAACAATGGGCATGAGTCAACGAGAGTTTATCCAAAAAATAGGAGTAACTCATATGCGGCTCAACCTAATTGTAAACGGAAACGGAGTATAACAGCCGATACCACACTACTTCTGTCAAGAGTACTTAGAACTAGAACTGAATTCTAGATGAACCTCCCATGCACGGTATGACCTCGATCAGATTAGAGATAAATCCAGAAACAAAACTGATAAAGAGGTACATCTGCTGGTTACTTCTTGAGTAAGTTTCACCTTTAAATTTTAATCACAAGCAAAAAATATATTTTAAAAAATTAAACTTTTACCCTGATAATTTTAAAAATGGCAGCTCTGAATTAACAAAGCTGCCCTCATTACTTTTCAAGTAGTTTTATTGATTAGCCAAATAGTTTATCAAACACCTTCCGAATAAATCCTCCTACCCGAATCAGTATCCGCCCGCCAAACTGATCAACAACAATTCGTAGCTCGTGAAGAAATAGGTCCAGCAGGCGTTGCTTTTCTTGTGGAGACAGCTTACTCCCCTCTTCGCTTTTAGGATCAACGTACTGTCCGTAAAGCCGGAGGATATTTTGGGCTTTTTCAAATAGACCCCCGATTTGAACCGAGGCAGACAGGGCGATCATGTCCAAGATAACCACGCCGATCTCAGCCAGGTTGTTCGTGGTCAACATACCGGTTAACCATTCGGTGCTGAAAAGCACCAGTACTGCACTGAATAAAATAAATAGCATTGTAGTCATTGTTCGTTTTTCTTTGAGTTTTGGGTTGCGTATTGGGAAATATCTTTGGCTTTGATTTTGAGGTCGGAGTGGTCATCGTCGAACAAGGAGTTTCCGGGTAGCTTATAGTCTTGATTCTTCCGAATCTGCTTCAGCCATTCCCTCCCTAAAACCTTTGCCTGCCGGTTGGATAGCCCCTCTCCATTTCCTTTGAGTAGCTGATCAACTGTATCAGATTGTGCAGCACCGGAGGAGACGGCGATCATCCCATACAGGTATCCGAGGCTTTCCAGGATAGACAGGATAAGAAGCAAATTCCCGTCAACACCCGTAGCTGACAGTTTTCCGGTGGATATGAGACCGGCTATGGTAAAGCTGGCTACACCGCTTTTGACGATTCCTTTCCCCTGCTCCGGAGTCTTGCTTCTCAGCAAGCTGACAAGTAAAGGAACCGATTTTATAATCGTTTTAATGATCTTTTCCATAGGAAGTATCCTCTTTTGATTGGGTTGGTCGCAGTTGGAGCCGATAAGGGATCACTTCCAGCTCAATGGACCGGATCCGGTCACCCTGATCTTTAAATCGGTCGTCGGTTCGCTGGAGGTGGTTTTCCAGGCTCTTCTCCAGCCGGCCCAGGTGATCGGCCTGTACTTTCACTTTCTCATTGATACCAATCATCAACTCATACCACTTCTTGATCTCAGCAGTCTGGTTGTTGATGGAATCGTAGATCCCGGTCAAAAACAGGCAGATAATCGTGGTGACGATCAGCTCCTTGTATTTATTGAAGAATCCGTCGGCGACTGGTTCCGGGATTGATTTGTTCATGGGGCGTACCTCCTTATCGCCTCATCCAGCGTTATGGACTGCTTGTTCGATTTGCAGTAAAAGTGTCCGCTGGCAAGCGATTGGTAGTAATACTGGCCATCAATCCGTAGCCATCGGAGCGGACGCCGGGATCGGCCGTTTCCTGACCACCCGTCGACATGTAGTCCAATGGCAGGAATCTTTGTGCCTTCTTTGTTGGCAAAAGTCCAGTCAAAATACAGGCCGACACCTTTAAAGCCCCACGTTGTGGCCAGGAGCCAGTGCTGGAGCGCGGTAGGCTGGCTGGACAGCCACTCCTCAAACAGAAGCAGGTCAACAGCCAGCCCGTGGCCGTGGGACCTCGGATCTCCTTTTCGCCATGCCGAGGTGACTAAGGTGGGAAGGCCGTGCCAGCTGCGCCAGGCCAGGAAATTGCGAAGGAACCCGACCTCTATTCGTTTTATGGTTCCCGGGCCTTGAATTTCGAGTTCCCTGATCGAAAAGTGGTTTCCGTAGCTGTCCAGCAGCGCATTATAATCTTGAGTATTCATTATTTTTTTCCTCTTGTAGCTACCAGCAGTAGGGCTAAAACGCCTACCCCGGCTGCAATTTTTATGTGGGTTGGTACTTCCGCTGTTGATATACTTTTTGGCTTCGGTAATGAGATCTTTTTCGGTCTCGGTGCCTTTGCGGGTCGGCTTCTCCAAGTCCGCCTTGGCAACCGCAATCAGAGTTGCAGGTAGCTGGTGCCACTTCCTAATGCCGTTGTCCTGGCAACCGCAGTTGCAGGGGCTGTCTTGCAGATGTAATGTAGTGTTCCATGATGATCTTGCAGTTAATTAATGGTTTAGTGTTGAAACGGATTAGAAAAGGAGTTTCCAGAGCAGCAGTCCGGATATCGTCGCACCACCAGCTGCGGCATGGTTTTTCTTAATCTCCCTGCCGCCGATAGTTATTGACCCTTCCAGAAAACCGGCATTTGTACTTGCTGGGGTTGTTTGCACTGGCTGATTTGGATTTGGGGTCGTTTTCTTCTTTTTGGAAGTCGTTTTCACAACCGGTTTCTTTTTAGGCTGTGTCTTCGTTGTTTTAGGTGGCTTTCGAACCGGTTTGACAGTGACACGCCGAGGGACGGGTGTGGGTCTGCGATGTTCGATCACCGGATCCAGAACGGGCCTCTTTATCCTGCGGGTTACCCTAGGTTTTGGGGAAGGTGTTCGCGATCTCGAAACATGTTTCACGGGCGTTCTGCTTTGGGCCGCGGGACGTAGCCTTTGATGCTGAAAGGAAGGCAGCCGACCTAAGCCTTCCGGATTGATCTGGACGGCATCGATATAATGGGAATCAGTGCTCATAATTTCTGAGGGTTGATGTAGTTATAGGTAAGAAAAGCAACTGCGCTTAAGGGCAGCAGGTACGCCGATAGGCTCACGGCTTTGGAAAGGCCCATTAGCTGGGCAATAAGCTCCCCGCGACCGAGGACATCTTTCCCATAATCTCCACCGGTCGTTACCGCGTCCGGTGGAAGCCCGGCGTAAATAGCACTCCGGACCCTGGAAGGGCCCCCGTTATAGGCTGCTACCGCCAAGTGGGTATTTCCGTTAAACTCCTCGATAAGGCTGGCCAAATACTGAGCCCCGTAATTAATATTCGACTGATGGTCGAAAGGGCTATGGCTATTGGCGAAATCCGGGTGATACCGCTTGTCAATCTGCATAATCCCGATTCCGTTGCCATAGTCTCCGGTGCCATTGGCGGATAAGGCCAGTCCCATGCGACTTTCGCGGGAAGCGATTGCCAATAACAGCGCAAGGGGAATTCCATACCGTTTGGATGCTTCGGTGAAATGCCCCATCAGACCACGAATCCGCATGTAGGTAAGCTCGGCCGATATTGAAAAAGAGCTGGTCATTAAACCACCATCTTGATCTTGTAGCCCACCTTCCGCATTTGCCCGGCCATAATGGTGAACTGGTCGGCAGGAGCCAGGGCTTTCCGGGCTACTAGCTTGGGAAACCACTCGTCATAGTTATTTCCACGATTCGCGTAGATACCGACTTCTTTGATCGTGATATCGGTGGCGCCTCGGTTTTCAAACACGCGCCCCAGGTTGAAATACGCCTCATTGTTGGCCTCATCAATGGTCACCTGGTCATCGATGAGCATCCCGTGATGGACCAGCTGGCCGTCTTCGCTGCCATGGGTGATACCGCCAACGTTATATGGAGTCTCCTGGGTGGCATCCGGCGACAGGTCGGCGTCAGTCATGGACACGAATTTGTTGCTTTGGCCGAGCCGGAGTCCCAGGTGCCAGCCTTTGTTTACCTCCGATGCCCGGCGCTCTAAGGAGGTCATCGAGGTTCCACCCCCGCCAATACACATCAGATCCCGCCAGTTGGTATTGGTGTTTTCCACGGCTTGTCGGCGCAGGGCTCCGACAAATTCGGCCGTAAATCCACCGTTGCTGCCATTGAGGTCGGTATCCTGGTTGAAGTTTTCCAGCTCAAACCGGCACTCATAGTCCAAGGTCAGCGTTTTGCCATTGGGCAGATTCAGGGCCGCCGGTAGCACGTCGCGGGCATAGAGGGTGGCAATGGTGTTGATTTCGTGTCGGTTGACATTAATGTGGGTCATCAGCCCCATTTCGGTGATGGCCAGGTCACCCCCGGAGTCGTTGGTAAATGGGGCCGAAACCGTGAAGACGCTTTTTTGCTGGTCGGTAACAACGCCGGAAACAGATCGGGCTCCCCGAGCCAGCAGCGCGTCAATGGGATTATGCAGGCCCACATCGGATATGCTTACGGGGCGGTTGCCTTGCCCAATGGTAGGAAGAATTACGCGAAAGGGTGGGCAGTAGCTTTCAGTGGTCGTAATGGGATGATAGTGTTTGGCAATGACTTGCGCTTGATCTGGAAACATAGGCTGCCGGGTCAAAATCGGTTGGCGCCTCTTTCAGGCGGATATAATAGTCGCCATAAGCGGCTTCAACCTGCCACGTGCCATTGATCTGAGGAATAGAACTACAATCCCAGATATGTACCCACACCGGTTTTTCACCGTTGGGATTCACGCCATGCATGCCGTTGAAAATATATTCCAGGTAGTACTGGCTATATATTTCCAGCGCCCCATCGACGATGTGCAGTGACGTAATTTTTCCATCCTGCACGTAATCGTCGCCAGGACTAATGAGGCGATTGGTTTTACCGCCGTGCATCATCCCGTGGACATCGCGCAGGAGATTGCCCACGAAGGATTCGCAGTGCATCCGAAACAGGTGCTGCCCGTCGATTCGAACGTTGCAGAACAGGTCCATCCCTGATTTCGGGGTACCAATAGAAAGGGTTTGATTGATGGTATTCATACGGTCAAGAGATAATGGTAATGGGGTTGGTGGTGGCATTGCTGCTGGTGGCGCCCGTCAGCTCAGACACGTTTTTATCTGCAGCTAGTCCACTCCTTAGAGGTTGTGTCGTTGCTTCAGGTTGGTGGCCAGCCCGGATCTCCGTTGCTGGATTACAGAACAGGTGATCTTCTTGGCCGTCGATGGGTTGCAGTTCTAAGAGGAGCTGGCCGGCCGGAGGCTGGGTTGTCCGCCCGACGTCATCGGGCGTAATGACAGAATAAATTCTGGATTGGCCGACCTGTCCACCCGCCGTCTTTGAACGCACGCGAAAATAGTGCCGGGCATCAAGGTATGTAATGGGGAAATAGAGCGTATGGTAGCGCACCATCTCCGCAGGCTCGCGGTGATATTCTGGGGTCGTGGCCAGGTTTTCCGGATCCAGTCCCCAATCCATCTGGGAGGAAGCCTTTCTGCCGGTCGCCCATGACACCTGGATGGACCCGTCGACCAGCATGCCGCTGACCACACGCATTTTAAAGGGTTCGCTGAACTGCTTTCCTGTGATCTCACTCATGCTAGGAGCTCCAGAAAAGTTCAGTTACGAGGGCTTTGGACGTCTGGAGCGCCCCGGAGTCCTCGTCCCACAGTCCCATCATGCCGCCTTTGTAGAGTTCTTTGAACTGACGCTCATCCATATGCAGGGTTTCGCCGGGCTTGAGCTTAAAGGTGTAATACCGCCCGTCAATGCGGGCCTCGTCCAGGGCAATCATAAATTCCCCGTCACTGCTGTTATGGATGATGATGCCCAGCCGCATGGGGTTTCCATTTACAAGTTTCACAGGACTCGTCCCCTGCTTAAGGACGGGTGAGATGGAGGTCCCAATGCGACCGGCAGTTCCGAGTGCCAATGGAAGGGGAGCTGGCCCGGAGTTGATCTATTAGGCTGTCCATTTTCTGGGTGAGCTCGCAAAGCGATTGAATGAGGTTGTTCCACATGGGGCTATACCTCCAGTGGATTAGCGTCGGATGTCTGAACCACATAGGCTTCACACAGAAAACTCACGTTGGCCTGCGTCGGGCCTTTGTTGGAGGCGTACACCTGGAACGGCATATTGGAGCCAACGATAAACGGGACGTTGGCATAAAACTGGCTGAACTCGTCACTCAGCTGTTCCAGGTAGACCTCGTTGCGGATGGTCGTGTTATAGATCTTCAGGCTGGCGGTAATATCTCCGGGGCGGTCACTGCTCATAGCCAGGCGTCGAGCTTCCACGTCAATGCTTTTTGCCTTGACGCCCATATCGATATTGACAGCGCCCGGGGAGAGCGACGCGCGGCCGTAGAGAAAGCGCGGCTGTGGCATGGGGCTGCTAATTTCGGAGTAGATGCTTAGCAGCTTTGTCAAGCTAAAATGGTCATAGCCGATAAGCTGGATGTTGACCGCCTGAGCAGAACTGTGGGTATTGGACAGCTCAAAGACCAGGCTGTTACTTTTCTGAATAATGAACGGGGCCAGCAGGCCGTCTATACGGCGGAAAAGGTGGTGGATAACGGACAATTGCAGATCACGGAACAGATACAGGTCTTCATTCAGCCGAGCCGACACTAAGACCTTGTCCATATGGGGAGCGTAGGGCAGGATCCGGCGGACCCCGAAGCTTTCCCCGCCCATACCATTCATGGTAATATGACCGCTGCCTCCGGCTGGCAGGTCATATAGCCTTGGCCGGGTTAAAGGGCGTAGACTCGGTAGGAGGAATAAAATTCGTTACAATTTTCATAATGGGTGTATGCAAGCGATTAGAGCAAGTATAATTGCCGGCAGCGACTCGATGTCGCTGCCGGCTGGGAAGGTTATTTTTCGGGTTTCATTTCAGCGACGACAATGCTGGCTCGCAGGTACAAGAGCCCCTGCCCGGAGGTGGTCCAGCCCGCGTCACTGGGGAACACCGAGGAATCCTCGAAGTGGACCGACAGCGATAAGGTCTGGTTGACCGCCAAATCGAACGGATCGGCCAGCCGGTACTCGTCAGCGGATTTCAGGGAGGCGATGCGCTTGAAGACTACCGGAGCATCGGCGGTGTTGGCCGTACCTGCCACCATATGCATGCCGGTTCCGGAGAAGTTGGAATGCTTGGAGATCGGCACGCGCAGGAACTCCTTGTTGTCGTTGTCGGCCTGCAAAATGACGCCGGCGTCCTTTAGCGAGTTGACAATGCCACGCGCGTCGATGCCGTTGGCCTCATCGTCCTCGATGAACTGTTTGGTTACCTCGAAGGAGAGGGCCAGGATGCGCCGCTTGAGTTCGCCCGGGAAGGGATTACCCACGTAATTGTTGCGGGTGATCTTCCGGGTCGAGTTTGGCGGAAAGAAGTTAAGAACCGCCCCGTTTTGTTCTACTTTCTGCGTATCAAAATAGGTTTTGATGCGCGCGCTGGCGGGTACAATTGCTTTCTTGGTAATCTGGTTGCTCATAGCTTGTGGTGGTATAGAGATTTTGGTTGGGCCTTGCGGCCTTTTTGGCTTATTCCCGTAAGCAGTCTCCGCCCAGTGAGAGCTATGAGTAATAGAGTAGGGGGTTATACCTCCACGGTGTCTTCAAACAGGGTTTCGATTTGAGAGACGTGGCCGGTCTGGGCGGGAAGCGCGGCCGGAGCGGCTGCCGCCGCGGGCTCGTCCTCCCACAGGTATTCGCTTCCTTCCATCAGGCCTTGGGAGGGCGTCCAGTCCGGCATGACGAACTTGATGAGTTCCATCACGCCCTGCACGCCCAGCCCCATGGCCAGACCACGGAGGTGGTTGTTTTTGGTGAACATGGTAAAGACCATGCCCAGGGTGAGGGGCAGACCAACGCGGGCCGCTTGCTGGACAGTAGCTGAGCTTCCGCCTAAAATAGCGGGAACGGCCAGCCCATTAAGCTGCGCACCAATTGCCTGGCCGCCCACAATATATCCGGCAGTGATAAGCTGTTGCTTGAATTCGCCTACCGCTTTTTCGGTTGTTAGTTGTTTTGCCATAGTTGCAGGTTTTGGGGTTGTTGGGTTTTCGATGATATCCAAGTGGGTTGGATTTTTTGCAAATATTCGTTGGGTCATAGGGTGGTGGGTTATGGGGATCAGTTGAGAATACCGCGTCCGTCGATGTTCAGGTTGGTTATGATATACACGTCTCCATATTGGAAGATGGGGCGCTTGCCGTCGTCGAAGTAGTGATAGTACTGGTGGTTTTCGCCTTTCTCGTCGCCGGGGTAGATGACCTTGTCGCTGGCGTACATGATGCGCTCGGCGTGGCCTATCGAAACTAATTCAGCCCCGGTGGGTGGAAACAGTTCGTAGTCATAGTCATCCGGCGGGAAATGGTGAAACTCCTCGTACATCTCGGGTGGCCTCGTCGCTGTCAACCGCGCCTTTGAGCAGCTTCATGCGATGGGTGGGAAAGGCGAAAAGGGTTGTCCCGTCCCCGTCTATGATCATAGCCAGCTGTTGGCCTTCCGGCTCAATCCGCTGCATAAAACCTTTGGCGTCGATAAACTCCAGCTCGCCCACCGTTCCCGCATATACCAGGGGATCACCAAATAAGGTTTTTAGCGGCGTGGGAAGATTTTTAAGGTCTTGGTATAGTTCTGTTGGAGCGATTGGGGCGAATATCATCTGCTGGTGTGGTGTTGTCGCGGTAAATACCGACTTCCCGAACGCGGACAGTCCCTTTTACGCCATAGGTGGGAGCGATGCGGTTGAGCTCTTCGTAGAGCTCCGAGCGGTCGGAAAATTTGGTTTTTACGAGTTCGTTGACTACATCCTGGAGCTTGGTAACCGTATCTTGGTTGGTTTTCAGGTTGGCCTGAGCTTGCTCTAATTCTTTCCGCGTTTGCTCGTGGGTTATCTCTAATTCCTTCAGGGTTTTCTTTGAGCGGTCCAGCTCGGCGGTGATCTGCGTGATGCGGGTTTCGGCGGACTGTTGCCAGCCTTTTTCTAAGGCCAGGAAGAGTTCGGCCAATTTCACTTTAATGATCGGCAGCCACCGCTGGGTTTTGTACATGCCCAGCCGCTGCTTTATTTGGTCGTAGGTGATCTCGGCCCCGTCCGGGTTGGTCTTGCTTTTTTCGGCTGCAATATCGATTTCGTAATGGGCGTAAAAATCAGATTCGTCCGCAATAATGTTGCCTTTGTTGCCCGCCAGGCTTCGGCCCGATTGGACGGGCTCGTCCATGGACCAGCCGAATATGTTATTTAGCTGGTCGCCCGCCATCTGCTTGATCGAGCTCCACTTGATCTTGTTATAGAAACTTCGGTTGGGCGCGTTCGGATCAGGGATAAGATTAAACAGCACCCGACCGTTGGCGTTGTTTTTGGGCACGTCGAGGGTAAGCTCGTGGCGGAACCGGGGCACGCGTTTGCCGTCCGGAGACAGGTTGTTTTCAATGGATCCGATTTCCCCGCTGTAGTCCAGCCAGCCGATGCGAATGAGTCCTTGTTCAAGGGCTTCGGAAGCCGAAGTAGGCAGCTCAGAATCAATGAGTGCTTGTTCTCGCTGGATGGCGGATTCCATGCGCTCGGTTCGTTTGGTTACATCCCCGCTTGCCTGGGCCAGCGAAGACTCCAGGCGTTGGGTTTCGCTGAGCAGCGATTCGATGCGGGCCTTTAGCACCTTGGTTTGGGCTTTGGACTGGAAGAACTCTTTGACTCTGGGGTCGGAGTTGGTGGCGGCGACCATCTGCTCGTATTCCAGGGACTCTCCCTCGGAATCAGCGGAGGTTTCTCGGCCGTCGCCAAAGAAGAGCTCGTCAATCCAGCTTTGTTTCTTGCTGACCAGCTCCAGGCGGTACTGATCGAAGGAATCTTTCATCAAGTAGAAATGAATATTGACCTTGCCGTGCTGGTTGCCCTGGCGGAGCCCGCGCCCGTTGCGCTGCTGGATCTGCGAGGGCGTATAGGGCACGTCCATGTGATGCAGGTCGGTGGTCCATTTCTGCAGGTTCATGCCTTCGGCAATCGATTGGTTGCCGATCAGCACCCGGTACTTGCCCACGTTGAAATCATCCTGGACCTGTTTTTTAAGGGCTTCCTTATCGTCGGAAGAAGAGACGAAATAATCTTCTCCTTTGGCGCCAGTGCCAATAATAGAGCCGTTAATAATGGCAATTTCTTCGCTGGGGATCCCAGCTCCGGCCAGTTCCTGCTTGATCAGCTGGTGATAGCTTCCGCCTTTTTGGCCTTCCACCGAGATCCAGTCGCAGAAGATAATTTGGTTGCGGAAGGTGGGAGACGCCGGATTCTCGCGGTCGCTATAGAGCGCCTCGACAATCATGATGGCCCGGTCAAAGGTTTCTTCCATCTGGTCCGAGCCGTCGGAGTGTTTTTCGCGCTGTTTTTCAATCTTGTTCAGTAAGAACTGTTTGCCGACACCGGTACCGCGTGGAGATCGCCTTCGGTGGCTTCGATCTCCCCGGCAACCTCCCCAAAGTATCCCAGGGATTTGAGCTCTTTAATAAGTTTGTGGCGGGATTGGCCCTGGTAGGGGTTCGGGTTTTCTCTGGCGGCAGGTACTTTGGAAAAGAAATCTCCATAGATGCTTTCCGGTACCCTGCTCGGGGCGGGATTTTCGCGGGTAGCGTAACTTTCAGCTACGTTTTGAGTCAGAGCCCCCAGCTTCAGGAATGTGCCGTCGACGCCCTTAAAACTGTTGTCATAGACGCGAAGGTCGGTCGCAATCTTGCTGCCATCGCCGGTGATCACCAGGAAATTGTCTTTGGTCTGGCACCCGCGCTGGCGCATGCAGTCCAGGATATTATCGGCCCGGAGGATGATATCATCAAAGAGCAGCTTGTGAATCTCGCTGGGCTCGATGACCTGCTGTTTGGTTTCGGCCTCGGGTCGCTTGAATTTTGGTTTGAGTGCTTGGGGATTGCCCTCTTTATCCGTAATGATTTCACCTGATTCGTCCCGAAGATAGTCAGGATACTTCTCGTAGAACCCCACCAGCTGGTCATAGCTTTTGATGTCCATGACCTCATCGATGATGGACCGCATCTCCGGCAGGTTATAATACCCGGCCACCACGCGCTCGGTGCGGTATTCGCCGTTGGTTTTCTTTACGATCTTCTCTTCCTCACGGACGAACTGGTTGATGAAGTTGTCGAGGTTCGCAATCTGGTACTTGTCCAGCAGGTCCGGGGCGCACAGGTTGAGCATGTGCCAAACTTCGACCGGGGAATTCACCACCGGCGTAGCGGTCAGGACAAACACGTTCTTGTAACCCACTTTTGAAAACAGCCACTTGGTTTTCTGGAGGGCATCTTCAGCTCGTTGGGACGGTTTGTTAGCCGCAATACCCAGCTTGGCCGCTTTCGCGCTGCCGAGGGCGTTTTTGTAGAAATGGGCCTCATCAAAGAACAGGGCGTCCACGCCGAGCTCATCAAAAAAGATATCGGTTTCCAGTCGCTGGGCGCTTGCGACATTCCGTAGCTTGGCCTCCCACTCTTCTTTCATCTTCTCCAGGCGGGTGACCATCGACTTTTTAGCCGTGGAGCTGAGGGCATCGTCTTCTTCAATCAGCTCGTCAAAGTTTTCGATCATCTGATCGAAGTACTCGACGCGATCGGCATACATCTGCTGCTGCACGGCCGGGGAAAGCGGCAGGCTCTTGAAGGCGTGGTCGGCGATAAAGATCGCGTCCCAATGGTAGAGCTGGGCCATGGTCAGTTCCTTGTGGCGGTCCGAGCCGGCCATTTTCATGTTGAGGATTTTGGCGTCCGGGAACAGCATGGAGTATTCTTCGACCCATTTCTCCTGCACTTTCCCGGGCACCACAAACATCGGCTTGCGGCAGGCGCCCTGCTGGGCCAGCACCTGCGAGGTAATGATCGAGGCCAGCGTCTTTCCGGCGCCCACGTCATGGCAGTTGGCCCCTCGTCCGTTCCATACCAGTTTTTCGGCTACCGCGCGGTTGTGTTTATACACCGCAAAGTCCTTTACGCCATAGAAGGTGTCCGACATGCCGCGCACGCGGAGCGTATTGCCGTCAAACTGCGGGTTGATATGGGCGTTATACTCGTGGTTATACGCCTCTTCGATGAGCTCGCGAATTTCGGTGGACGCTTTGGTGCGCACCCAGTGGTTGAATTTTTGAGGGACGCGGGTAAGCATCTGATCGTTATGGGTCCGCTGCTTGGCGCGGGATCGCTCGATGAGAGCGGTAAGGCCTTTCTGCTCGGCGTGTTTCAGGGTCATGTTCGGAAGGACGTTGTCGTCCTCATCGTAGAAGACCAGCGGGAAAGCTGGAGTCCTGGATATAATTGTTAATAATCTTGCTGAAGGGCGTCTGTCCCCATCCCTGGTTCCAGTCATCTTGGGTTTCTTCGCCATTTTTAATGTACCGGCCACCTTTGCGGAGTTTCATGTAGAAGCGATTGCCCAGCTCGGCTTTGTCCTTGACCAGTCCGATATGCACGTCCCGAGTAGCCCAGCTCACCAGTAATCCACTCGGTCAGTACTTTCGTCGGCAGGTAGGTAAAAATATGGCGGGGATCTACGGTGATGCTGTAGGCATCAATCCACTCCGGGAGGACCGCCTTAAGGGCCTCTATGTTTTTGTCCAGCTGATTGTCTTCGGCGACCTGGAGTTTCTGGCGAACGTTGCCGGCCAGGTACTGGTAGCGGAACTCGTAGCTGCCCGACTCGGGGTTATAGAAAAAGTCCGGGTGCTGTTCGATCGCCTTGAGGAGCTCGGCCCGGCTGGCCGTACCGCCCCGGTAGGTGGACTGGTAGAAATCCAGCGTCAGCTCTTCGCCGATGGAGCGGCCGTACATGGCAATTTCGGCCAGGTCATCGGAGTCCGATACCGCGGGCACGTAGTTGTCGTTGAACATCGAATCGGCATCAATGATATCCGCGTAGACCAGCTCCGCGCTGATCGGGTCGCGCTTCACAAAGGTGGTGAGTTTATACAAGCGGTTGTCGTAGCGGAATACCCCGCGGATATCCTCATCTTCGTCTGGAATGCCGTAATTCTCAATATGAGTCGCAAGAAGCTGTTTAAACTCTTCTCGGAGGGGCTCTTTTTGCCCCGTATCCTGGGCCAGCGCCGTTACGAAATCATCGTACTTGTCCAGCATCCGGCAGGCCGAGGCGATCTTCTGCGCGCAGCCCTCTCGCTCGCTTTATCCTTGCCGCCTATAGCAACAGGTTTAAAATAGTGGCGCTGTTTTTCGTAGAATTTGTCTTCGTGGTAAATGATATTCCCGGCATGGTAGTCCCGCCTGGTATTCAGCCGAACCCCTTCATCGGGGATCCGGTAAAACGGTGCTGACTCGGGAAGCGGATAGGGAAACTCCAGATCATCTTCCAGCACGCGGGTAATCATCGCTTGGTCCACTTGGCCTTTTACGCCCATGCGCGTCAAAAACTGCATGTCGTGGCCCTGGATATGTTCGCCTAATACCTGCTCGGGATACTTTTGGAAGTAGGGATTGTAGTAGGCGCCATACGACTCTCCATTATGTTCGGTGATACTGACGGCCAGTTCTTCATGTGCAAACAACCGGTTGAGCTCGTTGCCAATATCAGGATGGGTTTCGCCTTCGAAATCAGGATACTTCTGAAACAAAATAAGATCAGTCGTAACCAGCGTGTCGGCATTATCTTTAAAGGCGGTGGAGGGCAGCCGGTAGGCCCCAACGAATCGGGCTCGCTGGACCATGGCCTGCCGGATAGCCGGATCCTTCTTGTCCATCGTGCCAACCGAGGTGATTACGGCCATAAAACCGCCCGGCTGGAGGGCGTCCAGGGACTTCAGGATAAAGTAGTCGTGGATGCGGGGATTCAGGTGGGCCAGCGGGTCGCGCTGGGTGTGAATTTTAATATCTCCAAAGGGGACGTTGCCGACAGCGCCGGTAAGATTATACAGCGACAGGTCGGTCTGAGCAAAGTTTTCGTGTTTAACGAGCTGGTTCGGGTACAAGAGCCGGGCAATCCGGGAGCTCACCGCAGACCGCTCAACCATCAGCATGCGGTAGGTATCGTGATTCGGGAGGAAGCCCGCAAAGTTGCCTACGCCTGCCCCGGGTTCCAGGATATTGCCCGATTCCACGCCCATGGCCTGGAGTTTATCCCAGATGAGTCCGACCAGCTGGTAGGAGGTATAGTGCTCGTTGAGCAGGCCGCGCTCGCGTCCCGCTGCGATCCTCGCCGTATCCAAGTCCGCCGGCTCCGGTATACTGCCGAAGGGTGTCCAGGTCGGATTCGGTAATGGCCCGGTCTTCTTTCTGCAAGCACCGCCAGGGCCGCTTCGTTGGCTTTCCGGCGTTCAGACTTCGAAAGTTTAATAGGAGCAAAATTTGTAAGCTGGAGGCCGGAAAAATCGCTTCCATATTCCGCTTCTCCCGCGCGATCCAAGGTAGGCCCGTATGATGAGTCGCCAGTTTTTTTCGGAGTTTCGGTTTTCTTTTGGGCCGCAGAAAATACCTCGTCAAAATCGACGCCGATAATCTCCCCGTGCCTGCGAAACAGCTCCAAGGCCTGCTCGCGATGTTGCTTGGGAAACCGGTCGAGCGAAAAGGCCAGGGCCAGTTTCTTTACGGTTTCGGTGAAGGAGTCCTGGAGTACCTGTAGCTCGCTAGAAGGATTTTCGCGGGTAGTCAATTCGTTCGTTAAGTTCTGTTGGATCTTCTAGAAGCCAGTCTATTTTGTTAGCAGCTTCCTTATTTCCCTGGTCCGCTTGCCAGGCCAGATCGGTGAGCTGTTGCATGCGGTGGGTGTTCAGCGCGCCAGATTTATACGGCTCGTGAGCTGCGCTAGCGATTTGGGCCATCCGCTTGGTCTTCACCTGAACTTCGACCGGGAATATCTCCGGCCGGACCCGCCATCACGATAAAATGATGTGCCCTATATCCACCGACAGGCTGTGGCGTATTTGTCCTCATGTTCAAACAGGTTTCCAACCGCCCCCGAAGAGATCTTTTCTACCACCTGGTCCAGCTCGGCTTGACCAGCCAACACGATCATACACCCGGCCATATCGGTCAGGCCTTGCGTGTAGAGTTCGCCCGGATCAGCCTGTTTTGATATCCGCTTTAATGCGCTTGCGACGCAGTTTGTTGATGACCGAGTAGGGAGATTTCACGCGGCCCTTGACCGTGGCATCCGGTTGCAGGGCTTGGAGCTTCGTGATTACCTCATCGAGGGCTTGTTGGTAGTCCCCGCGAAGGTCGATCAGTTGTTTGATTTCTTCGGTGAGGTTGACCTCTTCGACGGTTTCGGTGTCGCCGGCCCGCTGTGGGTTGGGATCGTCGGCGTTGGGGATGCCGTCCCCGTCAAAATCACCGAAAATCCCGGGATAGTCATCAGTTGTAATATCTTCAAAAGGGGTAACAGTCGGATTGTCTCGCATAGGGTTAGCCCAGTATTTTGGTTAGGAAAGCGTCCAGTTTGGCCTGGCTTTGTTTGGCGGCTTCAATGTCAACATCTTGCTCGTTTTCGGCAGGAGCGGCAGGCTTCTGTTTGTTTCCAGCTTTGGGGATTTCGGTTCCCTGGTAAACCTGGAGGTGTCCACATCCCATTGCTCCAAGCTCTGTGCCCGCGATTTCAAAGGCCGCCTTGGTGGTAATTTCAGCAATGCGATTTGAGATTCGGACTTATCGCCCATTTGTACGTGACCGTCCCCGCCCGTGGCCCAATACTGAGAGGCCATATTGCCCAGGTCATTTCCATAGCGCTCGTAGGAGGCCTCCCCCACCTGCTCGGCGGTTTGCTGTATGCCTTCGGTGCTCCCGTCGTGCCTTCCATAGGCAATACCCAGGGGCGTATTGCTTGATAGTGTTCGTAACTGGCGGAACACGATATTGGAGCGATCCTTTTTGGGGAGATCAAAAGAAGGGGCAAATTGGGTAGTTGGGGTTGGCAGCGTGGATCCGGATTGTTTAGGTCCGGGCTTCTCCTGTTTCGTAGCGTTTTTCTTTTGAGGTGTTGAAGTCCCTTGCTTTTTAGCAAGCTGCTCGTTCCTGTCGCTTGTATTCTTTGGCGCCCAGCACCACTTTGGCGTGATCTTGCTTGAAGATGCGGATTTCCAGGTCGCCATATTTGCTGACCAGCTTTTTCCAGCACGCTTTTAGCCCGCCCCCTTTGCCTTCCGTACAGGCCTGATACTGGAGGTGCCCGTCCAGCAGCAGATCCATGATATATCGCTTTTTGGGGTAGTCGGCCGTGTAGCGGATGGACAGGTGGGCGTTTTCGGATTCCCCGGAATGCTTCGGGGCGTAGCAGGGCATCTTGCTGCCAAACATGGAATTGATGCGTTTCCAGGAGCGGATTTTATGCAGTTTGTCGAGCTCTTTCAGGGTGATTTTGAAAGGCGTATCAACGGGATTTTCGCGGGATTCCGAATGGTCTTCTACCTTTGTAGCAGGGTTGGGTGATACTACTTCACGGTCTTCGGCCGTAAAGGGTACGGCAATGGAGGTAAGCTCCCGGTAGCGATTCTTCTCGGTCTCGGCTCCGCCGTCCTTGGTGACCTTGATCTCGATGTCACACTCGTGGGCGATGCTGGTGTTGCCTTTGTACTGTCCGTCTTTGGTCGCATGAGCCACCATCACAAACATAATCCCGTTTTCGCGGCACCACTGGGCCAGCTCGACGGTTTCCTTGGCGTTGGCATCAATCACCGAAATGGAGTCCAGGATGCAGGCGAAGGACTGATTTTTAAGCAGAACTTCTTTGAGGGCCTGAATGGATTTCCATTTGGTAAAATTCAGGTTCCGGTGGATGGCTCCCAGTCGCTTGACGCGATCAACCAGCGTCTTGCCAAAGTGCTCTTCGGCGGGGATGTATTCGATGCGCCCGTGGGCGGCTAGCGCGTCGGCCAGCCCCAGGCTCATCGTGGATTTACCGGCTCCTTTTTCGCCCCAGATAAAAATGACGGCATTTTTCTCGGGCTCGCCGAGTAGTCGCCCGTAGGGCTGGGCTATTTTAATACCTTTGATGTTCAACTGGGAAAGCTTCCCGGGCAGTCATTGATTCCATATTAGCCTTGTTTAGTTTGTTTGATTACGATTCCAACTGCAATGATGGCAATGGTCCCTATTGCAAGGAGACCTGTTTTTGCTGTGGGACTTTTGCTGGTCACTTGGATGGGCTTGCCGGCTGATCCCAAGCTGTACTAATAAGCCTCTGATCAGCTATGCCACTGGCAGGTAATCCTAGTTTTTGCTGGGCTTGTTTGACCGCCTGCTGGGTCTCCGCCCCAAATATCCCATCGACGCCATAGTTGGGCAGGCCAATACCAAGGGCTTTTAGCGCCGATTGCAGGTGCATGACCTGGGGACCCTTGTCGCCTACGGTGAGTGTCATAGTTTATGAGCGGTTTCTGTTATACAATGTGATTCCGGCAATACCGATGGCGATGCCAACGGATAGCATACCGGCGTTTTTGAGGGCGGCTACAGGCTTGCTGCTTGCAACGGTCTCCTCAAGACCAATGAGATCACTTACGGCTTGTAGATCCACATATTCGAAGTACCGGTTAATCACCTCGGCATGTTCGGTTATAGACATTATTTAACCCAACTTTATCGGTCGTAAGATCAGCCATGATTATGGCCGTGGTTGCGGCTTTCCCTTTCTTGCCAGCCAGCGCCCTGTCGGCAAGGCCAATGGCTTTGCGAAATGCGTTTCGGCTGGTCTGGCGGAGGTAGCTGCTGAGGTCGCCCATCCCGTCATCGACGATCTGGTAGTCCCGTCCTTCAATGAGCTCATGCATCCGGTTGTCCCTTTGGTTTGCTCTTTGACATTTGTTTGATACTATCACGCACGCCCGGCATGAGCGGAGCCAGGAAATACGCCCCGGCGCCAATGCCCACCAGCCACAGGGCTTTGGTGAGCGTGCTGTTTACCCCGCTGAATGCCCGTTGCGGATTCGGCAGGCTGATATCGTACCACGACTCAGTGGGCGGGGCATATACCCCGCTTTGCTGGCCTTCCTCGATGTCCAGATCCAGGGTCATTACCTTGGAGCTGGCCAGCGGGGTGGCCTCGGGTATATTGGATTCGGTGACATTGCCGGAGTGCAGTTCAAAGATTACCGGATGATTGCGATCCGGGCTAAAGGAGCGCCCGAACACCAGACGGCGTTTGCCCGCGACACCCATCCCACATGCTGGTAAGGATGCGGGATATGGCCAGCACCGTTCGGCTTTGCGGGTCGAGGGCAGCAACGACGGCATCCGGACAGGATATAAACAGCACCGAGTTCCAGAAGGTGCGGTACCGGTCAATTTCGATATCGATCGAGAATGGGACCCCGGATCTGGGCAGCCCGCGCTCGGGATGCCGCCCGATAATGCGAAGTTCTCCCACCTGCAGAGCTGATGATATTGCCGGATGATACCGGCGGATGCCCCTAAGCCCGTTGTCACTATATGCAGATTGGGTCTGGGTCATGATTATCTTCGTCTGGTTATCATTCGAAATGCGATGTATCCGGCGGCGATCCATCCCAGCGTGGCTTTGTTGCGGTCCAGCCATGCTGGAGTTCTTCGCCGAGGGTTGTTTCTCGGCCAGGCGCTGACAGCAGGGATGTTTGGCTGGTCGGGCTCAACTTCCGCGCCCTTCGCCAACTCCTGCAGCTGGATGGTGGGTTGCAGGTACACCGCTTCCTGCGATAGCCGTTGGATTGGGATGTCGCCCATTGGGGATATGTCCATCGATAAAATGGGAGATCCCCACGGGATGGGTCGTTGTCGGAATAGCTTCTATCATATCAGGACTTCTTTTGTAACAGGGTGTACATGATGCCCCCTCCAACGGCAATCGCGCCGCCGATAAGCAGAAGACTCGTCATGTTACTGCCGCTGGATTTCTGGGCTCGCTGTCAGCGCCATCTGTTGCTCGGGCGTCAAGTCGCTGAACTGCCGGATTTATTGTTACTGCCATTGATAACCCCGTCCACGGTAACGGCCGTATCGGCCGCCGTGGTCAAAAAGCTGGACAAGTCATTTAGGATACTGCCAAACTTGGTTTTCTTCGGTCTCCGATTGCATGGCAGCTGGGAGCGTGGTATGGGGCAAGGTTATAACGAACGGACGAGTGGTTTGCAGGAAATCGATCTGATCGAAAGAGCTGGTGTTCATGGCGGTCCTCTATGCGGATTTGGAGTTGGCTTTTTTCTTTTTGGTGACAAAAAGAACCAGGGCTCCCAGCAGGGCCACGCCTCCTACAGCCGCCCCGGCCATCATGGCCGTAGTAGCGGTCTGCTGTTTGGCGGCAGTGTCGGTGACGCTTGTGCTGAAGCGCCGTCATGAGCTGCTGTTTTTCCTGCTGCATCTTCTTTTTTTCGGCCAGCTTGCGCTCGTGGGCCTTGCAAAGCGCCTGGGATTTTTCTCGCTGCCGGCGACAACTTTTGAGCTTGCCGAACATCTTTCCCTTGCAGCTTTGGTTGGCATACCGGCAGAGATCATCTTCCTGCCAGCCTTCCAGTCCGCCAGCCGATCGGAGGCTGGTAGAGATGCGATTAACTGGTCGTCGGTCGGCTTGTATTGCTATAGGTTGCAGGTAAGAGCTACTCATAAAATTATCAGTGGTTTAGGGCCCAGTAGCCGATCCCGCCCAGCGTAAGAACGCCGGCCGAGAGTCCGCCGTACAGGAGCCATTTTTTGTGTTGGGATTGTTGTTGCTTCGCTATGAAACTACTGTCCAGGCTTCCAAACCGGTTCAGGTGATCAACGGCTGGCTGCCCGTGCTCCTGGATAACCTGGGCGTATTGCTGGAGGATGGCGTTATCTTTTTGGGAAAACGAGATCACATCCGATCGCACGCCCCGCCCCATCAGGTAGTCCCGCCACTGCCCGCGCTGGATGCGCTCGCCCTTGTCTTTGGCGCCAAACCAGTTGGAAAACATGGTTTTCATGGTGACGCCTGTTTGCAGGGCCGAGGTGGCTGCGGCGGTAAGCGTTATCGGATCAATGCCTAAGCCCTCCGGCATCCGGTTGGGCAGGTGCTTGGATTTTTTGATGAGGCGCTCGTCAAATTGGAAGCCCGGATACTTGGCGACCGTCGTATCAAAGGATTTCCATCCCTGTGGGGAGCGAAAGACCGTATAGATGTGATCATAGGTTCGCCCCGTCCGGCTCACAATTCGAAAACCGGTTTGGATGCCCAGGGTTTGCAGCAGCGCCGCCGACAGGATCGCGTGGTCGTCACAGTCTCCGGCTTTTTGCCTTAAGGTGACATCCGGGGACTGGATCCGCTCGATATTCCAGGGGTCGCGGACGTAGTTGATGTTGCGGGTGATCCACCGGTAGAGGGCATCGGCAATCCGATCTATATTTCTTAGGTCAGGAAGGCCCGTATGTGGATTCTTGCGAACCCTACGGGTGATTTTCAGAGCAAGGCTACGGATGCTATCCTGACCGGTGTATTTGGTCACAAGCTGAGAGGCTAGCCCGAGCACATTGTTAATTCCTGGATAGGATCGACGATTGGCAATAATAGGGTCGGCAGCACCTCCTTGGGGGGAGGATGCTGCCGCCTTTTTGCTCGTCACTGAATCGTCAGTAGTGACTGCTTGTCGGGAAGGGGTTATATAAGTATAGTGGCTGCTCAAGAGCGGTAGGTGATATAGTCGAGCAGCAGTTGCAGGCCATGCTCGGGGTTGCGCGTTGTGATATCTTGCAAGCGCTTGGCCAATTTCGGGTCAAGGTCGCCCATGCTGATCAGCACGCCCGCAAATTGCCGGGAGCGCGTGATGGTCGTTATTCCGGGGCAGTCTAGTGCTTCATAGATGTTATCCCGCAGGTTGGTAACGGGTTGTTGAGTAATGGCAGGCATAGGGATTATCTAAGTTTTAGGTCCGTTGGATGTAACTAATTTTTGCAATTCTATAATGACTTCCGTGAGGAGCGTCTTAACCTGGCCACTCACATTAGTGCCAGTAATACGCAGGAGCTGAGTGGTAGCGAGGTGGGCAGGGATATAAGTAAGCCCGTTAGCGTATTGTCCTAATCCATCCACAAGGGGATATACGGTTTTTGCAATTTGCTTGGCTCCTATATCCCTGCTTATCGCCTCAATAGAAAGTATCTTGGCCATTCTTGCCCAGTCGGCCGCGGTGATGGGATCTCCGCCAGCCTGCATCAAGGCCAGCTGCCCCTTTATGCGTTTGGCGTAACAAGCGTACCCGCAGGGCCGGTCGGCCAGGTATTCCAGTGCCATTTTGAGTAACGTAAGGTGTCCGGGTTTCATGGGGATATAATCGTTTATATGCTGATGGTTGCCTCGTTGTGGCCGTTGCCGAGAGGTGGCGAGGTAATGCCGTTCAGAGTCGGTGGCGCCTCAAATCCGTTGGGTTCCGCTCCGGGGTTGCCTGAGGCGGGAAGGTGCCGGGGAGTCTGGTCCCCGGCACCTTTGGGTTGGTTGGCTTCGTCTAGGTAGGCATCACGTTGTTGGGGTTGGGGAGAGGTCGGTTGCAATTGGGTTTTTAGCGACTCGGCCAGGGCCTGGGCTTCCTCTTCGCTGATATCCGGGCTGCCAGCTGGTGATTGTAAGAGCTGCTTTGGCCCGCCTTGACCGGCAAACAGCTGGGAGATCACCGTAAAGAACATCGGGGCATTCTCCTCCAGCATATCCAGCATCCGGCTACCGGCATCACGGCCGCCGGCCCGCTGCTCCATCTCCATGCGGAACTTCAGCTGCTGGAGGTCGTTAATCTGTTTTTCCAGGGCTTTCAGTTCCCCGCGATGGGCTTCTTTCAGCCGATCCACCTCGTTGCGGTGGGATTCTTTTTGGTCAGCTAATTCTTTTTGATGGGTCAGCAACGTGGCGGTTTTGTCCTCGGACAGCTGTCGCTTGAGGCCCATGATTTCGTCAACGAGCTGGCGGATTCTGCGGTCGGCGTCATGCAGCTCTCCCTCCAGTCGCAGGGCGCGCTGCTGGTAATAGTTTTCGGGAGTGGTTCTGCTGTCGTCGGTAGCCTCCTGGGCCGGGGTATCCGGCTGCTCGCCGGGCCCGTCAATGCGAAAGCCGATGACAATATCATCTTCGAGACCGGTGTGCAGGGAATACAGGCCGGGCTGGAGCTTGAAAATGGCCTTCACCACATTAAAAGGCTGCCGGAAATTGAAGGGCAGCTCCTTCTTTACCTGCTGGAGCCCGTCGGTGGTGCCGGTGATGCGGCCGAAGATCGGCAGGCCCTGCTCCAGCTCTTGCAGGCAGGTGGCGTAGTCCCGCTCTTGGGGCTCGTTTGATATGTGTTCCAGAGTTTCGGGCATCGGTTTCGTGTTTGTTGGCATGACGCGATTGCATCGTTTTGATCAAGTAACTGAAACCAACGTAACACTATTTCTGGTCCCGGAAAATACCCTGGGATGGGCTGGGATAGGGTGCAATGGGCTGTTAAAGGATGGGACAAAATGGGACAAGATTAAAATGGATGTGATTGATGAATGAGTTATATCGGACAAGCTCGCAAGTTCAGGTTTCTCCATGTTCTCACTTACGTTTATCTAGACTTTAATTCGCAAGGAGGAGACAACCTATTCCTTAATTGGAACTATAAAGTGGTGTAATTTGTATATATAACAAAAAACACCACTTTATAGTGGGTAATATGCTTGAATTGAGTTAGTGGATTTATTATCTTAACAGTGAAACACTGAAACTAAGATAGAATGTCAACAAATCTCGAAGAAGTACAGCAATTTTTAACACGACTGAAAGGCCTTACACATGGTTTCGATATAATTTATCTCGATCACCGACCTAAAAACTCACAAACACTAGCTGACTTGGAAATCACAGGTCGTGAAAGAGATGAACATATCAGAGATCTCGAAGTTGAGAATTATTCGGGAGGACCACTCCCCGAAGAGTTTCATGGGGGGAAAGAAGAGATGTGGGTCTTCGGGAAAGTGATCAAGGGTAATGAGGTATACATTAAAATTACTCTCGGTGAGTTCAATAGTAATGTGATTTGTATTTCATTTCACATTGCTGAACACAAAATGAATTATCCACATAAATAAGGGTGCAGGCTATGAAAAGTCCAATTACAGGAGGAGAAGTAAAAATACAAACGAACCTCGAAGAATTAGAATTTCGAGGGGAAAACTTTGATATCGTTTACCACAACTATAAATGTGTAGACACGGGTGAAGAATTTACTACTTCCAAGCTTGATGATTTAAACTTAAGCCAACTCCACAACAAGTATAGAGCCAAACACAAAATCCCATTTCCAGAAGACATTCAATCAATACGTAACAAATATGGAGTATCCCAAAATAAAATGTCTCTCATCTTAGGTTTTGGAAAAAATACGTATCGGAAATATGAACACGGAGATATACCCTCACTTTCAAATGCTAAATTGATTAAGATTGCGAAAGATCCAGAGGAGTTTATAAAATTAGTAGAAGATTGTGATGAGCTAAAGGATTCCGAACAAAAAGATATTATAGAACGAGCAGAACAAGAGTTAGACGGCAAAGAATCAAGGATTTTCTTTGGAGTATATCATTGGCTATTTAATAAATATTCAGAACCAAGTGAGCTTAACGGCTTTACTAAACCTTCGTTAGATAAGTTTATTAATATGGTCAAATTCTTTGCCTCAGAACGTGGTCAAGAGCCATATAAAACAAAACTAAACAAACTGCTATTCTATTCTGACTTTTTGCATTACAAAAAGCATGGCAGATCAATTAGTGGGGTGAATTATAGAGCAATCACTTTGGGACCAGTACCAAATAGATATGACTCTTTATTTGATCTTGGCGTTGATCGAGATGAGTTTTCAATTGAATACATTAAATACCCAAATTATGATAATCCCGCAGAGAAATTTATAAGCCAAAAACCAGTTGATAATGACGTTATTGGGAATAAAGAAATTGAAACACTTCAATATATTAAAGACAAGCTAGGAAGTTTAGATACCCAAACATTGGTTGATATGTCACACGAAGAAGAAGCTTGGAAAAAATATCAGAATAGTAATGAAGCAATCAATTATGAAAATGCTTTTAAACTTAAATATCCAGATGATTAAACATAACAGAATATAAATAAGAAGCCCAGCCACGGGTGCAACCGGGCTAGGCTTCAGAAACAAATTTCAGCAGGATAACTGATTATGGTACTACTGCTGATTATATGTACCCACGAGAGGAGACTCATGGGATTTTTTGGTTGTTAGGCCAAATCCTTTCTCTCCGTCTCGTGCATTAATTAGAATACTTAACAGCTAAGAACTAATTAGTACAAGACGGAAATACCCATTTGCATACATAAACAGGTCTTTAATGTAATTGTTCCTTATTCATACTTAATCCTTTCAAAGGACAATTACAAGCCCCATATCATTAGGGAGCAAATTATACTGTTTAAAAGGCATAATGTAAACACCTCTTGTATGAATAGTTACTGGCACAAACCGAATAGTTATGAACTATATAACTTTATATACATACAAAGAAGGTGAACTAAAACCCAAACAAACAAAAGTACCTGGAGGTAAAAAGCTAAAAGATCTACCTGACGATCTTGATAGTTGTCACATTTTCCATTGTGAAAAAGACTGTGGGGACGATCACGATCTAGCTAAGTTAGATCCAGACTTAACAGTCAATGATGTAGGCTTCAATGAACGGGACTCGATCCTGTTTCATAAATGTAAGACCGTTGAAGTGACTGTAAAGTTCAATGGTGAAAAAAAATCCAGACGATTCCCGGTGTTCAAACCGGCCAGAGATGTTTTGAAGTTTTCTCTCAATAAATTCAATATTGATGAGAATGAAGATATGGCCCTGGCGCCTAAAGAAGGGGTTAGAGAGGCTATAAATTTAGAAATTCCAATTGGTTGTTACACCTCCGGGCAAACTTGTGAGATTACACTATATCTAGTTACTGAAGAATTCATCCAGGGTTTTAACCATCCGGGAGTAGATATGTTATCAAAACATATCAAAGACCCACTTTTCCAACTCGGAATTGATAAAGATAAGTGGGGAATAGTTGGGTCAAAAGCTGATATAGAAACAAATTGGCCAAAACTAATTGTCTGGATTAAACCCGCCGAAAAGAAAGATGGGCCTGAGAAATATTATTTGCGGTTCGACCTTCTCAGGTTATTCAGAGAAAGCACCAACTGCAACGCTATGGGATGTAGAGAATGATCAAAAACTATCCTTTGACAGTTGGCCTATTGGTCGTAACCGATGGGTAAATTCTGTTTTTAAACAGAACTGGAAAAATGGCGACTGCTTATATCTCCCATGTGATAGGAAATCATGTGAAGGGTCCCATCGCCGGGACTGGAAGAAGAAGCATCCACATCTCATGTGGGTTAGTGGTGAAGATACCTTTTACAAGTATGTTTCTTATGTCCACAAAGTTCTGAACTCAAAGGACTATAAAAATGCGTAGACCACTTAACATATCTTATTACATGTGGTTTCGCATTCTTCGGTCTCTAAGAATCAGAGGAGAGAGTGTCCGCGAAAGCGGCGCCTTTCTCCTGTCTGATTCTAACCAGAGAAAAATATCTGGCTATCTACTTTATGATGATATCGATCCTCATGCTTTAGATAGTGGTATTGTTGATTTTAATCCCGCCCTAATGGGGAAAGTATGGGAATACTGTGAGCACCATTCATTAAAAGTTGTTGCAGATATCCATACACATCCTAAAGGTGCCAGCATCCAACAAAGCGAATTAGATAAAAAGAATCCTGTTATCCCTAAGCCAGGATATATAGCCATGATTGTCCCAGATTATTCAGAGAACTGGTTCCTGACCCATTGAAAAAGTTGGGGTGTATAGATATTTGGGCAATAAAAAGTGGGATACAATAACGAACGGAAATGGAGTAAAACTCACCTTACTATGAATAATCAGATTGATACAACAAGATACGATAGAATTCTTAAAGCACTTATGATTGAGTATGGGTGTAGCAAGAAAGAAGCTTTAAAAAGACTAAAGTCTTTAACGATAAAAATTGAGGCAGGGCCTGCTATCAAAGAGTCACTTCCTCTTCAAGCTGCTTTATTAACAGCAGTTAATACGGCAAAAAGAGCCTTTGCTGGGGGGCTGATAATTGATATCCCTAAAAGGATTAGTTTGAAACTGCCACTTGATGGATATTCAACAATTAATGAAGCTATTGAATTTATTGCTGAAGCCAACATAATCAATGATTCAGAAGCTGGTAATCCAGCATTTACTCTTTTATTTGGCAAGTCATCTCAATTCTACTCCGAATTAGAAGTGGTTTGTAATGGGTGGCAAGGTGGCGTTGTAGCTAAGAATGAAAATATTAGTCTTGATAGTATAAACTCTTCGTTACCGTTAGGAGGTATATATGCTGGTGGCCTTGGTGTGGCATGTGCATTTAACGTAGCCGCGCATTTAGATATAAAAGCAGCAGATAAAAGTAGGGGATTATCCTTGTGGAACCTTAATTCATCGGACTCTTGGCATTTACCTGAGAATAATGGTCAAGATGAAAAAGTCCTTCCGCCCAATCTTTGGCTTTTGGGCCTAGGACATATCGGACAAGCTCATGCTTGGACAATTTCGCAATTACCTTATAGTAAGAAGAAGCCAAAAATTTACCTCATGGACTTTGATTCTATTGAAGGTTCTAACCTTGGTTCTGGCCTTGTCTCATTTGGTAATCATATTGGAGAAACAAAAACGTCAGTAGTTTCAATTTGGTTAACAAGTAATCAGTTTGAGACAAGGATAATTGACCGCCCTTTTACATCTAATACACGCATTGAGCCTAATGAGCCATTTAATGAGCCTCTTCTTGCCCTATCAGGTTTTGATAATGCGGTTCCTAGAAGGGCTTTAAGATACGCGGGTTTTGACGTGATCATCGACAGTGGTATAGGAGGTGAATTAAGTAGCTTTGATTCTATAGCTATTCGCATTTTTCCTAACCAATTTCGTACTCCAGAAGAAACTTGGACTGCTAACGGTAACGGAATAGCGAAACATGATTATGACTGTGATGATTTTGGGGAGTTGATGAAATATGAAATGGAGGACAAAGCAATTTCAACATCATTTGTTGGTGCAATAACAAGCAGTATCGCTTTTGCAGAGCTAATAAAAGCTCTACATGGAGAAGCATCAAATTATTCAATTACGTATAAAATACGTCCTAACCGGGTCAAATATTTATCGGACGAATCTGTTTCAGAGCCATTCAGAAGGCATTATATAGAGGTATAAACAACTCATAACTTTAAAATTGTAGTAATAGGAGGTGAAAAATTATGGCGACTAACCCACCGTCTGGAGACGGGCATCGAAATGGAGCGGTCCGTAAACGATCTCAGTTTAAAGGTCCTGATGGAAAATGGATTAAAAGAGATACTGAAACTGGTAGAATTATGGACCGAAAGTCAGATAGCAAGCCCTTTAAAGGGGTTCGGAAAGAAAAATAATAAATAAAAAAAGAGGGGGTGTTAACACCTCCTCTTTTCATAAATATATTTTAAAGCTTCCAATCTATATATTTGAGCCGCTCGGCAACCCTCTTAATATCCTGAAGCACAGCATCACCTTCCGGAAGGTCGCCAATAACTAGTTCCTTAAAAGTGGCGTTATAAACAGGCTTGATCTTATCCCAGGTTTCTTGGGGTTTGTCAAAAAGTAGGGCTGAGGCAGGATGCTTATATAGCCAATCGTATTTGTCGCCATAACTTTCGATATCATCAGACCCGACCTTAAGCAGCATCTCATCCAGCTTTTGGCTTTCAAAGAAGTCTTGAATCATGGGTTGTTTTAACAGCATGTGAATGTCATAGGTATGCCGGACTTTATTCCCGAGATCCTCATACGGGTTTTCGGCATGTGAAAACCGGACAAGGGACATTATTTTTTCGCAAAAGGTCCGTTCGATACGCAGGACTTTCACTTGGAAGGGGGCCAATCCATATTTGGGAATTAATGCTTCCTGGCCTCTCGCTTTCATCATGTCGGCAATAAAAGAATGTATCGCTACTTTTTCGTGAGGTTCGAAATGTCCCAGCCTTGAAACCTCAACGATAATTTTATCGCGAACCTGGCCATATGCCTGGCCGTATTCATGTTTCGCATATTCGTAGGCTACTTTCCTGTTTTTACCACGTTTCATGGTGATCCCGGGTAATTCCACTTCCTCTAAATCAGTATTATCGACTACTTTGCTAACGTCCCGGACTCTTTTGTCCATTTGATTGTTAGAAAGCCCCGGATCTTCTAACACCACAAGATCTATATCCTCCGAAAACCGGTTGATCGCCTGGTAACATTTGGAAAGGGAGGTCCCTCCCTTAAATACCGCAACGTCTTTCATCTCTGAATGAAAGATCGTGTGAAGGGCATAGGTTACCCAGTAGTCTTTCTCAATATAGATTTCCCGAATATTCTTATGGTCGGCTGTGGCCCTTATGGCATCCCTAAATATTTCGCCGTCTTCGTGTAGATTCATCTAAACAATATTCCAGTTTTGGGCTGTAGGCAAGCTACTGCTAAGACTACCGAACTCGTAACTTGATAACGGATTCAAGCTATTCTTCAATTTGGGAAAGGCGCTATTGAACTCCTGGTCGGTAAGCAAGGCTCCCAGCAGGGCACGCACGCGGGGAGGATATTGCAGGGCATAGGTAATCAGCTTATTTCTATCAGGATTACTCAAATCACGTATGCGGCGTTGAAGTTGAGCAATAGCATTATCGATATCCAGATCCGGGATTTTCTTGAAGTCTTTTATGGCATCCAGAATTTCCAAGAAACGGATGTTCTCGTCAGTGGGATCCACATAACTTTTGACCGATTTTACTTTCAGGTTATCGATCTCTGTATTGATCCTCTTTTTATTGCAGGCCAGGGTAATGGTTTTGGGGACCTGGGTCGTAAGCCCCATTCGATTGTACAAAGACAAGCCGGTGATATACGCAATGCGATTGTCGCCTTCGTACATATAGGGTTTAATAAGCTGTTCTTCATTTGGTTTTAAATCGCCAAAGAGCGACTCCTTGGGCTTGTAGAACAGACCCTTGGAAATCCTTTTTACCACATCGTTGGATATCAACCGCTCGATGGCCTTGGTAGCAGCTCCGTACTCGCTATTATCTATGCCGAGCTGGTCATATTTAAATGTCGTTCCTTCGTCAAAGGACGAAATGTTGTCTCTTATTCTTTTTGCAGTACTCATAATGCTACGTGTTATGTTAATGACCTTTCAACAGCTTGTATTAATATAGTATTTAATTGGTACTTATGTCAAGTTATTTGCGCTGTTTACTTGACTTAGTGAAATTGTTAATAATACTGTTTGGGTTTTTTTACAGAATATGCTGTTAGTACGTTTTATGAAAGGATAGGATTTAGGCTTCTTCGCTCTGGAATTGCTACAAAAAAATGGACAGGGAGTTAAGCCAGATCATGCAGCCAATTCTTGGTTTTCTGTTAAGTAGTTTTGCATTTCCGCCGGTGTTCGGTAGGCCAGCGTAGAATGCAAGCGCTGGCGATTATACCAGATCTCAATAAATTGGAAGATTTCTCCTCGAAGATTGTTGTAATTATAGTGTTTAGGTTCTATTGGTAGTTCTGCTTTAAAGGTTTTAAAGAAGCTCTCGGCCGGTGCGTTATCCCAGCAGTTGCCTTTACGGCTCATGCTTTGGCGGACCAGCGGTCGGGCTTTGAGCAACTTCCTAAACTCCTTGCAGGCATATTGGACACCCCGGTCAGAATGGAAGACCAGCTCCTGGTCGATAGTCCGCTTTTGACAGGCGGCTTTCCAGGCCGGAATAATCGTTTCATCGGCGCTCATGCCTTCCGAGAACGACCAGCCCACGATCTGGCGATCAGCCAGATCCATGATGGTCGTCAAATACAACCACCCTTGATTGCTGGGGATATAGGTGATGTCGCTTACCCACACCTGACCCAATTGGCCGGCCGAAAAATCTTGGTCTAACCGGTTCGGGGCCACAGGAAGAGTGTGCCTGGAATCTGTGGTGGTTACCCATTTGGGGCGAATCTGGCTTTGTATGCCTTCTTTTCTCATTAGTCGAGCTACCCTCCGGCGACTAAGCTGCTCTCCCTCTCGAAGCAGTTGCTGGTGAATGCGAGGACTACCATAGGTCTTCCCCGACTTCAGCCAGATATGTTTAATTTGTTTCGTCAAGCGCCGGTTCTCTTTGGCGCGATCGGAGGGCTCGCGACTCATCCAGCTATAATAGCCGCTTCTGCTTACATCGAATACCTCGGACATCTTTACAATGGGAAATATGTGTCTGTGTTCAGCCATAAACTGGAAAATTATCCGTTTTTCTTGGTAAAGATGCCCATCGCCTTTTTTAAGATATCCCGCTCCATACGTACGTCAGCCAGTTCTTTCTTCAACTCGGCCAGCTGGTTCTCTTCGGTAGTCCGGCTGGGAATACCTTTGCCCGGAAAGGATTGCTGGGGTTTCTTCTTATACTCGGAGCGCCAAGCATAGATAAGGCCAGGATTAATACCCAGCTCATCGGCCAGCTCCCGGATATTGTCCCGCTGGTAACTTTGCTGGATTACGTCCAGTTTATATTCTTTGCTGTAGGTTCTGTCTTTTACTCATAATTGTTAGTTGTCATAAATTGCGGCGACAATCTATGGCTTAACTGGGTGTCCACCAAAATGTAGCAAGTTCACTCGCTTTAATTCTTCTGTAACTAATCGGATTGGTTTCTTTTTCTTCCTTATCAGGCAAAGGCATAAGCCATTTACGGTCTTACTATTTTCCAGCTTGAATTATCCAACTTATCAATAAATTGGTTGCTTAATTGTATTTGTTTCTTCCCTCTTCCCAGAGTGTTTTTATGCATTGCTAAACATAATAGATGCGTAGGGCGGCTCATTGCTACATAAGCCATTTTTCTAGTTTTTATTTTTAAATCCTTTTTGGGTCTACTATAGTTATTGACTGTTAATTCTTTTTTTAACCGATTTAAGTCATACCCATCGTGAAATGTTTCTAAGTAAAGAGTTGCTGTATGTGTTTCACCCTTTATACCATGAATAGTCGAAAATTCAAGTTCAATGCCATCTTTATTATAAAGATTTCCACCTTCTAAGCCTGCTTTTTCAACGCGTTCATCAAGGTTATCTCCAATAACAAAATCATGATTCTCAATTTCACATTTTTTAAGATCAAATATTTTTGGAAATAGCCATGTAACTATATTTCGTAATTCGTCAACTTTATCTTGTTGTAAAACTATCTTCTTACAGTAAGAGGTTAGTTTTAATAAGAGCTCATTGTATAAATTTTCATTGGTAGTGCTAACATGTTTTAACAGAGATCGAGGATCAAAATAGCGCCCATTTTTATTCTTTTGATCTAATTCTCTGCTAAACTGTACTAAACCATTTAGCAGAACTTTTCGAATAGAATTAGCATCAACAGATTTTGTTTCTGGAGGTATCTTTAGAGATTGTACATATGAATAAATGTTTTTATAAAAAATTCTTTGAGAAGTATTACTGTCCAAAACTACATCTGGCCAGTATGAGGAAATTCCATGATAAGTTTCATGGTCTTTAACCCAACCAATTGCTTTAAATGGATTATTAGATTTATTTTTAACAGCTTCAAGATTGTGCTTTTTTATTAATTTAATAAACTCATCTTTTACAATTTCTATATTGTCGTCCTCAAAAATAATTATATGAGGTTGAATATCAGGAGTTATATTGGTCCCTATCACCTTAAAGTTTTGAACTGATAGAGGTATGAGTTTATCAGCAATCTTTTGTGAAAATCTATGACTTTTTGGAAGTGGAAGTCTCCTATCATTTAAATCCCAAAAAACCTTTTCGGTAACTGAGTTTTGAAAAATTGACTGATTGCTATCACCAAACCTTTGAATTGTCGTCTTATTTTGGTCAAATAAATTATTTAATAGATGACATTGTTTGGCGTCAGTGTCTTGCATTTCATCTATGAAGACGAATTTAAATCGATTCGAAAGAAGTTTGGTATAAATATGTTTGTATTCATCTATATATTTTAGTGATATATAATATGGATCTGAATATCTGACCACACCAATTTTGTAAATATCTTCAAAAAGCTGCTTGAAAGCATGATATTTAGCATTATTCTTATCTTTTGCCATGTTCAAGTGATTAATGCAACAGCGCGGTGATTTAAAGATTGTTGGATTGGATTAAGGTAATCAAATTTTCGAATGGGTCGAAAGTTCAGGTACTGCTTCGACGGTGTTGATGCGCTCCTCGGAGACCTTGCGAAGGTCGGTTCCCTTCGGAAAGAACCGCCGGAGCACCCAAATACGGTTTTCTACGGTACCTTTATCCTGGGAAGTGTATGGTCGGGTAAAGTAGGTATTGGCTTTTAAGTCCTTAGCAATATCCTGATGTCGGGCAAAGGCTTTATCGTTATCGAAGGTCAGGGTTTTGATGAAGGCTGGTGGAATTCGGCCCAGGCGCTGGGTAATCCGGTCGGCTATACCTTCAGCTTTTCGGCTGGTGACTTTCTCCAAAGCCGTCAGCAAGGTGGTCCGATCGGTCAGCACCAACAGAGCCGACTTATGGGCTTTGCCCATCATTAGATCTACTTCGATGTCGCCCAATCGCTCTCGTTTTTCCACGACCTCCGGGCGTTGCTCAATAGATACCCGACCTTTAATTCGGCCCCTGCTGTCTTGCCGATTGCCCCGCTTGGCCTTACGAGCCCCGTGCTTGAGATGTTTGTAGAGGTTCTTGTCGGTTGGATCCTTATTGAGTTTCGCTGCCCATATCCACTGGTAGATAGTCTCATGGCTGACACCATCGATCCCCATTACGCCCCAGCGGCCGCTGATCGAGCTCCGGGAAAGCTTCTCGGTGGTCAGCCACCGGCGGGCCTGCCCCTTGAGGGCCTCGCTGAACCGCCTGTGTTTGCGTTTGGCCCGATGGCGCTGGGTGGTAAGCTCTTGGGCTGTTTTAGGGCAATACGGGTTGCCCTCCGAGCCTTCATTAGCTACATTACGTCTAAGCTCACGGCTGATTGTCGAGCGATGTACACCGATGGTTCGAGCAATTTCGGCTTGGGTTGTGGCCGGCATCTAGTAGCGCTTTAATTTGATAACGATTTTCTAAGCTGAGTTGGGTGTATTTTTGCATGAGCAACATGAATATAACCCGCTTGGCTGAAGACCTCAGGGAATTCCCCTGAGGTCTTTCTTCATGTTGCACTTACTACTTGAACTCAGGTTTAAAATTGTTTTGTGCTCACCGCTTTTTTCAATAATCTTGAAAGCCTCTTTATCAAAATTGTAATATAGTCGCTCAGCTAATTCAGCCCATTCTAAATCCCGGTTCTTTTTTTTCCAGTATAAAAACTCTTTTAATTTTGTATCCTGTTTCCAAGGAATTGCTGTAATTTTGCTTTTAAGAACACCATCAAAGTATTCGTTGTCTACAATTTTTGGTTTTATATCATATTTAGTAATAAATATCTGATTCGAAATATATTTGTGTACAAAAGATTGAAAAGTGCCAAAGAAGTTGGGATAACTAAAAAGACTACTAAAATGAGTGCCAAGGTTATCCTTAATTTCATTTATGGCAACATTAGTGTGTGTCAGAACACTTCTGTCCGAACATTTTCTAATTAAGGGTACAAACCTATGGTTAGAGCCCTACAGGGCATATTTTACGGGTCAAACTCCAAATAAAAACTACCCAAATTTCAGCTGCTGTTGGCCCCTGTCCGGTGGCTTATAGCGTTTTTTGGCCTTCTGAACGGTGATCTGAATCTCGCTGGCAATATATTCCAAGCGATTATACTGCGTCAGGCAGACCCGGATCAGGGTTACAAAGTGTCCAAAACAGTGGTAGGTTTTGCTAATATTACGCCGAATCAGCTCCAGCAGCAGATACACGATCATGGCCACGAAGATCTGGGACTTGCAGGCGTTCTCCGTTGTTCCCAAGAACGTTTTTATCTGCAAATTTTGCTTGATCAGCTTGAAGAAAATCTCAATCTGCCAGCGGCGCTTGTAGAGTTCGGCGATAGTGGCAGCCGGCCAGTCGGTATTATTGGTAATCACCTCGATTACTTTATTCCCCTCTTCCTTATAGATCGCTACCCGGCGCAGCTGGACCTTGTCCATCCCCGCTTTGATGGCCGCCTGGCCGGTCAGATAAATACGTTCATCTTTTAAAATATGTTCGTCTTTCCCATCGGGAAGCTCATTTTCGACGATGGATTCATAAAGGGTATTGGACTTAATGCGGGTTACAAAGTGATTTTGGTCTTCGATACGTGTGGCAAACAGCCCAAAGTCAAAATAGCCCCGGTCGTCTACTACTATCGTGCCAGCAGGGTAACGGAAGTTATCGGCGCCCCGGCGATCGCTTACCTTGGCTGGGGTTAGATGAATCATTTCCGGGATCATCTGGGCTTCATCCAGGCTTATATGCATCTTAATACCGCCTTTAGCTGTCCGAAACTTCGCCCAGGGGAATAAACTCAAGCACAGGCTCATAATCGAAGCATCCACCAGTTTGATGTGTTTGCCCTTGATCTGCTTGATTACTTTATATTCTTTGCGCTTAGTAAACAGGCTCGAAAAATGAGCCAAAAGCTTCATATACAGCGACTCAAAGACCTGCCAGTCGCGTTTGGCGTGGCTGTCGCTCATTGTGGACTTGGCCGGGCTCTGCTCCAAGCCAATGTCTTTGAGAAATTTGGGGCTGACACTGATGCCTTGGGCGATCTCCCGGAGCGTATGGCATTTATTCAGCTGTCCGAACATCATAGCTACTAACTGGTCATACGTTTTATATTTATGGCAGTGCTTATCGGATTCATAGTGACCGATCAGCTCGTTCAATAACGAAGAAGGAATCAAATCTAAAATTTGACCCAGTAAGGGTTTGTCTGATTTTTTTGCGATCTTTGTGGGGCTCATGGTTGTGATATTGTTGTTGAGATTCTAAACAGATCCCAAATCTAACAATTTTCATGCCATGAGCTATTTTTTTGTTCGGACAGTACTGGTGTCAGAACACAAATTCCTCTATTTTTGGCTAATGGTAGTTGCTCCGAAATTAGAAGCAGTTTTGCCAGTAAGGTTGTTGTTTTACCGCTTCCTGGACTTGCTTGAACATCAAATCCCTCTAAGTCTTGAATGACTTTTCGTCTCTCTGAGTCAAATATACCTTTACCTTTTAAAAGGAGAGATTGTGCTTTGTCAATATCAGAATCACTTATTGATATCATTAATTCCCTTGCCAAAGTTTAGTGCCTGAAACATGTTCAATTGTATTGACCAAATATTTTAAATAGTCATCATTCAAAATAGCAGCTTTTCTTTTAGCCTTTTCTTCTTCATCAAGTTCATTTAATATTTTAGAGAAACATTGAGCTATAACAGCTTTAGATATTGGCGTGCTTCCTTTATCACTATCTGGTTTTTTTCGGCCTAATATTTTATGAGCGTAAATTTCATATGCTACTCTTTCAGAATCTTCATTGAAATCGGATATTAATTGATCAAGCTTATTATTTACTTCTTCCTTAAATTCCTCATTATAAATATTTACAAATGAGTTATCCTTATTTCTTAATTGTTCAGCTACTAAAACAGCTTGATAAAACAAATCTTGGAGACAACTTTGTGCAATTTCATATTCCAGAGTCCAAGATTTTGAAATATAGCCCTTAACATCTTGCTTGGTTAATTCTTTAGATAATTTATTCCTTTCGTTTTCTGGATTCAGATCCTTTTTTACTTGGATAACTTTAACACCGCTATCATCTAATTTTCTTTTTATATCTAAATCACGAACACTTGATACAGATATTCCCATCTTGGGATCGCTATTCCTTAAAAATATTTTTGTATATCGCATAAATGATAGGGAACCCATATTAACTATAGAAATACCATGTTCTGGGAAATTTATTCCTAATAGATTTGCAAATATAGGCAACATTATATTTTCAGCATCTCCCTCTACTAAAATCAATCCGTCACAGAAAAAGAGATTAGCTTTAGTTACATCCAAGAAGCGTTCTAAAAAGGCGTAATCGTTTTGATTCAGTTGAGTATGACTATTCCCCATTGGAAAAACATTCCCTTGCTTACATATAAAAAGATTTTCTAAATCAATTTTTGATGCCAAGTTGGGACTGTGAGTAGTCAAAATAAATTGTACATCCTTAAATGAGTCAGAGTTTTGTAAATATTCGATCAGTCTTAATTGCGCTTGCGGATGTAAATGAGCTTCAACTTCTTCAATTAATGCTACCTTGGCTGCATTTTTCAGACCTGTTTCTAATAACAGTAGTTCGGCAGCTATGAAAAGTAAGTTATTGCTACCTAATCCCTCTTTTAAAGAGCCTAAATTTAAAATTAATTTCTCCAAGATTGATTGGAGAGAGGGATCTGATAAATCAATGTGTGCTTCTTTGTCATCAATAAGCTTATCTAAATGCCGATTGATTGTTTGAAGTACATTTTTACCTTCCGGATCAGTTTCAAAATACTTTCTAACTCGTTCATTTGCCCCTTTTAGAATCTCTTGAATTTCATGATTATCATCTTGATTACTTTGAAAGGTCTTATAACTGGATAATATTTGAGATAATCTCGATCCTCGTTTAGGGGTGAGCTCAGAATCAGCATCTCGAAGTGGCATTAAATATGTTGCCCGTAGTAAATCTCTTGCTCCAGCATCAAGCCTCGTCCCATCATCTCTAGAACCTGCTAAAATATCAGAGTAAACATTACCATTTTTAATTTCACCTTCTAAGTAAACATTAAGCTGGTATTCAACTTCATCTTCGCTTAATGGAATAATTTTAAGCCATTCAAGAAAATTTTTTGCCTCTTCTTCTTTTGATGTCTTAAATATGCATTCAATTCTTATTTTCTCTGCCCTACTTTTATCCGGCTCTTTCGAATCGTTAACAAAAAAGTCATCAATTTTAGGTTTAATCCATTCTCTACTTTGAGTTAAAACTACGTATTTTATTGCATCAACTATCGTAGATTTACCTGAATTATTTTCCCCAACTAATAAATTCAACCGTTTATTGAACTCAACTGATAGATCTGGGTTATCTAATTCTATCTTTTCAGAATTGCTTGAACCATATTGTCTAAAATTCCATAACTTTAAATTGTGTAGATACATAAATGCCTCTTGGGTAAACTTTGATTAAACACTCTCTTCCACAATTTCAATCTCCTCCTCACTCAACCCATAAAGCTCATACACAAGTTGGTTTGTTTCCGCTACCAAGTCACGGGTGTCGGCCTCAGGCTTCTTATTTTTGGCCTCAAGGATTTTTTTAACATTAATTTCTATTTGGTTAGCTTGCTTTTCTATAGGCAAATCTTGGGGATTTGGTATTGGTAAATTATCTAAATCTTTGATTAAAACTTTTGGAAAAGCATCTTTAAATGCATTTGAAGAAGAATATTTATGGTAAAATGAAATAGCCTTTGAGCATAATAAGCCTAATAAATATTCATGGGTTATTGTGTTTTTTACTTTTATCCCATCTACTGTATTTGAAAAAACCTGTTCACCTTCAACTATTGTCGCTGTCAATTTTCCTTTATTCGTTACTTCCCTAACCAAAATTCTTTTTCCTTCAAACCATTTGGGGGAGCGAGGTTCTGCAAGCCACTTACCGTATTTAACATATTTACCTCTCCAGTTTAAACTATATCTTTCAAGATCTCTTCCACCTAATAAAGGTTTCCAATGCATTGACTCTTTTGTATCACTGTGAAAAGTTCTATTGTTAGATTCTTTTCCAGTTTGTTTTGGCTTCCCTTTACCTTTTTGGTAAATCTTAACTCCCCAAACAGTTTCCGCAAAGTCAGAAAGAGGTTGTGTTCTTTCTTTCATTTTGCTTATTACTTTAAAGATATCTGGATTAGAGTAAATAGGATAAACAAAGTCATTTTCTTCGCTAATTACTGATGGTTTAAATTTATATTGAGTTTTTTCTTGATCCCATCTTTCTATTAGCAGGTTGCTGTCAGTAGTATTGTTATTAAAAAAGATTAGAAGGGTCTCTACATTTGCTTCTTCAAATGTATTTTGAGGTGCTATAATAATTTTATGCAGATCTAAATCATTAGTTATTAACTTCCGAAATTGCTTGTTGTATTTTGAGGCAATCCATGCTGAAGGAATAATAAAGCTTCCCTTGCCATTCTCTGTTGAAATCTCTTTAGATTTTTCTATAAATAACGGATAAGTATCGACCTGATATTCAGCAGAGATATAAGTGTCTTTAAAGAATTGTATTTCATTTTCATTTATCTTGGCTCCATACGGCGGATTCCCAATCACGGCATCAAAACCGGTAAAGTTACCGTCCTCGTCCAGCACTTCGGGAAACTCGAACCGCCATTCAAAAGACTGATCGTAGAAGGTGGCATTTTCAAGCTCCTCTAATTCCTCTTCCAGCTTACCAATTTTCTTTTTGGTCTTTGCAATCTTCTTCTGCTCTTTTTTGTTCTTCTTATCGCCTTCAAAGAGGTCCAGCTTGGCTTCTTCTTTCATTAGCACTTCGCGCTGTTTCTTCAGCTTCTGTCGGACGGGATGCAATTCCTTGAGTCCCACCGAAAAACTCTCCTTAATAGCGTTGATCTGCTCTTTCAGGACTCGTTTGTCGTCTTGGTCGCCGGTTTCTTTATAGCTGCGAACGGCCTGTTTGTATTCTTCAATCGTCAGGTCATCATTGTTGGCTAGGATCTGGGAAAGGTCGGCATCCAGGTCAAAACGGCTTACCAGCGAGTTGCCCTGCTTGATGTTAATGTCAATATTAGGCAGTACTTCGAGCTGCTGAAAGTCCGTACTTTCTTTGTAGTAAGCATGTTTAAGCAGCTCAATCCATAGGCGCAGGCGGCAGATATTGACCGAGTTGGGATTGATGTCCACCCCGAACAAGCAGTTTTCAATAAGGATATTCTTTTCGCGGAACAGTGCTTTCTGCAGGCGCTGGGTGTCGGGGCCTACGGTACGTTCAATAGTTCCATTTTCTTTCCACTCCGAATGCACCCGGTATTCGAAAAAAGGATCTTGTCCCACCGCAATGCTGAGCTCATCATTGTCCACGCTGATCTCCACATCCCGAATGCGGTGGTTATCCTCATCCACAAAAATGCGCAGATCACTTTTCACGGCGATCAACTCATTCAAGGCCGAAACCAAAAAGTGTCCGGACCCCACGGCCGGATCACAGATAGTGATACTATTTACAACCTCGTTGGCCTCAGGGTACGGAACTTCATGGCGGGATATCTTCCCGGCCACATCATCAATTGTCTCGCACTCCCAGTCATCGTAGATTTCGTTAAACTTTTGTACCACCGCCCGGCGAATGGTCTCCCGGCACATATATTCGGTAATATAACCGGGCGTAAAAAACGACCCATCTTTATAGCCGTTGATCTTTTCAAAGATACGTCCCAGCACGGAGGCGTTAATGAGGGTCTTCGCCTCTTTCTGGACTTCCGCCGTGCCCTCGGTATTAAAGTTATAGGCATCAAGGAAGCGCAACAGGTATTCGAGAGCAGACAGCTTTTCTCCTTTAAGGCGCTGGCCATCACGGTTTCGGATTTTACTACGGTTATACACCGGCATCTCAAGTCCGTCCTCCAAAGCTGAAATAAAGATGGCGTCAGCCTCAATATCTGCCACATCAAACAACGAGCTGTTCAAGTAGGGGATATGACCAAAATGCTTGTTGATGCGCTTGGAGCGATCCTCCACAGGGACGGCCAATACCTGGAAGAAGAGTTTATTTAGGCCATCATATTCATCAATGTCGCGATGGCTTAAAAAACGGAACCGATCATCTTCTCGGTGATATTTGTAGAGCTGCGCTTCCAGCAGTTTCAGAAATAGAATGCGGTTAATCCAGGTGATCAATAACTGGATAGCCACATTAAATAGCTGCTCATCTTCATCGTCTCCAAACTCTTTGCGATTGGGCAGTCGGGATAACACATTCAGGCTTTTGAGCTGGGTGATCGTATTTTCAATCAGCGAAGCGTGCTGGCGATTTTCCTCATCCAGCCGGGTAATATAGTGCGTGCCTTTCTCTTTGTACTCTTTGAGTCCCATGATATAGAGCAACTCACGATAAAACGCTTTGTTGAGCTCATTGCTGTCGCTGGCAAAAGGTTGCTTGAGCAGGTGGGTAGGCGTAAACAGTTTAAAGACCGGAACTAACTTTTTCTGCTCGTCGCGGCTGAGCTCGTCTTTTTCCAGCAGCTTTCGATACCTGCTCAGATCTAAGGCAGCTGCCTTAATGTTTGCCTCAAGCTCATCCACAAATTTCGCCAGGTGATCATAGACAAACTGCGTGCGGGAACTTACTTTTTGGCCCTGTTTCCACTCCTCATACCAGCCGGTCAGCTTCTTCGATTCATAGAAATGACGCTCGAAATCCTGGGCGTCGAAGACATACCAGCTGTACACATCGGTAATGATGATGTGTTTAATATCTTCATTGCCGTTATCGATGCGTTCCCGAAGATAGTAGAGGATGGATTCGTGAAAGGCCTTGCGGTTCAGGTCGTCCCCGGTAATCATTTCCGAACTGTTGGACGGGCGCTTGGCTTCAATGATCACGCCGACATTCGACTTTCGGGTTTTGCCATTATGGATGGCCAGATCCTGTCGCTCTTTGGTGTTGATGTAATGGTCTTCTTCAAAATTGGTGTTGCTGAAGAACGGCTTAATCAGATTTTTCAGGTGTTCCTCGGATTCGCCTTCCTCGACGGCATCGTCAGCCTGATTCAATAGCTTTAACAGCCGCTGGCGAAAGGTTTCGAATTGGGTCTCGGTGATCGACTCTTGTAGGAACGCATTGTCAACAGCTCGTCTTGGGGATATGGTCTCTATCTGCATCTGTAAATCGTTAAAAACCAACTTTTTGTTTGTCCTCATTCTAAGAACTGGGAGGGGAAAGAGCAAAAAGATAGATATAGGTAAGAATGTTATTTGATGGGTATTTTTCCAAATGGTTTATATATGAAAGATTTGGTGTCTTAAAATTGGGAACCTACCGTGGATTGGTTTAGCGGTCATTTATCTCGTTTTTTAATGGAAGTAGGGCGCAAGTGTTATGTGATGTCACATTTCGAGCCGCAATTTCGTCTATTAATGTTAAGTCGAATAAAGAGATCAAAATTATGGAACAGACGAAAGCGGCGGCATCGAAAGTTTCCAATACAGAAACACCCAGAATTGAGCCCATTGAAAAACCAAGCAGTATTAAGTTGAAGCTTGCCTATTGGTTTACCAAACAGCAGATGGGCAAAGTGATTACTCCACTAAAAGTTGTACAAGCGCGAATACCCAAAACACTTTCTGTGTCTCAAAAGATGATGGGAGCAGAAGATAACCTCTCTCTTCCTGATGATCTTATTTTCTTTATCAAGAGCTACGTATCTACACTGAATGGGTGTGCATTTTGCATTGATTTGGCCAAAGCAGGTGTGGAGGATGAGAGAACGGTTAAAAAGTATGAACAGTTGCTGAACTATGAATCCGCTGACGAGTTTAACAAAGCAGAGAAAGCGGCGCTGAAGTTTGTTGAACAAGCAACATGTAACAAAGAAGTTTCCGAAGAGGTTTTTGAGAGGGTAAATCGATATTTCAATGATCAGGAAATTGTTGAAATGACGTGGTTAAATGCTACTCAAAACTACTATAACCTGATTAACAAGCCCTTAAAAATTGGGTCTGATAATCTATGCAACGTATAACCTTCTTGTAATGAATAAAGAAGAAGCTTTTCAACAAAATCGTTCTGAGCTAGTTAATATTGCCTATGGTATGCTGGGTAATCTTTCTGACGCCCAGGATATTGTACAGGATGCATATATCAAATGGGATGATGTAAATATTGAAAAGGTTGATAATCCCAGGACCTATCTTAAGACCATCGTGTCCCGGTTATGTATTGACAGGTTCAGGTCAGCCAAGCACCAAAGAGAAGAATACATTGGGCCGTGGCTGCCTCAGCCAGTGGCAGATTCAGATGGCGAATTGCCGGATTCCAATATTCAGCTCCATGATCAACTAACGATTGCATTGCTGCATGTATTGGAAAATCTGTCTGCAGACCAACGGGCGATCTATCTTCTGCATGATGTATTCGATTATCCATTCTCAGAAATTGCCGAACTACTAGGTAAAAAGTCGGCAACATGTAGGAAAGCTGCCCAAAGAGCCAGAGAAAGCATTAAGAGTAATAATCCTCCAGAAGCTTCATCCTTTCAGGAATCCGAGCAAATAGTAGAAGATTTTATCGAGGCACTTCGCTCGAGGGATATCACAAAGCTACAGCAATTAATTACCGATGATGCAGTCATGTATTCTGATGGAGGAGGGAAAGCCAATGCGGTTCCAAAACCTGTTGAAAGCCTGGACAAGGTGAGCAAGTTCTTGATTAGCATAGCCAATAAAACGGCCGGACAAGTTAGTATTGAACAAACTATCGTTAACAACCGACCTGGATTTCGTGCCTATATGGATGGACAGCTTCAAAGCATTTGGTCTTTCGATATTCAAGATAGGCAAATACGTAAAATATTCTCAATTTTGAATCCCGACAAGCTATAGAATTCTGCTAATAACTTAACACAAAAATTAGTAAAACTTATTTATTATAATGTCACAGCCAGCGATTTCATCCCAATCTGCTTTGCCACAAAATAGGTCGAATTCCCATCGATTATATCAAAAAGACCTATTTCTTCTGCATTTGGTCTAATAGAAATAGGCTTTCTCTTGTGTATTACTTTCTGATAAGCCTGTCTCATGTAGATAAACCCGTTGGCAATTCCTTTCGGGCGTTTTCTTGTCGGGCGAAGCCAGCTAATAGGTATAATGGCCGTAGCTTTATCCATATCGAAAAAACGATCTAGACGATTGGGATCCATGCAGAACATACGCTGGTAGTTTTGAAGATACGTCCCAACTTGTCCCATATCGAGCCAACCGGTTAGCGGGATCTCAAAACCATCCTCATTTATATAATTCACCTGAATGCATTGCCCCGTTTCATCTATATATAGATGAAGTTCGTTGAAATCATGATACTGGCGATTTATTTCATCTACTTTTGTCGACAGATGTTCAGTTGAAATAGATGGTTTTCTCACTTTTTGTTGGGTAATCGGCATTCCATCTACACGGTTATAGGTTTTCGCCATGCGGATTCTCCCGGATAAGGGTGATAAGATAATCCACCTCCGATTTGCGGCATAGCTTAATCGCCTTTCGCCCGTTCTTGATATTCCGGCCATAGCTGCGGACCGTCATCATCTTGCGATAGCCGCACCGGTAGAAGGTCGTGCGGGAGATACGACCAAGTTGCTCGCATATGTAGCTGATTGCCTCCCCGATCGTCATGAAGTCTTCATTATCGGACGGGTTGTTCGGGACTGGAGATAACGGGTTATCAGGATTTTCAAAATTAGACATAGTCTTTCTTATTTTCTTAGATGTCATAGTTAAGAGTAGTAAAAACAGGTATCTGGTTGCCTAAGAAATCGCCAAAGATCCATCTTATGTTTCTTAGGCCCACCTTAGAGTTCTTAGGCAGTTCTTAGGTGATTTCTTAGATATATTATTATTAACTAACTTATTATTTATTATATACTTATAGGGTGCCGTTTTGGTGGAGAAATGAGGACCTAAGAAAATAAGACGCCTTTTTTAAATTCTTAGATAATCTCATTTTTCCCGGAAATTCCGCTAAAATGGCGGCGAATGTTCTGAACCATCCGTTGCAATGCGGTCGTCGGTCCTTTGGGCTTGTTGTTTCATCATCATGGCTGCTTCCTCTCGTTTGCCAAAAGCGCGAAGCCAGGAGGGGTGATATTCTTTCTGGGGATATGATACCCGTGTCGGTTTTCCTGGACGGTTCCTTTGAGGGGATCATCGTAGCTGTAATAATTGGTCTTTGCCTTCCCGTTCAGGTCCAGGGTTTCAATCTCTTCTCGGATAATATCCTGGCTGATATACTCCCGGCCCTTGTTGTAGGTGGTGTAGGCGTCCCAGATGCCACTCCAGTACATCACCAGCCCATCCTTGCTGTTCCACCCGTAGTAGCGTCTGGGCAGCTCCCCGTTATCATTCATGATTTCAATACTGGCCAGGAACTGTTGCAGAGGCGTTTGGTGGACTTCTTTCTCCGCTGAATTCGCTAAAAACGTGACCCCATAGCGGAATATCTCCCTAGAGGTGCGACTGTCCCGGAGCAGCTGCTGCATCTGCTGGCGATCCTCCGGGCTTACCGTCTTGTTACTGCCTTCGGCCTCGGACTGTTGGACAAATTCCGCGAACTGGACATCACTGGGCCGGCTTACAAACAGATCCACGGTAATAAGGGCCGCCATATTTTCGATTTGGCGGTCTTTAATCTGGAACCGAACCCCTTCCTGGTCGCTTCTCCGTTCCAACTCATCCTCCACCGCTTCGGTAAGCAGGCGTTTGATCCACTGCAGCTCGCTTTTGAACAGCTCGCGATTGAAGTCGTTAAAGCTGTACAGCAGGGACAGGAACAGTCGCTGCATATCTTTTTTATGGCTGTCGAACCACCACAGGTTTTGTATGGAGCCGCGTTTGTCCTTGGCGTATTCAATCATAATGCACCGGGAGCGGAAGTGGTCTTCGGTCGGCTTATAGTTCGATATAAACATGAGTTGCGAGCGGACGGGGCTCCAGGCGTTCTTGGAGCGGTCGTGAGCCGCACTTACCCCACGTTGTCGCAATTCGTACCACATGTTAAATACCTGTGGCGTGATCTTGCCTTTGCCGGGCACAAACTCATCCATGATGACCGGGATCTTGCTGTGGTTGGCCAGCTTGTTTTCGGCGGATTTGAGGGTGGGATTGGAATCCACGTCCGTAAAGGATTGGCCGAAGAAGTTGAGCATGATCTGCGAGAGCTGCCCCTTACCGGTGGAAGGCTCCCCAAACAGGTACAGGAAGACCACATGTTTGAACACATCGTAGATCTCATCAAAAAACAGGAAGGAGAGCATGTAGGAGAATACCAGGTAGCCTTCCGCTTTCTTCTCGGGCTGTTGCCCGGCGATGAGTTCCCCGAATTTATCCCGAACCGTATCGATGAAATAATGGAGTTCTTTACCGGTAAAAAGATGATGTTCTTCATTACTGTAGAATCCATCCGTAGCCGGTGACAGCTCAAACAGCGGTGCCGGTTCAATTCTGCCGGGCTTCACATAGAAGGTAGGCTCGGCAGCTACCATGGGGAACAGCCCGGACTGCCGGTCGGGAGCGATCATATACTGCGGCTGGCGAAGGTGATCGTCGGGTATCGTGATCAGGGCATTGCGCGTCAGATAGAACTTGTAGCCATGGTGCTCGACAAACCCGTAGTAGTTAAACTCATACACCGCCCGAGGCTGCCACCGGTTGCACAGGAAGCTCATAAAGAACAGGATCTCATCATCGCTCTTAAACCGTGCCGACTGGTCAGAGTGGGTAAAGATCTGGATTTGGAAGGCTTTCTTGGACAGCAGGTCTTCCGGTTCCAGCACGAACAGCTCGCTCCGGGTGAGGGTGCGCGTTTCCGGGGTCAGCCAACTCACCTGGCATTCATACAGCGTGGAATCCCACTTCAGGGTTTCGGGATTGTAGCGGATGATCTTGGAATGAATCTCGATATCGAAGGTGCCGATCCGGCGACTGGTGCCATCGGTTTCATTGCGATACCAGCCAAAATCCAGGGGGTCGGAGCTGTCGACATATTCAAACGGTTCTTGCCAGTTAGCTGCTTCTACGGGATCTTGGCCGGTCGCGGGAACCTTCCCATTCTTATGTATTGGATCGGAAGGTAATTGTGGACCGTTTACTGGATGTGGCATGCCTTCCGGGATTGGGATTTCAGAATATAGTGCTCGCTGACGTACCGGGGCTTATACAGGTCGCCATACCCGTACATGACCCACAGGCCAAAGCCTTCTGCGAGCTGGGTTTCAATAATTTTGACCGTCTCACGCCGGCAAGTGCCATCCGCGTCGGTGAATTCAATGGTATCGCCCAGGGTAAATTTTGTTTCGATGGTGCTCATAATCCCGATAGTTACGGCTGATGGGACTCAGCCAGTTCCAGTTGTATGCCTTTTACGGCCTGCAGGGCCTGCGAGGAGAGCCCGAAGGATTCTTCCAGTCGTTGCTGCAACTGACTGGTGGGGATACCTAGGGCTTGTTCCATCGCACACAAGCGCCCATCGGAGATATAGTAGGGTTTTTTAAACCACTGGCGGAAGGCATTGAGCCGGACGTCGGGGAACACCTCGCCACGAAACTCATTATAGGAGTCGTGCTGACGGAAAATTTCTCGTTTAATTAAGGCCAGTCGAATGCGGTTGATTTCGAATTTGGTAATAGGTCCGTTCATCGGTTAATACTCTTTTAAAATGTTTAGGTAAATGGTATAATCATGGGCGGCATCGGCCCTCGAAACCGATACCCACCGGGGTAAGGTAGTGACGGGATAGCATCAAAAACAATTAAAATTGTTGCGATAGGAACTATTATAAGAAGGGCCTCGTTCCATTTGCAATAGAAACAACCACTTGAGAAAAGGAAAAAAGTTGGGAGAAAAATCAGGCGAAATTCTGCAGAAGAATGTGCAATATCTGCTGGAAGAGTATTACGAGGGGAACGTCTCCAAAATGCAGCGGAGGACGGGGGTCAACCGGTCGGTCCTTTCCGAGCTTAAAAACGGGGCTAAAACGGAAGTGAACAGTTCAACCTTGGTCCGATTTGCCAGGTCGGGCATTAACCTCAACTGGTTGCTGACGGGAACGGGAACCCCGTTTACCGCCAGCAACCAAGAGGACGGGGCTGCCGAACTGGATGCTCGGCAGCTGCTGGACAATCGCACCTCCCAGATCAAGAAGTTGACAAGTGAGATTGAAGACCAGCTATCGGCTCGGCCAGAGCTCCAGCTCGATCCGGATGTTCAGACCGCACTTCTTGAACTACTGAAGACAGCCGTTCGATAAGGGCGAGAAGTTCTTGTTTGCCTTTTGCGGGTCGCTGACCCGTAATCTGCGTAGTTGGTAGAGAGGATGTTATGCCGTTAGTCATCGTAGGTTGCGCTCCTGTAATATGTATGTTCTAGTCTGTAGTGGTACCAAAAAAAACGAAATGATAAAAAGAGAAACTCGCGACTAGTTTGTTACACTTTTTGAGAATTATTTTTTTCTAATTTTTACGCTGACATTGCGAGCCGGCCAGCGGGTAATCTCATGCGCATTGCGCAGGCCATCAGACCTCATCCAGTTGATCTACGGACTGTACCAGTGGTCGTTGTTCCAGCCATTCTCTAATTTCGCTTTCCAGCCACCCAACCGTGCGGGTAGAAATTTGTTTGCGGCGGGGCAACTCGCCTCGTTTTTCCATGCGCCAGATGGTTACGGTGGAAACGGACAGTAGCTCGGCCAGTTGTTTGGGACGTACGATTTGCAAAGTGCTCATGATATCTATAGTAATTACGAGTTATTGGTTGACATCATGGTAAGCCCCCTGAAAACTGGAAAACAAGTTCTCAGGCCGACTAAAATAGACGGTATTAAGGCTGGCAAGAGTGGAATTTGAAATTACGGCGTGCGAGGGGCCGTTGCATCATCCCCGAATACCTGCCGCCCATAGTTGGTGATCCAGTTCCGGATGGTCTTCGGATCGGGGGTGACGGGGATCTTGCCGCTCACGACTCGCTTGATCGCTTCGACATGACGCTTCAGGCTTCGCAGCTCATGCCGTAGGATGTACTCCCTGGTCTCGGTCATGGCCATGGCAACGACTTCGATCTCATAGACGACATATTTAGCCCGCTGCTGGAAGGCCCGAGCCACCAGCCACGGATCCGGCATATTCCGGCGGGCATGATCGACCTCGGAGAAGTCCTGGCCCGTAATCAGGTGTTCGAGCATGGTTTCCAGGGGCAGGATACTGCGGGCCAGGCGCCCAGCCACTAGCAAAATAGGTTCCCGACTCCTTCCGAGCGACAACAGCCGACTGGCCGTCGCCTCCTTCAGCGGACCGGAGACAAACCGGTTGGAGGCTATAATTTCGGGGATCCAATAGCTGTTCAGTCTCTTAGGTGTTGCTCCTCCTACGATGGCCTCCTCAAACAACCGGCGGATCTCGGAAAATACGAGAGGACGGTCTGCTTTTACCTTAACGGCCAGCTCTTCTTTCGGTATTCCTCGCATCGCTTGACCGGTCTCCAGGTAGAAGACTTTTAGCACCTCCCCCATCTCCCGGTTAATGCGCCAGGCCTGGGCTGCCTGCCGCTGAATTTGTTGGGTTAGTGCGTTTCTGTATGCGCTCATCCTGCTGGTGAGATCAATGGGAGAGGTGCTCAGATCGAATTGTGCAGAGATCCTCCGGTAGTCCTCCTTGCTATCTTCTACCGAAGATAATCTCGTGCTGATAAACCTGTAGTGTGGACAGACGAATCCACCCTCATTGTCATTTGCCGGTTCGCAGGCTCTGCCTGTTTGCCGTTCATTGCTCTTCTCATCGGGGGCAAGGGGAAAGTGGTAGGGCCCGTTTGAAATAGAAAAATCTATGGGTTCGGGGAGCTCGAAGAAGGCTTCCCAGTTGGCATGCCCGTCATCCCGGTCTTTCCATCCCAACAGATGCCCGCCTCCAGCCAATCGCGATGAATAGTCTTGCAGGCTCTTCGGCTGCTCCTCAGATATATTTTGAATCATTTAGCACATTACATTTAAAAGAAGTACCTACTCAATTTGCAGGTATATTCTGGGTAAAAGGAATGCATGTAAGGTACGATCATTTCCAATAAATTGCCTGAAACTGGGATGGGAAAATGAACTTTCTCGCACAGGATTTCAGGAGATTTCATAAAAATATTTTCATACCGTTACCCTAGTTTGTTGTCCCCCTGTTGTCCCCGAACATTTTTAGCGAGCTTTTTTTGAAGGATTTTGGCCAAATAAAAAAGCCCCTAACTCTTTATGAGTCAAGGGCTTAGGGTTTTGCGATCCGGACGAGATTCGAACTCGCGACCTCCTGCGTGACAGGCAGGCGTTCTAACCAGCTGAACTACCGGACCAATTGAATCAGTATTTCAAAAAAAGAATGCTACCGCTTTTTTTAAGAGCTTCAAATATAACGTTCTTTGCTGAATGATGTCAAGATAAAAATTCATCAAAACAAGCGTTCGAAAGAATGTGAATATCATGTATCATTAAGAAAAATGATAGTACGCTCTGATGTATAGAAAAAGCTATATCGAAATAAGCAACAATATAGAGGTAGAGGTACGGCCCGCTTACCTGGAAGATCGGTCAGAGATTCTCAGAAGGAAACATCTTTTCGTGTACTTTATCACCATACGAAACCGTGGAGCGGTTCAAGTACAGTTGCTCAATCGGCATTGGGAAATCGAGGATTCGGCAGGAGAAACCTATGAGGTGGATGGAGATGGCGTCATTGGCAAGAAACCCTATATTGGGCCGGGAGAAAAGTTTGAGTATAATAGTTCCTGCATGTTGAAATCTCACCGGGGGAAAATGAAGGGATACTACATCATGAAAAATGAGAACAGAGAAAAAATCAAAGTCGTAATTCCCGAATTTACCCTTACCTCTCATAGACTAAATTAACGCATAGCAACTACATAGGTGCCGTAAAAAAAGGAGGACCGCAAGTATCAGTTGCGATCCTCTGTCGGGATGGTGATGGGATGTTAGGGATATTCTTTTTTACTTAATACTACAACGCATTGTCAATCGCATTTATTATCTGGTCACTCTGCGGAGTGACATCACTTCGGAACCGGCGCAAAAGCTTACCGTCCTTGCTCACTAAAAACTTCTCAAAATTCCACTTAATTTCACCAGTGAAATCAGGGTTTTGCTGTTGAGTTAAATAATCAAACAAGGGGTTAATATCGTTCCCTTTTACTGAAATTTTTGAAAACATCGGGAATGTGACCCCGTAATTCACCTTACAAAACTGTTTAATTTCGCCATCCGTTCCAGGTTCTTGTCCCCCAAAATTATTTGCGGGAAATCCAAGTACTTCAACGCCCTTGTCTTTATAATTTTCATAAAGAGCCTGCAGCCCCTCATATTGCGGGGTATACCCACATTCCGAGGCGGTATTGACAATTAAAAGAACTTTGCCATCAAACTTTTTTAAAGGAATGTTTTCTCCTTCAATATTATTAAGTTCAAAATCGTGCACGGATTCCACTTTTTCATCAATACCAGACGTCAAGCTCACTAGCGAAATAACTAAGAATATTGAAAGAAATTTCATCGTTATACTCCTTTATTTGAGTCTCCAAATATACGGTCTAAATGTGAATTTTTAATGAAGAGTTCCCTATGAGAAAAAACTGTTATAGTTTAGGATATATTTTTCTGTTTATCAGTGCTCATTGTCAGTGCTGGGTTAACCAATACTGCCCGGGCACAGATGTTTTCGGTTCAGGAGGATGAAACAGAACAGCGGCTGCTGAATACTCCTAATACCGCTGTTTATATAGGATGGGAGCCCGCTGAATTTTTATATAAAGGAGAAGCACCCAGAATGCAGGGAGGCCCCGGTTCCTATGAGTTTGATGGACCACTGCTCAGGATGAAGTTCGAGACCATCGGTTTCGAGGCGCATTTGGGGGTTGGCGGCAAGATGACCGGCATCGATGAGATAGGCTATTTTGATGCAGGAGTCAAGGCAATCCGCGGTATATCACTTGTTCGCAGCCAGACTTTTCAACTTCAGGTGCCTCTTCAACTTCGTTCCAGCATCAATACAGTTTCCAACAACGAGCAGATAAGCGGTGATGCCCAATTCAGGCAGGCCACGATGGAGTTCGGCGGCGGCGGTAAGGTCGGCGTTCGGCTTGGGCAGGGTATTCGATTTACAGCGTCTGCTATTCCCAGTTATGGGTTTTCATTTGCAACCGGCGGAATTTTTGGCGGACAAATCTACGAGCTTGAAACACAAACCCGATTCTATGTAGATCGGTTGTTCGGCCAGGTAGGTCTTTCGGCGGGCTGGGATTACGGCTTTAAACGATTTGACGTTGATGATGATGAATTTGATTACAATTTTAGATCCCATAGTTTTCTTATAGGGCTAACCTTTTAGCATATGAAATCTGAAAAGTTACTGCTTGAACTGGAACAATTGATAGAACAGGCGGGGTACACCATCCGCAAGGAGAGAGGCACGTTTCGGGGAGATCACTGCATCGTAGAGGGTGATAAGCTGGTGGTGGTGAACCGCAGCAGGCCGGTTGAGCTGCAAGTTGGTATTTTGGCGCGCGTGCTTAAAAAGCTAAACATGCAGGATACCTACATAAAACCTGCCGTCCGTAAAGAGCTGGAAACGCTCTGGAAGCGATTTGAAAAGTTCGGCGAAAAAGAAATAGATGAACTCGATTTTGATCAGACATAATGAAGTTAACGTTTCTCGGTACCGGAACATCCATGGGCGTACCAACCGCAGGTGGGTTTGGCAGCGAGCTTATCAAGGGAGATCCGCGTGATGAGCGCTGGCGCTGTTCGGCCTGGATACAAACAGAAGAATCGTCCATTATCATAGATACAGGACCAGAGTTCAGGCTTCAGACCCTCCGGGCGGGCATCACGCGCGTGGATACGGTGTTGATCACCCACGAACATATGGATCATATTTCGGGGCTTGATGACTTGCGGCCATTTTGCTACAAGCAAAAGCAGACCATCCCGGTATACACCTCGGAAACCTGTAAGGAGGCGATCAAGCGAAGATTTGAATATATGTTTGGTCCCGATCGCTATCCCGGGGCTACCTCGGTAGAGTTAAATGTCGTGGAGGACCCCTTTGCATTTCAGGATGTGACTATTACGCCGCTGCCCGCCAACCACGGCAAGGTCAGGGTGTTGGGATTTAGAGTTGGGGATATCGCCTATCTTACCGATGTAAAAGCGATCCCGGAAAACACAGAAAAATTGATCAAAGGAGCCCAGGTGCTGGTACTCAGCGGTCTTCGATGGGAGCCGGAGCATCCCACTCACATGACTATTCCGGAAGCAATTGAACAGGCGGATAAACTGGAGATCCCCAAAACCTACCTTATCCACATGAATTCGCGGGTGAATCACAAAGAGAGCAGCCAGCGACTGCCCGACCATGTAAGCCTGGCGTATGATCAGCTTGAGCTGGAGATAGAATAAAAAAGGGAGAGCCTCTCCCACGGCATAGAGCAATTGTAGGGTTTCTTACAAAAACTGCTCGGTTTCGTCCGATGCCTTAAGCGCGTTTACAATCTGCTTGACCCCCTGCGCTTTATCCAGGTTGCAGATCAGCAGGGCGTTATCGGTTTCTACCACGGCCAGGTTTTCAACACCAACCAGGGCCACCATTTTGTCGGATTGTGTTTGGACTAGGTTGTTGAGGGCCTGTTCTGTTTGCAGATTTTTTGTTTGGACCACGTTTCCATTCTCATCTTTGGATCGCAGCTCATACAAGGCCGTCCAGCTGCCCACATCATTCCAGCCAAATTCTCCGGGCACTACGAACACCGAGGTGGCATGCTCCATAATACCGTAGTCGATAGAGATGGAAGGGCAATTTTCATAAAACGTGCGCAGCGTGATTGGTGAAATCATGGCTTTAGCTTGCATCTCCTCAATTTGGGTATATATCTCCGGCTGGTGCTGCTTAAACTGATCGATTACGGTGGAGGCTTTCCAGATAAACATGCCGCTGTTCCACAGGTAGTTGCCTGCCTTGACAAAGGAATTAGCGGTCTGCTCGTCCGGTTTCTCCGTAAATTTTTTGACCTTTCGGACATCATTGCCTTCAAGTCTTTTGCCGCTGTTCTTGTCAAATTCTATATAGCCGTAGCCAGTTTCAGCGCGGCCTGGTTTAATCCCAATAGTTACCAAACAGTTATCTTCCGCTTTGGCAGCGGCCGTTTTAAGGATGGAGACAAAGCGATCTTCCTGCTCAATGTAGTGATCGGCGGGCAGAACGATCATCGTGGCTTCAGGATCCCGTTCGTGGAGTAACCCTGCAGCAAATGCTACACAAGGAGCTGTATTCTTGGCGATCGGTTCACCTACAATGTTGGCTTTTGGCAGTTGGGGCAGTTGCTCCTGCACCAGGTCCGTATACCGATCATTGGTCACAACTAAGATGCGCTCGGCGGGAATCAGCTTTTGGATGCGTTCGGCTGTCATCTGCAGCATAGTCTGCTCGCCAAACAGGTTCAAAAACTGTTTCGGGGTTTTCCTGGTACTTTTAGGCCAAAAACGGGTGCCCGATCCGCCGGCCATGATTACGGCGTGTAGCATGGTTGGGAATGTTAAATAATTGGATTTAGTATTGGATTATACTGGAATTGAATGTAGGAAATCGACAGTGAATAGTGAAGCTGACCGGGGAAATAGAACATTGTATACTGAGGTGTTTTTTTAGCCCGGATTATTCACTATGAAATTTGATTTTGAACGAGGCGAGGGGAAATGACCGCGCAAAGGCGCCTGTGCATCTTGAGCACGGCTTTTTCCCGTCAACGAAGTGCAGGGCCAAATTTCGCAGCCGTTAGTTACAACACCCATAGTTAAGCTATTTGTTATCTTTGACAGGTAGCACAATATCAATGAACTACCCCGTATATATCACAATTTCGTGACTAATCCGGGTTAGGACTAGCTCAAAAGATGCCTAATTGTGCTTTCAGAATTCCAAAGTTAACTTCTGGCGATTCAAAAGAGTTTGGATAGTCCGACTAATAAATTGGTATGCTAATTCCGGCATAATTAGTCGCTGCAATACAGGGGAACTACCTGAAATAGCTAAATAATCTTGTATTTTTAACGTGAGAACAATTCTCTAAGCTATTAAATACAGTACATCAATATCTTTTGAGAAGGTCCTATTTAGCCCGTGGTACTTTAGAATACTAATTGGTTATGTAAGAAAAATTAATCTTTCGGCTGAAATATGAGTGTTTTCCTAATACTTCGGTTTTCCTTTAAATAGTACAGCGAATTTAGATCGCTTTGTGTAAAAAACTACTTGTATGTGCAACTATTATCCGGTCAAGACAAAACGAATATATGAAGAACCCGCTGCGCAAGATGGCTATCGGGTGTTGGTGGATCGCTTGTGGCCGCGCGGTGTTTCCAAAGAGGATGCGCAACTGGATGCGTGGTTGAAGGAGATCGCTCCCTCTGATGATTTGCGTAAGTGGTTTAATCACGATCCGGATAAATTTGAAGAATTCAAACAGCGATACAACCAAGAGCTCCGGGATAAGGAGGAGCTATTGGTGAAGCTGTTAAAAAAATCGGCAGAAACCCCGGTCACCCTGCTATATGCCGCAAAGGATACCCAACATAATCAGGCGGTGGTGCTGGCAGAGTGGCTCCGAAGTAAACAACATGAATAAGCCGAAATCAGTTTTATAAAAAAGTGGAAGAATCTTTGCAAAAAAATATAATTCTCATTGTTATGAGGGCGCATTGGAGGATGAGAAGATAAAATTAAGAGACCTTAAATTTATTCTTGGGACTGAACCTACATCTTAGAGAAAGTACAATAGTGTTGGATGCTTTTAGCATCTCTCTTTGAAGTTTCTAGGATCAAGGGTGGTGAAACGGGCAGGAATTAATATTTTCAGAAAAGCAGATAAAGAGATCTTTTTATTCAGCCATCTGGGTTCGCTCCACCTTGGTGAGCGTAAAGCTGAATTTTGAGCCGACATTTGGGGTGCTTTCAATGAAAAAACGCTCCCCGTGGGCTTCCATAATATGTTTGACAATTGCCAGTCCCAGGCCCGTACCGCCCTTTTCGCGGGAACGGGATTTGTCCACCCGGAAGAAGCGCTCGGTCACCCGGTCTATATATTTTTGTTCTATGCCGATCCCGGTATCCTGAACGTAGACAAGCACTTTTTCCTCATCTTTAGGATACGGTTCAATTCCCACAGAAACTGACCCACCCGGTTTATTATACTTGATCGCATTTTCTATCAGATTTATGAGCACCTGCTTGATCTGGTTGCGGTCTGCGTTGACCAGCAGGTTTTTGTCGAAGTCTTTGAAGTGAAGGCTGACGTTCTCTTTTTGGGCTTTATACTGCAGGCTTTCGGTTACATCTGTTACCACTTCCCGCAGGTGGATATCCTGCACGGCCGATTTTAATTCACCGGTCTCCAGCTTGGAGATCTCCATCAGGTCTTTAGTGAGAAAGATAAGCCGGTTGACGTTGCGCATCGCTTTCTTTAGAAACTGCCTGTTGACTTCACCATCATCAATAGCACCATTAAGCAGGGTTTCAATAAAGCCTTGTATGGCAAAGATGGGCGTTTTCAGCTCGTGGGAGATATCCCCAATGAACTCCTTGCGGTAGTTTTCTATGCGGTTGAGCCGCTGAATTTCCCGCTCTACCGTTTTGCTGGCCCGGATGGACTGCTTGATCAGGTAGTCGAGCTCATCGTGGCCCTCGGTGCTCAGATCCTCATAATCCTCAAAACGCTTGCGAGCGATATTCCGGGAGATGTAGTTAAGCGTTTCAAGGCGTTTGAATTCGGTTCGGAACACTACAAAGTAGATGATAGCAACAGAAATAAGCGCAATAATAAGAGAGAGGACTCCTGCATGCAGCCAATTGATCTGCAGGTAAAAACGGTTTATCAACAGTAGCACTACACCGATGGAGAGAGCAGAAAAGAGGGCTATACGAAAGGCCAGCCGAGAGCTCCGGCTGAATGGTTTTTTCCTCATTCTTTAAAACGGTAGCCTACGCCTTTAACGGTTTCGATGTACTCGTCGCCGAGCTTTTCACGGATTTTACGAACGTGCACGTCAACGGTGCGATCGACCACATAAATATTGTCACCCCAAACCTGGTTGAGCAGCGTTTGACGGTCCATCACCTTGCCTTTTCGGCTGGCAAGGAAGTAGAGCAGTTCAAATTCCTTGCGCGGAAGCTGAAATTCCTCTTCCCCTCGGGTAACGATGTATCGGTCTTTGTCAATATTAATGTCATGAACTTCCAGCCGGTTGACAGGCTCTTCAGTCTCTTCAAATCTTCGGAGCACAGCTTTTATGCGGGAGATAAGCTTGGTGGTACTAATCGGCTTGGTAATATAGTCATCACCGCCTTTGTCCAGTCCTTCCACTTCAGTTTTTTCGTCACCTCTGGCGGTGAGAAAAATAATGGGAGTTCGTTTGAGATCTTCATCATTCCGCATTACTTCAACAACTTCCAGCCCATCCATTTTGGGCATCATGATATCCAGCAACACCAGGTTGGGCTTATGTTTACGGGCTACTTCAATGCCTTCCTCACCGTCTTCGGCTTTCAGAACGTCGAATCCCTCTTTTTTGAGATTATACTCAATCAGGTCGAGCAGATCTTGTTCATCATCGACAACGAGAATAGTTTGTTTGTCAGCCACAATGTATGGATTGTCTGTTTAGATTTGATAGTATAAAGATAGAAAATATCCTATAGAATTTTACGCCCGAATAGTACAAACCAAGCCAATGAATATAAAATGAAGGGTGTTAAATAATTGTTATCTATTCAGGGCCTACGAAGATAATTTTGACCAGATGAAACGAAAAGTTAAAATCCATAGGAAGATAAAACACACAATAATTTTTTTTCGTACCTGTTGTACCTACGTCTCAATTCACGAGGCCTGCTAATTCATTATTTAGCAAACGTTTTATTCCCTAATAAACGTTTTTCCCTAAATCCCGAAAAGGAGGCAAGATGAACTCTTGCTTCCTTTTTTATTAGGCCTTTCTCTATATCTACATTATTAGACCAATAATTTTCCAAAAAAGGGATGGAAATAGCAGGACGTAATACTATTCGTACTTTATAGCTTCGGAGGGCTCTACTTTTGAGGCGCGCTTGGCCGGGTACCAGCTGGCCGCAAGGCAGAGCACCAGCGTGCCAATTAGAATCAGGGAGACATCCAGCAGCTCAATACTGGCGGGATAAGCATCAATAATAAAGGCCGAAGAGAGTTTGATAAGCCCATATTCTTTCTGCAGCCAGCTTAGCAGTAGCCCCAGCGAGCCGCCGATTCCACAGCCGATCAGCCCGATATATATTCCCTGCTTAACGAAAATCTTTCTGATTTTATCCGGTGTTAGGCCTATCGTTGCCAAAATACCGATATCGCGATTTTTCTGGATCACGATCATTGTCAGCGAGCCCACAATATTCAGCACGGCCACAAGCACAATGATCATCAGGATGATGTACGACCCCCACTTTTCAAGCAACATAACATCGTAGAGTGGTTTCTGCAGATCGTACCAGGTTGAAATTTTGTACTCAGGCCCAAGTATGCCGGCTATTTCCGTTTTGACGGATGAAGCCAAATCGCTGTCGGTCAGACGCAGATCTAAGCCGGTCACCGCATTTCGGTAATCGAACAATCGCTGGGCAGCCTCCAGGTCGATATATATAACCGGTTCACTTACAATCTGCTGCATAAAATAGGAACCCCGCACCTGGAAACGATAAATACGTGGAAAGGAGAATTGGGTTAACGATTTTCGCATGCCTTCGGCACTAAGCAGCGCTACCTGGTCATCCAGATTCAGATTTAACTCGTTCAGCTGTCGCTCACTCATCACCATGCCGGGCTGCCGGTTCTGCACCGACAGATCGAAACTGCCGCTTGTTACCGGATCATCCGACTGGTTCAACTGAAAGAAATCGTCCTTGCGAATTCCGCGAATGTTCACCACCCGGTCCTGTTCGCCGTTCTGGGTCAGCAGGGCCTTGTCCGAAATATAGGGAGCCGCTATCACTACCTCCGGAATCGACTCCAATTTTTTTAGCATCTCCTGGTCATAAACAAGTTCGGTAGATTGAGTCGATTCAATACGGATATCTGGATCATGGGAAAGCAACAAGCCCTTTATTACATTAAAAAAACCGTTAAATACGGAGAGAACCACGATGAGCAGCGCCGTACCGATGGTGATACCCGTTATACTGATAATCGTGAGGGTTGATATCAGCGATATATGCTTCTTTGAAAAGAGATACCTGCGGGCTATGTAGCTTGTGCTTTCCATGAGGCCAAAGATAGGGATAATGAAGCACGGTTCCATTCACAAATTTTTACGGTCGCAGGATTAAATTTTGCCCTCATTCCTTTACATTACTCGAAATTAAACATCCAAAAATGGTTAGCTATGCAAGGTTTTACCGTATATACATCCTCTTTTTTAAAATCTCTTCTTATCATCATATTGTGCCTTGGGTTAAGTGTTCCTGCCGCTATGGCCCAGGTTTTTGGTCATGGGGAAGAAACTACCAATCCCGCTGTGGATCCCCAGCTTTTTGACTCGATCGATTACCGAAATATTGGTCCTTTTCGCGGCGGACGTTCCGTAGCCGTGGCGGGGCATAAAAATCAGCCCCATACCTTTTACCAGGGGGCAACCGGGGGTGGCGTTCTCAAAACCACCGACGGGGGAAACAGCTGGATTCACATTTCCGATGAAGCGTTTAAAACCGGTTCTGTTGGCGCCCTGGCCGTCGCCCCCTCCGATCCCAATGTGATCTATGCGGGTATGGGCGAAACCTGCATCCGTGGAAATATGTCGGCTGGTGACGGTGTGTACCGGTCCACGGATGAGGGCAAAACCTGGGAGCACATCGGTTTGGGTGAAACACATTTTATCGGCGAAATTGTGGTACATCCCGACAATCCGGATATCGTGTGGGTGGCGGCGCTCGGCCATGCATTCGGTACGGAGGGTAACGAGGAGCGGGGCGTGTTCAAATCCACCGACGGAGGAAAAACGTGGGAAAAAGTACTCTACCATAACCAGCATGCCGGTGCTGTGGATATCGAAATTGATCCCAATAACCCGCGTATTTTGTATGCTTCTTTGTGGGAGGCCTACCGCAGTCCATGGGAGATGAGCAGCGGCGGACCGGACAGCGGCCTGTACAAAAGCCGTGATGGCGGTGAAACCTGGGAAAATATCTCTCAACGCCCGGGCCTGCCCAAAGGGCTTTGGGGCAAAGTTGGAGTGGCAATCTCCCCGGCCAATTCCGAGCGCGTTTGGGCGATTGTCGAGAATGAAAACGGCGGCGTATTTCGATCGGATAATGGCGGCCGTACCTGGACCCGCACTAACAGCGACCGCAACCTGCGCCAGCGGGCCTGGTACTACACCCATATTGTAGCAGATCCCCAAAATGAAGATGTCGTTTACGTGCTGAATGTTGGATTTTATAGTCGAGCGATGGCGGAGAAAATTTTGATAGCATTGATACACCGCATGTTGACCATCATGACCTGTGGATCGATCCAGACAACCCGCTACGAATGGTCATTGCTGACGACGGCGGCGGGCAGGTTAGCTATAACGGCGGAGAAAGCTGGTCCTCATATCACAAATACGCTACCGCTCAGTTCTACCAGGTAATCACTGATGATCAATTTCCCTACTGGATTTATGGCGCCCAGCAGGATAACAGCACGGTTGCTATTAAAAGCCGTACCGACGGCTATGGCATTGACGAGTCGGACTGGCACCCGGTAGCCGGCGGAGAAAGTGGCTACATAGCGCCCGATCCCGAAAACCCGGACGTGACGTTTGGCGGAAGCTACGGCGGTTACCTGAATAAGTTTAATGAAGTGACCAAGCAGAGCGATCGCATCGATGTGTGGCCAAATAATCCGATGGGATCCGGCGCAGCCGACCTGCGGTATCGCTTCCAGTGGACCTTCCCGATTTACATCTCACCGCATAACCCGGATGTGCTGTATGCCACCTCGCAGTACGTACACCGCTCCACCGACGAGGGGATGAGCTGGGAGCAGATCAGCGATGATCTAACGCGCAATGAGAAATCCAAGCAACAGGAATCCGGCGGTCCCATCACTAAAGACGATACCTCCGTAGAATATTATAACACGATTTTCTCGTTTATTGAGTCGCCGGTGGAACCGGGCGTGCTGTGGGCCGGGGCCGATGACGGGCTGATCCATGTGAGCCGCGACAACGGGGAAACCTGGGAAAATGTTACACCCGAGGGGATGCCTGAAACCATGATCTCCATCATTGAAGCGGGACAGTTTGACGGCGGTACCGCCTACGTGGCAGCCACCCGCTACAAATTCTCCGACTTCTCCCCCATGCTTTATAAAACCGATGATTATGGTCAATCTTGGACCCGAATTAATGAGGGCATTCCGGCCAAGGATTTTACCCGTACTATTCGGGAAGATCCGAATCGAGAAGGACTTCTTTACACCGGCACCGAAACCGGCATGTACGTTTCGTTTAACGATGGAAAGCAGTGGCAGCCGCTGCAGCTGAACCTGCCGTCAGTACCTATCACCGACCTGGCGGTTCACAAGCGAGATAAGGACCTGGTCGTGGCTACCCAGGGTCGTTCTTTCTGGATCCTGGACGAACTTAACGTGCTGCACCAGATCAGTGACGAAATCAACAGCATGCCGTATCACCTGTACAAACCGGAGCGAACGTACCTGTTTGGTGGTCCCAGCGTTTCTGAGCCCGGGGGTACGCTTGGGCAGAATCCCGAGCCTGGAGCCGTGGTTCATTACAACCTGCAGGAAACAACCGACAGCGAGGTGAAACTGGAATTTTATGAGGATAATGGTGACATGATCCGCTCCTTCTCCAGTGAACAGACGCTGGAAGGCGAGCCGGTCAAAGAATCGGAGCAATTTTATGAAGAAGAAGGCATCACGCAGTCAGACGTGGTGCCGGTCCAGCAAGGGCTCAACACTTTTACCTGGAATAGGCGCTACCCGGGCGCCACTGACCTTGAAGGCCGGCAGATTCTCTGGGCCGGCTCAACCAACGGGCCGCGAGCTGTTCCGGGCACCTACTTGGTACGCCTGGTAGTGGATGATGAGACGATCATGGAGCAGGAGTTTGAGATCACCAAAGATCCGCGCATCGAAACCACGCAGGAGGACTTCCAAGCACAGTTTGATCTCCACCAAACCATCATAGCCAAGCTGGATACCACGCACAAGACGATCAATCGTATCCGTGAAATTCGCGGGGAGATCAACGAGCTGCTGGAAGAAAATCCCGGTGAAGAGGCTACCAAACTGGCAAATACTATTAAGGAGCAGTTGGATGAGATCGAGAATGCCCTGGTGCAAACCAAAGCCGAAGCCTACCAGGATGTGCTCAACTACCCAATAAAGCTGAATAACAAGCTGGCTGCGCTGGCAAGTACCGTGGCCACGGGCGATAATCATCCGACTAAGCAGCAGTATGCCGTCTACGAGGAGCTGGCCAAAAAGGTCGATGCCCAGTTTGAGCGACTGGAACCGATTCTTAGCGGTGATTTCCCTGAACTGCGCCAGGAAATCGACAGTCCGGCTGTTCCCATCGAGAACTAGTACCAGTTTTTATGGATTCAAGCGCTGATCGCAGCTTCCGGTCAGCGCTTTTTTATTTGGCTGAGTCTCTAGACCACCAAACCTGATGTAAGAGCTCATTTTTCAGTTACTTCAGAATCACCACTTTCTGGTAAGTTTACAAATCCTCTCCCATTATCCGAATAATATAAAATCCAGATGCCAGGGCGTGAGTATCGAAGGTTGTCTGATTCTTAATGAAGGATAATCGCCTGGTGCGCACCTGTTGGCCCAGTATATTATAGAGCTGTATTGTGACACCAGTAACCGGATCAACAAAGTCAATGGTAATTGGATCACCGCTTTGCACCGGATTGGGATAGGCTGTCGTCAAAGGCATTTTTCCATCGCCAGATTCCACTTTTCCATTAAAGTAGCGATCTGCCTTTTCGAAGGCCGCTATCCCTACTTTTTGTCCTATTTTTCGACCCGGCATGTCGTCAGATGGCGGGTGAATGCCACCCCAAATCCGCGATAAACTGGTTTGATCAGAAGCATCGCGATAGGTGGCCCACTGCAGAATAATATCCTGGCTGGGTCCCTGTTCAAATTCGAGAAACTCATTTTTTTTCGCTACAAATTCCCCCATGCCCCCGGGAAAATATGCATCCCCCGTAAACAGGGTAAGCACCTCGGCAGCTGCCCGTGAAAAAGTAGAATGACCCGAAATATAGCCTGCAAATGGCGGTGTAATAAATGTAGGCTGCTGGTAGGGCCACCAATTCTCAGCTAATATCCAGCCGACGCCGGCCATGTCGGTTTCCTGGTTATCAATATGGGAATGACCACGCCATGCAAAAATTTTAATCTTGCCGATATTACCTTCGTTTTCCACGGCCAGGGCATCGTCCTCCTCCACCAATTCAATAAGACCCTCAATCAGCGGCATGCCCTGGGGATGATAGCTTGGAAGGTCCGGATCGCTGCTTTGTCCCAAACCCGCCATGTAGCGAATGGCCGAAATGGGGCGCACATAATCGTACCAGCCCTTGATGCCCCATGCAGAAACTGCCGCATCATGAACTGCCCCGCCCAGTACAAAATACACCTTAACATCCCACTCCAAATCGTTCAGCTCGGGCCCTGTACCCTTGTACCGTTTTTCGAGCAGCGGATGATCGTTTACGTAATTCAGGATGGTAAACCAATGGCCGGGCGGCGTTTCCGAATTGGGACCGTCTGCCCAGAATTCGGCCAGCACACGCGTGTAATCGCCCCGGGGCACCAACTGCGGCTCGTACGGCTCTCCCGTATGCGGATTGCGATCGCGTCCCGTCCCGATATCGCCTCCTTCAAAGAAATTGTAGAACGCTCCGTACTTCTCGCTGCTCGCAGGAAACTGCTGGATATTCCCGATTGAGGCCGGTGAAATATCCCACATCACCCCGTCGGAAGGATCAAGGTGGGAGGACCATGCCGATACCAGGGCAAAACTCCATTTGTAGGATGAGGACTCTTCTCCATCCGCACCATCTTGCAGAAAAGGCGGCGGACCCGGGTCGTGATATACCCAGTAGGCGTATTCATCGCGTTCAAAAAAAAGGAGGTCAGCATTGGAAAGGGCAAAATTGTCTACCTGCCCCCACTCCGCGCCCAAAAATTCGGGCGTATTGCCTTCAATGATATTCCCGGCCTGATCCACAAAAACCTCAAAACTGAGCGGTTGCCAGCGGTTTGGATCTGTAACTTGCTGGTTACCCGCCAGTTCCGGGACCAAGGGTGGATTTACCGGCTTATAAAACCTGTTTGCATATCCATTCTGCTCATTGGAACCATCCTGCATGCCATATTCGATAATCTTTTCAGCGATATAGTTGCCCAGTGCCGCCGGAGATCCTGATGAATAATTGGTGGATGTAAAAGCAGTGTTGTAGCCCAGATCGCTCATCAGTGAATTGAACCTGGCCAGGGATGCCGCAGCCCCCGGCGATTCCCTGAACCGATGGGAAAGCAGACGATATGCCGCATAAGAGATTGTTTCTTTTCGTGCTTCCTGTAAATCCTCCGGCTGTGAAATACCCTCAAATGGTACGGTCAATCGGTCAACGGTTTTGCCAAGCAGGTAGGGTTCTGCACCTTCGTCGTAGACTGCCCATCCATCATACATCGCAATACTGGTATGGAACAGATTCCTGGCATGGACGGTAGGGCGGGCCAGGTCCTCACGAATGGCTTCCAGCAACTGCTCATTCCACAATCGAGCTACAGAATGTTGTGCTGCAACTGGATTCAGAATACCAAGACAAAAAATAGCAGCAAAGACTGTCAGGCTTTTCATATTCTTATTATAAGCTCCCCATAACAATAAACAAGCTACGGGTATCCCCAATTAACAGCCAAATAAAGTTCCTGTCATTAGGATCATATACAAAGTCATGATAGGTAGTTTAACTACAAATATACCCAATTCTGGAGATGTGATCGATATTTATAGCGATCCGATGCCTTCGGAAACTACGGACCGGGCATTCTAAACTTTGGGATCAGCAATGATATAACGCCCTCGGAAACTTCCCCGGTAACCGTAAAACTTATCGTTGAAGCCTACGGATACCTGCCGATTACGAAATACGTTTCCATTAATGAAGCAGGATTAAATGAGTTCTCCTTTGACCTGGTAGCCGAGAATGCACCGCCGGCCAGCGTTAAAACCGTATCTATCTCGACGGAAACGGCTACACCCGAAATGCTGTAATTAGCGGAAGCAAAATAACCTACAAAGAAGTGATCGATAACGACGTGTGTAGCTAAGGTTTGATACTTAAGAGTAGATACTCTTGAGTTTTCAGGTTTTAAAAAGAAAGCCTATTTCTTTAAAAAGGAATTTTTTTTTATTCATCCACTACCGGACGCCAAATTTTTCATTTACCTGCTGTACTTTTGAAGACGCCGAAGATAACGTGTATGACAGGCTATATCGATACTGGCCGGTTTTTTGTTGATATAATTCTATAACTTTAGATTTCCCTGGTTTCACGGCCGGCACAAATTCCGAGGCATATATCGCCAAACATATACCACTTCCCACCGTTTTCCATTTTTCTTTTCCTTTTACTTCAAGCTGATAAAGTAGCACAGGTCCACAGTAATTGAGATAAACAACATTATCCGTGGTGTTTTCTAATCTTAAACTTATTTTTTCATCGGCGGAGTAAACCTGTTGTTCACTTTGGAGGGTTACTTCTAACCGCTCATCAACCTTGGTTGACGGGCTACAACCGGTTAAAATGAGTATCCCCAGAAAAAAGAACGTGACCCGCTTTGCAGCATTCATAATTTCTCCCTTGCTATCAGTACATTATTATTTTTGATAACACACAGCCCCTTCTAATAGACATTAATATATAACAAAACCAGTATTTATTGGTCTTCTGAATCCTTTCCCTGAAAGGGAATATTGATGGAAGAGCGCAGGTGGAGATCGCGCTGCGGGAAGGGAATCTCCACGTCGTTTTCCCTGAATTTTTGGACAATTGCCTGGTTCAGCTCATTGCGTATCCGCGGATACTCTTTCGACATCCCCGATCCAGGTTCTAATCTGCATATCCCAGGATGAATCCCCAAAAGAAATCAGATGCACCTGGTGACCAGGCTCTTTTTTACGTCGGTATTCTCTTTAGCTACCTCATCCAGGCAGCGCAGAACCGTATCGAGATCTGAACTGTAGGAGACCCCCACATCAATATCGAGCCGGAACGTCGGATCGCCATGGGAGTAGTTGATCACACTCTGGGAGACAAACTCCGAGTTGGGCACAATAATAGAGATGTTGTTGAGGGTGCGTATTTTAGTAGCGCGAATATTTATTTCTGTGACATCCCCCTCAATATCGCCGACCATGACCCGATCGCCGATGCTTATGGGCCGCTCAAAAAGAATGATAAGACCCGATATAAAATTGGAGGTTATATTCTGCAGGCCAAAGCCAATCCCCACAGAAAGCAACCCAAAAATGACCGCCAGACCACTCAAATCCACCCCGATAAACTGGAAAGAGATGAGCGCACCAATAGTGATGATGGTGTACTGTGAAATGCGTGACAGCGTGTAACTGGTGCCTTCATCTATTTTAAATCTCCTGAAGACCCGGCGGCTCAGTGCTTTACGGACCATCACACTAAGTATGATAAAGCCAGTGGTAAACAACAGAAAGATCAGCACCGAAAGCACGGTAACCGGCGTCTCTTTGATCTGAAACAGAACAAAGTTGAGGATCTTATTAATGTATAATAGAACGTCAGTCCAAGTCATCATGCAACCATTTAATTTGAACTGGTACAATACAGAAAAATGCGTGTGCTTACAACAGGTGGTTATTTAGGGTGAGGCTGTTTGTTTAAAATCTAAGAATCATTTTCTAATCCAATAAAGGAGCACTGAAATTGAATCTGCACCCCTTTTGCGGTATCTTCTCTGCCTGAAAAACTCAATCTTAATAAAATTATACGCGAATGCGCATTATCATTTTTGGACCTCCCGGTGCCGGCAAGGGGACGCAAGCCCAGAAAATTGCCGAAGAATACGACATCCCCCATCTTTCAACCGGCGAAATTTTCCGGACAGCCATAAAAAATGAGACGAAACTGGGCAAAAAAGTGAAATCCATTTTGGACTCCGGCGATCTTGTTCCTGATGAAACCGTGGTTGACCTGGTGGAAGAGGAGCTTGAAAAAAACCAGTATGACGAGGGATATATCCTGGACGGCTTTCCGCGTACCGTACCCCAGGCTGAAGCGTTTGATGCATACCTGGAATCAAACGACGAAGCACTGGATTCTTTCCTGGTGCTGCAGGTGCCCGAAGATGAGCTTATCGAACGCATTTTGAGCCGTGGTGAAGGCCGCTCAGACGACACCAAAGAGGGCATAAAAAATCGCCTTGAAGTCTATCACAGCGAAACCGCACCAGTTCTTAAATACTATGAGGATCAAGACAAAGTGGAGAAAATTAACGGCGTTGGCTCTATTGAAGAAATTTTTAGTCGTATAACTAATACGTTGGATAAATAGGATTGCAGACGCTCATTCTTCTTGCAAAATTTCCAAAATAGCGGGCGTAACGCCCTGGATGCTGTCTACTTTCTGAAATGCCGTTGCTCCCGGTCCCTTTATAAAAAGCGGCACATCGTTGAGCGTGTGCGTCTTGGTGGACAGGTCCTCTACATTGCCGTGATCGCTACTAAGTACAAGGGTATCCCCCAGCCCGCGATTTTTTACCAGGTATTGGAGGAACTGGTCAAATCGAGAAATTACCTCGTCCGCCTGCGAGTGGTTTTGGGCATGACCCGCTTTATCCGTCAGGTAGTATTCATAGAGGATCAGGTCATGATCACGTCCCGCATCCAGCATGCGCTGGCCCGCTTTAGCTGGCGTTATTGCAGGCACATCTATCTTAAGATTATCTCTCCAGGCCTGCTGGGTTATCTCGGCAGTGATGGCTCTTTCTTTTTTAAGATCTTCTTCGGTATACAGGCGGATGCCCGCACTTTTAGTCATCAGGGTAGTGCAGCTCCAGCGATTTCTCTTTTTCGAACGCTCAAAAAATATATCAGGATAGGCGTTCATAAAGGTACATCTTCGGCCCATCCCCATCGCTTTGTTAAATAGGCTTTCATGCTTGAGAAAAGGTTTTATTTTGGAATGCGGAAAAGGTCCGAAATGGCGCCCCACCTCCCTGGCTGTATTCACGCCCGTGAACAGGGCCGCCTGTCCCGTGCCGCTTTGGGGCAGCCCTTCTACTCCGAGTGTGGCATCAATTCCCTTAAACAGGTGATTCTGACTGGTAATCGCTTCTGCGTGACGAACAAAAGGCTGGCCACCGCCCATCGCATTAAAACCGGGATAACTACTTCGACAAAATGGATTTTCAGGCGCATCATCTCCAAGGCCCACGCCATCAACAAAAAGAAAAAAAACTGCCATTTAACGGGTTGTCATCTGTCTAAAATTATCGTTACGGGACCCTCATTCAGCATATCCACATCCATATAGGCCCCAAACTTTCCTGTCTCTACATTCAGTTCGGATTTCTTTTTAAAATAGCTGATCATCTGCTCGTAAAGCTGTTCGGCCTTTTCAGGCCCGGCCGCCTCGATATAGCTGGGCCGGTTGCCCTTCTCTGCATCTCCATAGAGTGTAAACTGTGATACCACCAGCAGTTCACCCGAAATATCCTGAACAGAATCATTCATTTTTCCATTCTCATCGTCAAATATGCGGAGCTTCAAAATCTTGTCACAGATCCACCGGAGCTCTTCTTCGGTATCTTCTTCATGGATCCCCACCAGCAACAGCAATCCTTTTCCGATCGATCCTGTCACTTCATCTTCAACTTCAATCTTTGCCCGACGCACTCGTTGGACCACTACCCGCATCTAAGTTCCCTTTATTTATTGTGGATTACCCTGTGGAAAACTTTACAGTATAAAATTGATTACTAATATCAATAAAGTTTTAAACATTACTCAACATTTAATCAGAGTTATCCACGGGTTATCAACATTGATTTTGGTGTTAATAAAACTAAAACTGGAATAACTTTTAAAATAGTAATTGTGGATAATCTTCCATTTTACCCCTAAACCGTTGTTTATACAGCGTTGAGATATCCACAAAATATATCCACATAATATTCACAATTTTGTCAAGAGGCGTGCATTATTTTCTTTTCAACTTATCCACAGTTTCTATTATGTACTACAAAGATTTAAAATTTTACTATACTAGTATAACCGACGAGGAAAACGTGGATAAAATCCTTTTCAAAGAATTTCATGTTCCTCTATATTTTTATCAGTCAATTCAACCGGTAATCTTAAACCAAATATGAAAGATCTTCAATACCCGATAGGCCGTCATAAGCCGGGAGATATTTTTTCTGAACAGAAACTCCAGAAACAGATTGAGCAGATAAAAGCTCTTCCATCCCGGTTGGTTAAAATTATAGAACCGCTCAACGAAGCCCAGCTCGACACTCCGTATCGACCCGGCGGCTGGACCGTACGGCAGCTGGTGCATCACATTGCAGACAGCCACATGAACGGGTACATCCGGATGAACTGGGCTCTTACCGAAGACTATCCCACGATAAAACCGTATCACCAGGAAGCATGGGCTGAACTTGCCGTTTACAAGGCACCCGTTTCAATTTCACTGGACCTGATTAAGAATCTCCATACCAGGTGGGGTTTTCTCCTTGATGGATTATCGAGCAATGAGTTGCAAAAAGAATATAATCATCCCGATAAAGGACCATTTACGCTCTGGCAGCATATTGAGCACTACGACTGGCACGGGCGGCATCACCTGGCACATATTACCTCTTTAATCGAAAGAAAAAACTGGTAACCAACGTATTTATGAGCAACGATAAGAAGAAAAAAAGCATCACCTACAAAGACTCAGGCGTAGATATTGAAGCCGGAGAAGAGATGGTCAACTCCATCAAAGGCGTGGTTCGGGAAACCCACAACGCGTCGGTGCTTACCGACATAGGCGGATTTGGCGGATTTTTTCGTCCCGATCTCGGAAGTTTTGACGATCCCGTTTTTGTAAGCAGCGTAGACGGGGTGGGCACCAAGCTCATTGTGGCGTTTAAAACTGGGCGGTACGATACGGTAGGACAGGATCTGGTAAACCACTGCGTCAACGACATCGCTGTATGCGGGGCAAAACCGCTTTTTTTTCTGGATTATTTTTCCACCGGCAAGCTGGAGCAGAACGTGGGCTACGATGTGGTGAAGGGATTTGCCCAAGCCTGCAAGGAGAATGGCGTGGCGCTCATCGGCGGCGAAACGGCAGAGATGCCGGATATCTATAGCGAGGGCGAATTTGACCTGGCCGGCACCATCGTGGGCATTGTGGATCGCAAAACAGATTATTCAGGGGGATCAAATTAACAAAGGCGATCTGCTGCTGGGCTTTCAGAGCAGCGGTATTCACACCAACGGGTACTCGCTGGCCCGCAAAGTGCTGTTTTCAGAATATGAGGTAGATGATAACGTGGAGAAACTGGGATCCACGGTGGGAGAGGAACTGCTGAAAGTGCATCGCTCCTATCTGGCACTTATTTCTGAACTGAAGGAAATCAACGGTGTCAACGGATTTTCACATATCACCGGCGGGGGCATCGTGGCCAACACCAAGCGCATTTTGCCTGAAGGACGCTCGCTCGATATCCAGTGGGATAGCTGGGAGCGTCCCGCCATTTTTGAGCTGATCCAGCAGCTCGGCAACGTCCCCGAAGATGACATGCGCGCCACCTTTAACCTGGGCATCGGCCTCATCGCCGTGGTGGATCCGGATGCCGCCGAACAAGTCAAATCCTGGGCGGAAAAGAACAACGAGCCCGTTCATGAAATAGGTAAAGTGAAATAGGTTGCGGGTGTTCCTTTTGGCTTGATCTAAAAGGGACTCAACAATCAAGAAGAATGTAAACTCTACTGTTTTGTTACCAGAGGATTGGTTATTAGTGATTAGGGGAAAGGCCGCTTCTCCAGGCATACATTATCCCGATTTGGTTAAAAGGATTACATTGCTTAGAAATAGGAGATTAACATTCCGAAACAGATCTTACCGAGTCCAGAGAATCCCTGCAGCAGATGGTTTACGGTTATTGAATATCGAAAAGCAAAAGCAGGAATCGGAGTTGAAAATGATAATATCTGGGATTTTTGGCGATTTTTTAATTCGTTTTTTTGTCGTAGAAAAATAAACAATGCCATGTTCAAGTGATTAATGCAACAGCGCGGTGATTTAAAGATTGTTGGATTGGATTAAGGTAATCAAATTTTCGTATAGGCCGAAAGTTCAGATACTCTTCGACAGTTTTGATGCGCTCCTCGGAGACCTTGCGAAGGTCGGTTCCCTTGGGAAAGAACCGTCGGAGCACCCAAATACGGTTTTCTACGGTACCTTTATCCTGGGAAGTGTATGGTCGGGTAAAGTACGTATTGGCTTTCAAGTCCTTCGCAATATCCTGATGTCGGGCAAAGGCTTTATCGTTATCAAAGGTCAGGGTTTTGATGAAGGCTGGTGGAATTCGGCCCAGGCGCTGGGTAATCCGGTCGGCTATCCCTTCAGCTTTTCGGCTGGTGACTTTCTCCAAGGCCGTCAGCAAGGTGGTCCGATCGGTCAGCACCAACAGAGCCGACTTATGGGCTTTGCCCATCATTAGATCTACTTCGATGTCGCCCAATCGCTGGCGTTTTTCCACGACCTCCGGGCGTTGCTCAATAGATACACGACCTTTAATGCGGCCCCTGCTGTCTTGACGATTGCCCCGCTTGGCCTTACGAGCCCCATGCTTGAGGTGTTTGTAAAGGTCCTTATCGGTTGGGTCCTTATTGCGCTTCGCTGTCCATATCCATTGGTAGAGGGTCTCATGGGAGACGCCATCGATCCCCATCACGCCCCAGCGGCCGCTGATGAGTTCCGGAGAAAGCTTCTCTACGGTCAGCCACTGGCGGGCCTGGGCCTTGAGGGCGTCGGTAAAACGCCGGTGTTTGGGTTTGTCCCGATGGCGCTGGGTCGGTAAGCTGTTGGGCTGTTCTAGGGCAATACGGGTTGCCCTCCGAGCCTTCATTGGCTACATTACGATTAAGTTCTCGGCTAATCGTAGAACGATGAACGCCGATCGTTCGAGCAATTTCACTTTGATTATGGCCCGCATCGAGTAGGGCCTTAATTTGATGACGATTTTCTAAGCTGAGTTGGGTGTATTTTTGCATGACAACATGAATATAACCCGCTTGGCGGAAGACCTCAGGGGAATTCCCCTGAGGTCTTTCTTCATGTTGCACTTACTACTTGAACTCAGGAATCTTTAGTTGGAGTAAGTCCAAACAGAACTATCTGGAGACCTACTCTCTTTCATACGTATTCATTTTGGTTTGATCAAAACAAGTAAAAAAGCCACAATGCATGTACCACTTGTTGACTGACATAACGTGAGATAAGTTCTATTACAATGAGTAGGTTATTAATTCTCACACAGCTAACGTAAATAAACAGATGAAATGCCGAACGTCCATCTCCTTGAAATAGCCCACGGCCGCAGCGGCGATAAAGGCAACAACAGTAACATCGGGATCATCGCCCGCCACCCGGATATCTATCCCTTCCTTAAAGAGCACCTCACCGTCGAGCTTGTCAAAGAGCACATGAAACATATCTGCAAAGGCAAGGTAGAGCGCTACGAAATGGATAATATCCATGCCCTTAATTTTGTGCTGCACGAGAGCCTGGGCGGCGGGGGCACCGTGTCGCTGCAGCTCGACGCCCAGGGCAAAACCCACGCCATGATGCTGCTCCGCCTGAAGCTGGATGTACCGGAAGAGTTGCTGGCGTTGGTGGAAAGCTGAAAGAATAATTTAATTGAATGAGATAAATGGGAAAGGAATTTCAGTATAAGTACGAAGAACTTTTCAATCCGACTATACAAGCACTTAAAAATTTAGGAGGTTCTGGTTCCATATCTGAAATTGAAGATGAGGTTAGTAAAGTACTCGATCTATCTGAAGAAGAGATTAACGATATCCATAAAGAAAGTAGAACAAAGTTAAGTTATAGATTGGCTTGGGCAAGAACATATCTGAAAAATGCTGGTATACTTGAAAATTCAAAACGGGGAGTTTGGGTTTTAACTCAAAAAGATGATAAAGTTGGCAAAATTGATAATAAAAAAATCAAGAAAATCGCCAGAAAAAAGATGAATGAGAAAGACAAATCAGATAGTTCTGGTACAGGTACAATAGACGATCCTGATAGTGAAATAGATGAATTCAACTGGCAAGATGATTTATTGAATATCATAAAAAATATAGATCCAACTTCCTTTGAAAAACTTTGTCAACGAATGTTGAGGGAATTAGGATTTAAAAATGTTGAAATTACACGAAAGACAAATGATGGTGGAATTGATGGTCGTGGTATATTAAGGCTTGGCGGAGTAATGTCTTTTCATATCATGTTTCAAGCTAAGAGATATAAAGATACGTGTATCCTCTTCTGTTGTAAGAGATTTTCGTGGTGCCATGATGGGCAGAGGTGATAAGGGCCTAATTATAACTACGGGTACATTTAGTAGTGAGGCGAAAAAGGAAGCTGCCAGAGATGGTGCAACGCCAATAGATTTAATAGATGGCTATGATTTAGTGGAAAAATTGAAAGAATTAGAATTGGGTATTGAAGTCGAGATGGTTGAGAAAATCACAATTAATGAAGAATGGTATAAGAATATATAAGAGAATAATAATCTCAGGAACGTCTTCCCCTCCCCTGGTGGTTAAGTAGCAACTTTTGGAATGATCATTTAATCAGCGCTAAACCACCGACACCTATCTATGAAAATATTACTGACCGGGGCCACCGGGTATATCGCCAAGCGGCTGCTGCCGGTGTTGCTGGACCAAGGCCATACTGTAGTCTGTTGCGTACGCGATAAACGAAGGTTCGATACGTCAAAATACGATACGGATCTGCTGGAAGTGGTGGAGCTGGATTTCCTGGATCGCGACAGCCTGCAGGTGATCCCGGAAGATATCGACGCCGCCTACTACCTAATTCACTCCATGTCTACGGGCGATGATGATTTTGAGTCACTCGAGAAAAAGTCTGCTAAAAATTTTGTGGACCGCCTGAATAAAACACAGGCCCAGCAGGTGATCTACCTCAGCGGCATCGTAAACAGTAAAGAACTCTCCAAGCACCTGCGTTCCCGCAAGCAGGTGGAAGAGATCCTGAGCTCAGGGCGGTTTCCATTGACCACGCTCCGGGCCGGCATTATTGTGGGATCAGGCAGCGCCTCATTTGAGATCATCCGTGATCTGGTGGAAAAACTCCCATTAATGATCGCCCCAAAGTGGCTCAACACGCTCACGCACCCTATCGCAATCCGCAATGTCATACAGTTTTTGAGCCAGGTGCTGGGGCGGCAGGAAACCTACAGCCGCACCTTCGACATCGGCGGACCAGAAGTACTCACCTACAAGGAGATGCTCCTGAAGTTCGCCAAGGTCCGTAACCAGAAACGCACCATCATAAGCGTGCCGGTGATGACCCCGCGCCTCTCCTCGTACTGGCTCTATTTTGTAACCTCCACCTCCTACCGGCTGGCCGTGAACCTGGTCAATAGCATGAAGGTAGAAGTGGTGGCCGAAGACAATGAGCTCACGGAGCTGCTGGATATCGACCTGATTTCCTATGAGAGGGCTATACAGCTGGCGTTCGACAAGGTGGAGCAGCAGGAAGTGCTTTCCAGCTGGACCGACGCGCTGTCCAGCAAAACGCTGGAAGAAGGCATCTCAAATCACATTGAAGTGCCGAGCTACGGCTGCTTCAAAGATCAACGCAGCAAGAAAATCAGCAGTCAGCAAACCGTGCTCGACCGTATCTGGTCGATCGGCGGCAAAACGGGCTGGTATTACGGCAACTGGCTCTGGGAAATCCGCGGGTTCCTCGACAAGCTGGCCGGCGGCGTAGGACTTAGGCGCGGTCGCAAAAGCAGCACCGAAATAACGGCCGGTGAATCGCTCGATTTCTGGCGCGGTGCTTTACGCCGATAAGCAGGATAAACGACTGCTGCTCTATGCCGAGATGAAGCTGCCCGGGGAAGCCTGGCTAGAATTCAACATCAAAGACGACACGTTGCACCAGATCGCAACGTTTTGCCCGCTGGGCGTGTGGGGACGGATCACTGCGGTACAGCATGCTGCCGTTCCACGGCTTCATTTTCAAGGGCATGCTCAACGAGATTGCTAAACCCGGGGCGGGTAAGGGGTAGATTTGCATTCCAACAAAGTTTAGTAAGATATGGAATGTCAATCTCCCTAAATCCCTCTTCGCCAAGAGGGACTTTTTGGTGCATGAATTAATTAAGCTTATAGCCCCAGCGAGAGGCTGAAACAAGTTCAGCATGACCGGAAGCAGTTACGAAGAGATTATATCACGCAAAATCTCCCTCAGAAAAGGGAGATTTAGAGGGTTGTGAAGTCATGTGTCGGTCACTTTGAAAGCCGAGTTTAACAGCCCCTCAGTACAATTTTTAAAAACAGGCGGTTGTCAGCCGGCATTAGAAAAAGAAAAACGTAATGAATTAAAACCGATAGCATGAGCACCGCAACCATCTTATTTCCGCACCAGCTATTTAAAGAAAATCCCGCCGTCAACGCAGATCGCCCGATCGACCTGGCAGAAGAGGAGCTTACTTCAACCAGTATTCCTTTCACAAGCAGAAGCTCTTTTTTCACCGGGCCTCCATGAAGTTTTATGAGGATTATCTTCGCGGAAAGAATATCGACGTAACCTACATTCAGGCTGAAGAAAAGCTTTCAGACGTGCGCAACCTAATCCCCCAACTAAAAAAAGAACGTATAGAGACAATTCATTATGTGGATCCAGCCGACGACTGGCTGCGACGGCGCCTGCTGGAATCCGCCAAAACACAACAGGTAGAACTGGTACGCCACGACTCCCCTATGTTTCTCAACTCGCTGGAGGAAATAACCGCTTTCTTTGAGGAGAAGGATTCCTATTATCACACCGACTTTTACATTGCCCAGCGCAAGAAGCGGAATATTTTGGTGGATCAGGATAAAAAGCCGATCGGCGGCAAGTGGTCGTTCGATCCGGAAAATCGCTCCAAATACCCTGAAACAGAAAACACCTCCGGCTCTAGATTGGGCGGAGGAAAACAAATACTATGCGGAAGCCGAATCATATGTCAGGCAATATTATCTCCAAAATTATGGGGAGTTGTATTCAGAAATTAGATATCCGGTAACATTTGAAGATTCAAGACAATGGCTGGCTCAATTTCTGGAACAGCGGTTTAGCGAGTTCGGAGATTACCAGGATGCTATCCTCAAACATGAGTCATTTCTGAATCACAGCCTGCTGACGCCCATGCTCAATACCGGCCTCATCACCCCGCAAGAAGTCTTGAACACTACACTCGATTACGCGGAAAACCACGACATTCCGCTGAATACACTGGAGGGATTCATCCGGCAAATAGTGGGCTGGCGGGAATTTATCAGGGCGGTCTATGAGCTGGAAGGCCACCGGGAGCGCACCGAAAACTTCTGGCGTTTGATCGTCCGATCCCGGAATCTTTCTGGAGGGAACTACGGGCATCGATCCGGTGGACCAAGCGATAAAGCGCGTGCTGAAAACGGGATATGCGCATCATATAGAGCGACTGATGGTGCTGGGCAACTTCATGCTGCTCTGCGAGTTTAATCCCGACCAGGTGTATCGCTGGTTCATGGCGCTTTTTGTGGACGCCTACGACTGGGTGATGGTGCCCAATGTGTACGGCATGAGCCAGTTTGCCGACGGCGGACTGATGGCCACCAAGCCGTACATCAGTTCCAGCAATTATATCTGCAAGATGAGCAACTATAGCAAAACGAAGGGCGAATGGCAGCCGATCTGGGATGGTCTCTTTTGGCGATTTATGCACCGCCATCGTGCCTATTTTGAGCAAAATAACCGGATGAATATGCTGGTCTCCACCCTGGACCGTATTGGCGATGAGAAGCTGGGGGATCACATCCAGCAGGCAGAGCAGTTCCTGGAGAAGGCTTTAACATCCACCAAACTTCCTATCGGTAAATTTTAATTTTTCCTCCCTCTTTTTTTTAAAAATAATCACATTCACGCAACCAAATTTATCTCCCGGGCGTAAAATATTGTCGCCTGAAAAGTTATGTAGGGAAACTATTTTACAAACTAAATACCTTGAATGTATGCGTCTCTATTCCAATAAAATAAAACAAATAGTAGTGCTGGCGACGACCACGCTCTGCCTTGTTCTTGCAGCTACGACAGCCAATGCCCAGCAACAGGCTTCGCCGGAAAAAGAGGAGGAATATCAAAATAATACCATCTTTCTGCCGGCTATAAGCAGCAGCCCTGAAACCAGCTTGCTTTTTGGAGGCGCGGCAATACGACAGTTTAAACCCCGACATTCAGGACCGGGAAACGAGGCCCTCTTCCATGCTCATTTCCGCGCTTTACACACTGAACAGCCAGTTATTGCTCAGTTTTAGTCCCTACCTGGTGATGCCGGATGAGGCATGGATTTTCAGCGGAGGCTTACAGCTACAACTATTTTCCCGAGAGTTTTTGGGTGTGGGACCAAATACAAATTTTGATGATGAGCTGCAGATGGATTACCGCCAGGTTTATATCGATCAGTCGGCGCTAAAAAAGGTGGCACCTTCAACTTTTATCGGTCCCAGGATTAGATGGACCCGAACGTATGATATGGCATTTGAAGATCTTGACGGAAACCTGATCCCAACCCCCGCATTCAATGGTGCAGATGGACACACCGCGGCAGGCGTGGGATTTATAGCCCGCATCGACAAGCGGGAAACAGCACCATCACGCCCATAGAAAACTACCTGGTGGATTTCTCCTTCCTGATAAATCCTGGCTGGCTTGGCTCCAGCGAGGCGTACAGCACCTGGCAAATTGATCTGCGCCGGTATTTCAACATTAATGAAGGCAATACGGTTGTGGCATTGCAGGCTATATCAAAGCTGAATGCAGGCTCTCCGCCGATAAACAGATATGGCAACGCTTGGCGGGGAGACTATTCTGCGGGGCTATTACGCAGGCCGTTTCCGCGATTATAACGGTGGACAAATTCAGGCCGAACTTCGGCAGAAACTTATTGGGCGCGTTGGAATTACAGGCTTTGCTTCCTCTGGGGAGGTCTGGCATTCATTCAGCGATTTTTCCCTCAGTAACGTGAAATGGACCGCAGGTGGTGGACTCTGCTTCAATCTGAACCGAAAAGACCCGATGAACCTCCGCATGGATCTGGCCTTTGGTGAAAATACCAGCGGTTTCTACCTGACGCTGGGTGAAGCTTTTGATAGAAGCTGTGATATCCGCAGTCTTGTACTCCCGACACGTGTATAGTGAACCGTATGAATTCCGGAATATGGAGTTGGGAAAAATCAGAAATAAAATGACAGGAGTGTTTTAATCAAAAGTATTACCGGTAACGAGATGGAGTTTAACTGGACCTTTAGAACGAATTAGCACTGGATCAATTCCATTTTACGGTTTGGCTCTGGGAAAACAGTACCAGCAGCCGATGTAAGGCGAATATTGTTGAGGTGTTGATATCCAAGATGGTGAATACTTACCTGTTATTACGGGCCAACCAAACGGAGATGAGCGCCCAACTGATTTCCAGTATCGTTACGATTGGCTGGCTTGGGTCTTCAAATCCGAATCTGATAATTCCAACCAATTGGGCGATGCCGGCAGCCATGAATACAAAAAATATCATCATCAAGGCAAGATGTATGCGGTTTTTATGGGCTGCCGACCATATTAGGAAAATGGCTAAACCTAATCCCAGTCCACCGTAAAAAGCAGTTACCTCAACCAACGTGTTTGGACTATGATGGGTAAAGCCAACAAGCTGTCCCAATAATTCAGGATAAACCAGAAAGGCGACAGCATAGGCTGAAAGTATCAGAGCGCTGATACGTAAAAAGAAAGCTGCTTTTTTCGTCATCTTGTTGGTGAGCTTTTGAATCATGGATTTAGGTTGCCTGGCGATCAGTATCGTTTGCAATTGTATCAGTGTGGGCTATAACCGCTTTTCTTAAATAGTATGCAATGAATCGTAATAAAATAGATCCTAATAAGTTTTTGGGATATAATTCAAAAAAGCGTTTTAAATGGGTCCGATTTTTTTGACGATTAAACGTCCATATTTCGTTAAAGTGACTTGCGAATCTGTTAAGAGTAGAAGAAAATTTATGCAGTTTCATGACCAATGAATGAGCAGGGTCATATTCAACGATCGTTTCTTCATGATAGCTCCCATCACTGTTTTTAACGTTGAAGGTTGCACCCACAATCACTCCTCTGGCGTAACAATTTTAGCATCGTCAATTCCCGGAACGGGACCTGATCCTTTGAAAGAGATCCAATTGGATACATCAAACATACCTTTTACAATTTCTTCCGGCGGTAGTGATGTTATAGCAGTAACCTCAAATCTTATCATGAATACAATATGCTAATTTATGAGTAAAGAATAATGTAGCTACCAATAGGAAATACACAAGTACTTTATCACTGGGTTCCCAGAGACTGCTAATTGCATTGGTATCAATAACAATAGTGGTCCTCCCAGCCGGAACAAGATGGATTTTATACTATCCTGGCCTACTGTAAAGATCGGAACGGTTTGATAGCTTTGCTTAAAAACGAGCCCTAACTGTAGAGCCCTATATAGCTGGGATAGCCGGCGGCAGATATGGGATAATAGCCCGCTACATTCGCTGACCATTGACGAAGAATAAGCCCGAAAAGGGGATCGAACGCCGGCAGGTAAACCCACAGTTAGTTAATATTCTGGGAACGATCTATTCTGAAAAAGCCCCTTTCAAACTTGAAATAATCATTAAATTTAAACTCTACATTAGAGTAATTTTCTACGGTTGATGTGTTATTTAGCTGGTTTTTATTACCTCTTCCAACTCAAATGCAAGATCATCGATTACATCACCATAACCCCAGCCAATATTTTGACAAGCTATTTGCAACTCATAGATTCGATCTTCAAACTTCTTAAAATAAATAGGGTGCTTTTTTATCTGGTTACAAAAACTTTCAAACATTGACTCCAATGACGAGTAAAAACCTTCATTTATATCGCCAAATTCATTTGTTAACTCGGTACCAATTTCAACATAGTAAAGTTTAAGGTCAGCTATTTGGCTTGGATATTCTTTTAAAACTTTACTGTATTCGCTTACTGTCTTACGAGCATTCGATAAATCTACTTTTGGAAACATCGATCGACCATAAAAATGGCCATGAATTTTTTTCTTTGCCTCATTGACAATGGATTTAATATCTACGGCATCAGAACTCTGTAAGTAAAGCTGTAAAAATTGTTTGTTCTTCGGTTCAAGTTTACAAAGCTCAAGAATCACTTCACGAAGCTCGTCAGGTTCAAGATCTTTAATGAGTGTCTTTATTGAAGGAGATCGGTGCATAAAATGATTGATTTTTTAAAACGTATAACAGATAAGGACGGGAGAAGGGATTGTCTACTTATTTTAGAAAATAAAATAGAAACTGCTTAAGCATCAAACGAAAGCAAGTGTGTACCATATCCGAGTTAATTTTCTTGATATATAAACGTTTTCTGGACCTGTGTTTAGTTTTCCCTGGCAAGCGTCATGAATACTAATGAGAGATTGACCATAATGTGTACGATCATAACCATAATCACATTTCTCCGCCACCAATATAGGGTTATTAGCACAACTCCTAATGGTATGACGACTCCAATTATATGATCCAGATTCCACCCCGTGGCGTCTATTGCTGTAAAGAAGGCAAAAGAGATAAATGAACCAAGCCATTTGCTGTTGGTCCATTTAAAAAGGCGCTGCGGGCATAACCTCTAAAAAGTATTTCTTCAGTAATTTCCGCTGTAAGCACACTCAACAGCATTAGCCACCAGGGAATTTGGGTTATGGATTCCTGATCCCATCTCATCTGACGGTAGTGCAGTACTTGTCAGAACCGACAACAAAGAAACTGCCAGCGAAAACACTACTCCAAAACCAAGAGCTAGTAAAATGATTTTTTGCGAGGGCCAAACAAATCCGATTGAGTGAAGGTTACGGTTTTCAGCTCGAACAGTCAGCAGAAGCATACCAACGGCTAACATCCACATAATTGTCGGTTAGCCTTGTTCATGTCCGTGAAATCGATGTTGAGAAAGGAAAAAAAGTAAAGGCAGGAGAAGTTGTTGCAAAAGTTGGAAATAATGGCAACTCAACAGTCCCCCATTCACGTTGGAGCATGGAAAAATGAAATTTCTTATTAACCGGTAATTGATTTATATGCAGCGCAAAGATATTCCCCTAAATATGATGACAAATAGTTAGCTGTTTAAGTAGAGCAACCTAATAACATTGCGCTTAACGGGCAGCCGCCGGAGCGTCTGAAATTGTCTGTGAAAGAAAGAGCAATTATAAAATGGGAAGCGAGCAAGGGACGGGGAAGCCTGTCAGCTTGAAATGCTTGATATAGCCCGAACCTATTCTTGTACCAACTCCCAAAACTTCCGGGGTGTGATGATCCTTAGCTGAGGGACTTGGTCTGAAATAGCTAAAAGATCTTTATCTCCTGTAACCAGGATATCAGCTTTTGCCCTTATGGCTGATTCCAATACCCACCGGTCATCTTTATCCCTGACTTTTACTTCAGAGGGAGTATCAGGCATAGGCTCTACGTGATGATTGCGAAGAAACTGAAGAACATCAGAAACTTTTCTTTCAGGAACCTTGAGTTTTTTTGTCAGTACCCGTTGCAACTCTTGTAATACAAATTCTCCCGTCATCAATTGATGGTCGGCAAGTATAATTTCGAGTAGATCCGCACATAACCCTCTTGCTGTGAATGCGCTGACCAACACATTGGTATCGGCAAAAATTTTCATGAAACACTCCTGTCTAGAGGCGTAGAAAGGACAACACAATGTTTGTCAGGAGTGTTTGGTGAGTCCGCAGAAATCAGATTTGCAATCTCACGAAACTTCACGAAAAACATCTTCATCCGTGAGCCATCCCTGTGCTTCCCCGTAGGGCAAAAGTTCTTTACGCAGTTGTTGAAAGGATTCGATAGATAACTGGCGCCGCAGGGCCTCCCGAACCAATTCACTTTTGGGACGCCCGGTACGCTGGGCGGCCTGCTCAAGAAGTTTCTCAAGATCTTTATCGATGCGAATGGAAAGTGTTGTATTCATAACTTGCATATTTAATTGCATTACAATGTAACACAATTATAACGATTGGGCAACAATATTGTTATTCAGAAGGGCTAAAATATAGAATCTTGTGCATAGCCGGCAGGTACCGGGGTGTTGAATTAGTTTTAAAACGAAAGATTAATCAAAAAATGAAAGGGAGGCAAGGAAAGGCGAGGCCTGTCCACTTAATGCGCCGGGGTTAAGTGGACAATAAAGTTAGGAATTTAGCAGTAATGTGTATAAATTTGATAAAAAATACACATTAACAAACTCAATACTATTATGCGAACCAATGTAGTGATCGATGATGACTTGATGGATGAAGCCTTGAAGGTGAGTCGATTGAAAACGAAAAAAGATGCTGTGGAAGAAGGTTTGAAATTGTTAGTCCAGCGTAAAAAGCAAGAAAATATCAAAGACTTACGCGGGAAATTGCACTGGAAAGGTGATTTGGAAGATATGAGGACTGACGACAAGTGATTTTAGTAGATACCAGCGTATGGATTGATTATTTCAACGGCATAGAAAACAAGCAAACCGAAAGCCTCGACCGGATTCTTTCCGAGCAGTCGTTACTTGTTGGAGATATTATTCTCACCGAAATTCTACAAGGTTTTGATAGTGATAAAGAGTTTCGGTTAGCCAAGCAAGCTCTTGATCCGCTAGACTGTGTTCATCTCGGTGGAAAATCACTGGCAATAAAAGCAGCATCTAATTTTCGTTTTCTTCGATCGAAAGGCGTAACAATTCGCAAAACTGTAGATATGCTCATCGGAAGTTGGTGCATCGAACATGAAGTGGAGCTGCTACATAATGATAAAGACTTCGATCAGATAGCAACCCAGTTGCCGTTGCAAATTTACGCTAATTGATGTTGTACACCTAACGACATGGCGCATAAGGTGTATGGTTACCAGTGAGAACCAAGTTAAAAACTATCGGCCCAAACACAAGCAAAAGGGAGCGATCGGGTGGGCATAGCCGCGACCATTTGAAGGAGCCAGCAGAAACAATGAAGAGAGACTGGCCGTTGCCGCCAAATGTTTGAAAAGCACCTTCCAGAAACCGAGCAAAAAGAGCGACCAATGGGAGAAAAGTCTCGGCGAGCCACGTGTTAATGCACTTGTATCCACCCGAAATGCGGGCTACCCGACAGGATTTTTACTCCTACGTTCGGCTGGAGAAAGGACAAAAGTCTTTCTAACGGGAAGAATTACGGGACCACGGGCGGCCGCATCGGCAACGCGCACCTGCGCTGGGCTTTCTCGGAGGCCTCTCTACTATATTTGCGGGGTAACGAACAGGCCCAGAAGTATTACAACCGGCTAATCAGCCGCCACGGAAAGGCAAGGCCCTGACCATTGTGGCGAAGCGGCTGGGTATAGCAGTCTATTATATGCCCAAGCGCCGGGAACTCTTTAACGAGCACAAATTTTTAAACAATGCGATGATGAGCGAACCCAAAGCTTAAATGGGGCGCTGCCGCCAGCCCGGCGTATAACTGAGATCTAACAGCAAGAGCCTTTCCCCAGTTGCTACTATTATGACTGTATCGCAGATCATACTCCAGCTGGATAGGACGGAAAGCCTTAGCTCGCACCGCTTGATTGGAGGTGGCAGCGGCCCCTGAATTTTTCGATATCTGGTAAGTGGATAAGTCGCCAGATCTATTGGCGTGTACTGCCCCTGCTCCGAGATGCTCCATAACTGGAATGGCCCTGAGGGGGCCATAGCCCCGCGTTTGATCATCCGGGCTGGAGGGTACGTAATATGTTCTATGGCCGTCTCGTCGGTGCGAGACCGATCATTAGCTTAGACCCTGGTCTTGCTGATGATATGTTGAGCTGAGCCTCTATATGTGTTTGGTGCAGCCACGTGAGCTGCCAGCCATTGTTGAATACTGCTTGTAGCAGGTTCCACGGAAAGGGTATCGAATGCAGTTAGGTGAGGATAATTTTTTTCTTGCCAGGGAATGCTGTTGCCTATTGACATTGGAGGCCATATATAGGTTATACCAAATAGTTACTCAACTTTGTATTCCAGGAGTTCTAATTCTTTAATGAAACGAAAGTCTTTCCGATTCTTGGATAACAACGGAATTTCAAGGGATAGGGCAGTGAAAGCAATCAACATATCTGGAATTAAAACTCCGTGACTTAATCGATAATCTTCGAATAATTCAACTGCTTTTTGAGATACTGAACTATCAAGATGAATGATTCCAAAGTCTGACAAAAACTCTTGCAGTGATTTAAATTCATCTTTGTTCTCACACCCCACCATTGGTTCAAGTTGGGTAACAACACTGACAGCAAGAATATGTTCATTTCCGAGATCCTTAAGCTGTTTTCGTGTTTGTTCAATACCTCGGCTAAAATCAATTAAAACATCCGTATCGATGAGGATTAGCTCGGTGTACATCACTACCCGTTAGGCCATTGAGATTTGCGAACCTTTTTGACCCATTCAGTGCTGTCTTTCATTTCTTCACGATCTTTCCATATACCAAAAAATGAACCACCCAAAATTGAGGAAGGCTTTGATGCTTTCTTTTCCTTACTGCGCACATAACGTTGATATAGAAAATCCACAAAATCCTGAGCCTGTTTTTTAGCATCAGGTGGCAATTTATTGAAATTTTTGGGTACTGTAGAATCACTCATACTATTATGATTAATTTTGTTCTACCGTCCAATATATAAATGTAGAAGCATAGAAAAAATTGTATCTCCAAGGTAGTGTATAGGGTATTATTTGGTATAACGACCTCTTGCGCTTAATGCGCTGGATATATGGCCAGCAAACAGTTGCTTTATTCTACTCGTTTATATTCTAAGCGCGGGCCATCACAACTTTGCCAAGTGCTAATTATTTTATTTTTGGAGTCAAGAACCAAATTTTCCTCAGCTCTGGAACTGCAATTGCCGATTATATTGTGTTCGCTTCTGTATGTTAACACTAAATACTTTTCGTCCGATTTATTTATAATCTGATAAGTCCCATTGGCCTGTGTTTTCTCCCCATTTTGTTCTCGGGATTTAAGAAAGGAATTATCTTTATATAACAAATAGTATTCTTGCCAAGCCATATCCTCATCGGTTGTTTCAGAAGAATCCATTGAGCCAGTCATTTTAACGAGCTTCCATTTCTGAGGATACTCATCAGAACTTAGTGCATTATCTTGTGAGCATGAGAAGATAAATAAACAAGACAGCGTAAGTAGTAAGAAATGTTTCATAATGGATATATATAAATTACAGTTATATACAATATATGGAATTTAACTAAATGACTATTGAATATAGGTGTTGGCCATATAACGGCCCACCGCCTTGAGGCGGTTGTTATGTGTGTATAGAGCTGGTTAATCAAGCATCCTGATATCAAAAGGTGGAGAGACCCATTCTATTAAAGGTTCTTCTTCCGCATTCTCTTCTAATGCCCGAAAAGATACAAACTTTGATAGATCAAATTTGAAAACAAGTGCCCAGTTATTTTGCCGTATTGTATCACCTGCTGCAGTTATTCGTAAGGTATCAGATGGATTAAAATCTGGTCGAAACCGTGTGATTGATAATTTTTCGTCAATTGAAAAAAAGTAAGTTTCCAGATGTCTGGCATTTTCTGAAAAACTATTGACACCTACTGTATCAGTCGGGGTGTTCATTTGAATGAAGTAGTCAGTAAGTTTAATATGAAAATACTCAACGGAGAAATCATCGTTTCTATCTTCGTTAACCAGATTACATCCTGATTGGAACACGCATATTACTGCGAAACTGATCAGTACTATTCTATTTATTGATTGAAACTTCATATCAGTCTTCTAAATCTCTTTATCCCTAATACATTTTGTCTGAGCATGACACCTATTCGAAGATTGAATTTTAACACATAACGACCTCGCATAACGGGCGCACGTACTGTTGCTGGTTCAATTTTCATTTTACTATTTGATGCCAACAAATCAAAACCGGCAAGACTGGGCGAGACCTGTCCGGTATTGCGCGGGATCTTTCCAAAAAGGAGGTCCTCACTTAGATTAGCGATAATCAATCGTAATTAATCCAAGGAGGACAACACGGGCTATTGTGGAATAGATCTTCATAATATGGTGAATGTAGCAATTAATGACAACGGAAAGGTAATTAGCGAGGCTAAGCTACCCACCAGCCGCCGGTTGCTAGAGGATTTTTTCAACTCTTTTACCGGGCCTGTCCAGGCGGTGGTTGAACGGGCCAGCAACTGGTACTGGCTGAGCGACTGGTGGCCAGGCCAACGGCGTCGGGCTGACGCTGGCTCACTCCAAGATGGCGGGAGCGATCAGCTACGCGAAGGTAAAGACCGACAAAGTGGATGCGAAGACCTTGGCCGAGCTGCTCCGGGCGGACCTTATTCCGGAGGCTTATCAAATCAAACACGACCGGCGGGAGGTCTGGGATAGTAGCATTTTGAATGCTACAGTCTTTGTCCTTTGACGGAGAATAAGCCCGAAAAAGGGTTTGGATACCGGCAGGTAATCCCAGCTTGATCGACAAGTGCCGGTTGCCAGCGAAAGGGGTGAACAAGGAATTATGGAATTAAAAACATCCAAGGTGGGTGAGGATGTGCCTTTGACAAAGTCCTTGTTAGAAGGTTAGCCGGCGTTAGTTTATAATGAGCTGATTAACCGGGTGTTTTGGTAGTGTAAAAGTAAAGGTGCTCCCTTCACCAAGTTCGCTATCCACTGTAATGGTACCTCCGTGTATTTCTACAAAATCAATACAGAGTTCCAAGCCAAGACCAGAACCTTTTTCTCCATCAGTTCCGGAGGTGGTAAAAGTACTTTTTTTACTTAATATTTTTTTCAGCGCATCCTTTTCAATTCCAACTCCCTCATCAATTACTGATATTTCTACCTTGTCACCCGCTTGCTTAGCTTGTACAAGGACCTCATCACCAGGTTGAGAAAACTTTATCGCATTCGTAATAAGATTTCTCAGGATTGTTTTCACCATAATTGGTATCCGCATTTATATACATCGTATCCGGAACCTGATTTTTTAAGGTGATTCCCTTGTCCTCAGCATGTGATCTGACCATATCAAATATGGAGTCGGTAAGGCAGATAAGATGTAATTTTTTAAGATCCGTTGTTACTTCTTGAAATTGATTCTTGGACCAAGCCAGCAGATCCTCCAGTAACTCAAGGGTCTTATGAGTCCTTTTGTTTACTAAATTCAGGTATTCAAAAATTTCGTCTTTGGAGAGATCTTCATAGTCTTCGAATGAGCATATCATAAGCTCCTTGAGCACCTGCAACGGCATTTCTGAGATCGTGGGATATTACAGCAAAAAGTTTATCTTTTTGTCTGTTCAATTCTTGCAGTTCTTTATTTTTCTCGGCAAGCTTCTCTTCCGTTTTTTTCTGCTTGGTAATATCCAAAAAGGTACTTACCACCCCGTCTTGATATTTTACGATCTTGCTATGATACCAGATTACTTGGTCCTGGTCAGTTCTATGTGGATATTGAAATTCGACAGGATTTCCTGTTTCTGTGGCAGTTCTAAATTGATTCATTAATGGTTCCTTAACGGTATCAGCCACTAACGTAGTTATTCGCTGTCCAATGAGCTCTTTCTCCGATGCACCCGTTAAAATCTCTACCGATTTGTTTATGTGGGTAACCACAAAGTCAATAATGGTATCTTCAGCATCTCTTATTGCGTGAAGCACCATAATTCCCCCGGGGGAGGTGTTTAGGATCCCGCGAAGAAGCAATTCCATATTTTTTCGATCTGTAGTATTTCATACAGCTCCCAAGTTTCTTCTACAGTTTGTGTCTGTTATCATGATATGTTCTCCTGAGGGTTATAGTGCCGTTCTGTAGTGTTGAGTATTCTTGGGATAGTTAACATTGTTGAGTTGCAAGTAGATGATTTTCGATGGTCAAATCGAAAATCATGAAGGGATAATTGCTTTTTATAGATGATATATTTAGGGGATAACAGCTGTCTGTAGATGATATATTCGTAAGAATGTTTCGTTAATCCGTTATGATTATACGCATTTCTTTTTATTAATAAAAACTAATCTTTGTAAAAATTAATTTTTATTAATAATCGGCTTCCAATTTGCATATTTGGCTAAGATAATAAGTGTAAAATTATTTTAAGGAGCATACTTCCCCTTTTGCTCTAAGATGGCTAACGACCTCGCATAACCGGCAGCGGTTTCGGCCTACACCCACTACAAGGTCGGCAAGAAATGTTATCGAAAGATTAAACGCCGTAGCGGCCGCCCGGTAGCCCGAGCCGTGGTCGCTGTAGAGCTGGCCAAGGGCGTCTGGCATATGTTGACCAAAGACCAGAAGTAATAAAGGATGTAAGGGGCAGCCGGTAAGGGCGGCCTCGCAACCCTGCTGGCTCCAACCGATAAGCCCGTTTGCCTAACCGGGACACCGAAGGTAAGCCCGTGCGCTCCGGTTGGGACATCGGTTGGCTGGCCGGTTAAAGATCCGGGATAGTCCCGATTGGTCGGGACAGTCTCTGTCCATTGACGGAGAATAAGCCCGAAAAGGGGTTTGGACACCAGCAGGTAATCCGAGGGTGATCAACGAAGCCGGTCGCCAGTTGCAGGTTAAAATAGTTTAGGACTTATGGATGAGCGAAAAGAAGAAGACTGGGTGTGGACTGTCTGCTTGACATTTTCCTTTTTAAAGGGGTTAGGTTGCGCATATCCTACAATATTACAAATTGTATTGGTTCTTAGCGGCTTCTAATGCCTCATGAAACTTTTCCTCATTGCTAAGATCAAGTTTTAAAGTCATTTTTACTTTTTGAGGGTTTTCTTCAGATGCTGTTTCCAAAGATTTATGTATTTCTTCTAAGGAATTTCTAGGAAATTTCTGTAGCTCATTTATCATCTGTTTGGGAAATTGAGTCATTTCTTTTGCTACTTTTGCAAATGGTTCTTCGACTTTTGCTTTCCTCACCAGATCGGACCACTGCAAAGCTTTTTCAAATAATTCCCCTATAGATTTTGCAGTCCAAATTATTTTTTCTTCATCACCTGGTTTCCCAGGTTCACCAAATGCATCTTGCGTAGAGACATTTATTAAATGGTTTGCTGCATTTATAAGATGATTTAATTCATGCATGCGGGTGTCAAACCATTCTTTGGCTTGATCAGCACGGACGTAGTCTGAAATCCCCATTGAAATATTTGCCTCAAATTTACGGACTAAATATTTCCTTTATCAACCTCATCAATCCAAGATTGAAGGTATAATCGATATTCCCAAGCTGTAGGCTTTTCCAACGCAATTTGGAGCGCTTCTGGTTTTAGCTCTTGCGAGATGTGCAGGTAATTTTCCTCCAGCAGTGAATTTCTCTCTTAATTGTATAGATTCTAAAAATAAATGGGCAAGCTGATGACGTAATGTACCAATTATGTCAACTGCTTTTTCAAATGGGAAAGTCCAAATACCTTCGGTATTCCTTATTTTATCTACAAATTCAAATAATTTGGTTGTATCGACTGTGTTTGAAAAATCTGCATCTGGATTTGCTTTCCAAGTTGGTAGTAAATTTATGACTTGCTTATCGATAAAGACATAAATAGGAATCCCTTTTCTTTTGGCTGTTTCATATTCCAAGTTGGTAATTGACTTATCTGTTTCAAGATCTATCGATCCATATCTTGTACCAACAATTAAAATTAGTAAGTCGGCATTCTTTCTAACTTTCTCCTTACAATTTTCTACTGTGTTTTTATCTGGATTTATAGGAAATGACTTCATTTCAGATAATAAAGGAGTGTATCCTAAATCATCATCAATAAACTGCCTCTAATCTGCTCTAACTTGTGAAAGGTCATAAAAAGTTGAACTTACCATTACTTGTGGAGTTGAAGCCATAAAGATGAATTAGTTTAGAATTTAGTAGGAGACAAAAGCAACGACCTTGCGCATAAGCTGCGTGCGCCAAAATGTTGAAATTGTTTACAAATGAAAGGTTAACTAATAAAAGGGAAGCGGGCAAGAATTGGCGAGGCACGTCCGCTTAATGCGCTGGTTGCTGGCTGATAAAATGTTATAATAGTTTGTCAACTTTTGAATAAAGTAAATTTAAATGTATCAAATTAAAGCGACAGATCTTTACCCTTCAATACCTACAGATACTCCAGGGCTTAGAGATTTTGTAAAGAAATTAGAGAGTAAAAATTATTTACAGCAACAACCATCTAAAACTATTTATCACTACACCGATGCTGCAGGATTGTTGGGCATGGTAGAGAATAAGAATTTATGGTGTACTGACATAGAATATATGAATGATGCGAATGAGCTAATGTATGCTGAGAATTTGATTAAGAACAAGATTACCGAAATTCAAAAAGCTAATTCGGAGCATACTCAGTTTTTTGAAATCCTAAAAAAAGAGGCTTTTAGACCTTTTGGAGAAATGTACGATGTGTATGTTACTTGTTTTTCTGAGGCAAAAAATCGTCTAAGTCAGTGGAGAGGTTATGGGAAGTATTGTATTGGTTTCAATTGTGAAAAACCTTTTAGAACCAATATTCATGCAAATCTACCTTCTGAATGGCCTAAGGCTAGATTAAGAAAAGTTTTATACTCTAGAAAAAGACAAGAGGAAATAATTATAGAAATAGTAGAAGGGCTTTTTGCATTGTTCAAAGACCATTTTGAAAATGAAAAACATGATTATGATGTTGTAGCTAATTGGTATGGTGGTAATTTCTCGAATTTGATTTTTGAATACTTAATCTCTTTCAAAGATTCTACATTTGAAGAAGAACAGGAGTGGAGGCTAGTACATCTTGATATGAAGGGAGACGATAGGAAGAAAGTCGAATATAGAACCCGTGGGGATCATTTAGTTCCATATATAAAGTCTGGAATTAGAGTATTCGATGAGAGTAAATTTAAAAGCGAATATCGTGAACTACATCGAAGTTCAGATAAGTATAAAAAAGAAAGGGTTGGATTTGATGAATTTATGAAAGGTGAAGGCGATTTTCCTATTAACTATGTAGGGATTGGGCCTGTTAATCATCTAAAAATTGCCCATCAATCTGTTACAAAAATGTTGCAGAGTAATGGCTTTTCAAACGTTAAAGTTGAAGCAACTGATTCAAAAATAAGAAGTGACTGGTTATAATTTTGCTAAGCCAGCTAACGACCCTGTGCATAAGCGGCGTGGTTACGGATTAGAAACCAAGTTAACAACCAATCACAAGCAACAGGGAGCGACCGGCCAGGCAGCGGTCGTGACCATTTAAAGGAGCCAGCAGAAAAAAGCGAGGGGAGACGGGCCGTTGCCGCCTTATTTTTGAAAAGCACCTGCCAAAAAATTGGCAAGAAGAGCGACCAATTTCGGGAAAGCCTAGGCGAGGCACGTCCGCTTAATGCGCCGGTTATAGGGCCAATAAGTACGAAGTCATTCTACTCGTTTATATTCTAATTCTGGACCATCACACATTGACCAAGCGTTTACTAATTTATTGTTAGAGTTGAAATATAAGTATTCTTCAGGTTCAGAGGTGCAATTGCCAATTATATCATTGTCATTTGGATACGTTAAAACTAGACGCTTTCGGTCTGTGGCATTTTCAATGGTATAGGTACCTTCTGCTTTTATCGTCTCTCCGTCTCCGTATCGGGTACTTGACTTGACAAATGTATGGTCAGTGTACAGCACGTAAGATTCCTGCCATGCCATATCTTCCCCTGTTGTTTCTGAAGGAATCATCGACCCAGTCATTTTAGCCAACTTCCATTTTTGAGGGTAACTGTCAGAAGTTAACGCATTATTTTCTGAACATGAGTATAATACCAAGCAGCTTAAAATAAGGAATGCTAAATGTTTCATTACTTAAAGTGTTATCAGATTCTAAGATGAATATTACGTTAATAATACACAAAAATTGAAGTAAATAACTGTGGGTTACTGAATTTTAACTGGCCCTATAACTCATAATTATACAAAGTAACTCCCTGTATAATCATATTATCGAACAAGCATATAGTGTGCGAAAATATAGCCTGAACGTCAATTCTTGCATTATATGCTGGTATTATACGGAAGCTTGTTGCGATAATATCGTGATATAATATGCGCCGGACCGTAAAGACTATTCGGCGGATTCCGCATCCTAGCTGTCCAGCAATTTTAGTGACAGGGACATCGAGCTTTTGATAATGCAGTATTTGTTGGCGGAATAAAGCAGGATCAAAATCAGCGCCACCCAGGCCGAAAGCGGCCGATGGCTCGATCGGTGGGCAATAAACACTGCGGCCCTTGAAGTCTCTGATTAGGGGACTTTGAATATATCCTTATTTATATAAGCCCCTCATACCTTTGCAGGAGGAGTTTGGGGAGGTCAAAACCATAGTATTTCAAAGGCCTCTGATTTAATCCGGATTATTCACCAAGAAATTTGAGCCATCTATTATTTTTTGCATACATAATAATATCAATCACTTAGGCTATTATTTATACTATTTCGTGAATAATCCGGGTTAATAATAGGAAGGTAATGAAAACGGGAGACTGCATAGATTAGAGATGTGGGAAGTCAGAGACCTCCCACATCAAAATTTAATTGCTTGCTAATCATTACATGCTGGCATCCAGGCCGCGGCGTTCCAGCAGGTGCTTGACTTCCGGCTCCTGGCCGCGAAATGCTTTATAGAGCTCCATCGCCTCGTTGCTGCCACCCTGCGAAGAGGATATACTCGCGGAAGCGGTCGCCGTTTTCTCGCTGAAGACCGCCGTTCTGTTGCATGTAGGCAAAAGCATCAGCGGCTAGCACTTCGCTCCAGATATAGGCATAGTAGTTGGCAGCATATCCACCTGAAAAGATATGAGCAAAATAGGGCGACTTATAACGCGGTGGTACCGCTTCCATATCCAGGTTGTACTTGGCAAGGGCCTGCTGCTCAAAGGCCTGAACGTCTTCGGGAATCTCATCCGTCCCAAGCAGGTGCCATTCCAGGTCCAGCATGGTCGCTGCCAGGTACTCCTGGGTATCGAATCCCTGGTTGAAGTTGCTCGCCTCAATCACCTTGTCCAACAGGTCCTGTGGAATCTGTTCGCCGGTTTCGTGGTGAATGGCATAGTTTTCGAGAATCTCAGGCTGTATTGCCCAGTCTTCCTCAAACGTAGAAGGGAACTCCACGAAGTCGCGCGGCACGGAGGTGCCGGCCTGTGAGGGATATTCCACGTCCGAAAACAATCCATGTACAGCGTGACCCATTTCATGGAACATCGTGGTGACGTTGTCAAAGCTGATGAGCGCCGGTTCGCCCTCGGCCGGTTTGGGGATATTCATAACATTCACGATCACAGGCTTTTTGTCCAGCAGGTGCGACTGCGACACAAATGAATTCATCCACGCCCCGCCGCGCTTGCTGTCCCGTTCAAAATAATCAGCGTAGAATAGCCCGATTTGCGATCCGTCCTCATCATACACGTCAAACACGCGCACATCAGGGTGATAAACCGGAAGGTCATCGCGCTCCTCAAAGGAGATGCCAAACAGGTTGTTCATCGTATAGAACACCCCGTCCTTGAGCACGCGGTTCAGTTCAAAATAGGGGCGTACTTCCGACTGGTCGATGTTATACCGGGCCTGCCGCACTTTCTCGGCGTAAAAGTTCCAGTCCCACGGCTGCACCTCACCTTCAATACCATCCTCTTCCATCATCTCCCTGATATCAGCCATTTCCCGTTTGCTGTTTTCAATGACTGGCGGGATCAGGTCCTCCAGCATGTCGAGAGCGTTTTCGGGGGTCTTGGCGGTCTGGGGATCCAGCTTGTAGGCGGCATGGTTTTCATATCCCAGCAGCTCGGACTGCTCGGCGCGCAGCCTGGCCAGCTCCAGTACCAGCGGCCGGTTGTCGATGCCGCCGTCCTGACCGATACCCCGGTAGGCCGATGCTTTCCATACACGTTCGCGAAGGTCGCGATTGGTTAATTCTTTGAGGATCGGCACTCTCGTGGTGTTGGTAATCGTCAACAGGTACTGCCCCTCGTGGCCCCGCTCGGTGGCGGCTTCTTTAGCGGCAGCGATACGGTCGTCGCTGAGCCCGTCCAGCTGTTCCACATCATCCACCAGCACGGATCGCTCCCTGGTGATATCCAGCAGGTTTTCCTGGAACTGGGTGGTCAGCGTGGAAGTGCGCTCGTTGATTTCGCGCATTCGCTGTTGCTGGTCTTCGGTGAGCTGGGCACCTGCGCGGACAAACTCGCGATGGGTATCCTCCAGTAGTTTTATTTGGGCCTCATTTAGATCCAGTTCTTCGCGCTGATCGTACAGTGTTTTCACGCGGTCATACAGCTCGGCATTCAGCAGGATGTCATCGGAGTGGGCCGCCAGCTTGGGCGCCATCTCTTTCTGGATGGCCTGAATTTCATCGTTGGTGTGGGCCGAGGTGAGGTTGTAAAATACTGAGGAGGTACGGCTTAGCAACTGGCCACTTTTCTCCATCGCCACGATCGTATTTTCAAAGGTAGCCGGTTCGGGATTGGTGGCGATCTCGTTGATCTCCTCAAGCTCCCGTTCCATCCCCGCCTCGAAGGCCGGACGGAAGTGATCGGTTGTTATCGCATCAAAGTCAGGGGCATCAAAGGGTAACCCGCTAGGGTAAAACAGGGGATTTTCGCTCATGTCTGTAGGTTGATTATCAGAATTACTGCAGGCCGATAGCACAATGCTACCCGCCGCCAGGATAAGTAAAAGTGATTGAAGTCTCATAATTCGAATATGACTATTAGCTATAAGATTTAGTAAGGCGAATATACAGAAAGTTGGAAATAACGAGAAGGGCAGAAACCAGAAGCCGTGAGAGCGGTTTTGAGGGAGGGTCAGATAGATTTGAAATGGTAGTAAAGAAAAGGGGTTTAAAGGGTCGTATCATAGCCTGCAGTTTCCAGAAAGTCTTAGAAAATGGGCAGAATTGTAGGAAATTGCGGCCTTGCCTGTTTTACATGAAAGAATGATGATCCTGGCTTTCAATCCAATCTTTTGCTATTTACTACCATTATTTGTATCGTCTAACTATAATATTAACAAAGAGATAGAGGGAGTTATGGAAAAGATAATTATTTGTATATTAACAGTTGCGTTTTTCGGTCTTACATGGGGGACTTCTGATGTACAAGGACAAGATCAAGAAAATGAAGAAACCCCTTATTGGTATGTTTCAGAATATAAAATTCCGTTTGCAAAGGTAGACAGCCTTCGTACGCTTAATGAAATGGCCAACCCTGTTTATCAAAAAGCCATAGATGAAGGATATATTTTGGATTACAAGGTGTTTATTCATCACACAGGGGGAGAATATAGTGTTGTTCTATTGACTCAATATCCTTCGTGGGATGCGATTGGAGAAGGACGTCGTTTCGATGAAGTTGACCAGATTGCCATACCCGATTCAGTCAAGCGACAAAAGATTATAGACGGATTCAACTGGGTGTACGAGGGAGCTGCCCACCGAGATAATATCTACACTGAGGTCACTGATATAGAATAATTAATTAAATCCCCAAGCGGTGATTTTTTGGGTTCGGTTTTGTTCATACAAAAGGGATACTTCTAAATGGAAGAAAGAGCTGTGACTTTTTGAGGAAGTCCTAATGTATTCTCGTAACGGCTCATAATTGGCCGCTTGTTCTGCACTTTTTACAAATTGATTTAAGATCTGGTCTGTTAAACTTAAAATTAACGTCAATTCGATATAAGTTAAAATTGTGGCATGGGCGGGAGGTGCCCGTTTTGATCTCTTTCAACATCCCTCAGATCGACTTCAGAAACAACGGAAGCCGATCATCTCCCCTCAAGGGGAGAAGGGGAGACTTATTGTTGGCATTTTACTTATATGGATCTCAGGTTAAAATTAACCCGGATTATTCACCAAGCTTTTTCAAAGGATCTTCCCCCTTGCTCCCTGAGCTCGACTCATCTTCAGTATTCAAATTTCGATTCTCAAGGACATTCTGTCCGATCAGGATTCGGTTTCGGGACTTGCCATAAACTCAACCGGCACGCGCACCTCGGTGTTCTCCCATCTCATAATCATGGAGGTGGAATCATCCGCAACCTCCCCGAACTGTATGGTGAATGCCTCGTTGGTTATTTCGGTACTTTGGGCATTCACATCAACGCGCATTACATCGAATTCAGAGTTATAGTCAAACGCACCCCACTGACCCAGTTGTGAATTCAGGATGATCGTCCATTGATCTTCTTGAGGGATGGTAAAAAGGGCATACGTTCCGGCCTCAAGCGGATTACCTGCAAATAGGATGTCGCGGGTAGTGGTCAGCTCGGTGGCTTCATTGGCCCCGGTACGCCAGACATCACTATACGGAACCAATTCTCCAAAAATTTCGCGCCCTCTCATATACGGCTGGCCATAGACCACCTTTACGTACGTATTATTGTGATTTACTTTGGCAATGGCGATTGGGCTTTTGCGGCGCTCAGTCTCTGTGTCATCTGCTTCGTTTTGACAAGCCAGTGACCCAAAAACCAGTAAAGACAGGAAGAGGTATGTAATTTTTCTCATGATATTAGCGACCTTATTATTTAGAGCTATATAAGCTAAAATTGACTGCTAAAAGTTCCCTGCGAAAGGATTTAGTGAGTTGCGCGTAGGCTCGTACCCAACTCCAACACCCAGATCAAACGTCAGGTTGGAAATGCGAAACCGTGTTCGAAGGCCAATTCCAAAAACAGAACGCGAATGGCTGAAAAAATCGTTGATGCCATGATTGTCCAGGTCCGCCACGGTGTCGGTAAAACCGACCAGGTAAATGTTACTGAAGTAGACGGGAAGCTGGAATCCGCCGTTATCGGGATAGAAGAGGGGAACCGTGTAACGCGTGTTAAAGCTAAGCAGGTGGCGAGCGGTCTCAAAAACAGGTTCGGAAAAGCCGCCCGAAACCACCGATTGGTTGTCAAAAGCAAATCCCCGCTGGGTGAGTCCCTCTACGCCAACGCGCAGCGACTGATTCCATCGCTTCAGAGGTGCGGCATACCAGTATAAATTTGATCGCAAAGCACGTAGCTCCGAAAAGTCGACATCAATATTATACTGTTCGGTTTGGATGGTGGTGGATCCGGCCGACAGGGAGCGTTCCAGCTCGGCAAAAAACGAGAGGCCGCTGTTGGGCTGCAGGTCCCGAATATTCTGCTGGATTTTATAGTTGAAAAAAGCAAATAGGTTTGCGGTGGCAAAATTTGCATAGCTGGAAGCCGCCGACCCGTCATGATCCAGCTCAAAAAAGCGGCTGCCGCGGAGCTCCAGCGAAGGCGTAAATCCCACCGAGGTGTAGCGCACGTTATTTTCCAGCACAAATCGCGTGGGTACGCCAAGGGATAGTCCCAGATCCTGCCGTAAAAAGGTAACCCGTTCATCCGGCCCCTGCTCATTCTGCAGTGTAACTGTATTAAAGTTCGGCTTGCTGTAGGTATTGAGCCGAAATCCCGGGAAAAACCCTTTGTGACGATAGGTAAAATCGTACCACATTCTGTCTTGCACAAAGGTGAAATCCATTTGGTAAGAATTGCGCAAGAGCAGGTCGTTGCTGCTCAAGCTTACGCCCAGCTGGTAAGTATCCCGGTTGGAAATCTCGCTGAAGGCCGGGGCTATGGTTCGGGGCAGCAGCCATTTGCCATTGGAGCGATATTTCGATGAAGTCCATGATGTTGATTTTTCCTTCAGGTCAGCCCCGAGTTCGGGCCGGTCCATAAACCGGTTTTTTTCGGGAGAAGGCCGCCACAGGTCAGCCGCCAGCCGGCGATTTGCAAACCGGGAGCGATCAAGCACAACCGGCAGCCGCTCGTTGTGATGCTGAATTACAAAAGCGATGCGATCTCCTCCTGGGCTGTAGCTACCCTCCATGGCATTATAGGAGGCCTCGGTCAGTTGCGTGATTGCCGTTGCTTCCAGATTATACTCGTACAATTGCATGGTACCGGTATGATCACTGGAAAACATCAGCCTGCGGCCCGAGGGATGCCAGGCGGGATCAAATACGGAGCCATCCATAAACGATACATCCGGAGCCTGCTTTATCTCTTCCTTAATGGAACCTTTATCAACAAGCCAAAGCCCTTGCAGGCCCCTGCGGTTGGCGACCACCGCCAGTTGGTCCGGGCTATTGGGATTTTGATTTATACTGATAAACTCGGTGCTTGCCAGCGCAATGCGCCCGGTTATGGAGAAGGTTGAATCATTCTGATTGAGTCTTACCAGGGAGGTTGACTCATGATCGGTTTGTAGTGCAAAAATCGTTTCTTCGTGATAGACCGGCGCAAAAGCCCGAATATTATCTGTCATCTTTTCAACAGTACCGCTTGCCAGGTCCGCCTGATGCAGGTCCATCTTGTAGGTGTTGTCATAATACGGGCTGGTGCGATAATTGGAAAATAGCAGCGTGGACCGATCTGCAGACAGATCATAGTTATAATCTCGCAACGAACGCGTTTCAAAGAGTTGCGTCAGGCTGCTGTCGGAAAGAGTAAACCGGTAGAATCCAGGGCTGGCGTTGTAAAAACTTCCGTAGATTACCAGCTCCTCATCCGAAAGCCAGCGAGGGCGGTGCATATCGGCGCCCTTGAACGGTATGTGCAGTGACTCGTAGGTGATTTCCTCCTCTGCAATCTGTTTCTGTTTAGTGTCCTTAAAACGGTTGTAAAGCTGAGCGGGCCACCGGCCGGTAGTATGGCGCAGGGCTACTCCATATCCCAAAAATGGCCAGCGGACAAAGAAATCCAATGCCTTGTGGGTAGTACTGTCACCATGGGTTTGATGCAGCCAGTTGGTAAACTCGTACCCACCGATGTAGTGACGGTCAAACGGGCGGCTGTAGGATGGGGAGTTCAACATTTCTCCCAACGACCACCGGTTTGAGCTTTCGAAGGCGGCGTCAAACTGGTTGCTAAAATAGGGATAATTGCCCCGACCGCCATCCGGGGCTACGCCTGTGGTTTCGTGGTAGGTAGCAATGCCTTCGGAAACGCCCGAGGGAATGGATCCCAGGATGGATCGTGCAGCATCAGGCGAAAAAACCTTAATCAGGTTGGCCCATAGACCCTCCAGATGGCTGTATTGAAGCGCGTGCACCAGCTCGTGCGGCAACACCGTTTCCAGCCAGTTGCCCGACTGCGGATTCATCGTTTTCCCCTTGATCGTGGGAATCTCAACCTCCGACCGAAAATGGCTGGAGGTTACAAACCCGTTGGAGCGGTCATTGAAGTTGTTGAGCACCACCGGGAAATCCGAGAGCTTTCCTCCTACAAGCTGTTGTATCCGGAGATATTCATGTTCCAGGATCCGAGCGGCTCGCTGGGCAACGGAATCTTCTCCTTCAGGAAAAACGATGGTAAAATGAGGAGTCTGTAGCTGTTGCCAGTTCAGGTTCGGCGGGCGGTATTTGGTGGGATAGGTTTGGGAGAAGGCGGGGTCAGCAAATAGAATGATACCAAAAAGAATTAAACAGAGGCGTTTCATACAACATGGTCTAACCGGGTTTACGGAATCGGAACATAACAAAAAAATAAACGGAAAAACTATGTTGGAATCGATGGCAGGTACTGGTAAAAAGCCCAGAAATGCGAAAATGTCCCCGCCATCACAAACAGGTGCCAGATTTCATGATGGCCAAACCAGCCGGGCAGCGGATTGGGTTTTTCCACTCCATAGATAATAGCTCCGACTGAATAGGCAAGTCCGCCGGTGATAATCCAGACCAGGAAAGCCATCGGCATTTTGTCGAACAGGATGGGAAAGAGAAAGACGCCCATCCAACCCATGCCCAGGTAGAGAAAAAGCGACAGCCATTCTGGAGCTTCTATCCAGATAATCTTTTTTAGGATGCCACCCAGGGCTACCGTCCAGACGGCCCCGAATACGATCCACCGCCAGCTTTCATCCAGCACGATGAGACAGATCGGGGTATAAGAACCGGCGATAAGCACATAAATCATGCTGTGGTCCAGTTTGCGAAGCAGGCGGATCGTCTTCTGTTTCACGTTAAGGCTGTGATAGAGCGTACTGGAGGTATAAAGCAGGATCATGCTGGCGCCGAACATAGAGTAGGCAACGATATGGTTCACCGATCCCAAAAGCACGGCATCGTACAGCAGTAAAAAAAGACCCACGACAGAGAGCAATACTCCGATGCCGTGAGTCAGCCCGTTAATCGGTTCACGAATGTGGCGTTTAATGAATTCCATCCAGTCGTTTTAAAAAAAATGTGATAATACCGGTAATGATATGCGTGGTTAACGCTGTTAAGGGGAAAATCGTTTACAATGCAGGAAAAAATTTTAAGCACAGAAAAAGTAATGCATCCTCTACGCCTTCGGCCTGATTATATTTCGGTGAATAAGTAGTCGTTTTAGGATAAATGAGATCATCTTGAGATTCCTTATTAAATCCGAATTCTGCTACGAAATTGGCCATCACTTTTTGTACTTTTCAAACTGTATAAAATTGAACCTGAATACGGGCTCGTTGTCATCAGGAACAGTCAAAATTAGACCTCTATGTCCGATCATTACCGCGCGTTAACCCGAACATACCGGCCAACCACGTTCGATGATATTGTATCACAAACTCACGTGAGCAATACCCTTAAAAATGCCATCAAGCAGCAGCGGCTGGCGCATGCCTATATGTTTTGCGGTCCCCGGGGTGTGGGAAAAACAACGATGGCCCGCGTGCTTGCGCGAACGGTTAACAGCATCGACAATTCGGTGGATGGAGAGGGGCTTAACCAGACGCTGAATATAATCGAAATTGACGCCGCCTCTAACAACAGCGTGGATGATATTCGCGACCTGCGGGAACGCGTACGCATTCCGCCCCAAAACGGCCGTTATAAGATTTACATCATCGACGAGGTGCACATGCTCAGCAAGTCGGCGTTTAACGCACTGCTGAAAACGCTGGAAGAACCGCCCGATCATGTCATCTTTATTTTTGCCACCACCGAACCCCACAAAGTGCTGCCGACGATCCTCTCCCGCGTGCAGCGGTTTGATTTCAAGCGGATCAGCGTAGAACAGATTGTTACAGCGGCTGCAACAGGTGGCTAAAGATGAGGGCATAAATATCGATCTGGAGTCGCTGCATGTGATCGCCAAAAAGGCCGACGGCGCGCTGCGGGATGCCCTCGGGCTGCTGGACCAGGCGATCGCTTTCTGCGGCACCGATATTGAGCACGATGAGCTGCTTAAAGCCCTGAATGTGGTCAGTACCGACCGCATGTTCCAGTTTATGGATGACGGTGCGAACCGACGGACGCCAGCGCCGGACTGGAACTGATCGACGAGCTGCTGCAGGAGGGCTATGATATCCAGGAGTTTTTAATCGGCTTGCTGGAGCATCTTCGCAACCTGTACGTGGCCAAAAACTCCGAGAAAATGCACTTGGTGGAGGCCTCCGAGGACATGAAAAAGCGCTACAAGGGAGCTTCCGGTCCATTTACGCAAGACGACCTGATGCGGATGATGCACCTGGTCAGCGAAGCACAATTTAAGATAAAAGATGCCAACCAGCCGCGCATCCAGTTTGAAATTACCTTGCTGAAGCTGATACACATGGAGCGCACCCAGAACCTGGACAAGCTGCTCAGCGAACTGGAAGCGTTAAAAAAAAAGCTCAGTAGCGCAGAAGGAAGTGACCAGCTAGCGAAACGATCAGAATCCGCTGATTTGGTTGGTAAAAAGGATCGTCAAGAAACGGGTGAAGAGACGGAGGAGCAAAAAGAGACTGATGGTTTCCAGCCGCAGGAGAATTTTGATTCCGAATCGGCTGCGAACTTCGTATCAGAGCCGGGACAAGACTCAGGGTCTCAGCCCAAAAAAGAGCCTGCAGAAGAGAAGCAGGCAGAAATACCTGAAGCATTTAATGTGGATGAGGAAGAGCGAGAATCTGGAGAAGAACCAGCTATTGAATCCCCATCCCCTATTCCTGCTGAAAAAGAAAATATAAAATCACCTGTTTCGGAGAATGATTCCACAGAACAGCAACAAGAAAAAGATGAAGATGTAGCGGTTGCGGAGCAGCCCTCTAGCGACTTTTTTGGTCAGCCATCGCTGGGTAATGGGCGATTCAGTAAACAACAGTCCAAAGCAAACGGAAAAAATAAGGCCGGAATTCAGTCGCAAGCCCAGGAGACAACAAAATCCCCAAAGCAGGAAACACCCAGGAAAAGGAAAAATAAAATCACGCTTGAAGAGGTTAAAGATGATTGGGATACGTACCTGAAGGAATTAAAAGCCGAGATTCAACAGACCCTCTATTTCCAGATGATGCGAATCGAGCCGGTCAAGGTGAAGAACCGGGAGTTGACGCTGCGCTGCTCAAATGATTTTGCAAAGCGAATTGTTGACGAAAATAAAAAAGAGCTGGCGAAATCACTTGAATCAGTGACGGGTATTTTCCTGCGATTTAACACGCAGGTGCATCAAACCGAGCAGGAAACAGAAGAGACGAAGAGTCCCTATGAACGATTCAGGGATCTGCAGAAGAGGGATCCAAAAATCAAGATGCTCGTTGAATTGTTTGGAGCTGAACTTGATTATAACTTAAACCGATAGCCAACGGAGCTGCTTGTGGCAGGTTATGTTGAATAGGTTTTAACAAACTGACCTGGATAAGTATAATCACAATAATAATTAATCAGACTAACCGATCAGTTATGAATAAAAACATGGCAGATATGTTCGGAAAGTTTTCCGAACTGCAAGAAAAAATGAAAGAGGCAAAACAGGAACTTTCCAAAGTAGAAGTAGAAGCCGAAGCCGGCGGGGGCATGGTTAAAGTACGAGCAAACGGCCAGCGCCAGATTATCGGTATCGAGCTGGACAGAGATGTTATTGACCCCGATGATGCCGAAATGCTGGAAGATCTTGTGGTAGCCGGTGTGAACAAGGCACTTGAGAAAGCAGAAGAAGCCGCCCAGGAAAAAATGCAGAACACCTATAAAGATATGCTTCCCGGTGGAATGCCCGGCGGCATGGACCTTTCGTAAATTAGGCTTTTAATCCATTTTGAATTGCTGGATTTGGGTTCCGGTTAATTAAACAATTCTACATTCAGGAATAATAATATTACCCCATGGAAGGCACCTCGGAAATACTTGAACGGGCCATTGAGCAGTTGGCCAAGCTACCCGGTACAGGCCGGAAATCGGCGCGACGAATAGCGCTGCACCTGCTCAAACAGAGCGAAGAGTCGGTGTTGAAGCTGGCGGATGCCCTTGTGGACCTCAAGCAGTCGATAACGAGATGCTCCTCGTGCGGGGTAATCAGCGATGGCGACCCCTGCTCCATATGCAGCAACGTGAAGCGCCAAAACGGGCAGATCTGTGTGGTGGAGGAATCGCAGGATGTCTATTTCATCGAAAAGACCAACGAGTTCCGCGGCCGCTACCACGTGCTGGGCGGCGTCATCTCCCCGCTGGATAATATCGGGCCCGATGATATTCGTATAAAACAGCTGATGAAGCGCGTCAATGAAGATAACCAACCGGTTGATGAAATCATTTTAGCCCTCAATCCCGACTCGGAGGGGGAGGCTACCTCCTACTATATTAACAAATTGCTCAAACCCTATGACGACGTCAAGGTGACGCGCATCGCCTACGGTATCCCGATGGGCACAGAGCTGGAGTTCATCGACGAGGCCACCCTCAGCCGGGCCTTTGCCAGCCGGAACTCTTTTTAGCCACAAATTTTCACAGAATGTTGAGGGTCACTAAGAACTTAATGCCAAACCATATCGATATTTTATGAATCTACGCTACGGATTGCTCCTGCTTTTCCTGTTATGTTTTGCGCTTGCCGCCCAAAGCCAGACACGAGACTACTGGCAGCAGCGGGTGGAATACGAGATGGATATTGAGATGAACGCCCCGGACAACCAGTTTAGTGGCACGCAAAAACTGACCTATTACAACAATTCGCCCGATACGCTGCACAGGGTATTCTATCATCTTTACTTCAATGCGTTTCAGCCGGGTAGCATGATGGACAAGCGATCCCGCACTATTGAAGATCCCGACAGCCGGGTGCGCGACCGCATCCATCACCTGACGGAGGATCAGATCGGATATCACCATATCAACTCCCTCACGCAGGATGGCGACGGGGTTCAGTACAAGGTGGATGGCACCGTAATGGAAGTAACGCTCAACGATCCTGTTTTGCCGGGTGAAAGCACGGTGTTCGAGATGCATTTTGACAGCCAGGTGCCGCTGCAGATCCGCCGCTCCGGCTGGAACAACAAGGAGGGCGTGGAGTTTTCGATGACGCAGTGGTATCCCAAAATATCAGAGTATGACCATGAGGGCTGGCATCCCAATCCATACATAGGACGTGAATTCCACGGGGTGTTCGGCAGTTTTGATGTTAAGATCACAATCGATTCGTCATATGTAATCGGCTCTTCCGGTCATCTGCAGAATCCGCAGCAGATCGGTCACGGATACCAGGAAGAAGGTACCGAAGTAAATCGACCGGATTCCGAAAAGCTTACCTGGCACTGGAAAGCCAACAGGGTACACGATTTTGCCTGGGGCGCCGATCCCGATTTTACCCATACCACCGCTCAGGTGCCCGACGGCCCCAAACTTCACTTCCTGTATCAAACCGATCCGGTAGCCACCAATGCAGGCTCGGGGGGCCGGCAGGACTCCCTGAAAGCCTACTGGGAGCGGCTGCCGCAATACACCGTTAAGAGCTTCCAGTTTATGAGCGAGAATTTCGGGAAATATCCCTACGATAAATTTACGGTGATCCAGGGCGGCGACGGCGGCATGGAGTACCCGATGGCTACGCTGATCACCGGTAACCGCTCGCAGCGGAGCCTGGTGGGAGTGACCGTGCATGAGCTGATCCATATGTGGTACCACACGGTTCTGGCCACCAACGAAAGCCGCTATCCGTGGATGGACGAAGGCTTCACCTCCTACGCCTCGGCCCTGACGATGGACCATCTGTTTGGAGATAGTGGTTTCACCCACAGTGGATCTTACGGATCATACTATCGCATTGTGGAAGCCGACATGGAGGAAGCGCTGGACACCCACGCCGATCACTTCACCACCAATCGCGCCTACGGGGCAGCCTCCTATTCCAAGGGAGCAGTGTTCCTTAATCAGGTGCGCTACATCATCGGGCCGGAAGTGTTTGACCGCGGAATGAAGCGCTATTTCGAAACCTGGAAATTTAAGCATCCCACGGGACGCGATTTTTTGCGCGTGATGGAAAAAGAATCCGATATGGTGCTGGACTGGTACTACGAGTATTTCATCGAAACCACCAAAACGATCGATTACGGCATAAAAAACGTCGTTGGGAAGGGAGATTCTACTTTTGTCACCCTGAAGCGGGAAGACCTGATGCCGATGCCGATCGATCTGACGGTGGAATACAGCGACGGTTCTTTGGAACAGTTTTATATCCCGCTCCGCATTATGCGCGGTGAAAAGCCAAATGAAAATCCCGGAATTGAACGTACCACGCTAACCGACTGGCCCTGGGTCTATCCTACCTACACGTTGGGTATTCCGGAGTCTGCCGAGTCCATTAGCCGGATTGTGATCGATCCCACCGGTCGCATGGCCGATATAAACCGGGAAAATAACGCTTTTGAAATGGACGAAGCGACCCAGGTTTTTGGTGCTAACTGAAGATAAGCATTCGGCATTAGTACATGGCTGCGTTAGCGCCATTTTTAGATCAAATTTTTGCTCAGTTTTCTGAAGAAGTTTCTCCAAAAATCACCGAACGTGGGGAATATCTGTCAGGTACTGAGTATAGAGAGAAGCAGCCTGTTTAACATTGATTTGATCGAGCTCCAGCATGAGTTCCAACCCCTCAAGCTTGGCATCGCAGCTGCGGACCTGGGTGATTTTGGAGGACATATCATCCGATTTCAACATGCCATTGCTGATGACGGCCGACATCGAAAGTAGCGTTGCGAAAAGACAGAGCACTTGCCAGACCGGGATGCCAAAGGACACCACGCCCTTGGCAGCCTCAATAAATCCGCTGCCGCCCATTCCCGGACCAGCCGTCAAGGCCGCGGCCAGAGCACCTGCAACAATGGAAATGGTAACGAGCCGGGAATGCCGAGGTTCTTTTTTGCCTAGATAGTCAGCTACTTCCTGTCTTTTTGATTTAACCTTTGTTAAAAGAGCATCCTTGTCACTCATTGGTATTACCTCTGTTTTTATGAAAAAAAATAAATTCTATTGCTAATACTACTCTTCTTAACCCGGATTATTCACCAAGAAATTTAGTATTGCCCAAGACGCAGGGAAAATGGTCGCGGAAACCTGCTACGGTACGTTGAGCACGTCATTTGTGCCTATAACGCAGGGCAAGGCTAAATTTCGCAGCCTTTAGTCAGGGCACTCAAATTTGAGCTATTCCCAAATTTCGATAAGTAACAAAATATCAATGACTTGTCCGACATATAACATTATTTCGTGAATAATCAGGGTTAACTCGCTCGAAGGCCGATTTCACAACCGAGTAAACAAAAGATTAGCGATAAAATTAGATGTAGACAAGAGCACTTCAGTATCCAGATGTGTATTATAATTCCCAATGACCTTATGTCTGCTCTAGTTTATTCTGTTATAAACTGGGAACCAAGATATAAACTGATATTGGTTCCTCTGTAAACGGAAATTGCCCTGTCCTACTCCACAATAGCCTGCCGGGCCAGGATGCCAAATTTGTTATTCAGGGTTGCCCCTCCAGCGGGATGCTTTTGGGCCACGCTGATGCCGATCATTTTTTCGGCGGGATCGATGAAGAAGGTGCCATACCAGAAGCTGCCCCAGCCAAACGTGCCCACGCTGCCCAGCTCGCCACGTTCACCTAGATCGCGGGTAACGCTGAACCCAAATCCAAAGCCGTTATCATCCCGCAAATCGCCAACGTGATCTGTAGTCATCAGCTCAACGGATTTGGGACTTAGCAGTCGCACGTCATCCAGCTCTCCTCCATTAAGCAGCATCTGGGTAAAGCGGAAATAGTCGGGCACGGTAGAAGTGAGGCCTGCGCCGCCCGACAGGAAACGATGCTCGTCGTCGATGGGGTAGCTTGCTGTGCCGATACCTTGCAGTCTTACCTCTCCAGGCCCATCGCCGATGTGCTTGAGACCGCCATTCTCTCCCTCAGTGTAGGCCGCTGCCAGGCGCGATTCCTGCTCGGGCGACACATGAAACTGGGTATCGTCCATACCCAGGGGATCAAAAATGCGTTCTTGGGAAAAATGGTCCAGCCTCATACCGGAAACCTCCTCTACCAAATATCCAAGTACATCCATCGACATGCCGTAGGTCCAATCTTCTCCGGGGTGGTGTGCCAGGGGAATCGTGGCCAGTTTGGGGATATCTTCGGCCAGTGTATTCTGGTCAGTAGTCAGTCCGGAGGTAATCCCTTTTTTGTTTGCCATCTCTCCAATTACGGGATTTGCCCAATAGGAAAGCCCGGACGTATGCGAAAGCAGGTGGCGAATGGTAATCGGCTTGTTGGCCGGCACGGTTGGCGGATTTCCCTCGGCCTCGCTATTGGATGAGTCGGCCAGCACGCGCATATTTTCGAACGCAGGAATGTAGTTCGAGATGGGATCACCCAGTAAAAAATGCCCTTCTTCATACAGCATCATCACAGCCACGCTGGTGATCGGCTTGGTCATGGAGGCGATGCGGAAAATCGTATTCTCCTTCATGGGGATTCCGGCCTCCCGGTCCTGCATGCCCGCCGCATTCAGATAGACGATCTCCCCGTCGCGTGCAATCAGCACCACGCTGCCGGCCAGCTTCTCTTCATCGATATTTTTATCAATCACCCGGGTAAGGTGCTGCAGCCGCTCGCTGGAAAGCCCAACAGATTCCGGATCTACTACTGAGTTTGGTGGTGACTGAGCCCATACCTGTGATGTGACACCTGTGAATACTACAACCAACAGTATGGCGAAGGAGGTGATAAACCAAGAGTACAGCCCCAAATCATCGCCATTACTTCTAATTTTATTATTCCCTTTACAAATTGCGGTCAAATTTAATCCCATCATGTCTTCTCTTTATATTTCTATTCTTCGCTTATGAAATAGTACCAGTAAAGAAGGATCTATCCAATATTAGAATTGGAAAATGGGAAGTATCACAATTTGAGCTTTTCGGGGATGCTATGAAACGGATTTCAAAAAGAGCTACGGTTATCGAACACGCCGTAGTACATCGTGTCCGAAAATTACATCAACCCGAAGCTCAACTATCTCATCACCCATACGGACAAATTCCAGTCTGTCGTCTCCCCGCTTCCAAGTTAAACCAGATACATATTGAAGGGTATCTCCCTTAGCCTTGCTCCCTGTTCTGCGGACGATAAGATTTCCATTAGCGGCTTCAACTGTTACGTCATTGATGCTGCCACGGGTGGGTCCTGTATAGCGGCCTGACAGATCATTTAAATCACCTGAAAATAAGTTTGAGTGATCTTCCTCCATTTTCATCTCCCGATTCTTCCTCTTTCTTAGTACCCATTTTTTAAAATTGAATGGAAATTATGATTGAAATAGATGCATATCTTACTGGTACCTGCGCAACACCAGTCAAAAAGGTGACAAATCTTTAGAATTTTGTGGTTTAAAAGTGCTTTTATCTGCTTCATCTTCTTAACTACAGGCGCTCCTTAACAAATAGTTCCTGAATGGTAAAAGGTAAGTAGCTCCTAATCTTCATCCTTTCTATCCTGTTCAATGCGCCCAGGTCGAATTCCACCATATATCTGTAATGATTGAAGGACTCGAAATCGAAGTGCCATTTGGAACGTATCTGCTTAAGGCATGGCTCTGCCAGAGAAAAAATTTACACGCCTCAGAAATCCATTGCCACCTGACATTGGAGGCCATATATATTCTATGTTACAAACATTGGAAATGATTATTCAGTCAGGGAGTTGATAGCCCAGTATTTTACCTGCTTTTGCCAATGTTCTCATAACAAACTGTGGTGGTTTTATTGAGAGAATCTCCTGTTCGTGATCGGCAAAAAGCATGCCCATGAGTATAAATGACTTAAAATTTTTAGGAGGCAAACGAACCCCTTCCTCAGTTACCAGCTTGTGAAACCGCCGGAAAAAGCGCTCATACTCAAGGGCGGGTTTGTGTACATTTATTAATTCCACAGACTCTTTATTTCTAAATGTATGTGGAGTTCCCGGTGATAAGGTGTGTTTTTCACCAGCGGAGACCTGTTTCCATTCACCATCTATATTCGCCTCCAACTCACCTGATAATACTTCATAGCTTTCCTCGGCTTTAGGATGGACATGAAGTGGGGGTGAATCCCCGGTAGTCCCTTCAATCTCAAAATGCATCTCTCAAATATTCTCCATCCGTATCTTCGGTTGAATGCGTTATTTCCCACAGGCCGGGAAAACCGCCCCAATCCAAAATTCTGTTACTTTCGTGTTTATTCATAATCCAATTCCTCTCTTTAGCTTTTAGAATTTTCTATTACGTTTATAACGAAAATGGATATGTACACGTTTTATCGGCCTTGCGCATAAGGGCTTACAAAAAATCGTTGAGTTTATTTATAATATTATTATATCTGAACAAATCGAAAACCGGCAGCCAGCGGCAAGGCACGTCACGCCAATTCTTAATGTGCGGATTTTATACTGTACCGGATATAGCTAAATTTAAGTAGGATCAAAAACCAAGATTCACCCCCACAATTTTTAAAGATGTAAAAGCAATAATAACTCCGGTTTTAATTTCCGGGGTTATTATTCTCTGCTATGACAAAGGTTTTCAACATATTGTTTTCAGCCGGATCAGGTATTTCTGCAATCCAGGCATAATCACCCGGTTCCAGGGTTACATGGAAATAAGCTTTTTCACCTTCGGCCATCTCCATGGTTCCGCCCATGAATTCTGCACCTTCAGGAGCCCGATTGACAAGGCTTCCGGGTTGTCTCCAATCCATCCAGGTTGAAAGATTACTGAGCAGCTCTTCATCTTCTTTATCACTTAGTTTTACCAACTGTACATTATGGCCCTGAAGATGAGCGTAAGACTGCTGGTCTTCGAAAAATATCTCAATGGTGTGGCTTCCTTCGGTTAACGGCTGGTCAATCTGAATCCCTTCTGTGGATGAAATCGTCAACGTATTCGTGGGGGCCGGTTCTTCAGCATCGGAGGCTTCATCCGTAACGCTTATATGTTCAAGCATGCCGATATACGAATGGAACACCTCCTCTTCATTCTTCACGTAGCATTCAACGATATATTCACCAGGTTCCAGGTGGACGGTGGTTTCAGATGTTTTCCCGGCGGCAGTAAATCCCGGGCCGCCCATGGTTTTTGCACCCGGATCAAAAAACCAGGGAGCCGTCTTTGAAACGGTGGCTACCAAATTATCTGTAAATTCCCCAAACTCCATCTCACCCTCTATATATGGATTAAACTCCGTTTGGAATGGTTCGGTAATATTTTGGTAAAAATGGTCAAGAATCGGCTCACCGGCAGCTTCAGCGGCTTCAATTCCTTCCTCCGGAATCTGCCAGATTAAAAAGAAATGGTCGTATCCCGAGGCGTTATCAAATTGAAAGGTTGTCCAGCCGGGTGAGATTTCATCGGTGCTCATCTCAAACAGATGCATATTCTCCTCAGCGTTGTGGACACTCGTTACTTCCACCACGCTTTCATTCTCTGCCTCAGCATCGTTACAAGCTGTTAACAGCACGATACTTGAAAGTGTTAAAACTAACGTTAGCGTAAATGTTATTGCACGGTTAATAAATGTTGAAATGTACATATTCCCCTCATTTAGTTTAGATTAAAGCATTAACCAACTACTCTATGGCTATCCCCTGTACCAAATCACGATAGATTTTCCATGTACCATCAACATTTTTCCAAATACAGACATATCGTTCCTGCCGGATTTTTTTACCCTCTTTATCAGATACCGTACCTATCCCATATTCATAGGCATGATTCCCGAATATTTCTACCTCCCGGGCCTCGGGTTCGATAATGAGTCATGCCCCAATCAAACCCTCAAAGGCTTTTGTCACGCCCTCTGTACCTTCTACCATCCCGCCGTTGGGAGGGTAGAATTTGGCATCGTCTGTATAGAGCATTTTGGCTAATTTCGCAGGCTTATTGTCTTTTATAAACTGCGTAAATTGGGCATAGCTCTTATTAATGGTGCTCTTTAATTGTTCTGAGTTGGTCGTCTTATTCATAATACTCTTCTTTTGATTTGATTATTAAAAATCAACCTTTTTTGATTCCCTAAATAATCTTCCATTTGTATTAAGCGTAATTCCATTGCGCACCTCAAAATCGCCACTATTAACGGGGCTACAAAGCGTACTTGGTCTTCAATTGTCCCACTTTTCGAAGCGAACCCCGCGCGTTCGCCCATTCGAAACCGAGAGGCCGGTTACGTGTCCCGCCTCATCCCTCGTGAACACGAGTTCTCCGATGGGGAATTCTACGCTGAAGATGGGGAATTCTCCGCTGAAGGTGTCCTCCGTCGTCGGCGTGAGCGGGAGGTTCTCCATCCGGCGATGCTTTACTACGAGTCCGCTGTCCTTCTCCGCCACTGTATAGAACGTCTGAAGCTCTTCGCTAAAGTAGTGACCGGCGAACGCTGCCCGGTCTGCCTCCGACGGCGCCCATGGCTCTTCCTTCAGCCGTTGGAACAGAAGCTGTCGGCCCGCCTGTTGCAACGTGAGCGAACCGACATTCCCATCTGTACCTCGATGGAACGTGAGGCTGGCCTCGACGCCCTGCACGGCGAACGTGGAGTCCGACGTAGGCGTGATCTCAACCTTTGGCTGGCCGGTCAACTGCACATAAAAACCCTCTCCCTCATGCGTGAGAGTCATGATGAAGCCCGCTTGCTGCTCCGCTTCGTACCGCCCGGCAAGCGCATCGAAGGCTTCCGGCTCATACTTCCTCGGGGTCGAACGCGCCGTCCTTACCCTCTTCACCGATCTCGTCTTCTTCGTTCATATGCTCACCCAGGAACGTCTCAGCGACCTTACCCGGAAGATCCAAGGCGAACGTGCCGTTGTTACTCATGGCGACTGCGCCTGCATCTATCTCCGGATAGTACAATAGCATCGCGCGATAGCCGACGTCCCTGCCGCCGTGCTGTACGCGACGAAGCCCTCGGTGCTCATCGAGAAAAAGCCCAAAACCATAATTGGTGGTGTCGCCATTCGCAAGCACGTAGGGTGTCGTCATCCGGCGAATTACGTCCTTGCTCCCGAGGGTGCCGGTCCCAAGGTTTTCGATCCACTTTGCCAGGTCTTCTACGGTCGTGTAATACCGCCTGCTCCCATCGCTGCATCCAAAGTCAGCGCATTACGATATCCGCCATCTTCGGCCGGCGTGTAGCCCTGAGCACTACGCGGAACGACCTGCGAGCGATTTGAGCTGACGAGCGTCTGGGACATTCCCAGCGGCTCGAAAACATTTTTCTCCATCCAGGTCGGGAAGGTCTGGTCGGTCACCCGATCCACTACCATCGACAGCAGGTTGTAGCCCGTGTTGTTGTAGTTCCACTCCGCTCCGGGCGCGTTCTGGAGTTCCGGTTGGCGCTGCACGATGTCGATCACCTCTTCCGGGCTGATGTGGTCGCCTTCGAGTATGCGGCGCCCGCCCAGCGCGAGGGTATTCAGATACTCGCGGTAGCCGCTGGTGTGGGTTAGGAGGTGGCGCAGTGTCACCGTCGAATCGAAGGCCGGCAGTTCAGGGATATGTTCCCGCACCGGGTCATCGAGCGAAAGTTTGCTCTGCTCGGCTAAAAGCATAATGGCGAAGGCGGTGAACTGCTTTGACACCGAGCCGATATTCGAGGGCGTGTCCGTCGTGAACGGCACGTCGTAAGTGAGGTTGGCCATGCCGTAGCCCTCCGAAAACACGATTTCCCCGTCCCGGATGACGCCCACGACCCCGCCAGGAACGTCCTCACCCGCGTAGGCCGCCATGAGCTGATCCACGCGCTCCGCGGGCGCTGTGGCTACCGGCTCAATGCGCTCGATGGAGACCGAGTAGCGCCCCTGCTGCTCCTCGAAGGGCTTGATCTCAATGCGATGCCGACCGGTCGTGTCCGAGCTGAACAGAAACGGCTCCGCCCCGCGTGCTAGATTGTCGAACGTATCGAGCGTGGTTCCGTCAGGCCCATAGACCGTCACCACGACGTCGACGGTCTGCTGCAAGGCTTCACCGTAGACGAATTCGTTGGCCTCTATATCGACAGTGTATGTATGGAGATCACCGGTCGAGAGTGAGTCGCTCACTGTCTGTTTGGGAAGAAGCGGCGTGGCACCCTCGTCGGTGGGCACGTCCTGGGTCTGTGCTTCAAGAGGAGTTATCCCAAAAATTGTTATGACGAATATAAATACGAAAACAAGCAATACAGGTCGATATTTCATGATGATTTAAAAGTTTGATTGAAATTTCTACTCTTCACTGAACTATCCAACATGTGGCCCCAAAAGAAGGCAGGCTATAAATACGATAAGGGCTTGAAGTGTCTAACGAAGAAAGACGGATGTTTTTTAATGTTTCTGGATTCTTCGTCTTTTTCATATTACTCCTTCTTTAATCAGATGATTTATTTGCGTTTCTGCCCAGATGCTCATTAAACCAGTCCAGTGTACGTGAAGACCAGTCAATATACTGCTTGGGTTCCCCGATACTGTGTGGCATCCGGGGATAGACAAGCATCTTTGTAGGCACCTCTTCCTGCTTTAAGGCCCGGTAAAACTCTTTGCCCTGAGAAACTGCAACCCGTTGGTCTTCGGCTCCATGAATGACTAGGGTGGGTGTAGTTACATTTTCTACATGAAAGATAGGTGACTGTTCAATATAAGGATCTAAGATTATCCCAATATGGGCCTCCCATTTGGGCAATTTGCCAATCCGGGATATCCGTAGTACCAATATCGCTAATTAAGTTTGTTCCTGCAGCAGCCATCATAGCTGCTTTAAATCGATCGGTCTGCGTAATCATATACGCAGTCATATAGCCCCCATAACTTGGTCCCCAAATAGCGAGACTGTCCGGATGAACTACTCTCTGTTTAATGAGATTATCAACTCCACTTAATTGATCTTGAATGTCCCCGACGCCCCAATTACCATCTATAGCGGAACGAAAATCGAACCCATATCCAATGCTACCACGAGGATTTGGGCGTAGAGTTGCATACCCATGTTCAGCAAAATATTGACTAATCAAAATATTTCGTATAAACGAATGATTATGGACGCCTTGCGGTCCTCCATGGATATCTAAGATGAGAGGCACTTGGTCATTTTTGTTATACCCTACCGGGTAGGTGAGCAGGCCTTCTATCGTAGTACCGTCCGGGGCTGTCCATGTTATAAGCTCTGTTTTGCCCATGGCAGGTTTCGGCTTGTCAGCATTGCGCTGTGAAATTTGTTGCCTGCTGAAGTTATTTTTAGATGATAGGTGCACCTCAGGAGCCTTTGAACTGTTTTGATAGACAAATGCCAATCGATCCGCCGAAGAACTATAGGATGCATCACTATACAGACCATCACCCGTTGAAAGTTGTGTTACCTTGTCAGCATCTACCGGAATTTCATAAATATGTGTTGACATGTGGTGGGCATCAGTGGCCAGTAGGGATTCCCCATCTTGGGCCCATTCTACTATACCTGTAAGTCTGTTAGGAGTATGTGACAACTTTTTTGGAGGTCCCCCCTCAGCGGGCATAGTCCAAACATCAAATCTGAACGACCAAATTTTCTCTCCGCCCATAGATTCAAAAGCGATAACTTGTCCGTCGGGGCTATACCTTGGATTACCGTCAACACCCGGCCTTTCTACCAAGGAAGTCACCTGGCCGCTGTCAGCAGGCACGGATGGAAATATCTATATCCATGAAATCATTTATACGAGGAGTAGGCATGTGGGCAAACACAATGGATTTGCCATCCGGCGACCAGTCAAAGGAATTGATGTTAAAATCACCTTTGGTCAGGCGCTGGACAGTGCGGGTGGTGTCATCAGCAGGCTTTACCTCTGTGGTGTAAAGATGCGCGTAGCGGTGCTCCTCGTTAACGATGGTTCACATCTCGTTTCTGTTGTTCCCGTTTCTGTTCAGCCTCAGGCTTCTTATCGACGAACAGGCAAGCGATCTGTTTCCCGTCTGGCCCCCACTGAAAATCGCGGACGCCTGTTTCGGAGTTGGTTACCGCATAAGCTTCCCCTCCGTGCAGTCGCATCACAAAGACTTGCGGGGCACCGTTACGCGTGCTGAGAAATGCAATTCGGCTGCCGTCGGGCGACCATTTGGGATTCATATTGGAGTGATCGCCCCGGGTGTACTGGATGTCGGAACGCCCGTCACCGGCAGCCACATAGATATGCTCTTGAAATTTTGAGGTACTTTCATCCATAACGGCCTCTTCAGCAACATAGGCAACATGCTCGCCATCCGGAGAAATCTGCGCATCGGATATCGACTCATATTGTAACGCCAGCTCCGGCGACCAGCGCGTGGTATCCGGGGGCCCCTCCTGTGCAAGAGTTGAAGAGGTTATTGTTAGTGAAATTGTTATTGTGAACAGAAAAGTGAGATAGAATCTCATAATGACTTTCCTTTTTTGATTCGGTTTTAAAAGTCAGATAGTTAGCAATTTTTATGGCTTTATTTTTCAGGAATCAATTTCAAAAAATCGGTTCGTTCTCGTAGAAAATGGCATGTTTTTGCTGCTCAGTGAGGAATTCGGCCTTATTGATCGCATTGGCGAAAAGTTCAATTAACTCCGGCCATAGCATTTGATCCGAACCAAACATGATGCGATCGCAAAAGCCCGCATCAACCAGTCCTTCGAGGTACCGATGCATTCCCTTTGGAGGCAAAGTTATACCGACGTACACCTGCGGATAGCTTTCCATCAGCTCGATCATATCTTGCAGGTGTGGATAGCCGGCATGCATGATGTACACCTTTAGGTCCGGGTATTGCTCCAAAACTTCTTTCATAGCCAGCGGCGTACATTCATTTGAAATGGATTCCGGGCAGGTTATAGGGAAATCATTGATGTGAATACCAACAGGTACGCCTTCTTGCTCCGCGAATGACCAGAGCGGATCGAGAATGGGATCGCTGGGAACAATGCCCGAATACTGGGTTAACACTTCTCCAATCACCTGGAAGCGCCCCTGCTCGTACCAGGTGGGGAAGTGATTCAATGTATGTCCGGAAGCGAATCTCCTTTAATATCCCAGGGTATCCACTGGCTGCGGATAATGCGATCCGGAGCGGCTTTTTTAAATTGTTTCAACCGTTCAGCTTCACCACTGGTTATGGCTTTTGTGATATTGAAACGCTCGAGCTGTTCGATCGTCTCATTTCGCAGTGCTTCAGCACTCGGAGGGCGCTCATGGCCCATTAGGGTATCCCAGTGAGCAGGGAGCATATCGAGACTCTAAGGAATGAAGATGAACGTCGATGATTTTTCGATCTTGATTTTGGTCCTGCGCCTGAACGGTGGTTATTCCTACAATTCCAATGAGTGCAACTGCCAGATATAGAAGTCGGTATTTCATGATATCGAAGGTTTATCAGTCTTAGATTCATTTAGAGTCACTCAATGGTGAAGGTCCTCACGGTATCTCGCTGACCATGCATCACCCACGCGTAACGTCCCGGTTTCAGGTCCAGCTCAGTATAGGCTGTTTTACCAGGCGCGACGTATTCCAAACCGCCCAGAAAATCGACGGGAGGAGGATTCTGGAGGAGATTTGCCTGTCGCAGCTCATTCACGTCGGCATCGGACTCAATACGTGCAAGAAGAGCGGACCAGTAAAAATCATCCATCTCTGCAGAGGATTTGTCAACATGATAAGCCACGGTTTGCTTACCTGCCCGAAGAGTACCTTCGGTGGTCACCTCATGACCCGAGGTACAGATAGTCACGTCTGGCTCGGGCGGTGATGCGTCTGTGTTTTCTTTTTTACGGTAAGAGGCCGACTCAGTGCCCTGGCTTGCATGCGTTTTTCTGTTCGGTGATTTCAGAATGCACGACATGACATAGGTGCCGGGCTCCATTTTTATGGTCGTTTGCGTTGTGCGGCCTGGTGCGAGGTTGGCCACACCCCCGCCAAGATTTTTAAATAAGCCATTGGCCACCCAGTCTGGTGTAATACGGGCAACAGTCTGCTCGGCCTCAGTTGTGTCGATCTTGCCCGCCAAGAGCAGTTGCTGAAGGCTGTCAACGGGTTGGGCAAAGGTATGAAGAAATTCTTGGTAGGTTCGGCCCTCCGGGAGCCGACTGAGTTGAAAGTAGTGTGTTTCCTTCCCCTTGTTCGTCATCCGGAAGGTCACCCATCCGGAGGGTATCGAATCAGGCGCTATGAAGGCATAGTCGAGGGCCCTTACTTCAACAACATTGTTAGGGATAGTTGTGCTATCGTTAATGGTCTTCTTTAATTCTTCTGAGCTTTTTTCCTGGGCATGTACAGTTGTGATAGTAGCGGTTAGCAAAAAAATGAAGGGCAGAATCAAAAGTTGGAGTGTCTTAGTTATATGCATAATGCTCTCTATTTGATTAAATAGTTTATTTTCATCCTAACATCCGCTTGTGCTCTTATTGAGAGGAAATTATGATTAAAAAATGTCACTCTTACTTGTATTTGCATGATTCCATTCAGAAAGGTGACAAATTTGTACTTTTCGGAACATTTTGAGTGCTTTAACCTTGAGTTTGATTGTGAAAACCCGTCGGCTGATCAAGCGTTTGCTACTGCAGGTCGCTTATTCCCGGAAATTCCTATGAGAACAAATGCCAGATATAGAAGCCGGTATTTCATGATATCGAAGGATTATCAGTCTTAGATTTATTTAGAGTCACTCAACGGTGAACTCCTTCACCAATGTCTCCTCTTCGGGGTGGTACAGTCCCCCTCCATAGCGTCCCGGCTTAAGGTCCACCGTGAAGTAGCCGGTCTGCCCAGTCGGACTGCCAAAACTCCGCCCAGGAACTCAATCGAGTGCAGGTCTTCGCTATAATCGAGAAGGTCCTCCGCGTCTTCCTCTTGGCCAAGGGGTGCCAGAAAGACGCTACCGTAAGGGAATTCGAGATCCTCCGGCGTTTTTTCAACGTGGAGGGCGACTGTTTGCTCGCCAGAGAGAAGTTGGCCATCCACGGAAACCTCTCGCCCAACGCTCCTAAGCGTCACGTCTGCCTTTGGCGCCTCCGTCTCGGAGGAGGTCTCGGTTACGATGATCGGTCGCGCCATACCCTGGAAGTCATGCCGGCGTCCATTCGGGGATAATAAGCTGCAGACTATCACATACTCGCCTGGCTTTAGTTTGAGCGTCGTCCGGGCCGTCTGGCCGGGACCGACAAGCCCTCCGCCCCCGAAGACTTCTATCTCGCCGGTCCATTCGGGAGAGGCTTGCTGCCTCGTTTCCGCGAATTCTGTCGAGTCGATGACGCCTTCGATAAGGAGCTGTTGCAGGCTGTCCAGCGGTTGGATTACCTCAGAGTGCAGGTCTTCGAAGGTCTTGCCCCCTGGCAGTCGACCCAAAATGAACTCGTGAGTCTCCGCGCCGACGTTCTCAATCTGGAAGGTCATCCAACTGGAGGGGATCGAGTCGGGCGTCCCGAAGGCGTAATCAGCCATGGTCATCTCGACGATGGAAAGAGCCGTATCCTCATTGGCGTCACCACCTTTGCCGTCCGGTTGGCATGCGGCCAGCCCGAACAATAGCAAGGATCCAATTACTAATGTGACCAGAGTATATCGCTTTACTTTATTCATATTGCTCCTTTTTTGATCAAAAATTAGCTCATTTCATTTATTCCGTTTGGGAGTAGAGGGCTTTGATCACGAGGTTTTTCATTGTCAAAGCCCTCTGTGGAGTTATTACTTAACCACAAACTCCCTTAATTTTGGTTGATCCTCCATGTTTGTGAATACCAGGCTGTAGGGGCCGGGTACGGTAAGTTTTACCGAGACGTAGGCCGTATCGCCGGGTGGAATGGCTAGGGCTCCTCCTAAAATTGGAATGGAGGGGGGATTGGGCTCAAAGTCGCGTAGATCTTCTTGCTGGTCCATCGGATCCGTAAGCTGAGCAAGCGACATCCCCGAATAGGGATTGATCGAGTCGGCCGGCGGTTTTTCCACATGGAATGCAACGGTTTGTTGGCCGAATCCCAACTTCCCTTCTTGGGTAATGTCATGACCGGAACTGGTTATCATCACGTCCTCTTCAGGGGCTGTTTCGCGGGGAGAACGTTCGGTAACCGTTATGGGCCTGACCATGCCCTGGGATCGATGGGAGTGGCCGTTAGCGGAGGGAATAAAGCAGCTCATCACATAGGAGCCTGGATCCAGGTTGAGCGTAATATTTGACTGCTGCCCGGGTGAGATGAGCCCGCCGACCGCCATAAAGTTCTGAACTTGCCCAATCCATTTAGGAAATGCTTGCTGGCAGGGCTTTTTGGCGCCTGGCCGAGTCTATTTTACCATCGTGCAGTAACTGCTCCAGACTGTCCATGGGCTGTATAACTTGCCGGTGCATATCATTGTAGGAGATACTATCCGGCAGGCGGTGCAACACAAATTCGTGGGTCTCACTGCCCTTGTTGTGCATGCGTAAGGTCGTCCACCCTGAGGGAATCGATTCAGGTCCCCCAAAGGTGAAATCCACCAAAAGGAGGTCCACGACCGGCGGACTGTTGGAGACAATATGGTGCGGTGAAGTTTGTGCGCTTGTGATCGGCTTGAAATGAAGAAGGTGAAAAAAAGCGCGCTCAATAAAAGAGGGGTGGGTTAACGTTTTTCATAAACTCTATCGATTTTTTGTTACTATTTGAATGCGGATCTGATCACTTGATGCTTTTTTTCGATTTTATGTGAAAAGTTTCGTGCCGGATCGCCCGAGCATTTATCGGGAAACCGGGCATCCGGTTTTCCAGCTTTTGCGAATTATCTCGTCGTTATTCTCATCTACCCTTTCACTATTTCCATGCAGGGAGATGCGGCGATCAAGCCGAGAGAACCCTATTGAAAATAACTCCGGGAACTTTCGATTGGATTTAGGCGGGACCGGGCTTTAAGCCCCGTAATTGCGGGTCGATGCTGGCTTCAAAGCCCCGGCAGATGACGCGTCACTGGCAGTCGTTCTGGATGGTACCTTGGATATGAAGTTTCTCGTAAGTGGGCAGCGACCTGGTTATTCTACAAAGGAGATGCTCTGTCGTATTAGATCCGTAGCAGCAGGTATGGAATTGAACTATCACCATCACGTTACCCCCCAGAGCATGATCTGAGTGTCATAACGGTACGCGTCTCTTCTACTTCTCTAACGTATTGTTTTTAAACATGTTAAAAATAATTAAGAAAGTAAAACAAAGTCGAGTTTTCCATTATCTCAGGAGGTAGCGTCAGATTGGTGTTTACCCGTCCCTGCTCTTCGGAGGAACCGCTTTCCACGTCCACATCCCCGATATCGCTGCTGCCAAAATTGTAGGTAAACGTGAGGTTTATCGATTGGGCGTTATAGTGGCACTGAGTTTACCTCCATTTATCTTTTATTCAGGGTCTCCCTCAAAAAGTCACGAAAAACTTTTCCTGGCAAGGGTGTTCGGTTTTGTGTGAACAAAAACGAACCCCAAAAATCACCGGCTGGGGATTTCTTCGCCTGGCGGCACTTCGCTGCGGCTAAAAGAAACCCAGATCGTTGCGTTAACAGACCTTCAAAAGCATGGAGATCTTCCACACTGCTCCTCTTTTCCGTTTTCCAGGCAGGGTTTCTTTCTTTACGCCTCCGCTCTGTTTGCCCAAGCGGCTCATAAATCTGTAGGCCGGAGGCAGACAGTCAGCCTGCGGTGGCCGCCCCAAGTCCAGAAAATCCCTGCTTCGAATGGTAGTAAAAACAACGAAAGTTGATAAGCAGTAACGGCTCAAAAGCCAACCGATGAACATATCTGGGATTTTTTGGTGAGTCATATGGTTCGTTTTTTCCTCATCTCAACAATGAACACCCCCTTTGTCAGTTACAAGTCGTTATCTTACGGTGGGTTGCAAGGTGCCAGCCCCAAACCTATCAAAGGCAAGGTTCTTGGAGAAGATGCGCACTAAACCTTGCATGTGAACCTGGCCATTTCCCCTTGCAAGTTGCTGGTAAATCGCAGGGGATACTTTCCAAAAAGGAGGTCCTCACCTAGATTAACGATAATCAATCGTAATTAATCCAAGGAGGACCTCATGATCTATTGTGGAATAGACCTACACAGTAATAATATGGTAAATGTAGCAATTAACGGAAACGGGGAAGTGATTCGGGAGGCGAAGCTACCGACGTCCCGGCAATCACTGGAGGATTTTCGGCACCTTCGACGATCCCGTTCAGGCCGTCGTCGAATGCACCAGCAGTTGGTACTGGCTGTCGGATTGGTGTCGAGCTCATAGCATTGATCTTACCTTGGCTCATTCGAAGATGGCGGGAGCGATTAGCTATGCGAAGGTAAAGACCGACAAAGTGGATGCAAAGACCCTGGCCGAGCTGCTGCGGGCCAGACCTGATTGCGGAGGCCTGCCAGATCCAACACGACCGGCGGGAGCTTCGGGAACTTTACGCGTGGCCGTCTTCGGCTGGTCCAGTGGCGGGGGAAGTTGCAGTCGACCCTGTGGAACCAGTCCATTAAATACAATGTGCAGATCGGTGGTTCTCAGTGGCGCTATCCGGGAGAAACTTCAGCAGTGGCTGGCCCCTCTTCAGTTGCCTCCGGCTGCTGGCTTGCCGGCCCAGCTACCGCTGGAGCAGATTAGCCAACTGCAGCAGCACATTCACCGGATCGAAGAAGAAATTGAGGACGAGTACCGTTTGAAGCCACCGCCGAGCGGCTGATGGAAGTACCCGGGCTGGGAAAGGTAGGCGCCTGGACGATCTTGGCCGAGATTGGCGACATCACCCGTTTTCCCAGTGCGAAGCAGTTTGTCAGTTACTGCCGGCTGGTTCCCGGGGCTAAAGACAGCGGAGGCAACCACCGGGCATAAATCGGGGCAACAAGGATGGGAACACCTACCTGCGAGCTGCTTTCGGGCAGGCGGCCGTCTCCGCCTACACCCACTACAAAGTGGTAAAGAAATTTTATCGGAAGATTAAACGCCGAAGCGGCCGGCCGGTAGCTCGTGCCGTAGTAGCCAAAGAGCTGGCTAAAGGCGTTTGGTATATGTTGACGCGAAACGAGCAGTACAAAGGATTTAAGGGGCAGCCTGTGAGGGCGGCCTCCCAATCCCTGCTCGGCCCCAGCCGATAAGCCGGCACGCCTAACCGGGGCACCTGCCGGTAAGCCCGTAGCGCGGGATTGGGACATCGGCCGGCTGGCCGGTTAAAGATCTGGGATAGTCTCTGCCGATTACAGAGACAGCTTCCGCCCATTGGTAGAAGATAAGCCCGAAAAGGGGTTTGGATGCCGGCAGGTAATCCAAGCTTGATCGACAGTGCCGGTTGCCAGCGATAGGTTTGTAACGAAGATTTATTGAAATGATGTACCAGGAATGTAGGTGAGGACTATCTGCTTGACATTTTCCTTTTTAAAGGGGTTAGCATCCATCTGAGGATGCCTTATTTACTTTAACAGTTTAGGGAGCTTCTTCTGGAATGCACATAATCTAATACTCCTATTCTTTTTTATGTGAGATCAGGTGATAAGGCATGGTAAATGCTATACTGCCGTCCCCGTTAATATATTCGCCGAGTTCTGACTTCGTTTTCTTGATTACCACTTTTACCTGATCATCGCCAAGCTTTATTCCCGCCAGCAGGAACCACCCTTCAACATCGGCAAGTACCAGAGTTTGGACATCCGGCCAACGGGCATTTAATTCTGCACTTGATATCCTGGGTGACTCTAGTCCACTATCTTGCAGCAGTGCATGTAGCTCTTGAAGGTCACCCAATTGAAAAGGCGAGGATAAAAAGTGTACTTGATAATCATTTACAAAATCAGCGTATATACGTAACAAGTGTTGATAGGCAGGGATCTGTTCCAGCGAATTAAAAACTGCGATGTATAACCGACCTTTTGAGGTCAGAACCCGACGCATTTCCTGAATGGCCGTTTGCTTATCCTGGAAGAACATCAGGCTAAATTGGCAAAAGGTTATATCAAAGAAATTATCTTCAAATGGCAGATCTTCGGCCATGCCCTGCCGCCATTCCAAATCTGGGGCAAGTTGTTTAGCAACCGAAAGCATACCCGGATTCATATCCAGTCCAACAACGTTCCCATTTTGTCCCACATGCCTTGCCGCGGTCCGGGCCAGAACCCCCGTTCCACAGGCGATATCCAATATCCTTTGCCCCTGGGTTATACCGGCATGAGATACGAGCTGCTCTGAACATTCCTCAAACATAGCCGGAACCAGGTATTTTTGATAGGACTCCGCAATCTGCTCAAGTTCTCTTTTGCTTAACTCACTCATAATAATTGAATGTATTTATTTACTATTTCGTGTCTGTAAGAAAACAATAAAACAGAGGTTTTGACGGGATCAGGGGTGATGCTGGGGGATTAGCAGCTCTGAATCGAAACGGGTATCTGTGCTACGCTTCTGTGCTTCTCAAACTGGGTAAAAGGCTGATTCGGGGGTGGAGATTCGACCCCCGATGATACGAAAAATCCCATTATGCGCCATCGATTCGATACCCGGCGAACTCTGGGTCAAATTCCCATTGAAGAAGTCAACATTCCTGCCGAAACTCGTTATCAGCTGGCCAATATGCTGGAAGCCTTGCAATATATTTATACGCATTCGGAATGGAACGCTCAGGTGTGCCCAGGCTGCTGGACGGCCAAGATCTCGGCCGGCAAAAAACGCACCGGGCGCCGGGGTATGAGCCTGTGGGAGATCTTCGTGTTGGGGCAGGTTCGCCTGTGCCTGAATATCTCTTACGATCGAGAACTTCACTTTATGGCCAATGACAGCGAGCTGCTGCGAGGGATTCTGGGCGTGTTGCCGACTGATTTCTCAGCGGGCAAGCAGTATGAATACCAAACAATTTACGACAATGTAGGCCTGCTGGATGAGCAGCTGTTGCGTGAGCTTAACGATGTCATTGTGGAGTTGGGCCACCAGGTGTTTAAAAAAAAGAGGCGGCTGGGTTGCGCGTAAAAACCGATATAGCTTTGTGCGTGGAGACCCACGTGCACTATCCGACGGACTACAACCTGCTGTGGGATAGCGCCCGCAGATGTATCGAGATCGCCGAACGGTTGCCTGTTACCCCGGCTGGCGCGAGCACGCCACACTGGAAACGCAGGCTCAAGGGGGCTGATGCGGCAGGTGGGGGCGAAACTCACCCGAAGCGGAGGTCCTAACAAGGCCCGGCGGCTGAAAAAGGCCACCCGGGCCTATCTGAGAGAAAGCCCGGCCCTGGAGGGCAAGGTCACCGCGGCCATCGCCACGCACAGCCCGTCCGCCCGGCCGATGTGGCCCGGATGGACGGGCTGCGCTATTACCGGGAAATGCTAATCAAACACATCGATCTGGTCGATCGGCGGCTGATCGCCGGCGAGCAGATTCCTCACCAGGCAAAACTCTTCTCGATCTTTCAGCCCTGGACGGAGTTGATCAAAAAAGGCAAGCGCCGCCCCAGCGTGGAGTTCGGTAAGAACCTCACGGTCACCAGCGACTCCTGCCATCTGATCGTCGACTGGGAGCTGGCCGAAGGTCGCGCGGACAGCGAGCTGAGTGGGAGAGGTGGCCGAACAATTGGATCAGAAATATCACCTGCAGAGCCTGTCGGTCGATAAAGGCTTCTCCAGCCGGTCGGTCAAAGCCAACTTGGAGGCGTTTCTGCCGGAGGTCATTATGCCGAAGAAGGGGCGGCGCACGAGAAGGCCGAAGCGGGCCGCCGAAACCGCCCCTGCCTTTCGCAGGCTCAAAAACGCCGCACAACGCCGTTGAGTCCAACATCAACGAACTGGAGCATCGCGGGCTGGATCGAGTGCGAACCGTACCGCGGGCCGGCTTTCGACCGGTATGTGGGACTGGCCATCACCGCTTATAACCTGCATAAAATCGGGCGGGAACTGCGGGATCGCCGCCGGCAGGCCCGGGCGGCCTGGAGGAGTCTGCTGGCGCCGACGAATCGTCGTTGCAGTTCAGAAGGGCCTGGGGGAAACTTCCGTCCGGGAAAGTAGAAAATCACTAAAAACCAGCATCTAAAAACCGGTTGTTGCTGCTTGAACAGGAAACTCTTACCCCTGTTAGCCTGCTCGTTGGAAAACGATCGTTAAAATTTACATACTGCCTGATTAGTATGTCTGTAATTAGGGTGTTTTCTTACTGACACTATTTAGACAAATCACCAGATTCCGCAATGTTTAACTCCGTTGCGCAAACCCAGAAGCACAGCAGTGCAGTAGCATGTTGCACGTAGCCGGTCAGTATATTTTTGGGTCCTATTCCCCAATTGGCCAGGGCCCAGCACCGAATCGCAATAACCACAAATCCTAACGCTATGAGACCACGGAACAAGCCTCCTTCTTTTTGTTTAAATGCTTTCCAGGCAAGAAACAGATGAAATAGCACTGCTGCGAGCCAGAGCTGGCTTATCAGTGCTACATTCCCAATATCATGGTCTCTGGCCTGTACCCAGCCAAACTCCATGGCGGACCAGTAAATAAAAAGCGTCCCATCCCAGGTCCAATTTCTGAGAAAAGCTACAATACCGGCTACAAGTAGTGCACAGATTACAAACACCGTTGACACCTCTTCGCCGCCAAGCTTGCCGTAGGCCTGGGGAAAATATCCCCCGAAAAAATCATTCCGTGTACCCAAAGCGGCGTACGCTAAGGCCGCATATCCGAGCGGATTTGGATTGGCGACGCTCAACTCAAATCGTGTTTCTTCATATCCCCCATATCATTTCCTTTTTATCGCTATTCTTATTCTTACATACACTTACCAAATATCAAATAATTGGATAATTTCCCTTTACCAGAAATTACAGTGATCAATCATATTGTGATTACTGACTTGCTCAAAGACCTGTTCAAACCGCAATACAGCGTCTAAAATCCGCAAGCTATTTCGAGTTCGAATTACCAATCGCAGCTTCGTTCAGCCCGGGTCATTATTCCGGGCCTTCATTAATACATACACCGAATTCGCTGTTTTGGGTCAAAAAAATGGGATGAGAAGCTATATTCCACAGACAAACTGTTGTTTTTATTTGAAATAGGCGTTCTCTTGTTACATCTTGATATAATCCAGTTTTTGATAAGGGATTATATTGGATTGACCTGTGGTGGCTAAACACTAACTTGCATTGAGCATAACGACTCCCTGGGGATTATCCGCTGAAAGAAAGCATGCTATCAGGCAGTCAGCACGGAACATCGGGTTCTGGTGATTGATTATGGCTACAGCAAAACAAACCGTTACGCGCATCCTGCAAGAGCACGATTTAAGTGATAAGGAGGCTTTCAACAGGCTTTTTGAGTTTGTTCATCACGAGCTGCAGCGAATCGCACGGGGCAGGAGACGTAAATGGCAGGGTAATCACACGCTGGATACCAAGGCGATTCTACATGAAGCTTACCTCAAATTGGTGGATCAGTCGGCGGTTGAATGGCAATCCAGAACCCACTTTTATGCGGCCGCCTCCAGGGCAATGCGCCATATCCTAATAAACTACGCCGGGATCAGAACCGGCAGAAGCGGGGTGGTGACCGTGAAAGAGTTTCTTTTGAAAGATTGGATCTGACCCCGATGGTGAGATCGGTCTGTAGAAAACCGCCACCAGGCCCTGGTGGCACTGGATAACGTGCTAAGCCGGCTGGAACAGGAAAATGCCCGCCAGAGCAAAATTGTGGAGTGTCGCTTTTTCGGGGGCATGACGATCAAGGAAACCGCATCAGCACTGGGCGTCTCTCCCCCTCACCGTCAAACGAGGCTGGAAAACGGCCCGGCTCTGGCTCTACCGGGAACTGGAAAAAGAGCTGAACGGGTGATGAAGGTATTGGTATGGAGACTTAATCACTGTACAGAGTTATTAGCTTTAACGCATTTACCGGTTAAAAAGTGACTCAGTTTTCTTTGCATGGAGGTTCAATCTCCCTAAATCCCTCTTCTCCAAGAGGGACTTGGGGGGGGGGATTGGCAACTGGTAGCGGGAAAGCCCATTTATGCGCTTAATGAGTTCCTCTGGAGAAGGAGGAGAGGAGGGATTGCCCCCATCCTAACGAATTAAGTGGCTTCGAATATACTGGTAACTGGTAACCGTGTTAGCTTTCAATCCGTTAAGAATAGGAGGCAAACATTCCAAAGCAGGTCTTTCCGAGTCCAGAGAATTCTTGCATTGGGTGTTTTCGAATTTAATCAAGAGTCAGAGATCCCAAATAAGATGAGCTCGAAGATAAACAGGATGTCTGAGGGTCCGAGTCCCCGGTAGACTCCAAAGGACGCAGAGCGTCCCGATAGGTCCCAACGCGGAGCGTAGGGACTGAGCGGGTGTCATGTCAAACGCAGATGAAATATGTAGGGACTGAGCCTGTGGGAGTAGTGGAGGGGAAAAGTAATATCTCACGTTAAATGGTGAATCAAAGAAAGGATGCTGCCATGAATGACAAACGATGGTCTAGAATAGAGCATCTCATTGACCAGGCGCTTGAACTGCCGCCTGCCGACCGCGCTGCATTTCTACGGCGGGAATGCGCGGCGACGACCCGCAACTTTTCGAGGAGATTACTTCCCTGCTTGAATTACCGAGGACCGCGCCTTCACTTTCGTAGAAAATTTCATAGAACATGTCGTTGGTCCCTCGATGGCGAGAGCTTTGCGGAAGAACATGCCGGCAGGGATCGGAGGCTGGGATACCTGATGTTAATCACTACCATATCACCGAAAAACTGGGTGGCGGCGGCATGGGGGTGATTTATCAAGCTGAGGAGACCGGTCCTGAACCGAGAGGTGGCCCTCAAGTTTCTTCCGTCACGTATTCTGCAAAGCGAAGAGCATAAAAAGCGCCTGAGGCGGGAGGCGCGGGCTGCAGCTTCGTTGAATGCATCCCGAACATAGCCACGGTGTACTGACATCCGGGAAACAGGCGACGACCTGTTTATCGTGATGGAACTGGTTGAGGGTCGCTCGCTGCGCAAGATTATTCAGCAACCAGGTGAAGATGAAATTATTAATGAAAACAGCGGCAAAACAGAAGAGATTCGCAAGAATGAGAAGCACAATGGGCATTCCCTTTCAGCGAAGAGGACCGTTGACCTGGCCATTCAAATTATTGACGCCCTGCATGCGGCCCATGAAAAGGGCATTGTACACCGGGATCTGAAAAGCAGCAATATAATGGTAACTGGCGATGAAACGGTTAAATTGTTGGATTTCGGGCTGGCCAAGTTTCGGGACGGAACTACACTGACAAAAGAAGGGAAGACCATGGGCACGGTGGGGTATATGTCTCCGGAGCAGGCAGAGGGTTTTGCGGTAGACTACCGAACCGATATCTGGTCGTTTGGGGTGGTGTTGTATGAAATGCTCACTAAAAGCCGCCCCTTTTCGGGGAGCCGCGACCAAGCCATCATCTACTCCATCCTGAATGAAGAGCCACAGCCGCCGGATACTACTGCGCCGTGCATTGCCCGACGATCTTTCCAGGATCGTGATGAAGTGCCTGCAGAAAAACCCGGACGACCGTTACCAATCGGCCGCCGAATTGAGGTCGGACCTGGAGTATCTCCAGGAGAAGTTATCAGCGGCCGAACAGAACAGCAGTTCCTATACAGACATAATCCTGCCCGGCACAGGTTCAGGGAATGGAGCTCCGTCCGCTGCAGGAAAGATGTTCACGCCCCCGGGAACGGGGAAGACCCTGGCCGGCGTACTCGCGGCCGTGATACTGGTGCTGTTTGTCGGCTGGTGGTCTATTTGGCATCAAGACCGCGAGATCAACGATCGATCCATAGCCGTGCTCCCGTTCGAGGAGATAGGCCGGCCGGATCAAAGTTCTTTCAGTGCCGGTGTTCACAGTGATTTACTGATGCGGCTCTCCAACATTTCCGACCTGCAGGTTACCTCCCGGGCGTCTGTAGGTAAACTGGTTGGCTCTGGTCTTGGCCCACCGGCCGTTGCAGAAAGTCTGGATGTGCGATGGATTGTAGAGGGCAGCGTTCGACGATCGGGAGGAATGGTACAGGTAAATGCCCAGCTGATCGATCCACGGACAGACAGCAATATCTGGGCCAACACCTACCGGCGGAAACTCAGTGCGGAAAACCTGTTCGCCATCCAAGAGGGGATATCCGGCGCAATTGCGGAGGCTCTGCAGACTGAGCTTACGGAAGAAGAGCGCAAGCGTGTTGCGGAGGTTCCTACTTATGATCTTGATGCATACCGGTTGTATGTGCAGGGACGCCAGCAGCTTGCAAGGCGATCATTTGCTTCAGATCGTCTATGAAATTCAGCGATAGACTACTTTCAATGCGCTGTTGAGAAAGATTCAAGCTTTGCGCTGGCCTGGAGCGGGTTGGCTGATGCCGCATCCATTTATCCCACTTCCCCACTTGATACTCTTTTTAATAGTAATGTTGACCAGGAGTTTGCAGCACGTAGAGCTTTACAGCTAGCTCCGGATTTGGCGGAGGCACACGCTTCCATGGGTCTGGTTCATCTTCGGAATATGAACGCTCCGTATGCCCGTCAACAGCTCCGGAAGGCGGTGGATCTGAAAAGAAGTTACTGGGAGGCCCATCATTGGCTCGGCGAACTCTCTTTGCATACGGGGCGTTCTTCGACAAAGCCCTGGAGCACCTGGAAATTGCTGTTGAACTGGATCCCCGGCTTGCGCTCGCTCGGCACTGGCTTTACGATGCATACAATATTACCGGGCAACACCGGAAAAGTCTTAATGAAGTTTATCGCCAGCAGCGGATGGGGCTGGAAACGTGGTCCGCCATCGGCGGAGAGATCCGGGCGCTTTACAGGCTTGGCAGGTATGACGAGGCAGTGAAACTGGCTGAAGCCCAGCTGGCAGACCGCGGCATTAATACCCAATGGGGAAGATGGTACCGGGCATACTTGGTAGAGAATCTGGCTGCTTTTGGAGATACAACCAACGCAAAAAGATATTTACATGAACTGGAGGAGGCAGATGCCCCAACCCGTCAGCTAGCCTGGGCTTATGTAGGCATTGGCAATGTTGAACAAGCGCTGAATTCGTTTGAAAAACTGGAACAGGGAAAATGGGGAAGTATCGGTACCATCTGTGGCTTGCGAAACCTGGGCCAATTAGATCTCAATGCTAAACAACAGGTTCGTTATAAAGACCTGATGGAAACCTATTACACACTATGGGACCTGAATCCCGACGGCAGCTATCCCGGATAGCGAATTCGGATTACTCCGGACGCCGATCCGCAGAGCCTCTATATGTGTTTGGTGCAGCCCACGATGCTGCAACCCATGGTTGAAAAATACTTGTAGCAGGCCCCATTGGAAAGGTATCGGAACCATTTCAGGCGAGGGAACTTTTGTTTGCCAGAAATTGCTATAGCCTGTTGACTTTGGAGGCCATATATTAGCAGGCTATTTCCAGGGGTTGATTAATTCTACACCTGAAGCCTTCATGTCTTTTGTATTTCTAGTCACTACAGCAAAATCATGGACCAAAGCCGTCGCTGCAATTAACGCATCAATGGCTGGAAGTGGTGTTCCCATTTTTTCTGCTTTGGCCAAAACTTTTCCCCATTGGTTTACTTCGGTTAAGCTAACGTCTAAAGCTCTGTTTTTAAATCGATGCAGTAAATCTTCGTTTATCCAATGATTAAGTCGACGTTTTCTTTTGGAAGCAGGTAATTTTTCAATTCCTTTTCGCAATTCTCCAAACGTGATAATACTTAGATACAAATCAAGTTCATTATGTTCTGTGAACCATTGAATGACGTTTTCATTAGGGGTTGGTTTTGCTAGTTCAGAAATACAACACGTATCAATTAAATAGCCCATAAAGAAATATCTCGGGCAGGAGATTTGTCTCGTTCAAGATCTAATTCAACAGAAGCAAGGGGAGACTGTTGAAAGAAATCAACTAGGCTCGTCTTTGGTCGATCAATTTTTTTATAATCTTCCACTGAAAGTACAACAACACTGTCTTTCCCATGCTTGGTCACGGTTTGAGGACCTTCTTCCGTTGCTTTTCGAACCACTTCACTGAATTTATTTTTAGCTTCCTGGAGTTGCCACTTTGCAAGTTTCATAATTACCTCCTTTAATTTATGTCTAGTCTGTCTAGAAAATATATAATATTAACTAAAATGAGAAGAGATTATTTTGCTAAGATGAGATATTGGGCAAATACCTAACGACATTGCGTATAATTGTATCCTAATATTTAAGCGACGCATCAAGTATTAGGTGCGGCGCATTTTTTATAGCATAGCATATCACGATACTGTCTTAATCTCCCCGATCTTCTCTTTCAGCACCTCCAGCACCAGGTCCACCTGCTTTTTGTGGGTGCGGAACCCGAGAATGGCCATTCGCAGGTAGATGGTTTCTTCGATATGGGTGGAGGAGAGAAACACACGGCCGTCTTCGTGGATGGCATCCACCAGCTTTTTGTTGAAGGTGTTGGGATCGCCGGAATCGGGGAGATACCGGAATAGGGAAACCGAAAGCTCCGGCTCCGGGCCCACTTCCATGCCGGGGATGTTCTGCACTTCCTGGTAAAAGTAGCGGGTCAGCAGCAGCTTTTCGTCCAGGGCGGCGCGGAACGGTTTTACGCCAAACAGCTTGAGCGGCAGCCACATCCGTAGCCCCCGGAAATGCTTGGAGAGCTCGGGCGACATGTCGGCGGGCGAATATTCGCCGGTGGCGTCGTAGGTATCCTGCAGGTAGTTGGCCTTCATATGCTGCGAGGCGTACAGCTTTTGCCCATCGCGCACCAGCAGCGCCCCGGAGCCGTATGGCAGAAAGAGTCCCTTGTGGGGATCGATAATCACCGAGTCTGCCCGGTCGATACCGCTGAGTTTTTCCTTGCCGTGCCCGGTCAGCATAAAGGCGGCGCCGTAGGCCGCATCCACGTGAAACCAGAGATCGTGTTCTTCAGCAACATCAGCCAGCTTTTGCAATGGATCAACCGCGCCGATATCGGTCGTGCCGGCGGAGGCAAATATCATAAATGGCTGTAATCCTTCTTGCCGGTCTTCCCGGATCTGCCGGGCCAGCGCTTCCGGGGTCATCCTGAACTGGTCATCCATCGGCAGGGTATGAATCGTGGCGTCGGCCAGGCCTGCAAACCGTATTGCCTTGATGGCGCAGTGGTGCACCTGTCGCGTAGTATAGATTACCGCTTTCGAAAAATCAGCAGAGCGCAGGCCCGCACTGTCTCGTGCCGGTGACCAGGGCGACGAGGTTGGCGATGGAGCCGCCCGAGGTCAAATTCCCGGCGGCCGAGTCGGGGTAGCCGACTGGTTCAGCCAGCCAGCGGATACACATATTTTCCATCCGCACGGCGCCCGGAGAGGAGAAAAACATGCCCGCATACCGGTTGGTGACCGCCGCCAGGAAATCGGCCAGCGCCGAGGGGTAGAGTCCCCCGCCCGGAATATAGCCCATGTGGGCGCCGCTGGTGGGATTCAGCCCCGTGTGGTTAACCTGTTCGTCAAACAGATCAAGGAGTTTGTCGAGCGATTCAGGCTCCTCGGCAAACGGCTCATCCAGCAGCGGGCGGCCCTTATCTTCTGTTTTTTCAAACGCGGGATGATCATCGACTTCTTCCAAAAATGATTCGGCATATCGAACGGCCTTTTCGGTGAGCTGGTGCCGTTCTTCCGAATTGATCTCAAGCTTGCGGGACTGCTTTTCCAATTGTTCCAGTCGATCTAATAGATTCAAATTATGGAGCCTAACTGGTTTTGGATTGACAAAAAATTTAGTAAAGCCCTTCGATATAAGAGCCCCTTGTAACCAACATCTCCTTTGGGAGACGATTCATCTGGGTTATTTCGCGGATGAATTTGAAGGGTGCTACTACGCCAGAACCTGACAACACCTCTCACTTTCATCTCCAAAAGTCACGGAATTCAGGCAGATGCTGTCCAAAAACTCAAAATAGAAGAATACTTGACTTCATGATGAAGCAATTTCAATCTCCCTAAATCCCCCTTCTTCAAGAGGGACTTCGACAGCGCCTTTAGAGCATTCTATGCCACAGAATTGCTAACTGTGAGTTCCTCTGGAGAAGGAGGACAGGAGGATTGACTGTTCAATTTTAACGTTGCTACCTAACATTTTCAGGAATCTAATTTCTGAACCTAACTTTTTGGACAGTCTCATTAAGCAAATGCTTATTTTGAACACACGTTATAGATAGTAGGTAATGATATAATCACAAAAAAGCGCGGCTGAGATGATAATCCCAGCCGCACTGAATTTAAATGATAAGTAACGTTCTGGTTTTAGGTGGTTTCCTGTCCGTGCAGCACGTAGCCCGCCTGTTCCAGCCGGCCAGGCCGTCCTCAAAATCCCACACGTTGCTGTAGCCCATATCCAGAATCTTTTCTGCGGCGGTGGGAGAAGCATCACAATCGGCATTGGCGCAGTACAGTACAATATCCTCTTCCTTGTCGGGCACGACCGCCTCGATCATCTCGATATTTTCAAGCGGAATATTAATTGAGCCCGGAATATGTTTGGCCACATATGATTGTTCCGAAAGCACGTTGATGAGTACAGGCCGTGCTTCGCTTTTCAATTTATCATGTAGAATTGATGCATTAATTGATTGGAGAGTGTCTAACATAATAGCTCAACCTCCCGTATAAATATTCGGTTCATTTTGTTTGATATGAGGCTATAAAACAGGTGTAAAATCCCTTACATTCCATGCTCCATTCATAAAACAATTTTGCAACTGGCGCGTTTTGAATCAAAAATAAAACCAATTTTTTTAACGGAGTTTTTATGAATAGAAATAGTATTCGAACGGTCTTTTTTATGACGCTTGTAGCCGTGCTCTTTATGCTTGTAGGACAGGTGCTGGGCGGGTCTACCGGGCTGATCATCGCCTTTATTTTTGCGATGGGCATGAACTTTTTTAGCTACTGGTATTCCGATAAGATGGTGCTAAAAATGTACAAGGCCGAGCAGGTTGACCGGCAGTCGCACTCGGATCTCTATAATATGGTGGAGGAACTGGCCCGAAATGCTGATCTGCCGATGCCGGATGTTTACATCATTCCGCAGCAACAACCCAACGCGTTTGCCACGGGTCGCAACCCGGAGCATTCCGCGGTGGCATTTACCCAGGGCATTTTGAATACACTGAATTCGGATCAGCTGCGTGGGGTTACCGCCCATGAGCTGGCCCATATTCAAAACCGGGATATCCTCACCCAGACCATCGTAACTACGGTGGTGAGCGCGTTAAGCATGCTGGCCCAGTTCGCGTTCTTCTTTCCCATCGGCGGGGGCGACCGCGACAACAACCCGCTCGTGGCCATCCTGGTGCTGATTACCGCTCCAATTGCGGCCTCGCTGCTGCAGGCGGCCATCAGCCGTACCCGTGAATACGAGGCCGACCGCGTGGGCGCCGAAATTTCCGGCAAACCGCAGGCGCTGGCTTCGGCCCTGCAGCGCATTGAACAGGCGGTACAACAGCAGCCGATGCGGGTTTCAGAAACCGCCATGCGCTCCACCTCGCATATGTTCCCGGTGAATCCCTTCAGCGGCGGGCGATTTATGAGCCTGTTCTCCACCCACCCGGACACCGAGGACCGCGTAGACCGGCTGATGCACATGGCCCAAACTGGTGAATACGATTTTAACTGATCGGTTGCGAACAGACTACGATAAGTGAAAAGCTCTTTTCCACGTTGGAGGAGGGCTTTTCTTATCTAGATGTTATCTTAACTGAGTACGTTTTCCACTAACAAAATGAGCTAATTCCGGGAAATTAAGATTTGTCATGTGCGGGGGATTCCCGCGAAGGTAATTTCACAGAATTTTTATTCTGATTTGATGTACTTATTCGCGCCTGCATTACAAAAATCGTCTTGCGTAGGGAAAGAGAAGAATCCTGGCAAGGGAATTTCTGCAAAAAATCGGGATTTTTATTCTCCCGAGCTGGTCGCTGACTCGGGCACAAACCGAGTTATCTGCTGCTGCACCGATTCTACCGTTTTCAGGTAGGCATAAATTGCTTTTAGGTCCTCTTCGGTCATTCCGGCGTACATGGTCCATGGCATAACGGTGTTAAACTCATTTTTGGGCACTTCTCTTACCTGTTCATAGCTTAACGTATCATACTGTTTGAACCGGTTTACAAACCTCTGCTCGGTCCAGGTGCCAATGCCGGTGGCATCATGCGGGGTTATATTTGACGAGGTAACTGTGCCGTAACCTGGCAGCGAAAATTCAAATCCGCCGGCAAGAAAACGGTCCATGTCCGGCGCGCCCTGTACTTTGGGGGTGTGGCACTCCACGCACCCGGCAATAGTGGTCAGGTATTTGCCATATGCCACCGTATCCGATTTGGATGGGCGTTCCATGGGGTTGGCCTGCTGTGGAATAGTGCGCATGATTAGGTTCATGGGAAAATCAGGATCAGATGGAGGATGCGACTGTTCAATCGGTGCCAGCGTTCGCAGGTAGGCGATAATGGCTCTGGTATCTTCGGGATCCATCCGCCGGTAATAGGTGTAGGGCATAACGGGGAAAATCGGTTCTCCATCTTTGGTTACGCCCGTTGTGATGAGCCGGTATAGCTCCCCGTCACTCCAGCTTTTAAGATTATGCGGCGTGATGTTTTTTGCGGTGAATATGCCTGGAAAACCGAAGCCGTGATCAAATACTTCTCCTCCTTGTCCCCGTCTGCCGGGTACAAGGGGACCTGAAAATTTGCTCCAGTCCCGCTGCGAATGGCAGTCCACACAAACCGTAACATGCTCCGCCAGGTAACGTCCGCGTTCAATCTGTTGGGGAGTCTCTTCAACTGTGATATCCGGCGCGGCGCCCACGTCGGGCAGCCCCAGGTAGAGGTACGACAATCCACCTAGCAGTACAACCAGAATGATCCCGAAAACCCACAATACGATTTTTTTTAACATCTCTATCCCTTTCATTTTATTTCGATGAAAGCCCCCAATATAAACTGGATGATTTCATGTTCTCACTTAGTTGATAAAAAAAGAACCGAATAAAACAGGCTGAGCCTCCCATGAAGACTACTCTTCTTCCCTATCTCTGTGCTGCTTTTTGTAGGCATTTTTGATCCGCTGGTTCATGTGCCGCTTGTAGTTCTTGTACTCATATTTACGGATGGTGAATTCTGAGTGGTAGGTACCATCGTTGCATTCCACATTCAGTTTTTCGGGGTGCCCGGCCTCAGAGATAGTCACTTCAATATCGCCGATCTTGTAAGAATCGATAACCTTGCTCATAAAAACACAGAAAACTTAAGAGTTATTTTGCCAGCAGTTTCGATAAAAATAAGAAAGATAAAGTCAGCAGAAACACGTGACGATTTAAAAAACACATTTGGTCGATTATACTTACATAACGTTGAATTCTGTTTTTCTGCAAATACAAACCAGCCAAACTACTTGACTTGCAAGGTTGCAACACCCCGCCTTTTGCATCCTTGCATGGCTGCATACATAGCCCAGCACAGCGGCTTGACTACATCATCTTAAATTTTTTTTATTCTAAAAAAAGTATCTCTTATCAGTTTAAAACGGCTTTCTCGGTAATTTGGAGGAAAATTTTAAAAAGATCTTCAATTTGGAACGGTAGTTGTACCAGTTTAAACAGAAAGACGAAATAGAAAATCTAAAAAGAGTTTAAAACGGCAAAGACTTTTACAAAAACAGGTTAATAAATCAGATTAAGAAACAATTCCAATTAAAAATTCAATACAGATAATATTATGAAACTATCAGCCAAATACCTTTCTTATATTTCTTCTCTCCTTCTTTGTGATGGCGGGAAGTGCTGTTGCCCAGCAATTTGATCGCTGAAATGCAGTATTTTACCTATCCTGATCAGCGGGGCGTTAACGAATTTGAAGCTCCCTTCTACACTGACGAGGAGTTCGATGGCCTAAACGTCCGCATTGGCGGCTCGAACACGCTTCAATTCCAGGGCCTTAGCCATGAAAACGCAGGCAACACGTTGCCAGATCTGGAAAACAACTTTAACCTGGCTACCTCCAACCTGGATCTTGACGTAGCGCTTGCCAATGGCCTGCGTATGCACTTGCGAACATACTTATCTTCGCAGCACCACCCAGAAGCGTATGTAAAAGGTGGATATATGCAGGTGGACCGGCTTGACTTTATCTCTGAAGGTTTTGCTTCAGGCCTGATGGACAATATCCGGATCAAGATTGGTCACATGGAGATCAACTATGGTGACAACCACTTCCGCCGCACAGACAACGCTGCTGCCATCCACAACCCATTTGTAGGTAACTACATTATGGATTCCTTTACTACCGAAGTTGGCGGTGAGCTGTACTACTACAGCGGCGGATTCTTCGGAATGTTCGGTATGACCAACGGTAAACTGAACCAAAGCACGGTTGCCGGAGAGATTAAAACCCACGCTACCGTATATGGTAAGCTTGGCTATGATGAGCAGGTTAGCGATGACCTCCGCGTACGTCTGACCGGTTCAATCCTGAATATTTCCCAGTCGCCTTCAATCTACATGTACTCAGGCGATCGTGCCGGATCCCGTTACTACAACGTAATGGACGATGGCTTCAGAAGCGGACGCTTTACACCGACATTCACTACCTGGCCGTGGCGCACCGAGCAGCTGCCGGTGAAATGACAGCAATCATGATCAACCCGTTCCTGAAGTACAACGGACTTGAGTTCTACGGTGTATTCGAAAACGTTTCCGGCCAGATTGAAACTGAATCAGACAGTCGCAGCTTTACGCAACTTGGCGGGGAACTGCTCTATCGCTTCGGCGCAGAAGAGGATGTGTACCTCGGTACACGCATCAACACTGTATCCGGCGAAATGATGAGCGGCGATATTGACATCACCCGCTTTAACATCGGCGGCGGCTGGTTCCTGACTAAGAACGTGCTGGCCAAGCTTGAATATGTAACACAAACCTTTGGCGGAGAAGGCTATGCTAGCACCAAGTACGAAGACGGCGAATTCAACGGCGTAATGCTTGAAGCCGTAATCAGCTTCTAATGAAATTATTTTCCCTAAATAAACACCAACCCTATGGTGTGGCTGGAAAGACGCTCTTCTGAACAAGAGCTCCCAGCTTACCAAAAGATCCCGATTAAAGATAACTCCCTTAAATTAGAAGCCGCTCCCCCGAAAAGGAGCGGCTTTTTTATTCGCTGGTTTTGATCTAATACTACAATACTAAATTGCTTTATCGCCAATCTCGGTAGTATCGTCACCATATTTGCCGGCAATAAACCATGCCGCACCGGCCAGCGCTACATCCTTCAGGAAGTTGCTTGTGGACGCCTGAGCACCATCCATGGCCCCTGGCAGATGTATAGAAAGGGCAAAAATAAGTAGCATAACCCTCAGTAGTATCTCCGGCAAGCCTGGCCTTCGTTTCTATGATAATACTGACACATGCCGCAAGATGGGCCAGGCCGGTTGAGTACACCCAGAAAACACCGCCCGGAATTGGCACCATGCCAGACATGGCCCCGGCATTCATAAAATGGAAAATCCCAAACACGCCAAACGGCAATGCATATAGGTAGCGAGCAACTTTATCGGTGAGTACATTCATAACTTTATCCCCCTTTTAATTAATATTGAATGGTCCATAAATATAAAAATATCAGTAGGATAGATAAATGTAAGGCGCGGCGTGAGACAGTCTCCGCAGCAAGATCAATGTGATAGCAGCCAGCTTTAAATGGCGGGACTGTAAAACCATAAGAACGTATGCTATCTAAACTTTCGGAATTATTTTTTGGGGTTAGGGATGAGTACCGGAACTTATGGACAATGAAAACCGGAAGGGCCGTTTTCCCCGTTGTGCTTATTACCCAATATCTTCAAAAAGAGAGCAATGAAATAATTTTCAGTGGTGCTTTACTCAGGTGTCGTTACTTCTTTATTACCAACCTGGCAATTATCTCGAGCCTGCTACAGCTGGAAAACATCCAGACCGTGTATGCCGGAAAGGTAAACAAGAATGATGTAGTGGCGGAGGTCGAATAGTTTCAGACCAACATAAACCAGCCATCCCTTGCGCGTTCATCTTTAATGAGCTTGCCAGCAAGGCCTGAACCACGCCTACACCGAAGGTAAAAGAGGTACTCATATCATTGATCTGGATCAGAAGCTACACCTCCGCGTAAAAGATGAAGGTGGGGGGCTGGAGGAGTATTTGTCTTTGTCGCCCAAAGAAAGCGATACGTTTAGGGGTCAACGCTAGTCGATATCCTGCTGCATGCTGACCTGTTTTTTAAATTGCCGCAACGGGGGAGGGCACCGATTTGATGGTTGTATTTTCCAGGAGACAGGCGAAAGGCGCCAGCAGTAACAGTATGGTTTCTTAGCCGGCTGCTTTTCGTAGGTCGTCAGTTACTTTTTTTTAGGGAGATGCCGATTTATGACGGAGGTTAGTTCATCAAAGTCAATAGGTTTAAGCAACAGGGCCGAGGCCCCGTGTTGAAGGGCAATGGCCGCCTCCTCAATATGGTAGTAAGCGGTAATGATGATGAAAACCGCGTGGGGATTGTTCTCCTTGATTTTTTGGATAGCCTCAAACCCACCCTGACGGGGCATCCGCAGATCCATAAGTATAATATCAAATGAGGTGGCGGCGGCTTTTTCTATCGCCTCCCGGCCATCTTTGGCTACCTGGCAGGTAAATCCTTCTCCTACCAGGAAAAGGGCCAGGGACTCCCGAATCGCCGGTTCATCATCTGTTATTAATATAGATCGGTTCATTGGTATACCGCAGGTTATTGAGTTCACCTACATACCATGCAATACTAATACCAAAAATAAGGCAGGAGTGAACTTTTTTACGATTGTTGACCCTTTATAGCTTGTTATATCTTGAGTGGTGGTTAACACCGTAATAAATTCTGATCAATGTTAAGTCTTTACAGGCTGAGGGGCTGATTGTTGCAGATTTGCAAACCACTATTTCTGGCAAACTTGCATGGCTGCAATGGCAGGTGTTTTGTTATTTGGGAATACAAAAGAATTAGAAATACGCAGATCTGGATGACAGGCTTAATTCATGGTAACGAGGGCTTTGCAAAACCGTTTGATTTCCCCAGTATTGGGATGGTCAAGTATTCGATATCCTCATTTATGAGGTATAAACTGCGATTTTGAATTCGTCCCGGCGTTGACTTTGCTCATGACTTTTGAACTTCAAGGCCCTCCGTACCACCAGTTACCAGGGATCATATAATTTATTTGAGGAATTTTAGTTTTTGGTACAAAGGTTGCATGTAGTAAAGTGAAACTACAAAAAACAATCAGAATTAAGGAGTTGTCATGAAAAAAGTAATTACATCTATACTATCACTAACCGTAGCCTTGGCCTTCAGCATAAGCGGCGTATGGGCACAGAGCGAAAGCGTTTCACTATTATCCGAAAGCACCATGACCGTTGTAGGTACATCTACCCTGCACGACTGGGAAGTGGACGTGCAAACCATGAATCTGGATGCCGAATTTACCGATGCGGTCTTTACCGAAGACTTACCCACCTCTGCTGATTTTGTTGAAAGCCTGAAGCTGACTGTTCCTGTTAAGAGCCTGGAGAGCGGAAAGGGTGGCATGAACAATAAAATGTACGATGCTTTTAACGCCAAGAAGAATCCCAATATCGTGTATGAGTTCTCCAGCGCACAGCTTGACAACAGCGCTGCCGGCGAAGGCTTTACCCTGAATACGACTGGCCAGTTGACCATGAACGGTGTTACCCGCAGCGTGAACTTCCCGGTACAGGGAACGGTTTCTGGCGAAAATCAGGTTAATTTTACCGGATCATACACCATGAAAATGACCGACTTTAAGAATGGATCCCCCCAGCGCTGTATTCGGTACCATTAAAGCTGGAGATGAAGTGACCATCAAATTCGATATTACTCTGGCCAACCAAACCATGGCTGAGAACAACTAAGATAAACACTCCTATGTCCCGGTTTTCTGCCATAGTTATTCGCCAACGATCTTCTCAGAGAGAATACTCTCAATGGGCAGGAATGCTGGTGCTGGCGATCGCTATAAACTTCATCTTGGGATTACCAGCACAGCAGGCCGGGGCACAGGAACTATCTAATGCGACAGCCGGTGGTGGGAATATTGAAATCGCCCCCCAAGGCGCCCTTTGGCTAGAGGGATCTGCTTCCGTGGTAGACTACCGCTGCTACGCCCAGAAGCTGGCCGGCAACGGTGCTATCGAAAACACCTCCCAACCCACTCAAAACGTGCAAGGCGACGGCGATGTTAAAGTGCGCGTGACTATTCCTGTTAAGGCCCTTGAATGCGGCAAACGAAAGATGAATCAGGATCTTTATAATGCCCTGAAAGCGAAAAAATATCCGCAGATCAGCTATGAACTGCTAGAGGCTGAGCTCCTCAATCAAAGTTCCCATCCCGATTCTGTAGGCTGGATGAAGATAAAAACCAACGGGCTGCTTACCATTGCGGGCGTCACAAATAAGACAAGCCTGGTAGTAGAAGGGCAGCAGATTGGCGACAGCCGGTTCCGGGTGAAAGGCATCAAGCCGCTGAACATGCATGATTTTGATATTGAGCCCCCCACCGCCCTGATGGGCCTGATCAAAGCCAGCGAAAAGCTGACCGTACACTTTGATGTCTCCGTATTACTGGATGAGCAGGCGGATAAGTAGGGCCCTTTCTTACACTTTTACAGCCGGGACCTTCCCTGCTTTATTTAATGCATCCAAAACAGGAATCGCGAATTTTTTGTACGGTTCAATTCGCAGTTGCATTTTGGTAGAGATTTGCATTACGACCTATATCAAAAAAGGATTAAAGAGACGCCTGCTATGTGAACTTGCTACATTTTGGTGGACACCCAGTTAAGCCATAGATTGTCGCCGCAATTTATGACAACTAACAATTATGAGTAAAAGAAGAACCTACAGCAAAGAATTTAAACTGGACGTAATCCAGCAAAGTTACCAGCGGGACAATATCCGGGAGCTGGCCGATGAGCTGGGTATTAACCCGGGCCTTATCTACGCTTGGCGCTCCGAGTATAAGAAAAACCCCAGCAATCCTTTCCGGGCAAAGGTATTCCCAGCCGGACTACCGAAGAGAAGGAGCTGGCCGAGTTGAAGAAAGAACTGGCTGACGTGCGTATGGAGCGGGATATCTTAAAAAAGGCGATGGGCATCTTCACCAAGAAAAACGGGTAATTTTCCAGTTTATGGCTGAACACAGACACATATTTCCCATTGTAAAGATGTCCGAGGTATTCGATGTAAGCAGAAGCGGCTATTATAGCTGGATGAGTCGCGAGCCCTCCGATCGCGCCAAAGAGAACCGGCGCTTGACGAGACAAATTAAACAAATCTGGCTGAAGTCGGGGAAGACCTATGGCAGTCCTCGCATTCACCAGCAACTGCTTCGAGAGGGAGAGCAGCTTAGTCGCCGGAGGGTAGCTCGGCTGATGAGAAAAGAAGGCATACAAAGCCAGATTCGCCCCAAATGGGTAACTACCACCGATTCGAGGCACACTCTGCCGGTGGCCCCGAACCGGTTAGACCAAGATTTTACCGGCCGGCCGATTGGGTCAGGTGTGGGTAAGCGACATCACCTATATCCCCAGCAATCAAGGGTGGTTGTATTTGACGACCATCATGGATCTGGCTGATCGCCAGATCGTGGGCTGGTCGTTCTCGGAAGGCATGAGCGCCGATGAAACGATTATTCCGGCCTGGAAAGCCGCCTGTCAAAAGCGGACTATCGACCAGGAGCTGGTCTTCCATTCTGACCGGGGTGTCCAATATGCCTGTGAGGAGTTTACTAAGTTGCTAAAAGCCCGACCGCTGGTCCGCCAAAGCATGAGCCGCAAAGGCAACTGCTGGGATAACGCACCGGCCGAGAGCTTCTTTAAAACCTTTAAAGCAGAACTACCAATAGAACCTAAACACTATAATTACAACAATCTTCGAGGAGAAATCTTCCAATTTATTGAGATCTGGTATAATCGCCAGCGCTTGCATTCTACGCTGGCCTACCGAACACCGGCGGAAATGCAAAACTACTTAACAGAAAACCAAGAATTGGCTGCATGATCTGGCTTAACTCACTGTCCATTTTTTTGTAGCAATTCCACCTACTGGCTTGAGCTGAAAAAGGACAGCGTTTTTGCGGAACAAGAGTACCACTACTCCCTTACTGGCCGGAGTAATTGTTAACCCCTGTTTTGGTTATTTTGAGGTTGAAGAGAAAAACCAGGAAATAAATATCTCTTTTATTTGCGAACGATTGGTGTGCGGTATTGCAACTGAGTTTGCAACAACAGTAGCAACATCTTATCGATACTCATTTCAAAATGAGAAACTTTTGTTCCTTTTCGATTCTGTTTCTCAAGAAAAGGGTAAGGTAATATTAACTTCCGCAAAGTAACGAGTTTCCTAAAAGACTTGGGAAAATTCCCAATACGAGGAGTGTGTAATCAACTGAATCTAGCCTTTAATATAAATGCGATTCGAATACAGCGAGGCTGTTTGCCAGAAAGCCTGAACCAAGTCTGGCACAGGGGGATGTTATTCAACCAAAAAAAACATTACAACTCCATTTCATAACGTTCCATTTTGCGATAGAGCGTGGAGGGATCGATGCCCAGCAGGCGGGCGGCCTCCGATTTGTTGCCCTCGGTGCGCTTAAGAACGCTTTTGATGTGGTGTTTCTCAAACGCCTGCACGGCGGAATCCAGCGACTGGCTGTCGATATCCACTTTCTCTTCCGTATTGCGGATAGCTTCCGGCAGGTCGTCAATCGTGATGTGATCTTCGTTGCCCAGCAGCACGGCGCGTTCAATCACGTTTTCCAGCTCCCGCACGTTGCCCCGCCAGCCGTAGGAGATTAGCGCGCTCATCGCATCGCTGGTGATGCCCTTTACAGCGCGGTTCAACTCTCGATTGTATTTATTCAAAAAGTGATGAGCCAGGATCGGGATATCCTCTTTGCGTTCGGATAAATCGGGAAGTGGTATCTCAACGACATTCAGGCGAAAAAACAGGTCTTCCCGAAAGTTGCCCTGCTCTACCTCCTGCTCCAGGTTACGGTTGGTTGCGGTGATAATGCGGGCATCAAAGTTAACCGTCTGATTGGATCCTAACGGCTTCACCTCCTTTTCCTGCAACACCCGTAACAGCGTGGCCTGGATATTGGGCGAAAGCTCCCCGATCTCATCCAGGAACACCGAGCCCCGGTTGGCGGCCTCAAAAATGCCTTCATGATCTTTGTCGGCACCGGTGAAGGCCCCTTTTTGTAGCCAAAAAGTTCTGCCTCTACTAAATCCTCAGGAATGGAACCACAGTTCAGCGCCAGAAACGGCTTGTTGGCGCGGTCGCTGTTGGAGTGAATAGCACGGGCAACCAGCTCTTTGCCTGTTCCGCTGGCGCCTGATATCAGCACGTGGGTGCTGGCGTTGCTCACCCGCTTGATCATCTCGTAGATGCGCTTCATCGGGTCACTTTCCCCTATGATATGGTTGAAGTTGAACTTTCGGTCGATCTGTTCGCGCAGGTAGCGGTTTTCCTGCAGCAGCTCCTTGTGATCAAGCAGATTCTGTATGCGAATGATCACCTCGTCAAAATCGATCGGTTTCAGGATGTAGTCGGAGGCGCCTTTGCGGAGGGCTTCCACGGCGGTTTCAACGGTAGCGTGGGCTGTAATGATAACGGTGAGGGTTTCAGAGGAAAGCTGTTTTGTTTTTTGGATCACTTCAATACCATCGGCCTGGGGCATCTTCAAGTCGGTGATGACAATGTCATACCGGCCTTCCCTGATTTTTTCAATCGCCTCCGCACCATTGCTGGCCGTATCGCAGGCAAAACCCTCATCCTGAAGAACAATAGAGAGCGTTTCCCTGATCTCTTTTTCGTCATCTGCTATTAAGATAGATCCTTTCATCTACTGATCTGACTCTTTAGTGGTTTTAGGTAATTGTATGTTGAACGTGGTTCCTTCTCCAAGTTCTGATTCTACGGTAATGGTTCCACCCATTTTCTGGATGATGCCGTGGCTTACGGAGAGCCCCAGCCCGGTGCCGGAGCCAACATCCTTGGTGGTGAAAAAGGGCTCAAACACCCGGTCAATATGTTCTTCCCTGATGCCAGTTCCAATGTCAGAAACCTTTGATTTGTACGAGGTCGGGGGCTTCTAACTCCCGGGTTTGAATTTCAATCTCCGGATTTCCGACATTTTTCATCGCATCCACCGCGTTAAGCAGCACGTTTACAAGCACCTGGTGGACATGGTCGGGCACGCAAAGCACGACGGGCAGCTCGGGACTCAAATCTAAATTAAACGTTACCTCACGACAGCGGGCGTCATGTTCCAGCAACCCCACGGCCGCTTCAATTATTTCATTGATTTGGGCCTCTTTCTGGTCCAGGCTGGAGGGGCGGGAAAAGTCGACAAGGTCACGAACAATTTTGTTAATACGCTGTATTTGATCGCGAACTTTAGTGAGCTGCTCCTGCACAAAGGTATCTTCAGTGCGGCGCTGAACAAGCTGGGTGATGGAAGAAATGGCGGTCAGTGGGTTGCCAATTTCATGGGCTACGCCGGCCGCCATGTGTCCCACGGTGGCCAGCCGCTCGGAATGCTGGGCTTGCTCTTCGCGCAACCGAAGCTTGGTAAGGTCTCGCAGAATCTGTGAGCGGCCCACGATCTTTCCTTCCACATCGCGGATAAAGGATTCTGTGAGGTTTACGAGCACCCGCTGGCCGTCTTTAGTGAGGCGTTCGGTTTCATAATTTTGCACATAGCCGCGATAGAGCATGCCAAATTCCAGGCAGTCGAGTTCTCGCGCGTTGAGCAAGTCGTCGGGGATAAATGTTTTGATCGATTCGCCCACAATTTCGTCTCGGGTCCAACCAAAAATGTCTTCAGCTCCGCGATTCCAGGCCGTGATGATGTTATCGTTGTTTACGGCAAGTATGGCATCCGCGGAATGCTCAATAATATCCTTATACCTCCCCTCGGCAACCTCCAGCTTGTCTTCGTACATTTGCCGGTATTTGTAGACCGTCCAGGCTGCCCAGGTCACCAGCAGAATCGATACTAATACGCCGCGGGTTAAATAGAGCCAGCGGAGTGTGCTCAGGGAAGGATTCTCAAATACGGTGAACTGAACTATTTCAAAAATGCCGAACACGGCCCCCAAAATAAGCAGGGAGGTGAATACCAGATATCCCAGCCTGACATATCTAAAAAAATTAAACAGTTCTTTCATGTTTGACGTAAGAAGTTATGGCCTGCTGCAAGGTCCCTGGCTTGTTCGGCTCAACGGGAAGATGAGAAATTGTATGCTATAATACTATCTACCAAATTCCCAAAATTCGCTGGATATCCACAATCTGCCCCGTGTGATACGAGGTGTGGTCGATTATAAGTACAGCCTCTCTGAACAGCGTTTGTCCGTCACCGTGAGGAAAAGGCTCAAACAGATCGTTTTGGGGATCTTCAACAAGCTCCACCATCTTCTGTCGATCGTCTTGGTATTGCTGCAGGGTCTGCTCCCACATATTCCGGTCAGATGGAGCCTGATCAGACGGCCAGTAGTCATCCGGCCAGCTTGGTGCTTCATAATTGGAATTAACACAGAATTTCAGGATGTCCTCCTGGGCTATACGGATATGCTCGGCTAGCTCCCAGATGGAGTGTGGCAGCGCGTCAGTTCGTTTACCAAGGTGCTGGGTATCAATTCCTTTTGTGGCTCGAACAAAACCGATATGGGCATGTTCTCTTGTCAATTGATCAATGAGGTGTTCCTTTAAACTGTTCATTGGTAGAGTCCTGTTCCGTTATATAAATATTGTGGTGTGTGTCTCGAAAGAAAAGGAACTGATTTGATTGGGAGAATTCAAGGAGGGGCAAAAGAAAAAGCCCTTGGATGAAGGGCTTTGTTTCAGACAACTATGTTTAATATAACGTTCTTGGCCTATACAGATCAAGTAAAATTTATAATATATAACTAATATATAATTAATGTTAGTATTAAGTTGATCTTTAGGGATCTAACATATAATTTTTGTTATCCATATCAGAAGTGAATTCGTTCCTTGCTAAACCATCAAAAACCTAGTTTTATGCCCAAAGAGATCGGAAGTCTCACACTTTACTCCGTTGATGACCTCCATGAAAAACTTGGCCTGAGTAAGATGACAATTCGCGCCTACCTGCGTGAAGGAAAAATACGGGCCCGTAAACTGGGCGTTCAATGGTATGTTACCGAGGAAGCGCTCCGCGAATATTTTGATGAGCCGGTCGAAAAGCCCGCTCCAAACAAGAAAAAGAAGAAACCCAAAGGAAATTACCGGTACGTTGTCAAGGGAATCAATGATCTGGTCAGCGAAAAAGAGGAGTGTGAAACGTTGGATGAAACGATTGAATGCATCGAAAATCAAGCAATTATCAGCTTGTTCCAGGTGGCGGTGGTCAACAAAGAAACGGATGAGGTTGAAGAGCTGATTAAGGCGCGTGACTTCCTGGATCGTTATAAGAAGTAGTGGGTATAACATTCTAAGTGTAGAAAAACAAAATAGATAGAAATCAATTTATGCTGCAAAAAGATAAGACAAAACTGGAAATCTTTGGATTTGGCGAAGAGGATTCGGACAAATTTTATGCCCTCGTAAACCTGAACAAGAGTCCAGATGGAATTGATCTAAAAGAGCTATCGCTGGCTGATCCCCGTAAATTTGATGAGGAGTTGAATAAAATGGGGTGCATCCTGCTGCTAAAAGGGGAAGAAGTCAGTGAGCTAATTGAACGCGGAGATATTGACAACTCTGATCTGCACAAATCACTGTATGAACTGGCCGTAGAACAGGGCATAATTAAGTGAGAGGTCAAACAAAGTGAGAAATGAAAAGATCTATATCGGGATGCTCCCCGCCGCGTCTGCTTTCTCACGCTTACTGCCTATACCTCAAATGGCCCCTCCTGTTGCCACCATCGCCAGGCGCGTAGCAGCGTGATTGCCGTTTTCCCATCTGAAATTTCCCCGATATGTACCATCTCCACCGCTTCACGGAAAGGAATTCGCTCTTTCACCAGGAACTCATCCTCGTCCACCTTCTGCTCAAACTCCTCGATATCCCACGCCACGTACAGGTGGATGATCTCATCGGTATACCCTATGCTGGGATAAAAGTGGCCCGCATAATGAAATTGCTGGCAGGTCAGGCCGGCCTCCTCCTTCAGTTCGCGCTCTGCGGTGCTGTCGGCCGTTTCCCCGGGATCAATCTTCCCTGCCGGCACCTCATAAAAAATCTGTTTCACGGGGTAGCGAAACTGCTTGACCGGCGTCACGTCCCCATTTTCAAAAACGGGAAGTACAGCTGAGGCGCCCGGGTGCTTGATCCACTCTCTGGTAGATTCAGAGCCGTCGGGCAGGCGCACTTCATCAAAAAACAGATGTAGCAGGCGCCCGTTAAAAACTTCCCTTGAGCTGATTTTTTTCTCGATCAGTTTTCTCCTGTCTGAGATAATGCTCATTGCGTATATTCCTTTTCTTTTCCGTTTGAATTCATACCTTTGGTAACTAAAGTATAACTATTTAGCATGGCAGAAACAGTGGAAAAAGCTTCAGGGACCCCGTCCAAAATAAAGGTACGGCACCTTGTATGTACTTGGTCAAACGCAATCTCGGCCTCCCGAACGCTTATCGCACTGCCGATCATCTACCTGCATTATACCAGCGGTTATCAAATTACCTGGCCGATTGTAGTGCTCGTGGTCTACGGGATCTTCTCCGATTACCTGGACGGCATCATCGCCCGTAAAACCAACCAGGTTTCCGAATTGGGTAAAGTGCTTGATCCCATCGCCGACAAGCTCACTGCCCTCCTACTTTTTATTTACACGGTATATATAGAATATATTCCGCTATGGTTTTTTATCCTGGAAATCGGTCGCGACGTGCTTATTCTCTCGGGTTCGATCTATATAAAACTGAAGCGCGGAAAAGTACCCATGGCTGTCACCTCCGGAAAGTTTGCGGTGAATGGACTGGCTGCGTACTGGATGAGCGTCTTCTTTTTTCCGGAAGCCACCGGTTTCCACCTGTTCTTTATGGGGAACGCCATAGCGTTAATGGTTTTCTCCTTTTTTGATTATCTTCAACGGTTGAATGAGATACTGCATGGAGCAGAATTTAACTGAATAATCGAGCTGCGGCCTATTTTTTGGACCGCAAGCCGATGGTAATACTAACCTGATCAACGCTGGATTATCATCAATGGGCATATTAGAAAAGCTTGGACTTAAAAAGAAGGAAAAGGTAGACCAAGGGGTCGAAAAAACGCGGTCTTCTTTTTTGGAGAAAATCGGCAAAGCTGTGGCCGGCAAAAAAGAGGTGGACGCCGCCGTTCTGGATGAATTGGAAGAGATCCTCATTACCTCTGACGTGGGCGTGCAGACCACACTGGAAATTATCGATCGCATAGAAGAACGGGTATCGCGCGATAAATACCTGACCGAGGGGGAACTGCAGGACATGCTTCGGCAGGAGATCATCGGTCTTCTGAAGGAGAGCTCTGAGGAGCGGCCGGCCGACTTTGACGCCGAGTTTCCGACTAATCCACACGTGATTCTGGTAGTAGGCGTGAACGGCGTGGGGAAAACAACAACGATCGGGAAGCTGGCCCACCTGTACAAACAAACTGGCAAGAAAGTGATGATAGGAGCTGCCGATACTTTTCGGGCTGCTGCCGTCGACCAACTGAGAATCTGGAGCGAACGCGCTGATGTACCGCTCATTGAGCAGGGACAAGGTGCCGATCCCGCTGCCGTTGCCTTTGATACCGTTTCTGCCGCCAAGTCTCGTGGCGCGGATGTAGCAATTGTGGATACGGCGGGTCGCCTCCACAACAAGAAATCGCTGATGGACGAACTTGCCAAGATCAAGCGGGTACTCGGCAAGGTAGTGGATGATGCCCCTCATGAGGTACTGCTCGTGCTCGATGCCTCAACGGGGCAAAATGCCATGCAGCAGGCCTCCGCCTTTACCTCCTTCGTCGATATCACCGGGCTGGTACTAACCAAGCTGGATGGAACAGCCAAGGGGGGCATTGTGCTGGGTATCTCCCACGAATTTGATATTCCTGTAAAGTATATCGGTGTGGGAGAAGCAATTGACGACCTGCAGGTGTTTGATCGTGAGCTTTTTGTGAACTCTCTTTTTGGGGATTAATTTTACTCGAAAAATTTAAGGTTAAATCCACATGCTGCTTGCAGCACAATCCTTTAGCTATTTTTCGAGTAATTGGCTATAGTACTCTCCTAAAGTAGCAGGCAGTTTTTACACTCAATTTATTCCACGTCAACTTATCGGACGATGAGCTCAAACGGATGCATCGTATCTTATTTTCCTTCCTTGCTTGTGGTACTGCTGTTTTTGATGAGTTCGCCCTCCCTGGAGGCTCAGCCTGTTGAACCGGACACGCTCCGGGCCCACAACTTATTCCAAAAGGCCGATTCGCTACAATATCATGCCCGGCTGGATTCCTCCTCTTATCTTTTTAAACAAGCCTCCACGCTCTTCAGGCAGGCCGCATTCTGGAACCGTGCGCTTGATGCTCAGATAAACCTGGCAGATAACCATACGCAAAGCGGAAATTACGAGGAAGCAGAAAAGGTAGCACAGCAAGGGCTGAACCTTGTAGATGATCACTTGGCTGAACCGTTGAGCAATTATTATCAGGCCCGCTTGCAGCAGCTCCTGGGATGGCTGGATCTGGAACAATCTCGCTATAAGGCAGCGATGGATCATTTTGCAAAGGCACAGGATCTGCTGCCGCCTGAAGGTGATGAATACGCCCAATTGCGATCTACCCTGCTCTTTCGCATCGGGGAAGTGCACGGCGCGCAGGGAGGTTATGAGCAAGCGATGGAGAATTATTTCAAGGCACTGGACCGGTTTAACCGCTACTCTGTTTTGGAACCGAGATTTGTAAGCGAAGTGTATAACAGCATCGGGATTGTGCATCAGCAGCGGGGAGAAAACGAGCGGGCGATGGAGTATTACAGGAGAAGCCTGCAGATCGACCGGCAAGCCCTGGGAGAAAATCATCCCGATATCGCCAGCGGACTTAATAACATAGCGATCATCTACTATTACCAGGGGGATTACCAGCGCGCGCTGGATTACATGAAACAGGCTACCAATACCCTGAGCAGTTTCTGGGGAGAAAATCACCCAAAGGTGGCAATCGGGTATAATAATATCAGCATTGTGCACTCCGAGATGGGAGAGCTGAGAAAGGCGATCGAATACATGGAACGGTCCATCGGCATAAAAAAGAAGGTGATCGGGGAGGTAAATGCGGATGTGGCGATCGGGTACCAAAACCTGGGAGCCCTGTATTACGATCTGGATGAATATGACCAGGCTATTGAAAACTATCGCCGGGCCCTGGAGCTGCATCAGCAGATCTTTGATGGTGCCCACCCGGAGATCGCCAATATTTATTCGAATATGGGCGAAGCCTACTCTGAGATGAAGGACTATGAAAAGGCGTTATCCTACCTTCAAAAAGACCTGCAGATGAATCAAAAGCTACTTGGCGGCAGCCATCCCTTTCTTGCGGATACCCATACCAAAATTGGCAATATTTTTTTCGCACAGCAAAAACATCTATCGGCGTTAACAAACTACAATCGGGCGATTAACATACTTACCGGTGTCTCTATACAGGAGGCAGGTATTGCAAGCATTCCGCTGGAAAATATCACTCATCCCATCTTTTTGATGGAAGCACTGGAAGAGAAAGCGAAAGTACATCGCAAAATATATGAAGAATCAGTACAAGTCGATCAACTGCACAAGGCGTTGGATACTTATCTTAAAGCTTCCTCATTGATCCGTAATCTGCAGATGCAGTACCGGAGTGATGAGTCGAAGCTACAGCTCGGAGAAAAGGCTAATTCGATATACCAGGCGGGCGTCGAAACCGCTTACGATCTTTATCGAGAAACTGGGGATCGGGACCAGATAGAATATCTGCTCTACTTTATGGAGCACAACAAGGCTCGTGTTTTGGTCGACAATTTAAAAGAGTCCGATGCCCGGTATTTTTCAGGAATCCCTGACACCCTACTCAACAAAGAGCATGAACTGCGCAAGAATATTTCAGGGTTGCACCAGGCGATTAGGCAGAAAACGGACCAGGCTGGCCATATCGATTCGGTGGATACAAGTCACCTGCAGGACTCCCTGTTTATCATGAAGCAAAGCCTGACGGCTCATATTAATCATCTGGAAGCTAATTATCCTAAGTACTACCGTCTGAAGTTCCAGGATATAAAGCTTAGCACCAGTACCATCCGGAATGAGATCCTGCAGCCCGGAGAAACATTTATTGAATATGCAGTAAGCGAAGAAAATGTCATTGCAATTGTAATCAACGATAAGAAGACGACGGTTCACAGAACCAGGATCGACTCCTCCTTAGTGCAGGATGTCCGAGATTTTCGAACGGTAATTGAAGATAAAAATCCAACTCAGTTTAAAGAGCTTTCTCAAAAAATATATCAACGGGTTTTTGAACCGGTTCGCCAATCTGTTAGCGGTAATGATCTTACGATAGTGCCCGACGGCATACTCAACTACCTGCCGTTTGAGGCACTTGTTTCTCCTTCGTCAGCTAATGAAGAGGCAAGTTCATTCCGTGATTTTAAATATCTGATTGAAGATTATGTGATAAATTATGCGCCTTCTGCTCGGTTTCTCAAGATGCAGAATTCCCGGCTATCGCCCTCTTCGCAGCGCAATGCACTGGCACTGGCTCCAGTTTTCTCAAGCCTTGGAACTACCTCCGGGACAAATAATGAAAGCAGAACGGCAGCGGATATTACCACGCTGCCCCTAAGCCGGTACGAAGTGCAGCAGATAGACTCACTTGTGAAAAGTCATGGCCTTACATCCCAAACATTGCTCAATAAGGCTGCAACAGAGATGAAATTCAAGCAGCAGCCCCTGCACCAGTATGATATTGTGCACCTTGCCACACACGCCTTCTTTTTTGAGGATTCTACCCTGCAGTCAGGTATCTACTTTGCGCCAAATTCACAGGGAGCGGAGGATGACGTGCTGTTATTGGCTGAAATTTATAATCTATCACTGCAGGCAAAACTGGTGGTTCTCAGCGCTTGTGAAACAGCCCTGGGTACGCTCAAATCAGGGGAAGGCCTCATGAGCCTGGCTCGTGCATTTCAATATGCCGGCGCTCAACAGTTGATGGTTTCTCTCTGGAAAGTCGACGATCGCTCAACGTCTCAGCTGATGATCCGCTTTTACCAGTACTGGCTGGATGGGGCCACAATACCGCAAGCCGCCCGACAGGCCAAGCTTGATCTTATGGAATATCCCCGGTACAACTCTCCTCTTTTTTGGGCACCCTTTGTTATTATCGGGTAAATAAAAAACAGTATCGATAGTTTCAGTCCTGCCTTATTTGAAAATGAGTAGATATCAGGATTACTACTTATCATCCTGCTCAATAGGCAAATCATTATCTCCTTCATCCTGCCCCCCGGTTTCATCTTCGTGACCGCCATCGGGCATGGCATGCATCACAATGCTACTGTCAAACACTAAAAAGCTGGTTTCTTGAGTGGCCATAAACATATTGTTGTCCTCCTGGATACCAAATTATTGATGGTAGAGCTTACTTGATACGCTACAGCAAATATTCTTACAAAACTTTCACCCCGTTTACATTATTTTACCTTTTAACCTATCTAAAAAATTCTTAATTAAAAGATACAATACAAAATATGTCAATATATGTTCTCGTTCAGGGGTTTTATAACCTTCATTTTATTGCTGGCGCCGTCACTTCTGCTGGCTCAAAGTGATTTGGGCAGACTGCCAACTGATTCCTTGCTCTCCGCAGGTATTCAGTATGTTGATGCGGATAGATTCCGGGAGGCAGAGCAGTATTTGTCTGAGGCCAGAGAACGGTACAATCCAGAGGCACTCAAGGATACCTCCAGCTTTTCTGATCTGATGATGAACTATTCGTACACCTTGTACCAGAGAGCCCAATTTGACAAGGCCATTTCAGAGCTTGATATCTTACAGCCTGTTTTGGAACAGCGCCAGGATTCGTTATTGCTGCTGCGGGTAGAGAATTATCGGGGACTCATTTACAAAAAGCAGCACCAGTTTGAACAAGCACTGACCCATTATAAAAACGCGCTTTCTCTTGCCACTCAAATCCGTGATTCTGTCTGGATCGGCATCTTGTATGACAACATGGGGGGCGTCAGCCGTACAATGGGCGAATTGAAGGAGAGCGTCCGTTACCGGCAACAGGCGCTGGATATTTTAGAAAAGGTGGGTACCGACCTCGATATTTCGATCACACTAAACAATCTTGGATTAACCTATGTTCAGCTCTCAATGGCTGATCGTGCCTACCAGTACCTTTCCAAAAGCCTGGAACTAGCCAAGGGTATGGACAAAACCTATCGCCTAAGCAATGCATATAATAATATGGGGCTCGTTCATTTTGAAATGGGCAACTACGATCTGGCATTGATTGCCTACCAGAAGTCTTTGGCAATGGCACGTAAAATAGGCAACCCGATTAAAGTCACTCGTCTTCTTAACAACCTGGGTATTCTCTATAGCAGGTTAGGAGACAAGCAGAAAGCATTAGAATACTACCATAATAGCCTGCAACTGGCGCTAGACAGTGGCATTGATGATCCGGGCGAACTATCCCGGAAGTATAAAAATATAGCTTCAAGGCAGCTGGATCTTGGAAAAATTGAAGAGGCAAGCAAAAACTTTTACAAAGCACTGAAGCTTAGAAAAGAGGTGGGTGACAAGCATGAAATCACACTTTCGTACCTGGATATGGCACAAGTTGAACGAAGGAAAGCAAACTATGAAAAGGCTTTCGGTTATGCGCGGCGTGGTAAGCAGTTGGCAGACTCTCTAGACAATCGTTCCTTGATTATTGACGCCCATCAACAGATGGGATTTATCCACCAGAGAACTAAAAACTATCCCAAAGCTCTATCACATTTTCGGGTAGCCTACCGCCATGCAGAACAACTTTCATCCCAATACACACTGACCCCGCTCTCGCACTTGGCCTATACTTTTAATTACATGGATTCAGACAGTGCGTTGTATTATGGGCAAAAACTGGTTGAGACAATTGAAAACAATCGCAGTAAAGTGGGCGAACTTTCAATTCATAAATCCGGGTTTTTTGAGGGATATTCCAATTTCTATGTTGATCTGGCCGCCTGGATGGTGAAGTACCGGGGAGATGAGGAAAAAGCGTTCAATTTGGTGGAAGCCTCCAAAGCACGAGCACTGCTGGAGGAACTCACGCAGGCATCAGAGAAACTGGATGAGCAGCTGCCGGATGATGACCGCCTGAAGAAGCAGCAGCTGATGGACCAGATAGAACACTATCAAAGCCAGATCGATACAACACAGAATCCCGAACAGCAGAAAGAGGTCAGGAGCAAATTACGAGATGCCGAGCTTGAGTACGCCGCATTTATGAATGAGCTTCGAAAAACCAATCCCAACTACCATAAGCTGAACTACCCCTCTCCCATTACAGCAGAGCAGGCACAGCAACTGGTGGCCGATGATACGGCGATATTAGAATATGCATTCGGCAATAACGCCCTGCTTGTATTCTTGGTAACAGGTGAGGAGATACGGATGAAACGTGTAAACGTAATCAAAGGAGGTCGTGATAGTCAAAAAATAACCGACTTAGTTCAGCAGTTTCGGGATAAAATCCTTGCCCACGCTTCTTCCAACCAGTTAAAGGCACAATCTGACAGCCTGGTTCGCTACTTGATAACTCCATTTCAGAAAGAACTTTCGACCTATTCTAATCTGATGATTATTCCCGACCAGGCGCTGGCATACTTGCCATTTGAGGCGCTTTCGTTAAACAATCGATATTTGGTGGAGCAGTTTAATGTAAAATATGCGCCATCCTTGACCACATTTTCCCTGCTAAAGAAAAGAGATGATCAAAATACCAATCAACGGGAGATGCTGGCCGTGGCCGGCTCCAATTTTGGGGGCAGTTCCAGTGCCCTTAACCGGGGCGAAGCTTTGGCCCCGCTGCCGGCTACCTTGGCCGAGGTAGACTCGATCGCCACCAAATTCCGTGACGCCAAAATCCTGAAGCAGGGGAATTATGAGGAGGAATTTATCAAGGAAAACCTGCGGAAAAACTACCGGTTTGTGCATTTGGCTACCCACGGCATCATTGATGAGGATCACCCCAATCTCAGTGGATTGGCACTCTCCTCTCCGCCCGAGGAGGCATCCGAAAAAAACGATGGTCTGCTGCGAAGCTCGGAAATCTACCAACTAAATATAAATTCCGACATGATAGTATTGAGCGCCTGCAACACCGGGCTGGGCAAAATGGTGAAAGGAGAAGGTATTCTTGGCCTGCAACGCTCTTTTTTCTACGCGGGTGTGCCAACGGTAAGCGTCAGCTTGTGGAGCGTATACGATCGCTCCACTGCCTACTTTATGGATCAATTTTATACCTTTTTTCTTGAGAATTCTCAAGAGATGGGTTCCCCCCTGGCATTAAAATCGTGGCTGCGCTGGGCGGGCTGGGATGAGTCGGTACCCTTTGGAGCCGCTGCCCGGGCCATGCGTCAAGCCAAGGTACAGATGATCGACCATCCTCTATATAATCACCCGATCTACTGGGCACCGTTCATCGTGGTTGGCCGGTTGAAGATTAAGCAGCGGCTGGGTTATCCGGTTTTAAAGTGATACAGCCTCTATTTTGGGGTGGTTTTAGTAATGTCGATAAATGCCTCGTTATCTACTTCGGGCGGTGTTTCCTCGTTAGCTACTACCACCGTTGTGGCGTAAATGGTTTGAATGATATCGGCCATTTTGTCAAAACGAATCTTGTGGATTTCGTCAGAAGGCCGATGATAATCTTCATGCACGCCAGAGAAAAAGAAGATGAATGGCACCCGTAAGCGACCGAAGTTCCAGTGGTCACTACGCCGGTAAAACTGGTTCGGATCGTTGAGATCGTTGTAGGTTTTATCCAGCTCGATCTGCCCCGATTGGGCGTTGGCCGTTTTCAGCAGGCTGTCCAGTTCCGACGAGATCAGCTCACTTCCGATAATATAGGCATACCTGGAGATGCCCTCTTTTTCGTGTTCGGGATCGATCCGCCCAATCATGTCGATATTGATATTCGCCACGGTTTTATCCATCGGGATGACCGGGTGATCGGAGTAGTAGCGGGAGCCCAGCAACCCGATCTCTTCAGCCGACACATGCAGAAACAGGATGCTCCGTTTGGGAGCGTAGCCATCCGCCTTGGCCTCATTAATCGCCTTGGCAATATTGAGCAGGGCCACCGTTCCGCTGCCGTCGTCATCGGCGCCATTGTAGATCGTATCACCGGTAGAGTCGGGCTGGCCGATCCCAACATGATCGTAGTGAGAGGTAAGCACCACCACTTCATCTTTGAGCTGGGGATCAGAGCCTTCCATCATGGCCACCACATTTTCGGTGTCCACGGTATACCGGGAGGTATGGGGAGTGTGCGAAAGGGAGTAACCGGTGGCGGTGGGACTAAATTCGGTGATGTTGCGGATCAGTTCCTGGCGGTATTCTTCCAGGCTGTTTATGCCACCGGGTATTCCGAGGATATCAGCCGCCAAGCTTGGCTTTATGGTATTGTATCCCTGAGGTAGCTCAGCCACTGAATTTTCATTGAGATAGGTAAGGCTCAATTGCTGAGGTTCAGCATAGGAAAGCTGCGCCATCTGCTGGGCAGATGCCTCGAACTCGTTCTCTTTCATCGGTGCGATAATCAACACGCCTTCAGCTCCCTTTTGGATGATGGACCTGAACCGCTCGTTTCCGTTAATGGCGGTGTCAATCAGCGTGTCGCCTTCTACGATATGGGGAATTTGCTGAAAAACAAGCACCCATTTCCCTTCAAGTTTCATATCCCCCAGGTGAATTACCCCGTTGGCGGGATCGTTAATACCAAAGCCCGCAAAAATGATATTCCCGGAAAGCGAATCAGCGCCCCCAAAGGCCCGGATAAAGTTGCCGGTAGCATTCTGGCTCTCCACCGAATGATCGACCAGCCCCCCGCCGTCATAAAGTTTAAAAACAGTACTATCTCGTTGAACGGCGCTTAGCTCAAAGTTTTGGAAGTAGCTGCCCTCGTCGCCCATCGCAGTAAGTCCCATCTGTTCATATTGACGGGCCAAATACTTTGCGGCGATCTTCTGTCCCTCCGTACCTGTTTCGCGGCCTGCCAGGGAGTCGTGGGCCAGCACCGATAAATGCTGTTTGAGAAAGTTGACGTGGATTTGCTGCTGATATTCAAGCAGTTGATCGGTATTGCTGCTCAGTTCCGTTGTTTGCGTCTTAGCGGGGAAAGGGATCAGGGCCAGCAGAACAAGGTTTAGAAGAAATCCCCTGAAAAAATGGATATAACGCATAAGAATATTCCTTCTCTGGTGGTCAATTAAACTCATAAAAAAATCAAGAGTCTGTTTCAGAACGCATGGAATCGCCAATAATTTCATCAACGGGCCGAAGATCCAGGTAAAACTCAGTGGGATCCTCCTCATCTATATAGAGGCTTATTTGCTGTTCTTTGAGCATTTCAAGTACAGCCAGGAAGGTGACCACCACCTTGGTTTTGCTCTGAAGCTCCAGGCATATTGCCTTAAACGAAGTACGGCCGCTGGAATGCAGCTTCTGTAAGATATACTCGGTCTGATCCTCTACAGTAAGACCGATTTTCTCAACATGGTGCGCGCTCGGCTCATTTTTGGTTTGGGTGAGCACCTTATTGAAGGCTGCCATGAGATCAAATATGGTTACATCCTTCAGAGCCTCGCCGCTGGCTTTTTTCTCCACCTCATCCACCTCGTGGTAGCCGCGGTAGTGCACTTTCTGCGCTTCATCTTCAATGCCCGACATTTTGCCCGCCATCTCCTTGTATCGCTTGTACTCCAGGAGGCGCTGCACCAGCTCGTAGCGGGGATCATGCTCATCCATTTTGTCATCATCGGAACCCTCCTGCGGCAGCATCATACGGGCCTTGATCGACATTAGCATGCTGGCCATCAGTATAAACTCGCTGGCCACCTCAAGATCGAGTTCCTCCATAAGGTGGATATATTCCAGGAACTCCCCGGTGATGTAGGAGATGGGGATGTCATAGATATCAAGCTCATCTCTTTTTATAAAAAAAAGAAGCAGGTCTAGCGGACCTTCAAAGTTTTTTAGCTGTACTCTGTACATTGGGGCGTGTGATTATGCACTGGGGAATGTTCATATCAACGTATGGTACAGTTCTTAGGCAAAAAAATGAAATATAAATATCGATTTCGGATCAGGTTGCAATATTATTCTATTGTTTTAATACATTAAGGCGGGAAATGCATTGGGGTTGCCACAACAATAAGCTAAAGATTCAGAATTGATGGATTATTCGGAATTAATTGACGCACTACAAAATGGAGACGATCAGCTAGTCAATAAAATTATCAAGGATATGAGGCCCCGCCTGGTACGATTCCTCGAGATCCACATGAGTGCCCCCCGGTCTGATGCCGAAGATTGTGTACAACTCTCACTGGAGCGGACACTTGAAATAATACAGGAGGGAAGACTGAAGAACAAGGACCGAGTGTTGAGCTATCTCATAAGCACATGTCGCAATAGCTACCTTAAGGAGCAGGGAAAAAACAGGGAAGTTACCTATCATAAGATTCCCAGCACGGAATTTAACGACCCCGAACAGGTATCATCGATCATTGACCAAGAGCGGAAGCAGATACTACAGCACTGCCTGGATGAACTAAAAGACATGTATCGCCGGGTTATAGAATACTGGTTTGATCACCCGGATTCTGACGCGGAAACGGCAGCCGACTATTTTGGAATCAGCATAAATAATGTGTGGACGCGCAAGCACAGGGCCATAAAAAAACTGAACCACTGCTACGAGCGGGAAAGTAATAAATAAAATTGTAAGGTATGGGTCGTTTACCGGTCTATTTGATAAAGGTTGTTGAAATGCATGATTATAAATCATGCATAGGAACTAAAGCAAAATAATGAGAACAAACAGAATGAATCATCAATCAGGAGATATCGACATTATAAAGCAGATTGATGCATATCTAAAAGGCCAGCTATCCGAAGAAGAGGCCGAGGTCTTTTGGGTTGAGTTATTGAAAAATCCCGAGTATATCGAGTACCTTGAGACAGAATTAGCCGTCAAATCCATTTTGGAAGAGCGTAAAAGGGAAAAGGACGCCCCTGATGAAGCCGGTACTGCTGGTACCACCCCGCAAAACAAATGGAAGTGGATAGCCGCGGCAGCTTCAGTGGCTATTCTAGTAGTGGCCGTCAATTTTTTCAGGATGGATACCTCCACCCTGCAGGAGCAGGCGATCAACAGCATTAATATGACGACCCAGCTTTCGGCTCCCATGGTAATGCGTTCGGAAAACTCAGAGCTTGTAGGGGCAGATTCTCTGATGAATATTGGGTTTGAAGCGGCCCTTTCGGGAGACGTCGAACGAGCTCTTCAGATGTACCGGGAGGTTATTAAAAAATATAAGAATGAACCCGCCGCCGCTAAGGCATACCTGAATATTGGCATCATACAGTATAACAAAGGAGCCTACCCGGAAGCTTCAACAGCGTTTGAACGGGCGCTGGCTGTGGTGAAAGAGGATAAAGTTTTACAGGAAAAAGCGTACTGGTACCTGGGCAATGCCTATATAAATCTTGACCAGCTGACGAAAGCCCGGGAGGCGATCCAAAACACCTACTCCTTTGATGGCGTCTACCGAAAAGCGGCATTTCGCCTGCTCCGCAAGCTCGATTACGAACTGGGTAACGTAGACTTCGATGAAATTGATCAGCAGATCAAAGGGAACTGAAATAAATAAGTTTACCTCCGGGTTTATGACTGACTAGGTGGCGCCTGCTGTTTTTCGGCAGGCGTTTTATTTTTGTCAAATATTTTCTACGGCCTTTCGAGAATTGTCAATAATGAATTAAGTTATAATCAGAATAAAACCTGATTATTTTTTCTCATTATTTATTCATTCCGTGCAGAATCCATTGCTAGACGCTGACAAAAAAGAAGAAGTTTTCGAACAAAATGTTCGTCCCACCTCTATCGACGAGTTTATTGGTCAGCGCAAGGTGATTCGCAATCTTTCGGTGTTTATTGAGGCCGCCCAAAAGCGCGGAGAAGCTCTGGACCACGTGATCCTTTCGGGGCCGCCCGGCTTGGGAAAAACCACGTTGGCCCATATCATCGCCAACGAAATGGGCAGCCAGATCAAGCCGACAACTGGTCCCGTACTGGAGAAACCCGGCGATCTGGCCGGCATGCTCACCAATCTCGAAGAAGGCGATGTCATCTTTATCGACGAGATTCACCGGCTGAATCCCGTGGTGGAGGAGTACCTGTATTCAGCGATGGAGGATTACAAGCTCGATATCGTGATCGATTCGGGTCCCAACGCCCGAAGTATCCAGATTGATCTGAACCGGTTTACACTGGTGGGTGCCACCACGCGCAAGGGACTATTGACAGCCCCGCTCCGCGCACGTTTCGGTATCGACATGCGGCTGGATTATTACGATGTGGAGCTGCTGCAGCGCATTGCCATGCGAACAGCGAAAATCTTGGACTTTGGTATCACGGATAAAGGCGCCTTTGAAATCGCCCGCCGCAGCCGGGGCACGCCGCGCATCGTCAACAAGCTGCTGCGCCGCACGCGCGACTTCGCCATGGTGGATGACCTCGACACCATTAGCGACGAGATCGCCGACAAGGCGCTTAATGCGCTTGATGTGGACCAGAACGGCTTTGACGAGATGGATATCCGCATCCTCAAGGCGATCATCGAGAACTATTCCGGTGGACCGGTGGGGCTGGGCACGCTGGGTGTGGCCGTGGGGGAAGACAAGGGCACCATCGAGGAGGTCTACGAACCCTACCTGATCAAAGAGGGCTTCCTGCAGCGCACCCCCAAAGGACGCATCGCCACCCGCAAGGCGTTCAAGTACCTGGATGTGGATCCCGACGAAGAGGCGGAGCCGGGGCTCTTTGGTTGACGCTTTGATTCAATCTTGGTTTTAGTGCTACTACTCCAGAATTCGGTGAAATTTGATCGGTAGGATATTCAAAACTTAAAATGAGATCGCCATTCTTGAATTTATACTTGAAAGTTGTTGAGACAGCAGCAGAGAAATCAGTTGCTCTGGCCGGTAAGCGAATAATGGTACTCTTGCTCCGCAAAGACACTGTCCTTTTTCAGTTCAAACCAGTAGGGCGCGCCCGCTTCCGGGGTTAGGGTGGTTCCATTATCATAGCGAATTTCTTGCAACTCCCATCTGCCAAAAATGGTGCCGGTGTTATCGATAGGTTGATCGCTGTCGAAGATGCCACATCCGCCGATTAGGAAAAGGACAAATAAAAATGAAAAGTAATGCAAGTAACTGATCTTCATAGAAAAAAGCGCCTTTTTTTACAAAATATTCAATTTGGGGGTAGAAACGGACCCTTTCTGATATAACTAGTTTTCAATCGGAATACGCCGTACTCTCCGGTAACATAGAGCGCCCCGGTGGTTTCATCATAAATTATATCATTGATGTAGGTAAGCTCAGAGGGCGTTTCTATCCGTAAAGCCGTATTCCCCTTATCCCTGGAGACATACAAATGGGGACCCGCAGCCGCGAAAAGGACACCGGCTTTTTGAGTATGTGCTTCCAGCGCATGAAAAAAGTTGCCTCGCGGATCGGTAAACGCTACCGTAACGGCTCCCTGGTTTGCCCATTCCTTGCCGCCGCTCTCAGATTTGATAACCGCTCCCTGTGCCCCGACGTATATCAACTCAGGATTGGAGGCATCAAAGGCCATATCAAAAAAGGCGTTGTCTCTTGGGACTTGAACATTCGAATACCTTTCCCAGAATTCCCCGGCATTTTCAGATTTGGCCAGGAAGGGTTGGAAGTACCCGCTTTCCCCGTAGGTCCATATCACATCGGGGTTCGCAGGATGCCATTGGGCTCCTTGTTCTAAAATAGATCTGCCTGATTTAAAATCACTAGATGATTCCGGCTGCCAAGAGGCTCCGCTATCATCAGAGTAGTAAATTTCACCGAAACTGGACGTGATCATGCGCTCCGGTTCATGTGGTGACCGAGCCAGGAAAAAGGCATTGCTGTAGTTCAGCTCATCGGTTCGAATGCCTTCATCGGAGGGCCTCCAGGAGCTACCGGCATTTTCTGATCGCCAAATTCCTATTTGTGCACCATCTTCTTGTTCCGGTGGGGAAACATAACCAACCAAGATCGTATCCCCATATACATCCACGGCCTGCACGCCCGAATCTACATGCCGCTCTCCCTGGGTTACCTTGTGGCCCAGGTATTCCCATTGATATCGGGGATTAGCATTTTCCAGCACATACAGCCCGTCGTGGCCTGCCGCCACATACAGGTCCCCGCCGGAAACGTGCAACTGATAACCGGTTTGCACAGGAAAGTCTAGGTTTTCCCAGTCCGGGTCGGAATCATTCCCAATCAACCCACATCCGCCAACAAGGAAAAGGACAAATGAAAAGAACAGATAATGCAAATAACTGATCTTCATAGAAAAAAGCGCCTTTATTATAAAATATTCAATTTGGAAGTAGAAACGGACCCTTTCTGATATAACTAGTTTTCAATCGGAACACTCCAGGCTTTATCAGACAAGGAGTGGCTCTAATTTGTATTTGCAGTATAATTTATTCTGAGGTACCTGCTTTTGATGATTTTATTTTAGTGAAGGAGGCTTTGGAGCCAGGTACAACCCTTGTATGCTTTGGGTTTGTACGTTGTTTTCAATGTATTCGTGCTCGGCAACAATCTTGCGGGTTTTCAAATCCACGACGATAAACTTGGACATCCAGTTATTGACCACGGCGTAACGCTCTTGGGGGGTCAGATAGATCAAATCGGTAACACTTTCCACATTGATAGGCGCTTTCATTTCATCCTTTTCCGGGTTATAAACGAAGATTTTACCCTGAGAATAAGGCTCTCTTAAATACCCCCCGGATCCGTAATATAGACCTCTTTATTATCTCTGCGCGCAGCAGCCGACCCCAGCCGCCATACCGGAATCGAGCCCACTATCTCTTCCCTGGTTACATCCAGAACCGGCCCGCCGGGAATATAGAGCGAGTCTCCTCCTCCAGATAAAGTCAAGTGTGCTAAGGGAGGGAAGGAAAGCTCTGGAAAAATGTATCTTGTTTCAGATGTAGCATAGTTAAATTGGTAAAGATTTCCACTTTCATTGACGGTATATAACAGAGATTGATTAGAATGCACTTCAATTCTACGACTATCATACCATGCACCCCAGTCAACATCAATGCTGTCAATCTCGGTAATCGCTCCAGTAGAAGGATTAATTTCACCAAACATTCTTTTTGAAAGGGGCCGGGTAGTACCTTTTGTGATAAAAAAGAGGCCGTTATTTCTATTCTCTATCAGGTGTGCTGCTTGTTTATAAATAATTTCATGCTCCCAGGTTGTAGTATTTACCATATAAATTTCTCCCTCATATGCATCCCCTGAGCCCGATACCCGAAACGTGCTTACATAAATGAAGGAGCCATCTTGGTTAGCCGCTACCGATTGAATGCCTTTAAAATCTTCAACATGCCTATATATTTCACCGGTTACTAAATCAATAACAGCAAAGGAATCGCCATCAGGGGCATAAGCATACACTACAAAATCATCTAGGTCTTCTTCTTGCCAGACGATTGTGTCATCATTGTCCTCAATCAGCCCGCATCCGCCGATTAGCAAAAGAACAAATGAGAAGAAGAGATAATGCAAGCAATTGATTTTCATAAAAAGCGCCTCTTGTAAACTGAATGATATTTGATATATGCAGATTGGATCGAACAACCTGATCTCTAGTCTAATACAAATTAAGCAATAAGGAAACTATTCATGATCCGGGCTAAAAAGGTGGCCCTCCGGTTGGTTGCTATATGCCGATTGTAAATATTACGATTTTGTTGCGCTGAATTTTGTTCAAAGAACAGAAAATGCCGCTCATTCTTTTTCTTAAAACGGTCATTTTTTTGTAGCTTCACTGCTCGTTTCACCGAAATATATCTAATTGTTGAGCTCTATTTACCAATGAAAAACCTTTTTACCTCAGAATCTGTCTCAGAAGGGCATCCCGACAAGATCGCTGACCAGATTTCCGATGCTGTGCTTGATGCCATGATCGGGGAAGATCCCACCTCTCGTGTTGCTGTAGAAACGATGGTAACGACCGGCCTGGCAGTGCTCTCCGGCGAAGTGACCACCGATGCGTATGTGGAAGTGCAGGATGTTGTCCGCGAGGTGATCCGCGGTATCGGCTATACGAAAGATTCTTACCGTTTTGATGCCGACTCCTGCGGGATACTCTCCAGCATCCACCAGCAGAGTCCCGATATTGCGCAGGGCGTGGACGAAGGTGAAGACAAAGCGCTGGGAGCCGGTGACCAAGGGATGATGTTCGGCTACGCCTGCCGGGAAACCGACACGCTGATGCCGATGTCCCTGCAGTACTCGCACGACCTGCTCCGCAAGCTGGCACACATCCGCAAGCAAACCACGCTGATGCCTTACCTGGCGCCCGACAGCAAAAGCCAGGTCACTGTTGAATATGACGATGATGGCAAGCCGGCCCGCATTGATACAATCCTGATTTCCACGCAGCACGATGAAGAGGCCAACCAGCAGCAGATCAAGGAGGATTTGAAAAAGCACCTCATTCCGGAAGTAATTCCCCAGGAGCTGATGGATCCCGAAACAATTTTCCATGTCAATCCAACCGGTAAGTTTGTTATTGGCGGTCCCCATGGCGATACCGGTCTGACTGGGCGTAAGATTATTGTAGATACCTACGGGGGTCGCGGTGCCCACGGCGGTGGTGCGTTTTCGGGGAAAGATCCTACGAAGGTAGATCGCAGTGCGGCCTATGCGGCGCGCCATATCGCCAAAAACGTAGTGGCAACCGATCTGGCCGATGAATGCCTGGTGCAGTTGGCGTATGCCATTGGAATTTCTGAGCCGGTTTCCATCAGCGTGAGTACCAACGGCACGGGCAAAGTGAAAGATGCCGAACTGGGTAAAGCGATAAAAAAGACCTTTGACTGTACGCCTGCCGGTATCATCGATCGCTTTAAGCTACGGCGACCGATCTATCAAAAAACAGCTGCTTATGGACATTTTGGCCGCGAAGAGTTTCCCTGGGAAAAACTGGATTACACCGATAAAATTCTGAACGCCCTATAATTCAACTATCCGTTTTTATCCTCCGTGAGTCCTAAAACCACGGAGGGATTGCTTTATGTATTTGTCTGTTTCCTTCCCTTTATTCCTAAATTATTTTTTATGAATATAGCCAGCTACTCTGCTATTCAATATGCCCGGTTATTCTCATAACTCCTTACCCTGTACAGTTTTAACTACTGGTGATTATTTTGCCTAAGTGTTCATTTTATATTTTTTTGGACAAAACGTATTTTTGCCTCAACTTTTTGCAAAGTAATCTGTATTTATAGAGCAGTTAAAGGGATATGGCACATCTGGGCCAAATTTTGAAAGTAAATATATATTCTAATTACAAAAGCACTGAACTATATGGAATATCCAAAAGCATTACTGATTCTATTAATTTTCTTACTTCCTGGTCAATTAGTGGCACAGGATGGGTGGCAGAATTTGTTCAATGGTCAAAATCTGGAGGGATGGACACAACTAAACGGGGAGGCTGAATACCGAGCCGAAGATGGGGCTATTGTGGGAAGGGCGGTTCCTGATACGCCCAACTCTTTTTTGACCACCGACAAAGAATATGGCGACTTTATTCTTGAATTTGAAGTGTTCATGAATACACAAATGAACACGGGAGTTCAGATTCGAAGCCTTAGTTCCCCCTCCTATCGGGATGGACGCGTACATGGTTACCAGGTAGAACTGGATCCTTCCGAGCGCGCGTGGAGTGGTGGTATCTATGATGAGGCCCGCAGGGGTTGGTTGTACCCGCTGGCCAGCAATCCCAAAGCACGCTCTGCTCTGATACTCGGACAGTGGAATACGGTTCGGATTGAAGCTATTGGATCAACCATTAATACCTGGATTAACGGCGTTCAGTGTGCCCGGCTGGTGGATGATATGACCGGGAAAGGATTTATCGGTTTGCAGGTACATTCCATTAACGACGAGCAACTGGTGGGAGCAGAGGTAAAATGGCGTAATTTGCGTATCCGAACGGAAAATCTGCAGGAATATCGGCGCACACCAGACCCACAAGTGCGGCAGATTAGCTATCTGAAGAATGAGCTTACCAGTTGGGAAAAATCACACGGATGGCGCCTGCTGTGGGATGGGCAGACCAGCGAAGGCTGGCGGGGAGCCAATCTGGATCATTTTCCCCAAAGCGGATGGACCATGGAAGAAGGTGTGCTGACGATTCCAGCAATCAGATGGCGCTGAGGCAACCGGTCCGGGAGATATCGTCACAACCGGGCAATACAGCGACTTTGAGCTGGAATTGGAATTTAAAATTACCGAAGGAGCGAACAGCGGCATTAAGTACTTCGTGGATCCAGACCTGAATAAAGGAAAAGGATCGGCTATTGGTACTGAGTTCCAGGTGCTGGACGACCAGCGACATCCCGATGCGAAGCAAGGGGTGGAAGGCAACCGAACGGTGGGTTCCCTCTACGACTTGATACCTGCCACGAATCTGGAATATCCCAACCGCAGTAAGCCGTTTAACGGGGTGGACGAATGGAACAAGGCGCGCATCGTTTCCAAAGACGGGCATGTGGAGCACTGGCTTAATAACGTAAAGGTGGTGGAATACGACCGGTTTTCCCAAATGTTTACCGCGTTGGTGGCCTATAGCAAATACCAGCAGTGGGAAGGGTTCGGCCAGTGGCCGCAGGGGCATATCTTGTTGCAGGACCATGGCAATGAAGTGCACTTCCGCAGCATAAAAGTGCGAGAATTTTAACTAAAATTTCAGATTAAACCTATTAGAGGAAGTATGGGATCACGAAAAGATTTTATCAAAAAAACGACACTGGGACTGGGCGGACTGGCGACCGGACTGTCAGCGAAAAGTTATGGACGTGTACTCGGGGCCAACGACCGCATTCACGTGGCATTTATGGGATGCGGCCGGCGGGTCGGGGCATATTACGAGAGCCTCTCGGAACCATTTAATACCGAGCTTTCCTGGATCTGTGATGTCAAAGGGAGCCAGCGGGAACGAGTAGCTGAGGACCTGAAAGATGAGCTTTCATACACACCCAAACAGACCGATGATATTCGCAAGGTGCTGGATGATTCTAACGTCGATGCCATCTTTAATGCTACACCTGACCACTGGCACGTTCCGGGCTCGCTGATGGCCTTGCAGGCCGGTAAGCATGTATATGTGGAAAAGCCGTGCAGTCACAATCTGGCGGAGGGCAAGATGATAGTGAAGGCCCAGCAAATGCATGGCAAAGTCGTGCAGATGGGTAATCAGCAACGCTCGGCCCCTCACACCATAGAAATCATCAATGAAATTCACGACGGCGTTATTGGCCGTCCATATAAAGCGGTGGCATTTTACAGTAACAGTCGCGGGAAGTACCTGCTCCGGTACGGCAGGCTCCGCCCAATGATTTGAACTGGGAATTGTTCCAGGGACCGGCGCCGCGGGAGGACTACCATCATGATACGTGGAACTACAACTGGCACTGGTACGGTTGGAAATGGGGCACCGCCGAGACTGGAAACAACGCCATCCACGAACTCGATATCGCCCGCTGGGCCCTTCAGGTTGGATATCCGCAACGGGTAAGTGTGGATGCCGCAAAACAGCATTATCCCGACGACGGCTGGACCATGTATGATACCATGTATGCCACATTTGAATATCCCGATGACAAGGTGATCAACTGGGACGGCAAGAGCCGCAACGGTCTGAATACCTATGGTAGTGGTCGCGGAACGATCATTTATGGTACCGAGGGCTCGGTGTTTGTGAACCGGGGAGAAGTACCGCCTCTATGGACGTGATGGCGAACTGGTGAGAGAAAAATCTTCGGGAGGCGATGAGTCTGGTACGGCCTTGGGCGGAGGGGGCAGCATGTCAACCCTCCATGTAGCTAATTTCCTGGGGACCATCCGGGGTACGGCTGATGAACAGCATTCGCCCATTGATGAGGGGGTAACCAGTACAGATTTTTGTCACCTGGCCAATATTGCCTGGCGCATCGGTAAACCGCTGGAAACCGATATGAAAACCGGCAGGATCTATGACCGGGAGGCGATGAACCACTGGAGCCGTGCATATGAACCAGGTTGGGAACCGACCGTGTAATACTTCAGCCTTATTATTGATTAAATATAGATGGTCATAGTCTTGTGTATAAGGCTATGACCATTTTCATTTTTGATACAGATGAAATGGCTGATTCTCTCAAAGAGTAGTATCCTTAGCAGATATTCCGGGGAGAATTGTCACTTTCATTTAAAATGTTACTCCCGGAAATCCAAGAGAACCATTAGACTGGACAGGTGGCTACCAGGTTGGAGGTAATTCGCTATTATGGGCTCGCCATATCCAGCGGTGGAGTCCACACGATTTTCTCACGAGATATGCCGTGGATCTAAGCGCCAGCCGCGCTACCGAGCGGAGTTACGGCGGCGGTGCTTCCCTGAAGGAGGAGCTTGCTGGATACCGACCAAAAGTATGAGTGGGACATTCCGCTGCAAAACGTTTCTGTGAGATATGATGAGAATGCAGAAAAATAATTGGTAACTACTTTGAGCAGATGACTGCAATCTATGAAAAAGCGTGATTCGTCAATATTCGAACACCGGATTCTGAACAGGCGCGTGGGCTGGATATTTACGAGATGAGCGGCGTGCGGATGGGCAAAGATCCTAGTACCTCACTGCTAAAAAGTGGAACCAGCTGCTTGCCTGCCAAAACGTGTTTCTGATCGACGGGAATTGCTTGACCTCGACAGGCACGCCCCCTCCCTGATGTATATGACGATGACCGCCCGTTTTGCAGATTATAAAGAGATAAACAATGGGAAGCTATTGCCATTCAGTTTATTCTTATCTATTTAGAGGCCGTGTTCAAGTGACTAATGCAACACAGCGGTGTTTTAGGGTTTGTTGGATAGGATTAAGGTAATCAAATTTTCGAATGGGTCGAAAGTTCAGGTACTCCTCGACGCTGTTGATGCGCTGGCGAGAAACCTTTCGCAGATCGGTACCCTTCGGGAAGAACCGCCTGATCACCCAGATGCGGTTTTCCACCGTTCCCTTGTCTTGGGAGGTATAGGGGCGGGTAAAGTAGGTATCAGCCCGGAGGGCTTCGGCAACATCTTGGTGACGAGCAAAGGCTTTGTCGTTGTCAAAAGTTAACGTTTTGATGAAGCTAGAAGGAATATCCGAGAAGCTGATCGATGATGGCCTGGGCCATTGGCTGGGCTTTCCTCGAGGTAACTTTCTCGGATTTTGGTGAGCAGCGTAGTCCGGTCGGTCAGTACCAGCAGGGCTGATTTATGGGCCTTGCCCATCATCAGATCGACCTCAATATCGCCCAAGCGGTCTCGCTGTTCGACCACATCGGGACGCTCGGTGATAGGAACCCGCCCTTTGATTCGGCCCCTGTTGTCCTGCCGGTTACCCCGTTTGGCCTTACGACGACCGTGTTTGAGATGCTTGTAGAGATCCTTGTCGGTGGGATCTCCAGAGCGTTTGGCTTTCCAGATCCACTGGTAGAGGGTCTCATGGGAGACTCCATCGAAGCCCAGCACGCCCCAGCGGCCGCTGATCAGCTCCGGGGAGAGCTTCTCGGTGGTCAGCCACCGGCGGGCTTGGTCTTTGAGATCGTCGGTAAACCGCCGGTGTTTGGGCTTATCCCGGTGGCGCCCATTGGTGAACTGCTGGGCGAGGTCAGGGCAATACTGCTTGTCCTGGGAGCCATCATTGGCTACATTGCGTTTGAGTTCCCGACTGATGGTCGACCGATGTACGCCGATAGTCCGGGCAATCTCGCTTTGGTTATGGCCCGCATCGAGTAGGGCTTTGATCTGATGACGGTTTTCTTTGCTGAGTTGGGTGTATTCTTGCATGAGCAACACGAATATAACCCGCTTGGCCGAAGACCTCAGGGGCGCGCCCCTGAGGTCTTCCTACGTGTTGCACTTATTACTTGAACTCAGGGAGTAATGAATTTATCTCAGATAAGATCTGGAAACGCTATGTAAATTATAATAGGATTTGAAATGATAGGGCGATTTATTTCTAAACACAGGAGATCAAAATTACTGGCTGTCGTATTTTTTTGGGGATTTTACCAGGTTATAAATAGTACCATTCTGCAGGCCCAGCCGGATCAGCGTCCCAACATCCTGTTTGCTGTTGCGGATGATGCCTCCTTTCCACATATGGGCGCGTACGGCACCGACTGGATTGAAACGCCGGCATTTGATCGCGTTGCGGATCAAGGCATCCTGTTTACCCGCGCGTTTACGCCCAATCCCAAATGCGCCCCCTCCCGCTCCATCATTTTGACGGGACGCAACTCCTGGCAGCTGGAGGAGGCCGCCAATCACTGGGCTGACTTTCCCACCAAATTCAAGGTGTATACCGAAGTGCTGGCCGAGCACGGATATCACGTGGGAAGCACCGGCAAGGGATGGGCGCCAGGCGTTGCAGAAACGGAGTCGGGCCAGCCGCGACACTTGGCTGGACAGCCGTATAACGAGCATCAGCAGCAATCCCCCACAAGTGGCATTTCGTCAAACGATTATGCAGGAAACTTTGAAGCTTTTCTTGAAGAAAAATCCGGCGACGCCCCGTTTGCCTTCTGGTATGGCGGATACGAACCGCACCGCAGCTACGAATTCCTGTCAGGTGTAGAACAGGGCGGTAAAAATACATCTGAGATTGATCAGGTGCCAGCATTCTGGCCCGATACAGACTCCGTTCGCATAGACATGCTGGATTACGCGTATGAGATCGAGCACTTCGATCAACATCTTGGGCGTATGCTGGCACTGCTCGAGGAACATGGAGAGCTCGAAAACACGATCGTGGTAGTTACAGCCGACAATGGCATGCCTTTCCCGCGAGTAAAAGGTCAGACCTATGAGCGCTCGGCCCACCTACCCCTGGCTATCATGTGGCCGGCCAGTATCGAGAACCCGGGCCGTGTGGTAGATGATTTTGTGAGCTTTGCGGACTTTGCCCCAACCTTCCTGGAAGTTGCTGGAGTCCAGTGGGAAAATTCTGGTATGCATCCTGCGGCAGGACACAGCCTCACCGATATTTTGTATTCTGATTCAACGGGTCAGGTTAATCCTGAAAGAGATCACGTTTTGCTAGGGAAAGAACGCCACGATATCGGTCGCCCGTATGACTGGGGCTACCCGATTCGCGGCATCGTGCGGGGTGATATGCTGTATCTTCGCAACTTCGAACCAGCTCGCTGGCCCGCCGGAAATCCCCAAACCGGGTATCTCAACACAGATGGAAGTCCCACTAAAACGTACGTGCTCGACCACCGGACCACCCGGGGCATGTACCACTTCTGGGAATGGAATTTTGGGAAACGACCTGCAGAGGAGCTGTATAACATTGTCGATGACCCCTACTGCCTGAACAACCTGGCGGACGATCCCTCGTACACTGGTGAAAAGAGCAGGTTAAAAACGGAGCTTCATCAGAAATTAAAACAGCAGCAGGATCCCCGCATGTTTGGCCGCGGCTACGTGTTCGACGGCTACCGTTATATGGATGAGGGCAATGTAAACTTCTACCACCGGTACATATCAGGGGAACAGATGAATACCGGGTGGGTAAATGACTCCGATTTTGAAGAGGAGCCGCTTCCTGAGGGAAATGATCGATAAGGATATTGATATTGTAAACAAAGAGATGGATAGGAGCATGTTCTCACCGGCTGGTAATTCCGTTTCTGTGGGAAAGAAATAAAAAGTCCCGCCTGGCAGCTGCCTGGCGGGGTATAATTATTCTCAAGAATAGTTTGCCTTAAAATTTAATATTCGCTGGCTGACGCCCCGCTAATGGTTTGACCAAAGAAGATGGCGTTGGCAAACAGTTTGTTGGTGCCGTACCAGAAGGCGCGGAAGTTGGGATTGTCGGTCATGGCAATGACCTTGCCACTGCCCTGCCTGCTTACTATGATGGAAGCTGTCCCTTTAAGTGTTTCCAGGTTTTCTTCGGAGATATATCCACTGGCCAGCGGTTGCTCAGTATAGCGGAGGGGCGTGGCGTAGGGGTTTTCTGATTTCTTCATGAATATTGTACTGTTTCGGAAGACCGTCAGGTCAGAATCGTTGTAGCCGTATCCCAAAGGGTGTGAAAGATCGAGTTCAGTATTAAAAATGGCCCCGCCTATATATTGTGCTCCACGGTCGTAATCCATTTCGGCATACGGTTTGAGAGTGACCTCGCTGGTATCGTTTTCCTCATCTACAAACGTAATGTTAGCCAGCTCATTTTGGGCCGCCCATTGTACGGCATTTTTTGTAGTGATGAGCGTGCCACCATCTCTGACCCACTCCTTCAGTTTATTAATTGTGGCCTCAGAAAGGTCGCTGTAGTTACCGTTCAACATGGCGATGACGTTGTAGCGGTCGATATCCTCTTCGCTGAGGACCTCTTTGGTGAGCAGCGTTGCAGGCATATGGTAGCGCTGGTCGAGCAGGTGCCAGGCTTCGCCCACTTCATATGAACTAGTTCCCTCTCCAGCCAGGATCGCGATGGCAGGTTTTTCGAGATCTTCAAAATCTCCGCTTCCTAGGTCGATACCGGAAGGCGTCAGCCCGGTGCCTAAGGCATAAATGGTAAGTCCGTCTTCCTCGGCGGCAGTTTGGGCCCATTCGTGGATCACTTCGGCGTCAACATCCTGCGGACCGATCGGCACCAGGATGCTCCCGTAGTCAAATTCGTGCACCCCATCGGGGGTAACAGCAGTGAAAGGGCGTGCTGCCACTTTGGTCCGAACGCCGGCATCCTGAATACGATACAGTGCGCGCGGGGCATAATATTCATCCCATTCAAAAATATACGCATATTCCGCCTCTCCACCGATTATTTCGCCCTGCGGGGCATTTTTAATCTGTACCTGCTCCCCAAGCTGACTGCTGTTGTAGGCGCGGCTGTCCAGCTCGGCAAACGGCAGGTTGAATGCGTACGGCATAGTCCAGGACGAGACATCATAAAACAGGCTGTCTGGGAAGGTGGTGCGCCGTTCAAACAGTGCTTCGATGAACCGGCTTTGATACTGGTCAGTGGGGACGATGTAAGAGCTGCCCGTTTCAAAAGTTTCGCCGTTGGCGGTAAGCTGCTCTGATAGTTTGTACACTTCAACGTCGTGACGGCTCATCATTTCAGCCAAGCGGTAGCCGCGGGCTTTGTCTTCATCCTCACCAAAAACATACGCTTGTATGGAGTTTTGCTGCGCCTGCTGCTCGGCCTCCCGGAAAAAGGTGCGCTGGTGATTCAAGATTTCCGGCCGTAGATTAATAGAGGCCTCCAGGGTGGAAAGCGTAGTCAAAAACTGGTTCTTGATCGTAAAGGGAAACTTGAGCACGCCGTGGATACTTTCCTGCGCATGGGATCGCGAGCTGGCCTGCTCAAAGAGAATACCGATACTACCGTTAATATCTGGGTAGGTAGATCCTTTTCCGTAGTAAAAATCGTCGTAATTTTCTTTGCTGAAATAGAGGCGCTTGTTGATGTCCAGGATTTCAGCATGATACTCACCGATCGCCTCTGTCAGTTTCTGGTTGCGCTCGGGGGTCAGTGGATGCGTTCTGGAGGGGATGCCCGGCTGGAAGAAAAACGTGGAGTTGGTACCCATCTCATGGTGATCAGTCAGAATATTGGGCTTCCAGTGGTGAAACATGTTGATGCGCGCTTGGCTCTCAGGGTGTTGTACCAACATCCAGTCTCGATTCAGGTCAAACCAGTAGTGATTGGTACGTCCGCTGGGCCAGGGCTGATTTTGCTCCATGTTATTGGGATCATCCACCAGGGTTTTCAGGCTGCGGCGCGTGTTGGCCCAATGAGCAAAACGGTTGAGTCCGTCAGGATTCAAACTGGGATCCAGAAGAACTACCGAATGTTGTAGGATTTGCTCAACGTTGGCACCCTGTGCCGCGGCCAGGTAGTAGGCGGCCAGAAGCGCGGCATTGGATCCACTTGACTCGTCGCCGTGGATGCTGTATCCCATGTAGGTGATGATCGGCATCTCCTCAACATTGAGGTTGTCTGATTGTTCGGGGTCGGTCAGTGCTACATGGTTTTTACGAATCTGTTCTATATTTTGATGATTTGAGGGAGAGGTGATCGTCAGCAGTAACAGCGGGCGATCTTCATAGGTCTGACCAAACTCCTGGATAGTAATCCGGTCGGAGGCCTCGGCCACGGCATACATATATTTGACCAGCTGGTCGTGCCGCACGTGCCATTCGCCCGGAACCATACCCAGCACCTCTTCTGGTGTTGGGATGGTGTTGTCATAAGTTACATCCTGCGGGAGGTAGTAGTCCATTTCGGCCACGGCGTCGGCAGGATTCTGCGCCGTTGTTATTCCCGCCGAGGTCAGCAGAAAAAAATATAGGATACATATCCGTTTAAACATGATAAAATTAGGTCTGGGTGAGAAATTAGTTTGATTCTTTAGGAAGTACTTAAATTTGAGCCTAATTATAAAGAAAGGGAATGAAAAATGTTTTTAAAACGACTATTCTCTATCGTTATATTGTTCTGACGATAAATGTTGTACACTACAGTCGAAAAGAAACAGGTCGTAATACAGTAAATATATAGCTTTGGGATAACGATGATTACAAGTAACGAAGATAGAATCAGTGTTGAGGATTCATTTCTAAATGAATATGGCACTACAAAACGACTGCTCTGGGGCGGCCTTGTGATGGCAGTGGGTGTTTTAATTGCCGGGTTCTGGAACTATCACTTGGTGGATGGATTTGGCAAAAACTTCGTAGCTGGTCAAACTATCGGAAATACCGAAATGCTGGCGGGAACCTATGGTGAGAATGGCGGTGGATTTGGATTTATCTTTGCTGCCATTGCCGGTTTGGCGGCTACCTTTACAGCCTGTAACTGTGTGGCCTTTGCCATGATTCCCGGCTTGGCCTGTTCTACTGACAAGGAATCGACCCGGTCATCGGCTGTTTCTGCGCTTATTGCATTTGTGACTCCTGTTGTACTGGTAGGTGCGGTCTACGGCATATATATCGGCTTTTTGGGACCCGAGGGTGTTTCTGCCATCAATGACCGGGCGGTGCGTTTGGCCCAGGCACAGACTGTTTTTTCCATTATAGGAGTGGTTATGATTTTCTGGGGATTTATGGAGCTGGGATTTCTCAAAAAGCTGACCAAAAGGTTTTCGCCACTGACGCGCCGCTTTTTTAGCTCATCTACAACAAAAGTGGCCCTGATGGGATTTTTGGTTGGACTGTTTGCGGTGGGCCGTCCTTTCCCCGTATTCCGCCAGTTTATGAGCTATGCCGCCGCTGCAGAAAGTCCAACCTATGGCGCTCTTGTGATGGCAATCCACGGGTTGGGACAGATAACGGTATTACTGTTGTTGTTCTTTGCGCTGGTTTATTTTGCGGGTGACCGCATGATGCGATGGTCTAGCGAGCAGCCGCACAAGCCGCGGATGCTTACTGCGTTGGCACTGCTGGGCGGAGGGGCTTATTTCGTATTTTACTGGGGTATCGCCTTTGTGTACGATATAGGCCGCTGGGGGTTTAAGCTGGGATGGTATTAAAAGAAAATGTGCGACATACATGAACGCACGCCGCACATGAGTAGGTCTGAAAATAGAGCAATCAGTATCGGAAGATAGCCGCTATTGACGTATTGCTCGGCATTTCCTCTTTTTCAAGGGCATAGACGTTGCCGCCCTGCGTAATTGTTTTGATGGCGGCCAGATTGATAAGATCGTGCTCCCCGTTTTTCTTCTCTTCACTAAGGTGCACTACATCTTCGGTCTCGTCAAATTTGCCCCAGCTATGTTCTCCAATCGGGATGAACAGCGAATCCACCTTGCCGTAGTGGGCGCCCTCAACAATAGAAGAAAGGTTTTCAGATCGTTTGTCGGTGCCTGAAAGATCGCCAAAGCGGTTGATATCGTTATACATCTCCTTCAGGAAGTAAGACTTGATGATTTCCCAGCCCTCATCTCGAACTTCTTCATTACTTTTGGGGTCCGGATTGGTGGTTACGGCCGAGTCCATCAGCCGGCTGTAATGGTTTACTTTCCTGTATAGGGAAACTGCCTGGTCAACGCCCGCCAGAATCAGCGGATCATTCCGTTTTTTAAGGATGGAAGTAACTTCGGTTTCGATCGTTTTGAGATATTCCTCTACTATTTGCCGTTCGCTTCCATCGCCTGCGCCCTGACCATGGAATATCGCTGTCCCTTTTCCATCACCCGAGTGATGTTGCAGATGACGCTGAACCACATCATATTTCTGGAATTCTTCCATATCCGTAGGAGCTTCATTCAGTTGCAATTGCTCAACGGAATCGCGCGTGGCTTTGAGCAACCGTACATTTTTTTGGCTTACGGTCAGCATGCAGTAGGTGCCGTCCAGCGTAATCATCGGCAGCAGCGGCGTAACCAGGAAGCAGTCATCAATCAGGTAACGCGGCCGGAAATCAAGAGGCACCCGGAAATATTCAAAATAATCCTCACCTATAAACAGTGCCAAGCCTTTGTCACTATGTTGCCAGAATTGAGGCCGATCAAGTAGTTTTCGGGGTTCATCCAGAAGGTCATCAATATCATTTTTTTTCATCCCGTTTGAGCTCAGTTCATCTTCAATATCGCTGAGCATATTTTTCAGGCGAATGGGATCCTGCTGTACCTGCTCTCCCACGGTGTGGGTTGGTAAGTATATCGAAATACTGTTTTCAGCCGTATTGTTAATAATCTCCAAAATAATATCGCGTGTTATCATAGATACCTCCAAAATTTATTCTGTTTAACCCATCGTAGGTTCTAACCTAACATCCATTTTCTGTAGAAGATTCGCTACCCAGGATCGGGCAACATTTTCTCCTTTATTATAAAAACACGAGAACTGAGTATCTATTATTTATTATCGGCATTGGAACCATTATTGTTTGGCAACTGCAACAAATTGAGAGGTAGGCTTCTTCATATCCACCAACATGGGGCAAGAGATGAAAATGGTACTGTAGGTTCCGAGCATAATACCGGTCATCATGGCGAATGCGAAGCCCTTGAGCACGGCTCCTCCAAAAACGAAAAGCACGGCCACCACCAGAAAGGTCGTCAGTGAAGTAACCACGGTGCGGCTCAGCGTCTGGTTGATGCTTCGGTTGACCATCTCCGGCCAGCTGGTGTTCGGTTTGAGCTTTTTATTCTCCCGGATACGGTCGAATACCACAATCGTGTCGTTCAGGGAATACCCGATAATGGTCAGGAATGCGCCAATCAGCACCTGGTCGATATCCATGTTGAAGGGCAGTACGCCATTCAGCAGGGTAAAAATACCCAGAATAATTATAACATCATGGATGAGTGTGGCCAACACCACCACGGTAAACGACAAATTTTGGAAGCGCACAAAAATATACAGCGAGATAACCACCAGGGAAAGTACCGTGGCGATGCGGGAGGCCTGGCGCATATCATCGGCAAATGTGGGTCCTATAAGGTCGGTTTTTATTATTTGCGCAGGATTTCCCAGCAGTCCACTTTTAAGAGCCTGGCCGGTGCGGCTGGCCAGTTGATCGATATCTGAATCGACGGTTCGGATCTGCAGTTCCGTTGTTGAACCGTAATGCCGTACCTGCGGCTCGGCGATGCCCGCTTCATTCAGCAAGGCGCGCACTTCTGCGACCGATACCGGTTGCCGGAAGGAGACCACCAGTTCGGTGCCACCCCGGAAGTCGATGCCGTACTGCAGTCCACGGACGGAGATGGCTCCCAGCTAAACTACGATCATCATGTACGATACCAGGTATCCGATCTTCCGATTACTGATAAAATTAAAATTGGCATCCGCAAAGAGTCTCATATTGTTCTCCTGAATTATTGTTCATCGTTAGCCGGATTCTTTTTACGCAGCACCTTGACCATAAAGATCACGGCTGCCGCTGTCACCGCCAGCTGAACAGTGACCATCAAATTTAGTGCAGAAGTTGTCATCTGGGTATACTCCCGTTGAGGTGTTTCATTTCGCCGAGGCGCTCTCGTCGTTTTACGGCGCCGAAAACAAGCAGCGTAGACGGTACGCTGGGCATGGCTTACGGCATCAGCACCAATACCTTTCTGCTCAGTATTGGTATTTCGCCGGTGCAGGCCAGTGCGAGCATCCATATGGCTGAGGTAGCTACCAGCTTCGTTTCGGGAATCACGCACTATGGATTTGGCAATGTGGATATGGGATTGGTCAAAAAGCTGATTGTTCCGGGTATGATCGGGGCGGTGGCGGGCACACTGCTACTGGTCTGGATGCCGGTGGAGATCATGAAAACGATTGTGAGCATATATCTACTGATCATGGGATGCATCATCCTGTTGAAAGCAGTGCAAAAACAAGTGGTACAAAAAGTTCATCACAACACCGTCCCACTCGGATTTTTCGGCGGCCTGCTTGACGCGACGGGCGGAGGGGGCTGGGGAACCATTGTGGCTTCTACGCTGATTGCCAAGAGCAGCATCCCCCGGCTGGCCGTGGGCACGGTAAACGTGGCAGAGTTTTTCGTGGCGCTGACCTCATCACTGACGTTCGTCATTTCGTTGCCGACGATTAATTGGTATATCATTGCCGGGCTGGCCATCGGTGGCATGCTGGCTGCCCCGCTGGCAGCCTATTTTGCAGGTAAAATTCCCCAGCGAGGATTTATGGTTCTTATCGGCCTCGCAATTCTTGGGCTTAGTGGATACACGCTGTTCCAGATTATCTCTTGATATCCTGTGATTTACGATAAGTTCTCTTTGAGAAGGATCGTACCCTGTCTTTTATTTTGACCGTTTAATTCATTATCGTAGCGCAATACGGGCAAATTACAGTAATTAAACTTTTGTATGCGGAATAATACAGGTGATTCGAGAAATGAATCAGGAAAAAGTAGTTGGGAAAATATTAAAAATAGCCTGGGGCCCGGACTGTTGATGGCAGCTGCTGCCATTGGTGTTTCTCACTTGGTACAATCGACCCGCGCGGGCGCTACCTACGGCTTTGCAATGATCTGGGCCTTGGTTTTGGCTAACATCTTTAAGTACCCATTCCTTGAGTACGGTCCGCGATATGCCATAGCCACCGGAGAAAGCATGATTGAAGGCTACAAGCGGCTGGGCAACTGGGCGATCTGGATTTTTGTGATCTTTACGATTGGCACCATGTTTATCATCCAGGCGGCTGTTACCGTGGTTAGTGCCACGCTGGCTGCAGAAATGACCGGCATTGCACTTTCTCCAATGACCTGGAGCGCCATACTGCTGGCTATCTGCGTGTTGCTGCTCATATCCGGGCAATACTCAGCGCTGGATGGAGCCATTAAAATGATCATGATGGTGTTGGCAGTTTCTACGATTATTGCCTTGGGAGCTGCGTTAATCCAGGGTGAACAGCATACTGCTGTGGATTACTATCCTGATATCTGGGATGTAGCCGGTGTATCGTTTTTAATTGCACTGATGGGCTGGATGCCGATTCCGATCGATGCGGCGGCCTGGCATTCGCTGTGGTCGCTTGAGCGGGTCAAGCAGACGAAATACCGGCCCAAGCTTAAAGAGTCCCTGCTCGATTTTAACATCGGCTATATTGGGGCAGCCTTCCTGGCCCTCTGTTTTCTGCTGCTGGGGGCGCTGGTGATGTACGGCAGCGGCGAGGAGTTTGCCTCCAGCGGCGCGGTGTTTTCGGGTCAGCTTATCAATCTCTACACCAACAGCCTGGGCGACTGGGCCTACACCGTAATTATTATCTGCGCATTCACCACCATGTTCAGCACAACCCTTACTGTAACTGATGCCTATCCGCGCGTTTCGCGTCGTATGCTGGAGGTTATGATGCCAGGGACGTTCACTCATAAAGACGATGTCCGGATTTATCGCACTCTGCTTGTGATAACTCCCATCCTATCTTTGGGAGTCCTCTTTTTTTTGGGCGATCAGTTTACACTGTTGGTTGATCTAGCCACTACTCTGTCCTTCCTAACGGCACCAATTCTGGCGTATATTAATTACCGCCTGGTAACCGGAGATCAGGTAGACGAGAGATTCAAGCCCGCCAGATGGCTGCGCTGGCTAAGCTGGAGTGGGATTGTGTTCCTCACCGGGTTTGCCCTGCTCTACCTGTATTGGATCATCCGTTAAAAAAAATAAATCACATCAATAGTATGAATTTACGCTGAATCGAACATTCAAGAAGAGCTGTATTCTTGATCTAGCTACCTACAGCTGCTTTTTTCTTGCTCAGTGGAACGCGGAAGGATTGTCCCTCCTCCAAGGTAAGAAAGGCGTCTTCTGACACATCATATTTTTTTCGCGCTTTGGCCAGATCAGCAGAGGGTTCAAGCATGCCCTCATCTGCCAGCGGAAAGGTTCCGAAATGCATACCGATGCTTTGCTGCGCACCGAGGTCGTTATGGATCTGCACCGCTTCATCAGGATTAATATGAATCGGCTTCATAAACCAGCGCGGACGGTAGGCGCCAATCGGTATAAGGGCGGTGCTGATGGGAGCAAACCGACGGCCGATATCCTCGAAAAAGGTATCGTAACCGGTATCTCCAGCAAAATAGATGTTGCCGTGGGGCAGTTGAAGTATGTATCCGCACCAAAGAGTTTTGTCGCGATCCGTTAGGCCACGGCCGGAAAAATGCTGGGCGGGTACTCCACGGATGGAAAGCTCCTGGTTGTAGGAGTGTTGTTCTCCCCAATCCAGCTCCACGGTGTTGTAGATACCGTTCTCGTCAAGATATTTAGATACCCCTAGCGGGACTACAAATAGGGGATCATGAACTTCACTTAGCCTAAGTACTGTATTAATATCCAGGTGATCATAGTGATTATGGCTGAATCAGTACCAGATGGATGTCCGGCAGATCATTGAAATGAAGCCCGGGTGGGCGCATACGTTTAGGCCCTATCCACTGGAACGGACTTGCGCGCTCACTCCATATCGGGTCAGTAAGTATGTTGAGGCCGCGTGCCTGAATCAGGAAGGTTGAGTGGTTAACAAAGGTGAAGAGTGCCTCGCTGCTTTGCGGCGACGGTGGCTCAGGGCGAGTATGATACGGCATTTCATGGAGAGCCACTTGTCTCCATACCCCCTTGTCTCCATTCAGTGCCCATTTTAGGATATCAGCAAAGCTACGGGCTTTTGAATTATTTGGATTCGAAAACCGCTTTCCGTCAAAATGGTCTGATTCAGGTCCCGAGGCGGTGGGCGCAGAAATAATAAAATCCACCACTAAAGTAGCCACTGTAATACCCAGGATGGCAGCCAGGGACCAAGTAATAATTTCCATAAATTTTTAAAATTATTGAGTGCTGTTGTCTGACCTGAATTTTCTTACACAATTACGATCTGTAAAAACTCCAGTGTACAAATCAATTTAGCTCCAGAAATTATATCACTACGTGCAAATAATTTTACTCAGCCATTAATCGTTCAATCTCATCGCGTTCTTTTGGAACATTGGTAAGATTCTGATACCCATCTTCAGTTACAATAATGTTATCCTCAATGCGGACGCCCCCAAACTCAAACATCTCAGTTAGTGTAGACTCATTCAGGAACTGGGATTTAGTTTCATCCTCAAGGGTCTTTTTCAACAGTGCGGGAATAAAATAAAGCCCTGGTTCTATGGTCAGTACCATGCTGGGCTGAAGGGTGCGGCGGGCACGCAGGTATTTAAGTCCTGGCCGTTCAATACGTTCTACACCTTTCGGATAGCCGCCCACATCGTGGGTATCCAGCCCGAGAAAGTGCCCAAGGCCGTGAGGAAAGAACAGCGCAAAAATATCATGCTCCATTATATCGTCAATATCACCAGTGACAAAACCCGCATCGGAAAGTCCCTGCATCATAATTCTGGCTGAATTCATGTGCAGATCTTCCATGCTTGCCTCGGGCCTGATCTGTTCGATGACCTCGTTCTGGGCATCCAGCACGGCCTGGTAAATAGCAGCCTGGTTTTTGGTGAAGCTGCCGTTGGCGGGATAGGTCCGCGTGAAGTCAGAGGCGTATCCTTCGTACTCGTATCCGGCGTCGATCAGGAAGAGGTCGCCATCTTCAATCTGCCGGTTGTTTTCTACGTAATGCAGGATGGCACTGTTGGTTCCGGAGGCGAAGATGCCGTTGTAGGCATCCTGCATCAGCCCGTGTTGAATGTGATGGTAGTCGAACACAGCCTTCAGCTCGTATTCGTTTTTGCCGGGATCCAGTGCCCGCAGTACCTCAGTATGGGCAATGTTGTTGATGCGGGCCGCCTCACGAATCTGATCTAGCTCCCACTCGGTTTTGAACACGCGGCAGTGGGTCAATGCTTCCTCCAGGGTGTCCAGGTCGATCGGCGTTTCACGCTCAAACTCTTCAATATATTCTGCTTGTTCTTCATTCAGACAGTAGATGCGATCGGGATCAAGCTCCCGCAACACGTTCGGCAGCTTGGCGTCCCAGTGGAGGTGATCGGGCTCATACTCCTCTTGATACTGCTCCATCGTTTTTACCCGACCATGCCACACGGCGTAGTCGGTGTCTCGCTTGGGGGCAAACAGATGATATGCCATCGTTTCCAGGTCGAAGATCATGTGGAAATCGGGTTCATTGACGCCCGAAAGATACCAGAAGTTAGATTCCTGCCGGAACGGAAATTCGTAGTCAGTATCATAGCGATAATGAAGCTCGGCGCCCTTCAGGTAGATAATCGCCGATTGGCCTTCTTCAAATAACGATAACAGTTTCTCGCGATGGAGATGTCTCATATAATCCTAATAATCTGGTTGCGATGAATGTTGAAGTTACAGTTTAAAACGAAAAAGGAAAATGAATAATCAGAGGATGCAGGTCAATGCGCATGCGAGGATTGCTATTGTAACGAAAGCTTAACGGCTGAAAGGCTATCTTAATTTCTGAACATTGTTGTTTTTATGAAGGGATGTTGCTCAACATTAAAAGGACATGCTCCTCTTTCCCTCAACTATCATTTAAATGCTGATATACTTTGTGGAGGGATTTCGGCAACTTGTTGATTACAGCTGGATCATGTTTATGGGTGATCTCCATCGCAAGGAAGTCTCGGAAATCAAAATTTTCGGGACCATTTTCCCAATAAAGGGTGCCATTGGGTTTGGTATCATCGGCCAGTAGGTCGAGGTTAAGTTCAACCAGTGCCACATTTTCTTTTCTTGGTTGATCACCCCGAAGATCCTCGATCCCCCAAACGGGGTGCTCAAAAAACCGGTGGCTATTCGGCATTTTCCCAGTTTATTAATTGTAAAATAATGGGAAAGCTCCATATCTGTCGGGCTGTTGTTGAACCCGATAAATCTGCGATGGGGTTCTTCGGCCTGGTCCAACCAAAAATAGTTGAGAGTTTCCACCAGCCAGTCACGCAGGTTGGGCTGGGCTTTTTCGCCGGCAAATCCCCGCTGTTTCCAGTATTGAAAATCTCTTTCGGGATGCCTGACTGGTCGGCTTCAAGAGATCGGGGATTGACGGAAGCTGTTTGAGAGACTGCTGGTTGGAGATCTCGTACCAGTGGTCAGTAATACCGTTGCTCATTAGCAGGTAGGGGGCCCCAACGGTACGGTTATAGCGGGCGGTCTGCTCAGCAACATCGGAGGAAATCGGCACATTTTCTGCTTTGCATTCTACCAAAATTTGGGGACGAAAATTTTGATCGTAGCAGATGATGTCGGTACGGCCTGCCGGCGACTCTTGTGCTTTCAGGGCCTCTTCGGTGGTAATGCGGTGTTTAGACCACCCCGCGGCGATCAGCGCTTCGATGATGCGGAGTCTCACTCGTTCTTCGGGTCGGTTTTTCAGCACCTTTTTGTGGATGGGATTCCAAAGCAGCTTGGTCCCCTCTCTCCAGACCATTTGCGGAAAATGAAAATCAGCGATACTCGGCATAAACTCATCCGTTTAAATTGAGAACTCTTAACATCGAGATTGTTGAAAATATCGCAATCACGCAAATGAGATGATTGGGAAAACTACTGCAGAATCACAGTTAATTATTTATATCGGGAAAAAATTATTCTTCAATTTAAGTTGTGAGAAGCAACTCTCGGTCCTGAAGCTCCATCTAAAGGATTTGTGAGAAAGTTTTTTTATTTGGGAAATACTGGGACCAATAAAAGCCCCAAGAAAACAGTATCCCCGGGGCTTCACTGATTAAATGACGTGAAAATTAGCTATCGCCGTTCTCTTTATCATTGTCGATCTGATGGTTGATCCATAGTTGCTGGCCGATAGACATTACGTTATAGATCAGGTAGTAAAGGCTGAGTCCTGCAGCGAAGTTGTTGAAGATAAACAGCAACATAACCGGCAGCAGGTACTGGAACATTTTCATCTGGCTGCCCCCCATACCGCCACCGCCGCCCATACCTCCGCTCATACCGCCGGTAACTTTACTTTGCAACATCATCGCTCCACTCATCAGCAGCACGAAACCGGCCAGTTGGTCGCCCAGGAAAGGAATACTAAACGGCAGACTTAAAATATAATCAGGCGCGGAAAGATCACTAGCCCATAGAAATTCTTCCTGGCGGATGAGGATTGAGTTCTGGAAAAAACGCCACAGCGTAATCAAGATCGGGAACTGTAATAGGTTGGGCAAACAGCCGCCAAGCGGATTTACACCGGCCTCCTTGTATAGTTTAAGGGTTTCTTTTTGCTGTTTCTCAGGTTTGTCGGAATATTTTTCCTGGATCTCCTTCATCTTGGGCTGCAGATCCTTCATGGCTGCCATGCTCTTATAGCTCTTCTTTGTAAGCGGGTAGAGAACCACTTTTATTAAAACTGCGAAGAGAATAATGGCAAGGCCGATGTTCATATAATCGGCCACAAAACCAAAGAATGGAATCACAATATATCGGACCAGCGGATCGGAGAACCAGCGAATCCAGCTCCAGCCCACATCTACCATGTCGTAGGCGTTGCCATCAAACTGCTTGAGGGTGTTATATGCAAGCGGACCCACATACAAGCGGTAACTTACCAGACGATCTTGCGGGATGTCGCTTTTGATATACGACTGGTAGTGATGAATTGTAGAGGGATTATCCACGGGTCCGTTCACCTCCCCAATGAGCAGGGCTCCCTCAGTTGAAGTGGTAGGCTCGATAATCTGGGTGAAGAATTTCGTACGGGTGGCAACCCAGTCGATATTTCCGTTAAAGTTGCGTTCTTCACGACCAGCTTCGCTGATCAGCAGTTGCTCAAGCTCTCCCCCAGGTACGCATAAGCCGAAGCCTGGTAACCTTCCGTAGTACGATCTTTCTCAGTAAATCGAAGCCGAGGCTTCCATCCAAAATCAACCGAACCGCCGATAATATTTTGCTGTAGTCCACTGAATTCAATGGATAGATCGATTTCGTAGGAATTCCCCATCAGGGTATAGGTGTAAAGAATCTGGCCGCCATTATCCAGGTTTAGGGCGTACTGCAGCTCCTGGGTTTCCCCTTCATCCAGCTGAATGGAGGAAACGTCAGTAACCTGTTCAAACAGGATGTTATCAGTTTCGACATTGTAATTTTCATTGGAAAGAAAGCCCAGGGAGTACGCTGACTGAGTGGTATCGAAAATCATTTGCACCGGCTGATGATCCCAGGTTTCATATTGTTTTAATGTAAACTCGGCGGGTCCGGCACCCACATTAGTAAACTCGGCGGTATACAGCGGTGTGTCTACTACAACCTTGGAGGTATCTTCAATGCCGGCTCTGCCAAATATGCCCATCTGCTGCTCTTCCTGCTCATCGGCACGGATGGTTTGCGGTGCAGGCTGCTGTTCCTGTGGAGTCTGCTGTTGCTGCTGGGCAGAAGGTGGCTGTGATTGCCCGGTTGTAGTATCAGCCTGTGCCTGGGCAGCGGCTATGCTGTCTTGGCGTGCCTGCTCCGCCTGCCGCCGTTGCATCTCTTCCTGGAGGGCATGGTAAAGTAAAACCACGCCAGCATAATGAGAAAAATCAGAATGAGTCCTGTTGCTGTGTTACGATCCAAAAGTTATCCTTTTTCAGGGTTTGTGATTTCTTGTTTTGATTTCGGGACGGGATCAACGCCTCCTTTACTCCAGGGATGGCAACGGGCAATCCGTTTTACGGTCAGCCAGCCTCCTTTCAGGGCTCCGTGCTCTCGCAGGGCTTCAATACCGTATTGGCTGCAGGTGGGATGGTACCTGCAACTGCTGGGCAGGTGGGGCGAAATAATTAATTGATATAGACGTACAAGTCCGATTAGCAGGTACTTCATGAACCCTGTTTTGTGATAGGGCGAAGATGTTGATGGGTGCGTTGAAGCAGGTCAATTACCTGTTCCTGTACTGTATGAAAATCCATCTCAATGGTTTTGGCCATCAAAACGCCGTGAAAACTAAATGATGATTGCTCAAAAAGGGGTGTCAAAATATGTTGGTTCAACCGATAAGCTTCCCGAAGCAGCCGTTTAATTCTATTTCGCTTAACTGCGTTGCCCAGTTTTTTTCTGACGATAAAGCCCATCAGGCATTCGCAATCTAAATCAGAATATGTGCAGAACCGCAGATCTACGATAGCATTGCGGAACGTAGTGGCTTCTGGTGAAAAGAGGCGTTGAAAGTTTTTACGTCCCCGCAGGATTTTAGCTCTTGGCAAGCTAAAATCCTTGTTGGTGGACGATTCTAAATCGTTACTTCGGTCCTTTTTCATCGCTTACGGTTGCACTGTGACGTCCCTTTCTACGGCGACGTTTCAACACTTTTTTCCCGTTTTTGCTGCTATTGCGCTTACGGAATCCGTGTTTGTTTTTCCGCTTACGACTACTTGGTTGATATGTACGTTTCATGGTGAAACTGTTTTTATGAAAAACTTCAATTTAAACAGACTTATAATTTAACAATTAAATAGGACAATAAGAACCCTCAATTATCTGTTTTATGAGTCTACAGCTAACCTATTATTAAAGTCCTGTTCCTCATTTTATTATACATTAATTTGAACAGGGAATTGTTAAACTGTACCTTACAGAACTGTGATTTTGAATACCCCAATCTGATGCACTATGTTCGAACAAATTACTGATATTCTCACAAAGGTTTTTGGCTCCAAAAGTGAGCGGGATCTTAAAAAATTGTGGCCTATCGTTGATCAGATCAACGAGTACGATGAGCAGATGCAGAAGCTTTCTGATGATGAGCTGAGGCAGAAAACAGAAGATTTTAAGGCCCAGATCAACCAGGCTACCTCCGGAATTGATAAAGAATTAAAAGAAACAAAGCGCACGCTAAACAGCAACGAAGAGGACCTATCTGTAGGAGAACACCGTGAGCTTACCGAGTTGGTCGATTCGCTGGAAGAAGAGCGAAATGAAGTTGTTGAAGAAATTCTTGAAGAGATACTCCCTGAAGCATTTGCCGTACTCAAAGACACATGTCGTCGTTTTGTCGGTAAAACCTGGATGGTTGGCGGCAGTGAAAACGAGTGGGGTATGGTGCCCTATGACGTGCAGTTGGTCGGTGCTATAGTGCTGCACCAGGGGCGCATAGCCGAGATGAAAACTGGAGAAGGTAAGACGCTGGCTGCCATCTTCCCTGCTTACCTGAATGCCTTGGCCGGACGCGGTGTCCACATCGTGACGGTTAACGACTACCTTGCCAAACGTGACGCCGAATGGAACGAACCTATTTTTAATTTCCACGGGCTGGAAGTTGACTGCGTTGACCGCTACAAACCCAATTCCGAGCAGCGTCGCAAAGCCTATCGCGCGGATATCACCGATGGAACCAACAATGAATTCGGTTTCGACTATCTTCGCGACAACATGGTGATCAGCTCTGAGCAGATGGTGCAGCGCGAGCATCACTTCTGTATTATTGATGAGGTTGACTCCATCCTGATCGACGAGGCGCGTACACCGCTCATTATCTCCGGTCCCGTACCGCAGGATACGCAATCACACAAGTATGAGGAGCTCAAGCCGAGGGTGGAATCTCTGGTTCGTGCCCAAAAGAATCTGGTAGCCAGCCTCGTCAAAGAAGCCCAGGAGCATCTGGAAAACGATGATGAAGAGGCTGCTGGGCTTGCCCTCTACCGGGCCCAGCGCGGATTCCCCAAAAACCGCCAGTTCCGTAAAATGATGCAGATTCCTGCCAACGAGCGGCTGATGCAGCAGACCGAGGCGTTCTACCTGCAGGATAATGCCCGCCGGCTCCCCGAAGTGGACAAGGAGCTCTACTACTCGGTGGATATGAAGCAGAACTCCATCGAAATGACTGAAAAGGGCCAGGATTTCATCACCAAGTCCGATGAAGATGAAGATTTTTTCGTCATTCCCGACATCGGTACCGAAACGACCGATATCGATGAGGAGATGGATGAACTCAAGCAGGAGAAGATCAAAGAGATAGAAAACAAAGAGGAGTGGAGCGAGGATTATAAAGAGAAGAAAATAAAGGAAGCGGAAAAGGAAGTTGAGCAGGAGCGTGAGCAGCGATACAATGAGCTACGCCGCCGTTTTTCTGAACGCAGCGACCGTATCCACACTGTAAATCAACTGCTGAAGGCCTACACCCTGTTCGAGCGAGAAGAAGAATATATCGTGCAGGAGGGCAAGGTACAGATTGTGGATGAGCACACCGGTCGTGTGCTTTCCGGCCGCCGTTACTCTGACGGACTCCACCAGGCTATAGAGGCCAAAGAGGATGTCAAAGTTGAGGCCACCACGCAGACCTACGCTACGATCACACTGCAGAACTACTTCCGCATGTATCACAAGCTCTCCGGTATGACCGGTACAGCAGCTACGGAGGAGGGCGAATTTACCGAGATTTATGACCTGGATGTCGTTGTTATCCCCACCAATGAGCCGGTGATCCGCGATGATAAAGAGGACCTGGTGTTCCGCACCAAGCGGGAGAAATACAATGCCGTAATTGACAAGATTCAAGAATATCACGATAAAGGTCAGCCGGTGCTCGTTGGTACCACCAGCGTTGATGTGTCGGAGACGATCAGCCGGATGCTGAAGCGGCAAAACATTTCACATAACGTGCTGAACGCCAAACAGCACGCTCGAGAAAGTGATATAGTAACACAGGCGGGGCATCCAGGCGCGGTTACGGTGGCAACGAATATGGCCGGCCGCGGTACCGATATTAAGCTTGCTCCCGGTGTTAAAGAGAAAGGCGGGCTGGCGATTATAGGTACGGAGCGGCACGAGTCTCGCCGTATTGACCTTCAGCTGCGTGGTCGGGCAGGGCGGCAGGGCGATCCCGGCGTGTCACAGTTTTATGTTTCGCTGGAAGACGACCTGATGCAGCTTTTCGCTTCTGATCGAGTGGCCAAGGTGATGGATCGTCTGAATTTTGAGGAGGGTGAAGTAATTACCCACTCCTGGATTACAAAGTCGCTGGAGCGGGCCCAGAAAAAAGTGGAGCAAAATAATTTCAGCATCCGTAAGAAACAGCTGGAGTATGATGACGTGCTCAACAATCAGCGGGAAGTAATCTACGCGCGCCGTAAGCATGCACTCGAAGGCGACCAGCTCAGAAGCGACATCTATGAGATGGTTGAAGACTTGGTACAACGTGTGGTAGAAGAGCACTTCCCCGAAGGAGAGGTTGAAAAACTGCGCGAAGAGATTCTCCGTTTCCTTGCTGTGGATATCGAATTGGAGCCGGAAGAGATGAAGCGGATGCATGAAGACGGGCTCATCGACCACATCATCGAAAAGGCGTTTGAAGCCTACCGCCATAAGGAAAAGATGATTTCGGAGCCACTGTATAACGTGATCAAGAATATTGAAGAGTCAGATGCTGAAAACAAGCCTACCAAAGTCCAGGTGGTCTTTACCGATGGCCTCCGCCGCATTCGTGTGGTGGTGGATGTGGATAAAGCACTGGAAAACGAAGGCCATGAAGTAGCCCGGGCGCTGGAGCGAACCGCTATTCTCTCCACTATTGATGACAAATGGATGGAACACCTCCGTGAGCTTGATGCCGTGAAAGAAGGGATCGGTCTGCGGGCATTTGGCCAGAAAGATCCACTGCTGGAGTATAAACGCGAAGCCTTCGAGATGTTCAAGCAGCTGGTTGACGAGATAAACCAAGAGGCCGTATCCCTGATCTGGAAAGCGATACCCGAAACCCAGGCTGACAAGAAGCAGCTTAAGCAGGCCGAGAAGCAGAAAGCCAAAGTGGATGTAAATCGCGCCAAAACCCAGCATGCCGATTCAACGAATATGGGCTTTAAAACCGGCCAGCAAAACGGCGGACAGGGACAGCAACAGCGCAGCGACCAGAAGCCCGAGCCAGTGACGGTAGAAGAAGAGCCGGGCCGTAACGATTACGTAAAAGTACAGAATATGGAAAGCGGTAAAGTCATTGATATTAAATGGAAAAAAGCCAAGCGCATGATCGAAGACGAAGGTTGGATCCTCATCGAAAAATAGATAGTTATTGGATATCGATTATTCCGGAATTTGGCAGATTCCATTCCACCTTACCTATAGCTAATTAACCAATAACAACACCGGATGGAAGTACTGGGCATAGATATCGGGAGTTATGGGATCAAGGGTTGTGTGGTAGATACCGAAAAGGGCGAAATTGTCTCCAACCGCTACAGCACGCAACCGCTAGATGAAAACGCCCCTCATAAAGTGCTGGCCCGTCTTCATGATGTTGTAAACAAGCATTTTAAGTGGAAAGGTCCATTGGGATGCGCATTTCCCGCCGCAGTAAATAAAGGCGTTGTGCTGTCTTCAAAACGCATCGATGAATCATGGACCGATGTAGATGCGACTCAGCTATTTTCTGAGATTACCGATAATCCTGTAGCCGTCATTAATGATACCGATGCCACCGGTATAGCTGAAATGAAATTTGGAGCTGGTAAGAATCATCAGGAGGGCACTATCATTGTGCTTACGGTGGGAACCGGTATCGGCTCATCCCTGTTTCGGAATGGTATTTTAATACCCAACACGGAATTGGGACTTATCGAAATTAACGGAACCACAATAGAGAAACACGCCTCCAATAAAACGCGAAAAGAAGAGGGAATCCGTAAAAAAACGTGGGGTAAACGCCTTCAGGATGTACTAGAAAACCTGGAAACCATTTTTCATCCTGATCTTTTTATCCTGGGTGGACAGCTTAGCCGAAAAGCCGAAAAAACCTTTCCCTATATAAAAGTGAATACTGGTTTCAAGGCAGCTCGTTTTTTAAATGAGGCCAGTATTGTTGGTGCAGCAATCGTTGCTTCTAAAGAAGCTGAAAAAGTGCAGCAACCCTAGTTTTTTTTCTCGCCTTTGAGTTAAACTTTTTTAACCCTCTTTCTCTCGGTTTCAGAGCAACCATTCACAACCCGCTTTACTTGGAATACTCCTGCTTTTTTCGCCCTTTTACTGCTTCTTGCGACCAATACATTAGAACATTTTATAAAAGAGTTTAAAACAGGAGTTTAGTAGTAAAAATGTTATCATTATAAATGGTTTCTAGGAGTGAAATCATAAATAGTTAAGGGTACAATTCAATAAGAGGTATAATACGTAATACCTCGTTGGTTCAGCCGGTTAAAAACTATTACCGGTTTTTTTAACATAAATTGCTTGAGAGGTAATGGAGAATGATAAAGATCGTACTAAGCTTTGAAGACAAAACACTATTCCAAAAAGTTAAACAGCTGATAGAGAGAGGGCCGCTTTCGACTTCTATATTGTCAGAAACATCCACAACCACTGAATTAATTAACGCACTTAAAAGACAGGTTCCTGACCTGGTCGTACTTGGAGTTAATGCTGATGCATCCAAAAATAAAGAGACACTGGGTTACATCACTAGTATGTATTTAGGATTACCTATTCTGGCTGTTGGCAGAGGATTGGATGATGATATGGTAACTCATTTGATAAAATCCGGGGCAATGGGATACCTCGATGAAACGGAGTTAACTACTTATCTGATGACCGCTGTGGATTCACTGGTAAATCGAAAGAAAAATTTTGTGAGCAATACCGTGGCCAACCGGGTTTCTGAAGAGATCAACATGCTAAACTTAAAAGCTCGGCAAAAAAAACTTTCGGAAAGAGAGCTGCAGGTGATGAAGATGATTGGATGGGAGATGAGCATGGAGGAGATTGCTGACCAGCTTGCGGTAAGCGTGCGTACGGTATATACATACCGCTCCAGGGTGATGGAAAAAATGGGGCTTAAGTCTAACATAGCCATCCGTCGTTACATGTTGGATAAACAGTTGGTTGAGAAAAACTTTTGATAGTGAATTGCAGTCTAAACTAAAGCTCGGGAACTAATTTCCGGGCTTTTTTTATAGGTATTCCAATAAGTTTCAAGGCTAAACTTCAATGTGGATTTTGGCCTGGTATAGTTTAAAAAGATGCGAACATTTTTCTTTCCCTTCTTTTTTACAGAGAAAAGGCCGTGCCTGTACTACTACTTTAATCCTGTACTTTAAACCTGCCACTAGAATTTTTCCAGTAGAATATTCCGTAAAGCCTTCCTTCGAATATTTCTCCAACTGATAGTAAAGACTTTTTCTGCTATTAATAGAAGCAAATTATTGGCTAATCCTCTATTTCTCCCGGTTAAGTTAATCTGCAATATTCAGATTATGAGAAGTAAGCAAGCTGTGAAAAAATCAGTTTGAATAGTAATATTTGAATCCCTATACTCTCGTATATTTAAATAAATTAGGTATTAATAATTAATTACTTAATTTTATTTTAAATTTTATCAAATAAACCTAAAATAAAAACAGACATTGAAACAGCAGTCATGTGAATGGCTGTAGCTATATGGGAAGCTAAATCCCTATACAACTATAAATAAAAAAGGCTGGAAGTGTGGTAGCACTCCCAGCCGTAACAACAGTTAGGTCACTTATACATGGTGTATGTTCTTCTTTTCAGAAGAAGAGGTGCCCTTTCTGCATTCCTAATCTAATCATTTTCGTTATGAAAATAAATGTAATCATCCCCTCCCCCCTACGGAAGCTCCTCCTAAAGCTTACAGGAGCTGTACTACTCATGCTATGTGTTTTTTCTCAGGCCATGGCAGTAAACGCTCTACTCTTCCAGGCAGAGCGTACAATTGAAGGAACCGTGACCACCTCGGATACCGGCGATCCGTTGCCCGGGGTTAATGTCATGATCCAGGGAACCGACCAGGGTACAACCACTAACGCAGAAGGCGTTTATTCGCTGGCGGTGGAAAGTGAGGATGCCATACTCATTTTCTCCTTTATCGGATACGATCGGCAGGAAATACCGGTAGCTGGTCAAGCCACAATAGACGTTGCCATGCAGCCCAGCTCTACACAGATGTCTGATGTTGTTGTGACGGCACTTGGCGTGGAACGGCAGGAAAAATCGCTGGGCTATTCAGTGCAGAAAGTGGAAACTGCTGACCTGAATGCGGCACGAGAGACTAATTTTGTCACCAACCTGCAGGGATCTGTCTCAGGAGCACAGATGGCAACTTCTCCCGGCACCATGGGCGGCTCATCCCGGATTCTGCTGCGTGGTATTAACTCCATTTCCGGTGATAACCAGCCGCTGTTCGTTATTGACGGTGTGCCGATAGATAACTCCAACTTTAATTCTGAGCTCACTCAATCCGGCGAAGGCGGTGCGCCCGATTATGGTAACGCGGCCCAGGATATCAATCCAAGTGATGTGGAGTCCATCTCCATACTCAAGGGACCGAATGCCGCTGCTCTGTATGGTTCGAGAGCGGCCAACGGAGCCATATTGATTACCACAAAAAGTGGGATGGCACGCGATGGTATCGGTATCGATTTCAGCAGTGGCGTGCAGGTGGAGATGCCCTATCTTTACCCGGATTACCAAAACCAGTATGGCGGCGGCTACGTACAGGAGTTTGACGTTTTTGAGTACAATCCCGGCGTTCATCCGGAAAGTTACGCCGCATTCGACGGCCAATTGATGGTCGATTATTCATCCGATGAAAGCTGGGGCCCCAGAATGGACGGGCAGATGGTGCGCCACTGGGATAGCTGGTACCCCGATAATGAAAGCTTCGGAGAGCTCAGGGCGTTTAGTCCAAATCCTGATAATGTGAAGAATTTTTTCCGGAATGGAGTAAAGCTATCCAACAGCATCTCCTTTTATGGGGGCAACGAAAAGGCGACGTACAGGGCCTCCTATTCCAACCTGGATCAGCAGGGAACGCTGCCTAACAGCGGTTTGAACAGGCATAACGTGTCGCTGAGTGGAACGCTGGACCTAACCGACAGGCTGCAGGTTTCATCCAAGATTAACTACATAAATAATAAGGCACATGGGCGGGCTTCTGTTGGAGATTATACCAGCAGCGGTCGAATGGGCGTGATGTCATCCTTCAATACCTGGTTTGAGCGCCAGCTTGATATGGATCGCCTGCGTGACTACAAGGCAGCCGATGGCTCCTTTAAACACTGGAACCTGATCAGTCCCAGCAACCTGGGGCCGTTCTACTGGGTGAGTCCCTACTTTGAAGTATACGAGAACACCAATAACGACCGACGCGAGCGGGTTTTTGGATTCCTGTCGCTATCCTATGACATCCTCGACAATCTGACGATAACCGGATGGGCTAGAACCGATTTCTATGACGACCGCCGGGAGCGTAGTGTAGCGGTAGGGCATGTCAATAATAGCATGTACAGCCAGGATATTATAGCAAAACGGGAAGACAACTTTCAGGTACTAACCAAGTACACCACCGATTGGGGGAATTTTTCCTTCGATGCCACACTTGGTGGTAACATCCGCAACGAGAGGCTCCACTACGAGCAGCTCGAGACGGTAGGCGGGCTCACCGTACCCAACTATTACAATATCGAGGCCTCCACGGACCGACCGTTCCTCAATGACTACGAGGAAGAAGTACTGGTCTATGGCGTATTTGGAAGTGCGAACGTAGGCTTCAAGGAGACGATTTTTTTGGATGCCTCCCTGCGGAACGACTGGTCGTCCACTCTGCCGGTTGATAATAATTCATACCTCTATCCCGCGGTTTCCTCAAGCCTGGTCTTTACCGAACTTATCAAACCAGGCTACTTTTTGGGCTATGGAAAACTCCGTTTTGGATGGGCCCAGGTGGGCAACGCGACGGATCCCTATCGTCTGAGTGGGTATTATGAGCCGCAAACCGGGTATGGAAGCATCCCTACCTTTAATGTGCCCAACATTCTGAACAACTCGCGTCTGAGACCAGAAATTACTACCTCTACAGAGATAGGTATTAATCTGCAATTTCTGGACGCACGAATACGCCTGGATGCCACGGCTTATCGCATGGTTTCTACAGATCAAATTGTTGACCTGGCTGTTTCCAGCACAAGCGGATACTCCGCGGCCATTATAAATGCCGGCGAAATCCGGAATGAAGGCCTGGAAATAACGCTGAATGGAACGGTGATCACCAACCCGCAAGGCTTTAACTGGGAGGTTGGGCTGAACTGGGCCCGAAACCAGAATGAGGTGGTTGAGTTGGCCCAGGGACAGGATAACTACCAGCTGGTGAGCGCTGGTTCTGGGAATGGTGTTTCTCTGAATGCCCGAGTGGGCGAACCTTATGGGACACTAATCGGCGACGGTATTGCAACCAACGAGCAGGGGCAAAGGCTGGTGGATGGAAACGGTCTCTACGTGCGGGCCCCTAACAGGGTGCTTGGAAACGTGCTGGCCGACTTTACCGGCGGAATCAAAAATACCTTTAACTACAAGGGACTCAGCCTGAGCGCGCTGGTCGATTACCAAGTGGGCGGAGATATCTTCTCTGTTACCAGTAGCACAGGTATGTATGCCGGCCTGCTCCAGGAGACCGTCGGCCTGAATGACAAAGGCAATCCGATTCGTGATCCCGTTAGTGAAGGAGGCGGTATAAAGCTTGAGGGCGTGACCCAAAACGGCTCTCCAAATGAGACCTACGTGGAGGCGATCGACTATTTTAAAAACATGTTTGATGGCCAGCACATCTATGATGCCAGCTTCGTCAAGCTGCGGCAGGTGACCATAGACTACAATCTTCCGCAACGGCTGCTGGAAAATCTGCCCATTCAGAACCTTTCCCTGGGCGTGGTGGGTAGAAACCTGTTGATCATCCACAAAAACATCCCCCATGTAGACCCAGAAACGGCCATGGGTTCAGGCAATATCCAGGGTTACGAGTCTGCCCAGCTGCCCACGCCGCGATCGATAGGATTTAACGTGAAGACCTCCTTCTAACCTGTAACTGCAAATTCCCAATTCCCAACACAACTCCCTATAACCATGAAAAAAATAACCCAAACTTTGATATTTATCGTAGCCTTCGGGCTTTTCGGTTGCTACGATAATTTTGAAGATATAAACACCGATCCCAATAACCCGACCCGTGTGCCTCCCTCGTATCTGCTCTCCAACGCGCAGCGAGAGCTTGTACAGGAAATACTCGGCATGGATTCTAATACCGGCCACACCGGCTGGGCTGTGCAGTACGTGCAGTATTGGTCGAACACCCTGTACACCCAAACCACACGCTATCAGGATGTGGAAGCCGACTGGAGCGATTTCTATAACCAGGGGCTGGCCGACCTGCAAGAGATCATTAGAATTAATTCCGATCCGGAGCGTATGGCCGAAGCCAGCCAGTATGGCAGCAATAATAACCAGATCGCCATTGCGCAGATCCTGCAGGTCTGGGGCTTTCATAATGTGACCGATATCTGGGGAGATGTTCCCTATACAGACGCACTAAAAGCCAGCGAAAACTTTTCTCCGGCTTATGATGAGCAGGAGGTGATTTACAACTCACTTATTGACCTGCTTGATGATTCCATTGACCGGATAGAAGAAAACGGAAGGTCTCCCGAAGGCGATCTGATTTTTTCGGGTAATATGAGTCTGTGGAGAAGTTTCGCCAACTCCCTGAAGCTGCGGCTGGGCATGCGCATGTCTGAGGTAGCCCCCTCGCGGGCTGAAACGGTTGTGCAGGAGGCGGTAAGCGGCGGGGTGATCAGCTCTATTGATGAAAATGCCTATTTCCCGTATATCCAGTCTGCACCCAATTTCAACCCCTGGTTCCACGAGGCCTATGTGGAAGGGGGCAGCTTTAACCTGGCGATGACCAATACCGCTATTGACAAGCTAAAAGCCTACCAAGATCCACGGATGTATGTATATGCCGCTCCTTCCATCGATGGCAGTGAGTACGTAGGCATACCCTACGGCGTTGAGTCCGGGATAGCTTCCGCCTACGATAACGCCGAGGTCTCCTTCCATACCGATGAGGTCTACAATTCCCCGGGCCGCATCATGACCTATTCTGAGGTACTGCTTTTGCAGGCCGAAGCGGCTGAACGCGGATGGATCAGCGGAGATCCCAAAGCCCTGTATGAGGCGGGAATCAGGGCCAGTATGGAAGAGTGGAACGTACCCGACAGCCTGGATGTAGACGCCTACCTGCAGCAGCAGATGGTAGCGTACGATTCTGACTCCTACAAGGAAAAAATTGGGAACCAGCTCTGGTTTGCTCTCTACATGCAGCCGCTCGAAACATGGGCGGAATGGCGAAGGCTGGGTTTCCCCGATCTCAAACCGGCACCGGACGCCTTCCGCGGGCGCGACATTCCCCGGCGTAGGGGCTATCCCAATAGTGAGAGTGATCTCAACATGGATAACTATAACACCGCCGTGCAAAGGCAGGGACCCGACGAGATGTCTACGCGCGTCTGGTGGGATCAGAACTGACAAAAAACGAACGTACAATTCACATCACCTATCACCCTATATAATCAATCTTATCATGGACAAGATTAAGTCAATTTTTATCGTACTACTCCTTTTCATAGGAACAAACTACAGCATGGCCCAGGATGAATCTGAGGTCTACAAACATCCACTTGACCCGCTTAACGCCGAAGAGATAAAAACCGTGCGAGCGGTGTTGGAAGAGGCTGGAAAAGTGGAAAGCGAAAGGATCGAGAACCACGAAATTGCTTTCGGCATGATCTTTCTAAAGGAGCCCGACAAGCAGGAGGTGCTGGCATACAAGGAGGGCGAAGATTATGCGCGGGAGGCGTTTGCTTCGGTTTATGACTATCCAAAAAATCGGCTCTACGAGGCGATTGTAGATCTCAATACCGAGGAGTTGGTTTCCTATACTCGCATCCCTGGTAAGCAGCCGGTGGGTACCTTTGAGATGGACTCCATCGCCACCGATATCGCCAAGGCCGATCCCCGCATACAGGAGGCTCTAAAGAAGCGGGGTGTCAATATCGACTCGGTGGAATTTGGGGGAAATGGTGCCGCCGATATGAGCATCAATACCAAGGGCAACCGGGAAGAGATTGTATCTGCCTCCTATAAGGATTCCCGGGTAAGCATACGAGGGTTATACGCCCATATAGATCTTACCGATCGCGAAGTGCTGAAAGTAGTGGATGAAGGCAGTGGATTCAGCGAGAAGTCGGATATCAAATATTTTGATCCCGACAGCCTAGAATCCACCCTGGAACCACTGAATCCAGTTATTATTGATCAGCCTTATGGCATGAACTACACGATTCGTGGTCACCAGGTGGAGACCCCCTATTGGAAATTCCGATACGGCATTCACAACCGTGAGGGGCTGGTAATTTACGATGTGCAATATTTTGATCCATTCAAGGAGAGATGGCGCTACATCATGTACCGGGGCTCCATTGCTGAGATGGTTGTCAATTACGGCTCACCAGAAATTGATGAAGCCTCGAACAACTACTTTGACCAGGGAGAGTTTCGTTTCTTCCAGGAGAAGAACCGTCCGCTTAATGCCGGTGCAGATGCCCCTGAAAACGCCACCTACATCGATGCCATCGTCCATGACGACATGGCCAATCCGGTAAAGATAGACAGTGCAGTTGCAGTTTTTGAAGGATATGGCGGTGCGCTATGGCGGCATGGCAAAGTGGGACGCAGAGCCACCGATCTTTCGATCAAATACTACATCAAGGCCGGCAATTACGATTATGGGTTCGAGTGGATTTTCAAGGAAGATGGTACGATACAGGTAAATAATGAGCTGCAGGGAATCGTCCATATACACAGCGTGGATCGCAAAGATGATCGCTCTTATCCGGAGGATGAGCATTACAATGGCGCGCCCTACGGAGTGATGGTGCATCCCAACGTAGAGGCGAACAATCACCAGCACTGGCATGTATGGCGCCTGGATCTGGATGTGGACGGGTTAAACAACACCATTGAGGAAAAAAATAATATTGCCGTGCCGCCGGGCCCGAAAAATCCCTATCGCAATGCCGTAGTAGCTGAAACCGAGGTTTTTGAAACAGAGCATGATGCGATGCGTGATTCTTATGCTCCCAGCAGCCGCCGGTGGAGAATTATGAACGATGATTTTGAGGGCGGTAAATTTGGCCATCACCCTGGATACGTTTTAATCCCCAAAAAGGGAACCGTACCGCTTGCGCTGGAAGGCTCCTCGCTATCAAACCGGGCCCGTGTTTTGTGGCACCACCTGTGGGTAACGCCTTATGATAAGGATGAAATTTATCCTGCGGGCATGTATCCCCCCAGTGATCACCAGTGGGCGGGTCTGCCGGAGTGGACTAAAGCGGATCGCAATATAAAGGACAAGGATCTCGTGGTGTGGTATGTGATGGGGAAATCGCACATTGTGCGCCCCGAAGACTGGCCGATTATGAATCATGCTTCCATGTCCTTCAAGCTAACGCCTTGGGCATTTTTTGAGTCGAATCCGGTGTGGGGCAAGCCGCCTGTTCACAAGAAGATACTAGAGAGCATGAAAGAGGGGCAAAGTAGTGTAGCAGAGAATTAATCCCGCCTGAAAATTAGTTCCCGGGCCTGCCGGTTTGCAGCTTAATTACCTGCACGGCAGGCCTTTTTTATTGGACGTTCTAGACGTTACTCCTCCAGAAAAATAGAATCATCTGTACTTACGAAGGCAGCGACGGAATTGAATCGATAACGCCGAAGTTCTCCAGGCCCATCCAGATCAAGAACAGCACATATAACACGATGAGCACCAGCGACTCGACGCGGTCGAGTATCATATCCGTACGTAAGAAGCCGAACAACAGCAGGGTCGCCAGGGTCAGCGCCCCCATAAGCGGTGCAGCCACCGAAAAGTTGATGATCGTCGCCCCTGCAATAAGCACGCCCAGGGGAATGCAAACCAGCAGATCAAAAATATTACTGCCCAATACATTGGCCAGTGACGTGACTGCATCACCCTTGCGAGCTTTACGAATGCTTACAAACGCATCGGGAATGCTCGTTCCTGCGGCAACCACGGAAATACCCCAAAGGAAAGATGGCGTACCTAAAAGATTCCCAAACTCAATGGCGGCCCTCACCAGCAGCTCCACTCCAATTAGAATGACGATCAGGCTAACGCCCATAATGCCCCACTGTTTCAGCGGGTTGATCTCTTCCGGCTCCAGCTCTGATTCAAAATCCATCGTATCCTGGTACTGGATGAAAATATAGAATCCATACAAGATCAGCGGCAGCAGTGCCAGCAGTCGATCCATTTCTCCGAGAATGGCTTGATCCGAAGAGGAAACGGGATTAAAAATGGCTGCAAACGAAAAGGTGATGATCAGCACCGCGACCGAGATGATGTAAAACTGGGCTTCTTTGTAGACCAGATCCCGATTGGATTCCAGCGGATTTTTGGTTACCAGTCCCGCTGCCGCAGGGATAATCAGGATATTGAAAATAGCTGATCCTACAATGGCCGCCACGCCCAGTTCAAATTCCCCATGCAGCAGGGTCGATATCACCACTGTAGCCAGCTCCGGGAAGCTGGATCCCACCGCCACAACCAGCGCACCCTGTACAATATCGGGCAGTTCGTAATAGATAGAAAGTCCCTCGCTGGCATGCTCCAGCCATTCGCTCCCTTTCCAGAGAATGCCGGTGGCAACTAGGGCTACAAAGATCCAAAGTAACAGTGACAAGATCATGAAAGGTCAGCCTAGTATTGATTGGTGACTTGCAATAAATCAAAATTCCTTCTGCAAAAAAAGTAAATTTATTCAGGGCATGCTTGCATTAGTCCAGATAATAGTATGTGGTCGAATCTGTTTGTCATGACGTGTAGGAATTATTATTTGGAAAGATTACACCACATATTTTTAAAAAAGTTCAATCTTCAATCCTCTGCAGCTTTTTTTACTCATCGTTAACCAGATCGGAAGATTACCCCCCACTTGCCGCCCTTTTTCCAGGCTTTACCGATGTAAGTTCCCAGCACGGTAATCTGTTCCCATTCGCCCGGCGTAATATGTATGGGTTCGTAGGCGGGGTTTTCAGGCTGTAGAAGAATCCCATCCTCCTGCTGGCGGATCGTCTTTAGAGTGGTTTCCCCGTTGTAGAGAATGGCGCCGATCTCACCGTCCCCCGGCTGCCGCGGATCGATGATGATATAGTCGCCGTCCCGGATATCCGCATCAATCATGCTTTCTCCGTCTACGATAAGGGCAAAATAGTGATCTGACTTGGCCGGGTGAATTTCTACAGGAAGATGGCCCAGGTTCTCGCTGATCGCCTCGTGCATCCCCCCGCAGAGATGCGTCCCTTTACGGGAATGCCAGGAAATACGCCCAAAAGTTGATTCCGTTTGGTGGGATGAATGTCGTAGTCACCCTTGCCAGACTTGGTAAGATAGTTTTTTTTGACAAGGCTATTCAGGTGCTGGTAGATACTGTTGGTGGAGCTGTAGCCGAACGCCTCCTGCATTTCTGCATAGCCGGGCAGGTAGCCGTGCTCTTCGTAGTAGCTGACTATATACTCCCAAATATCGGATTGTAGATCAGTCAATTTTTTCATATAGCTCTCATGATATCAATAATTTACATGAAAATAAATATGAAATAGTAGAAGAAGTATATGAAGATACGGGGTCGATTGGGGGGGGAGCTACGGGGTAAAGGCCCATGCTTATCGTTCACTGCAGAAGGAGGAAATAAGCTATTTACAGCGTAGAGGTATAAAATCCATAAGGATTATTCCCGTCAGGAATTTCTTGGTGAATAATCCGGGCTAAATCGACCGTACATTTTATTTTATGCGCCATATTGATTAACTAATCATTCGGAATTTGACAATAACAGGTTGATTTAAATAGAAATAACAGCGATAAGTAATTATTCATTGTACGCCCTTAACCTTTTAACTGTTGTTTAATGACTAACATATATTACGACCAGGATGCGGATCTTTCCAACCTGGATGGAAAAAGGATTGGGATCATTCGGGTATGGTAACCAGGGCAGGGCCCAGGCACTGAATATGCGGGATTCCGGAATATCGGAAATATTCGTAGGTACGGCCCGCGACGAGACGTTTACCCAGGCCCGGGAAGATGGTTTCAACGTGGATGATATACCGGAGGTGGTGCCCAAAGCCGATATTCTGTTTCTGCTGATTCCCGATGAGATTATGCCCGAGGTTTACCACCAGCAGATACAACCTCATCTGGAGCCGGGGAATGTGTTGAACTTCGCATCAGGGTACAACATTACATTTGAGCACATCATCCCTCCGCCTGAAATTGATACAATCATGGTGGCCCCGCGCATGATTGGAGATGGAGTTCGCAATAATTTTCTGAATGGAGAAGGATTTCCCGCATTTATCGCTGTAGAACAGGATTCCTCTGGAGAGGCCCGGCAGACGGCACTTGCTCTTGCAAAGGCGATGGGAGCAACAAAAATGGGGTCCATTGAGGTGACCTTTAAGGATGAAACCATGCTCGATCTGCTTGCGGAACAGGCGATCTGGCCGATGATCATATCCATATTAACGGAGGCATTTCATTTCGAGGTAGAAAAGGGGCACCCGCCGGAAGCTTCTCTGGTTGAGTTATACATGTCCCGGGAACCGGCTTATATGTTTGAGAAAATGGCGGAGGATGGCCTCTTCAAACAGTTTCCTTATCACTCACATACCAGCCAGTATGGGCAGCTATCACGTATCGAAGCGCTGGACAAATCTTTTATCCGGAAAATGCTGGCCGATGCCTACCAATATATTGAAGAGGGAAAGTTTGCGCGTGAATGGGATAAAGAGCAGGAGAACGGCCTGCCGGAACTAAAACGACTGCTGGACGAGGCCTACAATTCGGCAATAACCCAAATGGAAGAGAAGATAAAAAACCAATGATGGAGTCCAGGTCACCCACCTTCATAATAACTCCGGGGTAAACTGTTTATGATATCCACGCCACTGTTAATTACCAACCTGGTTATTGCGATAGCGATTATCCTGGTGGCTATTATTGTTTTTCGGTGGAGCCCGGTTGTGGCCCTTATATGCGGAAGCCTCTATATGGGGCTGGCCTCCGGCTTGGGGTTGATCGATACCGTTAACCAAATAACAGAAGGATTTGGAGAACTGATGGCGGCTGTGGGATTGTCGATCGGGTTCGGGGTGATTATCGGGCAGTTGATCTATGACAGCGGCGGCGCCCGGTCAATAGCGCTAAAAATGGTCGATCTGTTTCCGGGGCAGCTTGTTTTCTACGGGATCGGCCTGACCGCATTTCTGTTTTCCATCCCGGTATTTTTTGACGTCACATTCGTCATTCTGATTCCCCTGGCGCTGGCTCTTGTCAAAGAGATTGAAAAACCGCTGCCGTATGCTGTAGGCGCCATGGTGATTGGCGCGGCAGCCGCTCATACGCTGGTCCCGCCTACGCCCAATCCCCTGGCTGCTGCGGATATCCTGGAGTTTGATCTCGGCATCATGATTATAGCAGGCCTGTTATTTGGTATTTTTGCGGTTTTTCTTTCTATAAAAATCCTGTTTTACCTATTCGATCTTGGCTTTTGGAACGAGGAAAAAGATCAGCTCAAAGAACCGCTGGAAGTCACCGAGGAATATCCCCCGAATGCTCCCGGCGCCCTGACAGCCGTTATCCCAATCATAACGCCCATACTGCTGATCCTCATCGGTACGGCATACCAGGCCTTTTCCGACCAGGTGCCCGGCCTGATTCAATTTTTGAGTCACAAAGTGATCGCCATGCTGGTTGGGGCGATACTGGCGTATATCATAGCGGCGCGATGTATGAAGGGGAAGGCGATGACCGATTCGGTTCAAAAAGCGATGGGCTCGGCGGGACTTGTACTGCTCATTACGGGAGCAGGCGGATCGTTTGGAGCGGTCATTGAAAGCACGAATATAGGGGTAACACTTGCCGATGGAATAAGCAGCTTTTCCAATTCAGCAGTCTGGGCCATACTGATTACCTATGGCATCGCTTTGATATTTCGCGTCTCCCAGGGGTCCGGTACGGTCGCATCGATAACCACGATGAATATTATGGCCGGTGCCGGGCTGGCCGCTTCCGTGGGACTCCATCCGGTATGGATTGCCCTGGCCGCCCTTTCCGGGGGCATGAGTATCGGCCATATAAACGACAGCGGGTTCTGGGTTACGGTTGAGCTCAGCGGGTTTTCGGTAACAGGAGGGTTGAAGATTTATACCTGTGGAGAATTCATTATCTCCCTGATCGTGTTGACACTGGCAATTTTGGGCGGGTTATTTTTACCTGTCTTTTAACTTGGCTTCAGAATTGAAGAAAATATTGCAGCCAGGATGCAGATTTGCCCACACCGGTCAACTTATTGTTAAACAGATTCGAAAAAACCCTTTCAGAATCAGGACCCTGAAAGGGGTTGAACTATTAAAGGCAGCGCAAAAAATAAGCTCCGTAATCCGGCACCGATTTAACGGTATTTTCAAAGCCAGATTTTGATACTACGGGAGGTCAAGCTTGCGCACGGAGGGAGCACTTATGTTACTCTCCAGCAAATAAAGATCCTTCCATTTGTCAAAGGTGATGGCCGTCGGGAAAGGCAGGTCTGTAAATAGGGTTTTGCAATCTCCGGTATCTATATCGCATGTTTTAATAGTACCACCGGCAGCATTACCAGTCGTTGCTGCAAGCCAGCCGTTCGCATCGTATTCTACAACATAAAGCAGCCCGTCAGGCCCGAATTCTAGTTCGATGACCGATGTCAACCCGTCAAAAGCGAGACTGCAATCGGCCGAGGGGCAAGTGACATTGCTGGCCCCTGATGCTATGCGCCATATGCGCGACCAGCCCGGCACGGCGGGTGCTCCGGTAAGTTCACCCACGTAAACGGCCCCATCGGGACCAATATCAACCGAGGTCGGAACGGGCTGAACATAGCAGTCTGTGCCGCCGGGTAGGGAAAAAAGAATACGCCGATCTCCATTTTCGTCAACCGGAGGGGTAAATACGGCAACCCAGTCAATATTGCCATTCTTTTCTACCGATAGCAGGCTGTTTCCCGCTGCGTCAGCGACCAGTACTTTACTGCCCGAAATGGATTTAAGGTGATACGGATTGGATTGCGGTCCGGCACTGAATCCCTGGTTGGGATCTTCTTCACAAGCTGGATCTTTCCACTGTGGACCTTCAAAAGCATCCGGGTCATTTTGCGTCTCGAATGCCTCAATGTCACCAATAAGCTGGGCGTTCTGCCCGGTAACATGCCATACTCCGGCTCCTGCCGCCAAATCGAGACCTCCACTGGTTATGAAGTAGCTCTGCCGCCCCACCGTCTCCACACCATTAACGGGTGAGCCAGGTATGGTCGGAATTTCAATCAAGTTGCTGACCTCTCCATCCCGAATCTCTTTTACCATGTTATTCTCAGTAACGAGAATGCTCCCATCGGGTGCCGCATCGATATCATAGGTGACGGGAGAAAAATCGGTATAGGGTCCTTTGTAGGTGCTTGGCAGGTTTTCAAGACTTGTTTCTTCACAAGATATGATGAAAATAGCCAGGAAGACTATAAACCAAACTGGTGTTGCTGCGCTCTTGCTTGTTTTATGACTATAGTACTTTCTTCGAATTGATGCCCTCATAATATACCTCTCGTGTTTTGATTGTTTAATGGGTAAGAACAATCTGACTAGATGAAGAGGTAAAAGGCCGTTGAAACAAAGAAAGTTTAATTAGGGGATAAAAGCAATTAATAAAATATATATAAATCGATTAAAATCAGTGGTTTAAGTTTTATTTTATAAATCAAGAGTCTTTTCCCGAATATGAGCTGTCTTATATCTTGTGGTTTTCCAGAATTACCAGGGACTTTCTATGTTGGTATACATTGTTAATTGCCGGATTGCCGGTTTACCCAGTGGTTTTTCGGTTACGAGAGGATTAAAATTGACACATTCGGAGAGTTTATTATCGCTGTAATCGTATTGAAGCTGTATCTACGGGAGGAGTACTTTTGCCGCGATTTGGGAGACGGTTACGTTATGCCAGGTAAACTCATATCTCCAAAAAGTCGCATCTGTCCAGGTAGCCTCCGTTGTTCAATTGGAAGCCTATATCAGTGGCCAGGGGCTTTAGGAGATTTGGGAACAACTACAGAATGGCACAAAGGCTTTTTTAACTGCTAAAAGCGTACAGTTAATTACTTAGGACTTCCTCAGACCTCGTTTAACTACTTACTATGCAATAGAATAGTTGATTTTGCCTGTTAGCTTAGTGCAAGGATTTTCCCTCTTTATCCAAATAACGGTGCATTTGAGCATGCTTGTAAACCCCCTACCCCCATTTGCAACGAGTAGTTGTTTCACTTGGTCGGTATGTTCATTTTTTGTATGACCAAAAAACGAACCAAAAAAGAGTCACCATAAAATCCCAGATATTTTCCTTTTCTGGGCCTGCCAGAACATATTGCTTTTCCTCTCCACTCGCTTTTAACCAAACCCGTTGCAGGGATTTTCTGGACTTGAGGGATGCCAATTTTCAAGCACTCTGACTTTTCAAGAATAAATCAGTCTTTTTGAGCAGGCTCTACTAATTCTTCAACTTATTCCATGCTTTGTGATATTTCGCTACCCGCTTCAGGTCTTTCTCACCGATGCTGTCAAGACGCAGAATGTTCATGTTATCCTCGATATCCGCAATCTTCACTTTTGTGGCGAGCTCGTTATCTAACACTCTGTCAGTAAATTCGTCATAGCTTTCCCCATCATTCTTGGTGAGATATTCAACCGCTGCAACTACCGGCTCGGGGATTCCTTCGTCAAGAAGATCGCTTCCTGAATAGTCCGAATCTTCAACGACATCATGCAGCAGGGCAACGGCCATTTCCTCTTTGGTATCCATCTGTGACATCAGCCGAAGAGGATGTAAAATATAGGTTTCACCGGCTTTGTCGGTTTGTCCCTTGTAGGCTTCCAGAGCAATCTGTAGTGATTTCTCGATGAGATCCATAATTGGCAGGTGAGTTTTTTTGACTTCCGGTTGTTGAAAACGTCAAAAATGTAAGAATGTAGGGTACATGTAAAGGTGGCAATGGAAAAGACCAAGCTGCTTAATATCGGAGGCGTTCCCGGCTCCTGTATTTGTTATGCAAGGGATTGTGCAGGTTATACGCTGTTTGGATGGTGCCCCGTGGTTTGGTTACATGAGAATACGGTGGCCTAACTTATCAAATTGATCGGTTGGCAATCCGCGGGCTGGCGATATGCTTGATGCTGAATTCAACGTACTCTCCATTTTGCAGATGAACGGATAACTTTTGTAGACCACGTTTTATCACTATAAAAAGATCTCTTCGATCTCTGACAAACTTTTATATTTTATCCCTTCATCAATGTAGTAACAGACCAAAGAATTTCCCGTCTATGGCCATTAAAAAAAGCGATCTATACTCCTCCATCTGGAAAAGCTGCGATGAGCTGCGCGGCGGGATGGACGCCTCCCAGTACAAGGACTATGTGCTGACCATGCTCTTCATCAAATATGTATCCGACAAGTACGCCGGACAGGAAGATGCCCTGCTTATTATCCCAGAAGGATCCAGCTTTGAGGATATGACAAAGCTGAAGGGCAAGCAGGATATCGGCGACCGCATTAACAAGGATATTATCGCGCCCATTGCCGAGGCCAACGGACTGCAGGGCGTGATCGACCAGACGGACTTTAACGACGATGAAAAGCTGGGCAGCGGCAAGGAGAAAGTAGAACGTCTCAGTAACCTGGTGGGCATTTTTCAGAACGATGCGCTTGACTTTGCCGACAATCGCGCGGGTGGCGACGACCTGCTGGGCGATGCCTACGAATACCTGATGCGCCACTTTGCCACGGAGACCGGCAAGAAAAACGGGCAGTTTTACACCCCGGCCGAGGTCTCCCGGGTGCTGTCAAAAGTGGTAGGCGTGGAGCAGGCCGAACGCCCCACCGATACCGTGTACGATCCCACCTGCGGAAGTGGCTCCCTGCTGCTGAAAGTCGATGACGAGGCCCCCGTGGATATCAGTATTTACGGGCAGGAGATGGATCACGATACCACCGCCATGGCCAAAATGAATATGGTACTGCACAACAAGCCCACAGCGGTGCACAGCATTAAGCGGGGCAACACGCTGGCCGATCCCAAGTGGACAGAAAGCGGATCGCTGAAACGCTTCAACTATGTGGTGGCCAATCCGCCCTTTTCCTACAAGGCGTGGAACAACGGGCTGGACCCTGAAAATGATTTTTATGACCGCTTTGATGGTTTCGGCATTCCACCCAAGAGCAACGGTGATTACGCCTTTCTGCTCCATATCGTTAAGTCGATGAAAAGCACCGGCAAGGCGGCGGTGATTCTGCCGCACGGCGTGCTGTTCCGGGGCAATGCCGAGGAGACGATTCGCAAGGAATTAATCGAGCGCGGTTACATTAAAGGCGTGATCGGGCTGCCCTCCAACCTGTTTTACGGGACCGGCATTCCGGCCTGTATTCTGGTGTTGGATAAGGAGCATGCCGCCGACCGCGACGGCATCTTTATGATCGATGCCAGCGAGGGCTACAAGAAGGATGGCAACAAGAACCGGCTGCGGGAGCGGGACATTCACATGATCGTGGATTATTTCCGCAGCCAGAGCGAGGCCGAGGGTTTTGCCCGGATGGTTCCGTTTGACGAAATTCGAGCCAACGGCTACAACCTGAACATTCCGCGCTATATCGATACCACCGAAGAGGAGGACACCCAGGACCTGCAGGCGCACCTGAAGGGCGGGATCCCCAAACAAGATATTGACGAGCTGGAGCGATTTTGGGCCGTGTATCCCACGTTGAAACAGGATCTGTTCCGCCCGCTGCGAGAGGGGTATGTTGACCTCAAGGTGGATAAAGATGCGATCAATGATACGATTTTTGCCCATCCGGAATTTCAGCAGTACCAGCAGAAGTTGGATGCCGTTCTTGAAGATTGGAAAGACGAGCATTACGAGGATTTGAAAGGCATCTCCGAAGAAACAAGTCCCACCGAATTTGTTGAATCGCTTTCTGAGGATCTGCTCAGGGCTTATGCGGATACCACGCTTATCGACAAATACGACATCTACCAGCACCTGATGGACTACTGGGCTGATACCATGAAGGATGACGTCTATATGATTGTGGAGGACGGCTGGCAGGCTACCCTGGAGCCGGTGCGGACAAGCACGGGCAAGATTAAGAAGGGACAGTTTGAATGCGAGCTGATTCCCAAGCCGCTGGTGATCGACCGCTATTTCCCTGAAGAGCAGAAGGAAATTGAAGAGCTTAAACAGAAGCAGGAAACCGCGGACCAGGCGATGGAGGAGCTGGAGCAGGAACATGCCCACGAAGAGGGACTGCTGGGCCACTGCCTGAGCAGTGCGGGCAATGTGACCAAGACGAATTTAAAGAGCCGGTTGAAAGAGATTAAAGATGATCCTGAGTCTGCCGAAGAGTATAAGGTCGTTCGGGAGTACAAGGACGCCTACGATGCGGCCTCCAAGGCCAAAAAGAAAGTGAAAAAAGCCGAAAAAGCGCTCAATAAAAAGGTCAACGACAAATATCCGGAGCTAACGCCCGATGAAGTAAAAACGCTGGTGGTGGATGACAAGTGGCTGCCCGATATTCGCGGAAAGATCGAGGATGAGGTGGAGGCGGTTTCGCGCAGCCTGACCCGGCGACTAAAAGAGCTGGCCGAGCGGTATGACAGAGCCGTAGAGGGAATCGATTCTGAAGTAGAAGCGCTTGAAGAAAAAGTGAACGGTCATTTGGAAGAAATAGGAGTGGGATGGAATTAGTAGTAGGGAAAATACACAAAAAATTTAAGAATACGGCTTTGGGGAAAATACCTAAAGACTGGAAAAGTGTTTCTTTTCAAGATGTCCTTCAAGGATTTACGAGTGGAGCTACACCATATAGGGGAAAGTCAGAATACTATACGGGAGGAATAAGATGGATTACCAGTAGTGAGCTAAATTACGGCTATATTCATGATACAAAGGAAAAAATAACGGAAGAGGCCGTTAGAAAAACCAATCTTAAAATGCATCCCCTTGGAACTTTTCTAATGGCTATTACAGGACTGGAAGCGGAGGGAACACGCGGAAGGTGCGGGATAGTCGGTAGCGAGGCAACAACTAATCCCTAAAATCCGCAGGCTTTTTACTTGCATAGGATAATTATTTTACCGGAGGGTATGCGCATCTGATTTACTTTTAAGTGACCAATATCAGCAATCATTGAGCAGCAGATGTAGGCAAATGTTCGAATGTCATGGGAACCGAAGGCTCTTTTTACCCTGTTTTACCGGCTCGTATGCACACCTCGCCCATAGACTATATTCCGCTTCCATACATTTGTGGCTCCGAGAGGGGGGGCTAGGCCAGCAGGGGGCTGTAATCCTTGTCGGTGTAGAGTTTGAGCACAGCACGCCGGCCGGTCCTGATCCACTTGGCGGGGACGCTGATGAAGCGGAAGATAAACTTCTTGAGCCGGAAAGTAGGCTGTAGCCAAGAAAGTTGTTGGGCGTATCGTTCGATCAGATATCGGTAAAAATTAGCAATGATCCCGGTCAGGATCATAAAGGCCGTATTATGAGACAGCAGCGAGCAGGGCAGTTTCGACCAGCCAAAATCGTTGCCCATCACATCAAACAGCCGCTCACTGGCCCCGCGCCCGTTGTAGAAGGCCACGACTTCTTCGGGGGCGGCCTCCTGCTCGTCGGTAAGGATCGCCCGCCAGGTGTAGGCTCCGCCGCTGAAGATGTCGGCCTGCCCGTCGGCCCGTTTGATCCGGCTGAGGACCAACCGGTAGGCGCGGTCTCCGCCAAAGGGGCGCCACCCGGAAAGTTCGGCCACATCCATAGGCTGGCCGCTGATGGCGACGGATTTCCAGTCGTCTTCGGGCAGGGCCCCGACCTGCTGTTCCATGGCCGGGCTTCGTTTGGCCCGGATGCAGAACGAGTTGCACTGGTTTTCGACTATCTTCACGACCTCTTTCTGGTAGGAGGCCGAATCCGCACGGAACCGCCCGATGGAAACCTGATGATTGCTTAGGGTCTCAAATACCCGCTTCAGGGTCTGCTGCTGGGCGTAGGTGGCCGGGCTGTTGCCGCCCCGGCCTTCGATGTAGACCGGCTTGTTTCCGATGGAGGCGACGGCCGGCTGATAACCGTTGCATTTTTTATAGGTGCGGGCCGCATCCCATTTTTCGGTGGCGATAACCTGGTTGTCGTAGTCCAGATCGTAGCAGTCCTGCTTGTTGAGCTGACCGGTAACCTGTAAGGCTCCCACCAATAGCTCGTTGAGGGGAGTGTTGATATTGAACTGATGGGCTACCCCGCTGGCCGGGTTGATCTGCTCGGTGGTCTGTTGGCTGAGCTCCTTAATCCCCCGCAAGATGGTATCGGGGCTACTGGCTGACATGCCTTTGATTTGATCAAGCGGCCCGCTCAGGTGCTCGGCCAAGTCTTCGGCGCAGTCTCCGCCGCACAGGAAAATCCCCAGCTGATTGCCCACAATATCGCTATAGGAGAATCCCCTCGTCTGGACCCGCTCGCCCAGCTGCCGGTCGATAAGATCGGCCAGCCCAGACTGATGAAAATGCTCATAACAAAAATTAAATCCGCCAAATGGTGTGATCTTGTCCGCTGATTTTGTAATATGCATGCATCATTTATTTAGTGAGTGGTTTCACCTAAATAAATGAAAACTTCCTGAGCCAAAAAAGCCTGAATACAACCTGTTCAGCAACTTTTTTGGCTCTTTTTTTATATTGCCTGCGGATTTAAGGTAATCAGTCTTGTATGGCATTATATCCAATTGAAGGAGAAGTGCTTACTGAGTATCTATTTTACTTTTATCAATATTATGGAGATGAATTAGCGTTTAAATTTTGTCAGGGAACTAAACAACAAAGCTATACAGCAAGTATAGTTAAGATTTTACCTATAAATCTTCCCCCAACCCTCGAAGAACAGCGTACCATCGCCGAGGCCCTCAGCGATGTAGATGACCTGATCGCCGAACTCGACGCCCTCATTGAAAAGAAGCAGCAGGTCAAAAAAGGCGCCATGCAGCAGCTTTTGTCCGGTAAGAAACGGTTGCCCGGCTTTGATGGAGAGTGGGAGGAAAAGAATATTGAAGAAATAAGTAAAGTATTTACGAAGCAAACAGGTTTTGATTACACAAAAAACATAAAGCCACATTTAAAAAATGTAGGTGGCTCAAACAGCTATCCCTTTATTCAGAATAAAGACTTTGAGGGGATAAGTGTAAACTTAAATACAGATTATTATATACCTATAAAAGTAGCGGATACTTTTCCAAGACTCATTTTAGACGAAAGGTGTTTATTATTTTCTATTTCTGGTAGAGTTGGAAATGTAGGTGTTTACTCATCAAAAGATATTGCCTTTTTAGGTTCGGCTATCGCTATATCTAAATTTTATAATCCTGAATTGCTTGACTGGGTAATGTGGTATTTAAAGTCAGGTGAAGGGCAAAAAAAATTACTCAGAAATGTTAAGGAAGGAGCTCATAAGAATTTGACTTTAGGTGATATTAGAAAAATTGAAATACCTTTTCCTACTCTTCAAGAACAAAAAGTCATTACCCAAATACTGTCCGACATGGATGCGGAGATACAGGCCCTTGAGTCCAAGCGCGACAAGTACCAGCAGATTAAACAGGGCATGATGCAGGAGTTGCTGACGGGAAAGACGCGGTTGGTGTGACCCCTTCTTGTTCTTCCCCTACTTTCGCAGGGGAAGAGACGCCTTGATTGTGGCTTGTGATTGTTAACAGGGAGTGCCTCTCCCTATAGGTAGGGAGAGGACAGGAGTGGGTCAAAACAAGGTTGGGTACAAAGCAGGTCAAGAATAAAGATACGATCACAAATAAGAAGCAATTTTCGTTAATACCGAATCCATATCGTTCAATTCATCATTCTTGAATCGCAGCACCGTCAGTCCCATTTCTTCAATTACGAGATTACGGTTTCGGTCGTATTCGTTCCGATGGTTATGGTATTTGCCATCAAGTTCAATGACCAATTGTTGCTCGGCACAATAAAAATCAGCAATAAAAAAGAACGCCTTACGATTTATTTGCCGGTAAATAAGGGGTTTTTGACGCAAAAATTTGCGGCCCTTCAGCTGACGTTTTCTAAGATGCTGCCAAAGCTTACGTTCCGCTGTGGTGGCATTATGTCGAAGCTCCCTTGCCAGTTCTGTAATTGATTTTCTCTCGTTGGGCATCTTGGAGGTCTCTTATCAATTTTTATTAATCTAATTACATTGGGTATTCTTATGAAATTTGATTTTATCCAGGTATTCGCACAGTCTTTTCAAGGTGGCCCTTCTTGTACTTCCCCTACTGACGCAGGGGAAGAGTCGCCTTGATTGTGGCTCTGTGATTGTCAACAAAGAGTTCCTCTCCCTATAGGTAGGGAGAGGACAGGAGAGGGTCAAAGCAAGGTCAAATGATGCAGGAGCTACTGACGGGCAAAAGCAACTAGTACTTGGAATCATAAATCCGCGTAATTATTGGGTAGGGTACCCGGTTTGCATACCTTCTTTTTCCATTCAAACGGGGCTGCCTGCTCATTGTATGCATGAGTAAATGCTTCAATTCGCTTGCGGACTTGTCTGGTTGAGGTAAACCTACTGGTGTTCAAGGCTTTATGTGTGAGGATATTGCACCAAATTTCCACTTGGTTTAATCACGAAGCATGGGGGGTATAGTGGAAATGGACATTTTTGTGGCGAACCGGCTTCGCCATTTGCTGACGGTCGGCGGACGGAGGTACAGATCGGCGGCAATCTGCTTGCTTTCGGTTCCTTCGGCAGCCGCCAGGATGATGGTAGCTCGAAAGGCCAATCGTTTCTCGATGTGGTGGGAGCGCGTCCACTGTTCCAATAGTTGGCGCTGGTGGGTCGTTAATTCGATCAAGGGAGCAACATTCATAGGGGTCCCACTGAGAGTTGAGGATTCGGTTGCTCCCAATATACGTGCCCCCCTCAGCTAATAATTACTATATTTTTTGAAATTAATTACTAGTGTGAGGTTATGAGACGTTTCGCGCTTCCTCTAAAATTGAAGACGCCTTTTTGAGTACCTGCAGGGTTTTTTCCAGGTCAAGCTTGCCGGCCTCATCTGTTTCCCGATAATCAGCATTTAAAATGGCAACTGTCATCTGTTGTCCGTGTCCAAATCTTACAGGCTTGGATATAGGTATGTCAAATGATTGACCGGCTTGCACAACTTTTTTATGCCAGCGGTTGCGAATAGTACTGTAATTCGTTTCTTGCGTTATTTTGATTTTGAAGCACAGTTTATTGTTTTCGAGTTGTAGATACGAGGTACACAACTCGTGGTTTGCAAAATTCCACCAGTATCCCATAAATCCTCCGGATGGATTTGCCACATAGTTCCAACCACCTTCTCCAAGCTGCTGCTTTAAAACTGCAAAAAATCCTTTCCAACCGTCCCAATCCCAGTTTGTAATCGTTTTATTTTGGAAACTTTTAAAACGTGAATCGATCTTTTGTATATACCTGTGGTAATTGGTAAAAATCTCATTTGAAATTCCATGGTCAGCGCCTTTTTGTAGTACGGCAATAAAATCTTCCCTTAAAAAAGGCTGATACCCCTTTTCTTTTACCGATGCATAACTGGATTGGCTCCCGGTTTGAAAATATATAGGAATGATCTGTTTGTTTTCGAACTCGCTTTTCAGCTTTTTTCGATACCGTTCCAGCTGGTTTGAATGCGCCTGTGAATGCACTTTATCTTCTATAAGAATGATGAAATCACCTACCTCAATCACAACATCAGTGTTGTGATGTTGTTGTTTAATGGTGGGACTCACTACCTCAGTTCCAAGATCGAAATCGTGTTTTCGCAGCATACGGTTGATGAATAACAGTCCGGTTTTATGGAGTTCGTTATTGGTATGTAAGTGCTTTTGATGAGACCATGCTGCAAGCCAGCATATAAAAGCGTCTTGTGTTAATTCACTGGTGGCATAATTGAAAATGTTGGGCGATAAGCTGTCTTTGTCATCCATGATGATGTGTTGATTATATTAGTATTCGGGCGTGAGGTTAAACCATATGCGATGCAAATGCTTCTTCATCCTCTGTATGAATAGGAATAAGCATATCCGGATTAATTTTGTTGATTAAATCTTGCAGTGTCTCAATTTGTGCATGTCCGCTGCAGTGGATGTGATGAACCTCATTGCTTTCCCAGATACCGTCCGCATAACCGCTCCATTGTGAATAAACCAGTGTTGTACTATCCAGCAGTTTGCCCTTTACCAAGTGGCTTTCAACATATCCATTCGATTTAAGGACATACTTTTCGGGATTATCCCTGATCATATCTTTGGTAACTTTGGCACTGGCAAAACGATACAGCTGCTCCTGTTTGATCGTTTGGGTATAGCTGTTGGCCGCAAAGAGTATTCCCATATTATTCCAAAAGTGCTGAGGCAGTTTTTTAGAAAATCCTCTCAACTCATGCAGGATGTAAGCTGTGTAAGGATCGATTACCAGTGTTCGGTTGGTTTTTAGGCAGGCTCTGAACACACTGACCAGCCGATCTATATTTTGCGATGAAAAAGCAATCAGGCAGAGTTCGGAATTGTTTTTGAGGTAGCTTGCCAATTTATTAAGCACCTCTTCTTCAGATTGTACCCCTTTATACTTTCTGGTTAACAAAGTGCCCTCCAGGATAAACGAATCAATTTGGCTGGGAAGTTTATCAGGGAACTGTTTTGTGAGATAATTTTGTCGTCCATGATCTCTTATATCCCCGGAATACAGAATGTTTTCTTCACCGTCGGAGATAAGAAAAGCTCTGGAGTCAAATCCCGAGTGATCAACGGCAATAGGAGTAACGGATATCTCCGATTCCGGGATTTCAATCGTTTCGGTATCGAAGGTTGTAGCTGGTGCGGGATTGTATTTCGTTTGATTAAATTTATGAGCAATCTCGAGAATCTTCTTGCAGCCCCGGCTCATGTAAATAGGCGTATCATGTTCCAACCAGGATAGCATCTTATAGTGATCAGGATGCGGGTGGGAGATAAAGATAGCCTCTGCTCGTTTGACCAGTTTATTGAAAGTTCTTTTACTGAGTTTTGACTCTTTATTGACAGGCGTGCCGGCATCAATGAGAATTGAGGTCTCCCCCGACTGGATCTCAACGCAATTCCCACCCAGTGTATTTGCTCCCTAGTGAATTAAAACCCTCAAAACAATCCCAACATTGATCGCGTGGGATATTGTCTTTCAAGAAGGTATGGTTCAATCCTGTAATCTGTCAGAAGTTTCTTTAAATGGGGGTGGGTATTTCTATCTCTTTTAGAGATTTCATTTGGAGAGTCAAGTATATCCTCAATAACAAAAACGATTGCTTTTTTTATTTTAGTACGATCAAAGTTGATTTGATCGTACTTGTCTTTCTCAAAGTATTTTTTCGCTTTTTTCTTCACGTATTCTTGGAAAGTATCATTTCCTATTAATTGAGAATACGTTTCAACTTCAAGGGCCGCTCGTAATATGGTTTCATCCGAAGCTACTTTTAGCTCAATTAAATAACTGGTGTTTGAATCAGCATTAAAACTAACCAAATCTATTTTTCCAAAATTGTCTGCTCTTACTTCTTTTAAGGGAACTTGGTAATCAATAATCCGGCCCAAGTGTGCTATCTGGTGATGAAGTAACATCTTGGCAAAAATTTCTTCGCTACGGTTTGTAAACTTATCGATCGTGCCGTCATGATCTGGCGTAAGATAATTCCCTCTATCACTTTTTAAAGAAATTTCAGAAAATAGATTCCCTGTTTTTATAAGTTTTTCGGCGATATAATCAGTGTAAGGCTGGTCCACTTTGTTTCTTGGACCGCTCCAGTCAACAAAGTTTTCATTGTACAATGTATATATATCTGCAGGATTATTTTTTAAATTTTCAAAGTAGTCATCGATTTGCTTATAATTTTCTTCACTCATCTGAGGTATGTTTTTTGAGGTTAATATTTTCTTCTACGTATCGCTGGACGATCTTTTCATCTTTAAATCGCTTATAGAACCTACTTTCCAGCAGTTTATGAGGTTCAAATCGGCTGAGATACCGCACGTGCGGTTCTACTTTTTCAAGCATTTTCTCTTCCAGTCCGTATTCACAGAAGCGCTCGTAGTTATATTCATACTGCTCAATACTTAAGAGGGGAAAAGTATCCTCTTCAATTTGAGATCGCTTGTCCAGGAATTCCAGCTCTTCCTTATTTGGGGTTGTTTCTGTCTTTTCTGCCCCGAATATATTTTTTAAATCTTGTTCAGTTATAGCCATTTGTACTTGGTGATTTCAAAAATGTCTTCTATTACTTATACGTTGTAAGTCGAAAATATTTAAAGAGATACGCTGAATTATAATGTTTATTAATAAAAATTAATGGGTTTTGTAAGTACTTACCGAATAATGATAGATCGCAAATATTGATATGAGGATTGGGGAGTAAAGTGCAGTGGGGCATATAATCTTCTTTATTTAACTTTTCGGTCTTTATTCAATTAAGCATTTGGCCTAATTAAGATTTTCATCATTTCCTTAAATTAGAGCATCCCTTATTTAATATCGTGGATTAATCTTTAACAGCTTCCCTGAAAAAAGCTCTCCTTATTTAAGGAAAAGGCAATTTTATTAAATAGTAAAATTCTTATTAAAGGTTTAGTGAAAGACTTTAAAGCAGGTACATATATAAATCAGGGTCATTACCAGAGTTTTCAGCCTAATCCCATTAATCGGCAGTGGCAGTTCGATAATATGGAGATCCTCAATCTATTAAGTCAGGCCGATCGACAACTGGGAAGGCTGGATATGTATTCCGAGTATATTCCCAATATCGACTTGTTCATTAGCATGTACGTGGCTAAAGAGGCAACGCAGAGTAGCAAAATTGAGGGTACCCAAACGAAAATGGAGGAAGCCCTTCTGGATAAAGAACGTGTTGCCCCGGAAAAGAGGGACGACTGGGAGGAGGTGCAAAATTATATAGCGGCTATGGAAGTAGCTATCAATGAGTTGGAGGAGCTGCCGTTTTCGTCTCGACTGATAAAAAACACCCATGAAGTGTTAATGCAGGGGGTGCGTGGGGAACAAAAGCAACCGGGTCAATTCAGAACGAGTCAGAATTGGATTGGCGGAGCTACGATCAACGATGCGCTGTTTATTCCACCTGTTCCTGAGAGTATTGCAGATCTGATGAGTGATTTGGAGTATTTTGTACATAACGAGGAAATTCATCTGCCGGACCTGATAAAAATTGCCATGGTTCATTACCAGTTTGAAACCATCCATCCATTTTTGGATGGCAATGGGCGTGTTGGCAGATTGATGATTACACTTTATTTAGTGAGCCAAGATATTCTTAAACAGCCCATACTGTATTTGTCAGATTTTTTTGAACGCCACCGGACGCAATATTATGACAACCTTATGCGGGTTCGGGAAAAGGATGATATGGTGCACTGGATAAAGTTCTTTTTGTCTGGGGTGATTGAAACAGCCAAAAGCGGTATCGAAACATTTGATGGAATTATGCAACTCCAGCAAAAAGTGGATCAGGACGTGCAGGAAATGGGTAAAAGAGTTGGTAAGGCTCAACGGGTGGTACGACAATTATATGAGCGACCTGTTATTACGGCTGAGGGAGTAAGCAAGGCTGCGGGTGTTTCCATGCCTACGGCCTATAAACTTATAGACTCTTTGGAAGATCTTGATATTTTAACAGAAGTAACGGGAGCACAACGAAATAGACTTTACGTATTCAAACAATACATACATCTTTTTGAATAATGAGCGACGTTGGCCAAATAGAACGCAGTACGCAAAACCGGGTCATACGGCTATTTCAGGAGCGGCTGGACTATGATAACCTGGGTGATTGGCAAGATCGTCCCGATAATAAAAATGTAGAAGAGGAGCTGCTGCAACAGTGGATGGAGCAGCAGGGCTATGAACGGTCACTAATTAATAATGCAGTCCATCAGCTCAGTCGCGTTGCCGGTATTCGGATGGATGATCTCTATGACAGCAACAAGAGGGTATATCGCATGCTGCGCTACGGTGTAGATGTACGGCCCGAAAAAGGGGCCAAAAAGGAAACGGTCCATTTTATCGACTGGGAGCATCCTGAAAACAATCATTTTGGAGTCGCTGAAGAAGTCTCCGTTAAAGGTAATAATAACAAGCGGCCGGATATTGTACTGTATGTCAACGGTATTGCGGTGGGCGTCATTGAGCTTAAGCGCTCCAAGGTGTCAGTGGAAGAAGGCATTCGCCAGAATCTGGACAACCAATCCAATCACTTTATAAAGCCGTTCTTTAATACCATGCAGTTAGTCATGGCGGGCAACGACAGCGTGGGTTTGCGCTACGGCACCACCCAAACGTCCGACCGGTTTTACCAGGAGTGGAAAGAGCAAACCGACCAGGAATTTGACTATGTACTGGACAAGCACCTGGTGCAGCTCTGCAACAAGGAGCGTTTGATCGAAATAATGCACGATTTTATCCTCTTTGACGGCGGCAATAAAATTGCGTAGTCGTCCCCACCAGTATTTTGGAGTGAAGGCCTCGCAGGAACATGTTGCCGAGCGAAAGGATGGAATTATCTGGCATACGCAGGGCAGCGGCAAAAGCCTGACGATGGTGTGGCTGGCCCGGTGGATTCGCGAAAATATCACGGATTCTCGGGTGGTGGTTATTACCGACCGAACAGAGCTCGACAAGCAGATTACCCGCGTGTTTACCAATGCCAATGAGCAGATGGAGCGGGCCTCCAGCGGCGCTGACCTGATCGACAAGCTTAACAGCCACAACGTGCCGTTAATATCGTCGCTTGTTCATAAATTTGGGGCTCGCGAAGGCGATGACGATATCGAAGCCTACCTTGAGGAGATTGAAAAACAGCTACCTTCCGACTTTGAAGCTAAAGGGGATATTTTTGTATTTGTGGATGAGTGCCATCGCACGCAATCCGGCAAGTTGCACAAGGCGATGAAGGCCATTCTGCCGGAGGCCATGTTTGTCGGCTTTACCGGCACGCCGCTGCTCAAGGATGATAAAAAGACCAGCCTGGAGGTGTTCGGTCCCTATATCCATACCTACAGATTTGACGAAGCGGTGAAAGATAACGTGGTGCTGGATCTGCGTTACGAAGCGCGCGATATTGAGCAGAAAATAACCGATCAGGAAAGCATTGATGAGTGGTTCGAGGCGGAGACCAAAGGGCTGAACGATTACGCCAAGATGGAGCTCAAAAAAAGGTGGGGCACGCTCAAGAAAGTACTTAGTTCCAAGTCGCGGCTCAACAAAGTGGTAACCGATATTTATAAAGATTTTGAGACCGAGGGCCGCCTAAAATCCGGCCGGGGTAATGCCATGCTGGTGGCCTCTTCCGTCGCTGAGGCCTGCAAGTATTATGAGCTGTTTCAATCAACCGATCTGAAAGGACATTGCGCGGTGGTGACCTCCTTTGAGCCCAATATCAACGACATTAAAGGAGAGGAAACCGGTCAGGGTGAAACCGAAGAGCAGCTCAAGTATCGCATCTATACCGAGATGCTGGACGGCAAATCCACCGAGGAGTTTGAGGAAGAAGCCAAAAGAAAATTTGTTAATGAACCGGCGCGGATGAAACTGCTGATAGTGGTAGATAAACTATTGACGGGCTTTGACGCTCCACCGGCCAGCTACCTGTATATCGATAAATCGATGCAGGATCACGGGCTTTTTCAGGCCATTTGTCGCGTTAATCGTCTAGACGGTGATGATAAACGATATGGCTATATCATCGATTATATGGATCTGTTTGAGAGCCTCGAAGAGTCGATCAGTACTTATACCAGCGGCGCATTTGAAGGATACGACGATGATGATGTGGACGGACTGCTGAAAGATCGCTACGAGCAGGCCAAAGAAAAACTCGATGAGGCGCTGGACAAAGTGGAGGCGCTTTGTGAGCCGGTGCATCCCAAAACGCTTAAAGAGTTTAAACAGTTTTTCGGTACTGAAACGCAGGGCAAGTCTGAGGACCAGATCAAGGAAGACCAGGAGAAGCGGGTTAACTTCTATAAGATGGTCTCATCGCTGGTCAGGGCGTATGGGGATATCGCCAATGAAATGGACAAGGCCGGATATTCGCCGGAAGAAGTGACCAATGTTAAGCAGAAGGTGACATTCTACTCTGATCTGAAAGAAGACATCAAGCAGGCCAGCGGCGATTATATTGATCTGAAAACCTATGAGCCGGGCATGCGTAATCTCATCGACATGTATATTGATGCAGATCACAGCAAGAAGGTATCCACGCTCGATGATTTTACGCTGGTTGACCTGATTGTCAACAAGGGCATTTCGGCGGTTGATGAGGTCCTCTCGGACAATATTAAGAAGGATCAGGAGGCGATGGCGGAAACGATCGAGAATAACATCCGCAAGGTGATTGTAGAGGAGCGACCTGGCAACCCCAAGTACTATGATAAGATGTCGGAGCTGCTGGAGGAACTGATCCGCAAGCGCAAACAAGAGGCGGCCGAATATGCCCGGTACCTGAAGAAGCTGGAAGAGCTGGCCCGGAAAGTCAAGCGTAGTGAGGGTCAGGAAAAATATCCCGAGGAGCTGGAAACGGAGGGCCAAAAGGCGCTGTATGATAACCTGGAACAGAATAAAGAACTGGCGCTGGCACTGGATGAGACGATCCGGTATAACGCCAAGGATGGCTGGCGGAGCAGAATCCGATCAAGGAACGGATGCTGCGGAATGCGGTAAAAAGACGCTCCCCGATCCTTCGAGACTGAATGATGTCATGGAAATTATTCGCGAGCAGAATGAATACTGAGATTGAGCAGACACAAATATCGGTATCCGGCATCGCTGATTGATGTGGTCAAAAAGGATATCAAGAATATGCACCTGGCGGTGTATCCGCCATCGGGAAGAGTGCGTATTTCCAGTCCGGCCGGTATGAGTAATGAAGCTATCCGTATGTTTGCGGTATCAAAATTAAGCTGGATCAAAAAGCATATCCGCGGTTTTGAGCAGCAAAATCGCCAGCCGGAGCGGGAATACATTCAGCAAGAAAGCCACTACTTTCAAGGCCAGCGCTACCTGTTGAATATCATAGAGCGTGATGCTCCACCGAAGGTTGAAATACGCAATAAAAAGTATATGGATCTGTATGTGCGTCCCGGCAGTGATAAAGAGAAAAAGAGAGAAGTCGTCAAAGAGTTTTATCGGTCAGAACTAAAAAAACAGATTCCTCCGCTGATTGAGAAGTGGGAAAAGAAAATGGGGAAAACGGTCCGGGAATGGCGGGTTCGTCATATGAAAACGAAGTGGGGCTCCTGCAATACGGAGGATGGACGGGTTTTATTCAATCTTGAACTGGCTAAGAAACCACCTGAATGCCTGGAATATGTTGTGGTCCACGAGATGGTGCATTTGCAGGAACGCCTGCACACCGACCGGTTCAAGGCCCTGTTGGATAAGTATATGCCCAGTTGGAGGGAACGGCGCGAGCAGTTGAATGAGCTGGTATTTTAAGATTTGCAAATGTTTCTACGTTCGAACGATAACTATGCCTCCCTGCCCTTTAAGGTTAATTTTAAGAGCCAGTCCAGTATTGTTACAGAAAGATTGCTGGAATTTATTTTCGCCTCGCGCTGCTATTTAAATCCGGATTATTCACGAAATAATGTTATATGCCGGATAAGTCATTGATATTTTGTTACTTATCGAAATTTGGGAATAGCTCAAATTTGAGTGCTGTAACTAAAAGCTGCGAAATTTAGCTTTTCCTGCGTTATAGGCACAGATGACGTGCTCAACGTACCGTAGCAGGTTTCGTGGCCATTTTCCCTGCGTCTTGGGTAATACTAAATTTCTTGGTGAATAATCCGGATTAAAACAGGGGTAACCCAACCAGGCCAAACAAGAAGGCGTCATGCCTTAAATTACCATCGCTTGAGAAATTGGAAATATAATCCACCATCTCAATACCGATAAATACTCCTCTATTCCCGATATTTATATCGATCCCGGCACCGACCTGGGTCGTCAATTTCCAGCTACTGTCAAAGTTGTTAGGTAATTTCAAAGATATATGAATCTATTGAGTTTCTTTTCGGTGTATGCCTGTTGTACCCTTTCCGCTTTTATCAGGCACCCTTAACGATAAATTAAATTCATAAATAATTGATTTTTAAAGGTTTAAACCTTGATATGTAAAATCAAGGTTGTTGAGATTAGAATGAGTTATACCCCAAAGAGGACTTCTACTTATCCGAATGCAATCCTCCCTTTGGATCAATGGAATATTGTACAGGATGTTTTCCTAAGCTGTGAGCAGCACTTCGGTTCCATTTTCTATTCGATTTATACATTACCAATTGGCTCTAGCACGCTTCACTAAAAATGCTGGCATCTTATATCGCGCTAAGTATTGCCGGCCTGTGCTTACTTATCTGGTCACTGATAAATTGGAGAGAAAAGCTTGGTATACAGTTTGCAAATTGCCCACTTTCCTTTAGCCCGGATTATTCACGAAACTATGTAAGATGCAGGGTAAGCCATTGATCTTTTGTTACCTATCAAAAAATGAACATAGCTCAAATTTGAGTGCTGTAACTAAGGGCTGCGAAATTTGTCCTTGCCCTGCGTTGTAGGAAAATTGACGTGCTCAACGTACTGTAGAACGTTTCCGCGGTCATTTTCCCTACGCCTTGGCCAATACCAAATTTCTTGGTGAATAATCCGGGTTAGAACTCCTTAAAAAAATTAATCGCATAGAAAGCAAAAAGTCGGAACTTCAGTCCGTGAAGCTTGATATAAAGTTTTGTCTAGTGCCAAATACGTATATGGCATACGCATAATTACGTAATTAGATTGGGTATTCCTAGCGCAATCTTCTAATAAATCATAACAAATAAGCAGATGTATCATGAGATATTTACAGACACAGTCTTTAATTGTAATACTAGCACTTGCCTTGGCGGGTACAGCTTGCGATAACAATAATACTACCGGCCCAGGTGAGGAAACAGCCGCCGTTGAAGGGCAAGTAGAAAGCAATAGTTCTCAAAATAAAGTAAAATCCTCAGGTCCAACTACAGCCGCTGCTGTTGAGGGAGCAACAGTAACAGCGGCACGAATTAGTGCTGACGGAAGTCTTGAGACTATTTCCAGGAGCTGAAACACAAACAAATGCAGAGGGAGAATTTACGCTAAACATCGATGCCCAGGCTGTTGCCAGTTCAGGAGAGCAAATTATAATAATGGCTGAAAAAAACAGTCAGCAGTGGAAGGCGTTCTTAACGAGTGAGCTTCAAAGCGGCTCAACGGTTCAGGTTCAACCACTGACGGTAGAGTCGTCAGGAGAAGCTGATGTATACACCAAACTGATAGCCGAAGGCAACGCCGACCTGGTGTCTAAGGCAGATGTCGAGGTGTACATCGATACCAAAGCATCGTCAGAGATTAGAAGTAACAGCCAGGCAGCGGCGACTTTTGCCGAAGCATTGGCCGCTGAAGCCCAGGCACGCGCAGAGTTCTATGCCAACGAGTCTGCTGAATTTTCTGAGGAGCAAGCCCAGCAGATTATGGATGCCAAAATCCAGGCGCAGCTTCAGCTGGAAAACCAGCTTAATGCGGCCACAAGCCCAGAGGAGGAGCAAGAAGCGATGCAAGCATTCATGCAGGCGATTGTGCTTGCACACCTTGATGCCGGCGTAGATGCCGAGCTCTATGCCAAGGCCAAAGAGATGTCAAACCGCGTGTTTGTTAAGCATAGCAGCGACATCTCAGCCGAAGTCAGTTCAGAGATCCGAACCAACGCCGCCCTGCTTACCTCTTATGCTATTGATGCAGCCGTTCAAACACGCATGCAGGCGGAAGGAGCCGTAGAGTCTAATATTCAGGCCGCCGCTGATGCCGCCCTTACACTTCGCAGCGACATTAATGCGCTGACAAGTGCGACCAAAGAAGACATTGATGGCGCCTTTGAATCCTATAATGAGGCGGTTGTTGCCGCACTTTCTCAAGAATTTTCGGCAAGTTCCCAGACTATTACGGGGATCAATGCCCAGATTAACAATAATGCAGGAGCCAAGGCAAGCCTTGAGTCCTCGTTATCAGCTACGCTTGATCTCCAGGTACTTGCTGATGCCTATGCATCGTTCTATTCAGAAGTTCAAACAATCGTTGACGAAACCTTTACGTCTGCTTCCGAGGCTGAAGCTGAATTCGTTGCGGACGTAATGATTCTGGTCAACCTGGCTAATTAAATAATATCAGAGATTAGATAGAATGAGAGAATCCCGAACCAGCCCGGTTCGGGATTCTTTTTTTATTTCTTGACCAGATATGGTGATGTGCTAATCAAAAAATGGAAGGGTAGTGTCTGATGTGGCCATTGATTACGAACATGACCGAATAGGCATTTTGCAATACTGCATGGAGTGTTTTTACAAATAAGAGATCTACAATAAAAATCCTGTTTTTAGCGGGATATGGCGACATCCTACTGGAAAGCAATTAGCTTTGATTGCCGGAATGCCCAAACTTACTCTTTTTTTGTTCAGAAGCTCCGAAACATTAAGCAGTTATCTGCCATATAGTATTAATAGATAGCTGTTAAAAATTACCAAGATTGATTTTCAAGTTATAATTCTACTCAAATCCATATCATTATGAAGATATCATTTAAACGTGTCTTCACCAGTTCTTTAATGTTAGCAATCACGCTACTCTTCTTCTCCAACGCCGTACAAGCTCAGGATGACACTGAATCCGCTGCAGAGGGGAAAACCGTTTATGAGGTGGTAAATTCCAACGATAAAACCACTGAATTTGCTACTCTGTTAGACAAATCTGGGTATGCCAAAATTTTAAAGCAGCCCCAAGCCACGTACACGGTATTGGCACCAAGTAATGAGGCTGTACAGAATGCGGATAAAGAGCTGAAAGCGAGCCCGAAAAAATTGATGCAGGGACAACTATTCAAAGGTGAAGTCACCAAAGACCAGATTGAATCCCAAATGGGAGTGACTGTGCAGGAATCAGATAATTCTGCAGCCAACGGTGTAGTGCATGTCGTAGATAAGGTTGTTAAACAGTAATCTTAACTATCAATTTAAGCCAAACGAAAAAGCCTTTCCGCTTCGGTGGAAAGGCTTTTTTATTGAATTCATATCCCATCTTTCTGTTCGGTTAGCCATGGTTTTACTCCAGTCGGACGAGTGATTTTGTCGCCGGACGGATGACATGAGCTTCCTTCCAGATGCTGTACAAGTAAGATACTACCAACAATACCGGGCCCAATCGAGTAGCCCGATCTCCACCGTAGATCCACAAGCGCTTTGTATGTGGGTCGAGATCTTTGATCTGTTGCGTTAATCCTGAATTTGCAGTGCGTCCCGCAACAATATATAATATGTCTAAATATTGAGTTGAATATACCGGGCTAAAAAATCATGCTTGAAAGTCTCAGAAAGTGGCTGGAGTTTTTTTCCGTATCTGGTTCGTTGCCGAATATGCTCATCAGCACGGCCATTCTCATTCTTGTAACCATAATTTTACGGTGGGTTATTTCGAGATATATCCGTCGAAGTGTTTCCTCTACCGAGCTGCGGCGCCGGTGGCTGGTTCAGTCGCGCAACGGATTGCTTCTGCTGCTCCTGCTGGGACTCCTCTTTATATGGGGAGAAGAGCTTCGTGCCCTCGCACTCCTCTATTGTTGCGATCGCAGTTGCTTTTGTGGTGGCCACCAAGGAGCTGATTCTTTGCGTTACCGGGTCTATTCTAAAGACCGCGTGCCGGCTCTTTCGATATCTTGGTGACCGTATACAGGTCAAAGATTTTCGAGGCGATGTGATTGATCAAAACCTGCTTGCCACGACTATTACTGGAGGTAGGTCCGGGTAAGATTACTCACCAGCGAACCGGGCGGATGGCCGTGATCCCCAACGCGTTGTTCGTTTCAGAGCCGGTTATTAATGAGAGTTATACCCACGACTATATTTTGCATGTCTTTACCATACCCTTTAAACGCGAAGATGACTGGCGCGGGGCACAGGCTGCGTTCCTTGAATCGGCAAACCGGCATTGTGAGCCTTATCTTGAGGACGTTCGAAAGCACATGAAACAGCTTAGCGAGGAGCGGGGTCTTGACGTGCCGACAGTAGATCCACGTGTAACCATACAGGTTCCCACAGCCGGAGAGGTTCACCTGATCATCCGAATACCTGTAAAATCGGGACAGCGTAGCTTTATTGAGCAATCTATATTATCGGAAGTGCTGAGTAACAATGATTTTGCTGCAAAGAAAGAAAATAAAGAGACGGACGATCAGGCTGAGTAGCAGGTTCTATTCACTTTAACCCAGGCTATTCAAAAAATAAGCGAGATTACTGGCTAAGCCATTGATATCATTTTAGAGTTATATAAACCAATAAATAGCTCAAATTTGGGTGATGGCAGAACAGCTGCAAAATATGATTGTGGGGTATGCTCAAGCCGCAATAGTGTGTTCAACGTATCATTTATTCTATTACGGCTTCACCTTGCCCATAACAAAATTATACCGGGATACAAATCTGCGAAGATTACTCCATGCTGTTTTTATTTCTAGTACGAAATTCCTGTACAGCTATTATTATGATTGTGATCCCGGTTATCGGAATAACGAAGTAAAGCATTACCGCACTGAACATTGGCAAGGCAACGTGTACGGTTGTGGCTAAGATGAGATACAAAGTGTAAGCCACATAATAGCCGATTAACAATGCTCCTTCCCACCTGTTAATTGTTCCGCCTGTAAAGAAGATGGGCAGGCAGGCAAAGGCTACTGCAATCATAATGGGCATATCGAAATGGTAGATCGCTTCGGAGACCTCGATACCGGCCGGCGCGATGATACCCGCTATGCCAAGCACCCCCATAATATTGAAAATATTGCTACCGACAACATTACCGACCGCAATGTCCCGTTCGCCTCGAATAGCAGCAATTAAGGAAGTAACCACCTCCGGCAGTGAGGTTCCGGCTGCTACAATAGTCAGGCCGATAACCAATTCACTGACACCTAAATATTGAGCAAATGTAACAGCCCCATCGACAAGCCAGCGCGAGCCAATAACCAAAAGCAGGAGACCACCAACAATAAAGACTATATTTAATGGCCAGTTGGTCTTGCCGGTATCTTTTTTAACGATATCTGGGTTTTGATCGGTGGATTTGTTGTCTGTCTCGGTTTTTTTGCGATTTTCGTATATCAAAAACCCAATATATCCAGCGAGTCCTGCAAGCAGCAGCCACCCTTCGAACTGACTGATATTCTGATCCCTCGCGAAAAGCAGAACGATAACAGATAGACCTATCATCAGGGGCACATCCAGTCGAATTAACTGTTGCGATACTCGGAGAGTGTCGCACAATGAGCGCTGAGAGACCCAGGATAAAGAGCACGTTAAAAATCTTGCTGCCGATGACGTTTCCCAAGGCGATATTAGCCTGCCCCGTGAGGGCTGAATTTATACTGACTGCAAGTTCCGGTGAGCTGGTGCCGAACGCTACGACCGTTAAGCCGATAACCAGCGGCGATATGCCGATACCGGCGGCAATACGAGATGCCCCCCGTACTAAAATTTCTGCACCGATGATTAAAAAAACTAATCCAGAAAGAAAAAGAAAAATGGTCATTTAGTTTTCTCCATCCCAATTCGATAGATAGCAGAAGAGGGTCAGACAAAGTATAGTACACTCTATGTCTTTGAAGCGGAAAAAATCTTGTGGGCGTTTTGTATCGCTTCGCCTGGACCGACAAACACCACATGGTCACCGGCCTGAATTTCTGTCTGTCCCCTTGGCACAACAAACTCCTCATTACGTATGACCGCAGCCACCACACATTGATCGGGGATTTCGATATCCTGTATTACCCGACCAATAACAGTGGCGTTTTCAGGTACTTTCATGTCAATTAAGCTGGCCACTCCGCTTTCAATCTCAAAAAGGTCGGCCACGCTGGGTCGATCGAGGTAGTTTTCCACCATCGCGGCCGTGGCAAAGGGAGCGCTGATACACACTACGCCACTATCTTCCAGCAGGGATATGTAGGAGGGATCCCGTGCGATGGCTATGACATGCTCGATTCCCAATCGTTTGGCCTGAAGGGCCATGATGGAATTTCGTTCATCATTATTGGTGGCTGCTATGGCCACATCCATTTTGTGAGGTTCAACCTGTTCAAGGACTTCCTGTTTTGTGCCATCTCCCCTGAAAATGGGAACATTGTAGCGTTGTCCCAGCTTTTCACTTTGCTCCTCGTCCTGTTCGATAAAGGTTATCTGATATTCGGATGATCGAAAAATCATTCGAAATTCATCTTGCTTGAGCAAACGGTCCGCAATATTGCTTCCCAGATTGCCACCGCCAATAATTAAAACATTCATGTGTGGCCTCCAATAAGCTTGAAGTTTGATTTTGATGCGTTGTATAAATTTCGGTATCCCGTGCAGCTCAGCCCGATTGTCCGGCTGTAAGAGGTAAAGTACCCCGCCGACGACTGTTAATCCAGTTCCCAGGAGCAGGCTTTGAGGCTCCAGGGTAGGGACAAAAAACCAGCACCCAATGATACCCAGGATCGGATAATCGGGTACGATACAATCTTGAAAGGGCGCCTGAGATTCGGCATGTGCCGGTGAAGGGCAATTACGGCGTAATTGACAATGCCGATGGCAATCAGGTAGCCAAAACTACTTGCCGAGGCGAGAAGACTCACGATCCCTGAGGCGCCGAGTATGGTTACCAGACCGGCACAGACAAAAAGCGCAATGTGCGGTGTCTTATAGGTAGAATGCAATCGGGCAAAAATTCCCGGGAAATGCCCATCACGGCCCAGTGCAAAAAGTACACGCGAGCTGGCGCCCAGTGTAACGCTGAATGCCGACAGGCTGGCCATGATTGTGGCAACAATGCCTGCCCAGCGTCCCCAAGTCCCGAACAGATGATCGGCAACGAAGATAAATGGCGTGCTGGTCTGCGCCAGCTCTGTATAGTTTACGACCCCCATCATCACCCAAAGTAGCAGTACGTAAATGACGATGCCAGTTCCGAGGGTGATAAGAATGGCCCGGGGTATGTTTTTGGCCGGTTCGATGATCTCTTCTGCGGCAACGGTAATAAGGTCAAACCCGACATAGGAGATGTAAATCAAACCCATGGTTGGGATGAGCGGACCAAGCCCCATCGGTGCGAAAGGTTCGAGGTTGGCGGGTTCAACCTGGAAAGCTCCCAGTATGCCCACCCCTATCAGTATAATAAGCTCAACGATATTCATGATGGTAATGAAAAACAGGGCCTCGGCTTGCCCCCTGATATTGGTGATCGTAAAAACTATGGTCGTAGCCAACACAATTAGAATCACACTGATCTCAGGGAAAAAGTAATTTTTGATTGTATAGGCGAAAATGACGGCATACAACGAACAGGCCAGCGTGTTGCCGATCCAAAAGAACCATCCGGTGAGGAAGGCAACCGGACGGGGCAGCACCCGGTTGGTAAACGAGTAGCCGCCGCCGGCAATGGGAATGGCAGCGCCGAGTTCGCTGTAGCTGAGGGCGGTGAACAGGGTGAGCAGTCCCATGGCAAGGTAGAGCGATAATGCCGAGCGGTCCGGCCGATTCGGCAACAACACTGGGCAGCGCAAAAACACCCGGCCCCATCATGGCGCCAATGCCGATCATCACAGCCATAAACAGTCCCACGGTTCGCTTAAATCCGGATTGTTCCGCCATGATGAAAAGTTAGTGTATAGATCTGTATGGAATTATAAATAATAAGTGAATTTTCAGCCGTTGTCTGTTCACAAAACAGGTGCCCCTAACCATAATGAAAAAAAATATAAATTTGAATGATTTTTCATTATTCCTTGAATGCCTCCATGAATTTCTTTTCATCCTCGGTTGTACCTACCATGACCAATTCACTTTGATCTAAAATCTTAAACTCAGGATCGGGATTGATCACCTGTTGGCCGTCTTTCCGTATGGAGAGGATGTTACAACCGGTCTGTTGCCGTATTTTTGATTCAATGAGAGACTGTCCAACCAGTTCCGGAGGCGTTTTGACGGTGAACACATTAAGGCCTTCCGCCACGATAACGATATCGTTGCGTTCCAGGATATTAAAAATCGCATTGGCTCCCATGGTGGCATACGAGAGCACAAAGTCAGCCCCGGCGCGGTGCAGCGTGGAGACATTTCGCTGCAGGGTGGAACGGCTGATGATTTGAATGTTGGGCCGCAATTTCCGCGCATAGATCGTGAGGTAGATGTTCATGTCATCATCATGAGTGGTAACCAGGACGCAGGGCGCCTCCCGAATACCTGCATTTTCAAGCACACTGGAATCTTCAGCCGATCCCAATATATACCGGTCGTCTTTTTTTATGCGCTCCGGGTTTTTATCGATAATCCGGTAATCGAGCCCGCGTTCGTCAAAGGCTTCGGCGATACCCGCCCCACGCGACCCGCCCCGATAATGATAACCGGGTTGTCATTGGCCCGATAAATAGCCATGAATTCGTCATACGTTCTGAGCTGGTCGGGGGAACCAGCCATGATAAGCACGCTTTCATTTTTTATCGCCAGATCGGGATGGGGTTTTAGAAATTTTCCCCGCTCCCAGACCCCAACCAGGTTGATCCCCATCTGTTCACGCAATTTACTTTCTTTTAGTGTTTTGCCCACAAGCGGCGTCTGGTAGGCCATCGCTTCCGCAATTACCAGTTGGTCAAAACGCCCGATCACGTGAACGCGGCTGTCCTGGCCGATGGTTCGGCGGGAAAGGGCCCTCCCCATCATATCTCCCATGCGAATTACGTGATTCGATCCTGCCATCTTGAGCAGGTCAATAGAATCGAGAGAATTGGCCGTGGTTACAATGATGACATCCTCATCAAGTTCGCGGACGGTATTGCAGATGTTGGAATTTTTCATATCGGAGCCGGTTGCCACTACCATGGCGGCCTGCTTGACCTGTAGGTTGGCGTAGGTTTCCGGATCGTCCAGGTCGCCGAACACCACGTTGTATCCCTGGTCATGATATTCCAGGGCTTTTGGCAGTTCTCTTTCCAGCAACACATACGAGTAGTTATACTGTTCCAGTTTGTTCATCAGGGCCATGGTGATCGGGTTGTAGTGGGTGATGATAACATGATCGCGGGTGTCTTCCGGCAGCTCTCTCGGTGCACGTGCCTTGGACTGGGCTTCCAGCCACGGTGCGTAGAAAAACTGGATGAAGGTAAAGGGAAGCAGTACCAGCAGGGAAATCATGCCGGATACCAGCACTAGTACGGAAAAAGCCCGCCCCAGATCACTGGTAAAGGTAATGTCGCCAAATCCAAGCGTGGACATTACGGTGAGTGTCCAGTAAAGTCCGGTGACCCAGCTGTGATACTGCCCCTCGTATTCCATAATGAAATGAAACAGGACCGAATACAGCAGGATCATTAGCGCAAGTATGCCCATAAATCGCCCCAGTCGCTTCAGGTTATACCGAGTATCCCTGCTGGATATGATTTGCGTGAGCTGTGAGGTAAAGAATTTCAAGGTTTAACTTTTTTAGTGGGTTAAACAATATAATAACGCATTCCAATATTAAGTGAAGTTGCATCAATGTAAAAACAAAAGTCGTGACTTTAATCCACTGTTATCATCATGGTTGCCTTGCGGAATGGGAAGGCGATGTCAGTGAACGTAGGCTAGGCTGAAGATGAGCAGTTCGGACCGGTCGTCGAAAACCAACGATCCCGGTACGATTTATTTGCATAGGATCCACTTTGTTTGCCAAATGTATGCTTTGGAAATGAGGCCATGTCCCTGCGCTGCCTCAACTGTTATTGTGGAACTAATAGATTGGTCAATCCAACTGGGAAAGCATGTAGTGCATTTCAGCGGCAATTTGGCGGCAGCGCTCGTCGTAGGTTTGAGATTCTTGCGAGGTGCCATCGGCCTGCTTGGGATCCTCGTAGGGGATTGTTATGCGAAATTCCGTCCCCGGCACAACCGGACAGTTTTGGTCGGCATCCGAGCAGGTCATCACCGCAATAAAATCCCGGTGGGGATTAGCCTCATCATCAAATGTTTTGGAATAGCAGACGAGCGGCTCCTTCCCCTCATCGTAGAACACCTTGTAGCGTGGATTCTCCCCTCCCGGATTTTCTACTTTAAACCCTGCGCGCCGGATCGCCTCCACCGCACGGGGATTAAAGGCTGTCACTTCGGTTCCGCCCGAATAGGTTTCGATGGCCTCCAGGCCCAAATGTATGGACTGAGGGTCGCCGCCCAGATCTGGCACAGGTGACTTCGACGACTGTTGTGAGTACAGATAAAGGTAAGCTTGGCCGGTTTCTGGTTTCGCAGTTTGTTCCAAATAGAATCCGAGAGCTCCCAGAGCTTTTCTTTCCGCTGTGATGGAATTTCGGAAGTATCTTTTTCCAGGCTTTTGATATACTCGCTGCAGGGCAGTGTTCATGGTATGCGTTCGAAATTAAGGTTTGGATAGTGGAATGATAACGTCGCTCTGATAATAGTTAACAACATCCTGAACCGGGCGTGCAGGCGGTACCTGGCTGCTGCTCTCCGAGCATCTCTATTTCGCCGAAAGAGTTTTCTTCCGTTCCCGGCTTTTGGGCAAAAACCGTGATGCTGTAGATGCCCGTCGATCCGTTGTTAAACTCCTCAATCTCTTCTCCTGATAGGTATTTTTTCAGGATTTCATCGGGAATCACTATCGGCTTCTCTTTTTGGATGGTGATATTTTCAAATCCACAATCTTCGATGTATCCCAGGTATTCCTGTTTTTGGATGGCTCCCGCCACGCAGCCGGCGTACATCTCGGCGTCCTCGCGCAGCGCTTCCGGCAGATCGCCCACCAGCACAATGTCGGAAATACTGAAATGGCCGCCCGGTTTGAGTACCCGGAATATTTCGGAAAAGACTTTTTGTTTATTGGGCACCAGGTTCAGCACGCAGTTGCTGACAATCACATCGGCCAGGTCTTTGGAGACCGGCATATCCTCAATATCCCCATGGCGGAACTCTACGTTGTTATAGCCCAGTTTTTCGGCATTTTTGCGGGCTTTGGCGATCATGGACTCGGCAAAATCACATGCCGAGCACTTTGCCGTCCGGGCCGGCCTCGTGCCGCGCCACAAAACAGTCGTTGCCGGCGCCGGAGCCCAGGTCAATGACTGTATCGCCATCATTGATGCGGGCGAACTGGGTGGGCAGTCCACATCCGAGTCCAGGTCTGCATCTTTGTTATAGCCTTCCACCGAGCTGTAGTCGTCGGTCATGATATTATAGACTTTGTCGGAGGCCTCTCCGGAGCCACAGCACGAGCTGGCATTAAAATTCAGCGGCTGCTCACTTATTTTGTTGTATTTTTCTTTAACCAGTTGTTTCAGTTCGTCAGATGTTTGTTCTTTCGTGCTCATATCAGCAGCATTCTCCTTCGGTTGCATTTGTCAGGTTTTTTATCAACGGCATAAAAAGCTCGTTGATCTCTTTGACTCCTTCTTCATTCAGGCAGTAGCAGGTACGCACACCGTCGATTTCACCCTTGATGATGCCGGCGGTCTTCAGGGCTTTCAGGTGCTGGGAGACAGTGGATTGTGCCAGGGGCAACTCATCTGTGATATCTCCGCAGATGCACGTTTCCCGCTCGGTAAGCAGCTCAATAATGGCAATACGAGCCGGGTGGCCCAGGGCTTTCATCAGTTCGGCCGTCCGTTTTTGAGTGGGTTCAAATAGATTCGCTTTTGTAATGGCCATAGTGGGTAAATAATTATCGTAAATTTACGATTTAATATATTCACTCCACTCCCATTTGTCAACAAAGTTTTCTTATCTGGATTGCCAAAGATGGAGAATTTAAACATAAATTTGCTTTGATCGTAAAAATACGATTATATTTCTGACCACTCTTCCCAAAAACAGCATAATAATGATGGAACAGTACTGGAAGGCATATTCAGATAAGGTGTTCTTTTTTCTCAACAAACGAATCAGGAATCGCGAGGTAGCCCGCGACCTGCTGCAGGATACCTTTCAAAAAGCACTCACAAATAAAAATCAGCTGCAGAATGCTGAGAACCCTGAAGCATGGCTGATGAGCGTGGCACGCAACACTCTTATTGATTACACCCGCAAAAAGAAGGAGGTTTCCCTGGGAGATATCCAGATGATAAATTCCGAAGACTTTACCTCGGACAAAGAGCGATTGGTTGACGGCATTGCAGAGTGCTTGTACGAACTCATTGACGAATATGACGATGATGAGCGGCAGCTGCTTATTGATGTATTTACCAAGTCGATGACGCAAAAAGAGATGGCCAAAGCCCTTGATATTCCTTACAGTACGTTTAAATCACGTATCCAAAAGGCCAGAGAGCAGATCCTCACTGAATTCAAGAATCGATGTTGTACCCTGAGTCGCAACAGCAAGGGTGAAATCATCGGATGCACTCCTATAGAAAAGCCGCAGATGACAGCAGCAGACTGTTAATCCGGTATCAATTTTTAAAAAGAAGCGCAGCAAGTAAATTCCGGCTGCGCTTCACAAGAAGTCTTGACCACCCCGAGCTGACAGTAACCTGCTTCACTATTGATATGGCACGAGCTATCATCCGGATTAGCAGCATGCAGTAGTTAAATTCTCTACGTTGTCCATGGTACCACATCCGCAACCGGCTTCACCGTTGGCTTTTGCCTCGGCATCCCTAACACAGCATGCATCTTCATAGTCCGCTGGACCGCCGCAGCAGCCCTCCGCCTCTTCACTGGTATCGAGAATAAAATCTGTCGTGCAGACCCCCGTTTCGGGCAGGTTGAGCTCAATGCGATTTGCAGCCTCATAATCTCCGGTCAGGTAAGCCGCAATAGAGCGCACCTGCTCATAGCCGGTGGCCAGCAGAAAGTTTGGAGCGCGACCATAACTTTTGATCCCCGCAATAAAGAAGTTCTCGTCCGGATGCTTGAGCTCGTTCACCCCGTGTGGTGACACCGAGCCGCAGCTGTGAACGTTGGGATCAATCAGGCGCAGGTCTGCCACCGATTCTATGGCCGGATCAATGGCCGTGCGTACCTCACGGATCATCTCCAGGTCGGGGCGAAATCCTGTGGTCCCGATAACCCGATCTACGGTGATGGTTTCGAACTGGCCATTAAGATCACCCGTTATCTGTAAATTGTGGGTTCCTTCCTCCAGGCGGTCGATGCGCTGCAAAAGGAACGGCGTATGGAGTTCTACCAATCCCCTTTCCACGGCTTTCCGGGCCTGGATGCCCAGCTCCCCGCGGGCCTCCAATTGGTCATCTTCCCCGCCGCCGAATACCCGGGCCAGGTTTGTGCTGCGCATTATCCAGTGGACTTTTGTGCCCGGATGATCCTTTTCCAGCTTCAGCAGATCCAGTACCAGCCTGCATCGCCGAATGTCCGCTGCCTGCAACGGCAATTTCTTTGCCGGCATCGATGGATCGATGGTGACCTCGAACATCCGGAATACCGTCGATTATGAACCGTCCTGGTTGGCCTTTTCTCCGAGCGCCGGGATGCCACAGGATCCTACCGGGTTGGGATTAAACCAGGTGCCCGAGCTGTCAATGACCGCTTGGGCCTCAAATTGATATTCCTGCCCATCCGACTGCTCAATCGTCAACAGGTACGGATGCTTCTCTCGATTTTTATCTTTTACTTTATCGCGGTTTTTTCGGCTCACGGCCGTTACTTTGGAATTCAATCGAATGCGCGGACTCATTTCGGGCAGGGAAGCCAGCGGAAGCAGGTATTGTGCCCGGAATTCTTTGCCTGTTGGTAATGCCTGCTCGGGAGGAGCTTCCCATCCAGCTTTGCCCCAGCAACCGCTTGGCCGCCTGGTCAATATTGAACTTCCAGGTCGAAAAAAGCCTGACATGCTGCCACTGCTTGATGGTCGCCTGCCCGGTTCCGGGCCCGCCTCAAAACACGATGGCGGTTTCTACTCCTCGTTTCGCAGCAGGTCGGGATGCAGCGGCGCAGCCCGGCGACCAGACACCTATAATGGCTCTTTGTTTCATCGTACTTTGGCTTTTGTGTTGATGTTGGTTCACCCCTTGAGACGGATGGATCAAAAGACGAAATAAAATGCTTCTATTTAGTCGCTTCTTTACCGAAGAATTGAATTATACGGAGCAAATTAAATATTCGAAAAATCGCGGAGGAGAAATGCTCGGTCTCTTCAGACGTATTTCGCTCGGAATAAAAGGTGGACAGGGCATCACCCACATCAAAGAAGAAGTTGTGCTTGCCCATTTCACTGACGATGTCACAAGTTTCGAGCTTGCTGGCGCGCCGGACCAATAGCTCCGGCAATGTAGAATTCGATATCTCTTCCGCGCAAATCTTCTATCAAAATGCCAAAGTGCGTGAATGCCGGTAGAATCCATATCGTTGATAGCGGAAGCATCTAATATAAGGAGTTCAAGTTTGCCATCTCGAGATGTGATCAAACGATCCAGCTTATCCTGGAAGTGAGTTACATTGGCAAAAAAGAGCTGGGAATCAAACCGGTAGATCAACGCTTTTTTTCCGTCGGTTTACGCTTCTGGGATAGCGCTTCATGTTGCCGGGAAGCTTTTCTGTCTGCTGTCCCAACCGGCCAAGTTCGGTGCTGTGCGGTCTGGTTGAACTGTAAATGACAACCACAAGTGACAGAACAACCCCTACCAGGATACCTTCTTCGATACCCAGCGCAAGAGTAGCTGCAAATGTTGTCGCCAGCATGGCTAAATCTTTGCGATCCGTTTTCCAGAGATATTTCATCTCTTCGGTATCAAAAAGTCCCGCCACGGCAACCATAATGATCGATGCCAGTACGGCCATCGGCAGGTAGTAAAATAGCGGCGTTAAAAAGAGTACGGTAAGTGCAATAATTGCAGCACTAATAATTGAGGCCATGCCCGTACGCGCACCGGCCTGATTGTTGACAGCTGTTCGTGAAAATCCACCGGTTGTGGGATAGGATTGAAAAAATGCCCCACCAATATTGGCCAGCCCAAGTCCAACTAATTCTTGATTGGGATCCACTTTATAGCCGTGTTTAGTGGCAATGGCTTTGGCCACAGCGATAGATTCCATATATCCCACCAGCGAAATCACCAGGATGGTCGGTAGCAACTGCTCAAAATCACTCAGGTTAAAAGAAAGATCTTTACAGTGATGGCAACGTCCTATAGCCTGAATTTCTCCTACGATAGACTACGCGCTTTTTCCGATCAAGATCACAAACCAAAACTTTCTTCGACGTTTACCGGCATGACCGACGACAGCCTGATGCGGAGGGAAAGGTCGAGAATCTCCATCTTCCGATTCCGGATGGTCAGCTCGAATGCGAGGAGCGGGAAAATGCCGATCGGCGGCCGCATATCGAATCTTTATTGTTGCGGCTTTTTCAAATACGCCTGGCGAAGATTTCATGCGCGTCGCTTGCAAGAGGCGAATCGAATCCCCCGGCAGGCTCTTCAAACTGGCTGGCCCGCCGGAATCAGTGATCCGGCGGCAGATGTAAAACCGCTTAACACCGGATGCGACAAAAAGTTAAGCAGAAAGCGCGTTATTGAAAACACCCATCAGCAGCTGGAAAACGCCTACACCCGTAGCAGTCATAATGGCCAACCGAATAAATCGGTCGCTGCCCACTTCGGCAATTTCGCCCACTCCGGCAACTACCAGTAGCGATACCATAGCTACCGGACCTACGGCCAATTGGCGGGAAGTTCCAAAAATGGCATATGAAATTAAGGGTACAATCGAGGCATATAACCCATAAATGGGTGGCAATCCAGCAAGTCCGGCATCGGCCATCAACCTGGGGAATCAACATGATTCCGACGGTGACTCCGGCATTGATATCACCTTTTAAATGGCTGGAAGAATGGTTTCAGATATATCCAGCTGATAAAGGGAAATCAGCTTTGCAATTTTTCGATGAATCTTTCGCATCGTCTTACGATCTATTTCCAATTCAGGGAGCTACTTCCGTATCTATCTGCTCCCGCTGGATGGCACTTACCACGCCAATGGACGAAATCATTAAACGAGCTGTCAGCTTTCGGCTGATGGTTTTCGAAGTGTTAGTCGAATCCAGGACGACATCGTGGCCATTTTTACGCCCAGATGAGCTGACGCGAGGTCGACGATCGTCCCCGTTTGGCCGATGAACCAGCAGCGTTTTATCGCGCGGTAATTCATTCAGATTTTCCATCAGACGAGTCTGCGCAAAACCGTTAACGCTCCCTCTACATGTCCCTCTTTGTATTCTGAGGCTTTACGCACATCCAGAATTTCGTACTGAGGATCTTCTTTCTTCTTGTTGACCAGCTCAAAGGTGGCGGTCTCCATTTCGGCAACTTCACCGCCCTCGGCTGTTGCTACGTATCAATCTGCAAGTGCAAGGCGTAACAAAACCGGCTATATTATCCAGTCCAATGCGGATCAGGTCAATAACCGCTTCCTGCACGTTATGCTCTTCAACCACCAGGTAGATTGTTTCCTCTTCTGTGATGTAGGAGCCTGCTGTCGTATTAAACTGTTTATTGAGGGTAGAAAGCAGGGAGCCCGGCAGATGTCCGTCTGCAAAAGCTTTTCTGGATCTGGTATCGAGCAGGGTGCCTTTGCCCTCGGCAACGATTTTTTTAAGCTGACCAACGGTTAGCCGGTTGGGCTGTGGAATGCCTTTCAGCAACTTCGGACCTATTTTGTTGTCACGCTTCATGCGCGCAAAATACATAGGAGGCTCGGGCTGACCTTCAAGAATGAAATCCACAAAGTTGTCCTCAGATGTAGCTGACTTCAGTGGATTATCATAACGCGGCGTCCGCCGACCGTACTTCGGGATGGCTTGCCAGAATGCTTTACCGCAGGCACTTCCGGCACCGTGTCCGGGCCATATTTGCAGATATTCGGGTACCTCCTTGAACTCTTCTACGGACTTGAAAAGCGTGCGTGCTGAGGGCTCCATCACATCTTTATGTCCGGCGGCGGATTCCAGTAAATCGGGTCGTCCGACATCTCCAACAAACACAAAGTCGCCAGTTGCAATGCCCATCGGCTCATTGGCCGCAGCGCCATCGGTAATGAAGTAGCTTAGGTGCTCAGGCGTATGTCCCGGCGTATGCCATGCCTTGAAGCTGACATTTCCGATGCTAAAGGTATCTCCGTTATTGAGCAACTCGTACTCGTAATTACTGTCCTTTAACCACTCATACTTTCCGGCATCTTTGCCTCCTTCGTCGGATGCGTGCAACTCTTACTCCCGCGCTCTGCAAACTGCCGCCACAGACCAGATATCATCGAGCAGCTGGATCTGCGTTATGCGACGCGCCCCGACGATGGTCCAGGTTTTCCCTGGCGCGCCGCATCGATGTATTGATCAATCTGTCGCATGGGATCAATCGCGCGATGGCGCGTGCCATCGGCTTTACGTCCAACCAGATAAGCGTATTGCGCTAATTTTTCATCAGAAGAATTGTTTGAAATCCATAATGGTCTCTCCGGTAATGATTAATAAATATTCTTGTTAATGAGGCAATTTCGGTCGTAAAACTCCATAGACATACGTTCCAAGCACCGCTGCAGCAATGGGTACAATCATCACCGTAAGTCCACTACCAAGCAGCGCAAACATCGGTCCCGGACATGCACCGAGCAGTGCCCATCCCAATCCAAAAATACTACCGCCTACAATATAACGAGTTATTTGCGATGAGTCTTTGGGCGGAATGGAAATAGGATTACCGTTCGCGTCTTTTATGTTGTTCCGTTTAATCAGCTGTACTGATATTAATCCTACCACTACAGCTAAGCCAATGATTCCGTACATATGGATGGAATCGAAGCGGAACATCTCTTGAATACGAAACCAGGATACGACCTCAGACTTGACCAATACAAAGCCAAAGCCGGTGCCAATAAGTAAATACTTCAAGTATTCAGTAAATTTCATAGTGTCAATATTTTCTGGTTATAAAATCAATGGATAAATGAAATAGGTCATAATAAGCCCGCCGATGAAAAATCCGATGACGGCCAATAATGACGCCAGTTGCAAATCAGATAATCCTGAAATGGCGTGACCTGAGGTACAGCCCCCGGCGTACCGGGCACCAAAACCAATCAGGAAGCCCCCAGGCCTAAAACAGTTAGGCCGGTAGCGGAGCCAAGCGATCTCCAGGTGAATAGATCATTGGGAACGAGCCCGCCAAAATCCTGGGATTCCAGGGCCTGCCAAATCAGCTATCGTCGATGAAGCCAGATTAATTGATTCCGGATTGGCAAACGCATCTCCTGCCAGGAACCCACCGATCACTGACCCAATCAAAAAGGTGAAGTTCCATTTTCCGGCTGATTTCCAGTCGTAATTAAAAAACTCAACGTTACCGAAGTTGCAAGTTGCGCAGGTGTGGCGGAGGTTAGCCGAGACGCCAAATATTTTGCCGCCCATCAGCAGCAACAGTGGGACAGTCAAACCGATAATTGGTCCGGCCACATACCAAGGCCACGGTTCGTAAAGTCAGATCAATCATAATTAGATATATAATTTAGTATTTACTCTTTAGCCGGCCCGTTACAGTACCGACTGTTATATTTTCTAAGATTAAGGTAATGATTTCAAACGAACATATAAATACTTGTTAATACAAGTTGAAAATTAATTATTTATCATATCCATCAATAAAACCTATTAATTTCTAGAACTATAGATGATACGTTTATAATTACGCCTTCCCTTTAAACAGCATATTCAAATTTGGCAAAAATAGCTTCCCGTAACCTCTAGTTAGCGGCCAAGAGCCATATCCGTTTACCTTTTTAAGGAAATTTCTATCTCCTCTTATTTAAAAAAATGTGCAGCTAAATTATGTGTTCATACCTGGTCTTGCTTACATGCTGCATGGTATAGTGATCTATCCTGCAATTCTCACGTGAATTTGTTTAAAATTCATGTCAAGCCATGATTCGCACCAGGTTCATTGATTATAAAGATCCTGAATACTGTATCACTCTGTGGCGGGCTGCGAAATTGTCCCGTCTGCTGCCTTGAAGGTGGAAATCGCCCGCTCAATGTATGAACATACGTTTCGCTTTCGATTTTCCCTTCGCCTTGCAGCCGAACCAATTTCTTGATGAGGTAAATGCAGGCTATCTCTACCCAATCATCTTTATTTTAAATAGGACACTAAATCGGGTACACTTAGCGGTGGCGTACTTTTTTTCCAGGATTATATTATCCATCAGCTAAAAAGACCAATGTGGGTTCAGATATTTTAGGATTCTGCAGAGCAATAGAAATTGTTTTGTGGATGTTAACCTTGCTTGTATTTATAAGTATTGATGTGCGCTGCACGTCATTGTACCCTTAATCAACCCTGTTTAATAAGTCAACTACCGAAAAAAGACTATCCAAATAATGCTTAAACAAGGAATTCCAAGGCACATACAGATTGAATACGGGAATTCAAAGGTGGGCGAAAAACTGCCGTCTGAAAATGAGCTGAAGGAAAAGATTGATATAAGCAGAGTAACAGTTGACGGTACTACAAACGCTGGTAAACGAGCAGCTCATTTACCGCTGTCAAGGCTTGGGAAGTTTTGTACAAGACGGCCGATCATACCAGTCCTTTATACATCTAAGCGATTTTGTGGAAGATATGAAATGGGTTGGAATGGACGTTTCCTCAGAAGTCGTAAGAATGAAACCTGCTTCTGTACCCGAACAGATCTCCTCAACGGTAGAGGTTGACTCCGATGCGACTGCTGTAAGGTTTAGATCGGCTGTGGTTGGACGACGGTCAACCCATTGCGTGAATTTTTACCCGTATTTTATAAGGAAGCTAAATAGTCCTTCTTAAGATCCCTTCTTTTTCCATTTTGACACTGGTTCTGTAGCTTGCGCTCCTACTGTTGGCGAACTTTACCGGCGACAGCAACGGCAAGTTAAAAACGGCATAAACTACAATGATCTAACCGATAATAATCAACCAGAGGTACAAGCCGAGCAGCGTAAAGAAAAGGGTAGGAATGGTAAGAACAATACCCACTTTGAAGTAATAGCCCCAGGTTATTTTTACTCCTTTATAGGAGAGCACATGCAGCCAAAGCAGGGTTGCCAGCGAACCGATCGGCGTAATTTTAGGCCCCAGGTCAGATCCAATCACATTGGCGTAGATCAGGGCTTCTTTCATCAGCCCTTCCGTGCCGGTTGCCTGAATGGCCAGGGCATCGATCATTACCGTAGGCATGTTATTCATCACGGAAGAGAGGAATGCCGCAAGGAATCCCATCAGCATGGTTCCGGCAAACAGTCCCTGTTCTGTTCCTGCAACAATCACCTCGGCCAACAAATCTGTCAATCCTACATTTTGAAGTCCATAGACCACCACATACATCCCAATGGAAAATACCACAATAGCCCAGGGTGCATTTTTTACTACTTTCCGGGTATCCACGGCCTTGCTGTTAAAACCCATCGCGGTAAATGCGATGGCGATGGTACCGGCTACGAAGGAAACCGGTATCTCTACAAATTCTGCTACAAAATATCCGATCAGCAGAACAGACAGGATCAACCAGGACATATTGAACATTCTCTGATCGCGTATCGCTTCTCGGGGTTCTTTCACATCATCCAGGGAATATTCGCGCGGAATATCTTTTCTGTAAACAAGATACAGAACGACCAGGCTGGAGAGTACCGCAAAAAAGTTGGGGATAATCGTCCGGCTGGCATATTCCACAAAGCCTATTCCAAAAAAGTCGGCCGAAACGATGTTTACCAGGTTACTGACAATCAGGGGGGATGAGGCCGTATCCGCGATAAACCCGCTGGCCATCACAAAGGGCAAAATCATCCGGTCTTTGAACTTCAAGGCTCTTACCATTGCGAGCACTATGGGGGTGAGAATCAGGGCCGCTCCGTCATTTGCAAAAAATGCCGCGACCAGAGCCCCCAAGAGGGTAATATAAATGAACATGGTGATCCCGTTGCCATTTGCAAAACGGGCCATATGCAGGGCCGACCATTCAAAAAAGCCGATCTCATCCAGGATAAGAGAGATGATAATGATGGCTACAAAGGTCAGCGTGGCGTTCCAGACTATTTCCGTTACGGTGATGACATCCTGAAAGCTGACCACCCCGGCCAACAGAGCCAGTACGGCACCGATTGTAGCCGACCATCCGATCGAGAGCCCCTTCGGCTGCCAAATAACCAGGATTAGCGTAAAAAGAAAAATCAGTGTGGCAATAATCGCTAAGGTCATAGTTTTCCCTTCGTGAGGTCTATCTTTGTAAATGTTTTTTTGAAGAAAATGAGGTCACTTGTCTTCCGGATGGCGATTTGCAGGTATCGTCAGAACCGGAATTTTCGATTGCCGAATAACATTGAGACTGACTCCGCCTATAAAAAGATCTTCTACATATCCCCTTCCCTGACTTCCGAGCATAATCATTGTTGAAGATCTTTCCTCTGCCTCGGCAAGAATTTTTGCTGTTGGGGAACCGTAGTTAATGGAGATGATAATTTCGGCATCCGCTAATTTTTCAAGGCGTTTTTTGTACTCCAGTAATTTTTCATGGTCTTCTGCATCGAATTTTTCCAGTTGTTCGGGATCGTCTACCCCCTTCCGGCCGGAAGCCTGAACATGTAATAAAGAGATCTGTTCGGTTTTTCCGGTGCCAGTTTGCAAAGCAGCTCAAAAGCCCGATTGGCTGTGGGAGAAAAGTCGGTGGGATGGAGAATACGTTTGAGTGAATCTGCACATGATTTTACACAATAGAGTTTGCGCTGATCCAAAGCTTCCTCATCCGTCAGGGATAGATTAATCAGATAGACCGGGAGTTCACAACGCTGTAAAAGCTCGGTTACCGTACTTCCGAGAAGCAGTTCACGAAATTTATTGTTCCCACGATTTGCAATAATAATATAATCTGTGTTGTGCTCTTTGGCAGCCTTTAATATCTCCGAAGGCACATATCCATTGATTTTAAATTGGATATCTGTTTCAATGTCAATATTCAGCGGCTCCAGTCTCTTTTCATATTCACGCATCTGCTCTCGGTACGGCTCTTCACTGCCGGATGAAAGGCCACCCGGATACGGAACAGATACCGATGTAAAAAGCGTAAATTTATGGGTCCCGAATTGTTCGAACTTCGACAGGCATTCTACCATCACCTCACTTGCCTGAGATTGGTCAAGAGCCACCAATGCGTGTTTTAGATCTATGCCAGCAGTCATATACTTCAGATTTTATTAAAAAATAGAGATGTCATTTTTCTTTTAAGGTAGCGGCAGATGCACTTTCTGACTGCTTCATCATCGACTCTAAAATCCGGTCGTCGGCAATCCACGGGATGGCATAAAGCCGGTTGGCGTGCTCTTCTTCGATCTCTTTTAGCAGCGGCACCTCTTCGGCCGCGCGCTGTTTTAAAAGCGGATCAGAGACCGCCGTAGCCGACATACTCTGGTTGGCAATCCACGCGTAGGGTTCAATACCGGAGCGGCGCAGATCGTTTTGAAGTTTGGCGGCTTCCGTAATCGGGGTCGTCTCCGGAATGGCTACAATCAGCAGTTTCGAATAATCCGGATCCTGCAAGTACATATAAGGTGTTTTCAGCTTGTCTTTATCCATGCCGGTATTGCGCAATACCTCTTTGTGATAGCTTCCGGTCGTATCAATCAGCAGCAAAGTGTGTCCGGTAGGTGCCGTATCGACGACCACATACTGTCGTTTCGCTTTATGGATGACTTTCGAAAATGCCTGAAATACGGCTACCTCTTCGGTGCAGGGCGATTCGAGATCTTCGCGGAGCAGCCGGCGCTCCTCTTCGGACTTATCTTTGCCTTTCTGCCGGAGCACTTTCTCGATATATGCCTGCTTTTGCTCATCGGGATCGATGCGATCTACGGTGAGCTCTTCCGGCAGTTCCATATTGCCAATATGATCTTGCAAGTGTGCGGCCGGATCGGTCGTTGTCAGGTGAACCGGGTATCCGCGCCGGGCCAGCTTCAGGGCTATCGCAGCGGCAATGGTTGTTTTCCCCACACCGCCTTTACCCATCGTCATGATCAGGCCGTGATCTTTGTCGGCGATAATATCATCTACCAATCCATTTAGATCGGGAAGTTCACTTTCTTGCTCTTCAGTCAATATAGATTCGCTTTTATCTTTAATCTCTTGTTTGTCAAGCGGTTCAAATACCTTTCGAAGCTTCTCGATACCCAACAGGTTATAGGGACGGAGCGGAAACACCAATTGCTCCATCTCTTTCAAACGCTCTGGCATCTGCTCGAGATTTTCATCAGCCTGTTCCTTCATCTTACGCGCAAACGGATCGGAAGCATCAATGGGTTCGAAATAGCCGTTAATCAACAGCAGTTGATTCGACAACCCGAGCTCATCGAGCTCCTTACTTGACCGGTTGGCTTCGCGCAGGGCCGATGCATCGGGGCGGCTCACCAGGTAAATGGTCGTCAACCCTTCATCCTGCAGGCGCTCAACCACTTTTTGATAGCGCTGCTGACTCGTTTTCAGTGCAGATGACGGACCGATGCAGCTGGCGCCATCGGGATTTTTCTCGATAAAATCACTCCACGCTTCCGGCAGTTCAAGCAGTCGAAGGGTGTGCCCGGTAGGCGCCGTATCAAAAATGATGACATCGTAGGGCCGGTCATCCTCATCGCCGGCCACATAGCGTGCAAATTCATCGAAGGCGGCAATTTCGGTCGTGCAGGCTCCGGACAACTCTTCGCGGATCTTGTTGATCTCATCCTCCGGCAGTACGTCTTCGAGCGGAGACAGCACGCGATTGCGATACTCCTCAGCCGACTCTTCGGGATCGATATTTACGGCGTGTAGATTAGGAACGTCGTTGACCGGCGTTATTTTTTCGGTGATATTGGTCTCCAATACCTCTTTTAAATTAGAGGCGGGATCGGTGCTGATCAGCAATACACTCTTTCCCTCGTCTGACAGCTTTACCGCTGTTGCAGCGGCCAGTGAAGTTTTGCCAACGCCGCCTTTTCCGGTAAAAAAGATATAGGGGGTAATCTGTAGATCTTTCATAAGAGTAAGCTATATTTGTTCAATTTTTTCCTTCGTATTTTGGGAGATGACATAACATATAGTGCAATTGTCATCCTCCTTAATGAGGCGCTGAAAAGATGTAACTCAGATTCCTAAAAAGGTCTTTTAACATGTCTGCCTCTTAGGAGCACGCGAATCCGAGCATACTCGGCCGGAAGAGGGATTTAGGGAGATTGATATTACCTTATCATTACGACACAATTTCTGGTCCGGACTTTTGGAACAACCTCACAAGCCAAGTTTCTTTTCTAACAGCAGTCACTTCCCGTGCGCAGCCATTGGATGAGATTCCGAGCAATTCGTTGCCGGTCATTAACTTCCATCTTGAATGGCTGCTGACGGTCAACTTCCTTCTGCATAGCACTGATAAGTTCGCTGGGCAATCCTGTTCTTCACCCATGCGAAAATGATTCATCGCATATCGATCAATATCACCTGCAACAACAGCTTGCTTTAACGTGACTAACACCTGCTGTTTTTCATTAGTCAGATGTCAGAATTATCGGTGATTATTTATATCCGAGTAATTCTAATAATTGATTTCTACCGGGATAGTCTCCTTCCGAGATAACTGGAACCGTTAACAGCTAATATGGGCAGGATATCAGAACCTTCTGCCTGCAGACGGCGAAATCACTTGTGCATTAGATTTAAATGCCTCGGGTTCTTGTCCAAGATTATAACGGCGGACCTCAATGCCCTGCGATTTCAACCATTTTACGTCATTGGCAAAGTCCACCAGGTCATCATCCACATCCGGTCCGCAAACGCCCGTGCTGCAGCACATGGCGGGATCGTAAACTTCAAGTGTCATCGTTTTCTGTTGTGTATCTTCCATAATAAATACTCTGTAACGTGTTTTAATATTAATATTCTCTGCCATATTTCTTAGCCAACGCCACTTGTCCGGCATGATAGGCCGTGTGCGTCATAATGCGAGCCAGAGCCTCCGCTTTAGTGACGGTGCCAAATTCAGCCGTCGTAACTTCTTCCTGCCAGTTATCCACTTTCTCAATAGCTGCTTTCAGTTCATTACCGGCTCGTTCAATCAATTCCATGAGTGATTCCAAATCCGTAAACTGTCCTCTATCTTTAGCCAGGCTGCCAATCGTTTGAGCTTTTACATCCAGCTCGCGGCCAAATACATTTTTGCTGAACAACAGCTCTACTTCTGCAATATGGCGCAGCAGCCAGCCCACGCTATTCGATTCACTATTAATACGTTTTGGCAGATCGGCTTCCTGGATGGCATCAAGCTGATTCGTCAGCCTTTTGCGCCCCATTCTCCACATTGACTAAATGCATCTGCTTCATCGGATTATATTCAATTTATCATTCAATCGTAAATATACGATTAATGAAGATACCTCCCAAACTATTAGTTGAAATATTTGCTTTCATAGATATCTCAGCCGCCGTTTCTCAGCATATCTGCAAACGCATTGGGAAGCGGGCTCTCCTCAACAGCGTTTGCTGCTTTTTCCACATCGTATGCAACCCGGATAAATTCCACCTTAAGACCCTTTTCCTCTGTCAGGTTCAGGTCTCCGTCCCATTCCAGCATAGCGTAGCAGGCGCGCGGGTCGCCGTCTTTCGGCTTGCCGACAGAACCGATATTAATAGCGTGACGATATTTCCCATCACTGTCTTCGAGGGTTTTATGATACGGTTTATGGGTATGGCCAAAGGCCATGATATGCGCCTGTGCTCTTTCCATCATGCGGATCATGCTCTTGTCCTTGCGGTCCTCAAACAGGTATTCATTGATTTTACGCGGACTTCCATGGACGAGCAGCAGGTGATACGGATCGGTGTTGACCCCAAATTCGATACGGAGATGTGCCGGAAGAGAACGGAGGTAGTCTCTGTTTTCATCTGATATGATTTGGTTGGTGTATGCAATAGATTCCGCACCCCGGGCCTTGTCTTCCTCTGTTTGATAAGCGCAGCCGCAATCGTCACTGTTCAGGTCCACCCCCTGGTCATAATTTCCCGCAATGACCGGGATTCCTTTTTCTCTGATAGTTTGAACCACTTCATTCGGGAAGGGGGCATATCCGACAAGATCACCCAGGCAATATACCGCATCAGGAGAACGACTGTAGATATCGTCCAGAACAGGATTAAGGGCGTCAATATTTGCGTGGATATCGCTAAACAGGGCTATTTTCATGATGGTTGTTCTTTTATAAAAGGTTCAAATACAATTTATTTGGTTCTTCAATACGGACTGAATTCAAGAGGTGCAGATTTTCAACAGTACTCACCTTCTGTTGCAGTGGTCAGATTCCTGACAAGGGGAGTAAAGAGGTTGCTGATTTCCTTTATTCCTTCCTTGTCCAAACAATAGCAGGTTCGCACCCCGTCAATTTCACCTTTGATAATTCCGGCTTTTTTTAAGGCTTTCAGATGTTGTGAAACTGTTGATTGTGCCAGGGGAAGCTGTTCGGTAATATCACCGCAGATGCAGGTTTCCCGTTCTGCCAGCAATTCTATGATCGCGATGCGGGCCGGGTGAGATAAAGCCTTTGCAAGCTCAGCGGTTTTCACCTGTTTTTCTTCGAATAAAGATACTTTTGTAAGTGCCATAATCGTATATCGTAATTTTACGATTTATAGTAATGTCTTTTAATACTTTTGTCAACATTTATTTTATCAAATGAACATTATCGAGTTGCTGTGAATCTAATTTTTTAAAGGCCGTAACACTCTTCTATAAAAAGTGTGTAGTATAAATTTTCACAGCTCATCATGCCGGGCGGCTTCCATCACCCTAAAAATATGAAGTACATGCGGGAAAATGGCATCCATGCTTTCTTTGGCGCCGTTGGTGGAGCCGGGCAAGGCCAGCACCAGGGAGTCTTCAATCAGTCCGCTTACGCTTCTGGAGAGCATGCTGTAGGGCGTGCGGTCTTGCCCATAGCTACGGATCGCTTCCTCAATGCCCGGAATTTCACGGTCTAACATAGGACGTAGTGCTTCGGGCGTTACATCGCGGGGCGACATGCCCGTGCCGCCGGTAAAGATGATCATGTCCGTTTTTTGGGCCACGTGTTTTTGGGTAAGGTCAACAATCTGATCCTGCTCATCCGGAATAATCGTATATTCTGCTATGGATATGTCCAACTCTTCCAGTTTGGCGATGATCGCTTTTCCGGCACGGTCTTCTTTTTTGCCCTCCGAGATGGAGTCGGAGCAGACGATGACGGCTGCCGATAGCCCTTCACGTAAGTTTTTTGGAGTAGCTGCTTTTACCGCCCTTTTTCTCAAGCAGTTTTACAGAGCCGATTTCGATCTCTTTATCTATCGGCTTTAACATATCATACGCCGTGAGAGCTGCCACACTGGCCGCATGCATCGCTTCTACCTCTACCCCGGTTTTATAGATGGTTTTGATTTCCATTTCGATTCGAATGGTCAAATCCTCAATAGTGAAGTTAATACCGGCATACTCGATGGGCAGCGGGTGGCAGTCGGGTATCATATCACTGGTTCGCTTGGCTGCAAATAGAGCGGCCGCTTTTGCCATCTCAAAAAGATCCCCTTTTGGCACCTTTTTTTGCTCAATGGCCGTGATGGTTTCCTGTTTGCTTACCTTTACCACGGCCTGCGCTTTGGCATACCGGAGCGTGGATGATTTATGTGTGATATCTACCATAAATTTATCGGTTTACTTTCCAGCTATAATTATCTTCTCCGAGGATCTCTTTTCCCCAGATTGGCAGTTCATTTTTAATTTTTTCAACCAGAACCCTGCAGGCTTCCGTAGCATCTTTCCGGTGTTTAGACGAGACAAATACAAACAAATTGATTTCGCCAACCCTGATATCTCCTAGGCTGTGATACACATGCATGCACGACAGGGAATAATCATCAAAGAGCTCTTCCCGAATCTCCGCGTACTGTTTTTCCGCCATCTCCCGGTACGCGGTAAATTCAATGGACTTGCACCACGCCATCTTCCTTTTCATCGGCCCGGATCTGCCCCAAAAATATCTGGTGGGCACCGATACCGGTTTTGGTGCTGTGTTTGGATATGGCTTTTGAAATAAACGCCGGGGTAGATGGCTCCTTCCATAAAAAGCGATGATGATTTACTCATGATCTTCTTTTTTAGAAATTGAATCCAATTTTTTTAACAGCAAATGCCGGATGTAAGGGTTCTGAAAACATCACTCAACCTCCCGCAAATGGCGGCAACAGTGCGATTTCATCATCAGGGGAAATTTTTTGATCTCCCCGGACAATGACGTGGTTTACCGAAATGATGTAGTTTGCATTCTCAAAAGAAGTGAATTTCCTGTTAACTTTGAATATCAACTCTTTTGTTGTTGTAACGTCTGAAAATTCTATTTCATTAGCCTGTGCATAATCCACAAGCACTCCGAATAATTTTGCTTTAATGGTCATAATCAGTCTGATATTTTTCTACTTCACCGGGGGTATTCAAATTGGCAAACCAATTATCATTTCCCATGTCATTATCAGAAATCTTTATGAAGGCCGTATCAATTTTTGTCAAAAATTTACGCATGCTTAGCTTTCCGGCTTCGATAGATAATTTCATCCGTTCCTCAACTTCTTTTTTATAAACAGCGCACAGGGGTTGTTCTCGAGCTTCATAAACCGGAACATACGCCTGATTTTCATCCCGGTAAGTTACCAGAATCTTTCAGAAACGAAACAGGAACCAGGGGAATATCACAACAGAGTACCAGGTTGTACTCTGTTTGCGAATAATGCAGGCCGGTGTAAATTCCCCCCAGAGGACCTTTGTCATGAGTCAGATCGGAATAGGTGGGTACGCCAAAATTTTCGTAGCCAGACTGATTCGTGATAATCATAACCTGCTTCGTAAGGGAACAGGCCTTGTCTAAAACGTGCCGGACCATCGGTTTGCCATTCAACAAAAACCAATCCTTTGTCGCGTCCCATCCGGCGGCTCTCTCCGCCGGCTAGTATTATAGCGGTAATCGGGTTTGAATTAGCAGTTTTCATACCGGCAACAGGTGAGTTTCCACGGCATCTCCGGGTTCGTATTGCTTATCACCAGCCGGTAACAACACCAGTGCATTGGCCTCGGCAAAGGTCTGGAGCATATCGGATCCTTGTCCGCCTAACATGGTTACCTCTCCATTTGAAACCTTGGCTTTATAAAAGATATCACGGGTATCATTCATTGTAAAAGAATGTGCCAGCGGTATGCTTTTTTTAGGGAGTTCATAATCCGGATCACCGCTCATTTTTTTGATGGAAGGCAACACATATTCATAGAAACAAACCAGGGCCGAGGCAGGATTTCCGGGCAGCGCGAAGACGAGTTTGTCTGCCCTATTACCAACGTAAATCGGTTTACCCGGCTTTTGTTTTACCTTGTAGAATATCTGCTCAACGCCAAGTTCCTCAAGCGTCTGTTTCACCAGATCATATTTTCCCACCGAGATGCCGCCGGTAGTAATAACCACATCAAACTGATTCAGCAGGTTTTCTAAAGATGTTTTCAGTTCATTACTTATGTCCCGAACCGGCTCTGCTGTATGTGCAGTAAAGCCGGATTGCCGAAGTGCGGCATCCAGCATGGAAGAGTTGCTTTCATAAATTTCACCGGGTTGCAATTCTTCACCCGGTTTTCGCAATTCGCTGCCCGTAGAGAGTATGCCCACCTCCGGTTTACGGATCACCTCTGCCTCCAAAATTCCCAAAGCATTCAAAAAACCGATGGCTGCAGGCGTAAGTTTGGTGCCCTTTTTCAATGCTAAATCTCCGTTCTTGATCCGGGACCCAGCCGGACGGATATTGTTTTCACCAGCTATATCTTCAGTTGAAATAGTTACTGATTTTCCATCCGTTTCCACATACTCCTGCCTGACTACGCATCTGGCTTGGTCGGGGACAGCCGCACCAGTAAAAATACGGACAGCACTGTTGGGCGGCATTGGATCTTTGAAATATCCACCCGCCTGAACTTCTCCTTTTACCGGCAGAGTGATATGCTTTTGACTGGTCAGTGTTTCCTCCTCAACCCTCACCGCGCAACCCATCCATCGCCGATTGGCTGAACACTCGGAATTGTGACATAGCAAAAGAGATCATTTGCCAGAATGTAGCCTTCACATGTTAGCCGTTGTTACTTCTACAGGTTGTAGAGATGTGATAGATTCAAACAAGAGGGATTTGGCCTCAGAAATGGATATCATATTCAGATTCCTGGTTAAGTGCTATAACAATTAATTATGTACGATTTATTATTGCCGATGCAAATGGCTCAGGTTCAAATGTATTGCATATTTGCAATAGACAAACAAAAAAACAATGCATACATGCAATATATAATTGAAATGAGAGACCATATAAAAAGCAGTATTCAGATTAAATTCTTGAAAAAATGCTTCTCGCTACGATAAAATAGTATTAATAGAACCTTGAGACACCTATTGTTTTGACCTCCTTAAATCTCTCTCACAGAGGTATGAGAGACTTTCGAGGAAGCATTTCAAAGATCTCAATATTCTTTTGGGTTTTCGCCTCCCCTCCATAATTACATCTAATGGCATTGTTATTGCATTGATGAATAATAGTTATCGACTTGCCAATAAAAGACCGGCAAGTCATCGGTGGAATTAACCTTAAAACTTAGAAAAATATAATATAAATATATTTAGCTATTAAAATATAGATCAGAAACAATGCAATACTTAAAATGATAAACAATGAAAAAAATTAATGGACTTTTACTAATTAGTGTCACGGTTTTCTTTTTAAGTGGTTTTATATCAACAGTAATGGCACAAGCTGGTTCTGAAACAGAGAACCCCAAATTGGAAGTTTGGGGATATATTTTTGGAGATATGTTCTGGAAAGCAGATGGAGATGAGGCGCTTTGGGGAGATGGAGAATTTATGGATACTGAGAAAAACGCGATTGGCGGAAATCTGCGAAGAATTTATGTGGGTTTCGATCATGATATTTCAAGTAATCTAACCACTCGTGTTCTATTTGAAACAAATTCGGGCACGATAGACCCGAGCGGTAAATTTTCTCCGATTGTAAAGCTTGGCTACATCCGGTGGAACGTTCCCATGGATTTTCTTCACAACAATGTTGTGAGCGTGGGGCTTATTCCAACTCCAATTTTTTCCTTTCCGGAAAAATCATTCGGATACCGTTCCGTAGAAAAAGAAGCGCTGGATGCCCGGGGTATTGGCCGTTCTGCCGATCAGGGTATTTCGTACAGTGCAACATTTGATGAAAATTCAAACTATGGTTTTACCGCTTTGGTAGGAAACGGAACCGGAAACAGGCCAACGGAAACCAAACGGCTGGAATATACCGGATCTGTGTTTGCAAAATTCCTGGACAGCCGCCTCACAGTTGAAACCATGTTTAACTATAAGTCGCTGGGAGATGACAGAGAAAACTCTATTCTTCGCGGATTTTTAGGCTACGAGGCCGATCATTTCCGGTTGGGCGGAGAAGTTGCGCGGGTGCTTAACAGTGTAAATACAGTTCAGGGATTTCAGGATGTGGAGCCGCTGCTATATTCGGTATTTGCCGCGTTCTCAATTCCACAAATCGGAGATCAACTTGAATTTTTCGGGCGGTTCGACCGGTACGATCCGGATACAGACTACGAGACCGGTAAAGTTTATCCCAATGATCCTCAATTCTTTTCCAATCAGGCCCTGGCGATTCTTGGCTTGAATTACCAGCCAATAGAACGGGTACAGATCATGCCCAATCTCTACTTTAATATCTACGATGAAAAAAGAGATGAATTTGATGACCGCAAAACAGATATTGTTTTAAGAACCACGATTTACTACTCATTTTAGCCGATACTAAAATCCAAAGATTATGAATCCATTTAACAATACAGAAAAGCCTAATAAAGATCTTCCAGTCGTTGAAAATGAAGATCAACTGAATGAGATCTTTGGACAAAAGCAAAAACCCGCAGTAGAGGAACAGCCGGATAACAACAGAAAACGATTTTTAAAGCAGGCTGCTGCGGTGCTCGGCATGGCGTCTATGTCTTTACCCACGTTGGTGAAAGAGGGGTTGGCGGCCGTTACAGAAGATCGAACCGAAGTCCGCCGATGCTCAAGTTTATTGAAGGCATGCCCGTCTTTGATATTGATGAGGAAGAAAATATGATCATCCGCATGCAGAAAGAGCTTCAGGTGGCTATGGAAAAACCGATTGAAGAACGAAGCTGGGTAATGATCATCGATTTAAGAAAGTGTACCGGATTGCGGCGCTTGTACGGTATCCTGTGTTGCGGAAAATCACCTGCCCGCCGGTGTGGTTTACCGGCCGGTTATTGAAGAGGAGATCGGAACGTATCCCAATGTATCTCAACAGTCGCTACCGCGACCCTGTATGCAATGCGAAGAACCGCCTTGTGTACCTGTATGTCCGGTAAATGCAACCTGGGTACGTCCCGATGGTATTATTGATATGGATTATGACCAATGTATTGGATGTAAGTACTGTATCACCGCTTGTCCTTACCACGCACGTACGTTCGATTTCGGTATTAATTACACCGATGGAACTCCCGCCAAGCAGCCGTATGAAATAGCAGCCAATTACGAATATGGCAAAGGATATACACATGAATCCGGAGACCCGGTAATCGGCAGTGTTCGAAAATGCCATTTCTGTACTCATAAACTTGATGAAGGGATGCTTCCATCCTGTGTAACAACCTGCATCGGGTATGCCACCTATTTTGGTGATGCCAATGATCCGGATAGCCTGGTTTCAGAACTGCTGGGTCAGCGCAATCAATTCAGGTTGAAAGAAGAGCTGGGTACCAAACCGCGGGTTTACTATCTCACCTGATCTATCTATTAACACCTTTAGAACATTTTCGTTATGTCTTCAAACACAGCAACATTCAAAATAGAAAGGAAAAAGATTTCAGAATATCATTGGGTGTAGCCATTTTGGCGCTGATTATTGGAGCCATTGGCTTATTTCAGATGTTTGTGATGCACAACCACGGGGCTTTAACCAGTTACGTGCCTTGGGGCCTACTGGTAGGTGCATACATCTATATGATATGGATTGAAGTTGGAACCATTCTTGCTTTCATCATTCTCTATCTATGGGATGGGAATAAAATCCCTGAAAAAGTTAACTCCCGTCGTTTTAATAGCAGCAATTTCTGCGTTGGCAGCAGCATTAACCCTGGTGGGTACAAAACTGGGACATCCTTTCCGTTCCTGGAAAGTGTTTTTGGAACCCAGCTTTAGTTCGGTGATGATCTGGGAAATCTGGACTCATATCCTGTTTATCTTTTTGCTGTTGGGAATGTTATACGCTGCTATTAAAAACAAAGATGTGCTTTTAAAACGACTGAGCTATATCAGTGTCCCAATCGGGATTGCGTTTATCAGCCTGGTAGGAGCCCTGTTTGGCGTAGTGGCGGCCCGTCCGTTCTGGAATGTTTCGGTTATGCCGCTCATGTTCTTTATTGCTTCTATCGTGGCAGGTGTGGCGTTGTTAATACTTATTCACTTGCTTTTTTCACCAACCAAGGGAACCGAAGCTTACACGAAGACGGCTGAAAATCTGTCACGTGTATTTATTGGTGCCATATCCATAGGAATTATTGCTGCTCTGGGAAATGCCCTTATCATCGCTTTTCCCAATGTACCGGCCTATAACGAAGCTCTTAATTTGGTTCTGTTCGGTCCCTATTGGTGGACCACCTGGATCATTCATATTGGTATTGGCATTGTTATTCCGCTTATACTGCTATTCTTTTATGGTAAAAACTTAAAAGCAATGGGAGCCGCTGCGGTTTGTTATCTGATCGGCTTCTCCATGGTTCCGGTAAATATAATTATTCCGGGGCTGGCCTATCCGATGTCGGGCATGGAGGGAATTGAGGAGGCGTTCCATCACGCTAAGTTATCATTTGAATACACTCCGGCACTGGTAGAGTGGCTGGTGGTAATTTTTGCGGTAGGGCTGGCACTATTCATTTTCACGCTTGGGTATAAATACATTCTTCAGCCCTATTTCGAACGTACATGGAAGCAGTAACAAGCCTCAGTAAAGAAAATTTCAAACACTAAGTACGGTAATAGTTATGAGTTCAGAAAAAAAACAAGGCGTCAGCAGAAAAGACTTTTTAAAAACAGCTGCATTTGTAGGCGGTATTCCGGCACTGCTTTCACAGTGCCAGCAGGCGGAAAAATTAAACGAAAAAGTAATGGCCGGGGATCTATCCGGAGAGGATTTCTACGATATTTCAAATCCGGAAAACATGATTTACACCACCTGTCTGAACTGCAATACCGGGTGCCATATCAAAGCAAAGATATCAGATGGTGTTGTTGTAAAAATAGATGGGAACCCGTTCAGTCCGTGGACGATGAATCCCCACATTCGCTATGATCACAGCCCAGCCAATAAGCAGATTGCGAAGCTCGATGGAGCCATTTGTCCCAAGGGCCAGGCCGGCATCCAAACCATGTATGATCCATACCGAATTCGCACCGTACTGAAACGGGATGGGAAGCGCGGCAGCGGCAAATGGAAAAGCATTCCCTATGATCAGGCCGTAAATGAAATTGTAAACGGTGGTAAGATATTCAGCCACCTGCAGGGTGAAGAAAATCGCGAAGTTGAGGGACTGAAAGATATTTGTGCCATGCGCGATCCCAAGCTGATGAAAAAGATGAAAGCCGATGTGGATAAAATTCACGACGGCAGCATGACCGTGGCACAATTCAAGACTAAATACAGCGACCACCTCGATAAACTCATCGACCCGGATCATCCGGATTTTGGCCCGAAAAACAACCAGTTAGTGTTCAATTATGGAAGAATGAAAGCCGGCCGTTCCGAGTTTGTAAAACGCTTTGTGCATGAAGCCTTCGGCAGTGTTAATAAACCCGGGCACACCACAACATGTCAGGGGTCGCTCTATTTTGCCTGCAAAGCCATGAACACTCAATATATTGACGGAGAATGGACGGGCAGTAAAAAAGCGTACTGGCAGGCAGATTTAAAAAATGCCGAATTTGTGATTTTTGCCGGATCAAATGCTTTTGAAGGTGGTTATGGCCCTCCGCTTAGGACAAATAAAATTACAAACGGGCTTACCGAAGGACGGCTCAAGTTTGCAGTGGTTGATCCAAGAATGAGCAAACTGGCCGCCAAAGCTTGGAAATGGATGCCGGCTAAACCGGGAAGCGAAGCCGCACTGGCTCTCGCCTTGATCCAATGGATTATCGACAATAAACGATATGATGAAACCTACCTGCGTGCGGCCAATAAAGCCGCAGCTACGGCTGTTAATGAGCCAAACTGGAGCAACGCCCCCTGGCTGGTAAAAATTGATCAAAACGGGGAGCCGGGAGATTTCTTGAGAGCAGGCGATCTTCCTTCAAATATTCGTCCGGCAGGTGAATCCGATCGCTTTATCGTACTGGAAAACGGCCGTATCAGGGCATTAAATCCCAATGATACCCGCAATGCGGTAACCGGTGATTTGTTAGTAGATACAACTATTGGCGGCATTCGCGTAAAAAGCAGTATGCAGTTGCTCTATGAATCATCCAAAGAGCATACCATTGAAGAGTGGGCAGAACTATGTGATATACAACCAAAACTGATTGCAGAAGTTGCACGGGAATTTACAGCTCATGGAAAGAAAGCGGCGGCGGATATCCACCGGGGAGTATCCCAGCATACCAATGGTTATTACAATGTTGCTGCATGGATGAGTTTGAACCTGCTGATTGGAAACTATGGCTGGAAAGGGGGAATGAGCTACCCTTCCACTTATAATGTAGATGGCAGTAAAGACGGACTCCCATTCTACCTTAAAAACATGCATCCCGATAAGTTATACCCTTTTGGCACCGACATCGTACGGCACGGAGAGTCGTATGAAAAGCATACCGCTTTTGAAGGCTATCCGGCTAAGCGGCCGTGGTATCCCCTCTCTTCTGATGTGTATCAGGAAGTGATTCCTTCCATCGGAGATGCTTATCCATATCCCGTAAAAGCATTAATTTTTTATATGGGAGCTCCAAACTACGCCCTGCCCGCGGGAGACAAGCTCAATGAAATTATGAGCGATACGGAAAAATTGCCACTTTTCATTGCCAGTGATATTACAATAGGTGCTACCTCGGCATTCGCTGACTATATTTTCCCGGACGGCACCTACCTGGAGCGGTGGGAATTTCACGGTACGCACCCCAACTGTACCCAAACAGTACAGGGTGTTCGTACGCCAGTGATTACTCCTCTTGTAGATTCTTGTGAAGTATATGGGGAAGAGCAGTATATGAGTCTGGAAAGTATGCTCATGGCGTTTGCTGAAGGCATAAATCTGAGCGGATTCGGAGAAAACGGATTCGGAGACGGCGAAAAATTCACCCATCCCGATCACTTTTATCTGAAAATGGTAGCCAATATGGCTTCCGACGGTACACCTGTACCGGATGCTTCCGATGAAGAACTCGAACTGCTGGAAAAAACCAGGAAACACATCGAACCATACGTTTTTGATGTTAACCGATGGAAAGATAGCGTTGGTGAGGAACTCTGGAAAAAGGTTGCTTATGTGATGACGCGAGGCGGACGGTTTATGAACTACCCTGATACCTACAATGGGGAACAGCTCACCAATGCGTTTGATAAGCAAATCAATATGTATTGCGAGAATACGGCAAGAACCATAAACAGTATGACGGGTGAGCATTTCAGTGGTATTCCCGAACATAACCCGGTTACAGATAGCCTTGGCAGAGAAGTGAAGGATTGGGAAGAGGGGTATGACCTGCAGTTGAGTACCTATCGTCAGTCAACGCAGACAAAATCCCGAACCAATGTTTCTTATTGGCTGCTAGCTATCAGTCCTGAGAATTATGTACTGATGAACAGCATGACGGCACGTAAAAAAGGGTTGAAAACAGATGATGAGGTCATTATTAAAAGCAAAACCAATCCGGAAGGAATTTGGAACCTTGGCGAAATGGGTACCAAAAAAGTGAAAGGTAAGATTAAAGTGGTGGAAGGATTGCGACCCGGAACCGTCACCTTTTCACTTGGTTTTGGTCAGTGGGGCAATGGTGCCCGAGATACGGTGGTAGACGGTGATGTAATAAAAGGAGATAAACGCCGCGGACGTGGTATCCATGCTAATGCCGTGATGGCAGTTGATCCGTATTTAAAAAACACCGCTTTCAGCGATATTGTTGGCGGAAGCGCTGTGTTTTATGATACCTGGGTAAAAGTGGATAAAGTGTAATCAATAAAATAATTACATATTAAATTTTAAGTTCTGAAAAAATAGTTTTCAGCACCTAATCAATTTCCTAATTCAAAAGAATTCATGGACAAGAAGAAAAAAAACATTCCAAAACCTTTTAGAGACTTTACAATAGAATACCCTGAAGTGGGCCAGGCCTATGCCCAGTTGGGCCATGCCGTTCATAACGCCGGACCCATCGATCAGAAAACAAGAGAGCTTGTGAAACTGGCGATGTCGTGCGGGGCTCAAAAAGAAGGAGCGGTTCATTCGCACACACGCAAGGCCCTGAATGCCGGCTGTACGAAAGAGGAAATTCACCATGTGGTTCTACTCTTGTTGCCCACACTTGGAATGCCGTCGATGATGGCCGCCATGACCTGGGTAAATGATATTATTGATGAGCAAGAAGAAGAATAGGTATAGAAAAACCAGAGCTTTTGAGTATTGAACTTGTTGGCCTGCTAACGTTAGGTGTTTTTGTTATTTCTATCCTCTATTCATCTGTGGGTCATGCCGGTGCTTCCGGCTATATCGCGGTGATGTCGCTGTTTAGTATGGCACCCGAAGAGATCAAACCGGCGGCACTGAGCCTGAATATCCTGGTGGCTGTCATTGGATTCCTGAATTTTTATCGTGCCGGTCATTTTTCATGGACATTTACATGGCCGTTTGTGGTGCTATCGATTCCGGCGGCCTTTGCCGGTGGATATTTGAATCTTCCTGCTGAGATTTTTGAAATATTGGTCGGGACTATTCTTTTGTTTTCTGCCATACGATTTTTATTTAAGATGAAAGAACCGGACGAGATTTTAAATATTCACCCATCTGTGAAAGCAACCTCCGGTGCCGGCATTGGATTTTTAGCCGGTCTCACGGGAACCGGCGGGGGCATCTTTTTAACTCCGTTTATTTTATTGATGAAATGGGCTCCCGTAAAGGTTACGGCTGCTGCTTCTGTAGTATTTATCCTGGTGAATTCCATAGCCGGATTGACCGGTAATATTACAGCTACTTCTTCACTTCCGGTTTTTGTTTTGCCGATGGCGATAGCAGTGATGATCGGTGGATTTACTGGTTCCTACCTGGGGAGTCAATCATGGAACGCCACTACGATAAAACGGGTGCTGTCCATCGTGCTTTTTATAGCGGGGATAAAACTTATATTTACCTGAGAACAGAACCCAAAATACGCGCCGGCTTGAGTAGAATTTCGAACATCGACATCCATTAATACATGCTAAAAGACAAACACGGACGCGTTCACAATTACTTGAGAGTATCACTCACCGAGCGATGTAATTTTCGCTGTACCTACTGCATGCCGGAAGAGGGAATTGATCTGTCCCCAAAATCGCATATCTGCACCTACGAAGAGCTGCTGCAAATTATTGATACGTTTATTGAATTGGGAGTAAATAAAATACGCCTTACCGGCGGGGAGCCGCTCGTTCGCAAAGATGCCGATCACATCCTTCAGAAACTGGGCAAGCGACCGGTTGAGCTTGCCATTACGACCAACGGGTTGATCGTGGACCGGTTTATTGATGTGTTTGAATCATGCGGCCTGAAAAATGTGAATGTCAGCCTGGACACGCTGGATGCCGATAAATTCACCCTCATCACCCGCCGTTCGGGTTTCGAACGGGTGCTTGAAAACATCTATACCCTTGTAGAGCGCGGTTTCAATACCAAAATAAACATGGTGGTGATGCGCGGAATGAACGAGGAAGAGATCGCAGATTTTGCAGTACTTGCGAAAGACCTTCCGATCATTATCCGCTATATCGAATTTATGCCGTTTGACGGTAACCGCTGGAACAATGAAAAAATGGTGTCGGCAGATGAGATTCGGGATCGCCTGTCGGAGCGTTACACCTTAATTCGTGATAAAGATGCCCCGCATGACACTACCAAGCATTACTCCATCGATGGATTCAAGGGGCAAATCGGTGTTATCAGTTCCATGAGTGAACAGTTTTGCGGAAGCTGCAATCGTATTCGCCTGCTGGCAAACGGCTCCATCAAAAACTGCCTGTTCTCCCCCGACGAAACTAATCTTCTGCAGCCCTTACGAAACGGCAAAGACCTGGAACCTATCATCCGGGAAGCACTCTATCACAAAAAGGCCAAACACGCCGGAATGTTTAATCTGTCCAATCAAAAAAACCGGACGATGACGACGATTGGGGGATAATAGTGCAAAACTGTCTAAATTCAAGAAATGCAGATTTTTTATAGCACACCCCTTCTGTGGCAGTGGTCCGATTCCTGAGAAGCTGGAAAAAGTTTATTGACTTCCTTTATTCCTTCTGTCCAAACAATAGCAGGTTCGAATCCTGTTTCCTGACTTCCGCACTTTTCTGAGGTTGGAATTTCGTGAATTGGTACGCAATGACTTACGGATTTAAAAATCAATATTTGGGTGTCCCAGATCTTTTTTTGGTGTATTTTCAGGATATGTTTGTACGCAAAAAGTCCAATAAAAGTGGAAGCACAAGTGTTCAGGTCATCGACAAGAGCTCGGGGGGCTACAAAGTGGTAAAAACCATGGGTAGTTCAGGTGACCCGCAGCAGGTCGATCAGTTGATTCGTCGTGCTCATCAGTGGATCAGCCATCAGTTGGGCCAATCCGAACTTGATTTTCACGATGAGAAACAGCTGTATTCTTCATTTATCTCCGGCATTCAACAAGTGACGGTAGCCGGAACGGAGCTGTTGCTTGGCAGGCTTTTTGACCAGATAGGCTTTGGCCAGATTGCCGATCATCTGTTTCGCTGTCTGGTGTTGTCCAGACTGTGTTTTCCGGTGAGCAAGCTCAAGACCACCGACTATCTGCAAAGATATCATGGCATTGCTGTCGATGAGGATGCCATTTACCGCTATATGGATAAACTGCAGGCCACTCAAAAGGAAACCGTCCAACAGATCAGCTACCGCCACACCCGGAAGGTACTGGGGGAGGAGATACGGTTGGTGTTTTACGATGTGACGACCCTTTATTTTGAAATTGATAGTGAAGATACCCTGCGCAAAACCGGCTTTAGCAAGGAAGGCAAACATCACCGTCCACAGATTGTGCTGGGCCTGCTGGTCAGCGAGGGCGGCTACCCCTAGCCTACGAAATTTTCCAGGGCAATACTTTTGAAGGCCACACGATGTTGCCGGTCCTGGAGGCCTTTAAGGTAAGGTACGAGCTTGACAAGCTGGTAATCGTAGCCGATTCGGGCCTGCTGTCCAAGTCCAATATTGCCGGGCTACAAGACAAAGGCTATGAGTTCATTCTGGGAGCACGAATCAAAAACGAAGCGCAATCCATCAAAAATCGGATTCTGGGATTGAGGTTGACGAACAATCAGAGTAGCGTGATTGACAAACCTGATGCCACGCGACTGATCATCAGCTATAGCGACAAACGAGCACGCAAAGATCAATACAATCGCCAAAAAGGACTGCGAAAGTTGGAAAAACGGATCCAATCCGGAAAGCTTACCAAAGCCCACATCAACAACAAAGGCTACAATAAATACCTGAAGCTGGAAGGAGATGTATCGATCAGCATTGATCGCGAGAAGTTTGAAGCCGACGGGAAATGGGACGGGCTAAAGGGATATCTGACAAACTCCAGGCTACCAAAAGATCAGGTGATTGAAAGACTACGCTCATCTATGGAAGATAGAGCGGGCATTTAGAATTTCGAAGACGAACTTAAAAATCAGGCCTGTTTATCACAGGCTGCAGCGCAGGATTGAGGCTCATATTTGTATCGCTTTTGTGGGGTATAAAGTCTACAAAGAGCTGGAAAGGCAATTGAAAGAGAAGAAAACAGAGCTGAGTCCGGAAAAAGCCATCGATATCGCTAAAACGATTTATGCCATAAAGGTGGTCACTCCATTGAACAAAGAGGAAATCCAGCAGACACTGATCTTGAATGAAGAACAGAAGGAGCTTGCTGAATTATTTAACTTTTGACAGGGTGTCCAAATGCGGAAGTCAGGGTCCGATTCCTGAGAAGCTGGAAAAAGTTTATTGACTTCCTTTATTCCTTCTGTCCAAACAATAGCAGGTTCGAATCCTGTTTAAATTACCTTTTTAATAATTCCGGCTTTGTTTAAGGCCTTCAGATGTTGTGAAACCGTAGATTGAGTCAGCGACAATACGTTGGTTGTATAACCACAAATACAGCTCTCCAGTCGGCTCAAAATTACCAAAATGGCCAACCTTGCCGGGTGAGATATTGCTTTCAGAAGGTCAGTGGTTTTTTTTCGAATAAAAATGCTTTTGATGTAGCTATATCCTACCACAATACATTTAATCCTAAAAAAACAATTGAATATTGTGGCTTAGTTGCAGGCTGAAAGATTGTCCGCTAAAATAAGTTCTCTTCGGCTTCTCTGACAATTTTGGTGGGCATTAAATTTGCAGATTAGTTTATTCGATGGCAATTGGAAATTACCAGAGGCGGGATGTAGTTCGATATGCCATCGAATGAAACATTCAGTATGAACATAATTGATGGTCTGTCGATTAAGTATATTCGAAAAGAGTAGATACAAAATATGTAGTGCCCGCCTAAAAAAGGCGGGCACTGTTAGTCAGTACGTCCGAGAGAAAGCTATTTCTTGCATGAAATTTCGTTAAAACCCCGAACACGTAGTCTGAAGGGCGATTTTAAAAAGCATGAAAATTAGAAAAGTGAAGGCAAATGAAGAGTTTGTTGGACAAATGTTGGCCAAAAAATAGGAGTTGCAATCTATGGTTTAATTCTAGGCATACAAAAGTTAGCAAGTTCAGATCTGTCGTTTCAAATTTGTTTTATGTATAGCGTATCCCTGAACCAAGTATAATTGTCGCTTACTAAATCGAAAGAGTAGTTTTGATGTAACTATTTTACAGCTATAAGTTGTATTTCAAATAAAGCTGAGGATTACCTTGAAAATAAATCCAAAATTATCTAAGTAGCTATTACGGATAATGGTATAAAGGGATTTTAGTTAGGGATACGTTAACAATATGAACTATAAGAGCAATATACACTCAGGTTTCAGCGGTAAAGGATGCGCTGAAGACGATCTATGGTGTATGCTGCAGGATGGGAAAAGAGAGGCGCTGGATGAACTTTTCAGGAAATTTTATACGTCATTATTTAATTACGGCATCAAAATTACACCCAATGCTGATCTCGTAAAGGATGCTATTCAGGAGCTATTTTATAAGATATGGAGTAAACACGCCTCTTTATCTAATCCTGAATCTATCAAAGCTTATCTTTTAATTTCGCTACGTAGAATATTATTGCGAAATATTGATAAAGGTCGGAATTGGGGCGAGCGAAATCTTCAATATCTGAATAGCATATTCTCCACAAACTTTTCGAAGCAGGATCTTATAATTCGGAAAGAACTGGAGAAGGAAAAGAAAGAACTACTGGTCAATGCTTTAAATGAACTAAATAGCCGTCAAAAAGAAGCTTTGTTTCTGCGATATTATCATGGATTGACGAATCATGAGATTGCAAGCGTAATGGGAATTAACTACCAAAGTGTTAAGAATAATCTTTCTCGTGCACTAAAAAGTCTGCGTGGAATTATCGATACAGTTCCCTTTCTTGAATAATAATGCCCCTCCCATTTGTTCTTTCCTGTATATGCAGTTCTAGGATTCTGCCCCTCTTTTTTCATGTAATCCTCTGAAAGTCTTCCAAAAAAAATGAAAAATTTGAGTACTCCATCTCTTTGACTGTGTCTTAAGTGATGAAAAGGATATAAGTAAGGCTCCATGCTTGGTCTGAGTTTGTGTAGAGTATTCGCTCTTATTGGCAAGCTATAGAAATATTTATAAGAAATCTGAAAGACGTGTCTAAGTACGAAAAAGAAATCGAAGAGTTATTAGCTGACGACACATTTATTGCTTGGATTGAAGGCCGAGCTTCTGATGAAGATACATTAAGCTGGGAAGCGTGGCTTGCCGATGATCCCTTAAGGAATAAATTGGTGGAACAGGCCCGCAAACTCCATTATAGCATAGGGTTTAAGGCCGTAAATAGGCCTGAGATAGAGGTAGAACTTGACAGACTTAGAGATAGAATTGAGAAGGATAAAAAATCCACAAGGCCTACAGTTAGTCCCCAGGACAAGATTATCAATATGGATAATCGTAGAGGTTATTCGCGGGTGGCGGCTATTGTGTTGCTTCTGGTTGTGGCGCTGAGTGCTTTAACGATGTATTCACTGGTTGAGGTACAGGCCGACCAGCCTAATAAACAGAAACCGGTTGTGGAGTTTATAAGTACTTCCACTCAAGGCGGCCAGAAAAAAGTGCTGAGTCTTTCAGATGGATCTACTATTACACTAAATGCAAACTCATCTTTGCGATATCCTACAAAATATTCAGGGGGAGATCTCGAGGTTTGGCTGAAGGGGGAGGCATTTTTTGATATTATCAGAAAAACCGGTAATGAGGCCCGATCTTTTACAGTAAATATACCACAAGGGAAGGTAAGAGTACTAGGTACACAATTTAATGTGAACACCTATGAAGAAGGTACCGAAGTAGTTTTGGTAGAGGGTAAGGTAAGTGTAGAGATGACTGATTCACTGAGTCATGTAAAAGATACCTATGTCATGCATCCCGGAGAAATGAGTCATATTTGTAGAAGTAAACAATTAATACTGTCAGAACCGGTTAAGGCCAATCTTTATACGGCCTGGACTCAAGATAAGTTGATATTCCAAGATACAACTTTGGATAACGTAGCCAAGAGAATTGCACAAATTTATGGGGTCGAATTTGAACTGAATGGCACGGAAATGGAGAATATCAAGGTCTCGGGATCTTTACCTAATAATAACTTAGAAGTGTTTTTGAATGCGTTGCAGGATATGCTTGATCGTCCCGTTGAATTTAAAAATGGTTTAATAGTATTAGGAGAAAAGCATGCTAGTGGGAAATTGTAAATAGTACTAGGGATCAATCTTAAATCTAATCCTATATAAGGGGAAAATATGAAAAGAACCATACATATAATACTGGGATGGTGTTTGCTGGGACTTTCATTAGTTCAAGCTCAAAGCGTTGAACAGGCTCTGACCTTTAAGAAACAGTTTGAGAAGGTCAATCAAACCCTCTCTTTAGAACAGTCACTTAACATTCTAGAGGAAAAACATAACGTAAACTTTATCTATAAAAGTGATTTGGTAAAAGGGGAATTAGTACCAAATAATGTGGTTGAAGCTAAAGACTTTCAAACTGCACTAACACGGTTATCAAACCTGCTCGATATTAAGTATGAGCAGATAGGAAGACGAAGTTTTTTGCTATCAAAACCGATTGAAGTTCTGCCAAAGGTATCAAAGGTGGAAACTATAACCGGTACCGTATCGGATGCTCAGAGCGGTGAAACACTGCCGGGGGTAAATGTTGTGATACAAGGTACAACTACCGGTACTTCAACTGATGCAGAAGGTATGTATAAACTTTCCGCCCCTTCCATGCAAGATACTTTGGTTTTTTCCTTTGTAGGATATGAAACACAAACCGTACCAATAAATGGGCGGACAGAGGTAGATGTGGCGATGCAGTCACAAACCGTTGCAGGTGGAGAATTGGTAGTAGTAGGTTATGAAACTCAAGAAGCAGCAACCAGTACCGGTTCAATCACCAATGTCGGGGGCGAACAAATCGAGAAAGCGCCGGTAGTGAATATTGAAAATTCACTTGTAGGCCGTTTACCAGGATTAGTTGCTATTAATAACACAGGTCAACCAGGAAGTTCGGGATCCACCATACAGATACGAGGCAGTAATACGCTTGGCGACAACAGCCCCCTTGTGGTAATTGATGGTGTCACTAACAGAACTGGTGGATTATCTCGGTTGAACCCAAATGATATTGAAGATATAACCGTACTGAAAGATGCATCAGCGGCTATATATGGATCTCAAGCTGCAAATGGGGTAATTCTTGTAACTACAAAAAAAGGACAAGCTGGAGATACTAGAGTATCCTTCTCCTACAACCAAGGATTTACCCAGCCTACTCGAATACCAGAGATGGCAGATGCTGCAACCTATGCACAAATGATTAATGAGATTGATATGTATAGAGGAAGGGAACCGAGACATACTCAAGAGGATATCCAAAAGTACCGGCAGGGAACTGATCCTTGGACCCATCCAAACACCGATTGGTTTGATGCCGCATTTAAAGATGTGTCAATGCAGAATAAGCTAAACGCCTCGGTATCAGGTGGTAGTGAGCAAATTCAATACTATCTGTCAGTAGGGGCAGCAAGCGAAGATGGCTACTTTAATGATAGCGGTTTTAAATACGATCAGTACAATTTCAGAAGTAATATCAGTGGTGAAATTAATGACTTTATAAATCTTTCATTAAGTATTGCTGGTAGGCGTGAAGGGCAAGAAGCCCCAATTCGCTCTGCAGGAGAAACCTTCAGGGCTTTGATGCGCGGTAAGCCAACCCTGCCTGCATATTGGCCAAACGGGCAGCCAGGTCCTGATATCGAGTATGGTGATAATCCTGTAGTAACAGGCACGCAGGCTACGGGATACGATAGCGACAAGCGGGATGTTTTTCAAAGCAACCTAAAGGTGGAAGTTGAAGTACCCTTTGTTGAAGGTTTAGTACTTGAAAGCAACGTTTCGTACGACAAGAATTATGAGTTCAATAAGCTTTGGGCCACTCCCTGGTATCTGTACACGTGGGATTATCAATCCTATGATGAAAACGGAGATCCTGTTCGCACACGGGCCCAAAGAGGATTAAATGAGCCCCAGCTTACCGAAGATATGAATGATGAGTATCAATCTACGCTAAACCTGCTGGGTCGGTACCGAAAGGATTTAGAAGATCATTCCTTTAGCCTTCTTGCAGGAATAGAACGACAGGAATCCAGAAGTAACTTTTTCTCGGCCTATCGACAAGGTTTTCTAACCAATCAACTGGATGAGCTTAACGTGGGTGGTGATGCTCAGAAAGACAACTCCGGAAGTTCAATAAATAGTATCCGGATGAACTACTTTGGAAGAATCAACTATAATTATAAGGAAAAGTATTTGTTCGAATTTGTTGGGAGATATGACGGCTCATATATCTTTCCAGAAGGAGATCGGTTCGGATTTTTCCCTGCCATTTCTCTTGGCTGGAGACTCTCAGAAGAACCGTTCTGGGATGACATACTTCCGTTTTTTGAAGGATTTAAGTTGCGCGGAAGTTGGGGCCAAACAGGTAATGACCGAATTGAACCCTACCAGTATCTGACTACTTATGAGTTCGGAACTGGATACGTTCGTAATGTAAATGAACTGCAAAAAAGTTTGGTTCAGTCACGGATTTCCAATCCTAATGTTACTTGGGAAGTAGCCAATCAGTTTAATGTTGGTCTCGATACCGAAATGCTGGATGGGCGTTTGGCAATCCAAGCTGACTACTTCCGATATTTCCGGGACAAAATCTTATGGTGGAGAAACGCTTCCATACCAACTACGGCTGGATTCACTCTACCCCGTGAGAATATTGGAGAAGTTATCAATCGTGGTGTTGACGGTCGGATAACTTATACCGATCAAATCGGTGACTTTAATTACGATGTATCAGTAAACGCAGGATATGCCCAAAATGAAATCCAATATTGGGATGAAGCTCCAGGAGCACCAGAGTGGCAGCAATCTACAGGTCATCCGATGAATACGGAGCTTTATTATGAGACAGACGGCGTCTTCAACGACCAAGAGGAATTGGATTCCTACCCACATTGGCCAGGAGCACGTCCGGGCTATATCAAGTTTGTTGATATCAATGAAGACGGTGTAATAAATGGGCAGGACCGAGTCCGGATAGATAAAATAATATGCCAACCTTTACAGGGGGACTAGGTCTGACTGCAGCTTATAAGAACTTTGACTTTTCCGCCCTATTCCAAGGGGCATCGGGAGCAGTTCGATATGTGTTCACTGAATCGGGTGAAATTGGGAACTTTTTGCAAAGCTATGCTGAAAAGCGATGGACGCCCGAAAACCCGGATACAGAACACCCTCGTACCTACAATCGTAGCGATGAGTACTGGGCTGCCTTTGCGGGATCGGGTAATCAAAACACCTATTTCTTGAGAAATTCAGATTACGTACGCCTCAAGACGATTGAAATTGGATATGATTTTACCACCCTTATAGGTGAACAAATTGGCCTGCAAAATTTGAGGGCCTATGTGAGTGGACAAAATATCTTCACTATTGACAAACTAAATGTAATGGATCCCGAGGCCTCAAGCACAACCGGTCAATACTATCCGCAAAAGCGGGTCTTTAATATCGGTGTCAGCTTAACATTTTAAACTATTTTAAATCATACCAGCTATGAAGAACTTATCTATTTTAATATTGACAGTAAGTACCCTGCTAGTTTTCTCGGCCTGTGACCATCAGGTATTGAACCAGCAACCCGAAGATGAGACTACAGAAGAGCAGTTATGGACTGATGCTGCTTTGATGGAAGCTTATGTGAATAATACATACTCAGGTGTCGGGCACGGCTATACATCTATTTCCATTAGTTCAGGTGTTGATGAAACCAAACACGTTCATGGATGGGAGGATCAACAAGTCAGAATGAGTAATTTGACACCTGATGATCTCGGTTTTTGGGAAGGCTTTTGGAGGGATTTTCAGTGGGATGAACTCTATAGCCAAATTAGAAACATCAATATTTTTCTGGCCAATATAGATGAATCTACCGTTGATCAGGCAACTAAAGCTAGGCTTAAAGGAGAAGTCCTGATTTTTGAGAGCATTTTACTATCACCGGCTTATTAAAGCATTTGGAGCCGTTCCCCTCATTGAAAAAGTATTCAGCTTAGATGATGAAGATTTCTTAGTAGAAAGGAATACATTTGAAGAATCGATCAATTTTGTCGTTTCCTGATCTCGATATGGCAGTCTCTCTACTGCCTACGGTTATTGAAGGTGATAAAAGTCGGGCTAGTCAGGGAGCTGCCTTAGCTTTAAAGTCACGGGTTCTACTGTTTGCAGCTAGTGATCTTTATGCAAATCCACAAGGCAGTAATCCAGAGTTGACTGGTTATACAAGTGGAGACCAGATGCAAAGATGGCGTGCAGCCAAGGATGCTGCCCAGGCGGTAATGGATCATGGTTATCAGTTATATGCGGCCAACCCTGCACCTGGTGACTCCGCAGCACAAAATTATGCCGATATCTTTCTCCAGAATGATCATCCGGAAATCATCTTTGCAAGATATTTTATTCGAGGACAGGAATGGGATGGATGTTGCGGAAATGCCCTTGACATGACACCAGATATAGGATTATACCATGGACCTAATGGATATCATAACTGGGGTGGAGATGTCCCTCTACAGCAGATGGTAGATGCTTACGAAATGGCAAATGGTACTGAATTCAATTGGAATGATCCGCAGCATGCAGCTTTCCCCTATGAAAATCGCGATCCCCGTTTTTATGCTTCAATTTTTTATAATGGATCGCACTGGCGCGAGCGACCAAGTGACATGATTGAACAGGACCCCGAAGGGATTGTAGAAACAGCCTATTATGAAGTTGAAGGGCAGCAAGCCTTACGACCTGGTATAGATACGCGCGATGGCCCTGTAGAAGACTGGAACGGAACATACACCGGCTATTATATGCGTAAATTTCTCGATATTAATGTTGATCACCAGTTCTTCATTCAGACTAAACCCTATATTTTTATAAGGTTTGCAGAGGTTCTTCTTAACTATGCAGAAGCCTCAATTGAATTAGGTGAAGAGGATGACGCTCGCAGAGCATTAAACAGAATCCGGGAGCGGGCAGGTATGCCAGACATTACTGACTCAGGTCAAGCACTGAATGGGAGCGATACCGCAATGAGCGCAGGGTTGAATTGGCGTTTGAAGGACATCGCTATTTTGACGTTCGCCGCTGGATGATTGCTCCTGATGTTTATGAAGATGGAGAGGGCGTAATATTATTGGACGTCTGAATAATGATGGCTCATATACATTTGAATACAATATTCAGGTTGTGGATCAACGTACATGGAATGAGAATGCTTATTTCCTACCTATACCTACAGATATGAGATCGATAAAAATGAGAACCTTGTTCAAAACCCCGGCTATAATTAATGATCTGCCGATATAATTATGACAAACTCACTATCCCTAAGTCCTAATTTAAGCGAAGCAGGTAATGATTTACCTGCTTCGTTTCAACTAAATGCTATTATAGTATGATTCGCTTCTACACATGATTCGGAAATAGAGACAGGGATTTTTGGGAACATATAAATGATAGCGGATCGCATTTCACAGAAAAAAAATTATCAGACTTTACTAGCTATGGAGAAGACTACTATTTGTAATGATATCCTATTAAAAAAAAGGGTGCTATGGTCTTTTATTTGTTTGCTTTTGATGGTATCAAGTGCTTGCCAGCAGAATGGGGAACCTGAATTTGAATCTCTTTCTGACCAACAAAAGCGCAGTGCCGAGAACGCGCTGGCGGGACTGGAGACCCGCGATGGGCTGGAAACCAAACTTTTCGCCGCCGAAGATATGCTGGTCAATCCCACCAACATGGATATTGACGCCGAGGGGCGTATTTGGGTGACTGAGGGATACAACTACCGGCCCAGCCTGAACCCCGATAACCCCACCCGTCCTGATGGGGATAGGATTGTGATCCTCGAAGATACCGATGGCGACAGCCAAGCAGATACAAGTAAGGTGTTTTATCAGGGAAACGAAATTAACGCCGCTTTGGGGATCATGGTGCTTGATAACCGGGTCTATGTGTCCCGCAGCCCGCATGTGTTTGTCTTCACCGATACCGACGGAGATGAAAAGGCCGATACTAAAGAGGTGTTGTTCAGTGGCATCGAAGGAGAGCAGCATGACCACGGGGTGCATGTTGCGGTGTTTGGACCTGATGGGAAGCTGTATTTCAATATGGGCAACGAGGGCAATGTCATTAAGGATCCTGAAGGGAATGTAATCACGGATAAATTCGGAAATAAGGTACAGACCGATGGCAATCCCTATCGGCAGGGAATGGTTTTTCGCTGCAATCTGGATGGCAGCCAGTTCGAAGTGCTGGCCCATAATTTTCGCAACAACTACGAGGTGGCCCTGGATTCTGACGGCACGCTTTGGCAGTCAGATAACGATGATGATGGCAACAGGGGCGTGCGAATAAATTACGTAATGGAGTATGGCAATTACGGGTATCGCAACGAGCTGAACGGGGCCGACTGGCGCACGCGTCGGACGGGCATGGCGGAGGATATTCCTACTCGGCATTGGCATCAAAATGATCCCGGCGTGGTACCCAACCTGTTACAGACAGGAGCGGGATCACCTACTGGTATCTTAGTGTATGAAGGGGAGTTACTGCCGGAAGTCTTTCACAACCAGATGATCCACGCTGATGCCGGGCCTAATATAATACGCTCCTATCCCGTCCAGAAAGAGGGGGCTGGCTACACTGCACAAATCGAGAACATCCTGGAGGGGGACAAAGACCAATGGTTTCGTCCCTCTGATGTGACTGTAGCACCTGATGGATCGATCTTTGTAGCAGATTGGTATGATCCCGGTGTGGGTGGACACCAAATGGGTGATCAACAGCGGGGACGTATTTTCCGAATTGCCCCAGAAGGTATTCCTTATAGCACCCCAGAGTTTGATTTAAGTACCCCACAAGGAGCTATTGATGCACTTAAAAATCCTAATCATAATCTCCGAGCCCGCGCTTGGCTAAAATTACATAACTGGGGAAGTGAAGCAGAGGAGGTACTAGTTGGCCTATGGAATTCAGAAAATGCCCAGTACCGTGCTCGCGCGCTATGGCTCCTGAGCAAGCTAGATGAACAAGGTACCAACTACATTGATCAGGCGCTGGCCGACCCCAATCCTGATATCCGGATAACCGGCCTGCGGGCAACCCGTCAACTGGACATCAACATTATCCCCATTCTTAAGCAGCTGGTGGATGATTCATCTCCACAAGTCCGTCGAGAAGTTGCCATCGCGCTGCATCGCAACACCTCGGTGGAAGCACCTGAATTGTGGGCGCAACTGGCCGCCCAGCATACCGGTAGTGATCGGTGGTACTTGGAAGCGCTGGGAATCGGTGCTGCAGGGCAGGAGGATCGCTTTTTTGAAGCTTGGAAAGAGCGTGTGGGAGACGATTGGAATACACCGGTCGGCCGCGATATCGTGTGGCGCTCCAGGGCTACCGCCGCCATTCCGATGTTAGGCGAAATCATCAGGAATCCATCGATAGAAGTGGAGGAAAAACGTCGATACTTCCGCGCATTTGACTTTCATGCCGACGATGAGTTCAAACGGGAGGAGTTGATTAGTGTTCTGCAGGGAGACTCCCCCAATCAACAGAGTTTAAATATTTTGGCGCTGAATCATCTGAATCGATCGGCGCTAGAGCAATCATCCTTAGTAGAAACAGAGCTCGAAGAAGCGTTACAAGCAGTGAAAGGCACGCAGGATTATCTGGACTTGGTTGAACGGTTTGAGTTAGAAACGCAAAACCAAGAGCTTCTATCTATGATGCAGGCTTATCCGGACAGCAGCATTGGGATACGAGCTGCCCAACTATCACTCCAGCTAGGTGGTGAAGAACGAATTAACACAAAGCTAAATGCAGATAATCCTAAAAACAAACTTAGTGTCTTAACGGCCTTAGGGAATACGGGGTCTTCGCAAGCCTTTGCGGTGCTGAGGAGGGTTATCTTGGATCAAACTCAAGCCTTACCTACCCGCCGACAAGCGATAAAAGCGCTGGGCACGGGCTGGGGTGGGGAGCAACAGCTGGTGGAGCTGGTCAACAGCGGCATGATCTCCGACTCCCTCAAGCAGTCAGCCTCCGAAGCGCTGGCCGATTCCTGGCGTGGTGATGTCAGGCAGCTGGCCCGGGAGCTGGCAGGAGAATCAGGAACCCCCGAAACGGCCGATTTGCCACCAATTGAGCAGTTGGCATCGATGGAGGGGGATCCCGCGAACGGGAAGCCTATTTTTGAGCAGTCCTGCCAGATATGTCACCAGGTCAATGGACAGGGAACAGAGTTCGGTCCGGCTTTATCGGAAATTGGGAACAAGCTTCCTAAAGAGGGTTTGTATGACGCTATTCTAAATCCCAATGCGGGTATCAGTTTTGGATACGAGGGATATATTCTCACGATGGAAGATGGGACCGAAGTGGCCGGGATTATCCGCAATGAAACTGAAACAGAAATAGAGCTGCTGACCCCGGGCGGGGTAAGGACAACGTATGCCCTGAGTGAGATCAGCTCCCGAAAGAAGATGCAGCAGTCGCTGATGCCGGAAAATCTCCATGCGGGCATGAGCCAGCAGGAGCTGGTGGACCTGGTGGAATATCTTACTATGCTGCAGTAGAGCATGGAATGGGCCTTTATGGAACCTAACACATAAATCTAAAGGAAAACGAACATGGATATATCGAGAAGAAATGCACTCAAAAAGATTGGAACTATTTTCGGTTCAAGTGCCCTGATCGGGCTGGCCGACGGCCTCTGGCGAAGCGAGCAGGTCCTTGGCGGAATAGTCGATGGCCAGATTAAACACTCGGTTTGCAAGTGGTGTTACGATGAAATTCCACTCGATGAGTTCGCCGCGGCCGTCAAAAAGATGGGACTGCAGTCGGTCGAGCTGGTCGGGCCGGAGGAATGGCCGACCCTTCAAAAACATGGGTTGACCTGCGCGATGCCGTGGGGAGCGGGGATGGGGATTCCCGACGGTTTCAACAACCCGGAACTTCACGACAAGCTGATCGCCAGCTACGAGGAGGTCATTCCCAAAGCCGCAGAAGCCGGGCTGGACAAGATCATCTGCTTTTCCGGCAATCGCAACGGCATGGATGATGAAACCGGCTTGGAAAACTGTGCAGAGGGACTCAAAAAACTTATGCCTACCGCCGAAAAATATAAGGTGACAGTCTCAATGGAACTACTGAACAGCAAGGTCGATCACCCGGATTATATGTGTGATCATACCAAGTGGGGCGTGGAGCTCTGCCAGCGGGTCGGCTCCGACCGGTTCAAGCTGCTTTATGATATTTATCACATGCAGATTATGGAGGGCGATGTGATCCGCACCATCCGTGATAATCACCAGTACATTAATCATTACCATACCGGGGCGTACCCGGCCGCAATGAGATTGATGAGACCCAGGAACTCAATTATCCGGCCATTGTCCGGGCCATCCTGGAAACCGGCTATGAGGGCTTTATCGGGCAGGAATTCATCCCCACATGGGATGATAAACTTAAGGCGCTACAGAGGGGCGTTGAGATATGTGATGTTGCATAATTTAGTCCTTTTTACCCAAAAGGATTATCCTTAGTTGGTACTGTTTATATTAAAAAAGGGATACCAAGTATGTGGCATCCCTTTCGAACGTAGTTTATTATTCCCAGTCTAATGTAAGCTTTATTATACTCTCATTTGTTTCCAGACTTACTTTAATAGTTAGGTGGTCTAATTCCCCGATCCTCTGGGTCGGAAATAACTTATAAATTTGCGGAGCAAAGTCGGATTAATACCCCGATGGCTCTGCCTCGGGGTATTTTATTTAATCAGCATCATTTTATTCACTTGGTTAAAACTGCCTGATTTTACCTGGTAGAAGTAGACGCCGGAACTGAGTTCACGGCCCGAGCCCACGGAGATGTCCCAGGTGACCTGGTGGCTACCGGCCGATACTCGCTCGTCAAGCAGTGTGGTGATGTAACGACCGGCTACATCATAGATATTGATCTCCACATGTGTCGCTTCGGCAAGTTCAAATGGAATCACAGTTTGAGGATTAAAAGGATTGGGGTAGTTGTCATGCAGGACGAAACGATCCGGCAATTCAGATTCATCGTCTGTATTTGTAGTAACCCGTTCAAACGAGAAGGTTTCAGTGGACTGATTTCCTGTAAAGTCAGTTGCAACGATTTTTACTTCTTCTGTTTCACCGGTCAGATTTGAGTAATTGGTAAGATTAAAAAAGATTCGTTCGTTTGCTGGCTGATAGAAATAGCTGACTGTATCCTCGTTGACAATCATAAACGTATTCCCGAAATCGACCCCGGTTCCATACCTGTCGTCACGCACGCGGGCAAAGATCTCATCCACGCCCTGATTATCTGCTGCTTCAAGGTATCCGGATTCATAAATCTCAGGGGCAACAGAGTCGTCGCTTCGGTTGATTTCAATGCCAAGTGCGTATGAACCCAGCGTAGTGATATCGGCACTGACAACATCATCATTTAGCTCACTCTCGACCCGCACCCAACCAATTTTCTTTGATAGATACCTGTAAAGGTTAACACTTTCTTTGTCACTCTCATCAAAATCGTTATCTGTCAGGTCCGATTCGTAGATGATCATCTCTATTTCAATCGGATCCTCCAAAACTATTAATGAATCGCTGCTTCCCTCAGGTTTAAATACGAGGTCCATTACATCACTGATCACAATCAGTTCGGAACCTGCTTCTGCCAAAACAGTTTCGTTATCATCTACAGATTTAGCTGGAAGTTCATAAAAAACATTTGGATTGGAATACATCTTTCGTACTTTCGGTGTTTCGAATGCTTTTTGTACAACACTATTGGAAAAAGGATTTAGAGTAGTAATAATAAATTGACCACCCTCCTTAATTTTTCCCTTAACTTTTCCAATTGTCTCAGCCCCTTTGTCTACAGCGTCAGCTACAAATTCCTTGCCTGGCTCGATAGCCTTATCTATTACATTAATAAGATTTGAAAATGCCTCCTTAATTAACGGCTGTGTTCCTGAGAGAAGCTCAGTCAAGATATCTGTTAATTTAGATTCCGACATTTGACTATTATAAGAACCAGATCTTACCGGATAATTCAGACCTCCGTTATAGATTTCGATGTAGTTGGTTGGATATTCAATCTCATCAAAGTATTTCAATGAAAAACCAAGATCTAACCCAAGTCCGGCACCTATGGCTGCATCCAATGATAGGTTAAACCCAAGATCAGTACCAGTACCTCTGTGCTCTGTATTTAGAAGTTTAATAGGTTGGCTATTATCTGACTCTGTCTAATAGATAATTCAAGCTTTTTTGCAGGCCCGGCAATGCAGAACCTCCAATAGGAATAGAATAACTTGAGGGTTCCATCACACCGGCAAAGATGGACTCTATACTGAATAGATCTGCCGAATAACGACCGGGAATAGTAAAAATAGATGAGTGATATATTCCCTCTTCTTCATTGAATAATTCTAAATCGCCTCCACTTGTCACTGAAAAACTCAGGTAGTCCAGATCTCCGGAATTATTCCAATACCCTGAAAATGTACTTTCCATGCCTAAGCCAGATGGTAGTAGACCAAAATCATTCTTTGAACTTTTCCCGAATTTCAAATCGATAATCAGATCAGAAATATCATAACCGAACGATCGGGATAACTCCAATCCGGTTGATGGTGAACTATTGTTCATTTTTTTTGAATTTTGTAGACGCAAATACTTGGATTGTTTTGGTTCAAATTGTCCTGCGTTTGGATATTGGATATATTTTCCACTCATTGCAAAACCGGCTATAGACTTTTCTACGGTCAGATCAAAATTCCCAAATGTAGAGGTCAATCCTGCTGACAAATCACCTTCAATACCCAATCCATCATATTTTTCTACCATCGCAGGTTGAAAATACTGCTGTACGTTTCCAAGACTATTAATAGTGTTTACTGTTGCTTTAACAAAAACTTTTGCAAAAGGAGACATTGGTACACCTCCAAGTGACATCGTTTCCAGCATAAATCCGGTTTGAGCTAAAAGTTTTGTATCCTCATCAAGGCCATTCACTCTATCGAAGCTTACAGTCTGCCCGCCTATTCCTTTAATAAACAATTCTGCACTTAAACCCACTGTTACTTCACCTATCCCAGGATTGAAATCCGGAGTTGAAAGAGAACCAGCAACTCCGCGTTCCATTCTTCGTGTTAAAAAGAGTTCATCATTTTCATTAATCTGAAATTCAAGCCCCATAGCACCTTTGCCACTAACAGATACTTTCGCTGCCGATATACTTGCCCCAACACCAATACTTCCTACAGAACCCGATACTCCCGCACTACCTTCTGCAAAAACACTCCACGTACGGTTGTAGATTTGAGGTATAGAGGAAGCCGAAAATTCAAGTGGATCACTTATGATCTCAATGGATTGATTTTCAAACGTTATTTCATTTCCTGTTTCAAACGTCGCCACACTTTCTCCCTGTAAAGCATCAAATGGAACTTCAATTTGAAGAATATTCTCGTCAATGAATACCGTGGGGCACTAAGATCCGAATCATCTGTAATATTGATTAATGATATTGTAGCTGCAGATGATTCAATGTTTAAACTACTTTCAGAGGAAATATTTGCATAAAAATAGCCACTCCCGTTTTCAGGGACTGAAAGTTGATCATAGGTTTCGCTGTACGTGTGATGACTGAGTTCAGCAACTACATTTTCGATAATTATTCGATGCCTCATTCGAAAACCCACTCTCATTACCATCGGCATCTACAGCTGTAAGTCGGTAGTAATAAGTAGCCCCGGCTTCAACATTCTCATCAGTATAGCTGGTACCAGTAATTGGTGATCCATTTAATTTTGTAGCGGAAGATTGCTCTGAAAAGGATGAAGTTGAACGGTAGAGATTGTAACCGGCCAGATCCTCTTCTGTATTGGCATTCCAGGAGAGTTCTATATTCCCATTGCTTGTAGCAGCTGTTAAACCCGTTGGAGCAGCGATAGTTTGTTCTTCGGAAGAATGGGCATCAATAAAATCTGATGGATCTACAATGCCAATATCTTGCATGAGATCATATGCTTGCTCAACTTGTGCAGCCGTCATTTGATCTGCCGGCTCCTGATTATGTGAATAATACGCTGTAGTACCGATATCATTTGGGAATAACTCACCGGTTGGATCCCAATTATCATTATCATTTCTTATCTCAAAATGCAGGTGAGACCCAAATGACGTTACATCTCCAATGCGGGCAATCATATCTCCTTTTTCTACTATTCCACTTATGGATGGTGTTACGATCTCGCCATTGGCAGATGATGCATCCACAACATGTAAATACAAACTGTAGTATATTTCTTCTGAGGGCAATACATGCTTTATAATAATTGCATATCCACTGCCGGAAGCCGGATCGGATAATGGCCGGGTATCTATAATTTCACCGGCAGCAGCAGCATAAACAGCCTCCCCAATATCATCACCTGGCCCTCCGTAATTCCAGTCCTCTCCAACATGAATTCCACCAATTCCGGTATTAAAGTTGCCAACATCCTGTAAATTGAACCAAAAATTACCTGTTCCAGTTGGCTCACGGTTTATATCAGAACTCTGCCTCGGATTGTTTGGATAATACGGATTGGTCTTAGGATCAAGATGTTCTTCTAATACTTTATTTCCACCACCTATTGGATGTGCAAAACTGTTTGCTATTGGAATTGAATCGAAAGTAACCTGCACTTCATCTGAATATCCACTTTCATTTCCATTCTGATCCACAGAACTAACCCAATAAGAATATGTACGTCCGTTGACTATATCCGTATCCGTATAGGTTTCTGTTCCCGCAGAAATAGTGGCAACTAATTTTGTTTCTTTCTGAGGAAGTGCAAATCGGTAAAGACGGTATTCGGCCAGATCGGTCTCCGAATTTGCATCCCATGTTAATGTAATCTCTCCGTTTTCGAGCAAAGCACTTAAACCAGTTGGTACTTCTGGCGGTGTAACATCATCATCTGACTGATTTCGAATAATATAAACGCCGCTTTCCTCTGCAGCTATATACACATATTCTCCTTCGCTCGACACTCCATAAGCAGGATCAGGAGTATTAAAGTATCCAGTCTCCACAGGATTTGAAGGGTCAGACACATCAATTGTACGAATTCCGGCATTTTCGGCTGCTATATAAGCGTAATTCCCTGAAACCGTTACATCCCAGGCAGACTCAGAGGTTTCAAAGTAGCTTACTTCTGTTGGATTGGCCGGGTCGGAAATATCAATAACTCGCAGACCGTGATCTGCCACGAAAGCATGAGTCCCCTTAAAATCAATATCCCAGATCTCATCATGCGCACTAAGAAAGCTCACTTCCACAGGGTTGGCTGGATCGGAAATATCCATAATACGTAAACCACCTGAGTAATCAGCTACATAAGCATAATTTCCACGCACCTGTACATTTACGGCTCTACCGGGCGTGTCTGTAAGACTGACCTCTGTAGGATTGGCCGGATTTGAAATATCTAAAATTTGCAGGCCATCCGATTCCACTGCTATATATGCATTGTCACCAGAAACAGTAATGCCCCATGCCTCATCTGCTGTATCGAAAGAACCTACTTCTGTTGGATTGATCGGATCCGTAATATTAAAGATACGTAATCCACCATTCTCATCTGCTACATAGGCAAAATTACTGACCACATCAATCGTGAGTGCCCGGCCCGGAGTTTCAACCGAACTCACCTCGAAAGGATTAGACGGATTTGAAATGTCTGCCACCGTCAGTCCGCCATCTTCATCAGCTATAAATGCATAATTCCCTGAAACCTCCACATCCCAGGCATTCCCGCGTGTGTCAATGATCCCGGAAAGATCGGAATTTGGATATCCTATTTGGAAGAAACCTTCAGTATCCCACACACTCTCATTCTCAAGACTTCTCACTCCAACATAATAATCAGTGCGTGGTTCAATATCTTCAGGTATAGTCCAGTCATAAGTACCATCGTTAGATGTACCTCTTGATATATAGTCAACTAAAATAGCACCTTCTCTGTAAAGACGAATTTCAACTTCTCCCTGGACATTTCGACTGGTCCATCGAATCTCTTCATTTTCACCTGATGTCCATTTATCACCTCCAGATGGACTCAACATAGTAATATAAGGTCCCGTCCCTTCTTCGATCGTAAAAGTACCATCGGTTCGCCCCCTTATATCTGGATCATCAGCACTAAAAATAACTATATAGTAATCATTACCCGGCTCAATGTAAGGAGGCACAGTCCATTCTGCTGGTCCCCACCCGGACCATCGATAAATTCTCCTCACCAACTCTCCATCTCCCCGATAAAGCCATATGAAAACATCACCAGAAACCCCTGATGTTGTCCAATCAATCGATTCCTCTCGACCAACTTTCCATGTGGTGCCACTATTGGGTTCTTCCACTGTAATTTGGGCTGAGGCAGATGCATCCGATATATTTTTGGGGATGGTTGCCCCACCTGTCATTTGGATTTCCCCGCCCTTGAAAGTGGCTTCAGATACGTTTTGAGTATCGCCAACTGAATAGGCAAAATCTTCAATATTTAGATCTGATGGTGCCTGTACTCCAAACTGAAAAGTTTCTGATCGACTGCCATCCGGGTTTTCAACCTGCGCAGACCATGTGGACGCCTTTCCTGTAAAAGTTGCTTGCCGGGTCAGCTCTTCACTGCTGACAAATGTTGTCTTCTCAGGATTTAGAAACGGCCCCTGGTCATCCTCAAGATCATCAAGAATTACGAATGCTCTTTCTTCGAACCCGGCTCCATTCACTGTAATGGGTTGATCCGAGTTTGAGCCTTTTACGGGATTTGGATCGATGCTGGTGATTGTTGGCCCATCACTCCCATTCCCAACATCGCCTATAATTGCTAAACTTTCGGTTGCGGCGTTATTTTCCTGCGCATATATATCGCCGACCGAATTTAAAAGAAATAGTCCAAATAGAAGAACCAGTATCCGTTGTGCCATATTGCGCATTATTGGAAGTTAAGATGAATGTGATTCAGGATATTTATCTTTACAATTTTCTGCATTTGCTGAAAATTTTACCTTATATCGAAATAATACTCATCGAATTTTATTGCAGAGTCTTGATTTCCTTCATTTAATGCAACTAACGCTCCGTTTATACTTACAGGATCGGTACCAACAAAATCAATTTCGCCAGGTGCTGTCTTTTGGATTGTCGACGCACTAAGAGAGATAATGCTCGTATTTTTTAGAAGCTTATCTTTTTCCAGAGTTGCTGAATATGTTAGAGTAGGAGAAATCAGTAAATAAAATAGAAGAGAGACTAAAATGTTATTTAAAATTTGTATACGAAATAATGTTTTACCCATAGGAATCCTCCATGTTGATGAAATTATTATCGGGAGGGGGGAGTCTCAAAACTACCTAACGGCCTCGATAGCAACTCTCATTTATTGTACCCAATAATTACTAGCATCTTAAAAATGAGGGCGCCCAATAGCAAATATTAACACCTAAGTAACTGTTTTTAAATATATTAGGGAATTTTTAAAAATTATATAACGCAAATTAAATTTGAGTTATGGATGGTTAACATCCTAAAATACATCGTTCAAATTTTTGTTATTTAGTTATCAGTCATAGATAAGGATGGTTACTATTCAGCGATTAACAAGATAAAGATACCTTCCTCTCGCACAGCTCAAAACCATTTAAAATTCAAAATGCCTCTCATTGTATTTAAATAAGGGTATCCTTGGTTGATATATACCCTGAGGGTATTTGCTGCCATAATTTTTATTATGTAAAGTTATGTCAAGTAAAATAACAGACAAAAGCTACTTGATATGGCAACCCTCAAGCTCTACCAGAAGCCCCGCAAGGGCAAGGAACATCATCCCATTTACCTGCGCATAACACATGACAGAAAATCACGATTGGTTAACCTTGATATCCGACTTCCAGAAGCGGATTGGAACTCCGAGCGCGGGGAGGTTCGCCGTAGCAATCCTAATTATAAGTGGCTGAATAATTTTCTGAAATCCAAGAAAGCAGAGGCCCAACAACAGGTTCTAAAGTTGCGGTCTGCCAGCCGAAACGGGGTCTCAGTAGATAAGCTGAAGGAAGCGGTAGAAGGAAACTGGCAGGATCTTTCGGATTTCTTTTCTTTTGCTGAAGATATCTTGGCTGATTTTGACAAACAGAACAAGTACAATCGCAAGCGAAACTACAAAGTGGTGATTGGGCGCGTCCGGGAGTTCTGGGACGAGGATACCCTTCCTTTCTCTGAGATAAATCTGACGTTCATTCGGAAGTTCAATGTATACCTGGAGACGGAGTATGGCAATAACCCGAATACACGAGCGAATTACCTGAAAAAGATCCGCAAGATATTCAATGATGCCATTCGAGAAGGTCATGTAGAGCGGTCGCTGTATCCGTTTGATCAGTTTACGATGCCCAGCGCAAAGACCTACAAAACGAAGCTTTCCTACACCCAGATACAAGATTTAGAAAAGGCAGAGCTGACTAAAGGCCAGCGCAAGTGGGACAGCCGAAACATATTTGTATTTGCCTTCTACGCCAGGGGCATGCGTTTCCGTGATGTTGTGCAGCTACAGTGGGAAAAAATAAAAAGTGGACGCCTGCAGTACCGGATGTCAAAGACCGGTCAACTGATAAACATGAAGGTTCTTCCACAGATGCAGCAGATACTAGATGGGTACAAACCGGACAATGAAAAACCAGATCCCGAAACCTATGTATTTCCATTCTTTGACAAACGACTAGACTACAGCAACAAGGAGTTTTTAGATAAGCAGGTTTCCTCCAAAAACCCCCAGGTAAATGGCAAGATTAAAGAGGTGGCTACACAAGTGGGTATTACGGAAAACGTATCCTTTCACGTAGCCCGACACTCATTTGCCTACCACTGCCTGTCAGAGGGCAAAGACATATTTACCATCAAGGATTTATTGGGCCACAGTGATGTGAAAGAAACCATCCGATACCTGAAAAGCCTGGGGGCGGATCACCTGGACAAGGAAGTCGACTATATTTTCTAACGAAAACCAAATTTGTTTACCATTTCATCCGACTTATGTCTAACAATCAATTTTATATTCCCGAGGAACTGTCCAAATCGTTTAACGATATTCCAACCGAACGCTCCGATTACTATCCTGTCTTCAAACATTGGTGGAATACCGGTGTGGATGCTATTCGTGAGGACAACAGCGCCATAGAAGCCAAACGCCTAGTAAGTGGTCTAGCTAATATTACGACACTAACGAATGACCTGGAGGACCAAATACAGTCTCGGATTACCAAGTTACGGCAGAAACAAGAAGAATTTGTTAACCAAATCACTGATGAATCGGGTGACATACCCACCGAAATTGTTGACCTGTGGCAGAAACCGACCGTAGATCTCTGGGTAACATCGAACAATCCCTTAAAGTATTAAACGAATTGGAGCCTTCTGACCCGGATGAACCGTTCACGTCCGGGGAATTCATCTACCACAGGGTCAAGCGGATGAAGGAGGTTTTTAAACAAGTCCGCTTGTTATACGCCAAGTACCTTGGAATGGCAAAATTATTAACATTTTACTGGGATGACGGGCAGCTTTTACCCTATGAGGAGGCCCGATCAAATGATCCGATAGTGAGTTGGGAGGGTATCAAAAACATAAGCATAAAGCAGTTGTTAGGCATGGCGCATTCTGCAAAATATGCGGCCTACATTCGATTTATGTTTTACAGGGAAGAAAAACAGTTTTCTGTTAAACAGGCGTATGATACGGTACTGCAAGAAGTGAAGGAACTGAATGTCTCGTTCGATTATACGCTCCCCTATGAACCACTTAATCTGAATAAAGCAGCTAAATACCATATCAAAAACTTACGTTCAGAAGCAGGAAAGGAAAATAAAGGGTAATAATAAGAAGCCCTTTCCTGCGATTTCGTCCAAAAATAATACATCCTCATAACAGTTCACACTTACGAATCTTAAAGCAATGAACTTGCTACATTTTGGTGGACACCCAGTTAAGCCATAGATTGTCGCCGCAATTTATGACAACTAACAATTATGAGTAAAAGAAGAACCTACAGCAAAGAATATAAACTGGACGTAATCCAGCAAAGTTACCAGCGGGACAATATCCGGGAGCTGGCCGATGAGCTGGGTATTAATCCTGGCCTTATCTATGCTTGGCGCTCGAGTATAAGAAGAAACCCCAGCAATCCTTTCCGGGCAAAGGTATTCCCAGCCGGACTACCGAAGAGAACCAGCTGGCCGAGTTGAAGAAAGAACTGGCTGACGTACGTATGGAGCGGGATATCTTAAAAAAGGCGATGGGCATCTTTACCAAGAAAAACGGATAATTTTCCAGTTTATGGCTGAACACAGACACATATTTCCCATTGTAAAGATGTCCGAGGTATTCGATGTAAGCAGAAGCGGCTATTATAGCTGGATGAGTCGCGAGCCCTCCGATCGCGCCAAAGAGAACCGGCGCTTGACGAAACAAATTAAACATATCTGGCTGAAGTCGGGGAAGACCTATGGTAGTCCTCGCATTCACCAGCAACTGCTTCGAGAGGGAGAGCAGCTTAGTCGCCGGAGGGTAGCTCGACTAATGAGAAAAGAAGGCATACAAAGCCAGATTCGCCCCAAATGGGTAACCACCACAGATTCCAGGCACACTCTTCCTGTGGCCCCGAACCGGTTAGACCAAGATTTTTCGGCCGGCCAATTGGGTCAGGTGTGGGTAAGCGACATCACCTATATCCCCAGCAATCAAGGGTGGTTGTATTTGACGACCATCATGGATCTGGCTGATCGCCAGATCGTGGGCTGGTCGTTCTCGGAAGGCATGAGCGCCGATGAAACGATTATTCCGGCCTGGAAAGCCGCCTGTCAAAAGCGGACTATCGACCAGGAGCTGGTCTTCCATTCTGACCGGGGTGTCCAATATGCCTGCAAGGAGTTTAGGAAGTTGCTCAAAGCCCGACCGCTGGTCCGCCAAAGCATGAGCCGTAAAGGCAACTGCTGGGATAACGCACCGGCCGAGAGCTTCTTTAAAACCTTTAAAGCAGAACTACCAATAGAACCTAAACACTATAATTACAACAATCTTCGAGGAGAAATCTTCCAATTTATTGAGATCTGGTATAATCGCCAGCGCTTGCATTCTACGCTGGCCTACCGAACACCGGCGGAAATGCAAAACTACTTAACAGAAAACCAAGAATTGGCTGCATGATCTGGCTTAACTCCCTGTCCATTTTTTTGTAGCAATTCCACAAGATCTGTTATGAATACTTCTATTCAAATCACACTCAACGATGAACTGTTAAATGAACTCACCGGGGCCATCAAGGAGGCGGTCAAAGAAGAACTCCCCAAACACCGGGACAGCTTCCGCAAGGACTGGCTCTCCACCGAGGAGGTGATGGAGATGTTAAACGTTTCCCGACGGACCGTCCAGAACTATCGCGATGAAGGCAAGATCCCCTACACGCAAAACGGGCGGAAGATCCTGTATCCCCGCAAAGGGATCGAGGAGTTCCTCCGAAAAAACATGATCAAAGCCTACCGATAACCCTATCCTACGGGGCGGCCATCCGGTCGCCCCTTTTTGTTTAACAATTTCTCTGTTACATCAAGCTATTACCCCATTATGTCTAACAATTCCGAACATTGCTGCCTTTCGTGCGGATATATCAGATAAACGCAAAGATGCGAAGTACTGCAGCGACCGCTGCCGGATGCGGTACCGCCGGGCCCAAACCAAAGACGAGTTAATAGAGCGGCTGGCCGATCTTTTCAGTCAGTTGCCGAACCACTCCGTACAATACGCCGACGGACGGATCGTGCTGCAATCCTATGACGCAGGTAGCGGAAACACCCAATTATGGGACCGATCAAAGCTGAAAAGCATGTCTATTAGGCGGCTAAAGGAACTTATTACAAAGAAAAAGCGAATGCTGACGGCCCAAAAATTCATACAATTATGGCGTTAAAGGCTTCGGGGATCTGAACGCCTGGCGTTTAACAAGGCGTGTCTTACCCAGCTAAAAAGTTTAATGTTTTCAGGCTTTCGGGGTGTGTTATTAGGCCTAATTTGCCTAATGAGGCGGTTAGAGGATCTTTAAAATGGCCCCGAAATGTATGCTGATTTCTATGCCATTGAATTCACCGCCAACAAACCCAGTGGAAAGATAAAAGACTCACCGTGTTCTACTGACCTTTCTCTAGTAATATGTCAGCTTCTCTGTATTTAGCCCGGATTAAATCGGGAAAACACCTTGGCTTGAAAATTTCACTCTATCGGTACGTATTGGAGTTTTAGGCAACTCATAGTGTATCGGTTTATTCCAACATTTGTTGAAATGTTTATTGCAACACTGGTTTTCACATATTTAAATAGTTGCCATCCCCCCTGGTGTTTGTTGAACGAATGCCAAGGCCTTAGACCTTAAATAGGACCCTAATGGTTTTTTAAACTATTGAATTTTTAAGTTTTTGAACGCCTCAAGGGGTAGGTAATGACCATATGCGGTGTCCACCTGCCCTTTAAGGGGGGGGACGAGTGCGTACCACTGTTTGACCTCAAAGAACGCCAAAATGTTATTATAAAGTCTGGCACTGGGGCAATATTGGTTGGGTGTTTTTTAAATGAGGTCTACAGATTGTTAAACAAACTCCCTGTGAACAGAATGTTGAAATGTTGTATTGTTGAAATGTTAATTTCTAAGGTCTTTTCAATTCATTATATGAAGAGGATTAAAACAACTGTATAATAATATGATAGTTTAATGCCCCCCCACATAGTTTAAAAACTCCATCCCCCCTCCCCTGCTATAGATAGGCTTTTATTAAATAACTTTGGTCATAGAAAGATAAATACGCACCTAATTAGGCAGTTAGAGAGCAGTACTGTTGCATTTTTAAATAAATGGCGGGTAATACCAATTATACCCCCCCCTCATTTAACATTGGGTATGGTGTGGGGTTTTTAAACTTATGGGTACTTACTCACCCGCCCCGGGCCCATTACCCCCCCCATTGACCCCTTATATTGTTTAATCTCCAGGTAGTATTCTTTAAAATAGCTGTCTATACCAACATAGTGTTACGTTGTTTTAGTGATAAAACACTATGGTGTTGAATTGTTTAGATGTTAATGTGTTGAATTGTTGATTTTTTCCCAGAAATTGATTGATGACGAGCGCTGTGAGCCATCTCTTTTGTTTAACCTTTTTGATTTCAAAACTTAATTATTCTTTTGTCTGTCTAACGATACCGAACATTGCTGTCTTTTTTGTGGGGCGGACCTTGCAGATAATCGCAAAGATGCGAAATACTGCAGTGACCGCTACCGGATGCGATACCGACGTGGCCAAACCAAAGACCAATTAATTGATCAGCTGGCCGATCTTTTCACCCGGTTGCCGAACCACTCCGTACAATACGCCGATGGACGGATCGTGCTGCAATCCTATGACGCACCTGGAAGAAACACCCAATTATGGGACCGATCAAAGCTGAAAAGCATGTCCATTAGGCGGCTAAAAGAACATATTACAAAGAAAAAGCGAATGCTGACGGCCCAAAAATTCATACAATTATGGCGTTAAAGGTTTCGGGGGTCTAACGCCTGGCGTTTAACACGGCGTGTACTACGCAGCAAAAAAGTTTAATGTTTTCGGGTTTTCGGGGTGTGTTATTAGGCCTAATTTGCCTAATGAGGCAAATAAAAGGCATTGAACATGCCGGGGGCTCCCATAATATATGCCTGTTTCTATGCCAGCTAAAGGGTATGTTAAACAACATGGCCACCAGTCAGGCCTGTATAAATCCACATATCAACAAAACAACATATGTAACCTACGGGGCACCAATCACTGTATTTGCATGGTGCCATTTATTGATCACTTGCATAGGCCTTTCTACTAACGTTGAATTGGAAATAGGCCCAAGAAAGTTTAACAGTTGGTAGCAATTCATTAACTAGCCCGTAAGTATTCCATGCCTGCCGTTTTCATTTGAGGCCTCTTTGTTTAACGATTTTCTTCAAAACAGATAAATTTCCTTTATTTGATTAAACAAATTTGAAGTCAAGGCCTTTGGGGAGGTGAAATCTTTAAAGTTAATGGTGTGGAGTTTAAATAAACCGATGATTCTGTGCCGGGACAGGGTCAATTGTTAAACAAATTAGGAGAGCTCAGATGCCACCCGTTTAACAGAAAGCCCATAAAATGGGTGAAAAACACATTATTGATGCACTGTTGTTAAGATATTATGCTGTAACTTTGCAAACATTTTTAATGTCGGTGCTTCCAATAGCCAGGCTCCCGGTGCAAGTGCATCACCGCGACAATAAACACATGATCCTGTCCCTCATCGTAATGGTATAGAATGCCATAGGGATACCTTTTGATCAGGGAGCGTCGAATTTCTTCATCGATAAGCGGCCATAATTTAGGAAAGGAACAGATGCGCTGTACCGCCGAATGTACCTCTTGGGAAAACTCATACCAAGCTCTTGCCGGCGCTCCTCATAATAATCGATGGCCCGCACAAACTCCCGCTCTGCTTCGGGATGAAACGAATAGGTCATTCAGAAAAACGATTATTGATTTTTTCGAATACTTCATCCCCTGGAATAGCCTTCGTCGTACCCGATCGCAGCTCTTCAAGGCGTTTTTTGGCCTCTTTCGCCCATTTTTTATCAATCTCTGCTTCGGGAGGATTAAGGGAGCGTAATACAGAATCGGCTACCAGTACCCGATCCTCTACCGGCAGGGATGCAATTTCTTCGATCAGCTCTTTTGTTTTCATGATAAACCGGTGTTTAACTACTGTGATGCATATTCAATATAACGCATAAATGGTTAAAACATCTATTCTTATCAGATGCATGTTTAAAAACGATGATCGCTGGAAAGCTCAACATTTGCGCAATCGAAAAGGCCAGTCGGTTTATATAAAAATTGCGTGAAGCTGGTAATAAGAGAGGGCGATGTAAAAGCTCGCTTTTCAAGTGGAGTTTGTTCACGATCTGGCGATGATGGAAATGGGCCCAAACCGAACCGAAAAGAACGACAACTCTTTAAATTGTGGGACCAAATGGGACTAGAACTTACGCTGGGATGGTTGTATCCTTTCTTAATCAAGATGACAAGTACCTATAATTAAATTGGGAGACGCATATCTTTGCGCCTTCTTTTATATTCTCACATCTTGCACGAGTAAAATAACACCTGTCAGTAAATTTTATAAGTACGTATGGCATTTAAGCTCGAACAACTTGAGTATCAGGAAAAGGCCATTCAGTCTGTGGTTGATGTGTTCAAAGGGCAAGAGAAAAATACCTTTGACAATGCCTGCCACTATGGGGTACGATCAAATATAGGAACTCTTTCTCAGGAAGAGATACAAGAGAATATCAAAGAGGTTATTTCACGGAATGGTATTCCTGAAGAGATGGCCCAAGTCAAACTTTTCGCGGGTAGAGTTTAAGCCCGACCCTAAAAAGTCTGAAAAGGAAAACGTTGAAGCCTTAAAAGAATATATCAACGAAAAAGAGTCCAGTATGCAAACGATGTTCAATAAGGAAGATATCGTTGACGAAGTGCTGCTTAAAAATGGCTTTATGCTGGACTATTCTCTCGAAGAACAAGAAGCGTTTAAGGAGAATAAAATTTATCTAGCTAAAGACGACCATAGGGAAGCGCTAATCTGCCTGGACGGGGAACTGCATGAAAATACGGTTGAGCATTTCAACGGCAATGATGACATGAAATTTATATGTCTTGAACGCGCTCTTAACACGTCTAAGAAATGGAACTTAAAGAACTATCTCGGAGATAAGTTGAATGCGATGTAGGAATTAAATGTCCAATTCTTCTGACATACCATCTCCGGTTTATCTATATAGGATAATCCACATTGATAACTTGGAATTTATTCTGGATGAACAAGAACTGCGTTGTGCCAATCATCCCGAAAGAGATCCAAATTATACCGGAATAGGCGATTCCACATTGATTAAAAGAAGAGGAGCTAAGGATATACCGTTAATGCCTGGTGGAACGTTCAAAGATTATGTGGCTTTTTATTTTGGCCCCCGTTCTCCAATGTTATATGAAATAAAACACGGCTATAATGGTGTTACGCAACGTAATCAAGAAGAAATTATCTACTTAGTTACGACTATAGAAAAAGTAGAAGAACATGGTTGTAACTATGTTTTTTATGATGGACACGCTTATCATGCTTTTTCTAATTGCTATAATGATGTACAAGATCTTGAACATATAGATTGGCCAATTGTTAAAGCTAAATATTGGAATAACCGAGAGGATGACATGGATAGAAAAAGACGTAAGCAAGCTGAATTTTTAATACATACCAGTTTGCCGTGGTCTGCAATTAAGGGTATTTGCGCGATAAATGATTCTGCAAAACAGAAAGTAGAGCATATATTGCAATCCCAAAGTATTTCTTGTACTGTTATATCTAATGACAAATACTACTACTAATGATACGATATAAGGTAGGTGACATATTAAAAGCCGATGCAGAAGCACTCGTGAACACGGTAAATACCGTGGGGGTAATGGGCAAGGGAATTGCGTTGGCTTTTAAAAAGGCATATCACCAAAACTTTAAAATCTATAAGAAGGCCGTAGAAAACGGTGAAGTTAAAATCGGATCATTACTGGTTACGGAAACTGGCTTATTACAGCCTAAATACATTATTAACTTTCCTACCAAAAAACATTGGCGCCACCCTTCTAAATTATCGTATATCCGAGAAGGCATGGAAGCTTTAGTTGATATTATTAACGAAAAGGACATACGATCACTGGCTATACCCCCATTGGGCTGTGGAAATGGTAAGCTGAACTGGGATGAAGTGAAGCCCATTATGGAAAAGCATCTTGGGCCATTAGCTGAAAACAGAGAATTTATCATTTTTGAACCCGGTTACAACGATCAAACAATAAAAGAAAAAAAGGAGGTTAAACTTACTCCACAGAGGGCTATGCTTTTGCATGCTTTGGATGAGTACCAGATCATGGGCTATGAGATTAATCTTTTGGTAGTTCAAAAGGCGGCTTATTTTTTACAACGACTTGGCGAACCACTCAGATTAAAATATGAGAAGGGGTATTATGGGCCGTATGCACACAATCTTACCCATCTGTTAAAACACATTAACGGTTTTTATATACGCTATAAATCCCAAAGAAATAAACCTGATACTGTAGTACGCCTGTCGGAAGATAAGTTGAAGAGAGTTGAAGAATATGTGCAATCAAAACTTACGGCCTCTCAAAAAGAACGTGTAAAAAAACTTCTGGATTTAATTGAAGGATTTGAATCCCCTTATGGTCTTGAGTTACTGGGTACCGTTGACTATATCAGACAACAAAGACCAAATATCAGTTTTGATGAATTAAAAGACGAAGTTCATAACTGGACCCGACGCAAAAAGTCCATTATGAAACCCTATCATTTGGAAGTAGCGTTTAAGCGTCTGGAAGAAGCAGGTTTGTAGTGCGTTTTTTAGGATAGGTACAATTTCTTATAAATCTGTTTAGTATCAAGATTATGTATTTATGAATAAAAAGAGATGATTCAGAGCCTATTGATTCAGGCTTTAAAGCTTACCAACTGGCAAAATAAAACTTCCCGCTACCGAGTTTAAACCCGACCCCGAAAAGGCCGAAGAGGAAAACAAAGCCTATTCAGCTAAAGACGACCACCGAGAAGCGCTAATCTGCCTGGACGGAAAATTGCATGACAAAACGGTTGAGCATTTTAACGGCAATGATGATATGAAGTTTATCTGCCTTGAACGCGCTCTTAACACGTCTAAGAAATGGAATTTGAAGAACTATCTCGGAGATAAGTTGAATGCGATGTGAATCAACTAACGCACATAATCATTTTTAACATTTCTATTAATATAGCTGTTTAACCCATCACCAGCTTTTGCTAACTGCTTCATCTTTTCGATATGACCTGCTCCGGCACTAGCATAAGTATATAGGTAAGCAGATCCACTCTTAAATTGTACTTTGATCGATTGATCGCCTATTTCGTATGCTGCAACTCCTGAATCACCATCTAAATCTTTATAAGGTTTCATCTCTTTAGATTTTTTAAATGATATTAAACTGAATATTAATTCTTAATTATTAAACTATTTAAAGTATAGGATAAAATTTGTTATAGTTCCCAATAATGGATTTTCATAAATGTTTTTATCATGAAATTATATTCATTTAAGATAGAAGGGTTTCGCCGCATTCATTCAACAGTAATTAATTTTGGAGATGCTACTTTTTTAATAGGTGAAAATAATGTTGGTAAAAGTTCTGTATTAAAAGCTCTTGATTTTTTCCTTACTGATCATACGCCTGATCAAGAAGATTTCCTTGTAGTGGACAATGAAGATGAAATTCGAGTTGAAAAAATTGTTTTGACTGCAACCTTTACAGAAGTACCTGATGAAGCAAGAGAGTGGAGAGGATTCAAAGGTAGAATACTAAAATTCAATAATAATGAGGGGGTAACTAATGCAATAAAATATCGAAAAACCTTTCCATTGAACGGAAAGACAAAATATGAAATGAAAGAATACAACAGGCATAGAAAGGAAAAATATAAAGAAGCCAAGACTCTACAGAATCTTATTGACCTAGGGGTCTCTGAAGAAAAACTACAAGATGCTGTTAATAACTATTCATCTGGCAGATATTTGTCGACTCAAGAAGTCAAAGATGGGATTAGAGATATTGACGAGCTTTGGGAGGTGGATAATGAGAATGAAAGTTGGTTTGAAAATCCAGGTGGTATACCAGGAAATGTGCAAGTAAAATTACCACGATATTTACTCATTCCAGCAGAAGATAAACAAGACGAAATTAGTCATCGATATGGAGCCCTTCAAAAAACAATGAATGAACTTTTTGAGAGTGTCAGAGCTCAATCTAGTAATTACCAAAAGGCTCAAAAGTATCTTGATCTACTTGCTCAGGAGTTGGACCCGAATAATCCAGATCAAGAATTTGGACAAATGATGGTAGAAGTAAATTCTATTTTAAAGAATGTCTTTCCTGAATCCGAATTACATGTTGATACTAATTTAAGTGATCCAGATAGTTCGATTAGCCCGTCATTTGATATTGGGATGTCGAGTAATGTTAGAACCTCTGCATCAAGACAAGGTATGGGTACTATTCGATCTGCAGTATTTGCCTTGTTAAGGTATAGAGAAATATTTTTGGAAAATAATAGGGAGTCAGAGGGCGACTATATTCGCCCTTTAATAATTGGCTTTGAAGAACCAGAGATTTATTTACATCCTAATGCTGCAAATAATATGAGGGATGAAATTTATGATCTTGCAACATCCTCAAACTCACAAATTATTGCTACTACCCATTCACCATTTCTGATAGACTTAAGTAAGGATCTTGATGATCAAAAATTTCCCAAGCAAATACTTAATTCAATGAGTTTAGATCCTACAGTATCAGATGTGAATACATCAGTTGGGATTTCTACTGCATTTAATGTTACTGAAGCATTTATGAGTTTAAAAGAGGAGGAAAAAGATTTCTTGAAAATGATATTAAAAATGGATGACTACATATCAAGAGTCTTTTTTGCCTCTAAGATATTTGTAATTGAAGGTGACACTGAAGAAATAGTGTTAAGAGAAACCATCAGAAGAATGCCTGAAAAAATAAAAAAACAGATATTGTCCAATTTCCAGATAATTAGAGCTAGAGGAAAGGCTGCAATTATCGCTCTTGTAAAATATTTAAGGGCTTTATCATTAGATCCATTTGTAATGCATGATAAAGATGAAAAGGAAGGAGCAATTAAGTTTAACGAACCTATTGAAGATGTATTGAGCTCCCCAGATCAAAAATTTGTGCTTGAAAACTGTTTGGAAGATGTATTAGGATATGATGAACCTTCGAGCAATAAGCCATTTAGAGCATATAAATATGTTAATGAAAATTGGCCCATAAAAGAAGGTTGGTCTGGAGTTCAACAAAACTGGAGAAAGATATGTGAGGAACACCTATTTGAAAACATCTTCTATCAATTTAAAATGAAAAAAATCTTAAAACTTGTACGAAGTGTTGAGGAAAAGAAAAACTAGAACCTAAAATAATATGAAAATTTTTCACATAGCCGACCTCCACCTCGGCCGCACCTTCCGTAACCTGCCCGAAGCCCAAGACACCCTTTCCCAAGCCCGGTACGAAACCCTCCAAAAGACGGTTGACAAAGCCAATGAATTAGAGAGTGATATCTTTGTCATTGCCGGTGACCTGTTTGACAAAACTTCGGTCAAGGTTGGAGATATTCAGAAAGCTGTAAAGGCTATCAACAGCTTTGCCGGAGAAGTGGCGTTGGTGTTGCCCGGCAATCACGACTACATCACGGCCGACAGCCAGCTCTGGGATCGCTTCAAAAAGGAGGCGGAAGAGCACGTGCTGGTCTTGGACAAGAAAGAACCGCTGGAGCTTTCGGTTTTTGATCGAGAGGTGATCCTTTATCCTGCTCCCTGCCATGCCAAGCATTCGGCAGAACATGCCATCGGGTGGGTTGATGAGGTAGAAAAAGACAAGGACGCCCTGCATATAGGGATTGCCCACGGAAGTATCGAAGGGGTGTCTCCCGACTTTGATCAGCGGTATTTTCCCATGTCCATTCATGAACTGGAGCAGTCCGGCGTTGATCTGTGGCTGATGGGTCACACCCATATCACCTGGCCGGAGCAGCCCGACAAGCGGGATATGATCTTTAATCCCGGCACGCCCGAACCCGATGGGTTTTCCTGCAATCACGAAGGACGTGCTTTCCTGCATACTGTAGGAGATAACAAGGAGATCACGACCGAGATTATCAGCACCGGAACCTACCGGTTTGTACAGATGGACGAACAGATTTCATCTGCCAGGGATGTCCAAAATTTAGTGGACCAGTTTAGCAAGGACTCCTGGCAACAGGCTGTTGTGGAGCTGGAGGTGTCCGGGAAGCTGGAAGAGGAAGCGTTTGAAGCCTGGCAGCAAAGCCGGTCCCCTATTCGGGACTCCGTGTTGGAGCTTCGCCTTGATGACGCTGACGTCCGCCGGAAAGTCACATCCGAACAGATACAGAAAGAGTTCTCCGAAGGTTCATTCCCTGAACAGCTGTTATCCTCCTTCTCTGAAGAGGATGAAGAAGAGGAGCTGCAGATGGCCTATGAGTTGATAAAAGAGGTACAGCAATGAAGGTATCAAAAGTATTTCTCCATCCCTTTGCCGGAATCCAGGAGAAAACGTTTGAATTTGAAGATGGATTGAACGTCCTGCTGGGTCCGAATGAAGCAGGTAAATCCACCGTATTTCAAGCCGTCATGCATGGCCTGCTGACCACGACTTCGCTGACCCGGACCAAAGTGGAAGATATCATGGGAAGCTGTTTCCCTGCCGTTGGCGGCGATGTGATTCGGGTGGGTCTGGAACTAAGGAATACCGAAAATAGTGTCATTCGAATTCACAAGACCTGGAAGAAAGGAAACCGCAATGGCAGTGCTTCGCTGAAGTTACCGGATGGCTCTGAAATCACGGATGAGGAAAAAGTGCAGAGCCAGATTGAATCACTGCTCCCCGTTTCCCCCGCAACCATCCGTACTATTCTGCTTGCCAATCAGTCCGGCCTGCACCGGACCCTGCGGGAGATGAAACGGGAAGGCAAAGTGAGGAAAGAGCTGGGAAATATCCTTCGCCGGAACTTTATGGAAACAGGCGGAGTGTCGGTAGATCGATTCCGGGAACTGCTCGATCAGAAATATGAGGATTATTTTAAGCGGTGGAATCGGCAGCAGCAGTATCCCGAAAACAATCGCGGAATCAAGAATCCCTACAAGGTTGGTACCGGCAAAGTCGTTGAAGCCTATTATACGAAAGAGCAGCTCCGGTTGGACCTGGATGAAGCCCGGCGTTTTGAAGACGATCTGGATGCGCTCAATGAAACACTAAATGCACTCATTGCCAAACTGGAGCAAAAGAAGGAGAAGTTTGAGCAAGCTTAATCCTTTAAAAGAAGGCATCCAGGAACGTCAGCTTAAAGAGCAAAAACTAGAATCAGCAAATGAGAAAAAAGAGCGACTGCTTCAGGTAAGTAAAAAATGGCCGGTCTTTGAAGATAAAATCGAGAACCTGGAGCCCAAGCTTGAGACCCACCAAGAGAAATTAGAGGAGCTTCAACAGGAGCAGGAAAAGGCCCAGAAGAAGCAGGAGGCCGAACAGTTAACACAACGAATTGCTAAAATTGAGGGGCTCGCATCCCAAGTAGAAGAAGCGAAGAAAGAACTAAAAGAGGCAAAAAAAGTAACACAGGAGGATCTGAAAAAACTCCGTGAGCTTCAGTCGGATATACGGCAGCTTCAAACGAAGATTGAGGCGGCCAAGCTTACCGTTCGCATCGAAAGTGATTCGGATCAACCCCTTCATTATACCGAAGCCGGTCAGGATGAACAAGAAATTGAAACAAAGAGTGGGGAAACGCTCGATCAAACGGCATCCGGTGGATTTACCCTGAAAACAGACGGACTGATGATAAAGGTGTTTTCAGGAGAGGGAGATCTTGAGCACACTATCGAAACCCTTCAGACAAAGAAGGAAGCTCTTTCCAGTTTTTTAGAGGATCTTGAGGCAGACTCCGCTCAGGAGGCAGAGTCTTTTGCCCAACTTTACCAAAAGAAGGAAAATGATTGGGAGCAAGCTGAAAAGGCCTATAAGAATGAGTTGGGAGATCAGGAGCTGGAAGGTCTTAAAGGAAAGCTGAAAGCCTATGGAGACTTGTCGGAGGTGCGGAGCTCCGAAGAGATTACAGAGGATATCGTTGAAACGAGGACAGCATTAAATCAGCTCAAAAAAGAAGCAGAAGAGGCGGAGAGTAAGATCAAAGAATGGACGGAAAAATACGGTTCCTCCGATGATCTCATTCTTGAACTGGCAGATACATCAAAATTGCTCAAAGATCTGGAAAGTGATCTTGATGATCTTCCTTCTCTGCCCGAGGGATACAAGTCTTCCGGAGCATTCATCAAAGAGGTGGAGCAGTTGGATAACGATATTCAGCAGTTAAAGGAGCAGATTTTTGAAAAGAAACAGGAACGAACCCAGTTGGAAGCGGAAGCTCCTGACACCTCATCGGAAGAGTTGCAGAAACTGCGCCAAGAAGCAGAAGCTGAATTTGAGCGTATCAACAGTCGAGCCGAAACGCTGGCCCGGGTACGCGAAAAATCGCTGGACCTGATCGAATCGATGGACAGCGACACCTACAAAGGCCTTGAAACCAGCTTCGTAAAATGGCTGGAGCTGATGGTCGGAGACCGCTTCTCTACCGTAGATATGGACAGCGATATGCCCACTGCTTTTAAAACGAAAGAGGCTACCTCGCTGACCTACAACCTGCTTTCCCACGGAACGAAGGATACCGTAGCCCTGGCTTGGCGGTTTGCCCTGTGCGAGAAGTTTCTGGAAGATGGAACCGGATTTATAATTCTGGATGATCCGATGGTGGATATCGACCCGGAGCGCAGGAAGAATGTCGTGAAAGCTATAAATCAGTTCTCAGAGCAATACCAGACTATAGTCATGACTTGCCATCCAGGGCATGCAGAGGAGCTCAATAGCAAAAAAGAAGTGATAGAGTTATAAGACATTTATTTAACAATATAGTGCTAAATATCAGACTTCTATTTTCCTAATGTTGGCCATATGTTGGCCACTAAAAAAAAGAAAAAGCTCTAAGTTATTTAATTTCAGTAACTTAGAGCTTTTATATTGTACGCCCGAGAGGACTCGAACCCCTAACCTTTTGGTCCGAAGACATGACGATATGATGATTTATGGCTCAGAAACGCTGATTTGCAAGATTCATGTTACATCATTTGTAACAACAAATATGAAAGCTGGGAAAAGGATTCATTTAATATATTTATCTTTTGATCTGGAATCTAAACGCAATGGGTAACGTTTTCGAGATTTGATGCTGTACTTTTTTGCATCACTGAAAAGGAAATGTGGAAAAGGGTTCCTCAATGATATTGGGAAAAACCTTTACACTTATAATTATATGATGATGTTTTTAACCAAAACTTATTTTCTTTTGATCAGATTAGTATCAGCAGTATCTATCTTTTTGAATTGGTGGGCATTTGTTCTGTGGATTCATATCCACAGTTAGGGCAGGTAATTGTTGATTGGAGTACTACGTGTTTGTCAGCATTATCCATCATTTTATCTTGATAAAACTACAGTTGAGTCAGAGATATTTGGTCGATAAGGACCGTTCCGGAACCGTCGATTCGGAAGCCCACACTGCCGGATTGAGGAGCGTTCCCATGGCCGTGTACGACCATCTCTTTGTTGATGTATCCTCGAAAATGGGTGCCGTTGGCAACCGTTCGAATAAATAACATTCGTGAGGCCGCATAAGATTCTTCGGCAAATACTTCGCGGTCGCCGTTGCTAACACGTCCCTGCGATATGGTTCCATCCGAAGTTAGCGTCACAAAATCATAGTTGTCAGCATCCTGCACGTGATTGACGAGCGAGAGCTCACCTTCGAAATCAGAAATATCCAGATAGTAATCGACCTGCACATTTTGATATTCCTCTTTTCCGACAAAAAAGTTGGGATTTGAACCGGCAGTTAATCGCAGCAGGTGGTTCTCTTCATTATTAAGCACCACGGGTTGAAGATTCTGAACACTTCCCTCGAGCCACTGGAACCGAGAGAGCAAAGTGCTTACGGCATTGGGACCTATTTCCCAGCTCCAATCTCCATTATCACTGATCGAAAAGGTTGAGGTTCCCTCTTTTAAGCTATCTGTCGTTACCGATTTAGTTTCTTGCTGTTGCAAAAGCTGTCCGGTTCCGGCGCCATAGCCAAATACCATCTCTGCGCCGTGGTCGCCCGTTTCGTAAAGCATGAACAGGCCCGGCAGGGCAAGCACAAACAGTCCAATGCGAATTCGTTGGGTATCCATCTTTTGATACCAGTGCAGCGCGATTCTCAATGCTGCATAGATCCCGAAAAACCATACCGTCCACAGGGCCCAGTCGGAATGTTCGTTCAATACCGATTGCGCTTCGGAAGGTAGAAAGATGCTGTCGGCGGCCAAGGTTCCGGTGTAATAAGCGGCAATGGCTGATAGAGCTCCGATTCCATATAGTATGGTTGATTTCAGGTCATCCCACCAGCCGTCCGGCAAAAAGAAGTTGAGAAAATCCATCAATACTGCCAGCACTATAATGCCAATTGGGAAGTGAACAAGTATTGGGTGAACATTAGGTGCCCACTGGGGAATCAATTCCATAGAAAACTTATCTAGAATGAATTTTCAAAATGAGATGTATTGATAGAAAATGTTAAAACTTTAAATAAGGCCTTCTATTAATAAAGACAATCTCCAACTTTCCAAGCAGAGGTATTTCCGTCGGAGAACATTTGGATTCGATCTTATCCAGCCGTTGTTTAAGTTTTAACCAATCTTCTTCTCGATATGTAATTTCGGATTGTTCAACAGGATCTGGATGCCGTATTAATTTGCCAATTATATCTAAACTATCTCCTGTTTCTGACATAGTTGTAAAGCTGATATTTGGGTTCAAATTCCCTAAATGAGGATTCTAAAATAAGATAAGAGGACAACCTTAAATTAAGCTTAAATTCTTATTGAGATATGTTAGATCATCGTAATTACGTATGAGATCAGTCCACCCGAAAGAATAGCGATAAACAGATACACAGCAATTTTCTTAATTTTCCCGCCCCCTTCCATATCCATCATTTTCATCTCGTGGTGTTGCATGTATTTTTTGTGCAGCCATACGAGCCCTCCGGCAATCCACACAAAAACCAGGTTCATCCAAAAGGTATAGTCGATCTTAAACTGGGTGATCTCCGAAACCACGCGCCTGCTTTCCGGCACGATGCCCAGGAATGAGAAGAGTCCATTCAAGATCAAGGCCGTTAGTACAATACTGACAAACATGACTCCGGCGATATACAGCGCCACCCGCCATCCGTAATATTTGGCATTGATATGAACCAGCGGAGGAACCATCAGGTCGGAGTAGATAAAGCCCATAATACCCGCAAACAACACCCCGTTTTCATTGAGAACGGTAGCCAAAGGGATATTCCCCATCGAGCCGATAAAGGTAGCAGCCGCTACAAAAGGGGCTATCATGGCATTTTCCAGCGCGACCAGCCAGTCGGGCAGGTGCTGGGCATCAGCCAGGAAGAGGGTGGTCCAGAACGATTCCGGCACCAACACGGCCACAAAACCGGCAATGGTAAAGCCGATCAGGATATCCTCCCAGGCCATCTTCCAGTCGTTGACAAACTTATGACCGACCAACTGCCACCCCTCTTTACTTTTGATGCGCTCTTTCCAGTCGAAATCTTCGGTGAGTCCGTTGTGATCCTTTTCTACTTTTTCGCGGGCGGCTTGCAGCCAGCTTTCGGGATAAGTCCATTTAATGAGCAGGCTGCTTATAGCTATAAGCACAAGTCCGCCAATAAGTTCGGCGGCAAGAAATTGCCAGCCGAGGAAATATGAGAATCAATATGCCCAGTTCGATGACCAAATTGGTGGAGGCGAATATAAAAGCCACGGCCGCGATAAAATGGGCACCTTTTTTGACAAGGGAGCGGGCAGCGGCCAATGCGGCAAACGAACAGGAAGACGAAGCGGCTCCGAAAAAGGTCGAAAGTGAAATACTTTTGAAATCCGCATCGCCCATATATTTGGTAAGTTCCTTTTTGGGCACAAACGCTTGAATCATTCCACTGACAAAATATCCGAGGACAAAGGCCCAGCCGGCTTTCCAGAAAAAGCCGAGGGCTGTTTTTGCAGATTCACCGTATAGGCTTATAAAATCCATAAATATAGAGCTGCTTAATATGTTTATGGTTGCAAACCTAGTAACCAATTCGCAAACCACCTAATAAGTACATCAAAACCACATGCGAAGGCCGCCTACAGCGCTAAATGAACTGACGTGTCCGCCTTCGGCCCGGGCCATATCAGCGGTTTCGCCCAGCTTGCGTTCCCAGTTGATGCCGATGTAGGGAGCAAATTCGCGGGCAAATTCATAACGCAACCGAAAGCCGAGGCCGATATCGTTGAATCCGGATCCGACGCCCCACTCCGGGACATCCTGCAGGGCAACGCTGGTTTCGACAATACTGGCTGACCAATGAGCCGCTGGGTAAACAGCAGGTCGTATTCAGCTTCCAGTGAGGCGGAAATATCGCCGTCTTCACTGATGAACATACCACCATCGACGTGAAAGAAGTAAGGCGCCATCCCTTGCAGACCGATCACCGCAAAGCCTCTGGATTTGTTGGCTCCATACCTTCATAGGCTAAGTCGTAGCGAATTCCTCCCTGAATGTCGAAGTACGGACCAATGGCTCGACTGTATAATCCCTGGAATTCCATTTCGGCTTCGCTTTCGGTGGTCACCGCTTCGCCGTGAGATTTGAACCAGAACTTGTTGAGGTCCTTGCCCACATAACCCTGCACCTCCCACATTAAGGGATTGGCGCCACTAATGCTTCGGTATTCGAGTTTTTCGGCAATCAGATAGACGTAGGTTTTATCGTCCATCATCAGATCATTGCTGAACTCCGGCGCCTTCTGTGCAAATGCTGCAGTGCCGGTAATTGCAACAATAAGAGCAGTAATAAGGAATGTTGATAGGCGTTTCATCATAGTCATTGTCATGCAAGTTTGTATATCAGATAGAATTTATTCGAAAGCTCGTTGGGTCCAATCAGGAATAGTCCTGTCCATAAATGCTGCCGTCTTCATCGGCCACCTGGACGACGCGGAACATGCCCCGTTCCATGTGATAGAGGATGTGGCAGTGGAATGCCCAACGCCCTTTGTCGCGGGGCGTAATGAGAGCCGAAATACGCTGGGCCGGTTGCACCAGCAGGGTATGCTGTCGGGGATTGTACTGCCCGTTGCCGTTTTCCAGCTCCATCCACATGCCGTGCAGGTGAATGGGGTGTTCCATCATCGTGTCGTTAACCAGCGTCAGGCGCAGGCGCTCGTTGTGTTTGAACTCGATGGGGCCATCCACCTGGTGAAACTGCTCCCCGTCGAACGACCACATGTAGCGTTCCATGTTGCCGGTCAGGTGCAGTTCCACCTCACGCTGAGCATCGCGGGTGTCTTTGTTGGGACGCAGGCTTTTCAGATCATTATAGACCAGCACTTTTCGTCCGTCATTGCCCAAGCCGATACCCGGTTCATCGAGCCGGTCAAATTGGTTTTGGGCAACGGCAGCCGCGCCTGGTCCGTGCTTGTCAGGCCCGTGTTTGACAGGCGTCTGCTTCATGGCGGGCATATTCTTGTCGCCGTGGTTCATGTCTCCATGGTCCATATCCCCATGATCCATGTCGTTCATATTATCGCCTTCCATATCCATGCCGCCCATGGACATCATCATGCCCATGTCTCTCATGCTGCGTTTGGGGCGCGGACGTAGGTCAGGCACCGGGGCTTCCATCCCTTCACGGGGTGCACAGCGTGCCGCGAGCATAGCCGCTGCGGTCCAGGGATTCGGCGAAAATAGTAAACGGTTTTTCCTCCTTGGGTTCGACGATCACATCATAGGTCTCGGCAATGCCGATGCGAAACTCTTCAATGGGAACCGGTTCTACATTCTGGCCGTCGGCTGCTACCACGGTCATCTGGAGCCCGGGAATGCGAACGTCAAAAGCGGTAGTACCGGCCGAGGCATTAATAAATCGCAGCCTCACTTTTTCGCCTTTCTTAAACAGGGCATTCCAGTTGGAGTCGGGACCGTGGCCGTTCATCAGGTAGGTATAGGTGGCACCGGTGACATCCAGCAGGTCGGTGGCGCTCATCCGCATATTGCCAAACATGGCATAGTCTTTAATGGTATCGCCAAGACCGTTCTTTTTAACGTCGCTAAAAAATTCGCCAAGGTCTCGCTTCTGGTAGTTGTAATAGCCCTCCATTTTGATGTTGTTGGCCAACACATCATGGGGATCCTCGAACGTCCAGTCCGAAAGTACAATCGGATAGTCACGATCATACTCGACCGGGTCCTGGTCGGCGGGATCGATAATCATGGGACCGTAATGGCCGAGCTGTTCCTGCAGGCCCGAGTGGCTGTGATACCAGTAGGTCCCGCTTTGTCGCACGGGATATTTATACTCAAAGGTTTCACCGGGCTTGATCCCGTCAAAACTTACGCCGGGTACCCCGTCCATCTGGAAGGGGAGCAGAATCCCGTGCCAGTGAATGGAGGTATCCTCATCCAGCTCATTGGTAACACGCAGCATGATGTCCTGCCCCTCTTTCAGGCGAATGAGAGGGGCTGGTACCGTTCCATTAATTCCTATTGCTTCTCCCTGCTTCCCATCGATCTTGTGAGGCATTTTACCGATCGTAAGGTCAATGACGTTATCGGGGCCTTTAGGAGTTAATACTTCTCGGTTCTCACTGCCGAAGCCCGCCAAGGCGTAGCTCGGCAATACCGCACTTGCACCGGCAAAAGCTGCGAGGGAACCGGCATAGCGCAAGAATTTACGGCGTGTCATGTTGTTATTGTCTTCACTCATAGCAGGTGGTTGGTTCTCTTTTTTTAGTGTGATAACAATCTGATTTCAGCATAGAACCGGAATATAACAGGTGAACCTTAAATCAAGCTTAAAACATTTAGGCTCAGAGTCTGTTATTTTAGGGCATGAAAATTTTTATACCCTAACGCAGAGTCATTTATGTGGATATTATTAGTGGAAGATGAAAAGCAGCTTGCCGGTAATCTCAAGCGGGGATTGGAAGAGGAGGGACACGTCGTTGAAGTCATCCACGACGGAGAACAGGCCGAGCTTCAGGGGATGGTCAGCGATTATGATGTGGTTATCCTGGATTGGCGGCTGCCCAACCGGGATGGCAAGCAGATCCTGCAGCATTGGCGGAAAGAGGGACGGGACTTTCCTGTCCTGATGCTTACGGCGCTCGGAGATCTGGATCACAAGGTATCGGGGCTGGATGCGGGCGCCGATGACTATATGAGCAAGCCCTTTTCTTTTGAAGAATTGCTGGCTCGGGTGCGTGCTCTGGGCAGGCGGAAGTCCGAAATTAATGATACCGAAACGGTCTCTGCCGGACCTATTGAGCTGGACAGCCGAAAGCACAAGCTGAATATTTGTGGCATCGAACGCCCACTTCGTCCCAAGGAGTTTACCTTGCTGGAGCTGCTGCTTAAAGAACCGGAAGCGGTGTTTTCCAAGACGCAGATCGCCGAGCGAGTTTGGGGGTCGGCCTATCACGTGAGCGATAATACGATTGAAGCTACGATTTCTACGCTCCGACAAAAACTGGGCGAATCGCTTGAGGAATGCGATGAGGTTTCATGGGATGATTCCAATAGCATCATTGAAACCATTCGGGGAGCCGGCTACCGGCTAAATGTCGATATAATCAGCAAAAACGAGTAGTGTTTTGAGTAAACTTACTTCATTTCTTGATCGGCTTTCGATATCCAAAAAACTGGCATTTTGGTATGGGCTAAGTCTGTTCGTGATGCTTAGCCTGTTTGGCTACATTTTATACGAGACGTTTCACCAGTCCATCCACCACAATTACGATCGCCACCTTCGGTTTGAGGCTGAGCAGCTGCTTCCGCATATCGATACCAGACGGACGATTCGCTTTCCATCGATCTCACGGGATACAGCAGGAATGCAGCACTCAAAAGTGGTGTCGAATATGGAACGTATGTTAAACTGTATAATGAGAATGGAAATCAGATATACAGCAGTCCTAATTTCTCAGAGGTAGACCAACCGCTGGAGACCGAACTCCCTGAAACACCCGAAGAATATTCGTTCAGCAGCCAGTGGCAGGACTTGCCGGCTCGGACGCTTTTCTATCCGATTACAGATAATGAAGGGGACTTTTGCGGCTGGCTGGAAGTAACCGGTTTTGAATGGACCCTCCACGAAGAAGTAAATCGGTTCCGGCGATATCTGTTGGTGTTTATCGCGATCAGTGTGCTCTTTTCCATCTTGGGCGGCTACTGGCTCTCGCGCAGGGCACTGTCACCGGTCGCCTCGATTATCGATGCGGCCAAATCCATCACGGCCACCGATTTGGACAGGCGCATCCCCGTAAACTACCAGGTGCGAGATGAGCTGACGGACTTGGCGGAAACCTTCAATATGATGTTGAACCGACTGCAAAGAGGGTTCGAACGCGAAAAGCGATTTACCTCGGATGCGGCCCACGAGCTTATGACCCCTCTTTCATCAATGCGGAGCGATGCTGAGATTATGTTGCGAAAACCGAGAACAAAAGAAGAGTATCAGGAAACCATTCAAAGGATGCTGGACGGAAACCCGTCAGCATGAGTGAAATGGTACACCTGCTGTTGCAGCTTATCCAGAGTGGAAGTCGGTGCATCGTTCCCGAGCCGGAACGTCGTTAATATCAGTCGCATTACTGAAAAGTAGTGGGCGACAAGTATCAACAAAAGGCTGAAGAAAAAGCTATTACCCTGAATGTAAATGTCGACAAAGATTTACAAGTTCGAGCGCATGGGGCTTATATAGAGGAGATTATAAATAATTTGCTGGAAAATGCCTTGAAATATACCCCTGATGGTGGGCGTGTAGACCTGCAACTACAACGTTCCAGTGGTAAAGCCGTAATTCACTTAAGTGACACCGGTATTGGATTCGACGAGGAAACCCAAAAGCATCTATTTGAACGATTTTACAGGGCTAACGAATCAAGATGTGCAGGAACAGTCCGGGCAGTGGATTGGGGCTGCCGCTCGTAAAAGCTATTGTCGAGTTATACGGCGGGAAAATACGAGCCTACAGTGAAGGGCCGGGAGAGGGCAGTACGTTTGTTGTAGAGCTGCCATTGTGGGAAGAGGAGGAAGCCTAACGTGGTTTAATGGCTTCGATTTTTTTAACGATGCCTCCTTTGGTTAGGTCCCGGACCTGTTGTAGTTGCCATCCTGCTTTTTCTACGTTCACTACGGTATCGCGGGCAATATGTACGCCGCTTAGATAATGAAATGGGGCATCAAGACGATCCATTATCGAGCCCAGCGTTACCAAGTCAGCACGCATATGTTCCAGCAAATGAAGCCGGCCGCCGGGGCGGGTCACGCGCAGTGCTTCCTGGAAACCCAAAACGGCATCGGGCACCGAACAAAACACGAACGTGGCAACCACATCGTCAAAATGATTGTCGGGAAAGTCCATGTCTTGGGCATCCATCTCTTTGAGTGTAACACTGCTCTTGATCATGTTTTAGCCAACAGTTGTTTCGCCCGTTTTAACATACTCGGGCGATAAGGTCAATACCCGTCAGTTCAATATCATCAGGGTAATGAGGGATATTCTTGCCCGTACCGACGCCAATCTCCAGGACGTTTGGTCCCTCGACCTGTTGCCGAAGGTCACTGCGCCAGCCTTGAAACAGCAGTTTTTCTACCGGCCACTCCATTGCATTATACAATGGAGCTATCCAATCGTAACGACTTTTGGTATGAGTTGTTTCTTTATCTGATACTTTTCTGGTTGGCATATTCGTCAATTATTTTCGAGAATTTTCTTTCGCTCTTCAAATTCTTCTCGTTCAATTTCACCACGGGCGAACCTTTTCTTTAATATATTTATGGCATCTTCTTCCAATTCGGTTTTTGGGCGGTAGGGAATAATATTGAAAATCACCAGTAAGATGGTGGCGATAATAATGAGCCACCAGATCCAGTGCATGCCTATAAAATGATGGTCAAAAAACATAATCCTGATATTTTAATTAACATTGATAGATAAAGCGCGAGGCCATATCTAAGCTAATTGTAAGATAGGAACAGGTGCCTTAAAACAAGCTTAAATTAGAAGGGGAAGTTCTTTTTTAATCCTCAAGCTGTGGAGCTCCTTGTCGTTGAAGGAGTATCTTGTTTAGATCTGACTTTGTGACGATGCCCCAAATCTTGTTGTGTTCGATGACTGGATATATGGTTTGGTCCTCCATTTGAAGGACATCAATTATATCCGCCAACGACAATTCAGGTTCAAAGGTTGTAACATTATCCTGAACAAGATCAACGATTGGCCGCTCAGATTTGCCTTCTTGCAGTGCCTGAATGACCGATCTGTAGGATACAATGCCCTCAAATCGATCTCCGTTCGTGACAACAAGTTCAGTAGATCGGTTCCCAAGCATCATGGAAGCTGCCTGCGCTACTGAAGCACTCAGAGAGATACTTTGGTAGTTACCGGTCATGACATCTTTTGCTGTTGTCAGCTTCATAGATTCAGCCATGGAAACCTGTCGCGATTCAGCGCCGGCACCAAGAAATACAAAAATTCCAATGAATAGTAGAAATGGATTGTAAAAAAGACCAAACAGGATAAAGCCAATGGCAAGGAGCTGTCCTACCGAGCCAGCGATCCGGGTAGCTTTCGCTCGTTTCATCTTAAACGCCAGCAGTGCTCGTAATACACGTCCTCCATCCATTGGAAATGCTGGTATTAAGTTGAAAACGACAAGTATGATGTTAATTACAAGCAGGTCGGACAGGAAATTACTCCCGGTTACATGATGGCTAATATCCATCTGTCCCTGACCGGTTATTAGTATCAGCAAAAATAGTACACCGGCGATAGCCACATTTACCGCAGGACCGGCAGCTGCAACAACCAACTCTTGTTTGGGATCCTCGGGCATTCGCTCAAGTCTTGCTACGCCACCTATTGGCAATAAATTTATATCCCGTGTATCAATACCATACCGACGAGCTGCCAGGGCATGGCCAAATTCATGTAGCGTTACGCAAGCAAATAGCAAGGCCAGAAAGACCAAACCCATTATAATTTCAAAAAGCCCGTGCCCCTGTTGCAGATGCATCCAGGAGAGCCAAATTACCAGCAAGATAAAGGTCCAATGGATAAAAACTTTAATCCCTGCCGGTTTACCGAGATAAAGAGACCATTTCATGGGAACTAACCTTCTGCTTGATCGTTCTTATCGCTGCCGATATTATATATGGCCGCGATTAATGAACCGACCAGCCAACCCAGGATAAAGGTTTGTACGATTCCAAAAAGTGCATCCAATGGAGGAACGCTCATGCGAATAATGGGTTCCACATCCAGTCCATGCAACAGGCTGTTAAAGAAGAAGATGGTTCCTTCTCTTCCAACGGAGACCATCAGTATAATGCAGCCGATATAAAGAATAGCGCCGGTAGTACCTACAGCCATTCCCAATTTTTTGATGCTTAGTGTTTTCATAATATTTCCTCCAAGATTTTAATGTTGATGAGCATCATGATCTGATCCTTTCCGGTGGTGGCCAATCATCAGGATATGGCAGGCAAACATGGCAACAACGAAAAGAAAAAATGTCACCGTGCTATTCAGTCCCAATAAGGGAGCGAAGAAAAGCAGTAGTAAGGGGATGCCACATCCTATGATCATCCAAAGAGTATGCTTGCTCATTTTCTTAATTATTATAGTCAGTTGTCGGATAAGGATTGCTTGAGTCGGTTAAACTCTTCTTTCGATATCTCACCGGATTGTAACCGTCTCCGGTGAATCTCGATGGCTGCATTGCTGATTTCAAGCCGGTGCTTCCCACGCAGGGCCAGATACCAGATCAGAAGAAAAACCCCGGCCAATAAAATCCAAAGTACCGGGGCCCAATGGGTGTTTAGCGCGTTTAGCCAGTCCATGGTCAGTTATGATGTTGTTGATGATTGTTTCCTTTCATGCCGTCTTTTTTGTTCATCATTCCCTGGCCGTCCATCATATCGCCCTGCATCATCTGCATGCACATCATATGCATCTTCATCATGGATGAATCGCCCATCATCTCCTTCATTTTGGAGTGGTCCATTTTTTCTCCATCCATCATAGACTGCATCATTTCCATATGCTTTTGCATGCGCTCTTTCATCTGGGGATTATTTTTCATCATTTCCTGCATGTTGCCGTCCATGTTTTTCATCATGTGCTGCATCATTTTTTGACGCATTTCGGGATTCTCAGCCATATGCTGCATCATCATGGATTGCATGGTGGAATCCTGCATCATTTCCATCATCTGTTGTTTCTTTTGCTTCATATCCTTTTGCTGAGCAAAACTCATAGTAGCAAAGAGAAGAATCAGTGATAGCGTGAAGGTTAAACGTTTCATAATAGTCACCGTTATTGTGGTTTATTAGATTGAAAATTCAGATCAATTTTATTTATAAGTTGTTAATTACCTTTTGGAGATTCCTTCTAACCTCATCTGCAATAGGTTGTAAATTTTTATTCGTTACGGCCTGCATGGAAGCCACCGGATTGACCGCTGATACTTCTACGGTGCCATCTTCGTTTTCTTCAACGATAACATTGCAGGGCAGCATTACGCCAATCTTGTCTTCTGCCTGCAGTGCCTTATGGGCAAAGTTGGGATTACAGGCTCCCAGGATTTTGTACTTTTTAAAGTCCACATCCAGCTTCTTTTTCAGGGTGTCTTTGACGTCAATTTCTGTCAACACCCCAAAGCCTTCATCTTTGAGCAGTTCGGTAACTTTTTCGATAGCCTGATCATAGGTCAGGTCGACTGTTTTTGAAGTAAAATATTCCATAGTGTATTTGGTCTTTTTAGATTCAATCGGTTTTATGTTCTACTGCAATATACAGTGACCTCCCTTAAAGCAACCTTAAAGAGCATGGAAATTAGTTGAGAACAGAAGCACCCTCTTTTCCGTCACGTATTCTTGTCACCTTTTCAATGGGGCAAACAAAGGCTATGCCATCTCCTTTATGACCTGTTTTCCCATGTTCTGTAATAATATCGATAACAGCATCTACCTCTTCGGATTCCACTGCAATCTCAATTTTCACTACATGGGTATGCATGGCAGGAAAGTTCAGGGAACCATGCTGATGGTCAGGATCACTGTACCGACCTGTTCCTTCGCCTTCAAACACAGTCATACAGCAATACCCTTCGCTACGCAGTGCCCTATAGACATCTTCCAGGAGTTTGGGTCGGATATAAGCTTTGACAAGTTTCATAATAACCTCGGGTTTAGCGTTCAATTTTTAAGAACCGGGCATTGATAGCCACAATTACGGTACTGAGAGACATTAACACAGCACCAAGAGCGGGACTCAGAATAATGCCATAGGTATATAAAACACCTGCAGCTAATGGTATGGCAAAGGCGTTGTAGCCGGTAGCCCACCACAAGTTCTGAACCATTTTTTTGTAGGTAGCTTTTGCAAGTGCGATTAATGACGCTACATCCTTGGGATTACTTTGGGTAAGGATGATGTCACCTGTTTCCACGGCCACATCCGATCCGGCCCCGATGGCAATACCCACATCGGCCTGTGCCAGCGCGGGAGCGTCGTTTACACCGTCGCCGGTCATGGCCACTTTGAGTCCACGCTGTTGCACTTCTTTTATTTTAGCTGCTTTTTCTTCGGGCAGTACTTCGGCAAAGAAATCATCCAGTCCCAACTCCTTGGCAACATACGCAGCCGTTTGCTGGTTATCTCCGGTAAGCATGATGCACTGGATACCCATGTCGTGGAGGCTTTGAATAGCTTCTCGCGAATCTTCCCGGATATTATCACCAAGAGCAATAGCTCCCTGAAGTTGGTCGTCAATCAGTGACGAACACCACGGTCTTACCCTGTCCGGAAAGCTGCTCATACTGCTCGGTCGGAAGGTCAATGTTATTTTCACGCAGGTAGCCGGGGCTCACTACTTTGATCTGTTTGCCATCTACGCGACCTTCAATTCCTTTTCCGGTGATAGAGTTGAACTCCTCTACTTTCATGAGGCCGTCAGTAGCTTTTACGATACCCCGGGCAATAGGATGTTCTGAGTTCTGCTCCAGCGAACCGGCAAGGCTCAGCAGTTGTTCTTTATCGTCAAATCCATTAAATGTTAGGACATCAGTTACGCCAAACTCACCATGGGTAAGTGTACCCGTCTTATCGAAGATGATGGCGCCCAGGTTACGGGCCTCTTCAAAAGCGGTACGGTTACGAATTAAGAATCCGTTTTGGGCGGCCAGACTGGTGGAAACGGCTACGACCAGTGGTACGGCCAGTCCCAGAGCATGCGGACAGGCAATCACCATTACCGTAACAGTGCGTTCCAGGGCGAACACAAAATTCTCGGTGGTAAAGAAGGTCCACGCAAAGAAGGTGAGGGCACCAGCGCCCAATGCAATAATTGTCAGCCAGAAAGCGGCCCGGTTGGCCAGATCCTGGGTACGCGACTTACTTTCCTGTGCTTGCCGCACCAAGTTGATAACCTGAGAAAGAAATGAGTCTTCTCCGGTCCGGTTGACTTCGATCGTAAGTGACCCCTCACCGTTGATAGAGCCGCCGATTACTTCATCGCCCTGCTTTTTGGATACCGGCTTGGATTCGCCGGTCATCAGGGATTCATTTACCGAACTTTTTCCGTCCAGGACAACACCATCAGCTGGAATCTTTTCACCGGGCTTTACCAGCACCTTCATACCCTTTTGCAGTTCTTCAAGAGGTACATCTTGGGTTGATCCGTCTTCCTGCACGACATGTGCTTCCGACGGCATTAGTTTGGCCAGTTCTTCTAGGGCCTTAGAGGCACTCATGACGGATTTCATTTCGATATAGTGGCCTATCAGCATAATATCGACCAAAGTGGCCAGCTCCCAGAAAAAGACCTGTCCTTCCACCGCAAAGACCACCAGTGTGCTGTACACATAGGCGGCCGTTATCGCGACACCGATCAGCGTCATCATCCCTGGCTGACGTTTCTTTAACTCATCGTAGAGACCTTTCAGAAAAGGCCAGCCGCCGTAAAAGAAGACGATACTGGAAAGGACAAATGAGATATAGGTATCACCGGTAAACTTGAGAGCATCCCCTAATCCCAGGAAATCCTGAATCATGTGAGAAAGAATCAGGATAGGAATAGTCAATGCGATGGATATCCAAAACCGCTTTAGAAAATCCTCGGCCATGTGGGCATGATGTTCGGCATGTCCACCGGAGTGTTTATGTTCTTCGTGTCCGTGATCTTTGTTGTCGTGATGATGTTGATGCTCTTTATTATGAGCGTGTGAGTGACCAGTATGTTCGTGCGAATGTTCCATAATACCATCCTTGAGCTTGATTTTTGTTAGCCAAATAGACTCTTAGCTTTGGCTTTCAGGTATTATAGGAAAGAGAGGCTTAAATTAAGCTTAAAAAAGTACTGGTGGTAGCTGCTGAATAGGCAATAAAACTTATAGAGACCTATTGTTTTGACCTCCCCAAACCCCTCCTGTATAGGCAAGAGGGGCTTATGAGGAGGTATTTCAAAGGTCTCTTATAATTAGGGAGTTAACGATCGTATATTGTGGGAAATCCCACAATGAGAAAGATAAAGTAAAAGATATGTAGTGCTATGAATACTGTAGAAAAGAAAAAGGAGTACGATGCGAAGCTTGACTCCAAAAAGCGCCTGACCATTCGAGGCGCCCGAACCAAGCATTACCATGTCACCGAATATGAGGATGGTTCGGTTGAGCTTAGTCCTCGTGAGCTCATCCACCCCGATGAGATTTCCCGGCGAACCCTGGAAAAGATGGACAAGGCGATGAAAAACTTGGAAGAGGGTAAGGTATCGAAGCCGGTGGACATGGAAGAGCTCGAAAAACTGCTTGAGGAATAAACGCAATATATGTTTGAAATCTTGACGGGCGTCCCGGAAATGAAGGAGTTTTGGGACGATCTGACGACCCGCTAAAAGAAGAACGAGTTAAGCGGGGATGATAAGGAGCTGTTTAAAAAATTTGGTAAGGCTATACAGTTTTTAGCAGCGGATCCCCAACATCGGGGTCTGCAGACCCATGAAATTGAGGATTTGACCCGCCGATACGGTCAAAAGGTGTTCCAGTCATATCTTGGACAAGGAAAACATGCCTACCGAACGTTTTGGATTTGTGGTCCGGCCCGAAAGCAAATAACTATTATTGGCCTTGAACCACATCCGGAAGATGCGAAAAGTGGGGCTTATGATCACATCAAACTTTCAGATTTGCCGAATCATTAAGATCTGCGTCATATCCGATTGGTACAGGTACCCTCTATACTTATAACTAAGTATTGAGGGCTTTATCCCATTTTTACTGTTTGCAAATAAACAGATTGGCAGAAGCTGTAAGATGATTAAATTCAGTTATACTTTTTAGTACTGGTCTAAAGGTAAAAGGGTTGCCCGATTTACACTTTTGATATTAATGCCCTTTCTACCTATTCTTTAAGGTGTTTAAACCCAATAAACATATTATCAAAATTACTACCAGTCTGCTGATCGTAGCAGCAACTTTTTTCTGCGTGCTGTTTGGGCAGGGGGCTCACCTTCATGATTTAGACATTCACTTCAGTAGTCATTTCGACGTTCATGCTCATGTTCATGCCCATGAGAGCCATGATGAACAAACACAAGCTGATCACAACCAAGAAGACAACACCCACCAGCATGAGGTGAGTACAGCCAATGATATTATTGGGACGTTAACCTCCCCATATCAGGTGAGTCCAGAGATGCAGTCATTTATAGCTGTTGGCCTGGATGCTGGATCTGATGCTTTTAATCTAAGGCTTCAGCAGTCCCCGACGCTATTTGCCCTGCCGCCACCAAGGCCGATGCCGAATCAATATCACCTCTCTTCTTTTTCCCGTCGTGGCCCTCCTATAGCTTAATTTTCCTTTTTAGGGACCTCCCTTTCCTAACTGTATCAATTAATTACAATTCAACCACCATGATAAGGTATATCCGGTGGACTCTATTGTTGGTGTTATTTCCAGCTGTAGTCCATGCACAATCAACCTCTATTACGCTTGATGAAGCCGTCGAGCTTTTTAAACAGAACAGTCTCCAGCAGGAACTGGCCCGATATGACCGGTTGCGTAAGCAGGGTGAATCAATCCAGTACAAAGCGTATCCCAATCCTGAAGTTAGCGTTAATCGCGAACAGCTCAATGCTGGAACAGTAGATTACCAAGAAACAACCTACATGCTATCGCAGCCTATTGAGTTGTTGGGGCAACCCTTTCTGCGGAATCAAAGTGCTGCGAAATCACAAAAGGCGGCCGAACTACAATTTGAATACGATCGGCTTCAGCTGATCCGGCAGGTAAAATCCCTATATGCTGAACATTGGCAACTGTCAAAGAAACTGGGAATTTATAATCGGGCGCTGGAAGTTATTCGCAAAGCTCGTTCTGCTGCCAAGGCACGTCAGGCTGAAGGCAGTTTCTCCGGTCTGCAGGTGCAGCGGTTTAACGTGGAGCTCAGTCAGCTACCAAAAGCAACGGGATCAGGTGCAACTGAATCGTAAGCAGGTAGGCAATCGACTGGCCACCTATTTGTTTTCGGGGCAAGAGCTGGATACCGAAATCCAGCCATCAGATAGCCTGATGGTCGAGCCCATCAACGTACAGGAGCAGACCCTGATACAATATGCGCTTGCTAATCGGGCTGATCTGGCTGCCTTAGAGCAGATGGTCGATGCCTCCGAGCTGCAATACAAGGTTGAGAAACGAGATCGCCTGCCCGACCTGAATTTAAATGTTGGATACAAAGAACAGTCGGATGGGGCAGAAGGATTTGTTGTCGGTGGGTCCATCAAGCTCCCCATATTTAATCAGAATCGGGGCAATGTAACGATCACCCAAGCACAAACCCGTTCGCGGCAGACCGAACTGACCTTAAAGCAGCAGACGGTACAAAACCAGGTTTCAACGGCCTACGAACGAGTTGAACTCGTATTGGAACGGTGGAAGTCGATGCAAGAGAATGCAATGGACGGGTCAATGATGGAAGCTGCACGGGCAGCCTACCAGCAGGGACGGTATTCGCTGGTTGAACTCCTCGATGCCACTCAAGCCTACGTCGAGGGACAGACGATGATCTACGAAACCATAGCCGATTATAATCAGGCACTTTTTGAACTGAACGTACAATCTGCAGGACGAATTTCTAACGCTCAAAACAACTAATACTATGAAACGCTTACTTCTTATTCTATTAGTCGCAGCAGGATTAACGATAGCCGGATGTGGCTCTGATGATTCGGGCACACCCACGGCGATGATACGCATACCCATGAAACCGAACAGCGAGCCCATGATGAGGGCGCGGAAGCTGCTCACCAAAATGAAGGTGAGGAGAATCATAGTCATGCTGAAACTGAAGAGGGCCATTCCCACTCCGGTGAAGAAGCAAATAGCCATGAAGGAGAAGAGCCTGATGCGATGTTAGGGCTTGATGAAACCTATGATGACGTCCGAAAAGGGGTCCGCCTGACCTTGTCTTACGACAGCGAAACCAGCTCGTTTAGCGGCACCATAGAAAACACCACCCAAGATGCCCTGCCAGCGGTATCGGTTGGGGTTAAATTGTCAAATGGAACCGAGCTTGGACCCACCAGTCCGGTGGATCTTGCTACCGGTGACAGCCATTCGGTTGAATTGGATGCCGCCGGGGAAACATTCGACAGCTGGACCGCCCATACTGAAATGGGAAGCAGCGGGCATAGCCATGGTGAAGATGGTGGCCATGAGCACCAGCACGAATAGTTGACCGCGGAGCATTCCTTTAACTCAAAATTATTGAAGACCAATGAAACGTTTAACAGTATTTTTATTCTTAACAACAGGACTTTTGGTAGTCGGATGCGGCTCCAGCGATGATGGCCACAGCCACGGCGAAGGCGCTGATCACAGTCACCAGCAACCGACCGAACAAACCCAGCAAGAACATACGCACGGAGAAGGCGAAGATCAGCACCAACACGGTGAGGTGTCTGCTTCTCAGAGCAGCAGTTCACAGCGAGAAGGCAGCGGTGCCGTCACCCAATGGACCGACGAGACCGAACTCTTCATGGAGTACCCGGAAATTGTGGTCGGCCAGCAGGCTACCTTTGCCGTTCACTTGACCCGCCTTTCAGATTTCGCCCCTATGGCCAACTCTGAAGTGTACTTCACGTTTCGTTCCGATAATGGCGCCGAGATATCAGCCAGGGAAACCGAGGTGCAGGTGCCCGGCATTTATGGTCCGGATATTACCTTCGAGCAAGCGGGCCGCTATGATTTAACCATCGAAATTTACGGTATGGTGAATGACACGGTGCAGGTAAACGATATTCCAGTCTATAACTCGGCTGATGAAATTCCCCAAACGCACGCCGAGGAGGATCCCAACCTGATAACCTTTTTAAAGGAACAGCAGTGGGATATCCCGTTTGCTACCCAGAAGGTGCAACAGCGAACGCTTACCCAGACAGTAGATGCCACCGGAGAAATTATGGCCGCCCAAAATAGTCAGGCCGTCGTTTCTGCCCCGTTCTCAGGTATTATCCTGTCCAGTCAAAACGGAAACTTGCCGGTCGTCGGCCAGAAGCTGTCAAAAGGAGCTTCAATGGCGGTGTTGAATCCCGCGATTCAATCGGGAAGTGGTGACAATTATGCCCAGCAATTCATTAACGCCCAGTCGGAACTGGAGCTGGCCAAAGCCAATTTGGATCGATCCAAGCGGTTGTACGAAAAAGAGGCGATTCCACAGACTGAACTTCAAAGATCCCGTATCGAGTACCGTCAGGCGCTGACACGTTATCAGACGATCAATGAAGTAATTCAGGTGGATACGACGACTATCGAAGGGTACGGGGAATCAGCCGAATCTTACCGGTTTGAGCTCAAAGCTCCCATGAATGGTACGATCGTTGAATCTTTCGTCACGCCGGGCATGCAGGTGGAGGCCGGTCAGCCATTGTACCGCATAGCAGATGTCTCCAGGGTATGGCTTAAGGCCAATGTTCCGGCCGCCAGCCAGAGCCGCATTGCCAATGCCGGGCAGGCGGCCTTTCGTGTGCAGGGCGATGACCGACTGTATGAAGTTAGTGAACTGGACGGACGATTAATCAGCCGTGCCAATAGCGTTGACCCCCAGAGCCGAACACTATCCTTGATTTACGAGCTCGATAACACCCAAAACGGCTTGCCTTTGGGGATGTTTTCTACGGTACATATCAATACCGATACCAAAGAAAAGGTACTGGCGATTCCGCAATCCGCTCTAATTGAGGAGGAAGGAAACTACAACGTGTATGTCCACGTGTCCGGGGAATCATTCAGAAAGCAGCGTGTTACGACGGGCATTGAAGAGCGCGGATGGGTCGAAATTACCTCCGGCCTGAAAGGTGGCGAGCATGTGGTGACCGAGAATGCCTACCAGGTGAAACTGGCCTCGCTTTCGTCCGAGGCACCTTCCCACGGGCATGCCCACTAAATACGCTTGGAAATTTAAATCTAGTTAAATAGTACTGATATGTTAGATGCAATTATTAAAGGGTCACTGAGGCAGCGACTCGTTGTCGTGGTGACCTCCATCGTGTTATTCTTTGCCGGGGCGTATGTGGTCATCAACATGCCTGTGGATGTGTTTCCCGATCTCACGGCACCCACCGTGACGGTGATGACCGAAGCGCATGGCATGGCTCCGGAGGAAGTGGAACAACTCGTTACCCTGCCCATTGAAACAGCAACCAATGGTGCCAGCGGTGTGCGACGGGTGCGCTCGGCGACCTCAAAAGGTTTTTCCATCGTCTGGGTGGAATTCGAATGGGGGACCGACATCTACCAGGCCCGACAGATCGTCAATGAGAAACTATCGCTGGTGAGCAACCGCCTGCCGGAAGAGGTTCCACCGCCGGTGATGGCTCCTATCACTTCGATTATGGGTGAAATCATGCTTGTGAGCGTAGAGAGCGATCGGCATTCGGAGCTGGAAATACGTACTGCAGCCGACTGGGAGATCCGGCGGCGCCTGCTGGCCATTCCCGGCGTGGCTCAGGTAGTGCCTATTGGTGGGGGAGTAAAACAATACCAGGTCCGCGTGGATCCCGATCGGCTGAAAGCCTACGATGTAACACTGGACCAGGTGATGGAGGCTACCGAATCCTCTAACGAAAACTTTTCGGGTGGCTTCTTCCAGGAATACAGCCAGCAATATACCATACGCGGTATTGGTCGGGCTCACTCGCTGGAGGATATCAAACAATCGGTGGTGGCCGAACGCAACAGCCAACCCATTACCATTGGCGATGTCGCCAATGTAGACAATAGCTGCCGCCCAAAAGATAGGCGATGCTTCTGTTAATGGTGACCAGGCCGTTATTATCTCCATCAAAAAACAGCCGGATACCAATACCCTGGAACTTACGGAGCGCGTGGATGAAACCCTGGCGCAGATTGAGCAAAACCTGCCCGAAGGCTTTACGATCAACAGTCACATCTTTCGGCAGGCCGATTTCATAGACCTTGCCATTGAAAACGTGATTGAGGCCCTGCGGGATGGAGCTATCCTGGTAGTGATTATTCTGCTGCTTTTCCTTGCTAATATCCGTACCACGATGATTTCCCTAACCGCTATACCACTGGCGCTTATTACCTCGGTTTTCGTGCTCTATTTTTTCGATATCACCATTAATACCATGACCCTGGGAGGGATGGCCATTGCCATCGGGGTGATTGTGGATGATGCGATCATCGATGTGGAGAACGTGTTCCGGCGGCTTCGGGAGAATGCCAAGCTCCCGGAGTCGAAGCAAAAGTCGGCCATGCAGGTGGTGTTTGAAGGGTCCAAAGAGATACGGACCTCCATCATTAATGCCACGCTGATTATCATGATCGTTTTTATCCCGCTCTTCTTTTTGAGTGGGCTGCAGGGACGAATGCTCCAGCCGCTTGGGTTGTCCTATATCGTATCCATCGGGGCCTCCCTGGTAATTGCGATGACGGTAACTCCGGTACTGTGTTACTACCTGTTGCCGGGACAAGCGGCGAAAGGCAAGCTGGAAGAAAGCTGGTTTACCAAGAAGCTCAAATCCGGCTACCAGCGCGTGCTCGATAGCGTCCTGCGTTATAAGAAAAGTGTGTTGACCGGTACGCTGGTCCTATTTTTAGGTACATTGCTCATAGTACCGTACCTGGGAAGTTCGTTCCTGCCCGAATTTAATGAAGGCACGCTGGTGATCAGCGCCGTAACCATTCCCGGCACCGGGCTGGATGAATCCAATGAGATAGGCCAGCGCATTGAAAAGATTTTGCTGGACCACCCGGCCGTTACGAGTACGGCACGCAGGACAGGCCGAGCAGAAATGTCCGAGCATGCCCAGGGTGTTAACGCCTCGGAGATCAATGCCGATTTAGATATCCCGGAAGGCACGACCAAGGAGCAGGTCTTGGAAGAACTGAGGTCTGATTTGAGCGTGGTTTCGGGTACGAATATCACCATCGGTCAGCCCCTCGGTCATCGTATTGATCATATGCTTTCCGGAACCCGTGCCAATATTGCCGTAAAGATCTTCGGTCCTGACCTGTATCGACTGCGAACATTGGCCGAGGAGGTGCGTGGACAAATGGAGGGCGTCGAAGGAGTTGTGGATCTCTCAGTTGAACAGCAGCAGAACGTTCCTCAAATTCAGATTCGTCCCGACCGACGAGCTCTGGCTCGTTATGGAATGAACATAGGTGACCTTTCGGAGAAAGTGGATGTGGCTTTTGCCGGTGAGACGGTCTCGCAGATTATCGAAGGCGACCGGCTGTTTGACCTAATGGTCCGCTACGATGAGGAACACAGGGGGAGTATCCAGGCTGTAAAAAATGCTGAATTAACGCTTGAAGATGGGACTGTGGTTCCCCTTTCGGAGCTGGCCAGTATCAAATCGCGTAGCGGCCCCAACACCATTAGCCGCGAAAACGTGCAGCGTAAAATCGTGGTCTCGGCCAACGTGGCCGGGCGCGACCTGCGCAGTACGGTGAATGCGATTAGTGCCAAGGTCTCTGAGAACGTTAACTTTCCACAGGGCTATTTTGTGGAATATGGCGGACAGTTTGAAAGCCAGGCGCAGGCGACCCGCACGATTTCGCTGCTGAGTATTGTTGCCATTTTACTCATCTATATGCTGCTGTACCTGGAGTTCGGCTCCCTGAAAACAGCTCTGCTGGTAATGGTAAACCTACCGTTTGCTCTGATTGGAGGTATTGTTATCGTCTGGTTTACCAGCGGTATCGTATCCATCGCCTCCCTGGTTGGGTTTATTACGCTGTTCGGCATTGCCACCCGAAACGGGATATTGATCGTTTCCCACTACCAGTACCTGCGATGGGAAGAAGGCAAGTCCTTTATGGAAGCCATCCGGCAGGGTGCGATGGAGCGGCTTAATCCTATCCTGATGACAGCTCTTACTGCTGGGCTAGCATTAATCCCGTTGGCGCTGGCTGCCGGTGAGCCCGGCAACGAGATACAGTCGCCGATGGCGCAAGTTATTCTTGGCGGGCTCATTAGCTCTACCTTGCTTAATATGATTGTGATACCCGCCTTGTTGGCTCAGTTTGAGAGCAGTGAAGCAGAAATTGCAAACTAACCAACTAAGACTATGAAAGACTACATTTAAAAAATGTGGTAACGGCCTTTATCTTAGTCTTGGTTTCGGAAGTGGCCAAGAGAACTGACCGGTTGGGAGCGCTCTTGGCTTCGCTTCCCTTTGTTACCATCATGGTGATGATCTGGCTGTATATTGAAGGTCAGGGAGACGAAAAGATTAGCAATCACGCTTTTTATACTTTTTGGTACGTCATACCTACGCTGCCAATGTTTCTGGCCATGCCGGTGCTATTAAAGAACGGCATAAACTTTTGGTGGTCGCTATCCGCTTGTGTTGGCATTACCATTATCTGTTTCATTCTTACATCTTTGATAGCAAGTAAGTTTGGGGTAACGCTAATTCCG
>JAXHMA010000005.1:0-132469 GCA_034521835.1 Balneolaceae bacterium
TGACATAGTTTTCCTACAACTTATTTGTAAGCATGTCTTGAATTCACATTAGCTAATTTCGGCATAGGAGGCAGATACAAGCTATTTTTTCTTGGTAATGAGTAGGTAATATAATAAAACTTGTAATTAAGGAGTTAGCTATCGTATATTGTGGGAAATCCCATAATGGGATAAGTAAAGTCAAAGATATGTAATGCTATGAATACTGTAGAAAAGAAAAAGGAGTACGATGCGAAGCTCGACTCCAAAAAGCGCCTGACCATTCGAGGTGCCCGAACGAAGCATTATCATGTCACCGAATATGAAGATGGTTCGGTCGAGCTTAGTCCTCGTGAGCTCATCCACCCCGATGAGATTTCCCGGCGAACCCTGGAAATGATGGACAAGGCGATGAAAAACCTTGAAGAGGGTGAGGTATCGAAGCCGGTGGACATGGAAGAGCTCGAAAAACTGCTTGAGGACTAATCGCATTATATGTTTGAAATCTTAATGGGTGTCCCGGAAATGAAGGAGTTTTGGGACGATTTAACGACCCGCAAAAAGAAGAACGAGTTAAGCGGGGATGAAAAGGAACTGTTTAAAAAATTTGGTAAGGCCATACAGTTTTTAGCAGCAGATCCAAGGCATCGGGGACTGCAGACCCATGAAATTGAGGATTTAACCCGCCGATACGGCCAAAAAGTATTCCAGTCATATCTTGGACAAGGAAAACACGCCTACCGCATGTTTTGGGTTTATGGCCCGGAGCGAAAGCAAATAACGATTATTGGCCTTGAACCACATCCGGAAGATGCGAAAAGTGGGGCTTATGATCGTATCGAATTTTCGAGTTTACCGAACCATTAAGATCTGTGCCATAACCGATCAGTATGGATACCAATTTCATGTACCATCATATGTAACATCAGTATGAACATAAATGGTGATTTGCCCGGAAAGTTTGTTCAAAAAGAATAGCTATAAAATAAGCAATGCCCGCCCTTTTGTGAGGCGGGCACTGTTGTTAAGTACGCCCGGTAGGACTCGAACCCACAACTTTCAGATCCGAAATCTGACGCTCTATCCAATTGAGCTACGGGCGCAAGAATTTTCTGTTCGCATTCAAAACGAATCTACTCTTCGTTTGAAGAAGCACAAAAGTAAGGAATAATTCACTCTTCTTCATTCCTAAATTTATTCGAAATATTTAATTATGGCAGGATTTGTTCTCCTCCCTAGGAGTCTGTCGGACAAAGCGAATCTGCGTGTTCTACATTTCTTTTTGCAGTAGGTGTGGTAAGAATTTTTTTGTTTTCGGCATTCCATGTTGTAGTTCCATCTCAGATATTCTTCTGCTCGCGGTGATTAACTCGCCAAAGCGTGCATGCGCTTCAGATTGTAGGCGCATTTAACCAGATTCCACTCTCCGGCCACCTTCTTTAGCCCCCGCAAGCTAAACTGCCGGAACCCGATGGCACGGCTTTATAATGCCAAAGACCGTCTCCACGGTGGCCTTGCGCCGCCCGTAGAAGGCTTTTCCCGCTGGCGTTTTCAATCGCCATCTCATATGCTGGGCCTCGGTCCCGTCCTCCGGCGGCGGGCCGGGGTCGGCCAGGCGCTCTTCCCAGTGCTGATGGTGCTTCTGGCGACCGGTCGCCAGGTAGGGGGTGATGTTTCGGTCGGTGGCTTCGCTGATGTTATCTTCACTATAATACCCATTGTCGGCCGTTATACGCTCGACCGGGCCTACCTCCTCAGGCAACTCTTCCACCGCATCCAAGACCGGGGCCAGCTCCTGGGCGTCATTCGGTGCCTGGCTGATATGGCCGCCCACAATCAGGTGGGAGTCCATATCCACGGCCGCCTGGGCGTTCCAGGCCTGCTGCCAGCCCTGGTTGCTGGTGAGCATAATGCGCGATTCGGGATCGGTGAAGTTCGACCTGGTCTTTATCGGCCGGACCCGGCTCCGGGGGCTCCGGGTTTGCGGCCAGGGCGTTTTCTTGCCGGTTTGCTTCTCCTTGTGCGCGTCGCTGGGCCATTTTGTTCTCGTATTCGGCCTGTTCGGCCTCATAGCGCTTGCTCGGCCCGCTGTTGGATCATCTCCTTGGCCTGGCGAATTTGCTTTAAGCGCTCCTGGCGACGGGCCAGCTCCTCGGGGAGCCGCTCATCCTCTCCTGCCTGCCGGTCAGCGGCCTCGGCGGCTTCCAGCAGCTCGGCGACCTCCTCGCTGAGCTGGTCTTCCAGGGCACTGGCCCGATCCCAGCTCATCGCTTTATGCTTGGAGGCATTAGCTTTGAATTTGCTGCCCATCGATGCTCACATCCCCCAGCTCGGTCAGCCCCATGCCGGCGGCCACCTGCAGAATCTGTGTGAACCAGTTCACCAAGGGGCTCGAAAAACCGCTTGCGGAAGCTGCAGATGGTGTCATGATCGGGATGCTGGTTGGCCGCCACATAGCGAAACGCCACCGACTCGTAGGTCCCCGTCTCGATTTTGCGGGAGGAAAACGTGCCACTGGCGTAGCTGTAAAACAGCAGGGCCGCCATCATACGCGGGTGGTAGGCGTCGGAGCCGCTGCCCGTATAGGTGGATTCCAAGTCCGAAATATCCAACTGATCGACAATCTCGACCACAAACCGGGCCAGATGGATCTTCGGGCAGCCACTCGTCGACTGAAGGGGGCAGCAGATAGGAGGTATCGCGATCTACTAACTTGAAATTCGCCATCACAAAACAACTTCGTTTGACGATTAAAAGATCACCTAAATCTACTAAATTATACCCGGAAAGTCCGACAGACTCCTAGTAACCGTCTCTGTAGGTACCCTTCTAGAGAAGATAATTACAATCAAGAAGTGGGGATACCAAAATGGGTCAACAAACGCTAAGCTTTTCTTTTTGGTTAACTAACTGCTGTATAGTGCTATTTCAAGAAATAAGCTAAATGAAAATCAGTAACTAAAAGGAGCAGGAAATGAAACCGATTCTAAGCTGCTTTACTTGCGTGATTTTAATGTTTGCAATCATAGGATGCAGTGGTGAGAAAAGAGACTTCATTGATCGCATGGAGATAGAGCACGAGGATAAACCGGTGGCCAACGCTACCTCCGATTACCAATCATCAGTGCAGGTTGACACCCAAAATGTTACCTATGCAACGGTGAATGATATGAAGGTTACCGGGTACCTGGCCAGGCCTGAAAATGTCGAGGGAGCAACGCCCGGAATTATCGTGATCCACGAGATGCGTGGGACTGGATCGGCGACATTGGATGATGACCCGGCGACTGGCCGAGCAGGGTTATACCGCCTTGGCTGTAGATCTCTATATGGGAGAATCCGCCGATTCACCCGACCAAGCCGGTAAGCTGGCAAGACAAGCGGGGCAGAATCCAGGTCAGGCCATTTCTAACCTTAAGCAGGCATACGCCTATCTGGATGAACAGCAAAACGCATCGAATATAGGCACCATTGGCTGGTGTTTTGGTGGCGGATGGTCCTTGCAGGCAGCGTTAGCCATGCCCCAGATGGTCGACGCCGCGGTGATCTATTATGGCCGACTCGTAACCGATCTAGAGCAGCTGAAAACGCATGGAAATGCCGATTCTCGGCATCTTTGGGGCAGAGGACAGCGGCATCCCTCCAGAGGAAGTAAATAAATTCGAGGCAGCCTTAAATGAAGTAGACGTTGAAAACTCAATTCATATTTATGAGGGAGCTGGTCACGCCTTTGCAAACCCTTCAGGAAATAATTACCAGGAAGAAGCAGCCGAAGATGCCTGGCAAAAAACACTGCAGTTTTTGAACAACAACCTGAGTCGAATGACCCTACCCTGCCTGATAATTTGGATATGACGCAATCGACTATTTTAATATTTACACGAATCAAAAACGCTATTTAAAGCTATGCCATACGCAGTTGAGATAAAGAATATTGAACCAGTTACACACGATGTTAAAAAATTTACCTATGTGAAAACCGGAGGGGTGCCGGTTTGCAGCCGGGACAGGCCACAGAAGTCGCTATCAACAAAGAGGGCTGGAAAGAGGAAAAGCGCCCATTCACATTTACCTCACTTAATAAAGACCCATACCTTCAGTTTGTAATAAAAATTTATGAGGATCACGACGGCGTAACCAAACAGATCGATCAGCTTTCTGAAGGAGATGAATTTATTATGGATGACCCTTGGGGCACCATACAGTATAAAGGCCCTGGCGTTTTTCTGGCTGGGTGGAGCGGGTGTTACCCCATTTGCTGCAGATCTTCGTGACCTGTATGAGCGTGATGAGATAGATGGAAACAAGCTAATCTTTTCAAATAAAACGGAAAAAGATATCATTCTTGAGGATGAATTCCGGCAGATGCTGGGTGATTCATTTATCAATGTGATAACCGACGAGCCCACGGAAAAGTACACTTATCTGGATGGATTCATCGATAAAGCATACCTGGAGAAGCAGATTAATGACTTTGATCAGACCGTTTTACATCTGCGGTCCCATGCAATTTAATACGGCAATGATGAATTATCTCGAAGAGTTGGGAGCGGAACCTGACGCACTGGTTTTTGAGGAATAGTTTAAAAGCGACGCATGTACGCCGCTTTTTCTTTTTGGGATTTTTTGTCAGGCCAGTTGCTTCCTGTTGTTCCAGGCCATCTTTTCCCCTGAATGCGATTTCGTCCAGTTCTTTACGTGAACGACTTTTCGGTTGCTCTGGGTTTGCCCTGCGACGGTATCCCAGGGCAGATCCCGGCTGAACGGTTCAAATCCAGTTAGGTTATATCTGTTATGTTTCTTTGGCCTTTGCCAAGTCTATGCCTGCCATTTGATGTACAAACAGGTCCGTACGGGTAGCTTCAAAAGTGAGCGTAGCTACCGCTTGCCCAAGATCATGTTCTGCCGCTCGGTTGGCAGTTCCGTTTCGGGAGAAGGAAGTTTTGGTCACTGTTAGCATTAAAACCGGGGCGTTGCTGGCCCAGTCGCTGATTGGCGGGATTAAGAATATCAACCATCTTCTGATGCTCTTCCGGATATTCGCTGGTTGCCAGCGATAAAGCGCCAAGGCTGTTCATTTGTCAGGAGGAGGGCGCCCATCGCGCTGCATCAAAAAGCTGGCGAAGCAGTTCCGGATCTACCGGTTCATCAGAAAAAGAACGCGGGCTCCATCGTTGCTTAATAATATTATGAATGGGATATTCGGTGTTAGTTGCTGTTTCGGGTATCGTTTCTGTAGACATTGTAGGTTATTTAAAATCCTGTATTAGTTTAATGTTGAATAGAATAACGAGTCTGGTGCGAAAGTCATTCCAGAAACGAGGAAAAAATACAGGACAACCGGTGTATTAGCTCCTGGTATTCAAATAAGACACTGAATAGTTTGATGCTTTCTCTATGGATTGATATCATACTGGTTAATGTTCAACAGATGAAACAGTAACAATTAACTAACGAAATATTATCGTAATGGAACTTGTAGACCCTTCAGGAAACGAAGTAACAAGTAAGCAGAATGAAAACGCACAGGGAACTCGGAAAGCAGGTCTCCCAAAAGGTTGAGGCGATGTTGGAGCCTATTCTGAATAAGGTCAAGTTATCTGGGGCCCAGGTGCCGCAGAAACAGCTTATGCAGTTAAGTTCAATGGCCCATCAAATGCTATTTAACCGAATGATCTACAACCTGATTCAAAAAGTAGGTATTGATGATATCGACGAGCTGCTGGCAGAGGATGATGTGGAGGAGTTGAAAACAGAATTAAGCAACCAGATCCAAATGGTTGACCAGGCAGATATGCAAGAAAAGATGAATCAAGCACAACAACAGCAGCAAAACCAGGGTAAGAAGAATCCAGAAAGCTGATAAGCGTTATTTAAAAACCTAAAGGTTTTCCCAGAAGAGCCTGCATCTGTAAAAGGATGTGGGCTTTTTTAGTTGAAAATGGGAAAAGTCGACGGGTATGAAGTAAGAAGAATTGACTCGGGATGGCCTTTTTGAGTCAACTATTATTAATATAAGCAGTATATCCTACATAGATCAAGTAAAATGTAATATAGGGACTTAAACATCCCTTAATATATAACTAATATATAGGTAATAATAATATAAGTTGATCCAATAGTTGAAGTCACATTTCTGTTATTACCAGTATTAGTAATTTGGTTTAAACAAAATTGTGCTAACCGAATCAGCAGAACAACGAAATGGAGGTTAATATAACTTTTTCAATTCCTTACATATTAATTTCAGAAAGCTATGGAATACGAAACAAAGCAGTCGTCTATTAAACGTCAAAAATTTAGGATGAAAAGTCCATAATCTTTATGCAGAAACTATCCACGGTGAAATGTATGAAAAGAAATCTTAGGGTAGGAAAAGCCACGAAAAGAGTAAGAGATAATGAGAAGGGGAGGCGATCATGCGTTCCTTTTTCGCTCAACTGTTTACAATCTAAGGGTTTTGACCTATACAGATCAAGATTAGTTTACAATAGTTACCTAATATATAAGTAATATGTATCTGATATAAAGTTCATCACTATCTATTATTATGGTTATAGAAGGTTGATAACTGGCCTCTGGATGTATTTTTGTGGAATAAAAAGTAATTTAGAGTATAAGCATGGCATCACCGAAAGAATAGAAGCGATATTGCTCTTCGATGGCGTGCCGGTATACGCGCTTCATCTCTTCATATCCCATAAAGGCCGCAACCAACATCAGCAGGGTGCTTTCCGGCAGATGAAAATTGGTAATCAGTGCATCCACAGCTTTAAAGTTGTAACCTGGTCGTATAAAAATTTCTGTTTTCCTTGTTTCAGGAGTAAACCGTCTATCAGCATCTGAATTTGTTTCAAGTACTCTGATGCTGGTAGTGCCTACTGCCGTGATATGAGAAGAGCTGTTAAGATGATCTGCGGTTGCTTGATCGATGTTGTACCACTCGCTGTGCATCGTATGCTCGTCAATATTTTCCGTTTGACCGGAGCAAATGTGCCGAGTGCCACATGCAGGTCACTTCCGCCCATCCAACGCTGGAGTTTTCAATGCGCTCAATCAGTTGATCGGTGAAGTGCAAGCCGGCAGTGGGGGCAGCCTTGCTTGCTCCAGAGGAGGCTGGTTGCGCATAGATGGTCTGGTATTCTTCCGAAAGCTTTTCGTTTTGTTCGATATAAGGAGGAAAGGGGGTAAATTTATAGTCGTCATAGACAGAGTTATCCAAATCTGGATTGAAGCGAATGGTACGCAACCCTTCATCATCAATGGAAAGAACTTCCGCAGATATCTGGTCAGTTAATTGTATCGTGCTTCCCTCTTTTAAACTTCCTTCCTGGCCGAACCATAGCACGAACAGTATTTTGGTTAAGTGCTCGAGATAAATACCTCTTTGCTTTTTTCTTAAACAGCAGGCGACATTTTTCAACCTCACTGTTATTAACGACCAATGTAGTATCAGTGGGCAGATAATCAAGTATGTTGTAAAAGTGATCGTCGGTAATTTGTCTGGTAGCGCGGTTGTAGATCAGAAGGCGGGCATGATCGCGGGGTTCTGCCGGTTCTTGGGCTATTAACTCATCAGGGAGATAATAGTCAAAATCAGAGAGGGTAAAATCCATTTAATAACAATTGTTTACCTTGCAAAGGTTTTATTAATGTGGCTGAAGGTAATTAAATTTACCACGTGCTGAAAGTGATTACCGCCTGTCAAAAGGCAGTTCCAGTTGTTTGTAGCTTCCTTTTTCGTTCAAATTCAGGTTGGAGAGCGTGATGCCCAGCAGCCGGACCTTGCGCTTGCCGGCATCGGTTTGCTCAAGAAGCATCTTCGCTGTTTCGGCAATGTCTTTGGCATCGTCAATATAGTAGTCGAACGAGGTACTCCGGGTAACGGTCGTAAAGTCGGAGTAGCGTACTTTAATTGTCACCGTTTTACCGGCGGCGCTCTTGTTTTTCATGCGTTTAACGATTTTTTCGGCGAGCTCGTCAAAAAAGGAATGGATCCAGTTGATATCATCGATATCCTCCGAAAAGGTGCGTTCTTTACCAATCGATTTCCGGATGCGATCGGTTTTGACCTCCCGGCGATCAATTCCACGCACAATATTGTAGTAGAATCGTCCCGTTTTCCCGAACCGTTCTATGAGGTCAATCTCAGACCATTTCTTTAAATCCGTCCCGTTGTGGATGTCAAGAGAATGCATCTTTTGCTCAGTTGCATCCCCAATGCCATAAAATTCGCCGATCGGTAGCTGTTCTAAAAAAGCGGGTGCCTCTTCAGGCGTGATAACAGCCTGTCCATTGGGCTTGTTGAGATCGGATGCGATTTTCGCCAAAAACTTGTTGTAGGATATCCCCGCCGACGCATTGAGCTGGGTCTCTTTTTTGATCTCACTCCTTATTTGTTTGGCGATGAGCGTGCCGGAAGGAATATCCTTGTGGTTTTCTGTTACGTCCAGAAAGGCTTCGTCCAGGGAAAGGGGTTCAACAAGGTCGGTATAGCTGAAAAATATATCCCGGATCTGGGCGGAAACTTCTCGGTAAACCTCAAAGCGCGGTTTGACAAAAATAGCATGGGGACACAGGCGAATTGCCTTGGCTGCCGGCATCGCAGAATGGACGCCATATTTGCGCACTTCGTAACTGGCCGCGGCAACAACCCCCCGCCCTTCCGGCGATCCTCCTACTATGACTGGCTTATCACGGTATTCCGGGAAATCCCGCTGCTCAACAGACGCGTAAAAGGCATCCATGTCTATATGAATGATTTTTCTTATGTGGTCGGCCTCGTTCATTCCGCGGATATAAAATTCATAAAGAGGTTGCTCAGAATGTGTTTCAGTCTTCCCTATACTTAATGGGGACAAATCGTAAATATAAATTATTTGGAGAAATCAGATGGAAGTAACTGGAGAAATTGCTTTTGGCGTGCTCTCGCTCGGGTATTTTGGTTGGCTGGTTGGCTCGAGTATGTATAGCGAAAACAGAGAGGGATTTGGCGTGATGCCCAACCTGCTAGGTGGAGCATTCGGAAGTTTGATTGTTGGTGTTTTGGCTCTCGTGCTTGAGGTTGCCGGGCAGCCTGTTATTTGGATTTTTAGGATGCATGACGATTCTGTTTTTGGCCAATGTATTTAGCGTTGATGCAAAGCATGGGGATGAGGTTCGGATCAGTAAAAAGTAATGCAGGCGTTCAAGCTCAAAGATAAGCTTATACATAGTTGAAAAGCTCGCTTTTAATGCAAAACCATGATCTTAAATACTTGAATGGGAAGTCTCATTCCTGCCATAGAACGCTTCTGAGAGGGATGTCTTCCCTTTTTTCTCAAATTTGCATTAAGTGAAAAAAATATTAGGACTTTTGTCTAAAGTTTTTAATTTATGTGTAGGGATTGTGATGGGATGATAACTAAAAGGGCTCCGATTCTAGTGTCGGAGCCTTTTTTATTTTTGGAAATATCTTTTTTGCCTTTCCAGTTTTTTGAACCGCCTGTTTTTTTATTTGCACACTGTGCAAATTTTTTAATCCCACCGTTGTTTTGCTGTAACTTCTTCTCTCATCTCCATCGTTCAACAAAGTGAATATGTGATTTTGCTGATTGAACAGTCCAGGTCAGATCTGCTATGGTGGATAACATCGATCCCAAACTTCGCGAGCTTGATCGATATTTCGATGCACAGCTGAATCAAATTGAAAGAACAGGTAGCCGGACCAAGTCAACCGGCTCGAGATCTCTATTCCTGGTAATTGCCAAGTGGAGTCTCCGGGTTTTGAGTATAGCATGTGTGTTGATCCTGCCTTTTTCCTGTTGATAAAAATAGCGCTATACAGCTACCAGGTGTACCATCTCAATGGCTGGTTATCATTGGGGCTGGGAGCATTGGCAGCCTTGACTGTGCTGCTGATATGCGGGTTCTACCTGGTTTATCGTCTATCGGGCAGGAGGAAAGTACTTCCATTGGTGTTGCGTGTAGCCACCGCTCTGGTGATCGCATACTGTACGTACAGCCTGCTCTATCTCTCCAGCGTAAACAGTAAAAGCGAAGGAGTAAGAAGTCACTACCGGTCGCTGCATCCTATTCTAAGGGTCACGCTTTCAACCGTAACGCTGGCCGACTCGGACTTGGTGATTACTGATATGCAAAGAACCAGGGCGGATTATCGCCGAATGGGCTTGCCGCCCCGCCAGCAGTCCCTGCACTACATACAGTCGACCGGCTATGTACACGCCGTGGACGTGCGGACAAAAGGCCGTTCTGAATGGAAGAACTGGCTAACGGAAATGGTATTCAAATCTCTGGGATATCACACCCTGCGACATGCTGGTACGGCCGATCACCTGCATGTGGCACTGCCGTTGAATGATTGATCATTCTGCTGTAGCTTGCAGCATCCAAATAATATCTCCAATCTGCTTAGAATCATTACCTGCACGCACATGAGTAATAAGCAAACGTATTCATTATGGTTGCGCCCGTTTGGCGATATCGCTTATAGTCTTCGCCAGCGTATAAAAAAGTTAAGTGCAAAGCATAACACCCCGGTTTTCGAGCCGCATGTTACCCTTCTTGGCGGTCTGGAACAGGGCGTAACTGAACTCATCCAGCTGACCGATACCCTGGCTGGGGCTCTCCACCCTTTTGATATTATCCTGACGCGTGCGGGTTCTGGCAATACCTTTTATCAATCAATTTTTGTGCACGCACAAAAAAGCGAGGAGCTCTTAAGCGCCCGATCTACGGCCGAGAAGCTATTTGGGGCGCGGCCCGAACAGGAATATGTGCCACATCTCAGTCTGCTGTATGGGGAGTTGAGCCAAAAGGAGAAGGAGCGGATACTTAACGTGATGGGCCGTGAATTCCATATCCGCTTTACAGTGCATAACGTGTTGCTCGTAAATGCAACCGGAAAACCAAAGGAATGGAAAAATATTCACTCATCAGAATTTAGTGAAGTCAAATGAATGTACCGTTCGGCGTTGCTGTTTTAATACTTCTCAAAGAAACGACAAAACTTATTAAAAGTACGTAAAAAAATAGGAGCTTATGTCTGACTACAAATTTTTTGAGCAAGTAAATAAAGCTTTTGATGAAGCGGCCCAGTACTCTCGATTTGACGAGGGGTTGCTGGATCAGATCAAGGTTTGCAACAACGTGTATCATATCACCTTTCCGCTCCGGAGGGATGATGGTACGATCGAGGTAATTAAAGGGTGGCGGGTTGAACATAGTCATCACAAACTGCCAACCAAGGGCGGTATCCGCTACAGCAACTTGGTGAATGAAGATGAAACCATGGCCTTGGCCGCGCTGATGACCTACAAATGCGCGGTAGTGGATGTCCCTTTCGGTGGCGCAAAAGGCGGAATAAGAATAGATAAGAACAAATATTCTGATGCTGAGCTAGAACGGATAACACGGCGATATACCTTCGAGCTGATCAAAAAAGATTTTATAGGTCCGGGATCGGATGTGCCCGCCCCCGATTACGGAACAGGGGCTCGCGAAATGGGCTGGATTCTCGACACCTATCGCCAGCTATCTAATGATATTAATAGCGAGGGATGCGTAACAGGCAAGCCGATTCCTCAAGGTGGTATCCGTGGACGTGTCGAGGCAACCGGTCGCGGGGTCTTTTTTGGGGTCCGCGAGGCCTGCCGAAACAAAGAGGACATGGAAGAACTGGGGCTTAATCAAGGCATTGAAGGTAAAACCTTTATCGTGCAGGGACTCGGTAATGTGGGGTATCACTCCGCAAAATATATGACCGAGGCGGGCGCCAAGCTGATCGGGGTGGCAGAAATTGAGGGTTCCATCTATGATCCCAGCGGGATTGATCTGGAAAAATTAGTGGAGTACAGGGAAGAAAGTGGCTCCATACTTGGATTCGGCAATTCGGAGGAGCTGGCAAATAATAAAGCCGTGTTGGAGAAGGAGTGCGATGTCTTAATCCCGGCGGCCCTTGAAAACCAGATAAATGACGAGAATGCAGCCGGTATCAAGGCGAAAATTATTGCGGAGGCCGCTAATGGTCCCACTACTTCCAAGGCACATAATATCCTCAAAAAGCGCGGGGCCCTGATAATTCCCGACAACTACCTGAATGCCGGCGGGGTAACCGTATCTTATTTTGAGTGGCTCAAAAACCTATCTCACGTGCGGTTTGGCCGACTTGAAAAGCGGGCTGAGGAAACCAGCTATAGAAAGATCCTAAAAGTAGTTGAGGATATTTCCGATCGTAAATTTACCGAGCAAGAGATGGATAATCTTTCCCGTGGCGCGGGCGAATATGAGCTGGTCGACTCCGGCCTGGAAGAAACCATGGTCAATGCCTATAACGAAATCAATGATCTGCGCAAGAAACACGATATCGACCTGCGTACGGCGGCATTTCTCAACGCTATCAACAAAGTGGGAATCATGTATGAACAGATGGGAATCTTCCCATAAAAAAAGAGGCCCAGCTCTGGACCTCTTTTAGGATGGATTTTGGAAGTAATCGTGCCGGCCGGAGATTGAAATATGTTTGTAAGTCCCGTAATCTCGAGCCAGCTATAACCTAGTACGGTTAATCATATCTAAAGTTACAATGACCTCTTTTTATATCATGATGTTTGTGGTGCCGGTGGCCATCATCGGTTTTAGCTTCTGGCTGGCTGGTAAAACGAAATCTAACACCTGATAGCTGATATCCAGTGGAAGAAACCCAAGTCGTCTCCATCGCCGTCAATGAGTATGCCGTTGGGGCGTTTATTGGTTACCTGTTTCTGTTGATTGGAATCGGCATCTATTCCTCCCGTTTTTCTTCAAAGGGTATCAGCGAGTTTTTTATCGCCGGAAGAAATATGAACCGTTTTGTGGTGGCCCTTTCGGCGGTGGTTTCGGGTCGCAGCGCGTGGCTGCTGCTGGGCGTTACGGGCATGGCCTATAGCCAGGGCGCCTCGGCCGTGTGGGCCGTTATTGGTTTACATTGTGGTGGAGCTTTTTCTGTTCCTCTATTACGCACGGAGGCTGCGCTCCTTTTCCGAAGCCTACGACTGCATCACCGTGCCCGACTTTTTTGCCGAACGTTTCAACGATCACAACGGCACCCTCCGGATGGCGCTCGTGGCGGTATTTCTTATTTTTATGGTGGGATACGTCTCTTCGCAGTTTGTGGCCGGTGGCAAGGCGTTTGCGTCCAGTTTTCATATCGAGCAGGATACCGGCATTTACATTTCGGCCGCTATCATCTTTGCCTACACCGTGCTGGGCGGTTTCCTGGCCGTCAGCCTCACTGATATGTTCCAGGCCATATTTATGATTTTTGCCCTTGTGGTACTGCCGTTTATCGCCATTATTGACGCCGGTGGACTGGATATGGTGCTTTCTCAACTAACAAGCATGGATCCCACCCTCGTTGATCCGCTGGCGCTTTCTATCGGCGGGCTGTTTGGGTTTTTGGGGATAGGGCTTGGTTCGCCGGGCAACCCGCATATCCTCTCGCGGTATATGGCTATTGATGATGTAGAGCAGTTGCGGTGGACCGCCGTGGTCGGCACGATCTGGAACGTGGTGATGGCCTGGGGCGCGCTGTTTATCGGGCTGGCCGGTCGTGTCTATTTCCCGGAGGTAGATCTGTTGCCGGCCGCTGACCAGGAAAATCTGTATCCCGTGCTGGCCCAGCAGCATCTTCATCCCGTTATTTTCGGGGTAGTGGTGGCTTCCATTTTTGCGGCGATCATGTCCACGGCCGACTCCCAACTGCTGGTGGCTGCCTCCGCCGTAGTACGAGATATTTATGACAAGATCATCAAAAAGGGAGAAGAGATTCCGCAACAAACCCTGGTGCTTTACAGCCGGCTGGTAGTGTTGGCGCTGGTTATTATTGCGCTGCTGTTCGGCATTTTTGCACAGGAGTACGTGTTCTGGCTGGTACTGTTTGCCTGGGCGGGGCTGGGCGCCTCGATCGGGCCGACCTCCATCCTGGCTCTCTACTGGCGCGGAACCACCAAGGCAGGTATTTTTGCCGGGTTGTTCACCGGTACGGCCGTCACCTTGATCTGGTACTACATTCCCACGCTGAAAAACAATCTGTATGAATTGATTCCCGCCTTCTTTCTGAGCCTGCTCGCCACATGGCTGGTCAGCCTCTTCACCCGGAAACCCGACAATGTAGATGAGGCGTTTGTAGAACTTGAAAAATAGTCTCCCTAAAGCACTTTGTGCTCCCGGTTTGCTTTGGCGAGGGCCATTCAATAAAAAAGGGTAAAAACTTGCGCCATATTTTTTTACCTATCCGAATCTTACGAAATCATTTTTCCTGCTGATGAATATAAAGTTTTACCAGCCAAGCGAAATGGAAAAAATGTGCATCTCCTTGTAAAGTTATTTTTTAACGGTGGAGAATTAACCAAATCGTCCTAATGAAGATGAAATTTCAAATAGTTTAATTACAGTTCGGTAGAATTACTATGGATTACTCCAGCTACTGACGCTGTAATCCATCGATCATTAGGGGCTATAAACGATCCTGCCTTAACTATTATCAGATAATCGCTTATCAAAATAAAAATTGGAATTAGAGAGCATATAAATTTATCAATAGATTCTTTTTATACATGGACGAAGAAATAAATTAACCTGAGCTCGGTTTAAGGATTCCTTGAAAATCTTTATTTCTGAGCCAATAGCACTTTTTTAGTTGTTCATTTTTTAAACGATGAAAAAATGAACCGAAACCATCGCCGGCTGGTGAAATTTTTGCTGCGTACCCGCCACGGAGCTAAAAACATTTAAACTCAATCCGCTGGAAAGCGCGGATTTCACCCGACTTTGGTTTCTGAACGCTTCCCGCTCTGGTCACTCGGATCAACAAAAATTTCATAAGGATGATAAAAACCAACAATGAGACTTCATTTACGGGCATCCTTATCACGAGTTGACGTTAAATTAACTAATTAATCTCGACTCATTTATTACTTTCACCTTTCAGAGTTTTTGCTTAGCCTTTCTCACAACCAACAGAAACGTAAGGGATTGGGATTGTGGAACAATTATTATCCGACGAAAAGAAATGGCTTTGGAATGAAGGTAAGTATCACCGGGCCTATGAGGTGCTCGGCGCTCACCTGACCGAGGAAGACGGTAAAAAGGGCGTGCGCTTTACGGTGTGGGCCCCCAATGCGTACCGGGTCAGCGTGGTGGGTGAATTTAACAACTGGCACGGCGATGAACACGTGATGCAGCCGGTCAACGATACCGGCTTGTGGTCGACCTTTGTGCCGGGAGTCGAAAAATGGGCCATCTATAAATATGAGATCAAAACCGGCAAAAACGAGCCGCCCTTTCTCAAGGCCGATCCGTACGCCTGCGTAAGCGAGCTACGCCCCAAAGTGGCTTCACTGGTGTATGATGTTGATGCCTACGAATGGAGCGACCAAGAATGGCTGGAGAAGCGAAATGAACGGCAGGCAGTCGACAAGCCGATGTCGATCTACGAGGTGCATCTTGGTTCCTGGCGCCGAAAAGGCGAACACCAGGAATACCTGACCTACCGCGAGCTGGCTGATGAACTGGTCTACTACGTAGATGAAATGGGTTTTACACACATCGAGCTGATGCCGGTGGCTGAACACCCGTACGATCCCTCCTGGGGATACCAGGTAATGGGCTATTTTGCACCGACCAGCCGCTTCGGCGATCCCGATGACTTTATGTATTTCGTGGATCAGTGCCACAGACATGATATCGGCGTTATTCTGGATTGGGTGCCGGCCCACTTTCCCCGCGACGATCAGGGACTGCAGATGTACGACGGGTCGCCCCTCTACGAATCTGAAGACCCCAAACGGCGCGAACAGAAAGACTGGGGCACCCACATTTTTGATTATGGAAAGGCCGGTGTTCGGAATTTTCTGCTCTCCAATGCGCTCTTTTGGTGTGATAAATACCATATAGACGCACTGCGTGTAGATGCGGTAGCCTCCATGCTCTACCTGGATTATTCAAAGGAAGAGGGGGAGTGGTCGCCCAACCAGTATGGCGGACGTGAACACCTGGAGGCGATCGAATTCCTGAAACAGTTCAACGCCATGATGAAAAAGGAGTATCCGGGAGCGCTCACTATCGCCGAGGAATCAACTTCTTGGCCGGGAGTAACGCAGCCTACCGAATATGGTGGCCTTGGTTTCGATTTTAAATGGAACATGGGCTGGATGAACGATACCCTCTCCTATATGGAAATGGACGTTGGCGACCGGAAACGCAATGCGGAGAACATCACATTTCCGATGGTTTATGCCATGTCAGAAAAATTTGTGCTCCCTCTTTCGCATGATGAAGTGGTACACATGAAGAAACCGCTGATCTATAAAGCGCCAGGTTTTCACGATCAACAGTTTCCTAATCTGCGATTGCTGTACGTTTACCAGATCGGCCATCCCGGCAAAAAGTTGCTGTTTATGGGGGGCGAATTCGGTCAAACCAGCGAATGGGCCGAAGATCGCTCCCTGGACTGGCATCTGCTTCAATATGAGCCCCATCGCGGTATTCAGAACCTGTACAAAGATTTACTCAAACTGTATCATGAGGAGGAAAGTTTGTATGTTCAGGATAATCGTTACGAGGGTTTTGAGTGGACCGATCTTGGGCGAAACCACGGCGGAGTGTTTTCTTTCTTGCGGAAAGCCGCAGATCCCAGCAATCACCTGCTGTTTATTCTTAATTTTTCGGATGACATGATCGGTGAATATCAGCCGGGGCCGTTTCACGGAGTGAACTATAAGGTGATCTTTAACAGTAATTCCCGTTATTACGGCGGGGATGACGAGGGAGGGGTCATCGACCGTTTTAAGAATACCGTTCCCGTGGCACCGTTTTCTGGTCTGATCCTTAAACCGGGGGAATAGTATTTAGATAATATTAGGATTAGTTTTTTAGGAGTGTTCAAAAATACTTGCAGTTTACAGGGGTAGGTCTTACATGCTATAACAATGACCTTGGTAACCTTACTTTATTAAAAAGGTTCATTTTAGTATTTTAGACCGTTTAATTCTCAAATTTCAAACAGGCACATGGCATTTAAACTGAATCATCTTCCGAAAAGAACGAGCAAACCACGTGAAAAAGGGGTCACCCTGGTTTTGGACAAAGGCTTTAGTGTTAGGCAGGCCGAAGATTTTTGTGAGTCCAGTTCAAATTATATTGACATTGTGAAGTTAGGCTGGGGCACCAGTTATGTAACTCAAAACCTGGAAGATAAACTTGCCGTTTACCAAAATGCCAATATCCCCGTTTACTTCGGGGGTACTCTTTTTGAGGCCTACATGTTGCGCGATCAGCTGGATGGATACCGACAGCTGCTGGATCGTTTTGGTATCCAGTATCTGGAAGTTTCCAATGGAACGATCTGGCTGTCCGATCAGCGCAAGCTCGAAATTATCCGTGATCTTAGCAGAGATTACACCGTGCTTTCTGAAGTAGGCAGTAAAAATCCCAACGATATTATTCCTCCCTACAAGTGGGTAAAAATGATTGAGCGAGAACTTGAAGCTGGTGCATGGAAGATTATCTGTGAGGCCCGTGAAAGTGGTACGGTAGGAGTTTTTAGGCCCAATGGAGAAGTGCGTTCCGGCCTTATTGATGAGATTGCTGATCAGATTTCTGTGGAGAATCTTATTTTTGAAGCTCCCAAAAAAGAGCAGCAAGTTTGGTTTATCAAAAAATTTGGAAGCAATGTCAATCTTGGAAACATTCAGCCTTCCGAAGTGATCCCTGTCGAGACTCTTCGTCTGGGTCTGCGGAGTGATACCCTGTTCGACTTCTATTCGCTAAACGATGAAGAGATGGATCAGCTGTATATTGAACAGGAAATAGAAAATAAAGACAAAGAGACTGAAGAATAGTAGAATTTATAGTACTCACCTCAATCCTTTAGCCCTGATAATTATATGAAAGTTTTATACGCTGCTGCCGAAATTTCTCCATTTGCACGAATGACTAACACAGCAGATCTTCTGAGATTCCTACCAGCATCTCTGCAAGATAAAGGCTACGAAATTCGTATTCTTCTGCCTAAGTATGGTACCATTAATGACCGCCGGAATCGACTGCATGAGGTGATACGACTGTCGGGCATTGAGGTAGAAGTGGGCGATAAAATAGAGAGCATGCGCATTAAGGTAGCCAGTATTCCCAACGCCAAGCTCCAGGTCTATTTCCTTGATAATGAAACCTACTTCGATCGGAAGGCCCTGTTCTTGAATCCCGAAACCCAGGAGCATTACGACGACAATGACCAGCGGCTTGTCTTCTACAATAAAGGAGTGCTGGAGACAGTTATGAAGTTAGGTTGGGAGCCGGATATCATCCACTGCCATGACTGGCCTGCCGGATTGATACCGCTTCTGGTCAAAGAAAAGTATAAGGATGTCGATATTTTTAAAAATTCAAAAATTGTTTACAATATCCACCATCCCGAAAATCATGGCATTTTCGATAAATCCCTGCTCGATTTGATTGGACTTTCCGATTCTTTCGATATTGATTCCGTGCAGGAAAATGGCAAAATTGACCTTCGCAAAATTGGGTTGCAGTTCAGCGATGCCGTGGTAACCGGAAATCATCTTACCGGCCAGCTCGACGATCTGTTTGAAGAGATGGGCATTGAGCCTACTCAAATTCAAGGATCTCCCGAAATGGTGTCCGACCAGTTTGCTGACTATTATGATCAACTGGCGGATTGACCAATACATTGTAACTAGTTAAATATTTCTTACATACTGTTAATTTAGCTTATGGATACTGCACAATTTCGTGCAATGAGAAACAGTAAATTCCTGTTCTTATTTATTGTCGTTTCTTTTTTTACCGTGATAACCGGATGCGAAGATCCGGGGATTATCGGCCAGGGTTTTACCGATACCAACACAACCGTAGAAGTTGATACCTTTCAGGTCAGCGGAGTGGAGAGTGAATCGTACGAATATTACACGGGTAGTTTAAGCTACCTTTCAGCCGGCCAATTTGTAGATCCGGTGTTTGGTGATATGAAGTCGATTGGTCTTATCAGGCCCTTGTTGGTTGCAGAAGGCACCGATATCTCTATAAACGCTAGTATGAAACTGCGTTTGGCGATTGATCAGCAATATGTATATGGTGATTCCACCGACCCGGCCGAGTTTGATCTCGTGGAACTGGACCAAGCCTGGAGAGGTAATGCATGGAGGATCAGCGATCAGCCGCAATTCAGAAATGCTAACCCGGTGGGTACGTTCACGGTCGACAGGCAAGACTCTATCGATGTAGAATTATCAAGCAATTTCCTGGCGCGGTATATTAATTATGTCAGCGGTAATGAAGATCGCGATACCTATCGCACAAACTTCGGTGGACTGGCCATTGTGCCCAAAGACTCCACCAAAATCCTCCCGATTCAGTCCCAGGAAACCAGTTTTATTATTGAAAATCCCGAGGATGATACGCTGGAGTTTGGGCTGCGAGACTGGGCGTTCAGTTTAGAGCGGGCCAGCCAGGGCGCGGTGCCTGCAGAAACTTCTAAATGGCACAGTACGTTGGAAAACGTCATAAAATTGGACCTGGATATTCCTGAAGAGGAGTTGCAAGCCATTAATATCTCTCGCGTAGAGCTTGTAGTTTATGAAGATCAAATGCGGCTCAGAAACTCGATGGATCAATTGTCGCCAACTGCAGGGCGTCCTCCGATCAGCTCAGCCCGCTTGTTTCTGCTTGAACCGGAAAATGTACCGGTAGCCCTTGAGTCAGGTAATGTGCTGTCTAATGGTGTGTATAATGAAGATGATGGCACCTATCGGTTTGATATCACATCATTCACCAACAGCGTATTGATTAGTGGCATTCGGGAAGAGCTGGGATTTTACCTGACGTTGCAAACACACAATGGAATTATACGCTCTAGCCTGCTTTACAATGATGAAGCACCGCAAGCTAAACAACCTAAAATCATCGTTACATCTGTACAAAACCAAGAAAGTACTGATTAGATTGAAAAAATTTCTCTTCATAACGATTACCCTTAGTTTTATTTCGCTGCAGGCTGTTGCGCAGCAATCAACGGATGAGGCCCGAACCGGCTCCATATATTCAAAAATCGGGGTTGGAATTCCTGTGGACTACACCTCTTCCAGCGCTGACGGTATGGGTGCGCTGGGCGTCTCATTTAATGAATCTAACGTTGCCGGACTTGCCAACCCCGCCGAGTGGGGAAGCACGGTTTACTCCGTAGCCTCCGGCGGATTTTCCCTGCAGCGGTTTAACGGCACCGATTATGCCGGTAGCTCAAAGAGTGCAACTTTTTCTGCCAACCATTTTCAGCTGCAGTTGCCAATCCAGAAAAGTAAATTCGGAATTTCTGCCGCTGTAACACCACTTACTCGATCCAGTTATAAAATTTACAATCAGGATACCCGAATTTTCGGCTCAGGCGCCCTCAGCGATACGCTGGGAGCAAGCGTTGAGTCGCTGGGATCCGGGGGAATAAGCAGTATTGAGCTCGGTTTTGGCTGGAGAATCAACAACAATATTTCGGTTGGATATGCCGGTTCACTTGTGCTTGCTTCGCTGGAGAACAAAATAACCACCATTTTTGATGACCTTGATTACCAAACGGTAGAATATACGCTGCAGACAAGCGGTACTGGTTTTGGAAGCCGCTTTGGAACGCTCATAACATTGCCCAACCTGCTTAAACAGCAAGATTATCTGCGCATTGGTGCGTCGGTTAACCTCCCGGTTACGTTAAATGCAGAACGGATCCAGGAGTCAGACAAGCAGTTGGGAGGCAATGCTGTTGAAACCATTGAAACAACGGAAGGTCCGGGCCTGGGAGATGGAACAATTCGCTTGCCTGTTGAAATAAACGGGGGTATCACCTACCAGCTTAATCCAGCGCTTTCTTTCACAACAGAAGGACTGTACGAGCAATGGTCCGATTATACCAACGACTTTGATGCGGGATTACAGGATCCAGCCAGCTTACCGATCGTTATAAAGCAGCATTTGGAATAAGGTATTTTCCTTTTGCATCAGGATCTAATACATTTCTATCACGTTTTAAATATAGAGCTGGTGTTTCCTATGACACGGGGCACCTGAAAATTGCAGGAGAAAATATTGAAACAATGCTCTTATCTGCGGGAATTGGCATTCCTGCCGGAGGGTCTAACTCCTCTATTGATATCAGCTTCCATTACGGAAGACGCGGAACAGAAGCTCAAAATCTTGTAAAAGAATCAATATGGGGATTGAAACTTTCTATAAATTTAGCTGAATTGATGTTTTTCCGTCCAAAATTACAGTAAAATAATTAGGGCCTGTTAGTAGTTCTATAACAACAAGTAAATATTCACCAAATATTGAGTCATGAAAAAACTGGTACTTGCAATAGGGTTATTGGTACTTTGCAATCCATTTGCGTCTATTGCGCAAGAAGCACAGCCTCCAATGGGCCTGGATCAGCTATCCGCCTATTCTATATACTATGAGAATTACAAGAATGAAGAATATGAAGGGGCTATTCGCTACGGTCGCTGGATCTATAAGGGGATGCCTAAAAAACTCAAAGGCTATTCTCGATTTGACCTGGAACAAAACCTCGACCGGCTGATTACCGCCTATGCCGAGGTTGCCCAGCAGAAACAAGACCCAAGTGTGCGTTCTGCTTATTTGGATACGGCTCAAACCATTTTTGACCGGGTCTATCAAGAGTTCAGCGAAGATGAAATCGATATGTTTGAATGGAAAATGAAGCAGGCACGGTTCCTGCAGGATAACTCCGACTTCGTTGATAACGGTATACAGAAAGCATATGACATTTACCTGAATCTTTTCCAGCAGGATCCCGAAAGATTTACACAGCAAGGTGATGGGTATTATACGCAGGTATTGGTTCAGCACTTGGCTGGTGAGGATCAAAAAGACCTGGCATTGGATATTATTAACAAAGCCGAGCCTCACGCGCCAAATAATAAGCTGATATCATTTTTCAACAATATCCGTAATAAACTATTTGATTCTTCCGAGGAGCGTATAACGTTCCTGCAAAGTCAGCTTGAACAGAACCCGGACAGTACCGCGTTGCTGCAGGATCTGGCAGATCTTTACAGCCAGCAGGGTCAAATGGATAGGGTTCGTGAGATCCGTAATAAGCTGTATGAGCTGAATCCAAACTTCGAAAACACACGTGCTCTGGCTGATTACGCGATTGAGAATGCTAATTACAGTGAAGCTGTCAAATACTTGAAAGAGGCCCTCGAAAAGACCGATGACCAAGCCGAAAAGGCACAGATAGCACTCGATATGTCGGATGCGTACCTGAACCAGGATAACTTGCAGCAGGCACGCAACTATGCGCGCCAGGCTATGAATTTAGATTCTGACTGGGGTCAGCCGTATATCCAGATGGCAGCTATATATAGCAGGGCGGTGAGTCAATGCACGCAAGGCCGCAAAATGGACCGCAAAGACAAAGTCGTATATTGGCTTGTTCTGGATTACCTGGATCAGGCCAGGCAGGTCAGATCCGTCCGTTTCTAACACAGTTCAGAACCAGTATAACTCGTATCAACCAGTTACGTTGACTGCAGAAGAGAAGTTTTTCTGGCAGCCACCGCTCGAGGAGGGCGATGAAATAGAGGTTGATGATAACCTGATGCCCTGCTATGACTGGATTGACGAAACAACAACAGTTCGGTAGGTTTTTTTATATTTCCAAACATTATTATCTTATAGATAAGATAATAGAATTACAGTGCAGCTATAGCAATATGGTGGCTGCACTGCTTTTTCCTTCACTTCTTTAGAATTTTCAATAATCACTTGGTATCACCAATCTGCTTGGCTCAACTTGCTATAATAGGGCATGCTTTATTGTTGAGCAGGATGGATGATTAGACTAACTCAAATCACGATGTAATGGGACGTTCCAGAAACAAAAAAAATCGTAATAAGAAAAATAAAGGTAAAGATAACGTTTTTGTTCCGCGGTTTAATGACAACCACAATGTTGAGGTTGCCGGTAAATATCGGGGAGTACTTCGAGATTAACGAGAAGACGTATGGATTTGCCCGTAAGATAGACCACGAATTTAGCTATGAGCCGCGCGATCCATTCTTGAAGCCCGATGAAGTTAAACATTATGATCTGCGCCCCGGTCTTATCCTGGAGGGCGAATATGAGGAAGACGGACACGGACACCGGCATATCCACTCCATCGAAAAAATTAACGACCGCGACCCAAAACACTGGCAGCTGGCGACCCGTTTTGAGCTGCAAACCCCCATCATGCCCAACCAGCAGATAAAGCTCGGATACGATGCCGATGATATTGAAATGCGAGTGATGGACTTGGTTTCTCCGATCGGTAAAGGTCAGCGGGCGCTTATCGTTGCCCCACCCCGAACCGGTAAAACCGTGCTGTTAAAGAAAATTGCAGAATCGCTCACAAAACATCATCCTGATATCCATACAAGTGTACTATTGGTGGATGAGCGCCCGGAAGAGGTTACCGACTTTATGCGTAGCACGGATGCGCAGGTGTTTGCCTCCTTCAACGACAACCCAACCTCGAGCCATATACGCGTCAGTGAGCTTGCGCTGGGCTACGTAAAGCGGATGGCTGAACTTGGAGATGACTCCGTACTATTGATCGACTCCCTCACCCGCCTGGGGCGCGCCTACAACAATATTCAGAGCAACAGTGGTAAAACCCTTTCCGGCGGACTCGATGTGCGCGCGCTGGAAATTCCCAAGAAGATTTTTGGATCGGCCCGAAAAATTGAAGGCGGCGGATCGCTCACGATCATTGCTACCTGCTTGATTGAGACAAATTCCCGAATGGATGACCTGATTTTTGAAGAGTTCAAGGGAACCGGGAACATGGAACTCGTCCTTGATCGGGAGTTAGCCAATGACCGTATCTACCCTGCAATTAACATTGGGGCTTCCGGTACCAGAAATGAAGAGCGATTTATAGAAGATTCATTAGAAGAGCGCAATATGGTACGGCGTTATCTGTTGAAGAAATCACCAAAAGAAAGCATGCAGAGCCTCTTGAAAGTGTTGGGCAATACCGACAGTAACCAAGAGCTGCTTAATCAAATTGCGGCTATGGTCTAAGATTTTTCAGCCCTACTATATTGGCTTATATACGAAGAAATAAAAAGGCTGATATCTTCACTATCCTTTCATGAATTCGAGCAGGATGAGATCAGCCTTTCTGCTTTTTAGGAAATGAGATACTACTCTCCTAACACGTACTTGATACCTCCCACCAGGTGCTGACGGAATGCTTCATTGGAATAACACTCCGAGGTATGGCCTCCACCCGTGTACCAAGCCCGGCCGCCCATCGCCTCGTGGTACCAAGCAATTGGATGGTTGTCTCCATTGGTGCCCCCCTCGTAGGTTGACTCGTCCAGATAGGCCAGGACATTCAGATGGTCCTGTATGTTTCTGAAGTTATACCATTCGTCGGTGCGTATCCACTCTTCCGGCAGATGTACAGTGGAAATATGAGATTGATCCACAACGCGAACGGTAGCTTCCTGGACTTTGGGATGACCGTTAAAGTAAGCCCCGACAAGGCGACCATACCACGCCCAGTCATATTCGGTATCACTGGCAGAGTGCACGCCTACAAATCCGCCACCATTGCTAATATAATTTTTAAAAGCTTTTTCTTGCTTCTCATTAAGGATATTCTCTGTAGTATTTAAGAAGACTACAGCATCGTAACCGGCTAGGTTTTCTTCATTAAAGACAGTGGCATCCTCGGTATGATCGATGGTATATCCCTCGGCTTTACCGATCTCTTTGAAGGCTTCTACCCCGGCTGGAATGGAATTGTGCCTAAAGCCATCGGTTTTTGTGAATACCAATAAGGTGGCGTTTTCATCATTCTGTGCCCTACTGTTCTGCACCGAACAAACGCTTGTCAGTAGAAGTGTAGCAAGTAAAAAAATAATGGATTGTTTCATAATTATTCCCCTTCGTAGTTATTGATTTATATAAAATTCCCTAGTACACAGGCAGGCTGTTGTCAATCTCTTTGGCCCACTTGTTGATACCGCCTTTCAGGTTTTTAACGTTTGAAAATCCTTGGTTAGCCAGAAAGCGGGTGGCTTGGGCACTGCGCCCCCCGCTTCGGCACATGCATACAATTTCAGCATCCTTCTTGTCAGAAATTTCTTCGACTCTTTCTTTGAGCTTTCCAATGGGAATCAAGGTTTTATTCTCATAGTTAATATCAGACTGATGTTGCTCAAAGGGTTCCCTCACATCCAGAATATAAGGTTGTTCACCGTTGTCTATTTTCTGCTTTAACTCTTGTACCGTTATCTCATTCATGGTGAAAAATTGTGGATTAATATTCCTCAGAAAGTATAATATTCTTCAACCCAAACAGGAACTTTTTTAAAGTTGCTATGCGACTCTTGCTGCCAATATTTTAAAACTCATTCGGTGCTGTAGCGATCCAGCTTGAACTGCTTGCCAAGATACAATTGCCGGGCTTCCTCATCTTTGGCCAGTGAATCAGCAGAACCTTCTTTAAGGATTCTACCCTCAAACATAAGGTACGCGCGGTCGGTTATAGCCAAGTGTTTCATGCACGTTATGATCGGTAATAAAAATACCGATGTTGCGATAGCGGAGTTCTGCTACAATCTCCTGAATGTCTTCCACGGCAATGGGATCGACGCCCGCAAATGGCTCATCCAAAAGGATAAACTTCGGATCGGTCACCAGCGCGCGGGCTATTTCAGTACGACGGCGCTCACCGCCAGATAAGCTGTAGCCCTTGCTATCTTCTACACGTTCAAGCCCAAACTCCTCGATAAGCTGGTCGGCTCGTCGCTTGATATCTTTTTTAGGCATATCAAAAAACTGAAGCACTGATTCCAGGTTTTCCCGGACGGTGAGGTTCCGAAATACACTGGCTTCCTGCGAAAGGTAGCCAATTCCCATACGGGCCCGCTTGTACATCGGCAGATTGGTAATATTTCTATCATCCATAAAGATCTTGCCTTCGTTGGGCTCAATGAGTCCTACGAACATATAAAAGGTGGTGGTCTTACCGGCCCCCGTTGGGCCCCAGCAATACCTACGATTTCACCCTGTTTCACATTAATAGACACATCCGAAACGACTTCACGTTTGCGGTAGCGTTTAACCAGCCCTTTACTGTGAAGGTTCATGTTTTGGGTGTCGTGTGGCATAATTCTCCGGGTAACCTCTAGAGCTGCTACAAGTTCATTTAGAATCGATTCAAAAATAAGTTTACCATCGTCAGAGCCCAGGATTTTTTCGACGGCGCGTTCGGGGTGTGGCATCATCCCCAGCACATTACGCTGCCTGTTGCAGATTCCGGCGATGTTATCCACCCGAACCGTTAAAATTGGTATCATCGCTGACCTTACCGGTTTTGTCACAATAACGGAACAGGACCTGGTCATTATGGTTCAGTTCATTAAGGCCTTCCTCATCGATAAAGTAATTTCCTTCTCCATGAGCCACCGGAATCTCAAGCACTTGTCCTTCCCCCAGGCCCGGGTGTAGATAGAATTTGTAGACTCTACGCGCAGGTGGACCTGCTTGCATACGTAACGCAGCTCCTTATTATGCAGCATAACTCCAGGTAGCAGGCCGGCTTCCAGCAAGATTTGAAAGCCGTTGCAGATACCCAGCACCGGTCCGCCTTTTTCAGCAAACTGAATGACCGACTGCATGATCGGAGAAAAACGAGCGATGGCCCCGCAGCGCAGATAATCACCATATGAAAATCCCCCCGGTACTAACAGAAAGTCGATATCTGAAAGATCAGTATCTTTATGCCACAAAAATTTGGTTTCTACATCCATGATATGAGCCAGGGCGTGATAGGCATCATGGTCGCAGTTAGAGCCGGGAAAAACGATTACGCCAAATGTTGAAGCCACAATTATCCTTTAATTTCGGTGATTAGTTGAATTTCTTTAAGTATGCTGTTGACTTTGAAACATTCCTCAAATGAGCCCTCATACACGTTTGCCTTGCCTTCATTGTGGACCTTGAAGGTAAGCTTTTCCGCTTTGACTGGCTACACCCGGTGGCCTTCATTATCTGATTGATCACTTCATCGAAAGTATGTTCCTCGTCGTTATACAGAATAACGCGCCACGGGGTTTCTTCCTTGTCTTCGGTTTTTACGTCAACAAGAACCTCAGTAGAAGGTGTGTCTTCGGTTTCCGAGTCGGGCTTTGGAGAATCGGCTGAAAAAAATATAAACGGATCTACCATAGGTATTTCCGTCAGTTTTCGTTTATCGAAATTTCAAAGTCTTCCATCACTTCATTGGCCAGTAGCTTGGTACAGGCTGTTTCCGCAATTTGCTGGGCATCTTCTTCGGAATCAGCATCAATATCCAGCTCAATAAGCTTGCCGATCCGTACTTCGTTTATCTCGTTGAGTCCCAGGTTTTGCAGCGACTTATGCGCCGCTTTACCCTGGGGATCAAGGATCGACTTGCGCAAGGTGACGTTTACTTTAGCTTTGTACATAGAAAGTTGATTCAAATTAAATATCCACCAGTTGTGCCTTCTCTTTCAGACAGATATTATTGGTTTAGTGGATCAAGAAGTTCAGGAAAATCAGTTGGTAAAGTTAATGTTTCTGCTACTTAGCTGCTAACCTGAATTTTTGAGGATTGTTGCATCAGATTGCTCAAAAAAGTTGACTTCTTCCGGATTCTGAAGATCGTTACTTTACGTCAACCGGGAGGATATTTCTTCGCTATACGTTAAGCTCATCCAAAATAATCGTGAGGGCCTCGTCATAGTTATGCTTATCAAGATCGATCCAGTTCACAAAATCCCACCGTTTGAACCAGGTAATCTGTCGTTTGGCGTAGTGGCGGGTTTGGGTTTTCATATCCTTCTTAACCTCCTCCAGCGATTTTTCCCCTTCCAAATAATCGATCGCATCGCGGTAGCCCACTGAGTTCAGCGCCCGGGTTTCTTTTGTGTATCCCATATCAAGTAACTTCTTGACTTCATCCAGAAAGCCCATCTCAAACATCCGGTCGACTCGCTCATTGATACGCTTGTACAACTTCTTGCGCTCCCGTTTCAACCCGAATACGTAGGTATTCTCTGAGATCTCAAAACCATTATCGGAATGGAATGAGCTGAACGGTTTTTCGGTCTGCATCCAAACGTCCAGTGCACGCAAGATACGCTGGGTATTCATGCCATCCATTTTGGCTGCATAGTCGGGATCCACATCCTCCAGCTGGGCATAGAGCGATTCGATACCCTCATCTACCATGCGCTGCTGCAGGTGCTCAATATTTTCTTCATTAGCCTCTGGTACATCGTCAAACGGTTTGATCAGTGACTGCACATGCAGCGTGCTGCCTCCCACATAAAGAATGTTTTTGCCGCGCTGCTCTATCTGGCGTTCCCACCGGATGGAACGCTCGTAAAAATCGACGGCGCTGTCTTCTTGATCAGGTTCCAGTATGGAGATATTGTGATGCGGCACCTTTTCTAGCTCATCCTTAGCGGGCGTTGACGTGCCAATATTCAAATATTTATAGCATTGCCGGGAATCGGCGGAAATAATTTCTGTATTAATGACTTGTGCCAAGTCGATGGACAGTGCTGTTTTGCCGACGGCTGTGGGACCGATGAGTGAAGTACGCACGAAAAAAACAGGCTGATTAATATTGATACGATATATAGAAACCAGGGAGTAAATTCAATTATAACAAGGATATCCTCTGATTCTAGAATAAAATACAGCTCTGGAAACGGAGCTCAAAAATTGGATTTATATGCCTGGTGTTGGTTGCTAAGAGAGCAAGGATTTATTAGTATAAGATATCTTTTTGGACTGCTTCTCAAAGGTAAAATACTTATTGATTATCCTAATTCTGAAAAACCAATTGTGATATGAAATTTAATGCTTCGAGCAGTGACTTGGTCAAGGCGCTATCTGCTGTATCTGGCGCTGTGCCCAACAAAGCAACCCTACCGATCTTGGAAACCATTTTATTTGAGAGCGAAGATGGTAAACTGCGTCTCACGGCCACCGACCTGGAGATCTCCATCATTGAGTATATGGAAGCCGATATTGACGTAGACGGGGCAGTTGCTATTCCGGCACGAAGGCTGATCGACACACTCCGACAGTTGCCCGATATCCCGGTATCTTTTGATGTGGATGAGAAATTCAACATCAAGTTTCGCACCGACAAGGGTACCTATAAGCTGGTTGGTGAAGATCCTGACGAATTTCCTGAAGTGCCCAACCTTGATGAAGGCCACCAGCTTGAAACGAGCAAAGATCTGATGCTGGATTCGATCGACAAGACGCTCTTTGCTGTCTCCAACGACGATCTGCGTCCCGCCATGATGGGCGTTTATTTTGAAATCAGTCCCGAAGAGACCAAGTTCGTAGCCACCGACGGGCACCGGTTGGTACGCTTTGTAAAGTCAGAGCTGACATCCGACGAGGAGATCAATTTTATTGTGCCCGAAAAAGCACTCAGCCTGGTGCAAAAAGCACTGCACAGTGACGAATGCATTCTTACCGTAACAGAGGATCATGCACGTTTTAAAAGTGGAAATACGATTGTCATTACCCGGCTGATTAACGAACAGTATCCTAATTATGAATCCGTAATTCCGCGCGAAAACGATAAAAAGCTGGTAATCAACAAAGATCAGATGCTGGCCACGGTCAAGCGGGTTTCCATCTTCTCAAGCTCTACGACACGGCAGATTCGCCTTCAGCTGGACAAAGACAAGATGACAATCCGCGCTGAAGATATTGATATGAGCAGCGAGGCGCGTGAGACAATAAACTGTGAGTTTGATGCTGATTCCATGGAGATCGGCTTCAACGCTAAATACCTGGCCGATGTACTCGGAAACGTGGACGGCGAAGAGGTCTATTTTGAGTTTTCTACTCCCAACCGGGCGGGTATTGTAAAGCCTGTTGAGGAGGAGGAAGATGAAGAGATACTGATGCTTGTGATGCCGGTGATGCTTAATTCATATGCATAAAATACTCACGCTGACAACAGATTTCGGGTTGCAGGACTACTATGTGAGCGCTATGAAGGCGGTCATTCTGGGCATAGCCCCGGAAATTCGGCTGGTTGATATCTCGCATGAGGTCCCGATCAGGATATCATGGCTGGTTCCTGGGTGTTGCAGAATTCCGCCCCTCTCTTTCCGGCCGGCTCCGTTCATCTTGTGGTTATCGATCCGGGAGTAGGCACTGACCGTAACCCGATTGCCCTGAAAGTTGATGAGCAATATTATGTGGGACCAGATAACGGCATTTTTTCATTGCTTACCGAAGGAAAAGATTTTGAGGCTGTGCGTCTGACCAATACCGATTACTGGCATGGAAATCCCTCCAATACCTTTCACGGACGAGATATTTTTGCTCCTGTAGCGGCCCATCTAAGTAGAGGCATAGCTCTGTCAGAACTTGGAAAACCTCTCGAAGAGCTCAAAACATACCGCTGGGCCTCTCCCATAGCCGACAAAGATGGCCTGCAGGGCTGGATTATTCGCATCGATAAATTTGGCAATTTGGTTACCAACCTTGACCAGTCACTCATTGATAAAGTAATCGGGGATCAATCCGTAAAAATTTACGTAGGGAATATGATTCTTGAAGAACTGGTTACCACATTTGGTTCTGTACCGGAAGGAGAGCCCGCCGCATATATCGGCAGTTCCGGTATGCTGGAGATCGGGATCAACAAGGGCGATGCCGCCGAGATGATGAGCGTAAAAAAGGGTGCTCAAATCTCACTGGTGTTACAAAAGGATGAGTAATTTTTGTAACACCCCGCACCATTCTGCGTATTCTTCCAGTGTTATAAACCATATTTAGATGTTGAATGGAAATGGTATTTCAACCGTTTTTAAATATATATTCAGCATTTAAAATTTAGAAATGAAAAGTATGTCCCTTGAACTGAGATCTCCACAATATGAGCGTGCTGGCATTGAAATTCCGGAGGAAGCAGCAAAGCTAGAAAAGTCGTTCAACGGCACGATCTGCTCCAACAAGGGCGATGAGTACCCCATCCGTAACAATATTATAGATCTGCTTGCGAAGGCGCCTCCCTCCATGTCACTAGCTCAATATTCTAATCACTGGACGTTTACAGCCTCCATTTATGAGGATCTCTGGCGGAAACGTTCGCTCTCTATTCTGACGGGTGAGGAGTTCCCGATTGAGAAAGAGCAGAAACTGCTTATTGAATGGCTGAATCCTCAGCCCGAACAGCTACTGCTGGATATCGGCTGTTCCACGGCGTTGTATGGACGCCTGTTAAAAAAAGCACAGCCAGAATCTAGAATCGTGGCGCTCGACTTCTCCAGCCAAATGCTCGAAGAGGCCCGCCTGAAAGCAGAGGCTGATCAAACCGACCTGTTTCTGTTGCGGGCCGACGCACAGCAACTTCCTTTTTTCGGTGCTACTTTTGACGGCCTGACGATGGGCGGAACACTTAATGAACTGACCGACCCGCTGAAGGTGCTTTGCGAAGCCCGTCGCGTAATCAAGAAAGACGGTACCTTTTTTATGATGCATCTCATTAAATCGGCCTATTGGTATGTCCGGCTGTTGCAGGACTCAGCCGAATTCAGTGGTCTCAAATTCTGGACGGTGGAGGAGAGCAACAAGATGTTTGAACAAGCCGGGTTTTCGGTTGTTGACCAGCTTGAGAAAGGAGTGGTCTGTTTTACTAAACTGCAACCGGCCTAAGTGGAATTACATGTGCTATAAAAGTGAGCTGCAAACCATCTAAGAGGGCTTTAGAAAAGTCAGGAGGCTTCAAAGTCCAGGCTAATACTAAACTTTAGGTTATAGTCCATAAAGAGGGATTTTAAATTCGCTGATAATACCAGAATTGAACAAAATAACGGTTTTGCAAAATCCCCTCCCTATTAAATTAATTTGTGGAGATCTACCCTTGATCCCCATATGGAAGAGATGCCAGCAGTCTGAAACTAATCGAAATGAATGCAGATATCAGATAAATATTAGGTTAAAAATTGGAGCATGAAAAGCGCTAACGATTTGCCATAAACTCAACAAGATCACGGAGCTCATCTGATGTAAGCCTATTTCCCATGGCGGGCATTCCGGAAGACGAGTTAGCGCGTTCCCTTATATCGGATTTATCTATAACGGTCTTTTTACCGCCGCTGACAACCGTTAATTGTTTGTCTGTTTCATCACTTAATATTCCGCGGATTTTTTCACCGTTGTCTAGGGTCAGGGTGACAGTACCAAAACCCGGGGCTATCCGGGCGTTGGGCTCGGATCATTGCCCGTAGTAGTTCCTCTCGTGACAGCTGGCTGCCGATGGAACTTAGATCTGGCCCCGCTTCACCGCCCTCTCCGTTGATCACATGGCACCGGATACACTGCCCGGCATCATTTTGATAGAAAATCCTGCGTCCTGACTCGGCATCTCCACCATAGAGCAATTCGCGGTAAACAGATACCGAGTCATTCTCAGACTTATTCAACTGGTAGGCCTGTAGCTTTTCTTGCACCGTTTCAGACTCGGCTGATTCTGCAGCCTGTACCAATTCAAGCTCTACCTCCCGATCCAGCTCTCCATTTATCAGCAGTTGCAGATAACGATCCAGCAGTTGATAGGCGCTGGGATCGTCAATTTGTCCTAATGTGCTTAAAGCAACCTGACGCTCATCAACGGTCCCACGTTCCAACACCGGTTCAATCAAGGCTACGATATTCTCCTTAGGGAGATCCAAGTTCGGTATTTTGCGAAGAGCATTCATCCGCACGCGTTGTTCCTCATCTTCCAAGGCAGTGAAAACAGCGTCTTCAATCTCATCATACTCCATATCCACCAGCGTTTGAAGAGAGGCAATTCTCACCTCCGGGGAGGAATCCGCACCGACCATATTCATGATTTGGGGAATAGCAGGCTCAAATTCGAGGCTGCCTACGGCTTCAATGCTGGCAATTTTAAGATCATCACCCGCCCCTTCCAAGAGATGATCAATGACTTGTGCAATCGCCTGGCGGGCATCTTCCGGATTGTTTTCGACCTCCCCCCTCGGATCTCCCGTTACCCTGTCGAGTGATGATGACTCTGGCCAAACTGACAACGTTTGCATCGCTTCAACCCGAAGCGGTGCAGGAATGTCCTTCCTGAGTGCAAATTCAGCCAGCCGCTGGGCAGCTTCTGTGGTGCCCAGATATAAATTGGCGTTAATTGCCCGCCTCATCAGGGGTTCGTTTTTAAATCGATTCTGCTCAACCATCCCGGCAAGGGCTTCGATCCCTTCTTCAATGAATGCATCGTCGTTGATTGCCCTGGCGGCATTTGTAACGACAAACTCATCTTCATCTTCCAGGAAGCGAATTACACCCGGATCTTCGAGACGCCTTAAAGCTACCACCGCTGCAATCCGTACTGCCCGGGAATGATGATCGGACAATTCTGCTAAAGCATCAACATCTCCGATTCTTGCCAAGGCAATGGCCCCGCCATGCCGCAGATAGACATCTTCATCATTATTAACCTCTAGCATTTCAATAATCGGCTCAATCGCGGGCTGCCAGGAAAGTCTGCCCAGTGCCTCTGCAGCAAAAAACCGAACGCGGATATTCTCATCTTTCAAAAGTGGAATTAAAGCATCGCCTGCCGGTTCGTACCGGACGTCCCCCAACATTTTAGCAGCCTGTGCCCGTATTTCTGAATCATCATCCTTCAATAAAAAAATAAGCGGTTTCACAGCATCGGGAGTATGTCTACCTATCTGTGCAAGTCCCCAAATTCCATGAATTCTTTGTAGTTGTGGATTCTCTTGATCCAGGGCTTTACCAAATGACTCCGTATCCTGTCTGCTGGCAATTTCGAACTGGGCTTTCTTGCGCACCCTCATATCTGTATGTCCCAACAGATTTAAGCAGTGCATCGGTAGAACGGTTGCTGAGATTTTCAGCCAACAGATTTTTTGTTGCTGTACGCGCAGTTGATTCTGTATCAGAAGGTGAATCCAGTTTCCATATTCTTCCTTCTCCGTTTAGGGCCCACCCTTCAATCCAGTCTGCAAAATAGAGGGCGCCGTCAGGGCCAAAATCTAAACCCGTTGCCTGCAGTCCTTCCATGAGCTGTACACTTCTGTCTAACTCAAATGAAGCCCCGCTCGGCTTTAATGTAAAGGCGTGAATGCCGGAACGGGTTGCCGAGCCGACAAATTCCGCAACAAAAAAATGATCTTTCCACTCCTCATTCAGTGCTGTTCCGGGATTATAGGCCATGCCGGCCGGACCATTATGGAATTCCGCGAGCGGCGGCAGTAGATGAGCAGCCTGTCCTGGGAACCGTGGTTTATGGTATCCCTCATCCATCAGAACTTTATAATCATTATTTTTCGGATCGTTGTATTTGCCAAACTGCCAATTCGGTACGCCAGCCACTGTCTCCCCCATTCACTGCATAGACCAGCCGTTCAAACTCTCCCGCGTGATCTCCGTCATTATCCACTGTGATAAGATTTCCATACTTGTCCAAAGACAAACTCATGGGTATTGCGGAACCCGGAGGCGTAAACTTCAAAGTTACTACCGTCAGGTTCCGAGCGTACGATCACCCCTTCGCGCGGATGGTGCCACTTTTGCCGTCAGCATCAACCACACTTACTCCACGATCCCCAATCGACCAGTAAATACGGCCGGCGCGGACCCACTGTGTAGACCTGACATTCCATGTCCGGCAAATCCTATATTTACGCCGTAGCCGTGGCTGATCGACTCCTTTTGGTCTCCATACCCATCATTATCTGTATCATTGATACGCCAAAGATCAGGGGCAACTCCAAGGAAAACATCTCCTTCATGATAAAGTACAGCCCCTGCCACATCGGTGACTTCGTCGTGAAAATCCGGACAAAAAGTTGAGCCTGGTTGGCATATCCGTTACCCGACAAATCCTCAAGTCTGAAAACAGATTCCTTGTTGACCGTCAGATCGTGCCAATCGTGAGAATCGTCGCCATTATGGTCTTCAAGCCACCCATTTTCCTCACTGCGTTTGGGTGATAACTCACGATGTAAAAAATCCCGGCGATCTTCCACCGACTCAAATCCTACAGATTCAATCATCCAGTCCCTGTGTCCCCGGATGTCAAGCTCCGCATTCCTTCTTCGTTCGGTGATTGTTACCAGCACGCGTCCGAGATCGTCTACGTGAATAGCCACCGGATCACTGACCAGCTTTTCTGATGCCCACAGGGAGAGGTCAAGTCCTTTTGTCAGGGAAGGGGAGAGTTCGTTGCTCAGTTGGTCGGAATATTGTTCTGCATCCTCATCCTCTACAGAGAATATCACACGTTGCTGTTCTTCTGGACTACAACCATATATGCCAGCCAGCAGTAATATGATGAACGATGCGTTAATTGTAATTAAAAGGCTGGAACCGATTTTTTGCTGCATATATATTGATCTTCAAATACTTTTTAAAAAGATTCCTTTCATAACCTGTCAACAGCCCAGAGTATCCCATTTGCAATAGTATCCAGAAACACCGTTTCCCCAAAAACTTCGCTATTGTGTCCCGGAGTAATAGCAAACACTTTTGTATCATTGATCTGGTGTGTCCAGATCACCGTATGATATTCTTCGGTGTCCTGCCCGTAGGCCCGCGCTAGTGGCGTAATATCACCCCATTTTTTTTCATTGATGTACACTTCATCAACTGGTGTAAGCCAGACATCCGGGAATTCTTTCATAATCGGGTGATCCGGTGCTATGTTTTCCACTTCAAACCGGCGCTGATCTTCATGTGACATCGACTGAAGCCCCATGAATTCAAACCACGGATCAGCCGGTTCGGCATATCGATAGCTGTGAACAGAAGCATGAATCAATACCGCCGGGGTGCCCATGTGATATTTCACGAATTGTTCGACAAAATCAGGGTCCGTTACCCGTCCAAATCCTGTATTATGAACAACTACATCATAATCTTCGGCCCAGTTCTCTTCTTTCAGGATGGAAACATGGTGATCAGGGTCTCCCTCACCTTCGTGGATGATAGTCCACTCAATTTTATCTCCAAGCCGCTCGTTAATTCCTTCCGTGAGCATTTTTTTCTGGGCTTCATAATCGTGCCATCCCCCACCGGTGATCAACAGCGCCTGAATCGGTGGCTGTTCTTCAGAAGCATATGAAGCGAAAGTAAATCCCATTAAAAAAAGGAGGAGTATACCGGCCTGCAGAAAGTTTTTCATTTAAAATAGTAGAGTAATTAGTTTAAATTTAATTATAGAGGGCTTTGTAAAACCGTTCTTTTATTTAACCTTGGTATGTTCGCGAAAATGAAATACGCATTTATGGGATATAAAGTGTGGATCCGATTTGCTCACGCTTCGATCTTGATTAAAACTCTTGGTTTTTAAAGTCTTCTTACGGTCATTTTTGCAAATGGCAATTAAAGGTTAACAGCGCCTCTGTTAACCTCAAATTACATTATCTGACTATCGCCTCATGTGAGTGCTCCTCGTTATAAGGTAATGTTTCGTCTTCCTGCAGGCCGATCCGCTCATTAATAGCTCTCAGATAATGATCTACACCGATTTCGCTGCCTGGAATAAAGCCCGGTACTGTAATCACCTGGGCCAGCACTCCGCCATATCCCCGGTGCATCACACCCCGCGGGAGATAAACCAGATCGCCTACCTCCAGCTCATACTCGTCAACTAGCCCATCCACCTGCGACTTCTTCACACTATCAGGGCTGGTAATCTGATCTACTTTTTCACTGGTGATAATTTTAGCCCCTGTTTTAACCATCTGGACAAGATAAAATTCATCAAATCCCCCATTCTTGGGATGATAATGACTAAACGAATCATACATTCTTACTCTATGAGCATTTAGACCATGATAAATATATTCCCCCACATCTTTTTTCCAAGTTAGCAGAATGCGTCTGTAAGCATCAATTTCTGTTGCACAACCGCCCGGAATATCAGTTATATTGGGATCCCAATCGGGACGAATAAAGGAAGGAAGTATCTTCTCCGCTTCTACTGGAACCTTAAAAACAAGCAACCCTATATCGACATCAGTCTGCATCATTTCACCGGGATACAACAACAGAATATCACCAACAATAGCCTCTGATTTTTTTGCGGAGTCTGAACTACCGGTGATGGTAGCCTGCGCTTTCACATCCTGATTCGTTATTCCTTCAATTTCCTGAACAAAAACCACCGCATATAATCCTGAGCCTTAATCTGTCGAACACCGGATAAATACGTCAAATCATATCCCGATTCCGTTCCTTAAATACTTCCCGAATGGAATTGAAGTTCTCTTTATCCTCACCATTGCTCAGATTGACGATCTGGACTTTTTCCGACTGTGCCTGGGAATCCGATGGTACTCCGGCTATCATATTTTGTACTATAAGGGTTATTACTAATAAATATTTCACTATATCTCATGTTCTTATTTTAACTTTTACAATCCTTTAAAAAATCAACCACAAAATATTGCCTGATTTATTTCACGCTTCACGGAAGCACGTATTCTTCATTTAGTTAATATTGTAGCATCTACTCACTTTATTTAAAATAATTCTCAGTACCAAGTATAGTGAAGCTAAAAGTGAGTTTTTTTACTTGTCTTCTAAAAAGGAGCGGTATTCCCTTTCCACGGTTCGAATTTCCGTCTGGTAAATATCGTAAAAAACGGACGAGAAATTATCGGGCCGAGCCTCGCAGTAGAGCGCTTTATAAGAGTCCAGCCCGTACTGGTCAATCAAATATTTGGCAAAGGAACCTGCGGTGGGATAGCTGTAGGTTGCACTCATTTGATTCCACTGGTTCATCATCCTTTCAACATCTGGCAGATTTCCCTGCCGAAGGTGTGCCCTGCTTACCCTGAACAAGCTCGTTGAATTCACTGAGGGATCGTTCCAGTAATTATCAAGCCAAACCGCCAGCCCTTCTGCAAAAAGCGGTTGCGGGGTCGGGCACCATCCATAAAATACTGCGATATGGCTCAGCTCATGAAGCGAAACTCCGCGCGCGCCAATGGACTTGATTTCTGGACTGTAAATCGCTTCAATAGTAGCAAGCTCGGGATACGCTTTGCCGGTGCGGTTCGTAGCTCCCATGTCCTCCTCAGAATTGTAGATATACACCTGTAGTTTTCGATCAAAGGAGAGTTCAAGCCGTCGGTTAATTTCCCTGTACGCCCACTCCTGTTCTGTCTTAATGGCTTCGATAGAGTCTTCAGCAAGGCTGCCGGGCCGTACATAGAATGTGTATTGTTCGGTCTGATAGCTGTTCCAGTTCTCGGTTTTGGGAACATCAGAATCAACAATACGGGTGCAAGAGGCCATGAAAGCCAAACCGGTAGCTATAATGAGCAGGTTGCGATACGTCATTCATCCTCCAGCCTAAAGCTTAACCCTGCGCTGAATTCCCAAAACGTATTGCGCTGAGATTGGGGAGAACCATACTCCAGCCGTTCATTCCACCCGTTCAAAAGGTAGACTTCCCAGTCTGGATCGGAATCTGTAAGCTAATCGTAGATCTGCCTTTGAAAACCACCCGTTTGCGCTGGAATTTTGCCGATTATCATCTTGCTGGTTCAGTTCTTTATTTCCCAAAAAACCGCCATTTACTACGTTAAACCTTATATTTGCTGGAATGTTTGGGTGATTGTAGCGGAATATCAGGTTGACACCACCACCGTAATGCAGGGCGTTGTTTCTCACTTGTTGGTTATTTGTGGGATGAAAATCGGTAATCTGGTTCTGCACAAAGAAGTAGGGCCCCGAGCCAATATCCACGTGCAGATCGGCAACGTTTCTGAAATGGAAATGGGTGTACTCGTAATCGATAACCAAGGAAATCGAGCGATCAATCATGGAGGCGATGCCCGAAGGTAGCAACTCCAGGTTTTGGTTCCTGCCATAGGCTGCCCGGGCTTTGTGATAGGAATCCTGGAGATCAAAATAGAGGGATATTCCCATGGAAAAGCCCTCTCCTTTTTGATACACCGGGAGCTTCAGATCAACCGGTACCATTCTTTGTGACAAATAACCGCCATCTGCACGGAGCCAGGTCTCTTCCGTTTGTGCATATGTGAACTGGGCCTGACCGAAAGCCAGTATGACAAAGAGTAAAAAACCTTTTACACCAGTGTGTTTCCGAATCATAGAATCTTGTTCCATTAACTCACTAATATAGGGGAAATGGAGCAGAGATTAAGTGTACTTTACCGGTTGCTCCTCGGTGCATTCTGCTTTATTATTTTGAGGTTACACATCGATAGGAAAAAGTGAATGAAGTAGGATTAATAATGAATTCAGGGAGTCTCAAACATACCAGCAAGTTCCTGAGTTACATTCTTCGTCACCATCCGGAATCGATCGGTCTTGAGGTGGATCGTCAGGGTTGGGCCTATCTACCTAAGCTTATCGAAAAGACCCGGCAAGAAGGAAGGGACATTTCCCGTGAGATAATCGATAAAGTTATGGCGAAAGGTGGCAAGCAGCGTTTCACGCTAAGTGCTGATGGCAACTATATCCGGGCCGGATATGGCCATTCCATAGAGGTTAATTTGGACCTTGAACCGAAATCGCCGCCCGAAATTTTGTATCATGGCACGGCCCGACGTAAAGTGGATTCTATATATGCAGACGGCCTCCATTCTGGCAGCAGGAAGATGGTGCATCTTACGGCCAGCAAAGCTGATGCGACGGAAGTAGGAAGCCGACACGGCAAACCGCAGCTGCTTACGGTTCTTGCCCGACTAATGTATGAGCAGGGGCATCCGTTTTATCAATCGGATAGCGAGCCGTCAATATGGCTTGTGGATTCGGTTCCCGCTCAGTTTATTGAGCAGTAGTGTAATGCAATTGATAACGCCAACACTAAAACCTGGGATGTTATGGGATCTTCACGCAAAGAATTTATCATCCAATCACTGGCCACTGCTGCGGGACTCTCAACGGGTGTTGACATGTCAAGTTGGAGCGCCTACGACAACGAAAGCACAATCGCAGCTGGTACCGAAAACCTCCCGCCGGCCAACTTAAAAGTAGCTGTCTTCTCCAAGCATCTGCAGTGGCTGGATTACAAACCGATGGCCGAAACCGCGGCAAAACTCGGATTTGACGGGGTAGATTTGACGGTGCGGCCCGGCGGACATGTGTTGCCCGAGCGGGCCACCGAAGATCTGCCCCAGGCCGTAAAAGCGGTCCGAGAGGCCGGGCTAGAGGTATTGATGATGAGTACAGCTATAGGGGGAGCAGATGAGGAGTACACGGAGCCGATTCTGCAAACAGCCAGCGAGTTGGGTATTAGTCACTATCGCACCGACTGGTATGAATATGATGATGAATTGAGCATAGCCGAAAACCTTGATCATTTCAGGAAAAGATTAGCACAGCTGGCAGAGCTAAATGAGAAGTATCAAATCGAGGGCGATTACCAGAACCACTCTGGTTCGGGGTTCGGAGCTTCAATTTGGGATCTATGGATGGTGCTTGAGGATCTCGACAGCGACTGGCTGGGCTCCCAGTACGATGTTCGTCATGCCACTGTGGAAGGCTCGGAATCGTGGCCTGTTGGATTAAAGCTGATTCACTCTCATATAGGCACGATGGATATCAAGGATTTTCACTGGTCGAAACAGGACGGCTCATGGCAGGTTCAGAACGTGCCGCTGGGCCAGGGCCAGGTTAACTTTTCGAAGTTTTTTAGCCTGATTAAGGAACTGGGGATTTCAGTCCCGCTCTCGGTTCATTATGAATATCCGCTGGGCGGAGCCAATCACGGAGGTCGAGAACTTACCATTCCCAAAGATGATGTCTTGAATGCTCTAAAAAGGGACCTTGAAATCCTGCGCGGCTGGCTTGGTGATCATGACCTGGGATGACTTTCCATAAACAAAAGCCCGGTAACTGTTCACCGGGCTTTGAATATAGATGACTAGGTTTTTTATAAAATGAGAACTTTGCAAAAACTTTATTCCATTTGCAGTAACTGTTGGTTTTGCAAATCCCTCCAAATATCAATTTGAACTGGTTCCGGCATCCTGCATAGGATTTTCAGAGGCTGTCCAGATGTTATTTGCTGGATTAACATCCGGTAGCTCCCTGTTGGGATCGAGCTGGATACGGGTGACACGTTGTTCTGTTTCCAGCTTGGCGGTCCATTGGTCACCGCGATGCCATACGTGAACCGGTAGTTCCACCATCTGCGTTGAGCCGTCCGCCAGTGTAACCTTCATAATAACCGGCATCACCATTTTTCGATTGTTGCTAATGCTTACCAGAGCTCCCTGCGTGGTATCATTTTCTACATAATGTACCGAATCAACAGCTTGATCAAGATTCCAGGTTTTTTCAAACCAGCCTCTCCAGAACCAGTCTAGTTCACGACCTGTTACATCTTCTATTGTGTTGAAGAAATCGTTGTGCGTGGGATGCTTGTAGGCCCACCGGTCGATATACTCACGGAACGCCTCATCAAACAGTTCGGGACCGATGACCGTCTCCCGCAAAATTCGGAGCCCCACGGCTGGTTTGAAATAGGCTACGTAACCGAGATTGTCCTGTTGTATCTGGTCGGGATGTGTCATAATAGGTTCATGGGCGGGGCTCATCATCCAGTTGGTAATTCCGCGAATGCTGATACGGTGCCCGCCATATTCCCCATTGTTAAAGTTCATGGTGCTGTAGCCGTTCATAAAGGTATTGAGGCCTTCATCCATCCAGGCATATTCCCGTTCGTTGGATCCCACAATCATCGGGAACCAGATGTGCCCAAACTCGTGATCCGTGACGCCCCACAGTCCCGCGCCAGTGGCCTTCCAGCTGCAAAACATAATGGCGGGATATTCCATGCCGCCCACCGTACCAGCTACATTAATGGCTGTAGGATAAGGATATTTATGCCACTTGTTTGAATAGTATTCGACTGATCCTTTAACATATTCAGTGGAGCGTCCCCAGGCGGAATCCCCCGCACTTTCTACCGGGTAGACCGACATAGCCAGGGACTTGTCTCCATCGGGCAGGTTGATGCGGGCGGCGTCCCAAATAAACGCCTTCGAGGCGGCCCAGGCTATATCTCGTGATTGTTCAATTTTGTAGTGCCAGGTAAGGCTGCCACCGGGATTAGGCCGCGATGTTTTTTTGCCGACTTCATTTTCCCTGATGATATATACGCGTTCGTCACTGTTTTGGGCGTTATTCCAGCGCTGTAGTTGCTGGTCGGTCAGCACCTCTTCCTTGTTTAGGAGCTCTCCCGAGCCTACCACTACAAATTCTGACGGGGCGGTGATGGTGTAGTCAAAGGTGCCGAAATCCATGTAGAACTCTCCCGCGCCAAGATAGGGGCGCACGTTCCAGCCTTCCTGGTCATCAAAAACAGCTACACGCGGGTACCACTGTGCCACTTCATAGATCCAGCCGTTTTCGGTTTCCAGGCGTCCCATTCGGTCTGACCCGTAATCAGGAATGCGAAACTGGTAATCTATCGTCACCGTAACTTCACCGCTGTCGGCGGCCAGTGCTTTCTGAAACTCAAGCTTCATGTTGGTATCCACCATGTCCCGCTCGGGCGTATAGGTATTGCCATTATGGGCAACCTGTATGCTGTTGAGGGTCAAGCCCCCGTCAAATCCGCGATTGCCGAAGCGCGACCCGGTATGTGGCGTAAGCTTGGTACCCCAGGAATCTTTGGCGAAGAGGTTTTGGTCCATCTGTATCCATAGATATTCCAGATCCTGTGGGCTGTTATTCGTGTATTGGATCTCCACGGTAGATTCCACCATGTGCTGGTCGGGATGCAGGGTAACATCCAGCTTGTAGTCAGCACTGTTCTGCCAATAATCTTCTCCAGGCGCACCGCTGGCACTTCGGTACTCAGTGCTTTGGCCGGTATCGTAATTAAGAAAAGGTTCTTGTATAACAGAACGGCCCTGCTGGGCTTGAGCGGGAAATGTGAATACCAATAACGTTAGAAAAGCGACACAATATTTCAGTAAATTCATAAATACTAATTTTAGCTGCTTATAAAACTGATTTACCATCATAATAAGATGCAAAGAATAAGCATTCCAGCATTCGATGTCAGCCGGCTGGGCAGATGTTTTACGAACTTTGTATGGGCGCCTCAGGCTGAGATAAGAAAATAATTCGATTAAATGGATGAAATTCTCATATTCAAGGGTATTATTAACGATATACAGATTTCTGCAGTAAGAAGATATTTCAAAGGATTCTCGGCTGTTGAAGGAAGTAGCTTGGAATTGAATCAAGAAGTAACAAAAGCCAGGTTATGAGTGCAGGTTTTCAACCCTTACGTTAAAAAATCTGGTTTATTTTTGACAAAAATTCTACAGATAAAATTAATTCAATAAGTATCACCAAAAATGGATGTTTTTAGTGACCAAAGAATTGTGATGACCCTGGATGCCGGTGGGACCAATTTTGTTTTTTCGGCATTGCAACGTGGAAAAGAGATTGTAGAACCGGTTACGCTGCCGTCCAACGGCAAAGACCTTGACCGCTGTCTCAAGAATATTATTCGTGGATTTGAAGAGGTAGAATTCAAGGTAGATGGATCGGCGGATGCCATCAGCTTTGCTTTTCCCGGCCCTGCGGATTACCCCGCCGGGGTGATTGGCGATCTGGAAAACCTGCCCTGCTTTAAAAATGGTGTGGCCCTCGGCCCGATGCTGGAAGACAAGTTCGGACTGCCCGTTTTCATCAATAATGACGGGAATCTGTTCACCTATGGCGAAGCGATGGGTGGGCTGTTGAAAGAGGTTAACGAAAAGCTGAAAATGAACGCGATTCCCAAACAGTATGAAAATCTATTTGGCGTCACTGTAGGTACAGGTTTTGGCGGCGGTATGGTGATGAATAACAACCTGTGCCTGGGGGACAACTCCGCGGCTTCCGAAATATGGATTACCCGCAATTATACCAACCAGGAAACTACCGCCGAAGAGGGGGTCAGCGTTCGTGCGATCCAGAAAGCGTACCGTGAGTATGCTCCTGAAAGCGAAGAAAAAATGACCCCGCGCGAAATCTATCAGATTGCCCGGGGCGAAAAAGCCGGTAACCGTGAGGCGGCCCGAAAAGCGTATGAAGATATGGGCGTGGCCTTGGGGGAAGCTATTGCCAACGCCATCAGCCTGGTCGACGGGTTGGTCGTAATCGGCGGGGGCATTTGCGGTGCATATGACCTGTTCCTGCCAAAGGTGGTAAATCATCTAAACGGCACCATCAGTATGCAGGATGGCAGAAAAACCTCGCGGCTTGTATCCACCATTTACAACATGGAAGAGGAAGATTCTACCAAGAATTTTTATCAGTATGCCAGCAAAGAGGTGACGGTACCCTATTCTGACAGGAAAGTGCAGTATGTGCCAGAAAAACGGCTGGCGATCGGCATAACCCGGCTTGGCACCAGCAAGGCAACAGCGCTGGGAGCCTATGCCTACGCCCTAAGTCAGCTTTAAATTCAAGATTTTCTGCCGTTATTTTTTAATTTGCCAACAGTTAAATTCGAAATTTGTCAAGTTGCAGCTTCGGTTTAATTTATTGGTGAGTAGATTGTATTCATTTTACGTTTTGTATTAGTTGTAGAAAAGAGCTTTTACCAAAATAATATCCGGCCACTTCATTGTCCCCTTGGTTTTAAGCAGGCATTTCTACGGCAATGCATGAGTTGAATGGTTACCATAAATTTCAAACTGTACATCATGCGTACGCTTTTTACCTCATCTTGGAAATAACCTCGTTGTAGATCCCGAAACCGGCTATTTGGTTACCGGCCCGTCCAATTCTCCGGAGAATACCTTCCGAACTGAGGATGGACTGATAGGCCAGGTTAGCTTGGGGCCAACTATGGACATAGAAATAGTGTGGGATGAGGAGCATGAGGAATCCGAGCCGGGGCACCGCTACATTTCTCACTTTTACGGGTTGCATCCTTCCGATCAAATTTCGGTCCGGGAAATGCCTATGCTGGCCGAAAAACGATCGAATACCGGCTAGAGCACAGCGGAGGGCATACGGGGTGAGGTCATGCGTGGATTATCAACTTCTTTGCACGTCTGCATGATGGAGAACGAGCCTATGAAAATGTGCTGGCCCTGCAGTGAAAACCCATGGTAAGCAACCTGTTTGACATGCCCCCCATTGAAAATTGACGGTAAATTTGGCGGCACGGCCGGCATTTCCGAAATGGTGCTGCAAAGCCGCAATGATGAAATTGACCTGCTACCGGCGCTGCCCGAGGCGTGGTCCACGGGATCTGTTGAGGGATTCCGTGCCCGCGGCGGTTATGAGGTCAACTTCTCGTGGAAGGATGGGGCGATTACCAGCGGCTAGGTTGAAATAACGAGGAGCGGCCCCTGCCGTGTCCGTGCCGACCGGAGGCTGCCCGTATTTTTGAACGGGGAGGAGATCAGCACGCAAAAAGTAGGACCTGGCACCGTTGAATTTTATGCCAACGCGGGCAATTCCTATTTATGAGCCTCAACAAAATAGTCGCGGAAAATCATCACTCATACCAGGAAGTCTGCTGAGTTCCGTAGAGTTCTTAGTATGTATTTATATCTAAAATTGATTGGGGTGGTTTTATGCAAGAAGGCAGGGGTATTTTATGCTTTTACTAAAGCCCGAATGTGTTTTCAGTTACAAATGGTCGGTAAATAATTGTTAAATAAAATCCTCGAATGGGCGTTCTTGGTCGGCATCCCGCAATACATTGTGCACCTCTTCATGATGGCCTTCTGGCTCCAGATGGATTGTCACGATCACATCACCTTTGATGGCATCAATCAGGCGGCGTTCGAGCACGGTGGCATCGTCGTGTGCCTGCTTCAGGCTTACACCTTTTTGGAACATCGCATGCAGCTCAATCCACGTGGTGCTGCCGGTAGTACGGTGTCTTAGATTGTGAACATTTTCTATCAGTCCTGGTAGCTTCTGGGTAAGCACTTCCCGGATTATTTCATCCACTTCAGGATTACGACTATCCATCAGTCCGTCGATGGAATATTTGAGCAGCTTAAATCCTTCAAACATGATAAACAATGCCAACCCTATGCTAACGATGGAATCTAGCACATCCCATTCAGTAAATTTAATGGCCAGCAGCGTAATAACCACCCCCAGGCTGGTCCAGACATCGGTGAGCGTGTGTCGGGCATTGCTGACTACCATCATGTTGTTCTCTTCACGACCGATCCTAAGGAGGTATCGCCCAAGGAAAAAATTGATGAGAGCAGCGCCCCCAAGCAGGTAGATGCCCATATTTAGCTCCTGCAGGTTATAACCGGTAAGATAGGTATTGATCGACTGGTAGATAATGGTAAGGCCGGCCAGCAGAATTACAGCTCCTTCAACGCCAACCGAAAGAAATTCCACCCGTTCATGGCCATAAAGATGTTTCTCGTCGGCGGGTTTGGTGCTAAGCAAAAATCCGTAATACACAAATCCAACAGCCAGCAGGTGGATAAATGATTCAGCCGCGTCAGACAGTGCCGTGGTGGAGTTGGTAATAAGGAACCCACTGCTTTTAATAACCAGCAACCCCAGGGAAACAAGCAGGCTTAGGCGGAGTGCGTTTTTAGATCGAGAGTTTCTCAAATTGGTTTACAAGTCTCTTTATTGAAACCAAAATATTAAGGAAAGAATACCTGAAAGCAAGTTCAATTGTTATTATTTTAACGCTCATTTCAAGAATCTGGAAAGAAGGTAAAAAACAATCCGTTGAAGGATCTGAATCCCAAACATAAAAAGGTTTTTAACGTTATCTCCGAAGCCGGCACCGAGCTCAGCCAGCCGGTGTACGTGGTAGGTGGATACGTGCGCGACTATTTTCTGAATCGCCAAAAAGACAGTGACGAGCTGGATATCGATTTTGTAACGGTGGGCTCCGGCATAAAAGTGGCCCGGGAGGTGGCAAAGCGCCTGGACACCGATAAGCTAGCCGTGTTCAAGCAGTTTGGCACTGCACAGGTAAAATATGAGGATCTGGACCTGGAGTTTGTGGGGGCCCGCAAGGAGAGCTATCGTCGCAATTCCCGAAAGCCTATTGTGGAAGACGGCACGCTGGAAGACGATCAGTTGCGGCGTGATTTTACGATCAATGCGCTTTCGTGGTCGCTGAATAAGGAGAATTTCGGGGAGCTGATCGACCCGTTTGAAGGCATCCAGGATCTTAGGAAGCAGCTCGTTCGCACGCCGGTAGATCCCGAAAAAACGTTTGAGGATGATCCCCTGCGCATGATGCGCGCCATCCGGTTTGCCACGCAGCTCAATTTTGATATCGAGGAGAACACCTATAAGGCGATCGAGGAGATGGCCCACCGTATTGAGATTGTCTCCAAAGAGCGAATCATCGACGAGCTCAACAAAATTGTTATGGCGGATAAACCCTCTATCGGGTTCGCCTACCTGTTCCGCACCGGTCTGCTGAAGCAGTTTTTCCCGGAAATGCACAAGCTTCACGGCGTGCAGGAAGTTCGCGGAGTGCGGCATAAAGACAATTTCTGGCATACACTCAAAGTGCTCGATAATGTGGCGGAGGACAGCGATAATCTCTGGCTGCGCTGGGCTGCCATCATGCACGACATAGCCAAGCCGGCTACCCAACAATTTGAAGAGGGTACGGGCTGGACCTTTCACGGACACGATGCGATCGGCGCCAAATGGGTTAAATCAATTTTCAGGCGCTTGGGGCTGCCCCTGGACGAACGGATGCGCTACGTACGCAAGCTGGTACGCCTGCATCTGCGCCCGATTGCACTAGTTTCCGATGAGGTGACAGACAGCGCCGTCCGCCGCCTGATTTACGAGGCCGGAGAAGCTATCGACGATCTTATGACACTTTGCCGTGCCGACATCACCAGCAAGAATGATCGCAAGGTACGGCGCTACCAGAAAAACTTTGATCGCGTGGAGAAAAAGATCGAAGAGGTGGAAAAGAAAGATCGTCTCCGCCAGTGGACGAATCCTGTAAGCGGCGATGAAATTATGGAAGCGCTTGACCTGGAGCCAGGGCCGGTTATCGGGGATATCAAAGAGGCCATTAAAGAGGCGATACTAGATGGAGAGATTCCCAACGAACATGATGCGGCATTCGACTATATGATGCAGATAAAAGACCAGTATATTGGCGACCAACAGGAGTCTTAGTTTCTTCTGGTGTAGTACACCTTGGGAGCATTATCAGCATGATTCACAGTATTTTTAATTCCTAATTTTTTCAATCTTAATTTCCATGAAGTGGATTGCTGAATCTTACGCCAAGATAAATCTCGGCCTGCATGTACTGGAGCGGTTGCCGACGGGCTACCACCGCATAGAAACCGGGTTCGCATTTGTAAACTGGAGCGATCGTTTTGAGGTGAAGAAAGCCAGTCGCTGGGAATTGGAGATGGATGACGAGAATATCTCCACCGGCGAAGAAAATTTAATCAACCAAGCCATTAAGCAGCTCAAGCGGTATGTGGACATCAAAAATGCGTATCACATTAAGGTAGACAAGCGTATTCCGGCCGGTGCGGGTCTTGGCGGTGGCAGCAGCAACGCGGCGCTGACCCTTCGCATGCTCAACAAGATTGAAGATCTCGGGCTCAGGGATGAGGATCTGATCGACCTGAGTCGGGATCTGGGGGCCGATGTGCCCTTTTTTATTAAAGGGCAGACGGGCATCGGTACGGGCGTTGGTCATGAAATAAAACCATTGGACATTCAGCCCAATTACTGGATTATCACCTGTTTCCCAAATGTGGAAAGTAGCACGGCCGAGGCGTACAAGTACTGTCAGCCCAACCCAGAACCCGACTTCGATCTGGAAAAAACACTCGCAGAAACCGATCCCGAAGAGTGGCGATTTAGCCTGCAAAATGATCTGGAACAAGCCGTGCTTCCGCGCCATAATATCGTAGGCAATATGAAGGATCAGTTTTATGAGTTTGGAGCGGTGTACGCTTCAATGAGCGGCAGCGGATCGGCGGTATTTGGCCTGTTCGAGCAGGATTTTGTAGCCACCAACGCTTATCACGGTCTGGTTGATTTAGAGTTCCCCACCAACATTACCAAACCCGGATTTTCTCCTGATTACGGGATTTACCGCAAGGAGTAAAGACCTGGAATATATTATCCAATCGGACAGATATTAAGAGCTCATAAAATTACTGTAAAGAAATTAATTGCCGCTCCGGCTTTTAATTAACCAATAATAGCTTTTAATTAGCTACTCATTTGTAAGAAATTAAGTTGACATATGGATATTGATAAAAACAATTTTACAGGGGTTGAACCACGTACCGGTATGGACGTGGAGGCCTTTAAGCAAGATATACAGCAGCATTTATACTACACTTTGGCGAAGGATAAGTACTCCTCAACAGAGTGGGATATTTACAGAAGTATTGTGATCTCTGTGATGGATCGCCTGCATGACCGGTGGATTGACACCCAGCAGCGATACTACAAGCAGGATGTCAAGCGGGTCTATTACCTCTCGATGGAGTACCTGATCGGGCGCCTGCTCGACAACACGCTTATAAGTCTGGGTATGCAGGAAGAAGCCGCGGAGGCTTTTGATGAGATGGGCTTAGATTATGATAAGATCAGGGAAGTGGAGGTCGATCCTGGTCTGGGGAATGGCGGGCTCGGCCGGCTTGCAGCCTGCTACCTGGATTCAATGGCTACGCTCGGCATCCCGTCCATTGGGTACGGTATTCGGTTTGATTACGGAATATTTGACCAGGAGATTGAAAATGGCTGGCAGGTAGAAAAGCCTGATCTCTGGCTGCAATATGGGTATCCCTGGAATATGGTACGCCCTAAAGTGGAATATCCTGTTCAGTTTTATGGAGAATCCGTTGCGCACGAAGGAGACAACGGGCGCAATCATTTTGAGTGGAAAGATACGCAGAATGTTCTGGCCGTAGCGTACGATACCCCAGTGCCGGGTTACAAAAATGACGTGGTAAATCACCTGCGCCTTTGGAAGGCGACCGCCTCGCATGATTTTGACCTGAAAAGTTTTAATCAGGGAGATTATATCGATGCGGTGCGGAGCAGTATGCTGGAGGAAAACATATCGCGCGTGCTCTATCCCAACGATAAAGTGTTCAAGGGACAGGAGTTGCGGCTGAAGCAGGAGTATTTCTTGGTTTCGGCTTCCGTGCAGGATGCAATCCGACGATTTAAAAAGCAGCATGATGATCTCAGGAAACTTCCTGACAAGGTCGCTTTTCAGTGTAATGACACCCATCCCAACTTGGCTGTTCCGGAGCTGATGCGTATCCTTATGGATAAAGAGGGCCTCACGTGGGATCTTAGCTGGGAGATTACTACCCAGTGCATCAACTACACCAACCATACCCTGATGCCGGAAGCCCTGGAAAAATGGCCGGTTTCCCTGATGCAGAACCTGCTGCCGCGGCATACACAGATTATCTATGAAATTAACCGGCGATTTATTGATGAAATTCGTGCCAACTTCCCCAACGATGAAGAGCGGGTCCGCCGGATGAGAATAGTTGGAGATGAAATGAATTCTGTAGTTCAGATGGGACCGCTCGGGATAGTAGCGGCCAACAAGGTGAATGGCGTGTCCAAAATTCATTCCGAACTGATGAAGAAGACGATCTTCAAGGATTACGCGGAGCTCTATCCCGAAAAATTTACCAACGTAACCAACGGCATTACCCCGCGCCGCTGGCTCAAGCAGTGTAATCCCAAGCTCTCTGATCTTATTACAGAAAAGATTGGAGAGGAATGGGTAACCCATCTTGATCAGCTTGAAAAAGTTGAACAGTATGCTGAGGATGAGGAATTCCAACAGCGGTTTGCTGAGATCAAGCGCGCCAACAAGGAGCGGCTGGGCCGATATATTAAGCAGGAGCTGGATATTGAAGTAAATCCCGATTCCATCTTTGACATTCAGATTAAACGGATTCACGAATACAAGCGGCAGTTGATGGCCGCCCTGCATGTTATTACGCTGTACAATCGCATCAAAGAGAATCCTGACGCGGACGTAGTGCCACGGACCGTCATCTTTGGCGGTAAAGCGGCGCCCGGCTACACGACGGCCAAGGAGCATATCAAGCTTATTAACAATGTTGGGCGTGTAGTCAATAATGATCCGGATGTGGGAGACAAGCTTAAGTGTATTTTTCTGCCAAATTACCGTGTGTCATTGGCTGAAAAGATGATTCCGGCAGCCGATCTCTCTGAGCAGATTTCAACAGCGGGCATGGAAGCCTCCGGTACAGGTAACATGAAATTTGCTCTTAATGGGGCTCTCACCATCGGTACGCTTGATGGAGCCAATATCGAAATTCGTAAAAAAGTTGGGGAAGAAAACATCTTCATCTTTGGCCTTGAAGTCGATGATATTGAGCGCCTGCGCAATGAGGGGTATAATCCGGCTGAGTACTACGAAAGCAATCCTGAATTAAAGAAGGCGATGGATCAGCTACGGGACGGCTTTTTTAGCCCGGAAAATCCTGATCTTTTCCAGTCGGTGGTCAATAATCTGCTTTACCAAGGCGACTATTTCATGGTGCTGGCGGATTATGAATCATACGTCAAAAAGCAGGAAGAGGTAGAGCAAGTGTACCGCGATAAAAAAGAGTGGTACAAACGGGCTATCATCAACGTGGCCAATATGGGTTTCTTTTCCTCAGATCGCTCGATAGAAGATTACGCTGAACGCATCTGGGATATAGAACCTGTTAAACCTGATGATGAGTAAAACCAACTGATTGAAAGCTGATTTCTACTATTTAGAGCTGCGATGTCTTTTTCAGGATAGCATCGCAGCTTTTTATTTTGGAAAGTATTAAATAAGGGTCGATAGCCAAGATTTTACACGTAAAGTTCACCGGCAGCCAGCGACTTTAGATAGACATAGATCGTTTTGTAGCTCTTCTACTATCCTCGAATATTATATTTTAACCTGAACTCGGGGTAAATAGTTAACAAACTCAAAATATCGATCTCACATTACCGTGTAAGCTTTTTTTACTCCTATATTTAATTGTACCATCCTTCCAAAAACAGGTTTTGATATAATGTATTTTATGTAAAAATTATCTTTCGTGATGCTAGCCCATGCAATTATGAGAAGGGATTATTTTATGAGTCTAAAAGAAGATAGATTTAGTAGTTGTCTCTACTTTGCATCGAACACGCTTGCAAGGAAATTGACCAAGATGGGGGAACAGGCGTTTAGCGGGCTGGGGATGTCGCCCTCTTATGCATTTCTGCTGCTGGTTGTGATCAATCGGCCAGGCGTCCAACCTAGCGAGATAAGTAACGAGCTGGAGCTTGCGCCGTCCACCGTAACCCGGCATATTGAAAAGCTGGAACGGGAAGGATTGATTGAACGACACTCACAAGGCAGGGCAACAAACGTGCAGCCGACCGAAAAAGGCAAAGCTCTACGCGATCAACTGGAATCTGCCTGGAATGAGCTGCAACAGGGCTATAGCGAGCTTCTGGGAGATCGCTATACGGAGGTGCTTACCGAAATGACATATAAGGCTGCAGCAAAGCTGTAAATTTGCTCTTTATGCATCTGTAACTTTATTCAAGCTGCAGGTTAAGTGACATACTATCTTGGCTTTCTGCCCCTGAGAGACTAAGCTCGGCTAGGCGCCGTCCCGCCTGAGTTATGGGAATACAAACGGCGCTGGCACCTGCTTCCCTGAGTGCTTTGTGTTCATCATCCCGCATAGTCAGGGCATAGATTGTTCCTTTATAGTTATTTTGGCGCATATATTTGGTTGCATTTACTTTCGATTCCGGAGTACCGATAGCTAAAATAACTGATTTAATGCCTTCCAAATCCATATTGCTCCAGAGCTCGATATCCTGTATATCGCCATAGGTCACCCTTCTTCCTTCTGAGAGATTGCGTTCAATTCGGGCGGGGTCAATATCCATGCCTACTACGTGTTTTCCCTCTTTTTTAAGACGATCGTAGGCGGATTGCCCGGCATTACCCATGCCAACTACCAGATACTCGGCTGATCCCAGGGAGAAAGTCTGCTGGTCGGGGTGGCGGACAGCCCGTTCATATTTGACAAGGATCGGTTCAAATTTTTTCCAGAGTGTTTCTTCCCAGGTGGAAAGCGGCGCGTTGAGCGCAAATGAGACAGCTGTCAGCAGGGCAAATGCCACAACCACACCGCCCGGTATAAATCCCGCCGAAGCTGCAACAGTTCCTGCGATAAGGGTGAATTCACTATAGGATGTCAATGAAATGGTTGCAACGAAGGAGGTACGGGCCCGCAGCCTGAAAGCCAGCATCAGACCAAAGAACAGGAGCGCTTTAATGGGTAATATGACCAAAGCGGCAAGCGCAAGGTAAAACTCCTGTAGGCTTGGGAGTCCGGCCAGGCCCACTTCCAGAAAGAAACCAACCAGAAAGGCCTCCTTAAGTCCCCAGAGTTTTTTGGATAGATCATCGGCTATGTTATGGCCTGATAGAAGCATACCTGCAACAAGGGCGCCCAGCTCTGAGGAAAGACCTAGGCCTTCGAAAAGAGCGCCCCCACCAAGAGCGAGCAAGAGGGCAAAGAGTAGTTTTAGCTCATCTTCCTGACTTAGTTCCACAAGCTTGATGATGCCGGGACGTATCAAAGGCAGACCAAACAAGGCCAGACTCCACGGTGACGGTGCGGCCCCACTGGTCATACCTAGTATTGCAATAGCTACAATATCCTGCAGTATAAGTATCCCAATGGCTACACGACCGTGGAAAGCCCCCAATTCATCCCTGCGTTCCAGGTTTTTAGCGGTCAGTACTGTGCTCGAAAAGCCGAGTACAATAGCAATAATCAAGGAAGCAACCAGGTCATAACCGAATGCGAGGGCAATGGGAATGAAAATTACGGTACTAATAAGCAGATGGATACCACCGGTGCCCAGTACTTCGGTACGGATAATATTTTTCATGCGGAGATGCAGTCCGACCGTAAACAGTAGGAAAAGAACGCCAATGTGAGCTACTTCATGAAGAGCAGCGCCAGCTTCATAACCGTAGACGGAGAGCGCGGCCCCGGCTGCCAGATATCCCACAAGCGGTGGAAGTTTGATGCGGGAAAAAAGCATTCCAAAAATAAAAGCTACCCCAACCCATAGAATGTCCATTGCTGTATATTATTTATTTGAGGTCATCAAGATTGTTTAATCTAAAAGGGCTTTGAAAAACCCGGGTTTTGTCGAGATCAAAGTCTGAGCGAATTCTAAATTAGCCCAAACAGCAGTTCTGCAAAGTCCTCTCTACAACAAAACGTAAAAATAGAATACCGGGACTAATAAATTTAGCAAATATTCGCGATTTACATCTAACAATAACTAGTGGTATGCCAACGGTATGATTTCGAGTTTGCGCGGCTCCGGCAGGAACACCAACTATAACATCCGGTCGGTAGAGGAAATCCCCCCAACAGCCGGCGGCATTATAAGAACAAGGAGGTATCAACTCAATAAATGTTCAGTGGATATACTCAGCATCGGCCTCATCTGCGTTCCATTGATTCAGACTGTTTAGCGTTGACCCAGCAGTAGTGTTGTAACCCCTGAATTGGTTATGTATGTACAAACATTATGTTATGAATAACTCATCCCAAAAACTTCAACAGGAAACTTTTTTATCCCTACTGTTAACTAACTATCTATTCTTTTCATGGGATTGTAACACTAGTTTTTATATTTGCAACATCCGCTTTATCCGTGACCCATTCTTACATCAGTCCAGCGTTACAAAAATTGATTTACGCGGCTGGTTATCCACGGCGCGACTGATATGTCCGCGGCCGGTAGTGTCTTCAGCAAGCAGCACATCACCAGTGCTAAAACGGCGAACGGTTCCATCACCGATCTCTACATCTACCGCTCCATCCAGCATAATGATATACTGCCGGCGAGGGGCGTTGTGCCAGTTATAATCATAATAAGGCGACGTTTCCCTGAAAATAATACCGGTGGCCTCCTCAAGCTCTGAAAGGCGACCTATTTCTCCGGCATCCTGCAGTGGAATTTCTATGTCCTCAAAATGAGATTCACCGTCATCGCCGGTATATAATCTGGTTACTTTCATTTATAGATTGAGTATTTATTTGTTTCGTTAGTTTTTCTAGGCACTCAGCAGGTTAGCCATCATGCCGCGCACAATCTTGATCTCATCTTCATTTACGGTGTGGGGCATTCCTTCGTAGAGCTTTTTATTTACGGATGCTCCCAATTGTTGAAATACCCGCTCGGTTTCATTGACGCGTTCCTCGGGAATATGAGGATCTACATCACTGCAGCCCAAAAAAACGGGGGTATGTTGCAGGTCGCCGCTGTATTGGTTGAATTGGATATCAGGACCGATCAGCCCGCCGCTAAACCCCACTACGCCGCCGTACTTTTCCGGATGACGCGCTGCGAACTCCGTGGCAAGGCACGCACCCTGCGAAAATCCGAGCAGCATTATTTTTTCTTGGGGGATTCCATCTTTTTTCAATGATTGAATCAAATTATAAATCTTTTGTAATCCCGATGAGATGCCCGGCTGATTCTTTTCTTTCGGTTCCAAAAAAGAATAGGGATACCAAGTGTGGTTTGCAGCCTGTGGCGCCACATAGTGAAAGTCAGGCTGGGCAAATTCGTCGGCCAGGGGAAGCATGCTCTGGGGGTGGCTCCGCGGCCGTGTACCAAAATCATAGCTGCTTTTGCCTTGCCTGCGGAGGCACCGCGCGTTACGTCATTATTCTGCTGATGAGGTCCGTCAAAAGGGTTGTCAGGGTCTACTCTAAACAGTGCCATAAATACACTTCTGCGTTATTGATTTAATTGAATACGTATTTGATTGTTTTGCCGTGTGATCTCAAACGTTGATTTCAGGAAGCCGTTTTTCAATCATCTCACGCTTGCCTTCCAGCCACGGGGGCAGTATCAGGGTTTCGCCCAGATTGTCGAAATCTTCATCAACATCGTAGCCGGGGCCGTCCGTGGCGATTTCAAATAGTACACCGCCGGGCTCGCGGAAATACACCGAGTGGAACCAGTGGCGATCGATAACCTGGGAGGGCTGCAATCCCATGTCGATTACTTTTTCTCTCAGGGATTTGAGCTCTTCGTCATCCTTCGCCCGGAAGGCCACATGATGGATAATACCACGTCCGTTTGAGGAGGGCCGTGATTTTCCCTTTTCGATAATGACCGAACTTCCGATCCGGGCATCGGTGGTGTACAGCTTTTTATTCTCCATCTCTGCGGTCTTTTCAAATCCGAATAGCTCATTCAGGATATCAGCGGTTGGATCAAACGCTTTCAGCCGGAGGGTGGTTCCCCAGAAACCTCGAATAGAGTGTTCAGCAGGAACTGTGCCGTGTTCCCAACCCGGGCGATCGGTTACATCCTCATCAAAAACGAGCTCCAGCTGCAGGTTATCAGGGTCTTTAAACGCCATTACCTCATGACCAAAACGTTCAAGGGGTCCCTCAAAGTCGATATCCTGCTCACCGAACCGCTCGGCCCAGTATCCCTGGGAGCCACCCGGCACTGAAAACGAGACAACGACCGATTCCCCAAGCCCAGGTTTGCCCTGTACGGCGCGCGGCCAGGGAAAGAACGTGATCCCTGAACCGGGTGAGGCCTGGGCATTCCCATAAAAAAGATGATAGGTGCTGGGGTCGTCCTGGTTAACTGATTTTTTGACCATCCGCATACCGAGCTTCTTGATGTAGAACTCGGCATTGCGGCTGGGATCACCGGCTAGTCCTGTAATGTGGTGGATTCCTTTGTGATGTGATTCCATAATAATATTGGGATTTAGCGAATGTTTTTATTTTAATATTGTAATTCCGGTAAATCAGCCTCGATGAGGTTACGCCGCTTCTCCAGCCAGGGCGGAAGCTGAAGCGATGTTCCCAGATCGCTCAATGATTCATCAGTTGCAAAGCCGGGTCCGTCTGTTGCCACTTCAAAAAGAATACCGCCGGCTTCATGGAAGTACACGGATTTGAAGTACTGGCGATCTTTCTGTTCGGTAAGATGATAGCCCTCTTCCAGCAGAGCCCGCCGTGTGCTCATTTGTTCTTCCTCGTTTTCCGCGCGGAACGCAATATGGTGAACGGTGCCGGTCCCCGGTTTACCGTTCAGCTCCGACTGATCGATGATTTCAATTACAGACCCAATTTCGGCATCTGTCTCAAATAGATAGCGATCGCCTAGCTGGTTCACATGAGTGAAGCCGAGGTGCGTTTCAAGTAACTGACCGGTTAATTGACAATCTTTTTCTGCCAGTGTAGCCCCGTGAAAGCCTCTGATAGCATATTCTTGCGGGTGAGATCCGTCAGGCCGTCCTTCAATTTCGTTCACTTTTGGGTCTGCCACCAATTCCAGGTGCAAGCCATCGGGATCCTGGAACCCGATAACCTGCTTGCCAAATCGTTCAAAGGGCTCCATAAAATCAACCTGTTTATTCTCCAGGAAGTCGCTCCAGTAGTTAAGTGCATTTTCGGGAACGGCAAAAGCAATTGCCACCACTTGTCCCTCTCCCGGTTCTCCACTCTGTAGATGCGACCAGGGAAAAAAGGTGAGGATGGAACCCGGCTTGCCGGTCTCATCCCCATAGTAGAGATGATACACCGACGGATCATCAAAGTTGATTGTCTTTTTTACGAGCCGCATGCCAAGCAGATCGGTGTAAAAATCAAGGTTCTGCTGTGGATCGCCGGCTACCGCTGTTATGTGATGGATTCCTTTATGATGACTCATGAAACACTACTATGTTTTAAAATAATATTTAGTTTAACATTAAATTAAATTATTCGCAATATTGAAACTCTATCGCTTCTATCGACTCTGTCAAACTTCACATTTGAAAGTGGTAAACTGTTTAACGTTCCTTTTTATTAAACTTCAACGATGGAACTTGGATTAACATAAATATTAGATTTCCCAACCCTAAATAGTTCAATTTAAAGCCATGTATTGGGCGGTTTTTGATTGAAAGCGGTTAACTGCTTTTCCTACCATTCAGCTTTAATGTACAATCAATTAACGGTGGAATGAATTTCTTTAGATCCAGGAAAATCGGCGTGGCACTGGGTGGCGGTGCGGCCCTCGGGGCGTCTCATGTTGGGGTGTTGCGCGGGCTGGATGAGACGAATCACAATATCGAATTTATAAGTGGAACCAGTATCGGTGCCACGGTCTCGGCCTTTCATGCTTTTGGCTGGATTTAGATGAGGTTCAGGAGATCCTCGTAAACCTGGACTGGCTGGACGTATCAGGGGTTTCGCTTTCCAAAATGGGATTACTCTCCAACCAGAAACTCGGTGGCCTGATCACCGAGCATCTCGGCCAAATGTATATTGAAGAGGCTGAAATTGGGCTGGATATCAACGCTCTGCGTCTGTACAATAAGCCGCATGACAGTATAGGTGATCTTGAACGCCCTGGATATCGGGATGGAAAATATTGCCAATACCAAGCAGGAGGAGGGGGACATAATGATACGGCCGCAGTTATTGTCCTACAGCCGAACGGTTGACGAGACCGAAAAACTACGCGAAATGATCGAGATCGGCTTCAAAATCACCATGCAGGAACTGGAGAAGTGTGATTGTGTAGCTTGAGTATACTCTTTGGTAAACGGCACATATCCTACCCGAAAATATAGGTATCTATGAAGCTATTGCGGAATTTTCCTTCTGGATCGAACTCCGAGATCAGTTCCCTAAAATCGTCGATACGCTCGTAGCGAGATTGCAATACCTTCGGTGAAAGTGTGAACAGTTTGCCCCAGTGTGGACGTACATCAAATTTAGCAAGATGCTGTTCAATAACCGGCAGCACTTTTTGGACGGCCGGCCAGTTCTGCTTCCAGGTAAAATGCAGTGCCACTGACGGCCGACCGTAAGCCATGCTCATCCAGAGATCATCCTCAGCAACGGTGCGGATTTCGGAGATCAACAGATGAGGCGCGATTTGATCACTTAACTTGTAGATTTCAGATATGGCCTCGTAGGCGTACTCGCGGGGCACAAAATATTCGCTCTGCAGCTCTTCTCCGCCGCTGGGGCGTAAAGTCCATGCGGAAATGCGGCAGCCGCTCGTGCCAAGGGCCGGGAATTCCCATCTGGCGGGTGCAGTTCTCTGCAGAAACATCTGCTATGGGGTGCAGGTGGTCATCGGCAAGGGTGGCATCAAAAAACGTGGAATCTGCCTCATCGGTAGTTCCTTTCCCGTCCATTCGTCTCTTGATCCACACCTGGTTTACGGTATCTCCCTTCCAGTCGGTAAAGAGGCTTACGCTGTAGCCGGCCGACATGATCTCATTAAAGTGATCCTCCAGGTGTTGCAGTGGAAGTCCCTGGTACACGTACTGCTGCATATTGTAAGTGGGCTCCACATCCAGCGTAACGTTGGTGACCATACCCAGGGCACCGAGCCCTACGACCGCGCGATTAAAGCGTTCGCCGTCTTGGTCGCGCGATAGGTTCACGATATCGCCATTTCCGTTCACAATCTGCAGGCCGGCAATAGCTGTGGCCAGATTTCCATTTGTAATGCCCGATCCATGCGTGGCCGTGGCACAGGCGCCGGCAACGGAAATATGCGGTAATGATGCCAGGTTGTGCAGGGCAAAGCCATTTTCCTGGAGAAACAGGGCCAAATCACCATATTTAATTCCTCCACCCGCGGTTACTGTTTGATCTTCCGAATTTAGGCTGCCGATCTGCTTGAAATTTGCAACGGATAAGAGATTCTGTGAGGTATCTGCAATGCTGTTAAAGGAGTGGCGGGATCCCAACACACTTACCTTGTCGCTTTTTTTAACCAACCCCTGCACATCAGCTACGTTCCCTGGCTCATGTAATTCCTTGGCTTTGTAATGGTAGTTGCCCGCCCAGTTGCTGCCGATCTCTTGATCAGGCCGATACAAAAATGGAGGATTAAACATGGTTCCCGTTACTGCAATCGAGGTTATTTTCAAGAACGTTCGTTTATCCATAATCAAAACATACATTTGGTTTCGAAGAGGAACTACTGATCAGGATAATTAGCAGTTTCCCTGCTGAATAACAAATGGTTATTTTAAATCCCAGTCTATTAAAAAAGTATTGATGCGACACAGAATAAGATCGGTGAATGCGTTTTAGACAAAAAAAATAGAGCTCCAGTGCCAAGCCATGAAACATCTTTGAACTATACTCATTTGTGCCATTCGAAATAAATTCACCAATAAATCACACTGATCAGCACGGCTATCCGAACCAATACTTTATTTTCCTTTTATTTCGCAATACGAGTGGTAAGGAATCAGCGGGAGTTATCTTATCCCCAATGATGATTCCAAGATTACTGCTGGCAGCGAAGAGTGCTTTCTTTACATTGTAGTGACTAAATGTTCTGATATTCGTGAGGCGTCCTGAGATTGATAATTGCGCAGACTTGTCCTGTAAAAAGCAGCTCTTCTGATAAAATATTTTCAGCTACTTCTATGATCTTCCATAAACCGGAATGATTCCACCACGTGTCACTTCATTACTGGTAGAAACCAGGTAGCCGATCTGCTGCGCCAGCTGTTCGGGCTTTGGCCAGTCATCGTAGTTGGCATCAGGCATGGCGTTACGGTTGGCCGGCGTATCGATGATGGAAGGAGCAATGGCGTTGACCAGGATATCATCCTCCACAACTTCGGCAGCAAGCGATTCGGTGAGCGCGGCCACACCGGCTTTGGCTACCGTGTAGGCGGTCATTCCCTCTCCCTGTCGCGGTTCGATACCCGGTTGAGAGGCAATATTGACAATACGTCCCCCATTGTGTGAAGATTTTCGCATCCAATGAACAGCCGCTCTGCAACTGTTATAACAGGTAACGGTATTCATCTGCAACTGTTTGTTGAAACCGGATAGTGGAGTTTCCTCAATCGAGCCCATCCCAAACCCACCGGCTATATGTATGGACGCCCACAAGTTGCCCTGCTCTTCAACCGCTGACTCGTAAAAATCCTGGCACTGTTCCTCGTTACCCAGGTCGACCGGTGTTTTCGTGAATACACTGCTATTCTCTCTGAGTGAAAACGATTCCAATTCTTCATCATTAAAGCAGGGCACACTACACTGAGCACCGGCTTTTAGAAGTAGCTCCATGACTGCTGTACCCAGTGATCCAGCTCCTCCTGTAACTACGATATGTCGATCATCTAGATTGAATCCCATTGGTAAATTGTGTTAGTAATGTTTGCATTTTGAACATGGGTTAAAATAACCGAAAAGAGGGTCAGTAAAAATTGAGGCCTTTATTTGTCGGTGGCAGTATCGGGTGAGGATGTCAGCCCCAAGCTTTCTTTCACACGCTTGATTCCTTCGCTGGCTTTTACCGACCAGTGCTCGGGAACATAGCGGCGCACCATAAGCACGGAGCAGGGCGAACGGTCAGCAATAATGTCCGGTATGGTTCCCACTAACACGTTTCTGATGCTCCATTCATGGGAGGCCCCGATAATTATCAGATCGTGGGCGTCCTTTTCAAAGTCCTCCATGATGCCGGAGGTAACTTCTTCAGATTCACGGATAACAACTTGTAGACGCTTAAAGTCCTTGATCAGGGGTTTTATGCTCTCTAATAAAGATTCCTTTTCATCTTCATGATCTGTGCCCGGCTTGACCAGCCGAAGCAGTTTGAGTTCTGCATTTTGAACTCGGGCAATTCGCACAGCCAGTTCAAGTCCTAGCCAGGCGTGCAGCCCCCCGCCCCAAGGCAGTAAAATGGAATCGATCTTCTTCAGTCCACGGTCTTTGAGAATACCAACATCCGCTTTCAGTTCTCTGATAATGCGCTGTACGGGAGAGTTGTAGATGCGTCCCACGCTAAAGCCTCCCTGCCACCCCATCAAGAGCATATCAGCCTGGCGGGACTCGGTTTCTGAAATGATTCCTCCAAAAACATCGTGGGCCGCTTCGGTGACCGATCGGAAATCGGTTTGTGTAAGCACATCCCGGTACCCGTTATCTAAGTATTGGGCCTGATCTCTCGACTGCTCAAGTATCCTATCAATTTTTTCCTGAATTGAGGGTTTCTGTTCAAGTTTTTCTCGTATAGTTGAGATCGGCGTCTGAAAGGGAACATGCAAAATATGCATGCCCTCAACAGTACCGGCTTCCTGTTTACCGGCAGATATAAATTGAGCAAGCCGCAACAGATCAGTTTCATGTTCAGGGTTAGCCAGCGCTGCTATGAGATGCCGGGGCTTGCTTGTACTCAATGGACGAAGTTCAGGGATCCACTCTTCAACTTCCTCCTGCTCTGCATCTTCGGTTGGCAGCCGGAATAAACTCCACCCATGTTCTTGCCAGCGCTCTCTGAATTGAGGTATTGCGTGGTCGATCTCCACCTTGCCTCGTCCCCATATCAAATACCACGCAAGGCTTGCAACAATGAGAATAACAACAGCAATTTGTGCAAATGGCCCGGAATACACAATAACGCCGAGGCAACCGATCGCCGCAATCACCTGTCCAAAAGGATTGCCCGGTGTTCGATAGGTTGGCTTATACCAGTCCGGATTAGCAGCACGCAGCACCACACAGCCAATATTAAGTGCCGCATAGCTATAGAGTTGCAACACGCTGGCAATTTTGGCCAGATCCTCCAGGCTTTCTATCAGCAAAAAAAACAGTGCCAGGATACCGGTGAACAGGATCGCCCGGTAGGGTGTTAATAGTTTTTTGTGGATTTTACTCAGCCAGTTCGGCACCATCCGGTCGCGGGCCATCGCCAGGTTGATACGGGAGGAGGCCATAATACTGGCATTTGCCGAGGAAAGGGTAGCCAGCAATCCCGCAAAAATAATCGCCACTCCTCCAAAGCCCCCCAGCATCTGTCGGGCGGCGGTAGTCAACGGGTCTCGCACTTCTCGAATAGTAGCCTGTGGAAAAATACCGGCGATAACAAGAAGAATAACGATATATAAAACCGTGACCAGTGCCACAGAACCGATAAGCGCGCGCGGCAGATTCTTGGAAGGTTCCTTGATCTCTTCAGCAACGGCGGCAATCTTCACAAATCCCAGGAAGGATACAAAAACAAGCGCCGTAGTGCTGTAGATAGGATCTGTTCCCATTGGGAAAAAAGGATTGAGATTGGTTGGTTCTATATGGAAAAATCCCACAAAACTGAATCCACCGAGAATAACAAGTAGGGCTAAAACCACAACAACCTGCGTGCGTCCTGACTCTTTAGCCCCGATGATGTTTAGCACCACCAGCAGTACTCCACCCAGGAAAGCACCCCAAAAAGGCGAAAGTGGCAAAATCTGGCTCAGGTATTCTCCCAGTCCGAACAGGTAGAAGGAGATGGCAAACGTTAGGCTCAGCCATATTCCCACACCGGAAATAGCACCGAACGCCGGACCTAGTGAACGCGATACAAAAAAGTAGTCTCCACCACTGGTGGGCATGCCGGTAGCCAGTTCTGCTGCACTTGATGCTGTAATAATACAGATGACGCCCGATATGAGATAGGCAAAAATGGCAGCGGGCCCCGTAAGTTCCAGGGCAACACCCGCTAGTAGGAAAATTCCGGCCCCAATCATGGTACCCGCACCGATTGTAAGCGCATCCCAAAATCCTAACTCTCTTCGTAAATCTGCCATATGGTACTAAGTTCGTTTTAAAAGTAAACTCCCAACGTATCTTCAGAAGAGGGAGTTCAATTAAATGCCGAGGATATTTGTCAGGCCAAACCACAATACAAAGTTTCAAGTCATAATAAAACCAGCATCTAAATCCAATTACAAATATAGGCTAAAAATCTGGCAGGGATATGGTATCTGCTTCAGGGAAATAAAAGTACTGGCGGTTTAAAAGATGGTTTAATAGCTGTACTTTTGTGAAAGTGAAAAAAGCTTGATCAAAAAGTTGCCGCATGAATATCTACGGAATCATTATTCTGGTCACACTGCTGGCCGATTATCTGTTAAATTTGGTAGCCGATTTAAAAAATCTGAAAGCTCTTAAGCCGGAACTACCTGACGAATTTGAAGGTGTCTATGATGAAGAAACCTACCGGCGCTCGCAGGAATATACGCGCGTCAACACCAAGTTTGGATTTGTCAGCTCGGCCTTTAGCCTGGCAATAATTCTGGTGTTTTGGTTTGCCGGGGGATTCAACTGGCTGGACCAGATTGTGCGTGGATGGGAGTTGGGCGCCATCTGGACCGGCCTGGCGTATATCGGTATTCTGATTCTGGCGAAGAGTATTCTCTCGCTGCCGTTCAGCATCTACTCCACATTTGTGATTGAGGAGCGCTTCGACTTTAACAAAACCACGCCCAAAACCTTTGTGCTTGATATGTTGAAAGGCCTGGGTCTGGGCATCCTTCTTGGCGGGCCGCTGCTGGCGGGCATCCTGGCCTTCTTCACTTATTTTGAAACCTACGGCTGGCTCTACGCCTGGGGTGCGGTTACGGCTTTCACGCTGTTTGTACAGTTCATCGCCCCCACCTGGATTATGCCACTGTTCAACGATTTTGAACCGCTGGAGGATGGTGAGCTCCGCCAGAAAATTGAGGATATGGCCGACAGCGTCAACTTTCCACTGCAGGGTATTTTCGTGATGGACGGCTCCAAGCGCTCCTCCAAATCGAACGCTTTTTTTACGGGCTTTGGCAACAACAAGCGAATTGCCCTGTACGACACGCTCATCGAAAAACACACTGACGACGAGTTGGTGGCCGTGCTGGCCCACGAGGTGGGACACTACAAGAAAAAGCATATCATACAGAATATGGCGATCAGCATCCTGCAGACGGGCGTGATGTTCTTTTTGCTCTCCGTCTTCCTAAACGCGCAGGGGCTGTATGATGCCTTCTATATGGAGCAGTCATCGGTGTATGTGGGACTCATCTTCTTCGGCATGCTCTACGCGCCCATCGATATGATCCTCTCCATCTTTATGCAGATCATCTCCCGCAAGCACGAGTTCCAGGCCGACCGCTTCGCCGCTGAAACCACCCATGCGCCGGAGACGATGGTGCAGGCGCTCAAGAAGCTCTCCAAAGACAACCTCTCGAATCTGACGCCGCACCCGTTTTATGTGTTCCTGAACTACTCGCACCCGCCGGTACTACAGCGGATTGAGGCGATACGAAAAAGCATGTAGCATTCAATGCGGGATTACTCTTCGGCTCCACTCTCCTCATTCCCTTCGTTCTGTCGTTGCCCCAGTTCGCGGTCCAGGTCCAGCAGTGCGGAGTTGTCACCTTCTATCATGTTGAGGCGCTCCAGGATGTTGTCGGTGACCTCTTCCTCTTCTACTTGCTCATCGATAAACCAGTGTAGCAGGGTTTGTAGCGGGTAATCTTTTTCTTCCTGGGCCAGACTGTAGAGCTTGTGAATACGCTGGGAGATATACCGCTCGTGTTTCAGGGCCCGCTCAAAGGCATCCTGCGGAGAGTCTAGCGATGCATCCGGCGCATCCAGTGTTTTGAGCTCTACTTCCGCCCCACGGCGCAACAGGTGATTATAAAACTTCATGCCGTGTTCTAATTCTTCTTCCCACTGTACCTTCATCCAGCGAGCAAAGCCATCCAGGTTTTTAGATTCGAACCAGGCAGAATATCCCAGGTATAAATAGGCCGAGTAGAACTCAGCTTGAATCTGATCATTAACTTCATCTATAATTTTTTGTTTCACCATTGTTTGTACCTCATTGAGTTATTGCAAGTTAGATCTTTTCGCATCCCGCCACGCGCTAAAGTAAATAATGTTAAATCCAGTTACTATCTGAAAGTAGCTTTCCAGGCAGCCATTTTGTGGAAAAGAGGACCCCTCAAAGCATAAAAGAATCATCGACATCGCCGGGGTTTTACACTATACCGCTGCCCATTTCATCCAGAAGTTCTTTTCCAGAGAAGGAGGGCAGGAGGATTGAAACATCATACGAAGCAGTTTTAAATGTTGGTGTAGCCATCTCCCTAAATCCCTCTTTTCTAAGAGGGACTTTTAATATTAATCCTCGGTCACGGCCCGCATCTGATCTTGAATTTTTACCGTCTCAACGCTCACGGTACACACTCTCTTCAGCAGATCGATAACCTGCTCTTTGTAATCCTGAAAATCGTAGTCGTTGAAGTGCTCCTGAATGGTATCGTCGCGACTTTTGCGCTCCTTGCGATAGTAGCAGATCCACTCGAGGGCCGTGCGGTTGCCCAGCTTGTACCGCCACGCGTCGTCGGGGATGCCGTGCAGGGTGGACTTTTCATCCAGCTGCAGGGTGCCGTTTTCGTGATCGGCTTTGAGCTTGGTTTTAGGCGCCCGGTCCAGATCAAAGTCGGTTTCAACCAGCTTAAGGTCATAAGGTTCGACCTCTTCGTAATTCAGGTGCAGCTCCATGAGCTGCTCACCCCACTCCACCCACTGACCAAAATTATCGTGAAAGGGAATGCGCGGGAAGTCGCGCTTAAGGTTCAGCTTGTATTTCTCGCGATAGGCGGGATTGTTAAGCACCGCATACACGTAGTGGAAAACGTCTTTTTTGCTGATGGATTCATCCCCGTAATGCTCCCGAAACTGCTGCAATCCCCAGTCGGTTATATTGACAATTTTATTATCGTCATCATCAAACCAGTGGAGCGGAATGCATTGTGAATCACCGGTAAAATGAAGGTCAGTAATGGTTTCTGAAGCCAGCGAATAAAAATCTTTGTTATTACCCGGGGAATTAATAGCGATAAACGTGTTGGTTTTATCTTCCCGAAAAATTTCCGGCCATTGATAAGTCATTCCATTAAAGTGCTTATCAAAATAGTGCCAGCGCTTGTGGAAAGGCCGGTATTGACTGCGGACGATATTTTGTTCATCAAATGATTTTTCAATGTGCCGATCTAAATATTTTTCCAACTCCCGATCCCATTTAATCAGATATTTATCCTCAAATTCTTCATCGGCTTCCAGCGTTTGCTGATAGATATCCACGAAATACTTCATCTTGTTTTTCAGGTGCTCTTTGTCCATATCATACACCCAATCGTCGCGCTGACTTTTCACGCCACTTGAAAATAACTTAAAAATAGCCTTCTTAGATTTCCCCTTCTTCACATCCTTGTCGATAAGCGGAACCAGATCCTCAAAATTATTGTCGGCCAGTTTTAGCCAGTTATGCTTTTTGCTGGGATGAATGTGCTTGAAGGAAATTTCTCTGAAGTCAGATTCCCGCAAATATTTAAGCTTATCTTCGGCAATTTCCATTTCAGGACGACGGGCATAATGAATACTGCATGGTTCATCGCGGTCATTTTCTTCACGACGCACCATAAATGAAATGGCAACGCCGGTCTGTATTCCAAAAACATTATGCGTAGTACCCGAAAGTTTTGGATTGGCCCGCACATCACCACCCAAATCCACGATATAGATATCCGAAAACTCTTCACCGACCACCTTTCGAAATCCATCAAAGGCTACTGCATTAATAAATGACCGGTTGGTTATAAAAGATATAATTCCATTCTCACTCAGCCGATCGCTGGCCCAGCGGAAAAAGCGGGTGTACATATCATATACCACGATCTGGTTTTGCGCTGTACCTTCTTTGATGTAGGTGTCCCTGATGCGCTGGTCGATTCGCTGGTAGGCGCGGTTGGCATTCTGGTAGTTGTAGTTTTCCTGCTTGGCGCTGTAGGGCGGATTGCCCATCACTACCGAAATTTTTCGCTCGTTCTGCCGCTGTATGCGCTCGGTGTTTTCGGTACTGAAACCAAACAGGTCGTCCTGCTTGCCCACGCGCTTAAAGCCCAGATTGTCCAGCGTATCCACAAACACGATGTTTTCGAACTCTTTGTAGTCGTCCATCCGCTGTTTGTAGGTAAACTCGATGTTGAGGTTGGCGATGTAGTACGGCAGAATGGCCACCTCGTTGGCATGCATCTCGTTTTCGTATTTGTAGGGCAGCTTGTCGGGCGGCATATATTCAATCAGGTCGGTCATGAAGGTGCCCGTGCCGGCGGCGGGATCCAGAATTTCTACATTTTTATCACTTAGTAGCCGACCAAAATGTCTGTTTAGCAGGTAATCGGTGCTGCGGATCATAAAGTCCACAATCTCGTTGGGCGTATAAAACACGCCCAGGCGGTCGGCCGCCTTGGGATTATAGATGTGATAGAAGTTCTCGTAGATCACCTTCAGGAACTTCTGCTTTTCGTGGTAATTGCTGATGGAAGCCGCCTCAGCTTTTATCACTTTGTAGTAATCCTCGATGTTAACCATCGTGCGACGGCGCACATCGCCGGTAAAGAAGGTATTGACTACTTCCTGCAGCTCTTTGGCGATATTATTTTCGCGGTGAAAGTGCGACTCGTCAAAGACGGAGCTGAAAATTTCGTCCGTAAGAATATGCTGAATCATCATCTCCCGCACATCTTCGAAGGTTACATCCTCGTGAATCGACTCTTGGCAGAGTTTCAAAAATTCGGTGCGCGCCTGCTGAAACTTTTCATTTGTCTCAGCCTGTTTCTCAATCATTTCGCGTAAAGCTTCGAGCACATTGGGCAGATCTTCCTTGAATTGCTCGATTGCCTCGCGAAAACTGCGCACTTCCGGCCGCTGATATTCAATAAAGCGGGTGAGCAACGCATCCAGCCCCTCGGCGTCTTTCATTGACTTGCGCATCACCTCTTCGCCCGCCTGGATAAGCACGGCCGTTTCCGAATCCTCAAAAAGGATATTATCGGTGGGATAACCCTTATCAATTTTATTTTGTATCTCCGCATCCAGATCGTCGTAGGTATCTTTGCTCTCCCAGAACCCCCATTCCAGGCGCAGGGCGTCCTTAACAGTACCATCCGGATAAACCGTTTTGCCGTTGGGCAGTTTGTAGTCGAGTTCGGGTATGAGCAGAAAATCTTTTGTCTGGCAGTATTCGTTCAGCAACTTGTGAAAGGCATTGCGGATGGACGTTTCTTTGCGCGTGCCGCCGTAGCGAATAACTTTTTCAACTTCTTTATGGTATTGTTCGATGAGATAATTTGACATACAAATCCGCTATTCTCCCAAATTGATGCAGATGCATTAAATACTAAAGAAATAGCTTTTTAAAAAGTGAATTGACATGGCTACAGTTGGGTTAAGGGGAGCATGGTATTTCGCCAGGAGTTCCTCTGGGAAGTCTGCCTGCGCAGAGCCATTTCCTCCAAGGCTGCAGAAGCTTAGGCATAAGCAGAGAGGACAGGAGGATTGATCTAGTAGGGTAGTGAATCAGATTCCAGCAAACAATGTTGGCTTTGACACCGTTATTTTGGAGGATTTACACGAATCGATATTTGTAGATCAATTTTACACTTGGAGTGATCAATCTCCCTAAGTCCCTCTTCTCTTTTGAGGGCTGCCCATTTCAACCATGCGTCCTTCCCTGAAATAGTGAGGACAGGATGATTCATACTTCACTATTTAATCATTTATCTGATTTCAGCAGAGACCAATATTTTGTACCTTCAAACTCAGATTTTTTCTAACCAATGTGTACCTATCATGCGCCTAGAAACCAAAGCCATCCATTCCGGTCTTGACGTTCTAAAAGAATCCCGTGCCGTTGTGCCGCCCATGTGCCCAAGCACCGTTTTTGAGCATGGGGATAAAGGGCATTTTGAACCCGGCGACCTGAACTATACGCGTGCCCAGAATCCCAACCGTGCCCAGCTGGAGGCACTGATTACCGATCTCGAAGAGGGGGCAGATACGGCTACCTTTTCTTCTGGAGTAGCTGCTGCTGCTGCCGTATTTCAGGCGCTGCAGCCCGGCGACCACATCATTATCCCCGAAGACGTGTATCATGGCAACCGCCAGCTGGTGAAAAAATTGATGGGGCCCTGGGGACTCAAAGCGGATTATGTGGATATGACCAATCTCAACAGTATTGAGGATGCAATCACCCAGGACACCAAGATGATCTGGATTGAAACCCCCTCCAATCCGTTGCTGCAAATTACCGATATAAAGGCTGTGGTTGGATTGGTTGAGGGCAGAGATATCCTGGTTTGCGTGGATAACACCTGGCCGTCGCCCGTCAACCAGTTGCCGCTGGAGCTTGGGGCGGATCTGTCGCTGCATTCTACGACCAAATATTTTGGGGGACATAGTGATATACTGGGCGGCGCGGTCGTAGCGAAGGATAAAGAAGGAATTTTTAAAAAAATACGCGACATTCAGATTACTGCTGGCGCCGTTCCCTCCCCGCGCGATTGTTGGCTGTTGGCCCGCAGCATCCGCACGCTGCCCTACCGCATGCGTGGTCATAATGAAAATGCCGCCAAGGTTGCCCGGTTTCTGCAAGATCATCCAAAGGTGGGAAAAGTGTTTTTTCCGGGGCTTGAAAGTGATCCCGGACATAAAATAGCGAGAAGCCAAATGAGCGGTTTTGGAGGTATGGTCTCTTTTTTGGTGGATGGTGGTCGCGATGATACGCTAAGCGTAGTAAATGGCTCAACGCTTATTTTAAAGGCCACGAGTCTAGGTGGTGTGGAAAGCACCTGGGAGCACCGCCGCAGCAGTGAGGGCAAAGATTCCACAACACCCCAAAATCTGATCCGCATCAGCGTGGGCCTGGAACATCCGGATGATCTGATTGAAGACCTGGAGCAGGCTTTGGGATAATTCCCAGTCAATGGAGAACTATTCCGTTAAATGGATTGGATGTTCAACGTTGTATTGTTTTGGAAGATCCCAAACACCGTTAATAGCGATCCATTAGCATTTTTTAAATCAGCTTTGCCTGCATTTTGAACTCATTTCATTAATTATGATCTTATAGATACTGATTTTCTTCTTTTTTGGGAGATCATTTATCGCTCTTAACATTTAACAGATATAATCCGAAAGCAGCATGGCCAGAGTTGAAATTGAGATGCCCCAGATGGGGGAGTCGGTAATGGAAGGGACCGTCATCGAATGGGCAAAAGCAGTTGGCGACGAAATTGAAGAAGATGAAACTCTCCTGGAGATTGCGACCGACAAAGTTGACACGGAAATTCCCTCTCCACAGTCAGGTATTATCGTTGAAATATTGGCCGAAGAGGGCGACACCATCGAAGTGGGGCAGGTAATTGCCATCCTGGAGACCGATAAAGAAGCTGCTCAACCGGTAAGTGATAACGGCCAGCCCGAAGAAGAGGAGGAAATTAAAGAAGAAACGGCCGATGCCGTTGCTGAAGAGCCGGAAGAAGAATCCGTAGAGCAGGAAGAAGCTCCAGCACCCGCGGCTGAGTCAACAGATGTAGAAGCTGAAGGAGAACGCATCGAAGTGACCATGCCCCAGATGGGCGAATCGGTAATGGAGGGCGAAGTTATTGAATGGCGGAAAAGCGTGGGTGATCAAGTTGAAGTTGACGAGCCGCTGCTTGAGATCGCCACGGATAAAGTGGATACCGAAATTCCATCGCCTCATGCGGGAACACTCGTAGAAATTCTGGCTGAAGAAGGTGAAACTATAGAAGTCGGTCAAGTTATTGCCATAATTGCGACCGGGGAAGTATCTGCCCCGTCAGGAGAAACAGAACCAGAAACGCCCACATCCGAAGAATCGGAAGAGGTCGGGCAACAGGAGCCGGTAGCTGCTTCCAGCACCAATGGAGCCGGCGGGATATCAGAAGGCAGCGAACCGCAGCGTATTGGAAGCGACGGACGGTTCTACTCTCCACTGGTTCGCTCTATCGCTAAAGAAGAAGGTATTTCCCAGGAAGAGCTTGAAAATATTGAGGGATCCGGTCAGGGCGGTCGCGTGTCTAAAGAGGATATAATCTCGTATTTGGAAGATCGCAAAGCTGGCAAAACGGCCAAATCGGAAGCTAAGCCCGAGAAGAAAGAAGCTGCTCCCTCAGCCGGCCTTTCCAAGCCTAAAACAAAAGGCAAAAGCGCCGGCCAATCGATCTCCGCCGGGGAGCTGGATGTACATAGACCTTCTCAGAATGTCGAAATCCTCAAAATGGACCGCATGCGCAAAACCATTGCTCAGCATATGGTGCGTTCCAAGCAGACTGCAGCGCATGTAACTACGTTTGCCGAAGCCGATGTCACCAACCTGGTACGCTGGCGCGAGGCCAACAAGCAGGAGTTTCAGAAACGTACTGATGTGAAGTTAACTTTCACCCCGCTGTTCCTTGAGGCGATGATCCAGGCGATCCGCGAGTTTCCGCTAATCAATAGCTCGGTGGACCTGGAGAAGGAAGAGATTAAGCTGAGGCGTGACATTAACTTCGGTATCGCCGTGGCGCTGGGTCAGGGTGGTAAAGGTGGACTGATTGTGCCGGTTATAAAGCAGGCACAGGATAAAAACCTGGTGGGGCTGGCCAAAGAAGTGAATGAGCTGGCTGAAAAAGCTCGCACTAAAAACCTGAATCCTGATGATCTTGTTGGCGGAACCATTACCTTGACCAACTACGGAAGCGTAGGAAACCTGATGGGCACGCCCATCATCAACCTGCCGCAGGTAGCCATTATCGGCACTGGTGCTATTGAGAAACGCCCGGTGGTTATGGAAACCGACGGCGGCGATGTCATCGGTATCCGCCATATGATGTACCTGTCCATGAGTTACGATCACCGTATTATCGACGGGGCACACGGAGGCGCATTCCTCAAACGGGTGACCGAACTGCTGGAGAATTTTGATACGGATCGTGCGGTGTAGCTGTGCTGTTTGCTACTGAAAGCAAGAGTTTTATTAAATCGAAATCATTTAGTTAAAAGCGGCATGTATTAGCGTGCCGCTTTTTCTTTGTAGGTACAGATGGAAGCGATAAAATTAATTGATGAGATTCGGGAACAGGTCAACGTACTGAAACAACAGGGCAAAACGGTCGGTTTTGTACCGACGATGGGAGCTCTTCATGATGGGCACTTGTCACTGATCCGGCTGGCCCTTGAAAAGGTGGACGCTGTCGTTGTCTCGATCTATGTAAATCCCGAACAGTTTGGTCCGGATGAGGATTTTGATGAATATCCCCGGCAGCTCAGCAGTGACTTGGAAATCTGCGAAGATGAAGGCGTTGACTTGGTTTTCGCGCCCTCCGACCAGATGATGTATCCCGAAGAGAAACAGTATATCCGCATTGAGGTGGATGAGCTCAAAGATCATATGGATGGCGCCTCAAGACCCGGATTTTATGAGGGCATCATGCTGGTTGTGAATAAGCTGTTCAATATTATTGAGCCTGACGTTGCTGTATTTGGCCAGAAGGATATCCAGCAGGTTCGCATTCTGCAGCGGATGGTCAAAGAGATGAATCACGGTATAGAGCTGGTCATGGGGCCGATACGACGGGCCAACGACGGGCTGGCGCTGAGCAGTCGAAATGCCTACCTGAACGATGAAGAACGTTTGAAGGCGCCGGCACTGTTTAGATCACTCATCTATGTGAAAAAGCAGATTGAGGATGGCGTTGATACTCCCAAGTTGCTTCTTGAACATCAGGTGAGTGAATTGGAAGCAAAAGGGTTCAAGATTGATTATTTTAATGTGTTTACGTTTGCAGATATGAAACCGGCAGAAAAGCTTACGTCCGGCAACAAATACATTATTGCCGGGGCCGTTTATCTGGGAGATACTCGTTTAATTGATAACCTGATTATAGAATTTTAGGATACGCTATTATGAACATTACGATGTTTAAATCGAAGCTGCACCAGATGAAGGTGACCGAATCCAACCTTCACTACGAGGGCAGCATAACGATCGACCAGGAACTGCTGGAGAAGGCAGGTATTCTGCCGTACGAAAAGGTCCAGGTACTGAACATCACCAACGGATCTCGGTTGGAAACCTATACGATTTCCGGAGAGCCGGGTTCTCGCGTATGCTGCCTGAACGGGGCGGCTGCCCGCCTAACCCAGGTGGGAGATCGAATTATCGTCATAGCGTATGCCGAGATGACTCCCGAGGAAGCAAAAGAGCACAAACCCAAGGTGGTGATCGTAGATGAAAATAACGAGCCGAAATCGATCATCGATGAAACGGAATATGCCACTTCTTATGATCTTGAAAGCGGAATTGTAGACAACAGAATTAACAGAGAGTAGCTTGATGAGACTTGCTTTTATGAGCGATTGCTAATTGTAAAAACATAATATTTGAACATACGACTCCAAATATCAATTCGTTGAAATACGTTTGAATATTAGTACCTCTCGAAATCTAGCCAATTTGTATTGATATAAACGGGTTCTTGATGGGACTTTAACTCATATCTTCAAATTGTGTTCAAATTTGATACAGTATTTAAATAAAGTCATGCTGTATTATCCTGAGTTCAAGTAGTAAGTGCAACATGAAGAAAGACCTCAGGGGAATTCCCCTGAGGTCTTCAGCCAAGCGGGTTATATTCATGTTGCTATGCAAAAATACACCCAACTCAGCTTAGAAAATCGTTATCAAATTAAAGCGCTAATAGATGCCGGCCACACCCAGGCCGAAATTGCCCGAACCATCGGTGTACATCGCTCGACAATCAGCCGTGAGCTTAGACGTAATGTAGCTAATGAAGGCTCGGAGGGCAACCCGTATTGCCCTAAAACAGCCCAAGAGCTTACCACCCAGCGCCATCGGGCCAAACGCAAACACAGGCGGTTTACCGAGGCCCTCAAGGGGCAGGCCCGCCGGTGGCTGACCACCGAGAAGCTTTCCCCGGAGCTCATCAGCGGCCGCTGGGGCGTAATGGGGATCGATGGTGTCAGCCATGAGACTATCTACCAGTGGATATGGGCAGCGAAACTCAATAAGGATCCAACCGACAAGAACCTCTACAAACACCTCAAGCACGGGGCTCGTAAGGCCAAGCGGGGCAATCGGCAAGACAGCAGGGGCCGAATTAAAGGTCGTGTATCTATTGAGCAACGCCCGGAGGTCGTGGAAAAACGAGAGCGATTGGGCGACATCGAAGTAGATCTGATGATGGGCAAAGCCCATAAGTCGGCTCTGTTGGTGCTGACCGATCGGACCACCTTGCTGACGGCCTTGGAGAAAGTCACCAGCCGAAAAGCTGAAGGGTATAGCCGACCGGATTACCCAGCGCCTGGGCCGAATTCCACCAGCCTTCATCAAAACCCTGACCTTTGATAACGATAAAGCCTTTGCCCGACATCAGGATATTGCTAAGGACTTAAAAGCCAATACGTACTTTACCCGACCATACACTTCCCAGGATAAAGGTACCGTAGAAAACCGTATTTGGGTGCTCCGGCGGTTCTTTCCGAAGGGAACCGACCTGCGCAAGGTCTCCGAGGAGCGCATCAACACCGTCGAAGCAATATCTGAACTTTCGCCCTATTCGAAAATTTGATTACCTTACTCCAATCCAACAATCCCTAAATCACCGCGCTGTTGCATTAATCACTTGAACATGGCTTATTAAGTAATCTAAAATGTTTTATCTATAAATAAATGGCCTTATGAATTTCTTAAAGGAACGAAAATATCTGTATTGGGGTGGCGGCATTGCATTTCTTTTTATTTTTTGGCTTGCAGTGGGATCAGAGTCTAGCGAATCAGTAGCAATCTATACTTCTCCCACCCGCGGTGATTTTGTGGTTACGGTTACCACTTCTGGAGAGCTCCGGGCTAAAACTTCGACAACGATCCTTGGTCCCCAAGGTCTTCGAGAATTCCGGATTCACCAAATTACGATCATGGATATGATTCCTGAGGGTACTGTAGTGCAGAAGGGTGATTATATCGCCGAACTGGATCGATCAGAACTTTCCAATACTCTCCAGGATCAAGAACTGGAGCTGGAGGAAGAGCGCTCGGCCTATGAGGTGGCAAAGCTGGACAGTTCATCCACGCTTTCGCAGGCACGCGAGAATATCCGGAACGCAGAATATGCGCTGGAAGAGGCTGAGATTGCTGTGGAACAGTCAAAATATGAGTCGCCGGCTGTGCAACGACAAACACAGATTGATTTTGAGCGTGCAAAGCGAGGCCTTACCCAAGCTAAAAAAGAGTATGAAATTGCGCGAAAACAAGCTGAAGCGAACCTGCGTGAAATTGAAGCAGACCTAAAGCAGGAGCAGCGTCAGACGGAACAGATTCAGCGCCTGGCACAGCAGTTTACCATTCGGGCTCCGGAAAATGGCATGGTTATTTACCGGCGTAATCGTGACGGTACTAAAATAACAGAAGGCAGCCAGATAAGTGCGTGGGATCCCGGCGTTGCCGAACTACCGGATTTCAGCGTAATGAACTCGGTTACCTATGTGAACGAAGTGGATATTCAGAAAGTGAGAACCGGCCAACGTGCTGATATTGGCTTGGATGCCATGCCTGAAAAACAGCTTTCCGGCGTCGTAACAAATGTCGCCAATATTGGTGAACAGCGACCCAATTCTGACTCCAAAGTTTTCCAGGTGACAATTGAGGTCGACGAGAGTGATTCTACTCTGCGGCCATCCATGACCACAAGCAATACCATTTTTGTCAACTCTGTGCCAGATGTAGTCTATGCTCCGCTGGAGACAGTTCACTCCGACGATTCACTGAACTTCGTATACAAACGGGATGGATTAAATATTATCAAACAGCAGGTCATCATGGGTCTTACCAATGAAAATGCCGTTGTGCTCAAGGAAGGGGTAGAGGTGAGCGACCAGTTGTATCTTTCAACTCCTGATCCAAACGAAACCACAGGCATAACTACCAACTACCTGCCAGAAGCGATCGTCCAAAAATATAGAGAAGAAAATAAAAATCAGGAGAAGATGAACGACCAATCTCAGCAGATGGATCAAAATGCTGACCAGCAAGAGCCTTTGCCTGGAAACGGCGTGCCAAACAGAGAAGTTGAGGGAGAAAGATAGCCTCAAATTTTAGAATGCAGTTATTACAAAAGGCTTAATCACAGCTTAAAAATAAGTTTTTTAAAGAGAACAGGAGATTGGTTTGTTACAGATAATTCTTTATAACCTGGATATTGCACTCGATGCGATCCGCCAAAACAAGATGCGGTCTTTTCTAACCTCATTGGGTATTATTTTCGGGGTGGGATCGGTTATCGCCATGCTTGCAATTGGCCGGGGTGCCGAACAGCAAGTACTTAACCAGATGCAGCTACTGGGTACCAACAATATTATCATTGAATCTGAAGTTAGGCAGGCTGAGGGACAGGTGGCCGATCAGGCCAGCTTGCAGAACCAGCAAAGCAAGTTTACGCCTGGATTGACCATGGACGATATGAACAGCATCAAGGAGCAGATACCTGAGGTTACCTATGTGAGCCCCGAAATTATATACGAAACCTATTTTATCAGAGAAGGTCGGCTGCGCACAGGTAAACTTATAGGGGTGAATGACCACTATTTTAAAATTAATAATTTCCAGGTTGAGCAGGGTAAGATTTTTAACCAGATAAACATCGAGGAAGCTGAGTCGGTCTGCCTGATTGGCTCCGACGTGCGCGCGAAGTTTTTTGCCGGTGAGGAACCGGTTGGTAAAAAAATAAAAGTTGGCAACGTATGGCTGACGGTAATTGGCGTTCTTGCAGAACGAGAAATGAGCACTGAAAATATCGAAAATCTGGGAATTAGAAATTATAACCTGGATGTGTTTGTCCCTGTTACCACGTCGCTTCTGCGTTTCCGAAATCGTTCGACAGTAACCAACCAAGATATTCAACAGGCCGCAGCTCAAACTAATGATGATGGTGAGGCAAGCACCTCAACCAGCCAGTTGAATTATCACCAGATCGATAAGATTATTGCCCAGGTAGAGGATAACAGGTACAGTGGACAAATTGCAGATATTATTAACAGGATGCTGCAGCGCCGCCACAACACGGTGGTCGATTACCAGGTAATTGTACCCGAGCAATTACTACAGCAGGAGCGTGATACCCAGCAGACCTTCAGTATTGTGCTGGCCTCCATCGCCTCTATCTCTCTTATTGTTGGGGGAATCGGGATTATGAATATTATGCTGGCCTCGGTAGTAGAGCGCTACCGCGAGATCGGTGTTCGGATGGCCGTTGGGGCTCAAAAGCAAGATATTAAGCTGCAATTCCTTACAGAAGCCCTTGCCATCAGTATCACTGGTGGATTGATAGGTACGTTTTTGGGCCTATCGTTCAGCTACATTATTGCTATTCTCACGGAAATTCAAACCATAGTCACATTTGGCTCAATTGCTATCTCTTTTGGAGTTGCAATGGCGGTGGGTATTATTTTTGGCTATTTCCCCGCTAAAAGAGCAGCAGAACAAGATCCCGTATATGCATTACGCTATGAATAATATGTATAAAGGTTTTTTAGCACTATTCTCTATTTGCTTTCTTATTCCCGGTACAACAAATGCTCAAGACCAAGGAAATCTTGGAGTGTTAACCTTGGATCAGTGCATTGACATTGCACAAGAGCAGAGTCCGGTAGCACAGGCTGCCCGTTACGCTCTGGCTTCAAACCGCTGGGAATATGAATCCTACCGCGCCGATTTGATGCCCAGCCTCTCCATCAGCGGGGATGCACCTAATTACAATAAATCGTTTTCTGCCAACAGGCTGGATGACGGGTCTATCGAGTACCAGCCCAGGCGCCAGTCTGAGGCCTCGATGGAGCTATCTGTAAACCAACGCGTGCTCTATACCGGTGGTACCCTTTCTCTTTCATCAGGTATTAATCGATTGGGTATTTTTGAAAGTGAAGGGAATTATCAATGGCAGAGCAATCCACTGATAGTGGGGTATTCACAGCCAATTTTTGGGTTTAATGATCTCAAATGGAGCAGGCGAACCGAACCCCTTGAGTATGAGATTGCTCAGAAAGAATACATTGAAAATATGGAAGGGGTAGCGGTAAACGTAACGGACAGTTTTTTTGATGTGCTTCTTGCCCAGATCAACCTGGAGAATGCTGAGTTTAACGTGGCACGGAACGATTCGATATTCCAAATCTCCCAAGGGCGATACAACGTGGGCAGTATTGCGGAAAATGAACTCTTGCAGAGTGAGCTGGCTCTTCGTAATGCCGAGGCTTCTTTGACCAGAGCCCGCCTTGAATATCAGCGAAGCCTAAATGACTTCAAGATTATTTTGGGTTATCCAACCACGGTAAAACTTGAAATCACTGCTCCTGAAAACCTCCCTGAGTTGGATATCACCGTGCCCCAGGCGAAACAGCTGGCGATGCAAAATGATCGTGAGGCCCTGAACTACCGGCTTGATGAACTAGAGGCAGACCGGGATTACGCTCTTGCCAAAAGTGAAAGTAATCTTACTGCCACACTTAATGCCCAATATGGGCTTGACCGGATTGCCACTGATTTTTCCAGTTTATACTCAAATCCTGAAAACAGGCAGTTTATGACCGTGGGGTTTGAAGTGCCTATCTTTAACTGGGGTAAGCAGCGAGCACAGATCAATGCGGCGCGCAATCAACAGCGAGAAGTAGCTAACAGCGTGGAATATCAACGGCGTCAGTTTAACCAGCAGGTGGAATATTCCGTTAGTCAGTTCCTGCAGCTTAAGGACCAGGTCCTGCTAGCCGCCCAGTCAGATACTATTGCACAACGTCGGTACCAGGTTGCTCAAAATCGATATACGATTGGTACCATTGATATTACAGATCTTTTTGATGCTCAGGAAGACCGGACTACTGCACGTCAAGGCTATATTCAATCCCTTCGTGAATTCTGGACCGGCTGGTTTCAACTGCGGCAATTAACGCTGTACGATTTCCGCAAGAATGAGCCTATTGAGTACAGCGATTTCTAGGTGTGCGTTGTACAACTGATGATTTGAGAAAAACTAAATTGGTACAATCAAAGCCAGGTTGCAAGGGCAATTGTTTAATTGAATCCTTCAATTTCTCATACTCCTGCTTTCTCAATTACGGCTAGCACTTTTTTCAATCCTGTTTTTGCAACTTCCTGTAAATCCCGTTCCCAATAGGTGGGATTATACAACTCCAGGGAAACGCAGCCATTGAACCCGGTAGCGTGCAGGTCTTTCAAAATGTCGGGTAGGGGTAGTACGCCATCGCCCGGGAAAACGCGATGGCTGTCCTCTTGGTTGCCTGGTGCAGGTGATTCGGGAGCATCCGCAAACTGAAAGATAGCGATCGATTCCCCCTGTAGCATGCTGATTCCTTCGAAACCACCGCCGTTTATATACATATGGAACGTATCGGGTATAACGCGGGCTTCCCGGTGATCGGCATTGATTGCTACAGCAGTAGCTTCACCCAGCGTTTTAAGGGGAAAAAATTTTACAAATACAATGGCAGGCTTAATGCCATAATCATTGATACCGATCTCAATCAAATCTCTATAGCGAGCAGCCACCCAGCCCAGGTCATAATTTTCTCCCACCGTATTGGGAATCGTCTGGATGTGCTGCGACCCGATGTCGGCAGCCATTCGCATGCGATTTCGGGTATCTTTCAGGGAGGCTTCCCACTCCTTTTGTGTAGGAGGAAGGGCGTTCCAAAGACCTATGACACTCGGTACAAATAATCCGCGATCTTTGATCTCTCTGCCCAGTTCCTTAAGGTCGCCGCCCTGCTGTTCATATTCCTCCAGCTCCCCATCCCAAGGCTCAATGGCATCAAAGCCGGCTTCATCCGCAATACGGACCTTCTCCTCCAGGGAAGCCGGACGAATAGTTGTTGTATCCAGACAGATCGGCCACGGGCTTTTACCGTTTTGGTAGCGTTGCGTACTGGTTTTGGGTTCCAGGTTCCGTGATTTAAGTGCGGGTAAAAGTCCGCTTAAGATCCCGGCAGAGCTTAACGACAAAAAAGTGCGACGTTTCATTTGATCGGCGTATTTGGGTTCAGTTGAATAGTTGATCGAAATCTGACTTTGCTTTCCATATCTACCAAATTTTGACCAAAACTAAAACTGTAAACTTGTATAAAAGATAAGCTCCAGAGTAGCGTAAAAACTGTTTAAGAGCTTTCCTCCATCTGGGACAGAATATCTTCCATGGAGTAGCTGGGGGTAGCACCATCTTTTTGGGCTACCAGGGCCCCGGTAGCGTTGGCATAAGCAAGTAGTTCATTGCCAACTTTCCCGTTTTTAATACCGAATATGAGGGCAGCAAGAAATGCATCACCAGCTCCTACGACATCTTTGGCCTTTTTGGGAAAACCGTTGTGTTCGGTCCAAATATCATCCCTGTATATCATGGCTCCGTTAGCGCCTTGGGTTATACATACCAGCGAGCAGTTAAACTTTTCGGCAACATGTTCCACTGTTTTTTTCATACCGCCCGAAAGGTCGTACCAATCTTTTAGCTGATTCAGTTCCTCTTCGTTCATCTTGATAATATCGGCTACTTCCAGCGAATCATAGATAATATCTTTATCCACATAGGGCCTGCGCAGATTCATATCCAGGATCTTCAGCATATCCAGTTTCCAGAGCTGCTGTATGGTTTCGCGGCTGGCTTCATTTCGTTGGGCCAGGGTGCCGAAAACAAGTCCCCAGCAGTCCTCTGTGGCATTAGTCAACGGATTATTTAAACGAATAAAATCCCACGCAACAGATTCTACAATTCTATATTTCGGATCGCCATCGTTACTGATATCCACGCAGACAAAGCCGGTTTCATGGGCTCCATCTTTTTGGATTAAATCGGTGGATATGCCTTTGGCGTTGATGCGGCTTATCGCCTCTTTCCCCAACCGGTCTTCACCAACTTTACTGGCAATTGAAGCTTTAATACCCAGTTGATTGAGATGGTAACATACATTCAGCGGAGCCCCTCCAAGATATAGTCCGGAAGGCAACGAGTCCCAAAGTATTTCTCCGATACAGAGTATCCCACCTTGCAATCTCATAAATCTTAAAATTTGTTTGTAATTTAATGACTAACCGTTTTTTCTGAGAAACTATCTACTTCCAGTCTTCTTTAAATTCTTTATCATCCGGCAGCAATTCTTTTTCAAGCTCTTCCAGGGAACGCCCTTTGGTTTCCGGCATCATTTTCCATACAAAAAGCAACTGTAAAACCATCATTCCGGCAAAGAAGGCAAATATTGTACCGCCGGAAAAAGCCCCTAAAACCGTGGGGGTTAACAGCGTGATAATAGCGGCGCCTACCCAGTGCGTGCCCGAGCCCAGCGACATACCGTAATCGCGCACGGCATTGGGAAAAATTTCTGAGATAAACGCCCAGATTACGGCTCCCTGACCGATTGCGTGCGAGGCGATAAAGGCATTGACAAACAGTACGACGATCCCCCCTTCAGCACCTGTAAAAAAGCCCCATGAAACCCCTGAAAGAGATATAATGTAGCCGAACGAACCATAATACATCAACTGCTTTCGCCCCACCTTGTCGATCAGGTACATCCCCAAAATGGTGAACAGCAGATTCACAATGCCAATGGGTACGGAGGCACCCAGCACTTCGGTGGCTGCCAGGCCCGCCTGTTCAAAAATCCGGGGTGCATAGTACAGCACAAAATTTATCCCTGAAAACTGGTTGAAGAAAGCGATAAGAAAGGCCAGCATTATCGGGAAGCTGTATTTTTTTGTAAGAAATTCACGCCGGGTTGCCCGTTTCCCCGATCTTTTAATCTCCTGTAGCAGTTTTTCAATGTTCTCTGTGGGATTGAGCTGCTTCAGTATCTTAAGGGCTCCCTCCTCATCATTCTTGCGCAAGGCTAACCAGCGTGGGCTGTTGGGAATCCCAATAACAAACAGGGAGTAGATCGCAGCGGGTATCGCTTCCACACCCAGCATCCAGCGCCAGGCATTGACTCCGAAATACTCCCCGATCAGGTAGTTGGAGATATAGGCTACCAGGATGCCCAATACGATATTAAACTGGTAGGAGGCCACCAGGCGACCCCGATTACCGGCCGGAGTGATTTCGGAGATGTAGATCGGGGCCGCTACAGAAGAGGCGCCGACGCCAAGCCCACCGATAAATCGGGAAAAAGAAAATATATAGGGATCGGGAGCAAATGCGGACCCAAGAGCCGAGAGCAGGTAAAAAATACCGATCCAGAACAGTGTTCTCTTCCGGCCGAGCTTATCGCAGGGTATGCCCCCGAAGAGTGCCCCGATTACCGTGCCCCACAGCGCCATAGACATGATGAATGTGCCGTGAAAAAGGTCGCTTGTTTGCCAGAGTTCCTGTATTGGCTGGTCAGCTCCTGAAATTACAATGGTATCAAAACCGAATAGAAAACCGGCCAAAGAGGCTGCAATCGCCGAGAGTAAAATCGACTTTGTTTTTATCATCCCTTACATCCTTTATTAATTATTCTGTTAGTTCCAGGTGGAGTCCAGTTGCCATATATCAAGGTTTATCAGTTGAGTAGCACCACCGGTGGAGAATAACGAAATTCCATCGCTATCCGAAGAAGGAAAAATGCGATCCGTGATAACCACGCGGCCGTCGTTGCCGAAAACCTCTACCGAAGAGCGATCGACAAAGATATGCAATTTAATCTGACCGTCAAGAGGTTGTAGAGGCGCCGTGTGAACACCGGCAAATTCTTCACTAAACTCCGTTTCCCCGGAGTTGGTTCGGTCGATATAGAGCTCACCGGTTTCCACATTGTAGCCGACGATAGTTTCCTCCTGCTCTCCCTCTGCCACTTTGAATCCAAAATCGGCGGCATCACCTATTTCAAATTCAGCAATGATTTCCAGCTGATTTCCGCTGATGCCTGCCTCGGCCAGCATGGTTGAAGTCCCCTCGATCTGCTGGTTTTCAAACTGTTGGTGCGATCCGCGCAGGGCTTGCAGTTCATTGACTGGTTGGTGAGTCAAGTAGGTGCCCTCTTCATAATTTCTGAGAGTTAACGAGCGCGGAGTAGTCATGGCGCTGCGCCATGGACTTGTGGGAATATCGTTGGCATACTGCCAGTTGTTCATCCACGAGATCCAGATGCGACGGCCATCATCTTCGGGAATATTCGCGTAGGATTGTACCGCGTAGAAATCCTTCCCATAATCTACCCACCGCGTTTCGCCCTCTGTTTCCGGATCCTGCGTAAAGGAGGATCCGTCAAAATCGCCGATAAAGTATTGGGAACCCGAACCGCCAAACGGTCCGCCGGGATTGAGGTCCACCTGCAGTACCCATTTGGTCTGGTCAGTTCCCTCTATGGGAAGCTCAAACAGGTCGGGGCACTCCCAAATACCGCCGGTTGCCCCGGAGGGACCAAACTCACTGAGCAGGCTCCACTCCTTCAAATTATCAGAACTGTAAAGTTGTACTTTGTATTCCGTGGGAAGAGCAACGACCATGATCCACTGTTCCATTTCATCGTGCCAGAACACCTTGGGATCCCGGAAATTGGCCATGCCCTCATCCAGCACCGGGTTGCCGTTGTACTTGGTCCACGTGCGGCCGTTATCAGTACTGTAGGCGATACGCTGGTCCTGCAGCTCCTGGTCGGTGTGATGGCCCGTGTAAATGGCCACCATCGGCGGATTGTCTTCAGATCCAAATCCACTGGTATTTTTGTGATCTACCACTGCACTGCCGGAAAAGATCATCACATTGTTCTCCTCTTTCAGTGCCACAGGCAGATGTTCCCAGTGCACCAGATCTTCACTTACGGCGTGCCCCCAGCTCATGTGTCCCCATGTATCACCGAACGGGTTATGCTGGTAAAACAGGTGGTATTCCCCATCGTGATATACCAGCCCGTTGGGGTCGTTCATCCAGTTTTGGGCCGGCGTAAAGTGGAACTGCGGGCGGTAGGGCTCGTCGTAGCTTACTTCCTGCCCCGATGATTCTGGCTGATTCTGCTCACGCTCCCCGGTTCCACAGGAACTAATGAGTAAGAATGAAGTGGCAAGTAACAAGATGCTGGCAAGTTTGTTATCAATATTCATGATTCTATTCTGATGTTTGGTTTATGACTGATACAATTCGTTCTATTTATCCCAGATGGAAGAAAGTTCATGAACCTCCAATGACTTAACCAGCAGTGCTGAATCTCCTCTGCCACGGGCAAAGACCTCAACAGCTTGCTCAGTATCCACAGAGTTATACTGCTCTACAAAGTATAATTCCCCATCATTGACAAACACCTCCATCCCCATCCGGTCCACGATCAGTTCGAGCTTCAGGGTCTCATCAATCGGGTAAAAAGTATTGTTTAGCGTGCTCCGGAGCAGGTTGTAGGTCAATTCATAGCCGTTTACATTCAGCCCAAACTGGGTTGCTTCTCCCTTGTCGAACTCTGCAATAATGTGTAGTTGATCTCCTCGTATGGCAGATGAAATTGTGGTATCACTTAAGACCTGATTCTTTATTCTATAACTACGGGCGTGCAGCTTCTCAATTTCCTGTATGGGCTGGGGATACAGCAGGTACCCGTCGGATGTTTTCCTGAGATTCAGTTTGGTCGGGAAGGTCATGCTCTGGTTGAAGGGCATGTACGGGGTCTCCGTTTGGAACCAGCCGATCTGGATGCGTCGCCCATCGTCCTCGGGGACGTTGGCGACGGTTTGAGAGGCATAGAATTCACCGCCGTAATCGTACTTCCGCAGGCCCTGTTCCACGGTAAATGTTTTGCCGTCAAATGAACCAATCACATATTTGCCGTCGGCGTCGTACATTACCCACTTGCTCTCCCCGGACTCTCCTTCAACAGGAAGTTCAAAGAGCTCCGGGCACTCAAAGAAATCAGTCACGCCCGACTGGTAGGTCCAGTCTTTAAGGTTGGGGGAGGTATAAATAGAGTGCTGATACAGCCTGACTTCCTCCCCGAATTCCAACTCCCGAGTATGAGATTCACTATAGACAATCATCACCCAGTGTCCGCCGGGTTCATACCAAAACACTTTGGGATCGCGTCCATCATGCTCTACCACCGGGTTGCCTTCGTACTCCTCAAAGGTACGCCCGTTATCATAGCTCAGGGCCAGGTGTTCGCCAGAGCCGGTCCGTGTATATGTAGCGATGAGCGGATCTACGCCGTTTCGCCTGAAGCCGGAGGTGTTTTGTGGATCTACCACCGCACCGCCGGAAAAAGCCATGTGATCATGGTTTGGGGAATAAAGGGCATCGGGAGCTCCTGCCAGTGCACCAAGTCGGTGCTTACCGCGTGTCCCCAGTGCATGTTGCCCCAGCTCCAGCCATAGGGATTGTGCTGGTAGAACAGGTGCCATTCGCCGTTATACCAGATCAGGCCGTTAGGGTCGTTGTTCCATCCGCGGCGAGAGGAGAAGTGTAACTGCTGGCGGTATCGTTCGTTGTAAATATCTTCCTGCCCCGGGAAGGAGACATCCGCAAACACTTTCTCTAATCCTGCTTTGCCCGCCGAATCATCCATTTCAACGGTGAGTGTTTGGCCTTGGTAGCGCTGCACCGGAAAGAACGCCCACCAGTCGGGATCTCCGTTGGCCAGGCTGATGGAAAACTCATCCAGCACCTTACCGTCGTGGATGATACGCATCATCTTTTGCTCCCCGTCAAAATTGCTGCTCCAGCCCGCTACCGGGATATTCAGGTACCGGTCTTGGCTCTGTATAGGTATCTGCCGGGTTACTTTTTGAGCTACTGCCGGCATCGTAACAAGAAAGATTAAACAACACGCTATGTATGATTTCATAAGCTTAAATTTTTGAATTTCGGAAAGTCCGACGTAACACATCCTGTTTCATTTTGTTGACCAAGACATTGGCTAAAAGATTCTGAGATATTTTTTTGGAAGTACCACCCCATACTAATCCCAGTTACTGAACTCATACTTTCATAGATCTAAGCCGGGGCTCATATTAAGAAGGATGAGAACCCCGGCCATGATTGGGGAATGCGCTGTCTAGTAGCCTGGGTTTTGCTCGTAAACCCCTTCACTCAACACAATTTCCTGTTGTGGAATGGGCAGGTACTCATTTTTATTAGCCTCAAAGTGTGCCTCCCCGAGATATGTTTTTCTCGTTTGCTCTACTTCGAAGTAATCATTAAGCACTTCTTCCGCAATGCCCCATCGCACCAGGTCGAAAAAGCGCCAGCTTTCCATAGCAAATTCAAGGCGGCGCTCCCATTGAAGAGCCTCCCGGGCGTTTTCCTGGGTCCAGTTTATATTGCCTCCATCCTGATATGGCTCAATAAAATAATCGGCCGGTTCGGTACCGTCGGAATAGCGGACCATGTCTGTACTGTTGGCCGCCCTGGTCCTCAGCGAGTTGATTAGCGGCAATGCCTCGTCTTCGCGTCCCAGTTCAATAAGTGCTTCCGCTTTCATAAGCAGTACATCCGAATAGCGGATCACATCTACATTTTTGGCGCTACCCCAGAAGGGTCCCCAAGACTGGGTACCCGGCTGATCGGGGTGTTGTACCTCTTTCATGGTCGAATGATGGCCATAGAGTTCCGGCTGCCTGGCCCAACCTTGTTGATAAAGCCAGTCCGAATCATACTTGAACGGATGCCCCGGAATAGCAACGGTATGACTCAGACGGGGATCGAACGTTTGTTGAAGATATGCATTCGGATCCGTGTCACTTACCATTTGATCATTGAAGGTATCAAACAGTGGCAGGCCCGTATTTTCGTCGGTTTTAAAGGCATTCACCAGGTTGTGACTTGGAATGTGGAACCAGCAGCAGCCATATTCCGAGGCCATGTTATAGTTCAGGCCATGCTCGTAATTCATACGCCCCCCTTGGGCCGTACCATCGTCAAAGGAATGCTGAATGGCGAACACCGACTCGGGACCGTTATCGTATTCGGTGATGAAGTTTTTACCATAATCATCGTACAAGGCATGCTTGCCGGAGTCAATAACATAATCGGCTTGCGCTACCACCTGGTTCAGATGTTCTTGGTTTATGTTAACCACATTATGCTCTTCATCCTGTTCATAAGCCTGGTAGAGCCGGGTTCGGGCCAAGTAAGCGGCGGCCGCTACGGCACTGGCTCTGCCTACATCTTCCTGTTCATCGGGCAGATTTTGCTTTGCAAACTGGAATTCCGCAGCAATTTTATCTAATAACTGGTCCCTGGTAAATTCTGTGTTGGAGATTTCCTGCACAGCATCTGTGTCGGCCGTCTCGTCCATCCAGGGCACCTGTTTGTACAGGATGACCAGTCGGAAATAAAAATGAGCTCTCAGGAAGCGCATCTCCGCTATACGTTCCTGCAGCGGATACGAACTATCTTGCACATCCAGCTCATCGATTTTGCGCAGGGCCAGGTTCGTCCGCTCTATGCCTTCGTAAAACGCCTGCCAGGTGCGGTGTTGGTAACCCTGGTCTTCTCTTATAAAAACGAATCGTTCATACCAGTCCATTTCAGCCTGATCACCCAAACTTCCCCCACCTTTATAGGCATCGTCAGAACGAACACTGCCGTAAAGCCAGTTCGACTCAAAGGAAAACAGCCAGTCAGAGTTTCCGAGCGATGCATAGGCGGCCGTTGTCAGTCTTTCAATACCATCTGCGCCGCTGATATCTTCCTCATTCACCACCCCTTTCGGCTTGTAATCCAGGAAGCCTTCACAACCGGAAAGCATAAAGAGTAACACGGTAACAACACTTACTACAACAATTGATTTAAACTTGATAGGAATCATAACCTCTACCTCATTATTCTTTTTAGAATCTCAAATTCATTGATTATATGGCCACATTGAAGCCGAACGTGAATGTTCGGGGCAGTGGGTAAAATGCACCGGGATTTTCAGGGTCGCCACCGGTAGAAAAGTCACTTGAGGAAATGGTGAACAGCTCTCCCCCGGTTACATGAACCTGTGCGTTTTTCAAACCCAATCTGTTCTGCAATTCAGTAGGCAATGTATATCCGATCCGCAGATTCCGGAGTTTCAAATAGGACATATCTTCGATCATAAAAGTGGACATCCTGGACTCATTGTTGGCATCGTCCAGGGAGAGGGCCGGAATATCGGAGCCCGTATTTTGGGGCGTCCAGGCATTAAGTGCGTCGGCAAGCAGGTTTTCCCCGGAATGCGTACCAGCTCCGTAGAATAATCTGGATTTAACAGGATTAAACCGATCCACCCCATACACGCCCTGAAGATAGAATGAGAGTGTGAACTGCTTGTAGCTGAAATTGCCCTGAAAACCGTATTGCAGGTCGGGCGATTCAGTTCCCAGCCAATCCTGGTCGAGGGTGTTAATCTCTCCGTCTCCATTCAAGTCTTTAAAACGCAGCCGTCCCACTCCTTTACCGGGTTGATCGGCATGGTTGTCAACCTCTTGTTGGTTTTGGAATATTCCGTCGGCCACATATCCGAAATTTGACGTTATTGAACGACCAATGATGGTTTTTTCAACATTGCCGGGGAAATCACGGACTACAGCGTCAGGCACAAATGTCACTTTATTGCTGGATGAGGAAAGGGACGCATTAAATCCATAGCCCAAATCCCTGGAATTGTTATTGTAGCCTATCGTCAATTCCCAGCCGCGGTTTTCCATGGTAGCCCCATTTTCCCAGCGGTCGGAGCCTTCTCCAAGTACGGCCAATCGCGGTGGCAGAACCAGGATATCCCGGGTTTCCCGGATGAAATAATCGATCGAACCGGTCAGTTGCTGGTCAAAAAAGCCGAGATCTATTCCGACATTAATCTCGTCGGTTTCCTCCCAGTTAAGGTTTGGATTAGCCCGCTGTACTTGTTTTACACCCGAGGGAAGCTCACCGGTTTGCTGGCCACCAAGGGCATAAGCGGTCCCGGTTGGCCGACCATCTGCTCCACAGCAAAGAAATCGTGCAGTACCGTAGGCCGGAATAAAAAATGCGAAGGGAGCGTTATTATCGATACGCTGATTCCCCATCCGGCCGGCACCGACTCTAATCTTCAGATCGGATATAAAATCGAGGCTTTCACTATTTCTGAAGAATTCCTCATTAGAGATTCTCCATCCGGCGGAAAAAGCAGGGAAAAATCCATAGCGCTTATCTTCACCAAAACGCGAGGACCCATCATATCGGAATGTTGCAGTGGCCAGGTACCGGTTGGCGTAGTCATAATTTATCTTGGAGAAATATGAGAACAGCCGATAGCCTGTGGCGGTACCAGAGACCATCATCGGGCCCGTTCCGGCATCGAATTGCCAGAAGTCATCGGTTTCCAGCAAAAAATCCTGGCGCTCAGCCACTAAGAAATCGGTGCTGCTGCGTGTGGCTTCTATACCGGCCAGTATTTCCGTGCTGTGTTCCCCAAGATCAAAGGAATAGTTCAGCGTGTTGTACCACGTCCAGTTTGAGGTCGTCCGGTTATCTTGTACCAGCCTGTTCGGCTGACGGGAAAGGAATCCAATGTTAAATTCCTCGAGCGTTACGATCTGGCTCTTCCTCGTCGTAATCGACTGAAAAATTGGAACTGAATTCCAGGTTATCCGGTGATCTTCAAATCCGCATACAAATTACCGTAAACGGATCGTACCTCATTCTCATCATCACGTTGAAATGTTGACGTTGCCAGTGGATTCAACCGGTCAGACAATCCTCCACCGATGGGTCCGGCAAAACTGCCGTCCTCAGCATACACCGGTATGATAGGGTGCAGTAGCGTGGCCGTACTTAACGGGTTCCCGCCGAACACGTAATCTGAAAAGGGGGTTTGTGTGCTTCTTGCCAGCTGCATGTTTTCTCCGATGGTTAATCTGCCGTCCAGCAGGTCCAGGGAGGAATTCAGTCGGAAGGTGTACCGCTCAAAATCGTTATACTTTACGACGCCCTCCTGATAATTGTGGCCGATAGCCGCCAGCAGACTATAGTTTTCGCCACCGCTCGACAGCGAAAGATTATTAGCGGTACTTAATCCGTTGCGGGTAATGACATCAAACCAATCGGTATTTGCAGCCCGGATGCCCCCTTGTACATTTTGGTCAAGCCACTCCACCGTTTCAATGCTGTTGAGCACCGGCTGGCCATCCTGCATAGACCAATCGTAGTCATAATGCACTTGATCGTCTGGGTTTGCACCTTCGTTTACCGATGCACGCCAGGCGGCTCGCCCTCGCTGTTCGGTATTCATGACATCTACCGTGGGATATGTACTTTCAAAGGTGGTACGGGAATTGAATTCCAGCCGTAACTCACCGGGGCTACCTTTTTTCGTCGTTACAATAATCACCCCGTTTGAAGCTCGAGACCCATAAATAGAGGCGGCGGATGCATCTTTCAGCACCTGAATCGACTCAATTTCATTGGGCGACAACAGGTCAAAACGTCTCCGTTCCACCGGCTGATCGTCAATGATGTAGAGCGGTTCGTTGTCTCCGAGCGTACTAATTCCGCGGATAAGAACCTGCTGGGTACCACCACCGGGCGTTCCATCTCGGCTGACCTGCAAACCGGCCACCCGTCCCTGCATGGCCTGCAGTGGGTTGTGGGTGGAAACTTCTGCTATATCTTCCACATCAACGCTCGATACGGAGCCGGTCAATTCTCCGCGGGTCTGGGTTCCATACCCCACAACTACCAACTCTTCGCCAATCAATGTTCGAGAAGCCAGTTCTACATCTATGGTTGTCCGTCCCTGGATGGGCACTTCCTGGGATTGGTAGCCTATGAAAGAAAATACCAGTGTATCCTGTAACGAAGGCACCTTTAATTCATATTGCCCCTCGCTGTTGGTGGTGGTCCCGATGGTCGTTCCCTTAACCAGGATATTAACACCCGGAAGCGTAGTGCCATCACTTTGGTCCGTAATTGTACCACTTACAGTTTCTGTGTTCTGTGCGAATACGTTTGTGTTTATGTTTACTAACATCCCCGCCAGGCACAAGCTAATTGCGATTCTGTAAATATTCATATCTAATCCCCATTAGGTGAGTTAAAAAGTTTCGTTTGTGCTATTAGAAGTGTGGTAGTGATTTCTCGGTCATTTATCCCTATTCCTTCCCCTAATTATTATTTTGCGGCTATCTGCTTATACGGTCCATCAATCCCAATTATTAGACATCGATTTATGTAAACGTTTACATAAATAATAAAAATATGGTGGTATAAATATCTTAGTGATGGTTGTATGTGCTTTTATAATGAAATCGTTTACATATAATGAGTCAAATATGGTGGTATAAATATCTTAGTGATGGTTGTATGTGCTTTTATAATGAAATCGTTTACATATAATGAGTCAAATAGGTTTACAAAATTTTACAAATTATTTATTTGGGTGAGAGGTGGTTAGTGTTTCAGCTTGTTTTGGTGGGTTACTTTACCGAATTGCCAACCCGGATTAGTCACGAAATTGTGATGTATACAAGGTAATTGCATTGATATTGTGCTACCTATCAAAGATGACAAATAGCTTAACTATGAGTGTTGTAACTAACGGCTGCGAAATTTGGCCCTGCACTTCGTTGACGGGAAAAAGCCGTGCTCAAGGTGCACAGGCACCTTTGCACGGTCATTTCCCCCTCGCCTCGTTCAAAACCAAATTTCTTGGTGAATAATCCGAGCTAAGAAGGAGAGCTAAATTTGTTCCTGCTTGAGGTGTGATCCGCAGGACTTTCGAATAATCAGCTCCGATTGGAGCTCAATATCGGAGACCGCGCGAGATGGGCGTTGCAAACGTTTGAGGAGGAGCTCGGTCGCGGCGCTGCCCAGTTCGTAGCCTGGTTGGCGTACAGCGGTGAGTGGCGGGTTTAGAGCCGAGGCCCAAGACATATCGTCAAAGCCAACGATCGCAATATCTTTCGGTACGTTTATATTCCGGCGATACATCTCTTCAAAGCACCCAAGCGTCATAAGGTTATTGGTCGAGAAAATAGCCGTCGGGGGATTGGGCACTGAAAGTAATTTCCTGGTGCCTTCAATGCCTCCTTTTTCCTTCGAATCTTGATACACAACCAGCTCATTATCAATTTTAATATCGGCATCGTTCATTGCCTGTTCATATCCTTTGAATCGTTGATCAGTTGTAAAAATACCACGGATTCCACAGATGATGCCAATCCGGCGGTGCCCCAGCTCGATTAGTCGCCGAACCGCCCGGTAGGACCCATTCACATTATCGACCGTAACGGTATCCACATTCAGGTCCGGAAGCTGCCGGTCCACCAACACCACAGGAATATTTTTTTTAACGATGCGCTGGATATATTCTTTATTGCCGGTGGTGGGTGCCATAATCAACCCGGCCACCTGCTCATCAAGCAGCGTATCCAGGTAGAAACTCTCTTTTTCGGGATCTTCATCAGAGTTGCAGACTATGACTCCGTTCTTGCTATCATAGGCCACATCTTCCACTCCGCGGGCAATATCGGAAAAGAACGGGTTCTGGAGATCGGTTACAATCAAGCCGATAACCATTGACTGGGAGTTCTTTGCCCGAAGGCGGCGAGCCACCCGGCTGGGCCGGTATTTTAATTTATTGGCAGCCTTTAAAACTCGTTTGGTTGTTGACTCATTAACCTTGGCCGAACCGCTAAACACCCTTGATACCGTTGCGGTGGATACCTCCGCCTCTTTTGCAACATCTTCGACCGTAGCATTTTTGTTTTCTGGCATTCTGTAAAAATTAAGTTAGAGTCTAATTGAAGCAGGATTAGTACCTGTTAAAACCGCCTTATACAGCCCATAAAAGTAACGAGGATAAAGAACTATCTCTGTGGATCTGGATGAAACTGTTTTTACTTCCTTAAAATAATATGTCAAAGGTTAAGAATCGTACTTTTTTCCAACATGACCATGGCAAAGGCGGCTGTTTTTACGAATGGTTGTGGTAGCAGGCAGTGCGTATATTTTATTATCCGCACTTTGAATAAAAAAATTTTCTGCAAAACTAAGAAGTGTTAATCTCTCATATGGATCGATCAAAATTACCAGCATGAGAGCTCAGGAAGTTTTTCCGATAGACCAGGACACCTACTCCCACGTTCCTTCAACTTCAGGATCTGCTGGCAAAAGGACCTCCTCCAGTTCCTCGAGCGATTTATTTTGAGTTTCCGGCATCACTTTAATAACAAAGATTAGCTGCAGTACCATCATGAAGGCGAAAAAGGCGAAAATAGTGCCCCCTGAAAAGGTGCTGAGCACAGTTGGGGTAAGCAAAGTAATAATGGCCGCACAGATCCAGTGGGTGCCCGCTCCCAGTGACATTCCATGATCGCGAACCGTATTTGGGAAAATCTCCGAAATATAGACCCAGATTACTGTTCCCTGGCCAATACCGTGCGCGGCAATAAAGGCTACTACAAATAACACAACAAAGCTCCCTTCAGCCCCGCTGATAAAGGCCTCGGAAACGCCGGCAAGAGAAAGAATATATCCTACTGAGCCTTACAACATCAGTTTTTTGCGGCCTGCCTTGTCGATCAGGTACATGCCGAAGATGGTAAAAATCACCACTGCGACGCCGATAGGGACCGAAGCACCTAGTACATCGGAGGCTTGCATGCCGGCCGATTCAAAAATGCGAGGGGCATAGTAAAGTACAAAGTTAATACCGGAAAACTGGTTGAAAAAAGCTACTAAAAAGGCCAGCAGAATCGATTTTGTTTTAAACATGCACGGCCCGCAATATCAATTTGAGTCCCTGTTACTTACATCTTTCTCCTGGATCGGCACTATTATCCCTAAACAAAATGAATATCACCATACCTGCCGACCCAGAATCGCCTATAAATATAGACGGCATTTTCAATCTATAAACCGTTTCCCGGATGTTATTGCATTTTTAAATTTAAACTTATCCCAGAAAAAAAAGGAATAGGTAAATTCATAATCGATGTACCTATTTATCAAAAGAAGCAACAGGTTATTGAGTGACTACTAAATTGTGGACAATAAAAGCTTCACCATTGAACCACCAAGTAGTATGCTCATGTATTCATTTTTCTACGATATCCATTTTGTGATGCTCACCGCGAATAAAAAGGCGGATATTCTGAACTACCCGCTGGGCCATGCGCCTCATGCACTCAGTAGCACTACTGGCGATGTGGGGAGTCATAAAAACATTTGGCAGTTCACGGAGATCTTTCTTCTTGTCGATGGGCTGATAGGGTTCCTTTTCAAAAACATCCAGCCCGGCCGCTGCAATATGGCCCGACTTTAGCAAGTCATATAAAGCCTCTTCATCCACCAAGGCTCCTCGAGCAGTATTAATGAGTATGGCACCCGGCTTTAGCTGTTGCAGGCGTTTCCTATCCATAAAATGATGCGTCTGCTTGTTGGCCGGCATGTGCAGCGAAATGATATCAGCCTTTGGGGCAACGTTCTCAAATGCTGTAGATAGCAATTCTACGCCATACCGATGCTTGATCTGCTCTTTGTCTGTTATGTCTTTTTTGGTGGCGTGGACCTTCACATTAAATCCGAATGACAAGATTTGGCTTACTTTGCGGCCGATGCCGCCCAGCCCCAGGATGGCCCAAGTCTTGCCGTGCAGCTCGCGACCCATATGGGTGGTCCAATGCCCCTGCTTAAGGTCGTTGCTGGAAAGGCCGGGCATCCGTAGTACCTCACCCGCAAGAAAAACTGTGAACTCCGCAACCGTCGCTTCCAACACTCCCGGTGTATTGGTGACAATCAGGTTGTTGGAAGATGCTTTGTTAAAATCGATGCCATCGCAACCAACGCCAAACCTGGCGATCAGCATCTGGTCAGTCATCGCCTCATACAAGCGGTCCATGTAGCGATCTACATCCAGAACCACGGCAACAGGATCTGCCGCTTTTATTTTATTGGAGAGGACTTGCTCATCAGCAGATACGGGGATGCAGTCCAGATCGGAAAGAGATTCGAATATTTCCGTCACTCGTTCATACACGCTTTTTACGACCAAGATGGTGTGTGTACTCGAACTATTCATGGAGATGACTCCTGCTATTAAGAATTTATTATTAGTTTTAAGAAAATTGATCAATAAACCAAGGGGTGACAACACTCAATAAAGTGATCTATAAATAAGGAAACTACAACTTCTTCTGTTGGATAAGTTGAACCAGTGGGAAGTGAGCTTGGTAAAAAATAATGCAGATAATAAAGAATCCCGGCCTGCTCAGCCGGGATTAATGAGATGTAAAACTATGTTTGCGTCAGTTTAAATAGGGCTTCCACAGACCCTGATTACCTAATTGTTACGCAATGGGTTCGTTGATTTTACCTGTCAGCTTCGTGCAAGGTTTTTCCCTCTTTATCCTAACGGTGCATTTGAGCATGCATACCAGCAACCTGTCCCATTGGCAAGGAGTAGCTGGTTCGCGAAGTCAGAGTGTTCATTTTTTGGACGGGCAAAAAACGAACCAAAAAACCCGCCCTAAAATCCCAGATATTTTCGTTTTCCGGCCTGTCAGAACATACTGCTTTTCGGCTCCGCTCGCTTTTACCCAAACGGATTGCAGGGATTTTCTGGACTTGGGAGATGCCAATATTCCAGCAGCCTGACTTTTCATGAATTAATCAGACTTTTTGAGCAGGCCCTAAATAGCTATCTGAAAGTTGACGAGTACTTGGGAGTAGTCCAATGATTCCTGCGTCGGAATTCTGTAATTAACCTGGATTTTTGAGAAACTGGTAGGATATATGTTGGCACCTGCTACTATAGATTCTGAGTTACTTACCAGGTTATCTCCTTCAAAATGGTCGAGCCGCGCAAGAAGCTGGGTTTTTGAGGTGACGTCGTACCCGATAGTCGCATGGTAGCCGTAAGGATTGTACGATTCATCTGTAACGGCTGAATCCAGCCAGGAATAAATCAGTTCTCCACTCAGCATTAGGTCGCCCTGGATGATGCGCACGTCGGAACCGAGCAGGGTTTGATTGCCTTGAAAGATACTCTGGATATTTCCGGTAGAATTGGGCTGTTCTTTAATTTCGCGGGAAGCGTTGAGGCCAAAAATTATGCGATCGTCTGAAGCCTGTTCCCCGGTTTCAAACCCCGCTTCCAGTCGCCCTACGTATAGCAGATTTTCATCGGTATTTTGGTTGGGGTCAAAGCCGTTGCCGTTAAAAGCACCCAGCTGATAGCGTAAAATTCCGTCTTCGCTTGTACCGGAAACCTGTACGCCGACCTGGCGATTAGGAGCGAGCTGGTTGACTACGCCGGATCGTCCAATAAAGTCCAGGTTAGGAGCACCAGTCAGGAATTCATAACTAAATGGCGACTTGAAGAGGCCCGCCTTGATCTGAAATTGATCACTAAAATGATAGTAGGCGTTCGCATCCAGAATGGCAGACTGGCGTGTAAAATTCGTCTGCAACTGGTAGCCAAATCCGCCATCAAACTGACCATATACTTGCAGTCGTGCATTACCGATGGAAAACCCGTTGTTCCCCACCGCACGTTCAGGCTGATAGTCTAGCCTCGTCTGCAACAATGCACCAACCGAAAAATAGTCGTTTTTGAGCTGTTTCTGGAAGACATCGAAATCAGATCCATCATGTTTGTGCTGAGCATTTAATGGTGACGAGGCAATCAGAACCAAGAATAAGGGAATAACACATAGTGATAAGCCGATTTTGTAGCGTTTTAGCATAAATCTCTTTTATCTAATTATCATTTTGTGGAATAGAGTGTAATAATCAATTAAGCGGGAGCCTTCGTTTCATCGAGTTTTAAAAAAACCAAAAAAGTATTCTCATTTTTGAACCTGTAGATGTTGTCTAACCTGACTAGATATTCAAGAATGGTAGAAGAGTATTGGAAATCCGTTGTTGCGGCAGACGAATTAATGAAGTATTGAAAATTTAACGATCCGGTATTTGAAGAAAGCGTATTATTCAGAAAACGCATTAGAAAATTAAGGAGATGATATGTTTGTTGGACATTTTGGACTTGGGCTGGCAGCGAAAAAGTCGGCTCCGGCGGTATCACTGGGCACGCTGTTGCTGGCCGCGCAATTTGTGGATCTTCTTTGGCCCACATTTCTGCTTTTAGGGTGGGAACGGGTTGCCATTGAGCCGGGCATTACTACCGTAACGCCCCTGAACTTTACGCATTATCCCATCAGCCACAGCCTGCTGGCTTCGATCGGTTGGGGCTTTCTGCTCGGAGCGATATACTATGCGATAAAAAGAAATACAAAAGCATCAGTTATTATTGGCATGCTGGTGGTGAGTCACTGGTTTCTTGACGTGATTGTCCACCGTCCCGATCTGCCTATTTTCCCCGGAGGAGCAACCCTGGTGGGATTTGGCCTGTGGAATTCACTTGGTGGTACCCTGGTGGTAGAATCACTGTTATTTTTCGGGGATTATATCTTTACATGCGCTCTACAGCTTCGCAAGATGCTATTGGCCGGTATGGACTTGCGGGCCTTATCGTGTTCTTGATTCTTATTATGGCATCAAACGTGCTGGCACCACCGCCGGAAAGCGTGAATGCAATAGTCTTGGTCGGGCACCTGCAATGGATTTTTATTGGGCTGGCCTACTGGGTTGACAAACACAGGACGATCAAAAAATGACTTCGTCTATTACCGAACTTAATCAACCTGAAAATTAAACCGAAGCCACGGAGCCGCCATCCACGCGGTAGTCGGACCCGTTTACGAAAGAGGCTTTATCCGAAGCCAGGAAAGCCACAACAGGGCCAACTTCCTCGATTTTACCCGGCCGACCTACTTCTATATGTGGACGGTTGTTTTCCAAGAATTGCTGCACGGCTTCTTCTCTTGTGATGCCCTGCTCATCGGCTGCCTGCTGCATCATATTGTTGACCAGCGGCGTTTCTATAAAGGCGGGACTCACCGTATTCACCAGAATCCCATCTTTCGCATACTGTTTGGAAAGGGCTTTCGTAAAGTTGTCCAACGCTCCTTTTGAAGCACTGTAGTGAATCATGTCGTGATAGGGTTGCGTGCCGTTCTCTGAGGAGATATTAATAATCCGTCCCCAGCCTTTTTCCTGCATAATCGGCAGCACTTTTTGGGTGATGGATACCACGGCAAACAGGTTCAGCTCAAACAGGTCGCGCCACTCCTGCACTGAAACCTCCTCAATAGTTCCGGGATTTCCAACTGTACCGGCATTATTCACCAGTATATCGATCGTTCCAAATGCATCCAGCGTGCGGTCAACCACCTTCTGAATATGATCTTCCTGGTCAAATCTGCCGGCACAGCAAGCACGTCAACGCCGTGATTTTCAAGCTGACTGCCCGTCTTTTGCAGTTCCTCCTGATGTCTTGCACAAATTGAAAGATTGCATCCTTCCTCAGCCAGCGATTCAGCAATCCCCTTGCCTATACCTTTGCTTCCACCGGTCACGATAGCCACTTTCCCCTCAAGATTTAAATTCATAATAGTTCCTTTTTAAAAGTTGCTAATTACATGTATCTGTTGAATCGATAAACACAGGGCGCCAGGTGTTCGTTTCTACCCAGTAGACCAGGATGTTGCATTAAATGATGCTAGTCTTTTGATCGGAATTATTTCACAATATTACAATTTGGCGAATTTTCGATCAGCTTATCGGGTTGGTTAGGGCATCCTTAGACGGATGCTAAGTTATGACTTGCCAGTAACTTGCAAGCCCAAATAGGCTACCGGCATGCAAGGTTTCCCGCTAATTTCTCCATAACCCTTGCATTTGGTAGGGCTAGATATCTCCCTTGGAGGGATCCACCATCCGGCCTATGATTTATGAGCCGACCAAGGCAAACGCAGGGAAGGCGTAAAGAAAGAAACCTGCACCAGTTTTCAGAAGAAGCCGCTCATGTGGAAAATCGTTATGAGGCGGGAGGGGCTTCTAACGGGAACATCTGGGTTTCTTTTAGCCGCAGCGGAGTGCCGCCAGGCGAATAAATCTCCAGTCGGTGATTTTTCGGGTTCGTTTTTGTTCACACAAAAAGGAACACCCTTGGCCACGGAAAAGACTTTTGTGACTTTTTGAGGAAGCCCTGGTTACGACAGCTTTTCCTGGATGTCGTCGGCGATGTGCCTGGCGTGGATCCGGGTGTTTTCGATGAACAGGCTGCTGGTATCCATGCCGCCGCAGACCACCCCGGCCACATACATGCCATCGCGGTTGGTTTCCAGTGTTTCAGAGTCGTAGACCGGCATTTTCTTCTCATCGTCGGTAAGCTCAATGCCGAACTTTTTCATCAGCCCGAAATTGGGTTGATAACCGGTCAGCGCCAGCACAAAATCATTCGGAATGGTTTTGGTGCCTTCGGGGGTCTCAAGCACTACTTCTTTTTTGCGGAACTCCTTCACTTTCGTATTGAAATACGCCTTGATCTCATCCTTTTTAATGCGATTTTCGATATCAGGCTTCACCCAGTATTTTACCGTCTCCTTTATGCCGTCGCCGCGTATCGCCATTGTCACATTGGCCCCGCTGCGAAAGGTTTCCAGGGCTGCATCCACCGCGGAGTTACCCGCTCCCACAATTAGCAGATCCTGCCACGCATAGGCGTGAGCTTCGTCATAATAATGCTTCACTTTGTCGAGCTCTTCGCCGGGCACGTCCATCATCCGGGCGATATCATAAAAACCGGTAGCCACCACAATCTTGGATGCGCTATATTGGTCTTTGTCGGTTTCAACGGTGTAATTTCCATCCTTCCCGTTAATATTCTGCACCTCTTCATACAGGTGCACCGGTAGCTCGTAACTTTCGGCGGCACGGCGGTAATATTCCATCGCCTCCCTGCGGGTGGGCTTGTGACCGTGAGAAATAAACGGGATACCGCCAATCTCGAGCCGATCTGAGGTGGAGAAAAAAGTCATATCCTTCGGATAGTTATAAATGGAGTTTACAAGACATCCACGCTCAATAATTTTAAAGGGTATTTTTTGCTGTTTCAGGGCGATGCCGGTGGCCAGTCCGATTGGGCCGGCACCTACAATGATTACCATTGGTTTATCTGGTTTGATTTAGAAAGTGTGTTGGTATTTTGTTATTGATCAAAATTCTGTTCCAAAAAGTTCACGATGGTCCGGTTGAGCCAGCCGGGCGGATCGCTCCAAAATCCCACATGCCCCCCCTCTTCGGTAAAAGCATAGCTTAGATTTGTGTTGGCTTCAATTTTTTCTTTGGGGATCATACCCGGCGGACAGATGGGATCATCGAGGCTGTGAATGAGCAGTGAGGGTTTTTTGATATCGCTCAGAAACCGGCTGGATGAACAAATGGCGTAATATTCATCGGCTCCGCTGAATCCATGCAGAGGTGCAGTAACCTGTTCATCAAAATCATACAAGGTATTGCCAGTAAATTTCGGCAATTCGGGATAGCGTTCCCGTTTCTCCTCTAGCTTTCGCTTCATGGTGCGGACAAAATTGTACTCATAAACACGATTAAATCCGCTGGAAATATTCTGAGCTCCCAGGGCCAGGTCATATGGAATGGAGACCCCCACCGCCACACGAACAGGGTGGGACGCTCGCTCTTCCCCCAGCGATTTGAGCAAGGCGTTGCCTCCCAGTGAAAATCCCACCGAACCGATAGGAGCTTCCGGAAAGCGCTCCTTTACCCATCGAAAAACCGTCATCAAGTCCTGGGTTTCCCCGGAGTGATAAAACCGTGGCTGCCGGTTTAGCCTGCCGCTGCATCCACGAAAGTTGACGCCGACCACCGAGTAGTTATTTTTTGCCAGGATATGAGCCAGCTCCGTAATGTAATACCGTTTTGATGATCCCTCCAGGCCATGGAACAATACGACCACCGGCCGCTGACTTGATACCTTGTAGATGTCCAGGTCTAAAAAATCATCATCAGGCGTGGAGATCTCCATCCGCTTGTGGTAGGGGTCCCGCTGTTTAGAAAGCAGAGAGCACCCTATGGTGTGAAAATGCCCGTTTAGGCACCAAGAGGGTCCGCTATAATTTGGGATGTCTCGGAGGTCTGTTTTTAAAGGCATAGAGGAATTCAATTAGATGTTCAAGTATAGGTTAGTTGCTGTTGTTCTTCAACTGCTGATTGGCTCTTAAAACCGTACGGAAAGAAAGACCAAAAGAGCATTTTTGCTGGCAATTTCAGCCTAAAAAATTGCCGGTTATTACTTACCTTTTGAACCAGTAAAAGAATAATTGAATCACTCTATGATGACGAACAGATTTGACGAAACCCAACCCGTGGAAACCGACAGCAATAAAAAGACCGTCGCCTCCTCTCGCGTCCGCATGAATGAGCTGGTGATGCCCAACGACACCAACCCCCTTGGCAAATTAATGGGCGGCCGCCTGATGCAGTGGATGGATATCTGCTCGGCCATTTCGGCCCAGCGCCACTGCAGGCGTAATGTCGTAACGGTGGCGGCAGACAGCATCGAATTCAAGAATGCCATTGAGCTGGGAGAGGTCGTGGTTATTGAGGGTGAAGTGACGCGCACGTTCAACACCTCCATGGAGATAGCGATGCAGGTATGGGCGGAAAACCTTCGTACAGGGGAGCGGCGGCTGTGTACTACCTCGTTCTACACGTTTGTAGCTGTTGATGCGGATGGACAACCGGTTCCGGTTCCTAAAATTATTCCTGAAACAGATTTTGAAAAAGAGCGCTACAAGCAGGCTGAAGAACGCCGTGAAATGCGCCTGCATATCTCCAGGCAAAATGAAGATGCCCACCGAAAACGGGACAGCAGTGAGTAATTTAAGAGCTGTGATTTCTGGGCTTTGTGTCTTGATCTCTTTAAAACTCACATCTTAAAAAGCCTATACTCTCACCACCCATCATTAAATCACTTAACGTCAGCTCAGGATGAGAATACCAGTACGTGTATTTCAATTGATGTTTTTAAAGCTCCGGTGGAGGGAACGCAACAAAAATTTAACCCGCCGGCGATGGATGCAGTCCGTTTTTTCGTCGTTAAAAAAAGTGAGCAACAGCAATAACTGTATTGGCACAGAAACAGGAATTTTAATGAATCCTTAAACTCACGTTACTTAACGAGCACCATCTTAATGGTTTTAGTTCGGGTTTCGGACTGCAGGCGTGCAAAATATATGCCGCTGCTTAGATGTCGCGAATTAAAATTAAAGATGTGGATACGCGGCTCTAGTTCTTTATCCACAATTTCAGCTACCTTCCGCCCCAAAATATTATAGACCGAAATATTAACGTGAGACTGGCTTGAAAGATCGAGTCGCAGACGCGTGCTGCCGTTATAGGGATTTGGATAGTTCTGGAAAAACTCGGTCTGCTCCGGTTCCTCCTCCGAAATAACCAGCCCTTTGTTGGATACCATAAATGGGGCTCTGCTACGGGCCTCTGCTATCTGGGTTTGGAGAGTATTGAGATTTTCCCCAAAGGCATATACAAACCCGATACGAACCCGTGCGCGAGGTCCAACGGTGTAAGGCCCTGAGGCTACAACCGCTGAAACATCGGTTCCGGAGACCTCTGTTTGCTCGGTGCCTGCCGTGAGTGAAAGCTTCTTTTCCTCATCGGTGTAGCCGTCATAGATTCCGAAATTGACACCCCGGCCTTCTGCTGCATTGTCAATAGCCAGTGCACTGGAGAGCGGCCCTAGGCTGGCGACTGCTACGAACGGCTGCGTGTTTTCTGAACTTTCATCGTACAGATAAAGGATGCTATCCTGCTGGCTGAAGGAGGCGCCATTATTATCTGAGATCCCAATATCCCAGTCATTAAAGAGTCCGGCATGCACATCATTTAATTCTAAAAACGGAGACGGATTCTGAATTTCATACAACAGAAAAACCACATTGGATAGCGCCGGATCTTCAAACGAAAAACTGTTTACGTCAATATGGGCAGAAATATTATTTACCGTATCTGTCGTAAAATGGGTGGTGCCCTGCAGGTCGGCCTGCGATCCACTTTCTGTAAGGCGAACGGTTGTTTGGGGATTAAAATTACGCGAGAGTTCGCCCTCGGTAGAACGCACGGCGTCATACATGGTACCGCTCATCTGCAGCATGAGTCCACCCTCAAAAAGCAGGTTTTCACCCTCTGTATATTCTTCATCCTGTTTTTCACGGGGAATAAAACCAACACCGCCGCGCTGTTCCAGCGGATGCGTGAAGCCGATCGTCCCATCGGCAGAGACTGACATCTTAACACGGTTGGCAGCCATCACATCGTAAAGTAATTCATCGTAGGTGAGCATGCTGAAGTCAGAGTAGCCGGTCGGGACATCGGTAAACTGAAGTCGAAATGTTGGGATCTGTGACAAGTCAAACGCGTCGGTGATGCGGATCGGGATGGCTACCTGCACGGTATCGCCGTTGGGAATTGTACCTTGCTGGATGGTGGGATTAGAAAACTGGATACCGCCAACGGTAGAGCGAATATCGAGGGTCAGGCTGCTGGTAGCAGCCCCGTAATTTACCAGCGTTACCTGGATATTTCCCGGCTCTTCAAACCCAAGCTTTTCACCATCCTCGTTCAGGAATGCAGCATTCAGAAGTTCAATACCGGGCAGATTGGCATTTGCAGGGTTTAGGGCCGCTTCCGCATCCACCTTGCCGCGGCCCAGTCGGTTGACTTGCGGCGACCCAACCAGCGGGATGGAGGTGGTCCGTATGTGCGTTGCTATGCGGTTGGCAGACCAACCGGGATATTGAGCGCGCAGCAAGGCTGCCAAGCCCGCAACGACCGGGGTCGACATGGATGTACCGCTGGAAATCCCAAACTGGTTATCCCGGATCGTGCTTTCAATACGGGTGCCGGTGGCCAGCACATCCAGCTTGTACCCGATATTACTGCAGGACTCCACCCGGTTATCTGTGCCCACGGCCCCCACGGCAATTACATTTTTGTAGGCTGCCGGGTAGATCACTTCCGTGCTTCCCGTATTACCAGAAGCTCCCACGACCACCGCTCCCAGGCTGGTGGCATAAGCAATAACCTCGTTTTCGGCTTCCGAAAAGCTGCCGCCGCCCCAGCTGCAGTTGATGATATCGGCGCCATTTTCTGCCGCGTAGACGATGCCCTCGATCCCGAATCCTATGAGCTGTGATTCATTAATAGAGGTGCTGTGGTCATCAGGCACGCCACCCGCCTTGATCGCCATATATATTGAATTAAATCCGGTGCCGGAGATCCCGAAATTATTGTCTGTTTCGGCGGCCGCAATACCCGTTACATGCGTGCCGTGGCTGTTGGCGTCCAACATGGGATCGTTATCCTCGGTGATGGTCTCATCAGTGTAACCGCTGGCCCAGAAATCCCAGCCAATGACATCATCGATCTTGCCGTTGTTATCATCATCGATGCCGTTATCCGCGATCTCATCCTCATTTCTCCAGAGCTTCTCGTCCAGGTCGGTATGATTGTAATCGACCCCGGAATCCACAATGCCGATGACGATATCGGATGAGCCGCGGTTGTAATCCCATCCCTCAATAAAGTTGTGAAACTGTTCATATGGATTGCTGATGCGATCTTGTGGGTCATAAAGTGTTTGCCGCAGGTAACGCGGCTCAGCATACTCCACACCCGGCAGTTTTGAAACTTTGGCTGCCAGCCAGGCGGCGTCTACATCCGCCATAAAATGGACGCTGTGGATTCTCTGCAGGTCATTCGCTGCTCGTCTCAGTTTTTTACGATCTAATGCTGCCCTGCTCTTTACCTGACCAAACCCCGAAAGTGAGCGTTCATCCCACAGGGGCTCAGGGCTGCCTGCACCAAAGGAGGTTAGGTACTGCTGAATGTTCTTCCTGGGATCGGTCCCCTGCCTGGCGCGCAGCTTATTCAAAGTATGGGCGTCTTCGTACTTGATAATCAACGTATGGGGCAGGTAGGTTGAGGTGGGGTGCTGTGCCCACGCAGGCATCACGAAAAGTGTCACCAAGAGACCGAGAAAGAGGTGGCACAACAGATCTTTGTTCATCAAAAAAGTTATCTGAATAGGGTGAAAAAATGCAGCATAGTAACAATCAAAAGCTAAGGATAATCTAGCAAAAGGATATAAAATTTATATATTCCATAAATATAACTCCAGACAGGGGAATTTATGGAAGAACATGAGTCCAGCGGCACGCCTACCAAACGAATTGCAGCAATCGATCTTGGGACTAACTCGTTTCATTCGGTGATTGTGGATATCTACCCGGATGGGAGTTTCCGAACGGTAGATAAACTCAAGGAGATGGTGATCCTGGCTGAAAAAGGGATGGGTGATACACTTTCCGAAGATGCCATGGAACGCGGTATGGCGGCCCTGAAGAAAATTAAAATATTATGCGATAATCAGGGTGTTGAAGAAATCCTGGCTTATGCCACCAGTGCGATCCGGGAAGCACGCAACGGTGGCGAGTTTATACAGCGCATGATCGACGAGCTGCAGCTCAAGGCCCTGGCAATTTCCGGCAAAATGGAGGCACAGCTCATTGGACATGCCGTTCAACATGGTGTTACGCTTGATGAAAAACCGGTGTTAATGGCTGATGTGGGGGGTGGCAGCGTGGAGTTCATCATCGCCAACAATAAGGAGTTCTTTTATTCATCCAGCAAAAAAATCGGCGTGGCGCGTATGGCTGCCCAGTTTGTCTCCACCGATCCGATCTCCAAGAAAGAGAAAAAGAAACTCCGAAAGCATTTTGAGAAGGAGCTTGCCGACCTGTTTGAAGCGGCTGAAAAATACTCGATTGATACGATCATCGGCTCCTCGGGCACGATGGAAAATATCGGCCAGATGATTGCCAACCGAAACTCGGTAAGTACCAAGATGACGCTGAATGAGTTCCAGTACACGGCTGGATCCTACAAGAAATTTTACAAGGATTTTATCAAGCTGGATCATGATGAACGCCTGGAGGAGAATGGGCTGGATGACAAGCGCGTGGATATCATCGCTCCGGGACTTGAATTGAATTGCTGAAGCTGCTGATTAAAAAGCTCGATATTCAACATGTGAAAATATCTGAATCAGCCCTGAGGGAAGGGATGATCCTGCAATACATCAAAAAAGAGAAGGGCAATCTTGACCTGGATCTGCTGGCGGCAAAGAATGTGGGACAAAATCCACGGCGGCGCAGTATTTTTGAGCTTCTCAGGAAGTATAAATGGCATGAAGATCATTCTACACATGTCACGAATATGGCCCTCAAGCTTTTTGATGAGCTGAAGGAGGAGCTGAAACTACCCGAGAGTGACCGCGAGCTTCTTGAGTATGCCGGCTATGTGCATGACATAGGATATTTTATTTCGCGCAGGAAGCATCACAAACACACGCTCTACCTGATTCGCCATTCCGATTTGCGGGGATTTAATAACGAGGAGATCAATATCATCGGGAATGTGGCTCGCTATCACCGGCGGTCGGCGCCTGCGCCTCGCCATAAATATTACGATCGGCAAACTGACAATGTGAAGCAGCGCATACGTAAGCTGGCGGGCCTCCTGCGCGTAGCCGATGGATTGGATCGCAGCCACTACCAAAATGTGCAGAACCTGGAGATTGAAATTAAGGATGATAAAACTCATTTCTACATTACCACCGAAAGTGATCCCGAGCTGGAGATCTGGGGCGCCATGCGAAAACGGCATCTGTTTGAGGAGATTACCGGCCGGACGCTTGAAATATATCCCAAAGAGGAAAGCGAAGTTGTAGAGATCAAACAGCCGGATCCTTTTCCGGAGTATAAGTCATAATGGCGACATGTATATGTATTGTGGTGGACTTCTTATCCCTGGGTTAGAAAGCTCCCCAATCACCAACTTAATTAGTCGATGAGCGAAGTACCCGAATCGGGATCTCCGGATTCTTGAGGCCGGCGATAGGAGAAATTGATTATGCCTCGTGATAGTGAGTTTCAGCGGAATGATAGAACTAAGGAGGGCTTACTTATAATGGTCCCAACTGAGCGTAAAAAGAACTTCAGAATTTCAATTTCGCAGATATAAATTTTTCAGATTGAGTAGTAAAATTTCATCAAAAAAAATTGGATTATTTGATGACTTTCCTATTTTAGGTTTTATTATTCTTTTGACGCGCTTATCCATTTACAATCTAATAAATTAGGGATCAATTTTTGGGGATACCATCTCTTAAATAACATCTGGATGAGTCATCTAACTAGGGACTATAATTTCCAAAAAATCCAAATAATATGAGTGAACAAGTAAACGAGCGAAGACTTTTTTTGGGAAGTTGCTTTGCACTTATTACAACAGCTTTCACCTTTGCCATCCGAGCCGGAATTTTACCAGAACTGGGCAACCAGTTTGACCTGTCAGCAGAGCAGCTCGGCTTTATCAATTCAATGTGGTTTGCGGGATTTCCGATCTCAATGATACTGGGGGGCATTTTCTATAATGTCATCGGTCCCAAACGAATCATGCAAATTGCCTTCTATGTACATACCTTGGGTATTATTTTAACAATCTATGCAGGCGGATATACCACACTGTTAATATCTACCCTGCTAATCGGTTTGGGTAACGGCTGTACGGAAGCGGCTTGTAACCCGATGATTGCTGATGCCTACAAGGGCAACATGGTGGATAAGATGCTGAATCGGTTCCATATGTGGTTCCCTGGGGGTATTGTACTTGGCAGTCTCATTTCCAAGTTTATGACTGACTTTGGACTCGGGTGGGAAGCCCAGATGTGGATCATCATGATTCCGACGATCACCTATGCTCTCCTGTTCTGGGGACAAAAATTCCCGGAGCCCAAGCTGGAGGAGATGAAATCCCTGTCGGAAAACTTCAAGGCACTGACCAACCCTGTTTTCCTATTTGTATTCTTCTGCTTCGCTTTGACCGCCATTTCTGAATTCGGGCCGCAGCAGTGGGTAGAAATTGTACTGGCTCAAAGTGGTGCAAGCCCGATGATTATTCTTGCCCTGGTAACAGGCTTAATGGCCGTAGGACGCTTCTTTGCGGGTCCTGTTGTTGCAGCGCTCGGACAGCCCGGCGTGCTGTTGGGGGGAGCTATTTTTGCAACTATCGGCACGTACCTGTTTAGTGTCTCAACGGGTGCTATGGCCTATGTAGCGGCCGTCTTATTTGCTATTGGTATTTGTTACTTCTGGCCGGTGATGGTCGGGACAGGAGCCAAGCGAGCGCCCAAGACCGGTGCGCTGGGATTGTCCCTGTTGGGAGCTATGGGCATGTTCTCCACCTCCATCTTTCAGCCCATTATCGGTGGATGGATCGATTCCAACCGCGCCTTGTATTCTGAACAGGGTTTGTCAGGATCTGAACTGGAACTGGCGGCCGGACAAGCTACGCTGGCAGACATGACGCTTTTCCCGGCTTCCCTGATCGTGCTGTTTACCATCTTCTTCATCTGGCAGAAAAAAGCAGATATCAAAACGGTTGATGAGATGGCTGACGAAGAAGAAGGAACAGCGCCCAGTGCTGCCGAATAACTGCTGATTTCCACTTTTGGCGACCTGAATTTCTGATGGCCCCGGTTATTTACAAATCGGGGCCATTTTTATTTCCTCTTTGCAATCGATCTTGTTTATAAATTGATGGATGGAACTTTATGAGGGGATTTGTGGCCACGACCCGATGAAATACGCGGGCTATTAATCCCTATCTATTTATGCTATCCTCAGGCAAAAGCTAAGTTTTTATTTACCAGTACCTTGCAGGGATAAATTATCGGTTTAAATGCAAGAATTTTTGCTAATTTTCCCCAAAATCTTGCATTAAATACTGTTGTGGTTGGCCTTTTGAAGCCTATCCTGAGACAGTAAATAAATAAAAAAACTTGGTTCCTACGCTCCGCGTTGGAACCTTATCGGACGCTCTGCGTACCCAAGGTTGCCTAATGGACGCGGAGCGTCAGGGCATCCACCGCAGAGCGGAGGATACAAGCGTTTGTTGGGTAATTATTTTAGCTGTAGCGGAGTGGTCCAGGCGAATAAATCCCCAGCCGGAGATTTATTGGGGGGGCTGGTTCTTTAGTCCCGAAATTGTTTTCGGGATTTGTTCACAAAAAAAGGAACACGCCTTGCCAGGGAAAAAAGGATTCGTGACTTTTTGAGGTGGCCCTATTTACGCTATCCTTCGACTTTTACCACCTTTAAGTTACTTTCATTACTCCGTGTCTCGCTTGTACTATATGTTTTCGTTGGCTGATTTTGGGCAGATTCTCTGGATGATCTGGCGTAGCCTGCAAATTGTCCATAATCATTGAATACTGCCTGCAGGAGAACCAGACCGGACGGGACATCTAATGTAGAAAGGCAAAAATATTGTCAAGGTGAGCTATTGGCGCTTGACTTTGAAGACCATATATAGGTTAGGATTACACTTACTTGCTATTATATTGATTGAAAGCTGATTCAATGGCCTCTGCCATTTGAATTAAATAATTACCTATTGATTTGGGATCGTTTCCAGATTCTATAAAACCATACTTATTTCTTCCACACTCACATTGTTTATCTTGGTCTAAAGGTCTGTTATCTGTAAGACAATAGGGGCATGTATAAACTTTTTTATTGCCAATCATCTTGCTGATTTCACGGCTCTCGATTGAACTATCAAAGTCAGATAACAAGAAATTTGCTATACTTTTCAATTCTTCAATATCTGATCTTTTATAGGATTGTTTTTTTATCATACAAAGCTTTAGACCACGAAATCGCTTTATATAATCTGGAGATTTAAGCAAGACAAAAAGGAAGGTTGGATTATATCTATTTCTTTTTTTAAAAGTCTCATAAATTGAATCCCAATAATCTCTATTAATTTTATCAATATTTGAACTTAAAAATTTCTCAATAAATTCTATTGGTATTTCAGATAAATTGTTTTGTAATGATTTGCTAGCTTTGCTTGACTGCTTTAAAACGGCAAGTGCTACATTGTGATCCCATAGGTTAAACTCGGATATTGCATCTAAGCTTACTTCTTTTGAAACGTTATCTGATTCATTAATTTTTTTAATTAGATCCTAAAAATCCCAAGTAAGGTGAGAATGTGGCGATGGACAAATTGGTATTCGGTGTACTTCCAGTTTATCTGCTTTCAGTCTTTTGTTGTGCTCCATTTTTGTTGGAAAGTGCCGATCACATTCCTTTTTGACCGAATATGACCACCTACAGCTCAACTCCAGACACACCTGTCCCATAGGGACACTCTTTTTATAGTTTGGCTGTTGGTTGAGTGGGGTACCCGCCGGGCGGATTCACAACTGCAGGCTACACACCTGCTGGTAGATGTTTTCCCATTGCGGGCGCCAGTGGTAGCGGGCCTGCATCTTCAGGGTCCACCGTCGGGCGTGGGTGGTCAGTTTTCCGGCGCACCGGATAAACCACTCGCGAAACGTGCGCGGGGCCTGGCGCCAGGCCTCGGTGTCGGTCAGCAGTCGCAGCCATACGGTCAGATTGTAGGCCAACACCCCCAGCTGCCACAGCAGCGCGTTGGCCCAAAACTCATTGACCAGGGTCGTGCCCGCCCCGATCTGGCTTTTGACGGCCTGGATCCAGGTTTCGGCTTCTCCGCGATCCCGGTAACACCGGTGCAGCTCCAGCGGGGCCTCCTGCAGGGTACTCACATAGCAGGCGTGACAGTAGTGATACTTCGGGAACAGCAGTCCTTCGGTGGTGAGCTGCCGGCAGATACGAACGGCTATGAATCGGCGTGGGCGATCCCATCGCTCGCACTGGTGGGTAAACTCACAGTATTCAGTATCCGACTGGCCGGGAATCGTCTGCCAGTCCTGGCGGGCCAGCAAGGCCCGCAGGTTGCGGAGTTTGACCTTGACCAGGTAGTCGCCACCGGCCTGCTCGATCGCCGACAGGAAGCGATCGCTGAAAAATCCGCTGTCGGCCCGCACCACATAGGGGCCGGCCTCGTCCGGCAGCCGCTGGAGGGTCTCGGCGAAAAACGCCGCCGCCCCGTTGCCGGTATACGCCCGGCCCGTCCGCCACCAGCTATGCAGCACTTCCTTGGTGGCCCCGTCGAAGGCCAGCAGCGGATGATAGGACCGCTGGCCTTTCCGGGACGGGTTAAATCCGGTGGCTGCCCCTTCCTGGTTGCCATAGGTGCCCTTGACCGTCGAATCAAAATCCAGCCACTGCCGACCCGCCGGCCGCCGGGGAGCGGCCGGGCGCACCCGCTCGGCCAACCCCTGGCTGACCCGGCTCAGCTGGACCGATTGCTTGTAGCCGGCTTTCTTCAGGCGGTAGGCCAGCGTATTCTCATCGATGGGCCCGTCCAGGCCCAACAGCTTCTGGATGGTGGCATCCCGGCTCAGCTGCTCAAAATGGGACAGCCGATCATATCCGCACAGATACCCAAAGAGGATCAGCCCGAAAACCTGCCAGTCTGGATAGCTGCAATTTGACCCCAGCTCCAAATCCAGCTGGACCGACAGAAGTTGCCGAAAGGAAAGTTTATCAAATAGAAAATCCGAAAACGGGACCAGCCCTCCATAATTGGTCAGCCGCGTATCGGTAAATTCAGGGGTAATTGGGGTGGTTTTTTTCGTGGATTTTTGAGAACTTTCTTTCACCATAAAGGTGCCTCCTAATCGTATGGTTATTATCTTTCTAACTCATTGAAACATAACCAATTAGGGGCACCTTTTCTTGTTTGTGACCAGCTTAAATGGGACTTTTAGGTTAGATTATTTCTTTTTTTGAAATACTCAATATGATCTACAGAGATTTCATTTATTGTATTACGTTTTTCTTCTTGCTTAAATACGGATTCTTTGAGAGATACAGCTGACCCATATGCATTTAACATGAACATAGATTTGCCACCTCCCGAGACTTCATCCAAATCAAGTCTAAGACTAATTACTGCATTTGCACCAAATTCCTTTGCTTGTTTTTTAATTTCTTGGAATGCAGCTTTTTTCAATTTGTCTAGATCTTTTTTGTACCCCTTTGTTTCTCCCCCAAAGACATCTCTAAAACTTGAAAAAACGTCTCGGAATATATTTGCTCCGATGACAATTTGTGAATCTACTACTCCGAATTGTCGTTGAATTTCAGAAAGTGGAAAGTTATCTGAACTAGTTAACAGAATTTGATCTTGATTCATAAATTCCTTGATGTAATTAAGTTGTTAGGTGGCAATGTGATTATTTCCAAATGTCTATATGATCTTGAATATAGGTTTCGACATTATTTGGTTTTTCATCTAAAAGCTGTTCAAGCGTAGGATTTATCTCCTCGGCTTGTCCAAACCTTAAACCTACGTGAAGAACTGTTTGAACTATTGATTGCATTACACCCAGTCTTTTTACTCTCAATAAATGATACATATACCCTGGTATTGAGGCAGGTACATATTCAATTGTTCTGCCCAGATTTTTGCTTAAGATATCGGCAACTTCGTAGAATGTATATGATTTGGGTCCCGTCAAGGTATACGTCATTCCAGCATGTTCAGCTACAGATGTAAGTGTTTGGGCTGCTACCTTTCCGACATTCCGCAAATCAACAAACGCTACTTGGCCGCTACCGGCTGGCACGTAAAGTCTGTGATCTTGGATAATATCATCCCGATATGCAGAAGCTAAGTTTTGGGCAAAGAAGCCCGGCCGCAAAATAGTCCAGTCATTGGAACCATCGCGAAGTTGCTGCTCAACTGCATGATGAGGGACTATTTTATTGTCTGTTGCACCAGCCACTGAAAGGAATACAATGCGTTCAACACCACTATCACGTGCTGTTGTTATAAACCGATTAAGTGTTTCCCTGGTATTTGAAATTGCAGGTGGCCGCAACAAAAAAACGGATGTACAACCTGACACAGCAGAGGGGAAAGAATCAGGGTTTTGAAAGTCCAGATAAACAAATTCGGATGCAGCATGAGATAATTTTATATCTTCAGTATTTCGTGTGGCTATCCGAATGTTAGTTTTGGGATGAAAAGACTGAAGTGCAAGAACAACTTCTGTACCGACATTACCTGATGCTCCGGTCACCAGAACTCTTTGACTCATAACGGACTTAAAGTTTTTCAGTATCTATTGCCACCTGACTTAAACTTATATTAAATAGGATACTATATAATATCATCCTCAATGATTTTTCGGGTCCCAAATCATCTCTGTGAGCAAATAAAGGTATCATCATTGGATATTATCACTCATCGATGTGATATAATATGATACCTTAATAGTAGTGTTCAGGTCGTTTATTCCCCAACACCCAAGGAAACCGAAGATTTTATTACCACGCCTTATTTTAATTGCTCCAGCAAATAAAAAGGGGACACCAAATACAAGAATGTCACCTCCGCCCGATAAATCCCGTACAGTTGCTACTCCTCTTGCACCAGTTTGTGGATCTTGCCATCAAAGCCGCAAATGTAGAGCTTGTTGTCGGCATCAACGCCAAAAGAGGAGATACCAAAATCGGTTTGATAGAGCTGGGTGTTGATTGGGTTTTGCATGTCTGAGTAATCGAGTGCCCAGATACGGCCGGAGGCATAATCTGCATATACATATTTGCCGGTAAGCTCGTTGAGGGTGGGACCGCGATACACAAATCCACCGGTTATGGAGACGCCCTGGTTGCGCGGGTACTCCCAAACGGGTTCAATAAATCCACTTCTCTCAGAGCATACCGGGGCAGAGTCCCGGAAGTCGTGCATGCCCTCGCGGCAGTCCCACCCGTAGTTGCCACCGTTCTCCACAATGTCTACCTCTTCATACGCATTTTGTCCCACATCACCGGTCCACATGCGACCGTTTTCGGCATCAAAACTAAATCGCCAGGCGTTGCGCAGGCCGTAGGCGTAGATCTCTTCACGATATTCCTGGTCATTATTGGCAAAGGGATTGTCCGGAGGAATACCATAATTTTTGTTTCCCTCCGGATTGTCTACATCAATACGAAGAATAGTGCCCAGCAGAGTGGTCAAATCTTGCCCGTGTTCATGCGGATCTCCACCTGCTCCTCCGTCACCCACGGCTATGTAAAGGTAGCCATCCGGACCAAACGAAACCTGCCCTCCATTGTGATTGCTATAAGGCTGCGCAAAAGAGAGTACTTCCTGCTCGCTGGCAGGATCGGCGACATTGGGATTGTCTTCAGAAACCCGGAATCGGGCGATGATCGTCTCATCGGGATTTGACACTGTATAGTTTACATAGAAGTAACCATTCTCCGCAAAATTGGGATGGAAAGCCAGCCCCAGCAGTCCCTCTTCATTGCCTTGATCCTCCACCTGGTCTTCAATATCAAGAAAAATTGTTTTGTTGGATGTAGAAGAGTTGTTCTCAAATACTGAGATTACGCCCCGCTGCTCTACTACAAACAGCCGATCTGAGCCGTCGCCTGGATGTTGCAGATCCACAGGTCGCGTAAATGATAACCCTGGAAACGCCTCTACCACCTCGTAGGATTCCTGATTAGTGGTAGTGGTATTATTCGACTCAACACAAGCTATGGTGACTGAAAACAGGAGCGTGATTACCGAAAGATGCAACACATATTTATTCATAAAATCCATCACATACTCAAATTAGATTGGGGTTGTCCGATATTTTGGGGCCCACCCTTCGATAAACCCCCTACTTAAAGTAAAAACAAAGATATAGGAAAAGGATCTATAAAGTTCTGTTGATTTTATCCATACTTATACGGTATTAATAGCCCGCTGCGTGGCCGTCTTTGCGAGACTCAGAGGCGCCGTAATAGACGCCCTGCTCCGTATCGAACATGATGGCTTGATATCCGCCATATCCGCCCGTACTGAATTCCACTTCGTGCCCGCGTTTCATGAGGCCGCGTATGGTAGAGTAAGGAAAGCCCGATTCCAAATTGATGGTGTCGCCATCCTCAAGAACGCTCATGCCCGGTTCAACAGTGTTGGCGGAATTCTCGTCGATGAGCTTACGGCGCTGGTCGGCATATGTATCAGAGATCAGTTTTTGGACGGGAACGTTTTCATAGGCGGGATCGGCGTAAAACTTAGCGCGATCCTCAAACGCCAGCTTTTTAGCTTCCACCCAAATAGTGCAGGGCTTCTTCACTGCCGTAGCCCATAGACGCCAGATCGTATTCCTCCAAAATCTGGAGCATCTGCAGCGCGGCGATGCCCTGCCCGTTGGGGGGCAGCTCATACACATCATAACCGCGGTAGTTTACCGAAACAGGATCAACCCACGTCGAGGTATGATCCTCAAAATCTTCTTTACGAAGATAGCCACCGTTCTCTCGCATAAATTCGTCTATCTTGTCGGCAATTTGGCCCTCATAAAAAGCATCGCGACCCTGATCGGCCAGGATGCTGAGCGTGTTGGCCAGCGCAGGTCGTTTCATGATTTCGCCTTTTTCGGGTCCACGCCCGTCTATGGTCATCTCTTCACGGAAGGCACCCGGCCGATCGCTGTGAATACGGGCGCCGATATCCCAGTAATAGGCGATTAACTCGCTAACAGGAAATCCTTTATTGGCATAATTGATGGCGGGTTGCAGAATCTGGTCCATCGGCATGGAACCAAGCTTATCATGCATCTGGAACCAGCCGTCAACCGTGCCGGGTACGGAAATGGGGAGGACGCCATAGGGCGGAATTGATTCACGACCTTGGTTTTCGAGCTCTTTCTGCAGCTCCCCGTAACTGAGTTCCTGTGGGGACCGACCGCTGGCATTCAGCCCATAAAGTTGTTGATCCTCTTCAGACCAGATAATCGCAAACAGATCGCCGCCGATGCCGTTGCCGGTCGGTTCCATCACGCCAAGTGTTGCATTGGTCGCAATGGCCGCATCAATTGCATTGCCGCCGTTTTTGAGAATCTGCAGCCCCACCTGCACAGCCAGCGGCTGGCTGGTAGCCACCATTCCGTTCTCCCCGATCACTTCCGAACGGGTGGCAAAGGGTTTGCCTGTCAGACGGTCAGGCTGGGCTTCGGCAAGGGTTGTTAGGGTGAGCAGGGCGATACAAAAAAGGGAAGAGAGTAGTCGAGAAAATTTCATCATATATCAATTTTGGTTTGAAGAGCAATAAATGATAATAAATATGGCGCAGTAAAGATGTAAAAATTTTTTGGCATAACTCTAATCCTGCCTGAATATATTTACTGCATCAACCAATACACAAATATTATTTAGGGCGTCGTTCCAAGTGTCATATTCTTTCATCCTTTTAAACAAGAGGGTTTTACACAGCCATGGATTTTGACAAAGGTTAAAGTCTGAGTGAATTCGGAAAAATGTCGAGATCGGGCAAAACAACGGTTTTACAAAGTCCTCTACAAACAAACAGATTTATTTCATAGACAAAGAAAAGCATAGTTACATTTGCAGAATGATGTTCTGAAATCGAAAGATTTTTGCCTAAGAGCAGGAAATTGTTTCTAACCCTTCAGTTTGTCATATTCTGCATTCGTTTTGCTCCTCCTCAAATTTAATTAACGAGATTAATTCTATGAAATCGATAACCACTTTTTTTCTGGCACCGCTTGTTTGTATGCTTGTTGCTCAGCCAACTATTGCCCAACAAAACTCCACCAACAACTTTAAAAGCCAGTTTCTTGGTCATTTCAATTATGCTTCACGTGTACTGCAGCTAGCCAAAGAGATGCCCGCCGATACGTATGACTGGCGGCCGATGGAGAGCGTTAGCTCGGTACAGGAGGTGTATACACATATTGCCCGGTATAACTTCATGTACCTGGAAAATTCGCTCGGTATTCCAGCGCCTGAAGATGTCAATGTGGATCAGATTGAATCGATCACCGGAAAAGATGAGGTGGTGGCCATTCTCGAACGATCGATCAGCCACCTGCAGCAAGCTGTAAAACAGATGCCAGAATCTAAGCTGACCGCCTCGACTGAACTGTACGGTCGTAAGGTAAACGGCCAGGCGGTACTGATGCAGTTATTGACTCATCTCAGCGAGCATGTTGGCCAATCGATAGCCTATGCGCGCATGAATGAAGTTGTACCGCCGTGGAATCAGTAACACATCGGCAGTAGTCGCATTTCAGCAATTATCGCCTGGATTATTTGGGATACCTGATGCATCTGACGCCTAGGCGGCAGGTTTTCGCCAGATAAGGCCGGCGGACAGGCTGTGATCGATATCTCGTTAAAGGTGGTTGAGGAGTCAATTATATTTTCAGTAAGCAATTCCATGTTGCGGCAAACCGGCAATCAGTCTGGTTCTGGAGTAGGACTGCAAAACGTGCAGATACGGCTTAATCTACTGTATGGAGAAGCGTACCAATTAACTATTAATGAAACAGATCAAGAATTCCGGGTTCGGCTACAACTCCCGGTACGAAAGGAATCCCATGAAACAATGGACCTGCATGATCGTGGATGACGAGCCGGTGGCGATCCGCGTGATGGAACAGTATCTGGCCAAGATGAATCATTACAAAGTAGTAAACACCAGCACTGATGCATTACAATCGATGAAGTACCTGGAGCAGGACCCGGTAGACCTGCTTCTGCTAGATATTGAAATGCCCGGACTAAACGGCATCCAAATGTTCAAGACGCTGAAGAATCCTCCCGCCCTGATTCTGATCACTGCCCATCGGGAATATGCAGTAGAGGGTTTCGAACTGAACGCCGTGGACTACCTGATGAAACCGGTCGCTTTCCCCCGGTTTGTTGAGGCGCTCAACCGCTTTGAAGAGATCCGGGTAAATGATGGTTCGGTGGACTCAGAAGATTCTCAACCCATATTTATTTTTGTAACTGTCGATCGGCGGAAAAAAAAGATCAATCTCGATGACATCCTCTATGTAGAGAGCTTAAAAGACTATATCCGCATCATAACCAGGGATCAGAAGATCATCACCAAAGAGACCACCAAGGAATTTGAGCAACGCCTGCCCTCAATTTCATTCCTGCGCATTCACCGTTCGTTTATCGTAAATATCAACAAAATTGAGACAGTACGCCACGATGAAATCTCCCTGCCCCAACAGAATCTGCCGGTGGGTCGCTCCTATAAAAATGAAGTGATGAATCGGCTGGGAATAAACCAATAATGTTCGCGGTTTTGCCATCTAAAAAACATCCGTAAAGGTGGTTTGCCATTCATTGACAACGTGTTAATTTATATCTTTTGGAAGAAGACTTTCCATGCAAACTTAATCACAAATACACACAGGGATTTACCAGTGAAAACTCTATTTGCTTTTTTTCTCACCGTTACTTTTTTCTGCAGTCCGCTTATTGCCAACAGCCAGTCAACGTCTCTGTTCAACGGGAAAAACCTGGAGGGCTGGCATATGGACGTACCGGCTATGGACGATGACTCCACGCTTCACAAGCCGTTTGTAGTGCGGGATGGCTACCTGGTTAGCCTTGGTGAGCCACGCGGCCATCTGATCACTGATAAGGTATACAGTGACTACCGGCTGGAAGTTGAATATCGCTTCCCCGGGGAGCCGGGCAATTGTGGAGTGCTGGTCCATGCTTCCACGCCGCGGGCGCTTTACAAAATGTTTCCCAAATCTATCGAAGTGCAGATGATGCACCAGAATGCCGGCGACTTTTGGGTGATTGTGGAAGATATCACGGTTCCTGATATGGTTGAACGCCGTGGGCCTAAAGAAGAATGGGGCATCACCGAGGGTACTAATCGTCGTATTGTGAATTTGACCGATGACTCTGAAAACTCGCTGGGTGAATGGAACAGCATGACTATTGAGGCGGTCAATGACTCCCTGAAAGTGTGGGTGAATGGGGACTTGGTCAACTTCGGCTACGATGCCACTGCTGAACAGGGACACATCGCACTACAGGCCGAGGGCGCCGAGGTGGAGTTTCGCAAAGTACTGCTAACGCCTATCGATCATATAACTGGAGAGATGAAGCAATAGCAATGTAGTCTTCCTGTTTAGCGAGTCCCTTTGGTTTGATCAAATTGAGTAAAACACTAATTGCCTCTGGTAATCAGAAATAAGATCATCGAGTCAGCATGCTCGATTGATATTTTCGGATAGCATGAAATTAACAGATCATTACAACAAATTGTGGGAACAGTCTCTCCAAAAGTTCAAAAGAGAAGAATTTGAGTTTGATCCCATAATTAATTCAGAGAATGATACAAGATATGGCATCACCCTACTGGTTCGGCCATCAAAAGAGGTCAAACAAAATATCTCAACGGCGCTTCAGCAGATAAAAGCGACGGCGCCAAATCAGTACTATTATCCAAGTACCGACCTGCATATTACTATTTTGTCCATCATATCATGCTATGCCGGGTTTACCCTTGATGAGATTGATCAATCTGAATATCAAAAACTTGTCCATTCTGCCATTAATCTTATATCTCCTTTCAATATTAATTTTCGGGGACTGACAGCTTCTCCTTCCTGTATAATGGTCCAGGGATTTCCAAAAGGTAATCAGTTAGAAAAATTGAGAAGTGCACTGAGAAGTGAATTCAAACAATCTAATTTGCAGCATTCCATTGATAAGCGATACCGATTGCAAACAGCCCACATGACGGTTATACGATTCAAAGAGCCGTTCGTACAGTCAGAAAAGTTCATTAAAACTGTTGCTGATTTTAGAGACAGGAATTTTGGTAGTTGTGTTGTTAATCAACTTGAACTTGTGGGAAATGACTGGTATCAGCAAAAAGAAAAAATTAAGCTGGTTGACAAATTCACCCTGAGTAAACAGGAGCAATCTTAACCTGTATTCATTTTTATCTTAACGTTTAAAGGCTAAATTTTTGACTTGGTGAACCTACCGAATTATAGCTCCTACCAATGGAAAAAATGTTTTATGCGGCTATGTTTTCAAATTAATGATATGCGAACTCAACAGAAGAAAAGGCAGGTAAAAAAAGAGAGGACAGACGACCTACATCACACCGCTACGACCTCCTACCGCTGCTACCTTCCGGTCCTGACGGAGTTCAGAGGGAGCTGGCTGCGTAGGGCCTGCCCTCGAAAGGCAAATATAGGGGTTATCGGGCAGAGAATACAACTGAATTTGAGCAATTATTTTATCTCCATAAAAAGGCATATCGTTACTTAGATTGCATCACGTAAACGCCATTCCACTCTTTGCCCGGCGGGTCTGCGGCCATTTCACGGCAACGTTCAAGATATACAAGTGAAGGATTTGTTTTTATGTAGGGACTTTTTTTCGGTTGATGTGGCTCAAGTTCAGCTGACTGTTGGAAGAGCTCAATCGCGCGGTCCCAGTTTTGTTCAAGATATGCCTCGGTGCCCTGTTCAAATAGGTCGACACATTTGAAGACAGGTTCAGAAAGATGGTCTCTGAGGCCCATAATTTCATATACATTCACCGGTTGAGTGCGTCCTATCACCACAATGCAATCAATGTAGCGGAACACGCAGCGATTCCCATATTTTCCAGCTTCCTTTTTAGTCTCTTCCGTGACCATTGTATAAATGCCATAATTTTTAGCGCCACTTTCGCAGCGAGCCGCCAGGTTTACGTTGTCGCCCATCATGGTGTAGTTAAATCGACGGGAGGAACCCATGTTGCCGGTAAGCATTCGTCCGGTATTCAGCCCAATACGGTTATGCATATTGTGCACAATTTCAGGCCACTTGTCACCTTCATTTTTCCATTTATCCCGGAGGTCAAGAAGCCGCAACTGCATTAGCTGGGATGAAACGCAGGCCCTGTATGCGTGATCCTCCTGCTGCATCGGAGCCCCAAAAAAGGCTACAATGGCATCGCCGATGTATTTATCCAGCGTGCCGCCTTGTTCGGTTATGATGTCGGTCATGGCGGAAAGATATTCATTGATGAGTTCTACCAGTTCTGTCGGTTCAAGTTTTTCCGAAAAAGCCGAGAAAGACTGGATATCACTAAAAAAGGCGGTGATGTAGACCTCATCGCCCCCGAGTTGTGGTTCTTGTCGCGATTCTATCATCTGTTCAACAAGCGCAGGCGATACATAGGAAGAGAACATACTTCGTATCCGCTGCTTCTCTTTTTGCTGCTTCAGGTAGTCGTAACTGGTGGTGCCGGTATACCCGACGAGTGTTGCAAGAACCGGCCCGGTGTACTCAATGATGTAGCTGAACTGCAGGAATTCAAACAGGGTGAGACCAGAGATAAACAGTACTTGGAAGAGGAAGTAAACAAATCCCCAAAGAACCCCGAAGTAACGGGTAGCCAGCACGATGGTTGTACAAAAAAACAGCAGGAGTAGCAGGTTGACCCATTGTCCGGCATGGCGGATATAGTCGCCGCTGAGGATGGTTTCCAGTGCGTTGGCATGCGTTTCGAATCCGGGACGAGAGCCGGACTCTTCGAACGGTGTGGGATGGAAATCGTGCAGCTCCTCCATCGTAGCACCTACAAACACGATTTTGTCCTTGAAAACCTCGTTTTTCATCAATCCAAATTCAGGGTCAGAGAAGGAGTTAAACTGGAATTCAGGATCCTCTGAATTCAGAAGTACCGTGGAATCATCGATAACTGTTTCGAAAGAATATTGCGGGAATGCCCCGGTGTGGCCCACATAATTAATCGTCATGGTATTGGGGCTGTATTTCGGGATCGAATAATCACCGAAGTAGAAACGCTCGCTGGTCTCCCGAACCTCCACACTATCCCAGCCGTGATACTCCTTCAAAACCTCAAGGGCAAAAGAGAGGTGCCGCTCTTCGCGATATTGACGAGAAAGCAGGTAACGCCGCACCGCGTCGTCGCGATCCCGGTAAACCGTGACGAGTCCATAGGGGTTGGGATTGGCGTTCCTAAGAATTTGATTGGGCTCCAAAAGAGATCGACTGACAGATTCTGTACCCTCGCCCCGGCTTTCCATAGACTCTTTAAGATCTCCGGCCAGAACCACGTTTTCATGTTCACGCAGCTCTTGCGCAAAGAGGGAATCATTGGCAGCATCCTGCGAAATTTTATCAAAAATGACGTCAATGCCGATCGCCTTGGCCCCGGCTTTGTTCAGGTTATCGACCAGTTTGCCATAGAGGTAGGTTGGCCAGGGAAATTTGTCAGGGGATCTCCTCGTCGGCCTGCTGGCTAATCGATACCAGAACGATGGGAGAATCGGAGATATCAAGCGGGCCGCGGACCTGGAAAAGCTGGTCGGTCACCTTTAGCTCCAGCGTTCGGAACGGAGCACTGTGGGAGATAAAAATGGCACAGAGAAAGGTAAACAGGATAATGGCTGGCAGCACCCACCATTGTTTTAATCTGTTTTCACCTAATTTAACCATGGCTCGCTGTTAGAATCTGAAAATATACCGTGCCTGCACCATTTTGTCGTTCGGCGGATTCAGCCGCGAAAGTTGGCTCGAAATATTGGTATAGCTGAGATTCACCAAAAACGCATGGTGTGAATCGATGGAGTACTCGGCTCCGGCCCTTAAGATAATCAGGTTATTATTGGTTTCTTGAACAATCCGGGAGCCCGAATCATCCGTTTGAGGCTGATAGATGTCGTCTCTGGGATCGCTCGTACCGTTGTCGTAAATCTGCAGGGAGGTAGACTCAATCTTATTTTGGGTATATGAGATATTGGTATTCAGGTTAAGTTTATCATCCATCAGAACGTACTGCCCACCCAGGTTAAGGCCGAATACATTTACCGAAGAAAGTCCGCCAAGTGTTTCCGTATTATTGATGTTGAATCCCATCCTGGTATTTAACGGCAGCGATGAAAACCGGCTTTGCAGTGTAATATTAATCGATGAACTTTCTGTGCCGCCGTAGCGAAAAAATTTGTCCTTGGTATCCAGGTAGGAGAAGTTGACGCTTGCATCGTGGGTGATATCAAACAGGTCAAACTGCTGAGAAACGGACGAGGTGATCTGGGCGGTGTTAGTCAGCCGGGGATTAGCCGTGATCAAGGTATCACCGCGTGCAAAATTTCGTACCGCAAGCTGTTCCACCTGGTTGCCGCCCTGGATAAACGGGTTGTAAAGCTGCACTGCGTTATCACGATTGCGATACATAAAACCGAGGCTTATTCGCGGCAGGTACTGATCAACTGGAAACCAACTCAGGTTGGTGCGCCCCGTCTGGGTGTTGGTGGTGGCCTCTTTGGTGTCAGAAACGTTGTCATTCAGGTTTTCATAACCCAGGGTTACATAAAGCCGGTCATCAAGCAGCTGGAATCGATCGGAAAGGGTAATGCCGGCGATATCGCGACGAATGGTTGAGTTGGCCAGCGATGTGTAATTGGGACCTATCCAGCGATACTGGGCTCTGAAGCTGTTATCCAGCAGATCAACATTCAACTCTGTCTGGCTGGCTAGCAGCGTTGTTGGGAATGAGCCGAACTCCACATTCGTGGTTTCGCCCTCAACCTCGAATCGAAGGGGCAGAGCGTTCATATTTTCATTGATGATAAACAGCCAGGCCCAGCGGTCCAATTCATTGCTGACATCCTCACTGATATTAACGCCAAGATTTTGATCCCCTGAAAGCACTCCTTGACTTATGTCATGATTAAGAAGGCTCACCGCTCCTTCACTGCGAAATCGCATATTATTATTGAACAGGTTAAACATCAGATCGGTGCCCGCAATCAAGTTGTCTTTGGGCTGTGGATTCCCCGAAACCGAAAGCAGGTCGGGATTAGACTGAAGATCTTCACGATAGGCTTGATCCAGGCTCGCTACTAGTTGTGGACGCATTCGCATCAAGTCGTCAAAATCACGAATGGTAGTCAGTGAGGTCGTGTCATCCCGGACTTTCAGGAAATTCAACCCCCATTGAAATTTCTTGGCGCGACCAAAACTGAGGCGCCCGCCCAGTACATCACGCTTGTAGGTTCCAAAGCCGTTATTTTGAAAGTTCAGTGAATAATTGGTGTCGATCAGCTGTCCCCCAGACATTACTGGATCCACATTTATGGCCGAGTAGAGGTTCGAAATTTTGCGGTTCATCTTGCCGTACAGGAACTGGGCGTTGATGGCCCCGTTGAAACTATGCAGTGCCATGTTGATACCCTGCACTCTGCGCCCCGTTATACTCAGCCGGCTAATGGTAGGGTAAATATGGCCACCTTGAAACTCCAGCCAGTCGCCGACGTACAGCTCCGCACCAAATCGGTTTTGCGCCTGCAGCCGAGACGATTCTTGTGAAGTGAGCAGACCGTACGCCGAATAGCGAATGTTGCCCTTTCGGCCCGATCAGGTCAACGTTGCCTTTCATCACGTCGTTTGAGATGCCTCCCACCTCTTGATTCTGGGCCGTGAGTTCCACCCGTCCCTCTGGCACAAAAAATCCCGCCTCTTGTTCTCTTCCTTCAGAAGATGCCTGGTATACGGTAGCTCCCGTCGTTGCAGGGTCTTCAAGATTTATCACACCAAACTCCCACCCGACAACCTCTGCGGTGTCCTCTTGGGAAACTAGTCTAAGGGAAGCCCGGTGGCTTCCCGGGGTGATCTGCTCCGGTGAGTAGGAGAAAAAACTCAGAGGCCTCGGCCTGTTCGGTAACGTTTTTATCATCCAAAAAAAGTTGGAACGAAGAGGTGCTGTCAACGACGCCCTGTTCATAAAAAAGCGTGATAGCAATCACCGCATCGGAGGGTAACACGCTGGTGCCGGGTTCAGGGGAAAGGATAGTGTATTCAATGGTGGCCGGCGATTCAGTAGCCCGGCGATTTTCCACAATTTCAACACGGGCGGGATCTGACTGTGGCAGCGAGCCGGGATAGGTGATCTGCTGATCGTTGTTAAGAGTTATGACGAAATAATACTGCAGCGAGCTCGCATCCTGGTTGTCAATTTTCAGGTCCAGATTAAATCCCCCCTGATTATAGGAGGCCCGCTGTTGAGAATAGGAGACATCCCCATCATACTTGTAGAATAAAAAAGCATCTTGCAGATTGCTTGGATTCAGGGTGGGCACGTCAAATGAAAGCGAAACCTCGTTACCACGCTCCACAACTGTAGGCACCTGGTGCTGAACGCGGTAGATATCCTGCGCCGTCGCCGGCTGGATGCACAGGCACAACAACAGAACCAGTAATCCTGTGTGGGATGTAACACCGAAAAACATACGTAATACTAAACTTTTATTATTAACCACGTTTCCTTGAATCCTAGGGCACCCGGTTTTCCGGCAGTTAGTTATCATTTCCCTGGCTGCCATCCTCTTGATTGTTTTCATAATACTGAATCTCGATCTCTCTGGTCTGCCCGTTTTGATCCCTGAAGCGCAATCGCATCTGCTGCTGTTCGCCGGTTTCACCTTCAAAATTCTCAAAATCTTCGCGCAGCTTTTGCAGCTGTTCGTCGGTTAGCTTACCGGTGGTGATGGAGTTGTCATCGTTCACCTGCCCAAACATTCGATCTGTCAGAGTAACGGTCTCCCCAGAAACGGTTGCCGTAAATTGTATTTCACCTTCTACCACCCAAATAAAATCATCCCACCGAACACCAAAACTCGTACCTTTTACCGATGCCACCGATTTTGAGGTGGAGACTTCAAAATTATTATTGCCCTGCTGAATGACCTCCATAAATATTTCACCCGCTTCAAGTGCAATTCTGCTCGAGGTGCTTTTATCCTGGTTGATCTGGCCGCGCACAATCAGCTCGGAATTGGGTTTTACCTTGGCAAAACTTTTGTCCATAAACTGCACGGCGGCATATCCATATTCCCCAGTCGCCAGGGTGTCTCCGCTGTACAGGGGATGTCCTTTTTGGGCATTGACATCTTGAGGACGAATATTTACTTCCGGCTTGAAACGTCGAACAAAAGCAAGGGGCCGATCGGCAGAATTATAGTTGTAAATTTCAGCTGAAGCCAGTCCAAGTACGAAAACCGCAATCAGCGGCCATCCCAGTAACGAAGATATGTGACTGCTTTTCATGATGGTATCCTCACTCTGAGACGATCGTAATTTCGTCATTTTCAATTTTGTTGCTCATCTCCAGCAGTTTTTGAACGGCTGATGCCCCTTCATAGGTTTGACCGTCAACTGTGATAGAAATAAAATTATACCCTTGCTGCATCAGCTGATTCAGTTGCGCAGGGGTAAGTATGTTACTCAGGGAATTGAACACTTCCTGGTTCAAATTGGCGGCCACGTTGGTTTCGTTGGATGCCAACCGAAATTCCCATATTTCTGATGGAATCGACTCGGTAGTGCTCACGCCCTGACGGTTCGTAAATACCTGCCAATAATACTTTTGGCCTGATTCAAGATTTTGAACACCAGATGGTGGCATCGTGAAGTTGGCATCACTTGTGCGGGCATCGACAATTTCATAATCCAGAAGGGTTCCCCCGGCAAAGCTTCCGTTGTCTAAAGTGGGAGAGGTGCCCAGGGCTGACTGAATCAGGGTCTCTGGGCTCTGCCCGTTATCTTCTACAACGATGAGCCGGTAAGACAAACCGGTGGGGCCATCCCATCGGAAGAAGGGAAGGGAAGAGTTGATCGCTTCTCCGGAGCCTGACTTCGCCGCCAGGCTGGAGCAGGTAGAGATCGACACTGGAATCAACAGAGATGTTTTCGCCGAATGTGGCCTCTGCAGATGCGATAAGTTCACCTCCGCTTCTACTGCTGTTGCCATAATGAATGGTGATTTGCAGAGTATAAATATCAGGTGGAATAGTGGTGGAGTTCGCCAGATTGTTGAAAAAGTTTTCTCCTCCCTGGGTCAGTTCGCCATCAAAACGGACCGGTTCTTCCACGCCCGGCAATCCATCCTGCAACTGATTGCTGTTGGCAATTACACGTTCACCCGGTGACAGACTAAACGGGTAACCCGCCCGCTGGTGGAAAGTAACAATCTGCCCATACTTGTTGGAACTTAGTTGCATTTCCAGGTATAAATTATTCAGCGGCTCGGTGCCCTCGTTACCAATTACAATATTAAATAGTGGAGGTCCACCGCTGGACTGTCTGATGCCGATATTTGAAATACTGAGGACTTGAGCTTTATTCAGATTGGGCTGTAGAATCAGGTCCAGTGCCACATCCTGTTGTGCCTGCAGTTGTGCAGGATAAAGGCCCTGAACTGCCAGCGAAATAATAAGTGCAGCAAAAAAATGTATGCTGTATGATTTGGGTGCTTTGTGACGCATGGGGCCTCTTGCAGATGTTATTGTCACCTAAATTTACATCAAAATTTAATTGTTAAAAATATTTAGTAATATTTAGGTGAAATTTGTAAATATTTATTTTATATCGATTTAAATAAAAAAAGAACTCGGAACTTTTATCTTTATTAGGAATTTATAGTTTACTATCAATGAAGCGAGACCAAATAATAAATCCACAAAAGTGTAAAGCGGAAGGAGAGTGGAGCTACGGGGATTCGAACCCCGGACCTCTTGCATGCCATGCAAGCGCTCTAGCCAGCTGAGCTATAGCCCCAAAGCGAATTTTAAATATAGGGGATTGAAAATATCAATGCTAATAATTCATTCAATTTTTGTTTGAGTTTCATAGTATCATTATTTTCAGCTTTTAACTGGCTTCTTCAAAAAGGTGTTTTACAACGAATTTGTAAATACTTTATTTAATTTAAAATCATACATAAACCTATAAATAGGAGTACAATCAATGAAACGAGCTATAAACCTGCTACTTGTTTCCATATTATTAGCCGGAGGGGTTACCCTTCAGTATGGTTGCGGTTCTAGCGAACCAACCGTACAAGAACCCGTTGATACCGATGGAGACGGCCTAACCGATGCCGAAGAGGCTGAACTTGGTACCGATCCCAATAATGCTGACACGGATGGAGACGGTCTTACTGATGGGGATGAGGTTAATAAATACAAAACTGATCCGTTGAATCCAGATACGGACGATGACGGACTAACAGACGGTGCCGAGGTAAATTCTCACAATACCGATCCCAATAATCCAGACTCAGATGGCGATGGTCTTGAAGATGGGGAAGAGGTAAATGATTACCGTACTGATCCTAATAATCCTGACTCTGATGGCGACGGATTGAATGACTACGAGGAAGTTATGGAGTATAATACTGATCCCAACAACGCCAATTCGGACGGTGACGGTTTTACGGATTCTCAAGAAATTGAGATGGGAACCGATCCTAACGATCCCGAAGATCCGGCCTACATCAGAGATGGTGATCTTGGAACGATCAACTTTGATTTTGACCGTTCAAACATACGGGATGACGCCGCGGCCATTCTTTCCGAGAATGTGAAGCAACTTATGCAAGCACCAAACTTCCGTGTTCGCATCGATGCTTATACCGATCATGTTGGTGGAGACCAATACAACTTGCGTCTGAGTCAACGTCGTGCAACTTCTGTAGTAGACTTCTACACTGAGAACGGTGTTTCTCAAGATCGTATCGATTCGCGCGGACTCGGTAAAGCGCCTGTACCATGCATGGATCAAACTCCAGCGCAAGGCTGCGAGAAGAACCGACGTGCAGAATCACATCCAATCAGTCCATATCAATACAGTCCTTCTAACTAAGGCTAGCGGCTGATTGCCAATAAATTTAGGAAGGCGAATCCCGGTTTCGGGGTTCGCCTTTTTTTGTTTCAGGTGACTCAAACGAACAACAATTCTTGGAGCATATCACCTGGAGATCACATATTACGACGATTTTTGTGGTTGATCCCCAATTTTGATAGCTATAAATAAGCGTGAACAAATAAAAGAAGTGAACGTATGAGAAAGGTCATATCAACAATTTTACTGGTAGGAGGAATTCTGTTGCTTTACTTTGGCTATGATGAATATAACTCTTTCCAATCTGAAGTGAACCAACTGTTTGGCGGATCCGGCTCTGACAAGGCGATCTGGATGATAGTGGGCGGCGCGGCGGCTACGTTAGGTGGATTTGTCGGCCTGTTACGAGGTGATAATTCCATTTGATTAAATGGCCTGAAGATCTCGAACACAAGCCAAAATATAGATTACTGATTCTGCCGTAGAATCAGAATTTACCCGGTAATAAGCATATAAATAGATCACTTTCCGCTTTTTAATATAATTGTGCCAAAATAATACCCCCCCACATAGTTCAGATGATGACCAAACGGTTATTAGGAGTTTATTTCTCTTTAGAGAATCAGTTTTTTTTACAATAATGAATTAATAAACTCACCAATAAACCTCTATGTTGATTTTATAAGCTCTTAAATAGTTGCCTTCTCTGGTGCAATTCTGCAATCTAAAAAATTTCTAAAAAACATTTTTTAAACACTGGATAGCCTTTTATTTGATGCTGAGTTCAAATATTTATTGAGGGCTTTGGAGTAATAACTGTCTAATATGTCAATCTGAATCAGAACCAGAATCTCTAAAGGTTGCTGAAGTTTTGTCCCGTTTATCCCTGTCGGGTTAATCTTTTTTACTTGATTCTTCCAGGACTTTTCTTGCCCGCTGTCGACCGAGCTTTATCAAATCTTGCACTCGCTGGTTACTGAAATCCAGAGGATCACCAAGCTGCTCTTCAGGATCAATCATCAGAGGTTCGATATATTTATAAAAAGTACCATCGGTTTTGGTAAGTGTTAGATCCTCCGCCTCTGCTTGCTGCACCAGTCGGTTGATGGTTAAAAAACGATCCAGGTCCTCTTCGAAGATTTCATCCAGCATAATTGTAATTGACCGGAAAGCGATTTCCAGTATATCACGGACTTCCTCATGTTCGGGGGACTCCCCAAACGGCTCCGTGGGAATAATAACGAGACGATCCGGCTGATAGGGCAGCACTTGCTTGATCGGTGAAATATTGCGCAGCCCACCGTCCACACACGTATCGTCACCGATATATACAGGATTGAAATAGACGGGGATCGCCGTGGATGCCAATATCCGCTGGACGTCGGCCTGATCAATGTTATGTTCTTCCGTTTGGCGGACGGTCGCCTTCACATAGGTCCCACTCTCCAGTTTAACGTAGCCGAAATGGTACGGCAGCATTACCTGTTTGCCCAGAAGTTGCTCCTCTATCAGTTCTAAAAGCGGGTCATTGCGGTATCGGGAAACCGGTGGATCACCCCAACCAAGTTTGTAAAACAGGGAGCGCCGCGCCAGTGCAACAAGTGACTGTTTGCGTAACACTTTATCTGGCGTGATGCCGTGCCACACTTTAAGAAGCTCATCAAGCTGGCCGGTAGCGATCATCGCCCCGTTAAGCGCCCCGCCACTTACCCCGCTGATGGCGTTGTACTTAAAACCGGCCTCATTCAGCACCTCCAATGCTCCCGCCTGGAAAGCACACTTTGCTCCGCCACCAGAAAGAACCAGCGCCGTCGTTTGGATTGTACCTTTTGGGGATGGAGTCATTACGTTCTCCTTTTTATTGATAATTATATTAGAACAACATATTCCAATCCTGGATTTTTAACTAATTACTTTTATCCTTTTCTACACTTAGGAAAAAGTTAATATGAAAGTATACGCTCCAGCTCCAGGTTCAGGTAATAGTGTTTCCCTTTCTGCTGTTTCTTTTCGAGCACACCTAAGTCTACCAGCTTATTTAGATAATTCCGTGCTGTGTTTTCCGCGTATATTCCTCTATCGGTCAAGTGATTAACCTTGGTGTACGGCTGGGCAAAAATAGCATTGATCAGCTGGGCCGGACGCCGTAAGCTGGTTTCGTTTTTGACGGCTTTCAGTACCTCATCTTTGGCTGAAAGGATATCATTTACTTTTTGATAGGTGAGCCGCGCTGTGGACTCCACCGCCCGTAGCATGTAGAGCAGCCAGTCTTCCCACGCTCCGCGCTGAGAGACACCCGCAAGCGTATCATAATACTCTTGTTTATGTTCAATGATATACCGGCTCAGGTAGAGGATCGGCAGCTCCAGCAGGCCGGCAAACACAAGGTAATGAATATTGAGGATGCGCCCTGCCCGGCCATTTCCATCCCGAAATGGATGGATCGCCTCAAACTGGAAATGAGCAATGGCCATCTTCAGCAGCGGATCATGCGGAGGAATAGAATCATCATTCAGGAATTTAACCAGGTTCTGCAGCTTTTCCTCCAGTATACCCTTGCCTTTGGGCGGCGTGTATAGCCGCTTACCCGCATTGGGACCACTGCCGCCCTGCCTGATATAGGTTTGCGCAAACGGAGGACGGATTTCGTCGCTGGTTTCCTTTATTTCCTGGTAAAGCCGAACAAAATAGTTTATATCAAACTGGCCTTGTTCTTGCAAGTATTCATGTCCCTCCCAAATGGCCTCCCGGTATCGCAGCACTTCCTTGGTTCCCGCCGGAACGGTGTCATCAAACTTGTAATCGCTAAATGCCTGGTAAAGGTCATCGGTAGTTGTCAGTACGTTTTCGATTGCACTTGAATCTTTGGCCTCCTGTAGGGTTATACTGTTGATCAGCAGTGCCTGGTTGGGAATCGCCGCGCTTCGCCCCGCCAGCAGTGCCAGCGCCTCTTTAGCTTTGCCAAGTTGCTCATAGATCTCCACCCGCCGGTACAGTTCTTCATGTATTGGCAGCTCGGGCAGGTCGTTCCAGGGCTCATTACGGTCGGGATTAACGCGGTAGATCGGTTGGCTAGGCATTAAAACAGTTCATTTTTAAGGTTTATTTACTATTATGACCTTAATTTATAGGATTATAAACTATCAAACATTTAAAAGATATGTTATTAATGTTTGTTCGAAATCCGGCCTTAAATTTGAACTCAGGATGGAGGGCAGGCCTTTAAAATTGGCTCTTATGGTACTTGGAGTAGCCATATTAAGTGCTCTCTAATTTTTGGTTAATGAACTGCCAAACCGATGTTAAAAAAGAATACCTTCGGGTTAAGGCATATTGCTAT
>JAXHMA010000006.1:0-1772140 GCA_034521835.1 Balneolaceae bacterium
AATCGTTTCTGGGCGTAGCCGATGTGCACCGAAATTAAAATTAGAACTAAAAGAGTGGTTGCGCGTTTCATAAATCGTTTGCCGGTCCGTGCAAAGTTAGATAATTCTTATTGTTGATCGCATCGGCTACCTCTGCAAGTTTCTTCATTTTTGATGATGCCGACCGTGCGATTTTCTTTGGTGAAATAGGTGTTGGCCACACGCTGGAGATCGTCAAGAGTAACGGCCTCGATGTCTTCGATATCAGTGAATACCTTTTTCCAGTCGCCTTGCTGAGCTTCGGCTGTGGCAAACGCCTGAGCCAAACCGCTATTAGAGTCGAGGCTGCCATATGCGGCATTGGTCTTGGCCCGTTCAGCTCCTCTGGAAGCGATCGATCTTCGCGTTTTTTTTATCTCCTCATAAATGGTGGTTTCCACCGTATCAATACCTACACCCTGGTTGGGTACGGCCAGCGTCATGAACATCGTCTCAAATTTGGTGCCAGGAAACCCGTTAAAGTGGTTAAGATAGCGCAGTTCGTTCTTTTCACCATCTGCTGGTAGAGACGTGGTCTGCCGGAAAAAGCACCGCCCAGCAGCTGCAAAGCTCTCAAAGTCAATGGCACCTGCGGCAGCGTGATAACCCATCAGGAATAGGTGCGGTTTTTGCTTTATGATCTGGAAGCGATGCTCGCCACGCTGTCCCGGCTCCTCGGTATAGACGGTGGTTCAGGACGTTTTCTTCAGGCCACCGAATAGCGTTCAGCTAATTTTAATTTCTTCCGGTTTAACATCTCCGGCGATCGCAATGGCGACATCATTGGCATAGTAGGTGTTATAGAACTCCCGAATATTCTCCATGGTGGTAGTGAATGTCGGAATCCTCATCGTAATGGTCCGTCCATAGGATGCGCCGTGTAGGCGATCAAATCCTTGACCACCTGTCCAATCGGGTTCGATCGGCGCCATGCGTCGTTCCGAATGACCTCTTTCTCCTGTAACCGCGAAATACCGGGTCGTTGGTCGGACTTTATGCCAACGGATAGTTCCGTGCGATTTTCAGGCAGGCTGTAAAAATATACAGTTTGATCTGCCGGTTTTGTGTTTAGTCCGGTTTGACCGTTGTGTCGATAATCTGCGAAAATTCATTATTCACGACATACTGCTTGGCTTCTTCCTGCTGTTGTTGGAAGCTTTGCCATAGCTTATCCAGTTGAGCTGAATCGGGATCAGCGCTATACTTTTCGGCCAGCCACTTCTGATAGGCTTGATCCAGGTTTTGCAAGGCTACTTTTTCTTTCTTCCAGTTGGTTGTGCCGACTAGCGCGTGTCGAAACGCGATATGCTCAAAAATGTGGAATAATCGGTACGGCCTTGACCGAATCATCTGCCCCGCCCATATTTACAGGTGATAAGTGAAACGACGGGGGGCGATGGCTGCTGAATGACGGTGAAGGTCAGGCCGTTTTCAAGGGTAAATTCAGTAACCCGTTCCTCAAACTCTTCCACGATCGCGCCTCTGCTCTGGCTGGATCAAAGGCCGCCAGAGCAGGAGGAATAGGACAAGGAAATTAAGCGTGATTTCATGGTCTCTTCTTTATAATAGTTTAAATTAACGAGGAATATGCCTGCTCAATATGAAATTTAAAATGCTTTTACCAAGTAGCATTCGCTAGCGGTTCTATTAATAAGCTTAAACTGGTTAAAGCAATCTTGAAGATTTTAATTACCGAGTGCTTGTCTTAAATCAGCATGATTTGAATGAAGGACAGGTTGCTAATTTGATGGCTATCATTCGGTGGGGAAGTCGATGCCAAGGCGGGGATCGGTTTATATTATCGTGACATACTGAAGTCCGAAATTTTTTGAGCATTGAGGAGCGAATTTCTGAGCATATCGCCTTTGGGAGGCTGTTATCAGTTCCCGGGTGATGGAGAAATGGATCTAGGCTACGCGATGAAGCGTAATCAGTAATCAATTTAGATTTCAGCCCCTTACATCCGTGATGGAAAAGCATTGGAACCTGATCAAAATCCTGAAAATAATTCTTTTAACAGATTACTTTTCTGTGCAATTTAATGGTTTACTAAACCATAGTTTTTAAGTGGTTTAGATCGTTAATAAATAAAATAGAACAACAATGAATAAGAAAATAATTGCTGTAGTTGGAGCCACCGGTGCACAGGGTGGTGGGATCAGTTCGGGCGATTACGTACTGACGCCGAATTCCTGAGTTTAACGGCGCGCAGCCCTGACCCGGGACGCCCGATCAGTAAGCGCGTGCGCCCTGGCAAAGCTGGGTGCTGAAGGTGGTGGAGGCCGATCTTGATGATATCGATAGCCGAGCAAGGCGTTCGAAGGCGCGTATGGAGCCTATTGTGTGACCTTCTTCTGGAACCATTTTTCGCCGGAGAAAGAGATGCAACAGGCCCGGGCGATGGCCGCTGCTGCCAAGGAAGCCGGCTTGAAGCATGTTATTTGGTCCACGCTGGAGGATACCCGTAAATGGGTGCCGCTAAATGATAACCGTATGCCCACCCTGCAGGGCAAATATAAGGTACCCCACTTCGACGCCAAGGGAGAAGCCAACCATTATTTTACCGATATGAAGCTGCCGGTGACCTTCCTGCACACCTCCTATTACTGGGATAACCTGGCTGCGCCCGGAATGGGACTTCAAAAAGGAGAGAATGGAGAGCTGCTTCCTACGTCTCGACTGGGGACAAAAGCTGTGCCGGGATCGCCGCCGGCAGGATATCGGCGCGCGGCCTACGGCATTTTCAAAAAGGGAGCGGAATTCATCGGCAAAAGCGTGTTTATTTCCGGTGAGAATCTGACGGGCACCCAGATGGCCACCTCGCTGACCAAGGTGCTTGGGCAAAAGGTGGTGTATCGCAACATTGAGCCGGACAAGTACCGTAAGCTCGGTTTCCCGGGAGCGGACGACCTTGGCAGTATGTTTCAGTTTTGCAAGCGGGATTTTGAAAGAAGAACTGCCAGTGGAGCGCGGGATGTGAAAGCGGCCCACAGACTGAATCAGTCGCTACAGACGTTCGATCAATGGCTGGCTGCCAACCGAAAGCGCATGCCGGTGAACTCGAATCGTAGATAGACCCCGAACAATAAAATGAAGCGATTATCGGGCGTCCTAACCTGAATTACCTGCGGTTTACAAACGACGGAAAGCTCAGTCAACCAGGTAGATGCCGTCATCCTCAATGGCGATGATATCTTCTTTATAGAGGCGCCCGATCGCTTTTTTGAAGGTTTTTTCGCCCCATCTTCAAGTCGCTGGCGTACCGGTCGGGATCACTTCTGTCATGCAGGTCCCAGCGCAGCGATCCAGCCGCTCTGATTCGCTGCAGAATATGGCGGGCGTTGGGTTCCACTTTGTTGTAGCCGATGGGGCGCAGGGTAACATCCGTTTTATCGTCATCCCTGATCTGTTTTATATAGCCGGTGGTTTGGTCGCCGTAGTGTACGTCCCGGTAAAATTCGTTATGATAGATCAGCCCCTTGCGCTTCTCATCGAGAACCACATTGTACCCAAGGTCCGTTTGATTCCAGAACCCAGAGATCCACTTTTTCCTCCTTCTACCGGTAATAGGGTCGTTCGTGAGGTATCGGTCGATTTTTTCTGTGGCTACCAATCGATCGGTCATCTCATCCAGATATAAGTAAACCAGCCGTGTTTGGCCTGCAACCATATCTTTGGTCTGCTCACTGTAGGGCACAAAAAGATCCTTGTCGAGTCCCCAGTACAGGTAGGCACCATTCCTGTTAACGTCGGTGACTTTAAGCAGAGCGATGTTCTTGAGGGTTATTTTCGGTTGCTGAGTGGTGGCAGTAAGACGTCACGATCTTTGTAGAGAAAAACCCGAACATTTTCGCCTTTTCTGAAGATCATTTTGGGCTAATTTTTGGGCAACAACACCTCGGGGGTCGTCTCGGAGATGAAGGATTTTGCAGGAAGTAGCCATGGTCTGATATCCGGGCTACGTTTAACGTATGATGAGTACCGAGTTTATACATTATTGATTTTAAATAAGTTGTAAAAAATGCTTTGGAAAGGTAAGGTCTTCACGTTGATATCCCAATCATTCTTGTTGGGGAAGGTGTAACAGACACAGTGGATAGGTACGTGTTCGCAGAGGCAAGTATATGCGTCTGGTACAACCTAAATAAGAAAAGTAATTCTACCCCACATTTCTCATCAAGAAATTTGTTTCACTACAAGGCGAAGCTCAAATTGCAGCGGAAACCTACGCCTGTAGGATGCGTATGCGATTTGGACTTTAACGCAGCAGAGAGAGAAATTTCGCAGCGTTTTTCCATCCTGTTTCTATTTTAAAGATAAAATATAGATATAAGATTATGTGTCCCAATAGATTACAAGAGTACAACCGATATTCTCCGCGAGTAAATGTGGGCTACATGAGCGAAAAGAAAAAAGCTTATTTGATCTTTAGATTTAGCATTCTGTGCACCCTATAATTCAGTGATATTTGAATCATACAATCAATCTTCCTGGAAAAAGACCGGCATAAATTCTTTGAGTGGCATTCCTTCTCTCATGCACTCCGTATCCTCATCGCGACGCTCCAGCTGCATCTGATAGCTTACGCAATCTGGACGGTAGAACCGCTGCTGACAGTAATTTTCTTATTCTCCGATACTCATCGAGAGGCGATTGATGAGCAGGAGGGGATCCCGTTTTTTAATTCCAAGGTGCTTAGCCAGGTAGGCATTCGCGTTGGCCGCTGAGATGCTATAGGTGCCCCGGAGTACAGGAATTTCATACTTTTCTTCAAGAATCGAAGTAAATTTGTCTGGTCGCCTCTAGTCTACGCCCCTCTAAAAAGCTGGCCGTATAGCGGCGGCAGCCAGCATGTTTTGTCGAAGGCTATAGCTTTGTCGTTGGCCAGGCGTACGCGGTCCAGTTGTACGAGCTTGGAGTCCGGTTCAAGGTCCAGCTTTTGGGTGATGTGACGGGTGCCGGTTACCACTTCTTTGGCGATGATCTTGGATCGCCCCTTTAAACCCGCACGCTTCATATCTTCCTCAAAATCGGTCAGGCAAACGATTGGCTGGCTAATTTTGGCCTCATCAACGAAAGAGCCCAAGCCCTGGCGGCGGTAGATGATGCCTTCGCTCTCCAGCGTTTTGAGGGCATGGCGCACCGTTACGCGGCTCACATCGAATTTTTCGCCGAGTTCATTTTCGGAGGGCAACCGGTCTCCCGCGACGATGAAATGTCCGGCGCCGATTTTCTCCCGAAGCCAGTCGCTTATCTGTTCGTGTTTCGGTTTATTGTCCTCAAGCATTATTCTCGTGGATTGTTTTTCTGTTTCAGGTGTGTGTATCTTCAATATAACCGTTTAAATAATTTACATGTTAATACATGATAATGTATACGTAAAATTTATTCCTCATACTTTTTATGAACTTTAGATTAAACGCAAAGCGTTTGCACCAGAGCTTTGAAAAACCACAATTTCATCCAATTTTGGTTTTTTCGCGAATTCGAATTCGTTCAGGTTTTGATCTTGAACATGAACATCCCGGGTTATTAAAAGCGCTCTACAAATTTATTGTTACAGAATTATTCATCGAGCCTTGGCCTTTGTATGTAACGGGTCTAAACTCGTAAAAACGAGCAGCTAAATATCGAGGCGCTTACGTGCACCTCTTTCATTTAAAAATAAGGTGTGAATGATATTTTGAGCATAATTATTGGCATTACTGGTCGCGCTTTCTCTGGGATTCTTGGGTCAGGTGGTTCCATATTGACGGGGTCTGTACTGATGCTGCTGGAAGATGCCCTATCTCACTGGCTGTGGGGACCAGCCTGTTTATCATATCTATGAATAGTTTCGGCGGGTTTTAGAAATACCTTGATGCGCTCCAGTTATTTGACTTGTCCATCAGCTGTTCCCCGCTTTTTTTCAGGTATAGGAATTCTGGGCAGGTTTAAGGGTAAAAGAATAGGCGACCATATTTCTCAAAAAGGTCTTTAAAAAGGGTTTGCGTATTTCTTGGTTCTGATGGGAGAAGATATAATGTGGATGATATGTGTAGGACTAAAAGAGAGACAAATCCGTTAAGGGTTAAATGCAATATCTTATTGGTCGTCCTAGAAGATTAGCCATATTACTTTACAGGGATTGGGAAGCCAAATTTGTAATCAAATTCTTGTTCAAGAATTTCCAGATCTTTTCCAGCCACTAGTAACAGGCGTTTCGTATTTAGATAAAAAAGAAAAAGAGGTATAATCAGAAAAATGAAATTGTCAGACCTCCACAATATAATATAATTACGAAATAATTACGAAGCTCGGATGATTACCCTCGTTGCTGGCATTAGGATGTTTATTCCGGCTCTTCAGTCAAACTTCCTGGCCTGATAGGAGAGGTAACCAGGAAGGAAGATAGAGAATAGTATTGGTAATCTCGTGGAGATCAAAAATTAATGTACTGGAGAACGCGCATTCTTCTCTTTTAAACAATGAAGCTATCGGTAAAGCTGAATACTATGCGTAAATGGAGATGTCTGTGTCAGTCTTGTTTGTGTTGCAGAAACTCCCGTGTAATTTCTCTTGTACGTTCTGCTCCCATATATTTTTCCAGATCGTAGAGTGTTACCTTTTTATCTCCGTCCTCATAAGTGTATCCCAAATAGCCATCATCAATCTCATCTTCAACTTGTGAAGGCTTCATGTCCAGCATTTTGCCAACTTCTTGTATTGAAAATTTTGAGCGCATACATTCGGTCTTTTTGATTAGATGAATTAGATTTTATTAGATCGAATAGTTGATCTTAAAATAAGAAAAACTTTTATGTAACTATATCAACATCGTGTTAAGAAATAATCGTCTATCGGTAATGATCCTGTTAAAAATCAGTAGCCTATTGAAACCTAATTCTAGTCGTTGAAGTAATGTAGCTAACATTTTTTAAAAACTAATATTCTCGTTGCAATTTTGCAAACCTCCTGATGCCTTAAAACAAGAAATTTCATGGTCATTTACCAAACCAGTGGCCTGCATATGCGCATAAATGGTGGTAGCCCCCACAAATTTAAACCCTCTTTTCTTCAAATCCGCAGCCAATTTTTCAGACTGAGCCGTAGAAGAAGGAATCTCGCTGAGCGACTGCCAACGGTTATTAATTGGCTTGCCGTTCACGAATGACCAGATATACTTGCAGAAACTGCCGTGTTTTTGCTGAATTTCCATAAATCTGCGGGCATTATTTACAGTAGCCCTTATTTCTTGTTCATTTCTGACAATTTCCGGATTGTTTTTGAGTTGCTGGATTTTATCCTCATTGAAGTGGGCTACCGTTTCTACATCAAAATGTGCAAACGCCTTTCTGTACCCCTCCTTTTCTTTAGAATTGTGCTCCAGCTGAGGCCGGCCTGGGCGCTTTCGAGTACTAAAAACTCGAACTGAGTCTGATCGTCGGTTACCGGCACCCCCCACTCCTGATCGTGATACTGTACATATTCCGGGAAAGTATCCTCACACCACTCACATCTATTTTTCATATATTAGGCCTCCGTCGGTATTTTGTAAGAGCTAAGTTGATAATAAATAGAATATTAAATAAAACCAGGTTAACACGAATGCTGTGGAAAAAAACAACTGACTATTTTGCCAAAAAAAGTGAAATTAGCGAGAATCTCGGTCATCAGATTAAGAGTTTATCTCAATTCTTGGAGGAAGTAATAACCGATAAGGATGATGCAGACCTGATTGGAGATATCACCGAGTTGCCCAAGCTGGCAGCGAAGGCGTTCGATGAAGGTGATGAAGAAACCCTCGAAAAACTGAAGGATAAGATCGGTGAATTTTCAACCGACAAAATTAGCTCGCTCCTAAGGTATTATACTGTCTATTTTCACCTGATTAATTCGTTGGAGCAGCATGAAATCACCCGGATTAACCGGGAGCGTTCGTTCAAAACCACAGCTGATTCGCCCCGTACCGAAAGCATTGCCGAGGCAGTGTATCAGCTCAGTGAAAAAGGCTACAGCAAAGAGGAAGCGCTGGAAGTAATCGGGAAGCTGGATATTCAGCCCACTATTACCGCTCACCCTACCGAGGCGCGGCGCCACAGTATTTTGGTGAAACAACAGCATATCACTTCCATGATTTCCAAGCTGGAGCAGGAACAGTACACCCCCGATGAACGCAAGACTGCAGTGCTGGAGATCCTGAACGAAATTCACCTACTGCTGGCGACAGATGAGGTACGCTCGGCGCGTGTTACGGTAGAGGATGAGGTGGAAAACGGCATGTTTTATTTTATGAACTCCATCTGGGAGACAGTCCCCGTGCTGTATGATGATCTTCGGGAGGCCTTCAAAACCTATTACGATACGGTTCCGGAACTGCCGATCATCCTCAAATATCGCTCATGGATAGGGAGTGACCGCGATGGAAATCCCAAGGTTACAACGGACGTTACCTGGAATACCATTCTTGAACAGCGGGAAAATGTACTGAAGCTGTACCTGGAAGAACTTGATGAAATGCGCCGCTATCTGAGCGTTTCTGGTAATAAGTATGAAATCACCGATGAGCTACAGGCATCCCTTGAGGAAGATAAAACGCTCTTTACCCTTTCAGATCGATACCAGCGGTTGTATAAGCATGAGCCGTACCGACAAAAAATAACGTTGATAATGCGCAAGATTGAGCACCAGCTACAGACTATTCGCGTTGCTCGAAAAGAAGAGATACTGGAAGAAGCTCAGAAATACCAGGTATCTGATTTTATCACTGACCTGGAATTGATCCGTGAGAGCTTGAAAAGTGGCGGACTGCAAAGTGTTAGCAGTTACGGGAAGCTTAAAAATCTGCTGATTCGGGCTCGCACCTTCGGTTTTCACCTTGCAGGCCTGGATATCCGCCAACACAGCAAACTGCATGAAGATGCGGTCTCCGAATTGCTTTCACTGGCTAAAGTCACTGATGAATATGAAAGTCTGACTGAAGAGGAGAAGATCACTGTATTGACACAGGAGCTTTCCAACCCACGTCCGCTCTGTCCGGTAAAAGCGAAGGTTGAGGATAATACGCGTGAACTGCTGGATGTATTTGAACTGATTGGTGAGATGCTGGAGCTGGACCAAAATAGCTTTGGCTGCTACATCATAAGTATGACGCACGGTATCAGTGACATGCTTGAAGTGCTGATCCTGGCAAGGAAACGGGACTCTGGAGCTACGAGCAGGACAGCGTATCAAGCCAGCTTGATTTAGTGCCGCTGTTTGAGACGATTGAAGATCTCGAGGTGTGCGGTGATATTATGAGCAAAATCTACGAAAACGAACTGTACGGCAAACAGGTTGAAGCTCGAAACGAATTCCAGGAAATTATGCTGGGCTACTCAGACAGTAACAAAGATGGCGGGTACTGGATGGCCAACTGGGCACTGGAAAAGCACAGCAGGATCTCGGAAAAGTTTGCCACGAGTATGATGTAGACTTTCGCCTGTTCCATGGACGTGGCGGTACAGTTGGTCGCGGCGGCGGTCGTTCCAACCAGGCGATCCTGGCGCTGCCCCCCATAAGTAACAACGGTCGCATTCGGTTTACCGAGCAGGGAGAGGTGATATCATTCCGTTATTCGCTCTCTTCCATCACCCGCCGGCACCTGGAGCAGATCGTCAATGCCATGCTCCGTATCACGGTTTCCGACCAGGATTCCACCCAGGGCTCCCGGGATAAGCTGGAAGAGGTGATGGAGCAGGTAGCCCAAAGTTCCATGCAGGCCTACAGAGATCTTATCGATGATCCTGAATTCTGGCCTTGGTACACCAAAATCACCCCCATTGAGCATATCAGCCGTCTGCCCATCGCATCACGACCCGTTTCCCGCAAAGGTCCCGACGCCGCGGACTTCGATAATCTGCGGGCCATTCCGTGGGTGTTTGCGTGGACCCAGGTACGCTTCAACGTGCCCGGATGGTACGGTATCGGCAAGGCGTTGAATGAGCTTATTGAAGAGGATGAGGAGAATCTAAAGCTGTTCCAGAAGTGGTATAAGGAATGGATATTCTTCAAAACCATCCTGGATAACGCACAGCGAGAAATGGCTCGAACACACATGGCTACCGCCAAAGCCTATACTGAAGAAGCCGAGGGCAAGTTTTATGGTATCATCGCCGAAGACTTCCGGAAAGCTGAAGATGTCATAACCTCGATCACCGGCCTTGATGGCATACTGGATAACAGCAAAGTGATCAAAAAATCGATTCGATTCCGAAATCCCTTTACCTATCCCCAGAACTTGATGCAGGTTGAATTGCTGGATAGATGGAAAAAAGCGGATGAAAGTAATGGTAAGAACGAGGAAGATCTGCGCGAAGCTCTATTCCTCAGTATTAACGGCATTGCTGCTGCGATGCAGAGTACCGGATAAAAACTGCTGAAATCGGAAACAATATTGAATTGGGACGCCCTTCAACCGGGTGATCCCAATTCTTTTTTTAAAAATCATTTTCCATTATTGATTTCATCTGCCTGCGGAATTTAGGAGCGCCGCCGTTGGCAGGATGGCGTACCGGGGTGTAGCTGGTATTCAGCTTGTCAAGGCAGTGTTCTGATTTTCGCCCCACCGCAATTACTTTTGCATCGGGATAGAGTGCAAAGAAAGCCTCAAGGGCTGGTATGCCCGCCTCCAGCTCGCTGTCGCTGGGTGTGCGGTTGCTGAGCATTCCGCTATCGGGATCATAAGGGTGCCAGGCCAGACCGTTCCAAAGCACCACCTCAAAAGGATTCAACTCAAGTTTGTAAAGCGCTTTCCACATAATGGTGGCGGTTGGTTCAGAAAAGCCTTTTGCAATCACCTCCGGCTTGCTGGTACGGCGCGGCTCCAGTTCACGGAATACATCATCTGGTGGAATAGCGTGGGTGCCTGCTGGTGGCCAAGTAAAATACGCTCAGAAGTCATCGCTATGCCGGTAAAATGCCCGCCTGGGTACCGTAGCGCTTCGGCCACAAAAAGGTATTGGGCTGACTCCAACCGGTCGGAAAGGTAGGTCCTGAGCTGCTGCCTGCGAATATCAGGGGCATCTTTACTGCGATCATGCTCTACATCCTGGTGAAACCAAGGGTTGAAAAAAGGGCCTTTGGGTGTATCCTCAAGGAGATTGAAAAGTGAATCAATACTGCTCATAATTTTTTGGTTATTCTGGCTGGTATAAATTACGAATGGATTTTTTATCCTGCATTCAGGATCTCTAGGAGTCTGTCGGACAAAGCGAATCTGCGTATTCTACATTTATTTTTGCGGTAAGGTCTGGTAAGAATTTTTTTGTCTTCGGCATTCCACGTTGTATTTCCATCTCAGATATTCTTCTGCTCGCAGTGGTTAACTTGCCAACCCGTGCATGCGCTTCAGATTGTAGGCGCATTTAACCAAATCCCACTCACCGTTGACCTTCTTTAGCCCCCGCAGGCTAAACTGCCGGAACCCGATGGCACTTTTTATGATCCCAAAGACGGTTTCCACGGTGGCCTTGCGCCGCCCGTAGAAGGCCCGGCCCTCCGGGTTTTCAGCCGCCAGGCCATTCGTTCCTTTTCCGATTCCTCTTCCGGGGCGGCCCGGATCGGCCAGCCGCTCGTCCCAGCGCTGGTTGTGGGACTGGCGACCGGTTGCTATATAAGGGATGAGTTCTCGGTCAGTGGCTTCATGTATATTATCTTCGCTATAATACCCGTTGTCGGCCGTGATACGTTCGACCTGGCCTACCGCCTCAGGCAACTCTTCCACCGTATCCAAGACCGGGGCCAGCTCCTGGGCGTCATTCGGCGCCTGGCTGATGTGGCCGCCTACAATCAGGTGGGAGTCCATGTCCACGGCCGCCTGCCCATTCCAAGCCTGCTGCCAGCCGTTGCTGCTGGTCAGCATAATGCGGGATTCGGGGTCAGTGAAGTTTACCTGATCTTTTTCCCTCGGGCCCGGCTCCGGAGGCTCCGGTTTGCGGCCTGGCGTCTTGGTGCCGGTTCGCTTCTCCTTGCGGCGACGCTCAGCCATCTTGGTCTCGTATTCGGCTTGTTCGGTCTCATAACGCTTCTCGGCCCGTTTTTCGATCATCTGTTTGGCCTGACGAATTTGCGTTAAGCGCTCCCTGCGGCGGGCCAGCTCTTCGGGAAGCCGATCATCCTCTTCTGCCTGCCGGTCAGCGGCCTCGGCGGCTTCCAGCAGTTCGGCGACTTCCTCGGAGAGCTGATCTTCCAGGGCGCTGGCCCGCTGCCAGCTCATCGCCTTGTGTTTGCTGGCGTTGGCCTTGAACTTACTGCCATCGATGCTTACATCGCCCAACTCGGTCAGCCCCATCTGAGCGGCCACCTGCAAAATTTGTTTGAACAGGGCCCCCAGCGGCTGGAAAAACCGCTTGCGGAAGGAACAAATGGTATCGTGATCGGGATGCTGATTGGCGGCCACATAGCGAAACGCCACCGACTCGTAGGTGGCTGTCTCGATGGTGCGGGAGGAAAACGTCCCGCTCGCGTAGCTGTAAAACAGCAGAGCCGCCATCATGCGCGGATGGTAGGCGTCCGAGCCGCTGCCGGTATAGGTGGATTCCAATTCCGAAATATCCATCTCATCGACAATCTCCACCACAAACCGGGCCAGGTGGTCTTCGGGCAGCCATTCGTCCACTGAAGGTGGCAACAAATAGGAAGTATCACGATCTACTAACTTGAAATTCGCCCTCACAAAACAACTTCATTTGATGTTCTAAAAGGTCACCTAAACCTACTAAATTATACCCGGAAAGTCCGACAGACTCCTAGCAGGCAATTAGCCATTGACTCTTAAACTTCCAAAAAAGATCATGCCTTGTGAGATTCAAAATTGGAGTTCGGGATTGCAGAACTTTTTAGGAGGATTAGATTAATTAGCAATCATTTTTGCCTGGGAATCAAGTGGAGCTCCGTTTGGCGACCGTCAATATATCGAACGGAATCGCCGTTAAAAAAGGCATCTTCCTCCAGCCGAATCCGAATATCTTGATCCCATTCCGGGATCTTGACCGTGGCATTTAATTCGATGGAGTACGCTGTATTAGCGTATAGCGGATAGTCCCCCCGACCGGGTACACCACCCTGCTGATCCCATAGCCCGATCGTCGGACCTGCACCATGCCCATGAAACCCGATCGGGTGCGTATAGATGCTCGGCGCAATGCCCTGGGCGGTCGCTTCTTTTCTTGAAGCTGCCAATATTTCGTTTCCAGTACGGCCCTCCTCAAAATTAGCGGTCAGAATATCCTGTAGTTTATTTCCTTCAACCAATGCCCGCTGAAGTCCTCTTGGCGCTTTCGTTTCTCCCGGTTTTAGTACGTAGGCATGCTGCTGGGTATCGGTGCTGAGCCCGAGGTAAGTGATGCCAAAATCTACATGCAGCAGGTCGCCGGGACGGATAGTGTCTCGTGGCGGAGGCGATGAGAAATTGCCTTGAGAGCCAGCTTCGGCGTTTGTATTTCGCTGTACCGAAACACTTGGATGAAACCAGGCTGTCAATTTAAGCTCACGTATCCGTTCCCGGTACCACCATTCCACATCGGTGGTAGAGGTAATGCCGGGCTGGATCACCTTCTCGGACAACCCCTCGTGAATGATATCGTGGACCAGGTGACAGATCATTGGGTAGACCTGGATCTCAGGTTCGATACGTGTTTCCAGCCAGCCGATGGCGAGCTTCTCTCCGGATACAATTCGATTACGGTATGTTTCGGGCAGGGCAGAGGTCAAGGCTTCGTATTCGCTGTGACTGATGCCGTCAGCCAAGGCAAAGGTGGAGGAATAATTCAGGGCGATTTTTTCGGGATCACGCTCTTTGATAATCTCTACAAGTCGCTGCCACTGATCAGGTTGCTGCTCTTTGTTCCAGGCAGTTTTGAAGAATTCGCCAATATCATACCTTGCAACGGCCAGCCGATCTATCTCTTTGCCGTTGTCTGAAAAAACAAGTATCGTACGGCGGCGTGCTGTTTGCCAGGTGGCCGGAAGCATCGTTTTAATAACCGGGTCCTCATTATACTCCCTCGCATCGATAATCCACATATCGATCTTTTCCCGTTGCATAAGATCGGGTACGACATTATTCAGCCGATATTCCAGCCACCTGTTTTGGACCTCGGCGCGTTCCTGCATCGAAAGTATAACAGGTGGAGAGGTACCTTGGGCTTGTATGGCCTTCTGTGTGATACATAAATATATCAGGACGGTGAAGAATGATATCTTCAGGAAACTATTCATGGGCATTTGGTACTTTATTAATGTTTACACAAGTAAAAGGCAGCCGTTTGGGCATGGCGACGGCACTGAGATTATAACCGATTTTTTGAAGCTTTTATAAGCCTTTTTTGAGAAAGACTGTACTTTATTATTCCAAAAACTGATTTTATTATGACTGCAGATACCACAATTCAAATTAGTAAAACCTCTTCGAGTCGGCTTAGCCAGGCAGATCTCGATAATCCCGGGTTTGGCAGGATCTTTTCTGACCATATGTTCGAAATGGAATACCGGGACGGCCACTGGCTTACTCCCAAAGTAAAACCATACAGCAAGATTGAAGTAGAACCAGCCCTAAATGTATTTCATTACGGGCAATCCGTGTTTGAGGGAACCAAAGCGTACCATGTCGGGGATGACACGGTGAATCTGTTCCGGCCGGAAAGAAATATTCAGCGAATGAAAAATTCATGTGAGCGCATGTGCATCCCGCAGATCGATTCTGATCTTTTTATGGAGGCGATTGAGCAGCTGATAAAGCTGGATCATGAATGGATCCCCAAAAAAGAGGGAAACTCTCTGTACATACGTCCTTTTGCGATGGCCTTTGAGCCGGTAATTGCCGCCAGTTCCGCCAATATATTCCGGTTCTATATCATTACCTCACCAGTGGGATCCTACTACTCAAAACCGGTGAGTCTTACCACAGCCCAGAAATATGTACGTGCGGCCAAAGGAGGTACCGGCAATATTAAAGCGGCGGGTAATTACGGGTCCAGTCTTTATCCCGTTCAAAAAGCGAAGGAGTTAGGGTTCGACCAGGTGCTGTGGCTCGATGCCCGGGAGCACAAGTATGTGGAAGAGGTTGGTACGATGAACATATTTTTCCTGATTGATGATGTACTGGTAACGCGAGAGCTCAGCGGTACCATACTGCCCGGGATCACGCGAGATTCTGTAATACAGCTGGCCCGGCACTGGAACATCTCGGTAGAAGAGCGGAAACTGACTATCAATGAGGTAATGGAAGCTGGTAAAGAAGGGATATTGCAAGAAGTATTTGGTACAGGAACGGCGGCCGTTATTTCTCCCGTCAGGGCGATATCTCACGAGGGGGAAACCGTGCAAATTCACAAAGAAGCCCGTGGACCACTCGGGCAGCGTCTGTACGATACGATCTATGGAATACAGACCGGCAAGGTTGAGGATCCTTTTGATTGGATACATCCCGTCGACGTGAGTGGGTAAATTTCAGCGATTGCTTACTAATATCCTTTGTCGCGATTCACCTCATTTTTCAGATCCATTCCAGAAAGAGCCCGCTTATAATTTTCAACAACTTGTTCGGCGACTTCATCGGCAGGAGTAAAACTGGCAGCGTGAGGGGTGATCATAATCTCCTTTCGGTTCCAGAAAGGGTGTCGGTCGGGCAGCGGCTCCTCAGGAAAAACATCAAGGCAGGCTCCATCCATCGAGCCGGTATCCAAAGCGTAAATCAGGTCTTCTTCCACAAGGTGTTCACCCCGGGCTACATTGACCAGAAAAGCGGGCCGTTGCAATTTTTTGAACAACTCCAGCTCCAGGATGCCTTCTGTTTCGGGCGTTAGCGGAAGCAGGCATACCAGAATCCGTGATGCCTCCAGGAAGGAATCAAGTTGCTTTTGGCTGTAGGTCTGTATTCCATCCATTGATTTCTCAGTTCGCGACCACCCATTTACCTGATATTCATTCTCAGCCAGTATGCGTGCAACGGGCTGCCCCAGTTCTCCCAATCCCATAATTCCAATGGGTATTTCCCCCGGCTTTTTATTGGGATGCTCCTCCCATTTGTTCGCTGCCCGCTGACGAAAATAAGTAAACATATTTCGCTGGTAGTTGAGCACTACCGCCAAAATATACTCCTGCATCTGTCGGACCAGCGAAGAGGAGACCACCCGGCACACCCTTACATCATAGGGCAGATGCTCATCCTGTAGAATATGATCTACACCAGCCCCCAGCGAGGTAACTACTTTAAGATTTGGATACTGGTTCAACGTCCGTTTGGGCTGATCCCAGCTCACGATAAACTGAACCCGCGCTGGATCTTTAACCTCAGGCCAGATCTCCACATCTAAATTTGGATCCTCCTCCAGCAGAGCTTCTTGCCAATCTTTCATATTGCGATTTGGAGCCAAGAGCAGAAGAGACATGTCGGTAATGGATTGTTGGAATTAAGTGATGGTCCCTAAATACCCTTTTAGGATCGGAAATATCAAGTTCAGTCAGACAGATATGGCTTCAACAAGTTTATTTACTCAGGGATACCCGAAGAACGGTCGCTTGCCGGATGGTGTTGGATGAGATCAATTCCTAAAATACACATGCTATGTTGGTTCGAACACCGCTTTTATTTGTACTACTAATGTTTTTAACGACCATGGGAATGTCTCAAAACCAGCAAAACCATGCGTTTGACCTTGACGACTATCAGTGGAAAAACCGATTGCTCCTGATTTTCGCAGAAACCGAATCCGAAAATAGTTATAAAAATCAGTTGAACGAGTTTCAAGATCAACAAGCTGGATTTGATGATCGGAATCTTAAAGTATTTCATCTTTTTAAGAACGATCAATCCTTTGGGGATGAAAAGTCCATATCAAATTCAAAAACAATTGAACTCTTTGACCGGTTTGAAGTGCTGGATCATGCGTTTGTGGTTATTCTCATCGGCAAAGACGGCACAGAAAAGTTGCGGACGAAATCAGTACTCAACACCGATAAGCTGTTTTCCGTGGTAGATGCCATGCCGATGAGGCAGCAGGAGATGCGCAACAGTGATGGAAAATAAACAGAAAATAGGTTGATGCTATAATCAGAATTCTCCGTAATTTTCGTTTTATATCTGCAATTATATAGACCTATTTTAGCTTAAGAAAATGAAATCAGCTATACCCATATCTATTCTTTCCCAGCCAGATGAGACCACTTGTGGACCAACCTGCCTGCATACGATTTATCAATTTTATGGGGATGAGATCTCCCTGGAAACCATCATTAATGAAGTGCCCAAACTGGCCGAAGGCGGTACACTGGGGGCGTGGCTGGCAACTCATGCCTTGAGGCGTGGCTACAAGGCCGAGATCTATTCCTACAACCTGAATCTTTTTGACCCGTCATGGTTTGGACATGAAGCGTTTTTTGTCAAAAATAAACTCCTAAAACAAGTCGAGGTTAAACCTGATGCCAAACTGCAGGAAGCTACCCGGGCCTACGTAGAATTTTTGGATTTGGGAGGAAAACTTAACTTTGAGACATTAAGCCGCTCGCTGATCCGGGGCTTTTTGAATAGGAATATCCCGATTTTGACCGGCCTCAGTGCAACGTATCTGTATCAGAGTAAACGGGAATATGGCATCCATTGTGAATATGACGATCTGCGGGGTAAACCGTCGGGTCATTTTATGGTGTTGCACGGATATCACAAAAAGAGCAAAACCGTATCAGTGGCCGATCCGTTGCAGGCCAATCCCCTTGCGCAGGGAGCACAGTACTACGAGGTAGATATCGATCGCGTGATCAATGCCATATTGTTGGGGATTATAACCTACGATGGAAACATGATCATCATACAACCAGGAACTGAGGCCTGATGAAGACACTTGTTATTGTTAATAATCCGAAAAACTGGGCGCTTCAGATTCCGGGCGTAGAACTGATCTCTGCAAAATCATACCTGGCGGACCCACAATATAGCAGCTTGAAAAATGCACGGGTCTTTAACCTTTGTCGGTCCTACCGTTACCAAACCACTGGATACTATGTTTCTCTGCTGGCGATGGCACGGGGACACAAGCCGCTTCCCAACGTACTGACAATACAAGATTTGAAATCACCGACAATGGTTCGTTTTGTCTCGGATGAGCTGGATATGTTGATCCAAAAAAGCCTGAAAACGATACAAAGCGACCGCTTTACGCTAAGTATTTATTTTGGGCGCAATATTGCCAAGCGGTACGACCGGCTTTGCCATCAGCTGTTTTCACAGTTCCAGGCTCCGCTGCTACGTGCCCAGTTTGTGAAAAATGAGAAATGGAATATGCAGTCCATCGGACCAATTGCCGCCAGCGATATCCCGGAAGAGCACCACTCATTTATGGTGGAAAAAGCAAAGGAATATTTTAAGCGGCGTAGAAATTATATTTCACGCAAAGAGGCCACCCGTTTTGACCTGGCCATTCTCATAAATCCGGAGGAAAAATTTCCCCCTTCCAATGAGCGGGCTCTTCAAAAATTCACGAAAGCAGCCGAGGCCCTGGATTTTTATGTAGAACGAATTACCAAAGAGGATTACGGCCGTCTGGCTGAATTCGATGCACTTTTTATTCGGGAAACGACTAACGTCAATCACCATACGTATCGTTTTTCACGGAAAGCTGCGGTGGAGGGATTGGTGGTGATCGACGATCCGGAATCGATTCTCCGATGCACCAACAAAGTATACTTGGCAGAATTGCTGGAACGTCATAAAATAGCAGCACCCAAAACCAAAATTGTCAGTGAAGAAAACCAGCAGCGTATCCCCAATGAGATCGGTCTTCCGTGCATCCTGAAACAACCGGACAGCTCATTTTCGCAGGGTGTTGTAAAAGCGGATACGCCCGAGGAGCTGGAACAAGCCCTGAAAACACTGTTCGCAAAATCTGATCTGCTTATTGCCCAGGAATTTATTCCTACCGACTTCGATTGGCGGGTGGGCATTCTGAATCACAAACCGCTCTACGTTTGCAAATATTTTATGGCGCGTAAGCACTGGCAGATCTACGAACGGTCGAAAACAGGTCGCACGTATGAGGGCAAAGCCGAAACACTTAGCGTGGAAGAAGCACCTGCTGAAGTGATAAAAACTGCGCTTAAAGCCGCCAATCTTATAGGAGATGGACTTTATGGGGTAGATTTGAAGCAGGTCAACGGTAAAGTTCATGTCATCGAAGTAAATGATAATCCCAGCATCGATTCGGGTATTGAAGATGGGGTGTTGAAAGATGATCTATACCGGGAAATTATGACCGAGATACTACGGCGAATAGAACAGCAAAAAGGCATAAGGAGAGATACGGTTGAGAGTTCCAGATCCTCAACATGATGAGCTTATCCTGTTATCTGTTGAAAAAAGTGAAATTATCTAATGTCTGAGAAAAAACAATGGCACCTGTTTGAGGCGATCGGTGTGGAGCTTGAATATATGATTGTGGATCGCGATTCGCTGGATATTCGCCCCATTGCCGATGAGCTGATAAAAGAAGTAGCGGGCGAATACAGAAATGAAGTTGAACGCGGTGCGATCTCTTGGTCCAACGAATTGGCATTGCACGTCATTGAGCTGAAGACCAACGGTCCGGCCGATTCCCTTGATGGGCTAGATATGAAATTCCAGGAGCAGGTTAACGAGATCAACCGACGGCTGAAACCACGCAACGCCATGCTGCTGCCCACCGCTATGCACCCGTGGATGGACCCTGACAAAGAGATGAAGCTCTGGCCGCATGAATACAACCCGATCTACGAGGCGTACAACCGTATTTTTGACTGCCGGGGCCACGGCTGGGCCAACCTGCAGAGCACACATATCAACCTGCCGTTTGTCGGGGATGAAGAGTTTGAGAAGCTGCATGCCGCCATTCGTGTGTTGCTGCCGATTTTGCCCGGCATCGCAGCCAGCTCTCCCATTTCCGACGCCCAGATTACAGGATTCACCGATTTCCGGATGGAGGTGTATCGCTCCAATTCCAAGAGAATTCCGTCGGTAACCGGCCTGATTGTGCCGGAAGCTGTTTTTACAGAAGAGGATTACAACAGGGAAATTTTTCAACGAATGTACCGGGACATCGCCCCGTATGATCCAGATGGTATTCTGCAGGACGAGTGGCTCAACTCCCGCGGGGCCATTGCACGGTTTGACCGCGGCAGCATCGAAATTCGGGTGCTCGATATCCAGGAGTCACCGCTGGCCGACCTGGCGCTGGTACGCCTTGTTGTGGATACGCTCAATGCACTAGTCGAGGAGCGATTAGGCAGCCTGGAAGCGCAGAAAAGCTGGAATGAAAAAAAGCTCTATGAAATTTTATTAAATGTGATAGAAGAGGGAGAAAAAGCAGAAATACCTATCGATTTTCTGCAGCTTTTTGGTATTTCAGCCGATACCGAAATGACTGTTAATAGGCTATGGAATTATATTTTTAACGAAATTTACACCACCGACTACGAAACGCCGGACCCGATGGTACGAACAGCAGAACGAATTCTGAAAACCGGTACGCTTTCTTCCAGGATTGTAAAGAGCTTTAACGGTCGAACTCCCGGCAAGGGGGAGCTCATGGAAGTATATCGTTCACTTTCGGGCGTACTGTCGGAAGGGAAACTTTTTAAGGACAATGAGTAAAGAGATCGTCATTACTTGTGAACATGCGGGAAATAACGTTCCCGAACTTTATGAGCATTTTTTTAACAATAATACAGCAGTGTTGAAATCACACCGCGGATACGATATCGGCGCGTTAGAATTAACTCGTACCTGCGCCAAAAAATTGAAAGTTACGCCGTTTGTACATTCGGTAACACGTCTGCTTATAGATCTGAATCGATCCCTTAACAGCTCCGAGCTTTTTTCTGAGTTTATCGATTCGCTCAACGAAAAAGAACGCGAAGAAATAGTCCAGAACTATTATTATCCCCACAGAAATAATGTAGAAAAGTATATAGCCGACCGAATTGAGGAGGGCACCGAAATTCTGCATCTAAGCGTACATACCTTTACTCCAAAATTAAATGGTACTGTCCGTGATGTTGATGTGGGTTTGCTGTTTGATCCGGATCGAAAAAACGAGCAGTCTTTTTGCCAAATATGGAAATCACATCTTGAGGAAGCCTCGGACCTGAGAGTGCGATACAATTATCCATATCCAGGCGTGATGGACGGGTTCTCGACCTATTTGCGTACTAAGTTTTCCGATCCCTATTATGCCGGTCTGGAGGTAGAGGTGAACCAGAAATTTCCCAAGAATGGAAATGCAAAACAGTGGACCGAAATACAGGAATTAGTGGGGGATACGTTGCGCTCGGCTTACCGGACCTGGAATTAGTGGAATACAGTTTCCTCAGTTCCTGCTGATACTTGCTGTATTTCTTTAGCCATATTACTGTTAAACTGGCGGCGACTTCTTCTATAACCTCGATGCTGACCACCACTTTTTATAATGAGTGTGAAGTAATGATTCCCCTTTCCAGATTCCCTCCTCTTTTCTATTTCTAAGCTGAATTTCTCGTTAAGCTCCAATCACCATGTTAGATCGTGCACGTTCAAGTCATCAGGGATAGTTTTTACGTTGTTATAGCTGCTATATATGGTAATATCAGGCTTTGCTTCTAAAGGGCTGCGATTCGCCAAATATTATTGATGGGAGTAGATTTGGGGATGTCATCAGCTTCGACATTGCCCAGCAAGTTCAGCATCTTATTTTGTTCATAATTTTACTGGCAATTTTGGTAGTTTTTGAAGGGACTATACCCATCGAAACAGGAATATCGAACCACCACTAAATAGATTCTCAATTTTTGCGACTGCGGTGATTCAGATTTTTATTCACCTCTGTAGACAATTCCTGAACGATTCATCTTATTATCTAATAATCGGTTTCACAAAAGGCGTAAATGTACTGAGGTTTTCTAATTTACCCACCGAAATATATCTCCATATAATATGTAGTTGGATGAAAATGTTGCCACATTACGTTTTTAAAAACATCCTTCTGTTGCTTGAATTTCGGTCCGTCCATTTCATCGCCTACCCAATTTGGCCTCCTTAAGCGGTGCAACCACATAATCATCATTGATGGATTATAGCCCAGCCCAGTTATGCAGCAATGGAATGAAATATATGCTCGCGGGAAACGAAAAATATTGCAGTCGATAGAGACAAAAGCAGTTGAATATGACAGATAAAAGGAGAATGAAACTATTGGGGATTAATTTTGTTTTTCGATATTTATTGATCAGAAATTTATGACTAAGCTGAATTTGATCTTTTGATCTTACTGGTATTGTCCAATAAAAAACTGCATTCGGTTTGATGAAATTGCTTACAGAACGTACACCATTTAAAAGAGACGCTCTTTTTCTGAGTCTGGCCGGAGTTTTTTTGACTTCACTCGTCTTGGGAAATGTTATTGGTACCACAAAATTTGTAACAATCTTCTCCGTTGAGCTACCCGGCTGGCTGAAAGCAATCACACCTAGCTTGGTTCGCAATGAAAGCACTTATATTATGAGTGTGCCAGTTGGGGTCATTGCGTACCCGTTCACTTTTTTAGCTACTGATCTGATATCAGAACTGTACGGACGTAAAAAGGCGCAGATGGTAGTATGGATCGGGTTTGCCATGAACGGCTTCATGTTGTTATTGATGAGCATAAATCACTGGTTGCCAAACACAGCAGGTGTCAGTGGAGGCACCAATCTGTTTGAACAAGTCTATGAATTTATGGTTGGCAATACTATTGGGAGTATGATAGCCTACCTTACTGCCCAGACAATTGATGTGCGGTTATTTCATTTCTGGAAGCGTCTTACAGACGGGAAACACCTTTGGCTTCGCAATAATGCTTCTACAACCGTCAGCCAGCTGGTTGACTCAACAGCCATCCTCTCAATACTCTATTTTGCGGGAAATTTAGGAGATGAGATTAATAGTTTGGGAGCCTTGGCCATACTTATTTTAAACTCATATCTCTTCAAATTCTTTTTCGCACTTTTTGATACTCCACTTTTTTATCTTGGGGTTAAATTATTTATGGAATATGACGAAGATCCTTCAGAATTTAGCCTCTATGAGCCGTCCTCCGATACAGCCTGAAAATAAGGTAGGACTGTAGAAGATGTAGGAAAAAAAGTTCAGAAAACGATTGACAATGACCCGGGGATAGCCGTATATTTGTTTTCCGTTTTGGAAATGGGTTGAGGCCAATTCTCGAATTGATCTCAACCCTATTTTTTGCTCTAGAAGTTAGATGAGCGATTCTAAAATTGTTCTTTTCCATAGTGAGACAGACAGATAATCGCATAGTGCGACCCGTTGATTGACGAATGTTGATTGACGATTAAAAGACGGCCGGGAGGCGGACTCGAAGTAATTTGGTGTTATATATACCATGGAGAGTTTGATCCTGGCTCAGGACGAACGCTGGCGGCGGGCCTAACACATGCAAGTCGTGGGAGAACCAGTCTCTTCGGAGGCTGGGGAGACCGGCGGATGGGTGAGTAACGCGTAGGCAATCTGCCTGAAGGGCGGGGATAACGTGCCGAAAGGTGCGCTAATACCCGATGATGCAGCGGTCCCGCATGGGAACAGTTGTTAAAGGCTTCGGCCGCCTTCAGATGAGCCTGCGTGCCATTAGCTAGTTGGTAGGGTAAGAGCCTACCAAGGCGATGATGGCTAGGGGGTCTGAGAGGATGATCCCCCACACTGGGACTGAGACACGGCCCAGACTCCTACGGGAGGCAGCAGTGAGGAATCTTGCGCAATGGGGGCAACCCTGACGCAGCCACGCCGCGTGCTGGAAGACGGCCCTATGGGTTGTAAACAGCTTTTACCAGGGAAGAACCTGGGCCTTTCGAGGCCCACTGACGGTACCTGGTGAATAAGCACCGGCTAACTCCGTGCCAGCAGCCGCGGTAATACGGAGGGTGCAAGCGTTGTCCGGAATCATTGGGTGTAAAGGGTGCGCAGGCGGGGGTCTAAGTCGAGGGTGAAATCTTGCCGCTTAACGGTAAAATGGCCTTCGATACTGGATCTCTTGAGTCCAGAAGAGGTCGGTGGAATTCGTGGTGTAGCGGTGAAATGCATAGAGATCACGAAGAACACCAGTGGCGAAGGCGGCCGACTGGTCTGGTACTGACGCTGAGGCACGAGAGCGTGGGGAGCGAACAGGATTAGATACCCTGGTAGTCCACGCTGTAAACGATGTGTGCTAGATGTTGGCCCTTCGGGGTCAGTGTCGCAGCTAACGCAGTAAGCACACCACCTGGGGAGTACGTCCGCAAGGATGAAACTCAAAGGAATTGACGGGGGCCCGCACAAGCGGTGGAGCATGTGGCTTAATTCGATGCAACGCGAAGAACCTTACCCAGGCTAAATCCAGCCTGACCGCTCCTGAAAAGGGGCTTCCCTTCGGGGCAGGCTGGAAGGTGCTGCATGGCTGTCGTCAGCTCGTGCCGTGAGGTGTTGGGTTAAGTCCCGCAACGAGCGCAACCCCTGCGGTTAGTTACCAGCACGTAATGGTGGGGACTCTAGCCGGACTGCCTACGCAAGTAGTGAGGAAGGTGGGGACGACGTCAAGTCATCATGGCCCTTACGTCTGGGGCTGCACACGTGCTACAATGGACGGTCCAATGGGAAGCGACCTTGCGAGAGGCAGCAGATCCCCAAAACCGTTCCCAGTTCGGATTGGAGTCTGAAACTCGACTCCATGAAGCCGGAATCGCTAGTAATCGCGTATCAGCAACGGCGCGGTGAATACGTTCCCGGGCCTTGTACACACCGCCCGTCAAGCGATGGAAGCAGGGAGTACCTGACGAGGCCGGGCCAATCCCTTCGGGGAAGGCAGGTCTTCAGGGTAAGCCCTGTGACTGGCGCTAAGTCGTAACAAGGTAGCCGTACCGGAAGGTGCGGCTGGATCACCTCCTTTCTACGGAGAGTAGCCTCTCTGGCCGTGGTCGCCTGTGCGATTATCTGTCTGTCTGCTGTGGGAGCGAGCCAGGCGGCGCTGGCCGCCGGCAGGGCAATCCCCTGCAGGGGGTCGCACTTGGGCTTGTAGCTCAGGTGGTTAGAGCGCACGCCTGATAAGCGTGAGGTCGCAGGTTCAACTCCTGCCAAGCCCACTGAGGTCCGCTGGGGCCAATGGGGGCTATAGCTCAGTTGGCTAGAGCATCTGCTTTGCAAGCAGAGGGTCGTCGGTTCGAATCCGACTAGCTCCACCACAGGTATTGAGTTGTTGAAGGTGCAGTCAGCACCTGGCGCCTGCCGAAAGTCGGCAGGCGCCAGGTACTAACTGAACCCCCCGGCTTTCGGGCCGGAGCGTGTTCTTTTATGTGCTGCAGGAGCAGGATCGCTGGTGCGGGTGCCGCTGAGAGGCGAGTACTTGCGGCAGGCAGATCCACCGCCTGCGCGTGTTCTTTGATGTAGTGGGAAGCAAAGGTAAGATCGAGCGTCATCGGTCTGTCTCCGTCCGGAGCCAGGCCAAGACGACATATCACAATCATACAATACGATAGATTGCCGCTGCCTTCGGGCAGCAGCATCACCATGATGAGCTCATGTTGCGGTCTTGCGGAAGACCCCGGCCAGTCCGGGGGCGGATGCAAGCCGTATAAGCGAAAGCAAAACAAGGGCGCACGGTGGATGCCTAGGCATCGTCAGGCGATGAAGGACGTGACAAGCTGCGAAAAGCTGCGGGGAGCCGCAAACAGGCCCGGATCCGCAGGTTTCCGAATGGGTAAACCCATCCGGCTCAGGCCGGATACTCCTACGGGAGAGCCAACCCGCCGAATTGAAACATCTTAGTAGGCGGAGGAACAGAGAACAATTCAGTGATTCCCCAAGTAGTGGCGAGCGAACGGGGAGAAGCCCAAACCGGCTGCCTACGGGCGGTCGGGGTTGCAGGGCCCGCATAACGAGCCAGAGCCAAAGTCGAAGACCACTGGAAAGGGTCGCCACAGAAGGTGAAAGCCCTGTAGGCGTACAGCGACGGCTCCGGCGGGACCCCCTGAGTAGGACGGGACCGGAGAAATCCTGTCTGAACCCGGCGGCACCATCCGCCAAGGCTAAATACTGACGATGACCGATAGTGAACCAGTACCGTGAGGGAAAGGTGAAAAGAACGCCGAGAAGGCGAGTGAAACAGTACCTGAACCCGTGCGCTTACAAGCGGTCGGAGCCTCTCTTTGAGGGGTGACGGCGTGCCTTTTGCATAATGAGCCTACGAGTTGCTCCTGACCTGCAAGGTTAAAGCTCTCAGAGCTGCAGCCGAAGCGAAAGCGAGTCCGAACAGGGCGCAAGTAGGTTGGGGCAGACGCGAAACCGGGTGAGCTATCCATGACCAGGGTGAAGCGGTGGTAACACACCGTGGAGGCCCGTACCGCCTGGCGTTGAAAAGCCATCGGATGAGTTGTGGATAGGGGTGAAAGGCCAATCAAACCCGGCAATAGCTCGTTCTCCCCGAAATATATTTAGGTATAGCATCTGGTTACAGTCAGTCGGAGGTAGAGCACTGATTAGGCTAGGGGGCTTCACCGCCTACCAAACCTAGACAAACTCCGAATGCCGGCTGGCGTTCCCAGGTAGTCAGCAACCGAGCGATAACGTCCGGTTGCAAAAGGGAAAGAACCCAGACCACCGATTAAGGCCCCTAAATCCAAACTAAGTTGAACAAAGAAAGTTGGGTTGCCCAGACAACTAGGAGGTTGGCTTAGAAGCAGCCATTCCTTGAAAGAGTGCGTAATAGCTCACTAGTCGAGCGGCCCGGCGTCGATAATTTGCGGGCATTAAGTTTGGTGCCGAAATCGTGGGTTTGACCGCAAGGTCAAGCGGTAGGGGAGCATTCCAGCGGCCTCGAAGCGGTCCTGTGAGGGACCGTGGAGCTTCTGGAAGCGAAACTGTAGGCATGAGTAACGATAAGAGGGGTGCAGAACCCCTCCACCGTAAACCTACGGGTTCCTGATCAACGCTCATCGGATCAGGGTTAGTCGAGACCTAAGGTGTAGCCGAAAGGCGAAGCCGATGGAAAACCGGTACAATATTCCGGTACCGCCAGCCGGTCATAGGCTGAGGCGTGACGCAGAAGTGACACCACCGCCTCCCCACGGAATGGGAGGTTGAAGGCTGTAGGCTGCGGGGTAGGCAAATCCGCCCCGCCGAGGCTGAACGCCGACAGTACGGGGAGCCTGCGGGCAAACCGACAGTGTGGGTAATCAGGCTGCCAAGAAAAGCGTCGCAGACTGCCAGCTGGTGCTCGTACCAAAACCGACACAGGTAGGTGAGGAGAGTATCCTCAGGTGCTCGAGGCAATCGTGGCTAAGGAACTCGGCAAATTAGATCCGTAACTTCGGGAGAAGGATCCCCTGCGGCGCCCTTCGGGGCGTTGCGGGGCGCAGTGACCAGGCCCAATCGACTGTTTAACAAAAACACAGGCCTCTGCCAACTCGCAAGAGGACGTATAGGGGCTGACACCTGCCCGGTGCTGGAAGGTTAAGGAAGCCTGTTAGTCCTTCGGGACGAAGCGGGCGACTGAAGCCCCAGTAAACGGCGGCCGTAACTATAACGGTCCTAAGGTAGCGAAATTCCTTGTCGGGTAAGTTCCGACCTGCACGAATGGTGCAACGAATTGGGCACTGTCTCGGCCACGAGCTCGGTGAAATTGTGGTATCGGTGATGACGCCGATTACCCGCAGCGGGACGGAAAGACCCCGTGAACCTTTACTACAACTTTACATTGGCTCTAGCTGCCGGATGTGCAGGATAGGTGGGAGGCTTTGAAGCTGGTGCGCTAGCACCGGTGGAGCCGCCGGTGAAATACCACCCTTCTGGCAGGTGGACTCTAATGCCCCACAGGGCAGACAGTGTATGGTGGGTAGTTTGACTGGGGCGGTCGCCTCCTAAAGTGTAACGGAGGCTCCCAAAGGTACCCTCAGCACGGTCGGCAATCGTGCGCAGAGTGTAAAAGCATAAGGGTGCTTGACTGCGAGAGATACAGCTCGAGCAGCTGCGAAAGCAGGGTTTAGTGATCCGGTGGTTCCGAATGGAAGGGCCATCGCTCAAAGGATAAAAGGTACTCCGGGGATAACAGGCTTATCTCCCCCAAGAGTTCACATCGACGGGGAGGTTTGGCACCTCGATGTCGGCTCATCGCATCCTGGGGCTGGAGAAGGTCCCAAGGGTTTGGCTGTTCGCCAATTAAAGCGGTACGCGAGCTGGGTTCAGAACGTCGTGAGACAGTTCGGTCCCTATCTGCTGTGGGCGTAGGAATGTTGCGGAGAGCTGCTCCTAGTACGAGAGGACCGGAGTGGACGCACCGCTGGTGTACCAGTTGTCCCACCCGGGGCACGGCTGGGTAGCTATGTGCGGAAGTGATAAGCCGCTGAAAGCATCTAAGCGCGAAGCACGCTCCAAGATAAGCATTCCCCAAGAGTCTGCTGGAAGACGACCAGCTCGATAGGCGGCAGGTGTAAGGGCGGTAACGCTCTCAGCCGAGCCGTACTAATCAGACCATCGGCTTTGCTTATATGGCTTGCATTAGCCCCCCACGGGGGCAAGCCGCCGATTGTGAGTCGGCGCTCGGCCTTACCGGCCCCTTCCCACTACATCAACGAACCCGTGTTACTGTTATTGACTTTCTGAGATCCTCCAGACTTTGAGGAGGTGAGCCACAGCGCAGGGGCCCCACCCGTTCCCATCCCGAACACGGCCGTTAAGCCCTGCAGCGCCAATGGTACTGCCCGACCGGGCGGAAGCGTAGGTCCTCGCCTCCTCTTTTTGATATTTAGTGCCTGTCCCAAACTCTAAGGCTTCTTCGTTATTCGAGGAAGCCTTTTGTATTTTAATGAGCTCAATCGAACGAAAACAATTATTCATGGAAAAGGTAATCGTTCTTTCAGGTGCTGGGATGAGTGCCGACAGCGGACTCCAGACTTTTCGAGGCTCAGATGGTCTGTGGGAAGGATTTGATATCAACGAAGTGGCCACGGTAGAGGGATGGAAGTCTGACCCTGAGCGTGTGCTTGAGTTCTATAATAAACGCCGAGAGCAGATTTACGAGGTTGAGCCCCATAGGGGACATGAAACACTGGCAGAGCTTGAGAAGGAATATGATGTCACAATTATCACCCAGAATGTGGATAATCTCCATGAACGTGCGGGCTCAAGCGATGTACTGCATCTGCATGGTGAATTAAGTAAGGTACGCAGTGTTGAGGATGATTCTCTGGTGTACGAAATTGGGAATGAAGAGATCAAAATAGGCGATACTGCCGAAGATGGTGCTCAACTTCGCCCACACGTTGTTTGGTTTGGAGAAATGGTTCCCCACATGGAAAAAGCTGCTCAGCTGGTATCTCAGGCTGATATCCTAATCGTGATTGGTACCTCTCTTGTTGTATATCCTGCAGCAGGTTTGGTGGATTACGCTTCATCAGATATACCAAAGTATGTCATCGATCCATCGCGCCCTGATTTATCGGATTACGGGGGATGGAACCATATCCGGAAGACAGCAGACGAGGGAACGCCAGAACTGGTCAATCAATTGTTAAGTAGCTCGTGAGAGGGTTACGTGCAAAAATTTATGACCCGTTTTAAGCGTATTGATCATGTACGCTTTGATGAGTTGATTCATACTACGCTATTTTTTAAAACTGTTAATTTGAAATTTGATAACTAGTAATCATGCCCAACATAAAAGCTTCAAAAGAGGAAAAAGAAGTCCTGGAAACGTATCTGCTGCAGTTTCTCAACGTAGAAAAGCGATATCCACTGCTGCCGGGTATTCGTAATACAGAGTCGATGGCCGGATTGATGGGGCTGGAGGAAGATGAGCTCAAAGAAATTAGAACGAAATTTGATGAAAATGCCAAACAAGCAGCCCTGGAACTGTTAGAGGAAGAGAATATAGCAGAATGGATCGATCAGATACCGTTTGAAAGCGACGACACTATTGTTGCCCTTGGCGATTCTATCACCGACGATCTGCAGAGTTGGTTCAGCATACTCGGCTACGCTCTTGACATGACCGTACAGGAAGCAAATTTTACTTTCGTAAACAGTGGTATATCGTATGATACCAGCACCGATGCCATTCGGCGCCTTAACCGAGATTTGGTAGCTCACGAACCTGACTGGGTCATTGTTGGACTTGGTACGTTCGATGCGTTGAGAATGAATTTGACCCCTGATAGATCGCTTGTCCCGTTGGCCGAATACTGGGAAAATACGAATGCCATTGAAGATGTAGTTGCCGAGCTTACTGATAACCCGATTATCTGGTTGACACCGCCACCTGTTCTTTCAGAGATGTTGGAAGATTTTCGTTTGTTAAATTTTAATGTTTATAACGAAGACCTTCTGAAATACCGAGAGATTTTGACCGGTAAAAAAGGCTATATCGTAGACCCACGAGGAAGCAGAATGGGGGAAGATAAACCGGAAGCATGGAACTATCTTAACGACGGATTGCATCCCTCACTTTCAGGCCATAGTAATACGGTCAGAGAGCTGCTTAAAGTTCTGGCAGAAACTGAAAGGAAAGAAGGAGCTCAGTTTGAACCACCCAAAGACTTTGATTTGAACGACCAGTAAAGAATGCTAGAACTCAATATTAACATTTATTAAATCAATGGCAGCGGTTGTTTCAACGGATATAGTCGAACCGCTGATTGTTGGCTGTTGATAAAAAGTCGGATTCACAAAGTTAACTTTATACCCGGCCTTTTGATCAGAGATGGTAAAAAGTCCCCCTGAAGCCCCACTTCTATTGGAAGCGGATTGAAAATCACTGGCTCGTTCCGAGATCATAAAGGCGTCGATCAGTCCAAACCCGAAGCCTGCCCAAGCCCCGAAACCGGCACCATATTGCAGTCCTTCTTGGATCGACTCGTTGGCAATTAGGTTGAAAGAGGTCGCTACCAAGGCCCCGGCTGCGACCCCGTAGAACGTATCAAGCAGGACGATTATCGAGGAATTATCCCCATCATTAAACGTACCAGACACATAATAACGCTGACCGGTTGTCGTCTGTGCAAGATCGTAAATGCCCACCGAGAGTCCGTATAAAATACCCGCCCCAAGTCCGACTCTGAGAGGATCAAAATCATTGGAGTTTTGCAGTGCCATTGTGGCTCCTCCCAGCAGAGTTCCATTAACAGCACCATTCAAGGTATTCCCGCCAAGTATCTCAATGCTTTGAGCTTTGAGGTTTTTTTGCGCTGTAGATGAAATAAAAATTAATAGTAAAAATGATATAAAAAGGATCGTTTTCTTCACGAATCTCAGGAAATATTTTGATTAAAAATTTGGATACAATGTAGGGGAATATTCGTTCATGTTAAAACTATAGCCCTTTCGATAACATGATTAAAAATTAAAGATGCAATACCTGTCAGAAGATTCAAACACAGATTTTTAGTCATAAGTTTTTAAATGGAATGTCATTTCTTAAGATCTGGCTGAATAAGATTTATATAAGAACGGAGGTTTTACCACTAAGCTTTTACTGATACCCAATGCTGGTAAAAAAGGTACTGTGTCTAAAGTCAAATTCATAATGGTATCGAAACCTAAATAAGTTAGGCGGCTTGGGTAATTTGCTGGTAGTGGAACTCCTCATCATAGGACTGCCCGGACTTCCACAGGCTGTAGATCAACAACAGGAGTTTGCGCATGACGGCTGTCAGGGCGATCTTCTTGTGGTCGGGGTGTTTGGCCACTAGCCGTTGGTAGAAAGCCTGCAGAGCACGGTTATGCTGGCTGGCGCAAACAGCCGGCATATACAGGGCCCGCCGAAGGTGGACATTTCCCTGTTTTGAGATATGGGCCTCCCCTGGCGGGTGCCTGACTGGTCCAGAGCTACATCCAGTCCGGCGTAGGAGGCCAGCTGGTTGCGATTCCGAATCAGGGCAAACCCATTGGTTTCGGCAACGACCTTCAGCACGCTCTGCGGGCCCAACCCGGTAATCTGTCCAATACGCCGGATCGCCTCGGACAGGGCCTGCTCGGACTGCCAGAGCTGTCGAAGTTGTTGGTCGATCTGGGTGATATACGCGTTGATCTGCTCGATATGCTCGGCCAACCGCCGCAGGCTACTGGCTGGATGGTCCCAGGACTGGCGGGCGGCATGTCGCCGGTTTTTTAATTGGGTACGCTGATTTTTCAGCTGCTGGCGTTCCCGCAGCAGCAGTTTGATATCACGCAGCCGCTGGCCGGGGGGCTGCCAGCGGCGGGGACGCCGCTCCAGTCCGTAGCGGGCCAGCAGCCGGGCATCAATCTGGTCAGTTTTTGATTTAATCGGCAGGCTCTGGGCCCAGTGGTAGGCCCGGCTGGCAACCAGCACGCACACCTGCCGGCCCGCCTGATGCAGCCAGTAGGCCAGCTGCTCGTAATACACGCCGGTCGCTTCCATAACAAACCAACACTGCTGCAGGTCTGCCCCCTTCGAGCGGACCCACTTGGTCAGCTGCCGGTACCCGTCTTCGCTGTTGGGAAATCTGCGGGATTGGCTATAGGATAGTTCCCGGTCGGACTTGGACAGGCCCAGCCGGGCCTGCAGGGTTTCCGCTGACACGTCAATACCAACTGCTTGGCTGTGAATATCTTGGGATTGGATTGGTTCCATGGTATACTTGCTTATCTGGTTATCCTGAACAAGTGATGAGGATGGGCATTGGACTTGACTCACCATGAATACGAGCTCAATCGGCAAGATTGGCTCTTTGTACTGGTTGTGTCTAAATGCCCGAGGAGAGGGAGCTGAAAACTTTTTTACAGCCTCTTCGAGGGAAGGGCTTCTCACCAGATCGCTCTCCATTCGAATCCTCAGACGCCCCACTCCACGAATTCGTGGAGTGGGGATTTAATAAAACAACCTAAATTATTTAGCCTTCCTCAACAGGTGGTAAACATATGATTCACCTGCGTTTATTAAGAGATAATCAACAAGGTATCGAATTTAGAGACTTACCCCTCCCGCTGGACTTCGTTGAATAACACTATCGATATGGTGACAAGGTTAAAGCAGGATTTTACTGACATTGCCGGCAAGATCTCCGCCAGAAAATCAAATGGACTCTTTATTGGGTTGGAATTTAAATTCTAAAACATTCAAGCATTTCCGAAAGGGGATAGTCCTTAAATTGTTTTCTAAAAAAAAGATTTGTTACCTAGCTCGGATCTGCAAGCGCAACAGGAAGTATTTTTCCGTTATAGTAGGTTGACCCATTAACCGCAAAATCAGCAAGGTAGGTGCCCATTTCTTCAGCTTTCAGAGGGGCATCAAATCCAGGGAAAGCGTTGTTGAACATTTCCGTCTCTACGGCACCCAGGCATAGAGCATTAACCTTGATATGATGCTCGGCAAGCTCAGCGGTGAGGCATTCAGTCAGTGTTACCAGCGTACCTTTCGAAACGCTATAGGCAGAAAGCCCCGGGAATTTGGCACTTCCCTGATATCCTCCCATACTGCTGATATTCACGATATGGGCTTCATCCGAAAAAAAGGAAAGCAGTGCTTTGGTTAGGCGAATCGCCGAGTAGAGGTTAGCCTCCATCATCTTTTCCAGTCACTGATTTCCAGTTCCTTAAACGGTTTGTTAATCAGGGCGCCGGCATTATTGACCAGTATATCCACCCCGGAAAAAGACTCTTCGACGTAAACAGCTAAACTTTGAACGCTTTGTTCGTCCGTAAGATCGGCGGGATATGTCTTAATATGAGCAGGATCTTCAGCCTGCAGTTTTTCCAGCTGCCCCTTGCTGCGAGCCGTACCGATGACGGAATGTCCGCTGGAAGCCAGCTTCTTAACCGTTGCATATCCAATGCCTCTGCTGGCCCCTGAAACCAAAATATTCATGTGCAAAAAAACCTGTTTATTAAAAATAACGACGGCTATAAGTTAACAGGGTAATCGGGAGTTCAAAAACAAATAACGGGCGTCTGTAATCGAGTTCCATCTTGGTAAAAAGGGGAAATTTGGGGATATTTCAGGTAGCTAAAAGTCAGCTATTAGAATGAAAATATCATGGAAGAAAAGAGGAAACGCCCGGTGGTACCGGACCATATTCGTGAGTTGAAACCGTACCAGGCCGGCAAGACTATTGTGGAGGTAAAGGAGCTATACAACCCGCCGCGCATATCAAAACTCGCTTCCAACGAAAATCGGCTGGGCTGTAGTAAGGTTGTTGAGCAGGCCGTTCAAGAGGCGCTTGCTGAGATTCAGGATTATCCCGATCCTCTGGCCCGCAAGCTCCGGGAAAAGATAGCTGACAGAAACAACGTTGATCCGGAAAATGTGGTAGATGGGGCAGGCTCCGAAAGTCTAATTGCCAATCTTTTCCGCACTTTTTTCCATGAAGGAGAGGAAGCGATATCAGCCAGTGCAACCTTTGTGGGCTTTTTCGTGCACGCCAATGTTCAGAATTTGAGGATCAAAAGTACGCCACTGACCGAAGGCTACGGTTTTGATCCCCAGGCATTGGTCGAGGCCATTACCGATCGCACCAAGTTGATCTACATTGCCAATCCCAACAATCCAACGGGTACCTATTTATCTAAAGATGAGTTTGAATACCTGATGGCACATGTTCCTGGGGATGTACTGGTGGTTATGGATGAAGCGTATTACGAGTACGCCCACACTATTTCTGACTATCCCGCTTCTCTTGACTACACGCTAGATAATATTCTGACCTTGCGAACATTCTCAAAAGCATACGGGCTAGCGGGATTCCGAGTGGGTTACGGCATCGGGCACCCGGAGGTAATTGAGATGATGACAAAAACAAAGCTTGCCTTTGAACCCTCATCAATGGCACAGGCTGTGGCGATAGCTGCCTATGATGACCAGGAGCATGTCGAAAAAAGCAGGCAGATGGTTGAATGTGGCAAACGCCGGTTGTATTCCTTGTTTGATAAATATGATATAACCTATGTTCCCACGGCGGCCAATTCAGTAATGGCCGTTTTCCCGAACGGGGAAATAGCCCGGCAGTTCAACCAGCAGATGATGAAAAATGGCGTTATCCTCCGTCGCCTGGGTATGTTCGGTTTGGCCAATGGTATACGGATTACTATCGGAACCGAACAGGAGCTCGAGCATTTTGAGGAAAGTTTCAAGGAGGTATATGAGCGACTATCAGTCAAGAAAAACTAACAGATCCCTTAATTATGTCAGCCAGCAGCCAGTCAACTGATCCGGACATAAATGGAATTAACTGGAAAGAGGTAGCTCGTCACGTTCTCACCTCCCGCGTGCTCGATGATATTGAAGTCAATGAACTTGTTCCCAATGACGAAGTTCTGTACCAGTTTTCTGCTCGCGGTCATGAGTTGCCCCAGGTGCTGTTGGGCTTAAACTTAGATCATCCGCACGATGCCGCCAGCGCCTACTATCGCTCGCGGCCGTTGCTGCTTTCCCTGGGATTGGAACCGGAAGAGGCACTGGCCGCCTCTATGGCTAAAAAAGGCGGATACAGCAACGGTCGGGATATCGGGGTGGTATGTAACAAGCCAGGTATTGATGGAGCCCCCACCGTTCTGCCCATGGCTGGGGATGTAGGGGCGCAATATACACCGGCAGTTGGATGGGCACAGGCTATTCAGTATAACTGCGAGCATATGGCCAGGGAGGAATATGAAGGAGCCATCGCCGCTGTTTTGGGAGGAGATGGCTCGGTGGCTACCAACGGTTTTTGGTCGGCCATAACGATTGCAACTACGCAGCATCTGCCGGTGCTTTTTTTATCGAGGACAATAATTACAGCCTTTCGGTGCCTTCAGACTTCCAAACACCGGGCGGCAACATTGCCAAAAACCTATACTCTTTTAAGAATTTACGTATTTTTGATGGAGATGGTACCAATCCTGTCGAAGCTGAAGAACTGATTAACGAATCTATTCACTATGTACGAGAAGACAGGGGACCCGTCCTGCTGCATCTGACCATTCCACGGCTTACCGGTCACTCATTCCAGGATAAACAGGCGTACAAAAATAATGAATTGATAAAACAGGAACAGGAAAACGATCCACTCAACAAGTTGAAAGCGTTTATAGTACCAGATATGCTAACTGATGAGGAGTGGCAATTTCTTACGCAGGAGGTCCAAAAGAAAGTGGAACAGGCCGCTGAGGCTGCACGGAACAGAGAGGAACCCAATCCCCGTGATACAAAAAAGTATGCCTTCTCAGAAACCAGCGAAGACGGCTCTGCCGATTTGCAACTGGTTGGCGGCTTGGCTCCCCATGACCATAAGTTTCCCGACAGCAGCAGAACTCCCAATCCGGAAAGGAATCGTATAAACCTTGTAGAAGCGATTCGGCGAACGCTGGAATACGAGCTGCAAACCAATAAAAAACTCTTGGTATTTGGGGAGGATGTCGGGGCCAAAGGGGGTGTGCATGCCGTCACAATGAATCTGCAAAAAAAGTATGGCAAGCATCGAGTGTTCGATACGAGCCTTTCAGAAGAGGGGATTATCGGTCGGGCGGCAGGCCTTGCTTATGCTGGGTTTATGCCCGTGGCAGAGATCCAGTTCCGGAAATATGCCGACCCGGCAACCGAACAGCTTAAAAATTGCGGAACCGTACGCTGGCGCACCAACAATAAGTTTGCCGCCCCGATGGTGGTGCGTATGCCCGGTGGATTTGCCAAGCGTGGAGATCCGTGGCACAGCGAAAGTTTTGAGGCCTTTTTTGCACATGCAATAGGATGGCAAGTGGTCATGCCCAGCAATTCCCATGATGCTGTTGGGCTGCTTAGGGCTGCCATGAGAAGTAACAACCCCACCATCTTTTTTGAACATCGTAACCTATTGGATGCACGATATGCGCGGTATCCCTATCCCGGCGATCAGTACCAGTTACCGTTCGGGACATTGAATAAGCTGCAGCGGGGAGATCAGATATCGGTCGTTACGTGGGGCGCCATGTGCCAGCGATGTGAGAAAGCAGCCGAGGCGTCAGGTATTTCAGCGGATATCCTGGACCTGCGCACCTTGATGCCGTGGGATAAACAGGGCGTGATTGAATCGGTCAAGGAAACCAATCGATGCCTTATCGTGCATGAAGATACCCGCACAGCCGGTTTTGGAGCAGAAATAAGTGCGGTGCTCTCCAGCGAGGCGTTTCGTTACCTGGACGCCCCTATTAAGCGTTTAACCATGCCGGATATCCCCATGCCTTACAATGTGGATATGATGAACAACGTTCTGCCAGACACAGAAAAAATTGGTGAAACGATGAAAGCTCTTATACAGTTTTAAATGCATAAATTGCTATATTAGAATTCAAACGATTTCTTAGAAAAAGAGTTCACCAACCTTATATTATATTAGCTATTGTTATTAACCATATAACATATTTTAACTCTACAGCGAAGTTTAAAAATCGTTGGTGTATTTTAGTACGATCCTCAGATTTGCATGAAATTACGTTCAAAACTTGTACTAAGTTTTAGTTTTGTAGTACTTTTACTGGCCGGAGTCGGGGCATTTTCGCAATACTACAATCAACAGATTAAGAATCAGCTTGTTGTTGAAAGCGAGCATGCCATCCTTGAGCTGACCTATTCCGGAGAGATGGGGCTTGAGCTTTATCAAAGCCTGTTGAATGCACAGTATTTTCTGGACAAGCGCTATAACCAAAGCATCCAGATTGATACTTCCAATTTTGAGATGAGTGCCGAACTGGCACGCGAAAAGGTTCGTACTTCCCTTACTGATTTCAAGCAGAGCCTTGACTCGGCCCGGACGATTCTACAAAATCATGCTAATTCCGAGCGGACCTATCGGCCCGAGCATGAAAAACTCTCCACTATTTTAGAAAAGCTGGAAGAACGATCCAATATTTATGAATCGCTTTTAAACCAACTTTTTGAACTTTCTGAAATTAGTTTCCAGGATGGAAGAGAGTTTCTCACCGTTACTGTTGAGCCTTATTTTCGAAAGAATTTAATTCCCCTTCTAAATGATGTGCGACAGTACAGCCGGCAGAATATGAATTCGCAGATCGCATCCCTTAACTCGAGGCTGGAGTTTGCCGGCACCATCCTTGCCATAGCAACGATAACGGCGCTTCTGATTGCCTTGGGATTGGCCTTTTACTTAAATCACTCCATAGCTTCGCCGCTTAAGAAGCTGAGCGACACAACCAAGCAGATTGGCAAGGGGAATCTGGATGAGAGGATTCAGATCAATTCAAAAGATGAGATCGGCGACCTGGCCAGCGAATTTAACCGGATGGCCAAAAACCTGAGCAAGATCACCTTTTCGAAAGAGTACGTGGACAACATCATTGAGTCCATGGGGGATGCGCTGCTGGTTACTGATTGTGAATATCGTATAAAACGAGTCAACTCTTCCCTGCTTGAGATGCTGAATTATAAAGAGCAGGAGTTACTAGGTCAGCCGCTTGATATATTATTTTCGGATCAGAATAATAAAAAAATTGATCTGCTGAAAAGTGCGGAAGATGTAGATAATTTTGAGACCTCTTTTTTAACCCGTCATGAAGAAGAGATCCCCGTGAATATTTCGAAAGCGGTCATGCAAAATGCTGATGGCTCCCTGAAGGGACTTGTTTGTGTGGCTAGTGATATCACCGACCGGAAAAAGGCCGAGCAACAGATGAAGCAATCCCTGAAAGAAAAGGAGATTCTACTGGCTGAAATACATCATCGGGTAAAAAATAACCTGGCGGTTATCTCGGGTATGCTGGAGATGCAGATCTGGGAAACCGAAAACGAAATTGCCAAGACCGCACTGCGTGACAGCCAGCTGAGAGTGCGCTCTATTGCACTGGTTCACGAAAAACTGTACCAGTCTGAAAGTCTCTCTTACATCGAGTTTGATACTTATATCCAGGAGCTGCTTGATGCGATAAATTCTGCGTTTATCAGTGACAGGGATGAGGTTTCAATTCAAACCCAGATAGATTCGATTGCGCTAAATATCAACCAGGCCATTCCCTGTTCCCTGTTGATTAATGAGCTGGTGGTAAATGCACACAAGCATGCGTTCAGTGGCAGTGGCGGGAAAATTTGTATCAGTCTAGAGCCAGAGAGAGGGACGAATATTCATTTCCATTCGAGAATAATGGTCCCGGATTCCCTGATGAGTTTACCCGCACTTCCAGCACAAGCATGGGCATGTCCATTGTCAATACGCTGGTGAAGCAGCTGGATGCCGAGATCAATATCTACAATAACGACGGAGCCAATATAGAATTCAACTTTAAGCAGGAAGAGGTTGTCTAATCACCCCGAATTGCCGTTTAGTGGCTCACTATATATGAGCTGCCGTCAGATTGTTCCCTTCAGATATGCCTGTCTCTTTTTTTCAGAAAATTTTTCAATTGCATATCGGTAGCATGAGTTCGCGGTATTTTCTCGTAATGCTTCACGAGAAAATGCTCTTCGGTCTCCATATCTAACTGCCCGATCTCCCGCAGCATCCATCCCACTGCCTTGTGGATCAAATCGTGTTCATCATTCCGAAGTATTTCTGCAATGGATAAGGCATCCTCAAAATCTTTATTCCGAATGAAGTGTAGGCAGGTTATCATCGCCACTCGTCGTCTCCAAAGGTCATCTGAATTGGCCAGCTCATATAATGCAGTTCGGTCTCGGTGTTCAAGAAAAGGTCCTGCAATTTTTGGGGCAGAGCTATCGACCAAGTCCCAATTATTAATGTGGTCGAGGTTATCCATATAGAACTGGTAGATCGCTTTCTGTTCTTCCAAATTTGCCTTTTCATACTTGTACGTTAGGATTAAAAGTGCAGTAAGCCGCTCTTCATGGTACTCCGAATGGAGCAATTGCTCAACCTGTGGCAGCGGTAACTCCCGATATTTTTTGGCAATCTTCCGCTGGTCGGGGACCGCGCAATCCCAGGAATTTATCGCCTTCTCCATATTCTCCCTTTCCTGTTTTGAAAAAGCCTTTTGAGTGCTCCGCTCTTTCGTCATCCTTTTTTTTCCGTAATTCCTGCTGCACTGATTGATAATTCATAGGCAAAAAGTAACTATAGGTTTGGCATAAAAAATAAGTTCTACGTCAATCAGCTTCATCTGTAGAATTTCGGGTCGGGAGCTGAATGCCCAGTTCCTTTGCCCGTGTCCTCATTTCATTTCTGATATTTTTGACCGTATCCGGGAAGTCTGACGCCCGGTTAAATCGTTCGCCGGGATCATCCTGAAGGTTAAACAGTTCGGGTACTTCCTCAACTAACCGCAGCTTCCACGAGCCCTTTCGCATCGCTTCCAGTTTTTTGCCCTGTATATACAGATATTCATTCCGGGGAGATTGATCCTCTTCGCCGCTCAGGAATGGAAGCAAGTTATACCCGTCGATTGGGTGACTCGGCAACGCTCCTCCGGCTGCTTTGATAAGCGTGTGGTAGATATCCGGGCTGGCAACCAGATCGTCAGTAACCTGCCCTGGAGCGATCTGGCCGGGCCACCGGACCATCGCCGGAACGCGCGTGCCGCCCTCGTAGGTCGTTGCCTTTGATTCTCGCAGAAGACCTGTCGTGCCTTGGTGCCAGGGTTTGTTTCCCTCTTGCAACATCCGGTCAGGCAGGTTCAGGCCAGGAGACCGTTATCGAGGCAAAAAACACAATCGTATTCCTGAGCGACATTTTCCCGTTCCAACGCTGAAAGAACTTCGCCCACGCTCCAATCGATTGTCTCAATTACATCCCCATACAGCCCAGCTTCTGATTGGCCGCGGAACCGATCGGCGGTAAAAATCGGAAGGTGGGGCATGTTGTAGGCCAGGTAGAAAAAGAACGGTTGCCATTTTCCGGCGTTGTCCTCGATAAAGTTAATCGCCTCTTCCGTATATCGGGTAGTGAGGGTGGTTTGATCAATAGGGTGCTCAATCATGGTAGTATTACGATAAAGGCCCAGCGGTTCCTCCGTTTGTACCCAGGGTTTCCGGTAATCGTTGGAGTATGGAAGGCCGTACCATGAATCAAAGCCCTGGTTGCTAGGCAGAAACCTGTTTTCAATGTATCCCAAGTGCCACTTGCCCGCCATTCCCGTATTGTATCCAGCCTCTTTGAGGGCCTCCGCCAATGTGAGCTCTTTGTTTGGAAGACCGCCGGTACCGTCAGATCCTGTTGCCCCGCCGAACTTAACGCGAGGCATATATCGGCCCGTCAACAGCTGGGTCCGGGAAGGTACGCACCATGATCCCGTAACAAACGAGGTAAATCGAACACCCTGATCGGCGCGGCTCGTCAATATTCTGGCGTTTTAATAGTTGGATGACCGTAACTGCTCAGATCTCCATAGCCCATATCATCTGTAAAGAGAATAACGATATTCGGTTGTGTTGTGGGAGTGTCAGTTTTATACTTACAGCTTGATAAAGTGAATAGCAGTATTAATGGAATAAAAACTACGGATCTTAAAAATGATTTCTCCTGTCGCATGGTAAATCCCTTTAATATTGATTGTATTATTTTAGCTCTTTTCCTGCCTGATGGATTGTTCTCATTCTAAAATAGAGATATGAAAAAAAACCGCAATAGTAATCAATTGAGCAGTTACGTATTTATCCATTTAATTTAATTCATAACAGCAGATTAAGATTTTGTGAAGGATATCAAGCTATCGAGTATCGATCTGTATTTCTGAAAACCTTCGAAACTACGTTTAAAATCTATGAAGCAGCTTGTCTTATTGTTGGGGATTGTGACCATTATTTCCTGCACAGCGGACGAAGATGAGAAGAATCGCGGCAATATTTTCTGCGTTTCCAGCTGGGCGCCACTCATTGAATAGGGCTACACGGAGCTGCTCGTAGGAGCGATCCAACCGAAAGGATAGCTGCTGGAGCAGCTGAAACGCCATCAATCAATACTTATATGGGTATCAATCCAGCACGGAAGGTGTTTTGCCGCAGGAAATTATACTGATACTGTACAGGGCAAAGACGCTTCGCGTTTACCAGTTTCTTGTAGTTGAATAGAGTGTGGATGTAGCAGATCTACCTGTTTTTAAAATCTTCAAGAAACGTTCTTGTGTAGTCGGAAAGGGCCAGCTGTCCGCTGATTTCAGCTCGTTCTTCAAGCAGGGTCTCCCAGTGATCGGTTCCTTCCCAAAACAGTCTTTTCAGTTCCTCCATCGCCTGGGAACTATTCTGCGTCAATTCTTTGGCTAGTTTAGAAACAGCCTGCTGTAGATTTCTTGTGTATCAAAAATATGAGCATATAATCCTTTTTGGCGGGCCCAGGCGGCACTGTGCCAGCTTGTAGCATCAATAGTCAGGGTGCTAAATGCTGCTTGGCCGATCTTTCTTCGAACGGCCGGTTCAATGACAAACGGCCCAATTCCGATCGACAGCTCACTTAATTTAATGTCTGCTGATTTGTGAGCCAGGGTATAATCCGCCGCCGCCGCAATGCCAACCCCACCACTTACCGCCTTGCCCTGAACCCGGGCGATAATGAATTTGGGACACCTCCTTATAGCGTTAATCAGTCGGGCAAATCCCATAAAGAATTTTTTACCTTCCTCTTGATTTGAAATCTCAATTAGCTCATCAAACGAAGCCCCGGCACAAAACGCGCCATCTCCATCACTTTGGATTATAAGAACCTTGATTTCAGAGTTTTTACCGGCCTTTTCTATGTTCATTGCCATTTTTTTTAAGTATTCTGCCCGGCAGTGAATTTCCCTTGGGATGGTGAAAGGTGATTATGCCTATACTATCTTTAATATCAAGGTTTACAAATCCTGGTTCAGACATAATGAGATTATGCTTTGTTGATCTTGAGTATTAAAATTATGCATCGGTAAATGGATGCGTTTTATCAGTTCGGTAGACGGTGCCTTTAAATAGGGCCACCGTCTGTTCATTATTCCGGCCTATCGGTAATTCTGTACACCCCAATACGTTTTCCCTGGCTCAACTCTTCGGTAGTGGCTGTGAGAAGATCCCCCTCCCTGATTTTCTGCAAATAAGAGATATTGTTTTCTACCGCCATGGAGATTGTGCCGTGGGAGTTGGAGGCAAATCCCAATGCGGTATCGGCAAGTGAAAATGCGATGCCGCCGTGAGCTACCCCCAAACCGTTCAGCATCTCCGACCGCACCGTCATCTGCAGGGTTACACTTCCCGGTTTTACCATTTTAACCTGGATTCCCAACCATTTGCTGAAAGTACCCCGCCCGGATAATTTGGAAACTGTTTGTTCGGCTACTGCTTGTTTATCCATAGATTTCATCGAAAAATTTTAAACCTGACATATGGTTATATACCGGAAAATTTTTCAGAAAAAGTTTCACCATTATGTGCCATCCGCTTGATGAGAGGCGAAGGCCGGTAACGTTCCTGTGAGTATCTACTTTGCAGGGATTCGAGTTGATCCAGGATCTTCTGCAAGCCGATCTCATCACACCAAGATAATAATCCCTTCGGATAGCGGGCACCATAAATAGCTGCAAGCTCAATCTCATCGGCCGTGCCTATACCTTTCCAAAGGGTCTCAACTGCGCCGTTGATCAGCATCACCAGCACCCGTTGAAATATCTCGTTTCCAAGGACTTCATTTTTGGTCGGTTGGGACAGGGCAGCATTTTTGCCATACTCGTAAAACCCTTTTCCAGCTTTTTTTCCCAATAACCCCGCTTCCACCATCCGTTTCTGGGAGATGGAAGGAGTATAGCGTGGATCGAAGTAGAGGCCTTCAAAAATTGATTTGGTTACCCTGTAATTGATATCGTTGCCGATCTGGTCTATCAGCTCAAACGGACCTGCCTCAAATCCTCCAATCTTTTTCATAGCCCAGTCGATGGTCGGTGGATCGCCCATATTTTCCTCTAAAATCTGACTGGCCTCGCGGAAATAAGGTCGTGTTATGCGGCTTACGAGAAAGCCGGGAGTATCTTTGGGCTGAATGATTTTTTTGCCCCAGCTGGTTAGCAGATCCACAGCTTTATCAACCGTTTCTTCATCGAGTGAGCAGGCCCGGGATAACCTCGACAAGCGGTACGCGGTACGCAGGATGTAAAAAATCGGAGGCCAGCAAATCGCCCGGGTCGTTTTAGGACGGAGGAAAGATCCGCAATGGAGAGAGTAGAAGTAGTGGTGGCCAGCAAGCAGTTCCGTGGAATGATGGCTTCTGCTCTTTTGAGAGCATCCTTTTTTATTTCTACATCTTCTGTTACGACTTCAATCACAAAGTTACATTTGCCAAATTTGGTCAGATCGTCTGAAAATCGGATGCGATCTATCAGTTCATTTACTTGCTGTTGTCCAATATAGCCTTCAGTCACCTGCTTTTGGAGGCCTTTCCGTAAGCGGTGTTTCGCATCTCCCAGTTGATCAGGATAGCTGTCGTACAGCAGCACGCGGTGTCCATTTGCCGAGGCCAGCCTTGCGATACCGATCCCTATTGTGCCCGCTCCAATGATGCCAATTTTTGAACTCTTATACTCGTTATCGGCCATGTAGAATCCATGTAGAAAAAGATTGTGTTGCCTGTTCAAAATACAAATAGCAGGGGTAATGCCAAGTGTGACGGTTGGATTGCCGATCAATTCTACTTGAAAAGGGCACCAGGAAATATAGCACCAGTTTCAAAAAAGGACTGCTAATTCTGTTGAACTTCACCGGTCATCGGCACGAAACGGACCGGCAAAATCTCTTCTTTTGTAATTTCCCCGTCTGCCGTTTTGGTAACTCTAATCAGCGACTGGAGATTGCTGGTTACGCTATACGGCATGATGAGGACGCCTCCCGTTTTTAGCTGATTAAGCAGGGGATCTGGAATCTCATCGGCGGCGGCAGTAATGATGATACCATCGAATGGAGCATATGTAGGCCAGCCCTTATACCCATCCCCGATCTGTGTGTGTATAGAACTATATCCCAGTTTATCAAATATCTCTTGGGCTCGCTTTCCCAGTTCTTCAATAATCTCAATGGTGTACACTTCTTCTGTCAACTCTGCCAGTACCGCCGCCTGGTAACCACTGCCCGTGCCGACCTCCAGTATTTTATCGCCCGGTGCCACATTCAGCAGTTGGGTCATATAGGCCACTATAAAGGGCTGAGAAATGGTTTGGCTGAATCCTATCGGCTGGGGACTGTTCGCATACGCTTGTCCGCGATAGTTTTTTGGGATAAAATGATGGCGGGGTACTTCTCGCATGGCATCCAGCACGCGCTGGCTGTCAATTCCCTGTTTCTTGATCTTTTGGACAAGGTTGTTCCGCTCCTCCTGCCGCTCAGAAAACAGGGCCTCTCGGGATTCTACCGTATCCGAAGCTGGAAATAAGGGCACCATCGCTGGTACTGATCGGTAAACTTTAGATACGCCTGACCTCGGTTGAAAGAGAGCAAGCAAAAAGCATACGCTAAACAAGCAGAGTAAATATTTCATAATTTTTAACCGCTCCTTTTGGAATCTAAACAACCAGCTGTCGTTATACATTCAACTTTACAACGTATAATATTTATAGAGATTAACAACTTCTACATCATGTTGGTCCTAAAAATAGTTGAATTTTAATCATATATGCCTCATTTAAATAGGATAAATAAACATATTGATTAATAAGTAAAGTTTATTTGAAATAAATAATTTGATCATTAATTCGTTATTTGATAAGCTAAATAAGGTTTTAGCAACAACAATTGTAAAAAAACATCATCCACAGGTGAGCCTATGAAAAACTCTATACTTAGCCTGGACCTTTTTACCCAAGTTCAATCTGATTTCGAAAAGCGCCAGTATCTAATTTTGGCAGCGCTTAAAAATATTTCCGATGATTTTAAGCAGAACCGGATCTACCCGCATTTAAGCGAGCTATCCGAGCTCAGAAGAACGTTGGCTGATATTAAGAACAGGTTGGTAGATCTGCGCAATGACTTTCCCAAGCGAATTGGAAACATCGACTTGGTAAACAAGGTTATTGAGCACGAAGTGGTGTTTGTGGATGGTTCCGATCTTTCAAAAGTGGAAGACCTGATAGCCTGGGCATTGCCCCATATTGAAGCAAAAATTGAGGAGGGCAAAGCCCTTTTCGAGTATGTGGACGAAGAGATTGAGGTCACTGAGGTTGGGATATTACCTAACTACGTGGATGAAGGGTATTTTTTTGTACCCGACAACGAAGAAGCTAAGCTACTGCTGTTCCGCTACGAAATGTCGATTTTCCAAAGTGCTCAGGATCAGTACCGGGGGCTGAGAACAGGCTTCTTAAAAGCCCTGAACCAGGGGCGGGCCCTGATGTCTCCCAACTCCATCAAACTAGAGTTGATTCGAGAAAACAAAGAACTTCCCAATCCTGCTACCTGACAGTTTTATTACAGACCTTGACTTCCCCTTTAATGAAACCATATTCCCGGTTGTAAAGCGTAAACTGCTGCGTCAGCTTTCCAAGGCATCCTGATTCTCTGACTAGTAAGGTTTTACTGGGGCCTGTTGCAATTTATTGGTCCCAGAACGGGGTTTCTTTCAGTCAATTCGTAGAAATGCGGCACGGTTACCCCTTGTTTACTACAGCCAGCGTACATCGCGAACTGCAAACCAGCTTGCCGGATTCCGTCTCAATCCTGACTTCCCAAACATGAATATTTTCGCCGGTGTGGATCGGTGTAGCAATGCCCTTCACACTATTTCCCTTTTTGACACTGCGGATGTGATTTGCATTAATTTCTACGCCCACTGTGGTTTTAGCATCGTCTTCTACATTTAGCCAGGCGCCCACCGAGGCCAGTGTTTCTGCCAATGTTACCGATGCGCCGCCATGCAAAATACCGAAAGGCTGAACCGTACGTTCGTCAACTGGCATGCTGGCTTCGATCTCATCCGGCTTGAACGATTCAAACTCGATGCCAAGGTTATCCACCATGTTGGGGTCTGATAGGTTTAAAAATTGCTTTACTTTTTCTTTAATGTCTTGGTCAATAAACATAACTACCTGTTTATAGTGGATTAAAATTTCATCAAACGAGAAAATCTATGTGGTGTACGTACTACATTACACTTTTAAAAGTTAAACTTTATTGTAACTTATGCACATAGGGGAGAAGGATTAATATAAAAAGCGGACGTCTATGGAATATGAACCCACTACGATTCTGCAACTGATTCAAAAAGGAGAAAGCAGAAATGAATCGGATGTGTTAATCTCTACAAAACGAGAGGGCGAATGGATTAATACAAGTCCCGATGAATTCAGAGAGAAGGTTGATCAATTTGCCTATGGCCTGTACCAGTTGGGGGTCCGCCGGGGAGACCGCGTTAGTATCCATTCTGAAAACAGTGCCGAGTGGCTGATTTGCGACCAGGCTATTTTATCGCTGGGAGCTGTGACCGTACCTATATATACAACACAGGCGGCGGAGCAGATTCAATACATCCTGGAAAATTCGCAGGTGAAAATTCACATCGTTTCTACGGATGAGCTTTTTGCCGATATCAAACCTGTAATAAATGATATTAATACTGTAGAGGAGATTATTACCATTCGCGGTTCCACGCATGAACAACTCAAATCGTTTGATTCGGTTCTGAAGCTTGGAAAGGAAAAGATGGAGAAATCTCCCGCCCTCATGGACCAACTAAAAGCTGAAGTAGATCCTGATGACTTGGCTACGCTGATCTACACCTCCGGCACCACCGGCCAGCCTAAGGGAGTGATGCTTTCTCACAATAATATCGCTTCGAATGTACTGGCTTCGATGGAGCGTATTCCGTTTAAAAAAAATCCAGATATCGGGCAGCGCATGCTTTCTTACCTGCCGCTCTCCCACGTGTTCGAACGACTTATCAGCTACATGTACCTTCATATGGGGTACCCCGTTCACTACATTGAGGATATCAACCAGGTACGGGACGATTTTACCTACGTCAAACCCTATTTCTTTGCTACCATCCCGAGACTGCTTGAAAAGATCCAAACCGGCATAAAAGTGCGGGGACAGGAGTTTAGCGGCATCAAAAAGCAGATCTACTACTGGGCCATTAAACGGGCTGAAAACTATGATCCGGAACATCCCCCCAGGGGACTTGGGAAACTGCTGCATAAGCTGGCCGATAAGCTGGTGTATTCGAAAATCCGGGAGCTGTTCGGGGGTCGACTGATGGGCATGATTAGCGGTGGAGCGGCCTTATCTCCCAATATATTTCGGTTTATGAACGCTTTGGGCCTATACTGCGGGCAGGGTTATGGACTGACAGAATCCTCACCTGTAATTTCTGTCACTGATCCTGATCACATGCGGGTAGGCTCTTCCGGGCGTCCACTGAGCAATGTGGAAGTTAAGATTGCGGATGATGGCGAAATACTGGCCAGAGGCCCAAATATTATGCAGGGATACTTTCAAAATGAGGAGAAAACGGAGGAAGCGATCGATGAAGATGGTTTCCTTAAAACCGGGGATATCGGCAAGATGGAAGATGGATACCTGTTTATCACCGACCGCAAGAAATCGGTGTTTAAGCTTTCCACCGGTAAATTTGTGGCGCCCCAGCCGATCGAAACGAGCTTGGCCAACAGCGGATTTATTGACCAGGCGGTAGTAGTGGGATTTCAGCATAAATTTTGTTCCGCACTTATCGTACCCAATTTTGAGAATGTAAAAAAGCGGTTGAAGGGACGGGGCTCTGAAATCCCGGATGATCTGAGTTCAAGCTCAAAAGTTAGGCAGATTATTCAAGATGAAGTAGACAAGGTCAATCGCGGACTTTCGCCCTGGGAAACCGTCAAGAAATTTTACTTGTTAGATGAACCTCTTACAGTTGAAAGCGGTGAACTGACCCCCACCCACAAGGTTAAGCGATCGGTGATTAACGAGCGCTATGCCGAGCAGATCGATTCAATGTATAAAGATGAAGAAAGCTGACAGGTCTGCACCAGCACAAGGAACCAGAAATTCAGATTAAACTGAACAGGATATGTCAAACAATAAATTTCGTATTCAGAAAGTAGCGGTATTGGGATCTGGAACCATGGGCAGCCAAATTGCGGCGCATTGTGTAAACGCCGGGCTGGAGGTCTTGCTTTTGGATCTGAAAAGTGATGAAGGAGATCCCAATGAAATAGTGAAGGAGAATATCAAGAAGCTGGGGGAGATGAACCCTGCTCCTTTGTCACTTCCGGAATATTCACAGTATATAACGCCCGGTAATTTTGAGGATGATTTTGACAAGCTGGCCGATGTCGACTGGATCTGTGAGGCGATTGTAGAAAAGATGGAGATCAAAAAAGATATGATGGCTCGGCTGGATGAGGTACGAACGGGGAATACGACTGTGAGTTCCAATACGTCGGGGCTGCCGATAGGGAAAATAAGCGAGGAATGCTCGGATGAGTTCCGGAAGTATTTCCTGGGTACGCACTTCTTCAATCCGCCGCGATACATGAAATTGTTGGAAATTATTCCCACTGAAAAGACGGCGGATGACGTGGTCGATTTTATGAGTCGTTTTGGGGAGAAAACGCTGGGCAAGGGCGTGGTCCGCTGCAAAGATACTCCAAACTTTATCGCCAACCGGATCGGCATCTTTTCGATGGCCAGCATTATGCCCTGGTTTTTTGATGGCAGCTTCAGGGCCGAGGAGATCGATTTTTTAACCGGCACGATCACTGGCTATTCCAAAGCTGCGACGTTCCGCACCGCCGACATGTCCGGTCTCGATATTATCCGCCACGTAGCCGAAAATCTCTATCCCGCCATCCCCGATGATGAGCGCCGCGAGGTGTTTAATCTGCCTGAATCGTTCAAAAAAATGGTGGATGATGGCAAGCACGGCAATAAAGCAGGGCAGGGCTTCTACAAGAAAGTACAAACCGATTCTGGCAAGGAATACAAGGTGATCAACCCGGAAACACACGAGTATGAGTCGCAGATCGATCCCAAGTTTGAAAGCACCAGCGAAGCCAAAGAAAAATTCAAGACGGCAGACAAACGACTGAAATACCTTGTAAACCAAGATGATGAAGTCGGTCGGTTTTTGTGGAAGATTCACTGCGACCTACTCCTCTACGCTGCTAACCGCATCCCAGAAATTACCGATTCCTTGGAATCGATTGATAATGCGATGAAATGGGGCTTCAATTGGGAGCTCGGCCCATTCGAACGGTGGGATGCTATTGGCGTTGAAGAATCGGTCGAGCGGATGCAGGATGAGGGTCTTGAGGTTCCGGAGTCAGTGCTGGAGATGCTGAATTCCGGCCGAGAGCAGTTTTACGATAAAGATGAGGGAACAGTGTACAATCTTGCTACCGGTAAAGTAGAGCCGTTGAGCCCCCCTGCTGAAGGGGCCATCCGGGTAGCAAATCTTAAATCGGAAGACCGGGAAGTGCTCGGCACCAAAAGTGCCGGCCTGTACGACATGGGGGATGGCGTTGCACTCTTTGAATTTAGAACCAAACAGCATACGCTGGGATTTGAGCTGGTAGAGACACTAGCGAAATCGTGCGATAAAGTGAAGCAATATTTTGATGCTTTGGTCATCGGTCACGACGGCGACAACTTTACCTATGGAGCCAACCTGATGGAGGCAATTCAGGCCTGGAAACAGGGGCAGAAAGAGCAGGTTCAGGAGGCGGTAAAGAATTTCCAGGATACGGCTGTTGGATTACGATATAAGTCCTTCCCGGTGGTAGTGGCACCATTTGGCCGCACGCTGGGCGGTGGTGTTGAATTGATGCTTCATGCAGACACCGTGGTAGCGCACCACGAGCTCTATGCCGGTCTTGTTGAAGCGGGAGTGGGACTCATTCCCGCAGGAGGGGGCACCAAAGAGATGCTCCACAGAACAATGCAGCGCGTAACGGAAGAAGATCGCTCAGATCCGATTCCCTACATTAAGGAAGTTTTTAAAACGATGGGAATGGCCAAGGTATCGCCGAGTGCAGCCAAAGCCCGGGAATATCACTACCTCAAGCCAGAAGATACCATCGTCATGAATCGCGACCTGCTACTGGCGGCCGCTAAAAAGGAAGCCCGTACGCTGGTCAATCAAGGGTATCAGCCGCCTTTCAAGCCCTCTATAAAGGTTATGGGCCGTGAAGGACTCAGCGCCCTGAAACTGATGCTCTACATTATGCACGAGTCCGGCTGGATCACCGACTATGACAAGGTGGTGGCTGAGAAGCTGGCCTGGGTGATGAGCGGCGGCGATCTCAGCGAACCGCAGGAAGTACCGGAATCCTATATCCTGAAGCTTGAACGAGAAGTATTTATGGATCTGTTGGAGGATGAACGCACCCATGCCCGCATCGAGCACATGCTGAAGAAAGGGAAACCCCTTAGGAATTAGTTATTGGTTACTTGTTAATAGTTGAATAGGATTTGTAATTCATGAGTGAAAAAAGTCCTCAAGTACGATCCTTTCAAGACTTGAAAGTCTGGAAACGTGCCAGACGAGTACAAAGGATGGTAGCACAAATAGTAATAAGTTTTCCGAATTATGAAGAATATCGTCTTAAAGATCAGATGATTCGTTCTTCTCGTTCTATTGCAAGAAATATTGCTGAGGGATATGGTCGTTACCATTACCAGGAGAATATTCAATTTTGCCGACAATCCAGAGGGTCATTAAGTGAACTTTTAAATGATTTATTAACAGCCTTAGAAGAAAAGTACATCAAAAGAAATGAATATGATGATGCTCGTAATGAAATTGAAAACTGTCATAAACTTTTGAATGGCTACATCAGGTATCTCAAGAAAGCGAAAGAAAATTATACCGCAGAGGAAAAGGACACAATTTATGATGCTTTTACCGAACCTAATAACTAATAACTAATAACAATTAACCAATAACTAAAATGGAAGCTGTCATTGTTGCCGCCGCACGTACGCCAACCGGGAAAGCCAACAAAGGATCCCTGCGTTTCACCTATCCCGATACGCTGGGGGGAGAGGTCATCAAATCGCTGCTGCAGCGCGCGCCCTCCCTGCAGCCCGAAGAAGTCGATGACGTGATCATGGGATGCGCTTTTCCCGAAGCATCGCAGGGGATGAACGTGGCCCGCCAGTGTTCGCTGCTTGGCGGATTACCCCCCTCGGTTCCTGCCGCTACTGTTAATCGCTTCTGTTCCTCGGGGCTCCAGACCATTGCCCAGGCGGCCGAGCGAATCATGGCCGGCAATGCGGATGCTATTATTGCCGGCGGGGTTGAGACCATGTCGATGGTGCCGATGGGCGGCAACACGCTGCGGCCAAATCCCGAGTTGGTGGAGAACTATCCTGAAGTGTACATCAGCATGGGACTAACGGCGGAAAATGTAGCTGACAAATACGATGTCAGCCGGGAAGACCAGGATGCGTTTGCCTACCAGAGCCACAAGCGTGCTATCGAGGCGTGGGATCAAGATCGCTTTGAAGGGCAGATTGTGCCCATCGAAGTCACCGAAAAGATGATCACAGCCGATGGAGAGACTGAGCAACACACTTTCCTTTTTGAAGAAGATGAGGGTCCGCGAAGGGATACATCAGAAGAGATTCTGGCCAAGCTAAGTCCTGCCTTTAAGCAGGGTGGAACCGTGACCGCCGGTAACTCATCCCAAATGAATGATGCCACAGCTGCGGTTATTTTGATGAGCCGCAAACGAGCGGAGGAGTTAGAGCTGGAACCAATGGCCCGATTCGTGGGATTTGCCGTGGCCGGCGTACCTCCCGAAATTATGGGCATTGGTCCGGTGGAGGCGGTACCCAAGGTGTTGAAACAGACCGGAATAGACAAACAGGAGATAGATATCATTGAGCTGAATGAGGCGTTTGCTTCACAGTCTCTGGCCGTAATCCGGGAGCTGGATTTTGACCCGGACATCGTTAATGTAAACGGCGGGGCCATCGCTATGGGGCACCCTTTGGGATGCACAGGGGCCAAGTTGAGCACGCAGATTTTATACGAGATGAAGCGACGCGATGCGCGATATGGCCTTGTTACTATGTGTGTAGGCGGCGGTATGGGCGCAGCCGGAATTTTCGAAAATCTTAGCTGAGGGATTACAATAACGTATGTTCACACCTGACACACTGAGCAATGATACTATTCTTGTGACCGGCGGAGGCAGCGGACTAGGGCTTAGCATGGCTAAAAAGTTTGCTTCGTTGGGAGCAAACATCATCATTTGTGGTCGAACGGAAGAAAAACTCCAGAACGCCGTGAACAAGATCAATGAACAGTCTGCGGGTAGCAAAGCGATCTATTTTGTAGCGGATGTCCGTGATTACGAGCGTATGGAGAAAGTGACTCAGGGCATCGTAGAAAAATTTGGGAATATGACGGGCTTGGTCAACAATGCCGCCGGCAATTTCCTGTCAGCATCGGAAGATTTGACACCCGGCGGGTTTAAGGCCGTCGTCGATATTGTGCTTCATGGATCTTTTAACTGTACGCACATTTTTGGGAATTACCTGATCGATAACAAAAGAAAGGGCAATATTCTAAGTATCGCCACAACGTATGCAGAGTCAGCCGGATCTGCATTTGTTCTTCCCTCAGCGTGTGGAAAAGCAGGAGTTTTGGCAATGACGCGTTCTCTGGCGTATGAATGGGCTACCTATGGGATCAGGTTAAACGCTATTGCACCGGGGCCGTTTCCGACAGAAGGGGCCTGGTCCCGGTTGATGCCTGACGAAGAGTCCGAGCAGAAGTTTCTGTCTAAAATCCCGGCCAATCGATATGGGAATCACGAAGAGCTGGCCAATCTTGCAACTTTCCTGATGTCCGATATGGCGGAATATATTACAGGGGAATGTGTGACGATTGATGGGGGAGAAAGCCTGGCAGCCGGGCAATTTAACTTTCTTGATCAGATGGCGTCGCGCGATAAGCTCAAAAAGTTTTTTGCCTCCATGAAATCAAAATCAAATGAGGACGACTAAACCGTCAGTTTCTTGCTGATTTTTTCTGCCACCTTTAACGTTTGATAAAGATCGTAAGCACCAAACGGGGAGACTTTTTCTCATCTGAACGGCTTTAAGAAATTGCAGGGCGGCTATCTCCGCTGATTTGGTTGCATCAAACATCTTTTTCTGCCGGAAGAAATGGCCGCTTTTATTCTTCTCACCTGTCTGAACGGTATGCTCTATCACATCCGCATAAAGAATAAAAGAGTGGTCTGAAACGGTACGTTTATGATTATTTTTATTTGCCACCGTATTGACAAAGATACCCGCGGTGGTTCCGCTGTTGAATCGGAGAAACAGGTGTATTGCCCCGCTCTCCTTGCTTTTTAACGCTGTTTGATTGACATCCACATGATGGGTGGCACCGTTGACCCAGGTCATGCAAAAGGCCAGCTCATCGAGCCAGTAATTGCTGATACTGGTATCGCGCTCGAGATAGTCCGTATGGCTCAGCTCTCGAACAACCTGGATAAACCGGGGCTTCTGAATTTTTTGGAACATCCACTGGGACGCCGGTGAAAGGGTGGGCCAGTGGCTGTACTGCACAACGACGTTTGACTCTTCAGAGGCGTGGTAAATTTTTTCAGCCTTGAATAGATCGCGGGGAAGTCTCGAGACGAGGAAAGAATGAAAGCCTTGCTTAATGGACTCGAGGAGCATATCCAGTTTATTGGGCGAATCATCTATGAGGATGCAGGCGTCGACGGTTCCGATGCCCTCCAAATTCCGGGCAATGATCACCTCAGAGACGGATGGATGAGGCCTTAGGTTTTTTTCCCAGGCCACAGCACGGTCGGCGTCTCCAATTATTCCAATTTTCATAATGGCATTGCTCCTCTAAGGCTTTTTAACTGCCAGTATCAGCAAATACCACATGAAATTCAACTTGGGAGAGCCCTTCTGTATTTGTCAATTAAAGGATCAATAAGGTCAATCGGGCATTACCAATGCCAGGATAAAGTAAAGTAATACCGGACTTCCCCAGCCTAAAATAGTAAGAACAACAAAGATGATACGGACAATCGTCAGGATCCCAGCCGAGGTATTCGGCGATACCGCCGCAAACACCGGCAATCATTTTATCTGTTCTTGATTTTGATAATCGTGCTCCCATAAGAAGATACTCATTAGTTACATTTTAGCCGTTCTAGCTCAACCTTACGGCTAATAAGTGTTAATGTTTCAATTCTTTTTAAGATTTAAATAATATGATAATCCAAAATAGTAAACGGGATAGATAAATGAGCTGTAAATTAACAGGGGCGGAGATTCATCAAATAAGTAGAGAAGTACAAGTAGCTGAATAAAAAAAACTCCGCCGAGAATTACATTAAGTTTTTTAAAGTGTACCGTTTGTGTCGGGTAAACAAATTTAACCGGCATAATGGTACCGATGGCGAAAAGTATTAAAATGATGGAGCAGAAAGTGGTTGAAAGATCCAGGAGAAACATATAAAAAACGACGATATTCCAGTAGGAAGGAAATCGCCAAAAAAACTGGTCATCAGTTTTGGCTTTTGTATTTGAAAAGCCCAGAATGCTGCCAAGAGCGCAAAGCATGAGCACCCAGGAAGGTATCTGCAGTGTTGCATATGCCCAGAGCAGGGGCGCTATCGTCCAGGTTGTATAGTCGATGATGTTATCCATCAAGGCACCGTCAATAACAGGAGCCTCTTCTTTTACATTGAACGCTCGTGCCAGCGTGCCATCCACCGCGTCAATAAAGACGGCCACGGCCAGCATCCACATAGCCTGCTGATAAAGACCATCATAAGTGAGAAGAATGGCCCAAAGACCGAATGCTGCACCAACAGCTGTAAGTACGTGTACCCCATAAGCAGGTATTTTCACATCTAGGCGTTCATGAACATTTAATATAGACGTTTGTCGTAGTGCGATGACATCCCAATAAAATAAAAAAAGCGGAACCTTGGAAGCCCCGCTTTTTTGAAAATAGTGATAAAGCATCGTTATTTTTTGTCATCCACAGAGCTGTAGTTGATTCTGAGCGCACCTCGTATTTAGCATGATTTTTGCACTGTCGGTTACTGGGCTGTAAGGAGTATCAGGATGTGCGCTGAAATAGACGACCAGCTTATCAAATTTGCGCTGTGGGATATCTTTAAGAAGTTGATCAAATTCCTGAAGCATAGTTTCGTTGCCATTAACTTCAAGAAAACCAGCAGAATACCCTGGAGATGATACTGCAACAGAATCTCCCTGTTGATGAGCAATCTCAATATCCCCCAACCATAAACGATATAAACGATCAGACCAGAAAGGGAACCCAAAGCATGGCTAGGCTGGAATTACCGATCGATTTTGAAAGGTGTAAAAGATCAGTCATTTATTGGTCCATCGAGAAAGATGTACTCCGCTTTAGTATTTAGTTTACATTCAATTTGATGGTACCGATGGTGTGCCCCAGGTAATTGACATTGAACTGATGCAAGCCGGGGGGTAAATCATCAAAGTGAAATTCTCCATCTTTGTTTGTTGAGGTCCAAAAATTTGTGCCCTTTACCACGATATCTGCATTGGGTAACGGTTTTTTGGGATCGCCGTGCAGCAGAATTCCGAAAACAGAGCCGGGTTCCTCGCTGGCATTGATTCGCAGCGCTAAGTTTTTGCCGGGCAGGTTGTCAGTCTCCTCAAAAGAGGGAGTCTGCTCAATTACACTGAGTACAGGCTGAGCCTGTTTGTACGCCACAGGCACGGGATATTGAACGGTTTTTACTTCTGAACTGTCGGCTAGAGTGGCCTGCTCAAGGCAGCGAATCGCTTCTTTTTGAAGGGAATTATTATCGATACCCGATACCTTTATACCTTCAGTTGTATCTCCTGTACTGTCGGGCAACTGCACCAGTATGGTATCTTTGATCGTTTCGTTTTGTGCCGGTTGCGTGTTCTTGGCACATCTAAAAGTAACAGCGCCGCTCGAATCAGCTACCAGGATAATCGGACTAATGCGTGTAATAATTGTTGGCTGATTTTTCGCTGCCGGGGATGAGTCTGTGCTGCTGGCATCCGACAGGAGGAAAATGACAGCAGCAAAAAACGTTGCTGGCAGGGCCGCCAAAACAACTTTTAGGGATTGGGAAAGCCGTGTGTGAAGTTCAGCATATCGGCGTAACAGTAGCCAGGCAACTATAAATAGAAACAGCCAAATCCCAAGAAGAAACCAAAATGAACCATGGTTGAAGCTGCCTATATAATCAAAAATGCTACTCATTATTGCCGTTGTTATTTAGCGGAGCCAATCGAACCTTTGGTAAGTTAGAACCAGGATTATCTACCTTGCCATATCCGATAACGTAAAAAGGGGTGATTGAATTCTGCGTATCGGCCTCTTTTAACAGTGAATCCACATTGGCTTGGAACGATTGTTCTTGATCGCCGCCCGAAAGTCGGAAGATAACGGGCAGGGAAATCTCGGCGCGAATGGGTTCGCCATTTTGGGTGGCCGGCTCAAAAGCAGAAAGTTCCAGGCAGCGCTTGGCCTCGTTGTCAATAAAATCCGCCCCGCCCGACGCACGGTGATGTTTTCTGCCCAACCGTTCTTGTTCACCGCAAATTCCAGAATTATCAGTCCCTCTATGCCTTCTTTTCGCGCGGCTTCAGGATACCGAACGCAGCGCTGAAAGTCCTTGGTAAGTTTGGGCAGGGGACCTGTTTTTGACCCTGAAAATTCCTCTTCAGGGGACTCTGGTTGAGAGCGTTGAAGATCGGAAGCCGGCGTTTGATTTGAGTTCCCCGGCTTATGTTCTTCATCCTGCGACTGCTGTTGTTGGCTGATATTGAGATCGCCGCCCGGCAGATCGGCGATTGCCGAAGTCCCCGAATCATTCCAGCTTATTCCCGGCGTTTGAATTAGCGATGGCTGATTCGCAGTTTTCAGCTGGCTGCAGCCTATAAGGCCGGTAAGGATAAACAGCAGTGCTGTACTTACGATTACGCTTGATTTTTGAGGTCGAGGATGGTCATTTAAGGTTTTCATGGTCTTAATCCGTTGTTGAAGATTCGATTGTTGTACGGACATGCTGATAATCCCGGGAGTGGAAATTTTTTTCTTCTGGGCCAGCTCAAACAGCAACTGCGCGTAGTTTTTGGCAGATATTGATTGATCAGCCAGTACTTCGGCATCGCAGGAGAGCTCGCGGTATTCTTGCAGCTCATGATCAAATAGGTGAATAAATGGATGAAACCAGAACAGCGATTTAATCCCCTTTATTATACTATTGACCAGGAAATCACCGCGTTTAATGTGCATCAGTTCATGCAGGATGGCCATCCGCAGTTTTTTGGGATGGTCTTTCAGAGCATTTGGAATAACAATCGTAGGACGGAGCCACCCGAACGTGTAGGGAATTTTTGTCTTGGCAGTAAAGACCAGTGCTGTGTGTTGTACCAATTGTTGTTGGAGAGAGGAGTCAATATCTAAATCTTGGGATATGTTGCTGAACGGCGTTTTTTCCAGCTTTTTGATAAAGGTAGCTATTCGCCGATAGGTTTCTCCCAGCTTTAAGAGCCTGCAAAAACCAACGGCTAGCAATGCCAGCGTTACCAGGCCGATCCAAAAGTGGGGGTCGCTCCAGTTTATGAGAGTGGCGGCAGTATCCGCAGTTGTCCCTGTTTCAGCAGAAGTTGGCAGGGGATTTTGAACCAGGATAAACGTCGCCGGAGTGGAGGAAGTAGCATTGGTTATCTCGGGCACGCTTCTCAGTATCAGAGAGGTGATGATTCCCAGCGGAAGCGTAACGATGAGAGCGATCCGCGTGTTTAGATGATAGAGCGGGTTTTTGCTGGGTAACATGCGCAGGCAAAAATATACGAGCAGGGCACAAGCGCCTCCCATACTGCCAGCGGGAACCAGATCAGTTCCAGGCTCTGTGCTCCTGTTTGCTGCAAATAATCGGCTATTTCAAACAAAATAATTGCTCCGATTTATGGGCTATTCTTTCAAATTATTTTTTCTCCTTCTGAGGACCGACAGTAAATATCCCACAAACCAGCGAGAAGACTCCCAACGTAGTATGGGGAATGTAAGAATTAGGAATCTGCCGCTGGATTTATAGTGGGTGCAGGATCATCTCATTTTTTGAGACTTCAAATAGATTGACTTCAATTTTCCTGAACCTGCACTGTCATCGTTCCATATTGAATATGAGAGAACATCAATTCCTGCTGACCTGCGGATATTCCACTAAGCGTAAATTCTCCATCTTGATCAGTTATTGTTCCTGTATTCGTATTCTTCACCACTATATTTACACCGGGAATGGGGTTGCCGGTCTCATCGTCAGTAATTTTGCCCGAAATACTTCCATTTGTCGATTCTGATATACTTGCGGTGAATTTTTGGGGCTCATGCTTCGGCTCTTCCATATATGCTGAGCCTTTTTCTTCCTCAAGGGAACCGGGCAGCTTATACACAACGGGCAGCGAGTATTGCACGCGAACGGGCTTTCCGCGCTGTTTGCCGGGCTCGAACTCGGCCTGTTTTACGCATCGAATCGATTCCTCATCAGCGCCGGCGCCAATGCCGCGGATGACCTGTGGGGATTCCACCTTGCCCTGTTCATTTACGATAAACTGCACAATAACTCGTCCCTCAATACCGGCCTTTTTAGCATCCTCGGGATATTCCACGCAGTTGGCGATGGAGGATAATCCCCCTTTGAGCTTAGGCATCTCTTCAACTACAACAAAATGTGGTTCTGATGGTGGGTTTTCTTTATTAATCTCATCGTCTGATCTTTAGGTCGGAAAGCGCCTTTTGTTTGTCAATCAAGCTCAAAATTACGACTCCATTTTTACCCTGATTACCGTATAAATCAGTAGCTTCTTGACCCTTGAGCACTTCGATCGAACGGATATACTCTTCTTTTATCCGGCTTATCGCTTCTATCTCTTCCTTTCCGGCTATCTCTTTGTTTTCATAAGATCCATCCAGATTAACATCTTCACGTATTACATAGAGTGGTTGGACAGGAGAGGAAGGGGCATTCCGCATATTTTGCTGAACTTCTTGGATATCATCATTTGTTAGGCCATCACTCTGCAGGTCGCTGCAGGCGATAAAGCCGGAAATACCTACCAGCAATCCAAGGCTAATGAGTACACTTTTTACGACGGGTCGATTCGTTTCGGTTACATTCATCATTGTATTGATCCTTTTTTTGAGTGAAGATTGATGGACAGCCATGCTAACCAAGTTTGCTGTTTCCAGTGAATTCTTGGGAGCCAGTTCAAACAGCAGGCTGGCGTATGCTTTTCGGGAGATGGTGGTATCGGTCAATACTTCAGAATCGCAGGAGATTTCCCGGTATTCCTGGATTTCGTGATCAAACAGGTGAATAAGCGGGTGAAACCAGAACAGGGATTTCATCGCCGTGATAAACCCGTTGACGAGAAAATCGCCCCGTTTTATGTGCATCAGCTCGTGTCGGATGGCCATGCGCATTTTTTCCGGCTTTTGCTGCAGGAAAGCTGGAATCACTATAACCGGCTTGCGCCATCCGAAGGTAAACGGAATATCCGTTTTTGGGGATATCGCCAGCATAATTTGTTCAGAATTTAAACGCAGGTCTTGCACGTTGATCAGCTCGCTTTCAGCCAGTGATACCAAGTTTAGTTGTCGGGCGTAAGTGGAAATTCGGTAGTAATTCCAGGCCATTCTGCCGAGTTGAATAAGTCCTCCCGCCAGCAGCAGTGCGGTGACCAACCCAATCCAGAGATATGGATCGCTCCATGGAATCGTTTGAGCTGCATGTTGTACTTCGGGCGTTACCATGATTGGATTTTGAATCACCAAAAGGGAAAGCTGCCCGGATGAGGAGGAGGTGCTCAAAAAATTGCTGATCGCACCCGCGGCACCCGATGCCAGGAAACCCAGCGGAATGCCCGCCACTAATGCCACGCGCAGGTGGTAATGATACAACACATCGCCGTGCTCAATCCACCGCAGGGCCAGGTGAACCAGCAGGGCGCATAAACTCCAGATCAGCAGGGGAAACCAGAGGACGTCCAGGCTCAGCCAGCCAAAATCTTGCAGGTAAGTAGTTACTTGGGTCATGGCTAATCCTCCATTTTGTCAATCATTTTCCTGATCTCGTCGCGCTCTTCATCAGAAAGTTCTTCACTTTTCACCAGCGTTTGGACCAGCTCCATCGGGGAGCCCTTGAATACTTTTTTCACCAAGTCGCTCACCAGGTTGAACCGCACGTTGTCTGGTTCCTGGGCGGGACTGTACACGTAGGTGACCCCATCTTTGCGATATTGCAGGTAGCCTTTGTCAGCCAGGTTTTTCATGACGGTCATAATGGTGGTGTAGGCCACTTCACGGGATTCCAGGATACGCTGTTGTACATCCTTGACGGTAGCTTCTCCCAGCTCCCATACATGGTGAAGTACTTCCATTTCGGTTTCGCCAAGCGGCGTTAATGATTTTTTCATGATTCTCCGGTTTGGTTATCACTAACAAGCTAATACTAAGTTAATAGTATTAAATTAAAAATCAAACATTTCTTTTTGAAAAACAGAAGATTAGAGAAAGATTGATCGAACAGTTCTGGCTGGGAAAATTAATATTTTCCGGGTGTACCTCTTTCTGATTAAACGAAAGGCATCAAAAGGGCAAGAAAAATTCACCTCCTCAGGAAAACCAGCGGTTCGTCAGGCAGAAATTCTTTCGGTTTGGTAGGCGCTTCAGGATGTGCCGAACCACCGGTGTGGTCCATTTTCCAAGTGGCTGCACCTGCTTGCAAAATGACATAATGGACAATCAAGAAGGCTTTACAAAATCATCTGTCATTGCGAAGAACGGAGTGAAGCAATCTCTTGATTAGAGCTTCTAAAAGGAGATTGCTTCGCAGGCTCCTGATGACAAGCCGGTGAAAGCAAAGTTTTGTAAAGTCCCCATTCACTAAATCAACCGGTTTTCATTGTTCATCAGGTCCACCAGCATGCAGGAGGGTTCTTGAGTTAGGCCAATTCAACTAGTTTTTTAGCCAGAGTTATAGCCTCCTCCACGCTGGAAACAAAATGCAAGGTATTGGAATCGAACTCTTGGAGCACGGCCTCAGATGATTCCGTTTGATGCAGCAAGATAACGTGTTTCCCCGCTTTTGCTGCCAGCAGAATTTCCGATAGCGTGCCCATTCCCACGCCACAGGCAATCACCAGGTCAGAGCTGAGAACATTGATATTATTTCGCGCGCTGCCAATACCCGTGCATATCGGTATATTCACATGGGGCGACATGCCCGAGCGATCGGAACTAGGAAGCACGCCGACGACCAATCCCCCGGCAGTTGATGCGCCACGGGACGCCGCATCCATAACTCCGACGCGGCGTCCGCCCGTCAGCAGTGTCCATCCTTGCTCCGCGATACCGGTTCCCAACTGCTCAGCAGAATGAGCAACCTCTGCAGAAGCATTGCCCGGTCCCATTACTCCGACCATAATATGTACCATAATTCCAAAAACTTAAGTTTCACATTTCAATTAGTGGGAAACATACTCAGATGCAGAAGGAAAGGAAATTATTAGATCACGAGAAGTTGCAGAACGATTTATTTCAAGTTATGAAGATAACATCGTGTAAGAATTAAATATTTAATGGGTATCAATTCAGCGTAAAAATCGAGAACTATGTAATTTATTCGCAGAATTTATGCAGATTTTATTGGTGCTTCGTGTCAATTTTGAATAAATCCCACGTTATGATCTTTTTCTCAACCTTTATTTTCAAAACCCGGCAAGAACCGGAACCTCCTGTTGCTCTCTATTAGCATTCTGCTATTTTTGCTGGTCACCATCGACCTGCATGCCCAGGATGCCAAAAAACGGCTCTACGATCTCTATCAAGAAACTGAAGCGTTTGAGGATTCGCTCCGGGATGCATCGCCCGATTCCGCTTTTACGGTCGATTCCATTGAGGAGCGAAATGAGCAGTACCAGTACTGGACCGGTGTGCTGGAGCGCATCAACAGTATAGAGCGTGACTCCCTGGAACTGGAGCATCAGATCAGCTATGACCTGTTTAAACGGGATGTGCAATGGGAGGTTCGGGACCACGAGTTTGGAGCGTACCTGGTTCCTCTGAATCATGAAGGCGGATTCCATACGCGCATAGTCGGGACGGCTAATTACGCAAATCCGCAAACGGTGGAAGAGTATGAAGAGTATATTGCTCGTCTGCGTTCGGTGAATGCCTATTTTGAGGCGAATATGAAGCTAATGCGCCAGGGGCTCGAAAAAGGGCATACGCTGCCGAAAAAGGTATTATCCCAGGATTACAACGTGATGATGACCTCCCAGATTTATGATGATGCCACACAGAGTGACTTTTACGGGCCGTTTGAATCATTTCCCTCATCAATTTCTGACCAGCAAAAACAGCGGTTGCGGGAGGAAGGCAGGGCCGCTATAGAAGAGGCGATAATTCCGGCCTATGAAACCTTCCTGTCATTTATGAATAAAGAGTATCGACCGAACGCCCGTACCAGCATCGCAACCAAGGCGCTGCCGGGGGGCGAAGAGTACTACAATTTTTTGGTAAACTACTACACGACGCTCGAGGTCACTCCTAAAGAGGTGCATAATGTCGGGTTGGATGAAGTGAAGCGTATCCGTTCGGAGATGGAAGCGATCATCGACCAAGTGAATTTCGAGGGCAGTTTTGAGGAATTCCTTAATTTCTTGCGAACAGATCCCCAGTTTTATGTTGAAGAGCCTGAGCAACTAATGAAAGAGGCGGCGTATATCGCCAAACGGATGGATGGCAAGTTGCCGGAACTTTTTAACATGTTGCCGCGCCAGCCTTATGGCATTGAGCCGGTGCCCGACCATCTTGCACCGCGCTATACCGGGGGACGTTATTCGCCATCGAGCGGAGAGCGCGATGCGGGCTACTACTGGGTGAATACCTATGATCTGAAAAGCCGGCCGCTTTATACACTTGAAGCCCTGACCTTTCATGAGGCGGCCCCCGGCCACCACCTGCAGATCGCCCTGGCCCGCGAACTGGATGATCTGCCAGAGATCAGGCGGCAGGCCGGTGTTACGGCGTTCGTTGAGGGATGGGCGCTGTACGCCGAGCGGCTGGGACTGGAAGCTGGCTTTTACCAGGATCCCTACCAGCAACTTTGGTCGCTTGACCTACGAAATGTGGCGGGCCTGCAGGCTGGTGGTCGATACTGGCATGCATGCGTTGGGCTGGAGCCGCGAGCGGGCTGTGAAATTTATGACGGAAAACACGGCGCTGTCTCACCATGAAATCAATACGGAAGTGAATCGCTATATCGCCGTACCGGGTCAGGCGCTGGCCTATAAAATGGGTGAGCTGAAAATCAGGGAACTTCGCGATAAAGCGGAACAGAAGCTGGGCGAAAAATTTGATGTACGCCAGTTTCACGATGCCGTTTTGCTGAGTGGTCCCGTTCCCCTTACTGCCCTCGAGAAAAATATCGATCTTTACATCGAGGAAACGTTGTCCGAATCCCAAAAGGAAACCAAGTAGATTAAAGAAGGTTACTACTCTTTTTGAACGTTATTCAGGATCTCAAAAAACATCGGGTTCTAAGCAGAAGAGGATCAACTCAAGGTCCCAGCAGAAACAGCTTAAAGTAAATCCTGTACGTCAACCGGTTTTTCTTTTTCCTCCAAAATCTTGATCCTGTTTCTGAGCGGACGTCCGAAGCCTTGAAATGAGATCTCCATGGTGTCGCCGTTTTGCAAGGCGATTCCTTCCCCCAAAACTGAACGCATCTGCGCCGTAAAAGTGGATGTGGACCATGCCCGGTACACGATGTTGCTCATACTTGAAGTGATGATATTCCAGATTGCGCAACGAATGAGACATATTTTCCTCACCTGTCTTGATCTGTTTGGACCAAAGAACTTTTCCTTTACGATACACAGACACTTTTCCAGGAATGTTCTTGAAGTCTTGTCCAATAACCAGCTCGGGTCCAATGGCAGGGGTGCGCAGTTTTGAGGGTGCCAGGTAGAGATAATTCTTTTTCTCCATCACGTGATCCGAAAACTCGTTCGCTATTGCAAACCCAATTCGAACGGGATTTCCAGCGGAAGAAACGTAATAGATACCGGCCAGTTCGGGCTCTTCTCCGCCGTCATCGGCATAGGCAGGCACTGGCAGGGCATCATTATGTCCCTTCAGCGCAGTGCCGTTTCCCTTATAAAACCACTCGGGTTGAACCCCTATTTCACCTACTTTTGGTTTGCCACCCTCTTCACCCCACAGGTACATCTCCATGCTGTCAGTAGCATTACCCTCGGTCTCCATTTTTTCATGCATCTTCTGCCGATTTTCAGCACTGGCTTTATGGGTCAGTCCCGTCCCGGAAAGAATACAGCTAAGCGGACTTTCCGGATGATCAAAAGCGGGCAGAATTGACCAGTCGCTGGTGTCTTGGTAAATTTCATCGTAATTTAGTGTTTCTTCTGTGATGAGGGATTCAATGAATCTACTCGCCGATTTTTCCTCCTCAACAACCTCTTTAATTAGTTGATAGCAGGTTCGGTAGGCATCATCAATAAGCTGTATATTTGGCTCGTGTACGGCCGCAGTTCGACGCCCTTTTTCCGGGTGAGTCAGTTGAATTAATCGCATAATTAGTAGGTCTGGATTTAATGGTTACCTGGAAAGTAAGATGTAAGATTCACAGAAAAGCAACAATGTAGGGCAGATTGTTTAAAATCAGTAATTCTGGGAAATTATTGGTATATCAATCACTTTGCCAATTTTGTTGCTTTACCCCGTCGAGGTCATCCCAAGGTTAACTTGAATTTAAGATGATTTGAAAGCATCTGAATTCACTAGCGCAAGTTGATAAGTTTGTGTAAATAAGCTAAAATCAGACAGGCCTTATAAGTGTACCTATTACACTTTGTACAAAATCCTTCTGAAATCGTGATGAAATATTTCATGAATACTGTTTTTGATCTGCAGTAATATCATAAAGAAAGGGAAGGGACGTGCCTTGGCAGCAAAGCAATTATCAACGGGAATTTAACCAAGGGATTAATGATGTCAACCATTTCGAACCGCATGTATATTATATTGAACACCTCTGTCTGTATCTTGCTACTAACATTAATGTTAACTGGCTGTACCCAAAAAAAAGAACAAGAACAAATGGAAGGAAATAGCTCAACAATGCCTGGTATTGAAGTTGCAGAATTTGGAACCCTCGAAGACGGGCGCGAGGTATCACTCTACACGCTCTCCAATGAAAATGGCCTAGAGGTTGAGATCACCAACTATGGCGGAATTGTGACTTCAATCAGTATACCCGATGCCAACGGTGAGTTTGATAATGTCGTACTGGGATTTGATTCCCTTGACAAATACCTGGGCCAGCATCCCTATTTTGGCGCAATAATAGGTCGCTATGGAAACAGGATTGGCGGTGCCCGGTTCACGCTGGATGATACCACGTATGAGCTGGCAGCCAATGATGGCGAAAACCATCTGCATGGTGGGGAACAGGGTTTTGATAAGAGGCTGTGGGACGCAGAAATTGTGGATGGTGCCCTGCAACTGAGCTACCTCAGCGAAGATGGAGAAGAGGGGTACCCCGGTAATCTGCAGGTTACCGTTGTGTATAGCCTTACGGATGAAAATGAGCTTCGCATCGAATACGAGGCCACCACCGACAAGGCGACACCGGTTAATCTTACCAACCACAGCTATTTTAATCTTTCTGGCGATCCCTCTGCCAAAATTCTGGATCACGTGCTACACCTGCAGGCCGACAGTTATACGCCGGTGGATGAAGGACTTATTCCAACAGGAGAGATAGCACCTGTAAAAGGTACGCCGTTCAATTTTTCAGAGCCCAAGCCGATCGGTGCAGACATTGAGCAGGTAGAAGGAGGGTACGATCACAATTTTGTGCTCAACGGCCCAGCCGGTTCTCTGAGGCAGGTCGCCACGGTTTATGATCCGCAGACACAGCGCCAGATGGAAGTATTGACTACCGAACCGGGCATCCAGTTTTACACCGGCAATTTTTTGGATGGTAGCTTGCAGGGACCAGAGGGGACGGCGTTTGTACAGCATAGTGCCTTCTGCCTTGAAACCCAGCACTACCCGAATTCACCCAACGAACCCGATTTCCCATCCACCATTCTACAGCCCGATGAAACCTACAATACTACTACTATCTACCGCTTTTCAGTACGCGAAGAATAGCAGGCAGGTAGATAGCAGTTTTTTAATCTAAATGAGACCAGTGTTATGAAGAAATTACTACTCTTAGTGTTAGCCTTTAGCGTGCAATTTTCAACTACCGGCATAGTGCAGGCGCAAACTGGTGAAAACACGGTCATCGTAAATGCCGACCAGGCTGAATACCAGATCAGCCGCCATATTTACGGTCAGTTTGCCGAGCACCTTGGCCGGGGAATTTATGGCGGAATATGGGTTGGAGAAGATTCGGATATCCCAAATACCGAAGGCTTTCGAACAGATGTGCTGAAAGCCCTGCAAGAGCTGGAAATCCCCAATATCCGCTGGCCGGGCGGCTGCTTTGCCGACGAATATGACTGGAGAGACGGCATCGGTCCGCGCTCCGAGCGACCCAAGACCATCAATACGCACTGGGGCATGGTGATAGAGGACAACAGTTTTGGGACACACGAGTTTTTGCGGCTCACGGAGCTTTTGGGCGCCGAGCCCTACATTTCGGCCAATGTAGGTAGCGGCACCCCTGCACAGATGCAGGACTGGGTCGAATACATGACCTTTGACGGGGACAGTGAGCTTGCCAACCTGCGACGTAAAAATGGTCGTGAGGAGCCGTGGGAAATCAAGTTTTTTGGAATCGGTAACGAAAGCTGGGGATGCGGCGGCAATATGACCGCAGAATATTATGCTGACCTCTATCGCCGGTTTCAGACCTATGCCAAGGATTACAGTGGAAATGAACTTTACAAAATTGCCAGCGGATGGTCGAACGAAGAGTACGAATGGACCGAAACCGTAATGCGGGAAGCCCACGGAATGATGGACGCGATCTCCCTGCACTACTACACCATTGCGGGTCCAAGCTGGGGGAATAAAGGACCCTCTACCGATTTTGGTGAGGATCTCTATTTTACGGGCATTCGCAAGGGCCTGCTGATGGACGAATATGTTGAGGGGCACAGCACCCGGATGGACAAATTTGATCCGGAAAAAGATGTGGCCCTGGCCGTAGATGAGTGGGGGATTTGGACGGACCCGCTGCCTGGCTCAAACCCGGGATTCCTTGAACAGCAAAACTCTATCCGCGATGCCCTGATCGCTTCCACCACGCTCGATATTCTCAATTCACATGCTGATCGCGTTCGAATCGCCAATATTGCTCAGACGGTGAATGTGTTGCAGGCAATGATCCGGACGGAAGGAGACCGGATGTTCAAAACGCCCACCTATCACGTGTTCCATATGTATAAACCGCACATGGATGCCATGCTGCTGCCGGTCCATATAGAAGCGGCATCCTACACGCACGAAGGGCAAAGCATCCCGGCAATCAGTACAACGGTATCACGAAAGGATGGGCAAATCAACATAACGGTTAGCAATGTTGATGCGAACAGGGAGCAAAAGGTGACCTTTGATTTCCGGGGCTCCAATGTCAAAAATGTGAGCTCTGGGCGTATTCTCACGGCGGACACGATTAATGCGATCAATACCATCGAGGATCCCGATCATGTTTCACCGCAACCGTTTAAACAGGCAACGCTTAAAAACGGTCAACTTACTCTTACACTGCCATCAAAATCACTGGTTTCGCTGAGCCTTGAATAACTGAGTACATAATCAAAATCAAAGAATGAAATTAGATCATTACCAAGGTCACGACCGGATACTGGTGGCTTTAGACTGTATTATTTTTGGATTTGACCGCAAAGAGCTCAAACTTTTGCTTATTAAAAGAGATTTTGAACCAGAAAAGAACAACTGGTCCCTGATGGGGGATTTCTCCGGAAGGATGAAAGCCTGGATGCCGGAGCCAGTCGTATTTTGCACAAGTTGACCGGGCTCAAAAATATTTATCTGGAGCAGCTCTACGCGTTTGGAGAAGTGGACCGTGATCCGGTTGAACGCACGCTTTCGGTGGCCTATTACGCCCTCATCAACATCAGTGATCACGACGAAGAGCTTGTCGAAAAATACAGTGCCCGCTGGTTCCCCATCGGTGAAATTCCTGACCTCATTTTTGATCATCACGAAATGGTGGATGCTGCCATGAAACGACTGCGGTTTAAGGCATCACACCAGCCAGTGGGTTTTGAATTGCTTCCCGAAAAATTTACGCTTCCTGAACTGCAAATGCTGTACGAAGGCATCTATGATACAAGCCTGGACAAGCGGAATTTCAGGCGCCGGATATTGTCCATGGATGTATTGGTTAAGACAAAAGAAAAGCAGAAAAAATACTCCAAGAAGGGAGCGTGGCTCTATAAGTTTGATCAGGATAAATATGATGAAAAAATTACAAATGGAGACAGCATGGTGTTCAAACCGTTGAAACGATAACTATTGATATGCAACTCCAACCAATACTCTGAACGCTTAAGGGAGAGCAAGCATGAGGTTCTAAGTCATTTTTTAATCGAAAAGAAGGAGTACAAGTATGGAATACGTGATAGGCGTCGATTACGGTACCGATTCAGTGCGCTCGGTTTTGGTAAATAAACGCGGCGACGAACTGGCTGATGCGGTACACCACTACGCCCGGTGGAAACAGGGAAAGTTTTGTAATCCGTCTGCCAACCAATTTCGTCATCACCCGCTCGACTACCTGGAAGGGCTGGAATCTACCCTCAAGCAGGTGATCGATACACTTGACGATAAAGACAAAGAGAATATCAGGGCGATTTCAGTCGACACTACTGGCTCAACCCCTGTTGCTGTAGATCAACGCGGAACTCCACTTGCCTTGATCGAAGGGATGGAAGAAAATCCCAACGCGATGTTTATCCTCTGGAAAGATCATACGGCCATAAGGGAGGCGGAAGAGATTAATGAACTAGCCCATAACTGGGATGGGCCCGACTACACCAAATATGTAGGCGGCATCTATTCATCAGAATGGTTCTGGGCGAAGATCATGCACGTGCTGCGGGATGACGAAACCATTCGGGAACACGCCTATTCCTGGGCTGAACTGTGCGACTGGATTCCCTACGAGCTCACCGGCGGTGATGATATTGATAAAATGAAGCGCAGCCGCTGCGCCGCAGGGCACAAGGCGATGTGGCATGAAGAGTTCGACGGGCTTCCCAGCCAGGAATTTCTGTCGAAACTCGATCCCCTGCTATCCGGCATTCGAGATCGGCTCTACCGAGATACCTACACAGCCGATAAGCCCGCGGGTACCATTTCTGAGGACTGGGCCGACAAGCTTGGCCTGCCGGATGATGTGGTGATTGGTGTGGGCGCGTTTGATGCCCATATGGGAGCGGTTGGCGGTGGCATAGAGCCCTACCAACTTTGCCGCGTTATGGGAACTTCTACCTGCGATATGCTCGTAGCTCCAAAAGAAGATGTCGGCGATAACCTGGTGCAGGGTATCTGTGGGCAGGTGGATGGCTCCATTATCCCGGGCCTGGTAGGTCTTGAGGCAGGACAATCTGCTTTTGGGGATGTCTACGCCTGGTACAAAGAGCTGTTGATGTGGCCGTTTAACAATATCGTGGCAGAAAGCGATCTGTTGGATGAGCAAACCAAGCAAAATGTGATAGAGGAGGCGGCCAATAAGATGATTGAGCAGCTCTCTGAAGCTGCGTGGCATGTGGAAGAAACCGACACCGGGATTATTGCTTTAGACTGGCTGAACGGGCGCCGCACACCCGACGCCAACCAGCTGCTCAAGGGAGCTATTGAAGGCCTTGATTTGAGCAGTGATTCTCCCAAAGTTTTTAAAGCGCTGGTGGAAGCAACCTGCTTTGGCGCAAAGAAAATCGTGGATCGATTTATTGAGGAGGGCATCCGTATTGATGGTGTCATCGGTATGGGTGGCGTCGCCAAAAAATCACCGTTTGTCATGCAGACACTGGCCAACGTGCTGGACATGCCGATCCGCATTTCTACCTCGGACCAAACCTGTGCGCTGGGCGCGTCCATATTTGCAGCCACAGCGGCTGGGATCTACCCTTCAGTTGAAGAAGCCAAACAGCAGATGGTCAGTGGTTTTGAGACGGTATACGAACCAGATCCCCAGCAAGCTCGAGCTTATCGCAATATGTATGAGCGTTATACGTCGTTCGGGGATGTTATCGAAAACAGAACAATGAACTCGTCAGAAACATCATAAGATGGACAAATTCAAAGATCTTAAGCGAGAAGTTTACGAAGCGAATATGCGCCTGCCCGAGTTGGGACTTGTGCTTTTTACCTTTGGCAACGCCAGTGCTGTAGATCGTGATGAAGGCGTGTTTGCCATCAAACCGAGCGGGGTTCCATACGACGAATTGGATCCCCAAAACATTGTAATTGTGGATTTTGAAAACAACGTGATTGAGGGAGAGATGCGGCCTTCTTCAGACACGAAAACACATGCGGTGCTATACAAACACTGGGAAAAGATCGGTGGAATTGTGCACACCCATTCAACCTATGCGACCGCATGGGCACAGAGCCAGAAAGATATCCCGATTATGGGCACCACCCATGCCGATCATTTGACAGAGGATGTGCCGTGCGCCCCCAATGAAAGATGAGATGATACAGGGAGATTATGAGCATCAGACTGGGTTTCAGGTGCTGAACTGTTTTGAGGAGCGTGGACTTTCCTATCAGGAAGTGCCGATGGTGTTGCTGGGTAATCATGCGCCCTTTACATGGGGCGATACGGTGGAAAAGGCGGTTTATAACAGTGCCGTGCTCGAGGAGATAGCACAAATGGCCTACTTGGCACTCCAGGTAAATCCTGATGCTCCGCGATTGAAAGATAGCCTGATCAAAAAACACTACGAACGCAAACACGGATCAGATTCCTACTATGGCCAGGATTGATTTCTTCTGTCATGTCAATGCTAATTTGATAACATCACAATTCAAGAATTTTGAAAATTAATTACTGTTATGAGTAACCAGCAGCAAGAAATTTGGTTTATCACCGGCAGCCAGCACCTATATGGACAAGAAACACTAAATCAAGTAGGGAAGCACTCAAAAGAGGTCGCCGCTGGGCTAGCCAATAAGATCAAATCGCCCGCCAATCTCGTTTTCAAATCTGTATTAACTGATTCCGAGGAAATACGACGGCTCTGCCAAGAGGCCAACAGTTCAGAAAAGTGTATCGGTCTTATTATGTGGATGCACACGTTTTCACCAGCCAAGATGTGGATCTCCGGGCTGAAAGCACTCAGCAAACCCTTTGTTCACCTGCATACTCAGTTTAATCGTGATATTCCGTGGGATTCGATCGATATGGATTTTATGAACCTGAACCAGTCGGCCCACGGCGGCAGGGAGTTTGGGTTCATCAACACCGCGATGGGTATCGACCGGAAAGTGATTGTCGGGGCACTGGAGCGATCCTGAGGTTATCAACGACATCGATACCTGGATTCGTGCGGCGATCGGCAAGCATGAACTTTCCAACATGAAAGTTGCCCGTTTCGGGGATAACATGCGCAACGTGGCTGTCACCGAAGGCGACAAAGTTTCTGCCGAAATTCAGTTCGGACTTGATGTAAAAGGTTTTGGAGTGGGAGACCTGGTGGAGTATATAAAGGCTGTGGATTCGTCTGATTTGGATCAAGCGGTTTCATCCTACACAAACAAATACCAAATAGCTTCAAAGGATTCGGGATAGTGAGCAGTTCCAGCATGCCGTAAAAGAAGCGGTACGAATTGAGCTGGGAATCGAGTTTTTTTGGAAGAGGGGAATTCGATGCTTTTACCACTACGTTTGAAGATCTGCATGGTCTGCAGCAGCTGCCGGGGCTGGGCGTTCAACACTTGATGGAAAAAGGATACGGTTTTGGAGCTGAAGGTGACTGGAAGACAGCCGCGTTGCTCCGGGCAACCAAAGTGATGGCTGAGGGGCTCAATGGTGGAACTTCTTTATGGAGGATTACACCTACCATTTCAATCCCGACCGGATGCAGGTGCTGGGAGCCCATATGCTTGAAATTTGTCCATCGATAACGGATGAGACACCGTCGCTTGAGGTGCATCCGCTTTCGATTGGGGAAAAGCCGATCCGGCACGGCTCGTTTTCAGCGGTACCCGGGAGATGCCCTGAACGTTTCTCTTATTGACCTTGGCGACCGCTACCGTTTGCTTGTAAATGCTGTTGAAGCGGTTGAGACTCCAGAATTACCCGAACTGCCCGTGGCACGCGTACTTTGGGATCCCAAGCCGGGCCTCAAAACGGCCGCCGCCGCATGGATACTGGCCGGTGGTGCCCACCATACCTCATACAGCCAGGCGCTGACGGTGGATCATATTCGAGATTTTGCAGAAATGCTCGGCATTGAATGCGTTATTATCGATGAAGATACCGAGCTTCACAAATTTAAGAATCAGTTGAGATCAAATGAGGTGTATTTCAGTAGCAAGAAAGGGATCAGGTAAATGTTTTTCCCTCTGTACATATCTGATTTAGAAAAGCTCCCTGGTATCGAGCCGTGGGAGCTTTATATTTTTAAGGGATAAAAATAGAATTTGGATTAAAAAGGGATGGGAATATGATGGGAAAATCAAGCTCTTTCTTCACCGTGGCAGCCTACATTTTTATGCTCCTCGGATTTACACTCCGAGCTACTGCTCAGCAGGATACGACCTCACTGGAAATTGATGCCAACCATACCATTCGGGAAGATGTACCCGATGTGGGCCTACTGGGGCTATGATGAGCCCAACTATACCTATATGCCTAACGGCAAAAGGCTTCTTACAGAAATTGCGGAATTGAGTCCGGTACCAGTGTATATACGGGCGCATAATCTGCTAAATACAGACGAGGGCCCGCGTGCCGCGCTCAAATGGGGCTCTACAAATGTGTATACCGAAGATGAGCAGGGCAATCCAGTTTATGACTGGGAGATCATTGACCGCATTATGGATACCTACATCGAGCGGGGGATGAAGCCGTTGGTAGAGGTGGGATTTATGCCAAAGGCACTGTCATCCGATCCGGAACCCTATCGGCATTACTGGTCGCCTGGTGACGACTATGAAGATATCTATACCGGTTGGTCACAACCGCCAAAAGATTATGAGAAATGGGCGGAGTTGGTCTACCAATGGGTCCGCCACAGCGTGGAGCGATATGGGGCCGAAGAGGTCTCAACTTGGTGGTGGGAGCCCTGGAATGAACCCAACATCGGGTACTGGCAGGGGACTAAGGAGGAATATTTTAAGCTCTATGATTATACCGTAGACGCGATAAAACGAGCACTTCCCACCGCACGTGTTGGAGGCCCCACTACCACCGGTCCACGCTGGGATCAAGCGGCAGACTGGCTTCGTGATTTCCTGGAACACTGCGCAAACGGTACTAATTTTGCTACGGGAGAAACCGGGGCGCCCATAGATTTTATCTCCTATCACGCCAAGGGTTCTCCTGATGAAGTCGGGGGCCATGTCAGAATGGATATGGGGGTGCAGTTGCAGGATGTAGCAAAAGGTTTTGAAATTGTAGCTAATTCCGACTTCCCAGACCTGCCGATCATCATAGGGGAAGCCGACCCGGAAGGGTGTGCCGCTTGCTCGTTTGCCTCAGGCTACCGGGGAAACGGCTACCGCAACGGGGTGATGTATGCCAGTTATACGGCATCTTCATTTGCCAAAATGTATGAGCTGGCCGACAAGTATGGAATCAACTTCGAAGGCGCTTTGAGCTGGTCGTTCCAGTTCGAAAACAAGCCGTGGTTTGACGGGTTTCGCTCCATGGCGACTAATGGGGTCGACAAGCCGGTGCTGAATATATTTCGCATGTTTGGCATGATGCAGGGAGACCGGCTGGCGGTTAGTCAGGATAGTCCTATCACGGCACAAGAGATAATTGAGAAAGGGGTACGCGGGATGCAGGCCGATATCAATGCACTGGCAAGCAAAACGGATGATGCAATGTACATCATGATATGGAATTACCACGATGATGATCGGCCCGCCCCGGATGCTCCGGTTGAGATAAAGTTAAATAATATCAACGCGCCACAGGCCCTGCTGCACCACTATCGCGTAGACAGAAATCACAGCAACTCCTACACGGTGTGGCGGGAGATGGGAGCACCCCAGCAAGTGACGCGTGAGCAGTTCAAAGAGCTGGAAGATTCCGGACAGCTTGAACTGCTGACCTCTCCCGAGTGGATAAAAATGACAGGTGGAAATGTCACAGTTTCATTTGAACTGCCCCGGCAAGGCGTATCTTTCTTAAAACTTACATGGTAAGAGGTTAACACTACGTTGATAGCAGAAGTGATGCAAAAAGTGATGAGGAAATAAACACAAGACAATAATCTGTTCAGGCTATTTTAATGTGAAGTTACAGTCGATAAATCCCTTCTAAGTATGAAATTTTTGGAATCTGTATTCATCATTCTATTCGCTATTACCCTTTTCACAGGCTGCGGAGACAACAGCACTGGTGTAAATGGCGACGATGAGGAAGAAAACAAAGAGGAGGAATACAAGGGGATAATCGAAGACTTTGACGGCCCGTCATATTCTGATGATTATACTCCGCTTGCATCCTGGGAGAATCGTGATGAATGGAATCTGGCGAATGTCCATGATCCAACCGTTGTTAAGGACGGCGAATATTTTTACATGTATCAAACGAACGCCTCCTACGGCAACACGCATGAAGGGCATGGAAATTATCCCTATCGCCGTTCCATGGATTTAGTCAACTGGGAGTACTCAGGTGCTGCATTTGAAACTGTCCAATCCTGGGTAAAGGATTCCTTAAACAGTATCAGGGCAAGGATGGATCCGCCACTGCCGCCCATAGAGAATCCCGATTATGGCTTTTGGGCACCACACATAACAAAAGTCGATGATACGTACAGAATGTATTATAGTGTGGTGGTAACCAATCCGATTCTCGGATCAGACAATACCGAATACTGGACAGAACGGGCATTTATCGGGCTTGCAGAATCTGCCGACCTTGCTTCCAACAAATGGGAAGACAAGGGAATGGTGATCCATTCGGTTGCAGATGGTGAGGAATCCTACCAACGTGATGGAGGTACAGACTGGAGCGCTTATTTCAAATACAATGCCATCGATCCTTCGTATGTCGTCACGCCGGAGGAAGAACACTGGCTGGTTTACGGTTCGTGGCATTCGGGAATTGCAGCCGTTCAGCTCGATCCGGAGACCGGCAAGCCGTTTGAACTTGATAACCTGGAGGATTACGGGGTAAGAATAGCCGGACGCGGAGATGTAAGTTCCAACAGGTGGCAAGGCCTTGAAGCTCCAGAAATTATTTATAACGAGGAAACCGGTTATTACTATCTTTTCTTGGCCTACGATGAGTTATCAGTGGCCTATAACACCCGTGTGGCCAGGTCCAAAAACATTACCGGACCTTATTATGGAATAGATGGGGGAATTGTAACCGAAGGGGCAGAGGCTTGGCCTATAGTATCCCATCCATATAAATTCAGTGGTCATTATGGCTGGGTGGGCATTTCACACTGCTCTATTTTCCAGGATCCCGAGACCGGAAATTGGTTCTATTCATCACAGGGACGATTGCCTCCGGATTTAGGAGGAATAAATGCCTCAAATGCCGTAATGATGGGGCATGTACGTGAGGTCTACTGGACAAAAGATGGCTGGCCGGTTATAGCCCCGGAACGCTATGCCAGCGTGCCAGACATCACGATAAAAGAAGAGGATATTATAGGGACCTGGGAAGAGGTTACCTTGAAGTATCAATATCAAACCATGCAGAATTCTTACACAGTGACGTTTAATGAGGATCATACGCTGGGAGGTCAGTTGAGCGGTACTTGGTTTTACGATGAGGACTCCCAAACGCTGACCGTAAATGATATTGAACTTGTAATTGATACTGCGTGGGATTGGGAAGCTTCTCCAAGACGCACCACCATAACCTATGCCGGTCTTACCGATTCGGGACGATCTGTTTGGGGGAAGAAAATCGCAAATGACTAGCCCCGGTGAATGACACTTTATTCCCTTTTTTCTTTTAAGACCTATAGCGTCATTTTTTTGTCAACATTTCTAACAAAAAGGCACCCCTACACGCCAACAACTATACAGTTTCACGGTTCGATTACCAAGCAGATGACCAGTGCAGCAATTCTACTTTTGGAAAGCCGTGGGGAGTTGTCGGTCGATGATTCCATTGCCGCATATTTCGATGATATTACGGAGGACAAGCAGGATATCACGATCCACCAACTGCTTACCCACTCTTCAGGCTTGCCGGGCGGTGTTGGATCGGATGATGAACCTTTGGGAGCCCAAGCATATATTGATCGCGTGATGGGGGAGGCCTTACAATTTGATCCCGGTACAGACTACGCCTATTCCAATGTCGGGTATGCACTACTGGGAATTATCGTGGAGCAGGTATCCGGGCAGGGGTATGAGGAATTTCTGCGCGAAGAACTGCTGTTGCCTGCTGGTCTGACTGAAACCGGATATGTACTTCCCAATTGGGATCGCTCCCGGCTGGCCGTGGGATACCGATATGGCGAAAAGTGGGGGCTTGTATATGAGCGCGGCTGGCTCGAAGATGGACCAGGCTGGCACCTGCGAGCCAATGGAGGACTGCATACCTCGGTTGATGATATGTATCGATGGTTCAAAAACACCCTGCGAGGTCAACGCGTGTTGAGCGAAGAAATCGTCGGGCGCTGGACTACCGGCTACGTCACCGAGAGTAACGGTGTGTCCAGGTATGGCTATGGCTGGGTGGTTTATGATACCGAATGGGGTCCGATGATTGCCCACAGCGGCAGTAACAGGATTTTTTCAGCGGACTTTGTATGGCTTACCGAGAAAGACGTATTCTTTTATATCCAAGGTAATACTTCCGTGATCGCCGCCTCCCAACAGCGAAGTTCCATTCTGGGTGCAGTCTTTAAGACTGACTTCCTCATGCCTCCATTAATTGAGTCCAAAGATGACGCCGATCCCAAGATCGCTCAGCAAAGAGAAAGCGTCTATCATTTGGAAGGAGGTAAACTGGAACTTACAGCCGATGACACGCGGCTTGTTGCCAAGCTCACGGGACAGGCCGCCCTTAACCTGCTGCTAAATCCCACCGAGGAACAGAAAAAGAAGTTTGCAGAACTTAATCGGCGTACCAGGGATGCCATGGCTAAGCTTAAGGCTGGTCAGAAGGACGCCCTTGCCGGCTTGATGCGCGAAGGGGAAGATCCTGTCGCACCCACCAGCGTTTTGCTTAACCGTATCAACCAGATTGGTAATCTCGATTCACTCCATGTAATAGGTACGTTTGCGAATGCCCCCGGTTCCCGTTTTGCAGATGATGGCCCTTGGACCACCTTTGTTTATGCAGAATTTGCAAATTGGAACCAATACTGGAATATCGTCTGGAATAATGACGCTACTTTTAAAGGCGAATATAGCGGACCATGGCCAACATTTATTTTCGTTCCGACAGCCGAAGATCGGTATACCGGTGTCCGCCAGGGACCACCTTGGGACACCATCGGAATCCTTTTTGAAGATGAGTGTCTGGTTGTCGAGGAAGTACGAGCCTGTATTGAATAGAAGGGGCATGAATAAGGCAGTGCCGAGAATGATTCAGGGATTAAGTTGCGTTTTATATGATCGAATCATCCTTTATTGTCTCCTGTCAGAAAAGTATTAACCGACTATTGTGCTTGAAAGATGCTACTTGATCTCATTCAATTTTTTAGAAATGTGTAAAAATTAATCAGGATTAGAGATGTCCAATATATGGGCAACATTTCCTGCAAAAAGGTGCGTTTAGGTATTTCTAGAAAGCGTTTGACTTCAGCCTTTAAATGGTCTTAAGGCACTGCTAAAGCAGCGGGTACATTTTAGTTAGTTTCGAGATATGATTTACATGCTGCGTGAACATTCTGTTAAAAATGTTGATCTCTGGTACAAGAAGTCGGAACCAGCCCCTTATATACCCTGATCCCCCATATGGAATTTAAGTTCTGGGAGGAAAAGATAGAGTAAGTTCATGGTAAATGAACTTTGCCTCCCACTGAACTCCTGCATATTCATTTCCAAAGAAGTAAATCGAATCATAAAATGATTCACCGAAGCAATTGTTACATAATGATTCCTTCAAGGCTCTCGCTTTACTTTCCATCTAACGAAACCTGGGGCCAGCCTTCCTTATCCCATTCAATTTCCAGCATAATCAGTTTCGATCTTCCATCATCGGAGAGATCATAGCCGTGTGCCACAAAATAATCGGTGCCATCAAAGGTGTAGGCCGAGCTGTGTCCGATTCCAGCCCAGTCTTCATTGCCTTTGATAACCAGCGTGCCTCCGCCGTGCCGCATGTCACTGTCGGCGCGGTCCAGGTAGGGACCTGTAATATCTTTTGATCGGCCGACGACTACTTTGTAAGTGCTTTTCTCTCCGGCACAACACCGGTCCCAGGACGAAAAGAGATAGTAATACCCGTTCTTTTTGAAGATGAAGGGGGCTTCGATATCGCCGTTTTCGGTATCGCCGGCGTCGCGTTCATCCAGCTTCCAATAGCGGTGCCGTGCGGCTATCGTGTGCCATTCCGCTGCGGTGTCTACAGCTACCTCGGTGAGATTATCCTGCAGTTTTACCAGCTTCATCCCCATCCAGTATGAGCCAAATGTAAGCCAGGGAATTCCCTCATTGTCGATAGTGAGATTGGGATCGATGGCATTCCACATATCACGGCCGGGCACAGATTTTACGACAGGACCGTGATCAATCCACTCAAAATTGGGATCATCAGGATGCAGCGTTTGATTGGTAGCTACCCCAATGGCCGAGGTATTTTTTCCAAATGAAGAGACTGAATAATACAGATAGTATGTGCCATCGTGATAGGCAATATCCGGTGCCCACATATGGTTCCTGAAATCCGGGACAACCTGGTAGGTCCATTCAGGGGCTGAGTCAAAAACCTGGTTCTCTTCGGTCCAGTTTTGCAAATCCTGGGATGACCAAACGGAGATACCTCTACCGGTTTCAAACAGGTAATAGGTCTGGTCCTGCTTTATCATTACGGGATCATGAACAGAAATCTTATGGTTTTCGAGCCTGTATCTCTCCGACAATCAGAAATAGGAAAAAGGGAAAAATCCCCTGAAGAAAGTCTTGATGTTAGTTATTTTGAATGCCACATTCCGATTACTCATGTTTTTATCTCCTGTGTTTTATGAACTTTTACAAGCAGACACCGAGCATTTTTTGCCATGTCTGATTATTGGTTTCTCGGATCAAATCATTACGTGTTAATTATACAATTATTCGGATAATACAAATATTGACTTCGGTATTGAGTGTCCATGACATTTCCTTTTAATGGGTAGGTTTGTCTAGGGCAACCCCCGATAGTTTTTAGTAGCTGTAGTTTAATAAGTACAAAAAATCGACTAGGTTTTTTTAAGCGTATTAATTACACTTAATAAGTATCGCTTTAATATTATTGGGATTGTAGCTTGGTATACTATTGATATTGAAAGGCCATTTAGGGATGGCAAAAAGGGATGAGGGGAAATCAATATGACCGATGCAGAGTTATGGAAAAATTTGAAAAAGGGGAATCGTAATGCGCTTGAAGTGATTTTCTGCCGATATTACGATGATCTGTTTCGATATGCAGTCAAGTTTTGCGGTAGTGAAGTGGTCGCCGAGGACCATATTCAGGATCTGTTTCTAAGGATCTGGAAGAAAAGAAATAACCTTGGATTTGTAACAGGAGTAAAAACGTATTTATGGACCGCTCTTCGAAGAAGCCTGATTAATCAAAGCAACAAAGACTACCGGACCTCTGAAATATATGCCGAGCTTGGTGAACAAACGAACAGCATGCAATTTGCCGCGGATGAAATCATAATCAAGAAAGAGAAGGACCAGGAAAAACAAGAAGCACTAAAACAAGCGATGGATGAATTGACACCCCGCCAACGGGAAATTATTTATCTCCGGTACTACGAGGGGATGACCTACGAAGAAATAATGTTGATTACCTCTCTTAATTATCAGACACTTAGAAATTATGTCTATGAGTCATTAAAAGTGCTGGATACCGCTTTAAAAAGCCCTGTGAACGGTATTATGTTGTCACTTCACAGTTAATCTGTTGTCTGCTCCACTTATCAATAATTATTATGGGCTTTGAAAAGTTCTCTGGTAGTTAAAGTCTTCAAGACTATGACCTGACTTGCCTAAGTTATTTTTGTTTCAACTTGCAACAAAGTGTTTTCCTGCAGTGTTAACAGTTCATTCAATGATTAGAGAATAGCTGGTATCATATTATTCAAGTTCCCACATCTATCTTTCTTAAATGCTCTAAAAACTCTGCTTACGTCATTTCAGGCCTTTTTTTAAAAGATTTGTTAAAAAAATAAATTTTTTCTGGTACAAAGCAGTATCCCACCCATCTATTTAATTAAGTGCGATCCCTAAACTATAAAAAGCAGGATAGTGAATAATCGGAAATATACTGTTAGAGAATTGCTGGAAGATCATTCATTCCGGAAGTGGGTTTGGGGTGAAGCCTCCATAAGTCAAAAAGAATACTGGGATAACTGGATCATGGAGGCAAATATAAACCGCGATATTGCGCGGGATGCCATGCAGGAAATGACGGGATTTACTCTTGATCCCAAATTCAGTCCAAACACCGAAAATGCCAGGGATCGGTTTAAAAAAAGATTGAACCGGGAAGAAAAGGTAAGCAGCCCGGAAGCGCTGAAAGATAGTAATGGAGGCATGATTAATCTCAAATGGATATACAGACTAGCCGCGGGATTTCTCCTCACAATTACAACAGGTCTGACGGTTTATTTTGGTTATTCAGAAACCGGTAATAGCGTATCTCAACTAGAAAATATGGTGACTACGCAGAGGATATTGACCAGTTATGGTGAACAGAAAAGGATAAAATTGGGAGATAGATCCCAAATTAACCTGAACGCCAATTCAGAGATGGTATACAGGTTCAATCCAGAAAATCCTACCGATATTACTGTTGAACTGAAAGGAGAGGCTTTTTTCAGCATTTCCGAAAGGACAAGTCGCAACCAGTTTCCATTCAGAATTATAACCGATGACGGGTTTGTACAGGTATTGGGAACGGAGTTTTCGGTTTCCACCAGGGACGGGAAAACACAGGTTGTGCTTGAAGAGGGTAGCGTAGAGGTCACCTCATACCAGGTAGAAGAACAAAAGCAGCGTCAGTTGATTCTTAAACCGAATCATATGGCCCAGTTTGATGACGCAAGCGATACTCTCATCGTGAAATGGGTTAACACCGACGTTTACACTTCCTGGAAAACCGACGATTTAGTCTTTGATCGCACTCCGCTGCCAGAGGTGTTGAAACGAATTGAATTTACCTTCGGAGTGACGATAAAAATTAAAGATCCTGCGCTTAAAGAACGTACGCTATCCGGAACAATTGAAAATTCCAAGATGGATATAATACTGTCAACATTGTCTGAGACGCTATCTGCGCCTGTCAAAATAGATGGAAAAATAGTCTACATAGGAGAGGGGTAATTAAGGCTTACAATAAGTAGGATAAATAAAACATAACGATAACAGAAATAAGGAATATCATGGAAAATCACAATGATACGAAGTTTATAAGGGTATCAATAGGGGTTTTGTGTGCCATTTTACTTACAAGTTTGTCAATGGCTTCAATATCAAAAGCCCAGATAGCCTCTGAGGAATTATATACGTCAAAACTACTGAGCAGTAGTACCTATACAGCCAGCACAAACGAAATACTTTTGCTGGAAACGGCTCTTGAAAAGATCCAGGAAAGCTACAATGTTTCCTTTCTATATGATTCTGAAATTCTGAAAGGAAAATATGTTCAGGCCTCATTGCTACAAGCAGATAGTTTGGCCCAAATGCTAAGTGAAACGCTCAGCAGAAATGGACTAACCTACTCGCGGGAGTCTGAGCAGCAGTATGTCATAAAAAAAATCCCGTACTTCAGGAAAAATAACTTAAAGAAAGCTATACGGCTGGAAAGTGTAAGCGGTACAGTCAGTGATGGTAATACCGGAGAAACTCTTCCCGGGGTAAATATTGTGGTAAAAGGTACTAACACCGGGACTTCTACTAACTCTGAGGGTGCTTATAGCCTGAATGTACCCTCGCTGCAGGATACCTTGGTATTCTCTTTTATCGGTTACCAAACTCAGGAAGTTCCGATCCAGGGCCGCACTGAAATCGACGTCTCGATGCAGTTGAGCGCCATATCGGGAGAAGAGCTCGTTGTAGTCGGCTATGGCACGCAAAGACGGGAGAGCCTGACAGGGTCGATCTCATCAGTATCGACTAATGAAATGTCTGCTATCCCGGTTCCAACTGTAACGCACGCACTGCAAGGTATGGCGCCGGGTATGCAGATTTTGGACGGTGGTGACATGCCCGGAAACAACGTGCTAGACGTACTGGTACGGGGCCAGGGATCGTTGGGCCGTGGTGGTGACACCGGAAGTGCCGCTGCCTCCCGTCCATTGGTACTGATCGACGGTATAGAAGGGAATCTCGCGAATGTGGATATGGAAGACGTAGAGAGCATTTCAGTGCTGAAAGATGCAGCCTCTGCGGCCATCTACGGGTCACGTGCCGCCAACGGTGTGATTTTGGTTACCACTAAGCGTGGAAATGCCGGCGATCTTCAGATCACATATAACGGGTACTATGGATCGCAAGACATGACGTCATGGCCGGATCGAGTGGATACTGAGACCCATATGCGACTCGCGAATGTGGCCCGGACGAACCTACTGAATGCGTGCCTGGATGGTCGCGAGGGGCAGACCGAAGCGGAATGCCGCTCCAATCCTTCCTACGCACCGCGTTACACAGAAGAATACATCCAGAATACTATTGCGGGAGATCAACCGGATGAGTATCCAAGTGATGAATTGGTGGATGCCATTTTTAGTCCGGCACCGATCCAGGACCATAATCTGAGTGTATCCGGCGGGAATGTGAATGCGCGCTACAATCTGTCGCTCAATTACTTGAAAGAGGAGGGAATGATGGCGAACACGGGGCACTGATCGGTACGGCCTGCGTCTCAACACCGATTTCAACCTGACAGATGAAATATCTGGTGGGTTGGACGTGTCGGCTAATCGCAGCTGGAATATCATCCCGGCTGGAGGAGTGGGCATCGAACTTCTATATCATTCATGATACCCCGCCGACAATTAGAACCCGGTATTCCGATGGCACTTACGGCCTGAACCTGTTCGGCCGCAGTGCTCTTGCCTCTGCCGAGGTCAGCGGTAACCGAGCAGCGGATACTCAGGTGGGAAGGTACCATTACCGGCCGCCTGAACTACCAAATCGTGCCATGGGCGGAAATACAGACGCTGGCCTCCTTCGATTACGGAAGCATGGACTGGGAGCGGTTTGTGACCGATCCCAACCTTATTCCAGAGTATAATGGATACTACTGGGGACCCAGTTTCGGTGAGAACCGGTCCTACACAGATAATCAGACCACACTCCGGGCACTGATTGACTATGGCCATTCGGTCGGTGAGAATCATGATATTTCCGGTGTGGTCGGATACGAACAGACCGAGTCCAACTTTGAAGAATTCCGGGCTTCGCGGGACCAGTTTTATAACAACGATCTGCGTCAACTTAACCTGGGAAATTCCACGAACGATGGAAATCTGGGGTTCGGCAACAGTTGGGCTTTGCGCTCGGTATTCGGGCGGTTTAACTACGAATTGATGGGCCGTTACCTGTTTGAGTTCAATGCGCGCTATGATGGATCAAGTCGGTTCGCTGAGGGACATCGATATGGTTTCTTCCCGTCCTTTTCGGTCGGTTGGCGTGTTGCAGAGGAGTCTTTTTTCAATGTTGACTGGGTGAATGAGCTGAAGTTTCGCGGATCATGGGGCCAGCTGGGTAACCAGGATGTTCCCCTGTACTCGTATTACTCTGCCATTGATCTGGGAATTCCCTATCACATGGGCAATGCCAGTAGTTCAGCCTCAGTGGGTGGTGCTGCCACGGATCTTATCAACGAAGAGCTATCATGGGAAACCACTACGGTTACCAATGTGGGTTTCGATGCGTCATTCCTGGATGACCGCCTGAGCGTTACAGGTGACATCTATAAACGGCGTACTGAGGATATCCTCTTGGCGCTTTCGGTCCCCGATATGGTCGGTCTTGATGCCCCCTTCCAGAACGCGGGCATCGTTGAAAACCAAGGATGGGAAGTATCAGTTGGCTGGCGGGATAATATTGGTGAAGTCAACTACGGTGTCGATGTTAATCTCTCCGACAACCAGAATGAGGTCATCGACTTGGTTGATACAGGTCCATACATCGAGGGCGGCAACCTTGGCGGTCGTGTTATCCAAGAGGGTTCGCCGATCAATGCCTGGTATGGCCTGGAGGTCGAGGGATTGTATAACTCGTACGAACAGATCGACAACCACGCGGATGTTCCTGGAGACCCTGCCCGTCTGGGTGATCTAATATATGTGGATCAGAATAACGACGGTGTTATTAATGAAGCAGGATCGTGTGGTGATAGGTGATCCGAGTCCGCGCTATATTTACGGTGTGAACATCAATGTAGGCTGGAGAAACTTTGATTTCAGTGCATTTCTGCAGGGTATTGGCAAGCGGGATCAGTACCTCGGTCTCGGTTTCGCGCAGGGCCCGGTGTGGGAAAACTACACCTCGCAGTGGCACAAGGATTACTGGACGCCGGACAACCAGGATGCGCGACATCCTGCATACTACTCCAATGACAACAGGAACTATTACACGACGAATTCCTGGTGGATCCTGGACGGGAGTTTCATGAAGCTGCGTAATGTCCAGCTTGGCTATTCGTTGCCGACGGAACTTACCAGTCGAATCGGCATTCAGCGAGTGCGGCTGTATGCGACCGGCAAAAATCTTTGGATGAAAAATAATTTGGGAATTGGTTTGGATCCGGAGTACCCATGGTCAGTCGGTGACTACTATCCTCAGACCCGGGTGATTAGCCTCGGCGCAAACATCAGCTTCTAAAAGGACCAAGAAAATGATTTACAAAAAATCTAAGATTATGACTCATTATATAATCAAGACACCGCATGTATTGCTTTCAGGCTATACTGATGCTATGTATCGCTCTTGGAACCACAGGGTGTAGTGAAGACTTCCTGACCACAGTACCTTCGGACAGGGTTTCTTCCGCAACCTTCTGGTCCACTGAGCGTGATTTCAACACAGCCCTTAACGGAACTTACAGCCAGATGATGGGGCAGGACGATGATCCGATGTACTTTGATGGTACCACGGAAATCGGCTACTCACACGCCGACTGGAGGCCTCAGCATGAGTACGTAATGGGCCGCGCCAACGCTCTTTCCGGCTGGTCGGCTGGTATGTGGTCTCAAATGTACACCGGTATCAGCCGCGCCAACGAGATTCTGACACAGCTCGAGGCGGTAGGCGGTGATATACTTTCGCAGGAAGCGGCCAATCGCATTCGCGGTGAGGCCCTGTTCCTGCGTGGCTACTTTTACCACGAGCTGCTGTGGATGTTTGGTGAGGTACCTATTTTTACAAACGTTCCGACTGTAGAGGAAGCACGCAGCGTAAGTCGATCATCGCGGGAAGAAGTGTATGATCGGATTATGTCTGACCTGTCGGAAGCAGAGGGGCTTCTTGGTACTCGTGCCGAGTTGTCCTCCTCCGATTATGGTCGTGCTACCAGCGAGGCAGCCCTGGCTTATCAGGCACGGACTGCACTGTACGAGGCTAGCTGGCAGGATAACCACGAGAGCGATGCCTCCCGTGCAAATGACCTGTACGGCAACGCCAGGGACTTTGCTGCAACTATCATAAACGATGCAGCATACGATCACATCGAACTTCACCCCAACTTCCGGGATCTATTCACCTACGCAGGTGAAATGAGCTCGGAGATTATTTTAGACTACCAGAAGGTATCTGGCCAAAATGGGTGGTCGGCCTGGGCAAACTTTGCTCCCAAAAGTATGGGCAGCGAGGTTGATGTTGCACCTACGCGTGAGCTGGTGGATCGATTCCCCATGACTGATGGTTGGTCCATCGAGGATTCACCGGATTACGATCCGACCCCGCCCGAGATTACCTACGATGGCAACGGCAACCCGACAGTACAGACGCTTGGCATGTACGCGGACCGTGACCCACGGTTCTATGCTACGGTCCTGTATCCGGGTGCTGAGTTTAATGGAATTGTCTATAACTCATATCCGTCTTGCAGCGAGACGAATGCGCCAGCAGGCTACTGTAGTCCAACCGGCGACCGTATATTATTAACGGATTATAACAACACATACACGGGCTATACCGCCATGAAATATGTGGATCCTCAAGACGAATCAGCTCCGACCAACAGCGGTCTCAACTTCATAAAGATGCGATATGCCGATGTCATCTTGATGTATGCCGAGGCGAAGATAGAGCTTGGTGAGCTGGATCAATCAGTAAACGATGCGATCCAGGAGATCCGCGACCGTGTGAGCCTGCCGATGCCGCAAGATATCAGATCCATGTCACAGCAGGAGGCTATTGATTTTATCCGTAACGAGCGGATCATTGAACTGGCCTGGGAAGGTCTGCACCTGGCCGATGCCCGCCGATGGGGCACCGCCGAAAACGTGCTGAACGGTAATATACACGGCATTGATATTGCCGAGGGTGGTGGTAATTTCGATAAATTGCCCGGCCAGCACACCCGATCGTTCGAGGCACCGCGGGATTACTTATGGCCCATCCCCTCAGGTGAGCGAGACCTGAATCCAAATTTGTTCTCAGAACACGGGATACTAAAGGGTGTAAAACGCGCTATTTAAGCGACTCAGGTTTAATATAAACTGGCTGCAGGCTTTAATTCCTGCAGCCAGTTTTTTAATACGTTTATCCCTGCTTTCCATTTACGACTGTTATTTCGGATAATTGCTAAATCAAAGATGTAATCTTTACCAGGCGACAGTCATCTCCGCATTATGAAATTACTATATATAATACCAATTGTTCTTCTGTACTTGTTATGAGGAAGGACCAAGATGGGTACTTTATCGGAATCACAAAATGGAAATAAGATTTTTAAATCGGATAACCTTTATCCTTACTCCTGTTCATTAAGTTCCATGAGTCCTATTAAGTGATCTAAGGTAAACGCCTCAAAATTGTCGATCACCAAGTGGCAGGAACTTAGCTCTTCATGGGTGTGGGTCGTTGCAACGCCAATAACCACTGCGCCTGCAGCAAGTCCTGATTTTATACCAGAAACAGAATCTTCAATGACAATACACTGCTGGGGGGTGAGATCGATCGCCTCGGCAGCGTTGATGTAGGCTTCGGGATGGGGCTTGCTGTGGGTGACGTGTGAAGAATCGAGCACGGCATCAAAGTAATCATAGATAGCAAGTTCATTGAGAATAAAGTCGGCATTGGCGCCCGGTGCGGAAGTTGCTACTACTACCTTGATTTGTTCTTCCTTCAGGTGATCCAGGAATTCAATAATACCCGGCACTTTCATCTCATCGGGATCAAACAGGTCGCGAAAAATTTGCTCTTTTTCATCCGCCAGCTCCTGCATCCGTTCCTCAGAAATATCACCAAAAATTTTGGGGATCCACTCCTTGTTGGCCCGGCCGTAGATGCTGCTTTTCATATACTGCTCATCAATGGCGATGTCGTGTTTGTCACAGAAAATATTGATCGCTTCTTTGTGGGCGGGATTGCTGTGAACAATCACGCCATCCATATCAAAAAGTACTCCAAAATCATTTTTCATGATACTATAAAAAATTTGTTTAGCAGTCTGTAATACAGTTTTCGTTTTCTAATTGATGAAATATACCAAAGGTTTTGGAAGGTAGTAATTAGCAATCTTGAAAACCGGTTTATCTACTCAAGAAATACCGCAGTATAACTATTAATACAGTATAATTTAATAGTTCAATTTTACGATATCAACGACCGATCCAACATTATCTCACTCTTCCAGGTAAAATATTTGGACCCTGATCGGAGAGATGATTTATCGGCCGGCCGGAAAATTTTTAAACCCAGCATTAAAATGTGATCAACAATTTTTTGAGTATTGCGTATAATAGAAATAACATTAAACAAACCTGGGGAGCCTCCCGATGAGAAAACTATTTCTGTCCCTGCTTTTTATTTTTGCTGTCAACTTGCCGATCGCCATCGCACAGAATTACAGCGCGGGGTTATCCATAGAAGGCGGTTTCCCACAAGGCAGTTTTAAACACAATGTAGAAAGTAACGGTATCGGTATTGAAGGCATCATGACAGTTAACATGCCTTCCAGCCCCGTATCAGCGGGTCTTGATATTGGCTTCTATACCTACGGCACGGATCGGAGAAAAGAGGTGTTCAATCCCAACATACCGGAAGTACTGCTTGGCGTGCGTACCAATAATAATATTTTTACAGTGCATTTTTTTACGCGGCTGCAGTCCCGCGAAGGCCCCTTACGTCCCTATATGGATGCGCTGGTCGGACTGAATTACCTGTTTACCGAGAGCAGCGTCACGGATGATGACGAATTCGATGAGCTGGCCTCGACGACCAATTTTGATGATACAGCCCTCAGTTACGGCCTGCGCGGGGGCGTTCAGGTTAAGGTGGCGGATTATGTGGATGATACCGGTCCAGCGCTCGGCTTCTACATCGATCTGAAAGCACGATACCTGGTGGGAGGAAGAGCGGAATATCTGAAAGAGGGCGCCCTGCAGAATAACAACGGCAGACTGGAATATACCACCAGTCGTTCAAAAACTGACCTGTTAAGTGTGGGATTAGGTGTGGTCGTCACTTTCTAGCCCATATTTCTCACGATAATTTAGTCTAAATTCCTGTAATACTATTATATACAGTAGCTTACATGGATTTTTAGGTCGAAAAAATATAACAGTGTATAGTTGGCTACGAAATAAGCCCGTCTACTGTGTTGTAGGTGGAAATAGTTCACTTAACGTATGGATATACGTTTCGCTTCGGATTTCCACTTCGCCTTGCATACGAACCAATTTCTTGGTGAGAAATCCAGGCTAGCGTCGGCTGGTAAATTGCGAAATATTCTCTTATGCCTTTCAATTTTCGACGTGCTAAATGCTGTCAAGTTAGTCTGATAAATCATTCTCTTCGGCAGGAATGCAACATGGCGCTATGCTGTTTAACTTTCGACTAATAAGCGGTATCTGGATTAATGCACATGAAAAATATCAACAGCAAGCGCGTTTTTAAGAAGAATCAATCCGATCCCAATCCCAATGGAGATTATGTCGTGTATTGGATGCAGTCGGCCCATCGGCTGTACTACAATTTTGCGCTGGAATACGCAGTGGGCTGGGCCAACAAATTGGGGAAGCCGCTGCTGTTGTACGAGGAATTAAAAAACGACTACCCGTGGGCCTCCGATCGTATTCACCGGTTTTACCTGGAAGGGATGCGGGAGATCCAGCAGGAGGCCGCTGATAAGGGCTATAATTATCTTTCCTTTGTAGAGGAAAAATCCGATACGAACCAGCAGGCCTACAACACCATGCTGGAAAATGCCTGCTGCCTGGTCACTGACGAGTTTCCTGTCTATTTCATCCGAGACCGTAACAACCGGCTGGCCGAGGATCTGGATATTCCGGTATTTACGGTTGATAATAACGGCCTGATCCCGCTCGGCCTCACCGAAAAAGATCCCTACAATGCCTACTTTTTCCGGAAGATCATGCAGAAAAACTTTGTGGAGTGTTTCACGCATCCGCCCAAAAAAGATCCGCTTGAGGAGCTGGAAAACAGCCTGTCGCTGGATATCCAGAATATCCGCAGCCAGTTGCCCACATCCGGTGAAATTCCTGAAGACCTGGACAGCTTTATCGCCAACCAGCCGATCGACCATGCCGTAACACCGCTGGACATAAAAGGCACGCGCCAGGCGGCGCTTGGCAAGCTGGGGCAGTTTGTCCAGTATGGCCTCTCAAAGTACGGTGATCATAGAAACGATCCGGACGAGAAAGCCGCCAGCGGTTTGAGTCCCTGGCTGCATTTTGGGAAAATTTCGGAATACGAGATTGTAAAAACGGTGCTCGAGCATCAGCCCAAAGGGTGGGACCTGGGCGATATCACCTTTAACAAAGGTTCAACCGGAGGTTTCTTTAACGGGGATCCCAACGTGGATGCTTTTCTTGACGAGGTGATCACCTGGCGGGAGGTCGGGTTTCATTTTGCACACCACCGGCCTGATTACGACGAGTTTGAGAGCCTGCCCGACTGGGCCCTGGAAACCCTTCGCAAGCATGAAAATGATCCGCGGGAATACGTGTACAGCCTGGAGCAGCTGGAGCAGGCCGAAACGCATGACGAGATCTGGAACGCCGCCCAGCGGCAACTGCCGCCGGGAGGGCATCATCCAGAATTACCTGCGCATGCTCTGGGGCAAAAAGTGATCCAGTGGACGCCCTGATCCCGAGACGGCGCTGCACTACCTCATTGAGCTGAATAACAAGTACGCCATCGACGGGCGCGATCCGAACAGCTATTCTGGTATTTTCTGGTGTTTCGGGCGGTTCGACCGCGCCTGGCAGGAGCGACCCATCTTCGGAAAAATCCGTTACATGACCAGCGACAGCACCCGCCGGAAATTAAAGCTGAAACGGTATTTGGAGAAATACGGGAATCAGCAGGCCCTTCTTTGAGTATTTAAGCCATAAAAAAAGAGCTCCACGGAAGTACGCGGAGCTCATAGGCGTAATCGCCTTCGGCATATAGCCTTATTGTGATAAGATTAGATGGAATCTTATGGATTTCAAGTAATAAATTTCAATAAGGCAATTTTTGGAGTGAAGAAATTGAACACCTGGATCATGCCGTTTTCATCTTCAATATTCGCAGCTGTGTTTTTGAAGTATTTAAAAGACAAAAGTTAACAGGTGTTACTCCGCAAAAGTATAGCTGAACACGCCCTTGTTGGTGCCAAGGTAGAGATATCTCATGACCGTCTCTTGTGGTAGCCACCATGTCATGGACGCAGTGTCGGGGAAGTCAATGGTTTGCCAGGTCTGCCCAAAATCGGTGCTACGGGCAAAAAAGACTGGTTGCGCCCGCTGGCATAGACGGTTTCCGGGCTGGCGGCACTTTGCGCCAGCAGTACGGGTATACATTCCTGAATACACAGTCTGCCAGCTCAGTCCCCCATCTTGAGACCGGCGAATAATATTTGCAGATGACACGGCTCCACCCATACCCACGATAACTTGCTTAGAATCTGTTGGATGAATTAATGCGTCATAACAGGTTCCCTCTGCTTCGTTATAAAACTGATCAATGTAGGTCCAATTTACGCCACCGTCATTTGATTTAAATATATGGGGTGCAAATGTGGCGGTGGCTCCTCCACCCCAAATGATGTCAGAATCAGATGGATAAATAGTTAAAAATTGTCCTTCTCCATATCCCTCCCAGCTACCATAGATGCTAGTCCAACTTTCCCCGGCATCTTCAGATTTGGCTACATTGAAATCACCTCTGGCATACAATAATTTATCATTCTGAGGATGTTTCGTAACAAAATACAACAGATTATTTTGCTCAGTGGTACCGAAATTTTGTTGGTAGGGTTTCCAATGGGCTCCGCCGTCGGTGGTTTTATAAATAGAAACGGTATCGCTGTCAGTTATTGATGTACCGGCCAGCAACGTTTGGCCGTTCCAAACTACAAAATCATGTACCTGCTTATTCGGGCCCAGATGCACCCAGCCTGCTTCATTGGTGTCATTTTCCTTCCTGTAGATTCCTTCACTGCTGCCTGCATATAGCTTGCCCTCTTGAAGGTTAAGGTGTTAATACTTACTCCCTCTAACCCCACCTGCTGCGAGCCGGTTACGGGGCCGGAGTCGGTGCCACAACCAATCATAAAGATTACAATTAGCATAAGTAGTGAAATGGAAAATGGGTACGCCCGAAAAATTATATTCATAACTGATGAATTAGGTTATATTTAAAAAATAACTGTGAGAGGTTGCAGCCATCACTCGATATACCAAGATAGCAATCCCCCAAGGATCAACCGACTCCCAAGCTCAGTGAAAATGAGCAAAAAACGGACTCATCTGGATATATTCCCAATCAATATATCGTGGTATTCAAAGATTAAAATAAGGGCAGTACAAGAAAATCTGTAAGAGTAAGTAGGGCATCCTCAGACGGATGCTAAGTCGTTATGTACCAATAATTTAAAGGCCCGAATAGGCTGCCCGCCTGCAAGGGTTTTCGGTAGTTTCTCCGTAAACCTTGCATTTTGTTGGATTAGCTGTTGTCCTCTGAAGGCCAGCCGCAATTAGCCAGCTCCTCCATCCGGCCTATGATTTATGAGCCGACCGGGCAAACGCAGCGCAGGCGTTAAGAAAGAAACCCTGCCGCGATTCATTCAGAGGCTGTGAGTGTGGAAAACCTCTATTTTTGGAGAGGTCTTCAGAAGAGAATATCTGGGTTTCTTTTAGCCGAAGTGGAGTGACGCCAGGCGAATAAATCAACCGCCGGTGATTTTTTGTGTTCCTTTTTGTTCACACAAAAAGGAACACCCCTTACCAGAAAAAAGGCTTTGTTACTTTTTGAGGAAGCCCTAAGTAGATTGTCATTTGGTATGTAACAGTTTCAAGCGATAGCGCGTAGGGATGCCCTCATTTTAATTCTTTTGTTTTATCTTTTAAAATATTGATGACCACCTATTACCATGGAATTTGAAAGTGTGCCTGCTCATTCTTGTTTTTTCGTGCATATCGCCGGGTATCGTTTACTTCCAGGCTGAACCATCTTTCAAACTTTTTCAACAGCTGGCAGAAGCCGACAGCCTGCTTCAAAATATGGAAACCCTTTCCAGGGAGCATCTAAGAGCAGTAGAGTTTTCCTACGAGTAGGGAGGGAAGTTAGTTGGAAATGGAGATAGGGATAGATGATGTCTTGGATAAAATAATTTACAGCCACCACACTACAACCACACTTAGTCCCTGCGCTCCGCGTTGGGACCTGTCAGGACGCTCCGCGTCCAGTATTTACGTTCGTGCCAACGGGACGCGGGAGCTTCAGATGGGCTTCCACCGCCGGAGCGGATGGAAGCAAGCAGATTAAAAGATTTCAGTAGTCAAATGTAATTCGCGATGAGAAGCATAGCTTTGAGAAGAGAAAATTAAAGGTTTTCCACCAGCGACTTTACCAGCGCGCTAAATTCGCTGGTCTTCAGTTTGGCGGCTTCGGCCACCTCATCGTGGCTCAGCTTGCCCTTGGTAACGCCCGTCGCCATGTTGGTGATCATGGAGATGGCGGTCGCCTTGACTCCCAGCCGGGCTGCTTCGGTTAGTTCGGGGACGGTACTCATGCCCACCGCATCGGCGCCCATAATGCGAAAGGCGCGAATCTCGGCCTTGGTTTCGTAATGGGGGCCTTTCACGTACATGTAGGTTCCCTGTTGAGTGACGATGCCCAGCTCGGCAGCCAGCTTACGGACTTTTTCCACCTGCTGATAATGCGAATATCGAAAGCGCTGACTTCCCTTGGGGGATATGCTCACATTCTGGCGCATCACGTCTTCAATGACCATCAGGTCACCTACGGAAAAGGAGGTATTGATGGCGCCTGCCGCGTTGGAGATGATCAGTTTGCGGGCACCGATTTTCTTGGCCAGATATACAGGCAGGGCGGTCTGTTCAAACGAGAATCCCTCGTAGTAATGGAATCGACCCGAGAATGCGATAACTTTTTTATCCCTAACCTGTCCTGAAATCAAGGTGCCTTTGTGACCGATTACGGATGTTACGGGAAAATGGGGAATAGAGGCGTAGGGAATTGTGGTGGGATTGTTGATCTGCCGGCCAAAATCGCCAAGGCCTGATCCGAGAATAATAACCGCTTCCGGCTGTTCCGGGACATCACGCTCCAGTAGAAAATGTTTGATCTCCTCCAGGTATTCAGGAATCTGCATCGGTTGAAATATTTTCGATGGTGTAGCCTTGATTTTCGTTGTGATCACTGAGTCGAAACAGGGGATGGTGGCTGTCGTGATAGCCCATGATGATGTATTTCTCTTGATAGGCTTTTTTGAGCAGTCGCTTGCGGACCTCCATGCTTCTTTCGGGCTCATAATCGTATTTGGCAGCAAACTTTCGATTTACCTCACCCCGCACGGCCAGTACATCTCCGGCCATCATAAAGCGGGTGGTACCGTCATTATACCAGATCACCTGCGAAAATTCGGTATGCCCCCACCGTCTCTACGCTCAGTTCCGGGTATGGTCGATTCTCATGGTCCTCCAAAAAATGAAGATCAGCTTTGGCATCCAAAAAATGTAGAAATGCTGTTTTTTCCTCATCATAATAGGACTCTTTGTTGATCGCTTTATCCCAACCTTTTCCGGAAACCCAGAGCCTTGCATCGGGAAAGGTAAGCTCCCAGAAGCCGGAATGCTGCCCTGCGAGTCCGCCGATATGATCATAATGCAGGTGGCTGCAAACGATGTCGGTGATCTCATACTCGGAAATTCCGTGTTCCTCCAGGTGATTTTTTATGGTATCGGTGGAGGTATCCTCTCCAAAGTCACCAATGCCAACATCAAGAAGATAGTTTCGTTGTCCTGTTTTCACCAGGAAAGGATTGAGCGAAATTTTAAGAGCGCCCTTGGCAGGGGGATCATCCCGACCGATGCGGTTAAACTTTTGGTCTTTGCCCACGCTGAAGGTCCCCTCATAAAGAGGATAGGCCCGAGCGGTTGAGGCAGGGTTGTCTGCTGATTCCATCTATTATTCAAAGCTGGATATTGAGCACTAAATCAGCTAACAGCTGGCGATCAATATGTAAAATTTAAATTTCAGTTAGGTTCGGCGATCATTTTTATCCTCATGCCGGTTGTACGCATCGATAATTTCGCGCACAAGCCGGTGACGCACCACATCGTTTTGATCGAGATACACAAATCGGATGCCCTTAACATCCTTGAGAATTTCCTGTATGGAGATCAGCCCTGAATGACGTTTCTGGGGGAGATCGGTTTGGGTAACGTCACCGGTGATAATCGCCTTGCTGTTGAAGCCAATGCGGGTGAGGAACATTTTCATCTGCATGTTTGTCGCATTCTGGGCTTCATCCAGAATTACAAAAGCGTTATTGAGCGTGCGGCCCCTCATGTAGGCCAGAGGAGCAATCTCGATCACATTTTTTGCCAAGTGCAGCTCAAGCCGATCGTACTCGATCATCTCCTCCAGTGCATCGTACAGGGGACGCAGGTACGGATCGATCTTTTCACGGAGATCACCGGGCAGGAAGCCGAGTGTTTCACCTGCTTCAACGGCGGGCCGTGCCAGGATAATTTTTTTGGCCTGTCGCGACTTGAGCGCCCGAACGGCCAGCGCTACTGAAGTAAATGTTTTACCCGTGCCTGCCGGGCCGATTGCAAAAACAATGTCATTTTTTTCAGAGGCCTTGACGATCTCCTTTTGACCTGGTGTTTTGGCCGTTATTTTTTCACCTGATTGCGAATGCAGGATAAAGTTGTCCGTGGAGTCAGATTTGTCCTGCAGAGGGTTGGTCTTTGCTGGCTTCTTTCGTTCTCCCTGGCTCAGGGCAATTACTGTATCTATATCGCTTTCGGTGATATCCCCGTTGCGGCCGGCCATGGTTTCGAGCTCCTGGATGACATCGCGTATTTCATCCAGCTCCTGCTCGGGACCTTTAACTTTTATACTGTTTCCCCGAACCGTAAACTGTACATCAGGGAATGTATTCTCTATTTTGGTGAGATGCTCATCCTGAAATCCAAGCACCAAGACAGGCTCTACATCGTCTATTTGGATGGTTTGTTCACGAATATTTTGCTCTTCTGCGATAGGCTTCCTCAACCGTTTATTATACTTTATTCACCTGAAAGATAACGATTTATAGATAATGTGTTAAACCGTTTGGAACGCTCGCAAGTTCTTTTTTAGGAGAAGATTACATTAACCTGGTATGCTAAGCCCATTTTTGTGTGCCGGCCGCAGCTTTTTTGTTCAGCTCTTTAATGCGTTGGGAGATGTTTTTGGCTTTAAATACTGCGCTGCCTGCCACTAGAACATCGGCATGAGATCGTGCTATCTCTGCTATGTTATCCGGGCGCACGCCGCCGTCCACTGCAATTAAGTAGTTGAAATTACCCTCTTGTCGCATGGAGTCCATATATTTAAGGCGCTGGTAGGTTTCGTCGATAAAGTCCTGTCCGCCAAATCCGGGATTCACGCTCATCACCAGCACCATATCCACCATGTTGAGTACCGGTTCAATATTATACAGCGAAGTTGCTGGATTTACAGCGACCCCAGCCAGTATTCCATGCTGCTTTATAATCTGCAGCGTGCGGTGCAGGTGGGTACAAGCTTCGTAGTGTACGGTGATCTGGTCGGCACCGGCATCGATAAATTGTTCGAGGTATTTCTCCGGCTGTTCAATCATCAGGTGCACGTCTAGAAACAGGTCGGTGTTCCGTGCTACTGCTTTCAACACGCCTGGACCAAAGGTAATATTGGGAACAAAGTGCCCGTCCATGCTGTCGCAGTGAATCCACTGGGCGCCTCCTTTTTCGCACTCTTTGATCTGATCGGCCAGATTGGCGTAATCAGCAGCAAGAATTGAAGGGGCGAGCACCGGAAGTTTAATATCCATGATCTGGGATCAGTTTTGGTTGTTTTGTTGCGTGGAATCGGGGTCCTGCACATAAGAAGTATCCACGCGTACGGCACCCGATTCACTCTCCTCTTTTACCTCAAATCGTTCTGCTACCACAAGCATGATTGTTTCTCCCTCTATAACGCGATTCTGTTTCGGAGAAAATCGAGTACGGTATTTGGTGGCACTTCTTTGCTGGGTTGAAAGCGTAGTTCTCCTATTCTAAGCCCGTTATTCCGCAGCCGTTGTTGGGCCTCGGTGAGTCTAATCCAATTATATCGGGCATATCCACCATCTTTTCGCCCAAGCCATCACTGACTACCAGATCTACGGTTGCGCCTTTATCAACCGTTCGGCCCGCAGGTATCGACTGCCGCATTACGCTGTTCTTAAAGCGGGATGACTCGTAGCTTATGGTACCGATAGTCAACCCATAATTCTGTAACTGAATGCGTGCATTTCTCAGTGACAGGTTAACAACCTCGGGGACTTGCACCGTAGGTTGAGATTCGGTGTTGACGGTCAGGTAGATTTTACGGTTCGGTTTCACAATTTGGGAAGGAGTAGGCGTCTGTTCGATCACATAATCCTCAGGAAATGCGGAGTTGGCGCGTCGGTCGGTTACCTCGTAGCGCAACCCGTAAGAGCTCAACAGTTCACCCGCTTCTTCAAGGGAGATCTCACGGACATCAGGGACGGTAACTCCCTCATAATAATTGGTGTAGGCCGGCATAACAATCTCGTTCAACACCAGCAGAATACCAGATGCAGCCAGCACGAATCCGAAAAGGATTGCGTAAAACTTTTTACTGGTAAGTAGATTTTTAAGGTAATTAGTCATAACAGTTAAAGATACAGTTCATTGAGGATATCTTAAAAACGATATTTTAGAATAAACTGCCTTGATCCGAAAAAATTGGTTTCCGTTTCAAGACGGTTATTCTTCAGCTTTACGGTGATGAAGGCATCGAAAGCAGATACTACATGATTTAAGATCATGTAGGAGAGCATGTTCCCGGCTATACGGTATTTATTGTTAAAACGGTCGGCCAGGCGGGCCCCCTCTAAAAAGTGCGGCGGCATGTCAGATCCATTCCACGCCAGCTGGTAGATGCTGTCTAGCGGTTTGGCCTGACGGTTTACTCCAAAATCATTCCAGCCCGGGCCGTATTGGTAATATTTGCTGATCAGTTCGTAATACTGCTGGGATCCGTAGTCCGGCATTGTGTGCGAGAAAATATTACCCACAGTACCATCAGAGGAAATAAACGGCGTATCTTTTTCTACATTGCGCAGCAGCTGAATTTCAACGACTCCCCAATCCTGGGATGTACTGTACGTGGGATCTACGCCCTCTACCTGCTCCTCCAGTTCATTGATAAACGCATTGTCTTGGTAGATGCCGTTTTGCTTGTGATATTCGACCAGCCATTTTGAATAGGTAACCACGCTCCAGTTGTTATCAGCAAACTGTTCGTATCCTTGCTGGAGTTCTTCGGCACGATTTTGATTGCTGATGTGTAATGCCAGGAAGATGGCATCGGCAACGAGGTAAGCCCCGGCCCGCCACCACTTTTTATTCGCTGCCTGACCAAGACCCGGTATGATGGCGGAGCCCAGAAAGGCATAGCCTGGTTGAGTCTGCATAGCTCTTATGGGAGCAAATTTACTGGATGATTCTGCTGGCTGGTAGGCAAAATTTTCTTCCAAAATGGAAATAGTCTGTTCGGGATTATGTTCCGTCGCCTTCCAGCTGAAAGGAAGATTCTGTTTCAACGGCTGGGCACAGGTTAGCTGCACTGCTGCCAACAGAATTACAATATTTGAGGTAAATGCTTTAATCATTATTCAGAATTTCAAAATCAAAGGTCAATCCAAAGTGAATAAGCGGCTCTCTTCCGTAGCTCACCCTGTTGGACGAGTTGCCGGTAATGAATTCATCCGGCAGCTGAACCTGGAATTGATTAAATCCATACGCACCGCTGATAAAAAATTTGAGCGGGTATAGGTAATAGGTGTTGAACGAAAAACGAAGTTCTGCGCCTATGCCGGTTTTTAAGTTCGCCCCGGTTCCATCCGGTCCGTTCCAGCCGTTACCCACTTCACCAAATAATCGCAAAAAGAGCTTGTCAAAAGTGTGATGCCCCACCTGCTCTTGAATTTCAGTGAATACCGGAAAGATATATGAAAACTGGGAAAAGCCGGTGGTATTGCCCGACAATGCAAAATAGGGGTAGCTGCGCATACCGGTGTACCCACCGATATAATCGAGAAAGAAGGAATCCTCCGGTGAATTGAAATAGCTGAAGAATCGGGAATAGACCTGTCCCGTAGAGTGTTCTCCCAGCTTGAAACCGTACCGGGTGGTAAACTCGACCGAATGGTTGTTGGAGGACTGATACACCGGGGATAGCGTGCCGTCCTCAATTTCAAAATTATCCAGTAGTTCGCTGGGTTGATAGTTATAGCGCAGGCTCAGATCGCAATCCCAGTGGCGCGCTGTCACTGTGAGGGTAGGGCAGGAAAAACTCGTAAATATAGGCTGCGGTAACCATAGTGCCCCGGTAGTACTCCGTTGAACTGGAGGGAATCTGCTGCCTGAGTTCCCGGGAGAAAAATGCATCCGTCTGCACGCGATAGGGTGTATACCCGATACCGATCTCTGCCAGAGAATGAGCATTTATTTTACTGCGCAGGTACAAATCCGCCTCCCAGATATTATAGGCAATATCCACGGAGGTGGTATCCGGCAGGCAGGAGGTGCAGGGAAATTCTTCCACCGACAGACCGCCATCGACGTTCCGCCTGAGGTTGTATAGCTCGAGCGCAATGGTGGGCGACCACCGTTTTTTGATAAACGGGAACCCGCGATATTCCGTAATGAGAAACATATCCCGATCGAGGTCAGTAAGCCGTGAGGGATTGAAGAAGTCTCCAATTCCATCAGCATCGCGCGATCCAATGCCAAACAGTGCTCCTCCAAAAATATTGAGCCGATCGGTTACTTCCCGTGAAGTAAAATAGGTGCCCACCTTGAGGTCACGCAGCAGGTTTTCGCCCAGTTCGCCCATATTGCCCACTTTAAGCAACTCACTGTTGCTGCCGTTAAACTTGGAGTAATTGTCAAAACGAACAACCGGGTAAAAACTGAAGTCGGTGAATTTCTGCTCGTAGCCATAAAGGTTCCGTTCATCAGGGCCGCCGGTTGTGGGTACCTGAACCGTAATTCGACCGGTATACGCACGCGCGAAGGTGGCCTCATCAAGCGGAGCAATTTTTGCGTCGTTGTAGCTTTTAATGGATATAAGATCATCTGGAAATGATGATGGGGATACTTCCCTTGGAGCGGGTGGGTCATAAGCCCCCCAGACGATTGAATTTGGATATTCAGGCAACGGTTTACTTACAATTTTGTAGCCTCCCTTCCCGTATTCTGAATAGAGTAATTTTCCTTTTTCATGCAGATTCGGCATAAAGGCGCCCCCCCGTACACTGGTGAGTTGCTGCTGTTGTGCTGGGTGCTCTAGTTCCGTACGATAGATGTTGAAAATTCCGTCCTTATCAGCCGAATAATAAAGATATCGACCCTTGGCATCGATAAAAGGATCTCGATAATCAAGCAGCTCTCCCGCAAGTACGGTCTGGATCTCCCCGGAATCAATACTTACACGTCGGATGGAACGCCCATTTTTTTCTCCAAACGAGAAATATATCTGCTCTCCATCTGGGTGCCACTCAGGCGTAAAAAGCTGCTCTCCGCTACTAAAATCGGTCACTTTTTTTACGGTTCCATTTGTGGGATCTACCAGCACGATATTAGTGGTACCTTGCTCAACTTGAAGTGCGGCAATACGCTCTCCCCCCGGCCCCCACGCTGGATCGTACAGCCGGGCGCTGTTGGTGAGCTGTGTCGTCTCATCCGACTCAAAATAATAGAGGAAGAGATCGTTGTATCGTTCACCAAGCTTATTCAGATTTGTACGGGTGAATATGAGGCGGTCTCCACCAGGCGAAAAGGAAAAAGCCGAGCGTATGCGGTTGATAATCGGTTGATCGCTAAATCCACAACTAAATGACGTTTCGGGATCGGGATATAAGGAACCAAGTTCCAGCGAGGTGAGCTGGGTATTTGTAGTGGTTGTATCCGCAATATAAAGCGAAACAGCAGACTCGGTGATCTGCTTGTTAGAAAGATAAGCCACCTTGGAACCATCCGGAGAATAGGTGGGGTAAAAATTGAAAAAACCTTCATCTTCTATATATTTTTTTCCTTCGGGATTGATGCTGCTTACCGCATGATTATAAAATTTGCGGCGATCAGAAATCCACTCATCAAAAAGCTGTTGCCCGCTTTGACCGGTGGCCTGTTTGATGGCCTCATCGATATTAGAGATAGCGCTTTGACTGAGTGCCTCCGTAATTTCTTTAAAGATATTTTCACCGAACTGGCGGGCCAGGAAAATTGAAAAAGCAAAGCCCTGGTTATACACTTGCTCACGTTCCAGGCTCGTTTTAGAGGTGAATGTGCCCATCTCCTCGAAACCGAGATACGTGTCGTTGAGAACAGCAGTTCGAAGTAGCATATCACGATGTGAATCCCATGCATCAAACGTCCACCCGCTACGCTGATACTGAGCAACTCCCTCGGCAAACCAGCCCGGTACATTGATCGAGGAGAAGGGATAGGTTATAAGTCCTTTTGGGTAGCCGTAGAGCACATCGGCGGCGCACATCCTCGTATGATAGCCATTGGAAGTAGATGGCCGGCAGGCTGCGACTCCGCTTCATAGCGGCCTCAAGTTGCACGATATGAGTGAATTCGTGTGTGATCACATTCCGCAACCAGTTGTGTGTTCCCCGCAGGGGAGAATCGAGCGCTGGTATCCAGATGTCGATCTGGTTGTCGAAAAAGTAAGCCGCGCCATTGGAGTAATCCTCCCGGTCGTTTAAAACAATACTGGTTTTGTCATCCGGTTTGTGATCGTAGAGTCCGGTTATGTAGGGATACACCTCTTCGCCAATCCGTGAAACTACCTGGGCAGAGCGACTGTTGCCTTCCTGGAAATGGATCAAAAAGTGCTCGCTTTCCAGCGTATACCATGGCAGGTGGTGATAGGGATACCCGTAATTTGATGGGGAGAGCTGGGCCTGTAGCTGCGGCGGTATCAGCCATAAAAAAGTGCAGGCGAGCAGGACAAAAATGTGTCGGCTGGATATCTTCATTAGTGAACCACCGCAATTTTAATCAGCTTGCTGGATGTCCGGCCGTTCACTGTGGCCTTAACCCGTGCCAGGTAGATGCCGCTGCCCCAATCGGCCGTAGATATTCGATGCTCTTCCGGAGCTCCTCCATTTGTATCAAACTGGTCATCATAAATAACCCGACCACTCACTGTAATGATCTTAATGTCGACCTTTCCCGGTGCGGAGGTCTGATACCGAAGGTAGGTTTCATCCTGTGCGGGATTGGGCCAGTTATAGGTCTCTGAGTTGACCAAAACCTCAGAAACAACGATGGGCGGTTCGCTGCCGGCAAGTCTGCCTGTCACTTTATTAAAAGGCTCATTACCATATTGACTTTTCCAGCGGGTATTCTGCAGCTGCGGAAATGACCACGCTTTAAGATCACCTGCATGGCTTGCTGCGTAGAGCGTATTACCAGCTATGACTGGGTGAATCGGGTCATTTTCAGTATTTGAAATCCCACCGACATATAATGGAAATTCGGATATTTGTTTCCCCTTCTGATCATAGGCATACAGGTTGATGGAAGCCGAATCCTGTACCATTGCAATAAGTTCAAGGGATTGATCACCATTAAGGTCTGTGACCAGCGGGGTGCCAGTGAATCGGGCGTTTTTGGGCGGTACAATGGGGAAATGATTGAGGAAAGCACCATTATTATTTACCGCATCCAATCGATTTTGATCTTTGTTGACGAACAAAAAGTCGAGGCGATCATCTCCGTCAAAATCTACCATTGCCGGCCAGCCAAAATTCGGTGATTCAAAGAGCAGCTGTTTAGGATTTTGAAGCTCCGGATCTATCAAGTAAAAGGCATTATCCTCGATCAGGTAAAACAGGCTTTGGTCAGACGTAAGTTGCAGGATACCAGTGTACAACCGTAAGCTACCTGATGGAATTGGTGTTGAAATGGAGCTGCCTTCGATCTGGAGACTGTTTGGCGTGATAAACGAGTATCGGCTGGCCACCGTTTCTGAACGCTGCTGCGCAGAAGAAAGATCACTGAGCTGAGAGCCATCTTGCAGACGAAATCGATCGTCGGTGAGATCCAGAAATAAGGTATTGTCGTTGTCTGAGCTTAGAAATCCCTGGTTTGCAGTCCCGGTACTGCTCCATATTTGCTGCCAGGCATCGCCATTCCAATTCCAGGCGTGGAGCGTAATGTTATTATTTCCAGGCTTGCTGCCCACTACCAGTTGTTGCCCGAGATAAGGCAATTGAGGAGAACCCGATTGGAAATTCCGATAGGAAGCCAGTGGATCATTAAGCTGTAGCGCATAGGTTGTTTGGTTGGTTGGGATCACCAAAAAACTATCCTCCCGTGCGGTATATATTGACAGTGATAACGGATAACTTGACCAATAGTCATCATCAGGTGGGGTAAAACTGTTTTGCTCAGGCAATTTCTCTTGGGGAAGAGCAACGGGCTGCACGAAATCATTTCCCATTTGACGAGCTCTAAAGGTAGCCACGGGACTATTTCCTGAGAAATCGTAAAACTCAAAAAAGGTGGTAGCGCCGGAGTTACTACTATTTTCCGGATGTGTATCAGGTCCGAAACGATTTTCGTAGAGCTGTAGAGTATCACTTTCGGTAGTTATGACCGAGGCGGTGTTACCCTGCCACCAAAAATCAAAGGCGGTACCGTTAACAAAATTGCTGTTTTGGCCGGGGATAAGCTGACCAATGTCCTGCGCACCATCGGCCTCTTCCAGATCAACGCCGCGGCGATTGGGATTGGCATTTACACCTCCGGTTTCAATTTCTTGCCGGATGATGGCCTCGTCGATATGCCAGATCAATATTCCGCCATTCAGGAGTCGGTCATCCGGGGTATTGGGCTCACCATCAGCACCGTGATCCAGGCCTCCCGGCAAGCTCCAGTCAAAATTATCGACATTGGTAATAACCCCCGGCTCAAGCAGCTCCTCAAAACCCGATTCCTGGTTTGTAAACGTCTCATCGTAGTTGGTGAAATTTTGTTTGGTAATCGATCCATCCGGCCGCTGAATTGTGATTGTAGCCCCGTTATTTTCAGGATCTCGATGGCGGTTTTCTACGAGAAAATATTCACTGGATGAAAGCTCATGCCGTGCAACTGAATTGTTGGGGAGTCGCAGAGAAGCAGCTGCTAACGATATGGGCTGTGTATCGGAATGATCAATTTTAAAAGGGCTGGCCCATCCCAAATAGCTTTTTTCCCACGCTGAGGGTTCCGGCGGGAAAAGCCCGTTGTAGGAGAAGATGGCCGCCCCGTCCATCAGCCCAAACCGCCCGATGCCTGAATCTCCGGTCTCGGGGTTGAACAAGTCGGGCAGACCCAGGTGGCTGCCGATGGTAGCTGTTATCAGGCCGTTGGTGGAGAGCTGTAGCACAAATTCTGTATCGCTGACGTCCATTCCGCGGCGCGACAATGTGCGCGGAAGAATCAGGGAATTGGTGATCCTGAAGGTTCCATTATTGATCGGAAATCCATTAAAGTTTTGATCCCCAAGCAGATTGCCTAACGTTCTTGTGCCCAGGTAAATGGATGGGATATCCTGCGGAGTGATGTCGAGGGAAGTGCCCACCAGTTCAATATCCCGACCGACGCCGGCGTGAAAGATTATGAAAGCGGTATTTTGAGGCGATAATCCGCTCGTGTTGAACCCGCCGGACTCCTTTACTTTTTGCCAAACATCGCGGGAGAGCAAGGCCAGCTTTTCGCTGGTAAAATTTTGGCCGGTGGGCGAATAGTATTCCATTTTTTGATCAAGCTGATAAACATCGGGCAGCACTTGGTAATTCAGCGATAGCTGATCCGATGAAACCCGTTCAAAATAGTTCTTGGCAAATTCCAGGTGTGCTTCAAAATAAGAGCGGTTGTGGGGCAGGGGATCGATCTGTATCTCGTTGTCCTGCAGGTAGGGCAGGCTGCCGGGAGCAAAGGTGCCATCGCCAGAGGTTAGTCGGTTTTCGTCAGGTTGAAATTCAACGCGAACCGCTACAATATTAAGCGTGCCACTTACCTCCATTGATGATGAGGACAGGTCAATATGGTAGTTAGAGGATAAGGCATGGCTTTTCTTTGGAATAGTGATCTGTTGTGCCGACAGGTTCAAATCCCACAAAAACAAAAGCACGCTCATAAGAAGCATGCTTTTGAAGAACGTAAAATCATATGTATCAGGCATTGAATCCGCCGGATTGCATCCCGTTTAAAAATTGATAAGTACGCTGAAACGGGTGGTATTTGCGAGGGGATGTTCCTCCTCCAGTGCGGCAATGTAGCTGAAATCAACGCCGATTATACTATAGCGAAGTCCGGCGCCAATGGTAAAGAACACACGATCACCATTTTCGGGATGCTCGTAGTAGTAGCCGCCTCGAATCGCAAACAGGTCGTTATACCAATATTCAAGCCCGGTACCGACCATAAACTGGTCCAGTAGACTCAATTCAACATTTTCAGTACCGTTGTTATACCGGTAGCTATCCCAGGAAGAAAAAAGCGCTTCCACGGGTCCGGTAGATCCCGTAGAATCACCGCGCGCCATAATCTTGGAAATGTCGTTGGCGATGGTAATGGTGTTAATACCTTCGGGATCAAGTTCCCACTCAAAAGCCCAGCCCATTCGGAGTACGGTGGGCAGCGGGTCTTTTTGAGCATTGTCAGTGTATTGGATGCCGGGCCCTACATTGGAAAGATTAAAACCGGCGCTAAACTCTGCATTGTTCTTGAGGAACGTAAATGTTTGGCTGCGGTAAAGCGCAGAAAGATCAACCGCTATACTAGAGCCCGGGTTAATCGTCTGCTGTCCAACCTGTCCCTCAGCAAGGCTACTGTAGATAAAGCGTAAACCGCCACCAATGGCAAAATTCTCGTTTAGCTTTCCGCCATACGAAATTCCACCGGCAAATTCACTACTGTTGAAACGGCCTTGTTCAAGTCCCTGCTCGTTGGTACGTATCTGCTCACCAAGATTCAGATAGGTTATATGCGCTCCAATCGTGCCGATGCCCTCCACATAGTATTTACCGACCAGGTAATCGTAGAAGAGATCGGCATTAAACGCGGGAAGCCACTCGGCGTGGGTGATGCTGATTTGATTTCCTTTTTGATACGCCAGCCCGGCGGCGTTCCAGTACACCGCAGATGCGTTGTCAGCGATAGCGACACCAGTGTTACCCATGCCTGCGCCACGAGAATCGGGTTCAATTTGTAAAAATGGAACGGAAGTAATTCCAACCTGCGCCTTCAAAGGAGTGGAAGCTAATATGAAGGCCAGGATGAATAATAAGGAGTAAAGTACTTTTTTAAACATGTTGTTGATGATATAAATAGATTTTAGTAGGGAAATATAATAGAATAACCCGTCGAAATGAAGTAAGGAAAAATTCTGATTCTGTAGCTGATTTCAGGTAATATAAAAACTTTTTGAGTGAACAATATTTAGCAAAGCTAGCATCCTATTCTTTTTTGCGTAGCCCGTTTTATTCATCCCCTGGATGCGTAGATAAAACTTTCAATATCAGGTTAGCATCTCCAGAACCATGGCCGATGCTCCGCCGCCACCGTTGCATATACCGGCGCAACCATAACGGCCACCGGTACGTTTTAGTGCATGGATCAAGGTGACCAAGATACGTGCACCAGAACATCCGATAGGATGGCCGAGGCTGACCGCGCCACCATGAATATTAACCTTCTCCGGATTTAGTTCCAGAATCTGGTTATTGGCAAGCGATACAACAGAAAATGCTTCATTAATTTCAAAAAGATCGATTTCATCTTTGGTCAAATCTGCTCTGTTTAGCGCTTTGGGTATCGCCTCGGCAGGGGCCGTTGTAAACCATTCCGGGGCTTTTGCCGCACTGGCCTGACTGATAATTCGTGCCAGTGGTCGCAGATTCAGCTTTTTTGCCCTTTCAGCGCTCATCACCAGAAGGGCGGCTGCACCGTCATTAATACTGCTTGCGTTGGCGGCCGTTACCGTACCTTCTTTTTCAAAAACAGGGCTGAGCTGTGGAATTTTATCAAAATTTACTTTCTTGAGTTCCTCGTCCACCTTCACTTTTTCGGTATTCCCTTTGCGATCCTTCACTTTCATGGGAATAATTTCATCGTCAAAATATCCTTCTTCATGAGCTTTAATCGCTCGCTTGTAAGAGGTGACCGCAAATTCATCCTGTTGTTCCCGGCTGATGTTGCACTCACGGGCACAAATCTCAGCAGCGTTCCCCATGTGAAAATCATTGTACACATCCCAAAGTCCATCGACGAGGATGCCATCCTTCACTTTGCCATGACCCAGTTTAGATCCAAACCGGTGATCAGGAAGGTAGTAGGGCACATTGCTCATGCTTTCCATACCGCCGGCTACGATTATATCAGCTTCTTCCAGCTGAATTTGATTTGCGGCGATCATCACCGCTTTCATTCCTGATGCGCACACCTTGTTGACGGTGGTGCAGGGAGTGAGGTCGGGTAGCGCTGCTTTTATTGCCGCTTGCCGGGCCGGAGCCTGCCCAACACCGGCGGTCAATACGTTGCCCAATACAACTTCGTTTACCTCTGATTGTTTCACACCGGATGATTTAAGCAGCTCAATAATCGTCGAAGCCCCTAATTCGGGCGCTGAGTAGGAGGAGAGCGATCCGCCAAAGGAGCCTACTGGTGTTCTTTTAGCACCTACAATTACTACCTCTTTCATAATTATTGACTTTTTAGCTGAAATTCTACCGTTTCAACGAGCAGGATTCATCGAAATTTCCTGAACTAAGTTTCCATACTATCCGTTGAATATTTAATTATATTCAGAAGTTGTGACTGACCTGCCTATCTAGTTATTTCGCCCAGATACTTTTAACCGAAGGCCTGTTCCAGATCTTTTACAAGATCATCTCCATCTTCGATTCCAACGGAGAGACGGATGAGAGAATCGCTTAGACCAGCTGCCTCACGTACTTCTTTGGGGATGGAGGCGTGAGTCATGGAAGCGGGATGACTGATCAACGATTCAACGCCACCGAGGCTTTCAGCAAGCGTAATAATCTCGGTTCGACTCATGAAATTCTGCGCTGCCTGCATGGAATTATCCTTGAGCGTGAAGGAAACCATAGCTCCAAATCCGCTCATCTGTTTGATAGCAATTTCATGCTGGGGATGACTCTCAAGGCCGGGATAGTTTACCGATTCAACATTTGGATGAGACTGCAGGAAACCTGCCACCTGTTCCGCATTCTCTACGGAGCGCTGTACGCGAATATGTAACGTTTTAATACCCCGAAGCGTCAGGTAGCAATCCATTGGCCCGGGCACGGCTCCGCTGGTTTTTACTTGGAACCTGAGGTTTTCAATGATCTCCTCATTTGAAGTGGCAATCGCGCCCCCGATCACATCAGAATGTCCGCCCAAGTATTTAGTCGTGGAGTGGAGCACGGCATCGGTACCTAGCTGGAGCGGCTTCTGCAGGTAGGGAGAAGCAAATGTGTTATCGACCACAGTGAGAATATCCTGCTTGCGGGCCAGGTTGGTAATGGCTTCAATATCTACGATTCTAAGCAGGGGGTTGGTAGGCGTTTCAATCCAGATTAGTTTGGTATCAGAAGTGATCGCCTCTTTAACCTGATCCAGCTTGGTCATTTTGATGAAACTGAATTTAATGTTGTACGGTTCAAAAACCTCCCGAAACAGGCGGTAGGTACCACCGTAAAGATCATCTGAGGCGATTATGTGATCTCCGGGACGAAACATTTTAATGAAAGCATCTATCGCTGCACACCCGCTGGCGAAAGCGGCACATTCGTCGGCCTCTTCCAGGCCGGCAATCATGCGTTCAAGTGCTGAGCGCGTGGGATTGGTAACCCGTGCGTACTCATGCCCTTTGTTTACGCCCGGGGCCTGTTGTTCATAGGTAGAGGTTTGAAAGATTGGAGGCATCACCGCGCCAGTGGTTTCTTCAGGTTCCTGCCCGGCGTGGATTACTTTGGTATTAAATTTCATAACCAGTTATAGGTTTGCTTTTGCCTTTGCTTCATTGGCTTCTTCCTGCATGCCTAAGTAGGAATAGGCCTGGTAAAGATTTTTCCAATACCTGGAGTCCTGGGGCTGATTTTCTGCCAACTCCTCGAACAGGGTCACTGCATTGGATAAACTGGCTACAACCTCTTCCTCAATATCCGATTGTTTATTTTGGCTGAACAGCGGTTTTATTTGTGAGAGATGTACGGCGTGGTTTTTATAGATACGAGCCAGTTGTTCTTTTATATCTACATCATCAGGATTCTGCTGAAGGATTTTTTTAAGCTGATTTTCAGCCATATTTAGCAGTGTGTCAGCTTCAGCCTTTGTTTGCTGTAGAGCCAGAGAATCGCTTTCGCTTATGGAATCGAGTGAGTTGTAGTGCTGGATTCCAAGCTGATATAACTCCGTAGCATGAGATTCCAGGTAGATAATATTTTCGGGCTCATTTTCTACAAGTGTGCTCAGCAGATTTACAGCTTCTTTATGCCGCCCAGCCATGATATAGGCATTGGCTAACCCATGCAAGAGGTTTAGATTATTATCTGAAAACGTTTCAGCCTCCTCATATAATTCTACTGCTTTTTTGTGCTGATTGGTTTCCAGGTACAGAAAAGCCAGTTGTTCAAGCTGGGCCGAAGGTAGGTTGTCAATCTGGCTGCGTGCAGTTTCGAGGGTCTGTATTGCTTGTTCTGCCCGATTGCCGCGATACAGGGCCCGTGCTTTCATCTTGTAGGAAACAACACTGTCCGGGATGATGGTAATAGCATTATTGAAATGGGAGGCGGCTTTCGCGTAGCTATCATTGGTGAGTGTGCTGTCGGCCTGCATAAGCTCAACACCTCGGTTATGCTCAAAACTCCAACTTACCTGCAGCAGTTCATCCACATTCTCAGAACCAGTTTCATTGCCAGACGATTCATACAGGTTGCCGGCTTCTACCAGGGCATTTTGCATATTCCGATAATAGGAAACGCGGTTTTCCGGTGGAGCCTGCTTTTGAGCCAGCGAATAAAGAACATCGCCTTTCTGATAATAAGCTTCCGAGTTATCTGGATTTTCGGAGATGCGATCCTCAATCTGTTGCAGCCGTTGTTTCAGCTGTTTTTCTGAAAGAGTTGATTCATTTTGCGTTTCATTTACGTTTGATACCGATGAACATCCAAAAAAGAACCCGAATGCAATCCCGATAACCGGAATCACCATTCGGGTAAAATAATTGCGCTTCAAAAAAGTATAACTCCTTGTGTGTTTAAATTACATTCCAGCTTTTTGCTCAGCTTCTTTTGCTTTTTCATCCATTCCGAGAGCTACATAAATCCTGTAGAGCGACTGCCAGTACTGTTTGTTGTCAGGATCTATTTCGGTGGCTTTCTCGTAATATTTCATCGCCTCCTGTAGGTTTTCCTGGGCCTGTTTGTCGAGTTCTGCGGCCTCTTTGTTGTCTACAGTTTGGTTTCGCTCTTCGAAAAGCGCCGATGCTCGGTTTTGGTAAATAACCCCAAGCGTGTTATAAGCTGAGGCATCGTCAGGCCGGTACTCGAGAACCGTGTTGAGCTCTTCAATAGCCCGGTTTGTATAATCCTGAATTCGACTCTGTAACTCTTTGTTGATGCTCTGTAGTTCAGATATCTGGCTTTCGATCTGGCTGGCATTTCCAGATTCATTCTTCAGTTTCTGTTTGAGCTCAAAAATTTGGTCGTTGTTCGTGCTCAGCGAATCGTTAAGACGCAGCACAGATTGATAAAGCTGTGTTCCTAATGCTAGGTGATACTGCGGATTTTGAGGATCTCGCTCAATCAGTTTCTCGACGGTTGAAACTGCCTCTTCGTATTGCCCTGTATTCATGTAGGAATCGGCCAGCTTTTCAGAAATTGAGACCGTGTCAGGATACGCAGTAGTAGCTTCCTGTAGCAGGTCAATAGCCTGGTCGTAGTTGTTCTGGAAACGATAGAAATCTGCGAGACGGTTGTAGTCGTTGGCACTAGGTTTTTCTTTGAGCTTCATTACTTTCTGCTTGGCCTCAATGGCGCCGTCGATATTTTCGTTCATCGCCTGGATTTCAGAGAGAACATCCCAGGAAAGAACACTATCAGGCATGATGACTGTAGCATTTTGGAGGTGTTGGGCCGATTTCTGAAGGGGATTTTCCACGGCATTGCGGAGGCTGTCATTGGTAGCCAGTTCAATAGCACGGTTATGCTCATTGCTCCAGATGGTCGTTTTAACAGCACCCAGGTTTTCAAGTTCGCTGGGGGGATCTTCCATCTTGGCCGCTAGTTCCTGTGCTTCTTCAAAAGAGGCATTCATTTTTTTATACATCTCCTGGCGTTCAGCAGGATCTTCTATCTCCTGGGCCATGTCTCCATACACAACAGCCTGGTAATAATATCCCAGAGGATCTTGCGGCTGATTTTTTATGGCTTGTTGGGCAGCCTCCAGTGCGGCCTCATAATTGCCTTCCTGAATACTTGATCTGGCATCGTCGACATAGGGATTAGAGCTGGAGCAACCAACGAAAAGTATCCCTACAAGAAGTGAAAGGACAGAAACAGATAATATGTTCTTTAACATAATAAGAGTTAAGTAAAAATTGCGATTACATATCCAAAATCCGCTTAAAAGTAACTATATCAAGAGCTTTCTGCAATATAGACACGGAGAATTTATTATATTCAAAACTCGTTTAAATAACAGCAGCTTTGGTTAGATATTGCATATATGTTTGGTGAAACTCAATATAACGTAAAGCAGGCCGACCGCTACAAATACATCGATTTTAAGGATGTAGACGGGCGGGAAAAAACACTGGTTCTGTTGCACGGCATGTTCGGGGGATTGAGTAATTTTGATCCCATGTTAAGCAGACTTTCGGGATATTCGGTGTTCGTTCCCGAGATACCGGTGTACAGCTTTGAAAGGCAGAACCTGACGATTCCCAAACTTGCGGACTGGCTCGACGAGCTACTGGTGCAACAAGATATTTCAGAACCCATTCTGGTTGGTAATTCAATGGGGGGACATATTGCCCTGCAACACGCACTAAATTTTCCGGAAAAAGCCAAGGCACTGGTGCTGACCGGGAGCTCCGGGCTTTTTGAAAATGATTTGGGATCCAGCCGCCCCCGACGCTACGACCGTAACTATGTAAAAGAGCGTGCATCGCTTACCTTTTATGAGGATCTGGTCAATGAAAAGATCATTGATGAAATTTTAGAGGTGCTGCAATCGCCTGAAAAATTAACGCGGTTATTGAGAGTGGCCCGATCCACCCATGAACACAACCTGGAAGACAGATTGTCCGAAATTAATCAGCCTGTGCTGCTCATCTGGGGCAAAAATGATGTCATAACCCCGCCGCATGTGGCTGAGCAATTCCTCGAGAAACTGCCTGCTGCATCCTTACGGTGGATCAACCGATGCGGACATGCCCCCATGATGGAGCGGCCCGACGAGTTTGTTGCCTGCCTGGAAGCATTTTTAGAAGATCACAATTTCAAGGTTAACCAAAGCGAAAATGAACGTCATGAAGAAGATTATACACACATCTGATGCTCCCGATGCAATAGGTCCCTATAGTCAGGCTGTGGTCCATGAGGGCCTTATCTACTGTTCTGGCCAAATCGCCCTGGATCCTGAAACGATGGAGTTTGTGGGGGATGACGTGGAGAGCCAGGCACGGCAGGTTATGCAAAACCTGGAAGCCGTACTTGCTGAGGCGGGATCGGATTTCAGCAAAGTGATTAAATGCTCCATTTTTCTTGATGAGATGGATGATTTTGTGGTGGTGAACGAAATTTATGGTGAGTTTTTCTCCAAAAATCCCCCTGCCCGTGAAACCGTTGCAGTCGATACCTTGCCTAAAAATGCCAAAGTTGAGATAAGCTGTACGGCCTACGTTTAAGTCTTGGACCTAGTTGAAATAGAGTTTAACCCGGATTATTCACGAAATAGTGTAAGATACAGGATAAGCCATTGATATTGAGCTATTTATCAAAAATGACAAATAGCTCAACTATGAGTGTTGTAACTAACGGCTGCGAAATTTGGCCCTGCACTTCGTTGACGGAAAAATGCCGTGCTCAAGGTGCACAGTCACCTTTACGCGGTCATTTCCCCCTCGCCTCGTTCAAAACCAAATTTCTTGGTGAATAATCCGGATTTAAGTCAACCTGGAAAGCAGCGAAAAGTCATCGAATCTCAAATTCCTTTTCAGTTTTGTTGCCCATCATATCCGAAACGGAAACCTGGAATGTATAGCTGGAAGTAGGACCAAAATCGGGGTGGTAATAAAGGATGCGATCATCTTCGGGCTCGAATTCAGCAATACCGCGAATCCCGTTGATATAGAATTCGGCAGTGTGGTGATCGATACCGGAACGTAGATCCTCCGCTTCCACAAGGCCCACCCAGGTGCCATCCGCCCGTTTCATGATTCGCGGTCGACGTATTTCGGGGGCAGTGGTATCTCGTAGCACAAAATACCGACCCAGTTTTTCTGCTTCTCCTTTTAAAATAGGACCGCCTTTGCGCGTTGGAACGTAACTGAGACGATTTCTTCGTTTTTCATATTCATAAAACGCCATTGTTGAATCCTCAGCCACTGAGTCTTGCAGGACATAGGTTAATTCAAAACTTCCTTTCAGGGGGCGATTATGCGGGTATAGGTCGATCTGGACAGAATCGGCCCGGTGCACTTTTCCTGTCAGGGCTACGGAGAGAGTATCGTAGTGAGTTTCAGGTCCAAATGTGGCGTATGCTTGAATTCTAGTGCTATGGATGCGCATTTTCTCTCCCCATGGAATCTGGTAAAGATGGAGTTGTTCTGAATGATTACTGCGACCCTGGATCACAGTTAAATCGGCTTCATTAAGGGATAGAAATGAATAGGGATTTTTTTGCTCGGTTCTGGCCAGTTCTTTTCCACGATTCATCCTGACGACGGTGTACCCCAGTGTGTCTCTGCCATTGAGGTTGATCCAGCGGTCATGCCAATCCCATTCGTTAGAGAAGTTTGTTCGGTTATAAGGGCGATAAGAGCTGTTTTGACCATTGGTGCCGTTACTGCCATTCATAACATAGATGCTTTCCTGTTCAGATGGTGAAAGCACCTGAATGGTAACTCTTGCTTCCGAGCTGTTTCCGAAAAAATCTTCCGCAATAATTCGGAGATCGTAAGAACCTGGGGAAAGATTCAGCCTGCCTTTATTCTGGGAGCTTTTATAAAACGACAAGGAATTACCATCCACTACATGCAACCGTTGGTATGCACTGCCCCGATTTTGGAGAATCGGGTAAATACGATCCAGGAATAGCTGTCCGGTTTCATTGTAGGAAAAGCTGTCTACGCGGGAATGAAAAAGCATCTCATTCTCAAGCATCAATTTTAAATCGTATACAGCATAGGCGTTATATACGCGATTCGCCTGGTCATAAATATCTACGGCAAGCCCAACCGGTCCCTGTACTTCAACGGTTCCAAAATCAAAGATGCCCGAGCGGCGCTGAGGCTCAATCAATTCAATTTCATTTTTCCCCTTTATGCGACTTTCCGGCGATAGGGGTTCTATTGCCAGGCCGGAGAATCGCGGTGGAATATCATCTGGAATGGAGAGGTTAGTGAGCAGGGGATTGAACGGTTTTTCGGTGGGCGTTCTTAGCTCAAAATGCAGGTGGGGCGGCCCAATACCTGTAGCTCCCGAATACCCGATAAGCTCACCTTGTTTTACGCGGATATCAAGCGAATCTACAATTTGATCTAAGTCATTGGAATAATTTGTAAAACGAATGGAGTCGGCCAGTTGCTGGATCTCCTTTTCAAAGGAAAGCAGGTGGGCATAAACCGAGTAAGAGCCGTCATCATGTTTTAGATAGATCGCTTTTCCATATCCCCCGGGCCCGATAGCGATGCGGTGTAGACGGCCATCCCGGGTAGCATAGACGTCATAGCCGCGGCGTCCCCAGGTTTTAATATCCAGGGCAGCATGAAAATGCTGTGACCTGGTTTCCGCAAAGCTTCCGCTCAAGTAGGGGCTGGCGTTGGTAGGCCACAAATATTCAGCGCTGTCCGGCGAAAATTGAGCAAACGTCAAGACAGGAAAAAGAAGAAATCCCCAAAAGAACTGTAAACCGTATTTCATGTCCAGAAAAAAATTAATTGCCAACAGTAACTGATAACGTGCAAAGTCCCTTTTCAAGTGTGGCTTTTATATTGTCCCCCGCCTGTAGGGGTGAAACACCTTTGGGAGTACCGGTAAAGATGAGGTCACCGGGGTGCAACGTAAATACCCCGGAAATATAGGAGATAAGATCGGCAACTGGAAAGATCATTAATTTGGTATTGTCTTGCTGGCGGATTGAGCCATTGACTTCAAGTTTAAGTTCAAGGTTTTGTGGATCTGGGATAGACCCGGAATCCACAAAGTTACTGATTGGGGCGAAGGTATCGAACCCTTTGGCTACTGACCAGGGATGACTTTTCTGCTTGGCTTTGGCTTGCAGATCGCGGGCGGTCACATCAATGCCAATGCCAAAACCTGCCACATAATCAAGGGCCTGCTCCCTCGGTATGTTTTTTCCTTTTGCCCGATCGCAACTACCAGTTCCACCTCATGATGGATCTCTGAACTTTGCCGTGGAAGCTGTATGTTTTCGCCATTCCCGATAATGCTAGTAATCGGTTTGATAAAGATGATTGGCTCATCAGGCTGCTCGTTGTTCAGCTCCTGGATGTGCTCAACATAATTTCGGCCAATACAGAATATAGTATTTATTTGGAATGCGGGGAGAGTCCAGGTATTGTACGGCGATCCATAATCACTGAAATAAAAAAGCCTTGATTCCAAGGGATGGAATCAAGGCTTAAATTAGTAGAATTAATTGCTTACTGTCCGGTTTCGATACTCACGTATTTGCGGCCTCCACCACGAACGTGGAAAATGACCTGGCCGTCTTCTTTGGCAAAGAGGGTATCGTCTTTGCCACGGCCTACATTTTCACCGGGGTGGAATTTGGTTCCTCGCTGGCGCACAATAATATTGCCGGCACGAACATGTTCGCCGCCATATTTTTTCACGCCTAACCGCTTCGATATCGAATCGCGACCGTTTTTTGTGGATCCTTGACCTTTTTTATGTGCCATAACAAATCAATTATTTTATTCTTCTTCAGACTTAGCTTTTGATGCTTTTTTCTTTTTTGAAGAGCCGGAAACAGCAATTTTCTGAATTTCGATTTGAGACATTGGCTGACGATGCCCGCGCTTAACGCGATAGCCTTTGCGTCGCTTTTTCTTAAAAACGATTACTTTGTCGGATTTAACATTATCCAACAGTTTAGCTTCAATTTTAGCACCGTCTACTACCGGTTGTCCCACGTTCACTTTGCCGTCGCCGTCGTTGATCAACAGCACGCGGTTGAACGTTAACTTTCCTCCGGCTTCATCAGCTTGCTTATCAACAAAAAGGACATCACCTTCAGAAACCTTGTACTGATGTCCCCCAATTTCTACTACTGCGTACATCGAAAAATGATGATGTTAGAATTTAAAATTGTCTTTTGAACAGATTCCAAATATAAGCTTTTAGCTTCCTATTACAAAGCTAAAATTCAGATGAATGATTACCGTCAAAATATTATTTTCATCTCTGAATGATTAGCTTTCTTACACAATTAATTAACTGTAAAAAATTAAGGATTATTATGGATAAAGAACTGCCGGATCTCCACAAGCAGGCGTTTATGTTCAAAAATACCAAGCGTTTCCAGCACGATGGCGGACGTGCATGGATCAAAGATTCACAGCTTCACGAATCTCGCAAAGATCATAATGGCCGGCTCAAAACCATCAACAAAAAGAAGAAACAGGAGCGGGTTGAAGGAGCGGAAGACCACAAGCCCTCGTTCTAAAACAAACCTTAGTTTAATAGCTTTCCTAAAGAAATATGGGAATGCTCCATCCGACAAATTTCAAGTTCAGGGTATACTTACTTGGTAAGTCCTCCAACACTATTGCGAATACATAGCCCATGAATCATGAATTGAAACAGCGCACGATCTGCTTGGTTCAAATTTTGAAAAGCACTTCCAACATTTATTGAGTGCCTGCAGCTTCAGCGTATGATTGACGACGGTGGACCGCGAAAAGCGTGCATCTCCTGTTTTACCTTATTGGGGGAACAGCACCCTTTGACAATGTAGTGTCGCCGACTCTTTTCCATGTCGTTATACTGAACTATTAACAGGGTGATTAGGTTAAAAAAACACGAGGATCAACCTGCGAACTGATCGCAGCAAATGATGGATCTTGCAACCCATTTCGTCATGCAATCGTTTTGACCATGCTTTCAGGATATCGGTATACGCTATTTTTGGTGATCATATCTCTGTGGATTTCATGCTCCTCATCTACTAACCAAACTTCCGTAGAACCAACGACGGTCAATTTTCTGGTTACAGCGGAAGGTATCAACGAGAAGCGGACTGCTGATCAAGATACTCTGAAAATTTCCTCCGTACGGATAGTACTGAAAGAACTTCGCCTTGGTTTTGATGCAGGTGCTCCCATAATGGTGTACGAAGATGCTGTAGCGGTATCTTTCGATAGAACGAACATGGGAGATAGCGTCAGTATCGCTACTACTGAAATTCCCGGAAATATCTATCGAAGTTGCCGGTTTTTCAGTAGCACTTCCGCAAAATATGAACCTGGAACATCCCGGCCATTCCATTTTTGTTACTGGAATTTATAACGGAAAAAACGTTGAATTTGGATCCGATACTACTTTTTCAAGTGATCAAAATTTTAATCAGCAGCAGGATATTCCGTTACAGAATGCACAGTTAAAGGTTATCATTTCTTTTGATGTACTTGAATGGTTTCGGGGGGATGAGAACGGTATTCTAAATCCCCAGGAGGAGGCTTCCCAGGATGAGATAGAAAAAAATATCAGGCCCTCTTTTAAGATTAGTATGAGTTCGATGGTGAATTAGGAGCTAGAATAGTAGGGCCAACAGATAAAATGGCAGTAAAATAAAAGCCACCTTGTGTTAATAAAGGTGGCTTTTTATGAAATATATCTTATCAATGTTATCTAAAAAGCTGGTCGAACGTTAGTGATACGTAGTAGATGGCACCAAGCTGGGGCCCACCTGCACTCAGCGTGTATTGATTGTTGAACAAGTTGGATCCGCCTACTTTGATTGTGGAGTTGTACTGCGGCAATCTATAGCTAACTTGAGCATCGAGCATAGAGACGGCCTCTACATCCTGGAAGGCAAAGGAAGACTCCCATCGGAAGGCGTCTTGCCAGCGGTATGCGATATTGAATCCCAGCCGCTCCGTCAGATTCCGATTGCCAAATGTAGCATTAATCTTATGCTCCGGCGTATTAAAATCGTTCTGGAATGTTTCCAGATCTGTGATCAGCTTATTCCAGTTGTAGTTAAACCCAATTCGGTAACCTTCTGGCAAACTGTTCTCCAGACCAAATACGGCACCGTGAGCTTCAACAGTATTATTGAAATTGGTGTAGATCTGGAAGGTGTTGGTAAAGTCTCCCGAAAGCAGGGAGGAAGCAATCTGTGCATTTGAATTAAAATCAGCGGGCGTAGAAGGATTTTCAACAAATGACCCCGCTGCTTTTCGGACTCTTATTTGTGTGATAAAATCATCATAGATATTGTAGTAGTAGGCAGCATCAATAAAAAGTTTGTTCGCGAACAGTCCCTTATATCCGACCTCGTATGCTTGAATTTGTTCAGGTTGAACTTCTTCGTGTGTACTATATGGTTCCAGGCTGCTGATTGCGGCAGTTTGTTTGGCTGGATCAGACAGAGTTGTTGGATCATCTAGTACGGTATTGGTGAGTTGTTGGACTGATTCAATGGTGTACGAGTTTGTGGTCACCTCGTATGCATCGGCAAAGCGTTGGAGTCCGCCGAGCAGTCGTGCCGTTACCACGTTAAGATCAATATACTGCCCCTGAGTGGTCGGATTTCTAAAACCTGTTTGGAATGAGGCCCGGATGTTTTGATTTTCAGCGATAGTAAACACACCTGAAAGCCGGGGACTGAATTGGCCATCAAAGTTTTCATTTTTATCATATCGCAGCGATCCTGTCAATTCAATCTGGTCATCCAGAAGCGATTTTGAGGCCTGTAGATAAGTTCCCCACTCGTTAATATTGACACCGCCTTCATCGTCAAAAATGGTTCCGTTGGAACGCAGTTGAAACTGCCGGAAGTTAGCGCCCAGTATTAAATTAGCGAAGTCAAAATGATTGCTGAAATTATACTGTCCTTCTATATGATAGAACCGAGAGTTGTCATCAAAAAGGGCTCCATCGGGAATCGTGTTTTGCAGGGCGTTGTTAACAGCATTGTTGAAATCGGGTGTTCCCGGCTCATAGCGATTCGCGTCTGCGGCATTCCTGGCAGCCATATGGAACTGGGACATGGTCTGAATTCCATCAATAGTTGGCCAACTATAGCAGAATTGTAGGAGGGATCCCCGTTTTGCTGGGCCATTACACCTTGGATAAGTCCACTGGCTATTCCACCGCCATAGGTTCCAAACCATCTGTTATTGGTCTGGTAGGCATTGTTTACAGAGAACCCCACAAAGTCGGCGATGTAGGAGTCTCCCGAATCCTGCCGAATGTACCGTATCCCTTCAAAAGAAAGTTGCTGCCTTCAAGCTGGAGTTTGTGTTGGGTGATGTTGAAGTTTTTCAGGCTATAGCGCTGGGCTCCGGTATAAACGGATGTTCCGTACCCGTAGTTGAGGGAATAGCTGGCCTCAACCTGATCAGACAGGCGATAGTGCAGGGATGAGTTTATTTTCAAGTTTTTCCGCTCCGTGGTCCACTAGGTACTCTTCCCTATATCCGGTTCCTGTTACCGGCTGGGCGGGCAGGGATGCGACATATTGCTCGGCATCTGTCTGGCTGAGAGGCACACCCTGGGCATTAAACTGCTGAACTAGCCCGGCCGCAATTGTAGATCGTACATTCGGATTCAGACCAAGTAATCCTAAATTAAATGATCCATCGTCCCCATAAAGGTGAATACCGTCGTAGGCAGGGTTGACCGAGAGATCGCCCTGAAGACGATCGTTCTTGTCACTATAGTCAATGCCGCGCCAGTCTTCGGCCTGTGAATAGGCAAAATTGACTTTAAAGGCAAAGCGGTTGTTGAATGCCTTGGCATAGCGGATGGCGGTGTTAAGGGTAGGTTGCGGATTGCTGGGTTCTCCGAGGTTAACATTTCCATCTAAATGGTTGAGACCGGATTTTACCATTACGCTCAGTCCCTGGTAGTCAAACGGATCTTTGCTGTTTATGAGCAAGATGCCGTTAAATGCATTCGGTCCATAAAGCGCAGATGCAGCACCCGGTATATATTCTATGCTCTCAACATCAAGCTCAGAGGGGCCGTTAAGGTTGCTAATCAGGGAAGTTAAGGGCGGGAGCCTGTGTATCCATTCCATCCACGAGTTGTACCATGCGGGTGTTACCGGTAGAATTGAATCCCCGCGAATTGATAATCTGGAAGTTGATACTGCTGGTGGTCATATCCACGCCTTTCAGGTTCGATAGCGCCTTGTAATAATCATCGGTGGGGCTGTTACGGATGTCGATGATATCCATTTTCTCGATGGTAACGGGCGCTTCCAGGATGCTTTCCTCAACTCGAGAGGCAGAAATAACTACATCACTGCCCATGATAGTTTGTTCCTCCATCTCAATGCGTATTCCGGTGCGTTCCTGTGTGGTAATCTCCATCTCATACGTACGGTATCCCACAATAGAAAAGACAAGCGTAAGTGGCGGATCCTGCGAAATATCAAGGCTGAAGTTGCCATTTCTATCGGTTGAAGTACCGATTATTTTTCCTTTCACCGTCACGTTAACGCCCGGCAGCGGCTGACTATCTTCGGCACTCACAACTGTTCCTGAAACCTGGGTATCCAGTTCTGTTATAGTTGCTGATGCCGTTTCTTGAAATGTCAATAAAAAGAGCATCGCCAAGCATATAATAATGATAGACCTGATAGATTGGATCATTGTTACCATCCCCTAATTTTTGTAGTTGATGATACAGTTTTAAAAAAGCTTCTTGTGAGCTTTTCACTAATAGCTGATAGCGTATATATATACTATATTATCCGTTTTTTTTGGGAGTATAACAACTGGTTTTTTGTAGGTCTGTTGACCTGAAGAAAGTTTTCACTGAGTTTTGAGATGATCACAGTCTTGCATTTCTTAGCAAGAGAAGGATAATATGTTTAAGTAAATATCTGACTAGTCAATAGTCTAGGAAGGGAATTATAAAATAAGCAGTACATAATAAGACCTGTAAAAGCAATACGGATCAGGTTGAGAAAATGTAACACAGCTCATCAACATGCTGCCATAATATATAGAATATAATCCTCTTTTCTTGGTATACATTCTAAAAAAGTCACTCATCTTCGGGCATGTTGTTGCCCCGCGGCTTAAAAGCCTGGATGCCCGTTAGTTCGCGCCCCAGGATAAGTCCGTGGATGTCATAGGTTCCCTCGTAGGTGTTAACCGATTCGAGATTCATGACGTGGTGAATCACGCGGTATTCGCCGGTGATGCCGTTGGCCCCGTGCATATCGCGGGAGATGCGCGCAATGTCAAGCGCTTTCTGGCAGTTGTTTCGTTTGGCCAGGGAGGTCATCACATGGTGATCGCGCCCTTCATCCTTGAGTTTACCAGACGCCAGGCCAGCAGCTGCATCTGCGTAATGTCGGTGAGCATATCGGCCAGCTTGCTTTGTGGAAGCTGGTTGGCCCCGATGGGATACCCAAACTGGGTGCGTTCCATAACATATTGACGCGCTTTTTGATAGCAGAATTCTGCCGCCCCAAGCGATCCCCACACAATTCCGTATCGCGCGCTGTTGAGACAGGTGAATGGCCCTTTGAGTCCAGTTATATCAGGGAATACGTTCTCATCGGGGACAAACACATCTTCAAAAATGAGTTCACCGGTTTCAGAGGCGCGCAGCGACATTTTATATTTGGTGGCAGGCGCGCTAAATCCGTCCATATCCTTCTCTACCAAAAAGCCACGGATGATCCCCTCGTCATCTTTATTCTCTTTTGCCTTTGCCCAAACCAGGGCCAGGTCTGCAATCGGAGAGTTTGTGATCCACATCTTGGCGCCGTTAAGAATCCAGCCGCCGTTAGTTTTTAGGGCTGTGGTAGTCATGGAACCCGGATCAGAGCCGTGATCAGGCTCGGTGAGGCCGAAGCAGCCGATCAGTTCACCGGTAGCAAGTTTGGGCAGGAACCGCTTTTTCTGTTCCTCAGTGCCGAATTTTGAAATAGGGAACATCACCAGCGAGGACTGCACCGACATAAAGGAGCGATATCCTGAATCGACCCGCTCCACTTCACGCGCAATCAATCCGTAGGCCGTTTGGCTGGCACCCGATCCACCGTATTTTGGGTCTATAGCCGCCCCCAGCAGTCCCAGTTCGCCCATCTCTTTGGCGATGTCGATATCGAAATATTCTTCCTGGTTGCCCTTTAGTGCCCGCGGTTCCAGTTTGCTTTGGGCATAATCATGAGCTGTCTCCATAATCATGCGATCTTCTTCATTCAGCTCAGATTCGAAGTGCAGGGCGTCGTCGGGATTGAAGCTATTATTTGGCATAAGGGTTATTCCTAAAAATTATAATTACTTACGATTGAGATTAGAGTTATAGTTTGAAGGTTCTCTCACCTGGATTAGGAATTTAAGTTTGGTATTTGACGACGGCTTCTTTTACATGGTCGTTTGACTTATAATTTTCTACATACGCCAGAAATTTGTGGAGCTTTCTGGAAATTGTAAGCGTAATGTCATATAAATCGTCAAATTTTTTTCCATCAATATAATTGCAATATAGGGCGACATATAGCATCCATCTTGTTTCACCGCATGACCCTTTGAATACTCCCAGATATTCGATGCATCGGGTTACTGTTCTGCCTTCAAACTCTTCACTAATATCGTTCATTACCGAAACAGAAGAACGGCGAATCTGATCTTTCAAACCGAAATCTTTTGCAAAATCTTCCTTCCGAGTAATGGCATAAATCTTGTTAACTAATTTTCGATCGTTTTCAAACCTCCAGATCTTCAAATTGTTTTACTGTACCCATAACTTACCTCATTTAACCTGTAACTTTTTAACCTTCAATTTTCAATAAGAATTAGATTTCAAAATCTTTCTTACAGCTCACGACCGATGATCTTCCGCTGAATTTCGGACGTGCCTTCCCCAATGGTCATCAGTTTGGCATCGCGCAGGAATCGTTCAACGTGATACTCCTTGATGTAGCCGTAGCCGCCGTGAATCTGAACTGCCTCGTTGGCGGCGCGGACAGCCAGCTCAGAGGCAAACAATTTAGCCATAGAGGCTTCTTTTGTAAACGATTTTGCCCTGGTCTTTCAACCAGGCGGCGCGGTGGACCAACAGGCGGGCGGCGTCGATTTCCGTGTAGCCATGTCGGCCAGCTTTTGTTCAATGGCCTGAAAATCTCCGATGGGCGTGTTGAACTGTTTTCGCTCGCGGGAGTATTTCATAGCCTCCTCAAAAGCCCCACGGGCGATGCCAACCGAAAGCGCCCCGATGCCGATTCGACCGCCGTCAAGTATTTTCATGGTGTCTTTAAACCCCTTGTTCAATTCTCCCAGCAGGTTTTCTTTGGGAATTTCCACATCCTCAAAATGGACTTCCGTGGTGTCGGAGGAATTCATACCCAGTTTCTCCATTTTACCGCCGGGCGTTACGCCGGCCCAATTCCGCTCCACGATAAAAGCGCTGATGCCCTTTGTGCCCTTATCTGGATCAGTTTTTGCCAGCACCACATAGATGCTGCCCACGGAACCTTGCGTGATAAAAATTTTGGAACCGTTTATTATCCATTTGTCCCCCTTCTTGACGGCTGTGGTTTTCATTCCAGAGGCGTCACTCCCGGATCCAGGCTCCGTTAAGCACCACGCACCCAGTTTTTTTCCTTTGGTCAGGGGCGCCAGGTACTGGTTTTTCTGCTGCTCGGTACCTGCCAGGGCGATATGTCCCGAGGCAAGGGAGGTGTGCGATGACAAGAGTAAGCGCCAGGGAGGCATCCCACCGTGCAATTTCCTCGATGGCCAAACAATAACTGACCGTATCTGATGCCGCCCCCGCCGTATTCTTCGGGATGAATCATTCCCATTAGTCCCTGTTCTGGCCAGCTTTTTCACAAGATCATGGGGAAATTTTTTGGAGGCATCTCGCTCTTTGACCCCCGGTTGAATGTGTCGGTTAGCGAAATCACGTACACTGTCCCTGATCATCTGTTGTTCCTCAGAAAGTTCAAAATGCAGGAATTGGTTGTGTTTTGATGAGGTTGAGCTCATAGCAGTACCGTTTATTTACTTGTAGATTAGTAGCCAACTTACAGTTTAAGAACAAATATAGAAAGATATCTGTTCGTTTGAGAATCACTAAGTTTGCACTTGTAGCAATTTTTACCACATGTAAAGGCCTAAAATTCGGAGGAACAAATTTGGATTATAAGAGGTATGCAATGATATCATAAGCTGAGTTCCAAAAAATTTGGTATTCAGCTGAAAGAATCATTCCCATTAACAAAAAAAAGTATATACCATGTTTAATAACAAAATAAATATAATTGCAACCGTAGGTTTATTAGTTGCCCTTTTTGTAACTACAAGTGCTGCAGTGCAGGCACAAGCTAACAGCCAGCAAGATTCGTCAGCTGCAGCTATCACAGGTAAAGTAATCGATGCAGAGACTACCCAGGCGGTAGCCGGTATCGAGGTTAAGCTTCAAGGTACGGAAAAGACCAGCCAGACCAACGAAGAAGGAGTATTCAAATTTGAAGAATTAGAGCAGGGAACACATGCGGTAACCATAGAAGCCGAAGGATATGAGATGGTTACCAAAGAGATTGAAGTACCTTCATCCGAAGAGATAACAATCGAACTACAACCGAGTAGTTAACTTCTCAATAGTAGGTAAGCTGAGTAATCAAAAGCCATCCTGAAGTAGGTCAGGGTGGCTTTCTTTTTTAGATAAATATTAACAAGCGGTACATCTTACCCGTAGTTCCAGGTCACGCCACGCCCCTCTTCGGGATCAGGATAGTTCCAGCTCGACCGCTCCTGGTCGCAGGCATACATGCAGGTTCCACATTCTATGCAGTCCTCCACTCTGGAAATAGACATCGCCATTGTCGTCAATTTTGTAGCAGTTGGCGGGGCATACATACGTGGTACAGAGATGGGGACAGGTGGAATTACAGATTGATGTATCTACCTCTATGTGAGGCTTAATTTCCGATTTAGCCTGGTTGCGGTAACTTACCAATCCAAGTCGTTCGCTCAGCTTCAGGTTTTTCATAAGGACTTTGCTCCTTTAATTCCAATTTTGATCAGATCCCACCACGAGGAGTGCTCCCGGACTGACTCGCTCATCAACTTCCTTGCCTTTTTGGTCGGCTGATTATCGATCATAAAGAATTTTTTACCAAACCCGCACATCAGGTTGGGCACATCCTTGAACATCTCCGGCTGATGCGGCGATATGCACCGCATCCTGGAAGCCACGCATATCCTGCATCACATAGCTATTCTCCAGCGCCGAGCGGTATTTTTTCAATGTTTGAGATGAAAAATCGCCACGTTTTTTTGCATCGATGATTGTCTCCGCCGCCAGAATTCCGGAGCGCATCGCGTAATCCATACCCTGGATCGCCTTGCCGGCATTCATCAGCAGGTTGGCTGCTTCGCCGCAGATTAGAAGTCCGTCTTTATATAACTCTTTTGGCATGATACGCATATCACCGGAGGAAACCACATGGGCCGAATACTCAACGACTTTGCCGCCGCGAATGGTATCGGCTACGACGGGATGGGATTTAAAATGATTGAGAATATCATGTGGGCTCTTTTCTTTTTCCCGTAGATCTTTTAGTCCAAGCACCAGCCCGATGGAGATGGTATCTTTGTTGGTGTAGAGAAATCCGCCGCCCTCCACACCGTCAGTGCCGTAGCCGATATACTCATTAGACATTCCGCTTTTGCCGTTTAGCTGAAAGCGATTTTCCAGCACATCTTGATCATAGCGAATAATTTCCTTGATACCGGTCAGGACGCGATCGGCTGGCACGTAATCATCCTGCAGGCCTACTTGGCGGGTCAGCAGGTTGTTGACGCCCTCGGCTATGATCACGCTATTGGCATGGAACTCTTCATCCCCCGTGCGGATACCAACGGCTTTATCTCCCTCCATCAGCACCTCGTCCACCTTGATATTAGTGGCGATAAAGGAGTCCATGGCGTACTCACTTTCAGCAATCGCCTCTTCCACTTTTCCGGCCAGCCAGCGGTCAAATTTGGATCGAAGCACCACAACGCCAGAGTAAGGCGGTTCATTGAAGTGAGATGATTTAAAGTCGACCGTAAAGGTGGCCTCTTCATCCATAAAAGTAAGCCTGCGATGGTTAATGAAACGTTCCAGCCGGCGTCCTTCTCTTCCCAGTAGTTGGGTACCAGTTTGGCAAGGTCATGTCGCCAAAGCACGCCCGCCGGATACATTCTTTGATCCGGCAATTCTCCCCTTCTTGAATAAGCAGAAACTTCATGTTGTTGCGAGCCCAGCGTCATGGCTGCGGCCAGTCCCGCAACACCTGCGCCGACAATTATACAATCAAATTTTTCATCCATAGAGGAACGCCTGTTGAATGTTGATAGGTGCATATTTCAGGTTGAAGGTTATCCGTTGTTCCCAACTTTCAACTTGTAACATTCAACCTTCAACAAGTTAGTTTTTAATCTTTTTCAGCTCTTCAATAAACGGCGGCAGTACTTTATACAAGTCGCCAACAATGCCATAATCAGCGATATCAAAAATCGGGGCATCAGGATCTTTATTGATGGCTACTATTACTTTACTGTTAGCCATGCCAGCTACGTGTTGAATGGCGCCTGATATGCCTACAGCGATGTAGAGCTGCGGCGAAACCACTTTGCCCGTCTGACCGATCTGCAGGCTGGGATCCATGACGCCGGCTTCCGTCAGCGCGCGCGAAGCACCGGTAGCCGCATTCAGGGTTTCGGCAAGCTGCTGGATCAGCTTCTGACCTTCTCCATCTTTAGCCCCCCGTCCGGCGGCAACGATAGTCTCGGCCTCCGATAGATCGATTTTATCGCCGGAAGCACCGAGCACCTCGCGCAGGGTTAACTGTAATTCATCTTCATCAAAGCTGAAATCCACATTCACAATTTCCGGATTAGTGGGCGATTCCACCAAGTCATAAGAACCCGAGCGAACTGATACTATGATTTGGTCTCCTTTTGCTACGGTATCGGAGAGAATTTTGGCAGCCATTACGGGGCGGGTGGCTTTTATGCCTACGTCAATCAGCTCTAAGCTGGAAACATCGGAGAGTACAGCGGCATTTTGATTAGCGGCCAGTGCCCCCAGAATGTCTTTTGTACTCTCGGTGGAGGGAAAGGCAAACAGGTAGGGGGCGGCTTCCTCCATCACAGAAACAAGCGCTTTGAGCAGTGGCGTGTTGATATGATTTTTAAAAATGGGGTTCTCAACGATATAGACTTTATCCGGTCCATATTGCTTCACTTGTTCAACGTAATCAGAAGCATTGGGATCGATAATGACGGCCTCGGCCCGGTGATCATGTTCATCAGCCAACTGTTTGCATCGGGATAAAACTTCAAGAGAGGCGCGTTTGACTTTTCCATCACTAATGGCAATATGCGTTAATAGAGAACTCATTCCTGTAAATAATTTTGTTCAAAATTTGTTGTCCTGATATGCGCAAAATATGGGCGTTTAAATATGAGACGGAGTACCAGGGAATTCGTTATCCAAATCCCGGAGCTTAGATAACATTTTCTTTTTCATCAAGTAGTTTGGCCACTTTTTGGGCCAGTTCCTCCGGTTCTCCCTCAAATTTTTCTCCGGCTTCCCGTGGTGGTTTTTCGCGGTATCCTGTAATATCTGTTTTGGGATGGAGTTTATCCTCATCAATGCCCAGCGAGGAAAGCTCGATCGTTTCCATCGGTTTTTTCTTAGACTGCATGATGCCCTTCAGGCTGGGAATACGCGGCTCATTCATATCGTTGGAGCATGTCACCAGGCAGGGGGCGGCCAGAGCGATCATTTCCTGACCGGCATCTCCCTGTCGCTTAACGACAAGTTTGTCATTCTCAATATCCAGCCCCACCGCGTTAGTGGCATAGGGCAACTCCAATTTTTCGGCCAACATGCTGCCGGTAAGACCCGCATCGGTATCCTGCGATTGCTTTCCGCAGGATATTACATCGTACTCTTTATCCTTAAAAAATGCGGCCAGAATTTCTGCAAATGATCCTGAATCAAAGTTTTGATCTCCTGATGTGTTGATGTGCACTGCTTGGTCAGCGCCCATGGCCAAAGCTTTACGAATCGCCTCGGTTGTTTTGTCGGGGCCGATTGAAACGACTTCAACTTCACCGCCATGTTCCTCGGTGAGCACCAGTGCCTCTTCCACAGCAGAGGCATCATAGGCGTTAAGAATCATGCGATCACTGTCTTGAACCAATTGCCCGTCTTTAATATGGATAGGCGCGTTTACATCCGGCACCTGCTTAATACAAACGTAAAATTTCATACCTGGTCTGTTCTATTAAGATTGGAGTTGCCGTTTAATAGTTGATTCTCGTAGCTCAATATATAAAACGCAAGCCGAACTTTTTGAATTTCATGGAAACGGGATAGATTTTCTAATGGGTTTGAGAAATAGTGGAAATAACATTTTTCACCCGTTTTTTTTGTTTGTCTCAGTATGCGAAGATGAGACGAAAGGAGTGAAGATCAGTATCAAGTTTCGATATTCTACTGAAGCTTGTTGTACTCGGTGAGATGGCTTTGATCCATCTGGGAAAGCAGGTTGTAGGCCTCAAGGCGAACCTCGGTGGGGGCCTCCTCAAAGATGGATACAATTTCGCGATACTTGGCATTGAAAAAGATATCCAACAGGAAGTCATCAGTGGCATTTCGCTGGGTTTCTCGGATCATCTGCAGGGCCTCCAACACCTGTTTTCTGGCCTCCTCGGTATTGCTGATAAACTGATCGAGCCCCTGCCGGTGGTAGATGTACATCGCTTCCCGAAACGTTTGGTAAGTAGGATTTAGCAGGTTGGCGATCAGCTGGGCCCGGCCTCGGCGCGAACCACTGCTCCTTGACCAGCCCGGCGATGAGGATGTCTGGGCCAGCGAGAGTATGTTCTGAGCCTCCGAAAAGTAGGGGGTGCCACCCAGCTCTGAAAACGTATCGAAATCATAACCAAGCATGAGGTATGCGTAAAAATCGAGGAGTGTGGTAATCGCATCGAACTGCAGCTCATCATGAACCAGCGAGCGGTTGGGCGTATACTGGAAGCCCCAGGAGTCATCATTGGACAGAAATACGGTAGTTTGCTGCATGGTGTTATAAATTGGACGCTGGGCACGTACTACAATATTGGCCTGAAAGTTGTAATTATTGTCAACACTCAGTAGTACAATCTGCAGCTCACCCTGTATGCGTTCCTGTTGCTGGAATCCTGCGTCGATCCAGTTATGCTCGTTGAAGTAGGATTCGATTTCATCGGGAAAATTGGACAGATAATTTAGGGAAGCGCTGCTTACCTGGCTTTCATCGACCGTCACCTCCAGGTCAAACTCCTGGGCCGTAGCCAGTTGAAAAGGGATAAGCAGGATAAAGAGAAATCCCAATGATTTTCCAGCGAAAGAATTGAGAAACTCAAATTTTTTCATTCTATTTATTTAGGTTTTTGAAAAACTACAAATTCTAAGGGATTCTATGAAACCACAACTACGATACTTCGCGGCTCTATTATTGGTTTTTTGGATGAGTAACGAAACTGAATCGGCTGTAGCACAAACCTCTTCTGCTTCGGTTTCGGAAGATATTGGTCGCTACACGACGCCGTTAATTTTGCACCGTGCAGACCCTTGGGTATACCTGCACAGCGACGGCTACTACTATTTTACGGCCACCGTTCCCGAATACGATCGGCTGGAGGTGCGCCGGGCAAAAACGATTGAAGGATTGAAACGCTGAACCAAAAGTGATCTGGCGCAAGCACGAGTCGGGGGCTATGGGGTCGCATATCTGGGCGCCGGAGCTTCATTATATAAATGGCAAATGGTATGTCTATTTTGCCGCGGGCGGCGCCGAAGACGTATGGGCCATCCGGATGTATGTGCTGGAAAACAGCTCGGCTAATCCGCTGGAGGGGGAGTGGGTAGAGAAGGGACAAACAAAAACAAAATGGGAAACCTTCTCCCTCGATGCCACTACGTTTGAACATCAGGGCACGCGCTACCTGGTATGGGCGCAGCATCCGCCTGAGTACGATGGCAATACCGCCCTGTATATTGCTGAAATGGATACACCTGGAGCATAATTCAGCCTCAGGTTGAGCTTACCCGACCGGAGTATGACTGGGAGGAACAGCTTTTTAAAGTCAATGAAGGAGCCGCCGTCATTAAAGAAATGGAAAAATTTTCATGACGTATTCTGCCAGCGGAACCAACCACAATTACGCTGTGGGGCTATTGTCCGCCGATGTCGATGCGGATCTGATGGACCCATCCTCATGGAGCAAATCATCGAAGCCGGTTTTCCAGTCATCGCCTGAAAATGGTATCTATGGTCCGGGTCACAACAGCTTTACTACCACCAGTGATGGTGCTACCGACCTGTTTGTGTATCATGCGCGGAGCTATAAAGAAATTGAAGGAGATCCCCTTGACGACCCCAACCGTCATACACGCGTGCAGATATTGAAATGGAACGAGGATGGTACCCCTAATTTTGGTATTCCGGTCCCAGATAGCGCCTGATCACCTGACAAGCGCTGATTTTATAGCGTAAAGATGATAATTGGGATCAAATATTTAACAAAAGTTTAAATCATCCGCAGAAATTGTAATAATTTATTAGTAGTTTTTTAGAAATAGTGGGATTCGTGAAAATCCTTACTTTTACTGGCTGTCATTGCGAACCGTGAAGCAATATCCTGATATAGGTTCTGATCGGGGAATTATTTTATTCCATTTGCAATGACAGTCGGTTTTGCAAAGCCCCAAATATTAGATATCAAGAGAGAGTAAATTAATTCAGATAAAATGATCAGGAGCAGTACGAACACTTTATTCCTTCTATTTTTCGGAGGACTGTTGAGCATCTCGACCGTAGACAAAAGCTATTCTCAGAGCGTGCTGGGAGCCCGGGCAATAGCGCTGGGGCAAGCTTCCACCGCACTTCCCGACACCGAATGGTCGGTTTTTGCCAATCCTGCCATGATGAACACCGATCGCAGGACAATCTCATTTTTTGGCATTCGGTATTACGGATTTTCTGAGATCACTGATATGGCAGCCTCCGTAAACTATCCCTTTAAATATGGCGTGTTAGGTGCCGGAGCCCATCGCTATGGATTTGATCTGTTTAGCAAAAACAGGATGAGGGTAACCTACAAGAATGCATTCCAGAATTTCCATTACGGTGCGGCCCTCAATTACAGTCACGTTTCACAGGGCGGGGGATATGGCTCAGCCGGGGCGATCGGCGTTGATGTTGGGATCGCCGCCGCGCTTTTTGAAGGAGCCTGGATAGCGGCAATAATGAATATCAATCAGCCTGAAGATGGAGATATTGATGAAGTGCTGCCAAGGGAGCTTGCCGTCGGTTTTCCTATTGCTTTCAGAAGTAGCACTGGTTACCTCCGAGGTGGTCAAAGATGTTCGTTTTCCCATCTCGTACCGCGGTGGTGTCGAGATCCCTATACTCGAAAATTTTTACGGACGGGCAGGCATCACTACGGAACCGACGACTTTTTCTGGGGGATTCGGCTATGCGGGCGGAATGTGGAAGATCAATGTGGCGGCCCAAAATCATATTGAGCTGGGTATTAGTCCTGGTTTGGATTTGAGTATCAAATGGTAGAAAGGGACAATACCACATATTAGTTGGGTTTCTTATTTAAGAATATTTTTTTACCAAGCACTAATTGTTAGCCTTTAAAAAAGATTCATCTATAGGTGTTTATTACGTATCGCATGAGAAAGTTTTTCTTCTTTTTAATAACGATAATCCTTTTAGCTTTTAGCAGCGGTGCTTCGGCTCAGCAGCGGGACTCCACCCAATCTGAAGTTCATGAGGACCTGGAACGTGCGCTTGAGAATTTTGATCCTGAAGAAACGCAGGGGAACTCCTGAAACAGCTCACCCAGTTTTTACAGGACCTGGCTGCAAATCCCATCAACATTAATACTGCCAGCAGCGCTGAACTGCTGCAGGTACCAGGCCTCAATCTGAAACTGAGTCGAGCCATACTTGATTACCGCCAACAGGTAAAACCGTTTGAATCGGTGGACGAGCTGCAAGAGGTTTCGGGTATCGGGCAGGTTACCCTGCAGCGGATACGCCCGTATGTGTCGATTGGTCAGGGTAGTGAGCTAGCGGTGTTGTATACTGATCCGCGCTACTGGACCGGCGATGGTAAGTTCGATCTGTTTTCCCGATACCAGCAGACCCTGCAGCGAGAGGGATATCGCCGCCCAGACTCCACTGGTTACCTGGGAAGTCCCATCAAATATTACCAGCGGATGCGTTACAGAAGCAATCATATTTCGGCGAACCTCACGCAGGAAAAAGATGCCGGCGAACCACTGAAAGATCCCACCAAATTCGATTACAACTCCTGGCATCTTGCGCTCACAGACAATGGAAAGCTCAAAGAAAAGTTGTGGGTGGGAGATTATAACCTGGCTTTCGGAGAGGGGCGTGGGCGCCGTGGTAGATCGGCGGTGCGTTTTTGGAAAGGGGCGGGAAGTGGTAGGAACAATTTCAAAAAATGAACGCGGCGTAAATCCCTATAGCTCCTCCCGAGAAGCGATGACTATTTCCGGGGCGTGGCGGCCACGTATGGAGGAAGGGTTCAGGCGACCGGATTTTACTCGGCGCAGTCGCGGTCAGCTTCAGTAGTAAATGGGGATGCCACACGGTTCCCTCAGTGAAGATGGAATGCACCGCACGCTTACCGAAATTGCTAAAAAAGGGAATCTGAACCAGCAGATGGTTGGGGGAAGGATACGGGCGGAATTGCCGTTCGGGCTTGTCGGGGCATCGGGGTATTACACGTCATTTGATGTTCCCATCTACGGGGCATCGGCGGCCTATAACAGGTATGATTTCAGCGGTAGATCCACTTCTTCGATAGGCGTTGACTACAAATTTTTGTTCGGTTCCCACCCTGCTGTTGGGGAGGTTGCCCGCACCCGAAATGGCGGCTATGGGCTGATTTCAGGCATTGAACGTTCTCTGAGTGCCCATACTGATTTTGCGCTGGCTTACCGTAACTACCAGAAAAATTTCCAGTCTATCTACGGAGCGGGATTTGGTGAGCAGTCGGGGGAACCGCAGAATGAGCGTGGTGTTTACCTGGGGCTGCGCCATGAGCTGAGTTCTAACATTCTGCTCAGTGCCTATTTTGACCAGTTTGTGTTTCCCGCACCACGATTCGGCACTCATCAACCGACCCAGGGATACGACTGGCTGGGACTGGTTGAGGTAAATTTGAGCGAGGATCTCCAGTTTTATATCCAGGGGCGCAGTGAGGTTGAGGATGATGAATATGAAATTCCGGATGATTTTGGACGTACCCGTCGAAAATTGGGCAGCTCTTTTCGGTCAAGCCTCAGGGCACAATTTGAATATCTGGTCAATTCCAAGGTACGCCTGCGAACCCGGGGCGAAATAGTCCGTGCGCGGCAAGCGGGTGCTTCGTCAAAACCTGGTTACCTGTTTTAGCAAGATTTACGATATATGCCCTCTTCAAAATGGACCGTAGACGCCCGGATTACCATGTTCGAAACCGACAACTACCAAGCAAGGGTCTACCAGTTTGAAAATGATTTGCTCTACGTATTCTCCAATTCTGTACTCTATAACCAGGGGCAGCGTCTGTACCTGCTGGTTAACTATGAACCGTTCGATGTTATGGAAGTTTGGGCTAAATTCGGCAACTTACGATTTTTGAAAATGAACAGATAATTGGTAGTGGGCTAAACGAAATCCGTGGTAATAAACGTAGTGAGCTGGGGGTTCAGGTCAGATTTATTTTCTAGATTCATCATCTTGATTCCCCTTTTAAAATTTATTACTTACCGAGTCAAAAATAGTTGATCCCTTAAATGATCATGAAGAATGACAATAGCAGGATGGTGCGTAATCTTTGCGATATTGCTCTGCTTGGTGCTTTTGATATCCACCAGGCTATCTCCCGATATTATTTTTCTGGGTGGGCTTACGCTGCTTATTGTAGGCAAAATCATAACACCTGAAGAGGCACTTGTAGGATTTTCAAATCAGGGGATGCTCACCGTTGCTGCGCTGTATGTCGTTGCTGCCGGACTTAAGGAAACAGGTGCCATACAGTTAATTGTAAATAAGATTGTGGGGCACTCAAGAAGCATCAGAAGGGCTCAGATTAGAATTATGTGGCCTGTAATGGTGGTGAGTGCTTTCCTCAATAATACACCGGTTGTCGCCTCCTTTATTCCCGCTCTCGAAGATTGGTCGCGCAAAAACAGGATACCCGCCTCCAAGATTCTCATCCCGCTTAGTTACGCTGCTATATTGGGTGGTACCTGTACACTTATCGGCACGAGCACAAATCTTATCGTAAACGGCTTGCTGATTAACGAGAGTTCAACCAGTTCAATCGGTATTTTTGAGCCGGGACTGATCGGGTTGCCTTGTGCCATTGCGGGTTTCTTGTACCTTGCTTTTTTTGCAAAAAAACTGCTTCCCATTCGAGGTTCCGGTTTTGATACGTTCAAAGATCCGCGGGAGTACACCATTGAAATGATTGTGGATGATGGAAGTCAGCTGGACGGTAAAACAATTGAAGAGGCCGGGCTTCGACACCTGCCGGGACTATTCCTGGTTGAGATTTATCGGAATGAGCAGATCATTGCCGCCGTGGAACCTGAAGAAATATTACAGGAGAACGATCGCCTCATATTTACCGGCATCGTTAATTCCATCGTAGACCTGCAACAGGTCAAAGGCATAAGCCCGGCCACTGACCAGGTTTTTAAACTGGATGCTCCCCGCCGGGAACGCCTGCTTATCGAGGCGGTTATTTCACAATCACACCCTCTTAACGGTATGACCATCAAGAAGGGAGGGTTCCGAAACCGCTACGATGCAGTGGTGCTTGCCGTATCCCGCAATGGCGAACGAGTGAGGGAAAAAGTGGGGGATATTGAGCTTAAAACAGGTGATACCCTGCTGCTGGAGGCCCATCCCAGTTTTGTAGAACGCTACAGGAATTCCACCGATTACTTTTTGGTGAGCAGATTGCTGACTCATCGCCGCCCAACTATGAAAAATCGGCGTATGCCTGGGTTATTCTGGGAGGGATGGTGACGACCGTCGCAACCGGAGTGCTGACCATGTTCCAGGGATCTTTCTCTGGCAGCGGGATTGATGATTATATCAGGAGCTTGTAAAACAACGGTTGCCAAAGACAGTATTGATTGGACTGTTTTGCTGGTGATTGCAGCTTCGCTTGGTCTCGGCAACGCTCTGCAGGTTACGGGCGCAGCCAGAGAGCTGGCCACGGGGATATTGCAGTACGCCGACGATAATCCGTATCTTGCTCTTGCTGCAACATACCTGGCCACGTGGATTCTTACGGAAATGATAACCAATAATGCGGCAGCAGTGCTTATATTTCCAATAGCAATATCGATGGCTTCATCATTTGATGTAAGCTACATGCCGTTTGTCATGGTTATCATTATGGCAGCCTCTGCAAGTTTTTCTACCCCTATAGGATATCAGACCAACCTGATGGTGTATGGTCCCGGTGGATACAAATTCACCGACTTCACTAAAATTGGATTACCCCTTAACTTGATTGTCGCCGTAATGACGATCGTACTGGTTCCCATGATATGGCCTTTCTAGGAAAGTATGGGCTGATTCAATAATGTTTTTATAAATACTTTTTGTAGCTTTGATCCCATTTGCAGAATTACAACGCTGTTATTTAGCAAATTTATTTAATAAAGACACCATCTAACTATTGAGAATGATAGAAAACATCGTTGAGACGGCCCGCAGGGCAGGAGAAGCCACGCTTGAATATTATACAAAAGATATCGAGGTGGAAACCAAGGACGATGATTCGCCGCTCACCAAAGCCGACCTTGCAGCACATCACATTATCGTAGGAGAACTAAAAAAGATCGATCCGGATACCCCCATTATTTCAGAAGAGGGAGGGCTCCCCGACTATGAGGAGCGAAAATCCTGGAATAGATTCTGGATCGTTGATCCCCTTGACGGCACCAAAGAGTTTATCAAAAAGAATGGGGAGTTTACGGTCAATATTGCCCTTATTGAAGAAGGAGAGCCGGTACTTGGGGTGGTATATGTTCCCGCCAAGAAGGTAACTTATTTTGGAAGCAAGCAGCATGGATCATTCAAGCAGGAAGAGAGCGGCGAACCGGTACGAATTTACTCTAACAATGCCGACACCTCCAGCCCTTTGAAAGGCGGTCTGCAGCCGCTCCCACGGGTCTTCCGATCGAGGAACAACTTGCGGAGCGGGGGATTAAAGTCAAAGAAGCCATTCCTGCCGGAAGTTCTATTAAATTCTGCCTTGTTGCTGAGGGCAAGGGATCTTTACCCGCGCATGGGTCCTACCATGGAGTGGGATGTTGCGGCCGGAGATTGTGTATTCAGGAACTCTGCAAAAGAGGGACAGCACAGCTCACCGCTAACCTACAATAAGCCGAGCCTTAAAAATGAAGGCTTTATAATTGGACTATAATAAACTACTTCTATTAACTGTTTTAACGCACTTATATACAAACAATTTAAAAGATGTCAGAACAAGATCTTAAGCCCACGGTTCTTTGGTTTACCGGTCTTTCAGGATCCGGTAAAAGTACCGTGTCAGAGAAAGTTTTTGAGATACTGAAAAATCGGGGATATGAAATAGAACATCTGGATGGCGATGCCGTTCGCGAGGTATTTCCGACAACCGGATTTTCCAAAGAAGAACGAGATGCACATGTGAAGAAAATTGGCTTTGTAGCCAGCCTGCTGCAGAAACATGGCGTATTCGTCGTAGCTTCATTTATCTCTCCTTACCAGGATGCAAGAAACTTTGTGCGGAATATGTGTGAAGATTTTACCGAGGTGTTTATTTCTACTCCACTGGAAGAGTGTGAGCGGCGCGATGTAAAGGGTCTCTACGAGAAAGCTCGAAAAGGAGAAATTAAAAACTTTACCGGCATCAGTGATCCGTACGAAGAGCCTGAAAATCCCGAGCTGAATATTGATACAACCAATATCACCGTTGATGAAGCTGTACAGCAGGTGCTTGATTACCTTGAGTCGAGATAGCAAACCCGTTCATTAACATTGTTAGTCATTTTATTCATTAATCTTTAACTTTGGCAGTTTTAGGTCCTAATCCATTAAGTATACCAGTACAACACCATGAAGTCGTATAAATTAAGTCATATCAGGCAGCTTGAGGCCGAATCAATATTCATATTTCGTGAAGTAGCAGCACAGTTTGAGAACCCGGTATTAACGTTTTCCGGCGGAAAAGATAGCATTACCATGGCCCGCCTTGCACAGAAAGCGTTTTGGCCAGGAAAAATCCCATTTCCATTTCTTCATGTAGATACCGGTCACAATTTCCCGGAGACGATCGAATTTCGTGATAAACTGATGGACGATCTTGGCGTTGAGCTCATCGTTGCGCACGTGCAGGATATGATCGATGCCGGCAAGATAAGGGAAGAAAAAGGGCCGAACTCCAGCCGAAACAAGCTGCAGATTCCAACATTACTTCATGCGCTGGAGAAACATAATTTTGATGCAGCGTTCGGTGGTGCCCGGCGCGACGAAGAAAAAGCACGTGCCAAAGAGCGGTTTTTCTCCCACCGGGATGAATTTGGGCAGTGGGATCTTGAAGAACCAGCGGCCCGAACTCTGGAATCAATTTAATGGCCGCAAGAATGAGGGTGAACATTTCCGCGTATTTCCGCTCAGTAACTGGACCGAGATGGATGTCTGGCAGTACATTGCGGCTGAAGGAATCGAAATTCCATCTCTATACCTGGCTCATACCCGCGATGTTGTAGAACGAGAAGGTACTTACCTGGCTAAGTCAGAATATATCACTTTGACCGACGATGAAGAGTATGAAGAAAAGGAGGTCCGTTTCCGTACCGTTGGTGATATGACCTGTACCGGTGCCGTTCTTTCTGATGCAGACAACATGGCTGAGATCATCGAAGAAGTTGCTTCTGCAAGGATTACAGAGCGAGGTAACCGAACCGACGACAAGCGTTCTGAAGCAGCTATGGAAGAGCGTAAAAAAGAAGGTTACTTCTAGTATAAAAAAACAAGGCAGACAGCTACACCATTTTTTATCAAATCAAATAACATCTAGTAATGAGTACTAACAGCAAATCTGAAGCACAAAAATATTTAGACATGGATCTACTCCGGTTCACCACAGCCGGAAGTGTAGATGACGGCAAGAGTACGCTTATTGGCCGTCTGCTGTATGACAGCAAGCAGATTTTTGATGACCAGTTGGAGGCGATCGAGGAGTCCAGCAAGAAGAAGGGCGATGAATACACTAATTTGGCACTTCTCACGGATGGACTTTCTGCCTGAGCGGGAACAGGGCATCACCATCGATGTGGCGTACAGATATTTCTCTACCCCAATCGTAAATTTATTATTGCGGACACGCCGGGTCATGTTCAGTACACGCGCAACATGGTTACCGGTGCCTCTACCGCAAATCTGGCAATAATTCTTGTTGATGCCCGAAACGGTGTTATTGAACAGACCTGCCGGCACTCATTTATTGCTTCATTGCTGCAGATCAAGCATATCATTTTGTGTGTAAACAAGATGGACCTTGTGGATTACAGCGAAGAACATTTTGACAGAATTAAAAAAGAGTTCAGCACTTTCTCCTCCAAGCTTGATGTCCCCGATATTCACTATATTCCCATAAGTGCGCTTTACGGTGATAATGTAGTGGACAAGAGCGATAAGATGCCGTGGTACAACGGCAGCACTCTGCTTCATGCCCTGGAAAATGTTCAGGTGGACAGCGACTACAATCATGTTGACAGCCGGTTCCCTGTTCAGTGGGTTATTCGTCCGCAATCTACCGAATACCCTGACTACCGGGGCTATGCCGGTCGCGTTGCAGGTGGTGTTTTTAAACCCGGTGATGAAATTATTGCCCTGCCTTCCGGTTTTACCTCGACAATCGATACGGTAGAAACCTTCCATAAAGAAGAGGAAGAGGTCTACCAGCCGATGTCTATCTCAATGACGCTGGAAGATGATATTGATATTAGTCGCGGTGATATGATTGCCAAACCCGATAACCAGCCGACTGTGGGTCAGGATATCGATTTGATGGTCTGCTGGCTCAACAAAAAGCCACTTGAACCGGGCGGGAAATATGCAATTAAGCATACCTCGCAAAGTGCTCGCTGCATCATCAAAGAAGTTAAATACAAGGTCAACATAAATACCCTGCACCGTGTAGAAGGTGATAAGGAGATCGGGCTGAATGATATTGGCCGCATCCATATCCGCACGACACAGCCGCTGTTTTATGACAGTTACAAGCGCAATCGTACAACGGGCAGCATTATTATTATCGATGAGTTTACCAACGAAACGGTTGGCGCGGGAATGATTATCTAGGTGATTTACGCTTTCTACTTAATTAACATACAGCATTGAATGAAAGGAATTGTCCTGGCCGGCGGTAGTGGAACGAGGCTTCACCCGATAACAAAAAGCATTTCCAAGCAGTTGCTGCCGGTCTATGACAAGCCGATGATCTATTATCCGCTCTCGGTGTTGATGCTGGCCGGTATCCGCGATATCCTGATTATTACCACGCCCGGGATCAATCAGCTTTTAAAAATCTTCTCGGTGATGGCTCGCAATGGGGCATTCAGCTTACCTATGCCCGTCAACCCAGGCCGGAGGGACTTGCACAAGCTTTTCTGATTGGGGAGGAGTTTATCGGTGATGAAAATGTAGCGCTTATTCTCGGCGATAATATTTTTTATGGACAGGGGCTCACCCAGCTTCTGCAGGAAGCAGTTGACCGCAAAAAAGGGGCTACTATTTTCGGATACCAGGTGAAAGATCCCAAACCGCTTTGGCGTGGTAGAATTTGATGAGCAGCAAAATGCGCTCTCCATCGAAGAAAAACCGGAGCACCCCAAGTCTGATTACGCCGTTACGGGACTCTATTTCTATGACAACGAGGTGATAGAAATAGCCAAAACCATAACCCCTTCCGAGCGCGGTGAGCTGGAAATTACCGACGTCAACAAAGCCTACCTGCAACAAGATCAGCTAAAAGTAGAACTGCTTGGCCGCGGATTTGCCTGGCTGGATACCGGCACGCCCGATTCCCTGCTGGAAGCCTCTCACTTTGTTGAGATCATCGAACGGCGCCAGGATCTGAAGATCGCCTGCCTGGAAGAGGTCGCCTGGAGAAAGGGCTGGATCTCAGATAAAGATATGATCCGCATGGCAGAACATTACTCCAATTCATACGGAGAGTACTTGACCCGGCTGGCTGGAAAGTCGTGACCTGCATGTCCGGTTGAATAGAATTATTGGGAATTGTTCAGTTCTGTGGCCCTTTACAGGGGCGGAACTAAAATTGTTTTTGATTCAACTCGAAATTGCTTTAATATCCAATCCACAATCTTTAAGAAGCGCCATCATACATTAATTAATGAGCAGTAGCACCACACGATTTTGCAGTTTGCGGGTTTGGCAGAATAGGCAAGCGGCACGCCAAAATTATCAACGAATACCAGGGGACCGAGCTGACCGGCGTCATCGATACCGATCCCTCACAGCAAGAATACCTGCAGCAACTCGATCTTGATACCATATTTTATTCCAGCCTGGCGGAGTATATCGAGAACCATCCTTCCGCTGGAGATACCGATGTCATTAATATTTGCGTGCCCAACGGACTGCATGCCTCGTTGGCTATCCATGCGCTGGAGAATAATTACCATGTGGTCATCGAAAAGCCGATGGCCCTGAATCGCAGGGAGTGTGAAGGCATAATTGAAGCGGCGTTGCAGAGCAGTAAAAAGGTGTTTGTGGTCAAGCAAAATCGATACAGCCCCCCCTCTAAATGGTTAAAACAGGTGGTATCAAAAGGATATTCTTGGGGATATCTACCTGGTGGAGATCAACTGCCACTGGAACCGCGATGAGCGCTATTATAAAGAGGGAGACTGGCACGGAACCCTGGATATGGACGGCGGCACCCTGTTTACCCAGTTCAGTCATTTTGTGGATATCATGTATTGGGTGTTTGGGGATATAAAGAATATCTCGGCCCGCTTTCGTAACTTCAATCACCAGCAGATGATTGAGTTTGAAGATTCAGGGATCGTAAACTTTACCTTTGCAAGTGGAGCAGAAGGATCAATCCACTACACCACTTCCTGCTGGGACAAGAACATGGAAAGTAGCATGACCGTGCTCGGTGAGAAGGGGTCCCTGAAAATTGGCGGGCAGTATATGGATGAAATTGAGTACTGCCATATTGAAGATTACGAGATGCCGGAACTGCCGCCCACCAATCCGCCCAATGATTACGGTCCGTTTACGGGAAGTGCTGCCAATCACCATTACGTCATTGAAAACGTGCTCGATACCCTGAGCGGGAAATCCCAGATTAAGACCAGCGCCCGGGAGGGGATGAAAGTGGTGGATATTATTGAACGTATTTACCGGCACAGGGAAGACCTGAAAGCAGAGCACTAAATCATAAACCGAAGTTTAAAGATTCAATGGTTCATGAAGAAGCCTTTATTCACGATTCTGCCTATATAGATGAAGGGGCGGCAGTTGGGAAAGAAACCAAGATCTGGCATTTTTGTCACATAATGGCCAAGGCCCGGATTGGTGAGGCATGCACGCTCGGGCAAAATGTATTTATTGCCGACCATGTAGAGGTGGGAAATGGCGTGAAGATACAGAATAATGTTTCCTTGTACGATGGAGTTATTTGCGAGGATAAGGTATTTATTGGCCCCTCGGCAGTATTTACGAATGTTATTAATCCCCGAAGCGGGGTAAACCGGCGTGATGAATTTTCGAAAACTATCCTCAGAAAAGGGAGTACGATCGGGGCGAATGCCACGATTATCTGTGGGAATGAAATAGGGCGATATGCCTTTATCGGGGCCGGGGCCGTAATCACTAAGGATGTCCCGGATTACGCCCTGATGGTGGGAAATCCCGCGCGACAGATCGGCTGGATGAGCAGAAAAGGTCACCGACTCAATTTCGACAAGGAAGGCCGGGCCACCTGCCCAGAAACCGGCGAAGAATATAAACTGCAGGAGGGCAAGGTTAAACTGCTAAGCACATAATAATAAATGGAATATGCTTCTAAGCTGTAGGTATGCAAGTTAACTGTTGAAGGTTAAAGGTTGAAGGTTACAAGTTGTTGATCCGTATAATTTTATTTTTGAAATGATAAATCATGGGGAAAGTAGAGCGATTTGAGGATTTGGAAGTTTGGAAATTAGCCAGGAAGCTGGTTAATAAGATCTACCGCTTGACCGGTAAAGGTGAGTTTGATAAAGACTTTGGACTTAAAGACCAAATACGTCGTTCTTCAGTTTCTGTAATGAATAATACTAGTGAAGGCTTTGAAAGCCGAACGGTAAGGCAATTTATCGACTACCTCGGATACTCCAAGGCATCTTGTGGTGAAACGAGATCCATTTTATATGTTGCGCTGGATTGTAGGTATATAACGGGAAAAGAGTTTCAGGAATGTTATGATTTGGCGAAAAGCATTTCAGGAAAGATCTACCGATTTATTAAATATCTCGAACAATACAACTCCAATGACCGAGTAAAAGAAACCGATGTAACTTACGGTCTCCCAGAGTAAGTAAAGTAACCTTTAGCCTTCAACATTAAACTTTTAACAAGAGCGTATGCCAGTACCCCTTTTTGATCCCACGCCCGATATCGAGGCCCATTGGGAGGAATACAGCCAGGCGATTCATAACGTAATGAAGCACGGGCAGTTTATCCTGGGACCCGAGGTCGAGGAATTTGAACAGAAGGCCGCTGAGTACCTGGGCGTCAAGCACGCGGTAGGAGTTAATTCCGGTACCGATGCGCTTGTCATAGGGCTCCGCGCAGCCGGCGTCGGGCCGGGCGATGAGGTGATTACCACGCCGTTTTCCTTTTTTGCCACCGCCGAATCGATCAGCAACGTTGGCGCAACACCCGTTTTTGTGGATATAAATTCTGAAACCTTCAACCTTGATCCATCCAACATAGAACACGCAATTACCGAAAAAACAAAAGCCATCCTCCCGGTCCACCTTTTTGGAAAGCCGGCGGAGATGGATTCAATCATGCAGATTGCCAGGCAGAACGAGCTGAAGGTTATTGAAGACTGCGCGCAATCATTTGGTGCAACCTACAAGGGCCGGCAAACAGGATCGATAGGCGATGCGGGTGCTTTCTCGTTTTTCCCGACCAAGAATCTTGGCGGCTTTGGCGACGGCGGACTCATTACAACCGATGACGACGAAATCGCCGACTTATGCCGGAAACTGCGGGCGCACGGCTCTAAAAAGAAATATCACAACGAAATATTGGGATACAACTCCCGCTTGGATACCGTTCAGGCAGCGGTGTTACTGGTGAAATTGAATTACCTGGACGAAGGAAATCAGCAGCGAAAAGAAATCGCTAAACGATATACCAGCGCCTTAACATCTTTTGCAGAGCTCAAGCCGCCGGTTCACGCTGAAGGAGATGTTTTTCACCAGTACACCATTCGTGTAGCCAACGGCAAAAGGGATCAAGTGAGGGAGGAGCTTTCGAAACAGGATATCAGTACCGGCCTGTATTACCCCGTGCCGCAGGATCAGCTTCCGGCGTATTCCGACCTGAAATGCAAGCTGGAGACTTCTGAGCGTGCAGCAGAACAGGTTTTGAGTTTGCCGATCTGGCCGGGAATGGAGCAGGCGGCTCAGGACGAAGTGATCTCTGCACTCGGCAAGCTGCTTTTAAAATCACCGTAAATTGAATGTTTAGATCTGTGCAAGTAATACAATAAGTTAGACAGGAAGCAATTTCCGGCTCATATATTAAATAAACTGATTAGATAAATTTTTGGGTACCTCTGATTTAAATAACGAAGACCAGTCACAAGAACTGGAAAAGCCAGATCCAAGCAAGGCACGTTTTTATGAAAGTGATTATAAACTCGTGCCCGCCGATGAGTTCGATCGCTACAAAAGATGGGCGGATAGCCAGTTTGACCCGCAGGATCTGCTGACAGAAGCTTGGGCATAACCGGGTGGTTTATCATTAAATCTGCTGTTATTGCCGCTGTTGTAGGCGTTGCTTTTTCCTTTCTGCTACAGTCGGAGTATACCAGTTCGGCCTCCCTGATGCCGGAATACAGCACGGAGGGTTCAATCGGCGGCGGCCGGGCGCAAGATCTGCTGCAACAGTACGGGGGCATGCTCGGTATCGGAGGGGGAACGTATTCTGCCTCGAGCAATGCCATTCGCGTGGAGCTGTATCCCAAAATCGTGCAGTCACTGCCGTTCCAAATCAACCTGCTGGAACACGAGTTCCACTACCCGGAACAGGACACCACAGCTTCCCTGTACGATTATTTCACGACTATTAGAGAGGCCTCTTTCTTTGACTATCTCTATGCGTATACCGTCAGGCTGCCTTTTACGGCAAGAGCATGGATGATCTACTGGCTGTCGGATGGAGATCAGGAGGTAGTAGTTCAAGAGCCGGGAGATGCCAAAAGTGACATTTACAATATTTCCAAATTGAAGATGGGATACATCGAAATAATGCGATCCAGAATATGGGTGACGCTGGATCAGCAGTCGGCTGTAATAAATGTCCAGGTAATGATGCCCGATCCCCAGCTTTCTGCACAGGTGGCGAGATTTACCATCGACAATTTGACGGATTACCTGGTGGAATACCGCACTGAAAAAATTAAAACTGACCTTGAATATGTAACCGGGCAATTTAACAGTGCTGAGCAGCGGTTTACCAATATTCAGGATTCACTGGCTGAATTCCGGGATCGAAACAGGAATGTGGCCACCGCCCGGGCCCAGACAAAGGAACAGCGTCTGCAGTCGGAATACGATATTGCGTTTAATATTTATAACAGCCTGGCCCAGCAACTGGAGCAAACCAAACTGCGGTTGCAGGAGGAAACGCCCGTTTTCGAGGTCCTGGAGCCGGTTAAAGTACCTACGGAAGATAGCAGCCCGCAGCGGGCAAAGATTGGATTGATTTTCCTGGTTTTGGGCGGGGGGCTCTCGGCCGGATACGTGCTAGGCAAATATGTCATCGATAGGTACTGGAAGGACTAAACAGGGATGAAGCAAAAGCCCATAATGAATTACCAGGTTTTTGACAGTTCATCAAAATCATATTCTCGCTAATATAGAATGTAGTGCAGCGATTAATAAAAAAGTAAACTAATGATGAGCTTATTTATCCGGATCATGGCAATTTAAATTCCCGTTTTAAAGGGGGTCGTTGTGAATTGACTTCGAAAAACGGGGTCCGGGGTAGCGCGGGAAAGCCTGTGAATTAGCTAAGAACGGTTCAAAGCAACAGCTGAAGAAGAGCCTGAGAAAGTACAACATCTTCGATACCCCGGGGAGTTCTTTAATTCATTTTTTCCTCACTGAAAAAATGAATTACCGCTGAAAGAGAATTTTGCTCCTAAAGTATTCCCTGGAGACCAAATAATCGACTCCCGTTTATCAATCTCCCTAAATCCCTCTTCTCAAGAGGGACTTCCCGGCCAGTTACTTCGACAAGCCGAAATAGGCATTTAATTAACCCCATGAGTTCCTCATTGGAGAAGGAGGACAGGAGGATTGACCGTATTCCTGCAGATGCAGATATCAACACTTGACGTGAGTTTGTAACCGGTAAACGCGTTAATATAGCATGTAGATAGTAACCTGTTCTTTTCTATCTATCGAAAAATCCGTATCATAGCACGCCGTTTGATTGTCGCTTTCCAGGTTTTAAAAGATCATCGAATAATCACAGAAAAAAGTTACAAGCTCTGAGCAAAGATAATCCAAATAACAAACACGAGGCATCTCCAAAGAAAGAAAAGACCGAACAGGATCTTTCTCTGCAGGAGTACCGCCTGGTACCGATTGAAGAGTGGGAAGAGAGCCAGGAAGAGACAAGAGAAATTGATCTCCTGGAGTTATCCAACCACATTTGGGACAGGCGCTGGTTTATAGCCAAAGTGACCGGGGCATTCATTATTATTGGCCTGCTGGTTGCACTCCTGAGTCCGGTAGAATATGAGGTTGAAGCTACGTTAATGCCGGAGGCACAGTCAAGCCAGGGCACGGCCGGCAGCTTGCTGCAGCAGTACGGCGGACTGTTGGGCATGAGTGGTAATTTCAGCAGCCGGCAGCAGGGTACCATTCCGCCAAACTCTCTACCCGACTATTGTACAGAGCCTGCCTTTTCAGCTGGAGGTGCTCAACAAAAATGTAACGTTTTCAGAGCCCGATACTACGGTTTCTGTTTATACCTATTTTGATGAAATCCATTCCCCGTTGTTTTCTGCTTACCTGACGGAATATACCGTCCGTCTTCCTGGCAAAATAATCGGTGCTTTAAAAGGCGATCAAACCGATAAGCAGCCCCTGCCAAAAGGATTTGAAACGGATACGGTTTATAACGTGACCAAGTCTCAGATGAATATTGTTAACGATATGCGGGAGCGTATATCCATAAGCATGAATGAACAGACAGGGATTCTGTCGTTAACCGTTCAGATGCCAGACCCCAAGGCTGCCGCTGAAGTCGGGCAAATAAGCATCAGCTTGATTAAGGAATATATAGCCAACTACCACGACGCGCAAGGCGATGGATGACCTGGAGTTTGCCGAGCAGCAGATGGAACGGGCCGAACAGCGTTTCCAGGAGATTCAAACCAAGCTCGCAGAGTTTCGGGATAGTAACGTGAATCTTGCCACCGCCAGGGCCCAGACGCGGGAGCAGCAATTGCAGTCAGAATATGACTTGGCGTTTAACGTGTATAACTCCCTGGCCCAACAGGTAGAACAGGCCAGGATGAGGGTGCAGGAACAGACGCCGGTGGTGAGCATTTTGCAACCAATTCAGATTCCGATTGATGATACGACGAGTGGATTAATGATATTGATAAATGTTTACATCAATTGGTTGCTTGCTATCTATAGGGTTTGGGACAGTTGAATTTTTTAATCAGGAGATAGAAAATTTTTATGAAAGTTTTAATTACCGGTGCTGACGGTTTTATCGGCAGTCATTTAACAGAATTGCTTATTAAAAGAAGGCTACGCTGTAAAAGCCTTTTGTTATTACAATTCCTTTAATTCTTGGGGGTGGTTGGATAGCCTGCCAAGAAGAAATTAGATAATATCGAGGTTTTTACTGGTGATGTCCGTGATCCGAACGGTGTACGTACAGCTATGGAGGATATTGATATTGTATTTCATCTTGCGGCCCTAATAGGCATCCCATTTAGCTATCATTCACCTGATAGTTATGTTGACACCAATATTAAGGGTACGCTCAATGTATTACAGGCAGCACGTGATTTAGAACTTGAACGCGTTTTGATAACATCGACTTCTGAAGTCTATGGTACGGCACAGTTTGTGCCAATAACAGAAGATCATCCTAAACAGGGACAATCTCCATATTCTGCTACAAAGATTGGTGCTGATTTTATGGCAGAGTCCTTTTATCGAAGCTTTGATCTACCGGTGACAATGGTTCGCCCGTTTAACACGTATGGTCCCCGTCAGTCTGCAAGAGCGGTTATTCCAACTATTATAACCCAACTGGTAAGTGGTAAAGAAGAAATTGAATTGGGAGATTTATATCCCACAAGAGACTTTGTATATGTTAAAGATACCGCTAAAGGTTTTCTGGAAGTATCCCAATGTACCGATCTTATTGGAGAAGAAGTAAATATTGCTACTCAGAATGAAATTAGCATTGGTAATCTAGCACAGGAAATCATTGACCAGATAAACCCTGATGCAGAGGTCGTAAAGGATGAACAGCGGCTCCGCCCTAAAAAGAGTGAGGTTTATCGTCTTTACGGATCCAATGAAAAATTAAAAAAGTATACTGGCTGGATGCCGGAGTTTTCTTTACGTAAAGGAATAGAAGAAACTATTAAATGGTATAGTAAAGAGGAAAACCTAAAACAATTTAAGACGGATATCTATAATATTTGATGCCTGATTTTATAGATAATACTGTCGGTTTTATTCGTGAATATTACAAGACAAATGAGTTTGTTCCTCTCCATGAACCACGTTTCATTGGTAATGAAAAGAATTATGTTATGAATACCATTGAATCCTCCTTTGTTTCTTCTGTTGGAGCTTATGTGGACCAATTTGAAGAGCAAATAGCAGAAATTTCTCAAACGAAGCGTGGTGTTGCTGTCGTGAATGGTACTGCTGCCTTGCAGGTGGCACTACGATTAGCGGGTGTTGAACAAGGTGATGAAGTATTAACTCAGGCACTAACCTTTGTCGCAACAGTTAATGCAATTCGATACAATAGAGCCGCCCCTGTTTTTATAGATGTAGATAGGGATACTATGGGGCTTTCACCTAATGCGCTAGAGCGGTTTTTAGAACAATATGGTGAAATTCGAGAAGGCGGTTGCTACAACGTACAAACCGGGAACCGAATTGCAGCCTGTGTTCCCATGCATACCTTTGGTTTTCCAGTTCACTTGGACGAGTTGCTTTCAGTTTGTGATAAGTGGAGATATTCCCGTGGTTAGAGGACGCTGCAGAATCATTGGGATCCATTATATAAAGGAAAACCGACTGGAAGCTTTGGTGAGTTTGGTATTTTCTCGTTCAATGGTAATAAAATAGTTACAGCCGGGGGCGGTGGAGCAATTGTTACTAATGATAAACAGAAAGCGGAGCATGCCAAGCATCTGACGACAACTGCCAAAAAGCCGCATGATTATGAATATTATCATGATGAATTGGGCTATAATTATCGGATGCCCAATCTTAAATGCGGCATTGGTTTGTGCGCAGCTGGAACAGTTGGATGATTATATTGAGCATATAAACGCTCATTGGCCAGAGATTACGCAAATTTTTTTGAACAACAAAGGCATTACAATTCAGAAAAGAAAATACTGATACCAGAGCTAACTATTGGTTGATGTGTATAGAACTGGAAAATCGAGAGCAGCGGAACGAATTTCTGGAAAGAACTAATGAAAAAGGAATTATGACTCGTCCCATTTGGCAGTTAATGTATCGTCTGCCGATGTATGAAGATTGTTTGAGGGATGAACAAGTAAACGCCGAATATTTGGAAGATCGAATTGTAAATATACCGAGCAGCGTTCGTGTCAAGTAATAAAAATATATTACTTGGTTATTCTGGACATGCCTTTGTGGTCGCTGAGGCAGCAGGTAAGGCCGGTATTTCTATTGATTATTATGCAGATAAGAACAAAGCTGTAAAGAACCCATTAAAGTTGAATTATATTGGCTTTGAAGGAGATGAGGGTTTTGAAGGATGGGGCAAAGGGTTTGGTTTTGTATTAGGAGTAGGAGATAACAATATTAGCACGAGCCTTGGCAACTTGGTTGAAAGTAGCAAACGAGCTATTATTGACAGTTATTACATCCGGCAGCTGAGATTTCGAATAGTGCTACCATTGGTACCGGAACTTTTGTTTCTGCCCATGTAACTATCAATGCGTTGAGTGAAATCGGGAAATATGTAATTTTAAACACAAATTGCGTTATTGAACATGAGTGTCGTATTGCTAATGGTGTTCATGTAGCACCGGGAGCGGTTTTAGCAGGAAATGTTGAGGTTGGGAAAGGCTCGTTTATCGGTGCTAATACGGTTGTAAAAGAAAGTGTTTCAATAGGAGAAGATGTTATTGTAGGAGCTGGCGCAACAATTATTAAATGATATTCCAAATGAACAAAAAGATAGTAGGAAATCCGGGTACGAGAAATATGAACTGACAGAGAGTAACTATAATTGCTGAGGCCGGTGTAAATCATAATGGCGATCTTCAAAAAGCGGAAGAGCTGATTAATGTTGCTGCAGATAGTGGTGCAGATGTGGTAAAGTTTCAGACATTTAAGGCAGATAAATTAGTTAGCAAGAAGGCTAAGAAGGCTGAATATCAGTCAGAAAATATGGGGGGAGATGATGACAGCCAGTACGATATGCTCAAATCCCTTGAGTTGAGCGATGACGACCATCACTTTTTGATTGAAAAATGTAATGAATATAATATCCAGTTTTTATCTACTGCTTTTGATGTAGATGGTATTAATTATCTTGACAGGTTGGGTATTCCCTTCTTTCAAAAGCCCATTCGGTGAAATTACCAACTACCCGTACTTGAAAAGATTAGGTCAAAAAGGAAAACCGGTGATACTGTCAACCGGTATGGCGACACTAAAAGAAGTTAAAGATGCTGTTGCCGTATTAACTGAATTTGGTTTGATAAAAGAACAGATTACGGTTTTACACTGTAACACGGAATATCCTACGCCCATGGAAGATGTAAATCTAAAAGCCATGGATACCATAGCTAAGGAATTGGGAGTAGAGGTTGGATACTCAGATCATACGTTAGGTATCGAAGTGCCGATTGCTGCGACAGCGAGAGGAGCAAAAGTGATTGAAAAACATTTTACGCTGGACCGAGATCTACCCGGACCGGACCATCGTGCTTCACTTGAGCCGGAAGAACTGAAGGTAATGGTTACAGGCATTCGGAATATTGAAAAGGCACTAAGTGGAGATGGGCAAAAAAAACCAAGTAAGAGTGAACTGAAAAATATTGAGGTTGCCCGCAAGAGCTTATATCTAATACAAGATGTTGAAGAGGGCCATGTCTTAAGAGAACAAGATCTGATACCACTAAGACCAGGAACTGGTATTTCACCTATGGAGTTGAACCACGTTATTGGCAAAACTATGAAAAAAAGTTTGAAAAAAGAATCTCTTTTAACTTGGAATGATTTAATTGAATAGAAAAATGGATAAACAGATATTAAACATCTTTAATTCTGTACTTGAAAACAATGAATTAAGTATAGTACAAGAATTAAGAAGAGAGGATAGCCTTAGAGATGATTTGGGACTTGACTCTTTAGCTTTAGCTGAATTAACAGTTAAGATTGAAAGTGAATTTGGGATTGATATATTTGAGGATGAAATTATAGAAACAGTTGGTGAAGCTTTAGAAAAAATAGAAGAAAAATGAGCTTATTTTACGCTGATATAAGTATCGATCTGGAGGTTAGATATAAGGAGTTAGTTGAACATGTTGCTAATCCGAGAAAGATGTTTTCTAGGCATCTGAAATCTGACTACTATAGTTTTTTTGTGTCTTTCTTACGGGCACTATATATGCAAGATTCTTTTAATATTTCTGAAAATAAATTGGATCAGGATATTGTGGTGACTAATACAAAAAAATTATCATTAAACAGTTATAAAGATTTAAAAAAGGCAATTCAAAGGGAGTCATCTACTGCAGAAATCAAGTTATATACATCTGGTACGACTGGGCAGCCAAAGGGAGTTGATCATAATTTAAAAACGTTGCTGAAAAGAATTCATATAGATGACAAACATAAGGATGATGTATGGGGATTTGCTTATAACCCAACTCATATGGCAGGAATACAAGTTTTTTTCCAGGCTTTTTTAAATAAAAATTCAATTGTAAGGTTATTTGAACTGGATAGATCAAAAATATTTACCAGTATAAATAAATATAAGGTATCCCATATATCGGCTACCCCAACGTTTTATCGGTTATTACTTTCTAAAAATGAACAATTTCCTAATGTTATTAGGTTAACTATGGGAGGTGAGGGACATGGGAAAAAATTGGAAAATAAATTACAAAAGCTGTTCCCAAATGCCGAAATGAGAAATATCTATGCTTCAACTGAAGCAGGAGCATTATTTGAAACAACAGGGGAAATATTTACTATTGAAGATTCACTTCGTGAAAAAATAAAGATTGAAGAAGATGAACTTATTTTACATAGATCTTTATTAGCTGAGAGTATGCGTAAAAAAGTGAAAGAGGGTTGGTATAATACTGGAGATTTAGTCGAAGTTGTACAAAAAAGCCCCTTACAGTTTAGGTTTAAAGGGAGAAAAAACGAGATGATAAATGTAGGGGGTTATAAGGTGAACCCCAATAAAGTTGAAAATGTGATAAATGAAATCAGGGGCGTTATTAGTTCTCGAGTTTTTAGTAAAGATAACAGAGTAGTAGGTAAAATTGTTTGTTGTGAAGTAGTAATAGAAGATAATGGATTAGATGAAAAGGAGATTAGGAATGTTTTAAAAAAGAGATTGAATGATTATGAAATTCCAAGATTTTTCGAATTTGTGGATACGGTTAAGAAAACTAATACTGGAAAGATTCAGCGTAATGGGTAAAAATATTTTAGTTACAGGTATATCGAGAGGAGTAGGATTTCAAATTGCAAAAACATGTTTAGGACAAGGTAATACTGTTTTTGGCTTAAATAGATCGATTTCCCCACAATTAGAGGATTTAATTCAAAAATATCCTGATAGGCTTAATTTTTTTAAATTTGATTTAAGTAATAGTAAAAAAATAAAATCAGCAATTTTTAAAAATTTTATAGGCTTAAATACGAGGATTGATGCATATATTAATAATGCTGCTATTGCTTATGATGATATTGTAACTAATGCAGATGTTGAAAATTTACAGCAGATGTATAATGTCAATGTAATCTCTCCAATTATGATTACAAAGAATGTTATTCGCAATATGTTATTGCATCAAGTTAGTGGCAGTATTGTCCATATGTCTTCAATAAGTGTTCATACAGGTTATAAGGGATTGTCTATGTACGCCTCAACTAAAGGTGCATTGGAAGCTTTTTCAAAGAATGTTGCAAGAGAATGGGGTAGAAAAAAAATCCGATCAAACTGTTTGGTCGCAGGTTTTATGGAAACGGATATGAGTTCAGAATTGTCTGATGATCAAAAAGACCGGATTTACAAAAGGACTTCTCTGAAAGAGCCAACCAAAATTGAATCAGTTGTAGAGACAATCTGTTTTTTACTTTCAGAGGAATCAAATTCGATTACTGGCCAGAATATTCATGTTGATGCTGGGACTATATGATAAGAAAAGTAATAGAGTCAGATATCCCTGAAATATTAGAGTTGTATAAAGTCGTATTTGAATTAAATATGACTAAAAAAGAATATGATTATTGGTTTTATAACTCAATTGATGAAGAATATGGTTCTTTAGTATTTATTGATGAAAATAAAATTGTAGGACATAATGCAATAATAAAAAATGAATACTCATACAAGGGTAAGACTTTTTTAGTAGGTCTTAGTGCTGGTGGCATGGTACTACCTGAAAAGTCTGGTATTTTTTATAAAATTTTAAATACAGCCTTTTCTGATTTTAATGGGGATTTAATTATAGCTTTTCCAAATGAAAATTCAATTGGTTTTTTTAAAAGGATTTTCAATTTCGAGAGTCAGGCCAATACGTACTTTACACTTGAAAATAGTATTACTTCAAATCAATCTATTACTTCATATTTAGAAAGAGCTGAGAAGTTTATTGAATGGAGGATTAATCAAAATCCAATTCATAATTATAAAACTCTTGAATATGATGATGGTCAAATTATTTATAAGATATATGGGAATAATGAATTAGATATTATTTATGCTAGTGAATTTGGAAAGGAGTTTATTGAGTTTGTTAATACCAAGTCTAAAGAATTCGATAAGATTAATATTGTACATTGGAAACAAGATTACATGTATGATATCGGTTTTGTAAAAGCTAACAACTATAATGAGTTTGTGTATAAAGATTTGACTGAATCTGGTGTAGATTTCGAATTTCAAATGATAGATAGTGACGTTTTTTAATGAAGAAAGTTTTAGGGATAACAAATATAAGATCTGATTATGATTTGGTTTCTGGGGTTTATGAAATATTAGATGATGATCCTGAAGTTGATCTTAAACTGTTAGTTGGTGGTGCACACCTTTCACCTACCTATGGAAATACATTTAAAAATATTAAAAATGACGGCTTTGAAATTTTAGCCAAAATTGAGACACTCATAGATTCTAATACGCCACAATCCAGATTGAAGACAGCAAGTTTATTGCTACAAAGTTCTACTGACATAGTGGCTCAGCATTCTCCAGATGCAATATTATATGCTGGGGATAGGGAAGATGTTATAGTTGGTGGATTGTTAGGGGCATATTTAAATATTCCAACCTACCATTTTTATGGTGGTGACCACGTAATTGATGGACATGTTGATAATGCTGTAAGACATGCGACATCAAAGCTATCTACTTTTCATATGGTTACAATACCAACCCACAAGGAAAGATTGCTTAAAATGGGTGAGTCTGAAGAGAGGATATTTGTAGTTGGCTCTACAGCTTTGGATAAGTTCAATAGTCACAAACCTTATAGCAGAAAAGAAATAAAGAAAAAGTTTAATTTGCCATTTGAGATAAATGAATATGCATTGGTAATATTTCATCCACAAGATTTAGAAAGGCAAGATAGTGCTAAATATTTTCAAAATATATTAGATAGTTTGAAAGAAATTGATTTGCCAGCTTTTGTTAGTTACCCAAATACAGATCCGGGGAATAAGGATATAATTGATGTAATTAGGGCATTTGAGAAAAGAGAACAGTTTATTTTTTACAAAAATCTTGATAGGGATTTATTTCTTTCAATTTTTAAAAAGGCCTCATTTTTAATAGGAAATTCATCTGCTGGGATTTTAGAGGCTGCAAGTATTCCAATACCAGCAATAAATGTTGGGATTAGACAACTTGGAAGATCAGCCAATAGGAATGTGATATTTTGCAAGGTAAATAAAGGAGCAATTATTAATTCAATTAAAAAGGCACTGTCCCAGGATTTTAAAGATAGCATCAAGGATATTGAAAATATTTATGGAGATGGAAATAGCTCAAAAAAAGCTGCTGAAATAATTAAAAATTTTAAAGTGGATGATTTACTATATAAAACAGAAGATCCGTTGAATAATGAGTAAAACAGTACTAGTAGTTTCTGGCCATCCTGATGATGAAACCTTGGGAGCAGGGGGTACATTATTAAGACATCAAAAGCAGGGGGACAATGTTATATGGTTGATTATAACTAATGTCTTTGAGCAGCAGGGTTTTAGTAAAGAGCGTGTGTCCGCACGACAAAATGAAATTAAAGAGGTCGCAAAGCAATTTAAATTCCATGAAACAGAAATGCTTGATTACCCAACGATGAGTTTAAGCTCAAATGATTTGGGCAATCTTATTTCTGATATCTCTGAAGTTATCAAAAAGTATAAGCCAGAAATTATTTATACGATGAATAGGTCAGATGCACATTCTGACCATCGCATTATTTTTGATGCTGTGATGGCCTGTACGAAATCTTTTCGATATCCTTTTATTAGGGAAGTATTAATGTATGAATGTATTTCGGAGACAGAGTTTGCACCGGCATTACCCGAAAAGCAATTTCAGCCTAATTGTTTTGTAGATATTAGCGAAGAGCTTGAACAGAAAATTAACATTATGAAAATATTTGAGTCGGAGATAGGGAATCATCCATTTCCACGCTCTGAACGGAATATAAAGGCTTTAGCCACTCATCGGGGTGCTACGGCCGGTGTAGAGTACGCGGAAGCATTTCAAATTATAAAATCTTATCGTTTTGAGACACTTTAAAGAACATCTTATACAGACAGGTACCCCAATTAAGGAAGCGTTAAAAGTTTTAGATAAGCTTGCCAAGGATGCCATAGCTTTTATTGTAGATGAAGATGACAAGCTGCTAGGATCAATGACAGACGGCGATGTGCGTCGTGGACTGATTAATGACGTGCAAACAGATCAGCCGGTTGATGATATTATTCAACAGGACCCAAAGTTCATACGCAAAAGCGACTATGATATAGAAAGGATAATAGAATACCGTGAAAATAATTATCAGGTACTGCCAATACTCGATAAGAATGATCGGGTAATTAATGTACTTAACTTCAATTATCTGAAGTCATACTTACCTGTTGACGTGGTAATTATGGCGGGTGGAAAAGGAACACGTCTTCTTCCGTCTGACTGAGGATACTCCAAAACCCTTACTGGAAGTAGGAGACAAACCCATTTTGGAGCACAACATCCAGCGGCTGTCGGCATATGGCATGGATGATTTTTGGATTACGGTAAACTATCTGGGAAAACAGATTGAAGATTACTTTGGCGATGGTAACGGGAAAAATCTGCAAATCGAATATGTATGGGAAGATCAACCACTGGGTACAGCCGGAGCCCTGTCAAAAATTGATAATTTTAAGCACGATTATGTATTGCTTACAAACTCAGACATACTTACAGATCTAAATTATGAAGAATTCTTCTTATCGTTCGTAGAGCAGGATGCTGATTTCGGGGTGGCTACCATCCCCTATAACGTGGATGTGCCATATGCTGTATTGGAAACCTCAAACGGGCACGTTGTCAATTTTAAGGAAAAGCCGACCTATACCTATTATTCTAATGGCGGGATCTATCTTATGAAGCGAGAGGTAATAGACTATATTCCTAGAGGAGAATTCTTTGATACTACTGATTTGATGGAGAATTTAATTGAAGATGGCAAGAAAGTTTATTCCTATCCACATACTGGTTATTGGCTTGATGTGGGCAAGCACGAAGATTTTAAGAAAGCACAAAAAGATATTAAAAAGCTTATTAGCATTTAATGAAACCCTTGGTTGTTATACCGGCTCGTGGCGGATCAAAAGGAGTTTCCAGAAAAAATATTAAAGAGCTTAACGGCAAACCGCTGATTTACTACACCATTGAGGCTGCACGAGAAGTTGTTTGATGATGATGCAATATGTGTTTCTACTGATGACAAAGAGATCAAGCAAGTTGTTGAGCAAACCGGGTTGAATGTACCTTTTTTACGTCCGTCAAAATTAGCTACTGATACTGCCGGGACGCGTGGAGTGTTGCTGCACGCTGTTGAATTTTATGAGCAGGAGTATAACTATAGCCCAGATACGGTTCTGTTACTTCAGCCAACCTCACCGTTCAGAACGGGAACCCATATTAAAGAAGCATTAGAAACTTATCACTCCGGTTTGGATAGAGTGGTTTCAGTAAAAGAAACCGATGCCAATCCATACTTTGTATTATTCGAAGAGAATCAGGAAGGATATTTAAAAAAGTCAAAGGAAGGGAATTTTAACCGGCGCCAGGATTGCCCCAAGGTTTGGGAGCTAAATGGAGCTATTTACATTATTAATGTAAAGTCGTTACAAAATGAAGAAATGTCTGAATTTAAAAAAGTGAAGAAGTACGTAATGGATGAAATTAGCTCCATAGATATAGATACTCAATTAGATTGGGAGATGGCAAAATTAATAGTAAGGTCGAATATCTTTTAGTTTTTTATTAACCAAAAAGTGTCATTCTTATCAGAAAAGATTTCAAGTTTATTAAAGAGTAAGCTTTTTAAAAGTGGTGGTATATATACCATTTCCAGTATAGTTGAAAAGGCTATTCCTTTCTTATTACTTCCAGTTCTCACACGATATTTAAGCACAGAAGACTATGGAATAGTTTCGATGTTTACTGTTCTCATAGGCTTGGTCGTACCATTTGTAGGCTATAATGGCCATTCAGCAGTCTTACGGAACTATTTCAAAGAAGATATTAACATCCCAACATACATTGGGAATGTTCTATTCATCTTGTCCTGTAGTACGATATTAATAGGGAGTGTAGTTTTTTTCTTTTCAGATGTTATTGCTTCTTACTCTGAGTTTCCAAAAGATTGGTTGGGTACTGTCTTATTAGTAGCTGTTGGACAGTTTACTGTTAACATTATCTTGGTAAACTGGCAAGCGCAGGATAAAGCTATACAATATGGTGTATTTAAAATTTTATTGACGTTGCTTAATCTTGGCTTGGCGATTTTGTTAATCGTGGGGATGGGGTATGGCTGGGAGGGGAGAGTAATTGGAAAGGTGGTAGCTGTTACTTTATTTGGTGTTGGGGCAGTTATAATTTTATGGCATAACCAGTTAATAAAGTTTGAGATAGTATATGCATATATAAAACATGCTCTTTCATATGGCGTTACCGTTGATACCTCATGTGTTAAGTGGATTCATGATTACCATGATTGACCGGGTATTCATCACGAATATGGTAAATATCAGTGAAACGGGCATTTATACAGTGGGGTATCAAATAGGTATGATCATTGGCGTGCTGGCGGGATCCTTTAACAAAGCGTGGACACCATGGCTATTTGAAAAGCTGAATGAAGGAGATAAAGCCATTAAGAAAAAAATCGTACGATTTACATATGGCTACTTTGTGGTAATTATAGGCTTAGCGTTGGCTCTTTCTTTTGTTGCCCCTTGGTTTATGAAATTTTTTGTAGGAGAAGCTTTTTTTAGTGCTACTTCATATATCATCTGGGTTGCTATTGGATACGCATTTAATGGGATGTATATGATGGTTACTAATTATATCTTTTATCAAGAGAAAACTTATTGGTTGTCTTGGATGACATTTATAGCTGCTGCAACAAATATCATGTTGAACTATTTTTTTATAGAAGCATTTGGTGCAATCGGGGCTGCCCAGGCCACCACATTAACATATTTGATACAATTTATTCTTACATTTTATCTGGCAGTTAGGGTTTACAAGATGCCATGGTTACAGTTTAAGTAAGTGATTTGCAAAATCATGAAAAGAGAAATTGTTGATTTTCAGTATCCGGGCTTTCTAATCGTGGGCGCGATGAAGGCGGGAACAACTACGCTTATGCGGTACTTAGTTCGTAATCCGTATATAGCAATACCCAATAATGAGATTCACTATTTTGATAAGGAGTCTAATTACAGAAAGGGATTGGATTGGTATAAGAAGAAATTTTCTGCATCTGAGTCAACACAAATTATTGGCGAAAAAACTCCCACCTACTCCTACGATCCTAAAGTTCCGGCACGGATTTATAAAGATTTTCCAGACTGTAAAATCGTTTGGCTTTTTCGTAATCCAGTAGACAGAACATATTCTAATTACATCCACGCAAAATAATGAAGGGGGTTGAAAACCTTTCATTTAGTGAAGCTATAGAACAAGAGGAAACACGTGTTGAGGAAAATATTTTCAAAGGATATAAGAAAAGAAGCATCTATGTAGAACAGGTAAAAAGATATCTTTCCTATTTTCCGAAGGAAAACATGCACTTTATAATTTTTGAAAAACTTATTGCTGAACCGAACAAAGAATTAGATAAATTGTATGATTTTTTGGGAGTAGACAATAAAACGATGGCAGGAAAAAGTAAAAATAAAGAAATAAAGGCTAACCAAAGTTATATTCCTTTTTCAATAAGCCTCCAATATCACTCTCGTAATTTATTTGGTGGCAATAGTAAAATCTATAAAGCAGTCAATTATTTTAATAAAGCGTTTGCAAACCCTCGGCCTCCGTTGAGTTCTCCAATGCGTTCAATGCTAAATAATTTTTTCTGAGTACAACCAACAATTGGCTGACCTAATTGATATAGATTTAAGTATTTGGCAAGAAAAATAGACTTGATATAAATTTTTTGATTCGGGGGTAATAGATAAATGGTAAAAAAAATTTGGGGTAACTTATATATAGTATTGAATCTATTTTTGTTGGTCAGTTGTGATACTTTTAATTCTAATTCTACCAGAGAACTCTTATATGTAGGAGATGGTGAGGTTATAGCTCCTTCAAATGAAAGGTATATGAGGAACTCGGAAGCAGATATTATTAAACTTAATAATGGAACCCTTTTATTAGCGTATACTAAATTTTTGGGGTATAAAGACCATCATAAAGCTTTCATTACAGGTAAAAAGAGTTTTGATAATGGGCAAACCTGGAGTAGCGAATTTATTTTACAAGAGAACATAGGGAAGCTTAACACAATGAGCCCATCTTTTGTCAGAATTGATTCCTCTTTAATTGGGCATTTTTTTATTGTAAAAAACTCTAGCCAAGACTCTCAAATTTTCTTTTCTAAATCAAAAGATGAAGGTAATTCTTGGAGTACACCTGAGAAATTAACCCAAAAAAAAGGGTATCACATTTTAAATAATGATCGTGCACTGCGTTTGAATTCGGGAAGGGTATTAATTCCAGTCGCATCTACTACAGATATCGATTCTTCTTATGGGAAGCAGGTAATCTCAATTTATTTTTCTGACGACAAAGGAAGGAGTTGGGAACATACCAATACTGTGGTACAATTTGAAAATGGACCTGCAATGGAGCCAGGAATTGCACAAGCTCAAGATGGCTCATTAATAATGATTATTAGGACCCAATTTGGTAAAATATACTTTTTCAAGAAGTTATAATAACGGAATAACATGGACTAAACCGAAGAGGAGTAATTTAAACAGTCCTGCCTCTCCAGCAACATTAAAAAGAATACCCAATACGGATAAATTAATATTGGTTTGGAATAATAATTCGGGAGATGTTTGGTCAGGATACTCGAGAACTCCTCTGAATATCACGATTAGTTCTGACGGAGGAGAAACATGGGGTCAAAACATTAAATTAGAACAAGATTTAAGTTCAATGTTTGCGTATACCAGTATTACTTTTTTACAGGGAGAGATGCTTTTTACTTATTATCATTCATCAACGGAGAATCCACATTATTATAATTTAGTTTTCAAGAAAGTCTCTCAAGAAATGTTATTTAAGAAGTTTAAAAGTTCTGATTTATAGTACATACTATGAATTACTATTTAGTTGAATCTCCTCTACAATTTTTAAACGCCAGAGAAGCTAAGTATAGGTTCTGTAAGGATGAGAAAAATGTCCTTATTATTTTAAGAGGTGCTTCCCAAAAAAGCATGGATCAATTAAAAAAACTGGTAGATTATTCATCTTGGGATACCGTTTATGAGTTACCCAATACTCATAAAAAAGTGGTTCTTTATAAATGGCAATATGATCTTGAGAGTATTCTAAAGGAGAATTACCAAAAAGTGAATAAAGTTTTTATAGGTGAGTATCGTTCTTTATTAATGAGAAACTTTGTTCATAAAAGTAATTGTGAACAGTCTTTTTTATTAGATGATGGGAATGTAGCTTTATTTATACATGAAAAAATAATTACAAAAGAAGGGCTTAGGCATACACTTCATCCGATAAGAAAGGCCTTAAACTGGCTGTTTAACTTTAACGATAAAGATATATGGGACATTAATTTTTTCACCTTCTATAACGAATGGACAAGAGATTCTGATGTCATTAATGACTATTCATTATTAAAAAGCAGTCTAAATACAAGAATAGTAGATGAGGGGCTGGTTTATTTTTTAGGAAACAATATTTCAGAATATGGATTCATTGAGAGGAAGGATTATTTATCTCTTCTAAGAAAGGTCATAGAATGTTTTGAGGGAAAAACTGTTTATTATTTGCCACATAGGAGAGAAGAACCGGAAGGTTTTCAAGAAATAGAAGATTTAGGATTTCAAATAAAAACTATTGATGAACCAATTGAAACATATCTGGTTAAACAAAATAAGTTACCCGAAATTATAGCTTCATTCCTTTCTACTGCTCTTGACAATTGTTATGCATTGTTTAGTGATCATTCTGTTTTGTATTCATTTCAATATGATTTAGATATTCTTAAATCTGATAGATATAAAAAAACTGCTAAAATTATATTTAATAGATATAAGAAATATGAAGGATTTAAAACTATTGAAATTTAGTCATTTTACTATTCTTAGCATGAAGAGATTATTACTATCTCATTAAATACTTATGGTTTTAGAAATTGTAGGCTTTATAGCCTGTACGATTTATTTTCTTAACAAATCGTTTCAGGATGTAAAGTATAGCATGGCTTATTTACTTATAGTCAGTATACTATTTTCTCCTTTGTTACGAGAGGTCAATTTCGGCGGGGTACGGCTGGCCGGTGTGTATGCGCTGGGATTGGTTTCGCTCTACCTGGCGGTGAGTATTTATAAGAAACCAAAACTGGAGTTTAAAAGACACGATTTAACAATTGGCATTTTTATTTTCTTCTGCCTGTTCACGTTAATTACCAGCCTCTATTACAACCGGTTTACCAGCGCGATGGTAGACTACTCCTGGTTCTTTTGGTTTCTGACGATTGTATATCTTGTAATCCTGAATAACAGGGATGTTCAGTTATATGACCTCGTTAAGAAGATCATCTATATATCAGGTATTATACTTACCATTGGGGGAATTTTTAGATTTTTGCTCGGTCAGGGTTTTGTAAATACAACCGGCGACGTGTTTTACATCGTAGGATCCAAGTCGGTGATTGTAGGGCTGGCTTTTATTATTGCTTACTACAAATAATGCTGAGATACCGGCGGCTTGTACTTTTTATCTTATTTATTGGCCTGATTTTAAGCCTGAAAAGACAGGTGTACCTGGGGCTGCTCGCCGCCCTGTTTTTCAACTACGTGTTTTTCCGAAAAGATGTGGACTTCAAGCATGTGGCAAAAATTGCAGGTGCTGGTGTCGTCCTAATTTTAGCTTTGACCCAGCTAAATGTAGCCAGCTTCGGACCTCTGGAGGGCGTGCTGGGGAAATTCGGAGGCGGCAATATCCAGAACATGCTATCCGATCCGGCGGTAATGTATAGGTTTGCATCCTACACTACGGCCATAAATGGGGTGATTGAATCTCCTTTGATGGGAGAGGGGTGGGGATCCAGCTTCGAATTCAAGTTGGCGCTTGGGGACCAGACGCAGTATTTTGATCATTCTCCACACAACACTTTCCTATGGATGGCTTATAAAGGGGGGCTCCCCATGTTATTTTTATACAGCTATTTGATATTTTATCCTTTCTTTAAGCTGTACAAAATCCGCAATAAAATTCTCGAGAAAAGAAAATATAAAACTGTTTTCGGGATGTTGATACTGATCACATTTGGATCACTGTTCTGGGATTACCATTCAGTTATGTTTTTAAGTGTTCCCTATTGGTTCGTTTGGGCGTTTGCTTACAAAACGGTAACACAATTTAAAACAAAGAAAGTAGCTTTATGCCCAAAATAGTCTGTTTTTCTACTTCCGAGTGGGACAACCTGCAATGGACCAACAGGCAGAATTTAATGTCGAGACTGGGTAGAAAGTATGAGGTTCTGTATATCGATCCCGGCATTCAGAGCAAAAGATATTACAAGCGGAAGCTCCTGGAAAATCCTTTGCGTTTCCTGTTTACCTGGTGGAAGCAGACAGACGGTATAACGGTTCTAAGCCCCGTGTTACTGTTTTTATACCGGGGACCGCATCTCTTGAGAACCCTTTCTTGGTTTATTTTACGACAGATTTTGTCCCGCCATTTAAGGGAGGAGCAAAACAGTATTCTATGGTATTACTCCCCGGAGGCGTTTGCGCAGACAAAAGATATACCGGCTGTATTGAAGGTTTATGATTGCGTGGATTTCTACGAGGAATCCCCCTACTACGGCCAAAGAGAAGAGGAAAAAGAGCGTTTTCTCAATCTTGAAAAAAAGACGTTAAAGGGGGTCGATTTAACGATTTTCACCTCTAAACCTTTGGCTGATAAAAAAGGAACGTTTGCCAAGAACTTTATCCTGGAAGAAAACGTCGCGGATGTAGCTATTTTCAAAGAAAAGGCAACATTTAAAAAGCATCAGCAAGGTGACCGTATTGATGTTTTTTACGTAGGGGCAATTAACAGTCACAAGGTGGACCTGTCCCTGGTTCGCAGGCTGGACCAGGAAGGCTTCACCACTACCATGATCGGTCCGATAGGAGGGTGGGGAAGTTCTGATAAGATTGATCCACATAACCTGCAAAATGTTCGTTTTTTAGGCCCCAAAGATCATAAAGAACTGCCGGTGTATGTTGCGGGATCCAATGTCTGTATTATCCCTTATAATATTAACGGCTACACCAAAGGGGTTTTTCCTTTGAAATTGTTTGAATACCTCGCGTCAGGTAAGCCCGTCGTTTCTACCCAGCTGCCCAGCCTGGCCGACTACGACTCCCTGGTATATTTGTCAAAAGATCACGATTCCTTTATTGATAATATCCGGAAAAGTGTGAAAGAGGACAGCAGGGAAAAATTTTCGCAGAGAATAGAGGTAGCCAGCGAAAACAGTTGGGAGAAAAAAGTGGAACGTATAGATCAGAATTTAAAAAAGTTACTGGATGAACATACTCATTAGTGCCCTCCATACCGATTCCAAAATATCGGGAGTGGGTAATTATTCGATCAATTTGATCAACAAAATGGCAGGTCAACAACCGGATGACCAGTTCTATGTGCTGGTCAATAAACATATAAAAGGGGCATTACAAACGTATCCCAACCTGCAGACTATTGAGGTCCACCATCCGAACACCCTTGTTGGGACCATCAAAAAACACCTGTTCCATTTCTTTTCATTAGAGGATTATGGAAAAAAGTATAACGCCGATCTCATTCATGTGCTGAACCCGATTCTGTTGAGAAGCGGGAGCATCCCGATTGTTGTGACCGTGCACGATCTGGCCGAATTATATATCAAAAAATATAACTACTTCAGGCAGGCATACCGGATATTTTCCACATATCGATCCTGCAAAAGTTCTGCTAAAATTATCTCAATTTCAGAAAACACAAAAAAGGATCTTGTCAACAAGTTTAAGGTTGATCCGCAAAAGGTGGCGGTCATCTACCAGTCGTATGGCGTTGAGCCGGTGCAAAATGGGGCTTCTGAAGAGACATTGAACAAACAGGGCGAATACTTTTTATTTGTGGGGAAAGGGCTGCCTCACAAAAATTTAAATACGGTCTTGGAGGCCTTTCATCAATATAAAAAAGAGCATGGGGATCAAATTCAGTTGGTTATTGTAGGGGAAGGGAATGAAGATATCGTCCGTGAGTTTCAGCATAGCCAGGCTCTTGAAGAGCATATCATCGTAAAGGGCTATGTGTCAAATGAAGAGCTCCGGCAATTGTACCAGGGCGCTTTCTGCTTCCTGATGCCCTCAATTTATGAAGGTTTTGGGTTGCCCCTGATCGAGGCGATGGCGTACGGACTTCCCATTATAAGTTCCAATGCAGCCTGTCTTCCCGAAATTACCCAGGGACAGGTTTTATATCACGATCCCCGCAATGTCCAGGAATTAAAAGAGTGCATGAAGCGAATTGTCAATAGTGAAGAAGTCCGGCGTGAAATGACAAGTAAATACCCGGATATTTTAAACAGTTATACCTGGAAAAAGACCGCCAGCAAGACGTTTGAGGTGTACCGGCAGCTTTATAAAAAGTAAGCAATAACATAAAAAGTAATTTTGGTAGCTATACGTAAATTATTGATTGATGAAGTCGAATGAGGTTTATATCGCCAAGTGCAAGGTAAGCAACCTGGATTCGGATGAGTTGTTGGATGCCGTAAATGAGTATGCGCAAGATCAACATTCATCCGATCCCGCGGTGATGCTGTCGGCCAATATTCATGGAATTAATCAGGCTCACAAATACAAATGGTTGTTAAGGATGAACAACGACGCGGAACTGGTTCGCAATGATTCTGCCGGAATCCAGTTGGCGGGCAAAATATTGGGCGTTCCCATCAAAGAGCGTATGACCTGGGCTGACTTTCGGTTGGGATTTGGCCGAGTATTGTGAGCAGAAAAACCTTTCGATGTACTTTCTCGGCAATGAGGAGGGAGTAGCAGAAAAAGCAAAAGAGGAACTTTTAAAAAGATATCCATCTCTGGAAGTTGTCGGTACTCATCACGGTTTTTTTAAAAAAGAAGGGGAAGAAAATGAGAAGGTAATCGAGGAAATAAACCAGCTTAACCCGGACATTTTGGTTGTCGGGTTCGGAATGCCCCTGCAGGAGCGATGGATATTAAAAAACAGAAGTAAACTCGATGTGGGGATAATAATGACAGGGGGGAACTGCTTCAATTTTCTTGCCGGAAACCGAATCAAGAGCGCCGAAAATGGATGCATGAAAATGGTCTAGAGTGGTTGTATCGTTTTCTCAAGGAACCCATCAGGATGTTTAGCCGATATATTATCGGGAACCCGGTGTTTCTGTTACGTGTCTGCAAGCAAAAGTTATTTGAGCCAACCCCAAAATAATATCCGGGTAATATGGATAGGCACCTGAAAACACTGTTATTCAGGTAATTTTTAATTTTTTGAAGCTCATTAATTGGTGAATGTAGAAAACATATCCTTATTAGGAGTCAATTTTGCCAAATTGGATATTGAGCAATTAAATGAAGTACTCGAAGATATTATCCAAAATGGAGAACAAGCCATTATTGCCAATCATAATTTGCACAGCGTCTACCTGTATCATCAGCTAGCTGAGTTCCGTTCATTTTTCAAACTTGCCGATCTGGTACATGCCGACGGGATGTCACTTATTTACTGGGGTAAATTGCTCGGCTACGATCTGGATAAAAAGAATCGAATCACCTACCTGGATTGGATCTATCCTCTCTTAGATATTGCAAATAGGAATAAATGGAAGATATTCTACCTGGGAGGGAAAAAAGGGGTGGCCAAAAAAGCAGCTTCAAAACTCCAAAAAAAGTATACCGAAATAACATTTGGAACCCATCACGGCTTTTTTGATATAAAGAAGACAGGTGACTCGAATATCCTTGAAGAAATAAATGATTTTCACCCCAATATTTTAATGGTTGGGATGGGCATGCCAAGGCAGGAACTCTGGATAAAACAAAATATCAATTCGATTGAATCGAATATTATTTTGCCTTCCGGAGCTTGTTTCGACTATATAGCGGGAGAACAAAAAGCTCCTCCGAGGTTGTGGGGGAGACTGGGTTTTGAGTTGGTTCTATCGTTTCCTGTTTAACCCCAGGAGATTATTTGTAAGATATTTTGTAGAACCTTTCTGGCTGATTCCCAACTTTATGAAAGATATTCAGCAAAAAATGTTCAACTGACTGCGGTTTCGGTTTAAAAAGTTTTGGATGGGTTGGATTACAAGGGGAAGTCGAGACAATAAAATATTTAGGTCTGGACCGTATTTTTCTAAAATATCATTCTTTTTTTTTTGAAAAGTATTTCTAAATTTAGCACTTCAATTTAGAAATACGCAAATGGATTGGTTATAGTCTTTGATTCTATGCCACATTTTATTATTATTGGCTTCCATTTGCACAATATTAGAAAACTGTAATAAATCGAATCATTTGATTACAGAAAGCTACTAACACAAGAAGAATACAATATGAGAGGCAATGCAGAGGCTTTATCCCTACGAGATAGTGAAACTATGACCGTTCGGGAAACCATAATTAAACAAACCGAATGGGAAAGTAGGAGCACAGATTATACGACTTCCCGCAACAGATTACCCGAAAAATTTTATAACCTTTCCAATAAAAAATATCTGGGTAAAGAGATCGTGGACTATATACTAGCCGCGGTCGGTTGTTTCTTTCTGTTCTTAACCTATCCGCTGATCGCGCTGGGCATTAAACTGTCTTCCCGTGGACCGGTAATCTTCAAACAAAAACGGACCGGGATGAATGGCAAGACATTTACCTGCTACAAGTTTCGAACGATGCATCTCATTCAGAAGAAAAAATTAGACGGTAAACCAACCGTCACTGAAAAAGGCGATGCAAGGATATTCTGGTTTGGAAGTTTATTGAGAAAACTGAATTTGGATGAACTCCCGCAGCTCTTCAATGTAATTAAAGGCGATATGAGCCTGGTTGGTCCGCGTCCCTATCCGTTGGAGGAGTGCGCCTACTGGAATTCCACCTTTGATGACTTTTTCTACCGCTATTCAGTAAAGCCGGGTATTTCGGGGCTCGCACAATCCAGGGGCTACAGGGGAGGTACACTGGACTTGGAACACATGAGAAAAAGACTCGATTACGATCTTATCTATGTCCAGAAAAGTTGCATCGGGCTGGATTTTAAAATTATTGGACACACGCTACTACAGATGATCCACCTGAATACAAAAGGTCACTAATTCACTAATTCTTATCCTCGGTAGCTGGCCTGTCTTCAATTCTCAATCCTGTACAGCACCAAGTGAATTACCGGTAGCTTTTCTTTCTGACAAGGGAGATTGAAACCATGACTGGCTATTTCGTTGCGAGCTCTATTCAAAACGTAATTGTTAAGATCAGCGCCCTATCGTTGCGAGACTCTCCCTGAGCGAAGCGAACAGGATCGCGGCAAAGCCCGGGAATTAGCAAAGAACGGTTCAAAGCAACAGCCAGAAGAAGAACCTGCGAAAGGAAAACATCTACGATACCCCGGAAGTTTTTGATTCGTTGTTGAGTCACTGAAAAATGAATACCACTGAAAAGGAGAATAGCTCTATAGAACTGTCTGGAAAGATAATCTCTTTTGTAGTGTTCCTTTTGTCTTGATACGAAAGGAACCAAAAGATCAAGGCTGGGGAATGCTGAACCCGGCTACGAGCGTCCGGTCGGAGTTTGCTAATGGTCCTTCCCGCTTGCTGCTCGCCTCTGTGCTCCCCGCCGGTATACCAAACTCCTGTTGGCCTGCCGCTCTCCGCTCAGAATTCCTAGGCCGGAGGGGGCCGGTCAGATGGAACTTTTTGGTTTTTTTACTTACTGCCATAAAGAGCTGTTTTTTAACTCGTAGTTTTTGAAACTTTCTGCCCCGAGTCCAGAGAATCCCTGCAATACATTATCGAAGAGCTCATCAACGATTTAAGGCATGTGAGATAGAACAGGCAGAATAGCCCAACATCTGGGATTCTTTGGCGGGTTTTTTGTCCGTCCAAAAAATGAATACCCCTTAAAGGGCGTAAGCTCTAGAGAGAGATCTGATGTCAAAACTTGAATCAGTGGTGTCCCTTTTGTCTTGATAAAAAGAGTCTCAACTATCAAGAAGAGTTTTTGATAAAGGTTAAAACAAAAAAGATATAGGCAATAATTATATTCCCGCGTCTTATAAAAAGGAAATTTCAAATCAGCAAAACAACTGTTATAATCAAGGGACATTAATCACTATTCTATCCAAAATTTGAACAAAATCGTACCCCATGAAGATCATCAACGTTGCCAGCGCGCGGCCTGATTCTATGAAAGTCGCCCCGCTGCTGGAAGAATTTAAGAAGCACGCAGACCAATTTGAGGCGCAACTTCTACATACCGGTCAGCATTACGATTATGAGATGTCCAAGATATTTTTTGACGAACTGGGCATCCCCAAGCCGGACCATCACCTGGGGATAGGCAGCGGTACACACGCCGAGCAGACTGCCAACGTGATGACGGAGTTTGAAAAAGTGCTGCAGCAAGAGCAGCCGGACTGGGTGATTGTGGTAGGGGATGTGAATCCCACGATGGCCTGCACCATTGTAGCCAACAAGATGGGAATCAAGGTGGCCCATGTGGAGGCCGGGCTCCGCAGCTACGACCGGTCAATGCCGGAAGAGATCAACCGCGTGCTCACCGACAGCATTGCCGACCTGTTGCTGACGCCATCTATCGACGGGAATATGAATCTCATTGAGGAGGGAATACCGCAGGAGAAGATCAGGTTCGTGGGCAACATTATGATCGACACGCTCTTCAATATGCGCGAGAAATCAGGTGAGTCTACGATCCTGAAGGAGCTGGGCCTGGAAAAGGAGGGCTATATTCTGGTGACCCTCCATCGCCCCTCCAATGTGGACAGTGAAGAGACGTTAACCAAATTTGTTGAGATCATGGAAACCACCGCGGCGGATATCCCGATGGTGTGGCCGGTGCATCCCCGTTCTAAAAAGAGAGCGGAGCAGTTCGGCTGCTGGGAGCGGCTGGAAAGCATCGACAACCTTCACCTGCTGGAACCGGTTGGGTATCTCGATAACGTCAACCTGATGAACAACGCCCGCCTGGTTCTAACCGATTCGGGGGGGATCCAGGAGGAGACGACTGCGCTGGGCATTTCCTGCCTGACGGCCCGTGAAAATACGGAGCGTCCCATCACGGTAACGGAGGGTACAAACAGGTTGGTGGGTACCGACAAGGAGACGATTCTTAAGCATATAAGGGAAAACCTGCAAAATGGCAGTTCTGGCAAGAATGATCTGCCGAAACCGCTCTACTGGGATGGAAATACGGCGAAGCGTATAGTAGAAGCGATAGTGGGTTATTGAGTATCAACCTATATTAATTTTTGGAGATCGAATTTTCTTTTTGAGCTGTTCCTTTTTCTTAACCCAAAACGAATCAAATTGCGCCAAGCTAAGCCCGTGAAAGTGGGATTAGTGTTCTTTGAAACTATGAAATCTTTCGTAGGAAGCCTACAGGTAACCAATCCTGACTGGTAAAGCCTAACCAGCAGCCAGAACCGAGTCTTGCGTAGTCAGCTGAGAGGCTGGCACGAAGCGTAGACAGGGAGCAGGAAAGCTGTGCGATTGAGCCCCGAAATGTTTATGGTTGTCGGAGCTTTCACTGTTTTGGTAAGTGGGAGCAGCAATGCAGTGGCGTCGGTATGGTGAGTCACTTGCATGACGGCCGGGGTCTGAGAGCAGGGCAAACTTGCATGAGGTTTCCACGGGAACTTGGGAGAGCCTCCCGCCTCCGCGCGCGACCCCGGTTGAGGGCTGACCGGTGAACCACAGTCCGGGCGCTTCGGGGTCACTGTTGCCACCCCGGACGAAGAAACAAGGCAGCAGCGCAGCGGTATCCGAGCCGAGGGAAACTGAAGGTAAGGAGATGGGCGAAGGCAGTCTTAGTGCCTCCATAGTACCGATGAAGGATGGGGAATCAGCTCCACGAGACCCATCTGCCAGGGAAGGGAAAATCTGTATGGAAACATGCAGTGGGCACCTGTATTGTGGACATGTAACTCAGAAACATATCATGAATCAGAGTCAAGATTCATTATGTCAACAGTCGACTTACATATAGCGGAAAGGGCGAGGGCGTACCCCGATGAGCCTTTGACGAACCTGCACAGCTTTATTGACGGGGCTTTGCTGGCCGAAAGTCTGGATGCCCTCAATAAGAAAGGGGCCGCCGGAGTGGACGGGCAAAGCTGGAGCGAGTACAATGAGCAGCGGGCAGAGCGGTTGCCACAGCTACTGGGGCAGTTCAAAAGCGGGCAATATCGTGTGCCAGCGATTCGGCGTACGTACATCCCTAAAGGGGATGGCAAACAACGTCCACTGGGTCTGCCGACGGTAGAGGACAAGGTGCTGCAATCGGCAGTAACCAGAGTCCTTCAGCCGGTCTACGAGCAACTGTTCTACCCAAATTCGTATGGGTTTCGTCCGGGTAAATCGCAACATCAGGCCCTGGAGATGCTCTTCAAAGAAGTGAGTTTTACCGGCAAGTACTACATCATTGATGCAGACATGGCCAACTACTTTGGGAGCATCGACCATGGCAAGTTGCGGGAACTACTCGACCTACGGATAAAAGACGGTGTGATTCGTCGCATGATAGATAAATGGCTCAAAGCCGGCGTACTGGAAGACGGGCAGATTGAACTACCCGCAGGAAGGCACGCCACAAGGAGGAGTGATTTCTCCACTGCTGAGCAACATCTATCTGCACTATGTGCTGGATGAGTGGTTTATCAGAAGCCATTCAGCCACGGTTAAAAGGGAGCAGCAATCTGATATCGCTTTGCCGATGACTTCCTGTTGTTGTTTGACAACAAGCGAAGATGCCGAGGCGGGTGATGAAGGTGCTGCCCAAACGACTGGAGAAATACGGACTGACGCTGCACCCGGAGAAGACCAAACTTGTTGAGGTGAACAACCGGGACAGGGACACGCCAAGCACGTTTGACTTTCTGGGCTTTACCCACTACATGGGCAAAAGCCGCAAAGGGCAAACGGATTCTCAAGCGTAAAACCAGCAAGAAAAAGCTGAAGGCTTCCTTGCAGAGGGTGAACCAGTGGATGAAGGCGAACAGGCATAAGCCTGTAAAGCAATTCATCAGCGAACTCAACCGAAAACTGCAAGGCCACTATGGATACTATGGAATCACGTTCAACTTTCGCAGGCCTCAACACCTACTATGAGTCTGATGAAGCGATTGCTTCACAAATGGCTGAACAGGCGTAGGTGGAAGACGCTACATGAGGTGGGAAGAATTTGTGAGATCTATACTGTCCGGAAATCCTTTAATAAAACCACGGATTGTACACAAACTCTTTTAGCGAAACCAAATTGAGAGGAACCGTATGCGGGAAATCCGCTCGTACGGGTCTGTGGGGGAGCGGGGAGGTAACGAACCGCTCTACCCGGAAACTCACCGGGGTAGCGAAGATATTGTACTGTCGCAGGCTCTTCTCCAGGTCCCTGCTTTGGAACATGTATCGTCCATTCCCAGAGCTTTCCCCCGCTACCCCGGACCCCGTTTTCGAAGCGAATTCGCAACGTCCCCCTTTGAAGGGGGCGCAGGGGGATGTCCTGAACAAAGGCCCTGTCATCTTCAGCGGAACGAAGTGGAGCCGAAAGATCTCCCCGGAATTGTTCGAAAACGATTGAGTGAAAAGCTCTTTTTAGCAAAAGGAGAACAAAAACGAAGCATTTTCTATCTGAGGAGGTGTCCATTGAGTACCTTCCTCAATCCTCCTGACCTCCTTCTCCAAGGAACTCCTTTACAAATATGCAGGCACTTTCAAAAGTCCCTCTTGGAGAAGAGGGATTGAGGGAGATTGATGAGCAGGAGCCCATTATTTGGTCTCCAGGCAGTACTTTAGGAGATAAATTCCTTTTCCTGGGTGTCCATTTTTTTAATGGCAAAAAAATGAACGAAAAAAGGTACTGTGTCTAAAGTCAAATTCATAATGGTATCGAAACCTAAATAAGTTAGGCGGCTTGGGTAATTTGCTGGTAGTGGAACTCCTCATCATAGGACTGCCCGGACTTCCACAGGCTGTAGATCAACAACAGGAGTTTGCGCATGACGGCTGTCAGGGCGATCTTCTTATGGTCGGGGTGTTTGTCGACCAGTCGCTGGTAGAAAGCCTGCAGAGCACGGTTATGCTGGCTGGCGCAAACAGCCGGCATATACAGGGCCCGCCGAAGGTGGACATTGCCCTGTTTGGAGATATGGGCCTCCCCTGGCGGGTGCCTGACTGGTACCAAGCTACATCCAGTCCGGCGTAGGAGGCCAGCTGGTTGCGATTCCGAATCAGGGCAAACCCATTGGTTTCGGCAACGACCTTCAGCACGCTCTGCGGGCCCAACCCGGTAATCTGTCCAATACGCCGGATCGCCTCGGACAGGGCCTGATCGGACTCCCACAGGTCCTCCAACTGTCGGTCGATCTGGGTGATATACGCGTTGATCTGCTCGATATGCTCGGCCAACCGCCGCAGGCTACTGGCTGGATGGTCCAGGACTGGCGGGCGGCATGTCGCCGGTTTTTTAATTGGGTACGCTGATTTTTCAGCTGCTGGCGTTCCCGCAGCAGCAGTTTTATATCACGCAGCCGCTGGCCGGAGGGCTGCCAGCGGCGGGGACGCCGCTCCAGTCCGTAGCGGGCCAGCAGCCGGGCATCAATCTGGTCGGTTTTTGATTTAACCGGCAGGCTCTGGGCCCAGTGGTAGGCCCGACTGGCAACCAGCACGCACACCTGCCGGCCCGCCTGATGCAGCCAGTAGGCCAGCTGCTCGTAATACACGCCGGTCGCTTCCATAACAAACCAACACTGCTGCAGATCTGCCCCCTTCGAGCGGACCCACTTGGTTAGCTGCCGGTACCCGTCTTCGCTGTTGGGAAATCTGCGGGATTGGCTATAGGATAGTTCCCGGTCGGACTTGGACAGGCCCAGCCGGGCCTGCAGGGTTTCGGCTGACACGTCAATACCAACTGCTTGGCTGTGAATATCTTGGGATTGGATTGGTTCCATGGTATACTTGCTTATCTGGTTATCCTGAACAAGTGATGAGGATGGGCATTGGACTTGACTCACCAACAATACGAGCTCAATCGGCAAGATTGGCTCTTTGTACTGGTTGTGTCTAAATGCCCGAGGAGAGGGAGCTGAAAACTTTTTTACAGCCTCTTCCAACCGGAAGGGCTTCTCACCGGATCGCTCTCCATTCGAATCCTCAGACGCCCCACTCCACGAATTCGTGGGAGTGGGGATTTAATAAAACAACCTAAATTATTTAGCCTTCCTCAACAGGTGGTAAACATATGAGCCACCGGGGTATCGAAGATATTGTTCTGTCGCAGGCTGGTCTCCAGCTCCCTGCTTTGGAACATGTATCGTCCGTTCCAAAACTTTCCCTCGATTCCCCGGACCCCGTTGGAGGCCTCCCTTCAATTCATACCCCTTCACAGCAGTAGATGAAAAACCGAAGAATATTTATCTAACCGGACTTCACCGGCCTTGGAATGCTGAGAGGAGAGCAGGAGGCGGAAAGGAGTTTGGTATACCGGCGGGGAGCCCTGAGGAAGCTGGCCAGCGGGAAGGACCATTAGCAAACTCCGGCCGGAGGCTCGAAGCCGGGGTCAGCATTCCTCAGCCTTGATCTTTTCGTGCCTTATGGATCAAGCCAAAAGGTACACCCAAGAAAGTTTAATTACCACCAAAAGAAAGATTCGAGTATGTACCCATTCCTTGGTATTCATTTTTTCTACGACGGAAAACGAATAAAAAAAATGAGTCGCCAAAGACTCCCAGATGTTGGGCTATCCTGCCTGTTCTGACTACCTTGCTTTGGATCGCCCACCGGGTCTTCGATAATGGGCTGCAGGGATTCTCTGTACACAGAATAGAAATAGTCTTTTGTAGCAATACACGAAAGACCGGAATAAGTTCAATACTTCTTAGGCTATCGATCATAGGCCTTATTACTACAATATTATTACAACAATATGTGCATGCCGCTGGTCTGGGCCGTTTACCATCTTGATTCATAAAACAAAAAGTAGAAAACCGCTCTTCGTATCCTTATAATCCAACGGAACAGAATCCTCTGAACCGTGGTATAGTAAACCCGATAAAACGTCATACCACATTAACTAGAACCGGTATTTGACACACAACTCTCACAATGAATCTAAAGACCCTACTGACCACCCTCGCTGGATTAGTTCTACTCCTCGCTTTTGCTCAAACCGACTCCATTGCCCAGGTTAACCAGGGACAGCAATTGTACCAATCGCAACAGTTTCGCCTCGGCGACCGCATTATACGCGTGGCCGAACCGGGGCAGATCTCCGATACCCTGAACGTGTGGGGCGATATCAACAGCCCGGGCCGCTACCTGGTGCCGCGCGGCACGTCGCTTCCCCAGCTGATCTCCTACGCCTTCGGTCCGCAGACGATCCGCAGCAACGAGGGCGGAGCTGGACTGGTCCAGGATGAGGGTGGAGGTCAATGTATCCAATTATGATGATACGCAGGGGATGGAGGAGGTTACCGCTTCCGGTACCGTATGGACGAACCCCTGCCGGAGGGCATGCGCGATTTTGACCTGGAGAACGACCAGGTGGTGGCGATACAGGTGAAACGCCGGCCCGCCTTCATCGACTACGTGCGGGTAATCGCTCCTGTTATTTCGGGTGTGGCGACGACGATCCTTATCATTGAGAGGCTGCGGTGAGAAGGGATTTTGGGTTGAGGTGTTGAAAGGTTGAATTGTTGAGGAGTTGAAGTGTTGAACTGTTCTGAGGTTTATTATGGGTACGTTTGGTTTTGAGAAGTTGGATGTGTGGAATAAGGCGAAAGATTTCACGGTATCGATTTACAGGATAACAGATAATTTTCCCAATGCTGAGAAGTTTGGTTTGGTCAGTCAGCTCAGGAGAGCCTCTGTATCTGTTGGATCAAATATTGGTGAAGGCTCTTCCAGGATTTCAGGTAAAGATCAGGGACGTTCTTATGTGATGGCATACAGCTCGGCTGTAGAAGTGTTGAATCAATTAATCATAATCAGAGACCTCGGATTTTTAGACTCAGAAGCTTACAAAGAATTGAGAGATGAAATTGAAAATATTACAGCGATGATCAATAGTTTACATCAATTGACAAGGTGTTGAAGATTGTTGGTTGAATAGTTTTGGAGTTGAGTTAAGCGCCTTTCAACTCTTCAACCCCTCAACTAATCAACAACCACTAAAAGCTATTACTGAAAACCAAGCATTAGGTATCTAAGCAGACAAAAATCCAACAAAAACAGAACACATTGAGTAATCACAGAAAACAAACAGTGCTCGTTACAGGAGCAGCAGGATACATTGGTAGTCATACTTCGCTTGAATTATTAAACCAGGGATATAGTGTAGTTGCTATTGACAATCTTGCCAATGGAAAGGTTGAAGCACTTAGGCGTGTAGAGAAAATTACTGGTAAAGAAGTTCCTTTTTTTAATGCCGATCTCCGGGATGCAGATACTCTGAAGGCAATATTTGAGCAACATCCAATAGATGCCGTAATACATTTTGCAGGCTACAAAGCTGTTGGGGAATCAGTTGAAAAACCGCTACTTTACTACAGCAATAATGTGTCTGCATCGGTAACGCTGATGGAAGCAATGGAAGAACATCAGGCTGGCAATATAGTTTTCAGTTCCTCCTGTACGGTATATGGGAAGCCAGATTCGGTACCAGTCCGCGAAACTGATGAGTTGGCACCAACGAATCCATACGGACGGAGCAAGCTAATGGTGGAACGGATTCTTGAGGACAGCTTTCAGGCAATTCCTTCGCTGTCTGTTTCGATACTTCGATATTTTAATCCAATCGGTGCTCATCCCTCGGGCCGAATTGGGGAAGACCCGACCGGTATTCCCAATAATTTATTGCCTTACGTAGCGCGCGTTGCCGCCGGGCAGTTAGATAAATTGCAAGTTTTTGGTAATGATTATAACACCCATGACGGAACAGGTGTTCGCGATTATATCCATGTAGTTGATTTAGCCAAGGCACATATAGCTGCTTTGGAGGAGTTATGGAATAATACTTCACTTCTTGAAACTTATAATTTAGGTACTGGACAGGGCTATAGCGTGCTGGATGTAGTTAAAACGTTTGAGGAAGTTTCGGGAAAAGAAGTACCATTTGAGTTTGCAGACAGGCGGCCGGGGGATGTTGATAAAACGTTCGCCGATCCCTCAAAGGCAAATAAAAAACTTAACTGGTATGCAAAAAAAGATTTAAATGAGATGTGTAAAGATATGTGGAACTGGCAGATAAAAAATCCTGACGGCTATAATTAAAGATGTTTTTGAGAAAAGTACTTTTCACCGATTTATATAAATATGAGGCTGTTTGCTGATTGAGATGTGGAATCGATGAACTGTTGAGAGGTTGAATTATAGAAGTATACAACTGTTGAATCCCAGAACTTCGTGGACGATTCTACAATTCTCCATTTAAACGATTCTACGATCATACAGTTCTACAGCAATTGCAAATATATCCTATACCAGTGCCCTTGAAACGATTAATCACATTGTTGGGGCGTACGATCTGGAATACATCAGCAAAGAACGTTATACTCAACTTCGAATTAAGCTTGACGAAATTGTTAACAAGCTAAATAGTCTATATCAATACCAGCTTAAGAAAGAACAGAGCCTGAAGAAAAAGCTGTAAGGTTGTTGAATTGTAAACTGTAGAACTTTGAATTTGGACGATTTACAATTCTTCAGTTCTGCAACTAATGACACAATAGCATTCAGCTTCATCCAGGTAACGAATTAATTTATAAAGAAAAACAGTAAACATTGACTTCATCCAGAAACAAAGTCGCCCTCATCACCGGTATTACCGGGCAAGACGGATCATACCTCGCGGAACTGCTACTCGACAAAGGCTACGAAGTGCACGGCATCAAGCGGCGGGCCAGCCAGTTTAATACGGATAGGGTGGATCACCTGTACCACGATCCCCATTTCAAGGGGCTGCCCTTTTACCTGCATTACGGGGACCTGACCGACTCCACCAACCTGATCCGCATCATCCAGGAGACCCAGCCGGACGAGATCTACAACCTGGCGGCACAGAGCCACGTGCAGGTCTCCTTCGAGGCGCCCGAATATACCGCCGACGTGGACGCGCTGGGCGTGCTGCGGCTGCTGGAGGCGATCCGTATCCTGGGGCTGGAAAAGAAGACGAAATTCTACCAGGCCTCCACCTCCGAGCTGTACGGCAAGGTTCAGGAGACCCCCCAGAGCGAAGACACCCCCTTTTACCCGCGCTCACCCTACGCGGCGGCCAAGCTTTACGCCTACTGGATCACCAAGAATTACCGCGAAGCCTATAATATCTATGCCGTCAACGGCATCCTGTTTAACCACGAGTCGCCCCGGCGGGGAGAGACCTTCGTGACCCGCAAGATTACCCGGGCGGCGGTGCGCATAGCGACCGGGCAGCAGAAGAAGCTGTTCCTGGGCAACATGGACGCCAAGCGCGACTGGGGACACGCCAAGGATTACGTGCGCGGCATGTGGCTGATGCTGCAGCAGCAGGAACCGGAAGACTTCGTGCTGGCCACCGGTGAAACCACCACCGTCCGCGCCTTCTGCGAGATGGCTTTCGGGCACCTGGGCATCGACCTCCGCTGGGAAGGAGAAGGCCCCAACGAAAAAGGCCTTGTTGAGAATATAGACGCTGATAAGTATGAAGAAACGACGGGCCAGTCTTTACAGTTAGACGAGTCTACAGTTCTGCGCGACGGCTCCGCCGTCATCGAAGTCGACCCCCAGTATTTCCGCCCCACCGAGGTTGATATACTTCTTGGGGATGCTGATAATGCTAAACAGAAGATTGGATGGGAGCCGGAATATTCCATCGAAGAACTGGTCGAGGATATGGTGGTGAGTGATTTTGAGGAGTTGTAGAGATATGGACCTGGAAGCGCCGGGTTAACGGGATCATGATCTCAAACAGGAAACTCTTCGGGTTCGCTCATTTGCTATAAAAACTATTCCCATAAATAGGATAGGAAGGAGGCTAGGGGGGGGATATAGCTAACCGAACAACGCCCCAGTCATCTTTGACTCGTACTTGGTAACCTTCCTCAATCCTCCTGACCTCCTCCTTTAAGAGGAACTCAGTGATTCAGCGTTAAGCTTATACTCAATGCTGGGCCCGCAAAGTCCCTCTTGGAGAAGAGGGATTCAGGGAGATTGATAAGCAGGAGCCCCTTATTTGGTCTCCAGACCGTTCTGTCGAGCTATTTCCTTTTTTCGGTGCTATTCATTTTTTCACCGGATGAAAAACGAATCAAAAAAATCGTCGCCCCAGGAATGGAAAATAAGACCACCAACGTCCCCTTTGAAGGGGGCAAAGGGGGATGTCCGAATAAAGGCCACTGTTTACTTATTCCACCCTATCCCGGCCTCGGAATGCTGAGCGAAGAGCAGGAGGCCAAAAAGGAGTTTGCTGTACCGGTGAGAAGTACAGAGGCAAGCAGCAAGCGGGAAGGACCATTAGCAAACTTCCGGCGAAGGCTGCGCAGCCGGGTTCAGCATTCCCCAGCCTTGATGGTTGCAGTGCCTTTTGGATCAAGACAAAAGGAACACCTGGTAAAATGATTTAGTCTCCAGTCAGTTCTTTTTAGCTAATTCTCCTTTCGGTGGTATTTGTTTTTTCGTCTTAGAAAATATAAACAGGGAAAAGCAGAAGAACAGGCCATTATAGAACAGTGAGACCTGCTTCTTCAGAAAGAGGTGTATCTTTTGATTATTCAAAAAAAGAATACCCCAACAACCATGCCCGATTTAAAAACGCAGACATCGGGAAGGCCCCTCAGTATATCGTCTAACCTTAATCCCAAAAGTGTTAAATAGCTGTTATATTAAATAAAAACGACCAGATCGATAATAGTAGATTAAATTAAACTTTAATTACCAAATTTGGGAAGCGTACCTATGGAACGCGTCGTGCATATAGCAAAGAACCAGGAGGAAGCCAGGGAATGGGAGATACATCAGTATCTCAATATGACGCATGAAGAGCGTCAGCAGGTCGCCAAGAGATTAAAAGAAAAAGTGTATGGGGTAAATCCTCCCGACGTGAAATCCTCCGGACGTAAACTTTCCTCTTCATGAAGGCAGACTATTTTTCAACTGATATACAAGAGTTCCTTCAGCTACTTCATCAATATGATGTACAATATATGATCGTTGGGGGAGAAGCGGTCATCTATTATGGCTACCCGAGATTAACGGGAGATATAGATATCTTTTATAAGAACAGCTCGAAAAATATTCATGCCTTGTATGAGGCGTTAAACGAGTTTTGGGATGGCGACATCCCGGGGATCCAGGATGAAAAAGAGCTGGGTACACCTGGTCATGTTATCCAGTTTGGAGTACCCCCGAATCGAATTGATTTGCTCAACAATATTGAGGCTGTGGCTTTTGAGGATGCCTGGAAAAGTAAAAAAGTAGAGCCCGTTCAAATCAGTGACACTTCTACCCCGTTGTATATCATAGGACTGCAACACCTGGTTAAGAATAAACAAGCAACGGGAAGAGCCAAAGACCGGGACGATCTTGAGTTCCTGGAAAAACTGTTGAGTGATTAGCCATAGCCTCATCGGACAGGAGTGTAATTCTTCTTGATTGTTGAGTTTATTTTGTTTCAAGCCAAAAGGGACATCTGGTAAAAAGATTTTGTCTCCAGACAGGTATGTCAAGCTATTTGCTTTTTCTTGGTATTCATTTTTTCTACGATGAAAAAATGAATCAAAACAATCGCCGGCTGAGGTACCCTTTCCCTGAAGGGGTCTCCACGTCGCTAAAAAAATCACAGATTTTTTCTTCACGCTCTGCTGCGACACCTTCCCCTAACGGGACGGTCAACGGTACGCCAGGCCGGGAGAGAGAACTAAATTAAGAATAAAGAATGGTAAGCTATTAACCTCACGTTCATCATTTTTAATTCTGTAAAGCGCTACCCCGGACCCCAATTGCAGCCATCCTCATTACGTAACTTTTATAGCAGTAGGTGAAAAAAACCGAAGAATCTCTATCTGACGAGGCCGGAATTTTATCCCTGGTAATAAGTCCCCAATCACAAATAACTAAACCTCCAAGCATTAAGAAAATCTATGAATTCAGTTGATATACAGACGCCTACTTCTTACTATCTGCTTCCTATTTTTAAGGTACAACGGCTGAAAGACTCAAGCTGAAAGGTGAACCTTCCTGAAGTACCGAAAGGTGTGGAACAGACGTGGGGAATGTGAATAAGGCAAACAGAGGTGTAGTCTCAATTTAAAGAAGGGGTAGAATGATTTGTGGAGTGTTTTGAAATGGAAACTGATAATTCGCTATTGTTAAAGTAAAAAATAGCCATTAGATCCAAGAATGTCAGTCTTGAGAAAAAAAATGGTTTTTATTCCCGGAGCCTAAAAGAGTGGCACTACCACGCTTTATAATGTTCTGAAAAAACCATAGTGATATCATTGAATGCTCTGTGAAAGAACCCCAGTTTTTTGCTTTAGAAGAAGAAACTATAAAAAAATATATATCGTGGTATTTCGATCTCTTCAAAGATGATACAAAAAAGAGCGTGTTGATTGATGCGTCAACATTTTATTTATCTAGTGAACGTGCTTGTTTGAATATTAGGAAGTATATCAAAAATCCTCGTTTTGTGGTCATCATACGTGATCCAGTGAAAAGGGCTTTTTCAGGACATCTACATATGAAGAAGAAGATTCCAGCTTATGATAAGCGAACCTTTGAAGATATTGTAAAAACAGTAAGAAAACGCTTTGAAGATAATGCCGAAAATCTGCCTGAGGTTGAAAATGCGTTTTTAAAGGAATCACTTAAAGACGGTTCAGTTCAACCCTATCTTGACAGGCATTATTTGAAAAATCAATATGATGCCCCATTCGATTCGTCGTTTGAAGATCCTCGCTGGTTGTTCAAATATTTTGCAGAAAGTCAGTATCACAGAAATATAGAGAGGCTTATTTCTATCTTTGGTGAGCATTCGGGTAAAAGTGATTTTATTTGAAAGATTAATTGATGATTCCCAAGAGGTACTGAACACAATTCTCGATTTTCTGGATTTACGGCAGGAAAAATTTAGAATTGCCACATAGTAATATTACAAAAATACCAAGTAAGAGGGGAAGGTTTATGCTGGGGGTTATAAATTCAAATAGTTTTATCAATAAAATTTGGACTGACCTGGAATCCTCTGAAAAGTTTAGTTTTCTTACTGATAAGCTTAGTGAAACATTTTGGAAAGAAAAACCCACCTTATCTTTTGAAACCTATCATGAAGCTCGATCTCTGCTTCAACATGAATATAGTTATTGGCGACTAAAAGATAGTGAAATCGATAAATATTGGAGATATCAAAGTATCTGATTTAGAAAACAACTACCAACGCAGAACTTAAACTGTTTATGTCCATTCCAGACAGTTCTTCATAGCTAACTTCCTTTTTTAGGTATTCATTTTTTACCCATTGCCACTTCCGGCCTTGATCTTTTGGTCTCTTTTGTTTCAAGACAAAAGGGACACCCTGGTAAAATGATTTAGTCTCCTGGCAGTACTTTAGGAAGATAAATTCCCTTTAAGGAGTATTCATTTTTTCGATGAAGAAAAAACGAATCAAAAAATTCACCAAAGAATCCCAGATATTGTTCTACCGTGCCCGCTCTGCCTGCCTTGCTTTGGATCGCCCAGCGGCTCATCGATAATGCATTGCAGGGATTCTCTGGACTTGAAGGGCAGGGGATATTAAATCTGAGAGCTTAAAAGAACATACCTTTATAGCATAAAATGAAAAAACCGAAGAATTCCTGTCTGACGAACCGATGGCTGTTTATTAAACCAAAGATAGGATAAGAGATCAGCGGTAAGGAGTTTAATTCTTCTTGATCTTTTCGTGCCTTTTGTATCAAGACAAAAGGTACACCCAAGAAAGTTTAATTACCACCAAAAGAACGATTCGAGCATGTACCCATTTCTTGGTATTCATTTTTTCAGCGGCGAAACAACGAATCAAAAAAGGTACTGTGTCTAAAGTCAAATTCATAATGGTATCGAAACCTAAATAAGTTAGGCGGCTTGGGTAATTTGCTGGTAGTGGAACTCCTCATCATAGGACTGCCCGGACTTCCACAGGCTGTAGATCAACAACAGGAGTTTGCGCATGACGGCTGTCAGGGCGATCTTCTTGTGGTCGGGTGTTTGGCCACTAGCCGTTGGTAGAAAGCCTGCAGAGCACGGTTATGCTGGCTGGCGCAAACAGCCGGCATATACAGGGCCCGCCAGAAGGTGGACATTTCCCTGTTTCGAATACACGGGCCTCCCCCTGGCGGGTGCCTGACTGGTCCAGGAGCTACATCCAGTCCGGCGCAGGAGGCCAGCTGGTTGCGATTCCGAATCAGGGCAAACCCATTGGTTTCGGCAACGACCTTCAGCACGCTCTGCGGGCCCAACCCGGTAATCTGTCCAATACGCCGGATCGCCTCGGACAGGGCCTGCTCGGACTGCCAGAGCTGTCGAAGTTGTTGGTCGATCTGGGTGATATACGCGTTGATCTGCTCGATATGCTCGGCCAACCGCCGCAGGCTACTGGCTGGATGGTCCCAGGACTGGCGGGCGGCATGTCGCCGGTTTTTTAATTGGTACGCTGATTTTTCAGCTGCTGGCGTTCCCGCAGCAGCAGTTTGATATCACGCAGCCGCTGGCCGGGGGGGCTGCCAGCGGCGGGGACGCCGCTCCAGTCCGTCAGCGGGCCAGCAGCCGGGCCGTCAATCTGGTCAGTTTTTGATTTAATCGGCAGGCTCTGGGCCCAGTGGTAGGCCCGGCTGGCAACCAGCACGCACGCCTGCCGGCCCCGCCTGATGCAGCCAGTAGGCCAGCTGCTCGTAATACACGCCGGTCGCTTCCATAACAAACCAACACTGCTGCAGGTCTGCCCCCTTCGAGCGGATCCACTTGGTCAGCTGCCGGTACCCATCTTCGCTGTTGGGAAATCTGCGGGATCGGCTATAGGAAAGCTCCCGGTCCTCATTTGACAGGCCCAGCCGGGCCTGCAGGGTTTCCGCTGACACGTCAATACCAACTGCTTGGCTGTGAATATCTTGGGATTGGATTGGTTCCATGGTATACTTGCTTATCTGGTTATCCTGAACAAGTGATGAGGATCGGCATTGGACTTGACTCACCAACAATACGAGCTCAATCGGCAAGATTGGCTCTTTGTACTGGTTGTGTCTAAATGCCCGAGGAGAGGGAGCTGAAAACTTTTTTACAGCCTCTTCCAACCGGAAGGGCTTCTCACCGGATCGCTCTCCTGTCAAATCCTCAGAGGCCCCTGCCCCGAATTCGGGGCAGGGGATTTAATAAAACAACCTAAATTATTTAGCCTTCCTCAACAGGTGGTAAACATATGAGCCACCGGGGTATCGAAGATATTGGTCTGTCGCAGGCTCTTCTCCAGTTTCTTGCTCTGGAACAGGCGTCGCCCATTCCCAGACTTTCCCCCGCTACCCCGGACCCCGGTTGCAGTCCTATTTATGGGAATAGTCTATTAAAGCAAAAGGAATATACCCGAAGATTTTCTGTCTGATCCCCTTCCGGCCTAGGAATGCTGAGCGGAGAGCAGGAGGCCAAAAAGGAGTTTGGTATACCGGTGAGAAGTCTAGAAGTAAGCAACAGGCGAGAAGGACCATGAGCAAACTCCGGCCGGAGGCTCCCAGCCGGGTTCAGCATTCCTCAGCCTTGATCTTTTCGTGCCTTTTGGATCAAGCCAAAAGAGGGATACCACCTAATGAAGGTTTGACTTCAGACCGTTCTCTAGAGCTTATTTTCTTTAAGGGGCATTCATTTTTTATCAAGACAAAAGAGACAAGGACCTCTACATAGCTGCGATAAAGTTTCGGATGGGCTGCTTTCCCATAGGAACAAAATGAGAATAGACCATCATCATTCACTTGTCCTTTCGATATCTGGGCAGAACAATCGAAATAAAAATAAAACCAAGAGCGATGCCCGCCAGAAGCTGGTACTGGTTTTTGAAATCGGCATATTCCTGGCTGGCGAATTCACCCTGTTCAAGCTCATCGAGCCGCCCCAGGAAGGAGTCTATGCCATCGCTGCCTGACTGTATTTCATAGTATTCTCCATTGCCTTGCTGGGCGATCTCTCTTAGGACATCGGGCTGCAAACGCGTAGTTACGACCTGTCCCTCGTTGTTGCGTTTATATCCCGTCAGCGTCCCTGTATCCTGGTTATACTGCGGAATGGTAGCACCTGAACGCGTGCCAATGCCTAGCGTATAGACTGAAATATTATTCTGAATCAACGCGTTGAGTGCTTCTGAATAGCTCTCCCCATGATTCTCACCATCCGAGATAAGCAGCATGACTTTAGCTGCATTGGAACTGTTTTGATCTTCCTCCAGCGAATTGAAAGCCCGCTGTCCCACTTCCATCGGTGCACTGAAATCAGTGGACGAGCTGGGCATCTGGTCGGTTTCTGCAATATTCAGGAACAACCGAAGTGCTGAATAATCCAGCGTCATGGGAGACTGAAGGTAGGCATCCCCGGTAAACACGATCAGGCCAACACGGTCTCCCTGCAGGCGCTCAATCAGTCGGGTAATCTCATACTTCGCTTTTTCGAGGCGGCTGGGCTTCACATCCTCGGCATTCATACTGTCGGAAAGATCCAGGCCAATGAGCAAGTCAACGCCCTGCCGTTTAACTTCACGGACCTCTGTGCCGATCTTCGGTCCTGCAACTGCAAGCACCAGAAACGATAGCCCCACCAGCATGGTGACGACTTTGAGCCGATCGCCGACTCTCCAGAAACCACTTCGCAAATTCTGAAATAGCTCATCCGAAAAAAATTGTTTTCTCCGCTCTTGAAGCCTTCGGACATACCACCAGAGCCCACCAGCCAAAGCAGGAACCAATAGCAGCAACCACAACAGGTAAGCGTCTTGCCAAATCATCTTCTATCTGATAAAGATATTGAAGGTTAACTAGTTTTCTTTGTTAGTTGAATCGTACAACGGCGCTTAAGTTAAAATATTAACTGAGAAATTCGAATAAAGATCTTGTCAAAGCCTGAACCTGATTTCTTTCTTCTTGATCTTTTGGTTTTTTTAAGACAAAAGGGATACCTGGTAAAATGATTTAGTCTCCAGGCAGTTTTTCAGGAGATAAATTCTCAATCCTGGGTATTCATTTTTTCAGTGAGGAAAAAACGAATCAAATTGCGCCAAGCTAAGCCCGTGAAAGTGGGATTAGTGTTCTTTGAAACTATGAAATCTTTCGTAGGAAGCCTACAGGTAACCAATCCTGACTGGTAAAGCCTAACCAGCAGCCAGAACCGAGTCTTGCGTAGTCAGCTGAGAGGCTGGCACGAAGCGTAGACAGGGAGCAGGAAAGCTGTGTGATTGAGCCCCGAAATGTTTATGGTTGTCGGAGCTTTCACTGTTTTGGTAAGTGGGAGCAGCAATGCAGTGGCGTCGGTATGGTGAGTCACTTGCATGACGGCCGGGGTCTGAGAGCAGGGCAAACTTGCATGAGGTTTCCACGGGAACTTGGGAGAGCCTCCCGCCTCCGCGCGCAACTCCGGTTGAGGGCTGACCGGTGAACCACAGTCCGGGCGTTTCGGGGTACGTGTTGCCACCCCGGACGAAGAAACAAGGCAGCAGCGCAGCGGTATCCGAGCCGAGGGAAACTGAAGGTAAGGAGATGGGCGAAGGCAGTCTTAGTGCCTCCATAGTACCGATGAAGGATGGGGAATCAGCTCCACGAGACCCATCTGCCAGGGAAGGGAAAATCTGTATGGAAACATGCAGTGGGCACCTGTATTGTGGACATGTAACTCAGAAACATATCATGAATCAGAGTCAAGATTCATTATGTCAACAGTCGACTTACAAATAGCGGAAAGGGCGAGGGCATTCCCCGATGAACCCTCGGACGAACCTACACAGCTTCATTGACGGGGCTTTGCTGGCCGAAAGTCTGGATGCCCTGAATAAGAAAGGGGCCGCCGGAGTGGACGGGCAAAGCTGGAGCGAGTACAATGAGCAGCGGGCAGAGCGGTTGCCGCAGCTGCTGGGGCAGTTCAAAAGCGGGCAATATCGTGCGCCAGCGATTCGGCGTACGTACATCCCTAAAGGGGATGGCAAACAACGTCCGCTGGGATCTGCCGACGGTAGAGGACAAGGTGCTGCAGTCGGCAGCAACCCGAGTCCTCACTCCGGTATACGAGCAACTGTTCTACCCGAATTCGTTTGGGTTTCGTCCGGGCAAATCGCAGCATCAGGCCTTAGAGATCCTCTTCAAAGAAGTGAGTTTTACCGGCAAGTACTACATCATTGATGCAGACATGGGCAACTACTTCGGGAGCATCGACCACAGGAAGTTGCGGGAACTACTCGACCTACGGATAAAAGACGGTGTCATTCGTCGCATGATAGATAAATGGCTCAAAGCCGGTGTGCTGGAAACCGGGCGAATTGAATACCCGCAGGAAGGCACTCCACAGGGAGGAGTGATTTCTCCACTGCTGAGCAACATCTATCTGCACTATGTGCTGGATGAGTGGTTTATCGAAGCCATTCAGCCACGGTTAAAAGGGAGCAGCAAACTGATTCGCTTTGCCGATGACTTCCTGTTGTTGTTCGACAACATGGAAGACGCCCGGCGGGTGATGAAGGTGCTGCCCAAACGACTGGAGAAATACGGACTGACCCTTCACCCGGAGAAAACTAAACTTGTTGAGGTGAACAACCGGGACAAGGATACGCCAAGCACGTTTGACTTCCTGGGCTTTACCCACTACATGGGCAAAAGTCGCAAGGGCAAACGGATTCTCAAGCGTAAAACCAGCAAGAAAAAGCGGAAGGCTTCCTTGCAGAGGGTGAACCAGTGGATGAAGGCGAACAGGCATAAGCCTGTAAAGCAATTTATCGGCGAACTCAACCGAAAGCTGCAAGGCCACTATGGATACTATGGAGTCACGTTCAACTTTCGCAGCCTGAACACCTACTATGAGTCTGTGAAGCGATTGCTTCACAAATGGCTTAACAGGCGTGGTGGAAAACGCCACATGAGGTGGGAAGAATTTGTGAGGTTGGTACTGTCCAGAAATCCTTTAATAAAACCGCGAATTGTACACAAACTCTTTTAGCGAAACCACAAACGGAGGAACCGTATGCGGGAAATCCGCTCGTACGGGTCTGTGGGGGAGCGGGGAGGTAACGAACCGCTCTACCCGGAAACTCAAGGCTGGGGAATGCTGAACCTAACTACGAGCGTCCGGCCGGAGTTTGCTAATGGTCCTTCCCGCTTGCTGCTCGCCTCTGTGCTCCCCCCGGTATACCAAACTCCTTTTGGCCTGCCGCTCTTCGCCCAGAATTCCAAGGCCGGAGGGGGCCGATCAGATGGAACTTTTTGGTTTTTTCACTTTACTGCCATAAAGAGCTGTTTTTTTAACTCGTAGTTTTTGAAACTTTCTGCTCCGAGTCAAGAGAAACCCTGCACCACATTATCGATGAGTCGATGAACGATGTAAAGCAAGGCAGATAGGACAGGCACGATAGAACAACATCTGGGATTCTTTGGCGGGTTATTTGGTTCATTTTTTCGTCGCAGAAAAATGAATACCCCTGAAAGGTTATTAGCTAAAAAAGTACTGCCTGAACATATGATCTATTAAAGTGGTGTCCCTTTTGTCTTGATGTAAAAGGGACAGAAAAGCTCAAGAAGAATTAAACTCATCGGGGCTCACATCATTGATGTTCTTTGGTTATCAGGAGTAGCCAGCCACCTCGTCAGCTAGGAATTATTCGGGTTTTCACTACATGCTATAAAGAGTTTTTTCAAGCTCTTAGTTTTTGAAATCGTCCCCCCCGATTCCAGGGAATCCCAAAAAGAAATTAAGAACCGAAGGCAGGGCTGCAGTTGGGGTCCGGGGTAGCGCGGGAAAGCCGGGGAATTATCTGGGAACGATTCAAAGCAACAAGCAAAAGAACAACCTGCGGAAGAACAATATCTACGATACCCCGGTGGTTTTTTTCGTTCATTTTTTTGCCATTAAAAAAATGAACACCCAGGAAAGAGAAGTAGCTAAGAAATACCTATCTGGAGCCCAAACACATTGTCAGTTTTGGGATTCAATGTACAAGACAGTGGCAATATTCCTATATTCGCCTACCACCGTTAATCTTCTTAACAACCAAGCTTCATAAAACTAAACAAGAACCTACATGCTTCAAGAGCTGCTAAAAAAAATTGATCAAAAAGAATACACCGTCGGAATCATTGGCCTTGGCTATGTTGGTCTTCCCCTGATGTGGACCTTTCATAATAAGGGGATGCCTGTCCTGGGCTTTGACATTGACATTGATAAAGTAGATTGCATTAAAAGCGGCACGCCTTACATCAAACACTTGGGAAAGGATATGATGGGAGTGTTGTCCCAAAGCGAGCGCTGTGATGCCACTACCGACTTCGAGCGGTTGCCGGAAGCGGATACCCTGATGCTTTGCGTGCCCACCCCGTTGGATGATCACCGGGAGCCGGACATGGAGTTTGTGGAAAAGACCTCGCTGACGGTGGGGCAGCATCTTCGCAAGGGTCAGCTGGTTATCCTGGAGTCGACAACCTATCCCGGTACCACTGAAGAGCTGATCATCCCGATCCTGGAGTCAAAATCTGGCCTCGAGGCGGGCAAAGATTTTTATGTGGCCTACAGTCCCGAGCGAGAAGATCCCGGAAATACCGATTTCAACACTGCCAAAATTCCCAAGGTAGTGGGTGGGCACAGTGAAGAAGCGTTGAAACTGGCCCGCGCCCTGTATGATACGGCTATCGTCCAGACAGTACCGGTTTCCGATACCAAAACAGCCGAGGCGGTCAAGATTACGGAGAATGTATTCAGGGCAGTGAATATCGCGCTGGTGAACGAACTGAAGGTCGTCTATGATAAGATGGGCATTGATGTCCACGAGGTGCTGGATGCGGCCGGCACCAAGCCGTTCGGATTTATGAAGTTTGTACCGGGTCCCGGCCTGGGCGGACACTGTATCCCGATCGACCCGTTCTACCTGACGTGGAAAGCCCGGGAGCATGAACAGAATACACGGTTTATCGAACTCGCGGGTGAGATCAACACCTCGATGCCGCGCTACGTGGTGGATCGGATCCTGAGGGCCCTGAATGCCCATCAAAAATCGCTGAATGGCAGCAGGGTGCTGGTGATCGGGCTGGCCTACAAGCCGGATGTGGATGATATGCGTGAATCGCCTACCTTCAAGATTATGGATCTGCTTAAAGACTACGGCGCTGAGGTGTCTTATTACGATCCGCATATTCCGAAGATCAAGCCGACCCGTGAACATGATGAATGGACCGGCACCCAAAGCGTGGAGTGGGATGAGGAGACAGTTTCCTCTTTTGACGCGGTGATCATTTCGACGGATCACTCCGCTATTGATTACCGGCAGCTAAGTGACTGGAGCGATTGCATCATTGATTCCAGGAATGCGATGAATGGGTTGGCCAAGGGGGAGAATCATATCTGGAAGGCGTAGGGTAGCTTCGTTCCTGGTAAGTCTTTTCGGGCAATCCAAGTGTAATTTTCATCTGGGGATGTCCCCTTTCTTTGATACAAAAGAGGCCAAAAGCTCAAGAAGAATTAAAACTCCCAGGGGCTGATATTTTATCCTATCTTTGGTTTAATAAGCAGCCATCGGTTCGTCTGACAGGAATTCTTCGGGATTTCACTACATGCTATAAAGGGTTTTTTTAAGCTCTTAGTTTTTGAACTGGTCTCCCCCGAGTCAAGAGAATCCCTGCACCACATTATCGATGAGTCGATGAACGATGTAAAGCAAGGCAGATAGGACAGGCACGATAGCCCAACATCTGGGATTCTTTGGCGGGTTATTTGGTTCGTTTTTTCGTCGCAGAAAAAATGAATACCCCTGAAAGGTTATTAGCTAAAAAAGTACTGCCTGAACATATGATCTATTAAAGTGGTGTCCCTTTTGTCTTGATGTAAAAGGGACGAAAAGCTCAAGAAGAATTAAACTCATCGGGGCTCACATCATTGATGTTCTTTGGTTATAGGAGTAGCCAGCCACCTCGTCAGCTAGGAATTCTTCGGGTTTTCACTACATGCTATAAAGAGTTTTTTCAAGCTCTTAGTTTTTGAAATCGTCCCCCCAATTCCAGAGAATCCCAAAAAGAAATTAAGAACCGAAGGCAGGGCTGCAGTTGGGGCCGGGGTAGCGCGGGAAAGCCGGGGAATTATCTGGGAACGATTCAAAGCAACAAGCAAAAGAACAACCTGCGGAAGAATAATATCTTCGATACCCCGGTGGCTCATTTTCGTTCATTTTTTTGCCATTAAAAAATGAACACCCAGGAAAGAGAAGTAGCTAAGACATACCTGTCTGGAGACATAATCTTAGCCGTGTTCAAGTGACTAATGCAACACAGCGGTGTTTTAGGGTTTGTTGGATAGGATTAAGGTAATCAAATTTTCGAATGGGTCGAAAGTTCAGGTACTCCTCGACGCTGTTGATGCGCTGGGGAGAAACCTTTCGCAGATCGGTACCCTTCGGGAAGAACCGCCTGATCACCCAAATGCGGTTTTCCACGGTTCCTTTGTCTTGGGAGGTATAGGGCCGGGTAAAGTAGGTGTCAGCCCGGAGGGCTTCGGCAACATCTTGGTGACGAGCAAAGGCTTTGTCGTTGTCAAAAGTTAACGTTTTGATGAAGCTAGAAGGAATATCCGAAAGCTGATCGATGATGGCCTGGGCCATTGGCTGGGCTTTCCTCGAGGTAACTTTTCGGATTTTGGTGAGCAGCGTAGTCCGGTCGGTCAGTACCAGCAGGGCTGATTTATGGGCTTTGCCGATCATCAGATCGACCTCGATATCGCCCAAGCGGTCTCGCTGTTCGACCACATCGGGACGCTCGGTGATAGGAACCCGCCCTTTGATTCGGCCCCTGTTGTCCTGCCGGTTACCCCGTTTGGCCTTACGACGACCGTGTTTGAGATGCTTGTAGAGATCCTTGTCGGTGGGATCTCCAGAGCGTTTGGCTTTCCAGATCCACTGGTAGAGGGTCTCATGGGAGACTCCATCGAAGCCCAGCACGCCCCAGCGGCCGCTGATCAGCTCCGGGGAGAGCTTCTCGGTGGTCAGCCACCGGCGGGCTTGGTCTTTGAGATCGTCGGTAAACCGCCGGTGTTTGGGCTTATCCCGGTGGCGCCCATTGGTGAACTGCTGGGCGAGGTCAGGGCAATACTGCTTGTCCTGGGAGCCATCATTGGCTACATTGCGTTTGAGTTCCCGACTGATGGTCGACCGATGTACGCCGATAGTCCGGGCAATCTCGCTTTGGTTATGGCCCGCATCGAGTAGGGCTTTGATCTGATGACGGTTTTCTTTGCTGAGTTGGGTGTATTCTTGCATAAGCAACACGAATATAACCCGCTTGGCCGAAGACCTCAGGGGCGCGCCCCTGAGGTCTTCCTACGTGTTGCACTTATTACTTGAACTCAGGTTATTTTAATGGAAATCAGATAAGATTATACATGCCCTATTTTCGCTGATGTTGTAAGCTTGTCACTTCTAGCGATCCACGGATCAAGCCGGAAGATTCCTCACCTGTTTTTAATGAAAAGGAGACAACGCTAATTTTTAAAAGAAGTGATATGAAAAAATCGATACTATTTTCGTTCGCGGCACTATTATTAGCAGCACCTTCCATTATGTTTGCTCAAAGTTCATCAGATGATGGAGCTATTAAAAACACTATTGGAATTGGCCCTAGACTGGGATATTACAAAGCTGCAGATGCCGATCAAGGTAATTTCTATGGCGGAGCGCAGGCCCGCATCCGTCTTGGCCCAGTATTGGGAATTGAAGGTTCCGTTGATTACCGGGCCGGCCAAGAATATGAAGTCGCGGGGCAATCGGTGACCACTAAATTTATACCGATAACCGGCTCGCTCATGTTTTTTGTCCCCATCAGTGGCAATATTGCTCCGTATGGATTAGCAGGAGTCGGAGCTTATTACACCATTTATGATTTTGAGGGCACTTTTACCGACCAGAACGAAAACAACTTCAACTTTGGATATCACCTGGGGCTGGGCCTTGAGTTCCCGATCAGTTCTAACGCCGCTCTCAACGTAGATTACCGCTATTTGTTCTTGAATCCGGATGATAACGAACAGTCGCTCGAGGATGCCGACTTTAGCGGAAATGTGTTTACCGTAGGACTGATGTTTTACCTCTAAGCTACCCTGTTTACAAGTTGCTGACAAGAAACCTCGCTTCTGGCGGGGTTTTTTGTTTATGAAGAAATTTCTTTATTTATGCAGCATCGACAGCGAAATATTACCATTATCCCAGGGATGATTTCACATTCAAACGGAGTACAGATGCCAGAGATTAAACTTCCTGAAGTAGAGCTTAACATTTACAGCCCGCGAGATCCTGTTGAAGTACCGGTAGTAGAAAACTGGATCTGTACTAAAGAAGCGAGCCCAAATTTTGTTCGTCATCTTACCTTTGATATTTCGGGGACGGAACTGGAAGGCCGGATCCGTGTCGGGCAATCAATCGGAATATTACCACCGGGTGAAGATGAAAATGGCCGCCCCCACAAATTAAGGCTCTATTCGGTCAGCTCCCCGTCAGAAGGAGAAGGCGGTGACACCCGGTTTGTCTCAACCACGGTAAAAAGAACCATCGAAGAGTGGGATGGCAACGAGTTGTATCTTGGTATTTGCTCAAACTACCTGGCCGATCTTTCTCCGGGGGATATCGTTCGCATGACGGGTCCAAGCGGTCGTCGTTTCCTCTTGCCTGAAAATGCCGCGGATTTTAATTACGTATTCTTTGCCACGGGGACGGGCATCGCCCCCTTTCGCGGCATGGTTATGGAACTGATGGAGTCTGGCATTGAAAACGATGTTGTGTTAATATTTGGCTGTCCCTACCGAACCGATCTGCTGTACGCCGAGTATTTTGAAGAGACGGCCAAGAGTTTTGAAAACTTTACCTATCTGCCATACGTCTCCAGGGAGGATCGCCGAACCGATGGCACCAAGCGCTATGTTCAAACCTGCCTATGGGATGATGCGGAGATCCTGGATCCTGTTCTCAGCAAAGAGAACACCTTGCTTTATATATGTGGACTTAAAGGGATGGAAGAGGGAATATACAGGGCGTTAGCTCATAAGGGAATGCAAAACTATCTGAATATAAGAGAAAATATCATCGACAAATCGCCGGATGAGTGGGACGAGGAAGATGTGAAGCGTAATATTAAACCGGGTCCTCGAACATTTGTAGAGGTTTATTAAACCTTAAAAGGAGGAGGTCAGCGGGAACAGGAATGTAAACTGGTCTACTGTCTTTGCTTGCGTTTCTTGTGTTGCCCGTTTTTTCTGGAGCGGCCATTCATAAGCGCCTCATTTATAATTTTAATGTCCTTTTTTAAGGTTGGGTACACCAAGTACGTAAGATCAGTTCTCAGGTTACGCACAAGCTGTTCGCGGGGTTTGTCAACATGCCAGGAAGTTTCTTCTCTTGTGGCTATAATACCGGGTTTTGCAGCATATCTCTTATAAAAGTCGGTATAAAACTTGTTTAGTTTTTCACTGTTTTCAGGTCTGAGGGGTGTTGGACCAACTAGTGCCATCTCACCTCTGAAAACATTAAGGAGATTCGGCAGTAAATAAAGACCGGTTTTCAGTAAAAAATTTCCAAGCAGAGTTTTCACCTTCTTCGCAGGTGTTTTGTGAGTACGCAAAAAATATCGAGAAAAATGTCTGCCGCGGTATCCAACAAACTTTTCTTCTGTAAAAATGGGGAAGCCGGAGGTTACCAGCATCAAAGGTGCCAGCACTGGAAGGACCAGCATAAAAAGTGCACTCCCCAGAACAGCACCGAAAATTTCAAAATATCTTTTGGGTCTAGACTCTTTCTCGGTCAATTCGTGGAAAAAGAGATCTGTTGTGGGCCCAACCTGGTCTTTTTCCGATACAAAGTTAAGACTTTTTTCCAGCTGAATTTTATTTTTGAGAGATAGTTCTGCATTGTCGGCTGCGCGCTGGGTTGAATTTAGTGATAAGCCATTGGCAAGCATTACGTTACTCCTCATATAGAAGATCGTCTATTTAAAGTCTTCATTGATTTATAGGACTCTGGTACTATTCCTATGTTACAATTAATGATTTTGTTCCCAATTCGGCTTAAAATAATCATCTAGTTTATAATTTTTCAATTATTTAGGTCGGTAACGCCTGCAGAAATAACATATTTCATAATTTCCGAAGAACTTATGTCTATAGGTTTAATCTTATTAGAGTTAATAATAAAAAGATTACCAGAAAAATTATACGAATGAGGGCAGTATACAGCAACCATATCTTTTAATTCAAAATCAGAGAGGTCATCATCTGTTATAAATCCCAGCCGCTGCAGCCCTGAATCATTCAGCTCAATAAGCACGGGCTGATTGAACTTCTTTTTCTCACCCACAAACGCCTCTGTCAACTCTTTAATGGAGGTATAAATTATTTTTACAAGTGGTAATCGCGTGACGAATGATTCAAAATAGTTGACTAATGGACGAATGAAGGCACGGGTAAGAATAAATCCCAGGAGTGATACCCCAAAAAAGACGGTAATGATTCCAAGACCCGGAATGTCAATATTGAATGGTTCGAAGATCAGGGTGTTGAGCGTCTCATTTGTCCATCGGACGAGAGCGTAAACAATATAAATAGTTATGGTTACGGGAAAAATGAGAAGCATTCCACGAAGAAAATTATTAATCAGAGCTTTCATGATTGTGGGAAGATTTTGTTAGCCATAATAAAGTCGATACTACAAATACATAACAAGTTGAATTACACACAATATATCGATACAACAAGAAGAGGCCATTTGCAAGAAGTAAATCAGTACAATCTGAGCGTGTTCGTTTCCTGCTAATGCACCCCGGCTTCGGTTGAGTCAACCAGTATGGATAAATCATGGATGAGTAAGAGGACATTTTTTACTATTTTCTGTCGCTTCGCAGGAACAAATAATCACAGAAAGTGTCATGCCCACGAAAAGTGCATCGAAAATAAGAAACGAATTTTTCGAATTCTTCCGGGAAAAACAGCATATCATTGTAGATAGTGCTCCGGTGGTTCCGCAAAATGATCCCACTCTGCTGTTTACCAACGCCGGTATGAATCAATTCAAACCTATTTTTATGGGGGAAGAAATAGGCTATAAAGCGGATGGAAAAACCTGGAAGCGAGCGGCAGATACACAGCGCTGTATTCGCGTTAGCGGCAAGCATAACGATTTGGAAGAGGTGGGACACGACACCTATCATCATACGCTGTTTGAGATGCTCGGCAACTGGTCGTTTGGCGATTATTTCAAGGAAGAGGCGATCGAATGGGCGTGGCAGCTGCTTGTTGATCACTGGGGGCTTGAACCGAATCGACTTTATGCCACGGTATTTGGTGGTGACGATGAGGATGGTCTGCCCGTTGACGAGGGAGCTCTTGAACTCTGGGAAGCCAAAACTTCTATCGACCCGGAGCATATTCTTAAGTTTGGCAAGAAAGATAATTTTTGGGAAATGGGCGAAACCGGTCCCTGCGGTCCGTGTTCGGAAGTACATATCGATCTTCGTCCCGACAAGGAGCGCGAAAAGCTGGACGGAGCGAAACTCGTAAACATGAATGATCCGCGGGTCATGGAGATCTGGAACCTCGTATTTATACAGTTTAACCGGCAGCCCGGTGGGAGCCTTGAAAAACTTCCCGCCCAGCACGTGGATACCGGTATGGGATTCGAACGCATCTGTGCCGTACTCCAGGGGAAACGCTCAAATTACGATACCGACCTGTTTGACCCCGCTTCTGAATAAGATTGGCCACCTGGCCGATGTGACTTATGGTGAAGATGAGGAGATCGATATCGCCATGCGGGTTATTGCGGACCATATCCGTGCGGTCAGTTTTTCAATTGCCGACGGCGCTTCTCCCAGCAATGAAGGCCGCGGGTACGTGATTCGCCGAATTCTGAGGCGCGCTATAAGGTACGGGTGGGACAAGCTGGATCTCAAAGAACCGTTCTTCCATAAGCTGGTGCCTACTCTGGCCGAACAGTTTAAAGATGTATTCCCGGTATTGATCAAGCAGCAGGATTATGTGATAAATGTAGTTCGAGCCGAGGAAAAGAGCTTTCTGAACACGCTGGGGCAGGGTATCGAGCTGTTCAATGAGATGATCGAGGGCAAGGAAGTGCTGCCCGGTGAAGATGCTTTTAAGCTGCACGATACCTATGGATTCCCGATCGATCTTACGGTGCTGATGGCCCGGGAACGCGGCGTTGAAGTAGATGAAGAGGGGTTCAACAAGCTGATGAAAGAGCAGAAGGAACGAGCACGAGCCGCTGGTTCCTTTAGCGCCGATCAGATTGAAAAAGGAGACTGGCACCAGCTGGAGCACAGGGAAGAATCGGAGTTCGTCGGCTATGATGAATTGTCCACCACCTCCCGGATTGTTGCCTATCGCAAGGAGGGAGACCGCTATGCTCTAATTCTCGATAGAACGCCTTTTTATGCCGAAAGCGGGGGACAGGTTGCCGATACCGGTGTTATCAGCAGCGGTGATGAACACCTTCGCGTGCTGGACGTCCAGAACCAGCAGGGCCGCCATATTCATTATGTTGATACACTACCCAAAGAACCGACCGGAAATTGGCAGGCACTGGTTGACCGTGATCGTCGTAATGAGATTCAGAAACATCATACTGCCACGCACCTGGTTCATGCAGCGCTGCGAAAAATACTGGGTGACGCACGTTGCCCAGAAAGGGTCACTGGTTGATCCCGAGCACCTTCGGTTTGACTTTTCACACTACGAACAGGTTACGCCTGATCAGCTGGATGAGATTGAGAAATTGGTGAATGACAGAATCCAGCAGAATATTCCCAAAAAGGAGGAACGCTCCGTACCAATAGAAGAAGCCAGAGAGCGTGGAGCAATGATGCTGTTCGGAGAAAAGTATGGCGATGAAGTCCGTATTATTACATTTGATGATGATTATTCAGTAGAACTCTGCGGAGGGACCCACTCTGGAGGCTACAGGTGAACTTGGATACCTGCGAATTCTCAGCGAATCTTCAGCTGCAGCAGGAATACGACGGGTGGAAGCGGTAGCGGGCAAGCGGGCCGACCAGGAAATACGACAGGAGAAAGAACTTATTCGGGCAATCCGTTCTGAAATCGGCCAGAGCGAAGATTTAGTTCGTGATGTCAGAGAGCTACAGAACGAACGAAAACAGCTGGAAAAGAAAGTAGAGCAACTCCAAAAACAGCAAAGTTCCGCCCGGTTAGACGAGCTTATAAACAAAGCCCGATCTATATCTGACGATATAAAACTGGTTGCCGGTGAGATTGAAAATGCCGATATGGATCTGCTTAAGCAGCTGGGTTATGAATCGCTCGAGAAAAACAAGAAAGGAACGGTAACCATCCTGGGCTCCAGGCATGAAGATGAAGGCAAGGTTTACCTGGCGGCTGCCGTCACCGATGATCTGATCAAAGGAAAGGGACTGAAGGCTGGATCGCTTGTAGGAGAACTCGGAAAAATGCTGGGCGGTGGAGGCGGCGGTCAGCCCAGTATAGCTACAGCCGGTGGACGAGATACAGAGAAAGCTATCCGAGGTTTTAACCAAAATCTTAAACTTCTGGTAACTAGTCAACCATTTGAAATAAATTTTAATAGATGGTTTACGTCTGTAATCTTTCTTTTTTTTAGGTATATTTCGCTTCTAAGCACTATAAAAAACTCCTGTTGATTTTATGGCAAAAGAAAAAAATAAAGAAGTCACCTTTACTCCTTCAGGCACCGGCATACGCATGAACGGACAAATTCAGCGAAGCACGGAACTGCCGTCTCCAACCCGCAAGAAGCACAAATCACTCGGCCTTTCTGAACAGGATGTAGTCGACATGTTTGAGATGATGTATCTGCAGCGCCGGTTTGAAGAACGAGCCATGCAGATGTACCAAAAAGGAAAGTTTGGCGGTTTCCTGCACCTTTATATGGGTCAGGAAGCAATTTCCACAGGTACCGTTTATGCATTTAATGATGACGATGATATTATCACGGCCTACCGCGATCACGGCTGGGGTCTGGTGCGCGGGGAATTCTCCCAAAGAGGGTATGGCTGAGCTGTATGGAAAAGTAACAGGTTGCTCCAAAGGCAAAGGCGGATCCATGCACTTTGCCAATGTCGAAAATAATTTTTGGGGCGGATATGGAATTGTTGGAGGACATATCCCGATTGGGTGGCGGTATCGCCTTTGCCAATAAATACAAGCAAAATGATCGGGTTACCGCCTGCTTCCTGGGCGATGGTGCGGTAGACCAGGGAGTCTTGCACGAAACGCTTAATATGAGCCAACTCTGGGGGCTTCCCTGCATTTACGCTGTAGAAAATAACGGCTATGCGATGGGAACAGCGGTGCATCGTCACTCAGTTGGAGAGATTCGCGAGACCGTGCTGAGGGATACGGTATGAAAAGTGCTGTTATTAATGGTATGGACGTATTTACGGTTTATGAAAAGATGAAGGAGATTGCCGAAGACGTTCGGGAAAACTCCAATGCCATGGTTTATTGAGATCCGTACTTATCGTTATCGCGGGCACTCCATGTCGGATCCGATGAAATATCGCACCAAGGAAGAACTCAAGGAATATGAAGAGCTAGACCCTATCGAAAGAGTTAAAAACTACATTCTTGATAATGAATTAGCCGATCAGGATAAGCTCGATGAGATCAAGGAGGATGTAGAGCAACAGGTTCTTGATGCTATCGACTTTGCCGAGGAGAGCGACTTCCCTGATGAAGACGCACCTCTACAAGGATGTTTTTGTTGAAGATGATTATCCGTTTCACAAGTAAATAAGTCGCATGGCGCAGGTGTTTGTACGGGTAGTGAGCATTCCACAGCAGCGCAACCGAGTTTCTAATTAAAGAGCGGGATTGAGGTTATTGATAGCTGATCCTGTTCCTGTACATAAAGACATAACCCAAGAATATTAATTAAACATGGCTGAATTACAATTCAGAGAAGCTATACGAGCTGCCATCGATGAAGAGATGGAGCGCGATGAAAATATTTTCGTAATGGGCGAAGAAGTTGCCGAATATGACGGCGCCTACAAAGTGACCGAAGGACTTGCTTGATAAATATGGCGGTAAACGGATGATCGATACGCCTATTTCGGAGCTCGGTTTTGCCGGGTATCGGTGTCGGGGCTGCGATGAACGGCCTTCGTCCCATCGTAGAGTTTATGACATTTAACTTTGCAGTACTTGGCAGCCGACCAGATTATTAACCACGCTTCCAAAATTCGGTATATGACTCGGTGGACAGGTTTCCATTCCGATCGTATTTCAGAGGTCCCAACGCTTCTGCAGGGCAGTTAAGTGCCACCCACTCAGTGGCTTATGATGCGATGTACTCTCATTTTCCGGGGCTCAAAGTGATCTATACCTCCGAGCCTGCCGATGGAAAAGGACTCCTTAAATCTGCCATACGCGATGATAACCCCGTATTATTTATGGAATCTGAGCAGATGTATGGGCTCAAAGGGGAGGTGCCCGAGGAAGATGATTTCACCATTCCCATTGGTAAGGCGAAAGTAAAGCGTGAAGGCGGAGATGCCACGGTCGTTGCCCACGGGAAAATGTATCATGTGGCCAAGCAGGCTGCCGAGCAGCTGGCAAAAGATGGGGTTGAGATTGAGATTATTGATCCAAGGACCGTCAAACCGTTGGATATCGAAACGATTGTGAAATCTATCAAAAAAACCAATCGATGTGTGGTTGTGGATGAGGCCCATCCCTTCTGTGGACTTGCCGCTGAAGTAGGCTACCTGATACAGCGCGAAGCGTTTGACTACCTCGATGCACCTATCGCATGCGTGTCACGCTGCCGGATACCAGCGCACCATTTGCCAAAAACCTGTTTGACAAATGGCTGCCGAGTCCGGATCAAGTGATCGAGGCCGTCAATACTGTGACGTACCGTAAATAGATCTGGTTTTTAATGGATGATTCTAGCTTTCTTCACGCCAGAAATATTTTAAGAAATAAGTAAAACTAAAATTAAGTAAGGTATAACAACATGGCCAGAAAAGTTGAAATGCCCAAGCTTAGTGATACGATGGAAGAGGGCGTCATTGCTAAGTGGAATGTCAAAGAAGGCGACAAGGTTGAAGCCGGCGATATTATAGCTGAAGTTGAAACCGACAAGGCTACAATGGAAGTTGAAGTATTTGATGCCGGTACCGTTCTGAAAATTTTGGCAGAAGAGGGAGAGGCTGTACCTCTTGGTGAACCGATGGTGATTATGGGTGAAGAGGACGAAGATATTAGCGAGCTGCTTGAAAGTATTGAAAGCAGATCAAAAGATACGGCGGAAGAACCCAAAGAGAGCTCCGAGAAGGCTGAAGATGAGGAAAAGGAAGAGGAAGAATTTGATCCGCTGTTCAGCGACCTGGAAGAATCGAAATCCACCGGTTCAGGTAATGGGAGAATCAAAGCATCACCGCTGGCCAGAAAAATTGCTGAAGATAAAGGAATCGAACTATCAAATGTCCAGGGCTCCGGTCCTGAAGGCCGCATAATCAAGCGCGATATTGAAGAATATGAACCCACCAAGGCTCCTGCTGCTGCGCCTGTAGCCACCGCTAGCAGAGAAGATGAGGAAGTTCGGATTTCACAGATGCGTAAAACAATTGCGCGTCGTCTTGCTGAAAGCAAGTTTACGAGTCCTCATTTCTACGAAACGATCGATATTGATGCCGAAGAGCTGATTGGGGCCCGGGCGAAAGTAAATGAGGTCAGCGAACAGAAAATAAGCTTTAACGATATCGTGGTTAAAGGTTGTGCCCATGCGCTCTTGAAACATCCAGATGTAAATAGTTCTTGGATGGAAAAGGATAATAAGATTATAAAGCATGGGGATGTGCATGTGGCCGTTGCCGTTGCTATTGACGAGGGACTCATGACACCCGTAATTCGTCACACCGATCAAAAAGGTCTGCAACAGATCGGGACTGAAACGCGGGAGCTTGCTGAACTTGCCCGAAATCGAAAGCTACAGCCCGAACAGATGGAGGGAAGTACCTTTACCGTCAGTAACCTCGGCATGTTTGGTATTGAAGAATTTACGGCTATTATCAATCCGCCTAACGCATCCATTCTGGCGGTTGGAGCCATACGAGATGTTCCGGTGGTGAAAGAGGGAGAAGTGGTACCTGGCAAACGAATGAAGGTAACGCTCTCAAGCGATCACCGCATTGTGGATGGAGTAACAGCCGCACAATTTCTGAACACGTTGAGAAGCATGCTTGAAAATCCACTTACGATGCTTCTCTGACAGGTTTATTTCTACATTTTTTTCTACAGCCCCTTTCAAAACGGAGGGGCTTTTTGTTTTCCGAATAATCCACTCTTTTCATCGTCCCACATCTCAGTCTGGCTTAATCTGTTTCTTATGGATCAAATTGTGATATACCGGTACACCTGTATCCCTGAATATTGAATTATTCGGTAGTTCTTGCCACAATTTTTGCGCCTTCTTTATTATGTACTGTTTCCGCCCAGACTTTGCAGAGGCTATCGACAGGGATCCCGCGATTCGCTCATAAATTATTACTACACAACGTGCCTCCAAAACGCAAAAATTCTGAAATCGAAATTTAAGATCGGGTTTACCTAAAAACCAGTACAGTGATCGTATAGCGGGGTATTTTGCGATCAAATTGTTGCCTTCGCTGTTACCGTTTCTGCTGGGCAATGGAGGGAGAGAGCTTCTCTTCAGTGAAACGATCAGCATAATGTTGTTGAAACTGGTAGTGAAAAAAACCTGAAATAGCTTGTCAACTATTTCAGGCAGCAGGAAGTAGTCGATATTTGAGAGTATCTATTCCATGAACATGAGTTGCCGTCTATGAAAATAAACTGGTGAAGAGTTGACAAAGTTGTTTCTGCCTGGAAGAAAATATTATCTAGAACTCTTCGTATGTAGTCAGTCGTTTAAATTTATTTGTTTTAACTGTTCGAGCCGCAGCGTGTTTCGCATGCTCTTCACCGGCACAGTCATACTGGATAGACAGATTTCCTGAAATATCAACATCAATCTGGCCACTATAATTTTCGGTGTTTCCTACCAGTACGGAACCATTTATAGAGGGAGTACCACGTCCCTTAAAATTATAGGCGTTCTCAAAAATTACGAGTCCATTAAATTCTACATTTCCGGCTACATCCAGCGTGGCGCCATCTTCCCCTTCATATTCCATTTGGGCATCTGACCGTACTACAAGGATGCCGTATCCATCCTTAATACCACCGGTTAACTTGGCATAATCTTCCACAAAAAAGACACCGGGCGCGTCAGCTGAACCAAGGCTTCCCTTATAATTGCCACTAATAATTTTAGTATTGCCCATCTGTTTTAAACGAGCTATCAGTTCATCAACCGGGGCGTAAGACATCGAAGTGTCGGTTTTTACGGGGGGATTCCCTGAAAGGTTTGAGGATCCTGATTGGTTTATATAATCAGTTGATGCATCATTCATTGTGGCAATACCTGGTAGACTCTCTTTACACTTTGAACTACTGGGAGGGTTGCCATTAATCTCAGAACTACCAGACATAGAAAATGTAAAGTTATTGGTAGCAAAGGAGAGTGCAGATCTGAATTCAGGGACGAAATCGAGGTTATGACGGCGATACAGGCTAACAACCTTGCTTTGATATCCGCCAGATCGGGCTTGTGAGTAGATGCGGACGACCGATGTATCACGATAACCGTTGCTGCCGCTGATGATATCAAAATGAACGTCGGCCGTATCCTTATCGATGATCGCTGTCCACTTATTGTTTTCGTCGTGGTTTTCGGCAAAGGAGGCGTTTTCGTTTACTTTGTTAATTCCAATCTGGATAGCAGTGTGAGCCACGTTTCTAGCATGCAAAACCTGGGCGTAGCTTACATTCTGTTCCAATATCATATTGGTTCGTTGATTAACGCCCACACTCAAGTAGCCGATTGCAACAAATACTCCTGCACAAATTATTAAAAGTGCTCTTCCCATAATAAGTCCTCTATGTAAAGTTTAATTCATTAATTTTGAATATTGATCGGGGAAAACCTTTTTTGCCAGCTTGACACAATAAACCTGCCGTTAGAACTGCTGCTCGTGTAAAACTTTTGCTTGGTTTCTACCTTGAGATCTATCTCAACCTGTCTGATATTCTCTGGATTTGCCACGGGAGTTGACATAGGGGTGTTGCTACCCACATCTGAATAGTATCGGACGGTAAATTCAGTAACTCCCAACTTTATATCTGTATTGCTTACACTCGTCCCGTCCCTGGTAACCATCCGATTGAGTATCATATCATTAGGATTAGGAGTAGACGTAAGGGCGGCCGTGCCAAATTCCCATGTCACCTGCTCAACCGTGTTAGAGTTGTCGTTGTCAATATTTACTTTAAATACAAATTTATTGGAATCTGCTGTAATAATCGGGTTATTGATTTTGCCCATCCAGTTATATCCCACTTTAGAAACATCGTGCGATACCATATCTGCGATTGCCGATGCATGCTGTTTCACATTACCGGACAGGGTGAGCTCTGCTGAGCTATGCGAAACTCTGAAATTTACTGTCAAAATCGATAAGAGTAGCAAACCGCCGATGATAAAGCTGGTAACAAGTCCTAGGTTCATAATGGATACCGTCTGTATTAGTCAGCGTAGTAATTTCGTATGTATGAAAATTCATACTTGATAGGTTTTCCGCCGTTTTTGTTCAGGTATTCATTTCTTACCTGTACGTATATTCTTTTGAAATTGGTTTTGGCAGAGGTCGAATCATAAGTGCTGGAATTTACATACCGAACTTTTGCTGAAAGATTGTACGTGATACCTTCAATGGTGATGGAATCCTTCCAGCCGTCAAAGTCATCGAAATCAGTGAAACTTGTACGATCGTTCAGGCTTTCATCCCCCTCGTCTGATCGCTTGGTGCCAAAGTTGGAGGAATACGTGAAGTCATCAGGTGCATTTACAGGAGGAATTCCGTCTTCAGTGATCTCGTCAAATGCCAGCACACGTGATTCTTCAATTATGGTTTGAGCTACAGCTACCACCTCTTCCTCCAGCTCGCCTTCTACCTGTAGCCTGGCGTCACGCAGAGTCAAACGATTGGCGGTTAGCAGAATCATTGAAAAAATGATCATTGCACCAAGGGTATATATCAATTCAGAATAGCCTGCCATAAGCCGTCATGTTAGATGATTATCAAATGTAGATAATAAATGTTAGAACAATTTAATATATAAGTTTGAAACTATACAATTTTTCTTTTAATCAACCGGTATTCTAATAAATCAATCTAAAGGAAGATCGAAACCCAAAAATGATTGTTTAATAGCTCTCCATTTTCTTGAAATTATATCAGAACAGCAATTACTGGAACCTACTCAATCTTACTTTGCAATATAATATTACAATTTCTTCTGCTATCCGTATTAAAATAATCTTAGCTATTAAACGCAGGAAACCGGTAGCTCCTCAACTGTATCTAGCTAGCATTTCTGCCCGCGGATACAAGTCCTTGGGGATCTCCTGTAAAAATATTGCTCCCGGCCTGTAGTTTAAATATGTCGGTCCATGTTTTATGGGCTGCAGCGGGAAGCGTGCAGATTCCAAGAAGAAGAGAAAGTCCCACTACGCCAAGGAAAAAAACCGGTGAATGCGTGCAGATAGCGTCAAATAATTTTTCAGCAGTGCCAACGAGGTGTCTGTAAATTATTCTATATCAGTAGATTTAGGTAAGCTTAACTACAAAACTGATATCTTTACAGGGTAAACTTTTTGATTTAAGATAGAACAGTTCTTTGGTTCCGTATCAGAATTTTATTTCTTGATATGAGTTTTAAATGTAGCTGCAGATTAGCAATTGAAATTTGAACATAGATGTTGAAAAACATAGAATATAGATGAAGTGTGTTATTTTGGGAGCCGGCGGGCAGCTGGGAGGAGAATGGATCGAACAGGTAACAAAACGTAGTGATGAAACCTATTTCGGCCTCACTATTAAATCATTTGGTTCAGCGGAGGCCGATATTACTGATAATACTAAAATTAACCACCTGCTAGACAGTAATGCACCGGATGTGGTCATTAACTGTGCGGCATATACCAAGGTTGACGAAGCAGAAACCGAGCGTGAACTTGCTGAGCAGGTGAACAGTCTTGCGGTAAAAAATCTAGCTGAATCCTGTAAAAAGCGCGGTATTAAGCTGGTTCACTATTCTACGGATTACGTGTTTGCCGGTAGAGAAGAGGATAAAATGAAATTTCCAGAAGGATATCCGGAAGATCACTATGTAGACCCGGTGAACTGGTACGGCACTACCAAACGGGGTGGGGAGGAGGCGATCCTGCAATCGGGCGCTGAGCATCTTATCATCCGCACCTCATGGCTGTGCGGCCAGTTTGGATCAAATTTTATAACTACCATGCTTTCACTAGCCCAAAAGCATGACCATCTGGATGTAGTTGACGATCAGTGGGGAAGTCCATCGTTTACGGAAAACCTGGTTTACAATTCCGTTAAACTATTACAGCAAAATGAGCAGGGAATATTCCATTTGACCTCCAAGGGGATGATCACCTGGCACGATTTGGCTAAAGAAAATATTCAGGCAAACTGGTAACGATATTCAGGTAAATGCCGTAAGTTCGGAACAGTTCAGGGCGGATGCTGAACGACCACAATTTTCAAAATTAAGCACTAAAAAACTGGCCTCGGTAAGCGGTACGAAGATTGAACATTGGAAAACCGGACTTGCAAAGTTATTAAACAAGCTAACGTAAATCTTTTCTTACTATGGAATTTGTTCCGACTTCGATTGGTGATGTAGTGCTTATCAAGCCGAAAGTGTATAAAGATGACCGTGGTTTCTTCATGGAAAGCTTTCGGAAATCATATTTCCAGCAGCAAGGTATCCATGTTGATTTTGTGCAGGATAATATATCCTCATCTGTAGCAAACACCGTTCGAGGACTGCATTACCAGATTGAAAATCAGCAGGCAAAGTTGCTGAACGTGCCGGTGGGTAAAATTTTGGATGTGGCCGTGGATCTCAGAAAAGGTTCACCCACATTTGGCACGTCTGTTTCTGCGATTCTTTCCGGGGAAAATAAGCATCAGCTGTACATACCAATCGGTTTTGCACACGGGTATGCCGTGCTCGAAGATGATACCATTGTAACCTACAAATGCTCAGACTACTACAACCCTGAGGCGGAACGAGGCCTGTTTTGGGATGATCCTGACCTGAATATCGACTGGCCAGTCATCGATCCGATCGTCTCCGAAAAAGACCAGGATCAGCCGCTGCTAAATGAAATTCCAACCGAAGATCTATTTGAATAAAGCCCATGAGAATTCTCGTAACCGGTGGTGCCGGATTTATTGGCTCAAATCTTATTCACTATCTCCACGATCAGTATCCTAATGTTGACATCCTGAATCTGGATAAGCTCACCTACGCTTCTGATTTAAGTCGGCTGGAGAGCATCAGGAACACAAACCGGTACACCTTTAAAAAAGTGGATCTGGTGGATCGTGAAGCTGTCCGCAAAATTATTTCCAAGTTCAAACCGGAGGGTGTTTACCATCTGGCGGCAGAGTCCCACGTGGACAACTCCATCACGGGTCCGGAGCCTTTTGTGCTCTCCAACGTGGTGGGCACGTTTAACCTGTTGGAGGAGTGTAAGCAGCACTGGGAGCAGGAGGGGGATGCCCTGGGCAATTTTCGTTTCCTGCATGTTTCCACCGATGAAGTTTATGGCACGCTGGGGGATGAGGGATATTTCTCAGAAGAAACACCCTACGCTCCGAACTCCCCGTATTCAGCGACCAAAGCAAGCAGCGATTTTTTGGTTCGCGCCTACCATCATACCTACGGCATGAATGTGGTGACCACCAACTGCTCCAATAATTTCGGGCGATTTCAGCACGATGAGAAATTGATTCCCACCGTAATCCGAAATGCGATGGAGCACATACCCATACCGGTCTATGGGAAGGGCAAAAATGTACGCGACTGGCTGTACGTACAGGATCACTGCCGTGCTCTCGACCTGGCATTTCGGGAAGGGAAGCCTGGTGAAACATACACGATTGGAGGAGATAATGAATGGAAAAATATTGACTTGGTGCATGCCATTTGTGAGATCCTGAATCAGGAAGTTGGGGAAGGTCCTGAAGGCGACTACAAAAACTTGATCGAGTTTGTGACCGACAGACCCGGCCATGATTACCGCTACGCGATTGATGCCACAAAAATAAAAGAAGAGCTGGGCTGGCAACCAAGCCAGGATTTTAAGGCAAAACTGCTTGAAACCGTGCAATGGTATATTCAGCGGTACCGCTGAGACTGATTTTTTAAGCGGTTCACTATATTACTCTTTCACTCAGGTCTTCAAAAATAACCTCTGTGTGGAACTCCCGTTTTCGCCCATGGGATCAATACTTTCGGGCAATGTTTGAACAAGCCCTTGTGTGTAGAGTTCTCCTACTTTAAGCAGGTGTTGGTACTCCTCTTTAACGGCGGTAATTTTAACTTTCACAGGTTTGAGCAAAAGAACTGGAAGCAGGTCATGCAGGCTTTTTTCCCAGATGGGAAAGATGCACTCATAGCCCATTTCCTCAAAATGCTCCTCTCTCCATTCCCTAATATCCTCAAGGTGCCAATCTCCAAAAACCAGTCTTTTGATAGTGTTTTCCTGTTTTTTGAGGTTCTTCTCAATATTTGAGAGATACCGATCATTCGGACAATCTCTGGGCAGGGGAACTTCAATCAGATCCATTTTAAGATCGGTGGCCTGCTTGCGAATGCGGTCCATCGGAATGTTTTGCTGCGAAACGATATCCGACTTCTCCTCAAAGGTAGTTAGCAGTTTTAGATTCTCTTTGTCATCATAATCCTGCGTGTAAAATTCAAGGGCCAGGTAGGCGTCTTTCCGCCGCTCCAAAAGAGTATATCCATGATAGAAAGAGTTGAAAATTAACAATCACCACTGCTATTCATTCTGAATTCTGACTTCAGTATTCTATATTCAGGTACCTGTAAGAACGCTAAGTTTGAACAAAAAATTTATTTGATTATGAGCGGTCGCAATTATTGGTTGATGAAGTCTGAACCGGAAGCCTACAGCATCTACGATCTTGAAAAAGACGGGGTTGAGCCATGGGATGGTATCCGGAATTACGAAGCGCGTAATTATATGCGGGATGAAATGAAGATCGGGGATGGGGTGCTGTTCTACCACTCCAATGTACGGCCGCCGGTCATCGTGGGTACTATGGAGGTAGCCAGCGAGCCTTATCCCGATCCGACGCAGTTCGACCCGGACTCAAAATATTTTGATGAAAAAAGTAGTGAAGAGGATCCTACGTGGGAGCTGGTGGATGTAAAATTTGTGCAGCGTTTTGAAAGTCCTGTCACCCGCGATGCCATTAAGGAAGAGCCGGAACTGGAAGATATGGTACTGCTTAATCGCTTTCGCCTCTCCATTACTCCGGTTACTGAAAAAGAATGGCTCAAGATTCACGAGATGGCCGGGGCCGACCCCAAATAACAAGAGGCAGGCATATTCATTTGGAAGTGGATTAACCATATCTTTGGGCTACCCGCCAGAACCGAAAAAGGTTTGTTCATCGCTGTTGTTTAACAAGGATCTTTATCCATTCATCTGCAATATGCATCAATTGATTAGCAGTAAAATCATCAATCAGTAAATAAAGCTTTTCAAAACAGACTGGATGACAAAAGAGATTGAAGAAGTTTTTTTGCGTACAAAAGGTATTCTACCGGTGCAGAAACTGCGGAAGCTGTCCAAGGCAGGTATCGTTCGCAGCCATCCTGGGTATCCGTTGCAGGAGGATCAGTTTCAACCCAACTCCATCGATCTGCGCCTTGGGCAAAGAGCCTGCCGCGTACGGTGTAGTTTCCTTCCCGAGGATGAAACTGTTGAGCAGAAAGTTAACAAGCTGAAACAGTACGAGTTTTCTATTACCGACGGGGCCGTGCTGGAGCCCAACTGTGTGTACATTATCCCGCTGCTGGAGCAACTGCATCTGCCCGGTCATGTGACGCCGCAAAAAAACCTTTTTGACGGGGAAGAAACTACCGAGCCGATTAGAATTATTTCCGATGAGCACCTCACGGCAAAGGCCAATCCCAAGAGTACAACTGGCCGGCTCGATATTTTTACACGTGTTATTACCGATTATTCACATCGTTTTGAGGAGATTCGCTCCGGATACAGTGGGAATTTATACCTGGAGGTGGTTCCCAAGTCATTCCCAATTAGAGTAAAGACCGGCCAGCGTCTAAATCAGTTGCGTATTCGTCACGGATATACATTGCTTTCCGATCAAGATATACTCCGTACCCACCATTCGGATCCTCTATTGTTCAACGAGCAGGGCAATGCCATCGGTATGGATCAGATCAAAGTGAGCAATGGTCTTTTCATGAGTGTTAACCTGCATGGGGATGAGGGACAGATTGTAGGATACAAAGCCAAAAAGCACCGTGACCTGATTGACTTGGATAATGTGGGGCACTATAGTGTGGACGATTTCTGGGAACCGATCTACAACCAACAGGATGACCACCTCATTCTGGAACCGGAAGCGTTCTATATTTTTGCATCCAAAGAACGTTGCCGGATTCCCACGCACCTGGCAGCCGAGATGATCGCCTACGATACCGGTTCCGGAGAGCTGCGAACCCACTACGCCGGTTTTTTTGATAGCGGTTTTGGAGGCTCAGCCGAGGCTGGCGGCGCGCGAGCGGTGCTGGAGGTCCGCTCGCATGATGTACCCTTTTTGATTGAAGATGGACAAACATTCTGCAGTATGAAGTTTGAACCCAACACCGAAATACCGGAGTTTGTCTATGGAACTGAAATTGAAAGTAATTATCAGGGCCAGGGACTAAAACTGGGAAAACATTTCAAACAGCGAGATGAGTAGATATACCGTAAAAAAGTGTATTTGTCACAGCCGAACGTTCGAAGAGATTAAATTATATGCAGAAACAAACAATATCGATGATGTAGATGAACTGGTAGCTGATGGCTACTGCAGCACCATTTGTGGTCTGTGCATTCCCTACGTTAGTAAAATGCTGGAGTCAGGGCAGACCGAATTTGATCCCGGCACCTACCAGCCACAGGACTAATTTCTATTTTTTTCTTCGTATCTATGAATATTTTTTACGCCCCTCCTGAACAGATAAACGGAAACAGGATAGAATTAGTGGGTCAAGATGCTCGCCACGCCAGCAAAGTAATGCGTTTTCAGCGGGGAGACTCCATCAACGTGGTAGATGGAAAGGGCGGATGGTATAAAGGGACCATCATACAGCTACTTCGCGATACCATCCAGATCGAGATTAACGAACAAACCGTAAAAGAAAAGCCGAAGCCAGAACTGGTAATGGCACTCGGTATTATAAAAAAGCGAGACCGCCTGGAATTTGCTGTAGAGAAAGCTGTGGAGCTGGGAGCTCTGAATTTGTTTTATTTAGAAGCGAGCACACCATCAAGCAGAACGTACGGATGGACCGGCTGGAATCAACGGCTCTTTCCGCAATGAAACAAAGCCTTCGAACTTATTTACCGAGTATAAAAGTAATAAATTCTCTGGAAGAGACCGTTCAGCGATTTGCCGGCTACAAATTATTAGTAGCTTATGAAAAGAGTGGAGGAGAAGCGGATATCCGAGATTCAGCTAATCAGAACTCCAAGTTCCTGTTACTGGTCGGACCAGAAGGTGGGTTTTCAGAAGATGAGATCAGCATGCTTAAACAGAAGGATGCTGATCTCGTCTCACTGGGGTCAAACAGGTTGCGTGCGGAAACGGCTGTTATTGCTTTTCTAAGTCAGTTTATTTGATCCATACAGAAAAAAAGCCCGATCAGAGTAAATCTGACCGGGCCAGTTTTCTATAAATTTTAAGATCCGGAAATCATCTGACTATTTACCAAGAGTCGTTTATTAACCTTCTTGAGGCATGGAAGTATGGTTTGCAGCATATTCTTCTAGTGCTTGTACCTCATCCCACAACTTCATTGCTTCCTCTAGTACATTGTCGAAGTTATCATTGATGATCGGGTAATAGGCCTTAAGTCCCCAAACCTGTCGAGCCAGTTCGGCTTTCATAAAGCTGCGGGGCATCCACTCAATTTCTTCAAAATGCCCGTGGGGAATGAGCAGGGAATCCGATTTAAAATCGGGTTCTTCCACATCGTCAGTGATGATCATGTTGTTGTTTATCATTCTCTCCTTAAATTGGGCAATGTCACTATCATCCCATCTAAATTCCTTGCGGAACTGCTCGTACTTATCTTCCCACTTGCTTCTAAATTGATCACCATTTCCATCCAGATAATTTCGAACAAAATCGAATCCTACCTGTTTACGCCGCATAAAATTGACTACAGCGGCTGACTGTGTGGTATCTTCCTGAATGATATGATCGGGAATAATTCCACCGCCGCCATAGACCGTACGACCGGCATCGGTGTTGTATTTCAGGGAATCAGGTACGCCAGACCTAAACCCAGTGGCATCGCTTCGCGGATCATCTGATCGGTGGACCACTTCGTAAACGTATTCTTCACGACCTTTCTGTGAGTATGGTTTCTGTATGAGTCGGCCAGAAGGGGTATAATAGCGAGAGATTGTTACACGAATACTGCTTGAATCCACAAGCTCGTACTGCTGTTGGACAAGTCCTTTACCAAATGTCCGATGCCCCACGACCAGGCCGCGGTCGTGATCTTGAATGGCTCCGCTCACAATTTCACTGGCGGAGGCAGACCCCCCGTTGACCAAGATAATGAGAGGTTTGTCTTTAAAATATCCATCTCTTCTGGACTCATAAGAACTGGTGAAGCGGGAGTGACGACTTTTCGTGGAAACAAGCTCTGTACCTTTAGGAAAAAATTCTTCAGCCATGGCAATAGCCTGTCCCAGGTAACCGCCGGGATTCCCGCGAAGGTCGAGCACCAGGCGATCCATTCCTTTTTCGGTCAGCGAGCGCATTGCTTCCATAAACTCTTCATGGGTAGTGGCGGCAAACCGGTTAATTTTAATATACCCCGTCTCCTGATCCAACATGTACGAAGTATCTACGGTATAAAGCGGTATGTCATCCCGAGTGATGGTAAATTCAAGGAGCTCTTTCACATGGGGACGCTTGATAGAAACATCTACTTTAGTGCCTTTCTCACCGCGCAGTGATTTTAGCACATCCTCATTACTGAACCCGACTGCACTTGAATCATTGATTTTAACAATGCGATCACCGGACATAATACCCAGCTTATCACTCGGACCGCCGGAAATAGCAGTAATTACCGTGATGGTATCCTCAATAACATCAAACTGGATACCGATGCCCTGAAACTTGCCCGCAAACTCTTCCTGAATCTGCTCATTGGTTTTCGGCTCGATATAGACCGAGTGCGGGTCCAGTGCTTTAAACATCTGGCGGAGCGCATCCTCCGTCCGGGCGTACATATTTTCGTTGGAACTGTGATTGGAGAGGTAGAGGTAAGCATCTTCAAACTTTCGGAGCGATTCTCCAAGGTTATCAATATCATACTCGGAAAAGGCGGCAGCCGTGGTGTCAAGCGGCGTGTTATCAATCTTGAGAGTACTATCGGAAATGTTTTTTACTAGCCCTTTAATACTGCTTTTGTACAGATCATCGATACTCACTTCTGACACATAGTTATCGATAATTCGCCGCTGGGTTTGAATATATTTTTGCAGGTTTTTTTGATGGTCATCATCAGGGCGGATAACAGAGTCGACACCGGCGGCCCAGAACAAAGAAAGTACGATGAGAATTGCCGCCTGTGGGGCAAGGAATTTCTTATATGTCATATTTACTAGTAGACTTTGAGGTTTCCGAATTTATATAACACAACGTGAAAAAAAGAGATTTATTTAAAAATTCGTTCAGCAGATATTTTATTACCCATTACTGCTGAACGAATTAATTAAATAAGATTGAAAAAAGTGATATTAGCAACTGTATTTAAAGAATATAATGACTCAGATCTTTGTCTTTAACCAAGTCATCCAGTTGCTTGTTAACATATTCTTTGTCTATGGTTAACTCTCCGCTGCCAATATCATCGGGAACGGCAAACAGTAGCTCATCCAGCAGCGAAGACAGGATGGTGTGCAGGCGTCGGGCGCCGATATTTTCAACGCGATTGTTAACCTGCGCAGCGATATGGGCAATTTCACGGATCGCCTCGTCGGTGAATTCTATTTCAACACCTTCTGAGCGAAGCATCGCCTGGTACTGTTTGGTAAGGGCATTTTTGGGCTTTCGCAGAATATCGAAGAAATCGTCTTCGGTCAGAGAGTTCAGTTCAACGCGTATCGGCATACGGCCCTGAAGCTCCGGGATCAGGTCGGATGGCTTTGACACGTGGAAGGCCCCGGATCCAATAAACAGGATGTGGTCGGTCTTGACCATGCCATATTTGGTGGAAACAGAACTTCCTTCAATAATCGGCAGCATATCACGCTGAACTCCCTGACGGCTTACATCGGGCCCACCGCCACCCCCGCCTTTGTTATTGCCGGATCCCTCAGCCACTTTGTCGATCTCATCAATAAACACGATACCCTGGGTTTGCACGCGATCGAGCGCTTCCTGCACGGCAGCGTCATGATCGATCATTTTTTCGGCCTCTTCATCCAGCAGGATTTTTTCGGCCTCTTCAACGGCCACTTTCTTTTTCTGCTTCTTGTCGCCGGTAAGGTTGCCAAGCATATCCTGCAAGTTGATGCCCATCTCTTCCATATTACCTTGTGGGCCAAAAACCTGCATCATCGGTTGCCGATTGGACTTTACCTCAATCTCAATTTTTCGGTCATCCAGCTCGCCGTTCCGCAGTTTCTTGCGGAATTTCTCACGCGTTCGCTGGTTTAGCTCTTCATCGCTGGCATTTTCGGGATCAAAATCATCTTTGTCTTGCTGAAAGCTAGCGGAATTATTCGAAGGTTTTTTTACCGGCGGAATGAGAATATCAAGAATGCGATCTTCTACTGCTTTTTTGGCCTCTTCCCGCACTCGTTCCTGCATCTCGGTTTTTACCATGTTGATGGCAATATCTGTCAGGTCGCGAATCATTGACTCTACATCGCGGCCTACATATCCTACTTCCGTAAATTTGGAAGCTTCAACTTTAATGAAAGGGGCGTTGGCCAGTTTGGCCAGCCGACGAGCAATTTCGGTTTTACCAACGCCGGTGGGACCGATCAGCAGGATATTGTTCGGCAGTATTTCATCTCGGATCTCTTCGTCAGAATTCATTCGTCGCCAGCGGTTTCGGAGCGCAATAGCTACCGATCGCTTGGCTCCATTTTGCCCCACAATATACTTGTTCAGCTCAGCAACAATTTGCCGCGGGGTTAGATTTTTTTGTTCAACAACTTGCTTCATAACACTCTGGTTATTCATCAATTTCTAGTATTGACAGATTATGATTAGTGTAGATACAGATATCTGCTGCTATATTCAGTGATTTTTCAACGATTTCTCGGGCCGATAATTCTGATGCATCTGCCTTGAGGGCGCGGGCTGCTGCCAGGGCGTAGGAACCCCCGCTGCCAATAGCCAGAATCTGGTCATCCGGTTCAATAACATCTCCTTGGCCTGAAATGAGCAACGCCTTATCTTTGCTCATGACTACCAGCAGAGCTTCCAGTTTCCGAAGGAATTTATCATTGCGCCACTCCTTGGCCATTTCTACGGCAGCTCGTTGCAGGTTACCGTTGTACTGCTGGATTTTTTCTTCAAACTTCTCAAAAAGGGTCAATGCATCGGCCGTTGATCCGGCAAAACCGGCAAGAATTTCGTCGTTATACAGGCGGCGAACTTTGGTCACGGTCGATTTCATCACGGTCTTGTCCATCGTGGCCTGGCCATCGCCACCAATGGCCACCTCACCGTTATGGATTATACCCATTACGGTGGTAGCTTTTAGTTGAGGTACGCTCATAATGTTTCAGGAAATACGATTAGTTTGTTCTGAAGTATGTTTTAGGAATCAGATTTGTAGTATTTAGATTTTGAGCTGCTGTTGGGGCGTGTTGCCTGGTTACTACCGGGGCGCGGGGGTAGACCATTGCGCTTACCACTTCCGTTTTTGGGATCTTCTTTCTGGTAATAATCGAGGTTTTCACGCTTTGGTTTACCTGAATCCAGCTCTTGGAGCTTTGCTTCGGAACTCTGAACCAGTTCGTCGATCGGCTCATCACGCATAACCGCATCGGTAATTTCAATATCTGAACCGGCCAGGGTTACGCGGTATTCATTCAGGGAGATGGACTCTTCTCCAATAAGATTAATCTTGATGAAGTATTTGAGCATCCACTTCAAGCGAATGCTAAACAGCCCCTTGTCCAGGTAGGCTTTGAGGTAAGGATTTATATAAATATCTACAGAGTTGTAGGAAGTATTTGAGTTAAACTTGCTCAACCAAGCATCAAGGTCAGCAACGATCGTGTTCTTTGTTACCACGTTTCCTGAGCCGCCGCACATCAGGGCACACCTTGGAAACGGAGTTTACCACGCTGGGTCGAATACGTTGCCGTGTTATCTGCACCAGGCCGAAATCGCTCATGCCTATCACATTGGTTTTGGCCTGATCTTTCTTGAATTCTTTCTTCAGCTCATCATAAATTTTTTTCCGGTTTTTGTCGCTTTTCAGGTCGATAAAATCCACGACAATGATTCCGCCAATATCGCGCAGCCGCAACTGTTTGGCGACTTCACGGGCAGCTTCAAGATTGGTTTTCAGGGAGTTGTCTTCCTGCTTTTCTTTGGCTGCATAGGGACCAGAGTTTACATCCACCACATACATAGCCTCAGTCTGCTCAAAAATAAGATATCCACCGGAGGGCATGCGCACACGTGGACTGAAGATCGAGTCGACATCCTTGGCTATCTTCATGAAGTCAAAAATATGCTCCCGGCCTTTATACAGCTCCACGTTGGGCAGCATCTGCGGGGCGATCTGGCTGACATAGGACTTCAGCTTCTTATGCATAGCCTGTTCGTCAATCAGCACGCGGTCATATTGTTTTGCGAACAGGTCGCGAATCAGGCTTTCCGTCATGCTCAGGTCGTTATACAGCAAAGCCGGGGGTTGGGCGTCTTCCAGTTTACCGAGAATCTTTTCCCACTTTTTGAGCACGTCCCGCATGTCATCTTCAATCGCTTTCTTATCCTGGCCGGTAGCCACGGTTCGAACAATCACGCCGAAACCATCCGGTAGCATGGAACCGACAATGCCCTTCAGGCGTCGCCGCTCTTTATAGTTATTAATCTTTCGGGATACGGCGATATATTCGCCCATGGGTATGAGTACTAGGAAACGTCCGGCAATGGTAATATCAGTAGAAACACGCGGCCCTTTGGAACCGATCGGTTCTTTGACAATCTGCACCAGCAGGCGCTGACCAGGATTTAAAATACGCCCGGCCCATGTTTGCTTCTGGTAATTTGAGATCTTGTCAAAATTTATCTTCTTCAGCTCATTACGGACGCTCTTATTGATAGCGTTTCGTCCGTTCAACATCTGGACATATTCTTTCAGGTGATCCCCCGCGTCAGAGAAGTGCAAAAAAGCATCCTTGGGGGTCCCCATATCGATGAAGGCGGCACGGATACCACTCATCACCTTGTGAACTTTGGCAAGATAGATATTACCTACCGTGCGCTGGTTTTCTTCAGATTCTATAAATAGTTGGGCAAGTTCTCCATCTTCCAGGAGGGCTATTCGGGTTTGTTTGCCCTTCGCGTGAACGATTATTTGGTTCTTCATCGAATTCCATTCCTTTCACGCAGCTGCTGACCTCCAAGCACTTTACGTCATATATATATCTGTTGTATATCTTTGATTCAAAATCTTTTAACACTTTGACATATCTTGCCGGTAGCGGAGGTTCAGCAACCGCTACATTAAAATTTTTGTTACGTGTATAGCTGGTATTCATGTACCCGTATTCAGAGGAGCGGGTTGGCTGCAGATCAGCATGGAATGCATCTAGAGAAGCTATACCTCTATTACATAAAATCCATTCTATGTACCGTAAAAGATTAGCAAAAAAGTTTTTAAAAATGGTTTGTGCTAACACTAAATCTGCATTTACAATCTTAAAAATTGTCAAAAAATGTCTCTGAATACCCTTCAAAAAAGAATTGTAACTGTCGGTTAATATACAGTTACTTTCCTATTAATGTAAATGGAAAAAACGTCCACTTATTGTTACGGTCGGGAAAAACTTTTATACCAAAGTTCAGTCTTCCTGATCCGTTCGTTTGATATCGGCACCGAGTATATTCAGTTTTTTTTCCAGTTTTTCATATCCGCGATCCAGGTGATAGATTCGCAGGATATCGCTGGTGCCCTCAGCGACCATGGCGGCCAGCACCAGGCTGACACTTGCCCTGAGGTCGGTACTCATTACGGAGGCGCCCTCCAGGTCAGATTTCCCCGAAACTATAACTGCGTTGCCTTTTACTTTGAGTTCTGCCCCCAACCGTTTTAATTCAGGAACGTAACTGAAACGATCGGTATAAATGGTATCGGTGATTACGGAGCGACCGTACGCCTGGGTCATCATCGTAGCCCATTGGGCCTGCAGGTCCGTAGGGAAACCTGGATAAACTTCTGTTTGAATTGAGGTGGGTTTGAGCTCGCTGGGTGCTTTTACATGGATAGTTGAACCATCGATTTTTACCGTGGCACCCGTCTGCCGAAGTGTTTCCGGAAATGAGCCCAAATCGGAAGGATCCGTATTCTTGATTGTTAGCTCGGACTCGGGATGCATGGCGGCGGCAATCATATAGGTGCCCGTCTCAATGCGATCCGGGGCATTGTTGACTTCAATACCTTCCAGTTTTTCTACTCCGTGTACTGTCATTGTATCGGTACCGATACCTTCAATATGCGCGCCCATGCGATTAAGCGTTCGGGCCAGAAGCACAACATCGGGTTCGATGGCTGTGTTTTTGATAGTGAATTTTTTTGCCTTCAGCACGGAAGAGAGCAGCAGGTTTACGGTAGCACCTACGCTGCTTGGTTCCATGGTAAAAGTGCCACCTTCGAGCCGCTCTTCCGCTTTACCGAGCACATATCCTTTGTCGAGGTCAATGTCTGCCCCCATCTTTTTCATCCCCTCAAGATGAAGATCAACGGGTCGAGGTCCCCAGGCACAGCCCCCGGGCAGTGAAACTTTGGCCTCTCCAAATTTTCCAATTAGTGCACCGAGCATATAAAACGAGGCCCGCATTTTGCGAACCAGCTCATAAGGTGCCTCCAAATGGCTTATGTGTTGCGGATCGATCCGCAGCTGGTTGTTTTCTTCGTCAAAATCCACATGTGCACCGGTAACACGAATAACATTGTTGAATGTGTAGATATCCCGCAGTTTGGGAACATTATATATAGTTGTCGGAGAATCAGCGAGTAACGCAGCTGCCATTAGGGGCAGGGCAGCATTTTTTGATCCGCTTATTTTAATGTCGCCTCGAAGAGGGGTTGGCCCCTCAATTACAAATTTATCCACTAGCTTCTATTTCTAAAATTAATGCGTTTTTTTCAACAGATTCACCCGCCTGAACGGCGATGGAAGTCACAACGCCCTTGGTGGGAGCTTTCAGCTCATTTTCCATCTTCATGGCTTCCAGAATAGCGACAGGGTCACCTAGTTCTACTTCAGATCCCTCTTCCACAATCAGCTCCAGGATTTTGCCGGGCATGGGAGCGTTAAGTTGCCCTTCGCCAATTTCGGCAGCTCTTTTAAAGCCCATGCGGTCGAGCAGCAGATCCTGCTCATCGTGCACAGTTACCGAGCACCACCGTCCGTTAATCGTAAATTCCAGAACGTCTTTTTGTTGCTGAACGTTATCAATTTTAAAAAGTCTGGTTCCAACTCTCAGCAGGTGACGCTCGTTCTTTATCTCGAAGGTGAACTGGTAGCTCCGGTCACCAACGGTAACCTGTTGTTGATCAAAGTCGAAATCCAGCTTATGTGTTCGGCCTTCTATGTCGGCTTCAAATTTCATCGGCGGTTTACCCTGATTTGTGCAAGCCCTTTTTTGGTGGCGCGGAAGGTGAAATTCTGCAGGTTATCGGCGTCATAGAACGAGGTAAGGGCTATTTGGTTGCCCTGCCGCTCGTACGCTTCAATGAAACCGAAACTCATCAGGTTGATAAGATCGTCGCGCAGCTCACCGTACTGCAGGCCGGTTTCATCCAGTACCGTTTCAAACGTTTCCGGGAACACCAGCTTGCTGAGCACATTGCGTTCAGATGTAGAGATTTTTCGTTTAGGCATGATCTGTAAAAGTTTGATGGAACCTAAAATAGGAGCACTCCCACAGTATTACAACCCATTACTGTTCCACCTTTATATCACCATATGTGATTACATTTCCAGACTGATCAAGTATCAAAATTCTATAAAGGTTATCCCCTCTGAAATTTTGGGGAAAACTGGAAGGATTTAAATTAATCACAGGTACTCCGCCTTCGGATATTTGCGAATCTGAAATGCTATCAACCGGTCCACGACCATCTTCTTGGAAACTAGTCTGAAAAACCCAGGCTTCAATTCTGGACAAGTTTGTTATGTAATTAATATTCAGCTGAATACGAGAAGTTGAGTTTATAAAAACAGGATTAGGATAGGCTTTGCTTACAATACTTAACAACCCTTGGTACATGGGTGAAATACGCCAGTCATCTGGATCTGATTGATCAAGTTCTTGTGCATTTGCGCTCATTGCTGTATATCCTTCAGGCGGTGAATAAGCCTGGTTTTCGAACTCTTTTTGATCATCACTCTTGGAGCAACCAATTATAACCAGTAATAAAACAGCCAGCGCGGCAGATGCTGTGTGTCGGGTGTTTTTCATGAACGATTGTATACTAAATATCTTTATAGGCGTTTCATCTTAGTTGGATAATATCGAACTTTTGTGGTTTTCACGAAAAAATAAAACGAGATTTATATAACCTCTATTCTATTCAGCTTTTGAAGTTTCTACAGATCAGCATCGTATTTTTATTTGTGGCGTTAAGCACCGTTTTTCCCCTAAAAGCCCAGGAAGGTGGGGATTACGTTGTCATGCAGGAGGGGAGTCCCACCGCGCAGGAGTTGCTGCAGTGGCGTGAAGTGTTGACCTACAAGGTAACCTACAGCTTTTTTACAATTGGGCAGGTTAAAATGGTGATGGAGGATACCCTCTATCATGGGGAGCCCGCCTGGAAGCTAAGTGGCATCATCACATCAAACCCTGGCATTCCGTTTGTTGGTAAAGAGGAAAACCATTACAACATAATTTTCCAGGTTGACGGCGGAAAACCCAAAGAGATGGTCTATTGGAAAGATGATGTAGATGATGATAATTTCAGGGAAGATCGTTACGTGTATAATTACGACCGCAGAAAAGTGTATGCCTTCAAAGAGGGTGAAGCAATTGATACACTCGACCTGGAAACGCCCGCAACATCAGGGCCGTTGATCACTCTTTTCTCCCGGCTTCTCGCGGGCCAGCAGGTGAATTCCCGCCTCTTCATCTACCTGGATGAGCAGAAAGGGACCATCGACATGAAATATACCCGCCAGCAGGAAAAACGTGAATACGAGGCTTTCGAGGAGCCTGTTAACGCATTTTACGCCGAGGGTGACACCGATATTGACGGCCCCTTCGGTTTCAGTGGAAGATTTAAAGCATGGTTTGCGGATGATGAGCTGCGCATTCCGCTGGAGGCTCATGTGAAAGTATGGCTGGGAAACGCAAAAGTTAGATTAATCGATTACAAAAAGGAGTTACGGAATGAGTAAGGTTGTGTTCAGGAAATTAGATCACGCACAAGATTTGCCGCTGCCATCGTATGAATCTGCATATGCCGCGGGGATGGATCTGCGTGCGGCACTGGCTGAGCAATTTGTACTGAAACCGGGGCAGCGGGCACTTATTCCCACTGGCCTGCAGATGGCTCTGCCCCAGGGATATGAGGCACAAATTCGGCCCCGCAGTGGTCTGGCTTTTAAAAATGGCATCACCATGCTAAATACCCCGGGAACCATCTGATGCCGATTACCGCGGAGAGGTCAAGGTACTGGCGATCAACCATGGCAGTGAACCGTTCCTTATCAATCACGGTGATCGCATCGCACAGATGGTGATTGCGCCTGTCCAGCAATTTGACGTTGAAGAAGCTGGTCAGCTTCCCAAAACCGAACGCGGTGAAGGTGGCTTTGGCAGCACGGGTGTTGAATGATGGATTAAGAATTGTGAATTGAGAGTAATGTACAGCAAAATTTATCTCTCTTTAATGGTTTGGAAATTGATTGATCAGGATCCCATCCAAAAACACGTAATAAATTTGGCGCAAATCTGAAGCATTTGTCAGTAGCATCAACATGCTTGAAAAAGTTCAACCTTACATAACGCTCGTTTCCGAGAATACGGATTACCGCCGGTTATGGCTGAGCCAGGTGGTATCCAATTTTGGGGATTGGTTCGGCTTGCTGGCCGTGTACGCGCTGGTTACCCGCTACTCTGATTCTGAATTTCTGCTTGGCCTGATCATCATTATAAAAATGATGAGCCTCGCTGTTTTTTCCCCGTTTGCAGGCTATATCACTGATCGGTTTAACCGGCGCCGTGTGATGATTTTCTGTGATCTGGCTCGCGGTGTGGTCATCGCGGGACTGTTGCTGGTTCGATCGTACGAAATGCTCTGGCTGGCCTACGTGCTCACGGCTATCCAGATGATGCTTTCCGCTGTTTTTGAACCGGCCAAAACCTCATCGATTCCCAATGTAACTACTAAGCAGGAACTGGTGGATGCCAATGTGCTTTCTTCGGCAAGCTGGAGCATTATTTTTACTCTCGGTATGGGCGTGGGCGGACTGGCGACAGGCTGGCTTGGCACCGACCTGGTATTCATTTTCGATGCCCTGAGTCATGGACTCTCGGCATGGTTTATCTATCGAGCCACCATTCCGCAAAAAGAGATGAGCGAAGAAGAGCTCAAACGCACTCGAAATCCGTTTGTGGGCATCAGGGAAGGTCTCGAGTTTCTTTATGAAAATGATCAGATATTGTGTCCCAGCCTGGCGAAATGTGCCTTTACGATGTTCCTGGGCTCGCTTGTCTACCTGCTTATTCTTGTCGCTGAAGATATCCTGATGATGGGTAGCATTGGCCTGGGACTGCTTTACGCGGCGCGGGGTATTGGTACGGGCATTGGACCGGTTATCGGGCGCCGGATTTTCCAGGATGAAGGCGACTGGATTCGTGCCATGGGCCTCTGCATGATGTTTGCCGGCACGATGTACCTGGTTGTGGGATGGACCGGAAGCATCATTTTGATGCTGATATTCGTGTTCCTGGCGCACACTGCCTCCGGAGCCAACTGGGTGATGAGTACTGTTCTGCTGCAACGCCGAACACCGGATACATTCCGCGGACGCATTTTTAGCACAGAGTGGCTACTCTTTACGTTGGCTCAGTCTTTTTCTGTGTTTACTACCTCCATGCTGCTGGAGAACGATATTTTTACCATTCGACAGATGATATTGGTATTTGCCGTGCTGTTGGCCCTGGCCGGCATATTCTGGAACTTCACAATCACTGTCCAGGAACGCGCCTACCAGCAAAAACTTGCCGCCGCTGATTGATATATAGATTGTCAATCTACAATCAGTAATCACGATTTCAACTTCGCCTTTCCCTCAACCAAAAACTCACTACTCAAGACTCATGACTCACAACTATTTCACTCCTCATAATCCGGAATGTCGTAATTCACTTCATCCGGATGATAGCCCAAAAGATGTTCAGTAAAATAATCCCACATGAGCCGTTCAATATAGGGTGTGTAGTCACCGAATGAGTGGCGCTGGCCGGGCATCGGCATGTAGTCAAAGCGTTTGCCGGCCTTGATCCGGTTTTTTCTTGAGGGTGTCTTGCTTGGCCAGTTCCTTGTTATCAATGTGATACGTAAACCGGATGCTATCTACATGGAAAGTAAAAATCCCTTTCTGTGTGCCGTATTTAATTCCTTTAACGGTAGGTCCTTGCTGCCAAACGGTTTGTTGAAAACCTGCGTGAGTTTGGACGCCATCTCTTCCTGATCGAACAGCTTTTGACGGGAGGGCTTGGCGGCATCCACATAAAACCAATTCTTGCCTTCACCGGTTTAGTAGCTGTACCAAAAATGATCGGTCTCTTCAATCCAGCGTGTATCCACCTGCGTGCTGCCAGTCATCTTTTCCATCATCTGGGTGGTAATCTGTTCCGCCTGCTTAACGTTGGGCTGCTGGGCGTTAACAGGGTACTATTAAGGAGTAGAATTACAATAAAAAAAAGCGAAGAAACGAGATAGTAATCTTTTTATAGGCTTTGTCTTGAAGTTGTCAATAAATGTTTCTTGATGATATGGTGGGAGGGAAGGTGAAAATAGACCCCATAATACCCTTTTATCTGAGAATAAAAGTACAGGCTTCTATTCGAAATTCTTTTTTCGTTTTCAAAATCATCATCCGAAATAAGTCCCTGCTGCCAAAGGCCGGTCAGGTAATCCATCTTTTCCATGGTGCCCGGCTGGTATTTTGGCTCCCTGTGTCTGCGCACATCCTGCTTTTTCTGCTGTTCTTTCTGGGTGGCTATCGCCTGTTCAATTATGTTCTTCAACTTTTCAGGCTCTTCCATACCCACCACATCCATAGAAGCTGCGGAAGTTGAAAGTACCAGGGTGCCAATGCCCAGTTTTTCCTGCAGCCAGCTCTGTTGGATTTGAACATCTTCAATATTCACCAAGTCAATATTACGCTGGTACTTGGTATCAGTTGAGGAAATTTGGGTGTCAGTTACCTTGTAGCTCGTGCCCTTGTGTTTTTTTCTGACAAAATAGAATGCTATAAGGCCGAGGCCAAAGATAGGTATAGTTAACACCGACAGCACATAGCCGATGAAATGCTGTTTCCAGCTCGGAGAAAGAGTGACTTGTTTGGATTGGGATTGAGAAGCCATAACTATGAGCCTGAGAGTTTATAAGGGATTTTACACACGTTAACAACATAGGTAAAATTCGGAAAAACAACAGGTGATTGCATTCATTTTTCCGTTGGAAGTTTCGTATATTATTCGGCTTTTGGGTGGTCAATGTAAGGGGAAACGGGAATTATGAACGAATAACCTTAAGCCTGTTGAATCACTTTTTCTGAAACATCAGCCTCAATAAATTACGAGTACGTTTGAAGCTTAAAGTCTGGAAATATTTTATAGCCATCTGGATGACGGGAGTATTGATCGTCGGTTTCCTGATTCCGATCCCGGAAATCCCGATACTGCAGGAATCGGCGCGCAACCTATTTCTGCACGTTCCCATGTGGTTTACCATGGCGGTCTGTTTTGCGGCAGGACTGATCTACAGCATCCGTTATTTGAACAGCCAGGATTTGGAAATGGACCGCAAAGCGGAGTCAGCTACGCAGGTGGGACTGGTGTTTGGGCTCTGCGGACTCTTTACCGGGGCGCTCTGGGCACGGTTTACGTGGGGCACCTGGTGGACTTTCGCCGAACCACGCATGAATCTTTCGGCATTGGCGATGATGATTTATGTAGCCTATTTCGTGCTTCGCACGGCCTTTGACAATCCCGAAAAACGCGCCAAGCTGGCGGCGGTGTATAATGTTTTTGCCGCTACCACTATCCCTTTTTTACTCTATATCGTACCTCGGCAACTGCCCAGCCTGCATCCCGGTGCGGAGGGAAATCCGGCGTTTAGCGAAATTACAGCGCCCGAACTTAGCATATATCTTTTATCCTGCAATAATCGGATTTATCGGGCTGTCAGTTTGGTTGATAGATATACTCAACCGGTACAAAAAAGTGAAACACCAGATTGAAGATCGGACGGCATGAAAAATTTTTTAAGCCAGATACAAGAAGATACACTTTCAAGCGTTGGTAAAGCTGACACACTTACGGAAACCTATTCTCAAAAGTGGGATGCGGCCGGGGATATGGAGAATGCCAGCGTGATCATACAAGCCGCAGCTTCGAATGATTTGATCTTTATAGTGCTTGGCGTAAGTCTTATTATTTGGTTCATATTACTATATTTTATAATCCGGCTGGATAAAAAAGTTAGCAAGCTGGAAAACAACGTAACTCAAGACAACACAGAGTAATCACATGAAGCCCAAAGTAATCATCGGAATTATAGCCATTGTTGGATTCACCTCGCTGCTGATGTACAATTTCGGCAACAGCATCAGCACTTACGTAAATTTTGAACAGGCGGAAAGCATGAGTGGGGCTCACGTAGTGGGCAAGTGGGAAAGCAGCAAAGACTACGGTTTTTCAATGGAAACCAAGCAGTTTACCTTTTTCATGGAAGACCAGGATGGAAATGTCCGCCAGGTAGTGTATCCCAAACCGAAACCTAACAACTTTGAACAGGCCGACCAGCTAGTTGTCATTGGTGAGATGGCAAACGGCGTATTTTACGCGAACGATATGCTGATGAAATGTCCTTCCAAATACAATGATGTTGATGCTTCGCAGTTTGAGCAGGCTTCAGCAGGATAATGTTAACAGAACAGATTTCAACCTTGCAAATATATTATACGCAACTCGAGGCTTGTTGACCTCAGTCATTAGGTACGGTTTGAGATTTGAAATCTGTAAAATTCTATTCTAGAACGCTTTAAATACTTCCCCGAGAATTGATGATTGGATCAGTAGGTAACATTTTAATCTACGCAGCTTTTTTAGCGAGCATACTGGCTGCCGTGGGATATTTCTTTTCTTCTCGCTGGGATAATGACCGCCTCTACCGTATATCAAACTGGCTTTTTGGAATCAAAGGAACATTGATCGTTGCGGCCTCAGCACTGCTGATCTACCTGATTCTGAATCACCAGTTCCAGTATTATTACGTGTATAACTATACCAGCAGCGACCTGCAGCTCCGCTACCTGGTATCAGCCTTCTGGGGCGGACAGGAGGGGAGCTTTATGGTATGGATTCTGTTCTCCTTCCTGATTGGGCTAGGGTTGATGAAATGGACCCGAAAACCGTACCGCGGACCTGTACTCTTTTTCTTAACGCTTACCCAGGTATTCCTGATTTCAATGATTGCCGGTATCTCGTTCGGTGATTTCAGCATAGGTGCTTCCCCGTTCCGAACCCTGGCCCAAGAGATGCCGAACGCGCCTTTCATACAGGCCAATCCCGATTTTATTCCCTCAGACGGTAAAGGACTGAACGACCTGCTTAAAAGTCCCTGGATGATGATTCACCCACCCATCCTGTTTTTAGGGTTTTCGATGATGACGATTCCCTATTGCTTTGCAATGGCGGCGCTCTGGAAAGAGAAATACAATGAATGGGTAAATCCCGCCCTTCCGTGGACCCTCGGTGCAAACGTTGCCCTGCTGACAGCCATTTTCCTGGGCGGCTACTGGGCTTATGTCACGCTTTCTTTCGGCGGCTACTGGGCGTGGGACCCGGTTGAAAACGCCTCATTCGTACCCTGGCTGATCGGAACGGCCGGCATCCATACGATGATCATACAGAAGAAGAGCTCAACTTCCCAAAAGGCTTCCATCATATTTGCGATTCTGGCCTATGTAGCGATCGTGTATGAGACCTTTTTGACGCGTTCCGGTATTCTCGCGGACTCTTCCGTTCACAGCTTTGTGGATCTTGGCCTCTATAATCAACTGTTGGCGTTTATGTTTATCGTCACTGTAGTGGGAGTTGGCATGTTGATCTACCGTTATAAAGATCTGCCCAGCCAGCAAAATGAATCTAAATTTCTTAGCCGGGAGTTTATGACTTTTGCCGGTGCGATGGTGCTGTTCCTGCTCGGATTTGTGATTATACTCGGTACCAGCTCACCTATTCTCGGGCGGTTATTTGAGGCGAATCCCACTCCACCGGAGATCAGCTTTTACAACGAGTGGACCATGCCTTTGGCGATTTTAGCAGCATTTATGACCGTAGTCGGCCAGTTTCTGTTCTGGAAGAAGCAAGATGCCGAATCGCTGGCCCACGACCTGACCTGGCCGGTCATCATCTCCTGCGTGCTGACGCTTACTACCATGATTTTAGGCGATGTGCGCAACTTGTATTATTTGCTGTACATCCTGGCCGGCTGGTTTGCCCTGATTGGAAACGGATTTATGATGGCTCGCCTCATTACAAAAAAACCCAAACTTATTGGTGGAGCGCTAAGCCATGTCGGATTTGGCGTTTTATTGCTGGGCATACTGGCGTCCTCTGCCTACAACGGCAATTTGCTGGATCTTTCCACACAAAATTACAACCAGGCGATTGAGGAAGGCAAAGTAACCGATGACCAAGGCATCCCGGTCCGCCAGAAAGTAAACTTCCTTGAGCTCAAGCTGAATGAGCCCAAAGTGGTAAACGGCAAGTATCTTGTGACGTACAAGGGTTACACCATGGCCAACCAAGAGCGCCCGGGACAGCAGCAGTATAAAATTCAGTTTGAGCCTGTTGAAGGCGAAGGAAGCCAATTTACGCTCAATCCTGAAGTTTATCCCATGTTGGCAAGTTCCTCGGCCAACCGTATTGAGTGGTCGGTGGATCCGGATGTGTACACCGGATTGATGAGCGATATCTATCTTTATGTTGCGGGCAGTTCCTATGTGGAGCAGAAAAATGAGGAAGTGGAAGCCAAGTCCAGCGACAATTCGTCCATGCAGCCCGCTTCTGCGTCAGCATCTACTCAGCAGCAGGATACGACCGAAACGCAAACGATAAATCTGGGTCGTGGAGAATCGATGAACATGGGGGGATATACGCTCAATTTCTCCGATTATCGTCCCGCTGATAAAGAGTCGCTGCCCGACAGCACGATCATCGCCGTTCGGGCGGATCTGAATATTTCACATCGGGCAACCGGGGTCAGGGATACGCTCAATCCACTTTTTGCGATCTACAAAAAAGATGGCAAAAGCTGGACGTACGCACCACCAATGCAGGTAGGAAACAGAGATATAGTTGTTCAATTTACCAGCGTTGATCCCTCTACTGGCAAGATCGAACTGAAGATTCGCGGAATTGAGGCCGAACCCCAGGAAGAGTGGGTGCTTATTGTGGCAGAAGAAAAACCGTTCATATCGGTTGTTTGGCTTGGTACTTTCCTGCTGATGGCCGGTTTCAGCGTATCCATATTCCGGCACTGGGATCGCGAACGAGAAAAATCATAATCCTCAAACAAGATTCCAGATGCGCCGTTCAATTCCCATATTTTTTTTATGTATGGGAATAATGTATGGGGCAAATGCTCAAAATGCCGAAAGTTCGGAATCACAACTACCGGATCCTAAAATCGCCTTTCTGAAATCATTGGCCGTTCCGGGATGGGGCCATCACTACGCAGATAAAAGCAACTGGACGCGGGGACAATATCACCTGGCCGCTGAAGCAGCGTTAATTATTTCCTATGCGGGTTTGCGTTGGCATGCCCAGAATCTGCAGCACAACTGGTATACCTATGCGCAGACTTCGGCCGGAGTGAATATAAAAGATAGAGAACGCGGTTTCCGCCTTGCTGTGGGTGATTTTGAGAACCTGGAGGCCTATAACAGCTACCAGGAACGTACCCGAAACTGGAACATGCTGTATGAGGAGAATCCCCAAAACCGATGGAGCTGGCGCGACGAAACAGCTCGGAATAAGTATCAGAATCTCCGGGAGCGATTTGAACATATTGACCAGCAGCTACCGGCACTTATTTCGCTGATGGTGGTAAACCGGATCGTCAGTGCCGTAAGTGCCTATAACAGGGCGCGAAAGAAGCAGGAAGCTGCCACAGCAGTTTCACTGTATTTTTCGCCCTACCGCGGTCAAGGTTTTGTAGCAGACCTTAGGATCACATTTTAATTCCACACACAAATTGATTAAAAAACCATTCTTTGCTCTCATAAATCCGTGCTAAAATTCGGACGTTAAAAAAACTGTTTCATGCCGCGCTATAAACTGCTTATTGAATACGACGGAACCAATTTTTTTGGATGGCAGCGTCAGCCGGAGGGGCGCACCGTAGAGCGGGAAATTGAGCAGGCTTTATCACAAATTCTGACCACACCGATTGACATTATAGGACAAGGACGCACCGACAGCGGTGTGCATGCAGAAGCACAGGTTGCTCATTTTGATTATGAACAGGATTTGGATTCGCAAAAGCTTCCATACGCCCTGCTCGGCGTGTTGCCACGGGATGTTTCGGTGTATAAATTGGAACGGGTGTACGATGATTTCCATGCTCGTTTTGATGCAAAGAGCCGTCGCTATCGTTTCCAGGTTATCACCCGTTCCAGCCCGATGCAACGATCGCTATGCCCAACTCGTGCTGGATGATTTGGACTTGCAGGCGATGAAGGAATGCAGCGAACTCATTTTTGGGATTCATGATTTTGAAAGCTTCACCAAGTCGGGGCCAGAGCAAGAGCGTACGGAATGTGATATTCAGCACTCAGCGTTTATCCGTAAAGATCACCTATTGATCTATCAGATCGAGGCGAATCGGTTTCTCCGTCACTTGGTTCGCAGGCTTATCGGAACAATGATTCAGGTGGGCATAGGCAAGTTGAAGGTACAGGATTTTCGCGATCTGCTTGAGCATCCCAATACAGAAATAAGCGGTCATGGAGCCAGGGCGAAAGGGCTCACATTGGAAAAAGTAAGATACTAAAAAGTTTTAAATTGGTCTTGACTTGCGTTGGTCTAATCTATTATATTTGTGCTCTCTTTGAAAACGGTTGAAATATTGATTCAACTGCCACATTCCTCGGTAGCTCAGTGGTAGAGCAAGCGGCTGTTAACCGCTGGGTCGTAGGTTCGAGTCCTACCGGGGAGCAAGCAATTTCTTACAGGACTGATTGGCGAAAGCCGGTCAGTCTTTTTTTTATGGCTGGTTCCAGACCGAAACAGATAGATCTTGCACTACTCATCTACAGTTATGTCTGCAATTGTTCATACTCCCTCTAAGAAGAAAGAAGTGAACAATTTGGGAATGGAAACAAGGATTAGTCAAGAAAAATAAAAAGAGCAGCCTCTCAATCAAGAAAGGCTGCTCTATATCATCTACAGACGGCTATTACCTCATTCGGTAAGACTTAAACTTATTCCGTATGAGGCCACACATCAATAGAAAGAAGTACGGAGTTTTGATACGTAGATTTACGTGATTTTTATTGGCTTTCTTTCAGAACAAAAAAATCGAATAAATAAAGGAGTACTTGCATCCTCCGATTGGTATAACATTATTGAATTTTTAGCATAACGTGGACGGAAGCTTTCACTTCGTTTGGCTATAAAACAAGTTGAAAAAATCCGGGATTACATGAACTTAGGATAGAACAGCAGTTCTCAGATTGGTGTCAATGGAACAGTGGAAATACTATAGAAACGCAAATTTCATACAGATTAAAATACTTGATCTGGCCAGCCCTCATGGTTTATCTAGCCTTTAATGACACCAACAGGCTGCATTTTGGCGACACGCTTCGCAATACCTGCTTTTTCAACTGTTTCCACAACAAGATCTTCATCTTTATAGGCCAATGGAGCTTCTTCAGAAACTCCGCTTTTTGAGGCTGCTTCAATATGAATGCCCCGTTCAAGTAGCTCTTGCTTTAACTGGTCGGCATTGACTTGACTTTTCGCATCAGTCCGAGACATCTGCCGGCCGGCACCATGACAACTGGAGCCGAAGGTGGGCTGTGATGCTTTCTGTGTGCCGGTCAGTACGTAAGATCCGGTTCCCATACTGCCGGGTATTAGCACAGGTTGACCTATGGTGCGATATTGTTCAGGCAGATCGGGATGCTCGGGACCGAAGGCCCGGGTAGCTCCCTTGCGGTGTACAGTTAGCTTTTCGATGTTGCCATTTACCTTGTGCTCCTCAACTTTAGCCATGTTGTGAGAAATATCGTACACCACCTCAATATCACCGCCGGCATCTCCATAAACGCTATTCCAGGCATTGCGCACCTGCCAGGTGATTACTTCACGATTGGCCCAGGCAAAGTTGGCTGCAGCGGCCATGGCATGGTAATATTGTTGACCATCCCCGGTATTTAGCGGCGCGCAGGCCAGACCGCGGTCGGGCAGCGTAATGCCATATTCGGGTAGCTTATCCCGGAACTTGCGCGTGTGCTCGGTGGCGATCTGATGACCAAAACCACGAGAGCCTGAATGGATCAGGAAGACTATTTGCCCCGGTTTCAGATTCATCGCTTCGGCAGCCTCTTCGTCAAATATTTTTGAGATGCGGTCGACTTCCATAAAATGATTGCCGCCGCCAAGCGTGCCGATCTGATCCTGCCCTCGCTGCTTGGCGTGGTGAGATACGGCATCAGGGTCGGCATGCTCCAGGAAACCTTCAGATTCTATAAATTCCAGATCTTCCTGTTTGCCGTAATCCAGCTTGACAGGCCAGTGTGCACCCTCTACAAGTGCTTTATCAAGTTCATCTTGAGATAGGTTCAAGGGGCCACTCTTGCCGGCACCCGTCGGAATATTTTGATAAAGCTTCTTGGTCAGTTCTCCGATTTTCTCTTTTACTTCATCATACTGTACCTCGGACCGAAGCAACCGAACTCCGCAGTTGATATCATAACCAATACCTCCCGGCGAAATGACTCCCTCCGGGTACTCAGTCGCTGCAACACCGCCAATGGGAAAACCATATCCCTGGTGCGCATCCGGCATGGCGATAGCGGCTTCTTTAATTCCAGGCAGAGTAGTCACATTTATGAGTTGCTCCAGGGAGCGGTCCTCAAGCATTCCGTCAAGAGCTTCTTCCACGGCAAAAAGAAAGGCCGGCACCCGCATGTCGTCACGCGTTGATTCGGGAATTTCCCACATGAAATCCTCTCGCTGCTGAAGTTGAGCTCGTTCAACCATGACCAATCCACCCTTACTTCGATTTGAATTTTAAAGTAAATCTTACGTACCAACTCACCTCCGTTAACAAGCAGAAGATTATATTCGTTGGACTGACAAGCCAAAATATTCGGTAAGCATCTCAATATGTTTACCGGCAGGCATGTTTTAAATATCAAACACAACGATCGTTTCAAGCAGGCCCTCATCATTAGTCTGGATATCCGCCTGGGAATGGGTTACCGCTTTAATATCCTCATCAAATTTTGATACATTTTGTCCGTTGATTTGTGCTTCCAGGTTAGTTTCCGAAATTTTCTTGAAATCAGTGTAGTAGAAAACGGTGTTGTGGATATCACTCAGCGTGTGCACCTCGGAAAGGAAGTCGATCAGAAGAGCAGTTCGATCCGGTGCCGATATTTGGATGGTTGTACTCAGCTCATCTGCCCTCGCTGCTGGTTCTTCTTTTTGGATACGAGCCATCCCTTTCAGGGCGGCCTTGAATAGCTCTTCCAACGTGTCCCCCTGAACTAGAATACCTTTATCAGCCGTATGTTGAATAATTTCTATCTTTTGCACTGCGTATCAGGATAATTAATAAATAGTTTATCAGATTGCACGCTATATGATAGGAATAATTAGAAAATGGGTAAACAGCCGTAACGATTTCGGGTAGATTCCTAAACCACTATAATACAGATGGTTCTACCTGATAATTTTCCGAATATTCTAAATAGGCAGGTATTGTATTTTTCTGTTAAATTCATTGATTTAAGGTCCAGTAAGTCGATTTTCATGAGACAATATTTAAATTTAGCTTATAGATCTACAACATGATTAAATAGCATCAGTAAAGGGTTTTATACTCACGGGGATCTGTTTTCCCTGTTGGCTCTTCAGCTTTCATTGTAGGTTTATTGACAAATCGTAAAATAACATTAAACATTAAACAGAAAACGGAGTAAGTTATGAACCAGGGACATATAAAAGCAGGAGAGGTTGTAAATCTGCACACATTGAAATCTGACATGTCGGCGGATTCCAGCTATGCACTTATCAAGACGCCGGATATGGAAGTCATTCGCATGGTGGTTCCAGAAGGACGGGAAATTGAGGAGCACAAGGTTGAGGGGGAGGTGTCTGTACAGTGCCTGAAAGGCAAAGTTGCATTTAGTATCGGGGATGAAACCAGAACTATGACGGAAGGCAGCTGGTTGTATCTCAACAAGAAAGAGCCGCATTCCCTGACAGCCAAAACTGATTCAGTGCTCTTGGTTACTATTCTGTTTGTATCCAATTCCTAACCAGATTAACACCCATTGCCTGACTGTTTAAGATGGAAGTTGGATATATACGGCTAAATAGTAATTAATATTGTTAGCCCGGGATAAAAAGGAGAAATAATGTGCTGTTAAGCCAAATTTTATTGATCGGCTTTTATAAACAGGGGAGCAGTGCCCAGCATAATAGTTGATATGGGTATACCCTTATTTCAATTTTGTTAGGTACATTTACTTTGACTTCAGAATATCAATATGTACTAACTGTCGATAAACTGACTGGTCTAATTCGGGAACAGTTTTACCCAGTTTAGGATGCTGACTGAGGTTCTCAACTCGTTGAAAACATTGACGAACTAGTTTTTTAGCAGCATCTGGATTATCAAGCGAAATATAATCCCCAACTCGATCTAAATCCTGAAGTGCTGCCTCTGTCCAAATTACTTGAGCCATCGCTGCATATGCTTTTTAGCTTCATCTTGTGGAATAACACGATCTTCTAAAATAGCTTTTTCACCACGTACTAATCCTTCTAGGAGTTCAAGTTTTTTCTGAATCTTCTCGAAATGTTTAACATCAACCAAATAAGCGGATGGTTTTCCATGCTCAGTAATAAGCACCGGTTCCTTCTCTTCGTGAAGTTCGGCAAGAAGCTTGGTTGCCTGTCTGGCGTTTTAAAGTTGTAACGAGTTCTGTTTTTAAAGTAGTACTTCCCATCAGAATGACAACTTTTTACGTATGTACCTAACGGAATGCCCAATGAGCGGCGGGGCTATGTATCTGAAGTTCAGTACCTTACATGAACCCGACCGCTCGATTTGGCTTGTTATAGAGCGGATTAAGTAAAACCGTTAGCGACCATTGAGTTAAGCTTTACCAATTTTTGGCATCAAAGAACTCTTTGGAAGTCTTTATAAACAACTCCTTATTTTCATCAAGGTGGACCCGATGTTCCGTGTTTGGCACAATCCATAGAGATGCATTTGGCATATTTGTTTTTGCCTTCATAACATATTCCAGGGGAGTAGCGTGATCATTATCGCCAACGACCAATAATGTCCTGGTTGTAATACTCCTGAGTTCTTCTTCATATACAACTACTGAGTAGTTAGGAAACTGGTCAAGGATGTTTTTATGCGCTCCTCATTGAGTTGCTGTTCACGCATCCAGGGCAGATTTTCTACATTTTTATAGGATAAAAATTCCACGAATTCTGGGAAGTCTTTGACATCCCATGTTCCGCAAGAACCAATGATGATCATGGATGTAATCAAATCAGGATCGATTAATGCCAGCTGGAAAAGAATTTCTCCTCCATAGCTATATCCAATAGCATGTATATGATCCAGGCCCAAATATTCGATTAGGTTCTTTAGATGATGAGCTGCTGACTTTACCGATACCTCTTCAGTAAAAGCGCTTGATTTTCCATGCCCCAACAAATCTACCAAATAGATTTCATAATCATTGCTGTATGCACGGATAAACTGACTCCACGACTTTGATGACTGGGTGAAGCCGTGTAAAAGGAACAGCGGGGTACCGTTTCCATATACTTCAAAATAGGTGTGCAGGCCGCCTGATTCTATGGTCTCCCCGCTTACACTTTTGTGGTTCATCTTTCATGGCTGGCTGTCAGGTCTGATTCTGCACTGGTGGCATTTTTCAAGAGTTGGATAAAATGAGTTCTTGCCATTCGGTCGTTTCCTATCATTTTTGCAGCCAGTGACGCCCCCATCAGCGTGTTCAACCGTCCCGGCCAGATTTCATCAGAGGCCTGATACGCTTCAAGGGCTTTTGCAGGACGATTGAGAACCATCAATAAATCACCTAATGCCTCGTAGGGTGGCTGCACGGATCCCGGGGTAACCGCATGTTTCTCCTGGGATTTCTCCAAATCGGCAGCCGATTGTATCAGGTCAACCGCTTGTTCGTCAGCTCCCCGTGCATGAGCTATCCACCCGGCCAGTACCAGCCGGTCGATTTCAATACTGTGGGCCATACTCTGTTCACCTTGCTCTATGGCACTGTCGCGAAGTCCTTTTAACTTTTGTTCTGCTTTTTGCGCTGCTTCTATATCCCCCGAATGAAGGGCGCCCAGTCCCCGCGCGAACCAGGTTAATCCTTCTGCCATGTGGGCCGAATTCCAGGGCAGATATTCCGGAGTACGCGGTTCAAGCGAAGCGGCACGCTCCCAATCCCGCTGTTCTACAGCCAGACGTGCCGGAATGGCAGCTAAATGAAACGTGCTGATAAACGTGCCCTGGTGCGGGTCTTTAGTCAATGCTTCCCGGTAGGCCGCCTCCGCTTTTTCATCTTCTCCCAGCTGCAGATACGCATAAACCAAATAATCAATTGCATGCAGGTAATGATGTGACGTTGCTGTGCCAGCCGGATAGTTCAAAGCAGCCGCGGCCGATCTCAGATTCCAGTTTATAACTTCGGGCCAGTTACCCAGGCGAATGTAAATATGGGTAGGCATATGCAGCGGATGAGGAACTTCGGGAGCTATTTTTCCATAAGACTTTACAATATCGGGTGCGTTACCGGCCCGCCCTTTAACATCGGTAGCATGAATGGTGTAATGGATGGCCCCGGGATGCGTTGAAACCTGCTCGTAGATATTCCTTAGAATCTCTTCCGCCTCGTCATACAGATGACTTCGATCGTCGGTAAATCTGGCAAGAGCCAATCGTGAGAGACTATACAAAGCGGCGATATCCAGATCGTCGGGATGGGCCCCATAAGCTGTTTCCATCGCCCCGGCCCAGCGGTCAATTCGGGTTCGGTAGGAGTTGGCAGGTTCACGGAAAAATTCGGCTGTGGAGTTAATAAGATGCTCTTCCCGTTTGGAATCAACAAGTTCAATCGCCTTATTTATGGTATTTTGGCCCCGTTGAAGATCTTCAACGGTTGGACGAGTAAGCCAAAACGGCTGAAATAGCGTGGTAGCCACTCCCCAGTATCCCATGGCACATTCCGGATCTGTTTCAATAATTTTTTCAAAGGCTTCCCGGGACGACACGTACATCATATTATGCATCAACCCAAGGGCATAATTGAAATCTTCCTGAACGCTTTCATTGCAGGATACTTTAAAATCTACCTTTCCGATCGACGAACCCTCAGGTACAGCATGATCCTCATGCATGTGCGTCTGCTGCGCATGCAGGCTTTGCAGAGGATTCATCAAACATAGTACGATACTTGTTATGCATAAATTTTTTAGTGTTTTCATGATTCCTCTTTATTTATTACGGCTCTTTGAAGGCTTTTTAAATCTGTAATCAAGAATTATTCACCTGCAGAACAACTGTAGTAATTTTTTGTTGTTCTAATTACACGTGGAAAACTACCCGGCTTATTTAGGCTGGCTTTACTCCTTTACCTCACAACACTTGCCCTAAGCTCGATATCAGCATGTTTCCAGGCTTCGTCAAATTGAGCTTTTACCTGACGGGCCTCAGCCGTTTTTCCCTGGGCTTTCAGGCTCTGCCAGAGGCCGAAAAGCGACCAGCCGTTGCGGGGGAATTCATCCAGATCTTCCCTGTATATTTTTTCAGCTTCTGAAGCTTGTCCGGCATCAAGTAACACAGCACCCAGCTTTTGCCGTACAGGGTAGAACCATTTAGGCGGTTCATCGTACGGGATCTCACTTTCAATCACCATAGCTTCTTCGAATTTTGAGATGGCCGTATCATAATCCTCATGACCGGCTGCGATCTCCCCTTCCAGAACGTATCGGGCAATTTTCAGGAGATTTCTGTGATCCGGATCGATATCAAGAGATTTATTTCCTACAATTGTGATGATCTTGCCCAGCTCTTGTTCAGCCAGTTCGAAATCCTGGCGTGCTGAAAAGGCCTTACCTCTCGCGTAGTGTCGGATTCCTTCTGCATATAACAGCCCTTCTCCAGGTTCGGGATGGGCCATAATCTCGTCCCACATGCCAAATCGCACATAGGCAAATAGCGGAATTACCTTGAAATGCTGCAGCAACGGGATTCCTGTCGCATGAATGGCTTCATTATGCACAAGATTTGCTGTTTGGTGTGCCGCTTTGATACTGAGATCTTTGCGTCCTTCCAGGGTGGCCGTGGCCCACAGAAAGTGTTGATTGTGGGGGACATACACCAGTGGATAAACGCCCTGCGCGTTGCACTGCGCCACATAATCCGTATCGGTTAGGATAGCCCGCTGATTCGCGAGGGTTCCTTCATGATATTCTCCGACTCGGATATAGGTATGAGACGGCATGTGGACCAAGTGGCCGGCCCCCGGAACGGCCAGCCGGAGATTGTTGGCACTTTCTAGGGCAAGTTCAGGAGTTTTGGATGCTTCCGTAGCATGAATATACAGGTGATTAACGCCGATGTGATGCGGATTGACTTCCATCACCGATTCCATAACATCCAGGATTTTGGGTGTCCAGGGCTGCGGATCACCATTTTTCGCCCAAAAATCCCATGGATGCAGATCCATCAATGCCTCTGCATATAGGGACTGTATATGCTGGTCATCCGGATACGTTTCAGCAAGATCTTCCATCGCGTCTGCATAGGCGATGTCAAGCGCTGTACGGTCCTCGGGCGGGTTCTCTTCGTAGCGGGTTGCCAGTGCAGCAATAAGATCCTGCTCTTTTTGAGAGCTATTTGCCTTCAACTCCTGTGCTTTTTGAAGAGCCTCCCACGCAACCGGAATGGCGGGTTCCATCATCGGCACATTCAGGTTTGGTCCCTGCACCAGGGCAATTCCCCACCACGGCATCGGGTGATCCGGGTCAAGCTCGGCAGCCTGCCGAAAACTACGCTCGGCCTCCGCATGGTTGAACGCGAAAGTAAGAACGATACCCTGGTTGAAAAACTGCTGTACGAGTTCTTCGTCCGTGGAGATCTCAAAATGCGTCTCTCCCATACCATCCAGCAGAGGAGCAAACTGACCTTCAAACAGGTTGCGGCTGGTGTCGGTTTGTTGGGCATAAAGAAAACCTGTGATTCCTGTTATCAGGATTAATGTAAAGATTGGTATTCGTTTCATATTTGCTCCGGTTATTATTGATTTTTAATTGGTTACCCTGCTCTGCTCTTCTTCCGATCCGGTTTTTACATCTACTCTCTTTTTCTTTATCAAAGGTGATCAATCATTACATCCTTGTTTTAACTTCCTCTGCTCCGGTTTCGCGTTGCCTCTTACCAGAGAGATTTTGATTGCCAAACATAAGGGTGTAGGTGATCCGGATTTGCCTTTCTGAGAAGTCATTGTTTCCGAACGTTCGTATTCCCAGTTCGGGCTGAGTATACTCCCAATCTTTTTTTCCCATGCTATTAACGATATCCTGCACAGCAATACTTAAGGAGCTGCCGGACGGAAATTTTTTTCTTAATCCAATATTAAAATAGGGAGGTATTTTTTGAATTTGGTCGCCCAAAAGAAAATGGTTCATATACATTCCATCTATGCCTATGGACCAGTCATTTCCCAATAAAAAGGTGCTGTTGGACTGCACTGCATAGGTAAAAATATCCTCTTCAAACAGCGCAGGCCGGCTGGATTCGTCTTTTACTGTATGGTGAAAGGCATTCATGTTCCAATTCATTTCCCACCAACTGGCAGGGAAGAGCGGGAAGCTCAGGCTGGCTTCAAAAATGTTCTCCCGGTCCAGATTCGTGGGTACACTGGTTTGGAGGTGGTTTTCTTTGTCAACCGTATTGTAAAAATAAATTTGTTTTGTCCTGCCAAGATAGGCAAGAGATAAAATGGCCGAATTACGCTGCCAGGAGACCTTAAAGTTGTTGGTAAATGTAGGCCTGAGCTGAGGATTGGCATATACAATTAAGCTGGGATCGAACAAAACAAGAAACGAAGTTAAGTGATAAAATGCGGGCCGTGTAATTGAACGAGTATATCCTAACTGAAGAGTGTTTGACGTATCAATATCATAGTTAAGTCTGATGATTGGAAATGGATTACTAACCAATTGGTGAATATTTTCCTGCCCTTCCCTGTCCAGCCGGTAGGTGTAATGCTCATATCGTATTCCCATCTCGGCATTGAGCTTTGGGGATAATTCTGCGTTAAAGGAAAGGTATGCCGCCAGGATTTCCTCATTGATCTTTTCCTCACTTGCGAACAGATCAGATTCTGACCAATAATCGTCACTTTGATTGTTAACAGAGGTTTTGTTAAGAGTGTTGTTAAACGTGCCTTTTACACCTGCCTCCATCGACCACCCGGAACCCAATTGATTTTCGTAATCGAGGCCAGTGATCCAAAACTCCATGGGAGTGGAGCGGTCATAAGCGAAGTTTTCGTTCGAATCATTATTGTTCAGCAAATCGCCGGTATTGCCATATCGAATTTTGGCATAATCGATGTCGAAATTAAAGTGACTGTCAGATCCAATTTTTTGGAACAGGTTAATATTGGCTGTGAAGGATGACATATCTGTTTTTGTACCAAAAACGTAATCGGTCTCACCATTCTGCTGGTCATTTACAAAGTTGAAGGACTTACTATCAGCTCCTGATCCCCAAACCTGATCAGACAGCAACCCTCCCATCAAAATTCCAATCACCGTCCGGCCTCCAAAATCTATATCAAGTCCCAAATTCCCCGCATGCTTTCCTTCGCGATAATTGCGGAGCGTAACGAAGTTTTGAAAATAATAGGAATTCTCCTGGAAATCGTACTCCCTGAAATGATTTATCTCATACTCATTCGCCCTGTTCCGGTTGTAGGTATAATCTCCATACCAATTGAACTTTCCTTTGCGGGAATTCAGATTCAGGCTTAATCCGGCCTTTTCCCGCTGGCCATACCCACCTGTAAGCGCCACACTGCCATTGGTACCCTGTTGGTTGTTCTGATTTAAAACAATATGAATAATTCCGGCGCCGCCGCTGGCGTCATATTTGGCCGAAGGCTGGTGAATGATCTCAATGCGTTCAATATTTTCGGCACGCATTCCCTGGAGCCGGGCCATCTGTACCTCAGTGGGTGTTCGCTGTATTTGATCATTGATCATCAAAAGAACCTCCCCTTTTGAAATCATGCCGATGCTGTTATTTTGCCTGTCCACAACTACACCGGGTGATTTTTCAAGCAGTTCAAGGGCGGAATTGCCAGAGGAACTGATATGTTGCTGAACATTAAATACCAGCCGGTCAATTTCTTGCTCAAACAACGGCCGGCGGGCGGTGACATTCACTTCGTCCATCTCTTCGAGTGAAACCTGAAGGGTGATCGTCTCGAATTGGATAGGATCCTGGTCTGATTCAAATGGAGCAGACGTAAATCGCTGAAATCCAATCATGGAGACCGACAACAAATACCGGCCAGGATCAATGTTATTCAGCTCATAGTACCCTGAATCGTCAGTTACAGCCCCTTTAACAAAAACAGAATCTGAATCTGAAGGCTGCAGTAAAAGTACATTGGCCCCGGGCAATGGTGAGCCGTTTTCTTCGACGACTGTCCCCGATATCACAGCCTGTGATTGAACGTCTATGCTATAGAAAAATAGGATGAAGAAAATCGAAAATAATCGGATCAACTGTTTTGAAGTCATTTTTCAAATGGCTTAATATTCAAATTTACACTGAAAAAATTATCCGGATCATATTTGGCCTTTATTTTTGCAAGGCGGTCGTAATTTTTACCGTAAGCGGATTGTACCAACTCGTTTCCTTCCTCTACAAATCCCGGAAAATTCGAATACATACCGGAACCGGAATAGGGTTTCATCTCATCCAGAACATTGCGCGACCATGCAATAACTTTTTCCGAGTCGGCGGGGTCGTCCCAAATGGAATCGACACTCAGCAGAAATGACGTATCACGGCTGCCGAAAGCCGTATCTTCCGCAGGAATTCTGTTCATTTCTCCACCGTAATGCCAGATCGCCATCAGCATGGATGAAACGGGACGTTCTTTTCCCTTTGAAACGAATATTTCTATCACATCATCATCAAGTGAGATGAGATCTGTTGACTTGAAATAGTAATTGCGTTCGTTTTTTGGGAATACCCAATCGAACATCGTTTGTACCACTGGAAAAGGATATTGCCCGCTCAGATCAACAACCGGTTCACCAATCTCCCTGAGGGGCTGGAGCACCCGCTGGCCTTCATCCGGATCACCGGAGTACATTGCCGGGATGCCTACAATACTCTTGCCCCGTGCTTCTTCCGGGAAATCCTCAACATCAGGTATAGACCAAATCAAGGCCTCTGAGCTTACCTCGTCAGGTGAAGAAATCATAAAATCCCGCCAAACCGATAGTACTTTTTTGGCAATTTCAATAGGATACATGGGCAAACAAAACATGACTTGCGGCCCCACTTCATGGAGATTAAATTCGAAGCTTGTGACAATCCCAAAGTTTCCGCCCCCGCCCCGTACTGCCCAGAAGAGATCACTGTTTTCTTGTTCGTTCGCTGTCAAAACGTTTCCCTCTGCGGTCACAATCCGTACAGAACGAAGGTTATCACAACTGAGCCCGTGTTTTTTCCGAAGCCTTCCCAGTCCGCCGCCAAGCGTGAGGCCTGCAACACCCGTGGTAGAAACCACTCCGCCGGGAGCTGCCAGCCCAAAAAGCTGAGTTTCCCGGTCCACATCGGCCCAGGTTGCTCCACCTTCTACAATCGCCGTTTTTGAGTCCGGATCTACGTGAACTCCCCGCATATCCGAAAGGTCAATGACAAGTCCATCGTCAACCAAAGCCATTCCTGCCACATTATGGCCGCCACCGCGAATAGATACTGTGCAGGTCATTTTCCCGTGCAAAGTTAACGAGTGAATGACATCGGATGTTCCCTGACACTTGACGATCAGTTCCGGATATTTGTCAATGAGTCCATTCCAAACCTGCCGTTCCTGATCGTAATTTCCATCTTCAGGTGTTATTACATCTCCGAGGAGGGTATTATTGAATTCTGTGATTGTTTTGTTCTCCAGCATGTGATCTCCATTTTTTAATTGAATTCGTGAAAGGTGGAAAGAATTTTAAACATCCGCCGGATGGCGGAGAGATTTAAAAGGTTGTCTATTGGTTTTTCCAACATTGTATGACCGTCCCCCTTATTCCCTCTTTTTTAAAGTGGTCTTCAAATGACTTGATTTATGAATCGAACTCAGATTCTACAATTCAAAACCATACCCATCCATATTCGTCGGTACAATCGAATGTAATAAAAAGGTTTGCTTGAGGCTTTTCTAAAAAGTCCAGAAACTTTACGTATCAGCCCAATCTCTCCGATATGCAGATGGAGACATGCCGTATTCGGCCTTATACGTTCTGCTGAAGTGCGATAAATTATTAAAGCCGCAATCGAAAGCGACCTGGCTAATTGTTTTGTCCCCGGTTTGCAACATACTTTTAGCTCTTTTCAGGCGTCTCTTAGTGAGCCATTTCCCGGGAGAACATTTATAGTGTTTTTTAAAGTCTCTCTTAAAGGTAGACAAGCTTCGGTTCGAAAGATTGGCAAAATCTTCGATTTTTAAGTCGTATGTATAGTTCTCTTCCATCACTTCCCAGACCGGAGTCTGATGGCGATCTACGATTTTCAGTATATAGGACAGGATGTGTTTGTTTTCGGGGTGAGAGAAAATATTAAAAAGTAACTCTTTGAATTTATTTTCAAGGACACTCTCCGGCAGTTGTTTATTATTTCCAAAATAGGGGAGAAAGCTTTTGTAACAACTCCTGATACGGTCGTTAATCTCAAACATCTCGATCATCTCTTTATTCGGTTCAGGTAAATCAGTCAGAGACAAATGCGATCTGAACTCGTCAAATACAAAACGGAGATAATCATCTTTCAGATAGAAAACCAATACATCCCATCCACTATAATCGGCAGGCAATTCCTGTAAATATGCACATTTTTTTAACAGTTCACCCTTTCCGGGGCTGTGTACCCATATTTGGTCACCACGTTTTTGAATCCGTTTCCCACTTAATGTAAATAAGATCTGGATATGTTTTGAGTAGAGCTGCATAATTTTATCCCGCTGCGGACAACTGTAGTATAAAACCAGCGTGTCTTTTACAGAAAGCTGTGGAAAGAGTTCTGGGTCGGATTTATGTAGTTCATAGAGATCCATACTTCGGGGTTTGAAAATTGGCATGGAACCAACTGATTATTTAAATATCTAAACTACGAACTTAATTTTTTTGAAATCTTTAAAATAAAATGGAGAAATCGGAAAGAAATTCAAAGTTTAGAAACAAAGTGACCTAAATGATGTTTTTGAGTGGTTTTTTAAGCATATTTAAATGGATAATAGCAGTTTAGTTGTAACATGCTGGTGCTTGTTTTGATTCTGGAGGAATCTGAGAAGCACAGATAATCTGTCAGGTCAATGAATAAATGTTTACCCAACATTCAGCGGCGAATGGTGCTCGTGCGTGATTTTCCATGCGCCATCCACTTTTACAAACACCAATGTAGTTGATTCCCAGATTTGCACGATCTCGTCTCCAATGGTCGGCCGAAAATCGGCATGAAACGTTACGACAGCCACATCGCCAAACACATCAATTTTGAGATCGCCAGAGGTTGTAGTCAAAGCCGGAAATAGCCCCGACAAGTCCCCGTTCAAAGTCCTCGTTTTCCTGGGAATTAAATCGGGGTTCGCTGTCCCTGAACTCGGTAAACTTCGGCCCATATATGTGATAGGAGATGAGTTTGTCGGCATCCTTGTCCTGGAGGGATTTGAAAATTCCGTCCAGCACGGCTTGAATCTCAGCCTGGGCTTCAGGGAATTGATCTGTGATAAGATCAATAGCTTGTTCTTCTGTCTGGTGATTTTCTGCATTAACGTCACATCCTGCTGTAATGTAGAAGAGGGCTATTACAAGTATAAGGTTGATTTTTGTATTCATGATTTTGTGATTTGGGATTATTGGAAAACTGCTTATCAAACCATTAACGGTTTGATAATGCATGATCATGAATCAATCTATCTGAGGGGAGGGTGGCATTCCATCACTAATCATTCAATGAATGTAAATTTTGATTCATTGAAGAAGAAGTGCAGAAGATTCAGTAAAACCTTATACAGCTATCTTTGAAGCTTTCACTCCATACTTATCCCGGAAGCATTTGGAAAAGTAAGAGGGGCTGTTATATCCGATTTCGAGGGCGATTTCAGAAAGATTATATTTGTTCTCTTTGATGAGCGACAGGGCTTTGTTCAGGCGTATAACACGGATAAATGTAACTGGTGAGCGACCGGTAAAAGCAGTGACTTTTCTGTAGAGTTGCGGACGGCTGACGCCCATAATCCGGCTCAGGTAATCCACGCCAAACTCGTGATCGGAAAGATGATTCTCCACAATATCTAACAGGCTGTCTAAAAATTCCTGTTCAGACGGCTTAATTGTGCGTAAGCTGATATGTTTTTTCATTGTTTCATTCACATCGCAGAGTTCTTCAAAAAGTTTTGATGTAATTATTTCGTTCTCTCCTGCAATCAAGCATAAGCGTTGACTCATTCGTATCGCCTCAACAAAAAATCCCTCTTTCTCAGAAAGTGACTGGCCTACACTAATCCCAATATTAAATATGATATCCAACTTTTCCCGGTCAGGCTTCTTGCGATCATTCAGTAATTCCTTTTGAATCTCGTGTGCATATTGAAGCACTTTCCCAGGGGTTTCGAATACAGCGACGATACTGTCGAAACCACTTGTTCGAACTTCTTTACCGTTGTACTCGGCAATCCATTGAAGAGCTTTATTCTTGGGGTTTATATGGAGCTTGAGCTGGTTAAAGTTTTGAATCACGGCTGTTGGTTTTTGCAATAATATCCAAAGCTAAGATATAGCGATAACCGGAATACAACTTGTTCAGCCACTTTTTTGGCTCTTTTTATATATTGTCTGCGGATTTAAGGTTATAACTAATCCCGCCTCCGCTGCGTTTGCTCGTCCAAAAAATGAACACCTTATTCGACAATTATTAGTCGTTATCTAATGGGAGGCGCCAAAGTACCGGCCCCAACTCTATCACATGCGAAGGTTATGGAGAAATGAACGAATAATCTTGCAGGTGAACGGCCTATTTGAGCTTGCAAGGTACTGGTAAATCGCGGGTTAGCATCCGTCTGAGGAGGGCCTAAATCGAGCTCTTTTCTTTATTTGTCTATCGCCTTTCCCGTGTGTAAATGTTCCGAAAAGGAATGAATAAAATAACATTGATGCGGGAATTGTCACCGGCAGTGAATTCTGCTAGACGGCTAAATTGTTAATGTTTTTGTATGAACATAAACAACCTACAGTCTTAAACACGGAGACCAATTGTGAACGTGCTCTATGTGTGTACAGGAAACAGCTTTCGATCGCCGGTTGCAGAAGCATTAACCCGCCGGTATCAGCCAGAACTTGAGGCAAAATCCGCCGGAACAGAGGCCGTGAATCATATAGCAAGTAACGCAAAAGAGCTACTGGCCAGGGAAGACTGTCTGAAGTTCGTGAAACCGATGCCCGACCAGATATCACAACAGGCGATAGATGAAGCCGATCTGGTGGTAGCAATGACGCAGCGACACGAAAGCTATATTTCAAAAAATTTTGAAATCAATCCAGCGAACATGGTCGTCTGGGGTATTAAGGATCCTATCAACCCTGGGATCAGTGCTGAGGAGGCATTTGAACTGATACTGGGACATGTCAAAAATCTGTGATCCTCCAGCGTAAATATAACTTCCGGTAGTAACGGCCAGATATATTTCAGCTGTGAGTCTCAAAAAATTGATTTTTGGTCCCTGAATATATCTCTACATGCCAGAGGATCCGGTTAGCTGGCCCCGAATTTCACCAGGTTTATTCTCCGCACTATGTACGTTGATGTACAGGTTGCCAGCCTTCAGGGCAGATATTTGAGACTCCTCCACCATGTAAGTTGCATCCCACGACCCGGAGCGCTTATCGGAACCAATCATTGGCTCAAGCGGTATTATTGCGCTGCCGTTCTCGTCTGGGCCTCCTTCATGAATATGAGAAGCGATGTAGTCACTGCTTAAACCAGAAAATTTTCCCTGCACGTGAATACTGTCACCTTCCAGTGTTACGGTTACGCTTCCGCTGGCATCTGTTGTAACAGCGGGCACCTCGTTTGAGCCTTGAAGCGTGGCTTCAAATGTTTGGGCCATGGCCGACTGTTGTTCAGTCATGGTCTGCTCATCTGACATGGCTGGCTGCTCACTTTGCGAGGTGTCAGATTCTCCGCCACCACATCCTGTAATCATTCCTAGTCCTACCGTTACTGCGAGTACTATAGCTACGAAAGATGCTATTGATCGGTTTGGTTTCATAATTCACCTTTTTTATAAGTCAAATATTTACAGCTTCTTAAGCATTAATAATTTGTGTCATTTGTTAAGGTATTAAAAACTGATCAAATCACCGAATTCTGATATTTCTTTTACTTTCTTTCTGTTAAAGTGCCCTGGATTATCCTTAAACTCTAAAGGGTAGTGGTATCACAGTGATAATTTTTATCGCTGTTGGATAAGCTCTCCCGATTTTCGAGACTGTCGTATTACATTGCCAGCGGTGATTGCATAAAATGGGGTAATAGGCAAACCACTTTTTCGCAGCACGTGTGCCGCCCACCAGTTGGAAGTTCTGGGGAAATAGTAGAGTTTCTCGGCCTTAAAAAAAGCGCTATTTTCATAAAGTCCGTCAATAGCAAATTCCAGGCTTCCGCTGTTACTCCTGCTGAACTGCTTAGCTATGTAACTGCACATCGTCTTCATTCCCTGGTTGCTTAGCTCCACCCTCACGATATCATTATTTGTAAAATATCGATGGATTGGCTGATCAACTCCAACAACTTGGATCACGCTGCCAGTGGGCAGAAAAGCTGCCCGTAAAAAAAGATCTATGCGAGTTTTTTCTGCGGGATAGTATTTATTGTCACCCCATCCAATCATCAGGTACTTGGTGTCTGGCAGACGTTTATGTTCAGGTAGCTGATCCTTTACATGATCTGTGCTAAAAGCAATGGCGACGTGCCATCCGTGGCTGACTACAAATACTGGAATAGAACGTTGTTGTTCCTTTTCGGGATAAAGGTCCTTAACGGGTCCCAGGCAGCCCGTTATGAACAATAACAGGAGCGGAAGATATCTAGGAGAAAACACAGAAATGGTTGATTAAAATAGAGTGATGATATTTGGCAAACGAATAATCTGCAACCTAGACAAATCCTGTTTGGGGAGATCTTTTATCGGAGTTGATATCAGCACATCCCGTAAGTTTATCCAGCTTTTTTAAGGCTTTGTCCCGCATATCCTTATTTTCAAATTCCCAGCTTTTGATGGAAGTAAGCTCTTTATTTCCACTGAATCCCAAAAAAAGTATTCGGTTCTCTCCTTTAGGTACATATTCGTTGACCAAATCAAAATTAATCCTCGATTTCTCATGCTTCACATAGTTCATGGCTACCCTTTTTCAGTTAATATTTTGCGGTGTTTCACAAAGATGGTCAGTTTTTTTGATAAAACTATCGTAATACTATTTCAGATCCGTAACATACGGTGAAAGGGCAAAAAAACTAAGCTTCAAGAGGAAGGAACTCCTTTTTTGCAAAGGCAGATGGATGCTTACCTCAGATGATTTCATCGCGCTTTAGTTGCAGCTACTTTCGGTTCTGTCCTGCATGTGAAGCAGATCGGCTTCAGGTTATCTGCTCCACCGTCTAAATATTGCCAGAGGCATTCCATTCCGCAGGGTATACGGGCAAGATAGGGTAAAAAGATTCCAACAATCACGATTAGCCAACGGGCTTTTCTCATATCCATGACCGGTGCTGAATTTGCTAAGAATTATTTGAGATCAAAAAGAACAGTAATTTCAGCAAGAATATAAAAACAAGAGCCTATTTGGGGACTAGGCCCAAGAGCACCGATTTTAGAGATAGATGAGAGAGATCGATAAAGAAAAATTCCACTAGTTGGCTGGTTTTCTCATTACTATATAGATATTCCTACCGTTTTGATTATTGCTGATTAATTCAAAACCTGCCCGCTCCAACTCGGTTACAACTGTTTTATTTGTCACCCCGTGTTGACTTCCCGACGTCCGTTCCCCGGGCTCTGCTTCTGACCCGCGTGGTTCAAAATCGATTACAGCAAGTCGACCACCCGGCTTCAGGGATTCCAGCAGGCTGGTATTCATCGAGTCAGGGTTGCCAAAATGGTGGTAGACCCTGCGCAAATAGATCGCATCGCAGCACTCTGCGGGGAGATTGGTTCGGTTGGGATGCCCCTCGAGCACGGTAATATTATCCAGAGACGATTGTTTAATTTCTTCGCGAAGTTCACGAACGGATTCGGTTCCAAGTTCCGTGCTGTATATTTGCCCTTTGGACCTGATATGCCGAGCTATTGCCAGTGTTTGGTCCCCGTCTCCCGCACCGATATCCGCTACCACTGATCCTTCTTTTAGCTCCAGAACGTCGATAAGCCAGTTAACATCCGAGGAGTAATTTTGGGCAATACAGCCAGTAGAAACAAAAAGCGGAATGAATATAGTGAGAAAGCAAACTCTTGAGAATGACATCCATAAAGAGAAGTGCTTTTTCTTTTGATCTATAATTTCGAAATATATTCTTAATGACTCCATCATATTATTTATTGATTAATGGATGTGAGGTGTAAAAATCTTCTATAAAAGAACTATATCCCTAATCCTTTAATTCATAGTAGGGAATAAATCCTGAAGGAATAATTCGGAATTTAGAAATTATTTAATAGTAGAAATATATTCGGAGTATTTTTTAAAGTACGTAACGCTTATTAGAACACTCAAAATATTGAAAACAAGGGGTTGGCAATGTACATCACGGGATGAATATTCATAAGCTATTGGCTAGTAAGATTATTATGAGTACTGGAAAAATTTCAAGCGAAAAACTGGGAGTTAATTCGGTATTATTCCCATAGTTTTTGCTGCTATTAATGTAACTCAGTCGTCTATCGATCACCAGTATGAATAGCAGTTGACAAACCTGTTGTTTTGGGCATTTGCAATTATACAGAACAATGATGCGCAAAAACGTAAAGCGACCTTTTAAAAGCTGAATTTTTGAAATTAACAGCGGAAATTTTCTCTATAATTTTTGTAGTCCTTTTAATCCAGTAAAAAAATATTAACTTCTTATTCTGGAAACCTTTTTGTAAAATCTTGACCTACAGATATAAAAAAAACTTGCATAAAAAATTGGCTTTAGCAAAAAGCTATTAAATATATTACCCTAAAAACATCGAGAAGTATGAAACGATTACCTAGTTATCTATCAATTTTTGCAATTGTATTTTTCTCAATTTCATGTGAAAATCAAGTTGGTGTTGATGAGGACATTAAAGATAGTTTAGAGCCCGTTGAAGAAGTTACGTTGATACCATCAGGTGATAACACAATCCTTAACATTAATAAGGATAGCCAAGCTTTTTTTACTGTGGAACTGCAGAATGTGGAAATGGTAGAAATTTTAGAAAATGTTGAAACAATGCAGGCATGGTGTATTGATTGGCTTAAGCCAATTGACTCAGATAATGGAAGTTACGAAGGCGTAAAATTGTATTCTACCTTTAAAGTTGAAAAGTGGAAGCCCATCAATTATTTGCTAAATATTATAGGTGTATTAAAAGGAAATGATCCTGCTATTACCTATCGAGAAATTCAAATAGCAATTTGGTCACTTCGAGCAAATCCCGAATTTAATTTAGAAACTGTAGATATCGAAGATCTTCCAGGTAGATTTCGGGAGGGTGGGGAACCAAAATTCAGTTATGAGAAAGTTGAGAAAATTTTAGAAATCGTTGAGAATAATTATAGAAGGTATGAATATCCTCAAGGCTCTAAGTATGCTTTAATAATTGAAACACCTGAAGAATACCCAAACCGTTTTTTCCGTAATTGAGTAGTTCCTGTTAACTATTCGACAAGTTTACATGTGTGAGGCTTACAATATTGGGTTTAAAAATTTATGGACTTTATTGTATGTGAAAATTGCCACAGAGAACGGAAAGTAAGCCAAATTCACACATGTTTTCAGGTTTTGAGTAAGCAGTAACCCGGTTTTTTGGCCGGGTGCCGATATTCAGGTCCGTATGCAACCGTATTCTGTCGGATCAAAGTTGAAAGAGAGAAAAAAGGCTTGGCGCCAGCAGGAAACTTCCCTTCGATTTGTAGTTCTGTCTACAGGGCCGAATAAATGTTTGGCTGTTCAAGCTTATCCTTCCAATTTTACCCTTGCATAGATAACTAGCAGTTCCACAAACATTTCACAGCTTATTGCATGCCACCATCATCATCCGAAGATAATAATCAGTGTTTGGATTAAAGAGGGCATTGGAGAATCGAGTCTGGTTATAATCAATTGTTATTTTTGAAAATCAATAAACATTATTTACGACACAGAACTGGATAAGATTTAAGGTTTGTCGTATTCGTCAAAGTATAGATATAACTTTTATTGGTCCCAGCCCAGGGTTTAAAACCCTGCACTTTCAGTGCAGAACTTTTAGTTCGAAAAATCTATAGCGAGATACGTATAAAAAGCGTGATACATTGTTTTCTTAGCAGAAAACAAAAGGATTCCCCAAAGTTACTGCTATAAGTATGAGATATCTGGTAAGCAAGAAGACCTGGTAATGGGAAAAGCACGAAAGGATAATAGTGATCAGATTTTTTTGAAGGAGAAGGACTTTCAGTCCTAACCCGAACCCCTGCACTTTCAGTGCAGGGTGCTTTCAGTTCATTTGGCACCAGTCTTTTAGAAGAATTGAAAATTCTCAACAACTGAAAATGATAAAGAGTGAAAAGGGCCATTATTGATTGATATAGCCGGAGATAGGTGTTAAGTAGTAGGTAATAAGACCAATTGACACCCGTCCCGTTTAAACCGATATTAATAATGCGCTCAAGTAGCGTCTCTCTTGATGAATAGTCAGGACCTCATGACTGATACTTGTGAGGTCCTATTTTGGTTTATACCGATCATGCCCTCAGCTTCTTGCGATTCAATGCACTTCCCCGGGCTCGTTTCTTTTCCTGCCGACAGTTTGAATATTACAAAGCCATTAGCTTATTCTTATTCATTTGGATTTTTTCAAATTTACGGGAAAATATTTCTTTTTAGAGGCAGGTCTAATACAGGTAAAAGGAAGGCAGCGGGTTAACATTGAGGATGTGAAAATAATGCTTTTCAAATCCGTTATTCGGCTGAGGTTGCAACCATGTGTGGAGCGTCAAATAATAAAGCTCCATCCAAGATCGGTAAATACATCACCTGATCGTGGACGGAGCTACATCGTTATATGAGATTTGTCTCGATAAAGATTAATAATCTGATCATTTCATTAGCGAGATTTCCATCGGAGTCAGAGATAGAACTCTTATCCCTTAAAAGCCTTTATTGGGCTGTAACCCCGGAACATGTTCATTGATGCGCTAGCACTGATGAATGGACAAACGCTTATTCAGCGGAAGAACGTCGCAACGTGAGGTCTTGTGGTTCTCCCGGACCGCCGCCTTCAAACGAAAACTTCATGGATATCGTGCTGTCGTTCTGTAGCTCACATTGGTGGGAGATGGTACCATTATTGAATTGCGTGTCAAAGGAGAATTCGTCGCCACTGACTTCACCATTCAAAATTTCGACGGTGCCCATTCCGCCCACTACGGTACCGGTAAGTGTATCTCCATCGACATTAAAATTATAGGTGATCTCTGCAGGTCCATTGGGGCCTTGTATTTCGGCGATCCAAGTTCCTTTTATATTTGGATTGAAGGCCGTAAAGGCCATAAAAACCAAAGCAATAATAAATACACTCAGTAAATTTCTCATGATTTATCCCTTTCAGTTATGATTAAGTAAGACATCCCATGTTTAAATCGTGTTTTTGAAAAAAAGATCCAGAAAGAACAAAAAAATCAATCATACTCTTCAAACTATTCTTGCCTCCACGTTACCGGTGCTATGGTAACTTCAATGCGATGTACATCCCGTTCCTCAATGGGTTGTAGGTGGAATAGCAGGCCAGCATCTGCTGTATCTTTATGAACCTGTTTGGCTGAAACCGGGAGGTTAGCAAATGCTGCAGATGCACGAAGCGTATATGTTCCAGTTTTATCGGGAGGGAAAAGGCTGAAGTTACCGATTTTTATGGAATGATCGCTCTTTAAAAGTTCAACAGTATTCTCAGTTGACCAAACCAAATACACTGCAATACTAAATGGAGTTTGATCGGGATTGATAATACCAATAACAGGAATCTCCAGGATGGAAGCCGCCTGTTGTATCATCTCTGCGGTAAGACGATAGATATCCGTCGGCTTTTCAGCAGTTAATTTCACTGTGTCAGGATTGAATGGCAGGGGAGGAAGTTCTTTGCCGTTTGATGGTTCAACCCACGCACAGCAGAGAACTACCGATAGTAAACCTGATAATATGATTACCTTGAAAGAAGCATATTGCATGTAATTTCAACGACTGATTGTGGCTAAAATTACTGCTGGTTTTGTCTCTCATTTGTGCGGACAATTCCCACGTCCAGGAAATTGAGTCCAATAGCCTTGGCCCTTATCTCCCGGTTGGGAAAGGGCACGGCAACCAGCTGGATGCCGACTTCACTAAGCTGACTGTCACCCAGTATTCCCTCTCTCCTTAGCCTGTATAATGCGTTGGTAATATTTACCAGGTAATCCGGCGGTTCATGTTCTTCCTGGTGTGCCTCCGGATCCACGAAAAAGGCGAAGCTTCCCGCGTAATGCGGATCGTCCAGCGGGGTATCGGCACTTGCCTCAGGCATGTTCACGAAAACGCGCATAAATATGTCACTTGCCTCTGGTAGCTGCACATCACCTACCGTAAGTAGAATTTTTGCGGTTTCATCCTGGGAAAGTATACGACGGAAACTATCACGATCTAAATTCATGTATACCGTCATCGGCTCGTTGGGCACTACTCGTACCTGCTGCTCTACGCGGACGCGATCAATGAACTCAAGCTCTACGGGTGCGCCCTCACGCAGAAATTTTCTGAGTGCGGTGGTATTCTGGGCTCCAATTACCTGCGTGGTATCTTGTTCAGCTTCAGCACTACCGGTGCTCGTTGTACCAAAGCAGTCTTCAAACCGGTAGGATAGGAGAGGCATCAGCACCGTGGATATTACGTTAGTAGATACGGGGTTCCCGGCTCTATCGACAAAAGAACTGGAAAAGTCGTACTGGGTCCATTGGTTGTCGTTTGTATTGGGGTTCTGTCGGTGGATATTCCAGTCGGCCCACAGGCAGTCTATCATGTTGTGGTGCGTCCAGAAAATTGGATCAAGTGGAGACATAAAGGCGCCCATATCTCCCCCACAAAACCGTGAACATAGTTATGAGGCGTTTGCTCGAGCGCACCGTAACTGACGGATTGACTGTGGTTGGTAGCCTGGCCGCTGGCATAAAGAATAAAGTTTGTCTCATTTTGAATACCCTGCACTACGGAGGTTCCCACAAATGAACTATTTGCCGTTGAGCTGGCGGTTGCCGTGCGTGTAGAATTAAACATTCGGGTTGCTCGATCCGCCCCAAAAGACAGCGGGAATCTGTGGGTCTTTGGTCCAGTTCCAGTAAGGCAGGGCAAACTCCTCGTTGCCCGTCAGTTCGCGACATATCTCTTCAAAGTGGTAGAGATAGGCACGGTGCCAGGGCAGAAAGAACCAATTGGCATGGGCACAGTCATTTAAATGGATGCTGGCCTGTTGATTCCAATTTCGTGGATCAGTAGAGGGCAGCGCTTTCATCGCATTGATGGCATCTCTGTAGGTTTGGATGATCGGGTCGGAGGCGCTCAGGCCCGAAATATCCCGCCGAATCGGTCGATTTGAAATTTCTTCCAATACCTGTTCACAACCACCAAGTGCGGCAAACGTGAAAAGCGATAACGATCCTGCTGATGCTAATTTTATAAAATCCCGGCGTGAATGTGTGTTCTTCATAACATCTCCTTGTTGGTAAAAACCGGCGATCACCCGGTTGTTTAGGTTATAAAGACGAGTACAGGCGGGAGGACAAACTTCGATACTACTTGGATGTTGCGGGAAGATGCATCTACTCGGCTTTTTATAAAGATCATAAAAATGCCGATTGTAACAAATTTTTTATCTGTCTGTTTCTTATTGATTTAGTATGGGGTATAAACAATAGCCGGGCTAGTTGAATATGAAAAAGCCGGCCCGCAAAAGTGGGGCCGGCTTTTGGAAAATGAGCTGATCATCAATCCATTGTAAGGACGGTGCGGAATCGTGCTTTATTGGTGATCATGTGTTCATATGCTTCTGCAGCCTGTTCAAGCGGGAAGGTTTCGATCATCGGTTTAGTGTCGAAGAGAGCGGAAAAGTTGAGAGTATCTTCTGAGTCAACCGGTGTACCGCTGGGCCAGCCTGCTATGGTTCGCTCTCCGGCTATCAAGTCCATAGCCTCCACTTGAATAGGTTCGCCGGCAACTCCCACAACCAGCAGCTTTCCTTTTACATTTAGCCCTTTAACAACGGAACTGATCGCTTTGCTGTTGGGAGCCGTTGCAACGATCAGGTCAGCTCCTCCCAGCGCCTGAAGTGCTTCTGCAGGATCTTGTTCTTTATAATTGATGAAATGATGTGCGCCAAGTTCTTTGGCCAGCTTTTCCTTGTCTGGGGTTCCGGAGATTGCCACGGTTTCATATCCCATATGATGCGCGTATTGAACACCGAGATGACCTAATCCGCCAATACCCTGCACGGCTACCCGGGCTCCCGCTTTCAATCCTGCATTTCGCAGGGCGTTAAAGGTGGTAATACCGGCACACAGCAGTGGCGCAGCCTCTTCTGATTTAAGATCCCCGGGTACGGATGCCAGTGCTTCTTTGGGAGCCGTCATGTACTCTGCGTACCCTCCGTCATAACTGATGCCGGCTATCTGGGCATTTTCGCAGTGGATATATTCACCGCGCCGGCACGCATCGCAGGTATGACAATGTCCGCCGTGCCAGCCAACACCCACCCGCTGTCCTTCCTGCCAATTTACGATGTCAGATCCAACTTTTTCAATTACACCGATAACTTCGTGACCGGGAATGCGGGGATACTCAATTCCCGGAAATAATCCCTCTTTAACAAAAGCATCGCTGTGACAGATGCCACAGGCTTCAATTTTAATTAAAACTTCATCTGCTGTGGGTTTGGGCTTGGACTTTTCCACAACCTCAAAATCTCCTCCGGCTTCTAAAACTTGAACTGCTTTCATAGTGGTATTTTTTCACTTTAACATTAATTGGAGCGTGATAGATAAAAACTGCATGGATTGGGCCATCTATTCCGTAGACTCAGCTTTTTTGAAGGGTGATAATCGTGAAACGAAAAGGTGGGGTATATTCTGTTGAATTTTACGCCAAAGAAGTCGATGCGGGAATAATCTCCTCCATCACAAGCTGGCACCGCACCATAGCATTATTTGAAAAGGATGCCTGCTTTAGTTGTCTCGTTCGGCATTAATGGCATCGCGCCGGTCTTTACTAATGCCCATTACAAAAACTGGAATTACATATAGTGTCAGGATCGAACCGAAAAAGAGTCCACCAATAACAGATCGGGCCAGAGGTGCCCAAAGTTCAGCACCGGTGCCAATACTAAGTGATAGCGGAATCATGGAGCAGATAGTGGTAATTGCAGTAAGTAGGATGGGACGCATTCGGCGCTTGCAGGCTTCAATCACGGTATCAAGCAGGGAAGCATCCGAGTGCTCTTTATCTTTCGATAGAGATGCATGTAGTCTACCAGCACGATACCATTATTTACGATAATCCCAACCAGCATAAACATGCCGATGAAAGCTGTGGCACTGAGCGGGGTTAAGGAGATCCACAATCCTACAAGAGCCCCGAAGAATGCGAGGGGAATTGAGAACCAGATGACAAACGGATCTCGGAAGTTTTCAAAGAGAGACGCCATAATCATGTAGGTGAGTGCAATAGCGAAAAGCAGGGACCACATAACTTCATTACTACCTTCCTGGGCATCGCTGGTTCCTCCGGTAAATTCGTAGCGGTATCCTTCTGGAAGCACCACTTCCTGCTGAATCAGGTTGATAATTTTGTTGCGATATTGACTGGCTATTCCAGCTACCTGAATATTCACGTTAAGTACGGTTTCGCGGTCACGACGTTCAATCTCGTTGACTCCTTCTACGCTTTCAAAGTTACCGAGGGCTGCTACGGTAACGCGCTGGCTGTCAACCTGAATAAGTTCCAGGTCAAAAAGCTCTTCCCGGCTGGTAAGGGCCGTTTTAGTGGCTCGTACTTGGATGGGGACCTCTCGTCCCTCATCACGCAGATAGCCCACACGGGTTCCCTGTACCTGGGTTTTCAGAGAATTGGCCACATCAAGGAGAGAACTTCCCATGCGATTAATACGCTGCCGGTCAACATGGTAATGCAGTTCAGGGGTGGGGTCGGTTCGGCCGTTGTCTACAGAAATGACGTTGGAGTCGGCCAGCATCTCCATTTCAATACGGTCTGAGATCGCCTGCAGTACCTCAATATCGGGTCCCACCAAGGTAAGGGTAATACCACTGCCAACGCCTCCGAAACCACCGCCACCGCCGCGTATATTAACCTCTACACCAGGGGAGGAAAGCTCTCTGCGCAGCTGGGCAGAAAACTGGTTGGTGGTTACTTCTCGTTGACTTTGATCGACCAGGTTGACCGTAATTTCACCAATATTTGTACGGCTGCTAAACCCTCTTTGACCGATATTTGTGATAACCGTCTCAACCGGCTTTTTCTGCTGAATCTCCGTGCCAAAATTTCGTATCACTTCCGCAGTTCGTACCAGCTTGGTTCCTGATGGCAATTCAATGCTTATCGATACCTGGCCGGAGTCTGATTCGGTGAAAAACTCGAACTCCAGAGTTTGATACAATCCATATGTACCGCCGAGTAGTGCCAGCACGAATACAAAGACCATCCACTTGCGGAACATCATCCAGCGGAGTGACCTGGAGTACCACTCTTCAAGTTTGTGAATCGCCTTGAACGAGCTGCTGTGTCGCTGAAATTCTTTTTTGTTTAATAGTAGTACCGAAAGAACCGGCACCAAAATAATAGAGGCCAGGAAAGAAATTCCGATCGCGATACTGATGGTGAGGGCGAACTGGGCAAAAAACTGTCCCTGAATACCGGATATGCCTACAATCGGTACAAAAACACCGAGGGTGGTAAGGGTAGCTCCCAAAAGAGCACCGATAACTTCGTTGGTTCCCTCCAGGGCGGCCTTCTTTTTGGGGATCTCCTCAAGCTTGCGGGCAATGCTTTCGGATACTACAATCGCGTTGTCAACCAGAAGTCCCACAGCCAGCGCAAGGGCGGTAATAGTGAGAATGTTGAGCGTCAGTCCGGCGCCATACATTGCGGCAAAACTGGCCATTACGGAAACAGGTATTGTAGCGGCAACCACCAGGGAGATACGCCAACCACCCATAAAAATGAGCAGTACGATGATCACAACAACCAGGGCGGCAAGCGCCGATTGTGTAAGGTTGGAAATTGAATTCTCTACATTTTCTCCATCATTGGTGAGTACCTGCAGGGTTACTCCGGGCGGCAGATTATTGTTAATGTTGGCCAATTCGCCGAGCACCGCATTGGCTACATCTAGCGTATTAGCATCCGATTTTTTCTGAACCTCGAGCGTGACGCTGTTCTTACCGTTGATTTCAACCAGTGTTGTAACTTCGGCATAGCTGTCTTCTACATTGGCCACATCCTTAATACGAACCGGAATTCCCTGGTCAGTCACCTTAATAATGGTTTGTCGGATTTCATCTACATTCTGGTACATCGATTCGGCTACCAGGCTGTAGTTATTTTTACCGGAAGTGATGCTCCCCATTGATACTTCCGCATTGTTGGATCGAAGTACCGATTCGATATCAGAGGGAATCAGTCGGTGTTGGGCCAGCGACATCGGATCGACATTAACATAGATCTGACGCTCAAGTCCCCCGCGGGTATCGGCAGAGGCTACGCCCTCCAGCCGCTCGATTCTCGGTTCGATAAAGTCCACCCCGAGGCGGCGCAGTTCGTCCAGGCCGCGGTTTTCAGAATCCAGGCTCAGCCGCATGATCGGAAAATTCTCGGGATCAAACTGGAAAATAACCGGCTCCGCAGCCTCTTCGGGAAGTTCATTTCGTATGCGGGCAATCGCCTCACGTACCTTCAACTCCGTATTGCGAATATTAATGCCGTTCTGGAGCTCGAGAATGATAAAAGCACTTCCTTTACTGATGTTGGCTTCCATCTGGTCAATTCCTTCAATAGAGGAGATGGCACCTTCAAGGGGCTCGACAACGAGCTTTTGCATATCTTCCGGTGCTACGTTACTGTAGTTAGACTGTACTGCTAAAATAGGGATATTGAAGGATGGGTAGAGCGTAACCTTCAGGTTGGAGAGCGAAAATGTACCGAACCCTATAACCACCAGTGTGACCATGATGACGGTGATTGGCCGCTTGAGGATACTGCCGGCAACGGTAAATTCTTTCATGATACGCTCCTTTTAGGTTAATTCAGATTCCAGCAGGGGATCTTCTTTATGCACCGAATCGAAGCCCATCTCCTCAACCATGGTGTTGATAAGGTTGTAGAGGCAGGGTACCACAAAAAGCATCAGCAGGGTAGACATCGCCAGCCCGCCGATTACGGTTCGGGCCATCGGGCTCCAGGTTTCTGAACCAGAACCGAGCTCAAGCGCCAGTGGCACCATCGAGAGGATAGTAGTCAGGGCCGTCATCAGGATTGGGCGCAAACGCCTGCCTGCTCCTTTAATAATCGCCTCATGGCGCGTCATTTTTCGTGCCTGCAGAATCTTGATATAGTCGATCATCACAATACCATTATTTACAACAATACCTGTAAGTAAAATCAGTCCCACCATGGAGGTAACACTGATGGAGGTACCAGTAGTCCATAATATGAGCAGCACCCCGGTCAACGCAAGAGGGATGGTGAGGATGATAATAAACGGCTCTACCAGGCTTTCAAACTGGGAGGCCATCACCATATATGTGAGAATACCGGCTATGATAAAAGCGATCATCAGGAAATTGAATGATTCCTGCTGATCTTCTGCTGAACCTGCAATCTGGTAACGATAACCCTCCGGCCAGTCGATCTGGTCAAGCTGTTGGCGGGTGCGGCTTGTGGCGGTTCCAAGATCGATCCCGGCCAGGTCTGCGGTAACCTCGGTAACGCGTTCCTGATTCACACGCAGTATATTTGTGGGACCACTATAACGTTCAATTCTAGCCAAATTAGACAAGGGAGTCCATTCTCCCGAAGGGGTCTGAATTTGCAGGTTTCTCAGGTCGGAGGCCGACGCCTTGTCCGTCTCCTTGAGCTGAACGCGCACTTCAAACTCGATGCCCTGGTCCACATAGGTGGTAGCCAGGTTGCCCTGCACCGCGTTGCTTATAGCAGTAGCCACCTGCGAGGTGTTCATACCGAGACGGGAGATACGTTCGCGATCCATTTGAACGCGCAGCTCCGGCCGACCTTGATCAGCTGTGCTAAACACATTCACAATGCCGTCAATATTATTCAGCTGCTGTTTTATGCCATCGGCCAGATTTGCCTTGGTGGATGGCTCATATCCAAAAATCTGGACAATCAGGCCGTTTTCCCCTTCGGGGCTCAGTGGATCTTGCTGCACTTCCTTGATTTCTGCTCCGGGGACCACCTCCAGCTCATCCAGCAGGCTACTGGTAATCTCAGCCTCCGAGCGCTGACGTTCACTTTGGGGAACCAGCTCTATGCGAACCGTGCCCTGATAACCACCCGGATTGTCGGCGCCCTCGATGCCTTCTTTATCTCCAAAATCTGAAACAACCAGGCGTGTCTCAGGTACTTCTCTGTCGATGATTGATTCTACTTGCGATATCGTTCGTTCCAGCTCCAGCAGACTCACACCGGGCTCGCGCTGTACATCCAGGATGAAGGCATTGTCATCTACTTTTGGAAAAAACTCACCGCCCAGGAAGTTGAATATTGGCAGTGTGAGCAGAAATAAGAGCACGGCGGAGAGTACCACGAGGCCGCTCTTGTTGAGCATTCTGTCCAACCGGTCCTCGTAAGAACTCTCAAGGCGGGAAAGAAAATTACCGATCGCCGGACCCACCTTATTTGAAAAGTAGACACCAACGGTATTTCCTAAATATCTGAAGAGCAGGTACAGCGGGTAAATGATGCCTCCCAGCAAGAGCAGGGGAGAGGCCACGATGCGTTTATAACCGTTGCCACGGCTCCAGTCCAGCAGGCGACGCATGTAATTTCGGTCGTCATTCCCATCTTCTTTGCCGGTATCTAGGAGCTGTGAGCTCATCATTGGAATGAGTGACAATGCCACAAGTGAAGAAACTGAGAGCGCGAACGAAATGGTCAGTGCGAGGTCGCGAAACAGGAAACCGGCGATACCCGGCACAAACAGGATGGGGATGAATACGACGAGCGTAGTAAGGGTGGAAATAACGACGGGCACGGCGACCTCTTGCGCACCGAAGATGGAGGCTTTATTGCGATCATAGCCCTCTTCTTTAAACCGAAAAATATTCTCCAACACCACAACGGCGTCATCAACTACCATACCCACGGCCAGGGTGAGCCCCGAAAGCGAAATAATGTTGAGACTAAGATCTGCCCAGTCCATAATGCTAAAAGTGGATATAATCGACACCGGTATGGAGATAGCGATAATTAGCGCCGAACGGCTGCTGTGCAGAAAGGCAAGCAAGATAAGCACGACGAGGATAATTGCCTGCAGGCCGGTCCACAGCAGGTTGTCGATCGACATCTCGATGAACTCAGCCTTATTGGTAAGCACATTCACGCTGATATCTTTTGGGAGGATGCTCTCCAGCTCATCGACACTTGCTTCTACCGCATTTGCCGTGGTAACCACGTTGGCATCACTTTGGCGGTATACATTGATGATAACGCCATCCTCCTGGCCCACGTGTACATTACCAATTGGCTGGGCCACCCCATCTTCAACGCGGGCCACGTCCTCCAGCTTGAGCGGGTTACCGTCGCGCACGGCAACAACCATGTTACGGATCTGCTCTACATTCTCGAATTCACCGATGGTTCGCAGGGAGTAGATCGTGCGTCCTTCCACAAGTTCGCCAGCCGGTACCTGGATATTCTCCTGTTGCAGTTTGCCGGCGATATTCGAGATATCCAGATTGTACGCCCGCATCTGTTCATTACTGACATCGATGTTAATCTGCCGCTCATAGCCCCCCGAAGTCTCACTGGAGGCTACCCCGGAGATACGCTCCAGTCGTTGCTCAAGTTGCTGTTTGGCCACGGTTCTCAGTTCGCGCGGACTCCGAATATTGGAGGTGAGGGTAAGGACGATGATCGGCTCTTGGTTGGGATCGTAGGAGAAGACAATCGGCTGCTCAGCATCGTCGGGAATGGTACGTCTTACGAAATCAAGCTCTTTGCGCACGTCAGATTCCGCCACGTAAAGATCGGTACCCCAGTCAAAATTCAGTTTAACAACGGAGGCTCCTTGGTTGGAAATGGAACGGACGCGGCGAACCCCGCTTATGCTGCCCACCTGTTCTTCAATAGGGCGGGTAATCAATGTCTCAATGTCTTGCGGTGCCACTCCTTCATAGGTAGTGTATACCGGTAATGGTAGGAAAGGAGACATCCGGGTAGAGATTAAGTCTCAAATTGGACAGGCCAAAAAGACCAAACCCGATCACAATGAGGCTGGTCATGAAGAAGGTGACCGGCCGCTCAACCGCTTTTCTTGCTAACGCTTTCATATAAAAATTTTGGTATTATCTGCTGGAATTACTGTGTGGTTGAGCTGGTGTCATCAGGTGATTCAATTGGGATCTGCTCTGTTTGCTGGAAATCCTGCGATTCGGCCACACTTACATTGGTACTGTCCTCAAGACTGCTTTGACCGGTAATGACGATCTCCTCACCCGGTTTTAGCCCTTCAAGAATTTCAATCCTATCGCCCTGTTCAATACCCAGTTTTAGGTCTCTACGGGTAGCAAGGCTGTCTCCCTGCACCACAAAAGCGGAATAACTACGCTGCAACTGAATAGTGTTGGATTCGGGTTCAATCAAGGTTTGTACATTTTCAACAAGGGCTGCACGCGGAATTACAACTGCATCTTCATGCGTTTCGACGTTGATCGTTGCCTCTACAAGCACACCCTGGGTAAATATGTTCATTATCTTCTGAAAGACTAATGACCACCTCTCCGAGCCCGGTGGTTGGATCCAGGCGCGGGCTGATCTGCGAGACATATCCCTGCCCGGTCATATTCGGCTGATTGGAAATACTGAAATTTACCGGCTGACCAATATTGACATTCTGCCACTCCTCAAAAGGGAGATATACACGGCACTGGTACCCGATAAGGTTGGCAATTTGATAGGCTGTTTGTCCGGTTGAAGCCAAGTCTCCTTCGGAAATATTTCGGCTGAGAACAACACCAAACACAGGAGAAGTAATATCGGTATTGTTCAGGTTCTCCCGGCTCTGAGTCAGGTTGGCACGAGAGGCCTCAAACTGTGATTTGCTGTTCTGGAATGTAGCCCTTGCGTTATCATACTCGGATGAGCTGATCAGATCTTTTTTGTAGAGCTCTTGCTGGCGCATAAACTGAAGGCTGTCCCGAACGTAGGCTGACCGGCTTTGCTCCATCTGCGATTTGGCCTGCTGGAATTGATCCCGAAATGGCACTGCGTAGATTTCGGCTAGTGTTTCACCGGGGCTAACGGTATCTCCAAGATCGGCATGAATTTGTGTAATTCGGTCGGATACCTGGCGGAGTCACATTCACAATCTCCTGGGCCCGAATATTTCCAAAAGATTTGATCTGCTGAGAAATATCAGAAGAGGTAACCGTATAGGTTTCAACGCTTGTTGCATTTGAATTACCACTAAAATTGGGGCCTTCCTGGTTGGGAGGACCACCGCTACAGGCCTGGATGAATATTATTATTGAAATACTAAAAATGAGGTAGAACGGTTTCTTCGTGTTAATCACGTTAACCCAGATTTATAATTTTTGATGACTGTGGAATGTGAGTGTTGGGGTAGTATCTGCTTTAGCAACTTAAAGAACTGGAATACAGCATCCGCTAAACTTTTACCCCGCAGAAAATTTTTAACTTTAGCTTTACGAGTATTGGTATTAAGGGTTACAGTAGAATTAAAATTATTCTAAGTGATTGTTCATGAGGAGTTTATTGCTCCTAAGTATCCTCGGACAGTCTGATCTTTTCTAGAATAACACCCAAGATTTATGATTTTGTGCAGGCTTGTAGACAAGTCGCAGTATTCCAACCAGAAAATCAGGCTCAATATATACAGTAGTTCTTATTTACGGAGCCCAAGCCTCTTATGGTAATACCAAAAACTGAATCAAATTTGAACAAACAATGGAGTGAAAGTGCAATATTAAATGTATGACGTACTACATTTGTAAAGAGCGATAACTATATGGCGCCCAAACAATTAATAAGGGAGGGTAATATTTAGTCTGGTTAAAAAGTATCTTCGCCGAAGTCACTGAACTTTGGAACTGCTGTTCGAAACTGGATTACGCATTTGGCAAGCATTTTCCGGATGCCCGTTTCCAGGCCCCGAAGTTCGGCAAGTCCGCGCAGCCTTCCAAGGCCTGAGTAGCCGGGATACGATTCCTTGTGAAGATCATCCAGCATGCGATGCCCATGATCGGGACGCATGGGAATATTAATATCAGATCTGCCGACTTCTTTACGTCGCTGCTGTTCCTTAATGAGTGCCAGCATAACATTGAACATGCCAGCATCTCCCTCCAGGTGATTTGCCTCCTGAAAGCTGCCGTCTTCATCCCTTGCAACACTCCGCAGGTGAATAAAGTTAATCCGGTGTCCGAGCCGTTTGGCCATACCAGCTAAATCATTATCGGCGCGTGCTCCATAGGAGCCGGTACACAAGGTAAGGCCGTTGTAAGGGGAATCGACTACGTCGACCAGTTCTTTGGCATCCATCTCGGTACTCACCACACGTGGTAATCCAAATAGGGGAACCGGCGGATCATCTGGATGGATGGCCATGCGTACCCCGCACTCTTCAGCCACGGGTATTATTTCACGCAGAAAATCATACAAGTGAGATCGCAGTTTTTGATCGTCGATATCTTCATACTCAGCCAGTCGATTTTTAAATTTGGCTGGTGTCATCTCTTCATCACCAGGCAGGCCCAGGAGTATGGTATCGGTAAGCTCTTGGGTGGCTTCCTCATCCAGTGATTCTAAATATTTCTTCGCTTTGGTCTGCTCTTCTTGTGAATATTCGGTCTGGGCTCCCTCTCGTTTCAGGATGAAAAGATCAAATGCGGCAAATGCTGTTTTATCAAATCGAAGAGCGGTTGATCCATCCTCCAGCAGAAAATTGAGATTTGTGCGAGTCCAGTCCGTAACCGGCATAAAGTTATAACAGACAGTATAGATTCCACATTCAGAAAGGTTTCGGATCGATTGTTTATAGTTTTCGATCCATTGTTCATAGTTACCTGTTTGTTTTTTGATATCCTCGTGCACCGGGATGCTTTCTACCACCGACCAGGTAAGGCCTGCATTTTCAATTTGCTGCTTACGCTCCCGTATATCTTCTACGGTCCAGAGTTCGCCATGCGGCACATGGTGAAGGGCAGATACGATGCCGGTAGCCCCGGTCTGTTTTATGTCAGAGAGCGGAATAGTGTCATACGATCCAAACCATCGCCAAGTCTGTTCAAAATGCATATGTGGTAGATTTTATAAGGATAAAATTATTGTGAACGAATTCCTCAGCTTCGGATGGATTGCACAAGTTCAACGGTGTTTCTTACGTGTTTCCTCCAAGCCTTTGAAATCCCTGTTGGCCATATGCTCATTGGTAATCAGGTCAGATCCCATACCAACGCAGGCAGCACCAGCGTTGAACCAGGCTGATAGATTTTCTTTAGTTGCTTTCACACCACCGGTCGGCATAATGTCAGTCCAGGGACAGGGGGCGCTAATGGCCTTGATGAAACCTGGTCCAAGTAGGCTGCCAGGAAATACTTTTACAATTTCAGCACCCAGCTCTTCGGCGGTTGCAATTTCGGTGAGTGTACCACAACCTGGGGACCAAAGTACTTTACGCCGGTTGCATACTTTAGCGATATCTTCTCTCAGAACCGGAGAAACCACAAAATTTGCTCCCAGCTGCAGATAAAGGGAGGCAGTACCGCCATCGGTAACAGAGCCAACCCCCATGATCAGTTCAGGCAGTTCTTTTTCGGCAAATTTGTTTCAGCTCCGCAAATACTTCATGTGCATAATCGCCCCGGTTAGTAAATTCAAGTAATCGTGCTCCACCTTTGTAACAGGCAGTTAAAACTTTTTTGCTGAGTTCCAGATCATCATTGTAAAAAAGCGGAACCAGTCCATTGGATTTCATTGTGGTTGCCACTTCAATTCTCGAAAAACGCGCCATGTCAGTACCCTTTTTTAATAAGAATTAGTAATTGATGCTTAAAACAGGCAAGCTTAATTCCCGCATATGAATGTTAATAAGCAGGACAAGCACATTCCAAAAATTTATGCTTGTCCTGTTAAGTAGGTTTTTGGCGTTAAGATTTTCCCCTGCAATGGAATAATTACATTAACGCGATACGCGTCCGGAGGCATCTCCGCCCATCAGTTTTTCGACCTCCTCGACGGTCGCCAGGTTGGCATCCCCGTAGATAGTGTGCTTCAGGCAGGAGGCAGCCACCGCAAAATCCAGGGCCTGCTGGTCGTCCCCGTCAAAGTTCAGCAGCCCGGACACCAGCCCGGCCATAAAGGAGTCGCCCCCGCCTACGCGGTCGCACGATGTGGGTGATGTCGTAGGTGTCGGTAGTCAGGAACTCTTCCCCGTTGTAAAGGACTCCCGACCAGGTGTTGTGGGAGGCGCTGATCGAGCCCCGTAGGGTGGTGATGATCTTCTGGGAGCGGTCGAACCGATCGTAGAGCTGCTCGCAAGTGACCCGGTAGGCCTCCGATTCAACTGTACCGCCTTTGGTCACGTCCACATCGGCCGGGTGGATCCCGAAGTGCTTCTCGGCGTCCTCCTCGTTGCCGAGAATGATATCGCAGCCTTCCACCAGTTCCGGCATTACCTCCCCGGGCTTTTTTCCGTAATTCCAGAGCTTGGCGCGGTAGTTAAGGTCGGTGGAGACGGTAATACCTAAATCATTCGCGGCCTGGATCGCCTCGAGAGTGGCATCGGCTGCCCCCTGGGAGATCGCCGGGGTGATGCCGGTCCAGTGGAACCAGCCGACCCCATCAAATACTTGCTCCCAGTCGATCATCCCTTTCTGGATGGTCGAGATGGCCGAGTGGGCACGATCGTATACCACCTTGCTGCCGCGGGCTACCGCGCCGGTCTCCAGGAAGTAGATGCCCAGCCGCTGCCCGCCCCAGGCGATGTTGTCGGTCTTTACCCCGCGTTTGCGCAGCTCGCCCTCCGCGCAGCGGCCCAGGTCGTTGTCCGGTAGGCGGGTGACAAACTCGGCCGGGACCCCGAAGTTAGCCAGTGAGGAGGCCACGTTCGACTCACCCCCGCCGTAGATCGCCTCGAAGGAGCTAGCCTGTGAGAACCGCAAATGGCCCGGCGGCGACAGCCTTAACATGATTTCTCCAAATGTTACTACTTTCTTCATAAATATATCCCCGTCTTTGTTATTCAGTTAAAAATTAAAGTATGCGTTTGCGTTGTGATAACAGATGTCACTAATAATGTTGCCGGTCCATTCCAGGTCGTCCGGCAGTTCTCCCCGTGTAATATCCTGACCTACAAGGTTGCACAGCACCCGCCGGAAGTACTCGTGACGGGGATAGGACAGGAAACTACGCGAGTCGGTCAGCATGCCGATAAAACAGCTCAGCAGCCCCATGTTCGACAGCACGTTCAGCTGCTCCTCGATCCCGTCTTTCTGGTCCAGGAACCACCAGGCGGAACCGTACTGCATTTTCCGCGAACCGACCCGTCGTTAAAGTTACCGGTCATGGTGGCAAACACAGCGTTGTCGGCCGGGTTCAGGTTATAGATCACCGTCTTGGCCAACTGGTCGGTACGATCCAGTTCGTTGAAAAACTTTGCCATCGCTTCAGCCTGCGGAAAATCCCCGATCGAGTCAAATCCAGCATCAGCTCCCAGCTGGTCCATCATGCGGCTGCTGGCATTGCGCAGGGCTCCCAGATGATACTGCTGAACCCAGCCTTTTTGGTTGTAGCGCCGGGCCAGGGCTACCGGATAGTGGTATTTCAAGGCGGCCTGTTGCTGCGGATTCAATTCCCCGCCCTCTAGAATGGTTTCAAAATGGCGGTCCAGGGAGCTTTTTGGAACTGGCTCATAGCAGAGAGTCCGGAGCCCATGATCGGACAGCCTGCACCCATGCTGATGGAAGAAATCAATTCGATTGAACAAGGCCTCCAGCAAGTCGTCAAGGCTGGCAATATCGACGTCTGCTGCCTCCCCAAGGGTATTCAGATAGTCTTTGTAGCCAGGTCCTCAAAATTATAGGCCGCATCGGGGCGGAAGCCAGGCAACACCTTCACTTCAAATCCATCGTCTTTAATTGTGCGGTGATGTTCCAGAGAGTCGGCCGGATCGTCGGGTCGATCCAGATCACCTCAACCCTCATCCGCCTAATCAGGCTGCGAGTGCTGAATTCCGCACCCTGAAGCTGTTCGGTGCATTCCTCATAAACAGAGTCAGCTGTTTCCGGCGTGAGTTGCTGGTCGATTCCAAAATAGCGCTTAAGCTCCATGTGAGTCCAGTGGTACAGTGGATTGCGGAGCGTGTATGGGACAGTTTCGGCCCACTTGGCGAATTTCTTCTTGTCAGGGGCATCCCCGGTGATGTATTGCTCGTCGACCCCGAGGGTGCGCATGGCCCGCCACTTGTAGTGGTCGCCATCCAGCCAGATGTTGGTCAGATTATTAAACTGGCGATCGGCGGCAATATCGGCAGGCGGCAGGTGGCAGTGGTAGTCAATGATGGGCTGATCGGCCGCATATTTGTGGTACAGGGCCTGACCTGGTTCATTATTTAGTAAAAAATCTTTCGTTATAAGCTGGCTCATAGGAGTGTATAAAAAGACTAGTCTATGTTCATAAATTGTTGTGTTCCAATTAACTAAAGATGTGCTTTTAATGCAAAAGAGAAGAAATATTTATTGAAGATTTTTTGCTAAATATAAGTTATGATGTTATTGCTTCATCTAGTTTTATTTACATTGTCTATTCAATAAATATATGAGATTTTTTAGGTGAACATTTCAGTGCTTCTATAATATAATGATAGTACACATTCAACATAATGCTGAATTGTTTATCATCCCAAAAACATACTAATTAAAACTAAAGACCAATACGAGGAGTCATAATATGGAATTGACGAAATATTCATTCGGAACCGGAGATCGATTTGCACGGCAGGGAACAGCACAACTGAAATCGATTATTCAAGCGAAAGAAAAGGGTGTACACATTTCTCCGGTTTGGAACAAATCCTACAGGGAACATGAAATTATCGGCACCTCTCCAGAGGAAGTGCGGCGCGAAGCCGACCAGGCGATTGAAGCCGCCGGCTGGGATGATCCCTATTTTGTGGATGCTGATCACATCGGGATGAATACTGTGGACTATTTCCTGGACAGCTCTGATTTTTTTACGATTGATGTAGCTGACTATATCGGGATGTCGGCTGGTGATGAGGCGATCGATAATTTTGTGGATAAACACTCTTCACTGATCGGCTCTGTGAAAATTCCAGGCATAGATGCCCCGTTCGAAATTTCCGAGCGGAAGATGCGGGAAGTAGCAGCCGATTTCCTGAAAGCGATCTCAGAAGTAGATACGGTCTACAGCTACATACTCGAAAACAAAGAGGGATCAAGACCTGTTATTGAAGTATCAATGGATGAGGTGGAAGATCCCCAGACACCGCCCGAGTTGCTGTTGATTCTTCGAATGCTGGCTGACTACGAGATTGAGCTTGATACCATCGCCCTCAAGTTTTCCGGTCGCTTTAACAAAGGGGTGGATTATGCGGGGGATGTGAGTGAATTCGCCCGTGAGTTTGAGCAGGACCTGCTGGTCATTGAATATGCAACAAAAGAGTTTGGGTTACCTGACCGACTGAAGCTGAGCGTACATTCAGGCAGCGATAAGTTTTCGCTCTATGATCCGATCCATGAGCTGCTGAACAAGCATGACAAAGGACTTCACCTGAAGACAGCCGGCACAACCTGGCTGGAAGAGCTTATAGGCCTGGCACTTTCCGGAGAAGAGGGCGCACAGATTGTTAAGGATATCTACCGGGAAGCACTCAGCCGGTATGATGAGCTGACTGCTCCCTACCTTACCGTAATAGATATCTCTACCGCTTTGCTGCCGATTGCCGACGAAGTGGACAACTGGAGCGGTGAAAAGCTGGCCAATACCTTGCGCCATAATCCCGACCACCCCGATTTTAACCCGAATTTTCGCCAGCTTGTGCATTGTGCCTATAAAATTGCCGGTGAGATGGGCACCACTTATACTGATGCGTTAGAGGCGAATGCAGATATTATCGGGGAAAATGTGACGGAAAATCTCTATGACCGCCATATCAAACCGCTGTTTATTGGGGAATAAAGTACCCGCAAAAAACTTTCATAAAGTTCGATCATCCTTTTTAATCCAGCTAATTTTAGCTCATTCTTATTAAAAGTATGATCGATGACCTCGAGATATTAATATTTACTAGAGTACCTTGCAGAACTATCAACGCACTGTTATAAGGGAGTTGTACTTTCGCTTTAATTGGGGGGGCTACAAGGGTGGTGGTACAATTACCTCACAATAAAGTTTAAGGTTTTGCAAGGCCTCTATTAGTAAAAGATGGCATCATTTTGCAAGAGCTTTGATCTCATAGCTGTAAGTTTTTCTTGAGTAGACCACAAAAATTTATATTCTCTTTACATAAATTAAGTTAACTGCTTTATAAGCAGTAGAGAGAATATTCTAACCAAAATTAAAAAGTGGTAGCTATGGTGAAAAAATATCTCGTAAAGACTTTATCGTTACATCCGGAGCGGCGTTAACGGGGCTAAGTGCGCTGGGATATTCATCCATTCTTGGTTCCAATGAGCAGCTAAATATTGGTATTATCGGCACGGGCAGTCGGGGAAATTACCTGGCCCAGGTGTTAAAGCAGATCCCCTCGGTGCGGCTGATGGCCTGTTGTGATATTTTGAAAGAAAACTTGCAAAAAGGACTTAGCCATGCTTCTGCCAATGCCAAGGGATATACCGAGTACAAAGAAATGCTTGGGGATCCCAATTTGGATGCGGTCGTTATATCCACTCCACTCCACCTGCATTATGAAATGGCCCGCGATGCTGTGGACGCTGGCAAGCATGTGTTCTGCGAAAAAACGATGACCTATGGTATAGATGAGGCGCAAAAACTGGCCTCACTTGTAGAGAGTTCGCCCGTGAAATTTCAGGTGGGGTATCAGCACCGTCACAACCCGTTGTATCAGAAAGTGTATGAGCTGGTCAATAGCGGCAATATCGGTCCCGTTTCGTATGTTGAATGTACCTGGAACCGCAATGGCGACTGGCGGCGACCAGTACCGGATCCCTCTCTGGAGCGGCTGATCAACTGGCGGATGTATCGCGAATATTCCCAGGGTTTGATGGCCGAGCTCTGTTCTCACCAGATCGATATCGTAAACTGGGTGCTGGGAGAGATTCCCGAGAAAGTATCGGGTTTTGGCGGTATAGACTACTGGAAAGATGGCCGCGAAACCTACGATAATGTGCATACAGTCTTCAATTTTCCATCGGGCGTAAAAGCGAAATACACCTCTATAACAACCAACGCACATGAGGGATATTCGATCCGCTTTTATGCTAAAAAGGCGATGGTCGAGGTCACGGATGTATCAGGTCATCAAGCCTTTATATACGCGGAACAGCAGCCAGACGCCCAAAAAGAGACAGAGACTGATGCGGATGCGATTACCAAACCGACCGACAAGGCCTGGGAGCAGGGAGAGCCGATTCCTCTTTCCGTGAATAATGAGGCGGGTGGGGATGTAGGGCCCACACGTATAGCACTCGATCATTTCAGGGAATGTATCGTCAATGACAAAGAGCCGCTTTCCAATGTGAAAAATGGTCACGATTCTGCCATATGCGTGGTAATGGGCAATAATGCCATGCGGAATGAAAGGGTAGAATCCTGGAAAATGGAATACGCTATTTAACCGTAAAAGGCCAAAATATACGTTTAAGAAACAATAAAGGTGCTGGGACCGGAAAAGTTATTCCAATTCCAGCGCCTGTTCTATTTTGATGATCAACCCGGCTGAAGTTAAAAAGCAGGAGAGAAGTTACTGCTCCCCAAAAATATTTAGAGAGCCGTAAAGATAATTACAGACATTTCGGTTGACTATTTCAGAATCTATCCTTGAGGAACAAGTGCCTGGTAAACGGCATTTTCGAACGATTCACGAATGCCGCTGCCGTAGTATGGTACAATTTGAACCATCAGAACTATTACAAGATTTTCTTTGGGATCTACCTCGTAATCAGTTCCATAGGCACCACTCCACCCAAATGTACCCACTGAACTGAATCCGTTTGCTCCTAGTCGTTCTGTTGTTTCAAAACCAAGTCCAAACCCCATTCCATTTTCACTGAACAAGTTGCCTGCTTGGTTAGAGGTCATCACCGCAACAGTATGAGGCGAAAGTATTCGAACGCCATCCAGTGCGCCGCCATTGCGGATCATTTCGAGGAAACGAGCATAATCTTGTGCGGTTGAAAGCAGACCCGCTCCACCTGAAAAACTCGTCCGTGGACCCTCAACATAATCCCCCTGTCCGCGGGGACCATCTTCGGCTCTATCAAGCCCTCCTTCCTTAGCCGGTGTGTAAACAGTCACAAGCCGATCTTTTTTCTCAGGAGGCAGATAGAATGAGGTATCATCCATTCCCAGCGGACCTGTTACCCGTTCTCGAAAAAACTCATCAAGTGGCAAGCTGCTGACTCTTTCGACTACACAGCCAAGAATATCCGTGCTGTAGCCGTAAACCCAATCTGAGCCGGGCTGTGCCACAAAAGGGAGCGTACCCAGCCGGTCCATCGCTTCACAAATGGGCTCTTTATTGTCGGCAAAATACCACCCGTAGGATTCATCATATCCCAGGTCTTTTTCATTATACAGCGGTGCAATGAAGGGATTTCCGCCATAGGATATGCCCGAGGTGTGCGTCAACAGATCTTGTATGGTTATGGCACGGTTTGCTTGTTCAATGACCCGGCCGGAATCGGTGCGAACGGCAACCGTTGTTTTGTCAAATGTAGGCATCCATCGGCTGACTGGATCTTCGAGATTTATTTTGCCTTCTTCAACCAGCGTTAGAATAGCCGCACTGGTGATCGCTTTGGTCTGCGAGGCGATACGGAAAATGTCGTCTGTTTTCGTTTTTCGCCCGGCTTCTTTATCAGACCAGCCAACAGCGTTTTCATACACAACTTTACCATCCTGCATTACCAATCCCACGGCCCCGACCATGCGCCCCTCATCCACATAATGCTGAAGCACGGAGTCAACCCGGGCCAGCCTGTCTTGATCCAGCACATTACCAGATGTCAGTGTGCCGTGATATTGGGCATTGAGCGGACTAATGCCTAAAAGAAGAACTGTTAGAACGGCTAAGGTCACCCGCGTAATACCTTGCATAACTGGAATACGCATAGGTTTTGGGTAAGAAAAAGAATCCATATGCTAAATATCTTTCAATTTAATTCCTGGATGCCTGTCGCTGTAGGTGTTTAATATATAGCCGTTATTTCACCAAATATTACGCCAAGCCAAACAGTTGCGGCAGCCACATGCTAAGGGCCGGCCAGAAGGTGACCAGCAGCAGGGCGATAATCATGGCGAGAAACAACGGTAACAGCGGTTTTATGACTTTGGGGATGGTCGTATCTGCAATACTTACACCCACAAAAAGCAGGGTACCAACCGGTGGCGTGCAGATTCCAATACAGAGGTTCAGTACCATCATGATCCCGAAATGAATGGGATCCATACCCAGTTCAGTGACGATTGGCAGGAATATTGGAGTAAATATCAATACGGCAGGAGTCATATCCATAAACATTCCCACAAACAGCAGGATCATATTAATGAGCAGGAGGATCACAACCGGGCTGTCGCTCAGCGAAAGTATCCCGTCGCTTATTGCCTGAGGAATACTTTCAAACGACATGACCCATGACATGGCGACCGATGTGGCAATAAGCAGCATTACAATGGAAGTCGTTTTTACAGCATCCATTAAAATATTGGGAAGGTCATTAAATGAGATCTCTTGGTAGAAGAAGCCAAGTACAAGCGTATAAACCACGCCGACAGCTGCGGCCTCGGTAGCCGTAAAAATTCCGGCAACAATTCCTCCAATTATTACAACCAGCAGGAAGAGACTTGGAACAGCAGTGAAAAACGATTGAAAGAGTTCCTTAACTGTTCCGCGTTCTCCCACCGGAAAACTTTTGCGCATTGACCAGACGGCTGCTACCGCCATAAGTGAAAGTCCAATTAATAGGCCCGGCAAATAACCGGCGATAAAGAGAGCAGCGATGGAGGTTCCGCCGCTGGCAAGGGAATACACAATAAGCGTGTTGGAAGGAGGAATGATCAAACCGGTGGTGGAAGCGGTAATGTTGATAGCTGCACCAAACTCTTTGGTATATCCCTCTTTTTCCATGCGGGGACCCAGAATACTACCAATGGCAGAGGCCGCAGCCACTGAGGAACCCGCAATGGCCCCGAAAAGCATCGCTGCTACTACATTGATATGGGCCAGACCTCCCGGCAGAGCTCCCACCACATTCTTGGCAAAGTTTATAAGCCGGGTGGCGATACCACCTTTATTCATTAATTGGCCGGCTAGTATGAAAAAGGGTATGGCAAGCAATGTAAAATTGTCGAGACTGGTTATAAATCGTTGGGCCATGGTGGTAAAAGCCGTGATCGTATCAATGCTCAACAGGATAGTAAGCACGCTGGAAACCCCGAGGGTCCATGCCACGGGGACCCCGATTCCAAGCAATATGACGAAGCTTAAAACTAGTACCAGAATTTCATACAGTTCCATGAGTCCCTTGGTTTTCTTTAATTTCGGCGGGTGTTTGATTCATGATTCTTCTGATGTCGGATATCTTATAATAAAGTATCAGTAAACCGCTTATGGGCCCGATCAGGTCGATATAGGCCATCGGTATTTGAAGGGCAGAGGTGAGTTGACCGTAAATATAGATATAGTAAACCAATACGCTTCCCCAATTATCAATACGGTAGTTACAAATAAGATGATAATCACGTATATAATGATGGCTAATTTTTGCTGACCAGACGGGCTCAGTCGATGTGAGATAAGGTCAATGGAGAGATGCAGATGCTTGCCTGAAGCGTAGGCCCCTCCAAGCAGACTAACCCATATAAGTAAAAAACGAGCCAGTTCATCGGTGAATGTACTGGGGGATGCGAGTATATACCGGGTAAAAACCTGCCATACTACATCCACGACTAAAAGTCCCATTAAGAATACGAGTGCATATCTTGTGATGGTATCTACGGTTTCTCTCACTGGATATTCTGATTATTTGATTCCACATTTCTGATTTTCTCGATCCATTTGAACAGATCGGGATTATTTTGTTCAAACCTTTTGTAAACGGGTTCAACCGCTTCCTGGAATGGCTTTTTATCAGGTCGAATAATCTCAACACCCGCTTCCTTTACGATATTCATCGCTTCTTCCACAGCTTCATCCCATAATACTTCTTGCTTGGCGGATGATTCCTCTACTGCTTGCATTAACCATTTTTTTTCCTGGTCTGTTAAACGCTCCCATACGTTGGTGCTGATAACTAAAAAATCGGGTACAGCCGTGTGTTGATCGAGTGAATAGTAATTACAAACCTCGTAGTGGCGTGCAGTGTGGAAGCTTGGCGGGTTATTCTCAGCTCCATCAACAACCCCGCTTTGCAGAGCAGTATACAATTCACCGTAGGAAAGGGGGGTAGGGGAGGCTCCCAGGGCTTGCATGGTCTGGATAGCCATCTGACTTTCTTGCACTCTGATTTTCAAACCCTGCAGGTCTGAAGGTGTTCGAATAGGTGTATTCACGGTATAAAAGCTGCGAAATCCCGCATCATAGTATGCTATCCCTTTTAAGCCGTATGCGGCCCCTTTTTCCAGTATTTGAGCGCCAATTTCACTTTGCTGTACAGCATGCAAGTGAGCTTCATTTCGGAAAAGATAAGGCAAGCTGAAAAGGCTCACTTCAGGCACAATTTTGCCGAGGGCGGCCCCGGATACTTTAGTCATTGCAACGGTACCAATTTGAACCAACTCCAACAGTTCACGCTCAGAACCGAGCTGCTGGTTGGGATACATTTCAATTTCTAGTTTACCTCCGGATATCTCTTCCACTCTTTCATCCATGAAAGCCATCGCCTTGCTTACGGGATGCTCCAGGTGCATGGCATGCGCCATGATAAGAGTCTTTGTATCCGGTGTAGTTTGATTGTTGTCTGACCGACCGCATCCGGAAATAAAAAGTATTGCCAGGGTCAGTGAAAGAAATGAAGACCAGTAAGAAGTTCGCTTGTTTACTATAGTACTCATTTTCTGAGCCGAAAATTCAAAGATTGAAAAACTGCAGTTTAAAATATAGAAATAATGGAAAAAGTGAATAGAGGGGAAATGAATTTAGTTCAGCTTAATGATTCCCCGATTGTACAGCTGCCGCCCTACCCCTAACTTGATACAGAAAGCAACTATTTCTTTTTCGTTACACCAATTACACAATTTTTGTTTTCAAAACAAACAATAGTATTGATTTCCTGTTGTTAAGAAGTACTTATTTTACAGGATTTAAACCGAAACAGCATGGAAGTCAAAATATTCGCGGGTGTTATGGTAACAAACATCCGATACAATTTTGTCAAGCCATTCCATATCGTTGGGTAAATCCTGTTAGCTACATCATTTTCGATAAGGTTACAGAGGGTGTGCCAATAATATTTATACCCCGGGAAGCTAACCATTTTTCGAACTTGGTTTTGTCGTTGGCATCCCCGTTGATATATTTTTCACTGATACCCAGCGTGCGCATGGACCTCCATTGATTATGGTCGCCATCCAGCCAGATATTCAGTGACGGTATCAAAGGACCGGTTGCTATTGATTTCGGTGGGAGGCAGGTGAGAGTGGTAATCAATAATTGGCTGATCGCCTGCATAATCGTGGTAGAGCTCACGTGCTTGTGGCTTCTGCAGTAAAAAGTCTTGCGGCAAAAATTTCCCCATTTTTTCTATCTCTTTTTTAGGGTGAACAAACGTTTGCATCCAGTAACCACATTGCTTCTTCTATATCAAGCCTGAAGATTGAGAAAGTTTGTAAACTTGCCTGTGTATTCTGTAGCATATGCATGCAGCAGGGTGATCTACCGTTGATTCACGAAGGCTGCATCTTGTTTTTCAGGGATGAGTTGCGAATCACAAGCTTCGGATTCAGTAGGGTTTTGCGGGGTGCAAATTCACTGACCGGGGTATTGGATTGTTCGATGAAAAAGCTTGGCCGCCAGGTTCCCCATCCGCTTGGTATGCTGATCTACCGTGGTAAGGCTGGGTTCAATAAACGAACCGGAAACATCATTGCTATAGCCTACAATGGCCACATCGTTGGGGATGTTGATGCCGCGCTCTTTCAGTACCTGCATGGCACCCATGGCGGCAAAATCACTGGAGGAAAAAATGGCATCGGGCAGTACCTGCATGTCGAGCATTTTGTCAGCCAGATCGCGGCCCAGTTCGACCACGCGCTCCATGGAAAAAATAAGGTCCTCTTCCATGATAAGCTCATTTTCGATCGGGATACCCTGTTCGCGCTGGGCATCTATATAGCCGTTCAGTCGATCCTGGTAAATGTTAATATGCTGCTTGCCTGCAAAATGAACGATCCGTTTACAGCCCTGTTCCAGCAGGTGTGTAACCGCCTTGTAGGCACCCAGGTAATCATTTGTTACCACAGCATTTACATCGAGCGACTCGTTTACGCGATCATACAATATAAGCGGCACGCCCTGCGATTTAACTTTTTCAAAATGTTCAAATTTAGTCGTTTCCTTGGCCACAGAGGCAATAATGCCATCTACCTGGATCTTGAGGAGCGCGTCAATATTCAGTTGCTCTTTTTCATATTGATCATCAGACTGGCAGATAATCAGATTGTAGCCTTCATCCCGAATTACCTCCTCAATACCGCGAATAACCGAGGCAAAGAAATTACGGTCGGAGGTGGGCACCATAACGCCCAGAATATTACTTTTGCCTTTACGCAGCGCCGCGGCAATACTATTAGGCTGGTAGTTGAGGCGCTCAGCTACATCGAGCACGGCCTGTTTGGTAGCGTTGCTTATCCGGGATGATTCCTCAGTGCCCGCGATACGGTTGAAGCGGTTACATCAAGTTCGTCGGCAATGTCTCCGAATCGTTGTTTTTTTCTTTCATGCGTATATGACCGTACGGATGCGTGCTGTATTTATAGCTACATTATTTAAAGTTAGCGGTTAAGTAATTCATAACCTGTGATCAAAAGAAGCCGAATAACTGTGGTAACGGAAGGGAAATTTCAAGCTGTTTGCATAACCACCATCCGTTTTTTTCACCAAGTTTGTGGAAAGAAGTTGATACGTACTTAGAATGTTGCCCAGATGACTGATCCTGGCTTCAATCGCAACTCAAGCCAGCCTATTGTGAGTTGCTTTCCACAAAATCCATACTCATCTTCTTTAATTCAAATATTCTTGATTGTTTATGCAACAAATAAATTGCACAATGTTGCAAACCTGAATAGGGTAATGCAGAATTGAACACCTGAATATCAACCCTTACAGGTATTTTTGTTAAAAATTGTAAAATTAATTGATATCGTATCTGTTTCGGTTACATTCAGTAATGCAAACGTTTTCACAGAAATTGCATTTAGGAAGAGCTTCTTGCAAATACAGGTCTCTGGGATAAGGGATAATCAGGACAAGCGAGAGATCTCCTGAGGCAATTTTTACTTTGTGGGGACGTCTGCATTTCATTTCTACATTTTAATCCTAAATAAGGACTGATAGTATGGGGAAAATAAATACAATTAAAGCACTAGTCTTTTCTTTTTGTGTGCTCTTGTTGGGAGGTTTCTCCGGGCAAGCATTTGCACAAGGTACCCACGAGGTTAGTGGGACAGTCACTTCAGCCGCCGATGGGGAAACCCTGCCGGGTGTAAATATTACTGTACAGGGAACCAATATTGGAACCTCTACAGATGCTGATGGACAGTATTCATTAGATGTACCTTCAGCCGAAGGAACGCTCGTTTTTTCATTCGTCGGATTCCAAACCCAGGAAGTGCCCATCGAAGGGCGTTCAACGATCAATGTTGAACTGGCATCCCAGACATTTGAAGGCGAAGAGCTCGTTGTTGTTGGTTATGGCCAGCAGGAAGCGCAAGACGTAACCGGCTCGGTTTCTTCAGTTTCTTCTGATCAACTTAACGAAGTACCGGTAAGCGATGCTGCCTCTGCGCTGCAGGGCAGGGCTGCTGGTGTTCTGGTTTCGAATACCGCAGATGGTACGCCGGGATCAACTGCCAATCATTCGCATTCGTGGACGCCGTTCACTTTCGGCAGGTAATGATCCATTGATTGTGGTTGATGGTATTCCGTTTGGCGGATCAGTGAATGACCTCAATACCGATAATATTGAGTCAATGGAAGTATTGAAGGATGCGTCGGCAACGGCCATTTACGGCTCTCGTGGTGCAAACGGTGTTATTCTGATTACCACGAATCGAGGTGGCGATCATGAAACGATTGTTTCATATGACGGTTACTATGGCATATCACTGCAGCTCTCAAATCCGGATATGATGAACGGGGCTGAGTTCGCCGAAATGAGGCGTGAAGGATATCGCCATAATGATAACTACACGAACGACCAGGACATATTTACTGAAGTTGAGCTGGAGGCTATCCAGAACGGGGAATCCTATGATTATCCTAATCTGGTCACCGATGATTTTGGGTACCAGCAAAGCCACAATATTACCGTTCAGGGTGGTAATGAAAGTACCCAATTTTCAATAAGTGGTAACTTTTTTAATGAAACTGGTATTATACGAAGTCAGACCTTTGATCGCTATAATATGCGTATTAACCTGGATCACGATATTAGTGACCGGTTGCACATTGGTACTTCGACATTGCTCGCTCGAACGGTACAAGAAGGCGGCGCGAGTCCTTTTGGGACCGCAACGTCAATGAACCCGCTCGGAGATCCATATAATGAAGACGGAACGCTCGACTTCAGGCCTACCGATGACGGGCTGATCGCTAATCCATTGAATGACTTGGTGCCTGGAAAAATGATCAATGATCGGACTGAAATGCGGATCTTCAGCAATATTTTCGCTGAATACGATATTAGCGATAATTTATCATATCGGTTGAATTTTGGTCCGGAGCTTTCTTCATATCGCCAGGGTGTATTCCAGGGTACTTTGACTACTGCCCGGGCAGAAGGAGAGCCATATGCTGAAAAGCAGGAGGATCGAAGTTTCAATTACACGTTAGAAAATGTCGTGAACTTTCAGCAGACGTTTGGTGGAGTCCACGATATTGATGCAACAGGCCTGTTTAGTATCCAAAAAAGCCATTGGGAAACCAATGAGATTTCTGTTACCGGCCTGCCTTACGAAAGTCAGGAATATCATAACCTCGGTACAGCCAATGACGTTAACGACTACTACAGTTACCTCGAAGAGTGGGGTTTGATGTCGTTCATGGGACGGATAAATTACCAGTTCAACGACAAGTATCTGCTGACTATTACCGGTCGTGCTGACGGTTCATCTCGACTTGCCGAGGGTAATAAGTGGGGTATTTTTCCTTCTGCGGCTCTGGGATGGAGAATTAGTGAAGAGCCGTTTATGGACGGACAAAATCTATTTTCCGATCTTAAAGCAAGGGTTAGTTACGGAATTACCGGTAATACGGCTATTGATCCATATCAGACTCGCAGCTTGCTCAACCGAACAACTTATCAATTTGGTTCGTCAGCCGGTTACGGTTATGCACCCGGTCAAATTTCAAATCCTGAGTTGCAGTGGGAGACCAGTGCTCAAATTAATATCGGGCTGGACTTCAGCCTGTCGAATAACAGGATAGCCGGTAGTATAGAGGTTTATGAAACTACGACCTCTGAACAGCTCCTGGAAGAGACAGTTGCCCCCAACCTCCGGCTTCGGTTCAGTGCGTGAAAACGTTGCTAAAACCAGAAATCGAGGTGTGGAATTAACGCTGAATACACGCAATGTAGTCGGTAACTCCCGAGATGATTTCAGCTGGAGCAGTGATATCACTTTTGGCGCCAACCAGGAAGATATTCTCGCTCTGTTCGGAGATGGCGAGGATGACGTCAGGAAATCAATGGTTCATCGGCGAACCGCTTACCGTATGGTACGATTACAAAAAAATTGGCATCTGGCAATCAGATGAAGCCCAGGAGGCTCAATCTTACGGTCAGGAAGTCGGTGATATCAAAGTCAGGGATCAAAATGAAGATGGTGTTATAAACCAGGAAGACCGTGTAATTCAGGGCACAAACATGCCTGACTGGACGGCTGGTTTTAACAACTATTTCAGCTATAAAGGCTTCAACCTCTCCATTTTCATGTATGCTAGTGTCGGTCGAACAATCGATAATTCGTTCCTTGAGCCCGGATCTTATCGGCCGTTATAACGATCCCGATGTGGATTACTGGACGCCCGATAACCCAACCAACGATCAGCCAAGGCCAAATGTGGAATCTGAAGGTCCCCTGTATGGCTCTTCACGAGGTTACCAGGATGGATCGTTCTTAAAAATTCGCAATATCAGGCTGGGGTATAATCTGCCACTCAACCCTGACCCAGCAACTGGGCATGCCGGTCTCTCAGGGTTTATGCTAATGCAGAAACACCACTGCTTTATCTCAAAAACGGGGAACATCGATCCCGAGGATTATTTTGGGACAATGGTGTAGTCAACGCCGACGACCCGTCTCTATACAGGTTGGTGTCAACATTAATTTTTAATGATTAAGATATTAGCATAATGAAGAAATTAATATATATCACAGTTATATCTACGCTTAGTAGCATTGTTTGCATCGTGTGATGTGCTACAGGAGGATCTGGTATCAGATGTAAGTACCGACTCGCATTACACGACGCTTTCTGGATTTAATGATGCGGTAAATGCATCATATGCCCCGCTCAGGGGGGTATGGGGCAACAATGTTGGGGCCTACCTGGAAGCATACGGAACCGACATTAACATGAACGCAGGTCACGGTGGTTATCACCACTATAACCAGTATGAGGGGGGACTCAACCCGGATGATGGGCTCCTTAGTTCGATATGGAGCAACTATTACGAGGCTATAAATACGGTTAATGCTGCAATAAATCGTGCTGAGGATATCCAGGTTCCAGAGTCCCAACAACTTCTCAAGGATACGAGACTGGGAGAAGTTCATGCTCTGCGCGCTTTCTATTACTTTACCCTGGTTCAGCAGTTTGGTGCTGTTACCCTTACAACGGAAGAGACCAGTGGTATTGAAACACAGGCCGAACGTACCGAGCCCTCAGCGGTTTATGAACAGATCGTGAGTGATCTGGAAACGGCGCTGGATTACTTGGAGGGGCAAGGACCAAATGGCCAGCACGTCGAGTTCGGCCGTGTTAACGAGGCCGTGGCCAAGATGATGCTCTCGCATGTACTGTTAACCCGGGGTTACCATGACTTCGGAGCCAGCAATGATTTCGAACGTGCTGCAAGCCTCGCTGAAAGCGTGATCAATGATTATAATTATTCATTGGTTGAGGACTACGAGCGGATTTTTGCCCAGGATAATCAGCAAAATTCGGAGATTATCTGGTCAGTACAATATGGCACAAGCGCTCTTCTGAATGGCGGTGAAGATGATGGTAACCACAGCCATGTTTATTACCGCCCTTGGTACGAAACCTACGCCGGACCGCAAGGAAACGGTGCTGGTCTTTCTCGTTCCATGGAATATGGTCGCCCTTGGATTCGATTCAAGATGACGCCGTTCGCTCTTGAGAATTTCCGTCCGATCGACCAGGATGCCCGGTACGAAAAAAGCTTCCAGGAGCTCTGGAGATATAATGATGCAGCTAGTCTGCCGTCAGGTGCAGCAGTCGGAGATACCGCGATCTACATAGATCCTAACTTAACCGCTGCAGAAGTTGACGCGCAACAGCCTAGCAAGAATTATTATCTGATGTCTTGGGAGACAGTCCATAGAAGTGCGAACATTAATATGTTCCCCAGCCTTAAAAAACATGATGATTTTGAACGATCATCTGTCAATGATTACGGAGGCACTAAAGATTACTTCGTGTATCGTCTTGCTGAAGCCTACCTGTTTGCTGCAGAGGCCCATCACCAGTTGGGTAACAACCAGCAGGCAGCCGATCACATAAATGTGGTACGCCGGCGCGCTGCCTGGCCCGGGCAGGAGTCCAATATGGAAATCTCTGCCGGGGATGTAACACTTGACTTCATCCTCAACGAACGGGCCCGTGAATTCTACGGTGAAGACAAGCGGTGGACCACGCTAAAACGAACCGGTAAATTAATTGAACGGGTTCAGCAATATGGCGGTCTCCAGGAGACAAGGAGCAATGTCAGTATCTCAGCTCCAGCAAAATACGGCAATCTGGGATACAAATTCTTGTTACGCCCCATACCGACCAATCAAATAACGAGGACCGAAGGTGGGTATGAGCAGAATCCGGGATATTAATCTTTTAGAACTGGTCAATATCAAATAAATTAAGCTGCCTTGAGGAGGTGAAATATCTTCCTTGAGGCAGCTAATTTTTAATCTGACTTAATCCTCATTAACCAACTATGAAAATTGCTACAGCAAGCAAAGCTGGATCTTTTTGGAGTTTATTTTTCGCGTTGTTATTAAGTTTGGCTCCTCTTTCTTCACTACAAGCGCCAATCATCAGGAAATTGCAGAATTTACCGTTCATTCCGGCGAATTTGATCGAAATAACGCCCCGGTAAGTGCTTCACTCAACGGAGTTCCATTGGGACTGCAAACCGGCCAGGAATTACAGCTTTATGAAATTGTTGACGGAAAAGAACAACCGGTAGCCTCTCAACTGGATGCCAGCGGGTATGATAAAACACTCCGGTGGATTTTGAGCGGAGAAACACCGGCCGGAGAACAACGAAATTTTTTATTGAAAAGAGAAAAAGCTTCCGAAAAATCGGGCGAAAGTGAGAAGGCAGTTCATTTTAAAGATGATGGTGAATCGCTGACGCTAATGGTGAATGATAACAATGTGCTCAGCTACCGGTATGCCACAAAATCTCCGCCCGAGGGCGTTTCCGATTTGTACCAGCGCAGCGGATATATTCACCCGTTGTGGTCGCCGCAGGGTACGGTAATTACAAGCATTCAACCATCCGACCACTATCATCACTACGGTATCTGAATCCGTGGACGAGAACGGAATACGAAGGTCGCGAGATTGATTTTTGGAACCTGGGCGACGGTGAAGGTACGGTACGCCACAAGAAATCCTGCCCATGAAAATATCAGGTGATATTTACGGTGGATTTGAATCCCAGCTAAATCATGTGGATTTGCAGGCCCCAACTTCCACGGGCGAAGAGGTGGCGCTAAACGAAAAGTGGGAAGTGAAAGTCTGGAATGTGGATCCTGAAAATGATGTATGGCTGGTTGATTTTGTTTCTACACTTAATCCCGCCACCGAATCTCCGCTTACCATAAAAGCTTATCGCTACCAGGGATTCAGCCTGCGTGCCACCGCTGAATGGAGCGATGAAACCGCTACACTGCTGACTTCACAGGGCTATGATAAAAGCAACGGCAACGCCACACGTGCCCGGTGGACCGATATAAATGGTGTCTCCCAGGAGGGACATTCGGGTATCCTGTTTATGACGCACCCCACGACACCAGAATTACCGGAACAGCTTAGAATATGGCCCACCGGTGCCAACGAGGGAGAAGAAAATGTCTACTTCAATTTTAATCCGCCCAGGACGAGCTGGCACCTCGAACCTGGTCAGCAGCTACAGCCTTAAATATCGCATGATGGTATATGACGGTCAGATCGACTCGCTGAAAGCAGAAGATTACTGGCAGGATTTTGGTCACCCGCCTAAAGTTGAAGTCAAGAAAAAAGTACTTGAAGGAAGCCGGGTCTTGGTCTACACGAAAAATGGTGAGGGTTATGTGCATGACGACATTCCCAACAGTATTGAGGCGATCGAGGAACTTGGGCAAAAAGTACCGATTTCCGGTCGATGCTTCTAAGGATCCCCGCTGACTTTACCGAGGAGAATCTGCGCTAAGTACGATGCGCTGGTATTCTCGAAATACTAATAATGATATTTTTAACACGAAAGCGCAGGAACAGGCTTTGAAAAATTATATGGAGTCGGGTGGCAATTTTGTGGGTATTCACTCCACTTCCGGGTCCGAGCGCGACTGGCCCTGGTTCTGGAGCCTGGTCGGCGGCACGTTTCACCGGCATGCTCCTTTCCAGGAATTTACGGTGCACATCACCGGATAAAACGCACGCCATCTACAGCCCACTGTCCGGAAAACTGGGTTCGTGAAGATGAGTGCTATTATTTGAAATACTTAAATCCTGAAATGAATGTGCTGCTCCATGCCGATATGACCACGGTTGAGGATGAAGAAAAAAGCACCTATCCAGGGGATGTCTTTGGTGAGAAATTCCCGCTTGCTTGGTATCATGAGTTTGAGGGGGGAAGATCATGGTATACAACATTAGGACACAGCGTAGAAGATTATGACGATCCCGTTTTTGTACGGCACATTCTGGGCGGCATCGAATGGGCTGTTTCAGGCGGATCACTTTAACGAATTAGATAAATTAAAATAACCTAGGGATATACGTTATGGATAAGAAGAATAATGACAGCAGCAACAAGATGTCTCGACGCGAATATTTGAAAACCTCAGCCATGGGGATGGGAGGGATGTTTTTTGCACCCTCCATAGTGCCCTCCTCGGTAATGGGCTCGAATCCACCAAGTGAAAAAATTAATGTTGGCCAAATAGGTTGTGGACGGATCGCGCGTGGGCACGACCTGCCGGAAACCATGAGAAATGATGTGGCCCGCGTGGTGGCAGCCGCCGATGTGGATATTGACCGCGCCCGGGAGTGCAAACAGCTTATTGAAGGATGGTATGCCGAAGAGAAGGGCAAAAAGAATTACGTAGATGTCGATGTTTATCAGGATTACCGCGAGATGCTGGCCGATCCCTCCATCGATGCCGTGATCATCAGTGCGCCCGACCACTGGCACGCCCAGCCCGCCATTGAAGCGGCTATGGCCGGCAAGGATATCTACCTGCAGAAACCGGCCTCGCTGACGGTTGAGGAAGGTCGGGCGATGAGTGATTTTATCCACAAAACAGGCACCGTATTCCAGATCGGCAGCCAACAGCGGTCGGTGAATCCCTGGCCGCAGTTTAAGCGGGCTTGTGAGCTGGTGCGCAATGGCCGTATCGGGGAACTGCAGCGTGTAGAGGTCGGATTGCCCGGCGATCCATCCGGCGGTGATCCCGAACCAATGCCGGTTCCCGAAAGCCTGGATTACGACATGTGGCTCGGTCGCACACCGGATCTGCCCTATACCGTTCAGCGCGTACATCCTGAAGAAGGTTACTCACGTCCGGGCTGGCTGCGCATAGAGCACTACAGCGCCGGCATGATTACGGGTTGGGGCGCCCACCACATTGACACTGCGCACTGGGGTATGGGTACCGAGTACACGGGTCCGGTAGAGATAGAAGCGACTGCTGAATTTCCCGATGATGATCCTAATTACAACGGTCTTTGGAACGTGCACGGAAACTTTCAGGTAACCGCTCAATATGGTAATGGCGTAACTATGACGGTGGGCGGCGACAACAAGCAGGGGGTCCGTTTTGAAGGCTCTGAAGGCTGGATTTACGTATCCCGTGGCGATGTAGGCGTTACGGCCAGCGACCCGGTCAGCGCACAAAAGCAGACGGACTCGTTCCGTGCCAGCGATCCCAAGATCCTGCAATCTGAGATTGGAGAAGATGAAATTCACCTTTATGAAAGCGAGGAGCAGCACGCCAATTGGCTACGCTGCATCAAAAGCCGTGAGATGACCGTAGCACCGGCCGAGGTGGCCCACCGCTCCTGCAGTGCATGCCTGGTCTATCACATCGCTATGCCAGTTGCCCCGCACACTCCACTGGGATCCCATCAACGAGCGCTTCAAAAATGATGATGAAGCAAATGCCATGCTTTCACGTCCGCAACGAGCGCCTTGGGGATTCAAGCATATTGATGGTCTCAAGATCTAACTATTGAATGGCGCAAGGGCACGAGTTGTCGTGCCCTTGTCTATTTAAATTTTATCTTATTTGTATCTCTTACTGAGTAAAATGGAGGGTCATTTTCTGAGTGCATAGAATCAATTTCCCTAAATCACTCTCCAAGAGGGACTTGTGGTGGATTGACCCCATCCAAATGAACAAAGTTGCTTAGAAATCGTTAACCGATAAATGGATCATATAGAATGAAATTTTAACCGGAAAAGCCATTAAAATTTATTCAACCCACAAACAGTCATCCGAATAATAATTAAAAGGAACGTGAAATATTCACTGTTATACTATCCCGCAATTTTGATTCTGTTTTCCATGGTTCTATACTCATGTTCAGGCTCCGATTCCGAATCAGGTGAAACCTCATCAGCCGCCAACCAGTTTACCGGCGCCGATGGTGAGGTGACGCTGATGACGGTGGATCCCGGCCACTTCCACGCTTCGCTCGTCCAGAAATATGGCTACGATCAGGTTGATTCGGTGGCTTATGTGTATGCACCGGAAGGCTCTGACGGCCTGCAGCGGCATTTAGACCGGATTGAGCTGTATAATACCCGCGAAGAAGATCCCACAAACTGGGTGGAAGAGGTTTATACCGGGCCCGATTTTTTTGAAACGATGATCCAGGAGCAACCGGGCAACGTAGTGGTGCTGGCCGGCAACAATGCTGAGAAAACAAGCTACATTAAACGGTCGGTGGAGGCGGGACTGAACGTCCTTTCCGACAAGCCGATGGTAATTAAGCCGGAGCGGTTTTCGATGCTCAAAGCCGCCATGAGGCAGGCGCAGGAGAAAGATCTGTTGCTGTACGATATTATGACCGAGCGGTTTGAGATCACGACCTTGCTCCAACGCAAGCTTTCTCGTGATGCGGATGTTTTCGGGACAATCGTAGAAGGCACTCCGGAAAATCCAGCCATCACCAAAGAAAGTGTGCACCACTTCTTTAAATATGTATCGGGACAGCCGCTCACCCGCCCGGGTTGGTTCTTTGATGTGGATCAGCAGGGCGAAGCAATTGTGGATGTATCTACGCACCTGGTAGACCTTATTCTCTGGGAAACATTCCCCGGGCAGGGCATTGACACTACCCAGGTTGAGGTGGTACAGGCTGATCGCTGGGCTACCGAAATGACCCCGGAAGAGTTCAAAAAAGTGACGCAGACGGAGGCTTATCCCGAGTATCTCGAAGGAGGATCTGGATGAGAACAACAATCTCCAGGTTTTTGCCAACGGATCATTTGTATTTACGGTAAATGGAGTCCACGGCAAGGTATCGGTGGTAGTGGGATTACCAGGCGCCGGAAGGAACCGGAGACACACATTATTCCATCATGCGTGGCAGTAAGGCCAACCTGGGTAATCCGCCAGGTGAAAGAGCAAAACTACACCCCGACGCTCTATGTTGAGCCCACCGAAGGCAACGGCGGCGAACAGTATGAGGCCGCCCTGAAGAGTGCCGTTGAAGAGATCTCCAATGAATATCCGGGCCTGTCGCTGACCATCTACAGAAAACGGGTGGAGAGTAAATATCCCGGATGAGCACCGTGTAGGGCACGAGGCCCATTTCGCGCAGGTAACACAACAGTACCTCGATTACCTGGTAGCAGGCGAAGTCCCGAATGGGAGCAAAAAAATATGCTCACAAAGTACTACCTGACTACCCAGGCTTATAAGAAAAGCCGTTAGTAGGAATATAACTCTACGTCTATCCCGTTTGGCTTCTGACTAACCTAACTCTTTGCAGGGCCGAACGTCACTTTATATATGAAATTACGGTAGGTGCATAATCCGCCGTCAACAGTAATTTATATACCAAGTATGCGGTAGACAAATTCTCGGTGATGAACAATTTTCGGTATTCTGCTTTAGTTTTACTACCTACTTACATCCTTAGAAATATTATTAACTGATACAAAGATACATGGTCTCGGATTGTTTGACGGTCAACCACCGTACCTTAGGTTGGCATTTTTTATTGTTTTCTCTTCTATTTTTATTTTTTCAGAACTATTTTCCCACCGAAGCAGCGGCCCAGAATGAACTTTCTGTTGACAGAACAATAGAATTGCAAGCCGTTGCCGGACTGAAGTATGACGAGGTTCGGCTGGTCGTGGAGCCCGGTTCGACCGTGCGTATCAACCTGGTGAATGCCGACGAGATGATGCATAACCTGTTGATTGTAAAGCCGGGTACGCGTCTCGAGGTTGTTAAGCAGGCTGAAGCAATGGGAGAGCTGGGAGTTGAGAACGAATATGTGCCCAACACGTCCAATGTGATAACAAGTACGCCCCTGCTGAAACCCGGGGATGAGGCTTCTGTCATTTTCGAGGCACCTGAGGAGGAGGGCGTCTTTCCGTATGTGTGCACCTATCCGGCTCACGGGCTGGTGATGTACGGCGCGCTGTATGTGACCAATAGCCCGGATGAACTCCCACGCCTTGATGAAGATCCTAACATTCCGGAGCCGGTTCGCAACCAGATGGCCTCCTCCAACACTATGCATCCCTATCCTATGGAAATGCCGACCATGACTCGTCTGTTCATGCCTGAATCAAGCCCTGGCATCATCGCGGTGGGTATGGAGCAGGATCAATCCTACAACTGGGATGCAGCTGACAGTCACTTGCGCTACGTACTGGAGCGGCGGCTACATAGACGCCTCCCAGCAGTGGGATGCTAAAGCTGAAGAAAAGGCGGATGTGGTTGGAGAGATCTATTATCGAAATACCGTTGGCTTTCCATTCCGGGTAGCGCAGCAGGATTCGGTGCCTCAACCTGAATTCCAGGGCTACCGCATGATTGATGGATATCCACGATTTATGTATAAGATGGGTGATATACTGGTGCATGAGCTGATTCAGCCTGCAGAAAATACGCCTGGTTTTAAAATGCAGTACACCCTTGAAAATGTAAATGAGCCGATCTGGTACGCGCTAAGTAAAAACGGAGATACCCAGCTTGAGGTAACGAATGGAACGGTTGAAGGAGATATGATCAGCCTGACACCTGAAGAAGCGAAGGAATTTACTATTACAATAACTGCAGATGAGTAACTTGATAGATCGAATGCAACGAGTACTGACAATTATCTTAACACTGGCATGTTTAATGGCGGTATCCACGGGGTGCCAGCAGCAAACAGAAACGGCAGAAAGTCCCGCTTATAGTGTGGAAACGATTGATACACCCGAGGGCCTCAGCGTAGAAACCGGTGGACTAGATTTTCTTCCCGATGGTCGGCTCATTGGCTGTTTTCGCCGGGGCGAAGTGATGACCTATGATCCCGAAACAGAGGAATGGGCTCTCTGGGCTTATGGCCTGCAGGACCCGCTCTGGATTAATGCCGTCTCAAACGATACGGTCTACGTCATGCAGCGTGCAGAGCTCACCCGTCTCGTCGATTCTGATAACGACAGCAAGAGCCGATTTATATGAAACAATTACCGATGAGTTTGGCATGTCCGGTAATTACGCTGAATTTGCTTATGGGCCGGAAATTGATGCAGAAGGCAATATGTATATTTCACTGAACACCGCCTCGGCGATGGCAGGTACATACGAAATTATGCGAGGAGAATTTTCACCTATCGGTCGCAAAGGGCGCATGTACTCGGCGGTGCCTTACCGCGGCTGGGTGATGAAAGTAAAACCCGATGGCACTACTATTCCCTGGGCCAGTGGGTTGCGTTCGCCTAATGGCCTGGAATTGGATTGATGAAGGGAACCTGTTTATTCCTGATAACCAGGGTGATTGGCTGGGGACGAGCAAGTTGTATCACATCCAAAAAGATAATTTTTACGGTCACGCACCAAGCTTGGTGTGGGAAGAGGGATTCGAAAATATTGAGCCGCTGGAACTACCCGTACCCGTGCTCGATAAGATGCGCACAGAAGCGGCCATCCAGTTTCCCCACGGATATTTTGTGAACTCCCCCACCCAGCCGCTGATCGACCGTACCGGAGGCAAATTTGGTCCCTTTACCGGACAGATGTTTATTGGAGAGATGAACCATAAACGCATCGTGCGCGTGATGCTGGAAAAAGTGAACGGCCAGTTTTCAGGGCGCAACTGCTTCTTTTATTGATTCTACCGGGTTGAATATCGGGAATAACCGGATGGCCTTTGCTCCAAACGGAGATCTCTATGTAGGTCAGACTGATCACGGCTGGCCGGGCGACCAGGGGCTGCAGAAGATCACCTGGAACGGCGTTGTGCCGATGGAGGTCCTTAATATGAGCATCACCAAAAATGGATTTGAACTTACCTTCACCAAGCCCGTGAATCCCGAAACAGCGGGAGATCCTAATAATTACAATTTTGAACGGTATTACTATGAGTATCATCAGGCGTATGGATCTGACCGTTACGGCATCGAGCAAATCAATGTCACGGGGGCTGAAGTTTCTGACGATAATAAATCTGTTAGCCTGACGCTGGAAAAAATGGATACAGGTTTTATTTATGATATGAGTATTGAGGGATTGGAATCGGCAGCTGGAGATTCACTGGTTCACAGACCGCGTTTATTATACGGTAAATCGATTACGCTAGGAGTTTCGGTTGAGCCGAGCAATTGGTTACCCATTCCTTCTTAGAGAATCATTTCTGTTACTTATATTGAGTGAGTAAACAATTGGGGGGATGTTATCATGCACTTCCCGTTTTATAGGGATAAATCAGCCAAAAAATAAACGAATATTATCATGGATCAGATCGGGAACGGGCACTCACGTAAAGATTTTTTGAAACAGCTGGCACTCGGCGGTGCGGGACTAACACTCGGGCTCAGTGCAAAAAGCTATGGGAATATTATTGGCGCCAATGAACAGCTTAATTTTGCTGTAGCAGGACTGAACGGCAGGGGTAAAGCGCTGATGCGCGCTATCCGGGATACCCCTAATGCTAACCTGGCTTACCTGTGCGATGTGGACAGCCGGGTGCTGGAGGAAGCCGCCAACATGGCCAAAAGTGATTTTGGAGTGAATCCAAAAACCGAAGAGGATATCCGGAAATTGCTGGAGCAGGATGATCTGGATGCACTTGCTATTTCAACCCCCGACCACTGGCACGCCCCCATGACGCTGATGGCGGTCGATGCCGGCAAGCATGTTTATGTAGAGAAGCCTTGTTCTCACAACCCGCGTGAAGGGGAACTGCTGGTAGAATCTCAGCAGAAACACGGCAACATAGTTATTCAGATGGGTAACCAGCAGCGGTCGGCCCCAACATCGATCCAGGCTATCCAGGATATTCAGAAGGGTCTCATCGGTGAGCCCTATTTCGGGAAAGCGTGGTACAGCAATTCACGCGGACCGATCGGCTCGGCAGCGAATACGCCCGTGCCAGATTGGCTGAACTGGGAGCTTTGGCAAGGCCCCGCGCCCCGCGAAGCGTTCGAAGACCTCTGGGTGCACTACAACTGGCACTGGAACTGGAATTGGGGAACCGGTGAAATCAATAATAACGGAACGCACGAAATTGACATCTGCCGCTGGGCGCTGGGCGTGGATTATCCAACCCGGGTAACTTCTTCCGGCGGACGATATCACTATAATGATGCCTGGGAGTTTTACGATACCCAGGTCACCAATTATGAGTTTGAGGATGACAAGATAATCACCTGGGAAGGCAAGAGCTGTAACCCGTTTGAATATCACGATCGCGGTCGTGGAGCTACCATTCATGGAACAAAAGGCACGGTGCTGGTAGATCGCAACGCGTACTATGCATGGGACCTGGACGGCAACCAGATCAAGGAGATGCAGGAGGAAGAAAAAAGTGCCACGACCAATACTGTTGGTGCCGGCAACCTCGATGTGCTCCATATGAACAACTTTGTGGAGGCAATTCGAACTGGGGCCGAGCAACACTCCCCGATTGATGAAGGGCATAAAAGCAATCTGCTCTGCCACCTTGGAAACATCGCCCAGGAAAACGGTGGATCCATTCAAACCGATCCGAGAAACGGTAAAATAGTCGGGAATTCCCAAGCCATGAAAATGTGGAGCCGTGAGTACGCCGCTGGTTGGAAGCCGCAGGTGTAAACAGCACATCTAAATTGTAGAAATCAAGATAACCTGACTAATATGGATCACATAAAAGCAATTCTCAGTTTTACCTTTTTAATGGCCATCGTTGCTATTTTTGCTATTAATACAACCGATAAAGATGAAACAGATCTCCGTCAACAAGAAAGCCCGTGGGAAAACCTGGTCAAGGAGAGCCTGACCGCTAACTGGGTGCAACGCGGTGGAGAAGCCAAATATCGCATCGAAGATGGGCAGATTATCGGGACTACCGTGCCGGATACGCCCAACAGCTTTTTGTGTACCAAAATGGACTACGGCGATTTTGAACTCGAGCTGGAGGTCAGGGTCGATCCACGGTTGAACTCGGGTATCCAGATTCGCAGCCAGAGCAAGGCCAGCTATAACGACGGCCGGGTGCATGGATACCAGGTGGAAATCGATCCGTCAGACCGGGCTTGGAGCGGCGGTATTTACGATGAGGCAAGGCGCGGCTGGCTTGATGACCTGGAAGGACAACCTGAAGCACGGAAAGCATTCAAAAACGGGGAATGGAATCACTATAAAATCCGGGCTCACGGCGACACGCTGAAAACGTGGATCAATAATGTGCCTGTCGCCCATCTCGTAGATTCAGTCGATGCCAGCGGGTTTATAGCCCTGCAGGTTCACAGCACAGATCACGAGGAACCACTGAAAGTCCGCTGGCGTAATATCCGGGTGCGATTACTCGAATAATCGGGACGATATCCACTTTTTAGTTTTTCAGGACAGACCGCAATGGAAAGAGCTTTAGAAAACAACCGGAGTAAACCCGTTTAATTGGAAACCGATACTAGCTCAAAACATCTCTGGGCTGACTAACTGCAAAAACAGCAATCCCTGTCTCTTTACTTTTTTTTATGATTCAGTATTTCAGGCCGAAATTCATAGCAATCTTTCCAGCGGATACACACGAGTTGAAGAATCTAAGTCTGCTTATTCTGTGTGCATTGCTCGTGGGCTGTTCCGCATCATCCGATCTGGAATGGAATGAAGAGCAGGGCTATCGCTGGGCTGAACTTTCCCTGGGTTATTTCGGAGAAGTCGGTTTTGAATCGCTGTCTCCTTCGCAAACAAATATCCAGTTTACAAACCAAATTACCGACCAGCAGATTGCCGAAAACAGGCATTACCTGAATGGCTCCGGCGTGGCGGCCGGAGATATTAACGGGGATGGTTTAACCGATCTTTATTTTACCGGGCTCAATACAGCCAATAAGCTTTATTTAAACAGTGGCGGAATGGAGTTCCGGGATATCACCGAGCAGGCGGGTGTAGCGCATGAAGATTATTTCTCGACCGGCGCGGTTTTTGCTGATATCGATGGGGATGGTGACCAGGACCTGCTCGTAACCGCCATGCACAAAGAAAATGTGCTCTATCGCAATGATGGATCAGGTAATTTTACGCTCGATGAGAATAGTGGACTCGGCCCCGCCGACGGCAGCATGACCATGGCCCTGGCTGATATTGAGGGAGATGGCGATCTCGATCTTGATATAGCGAACTACAAGGAGCGCTCGATCAAGGATATGTACAGCGCCAGGGAACTGGAATGGAATAAAATCCTCAAAGAGCCCTATAACGAGCAAAATCAAACGGGCCCGTTTACACTCATCCCGCCTTTTGATGAGCATTACCAGTTGTTTTACAGATGATGAAAATCGACTGGTGGGGGCGGCTGAAACGGCGTCGCGAGGATGAAATATTACAAAAACGAAGGCGGTAGCTTCCGAAAAGTTACGAACACAGAGGATGTTTTCCTTGATCAACATTGGGAGCCCCAGGGGCTGCAACCCGACTGGGGACTCACGGCCAAATTCCAGGATCTGAACGACGACGGCTTGCCGGACCTCTACGTGTGTAACGACTTTTTCCCAAAAGATCGCATCTGGATCAACCAGGGAGACGGCACCTTCCGGGCCAAAGAATCTCCGGCCATTCGCAGCATGAGTTTTTCCGCGATGGCGGTCGATTTTGCGGATATTAATCGAGACGACCAGCTGGACATGTTCGTGACCGAAATGCTGAGCCCCGTGCATGAGCGGCGACTTCGCCAGATGGGCTCTGACGATCCCACCCCCAACCGAACCGATGAAATTCAATCTATTCCACAGTACAACCGCAATTCGATGTACCTTAAGCGGGAAGATGAAACCTACGCCGAAATCTCCTACCTGACGAATACCGAAGCCACCGAGTGGTCGTGGGCTACGCGCTTTATGGATATCAATCTCGACGGCTACGAAGATCTGATCATCAACACCGGGTACACCTACGATATTTTGGATATTGATACCCAGGCGGACATGATCCGCGAAGGCCGCAATATGGATGAAAATTATGATGTACTGGTTGATCGTGCCCCTTCACTGGACCTTGCAAATAAATTTTTGATGAATAACGGTGATCTTTCCTTTCAGGATCAGAGCAGCGATTGGGGATTTAGTGAAAAAGATGTGTCGCACGGGCTGGCCACGGCAGATCTGGACAACGACGGCGACCTCGATTTTGCCAGTAATCGCCTGAACGGTACGGCTGCTGTATTTAGAATAAGATCAACAAGCCACGAATTGCTGTTCGTCTCAATGGTGAGGCCCCAAATGTAAATGGAATAGGCGCCGAGATTCGGCTTTTAGAAGGAGAAAAGGCACAACAGAAACAGGTCGCCTCCGGCGGCGATTATCTTTCTTCATCAGCGCCTGTGGTGATGTTTGCGGCGGAGGAAGAAGCTTCGTACGTGCTGGAGGTCCAGTGGCCAAATGGCACAATCAGCAGAATTCCCGATGCGCAACCAAGCCGCATGTACGAAATCGATCAGGAAGGAGCTGAGCAACTTGGTCAAAGTAAGCAGAGCCCTGATAGTGGCCGTTCACCAATGTTTCAGGATGTCTCCGAACGAATAGATTACACGCACAGCGAACAACCGTTTGATGAATCGGGGTTACAGCAGTTGCTCCCGGTAACGCTGAGTCGCCAGGGACCAGGTGTTACCTGGATGGATATTGACGGAGATGGCGATGACGACCTGCTGATTTCGGCAGGTAAAGGGTCATCGATGGGAACGTTTGAGAACATGGGCAATGGCACATTTGAGCCGATGGACCGCGATATGCTCACTCAAGCTGCTCCCGGCGATCAGACCACTATTGTCAGGATGGATACCGAGCAGGGCCTGCAGTTACTGGTGGGAAGTGCAAACTACGAGCAGGGCAACCCCCAGGTGCCTTCGGCGTATCACTACAGTATGTCGGATTCTGGAGATGAGCAAGTGGGCACGCTCTCCAATTACTCCACAACCGGACCACTGGCTGCTGCTGATTATGATAATGACGGGGATATCGACCTGTTCTTAGGGGGACGATTTGTTCCCGCATTTTATCCACGCAATGCCACTTCCCGTCTGTTTAAAAATGAAAACGGCACATTTGTAATCGATCAGGTAAATTCCAGAAAACTTGGAGAGATGGGGTTGGTTACCGGTGCTGCGTTCTCTGATTATGACGGGGACGGGGACCAGGACCTGCTGATCAGCCGGGAATGGGATTGCCATTCTGTTACTGCAAAATGATGGGGGAACCTTCAACGACGTTTCCAGTCGAAACAGGGCTGGACCAGTACAAGGGGTGGTGGCACGGCATCACCACCGGCGATTTTAACAATGATGGCCGCCCGGATATTGTTGCAGCGAACTGGGGATTAAACAGCTCGTATAAAATAAAGCATGGGGAGCCACTGCGACTTTACTATGATGATTTTAACGGCGATCGCCGGGTGGATATCATTGAAGCCCACGCCGATGGAGAGGGCAACTACGTACCGATGAAACGCCTGTATCACTACAACTCACTGCCGATAATTTCAAACCAGGTGCAGAGCTATGAGCAGTTCGCCAGCTCTACATTAGAGGATATTTTTGGAAATCAGCTATCCAGGATTCCCTACAAGGAGATCAACACCCTGCAGCACACGCTGTTCATTAATACAGGCAGCTCCTTTGAAGCTCATCCCCTGCCTGTTGAAGCCCAGGTTTCGGCCGGTTTTCACACAGGCGTAGCCGATTTCAACAACGATGGAAACGAAGATCTTTTTATGAGCCAGAACTACTTTGGTCTGCCGCGGCAGGTCCCACGACTGGATGCGGGACGAGGCTTGATACTGCATGGCGATGGACAGGGGAATTTCCGTGCCGTCAGCGGATCATCTTCCGGAATCAAAATTTATGGAGAACAGCGAGGGGCGGCCACAAGCGATTTTAACCAGGATGGGAAAACGGATCTCGTGGTTTCGCAAAATAATGCGGCTACAACGTTGTTTCTCAATCAGACTTCAGAAGTCGGTTATAGCGTTACGTTGGAGGGGCCTCCGTCAAACGGAAATGGAGTGGGATCGGCTGTTCAACTGGTCTACGAAAACGGTCAGCAAGGTCCATTGCGGGAGATCCAGGCTGGTTCTGGCTATTGGTCGCAAAACAGTTTTACGCAGGTATTGGGCAGCAAAGCCGGGAATGAGGTAACTGGCATTGAAATACACTGGTTCGACGGACGGAGCCAGACTGTAGAGGTCGAGGAAGGCCAAAGAACGTATGAAGTGGAATTCCCCGGCTAGTTAATAATTTTTTCAAACACTAAACAAAAATAAGGGTAACTATGAAGAGATATACAGGGAAATTCATACTCTTTTTCTTACTACTCAGCGTTGGGCTATCCAGCCAGTCAGTCTTTGCAGATGACGGTTACAAGCTCTGGCTCAGGTATGATGAAATATCAGACAATTCTGTGTTGCAGCAGTACCGCGCCAACATCCAGGAAGTGGTATTACAGGGCAATTCCGAGACGTATTCCATCGTGGAGGAAGAGTTGAAAAACGGCATTAGTGGCCTGCTGGGGCGTGATATTCCCGTTAGCAGCCAGCTTTCCAACCGCAGTGCATTGATCGTTGGCACGCCCTCCAGCTCATCAATTATTTCTTCGCTCAATCTTGAAAACCGGTTGAAGTCGGTGGGGGATGAAGGCTTCATTCTTGAACAGCAAACTGTTGATGGAAGTCCACAACTGGTGATCGCCGCCAATACAGATGTCGGTGCTTTGTACGGTGCTTTTCATCTTCTGCGGCTGATGCAAACCCATAAAGATTTGCGAAATATCTCGGTGGAAAGTGCACCGAAAATTCAGCATCGCGTGTTGAACCACTGGGATAACCTGGATCGAACCGTGGAGCGAGGGTACGCCGGCCTCTCACTGTGGGAGTGGAAAACGCTGCCGAATTATGAGGATTACCGCTATGCCGATTACGCCCGTGCCAACGCCTCTATCGGCATCAATGGGACGGTATTGAATAATGTAAATGCCGATCCACGCATGCTTACCGAGCAGTACATCAAAAAAGCTGCCAAACTGGCCGATATCTTTCGCCCATTTGGAATCAAGGTCTATTTTTCAGCTAATTTCTTTGCTCCGGAACGGGTTGGCGGGCTGGAAAATTCCGATCCGCTGAACCCCAAAGTGCAGCAGTGGTGGAAAGATAAAGCGGACCAGATTTACAAGCATATTCCCGATTTTGGCGGATTTCTGGTAAAGGCCAACTCCGAAGGGCAGCCGGGCCCTCAAAACTATGGTCGCTCGCACGCAGAGGGAGCAAACGTTCTTGCCGAAGCGGTTGCTCCTCACGGGGGTATCGTGATGTGGCGCGCATTTGTGTATAGCCCCGAACAGGAAGACCGCTTTCGCGAAGGATATGACGAATTTGTACCGCTGGACGGAGAATTCGCTGATAATGTGATTTTGCAGGTTAAAAACGGTCCGATCGACTTCCAGCCCAGGGAACCGTTTCATCCGCTTTTTGGTGCGCTTCCCCAGACCAATACAATGATGGAACTGCAGATCACGCAGGAGTATTTCGGATTTAGCAACCATCTTGCCTACATGGGACCGTTGTATACTGAAGCGTTAAATGCTGATACCTATGCAAAGGGTGAAGGCTCAACAGTGGCCAAGGTGATAGACGGGGAAATTTTTAATTACGAGCACACCGGTGTAGCAGGCGTTGCCAATACCGGTACCAATCGAAACTGGACGGGTCATCCGTTCGGGCAGGCCAACTGGTACGTGTTTGGTCGGCTGGCCTGGGATCACACCCTTACGGCCAAAGAGATCGCTGATAATTGGATCAGGATGACGTTTACGCACGACGAAAATTTTGTGGAGCCGGTCAAGGAGATCATGATGATGTCTCGAGAGGCGGGGGTACGCTATCGCAATCCGCTGGGTCTTACTCATCTCTATAAGCAAGGTGAGCACTATGGGCCGGCCCCCTGGACCTCTGACCTGCCGCGGCCTGACTGGACCGCCGTGTATTATCACCGGGCTGATTCCGAGGGCATCGGTTTTGATCGCACGGAAACGGGATCCAACGCCATTGAGCAGTATCAACCGGAAGTCAGGGAGAAGTTTGATGAGTTAGAAGATACTCCGGAAGAATACCTGTTGTGGTTTCACCACGTAAGCTGGGATCATAAAATGTCGACAGGCCGCACGCTCTGGGAAGAGCTGGTGCACCGCTACTACCAGGGTGTTGAAGATGTTCGTGAAATGCAGGAGAAATGGGCCACGGTTGAGGGACTAATTGACCAGCAGCGGTATGATCATGTGAAGGCCCTGCTCGAAATCCAGGAAGAAGATGCCGTTTGGTGGCGCAATGCTTGTGTGCTCTACTTTCAAACGTTTTCCGAGCAGCCGATCCCCAGCCAGTATGAAAAACCAGAACACTCGCTGGATTACTACAAACAGTTGGAGGAAATCCATCATATCGCCAGGTTCTAGACTATCCTGGCTCAATTCCCATTTAATAGATTAAAAGGGCGTTCACGTAAGGGACGCCCTTTTTTAATCTATCGGGTGGTACGAATCCACCCTGTTTCGAAATGAAACGAAATGGGAGATAAGCTGATTATTCTGATCTGTTAATAATTATGGCACAGGGGGAGAATTTCCTACCACATATTTTCCTGCTTCCTCAACATCAGACCTGGTATTCGAGTGTATCAGCGGGGGCATTATCCAGGATGTTAAGTCGCAATTTCTTTATTGGCTTCGATACGTTGCGATCGTCCGTCTTCAAACATCCCCTCATCAAAGTCAAAATAAGCGTCTACACCTTTGGGGAAAGTAAATACCATGGCAGATTTTCTTGTCGTCCAGAAGATCTGATCGGCCTTTTTGGCTTTGATCGTACCATGGCCACGGCCCCTGTTATCTCTAATTCTCCAAACACCGTCATTATCTTCAGCAATGTGAACATTGAGGGTTCTCATGGGATTTTCTATACCATTTTTTTCTTGAGCTATTAACCCTGCTGAACCTATAAAAAGAAGGGAAAGCAGTGATATAAATATTGATTTTTTCAGCATTTATATTCTCCGTGTAGTTAAGGGTGATTGTACCATTTTAAGATTACAGGTTGTCATTTTTCGGGTAAAGCAAGTTCTTCTTTACGATCTAAATAGCGAGGATCTTCCACAAGATTTGATAGTTCGGGCTGAGATTCTATATCGGAGAGCATGGTAACGTCGATCCAGCCAAGAGCCTGTTCACGCATGCCCAGTTTCTCGTAAGTAGAAACAGCGCGCTGGCGAACCCGTAGATTATCTGAATTCAGGGTCAGGGCGCGCTCAATGTAGGTCAAAGCCTGAGTGGTATCACCAATATCGGAGTAGTATGCTCCAAGATCAGCCACAACATCCGGGGCTTCAGCATTGACCTCTAATTGAGCTAACGCTTTCTCAATAGCCATAAAATAGGTTTTGCGAGCTTCCTGATGTTGACCGCTAAGTTCATAGGCCGCGGCCAGGTTACCCCATATTTCATAACGGTCAGAATAGCCTGCAAGGGCAATTTCATACATATCGGCAGCCTCCCTGTAGCTTCCCTCCCAGTAGTATATACCAGCCAGGTTATTAGCGGTAAGCGGATCTTTATCAAGGGCAAGCGAGCGTTCAAACATCTGGCGCGCCTGTACATATTGGCCGTTGTAATAGTAGGCAACTCCCAAATTTGAGTAGGCGGTACCATTTTTAGGAGTAAGCTCTACCACTTTTTGGAACTGGGTAATTGCTTCAGGTATGTCGCCCTTGTTTAGGTAATAAACACCTAAATCTTTATAACCGGCCCAGTAATCCGGTTTTAAATTTACGGCTCGCAGGTATGTGCTAATTGCCTTGTCGGAATTTCCCTGCTGTTCGAACGCCCGTGCCATGCCACTGTAAGCAGAGTTATATGTTGGATCGATCTCAATGGCCTGGCTGAAGTGTGTAATAGCCTCCTCCTGTTCTCCAGTTCCAGACTTGAGTATGCCAAGCAATGTTTGTACCGGGGCCAGTTGCGCATCAATATCTAAAGCCTTTTGTAAAACTTTTTCAGCCTTGGTAACCAGCTCTACATTGCCGGTTGTTTCATACATGCGCCAGTACGCTTCTCCTAACCTCGCATAGACCAGTGCGAATTCAGAGTCGATGTTAGCTGCTTCAGTAAAAAATGTAATGGCTTGTTCTAGGTTAACCCCGTTGCCGTTGCCCTGTAGAGCAGACAGTCCTTTTAAATAAAGTTCGTAAGCTTCACCATTGACAGTTTTTCCTTCTGTCAAACTTTTATCCATTTGTGGATTGATCTCAATCTGAAGCATCCGAAGAACTGCTTTTACGCCTTCTCGTTCAAGAGCGGTCAGATTCTCCGAAGAAACCATGACTTGCTCTGTATCCAGCCGGCGGATATTATCAGCGTCAACTAATTCAAGAATCAGGCGTGTAGAATCTTGCAGGGTTTGGATAGATGAGGAGATCGCCAGGTTTACCCCAAAAAGTTCGTTTGCCTGGGTGACACTGGCCACACGCTCCCGTCGCATTTCACTGGCCGGTGTTACCCAATAAGAATCCTGGTATTGTTCTAATTCTGAAAGTTTATAGGAAAACATTTCAGCGAGTCCGTTGCATATCGCCTGCAGTTCGGGATTTTCACTAATGTTTTCGATCGGCAGTACCGCGAGGTATTTTTTTTCGGGTACTTGGTTCCCCATCCATCCAAGACCGGTTTTTTCTAAAAGAACACAGCAGTTACGATCAATAATAGGACAGCAGCTCCGGCAAGGTATGCATTCCTGTTTCTGGGTGCGGCTTGGCCAGGAGGGTAGTACCCAGAGATGGGGGACGTTTCATTATCGCTGACTACCTTCAGACTATTGATTATTTCATCAAATGAGTTAAAGCGCTGTTCCCGTTTCTTCCGAAGACATTTCTCAATGACTTCTTCAATAGGAGAGGGAATTTCACCATTTAGTGCTGAAACTGGTACCGGTTCTTCTTCAGTTATCGCATACATAATGGCGGGCTCATAGAGGCCTTCAAAGGGGAGTTTACCTGCAAATAACTCATACAATACCACCCCAAACGACCATATATCAGATTGCCTATCCGCCTCCATACCTGCCAGCTGTTCCGGGGCCATGTAAGAGGTGGTGCCCACTGTTGTTCCTGGCTTTGTGATGTGTTCCGAACCCTGAATCCGCGCAAGCCCAAAATCCATAATCTTAACCCTGCCTGCGCTGTCCATCATGATATTAGAGGACTTGATGTCCCGATGTATAATTCCCTGATCATGAGCCACTTGTATGCCACGGGCGATCTCTAGCGCAATACGCTCTTTATCCTCTAAGGTAAGTTCACTTTCGTCAAGAATTTTCCTGAGCTCCCTGCCATCCACGTACTCCATCACAATAAATAGTTCCTGCTCTATCTCTTCGATGGCATAAACCTGGGCGATATTCGGGTGATTGAGTGCGGCTGCGGCTTGTGCTTCTTGTTTAAATCGCAAGCGTTCCTCGGGATCAACTGACACATGAGTAGGTAGAAATTTTAGAGCAACCTTACGCTTAAGCTTCGTGTCGTCAGCTAAATAAATAATTCCCATGCCGCCTTCGCCCAGCTTCTCATGAATCTTATAATGTAATAATGGAGATGGCATGTTAATGACGTTAGAATATGCTGAAAACAACGACCAATATACTTTTACAACAACATATCAAATTATTATATACTAAATACAAAAATAATAACTAGTTATACGTAAAATTTATTAATATAGTGCTAATAAATGGTTATTGTTGCAAGATGTTGAGAAAAAAATGAGGCCCCACCATGTCCTTGGATTACTTGACGCAAGAAAATAAAGAACTACAGCTGGCCGTGTCAGAATTGACGGTATTAAACGACGTTGCAACTGCCATTTCTTCCACTCAGCCTGTTGAAAAAATTATCGACCAGATTGTACTCAAATGCATAAAGCATCTGAATGTGGAAGAGGGGACGGTAAGCCTTCATGAACCAGGTTCTGCCTCATCACAGTTTCAGACCATGATTCGTCGGCAGGATTCCTCTTCTGAAAAAGTACCAATTAAGCTTGACAGCCGTCTGACGGGCTGGATGTTGAAAAAGCAAACGATTTTGCTGAGTAATAACATCAGGGAAGATGATCGATTTAATTTTTTGGATGAATCCTCCTATTCGTTCCGGTCAATATTATGTGCTCCACTTTTGGTAAAAGGTAATCTTATTGGGTACCTGGCCGTCTTCAACAAAAAGGGAGGAGTTGAATTTAGCGGGCAGGATAAGCGACTCCTGTCGATCATAGCCTCACAATCGGCCCAGGTTATAGAAAATGCCCGATTGTATGAGGAGGAAAAAGCACTTCTTTCGCTTCAGGAAGAGTTGCGGTTGGCCCGTGATATTCAGTTGAATCTGCTGCCAGACAGTACACCACAGATACCAGGAGTTGAAATAGCGGCAACCACTATTCCGGCTATGTCGGTTGGCGGCGATTATTACGACTTTCTGGATATGCGTTCCAGTAAGATCGGTTTTTGTGTGGGTGATATCACCGGAAAAGGAATGCCTGCTGCGATGCTGATGGCCAACCTGCAGGCTACATTGCGAAGCCAGGTTATGAGTGTTGACCAGTGCGACAAGTGCCTGGAAAGTACGAATAAACTGTTATTCAGGAGCACCGAATCTACCAAATTTGCTACGCTTTTTTTAGGGGTACTGAATTATGAAAATAATATTCTTGAATTTGCCAATGGGGGACATGACGCACCGCTTCTTTTTAGATCGGAAGGAGAGCCGGAACTTCTTAATTCTACCGGATTACTGCTGGGTGTTATGGAGGATTCCGTGTATTCAAAATGTGAAGTAACCCTCGGCCCGGGAGATCTGCTGCTGGTCTACTCGGATGGAATAACCGAAGCTATGGATAAAAAGGACGAAGAGTTTGGTTTGACCCGGCTCATTGAAATGGTTAAAAAAAACAGAGAAAAGTCGGCTGATGATATTATGAATGCTATTTTGGAAAAAATTAAGGACCACGCCGACGGTCATCCGCAAAGTGATGACATCACGTTGATACTTATCAAAAAGAAATAAAAAAAAGCGGCTTTTGAATTGATGATGGGCTCCCAATTAAGTGTTGATGCACTCTGAAAATTTATTAAATAAGGAAAACGTGATGAGCAAGATCATAATAATCAAAACTGTACATGCACCTGTGGAGCTGGTATTCAATACAATTGCTGATATCCGAAATTTTTCTGAAGCTGTACCTGATATAGTTGACGTTCAATTTTTGTCGGAGATCAAATCTGGGGTGGGGACCCGGTTTCGGGAAACGCGTCTTGTCAAGGGCAAAGAAGCGACCGAAGAGATGGAGGTGACCGAATATGTAGAAAATGATTGTATCCGTATAATAGCCGAGAGCCACGGTACGATTTGGGACTCTCTGTTCACCGTGGCGGGCAACAGCATGGATACTGAACTGAAACTCAAGTTGGAAGCAAAGGCAAATACCTTACTTGCCAAGATGATAAATCCCATGATGAAAGGGATGATCAAAAAAGCAATTGGGAAGGATATGAATGCAGTCAAGCGCTACTGTGAGGCACATGTAGTAAAGGATTAGATATGATGAAATTGGTTTGAACCTTGAGTTCCATACTGCAGAAAAGGGATGAGAAATTTAACTCTTCTTCCTAGTTGTGGTTTAAACCTGCCTTGAGAGAGCATTTGTAACTATCTAGAACGACTGACCACTTTCGGCACAATTTAAGCTTAAGCAGTAGTTACCTGCCTTAAATGGGTTTTATTTATCAATGTTTTTAGAGGGATCCTTTTTACCGCCCTGCCGAGTTTTATCATAAATTTCGTTTAATAACGGGCTGACTAGATCCGATAGACTTTTATCACCAAAAACTTTTTTAACTTTGCACCTCAAATATTTACAACAAATTTTGATACTAAAGATTATCAGGTAATGGATTCTTCATCATTTTTAGAACAGCTTCAACATACACTGGATAACAGTCTTGAAGGGGCCGTAATCTCCAATATCAGCAGACCGGATCAGCCAATTATCTATTGCAATAATGCCTTTGTGGAGCTTTCTGGTTATAGTCGTGAGGAAGTGGTGGGCAAGAACTGTCGATTCCTTCAGAAAGGAGATCGCGACCAGGAAGGACTGGATGTAATTCGCCACTCTATTCATAACCGGACCCCATGTAAGGTAGTGCTGCGTAATTACAAGAAAAACGGCACTCTTTTTTATAACCGTCTGAGTATTTTTCCGCTTAAGAATCCCCGGTTGGAACAGAATTATTTTGTGGGTATACAGGATGATGTCACTGATATCATAGATACCAAGAAGCAGCTTGGGAAAACGAAAAATGAAAATCTGGTTCTACTTTCGGAAGTGCATCATCGAGTTAAAAATAACCTGGCTATTTTCTCCAGCCTGCTCGAAGCTGACAGTCTGAAATCCCAGGAATCATCGGTGATCCAAAAGAACCAAATGCGGATTCAGGCGATGTCGTTTGTGCATGAACGATTATATGAAAGAGAAGGGCTTTCCAGGATAAATTTTGCAGATTTTGCCGAGCAGATGGTTCATTACCTCGAAGAGAATGATGCACGATGGAGTATCGATCTCAGGTTTAAACTGGAGATACCTACTTCACTTGAGCTCAACGTCAACCAGGCAATTCCGCTTTCGCTTATGTTGAGTGAGTTCATAAATAATGCGTACCGGCACGCGTATCCCGATCGTGATACAGGCACAGTTTTGATCTCTGTAGATCAGCAGGAAGAGCAAATTATGTTGAGATTTGAGGATGAAGGCTCTGGGATGCCTAAAGAATTGCTGGATGGACCGATGGAAACACCGGGACTGTTGATAGCCGAAGCGCTTGCGAACCAATTGGAGGGAGAGCTGGATTTTAGCAACAAAGTCGGAGGGGTCTTCAGATAATACTGCAGTTTGAAAAATCAGAGGCTTCAGGTTCCAGTCAGGCTCATCCTATTCCTGAGATGTTCTAACCCAAGGTTTCATAATATCTTTTTGAAATACTTTTAATTTTGCCCGCCAAAACTAATTGATTTAATCTTTAGGCTTTTACGTGGATAGCTAAGTCGACAACAGCATTAAATTTTTTCCTCCGTTGACCTCCAAGAAAAGGCTTCCGGTTAAAAATCGGGCTGGCATTTAGGTCCGTAGTAACAAAAACTAATTGGTTTTCAGAAGCTTCTTAAATGATTGGGATCGCCAACGTTTAATTCCATCGGCAGCTGATTGCTCAATAAAAACCGAGAGATCGGGCAACTCTTCAGCCAGCAACACCGCTTTTTCCGGCTTCATCACGCTCATCGCAGAAGCATATCCATCGGCCATTATACCGCTGGATGCGATAACGGTGACCTGGCGCCGGTCGGTTAATCCCAGCCCGGTGCGTGGATCGATAATGTGGGAATAGCGGGTGCCTTCGATCTCAACATACTGGAAAAGATCGCCGGAGGTAGCTACTGCTTTATTGGAAAGCTGCAGCATGATTTCATCCTCAATTCCCTGGGTATCGTGGGTAAGTACTTCAATATTCCATCCTTTACGGTCTGGCGGGGAATCACCCAGCACAATATCGCCTCCCGCATCCACCAGCGCAGAATAAATTCCGTAGTTATTTAATACCTCTAAAACTTGGTCAGCCGCATATCCTTTTGCAATTCCTCCGAGATCCAGCTGCATGCCGGGTCGGGTTAATTTTACGGTTTTTTGTTGAGGATTAAGTTCGAGATAGCGATAACTCACCCGTTCCGCATAGGCTAGCAGCGTATCTTGGGGCGGTAGTTTAGGCTCGGGCTGGCGATTCATACGTCTCCAAAGCTCCACGTAGGGACCTACCGTCACATCAAAAGCGCCCCCGGTTTTGTGGGCGATTTGCTGCGATCGGTTCAACACATGAAACAGGGGATCGGAAACTTGCACTGCTTGCTCGGTCGGGGCCCGGTCCGAAAGAAGACTGAGTTCGCTCTTGGGGTCGTAGTCGCTCATGATTTCGTTCAGCTCTTCAACCTTTGAGAAAGCGGCTTGAGAGGCGGAATCGGCAATCTGCTCTGACTCGGCGTACATCAGAATCCGAAAGGTGGTACCCATGTGAGGACTGTCGTATTCAAACCGCTGAAGCTCTTGACCTGTCAAGGGGGAGGGAAGCAACAGAAAAAGCAGGAGCAGTAACAACACGCTCCTGCCTGCTTCAGATACTAAAGAAAAATCCGGCCTATCTTTTGGGTGATCTTGTGCGATTAAAACCGGATCAGAGCTCATGAGTTTTACACTCCGCTGAATGCGCTAAAGCCGCCATCCACGGGGATAACCGTACCGGTAACAAACTTTGATGCTTCGCTTGCCAGCCAAACCACAGTGCCGATCAACTCCTCTTTTTCACCGAATCGTTTCATAGGGGTATTATCGACGATAGTCTGCCCGCGATCAGTGAGTGAGCCATCTTCATTGAGCAGAAGATCACGGTTTTGCTCCCCAATGAAAAAGCCGGGCGCTATGGCATTTACACGCAAGCCATCTCCGTATTTAAGGGCCAGCTCGGTAGCCAGGAATTTTGTGAAATTATCCACAGCTGCTTTGGACGCGGAGTATCCCAGCACCCGAGTAATGGCGCGATCTGCCGCCATGGAGGAGATATGCACGATGGACCCGCTTTTATTTTCGATCATGTTTTCTCCAAAAACTTTGCTGGGATGATAGGTACCCATAAAGTTCAGGTCCACCACATTCTCCAGCGCTTCATCCTCCAGATCAAGGAACGACTCATCGGGATTGATGGTGGCTCCAGACATATTACCACCGGCCGCATTCACCAAGATATCGATCTGTCCCCATTTGTCTAGCACTTTGTCTCGGGCTGCTTCAAGGTCTGATTTTACGAGCACATCCGCGATCAGCGGTATCGCTTCGCCGCCGTTATCTTCGATCGCCTTGACATTTTCCTGAGCAGAATCTTCACTGCGTCCCAAAATCCCTATTTTAGCACCGGCTTCCGCCAGTCCCTTGGACATGGCACCGCCCAATACGCCCGTTCCACCCGTTACGATTGCTACTTTTCCGGAAAGATCAAAAAGATTGTTACTCATAAGTCGTTTTATGGTCTGTATTTAAACTTTTAAAGGGTACCTAATTAAAGGAATTAATAGGGAGAAAATCCATCTTGTTTACAGTATATATCTTGTTGAAACCAGCGAACTGTGCGACGGGTTCTTAGTTGCCAATCATCGTCAATGAGAGTTTAACATAATCCGGGTTAGGACTCTGATGCTGCGAGCAAACTCATTATCAGAGCATGAAATTGATGTAAATTTTTGGGGATGGGGTTGAGATTTTGCTGATTTGTATTTATTAAGAACACCGTCGGTAAACTTTATGGGGAAAGGTTCGATCTTAACATTAAGAATACAGTTATTTAACAGTTTCTTAAACTTAGATTCTTATGTTTGCCGCTCTAAGATCAGCATACAAAATATCGAAATTCTAAATTTTCTATCTTTTAATATGGATCAAAAATATCTTTTTTTCCTGTTCATTGGTTTCTCCCTGGTACTCTCTTCCTGCGGGTCGGGTGGCCCAGATAACGAAGTTCAAATTGATGGTTCCAGTACGGTTTTTCCATTAACTGAAGCAGTGGCCGAAGAATATAGAGACGTGGCACCTGACGTCCGGGTAACTATTGGACAATCTGGAACAGGAGGAGGTTTCCAGAAGTTTATCCGTGGTGACATTGATATCAATAATGCTTCCCGTGAAATTCAGCAGAGCGAGGCTGAAGTAGCAGAGAAAAATGGGATCGAATATATCGAACTTTCCGTAGCTTTTGATGGCTTGTCGGTGGTTGTGCATCCCGAAAATGACTGGGTCGATTACTTGACGGTCGAAGAACTCAAGACCATTTGGGAGCCGGATGCGCAGGGTAATATCATGCGCTGGAGTGATGTGCGTGACGAATGGCCGGATGAACCTCTTAACTTGTATGGAGCTGGGACCGCATCGGGAACCTACGATTACTTTACAGAAGCTATTGTCGGTGAAAGCGGCGCCAGTCGCGGCGACTTTACGGCCAGTGAAGACGACAATGTGTTGGTACAGGGGGTAAGTACCGATGAAAATGCACTCGGATTTTTTGGACTCGCTTATTTTCAAGAGAATAGTGACAAACTAAAGGTAGTTCCCATCAAAGACGGAGATAAAGATCCCGTTGAACCTACCGTACAGGCTGTAGCTGACAATGAATATACCCCGCTCTCGCGTCCATTATTTATTTACGTAACTAAGGATGCTGCACAGCGACCAAATCCACGAAACTTTGTAAACTTTTATCTTGACAATGTTAAAAACGTAGCTCGTGATGTGGGGTATGTGGCCATGCCGGATTCGTTGTATCAGAGAGAAAAAGAAAAGTTTAAAGCATTCTATACCCCATCTGATACCGCAGCCACTGCTGCAAAGTAATTTTTGATGACTGCTGTCGGACCCCGGCGGCAGTCATTTTCTTTTAAAGCTACTATTAAAGCAGCTATGCGAATTAAGGAAAAAATTATTGAGAAGATACTGGCGATCTGCGCCATTATCACCATACTTACTACGATTGGCATTATTTTGATCCTGGCTGTTGAGGCCGTGAGTTTTTTCCAAAACGTATCGATCGTAGAATTTTTCACCTCTACCCAGTGGACCCCGCTTTTTACCAATCAAAGCTACGGTATTTTGCCCCTGTTGGCGGGTACCGCGCTTACCACGCTTATTGCCGTTTTAGTTGCACTGCCGGTGGGTATTGTTGTGGCGGTATATCTTAATGAATACGCCAGGGATTCTGTGCGGCGCATTTTAAAACCGCTGTTAGAAATCCTTGCCGTGGTGCCAACGGTGGTATATGGTTTTTTTGCGCTGATGATTGTGACGCCTTTTCTGAAGATGATTATCCCTGATATAGCCGGATTTAATGCCTTGTCGCCGGGTCTTGTAATGGGCATAATGATTATTCCATTTGTCTCTTCTCTGAGTGAAGACGCTCTGGCCGCTGTACCTGATTCGCTGCGACAGGCCTCTTTTGGCATGGGATCGACAAAATTCCAAACGTCCTTTCGGGTGATGGTTCCGGCGGCCTCATCGGGTATCATTGTTTCTGCTATTCTGGCGTTATCCCGGGCTGTCGGCGAAACGATGATTGTGGCTATCGCCGCCGGTATGCAGCCTCGTTTTACATTTGATCCCACGGTGCCCATACAGACCATCACTTCGTATATCGTTCAAGTGAGCCTGGGGGATGTACCGCACGGCTCTGTTGCCTATCAAACGATCTATGCGGCCGGTATTACCCTTTTCGTTTTCACTTTTATCCTGAACAACATCAGCTACTGGATTAAATCAAGATACCAGGAGAAGTATGAATAACGCACGAAAAAGCAGACTGCTTGACAAAGGATTTCGGTATTTTGGTTTAGGTATTACCGTATCATGCCTGCTGGTGCTTGCTGTATTTATAGGATTTGTAATATACATGGGACTAGATCGTCTCAGTTGGGAATTCATGGTTAGTTTGCCCTCCCGCTTTGCAGAACAATCCGGCATTTATTCGGCATGGATTGGTACTGTGTGGGTGCTTGCATTTACGACCATAATTTCTTTTCCGTTGGGAGTGGGCGCCGGTATTTACCTTGAGGAATACGGCAAAAAAAGTAAGCTGGCTACCTTTTTGGAGATCAACATAGCTAACTTGGCCGGAGTACCATCGATTATTTATGGTTTACTGGGACTGGAGGTATTCGTCCGCATGATGAAGATGGGAAATAGCATTTTAGCCGGTTCACTAACATTAGCTCTGCTTATTTTGCCGATTATTATTGTATCAACTCGGGAGGCACTTAGTGCTGTACCGAGTTCTATTAGTGATGCTTCAAATGCTTTGGGTGCCTCTAAATGGCAAACTATCTGGCATCAAATATTACCCGCATCTTTTGGAGGGATTCTTACCGGCGTTATTTTGGCACTGTCGCGAGCAGTTGGGGAAACAGCGCCACTGATTGTAGTAGGAGCGCTGGCATATGTTCCCTTTGCACCATCGGGGCCACTGGATGAGTTTACCGTACTGCCCATTCAGATTTTTAACTGGGTAACACGCCCGCAAGAGGAATTTTTAATTAACGCTGCAGCAGCAATTATTGTTTTATTGTTAATTACCTTTGTGATGAATGGAATTGCGGTGTACCTGCGTAACAAATGGCAGCGAAAAGTTGATTGGTAAGCCTCATTTTTTTAAATCAGATTAATTGTAGAAATGGAATCAGAAACGACAAAAAGTCCAAAGCAAAAAACTAAGAATGTGGAAACCAAGCCAAAGCTGAATTCAAGGGATAAATCGGTTAAACTACAGGCAAAAGACGTAGATGTTTTTTATGGAGATTTTCAGGCGATCGAGAAGATCAGCCTTAATATTGCAGAACATTCTATTACGGCGTTTATTGGTCCTTCGGGATGCGGTAAATCTACCTTTTTACGCCTGTTTAATCGCATGAATGACTACATCGATGGCTTTCACATGAATGGTGATATCTTTATCGATAACAAAAATATATATGATGAATCTATAAAGGTAGAAGAGCTTCGAAAACAAGTAGGGATGGTGTTTCAGAAGCCGAATCCGTTTCCAAAATCCATATATGAAAACGTAGCCTATGGACTGCGGATTCAGGGTATTAAAGATGAAGAGTATATCGAAAGTAGAATTATAGAATCCCTGAAACAAGCCACCCTGTATAGTGAAATTGAAGGTAAATTGGATAAACAGGCGTTATCGCTATCAGGGGGCAGCAGCAACGACTTTGTATTGCACGGGCCTTGGCTGTAAAGCCCTCCGTGCTGCTCATGGATGAACCCACCTCCGCACTCGATCCCATATCATCCGGAAAGATTGAGGATCTTATCCATGAGCTTAAAAAACAATATACTATTGTTATTGTAACCCATAATATGCAGCAGGCGGGCCGTATCAGCGATAAAACCGCCTTTTTATACATGGGGAGATTGATTGAATACGGTGATACAGACAAAATATTTACAAATCCTGAAAAAGAGCGTACGCAGAATTACATTACAGGGAGGTTCGGATAATGTATACCGACGAATCTGGAGAATTAAAAGAATCAGCACCTATGTCACATTTAGACACGGAACTTCGTTTATTAAACGATGATATTCTAGAGATTATGTACCTGGTGAAAACCCAGCTGGAAAAAGGCAGAAAAGCACTACTCAATTTTGATGAAGAGCTGGCCCACGATATCATCGCAAACGAACGGCGCGTCGACGGGCTGGAGCTAAAAATTGATCGCGATTGTGAAAATATCCTGGCCCTGTTTAACCCGGTAGCGGTAGACCTTCGTTTTGTGATCGCTTCCCTAAAAATAAATTCTGATCTTGAGCGGCTGGGAGATCACGCCAACAGTATTGCCAAGTATATTTTGGAATATGGCAAGCCGATTGATGAGAAGGTGATTAAGAAGATGCGGATCGCCGAGATGTACGATGCCGCCATTCAGATGTTGAGCAACGTTTTCAGCGCGTTTATAGCTGAAGATACAGAAAAAGCCCGGAAAGTATTTTCCAAGGATCAGCTGCTAAATGAGATCAATGAGCATGCCGCCAAGGCTACCTCTAAAATGATCCAGGAAGATCCCAAAAATATACAGCTCTACCTGTATCTCTTCTCTATTATCAGGAAACTGGAGCGGGTAGGAGACTTGACCAAAAATACCGCTGAGGAACTGGTCTTTTACATAGAAGCCAAAGTTTTAAAGCACAAGAAGCTTGGAAAAAAGAAAGATTCCGGTTCCGAAGGCGAAGAATAAAGCAATTTCCAGTTATTGCCACACGGGTCTTTTGGGAGAAGGCCACAGATAAATATAAATACGATCAGTACAGCTTTTTTTTATTGTGATTTTATACTGGCTAACGGGTCGGTATTTTAAAAGATCAGCACATATAAAACACCAAACATGAAGACGTCAGTTTTACTGGGCGCCCTGCTATTGGTATGGGCCTCCGGCGCCATCGCGCAGCAAAGTCAAACCGATAATAGCAGCATTAGCGGCCTCGTGTATTCCGATTATTACTGGATGGCCGACCACTACGACGAGAACGTTAAAGGAGAGCATGGATTCTGGTTCCGCCGGGTCTATTTTACCTACGACCGGCAAATAAGCGATGCGTTTTCAGCCCGTTTCCGGCTCGAGGGTAATAGTGCAGGTGACTTCAATTCCAGTACGAACATTATACCCGAGATTAAAGACCTCTATTTACGCTGGCAGAGCGGGCAGCATCAGATCGAGGCAGGTATCTCATCAACCCCTACTTTCAGCCTGGTGGATGAAGTGTGGGGATACCGTTCGGTGGAGAAGTCACCGCTTGACTTATTGGACTTTGCCAGCTCACGTGATATAGGACTTTCGTTTAAAGGTGAGCTTGACCGGGAAGGGCGCATAAATTACCACCTGATGATTGGGAATGGCAATAGCAACAGATCCGAGTTCAACAAGGGGAAAAAACTGATGATTGCTCTCTCCTATGAGCTTACTGAGAACGTGGTCGTTGAGGTCTATGGCGATTACGAAGATCGTACTGAAAACCAGGCCCGCGGCACCATCCAGGGATTTGCAGGGTACCAGTCAGAACCATTTAATGCTGGCGTTCTATTTGCACACCAAACCCGATACAATATGCCGGCAGCCGTTGGGGAACAGGCGCAGGACAGGGGGCTTGAAATAGCTTCCGTGTTCACCAACTTTCAAATTTCTGAGTCTGCCAACGGGTATCTCCGGCTGGACAAAACCTTCGATCCCTTCAGTGGCCTAACCGATAATGATTATTTCCCGATCAGTGATCTGGCTGCCGCCACCATTTTGATAGCCGGAGTCGACCTGGAGCTTGCCGAGGATGTAAGCCTGATGCCTAACATAGAGAGCGCATTTTATGCAGAGAATGATGACGGCGTATCGCCGGGGAATACACTCATTCCACGCCTGACGCTCCATTATGATTTTTAGAGATAAGATTACGGTAGAGGATATCGCCAGCTTTCAAATATTTTGAAATTAAAAAGGCCGCTCAACGAGCGGCCTTTTTAGCTAAAACTTTTTTAGTTAGCAAAAAAGTCTTATTCCTATATTTCGTCTACTTTACCGGTGTTCTTCCATTCTTGGATTTCCAAGCGAATATCCTGTGCTGTCTTTTTAATCTCTTGAAGAGTTTTGCGCGCACGAGTACCGGCTGCTTTGTTTCCTTTGTTGTAAAACTTTTTGATATCTGGTTCCAGCTGATCTAAAAGTTCATTCATTTCATCATATCGGCTCATTATATAACTCCGTTAGATTAACATTTTTAGTTTGATTGAATATAGTAATGTGTGATCGATTGGATGACTTATTTTTAATCCGTCATCGATTGAACGAAACTAATACATTCCGATCTGTCCTGTCAAGTCAAAAAGCCGTTTTTTAATCTAAATAATCCATTTCTATAAAATTGACAGATAATGTATGGCAATTTGTCCATTGAATGTTTCGGAATTATTTAACAACTGTCCGTTATTCCAGGTTTTTGACGGCATCTTTGAAATTTGCGGCTGTAATAACTGTTGGCTCAATGGACAATTCTCTAAGGTCATTTGGAATTAATTCAGACTTTTTATGTTCCTGGTCCTGTTTTTGTGGGGAGGTGTGATCGTATCGCGAAAACAGGAATACCTGCGCTGGCGAAAATTGGCTGTCCAGAAAATCGATATATCTTGCCAGGGGCACGGGCGTCGGCCTATTTGCAGCTTTATCCAGCACCAGGTTAGAGAGCACCAGCACGGGACCTTGGTGGAGCTGCTCAAAATAATCCATATTGAGGTGCAGGTTGTCAGTCTCATCAAGAACAATGCCATCGCGTTGATACCCGTTAAGTCCAACGGCAGAAACGCCTTGGTCGGCAAAAAGAGCGATGAGTCGATGATTGAGATCCTTGATGGCCCGTACTTCGGCTTCTTCACGCATAATGCCGGTCTGGATCAGCCGCTCAGTATATTCGCTCTCACCGTGTACGATGATGGCTTGGGCAGATTTCCCGTTCTGGAGCTCGGAAAGAGCCCGGGCCACCGCGGTTAGAAAAACGCCGTTATCGAGATGATCATAATCCAGCGCTGCGATAAATTTCATGATTGCATGTTTTAGTTAGCTGTTTCGTTTTAAAAAATCGGATGTGAAGCTGTAGGGCAGAAGATCGGAGCTGAAATGCCGTGAAACCGACCCATCAGGATGGTATAGGAAAATGGGAATCTTTGGCATGTGCTCAATGATCACTTGCCGGCATGCGCCACACGGACTGCTGTAATCACCATGTTTGGTATGCAGGTGCATCGCCTTTATTTCGGACTGATCCACGCCGTAGCTCAGTGCTTTAGCGATGGCAGTGCGCTCAGCACATAATCCCGACTCCCAGGTGCTGAATTCAATATTTACGCCGCTGATCATACCACGGTCGGTTTTTAGCAGTGCAGCCACCGGGAAATCGGAGTGAGGGGTCATAGCGCGCGGTAGGAGCTCTTTCAGCTGGCTGACAATGTTAGTGGCAGGGTACCACGGTGTTGAGACTTCTCCGGTATATTCTGAAAGTTTTTTAGTATTTAATGCTAGCTCCTTGATCCAGTAATTAAATTTCGGTTCAGAAAGCTGAGAGCCGGTAACATATAAGGTATCAGGTTGGTCTCCTTCGCTCAGGCAGTTCACAATTCCGCAGAGAGTCGCAGGTATGGTAAGAGGGAAGGAGATATTCTCAATGCGGATGCCCGGATAATACTTACCCGATTCACCTTGGACAATCAGATACTCTGGCTGGCCTGAATAGGGCACGTAACTTCGTTGCTGAATTTCTTCCAACGTCATATTACTGCTCATGGATTATGGATGAAACTACGGCATCGGCCACCGTAGCTCGTATTTTACTGATATTTGAGCCGTATGATCTATAAGGATGTACACGATTAGTCAGAATGATTATTGCCAAGTCTCGCGTGGGATCGGTCCAGATACTGGTACCGGTAAACCCGGTGTGACCAAAGGTCTGGGGACTGGTTAACTGACCCGCCGTGCTAAAATCAGGACTTTTCCTATCAAAACCGAGCCCCCGGTTGCTTGTCGCTGACTGCGGTGCGGTAAAGTTTGCTATGACCTCTTCGCTGAGATATTTTCTGCCGCCATAGGTACCACCGTTGAGCAACATCTGGGCGTAAACGGCCAAGTCCGTTCCATTGGAAAAAAGTCCGGCATGTCCTGCTACCCCATCCATATAATAGGCCCGCTCGTCGTGAACGTTGGCATGAACCGTATCTTGCCGGATCACCGAGTCAACTTCTGTCGGCGGAATGCGGGAGCGGGTCCAGCGCCCAAAGCGAGCTGGATTAAAATGAGTTGAGCTCATCCCCATAGTGTAGAAAAATTCCTGGCGGATGAAATTATCAATTCGCTTGCCGGAGACTTGCTCCACAATTTCTGCCAGTAGTATAAAGCCGAGATCACTATACTGGTAATCGGTGCCGGTGTCGTAAATCAGTGGCTCATTTTTTACTGCCTGCAAGATCTTTTCACGCTCTTTCAGGGAATCGACATAGACTCTGAAAGGCGGAAGCCCCGAGTTATGTGACAACAGGTTCTTGATGGTGATATTCTGTTTGGGGCCCTCCCGAAATTCCGGAATATATTGTGCTACAAAATCGCTAAGCTCAATTTTACCTTGATCCACAAGTTGCATAACAGCCGTAGTCGTCGCAACTACTTTGGTCAGTGAGGCCAGGTCATAAATATCGGAAGCCTGCACCGGTTTTAGCTTGTTATAGGTGTGGTAGCCATAGCCTTTCTGATAGGCGATGACGCCATCTTTAAGCACTGTTACGGTCCCGCCTGGGAAAGTGGAGTCGAACACTGCCTGCCGCATTATATGATCTATGCGACGTAGTGAGTCGCGTGAAAATCCAGCAGTACCCGGCTGGTCGTTACGAATAGTGGTCTGGGGAATTTCGAGCCCATCGTCCATTTTTGTGTGGCCGGGAATGGCAATCGGCATTTTGCCGGTAATGTGGGAGCCGCCAAATAGAGCTGGCACCGTATTGCGAACCTGATCGCTGCGCGCTGACCAAGCCATAATCTGGGCATCGGTCTGCGAAAGATCACGCACGATATATGGATTGCCAAACGCAACCAGCAGGGAAGGGGTGCTGCCGTTGGCTAAATCATGCAAAAATTTAAACTGCTCATCACTGAGCTGCATCGGCTGGGCAGAGCGAACGTAAATAAACGACCCAAACACGATGAGATCTGCCCGTTTAGCATCCTCAAGAATCTCTCGCTTCTCCTCTTCACTGGTACGCTGATCATAGACATGAAACGTAACATCGGGATGTTGTTCTTTCATCAGTCGGGCAAAATAGGAGCCGGTATCTCCCGAATTGTCATCAGCGATGGAAACAACCAGTACCTCCGGGTATTTATAGGGGCGAATTGGAAGGATATCTTTTTCATTTTTGATTACTGTCAGAGATTTTCGGGCGATCTCATCGGCGATCAGCTGATGTTCGGACGGATTTATCTTTTGATCCAGCTGATTCAGGTTCACGGTGCGATCATCAAATAAGCCGTGCTGTTTTTTCCAGTTCAACAGCTTGCGAACCGAGTGGTCAATACGCTCTTCGGTGATGGTACCACGGTGCACGGCCTGCTCAATCTCATTTATAGCGGTAATCTCGTCAGGGCTAAGCAGCATCAAGTCGGCACCGGCTTTCAGCGCTTTCACAACTGTTTCTCCCGGTGAAAATTTGGAGGTTATCCCGCGCATTTCCAGCCCGTCAGTTACGACCAACCCGTTGAAATTCAAGGAATCGATCAGAATACGATTAAGGATATCCTGGTCGAGCGTGCCGGGCATGCCATTGGTGTTCCCAATTTTAGGGAAGGCGATATGTGCGCTCATGATGCTTGCTATGCCACTGTCAATCGCCGCTTTGAACGGCACAAGCTCAAGCGAGTCCAGCCGGGAGTAGCCGTGCTTGATGATCGGCAGTGAGAGATGGGAGTCCACATCCGTGTCGCCATGACCTGGAAAGTGCTTGCCTGTTGCCACCACCTCTTCTGATTGCACGCCGTTGATAAATGCATTCCCAAAGGTGGCAACTGTCTGTGGATCTCCAGAAAAAGAGCGCACATTAATCACGGGATTGTCCGGGTTGTTGTTCACATCAAGGACGGGTGCAAATATTTGATGCACACCCAGTGCCTTGGCTTCACGGGCTGTGATTTTACCAGCCCAGTAGGCATACTCCGGATTTTGCGTAGCGGCTATCCCCATGGCGGGAGTGATGTACGTTGACCGCTGCACGCGCATGGCAGCTCCGAACTCCATATCCTGCGTGATCCAGAGCGGCAGTTTGCTCAGCCGTTGCAGTTTGTTATGGATGATCGCCTGCCCGTACACATGGCCACTGCTAAAAATGATACCGCCCACCTGGTACTTGCGAACTTTCTCCTGGAGCTCATGGTAGGTTTCACTGTCTTCGTTCAAGAAGTATCCGTTGGCATATGTTACAAACAGCTGCCCAATTTTTTCCCTGAGCGTCATCTGGGCCAGCAGAGCGTCAGTGTCAATGTCACCATTTTCAACGGCGTCAGGATTGGTATCTTTAACTCTATCTGTGGTGTCGGGAGTGGTGGTGGCCGGGCTTTCGAGCACACTTTCCTGTTCTATGGACTCTATCTGTGTTTTCTCAGTGGGGGCGGTTTCCCTGGATGAAGAGCATCCCCAAAAAAGAATAAATGCCATGCACAAGAAAAGTAATACCGGGTTTTTGACGAGATGAATCCAACTGGTGCTTTCCAAGGTGTTATCCATAGATGATTCTGAAAATTAAATTTTTGTCTGTTTGGTGGTAAACATAGGTCATAGATTTCAAATCACATAACAGGCCGTTAACCATTCGATATTCACTATTTGGCTGGCTGAAGACGCATGGTTCGGTAGATCGTCTCATTAAACAGGGAGCTATCCTGGTAGACAAACTTGTATTGACCGTTAAGCCAGCTTTCAGTTTGATCACCGTAATACTCTGATAATAGCAGGCCCGATTGGCCGGTCGGGGTTATAGAGAGGGTTCGACTCATATCTGATAGATCTACAATGCGGCGGATAGAGGGACCCACATTCATTTCAAAAGGATCACTCCAGCTGTAGGAACCGTTGTTGATACTCATTTTATGTCCCGGCGCGGCATGGGGGCCTTGGTTCATCAGGTTCTTTACGATGAGTCTGAGTACCGGATTGGCATCCTGCTGTTCGGCGGCCTGCCCGAACAGCTGTGGCTGGAGGGTGATGGTGTGGATATTTTCCCATCGCCACTCGTATGGCTCGGATCCAAGCTCAGACTCGAGGTAAGAAACCGTTTCCCGCATGGTACTGAGTATAATATCCTCTCGTGATTCAACGATCTCTGTTGAATCGATGTCGAAAAAGGAGCTGTTCTGCTGCAAGCAGCGCAACAATACGCGAGCGGGCAGCCCCGAAAACGGATATAGTTTGAATATACGGTTTTACCCATCATCATCCTGGAAAATATTTTTATTCAATCTAAGCATAAAAGCATCTATGATGGAAGCAGCCGTCTCATTCGGATCGTACTGGAAGTCCCAGTTCTCCAGGTAGGAGATGACCGTACTGAAATCCTGTTCAGAATCTCGAAGTACAGGAACAATCATTTCGGTGAGTTGCCGCGCGTATTGCGAATACGTGTCGTTCTGCATTGCCTGGAACACCTGGACTGAAAGCTGTTCGTTTTGCGCAAGGTACTGGCTGATTCTGTTATAGCGCGCCTCGGGCTCCCAGTAGATGGAGATGTAGGATGGATTGGTCTCTGAGCTGATTGGGTTGTTGGCGTTGGCAATCCACCCTGATTCAGGATTTACTGAGCGCGGCATCTGTTCAAAAGGCACATATCCCTGCCAGTCATTTTGAGGATTCCAGCCCTTCCTAAACTGTATGGGGCTGCCGTTGCGAATGGGCAATGCGCCCAGGCTGTACATGGCGATATTTCCTGCCGTATCGGCGTAGATAATATTTTGGCCGGGCGCTTTAAACTCTGGCAGATAACTCTGAAATTCGTCAAACGATTGGGCCCAGTTGATGCCCAGTAGCGCGCTCACTTCATTACTGGGCTGATGGGCGGTCCACTTCATGGTGATGACGGTGTCGCCTATCATTTTCTGGTCAGGATGAATATGAGAGATGACCGGCCCATGTTTGGTAACACGCCGGATTAGAGTGGTATCATCATGGCCCTGGACTTTAATCAGCTGTCGCTGGATGTCAAACTTACGGTAGAACGCTTCTCCGTTAAGGGAATCAACCATGTATTCGGTAGTATCAACCGGGTTCACTTTTTCCAGGAAGAAGTCAGAATCGTCCATCATAATGTTGGTGAGCGACCATCCCATAAAATCGTTTTGTCCCACCACAATAATTGGAGCTCCCGGCAGTGTTGCCCCCGAAAGGTTGCGGTCGCCTACACTCAGGTGTACCTCGTACCATTTTCCGGGCATGTTCAGCTCCAGGTGCGGATCGCCGGCCAGCAGAGGATAACCTGTGTTTGTTTTTTTGGCACTGATCGCCCAGGCATTGCTTCCCAGGCTAAATCCTCCCGCTTTTAACACTTTTCTGAGTGCAAGGTCTCCCTGCAACATGCCGAGTATTTTTTGGATCAGCCTTGAGATTATTTTTTCCAGCGGAGGTGAGGAACTCATTATTAGGTAGCAGTTCCTGGAACTGCTGTTGACTTAAATGTTGACTTAAATACGCCAGTGACAGCTCGTTTTTCCATGCGATGTTCAGTTCCCATGCTATCATGCGTGCCAAGGCCAGGGAATGGGTTACGGTCCAGGGAATCGGTTCCATATCAACAAGAGTATACTCCAGTGGCAGCTGATTTGGATGCTGCTGTACATAACTGTTTACGCCATCGGTATAACGTTGCAGAATACGGCGGGTGGAGTCCGGCAGCCGGGCCTCCATCTGTTTGGCCGTTTCCCAAAAACCCAGCGTGCGCTGAAACAAATCTGCCTGGATTAGGTCCTTCCCTAAAAATTCTGCTAAACGTCCTTCAGAGGCCATCTGTGTGAGGGTCATTTGCCACAAGCGATCCTGGGCGTGTACATACCCCAGGCTGTAGTATAAATCATCTTTATTTTTGGCATAGATGTGTGGCACACCGTAACTGTCCCAGTGAATTTCCACCTCCTCATTTAGTCCTTGTAGCGTGTGGGTAGCCTCGTAGTTTGGCAACGTGCGGTAAAAGGTCCAGTAGATCCCAAGTCCGGTTATTCCCAGCAGAAGAATGAGAACCAGCAGCAGATTTTTTATGAAGGTGTTCATGTCAGATATACTTAAAAAATTTGTGGAAAAGTACGAAACTAATTGGTGAGTCTACACATGCGATTCCCGGTTTATATTGGTGCTGGGCATTTGTTAAATATTAGCTGTAACCATTGGGATTACCTCGCATACTTATTTATATACTACGCTTCAGAATCTACATTGATTATCTTCCAGACGGGATGTTACAAGCATCTGTCAGGAATAAATTTGAATTCATTAAAGTAATATCGTTATGCAGATTAAAAACGTCAGCTGTAATAGGTGGTGGCACCATGGGCAACGGCATAGCACATGTTTTTGCCCTAAACGGATTTGGTGTTAACCTGGTGGAAACCTCTCAGCAGCGGGCAGAAAAAGCCTTGGAGACGATCGACCAGAACCTTCAGCGGATGGTTGAGAAGGAAAAAATTGACAACTCCGACAAGAATCAGGCCCTCAACAATATCCATCTGTTTACTTCGATCAATGAGGGCGTTGCGGAAGTTGAACTAGTTGTTGAAGCAGTACCCGAAAATTTTGATCTGAAAAGCCAGGTCTTTAAGAATGTTGAAGAAGTAGCTTCGAATAAAGTCATTTTTGCCACCAATACCTCTTCGATCTCCATCACAAGGTTGGCGGCAGAAACCAACCGCCCGGAACAGTTTATTGGCATGCATTTCTTTAATCCGGTACCCCTGATGCCCCTGCTGGAACTTGTTAAGGGATTAGAGACAAGCGAGGAAACTTACAGCCTGATCGAGCAGACGGCGGAACAGATCAACAAAACGCCGGTAGCCGCAGAAGATTCTCCGGGGTTTGTCTCCAACCGCGTGCTCATGCCAATGATCAACGAGGCGATCTTTTGCGTACACGAGGGCATCGCTGAGCCCCAAGATGTAGACGCGGTGATGAAACTCGGTATGAATCATCCGATGGGGCCACTTCGGCTGGCAGACTTTATCGGGATTAAGACGTTTGCCTGGATATCATGAATGTGTTGTATGAGGGGTTCAAGGACTCCAAATATCGACCTTGTCCGCTGTTGGTAAAAATGGTGGACGCAGGCAAACTAGGCGATAAAACCGGCCAGGGATTTTATGAGCACGATTAGCTTTGGGCACTCATTGGACTAGCACAAAGCCAGGAAAATGGAAATTGCTGTGGTTGCAGGGCGCTGTCTTGCGTTGGGAATAACTTCCTGCCAGCTCTTGTCTATTTGAATGTTATTGTTCAAACCAGCTTTATTATTCATTCAATAACATTTGAGAATGCTATTTAGGCTATTCAAAAGTTGTAAACTGCATGACTAAACTTTAACCGCTGGCTGTATCTATTTGTAGCACTCCATTTCTCCCGGCCTCTCCGTATAACAGGGTAGCCCGGGACATTCTCAGGAATTTGACCTCAACATAATCATTCCGATTTAAAGAACTGATAGCCCTGTCGTAGCTTCTTCCCATCTGGACACCGTTGACTACAAATAGTACGCGCGTGTCTTGGCTTATTGAAGTAGCCATAGAGTTGTAAACCTGGTAAGAAGAACCGTTACCCCTGACTCGTATCTTGGGCAAGGTTTGTAGATATTCCGCCAAACCATTCACCTGAACCTTGTTACGGTTAAAGTCAGCATCGTCAGAGCGATTGGTGCTGCCCATTGATCCACAACCTACCAGTAAAGCAACGATAAGAGTAGTACAGAAAAGGCGAGTATAAGTTTTCATGGTGTATTCCTCCCTCATCATTTAGCGTATATAATCCTACTCACATTTTCTAAAAATTTTTTCAAAAAAAATAGTCAATAAGTCAAAAAAGTTTGGGCTGTGTAGATTTCTCAAATAACTATATTTGATGCCAGTATCGTGCTTAATTTGAAATGGTAATATTAGCCCGGATTATTCCTCAAGAAATTTGGTTGTGCACAAGGCGAAGGGAAATTCCAGCGGGAAGGTACCTGTGTACCTTGAGAACGTAATTTTCTCTTCAACGAAGGGCACGGTTTAATTTCGCAGCCCTGCATTGCAGTACTCAAATCTGAGCTTCAGGGATTAGCTGTAGGTCGAATAAGATCAATGCCATAAACTTGTATATACCCTAATTTCGTGAATAATCCGGGTTAGTATGTTCACCGAACTGTGAATTGAATACCCATTTTTTAGCACATTAAAATCAACACTTTAGTAACGATGATACGAAAGTGATTTATTGTTGAGTTCCTTCCTGGATGAATGCTGTAATGCTTTACAATTCTAGAATTCAGTCATTTTCTACTATTAGCAAATTCTTGTAATAGTAAATCTATGTAAAACATAAATTTGATTTTAAACCCATTATATCGTAGCCTGTTCAAAAAATCAGGCTATATTATTTTCTGGATTGTGTGCCATTCGCTGTAATACCCCATAGTCGACACATATCCATTACATTTTTTGGCGCAAGCTGAATTCCAGTATGCAATGCGTTTTTTGCATAACTGGGGTAGCCTACCTAGGACCAATACTCATAAAATATCATTTACATAATGAAACCAAATCAATATCTTTTCCCTGAAACATCTATCAAATATGCCTCATCGATTTTTCAGTCTTCTTGGTGTCAACCTTTCTGCGCTGATAGAAAGTGCCTGGCTACTCTGTTGACTCTTTTAATTATAGCCTTTCCCAGCATCATTCTAGCCCAAACGGGGAGTGGCCTGTCTGGATTAAATGGTTACAATGGATTCAGTTTTAATGGTGTTGATGATGCGGCTTTGAGCGGCACGGCCCTGGCATCAGGTGATATTAACGGCGACGGAATTGACGACCTGGTTATAGGAGCACCGGAGGCACTGGGTAGCAGTAATGACACAGGAGAGGTGTATGTGATTTTTGGGAGACAAAATGAATCGTTCGGTGCAGATCTGTTTGCCTCGTCCCTGAATGGATCCAACGGGTATGAAATCAGAGGGGTAAACGATGGTGACTATACCGGTCGATCGGTAACCACCGGAGACATTGATGGAGATGGGCAGGACGACCTTATTATTGGAGCCTCCAGTGCAGATGTAGGCACGGTAAGCAGTGCCGGCAAAACCTATGTGATCTATGCCGCATCTCTGTCAGTTTTGGATGCGGAGGATGGAGCCGATGGTATCATCAGCTTGTCAAATTTTTCAAGTACGCACGGATATGTGCTAAATGGGGAGGGAACCAGCGATCAAGCGGGAATATCGGTCGCTTCAGGCGACGTTGATGGTGACGGTAAAGATGATATTATTGTGGGTGCTTTCCAGTCAATTATGGTGATACCGGAAATGGGGCGACCTATGTGGTATTCAGTCAACAGTTGTCTGCCGCTGATGGTGATGCAGACGGGCTAATTGACCTTGCCAGCCTGGATGGAACTAACGGGTATATTCTTTATGGGATTAGAGATTACGACGAAAGCGGCATTTCCGTGGCTTCCGGTGATGTCAATAACGACGAGATCGATGATATCATCGTAGGTGCCCATCGTGCAAGTACCAATGGCACCAATGCAGGTGAAACTTACGTGGTTTTCGGAGGACAACTATCTTCACTTGACGGTGCTGATACTAATCCTACCGACGGAAAGACGGATTTCTTTTACCTTGATGGGACAACCGGGTACAAAATTCGAGGTGACGACAATAGAGGTAGAAGCGGATATTCGGTTTCAGCTGGTGATGTTGACGGCAATGGATATGATGATATTGTTATCGGGGCGTTTAATGCGCAGATAGACGGGAACTACCGGGTTGGAGCTGCCTATCTTCTCTTTGGAGATCAGCTTTTCACTGCTGACAGTAATGATGGAGATGCCGATGCAATTATTGAGCTCTCAATACTGAATGGAACCACGGGTTTTGTGCTTGAGGGGATCGAAAGTGATGACTTTGCCGGAAGATCCGTTGCTTCAGGCGATGTTAATGGCGACGCATACCAGGATCTGATTATTGGCGCGTACAAAGCATCTCCCGGCGGAAAAACCTATGCCGGAGAAACGTATATTGTTTTTGGCAATAGCAATGTGGGATCAAGTGGTATAATTGAGCTCTCCAGTCTAAATGGGGACAATGGGTTCTCTTTATACGGGACTGATAACGGCCATGAGAGTGGAAGTACGGTCGCCGCTGGTGATATAAATGGTGACGGCATTGATGATGTAATCACGGGTGCACCCCGTGTTGATACTATCGATGAGACTGAATAACAACGAATCCTCACACGTCTTCTTCAATAAGGTTTCGCAACGTATTACAGGCAGCGAGGGGTTCCGCACACTGAGTGCCCCGGTAAGTGGACCGGTTTTTGATGACTTGCTGTCTGATTTCTGGACACAAGGTTTTACCGGCAGTGACGGTCCCTCAGCCTCGGCAGTGAATGTCTGGGTATGGGATGAAACCCTGGATACCGGCGGTGGCTGGACAGGCCTCAAGGATCAGAACAATGATAACCTGGATGCCGGGCAGGGATTTCTTTTTTATATCTACAGCGATGATGATTTTGATGGCACGCCAGAAGGATTTCCAAAAGGATTAACCAATGAGGGCGTGCTATATGGCGGCAATCTAACCCGAAATACCGGTAGCGTTCAGGCGGTAAGTAACCTGGAAGATGGACGATTCTTCCTCTCTGGAAATCCCTACCAGCAAACGATCGACTGGGATATGGTAACCACTTCCGGGTTATCAAACACGGTATATGTGTATGATCATGCCAGTTCTTCCTGGAGGTTGTGGAACGGAACCAGTGGTGATTTAACGGACGGACTCATAGCCCCATTCCAGGGATTTTTTGTGCAGGGGAATGGCGGCAACGGCTCCCTGACTATTGAAGAAGCTGATATTTCCCCCACGGATGCTACGTTCTACAAAGCAAACAGTGCTAAGCCGCTAGCTGTAGAGTTTACGCTTGAAAAAGAGGACCAGGCTAATAAAACCTGGCTTAATTTTAATGAACATGCTAAATCGGCTTTTGATCCTTATGACGGTCTGGCACTTCAACCGTTGGCCAACTCCTATCTGCAACTGTATACGATCGGCCCCGAAAATACTAATTTAAATATCAATGCATTTCCTAATGCGCAAGATATTACGATACCGCTGAGTATGCAGCTCTATGAAGATGGCAGCTCTGTTGAGAGTAAAGGAACGCTTGGCTGGAGTGGCATTGATCAGTTGCCTGACTGGTATAAAATTAGTCTTGTAGATACTAAAACCGGTCAAAAAATAGATCTCAGGGAAAGGGCTTCCATAGAAGTTGAAATCGAAGAGGTCGTGCAAAATCAAGAAAAGGATTTTAAGAAACGGGAGAATATTTCTTTAGCGGGAAATCCGCCGAACCCGGTACCAGTCGCTTATAAATTCAAGAATGAGAATACTCGCTATAAACTTGAAATACGTTACTCTGAGAGTGGATTGGATGATGAACTCCCCACATCCGTTAATCTTCAGCAAAACTACCCGAATCCGTTTAATCCGGCAACTATGATCGAGTATGATGTGCCCAACCGTGCGGAGGTTACCTTGGAAATTTATGACATGCTGGGCAGGAAAGTTGCGACCCTGTTCAACGGCGTGCGTTCGGCGGGTACATACGAAGCTACCTTCAATGCTGGCAAGTTGGCTAGTGGACTTTACATGTCCAGGCTTACGGTAGGCAATACCGTGCTTACTAAAAAAATGATGCTGGTGAAATAATTCTTCTTGATTAAGCTAAAAATCACGAAAAATGTTCGGGGCAGTTTCCGTTTGGAAGCTGCCTTTTTTATTATTCCACGCATTTTAACCTGAATCCTGGAACAACCAATGACACAGCCTGCAAATACACCTACGCCCGAAGAGGTCCGGGCGGCCTATAAAAAAATCGAAAACAAGGTCCGAAAAACGCCGGTTTGGCAATGGAAAGGAGAGGTTGCTGAGGAGCTGATCGGGTCAGAAACAGAGATATACCTGAAAATGGAACTGTTTCAATACGGCGGAAGTTTTAAGCCGCGCGGTGCCCTTGTGAATATGCAGGATCTTTCCCATGAGCAGCTCCAAAAGGGCGTTACGGCCGTTAGTGCGGGGAACCACGCGATAGCAGTAGCGTTTGCCGCCAACCAGATGAACACCGCAGCAAAAGTGGTTATGCCCAAATCTGCCAACAAATACCGGGTGGAAAAGTGCAAGCTGATGGGGGCGCAGGTTGAGCTGGTGGACAACGTGCACCAGGCTTTTGAGCGTGTTGAAGAGATCGAGCGTGAAGAACAGCGTGTTTTTATCCATCCTTTCGAAGGTAGATTAACTGCTATTGGTACAGCCACCGTCGGCCAAGAGCTCTACGAGCAGGTGCCTGATCTGGACACGGTGATTATTCCGATCGGGGGTGGCGGACTCTGTGCGGGTATCGCTTCTTACATAAAGCAGATTCATCCTACATGCACCATTTACGGTGTAGAACCGATGGGAGCCGACAGCATGAGCAAAAGCCTGAAAGCTGGAAATCCCCAATCGATCGACAGTGTGGAAACTATCGCCGACAGTCTCGGATCGCCGCGAGCAGAACCTTACAGTTTCTCGCTCTGTCAGCAATTTGTAGATGAGGTGGTTCTGGTGTCTGACCAAGAGCTGGCCCGCGCTATGAAAACTACATTTGAAGAATTAAAACTGGCTGTAGAACCGGCTGGCGCCTCCGCATTAGCGGCGCTTATGGGTCCGTTGCTGCCAAGAGTGCGGGGACAAAAAGTAGGGCTGATAAAGTGTGGCACGAACATCAACACGGAAGGATTCAATGAAATATCGGAACAATACCTCTAGCTGATATGAGCGTAGATCTACGAAGCGACACTGTTACCACCCCGACCGAGGGAATGCTCTCTGCCATGATGGAAGCAAAAGTCGGGGACGATGTGTTTGGAGAAGATCCCACAGTAAATCGGCTCCAGCAAAAAGTGGCCAGCCTGTTTGGTATGGAGGCGGGCTTGTTCGTGCCCAGCGGAACCATGGGTAATCAACTAAGCCTTAAGGTTTTAACCGAACCTGGGGATGAAGTCCTGATCGACAAAACAGGCCATATTTTTAATTATGAGGGAGCAGCAGCTTCGTTCATATCTTCTGTGCAGATACATACCCTGGATGGTGAGCGCGGGAAGCTAACCTCTGATATTTTACAAGATACCGTTCGAGGCGTCCACGACTGGGAGCCTCGCACCAGCGTTATAGCGATCGAAAACAGCACGAATAAAGGAGGGGGAGCCTGCTACAGCCGTATGGAACTCAAAGCGTTGCGGGAATTCGCCGATGATTATGGGCTCAGCCTGCATCTGGATGGCGCCCGCATCTGGAATGCGGTAAAGGCCACTGACATTGACCCGCGGTTTTTTGGCTCCATTGCAGATACCATGAGTGTCTGTTTCAGCAAGGGATTAGGTGCGCCTGTGGGATCGATGGTCTTATCTACAGAAGAAAACATTGTAAAAGCCCGGCGATACAGAAAATTGCTGGGTGGTGGAATGCGCCAGGTTGGAATATTGGCAGCCGCGGCAGATTATGCTATCGAACACCACTGGGAAAAACTATCCCATGACCATCGGAGAGCCCTGGAGTTGGCCAAGACAATTGCTGAATGCAGCCAGCTGTCAATCGATATGAAAACCTTGGAAACCAACATTCTGCTCTTTGATGTGAAGGAAGGGCGGGCGGAATCAGCTTTAAAAAAGTTGGAGAAAGCAGGCATTTTGATGGTGCCCTTTGGTCCGCAAGTTATCCGAGCCACTTTTCATCACCAGATCACTGATCACGATTTGGGGCACGTCAAATCAGTGATTAAAAAACTTTTTGACTGAGTTTTAAAGCTCAGAAACCAAAAAATAATATCAGCTCGAATAAACCTGTTCTTAAACATGTAACAACTAGAATATGAAAATAGACTCCGTTTATAATTTGACGAACATTTTTAAAAACAGAGTTTAATCCGCTAAATGTGGATTTGAACTACAAAGGTGAAAATATGGCAATCATAAATAATATTGGTTATACAAGCGATATGGTTTTCTTGGGTTCTTACACCCCGAAGTAGCAAAAAATGTGCTCTGACTTAATGAAATGAGTTCCGAAGAAAAAAGGTGGAATTCGATTTTTTTGGGTGTAGACAATGAAATGATAAGATAGGTTAATGGCTGATAAACATAACAAGGAATTGAAGGAACTTGGCCTTTATCTAGATATGATGCCTCTATCTTGCATTAATTTGTAATATTCCTTCTTAGTAATATCACAGTCGATAAAATCAAGCAATTGCCTATTGGTCATATTAAGCTGAAAGGCCATTTTGTCCAATAACTGAATTCCATACTCATCATATCCATGTGATATAATAGTATAGAGTGGCTCATTTAGATTGTTACTACGGTACTTATATTTCAAGTGATTGCCACCCTTTTTTTCGCTGAATCCTTTTCTAGTTAGTGCACTCTTGATATCCCTAACTTTGCGTGTTTTCGACATGAATCAAACTATGTTCAACAAGAATTTTTTAAATTTTTGAGCCTCTACGCTAAGCTTATGTTCAGGAGTGTCTATAAATTCTTCTGCAATTAATTTCGCATCATTCACCATATCAATTTCAGCATCAAGTAGTGTCTCGACCCATTCCTACCAATGACCACTTTGGGTGATTTATATAGATAAGATTATTTTTTCTGTGAATCTCAAATCGTTCTCCCCTGATACACATAATCTAAAACAGTTTTTTGGTTTTTAACTTGTTCAGTTTTCCTTTCACCACTTTCTGAGTATTTAAACGTTAATTCAGAAATGTCGTGTATTATAGGTTCCTCATCCAGATCCCTATTGGGTATAAAACCCTTCTCTCTATCAGATCCAGCATCAGTCTGTTTATCTTTGATATCGGGTGACAATTTTAATGCTTCCAAAACTGCATATTTTAAATTATTAGGATTGATTACCTAAAACCTGTTGGCCCTTGTCAATAAGCCATTTTCCTAGTCCAATGGCTTGTTGAGGTGTTAATACCATAGTTCCTTGGATTTCACGAAGTAAATCCCCTCTTGCAATTCGCTCTCCGGTATTAACATTAACTGACCCATCCTCTTGTACATCCGCTTTAATAGAATTTGGAGTAGAATTATATTCGGTGTAAAGATGTACTACTATACTTTGACCATCTGGTGATGGGCCTCCCCATGCCCCTGTAACGGGAAAAGTTCGAGCATGGTCATTTTTTTCAAATACGACTGAAATATCTCTAGGTAATTCGTCAGGCATCTCTCGTGGTTAATTAAAAGTTACATATAATGTTAACTATTGGAGTCTAAATATCAAAACGGTTGCCACAACAGTAAAAATTGACTTGATCTTTTTTAAACTTAATATAACAAACACTCCTCTATTTTCTCTTTTTAAAGTGAACCCACTCATGCTCTTAATTGGCCTAGTAATTTTGAATTAAATAAGAAAATCTCCCTTAACAAAGTGGGACAAAAGGGGGTTGTAAGTTTTTTTTACTTACTTCCTGAGATTAGAAAAAGAATCTATTTACGCCTCTACTTTCTTCTGGACGGCTTTGATCGATTCTTCCAGCTTCTCAACGTAGGTATCGATCTCTTCAGCCGTAACGATAAGGGGTGGCACAATCCGGATGACATTTCCTTTTGTGCAGTTGGTGATAATACCACGATCCAGCATTTCGTGGACGATATCTCCGCATCCAAAGGAGAGTTCCACTCCGATCATTAGTCCAAGTCCACGTACATCTTTAATCGGGCCATCCAGTTTATCCGCAAGCTCGTTTAGCTTATCCTCGAAGTAAGCACCTTTTTTGCTGGCCTGGTCGTACAATCAGCTCGATTTTCCATCTCGTCAAGCGTGGCCAGGGCCGCAGCAGAAGCCAGCGGATTTCCGCCAAATGTGCTGCCGTGCATGCCGGTGGTCATCGCTTCGGCAACCTCCTTTTTAGCCAGTACGGCGCCGATGGGAAACCCATTCCCCAGCGCCTTGGCGGACGAAACAATATCAGGCTGGACGTCAAAATGTTGGTAAGAAAACCATTGCCCGGTACGTGCAACGCCGGTCTGTACTTCGTCAACGATGAACGCGGCGTGGTGCTTGTTGCAAAGCTTTTCAATCCTCTTCATGAACGTTTTTTCAGCAACATGGAGGCCGCCGGAACCCTGGATCACTTCCAGAATCACACCCACTGTATTATCAGTAAATGTTTCCTCCAGCGCTTCAATGTCATTAAACGGGATCTCCTTGAATCCACCGAGCATCGGTGAGAACCCTTCCTGGTATTTCTTCATCCCCATGGAGATCGTTGCGATGGTACGGCCGTGAAATCCATTTTCCATGGTAATAATAGGACCATCTTTGCCTTGTTTTGCAGCATATTTCCGTGCCAGTTTTACGGCTCCTTCTACAGCTTCCGCGCCGCTGTTGCACAAGAAAGCCTTATCCATATTGAAAATCATGGACATTTTTTCGGTGAGCTCTGCCTGCTGTTTGTAGTAGAAGAGGTTGGAGGCGTGCATAAGCTTCTGCGACTGCTCCTGGATCGCTTTCACTACCCGGGGATGGCTGTGCCCCAAACTGTTGACGGCAATGCCCGCCAAAAAGTCGATGTATTCTTTTCCATCTTCATCCCACAAGCGGGTCCCTTCACCCCGTTCCAGCGTGACGGGAAGACGGTTGAAAACGTTGAAATAATACTGTTCTGTTTTGTCAGCGATCTGTGATTCTGTCATTGTAATCGTTTGTTGTTAAACACGTTATGAGCTCAATGGCTTAAAATAACTAGTATGATTAAAGAATCATATACTAATTATGACGTTTCAGGTTAAACGTTAGAACGTTGAAGGTTGCAGGTTATCTGGTAAATAAATGAGAACCTTCAATTTATAAATTTCAACAAAAATAATGGGTTTGTTAATCTATAAGCGATAACCCGATTCGTCCACGTTCCTGGTCCAGCGAAACAATTTTCAAATCGAGAATATCTCCGACGGCCACCACTTCATGCGGATCTTCCACTTTTCGTTCCGCCATTTTGGAAATGTGCAGCAGCCCATCCTGCTTGACCCCGATATCAACGAATGCCCCGAAGTCAACCACATTGCGGACGGTACCCTGCAGTGATTGTCCCACGCTCAGGTCTTCCATCTTTATCACATCATCGCGCAGTACTGGTTTGGCCAGTGATTCACGAGGATCACGTCCCGGCTTTTGCAGATTTTCAATGATCAGTTCCAGTGTAGGCACGCCCACGCCGATCTGCTCGGCCACCTGCTTTTTGTCAATATTGCTGAGTTTATCCGCTATGGCATCATGCTGATCTTTCAGTTTGGCGAGATTGATGCTGAATAGATAGCCAGCTTTCGGTTGCCTCATAGCTTTCCGGGTGAATGGCGGTGTTGTCCAGCGGATTCTCTGATTCTGGAATACGCATAAAGCCCGCAGCCTGCTGGAAACGAAAGTCCCCGACCCCGCTGATCTTCTTGATTTCTTCACGATTGGATATCATACCTTTGTTTTCGCGGTGCTTCACTATGTTTTTGGCCACGCGAGAAGTGAGTCCTGAAATATGGGACAGCAGCGAGGCACTGGCCGTATTTAGGTTCACGCCCACCTGGTTTACGCAGCTTTCCACCACATCATCGAGCGATTGCGCCAGCTGACCTTGGTTGACATCATGCTGGTAGAGGCCCACACCGATTGATTTCGGATCGATTTTAACGAGTTCTGCCAGTGGGTCCTGTACGCGTCGGGCGATCGAGATATTGCCTCTTTGTGCCGCTTCCAGGTCTGGAAATTCTTCTGCTGCTACTTTTGAAGCCGAATGAGACCGACGCCCCGGCTTCGTTGACAATCATGTAATTCAGCTCCTCATCAGGATGCTTCTCTTTTCGTTTTTGGATGAAATCAGCCACAATTTGTTCGGTCTCCCGGCTGGCGGTACCGTTGCCTATTGCGATTAGGTTGACGTCATACTTGTCGATATAGGTGGCAAAAACTTTTTCCGCTTCCGCCACTTTATTTTGTGGAGGCGTGGGATAGGTAGTGGTGCCCTCCAGGTATTTGCCGGTCTCATCCACTACGGCCACCTTACAACCCGATTTATAGGCGGGATCAATACCCATAACTACCTTGTGATCGAGCGGCGGCTGCATGAGCAGGTTGGATAAATTTGTGGCAAATGTTTCGATGGCGTGCTGGTCTGCTTTTTCGGTGAGTTGGTTGCGCAGTTCTCGTTCAAGAGATGGAAACAGCAGGCGCTTATAGGCATCTTCCACCGCATCCTGGATATGAGACACAAAGATGCTCATCTCGTTCGTGATGACCAGGTCATCGATATTTTCCAGCGTCACCTTATCCCAGAGTTCTACATTTACAAACAGTACATCTTCGTGCTGACCCCGGTTGATCGCCAAAATTTGGTACGGTTTCAGGTACTTGGCTTTCTGAGAGAACTCGTAGTACTCCTCAAATTTAGTGCGCTCTTCACATCGGGAGGTTCTTCTGTTTTGATGACGGCATGCTCCTGGAAGATCTCGCGCAGCTTTTCGCGCACTTCGGGTGACTCGTTGATCCACTCCGCCACGATGTCGAGGGCGCCATTCATCGCGTCCTCGGCGGTTTCCACTTCTTTTTCTTTATCCACAAACTTGGCGGCGTGCTCCATCGGATCGCCCTGCTCAATCTCCTGCGCCCAGATCAGCTCGGCCAGCGGCTCCAACCCTTTTTCTTTGGCCATGTCGCCTCTTGTTTTCCGCTTCGGTTTATAGGGCAGGTACAGGTCCTTCAAGGGTGTTCAGGTCAGTGCAAGCTTTTATTTTCTCTTCGAGCTCTTCGGTCAGTTTATCCTGTTTATCAATAGTGTTGAGGATCGTCTTTTTGCGATCTTCGAGCGTGCGGTGGAACTCGAGCTTGTCGCGAACATTGCGGATCTGCTCCTCGTCAAGTCCACCAGTGGCCTCCTTGCGATAGCGGGCCAGGAAGGGGACGGTTGCCCCGTCATCCAGAAAATCTGCCACAGTTCCAATCTGCTTGGGTTTGAGATTTAGTTCCGTGGCTATAGTTTGTTGAATCTCGTGCTTCTGTCATACTGGTTAAATCTAAATTCTGACTTCTAATTTCTGAGTCCTATATTTTCCATGCTGAAAATAATGACCCTAAGACTTTTTCCACACATGAAATTTGATTTGGATACTATTCACGAGGCCGCAGTAGAGATCGCCCGAAAAGGGGGTGAGCATACACTAAATTATTTCCAAAAATCGGTGGAGATAGAACGAAAAAAGGATGCTTCTCCTGTAACTGATTGCAGACCGGGAAACCGAGCAGATTATGCGGGAAGAAATCCAGAAACGGTTCCCAGATCACGGTATTGTTGGTGAAGAATATGAGAATGTAAATATGAAGAGCGACTGCCGTTGGATACTGGATCCCATAGATGGAACTCTTTCGTTCATTCACGGCATACCATTTTACACCACATTGATCGGCGTTTTGCAGAATGGGGAACCCAGGATCGGGCGATTTACGCCGCCGCGCTTGACGAAATGTGCGAAGCCGCCGAAGGACGAGGAGCCCGCCTGAACGGCACGCGCTGCACCGTACGCTCCTGTTCCTCACTGAAAAAGGCCAGTTTTTTATCTACCGACGTAACAACCCCTGCCACGGTTGATTATGACGAACCCTTTGCGGAGCTACTGGCTAAAACAGCCATGCACCGAACCTGGGGAGATGCCTACGGTCACCTGATGGTTGCAACAGGTCGGGCCGATCTCATGTTTGATCCGATACTCAATATCTGGGATGCAGCACCACTTCTGACCATCATGCGGGAAGCGGGCGGGGTTTTTTGCGATACGGAGGGCAATGAAACCATTCAGTCGGGCAATGGAATATCCTGCAGCCATGATCTCCTACCCAAAGTGCTGGAAGTTTTTAGTAAAAAAAAATAAGTCATCAACAATTTTAGGGCTTATTAAGGATGGCGATTTACCTAATCATCAACGGCACGGGTTGGAACATACCGAACTTGTTTCACTAAAATTTATCTCTAAGCGTTAGTCTGTTTATATTTTGAACAGCTATAAATTGAAATTACCGGCACTTAACGATTGATTTTAATTCCTATATATAATATCAGCTCATGATCAGAAGTGGACGTTTCTCTAATACCAGATCTATAACTTTTTTTCTTTTACTAGTAGCAGCCATTCTTTTCAGCGGGTTTCTCAATCCACTGCAGGCCCAGTCTTTCGATTATAATCGCCATCCAAAACTGGATTTTTCTTTTAATCATCTAACGTTGGAGCTCAATATAGATCCTGAACAGAAGCTGCTGGAAGGACAGGCCCGTTATGAGATTGAAGCAAATATCGGCGGTGTGGATTCCCTGGTTGTGAATGCCGCTCACATGGAGATCCGGAATGTGCAGGTGGACGGAAGTGAGGTGCCGTTTCGGCTGGGCAATGATTCACTCTTTATAAACCTGCAAAATCCTGCGGAGAAAGGGCAGGGCTATACCGTGACTATCGGGTATGAGACCTCTCCGAAATTTGGTGTCCATTTTAAACCTGGTGGTACCGTTTGGAGCTCAATGCTTCCCCTGTCGACGCGTCATTGGCTGCCGGTTGTCGATCATCCAAGAGTTTCCTTCACTACTGATATTACGCTGGTGGTACCGGCTACAAGCTCAGCCGTAGCCCCGGGGCGTCGAGAAAGTGAAGAGGTTACCTCTGTTGAAAGCAAGGCGGTTCAGTGGGTAAGCAATAGAGCTATGCCTGCCAGTGCGTTGTGGTTTGCTGTTGGTTCGTTTAGCAATATGGAAACTTCTTTTGGAATTAAACAGATTCGGATTACAGGAAATAAATCCATGATGGAGCAGTCGGGCAAAAGATTGCTCGAAACGGCTTATAATCTGCTGGGTGAAACCGAGGAAAAGCTGGGCGTGGAGTATCCTTATCAAACAATGCAATTAGTATTGCTGGATGATCACCGATGGGAAACCAAACAGTATGGAGCTGGGGCAATTTTTATCTATAAGAACTGTGGAAGCCTTGAAGCTCAACTCCGGCGTGGTATATTTGCGCAGTGGTTTGGTGTAATGCAGCGAGAAGAGCAATGGTCGGATGCCGAGGCGATCACATTGTATCAAACAGTGTTGACACAGCATTCGACAGGAGATACACCTGTATTATTGAAGGATAAGGCTAATCTAGAGGCGTCCGTCAATCCCTATCATGTGTTTAGTGCCAGTCGCTGGAATCGCTGGCAGAAGTTTTACAGCAGCTGGTCAGCTTCTGCCTGGAAGCAGCAGATTGAGGAGAACCTCGATAGTGAGCTTGCTGAAAATGCCGGTGTAAGGTCTTGGAGTGACTATGCTGATGTCTGGTATGCCCAAAGCGGCCAACCCTGGTTTAAGCCGCCACAGCTCGTTGTACCAGAGCAGAAAGAGCAGGTGCAACAGCAGGATTCGATCGTCTACCAGGTTGACTATGAATTTAATGAAAAAAGTGGAGAGCTAACCCTGAATTTTGAAGCCGAAGGCCCCATCGTCTCTGAGCTGGTTGCCCTGCCGTTAATCCAGCACACCCCCCAGTCTACCGATACACTGGAGGTCACATTTACCGGGAAAAGTGAATCAGTCATGTTTAGCCTGGATCCGACGGTAACTTATGTGGATATTGACGCATCGGGCCGGGAGGACCTGCATCTGAAGCAAAATAAACCGGTGAACATTTATCCTGAGTCAGCTCAGAAATGCCGAATCTACACAGGAAAAAGCGGAGGCCGCCCGGCAGCTTGGGTACCATACCGAGAACCCGGATATTCAGCTGGCAATCTCAGATCTTTTTGTCCAGAAACCAAGCCCCGGAAGTCAAGGCCGCACTTTTAAGTTCTATGGGTGATATCACACAGGGTGCTTCAGGAACAGAGCAGCAGTTTTTAGATGCGATAAGGGAAGAGAACCTTGCCATAAAGCAAGCTGCAGCCAGTGCGCTCCGGCACTATTACGGTAACAGCCAGGTTATCCAGCGCTTGCGCCAGGTAGCCGTACAAAGTGATACATTACCGTTGTTTAAAACAGCTATCAACAGCCTTTTGGCCACGGTCGATACAACTGATACAACACCACTCGTTCAGTTTGCTCAGCAGATAATGAACCAGGATACAACAGGACATAAAGCTGTGTTTGTATTCCGAAAATTGGCAGATCACGGCATGGTGCAAGACGACGAGCTTGTCAAAAATCTGGCCCTCCTCATCGATGATACCTATGCAGTCCCGGTGCGTGTCCAGGCACTGCGCCTGCTTATACAGGTGGATGGTGATCAAGATCGCTGGGCAAACCGCATCGAAAATCTGCTGGCAGATAGCGACCCGCGTATCCGTTTTCTGGGCGTGAGGTCAATTGCAAACCTGGATTTTCTAAATGCTCAGGAGTTACTTAAAACCCGTATGCTGGATGAGTACGATGGGCGCGTATTCTACGAAATGAGAAAAGCGGTTCAGTGATGCCCCGTATGGGAAAGAAGAGAAGTGAGAAATAAGATAATCGTATCTTCATTGGTTCTGGGGTCACTACTCAACGACTTTCCGGATTTATGCTTTTGGAACTCGTAGGGTTTACCCTTGCCGAATCCACTTGAGGAGTTCCTTGAAATTGGCACTTTTGCCGTAATTAAGAATGCCCACGCTGTAGATTTTGGCGCTTAACCATAACAGACCCCAAAACGTAAGTCCCATCAGAACGATTGAAAGGGCGATTTCCCAGAACGGAACATCCGTAATGGCAACCCTGGTAATCATGATGATAGGCGTAAACAGCGGAATGAGTGAACTTACTACGGCCAGGCTGGTATCAGGTGCTTCCATCACACGGAACAATAAAAAGTAGGCAATAAAAATCGGAACCATTACCGGGAACATAAACTGCTGAGTGTCGGTCTCGGAATCAGCGGCTGAGCCGATTGCCGCGAACATGGTGCTGTAGATCAGGAAACCGAGAATTAGGAAGATAAAAAAGAGCACGATCAGCGAAGGCTCAATGGAGGGCATCTCAAACATGGAGGGATCGAAGGCCTGGGCTGTTTCTTCGGCTGCTTCCACATTTTCAATTTGAGATTGCATCATCATGCTTGCAACGGGTCCGGCAACAGCTGATAAACCCAGTCCTGCAGCTACCCAAATGGCAACCTGTGTAACGGCCAGTCCAGCCACGCCCGCAATTTTCCCGCACAACAGATCTATTGGTTTTACCGAAGATGTAATAATTTCAATGATCCGGTTGGTTTTTTCCTCGATGACGCTCCGTGTCAGCAGTCCGCCATATCCCGTTACGATACCAAAAATAAGGATGCCCATCGCCATTCCGATACCAGTGAGTAATCCTACATTGTCTTCGGTCTCAACACCTTCTTCGGTAAGCTTTCGGCTGTCCAGTCCCGGTCGGCTTTCATATATTTGTTTCACTTCGTCAGAAACATTGGCGCGTTCCAGGCGTTCTTGGCGGATCACTTCACGCACATCATCGCGCAAGCTACTCAAAAACTGGATGCCACCAGTACCGCCATATACCAGCTCAGAATTAGTGTCTGACTCAATATTTTGCTCTCGAAAAACGATAAACCCATCGATATTTTCATTGATCACTTGAGCGCGGAGCGTGTCGATCGGGGTGGAGGTGCTGTTTTGGTAACGCTCTGCATCCAGCTTTTCAAGTCGTTCATAAAGAACGCCCGTCTCATCCACAATGGCGATGTTGCGTTGGGTATCGGTATCCCACAATGCAATGGCCACCATAATGCCGATAAATGCGGCCATCCCCAAAGGAATTAAAATGGTTGTGAGGATAAAGGCTTTGCTCTTGAGCCGGGTAATATATTCCCGTTTCAGTACCAGTAAAATCTGTCGAAGATTCATAACTAAGTTAAATCCTGAGGATTGATATTGTCTTCTCCAACCGTGGAGATGAAGATTTCATTTAGGGAAGGTTCTACGCGCTCGAATTTGTAAATTTCAGCATGCTGGATGGCGGTTTTTAAAATTTGTTGCATATTCTGCCCGTCGAGCACTCGGATCTCGGCAAAGTTGGTGGAGCGATTGTTGATCCGCACATTTTCGAGGGAATCAAGAAAAGAGCCATCACCCTGAAACTCAATATTGATGGTGTTTTTACCGAACGATCCCTTGATATCGCGCAGATCTCCCTTCAGCACTGCCCGCCCTTTGTTAAACAGGCAAATCTCATCGCACATCTGCTCTACCTGCTCCATTCGGTGCGTGGAAAAAAGGATGGTTTTACCTTTGTCTCGCAGTTCAATGACAATCTCTTTTAGCATCTCGCTGTTGATGGGATCCAGGCCGCTAAACGGTTCGTCAAAAATGTAGATATCCGGGTCGTGAGCAATGGTGGCAATGAACTGTATTTTCTGGACATCCCTTGGAAAGTTCACCCACCTCCTTGTTATACCAGTCGATTGCCTCGAACCGCTGTAGCCAGTATTTGATAGCTCTTTTGGCATTATCGCGCGCTAGTCCCTTCAACTGGGCAAGATAGAGCAGTTGCTCACCCACTTTCATTTTTTTGTAGAGTCCACGCTCTTCCGGCATGTAGCCGATCATTTTTTGCGTTTCAGGGCTGGCCTCAATGCCGTTGATTTTTATGGAACCGCTGTCGGGTATGAGAATATGATTGATCATCCGGATGCAGGTGGTTTTACCCGCCCCGTTCGGACCAAGCAATCCGAATATGCGTCCCTTGTGAACCTCAAAAGAAACATTGTTTACGGCGGTGGTCTTTCCGAACGATTTTTTTACTTTATGAACATCTATTATTGCCATCAGAAATATTTATTTGAACCCAAAATTGAAGACGAACATATCATAGAAAAAGAATAGAAGAAAGATTTTGACTGATATTTAAAGATTTTCTTACTTGGAGTTGAACATAACGGGGAATAACAGGAACAGAAAACAAAGTGGTTATTGGGATAATCAAATGGATGTATTTCATTTAAGTGCAGAATGTTACCCGGTTGCTAAGGCTGGTGGTCTTGCCGATGTTGTGGGATCTCTTCCGAAATATATGAGAAAAGATGGAGTGAATGCCAGGGTTGTGATGCCGAAGTATACAACAGAATGGGTTCGCGACCATGATTTTAAAACGATTTTTGAAGGAGATACACCGCTAGGGGAAGGACAATTCCATTACAAAATTCAACGTGAGAAAGGGGATACGTTAGATTTTCCACTCTATGTCGTCGATATCCCCGAAAGATTTCAGCGCCCCGGCATCTATATTGATCCCTACAGTGGCTACGGCTACTGGGACGAGCTGGAGCGATATATAAGCTTTCAGCTGGCCGCGTTAGACTGGCTCCACTATAGTGAAGAAGACCTGGATCTGCTCCACTGTCACGACCATCACACCGCGTTGGTTCCTTTTATCATAACGCACTGCTATCGTTACAGGGGGATGGAAAATATTCCCACTGTTTTAACTGTGCACAACGCGGAGTACCAGGGGAGTACGACCGAGGAGTCTATTCTCTGTTGCCAAACTTTGATATGTCCGAAATTGGTCTGCTGGACTGGGACGGTAGATTTAACTGCTTGGCAGCGGGCCTCAAATGTTCCTGGCGTATCACTACTGTCTCTCCCACGTATATGGAGGAACTGAGCCAAAGAGGAGACTTAAAAATGCTGTACCAAAGCGAACGGCACAAGTCCCAGGGTATTCTCAATGGTATAGATACCGATGTTTGGGATCCCAGCACAGACTCGTATCTGGAAGAAAATTATTCACTTAAAACACACAAAAAAGGCAAGCTTGAAAACAAGCGAGCCTTGTGTGAACAGTTTGATCTAAATTTTGACTACCCGCTCATCTCATATATCGGCAGGCTTGCCCATGAAAAAGGGGCTGACCTGCTACCCAATCTGTTCGGTCACTTTCTTGCCAGTGAACAGAGCGTAAACTTTATGCTGCTTGGTACGGGTGATCTTCACCTGCATGAACGTATTAAACAGCTCAACAGTGAATTTGTAGGATTTTTTGATGCCGCACTGGACTATAACGAATCACTTGCTCACCTGATTTATGCGGGAAGCGACTTTATGATTATGCCTTCTCGGGTGGAGCCCTGCGGACTCAACCAGATGTATTCCATGCGCTATGGCACCGTTCCGATTGTACGGGAAATAGGGGGGCTGAAGGATACGGTGAAAGATATTGGTGATGAAGATGGATATGGCATTACTTTTTACGATTTTACACATCAGGCAGCAGCAGATGCTGTTCAACGCGCACTTTCGCTTTACAGCGATTCACAAGGAATGAATTCTGTAAGAAAAACCATTATGAAATTGGATTTCTCATGGAAATCCTCAGCACAAAAATATCTTGAACTTTACAGGGAGCTGATAAATGACTAGAACATATAGCAAATTCAATAAACATCGTCCCGTAATATCTGTAATTCTTGGTGGTGGACAGGGTACACGGTTGTACCCGCTTACCAAAATGAGGTCAAAACCTGCCGTGCCTATCGCCGGTAAATATCGCTTGGTGGATATCCCGATATCAAACTGTTTGAATTCCGGGATGCGACGCATATATGTACTGAACTCAGTTTAACTCTGCTTCGCTAAACCGTCATATTAAAAACACCTACAACTTTGATGTTTTCAGCAGTGGATTTGTAGATGTTCTGGCGGCCGAACAGACTCCTGAAAGCAAGAACTGGTACCAGGGTACGGCCGATGCGGTTCGGCAGTCACTGCACCATATGGAGAATCACCGTCACGATCATGTGCTTATACTCTCCGGCGACCAGCTGTACCAGATGGATTACAGCAGGATGCTGCAGCAACACAACGATACGGATGCTGACCTGACCGTGGGTACCATACCGGTGGTGGCAAACGATGCCACGGGATTTGGCATCATGAAGACGGACAAGGAAAAGAAAATCGACAGTTTTGTCGAGAAACCAGATTACGAGGACCTTGAGCGAGTGGCAGTCAGAAACGGCAGATAAATTCGCTGAAGAAGGCCGCCATTATCTGGCCTCTATGGGGATTTACGTTTTTAAAAAAGAAATCCTGCGTGATCTGTTTGAAGGCATGCCGGATGCCACTGACTTCGGTAAGGAGATTATCCCCAAGGCGATTAATAGTGATCTTAACGTTCAAAGTTACGCCTTTGACGGGTATTGGACCGATATTGGTACGATTAAATCATTCTTTGAGGCTAATATTGAGCTCACCTCCGAGCTTCCGAAGTTTAACTTTTACGACAACGAAGACTTCATTTACACGCGGGCTCGTATGCTGCCTGCGTCCAAGCTTTCAGGTACAACCTTCGACCATTCCGTACTGGCTGAGGGATGTATTATTGAGGCAAGCCGCATAGAGCGTTCAGTTATTGGTATTCGGTCCCGAATACGGCGGGGTACCAGCATCGAACATTCTATTATAATGGGAAATGATATTTTCCAGTCGCGTGATGAAATCGACGCCGGAACGCCTGAAAATCCACCAATGGGCATCGGGCAGCGCTGTTTCATTAGCAACGCCATCATCGACAAGGATGTTCAGATCGGCAATGACGTGCGTATAGCCGGCGGCGATCACCTGGATGACGGTGAGTTCGATAACTACCACGTAGTGGATGGTATTGTCATCATTCCGAAGGGGGCCGTCATTCCCGATGGCACAAAAATCTAAGCATCCTCCCAAAATTTTGGGAAATAAAAAAATGCCGGGTCACCTGATCCGGCATTTTTTATGGTCAAAAATTATGTTGTACTGAAATTCAATTGGAGAAAAATCTGATTAATCGCTCTCATCCTTTTGGATATCTTTGAGCTTAGTCATCGCCCGATCCTGTAGGTTGTCGAACAGTTCTTTATTGATATCGCCCACCGTGTATTTCAGGTGAAGCCAGACGATGTATGTGCCCATTACATCTTCGTAGCAGTAATGCTCTATCTCTTCCAGCTCGTTGCGCCGAAACATCTCCAGTACCTCATTGCCTTCCCCGGTCTGCTTAAACGGAATGTCGATCAGGTACCCCAGGTGCTTCAGTTTAGGCCATGAGCTGGCCCCATAGTTGCTGAACTCATCCAGCAGGTCAATATTGGAGTTACTGTACCGGTAGCGAATATCACGATGGTTGAGGCGCTGTGGCATCTGCAAGCCGTGCTTCATGCAGCGATAGGTTAGCAGCGGCAGATCAAATCCGCGTCCATTGTGATGGATAAGCCCGAAATCTTTATACGTCGAAAGTGTATCGATGATTTCTTCCAGTCCTTCTTTTCGTCGGTGCCGTTCCATGAAACCTTGCGTTTGGGCACGCCGTTATTTTCAATCCACAACCCAACCCAGGATATCATTTTGTGATACATCGGGGGCAGAAAGCCTGACTGATTGCGCGCAAGTTCTTCACCAGCCTGCAGCAGCAGCTCGTCATCATCTTCGTGGGGATCTTGAATTATGCCACGAACAAATTCGAAGTCGGGAATTGTCTCAACATCAAATACAAAAAACATGGAAAGTATCTGCTAGTTTAAAATGAGCCCTCTATTTTACGAGATGCAGAGGGGTTTTCTGATAAAAATACCGGTACAAATATGGCAGTATGGCTAGAATCATCCAAAAATATTCTATGGCAAGTTTTTCTTGCCGGAAACCTCATCCACTTCCTGGTACAGATAGTTCACCAGCGATATCACTGGTGAAAAGGGCCTTAATCTGTTGGGGATTATCATAGGTTCCCCACAAGTGCATCAATTTGGTGAGGGTCGCCTCGCTGGTCATATCGCCTGCACCCAGAGCACCCAGCTGACGGGCTTTTCTACCGCTCTCGTATTTGATGAGATTCACCGCGTCATACGGGGCCTGCGAGGTGATGACGACCATCAGTTTCCGCTCGAAACATTTCAAGAGAAACGGAAGCAGCGAGCGCTCTCCGTGAATGGGAAAATTTCCGCTGCCGAATGCTTCAATTATAATAGCGTCAAGCTCGGAAAGATGTAGCTGATCAAGCAAGCGGGCAGGCAGGTTCGGAAACAACTTGAGCATAAAAAAACGATCGCTGAAACTCTTGAAGACTCTAAGGGGATCGTCTGGTTTATTCTTGCGGATGTTGAACTCGATATTTAGCCCGATCTCTGCCAGCGGTGGGAAGTTCGGAGAGGCAAAGGCATCAAAATCTCCGATGCTCATCTTGGTCGCCCGGTTGCCTCGGTACACATAATCATTGAAGCAGATAGCTACCTCTTGCAGGGGAAAAGTAGCCATCTCAATAGCATTCACAAGGTTGCGCCGGGCATCGCTGCGGAGATTGCTCATGGGCACTTGGCTGCCGGTTAGGATGACCGGCTTATCGAGATTCTGCAATCCAAACGAAAGGGCGGATGCGGTATAAGCCATGGTATCAGTGCCGTGCAGAATTACGAATCCATCGTAGTTTGGAGTTTGCTCCTCGATATATTCAATTAGCCTTACCCAATGGCTGGCACCAATATCGGAGCTGTCCACGAAAAAAAGTTGCTCCATTTGTAGCTCAGCGATCTCAGAAAGTTCGGGAATCTCACGCTGAATGGTTTCGGACCATTTTCCCGGTTCAAGCTGGGCGTAATCCTGCTGACCGGATTTCATTGCAATGGTGCCGCCGGTCTGTATAAGAAGAATTCGTTTCATCTAAACGGTCACTTTCGATTATAAATTTGAAAGGTATTTTAAAATCACTACAGCAAGAGTCAAACTAGTGGAGTACAAATCAGGGGATAAATTTCTTTCAAAATCTGAGATGCAACCAGTTTGGGTTTTAAAAAAGTTTGGTTGGATCAAATCGTTAAAATCACACTTAAAATCATGAAAAAACAAGTTTTTGGAAAACTATTCTTCACCAGGATTAGCTGGTTCTTTCAACAATTTTGAAGAAAATTTTGGGTTCATTATCAATTTTGTATTACTTATCAAAAACCACTGATCCGGCGGAAATCAGAGGGATGAATTATGGGATGATCCATCCATGTAAAAGAGGTTAACAATACGCTGGTTGCCGCCAAAACTCTAGCCTGTCAAAAAAGGAGGTAGCTATGAAAGTCTATCAGCCATCCAAAATACGTAACGTGGTTCTGTTAGGCCATTCGGGATCCGGTAAAACCACGCTTGCAGAAACCATGCTTTTTGAGTCCGGCACCATCGGTCGCCGCGGGACAATTCAGAATAAAAATACGGTTTCCGACTATCATGATATTGAACATGATAAGGGAAAATCTGTTTTTTCTTCATTCCTGAACCTGGATTGGAGAGGCAGTAAAATTAACCTGATAGATACACCGGGCACATCAGATTATATCGGAGAAGTATTGGGAGCCCTGCGTGTAGCTGATACTGCTATATTTACATTGAACGCAGAATATGGGGTAGAAGTAGGCACCGAAACACTTTGGCGCAACACGCAGAAATATAGTATACCCTCCCTGTTTATCGTTAATAAACCGGATTCAGATAAGTCCGACTTCCAGCAGACTGTGGATATGGCCAAGGAGCGGTTTGGCAGGGGCGTAGTTGTGGTACAGTACCCGTTCAGTGAAGGAGAAGATTTTCACGCCATCATTGACGTCCTGAAAATGACGATGTATGAATTTCCCGAAGGGGGCGGAAAACCTGACAAGTTGCCTATTCCTGATTCGCAAAAGTCCCAGGCGGAGCTCCTCCATAACGAGCTGGTGGAGGCAGTCGCAGAGAACGATGAAACGCTGATGGACCTCTATTTTGAGCAGGGCGAACTAACAGAAAGCCAGATGCGGGAAGGGTTGCAAAAATCGCTGCTGAACCAGGATCTATACCCACTATTTTGTTGCTGTGCAGAGCGTAATATGGGTACGGGACGCGTTATGGGCTTTCTCGGCAATGTGGCTCCAAATCCGCTGGAGGCCAATCCTCCAAAAACTACGGGTGGTGAAGATTTGGAACTCGATCCTGCAGGTCGCCCCATTATGTTTACGTTTAAAGATAGTGCGGAATCCCACGTGGGCGATCTGATCTATTTCAAAGTATACGGCGGTTCCCTAAAGTCAGGTCTTGATTTGGTGAGCAATACAGGGAACAGCACGCGACTTTCTAGTTTGTACCTGACCAATGGTGAAAAACGCGAGGAGATTCCGGAGGTTAAAACAGGGGATATCGCAGCAGCCGTTCGCCTTAAGGATATCGGAGTAAACGAGACACTGCACGAAAAGGGAGATGAGGTAACTATTGAGCCCATTGAATATCCCAAAACAACCATCCGGACGGCAATTAAGCTGAACAAGCAGGGAGAAGAAGACAAGCTTGGTACCGCGTTACACCAGCTACAGCACGAAGATCCTTCTCTAGAAGTTGAACATAGCCAGGAGCTCAACCAGGTTATTCTGCATGGACAGGGCGAAGAGCATCTGAATGTCATTGAATATGAGCTCAGCAATCGATTTAACCTTGATTTTGAATTTGTTGAGCCGCGTATTCCTTACCGGGAGACGATCACAAAAAGCATTCGAACGCACTATAAGCATAAGAAACAATCAGGCGGCGCGGGCCAGTATGCCGAAGTAAATATGTTGATAGAACCGCTGCAGGATACTATGGCTGAGCACGACGATCTGAAAGTACGCGACGTGCAGGAGATCGACCTGGAGTGGGGCGGAAAGCTGGTGTTCCGCAATTGTATCGTAGGTGGTGTTGTCGACAATCGTTTTATGCCGGCCATCCTGAAAGGAATCATGGAAAAAATGAAGAACGGCCCGATGAGCAGCTGCCGCGTTCGCGATCTGCGGATATCAGTGTACGACGGTTCGATGCATTCAGTCGACTCCAATGAAGCCGCCTTTAAAACGGCCGCGCTTATGGCCTTCAGGGATGGATTTATGAAAGCCAGTCCGCAGCTACTTGAACCCGTGTATGAGGTTGAAATCACCGTTCCCGCCCGCTTTATGGGCGATGTTATGAGTGACCTCAGCACACGGCGAGGACAGATTCAGGGCATGGATGCGGAGGGGTCGATCCAAAAAATTAAAGCGATGGTTCCGCTAAAAGAACTGGATCAATATGCCACACGTCTTAAATCGATGACGCAGGGAAGTGCCAGCTACAAACGAGACTTTTCGCATTATGGCAAAGTACCGACTGATGTGCAAGAGCGCGTCATTCAGCAAAATATGGAGCTGGAAGAAGCAAGTTAACTATTCTTGATCTTTGGGTTCCTGTACTAGGACGTTTTGATTATCCTCCAGGTATCGCCTGGGAAGGGTAAAGGAGATCTCCTGAGGAATGGGCGGCAGGCGTCGTTTCATGGAACCGGTCGGTTTTTGTGGACGCTGGTCCGGTGTCCAGGCAAAACCATCCAGCCGTCGCTTGGCTGTTTGTTCACTTTCAGGCAGGTAGGTGCCATCCCCGGGCCCTTGTGCTTTCATTTCTACAAGTTCGCCGTTTTCAAAAAAGATTCGTATCGAGGGGGAGGTCATGTCTACCGCACCATCGGACTGTCCGTTGTTATCTTTTGTGAAATAGAATAGGTGGCTGTTGGGATATAGATGGATTCGGGAAATATCCCCATCGGTAAAATAGGCCTTAAGAGTATCACCTGTCATCTGATGGAGCCGGTCAAGGGTCGTATCCTGCTGTACGATAAATGGAGCAGGATAGGAGGTCAGCCGGTCTATTTCATCCCCTTCAAGCATTACCTCGATGTAGGGACCCGTAAGCTGTATTTGTTTGTGCCATGCCACCGGATTGGAACTGAGTTTAAAAATTTCTGTTTGATCATTATACCGAGCTGTATCCGCTGTGGCTGCAAACTTTGGGGACCAAATACGAACATTCTGATAGGCATTAATTACCGCCTGGGTATCGGCGACGGTAGTCCTGCGGTAGGAATGGATGGTTCTGGCTTGGATATGAGTCGTATCGGAAGATGTAGACTCCGCGCTGGTATCGGCTGGGGTAGTTTGGGCAGCCAGTGAATCTGGGGATAATGGCGTACGGTCGGCATTAGCGGTGTCAGCTCTGCTGGTATCAGGTGGAGGCTTGAATTTTTTAAGCCATGCATTTCCCAGCAGGGATCGATGGCCTACCGAGTCTGCCTTGAGCGAATCTCCCTTGAGCATTACATGATTTTCGCGGTCATCTACAAATACATTGCTGTACAACCGGTAGGAATTTTTACGCCGGTTAATGAACAGGCTGTCGCCCTCCGCGTATTGCAGGCTGTCGCTGATCTGCACATCACCACGAAAAACAGCACTGTCTGGCTCGCGGTAGTAGAAACCGCTGTTAGCTGTAAGGGTCCCCTCCGGATCTTCCAGGCGAACATGTTCAATAAAATGCCCGACCTTGCTGGAAAAGCGATAATCGACGGCTTGGCTGTAAAGAGTGGCACTGTCAGCTTCAATGATAACTCTGCCGCGCAGTTGACTAAAATCCAGATCGGTGAAGTAGATCAGTGTATCGGCATAGATCTGTTCGTCCGGTGTGTTAATCTCGATGTTTCCGAAAGCTCGCACTTCATTTTTTTCGAGGAATTGGTAAGCGCTGTCACAAAACATCACCATGTTTTGGGTCCGCAAGCTCACATTACCCAGCAATTTTCGTACGCGTTCGCCCTCCATTGTTACACCCATTACCTCTTTGGCCCGGTTGATTGTAATACGATTCTGCGAGCTTGCCAGGGAGGGTAGAAGCAGAAGTAATCCGCATATGTAAATGGCGATAGTTAAAGTTTTTTCCCTGGAAATAGCTGGCAGCAAGGAAAGCATATTTTTACGTTGGCCTGTTTTCTGACTCATATCAATTGACGATGAACTGGCCGGTTACTTCACGGATGGTGTATTCTGAGAGATCAGTGGTCCCCTCAAAACCGCTGCCGGCGATGCTATCACTGGGAGTGGTGATAATTACAAACTGCGGGGTGGATACATTGTTGGAACCCTGATCCCACTTGAGATACTCGGAAACGAGCCGCCTGCCGGTGGCTGTACGAACTTTTACATTGCCATATAGTTGAAAAATTGATTCATCAGCGCGGTAAATGGCGGAGTTGGCTGTAACGCGGGTTTCGGTGGCTCCTGTGGAATCAAAAACCTGTACGCGGACCGGCCCATCAATATGGGTTTCGTTTATCTCCTCCATGTTATAAGTGGCGGCATATGAACCGCGGACGCGCACTTTTTTAATTCCCTTTTCCATTAGCTCCATATCCACGCCCCAGGTTTCCGTGGTCGATAGCAAGGTATCGCTGAGAGCCTCTTGAACACGCTCAGATTGCGAATCTGAAAGATCTCCGCATGAGGAAAGCGCCAACATCAATACCACAATTAATGATGCGGAAAAGGCTGAAAATGTTTTATGTCGTTCCAAAATATCGGTCACCTGCATCACCTAAACCGGGCACAATAAAGGCGTCGTCATTCAATCTATCATCTATTGCTGCCGTGATAATTTCTATTTCAGGATGCTCTTTCTGTAAATGAGCAAGTCCCTCGGGTGCAGATATTAACGAAATAAAATGGATTTGTTGTGCACCCCGCTGTTTAAGAAAGGTAAGAGCATCGTGTGCACTGCCACCTGTTGCCAGCATCGGATCTACCAGCAGTACGAACGCATCCTCAATACCGTCCGGCAAGTTTGAGTAATAATCCACCGGCTCGTGGGTTTGTTCATCGCGATACATGCCAAGGTGGCCAACTTTGGCATCTGGTATAAAATCGATGATGCCGTTTACGAGACCAAGTCCCGCTCGTAATATGGGCACTACGATGACCTCCGCGTCAATATCATATCCCTCCGTTTTTTCGATGGGGGTATCAACACTGAATGAGCGCAGTGGTAGATCTTTGAGGGCGTGATACGCCAGGATGGTGGCTATCCGCTTGAGCGAAGTCCTGAACTCCGTGATATCAGAAGTTTTATCACGGAGTATGGTAAGATCCCTCGACAAAACCGGATGTTCAATTAAGGTTACATTCTCTAGTTCAGCCATATGCATGCATTTATTTGGATGAAACAGCGTTTGATTATTAACCTCTATTTCTCCGATTATATCTCGGTGTTTTCAAAATATTTTTGGGTGATTTTGTATGCAACACCAGACAGAGCAAAGAGCGCTATGATGTTGAAAAAAGCCATCAGACCAAGCATAACATCGCCGAAATTCCATATGGTAGTCAATGTTACCACGGCGCCAAAGAAGTGCATGCCCACGAAAGCCAGCCGGTACCAAAAGATCGATTTAAATCCGAACAAATACTGTGCAGCGCGGTCTCCATAGTAACTCCAACTGATGGAGGTGGAGATTGCAAATAGCAACACGGCTAAGGTCACCAGGGTACCCGCCGCCCGGGAAGAGAGGGGAAAGTCCGCGCTCGAATGCTGCCGAGGTTAGAGGGGCCCCATTCTGTACTACTCCCATAGAGGCCTGTAAGCTGGTTATCATTTTCATTGTACACGGTTATCGTTTCGGCCCTCCACAACGATCCGGCCGTTGAATGGCTGTGAATAGGCCTCGTCGGTGAACATAGTATCTACAGGAATTTGGTAATAGTTCATCGAGCCGTTTTGAGCAATTCCATTCTCAAAATTTAGTACGTCAGATCCCGACTCCAACTCGTAGCTAACTACTTCATCGGTAGGATCAACAGACGACTTGTGGTGCATATCCCATGAACCGGTAGATACGATTACGAGACCAGTCATCGTGCAGATAATCAAGGTGTCAATAAACGGTTCCAGCAGCGCTACTACCCCCTCTCGAACAGGCTGGTCGGTCTTGGCAGCCGAGTGCGCAATAGGCGCTGATCCCTGGCCAGCCTCATTTGAGAAGAGTCCGCGTTGCACGCCATAGCTCAGGGTGAAAATCAGTGCACCAGAACCGACTCCAAGGGCACCAGCCTGCGGATTAAAAGCGTTACTTACGATTGAAACCAGGGAAGGCAAAATATCTTGATAATTGAGGGCCAGAATAATAACTGCACCCAGTACATAAAGGATCCCCATAAAGGGCACCAGTTTGGAAGTAACCCGACCGATTCGTTTAATTCCGCCCAAAACAACTGCGGCGACAAGACTGGCGGTAATAAAGCCGGTAATAGCTACGGGGATTTGGAAATCGGTTTTCATTACGTCGGCAACGGTGTTGGCCTGAACAGCGTTGCCCGTCAGGAAGGCACAAATAGCGGCAGAGATTGCAAAAGCCACGGCCAGCCACTTCCAGTTAGAGCCAAGCCCCCGTTCAATATAATACATCGGTCCCCCTGAAACCGTCCCATCCGGGTTTTTACTGCGGTACTCCTGAGCAAGGGTCACCTCGGTAAATTTGATCGCCATCCCCAGCAGGGCGGTTACCCACATCCAAAAAAGCGCACCTGGGCCGCCATAGTGAATCGCCAAAGCTACGCCGGCTATATTGCCAATACCCACGGTAGCAGAAAGGGCAGTGGTAAGCGCCTGGAAGTGGTTAATATCGCCTTCATCTTCGGGATCATCGTAAAAGCCTGTTACCACTTTGAGACCGTGTCGGAACCGGGTAAACTGGACAAATCCCATTTTGATAGTGATGTAAATCCCGAAAGCGAGAAGAATTATCACCATCGCGGGGAAAGATTCCGGCGTGTTCCAAATTAAATCTACCAGCCAGCCTATGATACGGTCAAATGTCTCCATGCTTATTTGCTACCGTTTGAAATTTAGGTTTAATTTAAAGAACCGTGAAAGTATAAAAGATTTAGCACTTTTTTGGATGAAAATGTGCTTTTTACTTTCAATTTTTTTTAAAAAGAAGTTAATTCGAACTAGCATCATCTGGTGCCTGTTACATTAACTTAAAGGAGAAATGAACTAATCTATTTAGGCGCTTTCGTTAAATGAAATAATAATTTTAGGGTAATCAATCATGACAAAGGCTGATATTGTCGATGTAATTTCGTCATCTACGGGGTTAACCAAAGTTGAAACTGAAGCTGTGGTTAACGGCTTTATGGAGACAGTAATTGACGCAATGAAGCGGGGCGAAAACATAGAACTTAGAGGATTTGGTAGCTTTAAAGTGGTAAAGCGAGCGGAACGGGTACGCCAGGAATCCCAAAACCAATGAAGAAGTTATCGTTCCTGAGCAATATGTCCCCGTTTTAAAAGTTTCTAAAGACTTTAAAGAAGCGGTCAATGAATCAATGATGCAAGAAGAGAGCAGCTAAATTTCTATATGTCTACTTATTTTTATAGTAGGAATTGATCCAAAAATTCGTATATTTGGTGCCATTTTTTGGGTCCGAGATTGTACAATTACCAAATAAAAGAATGGTAAAATCGTAAATAAAAAAACACGTAGGTGAGCATTATGCCAAGCGGAAAAAAGAGAAAACGATCTAAGATAGCAAAGCACAAAAGAAAAAAGCGTTTGCGCAAGAACCGGCATAAAAAGAATAAATAGTGCTAGGAGTTTGTCGGACAAAGCAATTTACATGTTAGTACATTCTTTTGGGGTAGGTGTCGGGAAGAATATTTTTGTTTTTGGCATTCCATGTTGTAGTTCCATCTCAGATATTCTTCTCCTCGAGGAGGTTATGTCGCTAAAGCGTGCATGCGCTTCAGATTGTAGGCGCATTTTACCAGATTCCATTCTCCGGTAACCTTCCTTAGTCCCCGCAGGCTAAACTGTCGGAACCCGATGGCCCGTTTTATGATCCCGAAGACCGTCTCCACGGTCGCCTTCCGCCGCCCATAGAAGACTTTCCCTTCTGGAGTTTGCAGTCGCCACCCCATCTGCTGGGGCTCGGTCCCGTCTTCCGGGGGCGGGCCGGGGTCCGCGAGGCGCTCGTCCCAGCGCTGGTTGTGTTTTTGGCGACCCGTCGCCAAGTAAGGGGTTATCTCACGATCGGTGGCATCGGTGATATTATCTTCGCTATAATATCCATTGTCAGCAGCGATTCGTTCTACATTCCCGATTTCCTCCGGTAGGCTTTGCAGCGCATCTAAGGTCACCTCCAGTTCTTGTTTATCGTTGGGCGCCTGGCTGATGTGGCCGGCCACGATCAGGTGGGAGTCCATATCGACCGCCGACTGGGCGTTCCAGGCCTGTTGCCAGCCATGTTGGCTGGTAAGCATAATCCGGGATTCGGGGTCGGTAAAATTCACCTGGTCCTTATCGCGCGGGCCCAGCTCCGGGGGCTCCGGCTTGGGGCCTGGTTGTCTTTTTTCCAGTCTGTTTCTCTTTGGCGCGACGCTCGCCCATCTTCTGTTGGTATTCTTCCTTCTCTTCCTCATATCGCTGCTCGGCCCGCTCGCTGATCATCCGTTTGGCCTGGCGGATCTGGGCCAGCCGCTCCCTGCGGCGAGCCAGCTCTTCGGGAAGCCGCTCCCCATCGTCGTCGGACTGGTCAGCGGCCTCGGCGGCGGCCAGTAGCTCGGCGACCTCCTCGCTGAGCTGGTCTTCCAGCCCGCTGGCCCGATCCCAGCTCATCGCTTTATGCTTGGAGGCATTAGCTTTGAATTTGCTCCCGTCAATACTCACATCCCCCAGCTCGGTCAGGCCCATGCCGGCGGCCACCTGCAGAATCTGGGTGAACAGGGCCCCCGGCGGTTCGAAAAACCGCTTGCGGAAACTGCAGATGGTATCATGGTCGGGATGCTGGTTGGCCGCCACATAGCGAAACGCCACCGAATCGTAGGTGGCCGTCTCGATGGTGCGGGAGGAAAACGTCCCGCTCGCATAGCTGTAAAACAGCAGGGCTGCCATCATGCGCGGGTGGTAGGCATCCGAGCCGCTGCCGGTGTAGCTGGCTTCCAAGGCTGAAATATCCAACTCATCGACGATCTCGACCACAAACCGGGCCAGATGATCTTCCGGCAGCCATTGGTCAACCGAGGGTGGCAACAAATACGAGGTATCACGACCGGTAACTTAAAATTCGCCATAACAAAACAACTTCATTTGATGTTCTAAAAGATCACCTAAATCTACTAAATTACCACCGGAAAGTCCGACAGACTCCTAGCCCGGATTATTCATGAAGTAACTAAATAAAAAGGGTGCAAGTTATTATTTTTGTTGTAGATAAATAGCAAAAATAACGATAACACTTGCACCCAGATATGAGTAAAAAACATACGGTTTTTTATCGTGGAAATCAGCAGGTCTCAGTGGATTTTTCGGCCGAGCCGATAAGCTCCGACGCATCGGTGATCCTACTGGAAAGGATGGAAAAAACGCACGGACTGATTGGTCACTTTAGCCAGTCTATTCCAGACCCCCGCCAGCCGGAGAAGGTCATCCATTCGGTGGGGAAACTGATCAAGCAGCGGGTCTTCGGGTTGATGCATGGCTATCCAGATGGTAACGACGCCGAGCACCTGGCCGAGGACCCCCTGTATCGGGATATTCTCGGCGGGCGGCTGGCCTCCCAGCCGACGGCCAGTCGGCTGGAGAACCGCATGGACCGGGCCACGATTTGGAACCTGTGCCGAGCATGGGTGGGCCGTTATATCGACACACTGGAGGGCCGGACGGAGCTGACCATCGACATCGACGATACCGACGACCCGATCCACGGCGGCCAGCAGCTGTCGATGTTCAATGGGTTTTACGGGCGGAAAGTCTATAACCAACTGTTTTTCCATGACGGGCAGACCGGCCAGATTATCCTGCCGGTCCTGCGGCCGGGCAATGCCCACTCCAGCCGGTGGTATGTGGGGATTCTGCGAAGAATTGTGGAACTAATCCGCACTCGCTATCCCGATCTGTCGATCACAATTCGCGCTGACAGCGGATTCAGTTGCCCGGCCTTCTACCGGCTGGCCGAGGCCTGCGAGCTGAAGTTTGTGGTCGGCATCGCCGCCAACGAGCGGCTGAAGCGGCGGTCCGAACGCGCCGAGCGGGCCATTCGGCGGGTCTATAGCCGCCGGGGGCAGTCCCACCAGCACTTCTTCAGCTTCCGCTACCAGGCCGACAGCTGGGAGGCCCCGCAGCGCTGCTGCTGCAAAGTTGAGGAGACCGGCCGGGGACTCAACACCCGATTTATCATCACCAATATTCCCGGTCAGTCGGCCCGCCGGCTGTATAAAGATCTGTATGTGCAACGCGGGGAGGCCAGTGAAAACCGGATTAAGGAAGTCAAAAACATGTGCTATGCCGACCGGCTGTCGGCCCATCGGTTCTGGGCCAACTTCTTTCGGCTGTTGCTGAGCTGCCTGGCCTATGAGCTGTTCCTACGGCTCCGGCAAGCTATCGGGCGAACCTGCCACAGCGAGGCCAAACGCTGGCAGATCGCCACCATCCGTTGCCGGCTGCTCAAAATAGGAGGAACCATCAAACGGACCAAACGCCGCATCTACTATCGGCTCTCGAAGGCTTTCGCCTGGAAAAAACTGTTCCTCCAGCTTATTAGCTGACCGCTTCGTCCTTCTTCCCCGTACCATTCGGCCCGTACCGCACAGACCTGCCCGAGGTATATCCCTCCCCGGCGATTCGTTGCCAATTATGGGTAGGATCCCACCCAATTTCCCTAAGATCTACCCTCGGAACCGGCAACGGTATCTCAGAAAAGATCTTAGCTTCAGAAATACGAAGAACATCATGTCCAGTTGGAAAATTTTTGATAATTATTCTTCTTTATGAATAATCCGGGCTAGTTTCACGGTATTAACAAAGGCCTTCATATTTAGATGAAGGCCTTTTTGTTTTAAAAATTGAAGATCGGACCAAAGCTTAAATGAGTGTACGATGCACGATCAGTAACTAAGCCGCTGCCACTGTTTGCAGTACATCGTCGGAAATACGCATAACCTTATGAGATTTCAGCAGAAGTTCTTTCAGGTGATCGGTCACAAAATCATGCACGCTGTTCAGGGTGTTCAGTTCGGCCATGGTGTACTGGAAGTAGGAGATTAGGTTAATGGCAGACAGATATTTGCCATACTCATCGCCTTCAACTTCGATATGCCAGCGGGTGATGATGTCATCATCGGAAAGCAGAGCGTTTACCTCTTCACTGATGCTCTCCATCCACTCGCTGGCTGCATCTAGCCGATGATTACCGTTTTCGCCGGTAACGGAGGGCTGAGACCTCTCTTCATCGAACATCCAGGTTACTTCAATATCAATTACCGGGGAGATGCTGGCGCTTACCATATTATCTTTCAGCAGAAATGGATGTTCCTCCATACCTTCAAGCTGTTTGGCAAGCACGGTTTCTCGGAAACGATCCCAGTCAAAATTAAAGGATAGATATTTGATAAAATCGGTACGCTTGTCCAGGTCAATTAATATTTCCAGTCCCGTTGCATTAATCGCATCTTCATTCCACGTCCGGAAACTTTTTATATTAACGTTTCGACTTTCAAGTTCACTCTTGATTTGCTTAACCACTGAATTGAATATAGGGTAAGTCATTATTTCACATTATTTATTAAGTGTTTAATTGGTATTTGACCTTAAATATATATAATGAATAACTATTACGAGTTAATATATTTAAATAAGGAATTAAAAGTAAAGATCCAGGGCGCATTTTTTGAGTTTGCCATATCTCCGCACAAGGATGTACTTGAGATCTTTCTGGAAACTGATTCTGACACGCTGCGGATGATTTTTAGTGCAAATTCAAAAGAAACAACCCTCTTTCTTGATCAATATCGTCCCCTAAAAAGAGCAATGTTATTGAATTTTTCAAGCAAATTGAAGGACAAAAAATTATTAACATTGAATTAGCAAAACATGATCGACTAATTTATCTCTATTTTGAAGGCGGATCGTTTCTTTTATTTAAGCTTTTTAGTAATAGCCCCAATGTCTATCTGGTAAGGGACAATAATGTTGTTGATGCTTTTAAAAGTACAGATGAGGTAAAAGGTTCCGAACCGCCTGAGCCATACGCCCCCAGCTTTTCTGATTCAGTGAATCCTGATGCTAAACCAAAGAACCAGATTACACGGGTAAATCCGCTGCTGCCGCGCAATCTTCTGCCGCCGCTCATCAAACAACATAATGTGTCGGAGATGCGCCCCGAGCAAGTAAAAAAGTTCGTTGGCTGGATTTCAGAAGAGCTCAAAACCAATCCGCACCCGAGGGTGCTGGTTACCGGGGAAACGTGCTTGTGGTCTAAAGAAATACTGAATATTGAAACAGATGAGGCGTTTGAAACGGTAAATGATACTATCCGCCATGCATATAGAAATGCCGTGCACACAAGGCGACTGCACCAGGCCCGCGAGCGTGTTCAGCAGCTTCTTGAACGGGTGCTTGCCAAACGAAAAAGCAAGCTGAAGCAGCTAAACCAGGCTGATAAAAGCTTGGATCGCGCGGATGAATATGAGAAATATGGTCACCTGCTTATGGCTCATGCTCACGAGGAAACCGCGCCTGATCAGGGAGAGATTGAGGTTAAAGATCTATACGGCGATGCCAACACCGTCACCATTCCCCTGAAAGAACAGAAAGATATCGCTGAAAATGCACAACTTTATTATAAGAAAGCAAAAGAGTCGCGCACGTCCTATGAGAAGGCGATCGGGCGTATCGGCAAGGTGGAACATGAAATTAAGGAGCTGGAGTCACTGCTTGAAAAACTTAACCAGATTGAGCACCTGCCGGAGCTCGAAAAGTGGAAGAAGCAGAACAGCGATAGGCTGGAAAAATATGGCTACGGAACCGGCGATCAGCAGCAGGCGCAATCTCCCTTTCGAAAATTTAAGGTGGGTAAATATGAGGTATGGATCGGAAAGAGTGCTAAAAGTAATGATAAGTTGACAAATCTGGCTCATAAAGAAGATATTTGGATGCATGCACGCGGCGTGGCAGGATCGCACGCGGTAATACGCATGGGAAACCAGAAGGAGTATCCGCCAAAAAAAGTGATTTTGCAGGCTGCCAGTTATGCGGCCTTTTATTCAAAGGCCCGTGGCATGAAGAGCGCTCCTGTGATGTACACAAAGGTAAAGTACGTGCGAAAACCGAAAGGCTCGCCCCCGGGAGCGGTAGTTGTGGAACGAGAAGAAGTAGAAATGGTACCACCCTTAAAACCGAATCGTGAATGGAATCGATAGCAAATATACCTGACCTTGTCTTTTTGTGTGGATTTATGGGGACTGGAAAATCTACGATTGGGAAAAAACTGGCCGAGACCCTGGAACGCCCTTACGCCGATCTTGATGATATCATCAGGGAAGAAGCCGGCAAATCGATACCCGAAATTTTTGAGCAGGAGGGAGAGGAGGGATTTCGAAAACGAGAGCGCAAGAAGCTGCTCGAAACCATCCGAAATTACGAGGGAGTACTGGCGTTGGGCGGCGGAGCACTCCACAACCAGCATATGGTCGACCACATAAAAATAAACGGCCTGCTGATATTTATAGAAACACCATTTTCTGTTATTTTAGACCGTATCTTGCGAAAGAAAAATCGTCCGCTGCTTTTGGATGAAGATGGATCGATGAAAGACCGGGCTGTGCTGGAAAAAGAACTAACCGAATTATATGAAAAAAGGCTGAAATATTATCGGCAGGCAGAAATCACCATTCAAACCGACCAACACGCTTCTGCAGAAAAAACTACAGCTGCTTTAGTCAGAAAGATACGCAATCATGTCTCACACAATTAACGTGCCGATAAGCTACCAGCAGACTTACACCATTAATATTGGTAGTAATACCATTTGGAATAAGCTGGCGGAATTTATTGAGAGTAACTATTCCTCCCAGCGAGCATTTTTTGTAATTGATGAAAATGTACACCGCCTCCACCAGGATCGAATTTTTGAAAAGTTCAGCCAGTATTTTGAGCATCTCGAAACATTCGTGGTGCCTGCTGGAGAAAAAAGCAAGAGCACCGAGCAGTGGCAGGAGGTTATTGATTTCATTCTCCGTCACCAGGTTGAACGCTCTTCACCACTGTTTGCGATAGGCGGCGGCGTTACCGGTGATCTCGGGGGATTTGCAGCATCCACGGCGCTGCGAGGGCTCCCGCTCATTCATCTGCCAACCTCACTGCTTGCCGTGGTCGATAGTTCCATCGGCGGCAAAACCGGAGTTAATCACAAAACCGGTAAAAACCTGGTGGGTGCGTTCTACCAACCAGATGCCGTGTTTGCCGATCTGCAGTTCCTGGAAACACTTGACATCAGTGAATGGATTAACGGCCTCTCTGAAATTTTGAAATATGGGGCTATCCATTTCTCCTGATATTTTTACCACGGCCGAAGATTTAATTGATGAACCGGGATTTACCACCGGCTCTGGCTGGGAAAAACTGATCAGCCAGAGCGCCGCTATAAAGGTGGAGGTAGTTTCGGAAGATACCCTTGAGGCGGGCAAGCGTGCCTTCCTGAATTTCGGGCACACCTTTGGACATGCCCTGGAAAAGGTTTCCGGGTATGGTGAAATATCGCACGGGCAGGCGGTGTTTGTAGGCATGGTAGCCGCAATATATGCCTCTGGGCAGCTTGGAGCAGATATCGACAGCGCACGTTTGGAACCGTTTAGTGCGTTATATCCTATTGACTTGCAGTCCCTTGTGCCTGAAAGAGGCGCTCTTGTTGAAGCGATGAAAGCCGACAAGAAAGTTAAAGAAGGAAAAATACGACTTATTTTACTGAAGGATTGGGGACAACCGTTTATTCATACCTGTGGCAGTACCGAGCTTATTGAAGAGGCATGGTCATTTGTTTACGAACATTTTAGGTAGATTGGTATTTAGTGTTTTTACGCTACATTCATATCATTTGGAAATATTTTTGGAGAACAGTTCTGTTTCTCCTCGTCTTTATTCTCATCATCGGAGGCGGCCTATTCGGTCTGCTGCAACTGAACACCTCCCAAAATTACATCGCCAACCAGATGGAGGAGGAGTTCAACACCCGATTTTACGGGGAGCTCAACATCGGAGATCTGAACGGACTGATGCCATTTCGTTTCACTTTTTCAAATATCTCCCTGATGGCTCCCTCAGCCGTTCAGAGTCAGGCGGGAATTGCGCGGAGAGATACAGTCATCTCCATTGATACGCTAAATACACAGATCGACCTCTGGAGCCTTCTGCAAAACAAGCTGAGTATCACCGACTTTCAGGTGCAAAATCCCAGCGTACAGCTGCTAACGGAAGGCGGAGGCAGCTACTCTCGTACAAACGCCTTGCGGTCTCGGTCCCTCCGGCCAGAACAAGCAAGAGCAGCCGAGCCAGGGACAATGGATTCAGCAGATAGAGATTATCGCTCCGGTACTCTCCGTCGAAGATGGTTCGCTGTTTGTCGAGGAGTTTCTGGCTACGAATGATTCCTCCACCTTGAATATTCCCGAGCCTTTCCTCATCGATTCTATAAATACAACGATGTTCCTGGAGCTTAGCGAGGACCAGCGCTTTTTGGATATCGAGTATTTTTCGGCGGGGATGGATCAACTGGAGTTTCAGGAAATTGCCTTTTCGGGGCAGGTTTACAACGATTCTCGACTGCTGGAGCTAAACGCATTTAACCTGACTACACCACTCTCAGAATTGACGGTAAGCGGGCAGATCAACGGTATAAATCTGGACCAGGGTAGGCTGGTTGAACAGCTGTATTCCGCACAATACGATTTGGATATTAATTCTGGTAATTTTGTGTTCGCGGAGTTTTCTAATCTACATGGTGATATTCCAGATATCCAGGAATCGCTCGACTTTTCCATAGCGGCCGCTGGTAATATTGACTCCCTCCAGCTGGATCATTTCGATGTCGGAATCAGAGAAGTTACGTCAGCATTGGTGGTATCTTTAATCAGCTGGATGAGCCTGAGCATCTGAATTACCAGTTTGATGTGCAGGATTTGTTCCTGCGAAAACAGGACCTTGAAGTGTTAACTGGCCCGCTCAATAAAGAACAATTCCAGCTGCTCGAATCCCTCCGGCTGCAGGGACAGACAGCCGGTACACTGGATTCGCTGAATCTCAACCTTAACATGCAGGGTCCGGCCGGTTCGGTAGCACTCAACGGATTTACTCAACTTCAGGGGACCTTTTAAATATAACGGATCTTTTTCAGCCAAAAATATTAATGCTGCGCCATTCCTGGAAACACAGATAGATACGACGAATCTTAATTTGGATGCATCCATAAATGGGGCAGGATTTGACCCACTGAATGGCGTCCATAACTTTTCGGGCACTCTCTACAGCAGTTTGTTCGGGCAGGTAGAGATTGATGAAATCCAATTCGAGTCAACATTGATTGAGGGATTTCTTGAACATGAATATTCCTACAGTACAGGGAATGAACGAATGGGAGGGAGCGGATGGATCGATTTTACCAGTCAGGAGCCCCAGTTTGCCCTCAAGGGAGATGCCGCCAATATCAATCTGGCACGATTTTTCAAGGCATCGCCCATCCCTTCAACCAGTCTTGACCTTGACTACAATATTGAACTGCAGGGACTGCAAGTCGGATCGAGTTTCAGGCCGAGCGAATTTAGACGTTAAGCGGTCGGTCGTAGGAGGGGATACACTGCAGCCGCATCAAATCTATATGGACTTGGATTCTCCTGACCTTCAAACCCGCACATTTCGTCTCACAAGCACGTTGTTGGACTTAAGCATGTCGGGTGATATCAAACCGTCAACTCTGTACCACCATGCTACCTACTGGAGCGACTACCTGGAAGAACGAATTCGCCAGGAAATTCTGCTCGACTCCTTGGCTCAGCAAGAGGGGGAATCCGCCCCACCGCAACCGCTGGCACTAGAGGGGCAGTTGCAGGCCAAAAACCTGGATCTGATTAGCAACTACTGGCAGAGCCTCCCTAGAATGGTGGCAGATTCAAGAGTTAACTTTGACTTAAAGGCGGACAGCAATCGATTTCTTCTGACCGCAGATTCTCGAACTGACACCTTGATCTATAATACGACCCAGGCACAGGGAACCACGGCTCGGCTTACTGCTAGCTTCCGGCACGATCGTACACTCAAAGAGTTTTCCAATGTCGATTTTGAGACTAGCATTGATACGCTGTACTCAGAGGCCCTGAACCTCGATTCCGTCCAGGTGGATTTTTCTCTTCGGCAGGATTCGCTTTACCTGACCAACAGCATCGGTAATATTTCAAATGAGGCCAGATCAAGGCTGACACTCTCAAGTGTATTTTCTTCATCAGCCCTGACAGCAAAAATTCAGGAGTTTTATCTCGGAAACAATACCTATGCATGGCAAAATGAGGGCGTACCAACCGTTACTTTTCTTCGAAATGGCAACATTCAATTTGAGGATTTCCGTTTCCAGAATAATAATGAGTATATGGAGCTGCGGGGAGATATCAATGAGAGCCGACAGGATTCGCTCCTGTTTGTGTTGCGGGATGTAAACCTAAAACGTATTTCTCAGCTTATTAATGGTAGTATCAGCTTTTCCGGCACGATGAACGGCACACTAACCATGCAGTCACTGCTGGCTCGTCCATCCATCCAGGGTAACCTGATGGTTCAGCGGCTGCAGCTGGATGACCGCATGGTGGGAGATGCACGATTCAGAAGTCAATTTAATCCGGCTCAAAACCGGTTCGATACCAGTATTGATATCGTTACCGATTCCACCAAGTACAGTGAGTACCTTGCCAACAACGATGATATCGGTCAAAACCTGCATTTGGATGGCTATTTTGTGCCGCCAAATCCCGATGCGCCCAGGGATACCACCTACTATTTTAATGCCGATTTTAAGGAGATAGATTTGTGGATTGTACCGTACCTGGCTCCAAATGTATTCCAGGAGGTTGAGGGAGTGGCCTCTGGAGAGGGCTACATAACCGGAAACCTGGAGGATTATGACTTCAACCTGGATTTCCAGGTACAGAACGCGTTTGCCAAGCCGGAGTTTTTGAATACAAACTACTTCCTCAACGGACATGTAGTTTTCGATCGACAGGAGTGGCTGGTGCTGGACTCCCTCAATGTAACTGATACCAAAGGAGGCCGGGGACTGCTACATGGAACCGTAGACATCAACAATTTCCAACCGATAACCTATCTGGATCTCACCCTGGAGACCAACCGTCTTCACCTGCTCAATAGCAATTATGATCCCGACGTGCCGTTTTACGGCAGTGTTTCAGGGTCAGGAACCATTCGGCTGAGCGGCGCTAACAACGATATGTACCTGCGCACCGAGTCGCCCATTTCGGTGACCTCCGATTCAAAGCTCTCAATCCCACTGCTGGAAGAGACCGAGCTGAATGAAAACACCAAGTTTATCCAGTTTGTGGATGAATTTCGTCCCCGCCGGGGAGCAAATTTAGCACAGGCGCAGGGCAACTCAGACAATGGACTAGCTATCAACCAGATGCTGGAGAACCTAACTTTTTCCGAACGGTTTAACCTGGATCTGCAGTTTAACGCAAATAATCCGATGACGGTAGAGCTTATCTTTGACCAGGTGACCGGTGAGATATTAACCGCACAGGGAACCGGCCAGATGCGCCTGACGATGGAAGAGGAGAACACGCAGATGTTTGGCCGCTACAATATTAGCAGCGGTCGTTACGTATTTGTAGGAGGCGAAATTTTCACCCGGCCGCTTGAACTGGAAAGTGGCGGGGCTATCATTTGGGAAGGAGATCCACAAAATGCGCGCCTGGATATCAATGCGGTGTACAATGCGAGGCCCAGTATTGCACCGCTGACCGGCACCACAGCACAAAGTGACGTTGATGAGAGGCAGCGCGTACCGATTGAGCTGGTCGTTGAGATTACCGGCACCCTCACCAGCGTAGAAAATGACTACTATTTTAGAATACCGAACACCTTTGATATTTCAACGAGCAGCACGCTTTCGGCTCAAATCAGCGAGCTAAACAGAGATGAACAGCAAAAACTGATCCAGGCAACCAGTATATTACTTACGGGGAATTTTATCTCCTACCAAAATACGGGTGAAGCCTACAGCAATATCGGGCAGAGTTTTACGCGGCGATCCACATATTTGAATCCACTACTCTCAAGCCAGGTAATCAGCCCGCTGCTCTCCAACCAGATCAACGCGCTGCTTAATAGCGATGTCAGTCGGTTTGATATCGACTTTAGCCTGAATGCATATAATGAAATTGATCTGGGCGTAGCGTTGCGTTTGTACAACGATCGGCTTATCCTACGCCGGGAGGGTATGATAACAGGCTCAGACAACCAGACTTCTCTTTCAGAACGAATCGGTGACTTGAATGCCACATATCGCATAAATCGCAGCCTATCTGTAATGGCTTTTCACCGACAGGATCAGACGCTGGGAAATGTTACCGTCACACCGGGATCAGGAAGCACAGTGGATGGAATCGGTCTGGAAGCCCAGGTTAAATTTAACACATGGAAAGAGTTCATAGCACGTATTAAAGATGCCATTCTGGGAATATTTGGTGCAGGTAACAAAGAAGATGAAAACGAAACCATTGCATCCGGACCTCCTGTTTATGGTAATGTAGAAGAAAACTAACAAAACAAAATTTTAAGAAATTTAGAAAGTATTTGATGTCTAAGAAAAAAAGCAGAAACACATTTGAGGATATCATCCTCAACATCCTGAAGAACAATCCCGATTCGGTACTACCGTTCGATATGCTGCAGGATGTATTGCAGGTAGAATCCAAAAAAGATAACAAAAAGCTGAAGAAAGCTATTAATAGCCTCTTTGATAAAAATCTTATCGTAAAGCGTAAAGGTGGCGCCATACAGTTGGCACCCACAAATGGCCAGGAAAAAAGAAACGAAAGCGCAAAGATGATTCTGTGGCCGGCACAATTGATATAAGCCGGCGTGGAACAGGATACTTGATTTGTGATGAGTATGAAGAGGATATTCGCGTTTCATCCCGGCATCTGGGCACTGCTTTGCCCGATGATACCGTACGTGTTGAGGTTTTCCCCAATAAAGGCAGAGATGGCCGGGTGGAAGGCAAGGTAGTTGAAGTACTGGAACGCGGCCGGGAGATCTATGTAGGAACGCTGCTGGAGCAATCAGATAACAGCTACCTGATTTCGCCGGATGAGAATTCTGCCCATACTGATTTCTTTGTACTTCCAAAACATTTACAGGATGCCAGTACGGGAGACAAAGTGATTTTTGAACTGGTGGACTGGATACATCCCCGTTCGCTGCCTGAAGCGAGAATTACCCAGGTGTTGGGCGAAGGCAGCTCCAATGAAGCGATGATGCTCTCCATACTGGCTGAAAACCAGCTGAAAGCACCGTTTCCTGAAGAGGTGGAAGAGTATGCGGAAAATATCCCTACCGAAATTCCGCAGAAAGAATATGAACGTCGGTTGGATCTTCGGGATAAAGAGATCTTTACCATAGATCCCGATGACGCTGAAGATTTCGATGATGCGATCAGTATTGAAAAGCTAAGCAACGGCAATTACAAGCTGGGGGTCCACATCGCCGATGTTACTCACTACATGCCGAAGGATTCAATCCTCGACGATGAGGCCTACGATCGAAGTACCAGCGTGTACTTAGTAGATCGCGTGATTCCGATGCTTCCCGAGAAGTTGAGCAACGGCGTATGTAGTCTCCGTCCAGAAGAAGATAAACTGGCCTACAGTTGCTTTATGGAAATTAGTCCCAAGGGCAAACTGGTCGATTATTCTATTGATGAAACAGTGATTCATTCTAAACGTCGGTTTACTTACGAAGAGGCCCAGGAAGTGCTGGACGGTAAGGAAAGTCCCTTTTCCGGTTCCCTGGGTATTGCTAAAGAACTGGCACAGACCCTGCTCGAAAAACGTTTCGATGAAGGGAGCATCAAGTTTGATACGCCGGAGCCTAAATTTATTCTTGACGAAAACGGCAAGCCGCTGGATATTCAGCTTAAGGAGCGCGTGTTTGCTCACCGGTTGATTGAAGAGTGCATGCTAATGGCCAACCAGACTGTTGCCATCCATATCGAAAACCTGCGGAAGCGTTCCAACAAACAGAAGAACAAAGACCTTTATCCGTTTCTCTATCGTATTCACGATCAGCCTGACTTTGAAAAGCTGGAAAATATCAGGGAAACGGTAAAACCGATCGGTATTGATCTGCGGCTGGATAGCAGATCTGTGAGCTCAAAGGCCATAAATACCCTGCTGGAGCAGATCGAAGATACGCCACTGGAGCTTACCGTGAACGACCTGATGCTCCGGGCTATGGCCAAGGCAGAATACAGCCCCGATAATATCGGTCACTTTGGGCTGGGATTCCAAAATTATGCACACTTTACGAGCCCCATTCGTCGTTATCCTGATGTAATTGTGCATCGCCAGATGAAGAATTATGCTGCAGGGAAACCCGGCTACAAGCATGAAAAAATTAAAAGTATGGGTGAGCACTGCAGCGAACGAGAGCGTATGGCTATAGAAGCCGAGCGCGAATCAATTAAGCTTAAGCAGGTCGAATACCTTAGTGAACACGTCGGGGACGTTTTTGATGGCGTGGTCAGTGGTGTTATGGAGAAAGGTATTTTTGTTGATCTCAAAAACATTCACTGCGAAGGAATGGTCAACGTAAGTGAATTGAAGGATGATTACTATCAATACGATGAAAAACAGCACTGTCTTGTTGGTAAACATACTGGAAAAAAATACCAGCTCGGAAAAGAAATTAAAGTTAGAGTCGTTAGAACAGATATAGAGAAGCGTCATATAGATTTGACATTGGTCAGTGAGTAAACAACGTAACTAGTTGTACAACTATGGATTTCCGTTAAACAGGTGCCTTATGAAAACAGCAGATATTCAGACCCGGTTCGTAAAAACCCTGCTTTTGCTTGGCTTATTATGCTTTGTGACGGCAGAAACCTCCATGGCCCAGTACTTTTCTTTTGGAAAGAACAGGGTTCAGTATAATTCATTTGATTGGCGGTATATCCAGTCGGAGCATTTTGACGTGCACTACTACGGCACCCTGAATTATGAGCTGGCGGATTTTACCGTGCGCACGCTGGAGTCTTCCCTGAAACAGTATTCGGAGGATTACAACCATGAGATCGCCGATCGTATCAAAGTCATTATTTATGATTCCCATAATGATTTTTCCCAGACCAACGTCGTAAATTTGCCGACCAATGCCGAGGGCATCGGGGGTGTGACCGACATGTACAAGAACCGGATTACCATGCCGTTCAGCGGAAACTACACTGAATTCAGGAGTACGCTGCAGCATGAGCTCTCTCACGCCATCTTCAACGATATGTTTTACGGGGGCAGCGTGCAATCCATCATTAGTAACAACATTCAGCTGCAGTTCCCCAACTGGTTTGATGAAGGTTTAGCTGAATATGCATCGGTTGGGTGGGATACCAATACCGATATGTGGATTCGTGATGCCATCATCAACAATTACCTGCCTAACATTCCACAGCTTACCGGCTATTTTGCATATCGTGGCGGACAGTCGTTGTGGAACTTCATCGTTGAGGAATACGGGCGCGAAAAGATCGGTGAAATTCTCCAGATCATAAAAACGCAGCGAAGCATCGAGCCGGGCTTTCAGCGAGCCCTTGGATTGTCTGTCGAAGAACTTTCAAATCGCTGGAAAGATTTTTACCGCAAGCGTTATCTGCCAGAAGTAGCCGAACGAGAAGATCTTGATAACTTTGCAACGCTGATTACCGATGGCAACCGGAGCGGGACCTATAATACCAGTCCCGCCATTTCTCCCCAGGGAGACAAAATTGCGATGATCACCAACAAGCGCGGCTATTTCGATGTAGTTGTAATTAGCGCTATAACCGGTGAAAAGATTAAAACGTTGATTAAGGGGAATGACAATGTCATCTTTGAGGAGCTTAACATTCTCAATCCTAATCTTAGCTGGTCGCCGGAGGGGGATAAGATAACACTTTCGGCGAAATCCAAGGGATCAGATTACCTGGCGATTGTGGATTACGCCACGGGTAATATCAGGCGTGTAGAATTCCCCAGGCTGGATGCGATTGGATCTGTCGCATGGTCTCCCGATGGCGAAAAAATCGCCTTTGACGGAAACATCGGTCCCTATCAGGATATTTTTGTCTATAATATTGAAACGCAGGAGTTTCTGAATATCACTAATGACATTATTTCCGACTTTGAACCAGCCTGGAGCAGCGATTCCGAGCAGGTTTATTTTGTATCAGCACGGGGGGACAAGGTAGAGCTGAACACCTACAAAGAAAATTACCGGCTGCTGCTGAGTGATGATTTATACTCAACCGATATATACCGCGTGAATCCGGGTTCATCTACGGCTACCCGAATGACGAAAACACCGACCTGGAACGAACGTCAGCCGGTAACCACCCGCGATGGACGGATGGTGTTTATTTCCGATCAAAATGGTATTCCGAATGTGTATGAGCTGAATCTCCAGGATCGGACTTCAGCTCCGTTGACCAACTTGCAGTCCGGCATCATGCAGATTTCCATGAGTGCAGATGGCAGCCGAATGGCGGTGAACTCAGTGAATGAAGGAAATTTGGATATCTTTATGATCCGTTCTCCCTTCCTGCGCAAGAAAGATGGTCAGCTTTCTCCCAATGAGTGGGCACAGCGACGCCAGCGTGAATCGGAAGCACAGCGGGTCCCTGCCACGCTTTATGCCCGGCAAATGTACGGGACTTCTGCCACTGCAACCTCCTCGGGCGGAGGCGGGGTTGTGATGCCTTCAGATCTTGCCGCAACAGAACAGCAAGCACAGGTAGTGAGCACAAATCAGGATACGACTGCAAATCAAACCATGGAGGGGCAGCAGGCGGAGGCCAGACAGGATACCACTGAAGAGGAGGAGATCGATTTTAGAAACTACGTGTTCGCTTCTGAAGTGGAAGAAGATACCGCTTTTGCCAACGAGTACCTGAACGCTGAACTTTGGGATCCGCCCAATAACCGTACTGACGATGGCCGATATCAGCCGAAAGAATACCGCCTGCGATTTACGACTGATTTTGCGTATGCCGGTGGTAATTTCTCTACCTATTATGGTACCTATGGATTGACACAGGTGGTATTTAGCGACCTGCTTGGTGATCATCAGATTACATTTGGCAGCAACCTGGTATTTGATCTTCGAAACAGCGATTACTTTTTATCTTATGGTTACCTGAAACAGAGAACAAACTGGCGGTTCAGTTTCTCACATTCTGCGACCAGCTATCAGACCTATGCCGGACAGCTGTACCGTTTCCGTACGATGTCAGGCGGAGTTACGGCGCAGTACCCCATTGATAAATTTCGGCGTCTTGATATGAGTTTGTTGGGTATCTCAATTGCGCGGGATTATACCATCGTAAACTTTGATGTAGCTGATAACCAGAATTCGGCATTTGTCTATCCGCAGGCCACCTACACAGTTGATCGCACGTTGCCGGGATTCATCACTCTCGGTGGGCGGTCACAGGTATTCCCTGAGTTTATCCGGTAGTCCGGGAGTCGGTGATCTCAGTTTTGCTTCCTTGATTGGGGATTATCGTAAATATTTTAACCTGGGCTACGGTTATTCAGTTGCCTTGCGGGGCTCAGGCGCAGCCTCCTTTGGTCGCGATTCCCAGACCTATTTCATGGGTGGTATGCTGGGTTGGATCAACCAGCGATGGTCAGGGAACTCCATCCCGACCGACAAGCTGGCGGATACGTTTTTTACGATTCCCGCCCTGCCGCTGCGTGGCCATGAGTACAACAGTACTTACCGGGACAAATTTAGCCTGATTAATGCCGAGTTCCGGTTCCCGCTCTTTGCAGCTATTTTGCCGGGGCCAATCCCGATTCTCCCGCTCTATAATATGACGGGTGCCGCCTTTATTGACGCCGGCGCCGCTTGGGGGCAGGATATTCCACTTGAGCTACAGGCGCTGCCACAGAATCAACGACCGATACTTAATGAGGCGGCACTGGATTTCTCGATAAGTGAACCGGTCCGGTACTATGCCAACACGCAGACCGGTGAAGTGAGAGTCGGAGAAAGTTTTGAAGGCGCCAACTCAACATTTGAATCGTTACGCGGTGACATTCTGATCGGTGCCGGTTTTGGTTTACGTACGATCCTTCTGGGCTTGCCGTTCCGATACGATGTCGGCTGGCCGTACTACAAGGACGGTTTTGGAAGTGATCCGATTCATTACTTCTCCATCGGAATCGATTTTTAATTTTGCATTGCGGAATTAGTTTCCAGGGAGTGGGGAGTTATAAGTGTTTTTTTAGGCACAGATAGATAATAATGCTGCTATACTTATTACTCTTCACTTCTCAATTCTCTTTCCACACTTTTACCAAGTATGCCTGAATCCTATCTCGTTTCCTCTCAATACTATTAATAATCCGCCTTATTCACTCACTGTTCTGTGATATCCACTTTTAAGAGGCGATCGTAGTGACGCACCGGGTCACGGAAGTAGACAAGGGTAAGGTACTGCTGCTGCCGATAGCTGAAGCTCTGATCGAGTGCCAGGTCATTGATGTAATTCTCTTCAACCAAAATGTATTTGTAGGCGTATTCTCCCTGCTTGATAAAAGCCGAGCCTTTCCAAAGTCCGCTTGTGGAATCCAGCTCCATTTTGTTGAGGCTGTTAATTGTCCAATTGTTGAAATCACCAACCAGGTAGAGTTGCTGAAGAGAATCGGCAGCAAGGGCGGGATCAAGCTGGAAAATAACATTGGCATACTCAGCACTGCGCTCATCGATTGGCTGACCAAACCGGGAGCCTCCAAAGAAGGAGGGCGTTGATGAAAAGTTCTGCAGATCTCTCCGCAGTATCAGGGTAGGGGGAGTAGTCTCAGGCTGGTATGATATGATCCGTTCGCTGGCCGCAAATGATCGAATATCAAGCGTATTAAATTCATAATCTCCCAGGAATCCCTCTTCTTGCGAAAGATGAAAATTCACAAATCCCGGGGTTGAGGTATCAAAATTTTTTACCTTCCGGGCCCTGCCCCAAAACTGATTTTGAACGTAAGTGAATGAGAGATCGAATTGAGGCATCTCCACAAATCCGGGGTATCGAAACTCACTGAATGGACGGTCGAGCTCCCGCAGATCCTCGCGGCGGACAAATTCTGTTTTAATCTGGGTTTCAAGCTCCCCCTTATTCTCAGAGATAAAAAACGGGAGAGTAAAGAGGTGTTCGCCCGTATTGGGATCGGTAATCGTCAGCAGGTAATTACCGCTGACAGTCATAGAGAGCTGATCGTTGGGAAATTCATACTCATAGTGACGGTAGGTTGGTCGCTGTACGTAGCTCTTTGATCCGCCACCGAAATAGTCTTCGTAAAATCCATCCATATAGAAATTCAGGCTGAGCGAGCTTTCCTGCCACTCTTGAGAATAGTGACGTACGGAGGCTTTAAACTGCTTACTGGCCGAATCAAGGTGGTCGAACTCCAGCACAAGGGCTTCATCACTCTTATCCAGTACTATAACCGGTGGAGAGTTGGGTGTGCCTTTTCGATGAAGCTGTATGCTCTGGATACTTCGAGGGGGTGCAACTGGGGAGCAATGGTAAAACGATTTTGGAGTTCGGTTCCGCCGGAGCGCTGATGCTGGCTTTCAGGCAACGGGGTGCATTGCATGAGTAGCAGTGCCATCGATAAATAAACACTCCTAGAGATAGAATTCTCCGGAAAAAACAAAACTGACCTTTCCTTTTAGCTTTATATCGGAATAGGTGCGGGTAGAGGGATTATAGGAAAACTCCACCGATAGTTTCCCTCCCTTGGCATTTACAGAATACTCTGATTTTGATTCACGCTTGTCGTTTTGGATATGGTGCCAAACCAGTGCCGAGGCGATGGCTCCCGTACCGCAAGCCAGTGTCAGGTCTTCAACACCGCGTTCATAGGTCTGGACCGTTAGCTCTTTCTCTCCGCTGCCCAACATAAAGTTTACATTGGTGCCCAGCGGTTGAAAATGATCATGCCGCCGGAAAAGCCGGCCCTCTTTTCGCAGTTGATCTTCCTGTCTTAGGGTATCTTTCCTCGTTACCCGCTTGACTACATGCTCAGTACCGGTATGAACCTCGTACAGCGACTGTTCATTAAGCTCTATCTCTTTAATTTTGGGCTTGATTGGGAAGGTAACCTCAACCTCGTCATTAGAACGCACCTTGGCACGATAAATAACATTATGCACGTTGAATGTTAGGTTGTGTTCAAACCCGTATTTTGAGGCAAACATCGCCAGACAGCGCGCGCCATTTCCACACATTCCGGCATCGCTCCCATCAGCATTTCGGTAGATCATGGTATAATCCAGACCATCTATCTGGGGACTTCCTAATACCAGCACTCCGTCAGCACCAACGCCGAATTTTCTATTGCACAACCTCGGCGCCAGCTCAATGAGTTTTTTAAGTCGAAATTGATACTGCCGGTTATCCAGCACAACAAAATCGTTGCCGGCGCCTTGCATTTTAGTAAACTGTAGCTTTTCAATGTCCATATAATATTCCTGTCTATTCCTCTACATAAGCCGGCAGATGCTGCCACGAATCCTGTCCGGAATAGGCAGCTTTTTACCCCGCATTAGATTGGAAAAACGTAGTGAAAGTGTGGTGAATATGAGTTTAACTTGCACATTCTGGTAGATCATAGGTTTACATTTGTTTACCTCTTCGATCATCTTCTCCAGGCGTGCATCGCTCAATTTTTCACAAAAGTTTTGTATAACATCCAACTGATCATAGTTTGTTAATAGAGACTGTTGCTTTGTATTTTGATATACCAGCAGATCGCGCAGAAATACCTCCAGGATATTCAATACGGCTATCTGCCCTTCAATATTGTTGTCACTCTGCCACTGCTCTGGCGGTTTTAATAATAGCCACTGCATCCTGAACGTATGAACTCCGTAAATATTCAATAATCTCTTCTCTGGTTGACTTAAGCGCATCGGCATCGAAAAAGCGGGTCATGGCGTAATTACCGCCCGAAATTCGTGCAAGGTAACTGGCCTCCTGTTCCGGTACGTCGTCATACTTGATTAGTGCCTGTTCGATCTCCTTGGTTTTTAGCGGCGATAACCGTATATGCTGGCAGCGAGAATAATCGTGGGAAGTAACCCTTCCATATGCTCGGTGGTCAAAATGAAAACCAGGTCTTCCGAGGGCTCCTCCAGTAGCTTCAGGAAAGCGTTGGCGGCCTCATCACGCATCTCTTCAATGTTGGTGAGGATGATAACGGTTTTACGCCCTTCATTCGGGGTTAGGTATGCTTTTTTTCGAATATACTCCCTAAAATAATCGATCGGGTAAAAGGCCCGCAGATTTTTTGAACTTTCACTGTCAGTAAGGGAGGGCCGAACTCTGAAGTTAACAATCTCGTAAGGATCTTTACTGAGCAGCTCCAGCCGGGGCCGCAGTTCCTGGGGCACCTGCTTGCTACTGACAACACTGGTAGGCATTGGCAGAAAAACACGTATATCCGGGTGGGAAACCAGGATGATTTCCGGGAAAAGGCCCGATCACCAAGATTCGTCAGGTTGTCAATACCGTTCAGGATTTCGGCGAATGCCAGGGCAAAGGCTGTTTTACCCACTCCGGAAGGGCCCGATAGAAGGTAGGAGTGGCTGATTCTTCCTGAATGGATGATCCGCTCCAGTTGCTCACGTGCAAACGATTGCCCCACCAGCCGTTGGTCGCCAAAAGAAAATCGTAGGTCTTTATACATAATAGCTTACTCTTCCCAAATGTAGTCAAAAAGCAAAATTCCCGCGGATATTGTAACCCCGCTATATCCCACTAATGCTGCCAAATCATTCATAAATGTTCCACCAGCTCCCTCAAAAAGGGCCGCTTTGGTGGCTCGAATCAAAACCAAAAGTAAGGGAAAAAACAGTGGAATGCTCAGCACAGAAAAAATAGCACCTTTACGGTCTGCCTGTGACACAATAGCCGCCAGCATGGTTGCAACTCCAGAAAGTCCCGCGGTTCCCAATACCAAGGTCAACAATAACGCACCAATATGCGATACAGGTATGCCAAGCAGAAAAATATACAGGGTAAAAGTGACCAGGTTCACAAAAAAAGTGAAGAAAAAATTGAAAGATAGCTTGCCCAGAAAAACCTCGGTGGCCTGCCCGTGAAGACGCAGCAGATCGTAGGTCAGGCGATCGGTTTCCATAACAAAGGAGCGAGAAAGGCTGGAGAGAGCCGCAAAAAGGATCACAATCCACACAACGCCACTTTTTGGGGTGGGGGGTAGCTGCTCCGCCCGCAGTGAAAACAAAATCAGCAACATTGAGGCTCCCACAAAAGCTAAAACGGTGTTGACGACATACCGAGACCGAAACTCGGTCTTCAGATCTTTTCCGAAAACCGCCCATATTCCTTTGATTTTATCCATGGTGAAGAATAAGAATTTTGGCATGATTCAAAAAGGTCGTTTGTATTACTTTAATAATTGTATGAAAAGTTAAACGATGAGTATATTCCGGCCCAAAGCATTAAGTATAATTTGTAAGTAGAGAATTGCATGAAGATTATCAGCTTGCTACAGACTGACAACGTCATTCCCAATCTGGAGGCCACCGACAAAGAGGAAGTGCTCAACAAGCTGATCGACTCTCTTGGTTCAGAAGTGGATGAACGGGAACTCGAGACAATCCGGGAAGCGGTTTTGGAACGCGAAAAAATCATGTCAACCGGTGTTGGCAAAGGGCTGGCCATACCGCACGGCAAGGCAGAGGGTATAAACGATAATTACGCGGCATTTGCAATTCTCAAGGAGCCGATCGATTACAAAGCGGTGGATGAGGAGCCCGTCAAACTGGTATTTTTGTTGGTGGGGCCACAGTCTAGCAACAGTATGCACATTAAAATGCTGAGCCGTATTTCAAGGCTGATGAATAATACCGAGTTCCGCGAGCGGCTTGCTGATTGTGAAACGGCAGAACAGATAATTGAGATCTTTGATGCAGAAGAACAAGCGCATTTTGGCAGCTGACAGGCATCGACATACCTACTTTAATAAGCACTATGACTAGAAGCATAAAAACGATTGTTAAGGCCATTCTGCTGGCATTCCTTTTTTGGGGATTTGTCTCCTATTCGGCCGCGGGCCAATTGCTTCCAAAACTCAATGCAACTATTGAGGGGAGCAGTGCGGGCGACGCCTTCTGGTCAGTTACCGTGCGAGACAGTTCCGGTCAACTGCTGGTTGGCCTCAATGAGGATAAACTCGTGCGGCCCGCATTTAACCTGAAACTGCTGACCTCGGCCGCAATTCTTGATCAGCTCGGTTCCGACTTTACATACAAAACCCATATTTACGGGATAGGTCGGCGGGAAGGAGAAGCCTGGAAGGGAGATGTTATCGTTCGCGGCTCTGGGGATCCGTCAATTTCCGGGGAATTCTACAATGAACACCGGTTCCATGTGTTCGAGCAATTGCTGGCCCAGCTAGACTCCCTCGGTATTCGCGGTATTGAGGGAAATCTAATCGGAAATAATTCATACTTTGATCAGCAGCCCTATCCCAAAGGATGGAGCTGGGAGGACCTTTCCTTTTATTACGGCGTGGAAATCAGCGCGCTTTCGTTCAACAATAATGCGGTAGATCTGCAAGTGTTTGCAAACGATGATGTGGGAGAAACACCTCGCATACAGTGGTTTCCCTTCGATACAGACTACGTAGAATTTATAAATGAGCAGACCATAAGCCCATCACACACGGAATACGATGAGTTTTACCGGCGCATGCTGGGTACGAATACGATTCTGCTTCGCAGCAAGCTGCCGAAAGGATATTACGAGGAGGAATCACTTTCCATCCTCAACGCCTCCCAGTTTTTTATGGATACCTTTGAAAAGTACCTTGAGGACAGCGGCATAGATATCACCGGTCAGGTAATCATCGACGACCAGGTGCGTGACTGGGAAAATGAACGATTTACCATTTTGGCTACTCATACCTCAGAACCGCTATCGAAGTTACTGCAACAGGTAAACACCGAGAGCAGTAATTTCTATACAGAAATGATGCTCAAAACCGCCGCCGCTGAAAAATATGACACACAGGGCTCTACCGATCTGGGAATCACCCTCGTAAAAGAATTTGCGCATAATATTGGTATAGATACCACTGATGTAGAGATGAATGACGGGTCGGGAATGGCCTCATCAACCCTGCTGAAACCGGCAGCACTGACAAGCTTGCTGGCTACGTTGCAGGAACATCCCGAGTTTGATAGCTATCGTGCAAGCCTGGCTGTCGCTGGTATCAACGGTACGCTTGAGCATCGCTTTAGAGGGACGATGCTGGAACGGAAAGTACGGGGTAAAACCGGCTACGTATCTGGCGTTCGTGCATTAAGTGGCTATCTTACGGCGGCATCCGGAAGAAAGTTGGTTTTCAGTATTAATACTAATAATTACACAAGTAAAACTTCTTATATTGATTACCTTCACAAACAACTTTTGATGCAGATTTATAAGGGTCTTTAGTCGTCTGATGGAAGAAAATGGTATACATATATTGGTTACGGATGATGAAAAAAGCATACGTAACTCCCTGCGGGATATCCTCGAATTTGAAGATTATACCGTCTCCATCGCTAGGAACGGACAGGAATCAATTCGCATGCTGAAGGAGAAGCAGATAGATCTGATGCTTCTGGATATCAAGATGCAGGGGATGGACGGCATTGAAGTGCTCGAAAAGATCCGCGACGAAGGCTATGAGTTTCCCGTCATTATGATTTCAGGCCATGGCAACATAGAGATCGCCGTAAAAGCCACCAAGCTGGGCGCATTTGATTTTATAGAAAAACCGCCCGACCTAAACCGCCTGCTGATCAGCGTGCGCAATGCCATTGAGCAGCACAATTTGAAACGCGAAAATAAAAGCATGCGGTCCAAGCTGCCGGGTGCTCCGGAAATTGTAGGACAAAGCCAGGAAATTGAAGAGATCAAACAGAAGATTGAAAAAGTAGCCCCGACCAATTCCAGGGTGTTTATTACCGGCGAAAATGGAACCGGCAAGGAGCTGGTTGCCCGTTCAATCCATGAAAAAAGTAAGCGAAAAAATGGTCCTTTTGTCGATGTGAACTGCGCGGCCATCCCTTCTGAACTACTGGAAAGCGAGCTGTTCGGGCATGAGGAAGGCGCCTTTACGGGGGCTACGAGTCGTCGTATCGGCAAGTTTGAGCAGGCTAACAGGGGAACGCTTTTTATGGATGAAATCGGTGATATGAGCATCGATGCCCAGGCCAAAGTGCTTCGTGCGCTCCAGGAAAACACAGTGACCCGGGTGGGGGGCACCGAAAAAATAAAGGTTGATGTTCGCGTAATTGCCGCCACCAATAAGGATTTGTTACAAGAGATTGATGAAGGGAATTTCCGCGAGGATCTGTATCACCGGATAAATGTTCTGCCGATCCACGTGCCGCCCCTTAGAGAACGCCGGGAAGATATTCCACTGCTTGCCAAACACTGCCTGGAGATGCTTTCAAAAGATGATATTGTATTTTCGGAATTTGAGTTTTCAGATGAAGCATTGGAGGAGCTAAAAAAACTGTCGTGGTCGGGCAATGTGCGTGAGCTGCAAAACATGGTAGAACGCCTTGGATTGCTGGTTGAAGGCAAAACCATCACCGCGGAGGATGTAAAGATGATGGCATCAGGACGCACTGTAAAATCCAATAATGTAGAAACAGAACTGATAGAAAACGAACAGTCGTTCCAGGATTTCAAAGAAGCGGCGGAACGGCTATTTTTGATCCAGAAATTGGAAGAAAACGACTGGAATATTTCAGCAGACGGCAGAAGCTATCGATATTCAGCGCAGTCACATGTATAATAAAATGAAGAAATACGACATCGAACGGTAACACCCGATGGCCTGTCTGGATCCCCATGTTGAGTTTTTCGCTTTTCCACATGATCTAACCCTTATTTACGAATTTACAAACTAGTAATTGAATGTCAGGAAAAATCATAGACGGAAAAAAAGTAGCGGAAATTACGCGCAAAGAAGTAAAAAAGATGTCGACGACTGGGTAGCCGAAGGGAATCGCACTCCCTTTCTACAGGTGGTTTTAGTAGGTAGTAATCCCGCCTCGGATGTATATGTAAGGGCAAAAACCCGGGCTTGCAAGGAGGTAGGCATAGAAACCGATACATTGCGTCTACCTGATACCATTTCCGCAAAAGAGCTGAAGAATACAATCAAAAGATTGAACAATGATGACTCGGTGGATGGTATCCTGGCTCAGTTGCCGATGCCTAATCACCTGTCCACCCATGATGTCATTGAATCGATCGATTATCGTAAAGATGTCGATGGATTCCACCCGATGAATGTTGGACGCCTTACTGTGGGGCAACCCAGTTTTAGATCGTGTACTCCCGCAGGAATCATAGAGCTTTTCAAATATTACAGCATTCCCACCAAAAGCAAGCATGCTGTTGTTATAGGCGCAAGCAATATTGTGGGCCGGCCGATCTCCATTCTGTTATCCAAAGAGGAGGGGAAGGCAAGGCAACAACGACCGTTTGTCACAAATACACGAAGGATCTGACCCGGCACACCATCTCCGCCGATATACTTATTGTTGCAGCTGGCCAGCCCAACCTGATCAAAGGTGAGATGGTCAAAGAAGGCGTGGTGGTCATCGATGTGGGTATCAACCGTGTGGCGGATGAGACGCGCGAAAAGGGATACCGCCTTACGGGCGACTGCCACTTTGAGAGTGTACAGGAGAAAGCCAGCTGGATCACCCCGGTGCCCGGTGGGGTGGGTCCAATGACCGTAGCCATGCTGATGAAAAACACCCTTCTGGCCGCTAAAAAGTCGATTTATCCTGAATAGTCGATTTCGTTGCAGAAAATGATTACAGGCATTCTTCAGGATTATCCGGATCGATATGGCAGGTATCGGATTGCATGCGTTGGCTGAATTTAAGATCCTGATGCAATTCTTCCAGGAAATGACTGATGGCCTCTTTGGTTTCCCACCGCTCATGACTGTCGGTTAGCACCGGCAGGTTCTGGCGATCAATAGCATCAGGTAAGTCGGTATTCTGGTCCACGTCAATAATTTGATGGGCCACGACCATCCTCTCCATTTTTTCCGAGATCCATCGTGTAAAATTATCATCTTCGGCTTTGTAAAGCGTTAGCATAGCTTGTCTCCGTTCTATTTTACATTGAAACTGATAGCCGTACCACCACCCGGTGCCAACCAAAGGTCAAGAATATTGCCAGCGGTTACCTCTTGGGTTTCGATGGCATAATCGGTGGGATTTTTCTGCCAGTGGGCCTGCTCTCCATCCCGGTAGATAGTGGCTTCATAATTCTGCTCCTGCCTCAGGAAATCCAGATTCACCTCAAGCGTGCGTTCATTCTCATCGGTAACAGCACCCAGAAACCAGTCATCAGCCCCTTTTTGTTTGCGGGCCGTCACCACATAATCACTGATCGCCGCATCCAGCACTTTCGATTCATCCCAGTCGACCGGAACATCCTGGATGAATTGGAACATCGGGTGAAACTCGTCGTTCTCAGTAAGGTAATTTTCCGGAAGGTCGGCAGCCATCTGCATCGGGCTGTAGAGTACCACGTACAGTGCCAGCTGGTTGGCAAGGGTGGAATGGACTTGCTCCTCGTCGCGGTACTCATCGAAAGTGATATCGAAGATTCCGGGCGTGTAGTCTACCGGTCCGCCAAGCACGCGGGTAAACGGCAGGATGGTGGTATGTTCGGGAGGTGTGCCTTCGCTCCAGGCGTTGTATTCCATTCCCCGTACGCCCTCACGAGTCATCATATTGGGGTAGGTCCTGCGGATGCCCGTCGCTTTAATCGGCTCGTGGGCGTTGATGGCGATCTGGTATTCGGCTCCTTTTTAACCACCGTGCGGTAATGCCGAACCATGTACTGCCCATGGTGATATTCTCCTCTCGGGATGATGCCGCCGGCGTAACCGGTTTTCACGTAATGAATACCGAGATCGTTGTATAACGTAAAGGCTGGGTCCAGCCGCGTTTGGTAATGCCCGGCCTGACCGGAGGTTTCATGGTGGCCGATCAGCTCGACATCATTTTGATTGGCGTATTCGGCGACTTCTTCAAGGTTAAAATCGGGATAGGGAGTGGTAAAATCGAAGAAGCCGAGGGAATCGGTTCCCCAGTATTCCCAACCGGTGTTCCATCCTTCCACAAGCATGCCTTTTAACCCGGCGCGCCTGGTAAAATCGATATATTTTTTCGCATTTTCGGTGGTTGCTCCGTGTTCTACACCACCGAGATTGCTGTAGGAGTCCTGATCGGCAGCGCCCATGCCCCAGTTCGTTTTGCCGAGATGCATCTCCCACCAGATGCCGGTGTATTTCATCGGCTCAAACCAGGAAGTATCCTCAAGTTTATTGGGATCATTAAGATTGAGTATAAGCGAGGATTCCGCCAGGTCGCCCGGGCGATCTCCGACCTGGAGGGTGCGCCAGGGAGAGTTGAACGGTGCTTTCTGTTTCACCTTGGTGCCATCGGCCCAGGGGACCAGCTCGCTGACCAGCGTCAAATTATTCTCCACGGCGATCGTCATGCCGGTGTAATCAGTAAGTGCGGCCTCGTGAAAACTGAGGTAGATGCCGTCTTCCGTTTTCATGGTGAGCGGCGTATTTACCGCCTGGAAATTATCGATCTGGCGGTCGCGTCGGTCATTTTCACTCAGGAATTGAGAAGCATCAATTTCACTCACCCTGGTTTGGATGTAATTGTATTCGTAGCTGTGGTAGTCGGCGGGAATCCACCAGGCCGTGTGATCGCCGGCTAGGGTAAATTCAGTGCGTTCGTTCATGATGAAAAGGCTGTCGCTCATCGCCTCCTGCTCGGGGAATTCGTAGCGGAATCCAAGCCCGTTGTTATACACTCTGAATCGAATCGTCATTTGTCGTCCGGGGTCTTCTTCTGTGAGCGAGACTGCCAGCTCGTTATAGTGGTTACGGATGCTGCTGCGCTCGCCCCATACCGGCTGCCAGGTTTTATCCACCGCATTGGTACTTATTTCCTGGACATGCAGGCCGGTGTCAAGTGCCGGCTGGTTCTTAAATTCGAAACTCATTTGGGAGGTATCGATGAGCGTTTTCCCCTTATAGGTTACACTGTATTGTGGCTGACCTTGGGAAGAAAGGGAAAAATGAACCTGAATTTCAGAATTGGGTGACAAGACCAACTTTTTCTGTGGACGCTGACAGGCGGCAAAAATTAAGAGTAACATAAGCGATGAGCAGAGGAATAATAGCTTGGTCAAAATGTATGGCAATTTTGAAATATAGATTTCTACCGTTAAAAGAGGATATGATTCCTCCTATCTGGTACCTACCCAAACTAAATTTTGCGGTCTATGATTTCAAAAAAAGAGGACTTTGCAAAACCAACGGTCATTGCGAATGGAATGAAACAATCTCCTAATCAGAGCCTCTAAAGTGAGATTGCTTTGCCAGCTACCGATGACAGATTTACTCGTTGAGTTCCGCTAAAGCGTATCCCAGTCGTTTGGCCTGCCGATGACAGGGCTAAAAATGATATATTAACTTCTGTCACTTCTGAAATGGTGTTGCCCCACATTGGGCAAAATTAGTAGCAATGACAAGTCAGTGAAAACAAGGTTTTGCAAAGCCCTCAAAAAGAACATCTCCTGTGATGGGCTGTATAGTTTGAGAAACTGCTTTCTTAGGGAAAGGAAACTTTTTAAACCAAGGGGTGACATTAGGGTGTCACTTACGGTGGTTACCATTAAAACAGATGATAAAACAAATAAAATGACAAATGGAGATCACCATGGAAGCAGCCGTAAAAAAACAATCACATGACAATACGTTTGAACTGGAACCGGTACTTCGTAAAGTGCTGATTGAAGCCGAAAAAGAACATGACGAACTGCAGGAGATGTTCAAGCTGATGGGATGGGGCAATCTGCCAGATAAGCTGAAAGTTGAGATCAAAAATGATGTTTCCGCTATGATTGACGAGCTGAACGGGCAATATTCCACCTGCGATCCGCATGTACTGAGGCGCCGCCAAAGCGTAAGCTACTGGGTGAACTGCTACCAGGACGGCATCTGCTCGCTGGATACTGCCGTGGATGCACTGAAAGTCCGAAAGTTATAAATAAGGCCTAGCTAATTTATAGCGATGGGAGGTAGTTTATCAAGAGAGGCGTTCAATAATACTGAAGTTCAAGCAAGCTTCAGCTCATTACCTACTACATTTCCCAAGTCAGAAATATCTGCGTGTGTATTTCGCAATATGTAGGGTAGGAGAACACAGCCTTCAAAATATCCTATCCCCTGATCCTATTAGTCTTGGCCGATATCGTGTCATCTCTGTATTGATCGCCTGATGGGACGGCCGTCGTCGGAATATTTTTATTGTCACTTTTACTGTATAACAGCTCTTTAAGCCTTCTGAAAAGTGTACTATATGTCTTTCGTTTCTTATTGATCCAGTGAGAAAGATAGAAACGTGCCGCTCCAAATATACCTGCCACACCCGATGCAATAACTATTATTTGGATGATTCTGGGCAAACTCAGTGTTTCAAGAAGACCGGCAAGCAGCATAAAGCTAAAGGCACCAGACAAGAAATATACAATAAATGCATGCTGATTGTAATTAGCCTGAATGGTAATTTTTGAATGATCTCTCTTAGGAGATAATGATATTTGAATATATCCAACCTCTTTCAAACGTTGTTCCCATTCAAAAGTGTTGCCCAGCCTGCTGGTTTTACCAATACCTCCATGGATCTTGCGAATTTCAGAAACAATCTCTTCCCATACCTCCTCAGTAATCGAACCCCTTGCTGAATCGGTATAGCTATATGTAAAAGGACCACCTAAAAGATTGGTGGTAACAGAATTAGCAGGATTTTGTAGCTGATTGATGGCCAGTTGAATATATTTTGGATGAATACCAACTTCGGTGGAGACTTGCTGAAGTTCCTGTAATGTCAGCCCTTCGCTGTCATCCTCAATGTTGTCTTTATGCTCAAGTTCGGCAGCCCGTTTAAAAATTTTGCTAATTTCATCCCTATTAAATAAGTGGTCTGAATCCATATGGTGCAATCGGTTTAATGTATGGGAGTTTATTCGGGATTAAAGGATAAATGTTACGGGTGACTGGAGTATTGTAATCAGATAATGCGTTAAATTCCATTACGCACTTCGTCAGCAATTTTTTTATCTTAAGCCCAAATCTGAACTAAACCCTGTGATCTCGTCTGCTATGAATAATTCCTCTCCATTTAATCAGATAACCCGGCAAGGCCTAACTTATGATGATGTGCTGCTGGTACCAGCCTATTCAGAAATACTGCCCCGAAATGTTGATACCAGTGTAAACCTGACCCCCAACCTGAAACTGAATGTGCCTGTCATAAGTGCAGCGATGGATACCGTTTCAGAATATCGGCTGGCTATTGCGCTGGCTCGAGAGGGCGGAATTGCCATGCTCCATAAAAATATGAGTATCGAGGCGCAGGCCGATCAGGTGCGGATGGTGAAACGCAGTGAAAGCGGAATGATCGTTGACCCCGTCACTCTGCCTGAAACAGCTACGGTAAGAGAAGCCCGCTCGTTGATGAAAAGGCATAAAATCGGCGGAATTCCCATTGTTGAGGATGATAACAAACTGATCGGTATTGTGACCAATCGCGACCTGCGGTTCGAGCATTTTGTGGATAAGCCGCTCGATACCATTATGACCAAAGAGAATCTCATTACCGCACGTGAAGGTACCACGCTGGAAGAAGCCGAGGAGATTCTGCAGGAGCACAAAGTAGAAAAGCTCCCGATTGTGGATGAGAATATGAAGCTGGTAGGGCTGATAACCTTCAAGGATATCGAGAAAAAAATGAACTTTCCCAACGCATGTAAAGACGATATGGGGCGCCTGCGCGTGGGGGCTGCGGTTGGCGTAACTGGAGAAACGCTGGAACGGGTGGAGGCACTCGTAAAGTCGGGCGTTGATATAGTGACGGTGGATACAGCTCATGGTCATTCTCAAGGTGTATTGGAAAAAATAGCTGAAATCAAATCTGCCTTTCCCGATCTCGACCTGATTGCCGGTAATATAGCTACCAGGGACGGTGCAGAAGCCTTGGTAGAAGCGGGTGCTGATGTTGTTAAAGTTGGTGTGGGTCCCGGCTCTATCTGTACCACGCGCGTGGTTACCGGGGTAGGGGTGCCACAGTTAAGTGCCATTCTTGAAGTTGCCCAATTTACAAAAGAGGCCGGCGTAGGACTCATCGCCGATGGTGGTATTAAACAAACCGGGGATATCGCCAAGGCTATTGCTGGCGGAGCCCAAGCCACTATGATGGGCTCCATGTTTGCAGGGGTGGATGAAAGTCCCGGTGAAACAGTAATATATGAATCGCGAAAGTATAAATCTTACCGAGGAATGGGCAGTATCGGGGCGATGGAAAAGGGATCCAAAGACCGCTACTTCCAAGATGTGGAAGATGATATTAAGAAGCTGGTCCCTGAAGGTATTGAAGGACGTGTTCCCTATAAAGGCCATCTTTCAGAAGTGGTTTATCAGATGACTGGCGGACTTCGAGCGGCCATGGGCTATTGCGGCGCGGCTAATATAATGGAGTTACAAAACGCTGAATTCGTACAGATTTCAGCTGCCAGTTACAAGGAGAGCCATCCACACTCTGTGCAGATCACCAAGGAAGCACCGAATTACTCGGTAAGTTAAGTGAGCAACTAAAGCAGTTTTCTATTGCAGGGAGGAATATTTTTTCGTAAAAGGCCCAAAAGCTGCGGACAGAACAAGATAACTTCGTAGCAACCTCTTTTTTACTAATGCCTGCGCAGATCTTTATATAAGAACAAGCTTGTATAGATTCCTATTATTCTTGGTAGTTGTAACATGCTCTCCACAAGAGAAATCTCTGGTCTCAGAAAAGCCTATCTCAAATAAATATATAAACTTTCGATTGTACTGAAGTCGGATTCCCACTAACCTTCGACAAAGAAAATCTCGACGCTGTAAACTACAGCATGTAATACGATAATAACAGTAATACCACCTATGAGGTCTCCTTTGGTTACAAAAAGATATAAAAGACAGCTGTCGTGGGAATTGACCGCAGGTTTCACCGCTAAATATAGTAGCGAAATACAGATTCCCGAACTGGCAAAAATAGATCATTCAGTAAACGTAAACTTTTCTGCAACCTATGGAGAAATCCACGAAAAGATGAACCACTGGTAATAGAGTGCCACGCCCCGGATTCCACCGCGACTTAAAATCATGATGCATGCTATATTACGCAGGCAGCGGGAACCGTCCAGATTTTCTGTACGCTTATTGCCGACGCAAAGATCTGCTGCAAAGAAGAGATTGATTATTGGGGCCAGCATATCCAAAAAAATTCGATATCCCACTAACGCAATTGCTCAATATCAAGGATAGAACCTATACCACGACCGGAGAAATTCGAGGAGCCAGTGGCATAGATACCCTTGTGGATAAACAGCAGTTACTACTTTTTCAGATAGAACGTAAAGATCTGGCGCCCGGCTTAACCAAGCAAACATTGAAACCGCTTTCTCTCAAAAGTTTAGACCTGAAAGTATAAAAACGATCTTGCACTAGTAAGCTTACGAAGTTGCAAGTCCTAATGGAGCTTGCAACATTTATATCTCTAAAACCATCTTGTGCAAGAGAGTTTTTTTGCTAAAACGCCCCCGATATATTACCATCAAGTAATCGGGATTTTTTTTAGCAAATTAAGGGATAGATAATCATGCGATATTTGGTAAAGATCGGTCTGCTATTTGTGTTTGGGATGATGTTGGCTAGTTCGCTACAGGCACAGCAAAAAAATATCATTTTTATTTTAAGTGATGACCACCGGTACGACTATATGGGCTTTCACCCGGATAGTCCCGATTTTCTGGAGACGCCTGGCATGGATCGGATGGCCCGGGAGGGTGCCAATATCACCAATGCATTCGTAACCACCTCGCTGTGTTCGCCAAGTCGCGCATCAATTTTAACCGGTCAATACGCGTTTCGTCACGGGGCGGTGGATAACGCCAATCCCCTGAGAGAAGGCATCCAATTTTTCCCCGAACAACTGCAAAATCAGGGCTACCAGACCGGATTTTTCGGCAAGTGGCACATCGGAGAGCCGACTGATGATCCTCAGCCCGGCTTCGATCGCTGGGTGAGTTTCCGCGGGCAGGGCGTCTACAATGATCCTATCCTTAATTTCGATGGAGAACGACGCCAGGTTAACGGCTACATCACCGATCTGCTGACCGACTACGCCATCGACTGGATCGACAAGGAGCGGACCCAGGATCAGCCATTTTTTGCCTACATATCACACAAGGCGGTCCACGCCGAATTCTATCCCGCCGAACGCCACCAGGGGATGTACGCTGATGCCGATATCCCCAAGCCGCAATCGATGAAAAACATCAAACAAAATTATGAGGGCAAGCCCGACTGGGTGCGTGAACAGCGGTTCAGCTGGCATGGGGTGGAGCATATGTACCACGGTCGTAATGATCACCCTCGCGAGTTTCTGGATGAAAATTACTGACTCATTACAGCCGTATCTCTTATGGCCGTCGATGAGAGCATTTCGCGCGTGTTGGATTACCTGCAAAACAACGGCCTTGCCGAAAATACGATCGTTATCTACATGGGTGACAACGGTTTTATGCTGGGAGAACACGGCCTTATTGACAAGCGACAGGCCTACGAGGAGTCGATGCGCGTGCCGATGCTGGCCTGGGCACCCGGTACTATCGAAGGGGGCTCAACCATCGACGAAAATATTCTAAATATAGATATGGCGCCGACCTTTCCGGATATTGCGGGCGGCAGTATGCCGGACAATCTTATACACGGTGGATGGCCTGTTCACTTCCTCGGGGGCCCATCCTGCAAAATGGTAGTACATGACGAGCGGCGAAAAGCACATTTGCTTTATCAACATATTTTGGGAGCACGCCTTCCCGCATACGCCGACCACCTGATGGCCGATCCCGCGGCGGCGCACCGCGACAAATAACATCGGCTATCACGGGCGTGCTGGGATAAAAATGAGCTCTACGATCCTGCAAAAGCTGATTCCTTACCGCAGACGCAGATAGCCTGATTGACGTACCCAGCCAGCAGGGACGCGCGGATTCCTTGCGAAATTCGATGTTCGACATTTTCGAAGCCAACGTGCGCTACCGATGCTTCGTTTCCGTCGGCCCACCGATTCCCAGGCGGATGAAAAGGAAATACATGACAAGTAAATTGAAGAAAGCCCGAAGTTTTATGAAGCAGGGAGGATGCAGGTAATTTATGAAAAAGGATATGCAGATCTGATTCCTCCCGGTTTACATCGGGAATTGCGCTGCTGGTGTTTAGCTGCTGGCTCAAACGTTCAGTCTCAGCCAGTCAGATCCAGAGGAAACTAGTTCCCATGAATCAGGTAGACCAGACTCTAACCAAGCCTTTGTTGGGGATGAAACCTGCCAGACCTGCCATACCCAACAGACCGCGGAGTGGGCGGAATCTCACCACGATTACGCCATGAAACCGGCCACCGAGGAATTTGTCCGCGGCGATTTTGGTGATGCGACCTTTACCCACAACGGTTCGCCCTACCGTTTTTTCAGGCAGGATTCGCTTTTTATGGTCGAAGCGCCCGGACCTGATGGAGAGCCGATCCGGTATCAAATTACCTACACGTTTGGCTCGGAACCGCTGCAGACAATCCTGGTCGATTTTGGAGACGGCAAACTGGCAGGCGCTGAATATTGCCTGGGATACGGAGCAAAGAGCGGTGGTTTGCCCTGGATACCGAGCAGGATGTACGCCACGGAAACTGGCTGCACTGGACCGGCGGTGCCATGAACTGGAACACCATGTGTGCCGACTGCCACTCCACCAACCTGCAGCAGAATTACATCGCCGAGGCTGACTCATTTCATACTACATGGTCGAGCATTAATGTGAGCTGTGAGGCGTGCCACGGACCGGGGAAGAAGCATGTGGAATTTATGGAATCCGAGAAGGCCGATGAGGCGACCGTCGAGCGAATTCGAGAAGATCTGAAGTTGACCTGGAACAGTACCCAGGAAGAACAGATCAACCAGTGCGCCACCTGCCACGCCTTCCGCGAAAAGCTGACCAAAAACTACGACCACAGCGGCGATTTTCTGGACCATTTTAATCCTACGCTGCCGCATCCGGAATCTTATTTTGCTGATGGACAGATAAAAGAAGAGGTGTACGTGTACGGTTCTTTCCTTCAGAGCAAAATGTTCAAAAACGGCGTCAAATGCAGCGATTGTCATAATCCACACAGCCTGAAGCTCAAAGCCAACGTGACCGATAATTCGCTTTGTATGCAATGTCATACCGGCAATTATAACTCCCGTCAACATCACTTCCACAAGGTGAATACGGAAGCCTCGCAATGCATAAGCTGCCACATGCCCGGCCGGTATTATATGGAGGTCGATTTTAGGCGTGATCACAGTTTCCGAGTGCCGCGGCCTGATCTGTCCGATAAGTTTGGAACGCCCAATGCCTGCAACAGCTGCCACAACGATCAGTCGGCAGAGTGGGCAGCACAAACTATTGAGGAATGGTATGGCGAAGAGCGACAGGATAAATACTCAGAAATACTGGTAAAAGCTGATTCACTTGGAACTGAAGTGATTCCTGAGCTGAAGGCACTTGTATCTGATACGGCTCAACCTGATATCGCCCGTGCCACGGCGATCTGGTACTTGGGACAGTTTCCCTCTCAACAGAGTAGAGAAACACTGGAAGCTGCACTAAATAGGGGAAGTCCGTTGATGCGGATAAGTGCAACGAGAGCCTTTGCCTCCTTTCCACAAAATGAAAAAGCCACCATATTGCAAGACGCCCTCGACGATTCCCTTCGTGCCGTCCGGCTGGCTGCTGCTGAAGGACTGGCTGAATTTTCTACCGTTGACATCATCCCCAGTCAAAAAAAAGCCTTTAATATTGCCCTTGAGGAATACAAAGCCTACCTCGATGCGAACCAATATTTTCCGTCGGGACAAATGAACCGGGAACAGTTTTTTGAAAAACGAGATGAGATCCAGAAGGCGATAGAGGCATACCAGAAAGCGATCGAAAAGGATGCTGAGTTTTATCCTGCTCGCGTAAATCTGGCGTACCTGTTTAACCAGCAGGGTAAAAATGACCGGGCTGAGGAGTTGCTTAAAACAGTGATCGATCAACAGCCGTCATACGGACCCGCTTATTATTCTCTGGCCCTGTTGCTGGCGGAAGAAAACAGGCTGCAGGAAACGTTGCCTGACTTTGAGAAGGGGGCAGAACTGATGCCGGAAAATGCTCGTCTGCGCTACAACCGGGCGATCGCTTTGCAGCGTATGGGAAGATCGGATGAAGCGGCCAGTGCGTATCAAGAGGCGATAGAACGGGCACCCGAAACCCCAGATTATTTGTATGGAATTTGCACGCTTTACATCCAGCAGGAACAGTATGAGGATGCATTACCCTACGCCCGGAAGCTGGCAGAAAGCGCTCCGCAAAATCCGCGTTTTCAGAAATTGTTAGAGCTGGTACAAACACGTATGAGTCAGAGTGATTAGCGAGATCACTGGGATTTGCCAATGATCTGCGTTCTGGCAACATTACCGTGCCGGAAAGATTAGATAGTTGATAGGGATAGGAATTTTCCTGTTTTTAAATCAATGACTTAAAAAAGTAGCGGGATTGTATATGGGAAATCTGAAAAAAGCTGCATCGTGCTTACCGTGGTCTGTCTTGCGTTGATGGTTGGAGCTAAAAACATCAAATGGGCAAACCGGCAAATTCACAAGATCGACCTAATGTAATTTTTTTCCTTGCGGATGACCTGGGCTGGAAAGATATTGGCAGTTTTGGAAGTACGTTTTATGAGACTCCAAATATCGATGCGCTGGCTGCCCGGGGCATGAGTTTTTTGCAGGCTTACGCCGCCAGCCCGGTCTGTTCGCCGACCCGGGCCAGCATCATGGCCGGGAAAAATCCGGGGCGCATGAATACGACCGACTGGTTCGGCGCGCCCCAGCCCGATGAAGTACAAAATCACTGGACCCGCAACGAGCCGCTATTGCCGGCGCCTGTACCTGGAGCATCTTCCGCTGGAGAGATCACCATCGCCGAAGCGCTGAAGGAAGCCGGCTACACTACCTTTTTTGCCGGCAAATGGCATTTGGGTGCCACACCGGAATTCTGGCCCGAAAACCAGGGATTCGACGTCAATATTGGAGGGCACGACAGGGGATCTCCGCCCGGCGGGTACTTTGGTCCATATGACAATCCCCGCCTGGAAGCTGAAAAGGAGGGAGAGCACCTGCCGATACGGCTGGCTGAGGAAACCTCCGGTTTTATTAGAGAACACCAGGATGAACCTTTCTTTGCCTACCTGTCGTTCTACTCAGTACACAACCCGCAACAGGCGCCTTACCTGCTGGTGGATAAATACGGGGAAAAACAGAAGGAGCTGGGCCTGGAAAATAGCTGGGGCAGGGAGGGCGACCGCAAAGTGCGGCAGGTGCAGAACGACTCGGTGTACGCTGGTATGGTGGAATCGATGGATCGCGCTGTGGGCAAAGTGATGCGCACCGTACGGCAACTCGGCTTGGAGGAGAACACTATCGTGGTTTTTATGTCGGATAATGGCGGCCTTTCAACCTCCGAGGGGCACCCCACCTCGAACATGCCGCTGCGCGGGGGCAAAGGCTGGATGTACGAAGGCGGCATCCGCGAGCCGATGATCATAAAATGGCCCGGGGTGACTACACTGGGATCGGCCTCCCGCGAGCCGGTCATCAGCATGGATTTTTACCCGACTATCGCTGGAGATGACGGGAATCCCACTCGAGAACCAACAGCATCTGGATGGCAAAAGCTTGGTACCGCTGCTGCGGGGTGAGTGCGATGGAGCGCGGCCCGCTGTTCTGGCACTATCCGCACTACGGCAACCAGGGTGGTTCGCCCTCGACAGCTATTCGGGATGGCGCTTACAAACTGATCGAATTTTATGAGGATGATCGCCTGGAACTGTACAATGTACAGGAAGATATCGGTGAGCAGCACAACCTGGCCGAGCAGATGCCAGATAAAACCCAAGAGTTGCATCAAAAGTTAAAAGAATGGAGAAAAGAGGTTGGAGCTCGGCTGCCACGGCCAAACCCCAAAGCAGGAAAATAATCGGAAAAATAGCCTGGTAATAAATTGGTTATGAGAAAGCGATATTTAACAATCGGCAAGATACTGCTTTTTGTACTTGTACTGATGCTTGTCAGAGAAGACGTAAAAGCATCAGCGGTAATGCTTTCTGATTCTACTGAAGAGTCCCCCAACGTTATCCTGATTCTTTCCGATGATCAGGGATGGGGCGATTTGACTCATCACGGCAACCGGAATTTAAGTACGCCTTCAATCGACAGGCTGGCAGAGGAAGGTGCTTCATTTACCAATTTTTATGTGAGTTCAGTCTGTTCGCCCACCCGCGCTGAAATACTCACCGGTCGCTACCATCCCCGGGTAGGTGTGTACAGTACGTCTGCCGGGGGAGAACGGCTGGATCTGGATGAACAGACTATTGCCGAGGTTTTTAAAGAGGCCGGCTATCGTACCGCTCTGTTTGGTAAATGGCACAGCGGTATGCAGTATCCTTATCATCCTAATGGACGAGGGTTTGATGAATTTTACGGCTTCGCCTCAGGTCACTGGGGTGATTATTTTAGTCCGAATCTACTTGAGCATAACGGTCAGCTGGTGCAGGGAGATGGTTACATACCTAACGATTTAACCGAGAAGGCACTTAGCTTTATCAAGAAAAACCGGGAGCAGCCTTTCTTTGTGCATCTCTCATATAACACGCCGCATTCGCCCATGCAGTACCCGACCGTTGGTGGCAAAAATTTGAGGATAGCTCCCTGCCGATGCGCCATCATGATCCCCAAAGGAGGAGATCCAATTCACGCGCGCTGCCCTGGCGATGTGTGAAAATATTGACTGGAATGTGGGGCGACTGCTCGATTACCTTGAAAAAAGCGGTCTTGATGAAAATACCATAGTGATTTATGCTAGTGATAACGGTCCCAATAGCTGGCGCTGGAACGGAGGCATGCGGGGACGTAAGGGTCTGGACCGATGAAGGGGGCGTCCGTTCGCCGCTGTTAATCCGGTGGCCGGAGGTGATAGAGGCGGGTACCAGCATTTCCGAAATCTCAGGTGCTATTGATCTTATGCCCACTATAACTGATTTGGCCAATATTAAGCTCAATCCCCCAAAGCTGCTGGATGGCCGTAGCTTGGAACCGCTGATTTCTGGGATGTGCCATCGTCGTGGAAGGATCGGTTGCTGTTTTCTCACTGGAACGGGAATACAAGTGTAAGAAGTCAGAACTATCGGTTGGATAACGAGGGACGGCTTTACGATATTACCAAAGATCGCGGCCAAAAGCACGATATTTCTGAGCGGTTTCCCCAGATTACACAGCGCTTGTCGGACACGTTGGCGGCGTGGGAACAGCAGCTAATTCCAAAGAATATCAGCAGAGACCGGCCTTTCCCCCTGGGTCATGCTGAGTTCAAATACACCCAGTTGCCGGCACGGGATGGGATCGCGCATGGCAGTATCAAGCGATCAAACCGGTATCCCAATGCTTCCTTTTTTACTGAACTGGAAAAATAGGCAAGACAGCCTGACGTGGGATGTGGAAGTAATGGAATCAGGGTTATATCAAGTGGAGCTTTATTATACCTGTCCACCGGAGGATGTGGGATCTACAATTACTCTCAGTTTTGGTAAAAACAGTTTAAAGGAGCAAATTACAGCAGGTCACGATCCACCACTAGAAGGTATGAAGCATGATCGGGTGAAACGCATAGAATCTTATGTGAAGGATTTCAGACCATTGAATATGGGTACTATTCAGTTGAATATGGGTAGGGGGACAATGAGCCTCAAGGCCACTGATATTCCAGGAGAACAAGTGATGGATTTCAGGTTGCTGATGTTTACACGAATAGAAAAATAATTCAGTCGGTAGTCGTAGAGAAGTTGGGAATACTTATTCAAATGATCGAAAGGACAAAATGGATCGCAAAGAAAGTATAAAAACGCTGCTACTTGGAACCGCCTCCTTCCCGCTGCTGGGCAAGGGTATGGATAAAAACTCCTACTCGATTACTGTCCCGGATCAGTAACCAAAGTGCGCCTGAACCAATGGAAAGCCGCTGGAACCGCTGGCCGGACATGGAGTGGACGGACCCCGTTTCTGGGGAAATCGCCTGCAGGACTGGCACATCAGGGATGGCATGGCGGAATGTGATGTCAGCGATGCCAACCGAACCCTGCATTGTCTGACGCATCAACTGACCGAAACTAACGGCTCGTTCAGTATTCGGGTGAGGGCGAATGTCCGTAACAAAACGAAATCGCCTGAGGATTATATCGGGTTTCGAATTGGAGCTAAAAGTGATTTTGAGGATTATCGCTCGGCGGCCGTTTTTGGAGAAGGAATTGACGCTGGGGTCAAGCTAGATGGGCATCTTTTTGTTGGGGATGAGATCGGTTCAACTGCCGTAAATTTGTCGAACACGCTGGAGCTCTCCCTGGAGGGCAGCTATTTGGCTGAGCAACAACAGTACCAGCTTGTGATAGCGGCGAAAAATCCAAACAGTGGACAAACGCTCCAGAGCATGGAGGTTGTCGGAATCAACCCGGATGATCTGGAGGGAAATATCGCGCTGATTGCTAACTATCAGTCGGAAGGTCACCAGGTGGAAACGCCTTCGGTCCTTTTTTCCGATTGGCGCATCGAAGGCAGCAAGGTAAACGCTGATGCCGGGCAGACCTATGGACCCATCTGCTTCGCTCAGTACACACTCGACCGCGGCATTTTGAAGATGACGGCACAGCTGGCACCGATCGAGAAAATAGGCGGTCACCGGGTGGAGTTGGAGATTCAGCAGGGCGGCCAATGGGAAACGGTGCAGCAAACGCAGGTCGAACCACTCTCCCGGACCGCTCATTTTCGGGTCGGGGACTGGCAGTATAAAGCGGATATTCCGTACCGAATTACAGTAACATTGCCGCTAAAGAATGCAGAGGAAGAATATCACTATGAGGGTACGATAGCAGCCAGCCCGGTAGAGGCGGAACAGCTGAAAACCGCCGTATTCAGTTGCAACAGTCATTATGGGTTTCCTAATAATGAGGTTGTAGAGCATGTGGCTAAGCATGGACCGGATATGGCGGTGTTCCTGGGCGATCAGATTTATGAAAGTCACGGTGGATTTGGCGTACAGCGGTCGCCAGTAGCCAAAGCCAGCCTCGATTTTTTGCGCAAGTGGTACATGTTTGGATGGTCCTACCGCGATATTTTTCGCCATATTCCATCAGCATTTATCCCAGACGATCACGATGTATATCACGGGAATATCTGGGGTGAGGGCGGGGCGGATGCGCCCGTTGAAAAAGGCTGGAACTACAATTCGCAGGATGAGGGCGGCTACAAAATGCCCCCGGAGTGGGTTAACATGGTGCAGCGCTGCCTGACCAGCAATCTGCCCGATCCCTACGACCCGACGCCCGTCAAGCAGGATATCAGCGTGTACTATACCGACTGGACCTATGGTGGAGTGAGTTTCGCAATTATCGAGGATCGGAAATTCAAGACAGCTCCCAAAAATGTGCTGCCCGAAGAGGCAAATGTGCTCAATGGATTTATCCAAAACAGGGAATTTGATATCAAGGATTACTATGATATCGATGCTGATCTGTTGGGGGAAACGGCAGATTTCTTTTTTGGAAGATTGGGTCTCCGACTGGAGCGATCACGCGGAGATGAAGGCCGTGCTTTCACAAACCAGCTTCTGCACGCTGGCTACTCTCCCGGAAGGCAGTATCCTTGATCAAATTGTGCCGGATCTCGAGATTCCCGGGCGTGGAACCTACGTGGAAGGCGATGCCCCAACCACCGATATGGACTCCAACGGATGGCCACAAAAAGGTCGAGATAATGCACTCAAGGTGCTTCGAAAAGGGTTCGCATTACATATTGCCGGGGATCAGCACCTGGCCAGCACCGTGCATTACGGGGTGGACGAATTTGGGGATGCGGGTTTTGCTTTTGCAGGTCCGGCCCTGAATAATGTATGGCCTCGCAGGTGGTGGCCGCCAGTCGGAAAGGGACACACGCCGCTGCCGGGCAGACCTAAGAATACCGGTAATTTTGAGGATGGATTTGGCAACAAGATGACGGTGTATGCGGTTGGAAATCCAATGCAGACCCAACCGTGAACCGGCCATTATTTACGATCGGGCTACAGGTTACGGGATGATCACCTTTGACAAACAACAACGGACCATAGCACGGTGGAATGCTGGCCCAGGTATGTTGATCCCGAAACAAATCCCGGCGGGCAGTATGATGGCTGGCCGGTAATTATCAGGCAGGAGGATAATTATGGTCGGAAAGCAGTGGCATACCTGCCGGAAATTTTTGTGGAGGGAATGGAAAAGCCTGTCGTTGAAGTCTACAACCAGAAAACGGGTGATCTAGAATACGCTATGCGTATTAACAGTCGCTCATTCAGCCCCAAAGTGTTTGCTGTTGAGAGCCACCGGGTACGTATCGGCGATCCGGATGTAGGGGATTGGCAAGTCTTGGATTCGATAAGTCCTGCCGATGAAGGTCCGATTATTTGCAAGTTTTAGTACAGGGAAATTTCTTGAGGGAATTTACGGGATATGTCAAATGTCAAAACAGATAATTCAAGCACTATGGGCAGGAAGAATATGACGGGTTCAAAGCGCCTATTCAAGTTCCAATACCTGATTTATGGATTGCTCTTTATCATATTGACTGGGTTTTATAGCAACTCAAATGCACAGCAATCAGAAGATGATGGACGTCCCAATATCATTATTTTTGTGGCAGATGACGCCGGATGGAGAGATTTTGGCACGTACGGCAATAAGGTGGTACAGACGCCCAACATAGATCAGCTTGCACACGGTGGACTCCAGTTCGAAAATGCATTTCTAACCACGGCACAATGCAGTCCCTCACGGATTTCTATTCTATCGGGACTTTATCCCCATGCCACCGGGGCTGAAGATCTGCATATGCCGCTACCAGAGGGAACACGCATTCTCCCGGGTTACCTTGGGGATGAAGGCTATTTTACCGGGCACATGCGCAAAACACATTATGGTCCCCACGCTGATGCCCAGTTCGATTGGTACAGCGAAGACCTCTCAGCGAGCTTCCCCTCATTCCTGGATAAAACAGGGGAGAAGCCTTTTTTCCTATGGGTGGGGTTTAGTGATCCTCATCGTGGATATGGCGACGCTCCGGAGGTTCATGCGCCGGAGGATATCCTTGTGCCGCCCTACTTGGTCGATTCATTTGAAACGCGAAAGGATCTGGCAAAATATTATGATGAAATCAGCAGAATGGATGGTCAGATCGGCCAATTTCTCAAAATATTGGAAGAACAGGAGCGACGGAATAACACCTTGATACTTTTTTTAAGCGACAACGGCGCGCCTTTTCCCCGGGCCAAGGGTACCGTATATGATGCTGGTATAAAAACGCCGCTGATCATAAACTGGCCTGGCAAAATTAAACCAGGAGCTAAATATGAGGGACTGACCAGCGTAATAGATCTGACACCCACCATTCTTGATGTGGCCGGTATGGTAATTCCTGAACAGATGCAAGGCAAAAGTATAGAGCCGGTTTTCATGTTCAAACCATGCCGGGCCGCGAATACGTTTTCAGTGAGCGCAATTGGCACGATAGCGACGAGCATATCAGGAGCCTGCGGACGGAGCGGTTTAAACTTATTCGCAACGCCTACACGGGAGCTTCCGCATGGCACGCCGGCTGATATCGGAGGCAGCCCGTCGTTTCGTGCCCTTATCCGCAAGAAAAAGAAGGGCACGTTGACCCACGACCAGTCTCGCCTTTTCGGGTACCGCGACCAAGAATTGAGTTGTATGACCTGCAAAAAGATCCATGTGAGGTCCACAATGTAGCGGCTGATTCTGCCTACTGGCAAAAGGCACGGGAGCTTGCGCAACGGCTGGACCAGTGGATTCAGGAGACCGGTGATTTCCCACCGTACAGAAGAATTCGCGACGATCACACCGACCGGGCGACAGGCGTATGGTTTTCAAAAGAGATCCCGCCAATGAGAAATACTGAGATTGAACAGTAGATCATTTTTCAGCTGTGATTAGCAGCACAATACCGACGATACAGAAAATACATGAGGAATCAGCAGCGGCAACAATCGGCTCTATTGCACCTGCTCGGCCAAAAGGTTCAATCACTTTCATAAACGCCAGGTATAGAAAGCTGATAGCAAGGCCTGCCGCAATATGGAAACCTTTGCCGCCTCTTCTGCGCACTGATGCCAGCGAAAACCCAATGATGGTAACCACAATGATGAGAAATGGATAAGCCAGGCGCCCGTAAAACTGGATTTGTGGCAGCGTGATACCGCTAGCTCCGCTCCGCTCAATTGATTGGATATCATCTTATGCCCTCTGGATAGGTGAGTTGATAGATATCAGAAGTAGCATGCGGCCAGATCCTGCGGATAAATGCTCAGCGTAACGACCATGGTATCAATTTTTTCATCTATGTAGCCATCGGATTTATATTCACGCCGCTGGATGTTGAGCAGCCGCCACTGTTTGCTAGTCTCTAGCCACTCCATGCGTGCAATATCTAGCGTTTCACTGACACTGTCTCCTCGAAATTTGGTGGCCTCGATGCGGCGCGCTAGGGTATCCTGCGGACTGTAATACTGAATCCGGTAAATATTATTTTCGCTGTCCTGCCGGTAAATACGGTCCCGGTCCACCCTTTGTGTATTGGAGGATAGGTATTTTTTCTCGAATTCAATCCGTTCGGCATTGGCGTTTGGTATTACAAATCCATCCAGGTAACTGATGATACCAGCCATCAAAAAAGCAAAAAACAGGAATGGCATGATGATCCGGTAAAGGCTGACCCCCGCCGCCTTTAGTGCGATGATCTCCAGCCGTTCAGCCATTTGTCCCGTCAAATAGAGGCAGGCCACAAAAACGGCTACGGGTATAACCAAGCGGGTCATCTCCGGGATGTAATTCAGGTAATATTGCCCGAAAATTTCAGCAAAAGTGGCCCCTTTATCCGTAAAATCATCGCTGTTTTCCGAAAAATCGATCACCACGAAGATGAAAATAAGTACGGCCAAAACGAAAACCGTAATGGTAAGAAGCCGGAAAAATATATATCGATCTAGTTTCTGATTCACTCTCTATTCCAAAGGTTTGAAAACTTAAAGCTTGTGCACAGTCGAATCATCAGGATGATACCCACAATCAACAGCAAGATGTTAGAAAACCACATGGGCATCAACAGGGGAGATGAAGAGCCGGTCTGCCATCTTTTCACCCTGGATAAGGGAGATCCAGTAAAAAGTGAGGAAGCCTGCACTGATGAGTGCCGCATAGCCGATGTTACCCTTCTTTGTAAACATACCGATCGGGGCGCCAATAAGTACAAAAATGATACACGCAAACGGGATCGAGAATTTTTTGTGAATTTCGACCAAATACCGTGCGATCCGGGTTTCACGCCAGTTGACGTTGGTTTCGAGGTTCTCAATGTTGGATCGGTATTTTCGCAACTCATTTATAGCAAGTTCGGCCAGTCCCACCTGTGTTTTTCGATTTTCCATAAGGTTTACAGCAAAAACTCACTGTTAATCTTTTGAACCGAATCTTCAATGCTGGTTCGGTTGGCTTCCAGTTTCAGCTGGTAGGTGTTAAACTGTTCGTCCTGCTTACTGGGGATTTGAAAAGCTCTTATCGTTGGTGAATGAGTCTTCGGATATGCTCCTGCTTCTCCTCCTCCAGCGAATCTACAACGGCCATCATCGCCTGGGAGCTCATCGTTCGGTCATTGCGCGTGCCGCTGATCGGGATTGGAGCGCGAAAAAGACATATCCGAAAGGTCAAAGCTGATTCGGTAGCGATCGAAATGAGTCTCTTCCATGACCGATTCATAGGTTTCGGGGCGTGTCAGGTAGCGCAGTGTTGAACCATCATACAGGAAGAGGGTAAGGGTCTGCCCGTCTTTGCTGCTCTCCAGTATACCAGAGTCTGCCTTTATCACTGCACGCTCGCGGTTTTCATCGGTCGAGGCCTGCTGGATCAGGGTGACGTTGTACAGCGAATCAGTTTCATTGTCAATGTCCTTTACTAAGAAAATATAGCCCTCAATGCCTTCATAAAATTCATTCGGCTTGAGATCGAATCCCGGTTTTTTGGTTCGGATATCAATAAACAGAGACCGGGCACGTTGGTTGGCATCTGGCAGCACGTTGTTTGAAAACCATGCCAGGAAAATACAGAGCAGTACGGCAGAAAAGATTACCGGTTTTATTACCTCGAATGGGTTCACCCCAGCCGCACGCATGGCGGTAAGTTCATTGAGTTCAGAAAACTTTCCAAACGCCATCAGAGATGCAACAAGTGTGGCCATGGGAGCTGCAAGCACCACCATATAGGCCAGGTTGGTAATAATCAGCTCAATGATAACTCCCATCGGCAGTCCCTTACCGATCAGCTTGTCGATATGCAGCATCAAAAACTGCATAAGCAGTAAAAACATAACGGTAAAGAAACAAAACAGGAAAGGCCCAACATGCCGCCGAAGGATATCCAGTTGTAATTTGTTGGGTAAAAACTTCATACGTTACGTTTTTGAATGATCTAAAATTAGACCTATACTTGTACTTTCCAAACAACGAATTTGGCCCGCGTTTTCTTAAGTGAGTGTGTAAAAAAAAATCCGGCTATTATTATCAGTAACGCTGGTTGGCTAAAAGTAATACAAATTTTCTAGAAAGGAGCCGTTTATAACTCATATTTACTGCATTTTAGAATGATGAACGTTTATTGTTGCAAAGCAGAAAAATTTGAGGCGGTTCAGTGCAGTTCAAGTCTTTTGTGAAAACTTTCGTAACAGGTATATGTTGCCTGATTTTATGGGGCTCCTCTTTTATTTCAGGTTTTGCTCAGATTAATGTGCCTGTTCAACAGGACTGGCGTGCGGCAGAGTTCTGCCGGCAAGCTACGCGTCCTCCAAGATTTCGTATCCCCATCCCAAGCCCATACCCAATCTTTTTTATATAAACATACCGGATGAACAGGTTACTGTTCAACGCGGATTGCCGCCGGCCGGTATATAAGTCAGCGCCGTATCTCAAATATTGAAGTCGGGGTGCCCTATGTAATGAATATGGAAGAGTATGTCCTCCGCACCAGAGAATATAACAAGCGCCAAAACTGGAACTCCCTGGTGCAGGAATATACATCACAGCAGAGCACTGAGCGCGGCCTGCTTGATTTCAAAGTTGATATACCCGGCGGGCAGGAATCGACGTTTACCACCATTTCTGGGAGGCCGGAGGTAAACCTGAAAGTGAACGGCACGGCTAATATGAACCTGGGGGCCTCCATCCAAAATACTGAAAATCCACACCTTTCGGAGGATCAGCAGACGCAGGTCAGACCCAACCTTTGACCAGAGCCTGCAGTTGAACATCCAGGGTACGATTGGCGACAAACTTTCGATCCAGACCGACTGGGATACCGAGCGGGAGTTCGATTTTATGAACCGGCTGAACATTGTTTATACCGGATATGAGGATGAGATCATCCAGCAACTGGAGATGGGAAACGTCTCCATGGAAACCGGCAACACCCTAATTCGGGGAGGGAGCTCATTGTTTGGGATCAAGTCAGTGGCGCAGTTGGGTTCTTTGGAGCTTACGTCAGTAGACTTCGCAGGCAGGAGGCCAGGGCAACACACAGACGATTACCGGTGGCGCGCAGGAGCAGATATTTCCATCCGGCCAGCCAATTATGAAAATGATCGCACTTTTTCCTCGACTTCTTCACCCGCCAGCAGTTTGAACAGAACATGTCGAATCCGCAGCAACTGGGGCAGGCGCTGCAGCTTTCGGAGGTAAAGGTATGGATACTGCGGGAGTCAACGCAGTCGTTTGAGGGAGAGCGCCAGGCCATTGCCTTGGTAGATCTGGGAGTTGTTCAGGCAGAAGACAGTACCTATTTGCCTCCCAGCGATCAAGATGATCGTTTTGCTGAAGACTCACTCAACCAATATCGTGATCCTTCAGTGGGGGTCTCGGCAGCTGATTTCGATATAGATCCATCGGAATTCGTGGAGGGCTATTTTATACCACTGCAGGAGGGTACCGATTATGAGCTCAACCGTCCTCTTGGCTATATCTCTCTAAAACAAAATCTCGGTTCACGACAGGCGCTGGCAGTGTCATTTCAAATACCTCGATCCCCAGACAGGCACAAAACCGTGAGCGTGGGTGATATTAGCCAGGGCGGCGGTAACCGCATCTTCCTAAAGCTGATTCGTCCGCAAAACGTGACTACCACCAATACGGCTATGGGGTATTGATGATGGAGAGATATCTATTCGCTGGGAGTCAGCAATGTTATACAGGATGGCCTCGAGGTGGATATCAGCTATACCGAGCAGAACCTGCCGCGAAATGCGCTGCCGAGCGTAATACCATTATGCTGCGTGATCTTGGCCTGGACCGTGTGGATGCACAGGGTGCCACCAATCCCGACAACCAGATTGACTTTAGCACGGGTACGCTGGATCCGGTGACCGGAACTATCATTTTTCCCTATTTAAAACCCTTGGTTCGCGTATTGAGTCTGTGCTTTCGGAGACCTCACTGGGACAACAGGAGATCAACCGGCTGGCCTTCAACGAGCTGTATGCTGAGAAAAAAGCCAACGCCATCCGAAACTCGAAAAACAATTTTACCTGATTGACGGTACCTGCCCAAGGCAGCGTTTCCGACAGGCTACTCGCTGGGATTTTCACTGGTTGAGGGATCGGTGAATGTCTACGCTAACGGCCAGGAACTGCAGGAGGGCACCGACTACACCGTGGATTACTCAATCGGGAATATTACCATTCTGAACCAGCGATATTTGGCAAAAGGACAGGAAATTCGGATAGAATATGAGAACAACCAGTTTACGCAGATCGAGCGCAAAACATTTACCGGCGTCCGCGCGGAGTATGACGTAAATAGCGATATAGCCCTGGGAAGTACCTATTTCCGCCTGAAAGAACGCCCGTTGCAGGATAAAATCCGAATCGGTGATGCACCGATCAATAACTCCGTTATCGGGTTCGATGCCAACGCACGGTTTGATATGCCGTGGTTGACCCGCGCGATCGACCGGGTGCCACTGTTGCAAACGAAAACGCCCTCCAGCTTTACCATGAGCGAGAATTTGCCAGCTGCAACCCGAATGTTGTACGGACAACGCAATGAGCGATGCTATTGAGGATGGAACGCTGTACCAGGATGAAGAAAACGGTCTTGTATTTGTGGATGATTTTGAGGGTACCGATATTAGCCTCAGCTTTATGAACCCGACCCGGTGGAACCTGGCGGCGGCCCCGGCGGCTGTTCCCGGGTATGCGCCCGACGATCCCTATTTCGGCGATAATCCCCCTCAACAGCCGAATGTAACACTCAACGAAAAAATTGCCCGATCGGGTATCAGAGGGCAGTTTTAATGGTACACCATTCCGCAAAACCTGGAGAGATATTCTCGGTCAGGTTCAGCGAACGCCGGAGTCACAACTGGTACAGGTAACCGATGTATTTCCCAACCGCGATGTATTGACGGAAGAAAATTATATCAATACGCTGGATGTGCACTATGATCCCACCGAGCGCGGTCCCTACAATTATAATAGTGATTTGCGGAATTTGACAGTAGAGGAGCCACAGCGGATGTGGGGCGGCATGACAACCACACTGCCATCCGGACAGGAGGATTTGACCCAAAATAACATTGAGTACCTGGAATTCTGGGTGCAGTCAATTTTGCCCAATGGACGCGAACCGAATGCTCCGGATTTGGCTGACTACGAGGGCAAAATCTATATCGACGTGGGGATTGTATCTGAAGATGTGGTTCCCAACTTTAAATCTAACTCGGAGGATGGGCTGGCCAAACGCCCTGATGATCTGCAGCAGGATATCCTTGGAGAGCAGTCCCGTTCCTATATCCCGATACCACCGCCTGCCCCTGAAGGCCAGTTCTCAAACGAAAATAGAAGCCTGGAAGATGTTGGCCTGGATGGTGCACCGAACACCGAGGGTATTGATGGCAAAAATGAGCAGCGCCTCTTTTCAACCTATCTAGAGGAAATGCGGGCATTATACGGAGTAAATACCCCGGAATACCGATCGATACTCAATGATCCGTCCAATGACGACTACGTGTATTACGGGCAGGATGAGGTGGCCGATCTGCCGCTGCATCAGCGTTTTCACCGTATGTACGGCTACCACGACGGCAATACCCCGCTCAACAGTGACAGCGACAAGCGTGCCGTTACAAACCGCCCGGATGCCGAAGGACTGATTACGCCTTCCATTGTGGAGCAGAATAATGCGTATTTCCAGTATGAACTTGAGTGGAATCCGGCCGATTTCGGTGAGCTCCGGGTGGGGAACCAGGCAAATTATATTGTAGATGAAGTACCCGGATCTAATCAGGAAAACCGGTGGTACCAGGTGCGAATTCCGCTGGAAGATTATATTCGAAAAGTCGGTGGTATCGAGAATTTTCAGAATATCTCTTACATACGGGTCTGGTTTTCCGGGTATGAAAAACCATTTACAATGCGCTTTGCCACCTTCGAGCTGGTAGGTAGCCAGTGGCGTCCGGCTGAAAATGTCGAGGAAGTACAAAATGGACCCGGCCAGCTCAATATTTCTTCAGTCAATATTGAGGAAAACAGTCGACGCCGGCCGATTCCGTACCGGATTCCGGTCGGGGCTATACGATCCAAAAATCGGTCGCAGCAGCGCCAAACAGTAGCCAACGAGCAATCGATCGTTTTGCAGGGACAGAATCTCGGTCCGGGCGAAGTTAAAATGGTGAAGAGGGTATACCCGGGCGGACTGAATATGATCAACTATTCCAACCTGCGGATGTTTGTTCATGGTGAGGGCTACGAGAACCGTGAGGATGCACAGCTCGTTATGCGGTTTGGTACCGATTTGGTAAACAACTACTACGAATATCGACAGCCGATTACACCCACGGATGAAACCTATCCTTTTTCCAATGAACCGCTATCAGATTTGACCGATGCTGAACGGGAGCAGGAGGCTGAAGCGGTCTGGCTGAATGATCAGAACAGCGTGAATATTGTGTTACGGGCGTTTAATGAGCTTAAGCAGATTCGCGATCAGCAGGGTGTGGATCCCTCTACGGTGTTCAAGCGGGCGGATCTGCTGGATAATGCCCCGCCCGGCGCCGAGGTCGCTTTGAAAGGAAATCCATCGCTTGACCGTATCGGTGAGATTGGGATGGGGCTGCGTAATCCCTATGATCCAGAGAATCCCGATATTGGAACCTCCTCGCTGGATGCAGAAGTTTGGCTGAATGAGTTTCGGGTATCGGGCTTTGATAACCGAAAGGGATGGGCGGCCAACGCTAAGGCGGAGCTGCAACTGGCGGATCTTGCTTCTGTCAATGCCAATGTAAATCGCGAAACAGATGGATTCGGGGCGCTCAACTCCCGGCTGGGCCAGCGCCGCGTTTCGGATGTGCTGGCATATGATCTTAACTCAACTGTTAACCTGCACAAGTTTATCCCAGATCGCTATGGCTGGAATATTCCGGTAACGCTCTCTACACGGCGATCGGCCTCCACGCCCCGTTTCCTGCCCAACCAGGGGACATACGCCTGTCTGAATTTGAACAGGCCGTTGAAAATCGTGATGATATCAGTGATGACCAGAAACAGATGCTGATTAATCAAAAAATAAGAGAGAGCCAGACGGTCTCCGGAAGCTATTCGCTCAACCTTTCAAATGTGACCAAACGTGAATCGCCAGTCGCCCATAGCCCAGTACACGCTCGATAAAACGAACCTCAACTTTGTATATAACACCACTGATCGCAGGAATCCGGAATACCAATTCCAGAATAACTGGAATTTTAACGGCTCCATCCGTTACAATATGAATTTTCGCCAGACCAAACTCTTTGAGCCGTTCGGGTTCCTCGGGAACGTGCCGATATTAAGTGCATTGGCAGGCCTGAGGCTGGGCTATACCCCCTCATCCATAAATGCCTCTGCGGGCGTAGATCGCTCGTACGATGAACGGCGAAGACGCGTGCTGGAAGGGCAACAGGCTATACCGCTGCAACACGAGCCACAATTTCTCTTATAACACTAATTTCGGATTGGGGTATAATCTCACGCCCTCCATTCGGACCTCTTTCCAGAGTCGTTCGTGTTATTTGATCTCTCCTCGGTCGGAACGCGTCCAGGATCAGCAATAATCCCGCAGATAGCAGCGCGTTCAGCGTGCGTCCTACGCTTGATGTATTTCAGGACCTGGTCTTTGATACGCTTGATCCCGCAGGAACAACTTCGAGGAGGCTTACAATGCATCCTGGCAACCGCGTTTCAATTCTGTGCAGGCATTAAGCTGGATGAGTTACTCCGCGAACTACAGCGGGGGGTACCAGTGGAGAAACGGTCCTCAGGGATCGAACCTGGGATCCACACTGACCAATAACTTGAGCGTGTCGCAAAACCTGGAACTGGATATTCGAAATCTGCTCAGCCGCATGGGATGGTATGAGCGACTGATGAGGGAGCAGCCGGTCAATCCCAATCAAGAGGAGGCAAATGACCCAAACGAAAATATTGTCAATATCCTTAAAGAAACAGCACAAGCTGTGCTGAGCTTGCAGTCGCTTGATATATCTTTCAGCAACTCCAAGCGATCTCAACAGGCGGGATATGATGGTGGCTCACAGATCTATTATATGTTCAACACGGGGGGAGACAATTTTTCGCCTCCTTTTTCCTATCGCACCGGGTGGACCGACCGCATTGGTCCCGGACAGCTGGTTGATAATCCAAACCAAAACCAGTCGATTCAGATTCCCTCCAACAAAAACTATACGGATGATCTTACGGTTGGAACACGCCTAACCCCGTTTGAAAATTTTTCTATTGATTTAACCTGGAGTTCCAAGTGGGATGTGACCAGCACCAAAACGCTAACCCTCCGGGCAGATGAAAGTTCTTCCAGCGTACGGGACGAGAAATGGGAATCTAAGCTCCAGTGTTACTTGGGCGTTTGGCGGGGGATATGGCATGTTATTCCGCGAGCAGCTGAGTCGTGCCTTTGCTGATATCAACAATCAAAATGATACAATCGCCGATAGCACCGGAAATATGGATGGCAGCACCGTGCTTGGCAAAGTATCGCTTCAAGAGGATTTTCGCAGGGCCTACCTGGGCATGGGAACAGGAGCGATCGGCCGGAGGAATTTTACACCATTTCCACTGCCAGGGTGGCGCGTAGTCTGGTCAGGATTTGAAAATATTATTCCATTTGTTGGAGAGGCAATGTCACGAGCGTCACTCAATCACAGTTATAGCGGGCAGTACCGTCTGGGTTGGGCATTGAATTCTGGTAGTGGCGCACTGCAGCCCCTTTCGCTGGGAAGCTATACAATACGAGATTATCTGCCCGAATATGAGCCGACTTCGATCACCGTAGAGAAAACATATAGTCCTCTAATTGGGCTCAATATTACGTGGAAGTCTAACCTGCGGACCAATCTGCAGTATGACTGGAGTAAAATTACAAGCTTGGCACTGTCCAATACCACGGTTACGGAGCGTTTTTCCCGGGGCTTTAAATTCTCATTTAATTATACCGTTCGGAACTTCAAGATCCCGTTTTTTCCACGCCTTCAGAATGCAGTCGATTTCACCCTCAATACCAGCTACCTGGAAGATACCGAGCAGAAGCTTGTACTCAACTCAGATCTGGCAAATGCCCTGCAGGCCGGTCATGAAAATATCGTCAAGCAGCCGGATGATTACGATTTCCAGCCGGGACCAACTACGGGGCAGTCGCGCATCAACGGTTCTGCGATTATCGGCTATCAATTCTCTCAGACCATTAAAGCCAATTTCGAGTATACCTACAGCCGGCTGATTCCCAAGTCTACCGGCGTCTACGCGCGCACTGATCACGATATCCGATTTAATGTAGTGGTATCAATCCGGTCTAATTAGTGTCAGTAAGAAAACACCCTAATTACAGACATACTAATCAGGCAGTATGTAAATTTTAACGATCGTTTTCCAACGAGCAGGCTAACAGGGGTAAGAGTTTCCGTTCAAGCAGCAACAACCGGTTTTTAGATGCTGGTTTTTAGTGATTTTCTACTTTCCCGGACGTAGTTTCCCCCAGGCCCTTCTTACTAACTACGATTTGTTGGTGCTAGCAGACTCCTCAGGCCGCCCGGGCCTGCCGGCGGCGATCCCGCAGTTCCCGCCCGAATTTTATGCAGGTTATAAGCGGTGATGGCCAGTCCCACATACCGGTCGAAGCCAGCCCGCCGTACGGTTCGGGCACCGATCCAGCCCGCGATGCTCCAGTTCGTTGATGTTGGACTCAACTGCGTTGTGGGCGTTTTTGAGCCTGCGAAAGGCAGGGGCGGTTTCGGCGGCCCGTTCGGCCTTCGTGCGCCGCCCCTTCTTCGGCATAATGACCTCCGGGATAAACGCCTCCAAGTTGGCTTTGACCGACCGGCTGGAGAAGCCTTTATCGACCGACAGGCTCTGCAGGTGATATTTCTGATCCAATCGTTCGGCCACCTCTTCGATCAGCTCGCTGTCCGGGCGACCTTCGGCCAGCTCCCAGTCGACGATCAGATGGCAGGAGTCGCTGGTGACCGCTAGGTTCTTACCGAACTCCATGCTGGGGCGGCGCTTGCCTTTTTTGATCAACTCCGTCCAGGGCTGAAAGATCGAGAAGAGTTTTTCCTGGTGAGGAATCTGCTCGCCGGCGATCAGCCGCCGATCGACCAGATCGATGTGTTTGATTAGCGTTTCCTGGTAATAGCGCAGCCCGTCCATCCGGGCCACATCGGCCGGGGCGGACGGGCTGTGCGTGGCGATGGCCGCGGTGACCTTGCCCTCCAGGGCCCGGGCTTTCTTCAGATAGGCCCGGGTGGCCTTTTTCAGCCGCCGGGCCTTGTTAGGACCTCCGCTTCGGGTGGTTTTGCCCACCTGCCGCATCAGCCCCTTGAGCCTGCGTTTCCAGTGGGCGTGCTTGCGCCAGCCGGGGACAGGCAACTGTTCGGCGATCTCGATACATTTGCGGGCGCTATCCCACAGCAGGTTGTAGTCCGTCGGATAGTGCACGTGGGTCTCCACCACAAAGCTATCGGTTTTTACGCGCAACCCAGCCGCCTCTTTTTTAAACACCTGGTGGCCCAACTCCACAATGACATCGTTAAGCTCACGCAACAGCTGCTCATCCAGCAGGCCTACATTGTCGTAAATTGTTTGGTATTCATACTGCTTGCCCGCTGAGAAATCAGTCGGCAACACGCCCAGAATCCCTCGCAGCAGCTCGCTGTCATTGGCCATAAAGTGAAGTTGATCGTAAGAGATATTCAGGCACAGGCGAACCTGCCCCAACACGAAGATCTCCCACAGGCTCATACCCTGGCGCCCGGTGCGTTTTTTGCCGGCCGAGATCTTGGCCTCCAGCAGCTGGAACACCTGAGCGTTCCATTCCGAATGCGTATAAATATATTGCAAGGCTTCCAGCATATTGGCCAGCTGATAACGAGTTTTTGGCAGGAATGTTGACTTCTTCAATGGGAATTTGACCCAGAGTTTGCTGGGTATCGAATCGATGGCGCATAATGGGATTTTTTGATGATTTGGGGGTCGAATCTCCACCCCCGAATCAGCCTTTTACCTAATTGAGAGCAGATAAGCTAAATATACCCGTTTCGATTCAGAGCTGCTAATCCCCCAACATCACCCCTGATCCTGTCAAAACCTCTGTTTTATTGTTTTCTTACAGACACTACTTAGAGCTTTCTCAAAAAGTCACAAAAGTCTTTTCCCTGGCCAAGGGTGTTCCTTTTTGTGTGAACAAAAACGAACCCAAAAAATCACCGACTGGAGATTTATTCGCCTGGCGGCACTCCGCTGCGGCTAAAAGAAACCCAGATGTTCCCGTTAGAAGCCCCCTCACGCCTCATAACGATTTTCCACATGGGCGGCTTCTTCTGAAAACTGGTGCAGGTTTCTTTCTTTACGCCTTCGCTGCGTTTGCCTGGGTCGGCTCATAAATCATAGGCCGGATGGTGGACCCCTCCAAGGGAGATATCTAGCCCTACCAAATACAAGGGTTATGGAGAAATTAGCGGGAAACCTTGCATGCCGGTAGCCTATTTGGGCCTGCAAGTTACTGGCAAGTCATAACTTAGCATCCGTCTAAGGATGCCCTAATTGAGGGAACTAAATTGTCGCAGAAAACCTGCTCTTCTGGCGGTATCGAAAACAGATCAATCTACTCATTTAGAAATTTTTCCAGGGCTGGAATATCGTCAAGATATTCATCGGAAAGAATGCCGGGAATGATGCCTTTGGGGCGCGCGTAGGTGGTATTCGTCTCGATGACTTCATCGGGCGTAATAATGTAATCGAGTGGGATATCGTGGTCTTCAAAAGGAAGGTTTTCTTCAGAAAGTTGCAGTGAATGTACCGTAGAGACGATGACGGTATTCTCCGTGATTTTACCAGCTTCTCGGGCCAGCGCAAATTCCAGATCGGAGTAGCCACCACCCTTGCCAACCCGTCGCCCATCACTGTGGACGGCCACCGATCCTGCAATAATAAGATCGATATGGGGAAGCTCCTCCACGCCTCTCGGTTTCCCATATTTCTGGCTTCCGCTAATGGATACGGCTTTGCGCGGCTTAATGTTTGCCGGTGGAGTGATCTCCCGAAATGGATGTTCATCCCGCAGTCTTGGAACGGCCATAAACAGGTGTTTACCATCTTTCAGGGCCAGCTCCCGCGCTTTTAGCTGGGGTGCGTCTGGGTTGGCTTTTACCGTTTTCGCTCTCTTCCATATATCCAGCGTCTGGAGTAGGCGGGCTGCGTCATTGGATCCTTTAAAGTTTGGAATTCGACCCTCCAGCGGAAAAGGAAAAGCACCCACATTCCGGTCGGTCATAAGCTGCCAGGTATTATTGCGAAGTTGGTCCTTCGTTGGCAAAATTGCAGGTTAATTTTATTTAGAGCGAATTTTAAAAAAAAGATATTAATCGGTTCGCCTGGAAAGCAGCAGGGAGAGGCACCCAAAGAGGGTAATCAGCAACATAATGTAGGGAAACCAGTCGCCCCAGCGCGTGTAAAGCGTTGTTTTTTCCATAATTGGGACATCATACCTAAATGCGGCTTTCTTCCAGTAATCAGTTTTCACCTCTACATTTCCGTATGGATTGATTATACCGGAAATGCCATTATTGGCGCTTCGAACAACCCAGCGCCGGAACTCAATGGCACGTAGCCTTGCGTAAGCGAAGTGCTGAGTGGTGCCCGCTGGTATCGCCCCACCAGCCATCATTGGTGATAATGCTGATAAATCCTGATCCTTGATTGATATATTGACGAACCCAGTTTGGGAATACTGAATCGTAGCATACAAGAGCAGGAGTGTAAGTGCCATCTACCTGGAACTGTGTGGCATTTCGTCCCTTTCCATATCCCTGGAGCTGTCGCCAGTCAACCCATCCAAAAACGTCAATCGTGTTTAGCAGATGAATAAACGGGATGCGTTCCACGATTGGAACAAGATTACGTTTTCGATACACCTCGTACTCTTTCTGGGGATAAAATCCCAGCGCCGCATTGTAGTAGAGGTGTGGCTGCCGGCCTAGACTGCGCGCGAGCGGCGGAATGCTATCCGGGCTGAAGAAGTCGAAATAGGTGGAGCCCGTAATCAAGGTCACATCCCAGCTTGCGGCTTTTTCGTGCAGCTGATTCTTGATTTTCTGTGTGGTTGTACCGGAAATATCCCGAGAGCCGAGTGAAGTTTGAACCGCGTTTTCCGGCCAGATAATTACGTCTGTCGAGTCGGTGCGAGCGGAATCCGACAATGTATACAACACATCTTGTGCCTGAAAAATATTCTCATAGCCGCCAAGATCATGGTAGGTATCAAAATTGGGTTGTATGACCACCGCTTCAATATGATCGGTCGGTGTAAATTCATCCGCCTGGTACTGCAAAAGTGACACTGCCGGGAACAGCAGGGCGATACCCAGTGAGGCATAGGCCCATTTTTTGTCTGCCAGCCGTATTGCCTGGTAAGCAAGACTTGCTGTGATCAGGATCCAGAATGAGATGCTCCAGTAGCCGGTAATGGAGATGTACTGAATCAAACCCGGTGCATTAGACCAAGCATTACCGAGTGTAAGCCAGGGCCAGGCAAGGTCCCACTGGTGGTGCAAGTATTCGTAGCAGATCCATCCGGCAGCCTGCAGAGGTGCGATAAGCCAGGGAGAATCATATTTTTCCTGAAACTTTTTATGCAGTACAAACGGAATCGTCATTACTGCAGAATTAGCCAGTATGGCTGCGATACCACCGGCCACGGTAGCCATCATCAGCCAGTAGGTGGTTATCAGGTTCCATACCACAAACGAAATGTAGCTCCAGTAGGCTGCCGAGCGGTTAGACTGGCAAAGATCGGCCAGCCTGAAAAGCAGGACCCATGCCGGGAAGATTAAAAACGGGAGGGGAAACGGCGGAAAGCTGAGTCCGAGCAGAATCCCAGAGGATAAACTCAGGGCCCACTTATTGGACCAGAAAAAAACTGAAACAGAAGATGTTTGGTTATTCATCATATCCCTTGGGGGCTACTACCACTGTAAATTCACCTTTTAGTTCCGTGCGACTTGAAAACTCCTCCAGCAGTTCTGGCAAACGCCCTCGAACAATCTCTTCAAATTTCTTAGTAAGTTCCCGGCATACAGCCGCCCACTGTTGCTTATCGAAATACTCATTCAACTCCTCCAGCAGTTTTACCACCCTGTAGGGACTCTCATAAAACACGATGGTTCGCTCCTCATCCACCAGCTGTTTAAGTTGTTTTTGCCGTCCTTTTTTATGAGGAAGAAACCCTCAAACACGTAGCGGTCACAGGGCAATCCACTGGCCACCAGGGCTGTAGTGGCAGCATCAGGCCAGGGATCGACAGAAACACTGTGCCCCTGCTGGTGCGCCGTGCGTGCAGCCAGGAAACCGGGATCCGAGATGCCCGGCATGCCCGCATCTGAAATCAGGGCTACTGACTGGTTCGCATCGAGCAGCTGGATCAAGTGCTCAACTTTGTGGTGTTCATTATGCTGATGAAAAGAGAAAGTGGGGGTGCCAATACCATACTCACTTAGCAGGATGCCGGAAGTACGGGTATCTTCACATGCGATCTGAGAAACCCCCTTAAGCACGTCCACTGCGCGAGAAGAAAAATCCGAAAGATTACCGATTGGTGTTGCTACGATATAAAGCGTGGCCACTGCTAATTAATTTTGAATTTAGGATCTGGATGAAGATAAGAGCTAAAAACGTTATTATCAGGGCTGATATTAATTGGTTATTCTATCGGGCACGATGCCTTGAGTTAAATAATCAGATATCATTTCAAACGAATTTTAACTTCTTTTTTAAAACAGAACAGAACATGTCAAAATTTAGTCCTTCTGGCCTTAATCATATTACTATCCGCGTTAATGAAATAGAAAGAGCAGAGGAGTTTTATGGGGATATCCTCGGGTTCGAGCTTCTGCGGAAAATGGGCAAGAGCATGGCTGTATATAAAGTAGGTGATGAAGACACGCTGGTACTCGTAGAGGCGGAAACCAGCTACGATCCCAGTTCGCGCGATTACCGCGTTGATCACTTCGGTTTTTATGTAGATTCGCCCAATGAAGTAGATGAGATGGCCGAATATTTTCGAGAGAAGGAGGTAAGTATTTTGAGCGGTCCTGCCAACCGAAAGCGAGGACGTTTTGTGTTTATTTCGGATCCAGACGGTAACATGATCGAAATCTTCTACGAGGATAATGATGAATAAAGATCGTCTTCCGAAACAATATCATTGTTAAACTTATTGCTTGGCTATTGTACAGTTTTTTATCCTATATACTTGGGACGAGCCTGCCTGTGGTTAATACCATGCCTAACTGCTTTTTTTAGTATTCTAAAAGCGTTCACGCAACTTTGGCAGAACCACCGTGTATATGAATGGGTGGCATGTTATTTGCATTAATTAGAAACAATTGAAAAAAAGATTTTTGAAATTATCAAACTGGAAAGGATATGAGCAACACGGATAAAAAAGTAGAGAACGAACAAGAGGAGGTCGAGTCAACTCAGGATCAGGATCAGGATCAGGAGATCTCGGTAGAAGAGAGCCAGTATACCGAGCTTGAAGCAGAAGAACTGATTCTCAAACTGGAAGAAAAAGACCGTGAAATCGAGGAACTTGCCCAAGAGGTCCAAGACGCCAAAGAGAGCCACTTGCGGAAGGCTGCTGAGCTGGAAAACATCAAAAAACGATTCCAGCGCGAGCGCAGCCAGCTCTTCGAGACGGCGCGGGCCAAGGCGCTGGAGGATTTCCTGCCCATCAACGATGACCTGCAGCGCACTCTGAAAGCATTTGATGAGACCGAGGTTAACGAAAGCTTTATGGACGGTGTAGAGCTCGTTGCGAATAAATTTGAAGAGGTTCTGAATAAATACGGTGTGGAGCGGATTGATGAGGAGCTTGTTCCTTTTAATGTGGACCTGCACGACGCGATGATGCGTCAAAAGCCGGAGGATGATACCATCGGCAGCGATATGGTATTGAAAGTGCTCGAAAATGGATACCGTATGGCGGATCGTACGATCCGCCATGCCAAAGTAATTGTAAGTGAATAGTATAACGGAAGGACATACATAAATATGCCCCGCGATTATTACGAAATTCTTGGCGTCAGTAAGCAAGCTAGTCAGGATGAGATTAAAAAAGCCTATCGAAAACTGGCAATGGAATATCACCCGGACCGTAACACTGAAGATCCGGAAGCAGAACGGAAGTTTAAGGAAGCTTCTGAAGCCTACGAGGTATTACGCGATGAAGAAAAACGCGCCAAATACGACAAATTTGGTCACCAGGGTGTAAATGGTGGCAGCGGGTTTGGCGGCCGCGGCGGTCAGTACCAGGATGTGGGCTTCGATGACATCTTTAGCCGGTTTAGTGAGATATTTGGCTCAGAGTTTTTTGGTGGTGAATTTAGCGGTGGCGGGCGTTCTCGCGGTCGACGTACAGCCGGCCAGCCCGGTTCCGATATGAAGCTCCGCGTTAAACTCAGTTTGGAGGAGATCGCCTTTAGTACCGATAAGAAACTGAAGGTAAAAAAATACGTTACCTGTGATGAGTGTAACGGAACCGGCGCTGAGACTGAAGACGATTTTATGACCTGCAGTACCTGTGAAGGCATGGGGGAGGTCCGCCAGGTCCACCGTACCATGCTTGGACAAATGGTGAACGTACAGCGTTGCCCCGAATGTAACGGGGAAGGTCGCATTATTAAGAACAAATGCTCCAAGTGTAATGGAGAAGGCCGATATAAAGGCAAAGAAACCGTAAAAGTGAATATTCCCGCAGGTGTTTCCAAAGGCAATTACATTACCATGCGCGGCCAGGGCAATGCCGGAATTCGCAGTGGCGAAGCCGGAGACCTGATCATCCTTATCAGAGGAAGAAGAGCACGAAGAATTTGAACGTGACGGCAACGATATCTATTACGACCTGGTACTTAGCGTTCCGGATGCCATCCTTGGAACCGAAGTTGAAGTGCCCACGCTGAAAGGGAAAGCCAAGATTAAGATTGAGCAGGGCACGCAACCCGGCAAACTATTGCGGATGAAAGAAAAAGGCATCCAGAATCTGAACAGCCATCAAACCGGAGATCAGTACATTCGTGTGAACGTCTATATCCCCAGTGATTTGTCGAAAGGGGAGCGTGAGCATGTGGAAGCACTCCGTGGAAAGGATCACTTTGCGGCGAAGCATAAGAAAGATGATGGCAAAGGCTTCTTTTCAAAGATCAAGGACGTCTTCACGTAAAACCGGTCATCGCGGGGAGTGGATATTTTCCCGCGGCGCGCCGATTTCCGGAACAAATTTTTCCCTCTTATACGTATGTTGTTTGCTTCCAGGAGATTGCGGCGATTTACTCATTCCATTCGTCCCGCTCTCAATGGCAGGCTCTGATCAATTAATTGATCGCAAGTGTTTTCCACTCTAACTGTTTGGTGAAAAGCTGGTTTAAGATTACATCCAGAATATGATTGCTGTTGCGTACACCACCGCAATATCGGGGTTCCCGGGCCAGGGTAATGCCTTCCAGGCGTGGTAACAGATGCTGGAAAAATTGATTTTTCGGGTTAATTATCGATTTTATACGCTCATCGCTATACACCTGCACATCTTTTCGCTGATAGGGAGATACTTTGTTGTGGATGAAATAGTCTAGGTCAATATCCAGGTAAATATGTTGGTCATTTCGCTGTAAGACTTCCGAAGAAAAGGCCTCAAAATCCTTGAATTCCAGGATAAGGTGCGCCTGCCCGTCTCCATCCATCCAGCTGTCTTTTTGATCCATTCCATAATTTTTCAGCAGAATGACATCCCCAATCAGGTTTAGCCACGCTGCTGAGAGCAGATGCCCGTCATTGTGGGCATCTAGCTCGTTTAGGGTGAATTCCCGGACTTCATTTAGGTTTTGCTGATTCAAATCGTTCAGCCTCATCCGCTCATCTTCAGAAGGCGGTGCCAGGTCCCGGTGCCAGTCAATGGTAACGAGGGTCGGCGTGACACCCGGTTGGGTTTGGCGGAGCTGGCACGTCCACTTCAGCCAGTCGAAAAACGAGTAGCGGTGGTCCTTGAAGATCGCCAGCTCAATGTCTCGCTCTTCCAGAACCCGATGGATGAGCAACCCTTTCAGCGTGTGCTCCAGGCGGGTGTGGGTCCGATATTTTGGGATCTCTATGCATTGATTAATAGAAGATAAAAAAATGCCAGCAGGTTTTGTTTTAGACAAAGAGAATTCAAGCTCCCTAAATCCCTATTTCCCAACAGGATATACCTAGCTGATAATTTAAGTTTTTGATTCTTAATCAAGTAGTTCCTCCCTGGAGAAGGAGGAAAGGGGATTTGAAAACTGCATAGCAGTTTCAAAAATCCAGGTTTCAAGATCTTCCATTCAAACTTTAATTCTTGTCGAATATAGCAATTCCTGGTCTAGAGATTCTGTCGAATATGATCCACTTTTCGGGATTTAGTGCGACATTAATGTACTGGATTTCGCTGTCTTTCATATCGAACGACCATACGCTGTGGCGGCCCCATCGGTAAAGGTCGGCACAGCGTACGCCAACTGAAAATTCGGGGCCTATGGTCTTGGAAGTAGATTCATTCATTATTGAATAAATATTGACAGCTTATATATTGTAACCACAGTTAACTCAGAGAACGTTTAAGCATAGTCTCTCTCTGTGGTTAATTCCACAATTTCCACAACTCATATCGGCTGATATTGAGCGGGATAATGATTTTTTCGATTTTCGAGTTGGTGTACCAGTCGATCAGCTTCAGCTTGATGGAGTCGAGATCCTCAACAGGTTCAAGCTGGGGCGCCATGTCTTCCTGAAGACGTTGGATTGTGACCGTCATAATCGTTTTTGTTTGGATTACAAGAATTTTTACATCATGATGACGAGACAGCCGCCCGAAACGTGACATTGTAACAGGAAATAATTATTGGACCTCGGCGGAATCTATAAGATTCACCTCATAGACCAGCCAGCGGTCATTCTCCTCCTGCTGCACTTTTGCCCGGAAGTGGATGCGGATTGTATCTGTTTTGGCGTGGGAAAGCAGGGCATAACTCGTAACTACGTAACTCTGGCTTTTGCCTTCTCGCTGGACTTCAGTACCTGAGTTCCACGGAAATGTGAGTTCATTACCGTTTTCAACCTTTTTCCTAATCTCTTGCTGGACGGCTTTGTAGGCCCCGATCCAGTCATTTTCAGTTGCGGAATCCTTTGGCTCTGGCCTGCTCTCCCTCTTCCGGTTTGTTGGTTACGGTGGAATCCGCTTGAGTACTTTCTGAGGAGGGATTAAATGAAAAGTCACTGCTATAAAGAAATTGCATCCCCCATAAGGCCAGCAAGCCCAACCCAATGCTGATTACTATTTTTTTAACCGGGTATCTACTCATCGTATTATCGTTTTTTCATTGTTACACCCATGCCGGCCCCATCCATCAATAGGAAGAGTGTTTCCAGCTGTGGATTTTGCGTGATGGCTTCGATAAAGCGGGGATCTGGATCCGGATAGCGCATATTGTGGGCAATCACCAGTCCGCCCGGTTTTACCAGGGGTAGTAGCTGCTTCAGGTAATCCGGGTAGCCAGACTTGTCGGCATCCAGAAACAGAATATCAATCGGTTCGGTGTAGCGGCTCACCGTTTTATGGGCGTCACCTTCGATGAGCGTGATAAGATCCTGAACCCCGGATTTTTCAAAATTATTACGTGCGATTTCTGCCCGATCCGGGTCGATCTCATGCGTGTAAAGATGTCCACCGGTGGTGCGCAGGGCCAGGGCAAACCAAACAGCCGATTCCCCCGTAGAAGTGCCGATCTCAACTACCCGCTGCGCATTAGTGGATTCTGTAAGCAGCCGGAGCAGTCGTCCGTCCCGCACGGACACATTCGCGTAGCTGGGTCCCGACCGGATTTCTTCCAGAGCCTTTAGAATTCGCTCCTCTGCTTCGTCTTTCGGCTGTATGGGATTATCAATCAGCCCATCACCGCCGGCTTCAAGCAATTGGCTGTAAGCGGTACCAGCTAAACTTAAAATCAAGATAAGCAGAGCGGAGGATATGATTAGTCGTTTCATAGTAAACTTCCGGTTGGCAATTTAAAATGTGGAGTAAAAAAATCTCGAAAGAATGTGGAATATTTAAATTCTGCACGGCTTATCCTACTGAAAAATAAGGGTAATCAATTTAATATTACTGGATCCCGAATCTTTACTTCCGCTTGTCTTTGATATAGATCGCTTTTGATTGGCCTTCTCCCACTGGTCGTTCTTCCATGTCAAAAAGCTGGGTGGCTTCAACCAGCTCTCCAAGTTTTTGGTAGCCGTAATTCCGGGGGTCAAAGTCGGGTGACTGCTTGGCGATGTAGCTGCCTACCGGTCCCAGGTGGGCCCAGTTTGTTTCGTCCGAGGAAGCTTCCACTGCATTTCGAAGCAGGTTTACCAGCTTGGTGTTCTGTTTAAGTTCTTTGGAGGAACGCTGGCGCATTTTTGTGCGATCATCCTCTTCATCCCGCAACACCTCAGTATATATGAACTTGTCACAGGCGGCCACAAAAGGCTCAGGTGTTTTTTGTTCACCAAATCCATAAACGACCAGCCCGGCCTCGCGAATTCGGGCAGCCAATTTTGTAAAGTCGCTGTCGCTGGAGACAATGCAGAACCCATCGAACTTATCGGTGTAGAGCAGGTCCATCGCATCGATAATCATGGCGCTGTCAGTGGCGTTCTTGCCGCGGGTGTATCCAAACTGCTGGATCGGCTGGATGGAGTGCTGCAGCAGTACCTCTTTCCAGCTGCTCAGTTTTGGGCTGGTCCAATCCCCGTAAATACGCTTGACGTTGGCCGTTCCAAACTTGGCAACTTCGGCAAGCAATCCCTCAACGATTGAAGGCTGAGCATTATCAGCGTCGATGAGTACCGCAAGTTTGCGCGTGTTGTCGGAATCCATATTTGATCGTTTTGGAAGTTGAAATTTTCACTTGTGCCCTATTTCTAATCAACAATATAATATATAGAATGAAAGCGGCAGTGCCCATTCGTTCGCATCATTTAAACATCCGGCCGCACCCGCGATACTCTTTTTCATCCACCGTGAGGAATGTGATCAGTGAAAACTCCTTACCCGAAGGAAGAGTACAGGGCTCCCTTTTGACAGCGATGGAACCAGAATGGTCCGCAGCGTCCATTTTATATAATGTATCTGCTTGGGCAGTTTGTGCATGTGGTTTAGGTGTAGGGATTTTGAGGGTATCCTGCCCATAATCCAGAATGATAGTGGTACTGTCGGGGAACATCTCCAGGTACCAGCCCGGTTCGTTGCCCGAAGCCCTGAACGTGGCACCGCGCAGACGGGCATCCTGCCAGACAGCTTCTTCTTTGTCAAGGTCACAAGTACCGTAGCTTTGATTACCCACTTCAATAATTGCTTCTGTGTCTTTGGTCCAGTACAGGTAGTCTTCTGTGGCATAGCGGGCTCCGGAAGCAGATCTGACCCTCGGCAGATGAATGGTCGTATCTGGCAGGAACAGCCAAGCATCGTTAGTATCCGCTTTTACAACGAGGTCCCATTCTACAAGGCAGTCATAAACAAGTGTTTTACCAGTTGGTTGGGGAATATTTTGGGAGACGGTTTCCTGTTTTTCCGATTGTTCCGAGCTGCAAGAGATACCAAGAATGAGCAAAAAGAAAGGGATTAAAAGAAGTATTTTCTGTTCCGATATGTAATCGATGTTATCCATTGCAAGCCTGTTTAATTTTCTGCTGAGATTCAATTTCTCTGAGAGCACTTAAACTGAAAAATAATGCTCAATCACTAGGCCAAGTATCCAAGTATAAATCAAGTATAAATATAGAATATGAAAAGTGGGAAAACCGAGAATAAAAAAGCAATAATAGCATTGTTAACGGGAATCGACTGAGACAGTACGAATGGTAAAATAACTACGAATCCAAAAATCGAAATAGAACTATGCCACTGTGCATGATAGAGAGGCAATATCAAAAATGGTGCAAAGAAAGAGTCCCACAATGACTACAAGACCCGTAATAATGATGTCATAGGGTAGCCATATGATTACGCCCGCCAGCACCCAACTGTATTTTCCAACACCTGAAAAATCATTCGTCTGTAAACCCAAAGTTTACTCTGGCAGGGTAAAAGCCACAAATTCATCACCGGAAGTCGTGCCCAACTTACCGCCGCCGCAGGCTATGACAATAAATTGTCTCCCGTCAACTTGGTAAATACTTGGCGTGGCAAATCCCGCGGCAGGCAACTCTGTTTCCCAAAGCAGTTGACCGGTTCGTTTGTTGAAGGCACGGAATTCAGAATCGAGCGTAGCTGCGATAAATACCAGGCCTCCTGCCGTTACGACAGGCCCGCCGTAGTTCTCTGTTCCGGTGGCAGGAATACCTTGATCCGCCAGTTCGGGATATTCACCGAGGGGAATGCGCCAGGCATATTCCCCCGTATTCATATTTATCGCATTAAGCGTGCCCCAGGGTGGACTGTTAGCGGGGTATCCTTCTGGAGTGCGCAGTTTGTTGTAGCCAGTCATCACGTAAGGCGCGGTGCGATCAGTTCGATTGGTCACTTCCTGTTTTTTGGTAAACGCGTAATGCTCCTCATCGAGCAAAAAGTTGACGATTGACTTTGTTTCAGACTCTGGCAGGTGATTAAAACCGGGCATCATCCGTCGGCCGTTATTGACAATTTCAAGCAGTTCGTCTGCACTGTATTTTTCTGCTGCATTTTCGATAGAAGGATTGTTCCCGCTGCCGGCCAGGTCCGGACCGTGACAGCTTACACAGTGAGTCATATACATGGTTTCGCCAAAGCCCTGTGGTGCCGATTCAGAATCTGAACGGCCTTCACCAGCCGGTATCATCTTCAGGGTCCAGGGTACTTCATTGCTGTTTACATACAGGAGCCCGGTTTCTGGATCATAGGCGTTGCCACCCCACTCAGCACCCCCGTCGTATCCCGGATACATGAGTGTGCCTTTCAACGAGGGAGGAGCATACATGTGATCGCTGTCTAGCTTGTCAAGTCGCTCGCGGAGATCCGCCCGGACCGCATCGGAAACATAGGGATTGAGGTCTTTTGCTGAGAGGTGCTGCCGCAGCATTGGTGCCGGCTTGGTAGGTGCCGGTTGTGTGGGCCAGACCTCTTCACCCTCCAGCTCGGAATTTGTGGGTACCCGACGTTCTTCAATGGGGAAAAGCGGTTCCCCGGTTTCCCGGTTAAAAAGGAATATATACCCGGTTTTGGTGGATTGAGCTACTGCGTCGATCTCTTTTCCGTCGTGTGTTACGGTGATCAGGCTGGGTGGGGAGGGGAGGTCGCGATCCCACAGGTCGTGATGTACGGTCTGGTAGTGCCATATTCGTTTACCGGTTGCGGCATCCAGTGCCAGAAGTGTATTTCCATAGAGGTTGGCTCCCTTCCGGTTGCCGCCGTAAAAGTCTGGAGAGGCAGTGCCTGTTGGGACATATACGATTCCCCGCTTTCTATCCAAGCTCATGCCCGCCCAGCTGTTGGCTCCTCCAATAGTTTGGCGGGCGTCTTCATTTTTCCAGGTCTCAATACCCGGTTGACCTGGCTTCGGAATCATGTGTGAAAAGTCCATTCCAGTTCTCCGGTCCTGACGTTAAAAGCACGGATATCCCCGGGTGCAGCATCCGCTCCTTCGGAAACACGAGATCCAAGGATAAAAGTATCCCTGTAAACAATGCCGGGGGATGTGGCTGAAACGTACAGGTTGTCGCTCTCAAGTCCCAGTCCTTCAGTCAAAGGGAGGCTCCCATTTTCGGCGAAAGAGGTGTCCGGTTTTCCAGTGGTGGCGTCGATGGAATATAGCTTTGATCCGGCCGTGTACAGAATGCGTTGTTCAGAGCCGTCGCTGTTTTGCCAGTAGGCTACGCCTCGGTTGTTGCTGATGCCGTGATTTACTTCCGTAGTATCTGGCAGGGGATTAAAGACCCATTGTTCCTGGCCGGTGGCAGCGTTCAGGGCAAACAGCTTCATGCGCGGGGTAACCCCGTAGAGTGTGTTGCCGATGATGATAGGGTTGTGCTGAATCTGGGAGTTTTTGGCCGTGTCGGCATCTCCGGTATGGTAGGTCCAGGCTTTTTGGAGCTGCGTAACATTTGAAGTGTCGACTTGAGTAAGTGCAGAGTAGCGAATCGACTCGTTTCCACCTCCATATACGCGCCACGTTTTATACTGCTCTTGGTCAGCGGATCTGGTGCACGAAGTATATATGATGAGCATTAAAAATAAAAAAAACCGAGGTGTCCCGTTCATGAATTATATCCCTTAACATTAGGCCCGAAAATGTTGATGACGGCTCACAGTTTACAGTAGTCGCATTGAAATGGCAAATAGGACCATTTATCCCAAAAGACGCCAAGCCAGCAAAATCAGCGTGATGGTGAATGTGAATCCGAATAGTTTGAACAGGTGATCCGCTAAGAATTTGGGCAAAAACAGGTCGGCAACGGATCCACTTTCAGCACCGTTCTGTTCGGCAAACAGGGTAAGCGGGCAATGCCAGTCGTTTAACAATAGAACCGCCAATTCAATTACCACTACACCGAATGCAAGCCAAGTTAGCAGAGTAATTTGATCAAAAAGAACTGCCAGGAAAACATAGATGGTGCATCCGCAGATCAGGAAGAACAGCAGCGAATGCACCAGTTTGGTATAAAATATAGATCGTGGAATAGGCTAAAAATTCGTTTGCTTGTCTCAGCTACGCGACTAAAAATAGGTTTTGAGCGTTCGTTTACTGCTTTAACGAACCCGGAATTTGAAGTATTTCCATAGAGTTGATCTCTTCTGCGCCCCGAACCCTGGAGCCAGCTGAAATATAAATTTTCCCATCATGAATTACAGCTTGGGTGCCATGACGCCCGGTATTCAACGGTGGCAACGCCTGCCATTCCCCGGATTCTGGATTGTACGCTTCAACTTCATCGTGGGCCAGCTCTTGGGATCCACTCTCACCACCGATAACAACCAGGTTATTGCCCACGGAAATGGAAGTGGTTCCCGCCCGTTCGGTAGGCAGGTCACCCGCCGGTGAAAGAGGCGTCCACTGGCCAGTTTCAAAGTCGTAGACATCCACTTCAGGAATTGTAAGCTGGAAAGTCTGTCCGGTAGCTTGCGATGAACGTCGCCCGCCGGCAGCATAAAGCTTACCGTCAACGATTGCGGCCTGGAAATGATCACGGCGACGCGGGGCGTCAGGCAGGTGCTCCCACTCTCCGGTTTGGGGATCAAATGAATCGAACCAGCGAACATGCCCGTCGATATGCCCATTTTGGATGCCTCCAACCAGGTAGAATTTATCGTTATGCACTACGGCGCCGGCTGCTCCCCGCCGACGATCTTCAGGAATTTCGGGTCCTTTGTTCCAGCTGTCAGATGCGGGATCGTAGATATAGACATTGGAAATCGGGTCTTCATCAGGATAGCCGCCGGTTAAGGCACCCATCACATAAATTTTCCCATCATGGGAAACCGCCTGGAAATGGTGCATGGGAAGGGGAGGCGTGGCCCCGGTGGCCCAGTTGCCGGTCTCGGGATCATAAATATCAACCGGTCGCTCTCCACGTCCGCCCAGCAGGTACAGCTTGTTATCCACGTTGGTAAACGCATTTTCGTGGCGGTGATGAGGCATATCATCTCCTTCAATGAGTTGCCAGCTAGTGGAGCTGTTTTGGGCTTCGGACTGCGTCGGGATAAATGTCAGAAGTGAAGTCAGAAAGAAAACGGTTGTGGTAAGATTTAGGGACATTTTCATAACCAGAGATATTAACAGTTGAGAATGTACTGGAAGTATAAATTAGAATATTGCAGAGTCTTGAATTCTTGCAGGTCAAATATAATACAGAACTTATTATTTTTGTAAGCAAGGATTTATAACAATTTTTGAATGTTAGAATAGGGCTAATCATCACCTGAAAGATTGAAATGGAGCGTGGCGCTGTAGCTGCCCTCCTCATATTCTGAGGCAAAAAAGGTAGCAGTAATTGGTCCGAGTGGGCGCAGGGCCAGCCCGGTTGTCTCTCCATCTATCAGGCGTTGCAGCACGGGTTCGTTAATGGTGATTTTGGTACTGCTGCCCGGTTCGGGAGATATAGCCACATCAATTACCATCTGTGGATTGAAGACTTTGTTAATATTTTTTCCGCCGGAAAGTGTTTTTAATGTTACGGTTTCCTCGCTCCAATTTTTATCCGCTAATATTTCTACCACGCGAACCTGGCCAAACTCTGGGAGGCCTGTTTCCATCCTCTGTAGCGACTGGGTGGTAATTTCCAGCACGCCATAGCCCTCAACGTTCCGGCCGACGTACGATTCAAGATCCCACCGAAGCAGGCTAAACTGCCCGCCGGAAACGGTCAACGTTGGCGCTTGTTCTTTGCGGGATATCGCATACCAGCCATTGAAGTTTATTTCTGGAAATCGCAGATCTACCATCGTGTCATCACTGACTTTTTCCTGATAATTATATGAGGATAATTCGGGTATCGGTGGATTATAAGGCACGGGATTCCCGATATCAGGGCGGGTCGTGTCGGTGTCAACGATATCGACTTTGAAGTAATCTACCTGCAGTTTGTAGGTGTCGGGTCCCCAGTCGATCAGCGCCATCTGCGCATTGACGGTATCACCTGGCACTGCTTCGAAACCCTCTGTTGTCATGCTGATGGTGTGCCAGTTGGTGGTATCATCAATATCATATTCCATGAGATGAGAGTGGAAGTCGGTGGTCTTTTGGGTGTTAAAATGGAGGTTGACACGACGCGGAGAGTGGCTGGCTTTGATGCGGGTTTCAACACGGAGTTCGTGGGTGGGCTTGCTCAGCAAAGAAAGATCCAGCTGCGGTGCTACATTTCGCCTGATCAGCGCCCACCAGATGTTGTTTTGGTCATCCGTTGCGTCGACGATAATGGTGGCATACTCTTGGTTCCCGGTAAAGTCGATGGTAGCAGCTCCATCCCCGGAGTTGTAGGTCCACGCATCATTTATAGGACCCTCAAACGGATCATAAAATTGAGCCACTGAGGGCTGGCTTGTACAAAAAAGTAACCCTGTACTTATAAGAATTTTAAGTATTGGTCTGAGCTTGGAGACGAGTTGTTTCAGCATGATATTTGTCTACTTAGAATCAAAATAATGAACAGAAATATACACCTCGTAAGGTGATGATTTTATTAGATAAATGTTGGAAGAACCCAAGAGTATTATCAATGGATATTTATTTGTCTTCTCGTTTTTTAATCTCTACAATTAGGACGAACCATTTCTTTGAAAGTAAATGCGTATGAATTTTTCAATTTTTAAAAAGGGATCTGTCATGGGAATTCAGAAAATAACTACGAGCAAAAGAAGCGGGATATTTGGCATGGTATTAGCGGTGACTTTTCTCGTTCTACTCACCGGAATCAGGGCCCAATCGCAACCAGCTCCAGCGGAGATCAGTCCGATTGAGGCGCCTTTTGAAATGCCGCAGCTCCAGCGGCCGACCTTCCCTGATTCCTCTTTTGATATTCGAGATTTCGGAGCCCGGATGAGGAGTGAGGAATCCGGTTTTAAAAATACGGATGCCATCCACCGTGCCATTGAAGCCGCACACCAGGCCGGTGGTGGCAAGGTGGTGATTCCCGAGGGCGAATGGCTTACCGGGCCGGTCCATTTGATGAGTAATATCAACCTGCATATTGCAGAGGGAGCCACGCTTTATTTCAGCACTGATAAAGAAGATTACCTTCCGGTAGTTCGCGTGCGCTATGAAGGCGTTGAGGCCTACAACTATTCGCCGCTGATTTACGCCAAAAACCTCCAGAATGTAGCCATAACGGGGAAAGGAACGCTGGATGCACAAGGTGATCACTGGTGGAGCTGGTTTGAAGAGCATGGAGCTCCTCCCGCGGAATTGCCACCAAGAGCCCACTTTCGCGAAGGGATTTTGGCAAAGGGGCAGGCAACGAAGGAATGCGCCCTAATTTCGTAGTATTCTGGAAATCAGAGAATATTCTGATTGAAGGTATCACGCTCAATGACAGCCCGATGTGGAACGTGCACCTGGTGTACAGCAACCGGGCCATTGTGCGAGATATTACCGTGAACAGCCTCCGGGCTCCAAACAGCGACGGAGTGGTGCTGGATTCAGTCAGCGATGTGCTGGTCAGAGTACAATCATTTTGAGACCGGTGACGATGCGGTAGTGCTTAAATCCGGGTTTAATGAAGAGGGAATTCAGATTGATATTCCTACAAAAAATATTGTGGTGCGAAATTTTGAGGCGCGCAAAGTTCGAACCGGCAGCGGGGGCATCGTATTTGGTAGTGAAACCTCCGGCGGTATCAACAACGTGTATGTGCACGATGCTTATTTTGAGGGCGCCGACCGGGGCATCCGCTTCAAAACGGAACGGGGGCGGGGCAATATCATCGAAAATATTTTTATTCGGGATATCCGCATGAAGGATATCAACAGTCAGGCGATTAATTTTAACACGTTTTATACCGGTCCAACCGCCACGGGTCCGGCACCGATCATTCGCAATATAGATATTCGCAACGTGCAGATAGACGGCGTGCCTACGGCCATTGAGCTGATCGGGCTGCCGGAAAAATGGCTTGAGAATATCACCTTGCAAAATATTGCAGTAGCCAATGCTGAAGTTGGAGCAAGGATTGAGCGTGTTAAGAATCTCACCTTGAATAATGTTACTGTCAGCTCGCAAGAGCGGGCTATGATCGCCAACGATGTATATCAGTTTACCTTCAATAATGTAGCGTTGAATGACAATGTCGACGGGCCCCCACTACTGTTGGAAGGGAAGTATACAGGGGCTGTATTTATGGAAAATTTTCCGCTTGACCAGGTTGAGTTTGGAGAAAATGTGTCCGAAGAGATTATCAAGGAAGAACCGCAACAGCAGGTTTGGTAGGTTTATAGTAAGATAGACAAGAGTTAGAGTGTTGGGGCAGATCTAAGATGTGTCCTGTCTTTGTTCTTGAGGATTTGTATAGAGTCAAATTTCAATCACAATTGCTTATATTTATTATACATCAAAATCATGGCCTAAAGATGGGAGGTTATTATGCCGCTAAACCGATTAACAAATTATCTTGATGAGCAAGGAGTCAAATATGTTGTGATACGGCGCTCAAAAGCCTTTACCGCGCAGGAGGTAGCCGCCTCGGCCCATATTCCGGGCAAAGAGATGGCCAAAACGGTGATGATTAAGGTTGACGGAGACCTTAAAATGCTGGTGCTGCCCTCAACCCATAATGTCAGTTTTGAAAAGGTAAAGAAGGAGTTGGGTGCCAGCCAGGTGGAATTAGCCTCGGAAGAGGAGTTCGAGGAGCTGTTTCCCGATTGTGAGCTGGGCGCCATGCCGCCCTTTGGTAACCTTTATAACATGAAAACCATTGTGGCGGAGGTGCTCGAAGAGGACGAGGTGATAGCCTTTAATGCCGGAACTCACCGCGAGCTGGTTCGCTTGGCATATAAAGATTTCAAAAACTTGGTCGGCCCCGGGTAGTAAATGCCTCAGTAAAACAACACGCTTGAGGAGTGTTGGCTTACATGTTAATCAAAGCATTGGACCCTGTGCGGATCAAAATTCCGTGCAGGGTTTTGTTAACCTTTTTATTTGCTTTGTTAAAAATGTCAATTCAGGCCCTTTCCCATTAAACCATAGCTTGTTTTTGGTATCATTTTATACGATTCTTAGGCGCAAGGTAACCCCGCCGAACATCGGTAATGATAACAAGTCAGAACTCCCATGATAGTCGATTTGCTCAAACCTGAGTTCGATGAACTGATCAAAAATAAAGATTGGGTCGCACTCAAAGATATTCTTAATGATGTACCCGCTGTCGACATCGCCGAGCTGCTTGAAGAGCTGGAAAAAGAGGTTGCCATCGTCATTTTTCGTCTCCTTAAAAAACAAAAGGCGGGAGATGTATTCACCTATCTTAGCTCACAGAAGGGAGCTGAGCTCCTTGAAGTGTTTACTGCTCAGCAGCTCAGCGAGGTGATGTCTAACCTGGAGCCGGATGAACGCGTGGCTCTGATGGAGGAACTGCCCGGCCACCTGACCCAGCGCGTGATGAACTCCATGCATACGGAAGATCGCAAGCTGGTGCAGAAACTGCTGGGCTATCCCGATGAGAGCGTCGGCCGGCTGATGACCCCCCGCTATGTGAAAGTGCGCAAAGACTGGAGCATCCAGAAAAGCATGGAGCATATCCGGAAATTTGGTCACAGTGCAGAAACCGTGAACGTGATCTACGTGGTGGATGACCAGGAGCACCTGATTGATGACCTGCGGCTTAACCAGCTCATCCTGGCTGACCCGGAGGCGACCATTGATTCGCTGATGGACTGATCGTTCGAGGCGCTCTCGGCTTTTGAAGACCAGGAGGACGCGGTAAAAATGCTCAGCAAATATGACCGCGTGGCAATGCCGGTGGTCGATTCCGACGGCATTCTTGTGGGTATTGTGACGGTGGATGACGTGATCGACGTGGCGGAGGAGGAAACCACCGAGGATATGCAGCTTATGGCCGGTATGGACGCGCTGGATGACTACTATTCCCAGACCTCTATCAAAGAAATGGTAAAAAAGCGGATCGGCTGGCTGGTCATTCTATTTATGGGACAAATGCTCACGGTTACAGCTATGGGCGACTTACGAAAATGCGATTGCGCAGCCGCGGTGCTTCTCATTCTTTATCCCGATGATTATCTCCAGCGGTGGTAACTCCGGCTCACAGGCAGCCACGCTGATTATCCGGCGCTTTGCCACCGATGATATCAACATGGAGGACTGGAAAGAAGATGTTTGAGCAGGCTGACGGGCATGTTACTTGGTTTATTGCTGGGAGTTATCTTGGCTTTTTGGTATATCACTGAGCTCAGGTTATGCTGAGGGTGATACCGGTGAACCTGTGAGTTGAATCTTGAGTGCGTTGGTGGTGGGCCTGAGCTTGGTCGGTGTAGTATTATTGGGAATTTAACGTGGCTCGATGCTTCCGTTTGTACTATCAAAATGGGACTTGATCCTGCTGTTACTTCGCTGCCTTTTGTGTCGACCCTGGTGGATGTGACAGGAATTATTATTTATTTTTCAGATCGCGGTCGCGCTGCTGACAGGGACGTGGATTATATTTGAAGTTGATATTTAGAATGTTACCCTTTGCGGAACAGAAATTCTTGCTAATTAGCTGGAAATACTTATAGAACAAAGTTATGAAACAATATTTAGATTTGGTCCGCAATGTATTAGAAAACGGAGTTCGCAAAGAAAATCGAACCGGCATCGATACGCATTTCCAGTTTTTCAGAGTTTTACAAGGTGGATTTCGGCCGATGGATTTCCTCTGCTTACCACAAAAAAGGTTTATTTTCGATCTGTAATACTGGAGCTGCTCTGGTACTTGCGCGGTGAAGATCACATCCGGTGGCTGCGGGATGAAAAGGATTGTCATATCTGGGACGCCTGGGCCGATGAAGATGGACATGTTGGACCGATCTACCCGGTACTCTGGCGTAACTTTCCCTATTTTGAAGAGGAGGAGGTCAGCTTTGAGGGAAATGCCTCTCATATTGACAAGACGCAGCTCGTGAAGAAAGAGTTTGACCAGGTTGAGCGTGCAATTGATATGCTTAAAAATAATCCCAATAGCCGACGGATTGTGGTAAGCGCCTGGCATCCCGGTCTGCTGCATAAAATGGCTCTGCCGCCGTGCCACCTGATGTACATTTTCAACGTCTCAGACGGCAAATTAAATTGTCACCTTACGCAGCGTTCCGGCGATATCGCTTTGGGAATTCCGTTTAATCTGGCCTGTTATGCTACCTTGACGATGGCCATCGCCAACGAGGTGGGGCTGGAGTATGGTACGTTTGCGCACACTATTGTGGATGCCCACATCTACGAAAATCATATTGAGGGACTGAAGGAGCAGCTTACCCGTGAACCGCGCGAATTGCCTCGCCTTGAGATTGCCGATAAACCCGTTGATGAGCTTACCTTTGAAGACTTCACGCTGCATGACTACGATCCCCATCCGTCGATAAAATTTGAGGTGGCGGTATGAAACTGGCATTGATAGCTGCGCACGATCCCAACCTGGTGATCGGGAAAGACGGCGATCTGCCCTGGAATCTTCCGGAGGATATGAAGCACTTCATGGAAACAACCATGGGACACCCCATTTTAATGGGACGTAAAGAGTTTGAAGAGCTGGGTGAAAAACCGCTGCCCGGCCGGGAAAATGTGGTGCTTTTCTCGAAGCAAGAAGAGGTACGACCATGTTCGCACGTACAGATCCATTGATGCTGCACTGGAGTATCTTAAAAATAGTAATTTAGTATACGTGATCGGTGGCGGTGAGATCTACCGGCAAACCATCGATCGCGCTGATTTGCTGGTTATCACCGAAGTCCACAACGAGTACGAGGGAGATACCTTCTTCCCTGAATATCGTGATGACATCGGGACAACCTGGGAAGAAATTAGTCGGGAGCAGTACAAGGATTTTAACATTGTGGAGTACAAGCGGAAATAATCTAACTGTACCTTTACAAGTACACCGAGACCCAGTATGAAAACTTGCCTTAGTTTGAATCAGATGATTCATCCGTAAGGCCGGTTGCTTTATTCCAGCCACCGCCTAGCGCGCGGTATAAACTGACCCCGGCTGTCAACCTTTGCAGTTTGTCATTTACGCTGTTAAGCTGGGTGGAAAGCAGATTCTGTTGAGCGGTCAAAACATCTATGTAATTGGCTTCCCCGAATTGAAGAAGGTCTCTTGAATATTCAACAGCATTTTCAAGGGCGCTGACCTGCTGGCGACGAAGTTCAATTTTTTGTTCTGCATGCTCATATTGATTCAGGGCATTGGATACGTCCCGTCTCGCATTAAGGATAGAACTGCGCAATTGAAGTAATGCCTGTTGCTGCTGTGCCTTACTCTGTTTGAGCCGGGCTTTGTTGCGGCCTTGGTTGAAAAGCGGCTGTGTCAAGCCACCGATGATGTTATAAAAAACAGATCCCGGCTGGAAAAGATCTTGTGTGCTCAGGCTCCGAAATCCGCCATCGGCAGTTAGGGTGAACGAGGGATAAAAGTAAGCCCGCGCATTATTGGTCAGCTCAAACGCCCGGCGGAAATTATATTCGGCCGCCAGAATATCGGGGCGATTTCGGAGAAGTTGCGCAGGTATTCCGGTGGCCAGTGAATCGATCGGTTCCTGCCGATCCAGCGTGGTACGTTCAATAGAACCCGGGGTACGCCCCAGAAGTATACTCAGTTCGTTCTCAAGCTCCGTAATCTGCTGCCTGAGTTCAGGAATAGTGACCTCAGCAGCAAAGCGATTGGCAATGCTCTGCTGAACGGCAACACCAGTTACTACCGAGCTCTCTTTCAGGCTTTTTACCGTTTCAACATCCTGTTGGCGGTTTTGTACTGTTTGTTTTGTGATCTCCAGCTGTCGGTCTAGTGCAAGCAAGCGATAATAAGCATTGGCAATATTTGCAATCAGGCTTGTTTGAACAGCTCGACGGGTGGCCTCGGTTTGCAGCAGGGCGGCGTAGCTGGCTTTTTTGGCGCTGGTCAGCTTGCCCCAGATATCCAGTTCCCAGCTGGAACTCAGCGAAACGCCATATTGATCGCTTGCTGGAATTGCTGCACCACTGAAGCTGTCACCAAAATTTGCTGCTATTGTCTGATAGGTTCATGTATAGGAGGCATTCCCGCCGAATAGTGAAGCTGGGAAGTAAGCTCATTTTACCCTGATAGAAGTTTGCTTCGGCTACTGCGAATCTGCTGAATAGCATCTGCGCAGGTCAAGGTTGTTATTGCAATGCTTCTGCGAATTAGGCTACGTAATTGTTGATCTTCGAACACCTGCTTGCCAGGGCATGTTGCGCCAGCGTGCAGTGCTGTCCATCTGAACCTGATCAAATGCATAAAATTCTTTTGTATCCGCCTTAAGATCAGGTTCCTTGTATGACTTGGTAGCGATACAGGAGGACAGTACAACAGCCAGGAAAACGACTGCCACGAGTTACCTTGAAAATTGACTTAAAATACATCATGTGATTGAATAAATCCTTGATGTTAATTAAATACTCACGGTAAAATAACTTGATCTTGTTGTTCACGGATAACTTGAGGCGGACCTGAAAACTTCTCCTGCAAATTTTGGAAAATGATGAACAGGACGGGCACCACCAGCAGGCCAACAAATGTACCGATAAACATACCGCCGGCCGTCCCGATACCGATAGATTGATTCGCATTAGCGTTAATTCCCGTTGCAAGGGCCAGCGGCAGCAAGCCCGCGATGAAAGCAAACGAAGTCATCAAAATGGGGCGCAGTCGTGCTTCAGCTCCGTTGATGGCTGCTTTGGCAATGCTCATGCCCTCATTCCGTGCGTCGCTGCAGGGCGAATTCGACGACAAGAATTGCGTTTTTGGCCAGCAGCCCCAGTAGCATAATGGATGAGATCTGCAGGTAAATATTATTGGCTACGCCAAAGATATTGGCAAAGATAAACGACCCGGCCAAGCCGATGGGTAGCGGTAATATTACCGCCCAGGGCACCAGGTAACTTTCATACTGGGCACTGAGCAGGAAATAGACAAACAAGAGACACAACCCGAAAACGATCAGTTCCTGTCCGCTGGCGCTGTTTTCTTCACGCGTTAAGCCGGAGTATGCATACGAATAATTATCAGAAATCTGGTTGTCGAACACCTCTTCAATGGCGTCGATGGCATCACCGGAGCTGTAGCCGGGATTGGTAGCCCCCGTTACTTGCACCGAGTTAAACAGGTTGAACCGGGAGATGCTTTGCGGCCCATAGACACGCTCCAGATCTACAAATGAGCTGATAGGCGCCATCTCTCCCTGTCCGTTCCTGATTGAAACATTTTGAAGGCTTTCGGTGGAACCCCGCGCCTCCGGATCGGCCTGCAGAAAAACGCGGTAGAGCTTGCCAAAACGATTAAAGTTGGAGATGTATAATCCACCGTAATTCGCCTGCATAACGCTCATGATTGATCGGGGAGAAATGCCGGCGCGCTTGGCCTTCGGTATATCTATGTTAACCATATACTGGGGATAGTCCGTCTCAAAAAAGGAGCTGGAATATTGAATTTCAGGTCGTTGAGAAAGCGCCTGATTAAGCTTTTGGTTCGCTTGGGCCAGCTCGTCAAACGATCCGCTGGAGACATCCTGCAGGTTAACGGTAAACCCGCTGGAGTTTCCAAAACCAGAAATAACCGGCGGAGAAAGGAAGACAAAATCAGCCTCTTTGATGCTTGATGTCCGTTGCTGCAATGTTTGGATGACATCATTTACGCTCTGCTCGCGCTGATCCCAATGGTTGAGCTTACCGACAATAAACCCGTATTGACTGCCAGATCCGCTGATGAGCCCAAAGCCGGAAATGAGCAGCCGGGACTCAATTACGTCCATCTCTTCAAGCATGACGTCAACCTCATCCAACACGTCTTGGGTCCGTTCAAGAGAGGAAGAAGTGGGGAGGCTTACATTGGCGAAAAACACACCCTGGTCTTCGTCGGGCACAAATCCGGAAGGTGTGGTCTGGAATAGGTAGCCGAATAGCGCAATGGATCCAATAACAATAGCTACGGCTGCCCACGAATTTCGCGTAAAAAATCCCAACACCTTTTTGTACCGGTATTTACCCACGTCAAACGCCGTGTTAAAGGCGATGGCAAAGCGATCGGTAAATGATTTTTCCTCCCCGATATGTTTGCGCTCCGGCTTCAGCACCAGGGCACAAAGGGCGGGGCTCAGGGTCAGGGCATTTACGGCCGAGATGATAATGGCGGTTGCCAGGGTAATACCGAACTGCTGGAAGAACACGCCGGTAGAGCCCGTAATAAATGTTACGGGATAAATATGCCGACATCACCAGTGTAATGGAGACAATAGCCCCGGCAATCTCGTTCATTCCTTCCACGGCGGCCTCCATGCCGGAATCGGCGCCCTCTTCGAGCTTGGCGTGAATAATCTCGACCACGATGATCGCATCATCCACCACAATACCCGATCGCCAGCACCAGGGCAAAGAGGGTGAGCAGGATTCACGCTGTATCCAAACAGGTTCAGGAAAAAGAAGGTACCGATAATGGAGACGGGGACCGCAATGGCGGGAATCAGGGTCGATCGCCAGTCCTGCAGGAATACGAACACGACCACAAATACCAGGAAAAAGGCCTCTAAGAATGTCGTAAATACTTTGTCCATGGAGGCGGTTAGGAAGCTGTTGGCATCAAAAACCGTGGTGTATTCCATTCCATCCGGGAAATTATTCGGAAGCTTCTTCCAGCTGATCCTTTACATTTGCGACCACTTCCTGCGCATTGGCATCAGCTGTTTTGGAGATGGAGATTCCGGCACCCGGCCCGCCGTTGACCGTTCGGTTTACCGTGTATGACTGCGAACCCAGTTCAACGTCTGCCACATCTTTAAGCCGCAGCATTTCGGCGTTTCTCCGCTCTCCCGGTATAATAATGTTCTTCGTATTCCGGGACGGTGGAAAGGCGTCCTTTGTACTTCAGCGTATATTGAAAGGCTTGCCCGCTATTTTCGCCGATGGTCCCGGGGGCTGCTACAAAGCTTTGTTCGTTTAGTGCAGCAATCACATCGTTGGGTGTCAGGTTGTAGGAGGCCATCACATCGGGCTTCATCCAAATGCGCATGGCGTAAGCACTGTTGCCGAAAGATGATGCCGTACCCACCCCGTTGATACGCTGCAGTTGGGGAATCAAATTGAATCCGGGCATAATTTTCGATGAAGGTGCCGTCGTATTTACCATTGGGACTGTACAGCGTAAATATGAGCAGGCGGCTGGTTTGTTCTTTCTGCGTTGTTACGCCGGCCTGGGTTACCTCCTGCGGGAGCAGGCTTGAGGCTTGCGCCACGCGGTTCTGTACATTTACGGCCGCAATATCGGGATCGGTGCCCAGCTCAAAGAAGACCTGGATTTGTGCCGAACCGTTGTCACTGGCGGTTGAGCTGATGTAGGTCATTCCCTCCACACCATTGATTTGTTCCTCCAGTGGGGTAACCACACTATTGAGCACCGTCTCGGCATTCGCCCCGGGGTAGTTAGCCTGTACCTGTATGGTAGGCGGTGCAATTTCGGGATAAAGAGAAACGGGGAGCGCATTGTATCCCAAAAACCCAAGGATAACGATAATAATGGAGATGACCGTCGAAAGTACCGGTCGTTCAATAAAGCGTTTTATCATTGTGGTGAAGTTATATGCTTAATTTTTGGATCAACTTGAAGGTACGCTGGTGGCACGAATTACAGGTTATCCTGGACCGTCAAGGCTTGGTAGAGGCTGTCATTGTCCACCGGCCGCGGTTTGATGGTCATGCCATCCTGCATGCTGTTCATCCCGGCCGTCACAATGTCGTCACCGGGCGCCAGGCCCTCTTCAACCACGAAGAGCTGTTTGGCGGATAAGGGTCGCGTCGAGATTTCGGTGCTTGTAATCGTGTTGCTGTCGGTCACCGCATACACAAAGCGTTTATTTTGGATCTCGTACGTGGCACTTTTGGGGATCACGATGGCATCATCCCGCTGGTATGGAATTTGGATGCTCCCCGTACCGCCGCTTCGCAGAATTTGCCGGGGATTGGGGAACAGTGCACGGAATGAGGCCGAACCGGTCTGCGTGTTGATGAGTCCACTGGCCAGTCGCAAGGTCCCTTGGTGATCATACAGTGTGTTGTCAGCAAGCACCAGATTTACTTCAGGCATGTCGGCAATGCGCTGCTGCAGCGTCTTGTTGCCGCCTTCATCCGCCACATTCTGAGCCATATTTAACAACTCGCGTTCGCTCATTGAAAAGTACGCATAAACCTGGGAAATATTTGAAACCACCGTCAGTGGCTGGGAAATCGTGCTACTCACCAAGCTCCCGATCCGATAAGGGATATTACCAATGACGCCATCAGTAGGACTTTTAACACGGGTGTAGCTTAAATTTACCCGCGCGTTTTCGAGCGCAGCCTCCGCTTGTGCCAGGGCCGCCTGCTGGGATTGCAGCCTGTTTTTTGCTGACTGTAACTGGTAGTTACTGATGATCTCTTTGTCAGTAAGGCTATTGAGTCGCTCAACTTCATCTTTGGCTGTTTCCACCGCGGCTTTGGCGGCTATAACATCAGCCTCGGCTGAGCGGACTTCCTGTTCATATCTGCTCGCTGTTGAGCTGGAACAGCACTTCACCTTTTTCCACGATGTCGCCTTCATCCACTGACATTTCAACAATGTAGCCCTGCACTCGGGGACGAATTTCTACGGTCTGGAGTCCCTCAAGCGTGGCGGGATAGCTGCTGGTCAGCTCGATAGATCGCGGTTGGATTTCCAGTACAGGATAGGATTGAACCTGCTGGCTTGATTGTGCCTCCTGTTGGCTGGAATTACTACACGATACAGACCAGAGTAGTACGGCCGGAATAGCCAGGATTAGCAAGAATGTACGGCGGATTAAGTTCATGGAATGGTAATATTTATTGTTGGATAAATTAAAGGTCTGTATTGGTTGACTATATCAACTTTATTTGTCGGACATGGTACGCTCATAGATTTGTACAATAATAGATTCAAATTCCTGTAGTTTTTTATCGGGAATATTACTGGTAATTATTTTATGGACTTTTTGGTCCAGATTTCGTGCTCTTTGAAGTTCAGTCAAGCCCTGTTTAGTCACTAAAAGAATCTTTCGTCGCTTGTCTTTTGGATCTTTGGCACGGGCAACAAAGTGTTTTTCCTCCAGCCCATTTATATGTCTGAGTACAGCAGACTTCTCTGTCCACGATATTTGCCAATTCTTTAAGAATGAGGCCTTCTTCATTGTCAAGAATATTGAGCACAAAATACTGTTCAAGTGTCAGAGCTATATTCTCTTGAGTAAAATGCTTGTCAAGCATCCGCTTAATGCCCTTGAGGCTGTAGGCCATTTTGCAGCCCAGTGTATTGCAGTACAGTTTCTGATTAAGATGCATGGAAGATTTATTTGTATAAAGAGAGCCCAAAGAAAATGGTAATAGTTGATATATGCAACTAAAAATGTTTTTACATTTGGAAATAGCCGTTGTGCTGAAATGCACAAAACGTATTTGGGCAGAGCCCAACCCAGTGGAAGTGAAAAATTATATATTAGCTTTTTTTGATTTATAGCAAACAGCCTGTATTTTCCCGTTGCGCATGGGTTCTCATATTCGGTTTTTTACCAGAGTGAGATTAAAAGGGAATCCGGTGTTTCTGATGACTTGGTCAGTAGAAAAATCCGGAGCATTCCCCGATGCTGTAATTCCCATTCTGTAGTTCAGAATTTAGCACCTTTCGTTAGTAACCACTGTCTCGATGATTTCGGGACGGGAAGGGACGAGAGGTCGGGATAAGCCAGAAGACCTGCCCCTGCATCTGCATTCGTAGCTTTCGGGAGAAAAGCGAAGAATAAATATGCGGTTGCACGTCGGCCGGTATTTATGCCTCTCTTCAGTTTCCCAAAGGTGCGAATGATGAATTCATCATCATTTGTAACCTAATCAGATTTACACATGCAATTCTCAACTATAAGTAAAGCCGTATTTCTTCTTCTGCTAACCACAATGATGGCACTTCCATCTTCCATGAGGGCACAAGTAGATACCACTACAACCTACCAGCTCGATGAAGTGATTATCAGCGCTAATCGCTGGCAGGAATCTCCTCAAACAACAGGGCGGAATGTTACGGTCATCACCAGCGAAGAGCTCCGCAATTCAACCTACTACAGCGTGGGCGAACTGCTGGCTGCACAGCAAAGTATACACCTTGTAGGCAATGGGCAGACCCCCGGTTCCACGCAAAGTGCTTTTCTTCGGAATGCAAACAGCAATCACTCTGTCGTTATGATCGACGGGATTCGGATCAGCGATCCATCCACGCCGGGGAATTCCCCCGACTTATCCGAGCTTTCCCTGGCAAGAGTGGAACGCATTGAAATTGTGCGGGGATCCCACAGCACGCTGTACGGTTCCTCGGCAATTGGCGGGGTGATTAACATCATTTCGCGCGGGTCTGGCAACGTGGGATCGAGTGGCACCGTCGGTACCAGGCACGGCGCGTTTGGTAGTGGGACCTATTCCACCGCTAACGAACTGGATCTCAATTACACTGGCCAGAATGGTTTTTATGCTGATTTTGGTATCGCCCAGGAGCTGACCAACGGACTGGATGCTACCATCGATACCGTGCAGAATCCCGGTAGTTTTAATCCACAGGATCAGGATGACTTTAACAAGCTGGATCTTTCCGGGAAAGTAGGCTACGCCACCGATCAGCTTAAGCTCTATACTTCATATCGACGCGTCGACCAGACCGCAGATGTAGATCAGGGCGCATATAGTGATGCCCGCAATGCACAAGTAGATTTTCGGCGTGACCTATTTACCTATGGCGGCAGTTACCCGTTGGGGGAGCAGTGGGAGCTGGAGTTTAACGGCGCATACTCTGACCTGCAGCGTGACTTTGTGAATGATTCATCTATTTCAAATGCTGCGGGTACCGCCTACGATGGCAGCTACAACGAAACCAATGCCGAAGGTACCCTACTTGAAAATGAGCTGACAGCGCGGGTGAACACTCCCAGCGTCTCAGCGATTGTAGGGATAGGTAATAAGCGTCAAACAATGAACACGCGTAATTACACCTATCTCAGCTCCTTCAATTATGAGTCAGAAACCGATCTGGATTCGCTGGATCTGAAAGAATCGATCAATCATGCCTTCATCCACTCTGAGCTGAACGGCAGCTTGCTGGGAGATCAGTATGAGGCTTTTTCCCTGGGTCTTGGCAGCCGGTTGGTAGATCACAACGAATTTGGCACGCATCTTACCTTCGAGATAAATCCTAAAGTGCAGGTATCTTCATCTGCCCTTGTTTATGGTGCGGTAACGTCTGGGTTTAATGCCCCCTCGCTATACCAGCTCTATTCTCCTGCTATTTCACCGGGGTATGTGACAGATCGCGGGAATGAAAATCTCGAGGCGGAAACCTCTGTTTCCTATGAGTTGGGATGGAAACAAAGCATCGATTCCGCCTTGCAGCTTAACCTCTCACTGTTCCGTACGAACGTGAAAAATGTGATAGAATATGTATACCTGTGGAATGGAGACAAGCCCATCGACAACCTTGCGAGCCAGGATTTCGGTGGTGATACCTACCTGAACGCTTCCCGGCAGCATATTAATGGTGTAGAGCTTGGTCTTGAAAGTCGCATCGCCCGATCGGTAACGGTAGGCGGCAATCTGAGCTATACGCACTCTACGCTCCAGTTCAATCCAGATGATATTGATGGGCAGTACACCGAGGGCAGTTATGTGCAGATGTATGAAAGCGGAGAATTTTTGACCGAGCAGAAGGAGCTTGAATCGCTTACCCGCCGACCGAGTTTGACTGGTTCTGTTAATGTAGCGTGGCAGGCAACCGAAGATTTGAGGTTGCGAACCAATACTCGTTTTGTGGGTAAACGCCACGATATTTTTTATAGCTCCGATCTTGGTCCCGGCTTTTATGGTGCACTGGATCGCTCAGAAGTAGACGGCTATAGTATTACCGATTTCAGTGTTCGATACGAATTTTTCGATGCCCTGTCGGTGATCGGCAAGATCGAAAATCTGTTTGATACTGACTATGTGGAGCTCAACGGCTACCGGGCCAAAGGAAGGGGATTCTTCATAAAAGCCCAATACGTTTTCTAGGAAAACTTTTTTCCTGGAGTTGGAAACCACAGGAATTTTTGTTTTGGATATAATAAGAATTCAAGAAGCAGCAGAGTTAACGATGAAATCAGGCTATAGACTCTGTTGCTCTTTTTTGAATGTCTCTCACTCCATTCATAACCTTTCGCGTAAAGAATGGTAGGTATATATTTTGCCCTTAATCATTTATAGTCATGTAAAATATATTCTTTATTTTGTTTTTATATTTCCATTAAGATGGTTTTTATAATTTTTATAAATATTGATATAAAAATTTAATAAAATAGTGATTAAACTGGTGTAAAAATAACTGCTTTTGTATATGCTGTCCTGATTTCATTTGATGCATTATTAATATGTCAGATGAACTATTGTGGATAATTTTGAGGCTTGGCTGGCTAAATGTATAGTAAAGGTATAAATACGCATTTAAATGGTACAGGCGTCGTTATCAACTCATCTTTTCTTCTATGGTGATGTTGAAATATTCCAATTTTTTAACTGATTCAGGAATAGTTATATATAAGACATCAAATTTTTCTAAAGCTCTCCAAAACAATTGTTGATAACTTTCAAGATTTGTGGAAAAGTTTTTGCCCCAACAGTTTGCAAGGTATATTCGTTGGTTTATATTATTAATCAGTCATAGAGTTACACTATAGTATCCCCCATTTCACTTTCTAAAATAATATTATATCAGAATCAAAGTTTATTTAAAGGAGACTGTCTATGAAATTTTCCCGCTTCTACACTCAAGATGATTGGGACACACCATTTGGAGATCTGAAATTTGTGTGCCGTAAGTCGGAGATTAAAAATCCCGATGGTTCGGTTGTATTCAATATGGATGAAGTAATTGTGCCAAAGCCCTGGTCCCAGGTATCTACAGATATCATTGCCCAGAAATATTTTAGAAAAGCCGGTGTACCCGCCGAGGTTAAGAAAGTATCTGAAGAAGCAGTGCCCGAGTGGCTTCAAAAGTCGGAAGCCGACGAGAAGGCGATGAAAAATCTTGACGAGGATAAACAATATGGCAGTGAGCACGACAGTCGCCAGGTTTTTCACCGTTTGGCCGGGTGTTGGACCTATTGGGGATGGAAACATGATTACTTTGATTCTGAGGAAGATGCAAGAATATTCTATGAAGAACTTTGCTATATGCTGGCTCACCAGATGGCAGCTCCCAATAGTCCACAGTGGTTTAATACCGGGCTTGAATTGGGCCTATGGAATTAACGGTCCGGCACAGGGTCACTATTATGTTGATGGTAAGACCGGCGAACTAAAGCAGTCGGAAGATGCCTACACACATCCGCAGCCCCATGCTTGTTTTATCCAGAGTATTGATGACAATCTCGTTAATGAGGGTGGGATCATGGATCTTTGGGTCCGCGAAGCACGGCTGTTTAAATACGGTTCCGGTACAGGATCGAACTTCTCCGCTATCCGTGGCGCAGGAGAACCGCTGAGCGGGGGCGGTAAATCATCCGGGCTGATGAGTTTCCTGAAAATTGGTGACAAAGCGGCCGGGGCTATAAAATCGGGTGGAACGACCCGAAGAGCCGCCAAAATGGTGACGCTTGATCTGGATCATCCGGACATTGAGGAGTACGTCAACTGGAAAGTACACGAAGAGAAGAAAGTAGCTTCCATCGTAACGGGATCTAAAGTCTTGGAACGGCATCTTAATAAAATCCTTAAGCTCTGCCATAAGCCCGTAGAGATTGACGGACGGACCTTCAATGGTGCTGCCAGCCGCGATCCACTGAAAAACAAAGAGCTTGGCAAGGCGATAAAAGAGGCCAAGCGTGATAAGGTTCCGCTTAATTATATCGAGCGTGTTGTTCAGTTGGCCAAACAAGGATACACCGACCTCAAATTTGAAACGTACGATACCGATTGGGATTCCGAAGCGTATGGAACAGTGAGCGGACAAAACTCCAACAACTCGGTCCGCATGCCCAACGACTTTATGAGGGCTGTTAAAGAAGATGACGACTGGAATCTATACTGGAGAACCGAGAAGCGGGCGGCTGAAGAGGAAGGCCGAGAGCCCGAGCCGTGTAAAACCATCCGTGCCCGGGAACTTTGGGATGATATCGCGGAAGCGGCCTGGTCATGCGCCGATCCGGGAGCCCAGTACCACGACACAATTAACGAATGGCACACCTGCCCGGAAGATGGCCCGATCAAGGCTAGTAATCCGTGCTCGGAATATATGTTCCTAGATAATACGGCCTGCAACCTGGCGTCTCTCAACCTGATGAAGTATTTCAAGACGGATGAGTGCAAGGAGTTTGATGTGGAGTCAATTCAGAACGCTTCCCGCATCTGGACCGTTGTGCTTGAGATCTCCGTACTGATGGCCCAGTTTCCCTCCAAAGAGATTGCCGATCTTTCTTACAAATACAGAACGCTCGGCCTTGGTTACGCCAATCTTGGTGCCGCGCTGATGGTACAGGGCGTTCCCTATGACAGTGATGAAGGGTGCGCTATTGCCGGTGCTCTTACATCCATGATCCATATGGGGGCTTACGCAACCAGCGCCGAGATGGCCAACGAACTTGGAACGTTTGAGGCATATGAGCGAAATGAAGAGCACATGCAGCGGGTTCTGCGGAATCACCGCCGCGCCGCCTATAATGTCGATCCTGACGAATATGAAGGTCTCACCGTTAAACCGATGGGCATTGATGCAAACACTTGTCCGGACTACCTGTTGAAAGCAGCCCGCTCTGAGGCGGATCGTGCCGTACAAGCGGGGGAGGAGCACGGTTTTCGCAACGCGCAGGTAACTGTAATTGCACCAACCGGTACTATTGGCCTGGTGATGGATTGCGATACTACTGGTATTGAGCCTGATTTCGCTCTCGTCAAGTTTAAGAAGCTGGCCGGTGGCGGATACTTCAAAATTATAAACCAGAGCGTGCCGAAAGCCCTCAGCAAGCTTGGCTACAGCTCAACCCAGATCGATGATATAATCAACTACGCCAAAGGGCATGGAACGCTTGAAGGATGCCCTCACATCAACGAGGAGAGCCTCCGCGAAAAAGGATTTGACGACGAGCAGCTGGATGCGATTGAAGAAGCGCTGCCCAGCAGTTTCGATGTCAAATTTGCGTTTAACCAGTGGACACTGGGTGAAGATTTCTGCAAGGAAGTGCTCGATCTTTCCGAAGAGCAGCTTTCCAATCCCAACTTTAATCTGCTGCGTCATCTTGGATATAACAAAGATCAGATCCAGGAAGCCAATGACTATGTCTGCGGTACGATGACCGTGGAAGGGGCGCCCCATCTGAAAGATGAACATCTGCCGGTCTTTGATTGCGCAAACCGCTGCGGACGCATCGGCACGCGCTACATTAAGCCCGAAGGACACATTCGCATGATGGCCGCCGCTCAACCGTTTATTTCTGGTGCGCATTTCCAAAACAATTAACCTGCCGAATGAGGCAACGGTTGAAGACATCAAAGATGCCTATATGCATTCCTGGGAGCTGATGCTAAAAGCCAATGCCCTCTACCGGGACGGTTCAAAACTCAGTCAGCCGCTGAACTAGCCTCAGCGATGTATTTGATGAGCTTGATGAGGAAGAAGACCTGGAAGCCGAGAGGAAGAAACAACAGCTGCTGCCCAGGATGAAGTTGTGAAAACGGCAGAAAAAATCATCCACAAATATGTAGCAAGTCGCAAGCGCCTGCCGAATCGCCGAACGGGGTATACCCAGAAAGTGAAGATTGGCGGACAGAGCGTGTACCTGCGTACCGGTGAATATGATAACGGCCAGCTTGGTGAGATTTTCATCGACATGCACCGTGAAGGCGCCGCATTCCGCAGCCTGATGAACTGTTTTGCCATTGCTATTTCGCTGGGTTTGCAGCACGGCGTTCCGCTCGAGGAGTTTGTGGATGCCTTTACCTTCACCAAGTTTGAGCCCAGCGGAACTGGTCAGTGGCAGCCCGCATATGAAGATGACGACCTCCGTGATCGACTACATTTTCCGTGAGTTGGCCGTGACTTATCTTGGTCGTGACGATCTGGCCCACGTTCCTGCAGAGGAGATTCTGACACGGAAACTTCGTCCTTCTGAGCAGAAGGAGGCGGAAGAGAAGGATCCCACAAAACGACGGCAGATGAAACAGCAGCCCGAGCCTGAAAGCGAGCCGGTAGGAGATTCATCGTCTCCACAGGCCCGTAAAAAGGCACCGACGGAAACCGAAGGTGATGATTACGAAAGTGATTATGAGCGTGCCAAGCAGCTTGGCTACACGGGCGATTCCTGCACCGAATGCGGAAGTATGACGATGATCCGTAACGGAACTTGTCAGAAATGCATCACCTGTGGTGCAACAACCGGTTGCTCATAGTTGTAGATTAAGTAGTAATACATATGATTCCAATACGAGCCCGTCGACACCAGTTGGCGGGCTTTTCTATTTTTAGAAGGTTTTAAAATTTTTTAAAAAGAGTATGGTGTTATGAAGGAAGGTAATTGTGCCCTGTGATACCCCGTACATTCACTTCCTTTACACCGACAAACGTACATATGGTGCCACCCTATTGAATACTTCACAAGGTTTAGACAAGGCCTGATTTAGTATAGACATACATAATGTCAATTCGTAAGCCTCTCTAAATAAATTCTTTATCAATAGATGGATTAGCCTCAGGTAGTCCTATCGTGATATGTAGATATATTTTTTGCCTGAAATTTTTGAGCATTTTGTACAGGGGGAATCCCCGTACCATATAAAAGAGAAAACTCTAAGCTGATGAAATGGGACAGGTTAAATCAAGCTGAAAAGTGATTTAGAATGGGATTGAAAACTAAGTGTGCTGCACAAACAAGAATAAAATCTACCATATTTAATCAGGTAGTGAACAAGTCATGGGCTGTGGAACTGGAAAAATAAACTTGTTAAATATTTATAATATTAGTAAAGTTAAGGAGCCTTCTACTGAGAAAGGTTCTGACCATTGAATTAAGCAACGGTTTACAGAATTACCTACTAACAATATCATCGGAAAGGGCCAAATACAGGCTTTTACTAAGGGCAATTTTGAGGACATCATATGCAAGCACTAGCTTATAAGTCAGATTACATCTATAACAATACGGCTGCAAATGAGGAGATGGAAACGGTAATCGATACCATCAATCTAATTTTTGCACATCTCAAGTTGATCAGAATGAAGAGCAAGAATGGACATATCCTTGATGAAATCATCGAGCGTACAGAGGTATTGGCATTTCAAGCTAAAAACGAACCTTCCCTGATTAACTTATCCTACATCAAAAGCTATCAAAAGAATCTCTGGCAGATTCTGAAATCATTTGTCCAACAGGAAGTTGAAAAGAGTAGAGAAGAACATCTGGAGGCATATAAAACAACGTTTTTTGAGCTGTTCTCTATTTTGAATAAAGCATTGACCAACCTGATCCCTGAGAAACAGGAAACAGAGTATAGCGCACTAGTTTATAAACTTGCTTAACAGCCGAAAGAATTTACATTTTCTTATTATCGCGTAGAGGGTGGCAATGTAGTTTGTCACCTTTTTTTTGTTATAATCATATCTAGAACCTTGAGAATACCCTCCGGAGAAATGTTGGTCTTTCTTTTTAGGTTGTAATATTCAATCCAACTTCAATGATCTGTTACTATGCGCATTCTCTACATTTTTCCTCATCCTGATGACGAATCTTTTGGTCCCGCACCGGCTATAGCAGCCCAGCGACGGCAGGGTCAAGAAGTATATCTGCTAACCCTTACCAGGGGAGAAGCAACCAAGCAGCGCCATCGTCTGGGTGTTGGCAAAGAAAAGATGGGAGAAATCCGTTACAAGGAGATGCAATGCGTAGAGCAGGTCCTTGACCTGAGTGGCATGACGGTCCTTGATCTTCCTGACAGCGGTCTTAAGGAGATGAATCCGATTGCTATTGAAAAGGTCATTGAAGAGCATATCCACCAGATAAAACCGGATGTAGTCGTCACCTACGCTGTGCATGGAGTGAGCGGCTTTGAGGATCACCTGGTTAGCCATGCCGTGGTGAAACGTGCGTACTGCAAGCTGAAAAAGGAGGGATTTGAATACCCAAAACGCCTGGCATTTTATACCCACTACAGCGAGGAGAAAGTGGAAAGCAAATTTGATCTAAAATCCTCAAAGCTCCAAGAAATCGACTGCTGGGTAGAGTCGAATGACGAGGATATGGACAAGTTCAAGGCCGCGCTTGATTGCTATGAAACCTACCAGGAGGTAATTGAAGAGAGCGGCGTTAAACAAGCGGTGACCGGCCGGGTACCGTTCGAGTTTTTCGAGGAGTCAGTTGATCCCAAGGCCACAAGTCTGACTGAAGGATTAGGTTAATCAAATCAAGTCCGGATATTACTACTGATTCAACCATAAATATCGGATGGCGGCCAGTGGATAATTATTGGTTATTTTCTTTTTATAAAAAAGGGTCTATTCCTCTTACTCTATCTAATACTCTGAGTCTTCTCCATGAAAAAATATCCTTTTTGGTTAAAAAGCACGATTATTCTTATTGGATTGGGAATGCTTTTCCTCCTGCTTTCTACGGCAAGTTCATTTTGATGCCTCTCGCTTTTTCCGCCCTGTTCGCAATGCTGTTGGTTCCCATAGTTCGGAAACTTGAAGGATGGAAGCTGGGCCGTGCCGCCTCTATTATTATTGCGCTTATTCTGGTCATCGTACTTGTATCGGGTATACTATCGTTGTTTAGTTGGCAGTTTGTACAATTTGCCCAGGATCTCCCGCAGGTTACGACAAGGCTGAAGCAGATCAATGAAAATGTACTCTCTTTTGTGGATGAAACCGTGGGAATCGCACCAGCCCAGCAAACCGACTTCCTGCAGCAGGCCCTGGACAACCTCATTGAGCGCAGTGGACAGTACGTTACGGACTTGGTGAATACCACTACCAACCTGTTCACAACGTTGGGGCTCATGCCGATCTTTATTTTTTTCATGCTCTATTACAAGGAGATGTACAGTACCTTCCTTAACAAGGTAATTGAACGGAGGAATCACACCCAGGTTGATGCTGTGGTCCATAAAGTGCAGGATGTCGTACAAAATTACCTGGTCGGACTCATTACGGTGATCCTTATTCTTGCGGTTCTCAACACGTCCGGCCTTTTGCTTGTGGGCATTGATCATGCCATATTTTTCGGCGTATTCGCCGCTTTTATGGCGATCATTCCCTATATAGGTATAATAATCGGCAGTTTGCCTTCATTACTCTATGCACTGTTTCTTACTGATTCCCTTCTGTATCCGCTCGGGGTAATTGGTGTGTTTATGACGGTTCAGTTTCTGGAGGGTAATTTTATAACGCCCCGTATTATAGGATCCCGCGTTAGTATCAATCCTTTTATTGCCATGCTTGCACTTATTATTGGCGGGCAGCTGTGGGGGGTTTCTGGGATGATCTTGTTTGTTCCCCTTATAGGCATACTACGCGTCGTTTTTGAAGAGATACCTGCTATGCGCCCGGTAGGATACCTGCTGGGCAACCAGCTTAAATATATTGAGAAGTCGAACGAGCAACTCAAGGGAGAATCCGAACAGTAAAGTTTGGCGGGCGTACATCGGAAACTAAATGAGGAAAAAGGATTTTCTGGTCTTCCAGATCGCTCTGAAAAATGGCCACCACGGAACACTAGCCATGATATGTAGGTCTTGCTGGATGTTTGTTTCCTCTCCCAGAAATCGGAATACATCATCGAGCGAATTATTTTTAAAAAGTTGATGGAAAATAGTGATAGCCTCATCAGGATGGTCGTGGATAATCTGGAGAAGCCAGAGATCATAGCTTCTGAAACGTCGTTCTGAGCGGGTAGCGGGGGAGGGCATATTCCCTTCTGACAGCTCTTTTACAATGTTTCTCGAATGATTTTGAATACGCCGGAACGTATACCCTGTACTCGGTTTTGTAAGCCCGGCCTGAATCCCAGGTTTAGCACGCGCGGAGCGTACCACGGATGATGAACGGCATCATTCATTGGTATCTTCCCAAACTCAACTCGGTCGATCGCGTAGTTGATCTGCTTTATCCCATAACGGTTGTATCGATAAAGCTCCAGCTTATTTTCATAGAGCGTCAGTTCTTCCGGCTGCTTGGAAAAGATGGTGTATTCAAGCAATGCCAGTTGCCGCTCCACGGCAGCACATACATAAATGCGATGCCTGAACCGTAGGTCTCATCAAAATCCATGAGAATAAACGAGGAAGGATCAAAAACATCGTCTGAGGTGGACACCTCCCAGCCCAGGAAATGCTGGATCAGTGGATATTGGGCTCGCTTTTTCAGGTGGGGTTTAAAACAGCTCTGAAAAATATACTCGGCCCGATAGGTTTCTTTCTCTGTGTTCAGCTCGGCAAACGATTCACTGCCGCTTAATTTTTTAATGGGAGCTTCAAGTACCGTTATATTCGGTTGGGTTTTAAGTTCCTCCAGTATAGCCGCCCGGTAACTACCGCTTCGAATGGAGTAGTAGGGATACTGGATCAACTGCTCGTGATAGTGATCACCATTCACAAAAATATCCGATTCATCCCATTTCTTTTGAACCACGTTTTCAAAAACCGGGGCATTTTTTTCCCAGAAACACCAGGTTTTGTCATTTTGAGGCTCCAGGTCTTTATCTACAACTAATATTTGCTTGTCCCTGAGATCGGAATGGAGCATATGCCAGGCAAGGCTGAGTCCCGAGGAACCGGCTCCAGCAATAATGTAATCATAGGTATGTGGTAAATTCGACAAAATGAAACTCTTTAATGTATTGGGCTAAATACACAAAATGACTGCATATCTAATGGAAAACCGGGGCAGCGTATCTATTTACCTAGCATGTATTTAGAGCTCTTTCTACTGGTAAGAACCAAAATGAATAAGAGAATTCCAATCCCATTTGATTACTTTGCGAAATGAAGTGTACGATTTCTCTATTTATGATCCTATCTGGAAATGATTATGTATTGAGTCTACGGTCTAATAAAGCACAAATAGAACAATTCCTGTCATGAAAATAATACTTTTAACAATCGGTTTGGTGAGTTTAAAAGTAGCAACAGGGGGCGAAACAAAATTCCCCGCAGACAGCACGCAAATCATTGTTATAAGCTATAATATCCGGTATGATATTCCCGATGACGGCATCAACCGGTGGGATAACAGGAAGCACTGAATCCTTAGATTGTCTACTGGAAAACCACCCGGATAATTAGGCATGGGTAGGTGTTGGGCGGACCAACGGAAAGCAGGAGGGCGAATTCATATTTGTATGGAGTCGCATTATGATCTGCTCAGGCATGATACGTTTTGGCTTTTCACAGCCCAGGAGAACCGGGTATCGGCTGGGATACCACTCTGCCGCGAATTGTAACGTGGGCCAGGTTCCAGAATCGAAATACGGGACAGGAGTTTTACACATTCAATACATACTTTGATCACCGCGGGGAGCAATTACGACTGGAGCGCGCGCGGCTGATCGTATAAAAATCCGGGAGATCACCGACGAAAATCTGCCCGTTGTTCTAACCGGCGATTTCAAAGCGGAGCCTGATTCCGAACTGTATTCTGTAGTTAGAAGTGAACTCCCCAATGCCTACTACAGCACACCACTGTCGCACTACGGCACCTTGATAAGGATGGAGGTTTCAGCGTAAGCAGCGGACAGGGCGGCGGCCGCATCGATTTTATTTTTCGAATGAGCAGGTCTCGGTAATGCGGCACGGCATTTTATTGCCCTTCCGGGATGGTAGATTTCCCTGCCGATCATCTGCCTGTAATGACTGATATAGAGATTAAGGAAATGAGGTTAGTTTAGCTGCCAGATGGCAAAATTCAAGGCGGTGGCATACGCCACCCAGACCAGGTAAGGGACCAGCAGGATCGCTGCCCATTTGCTGTATGAGCGAAACACCATAGTACAGAAGGAATCATAATCCAAAGGAGCATGATTTCTCCAGCGCGGTACCGATCTGGTGCGCTACAAAGAAAAAGCCAGGACCAAAGTCCATTTAGTGCCAGTTGTACCAAGAAAAGAGTTAACGCATCGCGTGCTCCTGAGAATCCAGCTTGTTTCCACACGAGCCAGGCTGAGCTCGCCATGCAGACATACAGGATTGGCCAGACCACGGGGAAAGTCCAGTTGGGTGGTGTCCAGGCGGGTTTTTGCAGTGCCTCGTACCACATACCCGGCTCAACAAGAGCACCAACTGCGCCAGCCATAAAACAGGCCAGCGGCCATCCTACAAGACCAATATATTCGCTCGATTTTTTCATGGACTAACTCTACAACAAACCTTCGGAAAACATTCCCCAAACCAGAGACCTCGAAAGTGATGTATGATCTTGATTTGTTATGTTCTTAAGAAAGCAAAATAACCATGGAATTTTCTGCTTTCAATTGCTGTAAATATAGCCCGGATTATTCACCAAGAAATTTTGTATTGCAAAAGCGTAGAGAAAATGGCCGCGGAAACGTACCTCAGTACGTTGAGCACGTCATGTTGACTACAACGAAGTGCAAGGCCCAATTTTGCAGCAATAGTTGCAACACTTAAATTTGAGCTACATGTAATTTTTCGCATATGGAATAATATCAATGGGTTAGATTCTTATTTTTAATATTTTGTAAATAATTCGGGATAAGTATCTTAAGTACCAAACTCCTCTTAACTAGATTCAAGTGCTATGTCTGATAAAATTTCAAGAAAGCGTTTTCTTAAACAGGCCGGGTCAGCTTTGGCCGTTTCAACTATCGGATATCCATCCATTATTCTTCCGGGTAATAACGATAAGCTGGGAGTTGCATTAGTGGGATTGGGAAGCTACAGCACCGGGCGCCTGGCACGGGGCTTCGACAGAACCGACATTGTGAGCTGCGGGGCGTGGTAACCGGATCTCCCTCAAAAATCCCAGAGTGGCAAGAGCGGCATAAAATACCCGGACAGCAATGTCTATAATTACGGCAACATGCACAGAGATGGAAAATAATGATGACATCGATGTGGCCTATATTGTGGTGCCTACCGGTTTACACGCTCGATATGCCATCACTGCGGCTTTCGCAGGCAAGCATGTGTGGTGCGAAAAACCGATGGCACTGACTGTAGAAGAGTGCCAATCGATTATCGATGCGGCGGACAAGAATGGTGTACATCTGAGCATCGGTTACCGCATGCAGCATGAACCCAATACGAAAACGATCATGCGGTACGCCCAAGAGGAGACGTATGGTGCCGTAACGGGCGTTAAGACAGGCGCAGGCTATGACGGGAGTCACCCGGAAGGCAACTGGCGACGTGATGCCGAGCTCGGCGGCGGTGCCCTTTATGATATGGGCGTATATCCGATCAACGCCGCACGCTACTCCACGCAGATGGAACCTATACGAGCAAGAGGTGTCCAGAAATCGGACCGTTACGAAATGTACGATGAAGTTGACGAGACCACCACGTTTGAACTGGAAGTCCGATGGCGTGATGGTACAGGGAGAAACCAGTTTGGAAAATCGATGAATTACCTGGATGTGACCTGCACCGACGGATGGTATAATCTGCGGCCCTTCCAGTCGTACAGCGGGGTGCAGGGAGAAACCAGCGATGGGAAAAAACTTCCGCCGGATCCCAATCACCAGCAGGCGCGCCAGATGGATAACGAAGCCCTGGCAATAATTGAAGGCCGCGATCCCATCGTGCCAGCCAGCGAGGGAATTAAGGATATTCGTACTGTACAGGCTATTATGGAGTCATCAAGGCACAACCGCCGATGGGTTGAACTATAACCGGATCGACGCTTCCATATCCGGGTCTATATAAGTGCAAGAGTGCCACCACAATGGGAGGAAAAATAATAACTGGACAAAGATATCCTCAGCCATATTCAACTGTTGGATGTAAACACAGGCACAGGCAAGAAGAAATGTCCGTTTGTCTAATATTTTCAAGGCATTTCTTCTAAACCTGTTTAATCAGGTTTCTCTGAGCATGCTGAACGTATAGTCCCAGGTATCTGCTGGAGGTGGAGAGTATTCCGGTTACCCACAAGCGAATGACCGCTTAATCACGAAAGAACAGAATTTATGCGACCCTACATCCTGGCGGAAAGCAACTGGAAAACGTTGAAAGATCAATCCGTAGAGCTGGCTATTTTGTCATCGGGAGCTACCGAAGCTCACAACTATCACCTCCCTTATGCCACCGACAATATAGAGGCACGGAGTATCGCTGAAGCGGCAGCTGAAATCGCCTGGGAAGCTGGTGCCAAGATTATAGTGTTGCCCACTATTCCGTTTGGCGTAAATACCGGCCAGACCGATATCAAACTGGATATCAACATGCATCCAGTACGCAGGCGGCATTGCTGAACGATGTGATCGAGGTGTTGGACCGCCAGGGCATCCACAAGCTGTTGGTTCTGAATAGCCACGGAGGTAATAAGTTTAAGCCGCTTCTCCGGGAGCTGGGCGTTAAGTACCCGAATATGTTGTTGACTTTTTGTAACTGGTTTCAGTCGCTCGACAAATCAAAATATTTTACCCATTTCGATGGGGACCACGCCGATGAGATGGAAACCAGCCTTATCTTGCACTTGGCACCAGAGCTGGTTCGTCCGCTTGAGGAGGCCGGCAATGGAGAGGCTAAACAGTTCAAAGTGAAAGCGCTAAATGAACATTGGGCATGGGCTGAGCGGAGCTGGTCTGAAGTGACCCAGGATACCGGTGTTGGCGACCCGAAACAGGCCACCGCCAAGAAGGGGAAAGCCTATTTTGAGGATGTCACCGAGAAGCTCAGTAATCTTTTCATAGATCTGTGTGATGCAGATCTGGATGAATTCTATGAGTGATTTCTGACTTATTCATTACTTTGTTGATTTGAGACTGTGACAAGAGAGTCCAGGCTCACCGTCTTTTTCCAGATTGTTCCATTCGTAAATGACCTTGGTTTTGGCATGGAATAGTCGGGTCTTGGTGGATGATCCATCATCAGGGAATCGGGGTAGTAGAGGTTGTTGCTGACCAGTTTCATGCGTATGGGGGACGCTCCCTGGGTTGTCGTCACTGACATTTCAAAAGGCTCCATATACTCTTTGTAATAGTTTAACTGTAAGAGGCTATCCGATTGACTCGCAGAGGGTTGGATACGGCTCTGTGTAATTTTTTCCATCCACGATAAGTTCCCTAACCTGGCTGGGTTTGGGAAAGGAGATATTTGTAGCATGGGTTGTATACACAGGACGCACCTGGAACGTATATTGCCGGAGCGAATCAAAGTTTTGAGTCTGGATAGAATCGATTTTGGGAGAGGCAATCTGCATAAAGGGAGCTTTAGCATGCAGGTTATGATCTGAGTTTAAAATGCCCAGGCTGCTGAAGGAAGAGTCCGCCGGGGAGCTGCCCAGGAAGCTGGAGGTCCAGCTATCTGTTTTGTGATCCGTTGAGATCCAGTAGGCATTTCTGGTGTCTTGGTCGGCGGCATAGATCAGGGCTGTTCTGCTTTTTGGCCTCCGCTGTATAGTCTGACTGTAGCACTGCCCCAATTGCGCAGTATATCATGATACCAGAAATTATCCCGTAAAAAGTGCCGGTGTTATCCGCAATGATCAGATCTGCCAAGGGCCACAAAAGACCAAACATAAGCAGAAAGAGCACCACACTTACCGAAAGCATCTGAGTAGTAAGTGCAACCTGTATCAGCTTGATGTAAAATGGAAACATGAAAAGGACGGTAAACAAGCTGAGCGACAACAAGATAATTGAGAAAATGTCTATGGGATCTCTCTCTAAGGCTGTCAGCAGCAAATGCCCATCCCAGAAGCCCGAAGAAAGCAGGCCATAGCAAAAAGTAGTTCGCTGCAGGTAAAAGCACAGTTAAAGCGATGATCAAGGTAAACCAGGTTAAATAGATGCCTCCCAATAAGTTATTGGTATTAATCCTGGTGTCCATCCATCTCAACACTGCTGTAGCGATGAAGGTGGCAAATAACAGGAATAGCCACAAATACCAGCTGCGGGCATACGTTTCTCCATGTAACAGCCACTGGTATTGTGGAAAAACAGTGCTCTGAATAAACTTCCAACCGTACCACGTGAGCAGGGCAGAAATCAGTAAAAGAAGGGAAAATCCCAGAAACGAAACGCTGGTACGCAGCAGTGAAATACGGTTTTTCTGATAACTTGATACCAGGAAATAAATGAAGAAAAGCAGGACAAATCCCACAATGTAATAGGACCAGCTTTGCGGATAATAGGTAATCCCGCCAAACGGATTATTGAAATAGATCACATCTGATTGCGCAGAGATATCAAAATTTGTATTGCCAAATAACCGCAATTACCGAGCAGATTTTCCCCGTGATGTTGCAGGCTGGAAAGGGAGAGATTTTCTGGATTGTCTTGCATAGTGTGATAGTCCAGGTAATCTTCAATAAAGGCGTAGTTCAAACCCTGGATATCATGCTGCTTAAACATGGTGAAGTCGGTATCATTGGGCAGTACTTTGTACACGCTGTAGGTCAGCGAATTGGCCACTGGGTTGGGAGTCGCCTCCTCAAAAAGAGGAATCAGCTTGTCGTTGCCATCGTTGGTTTCGAACATGATGGATGAACCGGACGTGCCCCGGGCCTCAAAATTCAGCACAAGGTCGATCTCCTCCATCAGCGGGTTGTTTTCTGTAAAATAGCGGGCGCCCATCAGCCCGCCCTCTTCAGCATCGGTGAAGAGAATGACTACATCATTTTGCAGTGGCGGCCCCGCCTGCAGGGCACGGACGGCTTCTAGAATAGCGGCAACCCCGGCAGCGTCGTCAGCGGCACCGCGTGCGTAGGGAACGGAGTCATAATGAGCCATCAACAACATTGTTTGCTGTGAGTTCGAACCCTCCATGCGTGCAATAATATTCTGCACCTGCACCGCCCGGATGCTGTTGCCGCGCTGGGCCGTAGTGACGCCTTCTTCAATTTGGGGATTCAACCCGAGCTGGCTTAGCCTGCCAAGGAGATACTGTTTTACCGATCATGCTCGGCGGTTCCCACCATGTGTGGCTTTTCCGCCATCTGTTGTACATCCCGGAACGCACGATCTGCAGAGAATTCTGTGGTTGCAGTGGCCGGTTTGGGTGATGGTGGGGATGCAAGATATATGCCCCACCAGCAGCAGCCTAAAATAAAAAGCGCGATTGCTAGTCTGATGCCCCGCGAGTGTTGCTTATAGTTCGACATGACCTCCCCTCAATCTCTGTTTATCTTGTTATGTGTCTGGTTTTAATCTTTCGGATTGGTAGCCCAAACACTCGTTTCCGGGATAAATCCGCGATCGGCAAGCGAAAGCATATTGAGAATAGTTTGGGCGATATCCCCGGAAACCAGTTTGCTCTCGTTGAACTTCCGTCCCCCGAATCCTGCATGTTTGGAAAACTCGGTTTGTACCTCACTGGGGTTAATCTGCATCACCCTGATATTGTGAGAGCGAAGTTCCGAGCGCCAGCACTCGGTCATACCGCCCAGGGCAAACTTACTGGCCACATATGCGGTGCCTCCCTCAAAGCCGCGCTTGCCAGCCGTGGAAGAAACATTTACAATATTGCCATAATCCTCTTTTATAAAATGTTTGGCTGATTCCCTCGCCACCATCATTGCTCCGATGGTATTGGTCCTGAGCTGTTTTTCAAATTCAGAAACCGAAAGATGTACCAGCCTTGAGAAGTGCCCGTAGCCAGCATTATTGATCAGTACGTTGTAATCACTAAACATTTCGATGGTCTGATCTACGGAGATCGATACCATCCTTTTCGCTGCTCACATCGCACGGTATGGGAATCGCCCCAATTTCGTCGGCTGCCTCTTCCAGTCGCTCTTTACCCCGCGCGGCTATAACCACCTCGCCACCAGCCTCCACAAGTTGCCTGGCTGTTTCTTTGCCAATTCCCGAGCTACCGCCTGTAACCAATGCTTTTCTGTTGACAGATCCATAACTATTTATTTTGTACCTTAAATCCGCAGGCAATATAAAAAAAGAGCCAAAAAAGTTGCTGAACAGGTTGTATTCAGGCTTTTTTGGCTCAGAAGTTTTCATTTATTTAGGTGAAACCACTCACTAAATAAATGATGCATGCATATTACAAAATCAGCGGACAAGATCACACCATTGGCGGATTTAATTTCTGTTATGAGCATTTCATCAGTCTGGGCTGGCCGATCTTATCGACCGGCAGCTGGGCGAGCGGTTGGACGAGGGGATTCTCCTATAGCGATATTGTGGGCAATCAGCTGGGGATTTTCCCTGTGCGGCGGAGACTGCGCCGAAGACTTGGCCGAGCACCTGAGCGGGCCGCTTGATCAAATCGAAAGGCATGTCAGCCAGTAGCCCCAATACCATCTTGCGGGGGATTGAGGAGCTTAGCAACAGACCACCGAGCAGATCAACCCGGCCAGCGGGGTAGCCCATCAGTTCAGATCAACACTCCCCTCAACGAGCTATTGGTGGAAGCCTTACAGGTTACCGGTCAGCTCAACAAGCAGGACTGCTACGACCTGGACTACGACAACCAGGTTATCGCCACCGAAAAATGGGATGCGGCCCGCACCTATAAAAAATGCAACGGTTATCAGCCGGCCGTCGCGCTCCATCGGAAACAAGCCGGTCTACATCGAAGGCCGGGCGGCAACGGCCCGGCCACCTACGCCCAGCAGCAGACCCTGAAGCGGGTATTCGAGACCCTAAGCAATCATCAGGTTTCCATCGGGGCGGTTCCGTGCGGATTCGGCCTCCTACCAAAGAGGTCGTGAAGATAGTCGAAAACCAGTGCAACTCGTTCTGCATCCGGGCCAGAACGAAGCCCGGCCATGGAACAGCAGGTCGGGGCCCTGCCCGAAGACGACTGGAAATCGTCGCCATCAGCGGCCAGCCTATGGATGTGGCCGAACTTTCCGGGTGGCGCCCCTTTGGCGGAGACCGCGCCTACCGGTTGGTCCTCAGCCGGATCAAACGGGCCGACGGGCAGGCCGACATCTTCAGCGGCGGAGCCTACACCTGGCGGGCGATCCTTACCGACGAGCAGGAGGCCGCCCCCGAAGAAGTCGTGGCCTTCTACAACGGGCGCGGGGCCAGTGAGCGGCTGTTTGATGTGATGGGCAACGATTTTGGCTGGTCGAAACTGCCCTGCTCGCCTGCTGTCGCATAATACGGCCTTTATGATCCTGACCGGGATCATTGCTAATTTTTACCGATATCTGATCGAACGATACGCCCAACAACTTTCTTGGCTACAGCCTACTTTCCGGCTCAAGAAGTTTATCTTCCGCTTCATCAGCGTCCCCGCCAAGTGGATCAGGGACCGGCCGGCGGGCTGTGCTCAAACTCTACACCGACAAGGATTCCAGCCCCCTGCTGGCCTGCGCCCCCCTCTCGGAGCCACGAATGTATGGAAGCGGAATATAGGTCTATGCGGGCGAGGTGTGCATACGAGCCGGTAAAACAGGGTAAAAGAAGCCTTCGGTTCCCATGACATTCGAACATTCGCCTACATCTGCTGCTCAATGATTGCTGATATTGGTCACTTGAAAGTACAATCAGATGCGCATACCCTCCGGTAAAATGATTATCCTATGCAAGTAAAAAGCCTGCGGATTTTCAGGTTGTAGTTAATATTAGAGTACAAAAAAGATTTTCAAAAGGATTAGTTTCCTTGTCTAAATTTAACTCTGACACTTACAGGATCAATTTGCGTACCTGTAAACCTGTCATTGCAATGTTTCTATCTCTTCTGTAATCAAGTTCCATGCCTTTTCAACATGCTTTTTTTTAACGTTGGTATTACCAAATTACCATTCGAAGCGAATATATGCCATTTAGTTTAGTGTGGGTGATGAAAAGGTCGCCCGTACCATTAACCCGCTCCAGCAGTTGCCTGTTCAGGCGATTTAAAATTTCTTCATCTGAAATATGCGGTGGTCGATAACGGAAGCACAGCAGGTTCAAGCGGGCGGGCGCCAGCATTTCAAATCGCTCCGACTGCTCAATCGTCGATTTTAGATTTTGGGCCAGCTCAATGTGGTGGCGGATTTTTTCGCGCAGCCCCTTCAGTCCAAAACTGCGGATCACAAACCAGAGCTTAAGCGCCCGGAACCGTCGACCCAGCTGGATGCCCCAATCGCGATAGTTTTTGACGCGCTCGTCGTGCTCTGTTTTCAGGTATTCCGGCATAATTTCAAACGTGCGCACAAGCAGCGCTTCATCCTGCACAAAAAATGCGGAGCAATCAAAATTGGTGAACATCCATTTATGGGGATTAAAGACAAATGAGTCTACCTGCCCGATTCCCTCGATCATCGTTTGGAATTCCGGCAGCAGTAGCGCGGTGCCGGCATAGGCCGCATCCACGTGCAAGAAAATGTCATAACGGGCGCAGATATCCGCGATCTCCGGCAGGGGATCAATCGCTGTTGAGCCGGTCGTGCCCAGTGTTGCCACCACACAGGCCGGGGTAATGCCCTCTTCCAGGTCACGGCGGACGGCTTTCTCGAGCGCCTCAGGAATCATGGCATAATTTTTATCCACGCTGATTTTACGCAGGTTCTGGCGACCAAATCCCGCGATTTTCACATCTTTTTCTATTGAAGAGTGTGTTTCCGAGGAGCAATACAGTGCGAACCGCTGGTCAGCCGGAAAACCGGACGCATTGACCTCGAAATCAGTGACCTGTTCGCGGGCCATCAGCAGGGCCACCAGGGTGGAGGTGGAGGCGGTATCCTGGATTACGCCGGTAAACGAACGGGGCAGGCCGGTGGCGTCGCGCAGCCACTGCATCACGAGGTCTTCCAGCTCAGTAGCCGCTGGAGAGGTCGCCCAGCTCATGCACTGCGCCCCGAGCGTGGCGGTGAGCATTTCGGCCAGCACCGAGGGATAACTTTTATTGGCGGGAAAGTACGCCATGAAATTGGGGCTTTCCCAGTGAGTCATCCCCGGCATGATGAGCTGTTGAAAATCATTGAAAATTTCGTCGAACGGTTCGCCATTTTCCGGCGCAGATTCAGGTAGTTGGTTAAATATTTTGCCCGGCTCGATGTCAGGCTTAACGAGATACTCTTCAACGTTCTCAAAATAGTCGGCCATCCAGTCGACAAGCTGGTGGGCCTGTTCACGGAATTCTTTAGAATCCATGTAATGTCTGTTTTCTTGAATGTGATTCTTTCTACAGGCAGGAAAATAAGAAAACCTGGGTCTTTCTTCTTTGAGTGGGTTCACTTAATTATTAATTAATCTGAAAATTTGCGTGGACGGTCTATTTTGAAATATGAGCTTTTATATAAGTGTTCCTCGTCTTGATACAAAAGGCACCAAAAAATGTAACTCCTTATCGCTGATATTAATATATCTTCTTGGCCAAAGGAGAAGCCAGCGGTCTACTGAATATTGACTTTAAGTAACTATTTGAGGAAACTAAACTTGGAAGGGAGATAAATATTTAACGGGGAGTAAGGGCTATGAAAAAACTAATTTGCCTGATCTTTTTTGCCGCAACGTTAATAAGCTGCCAAGAGTCAACGACTTCGATTGAGCCAGAACCCGTTTTGGGAGAGGAGTTCGAAATTGAGATTGGTGAACAGATTACAATTCAAAAAGAAGGACTAAGCATTACGTTTAAGGAACTTTTAGATGACTCAAGATGCCCGAAAGGGGTATATTGTGTGTGGGCAGGAAATGCCAAAGTAGCTATACAGGTAAATGATGAAAAAGCTAAGCTGAATACGCATCTGGAGCCCAAGACGGTGAATATTTCAGAATACTCTGTTACACTGGTTTCGGTGAATCCCTATCCTGAGTACAAAACCAAAATCAGGGAAGAAGAGTACGTGCTTACACTGGTGGTAACGCAAGCCGAATGATAGCCTGCCGAAAATCGAGCAAGGGTTAAACAAAGCTATTCTAAGAGGCCTTTGAAATACCTCTTCATAAGCCCCTCTTGCCAGTGCAGGAGGGGTTTGGGGAGGTCAAAACAATAGTATTTCAAAGGTCTCTCTCTAATACGGCTATCCCAGAAAGCAAACTCAGGATCGTCAAAAAGAGATTAAGAGCAGAAAAAAGGCCGATAATCCACATCACTGCTGAAATCTCAATTGCTCGTCCCGTTACCAGTTTGATCAGGATGTACGATATAAATCCAAAGGTAAGCCCCATGCTGATGCTGTAGGTCAGCGGCATAAGGGCGATGGTGAGGAACGCGGGCACCAGATCATCAAAGCGGCCAAATTCTATATCCTTTAAATTTTTGAACATGAAGAGTCCCACTACGATCAGACGCAGGCGCCGTAGCATAACTCGGCACAATGCTGATCAGCGGGGTAAAGACCAGGGCCGCAAGAAACAGCAGCGATACGATGACGGCTGTCAGCCCGGTGCGCCCGCCCTGTTCAATGCCCGAAGCCGATTCAGTATAGGTGGTGGTCGTGCTTGTTCCCAGTAGGGCGCCGACCGCCGTAGCCACCGCATCTGCCCCGAGCATTTCGCTGATTTTATTGATGGATCCGTCCTCTTCCACAAGCTCAGCCTCGTAAGAACAGGCTACGATGGTGCCGACTGAATCAAACAGATCCACAAACATGAAGGAGAAAATGGCCCCCATCAGTCCCCATTGCAGGGCACCGGCGATATCCAGTTGAAAAACGGTGGGCGCAAGCGATGGTGGTGCCGATACGATCGATTCGGGCATGGTTATATCACCAATTAAAACTCCCAGCAAAGTAGTGATGATAATACCGATCAGGATTGATCCCTGCCAGTTTCGGGCTTCTAAAACCAGCGTAGCTGCCAAGCCTGTCAATCCCAGGATGACGGGCAGCTCCATACTACCAAGGGTAACCAGGGTGGCTTCGCTGCAAACAACAAGCCCCATATTTTGCAAGCCAATAAAGGTGATAAATAAACCGATACCGCCGGGGATGGCGATGCGTAGCGACTGGGGAATAGCTGATACAATTTTCTCCCGGAATCCCAACGAAGCCAGCAGCAGAAACACAATCCCCGATATAAAGACAACCCCGAGGGCGGTCTGCCATGTCACTCCCTGACCGATAACCAGCGTATAAGCAAAAAAGGCGTTGAGGCCCATACCCGGCGCCATCGCCAGCGGCACGTTGATCCAAAGACCCATTAGCAGGGTGCCGAAGGCAGTAGTTAGTGCGGTCACCGTAATTACAGCTTGTTTGTCCATGCCCGCCTCGGCCAGGATACCGGGATTTACGGCGATGATGTAGGCCATGGTCAGGAAGGTGGTGAATCCGGCTATCACCTCCTGCCGGATGCTGGTATTGTGTTCGCTGAGCTTGAAAAATTTGTCGAGCATGGTTATTAACCGCTGTGAGGATTAGGAGATCCGGGACAGGTTCAGTGTTCAGTAAAGAATGTATTAAGCTAAGGAAATATGGCTAAAGCCGAATCGCATCGATTTGAAAATATTACTCCCAAAGAGGCGATCCAAATACAGGAGTCGTTACGGGAAGAGATCCAACTGCAGCCGCTGGATGAACAGGTCGAGCTGGTGGGTGGAGCCGATATCTCCTTCAATCGAGGCTCGGATGAAGTGTATGCCGGAATCGTAGTACTGAGCCTGCCGGAGTTGAATATTGTAGCTCGTTCGCTCATCTCAGCCCATGTATCCTTTCCCTACATACCCGGCTTGCTGGCCTTCAGAGAACTACCTGCCTTGATGCGGGCCTGGAATCAATGCAGGCTAAAACCGGACGTGTTAATTTTGGATGGCCACGGGCTGGCACATCCCCGCCGGATGGGTATTGCCACACACTTTGGCATTTTAGCTGATCATCCCTCTATTGGTTGTGCCAAAAACGTGCTTACGGGCACGTATGAGGAGCCCGCATCGAAAAAGGGAAGCTTTAGCTATTTGCATGATAAGAATGAGAAAATAGGTATGGCATTCCGAAGCCGGACTAATGTCAACCCGATCTATATTTCACCGGGGCATAAAGTCAATTTTGAGGATACTATCGATCTGATTATACAATCTTTATCCAAATATAAGCTGCCCGAAACCACACGGGCTGCCCATCGGCTGGTAAATGAACTTCGGAGAGGAGAGATCGAGGAGGGATATTGGGAAAGAAACTGATCTGGACAGCACTGACTTTACTTAAATTCACGCTTTAGAGCACTCATCGCGGCGTGGTACCCGCACATACCGTGAACGCCACCACCGGGAGGCGTGGAGGAAGAACAGAAATAGCAGGACGTTTCCGGAATATGATACGGATCCCTAAGGCCAGCCGGTCTCGTAAAAAGCTGCTTAACATCTTGTCGCCCGCCGTTAATATCTCCGCCGATATAATTGGCGTTGTAGCCCTGCATGTCCCTGGAATTCATCGCATGTTGATCGAGAATCAGATCGCGGAAGTCCGGGGCGAAGCGCTCAATCTGCTTGATGATGACTTCGCTCATATCTTTGGTTGATCCCTGAGGTACATGACAGTACGCCCAGGCGGTGTGTTTGCCTTCCGGGGCGCGTGTGTCATCAAAAAGGCTTTGTTGTGCCACCAAAACGTACGGCTTATCCGCATGTTGACCGCTGGCCATAGCTTGTTCGGAGGCGGCAATCTCATCAAAGGTGCCCCCGAGGTGCACAGTGCCGGCTTTTCCACATTCGGGATCATTCCAGGGAACGGGGCCATTAAGAGCAAAATCTAGCTTAAAGACGCCCGCCCCATACCGGTACTTCTTAAGTTTATCAGTGTAGCCTGAGGGCATCGAAGCACCCGCAATTTGCAACACCTGTTTGGGAGTCAGGTCAAACAAAACGGTTTTTGCGGAATCGAGCTGATCCATTGTTGTTACTTCAACTCCGGTTTCAATCTCACCGCCCAGCGATCGGAAATAGGAAGCCAGCGCTTTCGTAATTTGATGAGAACCGCCCTTGGGCAATGGCCATCCCTTGTGATGACCGGCTGCTCCGAGCATCAGTCCCACGGCGGCGGAGATGGACTCTTCCAGCCGCAACACGCTGTGCGCCGCAATTCCCCCAAAAAGCGCCCGGGTACGCTCGGAATCAAACCTGCTGAAGGCCAGTGAACGAGCCGATTTGATCGCATTCCATCCAAATCGTGCCATTTGTATTGGGGTAGAAGGAAACAGGGAAAATGGCGCCAAAAGCTGAGGGGCAAGTTCCGAAAAATTGTTAACAATGGGTTCAAACAGGCGTTTATAGGCGGAGCGATCAGCAAAAAGATGATCGGCTGTTTTTTCTAGTGACTGGTGCAAAATAACCGCGGGTTCGTCATCCAGAGGGTGGGCCAGGGGATACTCGGGGTAGATCCATGTCAAGCCATGTTCTTCCAGCGGCAGGGTTTGGAAAAACGGGGAACAGACCGCCATGGGATGGATGGCCGAGCAGACATCATGCTTAAAGCCGGGCAGGGTGAGCTCCTGGGTTCGGGTACCGCCTCCGATAGTATCTTTGGCTTCTAAAATTTTAACAGCCAACCCCTTTTGAGCCAGGACTATAGCAGCGGACAGGCCGTTGGGGCCCGATCCTACAATAACAGCATCGTATTTTAGATTTAGACACGATTTGGCAGATATTATTACGATTTGTTCTATGGTAACAGGATTGAATATGGAATAAAAGGCCAATTTGACCCGCATTAATTTATGTTCAGATTTTTTAAAAGAGTACAATGCTGGTGGATTTGTTCCTCAAACTTCATCTGTTATCTTTTGGCTAAATAAAGCATATAAACAAGCACTCAGTGAAGAATTCTATTCGAATAGCGTCAGGTTCCGGGTTTTGGGGGATATGCCAAACGCGCCCCTCAAGCAGGTGAAAAACGGACTGATTGATTACCTGGTGATGGACTACCTGGCTGAGGTGACGATGTCGATTATGCAGAAGCAGCGGATGAAGAATCCCAACTATGGCTACGCGCATGATGTGATAAACGTGATTGAGCATATATTGCCAGATATTGCCGAGCGGGGGATCAAATTTGTTACAAACGCTGGAGGCGTAAATCCCGAATCCTGTAAAGATGCTATTGTGGCGTTGATTGAGGACCTGGGATTTGAAAACATCACGGTCGCCGTGATCAATGGCGATGATATTCTTCCCCAGATTGATGAGCTGATAAATTCCGGGCATCATTTAAAATATCGATACCGGTGCCGCCATAAAAAACGTAAAGGACCGCTTGTTGAGCGCTAACGCCTATTTGGGAGCCCGCCCCATCGTGGAGGCCCTTCAACAGGATGCTGACATCATCATCACAGGTCGCGTGTATGATGCGGGCCTGATTGTAGGGCCGATGATGCATGAGTTTGCGTGGGATTTTGAAGATTACGACAAGGTGGCTTCCGGCATATGCCGGCTGATATCATTGAATGCGGCGCGCAGGCCACCGGTGGAAATTTTACGGACTGGCAGCAGATCGATGATTTTATTCATATCGGTTTTCCGATAATTGAGGCGTATCCGGATGGCAATTTCATCATCACCAAGCACGAGGGCACCGGCGGGCTGGTCAATGAAATGACCGTAAAAGAGCAGCTCGTTTATGAGATCGCCGATCCCAAAAACTACCTCACCCCGGATGCCATTGCAGATTTTACCTCACTGCATCTTGAAAAGGAGGGGCCTCACAGGGTTCGCATTTCCGGCGTATCGGGTAGGCCACCCACTGATACGTATAAAGTTTCGGCCAGCGATGATGATGGCTTCGAGCGTATCGCACAGCATCGTTTATTCCTGGCCGCAAGCGCTCCAGAAATCAGAAAAAGCGGCAGAAATTTTGAAAGGCAGGGCAAATGCTTTGGGGCTGGATATCGATACGTTCAACTTTGAATATATTGGGCTGAACGGTAACGTAACCAAGAACCGGTATCGGATGCTGATCGAGCAGAGGCGTTCAATGAGATTGAGCTGCGTATTTCGGCGTCAGGGCGTAAGAGAAAGGATTTGAACCGCTTTGGCCGAGAGATTGTGCCGCTGGTTTTAACCGGACCGAGCGGGGTAACGGGATACGCCAGGGGGCGTCCCAAAGCGGAGGAGGTCGTAGCCTACTGGCCGGCCCTTTTAGATAAAGAAGTCCTTGAGCCAAGAGTGCGCATATTCTCCGTATAAATACTCATCATTGCACCTGTTTATCGGAAGACCTGGAATTAATAGAAGGGTGAAATTATGCCGCCCGTTTTTCGGATTTAATGAAAATGTTTTGGTATTTTGTAATCGCAACTAATCGTAAAATAATTTCATAGGATGAAGATAGGAATTATCGGAGCAAGTCTTTCCGGGCTGGTAGCAGGAAAGCACCTGGGCCAGGCAGGGCATGATGTCACTATTATCGAAAAAACGCGAATGCTTGGAGGTCGACTTGCCTCACTGGATGATGGAAACGGCAATATTTTTGATTACGGTGTTTCCCATTTTAATGCCAATAAATCCGATTTTAAGGCTTTTGTAGAGTATCTTGAAGAGCAGGAGCTAATTAAAGAGTGGACTTCCCGATTGGATTACTATGACGGCGAACAGCTGCACGACCTAAATCCCAATCGTTCACCGCAGCTGCAGTATACCAGCGTAAAAGGATTTACTCCGATTGCCAGCCAACTGAGTCGCTGGGTAGATGTAAAATCCGAGGAGAAAGCCGGTGGACTCACGCATATCGGGGCTGACCGATCCAAGAAACGCGCCTGGATGATTAATCTGACCGATATCAGCGTGTTTGAATGTGATGCGGTTATCCTCGCTACGCCCGCCGTTCAGTCGTATGGTATTCTGTTAACGGCGCAGGATGAAACCCCCGCACGGAAAATTTTGCGATATATCGACGAGTTTAAGTACGAGCCATCCTATGCCATTATGGCCAGTTATAAGGATCAGGCTGCGCCGGAATGGGATGCCATAGAAAGCATGAAGTCCGGTATAAAGCTGATCACTAATGAATCATCCAAACGCAACAATGCCGACACCTCGCTGGTTATTCACTCATCCGGCGATTTTGTTCGGAAATATAAAGAGGAGGATCCAGAACAGATATCGACCCTGTTGCTACGGCATGCAAATGAAATAACTGGTCAAAAGTGGCTCACCCAGCCGGACTCAAAACATATTTACTTCTGGAAATATGCTGAATGCGTAAATCCCACGGACGAAGAATTTATGGAGCTGGAGATGGAAGAGGCACCGCTAGCCATTGTGGGAGATTACCTTGGAGGTAACAGCGTGGAAAGCGCGTACTTATCTGGACTCAGACTTGCGGAATACTGGAATCAAAAATATGAACTGGCCCCAGTATAAAACCCGGATCCTCATATCTGTCATTTACAAGTATTAAATGTCTATAATTTAAAAGCAGGGAACATATTTCCGATACAGATAATTTATATACTACACAGGGTAGAACAATCAAATAGTGCTTGCCAAAAACGCAATATAAAAGGGAGCATTTCTTAGACGATATATACAGAATAGTTCGATCATCATTTAATCCCCATATTCTTGACAGGTTCATTCAAAAAGCTCAATAGGTACTTCAAAAAGTACAAGGGCACAATCATTTTAGGATCATTTTTCTTGATTGCGTCCAACTTCTTTTTAGTGTGGATACCTATATTTATCCGGCGCACAATTGATGAGGTGGCTGCGTTGGAAGATAATGCGGATGCAAATTATAACAACCTGATTGAAGTACTGTTTAGCAGCCAGGCGGGCGGAATTCTTGCAGAAAACGCACTGCTTTTGGTTGGGGCGGTACTCGCTTCAGGATTGTTGCTTTTTGCGACACGCCAAACCCTTATTGTGACCTCCAGGAAAATAGAGTTCGACCTCCGTAACGATATTTTTAATAAGCTGCTGGAGTTGCCCCAGCGGTATTTCAGTGAAAATAAGAATGGAGAGATCTATGTACGTGCTACCGAAGACATTTCAAAGGTTCGGGAGTACTTTGGTCCCGCGTTCATGTACACTATTAACACCTTGTCGCGTGCTGGATTTGTAATTGGCATGATGATTATTGTAAGTCCGGAGTTGACATTTTGGGCTCTCTTGCCTCTTCCGTTTCTTTCTGGTTTTGCCTATTGGATAAGCGGATACATCAACAATCATTCTCGCATAATCCAGGAGCAGTACTCCAATATTGCGGGCCGGGCCCAGGAAGCTTTTTCAAGTATCAGATTGATTAAAGCGTACAATCGGGAGGGATATGAACAGCAGCGGTTTGAGCTGGAAAGTGAATCGTACCGCAAAAAGAAACTCCGGCTTGATATGGTAGAATCACTGTTTCACCCGGCGCTGAACTTCCTTATCGGAATTTCCATTATCCTGGTGATTTGGAAAGCCGGTCAATATGTAATAGAAGGAACATTGACCATCGGTAATATCGTGGAGTTTGTGGTATATGTAGCTTATTTGACATGGCCGGTAGCATCACTCGGGTATACCGTGAACCGCTTCCAGCGCTCCATGGCCTCCTGGAATCGCGTTGACAAAGTACTTACCGAAGATATTGAGATACAAGACAACAGCAGTACGGATAAATCAATCGAACATATTGAAGGAGAAATTGAATTTAAGGACGTTTCGTTTAAGTATCCCGGCGCAGAAACGTACGCCCTGCAAAATATTAACCTTAAGGTAGAAGCCGGGCAGAACGTTGCCGTTGTCGGCCGCACCGGCAGTGGAAAATCAACACTGGTGCAGCTCATTCCTCGGCTTTTTGATCCACTGAAGGAGTGATTTTGATTGACGGGAACGATATCCGTACAATTCCTGTCAAGAAACTTAGAGAGAAAATAGGTTTCGTGCCGCAGGATACTTTTTTATTTTCCGATACGATAGGAGAAAACATCGCGTTTGGCACCGAAAATGCAGATAAAGAACAGATTGAAAACGCTGCAGAAAAAGCCCAGGTTCGCAACAATATATTGGACTTCGAAAAACAGTTTGAGACTATGCTGGGCGAACGAGGAATCACCCTTTCGGGAGGACAGAAGCAACGAACAGCCATTGCACGAGCTCTTATACGCGATCCAGGTATTATCATTTTAGATGATTCTCTAAGTGCTGTGGATACCAAAACGGAGGAAGCTATTCTGCGGCATTTGCGCCAAGAATTGAAAGGACGTACAACAATTATGATTAGTCATCGTATTTCTACCATAAAGGATGCAGACATTATTTACTATATGGAAGAAGGAACTATTGAAGAGCATGGAACTCATAACGAACTTCTAGAAAAAGAAGGCAGATATTCAGCCATGTATAAAAAACAACTATTAGAAGAAGAATTGGCTGAAATATAAAATAATAACTAAACCAGAACGGGGTCTTATTGCTTGAACGCAACAGCCCCACGCAAAAACGGGAGTATAAAAATGATTATCGTACCACTGGGCGTTGCATCAGCAACACCAACGGCCACAAGACACTTAGCATCTGTAGCAGTTTGGAGAGAGGGCAGTATCTTCCTTTTCGATTGCGGCGAAAACACCCAAATGCGCATGCTTCAGGGTGGAATGAAACGATCGAAGATTGAATGTATTTGCCTGTCCCATTTTGATACCGATCACTTTTCAGGCCTCATCGGGTTACTATCTACGCTGCAACTACAACGCAGAGAGGACAAGCTAACCATTGTTGCCCCTGAAGGCATCCAGGAATATGTAGAGTTCAACATGGAATTTGCAGGCATTGATGAGCTTAACTATCCCATAGAATATGTGGAAGTAGAAGAGGATTTTGAGCACGAACGCGTGTTCGATGCTGAAGAGTATTATATAGAAGCCCGCCCGCTGAATCATTCCTCATTCTGTATCGGCTACCGATTCCAGGAAAAAGACAAACCTGGTAAAGTAGATGCCGAAAAGGCACAGTCTATGGGTGTTTCTGAAGACTGGCAGTACAAGGAGCTCAAAGCCGGTAACGACGTTGAGCTTGATGACGGAACCATCGTAAAATCGCACGATATCGTGGGGCACCCGCGTCCCGGCGACAGCTTTGCCTACATCACCGACACAAAGTATTCTCCCAATTCCGTGAAACTTGGGATGAATACCAATGTGCTTATGCACGAAGCTACTTTCAGTGAAAGTCTTTCCGACAAAGCGGATGAAACCGGCCACTCAACAGCCAAAGACGCTGCACGTGTTGCTAATGAATCAAAAACAAAACTGCTGGTCCTAACGCACTTCTCTGCCCGCTATACCAACCAGTATGTATTGCTCAGAGAAGCACGAGACGATTTCTTCCCCACATGGGTAGCTACCGAGCTGCGCCCGATCTTTACCGATCCTGCGCATGAAAAAGGCATTATCCAGCCGAAAGTTTATCTGAAAGAGATTAACGGAGATAGTGGCGGAAATAATAAGAAAAGATCGAGCAGTAAAAGCCGCGGAAGCAATAAACGCAAGAAGAAAAAGCGGTTCAGAAAACGCAAGAGTTCGAAAAACAGTCGTTCACGATCATCGTCCAGCGACGGGAACAAATCCAAATCCCGAAGAAAACGACGAGACAGCAGCGATTCCTCCAAAAACTATAAGAAGCGAAATAATAGCAACAGTGATAATAACGACAATTCCGGTAACGGAGGAAACGGCAATCAACGTAAACCCAAACACATAACCCCCCGCACTCCTTTTGACGATTTCGATCGTTTCTAAAATAATTAGAACATAGTGAGCAATTCACAAAGTCGGAATAAAGCCGTCGACAGAGATCTACTTCGGCGGCTTTATCATTTTATAGAACCTTACAAATGGTACGTGCTTCTGGGAATCGTACTGACGCTGGTAGCGTCTTTTCTGGGTACTGTACGTCCAAAATTGACTCAGATCGCCGTTGATGAGTATATCCGTACAAACGACTTTGAAGGCTTATTGTGGATTATATTCCTGTTGGGTCTGGCGCTTATCGGAGAATTTATTGTACTCGGTTGCCAACACCTATCTGACGCGCTGGTTTGGCCAGGGTACGCTCTATAGCCTCAGAAATGCCGTGTTTAAGAAAATCCAGTCCCTGCACGTCCAGTTTTTTGATAAGAATCCCATCGGAAGGCTCATCACCCGAACCACCAGTGATATTGAGGCACTGAGCGAGCTTTTGAGTGATGGGGTTGTAAATATGATAGGAGACCTGTTCCGGATCTTCTTCATCCTCTATTTCATGTTCAGCATGAGCTGGGAACTGACGCTGGTCTCCATCTCCGTACTGCCGATCCTTTTTTATGTTACCTTCTGGTTCAAAGCCAAGGTTCGCGTGGCCTTCCTGAATGTGCGGGACCAGGTGGCACGGATGAATTCATTCGTGCAGGAGCATATCAACGGGATAGATATTGTACAGCTCTTCAACAAGGAGGGGAGAGAGCGAAAGCGATATGAGGCGATCAACAAAGATCATCGCGAAGCCCACATAGATACCATCTTTTATTACGCCATTTTCTGGCCGGCCATTGAGGTAATCTCTAGCTTGGCGCTGGCCCTGGTGATCTGGTACGGCGGGGGCAAGGCACTTCTGGGGGAGGTTACATTCGGTATCCTGCTGGCCTTTGTTCAGTACGTTCGCCAATTCTTCAGGCCGATACAGGGTATCTCCGAAAAGTTCAATACACTTCAATCCGCATTGGCCTCATCAGAACGAATTTTTAATGTGTTAGATACGAAGAATGAGATCTCCGACCCTGAATCCCCCAAAACCATCAAAAATCCAAAAGGACGTATTAAATTCAATAATGTCTGGTTTAGTTATAATACGGAAGAGCAGGTATTAAAGGATGTGTCCTTCGAGGTAGAGCCGGGCAATACGGTAGCTATTGTTGGCGCCACCGGGGCCGGAAAAACCACCATCATAAACCTGTTGATGCGGTATTACGATATTGACAAGGGCTCCATTTTGCTGGATGGGGTTGATATAAGGGATCTGAAGCTAAAGGATCTGCGATCTTACTTTGGCATGGTTTTACAGGATAACGCGCTTTTCTCCGGCAGCGTAATGGAGAACATCACGCTTGGCAACGCAAATATAAGTGAAGAGAAAGTGATTCATGCCTCGAAAGAGGTACAGGCCCACCAGTTTATCAAAAAGCTGCCGGGTACTTACCAGTATGAGTTGAATGAGAGGGGTACCTCTATATCGATGGGGCAGCGGCAGCTTATCTGTTTTGTCCGGGCCATGGTTTATGATCCCCGTATTTTAATACTTGATGAGGCAACATCCAGCGTAGATTCAGAAACGGAGGCCCTGGTCAATAAAGCTTGCGACCGCATGATGAAGGGAAGAACCTCAATTGTAATTGCCCACCGACTCTCCACCATTCAGGGAGCTGATAAAATTCTGGTCATGCACAAAGGGGAAATCAGGGAAACCGGTTCTCATCAAGAACTGCTTGAAAAAAGTGATGGTATCTACCGAAAGTTGTATGAGCTGCAATATAAAGACCAACTGCTCCCCGAAAAGCAGGGCGTTAAGTGATAGATAGGCAGGTAAAGCATCTCTATTGAAGAATAACAAAAACGCCGGTCATCAAACCGGCGTTTCCTAGGTAAGACTGATCTCATTTATTGTACGCCGTCTGTAGATTTATTGAATGATCTCTCCTGAATGCTAACCTAAAGCAAGAAAATACTCTGGAAATAGTCGGTGTCTCTTGATGAAATTAAACTTCTTTTTAGCAGCTCTTTAAAGCTCGACTATTGAGAGAGATAGTTCAAGTTAAAACCGTTTAATAAGACTTATTTTTTTATAACCTGAATGTACGTAACAAGAATAACTCTACTCTTGACTGGTACTGATATACCATTTTAACCCAAGGCAAAATGTTTGACGTTTTGACCAGTTGCCCGGATACCTTTCGTGATTTTTAAACATCAGCATATCCAGATTTATACTAACTGGAGAATTTGGTAAGATAGGGTTCAGGAAAATTTGAACTGAGTGCAGGCGTCTGATCTGTGAAAAAGGCCTTCTTGTTAATCCCTAAGTTCTATTAAAAAATTGAGATAACTTAATTGATATAAAATTCTTGAAGTCTTTACGTGAACGTCTCTATTTTTAAAAATTACTGTGTATAAACCATAAGAAAGCAGAGGAATTATTTCCGCACGTACTATAAATGCCTTTTAAAAAAATTATGGGGCCTGACACCATGCTGTCATTTTGGATCCTATTTTATAGGTCAATACAGAAATCAGGACTGCAAGTGTAAATAATAGTGTAATAGGCAAAAGTTGGAAAAAAATGTATCAAGCTCTATTACTTATTCAGAAGCATTTATCGGGCTGAAGGGCAAATTGACTGCCTGACATTTATTCTAATTCAGGCTTAATATGATGCAGATTTCGAGTCGTGATTATTTGATGAGAGTTCTTCTTATTGGAAGATGATGATATTACTAATCAAAAGGTATCCAAAAAAATTTGTGAGGATCGGTCGTATTACCGGTCCAATAAATAATAAAGATACGGTGACTTAATAGAAAAGGATACGACGATGCGCTTACATTTAAAGCTCACACCGAATACCGAACAAGTCGATTTTAACTACCAGCATAAACTGACTGGGACTCTTCACAAATGGCTGGGTCAAAACGACCTCCACGACAAGATAAGTTTGTATTCGTTTTCGTGGCTACGGGGAGATGTCAAAACTAGTTCAGGTGGATTGAATTTTCCACAGGGCGCACGGTGGTTTATTAGCTTTTGGGAAGATAAGTACACTGAGAAGCTTAAGAATGGAATTTTGACTGATCCTGAAGTTGCCTATGGAATGAAAGTAAAATCTGTAAAACAGCAATCGATACCGGAATTTGGAGATGAATATCGATTTAAAGTGGCAAGTCCAGTATTGATACGAAAAAATAGAGATGATGGTACCAGAGAGCATTTAGAATTTAGAGATGAGGAAGTGGATGAGCTAATGTCTCAACGAATGCAATCCAAACTAAAAGAGGCTGGTTTTAATGACGAACATTTGGATATCAAAATTGAGTTTGATCAAGATTATTCAAATCCCAAAACGAAATTAATTGAGATAAAAGGAATCCAACTAAAGGCTAATCTTTGTCCGGTTAAAATATCTGGGACAGATGAAGCCGTAAAATTTGCATGGGATGTAGGAGTAGGAGAGTTAACGGGAAGTGGCTTCGGGGCCCTTGCCTAAAAAGTTGAGTTAATTTATGAAGAAAATCGACCTTTCATTCTTTTTAGAACCACCTGAATTAACTGAAAAAGGGAAGTTGGTTATTGATGCCCTTACCCCGTTGTCAATGACAACTACTCAACCGGGAACGTACTATCGCAGCCAGTCAGTACCAACTCAAAACATGCTATATGGCATGCTGGAAAATGCATTAGGTTGGCATATTGGCCCCTCTGATCGGTCAGATATATTAAAAGGACTTCGGAAACGTGCTAAAAAGAAACTAGATAGAGGAGACCCTTTAAAGGAAACTGATTGGATTACTGGAGATGATGACAAAGAATCTGAAGTTGGGTATACCAGTCTGCTGCAATACCACCTGAAATTCGTGGAACCTCACATAGAACCTGAGACCATCCACTTTGATGATTTATGGTCTCGTCATGTTCGAGGTGGTGGGACTAGTTTTCCAGGGGGTAGTCGAAATTATGATTATCGGCTAGAAAGGGTGATTAACATGGAAAAAGCGGATCAAATTAGTTTTAGTGATCGTTCCAGCTATAAAATTAGAGATCCAAAAGAAATACCTAATGTAACTAAAGGTGATAAGGTACATGTTAATGCATTGCGCCCTCAATTTCCGCAATATTATGTAAGTCCAACACCTCGGGAATATGTCATTCCAAAAGGCAGCTATGTTTTTGCAGTAATAACTACAGAGACTGTAAAAGAGAGAATCATAGAAGCACTGAATAGCCCATCTTCACCGCCTTATTTAGGGACCAATGACGGATGGGTAGAAGCTCGATGGGAGGAATTATCATGAACTATTTTGATCATCCATATCCACGATACGGATTAGCTGCAGTTTTGGCTCATAATGATATTAGAATCAATGGCAAGGATTCATTCCCAAGTCAAGAAGAACTTGCCAAGTTAGCAGCCGAATACATTAATAAAGCCATGCATAAGTATCGGTTACATACGCAAGATAAACCAAAAGATGATGCTGAAAGTACTTTACAGTTTCGATATCTAGCTTTTGAGGATCTAGCCACCACAAAATCGGAGGGACAAACCTCTGCAAACTACTATTATTTAGCTCCTCATGTAGCAACTGGTGATACTAGTGCTAACAGGCTTATTACAGAGGCTCGAAAAAAAAGTAAGAAATTAGCTAAAGCTAAGGGCTTGGATAAGACTGTTAAGTTAAAACGGTCATTTTCTCCTTTTACTACGAAGTTAAATGAAGGGACAAAGACTCTAAGTAATCCTAAGGGGACATTGCTCCAAGCTGGTTTTACATTAGTAACAACTATCACTCCAATAAAGCCCGCTATTCAAGTAGATTTCAGTAATCAAGTCATGATACCAGATCTTCCACTCGAAGATCTGATTGAGTTTATCCGATTGTTTGATCAGATGCAGAGCAAGGAGACTGGGAATCTTGATCAAGAGAACTGAAAGTCGGAAACAAAAATTATCGCCCGCCCATTTTTGATGGGAACTATCCAGATGCACCTCCGTCACCCATATTTGGTCCTGTTGGTTTAATAGGAGCGATGGGGCAATGGGCAAAACGAGCAGGAATATGGGATAGAACTGAGAAGGTATTGGAAAAATTAGTATCCAGACCAATCTATTTAGTTAGTTATGAATCAGATCTTTTTCGACAGGTTCATTTAGGTCATCACGTTAAGCGGCTTGCAGAAAAACATAATCTGCCGAAAATTATCAATGATCTCTATCATGCTAAGTTCTATAATTCGGAACACAACAAGCGAGATAACAAAACCAGAGAGCTGTTTTTTGAGATGGCCAGCCGCTTTCTGCAGTTCTACACCGCTTCTTCATTTCAGGACTTTTTATCATTTCGGTTAGAGTATCCACATTCATTTTCATCAATACTGGAGGATTATTTTATGAGCGAGAAAAATATACCCAAAGATATTGTACAGTCTGCCCGTCAATATGGAAATTATCTGAACAAGGTAGCTTTCATTATTGGCAAGGATGAGGCTGAGAACAAAAATACAAATCGTGATTTATATGAAGCCAAAGCTAATATTTTAGCTCAACTCGAAAGTACTGCCATGAGCTGTAAGAATGCGACCTCATTATTTGCTCAGTTAAATGTGCAAGCAGGGCGGATGTCAAATATGGATGTACCTGAAGAAGCATCTCGATTTATTGAAGCAACCAATACTGGTGAAATTACCTTAAGCCAAGCACGTGACTTGATTTTAGCATACATGCGTCTGAGAAGTGATGGAAGTACAAAGGAAGAATCTAATTCATCACCAGAAGGGACTTTTTCGACTAACAATTAGAAACTAATTCACTAAAATTATTAGTAAAATAAATTTACTGTTATGAAAGAGATTAAAGGGATTTCGGTAACCATTCTTTCACAAATGAATAATCATATTGCCAATGGTGGAGAAAAGCTGTTGGGGAATGCTTCTTCTATTAAACGTCGTCCGGATGGCCGAGTGTATATATCTGGGCAAATGCAACGGCAAGCGTTGTTTAGTGCCATTGAGCGTTTAAACTTAGAAAGTTCTGATCGAGGTAACACGTATGTAAGCAATGGAGACGGCACGACGAATAAAATTGAAGAAGATCTTCGTGCGGATATGGGAGGCTTTATGCATCCTTCGCAGGGAGATTATTCCGGTCGCCGAACTGCTCCCATGAGTGCAACCATGGCCGTTGCGCTGAAAGAGAGTGATGTAGGAAGAGATTTGCTGATTCGAATTAAGCAGAATCCGAATGATGATTCTGAACAAAAACAAGCATTGGCAACCAATGAGTTTAGTCAAGGCGATGCTATGCAGAGTAGTTTTCATCTTGATGTTTCTGCCCTATCGATCAGTAAAGCGTTTAACTATGAGGATGAACGCCATGTTGAAACGAAGTATGTAAAACATGTAGATCAGGATGAACGGCTAAGACGAGCTAACTTATTCCTGGAAGCAACACGTTATCTCACCGATTATGCAAATCAGGCAAGAAATGCCACTACCGGTGAACCACAAAAGGTATTGATTGTATTGGATACACGGCTTTCCAGAAAAGCGGCGCGATTCTTTGAGATGAGTGAGACTGAACAAAAAAATCTGATTAAGGAACTGGATGCGCGGGATGCACAATATTTCTTGGGAGATGATACGACTGAAGATGGATTAACCGTTTTTGAAGCTTATGAGCAAGCTACCAAGGCTATTGAGACGCTTTACGATCCTACTCCTGAAGGTGAAGAACCTGTTCCTTTCGAATCATTCGCCGAAAAAGTCGATGGATGAGTTACTTGCAAAGCCGTTTGGAGATGAGCCCATAACGTTAAAAGCCCACACGGAACATGTGGTTTCAGAAGCTCGTAATTTGCTCGATCTGCGTCCTTTCTGGTCTCGAAAATACAAAAAGATTACAGGGCATAATCTGGCAAACCAATTGATCAAGGCTGCCAAACTTCATGATAAGGGCAAAGCTCATGAAGTTTGGCAGTCGGCCTGTCGAAAAGATCGAGAGCATTTTCTGGAAACAGGTAGAAAAGATGGAAAATACCTGAGGGATTGTGGATTACGTCATGAGTTTGCCTCTTTGTGGTGGGCAGACAAAAATAATAAAGATCTAACTTTAGCCGAAAAAGCGGCAATTGCAGCACATCATGGGAAACTTTCTTATAAACATAGCCACCGTTGGGAGAATGATGGCAATGGTGCTTTTCAAAGTATTTGGCGGAAATTTCAAGGAATAGATTATAGATTAAATAAAGAGAAAGACGATTTAGAAAAAATCCTTTTAAACCGGTATGAAATTGCCGGAATAAGAAGTCTTTTACGATTAGCAGATCATAGGGCAAGTCGAAAAGAAGCAGGCGGAAACTTACCTTCAATAGATCAGTCTTTTGATTATTCATTTGCATATAAATCTAAACGACCTGTACAAAAAGCTGTAGTAGAATACAGTCACAAACAGGAGCTAATCCTGCGAGCCCCAACCGGGAGTGGTAAAACAGACGCAGCCCTTCTGTGGGCAAAGCATCAAATAGAAAACGGCTATGCTGATCGATTGGTCATTGCTATGCCTACTCGGTTCACCTCTACATCTTTAGACATGGATGTTTCTGAAAACGTAAGTGAAACAGGGCTTTATCATTCTAGTGCATGGTTTGCTCGATATAAGGATAGCGATAAAGATAAAAGTTATGCCTTAGAGGTATTTAAGCTGGCCCGGCTGTTAATGATGCCGGCAACAGTTTCTACGATAGATCATTTATTGATGGCTTTAACGGGAACGCGAGAAGATCATCATAGTATCTTTTTTAATCTGATGAATTCCTGCGTGGTCATAGATGAGGCAGACTTTTATGATGAATTTGTGCAGGCAAATATTACTAAGTTGCTTGAGGTTCTACGGGTATTTAACATCCGTATTTTGATCATGAGTGCAACGGTACCTGAATCGGCTAAAGAGCTGTATGGAATTAATCATTTAGTTGATCCATATTCTTCGAACAGTTCAACAAAAGGGAGAAAAATATCAGCAAAGAAACGGTGTGAAATTATAAATGAAGGTCCCACAGAGAGTATTGATGATATAAGTAGTGCCTTTGAATCAATCCTTAATCAACAGGAGCAAGAACAATGCGCTATTATTTATGCGAATACAGTAAATAGGGCACTTAAGTATTATGATTGGTTTTTAGAAAGAAATGTAGAGCCCATACTGTATCATTCCCGATTTACAGAGCCCGACAAAAAGCGTATCGAAGGTAATTTGATTGAGAGTTTAGGTAAAAAAGCGTGGAGCAAAGGTGAAGCAAAAGGTATTGCCATTATGACCCAAATCGGAGAAATGAGTTTGAATATAAGCGCTCCCTTTATGGCTAGTGACTTATGCCCGATGGATCGATTGGCGCAACGAGCGGGTCGTCTCAGCAGATTTGAGGGAATGAAACCAGGCGATCTTCATATTGTGATGCCCATGAAAGATGGTCAAATATATCCGGCTCCTTACGGAGAATATAACCGAGAAGAAAAAGAATGGATACCGGGTGAATCCTTATTAAAAACGAAAGATATGCTCAGGGATAGAGCATATTCTTCTAATGATTTTGTCAAAGTTGTTAATGAGCTATATCCCGAGCACAAAGGTTTTAGTAAAAGAGCTTCAGTCAATCAAGAGGAATTAGATAAGATGCTACGTAATAATTGGCTGATAAATCCTGCTTCGGAAACAGACGATGATGATTTTGACACGCAAGAATGGCGAAGTCGGGATATACCACCCCAGCGAACGGTTCTAACACAAAGGCCTTCTAATTTCAATTCCTTTAGTGACTGATACAAGAATTTGAGCTTCAATTTGGGTTTTCGTGCAGTAATCGGCAGGTAGAAATGGGAAGAGATTGAATAGGGCTTCCGAAGTGCCTTTTTATATAGGAGATGAAAAAGTAACAAGACCATGTTCAAATTATTATTCACCATCAGAAGGTCTGATTTTGAATAAGGATCGTTCTAAATCAACTAGGGATCAGTTTATATGAATGAAAACTAAACTTCGGCAACAACTGCCAATTGATTTATGCTAGATCTAAAACCTTTGAGGTTGTTAAGAAAAAGAAATCATGAACACCCAAGAGCGACCCATCACCGGTACGGAAGTGGCCTACTATTTGTGTGTGCGCGCGTAAACTGTGGCTGTTTGCCCATAATATTGAGTGCGAGCAAGAGAGCGACGCCGTGCGGATGGGCAGGCATATCCACGAGACCAGCTACAAGCGCAAGAAGAAAGAGGTAAGCGTGGACGGGGTTATTGTGGTCGACTGGATCGACCATGGGCAGAAGATAATTCATGAGGTCAAAAAATCCAGCAGCATGGAACAGGCCCACCAGTGGCAACTCAAATATTACATGTGGTACCTGGCTCAGAAAGGGCTGGACATTGCTAGTAAGCGTAAGGCCGAGGAATTCCAAGATAATCCCGCAAAGCGCGGCTACATCGGGGAGCTGAACTACCCGAAACTCCGGCAGACAAAAACCGTTGTTTTAACACGGGAAGATCGGTCCACAATCTGACGAACAAGATTCTCCCCAACATCCGCAAAATTATCGGCCGCGCCACCCCGCCCAAAACCGTGGAGTGGGATATCTGCAAGAGATGTTCGTACAATGAACTTTGTTATAGCTAATCAATCAGGTCCCCGATGAAACGACCCTACTATATATTCACCTCCGGCAAGCTGATGCGCCGCCAGAATACCCTCTTTTTTCTGCCGTATGATGAAGACCAGGAAGAGGAATTACCGAAGAAGTCGGGATGGTCAGAAGATCCCAACATGGATGGGGAGCTAATCACTGAGGCGGGCGAATTCGACAAGGCCTTCGATTCCAGCAACAAGCGCGTCATCCCGATCGATGATGTAGACTGCCTGATGGTGTTCGGTGAGATCAACTTTAACGCCCGCATGCTGCGGTTCCTCACCAAAAACAACATTCCGGCGCACCTGTTCAACTACTACGGGCACTACAGCGGCAGCTACTACCCGCGGGAATACCTGCTCAGCGGGTTTTTGGTGGTCAACCAGGTCGAGCACTATAAAACTCATAAAAAGCGAATGCGCATCGCCCTGCAGCTGGTGCCGCGGGCCGCCTCCAACATGCTGCGTAACCTGAAGTACTACAACGGCCGGGCCGGGACCTGGAGCAGCCAATTGCCAACATTGAAGATTTGTTGGAAAAAGTGCCGCTGGCCGAAGACGTGGCAGAGCTGATGGGCCTGGAGGGCAACATCCGGCAGGCCTACTACGGGGCTTTTCCGACCATCTTGGGGGAGAAGTACGATTTCGACAAACGGGTAAAGCAGCCACCCGATAATGCCGTCAATGCCCTCATCTCGTTTGGCAATTCGATGGTCTACAGCACCTGCCTGACCGAGATTTACCGGACCCAGCTCTCCCCGCTGATCTCCTTTCTGCACGAGCCCGGCGACCGCCGCTACTCGCTGGCCCTGGATCTGGCCGAAATATTCAAACCCCTGCTAGCCGACCGGGTGATCTTCACCTGCCTGAACCAGCGTCGCATCCAGCACACCGATTTTAGTGAAGAGCTTAACTTTTGTCACCTGTCCGAGGCGGGGCGAAAAACGTTTGTCAAGGCCTTCGAAGAAAAGCTGCAGACCACCATCATGCATCGCACGCTGGGCCGCAAGGTTTCCTACCGGCGACTGATCCGCATGGAGTGCTACAAGTTGGTCAAGCACCTGACGGGAGCCGAAGCCTACCAGCCGTTCAAAGCATGGTGGTAGCGTTAATACCAAAAAAATTAATCCCATGTATTATATACTTGTTTACGATGTCGGTGTAGATCGCGTGCAGAAGATGCTGAAGCTGGTTCGCCAGTACCTGAACCACGTGCAGAATTCCGTATTCGAAGGGGAGCTGACCGACGCGCAGCTGGCGGAACTCAAAGAGGAGGCACGCCAGCTGATGAATGAGCAGGAAGATTCGATTATCATCTACTGCGTAGGGAGCAAACGTTGGAGCAACCGGCAGGTGCTGGGGATAGAGAAACACAATATCGATAATTTTATCTGACCCGAATGTCGTCGCCCGCTCTTTGTAGCAGTCCAAACCGAGGGGAATTATGCGCATCATTTAGAAATATCCCCCTCCAAATGGGCTGCTAAGCCGGTAAAGCCCTCTCGTCGCCCCCACGGGGTAAGGACAGCTTTAGGAGGAGACGATATATTGTTGATTATTTCCCGCAAAAAGCCCTATTTATAGCCTATAGTCGTCAATATAGCGACGGCTTTTAATAGCACCTTAGAGGAATTGAAATAAAATACTGGGACGAATCTTTCAGATATTATACTGTCTTTTAATAGCACCTTAGAGGAATTGAAATCTCGTATTTTGCAATTCAATGCCAGTCGGGGAACCCTTTTAATAGCACCTTAGAGGAATTGAAATAACAATTCCCTGATCTCCCCCAAGCGTGGGGGAGAAGCTTTTAATAGCACCTTAGAGGAATTGAAATATTTTTAACCTCTTGCTCTCCAAGATTCGCAAATTCCTTTTAATAGCACCTTAGAGGAATTGAAATGAGCTCTGGATTATACGGATCTGGAAGAACTGTCTCGCTTTTAATAGCACCTTAGAGGAATTGAAATATTGATTACAAGGATGAAGCAGAGCTGAAAAATCCTCTTTTAATAGCACCTTAGAGGAATTGAAATAAAAGATATGGAAGATCTACAAGGTGCCGAACTTGACTTTTAATAGCACCTTAGAGGAATTGAAATGTTATAAAATCTTCCCATTGATTCCATATCAATCGACTTTTAATAGCACCTTAGAGGAATTGAAATTGAGTATGCTAATAAAATTAAGCGGTTAGATTTCAACTTTTAATAGCACCTTAGAGGAATTGAAATGGAGAAGCAGAATGTAACTACGGAACTTAAAAATCCTTTTAATAGCACCTTAGAGGAATTGAAATTAGAGAGCTCGAGAGATTACGCGGCGTCGGGAGCGCTTTTAATAGCACCTTAGAGGAATTGAAATAAAACCAGTACGAACCTCACAAATGGAAGTAGATCCTTTTAATAGCACCTTAGAGGAATTGAAATATTGGTGGCCGACGACGGGCAATCCGCGTCAAGTGCCTTTTAATAGCACCTTAGAGGAATTGAAATGTCTTTTTACTACACTCGTAATACCAGTTTGTAGCTCTTTTAATAGCACCTTAGAGGAATTGAAATTAGCCGGCAGAAGGTGGTATGTATGTGGTAAGAGTACTTTTAATAGCACCTTAGAGGAATTGAAATGAAGGAGAGTATAGGTTAATTCCGTTAATTGACAGGCTTTTAATAGCACCTTAGAGGAATTGAAATTTTAAACCGTCGCGGGATTACAACCAAGTTGGGCACTTTTAATAGCACCTTAGAGGAATTGAAATCCTCACAACCAAGTTGCTAATAATTTATCATAGAGCTTTTAATAGCACCTTAGAGGAATTGAAATATAAAACTGAATACGACGCTGGCGAAGTCGTAGATCCTTTTAATAGCACCTTAGAGGAATTGAAATGCCAACTCAATGAGCCCTTGCCCTACCTAATATTATTGCTTTTAATAGCACCTTAGAGGAATTGAAATGTTAGAGACGCTCTTCTCAACTAACTCAAAATATATCTTTTAATAGCACCTTAGAGGAATTGAAATGCCCATTAATGTTCCCTGATTGTGTAAGCACTTCATCTTTTAATAGCACCTTAGAGGAATTGAAATGAAGATAAGCAAGAAGAATGAATGTAGTAGAATCCACTTTTAATAGCACCTTAGAGGAATTGAAATTCTCGGTGGCTGCCGTTTCATCTCCGGCCGTATCGCCTTTTAATAGCACCTTAGAGGAATTGAAATTTATCACCTGTTCCAAATATTCACACTCACTGGAAACTTTTAATAGCACCTTAGAGGAATTGAAATAGCCCATTGAAGGGCGTAGGAACGAAATCTGACGATCTTTTAATAGCACCTTAGAGGAATTGAAATGCCAAAATACGAATGACTACAACGACCCGCGTGATCTTTTAATAGCACCTTAGAGGAATTGAAATGGGATATATGGTGTATTTGTTGTCCATAGGCGTCTACTTTTAATAGCACCTTAGAGGAATTGAAATTTAACCAGCGCGGACACCAACCAGCCCTTACGGGTGCTTTTAATAGCACCTTAGAGGAATTGAAATTAATTATCCAGGTAATCGCTTTCCGGTGAAATGAATCTTTTAATAGCACCTTAGAGGAATTGAAATTTTGATGCTGTAGAGAATGGTATAATCGCTATAAACTTTTAATAGCACCTTAGAGGAATTGAAATATTATTGATGAAGCGGTGCAGGGCTGGATGAGAGGACTTTTAATAGCACCTTAGAGGAATTGAAATAACAACATGTGCCGCTTGATGAGGGCACGTTACAAGCTTTTAATAGCACCTTAGAGGAATTGAAATAAAAGAAAAAAGTATTCGAGGGTCGCCTGCGGAATTTCTTTTAATAGCACCTTAAAGGAATTGAAATCACTGCCAGGCAGATCACCAGCTATCGGCTGTACGGCTTTTAATAGCACCTTAGAGGAATTGAAATGAATACTGGCGCGTAGACCGTTACGGTGTGCGATTACACTTTTAATAGCACCTTAGAGGAATTGAAATTTGCAAAACTCATAACTAGAATCTTGGCGTTATCGTCTTTTAATAGCACCTTAGAGGAATTGAAATTTCGTCTTAAGCTGTACAAATGCACTCGCACCACTTGCTTTTAATAGCACCTTAGAGGAATTGAAATTAATGGTACACGTGGAATTTCATCTTCGTATTCCTTCTTTTAATAGCACTTTAGAGGAATTGAAATCGGTAAAAACCAGCGTGTAGGGATGAGCCAGGAACTCTTTTAATAGCACCTTAGAGGAATTGAAATCGTCCTGAAATGCCAAAATGGGTATTTGTTTTTTAATCTTATGGTTATGGACGACTTGGAAAAATCTAAGAGCAAAGTAACCATTACGGATTATTATCTGATAATTAAATTCAGGATAGTTCCTCCTATCTATTAAGAGTAAAATTGTTCAAGTCGAAAATCATCTAAAGCAGTTACAAGAGAAAAAGGAATGCGTATTTACTACAAGTGTGTACCGAAAGGAGAGACTTTCCTTGTAATATGAATATTTGTTTGTACCCAAAAAGATAGGTTGTTGGCACGCAAGGGATTACAGGAAGGAAAGTACCGGTGGAGAGACTCGAACTCTCACTCCCAGAGGGAACGCGATTTTGAGTCGCGCGCGTCTACCAATTCCGCCACACCGGCAAAAGATCTAAATCAAAATATACGGATCCATTTGGTAAGATGGTTAGAAAACAAATAGCGTTGAAATATAAGATATAAAGGATAACTTCTTCAATTAGTTTTCTGCTTTTTAACCGAATACTGACTATTTGAGAAAGGCTAAATGCCAGCATTAAAAACACAGCTGGTATAGTGGAGATACATCACTTCCTTGGGGACTCTGCTTTGAAAAGTTTAGAAAAAAATCGACTCCGTTTTAAATGCTGAATGCTGCTACTCCAACTTTCAAGTAGGTTGAAATCTCCTTATAGCTTTTTTTTACCACACTGGGGATACTAAATGGTAGCCTGTTTTTACTGCTTAATGAATCGCAGAAATCGGGATGGAGCCTCACTACTTCACCAATCAATATCAGAGCGGGATTCGTTAATCCTTTATTTTCAACTTCTTCAACAATGGTATCGATCGTACCTAAGACAATTTTTTCTTCGGGTAATGATCCCTTTTGAATTACAGCAACAGGAGTAGCCCCCCGCCCGTGGTCTTTAAAAATCATTGATATTTTGGGAAGCTTTCGCATCCCCATTAAAATAGCAATTGTAGCATCTGAGTTTGCTGCGCGAATGATATCCTCAGACACCGTTCCGTGCCGTGTAACGCCGGTGGTTACCCAGAAGCTCTCGTTGATACCTCCTTGGTAAGAGGTATGTTTTGGAGCTCACCAACCGAGGTACAGCTGGAAATTCCAGGGACGACCTCAACCGGTATTCCATGCTTGCGTGCGTGCTCCATCTCTTCATGTCCGCGTCCAAAAATAAACGGATCGCCTCCCTTCAGCCGAACTACACATTTGTTTTGCCTGGCCTTTTGGATAATCAGTTCGTTGGTATTCGTTTGACTGTTTTGTGAGGATCCAGCTCTTTTCCCGACATAAATACGTTTCTGCACTGGATGGAACATAGTTGAGTAAATCGGGATGTGAGAGGGTATCACATAGCACCACATCGGCCGCAGCCAAGGTTTTAGCACCTTTTATGCTTATTAATTCTGGATCTCCAAGCCCGGCCCCAACAAGAACCAATTTGCCCTTTTTTGTAGCGTTTTTTGTGTCTGAATTCTTTTCTGTATTCAGTAGCATGGCAGAATGTTAAAGTAAACAGTCCCTGACAAAATTATGACACAAACAACATCACAAGAACCTGAACAGATTGTTATTGTTGGAAATGGAATGGTGGGCTACAAGTTTTGTGAAAAGCTCATCCAGAAGGAAGAAAGCCAGAATTTTAAGATCATCATATTTGGTGAAGAGCCGCGGCCCGCTTACGACCGCGTGCAGCTGAGCTCCTATTTTACAGATGCAGAGGAAGAGGACTGCAGATGGCTCCGCGCTCATGGTACGAGGAGCAGGGCATTACCCTGTTTACCGGGGAGCTCGTTGTGGACCTGGATCGCAAATCCAAGACCGTGACCTCCCAGAAAGGACGCACGGTTTCCTACGACAAGCCGGTTCTCGCCACCGGATCCAGCGCGTTTGTGCCTCCCATCGACGGTACCGACAAGCACGGCGTGTTTGTGTATCGCACGCTTAAGGATCTGGATGCCATCACTGAGTACGCCCAGGGCGCTAATAAGGCGGCGGGGCGGTGATTGGCGGCGGACTGCTCGGGCTGGAGGCGGCCAAGTCGGCCATGGACCTGGGGCTGGAGGCCAGCGTCATCGAATTTGCCCCGCGACTGATGCCAAAGCAGCTCGACGAGATTGGCGCGCATGCATTGAAGACGGCGCTTGAAGAGCTGGATCTGGAAATTTTGCTCAATAAAAACACCACGCTGATCGGCGGCAACGGCACGCCGGAGTATCTCGATTTTGAAGACGGCGACCGCCTAGATGCCGACATGGTGATTATCTCCGCCGGTATTCGTCCGCGCGATGAGCTGGCCCGCAAAGCCGACCTTGAGGTGGGCAACCGTGGCGGCATCATCGTGGATGACAAGATGAAAACCAGCGATCCCGACATTTTTGCGATTGGCGAATCCGCTCTGCACCGCGGCATGATCTACGGCCTGGTGGCTCCCGGCTACGAGATGGCCGACGCGGTGGTGGAAAACCTGACCGGCGGCGACGAGGAATTTACCGAGTTCGATATGTCCACCAAGCTGAAGCTCGTCGGCGTGGATGTAGCCAGCTTCGGCGATGCGTTTGGCGAGTCGGAGGAGAACAGCAAGAAAGTCATAATCGACAACAAGGCGAAGGGCGTCTATAAGCGCATCAACGTCTCTGAAGACGGCGATCGCCTGCTGGGCGGTATGCTCGTGGGTGATGCGGATGACTATAATATGCTCCTTCAGATTGCCCAGAATGGCTTTTCGCTGCCCCCTGATCCCGTGGACCTGATTATCGGCAAGCGCGATGAGGAGTCTGGTGCCGGCCAGAAAGTATATGATTTTCCCGAATGACTCGATTATCTGCTCCTGCGAGAGCGTAACCAAGGGTGAGATCTGCGAGCTCATTGAAGATGAAGGCAAGGAAGATATTGACAGCATTAAGAAATGCACCAAGGCGGGAACGGGCTGCAGCGGCTGCGTGCCGATGCTTGACGACCTGCTCACCCAGTCGATGGAGGCCCGCGGCAAAGAGGTGCGCAAGGTGATCTGCGAGCACTTCGACTACACCCGCCAGGAGCTGTTCGATATGATCAAAGTCAAGGAACTGCACACCTACGATGAGCTGGCCAAAAAATATGATCTGTACACCAAAATTACGGGCGGTCAGCGCATCAACATGATGGGCGCCCACGTGGATCAACTCCCCGATATCTGGGAGGATCTGATCGAAGCCGGCTTCGAAAGCGGTCATGCCTTCGGCAAGGCCCTCCGAACGGTAAAAAGCTGCGTCGGCTCCGTGTGGTGCCGGTATGGACTGCACGAATCGGTCTCCTTTGCCATCGAAATTGAGAAGAGATACCGCGGACTGCGAGCCCCCCACAAGCTGAAAGGCGGCGTTTCCGGCTGTGTGCGTGAATGCGCCGAAGCCCAGGCCAAGGATTTTGGCATTATCGCCACCGAGGCGGGCTGGAACCTGTTCGTCTGCGGCAACGGCGGCACCAATCCCCAGCACGCCAAGCTGCTGGCCACCGACCTCGACGAGGAAACACTGGTCAAATACCTGGACCGCTTCCTAATGTTCTACATCAAAACGGCCGAGCACCTGGATCGTACTTCCACCTGGCTCAACAAGATGGAGGGCGGCCTGGACTACCTGAAAAAAGTGGTGGTGGAAGATTCCCTGGGCATCGGTGAAGAGCTGGAGCAGGAGATGCAGCAGCTCATCAACGTCTATTCCTGCGAGTGGAAAGAGGTGGTCAACAATCCCGAGCTGCGCAAGCGGTTCACCCACTTCGTCAACTCCGAGGATATCGACCCCAGCGTCAAGTTCAAGGAGTACCGCGAACAGCCTGTGCCCGCCGCGGACGGCTGGGAAGATGAGGAGTAAACCAACAAATTTCCCATTTATCTATTAACCACGAAGAGCACAAAGTACACTAATTCTTTGTGTCCTTTGTGGTTATCTAAATGCGACCCCTGTTATCATCCAAATCACAATCCCTAAACATTTCTTCAACAATTCATGGAAGCACAACAAGATGTCATCGAATGGCACAAAGCTGCCAGAGTGGAAGATTTCCCCAAAAACGGAGGTGCCTGTGTAAAACTGCTGGATAAGCAGATTGCCGTGTTCAACTTCACGCGGCGAAATGAGTGGTTTGCCTGCCAGAATATGTGTCCCCACAAAAAAGAGATGGCCCTGGCCCGCGGCATGATCGGCGAATCGAAAGGCGATCCCAAAGTAGCCTGCCCGTTCCACAAGCGGGCGTTCAATCTCTACTCCGGGAGAATATCAACGGTGACGAGCAGCCGGTCGAGACCTACCCGGTAAAAGTAGAAGATGGGTTCGTGTATGTCGGGCTCTAATCTTAGGTACTCGTGCAAGGACGTAGCATGCTACGTCCCAACTGCAGAAAATCAAAAAAATAGTTGAATAATGAGGGACATCTCCGAAAAAAATCAGTCACTCCGCACGGGTAAGGCGATGGCAATCGTAAGCTGTAGCCCGGAAACGCTGGAGCGAGTCAAGTCCGACAATCTGCCCAAGGGTAACTTGTTGGATGTAGCTCGATCCGCCGGCTTCTTGGCCTCCAAGCAGACGCACAACCTGATTCCCACTGCCATCCTGTTTCCATCGATGCGCTGGACATTTCGTACAGCTACATCGAGGATAGCCGGTGTGATGAAAAAATTGGATCAGTGGATGCGGATTTTGGAATCGCCATCATCGCCGAGGGCAAGTCGATCGGGCGGACCGGCATCGAGATGGAACTGCTGACCGCGGTTTCTATCAGTGCGCTGACCGTTTATGATGTGTTAAAGCCGCTTGGTGATGACGTGGAAATCCGCACCACGCGACTCCTCAACAAAACGGGCGGCAAAAGCAACCTGCGCAAGGTGGTGGGCAAGCAGAACAAGGCCGCTGTGCTGATCTGCTCCGACTCGGTAGCCGCCGGAACCAAAGAAGATCGAGCGGGACCGATTATCGAGCGGATGCTCAAGGAGCACAACGCTGACATCGTCGATTGCAAAGTGATGCCCGACAGCCCGGATGCGATCAAAGCCCAGCTCAAAGAGTGGGCCGGCTTGAATATTCCCTTCGTGTTTACCGTGGGAGGTACCGGCCTTGGTTCCGATAACACGGCCGTTGATGCGGTGGCGGAGGTCATTGAACGAGAAACGCCCGCCATGAAACTACACGGACTGCAACGCACCCCGCTCGCCATGATGTCGCGCCTGACGGCCGGTATCCTGAAAAGCACCATGATTGTCACCCTGCCGGGTAGCTCCGACGGACTCCGCCAAAGCCTGGGAGGAATCCTGCCGGGCCTGTTCTATGCCAGGAAAATGCTGCGCTCTTCAAAAGTGAAAAACTGATCCCCAATCACCCAGCCGCCCCAATATCCACAGCAGGCGGTCCACAATTATGTATCCAAAAAGCATTCCCAATATCATCCCAATGATACCAACTTATACAAAAGGTACAATTTCCGTCATTCCAGTGTTATTTACACTTAAAAAGTTAATCAGGATAAGAGTCTCAATACAGCAAGAACTTCCCCCTTTGAAGGGGATTTGGGGGATGACCCGCACGAAAATGAGAAACTGGCAGCTGGCGAATTTCATGGTTCCAACACTGGCCCTCTTTCTGTCTCTTTTGCTGGTGAATACCGCTGTTGGTCAGTTTACGCTATCCGGTGAACTGCGTCCCCGAACCGAGCTGCGCCACGGCTACAAAACATTGCCTGCCGAGGGTGCGGAGGCCGCCTTCTTCACCGAACAGCGCTCCCGCCTGAACCTGGATTACAGCAAAGATCTCTATGAGATCGGCCTCAGCGTGCAGGATGTACGTATCTGGGGCAGCCAGAGCCAGCTCAATAAAACCGATGGCCGCTTTTCGGTGCACCAGGCGTGGGGCCAGGTAAATTTCAACGAAACGTTTTCCCTGAAAGCGGGTCGCCAAGAACTGGTGTATGACGACTAGCGGATCCTGGGCAGCGTGGGTTGGACCGCACAGGGCCGTAGTCATGACGCATTGCTCTTTAAGTTCACCAAAGAATCCTGGGAATTGCACGGGGGCTTCGCCTTCAACCAGGATAACAATCCGCCGGAACCGGTCAAGTTGTTTGACACCTTTTATTCCGGCTTAAACAATTATAAAACGCTGCAATACCTGTGGTATCACCGCGAACTCGGATCTACCTCTTTTTCTGTGCTGGGCCTTAATAACGGTGTGCAATTGCCCGATTCTACAGTAAACTACACCCAGACAGTCGGGCTTACAGGCACGCACACTATTTCGGACTTTGCGGTTCATACCGCCTTCTACTATCAAACCGGAACGGATCCCGTCAATGCTGATGTGAGCGCCATGCTGGCGTCGGGCAGTCTCTCCTATTCCGGGTTCCCAAATGCGAATCTGACGCTCGGGGCCGACTATCTTTCCGGCACCCAGCCCGGCCAAGGGGCCAACCACTCCTTCAATCCGCTATACGGCACGCACCACAAGTTTTACGGCTTCATGGATTATTTCTACGTGGGCAATCCGCATAATCAAGCCATATCATCCCACAACAACAGCGTAGGCTTGGTGGACCTGTTTTTGAAGGCCGGATTTAGCCTGGGGGAACCCTCCTCGGTGCTGACTGCCCTCCACCAGTTTTATTCGCCGGTGGATATTGTAGATCCCAATGACCTCTCAAGCACGCTTAGCAGCACGCTGGGCACTGAAATTGATCTTGTTTTTTCGCACGCCCTGTCTGATGAGGTAAGCATTCAAGCCGGATATTCCCAGCTTTTTGGCACCAACACACTAGAAGCGATTAAAGGCAGAAGCAGCGGTCAGACCAGCAACTGGGCTTGGCTGATGCTGAGCTTTAATCCTGTTTTTATTTCGATGTAGTAACCGATCCCTAATCCCAATCAATCCCTAACAAAAACTACTGTCGGGTAACACCAATGAAAACCACGAAAGATACCAACAAGGCAACGCGTATAAACTTGTTCAGTTTTGCTGCACCGCACATGCGGACCTTTCACCTCTCCTGGATCTCCTTTTTCCTCTGTTTTTTCGGGTGGTTCGGGGTGGCGCCGCTCATGGCGGTCATTCGCGAGGAGCTGAGCCTCACCCAGTCGCAGATCGGCAACACTATTATTGCCTCGGTGGCCATTACCGTCATTGCGCGGATTTTCATCGGGCGATTTTGTGATAAATACGGTCCGCGGCTCACCTACACCGTGCTGCTCATCTTTGGATCCATCCCGGTCATTGGCGTGGGCCTGAGCAACAGCTACGAGACGTTTCTGTTGTTCCGCCTGGCCATCGGTATTATTGGCGCTTCGTTTGTGATCACCCAGTACCACACTTCCGTGATGTTTGCGGATAATGTAGTAGGCACGGCCAACGCCACCACCGCCGGATGGGGCAATATGGGCGGCGGTGCCACCCAGATGATTATGCCGATGATTTTTGCCGGGTTCGTCTTCCTCGGGTTTGAAGACAGCTCCGCCTGGAGATGGGCGATGGTGGTACCGGGTGTGATGATGATTGTTCTCGGCATCCTGTATTACAACTACACCACCGATACGCCCAAGGGTAACTTCTCTGATCTGGAGGTCGATTCTGTGGCAGAACTTGAAGAAGGAGAAGCGGAGGCCGACGTTTCGATGCTGGATGTGATGAAAGATTACCGCGTGTGGAGCCTGTTTGTGATCTACGGCGCCAGCTTCGGCATCGAGCTGACCATCAACAATATCGCCGCCATCTATTACTATGACTACTTCTCTTTGGACCTGGAAACCGCGGGTTTGATTGCTGGCTTATTTGGACTGATGAACCTGTTTGCACGTCCGCTGGGTGGCTATCTGGGTGATAAATTTGGGATCGAGTTCGGGCTGAAGGGCCGGGTGCGATTCCTGTTTGTGATGCTCTTCCTGGAGGGACTGGCCCTGATGCTGTTCTCCAGCATGACGGCACTCACGCTGGCTATCGGCACCATGATTGTATTCAGCCTCTGCGTGCAGATGGCGGAGGGAGCGACCTATTCGGTGGTGCCCTTTGTCAACCGCAAAGCCGTGGGAGCGGTCTCCGGCATCGTGGGTGCAGGTGGAAATGCCGGTGCCGTGATGGCGGGCTTCCTGTTCAAGTATGAGTCGATCACCTATCCGGAGGCGCTCTTTGTGCTGGGTGTGCTCGTAAGCATCGTTTCGCTGCTGTCCTTCACCGTCCGCTTCAGCTTCGGCGATGAGAAGGAAGCCCTCTACGAGCTGGAAGAAGCGATGTCCGAACCCGCGCTGCAGGCCGAACCGGCGTATGCAGATTAAAGATCTAACAAGTAATGAGTAACTAGTGAATTGAAATAAATCAATCCTCCTGTCCTCCTTCTCCAAGGAGGAACTCGTTAATGCATGATGAAATCGAATACTACAAATAATTAGCACTTCCAAAGTCCCTCTTGGAGAAGAGGGATTTAGGGAGATTGACAAATACAAAAAAGAAGCAACAACAATCATATATGACCCAACCCGGAACCGAAAAATTTAAATCCACCTGCTCCTACTGCGGTGTGGGGTGTGGCGTTGTCGTCGAGAAAAATTCGAACGGGCAGATTAAAGTCACTGGTGACGAATCCCATCCCGTAAACAGTGGCATGCTCTGTTCCAAGGGGATGAACCTGCACTATACCGTGTCCGACCACTCCGACCGGCTGCTCTATCCCCAGATGCGGTGGGCGCGCAATCAACCCCGCCGGCGCGTGGATTGGGATACAGCCCTGGATCGGGCCTCTGCCGTATTCAGCACTTTTATAGACAAATATGGACCGGATTCGGTGGGTTTCTACGTTTCCGGCCAATGTCTCACCGAGGAGTACTATACGGTAAATAAGCTGGCCAAGGGATTTGTGGGTACCAATAACATCGATACAAACTCCCGGCTCTGTATGAGCTCTGCGGTAGTGGGCTATAAGAAGACGCTGGGCGAAGATTCGGTGCCGATCAGCTACGAGGATATCGAGCTGGCCAACTGCTTTTTCATCACCGGCGCCAATCCAGCGTGGTGTCACCCGATCCTGTTCCGCCGGATCGAGGCGCACAAGGAGAAGCACCCCGATGTTAAAATTATCGTGGCCGATCCGCGCGAAACACAGTCCTGCTCTATCGCCGATCTTCACCTGCAGCTCAATCCCGGTACCGACACCGCACTTTACCACGCGCTGGCCCGCTGCCTAATTGAGAGCGGTCGCACTGATGAGGAATTCATCGAAAATCATACCGATGGGTTTGAAGCTTTTCGGGCCCAGGTGATGGAGCAGTCGCTGGAGGAAGCTGCCGAAACCTGTGGACTGGAGATCAACGAAATCAAGCAGGCCGCCCGGTGGATCGGCGACGCCAACGGCTTCATCTCGATGTGGGCGATGGGCCTCAATCAGAGCGTGGACGGCACCGACAAAAACCTGGCGCTGATCAACCTCTCGCTCATTACCGGTCAGGTGGGCAAGCCGGGCTCCGGACCCTTTTCACTGACCGGCCAGCCCAACGCCATGGGCGGGCGCGAAGTGGGCGGCATGGCCAACCTGCTCTCCTCGCATCGTGATCTTGGGAATCACGACCACCGGTGCGAAGTAGCCCAGCGCTGGGGCGTTGATTCCGTGCCCGCCGAGCCCGGCTACACCGCTACCGAAATGTTCGATGCCCTGCGGAGCGGCGATATGAAAGCGGTCTGGATTATCTGCACCAATCCCGTGGTGAGCCTGCCGAACTCCGCCATGGTGGAAGAAGCGCTGGAGGAAGCGAAATTTGTGATCGTACAGGATATCTCCAAAGATTCCGAGACCGTCGATTATGCGGATCTCGTGCTGCCCGCCGCCGGCTACCTGGAAAAAGAGGGCACCATGACCAACTCCGAGCGACGCATCAGCTACCTGAACAAGGTGGTGGAGCCGCCTGGCCAGGCCCTGCCCGATGCCGAAATCCTCTGCCGTTTCGCCCGCAAGATGGGCTACCACGGCTTCGATTTTGAGTCTGCCAGCGATATTTTTGACGAGCACTGCTACCTGACCAAGGGCACGAATATTGATATCAGTGGCCTCAGCTACGACTATCTGAAAGAAAATGGGACGGTACAATGGCCGTTTCCCGAAGGCGCTGAGGAAGACACCAAGCGACTGTTTACCGACAATAAGTTTCATACCGAAAACGGTCGCGCGCAAATCCACACCCAGAATGTAAAACAGCCCGAACGCGAGGGCGAAGACCGCCCGCTTGTGCTCACGACCGGCCGCATCCGCGATCAGTGGCACACGCGCACCCGCACCGGCAAGGTGAGCCGCCTGAACCAGCATATCGATCAGCCGTATGTGGAGATTCATCCAAATGATGCCAAGAAGCGCAATATTGCGGAGGGCGATGTTGTGGAGGTGGTCAACGGTCGTGGCACGGTACGCGTGCAGGCTGCGCTTTCCGAGGATATCAAGCCCGGCGTCGTCTTCATCCCGATGCACTGGGGAAAAATCCTCAAGAACGATTTTTCTCGCGCCAACAACCTGACAAGTGACCGCATCGACCCGCAATCCAAGGAGCCGGATTTCAAGTACTCCACCGTAGAGATTACCAAATTCACGAAAGCGAAAGAGAGGATTATTGTGGTGGGTGCCGGGGCGGCGGCGTATCGTTTCGTGAACCGCTACCGTGAGCTGAATACCGAAGACGAGATCGAGGTCTTCTCCAAAGAGGAATACCCGTTCTATAATCGCGTGCTATTGCCGGACTATATCAGCGGTGAGCTGAGGTGGGAGCGCCTGCAGAAGATGAAATCCGAGCAGCTAACCGAGCTCGATCTCACAATTCACAAAGGCACGAGTGTGGAATCTGTTGATCCCGAACGGAAAACGGTCACCGATTCCGAAGGAAAAACGCATGGCTACGATCAGCTGATCCTGGCCACCGGCAGCCGGGCCAATTTTCCCAGGGATATTCCGCGACTGCCGGGCGTGTTCACCATTCGTCACCGCTCCGATGCCGACAAGCTGCGGGATTATACCAACAACGAGGGTCACGTGGTGATTGTGGGCGGCGGGCTGCTGGGACTGGAAATGTGCGCCTCCCTCAGCGAGGTCGATATGGAGGTGACGCTCGTGCATCGCAATCCCCGGCTGATGGAGCGCCAGTTGGACCAAACCGCCAGCGAACTGCTTTACGAGCACGTTCGGGATCGCGGGATCAACGTCATTTTTAATGATGAAGTTGAGCGGCTCTCCCAAGATGATAACAAAATCCAAGCCGGACTGAAGAGCGGCAAGTTCCTGGATTGCAAAGCGGTGGTCTATGCCATCGGCACGCGACCCAACACGGGGCTGGCCAGCGAGGCGGGGCTGGAGTGCAAGCGGGGCGTGGTGGTCAACGAGCACCTGCAGACCAGCGATCCGAGCATCTATGCAATCGGGGAGATCGCCGAATTCCGCGGTACCATGAACGGCATTACCGCTGCCGCCGAGCAGCAGGCGGATATTGCGGCTGGATATATCTCGGGGGATCTATCCAGCAACTACGCGGGCTCCCTGTCGATGAACATCCTGAAGTTCCCGGACCTTGATCTCTGCTCGCTGGGCATGACCGAAGTGCCCGAGGATGATTCCGAGTATGAAGAGATCGTGCTGCTGGATCGCTCCCAGCGTTTTTACAAGAAATGTATCGTGCATCAAGACAAGCTGGTCGGCGCTATCCTGATGGGCGACAAGGCCGAGTTTAATGATTTCCGTATGCTGATTGAGAGCGAGCTGGAGCTCAGCGACCGCCGCAAGGAGCTGCTGCGGTCCGGCCAGGCGATGCCTCCGATGAAAGGCGAGCTGATCTGCTCTTGCAATAACGTGGGCGACGGCAATGTGAAAGAGGCCATTGAAGATGGTTGCAGAGAACTGAATCAACTTTGCCAGGAAACCGGCGCCGGAACGGGTTGTGGTAGTTGTAAACCGGAAGTGAAGACGATTTTGGAACAGGTGGAAAATGAGCAATTGGTAAGTGAAATTTAAACGTATTGCGTACTGCGTACTACGTATTAGAAGCACCCTGATACGCAGTACGGAATACGCAATACGTTCATGGGACTATGATCATTACTCAAATAAATACTACATAACGAAGAAATTAATGAAAAAAACTGATCTCATACGAGCATTCATCCCAGGCGGGCTTTTATCCCCGAGAGATCTACGGAAAATCCTGGACATTGCACGGGATATGGGGAATGAAACGGTCCACTTTGGCTCGCGGCAGGATATTATGTTTCCGGGGGATGAGGTGGACCAGCGGAAGCTGGATGAGGAGTTCGGCTCCATCCGCACACAGTATGAGTGGAGCGGGCAGCGCTACCAGAACATCGTGACCTCGTTCGTGGCTGTCAATATCATGCCGACCACGCCGTGGGTGACGACCGGAATCTACTACAACGTGCTGGATACTTTTGACTACCGCCCCCGCCTCAAGGTCAATATCACCGATCCCCGGCAGAGCCTGGTGCCGCTGTTCAACGGGCAGCTCAATTTTGTGGCCTCCGAACATGAAGACTACTGGTACCTGTTTTTGAAATTTAATCCCACGGATGACCTGCGGCGGTGGCCGGTGCTCATTTCCAGTTATGACATCGGGAAGGTGGCTGCGTCCCTGGAAGAAATTTACTTTGACGACAACCGGGATCAATCTGCTGATGTCGATCTTTTGTTTCAAAGCATCAACCAAAAGCTACAAACCAATAATCGGACCATCGACAAGGATCTGGAACTGCCGACCGAACCGTTTCCCTATTATGAGGGGCTGAACAAGATGGCCGGCAGCAAATACTGGCTGGGGCTGTACTGGCGGAATAATTGCTACACCATCTCCTTCCTGGAAAAAGTGTGTGATCTGTGTTCGCGGACCAACATCGGCAAGATTATTATTACGCCGTGGAAGTCATTTATTGTGAAAGGGATTCGTGAGGAGGATCGCGACAAGTGGGAGCTGCTTTGTGGATTGAACGGGATCAACCTGCGGCACTCATCGCTGGAGCTGAACTGGCACCTGCCGGTACTGAATGAGCGGGCTCTGCAACTAAAGAAGTACCTTGTGAATGTGTTTGACAAGCACGACATCAGCACGTATGGACTTACGTTTTCAATCAAAGAGCGGCCGATTAACCTGTTTACTTCTATCGCCATTTTAATGCACCCGAGCATTCGCCTGTTTGGGAAGTACGATCTGCAGAAGCGATACAATGTATTTTACAGCAAGAATTTTAATCCCAATCAGGAGAAGTATATCCCGTTTGCGATGCATGTAACCAGGCGGGAGCTGCCGAAGGTACTGATGAAGCTAAGCCGGATATATTACGATCAGCTTAACAGCACTGGGGAAGAACGGATCTGGGAGGAGCAAGAGGAAACCCCCGATACGCAAACCGTGCATCAGTGCCCAAACTGCATGACGGTTTATGACCAGCGGTATGGTGATCCGGCGGTCAGTATTCCCGGGGGGACACCGTTTGCTGACCTTCCAGAATCATACGCATGCTCACTTTGTGAAGCACCTAAATCGGAGTTTGCGGACATTGAAATGGAATTGGCAGAAGATGTTGAATGAAACAAGAAAGTAAAGTACCACGCAGAGTCGCTAAGCCGCCAAGGTGTTTGGAAAGAATTTCTCTGCGGCTCTGCGCCTTTGCGTGAAACATTACAGACTTTGAATCCATCAAAGTAAAATCGAAAACTCTATGACACTGAATCTGAAATTGTTTGGAATAACGAAAGATGTCATTGGCGCAACAGAGCTGGAGTATAACGTTTCTCCATCAGCGGCCAGTGTGAGTTCGTTAAAGCAGAAACTGATTGAAGAATTTCGGGAACTCGACAGCCTTAAATCGCTGGCCATTGCGGTTAACGTGGAGTTATCCAGCCAGGATCTGTCTATTAGTGAGCAGGATGAAATTGCCTTGATTCCACCGGATGGGAGAGTTCAGGTATCTGATATCGCAGAGGTAAATCGATTTTTTTCCTCATCCCAAAGAGGTTTTCGGCCTTTCATTAAGTGATCGACACACTCAAAGAAATGGTGTTGATCTGGGAAAAAGATTTTTTTGAGGATGATGAAGCCTGGGGGGGACGGCATCCATAAAAAATCATCGAATCACCGAGCTTAAATTTTCAAATTCAAATACCAATTCTTAAAGGGAATGAATATTAATAGATGATAGTTGGAACTTGACAATTACCTGTCTTAATTCAACCGTTTCGGCATCTCTTCCGCAATTTCATTGATGAAGATCGCGAGCTTGGGCCGAGAAGGCTCGAAATCAGGCTCAATTCCATGCCTTTTTAATCCCTTGGAGCAGACCGGTCCAATAGAAGCAACCACTATATTTTTTAAGGCTTCTCGCAGCTCTTCCCTCGATGCCACCATGTCAGCCACTTTCATTACGTGACTTACCTGTGTTTTACTGGTAAATAGAACGACATCCGTATCGCCATCCAGAATAGCCCGGATCCCGTTCTTCAGTGGTTCGATATCATCGGGCAGCGCCCAGCGGTAGATGGACGTTTGCAACAGGTCAGCCCCTCGTTTTTTAAGCTCCTTGTTTAGTTGTTCATTCGGTTCACCATACTCCTGTATGGCTACTTTTTGACCGTGTAAATCGGCCGTTCGTTCGTCGCTGTCAAGTGAATTCAAAAGCTCTTTCCAGGTATTGGGTTCAGGTACTTTTATGTCGATCGGCACCTCAAGTTTCCGAAGCACCTTGGCAGGCTTGGGCCCCCGGAAAGAACGATGATATCGGACAGGGCTTGGTGAATATTCCGCCACTCATATTTCGTTTTCATCGTTTTAATCAGCATATCAGTGCCGACACCGGTCATGCAGAGTAGGATATCTACTTCTCCCGCAAATAGTTGTTCAGAAAAGGAGAAAACAGCCGTGTGATTTTTCAGCGGCACCTCTTGCATTGATGGGGCGCTGATGGTGTTGGCGCCCTGCCTTCGTAGCAGTTTTGAGGTGGAATCGGCCATCCGGCTTTCAAATGCAAGGGCGGTTACGTTGCTGAGCGGTTCTTTTGAAGTCATGGTTTGACTCATCTGGATTTAGAACAGGGGATTAAAATAAATCGAAAGTTAAAGGAATTCTGGCAATCTCTACAAACTGGCCGCCAAAAATTCCTTGGCTTCTTCGTACTCTTCAGGACGATTGACGTTTTTAAGCTCACGGGGATCGGGAGCCTCTAATATTTCGATATCTGAGTTGATCAGCACCTTGCGGGGACAGCTGTATCCCAGGCTTAAAAAATGCAGCAGCACGGGATAGCTTTTCGGCTCCCAGATGGTAATTAGTGGTTCAGGGAACGAGCTATCGGGACTGTTAAATGCGGTAGCTATCTTCGATGGATTTCTATGGTCAGCCAGGTATTGCAGACTTGTTCGTGAAAGGTGCGGCAGATCGCAAGCGACCGAGAGCCACGCAGTGTCGGGATTCTGCCGGAAAGCTGAGAGCAGCGCCCCCATCGGTCCCATGCCAAGAAATGAATCTGTGATACACTTAAAATCATGGGGAATCTCATCGGCCTGCTCCTGCCTGCAAGAGATAAAAGTATCATCACAAAAATCATCCAGCAGTTCATAGAGGTGATCCCGCTGTGGCTTACCGTGATACTCCAGCACTGTCTTATCGGTATGCATACGCGTGCTCTTTCCACCGGCCAGTACCAGGCCCGACAAGGAGGGGATGGCCTGTTCGATGAGGTCACTTATTTCAGCGGCAATTTTTCCGATCTCGCTGATGTGATATACGGGAATAGAGGAGAAATCGCCAATGACTTTTTTAGCTTCCCTGGGAATGCCGCCGACTTGCTCCAGTAGAACTATCATTTTTATATCGGTGAGCTGCTCCTGCTTATTTTCCAGAGACTTTCGCGAATCGACAACCAGGATCTGCTGATTGGCTGAATAATGGTTTCCATTGACAAGAACAAGGTCTCGTTCGTTAAATAATGACTTGATATGGTATTCATTGATCTCGTCCTGAAAATTGAATTGCTGGGTTTTGTTACCATTAGAATACAAAAGGCCCGGGAATGCTTTTTCGGAATTTTTCGATCCGTGTTCGGCATCCACATACGCCAGGTTATAATGCGGATGAAGTGCCTCTGAAATATTCTCGGTCAGCTTTCCAATTAAAGAACAGGTCGTTCCAAGTATGGCCAGCTCATTTCTTCCAAACGAGCCCCAGTTTGGTCGTTGAAGTTTTTTGTGCTTCTGATACTCGTTACCTGTGGACATGATACTTGGGTTGAAATAGTTAAAGCTAATTACAGATTATTTGTTAATTTATTTAAGTTAAGTCGGAATATATTAAATAATTATTAGGTAATTAAGCAATTATATATTTTTCTGATGATTCAGGTAACAAGTGCAGAAGAGATTATCAATTCAGTAACATTGGAAATTTCCTCTTTGGAGGTCCCCATTTCGGAAGCCGCGGGCAGGGTGCTCCGAGAGCCGATAACATCAGATCGCGACCTGCCGCCGTTCGACCGCGTAATGATGGATGGGATTGCCATTCAATATGATCAATGGGAGGGAGGGCAGCGTTCATTTGTCGTCGAGGGGTTGCAGAAAGCAGGTGATCCAAAGCGCTCGCTTGCAGAAGCTCCAAACTGTCTTGAAGTAATGACCGGAGCCATCCTGCCAGGTAATACAGATACGGTAATTAGGTATGAAGATGTAGAAATCCGACAAAAAGAGGCTCATTCAGTCGCCGTAATTCAAAAAGATCCGAAGGCAAAGAGACAAAATATTCACGCGAGGGGGACGAACCGCCAAAAGGATGATTTGATTATCGAAGAAGGCGTCGTACTTAGTCCGGCTGAAATTGGAGTTGCCGCCACGGTAGGGAAGTCGGCTATTAAAGTGTCCAAACCTCCCAGGGTTGCCGTCATTTCTACGGGAGATGAACTCGTGGCGATTGACGAAAAACCGCTGCCTCACCAAATACGTCGATCCAATGTACATACCCTTTCTGCAGCTTTAAGAGAGTTGGATATCAAAGCAAAGCTATTCCATTTGAATGATGAGCAATCAGAGATTTCTGATAAGCTGGGCCATATCCTGGAACGGTTTGACTTGCTTATCCTGAGCGGTGGGGTCTCAAAAGGGAAGCTGGACTATATCCCTGAGCTGCTTGAACAGAAAGGCGTCGAAAAACTATTCCATAAAGTGCGTCAGCGTCCGGGCAAACCGTTCTGGTTTGGGCGATCGGAGCAAGCTGTAGTTTTTGCTTTGCCTGGGAATCCTGTTTCCACCTTTTCCTGCTATTGCCGCTACATAGCACCCTGGCTGAAAAAGCAGATCGGTCTCAAAGCGGGAAAACAACCTGTGGCCAGGCTTACCGAAGATTATTCCTTTTCCAAGGATCTGACTTATTTTTTGCAGGTAAACGTGAGTGTGAGTGACAAAGGAATCCTGGAGGCCCGCCCGGTAAAAGGAAAAGGATCGAGCGACTTGGCCAACCTCTGCTGGGCCGATGGGTTCCTGGAGCTACCGGAGGATCGCAATAAGTTTAAAAAAGGGGAATGTTTTCCGCTGTATTTATTCAGGCCTCTTTAAAGGAAAATCGACAGCTTCCGAATGAATGAGCTGGTTTATCTGGCCAATATTTTCTTTTATAAACCACGTTAGCTGTTCATCTCCTTTATACTGGAAATACGGGTGCTATCCGCCAATAAGGGACATCGATTCATGGATAGGATTTTTATTCTCATTCCTGCGCTTTTCAGCTTCGAATCCATCTTTAGCCCGGCGCTTAAAGGTATGTTTGAAAAGCTCGCTGATCTCCTCGTCGCGGGCTCCATCACGCATAAAATTTTTGATGTTAAGAACTCCGCTGTCGTACAGGCAGGTTTTCAAGGTTCCCTGTGCATCAATACGGATACGGTTGCAGGTGCCGCAAAAAGTGCGACTGAATGCAGCTATAATGCCCAGTTTGCCGCGGTAACCCGGCACTTTAAAATTCGTTGAAGTAGAATGAGGCCCGGATTCAATTTTCTCAAGATTAGGAAAGTTCTCCTGCAAGCGGGCTAGAATTTTGTCATGCGTCCAGGTTAATATCGATTCGTTGCCACCCTCACCATTGAACGGCATCTCCTCAATAAAACGGACCGAAATAGCATATTTTTTAGTCAGCTCTGCGAACAGGATGATATCCTCTGTATTCTGATGCTCCATCACCACGGTATTAATTTTAAAAGGGATGGAGCTTTTGGTCAGCAGGTAGAAGGTTTCCATAACGTTGTCGAACTGGTCTCGGCGCGTTATTTTCTCGAATCGTTTGTGATTAAGGCTGTCCAAACTTAGGTTTATGGATGAAATTCCGATCTGTTCCAAGGTGGAGATATGAGGAGCCAGCAGTGTTCCATTTGTGGTGAGCGCAATTTTGTTTAGTCCCTTTAACTCGGAAATTTGCTGAAGAAAATCGATCAAATCGTTGCGGACAAAGGGCTCCCCTCCCGTAATACGGACTTTCGAGATACCCATTTCAACAAGAACACGAACAACCCGTTCAAGCTCCTCGTAGCTTAAAATTTCTTTTCGCGGCAGAAAATTAATTCCAGAAGCTGGCATGCAGTACTTACACCGCAGATTGCACCGGTCAGTAACGGAGAGGCGCAAATAGGTTATCGGCCGACCGTGATTGTCGTATATAACAGAATTATTATTCTTCATAAATAAGCGTTAGAGACCAAAAGAGCTTTTTGATTTTTTTGAACGGATTCAAATATATATAATTAATGTTTTATTGTAAAAATGTATAAATAAATAAAGTTTAAATGTGTTTTTGCCCAAAAAAATATGCCTATAATTTAGTATGAATTAATGTTTGACAATTTTAAGATATGGGACTCAAGAATCAATTAGAAGCCTGAGGGAGGGAATATTGATACAAAAGACGGATACTATGTATGAGCTCTTTACCGCATGATTATGTAAAAAAAGAGAGCCTATATCACCGGTTACGATTATTTTGAAGAGGTAAGGATTCGCTGTACAATTGTGATGAGTAGAACTTAATAATTAAACTATTTCAGTAATGATATGAGCAAATGGTGAATGTTAAGTGATATTTTAACATTGAGAGCAAAGTTTATGAAGCCGTGCTTTTTTGTGTTTCTTTTTTAATTTTGCGAGCTGATCTCCAATTTAAATTTAGATATTTTTTCCTATGTACAGAATGTACCTGATACTGCTGAGTCTGCTAATTGTTTGTTCCTTTCCGGAATTGAGCTTTTCACAAGGGCAATCCACCACGGTGGTTGTGAGAGCGCAGTCAAAAGATGCCAAATTCATCGGCAGTTCGATGGGTGGAGCGAAGATTACTATCAAGAATGCGGAAACCGGAGAGCTGTTGGCGACGGGAGAAACCACTGGCTCCACAGGTGATACCGGCACGTTGATGCAGACTCCCAAAGAGCGATATATGAAGTTGAGTACTCCTGGCGCGGCGAAGTTTGAAACGTCTCTGGAAATCCAGGAACCGGTCTTCGTTACCATTTCGGCAACGGCTCCCTACGCTCAGCGTCAGTCTCAGGTTGAAGTCTCTACTCAGCTCTGGCTGATACCAGGAAAAGATATCTCGGGCGACGGCATCATCCTGGAAATTCCGGGTTTTGCGGTGGATGTGCTAAATCCCCAGGCGCATGAGGTTACTTCTGAAAACGGAATTTCGATCAAGGCCAATATCGTCATGATGTGCGGCTGCCCGACCTCTCCGGGTGGTATGTGGGATAGCAGCGAATATGATATCAATGCGCTGGTCAAGCAAGACGGCCAGCTAATTGAAACCATTCCTCTCAACTTCACAGGTAAAACGAGCACATTTGAAGCTACCTTTACTCCGCCTGAGAGCGGGGCGTATGAGATCACAGTTTATGCCTACCACGATCAAACAGGAAACACCGGCCTGGATAAAACAACCGTTATTTACAGGGGCGATTAACCAGTTGCCAAAGTATAAGCCAAAATTGATGCTTTTTGCGAAATTTAAACGGGGATTTTTATCCAGATAGTAACTCGTTTTTTTCACCGAAAATTATTCGTATCCATTGGGGTTGTTCGATTGCCATTTCCATGCATCACGGCACATATCGTGCACATCCCGCTTGGCGGTCCAACCGAGCTCTTTTTCTGCTTTGGTAGGATCGGCATAGCATTCGGCAATGTCGCCCGGGCGTCGTTCAGTAATCTCGTATGGCACTTTCTTGCCAGAGGCTTCTTCAAAAGCATTGACCATTTCCAGAACGCTGTAGCCGCGCCCTGTACCCAGATTATAGGTCACCAGTCCGGGATCGGTCTCCAGCTTTTCAAGAGCTTTCAAGTGACCAATGGAGAGATCCACAACATGAATATAATCGCGAACACCGGTGCCATCCTTGGTCGGATAATCATCGCCGAATACGCGGAGTTTTTCCAGCTTACCCACAGCTACCTGGCTGATGTAAGGCATAAGATTATTGGGGATATCATTTGGATCTTCCCCGATGCGTCCACTTTCATGCGCGCCTACCGGATTAAAATATCGCAGCAGCGCAACATTCCAGCCTGATTCGGCGGTATGCAGATCGTTCAAAATTTCTTCGATGAAAAGCTTGGTTCGTCCATCAGGGATTGGTTGCGGATGTGGGAAAATCTTCGGTAATGGGTACCTCCGCCGGATCTCCATACACCGTGGCTGAGGAACTGAACACCAGGTTATCAACCTCATGTTTTCTCATCACTTCACAAAGGTACAGCGTACCCGTGATGTTATTATCATAATACATAAGCGGTTTTTTAACCGATTCACCAACCGCCTTGTATCCCGCAAAGTGAATGACTGCATCCACATCGTGATTCTGAAATATCTGATCGAGCCCCTTTTTATCTAGCAGATCTACCTGATAGAAAGACACCTCTTTCCGGTGATCTCTTCCACCCGGTTGAGCGCTTCCTTTTTGCTGTTTGAGAGATTGTCAACTACGATTACTTCATATCCATCATTGAGTAGTTCTACCGTAGTATGACTGCCAATATATCCGGCTCCACCGGTCACTAAAATGGTATCCATAGATCTTGCCTTGGTATTGTTATAAGGATTAGAAGCGTACCTTCTAAGTTCTTAAATAATAGATTGATCACAACTTTTCCACTTAATAGGTGCTTCAAAGGTAAGGCGCAAAAAAATATTTATTAAACTGATTAAGCTGGTGTTACTGCGGCTGAGAAATTGGCGTATGGGGTGCTAGAGATTTTCCAGATAACTGGTATTTCCGAGTAAAAACATATAGCGTAATATCCAGTTTCTCCGCTCAATCATGTATGGTGAGGGATCGCTTAAGTTATACCGTTTGGGGCTGGGCAGGGCGGTCATCATCAGGGCGCTCTGAGTCATCGATAGAGAATGGGCCGAAGTATTGAAATATCGTTCGGCTGCAGATTCTACTCCAAACACGCCCGGACCGAACTCGGCAATATTGAGGTAAATTTCAAGGATTCTCTCTTTTGACCAAAATAACTCGATAAGCAGCGTAAAATAGGCTTCTATACCTTTGCGTATAAAGGATCGTCCCTGCCAAAGAAACAGATTTTTAGCAACCTGCTGGGTGATAGTGCTGGCCCCTCTCAGCTGTTCACCCCGCTGACTCTCATCAATCGCTTTTTCAATTGCCTCAAGATCAAAGCCATAGTGAAATGGAAACCGCTGGTCCTCTGAGGTTATCGCCGCTAACTTAGTATGATCTGAAATCTCTTGCCAGGCTACCCAGTCCTGTGAGATCTCGATGCCATTTTCGTTTGCAGGGGTACCAAAGTATTTCTGCTGGAGCATATAGGAAGAGGTGGGTGGATTAATCCAGCGAAAAGTAAGCACCAGGCTCATGGAGAATAATAGTAAAAACAGGACCGAAAGGCCCAGCCATTCTAACAGGCGACGCACAGCGGTGTTTGTTTTATAGGTTACTGGCCAAGTACAAAGAGTGGAAGTTGATAAGCAGTAGGATTTATACTGGTTTACATATTTTCCTGGATCACATCCAGTTCATGAATAATCTGGTCACAGATCTCCTCAATTTTAATAACGGATTTTTCCAGCTTTTCTTGGTCCTCGTCGTCCCAAATCAACCGTTTGGCATGTTCATACTCTTCAACCACAGAGTTGATATTGAGCATCTGTGCCACCGGCTTAATCTTATGCCCGGCTTTTCTGAAATTGGTTTCATCCCGCTGGAGTAAATATTTACGGTAGTTGGTTTTGAACTCCGTAAATGATTGCTCCGTAGCTTCCGCAAACTCTTTAATGTACTTTTTTTCCCCGTAAACGAGCTCGGAAATCAGGTCGTAATCGATATGTGTAAAGTCTTTTGTATGCAAAATGTATTGTAAAAATTACTAAAAGTTAAAATAGATGTTCATGTTTACGGAACTTTGACACCTATAATGGTTTTAATGAAAGCACAGTATTAAGATTAATCACAAATTTATTTTATGTGTTTTCCAAAATCTATTGAATCTTTATTGAAGGTACTATTCAGCTGGCTATTAATCCTTTTTTTTGCAGTGCCTGATGCCTATTCGCAGTATTTTGGACGGAACAAGGTACAATATGAAGACTTCAACTTCCAGATATTAAAGACACAAAATTTTGATGTTTATCATTATCCGCAGGAAGAGAAAGCCATTAAAGATTTTGCTCGATTATCTGAACGGTGGTATCAACGCCACTCAGCTCTTTTAGGGCATACTTTTAATTCCCCCAATCCTCTTATTATTTATGCCAATCATGCTGATTTCCAGCAAAATGACATTGTGCCGAGCGTAGGTGTCGGTACCGGCGGTGTAACCGAGGGGCTACGTAACCGGGTGATTATGCCGTTTGCGGAGGCAAATTCAAGCACTAATCATGTGCTGGGGCATGAGCTTGTGCACGCCTTCCAGTACGATATTGCCCGGACTACGGACAAAATCGGAGGTATCCGTTCCACGAGCAATATGCCCCTGTGGTTTATCGAGGGTATGGCAGAATACCTGTCCGTTGGTCCTGAAGATACGCATACCGGCATGTGGCTCCGCGATGCCCTGTTGCAAGATGATCTCCCCAGCATCAAGGATCTGTCCAACAGCCAGGAGTATTTTCCTTATAGATTCGGGCACTCTGTTTGGACTTATATTACGGGCGAATGGGGCGATGATGTCGTTAAAGATCTGTATGTAAACAGCGCCCAGCGTGGTCTGAAAAAGGGATTTGAAAATACGCTTGGGCTCTCCCGAGATTCTGTTTCCACCCTCTGGCAGAATTCTATTGAAAGGAAGTATTCAGATATCGTGGAACAGCGAAACAAGCCTGCCGAAGTGGGCTCAAAAATTTTCGGGTAAATCGAAGGGCACCGGTACTATCAATGCAGGGCCATCGCTCAGCCCAAATGGAGAATATGTAGCTTTTATCTCTGACAAAGGCCTTTTTTCTGTTGAGCTTTTTCTGGCCAACGCCAAAACCGGCAACATTATTCGCAGCTTGACCAGCACCGTTACAAATCCGCACCTTAATGCGCTCCGGTTTATTGAGTCCTCCGGAACATGGTCGCCTGATGGTGAACGATTTGCGGCTGTGGTTTTTGCGGATGGGGACAACCAGATAATCGTAATTGATGTAAGCAGTGGGGAGACGGTGCAAACTTTGAAATTTGGTGCTGTGGACGCTATAACCAACCCGTCATGGTCGCCGGATGGAAATCGCATCGCCTTTTCAGGAGCTGATGGCGGTTATACCGATCTCTATCTGTATAATATGCAGAATGATTCTCTCCGTAATGTTACCCAGGATCGCTACTCTGATCTGCAGCCTACATGGTCCCCTGACGGCGATGAAATAGCTTTTGTCACCGATCGTGGACCTGAAACCAACTTGGAAAAGCTTACCTTCGGTAAAACAGTAATTGGCGTTTATGATCTCCAGACGAATCAGATTGGCTTGATTCCACAGTTCTCAGACACCAAACATATCAATCCACAATTCAGTCCCGACGGAGAATCACTCTACTACATTTCTGATTACCAGGGAGTCAGCAACCTGTACCGCTATGATTTTGAAGCAGAAGAGCGTTACCAGGTAACCAATGTGGTGACGGGCGTATCCGGCATAAGTGCATTATCCCCGGCATTAACTGTTGCCAGTAACACCGGAGAGGTGATGGTAACCGTATTTGAAAATTCAAATTACAGCCTGTATAAGATTCCGGAAGAGGAAAAAATGGGCACCCAGGTACTTTCCACCAGATCATTAGCCGACGCCAATGATCTGCCTCCGGTAGGATTGGAAGGTAACGAGACGGTAAGCTCATATTTTAGAGAACCATACATTGAAACGCCCTCCGAGGAATTATTCAATATGGAAGATTATACCCCCAGGCTTACGCTTGATTATGTGGGGGGTGGAGGTGGCCTCGGCGTGTCCAGCCAGATGGGGGTTGGAGCCGCCGGAGGAATTACGTTCCAATTCAGCGATATGCTTAACCAGCACAAACTTATAACATCGGTCCGCGCCCAGGGTCGCTTGAAGGATATAGGTGGCCAGGTTGCCTATTTCAACCAGGATAACCGCTTTATTTATGGCGCTTCCATTAGCCATACACCGTATCGAACTACTGGTGGATTTGTCGGCAGAGATACGTTAAATGTTGATGGTGAAGAGGTGATTACCCCGGTAGTTAACCGTATCAATCGCAGGACGTTCCAAGACCGTTTTTCTATACTGGGACGATATCCATTTTCGAGTACCCAGCGCATGGAGTTTTCCACGGGATACACACACATCTGGTACGATTTAGAGCGGGAACGTACCTATATCAATCCTGTGACCGGTAACCCGTTTGACCGGGTGCGGGAAAGCCTTGAAACCCCATCGCCGTTGAACTTGTATAGCGCGTCCGCCGCGTATGTGGAGGATAACTCCATACGAGGATTTACCGGGCCTATCAGGGGACATCGGCTTCGGTTTGAGCTGGAGCCGACTATAGGCTCGTACAATTTCATGAATGCCCTGGCAGATTACCGCCGGTACTTTTACATGCGTCCATTTACATTTGCGCTCAGAGCATTACACAGCGGTCGTTACCTGCAGGGATCGGAAGCTGAAGAGCGTCTTTCACCCAATTTTCTTGGCTATAAAACCCTGATGCGGGGATATAGCACAAACTCATTTAGCACCGCAGAATGCAACAGTAACTCACCAGATGGATGTACGGTATTCAATCGCCTGGTAGGCAGCAAGATTGCCATAGCCAACCTTGAATTTCGGATTCCGGTGCTCGGTGCCGAGCAGCTGGCCTTGTTCAGGTCACGAACCATTCCTACTACGTTAAGTACGTTTTTTGATGCAGGCTATGCGTGGACCGAGGAAGAGCCGTTTAGCTTCGACAATCTGAAATGGACATCCGGCAGAACTAATGAACGGGTTCCGGTATTCAGTACGGGCGTAAGTGCAAGGGTGAATGTGCTGGGATACCTGGTTGCTGAAGTCTTTTATGCCATTCCGTTTCAGCGGCCGGATCAACCCGGCTATATAGGATTCACGATCTCACCAGGCTGGTAGCAGTAATTTCAAAGCAAAGCGAAAGAAAGGTGCTGGGAAAATTGAAATCCCAGCACTTTTCCTTTATTTGGTATTAATTTTACCGATTCAGAAACTTTGTGAGGGGTAGGTCGCCCATCTTTCCCAAGGTGAACAAACACAATCTTGTCAATCTTAATAATTGTACTTTTGTCAAACTTATTGCGTACTTCGCAGCGTACCGTTATGGAGGAAGTGCCGAACTCAACGGTTTCCATTCCAATTTCAATAATATCGCCAACCCTGGCAGAGCTGACAAAATTAATTTCAGAGATATATTTTGTTACTACATTCCCTTTGTCGAGCTGACAGGTAACGTAGATAGCGGCCTCTTCATCAATCCAGGCCAGCAGAGATCCCCCGAAAAGGGTGCCGTTGGCATTAAGGTCAGTTGGCTTGATTAACTTGCGACTGTAGAATTTCATAATAGTATTCAGGTGTTAGAAACTAAATTTTGGTATCTTAATATGTTGCCAAAATTAGCACGGTAATTTGAAAGGAATATAAAGAGATAACAGACCTCCAGGTTCATTTCATGACTTGGCAACACCCTGTTTTATTTCTTATTCCTCAAGTGGTAATACTTCAATCTTCCTAAACTGGGTAGGATGGCTCTCTGCCTGTATGGAGATGGTTCCACTGGTTAAAATCTTGTCTTTATCTTCGGCATTTTTCATTAACGCCTGGGCATTAGAATCGTTCGGGTCGAGCTGGGGGTCAGTGTACTCAAACACCAAGTTACCATTGATATAATGCTGGATGTCCGCGCCACGAACAACGATCTCGGCGGTTACCCACTGGTCGCCATGATAGGTTTGAGAAGAGGAGTTGATGCAGTGCTGGGTCACCAGCTCTCCCTCGATGACTACGTGTGTGCCCGGAGTACATATATTGGCCGTTGTTCTTTCCCCGGAATTGCTCCCTCCAAGCAGCTGAATTTCAACTGATACCGGGAATTCCTGGTCGATGCCCATCGTTTCGGGAGATTGACCGTGAATCATAAGTCCGTTATTGCGGAAGGCCCAGTCCGGTCCATCCGTAACCTGGTCGCCAATAAAACGATATTCGACACGCAAGCGGTAGTTGGAAAAGGGCTTTTCATAAAACAGGTGACCAAACTCTCCGTCAAAGCTCCCCCAGTCATCGTAAGAAACGGTCAGGAGCCCGTCTTCTACCCGAAAGGTATTATTATAATTTACTCCAAGCTTGCTTCCGGTAAATTTTGGTGTCCAGCCATCTAAATTTTCCCCGTTGAAAAGCTGAATCCATTCCCCATTGTTAGCTGCCTGGCCAGATTGCTGGGCAACAGCAGTTGAAGTAAATAACATTCCAAAAAGTAAAATACTGAACGCAAATCTTAACATATGATATTATTTTTATTCCTGGTTCTTTTTTCACCTGAATGTTATCAGAAAGTACATAAACTGCAACACTAAATAGTAGGCAGCTTATTGCTGATTTGTAAACGTGATTAGACGCAAAATTTTTAGGCTGTTGTTTTATACGGGAAATAAATAAGGGGAATACAGATGAATTCCCCTTAAAGTCTATACATTTTACTACGGTAATTATCGGAAACTGATACCAAATCCTACATTGTAACTTGGATATTTGGAAAGGGTATATGAACCTGAAATATGGAATATGGTGAACCGGAGTCGAAATCCTGCAAGGGCCCTGAACCCGTTTTCACCTTTGATTTCAACATCAACCGGTCCTTCAATCGCCTCAACGACGAACCGCTCTTCATTTGAACCCGGTGCGGGCTGTGGATTTGTGGGGACTACGGTAGGGTAGGAGCCCGGTGTGGTAATGGAAAAGGTGGAGGCTTCGTAGCCCACACCACCATACACTGAAATTACGGGCAGGGTTTTGCCAACGAGGGCGTTAATGGTCCACGCATCGGTTTGCATCTCAATACCCTGGCCCTGCCAGGTAGAAGCAGGCAGCGAATTTTCAGTGTTGCCTGGATCTTCCATCACATCATCCGGTCTGATTTCAAATGGGGAGTTCACATCCATCGAGGTATAGCCAAACATGACAGATATATCCACCGGAATAAGTCCACTGCCGGGCAGCCACTGTTTAATATCATGCTTTACACCGCCACCAAGCAGCTGAAAGGTGCCAAAGTCATTAATGTTCAACTCCGGGGTATAGCGAAACATAACCTCTGTATTTTTGATAAGTCCCACGCTGGCTTTGATCATCGGTGCAGGTGTGTACCGGAAGCCGGTTCCAGCGGGCATTTCGAAATTGAACAGGGTGCGCTCAGTGTCGTTGACTGTAGCACTGGCTTCCATCGTCGGCCCGGCCCGGCCAGCCCCGTTGATGGTTGGAGTGACGGTGTTTTCTCCTTGCACTTGCAGTTGATCAAGTTTGAGATCGGCAATATCGAATTCAAGGTCGCTGTCTGGCACAATAGCCAGGCCTGCACTTATCGTCAGGTCAAATCCCAGCGTTTTGTGCGGCTGGGCGGTATTGGTCCATCCGGTGTTTAATCCTGCGCCAAAACCCGATCCAAATGGTTTTAGATAGGCCTGAACCAGCTTGTTGGCGTCTGCTTTACTGGCCTGTAGGATCCTTTCGACATTTCCGATTTGGGCTTTTGATGGAACGGTTAAAACCGTTGTGAACAAAAAAAGTATAAGAGCCGTAGCACTTTTTTTAACTAATTGCATAGGTGTATTAATTTGTATGAATGAGGTAGTTACTGTAGATATATGCTTATTAAAAAAATATAAGTTTTATTAAAGCGTGTAATAGTACGCAAAATGAGAAAGACTCTCTAGTTTTCTTTCAGCGACTCCAGGATATGCAGGTAGGAGTCGTACCGTTCAGGGCTGATCGCCCCCTCCTGGAAGGACTCAACGACGCCGCATCCCGGCTCGTGACTGTGGGTACAATTGTTGAATTTGCAGTACTGGCGGGGCTCAAGCATTTCCGGAAAAAAAAGAGAAAGTTCCCACGGTTCAATATTTACCAGCCCGAACTCCTTGATGCCGGGAGTATCAACCAGAAATCCACCAAATTCGAGGGGCAAAAGTTTGGCAAAGGTGGTAGTGTGGGTTCCCTTTTCAGAATACTCGGAAATATCAGCGGTGGGGCGTTGAATGTTGGGATCTATTTGATTTATAAGGGAGGTTTTACCTACCCCCGAATGCCCGATAAAGACAGAAGTGCGACCGTGAAGCTCCTTCTTTGTCTTTTTGAGAGATTCCTCATCATGAATACTTGCAGTCAAAATATCGTAGCCGATGGCACTGTATAGCTCCACGAGCTTCTCGACACGAGCTTTGTCTGATTCCGTGGCCAGATCCATTTTGTTGATGATAATAAATGGGGATACCTGGTAGGCCTCACATGTTACCAGGAACCGGTCGATAAAACCCTGCTTAAGCCGGGGATTGCGGATGGATTGTAACACAAAGGCCCGATCCACATTGGCCGCCAATATTTGCTCTTCATGCTTGCCATGGGTCGATTTGCGGATTACGTAGTTTTCACGTTCATGGATTTTTTCGATGCTCCCCGAATTATCCTCATTAAGAGATACATCCACAATATCACCGACTGCAATAGGATTGGTGGCGTTATAATCCTCCAGCCTGAAACGACCGGGAAGGCGGCAGTTGATGATACTGTGGTCTCCATTTTTCTCCACGGCTACCTCGTACCAGCTGCCGGTCGACTGTATTACACGTCCCTGGTTGGCCATGCTAAAAAGTGAGTTGGAATTTAATGAGTTATGAAAATATCGAAGTCCTGCCAATAATAAAACTTGAGCAATATTTGAAGGATATTCTTGAATTACTATAACGAATGCTGCGCTTGAAATATATCGATTATGAATATCTGATAATGGAGCCCCAACAGTTACCAATAAGAAAGGAGAGCACCTTTTGATAAATAGCAAGATGCTCTCCTTGAGATTTCTACAGTATTGATTAGCTAAAACGGGGGCCAGTTCCTCATGAATGCCTTCCCTGTATTCTTCAATCATTTTCTCGTTGAAAGCGGGCAGATCATCAGGGTTTCGACTGGTGGTTAGGCCTTGATCTACAACTACTTCTTTGTCTACCCATTCAGCACCTGCATTGATCAAGTCCGTTTTGATGGACTTGTAGGAGGTCATGGTTTTGCCCTGCAGCTCTTTGGTTTCAATGAGAATCTGAGGCCCGTGGCAGATAGCTGCGATCGGTTTACCGTTGTGAAGGAACTGGGCGACAAACTCAACAGCTCGCTTGTCGGTACGCAGCTTGTCGGGATTGATTACGCCACCAGGTAGCAAGAGGCCGTCGTAGTCGGCATAGTCGGCAGCATCCAGATCGATATCTACCTTGTAGCTGTCGCTCCAGTCGGTATGATCCCAAGCTTTAATACTTCCGCTTTCAGGTGAAACCAAGTGTGTTTTGGCACCTGCGTTGTGCAGTGCATCACGAGGACTTGTGAGTTCTATTTCTTCAAATCCATCGGTTGCTAAAATGGCAATTTTCTTATCTACTAATTCTTTCTCCATAGGATTAAGAATTTAGATTTATAATTATCTCTTTATTCAATTAATATAATGGATTTCAAAAGCTCATTGTTTTATCCAACAAAGAAACCCTGCCAAGCAATAAAGCCCGGCAGGGTTATTGGGTTAAAGCTAAATATCCGGAAGAATTATTGCCCCATAATGATGGATTCTTCCGTGGAATCTTTGGTTGTTTTTCCCGCTCCGTTGTTGGACTTATGCTTCTCGGAAACCTCGAATCGTTTGGCGGGATCCATAACCGGGTCATCCTCGAGGACGATATCCAGCAGGGGATCCATGCGTTCCAGGTACTGAACCTCAAGGTTGCCGATTACATCCTCTTCGATTTCGGCTACATCTTTCTTGTTCTTTTTGGGAAGCAGTACCTTCTTAATTCCGGAGCGCTTGGCTGCGAGAACCTTCTCTTTAATACCCCCAACCGGCAGTACAAGTCCACGGAGCGTAATTTCGCCGGTCATCGCCAGCGTGCCTTTTACTTTGCGCTGGGTAAAGATGGAGGCCACGGCTGAAAAGATGGAAATACCGGCGGATGGACCGTCTTTGGGTACGGCCCCCTTGGGCACGTGGATGTGCAGATTCCAGTATTTAAATGCATCTTCCGGTATATTTAACTCCTCAGAATGTGCCCGCAGGTATGACATTGCAAGCATGGCCGACTCTTTCATCACATCACCCAGCTGTCCGGTGATATGCAGCTTACCAGAACCTTTGGAGACGCTGGCTTCGATAAAGAGAATATCGCCGCCGTAAGGTGTCCACGCCAACCCTGTAGCTACGCCGGGAACCGTGGTTCGTTCCGCCACCTCAGAGAAGTACTTGCGCTTGCCGAGATACTCCTCCACCTCGTTGACGCCTACTTTGTATTCTTTCTCATCGCCGGTGGCGATTTTCGCAGCTATACCCCGGCATACGGCGCCAATTCTTCGTTCAAGTGTCCGTACGCCAGATTCGCGCGTATACTCGTCAATAATTTTCTGCAGTCCCTGGTGAGTAATTTTGATATGATCCTCACTCAGACCGTTCTCCTTGATCTGCTTTGGAATCAGGTGCTGCTTGGCGATCTCTGATTTTTCCTCCTGTGTGTACCCGCTGATGTTGATGATTTCCATTCGGTCGCGCAGGGGAGCGGGAATGGTATCCAGGGAGTTGGCTGTAGCGATAAACAGCACCTTGGAGAGATCGTACTCAAGTTCCAGGTAGTTGTCGGTGAATGAGTCATTTTGTTCGGGATCCAGCACTTCAAGCAGGGCAGAGGTCGGGTCGCCGCGGTAATCCGAGCCCACTTTGTCGATCTCGTCAAGCATCATTACCGGGTTGCTTTTTTCTGCCTTCTTCATGGCGCGAATGATGCGGCCTGGCAGGGCACCGATGTAGGTGCGGCGGTGTCCACGAATTTCGGCTTCATCATGAATGCCGCCGAGGCTGAATCGTTCAAATTCTCGATTCAACGCCCGCGCAATCGATTTACCCAGCGAGGTTTTGCCTACACCCGGAGGACCGTAGAAACAGAGGATTGGCGCTTTCATATCCTTCTTGAGCTTCAGTACGGCCAGATACTCGACAATACGTTTCTTGACCTTTTCCAGCCCGTAGTGGTCTTCATCTAGCACCTCGCGGGCATGCTTCAGATCCAGGTTATCGTCGGAATACTCATTCCACGGCAGTTCCAGAATCCATTCAATATAGCTGTGGATAATACCGTAATTTGGTGAAGAGGTAGGTGTACGCTCCAGCCTCTGCAATTCTTTTTCGGCAGTGTCCACCACTTCTTCCGGAAGATCTTTCTTCTTGAGCTGCGTACGCAGTTTCTCAATCTCCTGGTGTTCACTGTCTTCCCCGAGGGCCTCCTGGATCGCCTTCATCTGCTGGCGCAGGTAGAAGTCACGCTGCTGCTCATCAATGTCCGATTTTACCTTGGTGCGGATCTCTTCGCTGAGATTCAGCACCTGAAGTTCTTTATTCAGAAACTCCATTACTTTCTCCAGCCGCTTGGAGAATTTGCGGATCTCCAGTACCTGCTGTTTCTCAGATGTAGATACGTTCAGGTTGGATGAGATAAAATTCAGCAGAAACGTCGGGCTGCTGATGTTATTAATCGCGACCGAGGCCTCCGAAGGGATGTTGGGAGAGAGGTTCACAATTTTGCTGGCCGTCTCTTTGATCGATCGCATAGAGGCGTCCAACTCAACCCCATCGATATCCATTTCCTGTCCAAACTCTTCTACATCGGCCTTGAAATAGGGCTCAGACTGGATGAACTCATTGATATTAAAGGTCGTCTTTCCCTGGATGACAATGCTCTTACTGCCATCGGGCATTTTAATCAGTTTTAGGATTTGAGCAACCGTGCCCACATGATGCATATCGGTTACCCCGGGGTTCTCTTCGTCTTCTTCCTTCTGGGCCACTACCCCGATGATTTTATCACTTTCGTAGGCATCTTTCACCAGTTCAAGCGATTTGTCTCGACCTACTGTAATCGGTATAACCACACCGGGAAAAAGGACGGTATTTTTCAACGGAAGAATAGGAAGGCTTTCCGGAATGTCGAAATCAGTCAGTTCCTTCTCCTCTTCCTCAGACATTAAGGGAATAGCCTGTTCAAAATCTTCAAATCCTTCTTCAGAAGAATCTTGAAATTTTTCCCAGTCAATATCTTTTTTGTCAATCATAAGATGATTTGAGTTAATATTTTTTTATTTCTTTTCAAGATGTGCAAATAAGACGCCAGCTTCAGTTCACCTACCAATTAGTCACAATCTAACAAAACCTTATGGCAAAATAACAATTCTTACCTGAATGTATGACACAAGGGCAGTAACTGCTCGTTTTAGCCACATTAATTCGTTTTGCTGATGACTATTTGATGGCGATCTGATCAAAAGTGATACGTAAACATCCCCACTGCACCGCCGCTAAATTCGGGAGTCACTGACTTATTTTTTGTGAGGAATTGGGCCCCGATCGAGAAATCCCATCTTCTTGTTTCTATGCCGGTACCGGCTGTCCACAACGTGGGATATCCTGCTGCAATCTGCGTGCCTAGCCGTATCGGAATGGTAGAGAGTGGACGAAATTCCATACCAAAATGAGCCATCAGTTTCGTGTTATTGAATGCAGTGTCATTAAGCCCAATGGTTAAGTCTGCCGATAACAACAACTTATCTACCTGTAGCAACATTCCGGCGTTGAAGGTAGTTGGCAGAATGGTGGTAAATATTTCTCTATTTTCGGTGAGTTCAGAAGTTTCTCCTTCATTGTAAAGGGGATTAACGGGGTCTCCGGATGCGGAAAGAAATGTGAGATATTGTCCAGGACGTCCCTCAAATTGAGTGTTTGCCTCGGAAATAATATCAGTGAGAAGGGTATCATTTGATTGAGTTAGTGACAGGGGATGCTGGTTGTAGGAGATAAATCCCAGGTCAGTGACAGAAAAGCCTATTCTCAGGGATTTTTCGAGGATGCCGTCGCCTTTCTGTCCAGCCAGTGACAGATCATCACCCAGTGAAAGCACGTAGGTCAATCCAAAATCGAAGCCGCCGCCATAACCGCTGGGTTCAGTATAGGCTCCATAGTTCTGCAGGTAGGATGAAGGGAAAAAGTTCTGGATGGCCCCGGCTGCGTCATTATTATTTTTAAAATAGGAGGTGGCCTCGGAGTAGCTGCCTGCTGATGCATAGCTCATGGAGCGGGTGAACCGTGGTTGGTCCATCTCGTTGGTAAACCAGTATTGGGCATCGTATTGCAGATTCATATAGGAGCCACCGATGATAAACTTGGGAGCGATGCCAATATAGAGCTTGCCAAGGCGGGGGATCAGGCCGTTGACAAAATCGAACGGCTGGGCATACCCAAAGGAAAATTCGTACAGGAACTGGCTCTGTTGAACCAGGCTCATCTCCCTGATATTCATACCGTTGTCGGAGTCTGCCTGGATATACTGCTCATCATACCAGCCCCGCCCCACTTCAATCCGTGTGGCATTGCGTATGCGCGCGGTAAGCGAAAAGGTCTGGTCGCCTTTCTGCAGTTTGAGACCGGCAAGTATGGCATCAGAACGGTGCTGGTGCTCCGAAATACGGCGATCGTTCTTGTAATTTCGGTCCAGGAGTTGATCCCGCGTGGCAGAGTTTAACGGCAAAGATCCCGGCCGGTATGCATCCCAGAAATCACGATACATTTTGGCTTGCTCCAGAGAGGATTTGCCCGGCATTACAGGGTTGTAGAAACCGCTAACTGTACCAATGCCGATACTTCGGTTTGAGGCTCGCTCGCGTATCATCAGGTTGGCAGGATTGATAAAATTGGCTTCAAATCCGGTGATGTAGGTCGTGCCGCCACCGCCCATCGAAATGTTTTTAGGTGTGCTTACCGACTGGGAAAGGGCTGTTCCCCAATGGCCGACCAGTAGCAGAATAATTGCAGATTTAAAAAGGTATTTCAAATTAATACCTAATCTATTATGAATGATTGCAAAACCTGGTTACGCTGACTTGTTAACCTATTACTTTCATTTTAGCGGCACGAAGCATCAATGTTTTTCTGCCACGATCCTTGAAAAAAACGACCAGTTTGGTCCGCTCATCCTGCCCGGTTCGGCTGATGATCTTGCCTTCGCCAAAAACATTGTGCATCACTTTTGCTCCAACCTGGAATCGATCCACATCATCACCGTCATAATGGATCTGTGTTCCGCTGGATTTTCGATTGTTCTTGGAATAATGTGGTTTCTTCCAGTCATATTCTACTGATTGGTCCCATTTATTTCCACCTGAACTATCATCTGAAAAGCGGTTCTTAGACTGTGTAATGCTTGAGCCGGTTTCTGTTCGCACTACGCCGGAATCCACCTCGTCGAGGAAACGCGATCGCATCATCGATTTTTCTTCGCCATACTTGTATCTGCTGCGGCAGAAGCTGAAAAAAAGATCCTTCTCGGCTCGTGTTATGGCTACGTAAAAGAGGCGGCGTTCCTCTTCAATGTCCACATCTTCGTGATTGCGGCTTCCAACCGGAAAGAGGTCCTCCTCCAATCCCACGACAAAAACAACCGGGAATTCGAGTCCTTTGGCGGCATGAACCGTCATCATGGTAACGGCGGGTTTCTCTTCATCGTATTTATCGGTGTCGGTGATCAGGCTTATCTCCTGCAGGAAATTGCCCAGTGAGGGGTTCTTGGTTCCTTTTTCGTAAAAAGAGATCGCATTTTGGAGTTCAAGAATATTTTCGCGTCGGGTCATCGATTTCGGAGAATTTTCCTCCACCAGGTTCTTCATATAGCCTGACTTCTCCAGTAGTTTTTTAGTAACATCCACCAGGGATTTACCGCTGTTGATATCCTGCTTCAGCCCCTCGATCATAGCCACAAAATCCTTGACACTGTTTTCAGCTGGACCGTAAATATCCACTGCTTCAACGTTTTTGAGTACATCCCACAGTGACTTATTTTCGCTACGTGCCTCCGAGGTAAGCTGATGCAGTGACTTATTGCCAATGCCCCGGGATGGTTCGTTGATAATACGCAGCAGGTTCGTATCGTCATCGGGATTGATCAGCATGGTCAGGTAGGCCAGCACATCCTTCACTTCTTTCCGCTGGTAGAACGAAAGCCCGCCCACCAGCTGATAGGCGATGCCTTTACGACGCAGCGTTTCTTCAAACACCCGGCTCTGGTAATTGGTGCGGTAGAGGATGGCAAAATCGTTGTTTTTGTAGCCATGCCGCTGTTTTAGCTCATGGATGTAGCTGGCCACCCGGTTGGCTTCATCCCGCTCGTCATAATTTTCCAGCAGCGTTATGGTACTGCCTTCTTCATTATCGGTCCACAGCGTTTTTTCCAGCTGTTTATCGTTGTTTTTTATGATTGAGTCGGCCGCCTGAAGGATGTATTTCGTAGAGCGGTAGTTCTGCTCTAGTGGAATCTCCACAGCATTGTCATAATCCTTTTTGAAGTTAAGGATATTGGAGATGTCAGCCCCGCGGAAGGAGTAGATACTCTGAGCATCATCGCCCACAACACAGATATTTTCATGTTTATCGGCCAGCATGCTGGTGACCTTATACTGTGCGTGATTGGTATCCTGGTACTCATCAATCATGATATACTTGAAGCGATCTTGATACTTTTCCAGCGTTTCGGGGTAACGACGGAACAGCTCAATCGGTTTTATGAGCAGGTCGTCAAAATCCATCGCGTTGTTCTGCTTCAGGCGATTGACGTAGATTTCATAAATCCGGGCGGTAATATCGTCCAGCGTGCTGTGGACGAACTTCTCCTTATACTGGTCCGGCATAATAAGCTCGTTTTTGGAGTCACTGATCCGCCGGTGGATGGTACGCGGCTGTATTTCTTTGGGATCATAATTTAGCTCCCTGATGATCTGCTTGATCAAATTCTGGGAATCGTCGGTATCATAGATGGAGTAGGCCGAATCAAACCCGATTTTATCTGCCTCAAAGCGCAGAATCTTGGAGAATACGGAGTGAAAAGTTCCCATCCACAACCTGCGGGCGGCATCTCCGATCAGTTCAATAATCCGGTCTTTCATTTCCCGGGCTGCCTTGTTGGTGAAAGTGAGCGCCAAAATATCGTTGGGCTCCGCTTTTTGCTGGTGGATCAGGTAGGCGATGCGGTAGGTGAGCACGCGCGTTTTTCCGCTTCCGGCACCGGCTACGATCAGCAGGGGACCATCAGCTTTTTTGACGGCTTCCTGCTGCTGTTTGTTTAAATCATTTATAAAATCTGGTTCCTGGGGCATGCTTTGGTAAATTTTTTAAATCAAGAATTATCTGTATTGGAATACAGAAATTACTATACGAGAAATCGGTGGCATTGAAAATTTTGGTTATGACTCAATTAGTTACTGGAAGATTGTCCTTATAGATTAGTGAAACCCAAATAACCAAAAACTCATACAACTATTAACTAACTCAGTTCTTTTAGAATACCGCGGAGCTTCTCCAGGTTGGTTTCGGTGTCTTCTTTCTTGTCGCGCTCACGCTGAACTACATCTTCGGGCGCATTTTTAACAAACTGTTCATTATTTAGCTTATTATTGACTGACTTCAGAAAACCCTCCAGCCGGTCAATCTCCTTCTCGATGCGCTCCCGTTCTTTATCCAGGTCTATCAGTGCTTCGAGGGGCACAAATAGCTCAGATCCTTCAACGACGGAAGAGGCGGAAGCTTGTGGCTGCTCAAGGTCAGTGGAAACCTTGAAAGATCCAATATCCTGCAGCTTGCGGAAGATCCACTCATTCCGGCCGAGTCGCTTGGCCAGCTCGCTATTTTTAGCGTTGATCAGCAGGTTGATATCTGCTCGCTGCGGTACGTTGAATTCGGCGCGGATATTCCGGATAGATGAGATCATACTCTGGATGGTAGAGAACAGGGCAATATCTTCCTGATCAATAAGCGATTCATCCGCCTCGGGCCACTGGGCTACGATGATGGCATCATCCTGGCCACGCTGGCGCATCCGCTGCCAGATCTCTTCGGTCAAAAACGGCATAAAAGGATGGAGCAATTTTAGCAGGATCTCGAAGAAGTTGAGGCCGCGTGCCAGTCGGTCGGACGGAATGTTGGCGCCGGGCTCGTCCGCCTTGATCAGCTCAATATACCAGTCGGCAGAAGTCATCCCAGATCAGGGAATAGATTTTCTTGAGGGCTTCATTGATGCGGAACTTCTCAAAATCATCTTCAATTTCTGTGATGGTGCTGTTGACTTTCGCCAGCATCCAGCGGTCAACCAGGTTGTCTTCCTCAATTTCAAGCTCCGGGGAATAGTCCGCGCCTTCCTCCATGTTCATGGCCAGAAAGCGGAACGCATTCCAGATTTTGTTGGCAAAATTACGTCCCTGTTCGCAGAGGCTCTCCTCAAACAACAGGTCGTTTCCGGCAGGAGAGGAAAACAGCATACCCACCCGAACGCCATCTGCCCCGTACTGGTCGATCAGATCCATGCGGATCAGGTGAATTGCCGAGCGATTTCGACATTTTCCGCCGCTGGCTGTCGCGCACAATGCCGGTGTAGTATACATTGCTGAACGGTTTTTCCCCGCGAAATTCATACCCACTCATAATCATTCGAGCCACCCAGAAAAACATAATTTCGGGAGCCGTAACCAGATCGTTGGTCGGATAGTAATAGTTGATATCTTCATTGTCAGGATTACGGATTCCATCAAATACCGAGATCGGCCACAGCCATGAGGAGAACCAGGTATCGAGCACATCTTCCTCCTGTTGGATGTCGTTTTTACTCAGATCTTTCCCGGATTTTTCTCGCGCTTTTTCAATGGCCTGCTCTTCTGTTTTGGCGATAACATATTCTTCAGCTCCCTCACCATAATACCAGGCTGGAATGCGCTGTCCCCACCATAAGCTGTCTGAGAAATACACCAGTCACGAATATTTTCCATCCAGTGACGGTAGGAATTTTTGAACTTGGCCGGGTGAAACTGGATCTCGTCATTCATCACATTTTCGAGGGCCGGCTTGGCCATTTTATCCATGCTGCAGAACCATTGCAGGGAAAGGCGCGGCTCAATGACGGCATCCGTCCGCTCGGAGTAGCCAACTTTGTTGGCGATTTCTTCAACCTTAACAATGCGATCCTGCTTTTCCAGGTCCCTCAATATACTTTTGCGAGCCTCAAAACGGTCTTGCCCGATGTAAAACTGTGCGTTTTCGTTTAACGTGCCATCTTTATTAAACATATCGATGATTTCCAGCTCATGCTTCTGTCCCGATCTGGTAGTCATTCTCATCGTGGGCCGGTGTGATCTTCAGACAGCCGGTTCCGTATTCAGGATCGACATACTTATCGGCTATGATCGGTACTTCACGCTCCACCATCGGGATGATCGCTTTTTTACCGATCAGGTTTTGGTAGCGCTCATCATCAGGATGAACGCAGAGGGCCGTATCTGCCAGAATGGTTTCCGGGCGGGTAGTGGCTATTACGACGTGGTCATCTTCTCCTAGAATATCATATCGAACATGGTACAGTTTTGACTGCTTTTCCCGGTGGATAACCTCTTCATCAGAAAGCGCTGTTTTCGCTTCAGGATCCCAGTTGATCATTCGCTTGCCGCGGTAGATGTATCCGCGCTCAGTACAGCTCAATAAAGCAGTCGATGACGGACTTCGTACAGATCATCTTCAAGCGTAAAGCGCGTGCGCTCCCAGTCGCAGGAAGCGCCCAGTTTTTTGAGCTGATCGAGGATAATACCGCCATGTTCGTCAGTCCATTCCCAGGCGTGTTCTAGGAACTCATCACGGGTCAGGTCGGCCTTGGTGACTCCTTCCTGACGGAGTTTGTTTACCACCTTGGCTTCCGTGGCAATAGAGGCGTGGTCGGTGCCGGGAACCCAGCACGTGTTATAGCCCTGCATGCGGGCTCGCCGCACCAGCACATCCTGGATGGTGTTGTTCAGCATATGTCCCATGTGGAGCACCCCGGTAACATTCGGCGGGATCACCACTGTATAGGATTCGCGTTCATCCGGTTCGGAATGGAAGAAGCCGGACTCATTCCAGAACTCATACCATTTATCCTCTGCTTCAGAGGGGTCGTATTGTTTGGGGATATGCTGTAATGCGGGTGATTTACTCAATGTTACGCCTGTTTTTCAGTTTGCTGATTACGTCGGGACACCGGCTTATACCGGTAAAATTATGATTATTCGTAAAGCGGGAAAGATAATAAAAAGGAGAGAAGGGTGTAAGAAGAGCCACAGATTTTCATCTGTTCTCATGGACCAGTGAAAATCTGTGGTTGACGACAGTTTACCTGTTTTAATCGTACGCCAAAGTGGCCATCACACCCGTGTTTGTTCGGGAACTGTTCTGGTAGGCTTTCGTATCCTGAATAAGTACTTGTTCCGGCAGGTAACCTTCAAGGCTTTCCAATTCAAAATTGTGGTGTCTTTCAAGGAAATTTGTTACCTGGCCCCAGTTCTCCTCTTCTTCAAGTGAACAGGTGCTGTAGATCAGACGGCCCCCGGGCTTTACCATTTTCGCGGAAGCATCTAGCAGTTCTTTCTGAAGCTCAACAGCGTTTTGCAGCCCTTCTTCATCTCGCCGCCAACGGAGATCGGCACGTTTACTCAGCACCCCGGTTCCGGTACAGGGGGCATCGAGCAGGATCGCGTCAGTCTCCGGCAGGTCAGCTCGCGGACATCAGCACGGCGCACTTTAACATTTTCGGCCTGGAAATCCATGGCGTTCTGAGCCAGCCTGTCGAGTCGTTCGGAGGAGATATCCACGGCAAGAATTTCGCCTTCGCCGTTCATCAGGGAGGAGAGCAATACAGTTTTGGTTCCCGGAGCGGCGCAGAAATCATAAATACTTTCGTCGGATTGCGGGTCGAGGATCGTGGGTGCAAATCCGGCCGCTATATCCTGTATCCAGCAGAAGCCTTTTTTGACCCATCCTTTGTTGATGAACGGCGCAACGCTGTCAACTTCGTAGTAGCTGGGCAGCCAGTCACTCTCGGTAAATTCCACGTCGTTCTTTTCCATCCGGAGCTTGAAATATTCCGCCTTGGTCCGAAGTGTATTTACGCGGACAAAATGGCTGGCGGCTGATTGTTGGCCTGCATCAGCTTAAAGGCCTCACGTTCACCCAATCGGGAGGTCCACCGCTCAACCATCCATTCAGGATGAGAAAAGGTGGTCGCGATCAGCTTTGTACGATCCTTGAAATTTGGTTTTGGCAGGTTGTCTTGTTCCTTGGCACGCTGCAGGTTCCGAAGGATGGCATTCACAAGGTCACCTGTTCGCGATCCCAGCGAAAATTTGGCAATATCTACCGACTCGTTAATGGCTGCGTAGTCAGGTGTACTGTCCATAAACACCATGTCGTATACGCCCAGCCGAAGAATGTTTTTCAGCTTTGTCTTCATCTCATCGAGAGCAACATTGGCAAACTGGTCAATCAAAAAATCGATATAGCTACGGCGCCGCAAAATATTTTGAACATATTCACGCACTTCAGCACGATCTCGCTGTTCAAGATCATTGGCAGCAGAGTAATCCAGGTAATTGGTTTCATCAAATTCGATAAGAATGTCTACGCTGACAGAACGTGCAGTTGCTTCGGTTTCCAAAATAGTGGGTAATTTTTAGAGATTAACTTTTCATTGTTATAAAAATATTGCCGGAAATTTAGTTCAGCTATGCCCCGCTGATAACACGGGGCGGCAGATAATAAATTGTTTTTGGAATCACTGGATTTTCCGGGCACCTAGAACCAACGAAAATACACATTGCTGGTGGAGTTGCTGATGAAGATGAGTGAAAGTAATCAGTAGCCTGATCCCAAAACATTCTATAAAACAAAACTATGATCAACTTTCTCTTTCACTTTGAGAATATCTGATCATTCATATTCTGGTCATTTATGTGGATTAATGTATACTTGGTTTTATTAGGTAGAATTTACGGACGAGGATAACAGGAGATAATTTTGTTGCAACAGTTTGACTTTTGGGCTTAACTGGCGGGCTTGGGAATCTTCCTTTTTGGGATCTACCTAATGGAAGAATCGATCAAGGCGGTGTATTTAGCTCATTTCAGGAATGTCTCCAAGAACTCATTCTTTCGCTGGACCCACTCTTAGATGCTACAAAAGTGGATACTCAAAAGTAGAAGGAAGTTCTCGATAGAACTTTCAAAACCGTGGAGCATGAAGACAGTTTCTATATCCGTAAAAGCTCCGAGGCGATCAGAAGGGGAGAGCTGGATGATGTAGATACCACCACGCTGTTGATGCTTAACCGTCTGTTTACCCAGTCTTGCCGTATGATTATTCTGAGTTTACACGAATTACTTTCGAGGGATGATAACAATGACGATCCACAGGGGTCTTCTCCGATTAATTCCCAAAAAATGCTGGTTGAAAGCAGTTGATGACCATCAAAAATATGGTGTTCTTCTTTGTATTTGCGTGGTAAAACTGCTAACTTTCGCCGCTTCAGAAGCACTGGCATTACGTAATTACTTTAGTGCCTAATGAAGGTCTTAAAATTTCTAATCATATCAACTTTTAAGTAAATGAAAAAAGGAACCGTTGCACAAGTTATTGGGCCGGTTGTTGACGTCGACTTCGATCAGGGAGAACTTGCCTCCGGTTTTAAACGCCCTATATATCGATCGTGAAGATGGATCCAAGTTGTACCTCGAAGTAGCCCAGCATCTCGGTGAGAATAGAGTTAGAACTATCGCTATGGACAGCACCGATGGGTTGGTGCGCCAAACAGAAGTTGTGAATACCGGCGAACCCATTTCCATGCCGGTCGGCGAAGATATCAAAGGCCGTCTCTTTAACCTGGTAGGTGAACCTATCGACGGGTTGAAACCGCCTAAAGGTGAAGAGCGTTATCCTATACACCGCCCTGCACCCAGTTTTGAAGACTCTGGCGACATCTACTGAAATGTTGGAGACCGGTATCAAGGTTATTGATCTGCTTTGCCCGTACGCCAAAGGTGGTAAAACAGGGCTGTTCGGTGGTGCCGGGGTAGGAAAGACGGTTCTGATTCAGGAACTTATTAATAACGTAGCAAAAGGCCACGGCGGCCTCTCTGTATTTGCCGGCGTTGGGGAACGTACCCGTGAAGGGAACGATCTGATGCGCGAGATGCTTGAAGCCAGCATTATTGATTATGGCGAAGAGTTTCGCGAGGATATGGAAGAAGGTGGCTGGGATCTTGAGAAGGTTGATATGAAGAAGCTTAAAAGATTCTAAGGCTACTTTTGTATTTGGCCAAATGAATGAACCACCCGGAGCCCGTGCACGAGTAGCGCTTTCCGCTCTAACGGTTGCTGAGTACTTTCGTGATGAGGTATCACGGGATATTCTGTTGTTTATTGATAATATTTTCCGCTTTACACAGGCTGGTTCTGAGGTATCTGCACTGTTAGGACGTATGCCGTCTGCGGTAGGATATCAGCCAACGCTTAGCTACTGAAATGGGTGATCTCCAGGAGCGAATTACCTCAACAAAGAATGGGTCAATTACTTCAATTCAGGCGGTATATGTACCTGCTGATGACTTAACTGATCCTGCTCCTGCCACTACATTTGCTCACCTTGATTCGACCACGTCATTGAGTCGTGCGCTGACACAGATCGGTATTTACCCGGCTGTAGATCCGCTTGATTCTTCGTCCCGTATCCTTGATCCTAAAATTGTTGGAAAAGAACACTATGAGACTGCTCAGCGCGTAATTGAGATCCTGCAAAAATACAAAGATCTGCAGGATATCATTGCCATCCTGGGTATGGATGAGCTTTCTGATGAGGATAAAACGACAGTTTCCCGTGCCCGACGTGTGCAGCGTTTCCTCAGTCAGCCTTTCTTTGTGGCTGAGCAATTTACCGGTCAGCCGGGTGTCTATATGAAGGTTGAAGACACGGTTAAAGGTTTCAAGAGGATTCTGGATGGAGAGCTTGATCACCTGCCGGAAAATGCGTTTCACTTGGTCGGTACCATTGAAGATGCCGAACAGAAAGGTGAGCGTCTGATGGAAGAAGCTGAAGCCGCTGAGTAAAACATTAACTTTGAGATGAGGCCGCCGGCTATTAAAAGCTGGCGGGCTCAACTATGAGATACTTTCTATGAATAATTTTGAAGCAGAGATTTTAACTCCAGAAGGTTCGTTGTTTGATGAGCGAGTGACCGGCGTTCGGCTGCCCGGTACGATGGGTAGTTTTGAGGTTAAAACGCTGCACGCCAGCATCATTTCCACGTTGGAAATCGGAGAGATCCTGGTCCGTCAGGCGAATGGCGAAAACCTCTATTTTTCCGTAAGTGGTGGCTTTGTTGAGGTTCACAATAACAAATTGACCTTACTGGCAGAAGCTGCTGAGCCGGTCGATGAGATCGACGTCGAACGTGCTAAAAAAGCGAAAAAACGGGCGAAAAAACGTCTCAAGGCTGACGATAAGTCAATCGATAAGGAGCGGGCTCGTAAATCACTTAAACGTGCTGAAAACCGTATTAAACTGGCAGTCAACGTATCTGTAAGCACTCAGTAGCAGTACAACTTCTGGTTAATTTTATAATCAAAAGGAGCTTCCGGGAAGGGAGCTCCTTTTTTGATTGCTATATAGTCTGAGCTTTTTATTCTAAATCTCTGATCTTTATATTTCTAAATTCTACGCCCTGTCCCTCCGCCTGCAGGCCGATATACCCCTCTTTTAGTAGCTTGCCATCAACTTTAATCTCCGGGTCGTATCCGTTTACTACACCGCCGCCGATCTGGGGTTTGGTATATTCCAGCACTTTTTGCCCGTTCACTTTATGTATAACGAGGGAATCACTATGCACAATCAGTTCGGCACTGACCCATTGATCCCACGTGTACGTATCGGAGGAGGAATTGATGCAGTGCCGGGGATCCATTTCTCCTTCAAAAACCACTTCCGTACCCGGAGAACACATGTTGCCCGTTGGCCGGGATTCACCCTCATTCTCCTCGGCCAGCATCTGGTATTCCACTGATATCGGCCAGTCCTGTTCTTTTAATATGGTGTTGGGAGCTTGGGAATGGAACATCACGCCGCTGTTCCGATAGGTGTAGGAGGGAGCATCCTCCATCCACTGATCAGTAAATCGATATTCAAATTTTAGATGATACGACGAGAAAGGCTCTTCGTAAAACAGGTGCCCATAGCGCTCATTGAATGTATCATAATCATTATAATTGACTTGGATTACCCCGTCTACTACTCGAAAAGTGTTGGCATAATTATCTCCAACTTTGTGATGATGAAATTTGGGAATCCAGCCGTCCAGGTTTTCTCCGTTAAAGAGTGTTTGCCATTCTTGGTCTGCCGCCGGCTGCTGCTCAGCGCCACAGGAAATCAGGATTGAGGAAACGAAAAGTAATAAAATATTCTTCAGATGTTTCATTTTATAATGAATTTGAATGACAATTCCTGGGTCGCCTGAATATCTGAATTAAAACAGTAAAATCCATCCGAGAATCACTTTCTTTATCCTTTTTCAATTTGGTTTTGATTGACCGTTGAGCAGCTCCTGTTAAATTGCTATCCTAATCACTTTAAATATGCACTGCAAACCATGAGTAATGGATTTAGCTATATACTTAAATGCGTTGACGGGTTTTTTTGTCATCATCGACCCTATTGGGGCTGCCTTAGTTTTTCATTCGCTTATTCCAGAGGGTGACGCTCAGCATCGTCGCAGAATGGCATTTAAAACGGTTATCATTGCCATCTTTCTGTTGATCCTGTTTGGGATGTATGGCGAACCGCTGTTGGATCAGCTTGGGATCAACATAAATTCCCTCCGGATAGCGGGTGGATTGTTACTTTTTTACACAGCCTTTAACATGATTACTGAGAAAGTTGAGTATCAGTCAGCCGCTCAGAAGAACGATATTTCGGTTTATCCTATGGCCATACCGCTGCTTGCCGGACCGGGAGCCTTGACCCTTTCAATCCTTATGTTTTCCCAATCGTCAAGAGATCAGTGCAAACATAGGTGTAATCGCGGCTATTTTTACAATTCTTTTGCTCACGCTTATTCTTATGCTGATTTCTAAACATCTCAAAAAAGTGATCGGCAGAACCGGGGACGAAATTCTACGACGCTTTTTGGGTGTAATTCTTGCCGCACTAGCTATTCAGTTCGTGTATGACGGTATCATTAATTTAGCCCCTTGATCCCTTACCATACTTCTTTTGTACTAGGTTTCTGGATAAGTTTTACGATCCAAAAAAAATCTCCTCTATTTTCAAAACCAATATAGTTTTATACAATACCGTTAAGTTTAGTATAAACAGTAGTATAATGAGTTGAAATAAGAGCACTCAATTAGGAAAAAATAGTTATATTGATAGAGTGCAATTCAACCTGAAAATCTCCAATATTAACTATTCCAAATGGACCAGCGGCTTACACTTGTTACACTCGGCGTCAACGACATGCAAAAAATGCGGACTTTCTATGAGGATGTTTTTGAGTGGACACCGCTGGAGGAGAGTAATAAAAACATTGTGTTTTTCCAGCTCGAACGGAATTATGCTGGGCCTATTCGGACGGCAAGCCCTTGCGGATGATGCCAATGTAGCATCAAAAGGTAGCGGATTTAAAGGATTTGCCCTTGCTCATAATCTTCAGTCAAAGGGAGAGGTGGATCAGCTGGTTGAGACGCTGGAGATGAGAGGAGTGAATATCATCAAGCCGCCGCATAAAACAGAGTGGGGTGGTTACAGCGGATATATAGCCGACCCGGAAGACAACCTTTGGGAAATAGCTTACAATCCATTTTGGAAATACGATGAGAAGGGGAAATGTTTTATAGTGAACGGTGCGACATTTGAATGGGCTATGTTTTTACCACATCCTCAGTTCCGACAGTTATTAGTGATATTTTCCTCAATGAACTGAACTTGCTGATCACTTTTTTTAAGCCTAATAATATGATATGGAGTTGTTATGACCCATGTTACAATACAGCCTTTTCCGGGGCTTCTGTTTTTAACCTTTACTCCAAGCAGACTCTCGGAACGTTGTACCTGGGTGATTTCGGTGATATATCCGCCTGAAGATTGACTACCCATGGAATAAGCTATAACCATTTGGGAGCCAAAGTCTACTTCTGGAGTTTCTGGCAGTGGATATTTACCGGCGTGCAGATTAGACCAAAACGTTTCAAATGCTTCCCTTTTTTTGATGATTTTTTGTCTCTCAGACATATTTGAAAAGAAACCTTTGTCAATCGTAGAGAAAAAGACGGCTTCTCCATCTTCAAAAAGATCGTCTGTCGTATCGGGATCGGAAGGCAATAGGTCACAACCAATAAATAGGAACAAAAGGCAGGTCGATATTACTACTGAATATTTCATGATGAGCCCCTCTTAAAAGCAAGGATTTCTGATCTCAATAGAAATAGATGGTAAAATAGTCAAAAATATATTGCAATTTTATCTCTTCCTATTGATCCTTTAAGCCAATCTTACCAGCCAATGCGTCCTTTTTTGTCTTCCTTCATAATCTGATTAGTGCTATCCGGATCATAAAGCATCGTTTCACTAAAGCCGGGCGGGGCCTCAAATGCTTCCCGGGGCCAATCAATTTCGGGATCACTTTGCGCGCGATTGATAAAGCTGCCTACAATCGGCAGTGCAGAACGGGCTCCCTGACCGATGAATGTATTTTCCGGGAAACGTATACGACGATCTTCACCGCCGACCCATGCTCCCATGGTAATATGTGGCATCATCGCCACAAACCAGTTGTCGGCACTGTTTTGGGTGGTTCCCGTCTTGCCGGCTACATCCTGCCGGACGCCGTAAACATTACGCAAACGAACCCCCGTACCGTAATAATCTTCGCCACCGCGAATAACCCCGCGCATCATATCGATCATAATGTACGCCGTTTCCGGGCTGATGACCTCCTGCTTGAGGTCAGGATGATATTCTTTGATCACGTTACCCTCTTTGTCCTCAATACGTGTAATGGCGATCGGCTCAATGTGAACACCTTGATTGGCAAAGGTGGTATATGCGCTGACGAGATCCAGCAGTGATACCTCCGCCGTACCCAGCGCGATGGATGGAAATGGCTGGGTATTGCTCATGTCGATACCCATATTTGAGGCCATATTCATGATTTTGCGAGCTGCAGGCTCCAGGTCACTTAATTGTGACGTGCCGGGATTTCCAGCAATTTCGGGTAGCAGGCGCACGGTTACGTTGTTAAGACTTCGTGCCAGGCCCTGGCGCAGGGGCACCATCTCCGGTCCCGCGGGAATACTGGGGTCCCGTGGATCCCAAACCCGTCCCGAAGGCCCGATAAATTTGGTCGGATATTTTGAGAATTTGTGATAAGGCCGGTATCCATTATCAATAGCAACCGAGTAGACAAACGGTTTGAATGTAGAACCTGCCTGCCGCTTCGATTGATACACGTGATCAAACTGCACGTTACCGTAATTATACCCGCCGACCCATGCCAGGATACTGCCGTTGTTGGGATCGATGGCGGTGAAGCCGGCCTGTAGCCGTGTATTGACTCGTTTCACGGAGTCCACAAAGGCAGTGTCGGAGAGCAGCGAATCAAAAACTACCGATTCCTGGTCGGTATTCAGTTTTGAGAAAGCGTTCTTGTAGCGATCAGTTTCCCGGATATACTGGCGCAGGTAGGTGGGGAATTGCTTCCAATATCTGTCCATCGGCTCGCCGCCGGGCGACGTCCATTCATTCTCAAAAATAGTTTGCAGGGAATCAAGCTTGGTTTTGAGAGCTTCCTCGGCATGTTTCTGGAAACGGGAATCGATGGTGGTATGGATAGTGAGGCCATCGGTGTAGAGATCGTATCCATTTTCTTTGGTCCACTCCATTACTTGTTGACGTACATATTCACCAAAGTAGCGACTCTCACGGCCCGACTGGGAGGGGCGTTGGTAATTCAGTGTTATTGGCTCCTCAGTCAGTTTTTGATATACCTCTTCGGTGATAAACCCTCGTTTTTGCATCTGCAACAGCACTACGTTGCGGCGTTGTTGGGATCGCTCCGGGAACAGCCGGGGATTGTAGGCATATACCGCGTTCACCGAACCGACCAGTGTTGCCGCTTCAGAAACCGTCAGGTCGGTCGCCGATTTGCCATAATGGGTTTGCGCGGCGGCCTCAATTCCGAACGCGCTGTTGCTGTATTCCACCGTGTTCAGGTACATCTCGATAATTTCGCGCTTGGTGTAATTCTGCTCCAGATCGATCGCGGTAATCATCTCCCGCATCTTCCGAATAACGGAAAACTCACGCCCGATTTTTTTATAGAGGTTTCGAGCCAGCTGCTGGGTTAACGTAGAACCGCCCTGGATGCGTCCCATCATCAGGTGATAGGGGATCGCCAGCGTGCGCACCATGTCGATGCCCCAGTGATCGTAAAATCGGTGATCTTCAACAGCGATCAGGGCGTCCACTACGTTGGGAGAAATCTTTTCGAGCGTAACCCATGTGCGGTTTTCGGTAAAATATTTGTCGAGAACAACTCCATCTCGACTTTTTACGACTGATGCGATGGCCGTATCGGGATTTTCAAGTTGTTCAATGGAGGGCAGCCCCTGGATGAGGTAATAGGTAAAAGCCCCGCCTCCCAGTATCAGCAAAAGAGCCAGGATGCCGATTCCCTTGAATATATTCTCCCGGGTGAAATAGGCACTAAATCCACCATCTGAAGAACTCTCATTCCTGGAGTTCTTGTTTTGTTCCTCAATTTTTTTGCGACGGTACTCAGGATCGTTAAAATACCGATCCATTTCGTCGTTATAATTGGAATCGCTCATGTATAATGTTAGTTGTGTACGAAAATATCGAGTTGTCTTTTCCGGTCGTTCCAGACAACGAGATCAACGTGATTGTTATTATATAATGCTACCGTTTGGTGTTTATAGAAAGTACCCAAATTCAGATAGGTTCCGAAGCGAAATTTTTTCTTTCGGGGAAAATGATCATGCCCGCAAATAATGATATCTTTATCGCTTTCTTCAAGAGTCTTTTCTGCCCATCGGTTTAGGGGTATTTCGTCCTCTCTTATGCCTCCAAACAGCCTGTTGAGGCGGGAAAACCATTTCATGACCCAGAGTCCCGCGGCAGGAGGCAGTACTTTTTGATAGTACGAAATAAAGATTTTGTTCCGCAGCAGGCGGTGCATAGGTGGTCTTCGCAGGTTTTGCTGCCCGTTTAGAAGACCATCCCCATGGAGCAAAAGCAGTTTCTGTTCTCCTGCCTTGATGAAGCGATAATCCGGCTCAACGCGGAAGCCGATCTCCTCGAAATAAGAGCGGGTCCAGTTGTCATGGTTGCCAGTGATATACAGGGTAGGCCCCAGAGTTTTGTTGTAGGATTTAAACCGGGCATTCAGCTGGTTGGCTAACTCCGGAACATGGTTGGGATATTCCATCCAGTAGTCAAACAGATCTCCCAGAACAAAAAGCTTGATGTTGTTTTGCTGGCAGTAGTCGAGGAGGTGGATAAGCTGCCGTTCGATCTCTTCATTTTTTTCGTGGGAAAAGCCACCCAGGTGGGCATCCGAAAGAAACAGAAGAGGCTGTGCAGCCGAATATTCGTCCATTAAGATTATTTTTTCCTGTTGATGATAAATTCAATCAAATCTTTAAATGCATTGCGATCATCACTGGGGGCAGGGTAGAAAGTTTGTCGATAGCTTGGGAGGCATAGTCCCGCATGATTTGGCGCGCATACTCTATCCCCCTTTTTCATGCACAAATGTTACGATCTCCTCGATCTCGTCCTTTTTCTTTTTTCGTTTCCGCATCAGGTAGCGAATGCGCGTGCGCTCGATTAATGAGAGGAGTTGTCCAGGGCCTTAATCAGTGGCAGGGTTACTTTCCGCTCTTTAATATCGTTACGCCGCGGCTTTCCCACATCATCGATACCATAATCAAAAAGATCATCCCGAATCTGGAAAGCGGTGCCCACGCACATCCCAATATCATGCATTTTTTGGTGGATCTCGGGTTCATCACTTGTGGAGACCGCCCCGCATTCGCAGCAGGCCGCAATGAGGCTGGCTGTCTTTTCGGAGATCACCTTGAAATAATAATCCTCGGTCATGTTGAACAGGCGCGCAGCTTTAAACTGGCGGAGCTCACCTTCACTCATGCTTTTTACAGCTGTTGAAAGTACTTTCAACAGTTTGAACTCATCGTTGTCTAGCGCAATTAGCAGCCCTTTGGAGAGCAGGAAATCTCCAAGCAACACCCCGGCTTTATTTCTCCAAACCCGGTTGATGCTCAGGAATCCGCGGCGGGTGTCAGCTTCGTCTACTACATCATCGTGGATAAGGGTAGCTGTATGCAGCAGTTCAATCATGGTTGCAGCCACGTAACTGCGTTCGTTTACTTCCCCGAAAAGGCGGGCTGACATAAAAACGAGGGTAGGGCGGATCTCTTTTCCTTTCTGGCGGAGGAGGTAGTCAACAATTTTGTCGAGTAGAAAAACATCGGTACGCAGGGCATCCTTATAAAAGGAACGGAACTCCTTGAGTGGCCCCGAAACCGGACTGGTAATTTCCGAGAGTGTTTTTCTGTCTCGGCGTTTAAAGGCTGTTGCTTGATCTAATTGAGTTTCAATCATTTAGGAATTTGAGTAGCTTAACAAATTCTTCACTTAAATTAGCTTGAAATTTAACGAATATTAAGGTTTTATACTTCTGGTTTTGTGATGGGATTATAACGATAATTACGTTACTTATTAGCTCTATTTTTGCAATCAAATTTGTCCTTAAAAAATTAATATAAAAGGTAATTATGCTAACTCTCAGATGTTTCCAACGCCCGTTCATTTTTGTCAGATGATGAGTATAACAGCGCATTTAAGAAAGCTGAAGAGAGTTTTGAGTTGGTTCAGTCAGGGGAGGGAGCTGGTGCCGAGATGCTGGGCTGGCGCTCGCTGTTGGCTGATCCGAACGATGCGGAACTGGAGCAAATAGATTCGCTGGCCACCAGTATCCGTGCGGATGCTGATGTGTTTGTAGTGTGCGGGATTGGGGGATCGTACCTCGGAGCGCGTGCGGTAATCGACGCGCTGTCTCCATTTTTTGGCAGTGACGGACCGGAGATTATTTATGCTGGTCACCATATCAGTGGTAAGTATGTCTCCCAGCTCATCGACTACCTGGAGAAACCCAACGCCGAAGGTGAGCCTAAAAGCGTGTATGTTAATGTGATTTCAAAATCGGGCAGTACCCTTGAGACGGCACTTTCATTCCGCATGCTGCGAAGCTGGATCCAAGAGAACTTTGAGAATCCTGATGAGCGTATAATTTGCACTACCAGTGAGGAGGGAGGCGTGCTCAATCCACTGGTGGATGCTAATGGCTATCACAAGTTTGTTATCCCGGATGGAGTAGGTGGACGTTTTTCTGTGCTCACACCTGTGGGACTTTTGCCGATTGCGGTGGCGGGAATTGACATTAAAACACTTTTTTATGAGGCGGTTTCCAAATATGAGGCGATCGAGAAAGATCCAACCGAGGCGCTCGAATACGCGGCCGTTCGGTATGCATTGTACCAGAGCGGTAAGGATATAGAAGTGATAAGCTCTTTTGAGCCTGAACTTCAGTACATCGGTCGCTGGATGCAGCAGCTACAGGCGGAGAGCGAAGCCAAAGATAATGAAGGCATTTTTCCGACCGTTTCCACCTTTTCAACGGATCTGCACTCCCTGGGCCAGCTGATTCAGCAGGGAAAACGAAATATTTTTGAAACTTTCCTGATCGTGAACAATGCAGGAACTACTAAAACCATTGAAAAATCAGATAAAAGCATTGATGGACTAGACTACCTGGCCGGCAAAACCTATCACGAAATAAATACCAAGGCCCTTGAAGGCACTATTAAGGCTCATACCGAGGGTGATGTTCCCTGCATAAAACTGGTGATGGATAAACTGAATGCGCAGCATATTGGGGAGTTTATATACCTGTTGGAACTGGTCACCGCCATTTATTGCTACAACCTGGGTGTAAACCCATTTAATCAGCCCGGTGTAGAAGACTACAAGAGTGCCATGTACGAACTTTTAGGTAAGTAACTAACAGTTTTCAGAAAAAATATGAGCGAAGAAACTACATTCGGCAATAAAGATCTCAAGTTCATTGCTATTGCCGGCAATATCGGTGCGGGTAAATCTTCTCTGACGCGGCTTCTGGCAAAACATTTTGGCTGGGAATCGTTTTTTGAGTCGGTCGATGACAATCCCTACCTGGCGGACTTTTATGATGATATGCACCGGTGGAGTTTCAACCTGCAGATCTATTTTTTGTCCAGCCGATTTCGCCATCAGAAGAAAATGATAAAGAAGGATGAGAATTTTGTGCAGGACCGAACTATCTATGAAGATGTAGAGATTTTTGCCAAAAACCTGCCACGAGATGGGGCTGATGAGCGATCGCGATTTTAATAATTACCAGGCACTGTTTAACGAAATGACCAGCTACCTGCGACCACCGGACCTGCTGATCTATCTCAGAGCCCAGGTGCCTACGCTCGTCAAGCAGATTCAATCGCGCGGCCGTGAATACGAAAGCACAATTCGGATCGAATATCTCGAGCGGCTAAACCGTTTGTATGAAGACTGGATAGGAGAATATCCCCATGAAAAATTGATTATAGACACCGATAATATCGATTTTGTGAACGAACAGGAAGATTTGGGAACAGTGATTGAGCTTGATAGAACAACGGATGTTTGGGCTCTTTAACTAATTGCAGTAATAGTCAATAATTCATAACTTTGCCAGCTCTTGTGGATATGGCAAAACTCGAGTTTAAAATAGTTGAGATACCGGAAGGTTCCAGTGAACAGACGCTTGAATTGGAATCTGAGGACCTTGATCTGGGTGATTACCCGTTTCTGGGTGGCGTAATTGATCTATCCTTTTACCGCACGATCCATTTTATCCGGGTTAATTTCACGTTGGAAGCTGATATACAACTGGTTTGCGACCGCTCGCTTGAACCTTTTGAATTTCTTGTTGATGCAGATTATGAAGTTCTTTTTAAGGTTGATGTACAGGAAGAAACCGAAACTGATACGGGAGCCGTAAGAAGATTCAATTTTAGCTCAAATACCCTGAACATTGAAGATGAAGTTCGGGATACAGTTTTGCTGAATATTCCCATAAAAAAATTACATCCTAAGTTTTTGGATGAACATGGTTATCCCAAGGAGTTTGAGGAAAAATCATTTGGCGATGTGAAGGAAGAAGAGGAAGAAGATTCTGAGCTCGCTGATCCTCGTTGGGAGAAATTGAAGAAACTGAAAAACGATTAACTACAAAATTTTTAAATAATGGCACATCCAAAAAGAAGAACCTCAAAGTCGCGTAAGAACAAACGACGATCTCATAACAAAGTGATGGAGCCGACGCTGGCTGAGTGCTCAAATTGTGGAGCCTACCACAGGTATCACCATGTGTGCCAGGAATGTGGCTACTATCGCGGCCGCCAGGTACTAAATGTGAAGCAATAACCTACCAGATCTAATCACTTTCAAATGATTATAGCTGTTGATGCCGTTGGCGGTGACCATTACCCTGAAAGCCCTGTCCAGGGGTCAGATTCAAGCTCTTGAAGAAAATGAACAGCTTAAAATCGTGCTGTTGGGTCCGGATGACTTGGTGCGCGAAGAGCTGGACAAACACGATTTTGACGAAGATCGTATTTCAGTTAAACATGCTCCCGAATCTGTAGATATGGACGAGTCGCCTACCCAGGCGTTTAAATCCAAGAAGAACTCATCCATCGGTGTAGGGCTCAGCCTGCAAAAAGCCGGTCACTGCGATGGCTTCGTGAGCGCCGGGAACACCGGGGCACTTCTTGCCGCCTCAACTTTTATTCTTGGTAAGCTCGAGGGTGTAACCCGTCCCACAATTGCAGCTACTTTTCCCACCGTTAAAGGATTTCGGCTGCTAATGGATGTTGGAGCCAACCTCGAAGTTCGCCCTGAGATGTACTACCAGTTTGCTAAAATGGGTTCGATTTATGCCTCCGAGGTGATGAAAATTGAAAAACCAAAAATAGGACTAGTCAATGTGGGGGAAGAGAAAGAAAAGGGCACGGAAAACGTAAAAGAAGCTTTTGAACTTTTAGAAGGTCTGCCTCATTTTGTTGGAAATATCGAGGGCGGCGATATCCTTTCTGCCCGTGCTGATATTTTTGTATGTGATGGGTTTACCGGGAACGTACTTCTCAAATTTGGTGAATCAGTACCTGCTGCCATAAAGCAGATGCTTCAGGCAGAACTTAAAAAAGAAGCAGATCGAGGTAAACCACAAGCTCCACCGACTCAATTATTGCAATCTTCCCTCTCCATGTTTAATCCCGAAAATGTTGGCGGCGTACCGTTTTTAGGCGTCGACGGCGTAAGTATGGTAGGTCATGGCGGAAGCTCTGCTTTAGCCATAAAAAATATGATTTTCAATGCGGTACGATGCATTGAAAACAGTATTAATGACAAGATTGTAGCATCTCTTAATAGCTAAGTTGATATTCTTAAATGGCTGAATTAAAGCGTTCTAAGATAACAGCAGTAGGACATTATTTACCTGAAACCCGGCTTACCAACCACGATCTTGAAGAGATGGTGGAAACCAATGATGAATGGATACGGTCACGAACCGGTATCAAAGAACGCCGAATTTTACGAGATGATGACAAGGCCTCAGCTTTTATGGGGGCAGAAGCAGCCAAGGATGTACTTGCTGAACGCGGCATTTCTGCGGATGAGATTGACGCAATTATTGTAGCAACCGTCACCCCAGACTACCTATTTCCTGCCACTGCGTGCCTGGTGCAGAAATTACATCGGAGCAGATAACGCCTTTGCTTATGATCTCTCCGCGGCTTGCTCCGGATTCCTTTTCGCCTTGACCAATGGATCAGCATTGATCGAATCGGGCCGGGCTGGGGAGGTGATGGTGATTGGGTCAGACAAAATGAGCGCTATTGTTGACTACACCGATCGTTCCACCTGTATTTTATTTGGGGATGGGGCCGGAGCGGTCTTGCTGGAGCCATCCGATGATAAAACCGGTCTGCTCGATTCCATCCAATACACAGAGGGAGATATTAATTGTGCGCTCTATCAGCCGGCGGGTGGTAGTTTGAATCCCGCCAGCCAGAAAACCGTTGCCGAGCGCCTGCATTTCATTAAACAGGATGGCCGCACGGTCTTCAAAAAGGCTACAGAGGGCATGGCCGATGTATCTCTCGAAATTATGGAACGCAATGATTTAGCGCCGGAAGATGTGGCGTGGCTTGTGCCACACCAGGCCAACAAGCGTATTATTGTTGCCACCGCGCGACGTATGGGATTAAGCGAAGAAAAAGTGATGATCAACATTGATAGATACGGTAATACGACGGCCGCTACCATTCCACTCTGTTTATATGACTGGAAAGATGAGCTGGAGCATGGTGATAATCTTGTGCTTGCAGCATTTGGTGGTGGATATACATGGGGTTCTGTTTACTTAAAATGGGGGATATAATTTATGAGTAGAGCATATCTGTTTCCGGGACAAGGTTCCCAGTTTGTAGGCATGGGAAAAGAGCATTACGATTCCAACCCTACTTTCGCTGAATATGTGGATCGGGCCAACTCTGTTTTGGGTATCGATCTGAAATCAATCATGTTTGAGGGGCCTGAAGAGCAACTGAAGCAAACCGAATACACGCAGCCCGCTATCTTTCTACATTCGATAGCACTCTACAACACGCTTACCACCCATCCCGATATGGTAGCAGGCCACAGTCTCGGAGAATTTTCGGCGCTGGTCGCCTGCGGGGCCGTCTCTTTTGAAGATGGTTTGAAAATAGTGAGAAAGCGCGGCCAACTGATGCAGGAGGCTGGGGAAGAAAATTCTGGTACGATGGCCGCTATTATTGGCATGGATGAGGAGCAGGTAGAGACGATCTGCGAACAGGCTTCTGATGAAGTTGGAAAAGAAGTTGTCGCTGCTAACTATAATTGCCCGGGTCAGCTTGTGATTTCAGGTGATGTGGAGGCAGTGGAAAAAGCGGTGGAGCTGGCCAAAGATCAGGGATGCCGGCTGGCTAAGGTTTTGCCGGTCAGCGGGGCGTTCCATTCCAGCCTTATGCAGCCAGCTTATGAAGGCTTGGAAGATGAAATCGAATCCCTTCAAATAAATACACCCTTATGCCCGATTTATAGCAATTACACGGGCAAGCCGACAACCGATCCCACTGAAATTGGCATAAACCTGCTTAAACAGTTGCTGAATCCTGTGCGGTGGACTCAAACACTGGAAAAGATGCATGAAGAAGGAGCAGAAATATTCATCGAGGTAGGTCCTGGAAAGGTGTTGCAGGGGTTGGTAAAACGGACGCTCAAGGGGGTAGAAATTGAAGGATATCAATAGACAAGTCCATAACAAGTAATAGATCCGGGTTATATATAAATTTGGAATTCTAGTCAATTTGATGCTTGTTATTTGTGGATTTTAAAGAATTGTTGAACGGGAATAAAATTGGATCATGACACTAACTCTTAAGGATAAGACAGCACTCGTCACCGGTGGCAGTCGTGGTATAGGTCGTTCTATTGCGCTAACCTTAGCGGAATATGGTGCCCATGTTGCTATCACTTATGCCAGCTCGAGTGAGGCAGCAGAAGAGGTTAAAAAAGAGATTGAGTCTTTGGGTCAAAAAAGCAAGGCCCTGCAGGCTGATGCCGTTAGTTTTACCAAGGCTGAAGAAGTGATCAACGAGTTAGTGGAAGATTGGGAACAGCTAGATATTTTGGTTAATAATGCCGGAATTACAAAAGATAACCTGATCCTACGCATGAGTGAAAAGCAGTGGGATCAGGTTATTGACACTAACCTCAAAAGTGTATTCAACTATTGCAAAGCAGCCGCCCGACCGATGATTCGAAATCGCGGGGGAGCCATCATCAATATTAGTTCTGTAGTGGGGCTTTCTGGTAATGCCGGGCAAAGTAATTACGCCGCATCAAAAGCAGGTATTGTAGGATTTACAAAATCGTACGCAAAAGAGCTGGCTTCTCGTAATATTAGGGCAAATGTTGTTGCCCCGGATACATACTAACCGAGATGACCGAAGAGTTAAGCGAAAATGTATTGAAGATGATTAAGTCAGAAACACCACTGGGCCGGGCAGGAAATGCCGAAGAGGTAGCATCGGCCGTTGCTTTTTTAGCTTCAGATTTAAGCACTTACATTACCGGTGATGTGATGCGGGTTGATGGCGGGATGGGAATGTAGTTTTTTAATCCTTTTCAACCGAAAGCAAGGTCATGACATGTATTGCCAGTAGAGTATTTTGAATAGAGCAAGTAAGTGTGTTTTTTCCAACAGATATTGTATTTTTGATCCTCTTTTTCTAATAAGTATTAACCTTTAATTAAAGTTAAATAAATCGTTATGTCTCAAGACGTAGAATCAAAAGTTAAATCCATAATCGTTGACAAACTCGGTGTAGATGAATCTGAGGTAGTTTCAGAAGCTAACTTCACCAATGATCTTGGTGCCGATTCTCTCGACACTGTTGAACTTATTATGGAATTCGAAAAAGAATTCGATATCAGCATTCCTGATGAAGACGCCGAAAATATTGCAACAGTTGGAGATGCTGTTGAATACCTCGACGGCAAAGTTTCCTAACATAACTTTTCATTTACTCCTTTATGTCTGATCGTAGGGTAGTCATCACTGGGATAGGCGCAATTACGCCTGTGGGTAAAACAGTGCCAGATTTCTGGAACGGTCTTATTTCAGGTAAGAGCGGTGCCCGTCCCATAGATCATTTTGACACCGAAGATTTCCCCACAAAATTTGCAGCTCAAATCGATGGATACGACGAGCAGGATTACTTTGACCGCAAGGAGGCCAAGCGCCTAGACAAAGTATGTCAGTACGCGCTTATAGCCACTGATGAGGCGATCAAGGATAGTCAACTCGATATGCAGGAAGTCGATAAAAACGAGTTTGCGGTGATTGTTGGGACGGGAATCGGTGGGATGGTTACCTTCTACGAGCAGTCTATAGAATATCATAAACACGGCCCAAAAGGAGTTTCTCCTTTCTTTATACCCAAGCTTATACCGGATATGGTAGCAGGGCAAATATCCATTAAATATGGGCTTAAAGGGGCAAACTATTGTGCTGTTTCTGCTTGTGCCACTGGTTCACATAATATCGGTTTGGCATATGATACAATTAAAAACGGGCAAGCCGATTATGCAATATCGGGTGGCGCCGAAGCTCCTGTTTCTCAAATAGGGGTTGCGGGATTCAACTCAATGCGAGCGATGTCAACCCGAAATGATTCACCCGAAACAGCCTCGCGTCCATTTGATAAAAATCGTGACGGCTTTGTGCTCGGAGAAGGGGCCGGAATTCTTATCCTGGAAGAGCTTGAGCACGCCAAGGCCAGAGATGCCCGAATTTACGGAGAAATCGTTGGATACGGTTTTTCGGCCGACGCCTATCATATGACTGCTCCCGATCCCAATGGAGAAGGAGTCATTCTTGCCTTGACCAAAGCACTGGACGCGGCTAATATTAATAGGGAGGATATAGACCATATTAATATGCATGGAACTTCCACCCCTCTCGGGGATGTGGCAGAAACAAACTCCATCAAAAAAGTTTTTGGGGATCATGCCTATAACATTAATTTCAACTCCACTAAATCGATGACGGGCCATAGCCTTGGGGCTGCAGGTGCTATTGAGTCATTGGCAACGTTGCTGGCCATCTACCACGATCTCATCCCGCCAACTATTAATTATGAAACCCCAGACCCTGATTGTGATCTGGATTACACCGTAAACGAGGCAAAAGCCCGAGAGGTACGGTATGCCATGAATAATGCCTTTGGATTTGGAGGCCATAATACGACAATAGTTTTCAAAAAATTTGAAAGCAACGGGTAATGTTTAAAAAGCTCAGGGCATATTTCTCAGATAGCGCACCCATCGAAGTAGCCCCTGAGCATGATGAAAGGCTTGAAAAACTAAAACAGATCATTAATACTGAAATTGATGATCCCTTTCTTTATGTGAGAGCCCTCCGGCACCGTTCCGTATTGGCAGATGACAACTTTTCCTCAGCAGATTCATATGAACGTTTGGAATTCCTTGGAGACGCGGTTCTGGATCTGATTATTACAGAAATTATTTTTCAGAAATATCCCAGTAAAAACGAGGGTTTTCTAACGAAATTAAGAGCTAAACTCGTGAAGGGGGATTCACTAGCCAAATATGCCCAAAAGTTAAATTTGAGTGATCTGCTTGTTCTAGGAGAACGCGCCCGGGGGCAGGGTATCGAATTTTCAAAAAGTATACTTGCTGACGTTTTTGAAGCCTTGATAGGTGCTATTTATATGGATCGGGGTTACGAGGCTACCTTTGAATTTGTAGGCAGAGTCATAAAAGAGAACGTTAACTTCGAGAAAGTCACAACAAGCTTAGATAATCATAAAAGTATTCTTCTCGAATATGCCCAAGCCGAAAAGTTAGAAATACCCAAGTATGAAGTGGTATCAGAAGAGGGACCCGGCCATGATAAAACATTTGAAATCAGGGTTATAGTCGATGATCAAGAGCTTGGGAAAGGTAAAGGTAAAAGTAAAAAAGAGGCGGAGCAGTTGGCGGCTAAAAAAGCACTGGAAAACCTAAGTGACGCTGATTATTAATACAATTTAATAGTACTGTTATCTAGAGCCGGTTCTATTTAAGTATATTTACGTATATATTACTACTCGTTTTTGGTGAAAATACGGGCCTTACTACGTATTTTAGCCTATTTTGTATTTTAACCTCTTATAATATTTCTCGTTTACCTACTTACATTAGAAAGGAGTTATAAATTTTTTTTAGTTCAAAAAAAAATTATAATTAATCAGATGGTTTAAAGGCAATAGTAGGTATTTGCACGGAGTGTTTTTACAGACCACAAAGAGTCTGCTCAAAATATAAACTAGATAAGTATCTATAGAGGTTGATGCTATTATGGGAGAATTTAACAAAGGAAACTACGGCAAAGTAAGTTCACGGGTGAAAGAGAGTGGTAATAACACTACCAAAAAGGATCAAGACATCTCTAACGATCCAGACTTTCTTACCAACACCCCTGAAATGGAAAAGTTGCTGCGGACAATAAAAAAATTCGCACTTTCAGAGGCCCCGGTTTTGATTACGGGAGAAAGTGGTGTCGGCAAGGAAGTTGTCGCCCGTCTTATTCACAAATACAGCGAGCGAAGTGATGAATCGTTTGTTGCTATCAATAGTGGAGCAATACCAGGTGACTTAATTGAGAGTGAACTTTTTGGCCATGAAAAAGGTGCCTTTACTGGTGCTACAAGCCAAAAAGAAGGCTGCTTTGAGTTGGCGGATAAAGGTACGCTCTTCCTTGATGAAATTGGTGATATGCCAAGCCCTGCCCAGGTAAAAGTACTGCGTGCAGTTGAACAAAATACGTTTAGGAGAGTAGGTGGAAAAAAGGAAGTTTCTGTTGATGTCCGTATTGTTTCGGCGACCAATAAAATTTTGATGGAAAAGGTTCTGGATAAGAGTTTCAGAGAAGATCTTTTCCACCGAATAAATGTATTGGAACTATATATTCCACCGCTTCAGACGCCGGCCAAAGATATTACCCTTTTCCTAAATCATTTTTTAGATATTTTTTCCCAGAAATATAAATTTGGAGAGGCATCTTTCTCCGATGAGGTACTCGAAATATTTCAGGAGTACAAATGGCCGGGTAACGTGCGAGAACTAAAAAACATAGTAGAACGGTGCGTGATCTTAAGTTCAGGTGAGGAAATCACGCCTTCTATTCTACCTGAAAGATTTTTTAAAGATAATGGCACCGAGCTTCCATCATCAAAAAGGGAGGAGGAAGAGGATAATGATTTTATTAAAATTCCTCTGGGAGCTACAATGGAACAAGTTGAAAGGGCAGTCATCAAACAAACCCTCTCGCTGGTTGGATATAATAAAACTCAGGCTGCTAAAATATTGGGTGTCACTAGAAAGACACTTCACAAAAAAGTGACAGACGAGAAATAATCGGCTTACTATAACTTCTCGTTTACCATTAAAGAAAGGTCACTAACATACTATTACAAATAATCCCATCAATTCAAGACCAAGAGAGATGAGAGTATGGTACGTTAACTACCAATGCTATGTTAATGACAGGATTATCTTAAGTTTCTGGAAAATTTATGGAAGTCAAATATGATCAAATCAGGATAAAAATATCAGTCGGTTCCTAAAAGGGATATTATATTCCTGATCCATATTTTCAAATTCTTGTTCGGATATATCAGGATTAGAAATTAGTTCTTTCAACAGCATTTTTTCAGCCCTTGCAAAGCTTTTATCATGTTTTATGTCCATATCATTAAGCTGATACGGCGATTTCCAGTCTAGGGAAAAGGGCAGATGATTAGCCGTAATTACTGAACCAGCAGGTACAATGGTTGCAGCATGTTCAATAGTATTTTTAAGCTGTCGTATGTTACCGGGCCAGTGATAAGAAATACATTTATATACGGCACGCGGTGCAATTGCATGAACTTGGGCATTATTTTTGGCAGCAAAATCTAATAAAAACCGGTCTATTAATAATGTAATATCCTCACAATGTTCACGTAATGGAGGAATATTAATAATAGTGGGGTCTAACAGCTTCAAGAGCCTGGTCCAGAATGATTTCTCCTTGAATTTTGAATACTCACTTTCTTCGATGGAAAGGAAGAACCGGAAATTATTATGAATCGAGCTCCTAGAGTGCATCTTTTGCGCTGAATTCAGGATGTTAAGGAGTATTCTCTTATTAAAATGGCTCAATTCCGAAAAAGCATTAAAAAATAGCGTCCCTCCAGAAAGGAAGTCCAATACAAAATTTTCTTTGTCTTGGTGATAATTAGCTTCCTGAGGCGATCTCTCTTTTTCTCTCTCTACTATATCTTGAATTGTTTCTTCTAATGTATTACAAAATATATCTCTAAATGAATCTTCTGAATATGGACTTAATGAATGCATTAATTTTGCCACATATCGTTTCCCTGCTCCCTGCTCTCCTGTCAGGATAACTGTTTTATTTGTATTCGCTACCGCGACTATTTTTCTATATAGATCTTGCATGGTTTCACTATAGAAATTGATCGTTTCTATTTGTGCACCATTATTAATGGGATCTAAATTTAGTGGTTTGTCTGAAAGTGTTTTCATCTATAAAGCTCTCAAAATTTAATTGGTACTACATAATTCATAATTCGCGGGGTATATTGTCTGTTTTTATTTAGAACTCTTGATTTGATGAATTTTTTATATGCTCTTTATATTATTTTAACAATAAGCGTGCCAGTTATGTTGATGAATAATTAAAACCCGTTCATATGCTATACGCAGTTGTATTTATGTTAAAAGGAAGGATGTCTTAAAAGAGTAGAAAATTATTTTACTTAAAAGCGTGTAAATTTTACGCAGAGCTTTGAGTAATAATTACCCATCCCAAATTTAGCTTGAAAGAGTATTAAGAGTCTATATTAATAATTTTTAAATAGCCACAAGCAGATCGGGCTTTTAGCATATCTATTGCTGATTTGAACGCTCAGTGGAAAAGAAGTTTTATAGCTTTTTTAATTTGGCACAACAATTGTACCTATCACAACCGCAAACAAATACTATCTATAATTTTTTGGATATCCAGGTAGATTTATTGTAAAAAGTGTTTCTTAAATAATTAGTCAAGAAAGGCGAAGTAGTTGTGGCAGGTAAAAACAAAAAAGCGTTAATCACTGGAGTAACGGGCAGGGATGGGTCCTATCTTGCAGAATTTTTACTGAAAAAAGGATATGAAGTACATGGCATAAAACGTCGTTCCAGCTCTTTTAATACAGGACGGATTGATCATATCTACCGAGATCCTCATACCAAGGGCTTGCCGTTTTATTTGCATTATGGGGATCTTACTGATTCCATGAATTTGATTCGCATTATCCAGGATATTCAGCCCGATGAGATTTATAATTTAGGCGCGCAAAGTCACGTGCAAGTATCATTTGAGGTCCCGGAATATACGGCCAATAGCGATGCCCTTGGAGTTCTAAGACTGCTGGAGGCTATCCGCATGTTGGGATTAACGGAAAAAACTAAATTTTACCAAGCCTCAACCAGCGAGCTTTATGGTAAGGTTCAGGAAGTGCCACAGACTGAAAACACTCCATTTTATCCGCGCTCACCCTATGGCGCTGCAAAGCTGTACGCATACTGGATTACTGTAAATTATCGTGAAGCATATAATATGTTTGCAGTTAACGGCATCCTGTTTAATCACGAATCGCCTGTTCGGGGAGAAACATTCGTCACCCGAAAAATTACACGAGCCGCCGTACGAATTGCGGCTGGCCTGCAGGAGAAAACGTATCTTGGAAATTTGGAAGCCCAACGCGACTGGGGCCATGCTAAGGACTATATAGAAGGGATGTACCTGATGCTTCAGCAGGATGAGCCTGAAGACTTTGTTTTATCTACCGGTAAAACTCATACTGTTCGCCGGTTATGTGAGCTGGCATTCGGTTTTGCCGGAATTACCTTGGAATGGATAGGAGAGGGAATAGATGAAAAGGGCATCAATGCAAAAACAGGGGATACGGTTGTAGAGATCGATCCACGTTATTTCCGTCCGACCGAAGTAGATCTTTTAATCGGAGATGCCACTAAAGCCCATGAAAAATTAGGATGGAGTCCTAAATACACGTTTGAGCAACTCATTGAAGAGATGGTTCAAGAAGATCAAGAAAAAATAAATTTAATTGTTGATAATAATGAAGACTATGCAAAATTTGCCAAGTTCCTCCAATAATATGCAAGCAGTATCAGACTCTGATACAAAATCTCTAAGGGATGATTTTATAAACAAGATTAAGCTGCGAAAGGCTAATATTGGCATAATCGGCCTTGGCTATGTTGGGCTTCCCCTTCTTTGGACCTTCCATGAAGAAGGATACCCGGTAAGAGGATTTGATATCGATTCGAGCAAAACTGAGAACATCAAAGCCGGCAAGCCCTACATTAAGCATCTCGGATATGACATGATGGGGAAGCTGGCTGATTCTGAAAGGTGCACTGCAACCATCGATTTTGCCGAGCTACCTGAAATGGATGTTATCTTGATGTGCGTGCCAACGCCCCTTGATACCCACCGGGAGCCAGATATGCAGTATGTTGAGGATACTACTCGAACCATCGCGCAACACCTGCGCAGCGGGCAACTTGTGATTCTTGAATCTACTACCTATCCGGGTACTACTGCCGATCTAATCATTCCAATTCTGGAGGAGGCGTCCGGCCTAAAGTCTGGAAGAGACTTTTTTGTGGCATATAGCCCTGAGCGTGAAGATCCCGGCAATCCCGACTTCAACACGGCAAAGATTCCTAAAGTTGTCAGGAGCTCATGGGAGAAGAAGCCTTGCAAATCGCGAAAGAGCTGTACGATTCGATTGTAGTTGAGACGGTTCTTGTTTCCGATACGAAGACGGCAGAGGCTGTTAAACTTACGGAGAATATATTCCGGTCCGTCAATATAGCCTTGGTTAATGAGCTTAAAGTAGTGTATCAAAAGATGGGTATCGATGTTCATGAGGTGTTAGACGCTGCAGGTACCAAGCCCTTTGGATTTATGAAATTCACACCCGGTCCCGGTCTTGGCGGACATTGCATCCCGATCGATCCATTTTACCTTACCTGGAAAGCCAGGGAGTATGAGCAGCATACCCGATTTATAGAATTAGCGGGTGAGATAAACACAAGCATGCCGCGCTATGTTATTGATCGTACTATCAAAGCCTTGAATGAACACAAAATTGCACTTAATGGCAGCAATATTCTTGTTTTGGGTCTGGCTTACAAGCCGGATGTCGATGACCTGAGAGAATCACCCACATTCAAGTTGATGGATCTGCTAAAAGAATATGGAGCAAGCGTCTCGTACTATGATCATTACATTCCCAGGATCCATGAGACGCGCGAACATAAAGAGTGGACCGGTTTAGAAACGGTGGCTTGGAATAAAGAAACCATTTCCAGCTTTGATGCCGTTATCATTTCTACTAACCATTCCGATATTGACTACCAGGAATTAGCTGACTGGAATGATATTATTATCGATACCAGGAACGCAATGAAACACATTGAGCCAAAGGCTAACAATCAAATTTGGAAGGCGTAAACCTGATCTTAAGGAGAGACAAAATGTAGAAAATAAATGTAAAGAGCATGGAGTTATCGAAAGGAGTTATCCTTAAAAAAGTAGCATGCTGATAAATAATGACTTTACAATGAAGAACATACTCATTGCAGGAGGAAGGTGTCCGAATTTTATTACGGCAAACCACTCCCAAATAGCAGAAGGAGATTTACAGCTACCTTTAGAATTAAAATCTCTTATCTCAGCCAGCATTCTAATCAGAAAGTGGGGATTCTCTAACAACTTTGAATTTAGTCGTGATTGTTTCCTTGAAGTTCTTACAGACTCACCCAATATTGAAATGGATGTATCGATCTCAAGGTCAGAGCAGAGTGGGCTCCATGATTTTTTAAGAAAAATACTAGCTTTTTTTGAAAAACACAGAAAAAGAGTTTTCCGCCCCTCTGGAAGGGGCAAGCCACAGAGATATTAACTACCATGTATCAACTTTTGCAGACGGACAGACGCTCTATGGATTTGAAATGCCGAAATAGAACAAAGTGACTAGTAACTTGTATAAAGTATCGATACAAACCAATAGAATAAAGACCCTCAACATTGCTTTCTAAAAACCTGTTTGTTTAAACTACAATTATTGAAAAAAATTGATCGAAATGACTGATACTATAAAGAAAATATTTTACTACTGCCTAAAGGAGATAGTGTAAAGCTTGCTATTCTGTTTGCAATGATGCTTTTTGCAGCATTTCTTGAACTGGGCGGAATAGGGATGATACCGGCGTTCGTGGCTATTGTTGCGGTTCCTGATAAGGTGCTGGAGTACCAACCACTGGAACCCATTTTGTTGTATCTAAATATTCAAACTGCCCAGGATTTGCTTATATATGGCTCAATTACTCTTGTTTTAGTTTTTATTATGAAGGGGGCTTATCTATTATTTTTTGGGTACATTGAGGCTCTTTTTTTAAACAATCGCAGGTACAAGATCAGCAGGGAAATGATGAGTACGTATATGCAGGCTCCCTATACGTTCCATTTGAAGAGAAATTCATCAGAATTGGTCAGGAATGCAATCAATGAGGTACATATAGTTGTCAACGCTGTTATAAGTAACATTTTGAAGCTGAGCAGGGAAGGAGTGATAACAGTTCTGATTCTGGGCTTTCTGCTATTTTATGAGCCGATAATTACATTGATTGTAATTGGATTGTTGGGGCTCGGAGCCGGTTCATTTATTCTTTTTACACAAAAGAAAATGAAACAGTATGGTGAGCAGCAGGTTGAACAACGAGGCAAAATGATGAAGGCTGTATATGAGGGGATCGGCGGACTTAAAGATGCCAGAATTTTAAACAGGGAAAACGAGTTCATAAACAAGTTTAGTACCGAAGCTCTCAAATTTACTAATCTAAACATTTATACAAGTTTTATTCAACAGATACCTAAACCGGTAATAGAGGCAACGGCCGTAATAGGTATGATGTTAATTTCAGTTATGATGATATGGCAGGGACGCCCTATGAGTGCCATTATTCCAACGTTGTCGTTATTTGCCATGGCGGTTGTACGTATAATGCCGGCTGTACAGACAATGAGTTCTATGTATACTGGCCTTCAATACAATATTGCTTCCTTGGATCCTGTATATGATGATTTAAAATTACTGGAAGATGAAACAAAACAATTTTTAAAGGATCGCAGAAATGCCAAAAAAGTTGAACTTAAAGATCGAATTGAACTGAAGGGATTTGCATTACAGTTATCCGGAAAGCAGTGAACAGGCCCTGGATGGGGTATCGGTAACCATTCCAAAAGGTAAGGCTATTGGTTTTGTCGGTGAGTCGGGTGCCGGTAAAACTACTATTGTTGATGTGTTATTGGGACTCATGAAGCCGACAAAAGGAAAAATAACTGTGGATGGAAAAGATATTCATGAAAACCTTTCGGGTTGGCAACAAAATATCGGGTACATACCCCAGTCTATATACTTGGCAGATGATACGCTTCGACAAAATATTGCATTCGGGTTACCCAAAAAAGAGATTGATGACGAAAAAATTAAACAGGCAGTGATCTCTGCCCAACTTAGCAAATTACTGGAAAATTTACCTGAAGGGTTAGATACCATTATCGGAGAAAACGGAGCCCGTCTGTCTGGGGGGCAACGACAGCGAGTGGGTATTGCCAGGGCACTGTATCATAATCCCGATGTATTGGTAATGGATGAGGCTACTTCAGCGCTGGATAATATTACCGAAAAACAGGTTACCGAAGCTATTGAATCACTTATAGGTGAGAGAACCATCATTATGATAGCCCACCGTTTAACTACAGTGATGAACTGTGATAGACTCTATTTAATGGAAGAGGGGAGAGTTATTCAGGAAGGAACATATGATGAACTAGTGGAAAAAAGCTCATTGTTTAGAGAAATGGCTATGGAGGCTTAATTACTTCACTAAAAGTTTAGAGGGAATTTTTTGAACATATGGACCTTTTAAAAATTACAAAAAGACTTTTAAATAAAGGGTTTTTGCCTCACAGGGCACTTTTGGCAAGGCATAAATTACTGGAATTTTTAGGCCGGAAACCTGGTAATTATTTATACGATGGGTAAGGTTGGTTCAACGACCGTATTTCGTGCGTTTCAAGAACAGCATTTTTTCCCCTTAACGTATCACGTTCATCATCTAACGTCTGAATCCCTCAAGAATACTGTTGAGAGATATCAAGGAAAAGATTTAAAAATTAAGGGAAAGGTAAGTTTAGTTAATTTATTGAAAGGGAGTTCAAGTCATCTGTCAGCAAGCTTTATCTTGAGACAAGCATATTCATCAGAATCCCAGGGAAAGTGGAAAATTGTTACTCTGGTCAGAGACCCTTTTTCTACCTATTTGTCCCATATTTTTCAGAACCCACAACTAACCCGGCCATTTCTTTTAGGTGAAGATGGCTTGCTTGATCAAAATAAGGTTGAATCTCATATCAATGATATATTTTCAAGATTTAAGCCCGAAAAAGATTACATCTCAAATTGGTTCGAAAAAGAGTTTTTGAAATTTACCGGTGTTAATCTCTACGAACACCCATTTAATGCTAAGAAAGGATATTCAATAATCAGTGATCAGGGGTTTGAAATAGCAATAATGTCACTCGAGTTATTAGATAGAAACTTACCTATTGTTATTAAAAAGTTTATAAACGGCAGTAAGGAAATCTCAGTTAAAAAAATGAATGTAAGAACTAAGAACGATCACGCTGATCTATATAAAAATTTAAAAAATAAGATAACAGTTTCCAGGGAAGGATTACGGAAATTTTATTCTACCAAATATGCAAAACATTTTTTCACTGATGAATTCAGGGAACGTATGATTGAAAGATGGTCTGCTGATTAGCTATACGAAGTGCTATAAATTGTCATTAATAGCTCTTCTAAGATCGTCAATTGTTCCGACTATCAATAGAGGTGGAATCTGGAAACCTTACAGAACTGACCTTTAGTCCATTTTGAATAGCTTTCTGAATAATATCACCTATATATAATTCTTTTTTCCCTTTTTCCAAGGCTTTAGATTGATGCTTTGAAAGAAAATTGTGAAGAAAATCAGTAAATACCGGGTTCCAAACCGCCAGAAGCCAGGTATATTTTAAATTTGATGAATCCGGTTTAATAATAATCTTCTTTACATTATTGTTTTTATCAGTCTCTACCATATCAGACTTATAGGGCTTATGAGTTTTGAATAGGCCTAATACCATATCTGATCCACTATTTTCCAGTTGAATCAAAAGTTTTTGAAAGGGGTTTTTGTGCGAAATTTGTATATCCGGAAACCCCAAAAGAACCCGCTTATTTTTGATAAAATGGTATGCTTTATCAATAGTATGTGGAGTATCGGGAGTTGGATCAGTTACAAGATAGGCAAAATTTAAACCGAAACTTGAACCCGTACCAAAATATTGAGGAATATCCCATTTACCTTTCCTTATGATCATATAAACTTTTTCCAGACCGACAATCCCGAATTTTTCTAATAAAGAAGCTGAAATAACTTTGGGACTCTTAATATTATTACTGTCATCAGAAGGGTAATTTATAGGATAAATCTCTTTGCTGCATGGTATGGGTGAAATTCGACTGGCATAACCTGCTGCTGGTACAAGACCTGTTATTTCAAAATTATTTTTCATTAAATCTCCAAGTAATTTTAATTAGTATATTATACCTAGTATTTTATACCTAGATTATAAAATTTTACAGACTCGAATTAGTTTATTTTAACTATGCATAGCGCTGAAATTTTTTTTCTTTAAAGTAAAGTAAGTAACTAAACAAAAAATCATCTTTCTAAAATTGATAATCCTAATTCATTAAAAGAGTATATCGGGGTTTTAAAAATGAAAGCAGTAATTTTAGCAGGCGGATATGGAACAAGAATTAGTGAAGAGACCAGTGTTCGAACCAAAACCAATGGTTGAAATTGGAGAAAAACCAATTCTTTGGCATATAATGAAAATTTATTCCCATCATGGTGTAAACGATTTTATTATCTGTTGCGGCTATAAGGGAAGAGTTATTAAGGAATATTTTTCAAATTATTTCTTGCATGAATCGGATATGACATTTGATTTAAAAAATAATGAAATGGAAGTTCATCAAAATGCCGTAGAGCCTTGGAAAGTTTCTTTGATTGATACAGGTTATGATACCATGACCGGTGGCAGATTAAAAATAGTGCGGGATCTCCTGGACGATGAAACATTTTGTTTAACCTACGGAGATGGTGTAAGTGACTTAAATATCAGAAAGCTGATCGATTTTCATAAAAATCATAACTTAAAAGCAACATTGACGGCAGTTCAGCAGCCGGGAAGATTTGGTGCTTTCAATTTGGGTAAAGATGAATTTAAAATCAGTTCCTTTAATGAAAAACCACAAGAGGAGGGAGCTTGGATTAACGGCGGCTTTTTTGTCTTGGAACCTGAAGTAATAGATCTAATTGAGGGCGATTCAACAGTTTGGGAAAGAGAACCTTTAGAAACGTTAGCTGATACGAATAATCTAGCTGCTTTCAGGCATTTTGGGTTTTGGCAACCGATGGATACTCTTCGAGATAAGAACGTGCTCGAAGATTTCTGGAGCCAGGAATCACCACCGTGGAAAGTTTGGTGATCAACTAAATCTAAAATTACTAATGGTATAGGAAAATATATGCAAAAAGCTTCAGATGTTGTTCGAGGTGATTTAGAATATATATGTCAATCTCTGGATGAAGAGTTCAAACAGCTATCCGGCAAAAAAATATTGATTACCGGAGGTGCCGGGTTTCTGGGTTATTATCTGGTCCAGTCACTTTTATATTGGAATGAAAAGGTTGAGCAGGGTAAGGAAGTACAAGTTACCGTTTATGACAACTACATGCGCGGTATTCCGGATTGGCTAAAATCTTTGGAGAATAATGACTTTCTGAATCTTGTTAAACACGATATCACAAATCCGTTACCGGAGTCAATTGATGATTTCCAATATATTATTCATGCTGCTTCTATAGCATCTCCCATTTATTATCGAAAACATCCTATTAAAACGATGGATGCAAACGTAGAAGGTTTGCGGAATTTATTGGAATACACCCGGAACCAGAAAGATAAAGGGAAACCTGTAGAAGGTTTCTTATTCTACTCCACCAGTGAGATATATGGAGATCCCGATCCCTCTAATATACCCACACCGGAGACTTACAGAGGCAATGTTTCATGTACCGGACCTCGTGCCTGTTATGATGAATCTAAACGCTTTGGTGAAACACTATGTGTAAATTTTGCAGAGCAGTATAACCTTCCGGTGAAAATAGCCCGTCCCTTTAATAATTATGGGCCTGGTTTAAAAATTACGGATAAAAGAGTGATCCCGGATTTTATGAATAATGTTTTATCCGGCAGCGATATTGTAATGCATTCTGATGGCAGTCCCTCAAGAACATTTTGCTATACAGCTGATGCCATTATCGGTTATTTTAAAATATTAACCAGAGGCAGGGCCGGGGAAGCTTACAATATTGGGGTTTCGGAACCGGAAATCTCAATGAAGGATCTTGCATATAAAATTGCTGCTATCGCAAAAGAAGAAATAGACTACCGTGGAAAGGTAATTCATGAGCCGAGTGAGGATGATAACTATCTTGTTGATAACCCGAACAGGCGCTGCCCGATTATTAAAAAAGCACGGAAAGAACTTGGATATAATCCAACTATCGGACTCGATGAAGGATTGAATCGTAATTTTATATGGTATAAAGAAAATCAGGAGGCTGTTGAAGCATAATGAATATATCAGTAATCGGAACAGGGTATGTTGGTCTTGTAAGTGGTGTTTGTCTGGCAGAAAAAGGACATTCAGTACTATGTGTAGATATTGACGAAGAGAAGGTATCTAAAATAAACAAAGGGTTATCCCCGATTCACGAAGAGGGATTGGATGAACTTCTGGAAAGAAATATAGATAGTTCCCTGCAGGCAACAACAGACCTGTTAAAAGCGGTACATGAATCGGATGTATCCATAATTGCGGTAGGAACACCTTTTGATGGCAATCAAATAGATCTGAAGTACGTTAAAACTGTTGCTAAACAGATTGGCGATGCCTTGAAATCAAAAGAGGGGTATCATTCCGTTGTAGTCAAAAGTACGGTGGTTCCCGGTACCACCGACAATGTTGTTTTACCGATATTGGAGGAAGTATCCGGGAAAGAGGCCGGAGTTGATTTCGGGGTTGGCATGAATCCCGAATTTTTAAGGGAGGGTGAAGCTATAAACGATTTCATGAATCCCGACAGAATTGTATTGGGAGGAATAAACAAACGGACTCATGAGGTGCTAGAGAATATTTATAGCGTTTTTGAGGGAGTGGATATAATAAAAACGAACAACCAGACGGCGGAAATGATAAAATATACTGCCAATTCCCTTCTGGCCACGCTAATCTCCTTTTCAAACGAAATAGGGAATTTATGTGCAAAACTGGGTGATGTAGATGTAGTTAAAGTGATGGAAGGGGTACACAAGGATAACCGCTTTAGTCCAATAATGCCGGACGGAGAGCGTATTACACCGGGCTTTATCTCATATCTTGCGGCCGGGTGCGGATTTGGGGGAGCTGCTTTCCTAAAGATGTAAAGGCTCTTATAGCTCATGGTAAAGCGGCAGGAAGCTCAATGTCGTTGCTTGATTCTGTGATTGAAACGAATGAGAAGCAGCCTCAGGAGGTTATATCCCTGCTAAAGAAACATTTTGAGGATCTGGTTGGACGTTCGATATCCGTGCTGGGACTGGCTTTTAAGCCGGGAACAGATGATATGCGCGAATCGCCGGCGATACCTGTTGTACAGCACCTTTTGGAAAGCGGGGCTAAAGTTCAGGCTTACGATCCGGTGGCTAACCGGGAAGCTAAAAAATGTTCGGTAACCACCAGATTGAATATTATGATGATCTGAAACAGTGCATGAGTGGAGCCGAGGCGGTAATATTACTGACCTCTTGGAAAGAATTTGAGCAGGTACCGGATATTCTGCAGACGTTTGATTCGCCCCCTCTATTTATAGATGGACGAAGGATGCTATCAAAAGAACGTTTTGACAAGTATGAAGGAATAGGATTGTCGTAGATGATATTCAATGAAACTGAAATAGCCGGAGCCTATATCATTGATATTGAAAAATTTGAAGACGACCGTGGATTCTTTGCGCGGGGCTATTGTGAAAATGAATTTAAAGATCAGGGAATTTCGTTCAGGCCGGTTCAGGCTAATATCGGATATAGCCGACAGAAGTACACACTTCGTGGTTTGCATTCATCAGAGGCACCCACATGCCGAAGCCAAATTGGTGCGCTGTATGAAAGGGGCTCTTTATGACGTCATTGTAGATCTTAGATCCGATTCACCAACCTACAAAAAGTGGAAAGGCATTGAGCTGACGGCTGAGGATTATACCATGTTCTATGTCCCGGAAGGATGCGCCCACGGATATCAAACCCTCAAAGATGGCACTGAGATTTTTTACATGGTTTCAGCATTTTATGCACCGGATTCAGAAGGTGGTATCCGATGGGATGATCCCGCATTCAATATCGAATGGCCGGAGACTGGTGATATTATAATTTCCGGGAAGGATCAAAGCTGGCCGGACTACCGCGATTAAGGAAATAAAAAGTAGTAATCACACAAAAAGTAAGTTAAACAGTAGGTGGGTTTAGTATATGATTATCGTTGATAATGCACTAAAGCAAAGAGAGAAACAGGAGAACCCGGTCAAGGTAGGAATTATTGGGGCAGGATATATGGGGCGCGGTACTGTTTTGACCATCGAGCGATCTGTACCCGGTATGAAGGTGGCCGCCCTTTACAACAGAACTATTTCAAAAGCAGAAAGAGCATTCGATCAGGCTGAAGTTGAATCGTATCGGCAAGGTGGAAAGTGCGGATGAACTCGATCAACTGATTGATGAGGGGGGGTATGCCATTACCGACAACTCTTCGTTGCTGTGCGAGGCACAAAACCTGGATGTAATCATTGAGGCCACGGGCCAGATAGAGTTCGGGGCCCGGGTGACGCTTGATGCCATAGAAAACAAGAAACATGTAGTCCTGATGAATGCGGAGCTGGATGCCACCATCGGACCGTTGTTAAAAACCTATGCCGATAAACAGGGCGTTGTCATTACCAACGCCGACGGTGATCAGCCTGGCGTGTTAATGAATTTGATGCGGTTTGTAGAAACTATCGGCTATGAGCCGGTGTTGGCGGGCAATATTAAAGGACTTGAAGACCCATACCGCACGCCCGAAACCCAAAAAGAATTTGCAAGAAAGCATAAACAAAAGCCAAGAATGGTTACCTCTTTTGCGGATGGCACAAAGCTCTCAATGGAGATGGCTGTAGTGGCCAATGCCACCGGATTCAAAGCAGGGAAGAGAGGGATGTACGGTCCGGAGTGTGATCATGTAAGCGAGGCACTGGATCTGTTCCCAGAAGATGAGATGTTAGACGGGGGATTGGTAGATTATATTCTTGGAGCTGAACCGGGCCCCGGGGTTTTTGTTCTCTGTTACAACGAGCATCCGGTGCAACGGGATTACATGTCCTATTTTAAAATGGGAGACGGCCCCTTTTACGTCTTTTATGTACCGTACCATCTGCCGCATCTGGAAGTCCCCCTAACTGCGGCACGGGCAGTGCTTTTTGAAGATGCTACCATAACTCCGAAAGGCCGCCCTATTAGTGAAGTGATTACACTGGCTAAAAGAGATCTCAATGTCGGGGAGAAACTGGACGGCATCGGGGGATTTACGTGTTATGGTACAATAGAGAGATACTGGTACTGCCAGAGAAGAAAATCTGTTGCCGATGGGACTGTCACAGGATTGCACGTTGAAGAATGCTGTAAAAAAAGATCAACCCCTGAAATTTGAAGATATAGAGTTACCCGAGGATAGAAAAGTCGATCAATTGTGGGAAGAACAAAAAGAATATTTTTCAATTTAACGTTATTGAGCTTTTTTGAAATGAAACATTCTTCCCAGCTTGGTTTTCTTGTAATTCGTTTTATGCATTTATTGCTTGGATATAGTTTGGTACCGTTTAAAAGTAATTACAACTCCTACTATATATGTGCAGGAAACGAGTTGGTTTAATACCTGCTGCTGGATATACCAGTAGAATTGCTCCAATACCTTGCAGCAAAGAGATATATCCCATCGGATTTCACTGCCTGAAAACAGTTGAAACACCAAGACCTAAAGTTATTTCATCTTACCTGATGGAAAGTTTTGGTCAAACGGGAGCAGATCATAATTATATTATCATTAGAGATGGTAAATGGAATATTCCAGAATATTTTGGACAACATAAAAGTCTTGGTTTAAACGATAAAACTTATTGATATAGTTAATATATAATAATTTGTAGAATAAATAATATGACAAATTTGAGAACCTTGGCAAAATCACTCATTCAATTGAGCAAATACACTACGCCACTACACAGGTTTTTACCTGCCTCCTTAAAATTATATATCAAAAGAAAAAGTGTAAGGGAGCTCGTCTCAATAGAAGAGTTAAAACCACACCTAGAAAGATCATGCCAATATTTAGCTGATAAAATAGGGGAGGAGTCAATAGGAGATTATCTGGAGTTTGGGGTTGCTCATGGAACGTCCCTTAACTGTATGTATCAGGTATTAAATGGAAGGAATTATGATCACATACGTTTGTTTGGTTTTGATTCATTCGAAGGATTGCCGGCATTGAGTGATAAAGACGATAGCGAAGTTTGGAGTAAGGGATTGTTTAAAAGTGATATAGATGTCACTAAATATTACCTGACACAAAATGGTATCGATTGGGAAAGAACTTTTTTAATTGAGGGCTGGTTCTCCTATACACTTAATGAAAGTTTGAAAAAAGAATATAATATTGAAAAAGCTGGTATAATTATGATTGATTCCGATATATATTCATCAGCAAAAGAAGCTTTGCAATTTTGTGAATCATTAATAAAGGATGTAGTTATAATTATTTTTGATGATTGGCGATCAGGTAACCTGGATCAAAAAAATAAAGGCGAAAAACTGGCATTTACAGAATTTATGAATGAAAACCCGCATCTTTCAGCAAAAGAGTTTGGTACATATAGCTTTGAAGGGAAACCAAATGGGAAACTATTTATTGTTGAGAAAATATAAATAGAAACAGTAAACTATTATTTTAAGAATATGAGTTTAGATTTAGCTTTCTGGAAGGAAAAGAGGATATTGATAACAGGTCACACCGGTTTCAAAGGTAGCTGGATGTCCTATTGGCTTGCACTCATGGGTGCAAAAGTAAAAGGAATTGCTCTAGAACCGTCTAGCAATCTTAACTTGTTTGATATTTTGTCTATTGAGGATAAAATAGAATCCTGTATTTTAGATATTTCTAATTTCGAGCATTTAAAGGAGGAGATGAAGCAATTCTGAGCCGGAAATAATTATCCACATGGCTGCACAATCTATTGTAAGAGATTCATATAAAGACCCATTATATACCTTTAGAACAAATGTGATAGGAACTGCAAATCTATGAGAGGCAGCCCGAAAAATTAAAAATTTGAAAGCTCTAATTTCTGTAACCAGTGATAAGTGTTACGACAATAAAGAATGGAACTGGAAATACAGGGAGTCTGATTCTCTAGGAGGAAGTGATCCTACTCGGCCAGCAAGGGATGCGCTGAAATTGTTTCTGCATCCTACAGAAGATCTTTTTTCAATGGCAAAAGTGAAAATAAAGTGGGAATTGCAACTGTACGAGCTGGAAATGTTATAGGCGGTGGTGATTGGAGCAATGATCGTTTGGTACCCGATATTGTATCTGCTTTCAGTGAAAACCGTGAAGTCATTATCAGAAATCCAAAAGCTGTCAGGCCTTGGCAATCTGATTTTAGACTTGCTTTATGGATACTTACTCCGACTGTGAAAATTATACCATAATAAACATGACTATTCTGAGGCTTGGAACTCTGAACCCGATGCTGAAGGTCAACAGAATGTGGGATACATCCTGGAGAAACTTACTGAATATTGGGGAGGTAATGTCTCTTGGGAACTGAATACCGCAGAAGAACCTCATGAAGCAAATACCTTAATGCTCGATAGTTCAAAAGTAAGGCAACGTCTTGATTGGACTCCCAAACTTGGACTAGATGATTCCCTAAAATTAGTCACTGACTGGTATAAGAACTATTATGATGGATCTGACATGATAAAGTTTACTAAAAACCAAATATCAGAATATGAAAATCTTCTGAAAGAAAAATAGTGTTTTAAATTAAGTTAATAACTGAAGTTACGCACTAATTGTATTACATTTCAGGGTAAAAAGACGACTTTTGTGGATAACTTACTGGATTTATACACGGATTATTTACTGGCTACTCCTACCCAAGCAACTTGCACAGGTCTCTCCGAGGTTTTACACGGACAGATCAGTCATGATCGGTTTACGCGGCTGTTGTCCAGTGGCCACCTGGATTCGCAGAGCGTGTGGAAACACTCTAAAAACTTGGTAAAAGAAACGGTGGATTCGAGTGATTGCGTGGTTGTGGGCGTCGATGATTCCATCCAGGAAAAGCCACATAGCTCCGAGAACGAGTTGATTTGCTGGCATTATGATCACACCGAAGGGGAAATGGTGAAGGGGATTAATTTTCTGTCAGCGGTACTAGCTACCGAGGAGTTGTCAACTCCTATCGCCGTAGAATTTGTACACAAGACGGAGACGGTTGTCGACGAGAAAGGGCAACTGCGTCGCCGAAGCCCAGTCACTAAAAATGAGTTGTTTCGCCAGATGCTGCGCCAATGCTGGCAAAACACGTGGTTTGACTATGTAACGGCAGACAGTTGGTTCTCCAGCAAAGAAAATATGAGGTTTATTACCGATGAGTTAAACCGAGAGTTTGTTATGGCGGTCAAATCCAATCGGGTGGCCGCTCTCAGCGAAGCCGATAAAAAGGCGGGATGCTGGCATTCGATCAAGACGCTGGCCGGCCAGGACCAGCCCCTGAAAGTTTGGTTGCGCGGGATGGATGAACCCGTCCTGCTGCTCAAACAAGTCTTCAAAAACGAAGATGATTCTGAAGGGGTTCGGTACATGGTGGCCAGTGACTTGACGTTAGAGGCATCCCAGATGATCGGAATCTATCAAAAACGATGGAAAACCGAAGAGTACCATAAATCGATCAAACAATGCAGCAGCTTGGGGCGCTCTCCTGCTCATACGCCGGAGACTCAACAAGCTCACTGTATAGCCGCAATCATCAGCTATGTGAAACTTGAAAAACTCAACCTTAAGAATCGCATGAATCATTTTGCCCTGAAAAGTCAAATTTGGATGGAAGCTACACGACATGCACTTCAAAGCATGAGTAAGTTATCCACATCCCCAGGTAAATATGCCTTCTTGAACGCATAACTACTGCGTAACTTCAGTTAATAATTATGATTATAGTTGATAAAGCATTAGAAGAGCGTGAGAGACAGGGCAAACCAGTTAACGTTGGTTTGATTGGCGCCGGTTATATGGGCAGGGGAGCTGTATTAACTATTGAAAATTATATTCCCGGAATGAGGGTAGCCGCTATCTATAACAGAACCTTGTCTCGGGCAAAAAAAGCATATGAACAAGCCAAAATAAATGATTATAAAAATGTCAACAGTGCCGGTCAACTCGTATCAACATATAAAGGAAGGCATTTATACAATAGCTGATAATCCGGATACTATCTGCCAATCAGAAAATATTCGATGTTATCATCGAAGCAACCGGAGAAATTGAATTTGGTGGACAAGTCGCTATGTCAGCTATCGAAACAAAAAGCATATTGTATGACTAAATGCAGAATTGGATGCAACAGTTGGTCCAATTTTAAAGCATTATGCAGATGAGCAGGGAGTAATTATCACCAATACCGATGGCGATCAACCCGGTGTGATTATGAATCTATTTCGATTTGTAAAAACAATTGGCTACCAACCGGTATTAGCAGGTAATATAAAAGGAATGGAAGATCCATATCGCACGCCTGAGACTCAGAAAGCATTTGCAGAAAAGCACAATCAGAAACCCAAGATGGTGACATCATTTGCAGACGGTACCAAATTATCGATGGAGATGGCAGTGGTAGCAAATGCAACGGGTTTTAAAGCAGGAAAAAGAGGCATGTATGGTCCTGAATGTGACCACGTAAAAGAATCTCTTGATTTGTTTTCCGTAGATGAATTATTAGACGGTGGAAGGGTTGATTATATACTAGGCGCTGAACCGGGACCCGGTATTTTTGTATTAGGCTATAATGAACATCCTATTTTAAGGGAGTATATGCCGGTTTTTAAAATGGGGGACGGCCCTCTATATCTATTTTATGTTCCCTATCACTTACCTCACCTAGAAGTCCCCTTAACCGCAGCACGTGCAGTCTTATTTGAAGATGCTACAATTACACCTGCCGGCAAGCCGGTTTGCGAAGTTATTACACTTGCAAAAAAAGATCTTAAGGCAGGTGATAAGCTCGATGGTATTGGCGGGTTCACCTGTTATGGAACTATTGAGAATTGTGACATTGCCAGAAAAGAAAACCTTCTGCCCATGGGCCTGTCGCAAGATTGCGTATTGAGAGAGGATATCTCCAGAGATCAGCCAATAACCATGGAACACGTGGAACTGCCAGAAGGCAGGTTTGCCGATAAGTTGTGGCGGGAGCAACTGGAAAAGTTTAATTAAACATCTTCCCGGGAATCATATTAAGTACTGGGTTAAACGGCTGAAACTTGCTTTACACTAATTTCATCTGAGTAAAGGTGTCTAAGAGTTCTAAATTTCTTTTTACGGTTGTTTTGGGGAATTCTATTTCTGATTTTATCTCAGAGATTCACCTCCCTAGCTGGCTTATGGGACTAAAGTGTGCATACGCTTCAGGTTGTAGGCGCATCCCGCCAAATTCCACTCCCCAGCGACCTTATGCAGGCCCCGCAGGCTAAATTGTCGGAAGCCCATCGCTGTTTGATGATCCCAAAGACGGTCTCCACAGTCGCCTTACGTCGGCCGTAAAAAGCTTTCCCGTCGGAGGTGCTGCGCCGCCAGGCCATCTGTTCGGGGGCAGTGACCTCCTCCGTCGGTGGCCCCGGATCGGCGATCCGCTCCTCCCAGCGCTGGTTGTGTAGCTGGCTTCCAAGACCGAAATATCCAACTCATCGACAATCTCCACTACAAACAAGCCGAGCCAGGTGACCACCCAGAAGCCACTCGTCTACTGGGGGCAATAAATATGAGGTATCGCGATCCACTAACTTGAAATTTGCCATTACAAAACAGATCTGTTCGTTTTACAAGAGTAACCCAAAAACTACTAATTTAGCTCTGGAAAGTCCGACAGACTCCTAGAAATTTAAGTTTCTGAGTTGAGTTTGATGGCTATTTAAATGAGTTATGATTTGAAAATAAGTATAGTTATTCCGTGTTATAACTCAGCTGATACGATTGGGGATATGCTGGAATCCCTGGAGAGACAGCACCTGTTACTATTTCTTTGAGATAGTAGGTCTGAATAATGGATCAATCGACGGGACTCTTGAAATCGTTAACAGGTATGCTAAACTGTTTAATAATATAACAATCGTTTCTGATGAAGCGGGAGCAAAGCTGTTTCTATACTTGAAATAGGGGCATTGAGTTTCGTAGGGGTGACATTGTCCTTTTTTGTGATTCAGATGATATGGTGGGTGAAAATTGGCGGCTTGCTGCCATGGCTGATGCCTTCTTGAAACATCACTTTATAGCATGCAGATGGGAAACTGAGGAACTGAATCCTGAATCAGTAGCCGGGACCAGGGGAAAGGGACAAACGGAAGGACTGATGAATTTTACAGTTGTAAAATATTTGCCCCATTCCAGCGTGGGTACGATAGGTATATATAGAAAAGTATCCATGAGAAAATTGGCGGATTCGATTAAAATTTTGTATATCCCGAGGACACCGATTATTGCTGGCGTGTTCAATTGGAGGGAACAGAGCTGCACTTCGTGGAGAATGCTATGATGCAAATGAGATACAGATCAGACCTCTGGAAGACTTTTATATAATCTATGAACTGGGCAACAGATAATGTCAGACTGTATAAGATGTATTCCAGTAAAGGGATGCCTGAGTATTTCCGAAAACAATCGCTCATTACATTGTACAGATTTATAAAAAGATTCATCACCTGTTTTCTCGGGAATACAGGCAGAGCTATGTTTGGAAACTTGGAATGGTCATTGGTAGTATCAAAGGATTCAGAAAGCACCGTATATTTTTGATTCAATGAAAATATCTAATTTTTTTCGAAAGATTGTATCGGTATAAATGATATCAGAAATGTTTCAACATTAATCAGACATAGAGATTTTGGGAAAAGTCAGTTTGAGCTACCAATTTTGATTGTACTATTGTACAGGATTGCTAAGATTAAAATTTAATATGTATAACTGAGAGGATGAAGGTGGTAACTGTTCTTATATTAACTCTTCACGTCCGGTTATCGCTAACACAAGGCTAAAAAATGAAGGTTTACAATTTTAAGACAAGAGATGCCGGCGGCAGAAAGAGAGTAAGTGCCGAGGTGGTCTGGGAGACAGCGGACAGACCGACGGAAGAAATATTTTACGAGGTAGATCAGGAATTTGCAGACGATATATCGTGCAATCCGGATGCTTTCTTCATCTCAACACTGATACCGGCAATGTACTACGGCGAAAGAAGATACACAATTGAGAGTGAAGTATGTCCTGCATTACTTCAGGGGGCCAAAGATGCCCTGAGATGTTTAAAGCTCTGGTACTATAAGGACCCAAAAATAGAAATGGAACTTGAAGTTCCTGTGAGGACCGGGATTGAAGAAAAAGTATCTCGGAATTCTGCCTGTTTTTTTACGGGTGGGATAGATTCTTATGCCACTTTTTCGATAACAGGAATACCTACCCGAAAGAACATCCCGGTTATATTAAAGACGGCATTATTGCCTACGGGCTGGATCAGGACGATCCGCAAAAGTTTGAATACGTATTGTCATTTTTGAATCAAGTTAAAGAAAAGCTGAATTTAACGTTGATACCCGTCTACACAAATATCTACCTTAAATACAGGAAAGAGGACGCAAAGAAGGATTTTTATTTTTGGAAATTTGAATATCAGGGTGCCGCACTGGCATCTATTGCACATATCCTCAGCAAGAGGATTGATAGGGTCTCGATAGGCGCTACATTTGACCTGTTTAATCTTGGGCCTTACGGTTCACATCCCCTGCTGGATCCAAATTACAGCAGTAACAACCTGACCGTACGGCATGACGGGCTGATCTATTCTCGGCTGGAAAAGGCAAAATTACTAATTGAAAATTATCCGCCTCCCGTTGATTTGCGGGTTTGTAACCGGTACACAAGATTCGAGCCCGGTAATTTGAATTGTGGCAGGTGCGAGAAATGCCTCCTGAACCATGCCTGGAATTCCTGGTACTTGGAAAATTGCATGATTCCGGGGCATTTCCGGTCGATGATATCGACAGGGAAATGGTGATCAAGTATGCGCATATAAAAGATGATTATGCAGCGTCTTGTTACCGGGAATTAATTGAACACCTGAAGAAACTGGACCGGAAGGATCTTGCAGACGCGGTCCAAGTTGTTTAAAAAGATATCACAAAAAAGACAGTAAATTTTTATTATTTTTAAAAAGATTTAATAAAAAAATAAATAAACAAGACAGTACAATTTTATCATTTTTTAAGAAAATAGATACAATAATATTTAATAATTTAATTCGTAAAACTTTTATTCGATTAAAAGAAAAATACAGAATATGAAGATAAAATATTTCCAAAAATTGAATTTAAAAGGGAGACGTAGTTTATGTTTAGAGATTCAACAGATCTGAATAATGGAGGATTGATAACTGCCGATATATGTATAGTAGGAGCAGGTATTGCCGGTATCGCGCTTGCCAGAGAGCTTATGGACACAAAAGCGGAGGTCGTGGTTCTGGAAAGTGGTACATTTGATCCGGATTCCGAAGCTCAGTCACTGAATTCAGGCGAAAATGCGGGCTTGCCCTATTTTGATCTTGAGAATGCCCGAACCCGCGGCATTCGGGGGCACCAGTCACGACTGGCATATTGACCCGGATGGTGAAAAAAATGGTCAATTTGTGCGATTACGGGCCTTGGACGCTATAGATTTTAAAAAACGTGACTGGGTGCCTTACAGCGAATGGCCTTTCACCAAGGAAGAACTGGATCCATATTATGAAAGAGCACATAAGGTGTTTAAGATTGGGCCGTACAGATACGATGCGGCTTTTTGGGAAGACAGCACCCGGCCGAAAATGGATTTTATGGATGAAGCTGTCGACACAACGGCTCTTTCAATTTGGCAGAAAGGAGATCTTTTACCAAGAGTACCGGGAGGAGCTGAGACACGCCGAAAATATCAAGGTCTATCTCAATGCTACGGCGCTGGAATTAAGGACCGATGAATATGCAAACCGCATACGTTCAATAGCAGCCACTACTCTTGGAGGCAGACAATTTGATGTCAGATCGCAATGTTTTATTCTGGCGATGGGAGGTTTGGAAAATCCGCGCTTATTGTTGTTATCAAACAACCAGATAAAACCAGGAATCGGTAACCAGCATGATCGAGTGGGCAGATTTTTTATGGAACACCCCCATTTATGGAGTGGCGTTTTTTACCCGTCCACAGATTCTTTTTTCAGCGAGAGCGGGCTCTATAATATACACTACAGGGACAACCTCCCTGTTATGGGAAAGCTGGTCCTTTCGGAAGAGAAAATGAGAGAAGAAAAGATTCTGAATAATACTGTCTCTATCCACTTTTCTCCCATGCAGGCACTCAGAAAGCCGGTTCGTGCAATTTATGAAGTCAAGCAGTCGATTCTTCGAGGAAAGGCAGATGAATCAATTTTATCCAACCTGAAGACAATTTTCAGTAATCCGGACGTGGTCTTCAATCAGGCAGTTAAAAAAATCAGTGGAACCGACTGGCTAGCCAATCATGGTAAAAAATTTAAATATAGCGGATACCTTCTCAACATGATGTCGGAACAGGCTCCGGATCCTGAAAGCCGCGTTTCGCTCAGCAGGAATAGAGATCGGTTCGGCCAGAACCGGCTCGAATTAAACTGGAAAATGAACGGTTCAGATGTCCGAAGTATCAGGAGGTTCCAGGAAATACTTGACGGGGAGCTTCGGAAAAATTTACTGGGTCATCTGGATATTGAACTGGAAGGCGATACGATCCCGGAAAAAATTCACGGCGGATATCACCACATGGGGACTACAAGAATGGATAGGGACCCCAAAAAGGAGTGGTTGATGAAAATTGCAAAGTGCACGGTATCAAAAATTTGTTTATTGCCGGCTCCTCGGTATTTCCGACCACAGGTTATGCAAATCCCACATTAACGATTGTGGCTATGGCAATAAGGCTGGCAGAGCATTTAAAGAATTATGCTGGTATCTTATAGGCTGGTAAAATCGATTAAATTCCGCTTTAACTAATCGATTACTATTCGCTCTTTGAAAAAATGTAAATTTAATTCGTAATAATAGAATACTACGAATGTGACCAGAAAAAGCCACTTCTTTTTCTGGGTGTAATTTGGAGCGGGTTGTGAATTTTCACAAGAAATATTGTTACAGGAATAAGATCAAACAATGGTGAATAAGTTCTTGATTAAAAAGTAGAGGATTGACACAATAGACTTCCTGTTTCATGATATTTATTTCATTCCGGAGTATCGAGTCTTTTCCATACTCCTGACGATCCATCACATGGAATCAGTCACGGTCGAAATAGCCACGCTGTAGCCTATTCATCAACCCCTGAGACCATCTGCCAGTGGATCTGAGCGGCCAAATATGTCGATGATAAGCGGTACGTATTTGTATTCCTCCGGGGTCTTTAAATTTTGGTAATGATAAAGCATTTGCTCGTCATCAGCACATAGCAGAGGCCTTAATAGCTGACATCTCCCTATACCTACTTCTCAAGACAAAGGCACCGGTGGAAAACTGTAGAGCAATACCTGAACTTTCGACTGATTCAGAAATTTGGTTACCTTTCATCATTTATCGACTTCTAAATCCCTTTGTGTTGATTAAACACTTGAACACGGCAATGGAGGCAACAAGATTAAAGAGAACTAATTAGCAGTCAAGCAAAGTATTAATGATTTTAGTTTAAACAGTAAATTTACGAGAGAGAGGCTTTATGTTCATAGATGCACAATGTCTTGAAAAATCGGGAATAAATTCTGATATCTGTATAGTTGGTGCAGGGGTTGCCGGTATTACTATTACCAGGGAGCTGGCAAATACAAAATTTGATATAGCGGTATTGGAAAAGCGGATCTCTTTGATCCGGATGCCGCGGACCAATCACTTATTTCAGGCACAAATAGCGGTTTGTCCTACTACGATTTAGAAGAAACCCGTGACAGGGCTTTTGGGGGTACTAGCAACTCGTGGCGTGTCAGTAGTGAAAGCCATAATGTAGGCAACCTTGTTCGTCTCAGTGATCTTGATGCCATAGATTTTGAGAAACGTGATTGGGTGCCTTATAGTGGATGGCCTTTTTCAAAATCAGAGCTGATCCCTTACTACGAAAGGGCACAAGAAGTGTTTAATATCGGCCCTTATCGATATGATACGGAGTTCTGGGATAGGGATAAACTTGAACTTAAATTTAAAGATCGTAAAGTCCGGACAAAAATATTTCAGTTTGGCAGAAAGGATGTTTTTACTGATGAGTATAGATATGAGCTTAAAAATGCAGAAAATATTAAAGTTTATTTGAATACAACTGCACTTAAGTTAAAAATTAATGAATATTCAAATCGTATTAATTCAATAACTGCCACTACCCCGACCGGGAAAAGAATTGAGGTGAATTCGCAACATTTCATACTTGCAATGGGGGGATTGGAGAATCCACGCATCATGTTGCTTTCAAATGGAAGAGTAAAAAATGGGATTGGCAATCAACATGATTTGGTAGGACGATTTTTTATGGAACATCCTCACTTGTGGAGTGGTGTTTTTTATCCATCCAATGCATCTTTTTTTGATAAAAGTGATCTTTATAGAATTCAATTCAGGGATAATACACCCATAATGGGAAAATTGAGACTTTCCCAAGAGGTTCTGAAGAGAGGAAAGATTGTTAAATATGGTGACTTCTCTTCACCTTTCGCCAATGGAGGCTTACAGGCAGCCGTTGCTCGCCATTCATGAGATAGTGCAATCTTTAAGGGAGAACAAAATAGACAAATCAATGTTGTCCAAATTAAAAGCAATTCTCAGTAACCCGAATCCTGTTTTAAATTCAGCATTTAAAAAGGTTACGGGAATAGATTGGATATCAAAATATGGCAGGAAAAATAAGTACCACGGATATCTGCTGAATATTATGTCGGAACAAGTTCCGAATCCTGAAAGCCGGATAACTCTCGGTAGAGATAAAGATTGTTTTGGTCAAAATAAGATAGAATTAAATTGGAAATTGAACTCTTTAGATATTGATAGTATCAAAAGATTTCAGGATGTTCTTAACCGTGAGTTGCGGAATAATAGATTAGGCTATCTGGACATTGATTTGAAAAATGATCTGATGTCTAAAAAAATTCACGGTGGGTATCACCATATGGGTACCACGCGAATGGATACGGATCCTAAAGGAGGGGTCGTCGATGAAAATTGCAGGGTGCACGGTATTGATAACCTATTTGTTTCCGGTTCATCAGTGTTTCCTACAGTCGGTTATGCCAATCCAACATTAACGATCGTTGCAATGGCAATTAGGCTGGCAGATTATGTCAAGCAAAATAATCTTTCTTCAACTTACAATAAAAGAGTTGGCCTCAATAATCAGTAATTATAAGTTCAAGAAAAATTAAAGATTGAATCATTAGGCTTTATGAAAAAACCTTTGGTGAGTATTGCGATACCAACATACAACAGGGCAGATAGTTATTTAAAGGATACTATAAGAAATGCCCTAGGACAAACCTATGGCAATATTGAAGTATTAATATCGAGATAATTGTTCTTCAGATCACACTCCTCAACTAGTTGATTCTTTTACAGATAAGAGATTAACCTATTATCGGCAGAATGAGAACCTTGGTAAGGTAGCTAATGAAAATTTTTTAATCGAAAAGGCCAATGGAGATTATTTTTTATTATTCCATGATGATGACCAAATAGATCCTGACTTTATTGAAACTTGTTTAAAAGCTGCAAATTATAAGACCGATGTTGGCCTAATTTTGACCGGGTCGGGTGTAATTGATGAAGAAGGTAATCTTCTCAGGGAAAAGGAAAATCTATCAGAAGGACTAACGACGGATGAATTTATACTTTCCTGGTTTCAACAGAGAGTACACATGTTTCTTTGTAGTTCACTATTTGGCTTAAAAGCCCTTAAAGAGGCAGGAGGTATAGAAAAGAAATTTAAAAATTATGACGATGTTGCAGCAGAGTTCAAATGTGCTGCTTCTCACGGAAGAGTTGACGTGAAACCTGTTAAGGCCAGATTTCGGGAACATTCGGGTTCTTATACCCAGCGATCCGGAGAGCAAGAGTTGGTAACCTGGTGTGAAAGCGCAGATGCCATTTTGGAACTTGCATGTAAACTGGCTCCCACAAAAAAGGAAAAAATTATGAAAATAGGTGGCCGTTCTTCGGCTGAAAGAGTATACAGGTATGCTGCAAAGGTAGATTCTAAAATTGAACAATTAAAGGGGTATTGGGTGGTATACAAATATTTTGAATATAAATTTCCTCCCACTGCTCAATCTTGGTATAATATATTTTCGTTCCTTGAAAACTTTCGATTCCTGATCGAACCCAGGAAATTTCTCTCAGATATTAAGAATAAATACTTTGTAGCATGAAAGTGGTAATCTGTGCTCATGACAGGCCGAATAATGTTAATGGGCCCAATGTATGGCTAAGAAGAATTCTTCCGAGATTTCGAAATGAAGGGATCGAATTTGTAATATTATTTTTCCCATCGAGGAATCCGGACCAATGTCAAACAATCCAAACATTAAAAAATAGTGGATTTAATTGTAAAATTTACTCTGGTAAAAAATATACAGAACACAAAGTCAGGTGGATTTTAGATAAGGTAAAAAAGAAACACCGGACATTTTTGTCCCAAACCTAAATATTCCCGCATATTACGCCTCAAAATGGATTAAAGAATCAGGCATACCGACCGTCGGAGTACTACGAAGTAATGATTCATTTTACCGTTCTATAGTGCAGGAATTCATTGTAAAACCCGAAAATGCTTATTTGTCTGCGGTAGTTTGTGTATCTGAGTTTCTTAAAGATTATTGTGAATCACAATACGACGGGAGGTTAATCGTAGAGCGAATACCCAGCGGGACTCCGGTACCTGATAAATCTGCTGAAATGAGTGGTGGGCATCTAAAGCTTGTATATACAGGTAGATTTGTGGATGAACAGAAGAAATCTCAGAAGTAACCCATGCTTTATGTAAAGCCGCAAGTGAAATTCCGGATGTAGAAGCAGTATTGTATGGAAGCGGTCCTGATGAAAACAAGATACACGATATCATCAAGACTTATGATAAAAATACACCGGTAAAGGTGGGAGGACTAATCGAATTTAAAAAGATGCAAAAAAAGCTGCTCGAGAATAATGTATTTGTATTGCTGTCTGATTATGAGGGATTACCTGTTTCATTAATGGAGGCCATGGCATGTGGATTAGTCCCTGTTTGCTACAATATTAACAGTGGTATTCCTGAATTGATTGACCATAACATTAGTGGACTTTTGGTAAATGACAGAGAAAGTGATTTTTACGATTCGATTTTAAGACTTAAAAATGAAGATGGCCTCTGGGAAAAATTATCAAATGGAGCAAAAAGAAAAGATTAAGAAATGGATTTTCTATTGAAAACGTTGCTAAAAAATGGGTCAACTTATTCGATTATTTATGTGAAGACAACTTATTGAAAGAAAGTACATTAAAAGTCCCTTCAAAATTAAATTTGCCTCCCAGGAACCCGTCAATCAGAAAGTATGAGGACACAAGATGGCCGGGTTATTACCAATTTTATAAATTACGGCTGAAAAATTTGGTTAACCGTTTAACGGGGACATAACCCCAACTCCCCGACAGTAAGTAAGAGATCATGAAAACCGAGAACAAACGGGACAAAGTTTTAATATACAACACCTCCTTTTTTGATATAAGCCAGACCTTTTATCTATAACCAGGTAGATACTGTTCAGGAGGATTATGAGGTGCATCTGCTAGGTAAGAAATTTATAAATCCTCATGATTATGATATGAGTGTATTCGAGAAAATAGAAATCAGTCAGTCTTATGGTTTTTTAAACAGGGTATCCAACAAGCTATTCAATCTGAATATATTCGATATTGAATCATGTTTCAGGCTTATAAAGCTTTTAAAAAGGAACAGTTATAAAGCTATACATGCCCACTTTGGGACAAATGCCGTGGATATTTTGCCTTTCGCAAAGTTGTTTAACATTCCGCTGATTGTATCTTTTCACGGTGCAGATGCTTCAAGGATGCTCGATAAAGAGCATTATGTTGCAAAATTGCCGGCTTTGTTTGAGTATGCCGTTGCAATAACTATCTCCAGCAGGCACATGGCTGATAACCTGAAGCTGGATAAATGGAAAGAGAAAGTCAGTTTAATTCCCTATGGAGTAAACCCAAGTTTTTTTAATGTGAACTCCGGGAAAAAAGAAAAAGGAAAAATTCAAATACTGCATGCAGGCCGAATAGTTGGCAAAAAAGGGGTGCCTGATCTGATTAAAGTATTTAATGAACTTACGCAACAGTATAATAACATAGAGCTTCACGTGGCCGGTGACGGAGAAGAGTTGTCACAATGCCAGGAACTGGTTGACAAGTTTGAATTGGATAGCAAAGTTATATTTTATGGAAATGTTACGCATGAGAAGATTAAAGAGTTAATGAATGAAGCTGACATTTTTGTGTTAAACAGCAGGATAGATGAAAACGGGGACATGGAAGGCACCCCGAATACCATACTTGAGGCTATGTGTATGGGCAAGGCGGTATTATCAACCCGGCATGCAGGGATTCCGTATGTTATTGAGCACAATAAAAACGGGCTGCTTGCAAATGAGAAGTCCAATCAGGAGTTAAAAGCAAACCTTCAAAGACTAATCAATAATCCTGACTTGAGAGAGGAACTGGGAGTAAAAGCCAGGGAAACAATCTTGGAATCTTATACCATAGATGTTATGAAGGATAAAATTAAAGCCGTCTTTAAGCAGGTTTGATGTTGTTTTCAATTATTATTCCCACGTACAAAGATTGGGATCGGCTTAAATTGTGTCTAGACAGTTTAATCGATGCTCAGAAAGGTGATTTTGATTACGAAATTATCGTAGTAGATAATGCCCAACATCATGCTCCCCCGGAGTTCATAAAATCACTAAGTAAAATAATATTAGTTCACGAACCCAAACCGGGTTCATACAGTGCCAGAAACACTGGTGCAAGTAATGCATCAGGTAAATATTTAGCCTTTACGGATTCTGACTGCATACCGGATGAAAATTGGTTAGTTAATGCCAAGACCTGTTTTGATACTGAGAATTGTGATCTCATTGGAGGCCGTATTGATATTTTTAAAGAAGATATGGGTGGCGAATGGGCTTATATCTATGAAAAAAATATAGCCTTTCCTCAATCGCAGAACGTACCTAAAGGAAAAGCCGTGACCGCTAATTTATTTGTTAAAAATATGGTTTTTAAACAGGTAGATGGTTTTGATTCGAGTCTTAAATCAGGCGGGGACTGGGACTTTTCGACCAGGGCGGTGGAGAATGGATACAAGCTGATCTATGCAGAAGAGGTAGCTGTTAGCCATCCGGCAAGAAAAAGAATCAGAGATATTTTAAAAAAACAGAAACGCTTTGCTGCCTGGGGGTACCTAAAGGCAAAAAGAAGATTTGGGTACTCCGGAATACGGGTTTTGGCGGGGAATCTTTATCATGAGATTATCCGGATATTCAAGACCACCGGCAAAGCAAGCCGATTAAAAGAGAAAACAATAATCTTTATAATCTCATCCGAAATTTATCTCTTCAAATCATTTTACCAGTTATTATTTGTTTTGAGACTGGTAAATCCTAAAAAAATACGAGAATAAACCTACAGTCGCTTAAATTTTCCGTTCAAAGAGTAAATAGTTATGACTAAGATTGGCATTTTAACTTTTCAAAATGGATACAAAAGAGGGGCTACTGATTTTTATCCCTTGATAAAATGGGACAAACTATTCAAGGAAGAAGGAATGAATATTCAGTTTTTTAGTTCTCACAAAAATAAAAAAATTATTGTACAAGATGTCGTTATAATTGATTTTCGATATTATAGGACACTGACTGTTCATAAAGATATCTATCCAGACAATGAGTTTATAATAAGAATTTATTCATGTACTAAAAAAAAATGATACCAAGGTAATATTATTTGACACAGGAGATGGTGCAGGGGCCACCAGTGGGATCTGGTTGAATATGTTGATATCTTATTAAGAAAACAGCTATTGAAAAATAAACACCAATATACCATTAATAGAGGTAGAAATAGTTATATGGTGTTTTTACCCGAATATAATCTAAGCAAAGAAATAGAAGAAGATAACCTCAGATATCAATCCGAATATACTCCCTGTCCCGAAAGTGAGTTGCATAAGATTAAGCTCGGCTGGAACATCGGTATGATAGACTATCGAACTTTCCCACTGAGCAGGTTTTATCCGATCGGGACAAGCAGATTGCTAAATTCTGTCTATAAAGTTCCCAAATTCTATGAAAACCTGGATGATAAACCCATTGATTCTGTTTTTAGAGGCGCTATAAAAAAAAACAAGGAAAATTACGCATATCAGCGAAATAAGGTTATTGAACTGTTTGAAAAATATCCGAACTATATAACCGGCGATGTGATTCCAAAGAAAAAATATCTAGATGAGTTAAAGAAGTCCAAAACATGTGTGAGCCCTTTTGGATGGGGGGAAGTCTGTTTTAGGGATTTTGAAGCGATAATTAATGGCTGCGTGCTAATCAAACCGGATATGGATCATATAGAAACTTGGCCAGATTTGTATCGAAAAAACGAAACCTATGTCAGTATCAAATGGGACATGACGGATTTAGAGCAGACTCTGAACGAGGTAGTCTCCAATTATGAGGATTACAAACCCCTCGTCCGAAATGCCCAGGAAATTTACAAAGAAGCATTAAGAGACGGTGAAGGATTTGTCAATCGTTTTAAAAAGATATTAGAACAATAACAGGAGTTCTTCTGAAAATCTTCTGTCCACTGAATCAACATTTTTTTGTGGTGCATATAGGCTTGATACATACTTATTTTGGAATATAAATACTAATTCATTCATATTCATTTGGCTTTGATAAAGAGAAGATTAAAATACCGGACATTTAAATTGTTTTCGGTCGATATGCCAGAGTTGGGAAAAATAGCCGTGAATTTAATTCCTGAAAAAAATAGGCAATTTCACGTTTTCTGTGTGGGATTACCGCGAAGCGGTACTCACTCGCTTGCAAACTTGTTCAGATTAAATTATAGGGCTGATCATGAGCCCTATCATGGTGCTACCGTTAAATTACTTATAGATTTATATAAAAATAAGATAAGCAAAGATAGAATTATAAATCATCTTAAAGTAAAAGATGAAATCTTGCAATTGGAATTAGAAGCTGCTCATTATTTATACAAGTTGGTTCCGGAGCTGGTATCCCTGTTTCCCGAATCAAAATTTATATTGACGGTCAGGGAACCAAGATCTTGGTTGGAATCTGAAATAAATATGAATTACAGATCAGTAAGGGGCAAAATATGGTCCAGACTGGAATATGCTCGTTATGACAAGTACGGCTTTGAATATAAAATTCCTAAATTAAAAAACATAAAAGGTGTCTATCCGATTTCAAGTTATTTGCATTATTATCTTGAGCATATTGATTTGGTCTTGAAAAGTGTACCACCGGAGAGGTTATTAATCCTGGACACTTTTAATTTAAATGGAAGTATTGATAAACTTTGTGATTTCACTGGTGCTGATAAAAAAAGATTAAATTTCACAAAGATTCATTCATCAAAAAATTCAGAAAAACAGATTCATTTGAATGAATCTGTTTCTGAAGATGTATTGAACAAAAAAATTGAGGATATTTGTAAAAAGTATATATGTAAAAACCTGCCAGTTTTGGAAAAATATATTTAAAAGTAATTTATAATTATTTAGAATAAAGTTAACTGTATTTTAGGGTTCTTTAACATGTTTCATTCTTTGAGGAATTGATCTTACATTTCATTCTATAAAATACAGACAGATTACCCCAATAAGTTTTTTGCGTGAATAAAAAGAATATTCTGATCGTCAGTCGGTCTTTCTACCCCATGAATTCTCCCCGTTCCTTCAGAACTACGGAGCTGGTAAAGGAGTTTGCAAGACAAGGACACAAGGTTATCCTATTAACTCCAAAAGAAGCATCGGTTCATGTACCATTTGAACGGGAGTATGGGGTAAGGATTAAATAATTTGGGCAGCCGGCAACTAGAGAGGTTTGACACTTCCGATAACGGGCTAATTATTACCGTGGTAAAACGCATAATGAATCGCGGGCTTAACCTGCTCTTTGAGTTTCCGGATATTGAGTGGATGTGGAAGGTAAAAAATGCCCTGAAACAGGAATCAGGCTATGACCTGATGATATCGATTGCTGCTCCTCATTCGGTCCACTGGGGTGTTGCCTTTGCTAGAAATGAGAAGCACCGGATTGCTGAAACCTGGATAGCCGATTGCGGTGATCCGTTTATGGGGACCGTATTGGATACCTTTCCCAAACTCTTCTATTTTAAGTACCTGGAAAAGGCATTTTGCAGGAAAGCAGATTTTATAACAGTACCGATCGAAGAGGCTAAAGAGGCCTACTATCCGGAATTCAGGGATAAAATCAGGATTATACCGCAAGGTTTTAATTTTAATGAAATAGATGTTGACAGATCTTCATACCAACCAAATGACGTCTCCACTTTTGCTTATGCAGGATCTCTGATTCCCGGTGGTAGAGATCCCTCAGAACTTTTAAGATATCTGGTGAATCTTGAAAAGAGTTCCGATTTATTTTGTACACAAAAAGCCGTCACCTCGTTGAACCGTGGTTGGAAAAAGCAGATGGCAGGGTAACAATACGTGATTACATCCCCAGGAAAGAGCTGATAAAGGAGTTAAGCAAAATGGATTTTCTGGTTAATTTTGAAAACAGTACCTCCATTCAAATGCCCAGCAAGCTGATCGACTACTATCTGACCGGCCGTCCCGTGCTGTCAGTACCGTCACAGAATATAGACAAGGAAACTGTCAACAATTTTTTGAATGGAAATTATAGCAATAAGGTGGAATTCAATAATATGGACAGGTTCCGTATTGATAATGTATGCAATCGTTTTTTAGGGTTGGCTCGGGGTGACAAGCATGAATAGGCCTGAGGAAAAAAATCATTTCTATGCCTCTGTGCTCTTTTTAATCTGGCCGCTGTTGGCTGTGTTTTCAGCATTCAAACATTATAAGAAGCCGTGGGCAAAGAATATAGCCTGGGCATTTATTGCATTCTTTGGATTCACGTTTGCGATCGGCAGTGCGAGTGAAAATACTGATATTGTACGGTATGTAGCCGAGTTCAAGGCCCTTCATAAAGAAACGTTTAGCTTTAGCAAGACGATCGACCACTTTATCGCCAGCGGGGAGATTGATATTTTAAAGACCCTGATAGCGGTCGTGTTTTCAAGGTTTACCGACAGTCAGGCGGTGCTGACCGGCGTGTACGGAATCATCTTTGGCTACTTTTTCTCAAGAAACATGTGGTATGTACTGGAGAGACTGGAGGGGAAGATCAAACCCTATACCATGCTTCTGTTCGCCTGCTTCTTTTTGGCGGTCCCGATATGGTATATCAACGGGTTCCGCATGTGGACGGCTACCCATATTTTCCTCTTTGGGCTGTTGCCGTATCTGTGTGAAGGTGAAAAGAAAGGGTTGTGGATTTCAGCATTAGCCGTTCTTGTCCATTTTTCATTTATTGTGCCTGTGTCCATCTTATTAGGATACACGTTTCTCGGCCCGAGGATAACACTCTACTTCGGGTTCTATATTGTGACATTTTTTATCTCGGAAATAAACCTGGAACTGATAAACCGCTACGTTGAAGCATACACTCCTGAAATTTTCCAGGAAAGGACAAAATACTACAGACGGGAAGAGGATATGGAAGAAATGCAAAGCGGTGCTCAAAGATCCTGGCACATTTTATGGTACACCCGTGCTTTAGGCTGGGCGGTAATGGGATATATGGTTATCCTGTTTCTACAGGGCCGCGAGTTGTTTAAATCACATGAGGGGTGGAGAAACCTGATGTCCTTCACACTGCTGTTTTTTGGTGCTGCCAATATCCTCAGTCTGCTGCCGTCCGGTGCCAGGTTCCTTAACATAGCGAGATTGATCGCTCTAGCCCTTATTACCCTCTATATCCATAATATTCCGGGTAAAAAATTAACAAGAGTGTATAAGCTTGTAGCACTACCGGCAGTTTTGTTTTTCATATTGGTATCGGTACGAATTGGATTAATATCCATTAGTGCAACTTCTATTCTTGGCAATCCGATTGTTGCATTATATACAGCAGGAGATACCATGTCGATGAATGAATTTTTGATGATGGTATTGAGAAATCTTTTATAGGAAATTTTTAATATAAATTGAGTAGAAATGAAAATAGGAATACATCACTCCGATAACAGCTTCAGTGAAAGCTGGATTAAGTATTGCGAAAAAGAGAATATTCCTTTTAAAATAGTGGACTGCTACCGCAATGATATCATTAAACAACTGGAAGATTGCGATGGGCTGATGTGGCACTTCCATCAGGCTAACTCTAAAGACGTCTTATTTGCAAAACAGTTATTATACTCTGTACAGATGGCTGGCAAAAAAGTGTTCCCGGATTTTAATACTGCGTGGCATTTTGATGATAAGGTGGGCCAGAAATATTTATTGGAGGCCGCTGGGGCTCCTTTTGTACCTAGCTATGTATTTTATGATGAAAATCAGGCCCTTGAATGGGTAGAGACAACACAATTTCCAAAGGTTTTTAAACTGCGGAGAGGAGCAGGATCTGCCCATGTTCAGCTAGTCGAAAATGAAAGGGAAGCCCAAAAATTGATAAATAAAGCATTTGGAAGGGGGTTTCGGCAATATAATGCTTGGGCAAACCTTAAAGAACGGTGGCGCAAGTTTAAAAGAAAACAGGTTGGGCTTAAAAGTGTGTTAAAAGGTATTGTCAGGCTAGGCTATACCACTGATTTTGACAGAGTTGTCGGCAGAGAAAAAGGATATATATATTTTCAGGATTTTATAGCCGATAATGATCATGATATCCGTGTCATAGTTATTGATGGAAAAGCATTTGCTATAAAACGATTAGTTAGAAAAAACGATTTCAGAGCATCCGGAAGTGGAGCCATTCTTTATGGAAAAGATAATTTTGATTTGAACACTATTAAATTATCATTTCAGATTTCAAGAGAATTGAAAAGTCAATGTCTTGCTATTGACTATGTCTTCGATGAAGGTCACCCATTAGTAGTAGAAGTGAGTTATGGCTTTGTAGAAGAGGGTTATAATTCATGTGAAGGGTATTGGAATGAAGAGCTTAAATGGCACGAGGGGAACTTTAATCCCCAAGGATGGATGGTTCAGAAACTTATAAAGTGTATTAGACAAAACAGTTATTAAGCTTTATATGTTTTTTAAAAAATTGAAAAATAAAATTTCATCTTGTTATAAGAATTTTTTTGGTTGGAGAACTGGTAGAAAAATTATAGTAATTGAATCAGATGATTGGGGTGGAATTCGAACTCCCTCATTAAGAGTGTTAAAAGAGCTTTCAAAAATGGATATCGAAATAGAAAGGGATCATTACCTCACTTATGACTCATTAGCATCTGAAGAGGATTTAGATGCTCTATTCAGTGTTTTGAGATCAAAAAAAAATAGAAAAGGGGAAACCCCCATCATTACAGCTAATGTAATAATGGGTAATCCGGATTTTAAGAAAATCAAATCAAATGAATTTCAATTATACGATTATGAATTATTTACTGATACACTAAAGAGATATCCAGAACATTCAAAATCATTTGATCTTTGGAAAAATGGAATAAGAGAGTCATTATTTCATCCCCAATTTCATGGCAGAGAACATTTGCAAGTTTTTCGGTGGCTAAAAAATCTGAATGTAAAAAATTCAGAAACGAGAAGAGTATTTGATTTGGAACTATTTGGAATTAGTACAAATGTTACTAAGGAGGACCGAAAAAGTTATATGGCAGCCTATGAATGGGATGATGAGTCACAAAAAAAATTTATCATTAACGCAATTACTGATGGTTTAGAGCAATTTAAAAAAATATTTGGGTTTAAGTCCCTATCAACTATTGCTCCAAATTATGTATGGCATCAAGAATTAGAGAATGTATTTTATAAGGGTGGGGTAAGATATATTCAGGGAGCATCCGTACAAAAAATTCCGAGGATAGATAAAGATGTTAGTACGTATAAACGTCATTTCACTGGGGAAACTAATGATTTAGGGCAAGTATATTTAATAAGAAATTGTAGATTTGAACCAAGTTCAAATAATGATAAAGACTGGGTTAGTAGTTGTTTAGCAGAAATTAATTTAGCATTTCGGATGAAGAAACCTGCTATAATTGATACACATAGAGTTAACTATATCGGATATATAAATCCCAAAAACCGTTACCGGGGCCTTAGGGCGCTGAATGAACTTTTAGGAAAAATTATTTCTAAATGGCCCGATGTTGAATTTATGACTTCTGACCAGTTAGGTAGATTAATAGAGAATGACATCAACTAATAATTTTTAAAACTAATTCTAAAGTTTGTTAAAGGTTTTTCTTGAAAAATAAAAATATCAATATAGTTATTACTGGAGATACTCATCTGGGAAGTGAGCGCGTTTGTGAGAATGCTCTAAAATGCAATGTAGACAACCTACTGGCAGAATTTCTTACTGTAATTCAGAATAGTGATCTTGCAATTACGAATATCGAGTCACCAATTATAGATCAAGGTGAGCCATCTGTTAAATTCGGACCTCACTTAAAAAGTCCAGTAGATTCATTAAAAGTAATTAAAGAGGCTGGCTTTGACCTTGTGACTCTTGCCAATAATCATATAATGGATTATGGAGAAGAAGGCTTAATTTCGACTCTCGATAATTGTAAAAGATTAGGTATAGAAACTGTTGGAGCGGGCAAAAATTTTTCAGAAGCTTCTGCAACTAAATATTGTAACTTACAAGGAACCAATATTGCAATAATTAACCTTTGTGAAAACGAGTTTGGTACAGCTTCAGGTAATTCTTGTGGTAGTCACCCATTAGATCCTATACAAAACTACTATACTATTAAAGAAACAAGCAATGAAGCCGATATTGTAGTGGTAATAGTTCATGGAGGACACGAAATGTATCCATTACCCTCTCCAAGAATGAAAAAGACTTATCGTTATTTCGTGGATTCAGGCGCAGATGTTGTTGTAGGGCACCATACTCATTGTTACAGTGGCTATGAAGTTTATAAAAATTCTCCCATTTTTTACAGTCTTGGAAATTTTTTGTTTGATATTGGAGCAGATCATAATAAAAAAGGATGGAATGAAGGTATACTACTTGAATTGATTTTTAATAATAAAAAAATTGATTTTATACTGCATCCGTACGTTCAAAATAGAGAAGAAACTGGTGTTTTTTTATTAGGTAAAGAGGAAGGAAAAAAATTTTGGGAAAATATAAAAAAATTAAATCAAATAATCGAAAATGATGACAAGTTAAATTCTTCCTTTAAAAAATATTGTAAGAACTCTCAACGACTTTATAAATATTTTATCGAACCTCATTCATCTAGAATGATACATTTTTTTCAGAAAAAAAATGTATTGCCTTCATTTTTAAAAGAAAGAAAAAAATATTACTACTTAATTTACTTCGATGCGAATCACATAGGGATATTTTAGAAAAAATACTTAAAGATGAAATTAGTAGTATGTCATGAAATAAAATTCTATTAATGGAAACTTTACCACAGATATCTCTTACTATATACAGGTCATGACAATGTAAGAGAATTCAAAATTACGTAAGTTCTTGCATGCCAATTAGTAATAACTGATCGTTGATATTTTTTGAGGTTAAATTTCGGCAACTGTTGAAGCTATATTGCTTTGATTTAACGGCGACTCAGACTGCCGAGATAACAGGTATGAGTCGTAATTCTGTCAATAAATATCTGAAGGCAATCCGCCAAGGGAGGTTGATATACCAGATGAAGTCAGCCTTAACAGGATCATCCATAGCGAGGGCTCGTGAAGTTACAACGGGCTGGTGGATCTCGGCCGTTATGAATTTGCCTGCGCTTCTAGTCACGTAAATGGGATCGAAGGATTCTGGGCTTTGTCAAAACTCGACTAGTCAAATGTCGAGGAATGCACCGGACGACGTTATATTTGTATCTAAAAGAATCTGAATTTCTATTTAACAATCATAAAGAAAATATTTATCAAAATTTGTCATCGTTTATTCCGTCAGGCCCCTGTAAGTTGTCTTGACCCTTAATTTAGTGTCTAAAATAACGACGATGTACCTACAAATTTGCGAATAACCTATGCGATCAATTTTTATAGCTTTTCTGTTTCTTTGCCTGATTTACCCTCAACAACTCAAGGCCCAAACCAAGGACAGCGCGGAGGGCGACTATGAAGCTCTCATGGAGCTGTACCGTGATCTGGGCGGTGGTGACTGGCATAAAAACAGCGGTTGGGGCTCCGGTTCAGTTGTGACCAACGACTGGTATGGAGTACAAGTGGATGCCGACAACCGGATCATTACCCCTGGACCTTGCCGGCGGGCGGATGCGGGGCGAAGGAAAAAGGGGGAAATAACCTGGTGGGAGACCGCCTTACCCCCAAACTTGGCAACCTGAAAAAAGTGGAGTATATCAACCTGAAGCAAAACAAGATTGTGGGAGCGACTCTTCCTGCCGAATGGGCGAATATGAGGAGCTTGAAAGAGTTATATATTGCCGGAGCGATTCCACTGATCCATTGGAAATTTGGTATGACCTCTATTAAAGATCATAGTGCGGACGAATCAACGAACATCATTGTTGGCTCCTTACCTCCCGAATGGGGGGAGATGCCGAGTATTGAAAGAATACAAATCTCCTTTACCTCTAGCCAAAAAGATGCTAATGGTGATTTTTATGGGGGCATAAGCGGCCCCCTGCCACCCGAATGGGGGAAAATGACCACTGTAAAATCGCTTGTAATAGGTCGCAACGTAAATATAGAAGGAACCCTACCACCGGAGTGGGGAAATTTAATTAATCTGCATCATCTACATCTTAATGGGTCTCAGAAACAAAACACTGAATTAACCGGTAAATTACCGCCGGAATGGGGAGGGAAAATGGATATCCGGGTATGAGAAAACTAACCGAATTACAACTTAGTGGTTCATTTTCCGGGACAATTCCGGATAGCTGGCAGAACATGAAAATGTTGTGGAGAGTAGATTTCACTGATATTGATATGGACGGTGATTTTCCGGAGTGGCTGGGCAATGGCGATTTTCATAATCGGGTTACAGTAAATGATCCCGATCCGGATGCTATACCGGTTGAAGCCCACCATTCAGGGCTTGGGACGTTTAGTGCCGGGTTTAACAACTTTACGGGGAACTTTCCGGACTTCTCCAAAATGACGTGGTTGAATAGTTTTCGAGTACCCTTTAGCAATATTGGCGGCACTTTTCCCGAAGATGCCTCCGGATTAAGAAGACTTATTCAATTTGACATTTCCTCAAATGGTGTATCCGGACAGTTGCCAGACCTTTCAAGCTGGAATAGACCTAGGTTTATAAATGTACCGTATAACAAGCTAAGCGGGCCGCTTCCCGACCTGGATACCAGCAACGGTGATTTCAGAAACAGCCAGTGGCAGGGGAACAGTTTCAGCGGGGCTATACCAGCTGGCTGGAACTACCCGGGCAGCAACAACATTTTTCGCCTGTGGCTGCACGACAACAACCTGTCCGGGCCCATCCCGGAGCGGCTGGCCGATTCCGGGCACTCCTACAGCAGCGGCTTCCGGGTGGACGGCAACCGGTACGTGTTTGCCGACTTGGTGCCTTTCATAAAGCTCGGGCCCAACAATTTCCAATATGCCCCCCAGCAGGCGTTTGGCAGCGCCGCCACCCGCTACCTGAGCGAAGGGGAATCCGTCAGCATTGATGACTTTAGCGGCGTGGTCGGCCACTCCGGGAACCGTTACCAGTGGCAAAAGGACGGGAAGAATATTTCCGGGGCCACCTCCCGGAAGCTGTCTGTCTCTTCGGTTTCGCCCGCCGACCAGGGCACCTACCGGCTGGTGGTCACCAACCCCGCCGCCCGGCTCTGACGCTGACCAGCCAGCCAATTGAGCTGGTCCTCGGCAACAGGAGCAGCGAGAAGAAAAAATAATCTCATGAGTTAATTTAAGGTGGGTGTGATTCTAATCGGACAAATTTCATAGAGTCTTTTCCTTAATAGCCCCAACATGGGTCCGATCGATAGCCATCTTGCATCGGTTTACCTGGCTGGATAAGCGTCAGGGGCACCTGATGCTCTTTCCCCCGCCGTCCAGCTTGTGGCTAATAAATTCAGGACCCTTTTACTCACTCGAAGCTCGTACCCAAACTTTCCCCCGCTACCCCGGACTCCGGTTGCAGACCTAAATTTAATTCTCAGCTCTTTATAGCAGTAAGTGAAAAACATGAAGAATATTTATCTGATCGAACTTCTCCGGCCTTGGAATGCTGAGCGAAGAGCAGGAGGCCGAAAAGGAGTTTGCTGTACCGGTGAGAAGTGTTGAGGCAAGCAGCCAGCGAGAAGGACCATTAGCGAACTCCGGCCGGAGGCTCGCAGCCGGGTTCAGCATTCCCCAGCCTTGATCTTTTCGTCTCTTTTGTATCAAGACAAAAGGGACACCTGGTAAAAAGATTGTGTCTCCAGACAGTTTTTTTGAGATAACTTCTCTTCCCTGGGGGTCCATTTTTTTAATGGCAAAAAAATGAACGAAAAAAGCCACCGGCTGAGGTAACCTTGACCTGAAGCAGGCTCCGTTTCACTAAAATCACAGATTTTTAAACGCTCCACTGCGCCTCCTTCCGGGCGGTCAACGTTACGCAAGGCCGGAAGGGATAGAGACATTATTCAGGATTTATCCTTTACAGCAAAAGAAGGAAAACCCGAAGAATTCCTGTCTGATCGGCTCCCCCAGGCCTAGGAATGCTGAGCGAAGAGCGGGAGGCCAAAAAGGAGTTTGGTATATCGGTGAGAAGCGTTGAGGCAAGCAGCCAGCGAGAAGGACCATTAGCGAACTCCGGCCGGAGGCTCGCAGCGGGGTTCAGCATTCCCCAGCCTTGAACTTTTGGTCCCTTTTGTTTCAAGACAAAAGGGATACCTCTAAATAGTAAATCTATCATTAAATAGATTGATCCAGCTTATTCCATTTTCAACGTATTCGTTTTGGGTCAAGCCAAAATGAACACCAGTAGTACCTCCAGAAAATGATATTCGAGCCCCAATCCCTCTGGAAGGATCTATGTCTGAAGAAGAGTGCCCCTATTAACAAGAAACCAATCACTAATAACTAACTACAAGCATTAAGAAATTTTAAAAATTCAGTTGAAAAAGAGCCCCCTACTTCTTAGTATTTGCAACTTAATTTCGTGGGGCCGTGGAACGACTGCGCTAAAAGCGACAACAGACTACCGATCACCGACCACAAAAAATGAGGCAATAAACACAAACCCTGCCCGCCCCCGTCGTCAAAAGAGGAGTTTTTATAAAGAAATTTTAGTGCCAATAATTTAAAATTATCAAGACAGTTTTGAATTTATACGAAGAACCATTTACAGAGCATGACCTTTCGCAGTACAGCTTTTTAGTGACTGGAGGAGCCGGCTTTATCGGCTCTAATATTGTGGAGTACTTGATCAAACAGGGCGCCCGTCAGGTACGCGTGCTGGATAATCTTTCCACCGGCCGCTTTGAGAATATCGAGGAATTTGCCAGCAGCGACCGCTTCGAGTTTTTGGAAGGGGATATCAGCGACCTTGAAATCTGTCGCGAAGCCGTGAAAGGTATTGACTACGTATCCCACCAGGCCGCCCTCGGTTCCGTGCCCCGCTCTATTGAGGATCCGCTGAACACCAACAATTCTAACGTCACCGGCTTCCTGAATATGTTGGTGGCCGCCCGCGACGCCTCGGTAAAGAAGATGGTATACGCGGCCAGTTCCTCGACCTATGGCGACAGTGAAGAACTGCCCAAAGTGGAGGAGAATATCGGCAAGCCACTCAGTCCTTACGCCGTCACCAAATACGTAAATGAACTCTATGCGGATGTGTTCAGCAAGGTGTATGATTTTAATACCATTGGGTTGCGCTACTTTAATGTGTTCGGACCCCGACAAGATCCCAAGGGACCGTATGCCGCGGTAATCCCCATTTTTATGGAAGCGGCTATTAAGGAACAAACGCCCACGATAAACGGGGACGGGAAAAACACGCGCGATTTTACGTTTGTAAGTAATGCCGTGCAGGCGAATATAAAAGCACTGTTGCAGACCGATGATCTGGACCGGCATGAAGTCATTAACATTGCCTGCAGTGAACAAATTACATTGAATGAACTGTGGGATACAATTTCTGAACTTACTAGTGTGGATATTGAAGCAAAACATGGCCCTGAAAGACCTGGAGACGTGCGCCACAGCCTGGCGGATATCTCAAAGGCAGCAGAGCTACTAGGCTATGAACCCACAATCTATGTTAAGGAAGGATTGGAAAAAGCGTTTGAACATTATGAAAAATCGCTTACGAGTGATGAGATAAAAAATGATTTAGAAGATCGTAATGACAGCCAGTAAAAGTAATAGTATTGCCCCCCTTTCGGCCTTTGGAATTCTGAGCGAAGAGCAGGAGGCCGAAAAGGAGTTTGCTGCACCGGCGGGAAACTCTGAGGCAAGCAGCAAGCGAGAAGGACCATTAGCAAACTCCGGCCGGAGGCTCGCAGCATGGTTCAGCATTCCTAGGCCTTGAATTTTTCATCCCTTTTGTATCAAGACAAAAGAGACACACGGTAAAAAGATTATGTCTCCAGGCAGTACTTTTTCTAGCTAATTTCCTTTTGTCTTGGTATTCATTTTTTCTACGACGAAAAAACGAATCAAAAAAGTCGCCGGGGTATCGAAGATATTGTTCTGTCGCAGGCTCTTCTCCAGCTCCTTGCTTTGGAGCATGCGTTGCCCATACCCAACCTTTCCCCGCTACCCCGGACCCCGTTTTTCGAAGCGAATTTGCAAAGTCCCTCTTTGAAGGGGCGCAGGGGGATGTCCGAACAACGCCCCTGTCCTCTTGAGCGGAACGCAGTGGAGTCGAAAGATCTCCCCGGAATTGCTCGAACGTGGTTGCGTGATAACCCTTCAGATCCAACGCGGGCCTGCTGGCTGGAGATACGTTCGACTGCGGCCTCCTCGCACTGCTGCGCCGGCCTGCGCTCAGTATGACATTGCTTTTTAGGTAAATAGGCGTACAACTTTTCATAGCACGAAACGAAAAACCGGAAATATTTCTGTTTTTTTACTGCCCCCTCCGGCCTTGGAATGCTGGGCGGAGAGCAGGAGGCCAACAGGAGTTTGCTGTACCGGCGGGAAACTCTGAGGCAAGCAGTAAGCGAGAAGGACCATGAGCAAACTCCGGCCGGAGGCTCGCAGCGGGGTTCAGCATTCCCCCGCCTTGATCTTTTCGTCCCTTTTGTATCAAGACAAAAGGGACACTACAAAAAGAGATTATCTTTCCAGACAGTTCTACAGAGCTTATTTTCTTTAAAGAGTATTCATTTTTTCGATGAGGAAAAAACGAATCAAAAAACTCCCCATAGAATCCCAGATGTTGGGCTATCGGGCCTGTTCTATCTCACTTGCTTTTCATCGTTAATGAGCTCTTCGATAATGTATTGCAGGGATTCTCTGGACTCGGGGGAGACCATTTCAAAACTAAGAGCTTGAATAAACTCTTTATAACATGTAGTAAAATACCAAAGAATTTCTGCCTGACGAACCGCTGGCTATAAATTAAACCTTAGAAAATAGAAGATAGTAGCAGTGAGGAGTTCAATTTTTCCTGGATTTTTAGGTTTGTTTTGGCTAGGACAAAAGGGATATCTCCTTAAAAAGAATTCATCTCTAAACAGTTCTATTAAGCTAATTCCCTTTCCCAGCTATTCTTTTTTTCAGTGACTCAGCAACAAATCAAAAATCCTTACTTCTTATTCAAAAGAAACAGTAAGTATGTTTCGAACAAACAGTAAGGATATTTCGAACAAACAGTAAGGATATTCCGATTAAGAAGTAAGGATGTTCGGAATAACAAGTAAGGATGTTTCAATGAAGAGCTAGCCTGCATTTCTCACAAGGATTATTTTAGACTTCTTGTAACATTCTGATATACAGTGAGAACCATTGATTTTGAGACCGAACATGGTAGAACAGTGTGTAACCGGCTACGAAATGGTCTCGTCTGCTGCGTTGAAGATGGAAACCGCGCACTCAACGTATCTATATACGTTTCGCTTGCGATTACCAATTCGCCTTGCAGCCGAACCAATTTCTTGGTGAGGTAATGCAGGCTAGAAAAGTATTTCAGTTGAAAGGGAATGTACTTAAAAGTGCCGAATATCCTGAAAAGATTATTGACCCCGACTCGTATATCGAACTCAGATTAAAGTTAAGTTAGATTGCAGCTATGAGACATTGTTCCATTTACACTCTTCCTATAACTATCCGTTTTTTTTAATCAATATTTTCCCTCCATTTATCTGCTAGTACCCCCCCCCCCCACCTTTTAAAGGCCAACCCTTTACCCAGAATTACAGTTTACTACGATCTCGCTAACCCGATGTAGTTGGAAAGAACTATTGTTGAAAAGGGTATCAAAAGAATTATATCAAAATTATTTAAGAAAGGTTGGAACATTTTATGTAGAAGTTACTACTACATACCTGCCATAGTATTTAGTACTTAACTCTTGGTGTTTTACAAACATTAATTAATTGTAATATTAAATAATTTTAATTATAATAGGAATCGATAGAAACAGAAAATCATCTACAGTGTCAAACAAAGTTCTTAAATATTTACGGTGGGCATTTATAAGTGGCAAATTACCTATGAATCTTTCCACTCAATCAAATAACTGCAGAATATCATCTACAGTGCTCTAATTAAACCCATGCAAGATCTACGAGTGTTACGTCTTAAAAGTAATTAGCAAATTACTCGTACGCCTTTCTTGCCCGACAAAATAATTACCAAATATCATCTACCATGCTATCACTATATCCTCTGAAGCCATTCAATATCTCTAGGTTAAAGACTGCATTTGCAGCTAATATTAGTACAAAAAAAATCTTTGCTCTCGTTGTTAGCACTTTATTGTTCATTTCGATCATAGTCCCCGAGGTGGCCTACGGGCAGAACAAGGATAGCGCGGAGGGCGACTATGAAGCTCTCATGGAGCTGTACCGTGATCTGGGCGGTGGTGACTGGCATAAAAACAGCGGTTGGGGCTCCGGTTCAGTTGTGACCAACGACTGGTATGGAGTACAAGTGGATGCCAACAACCGGGTCATTACCCTGGACCTTGCCGGCGGGCGGATGCGGGGCGAAGGAAAAAAGGGGGGAAATAACCTGGTGGGAGACCGCCTTACCCCCAAACTTGGCAACCTGAAAAAAGTGGAGTATATCAACCTGAAGCAAAACAAGATTGTGGGAGCGACTCTTCCTGCCGAATGGGCGAATATGAGGAGCTTGAAAGAGTTATATATTGCCGGAGCGATTCCACTGATCCATTGGAAATTTGGTATGACCTCTATTAAAGATCATAGTGCGGACGAATCAACGAACATCATTGTTGGCTCCTTACCTCCCGAATGGGGGGAGATGCCGAGTATTGAAAGAATACAAATCTCCTTTACCTCTAGCCAAAAAGATGCTAATGGTGATTTTTATGGGGGCATAAGCGGCCCCCTGCCACCCGAATGGGGGAAAATGACCACTGTAAAATCGCTTGTAATAGGTCGCAACGTAAATATAGAAGGAACCCTACCACCGGAGTGGGGAAATTTAATTAATCTGCATCATCTACATCTTAATGGGTCTCAGAAACAAAACACTGAATTAACCGGTAAATTACCGCCGGAATGGGGAGGGAAAAATGGATATCCGGGTATGAGAAAACTAACCGAATTACAACTTAGTGGTTCATTTTCCGGGACAATTCCGGACAGCTGGCAGAACATGAAAATGTTGTGGAGAGTAAATATCACTGATGTTGATATGGACGGTGATTTTCCGGAGTGGCTGGGCAATGGCGATTTTCATAATCGGGTTACAGTAAATGATCCCGATCCGGATGCTATACCGGTTGAAGCCCACCATTCAGGGCTTGGGACGTTTAGTGCCGGGTTTAACAACTTTACGGGGAACTTTCCGGACTTCTCCAAAATGACGTGGTTGAATAGTTTTCGAGTACCCTTTAGCAATATTGGCGGCACTTTTCCCGAAGATGCCTCCGGATTAAGAAGACTTATTCAATTTGACATTTCCTCAAATGGTGTATCCGGACAGTTGCCAGACCTTTCAAGCTGGAATAGACCTAGGTTTATAAATGTACCGTATAACAAGCTAAGCGGGCCGCTTCCCGACCTGGATACCAGCAACGGTGATTTCAGAAACAGCCAGTGGCAGGGGAACAGTTTCAGCGGGGCTATACCAGCTAGCTGGAACTACCCGGGCAGCAACAACATTTTTCGCCTGTGGCTGCACGACAACAACCTGTCCGGCCCCATCCCGGAGCGGCTGGCCGATTCCGGGCACTCCTACAGCAGCGGCTTCCGGGTGGACGGCAACCGGTATGTGTTTGCCGACCTGGTGCCTTTCATAAAGCTCGGGCCCAACAATTTCCAATATGCCCCCCAGCAGGCGTTTGGCAGCGCCGCCACCCGCTACCTGAGCGAAGGGGAATCCGTCAGCATCGATGACTTTAGCGGCGTGGTCGGCCACTCCGGGAACCGTTACCAGTGGCAAAAGGACGGGAAGAATATTTCCGGGGCCACCTCCCGGAGGCTGTCTGTCTCTTCGGTTTCGCCCGCCGACCAGGGCACCTACCGGCTGGTGGTCACCAACCCCGCCGCCCCGGCCCTGACGCTGACCAGCCAGCCGGTTGAGCTGGTCCTCGGCGATGGGAGCAATAATGACGAGAGCAATAATGACGGAGATACCGGTGGAGATAGCGATGATAACACCGGTGGGGATTCAGTATCGGAAGCACCTGTTCAGATTTCTCCTGCCGTGGACGAGAATGGTGTGAACACGACCCTGACGTTTAGCTGGACATCTGTTGACGCCGATGAATATATACTGCATGTAACACGGACGAATGTCGATGGACCCGAAGAGTTTTTCTACTCCGATAATGAGGGGATAACGATTACCGGTAATGAAATCACGTTAAGCGCCGCCACGCTGCCGGATATGCTGCATTCCTGGCGGGTCCGGGCCGTAAAAGATGGTGTGAAGGGCGAATGGAGCCCCATTGGGCAGTTTACCACAGGTGCAACTCCGACACTATCTGCGCCCGTACTGTCTGCACCCAGTGATGAGGCGACAGAGGTGACAACTAATGCCATCCTGAAGTGGGAAGCTGCAAGCAAGGCCGAAACCTATCAACTGCAGCTGGCCCCCAGTTCCGACTACAGTTCGGTCGTAACCGATAGCGCCGGACTCACCGCTACAGAATTTCAGGCTGATGGTCTTGCCCATAGTTCTGACTACCATTGGCGGGTACGATCCGTCAGCGGTACAGACACCAGTGGATGGTCGGAAAGTTATCGTTTTGCCACTATGGCAGATGTTGTAGATGTTCCGACACTATCTAAGCCACTACAGATTTCCCCTGCACAAGATGAAACCGGGACCAGCACGATCCTGACGTTCAGCTGGAACTCCGTTGATGCTGATGAATATATACTGCATGTAACGCGGACGAATGTCGATGGGCCCGAAGAGTTTTTCTACTCCGATAAGGAAGGAATTACGATTACCGGTAATGAGATAACGCTTAGCAAAACTACGCTGCCGGATATGCTGCATTCCTGGCGGGTCCGGGCCGTAAAAGATGGTGTGAAGGGCGAATGGAGCCCCATTTGGCAGTTTACTACAGGTACAACAGCGACACCACCTGTACCTGTACTGTCTGCACCCAGTGATGAGTCCACAGAGGTGACAACTAATGCCATCCTGAAGTGGGAAGCTGCAAGCAAGGCCGAAACCTATCAACTGCAGCTGGCCCCCAGTTCCGACTACAGTTCGGTCGTAACCGATAGCGCCGGACTCACCGCTACAGAATTTCAAGCTGATGGCCTTGCCCATAGTTCTGGCTACCATTGGCGGGTACGATCCATCAGCGATACAGACACCAGCGGATGGTCGGAAAGTTATCGTTTTACCACCACGGCAGAGGCAGATGTTCCGACACTATCTGAGCCTTTACAGATTTCCCCTGCACAAGATGAAACCGGGGTGAGCACGACCCTCTCTCTCAGCTGGACTGCAGTTGATGCCGATGAATATATTCTTCACATCTCTAGAAAGACCGAAAGCGGACATGAAGAGTTTTTCTATTCCGATAATGAAGGAATAACGATTACCGGTAATGAGATAACGCTTAGCAAAACTACGCTGCCGGATATGCTGCATTCCTGGAGAGTACGGCCCGTAAAAGATGGAGAGAAAGGCGAATGGAGCCCAATATGGCAGTTTACTACAGGTACCGGATCTGATTTTGACTTTAATATCAATATCGATGGACCTACGGGAATGCACATGATATCTTCACCCGTAGCAGATATAACTCTCGGGGAATTTTTGAGTCCATTATGGATTCAAGGAATACCAGGCTCTGATGCAGAGCGGAATGATCCTAGTGTATTTGTATGGGATGAACAGCAACAATCTTTTACTGCTCCATCCTCAATGGACGAAGAAATGCAACCTGGCAAAGGCTATTTAGTCTGGGTGTTTGAGGATGATAATCCTAAAAAGCCCGGTATTCAGGGAGGATTTCCAAAACAATTGGGTATAAATGGGTCAGAAAATAATGGTCCTGTCACAATCCCAATTACTATAACCGATGTTGATAATTCTTCAAAAATTGAAGGTCAGGAAGGGTGGAACTTGGTGGGTAACCCATTTGGTGTTCCCATTCTTGTTGACGAGATGTTAGCAGCAGCCAGGGAAGTTAACTCCCAAATTAATTCAAATGTATATGTTTGGGATCCCGCAAACTCGGGTTATATAAGTTTACCTGAAGGTGAAGGGCATACTATATCTCCCTTCCAGGCTTTCTGGTTACGCTATCTTGATGAATTTGAAGGTGAAATTGTGCTGGATAAAAGCCGCCTTTCTGCTGGGAATAATAGCTTGAATAAACTCGCTAGCTCCACAAGTCTAAACTCTATTAATTCATCAGAAGATTTAGGTCTCATAAAGTTGAATCTGAAACAGGGCAGCTCAATTAATGATGAGTTTGTAATGGAGTTCAACAAGAAAGGTAAGTTGGGCCCCAGCCTATACGACTCCTACAATTTAACTTCATTAAAACTGGTGAGCAGCGAAAATCCTGCCGTAGAGCTTTACAGTGTACAAAGCAATACAAAGGAGCATTTCTCTAAAAAATATCTGCCCGAAAGCTTTAGCAAGGAATTCCAGATTGATTTGGGATTCAAAAATTCTGTTGAAGGAGAGTTGACTCTTGAATGGCCAGAACTCAGCAATATTCCGTCAGACTGGAATATTGAGATTGAGGACAGACGTACAAATAAAATCATAAACTTAAATAATACTGATTCCTACAGTTTCCAGTCAGCATCGGGTGGAGATGATGACAGATTTGTTCTTAGGATTTCTCCATCAATAACTGAAGAAATGCAAGTTGTTGACAAGCCACAGTCAATACATCTGTTTCAGAATTATCCCAATCCTTTTAATCCCTCGACTGAAATTAAATATACAGTTGAGAATAAAGCTGAAGTAAATATTACAATTTATAATCTTGTTGGAAAAAAAGTCGCCACACTAGTAAATAATAGTGTTCAGGATCAGGGTACCTATTCATTAAGATTTAATGCCTCACACCTTACCAGTGGTATTTACATCTATCGCTTAAGGGTGGGGGCAAAAACTATGACTAAAAAAATGACCTTGATCAAATAGATCCAGGCAGTATTTAACTACTATGAGAGAGCAAACATAAACAACACTATACTTTAGATATAGTTAAGCCGGTTACATCTTGAATGGGTGTAATCGGTTTTTTTATTGCTCCTTGAACGGGGTCTAGAATAGGGACTCAGGGAGATTGATAAACAGGAGCCCATTATTTGGTCTCCAGGCCGATCTGTCTAGCTATTTCCTTTTTTCTTGGTATTCATTTTTTCACCGATGAAAAAACGAATCAAAAAATCGTCGCCTGATGAATTTTTTGTTTTGTTCTCTCCGCCTCCGCTAAAACCATTTAACTCGACCCGCTGGGAAACGCGGTTCTCAAACAGAAATGGTTTCTTCACGCTCCGGCTCCGATCTCTTGACCAACAAAAATTTCCTAGGGCGAAAGGATTTGCACCAGGAATGGAAAATAAGGCCACCAAAGTCCCCCTTCGAAGGGGGATTAAGGGGGATGACCGAACAACGTCCTGTCATTGCGAGACCCTTTGTGAGCGAAGCGAACAGGGGCGCGGCAATCTCCCGGAAACAGGTAACTAAAGAGCAAGGGCGTCCTGCTGCCCCTGATCATGAGATTACCACGTCGCCCGAAAAACCACCGGGCTTCTCGTAATGACAGCCAGTGAAAGTGACAGTGCTGCCCCCTCTGGCCTAGGAATGCTGAGCGGAGAGCGGGAGGCGAAAAGGAGTTTGCTGTACCGGTGGGGAGCTCCGAGGCCAGCAGCAAGCGAGAAGGACCATGAGCAAACTCTGGCCGGCCGCTCGCAGCCGGGTTCAGCATTCCCCAGCCTTGATTTTTTGGTTCCTTTAGTATCAAGACAAAAGGGACACCTGGTAAAAAGATTATATCTCCAGACCGTTCTTTAGGAGATAAATCCCTTTAAGTGGTATTCATTTTTTTAATGGCAAAAAAATGAACGAAGAAAACCACCAAAGAATCCCAGATATTGTTCTATCGTGCCCGCTCTGCCTGCCTTGTTTTGGATCGCCCACCGGCTCATCGATAATGCATTGCAGGGATTCTCTGGACTCAGGGAAGCGAATTCGCAACCTCCCCTTTGAAGGGGGATTAAGGGGGATGACCAAACAACGCCCTGTCATTGCGAGCGAAGTGAATGTAATGAACGCAGCGCGGCAATCTCCCGAAAATGGGCTACGAATGAAATAATGAGCTCCCCTCCAAGCCGGTGATCATGAGATTACCGCGACGCCCGAGAAACCACCGGACTCCTCTAAGGACAGCCATAGAACGATCCTCAACTTTTAGACTGGTCAGTCTCGAACTTCCTACATAATACCATCATTGCTTAAAAAGTGCCTCTCCCTGATCGTCAGGGAGAGGACAGGAGAGGGTCAACAAAGAGCTTAGAAAGAGGGTCCCCCTCACGTCAATCCTCCTGACCCTCCTTCTCCAGGGAGAAACTCTTTTACAAATATGCAGGCACTTTCAAAAGTCCCTCTTGGAGAAGAGGGATTAAGGGAGATTGACTTCGTCTTATTTATTTAGGTGACTTTTATCTTAATAGGGCTTTTGGACAGCCTCGAGTATACAGTTTTTAAATTCGAGGCAGAGTAAGTTAAAATGTAAAAATTAAAAGTCTTGTTATGCACGAATAGCTTTAAATTAAAATATATTTACAAGGTAAATATGCATATCATTTACTATCATTAAAAAAATGTAATTGATAAAACCAATATTTATTTAGTGAGAAACCCTATTCTTATTTATAGCATATTTAATAAATACTAATTACATAAATTCAAATAAATTGGTTAAATAATTGATCATAAAAATAACACAGAGATAATCAATAATGGATAGTGAGTATGAAAAGAGTGGCTTTTTGGTAGTAATTACAATGTTTGTCATAGGATAGTTCAACCCTTTCTTCTCGTGAGTAACGCCAAATGCAGATTTAGCAGAGAGCTTTGTATCAGTAAAGGAGGTGACTATTGTAGAAGGACCTCAAGATGTAACCCTGGAACTTGAAAGAGGCGACAATCTTGATAGTTTCTTTTCTATACTGTTGGATGGTGCGGGCCAAAAAAATAAGTGTGATGCATCGAATCGAATGAAAATGCATTATTTGGAGTGACGGAGTATATCAAATCAAGGCTTATTCAACCAAAGGGAATGAAGCTTGGAGTAAGCTCAACTATTTTATGAGTGGTAAAGATAAGTTTAGGGCAAAAGGTCCATTCGCCTGGATAACGCTAGCTGGACTGACGACCATACGGGCTAAAACACGGTTCGAAACCGCCTGTGATTCATCTTAGCCTTGTATCTGGCTAGAGCTGAATTCCTGTTACGAAATTCGAACTCCGTGGAATAGGTAGCTCTATGAAGCAAAACAAAGGACGTTTTAATGGCTAAAAATGGCCTGTGTAGGTCTCAAAGAAAGTAGCATTGGCAACTGCATAAACCGTTTATCGAAAACAGGCGGAATATTCAGCCATAAAATTAAATCAAAGCTGTGTTCGAGTAATTAATAAATTATGTCAGAGACAAAGTTGTCCCTTTTCTTGGTACCAGCCAAATTAATTGATATACATATCGTTGAAAGTGTATTCGAGCGATTTGGTTTCGACAAAATTACTTCATTTGAAATTTCTTCTTTGGATTCCGATGATTTAACGTCTCTTCTTTATATTGAGGATATTAGTAATTACGATACCCACTGGAAGGTTTTTGTAATGGCTGATTATTGTCCACGCCCACAAGGATGGAGAAAACCATCATATCTGGAACCCGTTGATAATGCGAGATTGTATTTGATGCCTTATATCCGGGACTTTGCGAATGAGTATAGAACTCTTACAAATGGAACTTCTTTTTCTTTGTTATGGACTGCCAATACAAAATTTGCTTATGCGTTATTGGAAAAATGGAAGCCCAAATTAATAAAACCGATAAAAGCAAATTTGGCAGAAAATTCTAAAAAGATGCAGTGTCCGTTTCCAGTGATTAAAGAATTTGGATATTGGCGTAATTATTGCAAAGTGCATCTGATTGAACACAATAATAATTTAGCTGTATGCAAAATTTATCGCCCCGGACGAGAAAAATATCTCGGCAATAGGTTGCTTGTCGCAGAACGTCTTGCAAACGTCAAGGAAGTTCTGCCAATACTAGACCATGGTCCGAACTGGTTTGTAATACCGTATCTTGAAAATTGTGTTACTTTAAAAGATTATAGAAAAATTGCCGGTTTATTACCTTTATCAGTTGTTAATCAATTGTTGAAGCTTGTCAAGAAGATAAACAGTGCCGCCTTAGCACATCTCGATTTTCATTCCGAACACGTGTTTATTAACAGTAAACAAGAATTATATGTAATCGATTTCGACAGGATTTACACATATGATGAAGCTCCACCTCTTGAAACTAATATTATGCTTACAGGTACTAAAAATATCATGAAATATGATGGACCATATAAGTCATGGTCATATGATAATGCCTGGTTACACTTGACCGGTTTACCACTCGTTGTTTTTTTAAATGGTGGTAAATTAAAGCAATTCTATTGGCGCTCATTATATATGACAAAAAATATATTAAACCGATTGATTCGTATGACAAAAAATACACTCAAACGATTGATTCACTTAACCCGGAAACTTTATTGAATGTTGCCGTAGAGAAATCTTGATATTATTCTAAAAAATCCAATACAACTGCTTTTAAATTAAAATGTTAATAATTTTAAAACTAATCTCCTATATTGGGAGGAGTTTTACCAGGATGAAATTTAGAACTATAATGAAAAAAAAGTTACTACTATAATTTACTGGTTCCAGTCAGTTAGTGTCCAATTATAAATTAAAGAGCCCCAATTGGTTGCGAGGTTGGGTCTCTTAGTTCGTGAGCGGGTGCAAGGAAAATAGCTGTTTAAGTGTCATACGCTCCAACATTGCGACGCTCAGTACTTGCATCATCGCGTGCAGACAGACGGTAAAATGATAGATTCATGGGAAATTATAATATTGAAATAGGTGGAAATGGCCGTCCAGATCTGTGTTTTGATCGCATTTATGTTTTGTCCATAAAATGGTAACGGTGAGAACCGAGCGCCTCGAAGGTGTCTGTCAGATCCGGCAAGCTATCCCGAAAGGTACCTTGTCCGAAACACATGCATAGGATTTGATCCCAACATGAGATATTTTGCACTCGGCGATCACTTTTGTGGAGGGACTTTTTTTGAATTTCTAATTTGGGGAACAACATCCATAAGTTGTGGGAAAGAGGATTCGACCAGTGTGCATGAAACTATCTGTTTTTAAAAATTTTGAACTGCGAAGGCGCAGGCAAGCTACAAGTTAAAGTGTGAAAAAATAAAAGTACTTATTCCATTGTGCTGCAATGATTTATAAGAAAATGAAATTGTCACAATTAGGACACTTGTGATTCTGGTTAGATAAGTTAATAACGCCTTCATTACATATAAAAAATACATTGTTTAAAATAATTTTAACTGCAGATAGGCTGTGATATAAATAACTTGTTCCCAAGTCAATTTTTGCCACGTAGAACTTTTTCTTAAAATGTTTATGTGAAATAATGAATTTCAAAAATTTAGTAAAAAGAAATCCACTTCTTTATAAAGTTTGGTTCTATTTATATAGAACCAGAACCGGAGATAAAGTTCGGTTACCCCAAAAAACTGATCACCTGTATTTTGATGGTTATCCCAGATCGGGCAATACTTATTTCAGCGGGTTGATATCCTTTGTTTTTGCTGATACAGAATTTACCAGTCACCTGCATGTGATTGCAGGGATCAAACTGGCGTTAAAGCAGGGGCTTCCTGTCTTTATCATTATCCGAAAACCTGAAGACGCCATTATTTCCAACCTGTTCCGGGTAACAGAAAAGAAGAGTTTGAAACCCAGCCAGAAGCTGGTTGATGAGCTGGCTTTTGGATATGTTGAATATTACTCTTATGTGAATTCGAGAAGAGATACATTAAATATTTTAGATTTCTCAAAAGTTACGCAGGAACCGCTTGCCATGTTAAAAAAGGTAGCACCGGTACTGTCTGATAGTAAGCGATCTGATGAGAAGTTTGAGGAACAGGTTAAAAGATTTGATGAACGGATTAAAGAGAAAGAAAAAAATAAGATTTCTGCTACTTCAGCATTGCCTAATGAAGAAAGAAAATTTTTTAAAAATAATCACATGAACCTTGTATTGAGTTCTAAACATCTAGAAAAAGCTAATCAGCTGTATAGTACACTGGTCCAAAATCATTCTAATATTTAGCTGTATAAATAACATGGGAAGAACTATATGTTTGACAATTCATTCCATGATTCCGGGCGGTATGGAGCGGGTAACCGCAGAATTAGCTTGGTACTTTTCCCAAAAAGAGGATATTGATCTTCATTTGATTATATATGGAAAAGGCAGGACGATTTTTTACGATTTGCCCGAAAAATTGAAAGTACACAAGCCTTCTTGGGAATTTGATAATAATAAACGGTTAAGATCAACGATAAAGTCTTTTGTATTTCTCAGAAAAAAAGTTAATGAAATTGCTCCCGACAGTGTACTAAGTATGGGAGAGCGGTGGAATAACTTTGTACTGTTGGCATTGCTGGGAGTACGGACAAACGTGTATATCTCCGATCGCTGCCAGCCCAACAAGAGGCTGAGCCTGCCGCATGAAATACTTCGCAAAATTTTATATCCGTTGGCTTCAGCAATCATCGCACAAACAGAGATTGCAAAAAAAATATATAATGATCGGGGGTATAACAGTAATATCAAAGTAATTGGCAATCCCATCCGGTCCATTCCGTGTGAAAAAACGAACTCGGAAAGAGAAAACATTGTGCTGAGTGTTGGTCGCTTAATCGAGACCAAACATCACGACCGGTTAATAAAGATATTCAAACAAACGGATACCGAAGACTGGAAACTGGTTATTGTTGGCGGAGATGCCCAGAAGCAGAAGGGGATGAAATATTTAAGGGATTTAATTAGCGACTATGATATGGGAGACAAAGTTATTTTGACAGGCAACGTTTCAGATGTAGAAAAGTATTACTGCAGGAGTAAAATATTTGCATTCACCTCAAGTTCAGAAGGATTCCCTAATGTAATCGGAGAGGCGATGTCAGCCGGGTTGCCGGTTATTACCTATGATTGTGTGGCTGGTCCGTCGGAAATGGTTGAAGACGGCGTTAATGGGTATTTGATCGAACAGTTTAACGATGAAGAATTTGAAAAAAAACTGCAGTACTTAATGACGAATAATGATCTAAGAAAAAAATAGGAAGAGAAGCCAAAAAAATGATCAGCAAATTTTCAGCAGAATCTGTGGGCTATCAATATTATTCATTAATGACAGAGGAGTGATGAAAGTTCTACAAATTAATAAATCGGTCAATACAGGAAGCACCGGCAGAATCACGGAAGAAATTGGTCAAAAATTAATTGATCAGGGCCATAACAGCTATATTGCATATAGTACACTTGGTTCAAATGGAAGCTCATCAAATCTTATTAAGATCGGTAATAAGATTGATGTATATATGCATGGTCTAAAAACCAGATTATTTGATCTTCATGGCTTTGGCTCGAAGCATGTCACAAGGAATTTGATCTCTAAAATAGATGACATTAATCCGGATGTGATAGGGTTACATAATCTTCATGGATATTATCTGAATGTGGAAGTTTTATTTAACTACTTGAAAAAAAGTAAGCTTCCCGTGATCTGGACCCTTTTTGACTGCTGGGCTTTCACCGGCCATTGCACTTATTTTGAATCTATAGGATGCGAGAGGTGGATTGATGGTTGTTACGCTTGTCCCAAAAAGAATAGCTATCCGGCTAGTTACGGTCTGGATAACTCAAAAAATAATTATAAAAATAAACGTGAACTATTTACCGGTTTGGATAACCTGACAATTGTCACTCACTCAGAGTGGCTGCGTGATTTAGTAAAAAGATCTTTCTTAAAGGAATATCCGGTTAAGGTTATAAGATCGGGAGTGGATCTAAAAACTTTCGATGTGAATAAAGATACTCCCGACAGAATAAAGGAACTAGATAAAAAAGTAATATTAGGTGTTGCCAACCTCTGGAACGCTAGAAAGGGACTAAACACTTTTTTACAGTTGAATAATAGGCTTGATGACAGTTATCAAATAGTGTTGATTGGCCTCAGTGACAAACAAAAAGCGTCTTTGCCTGAAAATGTTATTGGACTGTCGAGAACGGAGAATGTGGAACAGCTAGCTTCTTATTATAAAGCGGCTGATGTTTTTGTAAACCCTACAACTGCAGATAACTTTCCAACAACTAATCTTGAAGCTTTGGCCTGCGGAACCCCAGTGGTGACTTATAATACGGGAGGAAGCCCAGAGGCAGTAGATGAAGATACTGGCTCTGTTGTATGCAAAGGAAATTTTAATAAACTGGTTAAAGCAATAAATTCTATTTTAGAAGGAGACAAAACATTATACATTCAAAAATGTAGAGAAAGGGCGGAAAAACTATTTAACAAAGAAGATCGATATCAAGATTATTTAGATTTAATGTTATCTGTAAAAAATAAATCTTTAGTTTGATTTTCCTGGTAAAATGTCACCGAAAATTTAATGTAAAATTTCCTATGACGACATTTCGATTTAAAAATATGACTACCAATGGAATAAAGCCTTTGGAAGAGACTAAAAAGATTGCTCCCGATTTAAAATTTAACAGATCGGAAGGTAATAAGCGGACTATAATATGGCTTGAGAAACAAAGTAATTAAGAGGGGAAATGAACATTTTATTTGTTACGATTTGTTGGCCTGATGAAGGCAGGAGTAATTTATATACAGATTTGATACACGAGTTTAGGGATAATGGCCATGAGATGTATGTTGTATCTAATAATCAACGAAGAACGGGCAAGTCTTCCTCATATAAAATAGAAAAGGGGGTGAATGTTTTACGTGTTAAAACGGGAAATATCAGTAAAACAAACTATATAGAAAAAGGTCTGTCACTATTATTACTTAATTTTCAGTTTAAAAGAAAGATTAAAGAGTATTGGTCAGATAAAAATTTCGATCTAATACTGTTTAATACGCCTCCTATAACTATGTCGGGCTTGTTGAGCGATCTCAAATATAATTATAGCAGCAAAATTTATTTATTATTAAAGGATATTTGGCCATATGGATTTGTTGACTTAGAGGCTATTCAGGAAAATGGGATTATTTGGAAATACTTCAGGAGACACGAAAAAAAAATATACGGTATTTCAGATTATATTGGCTGTATGTCGCCTAAAAATGTGGATTTTGTTTTAAAGAAAAATCCACAACTTCGATGCTGGCAAAGTTGAAGTGTGTCCCAATGCTATCAAAGTTCCGGAAGAAAACTTCGTACCGGATGAGGGAATAAAAGAGAAGTATGGGATTCCTAAGGATGCCACGGTTTTTTTATTTAGCGGGAATCTGGGCAAAGGGCACGGGCTTGATTTTTTAATAGAATCAATTCAAAGATTGGAGGAATATGAAAAAGCATTCTTTTTGATCGGTGGAGCAGGAACCCACTTTAATAAAATCAAATCTGCTTTTTCTATATCCAAGCCCAAAAATGCATATCTCTACAGCTATCTTCCTGAAAAAGAGTTTGAGCAGATACTTGGCATTTGTGATGTCGGGTTAATACTCTTAGACAGTTGCTATTCCTATCCTCAATTTCCTTCGAGATTATTAGCATATTTAAAATCAAAAATGGCAGTTTTATGTGCCGTTAATAAAAAGACTGACATCGGAGATATAGTCGAAGCGGCTGATGCAGGCTTAAGTACTGTTCATGGTAATTTTAAAGAATTTGAAAAGGCCGTTACCACTTTGTCCGAAAATAAAAATCAAACAAAATCAATGGGAAAGAATGCATATCAGTTACTCCTTGAGAAGTATTCGGTTGAGGATGCATATAAGGTTATCATGAAGCACTTTGAATAGTCTTATCTGCAACTATTATGAAAATAAAAGTTTATAAAACAACGGAAATATCTGATAAAGAATGGAGGGAATTTGTTGATGAATTCAATAAAACCTTCAACAGGAATAGTACCGTAAAAAGTAAGAAAATATTTTATACTAGTAATATATTTAGATACTCGTATCATGCTTTTGCAGTTTCAGATAAAAACAGGGTAGTTGGCCATACTTCACTTATTCCAGCCTTATACAAGTTTAACGGTGATAAAGTGCTGGCCGGCATCAGCGGTGGTACTTTTGTGTCAGAAGAATTTAGAAGTGATGTGTTATTATTTAAAAAAATGTATGAAAGCTTAAAAGACTTTGCTTCACAAGAAGGAATGGTTGCAACATTAGGAGTGCCGAATAATAACTCATTCAAATATTCCCTGAAAATTCTTGGGAAAAAATATATTGGTGATCTCAATTACTGATGTTTTGCCCGTTAAATTAGGGAATATTGTTGACTTAAAATTTAATTCACTTATAAATATTGGTTCAAAATTCCTTACATATACTTGGCTTTATTTAAACCGCTTTTATTCGCTATTCCATAATCCTGTTGAAAAAGATGCAAGATTTGAATTAATAATAACCGAAGAGTTTCTAAAGAGCAGGTTTTATAAGGATTATGAATCAGTTAGAACAAAATTTTTCAACGGATATTATAAAGTGGTGGACGAAGATGGGGTGATGGTTGCTTACATAATGTATTCTGAGATTAATTCAATTTTTAGTCTTAAATCACTATTAAAAATTAAAGAGGTTATCTTAAAAAAAGAAAATATAGATCTCATCATGTATGTCGGGCGCTTGAATTTTTTCCCGCACTTTTTACTAAAAGTACCCTCTTCGAAAGTCCCTAAAAAATTACCCCTGACAGTTGACATTATTGATAAAAAGTTTAAAAGAGATGATATTCTAAATATCAAGAATTGGAAGTTCAGTTTAATAGATTTTGATGTCAGGTAACTAGCATATGAGAGGGAAAGAAGTATCAGCCTTTTAGATTTTATATATTTCCAGTTTGTAAAAATGACTAAAGTAATTTTTTTTGATTGTAACAGAGAATAATTTTTATGATATACTTCATTATGAGTTGGTTTTGCGCTACGTCTGGAGAGGTAAGCCGTGTGGATTTTGCAGTTCTTATATTGATGCTATAAGATGGGTCTTGGAACAAGAGTATCATTACCCAGACGTTTATTGAGCAAAATTCACCTTCCTTTGAGGAAATACACATCCGGATACTGGTTTCAAATTTAAAACTTTGAGAATCCCTAACTATCTTATTCATAGAAGAAAAGTGTAAATTTGATCACCAAAATTTCCTTACACTAGGTTAATTGGAGGGATGTTGCTATTGATCAGCCAGGTGAATCTTTACTTATTGAATGGAATTTAGTAGATCCTGTAATGTGGTTTATGGAGGGCTTATAGGGTCCATTTTGGGAGCATGATAAAAACCATAGTCTTTTTTGATTTAATGCTAATTTTTAAAGAAATGACTAGTTTTTAGTCATTTCTTTAAAGGAAATAATTGGTATATATCAATATTTCAATATCGTCTATTTTATTTAACCGCACAAGAACAATTGTAAATTACTATTACACATTTCTAATTGGATACGGATCATAAACTTTTTAAGATTAATCAAACCTAAATAGATAAGTACTATGGAAGAAAAAATATTTGACGCTTTCAGAGAAGCGATGGATAATGAAGATCTGAACATTGATTTATCAGACAAGTTCCGAGATTATGAGGACTGGGATTCTTTGGCCTATCTTTCCATGATTGCCGCCTTGGATGAAACATTTGGCGTAGAAATTGAGGATGAAGATTTTGAGAAACTTGAAACGGTTGGAGACTTGGTAAATGAAGTGGACAAGCGTGTTAAAGTGAAATAGAGATTTTTTAATAGGGCTAATAATGTATAGCTTTTAAAGTATTCGATTTAGACTCTTAAAATATCAAATTTGCTTGATTTATGGCCCAGCTAACTTTCACTAATATCGGTATTCAGGCTTTAGCTGCAGCAGTTCCCCAAAACACTATTGATAACCTTAACTATACTGAACATTTTCCTGCCGAAGATGTTAAGGAGATTGTAGAAAAAACCGGTATAAAAGAACGGCGTTTTGTACCCGATGGGATGACTGCATCAGATCTTTGCTATCATGCTGCCCAAAAGTTGATGGAAGATAACGATGTTGATCCCGAAAATATAGATGCTCTGATTCTTGTAACTCAAACTCCTGATTACCGGATGCCTGCAAGTTCGGTAATTTTGCAGGATCGATTGGGTCTGCCAAAAACTACCCTTGCTTTTGATGTCAATCTTGGATGTTCTGGATTTGTTTATGGTCTGTCGATAGCTTATGCCTATATGCAGCAACAGGGATTTAAACATGTTTTACTGTTAGATGGTGAAACAAGGTCCAAGGTATATCATCCCAAAGACCGAAAAACAGCATTTCTTTTTGGAGATGGGGGAGTTGCAGCTTTAATAGGGAAGAGTGAAGCCTACGGTGATAGTTACTTTTCTCTTAACTCTGATGGATCCAGAGAATCTTTAATTAAGATTGAGGCCGGAGGTTATAGAAATCCCAGTACACCGGAAACGCTTAAAGAAAAGGTGGTAGACGAGCATGGTAATATCCGCACTGATGAGCACGGCTATATGAATGGGGCGGATGTATTTAATTTTGCTATTCGTGAAATTCCCAAAGATGTAAAGAATACACTTTCAATGGCAGGGCTGGATAAGGAGGAGGTCGACTACTTTATATTTCACCAGGCGAATATGTATATGAATGGTTATCTGGGTAAAAAATTGAAGTTGAAAGAGGAAAAATGCCCTATATCGTTGGATAAATTTGGAAATACTTCTTCAGTTTCAATCCCAATAACTATTGCTAGTCAGCTTCAAGAAGATTTGAAGGAAAGTAAGAAAAAATTGTTGCTTTGTGGATTTGGTGTAGGTATGTCTTGGGCTACTTCCGTTCTGAATTCAGATAATATGATTATCTCGGATCTTGTAGAGGTCTGAAGGTTTATCTCGCCATAGATTATTTATATACATATTTGATTTTGAGAAAAAAAGTAGAAATTCACTTACTATTTTATCTAATAAGGCGATTTTTTTGGGTTACAGACTAGGACCTAGTATCAGAAAAAAGCGTAATTAAAATGATCAGCAGAGTCTCGAATACAGCCCACAAAGTCCCTCGAAGAGGGGCGCAGGAAGATGACCTGACAAAATGAAATAAAATGACCACTATTGATAATTATGCTTACTTCTGGAATTAAACTAGTAATAAGTAATATTCCGCCAATAAGTTATTAACTAAAGATAGAATTTCGGTGTTAAAAAAAGAGGATATAACACTCCATTTTAGATCAAAGATTGACGCTTCATATCGAGATGAATTAGAGCACATCTTTTTTTTAACCGGAACCAGGCGCGTTATGCCGAAAGAATTACACAATCTGTAAAAGATTTTTCAAAACCGACTATAAAGGAAGAAGATGGAGAGATTGCACTAGTTTTTGAAGATCAATCTTTGGGACAAACACTCCATATCTTTGATAGTGATGAACCTGATGCAAATCTTATTGGCGTAGTCATGTTTGAACGCGACTCCAGAGCGCGGATAACTATTATACATATTGCTCTGCATGAAAGGTGCCGAGAAATATTTGAAGAGGAGGGGCTGAATATAACTGCTTTAGTAATTAAAAAGCTTTTTTCAATTTTTAAACTAATTAAAGGAGTTGAAAGAGTTCGGATCTACTATATAAATAAAGAAGTTAAAATAGATGCATTCCAATTGAATGGTAACTATCATAAATGAATTCAGGTATTATGGCTATCAATAATAGAATTTCAGGTACTTAATGGTTTCAATGATGACTGATGCTTTTAGCTTAAAAGATAAAACCATACTTGTTACAGGTGCCTCGTCTGGGATTGGGAGGTCATGTGCCATCGAATGCAGCAAGGCTGGGGCAACTGTTTTTGCTTTTGGCAGGAATAAGGAACGCCTTCAAGAAACACTAGACAGTCTTAAAAATGAGGGACGTTCGGTAAGTGTGGATTTGAATGATACTGAAGCAGTTGATAGTGTTATGGAAAACCTTGAAAGTGAAGGAATTGCTATTGATGGAGTTATTCATTGTGCGGGTATTTCAACAACCTTGCCATTACGAATGATATCTCCTGAAAAAATTCAGCCCCTGTTTGAAACAAACGTAACTTCGGCAATTTACCTTACTAAGTGGGCCACAAAAAATAAGTTTTTACCAAAGAATGGTTCAAGTATTGTGTTTATCTCTTCTGTAATGGGGAGCGTTGGTGAGTCAGGTAAGACTATATATAGTCTTACAAAAGGTGCTGTACTTGCAGCTGCCCGGTCAATGGCAGTAGAGCTTGCACCCAAAAGTGTGCGGGTTAATTGTATCTCACCTGGAGTTGTTGAGTCTCCAATGTCGGAGAATGCGGTTTACAGCAGGAATAAGGAAGCGCGATCTAAAATTGAAGCTCTTCATCCCCTTGGAATGGGCAAACCGGAGGATGTAGCCTATGCCTCTATATATCTTTTGAGTAATGCCTCCAAATGGGTAACGGGAACGAATCTATTTGTCGATGGAGGGTATACAGCCCATTAGTTTTGCATAAAAATTCTTTCGTGTAAGTTTGAGATATATGAATCAAAATTTTCTTTCTGCTTTCACGGTAGATGTAGAGTGTGGTATCAGTATCACCATGCGGGATGCCTATGGCATTGAAATGAAGCCTACCGAGCGGGTGATAGTCAATACAAGTAAAATTTTAGAACTTCTAGAAAATAAGGAAACGAAAGCCACCTTCTTTGTACTTGGAATTGTTGCAGAACACTATCCTAAGCTGGTTAAAGAGATAGCTGAGGGGGGGCATGAGATAGGAGTACATGGCTATCATCATCTGGAGTTTTCTAATATTTCTGAAGAAAAAGCATTTCAGGAAATTGACCGTGCTAAAAAACTTCTGGAAGATATTACCGGGAATCAGGTTTACGGGCACCGGGCGCCTGCTTTTTCCATAAACGAGCAAACACGCTGGGGATTGGATGTAATAGCAAGGGCCGGGTTTGCCTATGATAGCAGTATTATGCCCATTCAATCGGGCCGATATGGTTGGCCTGGATTTCAAAAAGGCATCACGGAATTGACGACAACTAATGGAGATACCTTGATTGAAGTACCCCTTTCAACTACCAAGTTATTCGGCAAGGAAATTCCGGCTTGCGGGGGAAGATACCTGCAAATTTTGCCTTATAAATTTACAAAAAATGCGTTAATAAAGGTCTCAAAGAAAAGGTCTCCCGTTTTTTACATGCATCCCTATGAGATTGATGAGACCCCATATCCGGATTATTATCATGATCAGCTTCGAAAGGCCGATTTTAAAAAGAAGATGATGACCTATATTAAATGGTTTAACAGAGGTTCTTACTTTAAAAAAATTGATAAACTTACGTCCGAATTCCGGTTTGGTCCTATGATTGATATCGTAAATAAATTTCAGGCTACGAAGAGGTAGAATGTGAATTTTGCAAAGCTGAAAAATAAACTTAAGTCCAACATCAAAAACATCCCGGGTTGGAGTACCGATCGAAAGATTGTAGTTTTTGAAAGTGATGACTGGGGATCGAATACCATTGCATCCAAAGAACACTATCAAAAACTGCTGGAAATGGGAGTGCCTGTTGATCGCAGCTCTTTTAACAGATATGATACTATTGAGAGGAGTTCGGATCTGGAAGCCCTTTTTGAAATTCTTTCTTCCGTTAAAGACGCAAGCGGGAACCCCGCCGTATTTACTCCTTTTGTAAATCTTGCGAACCCGGATTTTGAACGAATTAAGGAATCCGGTTATCAGGAGTATTATTATGAATCGTTTGACAAAACGCTGGAGAAGTACGGAGAACGCGAAGATGTACTGGAACTCTACCGGCAGGGAATCGACGCCGGACTTTTTAAGCCGCAGTTTCACGGACGTGAACATCTTGCCGTACCGCTTTGGCTGAAATATCTCCAACAAGGAAATGATGAAATCAGGAAGGCTTTCGAGCAGAAATATTATTCTTATCCTGCCGAGGGCCTGCCTTCACTGGCGGGCAGTTTTCGTCCTGCTTTTTATTTTGAATCCGATTCGGATCTTCCTTTTCTCAGGAAAAGTATCAGGGAAGGGACCGATCTGTTTGAGGAGCTTTTTGGTTATCGGGCAACAGTATTCGACCCCCCCAATGGCGTTTTCTCTTCTTCACTTGAGCGTTACTTATGGGAAGCAGATATTCATACTATTGTAGCAAATCGCTTTCGCCCGGAGCCGGTAGGAAACGGTGAGGTAAAGAAAAAATTCTATTCATTTGGTAAGACAAATAATTTAGGCCAGACCTATTATATAAGAACCTGTCAATTTGAACTTTATAATAATACCTCCGTTGATGACTGCCTTTCCATGATAAGAGCGGCATTTCGCTGGGGTAAACCTGCTATTATCTGTACACACCGGGTGAATTATAATGGAGGAATTGATGTGACTAACAGAGACCATGGTCTTAAAGAGTTAGGAAAACTGTTAGGAGAAATAGTTAAAAAATGGCCGGATGTTGAATTTATGAGTTCCGGAGATTTTGCAGAAGTACTAAGAGAGGATTGAACCCTGGTAAACTTTTTATGATTAAATCAATAATTCCCAAAATACTATATAACGGTTATAACCTTGTTACCTGGGGTGAGTTAAAATTGTTTTATGAAAAGGTCAGACATGCCAATAGCACTCAACAGCTATTCGATATGCAGGAATTAACCGGTTATTTGGAAAAATGGGGCTTTGATGGCGACATTGAGAACAATCCTCTGATGGATAAAGCCGACATCAAAGAATGGACACAAAAAGTGGATCCGGATGATATCCATGACTGGGCCTATACCGGGGGATCATACGGCGAGCCGCTTCGGGTTCCCTACTCAAAAGAGCGCAGAATGATACGGACGGCAACTTTTAAGTACTTTAATGAAGCTGCTGGATATGAATTGGGCGATCCTTTTTACCTGATCAGGGCCAAGAACAAATCGGCTTTCGTCAAATTTTTGAGAAATGAACATATTTTTATTCCCAAAAATATTTCCGAAAGCCGGATTCGTGATTTTATAGGGGAGTTAAAGAGCAAAAAGATCCGGGTATTGATGGGATACCCGACGGTAATGTATGAGCTGGCGTTATATCTCAAGCGAAATCCCGGAGAAAAAGAAGGACTGCAGATCCGTTCGCTCATTTCGATTTCGGAACCGCTTGAAGAGTTTAAAAGAGAGATCATCCGTGATGTTTTTGACTGTATATACATAGATCGATACAGTAACGAGGAAGTCGGGCTGATTGCCCAGCAGAAAGAGTTTGGCGGTCCTTATTATGTGAATAAGTTCGGCGTGTATGTGGAGGTGGTTGACCCCGAAACATATCAACCGGTGAGAGAGGGAGAGCAGGGCGTTGTGGTTGTCACAGACATCTTCAATGATCTGATACCGGTTATCCGTTATAATACGGGTGACATGGCAACAGTGCAAAGCTATCGGGACGGTCAGCTGCTTGCCATTCAAAATATTACCGGTCGGGCAGCAGAGCAGATTCTTTCAAGTACCGGGGAACCGGTGTCTCCCCTGATACTGGGTCCATATATTTATAAGCCTCTGTCCAAAGTTGGCCCGGTTTTTCAATACCAGTTTGCACAAACGGCCTCCGACAGGTATGAGCTGAGGATAAAGTCAGCAGAAGAAGAGGTCCCTGAAGGCGTGCTTGGGGAAATAACAGAGGGCCTGAAAAGTGTATTGGGGCCAGAATCAGAAATAAGTACCGTGTTTTGTGATGAAATAAGGGCCCTCCCATCTGGTAAGCGCCCCATATATCTAAATGAGATGAACAGAGATCATGGGTAAGAGAATTTTTGATATTTTAGCATCCTTGACCGGCCTTGTTATTTTGTTTCCACTGTTGCTGGTTCTTTCATTAGCGATTGCTGTTAAATTGGGCAGACCTGTTTTTTTTACACAAACCCGCCCCGGCCAGCATGGTGAACCTTTTACACTGATTAAATTTCGAACCATGACCAATGAAAAAGATGAATCCGGAGAGCTTCTTTCCAATGAAGAACGGATGACCAGATTTGGTAAATTTTTGCGTTCGGCCAGCCTGGATGAATTGCCGGAACTGATAAATGTATTGAAAGGGGATATGAGCCTGGTTGGCCCGAGGCCCCTGTTGATGGATTATCTTCCGTATTTTACAGAAGAACAACAGCGCAGGCATGAAGTGAAACCGGGCATCACCGGCTGGTCTCAGGTAAATGGAAGGAATGCCATAGACTGGGATAAAAAATTGGCTCTCGACGTGTGGTATGTCGAGAACCGATCGTTCCTGCTTGATTTGAAAATTCTTTGGATGACCTTTAAAAAAGTAGTAAAACGGGAAGACATCACCCATAAAAATCATGTGGGTATGCCGCGCTTTGATGAACATGTAAAAGAACAGAAGTAGGGATTATTATGAATATTTTGGTAACTGGCGTCGGGGGACCTACCCCGCGCTCTTTCGTTCGTGCTGTAAAACTTTCGGATAACGATCTGGCAACGTCGGTCCGTTTTATCGGGGTAGACTGCGATCCGCTTGCGTACGGATTGTATGACAAAACGCTGTTTGATGCGCATTATGTGGTGCCTCGGGCGGATGACGGGGATTACTGGAAGGTCTTGAATGAAATTATAAACAGGGAGGATATAGACGGTGCCGTTGTGCTTCCGGAAGTGGAAGTGCTTGAGTGGTCGCGCAACCGCCAGGAACTGGAAATGCCGGTAAAAGTTCATCTTCCGGATTTTAAGCTGGCTTCCGCTCTTGTTAACAAGCACCGGTTACACGAATACCTGGACGGTTCACCGCTGATTCCGAAATTCAGCCGAATTAATCCTTCTTCCTACAACTACGATAGCCTTACCGATGAGCTTGGACAAACCTTCTGGATCCGCAGCACGGAAGGCTCCAGTGGATTGGGGTCATTAAAAATAGAATCGCAATCTGCCCTTGCGCAATGGCTTTCAATTAATGAGGGGGTAAGTGAATTTATTGCAACTGAATATCTGCCCGGCAGAAATATGGCTTGCAAGATGCTCTATTTTGACAATGAACTTAAACGAACGGCCTGTGCCGAAAGAGTAAACTATATCATGGCTAAGGTGGCACCTTCAGGTATTACTGGCAATACCTCATTTGGCCGGCTGATAAATGAACCGGAACTCGTACAACTTTCCCAAAATGCGCTCGAATCCATTTCTGATGAGCTTGGTACTGGCTTAAATGGCATATTTACGGTTGACTACAAGGAAGATGCGGAAGGAGCTCCAAAAATTACGGAGATAAATATTCGCCATGTTGCCTTTACCTCTTCAATAGCGGCTGGTGGAGCCAACCTGCCAATGGACACCCTGGAAGCTATGTTTAAAGGTAATGGCACTACTATGGAAAGGGTAGATTATACCTATGATGAGCCACTGATATTTCTGCGGGATGTTGATTCTGAACCGATTATTATGAAAGAGTCGGAGCTTCTTGAGAGTAGAGTGTAAAAAGGAAGATTACTTCTTCCTTATAGTATTTAGCTTTTAAAATTATTGCCTATTCTAATCATATCAAACCCTGTAAAGATCGGTTCACTGATTAGGCCTTTTAAGTATGAATATTAAATATCCATTCAAATCTATAGGGAGGAAGATACTATACTATCCGGGTTGGAAAACTTCGAGAAAGATTATCGTTATTGAGTCTGATGATTGGGGAAGTGCAAGTATTCCTTCTAAAGAAATTTATACTAGACTATTTAGAGCAGGAATTACAGTTAGCAAGGACCCTTATTGCAAGTTTGATGGTTTGGCAGAACCCGAAGATTTAAAAAAACTATTTGATGTACTTACTTCTTACGAAGACAAAAAAGGGAGGCATCCTGTAATCACTGCTAATACTATTGTTGCAAATCCGGATTATAACAAAATTAGGGCATCAAATTTCCAGGAATATTATTATGAGAAGTTTACTAATACATTGAGTGAGAAAAGAGAAACTGAATCTTCTTTTGATTTATGGAAGGAGGGAATATCCAAGAAAATTTTTCTACCACAATTTCACGGACGTGAACATCTTCATGTCTCCGATTGGATGAATACATTACGATCCGGAAATAAACAGGTGCATGAGGCATTTAATTTGGGCACCTATGCCATTCCCATATCTGAAAATCTTAATAGGAAAAGGAAGGATTTCAGAGCTGCATTTGACTGTAGTTCAGAAAAGCAATTAGAGGAAATAAAGGGAATAATCAGAGAGGGACTCAATCTATTCGAAGAAATTTTTAATTATAGGGCTGAATCAATAATTGCACCATGCTATATATGGATGAAAGAGTTAGAATCAACTCTGTATGATCTGGGTATTACATTTATACAAGGGATTGCACTTCAAACTGAACCTGTATTTGGCCGGAATTCATACAGAAAAAATATAATTACCTTGGTAAAAAAAATAGATCCGGTCAATACTATTCTGTGAGGAATGTTTTTTTTGAACCTACACTCTACCCAAGTGATGATTTGATAAAAAAAACCATATGGCGTATTGAAGAGGCATTTAAGCTGAATAAACCTGCAATAATCTGTTCTCACAGATTAAATTTTGTCGGAAACATGTGTAAGGATAATCGGGATAGGAATTTAGCCCTTCTGTCAGAATTGCTGAAAGCTATTTCTGAGCAATGGCCGGATGTTGAATACATGTCTACAATGGAACTTGGTAAAGTTATGGCAGATGAGTTATAAAAAGTAATAGTATAAATGAACTGGATGAGCAGTTGATTAAAATCGGATTATTACGTCCTATACTTAAAGAGTCATTAGGACATTTTTACTTTAAATATAGAACGCTTTCCAGGAAACTCTTAATAAGCTCCAAGGATCTATAAATTAAACGTGGGGTAATGAATGAGATCTAAAAAAAGGATATTAATTATAATTCCGTCATTAGTTGGAGGTGGTGCAGAAAAGGCTTTAATAAATTTACTTACCAATCTGAATACGAGTAAATATGAAATTGATTTATGTGTAGTAGAAAGAAAAGGAATCTATCTTGATTACGTGCCTGATCAGGTTAAAGTTTTGTCTCTGTTTTCTAGTCGATTTACCAGAAAGATTATAATTGAGCTTTATAGACAGCTTAATATCGGCTGGCCGTTTAAATATTTGACAAAAAGAACGATTACATCAAAATATGATGTAGGTATTTGTTTTTGTGATAGTATTTATTCAGATATGCTGAAATTTCTGGATTCAAGGATTGTGAAGAGTGCTGTAGTACTTCAAAACAGTTTTAAGAATGACAGCCATAAAAAGAAATTTATAAAAGGTAAACATAAGACGAGGTTGAAAAAACGATATAATAATATTGATATCATTATAGGAGTTTCGCAGGATGTGATTGAGGAATTTAATTCAATTTTTGGCGAATATGATCAACAAAAAGTTATTTTTAATCCAATAGATTCGGGATGATATTATTAAGAAGTCCAGGGAATTTGATCCTGAATTTTCAAAAAGTGTGACCAATATTACTGCAGTAGGAAGCCTTTTACCGGTAAAAGGATATAATAAATTGATAGAAGCCTGTTTACTCTTAAAGGAATCAGGAAGAGAATTTAAACTCAGGATTCTTGGCAAAGGAGCCCTGAAAAAAAATTGAATAATCAAATTTCCGAGCAAGGTTTAGAGAATTATGTATCCCTGCTAGGTTTTAAAAAGAATCCATATCCGTTCATACTGCATTCGGACATTTTTGTAATGTCATCATTATCTGAAGGGTTACCAACTGTACTTTGTGAAGCAATGATATTAGGTATACCTCCAGTCGTCACCAATTGCTCAGGCTGCAGAGGTTTGGTCGATTATGGAACTTATGGGCTCATGACCAAACCGACCCCAGAATCATTATTTGGAGGGCTAAAATCTATGATAGATGATTCAGAATTGCGATATTTGTACAGCCAAAAAGCCAAAAAGCGGTCTAAATTATTTAAAATTGAGCATGTTATAACTGAATATGAAAAAATTCTAAACCTTTAAAACATCTGGTAATTTAAATTTTCACCATATTTCTACTTTTTATCATCTCAAAAAGCTCTTTGATGATATTGGAGAATGTAAATAATACTTGAGGCTAAAATTTATTTTTAAAGCCGTGTTCAAGTGACTAATGCAACACAGCGGTGTTTTAGGGTTTGTTGGATAGGATTAAGGTAATCAAATTTTCGAATGGGTCGAAAGTTCAGGTACTCCTCGACGCTGTTGATGCGCTGGGGAGAAACCTTTCGCAGATCGGTACCCTTCGGGAAGAACCGCCTGATCACCCAAATGCGGTTTTCCACGGTTCCTTTGTCTTGGGAGGTATAGGGCCGGGTAAAGTAGGTGTCAGCCCGGAGGGCTTCGGCAACATCTTGGTGACGAGCAAAGGCTTTGTCGTTGTCAAAAGTTAACGTTTTGATGAAGGCTAGAAGGAATATCCGAAAGCTGATCGATGATGGCCTGGGCCATTGGCTGGGCTTTCCTCGAGGTAACTTTCTCGGAGTTTGGTGAGCAGCGTAGTCCGGTCGGTCAGTACCAGCAGGGCTGATTTATGGGCCTTGCCCATCATCAGATCGACCTCAATATCGCCCAAGCGGTCTCGCTGTTCGACCACATCGGGACGCTCGGTGATAGGAACCCGCCCTTTGATTCGGCCCCTGTTGTCCTGCCGGTTACCCCGTTTGGCCTTACGACGACCGTGTTTGAGATGCTTGTAGAGATCCTTGTCGGTGGGATCTCCAGTAGCGTTTGGCTTTCCAGATCCACTGGTAGAGGGTCTCATGGGAGACTCCATCGAAGCCCAGCACGCCCCAGCGGCCGCTGATCAGCTCCGGGGAGAGCTTCTCGGTGGTCAGCCACCGGCGGGCTTGGTCTTTGAGATCGTCGGTAAACCGCCGGTGTTTGGGCTTATCCCGGTGGCGCCGGTCGGTGAACTGCTGGGCGAGGTCAGGGCAATACTGCTTGTCCTGGGAGCCATCATTGGCTACATTGCGTTTGAGCTCCCGACTGATGGTCGACCGATGTACGCCGATAGTCCGGGCAATCTCGCTTTGGTTATGGCCCGCATCGAGTAGGGCTTTGATCTGATGACGGTTTTCTTTGCTGAGTTGGGTGTATTCTTGCATGAGCAACACGAATATAACCCGCTTGGCCGAAGACCACAGGGGCGCGCCCCTGAGGTCTTCCTACGTGTTGCACTTATTACTTGAACTCAGGAAATATTAAGTTGGAATCAAATAATCATTATTCATCAAGTACGAAATCCATAATCAATAATTTTCTATGATGAAATATCTTATTACAGGAGGGGCTGGTTTCATAGGGAGCCACTTGGCTGATCGACTACTTAAGGATGGACATGAGGTATCTGTAATCGATAATTTATCAACAGGTAAACTTGCGAATATTGATCACCTGGATGATAATCCGAAATTTAATATCAAAGTGGCAAGTGTATTGGATTATCACTCATTAGAACAATTAGTTATTAACTGTGATAGAATTGTTCATCTGGCAGCAGCAGTAGGTGTAAAACTAATCATGGAAAAACCGGTAGAAACGATTATTACAAATGTTCGAGGAACTGAGAATGTATTGAAGTTAGCAAGTTACTATGACAAAAAAGTTTTGATTGCTTCTACTTCAGAGGTATATGGAAAATTACTGCAGGAAAAAAATGGTATTAAAAAATTAAGTGAAGAAGGTGATTGGCAATTAGGCCCAACAAGTAAGCGCAGATGGGCTTATGCTTGTTCAAAGGCAGTAGATGAATTTTTGGCAATTGCATACTATGATGAAAAGAAATTGCCGGTGGTTGTAGCTCGTTTCTTTAATACAGTAGGTCCTCGTCAGACAGGGACATACGGGATGGTAATTCCAAATTTTGTGCAAAATGCTCTGTCAAATAATACTATTATGGTACATGGAGATGGGCAGCAGACGCGCTGTTTTACTTACGTAAAAGATACAGTAGATGCTATCGTCAAGTTGATTGATGAACCATCGGCTGAAGGCGAGGTTTTCAATATTGGCAGCAACGAGGAAATATCTATTAATGATCTGGCTAGAAGGGTTAAGAAATTAGCGAACAGTAAATCAGATATAGATCACATTCCCTATGGTGAAGTATATGGGGAAGGATTTGAAGATATGAGGCGGAGAACCCCTGATCTTGGCAAAATTAAGAAGACTATTAACTATGAAACAAGATATACAATTGATGATATTCTAATAAATGTGATCAGATATTTTAGAAATGAGGTTCATATTGCTTGATCTTAATAAAGACTATTCAAAATTGATTGCCCTCTACTTTCTTAACCTCATTGCATTGACGCTATGTATAATATTTGTCGGGTGGATACATATGCCGTCACATTCGAGCCTTTGATCGACTGATCAGCATAGATGGCCAGACACTTGCGAGGTTAAAATTATCTACTACAGTTAGGCCCGGAACCAACGCCCGTCATTGAGTTGATCGGCGAAAAATCCATGTTCCATAACTGGTTGGCCCGCTCAGGAAGAGACGCTGCCCGCAGATTCAACTCTTCCAGCTTGTAGAGCCGGCAGGTGCGCTTGTGGGTGACTTCCCGGCGCAGTACGTAGATGCCGCCAGAACCCGGAGCGGACCCGCGCTGCCCAGCCGCTCCGAAAAACCGAATTGATCGGTCAGCCACCGGACTGGGCTAGCTAGCGGCGACGGGCCACCTTATAGCTTTTTTAAAGAATCTCCTGAAGCATGTGCTTGACTAGGTGTCAATACAGATATTTCTAAAGAATAAAGTACACTGATAAGGTGGCAGCCATATTGTGCATTTTGAACGAAAATGGAGAAGTATTTCCTTGATATTCGGAGGCATCAAATACCGAGTACATGGCTCGTGCTTCAAATCCGATTTTACTCCTTAAACCATGTTCAAAACCCAGGCCAAAAACCAAGCCACCGTCATAACTTTTATACTGATCGGTAACATTATTTTGGAATTCTCCCTCAAATGAGATTCCCACCGGATCTCCAATATTAGTCCCTTCGAAACTGGCATAGGGAAGGTATCCGCCATAGATTCCTCCCGTTATGTGATACGTTGTTTTTGGATACTCTCGACCATATACTGTTCGTTCTTCTGGTACAGTAGAGAACTGTAGCAGAAGTGGCATTTGAAGATAGAGAAACCTTGTTCTGCTATCGGTTTGAAACTCGAATCCTCTCAGATCGAAAGACTCATTATAGCGGGCTCCCAAAAGGATGAAGGACGGTTCCGTTTGCAGGCGTACTGATTCACTAAGTTGTTTCCTGAGTATAAATCCTCCCTGAAATCCTGTAACGACCTTTGGGGTATACGTCAGGTCTATATCATCGTCTATGAATTTAAATTTGTTGGTGTGCGTACTTATGTTCATCCCACCCGTAATTCCAAACTCTATGCCCTGAGCTTTCGTCTGATTCGGTATTGCTGAGATAAACCAAAAGAGTAAACATATGGGTAATAGTCGTAGCTGAATGCTGTTCATATTATCTGTCTTTGTAAATTTGACATACAATGTCGTCTGAAATTTAGTGCTGTCTCTTGATTTAATTCTAGATTATCGAGTGTAAAGATAAAAAAATGATTTTACTGAAAGCATTAAAAAGATGTAATTCCTAAAAGTTATTAATAATCACAATAATCCGTAAATTTTAACACAGTAAGATTAATGTAATGTATCTTTCTTGATTGAACTAAAACATCAGGAAATTATAAGAGAGCTGGATGCTAATCCATAGCAGATAGCAAAAAATTTGAAAATAGCATAAATGAACTATTCAAATCCGCGTATCTATCTTTCCTCACCTCACATGGGTGGTGAGGAGCTTGACTATATCCATGATGCATTTAATAAAAACTGGATAGCTCCACTGGGTGCCAATGTGGATGGATTTGAGGAAGATCTGCAGGCCTATACCGGAAGAGATCATGCTGCTGCTGTCACCTCGGGAACAGCAGCTATTCATTTGGCACTAATTCTGTGTGGAGTGAACCCCGGGATGAGGTAATTTGCCAATCGTTTACTTTTACAGCCACTGCCAACCCAATTAGGTATCAGGGTGCTACACCCGTCTTTGTTGATTCAGAGCCTGAGACGTGGAACATGGATCCGGAACTGCTGGAACAAGCTATTGTAGACAGGGTAGAAACCAATGAAGCAGAAAAACCCAAAGCCATAATATTGGTACACCTTTATGGCATGCCTGCCAAAGTTGAACCAATACTTGAGGTCGCCCAAAAATACGATATACCCGTTATCGAGGATGCAGCCGAAGCACTCGGTTCTTCTATAAATGGACGTAAATGCGGGGCTTTTGGCCTGTTTTCAGTATTGTCATTTAATGGAAATAAAATTATCACAACTTCCGGCGGCGGGGCTCTGCTGAGTGATGATGAACACTTGGTGAAAAAGGCGCGTTTTCTGGCAACCCAGGCCCGGGATGAAGCACCACACTATGAACACAGTGAGCTCGGCTATAACTATAGAATGAGTAATATTGTGGCCGGCATAGGACGTGGACAAATGAAGGTCGTCAATCAACGGGTGAAAGCAAGGCGATCGAACTATGATTATTATTTTCAGCAACTGGATGGCAGTTGGCTTCATCCTGGAATTGAGCTTAGGACATTCGCGAGCCAGAGGAACTCTAATGCAGGAATTTATTTTTTAAAAGAGCCTGAAGGATATTCCAGTAATCGCTGGCTTACGACAATACTAGTGAATCCGAAAGAAACTGGTGGAGTGACAAAAGATGACTTATATAACGAGCTGGAGAAAGAGAATATAGAAAGCCGTCCGCTATGGAAACCAATGCATCTGCAGCCGCTTTATAACGGGTTCCCATATTACGGAAATGGCGTGTCAGACGCATTATTCAAGTATGGGCTCTGTTTACCTTCAGGAAGTAATTTGAGCAATGAGGATCGATCACGAGTTGTTGGAGCGATTAAGAAAGCTTTGAACCAGAAAGCATTCAAGAGATGATTCTGGATTAGCAAACTTATAGTTTTGGTACAGTCTGAAAAAGTGCGTCCAGATGATATTTCTCCAGCTTTATTATAGGAATATAGTTTGCTTTAGGATTAAATTTTGAACCTGTACATACTGATAGTTTAAGCGGGTAATTTTTACGCGACAAACTGAGTAAAAATTACTCGATATCTTCAGACTAAATATATTCATTTAAAAAAAACTATAGCCAGAAAAATTATGAAATATAAAACCCCTAATAGGATATCTGAAAACACTTTTATCATTAAATATGAGTGTGATTCATGGGATTGGCACAACTTTTGTAGTTACATACATAGATAATTTGTTTGTCATGGAACAACTCTTTTTAAAAATTGTTTACAAACATGACATCAAGGGAAAAGGCATTAAAATGCATATTTTAGTTATAAATTAAATTTACAGGGCTAAAGTAGAGAGTTTCTGATGAAAATTGAATCTTTAAATAAGAAGTACAAGTATTTAAACAAGTTTACAAGAGGCCTGTTCTTCTTGGCAGGCGATATTTTTTCTTTGCTGTTTTCTGCAATAGTGGCTTACATAACGCTATACCCATTTTTATCCTCTGCGCGGCCTTTCCCTGTCGAGCATACTTTTATCATCATTGGATCAGTGCTGATGGGATTGGCTTCCTTCAGTATGTATATGGTAAAATGGCGACACATGAGTTTGAGAGATCTGGTTAGGATCTTTCTGGGAATTTCTGTTGGAGGAGCGGGTTCGTTGGTTATTTCGCATTTATTCATCGAGATGGGAAGTTACGAGTATGCATTCACTACGTTTTTCTTATTTCATGCAGTGCTGTCCATAGGGAGATTGAGCACAGAGATGTCATCAGTTGCTCCATTCACCTCAAGAAGAAGAAGGATAAACACACGATTATCTTTGGTGCTGAGAGTGAGGGAGAGCAGATACTTCGTGACATTCTAAAAAATGATCATTGGGGCCTGTCTGTACAAGGAATTTTTGACGACCGGGTAATGTCGGGTTTACTCTTACATGGAGTCCGAATTTTAGGCGGTAAGGAAGAGATGATCGAGCATATTCGGATGTATCCTGTGGATCTTCTGATTGTTGCTTTCCCTGAAATACCGAAAAATGAATTGAAAGAGATTATTGATGAAATTAAAGGCATCCGTCCAGAGATGGATATCAAAATATTGCCATCCTTTCACACATTAACGGATGACCCTGTAAGCGTAAAGCATATACGTGATATTAGTATTGAAGATATCCTTGGCAGGGAGCCTGTAAAAATTGACATGAACTCAATAAAGGCCAGTATAACAGAAAAGACCGTTTTAGTGACCGGTGCTGGGGGATCAATCGGGAGTGAACTGGTACGGCAATGCGTAAATCTAGATCCCGCCAGGTTGATAGCACTTGATATTGACGAAACCGAGCTTTACCACATCCAGAATGAGTTCAAAGGCACAGATATCGAGGTTATTCCGTATGTGGCAAGTGTTACAGATGAGCAAAAAATTGAACGGATTCTTGATGAGTTTCAGCCCAGTGTAGTGTTCCACGCTGCAGCCTACAAGCATGTACCTATGATGGAAAACTTCCCGGAAGAAGCGATAAAAGTAAATGTAGGAGGAACTCAAGTTCTGGCGTCGTTAGCTTGTAAATATGGAGTAGATAAATTTGTGATGATTTCTACGGATAAAGCTGTAAATCCCACGAATGTAATGGGGGCTACAAAGCGTGTGGCTGAAGAAGTTTGCATGGCATATAACGGAACTTGTTCTACCAAGTTTATATCTGTCCGCTTTGGCAACGTATTGGGATCGAGAGGATCAGTAGTGCCCCTTTTTATTGATCAAATTAAAGACGGCGGTCCGGTTACTGTAACAGATCCCGAGATGAAGCGTTACTTCATGACTATTCCTGAAGCGGTACTGCTGGTGATGCAGGCCGGTTCGATGGGTCGGGGAGGTGAAGTTTTTGTGCTCGATATGGGTGAACCTGTTAAAATAATGGATATGGCTAAACACTTGATTCGACTGCATGGCCTGGAGCCCGACAAGGATATAAAAATTAAAATCACAGGGATTCGACCGGGCGAAAAACTTTTTGAGGAACTATTAAACGCAGAAGAGGGCGTACTTGAAACTGAGCATGAAGAAATATACAAAGCTATCTGTAACAAAAAGCTGACTAAAGAAGAACTCGAAGGAAAAATTTCCGAGTTATTTACTCATGTGCTTAGTAATGGAAGCCACGAATCTGTTCGGTATTTCTTGAAATCCATTGTTCCAACGTACACGTATAAGAAAAAAGAAAAAATTCAACTTCAAGAAGAGTGGAGTACAAAAGACGAATCTCTGCTAGCTGAAAAATGATAGATGGTTTTACTTAAATATGTTCATCCAGCAGAAGAATAAGTTTGCTTAAATAATGTTAATACAAAAAATTTTTTAACAGTAATTGAACTAGTGTTATTTATAGTATTTCGCTATAAATTGGTTTAAGAAATTATACTAAGATATAAGATAAAGGTATCAGATATGTCCGATTCACTACAAAAGAAGCAATCCCAAGAGTGTACAAGCCGGTAATAACAGGTTCCAATTCATCCCGAACAGTGGTTTTGAGGGAGATAATAACGATAAAGATGTACTCGATCCTCAAAATATCATCTCTCTTATACTCATGTATAAATGGGTGGTCATGTTATTTCTGATCATCGGGGGAACCGGGGCTTGGTTTATCGCCAATAGTATCATACCTACCTATGAAAGTACAGGTACAATGATGATTAACGATGGCACCAATAATAATGAGATGTCCCAGATCATATCGCAGACCACGGGATTTGGCACAAACGCTACTCTGATTAACGAAGTACAAATACTTGGTTCAAGAAAGTTTGCCAGCGATGTTGCAGGCAAACTTATTAAGCAGGAGCCGGGGGATATTAACGAATTTCCTGTTCTGTGGGTAGAAGAGGAAGACGGAGAAGTGTATAAGGCTAGTCAGGATCTCGTAGCTACCCGAATCAGAAACAATTTGACTGTAGAACAAACCCAGAAAGAGTCAAATGTTGTTGAATTAAGCTTCCAAAGCGAATCACCTGACGAGGCGGCTAAGGTTGTAAATCTGGCCATGGAGGTGTATGTGGAAAATTCAACGGAACAAAATAGGGAAGCTACTGAAAAGACCGCTCAATTTTTGGAAAAACAGAAAAAAGAAATTCAGGAAAAATTAGCAAAATCAGAGCAAAGGCTTGAAGAATACATGGATTCTACTGGGATCGTCAAGATGGATCAACAGGCCTCAGAGTATGGTAGCAGACCGAGCTAATTTGGAGACAGAGCTGCAAAATGTAAATTTAGAACTTGAGACGACACAGGAAGCAATAGCGAACTATGAAAAACAGCTTGAACAATTAAAGCCAGGTCTGGCTCAATCTTTTTCGGAGGCAGTAGGTCCGAGAATCCAAAATATGCAACAGGAACTGGCCCAATATGAACGTGAACGAACTCTCATCATCCAAAAAAATCCCGGGGTTTTAGACCGGTCTACACTCCCACAGCGGTTACAATATTTGAATAAGCAAATTGAAAGAGTAAAAGGAGAAATAAACGATCTTTCATCTCAACTCTTTACAGATAGTAGTGAATTTGTTGGTATGAATAGTCAGGATAGAGCCCAAAAGGTTGCTGCCATTCAAGAAAATCTTACTCAACTGCAAATAGAGAAAAACCAGCTTGAGTCTAGAAGGGAAGCTCTCAGAGAACGTAAACAAGAAGTAGATTCCAGTTTTAATGACCTTCCGAAGGGCATGACGGAACTGGCAAAGCTACAGAGAGATGTCAAAATTAATGAGGAACTGTATGTAAATGTTTCTCAACAACACGCTGATTTATCGGTCCTTAAGCAATTCCAGTTTGGATATGGTCGTATCATCGATACGGGCCGGGTTCCATCTGCTCCAATTAGCCCAAATAAAATATTGATACTGTTGTTTGGGGTAATGATTGAAGAGAGTATCTCAGCTTTATTCATTACCGTCAAGGAGTTTATGGATAACAGTATCAAAGATGTAGAGCGGCTCAGAACAGTATTTCAGCCAGCCTTTCCCCTTCTGTGATTCCTTCTTTTGAGAGGATCTCAGAAGGCAACAAAAAAACATTTTCAGTCGGAACAGGTAAGGTTCCAAAAGAAATGGTCATGCTTCAAGGCGGTATGAGTTTTGCATCAGAATCTATCCGGCGATTAAAAAATAATATCATCTATCAAAATGGAAGTAACCCGCCCAAAACGATTGCTGTGACCAGTGCAGAAAAGGGAGACGGGAAATCCACAGTTGCAGCTAATCTTGGTGTAGCTTTTGCCGATGACGGATATAAAACCCTAATAATTGATGCAGATTTCAGGCGACCCAAGATCAATGAAAACTTTGGGTTGAACGATGCAGCCGGTTTATCAGATTATTTGAATGCCCGAATTTCGATCGAGGAGTTAATTCAGAATACTGATATCAATACTCTAAAGGTGATAACCGCTGGCAAAGATCAAAAAACACTTGAGAAACCTGAGAATATCGGCAGCAGCTTGACATTTAAACAACTGTTAAGAAAAATGGAAGATCAATTTGATGTCATAATCTTAGATACCCCTCCATTTGGCATCATCAGTGACTCCGTAGCCCTGTTGAAGGATGCAGATTCGACACTCGTGGTGGCCAGATATCGAAAGACCAACAAAGGGTTGCTATTCAGAACTATTGAGGAACTTGGTCGAATTAACGCTAACGTAACAGACATCATTTTAAATGATTTTGACCACAGCAAGGAGTCTGGTCAATATTATGGTTCCGGTTATTACAAGTCGCTGAGTGAAAACTATGAAGCCTATGCCAAATGAGGTTGATGGCGACCTCGACAGGTTTGGGTGTTATTCAAAAAATAAAATATCATCGTAGTAAGCTTATAATTGAAAGCAAATATCTAAAATGAGTCTTTTTAAAAAGAAATTAATGCACGAAAAAGTAAAAAAAATATCGCTTATAGCTTTTATCTGTACACTATCACCTTTGCTTGCCAATGCACAATTACCTGAAGGGGCCAGCGACCGTTACATACGAGTTGCGGAGATAGGGCAGTTGGTTGACTCGGTAAATGTTTGGGGAGATGTCAGCAGCGCCGGTCGCTACCTGATTCCCGTGGAGACTAGCTTGGTGGAGTTGATCTCATTCAGTTATGGGTATAGCGAGCTTCGCGGTAGAGATGCGAGTATTGACTGGACAACAACTCAGATTGAAGTTAAAGTATCACGCTACAACGAGAATGAGAAATTGGTAGATGTAGCATACTTTAGATACAGGTATGAAGATCCCGAACCGGTTGAGATGTTTGAATTTGACTTACAGAATAATGACATCGTCACACTGCAGGTGCGGAAAAAACCCTCATTTACAGATTATCTGAATGTTATCGCACCCACACTAAGTCTAATTGCCACATCAATATTGTTAATCGAAAATCTAAGAGGGAATAGGTAGCACACATAGTGAGTTGAGGTACATGTAATATGAGAGAGGAAATACAAGAAACCCGTACTAAGCGATGAAAGGTATTTCCTAACTTTTTATTCGTGATGATGTGCTAATAGTAATATAAAAAGTAACTCAAAATGAAAAATATTTTAGTCACAGGAGCCGCAGGATTTATTGGATTTCATTTGGTACAGCGATTAATTAAAGAGGATTTTTTTGTTACCGGTCTCGACAACATCAATGATTACTATTCAACCGAATTAAAGTACGATCGGCTTGCGGAATTGGGAATAAAAAAGGAGGAAATTGTTGAGGATAAAATCACAGAAAGTGCTACAAATAAGAATTTAAAATTTATCAAAACCAATCTTGAAAACAAAGATGTCGTTGATAACTTATTTGAAACTGAAGGCTTTGATGTAGTTATAAATCTAGCGGCCCAAGCAGGTGTACGATATAGTCTTAAAGATCCTTATCGATATATTGAGAGTAATATTACCGGATTTTTGAATTTACTGGAGGGAGCTCGTAATCATTCACTAGACCATTTGATTTACGCTTCTTCGAGTTCTGTATATGGCGCTAATACAGACATGCCCTTTTCTACAAAAGATAATGTTGATCACCCTATGAGTTTATATGCAGCCAGTAAAAAATCAAACGAACTTATGGCTCATACGTATTCCAATCTTTTCGATATTCCATCCACAGGTTTACGCTTTTTCACCGTATATGGGCCTTGGGGACGTCCTGATATGGCATTATTCTTATTTACAGAAGCGATGTTAAATAATGAACCAATTGATGTGTTTAATCACGGTAATATGGAGCGTGATTTTACCTATATAGATGATATTGTAGAAGGTATCTATAGATTAATCCCCAAACCGCCCGCTCCAAATGAAGATTGGTCAGGAAAAAATCCCGATCCGTCAACTAGCTTCGCTCCATACCGTATTTTTAACATTGGTAACAGTAGTCCGGTTAAGTTAATGGATTTTATCAATGAGATTGAGAATCAGCTGGGTATTCAAGCTGCTAAAAGAATGTTACCAATGCAGCCAGGAGACGTTCAAAAAACTTGGGCGGATGTTGATGACCTATTTGAATACATCGATTTTAAACCCCAAGTTGGTATCCGAGAAGGAATAAGAAATTTTGTAAAATGGTATGTCAACTATTACATGCTGAAAGATTCTAAAAAGGAAGTACTTGATAAAGTACGTTAACTCTATTCTTTATTGGTTCATCAGATAGCTGTAGTGTTCCAATATCATTTATTTACCTGTTGGTCTCCGCACAACTATTTAAGTAGTTATGCGGAGAAAAGAAGATGCTGTAAAAATAGAAAAGAGAGGATTTTTTTTCAGGAAATTAGGGCTAAAGCAGAAAAATTAATCCCTCTCTCCATCTAAATAATAGCCTTTTATGACTATTTCGGTCATATGGTGCCACTTTCACATTAGCGGTTAACGGTCATTGGGTCAAGCGTTGTTTTTTTCGTAGTGACTGGCCTTTCATTTCCAACTGATGAGAAGTGTAGACCACCCGATCAGGATAGCATGAGCGATAGTACCTTCCCCAATCAATTTATGCCAGCCGGATCCATCGGATGCAGACCAAAGTCATCGAGAATGAGCAAATCCGTTTTGTACAGGCTATTCAGCAGTTTGGCCTCGTCAAAATATGGGCCGTCACAAAATAGCGGGTTTCAAGTCGGATCAGGCACGTTTGGTGACCCATCGCTTGTCCAAGTCGGCTTTTGCCGGGCCCGTAATAATTAGGTTCTCGGCCTTTCTGCAAAATTCAGGCTCAACAGGCGCCCCACATGGTTTCTGTCAAGTCCCTGATCGGGATGGTAGTCGATATCAGTGGCCGCAGCCAGCTGGCGGAAGCCGGCTCTTTTGATCAAGCCTGCAATTTTTCGCTGCTGGCGGTTTTCCCATTCAACGGCGATGAGAGGGTAGCCATCTCCTCATCAAGGCTGAGCTCACCGAGTGTATTGCCAGCCAGGGACTGTTGATATAGGTCGGCCATGGTCGGAAGCCACATGGCGCGCATTTTTCTAAGGTATTATGTAGGTTCATAGGATTTGTATCAGCTTAATTGTAGTTAGTCCCTCCACGGATGTTGCCGTGGTCCGGAATGTGGTTGTCTAAAGGAAGTTCGGGCTGGCTGGTCTGGTCCAGATTATTTTTAGGATGTTGGCAATGGTTCGGGAGGATATTATTTGGTCAGGGCTAGGATTCCAGTCGTTGTATACTTGGTGGTACGGGCGTGTCGGATCGACCACTCATCCGTAGTGCAGAGCCAGGTCTTTGAGCGTTTTGTTGATCACCGGGGCATACTTGTGGCCTTTGGCCACCACCGCCTTCATGTTGTCGGCGATAATGGCCTTGACTGCCCCGCCCAGCCAACTTTTGCAATCGGTGACGGCACCGGACCAGATTCTCCCGCTTTTGGGCCTCGGTTGCCTGCACGTAGGTGTACTGGCTGCACGGCAGCAGGGCGACAAACACTTGTGCGAGCCGAATCTCACCTGTATCGCGGTCGACCCACCTGAGGGTCTTGCCGGCAAAATCCATAAACAGCTTCTGGCCGGCCTGGTGGTGGATTATCCCACTGACTTTTGTGGTACCCTTCCACGCATTGAAGTGATGGACAAACTGGGTGTAGCGATACCCGCCGGGGTGGTCGGCCAGATAGCTTCTCCATAAGGTTTGTAGCGGGCCATATTAACGATATGCTGGATCTGCTTGGCGGCCAGGCGTTTCCGTTGGATCCTCGCTACCATCGACAGCTATGGGTAATCCATATGCTCCATGAGCAACAACGCCAGATGTACCAGTCCCGCAGCCGGTGATGCGAGGAATGCATCGTGAGCATCAGCCAGCCGCATGTTCACCCAATTGTGCACGGCAAAAAGGGCAAACGCGTGGAGTTCGGGGCCAAGCTGGGCCTGTCGCTGTTTGATGGTTACCTGACCCACCAAACCATCAGCTGGGATGCCTACAACGAGGGCGGTGACCTTTCCGGCCAAGCCGAAACCTACCGGCTGCTGACCGGCCGGTACCCGGAGCTGATTCAGTGCGACAAGATTTATCATACCAACGACAATCGCAGCTGGTGCCGCGAGCACGGGATTCGCGTGGGCGGCTGTTCCAAAAGGGCCCAGCCCTAAGCAGACGGCCTACCAGAAAAGGAAACAACGCAAAGAGTACACCGATCGCAATCACATTGAAGGGCGCATTGGCAATGCCAAGCAAGCCCTTTCGCTGAATCAGATCAAGGCCAAACTCCGAGATACCTCAGAGACCTGGATCGCAGCTACCTTGTTTGTCCTTAACCTTTCAGCCTTCGCTGCCAAGTCAGGTCGTGACTTATTGAGAAGCCCTAATTACGTAGGCATGGCTGATATCTCCTATACGCTGATTTCTTCCAGGTTGGTAGCCAAGTGATCCACTTTTATACAGGATGCTCCAATCTGAAACTGCTCATGCAACAATTTTTCTCTGAAGAAATCATGGTATTTATTTTGTCCACATACATCCATTTCTTAGGGTTGAAGGTGACTGAGTCAGCTTGCCCAATCCCATCAAGAAGATGTTTATATCAGTGTGCGAATACAATTACCCCAGCATACGCAGCATCCACATGAAACCATTGCTTTATTGGCCTAAGTAATCTCAGTCAGTTGAGAATGAAATTTATTTTCCGGTTGCAGTGGTATCCAGCTGTGGCAACCTGGTAAAATGGCAGTTGATCAGTCTGTTCTATCTCCTCAAGAATTTTTTTAAGTGCTCCAGGATCTATTTTCGAATCCTGTTGGTGGGCGCTTGCAAATGAACCAGACTCCCCCCACTTACTTACCAGGCGGTCGTCGAACGGGCCAGCAGTTGGTATCTGGCTGAGCGATTGGTGTCGAGCTAATGCTGTTGTCCTAACTTTGACCCACTCCAAGATGCGAGAGCCATCAGCTACGCGAAGGTAAAAACCGACAAAGTGGATGCCAGAACCTTGGCCGAACTGTTTCGGGAGGACCTTATTCCGGAGGCGTACCAGATCAAACATGACCGCCGGGAAACTCGGGAACTTACGCGCGGACGCCTGCGGCTCGTCCAGTGGCGGGGCAAGTTGCAATCCACACTGTGGAACCAGGCCGTTACATACAACGTGCCCATCAGCGGCTCCCAGTGGCGCTATCTGGATAAGCTACAAGATTGGCTGCAACCACAGTTGTCACCGGCAGCGAGCCTTCAGGCCCAGCTAATGATCGAGCAGATTAGTCAACTACAGCAACATATCCACCGGATCGAACAGGAAATTGAAAAGCAAATACCCTTTGGAGCCTCCGCCGAGCGGCTGATGACTGTACCCGGGCTGGGAAAGTAGGCGCCTGGACGATCTTGGCCGAAATAGGTGACATCAGGCGATTCCCTTCGGCCAAGCAGTTTGTCAGCTACTGCCGGCTGGCAGGAGGTAGCCAAAGACAGTGGGGGGAACCGTCGGCACAAGTCAGGCAACAAAGATGGCAACACCTACCTGCGAGCGGCTTTCGGGCAAGCAGCGGTTTCGGCCTACACCCATTACAAAGTGGTCAGGAAATTCTATCGAAAAATTAAGCGCCGTCGCGGTCGGCCCTTGACGCGAGCTGTGGTCGCGAAAGAACTGGCCAAAGGCGTCTGGCACATGCTGACCAAAGATCAGGAGTACAAAGGATTTAAGGGACAGCCGGTAAGGGCGGCCTCCCAAACCTGCTGGCCCCAGCCGATAAGCCCGTATGTCTAACCGGGACACCGAAGGTAAGCCCGTAGTGCGGGATTGGGACATCGGCTGGCCGGCCGGCGGGAGATCTGGAATAGTCTCGGTAAGCACACTGACGCAGCTTCCGCCCACCCGCAGAAGACAAGCCCGAAAAGAGGGTTGGATGCCGGCAGGTAATCCGAGCTTGATCAATTGACACCGGTTGCCAGCGATAGGGTTGAATAAGATTTATGAATGGAAGTAAAAAGAAGAAGACTGGGTGAGGACTGTCTGCTTGACATTTTCCTTTTTAAAAGGGTTAGAGCAACCTTTATTCAGGCTTGATCTCAGATTCATCTTCATCTTGTCTGGCGTGACGAATAGTCAAAATGTCGATGTGATCCTGGTTGATTTCATAGATGATCAAGTAATTGGATTGAACCACAAGCTGTCGGACTATTTCGTCATTTAGAGCAGGAACAATCTGGCCTGAGCGGGGATGTTTCTTCAAATGCTGGACACGTTTTTCAAACTCTTCAACAAGAGCCAATGCAGCATCTACATTATCTTTTGAAATGTAGTCTACAATTTCATCAATTTTTCGTTGAGAAGTAGGAGACCAGACAATTCGCATTTATACTTTCCCCAACCGTTCCTTCAATGAACTCATGACTTCTTCATGCTCGGTACCTTTGCCATCTTCAATTTCTTGACGAGCTTGGTTAATTTCCTGAAGCAATTCAATAGTATCGATCATTTGCTCATAATCACCGACATCAAGCAAAACAGCTGAACTTTTCCCGTGCTGGGTAATAACAAGAGGACGATGCTCCTTTTTAATTTTTTCAATCATTGAAGCTGCATTGGCCCGAAATTCGGACAACGGCTGAATGTCTTTATCTAGCTGGACACGTTTCATAACGCTATAAGTTGTGTTAATAAGTGACTTTTAAATAGTACAAATAAAAGTACAAACTAACAACAAGCGAAATGCGAATAGGTGCTATAACGACATTGCGCATAACCGGCGCACGCATTTCTGAAATAAGCAACTAACGAAAGAAGAGACTTAAAACCAATAGTGGCAAAGAATTGGCGAGGCACGTCCGGTATTATGTATTAGAAAGAGGACACCTGTAGATTGGTAGCAGTTTACCACCACCATCAACCTAACAGGAGGTGTTCTTATGCATACAACTACCCATTACGCAGGTTTGGATATACATGCAACCAATACCGTCATCCAGTCAATCGATCCTCAGGGAGTCATGATTGACGGGCAGGAGGTGCCCACCCGTCCCGAAACATTGATCGGATGGGTCAAAAACTATTCCTATGGTCTGCTTCAGGTGCTCCTTGAGCAAGGTACGCACGCGAGGTGGGTGGCCAATGCCTTGGCCGGGTGGGTTGACCGGGTGATTATTTGCGATCCGGCCGAGAATGCCCTGATTCACGGCGGGGGAAATAAAAATGATCGGGTTGATGCCCATAAACTGGCCCGCCTGCTTCGGCTGGAGGAGTATAAGCCAGTCTGGTGGCAACCCATGGAGGATCGGCATGTTTTTAAGTCGCGGATGAAGATGTACCTCTGCCAACGGCAGGCCAAGGCCTCAGGGATTCAGCGTCTGATAGGCTACTTGCGGCATATAGGCGTCTCGATTCCAACCAGCGAAAGCCGCTTTAGCTTCAAACGTGGCCGGCAGTGGATCGGCCAAATAGATTCCCAAGAACACCTGGACTTGGCCAAACAGAAGCTGGAATTTATCCGCTACCACCATAAGCAGTCGAGGGATATTTTTAAGGACATTCGCCGGCAGGGTCGCCAGTACTGGGAAATAGCCGAATTCGCTAATATTCCGGGTATAGGTCAGGTAGGCTCTCATCTGTTTTCGGCGATTCTGGAAGATCCCCACCGGTTCCGCCGGAAGAGTCAGCTCTATAAGTTTTGCCAGTTGGCCGTAACCAGCGCCAGCTCAGGCGGGCAGCCGATCGGCCACAAGCGGTTAGACAAACGCGGCTACTCCGAGCTCAAAGCGATGAGCCAGCGGGCCTGGCTGGGGCGATGAACTGCAAAGAAGATAATGAGGTCAAACGATTATGGAAGGCCAGTTGCCGCCGCTCGGACAGTAAGCGAAATGCAAGGCTTACTACGCAGCGTAAAATTATTAGCGTCAAGTGGGCCTTGTGGAAGAATGGCCAGCCCTATAACCCTAAACGATTTTAACAACACCATGAAAACACTCTTTTACCCCAACGAAGATAGCCCGTGATGGGCAACACCCGGCAGACTCTAATTAACTTGTGATCCACAGGTTCCCTATGAGATCCTCGTCCGGTTAGTCGCCGGGCTCTTTTTATCGAAGGATATTTTCTTCGTGAATGAATAAGCCATATAAGTCCATAGGCGCCCCGGGCAACCGGGGCAGTCTCAGATAAACATTCATATCCATCTACCAATTGTGCTTTAGCATCACTGCTGTAAGAATGGGAGGAAAGGTAACACAAGTAATTCCACAAACAGATGTCCCATTCAACACTCTCAGCGGGACTATTGAAGAAGTGTGTGATGTGTTGACTTTCTAATACATAAAGGTGTTAATGCGCTTGATATAGGTTAGCCCTATTTTCTATCTTTCTATAGCATACTCTTTCAAATGTTTAGCAACATCTTCTTTAGATTTGTCTTTTGACAAAAAGTCCAAGACCAAGTCAGCAAGTTCCAGATCATAAGACTCTTCAACTTCATATCCATTGAGATACAAAAACGTCAGGGCAGAGGCCAAAGCCGTATCGCTTATTTCCATCGACAAAGGGATGCCGGATCGTTAAACAAATGATATAGCTGGCTGCCATTTCAAATAGGTCATTTAGATATTCACCCTCGAAACTTGCTTTGGGTGCATCAGCGCAAGTCTGAATATCCTGCTCTTGTCGAATACCTGGATCACCGCCTGCTTTTTTAATCTCTTGCTCATGGATGAATAAAATATCTTCCACTGTTAGAAAGGAAGGTTCCGCCATTATTCACCCAGTTTGTCTAACGATTTACGATGTTTCTTACTGACTTCCTCATAGGCAGAGGTTGCACTAACTTTTTTAATCAAAAGCCCTTCATCTTGTGGGATAATTTCAACTTGGTCGTCATCTTCCACTTTCAAAAGCTTGAGCAGAGCTTTTTCCAGCAAAACACCGCGACTGTTTCCTATTTTTTGGAGTTTCTTAATCATAACTCTATTGCTTTACGTTCTTACAAAGTTATTAACATAAGAATACGAAATAAAAAGCAAAAAAGTATATAAGAAGGGAAGTTTTAATACGGCTAACGGCCCACAGTTTAACCGGTTTCGGCATTGTTGCTGGTAATGTGGAGAAAAGATGGAATTCCTACAAGCCAATATTTTTGAATGGGTAAACAGTGGCCAAGTCCGTGTTGAAACCGTTGATCTTTACAAAAAGGATGCCCCCACCTAGATTGTAGTTTCCACACAAACAAACTAAGGAGGACATCATGACCCATATAGCAATCGATTTACATAGCCGAAATATGACACTTGTAGCTATTAATGACAACGCAAAGTTACTGGCGGAAGAAAAGGTGACCAATACGCCTGCGAATTTGAGTGCGTTCTTTGACCGGTTTTCCGGCCCTATCCAAGCCGTCGTTGAATGCACCAGCTACTGGTATTGGGTAGCCGATTGGTGCACCGAACATGAAGTACCCCTGACGCTGGCGCATGCCAAGATGCTCAAAGCCATTAGCTATGCCAAGGTGAAGACCGACTCGGTGGATGCCCGAACACTGGCCGAACTGCTTACGGGTTGGGCTTATCCCCGAAGCTCATCAATGTCGCCGGGACCAGCGCGACCTGCGTGAGCTAACTCGCGGGCGGCTACGAATGATTGAGCGACGCTCAAGTTTGCAGTCCAGCCTTTGGCAGCTGGCTGCCAAGTATAATGTGATCGTTCAGGATGTAGGCTGGCGGTATCTGGACCGGCTGGGCGATTTTCTACAGCAACAACTTCCGGAGGTAGCATGGATGGAGGCACAGCTGCTTCTGGATCAGATTCGTTTGACTCAGAATCATATTATTGCCCTGGAGCAGGCCATTGAGCAACAAACCGGTTTTCACGAGAATGTAGAACAACTCAAAGTCCTTCCCGGATTCGGACTGGTCTGCGCCTGGACGGTGGTGGCTGAGATCGGCAACATTGCCCGGTTTCCATCGGATAAACAATTTGTCAGTTATTGCCGGCTGGTACCGGGCAGTAAGGATTCGGGCGGTAAACATCGCCATCGCAGCAAAAACAAAGATGGCAACCGGTATCTGCGCATCGCCTTCAACCAGGCAGCCATAGTCGCCTATCGGGATTATCCGGTGGTAAAGGAACACTTCAAGAAAGTGAAGCGGCGCAGCGGCAAACATGTCGCCCGCACGGTGGTAGGTAAAGAGCTGGCCAGGATTGTCTGGCAGATGCTTAGTAAAGGTGAAGAGTATAAAGGATATAAAGGCAGAATGACAAGAATTACCACTCAAAACTACTGGCCACAACCCATAAGCCCGGGCGCATAACAGAGACACTGCTTTTACAAAGCAGCCAAGCTCGCACCGCTTGATTGGGACATGGGTTGTTGGTTCGGTTTTAGATCTGGGATGGTTCTTCCTTTGGAAGAACAGATTCGGCCGTAGTGCCGGAAGTAAGCCCGTAAAGATGTTTGGACGCCGGTAGCGTCAGTTAAAGATCCATGACCGGCCAGCCAATAGATATCCGTGGCAGCGAATATTACATCTAAAAAACGAAGCGTATGAATAATTTACGGTGGGAGAAGTATAAGCTCTTGACAAAATCCTTTTTAAAGATGAGTATCGGTTTGCTGGGTGGGATAAGCACCTCAGCCGGCGGATCACTGGCCAATTATTTCGGTCTACAATAAATATTTCATCCCAAGGTATTACCAATCAATGACAATGTAGCCACCGAAGCCCTGGATATATCTTTATTTATGTACAATAGTGTCCTAAACGTTTTGGGTTCTTTCCTAAAGTAGTGTTTACGCGTTAAGAAGGCATCTTTTTTCGTATTTCAAAAAAAGAACCCCCTGAATTCCAGTTTCAGGCGGGCTGTGTCCCTGCTCAAAAGGATGGTCCAGCCAGCGTTGCAGATCGATCTTTACAAACAAATTTAATCGGATAAATCCTACCAGGTTGGAAAGATACCATCGATGTTTGGCCATCGCTTTTAACGCTTTCAGCACAAGTATGGTGATCAAGGCCGTCCATATTTGAATCATCACTGCGTTTTCGGTGGTGCCAATGAAGGATTTGATGTGCAATAGCTGCTTGATTTCCCGGAAGAAGATCTCGATCTGCCATCGGGCTTTATATGAGCTCACCAATGGTATTGGCCGTCCAGTTGAACTGATTGGTGATGAGTTCAATCACCTGATTGTTTTGCTGCGTCCCAAACGGCTACTCTTCGGAGTTTGCCGGGATAGATTTTCCTGGAATTAGGTCCCGTCAGCTCGAATAAGCTCATCTTTGAGGATATGTTCGTGGCGGGCATCGGGCAGGGGATTTTCTTTGAGGCAGCGATACTGAAGGTTTTCTTTGTGGCGGACAACAAAGAATACTCCGCTGCTGTCCCAGACGTTTAGCAGTGAAAAGTCATTGTAGAACCGGTCGGCTACGATCACACTATTTTTTAACAACGGAATATCATAGGCACCTTTATTGTCAGCCGTTTTTCCATCGCTAACAAGCACGTAAGCGGGCAAATTTCCATCATAATCCAGCAGCGTATGCATTTTTATCGCTCCTTTGCTGGGTTTTGTATTTGGCCCAATCAAACAGCGACAGGCACAGGGAGATGGTGGTCGAATCCAACAGCAAAATCTTGGATTTAATGCGGAATTTTACCTGCTTAAAGCCCGGCTGCTGTCCTAAACTTTTTAGCAAACTGTAATAATAATCGCGAAACAGCCGCCAGTCGCGATGCTTGTTTTGATAGCTGATTGTGGATTTGGACGGAGCTTGCTGAATGCCCAAATGATTGAGATTTCCGGTAGCGCCGAACGAAGACCGTTGCTGATATCGCGAACCGACTGACTTTTGGCAAACTGACAAAAGAGCATCGATACCAGATGCGTCCAGCTGGTATAGCCTTTTTGGTGTTTATCGGTTTGATGGGTCGTGACCAGCCTGTTGAAGGAAAACCGGTCTAACTTGGAAATGATTTGAGAAAACAATGTTATATTTGACAGTCATAGAGAGAAAGTTTCTTTGGTGTTGTGCAACTCAAATATAAACTTGAGATACACAAAGTTCTTTCTCTCATTTTTTTATTCAACGTTTAGGACGCTATTGTTTTTTTATCAAAAACGATATCCTCCTTCCAGTGCTGACTTATATCTAAACCCTCCAGTTTATCTAAAACGCGGCAAATTCCCCCTCTTAATTGCTGATTTTGGCTAACAAAAAAATTTCAAATAAAAAGTTTAAAATATTCTAATATTTGTTATATTTCTACTGACAGAAATTATGTTACTAGTTAAATAAGCAGTAACTAATATCATTTTACAGACTCTCCACGCAGAAAAATGTGGAACACCAAAAGTAGTTAGATAAGACAACTCACTTTTTCAATAATACCGATGGGCAGGAAAAAAAATCTACCATCACTTAAATTTTGCTATGAACTAATCTTCATTTAGCTCTATTCGAAGAGTTCTAGGTGTTACCTACGACTCATATCTGATACAAAATCATCTACAGAACAGAAAAACTAATTTATCTCAATTAATATCATCTACAGATTTAGATCATTGTTTAAATACATATGATCTGACTATTAAGAGATAGAATACAAATCTACTATGAAATATCTCTATATCCTTATTTTGCTGGCTATACTATTTGTAATTCCGACTCTATTATTTGCACAACCTGGAATGCCACCTGCACCAAGTCAAGCTCCCATCGATGGGGGTTTAACGATATTAGCAGCTGGTGGTGGGGCATATGCTCTTAAAAAACTTCGAGATAAAAAGAAGTAAGCATCTAAGGGAGCTGAATATTTAATAGATGGGTATAAATTTTTAACTCATCCTATAGAAGGACGTTATAATGTTTAATATCTGATGTACAGCTGCCAATTACCGTCTGAAGCAGTAAACAATGAATTGTTCTGCATTCGACAATTTTTCCATCGATTTTCACAATGTGAACATTTGGGCTGTAAGAAATGGTAAAATGGCCTAAAACGGAGCCTCGTCTTCATCGGGGCCTCCTGGATCATGCCCAATAGGAGGAGTACCTCCGGATGATGATTCTGATCCTGAATTATTATCAGGAGAACCGTCGTCTTCGAAAGGACCCGGTGACGCTGAAGTTAAATTCTCGAAACGGGCATATTCTTTAACAAAATAGAGTCTCTGGCTGCCGGTTGGACCGTTACGTTGTTTACCGACGATAATCTCAGAAAGACCGGTCGTAGATTCTCCCTCTGGTGTGGTATTAATACCATAATATTCAGGGCGATAGAGGAAGCATACAACATCGGCATCTTGTTCGATGGAACCGGATTCCCTCAGATCGCTGAGCTGCGGGCGTTTATCTCCACCCCGCTGCTCTACTGCACGACTCAGCTGGGAGAGAGCAATTACAGGTACATTAAGGTCTTTGGCCAAGGCTTTTAGGCCACGAGAAATCGTAGCGATTTCCTGTTCACGCGTGCCAAAATCTTTACTGGTTGTAGTCATCAGTTGTAGGTAATCAACGACGACGATTCCTATATCATGCTCACTTTTAAGTCTTCGAGCCTTGGTTCGCAGCTCCATGATACTGAGGCTCGGAGTATCGTCTACAAAAATGTTAGCCGTAAAAAGTCTGCCAGCGGCGTCTATCAGTCGTTTGAACTCTTCGTCGTCCAGGCGACCGGAACGTGCTTTTTGGGCGTTAATGCGAGCCTCCATGGTCAAAAAACGCTGAACCAGGGATTGGGCAGACATCTCTAGGCTAAAAAATGCCACGTTGGTCTGTAGTTTTTCATCCTGGTGGAGGGCAGCATTACGGGCAGCCGTCAGTACAAAAGCTGTTTTTCCCATTGAAGGTCGGGCCGCAATAATTACGAGATCGCCTTTTTGCCAACCGGCGGTGTAAGAGTCTATATCCAGGCCACTGGGGACCCCCGTAATTCCGGAGGGTTTCCCACGGATGTCTTCTAAATAGGAGAGGGTGTCCTTTAATACATCGCCGATAGGGGTGGCTTGGGCCCGCTGCTTTTGGTTGGCTATATCAAAAATACGTTGTTCTGCTTTATCGAGTACATCATATGGATCGGAGGTACTGTCATACGCTTCCTTTATAATATCCGTACATCCTAAAATGAGATTCCGTTTCGTTGCTTTTTCAGCAATTATCTGGGCATGATAGTCAATGTTCGCGGCGGAGCTTACAGAGCGAGTCAATTCGGAGAGGTAGCCTGATCCACCTATAACATCAAGTAGTTCCTTATCACGAAGTTCATTCTCAACAGTGAGCAGATCGAGTGGATTATCTCGCTCATAAAGATCATGCAAAACTTCAAAAATATGTTGGTGTGCAGGTTTGTAAAAATCTTCATGATTCAACATTTGTAAAGCAACCGTTGCCGCTTCATGTTCAATCAGCATTGCTCCCAGCACAGCCTCTTCAACTTCTATAGCCTGCGGGGGTATTCGTCCTTCTTGTTCTAGTGTTCCAGAATTTGAACGGTTTTTATTTCGATAATTAGAGCCATTTTGATCAGGGGCCATAGTGTGCTGATCCCGTCGTTAAAGAGGTTAGTTAATCAGTGCTGAAAGATAAATACCAAGATCTTCGGAAGCGGGTAAGTTTAGGCGTCAATCCGAATCCTTATTTCTTGAATCAACAGTTATAAGTATAAGAAATGTGCTCCTCTAAAGTAAAAGAAGTGAGTCACATTTTCATAATAAAATGCCCATTTTCAAAAATATGTTTTTGGACATATAGAATACCCGATACACGACTTTAACAATAGCTCAGATGCTACGACTAAGAGGGAGTTCCATTCAGCTCCTCATATCGTTCTCTTAGCATTTGCATGTCTTCCCACGTAGGGCGTTTCCATTTGGAATGACGCAGAAGCGCCGCCGGATGATAGGTTGCTAAAAGCTCATAGTTATTTCTGAAGGGAGTGAAATTCGCCTCTCATTTTTCCTAACGGCAGGTCTGAATCAAGCAACGTTTGAGCTGAAACTTTACCCAGACTTAGAATTAGTTTGGGATTAACCAAGTCAATCTGTTTCAGGAGGTAGGGCAGACTTCGTTGACGTTCTTCCGGTTTAGGATTTCGATTATTTGGAGGCCGGTGCTTAAGTATGTTGGCGATATATACATCATCCCGCGAAAATTCTATGGCAGCTAATATCTTATTTAACAGTTGACCGGCTTTCCCAACAAAAGGTTCTCCTTGCTTGTCTTCCTCTTCGCCCGGTGCCTCACCGATGATCATTAGATCAGCGGTTGGATTTCCAACTCCAAAAACCAAGTTCGTGCCTTCGAGATCGGTTTTTAGTTCCGGTGCTTTCTCACACAATGCCCTCAGCTGATCAAGATTCGAGCAGTTTTCGAGACGTTGCTGAATCGATAATTCTTCCCTTTTTGGGGATGAAGCATCTTGGGTTTGTTTTTGCTCTTTAGAAGAAATTTCGTCATAAGTTTGTTCAGGGTCTATAGACAAGGACTTAGCGAGATTATCCGGGGTATTGAAATCCCCATACATTTCGCGTTCTTTTTGTAGATAGTCATGAATCTCTTTGATCAGCTCAGAAGGATCTTTGTTCAGTTTGCTCATTGAAATATCTAAACGGTTAATTCAGCAATAACCTTTTGCTCTTTTTCAATTGTTTTGTCCAGGGTTCCGATAAGGTATCTATCCTTGGATCGGGCACCGAGATTAACAGGCAAAATTTTATTCTCATACTGGGGATCAAATGGAATTCCCACACGTACATAATTATCAGTCCAGCCGAGCATAACGCCATCTCGGTTTGCTCCTTCAAAAAGGACGGGACGAGTTTGACCGGAAAACCGGGTATCAAATTCGAATCGCTTCTTTTTAGAAAGGTGTCTTAGTTTATGTGTCCGTTCAGTGCGCACACTATTTTGTACGTTTGGTTCAATATTTAACGCATGAGTATTGGGACGTTCGGAGTAGGTGAAAACGTGCAAGTAGGAAATCGGGAGATCATCGATAAAGTTGTACGATTCTTCAAAAAGCTCGTTGGTTTCTCCCGGGTGTCCGGTAATGACGTCAACGCCGATACAGGCATCTGGCATAAGTTGCTTGATGAAGCTCTACTCTTTCCGCATACAGATCAGATTGATACCGACGCCGCATCAAGCCGAGCATTTTATCACTGCCACTTTGCAATGGCATATGGAAATGGGGCTGAATTTTCTCCGACTCCGCTGTAAAGTGGATAATCTCTTCATGCATTAAATTAGGTTCAACAGAGGAAAACCGGATCCGTTCCAGCCCTTGCACATTATCCAGCTCTTTAAGAAGCATAAAGAAGTTTTCGTCGGTGCCTCGTCCAAAATCTCCCGCATTAACCCCGGTAATTACGATCTCCTTGAACCCATCTTCAACGAGATGTTCAGCATTTCGGAGAACGGTAGATATTGTTGGACTTCTGCTTTTACCACGTGCCATCGGAATGGTACAAAAAGAGCAGTTGTAGCTGCATCCGTCCTGTACTTTTAGGAAAGCCCGCGTCCGGTCGTCTGCAGAAAAAGCATTGTGGAAATCCGCCGCTTCGTTAACATCAGAGTGGTGGATAACCGGTTCACTTTGCTTTTCAAAATCATCAAAAAGCTCCAGAAGATTGAACTTGTCCCTAGCTCCCAAGACCGTATCTACTCCATCAATTTCAGCGATTTCTTCCGGTTCCAGCTGGGCATAGCAACCTACAACGGCTACAAAAGCATCGGGATTACGACGAAGAGCCCGCCGCACGGTTTTTCGGCAGGTACTGTTTGCACCCTGCGTCACAGAGCAGGTATTTATGACATAGATATCAGCCTTGTCATCAAAATCAGTGATCTGGTATTCTTCTTTCTCAAAGTCACGCTTTATGGTAAGTGTTTCTGAGTAGTTGAGCTTACAGCCCAACGTTTTAAACGCCACTTTCTTCATTTTCGATAGGATCTGTTGCTAAATAATTTGAAAATTAAGATAAAAAATGGTGTGGGAATTTTATAATAAACTAAAGAAAAAGTCCTGTAGTTGCTTCACCACAGGACTCTGAAGTTTTTCTTAAATTGCTTGCTAGAATTCTGTTATACCAAGCTGTGATATGCATAGATCAAGATCGCCAAAACAATGAAATTGATGATACTGATAGGGAGCATTCTACTCCAGCCGAGTTTCATCACCTGGTTGTACTTAAATCTGGGAATCGTCCATCGTACCCAAATGTAGACAAAGGCAAAGAACAAGGTTTTTAGCGTGAATACAGAAACATCCAGGATGCTTTTAGCCGTGCTGCCCATTTCTGGTAGCCAATAGCCAGCAAAGGGCAGGTGGTATCCACCGAGGAAGAAGGTAGTGATGAGCATACTGCCAATAACAACATGCATATATTCAGCAAGGAAGAACATACCGAATTTCATGCCACTGTATTCCGTGTGAAAACCGCCTACCAGTTCTTGTTCTGCCTCAACCAGGTCGAACGGGGTTCGGTTGGCTTCAGCAAAAGCGGCTACGATGAAAATGACTCCACCAACAGGATTTCGAAACAGGTTCCACCAATATTCTTGTGAGTCGACTAGGTCAAGCATGCTTAGGGAATTGGAGAAAAGAATGCAGGAGGCGATCGCCATACCCATAGGCAATTCGTAACTGATCATCTGGGCTGCAGCCCGCAATCCCCCAAGAAGCGAATATTTACTGTTTGATGCCCATCCGGCCAGCGTAACACCGTACACCCCGAGGGAGGTCATAGCCAGTAGATAAAGAACACCAGCGTTTATGTCGGTTACATAAAGGCTGTCTCCAAATGGAATGACCACCACCGTCAGCAAAGCTGTGACAACAGGAATGATGGGTGCGATGGTGTGAATGGTTTTGAAACCGTGCGCCGGGGTGACATCCTCTTTAAGAATAAGCTTAACAACATCTGCTATAGGTTGTAGCAGCCCAAATGGACCCACACGATTGGGACCCACTCGGTTTTGGATTTGAGCTGCAATGCGTCGTTCTGCGTAAACAGCAAGCGCTGCCGAATTCAGCAGCATAAATAAAGCAGTACCTAAAACGATATATGATGTTGTTGTAACCGGCTCCATTCAGTAAATCTTAGTTCGTTTTACCTGAAATCAAAAATGATCTGAACAGGTATGATTAATCTTGTTTTATTCCTTCTTGCTCTACAGGCAGTTGAATGCCTTGTTCTTGATCCATCCGATCGAAGGTCACATCCTCAAAAGCAGGAATGGAAGAGGAAATATCAGCCATGATAGCTCGAGAGTGTTTATATTCAAAATCGAGCCCAAGGCGGTCTGCAAGCTTGTTCAGGAAATCCCAAACCGGCAGGCAATCTACCTTGTTTTCTTCGGTTCTCCAGTTATCGAAGTTGGTCCCGAATCGATCAAGACGACCTTCTGACATTTCGAGGTTCAGGCTTCGATTAGTATATTTGGTCTCCTTGGCTGGCTGAGATCGTTGTATTCGGCCATCAATATTTACGTAGCTGGCCGCATGTTCAGCAACACATGTAATTGGAACGACCAAGTCAGAAGCTTTGGTCGTTTCGGTATTATTTGTCGCCAGATTAATGATATACGGCTCTTCAAGATTCTGTTGGGTCAGAATTTCCCGGTCAACAAGCTCATCAGAAAGCATGATGACAACCTTGGCCTCAGCAATTGCAGCCTGTAAGCTGGAGGATTCCGTTTCCTCAAGGTCAAGCAGCCGGCAACCATTGGTATTGGGAGCCTGATCGTCTGTTAACAGGAAGTCATCTCCATATCCATCTACAATATGTGGTGTATATTTTGCAGTCTGTACGCCCAGAAGGTTAAAGAATTTGTTGAATGCGTAATTTTCTTCTACCGAGGCGTGGGGCGAACCGATGATCAGGATGTCATCGCTCTGGTGTGCTTCCAGAATCTCTGCGAACGTCTCTATTGCGTTATTCCAGGAAGTTTTTGACTGGTTGCTTTCATCAAGCTTGATAGATGGACGAGATACACGATTTTCGTTGAATTTCTGGTAAGCATCGCGACCTTCATCAGGCATCCACCACTCGTTTACTTCCTTATTGAACCGTGGTGTAATTCGAAGCACTAAGTTATCTCTGGTCCAGAGATCAATATTAGTTCCTTTGCCGCTCGTAATATCTATGCTTGGCGTTTGACTCATTTCCCAGACACGTGCTTTAAAGCGGAAATCACTTGAAGTCAACGCACCCACAGGACATATATCAACGGTATTAAGAGAATAGGGGTCATCAAATTCTTCGCCGGGTGCTGTGGCAGGGTAGTTTTTGTCACCCCGTGAAACGATCGTTAGTTGTTCGGTTCCGCTAATTTCTTCGGTAAATCGAACGCAACGTGTACAATTAATACAGCGTTCAGCATCAAGTGTTACCCGTGGGCCCAGTTCAACACGTTTAGGCTTGTGCGCTTTTTGAACCTCAAATCGGCTGCCTTCAGGACCATATTTATAGGTTTGAATCTGCAGGGGACATTCACCGGCCTGATCACAAATGGGACAGTCAAGCGGATGATTGATCAGAATAAATTCAAGGTTATCCTTTTGTGCCCGCTCAACTTCATCGTCCACTTCCTGGGTCTTCACGACCATGCCATCACTGACATCCATTTTACAGGAGGGCTGAAGCTTGGGAAACCAGCGAATTTTTCGTTCCCCGTTTTCGTCGAGCTCAAATTCGCCCGTTTCGCGGTCTTTTATCGGTTGTCCTACTTTTACGAGACACTGCCGGCAGTTGGCAGGAGCAGACATTGAGGGATGGTAACAGAAATAAGGAACCTCCATGCCCTGATCCATAATAAACTGGAGCAAGGTAGGACTTCCTTCAAATTTAAATTGTTTTCCATCGATAAATACTTCAGGCATATCTATTTACTTAGTTTAAATCACAAACTTATAGAATATTACGCTATTGCGTGTACTGATTTTTTACATTTGGCTTCAAACTCATCACGGAACCGGTTGATCGTATGGCGAACCGGCCAGGCTGCGGCATCTGCAAGGGCACAAATCGTGCGGCCCTCCATCTGGGTTGTCATATCCAGCAACAGATCTAGATCTTTAATTTCCCCTTCACCGTTTTTGATCTTGATTAATACCTTTTCAAGCCAACCGGTACCTTCTCGGCAGGGAGTGCATTGTCCGCAGGATTCGTGGTGATAGAAGTGGGCAATTCTCCATAGTACCTCCACCATGTCTGTATCTTCGTCCATGACTACCATGCCGGCAGTCCCCATCATGGATCCGGCTTCACGCATGGATTCCGCATCCATATTAACTCCTTCTGAGCTGATCGGCCCGAAGTACAGGGGTTGACGATCCGCCGGGAATTACCGCTTTGAGTTTTTTGGCTCCTCTGATACCGCCGGCAACATCATTAATAAGATCCAAAACGGGAACGCCACTTGGATATTCATATACTCCCGGTTTATTTACATGGCCTGAAATACCATATAAGATAGGTCCAGGGTGTTCTTCCGCACCTACATTGCCATACCAGTCTGAACCGCGATTAATGACCAATGGGACATTCGCAAGCGTTTCAATGTTGTTAATTGTAGTCGGTCGCCCCCACAATCCTTTTTGTGCAGGGAAGGGAGGTTTTACACGCGGATAGCCCCGTTTGCCCTCCAGCGATTCCAGCATTGCCGTTTCTTCACCACAAATATAGGCCCCTGCGCCATAGGTGATTTCGAGATCAACGCTGTAGTCAGTTCCCAGAATATTCTCTCCGAGATAGCCTTTTTGATAAGCTTTATCCACCGCTTTTTGGAACATATCCACCCAGGAAATATACTCGCCTCGGATATACACGTAGATCGTTGTGATCGACATGGCGTAGGCCGCGATTACAGCGCCCTCAATAAAGAGGTGGGGATTGTATTCAAAAATCTTGCGGTCTTTAAAAGTACCGGGTTCAGATTCATCGCCATTGCAGGCCAGGTATCGTGGTCCGCCATCGGGATCGGGCATAAAGCTCCACTTCAGACCGGCATTAAATCCTGCACCGCCGCGGCCGCGGATGTTTGCTGCCTTAACTTCATTAGTGACCTCATCAGGCGACCATTTCTCTTTTTTCAGCACTTTTCGAAGTGCCTCGTAGCCGCCGTTATCCTCGTAGACATCGATTTTTTCGAGTCCGGGGATATCAGGAATTAAAATTGGATCGTATGATTTCCAGTCTGAAGCCATGGTTACGATGCTGCTTGATTTCGTTTTTCCAGTTGAGGCATCCTCATCGATTCGAACTCAGGTTTTTCACCCGCTTTAAGTGCCTCAATTAATTTATCAACTTTTTCTTTGGTCAGATTATTTACGTACTCACCATTGGTGACCTGGAGCATAGGAGCATAGCCACAAGCCCCCAGGCACTCAACCTCTTGCAGGCTGAACATACCGTCATCTGTCGTTTCACCCGCATTGATATCGAGTTTTTCTTCAATATAGTGAAGGATATCATACCCACCGCAAAGTTGACAGCTCAGGCATGTGCAAACATCCAGCACATATTTACCCATTTCTTGTTTGTAATACTGGGTGTAGAATGTAGCTACTCCATGTACATGAGATTCAGGCAGATCCAGGGTTTGAGCAACCAGCTTCTGAACTTCAGGCTTCACATGCCCAAACTTCTTCTGGGCTACCCACAATACGGGGAGTGTTGCCGGCTTTACTTCCGGAAACTTTGCCTTAATCTTCTCAATCTGTTCAAGTTCTTCTTCTGTAAATGACAGCTCAGCCATCTAAATGGATTTAAAAGTTATTAATTTATTGAATGACTGAATCGGTCAATCATTCATAAATTTAATTCTAAATTCTACTTGTCAGCTTCTCCCATTACCGGATCAACACCTCCGATAATAACCACCGTATCGGCTACCATTTCGCCATCCAGGATATTTTCAAGAACCTGAAGGTTGACAAAAGATGGAGCTTTTATTTTCAGTCGCCACGGGTGACCCGTTCCATCACTTTGGATAAAATACCCAAGTTCACCTTTTGGCGCCTCGACCGCATGGTAGGATTCAGCACCTTCAGGCGGACAAATTCCAGTGTCGGTCATCATAAAGTCGTGTATCATACCCTCCATAGAGTAATAAACCTCATCTTTGGAAGGATAGGCCTGCTTGGCATTATCGGTTCGGACAGGGCCTTTGGGTAGTTTATCAAGGCACTGCTGTATGATGCGGATACTTTCCTGCATCTCCTCCATACGAACGTAGTACCGTGCAAGGTTGTCACCCTCGAGACGTGTGGGAACTTCAAAATCTACCTGGTCGTACCGGGCATAGGGCGAAAATTTGCGAATATCATACGCATATCCAGAAGCTCGAAGGGTAGGGCCGGTAGCTCCAATTTCCAAGGCGTCTTCCGTTTTGAGCACTCCGACATCCTCATTTCTATCGAAGAAAATGCGGTTGCGATCCAGCAGTTTGTGCCAGTCCTTAATCTCTTGGGGAAATTCATTGGCAAAATCTTTGATCATCGCCATCGCATCGTCAGTGATGTCGTTGGCTACGCCACCAATACGCGCATGGGATACAGTAAAACGATGACCGGTAAGCTGATCAAAAATATCATACAGTTTTTCCCGCTCACGGAAGGTCCAGATAAAGAATGAAACTGCGCCGGCATCCATCACCATGGTTCCCAGCCAGAGCAGGTGCGAAGAAATACGCGCCAACTCGCAACCGATCATCCGGATGTAGTGGGCACGTTCCGGCACTTCCACATCGGCAATTTTCTCGACAGCCGTACACAGCGCTACGTTATTGCTGTATGGGGAGAGATAGTCCATGCGGTCAGTGTAAGGCATGAACTCTTGGTAGGTTTTATTTTCAGCAATCTTCTCAACACCCCGGTGGAGGAATCCAATATCCACCTTGGTTTTTTCAATGATCTCCCCATTTAATTGTATAACCAGGCGTAACACCCCGTGAGTTGCCGGGTGCTGGGGCCCCATATTCAACACCATCTTGGTGTTGAGGGGATCCTCATCCTCAAGCATCTCAATCGTTGTATGCTTGTCTTCAAGGCTCTTATAGAGGGATTCCTGGTGTTCCTTGAAAAACTTTGGTTTTACATTTTTGGTAATATCTTCTATGGCCATAGTTATTCAGGATCGGGTGTTGAGCTTGGTAGTTCAATTGAGCCAGGAATGCCCAGCAACGGAAACTCTTTGCGCATCGGGAAATACTCAAAGTCTTCCGGCATGTAAATTCGGCGAAAATCGGGGTGCCCGTTAAACCGAATTCCGAACATGTCATAAGTCTGCCGCTCATACCAGTTGGCTGCTTTCCAAACACCGGTGACGCTATCAATCTCAGGATTTTCTTCCGGCAACCATGTTTTTAAAAATAATCGGAGCCGATCGCGCAGATTCAACATGTTATAAATTACTTCAAATCGATCTTCCGAGGTGAACCGGTCGGTACCAAAAACATCCACCAGATAAATAAATCGATGTTCGTTTTTGAGATATTTGCAAATCTCTAGAATAGATTCAGACTCCACGCGAATAAATGTATCTCCCGTAGACTGGTAGACATTGACAATATCGCCTGAGAATTTTTCTGTCAGGCTGTCGATAACTGTTTGAAATTCTTCGTTCAGTTTCAGACTCATACTAGGTGTCAAGCGTTATAGAGTGTTCGGTACGGACTTTATCTTGAATTTTCATGAGGGCGTGGATGAGAGCATCAGGGCGGGGGGGGCAACCGGAAATATAAGCGTCAACAGGGAGGAAGTTGTCACAGCCTTGCACAACGCCATAGCATCGGTGCATACCACCAGTTGAAGCACAAGCGCCCATAGCGATACACCATTTGGGGTCAGGCATTTGATCCCACACGCGGCGGATAGCATGAGCCATTTTATAATTGACCCATCCGGCTACGATCATAACATCGGCCTGACGCGGAGAGAACCGCATCACCTCAGATCCAAACCGTGAAACATCATACTTTGGACCGGCAAACGCCATCATCTCGATAGCGCAGCAAGCCAACCCCATAGGCATTGGCCATGCAGCATTTGATCGTGCCCAGTTGACAAGAGTATCCAGCTTTGTAGTCAGATATCCTTCACTTAGTGTGTGTTCGAGACCCATAAATCAGTTTTCTAAAATTTTGCGTTTAATATCCCAGTCCAGAGTACCTTTTTTGAGCGTATAGATAAGCCCCACAAAAAGAACAAAAATAAAAAATATCATCGCCATAAGCGTTCCCACTCCCTTTTCCAGAAAGCTGACCGCCCATGGATATACAAATACCACCTCAAGGTCGAATACCAGAAATTCCATCGCCACCATGTAAAAACTAATGGAATAGCGGTCGCGGGCTTCTCCTACAGGATCCATTCCGCTTTCATAAGGCTCTAATTTGGTAAGGTTAGGGCGGTAAGGACCTAGAAAACGGGCCAGAAGATTCAGCAGGACAGCCAGTCCAACAGCAACACCTGCAGTTATTACAATGGGGATGTAATTCTCTATCATATTATTTTCCTGGTTCGGTAACGAGTCGAGAAATTAGGGTCATTATAATGCAATGTCAACGCAATTGCAGGCAGCGAATATAGGACTCTGACAAGAATATTGAGAATATTTTCAATAGAAACCTACTATTTAGAATTCGTATAAATAATTCCTGTCAGCAGCAATATATTTGTCAAAACTGAATATCAGCAAGTGGAATGAATGAGTGCTCCTGCCGGTCGTTTTTTCCTAAGTTCATTATATTTTTCAACCGCTTTTTCGGTTTGTAGAATGTAGTATTCAACCTGTTCATTATCGAGCATATCTTCAGTTTCTTTTTTTACCTGCAATCGCTGATTGATACCCTTGGACAATACGACAACTTCGGCATTATAGTCCAGCAGTTCCTGCATATCTGCTGGTTGAATTCCGGGCACATGGCTAGTGCCGGTTTCATTCCAATCCCACTTTCGGGAACCGCCGGGGAAAAGTTTGGCATCCTTGTATTGTTTTGAACCGTTAACTTCTACCGTGCCCCATTTTAATGAAGATATCTCCGGTGATGTTCGTTTATCTTCCATAACTGCCCCCTTTTATTCATATTCACTACACTGAACATTGATGTTAAAATATTCGTTTACAGCATCTACAATGGAACCACTAAAAAGTATGTGAAAAGGTTTAAGTGTAAGCGAAAAATCAGTAAATTGGATTTTGTAAAACTGCAGTTTTCAACCAAAGTATTACCTACCATTGAATAAAATAAAAATGGAAATACTGGGGCTCTCTACGAGTCCAAGTAGCGGGGGCGCATATGCGTTGATTCTTAATGAAGTAAATGGGAATCGGCGGCTGCCTATCATTATTGGAACTTTTGAGGCACAGGCCATTGCCCTTGAGCTTGAGCACATCAAACCGCCACGGCCGATGACGCATGATCTACTTAAGAATATTATCCAGAGCTTCGGGGCTGAGATGGATCAAGTATTTATTAATGATCTTAGTGAAGGCACATTTTATGCTCAGATAATTTACCAGCAAAATGGTGAGCAGCTTGCACTGGATGCGCGTCCCAGCGATGCTATTCGCGCTGGCTATTCGTTTCAACGCTTCCATCTATGTCGCTGATTCTATTCTTGAAGAAGCCGGCATCATTTCCGAGTCTGAAGAGGGAGAAGGAGACCTCTCCTCTCTGAGAGAGGAAAAACCCGCTTCTGAAATGACACGCCTCGAAAAACTGGAGAATGAGTTGCAGACCGCCATCGAAACAGAAAATTACGAAAAAGCTGCCCGGCTTCGTGATGAGATAAAAAAGCTGAAGGGATAACATTTGCAGTTAAAAAATTATCCTTTTGACAAGTTACCGTTCTCTGAGCTTTTCAGAAGCTATATCAACGATTTTTCGGAGCTACAGGAATTTTATACCGCAAATCCATTCAATGAGGAGGCTCTCCACGAGCTTGCCAGCAATATCTGTAAATCGGATGATAGAGAAGCTACTATAGAGCTTCTTAAAAAATTCAACAACCGCTTTGATCTCCATCAAGCAGCCCTTGATAATATTGAACGGCTGGGAGATAAGCGCTCGCTTGCCCTGGTAACAGGCCAGCAACTCGGTATTTTTGGGGGTCCTCTCTATACGGTTTTTAAAACGGTTACCACCATCCATCTTTCTGCTGTGTTGGAAAAATCGCTGGATCGTCCGGTCGTCCCGATTTTTTGGCTGGCGGATGAGGATCACGATTACGACGAGGTCAAGAAAGTACACCTGCTGGACGGTGATGAACTACTCACCTATAGCCTTGACCATGAGCAGTCTTCTAATCCGCCAGTGGCTGATATTACCCTGATGGTGTATTTGAAGAGTTTCGCAAAAATATAGAAGAGGGGCTTTTTGAAACGGATTTTACCGATAATCTCCTTAACCTTTTGGATCAGTGCTACACAAAGGGGGCCCGCCACGACGATTCATTTGGCAAACTGTTGAGTAGGCTCTTCTCAAAACACGGCCTTTTACTGGCGGGAAGTAACTGCAAGCCGGTAAAACAGAACGTCCGAGAGGGAATGAAACTGGCGATCAGCAAGGCAAATGAAATCCGCACGGCTCTGGAGTCTCAATCCTCGGAGCTTGAGCAGCAGTTTCACCAGCAGGCAACAATTTATGACTCCAACCTTTTTTTCCTGGATGAGGAAGCCGGAAGAACAAAAATTTATCAAAATGGCAGCAGGTGGAAGACGGACAGCGGGGAAAGCTGGTCAACGGATGAGCTGTTGGATTTGATAGACGAGATGCCGCATAAATTTTCTCCCAATGTATTTCTGCGCCCCATCCTGCAAGATCTCCTTGTTCCTACATTGGGATATGTGGCAGGTCCGGGGGAGCTGGCCTATTACGGGCAGATGAAGAAGATGTATGAACTTTTCGACTGCAAGATGCCGGCAATTATTCCCCGGATGAGCGGCACTATTATAGAGCCAGCGATAGACCGAGTGCTGGCAGAACTTCCCTTTGAGATCGGGGATTATAAGGATCGCATCGAGGACCTGGAATCGAGCTATGTAGATCAAACCGAGCAGCATGATATAGAGGCTATTTTCGGGGAGTGGAAAGAAACGGTAAAACAGGTTTCTGAAAAGCAGAAAGAAGTGATCAAAGAGATCGATCCCACGCTGGAGGGAGCAGCGGGCAAAGCGACTGCTGTATACTTTGGAGAGCTGGATAAGCTGAAGGGTAAAGTGTATCGATCGGTAAAACAGCAGGATGAAACGCAGCTCAAACGGCATAAATTAAAGCCAATCTTTTCCCGGATAGCGTGCCCCAGGAGCGGGTCGTCTCGTTCATCTACTTTATGAATAAATACGGCATCGATATTTGGGATTCTCTGCTTGAACAGCTGCAGGAAGATGAGCAGTTTAAGCAGCACAAATTGATTTACCTGTAACCGGTATGAGCTTTTCTGAAAAGAAGTCGAAACTGCGGACTAAGTTGCTTCAAAAACGGGAAGCATTCGACAAGGAGGAGTACAAGAAAAAATCGGAACAGATTATCGCCCGGCTGCAAACCTTGGATGCCTTGCGTCGCAGCCGAACTATCCATTGCTATATTTCTATGAACAGTCGCCGGGAGGTAAACACACATCCTTTTGTGCGATGGATGCTTGCTTCAAACAAGCGGATTGTGGTACCCATTAACGCAGTTCAACTCAACCAAGCTCGAAACATGTGGAACTACACTCATTTCATGAGCTGCAGAAAAATGCAAATGGGGCGTACTGGGACCACCGGAACAAAACAGGGAAGTTGCTTCAGCAGAGCTGGATTTGGTGATTGTGCCCATGGTAGGGGCTGATCTGCAGTGCAACCGATTGGGGCATGGAAAGGGATATTATGACCGGTTTTTGGCCAATGTAAAAGGCATGAAGGTTGGCCTCTGCTATGAGGCGTGCATCGTTGAAAGCCTGCCGACAGAGTCGTTCGATGTACCATTAGACGCGGTAGTTTCTGAATCCCGTATTATTAAATCAGCCTGACTGCATATTTTTCAATTGTCACTGCAGCGAATACTATCTATCTTACTTATCTACCCATGTAACATGACTCGGCATAGATCGTATAGTACCGAAAGGAGGTAAAACTATGGCCGACAGAACAAAACAACGTTTTTCGCAACAAGGTCTGGATTCGTTAACTGATTTTGATGACCAAGAGCTTCGTGCCACCATGCAGGAGCCCTTGAAGAGGAAAAAAGCCAATACCAACATCTGGAATGTCGCTACTATTGCCGGCATCGCCATGTTTTTTGTGGGAATGCTCAACCGATTGAACAGATGCTGGGTCTTGGGCTGGGTCCCAATTTATCCGGGTTGATTGAGGTTCTTCCTATCATTGGTGGTGTGTTGGTAACCTTTATCGGTTTTGGTTTCCTGGTTGGTGACCGCAAAAAGGAACCATCCACCCCAAAAACGAAAAAAGAGAAAACTTTCGAGGATTTCGATTTCGACTTTGATGAGGATGAAGAGATGGAGGAGGATTTTGGTCTTAACAACGATCTTGACAGCAAATCCTATAAGAAAAAGCGTAAAAGAAACAATTTTGGTGTAGACTCCTACGCCTTTCAGCAGTCTAAGAAACTCTATAAGTCTCGATCTGACAAAAAATGGGCGGGCGTCTGTGGCGGATTGGCCAAATATTTCGGGATAAGCTCCACCGTCATTCGTCTTTTGTTTGTGATTACCTTCTTTGCCGGTTCGGGTACTTCCCTGCTCGTTTATATTGCACTTGCCATAGCCTTGGATAAAGAGACCGCCCGAAATGATGGACGACTTTTAGTCCCCATTCTCATACGCACTTCATTTTGGTCATCCTGAAGTAAGTTTCGGGATGACTTTTTAATATCAAATCAAAGTACAGCATTGTGTTTATCACCTTTGAGGGTATCGACGGCAGTGGGAAATCAACACAGATTAAACTTTTGCGCCAACAACTGGAAGCAAACGGACACCGCGTTGAAGTGTACAGGGAACCGGGGGGAACAGAACTCTCTGAAAAAATTCGATCCCTGTTGCTAAACACACAACTTGAAATTGATCCCGTTTCTGAGCTCCTGCTTTTTTCCTGCGCAGCACCCGCTGGTGTCAGAATGCGTACTGCCCCTGCTGGAAGAAGGGACCGTTGTAATTTTGGATCGCTTCTACGATTCTACGACAGCCTATCAAGGTTACGGTCGCTCGTCAGCTTCCCTGCAGGAGATTTCAGAACTGAACGAACTTGCAAGCCATCACCGCGAGCCCGACTTGACTTTTTACTTGAGGATTAATCTCGATGAATCAAAAAAGCGGATGCAGGCTGTGACCAAAGATCGTATGGAGCTTTCGGGAGATGAGTTTTACCGGAAAGTAATAAAGGGTTTTGATGAACTGGCTGCTTCCAGGGAACGGATCATCCAGATCGACTCTACACTTCCTCAGGAACACGTTCAGCAGAAGATCTGGAATCGGACGGCGGAAGTCCTGAATCAAAGCTAACTTCCGGGCGAATCCAGTAGAAGAGAGAGGGGAGCAAAAAAAGGTCGCAAAGCAGGGCAGAAAACACCGTTATTCCCACCAAGAGCCCCATATAAACCGTTGAGACAAACACGCTGGTAAGCAGCGATCCAAATCCAGCAATTAATATCAGGCTGGTGACGACGATAGCCTTCCCGGTTTTGATAGTAGTAAAATCCAGTGCCTCGTTGAGCGAACGGCCGCGTTTCATCTCCACACGAATGCGTGCCAGGAAATGGATGGAATCGTCTACCGCTATTCCAAATGCGATGGTAAAAATGACGGCCGTGGAGGCTTTAATGTCGATGCCTGCAAAACCCATAAATCCGGCGACCATCAAAAGAGGTAAAATATTTGGCACCAGGGAGATAAATACAATCCGTGAATTTTTAAACAGGTCAGTGCCATAATGATCGAGATTAATACAAAAGCCAGCAGAATGCTCTTGAACAGGGAATTGACAATTTTGCCATTTAGGTCGGCGCTCAGAATCGTGCTCCCGGTGATGGTGACTTCGCTACCGGTAAATGTGTCATCGAGATACGATTGTATCGATTGCTGCAGCTTGTTGATCTGGTAGGATCCCACATCGTACACATTTGTTGCTACACGTATCTGCTGGTAGGAGAAATCGGCGAATCTCGGCAGAATATCAGATCCGTTGAACTCCAGCAGTAAAAAATATTGAGCGATCAGTTTTTCATCCTGTGGAAGAGGCTGCTTTTGGTACTGATCGGGAGCCACTGGCGCGGTGCACTTCTTTCAGCAGCGTATTAATGGATATAACACGATCGACTTCCGGATACTGCTGCAGATGCTCGGTAAACTGTTCTGCCTTTTGCAGAAAGCGGGGATCCATGATGCCGTTTTCGCTGCCGGTATTAATGACGAATTCCATCGGGTAGGGAGGCGCCAGGTTTTCACTGAAAAACCGGGCATCCTGTATTGGTTGCGTATCGCGGCCCAGCTCGTCAAACACTTTTCCGTTTACTTTCAGCAGCAACACGCCGCTACCCAATGCAAGGGTAAATAACAGCGTGCTGACCGTTATTTTTTTAAAATTACGCTTGTTGAACCGGCTGATTTTCGAAAGCGTATCGTTAAAAAAATCAAAAAGGAAGTCGCTTTTGTCTTTGAATATTTTTTTCTGCCCAAATATAGAGAGCACCGAGGGCAAAAAGGTGATGGTGATTACAAAAGCTGTTAAAACGCCTATCGCTGTATAGATACCGAATCGCTTCATCGGTACGATGTTGCTGGTCATTAATGTGCCGAAACCAATGGCCGTGGTGATACTGGTGAGGAAGGTGGCGCTGCCGCCAGGGTAATCACCATTTCTGTGATCGACTGGCGCTTGTTCATACCGTCCAGGCGCGCATCGTCATATTTGGAAATCATATGGATGGAATCGGCAATACCCACGCAGAGCAGGATGGGCGCAATGGTGCTGGACATCACCTCTAAATAACCACCCGTAAGCTGCATGATAGCCAGCGTAAACAGGATGGTAAACTCAGACAATCATCATTCGGGAAGAGGACGCCAAGAGCACTTCGGTAAAGAGAATCCAGAGTAATAAAATGATAAGCACCGAGGAAAGCGTGATGTAGAATGTGATCTCCCGGTTTAGGTAATTAACATATTGGTTTCGATAGTAGGGAATGCCGGAGAGCTTGAAATCATAAGAACCGCTGTATTGATCCAGGACATCGGTGAGCTCTTCGATAATTTGCTGACGAACTTCAAAACTGTTTTTATCCTCATTGATCTCCAGGTAAAAAGAGGTGGCCGTGGCCTGATCGTTGATCAAAAATCCCTCGACAAAGGAGTCCTGCGTAAGCTCAGATTTAAGACTGTCGGTGATTGAGCTTGTCAGGTCAGCAGTCTGTAGATATGGTTCAAATTCCAGCCGCGTTCCATTCCCCTGAATATTTTCTGCCGACCAGAGGCTGCGCACTTCGGTAAACCAGCGGAATAGTTTTGGCTGAATCGACTATCGCCTTTAAATCAGTAAGGACCTTGGGGTGATCAGATTGTCGGTTTTGAAGCCCACCATGATGATATTATCATCACGGCTAAACTCCCGCTCCAGGTACTCATAATCCTGAATTGTAGGATCTTTTTCGGGAAAGAAATTCTCCAGGTTGAAATCAGTGCGAATATGAATAGCAGGGTAGATGGCAGCCAGCACCAAAATTCCGAAAATAACCAGGATCGGCTTGGGATGATCAATTATAAATGCGGCGAATCGCTTCAATTTATACTCACTATGTTGGAATGAAAGTCGCTAACCAAAACCGGTGATGTTTCATTCCGATTCCGGTAGATCGTTCTGTGGGAAAAAGCAGCATCGAAATGGGAAAACAGGCTCGATCAAAAATAGGCGGTAAATTGAAGGTAGAAAAAACTATTGGATCTGTAATTGTGAAAAGACAGGTGGCCATAATACGGTCCCGGTTCTGGGCCTCCGAATAGGTGCGTACCCACCTTCGCCTCTATGTTGTCAATACCCGTATAGGTCAACTCAGAGTTGATCCAAAAATCTTCTCCGTTAAAATTGTAGCGTCCAAATCCCCTGAATTCCATTTTATCCCGCAAAAAACTACGCTGCAGCAGGAGGGTAGCATAGGTAAAATGTTCTTTCTGCAAGATCTGCTCATCGTGATTTAAAACATACTCATTTATCACCTGTCCGCCGACAGTCCAGTCACCCAGGGTATAGTCCAGTCCTGAACATCCCGATTAGCCAGGGCCGCTCCTCAAGGAAGCCATCCGTATTATTTTCAAAAATCTGGGCTAGCTGAAGACGTTCGAGAAACGATGGATTTGTGATGTCGAAATTTCTCAAATCCTCCGAAAGATAGTCAAAAGAGCGCTTGGTGTAGTAAGAGGCTTCCGACTTTAAAAATAACCGATCGCCGAGCTGCAGAGTCCCGGAATACATTACAACCAGGCTTTGGGTGAAGGTCTCTGTCAGTTGCAATACGCCTTCCTCAAACAGATTAGCCTCAAAATTTTTGGAATAACTGGGGTTGGGATAATGCCAGTACAGCACTCCCAAATCCAAGTCATAATTTAAATTAGAACGGAATGCAAATCGCCCACCGAATTGGGCATTTCTGAGACTAGGCTCTGGCTCGTACGGACGAAGCTGCGTCTGGGTATTTCCATCGAAGAAGGTGCGGGGAAACCAACGGGAGCCCGGCCGCGGCGTTACGTTGGGATGAAAGACCGGGTTTACAATAAACTGCAAGTAATTGCTCCCAAAATAGTGGGTGTAAGATATGGCACTGAGCCCTGTTCGAATATCGGAAAAATCCTGCGTCAGAAATTCAGAAAGGTTAACCGGCGATAAAATATCAGCGATGAAAGCCCCGTCAGTTCGTCCCCAGCTAATAATCTGCTTGCCTACCCGAAGATCACTATTGGTGAAGTAAAGATCAGCGTAGGCCTCCCGTAACCTGAAATCCAGTGAATCCACCCCATCAGTATAGAAGTTTTGGACTTCGTTGGAGATTTGTATTTGTCCGGCAGAAAAAGATCTGCTCATATCTAGTCGAAAGCGGTTGCGACCGACCAGGATTTCATGCTCAGGAGTTGTTTGTACAGCGTTATAATTTCGGATAAAACCGGTCGCCTCAATTTGGGCCTTACCTTGACAGGGCAAAAGGGCGGTAGCATAAAGAAATCCGAAGAAATATAACGGAATAAATTTCAGGTTAAAGGTCAAAGCTGGGGGGTTGATTTTTTGTGCTATTTTGCATGTGGATATTTCTTAAATAAATTGCCGATGAAGCAAAAAATGGTTAAATTAATAGCATTGTGGGTGATTCCTACTAAGTGACTTAATCCTCACTCAATCAATGCTAACCCTTCAATTTCGAAGAAAGAATTACTATGGCGCACGAAAGAATTGATGTTGACTTACCTCTAGCCAAAGTTTATGAATATCTAAGCGATCCACTTTACTTTCCCCACCTACTCGAACGAATAGATAAAGTTAATAAGGTTAACTCTCAAACGTTTGAATTTGAAACTAATTTAGGGGGCGAGGAGTTTCAATGGACTACCAATATCATTGATGATCTTCGCAATACTCGGTTCGCGTGGATAACCATAAATGGTAATTTGAATCAAACCGGTACCATCCGCTTTACTCCGCTTGACAACGGAGAGCGTACTCGTGTTGATTTCAGCCTGGATTGTCGCACCTTCTACGGAGAGCCCGATGAAGAGCTGGCTGAATTTATCAAAGGTCTTCCTGCTCAACTTAAAAAGGACCTTAGCAGGTTCAAAACTGAGGCAGAAGCAAATAAATTCAAAGAAGAAGCCGACGCCACATTGGCTAAAATCGAAGCCGATGAGGAAGAATCAGCAGAAGAAGACGAAGTTACCGTATAACGTTTCCTTCTCATACTTTTATTAAAAATGCGTGTCTTATCGGGCACGCATTTTTTGTTTTAACCAAATCTACTACCTGTTTTGAACTTTACTGAATTTAAACGTTCCAAGTACGCAGCACAATCCCATCTCCTGTTACTGGGGCATCCTGTTTCCCAGAGTTTATCGCCCATTATGCATAATACGCGGCAGACCATTATGGTATGGATCTGCAATACTTTGCTATCGATCTGCAAGAGCATGAATTCTCAAGCATAGCCGCTCATTTCAACAGCGATTCTTTTGTCGGTACAAATATCACCGTGCCCTATAAAGAAATGTTGATAGAATATGTTGATGAAATAGAACCGCTGGCCCAAAAGATCGGGGCTATTAATACCATACTGAAACAGGGTCAAAAACTTGTGGGTACCAACACCGATATTCACGGTTTCCTCAAACCGCTTGAGCCGGTGGAGGATGAGCTTTTCGGGATGAGGGCTATTGTATTTGGTACCGGCGGCGCGGCCAAAGCGGTGGTGGCGGGTCTTGTGGATCTCGGTCTGGAAGAAATTATTGTCGTTTCGCGATCGCCGAATCGCATAAAATCATTTGAGAAATATGACCGTATCCAGATGGCAGGTTATAACGGATGGCAATACTATGGTGATGAAGCCAGTCTGCTGGTGAATACCACGCCTCTGGGCATGGAGCCTAATATTGACAGCTCCCCTGTTAGAGATGAAGAGAAAGAATTTCTTGCCGGTAAAATATGTTACGATATCGTTTATCAACCACAGCAAACAAAATTTCTAAAGCTGGCGGAAGAAGCAGGTGCAGAATGTATCAGTGGCCTTGATATGCTGGTGTACCAGGGAAGCGAATCGTTTAAACGGTGGACAGGAAAACCTTTTCCTATTGAAAAAATAAAGCAGACATTATATGAATATTTCGAAGAATGAGCTGGATCTTATTAATCCTTCTGTTTTTGACGACCTTGCGGGAATCAACGCATGGTTTACATTAAAAAATGAGGGACAGGTTAAGCCCTCTGCCGATATACCGGGACTAAACCTGGGCTTTAATACCAGTTCGGACAAAGAACAGATCGTTGAAAATCGCGATCTGCTCTTCAAGGCGTTAGACCTCGAACCTGACTGGACCGCCTTTGCGGATCAGGTTCACGGAACCAGGGTTCGCTCCATAAACAGCGGGGGCATCTACCCGGAAACAGATGGATTGGGAACCCGGGTGCCGGGGCTTACACTGGGTATCCAGGTGGCCGACTGTGCTGCGGTTTTACTGGCGGATCCTATCTTCAACATCGTTGGTGCTGTTCACGCCGGTTGGCGCGGAGCTGCGGGCGGTATACTGCTCAACGCACTTAATATCTTGGAAGAGGAGGGAAGTGATCCATCAAATCTAAGAGCTTGGGTTAGCCCGTGCTTATCGCTAAAAAATTTTGAGGTTGGTCATGAAGTAGCCGAACAGTTTCCAGTGCAATTTGTAGACCACATTACCTACGAAAAGCCCCATGTTGATTTAAAAGCATTTTTGAAATATCAGCTAATCGACAACGGCCTGAAAGAAAATTATATCCAGCTGGATCCGCATTGTACTATTGAGGGTGATAACCAATTCTACTCATTTCGCAGGGAAAACGACAAAGCCGGTCGCATGATGGCGCTTATACAGCTTGCAGATTAAAATAATATATTCATGAAAGTTAGCTACTCGGCTGGGTATAACGCTCCACTTCCCAAAGATCACATTTTTCCGATGGGGAAATTTGAAGGCCTGTACAAGTATGTTACTGAGAACGGGATTATTAGCGAGGCGGAAATTGTGGAACCGGGAATGGTTGATATGGCAAATCTGCTGAGCATCCATTCGCCGCAATATGTAGAAGGCATTATGTCTGGTACCTTGGGGAAGAAAGAGCTGAGACGACTTGGCCTGCCATGGTCGAAAGGGCTGGCACGGCGTTCGTGTCTGGCGGTACAAGGTACGATCAACGCCGCTTTAATGGCCCTGCAGGATGGATTAGCAGGCAATTTGGCGGGAGGTACCCACCACGCCATGCCGGGTTACGGGGAGGGATTCTGTGTATTTAATGATGTGGCTGTAGCTATAAAGGTGTTGCAGCAAAGTATGTGGGCCACAAAAATTTTGGTCATCGATTGCGATGTACACCAGGGAAACGGAACTGCTTCCATATTTACAGGGAATTCTGATGTTTTTACGTTTTCTATGCACGCAGATAAAAACTACCCGTTCAAAAAACCCCCCTCTTCGCTGGATATTGGACTTCCCGACAACACCGGCGACAAAAGCTATTTGCAGACCCTGGGTGATACACTGATTCTATCTTTAAACGTTTTGATCCGGACTTGGCTTTTTACCTGGGCGGAATCGATCCACTAAAGACAGACTATTTTGGCCGGCTTTCGCCTCACACTGAAGGGACTTGAGGCCAGGGAGCATATGGTAATTAAAACCATCATAGATCATGATAAGCCGTTGGTTCTTACACTTTCAGGCGGATATGCTCCCACATTGAAAGAAACCGTTGAGGCCCATAGCATTATGTACTCTGTGGCAAAAGAATATGAATCAGCGTACAATTAAAACAATAAATTGATTCTATTTTCCCGATCATTTTCTCTATCTTCAAACGCTTTTTAACCATACCAGAATTATTGTGTCACAATCCATAGTCATATTGGGTTCAACCGGCTCTATTGGGGAGCAAGCGCTGGATATTCTGCGGGAGCATATCGACCGCTACCGTTTGCTGGCGATCTCCTGTAACAGCAATTTGGAAAATACTGGCACAACAGATCAACGAATTTCGTCCTCAATATGCATTGCTTGGGGATGAAAGCTTTTCCGAAGAGCTGAAGGGAGCAATTACCCACAACGACACTGATCTGCTGTACGGCTCCGATAAGCTGGAAGCTCTGGCAGGCCTTACCGAAGCGGATATCGTGTTAAACAGCTTGGTAGGTTTCGTGGGATTTCGTCCTACGGTAGCCGCTATCAAGGCCGATAACAAAGTGGCGCTGGCAAACAAAGAATCGCTGGTGGTTGGTGGTCAGTTGATAAATGAATTGCTGGATGGCAGCGACGACCGGTTGATACCGGTGGATTCGGAACACAGCGCCATGCTGCAGTGCCTGGTGGGAGAACCGCGCGAGCAGATCGAGAAACTGCTCATCACCGCCAGCGGAGGGCCTTTCCGTACCTGGAGCAAAAGAGAAATGCAGGATATTTCAGTTGAGGATGCGCTTGATCATCCCAACTGGTCGATGGGATCGAAGATCACGATCGATTCTGCGACGATGATGAACAAAGGGCTTGAGATTATCGAAGTCACTGGCTGTTTGATCTTCCGATGAGCAAGATCAAAGCGGTAGTCCATCCGCAGAGTATTATTCATTCCATCATTACGTTCGTGGATGGATCAAGCAAAGCCCAGCTGGGACCTCCAAATATGAAAGTTCCCATTTTATACGCTTTAACCTACCCTGATCGTTTACCTCTGGAAGTTCCGCGGTTAGACTGGGATAAAGCCTTTGAGCTAACCTTCGAACCGGTAGATTACGATCGGTTTCCATGTGTACGTCTTGCGCTGGAAGCAGTTGAAGCCGGAGGTGCCGCCCCTGCTGTCTTGAACGCAGCTAATGAGATAGCTGTTCAACGCTTTCTGGATAAGGAAATTCCGTATATTCAGATCTCAAAAATTATTGATAAATGTTTAAACCAGTTAGATTCAGATATTAAAATTACAGTAGAATCTCTTACAGAAATAGATAAAGAAACTCGAAAAATAGCACAACAGATTTAAAGACAGGCATACTTCATGGAATGGCTTATTGAATTATTAGCAACGCTGGGCATCTTTGCTCTTGCCCTGATCATTATGGTCTTTTTTCACGAGCTGGGGCACTTTTTGGCGGCCAAATTATTTGGCATGCGGGTAGAACGATTTTCGATCGGTTTTCCCCCGCGAATTGGGGGCATCCAGAAAGGCGAAACGGATTACTGTATCGGCGCAACTCCTCTCGGGCTATGTAAAAATATCCGGCATGATTGATGAGAGTATGGATACTGAACACCTCGATGAGGAACCTAAACCTTGGGAGTTTCGCAGCAAACCGGTATGGCAGCGTATGGTCGTGATTACGGCCGGCGTTATTTTTAATATGATTCTGGCTGTACTGATCTACGCCGGCATTGCACTCTCCTACGGCGAATCCAACACGCTGGTTGACAGCATGGATGGAATGTATTTTCCACAGGAATCGGTGGCCGCACAGGCCGGGTTCCAAACCGGAGACAAAATTGTTGGTGTTAACGGGCAAGAGGTTAAATATTTTGAGGAACTGGTAGCTCCCTCCCAGATACTGGTTGAAAACCTGAATTATACCGTTCTGAGAAATGGACAAGAAACGAATGTTACTGTCGCCGATAGTCTTCTTGACCGGATCAACAAGGAGGGCTTTTTAAGCCCCACACTGGCTTTACCCAGTCAAATAAAGCAGGTGCAAGAGGGCAGCCCGGCTGACACTGCCGGCCTGATGGGGGGCGACAAAATCGTGGCGGTCAACGGGGAGGAGATTGGCTACTGGATTGAACTTGTTCAGCATATCCAGTCGGCCGAGGGACCGTTGCAGCTTACGGTATTACGCGATAGTCAGCAGATACAGATGAGCGTGCAGCCCAACGAGAATGACATAATTGGGATCATGGCGCCATCACCAGAAGATGTGTTCAAAATTGAGCATGTGAAATACGGCTTGGCTGGTGCTATAGCAAATGGATTTGAACGAACCGGGCAAACATTGAACGGCATTATACAGGGATTCAGCAAGATGTTTTCGGGATCTATATCAGTACGAGAGAATCTCGGCGGACCCGTTGCCATAGCTAGCGTTACAAAGCAGGCCACAGAGTCGGGCGGCGCGCTGGGATTCTGGCAGATCACCGCATTCCTGAGCGTTACGCTTGCGATCATGAACATCCTGCCCATTCCCGTACTTGATGGCGGTCACCTTGTGTTTTTAATCTACGAGGGAATCACGCGGCGAGAACCATCTCCCAAGGTGCGGATGGCCCTGCAGCAGATCGGTTTCTTACTCATAATTGCGCTCTTTATATTTGTCACTTTCAATGACATAATCAGACAATTCGGGTAGGGCATGTTTGCCAGAGAAGGATATTTTTCGATAGCCATCGTAGCACTTTTTGCAACTGCAGTAAGCGCAGCTGCCTCATTGCTGAATCACTGGACCGCTTATGTGATCTATGGACTGATGTTCATTCTCGTGGCTCTGATCCTCAACTTTTTCCGTGATCCCGATCGGAACATACCTGAAGGTGATAACCTGTTGCTGGCACCGGCCGACGGCAAGGTGGTGCTAATCGAGGAAACAGAGGAAAAAAGCTACCTCAAAGAAAAAGCCAAGCAGATCAGCATTTTTCTTTCTGTGGTGGATGTCCATGTCAACCGGAATCCAGCTTCGGGAAAGCTTGAATACCTGAAGTATCACCCCGGTGTATATCTTATGGCATGGGATCATAAAGCCTCTGAACTTAACGAACGGGCAGATTTCGGGGTGCTTCATCCTTCGGGCGTTAAGATTTTTTACCGGCAAATTACCGGGTTTCTTGCTCGTCGGATTGTCTACCATGTTACGCAGGGAGAGTGGCTGGAAGCGGGCAAACGTTTTGGTATGATGAAATTTGGATCCCGCATGGATATTCTTGTTCCCCTGGATACGGAGCTGCTTATACAGCAGGGAGACCGAACGGTGGCAGGCGAAACAGTGATGGCTCGTTTACAAGACTCTGGTCCAAATGATGAAGAAAATCAGCATTCACAATCAGAAATTCTTAACAGCTAACAGATCGATGCCAGGGGATGGCCTTCAGCGATTTCGGGCTTGACCAGCAGAATGATCTCCTGGGTTGGGAGTACGATTTTAAGCTATATGAAATATCCTATACAAAAATGGAAACGCTACCGTAAACGTCGTAACGACAAGCGGAAAAAGAAACAGCGCAAGCCGATTCCGCGGATAGTGGTTCCCAGCTTCTTTACACTGATGAATCTTTTTTGTGGATTTCTCTCTATCATCAGCATATCTGAAGGCGGACTCTTTTTTGGTGCCTGGTTGATCGTTATCGCCGGCCTTTTTGACGCTCTCGACGGGTTTATGGCACGCCTCTCAAACGCCACGAGTCAGTTTGGTATCGAGCTCGACTCAATCAGCGATGTCGTCTCATTCGGGGTGGCACCTGGTTTTCTGATCTATAACTTCGGGCTTAATGAACTCCCGTTTGTTGGTATCATTTTGAGTGCACTCCCACCATTGTGCGGGGCAGTACGTCTTGCCCGGTTTAACGTTGATGCCCAAGAGGGGAGAACCGATTTTTTTAAAGGATTGCCTACTCCGGCGCAGGCAATTATGCTAGCTGCCTTCTACCTTACGTTTTATGATCGGCCAGAGCTTTTTGCGGACTTAAAAAACGGTATTAATACCATCCTCATCCCGGTTATTGTACTAATCTCGTTCTTGATGGTCAGCACTATTCCCTTTGACAAGATGCCCAGTTTTGACCGCGCCTCCATCCGTAAATACAAAGGGCGTATCTTTCTCTTCTTGTTTTACGGGGTGATCATAGCAATATTTCAAGAGATTGGGTTGATCGTCGTTTTTACCGCCTTCATTTTGAAGGGGATTATCGTTGGCGGGATTTCTTTCTGGCATGAAGCGTTTGGGGATGAGTATCCCTAACGCTAAATAAAACCATCGATTTAGAAAAAGTATTCTAACCCAATAGAGTGAGCCGTTCCAAAGCCGGTCTCGAATGGAACTAGTGCGTAATTAAAGCTTAAAGATTCCGTATTTAGTCCGACACCTAATGCTAAATTGCGATCGGTATCCCCCAGCTTATATCCCCCGCGAACCTCAATAAGACCAGCTATATCAAGGGATAACCCGAGGTTGGCAAAATCGCGGGTGGCACTACTGATGCGCTCCTCCAACAATCGCATATAATCCCCATAAAATGTAACTAAGATAGGCAGATCTGGATTTTTGGGAGGTGTAAATATGAACAGCTCCGCAGTTATTCCCACACGAATATTGATCGAGGAGTTCCGTAGCCCTGGTCTCTCAGCTCACTCATCTTTCCCGTGCTCAAAAGGGAAGCGCCAGCTCTGAGTCGTTCATTAAGCCAGTGGGTGGATATCCCTGCATTGAAGCTGTAACCGGAAGCATCATTAACGAAATATTCTTCTCTAATATAATGTGCGGCCGCCCCCATGGAGATATTTTTGAAGGAATAGGCGTATGCCCCAGAGAGGGAAAGATAATTCACGAAAAAGTCCCTTCAGATGGTCCCGGTGAGGTGCGGGCTTGAAAATCTAAAGAACTACTGTTCAATAAGCCAAATGCCAGGGCTTGGTTTTCACTATTTCGGAGATTTACGGCAACATGGCTGTTGTAAAAGTCGGCAATCCATAGGGTGTAATCCGCAGAGAGGGTTGAGGTTGTATCGAACGCCAGGTTCGCTGGATTGGTGTAAATGGAAGATCCACCCATTGGTAGGGCCGTTACTGCTTCTCCAAGAGAGAGCGCCCGGGTATTAGGGCCGATATTGAGAAAATCCAGGCCACTGGTTTGACCCTGTGCCGTGCTTGCTAAAAAAAGTAGAATAGGCAGAAGAAAGCAATAAAAATAGCGTTTAATCATAGATTTAGCTGCAATCCAAATACGTGCATTGATGATATGTGGCCGGGTTCCGGCACAAAGGCGTAATCTACGGAAGGAGACAGGATATCAAAAGGCAGGTGAATGGAAAATCCTGCGCTGCCGTGGTGACTTACCCTCACGGCGTTAAGATCCGTAATTTGCCATCCGCCCCTCACCGTTAACAGTTCATGCAGCCGATATCGGGCCCCTGTTCGAAGCTGCCCAACAGGGGCAGCTTCCGGCGGCAACAGCACCCCGGGCTCTGCGCTAATCAGCAGTTCCTCAGTAATGGAGTATGAGGCGCCGATTCGAACTTGCAACGGGAACCGGTCGGTGGAGCTCGGGCTGCTCTCTTCACCGTAAACAGCACCGGAATTCCAGTTGTATTCTGCAAGCAGGTCTTTGATAGCCAGTCCCACATGCAGTTTATTTGTAGCGTGGTACAGCAAGCCCGCATCAAAACCGAAGGAGGGTGTACTTTCAAGTGCATCGTGGTAATCCGCCAGGTAATATTTTATCGAAAGCCCCCCTTGCAGTTTATTGGTGAAACGGATCCCAAATGTAGATGTAAACTGGTATTCATTTGTGGAAAGCATCTCAGTGTGATAGCCGCTGTTGGTCCGTCCATCAATGCCTGAAACGCTTGCATTAATAATGGTAACCGACAGGCCCGCGGAAGGGGGAATCGGCACTGCCCCATTCAGTTTGTGCAGGCTTCGATCAAAGCTCATCAGCGAAGTGGAGAGATCTACCTGTCGGGAATCGAATGCTAACGCAGCAAATGCCGGGTTGTAGTATGCGTATATCCCCTCGGTAGCTACGCTGGTCATCGCATTGCCCATCGCCATGCCCCGGGGCCCAAAACCGAGTCTTGAAAAAGATCCTGCATAACCGCCCGCCTGCGCTGTGAGTAGCGTTGGAATTAGCATGAACCAAAACAGAAAAAAAACACAGGCTAAGGATCTAAGCTTGAAGCAGACTGGTGGTGTTTTCCTTTGATGGAATCAGTCGGCCCGAAGATGAGTGTACAGAGCCCTCTGTCAGCTCTTTTTTATTTGTGCGCTTTCCGTCTTGCATCAGTCTATAACTAAAATTTTACCTCGAGCAACATTTCCGGTGGTCTCAATCTGGTAAAATACCGGCCCATTAGCCACCACGTTTCCATTATGATCGGTTCCATCCCACACAGCCTCATACGTGCCTTGAGGAAATGAACCATTTTCGAGCTCTCGGACAAGATTCATTCCAAAATCATAAAGCCGAATTTTTACATTGCCTTGGTTTTCCACGTTAAATTTTATTCGCACGATACCTTGTCTTTGAGGGGAAAATGGATTCGGATAAGCATAAGCCTCGACATCCGGGGCATTTTGCTGGTATCGATTACCGCCCGAAAGCGGAAAGTTCACGCGTGTGATCTCCCAGGTTTGCCCAGGATTTTCTCGTGCTGTAGAGGCAAGCCCGTCTGAAGTGCTGATCCACACGCGTTCGCTGGTTGTAGCCACGCTAAAATAGCGAGCGGATGCTTTAATGAAAGAGTCAGGGCTTTGAATCTGCTCAATCTGCTGCCAGTTTTGTCCATTGTCCGAACTGATGAACAAGCCGTTATCACCCACAGCAAAAATATAATTACCCGAAAATCCTATATCGTTAATGCGCTGACCTGCCAGGTAACTTTCAAAAGTTTCTCCACCATCACTCGTCCGCTGTATGCCAAATTGTTCACTTGCACTGATCCCTGCGTTCCAGTTCGTAAGCCAGATATCCCCGGTTGAAGACTGCTGGTCGATGCCGATTATCCAGTTGCCCAGTAACCCACTGTTATCTACCGTCAGGTGATTCCACCGTATGCTGTCGCGCGAAGCCGTAAGTGCATTCGGAGAAATATTCAGGCCGCCAGCGGTACCTGTCCAGAGAATGCCCTTGGGATCGACATGAGCGGAAAATCCCAAGAGGTTTTGATCCGATCGCGGGTCATACCGGTTCAAAGTATCAGAAGAGGTGAACGTGTAGGTTTCTTCAGGAACGAGACTATCGGCTGGCTGAGGCGGTAAAATCAGCCGCTGCCAATTCTGGCCAAAGTCAACACTACGCAGTATGCCCGACGCCCAGTTAGCCGTAAAAATCGTTGATCCTTTCAGATCAATGTCAAACGGCGGAGACTGCTGGGGTACTATGATCGGTAAAATACGGTACTGATGTCCCCCATAGATGAAGGTGGTATCATCTTCGGCATCCAGCGGCAGTTGCAGAAAAGACCAGGAATCACCGCCATCCGTTGAGGTGTGGTAGCCGATACCGGTTTGAACACTCCCGTTTGGGGTTTGCAGGTTGTATCCCAGGCCTGCAAGCACAGTATCAGCAGATAAGGCCAGGGAAAAAACACGTCCACGCCCCGTAGTTGTGCTGTCGGCTCCCTCTGGGAAGTACCAGGTCGGTTGATTCTGGATATTGCGATTTAGTCCCGGGCCAATCCAGAGCGTATCACCAATTGCCTCCATATTCGAAATACTATTCTGTTCAATAGATTCATAGGGAGAAGGCACGGTTCCAACTACCTGGGCGTGTAAACTACCGCCGGTGAGAAGAAGCATTGAAATAAGCAGTGAGGATCGTAAAAAAGCGTGCTTCATACTGAAAAATTGTATTGCTCAAGTCGGTCTATAATATCGTTTCTAGTTCAGTTTCACAAAGCAGTTGATTTTAGCGGTTCCCCCCGTTATCTTCGATGCGAAATGAAGATAAGCAATGCTCATAATAACCTCACGTGGTGGCCTGTTTGGAATAATATACGGGCAGTGGGTAGATTACTGAGATAAAAACAGCTAAGAATTTCAGAACCCACTGTTCCCCAACCGGGAAGTGGGTTTTTTTGTTGTGAACAAATCAGGAAAAGTAGCCTTCAAGGTGTCTTAGGGCGAAATAGAAGGGTTTAATGGAATACGAAAAGTTTAAGTCGTTAGCTAAAAAATATACTGCCATCCCGGTATACCGGCGCCTGATGGCCGATGTGTTGACGCCGGTTTCCTTATTTCTCAAGATTCGAAAAGATACCGATTATCCTTTTTTGCTGGAATCGGTGGAGGGCGGAGAACAGCTTGCTCGTTATTCTTTTTTGGGGCGAAATCCATTCCAGATCCTACACTACGACGGTGACCAGGTGACCCTGCAGAAGGGAGGTAGTAAGTCGGAAAGGCTGGACACTACCTATTTTGAAGCACTTAAGGAGCTGACGACAGCCTTCAGCGAGCCGAAGCTCTCCCACTTGCCCCGGCTGACCGGTGGAGCTGTTGGCTTTTCATCCTATGATACCGTACGCGATGTTGAGCACCTGCCTAATCGTCCGAAGGAGGATCTGCAGTTGCCCGAGGCGATCTGGGCCTTTTATGATGAAATTTTTGCTTTCGACCATGTGAAGCAGCAGGTTATCATTATTAAAACGGTTTTTATCGAGGATGAAAACAAAGATGATTTACAGGAACTCTACGAGGCTGCTACGAGCCGGCTTGACGAACTGGAAAAGCTGGTGATGAAGCCGATCGGCGAAACGGAACCGTTTGATATCCACCCTGAGCGACTTAAAAGCAATATGGAGAAGTCAAAGTTTGAACAGATGGTGGAGACCGCAAAAGAATATATTTATGAAGGAGACATCTTCCAGGTGGTGCTTTCCCAGCGGTTTGATACCGATTTCCAAGGCGACCGATTTATGTTGTACCGGGCCCTGCGGATGGTCAATCCTTCGCCGTACCTGTTTTATCTTGATTTTAATGATTTTGCGCTCGTCGGTTCCTCTCCGGAAGTACTGGTTCGCGTGCAGGATGGCACGGCTGAGTTGCTTCCCATTGCAGGTACGCGTCCTCGTGGTGATACGCCCGAGGAGGACCTGGAGCTGGAGGAGGACCTGAAAAATGATCCTAAAGAGATCGCCGAGCATGTGATGCTGGTGGATCTGGGCCGAAATGACCTGTCGCGGGTGTGTAAATCAGGGACAGTGAAGCCGGTCCGCAGCCAGGTGATCGAGCGGTATTCCCACGTTATGCATATTGTATCAGATGTACGCGGGGAGCTTTCGGCAGGACAGACGGCTGTGGATGCACTCATGCAGTGCTTTCCGGCTGGGACGGTCAGCGGGGCGCCTAAAATCAGGGCAATGGAGATTATCGATGAGCTGGAACCAACTAAGCGCGGGCCCTATGCCGGGGCTGTCGGTTATTTCGATTTTTCCGGGAATATGGACACTTGCATCACCATTCGTACTATGGTGGTCTCCCGAAACAAAGTGTATATTCAGGCTGGCGCGGGTATCGTGGCTGACAGCGAGCCTGAAAAAGAATATTTTGAAACGAAGAACAAGGCCGGTGCGCTTGTAGAAGCATTGAGCGTGGCGCTGGATATTACATGAAGTGGATTACTGATTTTGGAGAGCTGAATCTCCCTAAATTCTTCTTCACCACGTGATATTTTATAGCGAACCAATGAATTAAGCTCAGATTTTGATCAATGAGTTTCTCCTTGGAGAAGGAAAACAAAAGGATTGAACTCATAAGGATATTAAATTAAAATTTTGGATACAGAATTTTTACATACGGAAGTATAATGAAGACGATTTTATCCGGCATAACGCCATCTGGCAAGTTGCATTTGGGAAATTTTTTTGGTGCTATCCGGCAGCATATACAGATGCAGGAGCAGGGGGATGCCTTTTATTTTATTGCTAATTACCACTCATTGACCTCTGTGACCGATGGCGATGAGATCCGTGAAAACACGATCGATATCGCGTTGGATTATCTCGCGTTGGGACTGGATCCCACAAAGTGTACATTCTTTGCCCAGAGTGATGTGCCCCAGGTTACCGAACTGGCGTGGATTCTTGGCACTTTTTGCCCGGTTAGCCTAATGGAAAAGGGGGTCGCATATAAAGACAAAGTAGCGCAGGGACTGAGTCCCAATATCGGGCTGTTTACCTACCCGATTCTTCAGGCCGCAGACATCCTTATCTATAATTCCGATATCGTACCGGTGGGACAGGACCAGAAGCAGAATATAGAGATATGCCGCGATCTGGCCGGCAAGTTTAATCACAATTACGACGGCGAATACCTGAAACTGCCGGAAGAACACATCGTTGAATCGGTGGCGGTTGTACCCGGAATTGACGGCCGGAAGATGAGCAAGTCATACGGCAATACGATCGGCATTTTTGACGAGGGAAAAACGTTAAAGAAAAAGGTGATGTCGATCGAAACCGATTCCACTCCGCTGGATAAGCCAAAGGATCCCGAATCATGTAATGTGTTTGCCCTGATCAAGCTCTTTGCCGAGGAGGAAAAACAGAAAGAAATCGCGGAAAAATATCGTGCGGGGGGCTATGGTTATGGACATGCCAAGAAGGAACTGCTGGGTATGGTCAACGACTATTTCGGCGATGTCCGCGAGAAGCGTCGCGAGTTGGCCGAACGGCCACGTTATGTGATGGACGTGCTCAGGGAAGGTGGCAAAAAGGCCCGTGAGCGTGCTGAAAGCGTAATGCAGCCGATTCGTGAAGTCACCGGAATTGTTCGAAATTTTAATATCTTGGAAGAAACGAAATGATTTTAATTATCGACAACTACGATTCGTTTACCTACAACCTGGTTCATATCGTGGCCCAGGAAACCGATGATTACCGTGTCATTCGCAACGATGAGTTGACGGTCGAGGAGGTCGAGAAATTAAATCCCGACGGTATTCTTATCTCTCCGGGACCCGGTCGACCTGATGAGGCGGGTATTACCGAGCCGGTCATCAAAAAGTTGGGTCATCGCATCCCCGTGCTGGGCGTTTGCCTGGGGCACCAGGCCATTGGCGAAGTGTTTGGCGGGGAGGTAATCCACGCTCCAAAATTGATGCATGGTAAAACATCCCAGATCTATCACGACGGAAAATCCATTTTAAAGGGATAGAAGACGGGTTTACTGCTACCCGGTATCACTCTCTGGTACTTGATCCCAACAAAATACCGGAGGAGCTGGAGATTACGGCGCGCAGCGATGATGAGGTGATCATGGGGGTTCGTCACAAGCAATTCTCTATCGAGGGGATTCAGTTTCATCCGGAAAGTATTTTGACAAACGAGGGCCCCAAGATCGTCAAAAATTGGTTAAATATGGAGGTTGAACGGGAGCTCAAACAATCAAAATCCCCTTCGCAAGTTCCGGGGACAAAATAACATTCTGCTTGCTTGATGTGTGCCACAAATTAAATTATCCAACTAACGATGAGGAAACCGTGAATTTTGAAGATATTTTAGAAAAGCTCATCAACAGCAAAGACCTTACGCAAGATGAAGCCGGTTTTGCGCTACAAGCTATTATTGATGGAGAAATTAATGATCCCCAGACCGCTGCTTTCCTTTACGGCATGCGTGTCAAAGGGGAGACCACCGACGAACTTACCGCATTTGTACGGGTAATGCGAAAAGCTGCCATTAAACCCGAGGTTGATGTAGAGGGAGCCGTTGACCTATGCGGTACAGGAGGCGATAAATCGGGCACTTTTAATATTTCGACGGCTTCAATGTTCCTTGTTGCGGGGGCAGATGTTCCTGTATTGAAGCACGGCAATCGAAGTGTATCCAGCAAAAGTGGCAGCGCAGATGTGCTTGAGGAGCTTGGCGCGGTGATCGATCTGGATAAAGAGCAGGTGGAGAAAGTGTTTAATGAAACGGGCTTGGTTTTTATGTTTGCCCCCAATTTTCATCCCGCCATGAAACATGTAATGCCGGCCCGACGTGGGCTTGGCATTCGAACTTTTTTCAACATTCTCGGTCCCCTGTTGAATCCGGCGGGCGTTCGTCGGCAGATGATCGGGGCCTTCAACAAAGATGCGGCTCGACAGATTGCTCATATTCTGGCTAACCTGGAAACTGAATTTGCTTACACTGTAAACGCCCATGATGGGCTGGATGAGGTGAGCCTCACCGGTCAATCAGAAATTTTTGAGTTAAAAGACCGTTTTGTTTCCGAAGGCATCACGTTTGACCCGCGTTCACTCGATTTTTCATGGGTGGATATGGAGGAACTGATGGGAGGAGATGCAGAAACCAATGCTGCTATAATTACTAATATTCTGGAGGATAAAGCAGAACCTGCTCAGCGCGATATTATTTTACTTAATGCTGCCTTTGGTATCCATGCCAGCGGTAAAGCAGAACGTTTGGATGAAGCACGAGATTTGGCCCGGGAAAGTTTAGAATCCGGAGCCGCAAAAAAAGCCCTGCGGCATTACATTGAAGCCTCAAACGACGTATCGTAGACACCATGCCCAATATCCTGGAACAGATTGTTGAACAAACAGCCGTGGATCTGAAGAAACGGCAGCGGAAAGTCTCTTTCAGAGATTTTGAAAGTATGGAGTGCTACGAACGGTCTCGTCGCGATTTTACCGGTGCTCTCTCAACAAGTGAAACCGTCTCTATCATAGCTGAGATCAAGAAAGCGTCTCCTTCCAAAGGGTTGATACGAGAAGATTTTGATCCACAGCGAATTGCTGGTCAGTACCAGGAGGGCGGGGCTTCGGCGCTGTCGGTACTTACCGATGAAGCCGCGTTTCAAGGTCACCTCGATTTCCTGGAGACTGCTTCTAAAGAGGTTGAAGTCCCGCTGTTGCGAAAAGATTTTATCATTGATCCCTACCAGGTTAAAGAAGCCCGAGCCTACGGCGCCGATGCAGTTTTACTTATTGCCACGATTACGGAAGGTAAGCAATTCGGTGAACTGCTGGCGGCGGCTCAGGAGTTTGAACTGGATGCCTTGGTTGAGATTTATTCGGAAGAAGATCTGAACATTATTGACCTTGAAAAGATAAAAATTCTGGGAGCTAATAACCGTGATTTGCGAACGTTTGAAGTGGACTTGCATCACGGTATTGAACTGTTGCACAGGGCAACGGAAGGAACTGTTACCGTTTCTGAAAGTGGTCTCAGCAGCCCGGATGATATTAAGCTTCTGTTTGATGAAAAAATCGATGCTGCCCTGATTGGGGAATACTTTATGCGGCAATCAGATCCTGGACAAGCTGTAAAAGAGCTTTTGGCAGGATTTGAGGAGCTGAAGGAAAACATGCAGCTTGAACAGAAATAAGATTTAATAATAGAGATGTTTGCAGATACATCACAGCGAACAAAAAGTAAAAATATGTGGGCTCACCAACCTGCAGGATGCCCGGTTTACCTCTGGCGCGTTGGTCCATTATATGGGCTTTATCTTCTACGAACCCAGTCCGCGCTATATTGAGCCGGGAGAAGCGGGGGCGATCATCAACTGGATTGAAGGACCGGAGTGTGTGGGTGTTTTTGTGAATCAGCCGCTGGATGATGTAAACATGATTGCCCGACAAACCGGCCTGGACCTTGTGCAGCTGCATGGCGATGAATCTCCGGAATACTGTGGTTTGATCGAAAAACCGGTTATCAAAGCGATCCACATAAGTGAAGAGGACAGCGAAGAAAAGATCCGGAAGAAAGTTGAGCCATACCTTGATGAGGTAGATCACCTGCTTTTTGACACCAAAGTGGAAGGGCTCTGGGGCGGTACCGGTAAGATGTTCGACTGGAACCTGATTGAAGATGTAGCCGACGGCGTGCCTTTTTTTCTGTCAGGTGGGATTAACGTAAAAAACGTACGAAAGGCGTGTAAAACAGTGCAGCCCCATGCCGTGGACCTTTCCAGCAGCCTGGAGCGTAAACCAGGAGAAAAAGCCTACGGCAAGATAGAAGCATTTATGGATGAAATGCGCGATATCTGGGACAAGCAGGAGATGGGAGAGCTCTAGTATTGTTAAATTTCAATAGTCAATGATCAATTAATTATGAAATACGATTTACCAACCAAAGAAGGCTACTATGGAAAATTCGGCGGCAAGTTCGTCCCCGAAATATTGATCCCAGCCGTTGAGGAGCTTGAGGAAGCGTTTAATGAGGCGTGGAATGATCCCGCATTCCAGAAAGAATTCCGTGATTTGCTGCGGGAATATGTTGGCCGTCCCACCGAGCTTACCTATGCCAATCGTCTTACCAATCATTACGGCAAAGCGCGCATCTACCTGAAGCGGGAAGATCTTTGCCATACGGGTGCTCACAAAATCAACAACGCCCTTGGACAGGTGCTGTTGGCCCGCCGGATGGGAAAAGATCGTATCATCGCAGAGACAGGTGCCGGCCAGCATGGCGTTGCAACCGCTACGGCCTGTGCTAAATTTGGCGTTGACTGTATCGTCTATATGGGGGCCGAGGATATCGAGCGGCAGGCCTTGAATGTTGATCGGATGCGACTGCTCGGCACCGAGGTTCGCGAGGTTACCAGTGGCTCCCAGACCCTGAAAGATGCCACCAACGAAGCAATCCGCGACTGGGTCACTAACGTTGGCGATACCTTCTATGTGATCGGCTCAGCTGTGGGGCCGCATCCCCTATCTCGTAAAATGGTGCGCAGCTTCCAGCAGGTGATTGGTGAAGAAACCCGAGATCAAATTCTTAAAGCCGAAGGTAAGCTGCCCGACTACCTCGTGGCTTGTGTTGGCGGGGGATCCAATGCAATCGGGCTTTTTGCGCCATTTGTGGAAGAGGAATCGATTAAAATGTATGGAATTGAAGCAGGGGGATTGGGGGCTAATACCGATAAAACGGCCGCTACCCTAACCATTGGAACCCCTGGAATACTGCACGGTTCCAAGAGTATTTTACTGCATAACGAGGAAGGGCAGGTACAACTGGCGCACTCCATAAGTGCAGGCCCTGGACTATCCCGGTATAGGTCCGGAGCACGCCCACCTCTTTGATACGAAGCGTGTCACCTACAAGGCTATTGATGATGAACGGGCTATGGAGGGCGTCAAATTACTCTCGGTAACCGAAGGTATAATCCCCGCCCTGGAAACCGCCCACGCGCTGGCCTACCTCGATGAACTGATGCCTCAAACCTCAAAGAATGAAATTGTAGTGCTTAACTGTTCAGGACGAGGTGACAAAGATATGACGACGATCTCAAAACACATTAATATCGATTTCAGAGCATTAGACCATGATCGAAACAGAAAATAAAAATCGCATTAAGCAACTCTTTGCCGATCACGATTCATCCAAATAATGAGCCTGTTTCTTACAGCTGGTTATCCCGGCCTGGAGTCTACGGTTGATCTCATTCTGGGATTTGAAGAGAACGGCACCGAACTGATCGAGCTGGGCATGCCATATAGCGATCCATTGGCTGACGGTCCCACCATTCAATATTCTAGCGAGGTGGCCATTAAAAACGGAATCACGATGCAGCACATTTTTGAGATGGTCAGAGAGGTCCGCAAACAATCCGACATCCCGATTATCCTTATGGGATATATGAATCCAGTACTGCGGCATGGGGTAGAAAAATTCTGCAAGCGTGCCAGAGAGGCTGGTGTCGACGGGCTGATTATCCCGGATATACCCCGGAAGAATCGCATCTTATTGAGGATGAAGCAGAAAAAAATAATTTGGCTTTGGTCTACCTGGTGGCGCCTAACACGTCCGATGAACGAATGCAGATGATCGACGAGAAGTCTGAAGGCTTTGTATACTGTGTGTCGGTTACGGGCGTTACCGGTGCTCGGGATGGGAAGAAGTGGCTCGTTCCGTGGAGCGATTCATTGACCGTGTGAACACCAATGTCACCAAAAATCCCAAGATGATCGGTTTTGGTATTCGGTCTCATGAGGATGCCCAGCGCATTGCCCGAAAGGCCGAAGGGTTTATTGTGGGAAGTGCCCTTATCGATCAAATCAGAAATTATTATCCGAGGAAGGATGGAAGGAAAAGGTGTTTGCATTTGTTCGAAGGTTGAAGTATGGTAAGCATTAACATCAAAATTTGATATATCCGAAATCCCAGATGAAGATTTTTAAACAATTATTTCTGCTCGCAATCCCGGTTCTTTTTTTGATTTCCTGCGATGGCGATTACCGCAAAGAAGCACAGGGGCAATTCGGTCATGTTACCGTGGTCATGGACTCCACCAAGTGGGACAGTGAAGTAGCGAATGCTATCCGTTCTACATTCGGTGGAAAGATCGAATATTTTCTCGGATTTGAACCCCGTTTTACTCTTGCTTTCAAGGATTTTGATACCAACGAGGAGCTGGAGAATCTGAAATTCAATAAAAATGTAATTGTAGCGGCTCCCATTGACTCTGAGTCCAATGTGGGGCAGTTTATCCGCAGCACTTCTCAGTGATGAAGTGGAGCAGAATGTAAAACAGGGTCAATCGTTTGCATTTCCATTACAGAACCGCTGGTATCGCAACCAGTGGACCCTGTTACTTACGGCTGAAAGTGATTCAGCGTTGGCCTCAAAAATTCGAAATGGTGAAGAGAATATCGTTGGCAGCCTGATCGATAAAGAGCTGGCCCGCTGGACCGAGGAGGTCTACCAGCGTGGCGAGAAATATGCAATCGAGGATTCTCTCATGCAGAATCACGGGTGGAAGATTCGCGTGCAGCACGATTACTATACCCATCTGGATACCACCTACATGGAGAATGGTGAGATGAATCATTTTTACACGCTGCAACGACTGTTGCCCAACAACGACCGCCGTTTTCTGGGCATGGTGGAAAAATGACGTGAAAAACATCAATTTTTTGGATAAAGATTGGATCAACGCCAAACGCGATTCGTTGTGGAAGAACTGGGTCCGCGGCTCACGAGACAGCTCGTATGTGGCCACCGAATATCGCGTGCCTACAAAAACCAGGTCTTTTGAACTCAACGATGACATCGCTTACGAAACGCTTGGCTGGTGGCGGATGACCCACGATGCCATGGGGGGACCATTTGTTAATCTAACGGTCTATGATGATGAAACACAGCGCCTGTTTATGATGGGCTTTGTTCAATTTGCTCCCAAGTACCAGAAACGTCGTTTTGTACGACAGTTTCGTGCTATGTTGCGCACTTTTGAAAGTGACTCCACCTGGAATCAACAACCAGCAAATTTGCAAGCCAGCAACTAAGTGTCCAACGGTGCCAAAACATGGGATTTCATAGACGAAGCCCTTAAGGGCCGGGAGCATGAAAACCGGCTCCGATCGCTCAGTCCAATCTCTCCAGAGACAGGAAGCGTTGAAATTAAACGGAACGGTAAAAAGCTCATCAATTTCTGCTCCAACGATTACCTGGGATTAGCTACCCACCCCAATCTGGTTGAAAGAGCACAGAAATATGCCAAACAATACGGCGTCGGATCTACAGCTTCACGCCTGATCAGCGGGACCTACCAGATTCACGATGATTTGGAACAAAAGCTGACCGCCATCTTTAATGCTGAAGCCACCCTTATTTTTAACAGTGGATTCCAGGCAAACAGCACTATTCTGCAGGCCATTACCGATCGAAATTCGCTGATCCTTGCCGACAAAAAATCGCACAACAGCCTGCTGCAGGGATCTTTGTTAAGCAGGGCCACGTTTCAGCGGTTTAATCACAATGATATTAATCACCTATCTGATCTTCTTGAGCGAGCCAGCGAGAAATCCTACAGCCGTATTTTGATCGTCTCAGAAACCGTATTCAGTATGGATGGAGACCGCTGTGATCTGGGAAAAATAAACAAGCTGGCTGATCAGCATAATGCAATGCTTTTTGTGGATGATGCGCATGCGGTCGGAGTTTGGGGCGATCGTGGAAGAGGGCTGGCCTTTGGGGGCAACTTCGGTATAGACATTACCTTGGGCACCTTCGGGAAGGCGTTCGGGGTATTTGGTTCCTTTATTACTTGTTCGCAGGCAATGCGGGATTATTTGATCAATTTTTGTCCGGGCTTTATTTATACCACCGCACTGCCTCCTCCCGTAATTGGTGCGCTGGATGCCGCTGTCGATTTGATACCGAATCTGGAGCAGGAACGAGCCCAATATCATCGACGCATTAAAGAGCTGCATCAGCAAATTAAAAATGCCGGTTTTTCCACCGGAAAATCATCAACCCAGATTATTCCGATTATTGTCGGGGATGAAAAAAGGACGCTGGAGTTGGCGGCTTTTTTGGAAGAAAATGGCGTTTTAGCGACGGCCATACGCCCGCCTACGGTGCCAGAGAAAAGCTCCAGGATACGCGTAACACTCTCAAGCCGTCATGAAGATCATCATATATTGAGAAACTGGTTTCAACGCTCAGGAGGTGGAATGGAAAGTAACGTACAATTGATTGCGTGGCACGGTTGGGGGTTCGACAGAACCTGGTGGGATGACTGGAAAAAATGGGTTCCTGATCACTTTAGATTCAGGTGTAATGACCGTGGATATCGGGGGAATCCACAAATCATAGAGCCGGATACCGAGGCTGATTTCACCATCATTTTTGCACATTCTTACGGGCTGCATCTTTGCACAGAACAGCAGTTAAATGCGACAGATTTACTGGTGATTTTCGGGGGATTCAGGGAGTTTCATCCGGTAGCCGCTAAGTTTAAGCGACGATCCCGGCTGGTGCTCAATAATATGCTTCAACAGCTGCAGGAAAACCCGGCAAAAGTGATCACAGAGTTTATGGAGAATACCTATAAACCTGCCAAGCCTCCAGCGATCGGACTAGACCAATTTAATATTGATAAATTGTATCACGATTTGCAGGCCCTGAACCAATCATCCCTGCAGGTTGAACCTTTAAAAAAGGTGAAAAAAGTTTGTATCCTCCACGGCTCCGCCGATGCTATTGTGCCGAGATCAAAAGGGCGCGGTCTGTATGAAATACTTCAACAAAACGCTTCTTATTTTGAGGTCCAAAATGCAGGCCACGCGTTGCCGTTTACGCATACGGAGCAGTGCTGGGCTTTTATTGAGCCCGAGTTAAAAAAGAATTTTGGTTAGAAACGGATACCAAAAATTCCGAGAATCATTACTGGAAATTGAGTAGTTCATGCGATGACAGAAATCAAAGAATCTCATAAAAAAACGGTTCAATCAAGTTTTGGAAAGGCGGCTGCGTGCTATGATGAACATGCAGATCTGCAGCGCGAGATCGCCCAGAGGCTGATCGCGTCTCTTCGCCCGTGGATCGACATCCTGCCGAGGGGACCGATCCTGGAAGTGGGCAGCGGTACGGGATTTGTTACTGAAGGATTGATTGAACGGCTATCGCCAATCGCCAGCTAGAAGTCACTGATATTGCCCCGGAAATGGTAGAAATCTGCAAAAAAAAGTTCGGCGATAAAGACAACGTTTTATTTCGAACACTGGATGCTGAACAGCTCGAAGCCGCTCCGGAAACTTATGCCATGAGTGTAAGTGGTTTTGTAGCGCAATGGTTTGATCAGCCCGCTATGACAATGGGCAAACTCCTGGAAGCTACCAAGCCCGGTGGTCTTCTGCTGGGTTCTTTCCCGGGTAACGAAAGTTTCCCGGAATGGTAAGCAGGCGTGCCAGGAGCTGGGGCTCCCTTACACTGGCAATGAGCTACCCGATACCGAGCAATCCCTGGATCAAGCTTTCAGGAGGACCCGTTCAGGTTGATTACTATGAGGATACGGTGAAACAGCAATTTAACAGCGCCGCCGGTTTTTTCCGACATATAAAAAAACTTGGGGCCGGCACCCAGCAGGAGGGACGGCATCTCTCCCCCGAAAGAATTGAAGCTGCTTATCAACCACTGGGATAATAAGGCGGAAGGCGATATTGAAGTAAGTTATCACGTCGTCTTCATCGGCGGTGAAACGAAATTTTGACTCCTGAGTTTCCTCCGTATCCTCTTGCGCTTTGATAGGATGATAACCTTGCTTGAGAATTTACAAAGATTCGTGAACTTGCTACATTCCGCTCAGAAAACAGGCATCGAAAGCGTATAATTCTGAGATATTGTGATCAATTTTCCTCCATCATTTTTTGTGACAGGTACCGATACCGGCATCGGGAAAACCGTGATTTCAGCGCTGCTTACCAAAGGTTTAGAGGCTACGTACTGGAAGCCGATTTCACAATCCGGTTACAGGAAGAAACCGAGACAGAATGTGTAAAGCGCCTCACCAATCTACCTGAGTCTCATTTTCTGGATGAGCGCTATCGTTTAACAGAGCCCTTATCGCCTCATGCTTCTGCTGCTATAGACGATGTTTCTATAAGCCTTTCAGATTTTCAGCTCCCCGCAGTTAAAACCAATCACCTGGTGGTGGAGGGCGCTGGTGGACTGATGGTGCCCCTGAACGATAAATATATGATTATCGATCTAATAGAATACTTTTCGCTTCCGGCGTTGCTGGTTGCGGGAAGTGAACTTGGGACACTCAATCATACATTCCTCTCGCTGGAAGCGCTTCGTTCACGGAACATCCCCGTGCTTGGTGTTGTCATGAATGGTCCCCAAAATGAGAGTAATCGCATAGCTATTGAAACATATGGCAACGTAAATGTACTGGCTGAAATAGGACCTCAGGAAAGCTTAAATTCGCAAGTGCTGCAGCAACTGTTTGAGAACTTTAAATAGATTGAGAGCTTTGAAAAAAACATGGGGACTTGACAAAATCCTCTTGTTCTTTACTCTTTTTCTGCCGCCAACTAAAGATGAAATTTTATACCCATGCACAAAAATATCTGGTATCCTTTTACAATTATTAAGGACGCCCCGGAACCACTTAAAGTTGTACGTGGGGATGGCCTTTGGCTTGAGCTGGAAGATGGGCGGCGGATTATGGACTGCATCTCAAGCTGGTGGGTCAACACGCACGGGCACGCGCATCCCAAAATTGCGGATGCAATTCACGAACAAGCCCAAAAACTGGAGCAGGTGATTTTTGCCAATTTCACACATGACCCCGCTGAGCAGCTTTCTGAGCAGCTTACCTACCGTCTGCCTGGCAGTCTAAACCGAGTTTTCTTTTCAGATGATGGCTCCACGGCCGTGGAAGTAGCTATGAAAATGGCATGGCAATACTGGAAAAACAGGGGAGAGGAGCGAAAAACATTTATCTGCTTTGAAGGCGCCTATCACGGCGATACGTTCGGAGCGATGTCGGCCGGAGCTCGTTCTGTTTTTACGGAAGTGTTCAAAGAACTGCTGTTTGATGTGGAATTTCTTCCTTATCCGGAAACATGGATTGGGGATGAAGAGGTGACAGATAAAGAAGACGCTGTGATAGAGCAGTTGGAGGAGATGCTGGATAAGGAACCGGAAAAATACGCCGGAATTCTCATCGAGCCACTGGTACAGGGTGCGGGCGGCATGCGGATGTGCAGTGCCGGTTTCCTCCAAAAGCTTCACTTGGTAAATAGGCAGTACAATACATTGTTGATATTTGACGAAGTGATGACCGGGTTCGGTCGCACAGGCAGCTGGTTCGCTTGCCATAGGGCGCAGGTGGAGCCCGATATCATGTGCCTGGCCAAAGGATTGACCGGGGGCTCTCTGCCGCTTTCTGTTACGGTTTGCTCCAATGATATATACGAGGCGTTTAACAGTTCGGATCCCATGAAAACATTTTGGCACGGTCACAGCTATACTGCCAATCCCATCGGGTGTGCAGCAGCGTTGGCCTCAATGAAACTGATGGAAGAAAATGAACCCACATTTAGTGCAATGGAGCAATGGCACCTGGAAGAATTGGAAGAGCTGAAAGACCATCCTGGGCTAAAAAAGCATCGCGTTACCGGAACTATCGCCGCGATGGATATCATTGCAGAAGGAGAGGAAGGCTACCTGAATAAAGTAGCCGATCGAATCAAAAAAAAGTGTGTGGAACAGGGCTTGCTTTTGCGGCCTCTCGGCAATGTGCTATACCTGATGCCTCCTTACTGCACAACGCGAGCTCAGCTATCTAAAATGTACAGGGGAATCTCCAACTTGCTTGAGGAGGATTACAGGTAATAGGATACCAGCGTTACTGTTTTTAAGTAAATGGATAATATGTTGAGCTCTTTCTCCCGAAAATGAGAAAATCAATTTGAGGATGTGATGGAGAATAGAAAAGATGTAAAGGACCAGGTTTTTAGTAAAAAAGATAGGAATTTGATTCTCCCTTCAATTGGTTACAGGTATTTGCTTTTGGTATTATTAATGATTTTCAGTTTGTCTGCCTGCACTGATTTGGGTCAGGAGTCAACTCAGCCTGAATCAGACGTCGTTGAATACCCGGGCCCTGATGTATATTATGAATCCGTTTGGGGAAGTTCGACGAATAACGTAATGGCCGTGGGTTCTAAAGGTGGTATCATGCATTTTAACGGCACTAGCTGGACTCAGATGGAGTCGACTACCTCAAGAACCCTTAAGGACGTGTGGGGAACATCAGCCGATAATGTATATGCTTTAGGATCCGGCGGCACAATGTCTCGAATTTTAACGGTAACAGAAATCCGGCAGTCCATAAAAAGCGGAACGAACGAAGGGCTATATGGCATCTGGGGCAATTTTGAAGACAATCTCTATGCTGTGGGAGTAGACGGAGTGATTACCCACTACGACGGTACGAACTGGAGTCATGCGGGTGTAATCACCAAATGGAACCTTAAGGATATCTGGGGCTCTCGAGACAGGGTGTTTATTGTAGGTGGATTTGGAACGCTACTGGAAATAGACCTGCAATAACTACTATCAGCTTTTTTACTTACTGCAAGATCGGCATGGCTGGAAAAAAAGATTCGAACAATTTTGGATTTTACTGGCTGTTGCAGAAGTAGATTTAAGATTTATTAATTTAGGAATTACTAAACAGTTAATTATAAATATTAATAATAAATGGATAATAGTATCATAAATTTATCTTTTTAAAGGCTATAGGTGATTCTAGTAAAAAGAATAAGTTGATGTTCTCTTCTATAAATTACTTTCATCCAAATTCCGTAACTTTCAATTTTACAACTGGGACCCGAATAATTTTATCTTAAAATGAGTGTACAGTATACCGAACGCGAAGAAGTAACCATACGCTTTGCCGGTGATTCTGGGGACGGAATGCAGCTTACCGGTTCTCTTTTCACCAATACAACAGCCCTTGAAGGCAATGATCTACGTACGCTGCCGGAATTTCCCGCGGAGTACCCGCTGCGGCGGGAACCGTGCCAGGAGTTTCATCTTTTCAGCTCCATTTTGGAAGCAAGGAAATTTTAACGCCCGGTGACAAATGTGATGTGCTGGTGGTTATGAATGTAGCCGCACTCATTGCCAATCTTCCGCTGCTGAACAAGGGCGGTACTATCATTGCCAACACATCTGGATTTGACAAGCGCAATCTAAATCTTGCTAATTACGAAGGAGAAGTAAGTCCGCTGGAGGACGATACGCTTTCCGAATATAACGTGCTGGAAGTTGATATAACTAAGCTAGCCAAGGAGAGTCTTTCGGACAGCGCTCTCGGGTATAAGGAGGTTGAAAGGTGTAAAAATATGTTTGTGCTTGGTCTGCTGTATTGGATGTACAGTCGGCCGTTGCAGTCAACGATTACCTTCCTGGAGAAGAAATTTAAAGATAAGCCGGAGATTGCCAACGCCAATATCAAGGTGTTGAAAGAGGGCTACCATTATGGTGAAACGACCGAAGTATTCAGCTCGCGTTATTCGGTCAAGGAGGCATCGCTGGAGCCGGGAACCTACCGGAATATAACCGGTACTGATTCTACCGTTTTAGGATTGGTTTCTGCTGCTCATCAAAGCAAATTGCCACTCTTTTTTGGGTCATACCCCATTACACCTGCATCGGATATTCTGCACGGGCTTTCAAAACAGAAGCATTTTGGTATTTATACGTTTCAGGCAGAGGATGAAATCGCTGCTGTTTCTTCCGCTATCGGTGCAGCGTTTGGTGGAAGCCTTGGCGTTACCAGTTCTTCCGGACCGGGAATTGCCCTGAAAGGAGAGGCCATCGGGCTGGCCGTAATGCTGGAGCTGCCGCTGGTGGTACTCAATATTCAGCGTGCCGGACCTTCTACCGGTATGCCCACAAAAACTGAGCAGGCCGACCTCATGCAGGCGATGTACGGACGAAACGGGGAAAGCCCGATCGCCATTGTAGCGCCAAGATCGCCAGCCGACTGCTTCAACATGGCGTTTGAAGCTTGCCGAATTGCACTTGAGCATATGATTCCTGTTATGTTCCTTTCTGACGGTTACCTGGCCAACGGGTCTGAGCCGTGGAAATTTCCCCAAACAAAGGATCTTAAAGATATTGAGGTAAGCTTTGAGCCCGCCAGGACCAATGGCAACGGCGAAAAATTCTTGCCTTATGTGCGTGATGATCGCTATGTACGGTCTTGGTCGATTCCCGGAACCAAGGGGCTGGAACACCGCGTGGGCGGGCTTGAAAAAGAGGAGCTGACCGGTGACGTTTCCTACGATCCGGAGAAACCACGAAAAGATGGTCAAGCAGCGCCAGGCCAAGCGCGACAAAATTGCTGAATTTATCCCGCTGCAAGAGATTGACAACGGCGTGGAAAATGGCGAAACCGTTGTGCTGGGCTGGGGATCTACCTACGGATCAATTCGGACTGCAGTTCATGAGCTTCGCCAGGAAGGGATGGATGTCTCACATATTCATCTGCAGTATATTTCTCCATTTCCGCGAAATATTCGAAGAACTGCTTAATGGATATGAAAATGTACTTATTCCCGAGATCAACAACGGTCAGCTGGTCCGTCTGGTACGATCTGAATTCCAGATTAAGGCGACTGGCATCAATAAGATTAAAGGGCGTCCATTTGGGGTTGAAGAACTCAAACAGGAAATTATATCGGCGCTTAAGGTTAACGCTTAAAACTCTATACACTTTAGCAATTCAGAACATTTATAATTCACTATGGCTATCCAAAGCAAAATCACAGAGCATCTTGAACAGGTAACCAACGGGAATGGAGATCTGCCGGAGTATTCCAGCAATGATTTCTCCTCCGACCAGGATGTACGCTGGTGCCCCGGTTGCGGTGATTATACCATCCTGAAGCAGGTGCAGAAAACCATGCCCGATATCGGTGTGGCCAAAGAGGATATTGTTTTTATTTCTGGTATAGGTTGTGCGGCGCGTTTTCCGTATTACATGGATACATTTGGGATGCACTCAATCCACGGCCGGGCTCCGGCCATTTCTACGGGCCTCAAGGTGATGCGTCCCGATCTTAGCGTCTGGATTATCACGGGCGATGGAGACAGTCTTTCTATCGGAGCGAATCACTTTGTGCAGATTTTACGGAGAAACGTTGATGTAAATCTGCTCCTGTTCAATAACCAGATTTACGGGCTCACCAAGGGCCAGTATTCGCCGACCTCTCCAGAAGGTTCGTCTACGAAATCAACACCATACGGATCTATTGATCACCCGTTCAACCCGCTCTCGCTGAGCATGGGGGTCGACGGCACGTTTGTAGCCCGCACCATGGACCGCGACCCACGCCACATGCAGGCGATGCTGAAGCGATCCCACGAGCATAAAGGCACCTCCATGCTGGAGATCTACCAAAACTGCATCGTGTTTAATGACGGTGCATTTGAGCTATTTACCGACCGGAAGACACGTCCCAGGGAAGCAATCTACCTGGAAGATGGTGAACCCCTGGTATTCGGTAAGGATGATGACAAGGGCATTCGCCTGGACGGCATCAAACCGGAAGTAGTCTCGCTAGAAGAGGATGGCTACAGCAAAGAGGACCTCTGGATTCACGATGAATCGGACAAGACCAAAGCGTACCTTTTGTCACAGTTCTTTGATGCGCCGGCACCCGGCGAAACTCAAATGCCGCGCCCGTTTGGGGTATTGTATGCTGTAGAGCGTCCCCGGTATGAAGAAGGGGTAAACCTGCAGGTTGATCAGATGGTTGAGAGAAAGGAGAGGGTAATCTCGATGAACTGCTACGAGGACCTGAAACCTGGGAGATTAAATAGCTCCCATTCCTCTGTCTCTGGTTTTGACGTGTAATCTATTATTACCTCTAAGCATTGCTGACAGCATTTGGTCAGCAATGCTTTTTTATTACCTGCTCTTGGTTATGTGATCGGAATATGATCCCACTTCTCAGCTGATCAAGAAAATGTTAAATAACGTGAGGGGGATAGTCACACATGCAAAGCAATTTATCTCCAGGGCTATTTGAATATTTTGAAGCTGATGGAATATTATGTAGATGTTTCTAAAGAAAGGATCGAAAAACAGGGATGACAATCGTCATATAACAACTTTAAACGCCTTACAAAAGACCAAAATTTAAAGCAAAAGTTACGAATCAAATCCTGCAAATATGAAACAATTGCCAGTAGTCGTAAAGATATTTGCTCTGCTTATGGTTTTGATGTTGTCCACTACACAGACCAGGGCCGAGGTTTACATCCGTCAAACCATTATATTAACTCCGCAGGAGCAGGAGGCGCTAATCCGGTTTATTCAGCAAAATGATTCAGCCCATCAGTTATGGCTGGATATACGCCAGCAGGCTGATTCCGTGCTGGCTGATGCTCCCGATCCGCAGGAGCGCATCCATTACGAAGGGCTGCTGGATACAAATTCCAAACGCATTCAAACCGAGCAGGCACTGGAGGATATGGACAAACTTGCCCAGTTACTTTTTGCTTATTATGGTTCCGGCGATACCAAGTATGTAGAAAAGACAAAACAGTTTATTATGGCGTGGGTACGGGCGTACAAAGCCACGGGTAACCCAATCAACGAAAACAAATTTGAACCGCTCATCCACTGCTATTATGTGATGAAATCCGCATTCACTGTAGCTTAGCAACAAGAAATTGAGCAGTGGCTGCAGACGATTGCTGAGGCCGAGATGAGTAATGACGATATCCCTATGAATAACTGGGAGGCCAAGCGCATAAAACTGGTCAGTTTGATTGGACTTATTCTGGGTAATGAGGAATACCTGAGCTTTGCCGATCGTCATTTTAAAGCTCTTGTGCAGGTTGCGCTTAATGGAGACGGCACTACGCGAGACCTAAAAGAGCGGGATGCGCTGGGTTATCACACCTCCGGTCTCAAACCGTTGATGGTTTATGGCATTACACTGCAACAGGCTAAAAGGGCTTCGGATCTCAATCCGTTTACTTACAAGAATTCGCAGGGCGGCAGTATTCGTAAATCGGTTGACTATGTGAATCCGTATGCCCGTGGAGAGAAAATCCACAAAGAGTGGGTCAACACCACGGTTGAGCTGGACAAGAAAAGGGCAGAAGCAGGGCTCGAGAAATATCAGCCGGGCACCAAGTTTATCCCGGAAGATGCCCTTGAGATGTACGAATTGGCTTATTTTTATGATGAGGAGTATTTGCAGCTAATCAACATAATTACCGGGAAGTAAGGATAAAGCCCACCATTCCTGGTTTTTTTTGCTGTTGGATGAGGCCCGAAAAAGCTGACCAAGAACAAGGTTTAATAGTCAGGCAGCAATTTAAAATCGTAATCGACCTCCGTTTTGATCTCCATCCGTGGAAAATCGATCGCTTCATCAGAAGCTTCTTCTTTTAATTTGTTATAAAATGAGGTTGAAAAAAGAATCCGTTCATATTCCTGCCCATTTTCCATGATATATTCTTTTATGGCATCTCGTACGCGATTCAGGTTTTTCATGCTAATATTTAGAGTAAGTAGTAATTAAAATTATTTTGAAAGCTATTTTACGAAATGATAAAAATTAACAGAGCTAGAACTTTCTCTCAAGAATGGTGCACAGGCTTGAAATAAATAAATCGATCTATTCTGCTAGCCGATATTCCTGCTTCGCGTAATTAATGCTGTCGATAATGTACTGCGAAATAATTTTACCAACCTTTACCGTTCGAAACACCTTGCTCTCTGCGGATTTTTGCATTACACACTCATAAAACCGAACGAACAGGGAAACTATCGGACTCTCTTCGCTATCTTCATTAAAGAGGTTTGAAAAAAGCATATTATAATCTGAAAGTCGTTCCTGGTATTCATCAAGGGCTTTATTGGTCGATAAGTTCTGTTCGGTGGCCTTCTCCGAAAGTACTGAATGAACCACCTCATCCAGCAGGGATTTCTTGTTGGTGGAATCGGTAAACTGAAGAAAAACGATACTGGTAATGGAAAGTGAAAAATAGGTAAGCTCTATCGAGCGGATTTCTTTAGGATGTTCGTCAAGTGATTTGATGAACATTTTTCTCTAGGGTTGAGGGCACCGCCTCGTGTTTGTGTTTTCAGTTTTTTGACCAACTCTTTATCTCGTTTCAAATCAGATCTTACAGTTTGATTATCCGTTACTCTTTAGATTAGAATAGAAATCACAACTCTATCCATTGCCTTTTATGGGCGCTGTTAAATACAGCTTCGATCGCTTTCATGTTGTGGAGGCCATCAGAAAGGGGCGTGGGAACCGCAGTATCCTCAAGAACAGATCGGCGCAAGGCATCGGCCTGAAGGGTATACTGATCGCATATATCAAACTCGATCTCTTCCGTTTTTCCATTGGTAGTAATCCACAGGCGGGTCGGTTTATTCGGAGGTGCATTGAAGGGAATTTCAATTTCGATCTTGCCATCCGTTCCGTAAATGGCTACGCCCTGGTCAGGTACCAGCTGTGTAGAACAGGTAAAGGTAGAGGTACCGCCGTCAAACTCCAGGATGCCTGAAGCGAGCCGGTCGGTTCCAAAATCAGAATCAAATTCAACGGTGGCGCTAATGCGATTCGGTTCTGCATCAAAAATGAAACGGGAAAGGGACAGGCAATAGCAGCCAATATCCATCATCGCTCCGCCGCCCATCTCCGGTTTGTTGCGGATATTGTCAGCCTCTTCATTGTAGTATGAAAAAATAGAGTGGATAGTCTGTAGCTCTCCGACAGCGCCCTCATTCACCAGCGATTTCGCACGTTTCCATTGGGGATGAAATCGGTACATAAAGGCCTCCATCACTTTCAGGTCCGGGTACCTGCCCACTTCCTCAATAAGCTCTTCGGCCTCATTCGATGAAAGGGAGATCGGTTTTTCGCAAAGCACATGCTTGCCCGCTTCCATCGCCTTGATGGTCCAAGGCACGTGCAGGTGGTTTGGCAGAGGATTGTAGATGGCATCAATTTCAGGATCTTCCAGCAGTTCATCATAGGTACCGAAGGCCCTGTCAATATCCAGCTGATCGGCTACACTCTGGGCACGTGCGGCACTGCGAGAGGCGATGCCTATTACAGAGCAATGAACAGACTGCTGCATGGCGGGAATTACTTTCTCGCGCCCGATTTTTGCCGTGCTTAATATCCCAAAACGTACCTTTTCCATCTCGATAGATTTTAGATTGTCTTTTCTGCTTGGTAAAGCAAATAATGTAAAGTATAAATGCTAGAATTTCAGGGTAGGGCTAAAGACGGTGGGTGGAAAACTGAAAACTTGAACGGGAATCTTTGTGATAATTTTTACTGGATTATGTTGAGATCTCAGCTATTCGGCCGGTTTTATTTCGCTTTTTGGGAGGGTGCGTCCGGTTTTTATTTCGTAAGCCTGGATTACCATTTTGGCCATCTCTTCCAGGGTATAGGTACCAGAGTTCAGAAGCAGGTCGTAATCGGCAGCGTTGGCAATATCTTTATTAAAGCTGTATTGGATAAAGTCGGCACGTTCGGCATCCTTATCTTTAATGATTTCGTAGGACTCATCCCTGGAGATATTCTCCCGCTTGGCAAATTCACGAATGCGGGTCTTAAGCGGTGAAACCACGCGGATATGCAGGGAATTTTCATTTTCGCAGATGTATCTTGCGCCCCGCCCCACAATAATACTGCTGCCGTACTCTTCAATTGTTTTTACTACTTTGACCAGGGAGATCAGGTAATTAACATTGGTATGCTGGATATTCAGGAACCCCAGCACAGCATCACCTACCGGGTCTCGTCGCCGTTCATCCAGTGATTCCAGGAACTTTTCATCACTGCCCAGCTCCTTGGCAATCTCCTGCAGTAATTTTTTATCCCACACTTTAAAGGGAAGCTGTTTACCCAGTAGCTCCGACAGAGCGGCTCCGAGTGTACCAAATTCACGAGATACAGTAATTACCGGGAAATACTTTTCTTCCCTGGATGGATGCCTCAGCTTCTCCCTGTTTTGATGTTGCCAAGCTCGCAGTTGCTGTTCCACCATCTGATTTACTTTTCTGCTCATAATGAAACTCCTTTTCCCTGGAATAGGAATTGTTATTACAACTTAAATTATAGCCCGATGTTCCGGTTATCTGGATGAAAATGGTATATAAATGTATATATATGCCAGCTCTAAATTATCATTTATTTGGGAGCTTTTACATATAAATCCATCTAAAAACTTGTAAGAAAGTGTAATAATAGAACTGTTGTTGAAATTTTTGTGTCAACGACATATTTTTTCCTGAGGACTTAAAAAGTCCGGGATTTTGACAAGGTTTTACTCTTATTAATAGGTGAAAATTCGTTAGGGAAAGGCTGAACGTTAATTAGTAAGCTTTTCAATCCATATTTGTAAGCCACTTATCATGTTACTGACCAACCGCGGTTTTCCATATCGATCATGGCGTAGAATTTCTGCCCCGGTCATCATCAAGATTTTACCCTGCAATTGATTCTTTAAATCGGATTAATTCACAGTCTTATCTTCCGATTATTTTAACAAATATTTCCCGAGTATTCATTTTTCCATCGCGGGCGGACCGAGGTAACTCGATTGAAGTCCCCCCTCGGAATCGATCACAATTTCTTGGAGAACGATGCCCGGATCAATCATTCAGAACTAAAGCGCATGTTCGTCCGCCGTTGAAACCTGATGTGTAGATGTTTGCAAGTTTATATTATTCCGCACCCATTCCTGCCACTGCGGGTGCGATTCATCCGAATGTATATTTACGACCGTAATCGGCCCGTCATCAATGGAAACACCTGACTTCCGCACTTTTCTGAGGTTGGAATTTCGTGAATTGGTACGCAATGACTTACGGATTTAAAAATCAATATTTGGGTGTCCCAGATCTTTTTTCGGTGTATTTTCAGGATATGTTTGTACGCAAAAAGTCCAATAAAAGTGGAAGCACAAGTGTTCAGGTCATCGACAAGAGCTCGGGGGGCTACAAAGTGGTAAAAACCATGGGTAGTTCAGGTGACCCGCAGCAGGTCGATCAGTTGATTCGTCGTGCTCATCAGTGGATCAGCCATCAGTTGGGCCAATCCGAACTTGATTTTCACGATGAGAAACAGCCGTATTCTTCATTTATCTCCGGCATTCAACAAGTGACGGTAGCCGGAACGGAGCTGTTGCTTGGCAGGCTTTTTGACCAGATAGGCTTTGGCCAGATTGCCGATCATCTGTTTCGCTGTCTGGTGTTGTCCAGACTGTGTTTTCCGGTGAGCAAGCTCAAGACCACCGACTATCTGCAAAGATATCATGGCATTGCTGTCGATGAGGATGCCATTTACCGCTATATGGATAAACTGCAGGCCACTCAAAAGGAAACCGTCCAACAGATCAGCTACCGCCACACCCGGAAGGTACTGGGGGAGGAGATACGGTTGGTGTTTTACGATGTGACGACCCTTTATTTTGAAATTGATAGTGAAGATACCCTGCGCAAAACCGGCTTTAGCAAGGAAGGCAAACATCACCGTCCACAGATTGTGCTGGGCCTGCTGGTCAGCGAGGGCGGCTACCCCCTAGCCTACGAAATTTTCCAGGGCAATACCTTTGAAGGCCACACGATGTTGCCGGTCCTGGAGGCCTTTAAGGTAAGGTACGAGCTTGACAAGCTGGTAATCGTAGCCGATTCGGGCCTGCTGTCCAAGTCCAATATTGCCGGGCTACAAGACAAAGGCTATGAGTTCATTCTGGGAGCACGAATCAAAAACGAAGCGCAATCCATCAAAAATCGGATTCTGGGATTGAGGTTGACGAACAATCAGAGTAGCGTGATTGACAAACCTGATGCCACGCGACTGATCATCAGCTATAGTGACAAACGAGCACGCAAAGATCAATACAATCGCCAAAAAGGACTGCGAAAGCTGGAAAAACGAATCAAATCCGGAAAGCTTACCAAAGCCCACATCAACAACAAAGGCTACGAATAAATACCTGAAGCCTGGAAGGAGATGTATCGATCAGCATTGATCGCGAGAAGTTTGAAGCCGACGGGAAATGGGACGGGCTAAAGGGATATCTGACAAACTCCAGGCTACCAAAAGATCAGGTGATTGAAAACTACGCTCATCTATGGAAGATAGAGCGGGCATTTAGAATTTCGAAGACGAACTTAAAAATCAGGCCTGTTTATCACAGGCTGCAGCGCAGGATTGAGGCTCATATTCGTATCGCTTTTGTGGGGTATAAAGTCTACAAAGAGCTGGAAAGGCAATTGAAAGAGAAGAAAACAGAGCTGAGTCCGGAAAAAGCCATCGATATCGCTAAAACGATTTATGCCATAAAGGTGGTCACTCCATTGAACAAAGAGGAAATCCAGCAGACACTGATCTTGAATGAAGAACAGAAGGAGCTTGCTGAATTATTTAACTTTTGACAGGGTGTCCAAATGCGGAAGTCAGGACAATTTCTTGGAGAACGATGCCCGGATCAATCATTCAGAACTAAAGCGCATGTTCGTCCGCCGTTGAAACCTGATGTGTAGATGTTTGCAAGTTTATATTATTCCGCACCCATTCCTGCCACTGCGGGTGCGATTCATCCGAATGTATATTTACGACCGTAATCGGCCCGTCATCAATGGAAACACAGTATCACTTGGGATTGGGAGTCAAAAATGGAAAAAATCAGATCCTGGAAATTTCTTAAAGATCCAGGGTAACGGTAGTTATGGAATTTGAAGGTATGCTTAGTGGTTTATCAGCTGAGCCCACGCTGCGTTCCTGGTAGAAATTTCCTTCCTGGCTTAAAAAGGCCTTAATACCACTTCCCGAATGCCCTTCTACTTCAAGAAGGATATCATTTTTGTTCGAATGGGGATTCACAACAACAAGCGTAAGCTGATCTTGCTCGGGATTGGAGAATCCGGAAACAAACAGCGTTGAGTTTTCTGATTCTACACCAATCCGCTGATAGCCCTTGTCCACATGTTTTGCAAAATGCTTCATTACATAGTAAAACGGAGTCAGCTCGTAGTCGCCAGAACTATCCACTTTGACCATGGCATTGCTGGCGTTTTCATCCCATATAAGCTCCCAGTAAATATAGCCGGTGGCGTTGGCTTCAATCAGCACGTTTGTGATAAACTGCGCCGTTTTCATCCATGACATACCGGAATATTCAGTCATGATATTGGGCTTATCATCATAAAATTGTTTGATATTATTCAGGTAGCTTTTGGTCTCCTCAATAGAAGTACTGTTGGTGAAATTATAGGGGTGATAGCCATACATAGCTACATACTCTTTATTGGACAAAACGTCCGCGAAAGAGTCAAAAGGACCACTCTGAAGATCCTGCGATTCGGGCCCGATAATCTGAGGTGGATTCTGCATGGTTTCAAGCCTTTGATGAACGAGATCAAGGGCAGTTGCATAACCGGGCAGGTTACTGGTTTCCGTGGCAGACCATGCGCAGGTTTCCCACTGATCAGTGGTGTAGGTCGGTTCGTTTTGTATGCTTAGGTAATCAGGTTGGAAATCTATGTGGTTTAGCACATCCACCCAGTATTGAGCAAATTCATCGTACACAAATTCGCCATCATCGTTCTTTTTGAGTGTCCCTTCCTCAAGCTCTCCGTTACTTTTCAGGGAAGAAGGAGGGGTCCAGGAACTCAGTAAAACTTCAATCTTGGAGTTGTGGCTTTTGGCCAGGTCATACAGCTCATTTGTAGCATTAAAGTGAGGCACAAACCAGCTAACTTCCATCTGGTCGGGCGACTTGTTTTCAGGGTACCCTTCAGGGAAATACCAGTTTTTCAGACGAATAATGTCAGCACCCAGATCATCGAAAATAAGTTGGCTTATTTCATCTTTTTTCGGGCTGCTGGAGATACGATCGGCATACCAGGTCAACGCCCCTCCGAACCCGATCATCTGCTGGTGGGTTAGGGAAGGATTGAGTTTGATTTTCTGTGTCGGAATGTCCTGATCCGGTTCTTGGGACACGGAAGGAGTGCTACTGCTGCAACCTGTAAAAAATAATAAACTAATAATGCATAAAAGTGCACAAACGTTAGTATGGCAGTGTCTTATTGGATGGTTCTTTTTAACGAATAGATTCTCCATGTATAGCTATTTAAAAGCTTTAGACTGGAAAGAGCAGCTCTTGCCTATAAAGCTACACTTTTTAACCCCTTATTTATCTCTCGAAATAATATTGCTTTCAACGATCCTTTTCAATGAATGTTTGACTCGAAGAATCATATATAGATTTCATCCTATTTTTTCAGGCATCCAGGCTACGACTTCAATTTTAGAAGAGAAATGAAGCATTGAAGGAACTCCCTGCAGATCTATTTCATATGGGTCTGCCACCTCATTGATTAAGATATCGCCCTCCGCCCGCTGTAGTGACCAGGGCGCATGGTGAATCTCAGTCCGGTATAGATCGCCATCCCCATCCATCGCATACAGGCAGTATCGCTCAGTCAGCCAGTGTTCAAGAGTGCCTTGGTCTGCTGAATAAGAATTAGAGGTTGGTTTGTATTCTGTTTCAAATCTGAGGGGTTCTGCAGAACGATGCTTGCGTTTAGATCGATATTTGAATGTATCGGTGTTCTCTTGAATTTTCATTTCGGCGTTATAGTAAGGTAAAGCAAATAATTTTCGCGCTACCCATACTGCCACACGGCTGGAAGCATCTAAGCTCAAAAACCAGACCCCGGGTTTGCCGTTATATTCCACATAAAGTCTGAGATTTAATTCCAGGAAAGAGGAGATGCGGGGCAGAACGGGAAATGGTCGAAAGGTAACGCCTTCCATTTGAAAAGGAACTACACCTATCCACGAATTTCCCTCAAACTCCTGTACTTGCAGAGGGTCGGGGACCAATGGCTCCAGTGTAGATTTAGGTACCGGCCAGTGAGCAAATAGCAGGTTATGCCATTCTTGCTTCATCCGCCAGGTAGTACCGGGAATCGGCCATGGACGGTGGTCCAGTTGCTGCAGGGATGGATGAGGCATGAAGGTTTGGAAGATAAATTTAACTTACTCGGCGGCTTCAGCACTTTCCGGCAGATGCTCTTCTTTTGCATCTTTGAAAGCCTCGCGGGGAGAAAGTCCCAGGATGTCGAACATGCGTTTGTCCTCGTCCAGGGCATTATTGTCAGTAGTGAGGAGCTTTTCGCCTGTGAAGATGGAGTTTGCGCCGGCCATAAAACAGAATGCCTGCTCCTGCATGCTCATGCTGACCCGTCCTGCAGAAAGGCGAACCATGGAATCCGGCATGGTGATACGAGCGGTGGCAATCATGCGGGCCATCTCATGCCAGGGAACCTGTTCTTGTGTCTCAAGTGGCGTACCCTCCACCGGTAACAGGGCGTTTATCGGTACTGATTCTGGATGCTGGGGCATGGTAGAGAGATTGTGGATCAGCTCAATGCGATCTTGGTGATTTTCGCCCATCCCTATAATGCCGCCACAGCAAACGCTGATGTTATTTTCACGTACCCGCTGCAGCGTATCCAGCCGATCTTGATAGGAACGGGTTGAAATAATACGATTGTAAAAATCTTCGCTGCTGTCCAGGTTATGGTTGTAAGCGTAAAGGCCGGCCTCCTTGAGCTTTTCGGCCTGCTCATCGGTTAACATGCCCAGCGTACAGCAGACTTCCATATCCATATCGGTAATCTCTTTGACCATGTCGATTACCTTCTCAAAATCTTTGTTATCACGCGCGCAACGCCAGGCAGCTCCCATACAAAACCGGGTGCTGCCTGCCTCTTTGGCTTTTTTTGCAGCACCTAAAATGACATCGCGGTCAAGCATATCCTCAGCCTCCACATCCGTGTTATGATGGGCACTCTGCGGGCAATAGGCGCAATCTTCCGGGCATCCCCCTGTTTTTATAGAGAGAAGGGTGCAGACCTGCACTTCGCCCGTGGCGTGATGTTGCCGATGCACAGTTGCTGCCCGGTATACAAGTTCCATCAAAGGAGTATTATAGATTTCAGTAATCTCTTCTTTGGTCCAGTTATTACGGATATCAGCCATAAAGATGGGAAGTTTTCAATCAGATTTTCATTTATCAAAATGAGCAGTAGACTTTGGATGTTGAAGTCTTCTTCTCATCCCGTTTCTTCGCATCAAAAGTAACAGGCAGAAGTGGCAAATACCAGTAGAAAATGAAGAACAGGACGACAGAAAATAAACCCGAAGGATATTTAAAACTCCAATAATAAATCGAAAGCTATACATTGGATGTCAAATAATTTCCATCAAACATAAAAAAATTGGAACCTATGCCGCATTTCTTACTTTGATTAAGCATATTTCTCTCCCTTTATCAATAAAAACAAGGAGTTATTAATTATGGAAAAATATTTCTTTTTAATTCTGATTACACTATTTGCCGCCACAGCATCGGCCCAGGATTATGCGGTTAACCAGCTTGAAAACTCACCCCGTCATCATGAATGGGTAACGCTTGAATCCCAGGGACGGGAGCTACATAATTTTGTGGTGTATCCTGAGGTGGATGAAGATGTACCGGTAGTCATTGTGATTCATGAAAACCGCGGTTTGAATGACTGGGCTCGCAGTTTTGCCGATCAGTTGGCGGGCAAAGGGTATATAGCCGTGGCCCCGGACCTGCTTTCAAACACCCAGGATGGCGTCGAAAGAACGAGTGATTTTGAGAGCTCCGATGCCGCTCGCTCCGCTATTTACGAGCTGAATCCTGACGGGGTGACACAAGATCTGCAAACGGTCCTTGAATACGCTCAGTCAATGGATGCTGGTAATGGCAAAGTAGCCGTAGCAGGGTTCTGCTGGGGCGGTTCCCAGACATTCCGATTTGCTACTAACGCTGGTGATGCGATCGAAGCAGCTTTTGTGTTTTACGGTACGGCCCCGGAGGAACAGGAGGCGATCAACCGTATAGAGGTGCCGGTTTACGGCTTTTATGGCGGAGATGATCAGCGCGTTAATTCCACGATTTCTCAAACTGAGAAAATGATGGAAGAGGCGGGAAATACCTATCAGTATGAAATTTATGATGGAGCGGGCCATGCCTTTATGAGAAGCGGGGACGATCCCAACGGGTCGGAAGCGAATGTAAGTGCCCGCAATCAATCGTGGGAGCGGCTGGTAAAACTGCTGGAAAATATCTGAACGGTAACTTTGTTTTCCAAGGAAACAACTCCCCGGATAAGTAGCTCAGGGGAGTTGTCATTTTTCAATTCACATTATCTCTGAAACGTTTTTACAGCTTCATCCTGAGAACGGTAGTGCTGAAAAACCGTCATAAGTTGCGTGATCATAAGCAAATTCACGATTTTTTTATCGGCCTCGCAGATAATCAGATGGCCACCGGCATTCCGTATGGTTGTGAGAGCTCCGACCAAGATGCCAAGCCCGGAAGAATTCATAAATTTTACCTTGCCCAGGTTTAAAATTATATTTGATTTACCACTTTCTAGTAGTGTATGCAGCTCATCACGAAATTTTTCCGCGTGAGGCCCACCAAGTATATTCCCCTTCAGATCTATAATTATACAATTGAACTGTTCAATGATGTTGTATTTCATTGTCTCTGTAATTTGTTTGATATGTTTTGTACCCGTTACGTAAATTAAAAAACCATAGTAAATTTATAGGTAAATAATTGTTTTTAATACAGTAAGATATTCTAATATTAGTTGTAAATGAAGTGGGTATTCTTCAGGCTGAGTTGCTACAGATCCACTACCGAGTGAGTCATTGATCAAATAGGTAAGCATTATAAATTCCAGAGTTAGGCATGATTTTTTTGTCGTTTTTTGGATGATGTTAACTGAACTTGTGGGAGTGATGCTGTTAAACACGTTAATATTCTGTTCACTTCAGCTGGAGGCAGGCGTTAAAGACACAATGTGCTTTCCGCACGGGCAACGGGTGTAGTCAATTTCAGAATTCTCATCGGGCAATAGCCTCGAATCGGCAAAAATACATGCGCAATGCTATTATTGATTCTATCATTGAGATGGAGCCGATTGACATTCAAACCGATTCCCGGCCGATGCCTCTGTTTATCCAGAGCCATTTTCGGCTGCTGCATCGAACCACAAAGCAAGTGTACCATGAGGCAGTGGCAGCACCTGGATTGCTGGTTGGTACTTCTGAAGGCCGTCATTATGCCGAGCCACGAACAACGTCTAGCTCTTCAGTCCCTTTGTGGGCGGCCCTGATGATTTGAGCCGATTACACGGTTACATTGAGCGAATTGGTGTCGATGCTTACCACCGGTATCTCCTCTTCTATTACCAGCCGATAAAAAAATATGAACGTTAAAATGAGCCCTTTAATACAGATTATTTTCGGCAGATTAAATATATTAATTGGTTGTGCGTACTGTCTGATATCAACTGGAGGGCCCGGATATGGAATCAAAAAACAAAAAGCCGTTTGAACGATTAAAGGATGATCTTGAGAGGCTGGAGTCTGATCAGCAGATTGATTACAAGGAAGAAGACCTCTTGATGAAATCTGACAAAGGGGGAAACGTTTCTCCATCCGATTTCTGGCAAGACACAAAACGGGCCGCTAAAAATTTCTTGGTCGCCTCTCTCTGTGTGGTCATTGCCCTACTTTGGTGGTTCGATTGGAATTTTTCTACCCTTGTGAATAGCACCTCTAATGTCGTTTCTGATCTGTTTGGAGATGAGGCCAGCCAGGTCGCAACAGCGCCCAATCAAAGTATACCTTCGATTCCCGAGATGCCTCCTATGCCAGAGTTCCAAGAAATGCCAGAAAACGTACGTGAAGAAATTGAGACGGCCATTGAGCAGGAGCGTAACGAGCTGAATATGGCGATGAGTGAATATATCCGTGAAATGGAAGAAGCCGGACTCCGGGAAATGTTTTCCATGCCTGCCATTACCACCTTTTACCAGGTAGGCGTAGAGCTCAACTATCTGGAAGAGTTACATGAAGCGGGACTGCTAAACCAGTTTTCCTTTCCTGCTATTGTTGCTTTCCATTCAGCTGAAGTCAATGAATTGTACCTTCAAGAACTGCAGAAGGAGGGACTTCTTGATCAATTTAGTTTCCCGGCCATCACATCTTTTTATGCATCCGATATTCCAATATCCTACTTGACCGACCTGCGAGATAAGGGGTTACTCCAGGATCTTTCATTTTCCGATATCATCATGATGTATGAAAGTGAAAATAACTAGAAGTCAATCAAGCTTATTGGTCCACTGATCGGTTTCCCGGGCGGGAAGCGTCTTTGTATATTCAATCCCTCCTTCCAAAAACTTGATTAGCGCCTCATTGTGTGAATAAATCCTTGAAGAGATAGATAGAATGGTTCCCGCGGTATCCTGCGCCTGTTGAAATCGATTAACTCCCTGCTTTTTAACCAATGTGTTAGCCATATTATCATTTAACCGCACGATCAGCAGATCACTGTAAATACCAAAACACATATTGCCATCGATGAGCCATCCCACCCAGCCAAGGCGCTTGTTTTTCACCAGTTTTTCATTAGTAATAAAATAGTGATCAATCCGGTCTTCAAGGTCTTCGTTATAAGCCATTGTTTAAAAAGTAAGGGGAATATTTTGATCGCTGGAGAAAAACTGAAAATGCCTGGCCACATTCTCTAATTTCAGGAAGAAGTACATTGCTGTAATAGTCCGTATTTAGAAGAGTTGAACCGATGGCGGACGAATCCAAACAAAAACTTATGCGAGTATCTTCAAAAGTTGGAAAAGAAATTGAGAGCCAACTTTTGGATTTAGTTTACGGTACTTCCCTTCTTTTTAAGATCAATATCCTTGTTTTTTTCGCAGCTCTCGGTATCGCCGCAAGTACCGAAAAAATGCAGAGAATGGCCCTCAATATTGAAGTTGTGGATCTTCTCCATCATGCTTTTGATTTCCTGGATGCGCGGGTCGCAGAATTCCATCACCGTTCCGCACTCTTTACAAATTATGTGATCATGCTGCTGGTAGGCGTATGCTCTCTCGTAAAAGTACTGATTCTTACCGAACTGCTGGCGCTGTACCAAACCGCATTCCACAAGCAGATCAAGCGTATTGTAAACTGTAGCCCTGGAAACACGACTGCCGGAATCCTTCATGTTGAAAAAGATATCATCTGCGTCAAAATGGCCGTCGGCACGATAAATTTCCTCCAAAACCATAAAACGCTCCGGGGTTTGCCGCTGGTTATGCTCTCTTCAGGTAGGAACTGAAAATTTTCTTTACCAGATCAATTGTTTCTTCTTTTGCTGGATGTGCCATAAATCATCAAAAATTTTTGTTTCAATATAATGAATAACGGCGGCCAATTGAAACGATTTTGCTTGATGCTGTCACAATACCTGAATAAGCTAAATTGTAAAAGGTACCTTCGATTGCTCCACAGCTGTAATTATGAAGAGTGTGTATTCCATTAATTCGCACATTGTTGATTCAGAATGTTATATTCCCCAATCTTGATTAATAATGGGGAATTTTTTAAACGAACAGTTTAGGTTATGCCTACAGTTGTTGCATTTGAAACACTTACAGAACTCTTTGTAAACCTGTCCAGCAAGTATAAAGGAAAAAATAAAACGGCTTTTGGCCATAAACCATCTCCGAACGGTGAGTATACATCGATAAACTGGGATACCGTTACCGAAGATGTTAAAGCGATGGCCGCATACTTGGTGGACCACGGGATTGAGCCCGGGGACCGCGTTGGTCTGCTGAGTGAAAACCGCTATGAATGGGCAGTTGTGGATCTGGCTATTCAGCTTATAGGCGCTGTTAATGTATCTTTATATACCTCACTTCCACCGAGCCAATGTGAATACATTTTGCAGGATTCTGGAGTAGAGCTCTTTTTTGTGTCCACGGGGATTCAGTTGAAGAAAGCCATTAACGTATTCGATAACTGCAAGGAGATGCGGCAGGTTATTGCGTTTGATGAGCCGAGGGTAGAAAGTCAGCTACAGGAGCCGTATGTGGTTTTGTATGAGGAGGTAATCAACGAAGGGTTTAAACTTTTCCCAAAATATGAAGATGAGATCCGCGAACGAATGACCAGGATTGAGGCGGAAGATCTGGCAACCCTAATTTATACCTCGGGCACTACTGGTAAACCCAAAGGGGTGATGTTAACACATCGTAATATCGTAAGTAATATAAAGGCATCACACAACCATATTCACATTGACGATGATGATCGCGTATTGTCGTTTCTGCCGCTGTGCCACTCCTTTGAACGAACGGCCGGCTATTACGCGATTCTTGCTGCGGGCGGTGAAATATACTATGCCGAAAGCGTGGATACCGTGGCAAAAAATTTGACGGAGGTGCATCCCACCATCGTAATGAGTGTGCCCCGGCTGTTTGAAAAAATTTATAACCTGGTTACCAAAAGTGTAGAAGAGGGCAGTCCTGTTAAGAAGAAGATCTTTGATTGGGCATTTGAAGTAGGCAGTAAATATGCAGACGGCAAACGTGGACTGGTTGCCCTGCAAAAGCCGTTGGCCGATAAGCTCGTGTTCGATAAACTGAAAGAACGAACCGGAGGTAATATCCGGTTTTTTGTCTCAGGCGGAGCGGCTTTACCTGCAGATATCGGGCACTTTTTTATGGCTGCAGGACTCAACATCCTGGAAGGATACGGCCTGACCGAGACCTCCCCGATAATGGCCGCCAACTCCTATGGCAATGAAAAGATGGGCACGGTAGGTCAGGTGCTGGATGGGGTCACGGTTGGCATTCAACGGCTGGAGGATAATGAAATAATTGCCCAGCTCAGTGGAGAGGACTATCCCACCGATCTGACCAGCGAGGCCGGCGAAATTTTGTGCCACGGTCCCAATGTTATGAAGGGGTACTGGAAAAATGATGAGGCCACCCGGGAAATGATTGATGATGATGGCTGGCTGCATACCGGGGATGTGGGTCAGTTTGTGGATGGTAACCTGAAGATTACCGACCGAATCAAGCATATGATTGTAAACGCAGGCGGAAAGAATATATATCCCGGGCCGATTGAAGATATGTTTAAAACCAGCAAGTGGATCGATCAGCTCGTGGTTGTGGGGGAACGGCAACCTTTTATGGCTGCGTTAATTGTGCCATCATTTGATGCTATAGAAAAACATGCCCAAGATAAGGGCATAGCTTACAACTCTATGGAAGAGCTTGTCCGTAAAGAAGATATTCAATCTATTTTCAAGAAGGAGATCAGAAGTTATTCCAAAGAGCTGGCCTCCCACGAAAAAATCCGCGATTTCAGGCTAGTGCCAAATGAATTCTCTGTGGAGGACGGTGAACTGACCCCAACAATGAAAGTGAAGCGCCGCGTTATTGAAGATAAATACGGCCACCTGATTCAGTCCATGTTTAAGAACTAGGCTTCCTTGGCTTGGCGTGCCTTAATGAATGAGCGCACAGCGACTACCAGAAAGACGATACAGCAAATAGCCATGATTGCCTGTGATATGGCTGCCTGCGGACGCTCAACTGCACTTCCGCCTAGCATCTTGAATACATTGATTAAGCCTTGTCCACTACCGAAAAGCCCCAGCAGTGCCAGTACCGCCGCTCCGTGCATTACATGTTTTAAAATAGATTCCTTCTTTGCTGCGAATCCCAAAATTAAAAAAACGGCACCGAAAAAGGCGGGGATGAGAGCGGTATTGCTAACCATTCCGGTTGCAAAATAGGAGACTAACCCCAGAATGATGAGAATTACACCGAAAATGCGAGTAAATTTAGGCATAGAACAACGTTTTTTTGTGTTAAAATTTGCAGGTAGATATCATTCTAAAATGAAATTGATATGAAGTTATTGCAGTCTTCAATCTGAAATAATATTCATTCTTAAGTCTGAATCAGCAGTATCAATTTTCTTTTCATGAGCTTCAGAAAATAACGTACTCTCCGGGTGTTGACGCCAATATCGCTGTAGCCGACACGGCTGGCACTCCGAATATGAACTAAGGTTGAGGATCTATCCGCTTCATAGAGCTGTACGATCATATCATCCAGGAAGAATACCACCAGGAAAACCGTTTCAATCCGGTATTCGTCAGGAGAAAGCTCCATTTTTATATGGGCCCATCTGTTGAAATATGGTCAACGTGGTTTTCGAAGTCTCGTTGACGGGCAGCGGATAAGACGCGGTTGTTCTCACACAGATTGGGGGAGAATCAGGGCAGGGAGGCAGCGGATTATCTGAATCAATATCTGCATCAAAATCGGATGGTTGTGAACCACAGGTCTCTAAGAATGATATCATAGCTATAAGCAGGATGAAACGTTTCATGCATGGTGAGTTTTGATCCCCAGGTTTGTATTAATAGAAACCTGGGGAAAGTTACGCTGGAAGTAGAACGCTCATGCATTCTTCGACAGAGTTGGCGAAATGAATCATCCATACTTTCGGCGTCAATAAAATTCTCTTTGTACTGCCTTGTTGATGAACTTAATCAGCAGGTCATAATACCCATCCATATTAAAAACAAGAACCGGCTTTGCATGAAGGTCAAGCTGCACCCAGGTAATGGTTTCCAGCAGCTCTTCAAAGGTGCCAAATCCACCGGGTAGTGCGACGGAAGCATCGGAGAGTTCGGCCATCATTGCCTTGCGTTCGTGCATGGTGTTGGTGACATGCAGAGCAGTGAGATTGCCGTGTGCCTGGTGCATTAGGTGTTCGGGAATCACACCGTGAGCCTGCCCCCCATAACTTAGAACGGCATCAGCCACCACATTCATCAGCCCGATTTTACCGCCGCCGTACACCAGGTCAATGTGGTTGTTGCAAGTTCTTTGCCGAAGCTTACGCGTCAATTCTGCAAAGACAGGATTATTGCCCGTTCGGGATCCGCAAAATGCGCATACTCGTTTTACACTCATCAGGTTTTCACCGTTTTCATGCGGTCGGTGACCATCTTTAACTTTTCGATGAGGTACTCGATCTCTTGCTCGGTATTACCCTTGCCCATACTTATACGGATGCTCGAGTTTGCGATATCATCCCCGCAGACCGATCCCCTCCAGCACATGTGATGGTTCCAGCGCACCGGAAGTACATGCCGAGCCGTTAGACACACAGATGCCCTCTACATCAAGGTTGAGCAGCAGCATTTCACCGTCCAGTCCGCCGCCGTCGGGATTTATAAAAGATAAGTTTATGACATGTGGCACACCGCGTTCTTGTGGGCCGTTGATTTGAACCTCATCTCCAAATTCAGCATCCAATCCCTCTTGCAGTTTATTCCTGAGTTTTTGCAAGTGTGCCAGGTGCTGTTCGCGTTCTTCAGCGATCAGCTCCAGCGCTTTGGCCAGCCCCACGATGCCGGGTACATTTAGCGTACCGCCGCGTCGCCGCCGTTCTTGTGAGCCGCCATGCATCCAGGGTATCCAGGAGGAACCGTGGCGCATGTACATTACGCCCACCCCCTTGGGACCATAAATTTTATGTCCGCTGATGCTCAGGTAATCGAGCCCCATCACATCAACATTTATAGGAAGTTTGCCAACACTCTGGACCGTATCAGAATGGAAAGGGACGTCATGTTCCTTGCAGATAGCCCCGATTTTCCGCAGTGGATTAATACTGCCGATCTCGTTATTGACATGCATCAGCGAAGACCAAAGCGGTATCATCGGAAATCGCATCCGCTACCTCTCGGGCGATAATCCCGTTTGGTTCGGGCTCCAGGTAGATTGGGGTAACGCCCTGCCGCTTCAACGCCTCAACCGTATGGAGTACGGCATGATGTTCAAGGGGAGAGGTAATGACCTCTTTTTTGCCGGTTGCCTCCACCACTCCTTTTATCACGGTGTTATCACTTTCGGTGCCGCCGCTGGTGAAAATAATTTCGGCAGGTTCTGCACCGATATGCTCAGCCACGAGTTCACGGGCTTCTTCCACGGCTACCTTGGCGTTGCTACCCAATCCGTGGGTAGAGTTGGCATTTCCATAATGATCGGTAAAGTAGGGCATCATCGCTTCCAACACGCGTTCATCGACGGGTGTAGTGGCAGCATGATCAAAATAGACGGTTTGCATCAATGATAAATTAGGCTCTTTTTCAATGTATTCAGATAGTCAAAAATACCTAAAAATGATGAAAAATAACACGCCTGAAGCAGAGAAAAACACATGCTCGGCGGTGTTTTGGGGATCGGATCTAAGATCAGAAACTACTGGCACAGCAAAGTCGTTTTTGGTGACGACAGTAAGGAGTAGTACTATTATTGGATTTAATGCTAAATATCATTAATCACAGGGTGGATTCGAATATAATGGAGGCAGCAGGTTCAAAATAATTGAAACCGTAAGGATACATGTTACGAGCTCTGATTTTATTAGCATATTTTACCGAAAAGATTGATGTTGGTTTTGCTCATTGATGAGTAACTAATAATTTTTTTACCGGATGAAATCCACAATTATAGTTTTTAATCTGAAAATATTTACTGCAGAAAATGGATAAAAAAACACTTACAGATATTGATGTTCTAGATAAAAAAGTATTAATGAGAGTCGATTTTAACGTGCCGATTGAAAGTGGTAAAATCCAGGACGACAATAGGATCGTTCAAGCGCTGCCGTCTATTCGCCATATTACTGAAAATGGCGGCATCCTTATCCTGATGAGTCACCTGGGGCGTCCTGGCGGGGATAAAGATCCAGAGCTGAGCCTCAAGCCTGTTGCCGAGCATCTGCGAAAGCTGGTAGATGGGCCCGTATATTTTGCACCGGATTGCATTGGCGAAGAGGCTGAGAAGGTAATTGCGCAAGCGAATCCCGGTGAAATTGTTGTGCTGGAAAACGTTCGTTTTCATGAAGGGGAAAAAGCTAATGATGAAGAATTCTGCAAGCAGCTCGCAGCTCACGGCGATCTTTTTGTGAACGATGCATTTGGCAGCAGTCTATTGGGCCCATTCATCTGTTGCGGGTGTTACGCGTTTTATCCAGCCGGCCGTATCCGGATTTCTGCTTGAAAAAGAGATTAAATACCTGAGTGGTGCCATTAATAATCCAATCCATCCTTTTATCGCCATACTGGGCGGAGCAAAAGTTTCCATATAAGATCGGGGATAATCGAGAACCTGTTGGACAAAGTTGATACTCATTCTGGTTGGCGGTGGTATGACCTACACTTTCTATAAAGCCAAGGGTCTGCCGGTAGGAGACTCCCTGGTGGAAGAAGATAAAGTGGACCTGGCCAAAGAACTGTTGTCCACGGCCGATGAAAAGGGCGTAGATCTGTCACTCCCGATCGACCATATTGTAGCGAAAGAGTTCAGCAACGACGCCGAGCACAAGGTTGTCGGGGAAGATGAGATTGAAGACGGCTGGATGGGCGTCGATATTGGTCCGCAGACGACTATCGCGTTTGGCAATAAATAAAAAATGCTAAAACCGTTGTTTGGAACTGGTCTGACTGGGTGTTTTTGAGATGGAAAATTATGCCGATGGCACCTTCTCGATTGCCGAAGCACTCGCATTAACAACAGAAAATGGCGCAACTAGCATCATCGGTGGTGGAGATTCCGCCGCTGCAATTAAGAAAGCCGGGCTTGAAGAAAAAGTTTCTCACGTTTCCACCGGGGGCGGTGCCAGCCTGATGTTCCTGGAAGGCAAAGAGTTGCCGGGCGTTGTGGCGTTGACCGATAAGTAATCAGACAAAGCTAATATCTGCGTCATAAATTATTTATCCCTTCCTGTGTTTACAGGGAGGGATTTTTTATGGAAATCAGCCTGCGCTGGCCGAGGCACCGCCCCCTGCAGCCCCGGCTGTAGCGCCCGCCCCGCCTGAAGTTCCCGAAAAGGTGGCCGTACCGGAAGCTCCCAGTGTAGAAAAACGGCTTGCTAGCTGGGCCGGAGAATGCTGTCCGGATATCGCAATCCAGGCAAAAACCGGAAATTCCCCGGCGGATGTAAAAAGATCCTCAATATCTTTTTTACCAATACCCATTGCTACTGCATAAATAAAATGGCGATCCAGGTGATCCGAGCTTATCTCATACTCCTTTGCGTTCTGTAATCCCTCCTTATAGTTCTTCCAGCTGTGGTAGATAGCTTCGCCACTTTCAGATCGCCTGATGATGGTGAAGGAGAGAATCGCCGAAATTAAAGTTACAAAGAGCGACAGAATTAGAATTGGGATTCCGAGCTGTCCCCCTAGAATTAAGAGAGCGATCGTTAAAAAAAATAATACAATCTGCAGACCGCCATTCATATAAGCCCCATAAAAGCTTTCAAGGTCGATCCATCCTTTCTCGAAGCAATATTCTTTTAGGGATTTCTTCCAGCCGGATATCCAGTTTGAGAGATCTGAGGAATTATTAAACATTTTCTGCAAGTTACTGGTGCCTTCCGAAAGCTGTTCTTCGAGGAAGTGGATAAGCTCTCGTTCCCACACCTCCAGATCGGTTTCGAGCTCTTTGCCTGTTTGTTCGATTGAAAATGCAGATTTGCCATCCTCAAACCATCCCTCCGCGGGCGGCTGCTCCTCGATTTTAAAATATCCACGACGCGCAAGATCCAGCACCGTCGCCATTATCTGTCCACCGGTGATTGAACGCCCTGAAAGCAGCCACCCGATAGCTGCCGGTTTAAGTTGACTTGGAATCATAATCGTTTTGGAATCTGAAAACCGGGAGGTAGAGTGGCGCTTTCCATATTTATGGTATATCAAGTAGAAAATACCGAGGCTTAACGCCAGTATTATTAAGCCGATCTGCTGTCCAATATCTCTATAATAGGCTTGCCGTTCTGCCTGACGGGCCCGTCTCCTCTGGAGAGCCTGTTCCTCTTGTTGTGCCCAGGCCAGCGAAAAATCAGCATCGGATACCTTTACTACGGACTCATCGAATATCCGGGTTGGAAAGACCGTGCGGACTTTCACGAACTCATCGTCATGAATATTTGAAGCCATTACAGAGTATGCCCCATCGGATGTTTGAAGTTCAATCTGTCCATCAGGACCGCGGGTCCACCCGTAGAGTGAATCGGCAGAAACAGGTTGAGGGAGATCGATCGAAATAATGAGTCTATCTGTGGATTTATCCTGTTCATCCGAAACATAATTCCAGAAAAACTCCGACCACTCCGCCCCGATCGTAACGGCACCCTCCAGCGTGTAGGAAACGGTAAACGTGCGCTGCTCGTCCTCGGCATTAAAATACCATCGAAGTCGAATATTCTCCTCATCATTAGCAACACGGAACGTGCCCGTCTGTTCCGAATTTTCGTTGATATAAGCACCTTGCGGTCCGGTAATCGTAATATCCTGGATTGCAGAAAATCCTTGCATGGGAAGGGTATATTCCGCCCATGAAAAAGAGCCGTCAAACTGATAGGTAAGATGCTCCGTGATGCGGATCGTCCCATCAGGATTGACAGCCACCTCTACTTGGATTGTGGGGATTTCGTAGGATTTTGCGATAGCATTTGGTGAACCTGTAAAAAGCAGAAGCAGTGAGCATAAAAGGGTTCGAATCCACATGACACCAAGGGTTAAAATTTGTTACTCTTTAATCTAGCGAAAACCAGTATACTTGGTTGACGCCTCGGGAGTTTCACTGCCTTTATCCACAAGACCGGTCTAATATTAAGCAATACCTTCCACCTTTGGTTAATATAGGCTTTGCCCTCATCGCAGTCGGACCGGTGATTTGTCCAAAACAATGGCTTTGCTAAGGGGCGTAAATTCCCAGCCGTAGTTCTTTCTTTATTAGTAGCACCCCTGGCGGGCCAATTAATGTTCGGGGTTGGAAATACTGTAGGAAGAATCAATAGTAATAGTGACAGGTTCAGGCTGGAAAAATTCCGTATAACAGTTAGATTTTAACCTGAAAATACATGGTCTGAAAAACTGATAATTTTAAAATATAGAAATAAAAAAAGTTTCTATTGTACAATATTTTAGGAAAAAAATACCATTTGATGGCTTGCCATAATCATAAATTCAGCAGCAATATGAAACTATATATAAAATATTCTGTAAGGATTTCCTCTCAAATATATCTTACCTTATGTATAGAAAACTAAAAATAAAATGAGGTAACAATTATGAGTTCTTTAAATAAAGCGATGATTATCGGCCGTTTGGGGCAAGATCCAGAAGTTCGCTACACGCAATCAAATACTGCTGTAGCCAATCTCTCGGTGGCTACCTCCGAACGATATAAAGACAGCTCGGGTGAATGGAAAGAGAACACCGAGTGGCACCGCGTGGTGGCATGGGGGCGACTGGCTGAAATCTGCCAGGAATATCTGAAAAAAGGCTCCCAGGTGTATATTGAGGGTCCGATCCAAACCCGCCAGTGGGAAGACCGAGACGGACAAACTCGCTACACCACCGAAATTAAGGCCCTCACGCTGACGATGCTCGATAGCAAGAAAGATAGCGGAGATACCCGTGTTGTACCCGACAAGCCCGCATCGGCTTCTTCAAAACCGGTGGACAGCAAGGTGGAGCTGGACGAGGATTTCGACGATCTGGATGATGATCTGCCGTTTTAACTCGATCTACCAAAGTGGTTAGTCGACAGTTATATTTACGAGGTGACTGGAGGTCAACTTCATCACCTCGTTTTACATTAACAGCAAAATGATGGAAGTTGCACCCCATTTAATCAATATGTAGCTTACAGTGTTTAATTTAAGTATCAAACAAGCTAATTGGACGATCTCAGCAGTATAGATATTTTAATAATTCCATCTTTGTTACAAGAGGTAGCGGTATACCATGAAACGCTGAATCCTCTTGATATTTCCATACAGTTGCTGATTGTTTTACTTGGACTGGTATTTTCCGCAATTTTTTCCGGTTCCGAAGTCGCACTGTTCTCCATTTCTAAGCAGATCGATCTTCTTGAAGAGAGTGAAACCGCCGGATCGCCTGACCAGCTCATCATGCGGATGCTGGAAAAACCACGCCGCCTGCTGGCTACATCATTCTGATCGGTAACACCTTTGCCAATATTATTACTTCTGTGCTTGCGGCCGTTATTACCGGGAACATTGCGGTGTATATGGGCTACTCCGAAGTAATAGTTTTTGTTGTGGAAGTGATTGTATTGACGTTTACCATCCTGATTATGAGCGAGATCACCCCGAAAATCATAGCGATTAATAACCCCCTAAAAGCATCGCGGCGACTGGCTCGATTTATCTACAGCTTTTACTGGGTGCTTAATCCGCTCTCTAAAATTATAGCCGAAAGTACAATCAGCCTGGAGGAACGCCTGCCGAAACCTTGCCAACCGCATGACGACCGAAGATATTATGACGATGGCGGAAGTTAGCGAGATGGAAGGTTCAATCCGCAGCGATGAGCGGGAGATCATCGAAAACGTGATTGAGTTCGGAACTACGGCGGTGCGTGAAATTATGACCTCCCGCGTAAACATTGTGGCGGTTTCCACAGAAGATACGCTGGATAGTGTACTGAGCCTGATTCGTGGAAAAGGATTCTCCCGCATGCCGCTTTTTGAGAACGATCAGGATAACATTCTCGGTGTTGTATATTCCAAGGATGTGCTGCCTATATTAACTCCGATATCGAACGTACGACCATCAACTGGCGAACCATCGCTCGCAAGCCGCTGTTCGTGCCGGCCACTAAAAAGCTGGATGATCTGCTCAGAGTATTTCAGCAGGAAAAACACATATTGCCATTGTGGTAGACGAGTATGGCGGCACCGAAGGACTGATCACACTGGATGATCTTCTCGAGGAGATTGTGGGGGAGATTTCCGATGATTACGATGAAAACGACGATCAGCTCTATACGGAGTTTAAAAACGGCGTCTATATTTTTTTGATGCCCGTATCGATCTTGATGATATGGAGGAGATTATTGAATGCGAACTGACTACTGATGAAGACGAATATGAAACACTGGGCGGGCTTATTTATCATCTTACAGAACGAATCCCAAATGTTGGGGAACGCGTGTATTTCAAAGGATTGGAATTGACTATTCACTCGGTGCAAAATAACCGCGTTCGAAAACTTCGGGTAAAACAAAACCCGGATGCCTCGCTTAAGAAATCTGCTTCCATAAAAAACGAGGAATAAGCATTTACTGTATGGCTGACTCTACCCTGCCGGAATTGAAAGAAAAACAAAGCCTCAAATCCTACAATACCCTCGGCGTAAAAGCATATGCCCAGCGTTTTATTTCGATTGAATCGCAACAGCAGCTTGTGAACCTGCTTAAAGATCCGCACTATAAAACCAGTGATATATTCGTGCTGGGGGGCGGAAGTAATGTGCTTTTTGTGGATGATTACCAAGGATTAATTTTGCACATGGGGATTAAAGGCATCAATAAAATTGATGAAAATAAAGACCATGTCTGGATTCAATCGGGGGCCGGAGAAATTTGGCACGACCTGGTGCTTTACTGCGTGCGACAAGGGGTGGGGTGGAATCGAAAATCTATCACTGATCCCCGGCACTGTTGGTGCAGCTCCGATCCAGAATATCGGGGCATATGGGGTTGAGTTACAGGATGTCTTTGATTCACTGGATGCGGTCAATCTTGAGACGGGAGCCCCGCGCACTTTCAGTGCCCAAGAGTGTCGATTTGGATACCGCAACAGCATTTTTAAAGATACGCTTAAGGGGTAAATTTGCCATTACCAGCGTTACTCTTCGTCTTGATAAGGAACCTGCTATCAATACCTCTTATGGAGCCATTCAATCCAAACTGCAGGAAAAGGGGATTGATGATCCGGGAATTAAGGATATTAGCGATGTGATTATTGAGATTCGGCAGAGTAAGCTGCCCGATCCTGCAGCTCTGGGCAATGCGGGGAGTTTTTTTAAGAACCCGGTGATAAGCAATCCAAAATATGAGGCCTTGCGAAAGGAGTATCCTCAAATTCCGGGATATCCAGTGGATGAAGATACAACCAAGGTTCCGGCCGGATGGCTTATTGAAGAAACCGGATGGAAGGGAAAAACCCTTGGCAATGCAGGAACCTACCAAAACCAGGCGCTGGTGATTGTAAATCATGGCGGCGCTACGGGAAAAGAAATTCTGGCGCTGGCTGAAAAGGTAAGGCAATCGGTAAAAGAGCAGTTTGGTATTGAGCTGAATCCCGAAGTAAACATCATAGGCTGAAGTTATGTCCGCCGTCCAGCCTGAATCACAACCATTTACGCGGCACTTGTTTAGCTCCGCCTGTGATTGTCCCACCAAGTTATTCTATAAAGCTCAACCGGACACCTATCCTGAAAAGAAAGAACAGCTTCCATTTCTGGCCCACATCCGCTACAATAAGCGACAGCTTCGGCAATTGCTGCAATTATGCTATCCACAGGGGATACATGTAAAGGAGCGTGATTACCAAAAAGGAGCCCGTGAAACAGCCGATTTGCTCAAGGAAGAATACGCCATTATTTTTCATGCTTCATTTCTTAATAATAATCTTTTCGCAAGGGTGCCCGTTCTTGAAAAGGATGGCAACCGCGTGCGTGTTTTTCACCTTAAAACCAAGGCTTTTAATCCAAAACGTCATTCCCTGACCGACCGCAATCAAAATCTCCATTCGAAATGGAGGGGCTATATACGAAATTTTGCCTATCTTTCATATGTAATCGGGCAAAACCATCCCGAATGGAAGCTTGAACCCTACCTTGTGCTACCGGACAAAACAGCGACAGCGGAGATTAATTGCCTTGACCAAAAGCTTTCAAATGGATATAAAATTGATCCCAAAAAAGTATCAAAACTGTTGGCCTTTGTTGATGTTCAGGATCAAATAAATCGATTCTTATCTGGCAAAGAGTCGATTGTTGAGGAAGACTGGAGATTATGACCTGAACCAGTTGGAATTTGGAGATGCGGTCAAACAGCTTGCTGAGTGGTTTTTTAACAAGAAAAAAGTCGATGTTTGGGTGGGCAAGAAATGTGCTGGGTGTGAATTCCGGGTTCAACAGGACAATCTTCAGGCAGAAGAAAAAAGCGGTTTCAGGGAATGCTGGCAGAAAATACCCGGGATATGAGGAGCAGGGAGCCCATATTTTTGATCTGATCGGGGCGGGCAAACGGGCAGTTGCTAGACGACCAGGTGTTTATCCAACAAAATGTAGATTTGGATTCCGCAGTAACAATTGAACAGATTGCCAGCCCGGAGGGACGTATTACCGATCAACATCGGCGAATTCTGCAGGTGGCCAAGGCAAAAGGAACACGGCTGCCAAGAGAAATTATTAAGCCGCAATTGTTCACTGAACTCCAAATATGGAACCATCCACTTCATTTCCTGGATTTTGAGGCCGGAAGTTTTGCAGTCCCCGTCCGTTCCGGCAGAAATCCCTACGACATGGTCGTCTTTCAATTTTCCTGCCATTCCCTGTATGCTGACGGATCTCTTGAACATCACCAGTGGTTACATCCCGGGGATGCGACCTACCCCAATTTCGAGCTCGTCAAAGAACTGAAAAAAGTGCCGAATCTTTCCCGTGGCACAATTGTCCACTATTCGGGCTTTGAACGGTCCGCTTTAAAGCGACTGCGATCGGAGATAAAAGATAATCCCAAAGACCTTGCCAATGCTGGTGAACTAGTGCAGTGGCTGGACGGAATTATAGAGCACCCAAAGGTAAAGAGCGGTCCATCGCCGATGATGGCAGATTTGAGTCGCATTGTGAAATTTTATTATTACAACAGGGAAATGGCGGATTCTCTCAGTATTAAAGATGTGGTCGAGTCGATCATGAAGATTAGTCCCAAATTGAAAGAGCAATATTCGCGACCATATAACAGCTCAAATTTCAGTGATTTTATCTGGTGGCAGCAGAAAAATGGCCAGCTTATCAGTCCTTACCAGCTGTTGCAGGAACATCCGGAAGGCTCGATACGAGAGGGAGCGGAAGCGATGGTGGCCTATGCGCAGTTGCGAGCTGGCAATCTCGGGCCAGATCAAGCTGAGCTCACCCGCCAGGGTTTGTTACGCTACTGTGAACTGGATACCCTGGCAATGGTGATGATTTACCGGCACTGGAAAGCCGTGATGGAGGAAAATCCTCAAAATGATCGGTGAAATCTTTATCCCAAAAGTTGATTGTTTTGTATATACCTCTTCTCCCAGAATAAGGAACTAATTATATTGATTGACACTTTAAAAGCATTGAAGAAAAGTTTAATAAAGTTCACAGGTATGAAACGAGTTCTAAGTTGGTGTTCAATTTCTGTCCTTGTTATTTCGCTAACTATCACTGCATGTGTCGTACAGCAGAATCCGGTATCGGGCAATAAGCGTGCCTATGGCTATAGCTGGGAAGAAGAAATACAGATCGGCCAGGATGCTGACAAGCAAATTCAGCAGCAATATGGGGTTTATCAAAATGAGGAGCTGAAAAATTATGTAGACCAGGTTGCCCAGGATATACTTTCTGTTAGCCATATGCGGCGTGAGGGCACAGACCCCAAGTTTAAGAATACGGAATTCTACTTTCGAGTGCTGAACAGTCCGGTGGTGAATGCTTTTGCCTTGCCCGGTGGATATGTATATGTGACCCGCGGACTGCTGGCTCACCTGAATAATGAAGCCCAGCTGGCTGTGGTTATGGGGCATGAAATTGGTCACGTTGCTGCACGACACGCCTCGCAGCGCGCTTTTGAACAACAATTGGGACAAATTGCCCTTGTTGGCGGTGCAATTGCCGGACAGGAGCTATTGGGCTTGCCAGGACAAGAATTGTTAAATATTGGTGGCACAGCTACCCAGTTGCTTTTTCTTAAATATGGCCGTGATGACGAGAGGGAGTCCGACCGATTGGGCGTGGAATATGCGGCCATGGAAAATTACGTGGCAGCGGAAGGAGCTGATTTCTTCACCTCGCTAAAACGGATATCCGAGAGTTCCGGGCAAAGTATGCCATCATTCCTCTGCAACCCACCCTGAGCCGGAGAGAACGTGAAAATACCATCCCCGAGCTTGCTGAAAATTGGAAAGAGAAGGGCTATGAACAGACTGTAATCAACAAGGAAGGCTACATGAACGCCATCGATGGCATTATATACGGACAAAATCCACGAGAGGGATTTGCCCGTGAAGGGACCTTTTATCACCCGGATCTTGAGTTCCGTTTTCCGGTTCCTGCAAACTGGCAGGTGATCAATGAACCCAGCCGAGTGGTGTTGGCCAGATCAAGATGGGCTGATGCGGTCATAATCATGCAGATTGATTCTGAATCATCGGGGCCGCAGCAATCCGTGCAGCAATTTGTGAACCAGGAGGGAATCACGTTGGTTGAGCAATCCTCCGCCCAGAGTGGATCACTGCCGGCCTACCAGGCAACAGCCTCCGCGGCAACCCAAGACAATACGGAGCTGGGACTTTACGTCTATGCCGTAGAGTTTCAAAACAATATTTATCGATTTATTTCATATACAACGAAGAGTCAGTTTCAGGCGCGAAAAGCAACATTCTGCAGCAACAACCTCAGGTTTTACGCAGTTAAGCGATTCAGAGATTTCAAATATTGAGCCGGTGCGCCTGCAGGTGATAAAAACCGATCGGTCAGGTACATTTTCATCTTTTGTGCCTGAGCAATTGCCAATGGATATGACGGCCGAAGACCTTGCCATCGTAAATCAAGTGCATATGGATGATACCATAGAAGAAGGGCAGTATCTCAAAATGCCACGGCGTTAGAAAAGAAGAGTTTTCCCTTTTAGCCCGAGAAACTCTAAAACAGTTCTCTCCATTTGAGAGTATATAATGCTACGAACTTGCTGTTGATATTTGTATTTTTAATCAGTGACAAAACGAACTTAAAAAGTAGAACGTTAACGGTGTAGATACATTTTATACTCTGCACTTACAGCGCATTTTATGTACAACGATTCTTTTGGAAATTCTTTAAAACGCGGATATCTGGGCCTCCCTGTAGCTATCCGTACCATTATCACCATTAACGTTGTGGTGTTTTTGCTGCAGATCCTGGGAGGTAACAGTTTCCTGGTGCCGGCCTTGGCTTTTAATCCTGATCTGACTACCGCTTTGCTTCAACCCTGGCGGCTGGTCACATATATGTTTCTCCACGCTGGTGGTTTCCATCTTATCTTCAATATGCTTTGGCTCTGGTGGATGGGGCGCTCGGTGGAGCAAACGCTTGGGCCGCGAACTTTTTGTGTAATCTATTTCGGTTCCGGTATCGGCGGGGCTCTGCTGGATATCGTTTTTGCACAGTTTTTAGGAATTAACCTGCGTGATCGGTGCTTCCGGGGCTGTTTTCGGTATTATGGTAGCTTTTGCCATGCTTTTCCCCCGCATGCCGATCATGCTCTTTTTACTGCCCCCGATTGAAGCCCGCTATGTTGTAGCAGGGCTAATTGCCTTGGATCTGCTGTTTCTGGGCTCATCTGATGGCACAGCCCGAATTGTGCATCTTGGCGGCGCAGGCATTGGTTATCTGTTGATGCGCTATCACCAACAGGGATTTGATCTCAGCGGCCTGGTACGCCCCATTGAACGGTTTTGGTACAATCTGAAAGGAACGTATAAGAAGAAAACCCAATCAAATAAATCCAGCAATTTACGCTCGGTGTCGGATGTAGAAATTGTAGAGGAATCTGAGCAATCGGAATTGGATGAAATTCTTGAAAAGATTTCCCAGAAAGGATATGACGGGCTTACTAAAGATGAGAAGAAAAAACTTTTCGAACTCAGCAAACGAAATTAGAATCAAGGCGGTTTACTAACCTGCATTTGAAGCCTGAAAGGGGAGATAATAAATCAGGCTGAATTCCATTAATTGACTCAGTGCAACGCCTAACAGAAAGATAGACCGAGATGTCTGACAATAATATTGATCGACGAGAATCTATACAGGTGATGGTGGGAGATGTTCCCGTTGGCGGAGGTGCTCCCATCGTCGTACAATCGATGACGAATACCGATACGGCTGACATACAGGCGACGGTAGACCAAGTCAAATATCTGCATGAGGCTGGTTCTGAACTGGTTCGTATCACCGTAAATAATAAAGAGGCTGCTGAAGCGGTGCCTCATATCAAGGAAAAGCTGCTGAAAAAGGATGTCACCGTACCAATAATTGGAGACTTTCATTACAACGGACACAAGTTGCTGCCCGCCTATCCTGATATGGCCAAGGCGTTGGCCAAGTTCAGAATTAATCCCGGTAATGTGGGTACACGCCAGCGCGATGAAAATTTTTGCACCATTGTTGAACAAGCCATAAAGTACGATAAACCGGTGCGTATTGGCGTAAACTGGGGCTCACTCGACCAGCAGTTGCTGGCTCGAAAGATGAGATGAAAACAACGAGCGTGAAAAACCAAAATCTTCCAAGCAGGTAATGTTGGATACCATGGTTGAAAGTGCCCGGCGTTCTGCTGATCTGGCTGAAGAGGTAGGGCTGGAATTCCAACAAAATTATTATCAGCTGCAAGATGAGCGGAGTGCAGGATGTGATTTCTGTTTATCGCCGCATCGCTGAAATTACGGATTATCCGCTCCACGTGGGGCTAACTGAAGCCGGCATGGGGATGAAGGGCATTGTAGCAAGCTCTTCGGCTCTGTCAGTGCTGCTGCAGGAAGGAATCGGCGATACCATTCGCGTGTCTCTTACGCCTAAACCGGGTGGAGATCGTGCTAAAGAGGTTCGAGTATGTCAGCAGGTGTTGCAATCACTGGGTATCAGGAGCTTTATACCACAAGTAACAGCCTGCCCCGGTTGTGGCCGCACTAATAGCACCTATTTTCAGGAATTGGCAGATGAAATTCAGGATTATTTGCGAGAAATGATGCCCGTATGGCGTGAAATGTATCCCGGCGTGGAAGAGATGGATGTGGCTGTTATGGGATGCGTGGTCAACGGCCCCGGCGAATCACGCAATGCGAATATCGGTATCCTCGCTTCCGGGAACATTTGAAGAACCTGCTGCCCCGGTATATATGGACGGTGAACATCATACGACCCTTCGCGGGGAGGGCATTGGACGTGAGTTCCGGGAAATCCTAGATAACTACGTAATGCGAAATTATTCCAAATCAAATGGTCAAAAAGAGACCGAAGAAGCAGGTATTGAAGGATAGCATATTTACCTGACAGTTCCCCTCAAAAGCCAATTATCGTGTTTCTGCCAAGATCCTCGGCAGTAATCTTATATAGACTATAGATATGTAATTTATGGGATTTATTCTTTGTTCGGTATCGAGCATGAGAATGTACATGAATATGATCTAATTTTATCTACGTTGGTAATTCTTATCTTTCTATCAGTTTATTATATTTTATCAGCTTGGTACCAATAGTTCGTAATGGAGAAGAAAAAGATTTTACCAGTTATCATTTTTTTCTTTGCCATTTCATCTACCGGTGTATCACAGTATAGGAGCGATAGGTTGGCGAAGGCCGACTCACTGTATAAAAATTTTCATGAATCTGAAGCATTGGAACAGTATAGTTCGGTCTTGAAAGAAGACCCCGATCATTATTTGGCCCTTTGGCGAAGCAGTTTTCTCTACTCCAGGATAGGATTTCGACTGGATGAGGAGGAACAACAACGGCAGCACTATAACAGAGCGATTAAGCTTGCTGAAAGAGCACTTCACCTTGATTCAACCGACACGCAATCCAACTTTGTTATGGCCGTGGCGATGGGTCGCAAGGCGATGATTTCAGGTGCTAAAGGGAGGGTTCAAGCTTCTCGTGCTATCAAAAAGTACGCAGAAAGAGCTCTCAAAGCAGATAGTATGCATGCAGGGGCTCTGCATGTACTTGGACGCTGGCACTATAAGGTAGCTAATCTCAACTTTCTGGAACGGGCAGCGGCCAATACCCTGTTTGATGGAGTTCCAGCGGCTCGTGAAGAGAAGGCTCTTCGTTACCTGCAGAAAGCAGTGAATTTGAAACCTAGTTATATTCTCTATCGATATGATTTAGCCCGAGTCTATAAACATGTAGGTAAAGAACAGCTCGCGGTGGATACCTGCATAAAAGCGCTTGATCTGAAATTATTAGCCCCGGACGATGATGCCATCCAACAGAACTGCAGAAAGCTGATTGAAACAATTCAATAAACTCATCTACGAAGTCATCTAACAAGAAATTTAATACCGTTTTTCTATGTCTGATAATAAGGTTCAAAAAATTGGTGTGCTCACGTCTGGTGGAGATGCACCCGGTATGAATGCCGCAATACGAGCTGTAGTACGGGCTTGTATTTACCATGACATTACGCCGTATGGAATACGGGAAGGATATGAAGGCCTCATTCAAAATGATATGTATCGCATGGAGGCAGGCTCTGTAAAACATATTGTACATCAGGGTGGCACTATCCTCAAATCAGCACGCTGCAAATTTTTTTATGAAAAAGAGGGGCGTGAGAGAAGTTACCGCAATTTGACAAGTCGGGGAATTGAAGCCTTGGTTGTTATAGGCGGAGACGGTACGTTCAAGGGCGTCAAAAGAATGAACGAGGAGTTCGGATACCCGGTCATCGGTATTCCCGGCACTATTGATAACGATATTTACGGCACCGACTTTACGATCGGGTTTGACACCGCTACCAACACGGTAGTCCAGGCGGTCGACCAGATCAGGGATACAGCCACATCGCACAACCGGCTGTTCTTTATTGAGGTGATGGGACGCGATTCCGGTTACATTGTCTATTCATTCAGGCATAGCGGCAGGTGCTGAGGAGATCCTGATTCCCGAGCAAGATAGGGGGATGGATAAACTGATCGATTCCCTGGAACGCAGTTCACGCCGGAATAAAACATCGCGCTTGGTAATTGTAGCTGAAGGTGAAAATAGCAGTATTTATGAACTTGCTGAAAATGTAAAACAGAAGTTTGGCGATCGATATGAAACCAAGGTGACTATTTTAGGCCACATTCAGCGCGGCGGACGCCCCAGTTGTGCAGACCGCGTGCTGGCCAGCCGCCTTGGAGTAGCCGCTGTAGAAGCCCTGATTAAGGGAGAGAACGGCATTATGGTCGGGATAAAAAACCATAAAGTGAAGTACACCAAGCTTGATAAAGCCACAGAAGAATCTCACACCATTGATAAAGAACTACTGAAAATAGCAGACATCGTATCGATCTAGAAATGGAGTTCTATCTGATTATATTCAGCGTTTGATCAGTCATAATTTAAAAAAGACAGGCAGTATTTTATTATGCAAATGATGCAGCACCCCAGCAAAAACATCACGATAAAAGAAGATCGTGATAAAGTTCCGTACCAAACCCCGGAATGGGCCAAACATGTTATTTGGTATCAAGTTTTTCCCGAGCGGTTTAATAACGGGGATCCTTCAAACGATCCTACGGCCGAGCGGGTCGATGGCCCTGAGGGATGGGAAGTTAGTGAATGGACTGGAGACTGGTATGAACGAGCTGAATGGGAAAAGGGAATGGGTTCCAAATTCAGATCTGGGATATTCCATCGCAGATATGGTGGAGACATTCAGGGAATTATCGACAAGCTGGACTATATCCAGGAGCTGGGCATTGGCGGGCTCTACCTGAACCCGGTGTTTGATGCCGTTTCTCTTCACAAATACGATACCAGCCACTATCACCACGTCGATCGCTTTTTTGGGCCCGACCCGGAAGGGGATGCAAAAATTATGGAGCAGGAAGATCATGAGGATCCCTCAACCTGGCAGTGGACAGCGGCTGATAAGCTCTTCTTGCAGCTGATTGAGGAGATCCATAACAGGGGAATGAAGATCATCCTTGACGGGGTGTTTAACCACTCTGGAATCGATTTTTGGGCGTTTAGGGATCTGATAGAGAAGCAGGAACAATCCTCTTATAAAGAGTGGTACGATATAATTTCCTTTGAGAATAACAACGGCCAGGAGTTCGACTATCATGGATGGTGGGGAGTAAAGGATCTGCCGGAATTCCGGGGCAGTAGCAATTCACTGATAGACCCGGTGAAGCAGCATATTTTTGATATAACCAAGCGCTGGATGGATCCCGATGGCGATGGCGATCCCTCTGATGGTATCGACGGCTGGAGGCTGGATGTACCGGAGGAAGTTGGTCAGGAATTTTGGATCGAGTGGCACTGACTGGTTCGCGATATAAATCCCGAAGCCTTTACGGTGGGAGAAATATGGACTGATAACGCTGTGCACTATATCAACGAAGAGCAGTTCAACGCCTCGATGAACTACCGGTTTTTCCAAGCCGTGCAGGATTATATGATTGACCGTGATATCTCAGTTGAGGATTTTAGCAACCGGCTCGATGGCATCCGGCAAAGTTACCCTGAGGAGGCGAACTATGTTATGCAAAATCTGATGGACAGCCACGATACACCACGCCTGGCCTCAATTATAGTAAATGCCGGCCGAAAGTTTGATCGTTGGGGGCTGCCTGAAGATGGATTTGAGGTGCGAAAACCCAATGAAAAAGAACGGAAGTTACAGAAGTTAATCTCGCTTTTTCAGTACACATATATCGGTGCACCGATGATTTTTTACGGTACTGAGGCTGGGATGTGGGGAGCTGATGATCCCGATGATCGTAAGCCGATGGTATGGCCGGACATGGATTTTGAAAAGGAATCCACCCATCCTGTAACGGGAGCAGAGCGTCCAGAAGATGAGAATAAATTTGATGAGGATCTCTTTAAGTGGTATAAAAAGTTGGGGCAAATCAGGAATGAACATGAACTGCTGCGGACCGGTGAGTATAAAAAGATTAAAAGCAAAGATGACTTGTTTGTTTTTGCCCGGCACAAAGAAAAAAAGAATCCGATCATCGTCCTTCTTAATCGGGCAGATAAGGAGCGAAAAATAGACCTTGAGCTATCAAAATTTATTACCACTCCCGATAAGTATAGAGATCTGCTTTCTGGTAAGGAGATGCCCGTTTCACTGAAAAATACCATTACTATCAATCTGGAAGCTGTATCAGGGGCTGTTCTGGTGCCGCAATAAACATGTATATCCCATGCGGATAGATCCCCGTTACTTTAATATTTTCATGGTTATGGTTGCGGTTGTAGCAGCAATTTTGATCGTTATCACAACCATGAGTTACATTTCAGGCCGGGAAGCAAAATTCCAGCAGCAGATGATGGAGGTCGACTCCCTGGCGTATACACAGTTTCCGTATATGGGACGAAATGACAGCCTGCAACTTACCCAGTTTGAAGGACGATATTTGTTGCTGGATTTCTGGTCTACCTGGTCGGACCCAGCCATTGCCTCTCACAAAGAACTGATGAACATGCCAACTCGTTACCTAGATACCCTCTCCGTTATAGCAGCCTCTGTTCGTATTGATAGCGGTGAAGCACTTAGCTATAAACGGAGGTACAACTACCCCTTTATATTTGTTGATGGTACCGATTTTTTCCACCGTATGAATCTGCCCGGAGTACCCAGCCAGGTTTTATTCAATCCGAAAGGAGAAGTTATCGCTACGTTTGTCGGATATACCGATTCCACCCGATACGACAGCCTGAAAACCCTGATTCAAGATGAATGACCAAGAAAAGAAATGGATCATCGCAAACGGGGAGTATGAATATGCCTCCACTCCATTGCTTCCACTTGAATCGAGAGCTGTTCGGTATGGCGATGGATGTTTTGAGACTTTTCGATCCTACAAAGAAGCTTTTTTAGAACTTCAAGACCATATCGATCGCCTTAAAGGGGCGTTGGCCTACCTGGAAATACCTTCTACACTGGCACTGGATAGAGAATCAATTAAAGACCAGGTGCATTCTCTTTTACGGAAAAATAATTTAGCAGATGAAGAGGCCGTTGTTCGGCTGCAAGTGTGGCGCGACGGCAGCCGCGGTTTTGCTATACCGAGTGATGCAAATACCGGTTATTCTATTTCAGTGTCTACGTTGCCAGATATAGCTCGTTCCTGTTTCGCTATGCACCGTTGCAACCCGCCGAATTCCCAGGCAGGCACTGGATCCGCGATTTAAGCTCTCAAACAGCATTAATTACATTCGCGCATCAGCCGAAGCCCAGGCACAAGGAGCCGATGACGCACTCATGCAAACTATCGATGGTAAGGTCTCAGAAACAACGATTGCCAATATTTCCTGGTTCGTAGAAGGTGCAGGTGTACACTCCATCTGAAACGTGCGATATTCTTCCCGGAATAACGCGAAAGTTGCTCATCCGACTGGTGGAAGAGGAGCTTGGCATTTCCTGCAATGAAGGTACATTTCAAACCAGCGATATTTATGCGGCAGAGTGCGCGTGGATATGCAATTCTGTTCGGGAAATTGTGCCTATCCGGCAGATTGACGATTATACATTGGATATCTCTCATCCTTTTTTGGATACCTTACAACAGACGTTTAAAGCTGTCAGAAATAACCTTTTGCTGAAGTAACCTGTGCCACAGTTAAATGAACATATAGACCTCTACAGCCTGATTATCGAACTAGAAAAAATCGGACCGGTTGTGTTGTTGGAGTCGCAGACACACCAGCATTCGGCGGGCAAGAGAACCTATCTGGCCGCACTTCCCGAATTAGATATGGGCTCGGAGAAAGAGATTACTCGCTTGAAAGGTAGTAAATATGTTACTGTTCCGAGAAAATCCGTGGGATGCACTAAAACAATTTCGGGATGAAACGAAAGGCTGGCTTTTTGGATACCTGGGGTATGATTTAAAGAACTATATTGAAAGTTTATATTCCCAAAATAGCGACCCTGTAGAGGCCCCAGATCTTTACATGATGAATCCGGGAGTACTTATAGAGATAACAGATGGAGACTGGAACATAATTAAAGGTGATATACCGTCCAGAGAAGTCGCTCAAAATACGTTTTTACCAGATACAGTGACCGTAAGCGACTTTAAGCCGACTGTTGATGAGCAGGTTTACCTGCAGATGATAGAGAGGGCCAAGCAAGATATAGCGGAAGGGGAATATTATGAGATTAATCTCACCCACCAGATGAGCGGCAATCTCAGGGGGCAACCGCTACAACTCTACCAAAAAATGAAAAAGGCCGGTCCCGTACCCTTTGGAGCGTACCTGTCGTTTGGAGATTATTTTACAAACTGGAATATTTGCTGTTCATCCCCGGAGCGGTTTTTAGCAAAAAAAGGGCAGCGTGTTTTTTCTCAACCGATTAAAGGCACCGTAAAGCGAGGTACAACAGAGGGAGAAGATAAGCGGTTGAAAAAATGGCTGGCTACTTCACCAAAAAATAGAGCAGAGAACCTGATGATTGTGGACCTTGTACGAAACGATCTTGGTAGAATTGCCCGGAAGGGCTCGGTACGGGTGTCAGATCTGTTCGAAATTCAAACGTTTGAGACCGTGCACCAGATGGTTTCTACCGTTCAGGCTGAATCGGATGACTACCATCCGGTGGATATTATCCGTTCCTGTTTCCCCATGGGATCGATGACTGGAGCACCCAAAATTAGCGCCATGCGTTCTATTGAGGAACTTGAAAACTACCGGCGCGGTATTTATTCGGGAAGTATCGGCTATTTTTCTCCAGATGGTAATTTTGACTTTAACGTTGTGATACGAACTGCAGTTATAAAACGTGATAAGCTTTTCTATTCGGTAGGAGGAGCTATAACCAGCGATTCCGATCCCCAGAGTGAATGGGAAGAGACCTTGCTGAAGGCCCGGGCGCTCACTAATACCTTTGCGACCAGCAGTAATTTGAAAAAATAGAACAATATAAAAAAGATCTATTTTTTGAAGATTGAAATGATTGCTTTTTGTTATAGGTTAACACCATATGTTACCGGTTTGATAGAAATGCAGAATTAAAACTGAAAATTTTTATGAGTACACTTGATACGTCGGCTGCGACCTGGGTGAATTGAAAGAGAGCGGATGGCAATCTGTCTCGGTAAAAGAGGAGATCCGCAGAAATCTGATGCAGAAGATCAAGTCCGGGGACAATTTGTTTCCAGGTATCATCGGGTATGAAAAATCGGTTATTCCGCAAATACAGCACGCGTTGATGGCTAAACACGATTTTATTCTGCTGGGATTGCGTGGCCAGGCCAAGACCAAGATTCTGCGCATGCTGGTCTCTTTTCTTGACGAATATATGCCGATCGTAAAAGGTTCAGAGATCAATGATGATCCCTTTAACCCGATATCAAAATATGCGCGTGAAAAAATTGAGGAGGGGGGTGACGACACCCCGATTGAATGGGTACACCGAAGTAGCCGTTACGGCGAAAAACTAGCTACACCAGATACAACGGTAGCAGATCTGATTGGCGATATCGATCCTATTAAGGCGGCTACGAAAAAGCTTACGTTGGCAGATGAAAACGTTATTAACTTCGGGCTGATTCCTCGAACAAATCGTGGCATATTTGCAATCAACGAGCTGCCGGATCTTCAGCCCCGCATTCAGGTGGCGCTGCTGAATATTATGCAGGAGCGGGATATTCAGATCCGTGGCTTCAACGTACGCATTCCGCTAGACGTGGGGATGGTTTTTTCAGCAAACCCCGAAGACTACACCAATCGCGGAAATATTATTACACCGCTTAAAGATCGGATCGACTCCCAGATTCTAACGCATTATCCCCGCGAATTGGAAATAGGCATGAAAATTACCGAGCAGGAAGCATGGAAATCGCGCGATGGAAAAGTGTCTGTCATTGATTCCCAATGTAATCAAGGAGATTATAGAACAGAGTGCCTTTGAGGCGCGTGATTCCGAATATATCGACCAGAAAAGCGGGGTTTCCACCCGTATGACAATCACGGCGATGGAGCAGTCGATCCCTCCGGCCGGAACGGCTGCGTCTGCCGATGCGGAGCAGAAACCCAGGCACGTATAACGGATGTATATCACATGGTTCCCGCCCTCACAGGCAAGATGGAACTGGTCTATGAAGGGGAGCAGGAGGGAGCTCTGAATGTGGCCAAGCATATCATTGGAAAAGCGATAAAGAAAGTGTTCATAAACCATTTTCCTGATCCTCAAAAACAGAAAAAGAAAGATGGGGATGAGGACAATGTCTACAGGGATATACTCGATTGGTTTGCCGATGGTAATGAGCTGGCTCTTCCCGATGATCTGAGCTCTAAAGAGTACAAGAAGCGCCTAAAAAGTGTAGAAGGACTAGCCGAATTGATCTGACAGCAAAGCAGAAAACGCCTCAGAAACGGACAAGCTGGTTTTGATGGACTTGACAATTGAAGCGTTGCACCAAAACTCCATGCTGGGTAAACAGGACCTTGATGACCACCTGCTCCTGATACCGACACGCCGGGAAAGTATGCTCGGCTCCATGGGGGATTTTGGAGATTTTGAGGATTTCTCGAAGATTAATGAAGACACAAATTTATCATACCGGCGTATCAGAGCAATCCTCATTTCGTAGTCTTAAAAGCAAAATCGCAAAACCAGAGATATACCCGTATATTTGTCCACTTAAAATCAAAGGCAAAAAGAGTTTACAATCATGAAAAAAGGAATCCATCCCGACTATCACGAAATTACGGTTGTTCTGAGTGATGGCACCGAATTCAAAACCCGCAGTACGATGAAAACGAGTGGTGATACCTATCACAGCGAGGTTGATTCAAAGAACCATCCATTCTATACGGATAACCTCAAAGTTCAGAAAAAAGCAGACCGTATCGATCGTTTCCACAAGCGTTACGGAAACAAAGACAACTAGGCGTTTCGCCACAGAATTTTTCAAAGGATGCAGAATTTACTTCTGCATCCTTTTTCTATATAGGGATATCCCTAAGATTATTTTACGATTTCAAAACCTCTCTGTAAGCCAGCTAAAACGACCAACTGATGCAACTATATAAGTATAATGTGGGACCTTTTGCTGAAAACACCTACCTGTTGATAAATGAAAAGAAGTCACTGGTGATAGACCCAGGATTCAACAAGACAAAAGAGTTTGAACAGATGCAGGAAACGCTGAGAGAAGAATCGGCTGCGCTGTTTGCCGTAGTGGCTGAAACCCACGCTCATGTGGATCATATCCTCGGGTCTCAACTATGTGCTCGCGGAATATGACGTGCCGGTTTATCTGACGCGGTAAGCGACCGCTACTTGTGGAATAACTATGGAGCACAGGCACAGATGTTTGGTTTTAATGTTGATCCTATTGATGTCGAACCGGAAATACTGCCCATAACGAACAATTGGTCGATAGGTCCATTTTCGTTTGATGTGCGGTACACGCCCGGTCATGCACCGGATCATGTGGTGCTCTACTCAAGCGAAGATGAGCTGGTTATTGCCGGTGATACACTCTTTAAACAGGGCATAGGCAGGACTGATCTTTACAAAGGGAGCTTCAGCAGGTTGGAACAGTCAATCCGCGAAAAGCTATATACCTTGCCGGATGAGACGAAAATATATCCTGGCCACGGACCTGATACAACCGTGATCTATGAAAAACGGAATAATCCATTCGTGAAAGCAGGGGAGTAGACCGGGCTTATTCATCCTCGTCAGTATTCTCTTCCTCATTCTTCTTTTCCAGGCGCCGGATCTGTTCCTCAAAATAGTCAGACTTTTCTTTTTTCTGATTTTTCAGTTTCCGGTAAGTCTCAATTGCTTCATCGAGTTTTCCCTGCATTTCGTGGATTTTTGGCGCGAGCGTATTTCTGCAGGCGATATTGTCTACTTCATCCCCTTCAATTTTCCCGGATTTCTTCGCTCTTTTATCCTTTTTTAAATCCTGCTCCGGGATTGAAATTGGTTTTGAGTCTACTTCAGAAAGGCGCGCAATGAGGTTGTCCAGATCCATTACGGGTTCCGGCCCTTTGCGTTCCCGGTACTTTAGGGCGGAATCCGATGTAGAAACATTCGGGAAGTCCATGCCTCAAATGCATCGGGGTGGGAAAGGTAGTAGTGTAGTTTGTCCATTAAAGGACTTCCCGGGGCAAATACCTTAGCTTTCAGTGCAGCTCGGATTGCTTTATCCTTATTCCCTTCAACATGGTAGAACCAAGCCAGCAGGAAATACCCAACAGCATCAGGTCCTCGTTTCTTCAGGTGATTCTTTAATTTGTTCGTAATGGCAACCCGGTTCCTCATCAAACTGCTCTGCGTAGGTTGCGCCAGGGATTTCGGTATTTTAAAAGGAAGATTTGCCATCTTAACTATGAATTAAATAGGTATCTGTTGCGGGTATTCTTCCTTGGATAAGCGATATCTCACTAGCCAGAGGAAGGGGCCATACTGTCTGAGAATTCAGGATCCCCTAAGAAAACACACGATATGCTCCAGAGGCAATTTCCATATTTGATTAAACGAGATGTAGTATACGAATTGCAATAGTTGGCAGTCAACAAAAAACCAGATGAAAATGTTAAAAATCCATCGTATCAAGAAGAGCACTACCAGTCACTTACCGCATCGTTGAACATGTTATTTACTACCTGTTGCAGCGCTTGCCGTGCGGCTTCCCGTTCTCCCTCAATAGGATTTTCGTTCGGGTTATAGCTTGCGCTACCAGAGAACGACTGGCTGCCATCGGCTCCGTCGTTCGCTGGTAATATTCGTAGGTAGCCTGTACGGTAATCGTAACCTCGTTCTGGTCCGCTTCTTCCTCGCTGGTGACACTGAAGGGCTGATTTGTGTAGCGCATGATCTGTCCTTCTAAAACGGCATCAGCATTGCCACGGTTGTTGGCCAGCGACAATTTGGTTTGATTGACAAACCGGTCGATCAGTATTTGGTTCAGCTGATCACTCAAATTTCCGATACCACTGGAGGACTGGTCAGCAAAAAACGGAAGGTATATCGAATTAACGCCTTCGGGAATGGAGGTACCTGTAAAACCATAGTTGAAACATCCAGAAATACTGAGGGAAACTCCCAGAAGAAAAATGATCAACAACCGGGCCGGAGAACGTTTGTGAGTGGAGAGAGCAATGCGTTTCAAGAGGTGGTAAAAATTTTGTTCTGAAATGTTACTATTCAAGGCCATATTGATCGAGCTTTCTGTATAACGTACGCTCGCTGATGCCTAGTGCCTCGGAGGCCTTTCGTCGGTTGCCGTCATATTTTTGAAGTGCCTGTTCAATCAGAAACTGTTCGGTTTTTTCGATGGAGGGGATCTCCTTGCCGTTAAAAAATTTGTCGAAAGCGTTTTCACTGCTTATTTCCTCCTCCTGCTCTTCAGAAATATCGGCTTCGGTAAACGGTTGAGCACCGATCGATTCTTCCTCATCGGATTCTCTGCCAATATCAAAATCTGACATGGAAGAGCGCTCTACTTCGCTTTGGATATTCTGGGGAAGGGCCTTGAGTTCTCTGCCGGAAAAAGCACCATAAAGAAAGGTAGCCAGCATCTTTTTCATATCGCTTATTTCGCTGCGCAGCTCTACAAGCGCCCGATATACCAACTCACGATCTCCCTTGCCAAATGAAGAACCAGCTTCATGCGATTTCTTTGCCTCATCTGAGAGCATCGGCAGGTTGTCTGCAGAGCCGGTTTGCTGCCGCCCCTTCAAATACTTTTTGAGCGTATCTGTATCAATGAATTTTGATTTTTCGAGTACAACCAGCTGTTCTGCTACGTTGCGCAGTTCACGAACGTTACCGGGCCATCGGTAGGATGTTAGCAGCTCTTTGGCGTCATCGGAAAACCCTTTGAATACCGAGTCATATTCAGCAGAAAACTCGGTTACAAACTTTCGGAAAATGGGGATAATATCGTCGGTGCGTTCGCGAAGGGGCGGCAACGTTAATCTTAACGGTATCCAGCCGGTAGTAAAGATCCTCCCGGAAGTCTCCCTCCTGTACGTGCTCCCATAAATCCTTATTGGTAGCTGCTATCACCCTGACATCAGTCTTTTTCAGCTTGCTCGATCCGATGCGCGAAATACTCACCGCTCTCTAGCACCCTCAGCAGCTTGACCTGTACATTTTTAGGAGTATCCCCGATTTCATCCAGGAAAATGGTGCCATTGTTGGCTTTTTCAAAATAGCCTTCCCGCGCTTCGTGCGCACCGGTAAAAGCACCGCGTTCATGCCCGAAAAGCTCACTTTCAATGATACCTTCGGGTATGGCCCCGCAGTTCACAATTACGAGGTCTTCATGCTTTCGCTTACTTATAGCATGAATCGCCCGGGCCGTCACGTCTTTACCTACACCACTTTCTCCCTGCAGTAAAATGGTGATATCGGTATCTGCTACCTGAACGGCTTTGTCAATAACCTGTTTTAAAGCGGCTGATTCGCCAATTAATCCGAATCTTTCTTGAAATGCTTCGCGATCCATGAACTCTTTTCACTAAAATTTCTGTATTCTACTAAATCCAACAAAGTACAAATTTAAGCATTCAAGAGGTTGATGCATAACTCTTTCGGGAGACTGAAATGGTAAAAACCAGATACATGTTATCTAATCTTTTGAATAACAGGCATATACGCAATTAATGGCATTTGTTTTGCCCCCTTAACATTTTTCATTCAATTAGTTACATTTACGGAACTAATTTGAACAAAAATTATTGAAAAAATTGATCGATACAGGTAATTCAGACACCCAGAAAATAGAAGTGAAAAAGGACTTTGCTGGTCACTTCCGGAAAATTTATGGAGAAGAAAAGGTGGGGGAATGTATGTCCAGGCTGAACGATCTGATCCAAAAATATGAATCCCGGATTGATATTCCGGAGGATTCAGAGGACAAATGGTCGGAGGAAGATTCTATACTGATTACCTACGGTGATGTGCTGAGGGATCTTAAACGACCATCGGAGTACCGACTTGACTTGCTGGAAGAGGTCCTCGGCAAGTATGTGGGAGATGCCATCACTTCCATGCATATTCTGCCTTTTTTCCCGAGCTCGTCAGATGCCGGATTTTCAGTCATTGATTATAAAGAGGTACGGCCGGACTTGGGCAGCTGGGAGAACATCGAACATCTGTCAGAAAAAGTACCGACTGATGGCAGACCTGGTGATTAACCATGCGTCAAGGTATAGTAAATGGTTTCAGAACTTTAGAAGAGGAGAAGAGCCCGGGGAAAATTACTTTCTTGAGGCTGATCCCGATTTGGATCTTTCCGAAGTAGTAAGACCACGAAATTCACCCCTGCTTACCCCGGTACAGACGGAGGATGGGAACAAGTGTGTATGGACGACTTTTAGTGAAGACCAGGTAGATCTGGACTTCACTAATATGGATGTGCTGTTTGAATATCTGGATATTTTCCTCTACTACGTTTCTAAGGGCATCCAGATTGTGCGCTTGGATGCGATTGCCTATCTATGGAAAAAAATCGGTACCAGCTGTATACACCTGCCGGAGACGCACGAAGTGGTGAAACTATTCAGGACACTCGTTGACCAGGTAGCACCGCATGTGACGCTTATTACAGAAACCAACGTTCCTCACAAGGAGAATATCAGTTATTTTGGCAATGGCGATGATGAAGCCCATATGGTCTATCAGTTTAGTCTTCCCCGTTGCTGTTGCACGCCATCCTCACCAATAATACCCAATACCTTACCACGTGGGCCGACAGCTTGGACGGTACTCGTAAAGGTTGTTATTTTCTGAATTTTACAGCTTCTCATGATGGCATAGGGGTACGGCCGCTGGAAGGACTTGTGCCGCAAGAGGAATTCGACTATATGATTGAAGCGGTGTATCAACGAAACGGTTTTGTCTCATTTAAAAAAAATAAGGATGGCACTGAGAGCCCTTATGAGTTGAATATCACTTATTATGATGCTTTTTCAGATCCTGATAAGAGCGATGATTCGATGCAGATCAAACGGTTTCTTTGTTCACAGGCAATAATGCTCGCGTTTAAAGGCGTGCCAGGTATCTATTTCCATAACTTGACCGCCACTACCAATGATACGAGAGGAGTACTCTCTTCAGGAGACAAACGTTCGATAAATCGGATGCAATGGGAATACAAAGATCTGGAGGATGAATTGGATGATGAGTCCACAACTACCAGCTATATTATGGAAAAGTACAAGCATATGCTGAGTGTACGGGGTGAGCATCCTGCTTTTCATCCCAATGCCCCGCAGAAAATATTTGATTGCGGCAAAAAACTTTTTGTATTAGAACGAACGGCGTTGGATGGAAGTGAAACAATACTTTCTGTCAGCAATTTTACTAAAAAAACGCTATTGGTTCCACAAAGTGATCTTCCACTGCCAGAGAGTCCGAAGGCATATCCCAATGTGCTGGCTGGAAGCAGAAGGGGTGGTTCCGGTTCAATATTTCTAAAACCCTTTGAAACCGTCTGGCTCCAGATTTAGATATTATTTTTGGACGGTTTTGGAATAAATTCTACCCACTGCTTTTTACCGGATTCTGCAGGCAATCCAAAACTTGGTTCAGTTCTGTAATAACGATATCGGGGCTGATATCGGAGCATCTCGGGTCATCGGGCCTGAGTTTCAGAGATCGGGTGTCTCCGGCAAAAAGTGCCGTTCTCATCCCCAATTTGGAAGCAGGCATAACATCTTTTAGCATGTCGTTGCCCACGTATAAAACTTGATCCGGCTTCATTTTGTGTTTTTGGATCAGGGCCTTTTCAAAGCGTTCATAAAAATGCAACGAAGGTTTTTTTACACTGGCTTGATACGACCATACCAGCAAATCGGAATCAAAGCCGGCCTCGGCTACAGTTTCGTTTGTTAAAGCTTCAAATGCCAGTGAGGTATAAAATTGGGAGTTGGAGATAATCCCCAGAATATACCGTTTATTTTTGAGTGATAGGAGCGTGTCCATCAGGTCGGGCATGGGGCATACCGGGTTAAAACGGAACTCATATTCCACAGCAAAACGCTGTGCAGTTTCACGATTTAGTTCTCCCTCAATAAATTCATTGTCACGCAAGGAGCTAAGCACCTGATGCCAGATTAGCACTATATTTGGTTCTGGATGGTCGATCCCCCGGTTACGCTGTTTTTCCTCGTAGTTGCGGATTTCACGGCTAAATCGTTGTAATCCTTCCCGGAGGCATCTTTTTGGATGATTTTAAAGCCCGTATCCTCAAGCGCTTGGTTAAAAAGACTCCAGCCTTTCGAATCCTGTTCCTCATCTATACCGATATCTCCCACGCCGGAAATAAACATGGTGCCGTAAAAATCAAAGGCCACGCAATGTACTTCTTTAAGGGGTTGGAGTGAAGGATTTTGATCGGTGGGAAGCGGCTTCATCGGTGTGGAAAGATCCCGAATACGGCTAATGAGTGTAGCCTCGTCCATGGGGTAATGCTATTTTTCTAACTTACGATTAAACTTTTCTCGGTATTCTTCAATCTCAATCATTGGGGGGCGTTCCTCCTCTACAATCTCGATCTCCTCTTGCTGATAGGTATCATCCACGCCCTGCGTCTGCCGCAGAATTGTCTGGTGATCTTCAATACTCCCAATAATATCGAGTGCCTTGGCCCGCTTGATAAATGTCTGCAGGATGCCAAAAGCCATTTTGCCAAGTGCCCGGGTGGGTTTGTTTTCATGCACACGCTGATCTAGATCTGTTTGAGCGAATGAATCGAGCCCGTATTTGGTGTATACATCAATGAGGTGTGAGGTCTCCACACCATAGCCGATCGGGAAGTGGATGTTTTCCAGCACCTCGCGACGAACGGCATATTCCCCTGAAAGCGGCTGTATGATGCCGGTAAGTTCTGGGAAGTAGAGGGAAAACAGCGGACGGATAAGAATTTCGGTTACACGTCCACCACCCGAAGGACGAATCCCCCCCGAAACCGCAAGGGGACGGTCATAGAATGCTTTAACATATTGAATCTCCTGCCGGTGGATAAGGGGGGCAACAAGTCCATATACAAACCTCGGATGAATGTTACTGATGTCTGCATCCACGTAGACAATAATATCTCCTTTCAGCTGATAAATCGCCTTCCAAAGATTTTCTCCCTTGCCTTTTTTGGATTCAAGGTTGGGCAAAATATCATCAGCAAGGTAGGTGTCGGCGCCAAATCCTTCTGCAATATCAAGCGTTTTATCAGTAGAACCGGAATCGATGACGGCAATTTCATCAAGAAGAGGATAGCGGTCTACCAATTCAGATTTGAAAATGATCACTTCTTTGCCGATGGTTTTCTCCTCGTTGAGCGTGGGCAGACAGAGAGATATAGTCAGATCCTGCTTTTTCTTGAGCTCCACGAGCTGTTTAAGATCCCAAAATTGAGAATGGTGGTAGGTATTTTCCTTAATCCATTTTTTAATCTTCTTCACAATAACCTCCGTCAATAGCTAGCAAAGTACCGATTACTTGTGCAATTCCTTTAAAAATCGGATCGATTTCAATGTTCTCGTTGGTTTCATGGATATGATCGCCGTGTGTGAGTCCAAGAGTGATTGCAGGGATATCATGGTCGATAAAAGCCGATAGCTCCGACGCTGACTGGGTCCGGGTCTCGATTCGATACTCAACTGTTCCATAATTTTACGAGTATGGCGGATCAGCGGGTGAGAAGGAGATACCACCTGGTTCCCGTTCGGCAAAAATATCGAGCTCTATGGCATCACCGCTTTTGGAAGACACCTCGGTTACAATTTCCTGGATGGCACGATTAATATCACTTACCTGGTCGGCCGACTCAGAACGTATTTCAAATCCGAGGGTGGACTTCAATGCCGTGGTATTGAACGATGTCCTCCTCAACAGAACCCATCACAATGCTGGTACGCGGTCGCTGCGGCAGCCGAATTCGTTTATCTTGTTGATCACTTCGTTAACTGTTAGGATGGCGCTTGCATCCCCAAACCGCGGACCAGTCATACTCCTCGGGAACTTTGCAGGTAATCTCTCCACGCTGCATACCAATAGAGGTGTGGCTTAGGCGCCCCAGCTCAACTCCTTCAAGGCCCACCCCGGTCTTTACAGAACGATTTGCATTTGACAGGAAAAACCGGAGCCCTTCCAGGTTGCCGCGGCCCAGACTGCGAGTAGCCCCCATCAGTAAAAGATTTTGCTTCAGCTTGATGTCAAATTCATCCAGAAAAAAGGGGAGGGTGGCCAGTACAGCCAGCCCGAGGCTGTTATCAGCAACGCCGGCACCTGTTACAGTATTAGGCTGTACGGAAAGAGTGTGATCAATTTTTTCGGAATGGACGGTATCGGCGTGGGCCACTACCAGGATGTTTTCTTCGCCAACTTCACCCTCTATGGTACCAATACCATTACCCACCTCATCAACGGAAGTTTGATCAAGCTCTGCTTCCTTAAAACGATTCATCAGAAACTCAATACGGTCATCCTCCTTAAAGGTAGGAGCAGGGATTTCGCCCACCATAACGAGATTTGCCAGCAATATCTCTTTAAGTTTACTGGAGTTCTCTTCAATGGAATCAAGCGAACCTAGTATGTCATTAAATGAGTCAGCCAAAACGATTCGGATTAATGAATATGATGAGTTTAGTTACATAAATTTTGGAGGAGTTCAAAACGTTCAATCATAATGCTCCATGAGAGTTCAAGTATGGGCATTTCACCGGGTATATTCAAATCTGTGTTAATAGCTTTTCTGTGATTATTTTTAGTAACGTTTTGTTCTTTCGATCGTCGTACTAATAAAGCCCTTTGAAATTCCATGGTCTTGACCGCTCCAAATGCTCCTGCAAAACCCGGATTATTCACCAAGAAATTTGATAGAAGGCAAGGCGAAGTTGAAATCGTGATTGAAGCGTATTCATATACGCTGAATGAGCGATTGTAACTTCAACGCCGCCATCGGTCAAATTTCGCAGCCCGTTGTTAGTACACTCAAATTTGAGCTATCTATTATTTTCCGCATACATAATAATATCAATTACTCAGGCCATTATTTATACTATTTCGTGAATAATCCGGGACAAGCAAAAGGGGTTGATTAGGAACTGTTTCAAAGGTCTCTAATAAAGTTGAAAATAATTATCGTTTCGGTTGGCTGATTTCAGCCAGGTAACCCAAATGTGCTAAATGACGGCTTCAAAAGAAGAAGAATTTGAACTGGTTCAAAAAGTCCTTGATGGACAGCAAGAGCTTTATCAGAAGCTTGTCGACCGGTATGCGCCGATGATATTTCATATTGTTCGGCAATTTGAAAAAGATGAGGACGAGGTGGAAGAGCTGGCCCAGCAGATATTTGTGAAATGTTATGAGCGGCTGGGATCTTTCAAGATGAATTCCCGTTTTTCCTCCTGGTTGTACATGATCGCAAAAAATCATTGCCGCGATTATGCCAAGAATATTCGACGTCAGAACAAGCGATTTAGCGAAATGGAAGAAGAGACGCTTAATAGCAGGATGTCCAGTACAGAACGCCCGGATGAGCTAATGGAACAGCAGGAATGGAACCGGATGCTTCAGCAGGCGCTCAACGCTCTTGCTCCCGGTTATTCACAAGCATTTTTATACAAATACCGAGACAATATGAGTTACCAGGCGATTGCTAAACGCATGGACCTGTCCGTGAGTGCGCTTAAGGTGAGGGTGCACCGGGCCCGCAAGGAGATGAAAGAATATATAGAAAAGCAAAGCAGAATATGATGACTATGGATGAAACAGATAAATTATTCGTGAAATATCTGGCGGGTGAACTTCCCCCCGATGAAGAACAGCAAGCCCTGCACAAAATTGCCGACAATCAACAACTGCGTTCTCTTCTCCGGTTTGAGCTGAAACTGAAACAAGCATTTCAAGACAAACCGGACTTGTCCACATTTGAGGTGCCCGAGGGCTTTTCCAATAAAGTTATGGCTGATATCCAAACCGTGGAGATCAGTGTGACCAATGATCAGGAAGAAGCAAGTACTTTGCTTGACTGGCTTGGTTGGCTGTGGCAGCCGCAACAGGTAGAGTGGAAGCCGGCCTATGCGGTAGTACTGGTGTTGTTGACCACGGTTGTGCTGGCCCTGCCCCTTTATAATGGGGGAGAACTGGTCGTTACTCCGCAGCAATCATCCATGGAGCAATCAGTTCAAACCGTCTCTGAGACACCGGCAGAGGTCTGGCTCCGGTTTGTCTATATTGATGAAAATGCAAAGTCTGTAGCTGTGGCGGGCGATTTCAGCAACTGGGAGCCGGTATCGCTGACCCGGCAGGAGTTTAACGGGCAGCAAATATGGACCGGCCTGGTGTCGATGCCGCGCGGCGAACACCGCTATATGTTTGTAAAGAATGGAGACCAGTGGGTAACCGATCCGCTGGCGCCCATGTACCGTGAAGATGGATTCGGCAATAAAAATGCAGTGATCTATCTATGAGACTTGGAGTCATGGTAATGTTGTTAGCGAGCGTTATACCGCAAACCGTATTTGCCCAGCAGTGGCAAACAGTACTCTCGGTAGATTCCCGCGTGGGATACAGCACGAACACGTATCTCAATCCCTACTTTTCGGAATGGGATGGCAGCGCTAATTCCGGGTATGGCACCTTTTCAGTTACGGGACAAACTGCATGGTTTGATGACAAAAATATGGCCGAATTTACTGGCGCATTGGTCTATGAACCTTTTCTGGGGAGCAGATCGACGTGGAGTGGCGGGCTGGCCCTGCTTAATTACCGGCGGAATTTGACTGACGATCTCAGCGGAGGGATCGAAAGTGGCGCCAGTTATTTCGGGTCCAACTTCAGCCGTACCCTGCTGTGGGCGCAGCCGGTGCTGAGTTGGTCGCCGTCCCTCTACACTAATGTTAGGGTTAAGGCTGGTTCCAGCTATCGTCAGTACCAAAATTACCCAACCGACAGTACTGCCGTTGATTCTAAGACGAGGATAGACCACTATGCCCTTGAAATAGAAACATGGCCGTCATTCCGATGGAAGCTGTCAGGCGGCTTGTACGGCAGGCTACAGTCTTTGCCTGCGGTTGCTTGATGGATTCAGTACGGTGATCAGCGCTTCCCATATTTTCAGAGGTGGAGAGCAGCTGCGCTTTTCGCTTGGTCTGGAGCAATACCGTAATCAATTTTACCACCACGACATCGACGGGGGGAGGCGGAGGTTTTCCGCCCGTCGGCGGTCCGCCCGGTACAACAACGGAAACGGTTGAACTGACCAACCGCCTGTATCGTATTGGCATTGGAAGCAGTTTTCCGTTGAATGAACAGTTTTCTCTGTTCATGAACGTAGAAGGGCTTCGATATGCTGCAGGCGGCAGTTCCACAAAAATTAATGATCTGCAGATATCCGGGGGAGTTCGGTTTTCTATCGAACCGTCGATAATGAAAAATAAAAGTGGAATTGAGCCTGAATGGAACATCAAACCGCACCGGCAGCGGCTGGTTATTCCCTTTAAGAGGGAAGGCCAGCTATACCTGGTTGGAGATTTTAACAACTGGAATCGCCCCGGTATCCCACTGGTTGAGCACCGGGAGGGAGAGTTTGTGGCACAGTTGGAGTTGAGAACCGGGGCCTATGAGTATAAAGTATTACAAGTGGAGAGTGGAAAAGAGCAATGGGTCTCTTTCTCGGAAGATGTTTACACCGTTACAGATGGATATGGTGGAGAAAATGCAATGCTATTGATTGAACAATAAAATGATTGCCGTTATGACACATTTAAATACCAGCGTTATTCAAAAAGTTTGCCTGGTCTTTCTGCTGCTTTGCACAGGCTTGATCAGCGGGGCCTTGGCCCAACAACCTAATATCGATCAATTGATTCAGACTGGAATCGAAAACGGGATGAGCAAGTCTGCATTGACGGAGTTGCAGGCAAGAGCCCAAAAAAGGGGCATGAGTCCAGATCAGCTGGCTGGGATTATTCAGCCTGCGGTAGGTCTGGCCGAACAAAATCTGCCGGCCAATCACCTGATTTTGAAAGCGCTTGAAGGCATGTCGAAGGGGGTTCCCGTTCCACAAATTATTCCGGTAGTAGATCGGCTGAACCGATCCACGCAGCAGGCTGCCCAGGTTGTAGATCCCTGGATAAAAAACCAGAACGTCCAGGATATGTTAAGCAGAACGGAAATGGCACCGGGCAGCGATCAATTCCGGAGGCAGATGATTGAGGCGTCATCCCGCGCAATATCGCAGAATATTCCAGCGTCCTCGTTGAGTGAGATATTACAGGAGGTGACCACCACCTCAATTTCAACACGAGCGAACGCCCTGGATGTGGTAGCTGCCATCAACATATTACCAGACCTGGCCGCAAACCAAACGCCTGAAGCGGCTCAGAACTTTGTTGTTCGTGCGCTGAAAGGGGGATTTGGCAGTCGCGAGCTTCAAAAACTACCGATGGCCGTGAGCATGGCTCAAAAGAGAAGTCAGATACCTGCGGCAAGTATATTGGAGGGCATCTCAAAACAACTGCAGGCAGGCACACCCGCCGCGCAGGTTTTGCAGAATCTTTTTAAAGGGAACATCGGGGGTGGGCCTCCTGGCAATATTCCCGGGGGACCACCTGAAAATCCCGGGCAAGGAAAAGGGCAGGGGCGTGGAAATTAATTTTAATATCTGGAACAATCGATAAAGGGACCTTTGAAATACTTTCTTCATAAGTCTCTCTTGCCTAGGAGGGGCTTGGGGAGGGTCAAAACAACAGTATTTTAAAGGCCCCGATAAAAAAAGACAAATAAATCAGTAACGATCTGCAAACTTGATCGTCACATCTATACAGACGGTTAAATTATAATTCCATAATAAAATCTAAAAATCTACAGATATGATACAATCAAAACTTTTAAATATCTCAATTTCATTACTTATCGTTTTGGGTTTGTCCACAAGTGCCTGCAAAAATTCCGGTACCGGTTCAGGAGGTTCTGGTATGGGTACGTTTGAGGTCCGGATGACCGACGCCCCTGCAGATTATGATGAAGTAAATGTCCACATCGAAAGTGTGGAGGTAAATCGTGATGAGAGCGGAGAAGATGAAGCGGACGGTGAAGGATGGATGACCATCAGCGAGCCCAACCAGACCTATAACCTTCTCGAGCTTACCAACGGTGCCTACACCGTGCTGGGAGAAACCTCGTTGGAAGCCGGCACCTATCATCAGATCCGTTTGATATTAAGTGAAGCAGGCCACAGCGTGGTGGTCAACGGTGAACAGCACGATATGTTCGTGCCAAGCGGCGCACAAACCGGTGTTAAGCTGAATGTTGACGCCCAGATTGAGGAAGATATCACATACACCTTGTTGCTCGATTTTGACGCCAGCCGGTCTGTCGTCAAAAGGGGACAGGGAGCTGGCTTCCAGGGTTTCCTCTTGAAACCGGTCATTCAGGCCTCAAATTTGGCGGTAACTGGAAATATAGACGGAACAGTTTCACCTGTTGAGGCGGCTCCGGTGGTTTATGCAATAGCCGGTGAGGATACTGTTGCCTCTACGTATGCCAACGAGGAAGATGGCTATTTTAAGCTGATCGGCCTTGAGGAGGGTTCATATACTGTATCAATCAACCCGACCAACGAAGATTTTGTCAAAAAAGATACCAGCAACATTGCCGTTTCAGTTGGTGAAACCAACGAGATTGGCACCGTCAAATTAGAACAGGTCCAGTAAGCACTTCTACGACAACTCTCGATTAACAGGGTCCGCTTGCAATAAGCGGGCCTTTTTGTTTTTACGGAGGTTTCTTAAATATGGCCTCCTGAGACGGATGCTAAGTCGCTACCTGCCAGCAACTTGCAAGGTTAAATGGCCAGTTCAAATGCAAGGTATTTTGCTCATTTCTCCATAACCCTTGCATTTGATAGGGTTGGGGCTGACACCGCAGTCTGACTGTCTCCTTCCGGCTTTGGAATTTATGCGCTGGTTCGGCCAAACGCAGCGAAGGCGCGAGTTAGTTGGTTGTAACTGGTTATTAGTTATTGGATGTAAAAGCTTTCTTGCCAATTATCAGACAACAAAACCAGCCTGTATTGGCCAATGAAAGGTGCTTTTGTTGAACAGTTGACTAATTCCAAATAACCACCAATAACTACATCCCAGGTGGTGATTTTTTTGGTTCGTTTTTGTTCACACAAAAAGGAACACGCCCTGCCAGGAAAAAGGCTTTTGTGACTTTTTGAGGAAGCCTTAATACTATCGTCTTGGCCACTCTAAATCACTTCTGCATAAATTACACCCGGATTATTTACGAAATATTACAAATATGTGTTATCTCATTGATATTATTACAGATATAAATAATACCCTATAACCCATAATTGGGTACGGACCGGTTGGCTGTGAAATTTGCCATCATCCAAATTTCTTGGTTAATAATCCGGTTACAGGGGCTAATGAGTAGATATTTCAAAGTTCCCATTACCATTATATTGGAAAAAATACTCCTAAAGCCTCAAAATTTGTCAATATGGATATCTGAATAATAAAAATTGTAACACTTTCTCCATCTCTTGTCTTATAAATAGATAGGGATATATAAGTAGACAGGGATATAGTTCAAGAGAAGACACTTACCTCACAGGTGATGACTTCTCACACCTATTTACTCCTTATTTCACTAAATTTCATTCAAGAACAGAGAGGTACCAGCCATGACTTATACATTTAAAGGAAACATTTGTGCAAGGTTATGTGATAATTGCGAGGAACCGCTATCTAATGTGCAGGTTAAGTTGTATTGGGTCCGGGAAGAACAGGATGAGGTGGAGCTCACAACTGTAAAGGCCAAAAATAACTTCTACATTTCATCAGCGGAAAAAGCGGAAGCCAAGAAGAAGTCCTTAATCACTGCCAAGTATACAGAAGAAGATGGCAGTTTTAAAATTCCGATCAAAGAAAACCAGATCACGACGGAAGACTCAATTGAGATTGATATCTATATCGAAAAGGCACCCGGTCAGGATGAACCGCCCGAAGTTGTCGAGCCTGTACAATTCACGGTGGATGTAATCAGACCAAAGTGGAAATTAACAGAAGAAGGCCGAGTTGCTAATTGGGATCACTGCATCAGTCAGAAATACTGGTGCAATTTAATGGAAGCGCTGGGAATTTGGGTAATATGCGGGCAGGTGGCTATTTGTGAAAAAGAAGCAAAGAAGCCACTTCCTGGTGCTACAGTTAAGGCGTTCGATGCAGACTGGATACAGGACGATGAGCTTGGCCAGGTCCAAACCGACATAAATGGGAAGTTTAAAATTTATTATACTCGAACCGATTTTGAGCAAACTCCGATATCATCTATCGATATTGAAATGATCGGGGGGCCAGACGTGTATTTTGAAGTGGAGTACGGTGGCGATCTTATTATTGATGAAGATCAGTCTGACGGGCGTCAGCCGGGCAGAGAAAATGTAGGACATTGTTTCTGCGCGGGCGTCCTTTGCTGGGATGCGCCTGTACCCGATCCTACCGAACAGCCACACTGGGAGCGAATCGAAAATCTGGAGGTGCCTGTAGATTTCGATACAGACGGATATGCGGGCTCTAACAAGTGGGTAATGAATGACACACTTGATCTGCATGGAAACATGCCACTGCGAAATCCAGTTACCAACAATCCGCTTAAATACCGGTTTTTGATTGGTGCCTGGGATTGGCCCGGAGGTTCTGAAGATCCGTCAACTCTTCCTTCAGTAGCCCCCGGAAATAGCGAATTAGAGCCGATTCCCGATTCTTCGGTTGTAAATTCAAAAGTAGGATATATCTATTATACTGATGCACTTGGGGATACTTGGTCAGAGCCGGTATTCATCGATTCTTCTGACTTAGACTTGGATGGATGTGTGACATTGCTGGGTAAATCGGTGACCGTTGACATGCACGACGGAACTACCAGTACGGTAACGGTTAACGAGAGTAATTTTATTGGATCGTACCGCCTGCTCCGATTCAATACCCATTATTTGACGAGTCCTCCACACAATCATACAGAAGATCTTGGAAGGAGTTTTGCAGGTCAGGCTGTAGATGTAGGCGATCAGGAACCGGTACGCAGGTACAGGGTGCGGTTCCAGGTTTTTGATGCCGGAGATACCGTGAACAATACAAAAAATAATAAGACGCTCTCCGCTGTAGTGATAGACAACTCACCGGTTAAGCACGCGCTTCAATTAAAGGAGCTTACTTCTGATACCTGTAAAAAAATTAGCGACCAGGTAACAATACTGTACACGCTCGACCATCCCCACATGAATTCTTTCAACATAAAAATAAAAAATAACGATGGCCTTGTTCATGATCCGACCCCTTCAGCCAATTCATGGAGCGGAAATCTGTTTTTCAGAGGGGGAAACAGTGGATCTGGCGGTATCGTTGTAAATACTAAAAATGATCCACCCTGTGCCTACACCGTTATGCTGAACTGGAATACCCGGCATTATCATGGGGGAAGGGGAAGTGGTCAATTTGAACAGATTCTTTACTGCATTAGCGAAAGGGGGTAAATCCGAAAGAATAATAAAAAAGTGCGACGCACTCGTATCTGCGTCGCACTTTTTTATGAATAGTTTTTAAACAGCGACCATCACGCGGTCGCGATTAAATTCCTCAATGCTGCTTTTCCCAATCACATCAGCCATCAGTGTGGCGGAAGTACAATCGGTGATTTCCACCTCTGCGTATTCACCTTTCTGAAGATCACCGCGATCAAAGACCACCATTTTGTTTGTGTCGGTGCGACCCTTTAGTTGTTCATCAGAGCGTTTGCTGGTACCTTCAATGAGTACCAAGTGTCGGCGGCCAATTTCCTGTTTGTTCCGTTTTTCCTGGATCTCCATCTGCTGCTCTATAATCTCAGTCAGACGTCGCTTTTTCACATCCTCAGGTACGTTGTCCTCGAATTTACGGTGGGCCAGCGTACGTTCCCGCTCGGAATAGGCAAACATATAAGCCAAGTCGTATTCAACCTTGGCCATCAGCGACATGGTATCTTGGTGCTCCTCTTCGGTTTCATCACAGAAACCGGCAATAATATCGGTTGAAAGAGAAACGCCGGGAATGATATTGCGCATCTTTTCGACGAGTTCTAAATATTGATTCCGGGTATAGGGGCGCCGCATGCGTTCCAGCACGGATGTACTGCCAGACTGCGCGGGAATATGGATATAGTTGCAAAGGTTTGATCGTTCTGCGATAAGATGGAGCAGTTCTTCAGGGAAATCTTTGGGGTGTGGAGAAGAAAACCGGATGCGCATCTCCGGATCCACCTTGCTGGCTTGATCCATAAGCGCGGTAAAATCGGTGTCCTCAAAATTGTAGGAGTTCACGTTTTGGCCCAGCAGGGTAACTTCTTTATATCCTTGATCACTCAGATCCTGCAGTTCATTTAATATACTTTCAACAGGACGACTCCGTTCCCGACCCCGCGTAAACGGCACCACGCAAAAGGCGCACATATTATCACAACCACGCATAATAGTCACAAATGCACTTACTCCATTATCGTTGGTTCTAACCGGTGCTATATCTGCGTAAGTTTCCTCGAGGGAGAGGAGAGTGTTTACCGCTTTACGACCGTCATCCACATCTGTGAGCAGTTCCGGCAGATCACGGTAGGCATCTGGACCTACCACAAGGTCAACGAGATGCTCTTTCTCGATAATTTTATCGCGGATGCGCTCTGCCATGCAGCCAAGCACGCCAACGGTAAGATCCTTCTTCTCTTCTTTCAGGGATCGGAATTCAGTAAGGCGCTGCCAGACTTTATCTTCGGCATTTTCCCGGATGGAACAGGTGTTGATGAAAATGATATCGGCATTGTCTGGCTGCTGAACGGGTTCCATGCCTTCCTCCATCAAAATGGAGTTGACAATTTCGGTGTCGGAGACGTTCATCTGACAGCCGTAGGTCTCTATGTAAAACTTGCGTTGATCCAAGATATGAAGGTCGTTTGTGGGTTTGAAAGCTCTTTTCAATTGAACCCATAAATATAAAAATGTTTCCTTAGAAAATAAGGGCAATATTGTCGGTTATTGTTGCAATAAAACGCTTTACCTGGAACCGTATGTTACTGTAAAATTTCTTTACGCATTAAAAGCTCCAGATATTTAGCAGGTAACGGGCGGCAATTCCCACCAAAATGGAAAGTGCGAAACTGAGCAGGGTTCCAATCAGGATGTACTCTGCCTCTTTGCGCTCCTGGTTACCCTCCAGCTTGCCGCTGAACCGAAACACCGATTTGGCGGCTATTAAAAAGCCAATTGCACTGTATTGGTTTAACAGGATAAAAGTAAGGATGATGAACCGTTCTGTTCTTCCGATCCACATGCCGGCGTTTTTCAGGCCGGTGAGCTGCTGGGAGTCGCCCCTGGAAAGCTCTTTCTGCCAACGGTTGGTGAGCATGGCGATTAAATATCCAAACGGCCATATTACGATGATGTAACTGATTAACACGATCCAAAAAGTGGGAGCTTCTAATGAGGCTGCCATAAAAGCAAGTGCTGTAGATTCAATACCTGTATATACAATCCAGCCGATTAAAATCATCAGCAGGTGGGCTGACTGGTCAAGGATAAAATAGACCGTCTGTTTGGGGCGCGTTGTTTTCCACCAATCGATTAAAGAGTGAGTCCCCATGATAAAAATCGGCAACCCGATGTGATTCCAATCAGCCAGCAGCAAGTAGGTGAGTACCCCCACAACTCAGACAGTGGTAATAGAGCGGCGCAGCTTTTATGCCCAGCATCTTCTTTGTTTCAATCCAGCTTTTGGGCTGCATTAAAAAGTCCGCCAGCAGATGGGCGGTTAAGATCCGCAGCAAGACCAATATTTCTGGTGAAGTCAGCATCCGGTTAACTATTTATTTTTTTGAATATTTCCTGATTGCTTGTGTTTCAAGCAGCTCTCCAAGACACAATAATTAATGGGGTTATCAGTGAGAATCAATAACATGAAATTGTTCTAAACACGACCTGATCCAAACTCGATTCAGAATATCAGTAACGCAGATAATCCTCAAAAGCAACTTCATAGCTTCAGGATGAGATTAATTTCACTCAATTATCGCTTTGTATATTCTCCGTAATCAGGGTCTTGTACCTTTCCAGAAACTTTTTGATGGCGTGCCAGCCTGCACCCTTGACGCGATAATGAACAGCCGCTTGTGATATTCCAAATTCGTCGGCAATCGTTTTCCTGGATTTATCTTCTATGAGCTTGAGTACTGTTTCTGCTTGCGGGGGTGACCATTTTGCGATGATGGCATCTAAAAGCGCCGCCTGGGTGTTTAATTCCTCATTGACATGGGGCCAGGGAGTTTCGATAAGAAGACGCTCTTCCCCTTTCATCGCATCCAGCAGGCGACCCGAACGCCGGTAGGCTTCTCCATCTCCACTGGAAACATCTCGCGGCAGGTACTCAATGGTGCCGATGCCAATGGCTATGCGGGCATCCCAGCTGGTTGAACTGCTTTCGGGCTGGGACTTCCGCAATATTGAGCGAATTGCCAAGCTTGCGGGGAGGGCAAAAAGAGGAGCCGGAATTGCTCCTTGAAAGCTGTCACCCCGGAAAAGTTCGAATGATGAATTCTGTTCTTTGTCATGGGATGGGCTGTTTGTTTGTATCCAGCTAAATCCCTCCTGCAGAGCTTTGAAAAGCTTTTTCTTCTCCTTCCCGGCGATTTTGCTTGACTCTACGATATCCCCGGTGATTATGGCATACATGCTGTTCTTCCTCATGAAATATTTTTATTTATAATAAGCCTATATACTTAAAAATACAAATTTAAGCTTATAAGCTTAATATATATAAATTAAGCTTTAGGGCTTAAAATTTGGAGAGAAGGTAAAGACCAAATGATCTGCCAAAAGTACCAGTAGCAGAATCAAGCCCAATCCCATCAAGCTGATGAGCGGCTGCCAGATAACTAATCCGCCGATGGTACCAAGAATGGCGCCCAGGTACTGAATGTAGCGAAGCTGCTCGTTGGTGGCACCCCGGATAATGTTGGTAAGCTTCTGTTCATCATATTCGCGCAGTTTTTCTTCCACCAGCGATTGTACATCCAGTTGGTTGATGAGACGGTAGAGGAGGGAGGTAACCACATTTTCGATCGCTTCGCTATGCTTGTCGAGCGTAGTGGGCAGGCGGTCAAGGAGATGCGTCCAGCTTATCTAGCCCGTTTTCCACGGAGGTGGGCAGCCGTATCAGGGCTTCTTCAATGATATCCTGCATCTGTTGCCCCGGATAAAAGAGTAGGCCTTGAGTGCCACTTTTTCTATAGATTTGTTCTCCAGGGCCTCCTCAATCTGGATCAGAATTTTTTCAGCAATGGCTGCGCGAGATTTCCGGGTCTGCAATCATCTCATCTACGTAATCGATCACAAGTCCTTTTAAATCTTCGCGGAAATCGGGATCATCGATGATGCTTTTGAGATAGTGGGTGGCTTCTTCCCGGTAGCGGCTGATGATTTGTGATTCATGTATTTTCTGTTTGATAATCTCAGGGTTTATCAGATCATCCGCCACGGCGTGAGAGAGTCGCCAGGCGATGCGATCTTTCTGTGCGGGGATGAGTCCGTAACCCAGTATAGGGCGCTTCTGAGAAGGCTTGAACAGCATGGTAATAGCCAGCCAGTTGGTCAGAAAACCGATCAGGCCGCTGATGCTCAGTATTCTGAGCAAGCCTTCAAATTGTAGTTCAAATCCCCAGAATATTTGCTGTATGCCTGAAAAATCCCAAAAGAATGAAGTGATAAACATTGCGATCAACAGGTAGGGGAAAAAGCTGAGAACTTTGAGCCATCCCTTGTGGCGATATTCAAATCGCTGGGGCGGTTCTGGGGTTTCAACCTCGTCCTCCTCACGGTGATCGATGACGGCGTGACGGGCGACGATATTCCAGAGATTTCGGGCATAAACCTTGGTTTTGTTCCGAGCTACCTGCAACGCGCTGTCCCGCTCCTCCGATGGCTGTAAAGGCTGTTCCTGGCTCATAAATAGTAAATCACATGGTTAAAACAGTGCACAAAAAAGGTACTGTGTCTAAAGTCAAGTTACTAATGGTATCGAAACCTAAATAAGTTAGGCGGCTTGGGTAATTTGCTGGTCAGTGGAACTCCTCATCATAGGCCTGCCCGGACTTCCACAGGCTGTAGATCAACAACAGGAGTTTGCGCATGACGGCTGTCAGGGCGATCTTCTTGTGGTCGGGGTGTTTGGCCACTAGCCGTTGGTAGAAAGCCTGCAGAGCCCGGTTATGCTGGCTGGCGCAAACAGCCGGCATATACAGGGCCCGCCGAAGGTGGACATTGCCCTGTTTGGAGATATGGGCCTCCCCCTGGCGGGTGCCTGACTGGTCCAGAGCTACATCCAGTCCGGCGTAGGAGGCCAGTTGGTTGCGATTCCGAATCAGGGCAAACCCATTCGGTTTCGGCAACGACCTTCAGCACGCTCTGCGGGCCCAACCCGGTAATCTGTCCAATACGCCGGATCGCCTCGGACAGGGCCTGATCGGACTCCCACAGGTCCTCCAACTGTCGGTCGATCTGGGTGATATACGCGTTGATCTGCTCGATATGCTCGGCCAACCGCCGCAGGCTACTGGCTGGATGGTCCCAGGACTGGCGGGCGGCATGTCGCCGGTTTTTTAATTGGGTACGCTGATTTTTCAGCTGCTGGCGTTCCCGCAGCAGCAGTTTTATATCACGCAGCCGCTGGCCGGAGGGCTGCCAGCGGCGGGGACGCCGCTCCAGTCCGTAGCGGGCCAGCAGCCGGGCATCAATCTGGTCGGTTTTTGATTTAACCGGCAGGCTCTGGGCCCAGTGGTAGGCCCGACTGGCAACCGGCACGCACACCTGCCGGCCCGCCTGATGCAGCCAGTAGGCCAGCTGCTCGTACTACGGCCGGTCGCTTCCATAACAAACGGCAACACTGCTGCAGATCTGCCCCCTTCGAGCGGACCCACTTGGTTAGCTGCCGGTACCCGTCTTCGCTGTTGGGAAATCTGCGGGATTGGCTATAGGATAGTTCCCGGTCGGACTTGGACAGGCCCAGCCGGGCCTGCAGGGTTTCCGCTGACACGTCAATACCAACTGCTTGGCTGTGAATATCTTGGGATTGGATTGGTTCCATGGTATACTTGCTTATCTGGTTATCCTGAACAAGTGATGAGGATGGGCATTGGACTTGACTCACCAACAATACGAGCTCAATCGGCAAGATTGGCTCTTTGTACTGGTTGTGTCTAAATGCCCGAGGAGAGGGAGCTGAAAACTTTTTACAGCCTCTTCCAACCGGAAGGGCCTCCCACCGGATCGCTCTCCATTCGAATCCTCAGACGCCCACTCCGACGAATTCGTGGAGTGGGGATTAATAAAACAACCTAACTTATTTAGCCTTCCTCAACAGGTGGTAAACATATGATTCTCCGGAGATATATCCGCAAGTTGTTTGCAGATTTCGTACGTAATTTTGTGGATGATGTTTACAATCTAAAATTTATCTACCAAAATAACAGTATCAGCCGATAGGCGGAGTTTCAGGGATTACAATAGGGACAGATAAAAATCTTCTCGATTTCGCATCTGCTTTTTTCCCTCGTCGGATTGATCATCGTATCCGGCCAGGTGAAGGAGTCCATGAATGACCACGCGCTTATATTCAGTCTCTATCTCTTGGTCATAATCCTCAGCCTGCTCAGTAATACGTTGGGCGCAGCAAAAAAGGGTACCCTCTATTTCATTGTGGGTGGGATCATCGTCATACCGAAAGGTGATGATGTCAGTTACATAGTGGTGCTCAAGATGCTTGATATTTACGTCCTTTATTTTTTTTTCGTCGACGAATACCAGTTCAACAAAATTAAAATGGCAGGCTTCCTGGCGGGCTACTTCTGAAATGCATTTACGGGCGATACGCTCATCGATGGGTACATCCAGTCCTGATTCGTTAAATACCTCAACCTCTGTTTCCTGGATTGGCATACTAAGAGGGGGGGGCGGTCTTGTGATTAGTCCTCATCGTCAAAGGAGAAGTCGTCAAGATCGATCGATTCGGTAAGGGAGAGGGCGATGGCGCACATCATGAGATCTTCTGGCAACTGAGTGAAATCACTGTTGAGAATTGCTTCTTCTACGTTGGCGTAGAGGCTGCAACCGGCCCCTCTTTACAATCAGTCCGGAGGTCATATTTTCCTGGCGACCAAAGAAAGTGACCTGCTTAAGCATATCGCTGGCAATGAATGCCGTGCAGTTATGTAGCTGCAGGAATGTATTCTGGGCATATACCGAAACCATATTCATCCGCTCACCGTTGATCTCCATCCCCAGGTGAATTTCCAGTGCCAGCCGTCGCCCTTCTTCAGGATCAGAAACCTCGAAACGAAATACGTCGTTACCCAGGGGTTTCGCCCTGGTATTGAGTATCTTGGCGATGGCGTCGATGTTTCCTTTGGTGAATTCGTGAATCATAGGTTATTTGGTGCCTTCAATGTTTTTAGAAATATACGATACCTGTGGAATAATAAGAAATTAGTTAAGGTTGTATTGATCTACCTGTGCCGCATTCTCCTCTTTTGAGGCCGGCAGGCTAATACGGTCCATGGTTATGCCGTTGACCCGTTCTGCCAAGGCTTTGGCCTCGGTATCTTGTCCTGCCATAAAGTAGATACGTTGCAGTATGGTAAGGTGACTTATATTGTAGCCGATATCACTGGCAAGATTTTTTCGTTGAGAAATGACGTTTTGAATTTGGTTGCGCAGGCGTCCCTGTTCGGCCATGTTGGCGTTTTGGCGGGCGCTTTTAGCTTGCGCATCCAGCTCCATGATTTGGCTTTGAAGGTCGTCATATCGCTCCATGTCGTAGGTAAGATTGCTGATAATTTCTTCTTTCCCTTTTTCTGCCAGCTCAATGGCATCTTCCAAGGCGTTGTTTTGTGCATAGGAATAGGCATATAGCACCAGTGAGTTCAAGTTGCTTTGCAGGTGGTGGAACGGGATATTCTCTTCGCCCCATCGGAGCCATTTAGCCGCACTGTCCGGCATATTTTTACTTCTGAACTGGTCGGCCAGCTGGGTGATGCCGTACCGGTAATTACCCAGCATTCTCCGGATATTTTCATCGAAATATGCATCAGGATTATCCCATTCGCGGAACCGGAATTTATTGAGACGGTCAGTATGAATATCGGTGTTCATCCAGCCGTAACCGCTGGAGGTGGAATGGCGCTGCGGCACTACTCGAAATGCCTTTCCCTCAAATCGGAAATAGGGATGCAGATTCATCTGGCTGGATGGCGATACGGTGTTTGCAAAATAGACCGGACGCAGCCAGCGGTTGGTTTTCAGGATATCAAGAATAACTTCATCTTGAACCTGGGTATAAAACCGTCGGTTACCCTGCTGATCCTGTCCTGCTGAGCGCCCCTGATAATACCAGCTTACTTCATTGTCGAGCGAATCGATCGGGATGCTGAAATCAATACCTTCCCTGTAGATCTGAAGCGAGGTATCTGGCTTCACGCCGATCGTTTCTTTGTACGGTGTTATCGCTGCTGAATGCACTGCGGAGCAGATCTTTTTCTACCGGGATACGCACCGTATCGGGCTCATAAAGAGTAAGGCTCTGGGTCATCTGTTCAATCTCCTCATCGGTCAGTGAGATCGGCAGTGGTGCCGATTCGTGAGACCACTGGTCGCGCAGCTGCTTGATATACCAGTCGGTATTCAGCAGGCTCAGGCGCACGATGCGGACGTCCGTTCGAACTCCTTCAACTTCCTGCAGGTACCAGAGTGGAAATTTGTCGTTGTCGCCGTTTGTAAAGAGTATGGCGTTGGGTGCGGCTGACTGCAAAAGGTTCCATGCATAATCAGGGGCTACGTATCGTTCACTGCGATCGTGGTCATTAAAATTTTGGAGTCCCATCCACAATGGGGCGGCGGCAAATAGGATGCCCAATGCACCGTAGGAGACATCTTCTTCTTTGGTCACCTCCTTCAGCAACTCGACGATGCCTACTCCTCCCATACCTATCCATATGGCAAAGGCAAAGAACGAGCCCACGTAGGCGTAGTCCCGCTCGCGCGGTTGCATCGGTGTTTGGTTAAGGAATACGATAATGGCAACGCCGGTCATGATAAACAGCACCAGCACCGAAAGCGCCCGTTTCCAGTCTTTCTGGAAATGGAAAATCATCCCGAATAATCCCAATAAAAAGGGTATGTAAAAATAGCTGTTATGCGCGGGATTATCCTCGTACTCGCTATCCGAAAAACCAGCCTGCCAGCCCGTGTCTTGTATATCGGCTTCGCGGCCGATGAAGTTCCAGTTGAAATAACGGATGTACATATGATTAAACTGGTAGTCCAGGAAGAAATCCCAATCACTGCTGTAGTTCGCATATTGCTGAAGTATGTTGCGAGGAATAGCGGCGGGGAAAAAACACTTCCTCCTGCTGGTTGATGCGCCCCATGGAGTTATCAAACGTGTGGCCAGTAAGCAGCGGCGTTTGTCCATACTGCTCACGCTCCAGGTAGCTGATGAAAGCCTCTACCGTTTCAGGATCGTTTTCGTCGATGGGAGGATCAGCGATGGAGCGAATAAAAATTACCGAATAAGAGGAATACCCGATCAGAATCATTGTATAGCTGAGCAGCACAAGGTTGGCGATGCGGTCTTTACGCGTGTGGGTGTAATAAATGCCGTATGCCAGGCCCACCAAATATCAGAGTGATACAAGAAGATTGGACCAATCAATCCATAGCTGGCCCGGGTTATGTTATTCAGGATACTGGGTAGCATCTGCACGGTGAAAGGATAGATCAGCAGAAACGAAACCACGGAAATCACCGCAGCGGCCGACATGGAAAGCAGGGTGAAATCCTTTTTTTTGAAATAGACAATTAGGGCTACAAAAAACAGCGCCAGCAGATTGAGCAGATGCACGCCAAGGGCCAGTCCAAACATGTAGGCGATCAGCACCAGCCAGCGTTCGCTGTACTCCGACCATTTGAGGGCCATCCAGACCACCGCGGATGTAAAAAACATCGATACCGCATACACCTCGGCCTCCACGGCGCTAAACCAGAAGGTATCGGTAACCGCGAACGTCAAAGCGCCAAGTCGTGGCCCCGCCGAACGTCACCGATTTTATCGACCAAAGGAGCCATGGCGTGGGATCGTTCTTCCATTCACGGACCAAGCGGACGATAATCAGGTACAGTAGCATCACCGTCAGTGCCGAGGTCAGCGCGCTAATGAAGTTGATACTGATGGCCACCCAAGAAGACGGCATAAACATGGAAAAAATCCGTCCCAACAGAGAGTAAAAGGGGGCTCCGGGCGGGTGGTTAACTTGTCGTCCGTGGGCTACGGCGATAAACTCTGCCAGCATCACACGAACTGGCGGTGGGACCATGGCGTGATGTTGTAGAGTGTCAGGGAAGCGAAGAAAACTATAAGTGCTAGTGTGCGGTTGGTAGACTTATGGTCGTTGAACATCCAGCGTTTTTATCGGGTTTTTGCGGTCACTTTCAGATCGCTCGATTTTAGCGTCGAAACGCAATAAATCGGCCGACGGTCTCACTGGACTGGGAAATCATTAATAGCCGCTGCTCATCACGTACCGCTGGACGGTTCCTTATTAAGGTGATTAAAACGGTACCTGGAATGACAATATTTTGATCTGGATTTATGCTCTTAATGGTTTGAAAAGGTATTCTTTGATTTTTGATTCCTGACAGTACTAAGGTCTTTTTTGATGCAGGTGCGAACGCACATGATGGATTCAGAAGGTTGTAAACAGTTGTTCAGAGTTTTGTCAGGCCGAAACGAATGAATTTACTGGTTTTAAGAGGACAAATCTGTTTGTCTGTCTATGAAAATTAGTTAAAAAGAAATCGATCACAGAACACCACAATTAAATGTAAGTACCCGATGAGTGTGAAAGAATCAGGATCAGAAGGAGCTGTTTTCTTCGAAATGAGGCTGATTAGCTCAGTGTGCTTGGTATTGCCGTAGGTACTGGTAATATTTGGCGTTTTCCGCGGATCGCGGCCCAAAATGGAGGAGATGACGGAGCTGGTGCTTTTCTTATCTGCGTGGCTTTGCTGCCTGTTCCTCTTTTCCGGTTGCCCTTGATCATTGCGGAATATGGTATCGGTCGGTATGGGCGAAAAGGGGTCATCGGCTCCTTTGTAAAGCTTGTTGGGGAAAAATAGGCCTGGATGCGGGCGCTTTCTAGGCTTCGTGGCCACGGCTATCATGTTTTATTACAGCGTGGTGGCAGGGTGGTGCCTATATTATTTAATTGCATCCATTACAGCCGGCTTGCCGGAGACCATGACAGCGGCCAATATCGTATGGGAGGGATTCCAGGGATCAATGTTGCCTTCGGTGCTGCATGCGATGATGATTATCGGAGGTGGATTTATCGTGGCGATTCAGAAAGGTATCTCGTCTATTGAACGGATCAATAAGTTTTTAATACCCTCCCTTTTGCTGGTGGTTATGGTGGCGATGATTCGTGCTATCACCCTTCCTGGAAGTTTCCAGGGGATTGAGTACCTGTTCACCCCAGATTGGTCCACACTTTCCCAGCCCACTGTCTGGATTGAAGCCCTGACTCAAAATGCGTGGGATACGGGTGCTGCCTGGGGGCTAATTTTAACGTATGGGGCCTATATGCGCACAAGAGATGATGTTACCATCAGCGCGTTCCAGACGGGAATCGGCAATAATATTGTTTCGCTGTTTGCTGCCATTACTATTTTTTCAACGGTTTTTGGCACATTGGGTAGCAGCATGAGTAACGGCGAAATCCTCAATATCATGCGAGATTCAGGTCCCGCTGGAACGGGACTCACTTTTTTATGTGGATGCCCCAGCTTTTCAATGAGATGGTCGGTGGACGGTGAGCTTTTGCGATTATTTTTTCCTCGGAGCATAACGCTCGCTGCCTTCAGTTCCCTTATATCTATGATTGAGTTGGCCAGTAGAATTCTCGTGGATATGGGCATCCTCAGATCACGAGCAACAGTAGCTGTTTGTGTTACAGGCTTCCTGTTTGGATTGCCCTCTGCACTTTCCACTAATTTCCTGGTCAATCAGGATTCAGTATGGGGGATTGGGCTGTTGGTGTCCGGGGCATTTATGTCATTTGCAATTATCAAATTTGATCCAACGCGATTTCGAAACAATTTGGTGAATACCAAAGAACGCAAATATACACTCGGTAAATGGTGGGAGGTTGTTGTTAAATATGTTGTACCGATCGAAGTTGTCTCCCTGCTTGTCTGGTGGATCTACCAAAGTGCCTCCGTTGAATCTTGGTATAATCCTATCAGTACCTTCTCACTGGCTACTGTCCTATTACAATGGGCTATCGCAATGGGATTGTTTTATCTGTATAACGATAAACTTTTCAAAAAATCCGAGTAAATAATCATTTTATTTCTATAGACTCTACCCGGTAAAAGCAGTATTTTGGGGAACTTACTTGTTTGATGCAAGTGGAACATAAACATTGGTTTATTTATTGATTTAAACTGGTGAAATATAGCTCGTCCATCTACCAAAAAATAATCCTGTAAATCATGAAACAGTCAGTCGGGTTAATCGCAGCAGTATGTCTCGTACTGGTTTCTTCCTTATGGCTTACGAGCTGTTCTGAAGAACGAGTTCCTGCCAATGAATTGGCAGAGTTCTGTGAAGCAGCTTGCGTGCGCGTTGGACAGTAAAGTGAATCGAGGGTCAGCGGTTAAGTTTGAGTTGGATGTGGACCTGGCTGAGGGCCCGGTGGCTCCCCTTTTTGAAAACTTGGGTGACCATACCTTTCCGGTGTCTACAACGAATGAAAAAGCACAGGCGTACTTCAACCAGGGGGTACGACTGGCATATGCTTTTAACCATGCCGAGGCACATCGTTCTTTTATGGAGGCTGCAAGACTTGATTCGCAGCTGGCAATGGCATACTGGGGACAAGCGTACAGTTTAGGTCCTAACATCAACGACCCTTTTCCTGATGACCAGCGTAAAATTCAAGCTCACGAGGCGATAGTAAGGGCGATACAGCTGATCGAAAATACTTCCGAAAAAGAGCGGGCTCTCATCCTTGCGTTAAAGGAACGAACCAGCCAGGAAGTACAATCCGACTTGTCGATGCTGAACCAGGCTTATATGCAGGCCATGCAGAGGGTGGCAGAGGATTACCCTGAAGATGCAGACGTACTAACGATTTATGCTGAGTCTGTCATGAATACCATGCCCTGGAACTACTGGGATGAGCAGGGCAATCCCAACCCCGGAGTTGAAAGTGCCAAGCAGGCCCTGGAAAAGGCGATGAAGGTAGATCCCGGAAATCCGGGAGCTCATCATTTTTATATCCATATGGTGGAACTTCCGCAGCCTGAACTTGCAGTACCAAGTGCAGAAGTGCTTGCCAGCCTGATGCCGGCTGCGGGCCACCTTGTACATATGCCTTCTCATATATTTATCCGCGTGGGGCGGTATGAGGATGCGGTTCGGGCCAACATTGCGGCAATAGAAGCCGATGAGGACTATATTTCCCAATGTTATTCGCAGGGCATGTATCCGCTTGGCTATTTTCCGCACAACATCCACTTTTTGTGGTCTTCAGCCAGTATGCTGGGCAACAGCGAACTGGCCATTGAATCTGCCAAGAAAACAGCCGAGAAGGTTCCGATTGGTATGATGGAGCAACTCCATTTTCTGCAAGATTATCATTCTACACCGATGCTGGCTTATGTGCGCTTTGGCAAATGGAATGACATCTTACCATCCCCAATCCTAGTCCTTATAAGCACAATTTGGTAGTTTGGCATTATGCCCGCGGCATTGCATTTGTCCGCAAGGGAAATCCCGGAGAGGCGGAAGAGGAATTGCAGGCGCTTACCTCGCTGATGGAGGATCCCGAACTCCAATCGATGGTAGCAAATTATACCAATCCCACATCGAGCATTGTAAAAGTGGCACAGCGGGTAGTTGCTGGAGAAATCGCGGCAGCCGAAGGTAATTATGAGGAAGCCGTTCGCCTGTTGCAGGAGGGCGTACGAATTTGAAGATCAGCTGGTGTACAGCGAGCGAGCCGCCTGGCACATCCCGGTGCGGCAGTCTCTGGGTCACGTACTTCTTAAGGCTGGAAATGCGGTGGAAGCCGAACAGGTGTACCGGCAGAGACTTCGAAGAAGCTGAGAGACAACGGCTGGTCGCTTATCGGCTTGTATCGAGCCCTGAAAGCACGGAATAAAGAGGAGGAAGCCATCCAGGTTAAAGAACAGTTTGATCAAGCCTGGACTCAGGCTGATATCGAGATCGATTCATCAATTCTTTAATACAGCGTATGATTGCAAATAGCAGAGACGTCGCAGATTGTTGGTTTAAAACCAGTTCTGGCGTTCTGCTATTTTATGTGTAAAGGCTATTCAAATGAAACGGCCGTTCCGCTGACGCTAACCATCAGCATGCCACCCTGTGCTCCAACGGTTTCGTAGTCTATATCAACACCGATTACAGCATTGGCGCCGAGTTCCGGGCACGATCTTTGAGTTCGCCTGTGGCGATCTCGTGCTTTACGCAGCTCATTTTCATAAGCTGCTGAGCGTCCGCCGACAATATCGCGGATGCCCGCAAAGAAATCCCGAAAAACATTGGCTCCTAAAATAGCTTCACCCGTTACCATTCCCAGGTATTCGGTGATCTTTTTGCCTTCAATGCTATGTGTGGTCGTAATTATCATTTTCACTTCTTTTTATGATTAGTAAGGATGCCCGATACAAATTACGTACAATTCAATAGTAAGGATTCAACATGTAATTTAACTCCCCAGCTTTCCTTCCAGGCGTTGCAGTGAATCTCGGATATCTTTAAGCACCTGAAGCGTAGATTCCTGCCCATCTTGTGAGTCTGAACTCGTATTGTCAGTGACGATATCACGCTGTTCCAGCACCCGGCTTCTGAATTCGGAGGCGTCCATAATCCCGATTAACGTGAGGTCACTGCCGGCTGCTGCACTGTTCCCGGCCGTTTCTATTTTGAGAATGCTCAGTCCAAATGCTTTTAGCAAGGGGCCCTCTTTGAACGTGAGGTCCTGGATTTTGTCAAGCGGGATCGTCTTTTCGATGTGGAACAGGAATCCTTTTTGAAAGCGCAGGGATCTTGTAGTAAGCTCGCATTCCAGACGATCATAATACTTGCGGATAAAGTAGGGAGCAATCGGTGTCCATAACAAAATGAGTGGAATGCCTACAATTGTAATAAATAGTATGAGTATGCCGTAGATCAAGATGTATTTCTTAATCTCTGGATTGAATTCAGCAGGTTGTAAAATCCGGGCTTGGGCGGTCATAATAATTGATTTAGGTCAATGAAAAAATAGTTACTCGTAAATTAGCTGTTGAATTTAAATATCAAAGGGCGATTTGCTCTTTTCATCAGAAGAGATTTCATTACAGCATAAACATATGAACGCAGCAGGCGCTGAGAATGAATTTTATCCAAAAAAGATATAAGGAGATTCTATGAGTAGTAAGTGTAGCAGACGCAGTTTTTTAGAAGGGCTTAGCTCCCTGGCAATCGGCACATTTGGTGGGGGCATGTTGCTCTCCTCCCGTAGCCAAGCTAAAAAATCAGATCATGCCGGTGTCCCGGAATTGCCCGATGGAGCCACCATCCTGTTCCAGGGCGATTCGATTACGGATGCCGGACGAAATAAGGATATGGGCGATGCCAATAATCCCGGGGCACTTGGCAACGGCTATGCTTTTCTAACTGCTGCAAACTTGCGGAAAGAATTGTATTCAAAAAATCTGCAATGCTATAATCGCGGTATTAGTGGCAACAAAGTATTTCAGCTGTCCGACCGCTGGCAGGAAGATTGCCTGGACCTGGAGCCGGATGTACTCAGTATTTTGATTGGAGTCAATGATTACTGGCACACCAGGAGCGGGAACTATGATGGAACGCCCAAAGTATATTTTGATGATCTTTAGGCCCTGCTTGAGCGCAACTAAGAAGGCCCTGCCAGATGTAAAGCTTATGATCGGAGAGCCGTTTGTTATCAGAGAGGGTAGCGCGGTGGATGACACCTGGTTCCCCGAGTTCAATCAATACCAGGAGATGGCTCGCAAAATAGCTGATGAATTTGATGCCGCGCTGGTGCCGTATCAGCAGAAATTTGACCAATATTCTGATGATGTGGATCCCACGTACTGGTCAGCAGATGGGGTACATCCATCGTTGGCGGAGCTGAACTGATGGCCGAAACCTGGATGCAAACGTTCAATAATATTATGTAGACAGGTAACATTGACAGGGAGATGTACTGACTGCAAGAAGAACACTACATTCCTATCCCGGATTATTCATGAAGTAACTACATAAAAAGGGTGCAAGTTATTATTTTTGTTGTAGATAAATAGCAAAAATAACGATAACACTTGCACCCACAGATGAGTAAAAAACATACGGTTTTTTATCGTGGAAGGCAGCAGGTCTCAGTGGATTTTCCGGCCGAGCCGATAAGCTCCGACGCATCGGTGATCCTACTGGAAAGGATGGAAAAAACGCACGGACTGATTGGTCACTTTAGCCAGTCGCATTCCAGACCTCCTTGCGCCAGCCGGAGAAGGTCATCCATTCGGTGGGGAAACTGATCAAGCAGCGGGTCTTCGGGTTGATGCATGGCTATCCAGATGTCAACGACGCCGAGCACCTGGCCGAGGACCCCCTGTATCGGGGTATTCTGCGGGCGGGCGGCCTGGCCTCCCAGCCGACGGCCAGTCGGCTGGAGAACCTGCATGGACCGGGCCACGATTTGGAACCTGTGCCGGGCACGGGTGGGCCGTTAGATCGACACACTGGAGGGCCGGACGGAGCTGCACCATCGACATCGACGATACCGACGACCCGACCCACGGCGGCCAGCAGCTGTCGATGTTCAATGGGGTTTTACGGGCGGAAAGTCGATAGCGAACCGCGTTTCCATGAACGGCAGATACCGCGCAGATCATCCTGCCCGGCCCTGCGGCCGGGCAATGCCCACTCCAGCCGGTGGCGGCACGCGGGGATTCTGCGAAGAATTCGCTGGAACTGAATCCGCACTCGCTATCCCGATCTGTCGATCACAATTCGCGCTGACAGCGGATTCCAGTTGCCCGGCCTTCTACCGGCTGGCCGAGGCCTGCGAGCTGAAGTTTGTGGTCGGCATCGCCGCCAACGAGCGGCTGAAGCGGCGGTCCGAATGCGCCGAGCGGGCCATTCGGGCGGGTCTACAGGCCGCCGGGCAGTCCGACGCAGGCACTTCTTCAGCTTCCGCTACCAGGCCGACAGCCGGGGAGGCGCCGCAGCGCTGCTGCTGCAAAGCTTGAGGAGACCGGCCGGGGACTGAACACCCGATTTATCATCACCAGCATTCCCGGTCAGTCGGCCCGCCGGCCGTACAAAGATCTGTACGCGCGACGCGGGGAGGCCAGTGAAAACCGGATTAAGGAAGTCAAAAACATGTGCTATGCCGACCGGCTGTCGGCCCATCGGTTCTGGGCCAACTTCTTTCGGCTGTTGCTGAGCTGCCTGGCCTATGAGCTGTTCCTACGGTCCGGCAGCATCGGGCCTGCCACAGCGAGGCCAAACGCTGGCAGATCGCCACCATCCGTTGCCGGCGCTCAAAATAGGAGGAACCATCAACGGACCAAACGCCGCATCTACTATCGGGCTTTCGCCTGGAAAAACTGTTCCTCCAGCTTATTAGCTGACCGCTTCGTCCTTCTTCCGTACCATCGGCCCGTACACAGACCTGCCGAGGATATCCTCCCGGGATTCGTTGATCTCAATTTTCATCCCTTCCTGGATATCATGGGAAATGCAGAATCCCCCGTTGGTTTCTACGACGTATTTTGCGGGATCTCCTGACGTGAAATTCTCTTCGGCAAACGGCTGTGTGTTGTGATGGATTCTGACGATCTCCAGTTCGTTATTCACAAAAATGATATCCAGGGTAAGGGGCGTGTTGGCCATCCAGAAACTGCGGGGCTGCTCGTTATCAAAAATGAATAGCATGCCTCTGTCGGCCGGCAGGCTGTTTACGTCCATTAGCCCGGTATTTCTTTCGTTATTATCATCAGCTAAGGCAACCTTTATTGACGTAATCGGGTCGCCGGAGTGATTGAGAAACGTAATCTCCCGGGTGTAATCCAGCGTGCGGCCCTGGCGTACCTGTTCTTGGGAGTTGCTGGATTCCTCATTACTGCAGCCCATGCCTGCAAACAGAAACAGGGCCAGAGACAATAGTACAATTATGTTTTTACTCCACGGAAAGCTGTACTTCATCCTGTTGATTATCTGTTTTAAAAATTAAGGTGTATTTGCCTTTGCCCAGGTACTTTGTTTCCCCATCTTCATCGGAGATGTCAAGATTCCAGCTGATGGTATTGAACCCGTAGCGGCCTTTAGTTTCGAGATCAGTCACAACTTCTCCGTCGCTGTTTAGAATCTGGATGGAAACGGTCTCGTTTGAAGCCTCCGTATCACCTATCCAGTACAGCCATTTGGAGCTTGGCTCGTACACTTCGCGATAGGGCGCTTCCTGTTCGCCCCAGTTTTCAGAGAACTGAACAGGATCAGGTTTTGCGGCCACGATGGCTTCATCCCTACGATCAGCAACTGTATGCAGCGGCTCCAGGTCCATCACAAAAATACTCCGGCCGTGGGTACCAACAACCAGATCCAGCTCGCGGGGATGTACCACCATATCATACGACGCTACATTCGGAATTTCATTGACCAGGTGCCAGTTTTCCCCGTCATCAAAACTGACGAAAGTACCGTTATCTTGCCCGGCGTAAAGTAAGTCTGGTACTTTTGGATCCTGCACAATAATATTCACCACATCTTCCGGCATATTTCCTTTGATCGGTTTCCATGTTTGCCCGTAATCGGTGGTTTTATAGATGTAGGTTTTAAACTCATCAAAACGGTAGCCATTGAGTGATGCATACGCTGTGGCGGGATCGTGCACGGAGGCATGAACTTCGCTCACCCAGCGGTCTTGGGGAAGATTTTCAGAAACAAGCTCCCAGCTGGAACCGCCATCCCTCGTTAGCTGAATATTGCCGTCATCTGTTCCCATCCAAATCACATTAAACTGTAGGGGCGACTCGGCGATGGTTGTGATGGTAGAGTAGGGCACGTTGCCTTCTTGCTGGGCGGAATCTTCATTCGTCAGATCGGGACTTATTTCGGTCCATGTTTCACCGCGATCCATACTGCGCATCAATTTTTGTGCTCCCATGTACAGAATGTCGGAGTTGTGATGACTCATATTCAGCGGTGTATTCCAGTTAAAGCGGTAATGCTCATCCGCGATGTCATGCTTGGGCGTAATTCGGTTAAATTCGTCAACTTGCTGATTGATCCTAAAATAATTACCGAATTGAAAACCGGTATAGATCAGGTTACTGTTTTCTGGGTCGATCGCAACATGCATGCCGTCCCCGCCCATAATACGCTCCCAATGGGTATCGTCATTTGGGCTGCCCTGAGATGAACCACTGAACACACCGTTATCCTGCAGGCCGCCATAAATATTGTACGGCTCCTCCATATCTACATTGACAGTATAGAACTGTCCCACAGGGGCTACGTTGTGGTGGATAAAATTCGTTCCGCCATCGTGGCTTTCATAGAGCCCGCCGTCATTTCCGAGAAGCATGTGCTGGGGATCACCCGGATCAATCCACATGGCGTGATGATCAACATGTACCGGCTGATTTTCCGCCTTGGGCTCCCATGTTTTGCCCCCATCAGTGGATTTAAGCATCGGCACACCCATAATATAGACAACCTCAGGATCAGTAGGAGACACGCGCACTTCACCGAAATAATAACCATAGGTATAATAAAGGTTGTCGAGGTCATAGCTGTTTACTTTTTCCCAGCTGCTGCCGCCATCACTGGACCGGTATAGTTCCGCTCCTGTGACCTCGGTATCGAACAGTGCTTCATTGGCATCGCCGAGGTACTGAGCCAGCGCTTGGGGATCATAGAGTCCGCTTTGTACCTCATTTTTAACACGTTGGGCGGAATATTTTTCAGGAAATCCATTTTCTTTCAGAAATTGATTTAAGGCGTCATTATCAAGATTGAAAAACTTTTCCTCAGACATATCCACAAAATCAGCCTGGGTCAGCTTGTCCTTCGGCCTGCTCTTTCTCCGTTTTGGTTTCTATCTGGTTGTCAAGCAGGGCATACACCACATTCGGGTTGGATTGGCTCACATCAAGCCCGACACGGCCCACCATCTTATTATCCGGGAATCCCTCCATCGATTTTTGCCATGTTTTGCCGCCGTCATTGGAGACAAAAATCCCGGAACCATCGCCGTTTTCTTTGAAATTCCAAGCCTGGCGAAATCGCTGCCAGGTGGCTGCCCACAGTTTATCGGGATTATCAGGGTGAATAACCAGGTCAATGACCCCGGTACTGTCGGTGGGAACGAGCGTGCGATTCCAGGTTGTACCGCCATCCGTCGTTTTGTAAACGCCGCGCACATCATTCATGGAATACAGCGGGCCCTGGCTGGCAATCCAGGCGATATCCGGGTTGGTGGGGTGGGTGAGGATCCGCCCGATATGCTGCGATCCGCGCAGCCCTGCAAAATTCCATGTTTCGCCGCCATCACTACTTTTATAGATGCCGGCACCGGCGTAGCTTGAACGGCTGCTGTTATTCTCACCTGTTCCCACCCACAAAATATTCTTATCCGCCTTGGAAATCGCCAAGTCACCGATTGTGAGCGATCCCTGGTTGTCAAAAACAGGGACCATGGAGTTGCCGCTATTGGTCGTCTCAAAAACGCCACCCGACGCATAAGCAGATAGAAGTGGCGGGGATTATCCTCATGAACGGCCAGGTCGGTTATGCGTCCGCCCATAACCACAGGACCCACATTCCGAACGGGATATTCTTTAAAAATGGAGTTTGCACGCATCTGCTGCCGGTGCTGAATCGACTCCGCACGCTCTTCGGTCGTGGTTGGTTGTATGGATTGCCCCGAAACTGAATCGAGCCCAACCGTACAAAAAAGAAACAATATCAGGCAAGAAGAAAGTCTATACATAAAAGCTAAAAGCTGATTGAAATTTTTAAACAGATCAATTAAACCATAATTCAATAAGAACAACAGAAAAGTTATATAAAAAAATTTAAAAGGATTGTAGCCGTAGCTGTATTGCAACGTGAATTAATGAGCTATTCAGAGTCTGGTTTTAGTTGCATAATCTGCCACAAAAATAATCAGTTCTGGAACATTTTATAGGTGTTTTCACTTATAATATGGTGGATGATAAAGAGAGCATAGTACGCATTGCTCTTGTATTAGTTGACAGATTCAAAGCTCGCGTTGTCATCGTTAATTCAAGATTGGAATTCGCAGTCATTTTCCTGTGTTCGTTATAGCAAACTTAAAAGAGATGATAGCACCACTCAGATTACTTAAATGTAAAATTTATATGATTTTTTTAATTAAAAAGAAATCTGTATTGATATCCGTTAAGTATCTGTATAAATTGAATTTAAAGGATTAAGACTGACATAATAATTGAAGTTAATTTATTCAGGCTGACCAGATTTGCAGGAATCTTTTTATATGTTGCCTGATAAGGTTTAAAGGTGGTTTTAGTCTTTTTAAGGAGGACAAAACGGCTAACAGATTAGCGATCTCTTAGATTAAAAACTAACACGCTTGTAATGCTCATTTTCTTTTCAGCATTGTAAATTTGAATAAAAAGATTCTATCAATGATGAAAAGTTTTAAAAGCATTGGTAAAAACACTTAACTAAATAGGGTGGAGGTTGATTATGAAGCTGCAACACACCGACCCCAAAAGATGGAATGTGACTCTCAAACGGACTCAACTCGACACGTTGATGAGTGCTGCCAAATGGATCGTGGAAGGACAGAATGGCAAGATTCCCAAGATAGCACGTGCGAGGCTCAAGCGAATTCTGGAAGGCTACAGTGAAGAGTGCGACCGGCTCTATTCGGCAAGCAATAAAGCTTCAATGCTTGAAAAACTTGATGAGAAAGAGGGCATAGCACGGCAAGAAGAGTAGTGTAAAAAAATCAGAGTGGTTCCGACGCTTGAAACTTGCACACCTGCTAAAAATTGATGTGATTACAAGGGATATTTAATAATCATCAATTATAGAACATTAAATAACAGGGGACAGTGTTATGGAGGGGAATTTATTGGATCATCAGCAAATACAGGCCATTTCTCACGGAGATCATGGTGATCCATTTTCTGTTCTAGGGATGAATTACGCTCAGGTTGACCACACAGCTGGCATCGTTGTTCGGGCCATGTTACCCGCAGCTCAGCGCGTGTGGGTGAAGAATGACGAAAAGGGTAGCACAGAATTAAATCGTATTTCGGAGCAGGGGTTGTTTGAAGGTATACTAAAAGATCAAGAAGAATTCTTCGATTATACCTTTCGGGTTCGTCCATATCATGGAGAGGAATACGAAATGCACGATCCCTACTCGTTTGAATCTCTGTTAAGTGATTACGACTTGCAACTTTGGGGCGAGGGAAGCCATCGCAAAGCCTACGAGTGGATGGGAAGCCATCTGCGGCAGGTGGGAGATGTAAAGGGAACTCATTTTGTAGTAACGGCTCCCAGTGCCAGCCGGGTAAGTGTTATCGGTTCTTTTAATGATTGGGATGGACGCATACACCCCATGCGGAAGCTACATAACCAGGGATTGTGGGAGCTATTTATCCCGGAGGTCTCAGAAGGAGACCTTTATAAATATGAAATCAAACCATCCAACCACGAAACTCCATTAGTGAAGGCAGATCCTTATGCCTTTTATGCTGAAGAACCGCCGGGCACCGCCTCCAAAGTCTACGATTTAAGCGGTTACGACTGGCAAGACCAAGACTGGATGGAAAATCGAGAAGAGGTGCAGGATATACAGCAGCCGCTCTCCATTTACGAGGTGCACCTTGGCTCATGGAAACGTAATCCGGATGAGGATCCCGGCTATTTATCGTACCAGGATCTGGGCAACGAGCTTGTACCCTATGTTAAGGAGATGGGTTACACGCATATTGAGCTGCTGCCTGTAGCCGAACATCCGTATGATCCATCATGGGGATACCAGGGAACCGGTTTTTATGCCCCGACCAGCCGCTTTGGCAGCCCAAAAGGATTTATGGAGTTTGTGGAGCATTGCCACCAGGAGGGTATCGGTGTCATTATGGATTGGGTTCCCGCTCATTTTGCAAAAGACGACCACGGTCTGCGCCGCTTTGATGGCACCGCGCTGTACGAGCATGAGGATCCCAAGAAGGGGGAACACCAAGACTGGGGCACCAATATCTTTAACTACGGTCGTGTAGAAGTACGTAACTTTCTGCTCTCAAATGCGATGTACTGGTTCGAAAAATATCACATAGACGGCATGCGGGTGGACGCTGTGGCCTCCATGCTATACCTTGACTATTCCAGGGAGGAGGGGGAATGGATTCCCAACGAGTACGGCGGACGTGAAAATATCGAAGCCATAGAGCTGCTTAAAGAGTTCAACTATATTGTTCATAATTATGATTCCGGCATAATCACAGCAGCTGAGGAGTCGACAGCCTGGCCGGGAGTCACAAAACCGGTGGAGGATGATGGGCTCGGCTTCGACTATAAATGGAACATGGGCTGGATGAACGATATGCTGGAGTACATCCAAAAAGAGCCGATTCATCGCAAATACCACCAGGATGACCTGACCTTTCCCCTGCTTTATTCTTTTGCTGAAAACTTTATTCTGCCCTTATCCCACGATGAAGTAGTTCATCAGAAGAACTCACTGGTTAATAAAATGCCGAATGACTACTGGCAGAAGTTTGCCAATCTAAGGTTACTCTATACCTATATGTTTGGCCACCCGGGTAAAAAGCTGCTGTTTATGGGAAATGAATTTGCCCAGTGGGACGAGTGGAACGAACAACAATCATTGGATTGGCACTTGCTGGAATTTGGCAAACACAAAAAAATGCAAAATCTGGTGAGGGATCTGAACCATATCTACAACAACGAGAGGGCTCTCTACCAAATTGACCAGACTGATGAAGGATTCGAATGGATTGACATGCTGGATACCGAAAAGAGCATCATCTCCTTTATTCGAAAGACTCGAGATATAGAAAATCACTTGGTCTTTGTGCTAAACTTTACCCCGTCCGTCCACTATGATTATAAAATTGGAGTTCTGGAAAGCGAGGGGTACAACGTGCTACTAAATAGCGATATGGACAAATATGGCGGAAGTAATACTGAAATTGGGGAAATAGAGCCAAAAAATGAAAAGTGGCATCATCGGCCGGCCCATATTTCAATCACCATACCTCCACTTTCAGGATTGATTTTAAAGCCAAAAGGAAGCAGTCTCGAAAAGCTGATTAGCCGGAGTCCCTTCTATCATCAGGTATCAATTTACCTTGGCCATGCTGATTCGTTCAAATATTGAAAGTATGATTTATGGCAAGAATTTAAACAAGCACAGGGGATGTGCAATAGCTCGTAAGACACCTTAGAATAATACTATAATTTGATCCACATATCTTACGTTAAAACCAGCAAATTATTCCTATTTATTGATAGCAAACCTAGTTAACGAGATTCTAATCTTTGATTCTGATCAAGTTGTAATTTAGCCATAATCAGGGTATCTTTAGATGCTTTAAAGTGAGCGCCGAAAGGTTCTCACTTTTTTTTGTACTAAAAGCCAGAAGCAGCCGTGACGAACAAGGTTTTAGATCAAGTTAAAGAGTTAGCTAAATCGGTTCTTTCACGAACCGATTTCTTTTTGGTAGATGTAGAAGTGAAAGGTGGTAGCGAGACCATCATATGGGTTTACATTGATGCTGAGGATCGCGGTGTGAACATGGATGAATGTGCTGAGATCAGCAATGAGCTGGGTTTTGTGCTTGATGCGCATGAGCTGATCGGCGGTAAATATCGCCTGAATGTTTCATCCCCTGGGCTAAGCCGCCCGTTGACTGATCGGCGCCAGTATCCCAAAAACAAAGGCCGAAAAGCAAGAATCAAGTATAAGGCTGACGGTGAGTATCGCAAACTCGAAGGTGTACTTCGAGAGATCGATACATCTGATATTATTATTGAGCAAGAAGATGGAGAAACCGCACAATTGGGTTCGATCAGTTGGTAGAAACCAAGATCATACCATCGATAAATTAGTTAGTTCTAGTTATAGTGAGGAGCCAAATTCATGGATAACGATATTTCAAAACAGATTGTACAATCATTTGCTGAGATAGCAAAAGACAAGGACATTGGTAAAGATCTTTTGCTCTCCATCCTGGAGGATGTTTTCCGTACTATGATCCGCAAAAAGTACAATGAAGATGATGACGCCTTCGAGGTGATTATTAACGCCGACCGCGGTGATATACAAATCCTTCATATACGTGAAGTGGTGCCCGAAGAGGAGTTTACCAATGAGGTAACCGAGATTACTCTTGAAGATGCACAGAAACATGATCCTGACCTTGAGTTGTACGATGAGTTTGCCCAGGAACTTTCTATCCAGGATTTCGGTCGCCGGGCCGTAATGATGGCCCGCCAGCAACTGGCCCAGCGTATTCGTGAGATTGAGAAAGACAACATTTTTGAAGAGTATAGCGACCGCGTCGGAGAAATTGTACTCGGTGATGTTTACCAGGTGCGCAACAAGGAAATTTTGGTGAATCACAACGGCGTAGAGCTGCTGTTACCCGAAAAGCGAACAAATTTATAAAGATCGATACCGCAAAGGCGATACCATCCGGGCGGTGGTGAAAGAAGTTCGTCGCCAGGGCGGTACACCTGCGGTGATTATTTCTCGAACTTCACCGCTCTTCCTGGAACGACTTTTTGAAAATGAAATTCCCGAAGTTTATGACGGAATCATTGAGCTGGTTGAAATTGCCCGCGAACCGGGCGACCGTTCTAAAGTGGCTGTCCGCTCTCATGACGAGCGTGTTGATCCCGTTGGAGCCTGCGTGGGGATGAAGGGCATTCGTATTCACGCCATCGTCAGAGAGCTGCAAAATGAGAATATCGACGTGATCAATTACGTTGAGGATAAGCATGAATTCATCAAAAAGGCGCTTCAGCCAGCTAAAGTACTGCGCGTTGATTTAAGTTCAGACATGTCGCACGCAGATGTTCTAGTGCCTGCTGATGAAGTTTCAAAGGCGATCGGTAAAGGCGGGGTGAATATCAGGCTCGCTTCAAAACTTACTGATACGGAGATCGATGTGTATCGTGAGGTTGAAGAGGAAGATGACATTGATCTTGACGAATTTGAAATCGATTTCGGTCCGCAGGTCATTGAGCTGCTTCATGATATCGGCTGTGATACGGCACGAGCCGTGTTGGAACTTGACGAGGAGGAAATTGTACGCCGAACAGAAGGTAAGATTAATGAGGACGAGGCCGAGCGTATTATCGATATCATTGCGTATGAGTTTGACGATGAACAATAAGTGCTGAAACACAGCCTGAGCCCCAGTTAAAGAAGAACTGCTACTTTTTACTAAAATACTTTAAATACACTTTATATCTGGATATCTTTATCGAGTTAGATAGATATATCGATAAAGATTTATTTATGCCTGAAACAACAACAAGCCAAAAAAGCTATTTAAAGTCGCCTCAGAATTTCAATGTATCTACCCAATCTATAGTAGATACATTGAGAGAGGAAGATTTTAAGGTTGACAATAAACCGAACTTCAAGATTACCTCTGAGATGTACGAGGTATTGGATGAAGTGTATGGGCCCGATAAAGAGGCCAGCATGGAGCATGAAAAGGCCCGTGAAGCCTATGAGAGCCGGCGTGAGCAGATAAAGGCCAGCCGTAATGAAAGTGTCTCCATTGAAGATTTTCTTGAGCCGATTGATGAGGAACTTCCACTTGAGCCCGAGGACGAGTTTGAAGATGAGGAAGAAGAGATTGCGGGACTCAAGCCACAAGACGAAGAAGAGGAAGAGCCCGCAGAAGAGGCACCAGAAACTGAGGCTAAAGAGGAGGAAGTTGAAGATGAGCCTGAGCCTTTAGCGGAAAAATCTGAAGAGACCGTTGAGGTTGAAGCTGAAGAAGTAGAAGAAACAGAACCTGTTGCTGAAGCCGAGGAACAGGAGGAGGCTGAGAAGTCTGAGCAGGAAGAAATGGAGAAAACCGAGGCTAAGACAGCTCAAGAAGAGAAGTCGGAGACCGAGACTATAGAAGAGGAAGAGCCTTCGAAAGAAGTCGAGCCTGAGACCAAAGAAAAAGAAGAGGATATAGAAGATGAAGAGGAATACGACGACGAGGAATATGAGGAAGAGGATACAGAAGATGAAGAGGAAGAGAAAGGCGTAATTCGAGGTCGTGCCGGTCGCCTCAAAGGTACCCGCGTTGTTGGTAAAGTAAATCTTCGAGGTGGCAAAAAAGCGCAAGAAACGCAAGCGCAAAAAAGATAGGTATAATGATGAGGATGAAGATACGTAAATCCTCAAAAGGCCGTAAAAAAGATAAGAAAAATAAGGATAAAGACGAGGATCGCAGCAAGAAACGCAAGAGCAAAAAACGTAGAAAAGGCCGTCGCGGCGATCGTATCGATGAGGACGATGTAGAGCAGAAGCTCAAGGAAACAATGCAGAAAATGAAATCCTCCGAGACGGTGTGGCAGCAAGCGGCAGAAACGCCGTCGCCAGCGCCGTGAAGAACGCGAGGAGGAAGAGCAGCTGCAGCAGGAGCTGGAAGAGCTTGAAGAGGATGTAATTGAAGTCACCGAGTTCGTTACAGTAAGTGATCTTGCCGATCTGCTGGATGTTAAAGCAAATGATGTGATCACCACCTGTATGAACCTGGGTATGATGGTTTCGCATCAATCAGCGGCTCGATGCAAGTACAATTGAACTCGTTGCAGAGGAATATGGCAAGCAAGTTGAGTTTGTCGATGCCGATGAGATGATCGAAGAGATCGAGCTGGAAGAAGATGATCCAGAAGATCTCGAACCGCGTGCACCCATTATTACAGTTATGGGTCACGTTGATCACGGTAAAACTTCGCTGTTGGACTACATCCGTAAAGCGAAAGTAGCAGAAGGTGAAGCCGGTGGAATAACCCAGCACGTTGGTGCTTACGAAATTGAAACAGAAGATCAACGCAAAATCACCTTCCTGGATACACCGGGTCACGAAGCTTTTACCGCCATGCGTTCACGGGGTGCCCAGGCAACTGATATTGTTATCCTGGTTGTAGCCGCTGATGACGCCGTGATGCCGCAGACTATTGAGGCGATTAACGCACGCTCAGGCTGCCGGCGTCTCTATCGTTGTGGCTATTAACAAGGATGGATAAAGAGGGTGCCAATCCGGATAAAATTAAGCAGCAGCTTGCCGAACATGATGTTATCGTTGAGGAGTATGGCGGTAACAATCAGGCGTGCCGAGGTTTCTGCGCATGACAGGTGAAGGCATTCGCATGATCTGCTTGAGAAGGTACTTATTGAGTCTGAATTGACTGGAACTGCAGAAGCCGAATCGCAATGGCCGACGGCGTTGTGCTCGAAGCTGCGTATTGACAAAGGAAAGGATACGGTCGCCAACGCGTCTGGTCCAAAACGGTACGCTGAAAGTTGGTGATTCGTTTGATTGCTGGACCCTGTTTTGGTCGGGTACGTGCTATGGAAAATGAGCTTGGAGAACGCATTGAAGAGGCCGGGCCTTCAGACGCCTGTGCAGCTTACTGGGTTTTAATGATATTCCCAAAGCCGGCGACAAGCTGGTAGTGCTGGAAGATGAGCAAAAGGCTAAAGATATCGCCAATCAGACGACAGCAAATTCAGGCGAGAGCAGAGAATCGCGTCAGAACCAAGCACATGTTACACTCGATGATCTTTCTCGTCGTACTGGCGCTTGGTGAAGTTGATGAACTCAATATCATCATCAAAGCAGATGTTGATGGTTCCATCGAGGCGCTTTCCGGTTCTCTTCAGAAGCTAAGTACCGATGAGGTCGGAGTAAACATTATCCACACCGGTGCAGGTGCCATTACCGAATCTGACGTGCTGCTTGCCTCGGCATCCGATGCCATTATCATTGGATTCCAGGTTCGACCAACGTCAAATGCCAGAAAGGTAGCCGAGGAAGAAGAAATTGATATCCGACTTTTTAGCGTTATTTACGATGCCGTTGATGAGGTCAAGGATGCTATGGAAGGGCTTCTTTCACCAGAAATCTCTGAGAAATTGGTCGGTAATGCTGAGGTCCGTGAAATATTTAAAGTTTCCAGCGTGGGAACTATTGCCGGTTGCTATGTAACTGAAGGTAAGATCATCCGAAATAACCCGGTTCGTATAGTGCGTGATGGTGTTGTTATTTATGAAGGAGAGATCGACTCTCTCAAGCGATTTAAGGAAGATGTCAAAGAGGTGCAGACCGGTTATGAATGCGGAATTAGTCTCGTCAATTATAATGACCTGAAGTAGGCGATGTTATTGAAAACTATACTGTAGTTGAATCGAAGCGTACGCTGGAGGATGCTCGTAAGAACAGCTAACCCTCTTGCCATAGCAGTAGCTGCTGGCAAACTTTTTAGATATACAAACGTATCCAACAATGAGTATTCGAACAGAACGATTGGGCGCTGTAATACAACGCGATCTTGGAAAAATCATCCAGCAAGACTACCAGAAACCTGGTACTTTTATAACGGTCACCGCAGTTCGGATGACCTGAAGACCTGATGATTGCCAAAGTATTCATCAGTATCTATGCTCCGGGTCGAGATGAGGATGCCATTTACGATTTTGTTGATCAAAATGCCTCAATTCGAAAGAGCTGGCTTCCAAAATACGGCACCAGGTGCGTAAAATTCCTGAGCTCCATTTTGAGAAAGATGAAACCGCTGAATATGTTGACAGGATGGAGAACCTGTTCGATAAAATCCGTAAGGAGCGGAAACAGCGTAACAGTGACGAGCAAGAATAGCATTTATGGGCAGAGGTATTCCGCTTTCCGAGCTTACCTTCTTTACAAAATCCAATCCGCCCGATGCTTCTTATAATTATAAATCCGGTGCCGCTTTTCTGGTAAATAAACCCAAGGATTGGAGCAGCTTTGATGTAGTAAAATACTTGCGAAAAGCTATCGACATCAAAAAGGTGGGACATGCCGGCACCCTCGATCCCATGGCTACCGGGCTTCTCATTGTCTGTTGCGGCAAAGCTACAAAAAGCATTGAGCAGATCCAGCAACTGCACAAGAAATATCTGGCCGAAATAACCTTTGGCGCTTCAACCCCCAGCTACGATGCCGAGACGGAAGTGGAAAAGACCGCCCCGTTTGAGCATATCAATCAGAAATTACGAGAAGTTCTTGACCAGCATTTTTCAGGGACAATCGAACAAGTTCCCCCAATGTATTCAGCGCTGAAATACGGGGGGAGGCCGCTGTATAAGCTGGCGCGAGAGGGCAAAGAGGTAAAACGCCATGCCCGCCAAATCACCATTTACGAAACCGAAATTTTACGGTTCGATCTGCCCCAGGTTGAATTAAAAGTGGAATGTGGTAAGGGAACGTATATAAGGTCAATGGCGCATGATTTAGGCACTCACCTTGGTAGCCTGGCCCACCTTACTGCGCTGGAACGCACAGCTATCGGAGAGTATTCAAATAGTGATGCACTTACCATCGAACAGTTAAGTGAAATGGAATTATCATAATTATGGCAGAACTTGTTTACCTGGATGATGTAGAACGCGAATCTAATTCAGTAGTTACTGTGGGTACGTTTGATGGAGTTCACAAAGGGCACCGGGTACTCATGGAAACGGTTTTGCGAAAAGCCGAAGAGCGGAAGGCTCGCAGCGTCATCGTCACCTTTGATCCCCACCCGCGTGATATCATTTCCCCGGGAGAAAAGGGCATCAAGCTCTTAACAACACTGCGGGAACGGTGCGAAATTTTGAAAGACCTGGGTATCGATAAAATGGTGGTCATCCCGTTTGATCGGGATTTTTCACTTTTGAGTTCTGAGGAATTTGTAAAGGATATCATCCACAAAAAGATTGGAGTCGGTGAGTTTGTGATCGGTTATGATCATCATTTTGGAAGGAACCGTGAAGGGACCATCGAAACGATTGAACGACTCGGCAATGAGCTGGGATTTGATTCCTACGTAGTTTCCAAGCAGGAGGTGGGGGACAAAACGGTAAGCAGTACGGCTATAAGAAAGGCATTGAGCGAAGATGGAAACACAGAGCTTGCAACCGATCTTCTTGGCCGGTACTACATGCTCAACGGAACGGTTATTCATGGAGATAAACGTGGTAAAAAGATCGGGTATCCAACCGCAAACCTGAAGCCTGAACATCCCAACAAAATTATCCCAAAAGATGGAGTTTATGCCGTAAAAGTTCGTGTGGATAACGAATGGTATAAAGGGATGATGAATATAGGTACGCGGCCCACTTTTGAGGATAAGGAGAAACGAGCCCTCGAAGTTCATATTTTTGATTTTGATCAGGAAATCTACGGAAAAGCGGTACAGGTCCGTTTTGTAGAGCGAATCAGGGATGAAAAAAAATTTGACGGTATTAAAGAATTGAAAGCACAGCTTGAAGCCGACAAAGAGCGGTCTGTAAGTCCACGCTAAAGAATGCCTGAAAGATTGCAAACCACCCTGCAAACGCTTATCTTTGTGGGCTATTGATAAGAAAATAAATTCGAATAAACTACGATTGAATAATTAAGAATTATTAGCAGATGTCCATAACGAAAGAAAGAAAAGAAGAATTGGCAGAAAAATTCGTGGATCTAAGGAAAATACAGGTTCGACCGAAGCACAGATTGCGATTTTTACTGAACGAATTAGTGATCTGACGGAGCATTTAAAAGACAATGAACAGGATCATGCCTCGCGCCGTGGTTTACTACAGATGGTAGGTAAGCGCCGTCGGCTGCTTAACTACCTAAGAAATAACGATATTGAAAAATACCGAGAATTGATTAGTGAGCTGGGTTTAAGAAAATAGATGACTTTATTGCCAGGGCACGTTCTCATAAACGTGCCTTTTTTCTATATGTGCTCATGATTTTCTCGGTTGTGCATGGCACAAGTCATCACCTAACGTGTTAGTTTGAATTATTGACTTATTTACTATTATGGAACAAGATTTTAAAAGCATAGAGTTTGCACCCGGTAAGACACTGTCAATAGAGACAGGCCGCTTAGCCAAACAGGCAGATGGTGCAGTAGTTGTACGCATGGGCGATACCATGGTATTGGTGTACCGCCGTAAGTGCAAAAGAAGCGAAACCCGGGCAGGAGTTCTTTCCGCTAACGGTTGACCTTCGCGAGAGTTTTTCAGCCGGTGGACGATTTCCTGGTGGGTTTATCAAACGAGAAGGACGCCCTTCTGATAAAGAAATTTTATCGAGCCGTTTGATTGACCGCTCCATTCGTCCGCTTTTCCCAAATGGATATTATAATGAAACGCAGATCATCTGTAATGTAATCTCTTCTGATGGAGAGAATGATGCTGATGTACTTGGAGCCGTAGGTGCTTCCACAGCACTGCATATCTCCTGACATTCCGTTTCGAAGGCGGACCAATGGCCGAGGGAAGAGTAGGCCGCATCGATGACGAATTTGTAATTAATCCCACCATCTCTGAGCTGGAAGACAGCGACATCGACATGATCGTTGGCGGAACCGCTGACAGCGTTATTATGATGGAAGGAGAGATGGATGAGATTTCAGAAACTGAGATGCTCGAAGCAATCAAAGCCGGGCATGAGGCGATCCAGAAACTATGCCAGTTCCAGGAAGAGCTTCGTGAAGAGTTCGGCGTTCCCAAAAGAAAATTTGAGGCTGAAGAAGTTGATGAGGAACTGAAAAACAGGGTTCATGAACTTGCCCAGTCAGAAATTCAAGATATTGTAACGACCGGTCTTGGCAAAGAAGAGTACAGCGATCGACTTAAAGCGGTCAAAGATGATACGGTTGCCAAGCTGGTTGAAGAAAATGAAGAACTGGCTGAAGAAGAGGATACCATCCGCAATATCTGCAAGGATATCGAGAAAGAAGAACTTCGCGGTCTTATCCTTAATGAAAAACGCCGTATTGACGGACGTAGCCCCGAAGATATCCGTGATATCTGGACAGAAGTTGGGTATATGGCCCGTACACACGGTTCTGCCATTTTTACCCGTGGTGAAACCCAGGCGCTCGTTTCCGTTACGCTGGGAAGTAAAAAAGATGAGCAGGCTGTTGATACCCTTTTTAATGAAGAGGCCAAACATTTCTACCTGCATTACAACTTTCCCCCGTTTAGCGTGGGCGAAACCGCGTTTCTCCGTGGGCCAGGACGACGTGAAATTCGGCCATGGCCATTTAGCAGAGCGTGCTATAAAGAAGATGATGCCCTCTTTTGAAGATTTCGGATACGTAATTCGCGTAATTTCCGACATTCTTGAATCCAACGGTTCATCCTCAATGGCTTCTGTCTGTGGCGGATCGATGGCCCTGATGGATGCCGGTGTACCCTTGAAAAAACCGGTTGCAGGAATTGCGATGGGAATGATCGTAGGAGATGATAACTCGGTAGTTCTTTCTGACATCCGTGGGGAGAAGACTTCATGGGTGACATGGACTTCAAAACGGCCGGTACCCGCGATGGTATCACCGCCACCCAGATGGATATGAAAGTTGAGGGCATTTCCTTTGAAGTACTGGAACATGCACTTGAACAAGCCCGCAAAGGTCGTCTGCACATACTTGATAAGATGAGCGAAACCATTAGCGAACCAAGTGAGCAACTTTCACGGTTTGCCCCACAACTTCTTAAAATGGAGATTGACGCTGATGACATTGGCGCTGTTATCGGGCCGGGTGGAAAAGTTATTCAGGGTCTGCAGCGTGAGACGGATACCGAAATACACGTTGAGGAAGATGAAGAACGTGGCAAGGGATTGATTACGATCTCTGCCGACAGCCTCGATAAAGCTGAGACCTGTAAGAAGCGGATCAAAGAGATTCTTGGAGATCTCGAAGAAGGTGCTGTTTATCACGGTACCGTTAAAGCGATCAAAGATTACGGTGCATTCGTTGAGATTGTACCCGGAAAGGATGGTCTGCTTCACGTTTCCGAGATTAATCGCACACACGTTGACAATGTAAGTGATGTACTCTCGGTAGGAGATGAGCTTGATGTTAAACTGCTAAAAGTTGAACGCGGCGGTAAACTTCGGCTCTCCCGGAAAGCACTCATCCCCAAAAATGGAGATGAAGAATAAGCAAATCTCAGTTAGTCAACTGAACCTAAACGCCGTTCTTTCTGATCTCAGAAGGGATGGCGTTTTTAATTTAACTAAAAATTCAGTTGCTTCATTTGCCGTTAATGGCCCATTGAATCTTCTCAAGAATGGGCTATCGGCACCAACCTAAATTGATGAATAGAACAAGCAATTTCTTATGACTATTAATGATGAGAAAAATGAGATCGATTTTGTAGAAAAAACCGTACTCGAAAATGGTCTTAAAATCGTTACAGAAAAAATTGACAGCGTAAAGAGTGTTACGGCTGGCATCTGGGTTAATACCGGCAGTCGAAATGAATCTAACAAACAGGCGGGCATTACCCATTTCCTGGAGCATATGCTTTTTAAAGGTACTGAAGAGCGATCATCCTACGATATAGCAATGAGCATGGAGTCGGTGGGAGGATATCTGAATGCATTTACCTCTTCTGAATATACGTGCTACTATTCGCGATGCCTGAACACCCAGCTCGATCGTGCGCTGGATGTATTGTCCGATATGGTGTTGCATCCCATATTTCCCGAAGAGGAGATTGAAAAAGAGAAGAAGGTGGTCATCGAAGAGATGAAGATGTACCGCGACAGCCCTGATGATTACTTGTTCGAGGAGTTTAGCGGAAATGTTTTTAACAATCATCCACTGGGGCGACCTGTAATTGGGTATGAAGATACGGTCTCAAATTTTGAGCGTAGTGACCTCTATGACTATATGGAAGACCGATATCAGCCTTGGAACCTGCTCGTTTCAGTAGCTGGTAATTTGGAGCACGAAAGAGTAGTGGAAATTGTAGAACGTTATTTTGGTGACGTGAAATCGAAAGATTACGACGAGCAAAAACTGCCGCTAAGCGAATACCAACCCGGCAGTGAAACCTTTACCAAACCAATAGAGCAAACGCACCTTATTATTGGTAGGAGAGGACTGGATTATGATCATGAGGACAAATTCCGACTGTTGCTGGCGAATACTGTGCTGGGCGGTGGAATGAGTTCGAGGCTGCACCAAAATGTGCGTGAAAAATTTGGCTACTGCTATTCCATCAATACCTTTAACCAGTCATACCGGGATACAGGATTGTTTGGAATTTACGTGGGGACCGATCTTGACTATGTAGATCACGTGCGTGAATTAATTTACCAGGAACTCACGAAAATTCAGGATAAATCGATTTCGAGCAAGGAGCTGGAAGAATCCAAAAGCTCAGCTTAAAGGAAAGTTGGTACTCTCGCTTGAAAGTACAAGCAACAGGATGTCCCGCCTGGCCAAAAGCGAGCTCTATTACGACCGATTTATCACTATAGATGAGCTAATTAAAGAGATTGATGAGGTAAATGCGGTGGATATTAAGAATTTTGCAGTTGATTTTTTTCAGCACAACCAGTTTTCAGAAGCACTTTTAATTCCAGAATCAGCTGAGAACCCGGAGCAAGTACGAGCAGTAACCTAGATTATGGATTTCAAAAAAACTCTCTACATTAAATAAAAACATCCGCCCACATACTACTGGAGCATGTAGGCGGATGCGTGGTTGAACGGGAAAACTGTATCCGAAAAAAGCTTCCCTGTTATTTTATAGCAAGTTTAAGTTTAAAGGTTAGAGTGATAATCCTGACTACAATATAAAGTTGTTCTTGATCAGGGTTTAAGATTACCGATCCGCTCAGTGGAATCGAGAATGTATCAGTAACTTCGATCTCTTTGCTGGTACCTATTCCAACATTAACCAAGGCAAAATCTCCGTCAGATGAGTGCCAACCGTCACCGGCGCCGACAAATACGGGCCCGTAACCTGCTTGAAGAGACATATCACCGCCTGCAGAACCGGCACCTGCTGCCTCATTGAGGATATAGTTTGCCGAGATGGAGAAATCTCCGGAGGAATATCCACCGTTGAGTTCATAAGCATGACTTTCGCCATCAAAATACAATGATCCTGGATAGTAATAGTCGGTAATGCCGAGGCTTAGTCCAAAATCAAAGCTGTAGGAAGCGTAGAGGTCCATTTCCTGGAAACCGGTACTGTAGTCACTAGAACTAACAACACCATCGATGCCCCGCTGGATCGAACGCTCCAACTGCAAAGCCGCCGGAAGCTGAACTCAACATAGGGCTGGATACACGGACCCAGATAGGCAACACCACGCCATACATACGTGCTGTAGAGATCAACACCGGTGTCCAGGCTTTGCGCCTGAACGGGCTTGAACTGCACGCTTAACAGCATGATGAAGAGACCGGTTAGAAAGTATTTCAAAAAATTGTTTTTGGTATTCTTACTCATAATTTTTCCTGTTAGAATGATGTTTGGTCAATTTATTGATTAAACATTTGTTTTGAAGCTGGCGGGAGCAACATCGCCAAGTGATTTATGTGCTCCCGATAACTTCAATGTTAAGTAGTGATTCTGATAAGATGATTGTAAGGGGTTGAATTAAACCTCACCTTCTACAAATTCGTCGCTTCCAACGAATTCAGGATAGGCACGGTTGTCATGTTCGTGGAGATCAAGACCTTTGGCCTCAAGCTCACCGTTGACACGGAGTCCAACAGTAGATTTAATAATGCTGAACAACACATAGCTTACGCCGAACGTCCATACAAAAGCGGCAGCAATACCCAGCAACTGAACTCCGATGATGGAAGGATCGAATCCTTCTGTACCGAAGAGTCCGGCGGAAACATCAAAGAGTCCGGCAGCAAGGGTACCCCAGGCACCACAAACACCGTGAACAGCAATAGCGCCAACAGGATCATCAACGAATGTCTCAAGCCATTCTGAGGCAAAGACGACGATGATTCCGGCAATAGCACCCGTGGTGATGGCAAAACCAGGACTAAGGTTTGCACAACCGGCAGTGATACCAACCAAACCGGCCAGTACACCGTTAATAGTCATGGGGGCATCGGGCTTACCATCTTTTAACCAGGTTACAATCATTGCAAAGGTTGAGCCAGCACCTGCCGCCAAGAAGGTGTTCATGGCAATGAGAGCGATACTGGTGTTACCGGTGGTTGTAGAACCAGCGTTAAAACCGAACCATCCAAACCAGAGGATAAAGACCCCTAATGCAGCGAACGGCAGGCTGTGACCCGGAATATGAACGGGTTTGCCGTTTTCGTCATACTTGCCGACACGTGGTCCAACGACCAGGGCACCGGCCAATGCAGCCCATCCACCGACAGAGTGGACAACCGGTGGAACCGGCAAAGTCGATAAAGCCTAGTCCTTCTAACCAGCCGCTTCCGTTGAACAGACCGCCCCAGGCCCATGATCCGAATACCGGATAAATGAAACCTGTGATCAGGATTGAGAAGATAAGGTAGCCTCTGAATTTTGTCCGTTCAGCTACAGCTCCTGATACAATAGTAGCGGCTGTTGCCGCAAATACGGCTTGGAAAATGAAGAAAGCCCAGGTCCAGGTTTGATCCTGTCCTTCGATGCCTGAAAGGAAGAACCCGTCGGTTCCGATCCATCCGCCGGCGGTTGTACCAAACATGAGGGCAAAACCGACAGCAAAGAAGACCAGCCCGCCTGCACCAACATCCATGAAGTTCTTCATGATAATGTTGACGGCATTCTTGGAACGGGAGAATCCGGCCTTTAACAGCGCGAATCCAGCCTGCATAAAGAATACCAAGTATGGCAGCCAGAATGGTCCATACATAGTTAATATTAGTTTGCGTGGCAGCGTCTTGTAGTATTGAAGACTCTGCAGCAAATGCACTTGTTATCCCAGTCAATAAGATAGACAGGATTAGAATGCAACGTTTAGTCATTTAAAACACTCCAGTAGTTTTGTTAAGATTTTAGAATTAACCTGAAATATGCTTTGATCTCTCAAAACAGTTCCTAATATATTTAGGTGTAAACTAAAAATCAACTAAATAACTAAATTAATTTATATATTAAGTAATATTTAATAAGGAAATTAGGCATTTATACCTAATAAAATTATATGAAGGGTGGGGTAACTTTTAAGATATTGTTAGAGAACGGCATTATTCAATCTTGTTATATTGAATAATGATAAACTGAAATATGTCCTTAATTATTAAGGATATCAAGTTTTATTCCAAAAAAAATTAGGAAGAAAGGTATTGTTCTATTTTCCCGGCAATGGTATTTCCAGGTTTTATTTCGGGTATGGTCGTCTGACTCGAGCAGGGTGAGACGAAATCCATTTTTGTTACTGGCAAAACCACTCAACGGTACAACACAAATACCGGTAGCACCAAGCAGGTGATATACAAATCGTTTATCCAATGTTGTATCTTGCACATTTTTCTCGACAAGCTCTCTGATCTTGGGATTGGTGATCTCGAGGCGCTGCTGATCGTCGAGTACCCCGTCCTGAAAAAGAACGGTCATATAAAAGGCCCCTTGTGGTTTAATTACCTTGATATTATCAACGGCAGAGAAAATATGGTAAGCTTCATCTGCACGCTCACTGAAAAGCTGTTTCCTCCGTACCAGATGCTCTTTATAACGTGGATCCCCCATAACCCGGGGAATAGAGAGCTGCGGTAGATTGGTCGAACTGACCTCCAGCATTTTAGCATTGATAAGAGTCTTAATGTATGTTTTGAAGGCCGGGTACTGATCTTGGTTGTAGACTTCAATCCATCCACAGCGAGCCCCGGGCCAGGGATATTCCTTGGAAATTCCCCGTAGTGCCATGCCCGGTACATCCCCGATCACTTCACTCAGGGCAGCCGTATCGGAACCATTGTATATAATGTTGGCGTAGATCTCATCGCAGATCATAAACAGGCGGTGCTCACGGGCAATGGCCACCATCTCTTCCAGTATCCTCCGCGGATATACGGCCCCGGTAGGATTATCCGGGATTGATTAACAGCATACCGGCGATGGAGTCGTTGTACTTTACTTTATTGCGGAGGTCTTCTATATCTGGCATCCAGCCATTGTTGGGATCCAGCTTGTAGGTAAGGTGCTTATAACCGGAATGGGCCGCTTCGGCAGAGGAATGGGTAGAGTAGGCCGGAGAGGGACCAATGACCCGCGCCTCTCGCTTCAGGTAACCAAAAATTTTGCCAACAGCATCACCAAGTCCATTGAAGAAGATAATCTCGTCAGCAGAAACCTGGCAACCCCCACGCTGATTTACGAGGTCGGCCAGAAACTCCCTGGTTTCGGGATTTCCCTGTGTAGTGCTATAACTATAGGTGCTGTCATCATTTACAAGGTCTATGATAATATCCTTGATCCAGTCTGGCAGCTTTTCTCCTTTCTGGATGGGATCCCCGATATTTTCCCATGTAATCGGCATCCCCAGATCTTTAATTTGGTTGGCAAACGCAACAATCTCCCTAATTTCATACGTTAGCTGACCGGATCCGTCATGTAAAATATTTCTGCGCAAATTACCGTCCTCCTCGGTTTCAAGGACAATACTTTTATTAAATGTCATCGTTGGTAACTATCTATTCAAAAGACCTTAAAAAATTGATATTCCCGCATATATAAATAAGTTCCAAGGTTAAAAACTATATGCCTTAATTAAAAGAACTAATTCCCCGTTTATTTCTTGTGTCGGACCAAGGATTAAGTTATAAAAGAAGTCTGAATTTTCATGCGGATGGACGGGTATTAAGACTAAATGCGCCGTGCTAAATTCTTTGATTGTATTGCTAATATCCGCTATTCTTGGATACACTTTTTCTGCGGGGAGATAGCCGCTCATCGTACAGATGTAAACCATGCATAACGAATAAAATATCAGCTAAATAGGACGTATTGATGATCTACATAAAAAATCTTTCCGAGCATGAAGGCCAGGAAGTTACCCTAAAAGGGTGGGTATATAACTATAGAAGCAGCAAGAATTTATATTTCCTGGAACTGCGCGACGGCACGGGAATTTGCCAGTGTGTAGTGTCAAAAAATGACGTAGATGACCATGTTTGGGAGGCCGCCGATTCTCTTCGCCAGGAGAGTTCGGTGGAAGTAACAGGAAAAATAGTTGAAGATGAACGAAGCGAAGGTGGATACGAGATGCACGCCACAGGTATAAAAGTTCATCAGATAGCGGAAGATTACCCGATCACGCCCAAAGAGCACGGGGTCGAATTCCTGATGGAAAACCGCCATCTGTGGTTGCGCAGTCAACGCCAGTGGGCGGCCATGCGCGTGCGAAACGAAATTATCTGGGCGATCCATTCTTTTTTCCAGCAACGAGATTTTGTGCAGATGGATGCCCCCATTTTTACCGGCAACGCCGCTGAGGGAACTACCACACTGTTTGAAACCGAATATTTTGACGAAAAGGCCTATCTCACGCAATCGGGACAGTTGTATGGAGAAGCAATGGCCATGGCCCACAGCCTCATCTACACCTTCGGGCCCACCTTCCGGGCCGAAAAAAGCAAGACCCGCCGCCACCTGACCGAATTCTGGATGATTGAGCCGGAAATGGCCTATTACGACCTGGAAATGAACATGGATTTGGCGGAAGATTTCATTAAAGCCATTGTAGGACAAGTGCTTGAAAATTGCGCCGATGAGCTCGAAATCCTGGAGCGGGATACCTCAAAGCTGAAAAAGGTAGTGTCAGAGGAGTTTCCGCGAATATCCTATAGCGAAGCCGTTGAAACACTGCGTAGCAACGAGACCGCTGAGATGCTGGATCAGATGGTGGAAGACCGCGAAGCGGAATACGCTGAACTTGAAAAAGAACACGAAGAGATAGAAAAGGAGAAAGGCTCGGCAAAAAAATGGCGCAAGGCCCAGATCGACCAGCGGATTAAAGAGATAGCGGGCCGGCTCGATCAGATTGAGGAAGATCTCCGGAATATTCCGGGCTGGAAAGAATCAGCCCTGAACTTTGAGTGGGGCGAAGATTTTGGCGGCAGTGACGAAACTATTCTCATGCAGCAGTACGATACGCCGATTATCGTGCATCGCTACCCGGCCGAGGTAAAGGCTTTTTACATGAAACGCGATCCCGAGGATGAAAAACTGGCTCTAGCGTGTGATGTGCTGGCACCGGAAGGCTACGGCGAAATCATCGGCGGCAGCCAGCGGGAAGAAGATCTTGAAACGCTAAAAAAACGAATCGAGGAACACGACCTGCCAGAGGATCTGTTCGACTGGTACCTTGATCTGCGTCGCTATGGCTCCGTGCCGCATTCCGGATTTGGCTTGGGGCTGGAGCGCACCGTTTCCTGGCTTTGTGGTTTAGATCACGTGCGTGAGACCATCCCTTTCCCGCGCATGCTGGGGCGGCTGAGACCGTAATAAGTCCGTGTCAAAAGTATTTATTCAGATACCGCCTAAAAAAGGCGGTATCCCTAAAGTTTTATTTGAATTCGCTTTCCTTTTTACTTGGCCTCATTCACCTCAATCCAGTAATTATCCGGATCTTTAAAGATGATTTGTCGAACGCCGTCAGCACGGTTGGTGATTTGGTTTGGCGTTCCTTTTGAGTTGTGAATGACGATGTCATTGTCCCTGAGCTTATTCATGAAAGCGTCGAGGTCTGCCACGCTGAGGGCGATGTGAATACCTACGTGCGTTTCAACAACTTCATCCGGTTTCTCAGCTATATGCAGCTCACCGTTCCCAAGGGAGAACCAGCGGATGTATTCCTTTTCGGTTTTATTATAAATTTCTTTAAGTCCGACTACCTTTTTATAAAAGGTTGCACTTCGATCAAGATTCTTAACTCTCATCGTGTAGTGATCAAAAACTAAATCAGGCATTTGATGGGATTTTTTAATTATTGGTGTCGTTTAAAAAAGTAAAAGAAATCATTGTGGAATTCTTCTGCCTTTTTAGGAAGACAAATCTTGAGGATATTACCGTATTTCCGGGTCAAAAATAATGGAATTTGGTTAGCGTAATTTAGATTTTCTCAGCCATGGCCAAAAAAACCAGCATAGAACATTTCCGGGAGGCTCTAAAAGCACTAAAAAGTGAAGACCGCAAGCCTGTCTACTTTTTTTGCGGCGAAGAGGAGTTTTTCCTGGATCGACTGGAAAAAGCCACGGAGTCTTTGATTCCGAAAGAGAAGCAGACTTCAATTTTGACCTGCTTTATGGCCGCGATATAACGCCTAAAACTGCTTTCCATTGTTCGCAGCTTCCCGATGATGGCGGAATATCGCGTGGTTGTGCTTCGGGATTTCGGGAGCCTTGGAGATCCTACTGCCAGTGATAATGGAGGAGTAGTAAACGACCTGATCCCTTATCTTAAACAGCCCAATCCCACCACCTTGCTGGTGATGTTTGATACCCAAAAGCCGCACGGCCGCTCAAAAATTGGTAAAGCAATTCGGAACAATAAAAAAGTTGGCTACTATAATTTTAAAGAGGTCCCGGATTACCGCCTTCCTGATTGGATTATCGAATGGACACAACGGGAGTTTGACAAAAAGATAACCACGGGTGCCGCCCAGATGCTGGCACAATTTGTAGGCAATAATTTGCAATTAGTGTCCACAGAAATAGATAAGGTGTGTACTTTTGTGGACACTGCCGAAAAAGTGAAAGAGAACGACGTAAAAGAAATAATCGGCCTATACAGAGAGTATGGGGCGATTGAGCTTAAAGATGCCCTCCTTTCCCGAGATCTGGAACAGTCGCTTTTCATAGCGGAACAGATGTTGCAACACTCTAAGACGAACACGGGAGAAATTATTCGTACCGTGGGGGGTTCTTTTACAGTGTGTTTTCAAACGTTTGGCAGATCGACGTCTTGCGCAAGGGTAACACCAAGGCGGAAATACAGGATACGATGGGTATCAGCAATAGCTGGTACTTCAACAAACTCTGGCAAGACGCATCGAAATATGAGCTTCAGGATATGCCTCGCGTATTCGAAGCCTTGCTGGACGCCGATCGCGCTGCAAAAGGATTTTCATCCATGGATCCCACGACGATTTTCTCTGCTAATTAAGCGAATCATCGACTTATTTTTTTTCGTTGGTTTTCGCCGTTAACAGAGTCAATCGCAACAAAATTAATTCGGGGATTTCGACTATGGAAACTCTTTCAAAAAGCCAACTTCAAAACAAGAGTGATGAAGATCTGATGGAACATTTTCAAGCGGGATATGAAGAAGGTTTTAACCTGCTTGTAAAGCGCTATGAAGACCGACTCCATAACTTCTTGTACCGTTATACCCATGATCATCAGGATTGTGAAGACTTGGTTCAAGAAACTTTCTTAGAGTGTACCGTAGCCGCCACTCTTACGAGCGGATAGCTAAATTTTCAACCTGGATGTACACTATTGCGCTTAACCTGGCGAAAAGTCTCTATAAAAAGAAGAAGCGGATGACCACCGTAACAATTCACAAGGATCCCAGCGATCCTGAAGATCATAAAATGGAGCTGGAGGATGAGCATATTTTGCAGGATGATTCCCTGCATGAAAAGATGTGCATAGACAAGCTTAAAGAGGCTCTCATGGAGCTCAACGAAAGTTACCGGGAGGTCGTAATACTGCGCGATATTCAGCAGCTTTCTTACGAGAAAATTTCTGAAATGACGGATAATCCAATGGGCACCGTCAAGTCAAGAATTAACCGAGGTCGTGCCCAGCTGCAGGAGCTTCTTGAAGAATATGTTTATCCCGACATGAGCTCAAAATTAAATGTAAATCCTGCTTGACCAACACAGTTTAACTGCAAGTATTTAGCTACATGCTTCAAGAAAATCTGTAATAGAAATATTGGACAGCTCGGATTGTATAAAAGTCAAATATTTCGAAATGATGGGAGTATTGTTATGGGTAACGTTTGATACCATACTAAGTTTACGGACTTTCATACCGTAAATTCACCTTGTGAAAATGCAGCTATATTAAATATTAGAAATTTTTAATGTTTAATATAGAAACAAAAGGGGTAGAAGTTGAGTTCTAAGTCAAAAATACCAACATCTACCCCTTTTATTATGCAATTGACGGCTTTTGATACAGATCAGACTCTTTCAGATATACTTACAGACTATCTGGATGGAGAACTCGATAAGGTTGAGCGACAAGTTTTCAACGAATATTTGGATAGAAACTCTGAAGAAAAAGAGTTTGCTGATAAAGCTAGGAAAGGAAAACAAGCGCTCAGGTACCTGGCAAAGCATCTTAATGAAGAAGAAGTGAGGGTATAACCAGGTTCCCTTTTTAAACCGGCTGGCAAGTATTGTAGCATTTCAGACTATAACCTGATTCCTCAAAATTAATCAGCCTGTCTTTCTTGTAACCTATCCCACCACTTCTAGACGTAATACTTGTACCTACATGCTTTTCTATTGAGCAGATAATCTCTATTTTTGCACTGAAATTTCCTGTCTTAATTTAGCAGTTAACAAATGTGTTTATACAGCAGTATTTCGTACATATTCTTATTCTGTTTATTTGTATAGTCTCTGTTGCGGCATGCAGTACAGACCGGTTACCGATAGTTCCGACTCAAATTCAGGTACTGTGCCACTGGTTGTTAATCTTGATATCCAGGGGCCCGATAAAGATATGAATATCAATATCGTGATTGATGGCATCAGCAAGTATAGTATTGGTACTGACCAAGTTCGGTTTTCCGATCTTGATCCCGGAACGTATGAGCTGATAATTCAAAAACTGCGCTTGAATTGTTCGGTTGACCAAAACACACCCACTACAATTGAAATACCCGAATCAGGTGGAACATCTGTTGACATTATAGTGAGGTGTCGGGATGCGCTGATTAATCAGCTGCTGTTTATTCGGGAGGAAAATCAGCAACACAATCTCTACGTAATGAATGCCGATGGGACTGGACAACAGCTCTTGCAACAAAATATTGATGCGTCCTCAGGATATGATATTTCACCGGATGGCACTCGCATAACGTTTGCCTCCGAACGCGATGGCGACCCTGAAATCTATTCTATGAATGCTTCAGGCAGTGATCTGAAAAAGCTAACCAACAATACGGTTGATGATTATGGTCCTGTATTCAGTCCCTCGGGTTCAAGGATAGCATTTGTAAGCGAGCGGGATAACAATGCAGAAATTTACTCCATGAAGACGGATGGCACCGAACTTCAGAATATTTCCAGGAATCCGTCAATGGATACACAGCCCGCGTGGAACCCGGTGAGTGGCAAGCTGGCGTTTGTGAGCCACAGGGATGGCAACGCGGAGATATACTCCGCAAATCAAGATGGTACAGATATGGTAAACCTGAGCAATAATCCCGCGTTTGATACCAATCCCAAGTGGAGTCCCAAAGGGGATAAAATTGCATTTGAAAGCTTGCGGGATGAAAACTTTGAAATTTATCTGGTCGATCATAATGGCGAAAATACCTTTAATCTCACGAACAACGATGCTTATGATGCGAATCCTTCCTGGAGTCCGTTTGGCGATAGGATCGCATTTGAAAGCAGCAGAGAAGGCAATTTCGAAATCTACACGCTGAATACCAACGGCGGCGGTCTCCTTAGATTTACCGGAAATCCCGGGAACGATCTATCACCCGACTGGAATCCAGTCGGTACGCTGCTGGCCTTTACCAGCAATCGGCAGGGTAACCGGGAGATTCTTATTATCAATGCTGACGGGCGGGGCTATTCCAACTTGACCAAAAACCCGGCTGTCGATAGACACGCCACATGGAGTCCGTTGCAGGAATCGGAAATTTTGATAGGAGATGAATAAAGAGGACTTCGAAAAACCAGGGATTTTACTCAAGGTCAAAGCATGAGCGAATTAGTTAACTGCAGTTTTTACCCCATAAATGAGGATTTCGAATTCGCGAAAATGCAGAGATAGAGAAAAAGGTTGTACGAAGGCCTCAAAAAGCGCTAGTACTTTAGAAGCCATTTAGTAGTTTTCCTCAAGCCGGCTGTTGGCCAGATATCCCTTTTCAAGATTTTTATTATATGGAATTGGCATGTCCAGCGAGGAACATCGCATTATCGGAGCATCCAGGTGCTTAAAGCATCGTTCACTGATGAGTGAAGATATTTCACTCATAGGCCCGAGCGTCATAGAGGGTTCCTGCAGCAGTAATACTTTATTTGTTTTAGCCACTGACTGCTGAACCGTATCGAAATCCAGCGGTTGCAGGCAGCGCAGATCCACAATTTCCAACTTGGTTCCATTGGAGACATAGTTTTTGGCTACTTCATGGGCCCAGTGCACGCCAAGTCCATACAGTGACGATCGTTGCGTCAGTTCCATCGCTTACAATACGCAGCTTGTCCGAGTTTCTCAGGAATTGCGGCATCGGGCGTCACTGATTTAATATCTCCGATAGAGCTTTTTATGCTCAAAGAACAGTACAGGATTCGGGTCCAGCATGGCGCTGTAGAGCAGGTTCTGGGCATCTTCCACCGTTGAGGGAACCACGATCTTGAGCCCCGGGTGTTGCATAAACCACCCTTCCGGTGATTGTGAGTGATACGGTCCTGCGCCGACACCAGCCCCATGCGGGGCGCGAATCGTAATGTTGATCGGCGGCATCCATCGGTAGTGGGACTTAGATAGATTGTTAATTACCTGGTTAAATCCACAGGAGATGAAGTCGGCGAACTGCATCTCCACAACAGGTTTATAGCCGTCAAGAGCCAATCCAATAGCTGCCCCGATGGCTCCAGATTCAATAATTGGCGTATTGCGTATGCGCTCTTTGCCAAACTTCTCCACAAATCCTTCCGTCACTTTAAAAACGCCGCCATATTCGGCGATATCCTGTCCCAGCATGAGGTAGGATTCATCATCTTCAAACGCCTTTTCCAGCGCAAAGCTGATCGCATCCACAAATCGTTTTTCTGATGTGGAGGTGTCTTTCGTGGTTTCAGGTGCTGTGAGTTCTGCAGATGCAAAAAGGGCCGAAGTTTCCCTGTCAGCATCAAATTCAGGCTCTTTTGCAGCAAGAGCTTGTTCAAGTTTATCATTCGAACTGTTCGGTCCACTTCGGTTTTTAGCTGATCAAAGTCAGAATCGGATGTGATCAGGTCATTTTTCTTAATCCACTCCTCAAGCTGCAGGATTGATCTCGCTCTTCCCACTCTTCAAACAGTTCGTCGGGAACGTAAAATGTACCGGAGGCCTCCTCATGGCCGCGCATTCTAAAGGTTTTAGCCTCAATAAGTACTGGTTGACCCCGCAATGCCGTTTCGCGCGCCTCGGCTACCTCGTCCATCACGTTAAAAATATTGTTGCCGTCAACTTTTAGCCCTGCCAGGCCGTAACCGATCGCCCGGTTCAACAGGTGTTGGCAGGCATATTGTTCGGAAGTAGGAGTTGATAGCGCATACCCGTTATTTTCGATGATAAAAATGACCGGCAGTTCCCACACGGCCGCCAGGTTCAGCGCCTCGTGGAAATCACCTTCGCTGGTAGCGCCATCCCCGCAAAAGCTGCAAACAACGGTATCGGACTTCTTCAGTTTTTGAGCCAGTGCAAGGCCATCTGCAACAGGCAGGGTGGCAGCCAGGTGAGAGATCATCCCCACGATACGGTGCTCCATAGTACCGAAATGAAAAGAGCGATCCCGGCCTTTGGTAAACCCATCAGCTTTGCCGAATAGCTGGCAGAACAGTCGATACAGATCCACACCGCGAGTTGTAAACAGCCCGAGATTACGGTGCATTGGCAACAGGAAATCACGGTCTTGCAGCGCGGCGGTGGCCCCAACCGCAATAGCTTCCTGCCCGATGCCGGAGAACCATTTACTTATTTTGCCCTGCCGCAGAAGATTCAACATCTTTTCTTCTATCCTGCGGGGCAAAAGCAGCTGCTTGTAGAGCTGAATTGCCTGTTCTTTCGAAATATTTTTTGTCGGATGAATCATTTAACTATTTAAAAAAATCAGTAATTTCTATGATGTTAGTGAAAACGGTGTGGAATCTTTGGTTCCCATAATCCCGCCCTAATATGGTCAGAAAGTACTACAAACGAAATGGCCGCAATGAATTATGAGTTTTCTGTATGTGTTGCTAATTAGCAATTATGCATATTGAAATGCTTTTATTAAAATGTCCGCGGTGTTGCTGTACTGCAAAGAAGCCGCCGGCAATGAAATAGATTAAGAAATATAAGTTAGATGGAAGCACTTGGCAGACAAATTCTTGTTGAATATTATGAATGTGATTCCAACAAGTTGAATGATGTTGAATTTATTGAATCCGCCTTTATTGAGGCTACCAAAGCCTCCAAAGCCACGGTAATAACCCACAATTTTCACAAATTTAGCCCCTATGGAGTGAGTGGTGTTATTGTAATCGCTGAATCCCACGTAGCCATTCACACCTGGCCGGAATACAACTATGCAGCCGTTGATATTTTTACCTGTGGCGACACTATTGATCCGTGGATAATCCAGGAACACGTAAAAAAATCATTGGAATCTAATAACACCTCAAGCATGGAGATGAAACGCGGAATGTTCAGGGTAAGCCCGGGTGAACGTCTCTTATTCAAACCAAAAGAAAATTTATCAAAAAACTAATTTCCTGATGGATGAATCATCCTCCCAAATGTCTGTAGCTGAATATATGATGGTCAATACGCCTAATGTTTTCTGCCTGGTGAAAGGAGCCTCAGAGGGCAGAACGCGGCTAAACGCGTTTGATAATTCTCTTCTGAATGCCGGTGTGGGAGATACCAACTTAATGAGAATGAGCAGCATTTTGCCACCTGGGGCCAAACAGCAGAATATCGCTGATATTGAACTGCCCAAAGGGGGATTGATTCCGCTGGCCTATGCCACTATCGATTCTACCACCCCGGGTCGATATATCTCATCCGCCATCGCGGTGGGCATTCCGGAGGACGAATCTGAGCCGGGAGTCATCATGGAGTTTGAAGACCATAGCAAGTTAGAAAATGTAGAGAATATCGTCCGCCAAATGGTGGTTGATGCCTTTGATTATCGTGACCGAAAGCTGAAGGAGATCCGATCAATCGGTATTGAGCATCAGGTTGAAATTTGCGGTGCCACTTTTGCCGGAGCTGTGCTGTGGTACCATTAAGCTGCATTCTTCTGAAATGCTGGCTATTTTGCTATCCAGTCAAAATTTAGATAAATCCAATTAAACAAGGCTGAACGTGTCATCAACTTTTACGGAATACTACAATGAAAAGACCGGTCTGACGGTAGGAGTGAACAAGGTCCTGTTTTCCGAGCAGACTGACTATCAAAAAGTTGAAGTGTTTGAAACCGATACCTGGGGCAACATGCTTACGATTGACGATATGGTGATGCTTTCAGAAAAAGATGAGTTCGTATATCATGAGATGCTCACTCATATCTGCATATTCAGTCATCCCCAGCCCGAGCGTGTGCTTGTCGTGGGCGGCGGAGATGGTGGCACGGCCCGAGAAGTGCTGCGTCATAAATCTGTGCAGCAGGTCGACCTTGTAGAAATTGATGAAGCCGTGGTTCGGGCATCAAAAGAGTATCTGCCCGAGGTGGGGGCATGGGGCGATCCCAGGCTTAACGTCATGTTTACTGATGCCATACGCTACGTGCACGAGGTGAAAAAACCGTATGATGTGATTATCATTGACGGTTCCGATCCCACAGGGCCGGCCGAGGGTCTTTTTGAACGAGATTTTATCCAGGCCTGCTACGATGCACTGGCCGAAGATGGCGTGCTGACCGCCCAAAATGAGAGTCCCTGGGTTGAATCGTATCATTCCACCATGAAAAATGTGCATACAGCACTGGAGTCTATTTATAGCCTTACCAAGGTTTACCTGGCGTACATTCCGCTTTACCCCGCCGGCATGTGGTCGTTCAGCTTTGCCAGCAAAGGAGCAAACCCGTTAAATGAAGATACGATCAGCAGCGTTAAGTGGGGATTGGAACAATTCGGAGATCAGCTTAAGTATTACAACAAGGATGTCCATATTGGGTGTTTTGCGTTGCCAAATTTTGTACAAGACATTATTTATAATAAGTGACTGCTTCTTATTGACTTCCAATACTCTTTTTGGGCGGCAGGACAGAAATTTTCTTAATGCTGTGAAATTTCAGGTAACTTCGCAATAAATGGATCTTTCAGAGAAACGAATTTTGCTCACAGGAGCCTCCAGGGGCATCGGTAGAAGTGCCGCTTCAGCATTACTGCAGGCGGGAGCCGCCGTTATCGGTACTGCGAGGAGTTCGGAATTTCCTGACGAATTGTTAACGAATAAACGTTTTGAAGGAGTCCGCGTTGACTTGGCAAAAACTGACCAGCTTTATGAAAAAATGAAGCCCCTGTTCGACCGTGCCGAAGCCCCCAATGTATTGGTCAATAATGCCGGAATTTTTGAGGATGCTGAGATCGGTGCTGATGATGAACACTGGCTTGACAACTGGGATAAAACCCTGCAGGTTAATCTGCGGGCGCCCTCGCTGCTGTCAAAGTGGGCGCTTAACCGATGGGTAACCGAAGCAGAGGGGCTGATTATCAATATTGCTTCCCGGGCTGCATGCCGTGGTGATACCCAGGAATATGCATCCTATGCGGCATCAAAAGGCGGGCTCGTTGCTTTCACTAAAAGCATTGCCCGGGATTTTGGTAAAAAAGGCATTGCGGCCTATTCCATCGCTCCGGGATTTATAAAAACCGATATGGCCATGGACTCCATTGATGTATATGGTGAAGAATACCTGACCGAGGGTATGGCTTTTGATGAGATTACCTCACCGGAAGAGGTGGCCGAACTTATCACTTTTTTAGCATCTGGAAAGGTTAAACACATGACCGGAACCACCTTCCATATCAATGGCGGCTCGTACATGATTTAAACTGTTTTCATAAAAACGCAAGGTTCATTTCTGGATGAACCTGCACCAGAAAATGACATATTATTATGGCTGACTTCAACTGGATAGAAACACCATTACCTGATTTCAGACTTCGCTTTGCTAACGAAGCTGATGTATCGCTCATTCATGATTTCATACTCAACCTTGCAGAATATGAGAACCTCAAGGACGAAGTAGTATCCACAAAAGACCAACTCCGGCAAAATTTATTTGGAAGTCGTTCGTATGCTGAAGTGATCCTTGGTTTTGAGAAAAAAATTCCGGTTGGCTTTGCGCTCTTTTTCCCATAATTTTTCTACGTTTGTTGAAAACCGGGCATCTACCTGGAAGATCTCTATGTTAAAAAGGACTATCGTGGAAAGGGATATGGTAGAACCTTCCTGACTCACCTGGCCCGGCTGGCGAATCATCGGGACTGTGGGCGCCTTGAATGGGCCGTCCAGGAGTGGAATGAGCAGGCGATCGGGTTTTACGAGAAGCTCGGCGCACACCAGAAAGAGGAGTGGACCGTTTACCAACTAGCGGGAACGAAGCTGCGAGAACTGGGCAACTCATTTCAAAATCACTAACCTGATTAAACCAACAGGTCCAATGACGATACAGGAACGAAAAAAAGATCATATGGATCTGACCGTCTCTGGAGAGATGGCCTATGACCGTTCAGCGGGCTATGAGCAGTTCGATTTCAAACATAATGCTCTGCCTGAAGTTAATTTTGATGAGGTGAGTACCGAGGCCAGCCTGTTGGGACGTACATTCGATTTTCCGCTGTTTATCTCTTCGATGACGGGCGGCTATACCGAGGGTGGAGCGGTAAACGCTACTATTGCCGAATTCTGTGAAGCCAATAACCTGCCGTTTGGCGTCGGCAGCCAGCGCGCGATGCTCGAAAACCCTAAAGAAATTGAAAGTTTTTCTATTGTGCGGGATAAAGCTCCCTCCGCATTTATTGCTTCCAATATTGGTGGTGCCCAGTTGATCGGCGGCCTCTCTTCCACAAACCTGGACTTGCTGATAGATTCCATCAAAGCGGATGCAGTAATCGTGCATCTAAATCCCCTGCAGGAGCTAATGCAGCCGGAGGGCGATCGCAATTTCAAAGGGATTGAAGAGGGTATCGTGAACGCTGGTGCGAAGAAAGCAATCTGCCCGTTATCGTAAAAGAAACCGGAGCCGGCATTTCAGCGGAGGTAGCCGGTCGTCTGCTCAATTGCGGCGTGTCAGTGATCGATATCGCCGGGGCCGGGGGAACCAGCTGGGCCAAAGTTGAAAACGAACGTTCCTCGAACAAAAATCCCAGTAAAGCTTTCAACGACTGGGGAATACCGACTATTGAATGTTTGCTGCAGGTAGCCCGCCTGAAGCGGGAGCAGGATTTTGAACTCATCGCATCGGGGGGAATTCGCAGCGGTTTTGATCTTGTCAAAAGCATCTGTCTTGGTGCTGAGTTCGGCGCCGCAGCGCAGCCCGTCATCCAAGCCGTGGTTAACGGAGGATATGAAGGACTGGAGTTCTCTACCAAAAATTGGCGCTACCAGGTCAAGGCTATCTTTACATTACTTGGATCCAAGAAGATAACAGAGCTAAATCAAGAAAAGCTTATCCGGCGCTGAAACAGTTATTACATCCTCCCTCAAAATCACTATATTTGCACCTTCAAAAAATTCAGCAAAACGTTCTTTTTTGAAAAGCACACTCAAACATCAGAATTTATCGGAACTGATTAACCGCAGGCTCTCGGAACTTGATCTTCCGAAAGAACCGCACCAGCTTTATGAGCCGGTTCGATACACGCTAAACCTCGGCGGTAAACGAATTCGTCCTTATTTTACATTGACAACCTGTGGTATGTGTGGCGGAGAAGTTGAAGAAGCCGTTCCCGCCGCGCTTGCTATTGAACTACTGCACAATTTTACGCTACTGCACGATGACATCATGGATGCCGCCGATACCCGTCGCGGTTCACCAAGCGTGTTCAAAAAGTGGAATTCGTCTACCGCTATACTTTCGGGTGATGTAATGTTTGCCCGTGCCTTCGAGCAGTTGCAGTACTACGGAAAGTCTGACAGCTACTCGAAGGAACAGTATTCAAGGATTATGGATATCTTCTTGGAGAGTGCGGAGACTGTCTGTGAAGGACAGGCCTTCGACCTGCAATTTGCTGAACGATCAGATGTTACCATCGATGATTATTTAAAAATGATTCGCGGTAAAACGTCTGCACTAATCAGCGGTTCGTTTATGCTGGGCGGAGCGGTGGCCGGGGTAGAGAATGACCGGTTGCTGCAATTGCGCCGACTGGGGCAGGAGGCAGGTACCGCATTTCAGATCCAGGATGACCTGCTCGATGTAGTAGCAGATCCTTCAAAGTTTGGTAAAAAACCGGGTGGAGATATTATCGAAGGAAGAGAAAACATATCTCTCCATTCTTGCGTTACAAGAAGGTGACAGCAATCAGGCTGGTTTTTTAACCGATGTATTATCACAGGATAACAGCTCCGCTGATCACATTGAGGAGGTAATCGATTTATATACTGAACTGGGTGTCATCGAAAAAACCGAACAAGCAATAAAGGCCCACTATACAAATGCCGCCCAAATATTGGATGAGCTGCCATCATCTGATTACAAAACGGATCTTTTAACCTATTTTAGCAAACTGAAAAACAGAGAATTTTGAACCAGAATCTACCAATGAGTTTTCCTTATTTTAAGATTAGCATTGTCGTTTTTCTTGTAGCAGCCCTGGCTGTTAGTTCATGCAGTAAAGATCAGTATATACAGCGCGGCGATTCCCTGCCTGAAGCATATCGAAAATCTATGAGAATGTTCCAGGAGGGTGATTACAGTGAAGCGGTTAACGGGTTCGAAACAGTATTTCAGCTTGGACGCGGCACAGAATATGCCCGTGACGCCCAGTATTACCTGGCGGAATCGCACTATAATAACGGAAATTACCTGTTGGCTGCCTCAGAATTTGAGCGGTATATCTCCCTGTTTCCACGCTCGGAACGACGTGAAGAAGTGGCTTTCAAAGAGGCCTATTGCTATTATGAGCTGAGCCCGCGCTACCGGCTGGATCAAAATTACACCCGGCGTGCGATCGAAAAGTTTAACCTGTTTGAGTCGCGATATCCCAATTCCGATCGCATCCAGGAGATCGCTAAATATGTCAACGAGCTTCGTGCCAAGCTAGCCCACAAGTTGTATAATGCTGCAGACCTGTATATGCGGATTGATGAATATGAGGCAGCTGCCATCTATTACGGCCTCACGATTGATCAATATCCCGAAGCTCAACCTTGGGCCGAGCGGGCGCTTGTAGGGCAAATAAATGCCTACGTTACCTATGCTGATAACAGCGTACAGTCTAGGCAGCAGGAGCGCTATCAAAAAGCAGTAGACAGTTATGAGAAATACCTTCAGCTTTTCCCTAATGGTGAACACCGAGCAATGGCTGACCAGTATGTTGATGAAGCCCGGGTAGCTCTTGCACAGCTAGATGAGGGTTCCGATCAAAACAGAACCACTACTACTGCAAGCACAGCCAGTAATCAGCGCTAAGATTATGGGGCAAAAAATCGGTCTCTTTGGCGGTACCTTTGATCCTGTGCATAACGGCCATGTGGCTATCGTCAACTCGTTTCTTGATAGCGGATTTATCGATGAGCTCTGGATTATCCCCGCACCTTCTCCACCGCATAAGTCAACCGATTCCATAACCGGTTACGAGCATCGCAAAAGAATGCTGGAGCTGGTGTTTAAGAACAGGGATCAAATCCACATCAACGATATTGAACAGAAGCTCACCTTGCCGTCGTATACCATCCAGACGATCCGATTTTTGAAACAAAAGTACACCAACAGCACTTTTTTTCTCTGCATCGGAGAAGATTCCCTGGCCAGTTTCGATACGTGGTATAAACCGGATCAGATTGTGGAACAGTGCACGCTGCTCGTGGCCCGGAGACCCGGCAGTAATTCAAAGGATGTCCCCAAAAAATACCTGGATAATGCCCGTTTTGTAGATCACGAACCGGTGGATTTATCCGCTTCTGAATTAAGAGAACAGCTCCAGGCAACTCCTGAAAAAGCCGAAGAAAAGATTCCCGCAGAAGCTATGGCTTATATAAAAGAACATCACCTGTATCAATAAAAGGGTATCATGGATCGGAAATATTTTCTTAGTCTGCTGGGATCTGTTGGTATAGCTACACCCGGAGGCCTGTTTACTGGAAGCGATACAAGTTCCGATAGCAAGAAGATCATCAAGCCAAAAAAATTATCCGAAGGGGATACAATCGGCTTGATAAGCCCGGCAAGCATTATTCCAGAACGCGGACGGTATGATGAGATTCAGTCCACGATAGAAAAGTTGGGATTTAACGTAAGACTGGGTGAGCACGCCCTGGAACAAACGGGCTACTTTGCGGGAAACGACAAACAGCGAGCGGCCGACCTCAATGCCATGTTTGAAGATCCGGAAATTGATGCTATCCTGCCGTTTCGTGGAGGATGGGGCTTCAATCGCATTCTGAAGTATATCGATTTTAAGGCGATTAAAAAGAATTCCGAAGCCCTTGGTCGGATTTAGTGATATCACCTCTCTGCTACTCAGTATTTATACGAAAACGGGGGTTGTCACCTTTCATGGGCCAGTTGGTAAATCGGAGTGGACGCACTATACCGTTCGCCAGTTTCAAAAAGCTGTTATGACAGCTGATCCTTTTTCATTAAAGAATAAAGCCGGACAAGGCCTTACGGTGATCAGAGGAGGAGAAGCCCAGGGAACCCTGCTCGGTGGAAATCTCACGGTGTTAACTTCGATGCTCGGTTCCCGAGTACCTGCCCAGTTTTGAAGGAGCCATTCTTTTTTTGGAGGATGTTGGGGAAAATGTTCTATCGCATAGATCGGATGTTAACCCAGTTAATGCTGAACGGTGTTTTGGATCAAATCAGCGGATTGGTTTTTGGTCAGTGCACCAACTGCATGCCGGGCAACGATTATAGCTTTTCCCTGATGGAAGTGTTGAAAGATCACATCCTTCCACTGAATATTCCCGCCTGCTACGGTTCCATGATCGGTCATGTGGATAATATGTATACGCTGCCGGTGGGACTGCCCGCCACTTTCGATGCGGAGAATGGAAAATTAAGCTTTTCTGAGGCCGCCGTACGCTAGAATTTCTTGATTAAAAAAGATCAGGGAAGGGCAACATATTTTCGCAAAAACCACTCGGCGCCCAACAGTACAATGGCAATGATAAACCAGAATGCGTGCTGGTGAGGAAAAAATAACTCCGTCTCTTACCGAGCTGACATGCTCCATAAGCCCCCGGCTGTTCCATATCCTGCCACAGCGACTGTACATCTTGATAGGAATAAAACTGGCCGCCGGTGATGTCAGCTATCTGTTTTAACAGATTATCATTGCGGATTGTATTTACATATTCGATGTTGGATCCACTAACTGAAAATTCGCCCGTCTGCGTGTCAATAGTGCGGCTGCCTTTTCTGGCCACGGCTTCATACTGGTAAATTCCCTCGGGCAGGGCCCCCACATCCAGGCGGTATTGTCCACCGCCGGTATTCTCCATGTTATAGATGCGCGACTCCATCTCCTCTCCCGATATCGTTATGGAGATAACTCCTTCGGTTTCAACCTCTCCGCTTTCATTGGTTAAGAAGGCATTAAATGACACGGCTTCATTACCAGTAAATACTTTTTGTGTAGGCTGAATCTTCAGGCGCCGGTTGTCGGGCTGAGTGGCTGTCCAGCTGACCATATTGTAAAATAACGACTCCATGAATTGGCGGGCCTGCGGATTGGTGCTTTGGGCTATCCGGTACCAGCCAAATCCGTTCATTTGGGCGCGCCGCAAATTACCGATCTGCTGAATCGCGATAAGCGGCTGATTGGTGGCACTGCCTTCATAGCTGCTGTTGAATAGCACCGTAGAGCCTGCCGATACCTCCAGCCCCTGAATAGGGCTATACACCGCGGGAAGCCGATCGTAAGAGATTTCCGGAAGTTCCATCACCGGATGCTCAGTCGACTCGACCACTGGCGCCAGGTTTACCGATACCACCGCCCGGTTTGCTGAATTTGATATAGGAAGAATTGAATTTGAGGCCGGCAGATTGTTCAACTGTGAACGGGGTGTTGGAATAATGATGGAGGGCACATTTTCTAATATGGAAGAAATCTGGCTCGGAAAGCTGCGACGGTACGCCCTGGGAGGGATAACCCTGCAAGACAACAAGATCGAGCGTATCGGGATCTACCGACAAGCTGCCGTTGATAAATCGATTGCCGCCCAGCCAGGTGCGGGTGCTAAGCTGCGTGTTTTCATCCTGAAGCAGGAGCGAGCGTACCAGCCGGACATCAGGATGGATTTCGAAAGCAAGGCTGAGAATACGCTGTCTGTCATCTAGTACTTCAATAGAAAAAGGCTGAGCATTATTGGCGTCGGTCCACTCGCCTTCTTTTTCTGGAATCGATATTTCATACTGTTGAAGCCCCTCCTCATTGAGCTGAAGTTGAAATGAAACGGTATGCGTAGAAACTGAGGCATTTGGGGTTATAGTCTGCGATTGTAGGACCTCTCCATCTGAGATTAGTTGCACCTGGAACGATTCGCCGGCAAAGCCCTGGTTTAAGATATTTACCTCTACAGGGTGAGAGGTGTTGAGATAACCGGTTGAGTTTGAGACGACGTTTTGTACGACCAGATCCTGCAATCGACTGGTATCCCCAAGGGCAACAGTAAAGACCGGAATATTGAGCTCACGCGACAGGAACAGGGGATTTTGACCCTGGTTAAAGATTCCATCCGAAAAAAGAACGGCTGCTTTGGCATCCCGTTCGTTATTCCTGATGATCTCCGCAGCATTAAAGATATTGGTTGCGCTGCCATCCAGCGTGAGGCTGTCGGGGTGTCCGGGCGATACCTCATTCCCAAACATGAAATAGCGAAAGTCCAGGCGATTAATGGCTGGGAAGTTGAGGGTGGAGATCGTTTCTTCGTAGGTTTCTGCTCCTTTATACTCTCCTTTATTGACGGAGAGACTGGCCGAATTATCGAACATTACCAACACATTAGGATTTTCGTAGCGGGTGGATTCTGACCTGAACAGCGGATTTATAAGCAGGGCGATAAGGATGAGATAGGTAATCCCCCGCAACGCTATCAGGGAGTAGCGAAATGCCGGATTGATGCTCCGGATATCCTTGTATGACCACCAGGCAATAGTCAGCGTTGCTACCGCCAGCAAGAGGTAGAACCAGACGGGTAGCGCAGATTGAAAGCCTTGAAACACAAAATCCACGATAGAATGGTTAAGCCGTTTCGATCAGTTTGTCAATAAGCTTATCGGTCGTCAATTTTTCGGCTTCAGCAGCGTAGTTATTGATGATGCGATGGCGAAGCACCGGCTTGGCAAGGGCTTGAATATCTTCTTCGGTTACGTTGAATCGGCCGTGCATGAGGGCTCGCGCTTTCCCCCCGAGGATCAGGAATTGAGAGGCACGAGGACCGGCTCCCCAGCTCATATATTTATTCACAAAATCGGGAGCAATCTCAGAACCGGGACGAGACATCGTTACCATTCGCACGGCATAGGTTAGTACGCTTTCTGGCACCGGCACTTCGCGGACGAGATCTTGCAGTTCCTTGATTTGGGCAGATTCCAGCACTGATTGCACCTGTACGTCTTGGGGCGAAGTGGTTTGGCTCACAATTTCCATCTCTTCATCCAGACGAGGGATAATCAAGCCAAAGGTTGAACATAAAACGGTCTAGCTGAGCTTCCGGCAGGGGATAGGTCCCTTCTTGTTCAATTGGATTTTGCGTAGCCAGAACGAAGAAGGGGAGGTCCAGATCATACGTGTTGCCGGCAGCTGTCACGTGATATTCCTGCATCCCTTCCAGAAGTGCAGCCTGCGTTTTCGGGGGCGTACGATTGATCTCATCCGCCAGAATAATATTTGCGAAAACAGGTCCCTTCACAAATTTGAATACCTTGCCGCCTGTTTCTCGGTCTTCCTCCACAATTTCAGTACCGGTAATATCACCCGGCATCAGGTCTGGCGTAAACTGTATGCGGCTGAAGGAGAGGTTAAGCGTTTGTGCTACGGTGCGGATAAGCAGGGTTTTTGCCAGGCCAGGTACACCGACGAGCACGCAATGCCCCCGCGAAAAAAGGCAGATAAGCAGCTGATCAATAATTGTTTTCTGACCAACGACAACCTTGCCGATCTGATTCTTAATATTTTCAATGGAATCCTGGAAAAATCTACCGCCTCAACTGGCTCATCGGGAATCTGTTTCATGAACAATTACTATCTGGTTTGTTGTGCAAATTGGTCAGGTACCGGAATTTTGTACTCAACATATACTTCTTCCCGAAGCTTGTCGATCCATTCTCGCATTACACGATACTGCTTCTGCTGGAGCGCAATATTCTTGATTCGCTCGTAATCCTGCTTGAGATTGGCCACGTGCTCAGGAACGCGCTGATCAAGCCGCACAATGCGGTAAGCCGTCCTGGAGTTATTGCCGCTGCCCGTATTGAAGGATTTGGGCTCAGAAATTTGTCCTTCTTCATCCAGCAACAGAACGATTCGGTACATGGCCGGATCGAGCTGAGATAAAGGAATCAGTCGCCCGCCGTCCTGTGGATTCATCAGTCGTCCGCCTTGTGGTGCTGTTTGTGGATCTTCGGAGTGCTTCCGTGCCATTTCAGCGAACGTAATATCTGGATTGTTGAGCACGCTGTCTCGGATAGCGGTTAGCGAATCGATAGCCATCTGGTCATCATAACTTTCCTGGTCAACGCTGATCAGGATGTGGTTGGTGTCGATCTGGTCGCCCATGCGCCGATTCAGGCGTATTACATGAAATCCAAACGAGGTTTCAACAACCTCGGAAATATCACCGGGCTGCAGGGCAGAAGCAGCGGCCGAATATTCAGAAACCAAATCATCGAGCGGCATCAGGGGCAACTTTCCACCACTGGAGGCAGAGGGGCCGTCGCTGTGCCGGCGTGCAAGTTCTTCAATGCTTTTGCCGTGGTTCAGCACCGAATCCCTGAGTTGTTGTGCCAGTTGACGGGCTGCCTGTTCGGCATCCTTGAGGGGAGGCGGTATCTTCACAATTTGAGATACGGCTACCTGCTCGGGAATAGTCGGCAGGGAATCCTGGGGAATCTGATCGAAATATTCTTTTACTTCTGGACGGGTGATTTGAACCTCCTGCATCTTCTGCTGGCGGTATTTCTGGACAACCATCTCTTCGCGGTAGCTCTGCCGGAGGTCGGCCCTCAGTTGAACAATACTTTTACCCATCTGCTGTTCAACGGCCTCTTCGCTTCCCATCTGGTTTATCACCTGGTCAATACGCTGGTTGATGTTCTGGTCCACTTGCTCGTCGGTAACAGTTACAGAGTCGAGCCGGGCGTTGTCGAGCAGTATGTACCGTTCAACGACATTTTGCAAAACGGAATACCAAAGTTCTTTACTGAATTCGATCTCACGTTGGGAATTACGCCGAAGCTGTAGCATATAGTCTGCCGCCTGTTGATCAATCTCCGATTTAAGGATGGCGTGATCGTTAACAACGGCGATGATGCGATCGAGTGTTTTCTTTTCGCCTTGATTTTTTACCGGTTGTGCTGATGCCGCACCGGATTGAAGCCCGTAAGCGGCCGTTACGAAGATAAGTAGAAGAAGTGTTTTAAAAGATTTAATCATTTGTTTGTTGGAGTCCAACCGTATCTAATTCAGTAGGTTCTGAGTTTGAATTCGTGCCTAAAACGTTCGTCGTTTCAATTTCATTATTCGATTGCGCGTTAAGATAAAGATTCTTTACATATGAATTGAAATGTCGTCTTCTTTTCTCCAGCCTCAGCCATTCTTTAATCTGTCCGATTAACCAGTCGAGATCCGGATGACCACCTTCAGGCCGGGTTTCCATCAACTGAACAAAGTGGTATTCCCCATTTACGCGCTGTATGGGAGATATTTCACTGATTCCAATTCGCTGTAGCATGGTATTCATAATATTATATTCTACAAGCGCCATCGATATAGGCCAGAATTTTTCCGATTCCTGGATGCTTGCTTCCGGATTATTTGCGTACATACGCGCGACTTCTGGCCATTCTATACCTCTCAGCAGATCCTGCCGTGCCGACTGCGCCGCTGAATGTGTGCTTGTTGACATGTGCCTGTACCGTACATACTGTTCATTTAGCACAAGCTGGTTTTTGTGCGCCTGGTAATAATTTCGGGCCTCCTCATCGGTAATTTGAAGATTCTGCTCATATTCGGCAAGCACATAATCCTTTAGGCCCTGTATGAGCACCTCCTGCTGCATGCGTTCGAGACGATGCTGAATCTCCTCATTTTGATCGATGTTCAGTCGCCTGGCTTCTTGCAGAATAAGCTGTCGCTGCACCCAGTCCTCGCGGAAAGTGTATATAGATGAGAGGCTGTCATTTTTTATCATATGATCCGGAATCTGCGCCACGGCTTCCTCAATAGTCAGGGTTTCTGTACCCACTTTGGCCAGGTGATTATTACTTTGAGTGGCCGTTTCCTGCTGCTGGCATCCTACGATGGAAAGTCCAATCCCACAAAAAAATAGCAGCACTAAATTATTCACTGTTTTCATAGGTAATGTTATCATTTAAAAAAGCATGCCCGCGATTGTCGCCGTCATCAAGTTAGCCATAGTGCCGGCCACGACAGCCATGATCCCAAATTTCGCCAGGTCCGATTTGCGATCCGGAGCCAGGCCGCCAATACCGCCAATCTGGATAGCAATGGACGAAAAGTTGGCAAATCCACAGAGCGCAAAGGTAGCCATAGTCGTTGTTTTTTGCGTAAGGGAACCGCTTTCCACCAGATCAGCTAGCTGTGTATATGCTACAAACTCATTCAATACAATTTTAGTACCCAGCATCGATCCCATATTTATTGCATCCGCCCATGGTACACCAATTACAAACGCAATTGGGGATATAATCCAACCCAGGATAGTTTCAATTCTCAGAGGTCCTCCTTCAATTAAACTATTAAGACCCGTGATACTTCCAAACTGTTCGAGAAAATAATTTCCCATAGCTAATAATGCTATGAATGCCAATAACATAGCACCGACATTTGCAGCAAGTTTTAATCCCGTAGAAGCCCCGTTTGCAGCAGCATCTATCCCGTTTGCGTCAGTTGATTTTGCACTCATTTTAACTTCACCACTCGTTTTGGGAGTTCCCGTTTCCGGGTAGAGGATCTTTGCAATAACGAGAGCAGCAGGAGCGGCCATCAGGCTGGCGCCCAAAAGCTGTTCGGCAAACATGAGCCGCCCCACATCCAGCGCCACACCTTGCGCCTGGGCATACGGTTGCCAAGCATCTGAACGTAAGCGGCCATTACTCCACCGGCAATGGTCGCCATACCGCCCGTCATAACAGCCAGCAATTCCGATTGCGTCAATTTTGAGATAAACGGCTTAATCACCAGCGGCGCCTCCGTCTGGCCTACAAAAATATTGGAAATGACCGAGAGCGATTCAGCTCCTGAGGTTCCCATCAGCTTCTGCATGCCGCGGGCCATAAATTCTACTATACGTTGCATTACACCGTAGTGATAGAGAATGGCTGTGAGGGAGGCGAAAAACACAATGGTAGGCAGAACCTGGAAGGCAAAAAAGTTGCCCATACTTCCTTCGGTGCCCGGGCTTCGGGCCAGATCCCCAAAAATAAAAGCGGCTCCTTCGGTGGTGAAATCCAATACGATGACAAAAAAGGAGGAGAGCCAGCTAAAAAACTGTTTGGGCCATCCAAGCGGGCCCCAGGCGGCGGCCATGGCATCACCTTTTAAAATTAGAATTGCCAGTAAAAACTGGATTCCCAGCCCGGTGAAGACAAGCCGCCAGTTAACTTCTCTGCGATTGTTGCTGAAAGCGTAGGCCAGGGCGACAATTGCGGCCATCCCTATGAGTCCTCGAACGATATCAATCATCTAAATCAGAGTCTTTCTTGGATTTTTTTGGTTCAGTCTGGTCGTTTTCTTTTTTGTTGGATTCGAGCGGGCGGATCGGCTTGCCGCGCCGTTTATCCAGCGGAGGACGAAAACAGTGGCGGGCCCTTGGCTCATAGGCATCGGCTTCTCCCACGAGCACACGGTCTTCATTATCGACAATACGCTGGGAATAATGCGCCATCACGCCGCTTTCTGAGCAGACAGCGTGTAGCTTGGTAACATATTCGGCGATGGCCAGCAATTGAGGCATCGGCTCGAACGGGCGCCCCTCGTAATCCATATCAAGGCCGGCTATGATAACCCGTTTACCGTCATTTGCCAGGGAGTTCGAGACCTCGATTATGCGGTCATCAAAAAACTGTGCTTCATCTATGCATATTACATCGGATTCGCCGGTAAGCAAGACAATCTGATCGGCGGTATCTACCACCAGTCCGGGCAGGGCGGACTCATCATGCGAAACGATTTCCTTGTCGCTGTAGCGGTTATCCAACGCCGGTTTCACCACAATTACATCTTGACCAGCGATGTGAGCACGTTTGGCTCGACGGATAAGTTCTTCGGTTTTTCCACTGAACATCCCACCACAGATCACTTCGATCCAGCCTACATTTTGGGGGATTATGAGAGGGTTCGTAAAGCATCGAGTACAATTTCTGTTTACTGATAAAACTTTTATAGAACAGGCCTTGAATATATCTGTGTACTCACTAAAAGAAAAGATGATTACGCGGTAATCGTTTTGGAGATCAGCAGTGAGATTTATAGCAAAAGGGCATCCAAATTAGCTGGCTACCTGATACCCGAGTGAGATCATCAGATCCAATTCTTCTTTCATCCTCATTGAACATATTATTACTTTAATTGCCGGAATAAGTGCTGGCCAGCAATAGCCGATGAACGATCTAATCAGGAAAATATATGCTCACATTCTACCGCAGCCCCAAGCTTGAGCTTCTTGCCAATGAGCTGGTCAAGGTGTATAGCGAAAAGCCGTTGGCAGATCCTCTTGAGGAGGAGATCGTAATAGTACAGAATCATGGCATGGCGCAGTGGCTCTCCAAGTGGATGGCACGAACGATGGGCATTTCCGGCAATGTTAAATTTCCTTTTCCGGCCGAGAAAATTTGGGATTTTTATCGCACCATGGATGAAACGATTCCAAAGGATTTGCCTTCTGATCGCGAGCCAATGACCTGGGCTGTCTACAGTCTGCTGCAGAATATTTCTGACCAATCGCCCTACAAATCCGTGTGGTACTATACTCGAGGAGAAAATGGGAAGCTTAACTCTTTGAAAACCTGGAAGCTTGCCGTGCGAATTGGCGATCTTTTCGACCAGTATTTGATCTATCGTCCAACGATGATTTTGAACTGGGAAGACGATAAATATAAGGCTTCCGGAGCACAGGAGGCATGGCAGGCCGACCTTTGGAACAGGCTGCAGTCCAGATGGCAAAAAAACTACCCTGATTTGCGATGGATGCACCGGGCTGCCATCCACCGGGATTTCATGCAGGCTCTCAGGAAAGGAGACATCGACAAGGAAAAAATGCCGGAGCGACTCACCTTCTTCGGCCTCTCAGGTATGCCGCCGACCTCCATCGACGCCTTTGTTCATCTTTCTCGGCAAGTTGACATTCACTGGTTCTGGATGGATCCGGCAGCCGGTAGCTCTCTTGGATCGCTAGAGGAATCATGGGGTGGAGAGGGGCAAGAGTTTCTGTCTTTGTTCAGTAAAGCGATAGAGAAAAGCTCGGTCAATGTTGAGGAAGTTCACTTGGCAGGTGAAGAGACTGAAAAAGGGACAAGGCCCCCACAGCGAGCTGAATCCCAAACATTGGATCTCTTCACACCAACTCCCGGACTCCATCGAACTTCTCTGCCCAATCTGCAGATCCATTCCTGCCATAGTGAACAGCGAGAGATGGAGGTGTTGCATGACAATATTCTTGAACTTTTTAACAGTAATCCAGATTTGGAGCCGGACGACATCCTCATTCTGGCACCTGATATTCAACGCTATGCGCCCTTTATCAAGGGTGTTTTCGGAACGACCGAAGAAGGACAACCGGCGATTCCTTTTACATTATTGATGATGTCAGCGGTCCACAGAAAGAGGTGTTTAACGTTTTTTCCAAGTTTCTCAACCTGCTGGAGAGCCGTTTTAAAGTTTCGGAAGTCCTTGATTTTCTATCTAGTAGCGTAATCCGGCAGCGGTTTGATATCAGTGAGGATGAGCTAAACAGACTCTACAGCTGGATTGACGAGACAAATATTCATTGGGGATTAGATGGAGGGGACAAGGCGAAGATGGGACTGCCGTCTTCCACCCAGTTTACCTGGCTTTACGGGCTGGATCGGCTGATGATGGGATTCTCATCGCAACTGGAAGATGAGACCTTCGATGGGATTTATCCTTTTGAACAAGTGGAGGGAAGCGATGACGCGAATTTGCTGGGCAAGTTTTCGCTATTTCTAAACGCCCTGCAGCAGGCCCGCATAGATGCGCGAGCTCCCCAAAAGATGGACCGCTGGGTGTCGCTGTTCTCCGGTTGGATCAATTCATTTATTCCCTCAGACGGTGATTATATACACGCTTATAACGGGTTGAAACGGGTGGTTGATGATCTTCAACAGGCGTCTAGCCTTGCAGAGGTGGAACACGATCTTGAATATATCGTTTTGCTGGACTACCTGGATGACAAACTTTCCATGGCCGCTAGCCGGGGCGGGTACTATGGTCACGGCATTACATTTAGCGGGTTGGAGCAGATGCGGAATATTCCGCGTCCTGTAATTGGGATGATCGGAATGAATAACGAAGCCTTTCCCCGCACCAAGCTGTCGCCTGATTTTGATCTGATGACACGTAATTCGCAGCCAGGTGATCGTTCCCGCCGCAATGACGACCGCTACCTGTTCCTGGAGGAGATGCAATCGGCCCGAGACTATTTTTACCTGAGCTATATCGGGCAGAGCAACCGCGACGACAGCAAGCGTCCGCCATCGGTGATGATTAGCGAGCTAGCAGATTTTATGAGAGATCTACCGAAACAGGAGGAAGATCTCGAAATGCAGCATCCGTTGCAGCCCTACAGCAGGAAATATTTCACGGATGGAGAAAGCAAGCTATTCAGCTATTCCCGCTCAATGTATACGGTTAGCAAAACTATTTCCGGAGAACAACAGAACCAGCCGCTATTCTTCGGAGATGGAGATCGACTGCCAGAGGCAGATGCTACCTTTACCCGGACTTCACTGAAAGAGTTGGTGCAGTTTTTTGAGCATCCGTGTCGTTTTCTGGTCCAGAATAGGCTGGGCATAGATTTCAGGGAAGAGGATATCATCGACGAAGACAGAGAACCGTTTCAGTTGGGCGGACTCCGAAACTATCAACTAGGGCAGGAGTTACTTGACCGAACCTTGGCGGAGAAGCCCATTGTAAATTACGGGACGATTGCCCGTGCTCGTGGAATATTGCCGGATGGCTGGCCCGGTCACGAGGCTTTTCGGGAAAAGATTCGGGAGATTACCGAATACAGCGAAAAACTTAAACAGCTTCTGGCTTCGGAAAAAATGGCAAGTCTGGAGGTTGACCTGGATTTAGAGCGATATCATCTTTCCGGTCTGCTGGATTCTATGTACTCTCGACTACCAAATCCTTTTTCGATACGGAAAGCTCAGAGGCAAAGATCTGCTCAGGCTCTGGATCTACCACCTCGTATTTCAATTGAGTGATGGATTGAATCATAGCTACCAAAGCACAATGGTGGGAAAGGAAGGACGCCGACCGCGGTACGCGCATCTCAAAAAATTAGATAACGCTGGGCCTCTTCTTCATGATCTGCTGGAAATCTACTGGAAGGGATTGCATCAAAAAATACCGCTGTTTACAGAAACCTCCTACAAGTTCGCAAAGTACCTGCTGGAGAAGGAGTATGACCCGGACCGTGCGCTTGCCAGAGCCAGGAACAAAGAGTGGACAAGTAGCAAGTATAACAAATGGGCGGAAGATGCAGATCCCTATATAAATATTCTATTTAAAAATAGTGAACCTATTGATACGCAAGAGTTTAAAAATATTTCTTTGAAACTTTGGAAGCCGATAATCAGCCATATTGAAATCATTGAGACACTCCATGAATAAACTTCAACCATTCAGTATTTCGCTCCAAGGCAGGCATCTTGTGGAGGCCAGTGCCGGTACTGGAAAGACCTATAATATCACCTCTATTTTTGTGCGATGCCTGGTAGATAAAGAGATAGAGATCGATGAGATTTTAGTGCTCACCTACACCAAGGCGGCAACGGCTGAGCTCAAAGATAGGATCCTTACGCGGCTTCGGGAATCGGTGCGTACTTTAAAACAGAATGAAGCGGCCGAAGATGATGAATTCCTTTACCAGTTGCTAAACAATATATCCAATAAAGAGCAGGCCGTAGATAAGCTGGAAAAAGCCCTCCATAATTTTGACGAAGCCTCCATTTTTACCATCCACAGCTTTTGTCAGCGTGCGCTGCAGGAGCAATCTTTTTTGAGTGGTATTCTATTCGATTCAGAACTGGTGAGCGACGATTCCGACATCGTTCAAGAGGCAATTGATGACTGGTGGCGAAATTTGGTGGACAGGGCGGACAGCTCTGAAACCGATCGCATTTGGTTGCATATCCTTGAAGAAGAGAACTATTATCCAGATTCTCTGGCCCAGTTTGTATCAACTGGAATAGGTAAGCCGTACCTGGAGATCAAGTACCAAAAACCGATCGGACAGAGTAGAAATAAGGAGCTGAAGAAACTGGCAAAGCTGTTCAATGAATTAAAGCAACAGTGGGAGGGAAACCAGTCACTCATCCAACAAATGTTGCTTTCTGAAGCCATGAATGGCAATAGATATCGTACCACCTCGGTGCCGGATTGGATTGATGAACTAGATCGCTGGCTACAGAATGAATTGCCTTCATTAAACCCCATTGAAAAGTTTGATCGATTCTCGATCGATTTTATCCGCACTAAGGGGACAAAGAAGGGACATGATGCTCCTGACCATCCCTTTTTTCACACTGTTCAGCAGTATATCGATCAGATGAACAGGGTCAGGAGCTGGCTTCCCGCTTTTAAGAAAGAGTTGCTGGAAGATGCGCGCCAGAACATCCGCCAGAAAAAGCTCTCGCAGGGCGTGTTGGGATATGATGACCTGTTGAATATGCTTCATGAAGCATTACATCGCCCCTCAACAGGTTCTGTGCTGGCCGGACTTCTTCGCAAGAAATACCCCGTGGCGCTGGTCGATGAGTTTCAGGATACTGACCCGATTCAATACAAAATTCTGACCTCTATCTATTCAGCAGTCTCCTCCCAAACGGGCTTGTTTCTGATTGGAGATCCAAAACAATCAATCTACAGTTTTCGTGGTGCCGATGTATTTTCCTACCTGGAGGCGCGGAATGAGGTACCGCCTGAAAACCGGTACGGGCTGTTCCGTAATTTTCGGTCCCATAAAAATTTGATTAGGGCTGTTAACTCTATCTTTGAGCAGATGGAGGATCCCTTTTTTGTGGATGAAATCCCTTTTTCCTCTGTTCAAGCTGCTGAAAGTAAAGAAGTACCCCCATTATTGATCGATGGGAAGGAAGAGCCGCCGGTTCAGTTTTTGCGCTCTGAATATGCGGATGCCTCCGAATACTCCAAAAAGGATGACGCCCGGAAACGGGCTGCATCGGTTACAGCCGAATCGATCGCCAGCTTGCTGAACAAGGGCACTGCTAAAGAAGCGATAATGGGGGATCATCCGGTCAGTTCAAAAGATATCGCAGTGCTCGTACGCACTCACAACCAAGCTGAAATGGTCCGACAGGCCCTGGAAGCCCGCTCTGTCAAGAGTGTGCAGTACAGTGAGAAAAGCATTTTTGAAACCGAAGAAGCGCGTAATATGGAACTGCTGCTCAAGGCTGTTGCAGAGCCTCGAAACGAGCGTGCCATCCGTACAGCGCTGGCTACTGAACTGTTTTCCTGCACAGCAGAGGATCTCATCCATTTTGAGGAAAATGAGCAGCAATGGACCCAGATCCTGGAACAGTTTACAGGTTGGAATCACCTTTGGCAGGGGCAGGGGTTTATTCCGATGTTCAGGACTTTCCTTCGAGAGGCGGAGGTGCAGGTTCACCTGGGCAAGCTGGTGCAGGGAGAGCGCAAGCTGACCAATACACTACAGTTGGGAGAGCTGCTGCAGGCCCGGGAGCAGCAAGCCCGGGGCAGTATGTTTGAGCTGATCAAATGGCTTGCCCGCAAACGCGCCGACGCCGATAAAAACGCGGAGGAGGAGCAACTGCGGCTGGAAAGTGATGAGGATTTGGTCCGCATTGTCACCATGCACCGCAGCAAGGGACTGGAGTACCCGATCGTTTATTGCCCGTTTTTATGGGATGGGGCCAATATTTCAAATACTTCAGACCCGATACTTTATCACGATGAAAACAGTAATTTCCGCGCTTCTCTGGATCTCAATGGAAAGGATTCCCCGGAACGAAATCAGCATCGATACTGGGCCGCAAAAGAAGATATCTCTGAAAGTCTGAGGTTAGCCTACGTTGCGATGACGCGAGCCAAACAGCACTGTACCATTATTATGGAAACGGCCAATGAAATCGAGTTCTCATCGCTGGGTTACCTGTTGCTGGGCAAGCCTAAGGTCGAACAGCAGTTGCGGAGCAAAATTTTTGATGATACTGAAAACCTGGATATCGCATCCTCTGACTATCATCAGGCACTTGTAAAGTTGGTAAAGCAGAATGCCGAATTTCTCTGCCTGAACATGCTAGATGATGAAGAGGTGACTTTGTCCCAAGAGTCGCGCGAGCGTGAGGATCTTAGTCGAAAGAATCGCAGGTTGGATAAATACGCGGAAATTCAATCTCGATCTGTCGTATCAAGTTTTTCCTCTATTATGCATCCCTCAAGCCCGCAAGGGCCAGATCCAGCGGGAGATGAGTTTTTTCTGCCAGAGGAGCTGCATCCCCCTGATTCCGATCAGAAGCAGCACAATATGTTCGGATTTCCCAAAGGTCCCCAGGCCGGTACCTGCGTGCATACTATTTTCGAGGATATCGACTTCGCTGATCTTAAAGATTCGGACCTGGCCGATGTGGTGCAGAAAAACCTGGAGCAGTTTGGCTTTAATATTGAATGGACCGGGGTGGTGGCAAAGATGGTGCGATGTGTGTTGGCATATAAGTTGAAAGGGAACCTTCAACTTAAGCATGTGAAAGCTCCCGATCTGCTGAAGGAGATGGAATTTTATTTTGATCTCTCTTCATTTCAAACCCGGCAACTGGTTGAACTGCTGAGGCCGGGGTCTTCAGGCATAACGAACAGTGTTCCCGAGGGTTTTATGAAGGGATATATTGACCTTGTTTTTCGATCAGCCGATACTTTCTATATCGCCGATTACAAAACCAACTATCTTGGGGATTCCATAGAAGATTACCGCCCCGAATTGCTGGAGAAAGAGATGCAGATGGCCGGTTACGATGTGCAGTATCATATCTATGCAGTAGCTCTTCACCGGTATCTTGAATCAAGAATGCCCGGCTACTCATATGATCAAAATTTTGGTGGGGTGTACTATCTGTTTGTCCGCGGGATGTCTGAAGAGAATTCATCCAACGGTATTTACTTTGAAAAACCGGCGAAGTCAACAATAGACGCTTTGGATAACCTATTTGGCAAAGAGGACCTGCAATCTTATGGATAAGCTGATGAATGACTTGGCAAAACTCCGGGATTTGGATGAGATTTCAGAAATTGCCTACCAGTTTTCTGAATTTTTGAGACGTTTGGATCCAAACTGTGCACGTGATGTGCTGTTGGCAGGTTGCCTGGTGGCACAGCGTACAGAGGAGGGGGACGTATGCGTGGAACTGACCCAGGTAGCAGCGTCCTCTATTTTTGGGAAAGGAACTGATTCAGCGATTAACGCTCCTTCACTTGACGATTGGGAGCGTGCGTTGAGAAACAGTAAGCTAGTTGGTCTGCCTGGGGATGCGCGTCCACTTATCCTGGATGAGTCCGGCAGATTGTACCTGCAAAAGTTCTGGAAGTATGAAGCGCGTCTGGCTGAACAATTGCTGGAGCGAGCATGCAAAGAACCAGAGATGGCAAGCGATTCCGATTTAAAGCGTGAGCTGGACTCCCTTTTTGGTACCGATTTAGACGAGGTTGACTGGCAGAAAGTGGCAGCCTGGAGCGCCATCCGCAACAAATTAACCATAATATCTGGCGGCCCCGGTACCGGCAAAACCACGACGGTAATCAAGATTTTAATACTAATGGCCAAACTGGGATCGCTGGAACATATGGCACTGGCCGCACCTACAGGCAAAGCTGCTTCGCGTCTTATGGAATCTATAACCGGTGCTCTTGACCGTATTAAACCAGAAAAATCTATTTTGCAGCAGTTGCCAGACGATGCGGTTACTCTTCATAAATTACTCGGAGCCCGCCGGCACGGGGGCGGATTTCGATACAACCGCGAAAATCCGCTGCCATATAATCTCGTAGTTATCGATGAGGCCTCAATGGTAGATTTGGCCTTGATGGTTAGGCTCGTGGATGCCTTACCCAAGAATGCCAAATTAATTCTGCTGGGCGATAAAGATCAGTTGGCCTCCGTAGAGGCGGGCGCGGTTTTAGGCAGTATATGTGCAAAACGACAAAACAAATTTTCATCGGCATGTTTAAAGTCCGCCAAAGAGATAGGGTTGAAAATTCCTGAAACAGCGCTGGAATCATCCCCGAAACCGTTAACCGATCATATTGTACTGCTGGAAAAAAGTTATCGTTTTGGGGAAGACAGCGGCATCGGAAAGTTATCTTCTGCAATATTGAGTGGCGATACTCAAAACACCCTGGAGGTACTTGAGCCAAAAAAGTTTGAGGATACAACCATTATTTCGTTTAAAGATCTTAGCGGCTTTAAGCAAATTTTGTCAAAGATGTTGCAGCGAAATTTTCGAAAGATAGTTGAGGAAAGAAGCGTCCATCGCGCCCTTAACCTGATTTCGCATCTGGGAATCCTCTGCGTACACCGACGTGGTCCGCTGGGAGCGAACCAAGTTAACCTGCTCGCCGAACAACTACTGCGGGATTCCGGCCAAATTCCAGCGACCCGGGAGTGGTACATCGGTAAACCGGTAATGGTGACACGCAACGATTATTCCCTTGGATTGAGGAATGGGGAGATCGGTCTGACTCTTCAGGATGAACAGGGCGAGCTCAAAGTCTATTTCCCTAAAAGGGAGGGAGAGTACAGTGCATTTTTACCATCGCGCCTTTCATTTACTGAAACAGCGTACGCAATCACGGTTCATAAAAGTCAGGGGTCAGAATTTGAGGAGGTCGTCGTGGTGTTACCAGCCCATGTCTCAGCCATATCTACCAGGGAGTTGCTCTATACAGCTGTGACACGCGCTCGTAAACGCTGCACAATAATTGGGAGTCCAAAGGTACTATCGGGAGCTGTCGATCGGAGTATTAATCGTTCTTCAGGTCTTGAAGATCGGTTATGGGACTTAGAAAAGGGATCAAATCCTTCAGTAGAAGTTGGTAACTAATACAGGTCTCACCTGCTTTTTAAATAATTCAACTTTCTCAAGAACCTGTGCATGAATCAATGAAAGTACTCTCGGAAGTTTCCGTTTACTTCTCCCGGCGGTTAAAAGCATGTTAGAAAGGGTAAGTACTGAGTAAACTATTTCCTCAATTAATTATATCTAACTATTTATTTTTTATTAATATACCTATGTATTAACTTTATATAAATAGAGCGGAAAATCAGGCTATTCACTGAATTATAAAATTTTGCAGAAGCAGAATTTGCAGTAAAAAAGTACTTGAAAGTTCTTACTCAGTAAGATTTAGGTTAGCTATCAAAAAGATAGTTTTAGTGTTGCTATCCGTTGGTATTATTATTTTTTAATCGATTTAGCAGAAACAAAGTATCGCAAATGAGATATAAGCCAATGATGAGACCTTCAGATCTCATTTGTTGTACCCCGAAAAAGCCAACGTAAAAAGGAAAGGTCGGTTGATAGCCGGCTTTTCCTATTTATGCTACCGTTCTACAGCCGCAATTCACTATTTTCCCTAAATAAAAAAAGACACCAGCTATTGCCGGTGTCCTTTCTGTTTCCCGAAAAAGCCAGCGCCGGGATATTGCCTGAAGTGGCTTGTTTGCTAAATAAATGTACTGCCCGTCTTAGTTAACTTCCAACAGTTCAACTTCAAAAATCAGTGTTGAGCCCGGTTTTATTGGTCCACCGGGACGTGGATTGTTTCCATAAGCCAGCTCAGAAGGAATCCAGAATTTGTACTTGGCGCCTTCCTGCATCAGCTGAACGCCTTCGGTCCAACCTGGGATTACCTGGTTGAGCGGGAAGGTAGCAGGCTCTCCTCGTTCATACGAACTGTCGAACTGGGTGCCGTCGAGCAGGGTACCGCGATAATGAACCGTTACGGTATCTTTGGCAGTGGGAGATGCACCGTCGCCTTCTTCAAGCACTTCATATTGAAGGCCGCTTTCAGTTTCCTGCACGCCTTCATTCTTGATATTTTCAGCCAGGAACTGCTGTCCTTTTTTGTTGTTTACCTGGGCCTGCTCTTGTTGCTGCTGCATTGTTTGCTGGCGTTTTGACATCTGGTACTCCTGGATGATGGATCGCATGTCAGATTCGGGAACCTGAGATTCAAGGCTGTCGTCCATGCCGGCCTGAATGCCCTTTGCGAGCAGATCAAGGTCAATATCAGTCATTCCCTGTTGATTAAGTACCATTCCGTTCTGGTATCCGAGGCTGTAACTTACACTGTCAATGTTGGTTTCCAGATTTGCACTGCCGGAGGACATAGAGCCGGAGTTTGAATTACAACTTGCCAGCAGCGTAAAGGTAGCTAACAGACAAAAAAGCGTTAGTCGTTGTGAAAACATGTATATAACTCTCGTTAAGTGTTATGATTAATGAATTTATTTTGAAAGGTGAAGGTATTTAATTTTAGCACCTTACAAAAATGCAAATCAAAAATTAACAACGGACTCCAACGGAAGTGAAGCCATTTTTATTTGAGTTTGATCTCCAACGGCGGTCCAGGCAAAAAATAACCAGTTATTATGTACGGCAAGCTGGGGAAAGCCGCTCTTCCTGTCTTTTGACATGTGGGTTATAGTGACCGCTTTGCCAGGCAGTTTCTTGCCTCGTGTGACCGCTCTTATGTTCAATAATGCTTCTTTTTCACCATTTTCCATCCAGCTTATGATGGCTGTATTGGGGTTGATTAAAGCCGCATCCAGCCGGCCGATTGCATCTCCCATATCAATTTTTACAGGATCTCCAAACGTAGCACCGCCATCCGTGGAGAAAGCCGCCTTAACCTGGTTTTGTTCTTGGGCTCCGGTAAACCACGCTACGAGGACCGTTTCACCATTAGATTTAATCACCGGTCCATTTACGGGACATCCACCAATTTTCCAGTTGTCATTGTGTACAAGAACCGGTTCAGACCATTCCCCCTTTATGAAACGACTTACCTGGATATCGCGGATCTCATCTTCAGTACGATTGCGATACGCGGCAATAGCCCCGGTTGATGTTCGGGCCAGTGAGGTTTGGCAACAATCGCACACGCTGCCATCAATTTGTTTGCGATCGGTGACAGACCCATCTTGATGGATAACAGCCGAACGGATGCTCATAGCTTTTGAAAGATCGCCGTACTCATCCTCAGCCCGGTCGGCCGTTTGCCGTCCATCCAGCCATACGGCAAGCATACTTCGCTCGGCCCACGGAATCATTGACACGAATCCATGTTCGGTAGCGGTTTTATCAAAATGCGGAGTCAGAACGGTGTCCTGCGTGCCACCTATTGCGGCAAGGTTAACTTCATACGAATAGGCATTGCCGGGCACTTTGTGCAGCCAGTGGGCCGCAATCAGTTCGCTCTGTGCCGCAACGATGGAGGGATAATCGGCCCAGTTGACAAACCAGTCACTACCAGAAGCAAGCGGTTCGGGCTCAGTCCATGTTCCGTCGGAATAGCGGGCATAGTTGAGAATAGCCATCCCTTCTGGCTGTTGCTCAACCCAGCTCATGTAAAGGTTCCCACTCGAATCGGTAGTGAGGTAGGGCAGTGACGTTGACATGCCGGCGGGCGATTCAAGCATCTGTGGTTGTTCCGAGGAACCACATCCCACAAAAAATGCGCATAACAAGATTGGGAGATATCTCAAAAGAAACTTTTTTTATAGTGCAGATTATTTAGCAGAGAAAATAAATAAAATATTTATCAGAAGATTTGAATATTCGGGCAGACAAGAATGGGATCAGCATAATATTTCAGAATAATACTAAAGAGTATATCCAATGCGTGCCCCCACCCGGTTTATGGTCTGCAAAAATAAGTAGCGCGGAACGAAGCTGAGTTCTCACCTTTTCTTATAATGAATTCGAACTAGGTTTTTAATCTTTAATGAAATTTTATGCCTGAAGGACCAGAAATATGGAGAGTAGCTGACCGGTTATCCGATGCATTGGTTGACAAAAGAGCAGATGAAATATTTTTCGCCTTCGAGCGGCTTAAGCGGTATGAGTCTGAGCTTGCCGGACTTGAAGTTGTAAATATTGAGCCAAGAGGCAAGGCTATTTTGACTCGCTTTGCAAATGAACTTAATATCTACTCCCACAACCAGCTCTACGGCAAATGGAAAATCGTGGAAAATGGTAAAGTGCCCGATACCAATCGTCAACTCCGGCTCTCAATATCCAATAAGCAATATTCTGCCATCTTGTATTCTGCCTCCGAGATTGAAGTGCTAACCGATAAGGAGTTGGAAGATCATGACTACCTGAAAAAATTGGGGCCAGATCTGCTGCATCCCGATACCGATATTGATACGGTGAAAAACCGCTATTTTGATGATAATTTTAAGAACCGAAAAGTTGCCACTCTTCTGCTCGATCAGGGCTTTGTAAGTGGTGTCGGCAACTACCTGCGGGCGGAGATTATGTTTGTAGCTGGCGTCCATCCGGATCTGAAACTGAGGGAGTGCAGCGACAAGCAGAAAGAAAAAATGGCGGAGGCGTCTCTCAAACTAGCTCGTCGGTCTTATGAAACGGGCGGGGTCACAACAGATACCAAAACCGTTGAGGCACTGAAGCGAGAAATAGCCTCGGTCTAACTACAGACATTACGTCTATGGTCGTGAAGGTTCTTATTGCCACAAGTGTGGAAATGAGATCAAAGTAAGCAGAACCGGAGGGCGAAAGCTGTATTACTGTTCTTCTTGCCAGGCTAAAATCAAAGAATAGGAAAGCTTTATTTCCGCTTATTTACGCCTGCCCAGGAACTTGATATAACTCCAGATGCCCAGGTAGGCCTTCTGCTCTATAAACATGGTTGGTGTAAAAAACTTATTCAATAGGTTTGGCAGATGGCCATTTAGGTCAACGTGGTTTTTCTTCATCCATTTTCTAAACCAGTTGAACGGGGTGTCGTTGAAATCAACTACGGCAATGTAACCGCCCGGTGCAAGGTCGGCATGGACCTGCTTGATGATATCTTCCGACTGGCTTCCCAGCATGGAAAGGGAATAGGAGAGCAGTATCAGGTTAAAGGGCTCAAACTTGAAATCAGCATCTCCATAAGCCCCGTGGATCAGTTTGACCTGTTGATCATCGTGAAGCTTTTTGCGGGCCTGCCGAATCATATCTTCCGAGAGATCGATGCCGTAGATCGTGGCATCAGGAAACAGGTATTCCAGGTTCGAGAGATTTTTACCGGTACCGCATCCCACCTCAAGAATACGGGGATTAGGTGGTAGGTCGGGGATGTAGTTTAGCAGCTCTTCACGCCCAAAAAGAAAACTCCAGCGCGTCCAGTCGTAGATGAGTGAGTGCAGCCGGTAGTAGGCTTTTAACTGCTCATTCCGAAGATCGATATTTTTTTCCGTAGATTCTATTATGCTACCGTTTTTGGATGATGCCAAGGTGCGTGCTGCCGTAGGTGCCTACACGATCTTTAGCATGCAGGCGTTTGGTGCGTGCAGGATGGAAATCGACCTTTTTGTGGACGAAATCTGGCAGAAACTCGACTTTCTGGCAGGCCGATCGGAATAGTACTTTGCCCCCCGGAGCGCTGTTTTTCAGGATCTGTTTCCACTCTTCCTGCAGAGCACCGGGCTGTGTATTGGCCATCCAGTCTTGATGATCAAGTAATACAAAATGGGTGTAGCATCCGGGATTGGCGGACAGGAAATCAGTAAGTGTGGAAGTATGGGTCTTAATGCGATGTATCCGGTTCCTTAAATCTGAAAAATTATCTTGTTTCAAATAATTTGGACAGCAGGTAGAAGTGTATGATCCCGTAATGTAGACCCGCCAGAAATAGTTGTCGCGGATCGGCAGTTCGGTGAACACATGCCTCATGGAATCTTTAATAAATTGGAAAATTCCGCCTTCGCACTCCTCCTCAATGAGATTTCGCTGCGTTTCAGGGACGCCAAGCAGCGCCATGGTTGAGTTTCGTTTGAGTAGCCAGCGGGAAAAGCCGTTCCACAAATCAGGTTGAATTTCATCAAAATAGTAGGATTGTTCCTGCAGGGAAGAAGCATCCAGCAGGTTCAGCGCCTCCCCATACAGTCCTTTTCGTTTGATATGCTCATACATCATCAAGGCAATTTTGCCGGATGTCCCCGGAAGTAGAACGAAGGCTGGGTAGTGGTTCGGCTAAAATAATTAATATGTTTATCCCAAAATTGATGGGCCTTCGGTGTCAAAGCTGCTCTTAGATGCTGTTGGAAAAAAATATTTGCAGACGGATAGAAGCCGCGACCAAAGAACTGGAACAGGGTTTCATAATCACCATATTGGAACAGTGCCCGCTTAAGTTGAAGCAACGCATTTTGATTGGGGTTGGCATCAACGGCGTGAATTTCGGCGGGATCATCCAGCAGGTAGTCCAGGGCGTTACAACCAGCGCTGGTAAGCATAATGATGCGGCTGTCGGAGTCAATTCCGAGCAGCTTTCGGTCTATGCGCGGATCTTCCCAGCAGGTGTTGTAAACCAGGCGGTTGTTGACTATTGAATCAAAGAAACGATTCTGTATATTTTTCACCAGATATTTGATAGCAGCCATTGTACCTGTTTTAAATTAACAGCAAATATAGCCATTGAATATTTACATCATGTGAATACAAGATTATCCCTCTGTAAAGAACAGCTAAAAAGAGGGGTGAGAATCGCTTATTAATTCTTATCTTTGATTACCCACTAATAAAAATTACCTAATTATTATGGCAGATAACGAACAACCCACTGAAGATCAGGAAACTGAACAGCAGGAAGCTGAACTGAAAGAAAAGATCTCCTCATATGAAAAATTACTTGACCGGCTGAAGAAGGAACGGCAGAATGTAATAAAGGAGATAAGTGATGATTATCGTAATGCCCGCCGTTATGTTCGGTCTCATCCCGAAGAAGGAGTGCTTCTTTCATTCGTAGGAGGTATAGCCCTGGGTATTTTAATCGGAAAATTAACTAAGTAGCAGTGTGTTATGAGTTGTAATTATCACAAAATATTATAATTACACTCAGATTACGAACCTGCAATACAAGTTTTGAAAGCTTTATGAGTATGCCATCGACGATTAATCTTGAGGAACTAAATGATTTATTTGAGCGTGTGGATGCGCTCAGGGGGTATCTTTGACTATGATCAACGAAAAGTACGCATTATAGAGCTGCAGGAGCAGTCACAGGCACCCGATTTCTGGAATGAGCCGGAGGAGGCGCGCAGGGTGATGAAAAAGCTGGATCACGAAAAGAACCTGGTGCGAAGCTGGGAAGAGCTGGATGAACTTCGTGACAGCATCAAGGTATACCAGGAGTTTCTCGAAGAGGGGGAAGATGTGGCCGGTGAGCTGGAGCAAGAGGTTGAAATACTCCGCAAAAAAGTAGAAGATCTCGAATTCCGCAATATGCTCAGCGGCGAAGACGATCACCGTGATGCACTACTTACTTTTAATCCTGGTGCGGGCGGGACCGAAAGCCAGGATTGGGCCGAAATGCTCTATCGGATGTACACGCGCTGGGCCAAAAAAGAAGGATATGAAATCTCCGTAATTGAATACCAGCAGGGAGAGGCCGCAGGTATTAAAAGTGCCACCATTCAGGTAGAGGGAGATAATGCGTACGGCTTTTTGAAGTCGGAAAGTGGCGTTCACCGGCTCGTACGTATCTCACCATTCGACAGCAACTCCCGACGCCATACTTCCTTTTGCTCCGTGTTTGTTTCCCCCTTGGTGGATGATTCCATAGAAGTGGACATCAACGAAAGTGAAGTAGAGCTGCAGCGATTTCATGCCAGTGGTGCCGGTGGACAAAATGTCAACAAGGTAGAAACAGGTGTACGCTTGATCTGGGAAGGCGAACTTTCTGATGGGTCTGAAGAACGGGTGGTTGCCGAATGCCAGCAGGAGCGCTCGCAGCTGCAGAACCGCGAAAAGGCGATGGTATTGCTTAAATCCAAAATTTATGCGCTGGAGAAGCAGATCAAAGAGCGGGAAAAAGCCAAGCTGGAGGCTTCCAAAAAGAATATTGAGTGGGGCTCCCAGATCCGCTCCTATGTGTTTCATCCCTACAATATGGTAAAAGATCATCGCACCGAACACGAGACCTCCAACGTGGAAGCGGTAATGGATGGAGAACTCGATGAATTTATTAAAGCTTACCTGATGCAAGATGCCACCTCTTAAATTCGATTTTCTCGTCATTGGCAGTGGTATTGCCGGCCTTACATTTGCCCTTAAAGCCGCCCAAAAAGGATCGGTGGCTGTGGTTACCAAAAGTGAGATCATGGAAGCCAATACGGCCTACGCCCAGGGAGGCATTGCCGGAGTATTCGATACCGAGCAGGATTCCTTTGAAAAACATATAGAAGATACGCTTGATGCCGGAGCAGGGCTCTGTGACCGAGAGGCGGTAGAATGTATCGTCCGCAATGCTCCGCGGCTGATCAATGAGCTTATAGAGATGGGCGCCCAGTTTACACGCAAGCAGGGAGAACTCCACCTGGGGCGCGAGGGTGGTCATTCTGAAAACCGCATTGTACACGCAGCAGACGCCACCGGCTGGGAAATTGAAAAGGCGTTGGTAAACAATATCCGGAATCATCCAAATATTAACGTTTTTGAGCATCACTTTGCGCTCGATCTGCTTACGGAACATCACCTCGGAGAGCCGGTGAAGCGAGGTGAACGTATCACCTGTTTTGGAACGTACGTTTTGGATAAAAAAGAGGATAAGGTGCGCCGTTTTCTGTCAAAAGTAACAGTATTGGCGTGTGGTGGAGCCGGACAGGTCTATCTTCACTCTACCAATCCTGAGGTGGCAACCGGCGACGGCATCGCTATGGCCTACCGTGCCAAAGCTCGCATCGAGAATATGGAGTTTGTACAGTTTCATCCCACTTCGCTGGGCATTCCAGAAGCCGATTCTTTCCTTATTTCAGAGGCTGTAAGGGGTTATGGGGGCATTCTAAAAAATGCTTCAGGAGAGGCGTTTATGAAAGAATATGACGAGCGGAAAGAGTTGGCCCCGCGTGATATTGTTGCACGCGCTATTGATGATCAGCTTAAGAAAACCGGGGAAAAGAGCGTTTTTCTGGATATAACTCATAAAGATCCGGAGAAGACCAAAGAGGCATTTCCCACTATCTATGAAACGTGTCTCTCATATGGACTGGATATCACCGAAAAACCGATTCCAGTTGTGCCGGCTGCACACTACACGTGTGGGGGAATAAAAACTGATCTGGATGGCGCCACTAAAATAAACAGGCTGTTTGCTTGTGGAGAAACGGCATCTACAGGAGTTCACGGGGCGAACAGGCTGGCATCAAACAGCCTGCTTGAATCGCTGGTATTTGCCGACAGAGCAGCTGAACAATCGGTTGATCTTGTGGATCAGGTGGAGATCAATGATGAAATACCGCCTTGGGACGCCAGCGGTACGGCCAACACGGAGGAGTGGATTTTAGTCTCTCACAACAAGCAGGAGATTCAGCAGGTAATGTGGGATTATGTAGGTATTGTGCGGAGCGATCTGCGCCTTGAACGGGCCATGCGGCGCATCAATATGTTGTACAAGGAAGTCGAGGATTTCTATCATCGCACCCGTGTAAGCGTCCCGCTTTGTGAGCTTCGAAATCTGGTCAGCGTGGCTTACATGATTGTACGATCGGCCATGCAGCGGAAAGAGAGCAGGGGACTGCATTACACTACTGATTACCCGGAAACAGCGAAAGAAAAAATGACCACAGTCATCGGGTAATCTATGGTTTCAGTGGGTATAACCGGGGGTATTGGAAGCGGAAAAACCACCGTATGTAACATTTGGGAATCGCTCGGTGCCTTTGTGTTAAATGCGGATGATCTTGCCAAAAAAATTATGACGGAAGATGATGAGGTCATCGCTGAAATTAAAGATGTATTTGGGGAGGCATCCTACCAAGCCGATGGATCGCTGAATAGAAATCATCTGTCGTACCAAGCCTTTCAAAAAGGACGTGTTGACGAACTTAATGCCATTGTTCATCCTCGAATTCCAGAAAAAAGTGAGCAGATTAAGGAAACCGCTCGCAAAAAGGGTCGTAAGCTGTTCGTGTATGAAGCGGCGCTTTTGCTGGAAAATATACGTTCGGGATTTCTGGACTACATTGTGATTGTTCTGGCAGAGCCAGGAAAACCGCGTGGAGCGCGTCCAGAAGCGGGATAAAGTACCTGAAGAGAACGTGTTGCAACGTATTGAAAAGCAGCAGAATTTTGAAGAAAAAATCCACCTTGCAGATTACGTGATCTACAACAACGGTACCTTGGAGGAGCTTGAAGAAAAATCGAAGAAGATATTCCACGAGCTTGTAGCCAGTACCTGATGAATACTGTAAATATTGGATGGGATCTTATTGTCGAAAAAGCCGGCGGAACGGCGATCGATGCCATTGGCAGCATTTTGGAAATTGAGCCGGAAAAGCGCTCCCGATCTTTATCGGTTCCAGGAATAGTGTATTAAAGATATCGCAAATGCTAGGAGTCTGTCGGACTTTCCGGGCATAATGTAGTAGGTTTAGGCAACTTTTTAAAAAGCAAACGGATCTGTTTTGTTATGGCGAATTTTAAGTTACCGGTCGTGATACCTCGTATTTGTTGCCACCCTCGGTTGACCAATGGCTGCCGGAAGATCATCTGGCCCGGTTTGTGGTCGAGATCGTCGATGAGTTGGATATTTCAGCCTTGGAAGCCAGCTACACCGGCAGCGGCTCGGATGCCTACCACCCGCGCATGATGGCAGCCCTGCTGTTTTACAGCTATGCGAGCGGGACGTTTTCCTCCCGCACCATCGAGACGGCCACCTACGATTCGGTGGCGTTTCGCTATGTGGCGGCCAACCAGCATCCCGACCATGATACCATCTGCAGTTTCCGCAAGCGGTTTTTCGAACCGCTGGGGGCCCTGTTCACCCAGATTCTGCAGGTGGCCGCCGGCATGGGCCTGACCGAGCTGGGGGATGTGAGTATTGACGGGAGCAAATTCAAAGCTAATGCCTCCAAGCATAAAGCGATGAGCTGGGATCGGGCCAGCGGGCTGGAAGACCAGCTCAGCGAGGAGGTCGCCGAGCTACTGGCCGCCGCCGAGGCCGCTGACCAGTCCGACGACGATGGGGAGCGGCTTCCCGAAGAGCTGGCTCGCCGCAGGGAGCGGCTGGCCCAGATCCGCCAGGCCAAACGGATGATCAGCGAGCGGGCCGAGCAGCGATATGAGGAAGAGAAGGAAGAATACCAACAGAAGATGGGCGAGCGTCGCGCCAAAGAGAAACAGACTGGAAAAAAGACAACCAGGCCCCAAGCCGGAGCCCCCGGAGCTGGGCCCGCGCGATAAGGACCAGGTGAATTTTACCGACCCCGAATCCCGGATTATGCTTACCAGCCAACATGGCTGGCAACAGGCCTGGAACGCCCAGTCGGCGGTCGATATGGACTCCCACCTGATCGTGGCCGGCCACATCAGCCAGGCGCCCAACGATAAACAAGAACTGGAGGTGACCTTAGATGCGCTGCAAAGCCTACCGGAGGAAATCGGGAATGTAGAACGAATCGCTGCTGACAATGGATATTATAGCGAAGATAATATCACCGATGCCACCGATCGTGAGATAACCCCTTACTTGGCGACGGGTCGCCAAAAACACAACCAGCGCTGGGACGAGCGCCTCGCGGACCCCGGCCCGCCCCCAGAAGACGGGACCGAGCCCCAGCAGATGGGGTGGCGACTGCAAACTCCAGAAGGGAAAGTCTTCTATGGGCGGCGGAAGGCGACCGTGGAGACGGTCTTTGGGATCATAAAACGGGCCATCGGGTTCCGACAGTTTAGCCTGCGGGGACTAAGGAAGGTTACCGGAGAATGGAATCTGGTAAAATGCGCCTACAATCTGAAGCGCATGCACGCTTTAGCGACATAACCTCCTCGAGGAGAAGAATATCTGAGATGGAACTACAACATGGAATGCCAAAAACAAAAAATATTCTTCCCACACCTACCCCAAAAAGAAATGTAGAACACGCAAATTCGCTTTGTCCGACAAACTCCTAGTATTTCAGAAAAATAGAAATGGAGCTTTAACTTAAAATCCAGTTGAAGCATTTAATTTAGAACAAATCATTTTTACCATGATCAGATCAACATGTATCACTATTCTCTTTTCAACTATTTTATTAGTGGGATGTGCACAAAATAATAATACTGGGGAGACGTCAGTCGATTCGGATGTTACCCGTCAGGTGGTGAACCATCACTGGGAAACCTTTGTGGCAAATGATCTGGATGGGGTAATGGCCGACTATACGGAGGAGTCAATCCTGATAACACCCGATACTACCTACAAGGGGCTTGATGCCATAAGAGCAAACTTTGTTCGGGCTTTTGAGGCATATCCCGCTGACAGCTCCACACTTATTTTAAATAAGACCGTGGTTGAACAGGAGATCGGATATATCACATGGGAAGCTACGACCCCGGATTTTAACCTCCGCTTCGGTACGGATACATTTGTAATCGAAGACGGTAAAATTGTGCGGCAAACTTACGGTGGTATTACCGATCAGCAGCTGAGCCAATAGGTGTGTAACAATTACACGTGTGGACTGCAACAAAAGCGGTTGACCAAGCAGCTTATCCATATCTTTGGGGCCCTGAAAGTATATGCCGTCGGTTTACTGCTGTAATTTTAAGCAGTCGGGGGATGGAGCTTCTTCTGATCAGGGTATGCTCATCCCCGAATCCACGACCTTATTTGCGTTCAACAAATGCGTGACGGTTTCGGAAACGCTCAACTGTATTCGGCCGGATATAACATTTTGGGTAGAACCCGGTGGTGTCTGCCCGATCCGGTAAAACAGAAGATCCCTTTATTGTTCACTTGGGCCATAGCGACAAATGCCGGTCAGCGCGCATGGTGAAGTAGAATGAAGTGTTGCGCATTGAGCGGGAACTTGGAGGTTATGCCCGATTTATCGGCAGTGAATTGTTGGGGATTAAATGATCCGTGGTGTTTTTACATGTGAATCTTATTAAATCCGCCCGACCGCAAATACAGCGGCCGGACGGGAAGGTATTTGAAAAGATTTAATCAACACTCACAACGCAAGACTCACGATCCACGACTAAAAAATCTAGTGTGACTCTCGTTTTACCTCGCTGCCTGATTTTCCAACCAAGAAATCCAAGTCAGCTCCTAAGTGAGCCTGTTCCACGCGGTTGATGTAGAGGTTAACGTACCCGCGATCGTAGTTTTCATGAGGCGGCGGCGACCAGTTTTTACGGCGTTCTTCCAACTCCTCTTCTGATACGTCCAGATGGAGGCGTTTATTCTCCACATCCACGTCGATGATATCTCCATTTTCTACAAGGGCCAGGTTGCTGCCGGTATAAGACTCTGGCGAAACGTGCAGAAAAGCAGTTCCATAGGCTGTTCCGCTCATCCGTCCGTCAGAGATACGCACCATATCCCGGACGCCTTTGTCGAGCATTTTTTTGGGCAGGGTCATGTTACCCACTTCCGGCATACCCGGATAGCCTTTAGGGCCTACATATTTAAGAACCATAATTGAATCCTTGTCGATCTCCAGGTCGGGATCATCGACGCGTTCGTGGTAATCCTCAATATTCTCAAAAACCACTGCCTTACCCCGGTGCTTAAGCAGTTCAGGTGAGGCTGCCGAGGTCTTGATTACAGCCCCATCCGGACACAAATTGCCTCTTACCACCGTGATACCGGCCTCTTCCTGGAAGGGATCGTCGGTGGAGGCGATGACATCGCGATTATAGCATTCGGCGGCGGCATTATTTTCGTAGAGTGTTTTGCCATTGGCCGTAATGGCATCGCCATCCAGGTGATCTTTGAGCTCTTTTATAACCACCGGGAGACCTCCGGCGTAGTAAAAGTCTTCCATAAAGTGTTCCCCAGAGGGCTGCAGGTTCACGAGCAGCGGGATATCACTTCCATATTCGTCGAAATCATCCAGCGTTATATCCGCCCCGATACGCCGTGCTATGGCTGTAAGGTGTACGATAAAGTTCGTTGAGCCTCCGATAGCAGCATTCACCTTAATGGCATTTATAAATGCTTCTTTAGTCAAAATATCAGAAGGGCAGAGATCCTCTTCCACCATGTCCACGATTCGTCGTCCTGAGCGGTGAGCCATCACTTTGCGCCGGGAATCGGCCGCGGGAATTGCTGCGTTACCGGGCAGACTTAAGCCCAGTGATTCTACCATCGAGGCCATTGTGGAGGCGGTACCCATTACAGCGCAATGCCCTGGACTACGACACATACCACTTTCAGCAGCATACAGCTCTTCGTCGCTTACATCCCCCGTTTTATGCTTCTCCGCATATCTCCATACATCTGATGTAGCGATGCTTTTTCCTTTGAATTTACCCGTGAGCATCGGTCCCCCAGAAATAACGAGTGATGGGATATCCACACTGCAGGCCCCCATTACCAGGGAAGGGGTGGTTTTGTCGCAGCCACACATCAATATAACCCCATCAAGCGGATTGGCACGTATGGACTCTTCCACATCCATGCTGGCCAGGTTTCGATAGAGCATGGCCGTTGGGCGAATGAGCGTTTCACCAAGCGACATTACCGGGAACTCCAGTGGAAATCCACCAGCTTCCCAGATGCCGCGTTTTACCGATTCGGCCAGCTCCCTGAAATGGGCATTGCACGGTGTCAGTTCAGACCAGGTATTACAAATGCCGATCACCGGTTTGCCTTCAAATTCATCTGGTGGAAAGCCTTGGTTTTTCATCCAGCTTCGGTAGATGAATCCATCTTTTCCTTTTTTACCAAACCAGTCTCGACTGCGTAGTTTATTTTCAGAACTCATAATATGATAGAAATATAGAGTATGATTGTTGTTTTAAATCCTAATGTAATTAAATATCTGGTTAAGGCTGATCACCCGTTAAATCGCTCTACCGATGTCCCATTAACAGGTAATTTCGCTTTGAACAGTGAGCCCGAAAGAGGAAATTCCTGCTCTTTTTCTTCTGGCATATGCTCTCGTGCGGTCGTGATGTAAAGTTCGTTCAACTCAGGTCCCCCAAACGTCGCAGGAGGTAACTTGCGGTACAGGAAGCAGTATTTCATGCATTACTTCACCTGACGTTGGGTCAACCCGAATCACCTTGAATCCATTATAAAGCGCGACCCATAATTTCCCTTCCGTGTCGATGGTCATGCCGTCAGGGAGTGCTTCCGAGTGATCCAGTGTAAAAATCACAGAACGATTCTGTAGTTCACCCGTCATCATGTCAAAATCGAAGGCATAGATTATATGGTCATGTGAATCGATAAAATAGAAAGTCTGTTCGTCGATACTCCAGGCCATTCCATTGGGGATAGTTAGATTGCGAAGTTTTTTGTGCACACTCAGGTTGGTATTCAAACAGTACAGGCTGCCGACTCCCTGCTGTTGATCATAGGAGAGGGTTCCAGCCCAAAAACGACCACTGGGATCGCATTTGCCATCATTGAAGCGATTGTTGGACAGATCAATTTCCGGGTCATAAAGATGTTTCATTTTGCGCTTTTCAAAGTCAAATAAGGCAAATCCAGACTTCAATGCCAGTACGGCGCCCTGATCTTCGCAAAGGGCCAGGGAGCCTATGTGTTCATCAATTTCAAATTCGATATTATTTCTTTGTTGTGGATTATACCGATACAACTTCCCGGAGAGGATATCCACCCAGTACAGCAGGTTATTGCGGTCATCCCAGACCGGGCACTCGGCCAGGATAGCGTCAAATTTGAGCTCCAATTCTGCTTGAGTAGATAGTATGCTCATTGGCTTTTAGTCTTGTTTGCTGCCCGCTACCTTCAGGCCGATGCCTCCATCGATGCGTACGGGCTGCCCAGTGATGAATGATCCCTTCTCGCTGGCCAGGAAGGCAACAAGTTCGCCGATCTCTTCTTGGCTGGCCATTCGTTTTACCAGGTGGATGTCGATCGTCTCCTGCCGGACGGCCTCGGGATCAGGCGACTGCCGGAATGCCTCTCGATTCAATGGCGTATCCACACCGCCCGGGCATACGGCAACGCTGCGGATGTTCGGGGCATAATCAACGGCAATGCTGCGTGTCAAGCCGATCAGGGCTGCCTTGGAGGTGGCATAGGCGGCAACTTTTTCCTGTGTTACAAACGCCTGCACGCTCGACATATTTACAACTACGCCGCTGCCATTTTCCTGCATGTAGGGGATCGCATGCTTTGCGCAGAAAAAGCTCCTTTCAGATTAACGTTCATCAGCGAATTCCACTGCTTCTCGGTTGTTTCAGTAACTGTGGCGTAATGAAGAATGCCGGCATTATTCACCAGCACATCGATGCTCCCAAAGTGAGCATTAGCCTCTTCCATCGTATCAATCACTTGCTGTTCCTTTGAGATATCACATTCAATGAAGAGAGCTCGATCTCCAAGCTTACTGCCAAGTTTGGTCCCTGCTTCCACATCTACATCGAGTAGTACAACCTGGCCCTCTTCGCGATGAAAAACTTCGGCGCACCCGGCACCGATACCTTTACCGCCACCGGTGATAATAATCGTTTTATCTTGAAATGACATACAAACTTCGTTTATGAGTGATATGCTTTTGCCTTCTGCCGGGACGATCCCAGTCCCTCAATACCCAGTTCAACTTCATCCCCCGGCTGGAGGTACTGCGGTGGATCGAATCCAAGTCCTACTCCAGCGGGTGTACCAGTCGAGATAATATCTCCGGCTCGGAGCGTCATAAATTGGGAGATGTAGCTAACAAGGTAAGGAATATTGAATATCAGCTTGCTTGTGCTGCCATCCTGCTTGAGCTCTCCATTTACCTTCAGCCAAAGCCGCAGGTTGTTGATGTCGTCAATTTCGTCTTTGGTAGCAAGGTAGGGGCCAAGAGGCGCAAACGTGTCGCAGCTTTTGCCTTTCACCCACTGCCCGCCCCGTTCCAGCTGGAATTCACGCTCGCTATAATCATTATGCACGCAGTAGCCCGCTACATAGTCCATCGCTTCGTCCTCAGAAACATAAGACGCTTTTTTGCCGATAATAACGCCAAGCTCTACTTCCCAGTCGGTCTTTTTACTGTTTTTGGGGATGACTAAGTCATCGTTGGGACCTACAATTGAAGAGGTGGCTTTGAAGAAGAGGATCGGTTCATTGGGAATATCCATACCGCCTTCATTGGCGTGATCCTCATAATTCAGACCGATACATACCAGTTTGCCCGGGTTGGCGACAGGCGGGGCGGGGCGTTCGGAATCATCGATTCTTGGAGCTGAAGAGGCGTTTGTTTCCATCCATTCCGAAAGTCGTCGCAGGCCATTATTCTCAAAAAAGGATTCATCGTAATCTTCCCCAAAAGCACGGGCGTCAATTTTTGTGCCGTCAGATAATATCAGTCCCGGCTTTTCATGTCCTTGTTCACCAAAACGAATTAGTTTCATGTAATCAGCTATTGTTTTTTGTTATGTGTTCAGGGTTGAAAAGCCGCCGTCTATCGTGTAGTTGGACCCGGTGATAAAGGCCGCCTCATCAGAGCAAAGGTACAAGGCCAGGCCAGCGATTTCTTCGGGCTTCCCCATCCGACCTATGGGCTGTGTTTGTGATAACTTTTCGAACATTTCTTCTTCCTGCCCGGGATAGTTCTGCTCCAGGTAGCCATCCACAAAGGGAGTATGGACCCGTGCCGGTGAGATGGCGTTGCAGCGGATGTTGTCATCAATATAATCTTTTGCGATTGAGTAGGTCATCGTGAGCACTGCACCCTTGGTGGCGGAATAGGCAAATCGTTCCGAAATTCCCAGTGTGGCCGCCACCGAGGCCATATTTACAATGGAACCACCACCGGATTTTTTCATCTTTTTAACACCTGCCAGGGAGCAATTATAAACGCCTTTCACATTGACTGCAAGCAGACGATCCATATCATATTCAGTTGTATTTTCGAGAGTGCCGATATGGGCTACACCGGCGTTGTTGATCAAAATATTGAGGCGCTCGTGTTGTTGATAGATATTATTAAAAACATCCATCACATTTTCCTGGTTAGCCACATTCACGTCATAGAAGTATGCTTGGCCACCGGCGTTATTTATTCCATTTGCTGATTCCCGGCCAGCCTCTTTATCGAGATCCAGGATGTGGACATCAGCTCCCTGGCGCGCAAATAGCTGAGCAATGCTTTTCCCGATGCCTTTGCCAGCCCCAGTTATTACAGCCGTTTTATTCGTTAATTTGAACATGAATTCTGTGTCTTCAGCTGATTAACTATTGATCTCAATGTACGAGAACCAATACCGCCTGATCTCACAGGGAAACCAAAATATGGTTCGCCTTTCCCACTCGATAATACATAAAGTTAATTGAAGTGTCATCCTTTAGACAGATAGATCGATTCTTAAAAACGGGTATAAATATGAGAATCGGTGCAGCATCTGCATTAAAGGAGCATGTTAGTAGGAAGGAAGAATTATTATGAAAATCGCAGAAGCCGTCACCTATTACCCTGTTTGGCAGGAGGTATCTGAAATCACTCAGCAGGAGTGCTTAGTATACAGGCTTACCAGCAAATTTCTCAGCTTACTATTAGCGGAATTACAACCCTTTTTTCACTGAATTAAGCTTAAAAGCTGACCTAATCTACATTCTGTTGCTTAAAATCGAGAGCAGCAGAATTCATGCAGTAGCGAAGACCGGTAGGTTTGGGGCCATCAGAAAACACGTGACCAATGTGAGAGTCACACTTTGAACAGACAATTTCGGTGCGGGTCATCAGCCAGCTGTTGTCTTCCCGTTCCTCCACAGCAGACGCTTCAATGGGCTTCCAGAAGCTCGGCCACCCGGTACCGGAATCGTATTTGTGCTTGGAGCTGAAAAGCGGTTGGCCACAGGCACCACAATAATAAATTCCCTCTTTCTTGTTGTCATAGTATTCGTTCATGTAGGGCATTTCCGTGCCTCTATCGCGGAGTATACGGAACTCTTTGGCGGACAAAATCTCTTTCCACTCTTGCTCGGTTTTTACAACCTTGCCATTTTCATTTGTTGCCATAGTATCGGGAGCCGTTTGCACAATTATACCACTAATATTTACACCAGCATGGTGGAAGTGGTCTTTATCTTTTTCTTCTAAATTACACGCAATTGTAAATATGAGAGCAATTGTAGTGACTACTAATTTTTTCATATTCGAACCTTTTTTCTTTTATCTATAACAATTATAACACATAACTAGTACGATTAGTTTGGGCTATTGGATTTATATTTTGGGATTTTTTCTAAAAGAATACGCTGTAATTACATTTTTGATGAAATATTAGAGGCTTTACAAAACCCTTATTTTGTCAATCCTGGTTTTTTGCGAATTTGAAATCTTTACTTATGGGATACAAACTGAGGTTCTGAATGTGCTCAGACTTTAACCTTGAATAAGATCCCTGGGTTTACAAAGCCCTTTATTCTTAAAATAGCTCAACGCCTACTGAGTAACCGATCCAGAACGCGTAATTTCTGCCCTTCGCGTCATAATCGACCAGCCTGTACCAGGTATACTGATTGCTGGTTTCTATTCTGGAGATCATCAGGTTGAGGGTTGGACCTCCATAAAATTGGAATCCCTTGCCAAAATCTTTACCGAAAAGCAGCCGGTACTTGATTATGGAATTTAAATCATTGGTCCACCCGCCTTCATTAATCTTGTAATAGGAGAAATCCGAGTAGCGAAAATAATTTTTATACTCGGTCAGGCGACCAATACTCCAGCCCAGCTGCCAGACGTCTTCTAATGTGGGATTATGCCCGATTGAGATCATATTATAAATTTCATCAGTACCCAGTTTTATTCCCACGTTGGTAAATCCGCCGTCGCTGGTCCAGAGATCAATTTCACTGCGTCCATCCTGATAATAACTGATCAGCCCGACCGGTATCCCATCAAACTCTTAGGCGTAGTTTACCAGCCCGATCTGTATTCCCTGAAACTCCCGGGAAACGTTGATGGGAGCGGCGGCAATCCCTTGGAAATTCCCGGAGTAGTTGAGCAGGCCGGCTGTCATGATTCCCTGCATATCTCCGGCCGCATAGTTTGTCAGCCCGCCCACCGCAATGCCTTGCATATCGTTCGAGGTTACGTTAGCCAGCCCGGTTATCAACATGCCCTGCATATCACCGCGGGCTATATTCGAAATTCCTGAAATCTGTATGCCCTGGGAGGCCCCCTGCGTCCAGTTTGCGGCACCGGAAAGCTGTATCCCCTGCATGTCATTGCCGGAATAGTTAACGGCTCCTGCAATCTGAATGCCCTGCATCGCTTCTTCGCTGATATTGAAGATTCCCGATAGCTGTACACCGGCTGTTTCCTGTCCCGAATAATTTCCGATACCAGCTATCTGCACACCATTGGCGTAATATCTATTGATGTTTAACAGACCGCCAAGCTCAAATCTATCTTCAAGAGCCCCGTTATATCCAGCCAGTATATTAAAGGAATACTTTGCTGCATACTTCGGTGCATCTATACCATTTGTGCTTACGCCAGGTACTAAAGCCACTCTCAATGTTCTGTACCCCAGGCCAATACGACTATACTTTTTTTCATCATCGTTATCTTGATTCTGAGCTAACAGGGAAGGGGTGGAAACTACCAATAATAGGAGGAATAGAAACAGGCTTATATTTTTGAGCTTCATATTGATTACTTAATCCAATTAGAAATTAAATTAAGCACGCAGTACGAGCGTAAAGGCAAAATGTTTTAACTTTTTTTAGTGGATCAAAAGACCGTAAAACCGGCGTAGAAGATATTGGAATCGAGCCCTGGGTTTACATCTCCTAGCCGACCGTTCGACATGTGGTGGTATTTATACCCCAGGGTAAGAAAGGAGTGATCAAAAAGTTTGATCTCCAGGCCGGTACCAAGCTCAAGAATAAAGTTAAATCGCGTTCCCCGCCGGTCGGGAAAGGGATCCGACAGGTATATAAAGCCAGTAGATGATTTTAAAAAAGGCTGTACCGTGCGGTGTTTGCCCCAGTTTAGCTGAAAGCCCACAGGGGCCACCCCAAAGCCACCAATTGAGGATGCAGTGACACGTCGACTGATATCAGAAAACTGGTAATTCACATGCAGATTCATTTCTCCCACATATTTGAGGAGGTAGTTTTTGGGTAGGGCTAATAGCTTGCGGTTGTAGCGGAATCCCAGCATGCTAAGATCCGCGCCCGCCGTTTTACCCCAAACACCCTTGGTAGAATGAAACGAGTAGCCTCCCCAAAACGCAAATTCATGAATCCCTACTTTTTTACCGGAAATTTTGTAATCCTGGAGAAATTCAGAAACAGAAGTGCTGGTATCAGTATGCGCCGTCATGTTGTTTTGCGCTATAACAGTTTGTTGTCCCCAAAAAAGGAGCATAAAAAGAATACAGCAGAAACAGATGGTACAGATGCCTGTCCGTTCAGTTTGCTTTGTTAAAACTATAGGGAACTGTGTGTTGCTCATATGATTGTAAAATATTGTATACAGAAATCCGATAATTTCATTTTGAATCCCGTCCTTTCCCAGTAGATGATTTCTACTGTATTGATAAATATGACCACAAACATTTATTGTCAGGAGAATTTACTTAATGTGACTGTAATTCTCTAAAAGCGGGATTATCCTTTCGAGAGGTAGCGCTTCTACGGTGTTCCCATCGCGCCCGGTCATGGTTTTGGCATTAAAAGCTAATTCAGGATCGCTTCTTCGGTAGCTTCTACCACAGCCATAAACAGGGGGGAGATGGCCTCATTTCTAAGCAGATCGGCAGATTGTGTCGTTGAATTTGATCGATGTGGAACTCGAAGGGTCTCCGCCGATGAAAAGGAGATTACGTAGTCACCGCTGCCGTTTGACATTATGCTGCCGGTTCGGGCCAGGCCAAGCAGTGCACGTTTGGCCAGCCGCTTTAGATTTCTCGATCTCAGTGGTGCATCAGTCGCCACAATGATCATGCAGGATCCTTCCTCCACAGCGTTGAGTTCATCGTTGTAGTAATACTTGCCAAGCTCCTTGCCCGCCGGAATGCCGGCTATTCTGAGGGTACCACCAAAATTAGTTTGCACGAGAACGCCAGCGGTATATCCGCCAAACTCATCTGGAAGTTTGCGTGAAGAGGTGCCAATACCGCCTTTAAATCCCAAAGCCGTCGTCCCGGTTCCAGCGCCTACATTTCCCTGTTCCACCCTCCCGGATTTTGCATGATCAATAGCCTCGAGAACATTTTTTTTGGAGACATGACGTCCCTGAATATCATTGAGCCATCCATCATTGGTTTCGCCAACCAGCGGATTAATGGATCGAACCTGGCTGTTTGCTTCAAAAGAAAGGGCATAGTCGATCAGCGCATCAGCGGCGGTGGGTACGCTTAAGGTATTGGTCAAAATAATGGGAGTTTCTATGGTTCCCAGTTCCTCAACCTGTGTGGATCCAGTCAGCTTTCCAAACCCGTTGCCCACAAAGATTGCTCCCGGCACTTTTTGCTGGAACAGATTCCCGGGATGGGGCAGAATAGCCGTAACGCCAGTCCGAACAGAATCTCCCTCGATCAGGGTTGTATGCCCAACGTGCACTCCTGCTACGTCGGTGATTGCATTAAGGGGACCCTGCTGCATCACTCCTAAATCGATCCCATATCCACGGATATTTTTAGACTGGGTCATCCCATCATCAATAGTAAACAGGGAAATTAAGATGGTTATAGCAATCATTTTCCCAAAAAACGGCTTCCACATGCGATCTTCCATAATCAGTTGAAAGTTCATGAAAAAAAGTTCTAAACTTTGCGTTCTGCCTCTACAAAGATCCGTTTTACGCGCGGGAAGTTCTCCTTAATCTCCTTATTAAGCCGGCTGATAGAATTTTCAACCTCCTGAGAACTAATATTATCCCGGTAATCTACGCTGATATTTACGAGGATAAAATTGGGTCCCATATGCATTGTCAGCGTTTCATTAATGGCGGCGATCTCCTCAAATGTATTGGCAATTTGATTGATTCCGCTGATAATTTTTTGATCTGCGCTTTCGCCAATCAGCAGCCCTTTTGTTTCGTAGGCCAGCCATGCGGCCGTCAGACCCAGAATTATCCCGATAATAATGGAAGCGATACCGTCGTACATCGGGTTGCCGGTCAGCTGTCCGACCCCAATTCCTATGAAAGCAACGATTAGTCCAAGCATGGCAGCAGAATCCTCGAAAAGAACCACAAACGTTGTGGGATCTTTTCCCTTGCGGACCGCCTCAAAATATTCTCGGCCTTCCCGCATCTTGTTAAACTCCTTCCACGCAAAATACCAGGCAAAAGCCTCGAAAATCATGGCCAGCCCAAGCACGATATAGTTGATTAGCGGGTTTTCCACAGGATGCGGATCCATAACGCTGTGGATGCCCTCATACAGGGAAATACCTGCACCGACGGCAAAAATCATAATCGCTACAATAAAACTCCAGAAGTAGATCTCCTTGCCGTGACCAAACGGGTAGTTTTCATCGGCCGGTTTTTTGGCTCTTTTCAAGCCCAGCAGTAACAGCAGTTGGTTGCCGGTGTCAACTACAGAATGGATACCTTCGGAGAGCATGGCTGAGCTACCGGTTATTACCGAGGCGATGAACTTGGTAATGGCGATTAATCCATTACCGATAAGTGCGGCGTAGATAACTTTTTTAGACGATCCGGCCATAAATAGTTGTCAAAAGTTAAATTCTGTGACTGTTCAAAACCTATCTACGGAATGAGTGCGAGATAAACAAATGGTAATCTGCACTTATCTAAGTGATCCGGTTTATATCACAGGAAATCAGAAATTTCATTTGTCAGGGCATAGAAATAAGAACAGAGACATTCTGAAAAAACTGTAAGAAACAGCACTTCGCAAACGACAAACCAACCTCATATAAAAAAAGATCAATAAAGCTGACTGTTATAACTTATGATTATTGAAGTTCTCTCATATTTGATACCGCTGATTCAAATTGTACTGCCTGCATATTTTGTATTTAACATCTGGAGAAAGAGGGTTGAGACAAAAGCCGCATGGGCAATCCACGCAATGCACGGAATTCTAAGTCTGCTAATTTTATTCCTGGTTTTTAGGTGGGATCTGGCAGGGAACAGCTTGCGATACTGGTGGAACGGCTTGTGCCTGGCAGGAATACTGGTATCGTACCGGCAGGCTATTGCTCAGCCTTGGTACGATAAACAGGCTTTTTCCTGGAGCTGGGGCATTATGCTAGAACTCGTACTGCTTATTGGAGGATTGGCATGGGTGTCCATGGGTTTATATCCTGACAAACAGCCGGTGGATATGCACTATCCACTGAAAGGAGAATCCTACTTCGTGGTTCACGGCGGCGATACGCCGATCCTGAATTATCATGGAGGGGCAGTGTATTCCCAAAAATACGCGCTGGATATTAACCAGCTGAACGGCTGGGGACGTCGTTCCAGCGGGGTGTATCCCGAAAATCCCGGGCGATATGCAATTTTCGGAGATAGAGTTTACAGTCCCATTCAGGGAACTGTTGTGCAAATCGCCGACAGTCTTTCTGACCTACGTCCTCCAAATAGGCAGCCGGCCCAGCCAGCGGGGAACCATGTTTGGGTAAAAAATAACAACTTGTATGTTCTGTTAGCACATTTGAAACAACACAGTATCCAGGTAGAAGAAGGGGAGCAGGTGCAGGTTGGGCAGCCACTGGCCCGGGTCGGGAATACGGGCAACACCACGGAACCCCATTTGCACATGCACGCGGTAAAAAATCCCAAACTGGATACAACCGGGACGGGAACGAGATTCCACGGAGGCAAACCAGTGCCGATTTCTTTCAATGACCGCTTTCTCATCCGAAACGACACGTTTAGCAAATAACAGAAAAGAGGCAGCTCGGTGAATGTAACAGAAGATGAATTTGCGGAGATTGTTCGCGATAATGAAGATCGCCTGCGTCATCTAAGCCGCGTGTACGCGAATCGCAAAGGGGATGAAAAAGATCTCTTCCAGGAGATGCTGATCCAAATATGGAAATCGCTTCCTTCATTTGAGGGCGATGCCAAATTGAGCACCTGGATCTACCGGCTGGCAGTCAACACAGCTATATCTTTTGTGAGGAAAAAGCAAACTCGAAAAGAGTACGGGACTAAGTATCGAAAAGATCAGCAGGAAAACAACACCCATTATATCGATCCGAGCTCGCAGGAGAGTACGCAGCTTCACGAGTTGTATGAGGCGATTTCCGAGCTCAATGCATCCGAAAAGGCGATTATCACGATGTACCTGGAAGATTTCAGCTATTTGGAGATCGCCTTTGTAACAGATATTTCTGAGAACTATGTGGGGGTCAAACTGCATCGCATAAAGAAAAAGCTTTCAAAAAAGATAGGATAAAAATCATGGAACTGGATGAGCTGAAAACCATCTGGAACGAGCAGGAAGACCAAGAAACCGAATACGCTGAATCGGAACTGATTGATATTGTCAGCGCAAAAATGGATAAGCTTGAGCAGAGCACCCGAAAAAGGGACCGCCTCGAGATTATCGCCAGTGTGGTGTTGATTGCCATATTTGGATATCTACTGGTTACAAGTCCTTCTATCTGGACGAAGCTTGGCTCGGTCATTATCATGGCTTCTGCGGTTTACATTATCTACAAACTGAAATCCGCCCAGCTTCGACAACTCAGGAATCCAGCATCGGTGGATATACCGATGGATGAACACCTGCAGCGGGAACTGAAACGAATAAAACAACAACGGAAGCTACTGAAAGGTGTAGCGTGGTGGTATATCGCCCCGCTTACTGTGGGCTTGCTGTTTATAACCTTTGGAGGAGATTCCGGGCTCTGGTTCAAAATCGGATATATGGTATTTGTACTCGTTTTCGGAGTCGTAGTTTGGTGGTTAAATCAACGGGTCGTAAATCAGAAATTTGAGCCGTTAATTTCTGAAATAAAAGAAGCGATTGAGGTAGTGGAAAACGGAAAATAAGAGCTAACCGGACTATTACATAAAATTCATAAATCCAAAAAGCCCCGAGGTTAATATCCCGGGGCTTGATGTTTATTGGCTTATTTAAAAAAAGGTCGTTTACTCTCCCGTGTAAACCACTCTCCAGATTTTTCCCTGCTGGGAGTCGGTAATGTAAAGCGTGCCATCCGATCCCTCGGCGAGGCCCATCGGTCGGTATTCTGCATTGCCGGGAGACATGAGGCTGTCAGTACCGGCAAATCCGTCAGCAAAGGTCTCATATTCGCCGGAGGGTGTAGCTTCCGTCAAAAGGTACGAATGAGACTCTGTAGCCTGCCTGGGGCAGGGGCGCTCGGTTCCAGGAACCGTGGAATGCAATAAATGCACCACCGTTGTAATTAGAAGGAAACTGATTTCCAGAGTAAAAAATCAGGTCGTTGGGTGCCCAGTGTCCGGGAAACGCAACAAGCGGTTCTTCATATTCGCCCTCTTCTGCCGGTGTTTCGCCATCTCCGCCATATTCGGGCGCCACCATGCGCTGTCCTTGTATATGATCATAATAGGTATAAGGCCATCCAGAGAGTGTCGCCTTCATCAACCTTCAGGAATTCCTCTGAAGGCAGTTCCGCACTTTCTTCATTATTATAGTGGGAGGGCCAGAGCTGCGACAGTTGATCGCGACCATGCTGGACCAGGTACAGATTGTCGGCCATGGAATTCCACTCCAGTGCAACTGCATTTCGGATTCCAGTGGCATAGCGTGTACCATCTTCTCTTTTGGGTTTGATTCATCCCGTTTGCATCAAACTGCCAGATGCCGCCATGCCATTCAAGCAGGGGGCATGGGCGCTGACCAGGCGACTCCGGTGTTCTGGACTGCTCCTGGCACGCGTTGGAGGGGGCCCCGACATTCACATACATATTGCCATTGCCATCAAAGGTGATGGGCTTCGCGGCGTGGGAATTCTGTATCGGCAGTTCGCTTACTACCCACTCCGGCTCAGAAGTGGGAACGAGATCAGCACCATTCATTGAGTAACGCATTACAGCAGAATCTGGCGCAAAGTAGAGATACCCGTTGTGCAAGGCAATACCGGTACCGGTGTAATCACCGAAATACGCAACGCTATCGGCCACACCGTCTCCATCTTCGTCGCGGAGGGCGGCAATGCCATTCCCGTTTTGAGGCTCATCAAGGGCTACGTAAATGTCACCATCCTGATCAACGGTTACCTGACGGGCACTACCCACGGAATCAGCCACCACTATAGCCTGGAAACCAGAGGGCAGGGTGATACTGCCGTTATTTTCCGCAAAAGAAAACTGGTCGGTGTTTATTTGTTGAGCTTGTTGTTCTTCGCTGCTTCCGCCACCGCACGCCATAAAAAAGGCTGTGCATGCTATGAAGAGTAAAGAGGTTATTTTATGTTGCATGGTTTATTCTTTGGAGTTAGAAATTAGATACGATGTCAACATAAGATTTCCCGTAACCAATATCCGCTGATTTAATGTGGACCTAAAAGAAGGTAAATCAGTGCTTTAGTTAAACCCAATAAATAGAATTTTTAGTGAAAGAATTCCACCGATTTGAGGGATAAAATCAGATCTTTTCACTTTTTGACATGTTTATCCCTAAGGGTAATGAATATCCGGTGATGGATGATGTGAGACTGCCCGACTCCATGCTGGAAGCGGAAGAGGCACTACAGTTAGTCATGATTATGACTTCGACCAGTTACAACAGCTCGAAGCTATACTTTATGCTCTTTGTGAGGTTGAAATCATCTAAAACCAACTAAATCTATTAAATTTGTAAGGTCCTGCTCTTCTAATCGGCAGGGCTTTATATATAGAGTTTAAAGGCGAGGATTAACTACATTATTGTAAATGGAGCCAAAACTGAATTCAAGTCCAAAACGTACTTCGTACGAATAAGAGGTGAGTCGTTGACGAAGGTTAAGAAGCTGCTCTTCGTCGGTAATATCTCCTGCAGGTATGGAAAGCTGGTTATTGATCCAGGCATATTCGCCCGAGATATAAAACGAAAGTCCGCGAAAAATTCGAAAGTCAAGCTGGACCTCTGTATCAAGTCGATTTTTATTGAAATCGTGAAGAAAAGCAGAGGCATTTATATTTGCTTCAAATTCTCCCCAAGGCTGGGTAAACTCAATATCAGAACTCAGCTGTTGTTGCATTAGCTGTTCAGAATTTTTGCCATAAATTGTTATATCGTTGTAATTATAATAACCACCGGTTAAACGGTACATAAATGTAATTTGGCGTTCTGTAAATTCACGATAAGGAAAAACACTGTATTCCACAGCAGGACTTCCTTCGAAACGAAGGGCATAATTGTCCCGGGTAGAATGACCAGCTCTTGTGGAAATACCTGCTGACCAATGGTCACCTAGGCTTTTAACTAATAAGAGGTCGGCGCCACGACTTTCTCGTATAAATGTTCTTGATTCTTCCTCATCCTCAAAGGTTTGTCGTTCGTAATACTGGTCAACATCAAATTCAAATTTCCATTCAGGAGTTATTCGTTCAGCACTTATACGGCCCCTGAGTGAGAACTCTTTCTCAGATTCTTCCCCCTCAATATCGGTGTCAGCGCTGATATCAAACACCCAGTAATTCCACTTGTCAGTTTCTGAATCGGATTGGGATCCCTCTTCTGTTTCAACGTAATTAATATTCAGTTGATTAGCTATTGGTCGATCAATAAGGTAGAAAAAAAGACCTCTTTTAATGTATTGGTTAAGCCCAATTCGTTCCTCATCCTGCGTATCTGATTCTGCAGAAAAGTAGGTAAGTGTTCTATCTATTCCCTTAAACTCATTTCCACCAATAAATTTGAGGGTGTATTCCTCTCCACCGCTACCGGTACGCTGATTCGTTATCAGAAGATGAACATCTGCATCTTCTTGATTTCGTACATAGTTGACAAAATTAATTTCGTCTCGAACGTAACCTTCATCGCACGCCCGGCGACAATCCAGATAAATATCAATTGTTTTTGTGGAATCTTGCGCAGGTAACGTTTCCGGCACAAAGAATAGAAGTAGTGCAAGAAGTGGATACAGATTTGCTTTTTTTATTATATATAATACCATCAGAGATATAATAATCTTTATTTTGAGATTTCTATTTTTGCTTTCCTAAGAGTCTGCCGGAAAAAGCGGGTGGGATGGTGTGCATCCGAGCCGCTGCCAGTGTAAGCACCTTCCAAAGCCGAAATATCCAGTTCATTGACAATCTCGACCACAAACCGGGCCAGGTGGTCCTCCGGCAGCCATTCGTCGACCGAGGGCGGCAACAGGTAGGGGATCTCACGGTCTACAAATGTGGAATTCGCCATCACAAAACAGGTCAATTAGTTTTAAGAAAGATTGCCTAAACCTAATAAATTAGCTCCATAAAGTCCGACGAAATTCTATAGCTTAACTGGTTGTCTACCAAAATGTAGCAAGTTCAAGCTGTCAAAATTCTGCTAACTACACCTTGCCTTGAGAAGCTTTCAATTTACGCTGGGCGGTGAATGAAAGAATCCAGATGAGCAGCCAGCCGGCTGTTGCCCACCACCATTGTCCATAAATGAGGGCTAGGGTATTCAGGCCATAGAGCAGGTGGGAGAACCATTCTGGTACCTCTGTTTTGGTTTTTCGGATGAGCTGTAGCGAGCTGTCACCTGCCAGTACAACCACTTTGGCCAGCAGCATGATACCGGTGTAAATGATAATAACCCACCACATCCAGCTTTCCTGGAAAAAAACGGATGTAATAATAAATAAGGTTACGATCAGATCGACGATGACATCCTTAATCCAGTTCATAATACTATAATACGTTATCTGAGTATAATAAACCTAAAGTTTATCTACTTTGAGCAGGAGTATCAACCGGCATCACAAGGGATGTTTATAGGCAGGGGTACCAGGTTATTCCTAAGTAGAGGGCTTTGAAAAACAGAAATTTTGACAAGGTCAAAGCCTTAGCAAATTCGAACTGTAGTTTAATGCCAACCAAGTCAGATTTCGAATTCGCGAATATACCTAGATTGGACAAAATAACGGTTTTGCAAAGACCTCAATGTATTTAGTTGCTGGCCGATTTAACACGTTCAGGATCTAGAAAATCTACTTGGTTAACATACAGGATTTCCGAAGCCTGTTCACCATAATCATCTCGCGTCAAGGAAACTCGTGGCTTTCCATCCTTTAGGCGAATCCACCTGTACCAAGTAGCCACTGAGCATGATTACATGACCCTTGCGGACTTCTCCGTATCTCAGCATTAATCTTATCGGAGGAGGGAATAAGATGAATATTGGCGGTGTGTTCGACCATTTGTTGGAGAGGAATCGGCCGGTGAGTCATCTGCCAGTCAAAATACCGATTGGACTGGCTGATAAGCAGTTCATTCAGAATCTTTTCATCCGACATCGGTCCCCAGCCCACAAAAAAATCCATTGGTGAAATTTCTGCCAGGCGATCAGAAGTGTACGCTCTCTTGGAGAGAACACGAGCTTCTGCATTAAATTTGGCCAGCGGTTTCAGGATAAAATCCTTGAATGTAATTTCTTCAACTCCAAATGCATGTTCTTGGGCTGGTTTGTCGGGGGCAACAACACCGGGTCCGTGGGTGATGACTCGTTCTGTATAATATAGATATCCGCTAAACAGCAGTAATTGCCGCAAATAAAAAATGCTTGAGCATTTAAGTTCTTTTGGTTTAAAATTCGATGAAATAGCATTTCAAGAACAGCTAATAGGGTATTCCGTTACAAGTTTATATCCTGAAATTTAAGGCTATCTGATTGAATATATTAACTTATAAAAGTCTATTTTAGATTAGATTTATTTATACAAACGTACAGGCTTTAAGGATATAAATGCCGATTTTGTTTGTATGAGTACAGCATGGGTTTAAAACGATCTGCTGAATAGCTTGCCCGTTGTAATCCCCAAAGCAACATCAACCTAAGCTACCATGTAGAAGTAGGCTTAGAATTCCAGGCTAAGCCCCGTTCTCCAGTTGATGCCCGCTGCCGGTTCGTAGTACCTCCCGCCGAAAGCATTGACGACCACCGATCCGTTATAGCGGGTGTCAAACAGGTTGTTAATCGCAAAAAGGGGGTAATCGTAGCACCACCGCCAAGGTTTAGATCGGTATAACTAAGGCGGGTGTTTATCGCAACATAATCCTCATTATAGGCGGTATTGAGATTATTGACGGGGAACCCGCTGACATATTGCATATCGGCCGTAAACCGAGAAATTGCCCGGTCGCCAGTGCACTATGCCTGAAACGCGGTGCTCAGGGACGCCAGGAACCGCCTTGCCCTCCAGTGAAACACTGTCCAATGTTGTTGCCTGACTGAATTGAGCATCGGTGAGATTGTAGGTTACACCGGCTTGAACCGAAGAAGAGATGTTGTATTCGATGTCAGCTTCAATTCCTTTGTGGATGGTTTCCCCTTGATTTCTGTAGTACGTTGGGCCGTTGGCCTGCAGCTGGTAGGGGAAAAGCAGATCCGAAATCCACAGATTATAGAGCGCCAAATCGTAGGAAAGTTTGCCGTTGACTATTTGTCCCCGGCTTCCCACTTCAAGTCCGAGCGCTTTTTCCGGTTCATATTGGGATTAAAACCGTTTCCGCCCTGCGGCCTGTTTACCAGTTCTGTGGTGGTTGGAGATTCAAAGCCGGTACTTAAATTACTGAAAAACTCTACATCGCCCACGGAGTAGTTTAGGCCCACTGCCGGGCTAACAGACTGGAAGTCCCGTTCCCCGGAAACCTGAAGCTGAGGCCGCATTAGCTTCATCAATTGATCCAGTCGTATCGGATTGAGCCCATGGCCTTGAGGTTGTCCAGGGTATAGGTGGAGGTCGCAAACACCCCATAATTCTGCACGTTTTCAATTTGATCTACCTGGATTGGCCCGCGTTGAGTATTGTCATTTTCAAATTCTGTACGATCATCACGCTGTAGCTTTGATTCAATCCCTATGTTGAAGGAGAATCTATCGAGATCTCGCTGCAGGGTTACACGAGCCCCGCCCGCTTTTCTGTTAAGATCAATGATCGCAAAGGGCAGAGGGTTGTCGAGATTACGAAACAGTCCATATACGGTAGCCGACAAGAAAGCCCAGTGAATTTTGATTAGAGAAGCTAATCCCGAATTGCCCCTGGGAAATCTGTTTTCCTGCATCCAGAGATTCAAACGTACTGTAGGCCATCGTTGGACTTTCAGCAGCCTGTTCCCTGGTCAATCCGCTGGGATGCTCGGCCTGGGGCATGTTGGCGTAGGCGCCAAAATATTCAATTCGGCTGTCGGAGTTTAGGTCAATAGCTCCCGAAAGCCCGGCACGCCCAATTCGAACTTCGCTGTGATCCCTGAATCCCTGCTGGTCTAAATATGAGGCGTATCCGCTAACTCCATGACTGCCAAACCGTTGGCTGTATTGAATATCCGTTTTAGCCAATCCATAAGAGCCTACCGTACCGCGGATCATAAAAGGCGAGCTTGTATTTACTGGAGGCTTTGTATTCAGGTACAGTACGCCGCCGCTGCTGTTTCCCCAGAACTGGGAAGATGGACCGCGAATCAGCTCGGCGCGACGTATAAAGGCGGGATCCACCACCGTAAGCATCGCCTGGCCGTTGGCCATGGTCAGCGGGATGCCATCCATGACCACCTGGATGCCCCGAACGCCAAACTGTGCACGCCACCCGATGCCGCGAACCGTAATGCGTTCGCCAAGGGCGTAATTCTCCCGATCGTTAACCCAGATGCCCGGAACCTGGTTGAACATGTCATCCATGGTGATCGGGGCTTTATGGGTGAGTTCCGCATCACTGTTTGAGACCATGCTCAGTGTAAAAGGCGGGGTCGTTGCACTAATCGCTGAGTGAGCGGCTTCAATTTCTATCGCCTCGAGTGTGCCTTTCAACGTGTCGGGCTGGGTTTGCTGCTGGTCTTGAGCCTGGACAGCGGAACAGATCAACAAGGAAAGCACCAGAATGGGGAAAAACTTTGGAAGTAGAGGGATGGAGACTGGTTTTGGCATTTGCATACGCAGTTCGGTGAAATTCTTAAATTTTAGGGTTTATTACGCTATTTAGCTTATATTATTAGGTTTAGAAAACGGCGAAATGAACATCGCCGTTGAATAAAAATTTTCACGTTGGTTCTCTCAAACAAGGAATAACAGTAAATAAAAAATATCATTCTGCCTTATCCTTATTCTCAGCTTGAACTTGAAGCATTTATAAGGCAGAATCTACAGTAATTATCTCTTGTTTTACAAGATTAATATCTCTTGGTATTTATCGGTAATCGTTAATAATGGTGTTTTGGTAAGTATTTCAATGTATATAGCTAAAGGTAAAATTCTTCAGTCTTTTCAAGATTAGTCACTGCCGGGGTAATCGATTCTGACAGAAAAGACAAATTACATTTCAAAACGACTGGTGTATTGTTTAAAAATGGGCAGTTGTAACAGTTTCTTGGATCTCTTGTTTTTGTAAAAACATATAGAAAAGAATAGAAGACTAATCTAAATCATTGCTCTTCAATGGATTATACGATTTTAATTATTGATGATGACGAGCCGATGCATATTATTTCAAAGAATTTACTTGGCGACGAATTCAATCTTATTCATGCCAAAAACGCACAGGAGGGGATCGATGTTCTCTCGGAAAATGCGGTGAACCTGATTATGTCAGATATTCATATGCCGGGCATCAGTGGTCTTGAGTTCCTTGAATCCCTCATGCAGGATGCCCAAAAAAAAGAGATTCCAGTCCTTGTTATCACCAATTTGCCAACGGTTGAGAAAGAGAAAAAAGCACTTGAACTCGGGGCCGCCGACTTTATCGAAAAGACGATGTTCATTGACAAGAAAGAGAAAGTAAAAGAGCGGGTACGGATGAAGCTGGTCACCAATGTGAAAATACCCTACCTGACCAAGGAACTGGCAATGATCAAAAAGAAGCTGGTTTCCAAGCTGATGTCGGAAGCGGTGAGCGGTGGTTTTTCCTCGACCATCCAGAAGCTGAGTGCTGAGCTCCGGGATCTTTTTTCGATAGATTGCATCTCTTTCTGGATTATTTCGGGCGAACAGCCCCGTCATATTTCCACCTATGGGCAGCAACTACCTGACGATTACAGCTCAGAGGAGCTTAAAAAAGAATATACCTACCAGCAGATTCTGGATTCCAGAGAACCGTATATGACCAATCATGTGTTTAATGATGAGCTCGGTGTGATGTCCAGGTTTTCGGAAGAGCACAATCTGCCGGCGGAGATCGGCATCCCGATGTTCGCCCTGGATGAGCGAGAACTGCTCATCAACGATATGAAGATTCCGGACGACGCAAAAATGTTTGCCTACCTGATTCTAAAAAGGAACAAGCTTTTTTCATCAAAAGAATTTGATGTGATTTCCCGATTGTTGACACAGACAGGCTCCATTTTTTGGCGTCTCTATAAGAATAAACAATAACGGATCAACTGGCGGCTAAATTAAACGTTATGCAAACCAAGCCCACAATTTTACTTGTCATTGAGGGAACCTATCCGTGGTACCGGGGCGGAGTCAGCGAATGGGTGCATCAGTATATTAAGGCCTTTGATCACGTACAATTCTCAATTTTGCAAATAGCTACGGACGAGTACCGCAACAATTCGCTTGAGACCGCCGTCTATGAACTGCCTGACCATATTGCGTCTTTCACGCGTATCCCGCCGCCAGAGATGAATTCCAGCTGGGAGATTGCATCTGAAGCGTGGTTTTCCTCACAACATCATCACATAAAAGCCCCTTCAGAACAAGCGGACGTTATTCATGTGGCCAATACCGGGTTTGCTGGTTGGCTTGGAATGAAACTTGCATCAAAATATGGCCAATCACTCGTGCTTACCGAGCATGCACTCTATTGGCAAGAGGTAAAAATGGGCGCTGTGGCCCTGGAATGCGGATATAAAATACCACAACATGAGCAGGGCAAAACCGATATTTCAGACCTGTTTAAGAATATCGCTCGGCAGGTATATCAAGCCTCAGATCAAATTATAAGCGTTTCCGAGTGCAATATTTCCAAACAGAAGGAGATGGGCGCTGAGTCTGTCAAATATATTCCAAATGGTGTCGATAAGACCTGGATAAAACAGGATAAATTGCTGAACGAAAGACTGGTGGTTGGATGGATCGGTCGCTGTGCGGAGATGAAGAATCCGTTGAAGTTTTTTGACTCTGGCCGGGGAGCTGGGCCCATCCGCAAGCTATCTGATGATGCTGTGTGATGCGGCGGAACCAGATCTGAAGAAAAAAGTAATTGCCCAAAGAAAAATCACCCGAATGTGAAATTGATCTGGAATCGCCCTGCTATAGAACATATCGATAAGATGGATGCACTCTGCATTACCAGCCATAATGAATCGCAGCCGCTGGTCCTGTTTGAGGCGCTCTCCCGCAGGGTGCTGCCGGTGGGATGGGCCACAGGCGATGTAACTGAAAAGTACGCCGTGGTGGTTGAACAAGAAAGGGCAGTGGAGGATTTGGCGAAAATTATTGATCATCTATGGAATAATCCCGAACAATGGCAGGGCGAACTCCAGGAACGCTTCCGGCAGGTTAAAGAAAATCACACCTGGCAAAGCGGTTTTTGACCAGTACAGGTCGGCAATGCAACCCGATATAACCTCAAGTTTGTACCCTCATTTTGAGTAATAAGCCCAAGGTGTTAATTGAGACCGAGGGATCCTATCCTTACAGCGGGTGGCGTGTCAACTTGGTGCCATATACTTTGCAGCGAACTGCAGGAGGAGGTCGATTTTACCATACTGGCTGTTACGGGTAATCCGGTAGTGGAACCACGGTATAAAATCACCCAAAATGTGGAGTCGATTATACATCTGCCGCTTTGGGGTGCCGAGGAGCCGGTGCAGTATTTTGAGAAGGATGTGCCTTTTTCCAAACATATCCAACGCAGGGGCAAGACGACCGATCAGGCTATTAAAAAATACTTTTTCCCGATTTTCCGAGATTTTATGGATGGTCTGCTCAACCCGTTTAATGATGCCAAAGAGTTTGGAGAGGTAATCTACGGATTCTGGAAATATTACCGTTATTTTGACTACAAGCAAACCCTTGCGAACCCGCTCGTGTGGCTGGAGTTCAAAAATCAGCTTTCCAAGAAGTATGATGAGGCTGAGCAGATGGAGATCGGCGATGAGGCGCCCTACGTATTTGATGTAACATTTGGCATGCGCTGGCTCTATCACTTTATGATGGCCCTGGCGGTACCGGTACCGGATGTTAGCCTGACCCATGGGACTATTGCGGGCTTCCCTACCATCGCTTCCATCGCTGGGAAATATGAATATGGAATTCCCTCACTATTGACCGATCACGGCGTCTTCGTCCGCGAGCGGCTCATTAATGTAAGCGGGGATGATTTCCCCGATTTTTCGAAAAGCTCCTGATCGACCTGAGTACCTATATTTCACGGGCAGCGTATTATCATGCAGATCAGATCTCACCAGTGACTTCCGTAAATAAAAAATGGGAGATGCGGTATGAAGCAGATGAGGCGCGGATCGAACCGATCTATAACGGGGTGGATACGGACCTTTTTAAGCCAACTCCCAAACCGGAGGAGACCGCTGGCACGCCAACCGTTGTGGCTGCAGCGCATGTGTTCCCGCTGAAGGATATCGAGACCATGATTCGATGCTGCGATATTGTTCGCCGGGAAATTCCCAATGTACAGTTCATCCTGTATGGCGGGCTCGATTTAGATCGCAAGTACACCGAAAAGTGCCGCGCGCTGGTTGACGAACTTGACGTGAGTGAAAATTTTGAGTTTGGCGGGTTTCATAACGCACCGCATGAACTATTTAATGAGGGTGATATCTCTATCCTCAGCTCCATCTCCGAAGGATTCCCCTATACCGTCATCGAGTCAATGAGCTGTGCGCGACCCGTGGTGGCTACAGATGTGGGTGGCATCAGGGAAGCACTTGAGGGATGCGGGGAACTCTGCCGCCCGCGTGACCCTCAATCACTGGCCGATGGTGTCATAAAGCTATTAAGTGATGATGATCTCAGGATTGAAATGGGACGAAGGGCGCGTGAGCGGGTGCTGCTGAAATATACGATCGAGAAATCGGTGAACAGTTATTATGAAACGTATCTACGCATGCACAACCAGAAGCGGCAGCCGCTCAAGCAAGATATAACATTGCCATCAGTACAAAAGATGGAAGAATATCAGCCAGAATATGTCTGAACAGGAAACTACAACAGAAAAAATTAAACCGGGCAGCGTAACCCTGGATGAACTGCGGGAGCAGGTCAAAGAACAGGTGGACAATCCGGTTAGTTCGTGGGCGGTGGCGGCTACGCTGGAATCGTTTGGACTGCGGGATATTGATGTGCAGCAACAGTTTGAAAGCGACTCGGTCTTTGAGCTGGCAGATCGTCTCTATGGCGAAATCAAGCAGGAGCTTCGCGAAAAAAGCAAATCCCTGGATCAGAAAAAGAAGAAAAAGCTGGATAAACCACCGCTGAAAGAGAGTGCCAAGCTTTTTGGCAAGCACTATTCACTGGGACTGCTGTTTTCTCTGCCAATGATCAGTCAAGTTGCCGCAGTGCTGATATTTCGTTATTCCCTCTGGGCCTGGCTGGAGTTTAACGAGGCACAGGCTACGATGGTGGCGTTTGGTACGATCGGGGCGTTCGTCATTACAGGGGGGTTCATACAAACACTCGGGCGACATGTCTCAAAGTATAAGGGGGAGGAGAACTACCAGCTTGCGTTTCTGGCTTCCAAAACAATTATGATCAGGGGATTCATCACCGTGGTGCTGGTAACTCTGGGAATTTACGTACTAAATATAATAATCCCGTTTTATCCAATGGGAATGATGCTGATTGGGTTGGTCTACTTTTTCCTGATTGGCCTGCTACTGCTGGCCTCGGGCGTATTATACGCTATGGAGCACCGCCTGATGATTTTGGTTACTATTTTAATTGGAACGGGAGTTGTTATCCTATTGATGGACGGTCTTGAGATCGGTATTTATGCCGCACAGTGGATCGGTATGAGTGTTACCATCCTGCTGCTTGGGGTGTATGCGCTTGTCTACTATCGGCTTAAAATCCAGTTTTCAGGACAGGATAGGCAAGAGCAAGTCACTGCCCGATCCGGAAGTGCGGTACTATAACAGCTACCGTTATTTTGTGTATGGATTCTGCTATTTTCTTTTTCTCTTTCTGGATCGCATCCTGGCATGGTCAGCTGGTCCACCGCCTCCGCCGTATATTATGTGGTTTAATACGCCCTATGAGCTGGGCATGGACTGGGCGTTGATTAGCTTGGTACTGACCATAGCTGTTCTTGAGTACAGCATCCAATCCTTCTCCAAGTTGCTGCTGCCGGTTCAAAAACGTGCGCCTTTTGTACAGATCGATCTGTTCAACAAGTATTTTAAATCGTTTTACCTGAAACAGTCCCTGTTGCTTTTGGGGATAGGTATAATTTCAATTGCGGTTACATTTATCAGTATTGACAGCTTGCGCGTATTTATTGATGAGATCCCGGAAGTTCGAGATTTCTTTGCCAACCCGATGACGACGCGCGTTTTTTGGATGGCCAGTATTTCATACCTGTTTCTCGTTTTCGGACTTCTGAATTCACTTTTTTCTTTACCCTGAAACAGACCCTCATTTGTGATGTATGCCATGATTGTTGCAACGATCGTCAATTTTATGGTTGGCTATATTTGCAGCAGGATCATATCATTAGAATATGCTGCAGTCGGGCTGATAGCCGGTTCTGTCACCTTTGCTGCAATTACGTTCGTGATGGCACTTCGATTTTTTAAGCGTCTGGATTACTATTATTATTCAGCATTTTAACTAGATTGGCTATGATCAAAGACGTCAAAAGTTATTTTCAAACCGTAGCGAGCAGGCTTTCCAACGCTTTCTCGGTAGAAGATTTCGATACTGAAAGCGAGCTGGAGTTCTGGTCGCTGGCGGCGGAACATATTTCAAGGAAAGAGACGCCCAAGTTCACGGAAATTGTGCAGTGGATAGACCTAATCTATCATGCACCTATACACTTCGTCTATAAAAAGGTAGATGGAGAAAAGCTTCGATTGTACCGCAGGCAGGTGCTGGTTGAAAATATTGAAAACGTGACCGGAGATGAGGGAGAAGAACTCACGGAAAAACAGCAGCAACAGGTGCGTAAATACGAGGAGCAGCTGGAGCAGATTGAAAAGCAGATTTCCTGGAGTGATGAATTTCTGAATATTGGCACCTCAAATCACACTATCGGTAAATGTGAACATATCCCGGTCTATAAAGATGATGAACTTTGGGCCATCTACTGCGTAGGTCCCCATGTAAGAAGTCCCGACCGTATTAAGGCTAAATTGCCGATTGTAGCACGGATACTTTCAAACTGGCTGGCCAAGCTTGAATCCAGAGAAACGAAGCCCTCACAGTCGTATGAAGCGAAGGCCGAACAGGTAGCCAGCGATCTTGGAACCGGGACCCTGAATATCGACCGCATTGCCAACTTGATGCTGGGGTATCTGGCCAAGCTGAAGTCTGCTTCTTTTGGTGGAATTATTGAGCAGTCAGAGGCGGGGATTGAATTCCTTGCTATTTACAAGCTGGAAGAGAGGTTTATAGACTGGGTCGAAGAAAATATGGCGCGCATCGATTCTGCAGAACAGCTCTCCGAAATATTTTCGAATCTACCAGAAACCATACTCCGTGAGTCAGTAGATGATATGATCGTCAGTGAGCTTTCCACCGAGCATGCCCAAGCATTTATCTTTATTGGGTTAAGCGGTGAAATTAAAACGGAAAACGAGATCGAAACCACGATTTCTACCACTTTGCGTGATCTGCTGAAATACCGCAAGCAGAACCGAAAAATATCCGATGAGCTTATATACACCTATTACAAAATGCTCCGTCAGCTTGAGATGAGCAAGGAACGCACCCGGCATCATACCCCGCGAATGATTGCATTTGCTAAGCGGTTTGGGGAGCACTTCGGGCTGGATGAGCAGGAGCTGAATCGCCTTATCCTGGCAGCCAAGCTCCACGATGTGGGGTACATTGTAACCCAGCAGCTGGATGAAAAAATGACCATGGGTGCCGAACTGGAGCATCCGTTTGTAGGTAGCATGATTGTGGAAGCTCTACCCGTCCATAAAGATGTGAAAGAGGGTATTAAAACCCACCACGAGTGGATCAACGGATCTGGTACGCCGTATGGTTTGACCGGTGAAGAGATTTCATGGACGGGCAAAATCATCGGTCTGTTTGAGTTTGTAAATGAATTTATAGAAACCCATCAGTACGACGATAGCAAGTCTGATAAGGAATGGATAGAAATTTTGTCAGAAGAGCTTATTGAGCGGGCGGAAAATCAATTTGACATGGTACTGGTACCCACGGCCATCGAGCTGATTCGCTCCCTCGGCTGGGAAGGATGCTGTACACTGGCTTCCGAAGCAGAGAATTAACAGAGCATATCGATTAAATGCCGGACATACCATACACATTTAAAGCCCTTTTTGCTGTTGTCAGGATTGCTCTATGGTTCTGGCTGCTTTTCGCGGTAATTGCGCCGTGGTTTTTTCGGCATATTCGTGAACTGCCGCAGATTGAGAAGATGATCTACGCGTGGGTAGGACTGGGCGGTATCATCATCGCTTCGGTATTTTTACTCACCGTTCTGCACATCTACGACTTCATCAGCATCGTACTTACATTATTATTAATTCCCTTGGTACTGCATTTTATGCGACAGGAAAAAGTGGGGATCAAGCAGTATGTCAGGGAATTTGAGCTTAGGTCGATCGTGAAGCAAATAGAATTTATTGAAAACTACGATGGATTCAGCTGGCAGAAGCTTACCTCTTCGGCCCGAAAATGGATCAGGGAAGAGAATGGCCTGACTTCTATGCAATGCTGGCTATACTGGTCGCCTTGGCTGGTGGGCTCACCCGAATGTATTCGGCCCTGCAAAATGCCTCTCCATTCAGCCGGGTATGGTACATGCATCTAAATAGGGTTAAAAATTTACGATTGCAGGAATATTTTACCGACATCCCCGATCCCGGGGGCATGCATTCGCTCGTTAGCCTATTCAGCATGCTTACACAGGTGAGCCCGGAGATGATCCTACACCTGCTTGGAGCATTAATCAGCTTCTTTTTATGTATTGTTATCTATTGGGCTACACGGGATATCACCAAGAATGATTATCCCATGGCTCCGATTTTTGCGATGTCCATTTATGCCCTTGTGCCGATGTTATTTCTCCCGCTCTCCCTCGACCAGCAGATAGAAGCCAATACGATTGGACCTGGCCCTCTGTTTTGCCATTCCCACCATCACCATTCTTGTCCGCAACCTAAGAGATCGGTATAAGGGACCCTGGTTTTACGTAGTAATGGGGCTTATGGCAACGGCACTAACCAATCTTTTTGTGGGATATTTCATATTACTGCCGGCCATGGTTATTGCCATAGTACTGACACCCCGGAAACAGTATGCCCGTTCAACACTGCGTTACCTGGCATACCTGGCTGGTACGGCATTTCTGATATTAGTTCCATTTATCCTCTACCTGCAATTTTATAATATGGATCTGCTTTCCTTTTTCCGGCAGATGCTCTATGATACGCGGGCCTACAGCTACTACCCGCTACTTATTGCTGAACTGTCTACGCTGAGTCAATATTATGCAGCTGGGGCGGGCCTGCTGTTGCTCGGCTCTATACTTAGGCTGATATTTACCGACAGCAAAAATGGTCTTGACGAGTTAATTATTCTGTTTTTCTTTATTGTAATTTCCACGATCTACCTGCCGCAGCTTTCTATAAGCACCGGTTGGTTTGATCCCGACCAGCTGAATGGTTTTTATGCCCTGTTGATATCGATCCTTTTGGGGATTGCGTTTGCCCATGTCATGAGATTCATTAATTGGATAATCCGATACCAGCAAAGTGTAATCAAAATTATTGAGTCGTTTTCACTTGTTGCTGGTATAACAGCGCTGATTTACCTGCAGGGTGGGGTTGAGGTCAGTCGTGTGTTGCCTTCAACAACGCCTAACGGATTTCATGAAGCCTATTATCAAATAATCGATGAACACCTTCCATATTCCTATGCCACGGTTGGCCCTGAAATTGATCGCTCTCTGGCAAAAAATCGTCACTATTTTATGAACTACAACTATTTCCTTAATCAGTACGGCAGTATCGATTCGCTTTACCAGCAATGGCTTTTGGTGCCGCCTCAGCAGCGTACCAACCAGGCGGTTCCACCTCCAAGTATTTTTGTATTCGTTGAAAAACCGCCCTACGGTTCCATACAGCAGGGAATCCTGTATAATTCCAGCAACGTGATGCGCAATATAGAGCAGTGGTTTTCGCAGTTCCGTGAGTTGGAAGGCCGAACCGTCAACACCTATTACTCCAGCGATCAAGTTACAGTCTATGAGATTGTGAACAGGAAGGGAGAAGCAGAAATAGATGAAGTGCTTCTGCATATACATCCAACCAACAGAGCGGATAATGATGAATAGAAACAGGCTGATTTTTATACTGTTTTCGAGCATTTTACTTACTATCGGTGGATGTTCGTTCAGCGGCTCAAACCAGCAGGACAGCAGCCAGGAGGACGTCCGCCAGCTTTCCCAGAGTGAGCCCTTGATACTGGTGATAAAAGATAGGTCTGACGGTGCAAGTACCTCTACCGCTTACAATCTGACACGATCGTTCGATTACACCAAAATTCCATACAAAACGCATGATCTTGAACTGGGAAGCGATGAATTGAATATTCCGAAATCGGTTCGGTTAATTTGCATTACCACCTCGGAGATGGAACAGATGTCGGATCGAAACATAGAGAAGCTCGTCCGCTTCGTTGCCGGGGAAACTCCTTGTTTACCACCCTGCCGGTATGGGATCAACGCTATGGATACCTTCTGGGGATCAGGCCCCAGGCTGAATATGCTATTCAAGACAGTGCTGACGGTTTTCAGTTCAAGGGGCTGGCCTTTCCCGGGTTCACCGATGGCAGCTACGCCCAGTCGATCCCGTATTACCACAGTGGTTTCCACAAAAATATGTTTACGGAGAGTATCAATGTAGTTGCCACATCGAAAGACTCATTACAATCACCGGTGATAATTGAAAACAAAATAGGTAAAGGAACTTCCACCTTGTTTAACTCACGCTTAGGTGAAGAAAAGACCTATCGGGGCATACTTTTTTCAATGGTCCTTAAAATGCTGGAAGGTGTTGCTTATCCTGTAGCTAATACGAGTACCATCTTTCTTGATGATTTTCCCGCCCCTCTCTACAACGAAAAGATGCCACCGATCGATTGGGAGTATGACATCACGCACGCCGAGTATGTAATACAACATTGGTGGCCCGATATGCAGCAGCTGGCAAACCAGTTTAATATCGATTACTCGGCCATGACTAGCGTTCAACTGACAACGCCAACGTGGTGCCACCATTCGACTTCGAGGAATGGACCCAAAGCAGATATCGGTTCCCGGTGTAGATGATAGGGGTAGCATAGGTTTGGCAAAAAAAGTGGCTGAGAGTCGCCATGAGCTGGCATTTCATGGGTATAATCATTTTTCTTTATGGCTAAAGGACTGGAATAATGAGGAATTCATGATTGCTGCACTGGAAGCCGCCCGTAAACGCTGGCGCATTGATAATTTGGGGCCGTTGCCGGTAAACGTATGTCCCACCCACAAACCTGATCGACTCTACCGGGATACAGGCATTGGTAAAAGGGATGCCACAGATAAAATATCTAAGTTCGCTGTATACAGGCACTCAGGAAGAAGGTAGTGGACGCGAATTTTCGAGAGATCCCTACAATACAAGGTTATTTGACTATCCTCGTATTTCCAGTGGATTTGTAGCAGACGATAACTCCATGTTCAGACAACACAGTTTATATCTACTGACTGGAATCTGGACCCATTTTGTTCACCCGGATGACGTTTTTCAGGTGGAGCAGAGGGAAGAGGATTTATTTTCAAGCCGTAACAAGCTGGGACTCGGCTGGCAAAAGAGCAGGGAATACGATTATGGTTTATACGATGTCTTTGAGCAACGTCTGCAGGAAACAGTTCGGAACTATCCCTTTATTCGATTCAAGACGGCCAGAGATGCTGTACCTATAGTCGAGGATTGGACGAAAACCCAGGCCTTTCGTACCGATCATGCCGGGCAGCGACAAATTGTTTATAACCTAAACGCCATACAGCAACAAAGGGGAGAGGAGAGCCTTCCCGGCTATTGGTTCATGTATGTTCCGGAAGCAGATCGTGATCAGGTGGAGCAGTCACTGGCTGATCAAACCCAGGAGCTCGCTTTTACTCGTTTTTGGAATGGCTACCTGGCACAGTTTTCAACCCGGCAAGATACCCTGAATATTCCGAATCTCTATCGGCAGCGGTTGGAGGGCGACCCAGATTCTCAAAAATGGTTGCAGATGCGATCAGTTCGTATCACAACTTTTTGAATATAGCAGAAGGTTTGGAGGATGAAGATAGTACGGCTTGGACCGATACACGGCTGCAGGATGCTCTGACGGAGCTGAGAAGTAACCCAAAATCGGAAGAACTGCAAAACCGGGTCATTGCATTAGCCGTGGAATTCAATAGGCTGGAGCTGGCGATTTCTTTACTGCAAAAACGACTGCTGAACACGCAGGTCTGGGATACTGAGGAGGTCAGGAAGTTGGTGACCTACTACGGATGGGCCGGCAGAATTGATCAGGCCTGGAGCTACCTTGAAAATTTATGGAACACGCAACAGGACGAATCGGTGATAACGCTTAAGGATATGATGGTACAGCAGTATGGAAATCCCGGCAGGGAATTTCAGCAGCGATGGCTACAGCGTGAATTGAAATTGAATCCCCAAAATGGACAGGTTTTACAGCAACTGGTTATGAGCAATCAAGGACCGGAAAACTGGCCCCAAGCTAAAACCTATATTCAGGAGTTGCTCAAGCAAAATCCCAGCTCGGATACCCTGTACCACTACGGTATACAGCGCTCATTATGGTATAGCCAACCGGACTCAGCTGTTAATTGGCTGAACCGTTTGCCGGAGGAAGCGCACGATCAACTGAAACCGCTGGCCGATCAAATAGCCGGTTTATACGCCTATTCACAGGGTAACTACGAGCAGGCGTTGATTTGGGCAGAAAGAACTAAATCGATTACCGCAGAGACAAAGCTGCAATGGCTACTACAGGCCAACGGGAAGAGCAGTTTCGGGAAAGGGCTGTTAAACAGGTGAAAAGTAATCCCCAAAACGACAGTTTGAGAGCGTTTGTAGGATCAGAATTTATGTATGGAGGTCGGATGGATTTGGGATATGAATTCTCTCATCCCCTGTTTGAACAGGAGAAGGCACCAAAGGATGTAGAGAAGCTGATCCACACAGAGATTGGATACCAGTCGTATGAACGGAAGAAGGAACTTTACAGGCAGTACCCGGAATTCTTTTGGACCAGCTGGAGGCGCAATTGAAACATAATTATCGGATCAATGAAGGATTTTCAGGAGGACTTACCGGTTCCTACTCGAGCGATAATTTTGGGAATGATGTCGCAAATGTTGGTCTGCTGGCTGAGTGGGGACCTCGAAGGCGTAATTTCCACACTGTAATGGCGGGTCGGAGCCTGGTGCAGTCTGATGTTAATGCGAATACGCTGCAAGACCAACTAACCTCTCTCAACTATACCTATCGCCATAATTATCGGCAGCAGACGATGCAGTCAATGTTCGGGGTGGGGGTAAGCACTGCAAATGGCGACTTTTTTACACAAATGACGGCGGGCTTTTGGATAGCGGGTGGATCATCCTACACTTCCACACAGTTTTCTTATAGCCCGGTGATGACAAATACGGCTATCAATCGCGGCATTGACCGCCTGAGGGGGACGCTATACCGAGAAGATAACTGGCTGAGTAACGACCGGTTGACAACAACACTCAACGGCACTGCCAACTGGTATAGCGATGAGGTATTTTCATACGAAGCATTGGGGCGTATCTACGGAAAGTTATTTTCTTCTTCTCTATTCAGAACCCGGCTCATCGCTGAAGCCGCCTACCAGGATGCCACTATAAACTACAGCAGTGGCATTCCTTACTGGACGCCAAACGAGCTCTTTATAAAGGGTGGAGGAATTGATTTTCTATACCAGAGATCGGCTCAGGAGCCCACATTTTTGATTGAGGCCGAGCTGATGGTTAAGCACAATCGTGACGGCATCGATCTCGCTTCTGCCGGTCGACTCAATGCCCGCATTGCTTGTTACTGGAGCTGGCTGCAAACGCCGAACGATCCTCAAGTGAAATTTATCGGTACAACAATGTCGGGTTCAACCTGCGTTACACCTTCCCGAAGAAGTTGTAACCTGGCAGCATCTGTCCAAAACGTTAAAGAATAGCCACGACGTTAGCCCCGAAACCGGGGCTTTTTTATTTTAAGGAGTCCTCTTAACTCTAAAATGACACTGGCTATGATAAAATTAACATTATTTGCGCAAATAATTCAGACGTTAGATCGATTTTCTTTTACCAAATTGGTGAGCACCCACCAAACCGACAACACGCAAAAGGGATCACCAGTTGGACCCATTTAGTAACGATGCTGTTTTGCCAGTTTTCGAAGTTAAACTCTCTGCGCGACGTGTGCAATGGCTTGAAAAGTGCCTCGGGCAATTTGAATCACTTGGGCGTTGGGCGCGCCCCTTGCAAGTCTTCGCTGCCCTACCAGAACAAGCATCGCGACTGGCGGCTGTTTAAAGCCTACTATTTCAAAATGCTGGGCAAGTTATCGGCGATGGCTAAGTTTCGGCAAACCCGCTTCAAGATCAAAAGTAAAATCCTGCTGCCCGATTCGACTACCATCAGCCTGTGTCTAAGCCTGTATGATTGGGCCCGTTTTCGCAAGAAAAAAGGAGCCATTAAACTTCATACCCTGCTTGATTATGATGGATGCCTGCCGGTATATATGAATATGACTGAGGGAAAAGTCCATGACGGGAAAGCCGTCCGAGAGCTTTCCCTACCCAAAGACGCTGTCGTAGTGGCCGACCGGGCCTATGTGGATTTTACCACCCTGTGGCGCTGGCACCAAGGCGGGAGCTATTTTGTAGTGCGGCTCAAGGACTCCATCAAGTTCCACCGGCTGGAGGAGAAGCCCCTGCCCGAGGGGCGCCACGAACACATCCTGCTGGATGAGTACATCGAGCTCAGCGCATCCAAGACCCGGGCCAAGTACCCGAAAAAGCTGCGCCGCGTGGTGGTGTATGACCCCGAACAAGATCGAACTATTGAACTGATTACCAACCATTTTTATTGGACAGCAAACACCGTTGGGGAGCTGTACAAAGCTCGTTGGGAGATTGAAATCTTCTTCAAAGAGATCAAGCAGTTGCTGAAAATCAAATCTTTCCTGGGAACCTCGGCCAATGCCGTACTTATTCAGATCCCGGCAGCAATGATTGCTATCCTGGTTTTGAAATATTTAAGAGCTTGCGCCACCTACGCGTGGTGCTTGTCTAACATGGTGGCTTTTCTGCGGTTAAACCTGTTTGTGAAGTTCGACCTAGAGAGCTGCCAGACGCCCCATTTGAGCCATCGGGGAGGTGCGTGAAACTGGCCGGAGTTGATGCAGGGGGACTGTTTGAATGGGGGGATTGATTATCGATCAGGGAAAAAATCTGTCCAAAACCCATACAAACAAAGATATTTCTTACATTCTAAAACGTTTTGGACAGCTATTGCCTGATCCGATCAGGCATGTTGAGCAAATGAGCAAGTTTGGTCACCAGATGTACTTCTTAACCCTTGGAGTACAGACCTTGCTTATTCGCCCGTCGGCCAGCAAAGCCAACGCTTCCACTCTCGTTTACGAGACCAATTACATACCGATGGATTCCTCATCATGAAGCCTCGTTAAAAAGCGAAAAGCTCATAATTATGACATCTTCCGGATCCATTTTGGGAAGATAAATTCCTGGAGGTATTTCATGATGGATCGTTAATTCTATGTTCTCAGCAAGAAAGTCTTTTGCTAACACCTTGGCCTCGTTTTCGTCCATTGGGGTCAGCTTAATTTGGGAATGATCAAATGAATTATATTAGTTCCGTTTGTCATCATATATGGCAATAGCACATCCGATTGCTCCAAGATCCATAGCAATTGAATCAACGATACCCAAGTACTCTGGGACCATTAGAGCATAAAATATAGTAGCTCTCCAGGAAACACCAGTACCAATCCACTAGTAACAAGTGCAATCACTTTTTTCGATGATGGAGCTACGAAGCAGGCCACATATATCGTTGCCATGCCCATGCAAAGATGACTAAAATATCGTATAAAATATATTTCCAATATTGTTCCACGTCCAACGAATATCCATGTAGTGATACTCTGTAAATACCAAACAATATTATAGGCCAAAAACCCGGCAATGCCAGCAGCAGGTAAGAATGCTATCCATCTGAGTATTGCTTTTACATCGATTTTTTTGCTTTTATCCATATCTCTCTTAGCCATATCATCAGCGACTATCTTAATATACATTTTACCCGTTATGGCATTCGATCCTTTAATGGCAGCAATACTTATCAAAGTTATAACGACAGCCTGGTCCATACACCACCTTGGACCGTTAACATAGGGATGGGTAAAGATTCTGGAAACGAGGAAGCAATCATAAGAACCCAGAAATAAAGGATTAACAGATCGAATCCCAGTAATAGTTAATAGTTTACTAAACTTAAATCTCGTCAATTGCCAATGAACAAATAGGCCCCGGCTGTATCTACCAACTTCTTCAAAGCTCCAGGAATTAAAATGGCTGTCCAACCAAGACCAAGTATAATATTTTGATCAACCTGCCAATTAGGTACTAAGGGTATTCGCCCTTCAAAAAAAGTAAAATAGATCCCCACTAATGCATATCCTATGATGGGAAGTGAAGGATCAAACAGGCTATTCCGGTAGTCTATTCGTTTTTCATTTTCATCAGTATCGGACTTCATCTGTATAAAGTAATTATTTTAGTATATGCTACTGTAATTGATGATTGATTCCACTTTCTGTAATTAAGTTTATTTTAGAAACTCTACCGAACGAATTACTTAGAAGAGATGATCGATAGAATCGATACGTTTTAATGCTCTCCATATAGCTTGTTGGTTAATACGGAGCCAGCCATGACAGGATTTTGACAATTCATTTTTGAGGCCTAAAACTATTTGGTTCATTTGGTCTTCTTTACCTTTTAATGATAAACTAACTTGCTTAAAATCATTCTTAGGATCACGGAATATGAACCGTTTGTTAATAAAACCATGGAATTGCTACAAAAACTGGACAGGAGTTAAGCCAGTATCATGCAGCCAATTCTTGGTTTTTTGTTAAGTAGTTCTGCATTTCCGCCGGTGTTCGGTAGGCCAGCGTAGAATGCAAGCGCTGGCGATTATACCAGATCTCAATAAATTGGAGATTATCTCCTCGAAGATTGTTGTAATCTATAGTGTTTAGGTTCTATTGGCAAGTTCTGCTTTAAAGGTTTTAAAGAAGCTCTCGGCCGGTGCGTTATCCCAGCAGTTGCCTTTACGGCTCATGCTTTGGCGGACCAGCGGTCGGGCTTCTGAGCAACTTCCTGAAACTCCTTGCAGGCATATTGGACACCCCGGTCAGAATGGAAGACCAGCTCCTGGTCGATAGTCCGCTTTTGACAGGCGGCTTTCCAGGCCGGAATAATCGTTTCATCGGCGCTCATGCCTTCCGAGAACGACCAGCCCACGATCTGGCGATCAGCCAGATCCATGATGGTCGTCAAATACAACCACCCTTGATTGCTGGGGATATAGGTGATGTCGCTTACCCACACCTGACCTAATCGGCCGGCCGAAAAATCTTGGTCCAACCGGTTCGGGGCCACAGGAAGAGTGTGCCTGAATCTGTGGTGGTTACCCATTTGGGGCGAATCTGGCTTTGTATGCCTTCTTTTCTCATTAGTCGAGCTACCCTCCGGCGACTAAGCTGCTCTCCCTCTCGAAGCAGTTGCTGGTGAATGCGAGGACTACCATAGGTCTTCCCCGACTTCAGCCAGATATGTTTAATTTGTTTCGTCAAGCGCCGGTTCTCTTTGGCGCGATCGGAGGGCTCGCGACTCATCCAGCTATAATAGCCGCTTCTGCTTACATCGAATACCTTGGACATCTTTACAATGGGAAATATGTGTCTGTGTTCAGCCATAAACTGGAAAATTATCCGTTTTTCTTGGTAAAGATGCCCATCGCCTTTTTTAAGATATCCCGCTCCATACGTACGTCAGCCAGTTCTTTCTTCAACTCGGCCAGCTGGTTCTCTTCGTAGTCCGGCTGGGAATACCTTTGCCCGGAAAGGATTGCTGGGGTTTCTTCTTATACTGGAGCGCCAAGCATAGATAAGGCCAGGATTAATACCCAGCTCATCGGCCAGCTCCCGGATATTGTCCCGCTGTGTAACTTTGCTGGATTACGTCCAGTTTATATTCTTTGCTGTAGGTTCTTCTTTTACTCATAATTGTTAGTTGTCATAAATTGCGGCGACAATGCTACTGGCTTAACTGGGTGTCCACCAAAATGTAGCAAGTTCACCAGTCTCAGGTTTATCGTAATATAGATCACCTCTTATGTCATACCTATTTTGAATGGAGAAGATTAGTTTAGCATGTTCTACTCTGATGTCATCTAACTCATCTCTAAAGATCATGATCTTCTCTACAAAATCCAGCTTATTGGAGACACGACGATATGCAAATCCGGTTGATAACTCCTCAAAGTAGTTTTTAGGAACCTTCCCTATTTGAAACCGCGAATCTATGTCTGACTTTTTTAGAAATAGCAAATTGCCTTTCATCAAATTCGTAATAGACAGCTTCGTACGATAGTTCTTCCCTGTGGCCACATACCATACATTTGCTATGAAAAATTCTAAGATTTAACACAAATGGTATATATCCTGGATCCATAGACCCATTAATTACATGCCAAGCCGCTATAGACTTTAAAGAATTACATTCTGGACACCTTTTTATATAGTGCCTGACCTTGGTAGTATATTTTCCCTCTACTCCATCAGATGTAAATGCCGTTGGGCTATCTTCAACAATTACATTCTCTAATTCAATTCTCTTGATCAATGCCGTTGCAGCTTGCTGGAAGTCTTTAGGTATTTTCAGGTATGTTATCTCTGGATAGAACTCGTTTATTATATAGAAAAAAGTCCATGCTGCAACATCTTCATTTGACGCTTCCTTTCTTAACTTTTTGAAGAGGTCACTAAACTCCTCCAGAGTTGTTTTACTTAAATAGTGCGACGAGAATGGCATTCCAATATCATTAGCCGGTTCATGTCCACAATCTACACATGGTAATAGGACACCATTTTTAAGACTCCCACAATCCGGACAAAGTGCTACCGTCATACGCTTTTATCGTAATTAATTACAAATGAGTCATAAATATACCACATCTGTCCAAAACGTTTGAAAAAAGTAGTCAGTGAAAGCCCCGAAGTCGGGGCTTTACTATTTTAGGAGGTCCAACCCAACCTAAAACATCACTGACCATGAGTAATGTAACATTATTTGCACAGATTATGCAGACCTTAGACCGCCTTGCCTTTTCAAAACTGGTCGGCAAATACGGGTCGGATAAGCATGCCAAAGGAATTACAAGCTGGACGCACTTGGTAACGATGTTGTTCTGCCAGTTTTCGAAGTTAAATTCCCTGCTCGATGTTTGCAATGGGCTAAAGTCTGCCAGTGGAAATTTGAATCATTTGGGCGTGTCCCGGGCTCCGTGTAAATCCTCCTTATCCTATCAAAACAAGCATCGCGAGTGGCCGCTGTTCAAAGACTATTACTTTGCCATGATGAAAAAGCTGGCTGGAATGGCCCGGTTCCGGCAAACCCGCTTTCGGATAAAAAGCAAAATCCTGTTGCTGGATTCGACCACTATCAGCCTGTGTCTGAGCCTGTATGATTGGGCCAAATTCCGCAAGAAGAAGGGAGCGATCAAGCTTCACACCCTGCTGGACTACGATGGATGCCTGCCCGTGTATGTCCACATATGACCGATGGAAAACCCCATGATTCTACCGTAGCCAAAGAGCTATCGCTGCCTGCCGATGCGGTGGTTGTCGCCGATCGCGCCTACATTGATTTTCCGACCCTGTACCGGTGGAAGACCGAAGGCAGCTACTTCGTACGCCTGAAACAATCCGTTTAATTTACCCGCGGCAAGGAAAAGCCTCTCCCGGAGGATCGCCACCAGCACATATTGGTAGATGAATATATTGAACTGAGCCACTCCAACACCTACCAAAAATACCCCGCCAAACTGCGCCGCGTGGTGGTTTATGATCCCGAGAAGGATCAAACGATCGAGCTGATCACCAACCAGTTTACTTGGACAGCAAACACCATCGGTGAGTTATACAAAGCCCGCTGGGAGATCGAAATTTTCTTCAAAGAGATCAAACAGCTGCTGAAAATCAAATCCTTTTTGGGAACAACGGCCAATGCCGTGCTCATACAGATCCCGGCAGCAATAATCACGATGCTGATTTTGAAGTACCTGAAAGCCTGTGCAAGCTACTCGTGGTGCTTGTCCAACATGGTGGCGTTTCTGCGGTTAAATCTATTTGTGAAGTTTGACCTGTAAAAGCTACTCAACAAACCTTTTAAGCCCCCCAGATCCACCTGAAGGCACGGAGTACATACAGATAAATTTATTTGAATGGGGGGGGATTGAAAATGAAATGAGAAAATAATCTGTCCTAAACAACCAGAAAGGTCAATATTTGTAAAATTTCTAAACGTTTTGGACAGCTATGAACCTGGTAATTAAATTCTGTAAAAAAAGCGATTAAACCATATTGTGTGATTTGGATATCATTTCAAATCCGCTTTAATTGCCGCATATGGTGCGAATATTTTTACGATATCATTTTGAATGGGTGGTTTTGCTTGTGGGACTCATCCTCATGGCATTACTTAATCCATATACTTATACAGGGGCTTCCCTATGTCTTTTTGAAGCTCTTGGAGTACAGAGCTGCCCCGGGGAAGGCTTGGGGCATTCCATCGCGTTGACCTTTAGAGGTGATCTCCAGCAAGCAATGCAAGCTCATTTTATGGGGCCTGCCGCTATCCTAATCTTATTGGCAAGAATTACGTATCTAATTCAGAGAGCAATTAAATCAGTAGAATTAAATAGTGAGGACAGAGCGTTATGGCTAGAATGATCGACCATTTGCCGGAAATTGAAGGCGACGAAGCAGCCTATGTTTCAAAACAGATGCAAGTTATGGATGAGGATACGGCTAGCAGATTTGCCAATGTCTATCGTTCTCGTCGTAAAGATCCACAAGTGGTATTGCTGACAGCAGTTATCGGTTTTTTTGGCGCCGCGGGTATCCACCGGTTTATCCTCGGGCAGATCGGCATGGGTATTCTTTATCTGCTTACAGGTGGACTCTGCCTCATAGGTACGATTGTGGATATCATCAACTACAAGAACCTGGCGTTTGAGTACAACCAAAAAGTAGCCCGGGAAGTAGCTTCTCTGGTAGAGTGAGATCAACGGGGTGGAGTAAGCTGGATCTGTGTATTACCAAACATGAATTTTTTCCCGTTTATTTCTTTTTCTTACGGCACTGTTTCCTGAAAAAATCATCGCTGCTCGGCACCCAGCCAGAATACACGGTTCACATTGAAGCCAAATCGGATATCGCCCGCCCAGAAATCTTCGGTGTTTTGACTGATGACGTGCTGCTCCGTGTGCCAATTTGACGACTTGAAAAATAGCTGAAAAACATGGCCGCCTGTCTCAATATTAACACCAACCGAGAACGCATTTTTGGTACCTGCGGAGCGATCGCCGAACACAGGGAAATATTCGGCCATCAATGCCCACCGATCGGAAAGATGCACTTCACCGCCAATTCCCAGGGCAAAATGGCCGTTCTCTTGTCCTTCAAAAACGCGATTAAAATGGGCGTACATCGGGGTAAGCTGCAGGCTAAATGTATCACTGAATTTACGGGCTGCCATTACCGATCCCAGGAAATTGAGGCGCTCGCTAAAACTGAATCCATTCTCATTGGTATTAATTCCAAGATTACCCTTTACGGCTACACTAATCGGGATAGATCCACCCCTGTTTTGCTGGAACAGGCGGAGTTTTGAGCCAAAATCATACAACTTTTGGGGTGAAGTGCGTGCCACACCAACTGACCACTGCTCGGTGATGCCGTAATCGATTCCCAGCCGCACCGTAGCTCCGAAATCCATCCCTAAAAAATTTCGAAACGGCTCTTGGTTTAGTGGCCCAAAATTGTGCATGATTGTCACATTCATATTCTTTTCTCCAAGCGTTTCCACAGTACTCATACCGGCCAATTTTGGAGCCCAAAACGTTTCGGATACCGCTTCGTCAGGTTGTCCGGTTACCCGTTCACGCTCCATTTGAGCCAGCAGCAGAGAGGGCATATTGAGGAATAAAACTGTGCAAATAATGACAACTGTTTTAAACATGTGGTATCCTATCCTTGTTCTGTTGGTGTTAGAAGGGCTTCAATATTGATATCCTGCTCTTTCTCTACCCGGTAGAACAGGATGCCCGGCGGCTCAATGTCATAGTTTTCAATATCAATGACCCAGTCGGCTTTTACGATGAGTCCACGGTCTGTTTTCTGGAGTGTGCCGTCGATCTGCACCTGGCGGGTTATCCCGTGGATGCCAAATTCTCCCTTAACGGTTACGTTCTGCGGTTCCGAACTGGAGGTATCAAAGTCAGATACCAGCTTGCCGAAGAACTCAGCAAAGGGAAACTTGTCGGTTTCCAGGGTCTCTTTCATATCCCTGTCTCGTTTGTTGATGCCCGTATCCAGTGTGTTCAGGTCGATATAAAAATCGACGGTTGAATCTGCCAGGTTAATAAGGCCGACGAGGTGATCAGAGGTGCCGGTGAAACTGTGCAGGGGAACCTCTGAGCGAAATTCTGCATGCCCGGATTCGGTTTTGTAAACTTGTGCTTCTCCCACCCCTGGAACCAACCAAAGTAGTGTTAACAAGATAGAAGCGGGGGTAGATAACCGTTTTAGCAATTCCATAATATGATTGATAAACTCTTACGCGGAAGGGCGCCGCATTAATTATTTTGAGCCCCATTGGAAATCCAGGTCTGGATCTGTTCTATCCGATCAGAAGAGAGATAGGGACCGCCATTCGGCATACGCGAACCCAGTGTTGGATTTGCCTGCAGTTTGTCAATTATTGGACTTCCAGCGGGATCATCGGGCTGTACAATTAATTCTCCATACTGTTGGCCTTCGCTTTGGATGACATTTTCGTAGCTATCCAGACGAACACCGCTGTTTCGACCACCAATGTGGCAGCTGGATCCTCCACAACTTTGGTTGAAAATGGCCTGTACATTCTGAAACGTCGGCTCCATGCCGATCTGATTCCCGCCGTTCCCGTTCCCGTTTCCGTTACCATTCCCTCCACCGCCATTTCCGCCCCCGTTTACTCCGGTAGAATTGTCGCCGCAGGCCGTGAGTAACAGTCCGAAACTGCAAAGGAAAATGACTACCCATAATGAATTTCGGGTGTAATAATCGCGAGCATAGTGATTTAAAAGCATAACGATGTCCTTATTTGAGTTTAAAAATTTATTCTGTTGGTTATAACCGCTATTGAGATGATGCCGGCGCCTCAGAGACTTCACTATTTACGATCGGCCATACGCCTGGTTGAGGTACACTAACCCCTTTGGTATCGCCCGGGGCTTCATCCTGTCCAAAATAATAGAGCGGCCATCCTTTGTAGGTTAGCTGCTGCTCTCCGTGGACATCTATTACTGCAAAATTGTTGGTATCCATACTGCTGGGAAGAGCATCTATTTCGGTGTGGAAAATAGGCCAGGCAGCATTATTACTGAAATCCTCATTCGTAAAATTGTTGGTATTAAACTCATCGTTGGCAAAAGTGTATAGAGTTCGGCCTTCGGAGTCCGTGAAATAAGTAGTAATCCCTTCGCCTTGCGTGTAATCGCTTGTGTAATTATTGCCGTCGGCGCCGACCAGTTGTTCATCTGCGATCATTAGACTGTAATTCCCCTTTGCCACGAACCATACATCGTTAACTCCATCTCCGTTTACGGTATTCTGATCATCATTAGCAAAGTAGTAGAGAGGCCATCCTTTATATGTCGTCTGAATTTCACCGTCAGACCGATGTGTCGTGTCAAAATCAGCAATATCTAATACATTTCCGGTATTAATACTTTGGAGAGTGACCGGAGGCCAATTCGTAATACAATCACCGGTACATTTGCTTTTTCCCTTAACGTCTAGGGTGAAAAAATAAAGAGCATTGCCACTGTTGTCAGACAATACAGTGCCATGATTTTCAGTCGACATTTGCGTAATGAAAGGTTCTTGCTCACCATTATCCCCGTCATCAAGATTACAACCTGCAACTACAAGCAATGCAAGTACTGATATTGCCAATGTTTGAAGCATTCTGGGATAACGATTATCTGATTGTGTCATAAGTTTATCCGTTTTTAGTCATTCTACAGATTTTGGGTTTTAGTGTTATAATCTAAGATTTAAAGAGAAGGAGGTGCCGGTGGAGTACAGTTCGACATTTCCCCAGCGGACTTCTCTTTATTGGTAGTTTTACGAAGGGCTCGATACGGAAGCTTGTATTAGACAGCAGGTCTATTTCATATCCCACTGAGAAAGAGGCAGTGCTAAACCAGTGCCGCGTGCCGGTATCATCGCTCCAGTTGTCTACCAGATCGTAGTCGGGCTCGTTATAGTTAAAGTGATATTCTTCACTTAGCATGATATAGGATGAAACACCCCCCGTGGCAAAAAGACGGGAACCGCCCATATCCCACAGGTTGAATTTAAGAGCCAGGGGGATTTCCAAAATGGCGCACTGCGCTACGGTTTTGTCCGCAACAATGCCATTGGTCCAATAGCCATACGGAGGCTTATATTCGCTGCCATTTGCCACATAGCGGACATCGGCACGGGCTACTCCGGTTCTCACGGCAATATTTTTAGATAAGCTGTATTCCAGGCCTATTCCCAGCTGATAGCCGGGTTTTGAAAAATTAGAAAATGATCCGACGGTACTAAGATCGGGTCCCACGGCCACTCCCAATGCTAGAGGAGAGGCCGAGGAAGCGGACCCGTTGTCGCTGCTAAGGGAGAATCTTCCGCTATTTTCAGTTTCCTGGATATCATTATTGCCTGAGGGAGGGTGATTCTCTGCGAGCATAAATTGCGGGGGATTCCAGGAGATAGTAGCTGGTTCTGTTAATGCACAGCCGTAGCAGGAAAAACGATTTATGTAAAGCTGGCTTCCCGCTTTTTCAGATACTGCAAATACCGGATCAGTGTCATCAGTAGTAACAGCAGAAGTAGAAGATCTGTCTCGTTCACCAGCTGCTATGTTTTGGTTACTGGATTGAGCAACTTCATTTTCTATCTCTTCGTTAGTTTTAGGCTGGCTGGACACCGAATTCCCATTCTCAGATGTTGCAATATTGACCTGCTGATCAGATTCAGTTTCGCCTTCGATTGGATCCTCTGCTTCATCTTGGGTTGAAGCGCCTGGTTGTTGAACAGGAGGCTCACTGATTTTGTTCGGTAAGCTGTTGATTGATGCGGTTGATCTGTTGGTTGTTCTGGTAGGTGAAATATCCCAGCAATCCAAAAAGAAGGAGAGAGGCGGCAGTTACCCATATCAGTTTTCGTCGCCGGGACCGTTGAGCCTCCTTCGCATCGAGCCGATTCTCAAGTTTCAGCCAGTCTTCTTCGTTGTACTCAATATCATACTCCTCGGACCGTGATCTGAAAAACTCCTTAGCGGATCGCTATTATGATTTTCGGTCGTCATGCTGCGAGGTGTTAAATTAGGTTTTTCTCCAAAATGGATTTCAAATTGCGCTTCGCCTTGGCTAGGTTGGATTTCGATGTACCAACACTAATGTCAAGCATGCTAGCAATCTCCCGATGTTTGAAGCCCTCAATCACAAACAGGTTAAACACGGTACGGTAGGCTGGAGTCAATCCCGGACCATCTCTACGATCTCTTTATAAGAAATACCGCTGATAATCGTCTGCTCCTCCGCCATCTCCCCCCGTGCCGCTTCAAGATCATCCCAATCTGCCTTATTCTTTTGTTTGTGATAGCGATTGATCGCCTTATTTATAATAATCTGCCCTGAGCCACGGTTTAAACGGGCGGTCGGGATCATAGGATTCTATATTCGAGAAAACATTCATAAAAGCATCGTTTAAGATTGCAGCGGCCTCGTCTCGGGAATCTGTATAACGAAGCGTAATGCTCATGCCGTAGGCATAATACTTTTTATAGAGCTCTTTCTGGCTCTCACGCTTTCGTTCTTTGCATCCTTTTATAATCTCCCTATTCAAGGCGATTCAATCCCATCTGGCTTATTTAAAATTCAGCGTGATATTACCTTCCTATTCTACTAGCCTATACAACGAAAGAGGCAGGAGGGTTGCCTCTAATCTTAAAATAAAAGTATTAATGTTTAGTAGATAGAAGGAGTATTATAAAAATACATTTCACACGCTTACAGATGCATGCCCTTGGAAATGTTGCTCTTGCGTCTTCAAAAGAAATAAGAGGGGGACAAAGTCAAAAAAAACTCTTGTTTGATAAAGGCATATTGTAACCATTCAGCCAAATATCACGTACATTCGGAAGAGTAAAATTGATTAGCAATATACATTCGGCCTTTGAAAAACAGCTCTCAATCATATCATGCAGACGTAGTGGGAAAGATTCTAATTCTGATCTTCCTGTTTTCCCACGATATTAATTCCGAGGCCCTCTCCGCCGATCGTATATATGGAACCCAAAAGCCGTACCTGGTGAAGGAGTTTGTCCTGGATGGTGCAGGTATTTTAAAGACCTATACGCTCTCTGGTAATATCGAGGTGCAAGCCTATTCCACTTCCTCAAACAAAGTTCGGGTTGAGCTCTATGTGGAACGGGGATATGCCTTATGGTCAGAGAGCCGAAACCTGGATAACTACCGTATCAACATTCTGCAGCGGGGTAATGAAGTGATCGCCTCGGTAGAGGAAAAGAAGCGAAGCCGGGGACTGTTCAGCGATAAGATCAATTTCAATTTTAAGATCTACGTGCCGGCCAGCATGTCTCAGTGAGCTCAAAACGCTGGGTGGCAATATTAAGCTGAGCGGACTTACCGGTGATCAAATGGTCAAGACCAGTGGCGGCAATATCACGCTCAACAACCTGAAAGGGAAAATAGGAGCCTATACTACGGGAGGAACAATTGAAATACGAGAGAACCGCGGAACTATTTTTGCCCAGACAGAAGGCGGAGATATCAACGCAGAACACTCGGAAGGAGAACTAAGACTTCGAACAACAGGTGGAAATATCACTTCCACACATGTTTCAGGTTCGTTCATTGCCCGCGCTGACGCCGGTAATATTCGTGGCCAGTTTAACAATATCGGGCAAGGTATAAGCATGGAAACCTCCGCGGGAAATCTATATGCGGATTTGCCGATCGGAGTAGGTTTCGACCTGAGTGCTACGGGCTCACAGATCGTTTTTGATAATGTTGAGGCGTTTCAGGGCAGTAAAAACGTTCGCTCTGTGGAGGGCAGAATCTATGGCGGGGGCGTTCCGGTACGTCTGCGGGCTTCAACGGGCACAATAACAGTTAAAACGAACTAGATGGCGGACGGGAGGCAATATATCATCAAGAGGATTCTGACGAGCCTTAAAGTGCTACTTGTGCTGCTTTTTCTATTGCCTTCCACCGGTTTGCCGTTACAGCTTTTTGACGGCCCCGTACAGCTTTCGCAGTCGGATTTTTCCCTGGAAGACCAGACCATCTACATAGCCGATACCTGGCGGTTCCAACCGGGTGATAACATGCAGTGGGCCTCTCCAACAGTAGATGACAGTGACTGGCAGAAAGTAAGTACCTACCTGGGGCCTTCGGAACTTCCCTTTATCGACTGGGAGGGGATCGGATGGTTCAGGCTGCACATCAGCGTGGACTCCACCTTGGTGAACTATCCACTTGCTCTGCTGATTGAGCAGCATAACGGGGCCTCACAGATATACCTGGATGGAAAGCTGCTCTACAGCCTGGGAGAGGTATCGATGTTTGAGGAGGACTTCCAGCCATATCGCGACCTGCAGCGCACGGCCCATCCGGTTTTCAGATACCGGTGAGCACGTGCTGGCTGTCCGCTATGCCAACCATGATGCGCATCGTTTCAATGAGATCTGGATTTACTGCCGGGTTTCGTTTTCTCATAGGAGATCTCAATTATCATATAAAAGCTCGGATTGATCAGATAGAATCGACCCCTCTTAACCTGATGTTTTACGGGGGCGGTCTGCTCGCCTTTACCGTCATCCATTTTTTGCTGTTTCTGTTTTATCCATCCGAAAAACGAAATCTCTATTTTGCACTATTTACCGGGCTGCTGACCATCATAAGCTACTCCGAACTGCAGACCTCTTTCGCTGAGTCACCGATGCTGGCGATCTCTTATTATCGTTTCAGCCTCATTGCATGGATTTTGACCATTATTTACGCCCTGCGCTTTACCTATAGTCTTTTTTATGAAAAGGCCCCATACCAATTTTGGGCATTTGCAGTGATAGGCGTATCGCTGGCGGTAGCAACCTGGTTCAAAGCTGACGGTCTTTATTTTTATCGAGAACTTTTTTTGCTGATCTCCATCCTTGAGATTTTGCGTGTACTGCTATTTTCCTTCACCAAGCGGAAAGAGGGCGTGTGGATCATTGCTGCAGGACTAGTGTTCTTTGTTCTCGGTATCTTTTATACCATTTTGTCTAATATGGACATGATCCCGAGCAGTTCGTTTAGTGGGAACCTGGTGGGATCAGTAGCGTTCATTTTTTCAATGTCAGTCTATCTTTCACGAGATTTTGCTCGTACCCAGCAGCGCCTTGAGCGTAAACTGGAAGAGGTGAAACATCTGTCGGAGCGCTCGCTTGAGCAGGAGCGAATCAACAAGCAGAAAGAGCTTGAAACGGAAGCTCCTGGCCGCGGAGAATGAGCGGAAAACCAAAGAACTGGAGGAAGCCCGGGCGCTGCAGCTTTCGATGCTACCTAAGCAGCTTCCCAAATCAGATTACTGGGATATCGCCGTATTTATGGAGACGGCCCAAGAGGTAGGAGGCGACTGATTATGATTTCAGCCTGTCGAAAAATGGAACCATGACGGTAGCTCTTGGTGATGCTACCGGCCATGGCATGAAGGCAGGTATCATGGTGGCTACGGCAAAAAGCTACTTCCATACCCTGGCCGATGAGCATGACAACCTTGGAATCATTCGGCGGATGTCTTCGGGAATCAAAGAATATGGATCTGAAATCGTTATATATGAGCTTGATGCTGATAAAATGCGATCGCCATGATCTCAAGATATGCTCAGCCGGCATGCCACCTGCACTACTGTACAAAAAAGAATACCACAAAGTAGAACAGATTCTTTTAAAAGGAATGCCGCTGGGCAGTAAACTCGATTATCCCTACAAGGAAAAAGAACTCGCACTGTCCGAAGGGGACACCCTGCTGCTGATGAGTGACGGCTTGATGGAGCTGTTTAATGAGCAACGAGATCTGCTGGGGCTGAAACGGATAGAATCGGTGTTCAAAGAAGCAGCCGATTCCTCTGCGGCCGATATTCTTTCGCAGATTACCAAATATGCTGACCAATGGTCTGGCAGCACCGCTCAGAAAGATGATATGACCATACTGGTAATGAAAGCAAAAAAACCGTCAAATTTGTAACAACCATATTGCTGATTCGTAAAACTCGCTGTAATATAATCCTACGCTGAAGCAAAGCTTAATATATACCGCAATTCTCTTGTTTGGACTCTCACTGGGTGCAATGGCACAAAGCTCCGGTGAGCAGCCAGAGGAAGATCCTTTCAAAAATGATCCCTTCTTTTCCAGGCCGCTGCAGGATTTTTTCCAGCAGTCATCCTCCCAGGACAGCTCAAAAGATCCTGAGGAAAATGTTACAAGCCGCCTGCGCAGGCTGAATGACGAGGGCGTTGACTACGACACATTTCTGGAGGCGGGACCCTATAACTCCAATGCGCTGTATGCAAACTATCCGAACCTGCCGATGATCCATTTTAACAGGGTAAATGGACTTTTCCTGGGACTTAAAAAAGAGCGTATGCAGTGGTACAATGATGAATGGCTTCTCGATATCCCATCAATCCAGACGCATGGCATGATCGGGTACTCTACAGCCCAAAAGGAATGGAATTATACTATTGGACTTGAAAAGCTATTTGGCCGGAAAAAATATATGATGGTGGGTGCAGAATATTATAAGGCTACAGCTACCGATGACTACTGGCGCGTAGGGTTAACCGAAACGACCATCACGTCGCTCCTTGGAGGTTATGATTTCCTGGACTACTACCGCCAAGATGGATATGGTACATATCTTGTTTTACGATCCCGCCGGCTGTTTGAAGGCGGTGTCTCTTTTAACCAAACTCAGTACAGCAGTATGAATCAGCAAACTGACTGGGCGCTGTTTGGATCGGGCGGAAGATATCGGCCAAATCCACCTGTTGAGGTACTCGGAGGTTCAGCCGTTGACACGTTAGATATCAGCACTCTTTCGTTTTCAGGTTCATTTAATCCCAAGCGTTTAATCCTGTCTGATTTCTTCGATACAGTGAGTCTCTCCGGCGTTATTGAACTGGCCGATCCGGGGCATCGGAAATTCCGACTACAACTACACTAAATATACAGGTGAATTGACGAGCTACCTTAATTTTGAACCGGGTGGAGTTCTAAAATACCGGCTAAAGATGGGCAGCATTATTGGTGAGGCTCCCAATTTTAAAGAATTTCAGCTGGGCGGGGTCGGTTCGCTGCGGGCTTTGCCATATAAATCGCTTTCTGGCGGAATGCCGGGTAATGGTCATTTGGGCAACCAGATGATTCTTAGCAATGTTGAGATGCAGTTTGGCTCTCCAATTAATAGTTCAAACAGCTGGCTCGATTTTGACGACTTCTTCCTCAGTCTTTTCCTGGATTCTGGATGGATAAATTACAGCGATGAGCTCCAAAAAAAATCCAGTTCATTTGCTGATTTTTCAGAATTCAGTTTTTCTGATTTGAGACACAACGCGGGGATCGGAATTGGCTCCAGCCTGATCCGTTTCGAGCTGGCCTGGGATCTCAACGAAACCGAACGGGCACCAGTATTTTGGGTTCGGCTGAATCCCACCTTTTAACTACCTCCAGCACTTGGTAAATGGATTGAAGAAAGGCTATACGAGGAAAGAATATCGCCTGTCTATTGAATGTTGTCCATAAAAAAGCTTTCCTCCGGTCAAGAAGGAAAGCTTTTTCTTTAGGGCATTTGGTGCTTTGTGAAGCATCCAAATAAACATTTTATTACCCCTGTTTGTTACGAGCTAATCTCAAAAAAGTTACAATCTAATATCGATAGTGCGGATAAGATGAATTATTTTTTCTAGGCATTAACCTGTATATTCTCATCATTCTTCACCTCAACATCCTATCTTCTTCGAAAGGAATAACCAACTGTAAATTCAGCTACTAACAGGCAAAAAAAATTGAATATCAAGAAGTTTATACCAGCTACCACAGCAGAGCTGTTTGCAGCATTTATGGTTTGTTTAGCCTGTTTAGTGTTGGTTTTGGGCTCTCGTCTTTCCCGCCTTTCCGATTCCAATTCAATCCACACAGATAGACCCATTCACATCTATCTTCATGAAACAATGGATCTCTCCGAACTGAGCACGATGCTTGCAGATTCCGGTGTGGTTGAGAGTCGTAATGAGTTGGTATGGGCCGGGCGTTTACTGGGATGGAATCGCTTTAATACCGGTCACTATCTTATTGACGGAGATTACTCCTATGATGTCCTTCTCTCCCGGATGGCCCGCGGCATCCAGGATCCTGTTATCCTGACAATTATCCCGGGGATGAACCAAGCGCGAGTAGTGATGACAGTGGCTTCCCATTTTACCTTCGATTCTACCACGTTTGCTAACACCCTCACCGACACTACCTTTTTGAGTGAACAGGGCCTTGAGCCAAATGAGTGGATCGGGAGGATGCTGCCAGATAGCTATTCAATCTATTGGACCGCAACACCTGGGGCCGTCATAAAACGCATTCTTAATGAATTCCGTGCGAAGGTAACGCAACAGTATGCCGATCGTTTGAAGGAGCTTGATCGAACGGTAGATGAGATTGTTACCCTGGCTTCGATTATTGAATGGGAAGGGCGGCACGAAGAGGAGCTGGCAACTATAAGTGGTCTATATTGGAATCGCCTGCAAAGGGGCATGCGCCTGCAAGCCGATCCGACCGTAAATTACGCGGTAGGAGAGCGCCGCAGACTGCTGTACGAAGACTACAGGATTGACCATCCCTACAACACCTACGTAATTGACGGGCTACCCCCGGGACCGATTACCAATCCGAGTTTGAACTCGATAAAAGCGGCTCTTTTCCCGGAGGAACATGACTATCTGTACATGGTAGCAACGCCTGAGGGGTATCACCTGTTTTCAGAGACCTTTGAAGAGCACAAGCAGAAAAGCGAAGAATGGAGAAAATGGCTCCGTAAACAGTACGAGATCAAGCGTGAGCGGGAAAGCCAGCAGAGTTCTAACGATGCCAGTTAGCTCTTCTAAATATTTCGATCAGCAACGGATTTTCAGTTAACAACTGGCTGATTGCCCTCTAAAGTCATCTCGAAGACCTTCACCTCTTGGTTTACATGCGTACCATTAAAGTTAATATTATTGATCAGACCCTCATAGAGCGGGTAGGTTTTGATGATATCTTTCAGCAGTGCCGGATTTTCAATCTGTTCTAGAATTTTTAGCAAGTAATCGGCGGAATCGTAGCCGATCATAGCATAGCGGTTGGCCTCCTGCCCAAATCGCTGATTGAACTCTTCCCGGAATTGCGCCACACGCTCACTATCTGGATCGCTGTAAAAGCTCTCGGTGTAGTAGATTGCCCGATTTCGAATCCGATCCTCAGGGATTTCGGTAGCTCCCCATTCTTGTGAACCAAGCACGGTTAAATCAGTTTGCATCACCTGCAGATCAATCATGAGAAGATCGATAAGGGTAGCGGCAGCTTGCCCGGTAAACGGGGCATAGATGCCATCAAGATTGTTTCTAATCACAGTTTTTTCCTGCCTGTTGTTTATATTTCCACCACCCGAATTTAGTGAGACGTCCCCTTGGCGGCGGATCAACGTGTCGGGACCAAATTGGTTGGTGTATTCGGTGATATCATACCCGCCGGTTTGCAGGTCTTCTACAAAAAAGTGCTTAATATGTGCTCCCAGTCGCTCTGCTTCGCGACGGAAAGCGTAGGCTGAGGAAGCACCAAGAGAGTTTTTTTCTGCAAAAACAGCCAGGGTGTCCATGTTCAGTTGTTTTACGGCAAACTCAGCCATGCGCTGGCCGTGACTCGAAAAGGTAGGATTCGCCTGGAAAACATAAGGGTTGTCAATATTAAGGCTGTCAGCGTTGGCAAGCGGAGCGAGCACCGGTATTTGATACTCCTCTGCCAGTTCTGCAACCCGCATAGCTGGCTCGGAATAAAGCGGTCCCAACACGGCATCCACATTATTACTCCATGCAAGGTAATTCATGGCATAGCCTGCAGAATCGATATCAGCACCGGTATTTTGGTATCGTATAAACGCCTTTTTATCAGCATTCCGCTGGTTGAACTGTTCTGCCGCCAAAAGATAGCCCTGGTATAAGCCTTGTGAAACACTGAACTGCGGGGAGTTCGAACTGAACTTTGGTAAAACTGCCCCAATATCATAGACCATTCCACGCGGGGCCGAAAGGCGGTTGGTAAGGGCATCACGGTAAACATACGTGGCAGAACTGCCCAGTTCTTGCTCGAGATTAGCAATAGCCTCTTCTTCATCGCCGGGAATTGATTGACGTAGCTCCTCCAGCAAAAACGTTGCCATCTGGTAATCTACCTTTCCAAACGCAGATTCAACCAAATCTAATTTAACGGTCGTGTAGTTGGCTGCCTGGAAAGCTTGCCTGCGCTGAGCCAGGGTCAGATAGTCTAAAATACCGTTGTAAAGAATGTTTGCATTGTTAATAAGAGCGGAACCGTCGCCAATTTCTATTATATCGTGCAGCCGGTTCAGGGCAGAGCCAAATTGATTTAGATGGAAATCAGCCAAGGCAGAGGTATAGCGTCCCTCCAGCTGGATTTCTCGCGCTGCGTTTACAGGAATTGCATCAAGGTAGGAGCGCGCTTTCAGGTATTCACCGAGGCTGTAATAGGTTTTTCCCGTAAAAAGAATGGCCTGTGGAGATTCAAGAGACTGGAATATCTGCAGGGCTTCCTCAAACTGTTCATTCTCATATAATTTAAGACCTTCCTCAAAATTTTGAGCAAGTGCAGGAGAGAAGAAAGCAAAGCTTACAAAAAACAGGGCAGATAATACCACGTGTCGAAGTCGCTGATTGAAAAAGCTTGTATTCACAGTTGAGTTGGATATTAGGTTAAAAGCATGAGTTGTAGTTTTATACAATAACTACGTAAAAATGTTTTCAATTATTCTATTCCCACTCGATGGTTGACGGCGGTTTGGAACTTACATCATACACAACCCGGTTTATACCTCGAACCTCGTTGATTATACGGTTGGATACATTTGCTAAAAATGGATGAGGTAATTTGGCCCAATCGGCAGTCATACCGTCTACGCTGGTGACCGCACGCAACGCAATGGTAAATTCGTATGTTCGTTCGTCGCCCATTACCCCAACGCTTTGTACAGGAAGAAGCACTGCAAGAGCCTGCCATACTTCATCATAAAGATCATTTTTGCGGAGTTCACTGATGAAAATATCATCAGCTTCTCGAAGCAGATCGAGCTTGTCCGTAGTTACATCTGATATAATTCGAATAGCAAGTCCGGGACCCGGGAATGGGTGACGTTTTATAAAATGATCGGGAATGCCCAGCTTTCGTCCCACATTGCGGACTTCATCCTTAAACAGCTCGCGAACCGGCTCTATTAGGTCAAGGTTCATCTCTTCGGGAAGCCCACCAACATTATGGTGCGATTTTATGGTGGCAGACGGCCCCTTGAAGGAAACGCTTTCAATCACATCAGGATACAGTGTTCCCTGGGCCAAAAATTTGAAGGATGTATCATGCTTGATGGCATCATCAAACACATTGATAAATGTATTGCCGATAATATTGCGCTTCTCTTCGGGGTCAAAAACATCCTCTAGTCTTTTTAAGAACTGCTCGGAGGCATCAATACCTTTGACAGGCAGATGAAGCGTATCCTCATAGATATCTTGCACATCCTGGAATTCATTTTTCCTGAGCAGACCATTATTAACAAAAATACATTGCAGCTGGTCGCCAATCGCTTTATACACCAGGGTAGCGACCACAGTAGAATCAACTCCCCCCGAGAGACCGCAGAGCACGCGTGCATCGCCCACTTTTTCCCTGATTTCCTTGACAGTAGATTCGATAAACGATTCGGCGGTCCAGGTTCCGGAAAGATCACAGATTTCAAAGGCAAAGTTCTTCAGGATATGTTCGCCATAGACGGTGTGTGCCACTTCTGGATGGAATTGCACGCCATAAATCGCTTTGTCCATATGTTTTACTGCGGCAACACGGGCATTGCCGGTATGGGCAATAATTTGGTAGGAGGGAGCCAGCTCTTTGATATGATCTCCGTGACTCATCCACACGATCGATTCCTCCGGGATATTTTTGAGTAGGTCCCTGTCGTCATCAACAATAAGTTCTGACCGCCCAAATTCACGACGGTCGGCCTGTTCTACGCTGCCCGGAATGGCATCGTGAGCAAGTAGTTGAAGTCCATAACAGATGCCTAGTATTGGTGCATCCCACAAGAAAATCTGTTTATTAAGTTCCGGGGCGTCTGGATCATTGACGCTCATAGGGCCGCCGGACAGCACCACCCCTTTGGGTAGTGATTCATCAAACTGAGTGAGATCTGCCGTGCAGGGATGAATCTCGCAATATACATTCAATTCTCGAAGCCGCCGGGCAATAAGCTGAGTATATTGAGAGCCAAAATCGAGTATTAGAATCCATTCATCAGGTCGATGGTGCATAGGGAAGAAAACTAAGTGTGGGTCTTGCGCTTAAAGAGGTGATCAGATAGTTAAATAATAATTTCTTTATACCTTTTTGCCGTCATCAGTTTATGGACTTGTGCGGGATCGGCAATTTTAATCTTCAGCATCCAGCCATCGCCGTAAGGATCATCATTGACCAGCTCAGGCTCGGCTTCCAGCGCATCATTGATTTCAATAATTTCACCATCAATCGGTGCAAATAGCTCAGAAACCGTTTTGACGGCCTCTACCGTGCCGATGACATCCTCCTTCTCAAACTTAAACCCTTCAGGCTCCAGCTCAACGAAAACAATGTCACCGAGTTCACTTTGAGCAAATTCCGTAATCCCGATAGTGGCCGTACCGTCACCATGATCTCTTAGCCATTCATGCTCGCGGGTATATTTGAGAACTTCTGGAAACTCCATAATGTAGATTTTAGGATTCGGGATTAAATTTAAATTCATTTTCCAGGTAGTGAGTATTGAATTTACCAGCCTGAAAGTTGGGGTCATCCATCAGTTGCAGATGGTAGGGGATGGTTGTTTTGATACCTTCCACCACGAATTCAGATAGTGCCCGCCGCATTTTGTTGATAGCATCTTTCCGGGTGTTGGCGTTAACTATCAGTTTGGCGATCATTGAGTCGTAATGGGGAGGAATGCGGTAGCCGGCATAGGCGTGCGATATCGAGCCGAACATTATGTCCGCCCGGTGTATGGAAGACGCTGATTGTGCCAGGGGTAGGACGGAAGTTATGTTCGGGATCTTCGGCATTAATTCGGCATTCAATGAGCATGGCCGCGCATCTTCAGGGGGCGGTCTTCAAGCTCCAGGCCTGCCGCCACTTTAATCTGTTCCTCAACGAGGTCACAGTTGGTAATCTCTTCAGTAACCGGGTGCTCAACCTGGATCCGGGTATTCATCTCCATGAAATAAAAATTGAGATTTTTATCCACCAGAAATTCAACCGTACCAGCTCCTTCATAATTCACCGAGTGCGCGGCGTTAACAGCTGCATTTCCCATCTTCTCGCGGAGCTCCGGTGTCATCAGGGGAGAGGGTGATTCCTCTAAAATCTTTTGATGACGGCGCTGCAACGAACAATCGCGCTCGCCAAGATGGATCACATTGCCATGCTGGTCGCCGAGAATCTGGATCTCTACATGGTGTGGATTCTGCACAAATTTTTCGATGTAGACTGCGGGATTGCCGAACGCCGTTTCCGCTTCATTGCGGCAGGTACTGAACGCCTGCTGCAGCTTAGCCTCCTCATGGACGATCCGCATACCACGGCCACCGCCCCCGGCCACTGCTTTCAGAATTACAGGGTACCCAATTTCCTTACAGCTTGACTTGGCCTCTTCATACGTTTCTATGATGCCGTCACTGCCCGGTACCACTGGCACCTTGTTGCTGATCATCTTTTCTTTGGCCTTTGCCTTATCGCCCATGGTGGCGATCATTTCTGGTGAGGGGCCTATAAATTTAAGATCATGTTCGGAGCATATACGGGAGAATTCCGCGTTTTCCGCCAGAAAACCGTAGCCGGGGTGGATCGCTTCTGCGTTTGTGATTTCTGCCGCCGCCAGGATGCTTGGAATCTTCAGATAGCTGTCTTTACTGGGTGGAGGACCAATACATACGGCCTCGTCAGCAAATTTAACATGCAGGCTGTCTTGGTCGGCTGTTGAATAGACCGCAACGGTGCTGATGTCCATCTCTTTGCACGTGCGGATAATACGAAGAGCAATTTCGCCTCTATTGGCGATTAATACTTTATCAAACATGGATAACTATTTTGCTGTTAACCTATGACAAATAAGGGCTGGTCGTACTCTACCGGTTCGCCGTCTTCGACGAATAGCTTTTTCACCTCACCGGAATATTCCGACTCAATTTCATTCATAATCTTCATCGCTTCGACGATGCAGAGTGTTTCACCTTTTTCAACATTGTCACCTACTTTTACGAAGGGATCCGCATCGGGGGAAGCGGCGCGGTAAAAGGTGCCTACGATAGGGGAAGGTCACAATTTGCCCATCGACTTCCTCTTCCTTCTCAGCTTCAGCCGGTTCTTGTCCCCCGCTGGCAGGTTGAGGCTGAGCGGCTGGCTGCTGCGGCTGAGCTGACTGGGCAGGCGTCTGGTATTGGGCCGGCACCTGCTGAGGCATGGTAACCTGCTGTACATCACCCTGCTTTTTCACTTTTATCTTGAAGTCTCCCTCTTCAATAGAGACCTCATTGACTTCGCTTTCTGCTATCAGGTCTAGAAGTTTTTTTATTTGTTTAAGATCCATGATGCGTATTTAGTTATTCTTAACTCGTTCGATATACTCGGAGGTGCGGGTATCTACTTTCTATGACGTCGCCTCCGTTTATAAATAAGGAACTTGTACTGTTGCCCCCGAATCCAGCGTTGCGGGTTTGCTACCGCCCTGGGCCGTATCTCCTCGAACTCCGGGAGTGGTATCCACCACCTCCGATTCCAGATGGTCCGGCGGTTCGGCGTAGAGCACATTTTCATTATCAGTATCTATCACCAGGGTGCATTCCTGCCCATCGGCAAGGAACTCGGGCTTTTTGACATTTTCTTTATTGACGGGGATCTGCTCGTAGGTTTGTTGATGCATAAAATAGTACAACCCGCCATCAGAATACAAGAACTGATAAGGTTGCCGCTCCACCCGGATTTCCATCAATTTTTCGCCAGAACGAAACGTTTTTTCTATGGTTTTATCGTTAACGACCCCTTTCAGTTTTGTGCGGATAAATGCTCCGCCTTTTCCTGGCTTAACGTGTTGATAGTCAACAATTGAATATAAATTATTTTCGACCTCAATCACCATTCCAGTCCTGAAATCGGAGGTATCAATTTTAGCCATGTTGTGTTAGGTCAACCCTATCTATTGATTTTTAAAGTTGGTCAAAAATAGCATGAGTGGTGAAGGATAACAAGCTGTGATTATACTAGATTTGGAAATAATGCCCGCAACAAATTAAACAAAATTACCAAGGGACAAATGATCATTATAAAAATTTTCCAGCATTTGGCCAGCAGGGTACCTGAAAATCCTTTGTATCCTGAGTCCAGCTCTTTAAATGCATTTTCCATCTTCCAGACGTAGCCCAAAAACAGGCAGATCATAATACCACCCAGAGGGAGACCGATCTGGCTGAAGATTAGATCCAGGAAATCGATAAGTGGCAGGTAAAACCCGATGATCAGTGAAATTGACAGGATACCACTCCCGATATAGATGGCTGCTGTTTTACGTTTAATATTATATTCATCAATGGCATAGGATACGGGCACCTCCAACAATGAAATCGTGGATGTAAGTGCTGCAACACTAAGTAACAGGAAAAATGTTAAACCAAAAATAAAGCCCATAAGGCCGCCCAGCTCATGAAATAAAGCGGGAAGCACCTGGAATATCAGGGCTGGCCCTGCAACCAAGCTGCCATCTTCAGTAAAAATAGTGATTCCTTGAGCCTGCGCCATATACATGGCAGGTAAAATAAGGAGACCTGCCAAAAAGGCGATTCCGATATCCGTCATGGTAACAAAAGCAGCGGCTTCGGGATATTCTTTACTGTCCAAATATGACCCGTAAGTGATAAGGGCCCCCATACCCAGCGATAATGAGAAGAAAGCCTGACCCATGGCTGCAAAAATAAGATCCGGAGTAATCATCGAAAAATCGGGCCTGCAAATAGACAGCCAGTCCCTCTGCACTACCCGGTTGAACGATAGTATATCCGATCATGATGATGAGTATGATGATGAGAAGGGGCATCATGGTTTTGGTAGCGCGTTCAATGCCGTCGCTGACTCCCCCCACAATAATGGAGATTGTAGCCCCCATAAAAATGACAGAAAAAACAGCATTGAGAACACCGTTACCTGTATTGGCTATCCATGAGGCCCAGTCATGGAGTTCCAGAAAAAAGAAAATTTCTTCGAAAACGTAACTTACTGTCCATCCGGCAATTACGGTATAGAAAGAGAAATCATTACGCCACAGAGCACGCCCCAGATGCCGATCAGCGGGTAAAATCTATTTTTACCCCCCAGTACTTTGAACGCACCAACAGGATTTCTGCGCGTATTACGACCGATGGAAAGCTCGGCCATCATTACGGGAAAACCGATCAGAAAACAGCAGATTAAATAAATGATGAGAATGTCTCACCACCATTAGAGGCAGCCTCGGTGGGGAAGCGCCAGATATTACCGCAGCCCCACGGCTGAACCGGCAGCAGCCAGGATAAACCCCAGTTTTGAATTCCAGCTTCCACGGTATTAGCTTCTGATACAGCCAACTAGAATCTCCTTTCTTAAATCAATACGTGTTAAAATGGTGTAAAATATGAATGAATTTTTCACCGCTGCCAAACACTGTTTTAGTAGTTAGATTGGCAAGGGGTAAATAAAAACGAGGATGTTGTCATGTAATTTGACTGCCCGGCTCAGCATCGGTCTCCACGAAACGGAGGGAGCCGTCTTCGGTTTCAGCCATCAGAATCATGCCATTGCTCTCCACGCCCATCAGTGGTTTTGGTGCAAGGTTGGCGACCGACGCACACCCGCTGCCCGACAACATCCCGGGGGTCAAAATCAGGAGCTATCCCGGAAACAATGGTCCGGATTTCAAAGCCCAGGTTAACGGTGAGCTTGAGCAGTTTATCAGCTTTCTCAATTTTTTCTGCCTCGGTAATTTTACCCGCCCGCAGATCAATAGCCATGAAATCATCAAATTCAATCTGCTCTTTCAGCGGTTCATAAGTGGTCTGCTCACTCATCTCTTCGGATCGTTTCTTTAATTTTTCGAGTTGCTCTTCAATTTCCTCGTCTTCAATTTTCTGGAATAGGATTTCCCCTTTTTCAATAGTGCGGCCTGCTTCTATAATATTTTGGGTTACCCGATCCCAGTCCATTTCCCGCTCAAGTCCCAGCTGACCCCTGAGCTGTTCCATTTTAGAGGGCATCACAGGATGAAAGAGTACCGAAAGCGCGGCCGAAATCTGCAGGCAAACATGCAGGGTATTGGCGCAAGCCTGCGGATCTTCCTTGCGGGTTCTCCAAGGCTCCATCTCCGTAAAATACTTATTGCCAATGCGAGCTAGGTTCATCGCCTCGGAGATCGCTTCACGAATTCTGTAGAGTCCAAAATTTTCTTCAATCTTCGCCTTTTGAATCTCTATCTTCTCTAGGGCCTCTTTATCCTTGGATGAGGGATTCTTTAATTGCGGAACTTTTCCGTCGAAATATTTTTGAGTAAAGGATGTAGTTCGAAATATAAAATTGCCAAGCACATCGGCTAGTTCACTATTCACTTTTGTCTGGAAATCAGTCCAGGAGAAATCGGAATCCTTGGTTTCTGGCAGGATGGTACCGAGCACATATCTAAGCAGGTCGGCTTCAAATTCTTCGAGATAATCCTGCAGCCAAACCGCCCAGCCTCGAGAGGTGGAAAGTTTCCGGCCTTCAAGATTTAGGAATTCATTTGCTGGAACGTTCTCAGGCAGCACATACTCTCCATGCTTCATCAGCAGCATTCGGGAACACTGATACAGTGAAAAACAATATTATCTTTTCCTATAAAATGAACAAGCTCTGTATCCTGGTCTTGCCAGTACTCTTTCCAGAGGTCCGGTTTTCCCTTTTTCCGGGCCCATTCTTTAGTGGCTGAGATATAACCAATGGGGGCATCAAACCATACATATAACACCTTGTTTTCAAAGCCTTTCACAGGGACAGGAACACCCCATTTCAGGTCTCGGGTGATCGCACGGTCGCTTAGCCCTTCATTAAGCCAGCTTTTAACCTGGCCAAGCACATTGGGCTTCCAGTTTTTCCGGGTCTCCAGCCACTGTTCAAGTTCTTGTTGATATTTACCCAGCGGAAGATAATAGTGTTCCGTTTTTTTGGTGATGGGATCGTTACCGGTTAGTGCACTTTTGGGATTGATCAAATCGGTGGGAGAAAGAGAAGTTCCACATTTTTCGCATTGGTCGCCATAGGCCTCTTCATATCCACAATTTGGACAAGTGCCTTTTACATAGCGATCGGGAAGAAACATATCGGCATCCTCGTCATAAAGCTGCTGTTCCTCTTTTTTTATGAAGACCCCATCATTATGCAGTTTGGTAAAAATATCCTGGAGGTTTCCCGGTGTATGTCGGAGCTGGTGCGCCCGTAATAGTCGAAGGAGATATTGAAATCTTCGAACACTTTTTTATTCTGGGCGTGATAGCGATCAACAATATCCTGTGGACTTACTCCCTCTTTTTCTGCCGCAATAGTGATGGGGACGCCATGTTCATCTGAACCGCAGATATAGATCACATCCTTATTTTGCAATCGTTTAAATCGTACAAAAAGATCGGCCGGGAGATAGGCACCAGCGATATGACCCAAGTGAATAGGTCCATTGGCATACGGCAGTGCGGATGTTACGAGCAGCTTTTTCGACATACGTTTGAGCTAATCAAATTAAAATGAACCCATTCAAATATGTTGCGAAAATAACAGCTTAAAAACTAAAATTACAATATGAATTGAAGATTCAGGCTTTACGGATTCTTGTCGTAGTGTAACGGCTATAATACACAATAATATAGGTAGGTTGGTGTAAGAACATAGATGAACTATTTTAAAGTGCAGATCAAACTTGGCCTTCAAAACATAGATCACCAGAACTTTTGGAGGAATCCGTACAGGGTAATTCCTATGGCCACAGATACATTAAGCGAATGTTTGTTTCCATATTGCGGAATATCGATAAAATCATCGATATGGGGGATGACCTCCTCATTTATTCCGGTCACTTCGTTGCCAAAAACAATACACATTTTCCTGTCTGCGGGGGGGGAGTAGTCTGGAAGGTGAACGCTTTTGTCAGTCTGTTCCATCCCCAAAATATGGTATTCGGCACTTTTCAGCTGTTTGAAGAGAAATTGCGCGTCATCAAACTGTTTCCAGCTCACGAATTTTTCTGCACCGATCGCCGTCTTTGAAATTTCAGGTCGGGGTGGAGCAGGAGTAAAGCCTGAAACCAAGATCTCCGAGATACCAAATGCATCTGCACTGCGAAAGGCAGCCCCCACATTATGCATACTCCGTACATCATGGAGCAGAATCTTTAAACTGTTCATACCTTCGGGTGTGGTCCGAGACAAATTTTGTTCAAGTATAGCCTTGGTAGAGAGCTTTTGGGTGTTCATTAGCAGGTAAATTTTGGAGCCGAAATCGTTAGCATTAATACAAATATCCTAGTATTTTTAGTGCCGCACAAATTCTGATAAAATGTGAAGAGGATGTCAGCTTCGGCTGGCATTATTTTTTGGAGTAATCAATTGAATGGAAAAGATGACATATTTATACCATGAGTGAGAAAAAGAACTATCTTTCCAGAGAAGGATTTGAAAAACTGGAAGCTGAATTAAAGGATTTAAAAACGCGCGGGCGCAAAGAGATAGCTGAAGAGATAGCTGAAGCCCGTGCCAAGGGAGACTTAAGTGAAAATGCTGAATATGATGCCGCAAAAGAAGCACAAGGCATGCTCGAAAAACGCATATCAGAGTTGGAGAACGCTTTGGCCAATGCACGTATTCTTGATGAAGAAGATATCAAAACCGATAAAGCCTACATGCTCTCCACGGTTACGATTTTTAATCACAAAACAGAAAAAGAAGTTAAATATACGTTGGTTTCCAAAGATGAGGCCAACTTTAAAGAGAACAAAATTTCAATCGAATCACCTATTGGATCTGCAATACTCGGGCAGGAAATAGGTGATATTGTTGAGGTTGACGTACCTGCCGGTACACTAAAATTAGAAATCAAAAATATAGAACGCTAAACATGAAGATTGCAGTAATTGGAACTGGTTATGTGGGGCTCGTCTCTGGGACGTGTTTTGCAGATTCAGGTAACGACGTAATGTGTGTAGATATTGATGAAAAAAAGGTAAAAACTCTTCAGAATGGTGAGATACCGATTTATGAACCGGGCTTGCACCGTCTCTTTTCGAGATCCATAAAGGAGGAAGGCTGCACTTTACCACAGAGATGAAACCGTCTGTAGAAGAAGCAGATCTTATATTTCTATGTCTTCCGACTCCTCCGGGGGCTGACGGCCAGGCTGATTTGTCCGCGGTCCTGAATGTAGCAGACCAGCTGGGAGAAATAATCAATGAGTACAAGGTGATTGTCAATAAAAGTACGGTACCGGTTGGTACGGCAGACAGGGTGCGTTCCAGGATCGCCGCTAACGCCACTGTCGATTTTGATGTGGTATCCAACCCTGAGTTTTTGCGTGAAGGTGCGGCTGTCGAAGACTTTATGAAACCCGAACGCGTGGTGGTGGGAACCTCCAGCGATAAGGCTGCTGAAATCATGAAACGGCTCTATGAGCCATTTGTGCGTAGTGGCAACCCGATCATTATTATGGATGAACGGAGCTCCGAGCTTACCAAATATGCTGCCAATGCACTGCTGGCTACTAAAATCACATTTATGAACGAAATTGCCAATGTTTGTGAACGCGTGGGCGCCAATGTTGACAACGTCCGCCGTGGGATCGGAACTGATTCCAGGATCGGCAAGCGATTTCTCTTTGCAGGAATTGGATATGGTGGAAGTTGTTTCCCAAAGATGTGCAGGCTATTCATTATACGGCTTCAAACCTGGGATACGACTTTAAAATCCTGGATTCCGTAATGAAAATTAATGATGAACAGAAAATTTCTCTCATCCCCAAAATTGAAAGTTTCTACGATACGGATGACTTTTCCGGAAAAACTTTTGGCATTTGGGGATTGTCCTTTAAGCCGGAGACTGACGACGTGCGAGAGGCTCCCTCATTGTACCTGACCAAAGAACTTGTAAAACGGGGCGCAAAGATTAAGGCCTACGACCCTGAAGCAACTGAGACCTTTAAAAGGGCGGCATCTGAAGAGGTGCTAAAAAGCATTGAGTTTGTGGAAGATCAGAAAGATGCGATTAAAGATGTTGACGCCCTCGTTATCTGTACGGAGTGGAATGAGTTCCGCCGCCCCTCTATCGACAATTTCCAGGAATATATGAAGGAGGCGATCATTTTCGATGGCGCGTAACCTGTATGATCTCGATCGTGCAAGAGAAGCGGGCATCAAATACGTTAGTGTTGGCCGGCCGAAAGTCAATGTTACAGAAAAGAAGGAAGAAACACATGTCTAAACCAAAGGTTTTGATAACAGGTGGATCTGGTTTTCTCGGTTCGCATCTTTGTGATCGTTTTTTAAGTGAAGGCTTTCAGGTTGTCTGTATGGATAACCTGATTACAGGCAACCCAGACAATATTGCACACCTGTTCGGGAATGAGGATTTTCAGTTTATCAAACATGATGTTACCAACTATATTTATGTTCCCGGTGAACTGGACCTAATCCTACATTTTGCCTCTCCAGCGTCCCCGATCGATTATCTTGAAATGCCAATTCAGACATTAAAAGTTGGCTCTCTGGGCACCCATAAAGTGCTTGGATTGGCCAAGGAGAAAAACGCACGAATCCTGCTGGCCTCAACCAGTGAAGTGTATGGCGATCCCCTGGTACACCCCCAAAAGGAGGAATATTGGGGGGAATGTTAATCGTATTGGCTTCAGAGGGGTCTATGATGAGGCCAAGCGCTTTGCCGAGGCAATGACGATGGCCTACCACCGGTATCATGATGTGGAGACGCGTATTGTCCGTATCTTCAATACCTACGGTTCCAGGATGCGGATCGATGACGGCCGGGCTCTGCCTACCTTTATGAGTCAGGCTATCAGAGGGGAGCCGCTGACAGTATATGGGGATGGTTCACAAACTCGTTCATTTTGCTACGTGGACGATCTGGTTGAAGGCATCTGGCGGCTTTCGCAATCTGATTCTGTTGAGCCGGTCAACATTGGGAATCCAGACGAGGTGACGATTTTGGAATTCGCCAAAGAGATTATTGAGCTTACCGGTAGCGAAGCGAGATCGTTTTTGAAGAACTACCAAAAGATGATCCCAAGGTTCGTCAGCCCGATATCTCTCGTGCCAGGGAAGTACTTGATTGGAGTCCCACATACGACCGCCAGGAAGGACTTAAAAAGACCCTTGAATATTTTGAGGAGCAGATAAATACTTCCGTTTCTTAGATGTCATGATAGAATTGGTAGATGTTTATCCCTATCGATTTTCTAAGAATCAGATTGAATTCTTTACAGGTAAACGTTCTACCAGTAAAATATACAGCGGCCAGTGGCGCATGGTGGGTGGGAAAGTTGAACAGGGAGAAACTGCATGGCAAGCTGCGCTTAGAGAAATGAAAGAAGAAGTGGGAGTGGAGCCAGTAAGATTCTGGTCACCTCCCACCTTAAATCAATTCTACGAACCGAAAAACGATACGATCCACCACATCCCGGTGTTTGCTGCCGAAATATCACCAGACGCAGAGATAACACTGAATGATGAGCATCAGCAGCTAAAGTGGATTACAATTGAGCAGGTCGAGCAGTATATTCACTGGCCGGAACAGGCACGAATTATGGGTTTGATCCACAGCCTATTGTCCTCGAAAGAAATTTTAAAAGAGTGGGAACTTGCTATAAGGCAATGACTTACAAGAATAATATAACATATTTTCTTGGCATCCTGATTTTTTTTCTTTTTACGGGATCAGCTCTGTCTCAGCAAAATCGCTCGTATGAGCTTCTCGCTTATCCTGATGTGTGGTATAATGATATTGACGGCATTCGCGTAGGGGGACGCGTGATAGGGCAGGTTCCGGGTACCTTCAAAGATGGACCGCACCGGCTCAATGTGGGGCTTTGGCTATCTACATGGTTTCCAGACTATCCAGTATCGTACAACTTACAGTTTGTAGAACCGATTCCATCCATTTCAGGATTTAACAGCGAGGCAAATATTGAGTTGGGAAGCACGGTGCGAACGGGTATCTATCGGCATTCAGTAACATTTAACAAGCGCTGGCAACAGGGATATAATGAGTATCAATACATAACGCTTTCAGCGGGATTAATGGTTCAAAAGCGGTTTGAGGATATATACACTCATTACCCGGCACTCTGGCAAGGTGAGCGACTTTGGCTGGGCAGTCTCCATTTTAAGTTGCAGAATACCAATTCTTTGGGACGATATAAAATTAAAACCAGTCTCCATGGAAACCTATTTGGAGATGCTCCCGGTTTTGGCCAGGCTAGCTCCTCGTTTAGACAACGTATTACGCTCGGTAGCGGTTTTGCGCTCCGAGCCCGATTGGCAGCTGGCTTGGCTGATGAAAACAGTGCCCCTGAATACCTTTTTGGTCGCAGTTTCGCGCCTGCAAATCAGTGGCTTGAAAACAGTCTCGTTCGAGCTAAAGGAACTATTCCAACAAATTGGTTTGATTCAGGCATATTTCAGGTTTCAGGAGGGGCCAATCTTCGGGGATATAGCCACAAAGATATTTCTACTCTTGAGGATGGGCAGCTACCACTTCTAAGTTCTTTTGGGGCTTTCAATCTTGAACTTGATTATCCAAACCCGATCGACAAGGCCATGCGAAAGATCCCGGTTGTCGGGAACCTGCTAACGTTGAGATCCTATTTGTTCCTGGATAGTGGAACTTCCCTGGGAATAACTGAATTAGAAGAATCACGTGTGCTCTCTGATGCCGGGCTTGGATTTATGTTTTCGCTCAATATTCCGGATTATTTGGGAAATTCCAGGGGTATTATGCTCGGTATCGTGAACTGCCCGCCGTTATGGCTGTCGAATCCCGGTCAAGAGAATCACCTAAAGTACCGAAATATCATAGGAATTGGGGCTATTTTTACCTTCTAAAACCAGGTCTTTTGATTCAGCGCATCGCTTCATATTGCCTTTTTATCTTGCTTGCTATTCTCAGCCTTGGGTGCACAAATGCCCGGTGGATAGTAGAGGATACCAACAGTGTGGATGAAAGCGACTATAGGCTGATTTCCGAGAAGGAATTCCCGGCCGTATTGCAGCCGCCAACCCCGAGGATCCGTTTCTGCATCTACAATTTATGTCCCGCCAGCGATATGAATATGCAGAAAAAGTGCGGATCGCCCGGCATGTGCAGGATCATAAGATCAGGCCTTTTTTCTTTTCTCTCGGTGCCATAGGAGCTGCTACAGCATTCTACCTGGCCAATTCGAATTATATAAGCAGAATTGATGGGCGATTGGAGACTGTTACCCTCAATGCGGGTAGGTGGGATGCTGGCACTTAGCACGATCTTCAATTACAAACCTGTGGGGGAACCGCGTCCTACGGGAGAAGAGCGTTTCCTACGCACATCCCGGGCAACGCCGATATTTGTCAGGATGCCACGCGTGCTCGATGATACCAGCCAGGATTCCGCTGCTATTAGTTTTTATTATGGGAATGAAGCCGTCTTCGAGAACCAGGTGTATAGCATCTCATCAGGAGCTATCGACTTGAATATAGGATCTGAACTTAATGAAGCTTGCAATCGCCGAGACGGACCCGCATTCCGTTATTATTAATGTGCAAGTACAGCGACAGCGCCTACTCTTTTTCGTATCCATTGACGTCGGTACTACGGCCGTTTGCCAGGATCGAATCACCTGTAACAGAACTACGAAATAGCCCCAACGAATCTTCTGAAAATATACTCGCAGAACTTGTGGAAGGCAGCCAGCTGCAAATTGTTGAAGAAACCGGTGACCCGGTGGTATAAAGTGTTGTATGGGGGGCATTTTCCGAAAATTATATCGCTAAAAATGATGCCTCCCTGGTCTGGCGCACGTCCGATTTTGCCGATAAAAGTTCGAGAGTGCGTAACGGTGCCCTCGGTCCCGTTTGGTAAAATTGATGTTTGAGAATAATATCCCACCGTGCTTAATCGGGTCAATGAAGATGCGCTCGGGTTACTTGTTGGGAATGAAGAATATAGTGGTACATACAGTCCACGGAATTATACAGGTCGGGATCTCCTGCTGATGGAAACCTATCTGAATAATGCATTGGGATATCCGGTGGATCAAATCTATCGATTGACTAATATCAATAATCGACAACCGGTCGATTCTGTTTTGGCCCTGATCCGCCAGAAAACAACCTCAAATTCTGATATTTTTGTTTATTTGAGCGGCTACGGAATGGTCCGGGAAGAAGACGATACCTACAATCCCCAGCTTGTGCTGAACAGTGAAGGGCAAGCTAACAGTTTGGTCAATTTAATTGATCTCTACAGGGCGCTTGCTGCTCTTCCATCAGAGAAAATGGTTATCATAAATAATATCGATTTTTCCCGCTCATTTTTGCATCTCAGCAAAAATTCAAACCTGCCGCTGCAGGCCTTCCGGCAGTCGCTGTATAATACGGCTATTACACTGAGCTCAGAGCATGAAGGGCTGGCTTTTATGTTTTCATCGGAACTGGATCAGGCTAACCATCTCTATCTTGGCAATGGAAACCAAGATAAAAAGCATCACATTTTCCCCTATTTTTTGGCCAAAGGATTACAGCAGCGACACACCACGTCGGGCGATCTTTTCCAGTACCTCCAGCGCAATGTTTCCTACACCGCACGGAAACTCCATAATGAGCCGGAAGACCCCGGTGCTCTTCGGTGATGAATCGATCAATCTGGCGGAAGAATGAGTTACCTGTATCTTCTGCTTAGCTCAGCATGCTCGCTATTACTTGTTCATCTGATGAAACATGGCGAAGATCGTCGTCAGCGGATGCTCAACACCTTTACGGTTAACTATTTTGTGGCCGCTGTATTTGCCTTTACGGTTGGCGGATTCCCGCACTCCGGTTTCTATCGACGGTCATCCAGCATCCCGTCATAATATTTGTGGTAATAACCGGCACAATTTTTATCGGTAATTTTCTCATTTACAGCAAATCTATCCACTTGAATGGAGTCGGCGTTTCGGTAGCTGCTATGCGCCTCTCGTTGTTGGTACCGGTCTGCGTATCGATCTGGCTATACCAGGAGCAGCTCACCGTTTTGAAGGGGCTGGGACTGCTGTTCGTTTTTGTATCGATGGCCATGATGATTCCCCAAACCCAGAACATTCGCTTCGGGAAAATAGATGCCGCCTGGCTGTTGATTATGGTATTTCTATTAACCGGGCTCGCTGATTCCTCCCTCAAAATCTACGAAGAGGATTTCAGCATGCAGATCAGTGAGATGCAGTTTATGCGGATGGTCTTTACTTGTGCCTTCCTCATTGGTCTAGTTATGATTCTATTCAGGCAGGGCAGAGGTGTGAATCGCTATGAGCTTGGAACTGGCGCACTCATCGGGATACCGAATCTCTACTCTTCGGTTTTTTTGATTTATGCCCTCCGCGGCATGGATGGAGCCATAGCTTACCCGGTAGTCAATATTTTAAATGTGATTGGCGGTACCCTGTTAGGACTCTGGGTGTGGAAAGATGACGTGAGCAGTCTTCAGTGGATGGGCATAGGTACTGCAATCGCTGCCATACTTCTGTTGTTGTAAAAATGCCGGACCTCAGTTAGAATGAGAGCCCGGCGTATATAATAGTGTATAAAAGAAAGATTGTAGCGATGAATTAACCTTTTTTTGGCGGAATGTCTTCTCTTCGCGTGGTCTTGCAATATTAACTTTGAGGGTGCAGTCCTTCAAATTCAGTTCCATCCAGCTTGTCGATGGCTGCTTGGGCCTCTTCATCGTTTTCAATTCAACGAATCCAAATCCTTTTGATCGCTTTGTATCGCGGTCGATAATAACTTTGGCAGAATGTATGGTGCCAAATTCTTCAAAAAGCCTCTTCAGATCTTCATTGGAAACTGCGTAAGCTAAATTCCCAACATATAAATTGCTCATAGTACTAAGTGATTTTTTTAAAATAGAAACAGGAGGTGAGGAAAGGCTTGTGATGCAGCGGAAGGCTGAATGCAGCAAAACATTCTTCATGATCCTGTGTATGAATAAATGAGTTTACAACTTTTTGAAAATCCAACCTAATTAAAATTGCACTCTCTTTGGCAGATGCTTTAATGGATCAGTCATTTATAAACACTAATCCAAACTGTGTGAATTGCAACCCCCATCAGCTGGTAACTATTCAGATCAATAAACCCTTTCAATTGGTGTCAGAACATACTCTTTAAGATATTTTACCTCTCAGTGAAGTAAAGTAGGTTTGCGGGATTAAGGTAGTCCAAATTGTTTTTGTTACGCAACATTTTATGTATCTTTAGGCGTTTATATAGACTTAATCCAGCTACAGTTTTGAACGGTTCATTGGAACTGGTTGTTTGCTAAACTGAATAGAATAAACACGCAAAAAATCACCAAAAATTTATGAGTGAAACAGAAGCGCTTGAATCCATGGTTGGTGGCGAGTACAAATATGGTTTTACCACCGATGTGGAATATGAAGATTTTCCTACCGGAATAAATGAAGATATTATACGCGAGATTTCTCGTCGTAAGAATGAGCCGGAGTGGGTCACTGAATTCCGTCTGCAAGCTTTTGAAAAGTGGAAACAGATGGAAGAGCCGGACTGGGCTAACATTGAGTACAAAAAACTAGACTATGATAATATTCAGTACTATTCGGCCCCGAAAAACAAGAGCGGCAAGAAAGCTGAAAGCCTGGATGATATAGATCCTCAGATCAGGGAAACGTATGAGAAGCTGGGTATTCCGCTCCAAGAGCAGAAGATGCTGCAGGGCATCGCTGTCGATGCTGTTTTTGACAGTGAATCGATCTTTACCACGTTCAAGGAAAAGCTGGCGGAAGCAGGTGTAATTTTTTGTTCAATCTCTGAGGCGATCCAGGACCATCCGGAAATCGTTAAGAAATATCTTGGTACGGTAGTTCCCAAAGGCGATAATTTTTTCGCCGCGCTGAACTCTGCTGTCTTTTCAGATGGTTCTTTTGTTTACGTACCGGAAGACACTGTGTGCCCGATGGAGCTTTCCACCTATTTCCGCATTAACAATATGCAATCCGGTCAGTTTGAGCGTACGCTGATCATCTGCGAGGATAACAGCCACGTAAGCTATCTTGAGGGCTGTACTGCACCGATGTACCAGGAAAACCAGCTTCACGCTGCCGTGGTTGAACTTGTTGCGCTCGACAATGCAGAGATAAAATATTCCACCATCCAAAACTGGTATTCTGGAGATGATAAAGGGCAGGGCGGAATATTCAACTTCGTGACCAAGCGTGGTCAGTGCCGGGGAGACAACTCCAAGATATCCTGGACACAGGTTGAAACAGGATCTGCAATTACCTGGAAATATCCTAGCGTGATACTGGCCGGTGATAATTCTACGGGTGAGTTTTTCTCCGTAGCTGTCACCAATAAACGGCAGCAGGCAGATACTGGAACCAAGATGATTCATGTGGGTAAAAACACTAACAGTACCATCATATCAAAGGGTATTTCAGCAGGTGAATCCAATAATAGCTATCGGGGACAGGTAAAAATTCAGTCCACGTGCAGACAATGCCAGAAACTACTCTGTTTGCGACTCTATGCTGATTGGCCAAACATGCGGGGCCCATACATTTCCCTATATTGAATCCGCCAATGCAACGGCCAAGGTTCGAGCATGAGGCATCGACCAGCCGCGTAGGTGAAGATCAGATCTTTTACTTGCAACAACGCGGTATGGATGAAGATGATGCCGTGAACCTGATTGTCAATGGATTCTGCAAGGAGGTACTTAAAGAACTACCGATGGAGTTTGCTGTTGAAGCTGATAAGTTGCTTGGCATTAAGCTCGAAGGTAGTGTGGGATAAGCAAACATCCTGACCGAATACTGCCGTTTCTGACCCTCAAATCAACCTTGTTTCTTCTATAGAGCAGGCAGTAGTCAAAACCAAATTTATCAATTAAAATAAACCTAAAGGAAACATCTAACGTGCTAGAGATTAAAGACTTACATGTGATTGCCGAAGAGGATGGAACAGAGATCCTTAAAGGCGTGAACTTGACGATTGGAAAAGGCGAAATCCATGCGATTATGGGTCCCAACGGAAGTGGGAAAAGTACACTTGCAAAAGTAGCAGCGGGCCATGAAGCGTATGAGATAACCCAGGGTGACATTCTTTTTGAAGGTGAAAGTATCCTTGAGTTGGAACCCGATGAACGTGCGCATCTGGGGCTATTTCTCGCGTTTCAGTATCCTGTCGAAGTGCCCGGTGTAACCAATTCAAACCTTCTTCGCGAAGCCTATAATACGATGGCGGAACATCGCGGACTTGAAGAGCTTGATCCTTTGCAGTTCGAGGATTATGCAAAAGACAAGCTTGATCTGATAAAAATGAGTCCTGAGTTTCTGGAGCGCAGTGTCAATGCTGGTTTCTCGGGTGGTGAGAAGAAACGCAATGAGATATTCCAGATGGCGGTATTGAATCCGAAGTTGGCTCTGCTTGATGAAACCGATTCGGGCCTGGATATCGACGCTCTTAAGATTGTAGCTAATGGCATTAATGAAATGTCTGACGATAATAACGCATTTGTTCTCATTACGCACTACCAGCGAATACTCGATTATGTGATCCCGGACCATGTTCACATTATGATGGATGGAAAAATTATTAAGTCCGGTGACAAAGAGCTGGCAAAGAAACTTGAAGATGAGGGCTACGATTGGGTAGCTGAACATTCACCTGTAGCTGTAAACGGAGAATCGTAAAAGGAACTATGGCTAATATTACTAAGAAAAAAGAACAAGATACCTTTCTTTCAGAATTACTTGAATTTCAAGGATCGCTGAATGGAGAATCAAATCTATTGGACAAACTTCGTTTCAAAGGTGCTGAAGAGGTACGTAACGGTCGTTTTCCGCAACCCAAGGATGAAGACTGGCGATTTATAAGCCTCAAGGAGCTTTACCAAGATACCTACAAAGCGGCTTATGAGCTTGATCTGCTTCCCTCTGACTTTAGCGGGTATTACCTGCCGGAAGCTGAACAGTCGCGCCTGGTGTTTGTGAATGGAGAATATTCCGAAACACATTCCAACATTGAAGCACTGCCTGATGGCGTTAAGATTGGAAATCTGGCGGATTTTGCTGCTGGGGATGATGAACACATTGAAAAGCATCTCAACCAGTATACTGATTTTGAGGGTGATATCTTTCACCTCCTTCAATAATGCGTTTCTTAAGGATGGAGCTTTCGTGTTCGTACCCAAAGGCGTTGAAGTTGACGTACCCGTTCACCTGCTGTTTGTTCAGACGGATGCTGAAGAAAACTATTTTGTTACGCCGCGTTGTGTAGTGATCGCTGAAGAATCTTCAAAGTTGAATCTTGTTGAAGATTATGTAGGCTTAGGCGATAACAAGTACTTCAATTGTCCTGCCATCGAGGTCAACTTGGAAGAGGAAGCACACGTCATTCACACCCGTATTCAACGAGACAGTGGAAAGGCGATTCATATTGGCAGGGTAGGAGCTCATGTACAACATCACTCCAACTATGAGTCTTATACCATCAATATAGGAGCAAAACTTTCGCGCAATGAACCACGAGTTACCCAGCTGGCTGAGGAGGTCGAATTCACCCTCGACGGGCTCGTATTGATTGATGGGGATCAGGTTTCTGACACTCATTCGGTGATGGATCACAAATTTGCCCACGCCGAAAGTCACCAGCTGCATAAGTGTGTTATCAATGACAATGCGCACTCGGTATTCAACGGGAAAATCTTTGTACGGCAGCACGCCCAGAAGATTGATTCCTTCCAGGAAAACCGAAACCTGTTGCTCTCTCGCAAAGGGTTGGTAAACACCAAGCCCCAGCTTGAGATTTTTGCTGATGACGTGGTTTGTACACACGGTGCTACGGTGGGACAACTGGAAGAGGATGAGGTTTTCTACCTGAAAAGCCGGGGGTTGACCGAAGAGAAAGCAAGAGAATTGCTTGTATATGCTTTTGCTCTTGAGACGATTGAAAATATACCTATAGATTCCGTTCAGAATCTGTTGGTAGAAGAAGTACATGACTATACCAGCCGTCAAGTAGATTCAAAACTCACTGTTTAAATTATAGGCATCCAAATGGGTGAAGCAGTAAAAACCGTATCAGGCAAAGTAGACTTCGATGCGATCAGGACCCAATTTCCTGTATTGCACCAGGAAGTTAAAGGCCATCCTTTGGTATATCTTGACAACGCTGCTTCCAGCCAGATGCCACAACCTGTTATCGACCGGATTAATCGATATCACTCCTCTGAACACGCCAACGTGCATCGCGGTGTTCATACCCTAAGTCAGGAGGCTACCGATGCCTTTGAGCTTGCCCGCGGAAAAGTACAGCAATTCATTAATGCCAGGCACGAGCATGAGATCGTCTATACCACCGGCACTACCGATTCTATCAATCTGGCAGCCAACAGTTTTGGCCGTAAATATTTCTCTGAAGGTGATGAGATATTGCTCTCAGAAATTGAGCACCATGCCAACATCGTTTCATGGCAACTCGTCGCAGAACAAACAGGGGCCAAGCTTAAAGTGATCCCTGTCAACGATGACGGTGAGTTAATCTGGGAAAAATATGTTGGCGCCCTCAGCGAAAAAACCTCGATAGTGGCTATCACGCATGTCTCAAATGCACTGGGCACTATCAACCCGGTGAAAGAGATTGTAGCTGAAGCTCACAAGCATGATATCCCTGTTCTGTTGGACGGTGCCCAGGGCGCACCTTCACACAAAAATTGATGTGCAGGACATCGACTGCGATTTCTACGCCTTTTCGGCCCATAAAATGTGCGGGCCTACAGGTTTTGGTATTCTGTACGGCAAGGAACGTTGGCTGGAAGAAATTCCTCCATTCAGGGGGGGCGGAGAGATGATCGACAAAGTCACATTTGAAGAGACCACCTATAATCGCCTGCCATATAAATTTGAAACCGGAACACCACCTATTGCAGCCGGAATCGGGTTTGCTACTGCTATCGATTTTTTAAATGAAATTGGTATGGGCCAGATAGCGCAACGCGAACAAGAACTGTTAGAATATGGCACAAAAAAACTTCTGGAGATCGAAGGACTTCGAATTGTAGGCACAGCAAAACACAAAGCTTCGGTACTCTCCTTTGTGTTTGATGACATCCACGCTACTGACGTCGGTACCATTTTGGATCAACAGGGTATTGCCATCAGAACAGGTCATCATTGCGCACAACCTGCGATGCGCAGATTCAATGTGTCAGCCACGGCCCGTGCCTCGCTAAGTTTCTACAATACTAAAGAAGATCTTGATCGACTTGCTGAAGGAATCAAAAAAGCTAAAGAGTTCTTTGCGTGATCATCCTGCCACGGTCAAATAAATTTCGATTTTCAAGGAAATTTATTTCTATTTATATTCGTTCTAAATAATAGACGGAGAACCATAAAACCAATTCAATTATGCCAAAGATTAAAGAAATAGAGCGAACACCGAATCCGGATGCCATGCGGTTTGTACTTGGTGAACCGCTCACTAAATGGGGTTACCAAATCGTTTGAAAATGCTTCCGAAGCTGAATCAGACGACTTGGCATCATCACTTTTCGCTATTGACCACGTACTAAACGTCTATTATGTAGATAAATACGTCACTGTTACACAAGACGGGAAAGCAGTCTGGTCTGAGTTGCTTCGCAAACTGGCTCCGCCCATTCGAGAGGCAAACACCCAGATTGATGCCACCGAAGATGAAGAGGTGCACGCTACCAGAGAAGTTCAGGAAAGTGAAGATCCGCGACTGGTGCAGATTAATGAGATGTTGGACGATCAAGTTCGACCATATCTGCTTGCAGACGGTGGCGGTTTGAAAATCCTAGGGCTTGAAGGCAATCGACTTAAGGTTCATTACCAGGGAGCCTGCGGTACATGCCCAACGGCAACCTCGGGTACACTCTACGCTATCGAGAGTATGGTGAAACGTATCGATCCCGAGATTGAAGTTGTTTCTGTTTAGGAAACCGACCCAATCAGAAGGATTATCTTCATTAATGCAATAACTAATTATGTCTATCTCTGTAAGTGAACGAGCTGCCGATCGAATTAATGAAATTCGAAAAGAGCAGGAAATTGCTGACGATGCCATTCTTCGCGTAGGCGTAGTCAGTGGAGGATGTTCCGGGCTTACCTATGAGCTGGATTTTGACTCAGATCCTTCAGAAGATGACGACAAGCAGCAATTTTTTGAAGATAAAGGGATTAAGCTTGTTGTAGATATGCGTAGTTTCCTTTACTTGTCGGGAACCACACTCGATTTTACAGAGGGACTTAACGGTGAAGGTTTTCACTTCCATAACCCAAATGCCTCGCGAACCTGCTCTTGCGGCGAATCCTTCTCAATTTAAAGTAAACGGTTTCAATTCATGGCTACGGCAGAAGGAGAAATCGTCAACAAGGTCAAAAAGTCGAAGAAGCTGGTCACCATTGACCTGCAGAAATACCACGACGAAACTCCAGTTGCAGAACTCGATTTAAAAGAATTTCTCTATGAAGGCCTGATTCTTAAAGAAGATCATTTTCGCGAGAAGGTAGAAGAGCACGATTGGTTGCAGTATAGGGATTCCTACCTCACGATATTTTGCTCTACCGACGCAATCATTCCTCGCTGGGCGTATATGCTGTTGGCAAGTAAAGCTCATCCCCATGCTGAAGATATTTTTGAGGGTAGGGAAAAGGACCTGCATTTTGAGCTCTACCGCCGAAAGCTCGATCATGTTGACTGGAGTGAATACGAAGGCAAATTCGTACTCCTTAAAGGATGTAGTGACAAACCGGTGCCCGACAGCGTGTATCTGCACGCCACGAAGAAACTTCTTCCCCACGTAGCCAAATTAATGTACGGGGAAGCCTGCTCCAATGTACCCGTTTACCGCAGCTCCTAATTGATAACGTCTTCCTCTTCTACTTGTAAGTCTTTCTTGGTTTTTGACGGCTCGTCCTTCTTTGCTTTAATAAATATAAATGCTCTTCTTCTGATGCTGTTGTTTTAACTAAGATCCATTTTAATTTCTATCTTTGTTCAGTAGGGTCCTATTAAGACAATTTTAGTTTCTTGTAAGCCAGTGCAGTACAATGGAATAAGTACCATTAATTTTTTATCGACTTGAACGCGTAGCTTGCCAGTATCTTCGCAGTTCAAAATTTTAAAGAAGGGCCGGAATTCCGTATTTCATTGATCATTGATAGTTTACCGGAAAAAACACTAAGCAGTAAAAAGTAATGCAGCTGTTAAAAGAGAAATTGATACAGTCAAAGCCGGGTATCATTTAAAGAGGCCTTTGAATTTATCTGTTGTTTGGGCCTGTGATTAATTTTGCGGGTACAAAGAGTAAAAAAGGGCTGAATAATCCATAAATGTACCGTTAATTTTTCATTTGAGGCCTAAAATCAGCCTTCCCGGCTGGGTTCCCAGAATACCCTTCAAGTGGCGGCTGTTGTGAGTTTTCTTAGCCGCGCTCAGCGGTGTGTTCCGATAGGATTTCTCCAAGATCCCATAATATTTGCCTTCCCGGCGACACTTAATTTTCAGATCCTTGCTGGGATAGGCCTTATCGCCGAAGATGGCCCGCTCGGCGCCGGACAGCAGCCCCTCCAATTGGGTACTGTCATACGGGGAGATCCCGCTGTAAAAACTCACCTGGCGAATGAGCTTGCTACCCACGTCCAGCCCGATATGGCCCTTATAACCAACATAGTGGGTACCGCCTTTTTGGGTTAGACATTGGCAATGTCCGATCAAATCTACCGGTTTTGGAAAAAATCCCCAAAATTCGGTGTTCTACAAAGCTCCCATAAAGTAAAAAAATATTATACCTTGTCGGTAAAACAGGAATTAAGATAATCATCCGGTTATGAAATCTTCTACATAATTTTTTACTCGTATTCAAAATCATTAAAGTACCGACCAGCCGAATTAAACATTAATACTAGAGGCCTTTGAAATACTTCCTCATAAACCCCTCCTGCGTATGAAGGAGGGGATAGGGGAGGTCAAAACAATAGTATTTCAAAGGCCTCTATAAAATATTCACGTTGAGCAATGAAGGGAATTAACATAGAAATTTAGCCTGATTCATTGCTATGGGCCGATAAAATTCTATATTGCATAAAAATATTGCCTGCTTATGTCCACTGTCCATAAAGGTCTTACCATAACCGTTACCCTGGATGAGGAAAAAATACCTTATGTAAATGGCCTGCTTTTTGAGTATCGGAAGGATCTGAACATTTATCAGGAAAAATACAATAAATCTTTACCAGGTACTTTTTTTATCAGTTGGCTGACTTTACCTGTCCAAACCTATTCGGGGAAAGATCAAACTTCCCGCCCGGATCATCCTGATGAGCAGTTACGTGGGCAGCAGATCGAAGCATATCCGGGAGTTGGCTACCTTTCTGGGTCCCCAGATCAAACAGGTATTTAGTCAAAGCCGGGAATACCCCAAAAATGATCTGGATGAATCAGGTTTGGTTTCCTTTTTAAAACAAAAAAGTATTCCCAATACCTTTTATTCGGGATTCAAATTTATCAGCACCGCAGAAGTAGGCAAGGAAAAACAGCTCAAAGCTGAGGTATGGAAATACGCTCAGGGTTTAGCCAATGAGGAAAATTCTCCCTCTCCAAAAGAGGTGAAAGAAAAAATTGAAACTTTTGTCAAGAAGCATCCCAGGCTGACATGGGCCACCCAAAAAATTCCCTATACCCTGAGCAATAAAATTCAAATGCTATGGCCACTAACATTATTTGGATTGGTCATGCTAGCCTCGTTGATTTCCTTGATCCTTTGTTTTTTCCTGGATGCCTTGGCATTAAAAATCCTGGCCTGCATCTTACCGTTGTTTATTTTGGGGATGGTGTTGCTGTTTTTGCTTTTACGGCTCAATGAAAATAACCCCCATGAACCCATTCAGGAACTCTCTGATGAAAGGGTGAGAGAAATAGTAGCTTTGGAAACCAACCCGGTAATCAATGAAATGACGGTCATCGCCCCATTAAAACGCGGCTGGATACGCCGGGTTTTTCTTTGGGTTACCTTAAAGCTCGTTAGTTTGGTGACTTACTTTGCCTATATCCCTACGGTACATACCGCAAGATGGCTTCAGATGGACAAGGGAAAAAGATTGGTTTTTATCGCCAATTTCGACAACCTTTCTGAAGCTTACGCCCATGATTTCGTTGACAGTGAAAGAAGATCCAGGAACATGGCCGTGATTTTCAGCCATGCTTTTGGCTTCCCGGCTACCCGTTGGCTGGTACACAAGCAATACAACCACCGTAGCAACTACATGAAAGGCGTAAGGGCGCATCAAAAAGTCACCCAATTCTGGTATGCCTTCCAGCAGGATCTGAGTGTGGAAAATTTAAAAAGAAACCGGGCTTTCAGAGAGGGCCTGTATAAAGAGATGGATGACCCTGCCATCAAAAAATGGCTGTTAACCTTATGAAAATGACTACACTGGAAAAAAAAGACATACAGGGATTATTAATCAGGGGTCACGGCAATCTCAGCAGCGCCAGATACCTGTTATATACCTTTACCGATCCTGCGAAAGCAGGTACTTTTTTAAAAGAAATTATTCCAAAAATCACTACTGCATCCGAAAAACCTGAGGAGCAGGCCATACAAATCGCCCTAACCTATGAAGGCATGGCCTTTTTGAATCTGCCCGGTCCCGTTCTGGACAGTTTCTGCAGGGAATTTAAAGAGGGAATGAACGAAAAACAGCGGCAGTTTATCCTGGGCGACACCGGAGAGAACGCCCCCCAAAACTGGTCGTGGGAGAAAAAAACATACACTTTATGTTGATGGTCTTCGGAAAAGACCTGCAAAAACTGGAAAGTACCTTATCTGAAATCAAACTTTTGACTGAATCCTTCAGTGTCGAACTTTTACATGCCTTACCTACCGGCATACTGCATGGTCAGAAAGAGCATTTTGGATTCAGGGATGATATTTCCAGGCCCATTATCCGGGAATTGTTAAATAAAGAACCTGAAGATAAGGTTGGCACGTTTCCGGCCGGAGAATTTATCATGGGATATAAAAACCTTTATGATGAGTATACCCCTAGTCCTACGGTACCGGAAGCATTGGATAAACAGGACCAATTGCCCCATCATCCTGATGATGATACCCAGAAAGATCTGGGAAAAAACGGCACGTACCTTGTTTTCAGGCAAATGGAACAAAAGGTACATCTATTTTGGCAGTACATGAAAGCACAAAGCAGCGATAAAACATCAGCCATTGCTCTGGCCAGTAAAATGGTAGGCAGGTGGCCGGATGGTTCCCCGTTGACGCTATGTCCGGTTCAGCCAGATCCCAAGCTTTCCCGAAGCCAATGATTTTGGCTATTGGAAAGAAGATAAAGCCGGATTAAAATGCCCCATAGGATCTCATATCCGGAGAACCAATCCCAGAGATCATCTGGTGACGGAAAAAAGTCAGAAAGAATCCACCGAAATGGCTTCCAAACACCGCATGATCAGAAAGGGAAGACCTTACGGACCGCCGGTTAACCCCGAATTGAAACCTGAGGATATTCTGGACAGCATGGAGGATGATCAGGAGCGGGGACTCCATTTTATCTGTATGGTGACGGATATTCGCAGACAATTTGAATTTGTCCAAAACAACTGGGTGAACTTTCACAAGTTCGGAGGCCTGGAAAATGATGCTGACCCCATCATTGGCAACCATTACCAAAACAAGTCCAGGAAAACCGATGAATTCAGTATTCCCGCATACCCGGTAAGAAGAAAACCAGACAAGTTGCCGAACTTCACAATCATAAAAGGGGGAGCCTATTTCTTTTTTCCCGGCATCAGGGCCTTACAATATTTTGCTGACCATGAATGAAACCTATACACCCACTGAAGAAAGAGAGATACAAGAATTGATCGGGGTGATGAAAGATTACCTGAGTCAGCAGTATCCCGAGGGAAAAGTGTTAAGAAATTTTCATCCCAAAATGCATGGCCTGCTCAAGGGAACACTGACCGTTAGTAAAGACATACCCGAAGCCCTTAAAGTCGGGCTCTTCAAAGAAATGAAGCAATATGATGTCTGGATCCGGCTTTCCAATGCACCTCCAAAAATAAAATCTGACAAGCCGGCCTCCGGAAGGGGATTAGCCATAAAAGTACTTCAGGTGGAAGGGGAAATGTTAGAGGAGGACCCAATTGGGGTTTCTACACAAAATATTTTAATGACCACAAGCCCTATCCTTTCTACCTGGACCATCCGCTTGTACAAAAAGGCGATCCGGGCAGTACTTTTTGGCTTCTGGGAGAAGTTGCGATTTGCTATTAATCCTGCTCACTGGCGCAGTATTTTTCTTACCCTTAAATATGCGGCTAAGCATAACAACCTGCTTTCGCAGACCTATTTCTCCGGTGGTGCTTTTAAACAAGGTCCTGACCATTTCGTGAAATTTGTGTTGACCCCTAATAATCCGGCTTTGGGCTACACCCTGGACGAACCCCGATCGGACAATTTTCTCAAGGAGCAACTCAGGGAAGATTGTCAAAAAAGGGAACATGGTTTTATCTTGAATGTACAAATTCACCAGAACGAAAAAGAACAATCCATTGAGAATACCTCCAAAGTTTGGAAGGCAGAGCTGATTCCGGTAGCCAGCCTGCACATTCCAAAGCAGGATTTTGATACCGAAGAGCGAAGATCCATGGGAGAAAATATGGAATTTTCACCCTGGATAGGACTAAAAGACCATGCGCCTGTGGGAGGCATAAACCGGGCCAGAAGGAGGGTTTACAAAGAATTGGCAGCCTTTCGGAAATCGCTGTGAGGTCTGGATCCGCTCCAGAAAGGCATTGCGGAAGGTACTTCCGCCAAAAAACTCTTGCTCCTTCTCCCAATCCCTGAACCTGGGAAAAGCTTTATCCACCATTTGCAGAGAAGACCTGTCGGATAAAGCTCTGAATGTTTCCTGAGTCCAGGCTATCACTAAATCGTTGATCTCTTCAGACATAAAAACCTGCTTTTACCCGGATTATTCACGGAATAATATAATTTTAAGTACAAGTAATTGAAATTACTCTACATTTAGAAAATAACCTGTAGCTCAAATTTGGGTATTGTCGCAAACGGCTGCGAAATTCGGCCGTGCACTTCGCTGAAAGGTAAAATGACGTGCTCAAGGTACTCTGCGTATCTTTTCCGTCGCCATTTTGCTTTCGCCTCCTGCACAACCAAATTTCTTAGTCAATAATCCGGGTTTACGTGCTGTATAAATATGGTCTCCATCGGATGATATACCCATAGAAAATGCATGAGAGGGACCGCATTCCCTGATATTTTTGCCAGTTTTGTCCATAGTCGTTTGTTTTGAAAATTTCCCCGCCGGCCGGATTGATAAGCCGTTTCAATTACGGGTAAACGAGATCTTTGCAGAACCTGCTGTTTTGTTGGGAGGTAGGTTGTACCACCGACCTTTCTGCCCTACCTAGCGGGAGTGCAACACCCTCAGAACGGCGAATCGAGGGTTTTGCAAAAAGCCCAATTAACCTGAGTTCGAATATTATTAACTTATATATATGAAGTCGATGCTGTCTATAACCAAAGTATCAATGACGTCAAAACACATATCTGGACGGCCATCTCTACCTTTTTGATCATGATAATTTGCCATAAAAGCAATCAATTTAACGTTATCTTACACACGATAATGCAAGTTTTTAAGGGTGGCCATATTGGAGCTCATGACGCTTAAAGAGCTGTTTTCCAACCAAATACTCACCAACTTGGAATCCCATCCTCGAAACCAATTGGGGCTCTTTGACTAACAATTGGACAATACTGATCTTTGTTATTGAATAGAATAAAATCAGATAACCTTCAAAGGAGAAGAGTTGAGTCGTCCGCTTAAGGAAACGTTACCATACCTGATGGTAGCCGCCGCGGCTGTGTTGTGGGGCGGAATCGGAGTTATAATCAATGCGTTGGATCAAATAGGATTTAGTTCGCTTCAGATTGTAGCTCTGCGAGCTGTCTCCGCTACTTTGATGCTTCTCGGTTATCTGTTGGTAAAAGAGCCAGGGCTTTTAAAAATTGAGATCGCCGATATAAAATATTTTATAGGTACGGGAGTTCTGAGCATCGCTTTTTTTAACTGGTGTTACTTCACCGCCATCAAGCAGATCAGCCTTTCGGTAGCTGTTATACTGCTGTATACCGGACCTGCCTTTGTGGTGCTGATGTCGCGCATATTCTTTGGTGAACCTTTTACCAAATCCAAGATGGCGGCCTTGGTTCTTACGTTGCTGGGCTGCGCCATGGTTGTTGAATTGATCCCCATTCAAGTTGATGCCGTTTCATGGTATGGAATTCTTGCAGGTTTGGGGTCGGGTTTTGGATATGCGCTCTACAGTATTTTTGGGAAAATAGCCCAGCGAAAATATTCCACGCTCACCATCCTGTTTTACACATTCTTAATGGCATCGCTTGCCATAGTGCCCTTCAGCGGCTTGTTCAATGCCGGAAGCATCCCAATGCTATACCAGGAAGATGCCATTCTATGGACGCTTTCACTGGGATTCTTCCCCACCGTGCTGGCCTATCTGTTGTACACCGAGGGGCTTTCAAAAATTGAGGCGGGAAGGGCATCGATTACGGCCCTGCTTGAGCCGGTAGCTGCAACTTTATTGGGGGTATTGCTGTTCAATGAATGGTTAAGTATCGTACAAGTAGCGGGAATAGTTCTTGTAGTGATGTCGGTGATGCTTATTCAACTTCAACATCCTTTTGCCAGGTTCATAAGTCAATTTAAAGGTAAGTTGCAACGATGATTGCCGGCTGAACTGACCTAATGCAGAATTAACAGGTAAACCATATTAAAATAGGGACCAGCTCATGGAAACAACCGATGGCCAACCACCTTTATCCAGAACAGCAGTAGCGGCGCTCATTTTTTCTACGGTCGGTGCTTTGGCTTTTCTGCTTTCAGGATATGGATACCAATTGAATTTGTGGGGACTCTACACATCCTTTCGCATCCTGATACCCGGTGGAGCTATTTTGGCTGTAGTGGGTATGGGTTGTGCTTTTGCCTACCCGTTTATCGTTAGTAAGGGCAAGGAATTAAGAGGCAAATGGATGGCTTACGCTTCGGCAATATTAGGATTACTGGTGTTGTTGAACTTTGGATACTGGTTCTATCAAATTCAGCAATATCCGCCCATTCATGATATCACCACAGACATGGAAAATCCGCCTCAATTTGAAGCCATAGTTCCTCTCAGGGCCGAGGCTCCCAACGCAACAGAATACGGCGGGACGGAGGTCGCCAAAATACAGAAAGAGCATTATCCTGATATCAATACGCTGATTCTTGACCGGCCTTACCCGGAGGCGTTTAAGCTTGCGCTGTCAGCGGCCCGGTCAACCTCTTGGGAAATAGTGGCATATGACCAACAGGAGGGACGCATCGAGGCAACCCATACCTTGCCTTGGTACGGTTTTAAAGATGATGTAGTTATTCGGGTTGATACTACTAAAACAGATAGTATGGCCAGTGAAATTGATGTCCGATCAGTATCCAGGATCGGCCAGGGAGATATCGGCGTAAATGCTGATCGCATAAGAGATTACCTGTCGCGCCTGAATAGATTTTTCTAAATAACAACTGCATCTTTTACCAAATCTGATCTATATTCAAGCCGAATTCGAACCGCATTGAGAATTACTGTTACTCCATGAGGAAATGTGCTTTTTTATCGATGGACCGGCTTGATGATTTTGAACATTATGATTACATGCTTTATGAACCACTTGCCGACCTTGGATGGGAAGTGGAAGAGGTGTCTTGGCGGAAAAAACAGGTTGACTGGAACCAATTTGAAGCTGTCATCATACGCACGCCGTGGGATTATCAAAAAGATCCCGAGCAGTTTATGCGGGTGCTCCAGGTGATTGATCGCTCTACCGCTCGACTGGAAAATGCACTGGAGCTTATTGAATGGAACATCAACAAAACCTACCTGCAGGATCTGCAAAACAGGGGTATCCGCATCGTTCCTACCGAGTGGGGCGCCCATAAGGATCAGGTCAGTAAAGACCGCCTCCTGGCGTACTTTAATCATTTTGAAACGGACGAAATTGTTATTAAACCCACCATTAGCGCCGGCGCCGACGACACCTATCGACTCACAAAAGAAGAGGCTATCAACAAGATTGATGAGCTTAAATCAGTTTTTAAAACACGTTCATTTATGGTGCAGCCGCTGATGAATTACGTTCTGGATGAAGGCGAATTCTCGCTGATATACTTTGGAGAGCAATACAGTCACACGCTGCTAAAAACTCCGAAGCAATCAGATTTCCGTGTCCAGGAAGAACATGGCGGCATCCTGAAAACTGTAGAACCAGAGAAGCAACTGCTCTCAACAGCGGAGCAAGTATTGTCAACCTTAACTCCATTGCCGCTTTACAGCCGGGTAGATTCGGTACGGGATGAATCCGGCGGATTTTCTCTCATGGAGCTTGAGCTGATTGAACCCTCCCTTTACTTCAACATGGATGATGAATCTCCCGCCCGTTTTGCCCGTTTTTTCGACGAGTGGATGAAAATCCATCATTGATACTACTTTGATCATGAAAGATTAGACCCTCATTTCTATAGAAAAAGCCTCTGTATGCTAGATCCAGAGGCTTTGATAAGTACGTTTTTTAATCCTGATTATTTAATACCTGTTTAATTTGGTCCATTTTCTCGCCCCATTCTTGCCAGTTGCCGTTGTTAAGGGCCTGCTGGGCTTCATCCCACAACTGCTGCACCTCGCTAAACTGCTGAGAGGCAACCGGGACCCCGGCCTGTGCCGCCGCAGCAAGGGTATCGGCTTGAGCAGCCGCAGGTTGTATTGAACCTTGTGCCAATTGCAGGCTCTCCGGGGTTTTCCCAAAAAGCGCTTGCAGCGCTAAATTCAAGGTGGGTTCCATAACAACCTGTTCTCCGGTTGTGGCGATAACTCGCTGCAGCTGTGGAATATTGACGCCTTCAGCAATCAGGAAGACCGGCTCAACGTATAGGAAGGAATCCTCAATGGGAATTATCATCAGGTTGCCACGGATGACCTGCGAGCCACGCTGGTCCCACAGGGAAAGCTGGCGCGAGATTTCCGTATCCTGGTCAATTTTGGCCTCGATCTGCGCCGGCCCCAGAATCAGGCGCTCTTTCGGCAGTTTGAATACTTCCACCTGTCCGTAGTAGGGAAAGTCAGACCGGGCGGTCATCCAGGCAATCATGTTGTCACGGTTGTTCGGGGTCAATGGGCTGATGAGCAGGTATTGCAACTCCTCTTCGCCCGGCAGCTTCATCAAAATGTGGTACGGTTCCATCGTGGTCTGTTGGCCGGCATACTTTTCGTTGGGCCGCGTCCAGAGATCCTCGTTGTTGTAAAACACCTGGGGTTGTGTCATGTGATAGGTGTTGTACAGCTCCATTTGAATATTAAACAGTGTTTTGGGATAGCGCACGTGCTGTTTTAAGCCCTCAGGCATCTCGTCCAGTGTCTTGAACATATCCGGAAAGATATCGCGATACACATTCAGCACCGGATCCTCTTCATCCACCGCGTAAAAATCGACAGAGCCGTTGTACGGCATCGATCACTACTTTTACAGAGTTGCGGATATAATTGACGCCGCTCAGTGAGGTCTCCGAGTAGGGATAATCGCTAGAAGTGGTATAGGCATCCTGCATCCAGTAAAGCTTACCATCATTAAGCACCAGGTAGGGATCGTCCTCAAACTGCAGGAAGGGGGCGATTCGCCGTACGCGCTCCTGGATATTTTTCCAAAACTGGATTTTGCTGCCTTCACGGATGTAGTCGGTCAGCAGTATGTTTATATCTCCGAACTGCCATGCAAAGAGCAGTTTTGCAAAAAAGTTGCCAATAGCTACACCGCCTTCACCTGCATAATTGGTATAGACGTTTTCATCTCCCTTGGGATAGTCGAACTCCTGGACATCGGTGTTCACAATTTTGTAGCCGGGATCATGCTCTCCGTAATAGATGGCGGATTGCTCCACGTTCAGATCGATCTCGGAAACAGGAGGAAGATCCTTAATCAAAAGCCGCGGGTCCCCCGAGCGACCTTCCTGCGCTACGGGACTCATCACCAGTCCATAGCCATGGGTGTATTGCAGGTACCGGTTTACCCAGGTATCAGCCTGCTCGGGGAGCTCATTGGAGAGCTCGCGGGCCGAGAGCATCATTTGCATGTATCCCTCGTTTGTGTGGTAACGATCTACATCAACGTTGATAAATTCATAATAAAGTCGGATTTGCTGGAGTTGCTGGTAGGTATTGATCAGCAGCCGGGGATCCCGAAAGCCGGATATTGTCGAGCGTGGATTGATTATCCTGAAGCTGGGCCCAGGTAAGGGTATCACCGGCGTTGTAGTCGCGTTCAGTAATGGAATCAAGATCGTAGGCCTGCCGTGTCAGTTTGATATTATTTTCTATGTAGGGCGTCTCAAGCTGCAGCTCATTGGGATCAACCATAAATTTTTGTACTGCTGTGGGGAGCAAAATCCGGCCGATTACGCCAATTACGAGTGTGGCAATACCACCGATAATGAGCCATCGGAACCGGCTCTTGAAATATTGATAGAACGCCAGCATAGCCAGCAGAAAAATGGCAATGCAGAGAATCCAAATGGCAGGTAGTTGCACGTAGATATCAGTGTAGTTGGCACCGAAAACCACACCGCTTTCCTGAAACAGCAACCGGTAACGTTCCAGGTAATATCCCCATGAGAGCAACAACAGCCAAAAGCCCAGGTTGAGGCTAAGGTGTTTGGTTATGCCGGACCGCGCCATTATGTTGGACTTGCCCTGGATACTCAGCGAGCCGGAATAGATGTAAACAAGCAACAGGAGCAGCGTAATAAAAAAGACCAGCACAATCATGCTGTTTTGAATAATCTCCAGGAAGGGCAGGCGAAACAGGTAAAAGCCGATATCATTCCCAAAAATGGGATCCACCTGGTTGAAGGTCTCATTCCAGTGGAACCGGAAGTAGGTGTCCCAGCGCATGAAAAAGGCAAACGAGAAGAAGAGGCTGATGAGCGTGCCCAGCCCGAACAGTACTTTACGAAACTGGCTTTCACGTAAAACGATCCAGGTTAAGCTGGCCCATCGGCGAATTTCCAAAACTGAAGCCGGGAAATTGTTTGGCCAAATAGTGCATGTTCGGCAAAACATAAAGAAGCGCTACCAGTAAAGCTCCACAAAGCAGCAGAATTTGAGTAGTTTTAATTGTCACAAACACCTGCTCATATCCCAGCTGATTGAGCCAGAGCCACTCCACAATCCAGTCTGAAAAGGAGAGGGTGATTAAAAAAAGTAGAATTATACCACCGAATATGAACTGTTTTTTTGAAAACCCCACTGCCTGATTTGCCATAAAAAGAATCTAAAAATTGATTTGCTTATACTTTAAACTTTCATCCCTAAAGGTAGCAAACAGAATGATCAAATCTTAGAACCTTTTACCCATTCTTTTACCGCATCAAGGTAGTTCATTGGTGTTAGCGGTTCGGCATCCAGGTTAAGCTTGCGGAGGGCCTCTTTTAGAGTATTAAGCGCATCATCATTTGCAAGATTTGCAGTTTCGCTTTGGGACCAGGTTTCCAGCCCGATAGATACGCACCGTTGGGGTGAACTGATGATAGCCCATTCCACCAGCACGGTGCCGTTTTTCATCTCCAGTATTCGGGTTTCCCGTTGTTTTGTAGCCGATAAAATTTTGCAGCCCGCCTCTTCCAGCAGACTGACCGTTGTTTCACGATCAAGTGGGGTGGCCGGGTACTGGGGCAGATTGATATCAGTATTCTTAAACATAGTATTGAGCGATTTCCACGCCTCACCATCCAGCGGAAATTCATAGATCTCTTCTTCGTCTTCAATCCAAATCTCAAAAGGCCCTTTTTTTTGCTCCTGATGTTTAAATTTCAGCCCGCCTTCTGCACCTTTCCTTAATTTGGCATTGATCTCCAATCCCGGAATCCGAAAGATAATCGTCAATCACCTCATGCGAATCGTAAAATGTAGGAAGAAGTAAAAAAGATTTCGCAAAACGTGGGCTTATCCCACCAAAAGCACGCCATTCCCAGTGCTCTCCGTAAGCCATGATTTTAATAATTTTTTTAGGATTTACTATTAGTTCGCAAATATGTGCAAGGTAGCAAACCGGGCGTTTTCTTTTATGCTACATCCAGCAGATGAAACCTGGAAATTGACACCCAACCGTTCGCTGTCGGTCTCTTCGGTAATAATATTGGTATTGATGATAATTCCCGCCTGGTAAGCATGTTCATGGGGTGAAAGTATCGTAAGCGTATCTTCCCTGTTCTGCAGGCTCTCGTTAAATTCCGCCCGATAGATACCCTGCTTCAGTTCCCACCAGCCATAATCATCGTCAGGATTTCTTTTTTCGGGATCCAGTGTTTTAGAGACAGCAGCCTTGAATTCACTTCCGCCAAAATCAAGCGCGCCCCTTCCATAAATCGCTTAATTTTGTTCACGGTCAGATCCAGGCTAAATGCGTGATTTTGCGTTTCTTTATGGATGACACCTTTTGCGTGATTATGCAGCTCATCAGATTGGAGTAGAATCATAGCAATTTTTTAATTATCCATCATTTTACCATACAACAGGTGAAATCGGGAAATTCATTCAGTCAGATGAAATAGAAATGGCAGGGAACAGCAATCCAGGTCTTAACGGCTGAATCTGCTGGCCCTGCCTAAAATATAAGTCTGTATTTTAATCAGTGTTTATTCAAGCGGAAGTGACCAGATGTCGACCCGGTTTAACGCTATGTAAGGTACTGCTACACGCTGGCGTTGCGTATCAATGCCAATATCAGCGGGATCACCGGGAGTACGGATGGCAGCCTGCCCATCAATGTAGATGGTAGAATCTACCTGGCTGGGAGATGATCCACATATCATTTACAATCTCTATGCCGTCGAAATCGCCGCCACTTTCATAGGTTGTAAGCTCCCGCAGGGTGGAATCGGCCGGGAACCAGCCATGAAATGTTTGAACGCCGTTCCATGGGCACAAAATCAGGTGTTCACCATCATTACTGATAGTAATGCCATTAGGAGAGGAGGGCAGAGAATCCTGTACAATAACAGGTTCTCCGCCGGATACCCTGTAGAGACGGGCTTGTCCAGTGTCAGTTACATAAAGATCGCCGCTCGGTCCTTCCACGACGTCGTTCAGAAAGCCTGGTTCAAGATCGCTGAAGTCTACGAATGCAGCCTGTTCCCCGGAAGTTTTGTTAAAGCCGTGAACGCCGTCAACATCAGCTACCCAGAGGGTATCACCGGTAATGTACATGCCCCGCGGAGCATGCAACGGGTACTGGCTGGTACCGGTCATAAATTGAGCCTCCTGCACTGTGCCATCGGGTCCAAGCGTGCTGATGAACCCGTTGCCATCTCGTTCTCCGCCTGGACCGTTGAAGTTGGCTACAAAATAAAGATCCTGATCCGGATCGTAACGCACCGATTCAGGTCCCTGTAACCCCTGGCCTACAGCACTGGCAACGGCATCAGTGGTATCCTGTATATTCTGTATGGTAAATCCGGAATCAGCAGCAGTTTGAGATTCAGGAGCAGATTCTTGCTCGCCACCACAAGCTGCCACAACTACTGCTACCAGAATAGAAATCCAAAATGTTTTCAATGAAGAACTGAAAGTGCCTTTCATAAGAGTATGTTATTTTTAGAGATTGACGTTGAGGATGATAAATATAGAATAATCAATAAGTTATAGCATATAAAATGATTTGTTTGGTAGAAAAATCATAATCTCATTCTGGGAAAAAACATGTTACACCCATGGTAACCAGGCTTAGGTATTCGCTTCCTCAACCGCCTTGTTCAAAAGCCGAATCACGTAGCTAAAATCCAGTTCATTATAATCTCGTATTTTAATGTGGCGCATGCGTTTACCTGTTCCTTCCAGCATGTTTTTAGAATCTTCAAGCGTAGCACCATTCCATATCTGAAGATTAACGTGACGCTTATGAGATACCAGGGAACAAATATTATTATCATTATGGTAGGTTAAATTGCCCCATTTTGTGCTGCTTTCCAGGGAAGGCAGGGCCTCGGTGATGAGATTGTGAAGCTGTTTGATCAGCGGTTTTTGGGCATCCGGTACTTTACTGAGAAAGTCATCTAGCGCAGCCATAAAAAATCCTTTTAGTAATTATTTTAAGTTGAAATTCCATTGAGTGCCACTAAAAGCAACCTGAGGATAACTATCCATGCATTAGCCCGGATTATTCACGAAATAGTAATAAATATGGGCTAAGTCGGTGATATTATGTTATATCAACGAATATACATATAGCTCAAATTTCTTGGTAAATAATCCGGGCTAGGTCAGGGCAATGATTTCCTTTTTATAATCGGGAAATTTTTCCAGCAGCTCACGGCGGTTGCCCGGAGTGAAGTCTTGAAATTCAAATCCGGGTGACATTGTTGTACCCAAGAGGGCATAGGTACCCCCGGCTACAAGTTTTGCGCCCTGATAAACGCCTCCTTCTACAGCCTGCTGAAGCCTCATCCCTTCGAAGATCTCGTTCCCCAAGATCACCTTCTTACCAGATCTATCGGGGTACAGCAGGAGCAGTTCAACAGGATCCCCTAGATAGAAATGGTAGACTTCATCCCCGGGAAGTTGATGCATCGCCGAGTAGCTGTCCGGGGTTAGTAAATAGTAGATAGCCGTGGAGTAGGACCGTGCTTCGCCGTAGGTATGGGGAAGTGAATCTTCTGGAATTTTCAGATTAGAGCGGTAAGTCTCACGATAAAAACCACCTTCTCCAGGTAAGGGCTCCAGTCCAAATTGATCCTTTATTCGTTGTATAATTTGAGATTCAGTCATTTTTGCTATGCATGTATCTCATTATTCAAATATATAAAATAGGCCAAAAAAGCCTGCTAAACATTTAAAGGCCTTTTAAAAATACTATGGTATAAAAAGTTTTGTCACTTAACGATTTTTAATTGTAACGTTTATAGTGGTTATTACTCATGTATATTCTACAGGCTATTTTATTTAAAAAATCATCTACTTTTTGAATTAATATCATGGCACAGGCTCAAACCATCCTGGCACTTGGCGCGATAGTTCTATTTATGATTACAGCTTTGAACGTGAATAGAAATTATGTGCGTGGTGTCAAACAGAATTTGGATCAACAGAAATATATAAATGCCATCAATTACGGTCAGACCATCGCGGGCGGAATCTATTCACAAGTAAACAACTATGATAATATTGAGGATGTTTACGGCGACTATGATGATGTTACAGACCCGGCTCGCAGGCTGCAAACCGTAACTAGCTTAAATGACACGCTTTTTGCGACTGTAGCACTTTCCGGAGAAGAAGTTCTCGTACATGGTACAAACGGGAAGAAGGCCACCATTACAGTGTATGAGCTTGTTGGGGCGGATTACAGGCAGCGGGCACAATATGTTACGGCTATAACTCCAATCAACTAACCCATGAATATCACTATTGATATTATTCTGCCGCCTATCATAGTGGCGATGCTCACCGGTATGATATTGACAACCAGCTCGATGATCATCGACTCAACGGTTGAAAACCGACTTACCTACGAGCTCCAGAACTTTGCCAATACCAGTTTGGAGATCATTGCGTATGAAGTACGTGGTTCGCAAGAGGTGCTCAATGCCGATGGTCCTGACTTGCATTTCATTCGCTTCAACCAGGATACCGTACACATGTATAAAAGTGGCAGAAATTTGTTGGTAGCAACTGATTTTGCTGGTACTTCCGTAAATGATACTACCTCATATCCCGCCAAATTCGGGGACCTTGTATTTGATCTTGATCCTGCCGGTATTATGCTAACTGTAAGCGTTACCACAGAAAGCAGGGCCGAACAAGAGGTGGGTAATAACGCTGAACGGTTTAAAGGATTCGCGGTCAAAGATATCTACCTGCGAAATTTGCATCTTTCTAATCCATAATTTGATTTCACAATGGGTAAATATGCTGTAATTGTAGTCCTGTCTATGGTCTTTGCTCTCATGATGTATGGAGCGGGTTTACAGGATAGCCTCCGGCTGGCACAGGAGGAGATGATAAACGACTATAACACCGCCCAGGCCAGTCATATAGCCAACAGCATCTCAATGATTGCTGTACAAAAATTGAGTAATCCCGATGACGATTCATTTACCCCTGATTCCGGTCAGACATTCCAACATCCTGGCAATGGTGATTATGTTGCCTGGGAAGAGATGTTGGGAGAATACCGCATAGAAGTTTACAACCAGGGAGATTCTTTACTGACGGTAACCACCACGGCACGAGTGGATGAAGATGCCTATCAGACTGAGCTCCGAGATGTTTTCCAACGGCTCTGAGTGGAATCCCGATTTGCCGTTTGCTGTGTTTTCAAGATCAGGAATTAAATTGAGTGGAAGTGCAAGTATCATAGGGCATGGAGGAACCAACGCCATAAATGCAAATGCGGTGGATTTGTCCTGGGCAACCAGTATCGACAGTAATCTTGCTATTGGTCCGGGGGGAAATCCCGATACGGTTGTGAATCAATCAAATTTTATAAATGGTAATGTAGGATTATCCATTGGCAACTTGCCAGCACCACTGGATTATCCATTGCCCAAATTTCCTGAATTCCCAACAGGCACAAACGCCAGGAAGCTCAATCGCATATCTCCTACGGCTCTGCCACCCTGGACCATTCAAGTTATAGCAACACATACATACCGGAGCTAAAAATTCGGGGAAATTCCACACTTCCCTTTGGCACTACAAAAAGTACTACATAAAATTCCAAAATCGCAGCCAATTCCACAAACAGGAATATTCTCGTATTACGGATGAGGAGGGTAGGGGTTCGAATCCTTTCGGGCATACTTTTCTACAAGCCTATGACTTACAATTAGATAGGCTTTTTTGTTTTGTAAAATCACGCATATTTTGAGAAGTTTTTCTTGTTCTGGTGTCAGAATGGTACCAGGAAATATATCACGCGCTCCCTTTGATATCAGTACTTTACATGTGCGATAAGTTGATTTATAAAAATATTTGACTGATAATAAAATGAGAAAATTCCATGAAAAGAAACCATTGAAATATTAACATTTCATCACAGGCATTAAATGTATGGGAAAAGTAAAATATAATGTTCACCCTCAATCCATTACGGCCCAACGATTAGATGCCCCTGAAATAATCGATGAGACACGGGACGAATTTCAGAAATTGTGGGAAGAAATGCAGAGTGACGTACCTGAAACTCTATATCATTATACAAGTGCCGATGGCTTTTTAGGTATAATTAATTCTCAAAGTATATGGCTAACGAATATAAAATATTTTGAAGATCATACAGAAGGAATGTATGGGAGAAAACTTTTATTGGATGTCATTGATGAATTAATTGAAATGGATTTTGATGAAAAAAAACAAAGATTCTTAAATCGAATAAAGAAAACTGTTACCAATAACTGGGATGATTTTTATGGCAAGATTTATGTCAGTTCTTTTTGTAAAGAAGGTGATGTGCTTAGCCAATGGGAAAGATTTGCTCAAAAGGGTTATTGTATTGGGTTAGATATTACAAAAGATACCTATTTAGGTTATTATACTGGTAGTTCTCATTATGCTCTTAACCCTAAAATCACAGAGATAATTTACGATAGAGATAAACAAAAAGGATTATTGGAAGATGTTTTAAACAAATGTTTAGAATTATTAGAAACCGAAAATGTTTTTCCTCAAGACTGTAACACTTTAGTATTGAATCAAGTAATCCCATGGCTTTTTTCTTTTAAGAATGATTTTTTCAAAAGCGAACATGAGTGGAGATTTATAACAAGTATTGACTGGTTAGCATCTCACAAGGAAATGAAATCTAAATCAGAACTTTTATCGTTTAGAGTGAATGATGGTGCTATAATTCCTTATAAATCATTTCGACTATTCAATGATGATTCAAAGTATGAAGGTACACTACCTTTGGTTGAAATTATCCGAGGACCTAAACTTGATGAATATGAGGCAAACTCGATAAAAAGTTTGCTTAGAAAAAATAGATTGCCACTGGTTGATATTAATGAATCCAAAATTCCTATACGTTAAACAATATAAAGTTCAGTTTACTTGAATAGCCTCTCTCATCTAATGAAATGCGGATAATTTATGGCATTAAAATATCAAAAGGCCTAAAATAAGCTAAAATCCTTGCCGTGTTCAAGTGACTAATGCAACACAGCGGTGTTTTAGGGTTTGTTGGATAGGATTAAGGTAATCAAATTTTCGAATGGGTCGAAAGTTCAGGTACTCCTCGACGCTGTTGATGCGCTGGGGAGAAACCTTTCGCAGATCGGTACCCTTCGGGAAGAACCGCCTGATCACCCAAATGCGGTTTTCCACGGTTCCTTTGTCTTGGGAGGTATAGGGCCGGGTAAAGTAGGTGTCAGCCCGGAGGGCTTCGGCAACATCTTGGTGACGAGCAAAGGCTTTGTCGTTGTCAAAAGTTAACGTTTTGATGAAGCTAGAAGGAATATCCGAAAGCTGATCGATGATGGCCTGGGCCATTGGCTGGGCTTTCCTCGAGGTAACTTTTCGGATTTTGGTGAGCAGCGTAGTCCGGTCGGTCAGTACCAGCAGGGCTGATTTATGGGCCTTGCCCATCATCAGATCGACCTCAATATCGCCCAAGCGGTCTCGCTGTTCGACCACATCGGGACGCTCGGTGATAGGAACCCGCCCTTTGATTCGGCCCCTGTTGTCCTGCCGGTTACCCCGTTTGGCCTTACGACGACCGTGTTTGAGATGCTTGTAGAGATCCTTGTCGGTGGGATCTCCAGAGCGTTTGGCTTTCCAGATCCACTGGTAGAGGGTCTCATGGGAGACTCCATCGAAGCCCAGCACGCCCCAGCGGCCGCTGATCAGCTCCGGGGAGAGCTTCTCGGTGGTCAGCCACCGGCGGGCTTGGTCTTCGAGATCGTCGGTAAACCGCCGGTGTTTGGGCTTATCCCGGTGGCGCCCATTGGTGAACTGCTGGGCGAGGTCAGGGCAATACTGCTTGTCCTGGGAGCCATCATTGGCTACATTGCGTTTGAGTTCCCGACTGATGGTCGACCGATGTACGCCGATAGTCCGGGCAATCTCGCTTTGGTTATGGCCCGCATCGAGTAGGGCTTTGATCTGATGACGGTTTTCTTTGCTGAGTTGGGTGTATTCTTGCATAAGCAACACGAATATAACCCGCTTGGCCGAAGACCTCAGGGGCGCGCCCTGAGGTCTTCCTACGTGTTGCACTTATTACTTGAACTCAGGCTTTCCGTTATTTCTATAGGTACTATACCATATCTTCATATTAAGTGGCCTGACGAAACCCAAGACAAGATCTATTCTCCCTCCTCTGTTATAGGAGATTATTTTGAGGCCGGTGAGCAGCTCCCGTCAAAATTTTACAGGCTTATATCGGAGGCGCTAAACGCTGCCATACAGCGGATTAGACAGGTCTATGGATTTGAATGCTCGGCGGCCAGATCGGAACTGTGCAAAATCAAACAAATTATCGATAATTTTCAGGATAAAGCGAGGCAAATGAAATCCCAATAGTCCGCCTGGAATAATCGATCGGATTCAGCGCAAATCTTACAGTATTACCCTGCCTAGAGCAAGACAAATCAATCCACTATAGAGTGACAAATATAATTGGGGATGATGCCGGTAGAGCTAATCTGCAGTTCGGCGTTTTCGCGACGCGTGTTACCCGAGAATACGAGCATGGTTTTCAGCCCGAATTTATTACCGCCCAGGATATCTGTATGGAGCGTATCCCCAACCATTAGTATATCACTTCGGTTTACCGCGCCTCCTTCGATCAGCTGCTCGTAGGCGTACATAAACATCTGGGAGTCTGGTTTTCCAAATTCGATAAATTTTTTGTTCAGTATATCCTGCACCAGTTTGGCGATGCCGCCCGTGGCTACGGCGACATCATTTTTGGAAACCGGATAATATTGATCGGTATTGGCAACAATAGCCGGTACATTCTTGCGTCGCAAAAAGTTGACCGTGGTATTAATATCGTAGTTCCAGTCGAATCCTTCATCATCCAAAAACACGAATGCGGTGATGTCATCGGCATCTTCCAGGTTAATATCGCGCACGGGGATCTTTTCAAGACCGGATTGCAGGATATATTCAGCTGAACTCTCAGTGCCAAGGTAGGCTATTTTTCCTTCGGTAATCTTGTTTTCCAGAAACTGGCGTGCTAACATACCGGAGGTGACAATCTCATTCTCATTAATATTGGGCAGGCCCAAATTCGTAAATGCCTCAGCCTGTTGCTCCTGGCTTTTGGAGGAGTCGTTGGTGAGCACCCGAAACCGGATACCTTCTTCCCGCAGAAACTCGATGGTTTCGTCAACGCCTTTAATAAGGCCTTGGTGATTTTTAAGTACGCCGTAAGAGTCGAGAAATACGGCTTTGAATTTGGTGACAATAGATTTAAAATGTCGCATGAGATATGCTTATAGATTTAATGTGTTTAACAACGGTTCGGGATCAAATTTGTCCTCTAGCTCCGGCAGATACCGTTCATAGGCCTCTTTTTGGAGTTTTGAGGCAAAAAGATCATGAAAGAAATACCGTCCATATTTGACCACATAATTAAGAATGAAGAAGCGATACACTTCTTTTAGAAATCGGATTTCCATTTCCGTAATGGGATAGACTTCGTGGTAGGATTGCAGAAAAAGCTTAAAACGATCTTCCATCAGCGGATCAATATCATAGCTGAAAATGGTTTTGTCTCCAACATCTGAGACTACTGGGCGAAAAAGTAAAAATCGAGCATGCGGGAGCTTATCCGAAACCAGTCATAGTCCCACCGGGAAAACAGCTCAAGATCAGTGGTTACCGAAAAATTACCGATGTTCCAGTCTACAAACACGGGAATGGTATCGAGTTTTTCGTTGGCTCCCAGTGATTCCACATTTTCGAGAAACAAGTTGCAGTGTTTCTTAATCTGGTCCTCGTGCATGCGGTATTCATACTTTCCCTCGTCGGTTTCCAGTACCTCCAACAGGTGTTCAATATCTACCTCCAGGGTTTTGGAAGAGGGCGGCAGGGTATTGCGGATGGTATGGCAGGATTTATGGAATTTGGCGAACTGCCGGGCCAGTTTTTTAATCTGATCTTCATCCAGTCTTTTAGGCAGCTTTTCGCGGATCTGAATCGGCCGGTAGAACACGACCCAGGCATCGACCACCGAATTCTGATGGCGGTGCACAAACAGCGAATTTTCTTTCATCAGCGAGCGCGACAGGAAATGATCGAACGGCACCGGCAGGTTGTTGGATAGCACGTTGATGATGGTGTGATCTTCCACAAAATGCTCATATTTACCGAAATAGGAGAGTTTTCCAATGATCCGGTTGTCATCCTCAAACGTAATCTGGTAGACATGGTTGGTGGAAACCTTGGCGCTAACATCGGTGATATCAACAATCTGGCGCGTGTCGTCGTATTCGCTCCAGGCTTCCCGCACAATCTCATCAAAATCAATAAATTTCATATACAGCTATGCTAGATAATTTCAAAATATCGTTTGAGTTCCCAGTCGGTGACGGCCTTGGAATATTGCCGACATTCCCATTCACGGGTTTTAATAAAATGTTCTGTAAACGTTTCCCCAAAAAGTTCTATAGCTAAATCGGAAGATTTCATAGCCCGGACCGCTTGCTCAAGCGTAGTTGGGAGCTGCTGTGTCTGCTTGTTATCATATTCGTTACCGGATGTCTGGGGGATCTTCAGCTCCAGCTCATTTTCAATGCCATAAAGTCCAGAAGCCAGGCTGGCGGCCATGGAAAGATAGGGATTGGCATCGGCACCGGGCACCCGAGTTTCCAGCCGCATGCCGTTCTTGTTATGATTGATTACCCTCAGGGCGGTCGTGCGATTTTCAACGCCCCAACTCACGCTGGTGGAGGCCCAGGAGCCCTCCACAAAACGTTTATAGCTGTTGATGGTGGGGGCGTACATCGGCAGGATGTAGGGCAGGCAGTGTAGCTGACCCGCTATGTAATGCCGGAGCAGATCGCTTATTTGGTGCCCGGCATCGGCATCAAGAAAGAGATTTTGTTGCTGATCTTCATCCCATAAGCTCTGGTGGATATGTCCACTGCATCCCGGAAAATCTGTTGACCATTTGGCCATGAATGTGGCCAGTATTTCAAACTGGTAGGCGATCTCCTTGACGCCGGTTTTAAAAAGTGAAGCCCGGTCGGCGGCCTCCAGAACATCGGTATAATCGATACTGGCCTCATAAACGCCGTCACCCGTTTCAGTGTGGATGCCTTCAATCGGAATTTTAAATGCGCGCAATTGGTCGTAAATGGCATCAAAATAAGATCGGTTTTGGGAGGAACGCAGCACCGAATACCCAAACATTCCGGGTGTAAGGGGGTGGGGTTGGAGTGATTTTTATTGCTGAACGAGCGCGGCGTTTCCCGGAAATTGAACCACTCAAATTCATTGGAAAACTGCGAATTATAGCCCATTTTCTGCGCTTTGGTTTTAACTCTTTTCAGGAGTGTCCGCGGGCAAACGCCATTCATATCGTCAGAATCACTGAAATCCGCCAGTAAGAAGGGTTTGTCACCGTTCCAGGGTATCCTGCGGAGGGTAGTCAGATCAAGTGTGGCCATAGAGTCGGGGTAGCCGGTATGCCAGCCGGTGACCTCCGTATTGTCGTATACGGCGTCATTCATATCCCACCCGAATACGACGTTGCATAAGCCCAGCTGCTCATCGAGTCCCTTGTTAAATTTTTCCTTGCTGATCGTCTTGCCCCTGAGCACGCCGTCGATATCGGTAACGGCAAAAATAATTTTGCTGTCGTTAGAGGACTTAATTAGCTCTATCGCTTCTTCCTTTTTCATCGCGACGGTTTCTATAATTTTTATTGAGCCTGTAAAGGTAAAAAAAGGATTAGACTTTTGAGGAGAAGACTTTGCAATACCGTTTTTTTGCCCAACTTCGGCATGTCCGCGCATTCTAAATCGTCATTTATATCCTATAGGATGCGTTTTCTAATTTGCTCAGGCTTTGATCTTTGTAAAAACCCGCCAGGAAATAAGAATGGAATTATCACACGCGTTCAGCCAGCTCAAACCAGCGTTCGGTGCGTTCCTCGATCTCCTTGACCACCTCGTTGTAGCGGTTCGATTTCTCCTGCAGCTCTTCATGGCCCAGCTCGCCGCTGCTTGATCTCCGCTTCCAGATTTCTTTTTCCTGCTCCAGGTCGGCAATCTGATCCTCCAGTATGTTGATATTCGGCGCTGCTCGTTGTAACTTAATTTTTGGGTGGAGGACGGCAGATGGGAAGAGGAAGAACCGGAAGTTTGCTCCGCTTGTTCTGCCCGTTCCTCCCGCTCAGTTTGTTTTCGCATCCGTTCCTGCCGGTATCGCTTCTCGCGGTACTCCTCATACGTGCCGTGATGATCGCTGATCTGCCCGTCACCTTCAAACACCAGGTAGTGCTCCACCAGCTTGTCCATAAAAAAGCGGTCGTGTGATACCAAGATCAGGCAGCCCTCGAAACCCAAGCAGGAACTCCTCCAGCTTGTTGAGCGTAAGCAGGTCGAGGTCGTTGGTGGGCTCATCGAGGATGAGGAAGTTGGGATTCTGGATGAGCACCAGCATCAGGGCCAGGCGTCGTTTTTCACCACCGCTGAGCTTGCGGACCGGGGTATACTGCATATCCGAAGTGAACATAAAATATTCTAGAAACTGGGAGGCGGGAATCTTCTTGCCGTTGGAGAGTTCGATGATCTTGCGTTCCTCCTCAATGATATCGATCACTCGCTGGTCTTTGTCAAAATCAAGCCCTTCCTGCCGGTAGTGACCAAAGGCGATGGTTTCGCCAACGCGTCGTTTCCCGGAGTTGATCGGCTCCTCACCGGTCAAAATCTTTAGAAATGTGCTTTTACCCACGCCGTTGGGACCGATAATGCCGATCCGTTCACCCTTGTCAAAATCGTAGTCGTAGCTGTCCAGGATCACCTCGTCCCCGTAGCTTTTAGAGACATTAATTAGCTCCAGGATTTTGCCGCCCATCCGCTGCATGTCCATCTGCAGGCGAAGCTCCGGATCCTGGTCATTATTCAGCGCTTCCTCTTTAAGCTCCTTGAAATCGTCGATGCGCGACTTCGACTTGCTGGTACGCGCTTTGGGTGACCGCCGGATCCACTCCAGCTCCTGCTTGTACATCTGCTTGGTTTTGTGCGCCTTCTTGCGTTCAATTTCACGGCGTTCGGCCCGCTTCTCCAGGAAATACTGGTAGTTTCCCCTGTGGTGATAAATTTTACCGCCCTCCAGCTCCATAATGTGGTTGCACACGCGATCCAGGAAATAGCGGTCGTGGGTAACCATCAGCAGGGTGATGCTGCTTTCGATCAAAAACTCCTCCAGCCACTCGATCATGTCAAGGTCAAGGTGGTTGGTCGGCTCGTCGAGAATCAGCATGTCCGGCTTGCCGAGCAGGGCAAAAGCGAGCGCCACCCGTTTGCGTTCGCCGCCCGAGAGCGTAGAGATGGACTCATCCAGATCGTGAATACTGAGCTTGCCCAGAATCACTTCCATGCGCTGCTCGTAATTCCACGCTTCGGCCGCCTCCATCTTCGCAGACGCCTTTTCAAATGCCTTTTGATTTTCCTCGGTGTAGTCTTCAGCCTGCTGTTCGGCGGCCAGATGATACTGCTGGATGAGCCGCACCATCTCGTTGTCGCTCTCGGCGATAAACCCGCGAATGGTCTTTTCATCATCCAGCTGGGGATCTTGCTCCAGGTACCCGATGTCGATATCGTTCTGGATCATCACCTTGCCGTCATCCGGCACCTCTTTGCCAGCCAGTATACGCAGTAGCGTCGATTTACCGGTGCCGTTCTCGGCGATCAGCGCGGCCTTGTCACCCTTGGAAATGCCGAAGGATAGGCCCTGGAACAGCACATTATCTCCGTAGGATTTGGATAGATTTTCGGTGGAGAGGTATGTCATAGATTCTTTTCAGGATGAACCAAGAGGTAATAAATCCGGTATGTTTTCACGCAGATTTCGCTGATATCCTAGTTGATTAAAATGGAATCTGCAAAATTCGTGTACAACAAAGCATGAAGTTGTTCATGCAAGCACGGAAGGTATTTAATTGCTGGGAGAAAATCATAGTAGGAAGAGAAGTGAATTAGTCACATTCTCTTTAATATTTATGTTATTCTTGTCCGATATTTTTATTGGTCCCAGAACGGGGTTAAAAACCTTCACTTTTAGTGCAGAAGGTTAGTGATTCGAAAAATCTGTAGCGAGATAGCTATAAAAGCATGAAGCACTAATTTAACTGTAGAAAACAAAGAGTTGGTTACAGATGCTTTGGAAGAAATTATCGATGTTCACGACCGATATAAAAACTTCGCTGCAATGACACAGGCCGAGGCCGAAACATATATTGATAACCATTATTAAAAGACAAACCGGCTGCACAAACAGGGGAGAGGGTAGCGATGTTACGGGTGAACTGCTCCTTCAATATTCCTATCCTCGACCAGTTACGACCCGCTGCCTGGTCTTCAACAGAGAAAATAAAAATGCTGATAAATATGAATACCCAAAAAGAGTTGTCACCAGAACACCGCGAAGAACTGCTCAACACATTGAAAGCCCGTTTTGAAAACAACATGAGCCGCCATAAAGGTATTGAATGGGCAAACCTGCAATCAAAGCTGGAGGGAATCCTGGAAAACTGTGGTCGCTCAACGAAATGGAAAGGACGGGCGGTGAACCGGATGTCGTCGATCATGATAAAAAGACGGGCGAATATATTCTTTATGATTGTTCGGCGGAAAGTCCCAAGGGCCGAAGAAGTGTTTGTTACGACCGCGAAGGACTGGAGTCCAGGAAAAAACATAAGCCGGATGATAACGCTGTTGATATGGCCACAGCCATGGGCGTTGAGCTGTTAACGGAAGAACAATACCGGGAACTGCAGGAGCTTGGTAATTTCGATACGAAAACATCGAGCTGGCTGAAAACACCTGCTGATATCAGGGAGCTCGGCGGCGCCATCTTTGGTGATTTCCGCTACCGGCACTGTCTTCGTGTATCACAACGGGGCACAATCCCTACGATGCCGCCAGGGGGTTCCGTTGCTCGCTGAGAGGTCTGACTTTTCCATGGAGGGCACAATGGGGCTTTATCATACATGACTGAAATTATCAAGATGCAGCCACTTCCGCCCCACATTGAAGCGGTAAGGATCAAGTATTTCAAATTTCTTAACTGAAAAATGAAGATCCTGGTGCAGAAATTAGCTCGACAGAACTGTCCGTAGCCAAAATTTTAAGTAAGAGGTATCCCTTTTGTCTTGCTGTAAAAGATTGGTTTTAAATGGCTTTTTAATTGTAAGAATGGGCTTCTCTCCGGCGGCTTTTTTGATTCGTTTTTTCATCGGTGAAAAAATGGACACCCAGAAAGGGAATTTATCTCCTAAAGTACTGCCTGGAGACTAAATTTGTTTACCGGGTGTACCTTTTGGCTTGATCCAAAATAAACTCAACAATCAAGAAGAATTAAACTCCTCACCGCTGATCTCTTATCCTATCTTTGGTTAATAAGCAGCCATCGGTTCGTCAGACAGGAATTCTTCGGGTTTTTCATTTTATGCTATAAAGGTATGTTCTTTTAAGCTCTCAGATTTAATATCCCCTGCCTTTCAAGTCCAGAAAATCCCTGCCATGCATTATCGAAGAGCCACTTAATGATCCAAAGCAAGAGCGACAGACCAAGCTGAATACGATCAACATCTGGGATTCTTTGGCTGGTTTTTTGGTTCGTTGTTGAGTCGCAGAAAAAATGAATACCACTGGAAAAGAAAGTAGCTTAATAGAATTGCCTGGAAACAAATGAAATTTACACTTCTAACGTTTAACGTTTAATTATCCAAAGCCAACAACCACCTTCTACTAAACATCCTTACTTCTTGTTGAGTAAAAACTAGTAAGGATAATAGGCACAAACTATATAGTTTCTATTGTATAAACTAGTAAGGATGCTGCTCATAAAGTAATAAGGATCTTTTTGGGTAACTGAGAAGATATAACCCGAATTAGCATGGCCGCAACATGACCAACAGTCTGCATACTCTTTAACATCGCCCGGTGAAATCCTGTCCGCAATCCTTTTGTCCGCGATCTTCCTGTTTGCCGGAAGGGGCTATAGCCAAACGGTTGTGGTTGATGCATCCGACTTTCTCGACCGCCTGCAACATGATCACTATATAACCAACGCCGATCAGCTTGACGTACCCTGGATATTTAATAATACGGGCCTCTATATTGGCTCCCGTTCGCAGTATGTTATTGATGTAGATATTCCCGAAGGCGGAACCTGGCATCTTTTTGCTCGTACTCACGGCGACGAGGAGAGCTACATGAGAATTGCAGTGGATAACAAGCTTGGTGACGGGCTTGTGGGGAACGCGCCTCTGAACCTGGTTCATAATGGAACATTCGAGCTGCAAAAGGGGACGGTTCCTGTTCGACTTATGCAAATTGACGACGGACCTGTATTTGACGTGCTTGTGTTGACTAAAAACGAGGATTTCACTGAGAAGGATTTAACAGCCCACGAACTCCACCCGGATGTTGAACAATTAAAAAGCTACGACATACCGAATGCAAGTGCTGTCAAGTTTGGTGATCTGACAGGCGACGGGCAGACCGATTTCCTCGTACTAACAAGAAACTATTCCGCTGTTGCATTCAATAACGACGGTAAGCAGCTTTGGTCCTGGGAGGCCCCGAAAGAGTACAGTAACCGGCGGGCAAGCTTTGAGGCTCCCGGTCTTGTTTGGGACCTGGACCAGGATGGATCTTTCAGAGGCCATTTTTTGGTATTACGAAGATGAAACCGAATGGCTGGTCGCAGCGGACGGGGAAACGGGTGAAATCATACACCGAACAAAATGGCCGACGGCTACGCTGCCCCATGTCTATAACAATTTCCGATTGGCCGTGGGCAATCTTGAGGGCGGGTACCCGGATAACGTGATCGTATATACGGATCATGGCGGCAAAAGCAATGTTTCGGCTTTTACCAATGAACTGGACTTGATCTGGCAGCACGAGGAAGAGAAAGATAAAGACCATTTGGGGCACTATGTTTATCCTCATGATTTTACGGGTGACGGCAGGGATGAAGTGGCCATAGGTTCTATGCTCTTAAGCCCTGAAGGGGAGGAGCTGTGGAACCGGTTCGATCTGTTTTACAACAACCGGGATCACGTGGACAGCTACCGGTTTGATGATCTGAATGGGGACGGTGTTGATGAGATGATTGCCGCTCACAGCGAGGTGGGAGCGCTGGTTTATGACGCACGAAGCGGGGATATCCTCTGGCAAAATACGGCCGAACATACCCAGCAGATTGAAACCGGGAACTATCTAACCGGTATTGAAGGCCCGCAGGTTGCTTTTGGGGCGCGGACCTACGGCAACCGCTCGGCCGGCGAACATTATCTATGGGCACAGGTGCAGTGGTACACGCCGGGTGGTGAGCTGGTTAAGCTCTGGCCTGAAAAGCCGATCAACGGGAATCCCGTATTTGAGAAAGGCGACTGGGACGGCGATGGGGAGGAAGACCTGTTCTGGCACAAATTTAAAATGCAGGAAGATGGAAGTGGTACCCTGTATTTCGGGGACATGGTTTATCACATGTTTGACTTTACCGGGAATGGAGTTGACGAAGTCATTACCCTGGAGTAACGGGAGACTACGTATTTACGGTCATCGCGATCCGGTCGCGGCAGGAGACCGGAAATCCGACCCGGATTATGTAAAACGCCACGTAGCCAATCACACCCACTATTAATTGATGGTGCCGTTGGCTGTGTCGATACCTTAGCCCGGATTATTCACGAAATATTATAGAATGCAGATTAAGCCTTTGATATTATTCCATATCAGGGAAAATACAAATAGCTCAAATTTGAGTGTAACCACTGTTGGCTGCGAACTTTGACTGATGGCGGCATTGTGGTTGAAATCGTTCATTCAGCGTATCTCCTTGCGATTCAATCACGATTTCAACTTCGCCTTGCCATCAATCAAATTTCTTGGTGAATAATCCGGGTTAGGGGTTTAGTCCCAAACATTTTACCCTGTTCGATAGCAGGATCAGGGGATAAGTACCCGTTGTTTTTAACCTTTCAAAAACAACATATTCAATCAGTCGTTACCTTTGTGTTTTAAGTCGGATTCGGGCGGTGTTCCGCAATTTTGTTTTCTGAAGGTTAAGTAATTTAGTTACTTCTCACTCTTCAGGATTCCCTGCAGATTTAACGTCGGAACGGTAAACCGCAAAATATCATGCAGAGGAACTCAGGAATTCAGTGTAACGCTTGTCATCTATTTTAGGCCGCATGAGTCCCTCTTGGAAGAGGGATGTAGGGAGATTGAACCTCCATTTAAAGAAAACCGAGTCACTTTTAACCGGTAAACGCATTGTTAACTAGTCAACTTTGGTCCGCACATAGCTTATGCGCAAGACCCTTTGCTGACATTTGAATCATACATTTAATATTCACTCTGCTATATATGAATTCTCTTATCGAAAAGTTGAGACGATCAGCCCGATTTTATTATTACCGTCAAAAAATAACTGGAATTTTCCACCAGCTATTTCTCATTTAGCAGGTGGTAAAATAGCTCAAGGGAGCTATGAGCCGAGAAGTCTCTGAGGTACTCACCAGAAATTTAGAAAACGGCGATATTTTTGTAGACATTGGAGCTAATGTGGGTTTTTTCTCGCGCTTAGCCTCTGAGGTAATGGATTCAAACGGTGAGATATATGCTTTCGAAGTGGATATTGAAAACTATTATGTTCTTTTAAAAAACACCAACAACTACTCAAATATTAATGCTCTGCATTGTGCCATTTCAAATAGTAACGGTTTCGCCAATATAAATCGCAGTACCAATGCAGCCTGCCATAGTTTGGTCAATACGGATAATAGCTTGGATGGCAGTCAATTTTCTGTACCTGCAATGACTCTTGATCATTTCTGGACGCACTTTCTTGGTAAAAAAACCATAAATGCACTAAAAATAGATGTCGAAGGAGCAGAAATGATGGTATTAGAGGGAATGGAAAGGCTTTTTGCAGCAAATAAAATTGAAACTCTAATTATAGAATTTTGCCCAAAGATCATGCAGAATGCCGGGTTTGATGAATCTGAATTTTATAACAAAATTGCAACCAACTTTTCTATTCGTATTATAGACGACGAATACAGATCGTTAGTTAAAGATGGAGCAATAAATTCGATATCAGACCTGAAAACTGTTTCAAATAAACTACTTGAAGAAAAGGATAATGCTATTAACATAAATTTGCTCTGCAAAAAGAGTAAAACAACATAAACTAGCTTTAAGAGGTCAATCCAGCTAACCTACTATATGACCACCAAGGTCAACAGGCAATAGCCCTTTCAACCACAAGTTTTTTCTTTCTCTTCTGAATTAAAATTTCTGTTCGATGAGCTGCTGATAACCACCAAAAAAGAATAAGCTCACTATCCCTGCCTATGACTCTTGAACCCGCTTATTCCGACAGGCTCCCACGGACAAGCTTCCTCACACATTTTCCAAGAACTGTTTAAAATTCAGGGCATACATCAAAAAGGGCAGGGGAGGAAGCAGTAATGGCGCCTAGCCTGCATTTTCTCACGTGAATTTGTTTAAAATTCATGTAAAGCCATGACTCGCACCAGGTTTATTTATTATTAAGATCCTGAATACTGTAACACTCTGTGGCGGGCTGCGAATTTGTCCCGTCTGCTGCCTTGAAGGTGGAAATCGCCCGCTCAATGTATGAACATACGTTTCGCTTACGATTTTCCCTTCGCCTTGCAGCCAAACCAATTTCTTGGTGAGAAATGCAGGCTAGTCAAATAGCTGCAGCCAACATGAAACGGTAAAAAAAGGCCATGACTCATATTAAATTATGTCACCATATTATCCCAGGTAGCACCCCGTTCTCCATCTGAAAACAGGACTTTACTGGAGTTATAAGCCTATATTCGCCAACTACTGCGTTGAAGAAAAACATTTTATGCAGTATGCTTATCTGTATAAATACAAGTTATACGCAGTTCAATAAATAAAAAAGTGCCATGGAATTAATTGATATTTTAAAGTCGGAATATCTTTCAATCATTTTCGGCGGTATTGCCGGTATTATTACAGCTTGGATCACACAACGTGTCCTACATAAAAGAGGTGTTTTTCGATATTATGTAAATCATAATAGAATTGGTATGTCTGGCAAGGACAAAATATTTGGAGAAGTTCAAATAACTTGGAATCAAACTAATATTGATGATTTATTTTTATCTACTATTGAAATTAAAAAATGAAAGTCTCAAATGATTATGAAAATGTTATAGTTCAGACTTATACTAACGATACAAATTTATTGACTGAACAAACTAGACTTTCAGATTCTACGAGAAATTTTAGAATGGACTGATAGGTATAAAGAATTGGTACATATTCCAGAAGGTGGAGAATTAACAGAAAATCAAAAAGACATTTATCTTGGCCAAAGAGAATATCTAGTTCCAGTATTTAACCGTGGTCAGACTTTGAACATAACATATTTGAATACACCAAAGTCAAAAAATAATCCAAGCATTTGGCTTTCGGTCCAGAAAAAAGGAGTGAAAGTTAAATTTAGTGTTCCATATAATCAGATATTGGGTGTATCCCAATCTCGTGCAGTTCTTGCTGGTATAATAATTGGTATTATTAGTTTAATTCCAACTGTCATATATACCAGCATTAGTTGGATTGCTGTAGTAATCGCTTTCCTTTATGGACTATTTGTACAAATCCCGGGAGCATTAACCATAAAAGCTTTAAAAAAGATTAGAGAAATTATCGGCGGTTAATTTACTAAAGCATTTAAATAATCCTGCGTATAACAAGGGCTTCAAGCGGACGAAATTGCGTTTTTATCTCAATTAAGGTTTATTGCCTCGCCGCTTAAGCCCCGAGCCGTTAGGCCCATTTAATTCAAAAATATTCATCCCTCCAATAAAAAAATCGATGAGAAAGAAACTTAAAAAACTATCAGGGAATTTATCTTATTTATCAATTTTTATTCTGTTGTTAGTTTCAATTGTTATTTCAACAATTACCCAATACAATTATATAAGATATGACTTGATTGGGTCTACAACTGCTAAATTTGATTTTGCAGCAATCAGTATTGCCTATGATGATGGTTTAATTTGGGGTCTGCTAGTATTTTTAACAACTGGTCTTTTCCCATTTATAGCGATGCTAATAAAACCAACTGCAAAGGTTGTAAAGAAGTCAACAATTACATGGTATATTTTAGCAATTTTGCTATTGCTGTTTCTCTGGAATGGAAGTCGTCCTATGGGCTTCAGTCAACAATTCGGTACTCAGAAATTACAAAATAACACCCAAGTTTTTGGCTCTGGATTAGACTCAACAAATAAATTTAGTTCAGACACATTAGATAAAAAAATCGGAATAACAGACGATGGTGCAGAAAACTATGGGTTCTTCTTTAGCATATATTTATTTATGTGAAAGAGATGAATTAATTCCGAAAGATACCTTTGGTGATCTTATGTGGTCAATAGAAGAGATTCTCCACCAAAATCATTGGGAAAAGGTTAAAACACAGTATCAAGAATCACTTCACGAGAAAAAACAATATTCTATTGCTAAAGATCGATGGATACCATTTAAAATTAATCAGGAAAGCTGTAATAGTCTTGAAAAAGCCATACCTACTTTAAAAGCAGTAATGGTAAATAAATGGAAAAGAGAAAATAAAATTTCTGGCAGCAACTCGGGAAAAGGCTTAGAAAAAGTCTACAAAAGTTCAAACCATAATTTTAGTATTAACTATCCCCAAGAATGGAATGAAATTGAAACAGCTGGCAAGACAGTCTGGGAAATCCAGACTAAGCAAAATCAATCAGTTGCAAACTGTTTTGTTAGAGCGCATGATGATAAAAGTTTTAAAGTAATTAGTAATGAAGAATATTTAGAAGCTATTTCGAAAGATCAAATGTCTAAAGAGCTTGGTGCTTTTTTTGACGAGTATAAAATTCATGAATGGAATGAGAATGCAGAGTTTGCAGGAATCAAACCAACTTTAGGTTATAATTACACTGTCAAGCATCCTAATTCTGATAAAAAAGAATCAGCATTAATTCGACAAGTTATATTCGATAATAAACTTTATACTTTTAGTTGTAAGGCCGAAAGAGAATTTTTTACTACCATAAGAGGCACTTTCAAAATACTTTCAGCTTCATTTAGTTTTAATAACTAGCTCAATTTATACTAATTAATATGATTATTTTCATCGTAGGAATTGTAATCTTTGTAAGTATCGCCTGGTTATGGCGTAATAAATGGGCAAAAAACGAATACATGGCTTTATGGCCTTTTGATACTGAACCTGAAGATTTTTCAATTGACAGTCCACTAACAGAGGAATATAAGCCAGTTTGGGGAAGCTGTCCTGAATAAAATCGTATTCGTAATCAGTTAATAAAAAATGCAATTTCATGAGTAAAATAATAAAAGAAGATATATACAAATGTTCTTTTTCGATAACTATTAAAGAATATGAAGATAATGAGAAAGGTGAATATTCGGTTGAAGCCATGAAATTAACGGGACAAGCAGTTTCTAAAAGTGATGCTTCGAGTCTCCTTCTTATTACATGGAGTATGGTGATAATCCAGACAAGTTAGAGAAGAAAATTATATCAAATATTGAACATGATTGGTATAAAGAAGGTTAAAAAATAAAGCGCCAGCGACCTAACCCCTTTAAAAAGGAAAATATCCAAGCAGACAGTCCTCACCCAGTCTTCTTCTTTTTACTTCAATTCATAAATCTTATTCAATCCTATCGCTGGCAACCGGTGTCAATTGATCAAGCTCGGACTGCCTGCCGGCATCCAACCCCCTTTTCGGGCTTATTCTCCGCCAATGGGCAGAGACTGTCCCGACCAATCGGGACTATCCCAGATCTTTAACCGGCCAGCCGGCCTATTTCCCAATCCCGCGCACGGGCTCGGTGTCCCTCTTAGGCGTACGGGCCGGTAGGCTGGGGCCAGCAGGGTTGGGAAGCGGCCCTCACAGGCTGCCCCTTACATCCTTTGTACTGCTCGTTTCGCGTCAACATATACCAAACGCCTTTAGTCGGCTCTTTGGCTACTACGGCACGAGCTACCGGCCGACCACTGCGGCGGGTAATCTTTCGATAAAATTTCTTTACCACCTTGTAGTGGGTGTAGGCCGAGACGGCCGCCTGCCCGAAAGCAGCTCGCAGGTACGTATTCCCGTCTTTGTTCCCGGACTTATGACGGTGGCTCCCGCCACTATCGGTTGCGCCCGGTACCAGCCGGCAGTAGCTGACAAACTGCTTGGCTGAAGGGAATCGCCTGATGTCGCCAATCTCGGCCAAGATCGTCCAGGCGCCTACCTTTCCCAGCCCGGGTACTTCCATCAGCCGCTCGGCGCTGGCTTCAAAGGGTACTTGCTTCTCAATTTCTTCTTCGATCCGGTGAATGTGCTGCTGCAGTTGGCTAATCTGCTCCAGCAGTAGCTGGGCCTGCAAGCCAGCAGCCGGAGGCAACTGAGGAGCCAGCCACTGCTGAAGTTTCTCCGGATAGCGCCACTGAGAACCACCGATCTGCACATTGTATTTAATGGACTGGTTCCACAGGGTCGACTGCAACTTCCCCCGCCACTGGATCAATCGCAGGCGTCCGCGGGTGAGTTCCCGAAGCTCCCGCCGGTCGTGTTGGATCTGGTAGGCCTCCGGAATCAGGTCGGCCCGCAGCAGCTCGGCCAGGGTCTTTGCATCCACTTTGTCGGTCTTTACCTTCGCATAGCAATCGCTTTCACCATCTTGGAGTGAGCCAGCTTGAGATCAACACCGTTGGCCCGGCACCAATCGCTCAGCCAGTACCAGTTGCTCGTACATTCAACCACGGCCTTCACCGGGCCGTCGAAGGTGCCAAAGAAATCTTCCAGCGATCGTTGGGACGTTGGCAGCTTCGCCTCCCGAATCACTTCCCCGTTGCCGTTAATTGCTACATTTACCATAGTATTACTGTGTAGGTCTATTCCACAATAGCCCGTGTTGTCCTCCTTGGATTAGTTATGGTTGATTACCACTAATCTAAGTGAGGACCTCCTTTTTGGAAAGATCCGGCGCATTAAGCGGACGTGGCTCACCTGAACTTTTCTTTAATTGGTCGCTCTATTTGCCCGGTTTTTGGCAAGTGCTTTTTCAAACATTTGGCGGCAACAGCCCGTCTCTCCTCGCTTTTTTCTGCTGGCTCCTTCAAATGGTCGCGGCTGCTGCCTGATCGGTCGCTCCCTTTTGCTTGTATTATCGGCTGTAGTTTTTAACTTGGTACTTCAGCCTTAACCACGCAGCTTATGCGCAATGTCGTTAGCGCAACAATAAGAAATCAACTATGAAGAAAAATATACTGTCCTTTTTTGTTACAACGTCTTTAATTCTATTTATAATTTTTGCTCAATCTGTACAAAGTAATGTACAAACTGCGGAACAAGTTGCAAAAAAAGCATTTAATTCTACCGTTTTATTAGTAATGGAAGATTCAAATGGACAACCTACTTCACTTGGTAGTGGTTTCTTTGTATCTAAAGGTATAGTAGCAACTAATTTACATGTAGTAGAAGGAGCATCAAGAGGTTACGCCAGAATTGTTGGGAAAGAATACAAATATAATATTGATGGTATAGTTGGAATAGATTCAAAAAGGGACTTAGTTCTTCTTAAAATTAACACTGAATATAATTCTACTTTAAGTTTAGGTAATAGTAATTCTTCTCAAGTTGGCGAAACAGTTTATGCAGTAGGTAATCCCCAAGGTTTAGAAGGTACATTTTCTCAAGGAATTATTAGTAGTATTAAAGACTTAGGGTCTGAAAAATTAATTCAACTTACAGCACCTATTTCTCCAGGTAGTAGTGGAGGTCCAGTTTTAAATTCAAATGGAAACGTAATTGGAATTTCTGTTGCCACCTTTCGTGGAGGGCAGAATTTAAATTTTGCAATACCAGTTAATTACTTAAGCACTTTACTGAAAAATACTACATCACTTAAATCGCTATCAGATTTAAATACTAAAAAATCTAAAGAATCTATTGTAGCACAATTAGGTGACCGAAGTGCAGAAGGTGTGGTTGGTGCACAGTTTACGTGGGACTCTTATGTTGACTATCGATATACCTTTCCCTATGATGGTGAGTTTACTTTCTCGTTAAGAAATAAATTCAGAGAATCAGTAAAAAATGTTTTTTGTCTAATCATATTTTATGACTCCGATAATCAACCACTCGATATTGATGTAATTCGATATACTGGAACAATACCAGGTGGTTTGGCAAGACGTGTGTCATCAGAAACAGATGGTAGCGTCCAAAAAATTACAACACCACAAAGAAGCGCTCAACCGAATACAAAAATTGAATTTAGGATCTTAGATTTTGATATAGAAAATTAATTGTTGCGCTAACAAGCGCGTCAACGGCGGACAGGCCTCGTAATTCCTTGTTCGCTTGAGGTTTTATAGTTACTCTTTCATTTGTAAATAGTTAAGCGCTCCTGCGCCTGCCGGTTACGCGCTGGGTCGTTAGCCAAACAATCCCAATACAAAACATCTTCTTTTGATTTATTTAATTTTAGCTTTAGAAATAATTATTGGAATTGCCCTTTTATTTCTATCCAGTTACATCAAGAAAAAAGCTAACAACTTAGCAGATAAATCTGACTTAGAAGAGTTAACTGAAATTGTCGAGTCTGTCAAAAAAAAGTACTCCGATGAAACAGAGTTATTAAAAGCAGAATTAGAAGTTTTAACTTCAAAAAAGACTGAAATATTTAATGAAGAGAAAGAAGCTTTACTTAATTTTTATTTTGAATTAAATAAGTGGATTTGGACAAAATTAAATATTCAACTTGCAGATTATAACCATCTAAAAGTTGATGAACTTAGTAAACAAATAATTGAAATCCACGATACTTACAATAACGTTAACGTTTTATTCGCTAAATTTCGGGTTTTAACCCAAAACGAGATTTTGATTGATAAAGGGCAAGAATTAATCTTGGAGGTTTTAAAATACCATCAATTCATTGAGAGCAATATGCGGGATTTAAAATTTTCACTAGGTCTAGAAAAAGGGATGTTTGATGTATTAACAAAATACACAGAAGAAAGACGAGAAATACCTGAAGATGGGAGAAGATTTTTTAAGGAAATATCTGAATATACATCAGAAGAAAAGGAAAAGGTTTTTGACGAATTTTACGATGAAAAATTAAAACTATTTTCTAAAATTGTTACTCTTAATAAGCAGTTTGAGGAATTAGTTAAGAGACATTTATACGGCTAGTTGTTTGGATCCAGCGCTTCAACGGGACGCGCCTCGCCCTGACCTGCCCGTTTTCTGGCTTTTTAGCTCACCGTTCGTTATTTATCTATTTAATGTTTTTTTCGTGCGCCTTATGCGGATGTCGTTATACCTACTAAATCACAATTAAATATAAGATGTTATGAAAAAAATAATACTCACATTCTTAATTTTTGGATGCATCAGTACATTAACATTTGCACAAAGTTCTTTCTTAGAAAAAGGACAAAATGGATTTGGAATAAGTGGTGGATTTTCAACAAATGAAAATATTTCTGGTTTTAGTGGAGGGGTTGGTTATTCATTTTCAGGTATATTCGATTTAGGTGCTTCAATAAGTCGTTTCGGGTTTGATCAACAACTTCTTGGAGAGGATTTAAATGCTACAGTCATTTCTCCTTTTATTTCTTTCTTACCCATTAAACAAGATGAAGCTACTCCTGTATCTTTTGCTTTAAACGGTTCTTATCAAAAGCAATTCTATTCAAATGATGCATTGAGCAATAATGATATTGATATGTCAGGCAATTTTTTCACAATTGGCGCATCTTTATTTACTGATATTGATGCTTCTGACGCAATGAAAATTCAACCTAGAGTGGGTGTCAATTACATAACAGGAGAAACTAAAATAGAAGACTCGACTGGCAGTCAAACCGAAAGTGACAATTCAACTGTTTTTAACTTGGGACTATCTTTAATTTTTGATACCTCTCCAAGTAATTCATTTGTTGTAACCCCATCATTAGGTTTTCAAGAAGATGTTACTACTTTTGGTTTATCACTTAGCTTCGTGCTTCCACAAAATTAAACCGTAGGTATCCAGCGCTTCAACGGGACGCGCCTCGCCCTTGGTTGCCAGTTTTGATTTCCAGTGCCAAATATTAAACTGGAATTGAATTAATATTGATTCGCGCGCCCGTTAAGCGCAATGTCGTTATACAGCCTTAGCTTCCATTCATTTTTTAAGTCAATAGAAAAATGTGTCAGTTTTAGTTAAGTTTGTGGTAGCAAATAATTAATTGATAGTCTTATGGCCCCAAAAGTAGATCTTAAAACTGAACAGCTTCAGCAGCTTTGCAAAAAGTATAATGTGAAAGAGCTATATCTATTTGGATCTGCCACAACCGATGATTTTTCGGAAGACAGTGATCTTGATTTCATAGTTAAGTTTAATCGTCAAGGCTTCGAAGGAGCATTTGATCAATTCATTGATTTTAAGCAGGAGCTCGAGCAAATCTATGGTCGTTCAATTGATCTATATCATCTTAAAAAGTTCAGAAATGCTATTTTTCAGGAAGAAGTAGAACGCTCCAAAGAATTACTTTATGCCGCATAAAACCAGAAAGCTACTTCTCGACATCAGCCTTTCTTGTCAAGAGATAATGGATTTTATCGACGGTAAAAGCTTTGAAGATTTTCAGAAAGATCGCATGCTCCAACTTGCCCTTGAACGAGAATTTGAAATCATTGGAGAAGCTTTGCACAGATTATCCAGAATTGAGGAATCAGCACTTGCCGAAAAGATTCCGGAATATCGGAAAATTATCGACTTCCGAAATATCATCGCTCATGGGTATGATATTATTGATGAAGCTGCTATGTGGGATTTTGCCGTAAATCGAGTTCCAGAATTGTTAGATAAGGTTGAAGATTATTAGCCTTCCCAGAAGTTTTAACAAATTCTACTTTAGGCTGGCTGTATAACCCCTTTAAAAAGGACTTTGTCAAGGGCACGGTCCTCACCCAGTTTTCTTTTTTCGCTCATCTATAAATCCTAAACTATTGTAACCTGTTACTGGCAACCGGTTTCGGTGATCACGGTCGGACTGCCTGCCGGCATCCAAACCCCTTTTCGGGCTTATTCTCCGCCAATGGGCAGAGACTGTAGCTCAAAGCGAACCACTATCCCAGATCTCCCGCCGGCCAGCCGGCCGATGTCCCAACCGGAGCGCACGGGCTTTGTTGTCCCGGTTAGGCGTACGGGTTTATAGGCTGGGGCCAGCAGGGTTGGGAGGCCGCCCTAACGGGCTGCCCTTTAAATCCTTTATACTCCTGGTTCTTAGTCAGCATGTGCCAGACGCCCTTCGCCAGTTCTTTGGCAACTACTGTTCGGGCTATCGGGCGGCCACTCCGTCTTTTTATCTTTCTATAGAATTTCTTGACCACCTTGTAGTGGGTATAGGCTGAGACGGCCGCCTGCCCGAAAGCAGCTCTCAGGTACTTATTGCCATCTTTGTTGCCTGACTTATGCCGATGGGACCCGCCACTGTCTTTGGCCCCGGGAACCAGCCGGCAGTAGCTGACGAAATGTTTGGCACTGGGGAAACGGGTAATATCGCCAATCTCTGCCAGAATCGTCCAGGCACCGACTTTCCCTAACCCCTGCGCATTAAGCGGACGTGCCTCGCCAATTCTTTGCCTCCCTTGGTTTTACGACTCATCTTTCGTTAGTTGCTAATTCAACATCAATCCGTGCGCCGGTTATGCGCAATGTCGTTATACCGCCTGTACTTTTATTAACGTGGCTTGTTACAATATAACTCTGAACCTGATCGAAAGGAGATACCATGGATAACGCAACTCAAATACTTATCATAGGAGGCATGTTAATTCTAACCTATGGCTTTTTTCTTGGAATCCCGAATGGCCTTAGCACGAGAGGAAGCATCAAGGGCTCCTCGGTACCTGATGGCTGCACACCTTGCAGCGTTAATTCAGGGGGCATGCTATTAGCCTTGACAATTGCATTTGACTTTTTAAATCTTGCTTCGTGGATTAAAACGGTTGCCGCCACCCTTTTTGTTGGTGGCGTGATATTATTCGATCTTGGACTCACCCTTAATTGGCTTCAAGGTGTTCAGGACGCTTTCGAGAAGAAATCATTTGGATACAAAATTTCGTCGGCCGGAACGCCGCTTGTTCTTATCAGTGCCGCTATTGTCGTTTATGGAGTGTTCTCAGCACTTTAAGACTTGTAAAGCCATGCTGATCTGCCTAGGAACGGAGTACATGCTATGGCTTTTCTGTCTTTAAGCGGTATAACCGCGCATTAACTCGGACATCGCCAATTCTTTGCCTCCCTTGGTTTTACGACTCATCTTTCGTTAGTTGCTGTTCAGCATTAATTCGTGTGCCCCTTATGCGCAATGTCGTTATACTGCAAGCGTGATGATAATTTTCAAGATGGTTTAACCTCTGCAGTTGTTGGATCAATCATCGTTTCTACCTCTGTTATTTCAACCACCGATGCCCCGCTACGTTTTGCATGTTCATGAATAATGTCTTCGTTTTTGGCAATATAGACACAGTGAGTTCCATTCTCTCTAACGTAGCTGTGTTGCCACTGTATATCGGGTCCAAGTTCATTTAGTACACGGTTTGAATTTATGGCCACTTTTTGCAGCTCCTCTTTGGACATGTTTCCTATTCCAGGAATATTGCGTTTAATCACATATTTAGGCATAATCTTTCCCTTTGAAGGTTATTTGTTTCTATTTTCTGTTTGATGATTCATTATCGAATAGCTAATATGATTACGCAGGATGGTTTTAAAAAGAGGCAGACCTGACATATTAATAGGGTGATATTGCCAAACAAACAATATGATTGATGTCGTCGTTATTTTCCTCGAAGGAGGAACACCTTCAACAGCAGTCACTCCGGTAGAAATACTGAGCAGTGCGGGCTATCTGTATGAAACCTTACAGGGCAACGAGGGGGAACGAAAATTTAATGTTCAAACGGCTTCTCTGAGTGGAGAAAGTGTCCAAACGCTGTCAACCCTGCAATTAGATCCCGATTATTCAATTGACGAAATCGAATCAGCCGACTTAATGGTTGTTGCCGCAGGTGGTGGCGATCTTAACATTGAATGCGAGCGGAATGCTAAACTTCCACCCTTACTCCGCAAAGCATATGAGAATGGTACAGCAATAGCCGGTGTGTGTTCGGGGGTTGTACAACTTGCTGAAGCGAAGCTTTTGGATGAACGTCCGGCTACCACCCACTGGGCACTGGCTGATGATTGCAGAAAACGTTACCCGAAGGTGGATTGGCAACCTGAACGTTACGTAACAGAATCAGATCGTGTTTTTTGTAGCGGCGGCGTTTACAGCGGAGTGGATTTATGTCTGTATATCGTAGAGAAATATTGTGGCCATCAGATTGCAATGCAAACGGCAAAAGCCCTTTTAGTACGAACTCCCCGTGTTTGGCAAGCCGGCTATACGGCCGAAACCCCTCAGATTAACCACGAAGATAAAGAGATTCGCAATCTGCAGGAATGATTGTTCAAAAACTACAGCAAGAGTATAAAGGTGGCTGATTTGGCTAACCGTGCCAATATGAGTCAACGTAATTTTATGCGTCGTTTTAAAGCGGCAACAAGTGAAACCCCCATTAATTATGTACAGCGATTGCGAATTAACGCAGCCAGGCACTTACTTGAAAATGATCTAAAAACAGTCCGGGAGGTATGCCGGAAAGTTGGTTATGAAGATTTGAATTTCTTTCGCAAACTTTTCAAACGTTATACGAACTTGACACCGACAACCTACCGGGAACGATTTTCTGTGAATTCACCTGACGGCCTTACTTATGGCAAGCGAACACATCATCATTGAGCCAGCATTTATTTCAAGACTCAACCAATATAAGTTGCAGTATAACCGCGCATTAACGTGGACAGGCCTCGCCCTTACCTTGCCTCCCTTTCATTTATTAGTTAATCTTACGTTTTAAAACGAATTCGACACTCTGGCGCCTGCCGGTTATGCGCCATGTCGTTATACATCGGTATTTAAAGCTATATTGATTCTATTATCTTCTAAATAACAACAGTAGAAATAGAGAGGGACATTTTATAGCTTAATTTAAGTAAGTAAAATCAGTTGAAAAGGATATGAAACAAGCTATTCATTTCTGTACGGCTCCTGACGGAATTAATTTAGCCTATGCAACCTCGGGAAACGGCCCTCCTTTGGTCCGGGTCGCTAACTGGCTGACCCATCTGGATCTCGATTGGAAAGGACCGATCTGGTCTCATTGGTTCGAGGAGTTTTCGAGAGATCACACTCTTATCCGCTTTGATCAGCGTGGTTCGGGCCTATCCGATCGTTCGGTTGAGGAGTTATCTATGAAAGCTTGGGTACAGGACCTGGAAGCGATCATAGATGATGCTGGCATTGATGAATTTCCGCTATTAGGTTTCTGCCAGGGAGGCTCCATTGCACTTTCTTATGCGGTACGACACCCCGAACGGGTTAGTCACCTCATTCTTTTTGATAGTTATGGCCGGGGAAATCTCACGGAAAGAGCTTCTTTGCAGCAGAAAAAAGAAGCGAAAGCACTAACCGAAATGATAGAAACGGGATGGGGACGGGAGGATACGGATGTGTTTCGAAGAGTTTTTGCTGATTTACTAATGCCGGAAGCCTCAAAAAAGGAACATAGATGGCTTGCTGAACTGCAACGCAAAACAGCCACACCCACCATGGCTGCTCAACTTTGGGAAGCCTATCACCATATCGATATCGAAGATTCGGCAACACAGGTAGAAGTACCCACGCTTATTTTTCATGTAACCGGCGATAAAGTGGTGCCTTTTGAAGCAGGTCGGCAGTTGGCCTCTCTGATACCCGATGCCCGGTTTGTCCCGCTGGAGAGTGAAAATCATATCATGCAACCCGATGAGCCTGCCTGGGATCGTTTTCTGGCCGAAGTTCGAAGTTTTATTGGTTCTTCGGAGGCGAAAACAGTAGCGGATAATCCTGAGCAACTTTTCCCAGAATTGACGCCGAGAGAATGCGAAGTACTCAATCTAATAGCAAAAGGGTTGGGTAACGATGAAATTGCTGATAAGCTTTTTATCAGTCCCAAGACGGTGCGCAATCATAACACCCGTATCTTCAGTAAGCTGCAGGTTGATTCACGCAGTCGGGCTATTGTGCTGGCCCGGGAAGCGGGTGTAGGTAAAGAATAGTTGCCTGACTCTCATTCATTTTGACCTATTCTTACTCCTCATTGCCTTCCAGGAATAGAGGATTTAGTGCCGGGCCTACCCTTCTCTAAGTGTGATATTATATGGGTGCCGGTCCACAGATTGAACGATTCCTATGTCATCTGCTTGGGACAAGAGTCCCAGAAATCTATACTTCCTGCAAAAAATGAAAATTAAATTTGAGACCTGCGTCTCATGACAAGCTCTCCTCTATTAGCTATCGTTTAGGTGAAAGATAAAAGTAGCATTTCAGCCGGCTAATAAAACATCGGCAAAAAACGAAAATGTTTATAATTCAAATGATAAATATGGAGATCCAAAGAGTAAAATATTTGCACTCACTCAAATATACAAATACCAAAAATTATCAATTTAAATAGTAGCTTAAATGGCCATCAAAACAGTAAAGTGATTCGGTAAGTTACTTTGATTTGAGAGCGATTTTCTTCATGTATTCCATAAGGTTTTAAGAATAACCTGAAGAAAGCGTATAAAAGAAGTGAGGATAACATCAACCGCATTAGGGTTATGCCAATGTTAGTACCAATTAAACAAACGTATAGATATACGTTTATAAATCAGAATAGATATCAAAATACATTTTTATGGAAAAAGACGATATAAAATTTACCGCTAAGCATTTAGCTAAAAAACTTAAACTGCGAAATGTAAAATCCGAAGTCGTAAAAAGGCATAATCAACTAAAGGAAATCTATGATGATGACCCACAGAAAGCATTAATTGTAGATTCAGCAGTCGTTGAAGGTGAAAACCTGGATGATCCATTTCATTCTAAAGTTCTAATGAATGATGAGCTAAAATTACCACTCAAAACGGGTCTCCATAGAGCTGTAGGCGGTGATCACGATTACTCAACACCCGGAGACATTTTATGTGCCGCATTGGCTGTTTGTTTGGAAAGTACCTTAAGAATGATTGCAGATAGATTGGAAATTCAATTGGAGCACACAAAAGTGTCAGTTGAAGCCAATCTTGATGTTCGCGGAACATTAAAGTTTGATAACTCTGTTCCTGTAGGATTTCAAAAAATGAATATGGAGGTAGAATTAGGTTCAGACAATGCAGGAGAAAAGGTTTTAAAAACTTTATTTGGTGCTGCAGTTAAAAGTTGCGTGGTCTATCAAACCTTAAAACCTGGAATCCCAATAACAAAAACCTTGAAAATAATTTGAACGAATCTTAAACTGGTATAAATATCGGCTATAGCAAACAAGAGCCGCCATATAACCAATCGCATTAACTCGGACACGCCTCGCCAGGACTTGCCACTTTCTGGCTTTTTAGCTCTTCGTTCATTATTTAATAAATCAACATTCATTCGCGTGCAGCTTATGCGCAATGTCGTTATACCTCTTTGGCATTTATATGTCATCGAATGGAGATTTAAGAAATTTTCTAACTTAATATGGACTTTGAATTCACTCAGGAGTACTTGAGTATTTTACAAATACATATGGAAAGAAAAATTTATTGCTAATTACAAAAGGTAATGTGCTTGGTAAGGGTACTCATTCAACAAAAACAAAAACACCTATATGATGAAATATTCAATATATCTGTTGGGACTGTTTCTGGTATGTTCCGCCTGCCGGGAAGCGGACCATACTGACATAAATACGGATGCCATAGAACAGGAAATCCTCTCAATGGGCAATGACGTGGTTCAGGCGCTTAATGAGGCAAATATCGATGATCTGGTAAGGGATTTTTGGCAATCGGATTATACATTGTTCATGATTGACGGGGTAAAAGTACAGGGATATGAAAATATACTGGGGGTGATGCAGCAAATCCCAAACCGCCGGAAAGATCTAGACTTGGAAGTGGTAGATGAACAGGTGTATGTGCTGTCCAACAACACAGCCGTTCATGTGGTCGAATTTCGGGAGGAGGTAACACATTTGGATGATAGCATATCCGAGGGTGAGGGATTATGGAACACCGTATACAATAAAATGGAGGGAGAGTGGAAAATAGTTATGGTTCATGAATCCCACCTGAGAAACTGAAACAACTAAACAGCCACTTCTGCCACCCCGTTTCATAGAGATCATCGAAATCCGAAAACTGACTGAGGAATTATGACATTCTCCACATTATAATTACGCGGTATAACCACGGTTTCAACGCGGACATGGCCGCCGTTTGCCAATTAAAATAGTAGTGCCAAAAATACGTACCGAATTTTAATTACATTACCAGCTAATAAGGCCAAGCCGGTTAAACCGCAGACCGTTATACCGTAATTAGTAAATCGAGGTAACGTTATGGAGAAATCCATCTCACGAAAAGGTTTTTTAACATCTGCTACATTTCTGGGTATTGGAAGCATTCTTTCCGCAATACCTGCTTGGGAACAACATACTTTCATTGATGCGAATCCCGACCTAGTGCTCGACTCAGACGAGGGGGAAGTATATTTAATTGGGCAACGCCAAGGCCGCGTAACCATAAAGGTAGACAAACAGAATAAAGGTATTGAAACAATGTCCCTTCTTACCGAAGATATCAAACCTGGTGATGGAATCCCGGTTCATAAACATTCCTCGGAGGAGGAACTTGTTTTTATAGAAAAAGGAACCGGCATATTTACATTCGGAGATCAGGAATATGAGGTGACATCTGGAAGCATGGCATTAGTTCCCAGAACGGTATGGCACGGACTTCGCAACGAAAGTAATAAAATGTTGAGAATGGTATTCGGATACACCCCTTCGGGATTTGAAAATTACTTCAGAGCTATTGGGGTAAAACCGGGAGAGCCATGGAAAGAGCTTACAGGTGAAGATTGGCAACAAATCAACAATAAATTTGGAGTTGTGTACCGGGACTAAGCTAAGCCATAAAAATATTACGGTATAACCCCTTTAAAAAGGACTTTGTCAAGGGCACGGTCCTCACCCAGCTTTCTTTTTTCGCTCATCTATAAATCCTAAACTATTGTAACCTGTTACTGGCAACCGGTTTCGGTGATCAAGCTCGGATTACCTGCCGGCATCCAAACCCCTTTTCGGGCTTATTCTCCGCCAATGGGCAGAGACTGTAGCTCAAAGCGAACCACTATCCCAGATCTTTAACCGGCCAGCCGGCCTATTCCGCAATCCCGCGCACGGAGTCAATGCTCCTCTTAGGCGTTCGGGCCTGTAGGCTGGTTCCACAGGGTGGACTGCAATTTCCCCCGCCACTGGATCATCCGCAGGCGTCCGCGGGTGAGATACCAAAGCTCCCGCCGGTCGTGTTTAATTTGGTACGCCTCCGGAATCAGGTCGGCCCGCAGCAGCTCGGCCAGGGTCTTTGCATCGACTTTGTCGGTCTTGCCCTTCGCGTAGCTGATCGCTTTAACCATCTTCGCGTGGGCCAGCGAGAGATCAACACCGTTGGCCCGGCACCAATCGCTCAGCCAATACCAGCTGCTGGCCCATTCGACCACGGCCTTCACAGGACCATCGAAGTTGTAAAAAAATCTTCCAGGGATCGCTGAGACGTGGGCAGCTTCGCTTCCTTGACCACTTCTGCATTGTCATTAATCGCTACATTCACCATATTATTTGAATGAAGATCTATTCCACAATAGGTCATGGGGTCCTCCTTGGATTAATTACGATTGATTATCGCTAATCTAAGTGAGGACCTCCTTTTTGGAAAGATCCCGCCTTAAGCGGACACGCCTCGCCAGGACTTGTCACTTTTCTGGCTTTTTAACTCTCCGTTCGTTATTTAATAAATCAACATTCATGCGCCGGCAGCTTAAGCGCAATGTCGTTATATGAATGGGTTGTTTAAAATCGATGGGATGATCAACTCAGATACAAAAATCAATTAACTTTTGTACTGACTAGTGGTACTAAGACAAAAATAACTTATACAAACAAGTAAAAAACGAATGAACCTATTACAAGGCCTTTCCTTTTCAAAAATCATCATGCTGCTCTTGGTTATATCAGGGAGTACTACTAATTCTACCGATAAAGCGGAAACTTATCCTATAGAACCTGAGCTTCTTGGATCAAACAATGTCAAATGGGCTGAAACAGCAACACCAGATGGTTGGACTGATGGTAACAAATGAAGGCGGGACTACCCTTGGTTATTCTAAGAGTTCTGGCCTTAACCTCATTCAGGTAGACGGATACGCGTTCAAAGATTTACAATAGGAACAATTTGCTGGATCAATTTGAAGACTGGCGTGTTGACTTTGAAACGAGAGCCAAAGCCATGGTTGCCGAGATTCCGACTGAACAAATGATGGGCATGAAGATGAATCCATTCGGCAGTTGGACGGTTAATCCTGATACATTAGATACTATAATTAAGAATTCCCTGGACCTGGGTTATAGACAGCTTCGGGCGCCTCGCGGAGGAAGTGTAGACGCGAGAACAAAGGTGAATTGGAATAACATGGTACAAGAGTACATTGAAGGCCTTGACAATGTAGTCAGTATACCTGCGGTTTGGATAGATGACCCCAGGTCAGGAGATGTATCCAGCTGGCCAAGCAACCTTGGTTTTGCAGCAACATTTGATCCTGAAGTTGTAGCACAATACGGCAGAATGATGTCAAAAGAATGGCGTGCCATGGGGATCTCCATGCAAGTCGCGACACAAATGGACCTGGCCACGGAACCAAGATGGCTACGTATTCCTGGTACGTTTGGAGAAGACCCTGCCTTGTCAATGGATATGGCCAGGGCTATAATCAACGGATGGCAATCTACCTACGACGAAGAAGGAAATGATTTGGGCTGGGGCAAACACAGTGTGAACAACCAGATGAAACACTTCCCGGGAGACGGCGCCGCCGAAGGTGGTCGCGAGTCGCATACACGTGACGGGGCATACAACGTATTCCCAGGTGGTCAGTTTTTTACGCACATACTACCATTTAAAGCCGCTATGGACTTACCTGGCAAAACAGAAACAGTGTCGGCTGCCATGACGAACTATTCCGTCGGCATAAAGGCCGATGGTACACCGGTAGGCGGAGAGCGCGTGGGTACTAGCTATAGTTCATATAAAATCAATCACTTGTTGAGAGAAGAATACGGCTGGGATGGCTATATCCTGACTGACTTTGGCATCCTTACCAGCAAAGATTATGGTGTTGAAAATTTGACGATGGCTGAAAAGATGTTGGCCACCCTGGAAGCAGGAAGTGATGCCTTCGGAGGTGAGGGCGGTGATGGTCAAAAAAGTGTTGACCTGGCTATGAAAGCATATAAACTGGGGGTTGACAAGCATGGTGAAGCAGAAATGAATGAGATCAGTGAAAAAATCAACAGAGAGGATACTGAAAACCCACTTCAATATTGGCATTGTCGACAATCCATACCTCTCTCTCGATGTGGCTCAATCAATCCCCAACAACACGGAGCATAACGAGGCGGGATACCAGGCACACCTCAAATCAATTGTGATGCTGAAAAACAGTGATGGCATCATTCCACGAGTCATCGGCAGAAGGAGAAAAACCCAGGGTCTATATCCCCAGGGTCTATGTGGCAGCTACCGGTGGATGGACCAGGACACCGGCATCTGCAGAGCCTGGATTCGACCTCGAGATAGCCGGGCAATATTACGATGTACTTACTGATGAGCTAGCCGAAACATTTACTGGTCCCGCTGATGAAGAAGGCAACCCAACGCTACATCCAGATGACATTATACGAGCCTCCAAAGAAGAAATTGCCCAATGCGATTTCGCCCTTGTCAGGATAAGCAATCCTAAAAACGGGAATCCCACCTTCATGGAGTCAGGAGGCATGAGGGAAGGCCCAGGATCCCTGGGAAGTATAACAGATCGTGAGGAGTTTACATATCTTCCTATTTCACTTCGATATCGTCCCTATACTGCAGATTCGAAATCCGTTCGAAAGGAGTCTCTTGGCGGGGATATGATCAAAGTTACAGAGAACGGTAAAGAGAAACTAGTAAAGGAGAATCGCTCCTATTTCGGAGAGACGGGCATCATCACGAATGAAAGACATCTGGACCTTGTGTTGAACACCGCATCTTCGGCAGAAAAGGTCATTGTTGCTCTGGACATGTCCAATCCAATGGTTTTTAATGAATTCGAAAGCGAGGTTGATGCGATCCTGGCAGGATTCGGAGGTAATAGGTCAGATAACGTACCGGACAAGGCATTCCTTGAGGTTATTACCGGTCAGGTGGAACCGTCAGGATTATTGCCTCTTCAAATGCCAGCGGATATGGAGACTGTAGAGGCACAATTTGAGGATGTGCCTCGAGATATGGAATGCCATGTTGACAGCGACGGTAACACCTATGACTTTGCATTCGGCCTTAATTGGTCTGGTGTGATAAAGGACGACCGAACAGCAACGTATAATGTACCTCCGATAGTAGGTAACCCACCTAAATAAAACTGTAAATCGCCCTAGAGAAATATATAAACGTTATCCATTCTTAAGTAATAGTCGTCATATAACAACGGCATCAATCGGACTTGGTATAAACTTGGCTTTTGTTCTGTCTCCTTGCGGTTTTAGGTTTGTATGTTAAATTGAGTTCATAATCTCCAAGCCGATTATCCCGTGGGCCGTTATAGGGCTAAACAATAACCTTATTTTAACAACATAAATTTAGCGGTGTAATAAGATGAATTTCAATCTTCTATTTGACTCTTGTTTATAGAACTTGTGGTGTTATTTTTTAATAATTATGAACAAAACTATAATATGAATGTAAGAATAACAGGATTTCAATGGTGATCTTTGATATTAGCTACAATTCTATTAAACAATTGGCCAATTTATTCTGATGAAAATTGATCAGCATATTAAAATATCAAAAATTATCCGGAGGGAGACTTTAAAAACGAATCAAGATTTTTATTCAGTTATCTGGATTATCGGAACTGTCAAAGGAATACTTATTGATGGAGTGTTACATAAAAATGTTTCCAACTCCATGTTTTTTTTAAATCCCAGGTACAAATGGAAAATTCTAAAAACCAATGGGAAAGTATCGAGTGGATACATCATGTATCTATCAGATAAGGTGCTTAATGAACCTTCGTTGAGCAAACTGCAAATAAATGAAGTGAGAATATTACATACCGATACAATCCACAAAGCTCAACTGGCACCCGGCATCCAAAACAGAGTTCAAACGATTATTGAGATGCTTGAAGAGTTATTGACAACACATCTTAACCATAGAGAAGACGCTATACTTGCTTTGGTAAACACCTTCTTCGTTTACTGTGATGGCCAATGTAATATTAAGTCAAGCATTGATAACAACAGCAGTAAGGCTTCAATAGTATATTCATTCAAAAAGCTGCTAAGCGAGAGAATTACTGAACAGCACGATGTAATCGAATACGCAGAAGCTCTCCATATTTCACCCAAATACCTCAATGAATGTGTTCAGGAAGTGCTTCAAACAGGTGCCAAAAGTTTAATCATTGAACAACTGGGAATGAGAGCCAGGCACACACTTAAGTTTTCCGACAAATCTATCAAAGAAATTGCTTTTGATTTAGGGTTTTCTTTCCTTCCTACTTTAGCTCCTTCTGCAAAAAGCACTTAGGTAGTTCTCCTTCCAATACAGAAAGGGATAAACTCCCAAATTCTAATGATTTACTGTAGTATTCACATTTTTTATACGTGAAGGCGTACTTACTTTATCAATGTATAACTGATAAGTGGATATAAACGCTACTTTATGGAAATTGTATTAATCGGATCTACAGGTACCATAGGAAGTGCCATAGCCCAATTACTTAAAGATAAGAAAACACGAAGTATTAAACACTTCGCGTCATTCGGACTATGTTGTTGATATTGAAAACCTCAACTCTATCAACACTTTATTCACCAAAACCGGACAGGTTGACGCTATTATTTGTGCAGCGGGCAATGCCAGTTTTGGTGCATTTTCCACCCTAACCGAAGATCAGTTCAACCTCGGAATCAAAAGCAAGCTTATGGGGCAGGTAAATGTACGCCGTGAAGGATTAGGAAAACTGAAACCCAAAGGTGTAATCATTCTTACCGGAGGAACATTAGCTCACGACCCCTGGCCGGAAACCACCAATATTGCTATGGTCAATGCTGCGCTTGAGGGTTTTGTAAAAGCACTTGCCTTAGAACTAACCGAAGGCCGAAGGATTCTGGTCGTTCATCCGCCATTGATCAAAGAAACGGCTGAAATGATGAGAATGGACGGGAACCAATACCCATCAGCCTCCGAAGTGGCTGGTACTTATTTGCAGGGGTTGGAAAGCAATGAAAACGGTAGGCTATTTATGCAACAGACTATAAATCATAGCATAAGCAACAAATATAATTTGAACATATAATTACTAAAAAAAACAAAACAATGGACAGACAATCATTTATTAAGGCCACAGGAATAGGTTTTGGCGCAAGTATGATACCCGGAATTGGACTTGGAAGTACAAAGGAAACCTCACCCACTGAAACATTCAGTGAAGATGATTTATGGGTCCTGGGCCACAAAATAACACTCTACAAGGACTCCTCAGGAGATTTTGATTTGGCTATTGGCGTAACCCCTCCTAATGTGCCGGGACCTCCCCCTCACTACCACGAAACATTCGATGAACTATTTTTGGTTTTGGAAGGCAAAATGGAGTTTATGGTGGGAAAAAAAACAATAAAAGCATCCCCGGGTGATATGGTGGACCTTCCCATGGAAACTGTACACACATTTGGCAACGACGGAGACAAACCGTGTAAATGGCTCAACATACACAGTCCAAAAGGATTTTCTGCCTTTTTTGAAGCCTTTGGGGTAAAAGCAACAGAAACTGATGCCTTAAAAAAATCTGTCGCTGAAAAAGTGATTGGTCAAGTCATGCAACAAGCATCCCAGTTTGATATGATTATTATGGAATAACGAAGAGCACACTGTTAACATCGTCTGCAAGTAATAGGGGTTTCTAATCCCGACTGATTGCGACAAAAGCTTATTTATTCCTTCGGCATTATTTATTGTCAAAGTTTAGCATTAATATTTGAACAGTTTTGCGTTACCATCCTGCTTATTTATTTTCAATTCTTTGATACTCAGGTTTGCTCAGGAATTAGATCATCAATAGTCTCAACAGCTCGTCTTGCACCTCCGGCTTCTTTAAAAGCTTGAGCTATAGTTTTAGCTCCCTGTTTACAATTCAAGGCCTGAGCAATAGCGGCTCTAAGTCGTTTTTCATTTAATTTGTTTTTGGGAAGCATCGTCCCCGAACCACTGACTTCTACCCGTCGTGCCGTCTCACTTTGGTCCCGCCCCCAGGGAATTACACAAACGGGAACCCCGGCCGCTAAAGCGCGTTGTGTTGTTCCCATGCCACCGTGAGTGACAACCAAGTCCATGTGTGGAATAACCTGAGCATGAGGAAGGAATTTGGTGATGTGTACATTTTTGTGCGGTGCTTCAAACCGATCGGGATTAAGAGCAGCAGTGGTTACAATGACACTTCCCTGATGATCGTCTAATGCACGAAGCGCCGTTTCAATGATGGCCCCGTCATCCTGCATTTCGGTGGATATACTTACTAAAATCTTTGGTGATGGCAAGTTTTCTATCCATTCTGGTTTAGCCCCAGGTGGAGCCCAAAGTCCAGGTCCAATGGATAATATGTTCTTCGGCCATTCCTTGCGCGGATAATCAAAGGGAACGGCTGTACGATAAAGAACAAGATCTGGCTTAGTAAAAATGTCTTCATATTTATCTAACGCAGAAACCTTTAAGCTCAGAGCGTATTTGATTCAATTCACCAATTAGCAGGTTTTACTGCTTTTTGAACCAACAGTTTCGACTACACGATCCCGAATACGATGGATAATATTCGTTGGTGGAGAAAAACCAGGCCCGAATGCCGGTGTGTCACTCGATGATATTGGAAGACAATACGGCATAAACATCACCCATGGATTTCCTTCTCAGATTCAGCGTAAGCTCCAGCTCCCCAGGTATTGACATCTACAATAAGTAAATCTGGGTTAAATTTGTTACAGCTTTCCTGCAAATCTTCAATTTCGTACGGAGCTCTTGCCAGCCAACTTCTAAAGGCAGATTTAAATTGCGATATTGGATTACTTTCATTGTAATCCTGAAGCTCCAGGGATTCAATTTCTGAAGAAATGGAAAGATGTGTAATGTCTTCCTTTTCAACATGTTCCTTTTCACTGCTCAGGGTTTGAACGAGTACGTTATGACCTCTTTTTCGGAGCTTAATGGCAACATCCATCATCGGATAGAGATGTCCGCGAGCGGGGGATGTATAGATAAGTATTGTTTTCATGGGATCTCCAGGATTTTGCTTACCATGTTGGTAATGATTTTTTTTGTTGTATCAAGTGGTCGGCCAAGGTCAAGTCGCAACAGCTTCCAGGTGTAGATATCGGTTGCAACAACGAGGGCATCAATTACTTCTGTTTCATTCCCTGCTACATGCGGTCCAAAACAGCGTTCAACCCACTGTCGATGAAAATTCCTGCCTTCTGCAGTGAAATCGGAGGCAAATGATTCTTCGCTGTGTTCTTGGGTAAGCAGATTTAACACCAGCTTGCCTTCCTGCTCATAATGCTCAATCAGGTTTTCGATGGCTTCGGTTATATTGCCGGACTCAGAACCACCCCTCTGCTTCTCAACCCTGGAAGAAACTCTCTCCGCAACTGCATATATACACCCCTCTCTTGAATCCATATGGCGAAGCACTGTCTGAACAGTGATGCCCGATTCCTTTGCTATAGCATTCAGGCTTATTTTTTCCAGAGGTTTTTCAGTAAGGAGTCGCTCGGTAGCGGCTATAATATTTTCAGTTGTTTGAGCCGCTTTCTCAGAACGTCTGGACATGTCATAGGTACGAGACATAATAAATATTCATGTTAATTAAGTTAACATGAATATAATTTGCTATTGTTCTTCATGCAAGAAAATTATTATTTGACTTACTTTCTTATTGATAGGAAATTAATAGTTATGGAATATTAAACTGCCAGAAAAAGTTGTTCTCACAAATTATTCATCGCTCTCTCAAATACCTAAATAACTTTTTTGCAAAAATTAGCTAAAAGCTGTTCATCCAGCGCCCTGATAACCGCGCATTAAGCGGACGCACCTCGCCAATTCTCTACCGGTCTTGGTTTTGAGTCTCATCCTTCGTCAGTTGCCAATTCAACATTAATGCGTGTGCACCTTATGCGCAATGTCGATATTCCAACTAAAATTCAGTTGCTAATAATTACTTATTCCATTCGTTTTTTAGTAGATTTAAAGAAACAAAACAAATTGTTATGATTACTGATTTCAACGAAATTGAAAATTCGGCGCTAAAATTAGATGAGAATCATCGCGCTAAACTTGCCAAACGTCTTCTTGAAAGTCTTGATCAACAAATAGATCAAGAGATTGAACAAGCGTGGATTGACGAAGTAAATCGTAGAAAAAAAGAACTTGATTCTGGAGAGGTTGATCCAATATCAGCTGAAGAAGTTCTTTCAAACGCTCGAAAATTGCTCGAGAAGTGAAGATAGATTTTCACCCGGCAGCGCAAAACGAGTTTCTTACCTCAATCAAATATTACAACAAGAAAGCAGCGGGGCTGGGCGATCAATTTTATACTGAAGTTCAAACGGCTTTAGCTTTACTGCGATCATTTCCAGAGATCGGAACTCCATTTGAAGGATCTTTTCGTAAATTTTCACTCAACCGTTTTTCTTTTGCCCTCATTTATAAGTACGACGAAGAAAATAACTACCTTGAGATTTACGCTGTCATGCACCAGAGTCGTAAGCCTAATTATTGGACTTCCCGAAAGTGATTGGTAGGGTGGATATAACCCCTTTAAAAAGGACTTTATCAAGGGCACGGTCCTCACCCACTTTGGATATTTTAATTCAATAATTCCTGGTTCAAACCTATCACTGGCGACCGGATTCGTTGATCAAGCTTGAATTACCTGCCGGTATCCAACCCCCTTTTCGGGCTTATTCTCCGTCAATGGACAGAGACTGCAGCATTCAAAATGCTACTATCCCAGATCTTTAGCCGGCCAGCCAACCGATTCCCCAATCAAAGCGAACGGGCTCTCAGAGACCCTGTTAGGCGTACGGGTTTATCGGCTGGGGCCAGCAGGGATGAAACGTCGCCCGCGTGGGCTGCCCTTTAAAACCTTTATATGGCTCCTGTTTGCTTAGCACGTGCCAGACAATTTTAGCTAATTCTTTTGCAACAACAGCCCTAGGAGTCTGTCGGACTTTCCAGGCATAATTTAGTAGATTCAGGAACTTCTTAAAAACAAACGGATCTGTTTTGTGATGGCGAATTTTAAGTTACCGATCGTGATACGTCCTATTTGTTACCACCGTCGGTCGATGAGTGGCTTCCCGAAGATCACCTTGCCCGGTTTGTCGTCGAAATTGTTGACCAACTGGATATGTCGGCCCTGGAGGGCAGCTACAGCGGCAGCGGCTCCGACGCTTACCACCCCCCGATGATGACAGCGCTGCTGTTCTATAGCTACGCGAGCGGGACGTTTTCCTCCCGCAAGATCGAGGCGGCGACTTACGAGTCGGTGCCCATGCGATATGTAGCGGCGGGCCAGCATCCTGACCACGACAGGATCTGCACGTTTCGGCAGCGGTTTCTGGGGCCGTTGGCGGATCTGTTTACCCAGATCCTGTTGGTGGCGGGGCAGATGGGGCTGACTGAACTGGCCGATTAAGTATTGATGGTTCCAAATTCAACGCCAATGCCTCCAAGCATAAAGCGATGAGCTGGCAGCGGGCCTGCGCACTGGAGGATCAGCTGAGTGAGGAAGTCGACGAGTTGCTGGAAAAAGCCGAAGCGGCCGACGCCGAGGATGAGGACGCCGACAGGCTCCCCGAGGAGCTAGAGCGTCGCCAGCAACGGCTGGAACAAATTCGTCAGGCCAAGGCGCTTATTGAACAGCGGGCTGCCGAGCGCTATGAGGCCGAAAAGGCGGAGTATGAGGAGAAAACGGCCCAGCGAAAGCCCAACCAGCAACGGACCGGACCAAGACCCCCGGCCGGAAACCGGAGCCGCCGGAGTCGGGGCCACGTCCCAAAGATCAGGTCAATTTTACTGATCCCGAATCCCGGATCATGCTGACCAGTAACAACGGCTGGCAGCAAGCGTGGAACGCCCAGGCGGCCGTCGATATGGACTCGCATCTGATCGTGGGCGGCCATATCAGCCAAGCGGCGAATGACAAGCAAGAACTAAAGGCTGCCTTAACATCCTTGCAAGCCCTGCCCGAGGAGTTGGGCAGCCCGGAGCGTATTACCGCCGACAACGGATATTACAGTGAAGACAATATCACCGAAACGACCGACAGAGAGATGGTTCCTTACCTGGCGACGGGCCGCCAGGAACATAATCAGCGCTGGGACGAGCGGGTCGCCAATCCCGGCCCGCCCCCGGAGGAGGCGACCGACGCCGAACAGATGGCCTGGCGGGTGCAAACCCCGGATGGGAAAGCTTTCTACGGGCGGCGCAAGGCGACCGTGGAGACGGTCTTTGGGATCATCAAAGCGGTGCTGGGATTCCGACAGTTTAGTCTGCGGGGCCTTGCGAAGATGGCTGGAGAGTGGAATCTGGTCCAATGTGCCTATAATCTAAAGCGAATGTATGCTTTAGCGACATAACCCGGCCGGGGAAAAGAATATCTGAGATGGAAATCGGAACATGTATCCATAGAAAAAACAAACGGCCTAAAAATGGACGGCAAAAAGAAAACTACCAGATTTATAACTGCTTTGTCCGACAGACTCCTAGTGTCCGGTTTAAAGTTATTGAGTCCCAATGAGTTATAGAATGGGGGGGTATATTCCGTGAGTGATTTATCATAAAATAGCTGTTTAAGCATCATATACATCGATTTTGACACACTAAAAATATCCAAGATCGTGAGTGATTTGGTAGTTCAATAAAAACATTTTTAATGAATATGCATCCTTTGGGCAGTTTGGGATCGGCTATTTGTAGTTTTGAATTCAAATCGATAAAATTTAAAAACCCTATATTTCATTGTTACACAAACAATTACAAGAAAACACATTCTTTTTAACCGGACACTAGTGAATTACCTTTAATAAATGTTATTTGGCCGTATTCATGTAATACCTGCCGGTTTTTGGCGAAGCTTCTGGACACCTTTAATGCGGGCATACAACCTACACAACCGTGCCGGCTGAAAACCAGATTACGATTCGGCATCTGCTGACTCACACATCCGGAATCGGCTACGGTATGATTGACGGGGATGAGCGTTTCAAAATGATCTACGAAAAAGCCGGTGTTACAGACCTGTTTACAACGGAAGATATTACAATAGAGGAGAGTGTGACCAAACTTGCTCAACTGCCGCTGCATCACGAACCGGGCACAGAATTCACGTACAGCAAAGGAATGGATGTTCTGGGATATTTTATCGTGGAGATATCGGGAATGCCTTTCGATGAGTAACTCAGATCTCATATTTTTGAACCGCTTGGGATGGACGATACTTGGTTCTACCTGCCCGAATCAAAACACGATCAGCTGGTGACGGTTCAGCGTAAAGATGATGAAGGAAACTGGGAGCCTTATCCGTCACTTTTTACGATCCTGAGTATCCCCGGAAGGGAGCGATGACCTTTTTCTAAGGCGGAGCAGGCCTTTCAAGCACGATTGAAGATTATGCCACATTTCTGCAGATGTATTTGAATAACGGCGAGTACGAAGGGACCCGGCTTCTCAGCCGAACCACCGTAAATTTCATGATGCAAAACCAGGTCGGCGAACTGCTCTGGCGATAGCGGCAAGGATTACGGCCTTGCTTTTGGCCTGATTGACAAACATGGAGAAGCGATGGGCGGACGAGGTAGTCTCGGCACGGTTGCCTGGGGCGGTTATTTCAATACTCAATATTTTGCCGATCCGCAGGAAAATGTGATTGGACTCATCTTCAAGCAAACCAGGGGATCCACCGGAGACGAAACCGGCTGGAAATTCCGGCAGTTGGTGTTCCAGGCGATTGATGACTGAGAGACAAAATCGCCATGACAGAAATTGAATAGATACCATAAATCTTGAGTTATGTGTTTTTAAAAATTTTTAGCCAATAATTATGCTTTTTTCACAAAGACACGGTTACAGACCAGTAAGCAAAGAACTTCAACTTCAAGAGATTGATGTTGAAGTGAGAAACCGCTTGTGGAATCTAATTGATGGCCGTGTTCAAGTGACTAATGCAACACAGCGGTGTTTTAGGGTTTGTTGGATAGGATTAAGGTAATCAAATTTTCTAATGGGTCGAAAGTTCAGGTACTCCTCGACGCTGTTGATGCGCTGGGAGAAACCTTTCGCAGATCGGTACCCTTCGGGAAGAACCGCCTGATCACCCAAATGCGGTTTTCCACGGTTCCTTTGTCTTGGGAGGTATAGGGCCGGGTAAAGTAGGTGTCAGCCCGGAGGGCTTCGGCAACATCTTGGTGACGAGCAAAGGCTTTGTCGTTGTCAAAAGTTAACGTTTTGATGAAGCTAGAAGGAATATCCGAAAGCTGATCGATGATGGCCTGGGCCATTGGCTGGGCTTTCCTCGAGGTAACTTTTCGGATTTTGGTGAGCAGCGTAGTCCGGTCGGTCAGTACCAGCAGGGCTGATTTATGGGCCTTGCCCATCATCAGATCGACCTCAATATCGCCCAAGCGGTCTCGCTGTTCGACCACATCGGGACGCTCGGTGATAGGAACCCGCCCTTTGATTCGGCCCCTGTTGTCCTGCCGGTTACCCCGTTTGGCCTTACGACGACCGTGTTTGAGATGCTTGTAGAGATCCTTGTCGGTGGGATCTCCAGAGCGTTTGGCTTTCCAGATCCACTGGTAGAGGGTCTCATGGGAGACTCCATCGAAGCCCAGCACGCCCCAGCGGCCGCTGATCAGCTCCGGGAGAGCTTCTCGGTGGTCAGCCACCGGCGGGCTTGGTCTTTGAGATCGTCGGTAAACCGCCGGTGTTTGGGCTTATCCCGGTGGCGCCCATTGGTGAACTGCTGGGCGAGGTCAGGGCAATACTGCTTGTCCTGGGAGCCATCATTGGCTACATTGCGTTTGAGTTCCCGACTGATGGTCGACCGATGTACGCCGATAGTCCGGGCAATCTCGCTTTGGTTATGGCCCGCATCGAGTAGGGCTTTGATCTGATGACGGTTTTCTTTGCTGAGTTGGGTGTATTCTTGCATAAGCAACACGAATATAACCCGCTTGGCCGAAGACCTCAGGGGCGCGCCCTGAGGTCTTCCTACGTGTTGCACTTATTACTTGAACTCAGGATGCATTAAATAAACTTGAAAACCAGTTTAGTCTTCATGGGGCATTAAAAGCTGGTTTTAAAAGTCTTTTATGGGTATACAAGCGATCAGGGTGGAATTAGACACGCGATTTTAAAAGAAAAGAATATTACCTTTTCTGATGCTAAGTATATGCTAGTATCGTGTTCGGCGTTTTCGAATTATCTCATTGGAAAAGTAGCAGAATTGGAAATTAAAATTCCAGACCAAAACACATAACAAGGCGCATCAACTGTGGGGACGCGGACTGAGTTTCAATTTACTTTCCTTGCTTGTTTTAGAATTTTAGCCGTTTATTAACTCATAATTCCCGCGCCCGTTATGCCCTAGGCCGTTAGGGCGTTTTTATCCTTGCTATCTATATGCATTGGTTAATAAATATTTTAATGGACGATTCAGCCACAGCTTTGTTGATAATATTAGTGATAATAGGCTTTGTTTGGCTGATTCCACGAATGCGTAAAAATATATTGAGTCTATTTAGAGGGTGGATAGGCGAAAAAAAAACTATTTACTATCTGTGGCTATCACTCAATTCGAAAGTCTACCGAAGATTTCATGATGTCATTATTCCATCAGGAAATGGTACAACTCAAATTGACCACCTTCTTGTATCGCCATATGGCCTATTCATAGTAGAAACGAAGAATAAGAAAGGTTGGATTTTTGGGTCTAAGGCTCAAAAAAGCTGGACGCAGTCACTTTATGGAAATAACTATTCATTTCAGAATCCGACAAGGCAAACCTTCAGGCAAAAAAAGATTCTTTCTGAATTCTTCGGGGTCAATGAATCAACCGTACATACAATTATTTATTTCGTTGGGAATTGTAAATTTAAAACAGAGTTGCCAGATAACGTTATAAGATCCCGGCTAGGAAAATATATTAAACAGTTTAAGGATCGAGTTCTTTCGCCTGAAGAAGTAGATCGAGTAGTCGGAGAAATTGAATACTATGTTTCTGAGTCTTCACTCACCACTAGAGATCATGTGCAATCATTGTGTGAAAGGCATAATTCAACAACAGTTTGCCCGAAATGCGGTTCGAATTTAGTTGAAAGAACAGCGAAGAAAGGTCCTAATGCTGGCGCCAAATTTTTAGGGTGCAGAAACTTACCAAAATGTCAATTTACAAAGGATATGAAATAGAATCTAAATGTACCACAAGACGCCCTATATCACGCGCATTAACAGACGCACCTCGCCAATTCTCTGCCGCTCTTGGTTTTGAGGCTCCTTCTTTTGTTAGTTGCCAAATAAACATCAATCCGCACGCAGCTTATGTGCGAGGCCGTTAGAGCAATTACACTTTATATTTCTTACAATTTGATACTCAATTTAAAAACCACTCTTTACAGGAAGCAAATTTATGAATCTAAATAAAAGTACAATTCTGACCTCTTGTTTCTTCTTAACTGTATTTACATTCTTCTTCACTGCATCTTCCATGGCACAAGACGGGACGATTTATCCGCTTGAAGCCCCTGACGAGCCGAACGCCATTCCTCTCGGTACCGGGGGAGTCGAGGGGCAAACTGCGCCCGAGTCATGGTTCCGCCAGTGGGGAGATCCGATGGCGCGTAATATCTCAACTGCAACCCTCACCCAATTCCTGCCCGAACCGAACAAAGCGAACGGGGCAGCCGTCATTGTAGCGCCTGGTGGTGGTTTCAGGTGGCTGTCGATGGGCAACGAGGGCTGGGAAGTAGCAGAGGCACTCAGGGAGCAGGGAATCGCTGCCTTCGTGCTCAAATACCGGCTCCACCCAACTCCGGAGTCGCTCGACGAGTTCCGGGACTGGATGAATCGCCCGCGCTCAGCCCCAGATGATTCTTCCGATGATTCGCAAGACGAAGCACCGCCGCAGCGTGACCTTTCCAACCAGCTCGAGGATGCTGAGGCCGCCTATAACTTAATCGTTGAGCGAGCTGAAGAATGGGGTGTCGATACCGAACGGCTGGGCATGATCGGATTTTTTGCTGGTGCCGGCCTCACGATGCATTCTACACTTAACTCCCAGACCATGGATCTGGCATTCATCGGTCCGATCTATGGTGGCATGGGCCCGGTCGAGGTACCAAAGGACGCTCCACCAATGTTCAATGTTATAGCCGTTGATGATTTTCTTTTCAACGGTCAGTTCGGTGTAATCAAGTCCTGGTACGAGGCAGGAATTCCGGTCGAGTTTCACCTTTATCAAAACGGCGGCCATGGTTTTGGGCTTGGGAATCCTAACCGCACCAGCAATCGCTGGTTTGAAGCCTTCATGCATTGGCTGGATGTGAACGGCTTTCTCGCTGCCAATTCAGAAGAATAATATCTCGTTAAATTACTATAACAACGGTTTCAACACAGATTTGGCCACGGTCTGCCAGTTAAAAAATTCGGGAACTTAAAGAAAAACCGAGTTTTAAAACCATTACTAATCAATTAGGTCAAGCTGGTAAACCGTGGGCCGTTAGCCATTTTACTTCAAAGTAAGCTATATGAGCAAAAATAGATTTAAACAACAATTCGTAGAATGGGCTAGAAATGATTATAAATTGCCAGAAAAAAAGATCGATGCTTTAAAAAGTATTATAGATGAGCAATTTTGGGAAGAGTTAGAATCAAGAGATGTTCTGGAAAATATTGTATTACGTCCTTTAAGCAATTCTGATAGTGTTAAAGTAAGTCACTTTGCAGATGATTCAATGATTTATCCCAATGAAGACAATGAACTCATTGTTGGGGCAATTACACCTAATTGGAAACATGGGTGGCATTTTGTGGATGATGACGTAAGAGATTTACTCCAATTTTTTCTTCATTTCTCTGAACAATATATAGCACGCTCGAGAGCTTTAAATGTGACTGGGGCTATTGCTTTAGTTTATAAAATAGCATGTGATTTTAGATTCAAAGGATTATACTCTGATCTTACAGAGAGATTTAGCTTTGATGAACTTCGCAACTCCCGATATAAACCAATAGAAATAGAATCTTTTGAATTGCAGGAGGAGTTTTATAATTGGTTATCAATATTGAATTGCCTGGATCCATTAATCCATAGAATTATTTACCAATTCTGGAAAGGCACTAAACTTTACAGTAATAATGACATTGAAGACTCTGTAACGTCGTTTACATCTTGCATAAGTGTTATCAGTGAATATTGCCAAAATCGGTTAAATCAAACAGAAGAGTCTCGGTTAGAAAAAATAGAAGCCCTGAATATTAAAACAGATTCAATCGATTATCTAGAGGATTTAGAACTTTTGAGAAATCGCTTTAGTGCTCATCCAAGTCATACCAAATGGTGGGATTTTAATGAACTATTTGGAGAACAATTGCATACCATCATTGCTGTCATTAAAGATATTATTCAAAAGCTTTGTGAGCATGAATCAAAGAACCGATCAATTAAAAATAATCCAGAGAAATGGAGTTCTTGGTTAGGAAATAATAGTATGCTGGTTTTTGATTCAGTATGGTTTCATAACCTTCCTCCACTGAAAGGAGAATACTAAAATGGCTAACCGCGCATTAAGTGGGACGTGCCTCGCCCCATCCCGCTGGTTTTGGTTTACTCAATTTCTGTAGTACATTTTGTTTTAAATCAACGCTGGCCTGCACGCAGCTTATGCGCGAGGCCGTTAGTTAAACCTGAATTCAGCAGTTTAGCTTGCTAATAAGATACCACTTGCAATATTTTAATAGTACTTTAATAAACGTTAAATATACTATTTATGGATATTTCAATTTCTAGAGATATAGAGCTGCTTTCTGCATTTCGAAAGAAGTCGGCTGATTTTATTAAGCGCCTAAAAAAAGACAAGCAGCCCATAATTTTAACTCAGCACGGGAATAGTACGGCTGTTTTAATGGATGTAGCTGAATATGAGCGATTTAATAAGAAGTTGGAACTGCTGGAGGATTTACTAGAAGCTAAACAACAAGTCCAACAAGGTGAAACTTACACTATGAAAGAAGCTAAAGAGCGAATCAATAAGCATCTTTCTAAATGGAAGTAATCTTTACTGACCGTTTCTTAGATCGTGAAGAAGAATTTTCTGATTATATAGCTCTTGATAATATTCCCTCGCCTAACCCGATTCGATGCCTTTTCTGTGGGATTGTGTTGCAAGCAGTATTCAACGATGGCTGGCAGCTTTCGTGACTGCACCAAATATATATAGAGGCTCGACAGCTGGCAGTCGAAATTAAATCGAATCTAGCCAACCGGTCCCGTGTGGGCCACATCTGGGTGGATACACGTAGACCACCGGGAAGTTACTGCCCCGGATCAGCCGGGCAATCTTCAGCGAGTCGATCCGATCGTTTTTGGTTTTGACCCCGCGGGAGGCCTTCATGAAGAGGGCATGGCCCAGGATAAAATCAATCCCTTCCCGCTCCCAGAAAGGCCTCCGACGTGCAGGTCGATTCCGCAGTAATAGGGGGGCAGCAAAAACGTTCATGGTTTTTCCTTATTGGTTGCATTATGGGTGAAAACGTAATGTAGCCTCGGAGGAGACCATGAACAATATCAATCGCATTAAGCGGATGTGACTCGCCTGATCTTGCCCGACTCCTTTTTATAATTACTCTTTCATTTGTAAAGAATTTCAACACGTTGGCGCCGGCTAATGCGCGGGGTCGTTAGGTCCCGTTAAAGTCCGGTTTGAGAATCCCGGGGGAATCCTATTATCAACCCGTTGTTCGCAAGCCGCTGGCGATCGCATTAACAGTCAGCAGCAACTTTCGCAGCAATTCCGGATTGTCGTCATCCGAGTTGTTCCGCCAGCGTTTTAGTAAATTGATCTGTTGATGATGCAATCGATATAGCGGGCGTTCTCGCAGTTCAAGTAAATGATGCACATTCGATCGTTTTTCAGAGAGGGGACCGCCGTATATTTTCTCCAGCATTTTTCGGGTACGTTCGTATTCCGGTAAAATTTGATCCATCATACGATCTCGAACGGTCTCATCCTGTACCAAATCAGCATAAGACTGCATAATATCCGGGTTGGCCGTAGCAATACTGGTTGCCGGTGGACTTACGCTAGGTATCGCCATCAATGACTCCGGTCTGGCGGATTGGATGGTAGAAAAAATTCCAGCATTTAGTAATCCTGTTGTAACAATTTTGATGATGGTGTTTATAACAAGTCTGGTATCCAACATTATGAGTAATACCGCAGCAGCGAGTATCTTGATACCGCTGGGGGCTATTCTGGTATCTCCATCCTACGTTCTGTTGATGGTTGTGGCATTGGCTTTTGCTGCCTCAACGGCCCTGTTGCTACCCATATCCACGCCCCCAAATGCCCTTGTCTTTTCTACCAAATCAATTCAGCAAGCCGATTTCCGTCTCCTGGGACTTTTAATCACCGCAGTCAGTCCGTTTTTAATTATCCTTGTGTTATGGCTGATTGTTTAGTTTATTACTTCTAAGGTAAATTTACATACATGATGGAAACGTTTAATTTGTGGAAACTGCTGGCCGGACTGGGAATATTCTTATTCGGGATATTCCTGATGGAAGACTCCATCAAAGAACTGGCCGGTAAGGCCTTTCGAACACTCATTCGCCGGTATACCGAGACCAAAATTTCCTCCATTCTCTCCGGTAGCCTCAGTACCGCTATTCTACAAAGCAGTTCGGCTGTCAACCTGATGGTATTAGCGTTTGTCGGTGCGGGAATCATAAGTTTGCATAATGCCCTCGGTGTTATTCTGGGTGCAAATATCGGCACCACATTCACGGCGTGGATTATTGCCATTTTCGGTTTTAAAATAAGTATTGAAAGTTTTGCTTTACCTTTAATTGCCGTAGGCGGGCTGGGGATGATCGTATTTGCAAATGCTGCGCGATATCTCAACATAAGCAAACTCTTTATTGGGTTCGGTCTTCTCTTTCACGGGCTGGATTATATGAAGACCAGTGTTGACCAAATTACCCAGTTTTTTGATATAACAATGCTGGCCGGATATGGATTAGGGATATTTCTTTTGGCCGGTCTTATACTCACGGCCGTAATGCAATCGAGCTCCGCGACCATTGCCCTTATTCTTTCCGGTATTTACAGTGGATTGATGGGGTTTGAAGCAGGGGCTGCCATGGTCATCGGGGCTAATATGGGTACAACTGTCACCGTAATACTCGGTGCTCTGGGCGGTATCCCGATCAAAAAGAGAGTAGCCGTAGGCCACTTGGTTTTCAATACGGTTACAGGAGCAATCGTGTTTTTGCTATTGCCGGTATTGGCCTGGCTCATACAAAGCGGGTTGGGCTGGGAGGAGAATACCGTTCTGGGGATCGCCTTATTTCATACGCTGTTTAATGTAATCGGGGTTGTACTTTTTCTGCCATTCATTTCCAGGTTCACGGATAAACTGGATACCCTTTTCCAGGAGCCGGGCCAAATTCTCACACACTTCATCCAAAACACATCCCCTGAAGTAGCTGATGCAGCGTTGATAGCCTTTAAAAAAGAAATCCTGCATCAGTATGTTGAATCCAGGCGCTACTTGATACGGTTATATAATTTATCGCTGTCTCCAAAGCTCACCTATGCTCAGGAGCCCCATTTGCAATCCTTGTTTAGTGGCTCTGCAGATCACATTTACGGACACCTGCAGGAGTTGCATGGAAATATTTTTGAATACTACGCAATGATTGACGCCAAGCAACTTAACGAGGAAGACGCTCAGAAATTAGATCAGTATCTCAGGGCCAGCAGAAATATTATGAATGCCACTCAAAACCTGAAAGAAGTGCGTAGTGATCTTGAAGAGTTCGAATTTTCCAATAATACGTTTTTGAATGAGCAGTTTCCCACCTATCAGCAGCGACTGGAAGAACTTTTCAGGGATCTTGATGTCATCGTAGAGAAAAACAAAGGAGATGCTGCTGCTTTCAGCGGTGTACTGAAGCAGGTAAATGCCAACGATGTGAAATGCATCAGCGAAAGTTCTCAGGCCATTAAAAACCAAAAATTGAAAGATCTTGAAGCCACCTCGCTGGTGATGGCAAACCGACTATTTACCCAGTCTTGCCGGATGTTTGTATTCGGTATCCAGGGATTATTGACGGAAGAGAATCTCCGGACAGAATAATTTTATGGTTACAGGTGGGAATCGTGTCAACAGGAATATAACCCTGGAATCTAATATGCTCAGAATTAGGCTGTAATTGGATTAATAACAGTATACTATAAAATCCTCTGAGGGTACTATACTTTTAGCGCCCATATAAAGTTTTCGAATTAAAAGGCTACTATGCAGTTGTTTTTTTGCAGACCTGATTGTACCTGGCGTATTTGGTAGAAATAAACACCGCATAACGCGCCTCGCCCTCGGCTGCCGATATTTGGATTCCTGAATATCTGTAGTACATTTTTTTTAAATAAATGCTTGGCTAGGCCCCTTATGCGCAATGTCGTTAGGTAGCTTCAATATTTCTAAAATAATCAAACAGTTTCTTTGAATCATTAGAGTCTAATATTTCCTTCGAAATGAACTCTAAAACTCTTTTCCTAATGTATTTATTTCCCTTCCATTCTTTATCAAGAACTTGTTTAGGAGGGACTGGCTGATTTTTTTTTAGTAAGAATAGTCTTTGTACATCTCTCCTAACTTTAGTTATATATTTTTTTTGGAAGGCAGGAGAAAGCTTTTCAAATTTATTTCTAAGTGACTCTACATAATTATTAATCTTCGCCCGCTTTTTTTGAAGAGTAGATTCTGTAATTCTTACTTTAGTTTTCCATTTATCTTTTCCTTTTAACCACCTGCCATATTTTGCAATATGGATCGCTAATTCAGATTCTAACCATTGTTTTGTATTTAGTTCAGACTTTTTAATCCAAGATAAATCTATACCATTCTTTTTTATCGGTTCACCTTCTCCTACAAATAAAAAATCATAATCTGACTCAGTATCATTAACACCAATAGCCCTTGATCCATATAGTATTATTTCGGATGCACGAAATGTGGCATCTTTAATATCGATTCCTTTTTTTTTGAACAAATTCTCCAGATCTCTGATATTTTCAATTTGCATTTGTGGCACGCTCGAGATCATTTAAAAATGTATTAAGTTCATCGTATAAATCTTCTAAAACATCTAACAATTTCTGAAAAATACCATCTTGGAAATAAGACTCATGATTATACTCAGCACTATCAATTAGACCATATAACTTTTGGGATAACTCAATGGCCTCCCTGTTTAAGTGAGCTGGGAAATTGTGTTCATGATAAAATTCAAGTATTTGAGTTAAACTTATCGCACCATAGAAATTGTACTCATTCGTAAACGGCTCCAAATCCATAAGTTCACTCGTTATATAGTCAACTACTATTTGAACATCTTCAACATCTCCTAGATTATCTATATTTTGAGGATTTATTTCCGAAACAGCCTCCTTTGCATCTCTTATACTAGACATCGATCAATTATTTAACACCTAAAATCCGCAGGCTTTTTACTTGCATAGGATAATTATTTTACCGGAGGGTATGCGCATCTGATTTACTTTTAAGTGACCAATATCAGCAATCATTGAGCAGCAGATGTAGGCGAATGTTCGAATGTCATGGGAACCGAAGGCTCTTTTTACCCTGTTTTACCGGCTCGTATGCACACCTCGCCCATAGACTATATTCCGCTTCCATACATTTGTGGCTCCGAGAGGGCTAGGCCGGGCAGGGGGCTGTAATCCTTGTCGGTGTAGAGTTTGAGCGCAGCCCGCCGGCCGGTCCTGATCCACTTGGCGGGGACGCTGATGAAGCGGAAGATAAACTTCTTTGAGCCGGAAAGTAGGCTGTAGCCAAGAAAGTTGTTGGGCGTATCGTTCGATCAGATATCGGTAAAAATTAGCGATGATCCCGGTCAGGATCATAAAGGCCGTATTATGAGACAGCAGCGAGCAGGGCAGTTTCGACCAGCCAAAATCGTTGCCCATCACATCAAACAGCCGCTCACTGGCCCCGCGCCCGTTGTAGAAGGCCACGACTTCTTCGGGGGCGGCCTCCTGCTCGTCGGTAAGGATCGCCCGCCAGGTGTAGGCTCCGCCGCTGAAGATGTCGGCCTGCCCGTCGGCCCGTTTGAATCCGGCTGAGGACCAACCGGTAGGCGCGGTCTCCGCCAAAGGGGCGCCACCCGGAAAGTTCGGCCACATCCATAGGCTGGCCGCTGATGGCGACGGATTTCCAGTCGTCTTCGGGCAGGGCCCCGACCTGCTGTTCCATGGCCGGGCTTCGTTTGGCCCGGATGCAGAACGAGTTGCACTGGTTTTCGACTATCTTCACCGACCTCTTTCTGGTAGGAGGCCGAATCCGCACGGAACCGCCCGATGGAAACCTGATGATTGCTTAGGGTCTCAAATACCCGCTTCAGGGTCTGCTGCTGGGCGTAGGTGGCCGGGCTGTTGCCGCCCCGGCCTTCAATGTAGACCGGCTTGTTTCCGATGGAGGCGACGGCCGGCTGATAACCGTTGCATTTTTTATAGGTGCGGGCCGCATCCCATTTTTCGGTGGCGATAACCTGGTTGTCGTAGTCCAGGTCGTAGCAGTCCTGCTTGTTGAGCTGACCGGTAACCTGTAAGGCTCCCACCAATAGCTCGTTGAGGGGAGTGTTGATATTGAACTGATGGGCTACCCCGCTGGCCGGGTTCGATCTGCTCGGTGGTCTGTTGGCTGAGCTCCTTAAACCCCCGCAAGATGGTATCGGGGCTACTGGCTGACATGCCTTTGATTTGATCAAGCGGCCCGCTCAGGTGCTCGGCCAAGTCTTCGGCGCAGTCTCCGCCGCACAGGAAAATCCCCAGCTGATTGCCCACAATATCGCTATAGGAGAATCCCCTCGTCTGGACCCGCTCGCCCAGCTGCCGGTCGATAAGATCGGCCAGCCCAGACTGATGAAAATGCTCATAACAAAAATTAAATCCGCCAAATGGTGTGATCTTGTCCGCTGATTTTGTAATATGCATGCATCATTTATTTAGTGAGTGGTTTCACCTAAATAAATGAAAACTTCTGAGCCAAAAAAGCCTGAATACAACCTGTTCAGCAACTTTTTTGGCTCTTTTTTTATATTGCCTGCGGATTTAAGGTAACAATTAAATAGTTCAATTAAAAAAACTCCCACTACGATTAGATACATAATTGAATAAAAAAACCTATGTGGCTTTAACTCAACAAATCTTTGAAAGGGATGATTGAATAGTTTAGCCAACCTTGAAACTATCCTTCTCCAATAATTATAAATTCTATCTTTTATAGGTCTTTTTTTTATAATTTTACCTTCATTCTTCACTTTTAAAGCCTCTATTGAAACCCTACTTATTTGAGGATGGTCAAAATTTACTCTGGGATTAGAATTAAATGATTCTTCAATTTCTTGTATCCTTGAAGAAAATGATCTGAGCAATCTTTTTTGATAATTTTCAAAATTTTGAAAGGCAAATATAACTGGCAAAATAAATAAATAGTAAAATTGAGGAACATTAGAAGCTAATCCTCCAAACACCGCTGCTACCATTATTGTAACTGCCCAATTTTTAATTTTGAATCAGAGAATTCCCAATTTTATCCATCTTGCTTTGAAGCATTGAATATTCATCCCAACGTTTATCAAATTCACTCATATATTCCTTCAAATAATTATTTGGTAAGAAATATTTTGTTTTTGAGGATTAAGATCCTAAAATAGTTACAATTTTCTTAATTACATTTCGTCAGCTATCTACCGCCTTAAAAGGACTTTGTTAAGGGCACAGTCATCAACCATCTTGGATGTTTAATTCCATAATTCCTGGTTCAAATCTATCGCTGGCAACCGATTTCAGTATTCGAATTCGGATTACCTGCCGGCATCCAACCCTCTTTTCGGGCTTATCTTCCATCTATTGACAGAAGCTGTAGCTCAAAGTGAACCACTATCCCAGATCTCCCGCGGCCGGCCAACCGATGTCCCAATTCCGAGCTTCAACGTGGACGTCCCTCGCCAAGCCTGGCCGGTATTGATTTGTTTATGCCAAATAGTAAGATGGAAAGTGAATTAACAACATTACATGCGCCCGTTAAGCGCGAGATCGTTATATAGAAATGTGCATTATAATTATATATGTCAGCATATATCTGGTCTATTTTTTCTTATCCCATAAACACGTAAATGTATTGTTTAGTCCCATGGAAGGGAAAGAAAAAGGAAAATGACACTTAAAAATACATTTCCAGGTATTTGCGGAGATTATGCGAGTTCTCCGATGCGCGAAAATACTTTAGTGATACGGGAATTTTCCTTTGGCTTTGCTTGATTTGATTGCGTATTTACCATCCGGTTTTGCAGAGTATATCAGGCTGTCGCCAGCGAAATTCATAAAAAATAGGTCACTTATTACAGGGCCGTTTGAATAAATATGACAAACATCGACATAGCCATATTTTTTGTCTACCTGATTGGGATCACTGTCTTTGGCGGTTCTTTTTATCGAAAAAACAAGACCTCCTCCGCCTTTACGCTGGGCAATAACAATATCCCCGGATGGGTCATTGGGATGTCGATCTTTGCCACCTTTGTAAGCAGCATCAGTTATCTGGCTCTTCCCGGCCAGGCATTTATGACAAACTGGAATGCGTTTGTATTCAGTCTCTCTATTCCTGTTGCCATGGTTGTGGCCGTAAAGATATTCGTCCCGCACTACAGGAAGGTGAACAGCCCTTCTGCCTATACTTATTTAGAAAATCGATTTGGGTCATGGGCCAGGGCCTATGTATCAACCTGCTATTTGCTAACTCAGCTGATGCGTATTGGCATCATTCTTTATCTATTGGCACTGGCAGTTAATGCAGTGTTCGGATGGGATATTGCTGCTATCATCATTGCAACAGGTATAATCGTGATCATTTATTCCGTTTTGGGCGGAATTCAGGCCGTAGTATGGACCGACGCTATACAGGGATTATTTTGATAGCAGGGGCACTGTTCTGTATTGGATACATCCTCTTTTCCTTGCCCGGAGGACCTGAGCAGATATTCATCACTGCTTTAGAAGATGACAAGTTTAGCTTGGGGAGCTTCGAGGTCAATATGTTTGAATCTACATTCTGGGTTGTTTTAGTTTATGGTATTTTTATAAATCTCCAGAATTATGGGATTGACCAGAACTATGTGCAGCGGTATGTAGCAGCACGGTCAGATAAGGAAGCGAAGCGTTCCGCATTGTTTGGGGGGCTACTGTATATCCCCGTATCCATGCTGTTTTTGTTTATTGGAACAGCGCTCTATGTTTTTTATACGACATCAGGTGCCCAGCTACCAGCTGAATTAATGGATCCAAATAAAAGCGACCGGGTGTTTCCTTATTTTATCGTCCAGGAATTGCCACCTGGGATTGCCGGTCTGTTAATAGCATCAATTTTTGCAGCCGGGATGAGTACCATATCTACAAGTCTTAATAGCTCCGCCACCGTATTTCTTACCGACTATTACGAGCGTTTTTTTAAGCGATCAGCCACCGAAAAAGATTCGATGAGGGTGCTTTATCTTTCATCTTTTTTGATTGGATCAACAGGCATTGTGATCGGGCTATTGCTGATTAATGTAACAAGTGCTCTCGATGCCTGGTGGAAATTGTCCTCAATATTTAGCGGAGGCATGCTTGGCCTTTTTCTGCTTGGCATATTTACGCGGAAAAAGAATGTGGTAGGGGCTATAACAGGAGTAATCGCTGGAATACTTGTTATCCTGTGGTTGAGCCTTTCCAGGTTTTTTCAACTGGAAGAGACTCTTGGATATCAAATCCATTCTTATCTGACTATTGTGATGGGGACAACAACTATTTTTCTCACCGGCTTTATTATATCAGTCATGAAAAGCGATGATAAAGAGTAACTGCTGATAAGAAATCATTCAATAAAAAAACAATTACCTAAGCACGAAATTAAATGGACAGTACAGAAGGTATAATACCACCAATGATAACCCCGCTGCTCAGTGAGGAAAAGCTGGATCTACAGGGACTTAATCATTTGATTGACCATCTTATATCCGGAGGGGTGCATGGGTTGTTTGTATTGGGTACCACAGGAGAAGGTCCAAGTTTAAACCATGCGTTGCGCCTGGAACTGGTTAAAAGGGTTTGTGAACGGGTAGGGGACCGTATACCGGTGTTGGTTGGACTTATGGATACATCCTACAAAGAATCTGTCGACCTTGCACATAAAGCAAAAGCATTGGGGGCCAAGGCGTTTGTCGTTGCTCCTCCCTGCTTTTTCCAGATTGATCAGGATGAGTTATATAATTTTACAAACCAGATGCTTGATGACATTACACTGCCGGTTTATTTATACAATAATCCCGGTTTAACAAAGGTCTCCTTTGAATTAAAAACGGTCGAAAAGCTGCTGACCAACGATAACGTTCGGGGCATTAAAGACAGTTCAGGAGATATGATATATCATCAAAAATTACAGGCTGCAACGAAGACCTCTCAGACCTCTTTGTTTATAGGACCCGAAGAGTTGTTAATGGAATCTTTGATTATGGGAGGAAATGGGGGTGTTTCCGGGGGAGCCAATATATTTCCGAAGCTATATGTGAATATGTATAACACGGTAACTTCTGGTAATTGGAAGAAAGCACGTGCATTACAACGAGAAATCATGCAGCTCAGCGATGTTGTTTACAGCGGCAATGGCTGTGGGGCCGCCGGGGTGATTAATGGTATTAAAAGCGCCCTTAACCATCTGGGGATATGTAGTGATTACGTTGCAAGACCACTAAATAAAGCCAGCGAGAAAAAGTCAAAGAAGATTCAGAACTGGTTAGCTGAAAAGGAAGCATCCGTAAAATGAGCTGATAATTGTGGAAGGTAATCGTAATATGGCCTGAGTTCGATATTGGAAATAGCCGAAAAATAATCTCCCCGACATCCTACACCGAAGCCTCGGGGCACACGGTGGGAGGGAGGGAGGGGGGGCATCATGATAATGCGGTCTTGTAGTCCGGTTTGCAAGCCGTCACAGGCATCCGGATAATTTTTATAAGTTGCGGTGACCATCGCAGACAATTCAAAATCACTAAAATTGCGGGATATATGAAAACCATCAGAATACCATTCGTATTGTCAATTTTACCAGTTGTCTTGTTCCTTTCCTGTACTGATGCTGATGAAGCAGAACGTCAAACGGCAACGCAAAATCCTCACGATCCCCGGCATTCAAAGGTTTACTACGAAGAGGAAAGCTATGCCGGCTGGCCGGCCAATCACGGGATATGGAGCTGGGATGATGAAATCCTATTTGGCTTTGTTAAAGCAGATCATGAACAGGAAGCGGGCGGACTTCATACCTATGATCAAAGTACAACCAGAATTAAATATGCGCGCAGTTTAGATGGAGGCAAAACCTGGACCATTAAGGATGCCTATGAAGCGGGGCAGACGGGAAGGGGATATGACCATGAACTTTCTGAGGATGAAGCTACGACCCCTCGGGAGATGAAAGAGCCCATCGAGGATTTTACCGATCCCAACTTTATTCTAACTTTTCTGCGGGAAGATAACGATCACGGTCCTTCGCATTTTTATTATTCCAATGATAAAGGAGCTTCGTGGGAAGGACCGTTTCGTTTTCCTGATTTGGGGACGCCCGGCGTTGCCACAAGAACGGACTATATCGTCAATGGAGAAAAGGATTTGGGGGTATTCCTTACGGTAGCCAAAGAAAATGGTAATGAAGGGAGAGTGGCCTATGCGCGTACCCAAGATGGTGGCTTGAACTGGGAGATTGTCTCGTGGATCGGGCCCGAACCCCAGGGTTTTGATATCATGCCCTCCTCGGTTCGTCTGTCTGATACGGAAATATATACGACCATCCGTTCGCGAACTCCGGAGGGATTAGATCTTATCACGGCCTATCGGTCTGAAGATAACGGGGAGACGTGGCAGCAAATGCCCAATCCGGTTTTTGATACCGGCCGGGGCGGATCTCCCCCTTCCTTGGTGCAGATGGAAGATGGTCGTCTTGCATTGGCATACATTTATCGGAGCGAGTACGGCTCAAGGGTTAACATTCGATTAAGTGAAGATAACGGAGAGACCTGGAGCGATGAAATTATGCTGCGGGGCGGAGATGGGGCCAGCAGGGATGCCGGGTATCCGCGGATGGTACAACGCCCCGATGGCAAACTGTTGATGGTCTATTATTGGAACCATGCCTTGCGTGATGATGCCACGCCATATCGCTATATAGCCGCTACCCTTTTTAATCCTGAAAATTTGTGAAGCACCACACTTCGTTTTGTCAGAGCAGAATTTCTTTGAGGATTACGCGAGGGGGAGATGTACAGTTGGTTATACAAAGTTGCTCAGTGGAAGTATGATTACAACCATAAAGCCCACAAATAGCTGGGATATAAAACACTAACAGCACTATTATCTCAATTAATGTTTCTACTTTTGAGTGATCTAAAAAAAGTTTCAACCTTATCGTATTGAGTTTGACGGGGAAGCGCTAGCATGGCCAGCTCGTCATGTCGGGCATTGAATGATCCGGGGCCGCTTTCTTTATACCGAAAGATTGGATTCATCAGGTAATGATATGCATTCGCACTTTTCCCGGTCGGAGAGTGGATTGTCTTTACTTCTTTTCCTAAAGGCCTGGCGGATGAATGGTTACTTAGCCCTGATTATTCACCAAGAAATTTGGTTGTGCACAATGCGAAGAGGAAATGGTGACGGAAGGGTACTGGAGTACCCTGAGGAAGCCATTTTCACTTCAAAGCAGTGCACAGGAAAATTTCGCAGCCTGTTACTGTAATCTCCCCCCAAATTTGAGCTATACCCAATTTTATATATATGTAATAATAACAATGACTTAAACTGTATTTATTACTATTATCGTGAATAATCCGGGTTAGCAACGGGCGCCAGTCTTTTGGGCGATACCCGTGAAGGGAGAAAAGGCAGTTCGACTTACTAACGACAAGTGGGAGAATGGGTTATCTACGTGGAATAGCTGTACATCTTGTTAGAAATGAATTACAGTCTCACTAAAATGGCTATTTAACTGGCCAAGGCGGTTTCGATTTGTTCAGTTTCAGTAGTACCTTTTGCAATTAAACCCACATTTCGGTGCCTGCATGTGATTTACCGGGCCATAATACCACAGTCAATATAAGTTAGCTATGGATGCCATTAAAACATACAAAAGCACAAGGCAGAAACTTTTTGAGGTGGAAGGGATACAGCCGCAATCACAATTTGCCGTTACCAATGGACCTATAGAAAACGTTCACTATCTTAAAGCTGGTGCCGGCCATCCCTTGATTCTCCTTCATGGAGGAGGCAGCCATGCCGGCGAATGGACGAATATTATAAAACCGTTGTCCAAACACTACCAGTTGTACATTGTTGATCGTCCGGGATGCGGGTTAAGTGACACGTTTGATTATCGCGGGGTCGATTTACAAAAACATGCTGTAGCATTTATCCAGTCTTTTATGGATAGTATCGGGCTGGAAAAAGCGGGGGTGGTGGGGCAATCAATGGGAGGATATTTCAGTATCTGTTTTGCTCTTCAGTATCCCGAACGCGTTAGTGAACTTTTACTGATTGGTGCACCTGCAGGCATGACCGCTGGATTCCCTATATGCTAAGGTTAATGGGAACAAAGGGAATAAACCGGATTCTGGTAAACACTGTAGCAAAACCAAGCCCTGAAAGCGTAAAGCAATTTCACGATCAATTGCTGGTTGCCGATATCGATAATCTATCCGATGATTATATCAGGCATGTCTATTACAGTCAATTGCTTCCCGGAGCGCAAAACTCTTTTCTATCGCTACTGGAAAACGTATTAACTCTGAAGGGATGGAGAAAAAGCTTGTACATAGGTGATAAACTATCTCAATTAAAAATAACGGTGCATTTTGTCTGGGGAGATCAGGATGCTTTTGAGAAGCCGGAAAGTGCCTTGCCCAAAGTGTCGGCTATTGATGAGTATACCTTCGGAAAAGTCGAAGACGCCGGACATTGCCCATGGCTTGATCAACCGGAGTATTGCAGCCGATTAATTTCTTCTTTGCTCAAAAAATAAGCTCAGGATAAGCATATCTATATGGGTATAAACCACTCACAAACTTTACTTTGGCTATCTTGATTATTTAAGCTAACGTGCATTTCACAGCCCGCACAGAGTGTTACATTATTCAGGATCTTTTAAATCGAATGAACCTGGTGCGGGGCATGGTATAACATGAATTCTAAACAAATTCATGTGATAAATGCAGGATAAGTCAGGACTCTTATCCTTCTTCCTCATAGATCCTTGATTCAAGCATCTCCAGCCGCTTTTCGATCTGCAGCAGTTTATGCAGAATTAGCACGTGGGTTTTGCCCGCGTCAATGCCGACAGGGCTGTCGCTGCTTTCAATCTGTTTCAAAATGGATTGGTACTCCTTATCAGAAATGGTCAGATCCATAGTAATATTATGAATGGTGATTGCTGTTTAGAAATGAAATGGGGAACAGGTTCAACTCAAGCAGCCTATTTTACGTCAAAGCCTTCATCTTTAAGGAACTTGGTAATTTTATCCACATGATCGCCCTGTATTTCAATCGTCTTGGCGTAGCTGGTACCGCCGGCCCCGCACTGCTGCTTCAGTTTTTTTTCCAGGTCTTCGATCACCTGCGGATTATGCTGGATATTGGTGATCATCGTTACCGTTTTGCCACGTCGACCGCTGGTATCGAGCTTTACATTGACTGCCATAAATCTATTCTCCCGCTTTTTGTTGTTCTTTGGATTGCGATTTTTTCCAGGCTTTATACTGTTTCAACTGCTCTACATAAATATCATAGACACAACGTTCGCAGCCTGAGCCGCAGCAGTCAGTAGGCAGTGGTTTTTCCGGTTCCTTCATAATGGCTCCAAAAATAGTCTTCTTCAGGTAGTATCTCAAAAGAAGATTGCTCTATCCCGGATTATTCACCAAGAAATTTAGTATTGCCCAAGACGCAGGGAAAATGGCCGAGGAAACCTGCTACGGTACGTTGAGCACGTCATTTGTGCCTATAACGCAGGACAAGGATAAATTTGGCAGCCTTTAGTCAAGGCACTCAAATTTGAGCTATTCCCAAATTTCGATAAGTAACAAAATATCAATGACTTATCCGGCATATCACATTATTTCGTGAATAATTTGGGCTATATCTGTAACCAAACGTACTGCTTTTCTGGGATTTAACCAGTCCTACACCTCGCGTTTCTTCCATTTACCTTTCCTGAAAAGATAAATTCCAAGCACCCCGAGCACCGATTCCGCGATTACTATCGCAAAAAATACACCCTGTTCCCCGAAACCAAGGGTCAGGGCAAGCAGGTAAGCCGTGGGGATCTCCACCAGCCAGAAGCAGATAAAATTCAGCAGGGTAGGGGTATCGGTATCTCCGGCACCGTTAAACGCCTGCGATATTACCATGCCCCATGCATAAAACAGGTAGCCAAAACAGATAATACGCAGGCACAATGTGCCCACCTCAACCACGTTCGGATCGCTTGTGAACAACAGGATAAGCGGTTCCGCCCAGATATAAAACGTAATCCCAATCAGCACCAGGAATACCATGTTGACCAGTCCCGTAATCCAAACCGACTGCTCTGCGCGTTCCGTTTGTTTGGCCCCAAGATTTTGCCCCACAAGCGTAGCGGCAGCGTTGCTCATGCCCCAGGAGGGAAGCAGTGAAAAAATAAGAATGCGAATAGCGATCGTATAGCCGGCCAGCGCATCAGCCCCGAACTCTGCTATGATCCGCACAAGCCCGATCCAGCTTGAGGTTGCAATCAGGTGCTGGCCGATACCGCCCAGCGAAAGACGCGCCAACCGGCCTAAAATTGCGCCGTTTATGCGCCAGTGACTCGCCTTTATTTTAATGCGTCCACTACGGCCTTTAAGCAGGTAAAACTGGTACACCACACCCAGTCCGCGGCCTATGGTAGTGGCGATGGCTGCTCCCATTATGCCCAGCTCCGGGAAAGGGCCGATCCCGAAAATCAGGAGAGGATCCAGCACAATATTAACCAGGTTGGCAAGCCAGAGCACCCGCATGGAGATGGCGTTAATAATAAACAGCAAAATTATGATGACATTGCCACCCAGCATGATGGCCGTATAGCTGTGCAGTTCGGTGATCATCTGCTGGTTGGCGCCCATGAGTTGCAGTAGTTCAGGAGCGTAAAAAATGCCGGCCAGCGAAATTGGCAGGGCTACAACCAGGGCGATGATAATCGATTGGACGCCCGCAACTGCCGCACCTTCTGTGTCCTTTTCGCCGATTCTTCGGGAAACCAGGGCGGTGGTAGACATGCTGAGCCCCATTGCGATGGCATAGACCAGCGTTAGAATCGATTCCGTAATACCGACGGTCGCTACCGCTTCGGAACCTAACCGGAGACAAAAAAGATATCGGCGATCGCAAAGATCGATTCCATAGCCATCTCCAGCACCATGGGGATGGAGAGCAGCAGGATCGCCCGGCCCATGCTTCCCTCGGTAAAATTATATTCTACCCCGCGGATGGAGCCCAGCATATCCTGCCACAAGCTCTTTAGCCAGGATTTATCGTACTGCGTTGCGGTAAGTGGATCTGGTTTTTCCAATACATTCCGGTGTATCTGAGTAAAGTATGGGAATATACTTCGGCTTAAGTAGGGATCATATTATTCTTCTGTATGGGATTGAATTCTTTTATCCGCTGGAATAGCGGACAGGAAGAACCAGGTATTCTTCAGCCAGATGCCGGCACTAATGAATACTCAGATGTAGAGATCGCTGGTGTAAACTAACTGAGCTGTGATCCTAAAAGTTGGTGGAGGTGTCCATATATTCCTTCGGCCGTTTGGTCTTTAGCTGAAAGCCGTGAAGAGAATAGTGCTTCAGGTGCCACCAGAATCGCTGAAATTTGGAATTGGGAAGGGGAAACTTGATGATCGACTGCGATGCTCTCAGAATGGTTTCATCCGCGCTGTCGTACTCGGTAATATCGATAAAAACCAGCCCTCCATATTCCTGGATTTTTTCCAAAAAGTACCGCTCCTGGGGCGTGGCATATTTCACCTTGGAATGGGAAAAGCCGGTATAGGCCCCGCAAAGCTTATCGCCGTTTTGAAAGAAAAGGATGTCGTCGGATGTGCTTACTTCCTCAAAAAGCTCATCCAGCGCCTGGTATGTTTCAGTTTCATTTTTTGAGACGATGTCGTTGAAATCGAACGTACGGACCTCCTGACCGGTGCTCTTTTTTATCTCTTTCAGGGCCTTTTTCTTGTTGTTCTCGTATAGACCGATAAACAGGGCAAGGTACGGTTTGTCTACCGAGCTCAAGCTCTGAACAAAATTTTTGTACTCAGAATCATTAAAATTGATGCCGGCAAATTTTTTTTCTGTACGCTTGATTTCCATCTGATAAGAGATCTTTGGTTAAATGTTGTCGGAATATATGAAAAGGATCTTTCTTGATCAGCTGTCAGGATATATTCTTAAGATCCTGATTACTGGCCAGGGTTAAATCCAGATCATTTAGCAACCCGTCTTTGAGATCGTAAATCCAGCCGTGTATGCTGATTTCCTGACCATTGCTCCATGCTTTCTGCACGAAAGGGGAGTTCGCAACATTCATTACTTGTGCTTTTACGATTGAGCTCGCACATCCGGTTGATCTTCTCCTTCTGATCCGAAATCTGGTCTAGTTCTTCAGCGTGGCGGTCAATTGAGTCCTTAATATGGCGCAGCCAGTTGTCGATCAGGCCAAAACTTTGATCCTGCAGGGCGGCCGTAACCCCTCCACAGCCGTAGTGCCCGCATACAATGACATGATTGACCTTTAAAACTTCCACAGAATATTGCAGCACAGATTGGCAGTTCAGATCGGAATGAACCACAACGTTTGCCACATTTCGATGAACAAAGAGGTTGCCGGGGGGCAGGCCCACGATCTGGTTGGCCGGCACCCGGCTGTCAGAGCAGCCGATCCAGAGAAAATCGGGATTTTGATCTTTGGCAAGTTCCTTAAAAAAGCCGGGATCCTGCTGCTCGGTTTCTTTCGCCCATTCCCGGTTCTTCTCAAAAAGATCTGGTAATAATTTCATAGGTAATTTTCAGCTATTTATCGTCTTCAACGAAAGTTTTCGTGCTGAATATAATGGAAAGAGAAAGGGGATGCTACAGATTTATCCAACAGACAACAGAACAATCTTTTACACAAGAAAGCATAGTGCCTTTTTGCAAAATTATCTTTGAAAAAAGAAGGGTACAGGCTTAAAGATATAATTCGAATGCCTGTACCCAAAATAATTTTCGTTTAATTAATTGATTTGCTCTTGGTACCACTTATGGTAGTACGGGCCGTTCCGTTGGGGCCTTCAGATGTGATAGTTATCTGAACTGGATCGGTAGCAACCGTATCTCCAGCGGCATCGGCGATATTGAATTGAAAATCAGTGAGTTGGGAGATATTGCTGAAGGATGCGTTCGGTTCACCCAGTGTGATATCGACATCACCAATCGTCTCGATCTCGTTACCTTCAACTGTCACAGATATGTTTGTGCCTGGGGCCATCGGATGCCCGTTGCCATCTTCCACTGTATAGTTAAAGGTAGTATTGGCGTCATTAGGCATATTGATGGAGTTCGGATTTGCCGTAATGGTAGGCGTCCCCGAAAAGATGATATCTTTGGTAGCCGTAATTGTGGCCTGTTGATCGTTAGCTGTTGAAGCAGTAACGGTAGCTGTACCATCTGCTGGAGTAGGCTGCACGACCTGCAAGATGGCCGTGGCAATTCCTTTTTCATTGGTCTGCGAAGACCCTGAAATATATCCTCCGTCAGTAGTGAAATAGACTGTAGTTCCCGGTGCTACCACATTTCCGTGTTTATCACCAACATAGGCGGTCATATTGACTTCTGTGCCCGTATTTGCTGCAACATTATTTGTTGAGCTTGCAAGTGAGAAATGATCCTGATCTGGCAACCCGGCATGGATAGCGACGGAGACCGATTGTGAGTTGATTACCGTTCCATCGCTCGCAGTAACTTCGGCAACTACTTGTGCAACTCCTGCATCGGTGCCACTGGTCAGGGTAGTGGTGGCCCGGCCTTTTGCGTCCGTCATCACAGATGTCGGAGTAAGTCCTTCGCCGCCGCCGGGAGAGGCCCCAAGCGAGAAGCGAACTTCTGCTTTATTCTCCAGGTCAAGTGCACGACCCAAGCTGTCGGTAACTTGGAAGGTGAGTTTCGTTTGCTCGTTCTGACCGGTGTTCACTACACCAATTTCACCGTTGGATACATCTGACAAAGTGATGTTCCCGGGATTAAGGGCAGGTGGACTAGGAGCATCCAGAGCGATTTTTGCTTCAGCAGAATTTGAAGATCCGTTAACATTCGGCGCAGAAGCAACGATCGTGATGGCCGCATCTTCATAAATATCTAAGTTATGAGGGTTTGATATCGTGAAACTGAAATCAGATACGCCCGATCCTGTGTTGAATGCATCAGGAATACTAACCTGCGTATCGCCGCTAAGAGTTAAATCTTGGTTATCTACTGATACTGACACCGTGGTACCTTTGGGGAGTGGATTTCCATTGAGATCCAGCACCGTATAGTTAACGGTTTCATTTTGAAGATTTTCCAGATTGATGGAATTGGTGCTTGTTGTTATCTGGGGATCGGCCTCTGAGAAGACGACTTTAACATCATCACTAATTGTTTGTCCATTATCGCCGGCTGTTTCTGCCGTGATTGTGGCTACTCCACCAGGAGGATGAGGTTTTGAAGTGGTAAGCATTGCTGTTGCTTCACCTTCGGCATTGGTTTGCCCTGAACCGCCGATGACTCCGCCGTCGGTAGTAAAATAGATGCTTGTTCCTTCCTGTACAATATTCCCATGTTTGTCACCTACGATTACTGTAAAAGGAATCTTATTTATTGTTCCTTCTAGTACATTTTTCGCACCACCTGTTAATGTAAAATGATCCTGATCCGGCAATCCAGCATGAATAGTAACAGCTACAGGCTGTGATTTGATGGTGGTACCGTTTGCCGTAATTTCTGCTATTACTTGGGCTACACCTGCTCCGGTGCCGCTGGTAAGGGTAGCAATGGCTTGCCCATCAGTATTCGTGGAGATTATCTTGGGTTTAACATTCGCTCCGGTGGGACTGCTGCCTAATCGGAAGCTCACATTTACTTTATTATCTGCATTTAGCGGCTGGCCGGTACTATCGGACACCTGGAAGATGAGTTGGGTCTGCTCGGTTTGCCCAGTACTCACTACGCCAATTTCTGATCTTGTAAGTGAAGCGAGAGTAATACTGCCTGGAGTAATTGAGGGTGCATTAGGAGCATTAAGAGTAATCTCGCTGGATGCTGAACCATTGGGACCGCTGGCGGTAATTGTTATGGCTCCATCTTCATATATCTTAACTCCATTCGGATTTGAAAGCGTAAAACTGAATTCCGTGGTTCCTGTTCCGGGTTGGCTGGTCTCATCTAATGTTATATCGGTATCGCCTGAAAGGGAAAGATCTGCATTGTCAACCGAGAGAGAGATGTTTGTGCCCGCAGCCAGTGGATTTCCGTTTTCATCCTCAAGGGTGTAAGTAAAGGACTCATTCTCGAAGTCAGTAAGGTCAACCGATGAGGAACTTACCGAAAGCTGGGGAGTGCCAGAGAGTAAAATCTGCACAGCGTCGGTGATGGACTGCTGGTTGCTGTTAGCGGTTGAAGCTTCAATAGTGGCGGTGCCTGCCTGTCCGGAGGCTGTATAGGTAGTGAAGGCTTCTCCATTAGCATCAGTTTGAGCAGATCCCGTTACTATTCCGCGATCTGTGCTAAAAGAGATGCTGGTGCCTTCGGAAACTGGATTACCATGCTTGTCGCCGACAAATGCCGTCAGTTGCATCTTATCACCAGATTCGGCTACCATATTTTGGGTATCGTCATTAACCTGCAGGTTGAAGTTATTTTGCACAGGCATTCCGGCGACAATAGTTACGGGAATCGCCTTAGAGGTTATGGTATTTCCATTGGAAGTAAACTCAGCGATAACCTGGACTACCCCGGAGGTAGTGCCGCTGGTCAGTGTGGTTATTACTTGTCCGTCTCCATTAGTTACGGCAGTAGTGGGGGAGAGCTGTTCGCCACCGTTGGGTGCGGCCCCCAAAGAGAAACTTACTTCTACGGAATTTTCAAGATTCAGCGGCTTCCCACTGAGATCATTCACCTGAAAAGTTAGATCAGTGCTCTCCTGCTGGCCGGTTTCCTTGACGCCGATCTCCGAGTTGGAAACCGAAGCGAGTGTTATGCTACCGGGAGAAACCGGATCTACATCGGGCGGCAAAAGCTGAATCTGTTCGCTTATCGATCCGTTGGGACCTTCTGATGAGATAGTAACGGTGGATGAAGAGGTAAAGCTAACTTGATTGGGATTAGAAAGCGTAAAACTGAATTCCGTGGTTCCATCTCCGGAAGCGTGGGTATCTCCGATAGTAACGTCGGTATTGCCATTCAGCGATAGATCGTCATTATCCACAGAAACCGAAACCGATGTACCGGCGGCCAGTGGATTGTCGTTTTCATCAGAGAGGGTATAGGTGAATGTTTGCTCGGTGAAACCCTCTAAGCTAATGTTCTGGGGACTAATCGAAAGCTGAGGGGTGCCCGAAAAACAAAACCTGTACTTGCTTACTGATTTTTTGACTGGATTCATTCACCGTTTCTGCGGTTATTAAGGCCATGCCCGGTTTGCCCGGCTGAAGAACAGAGGAAACAACTCCCTGTTGGTCGGTGGTGCCAGATCCCCGATAAGATCCACGATCGGTACTAAAATAGACGGCCGTGCCTTCGGGGACATCGTTGCCGTATTTATCAGCCAAATCAACACTTATAGTTGCTGATTGACTGTTGTCAGCTGCTACAATATTTTTGGTTGAAGATCTCATTTCAAAATGTTCGTCAACAGGCAGGCCACCAGTAATAGTTACGGAAACTGGATTGGATTGATGAGTGATAATTTCCTGAACCGAAGACGAACTGAAATTGTCAGTACTGGAATTTCTGGTAAGCTGATTCCGCACCTCAACACCGCCAGATACTTGTTTTATTGAAGAGTGGGTAGCCTGCTGTTTTGTGATTATTGATTTTTGAGCGGCTGTATTTCTTGTGAAGGAAGCCATTACCTGCACTACTCCGGATTCAGTTCCACTTTTGATGGTAGCGACCGCCTCTCCATTTTTGGTAAGTACTGAATCGGGATAAATGGTTGATCCACTGGGTCCTTCAAGGATTTCAAAATTTACATACTCCGCCTTTTCATCATTAACAGGGGTACCAGATGAGTCGGTTACAAGGAACGTTAATTGGGAAGTTTCGATACCGCCAGCCCCGGTTACACGTATCTCACTGTGAGAAACCGAAGCTAGGGAAATAAATGCTGATCCTTTTGAAGATTCGTTATTTCCATCACCGTCATCACCGCCGCCATCAGCAGTATCAGCTGGAGTAGAAAGGGCAAATCTTAAATCTGTTTCGTCAGTACCCGGAGCTACCCGCAGGGACTGATTTTTTTCTATGAAACCTGATTTAGAAGCGAGCAATTCAATATCCGTAGGTTCTTCAATTTCAATTCCAAATGAAAAAGCCCCATCCGAATTAGTATTCGTGTATCTACTTAGCTCTTCTGGAGATAAAATTTCTACTAATGCTCCCTCAATGGGTTCATTTGAAGAGTTGTCTGTTACAGTTCCAGATAATACCAGTTCTTCGTCAGTACTTGAAGTGCTACTACAACTGATGGCTAGGAATATTGTGAGTACGGTTATAATCCCATACAGAAGGGTTTTTGATATGCTTTTAGACATGTTTCTAAAAATTTTGGATGGATTTGTAGATGATTTTTAAAAAAAGATAATAGAGAGGCGATAGATTATACCGTCATACCGAGTGCCAAATCATGCCGTCTCCAAGTAGATAATAGATATTAATTATTGTTGTAAAAGTTTAAGAATCTCTTGTTACAAACTTGGAAGCCAATATATAAACAAATTTTATTATTAAAAAAAATTAATGTGTACTATTTTATGAAAAAATCTTTTGTGAAAAAAAGCGAAAATGTAATTGTCTACATTAAAATTTAGGGGATTTGAATTTTCAGGTAAGATGATGGATAAAAATAGTCGGATTTTCTAACCAATAGGCTTGAAGTTTTTTTAAGGCTCATTATTCTATAAATTTTGCAGTATGTCAGCCAAGTGGTTATTCCTGAATAATATTCACCCGAGTAACTTTTATAGAAAATGAGTACCTTTTCAGCAGGAGTAATAATCACCACATATAGTAAACGTCAGTCTACTGTTTTATGGGTTTGAAAGAGCAATACAAGTGGTTTCTTTCCAAACTCACTATTTTCAAGTGGCTCTCAGCCTACTCGAAACATACCTTCCGAAAAGATCTTTCGGCGGGTGTCACCGTAGGGGTGATGCTCATTCCGCAGGGCATGGCTTATGCCGTTCTGGCGGGACTTCCTGCTATTTATGGGTTATACGCTTCGTTGGTTCCGCTGCTGGTATACCCGCTTTTTTCTACGTCCAGGCACTTGTCTGTCGGTGTAGTGGCCATCGACATGCTCATTGTTATTGCAGGGGTGGGGCTGATCGCCGAACCGGGAACCGACCGCTATATCTCCCTGGTTATTTTGCTGGGGATTTGTGTGGGGATTACCCAGATCGCCATGTCTGTAGCCCGGCTCGGTTTTATCGTGAATCTGCTTTCAAAACCGGTAATTATCGGTTTTACCACGGCGGCGCCGCTCATCATATCGTTCAGCCAGTTTGGCAACCTTACCGGTATCGACCTGCTGCAGAGCCAATATATCTACGATATAACAGTTGATTTAGTAACGAACTGGGAAAGTCTGCATCTGCTCACTTTCATTATTGGGATATCGGGCATCCTGCTGCTGGTTTTATCACAAAGATTGCTTCCCGCTGCCCCCGAAGCGTTGATCCTTGTAATTGTCGCTTCTTTCCTAGTTTGGGGTGGGGAACTTAACCAGCAGGGAGTTGAGGTGGTGGGAAGCATCCAGGGAGGCCTGCCGTCACCGACAATCCCCTCGTTCAGTTTTGACGAGTTTAGGCGCCTGATTCCAACTATATTAACGCTGGCGCTGGTCCAGTTTATGAATGTAGTGACCCTGGGACGGACATTCGCTTCCAAACACAAATACACCATCAGTCCGAATAAAGAATTGTGGGCCATAGGATCAGCCAATTTACTTGGAGGATTTTTTAGAAGCATCCCGATCTCCGGCAGCTTTTCGCGATCTGCCGTAAACGAACAGGCCGGGGCGGAAACTCCACTCACCAATATTTATGCTGCCGTGCTCATCGGCTTGACCCTGTTGTTCCTGACGCCGCTGTTCTATTACGTGCCGATGCCCGCGCTCTCGGCAATTATCATCGTGGCCTCCCTCGGCCTGATAGAGATTCAAGAAATCCGCTACCTGTTCAGAACGAAGGAGAGAGATGGGTTTATCGCTCTCTTTACGTTTGTCACTATCCTGGTGATTGGCATCCAGGAGGGATCCTGTTGGGCGTAGCGGCGTCGCTGGTAGGCGTGTTGATCCGGGCCAGCAGACCTAATGTGGCGGAGCTGGGACACATCACAGGTTCTCATTTTTTCAGGGATATAACCAGGTATCCCGAGGCCAGTCGTATTAAAGGATTGCTGGTATTGCGGGTGGATGCCTCGTTCTCTTTCAACAATGCGGAGTATTTTAAGGAGTATATCATCACTAAAAGCGAGAAGGAGAACAGGAGTATTGAGGCTGTTATTATTGAAGGGCGAAGCATCAACGATCTTGATACCACGGCACTCGAAGCATTGCAGAATGTGGTGGAAAGCCTGCAGGAACTGGAAATTGACCTCCATTTTGCGGGACTCAAAGGTCCGATCCGGGATATTATGCTGCGATCCGGACTGGCCCGGAAGCTTGGGGGCACACATTTCCACATGACTACCCACCAGGCCGTGCAGTACATCCTGCAGAAATGGAGCAATAAAGACGACACGGACCAGCGCTACTCCGAATACCAGGAAACCGTTGATTGATTGTTGGGGCTCTTTTGTATGAAGACAAAAGGGAGACACTGGTAAAAAGATTATGTCTCCAGGCAGTTCTTTTCAGCAAATTCCCTTTAAGTGGTTATTCATTTTTTCAGTGAGGAAACAACGAATCAAAAAAGGTACTGTGTCTAAAGTCAAATTCATAATGGTATCGAAACCTAAATAAGTTAGGCGGCTTGGGTAATTTGCTGGTAGTGGAACTCCTCATCATAGGACTGCCCGGACTTCCACAGGCTGTAGATCAACAACAGGAGTTTGCGCATGACGGCTGTCAGGGCGATCTTCTTGTGGTCGGGGTGTTTGGCCACTAGCCGTTGGTAGAAAGCCTGCAGAGCACGGTTATGCTGGCTGGCGCAAACAGCCGGCATATACAGGGCCCGCCGAAGGTGGACATTGCCCTGTTTTGAGATATGGGCCTCCCCCTGGCGGGTGCCTGACTGGTCCAGAGCTACATCCAGTCCGGCGTAGGAGGCCAGCTGGTTGCGATTCCGAATCAGGGCAAACCCATTGGTTTCGGCAACGACCTTCAGCACGCTCTGCGGGCCCAACCCGGTAATCTGTCCAATACGCCGGATCGCCTCGGACAGGGCCTGATCGGACTGCCAGAGCTGTCGAAGTTGTTGGTCGATCTGGGTGATATACGCGTTGATCTGCTCGATATGCTCGGCCAACCGCCGCAGGCTACTGGCTGGATGGTCCCAGGACTGGCGGGCGGCATGTCGCCGGTTTTTTAATTGGGTACGCTGATTTTTCAGCTGCTGGCGTTCCCGCAGCAGCAGTTTTATATCACGCAGCCGCTGGCCGGAGGGCTGCCAGCGGCGGGGACGCCGCTCCAGTCCGTAGCGGGCCAGCAGCCGGGCATCAATCTGGTCGGTTTTTGATTTAACCGGCAGGCTCTGGGCCCAGTGGTAGGCCCGACTGGCAACCAGCACGCACACCTGCCGGCCCGCCTGATGCAGCCAGTAGGCCAGCTGCTCGTAATACACGCCGGTCGCTTCCATAACAAACCAACACTGCTGCAGATCTGCCCCCTTCGAGCGGACCCACTTGGTTAGCTGCCGGTACCCGTCTTCGCTGTTGGGAAATCTGCGGGATTGGCTATAGGATAGTTCCCGGTCGGACTTGGACAGGCCCAGCCGGGCCTGCAGGGTTTCCGCTGACACGTCAATACCAACTGCTTGGCTGTGAATATCTTGGGATTGGATTGGTTCCATGGTATACTTGCTTATCTGGTTATCCTGAACAAGTGATGAGGATGGGCATTGGACTTGACTCACCAACAATACGAGCTCAATCGGCAAGATTGGCTCTTTGTACTGGTTGTGTCTAAATGCCCGAGGAGAGGGAGCTGAAAACTCTTTTACAGCCTCTTCCAACCGGAAGGGCTTCTCACCGGATCGCTCTCCATTCGAATCCTCAGACGCCCCACTCCACGAATTCGTGGAGTGGGGATTAATAAAACAACCTAAATTATTTAGCCTTCCTCAACAGGTGATAAACATATGAGCCACCGGGGTATCGAAGATATTGTTCTGTCGCAGGCTCTTCTCCAGCTCATTGCTTTGGAACGTGCGTTGCCCATCCCCAACCTTTCCCGCGATTCCCCGGACCCCAACTGCAGTCCTATTTATAGAAATAGTCTTTTATAGCAAAAGGAGAGAACCCGAAGATTTTCTGTCTGGCCGCCCCTTACGGCCTTGGAATGCTGAGCGGAGAGCAGGAGGCGGAAAGGAGTTTGGTATACCGGTGAGAAGTCTTGAGGCAAGCAACCAGCGAGAAGGACCATTGGCAAACTCTGGCCGGAGGCTCGCAGCCGGGGTCAGCATTCCCCAGCCTTGATCTTTTCGTCTCTTTTGTATCAAGACAAAAGGGACACCCAAGAAAGTTTAATTACCACCAAAAGAACGATTCGAGCATGTACCCATTCCTTGGTATTCATTTTTTCACCGACGAAAAAACGAATCAAAAAAGTCGCCGGCGGAGGTACCCTTTCCCTGAAGGGGTCTCCACGTCGCTAAAAAAATCACAGATTTTTTCTTCACGCTCTGCTGCGACTCCTTCCCCTAACGGGACGGTCAACGGTACGCAAGGCCGGAACAGAGAACTAAAATTAAGAATGAAGAATGGTAAGCTATTACTCTCACATTCATCATTGTTAATTCTGTAAAACGCTACGCCGGACCCCGTTTTTCGAAGCGAATTTGAAACGTCCCCCTTTGAAGGGGGCGCAGGGGGATGTCCGAACAACGCCCCTGTCATCTTGAGCGGAACGAAGTGGAGCCGAAAGATCTCCCCGGAATTGCTCGAAAACGATTGAGTGTAAAGCTCTTTTTAGCAAAAGGAGAACAAAAACGAAGCATTTTCTGTCTGAGGAGGTGTCCATTGAGTACCTTCCTCAATCCTCCTGACCTCCTTCTCCAAGGAGGAACTCCTTTACAAATATGCAGGCACTTTCAAAAGTCCCTCTTGGAGAAGAGGGAATGAGGGAGATTGATAGGCAGGAGTACATTATTTGGTCTCCAGGCAGTTCTCTAGGAGATAAGTTCCTTTTCCTGGGTATTCATTTTTTTAATGGCAAAAAAACGAATCAAAAAAAGCCACCGGCTGAGGTAAACGTGACCTGAAGAGCTCTCCTTTCCGCTAAAAAATCTCAGATTGTTTTCTTAAACGCTCCAAGAAGAGCCCTTCTTAACGGTCAACTTTACACAGGCCGGAAGCGCAGGAAAAATTTTCGAATAACAAGCCCTGTATAGCAATAAGCGAAAAACCCGAAGAATTCCTGTCTGATCGGATTTCCCCGGCCTTGGAATGCTGAGCGAAGAGCGGGAGGCGAAAAGGAGTTTGGTATACCGGCGGGGAGCGTTGAGGCAAGCAGCAAGCGCGAAGGACCATTGCCAAACTCCGGCCGGAGGCTCGCAGCTTGCTTCAGCATTCCCCAGCCTTGATCTTTTCGTTCCTTTTGTATCAAGACAAAAGGAACACCTCTTATATATTAAAAATATCAAAAAAAGATTTATCCAGCTTATTCCATTTTCAACGAATTCGTTTTGGGTTAAGCCAAAATGAACACCCCTAAAAAAGAACATATCTCCAGTCAGGTATTTTTAGCTACTTCTCTTCCCTGGGTGTCCATTCTTTAATGGCAAAAAGATGAACGAAAGCCACCAAAGAATCCCAAAAATTGTTTTTACCAGCACCTTTTAGGGAAATATAGTTTAAACCGCGGGCAGCTTTTGAGGATTAACCTGCAGTGATGCTCTTGACTCGGGAAGGACCATGTTAACTCTATACGATTAACAAACCAATGCATCAAAAAGGAGCATTAATTCTTGTTTGTACTTGGCGAAACAGCCCTCCCAGCAAATATTGACCAGGGTTTAAGATGAATAACAGCCAAATTTAGCTACACAATGGAACACCTTAAGTATATGATCTCATTGAATTTAAAAGCGTGACACGCTGCTTTAAGGGAATTAATAAATACTAATATTAAAAAAAGTTAATATAATTCTTGACATTAAGTCCCCACCGTTGCATATTGCTTTAGAGATCTACTGGGCAGGTTATTTAAAATAAATTAGGACCTTATCCCAAAAAAGTATACTCTTTAAACCAACAATAAATTTTGTAACAATTTCTGTTTTGCATACTATTGTAAATGCAAAACAATGGTTTACCCTCAGACGGCTAAACCTAAATTCTTACATAATCATACATAAATAAAAACTACAGGAGACCCCCATGGGCCAACAACAACTCTTACTCGTAATTCTCGTAACTATTATCGTCGGCATCGCCACGGTAGTAGCCATTAACACCTTCTCAACTGCAGCCGATAGCGCCAATTTGGATGCTGTCCGCCAAGATGTAGCATCTATTGCTGCTTCCGCTCAAGGCTACTTCATGAAACCTGGTATGCTCGGTGGTGGTGGTCAAAGCTTTGCTGGTATCACATTTGAGAATATTACTTTTGGTGCTAAAGGTGTTACCGCAACCGGTGATGCAGCACAAAATGAAAATGGTAGATATGTTATTACTTCTGCCAATGCAACTACGTTGGTAATAACGGCACATCCCGCCAGTGATCCTGCCTATGTGGCTGGTACTGTAACTGATGCTGGTGTTCTAAGTGGCGGTACAGCTGCTGGTGAACCATTAACTGCTAATGTTGTATCAAATGATATGAATTGGGGGGATGCACCCGCCGAGCCTGAATAACAATAATCACTTGAACATGGCCTTTATAAATTCAAGAGTTTAAAAGGCCCCGTCTTGGGGCCTTTTTTATTCGTCTCGAAATAGGATTTAAAGTTTGAATCTTTACACTTTCTATTTACCGATAAAGTTCAAATGATTCTATCAACACGGAATTTATGGGCCAACAACAAATACTCATCGTAATACTAGTAACGGTTATTATAGCATTAGCAACCATTATTGCCGTAGATACCATGCAGGAATCTCGGAAAAACGCAAACCGAGATGCGATGCAGCAAGACATATTATTTATCATCAATGAAGCTCAGGCGTACTATTTGAGGAGTAGCATTTTTCAAGGTGGCGGTGGAAGCTTTAGTGGTATCGAATTCTCGGACATAAGCATCGGAGATTCCACGGCCAACGGCACTTATTCCATGAATGGAAATGAACAATCCCTCGTTGTTGAAGGTACTGGAACAAGCTATGATGTTTCCCTCCGCGCTGACGCCCAGTTCCAAAATGGAGATTTACAGGTTGAATGGACGGACGAGTAACAAAAGAACGTCAAATGGAACCTGGCTCAGCGGTCATGGAGTTGAATTGACCGAAAAAGCACTTCGTTTGCACTATTTGAGTATGGGGTGTTCATTGTTGAGAATGACTTAACAACGAATCATATGACTCACCAAAGAATCCCAGATATTGTTCTACCCAGCCTTGAACTTTTGGTTCGTTTTGGGTCAAGCCAAAATGAACACCACTAAAAAAGATGATGTTTCCAGACCGTTCTTTTGGAGATAAATTCCTTTTAAGTGGTATTCATTTTTTTAATGGCAAAAAAACGAATCAAAAAATGAGCCACCGGGGTATCGAAGATATTGTTCTGTCGCAGGCTCTTCTCCAGTTTCTTGCTCTGGAACAGGCGTCGCCCATTCCCAGACTTTCCCCCGCTACCCCGGACCCCGTTGGCGGCCACCTCATTTAAGTAACTTGGATATTATACCTCGAAGCGAATTCACAAAATCCCCCTTTGAATGGGCGCAGGGGGGATGACCAAACAACGCCCTGTCATTGCGAGCGAAGTGAATGTAATGAACGCAGCGCGGCAATCTCCCGGAAATGGGCTGCGAATGAAATAATGAGTTCCCCAGCCTTGATCTTTTAGTTCCTTTTGTATCAAGACAAAAAGGACACCTCTTGATAAAAGTTCTGTTTTAAGACAGTAATCTTTTGACTAATTCCCTTTCCGAAGTATTCATTGTTGAGATGAGTCAACAACGAATCTGCAACACTCACCAAAAAATCCCAGATATATTCATCTGTTGGCTTTTAAGCCGTTACTGCTTATCAACTTTCGTTGTTTTTATTACCATTCGAAGCAGGGATTTTCTGGACTTGGTGTGGCCTAAGAAATTGGGTGTACCCCTGCTCCCGGCCTTTGATTTTTGAGCCGTCTCGGGCAAACGAAGCGCAGGCGTGGGTTAGTTACTGGTTATCAGGTATTGGAACACACAAATAACAAGTTCCTAATAACCAGTAACTAAATCCCCAGCCGGTGATTTTTTGGGTTCGTTTTTGTTCACACAAAAAGGAATACTCCTTGCCAAGAAAAAAGTTTTCGTTTTAAAACTAATTCAACACTCCGGCGCCTTCCCGTTATGCGCGAGGTCGTTATGTGTTTTACGATGTAAGGAATGCTTATGGAAAATAAAGTCAAACAAAAGTTTAGCTCATATCCAGCTCATATCCAGCCTAAAATGGAGAGCCTTCGCGATTTGATTTATGAAGTGGCTCAAACTACAGAGGGGGTGGGCGAACTGGAAGAAACGTTAAAATGGGGCGAACCAGCATATTTAACCTCACAAACAAAAAGTGGAACAACGATCAGAATTGATTGGAAATCCAGGAGCCCAGATCAAATCGGGATGTATGTAAATTGCAATACCACGTTGGTTAGTACCTTCAGAGCAATGTTTGCCGATAGTCTAAAATTCGAAGGAAATAGAGCAATAGTTTTTCCGGTTGACAAGCCAATACCAAAAAAACAACTAATGATTTGCATACAAATGGCGCTTCGTTATCATTTTGACAAAAACACATAAGCCCATCGCATTAGGTGGCACGTGCCTCGCCACTGGTTGCCGGTTTCAATTTGGGTAGTTTCCATCGTACAATTTTAATGCGACTTTGCGCGCCCGTTAAGCGCGAGATTCTATGTTGGCTAACCAAAGTTCTCGTTTTAAAAATAATTCCGACTACTTTATTTACCCATTATTCTAAGTTTTGCCTAAACTGCGTTGGTATTATTCCAACATTGTAGCACATTAAAAAAGTGAAAGAAATACCATTAAAGAAATATGTTAGATACGTATTCGGAATAGCGATCCTTGTATTTATTCTCAATAAGTTATTTATAAGACCATGGGTATTGGCAAATGACGTACCTGACATTTTTCTAATTGTTACTTATTCCATTCCAAACTTGATAGAAGCAACTATTGGAACACTTATATTAACTGGAATTCTTTTGCAGGTACGTCAACATCTCTACAATACATTTGGCTCTATAAAAGATACATATATCCATATATTAGCTGTATGCGTTACTTCAATTTATGTCCTCTCTCAAGAACTAACATTTCATAACCTTGGTGGAAACAATGTCTACGACCCTTACGACATTGTCGCCTCACTTATTGGCTTATTAGCAACTTTCGGCATAATTCAACTGTTTGGCTTTACCGAGAAAAAAATGATGCAAATAAAAAGAACATAAAAGAATAAAAACGCCCTACAATCGAGTAGACGGCTCCGCCCAAGATTGAGCGGAGTGCGCCTCTCACACCACCGTACGTACGGATCGCGGTATGCGACGGCTCGTTATCCATCATTCCAACCGCTCTTTTCACCGGTTAGAAGCGATCTCAACCTTTCATACGGGGCTACATGGCTGCCGGAAAATTATCCGTTTTGCCGCCTTGCTTCCAATCCAATTTCTGAAAGGACAACGTTCAGCCCTTCACCGATACATCAGTTTCACCGGCTACTATGAGGTCGGCTGACTTCCCACACCACAGGCATGGGAGCTCCCGGGTAAGCGTGCCTTCTTTCCACCGATGCCTACCGTATCTACATAGCGAACGTTCACTTTTCGGTGTTGCGGATGTTACAATGATGTGCTTACTCATCCACCAGTTCATTACGCCTCTTATACGGTTTCTATTCGTCAGTACCGCAGTTTGCAGTCCCGCTTCCTTCAGACTTGCGCCTGCACGTAACGCCCTTGCGGCTTGCTAATGGTTCAGGGGCCCATCCCTGCCCAAAAGGGACTTTTACCCTCAAGATTATTGGCTTACATTGTCGTAAGCCAACTACACCCATGCCGGGCACACAGGCGTTTTAACTCGGATTATTCACCAAGAAATTTGGTTTTGAACGAGGCGAGGGGGAAATGACCGCGCAAAGGAGCCTGTGCACCTTGAGCACGGCTTTTTGCCATCAACGAAGTGCAGGGCCAAATTTCGCAGCCGTTAGTTACAACACCCATAGTTAAACTATTTGTTATTTTTGATAAATGGCATAATATCAATGGCTTATCCTGTATCTTACACTATTTCGTGAATAATCCGAGTTAAGTCTCTCGACATCCAATGGTTGTTAATAAAATAATATGGCTAAGTAGAATATGCCTAAAATAAAATAGTTATCACCACGAGTGTTATTGTTTTTTTTAATACTCATTGCAGCCGGCATTACCAGTTATCATGAGGTTTAACCGCAGATATATCCAGTTTGTTTTATTCCTGATAGGAGTTTCATTCCTGCTGGTATTTACTGGTTCATTAAGTGTACAGTTTTTCGGTCCGGATCTGGGGTTCATTATCGGTTATATAATCTTACCCGCAATGATGGCCTGGATTGTCTATGCCCGCGGGTATTTCAGTGATACCGGATTTCCACATCTTGAGGAGAAACTATTTAAACCTTATTTCCACTTGCCCCTGAAGATCCGGCTCCGGATCATTGTTTCAGTTGCATTCCTGGGTAGTATACCGGTTCTTGTCACTTTGCTTCTGCTGCCGGACGGGGTCGAATTCCCGTGGTTTCATCACTATCCTCTCTTTTCTATTGGCATCATCTACCTGTTCGTATGTATTTGTTACACGGGCATGCTTTTTGAACGATCCAGGCGGTTTTACAATGCATACATCGCCCCCCTGGCAGTCTTTATTTTCGGGCCTTTGATCGGCATAAGTTCGCTGATTGATTTTCAATATTCATTTAGCTTTACTGATACTGCAATCGTACTCACATCAGTAGGACTGGTCATTTTAGGTAGTATTGGGCTGCTGAAAGGAGCAAAAGTAATTGCTGATAAAAAAGCCAGGTCAGATGCGGAACTTGCATTCGCCGGTGAAGTGCAAAAAAAATTCCTTGGCAGCAAATCCACAAAAACTGAGGGATTCACAGTATTTGGCACCTCAGAGACGGCACGGAACCTTGGTGGTGATTTCTTTCACCTTAAATCGCAGGATGAGTCCCGGCTGCTGGCAGCCGTAGGGGATGTTTCGGGCCACAGTTACGGGGCGGGGCTGATCATGGTAATGTTGAAAACCGCATTTGAAGATCATCTTGCATATACCAGCGAGCCTGAGACCCTGCTTGCCGTATTAAACCGGAAATTGATTACCCAGGCGGAGCGATCCATGTTCTGCACACTTGGGTGCATTGAACTGGATACCCGTAAAAATCAAACAACTCTCATGAATGCAGGCCATCTGCCAGTATTACACTATCAAAGCGGGTCGTCGGAACTTGTGCAACGCCATATAAAGGGGCCCGCATTGGGAATAATGCCAGAGCCGTCTTATGAGCCCATGACCTTTTCGGTATCATCCGGGGACCTGCTGATTCTCTATTCCGATGGATTGGTAGAAACCAGGGACCGGCAAATGAATGTGAGGGAACCGAATTATTTTATGGAAATCGTTCGGAATTGTATTGATAAAACGGACGATCGCAAAACAATCTCCCGTCAAATTCTGGACGAAGTGAAGCGCTCAGACCATTCTGATTGGATAGAAGATGACTTGACGCTGACTGTGGTACGTGTGGATTAAAATTTTCCACAGGAATTATCAATCGCGATGACCAGCCAATAAAGACCAGTTCGCTGCAACAGAAGATAAGTTAGATAGAAGAGCAAAATACAGACTGGAATTGCTACAAAAAAATGGACAGGGAGTTAAGCCAGATCATGCAGCCAGTTCTTGGTTTTCTGTTAAGTAATTTTGCATTTCCGCCGGTGTTCGGTAGTCCAGCGTAGAATGCAAGCGCTGGCGATTATACCAGATCTCAATAAATTGGAAGATTTCTCCTCGAAGATTGTTGTAATTATAGTGTTTAGGTTCTATCGGTAGTTCTGCTTTAAAGGTTTTAAAGAAGCTCTCGGCCGGAGCGTTATCCCAGCAGTTGCCTTTGCGGCTCATGCTTTGGCGGACCAGCGGTCGGGCTTCTGAGCAACTTCCTAAACTCCTTGCAGGCATATTGGATCACCCCGGTCAGAATGGAAGACCAGCTCCTGGTCGATAGTCCGCTTTTGACAGGCGGCTTTCCAGGCCGGAATAATCGTTTCATCGGCGCTCATGCCTTCCGAGAACGACCAGCCCACGATCTGGCGATCAGCCAGATCCATGATGGTCGTCAGATACAGCCAGCCCTTGATTGCTGGGGATATAGGTGATGTCGCTTACCCACACCTGACCCAATCGGCCGGCCGAAAAATCTTGGTCTAACCGGTTCGGGGCCACAGGCAGGGTGTGCCTGGAATCTGTGGTGGTGACCCATTTGGGGCGAATCTGGCTTTGTATGCCTTCTTTTCTCATCAGCCGAGCTACCCTCCGGCGACTAAGCTGCTCTCCCTTCTCGAAGCAGTTGCTGGTGAATGCGAGGACTGCCATAGGTCTTCCCCGACTTCAGCCAGATATGTTTAATTTGTCTCGTCAAGGCGCCGGTTCTCTTTGGCGCGATCGGAGGGCTCGCGACTCATCCAGCTATAATAGCCGCTTCTGCTTACATCGAATACCTCGGACATCTTCACAATGGGAAATATGTGTCTGTGTTCAGCCATAAACTGGAAAATTATCCGTTTTTCTTGGTAAAGATGCCCATCGCCTTTTTTAAGATATCCCGCTCCATACGTACGTCAGCCAGTTCTTTCTTCAACTCGGCCAGCTGGTTCTCTTCGGTAGTCCGGCTGGGAATACCTTTGCCCGGAAAGGATTGCTGGGGTTTCTTTTTATACTCGGAGCGCCAAGCATAGATAAGGCCAGGATTAATACCCAGCTCATCGGCCAGCTCCCGGATATTGTCCCGCTGGTAACTTTGCTGGATTACGTCCAGTTTATATTCTTTGCTGTAGGTTCTTCTTTTACTCATAATTGTTAGTTGTCATAAATTGCGGCGACAATCTATGGCTTAACTGGGTGTCCACCAAAATGTAGCAAGTTCAGACATGTTCTAAGTGACATATCTGCATACGGCGAATATTTGCACCATTCATTTTTAGCTGTTCCCAAAAAACTTATAACAATATATTGTCCAGAAAATATTTTTATCCAAAACAATACAGCCGTTTTGAAAAAACTTCTTCTGCCCAGCATAGGATTCATGCTTTTCATTTCCTGCTCACAACCTGAACCCGAATCCCAGGCCGTCCGTGCGGGCAACCCTGTCATTGAAGGCTGGTATGCCGATCCCGAAGGCATCGTCTTTAATAACGAATACTGGATTTTCCCCACCTATTCCGATCACTATGGAGAACCGGATACATCTTCGGTATTTACAGAAGAACAACTCGCAGCCCGTTCGCAAGCCATTAACGAGCAATACCTGATCCAAACGTTTTTTGACGCTTTTTCATCCAAAGATCTGGTCAACTGGGAAAAACATTCGCATGTGCTGGATATAAAGGACGTGAAATGGGCTTCCTATTCCATGTGGGCGCCATCGATTATCCAGGCCAACGATCAGTATTATCTGTTCTTCTCGGCCAATGACATTCAGAGTAACGAAGAATATGGAGGCATTGGAGTAGCCGTGGCCGACCAGCCGGAAGGTCCATACAAAGATGCCTTGGGAGAGCCTTTGATCGATGAATTTCATAACGGTGCCCAGCCCATGATCAGTTTGTATTTAAAGATAACGACGGACAGTTTTATATGTATTATGGCGGTTGGGGCCACTGCAACGTGGTGAAACTCAGTGACGATCTCCTCAGCCTGGAGCCGTTTGAAGACGGGGAGTACTACAAGGAAATAACCCCGGATAATTACGTGGAAGGGTCTTTTGTTTTCAAAAAAGACGAAAAGTATTATTTCATGTGGTCGGAAGGCGGCTGGATGGGGCCGGACTACAGTGTGGCTTATGCCATTGGAGACTCACCCACAGGTCCCTTTGAACGGATAGGGAAAGTGCTGCAACAGGATTCCACCGTTGCCCGCGGTGCTGGACATCACTCCGTTATCATCACACCGGACAAAGAAGAATATTATATGGTGTACCATCGCCGCCCGCTGGATACGGATGACCCCCACCACCGGGTTGTCAGTATCGACCGGATGTACTTTGATGAAGATGGATTTATAAAACCTGTTGAGATGACATTTGAAGGCGTAAAGGCAAATCCGTTAGAATAATCTGATACTTGCTTATCTCTCGTTAGTTGGTATTCCAACGCTAACCCGTATGCCGGTTCTGCGCGAGTCGTTATAGGCTTGATTAACTGAATTAGACTTCAATAACTATTAAAGTTGCATCATCTTCAAACCGGTCGGAATAGTCAGATTGTTCAGCTTCAGCTATAATAGTGGTTGATAATTCCTCGGGATTTGTCTGCGGTACGCCAACCGCCTGTTTTATAATCTGTTCAAAAAAATCAGCTTCCCGAATGTTCAAATCTTCATCCCTGGTTTCAATCAATCCATCTGAATAGAGAAAGAGAACATCTCCCTTGCTTACAGAAAACTCCAGGTTGGCATATTCGGCTTTATCAATGATGCCTAAACCGATACCCTTGTTGCGACGGACCTCCAACTTTCCGGTTTCTGCCACATAATGCAACACCGGAAGATGACCTGCATTGCACAGGTCAGCCTTTTGAGAGGAAAGGTTCAGCTTTAGCATCGTCATTGTTGCATACATGGCCCGGTCAGACTGTTTAAGGAATAGTCCATTTAGCGCCTTCATGATTTCTGACGGATCGCTGTTGTATTCCAGGTGTGTTTGCAGTGCGCTTTTTGTCATGGTCATCAACAAACCCGCGCCAAAGCTATGGCCGGAAACATCCCCGATGGAGGCAAAAAGGTTATTGTCGCGGCGGGCAAGTTCAAAGAAATCTCCTCCCAGCTCATTTGCAGGAATGGAAGAGGCGTATGCCCGCGATGAGTTATATTCGATTTTTACATCCTTCAAAATTCTGTTCTGGACTTCCGTTGCAAACCTAACATCAGCTTCGATAGCTGCTTTTTTTGTATATATGGCTCGTGAGGCTTTTAGTATCAGGGACATTCCGAGGTAGGTCCAGACAAAAACACCAAACCCAACAGCCATACCGGCAGAATACGTACCTATACCCATCTGATGTAATGACTCAGGACTAAAAACTTCGGAACCGATAACGTAGCCCGCATATCCGCAAATAATTACAAAGGGTATAAATAGCCAGGGGAAAATCCGTTTAAACAACTTGCGGGATTTGGGATACATATAGGCGGTTGTTTCAAGTATAATCGCTAAATAAAAGAGGATACTTGCAACCCAGACCTGGAGCGTATATGTATCGCCCAAGAATTCCCGAAAGAACAAAACGGCAACAAGAACCGGCAGAAAGTGAATCATCATATGGGCAAAGATGATGCTCCGCCTGTATTTGGGATCAATGTCATAAAACGCCTCCAGGTCAGCATCACGGTAGAGGCTGAACTGGATGTATTTATTGTTGAAAAAACTCATTTAGTCTGGCTTTAGTCGGTTTTTAAGTCGGACCAGTTCCTCTTTATGTGCTGCTATTTCTGAGAATGTTCCTTCATATGTTTGAACGTCAGAAATTTTCGGGAACCGTAGTTCCTGTTTTAAAAAGGAGTATGAAATGGTGATTGGTATGTAGTTGAAAAGAAGAATCAGTACCTGGAGAAAATCTTTTTGAACCGGTTGTAATCCAAAGCGAGCGGCCGTTCGCGGATTAATGATGTAGGACGTTCCGCGAACTTTCAGGTGGTCTTTATCTTGATTCTCATGCTGTGAGATAAAATTTATCAAACCTGAAATATATCCATAGAGAACAAATCGGGTTCGTTCGCGGCCTTTTATATTCGGGCTGATGGTGAAGAGATAGTCAAACAGGGTGCCGCCGTGAACCGTTACCTGGTTATTTTTCTCTTTTTCTGTGATAAACAGGGGCGAATAATAGATGAACTTGCCGCTCTTTTTACCCATGGGCAGATCGATAAAGGGAGCGGCAATCAGCATTATTATTGGGATGAGGAAAATCAGCGGATACAATCCTGTCAAATAGGAAATCAAAAGAATTGCACTACAAATCAGAAATAATACAGTCCCGGTTATCCAGAGAAATTTCCTCTGTTCATGATTCAGTTTTTTGATAGAATTTATGTTTCATTTCCGAAAACTGACATCTTTAAGAGCCCTTTGAATAACCCGTCGGGCGGCTGTACTGAGAGCAGTTAAACTCTCTCAAAATTAATGAAAGTTACCTAAGGTTGATAGAATTAAGCCAAACTACAAATGTATCTTCAATGTGTTATGTGCTGAAAGTAAATTAGCAAAGGTGAGTCTATCACTTTTAAAAAAATAAATAATGGTATGCGCTAGAGCTTGTGGCTATTACCTCTACTCAGTGGTATAGGTTTGGCAATTCATTTATCAGGAGAAAATAAATCCGAACTTATTTCCTAATAACCACCCAACTGAAAGCTCTCTGCAATGAAAGTGCAGGATTTTAAACCCCGTTCTGTCTCTCCAATAAAAAACTCTTTAGGCTGATATTCTTTTGCATACTTCTGTAGCAAATCCGATACTTTTTCCGAGAAGAGAGTGTCTGTTTTTTTGTCCCTTTCCCCTGGTGAATGCAAATTTGCATACTGTCTGAATAGATATCGCCGATTTTAAATTCGGAAGCTCCATACGTAATCAAGCCGAATATAATAGAGTGAATATTGCTCTAAGTTTCTGGTTGTCAAAGGAGCCCGAGAGTCGTTCCACTTCCTGAACCGAAAGTACCACCGGAATACGGGTGAATTTTTTCATTTTGACCGTAAAGTCAAAATCGTTGTCTTCTCTTAATACCTCTTGGGATAATAATTTCACAGAAGCCAGCAATTACTACGTCATCGAGTAGCTGTAATCAAGATCTTTTTTACATTGATGGGAAAAGTCTTCCAACTGTTTCAAGGTGCTCTTGATATAATTCTTTAGCGAAAGGCGATGTTTATACTTTGATATCAACTCCGACTTCTTCATCTTACCGTTATAGCACATTTAAAATGAGAAAACACGGACCGACAAGTGAACCAGCAAATGAATACTTTGAGAGTACCTAACTGGCAATAGAAATTAATAATATTCAATTGGAGACGAATACCATTCTAATGGAGCGTATCCGAAAAACCTTATGAGTATAAATAAAAAACAAAATCACTTGGAATTGCTTACCTGTTTTGTAGCACCCCACCTCGAAATGGTGGTTGGTAGCACTGTTACTCTTCACGGCGATAAGCCCTGGATGGTGGCAGCGAGGGAAAGAAGGACCCTAACCCGAATCAGGCATGGATTAATCTATTGCGACGACAATCCTCGCCAAGTCCGCCCGCTAAAATTTCCCTCCTATGATGACCTTTTCTCTTTTCCTGCAATCCAAGAATAAAAATCACGACAAAACACCAAGATCATGAAAACCTCCACCTTTATCCTTATGACCATTGGGGTCCTTTTTTTCCTAAGCAGTGCATGCGGCCAGGCGAACGAATACGACCGGAACAATAGCCCCGGAATTCCCGAGCAGGGGGGCGCTTCTTACGCCAAGCTAAATACTTATGACCCCGCCAACGACGACCGGGCCGGCGCGGTTGTTATGAAGGAGCTGCGCGACCCGCAGACCGGCATGGTCAACCTATACATACCTTTGCCGGCCGACTGGCGGCCCACCGACAACGGCATCGAGGGGCCGGGTGGCACCACGGTGCAGGAATTTCCTGGCGCCTCCTTCACCGGCCAGCAGCGTTATATCCAGTCGATTGACGAAATCATTCAGCAAGACATCACACAGCTCATCCAGCGCAACGGCGCGCAGCACCTGCGCACCATCGATCTGCCGGAGGTGGCGCAGCGCGATGAGCGCCTCGGCTTGCAATACTGGCAGGCCATGCCCATGGAAAAGCACTTTCAGGTGAAGGGCGTCGAGATACGGGACGCCAAGGGGCGACCCAACCTGCTGGTCGTCCATTACACGCAATCGCGTAGCCAGTACGGTAGTCATCACCACTACTACCTAAACGTCCTGACCTCAAGCGACGCGCGCTACGAAGCCGACAAGCAGGCCCTGCGTTTTGCCCTGGCCAACAAGCAGTCAAACCCAGAAGCGGTCACGGCCTTCAACCAGAAAATGCAACAGGAGTACCTGCGCCGTGAGCAGTTGCACGCCGCCAAGATGCAGCAGGCCTGGGACCACTTCAACGCCTGGAACCGCAACCACGTCGAAACCTGGAACGACATCAACGAATCATCCATGGCCAGCTGGCGCCGCCAGGAAGCCATGCGCGACGCCGGCCAGGCTCGTAACGTCGACGGCATCCTCGAGCGCGAGCGCTTTGTCAACCCCTTCGACGGGAAACAGCTGGAGGTTGAGGCCGGCTATAAGTACTACTATACCAATGCCTTCGGTGAGGTGATTGGCAGCAACGACGAGTTTTTCAACCCCGAGCGCGATCCGTCCCTGAACCACCAGGAATGGCGGCGGGCAGAGATCGTTAACGAGTAGAAAAACAGTCACAGCATTTAATAATTATGTGGTTTTATTCCTCGACTCTCTGGGCGTAATAACAACTAAAGTTTGCGGAGCAAAGTCGAATTGATACCCCGATGGCTCTGCTTCGGGGTCATTCATTTTACCATGGGTATTTCAATTTGCAATGAAATACTTTTCCAACGCGGTCACATTATACACAGGAGTTGGAAATAGAATAAACCTCTGAAAAGAGGGCAGGGGAGGTAGGCCAAAAGCGCCTGGTCATTGAACTGCTTCCGCGCAGAAATAGTAAAGAAGGGCAGTGATGCATAATGTTTTAGCGTCAATTCGATGTAAGTTGGACTTGTGGTACGCTGAGGGCCCCTTCTTGCGGAGGGGGGATCTCTTTCAACATCCCTCATTGTTGCTATTTTATTTGTATTGAACTCAGGTTAAATAGCTTAATAGTATTGCCTGGGGTATACTCATTTTATGGGGTGAACCTTTTGTCTTGATCCAAAAGGCACTCAACAATCAAGGCATGAGGAATGCTGAACCCGGTTGCGAGCGTCCGGCCGGAGGGCGTACCGTCACTTTCACTGGCTGTCATCAGGAGGAGATGGGTGATTTCCCCCACGACCCGGTAATCTCCTGATCACCGGCTGGGAGGGAACTCATTATTTTATTCGCAGCTAAAGCCGGTTTCAGACAGAAATTCTTCCGGTTTTTCGCTTAGTGCAATGAAGGGCTTGTTATTCGAAATAATTTTCCTGCGCTTCCGGCCTGTGTAAAGTTGACCGTTAAGAAGGGCTCTTCTTGGAGCGTTTAAGAAAAATCTGAGATTTTTTAGCGGAAAGGAGAGCTCTTTAGGTCACGTTTACCTAAGCCGGTGGCTTTTTTCGTTCATTTTTTTGCCATTAAAAAAATGGACACCCAGGAAAGGGAATTAGCTAAAAAACTGTCTGAAGATATGTTCTTTTTAAGGGGTGTACCTTTTGGCTTGATCCAAAACGAACCAAAAAATCAAGGCTGGGGAATGCTGAACCCGGTTGCGATCCGGCCGGAGTTTGCTAATGGTCTTTCCCGCTGGCTGCTTGCCTCAGAGCTTCTCACCGGTATACCAAACTCCTTTTGGCCTCCCGCTCTCCGCTCAGAAGGAACTTTTTAGTTTTTTCACTTACTGCTATGAATAGCTGTTTTTTAACTCGTAGTTTTGAAACTTTCTCCCCCGAGTCCAGAGAATCCCTGCAACACATTAACGAAGAGTCGGTGGGCGATCCAAAAGCAAGCCAGTTAGAACGGGCTGGGTAGAAGAACATCTGGGATTCTTTGGCGACTTTTTGATTCATTTTTTCGTCGCAGAAAAAATGAATACCTCTTAAAGAAAATAAGCTCTAGAGAACGGTCTGAAGTCAAACCTTCATTAGGTGGTATCCCTTTTGCCTTGATACAAAAGGAACCAAAAGATCAAGGCTGGGGAATGCTGAACCCGGCTTCGAGCGTCCGGCCGGAGTTTGGCAATGGTCCTTCCCGCTGGCCGGCTTCCTCATAGTTGCCCGCCGGTATGCCAAACTCCTTTTCGCCTCCCGCTCTTCGCTCAGCATTCCAAGGCCGGAGGGGGCTGTCAGGTAGAAATGTTTCCGGTTTTTCGCTTAGTGCTATAAAGAGTTGTACGCCTATTTACCTAAAAAGCAATGTCATACTGAGCGCAGGCCGACGGAGCAGCGCGAGGAGGCCGCAGTCGAACGTATCTCCGCCAGCAGGCCCGCGTAGAATTTGAAGGCGGTATCACGCAACCACGTTCGAGCAATCCCGGGGAGATCTTGTTGTGCAATAATAAATACCGGTAGCATAAGGCGCATAAACTTGGGACGCGGACGAGACTTTGATTTCCATAGTTGCTTGTTTAGAAATTTTAGCCGTTAATTGACTTATAATCTCCGCGCACGTTAAGAGCCAGACCGTTATAAAGCGGGAGTAAATCACCAAAGCGGTAATAGCATGAAATGGGTATTAGTATTAATAATTTTAACTATGAACATGAAAGGCTATTCACAAAACCCTAAGGAAGCTGATACCATAGAATTAAACGGCTTGCACACTTATTTCGAGGTTTATGGTAAAGGCAGCCCTCTTTTTCTGTTACATGGCTTCACTCAGTCATCCCAATCATGGGTGCCATTCATTAATGAATACAGTAATGAACATGAAATCTATTTGGTTGACTTGATGGGGCATGGTAAATCAAGTCCATTTACAGAAGATGTATCCATAAGGGCAGCTGCACAAAATCTAAAAGATCTAATAGAATATTTAGAACTGGATAGTATAAATGCTATAGGCTATAGTTATGGAGGGGAAATTCTTTTTCAGCTGGCACTTTTAGAACCAGATTTGATAAAATCGATGATAATTATTGGTTCATGCGGAACATGGGAGGCGAAAGACTTCCCCGAATTCGTAGAATATTTGTCGTATAAGAATATTGAAAATTTGCCCTGGATGCGTGACCAGCAGGTCAGTGAGGACCGCATGAAAAACATTCTTGACCAAATCCCTAACTACTCAGTCACCGTAAGTGAAAGTGAACTTAAAAGTATCAAGACCAGACCCCTGTTGGTAGTGGGTGATAATGATCACGCTGTTTCTTTAGACTGCGTTATTAAGGCCAAAACCAATATGCCAAATGCATTTCTGTGGATTGTGCCAAATACAGAGCATCGAGTTCATATAGACAAAAATAGAAACTTGTTTATAAAGACTTCAAAAGATTTCTTAAACAAGAGTTGGTAGAACTTTAGTTTACAGTAACTAACAGCGAATAAAGAACGCGGGCGAAAGTGCTATATAGAAAGCGATTAACTTTAATAAACTTTGGCATTGGCTGACTTCCTGGCCATAAAAACAGCCAGGCTCTCCCCGGGTTAGCGTGTGTTCTTTCCTCCGATACCTGCCGAATCTACTTCATGAGCCATCCCCTTTCGGTGTTACAGATGTCACAATGATGTGCCTGCTCATCCGGCTTGTTAAGCCCCTTATACGGTTCCTGTTCGTCAAAACCGAAGTTTTGCAGTCCCGCTTCCTTCAGACTTGCGCCTGCACGTAACGCCCTTGCGGCTTGCTAATGGTTTGGGTCCCACCTGTCCACAAGGGACTTTCACCCTCAAGATTAATAGTTTACATTATCGTAAACCAACGAGATCCATGCCGGGCACACGATCGTTTCAAGCGGACGCAACGCGCACTTGTATTTGGTATTTTGCCATAGCAATTCATATTCTGTGTTTTAAATTATTTGTAATCTTTGCCCCGCTTAAACGATAGACCGTTAGGGGTACCCATAATAAATCAAGAGTTACTTGAGCTTTGAAAACGCTATGAATAAAACAGACCTCCTGGCAAATGCAGTTTCAATAGAAGAATCTTCTCTTTCTTCATTGTATTACTGGCTTCAATATGAAAAACATACCTGGATCTTAGGATCTGGAATAGGCTGGCTACCTTACAGTATTGTTTCGATGATAGTATCCATTGCAGCTATAATTTTTACTCCTTATATGCTTTGGCATTTATTTCAGGCAAAGTGGTATAAAGCAATCATCACTTTTTGTTCAATTGTAATTTTACCATTTTTTATCCATCAAATTATTCAAGTTGATGACTCAATAATCTCCTTTCTACTAGGAGTTCTCCCACTTGTAACTTTTTATTTTTACACATATGTGATTAGTTACTTGATTGGCGAACATTTAAATAAGTTGAAAACAATTAGAAGATGGGAGAAAGAGGAGTTAGCCAATACAGACTCTTAAACGTAAAAAGCTACACCTAATAAAGCGCTTCAAGAGACGCATCTCGCCAAGTCTTGCCAACTTCTGGGCAGAAAAACATTTGATATTTTTGCTTCCTACTGGCCCGAACATGCAGACGATTGGCCAGGTATCAACGATGTCACCAAATATGTCATTTCCAAAACCATGAAAAAGTCAGACTGGGAAAACTCCGTTTTCCTAAAAAGCCTGGCAGATATCAAAAACCTCAAAAATTCAAAAGGGTCTGACATTCAAGTTCACGGCAGTAGTAAGCTCGTTCATCTGCTGTTAAAAATGATTTAGTGGACGAACTCTGGCTCAAAATTTTCCCGCTGACACTTGGTAAAGGGAAAAAGCTGTTTGACAATGACACGATTCCGGCAGCATTTACACTGATAGAGAATTTGGTTACCCCAACCGGGATGATATTTGCCAATTACAAGCGAGCCGGGAAAGTCAAGACAGGAACTGTTGGAGCTTAAGACGGGGGATAATCCAAAAAGGCTGAACTTTGGTAATAGGAGCTTCAAAGGAAAGATAACTTATTGGCGCAATGAGCCCGTGAGGATGTCGTATTTCCACTCTGTAAAAGACCTGACAAATCCATACGATACCAGTATTAACGCGTTTACCGGTTAAAAAGTGATTCGATTTTCTTTAAATGGAGGTTCAATCCTCCGAAATCTCACTACTCTCCCAAGAGGGACGTGGGGTGGATGTGCCACTGGAAGCGGGGAAAGTCCATTTATGAGCTTAAAGATTCCTCCCTGGAGAAGGAGGACAGGAGGATTGATTCCATCCTACGAATTAAGTGGCTTAAAATAAGTTGTTAACCGGTAAACGCGTCAGTATTAATGTAGAATTAATAACGTGCGATTATATGAACACAAAAAAAGTCTGGGTAAACCTAGCGGTGGAAGATGTAGAACGAACCCATGAGTTTTACAAATCATTGGGGTTCAGACCTAATGGAGAATTTCCTAATAAATATAAATTGGCCAGTTTTTTGGTCGGTGAGGACGATTTTGTAGTTCATTTCTTCTCAAAGGAAAGCGAAAACTTTAAATCTTCATTGGGTGGAGAAATTGCAGATTTGAAACATGGAAATGAAGTAATGTTTACTCTTTCGGCTGACAGTAAAGAAGAAGTGGATGAATGGGCGAAGGCCGTAAAAAAAGCAGGGACCGATTTTCAGCAGACCGCAGAAAATTCAAGAGCAATGGTATGGAAGCGGTTTTGCCGACCCGGACGGACATAGAATGGAATGTTTTTTATATGTAACAACGGCAAATAGGGCTTAACCTTTGTTCACATATGAAAAGCACACTGTCAAGCGCATTAGGTGGTACGTGCCTGCCTATTCTTTGCTGCTACGGATTTATTGATATCCGGAGAAACCGGCTGGGGAAAGAGGCAGGGGAGGCAGCCATAAAATCACTTAATCAATGGAGTGCTGCCGGCCAGAAAAAGGTAAAGAAGGGCAGTGATGTATAATCTGATTATATAATCATATTATCCCAGGTAGCACATCATGCATCCACGAAAATGAGCCTTTATTTGATATTTAAGGCCTGTTTTCGAGAACTACTGCTTCGAATAATAATATATTATGTAGTAATCTTGTGCGGATAATTATAAGTTAGGTTAACTAGAAAAATAGCTATGTTTCCATCACCTTCACAATTCGAGAAATATTTAAATCAGCTGGAAGATTTAGACTTGAAAGAAGAAAATGCTGAAGAAGTATTAAAGAATCTATTCCAAAAGCTAGAGACTCTTTCCTATTGTATCTTATCCACTTCCATCAGATTTTCCTATGACAAGAGCTAGACTTAATTCTGATGGGGAAAGGTTTCATCATGTTAATCAAGTTTGGCATAAACCAGAAAAATTAAATAACGGGTTTGGTAGAGCTAGTAATCCCAATAGTAATGTTATGTATTGTGCATTTGACCCTTATCCGCCAAACAAATCAAAGGATAAGCCAGTTGAAAGAATTACAGCTTTATGCGAAGTAAGTGACATTTATTTCACCAATCAAGATGAGACAATTTCTGAAACCGTTACATTTGCTCGATGGGTTCCTGGACAACAACTCAATATGGTTTGTCCTTTTGATTTTTCAAGGTTGAGTTCTGAAAGTCCAATACTTAAAAATATGAACCAGGCATACTCGAATATTATCGAAAAATATGATGAGTATGAGGATCAAATATCTCGATTTCATACATTTATTGCTGAACAGTTTGCCAAACATCCCATTGAAGAAGAATATGAATACAAAATAACTGCACTATTTACTGAAATGATAATGGAGAAGGGTTTTGATGGCGTTATTTACCCTAGTGTAAAAACTGATCTTCGTGGTTTTAATGTTGCTGTAAATAGTACTACTGTTGAAGACAGTTTTAATCTTTTTGCTGTCTGCGAATGTACACATTACTTGAAACATGACTACAGTCTTGTTAATAATAATTTACTGACAAGTGAAATAGAACAAGATGGTTCATTTCAATTAGCACCATTAGATCACCCTTATACGTTGCCAGAAGAGCAGATCCTAAAAATTATAGAGCAAAATACTAGTTAACCTATCACGCGCATTAACTCGGACGTGCCTCGCCATCACTTGCCACATTTTTGGCTTTTTAGCTTTCCGTTCATTATTTAGCTAATCAACATTTTTTTGCACGCCGGTTGTGCGCAATGTCGTTATTTTCCCTTCTCTTGGTCAGAGTTTATATGAATCGAATAAAAGTTGATTAGCTGGAAACCTTTGAGTCTTTTGACCTTTTTTTGAATTGGTCTTTTGCTACTTGGCCTCTCTTTTTATACCACTCCAATAACTCTTGACGAGACATATCTTTAGTTTCTTCGTAATTCTTGTTACGAATGGAACGAATCGTTTTAACTGTATCAAATTCTTTATTCTTCATAATTGGTCACCTCGCGCGGTGAATAAATATCTATGGGTTTCAGTCCATTTTCAATATTAACGGCATTAAATAGTCGAATCTTGTCATAATGTACAATATGGCGAAAATTCCAGCTAACCAAAACATCCACATTGGCCAGCGAGGCTAATGCTATGTGCACGGCATCATCACGAAATTTTGGGGTAAGAATTTTTCGTTTTAAATACTTTTCTGAAAGTTGCAAAGCTTCTTCCGTGATTTCAAGAATTTCAGGTTCATAGTCCATTAAAACTGTTAGTTGCTTTTGAACCGGTTGGGGAGCTTTACTTATTTCATCGAATGTTAATTGAGATAACACCGGCAGATAATTTTTCAACCTGAAATCCTTCATCAAGCCATTTGACCAGGCGGCAAATTCTATATCATGGCATCCACCTATTACAGATGTGTCCAAGTATATTCTTGATTTTTTCATACTGGTCATCGTTTTTTTGGTAAGATAGGTAAAATATCAAGCGTTTCAACCGGATTTTGCCGCTTATAGCTCGCAATAAAAATTTTCAGGGTTTGCGGTAAATCTTGCTTTTTATCACTTTAGTCTTTGACAAAGGCAAAACCGGTTAAACGCCGCACCGATATATGGCTTACACAAATCATTCATAGAACATGAACATATTTGAAGTACTAAATCAAGGTAATTCAAGATTACATGAACCCAGTATTTCTGCGATGCTAGGATATTTGCTTGATACCCGTCGCGATCACGGATTGGGAGATACATTTTTCGAGAATTTTTGTCTCTTTTGAATAAAGAGACAAATGACAAACGGTTTAGTAGATATTTAGAAAGGCCATTTATAGATACCGATATTTTACTGGAAGAACCTTATGAACTAAATGGCTCCAGCAAACACATTGATATTCAAGTAAGTATTTTAACGAAAACTGAACAGGATAACAGCCATGAAAATTTTCGAATTATAATAGAAAATAAAGTTAATGATAGCTCAGTAACTAAAGGGCAGCTCAACAGTTATTATCAAGCAATAATTGAGGATGAAAATAGCATTGACAATTTAGCGGTTGTTTATTTAACACCTATTTCTAATCGAACTATTTTGGAAAAAGAATTCCGAAATCTTGAACTAAAAGATTCTAACCATATTAAAGAATGGGTTAAGTGGAACGGAAAAGAGGCTGGTATCATCAAGATTTTGAAGAAAATACTGAAGAAAGAATCTGAAGGTGAAATTAACCCAATAAATGAATATACACGACACACAATTAAAGCATTTATCCTGTTTCTAAATGACACAGTTTCATCAGCTAGTGATAGTACCTACAGATTCGGCGAAGATATTGGAGAAATCGTAGATAGTCTTATGTTGTCAGTTGAGGGAGAGGGTTACGATTATAGAATTGTACGTCGCGACAGTCAGCAAATCCAGGTATTTACAAAAGAAGGAAAAGTAACTGCTAAGCCTGTGCTTAGGAAAATTATCAAAAATAGAAATCTTGATATTCCACTTTCTGGAATAAATACTAGAACTATGGGCAGAAAAGTAATTGAAAAGCTGAAACAAAGGTCGTAGCGCCATATAACCGCGCATTAAGCGGACACGCCTCGCCAAGTCTTGCCGGGTTCTGGCTTTTTAACTCTTCGTTCATTATTTAGCAACTCAACATTCATGCGCGTGCTTATGCGCAATGTCGTTAGGTGTATTTGAGCACATCCCTTGTATTATTAAGCGATTATTCTAATTTATAATATTATATTCTTAACTAAGGCAAGATATTATGAGAGCTTCGATTTTATTAGCAAGTGTAGTTGTATTCTTAGCAGTAGGTTGTGTCAATAACACGTCTTCGAAAATTGAGCCACCTCAGAATGGGGAAATAATCCGGGATCAAGATTTAGTATCTCAAATAAACTCATCGCCTAGCACTCTAACTATTAATGGTGTGGAATACACAGTGGAACCTTATGCTTGGAGAGATTTCATGCCGATAGTTAATCTCCCTGTCAGACTAAACGCCAATAATACCTTAATTCGGGAGGATGGAAATACCATTCAAGATGATTTTGAAATAGTTCAACATTACATTGTCAGAGATAAGGAAATATGGATTCCCCATGATATAGAAGTCAGACAAAATCAAAGCAGTCCAAATCGACTTCATGTAGTATCTCGTGAAGGTCCAGAATGGGAAATCGATTCTAAAGTAAATGTTGGCTTAAAAATTAAGAATCAAAAAACTGGCGACATTTTTTGGCTTACAGTACCAAAAGTAGAAATCGTCCAAACACAGTAATTCACCTAATCTATATATGGCCTCCAAAGTCAACAGGCAATACCTGTTCCTGGCAATATTTTTCTCGCCTTTTTGAATTTGATCTCCTTTCGGTGGCTTCCTACTGCAGGCAGTATTCAACGATGGTTGGCAGCCCGCCAGCTGCACCAAACGCATATAGAGGCTCAGCATCACATTGGTCGAATCAGCCGGCCAATGGATGGTCCCGCCCTTGCGGGACGGCCATGAACAATATCACGCGCATTAAGCGGACAAGCCTCGCCAATTCTTTGCCGCTCTTGGTTTTAAAACTCATCTTTCGTTAGTTGCTAATTCAACAGTAATCCGTGTGCAGCTTATGCGCAATGATATCGTTATACGGCTTAAGATAAACTTTAGCAACAAGATTGGAGGGTAAGATGACACAATATATTGACGGATTTGTACTTCCGGTTCCACAAAATCACCTGAATGAATATAAGAGTGCGGCTGAAAAAATAGCTGAAATTTGGAAAGAATATGGTGCACTTGCTTACTTCGAGTATGTGGGAGAAGATTTGAAATTGGAAGGCACCCGTTCTTTCACTGAAGTAGTGGATTTGAAAGAAGATGAAGTAATTGTATTTGGTTGGGTTTTGTTTCCTTCAAAAGAGACTCGTGATTTAGCAAACAAACAAGTTCCCAACGACCCAAGGATGGCAGAATTAGTCGCCCCGTTGACCGACCCCAAAAGATTGATCTTTGATGCTGAACGGATGGTGTATGGAGGCTTCCGGTCGTTCGTTCAATCATCCAATTCATCCAGTCAGAGCGCCGTATAACTTATATATGGCCTCCAAAGTCAAGAGCGCGCACCACTTTTAAGGCAAAATAATCATTGTTTGCCGAATCGTGATCGATTCCCTTCCCTTGGAGTTATACTACAGGTATTGTTCAATAATAGATTGCAGCATCTTGGGCTGCACCAAACAATATCCCGCGCATTAACGCGGACGCACCTCGCCAATTCTCTGCTGATCTTGGTTTTAAGGCTCTTCTTTCGTTAGTTGCTAATTCAACTTTAATCAGTGCGCAGGGGTTAAGCGCGGGGCCGTTATATGGCTTACATTGCATTCCCATGAAAATATTCAAATCATTCAGATAGAAAATTAATTTAAAATGAAAGCTTTTACTAAATCAAAATATGGAGGTCCAGAAATACTTCAACTGGAAGAGGTAGAAAAACCTACTTTGAAAGACAACCATATTCTGGTTAAAGTTATTGCGAATTCAGCCAATCCTGCCGATTGGCATATTCTTCGGGGGAAACCTTTTTTTGCGCGATTCTCTTTCGGACTGTTCCAACCAAAAGATAAAATCCTTGGGGCTGCCTTTGCCGGCATTGTAGAAGAAGTCGGGAATAATGTAGAACACTTTGGCGTTGGAGACCGGGTATTCGGAGAAACACTCATAGGAGGCGCTTTTGCCGAATATACTTGTGTACCGGCAAATGTTTGTGGCCATATGCCGGAAGGAATAGATTTTCCTGAAATGGCATGCGTGCCCATAGCCGGAGTGACGGCTTTGCAAGCGCTCATCACTCACGGACAACTCAAAGAAGGAGAATCGGTTCTTATTAACGGTTCTTCAGGAGGTGTCGGTCATTTTGCTGTTCAAATTGCAAAAGCCTATGGAGCTAACGTAACGGGTGTCTGTTCAAATAAAAAAGTTGATTTTGTAAAGACACTGGGTGCAGACCAGGTCATTGCGTATGACAAAGAAAATATTCATCAACACGATGGGAAATACAATCTCGTTGTTGATACCCATGGCAATCTTTCCCACAAAGATTACACACGCATGGGACGGCGAGGGGTCATGGTAGGCTTCACAACGATAGGTCATATGATTTCGGTACTTTTAAAAAATGTTTTTAACAAATTCCCTTTGTCTCAGTTCACCGCCGAAGCCAACACAGATGATTTAGAGACATTAGCAACTTTGATCAAAGACAGGAAAATTAAAGTTCATATTGAGAAGACCTATTCTTATGAAGAAATACCTGAAGCCATAAGCTACATTGAAACCATGCGCACTAAAGGAAAAGTAGCAATGGTTTGGGAAGGCATTGATAGCTGAACAGATATTGAGGAAGAAAAAAGAGCACAAACTGCTAACCAGGTATATCCTTTGGGATACGGCTCATATACAAAACTGTGATATCTTTAACCTTGTAGTAAAGCGTCCTATAACCGCGCATTAAGCGGACGTGCCTCGCCAATTCTCTGCCACTCTTGGTTTTAAGACTCTTCTTTCGTTAGTTGCCAATTCAACGTTAATCTGCGCGCACCTTAAGCGCTGGGCCGTTAGGTACATTTCCGAAAACTGCTTCCTTTCCAAAAAAAGTACTACTTTAGTATCACTATGAAAACAGAGCTCGTTACCACATTAAAACGCCAGGCTACGAAACTCCTTGCTGAACTTCGGGAAGAGAAAGAACCTGTGCTTATCACAGAACACGGTAAACCTTCTGCTTATCTCGTTGATGTTGAGCAATTTGAACAAATTCAAAAAAAACTTAAGCTGCTTGAAGGACTTGCTCGTGGTGAAAAAGCTATTTTAGAAGATCGTGTTGTCCCGCATGACGAGGCTAAAAAGCGTATGCAACGATGGCTCAAGTAATTTGGACTGAGCCTGCCCTTCAAGATTTAGATCAAATTGCCGATTATATTTCTCTCGACAATCCGGCTGCGGCCAAGAAATTGGTTCGTCGTTGTTTTAAACAAGTCGAGAATTCAAATTAACATCCTAAGCTGGGAAAAGCTGTTCCTGAATTAGGAGAATCAGTTTATCGGCAGTTGGTCCTTTCTCCCTGTCGCATTTTCTACCGAATTGATAACAGTACAATTTATATTATTCATGTCATGCGAGCAGAACAGTTGCTTCATCTTGACATCCTTAAATCGCGGTAAAATGTACCTACCCCCAGTGAATTAAGCGGACAGGCCTCGCCTGTTCTTGCCCGCCTCACTTTTTATGGTTACAATTTCATTTATAAACAATTTCAATATGTTGGCGCCTCGCACCTTAAGCCCAATGTCGTTAGGTTTCGCATGAAAACTCTATCCCAACCGTTGTATAGTACTTATATTGTAATTACATTACAGTAGTAATCCAATTAACCCGTAGTACTATGAAAACAAAGCTTGTTCGCATCGGAAATTCTCAGGGAATTCGTATTCCAAAGCCCGTTATTGAGGAAATTGGGCTTTCAGGGGAAATAGAAATGATTCTCAAAGATAATCAAATCATTCTGCGCCCGGCCGAACAAACCCGCAAAGGTTGGGATAATGCTTTCAAAAAAATGGCTGAAAAAAATGATGACCGACTGATTGACAAAGAAGAAGTTGAGGCTCCAAGCGAGTGGGACAAAACCGAGTGGACATGGTAAAACGAGAACCAGTCCAGCGTTTTGATGTCTACGTAGTGTCAGTAAGAAAACACCCTAATTACAGACATACTAATCAGGCAGTATGTAAATTTTAACGATCGTTTTCCAACGAGCAGGCTAACAGGGGTAAGAGTTTCCGTTCAAGCAGCAACAACCGGTTTTTAGATGCTGGTTTTTAGTGATTTTCTACTTTCCCGGACGTAGTTTCCCCCAGGCCCTTCTTACTAACTACGATTTGTTGGTGCTAGCAGACTCCTCAGGCCGCCCGGGCCTGCCGGCGGCGATCCCGCAGTTCCCGCCCGATTTTATGCAGGTTATAAGCGGTGATGGCCAGTCCCACATACCGGTCGAAGCCGGCCCGCGTACGGTTCGGGCACCGATCCAGCCCGCGATGCTCCAGTTCGTTGATGTTGGACTCAACTGCGTTGTGGGCGTTTTTGAGCCTGCGAAAGGCAGGGGCGGTTTCGGCGGCCCGTTCGGCCTTCGTGCGCCGCCCCTTCTTCGGCATAATGACCTCCGGGATAAACGCCTCCAAGTTGGCTTTGACCGACCGGCTGGAGAAGCCTTTATCGACCGACAGGCTCTGCAGGTGATATTTCTGATCCAATCGTTCGGCCACCTCTTCGATCAGCTCGCTGTCCGGGCGACCTTCGGCCAGCTCCCAGTCGACGATCAGATGGCAGGAGTCGCTGGTGACCGCTAGGTTCTTACCGAACTCCACGCTGGGGCGGCGCTTGCCTTTTTTGATCAACTCCGTCCAGGGCTGAAAGATCGAGAAGAGTTTTTCCTGGTGAGGAATCTGCTCGCCGGCGATCAGCCGCCGATCGACCAGATCGATGTGTTTGATTAGCATTTCCTGGTAATAGCGCAGCCCGTCCATCCGGGCCACATCGGCCGGGGCGGACGGGCTGTGCGTGGCGATGGGCGCGGTGACCTTGCCTTCCAGGGCCCGGGCTTTCTTCAGATAGGCCCGGGTGGCCTTTTTCAGTCGCCGGGCCTTGTTAGGACCTCCGCTTCGGGTGGTTTTGCCCACCTGCCGCATCAGCCCCTTGAGCCTGCGTTTCCAGTGGGCGTGCTTGCGCCAGCCGGGGACAGGCAACTGTTCGGCGATCTCGATACATTTGCGGGCGCTATCCCACAGCAGGTTGTAGTCCGTCGGATAGTGCACGTGGGTCTCCACCACAAAGCTATCGGTTTTTACGCGCAACCCAGCCGCCTCTTTTTTTAAACACCTGGTGGCCGAACTCCACAATGACATCGTTAAGCTCACGCAACAGCTGCTCATCCAGCAGGCCTACATTGTCGTAAATTGTTTGGTATTCATACTGCTTGCCCGCTGAGAAATCAGTCGGCAACACGCCCAGAATCCCTCGCAGCAGCTCGCTGTCATTGGCCATAAAGTGAAGTTGATCGTAAGAGATATTCAGGCACAGGCGAACCTGCCCCAACACGAAGATCTCCCACAGGCTCATACCCTGGCGCCCGGTGCGTTTTTTGCCGGCCGAGATCTTGGCCTCCAGCAGCTGGAACACCTGAGCGTTCCATTCCGAATGCGTATAAATATATTGCAAGGCTTCCAGCATATTGGCCAGCTGATAACGAGTTTTGGCAGGAATGTTGACTTCTTCAATGGGAATTTGACCCAGAGTTTGCTGGGTATCGAATCGATGGCGCATAATGGGATTTTTTGATGATTTGGGGGTCGAATCTCCACCCCCGAATCAGCCTTTTACCTAATTGAGAGCAGATAAGCTAAATATACCCGTTTCGATTCAGAGCTGCTAATCCCCCAACATCACCCCTGATCCTGTCAAAACCTCTGTTTTATTGTTTTCTTACAGACACTACGTAATATCTCTGGATCCAACGAAGGATTCGGAGATAAAGAAAACCCGTCCCTGCCTGATTATTTCCCCTGATGAAATGAATCGACATATTCGGACCATTATTATTGCCCCGATGACGTCAACAATCAAAAATTACCCATCACGAGTTACCACGACTTTTCAAAAGAAACGTGGGCAGATCGTCTTGGATCAAATTCGAACGGTAGATAAGCAGCGACTGATCAAAAAGTTAGGAACGATCAGTTCTTCTGCCCAAGATAAAACGTTGAATACATTACAAGAGATGTTTGCCCCATAAGTGCGCAAACCTATCAAGCGTATTAAGCGGACACACCCCGCAGCCGCTCTTGGTTTCAAAACTCATCTTTCGTTAGTTGTTAATTCAACACCAATTCGGCAGCTTATGCGCAATGTCGTTAGCACCACAAATTAAAGTTTGTCTCTTTCATCAGGTTCTTCATTCGGTACTTTAGATAAAACGTGTTCGAATTTTTCTCGAGAACCTAATTCTCCTCTTTCCTTTAAATATTCCACCGTCATTAAAGCAGACAGCTTTTCAGAAACAGCAGAATTAATTAGCTGATTCATAGATATCCCTTCCTTTTTTGCCAATTCTTTAATTTTTTCGTGCATCGAGTCGGGCAGCCGTACGCTTAACGTGCTCATAATTCTCCGATCTTAATTAAAAAGTGTTTTGGTGTTATCGCTTCCACGCCAAATTGCTCAATACCTTTAAAGTCATCGAGGTTGTAGGTAATGATATATTCACAACCAGCTTCGACAGCTAATTCCAGCACCTTGTCATCTTTGGGATCTTTCAAAAAAGGTCGCCAAAGAAAAAAGATATCTCGTTTGTCAGCTACTTTGCACAAATAGTTTAACAAATCATCGATATCTGTATCAATCAGATATTTAAACTTTTCCCTTTTACTTACCGCTTCATACTCAATGGACAACGGTACGGAAAGGCTGATGTCAAACTTTCCAGTTCCTACTAAACTGATCAATTTAAATGAGGCTCCTCGGTTCGATCGAAGAGCCGAAATTAGTACATTGGTATCAATAACAACGTTTATCATAATGTGGTATTATATGCAATACCAAAGTTATATCAAAAAAGCTTGTTGTGCTAACCCGCATTAACCGGACAGGCCTCATCATCTCCTTGCCTCCCTTTCATTTATTAGTTAATCACGCGTTTACCGGTTAAAAAGTGACTCAGTTTTCATTGAATGCAGGTTCAATCTCCCTCAATCCCTCTTCTCCAAGAGGGACTTGAGGTGTATTTACCACAGGTAGCGGGGAAAGTCCATTTATGCGCTTAAAGAGTTCCTTGGAGAAGGAGGACAGGAGGATTGACCCCATCCTAACGAATTAAGTGGCTTAGAATAAGTTGTAAACAGGTAAACGCGTTAGTTAATCTATCGTTTACAACTAATTCGACATTCCGGCGCCTGCCCCTAATGCGCTAACCCGTTATACCCACTACAATAAAAGGCTTGTCCTTCCGGTTCTCTTTTGTAATACTTACATTTAAAAGAAATAAATTCCAATTCTATGATTACTGACATAAAAGAGATTGAAAAATCTGCTCTGAATTTGGATAAGAAGGATAAAGCACGTCTGGCTGATCTACTCTTACAGAGCATCCATGGCGATATTGATCCCGATGTCGAGCAAGCCTGGATTCAGGAAGTACAAAAGAGAAAAAACGCTGGAATCCGGAGAAACTTCCTTGCACTCTGCTTCAGAGGTTTTAGATGAAGCGAGAAAACGTATTCAAAAGTGAGAATTAAATTTCATTCGGAAGCCAGAAAAGAATTTTTCAAGGCTGCTGATTATTACGAAGAACAAGTTGTTGGCCTTGGTGATGCTTTCATCAATTAAGTAGAGAAAGTGTTTGACGTGATTGAGCAATATCCATCATCAGGAACCAAGATAACCCCATCTGAACGAAGGTTTTTCGTTTCCCGATTTCCCTGTGGTGTCATTTACTCAGTAGAGGATGATCTTATCAAGATATTTGCCATCATGGATTTGAGACAAAAGCCTGATTATTGGAAATATCGCACATAAATTTCCGTGGGTATAACATATCAAGCGCTTCAAAGGTGCCGCAGACTCGCCGTTAGGTTCCGTTCTTGCTAGTGGGTGGTCAAATTCCTGGACTTTTAAAAAAATAACTATACGCTGCGCATCTTAAGCGCGATGTCGTTATACTGCTTTTAAACTCACCAAAAAACAAGCTGACATGAGAAAGTTAAGAGATCATGTTTTTATTTTATTACTTCTTTCCTTGGTAGTACCAGGTTGTAATGCAGTCAATTCTGATAGTATGGAAAGAGCTGAATTAGCAGTTGAAAAAGAGGCTTATTCAATCGGCGAAAACATTTCAACGTATCTTACTAATCAATCATCTGATCAAATCTCTGTTTTAGCCAGGCCTTGTCCCGGAACTCTGCAAAAGAAGATTGATAACAAATGGGTTTCCTTAGACGATAATTGCGCTGATATCACCAATTGGAGTTATTACAGGATTAAAAAAAGTGAGACTTTGAATGTGCAGTTCTCATATGAAATCATTACTTCGTTAGAAAATGATAAAGCAGGAACTTACAGGGCGGGAATTACTTTTTTCGCAGGAAATGATTATGAAAATGGAATCTTCATCACGTCCAATAGTTTTCAAGTACTGAGAGTAACGCAGTATAACACGCTTCAACGGGACGCGCCTCGCCTATTCATTGCTGCTACGGGTTTATTGATATCCGGAAAAACCGGCTGGAGAAAGAGGGCAGGGAGGCAGCCCAAAAGCGCTTGGTCATTGGGCTACGACCGTCGTAAAAAAGTAAAGAAGGGCAGTGATAGATAATTTGTTTGTGTAACCATGTTATCCCAGGTAGCAGATCATGCATCCACGGAAATGAGCCCTTAGTTGATGTTTAAGACCTTTTTTCGCAAACTACTGCTTCGAATAATAATATATTATGTAGTAATCTTGTGCGTATAATTATAAGTTAGAGCAACAGCCAAGGCTCTTTCTTCGTTATGATAATTGCTACAGGTTAAGTAGATTATAAGTAGCTATAAATAAGTTTCTTGTTCTATGATTACTAAAGAAAAAGTAAAAAAAGAAATTGATCGACTTTCTGAAGTCGAATTAGAAAAAGTGTATCTATATCTCTCCTCTCTGACTAAAGAAAAAAAGCCCAAACGTAATATTCGGTCTTTAAAACTCAACGGAAAATTGGATACCAAAAATATCCGTTCTATCGCACATGAGTAAATTACTCATCGATACGAATATCTTCGTTTACGGGATTGACCAAGATTCAAAATTTTTTTCTCGTTCTCGGAATATTCTCGATGGGTCTGCCTATCAGCTTGTAACTACTTCCAAAAATCTTCTTGAATTTTTAGCCGTCGTTACCCGTAATTCAGGGTATGATCTAAAAACAGAATTAGCGTTGGAAATCCTTGACGATATTATTCAAGGTATTGATGTATTGTATCCCACCCAAGATTCTCTGGCAATATTTCTGGAATTAATGGATCGCTATCAACCCAGTGGATTAAAAGTACATGATTTTGAAATCATAAGTATTGGATTAGCTGCTGGTGTTCATCAAGTAGCGACATTCAATGAAAAAGACCCTAAAAGTCCCATTTAAGCTGGTCACAAACAAGAAAAGGTGCCCCTAATTGGTTATGTTTCAATGAGTTAGAAAGATAATAACCATACGATTAGGAGGCACCTTTATGGTGAAAGAAAGTTCTCAAAAATCCACGAAAAAAACCACCCCAATTACCCCTGAATTTACCGATACGCGGCTGACCAATTATGGAGGGCTGGTCCCGTTTTCGGATTCTATCTGATAAACTTTCCTTTCGGCAACTTCTGTCGGTCCAGCTGGATTTGGAGCTGGGGTCAAATTGCAGCTATCCAGACTGGCAGGTTTTCGGGCTGATCCTCTTTGGGTATCTGTGCGGATATGATCGGCTGTCCCATTTTGAGCAGCTGAGCCGGGATGCCACCATCCAGAAGCTGTTGGGCCTGGACGGGCCCATCGATGAGAATACGCTGGCCTACCGCCTGAAGAAAGCCGGCTACAAGCAATCGGTCCAGCTGAGCCGGGTCAGCCAAGGGGTTGGCCGAGCGGGTGCGCCCGGCCGCTCCCCGGCGGCCGGCGGGTCGGCAGTGGCTGGATTTTGATTCGACGGTCAAGGGCACCTGATGGCAACCAGGAAGGGGCAGCCACCGGATTTAACCCGTCCCGGAAAGGCCAGCGGTCCTATCATCCGCTGCTGGCCTTCGACGGGGCCACCAAGGAAGTGCTGCATAGCTGGTGGCGGACGGGCCGGGCGTATACCGGCAACGGGGCGGCGGCGTTTTTCGCCGAGACCTTCGAGCGGCTGCCGGACGAGGCCGGCCCCTATGTGGTGCGGGCCGACAGCGGATTTTTCCAGCGATCGCTTCCTGTCGGCGATCGAGCAGGCCGGTGGCGACTACCTGGTCAAGGTCAAACTCCGCAACCTGCGGGCCTTGCTGGCCCGCCAGGACTGGCAGACGATTCCCGGCCAGTCGGATACTGAATACTGTGAGTTTACCCACCAGTGCGAGCGATGGGATCGCCCACGCCGATTCATAGCCGTTCGTATCTGCCGGCAGCTCACCACCGAAGGACTGCTGTTCCCGAAGTATCACTACTGTCACGCCTGCTATGTGAGTACCCTGCAGGAGGCCCCGCTGGAGCTGCACCGGTGTTACCGGGATCGCGGAGAAGCCGAAACCTGGATCCAGGCCGTCAAAAGCCAGATCGGGGCGGGCACGACCCTGGTCAATTAGTTTTGGGCCAACGCGCTGCTGTGGCAGCTGGGGGTGTTGGCCTACAATCTGACCGTATGGCTGCGACTGCTGACCGACACCGAGGCCTGGCGCCAGGCCCCGCGCACGTTTCGCGAGTGGTTTATCCGGTGCGCCGGAAAACTGACCACCCACGCCCGACGGTGGACCCTGAAGATGCAGGCCCGCTACCACTGGCGCCCGCAATGGGAAAACATCTACCAGCAGGTGTGTAGCCTGCAGTTGTGAATCCGCCCGGCGGGTACCCCACGCTAGCCCAACAGCCGAAACTATAAAAAGAGTGTCCCTATGGGACAGGTGTGTCTGGAGTTGAGCTGTAGGTGGTCATATTCGGTCAAAAAGGAATGTGATCGGCACTTTCCAACAAAAATGGAGCACAACAAAAGACTGAAAGCAGATAAACTGGAAGTACACCGAATACCAATTTGTCCATCGCCACATTCTCACCTTACTTGGGATTTTTAGGAAGACTTTAAAAACGTAAAAGAAGTTTCGTTGCTAGAATTATAAATGGTCGGGCTGTTCCCTAACCAGGCGCTTTAACGGGACAGGCCCCGCCTATTCATTGCTGCTACGGGTTTATTGATATCCAGAAAAACCGGCTGGAGCAAGAGGGCAGGGGAGGCAGCCCAAAAGCGTCTGGTCATTGGGCTGTTGCCCTCAGAACAATGTAAAAAAAGGGCAGTGATGAATAATCTGTTTGCTAATCCATATTATCCCAGGTAGCACATCATGCATCCACGAAAAAGAGCCCTTAGTTGATGTTTAAGACCTTTTTTCGCAAACTACTATTTCGAATAATAATATATTATGTAGTTATCTTGTTCGGATAATTATAAGTTATAGGGCGAAACCAAGATTTGAGAACTGACATTTGAATGACTAAGAATGAAATCAGAAAATTGAGTAAATAATAAAAGTTAAATATGTGAAAAGTATCATGGATATAAGTTTGACACATTTAAATTTCAAAGTTCAATGGTGGACTATATTCGTCATTGTAGGAATATTTATAGCTTTTACTGCCTGCGAATCGTCAGTAAATAGCAATGAAGATACCGACGACGAGATTAGTGAAGAGTCGCAAATTCCATATTTGATGGTTTTGAATCAAAATACTGATAGTTATCCAATTACCGCTGTCCGCCTCGTTAATTATGAGTTTAATAATCTTGAAATAGATGTTGGTGATTCACAAAAATTTACTCTTGATGATGGCATGCCAGGTGGATATAGTGACATAAATATAATAGTTAACTATAGACGAGCAGGTCGTTCATTCTCTTTGAATATAGAAAAAGATTTCATCGATGGAGATACTACAACCGTAAGAATGAAAGGTTGTATTTCCGCTGAAGGGTGTGATGGTTTATATTTGGAATGAACCTTTGAATCAGTTCTAAAATATTCATAAATCGCCCTATAACAAGCGTTTCAAGCGGACACGGACGGAGTTCTTCGAAAATTTTTATCCGTTAAGTAATTGGGTTACTTTTCGACAATCATAAATCCCACTCTCGCTTAAACGCCAAACCGCTATAACGCTTTTATTGCAATAATCCCCTTTCTACTTAGTTTCATTATGAAACTAAATTAAATTCAAGCCTTATGCCTACAAATATCACAATCCGAGATATACCTGACGAAGTTTATGCCAAAATAAAGAAACAGGCTGACCTACATCATCGAAGCATTAACAGTGAAGTGATCGTCTATTTGAAAAAATTAGTCCAAAGCAACCGACGAGATCCTGATCAGGTAATTCTCGTGCTAAAAAACTTAAACAGAAAGCAACAGGCACCCTTTCCATGGATGAAATTCAACAAGCGATTGACCAAGGGCGTCCATGATTGTTGTCGATACGAATGTAATTGCGAGCATGTGGGTACCAAATGATATGGACGAGTGGGTTTACAAGGTGTTTAAGAAAGATGATGATTGGGTTGCCCCTCTTCTCTGGCGATCTGAATTCAGAAATGTCCTATCGATATATTTACGGAAGGAAATTTTAGAATTATCGGTTGTTTTGCAGGCCACAGAAGAAGCCGAACAATTAATGGATGCCAATGAATTTGAGGTAAACTCAACACAGGTTATGAGTCTTGTTTCGAATTCATCATGTTCGGCATACGATTGTGAATTTGTGGCATTAGCTGATGATTTAAACGTCCAATTGGTCACATTTGATAAAAAAATTGTCGATGAGTTTCCTAATATAGCTATTAGCCCAGAAGAATTTGTCACATAAATCGAACAAAAGCGGTATATCAAGCGCATTAAGCTGACAGGCCTCGCCTATTTTTTGCTGCTACGGGTTTATTGATATCCGGAAACCCGGCTGGGGAAAGAGGGCAGGGGAGGCAGCCCAAAAGCGTCCGGTCAATTGGGCCACCGCTGGCCAGAAAAGGGTAAAGATGGGCAGTGATGAATAATTTTTTTATGTAACCATATTATCCCAGGTAGCACATCCTACATCCACGAAAATGAGCCCTTAGTTGATGTTTAAGACCTTTTTTCGCAAACTACTATTCTCGAATAGCAATCTATTATGTAGTTATCTTGTTCGGATAATTATTCGTTAGGCATCCGTTTTTAACTTCAGAAAATAAAACACATGACTACAGCTGATGAAGTTACTTTTTTAAGTAAAAGTGAAGTTATTAAACTTGTTTCTCGCTATACAGCTAAAGCACTTTTGGGACTTCTTGGAATAGCAATCTTTATCGGTGTTCAGATTTTCCGTTTTAGTGCTACTAATCGGTACTACATTCTATTTTTGGGTACAATTTTATCATTTGCTGCTCTCGCTACCTATTCAATTTCGCTTGCAAAAAATGCTGGTAAAACAACTGAAGGAAGTTTATTTCAAAGTCTCATAGTTTTCGGAGGGTTTATTCCATATATCTATGGTTCTTATCTCGTTTTTTATGAAGGGTTTTGGAGATTACGCTATTTGGCAGATGGGTTTTCCTTCACTGTTATTTTCTACTCCTTTATTTTTGTAGTCATTGGATATTCTGTTGTTTCTGCTATTTATCAAATAAGTGAACTTGATCGTGCAGTATCTGAAAACAAAGTTAAAATCAAGGAAACCGATGTCTAACCCTTTTAAAAAGGACTTTGCCAAGAGGACAGGCCTCGCCTAGTCTTGCTACTTTTTGGCTTTTTAACTCACCGTTCGTTATTTATCAACTTAACATTATTACGTGCACTTTATGCGCAATGCCGTTAGCGGGCTTAATTCTCACCTAAATAGATCAAAATATTTTGGAATTAATCAGGAAAGAAATCAAGGCTCAACTATCAATATCACAGATAAAAAAATTGAAGGTAGTTATAGCAAAAATTTTCTTTGCCACCCTGAACCTGATATTATAATGTTTGACAATGATGGCGAAGATGGAAAATTCAACTCGAGTAAAATTTTATGATCTAATAAGATATCTTGATTTGAATGACATCCCGAAAGGTGTACAATTCAATATTCTACCAGTACTTCCTAGTGACCCGAAACCAGAACCTTTAACAGAAACTCCTTTTCCCTTTGAAAATATTACAATAGGTAACGATAATAATGGAAACTATTTCATAAGATTTTCAACATTTCAAGATGAGAGAGATGAGAAAAATTGGAATTTAAAATGGGCATCAACTTTCTACTTTAGAAAATTAATAGAGATAGATACAGATGATACCATTAACGTATTTGAACTTGATAAAAACGGATTTCAAATTATTTATGTCCAATTTAATCATCCAAAAACTAAAGAAGTTGAAGATGCCGTAAATAAGAGTATATCAGAATTAAAAAGTTTATTAAAAAAAGTAGAGTTAGAATTAAGTGGACTAAGTGATCTGTTTAATGCGATAGATATTTGGAAGAACAATACATACCAATAAAAGTGAGCATTTTTTGGCAAAAAACATTAGCAAAGTACTCCCTGGATCCTATCGTTCAATCTTTAATCCCCGAAATATTCTCTCTTGAAAAAGAGGCCTATTAGGTGGTAAAAGTATTTTAAATACTCAAGGGAAGTTAATGATCGACTTTCATTTTACAAAATAAGTTAACTGGAAAATCTAGCTCTGCTAGAAATAAAAACGCCTAAAACAAAAATATTGGGGAAAAAATATAGAAACACGCATGCTATCAGTGCGGTGAAGAAGTAACCGGTGCTATTTCTCAGTTATTAAATTATAGAGAGCGATTGCTAAAAGATTTTTATTCTTTGAAACAAAAAATAGCGAATCAAGTTTCACTCGTTTAAATCCCAAATTGTTGTTGATAATTGGTTCACTTAAAAATATGACGAGTGAAGAAAAAGAATCTTTTGAAATGTTTAGACTCGATTTAAAATCAGTCGAAATAATTACTTTTGATGAAGTATTTGAGAAAATATTTATGCAAATAGAATTATGCACAAACGACACCGATAGCTTTCTAGAGAAGCTAAAATCATAATACTGATTAATTAGCGGCTTAGTGCAACCCGTGCATTACACCCGGGATGCGTGCCTCGCCCATTCTTATGCTGCGATGGATTATTATCGAGAAAAACCGGCTGGGAAAGAGGGCAGGGGAGACAGCCCAAAGCGTCCGGTGGATCGGCGCGCACCGCTGCCGGACAAAGGGTCAAGATGGGCAGTGATCGATCGTTTTTTTATGCAGCCGTCTCATCCCGGGTAGCACATCCTACATCCGCGAAAAGGAGCTCTTGGTTGATATGTCAAGGCACTATTTTCGCAAACTACCGCTTTCGAATTAATAATTGTATTCTGTAGCTATCTTGTGCGGATAATCATTAGTTAGGTAAAAACCAGTTATGAAATGAATACTAAACAGTTAATCTTACTTTGGTATGTAGGTTTTGCTTTGAGCATTGCTTTAGCTGCAGTTGCTTTGCCCAGATGTAGAAATACGAAGGTTTGATTTTTTTTTCAGTTTCTGTAATTTTTATATAGCAGCTGTCTACACTTTGCTTCTATCTTTCTCAATACAAGGAAAAAGTTTAATAGAAAAAGTTACTTGTTACTGCAGTCGCTCCGTTGGGACTGATTAGATGCTGATTTCAAGCTTCAGCTCTAATCGAAAACACAAAAATGCTTGGAGCATCCAATATTCCTGCCGCAAGCGAAATCGAAGTTTTTGATTTAAAATTTAATGTGGAAGATAGTCAGTCTAGTAATACCGCAACCTTATCTGGAAGAATAAAAAATAATTCAGATTCTGAATTAAATGGACTTACAATAAGCGTTAAAATTCATAGACTGAATAAACCATGGAATAATGGAGTTAGTGCAAAAGAATTTTTAAAAACTGTACGTACTAATAAAATCTATATGAATAGTCTACCTGATTCTTCAAAAAATATGTGGATCGCGTTGTAGACTCTGAAACTTTCCATTTGAATTCTTAATATTGCATCTAAACAAGTAAGAGTTTTGAGATTGATTCATACCAGAGTTCACTGAAACCACCTTACTATTGGGTTTGGTCCTATGAAGTTAAATCAGCCATATCAAAGTAAGTTTATTACCTAACCCGACGCTTCAAACGGACAGGCCTCGCCCTACCTTGCTAGCTTCCCATTTATTAGTTAACCTTTCATTTTGTAATTAATTCAGCGTTCAGGCGACCGCCGCTTAAGCGCAATGTCGTTAGGGATACTTAAATCTAAAATTTCATCAAATGAGTAAAAGCAAATTGCTAATTTGGATACTTGGCTTTTTGACAGTTATTATCTCCTCGTTTTTTTATTTCAGTAGTAACAGATTTTATATATCAGTCCAAGAAGAAGGGATTTCTTACAAAATTGATAGGTGGACCGGGAAAACATGGTTACTTAATAATGATAGTCAAATTGAAGTAAATAATACATCTGATTCAGATGAATCGTCTGAAGCAAAGGTTTCAACCACTGAAAGTGCAATAGAGAGGGTTAAATCAGCTACCACACTAGACGATAATTATCCATATTTGGACAATGACTTCAATGTTAAAAATGAGATTGAAAAACTTGATGGAGAGATCAGAATAAATGGTTGGAAAGCTGAAAAAATTGATGACCAAATTTTCTTAGTATGGTATGAAGTTATTCACAATAGAGACAAAAAAACTGTTGGTTTTGAGTATAATTCAGCAAGTGACATTATTCGTCATATTAATGATGATCAAATTCTAGAAGAAAAGTACAAAAAGTATCTAGAAGCTGATGTAAATACCAAAAGTTTAGATGACAAAGTGGATCAACTTGTCGCAGACGACCAATATGAAAAGGCTTTGCAATTATTAAATGATAGTAACACTTCTGAATCCAGTGCAAACAAGCTAAAAGAAAAGATTCATCTTAATTATGGTCTTTATTTAGAATATAGAGGTCCTGAAAATAAATCTATGCGTGAAAGAATGGTTTCTGCACTTGATCAATACATTCAAGTATTGAGACTTAATTCAAAAAATGAAAAAGCTCGTTCAGAAATAAAACAGATAATGAGTATTTATGAATCTATGCCAAATCAATCGCCTGGAGAACAAATTCTAAACCAGCTAAGAAGTTTGGGATTCAATTACTAATTAAACTGTACACCTAATCCCCCCTAAAAAGGAATTTGTCAAGGGCATAATCCTCACCCAACTTGGATGTTTCTAATTCAATATATCTTGTTCAAACCTATCGCTGACAACTGGCTTCAATGATCGAATTCGGATTACCTGCCGGCATCCACATTCCGACAGCTGTCGGAGCTTATCTTCCCTCAATGTGAGCATGGTCGTATCAACTTAAAAACACAAAAAAGGCGACAATAAAACTTTTCTCAGCTCAGCACTTTGCCCATGTAATACTGCCCGCGTGTTTCCCCCTCGTAGGTATAAACTTCCTGCATGAAGCCCCATTCAGAAAACCCGAATTTTTCCAGCAGGCCGATGCTGGCGTCGTTTCCGTCGATGATGACCGCAACCAGAACAAGCTTGTTGAGCCTGTTGCACTGGTCCAGACTGTGTTGTACCAACCGGGATCCGATATCCTGCCCGTGATGCTTAAAGTCAACGTAATAGCTTATTTCAGCCGTGGTTTCCAGCGCTTGTCGTCCCTCACGGTATGGAGAGATGGCGACCCATCCCAGAACCTCATTATCCTCCTCAAAGACGTAGATCGGGTATTTCATCGGGCTGTGCCTGTTAAACCACTTTTTTCGCTCATGCTCTTCGAGCGGATGCAGGTGGGGCGTGCAAAATCCGGCATAAATAGCCTGGTTATAGATATAGTCAATTGCTTCCAGATCTTTCTCGTCGGCCGTGCGAATCATAATACCTGGTGATAAATTCGAGTTTCTCGCAATGTACGACTGAAGAAATCCAACTACCAATTGATTCATGCAAAAATCTGTCTTCCAAGAAAGAAGGGGAGGCAAAAGCGGGAGTCAATCCAGAATGGTAATGTTTACATCTGTTTCAGAGCGAGGAGCCGCAATTGCCGCGATAGTTGCCATCCACAGGGCATCGTCAGGGCGGGATCGAAACTGGTAGCCACCGGCACATAATTTTCATCGGCAAACAGACCTGCACTGGGATCCATGCCCACCCAGCCCGCGCCCGGCAGCAGCACCTCAACCCAGGCGTGCAGCTCGTGGCGGAAATCAACATCGGGATTATAGGCGTACCCGCTTACGAAACGGGTGGCCAGTCCCGCGCCCCGAAGCATCATCATGAGCATCCAGGCCAAATCTTTGCAGGAGCCTTTTTTCTGGTCAAAACACTTGCCGGCGTCCAGCTCGCGATCCTCATACCGTTTTTCATACTCCCAGTCGTCGTAAATTTTTTGGACCATCAACGAAAGGAAAGGCACCATTTTGTCCCCGCTCTGTTCCGCCACCTGACCCGTAAATGCGGATAATGCAGGATGCGCTTCGCTGTTTAGGTAGGGTTTCAGGAAGTCAGATTGTTTATCGGAATAATAGAAGTCTTCCTGGGAAGGAAAATATCGGGATCCATCAGGAAATCGAAGGGATTGCAGGGGTGTGAGGTCAGGCGTATCCCGGCCTCTATATCAAAGCGCCGGGTTGGTTCATCGTTAAGCCAGGCCTGGTGATAGTTGTTGTTTTCAGCATCCAGCCGTTCCGTGAGCTTAACGGGAGTCGGTGAAATCTGCAAGTCAAATTCTTTAACGACGATATTGGGCCTGCGCAGAGGTTTAAAGCGGAGATAATGCGCTTCCAGCACCACGGGACACTCGTAACTGTAGCTGCTCGTGTGGTTAATTTCAAGTTCCATCTTTTATGATGAGAGTTTAATCGGGGTGACGTCCTGGCTGTGAAACGCTTTTTTGAGGGCCTCCGCGGGCAGCTCGTTGATGATCTGCCTGAGCCGCTGATCCCAGAACTCGGCGATATGGTTAAGCTCCTGCTGTTCAAACCGGTGCTCTACCATGGAGTAGCTATTATTTTTGAGGATGAGCGTATCCACCGGGTAGCCCACATCATTGGCGGACAGCCGGGTGGCATCAAACGACAGGAAGGCGGTCTTCATGGCAAACTCGAGGCTTTCATCAGAGGTGATGGCCCGGTGCAGAATAGGGCGGCCAAACCCGGTATTGCCGATTATGGCAAATGGGGTGCCTTCGCTTATCTCTATCCAGTTGCCCTGGGGATAAAGCAGAAACATCTTGGGCTCCTTGTCGTTTTCCAGTTGCCCTCCTACAATGGCATACAGGTTAAAGGACATGTTGGACTCTTCCAGGGAGGCTTTATCCTCATTGGCTACCCGTTTCACCTGCTCCGAAAACTTGTTGACCGCCTTGTACAGTTTGTCAAAATTGGCGTCCTGCTCCTCAATCACTTCCTGGAAATAGGTGATCGCCTTGTCACGCACCGACCGCAGCCCGGAGGTCATAATGAAAAAGCAATGTTTGGGACGTTTAATGGTGAAAATCTTTTTAGCGGTGGTGGTCTCTGATCCCGAGGTTATGCGCGTGTCGGCAAGTCCCATGAGGCCATCCTTGGTTTTAATTCCCAGGCAGTAGGTCATTTTTACATTCCTTGTTGTTGGTTCTGAACACGGCTACCCACGCTAAAGAAATTTTCGTGAATAGCATTGGATATTTCGTTGATATTAAGCTGAAGCTCATCCAGGTACTCATGCAGTCCGTAGTTGATTACATCACTTACATCGTGATACTCAAGTTGCGACCGGAGAGAACCGATCTTTTTTTCGGCACTGTTGTTAAATCCCTTGCCACTGGAATCGGAGATTTTATACAGGCACTGCTCGGCCTCCGAAAGACAAAAGAAAATAGACCGGGGAAAATATTTATTCAGCACCAGGAATTCCACCACGCCGGAAGGCTCTATGTTTCCATGCACCCTGCGGTACGTATTAAAGGCAGAGACCGACTTCAGCAGCGCCATCCATTGCAGAATGTCCAGGGTAGAGCCAATCTCATCAGGGGAGGGCAGCAGAATGTGATATTTTACATCGAGGATGCGGGAGGTTTTATCGGCACGTTCCAGGAACTGCCCCAGTTGACGGAAATACCACTCTTCCGTCCGCGCAACGCTGTTGTCTTCAATGCCGTAAAGTAACTGGATTTTATACTTCATATCCTGGAAAAATTCGCGGGGATCTTCCTGCTTCCAGATCTCGTTTTGGGCCCCGTCTTTTACAAAAAGATAGGTCTCATTCAGCTTTTCCCAGCTCTCCTTGGTTAGTTTTTCGCGGACCGTACGAGCGTTTTCGCGTGCTTTTGAGATTGAAGAGAACAGGGAATTGGGGTTATTCTCATCAAACGCCAGGAAATAGATGGCGTTGTGTCGGTCGAAATCGTGGTAGTTTTGCGTGTAGAGATCAATATCTCCGGTTACGGTAACCAGCGGCCGCCACTGCTCTTTGGTATCCGGCGGAAGGTCCAGGGTCAAATTGTAATTGACATCAATAAAGCGGGCATAATTTTCTGACCGCTCAAGATAACGCCCCAGCCAATAAATAGAATTAGCAACTCTGCTCAACATGCCTGGCAATATTTAATTAAATGATGAAAAATTTACCTGTCGAAATTTGGGTACCTAGTTTTGCCAATTTTTTCTGAAAGGAATTTGCAGAACTCTCACTTTCACCGTCTGTCATCGGTAGCCTGCGAAGCAATCTCCTTTTAGAGGCTCTGATCGGGAGATTCTTCACTCATTCGCAATGACAGCTGGTTTTGCAAAGCCCTCTATGAATAATTCTGTTTGATCATATAAATATCGCCTTTAAAAGCGATTTTGTTCGTTAGGAAATTGTTACGTTGAACATTAGTCATACAACACCCACGTATCTTTGCTTCCGCCCCCTTGCGAGGAGTTGACGACCAGCGATCCCTTGCGCAGCGCTACCCGGGTCAAGGCGCCCGGCAGTACTTCGATCTCATCCCCATACAAAATGTAAGGGCGCAGATCAACGTGCCGCGGCTCCAGTTCTTCTCCCGTCAGCGTTGGTACCGTTGAGAGCGACAGGGTGGGTTGAGCAATATATTTGCGGGGAGATTCTTGAATCTGCCTGCGAAATCGCTCGCGCTCTTCCTGGTCAGCTTTGGGACCTATCATCATGCCGTATCCCCCGGCAGCGCTGGTTTCCTTTACCACCAGCTCAGACAGGTGCTCAAGTACGTATTTGCGGGCATCCTCTTCGGCGCAGAGGTAGGTTGGGACATTCGGCAGGATCGGGTCTTCATCCAAATAGTATTTGATGATCCGTGGCACATAGGCGTACACGGCTTTGTCATCAGCGACACCGGTTCCGGGGGCATTGGCCAGGGCCACATTGTTTGCCTTGTAAGCATCAAACAGCCCCGAGGCCCCCAGCTGGGAGTCCGGATTGAATGCCTTGGGATCAAGAAAAGTATCGTCAATGCGGCGATATACCACATCCACCTGCTGCAGCCCCTGCGTGGTTGTCATGTAAACCCGGTTATTTTCCACGATAAGATCCTGGCCGGTAACGAGCTCAACGCCCATGGACTGTGCCAGGTACGAGTGCTCAAAATATGCTGAATTGTAGATGCCGGGCGTTAAGAGACCGACAACGGGCCGTTCCTTATCGGAAAGATATTGCAGCATGTGCAGCAGCTTTACCGGGTAGTCCGATACCGGGCGTACCCCGAGCTGGTTGAACAGGGAGGGGAAGGCCCGCTTGATAATTTCCCGGCTTTCCAGCAGGTATGAAACCCCGGAGGGGCAACGAAGGTTATCTTCCAGTACGTAGAATTTTCCGTCATTATCCCGCACGAGATCAGTTCCCGTGATATGGCACCAAATATTTTGGGGCGGGCTCATTCCCACGCAGGGTTCAAGGTAGTCTTTACTGGAAAGAACCAGGTCTTTCGGCAGTATATTATCACCCAGAATTTTCTGATCGTTGTAAATATCCTCAAGAAACAGGTTGAGTGCATATATTCGCTGTTTCAGCCCTTTTTCAACTTTCTCCCATTCTTTTCCATTGATGATACGCGGGATAACATCGAGATGGAGAATTTTTTCCTGACCCTCATTGTCGTGATAAACATTGAAGGTCATACCCATGGCAAGCTGAGCCCGGTCCGTGGCATTCTGCATCTCCTTTAGCTTGCTGCCCGGAATCTCATTCAACATCTGGTTGAAGACCTCGTAATGCCCGCGACAATCGCCATCTGAGGTTATCATTTCATCATATGAATCATTAGGCATGTAAGGCAATGGCATAATAATTTTAGGATTAGTTCGGGTAAAGACTAAACTTATAGCAGTAAATATCGCATTTAATATAATTATTTATGTGCAAAAGTAAACAGGGGAGGGGGGCTTGTAAAATAAAACAGAAAAGTCCGGTGAGTTTTTATCCTGCATTTCTCACGAAAATTTAGTCTAAATTCTTGTAATACCATTATCCACAGTAGCTTACATGGATTTTTAGGTCAAAAAAGTATAACAGTGTGTAGTTGGCTACGAAATTGACTCTCTATTTTGTAAATAAGATTAGGATGGGTAGTATCAAACAGATTGACTCGCAAAGACAGATTCGGGAATACAATAATTGTGAATAAAATAAATAGGATCACTATGAACCAGGTGTTCAAGATCGTAGTTGTACCGCTGCTGTTTGTTATTGAATATGCCTTCAAGTTTTTGGCAGGTGTAGGTGCGGCCATTGTACTGGCGGCTGAGGGCTCTTTTTTTGCTAAAATTTCGGCCGGTTTCGGATCGGTAATTCCAACTCTTCAGCAGCTCTCGAACGCACCAGCGCGGCTTACCTATCTTTCCACGGTTATTGAGGATTATAACACGCTTACGGCTTCGACCTTTAATCAGCGCTACGGGGGACAGGCGATCAACAATGTGCTTGAACAGCTGAATGAAGGCGTTGCCTATCTTCAGGCGATCTATCAGAATGTCAGTGAACCAGCCTTTTTCTACGATATTAGCCACGCTGGTCATCTTTCTCTTCCTGTACCTTGTGGGACGGACCGCTCGATTTGTCAGGCAAAAAGGGCAGGGGTCTGTCGTTAATAGATTTGAACGGAGACTGGGAAAACGCGTTTTTAGCCAGAATGATCAAATTCGCCAGTAAGGAAATATTTAATAGTCACGTTTAAAGGTTTCGCTAACCGTCCATCATATTGATAAAATTATATAAATGAAGAGAGGATGTTTCTGCTGATCATTCAATCAAAAATTACTGGTTCATGCTCAAAATTAAGCTACGTTTTAAACCCTGTTCTGGGACCAATAAAGTCAGTTCTATAAGGATCTATGGGAAGATGAGATCCGTTGCTGTTGTAGTATTCGGCCTTTAAAATTTTTGTTGGCTGAGTGACCGCAGCTGGAGCGTTAAGAAACCATTTCTGTTTGAAATCCGCTTTTCCAGCGGATTGAGTTAAATGGTTTTAGCGCCAGTGCAGGGAACGCAACAAAAATTTTACCTGCCGGCGATTTTTTTGATTCATTTTTTCATCGATGAAAAAATGAATATCTACCACAATATAGTCTAGTGTAGTTATTAGTTGATTGGTATAGTAGTTATTAGCGATACCATGCTTCTCAATATTTCAATTCCCACCTCACTATATATCATTGCGTAGATCAGTGAATGATTATTTATTATATCACTACTGAAATCCCTGGCCAATCTTGAATAAACATTTTCATGTTGGAATGATCAGAAACAGAATTTATCAGGAGAGTTCAGATTCGATTAAATAATTTTTTTAAATAGGCAGCTGGAACAATACTAAACAGGGAGCCCTAAAACGTTATATCGCTTGCACTTTACAGTATTGTGAGTGTTAACTGCTTTCCCAGATTTTACATAGTCGAATAAATATATGATTCAGAATAAAAAACCAGAAAACTCATCCCCCAGACTGGTAACCAAAATACTCGCGTTACAGGATTTTATGGATGAGTTTGGAGAGAAATTTAAAGAGCTTGACGAGTCGGAAGCTGAGATTATAGAAAAGCTTGCAAATGGAATACAAGAGCATCAAATCGCAGAAGAGATTGGTGTGGACGTTGAACAGTTGCATGCCCAATTAACATCCACCCAAAAGAAGCTGTCAATACTCGATGAAACCTCCTATATCAAATATGGTCTGGCCTTGGGTCTGATCCGCATACTGGTACGACTCCCTGAGACTTGTAAAAGAAAAAGAGGAGTTCGGAACAGGCTTTATTACCGGTGCAGAAGACTGATAATAACAGCGTTTCAAATTAGGGCCTGCACTATTCCTGACAATAGAATCGAGGGATAAACTATGCCTTCGATTCGAATATACCTCCGGCTTGTTGCTGAAGTAAGGGAATAGTAATAGTAACTCATCAGACAGGAATGTTTCCGGTTTATCGCTTCGTGGTATGAAGGGTTGTACGCCTATTTACCTAAAAAGCAAAGTCATACTGAGCGGAGGCCGACGGAGCAGCGCGAGAAGGCCGCAGTCGAACGTGTCTCCCGCCAGCAGGCCCGCGTAGGATCTGAAGGGGGTATCACGCAACCACGTTCGAGCACTCCCGGGGAGATCTTTCGGCTCCACTTCGTTCCGCTCAACATGACAGGGGCGTTGTTCGGACATCCCCCTGCGCCCCCAAAGGGGGACGTTTCGAATTCGCTTCGAAACATGGTATGCAAATTACTTTAAAAATGAGGTGGCCTCCAAGTGGGGGGCCGGGGTAGCGCGTTACAGAATTAACAATGATGAATGATAAATTTGAGAGTAATAGCTTACCATTCTTTATTCTTAATTTAGTTCTCTCTCCCGGCCTGTGTAAAGTTGACCGGTAAGAAGGGCTCTTCTTGGAGCGTTTAAGAAAAATCTGAGATTTTTTAGCGGAAAGGAGAGCTCTTTAGGTCAAGTTTACCCAAGCCGGTGGCTTTTATCGTTCATTTTTTTGCCACTAAAAAAATGGACACCCAGGAAAGGGAACAAGCTAAGAAAGAACGGTCTGGAGATATAAACTTTTTACCGGGTGTCCCTTTTGTCTTGATACAAAAGAGACGAAAAGATCAAGGCTGGGGAATGCTGACCCCGGCTGCGAGCCTCCGGCCGGAGTTTGGCGATGGTCCTTCTCGCTGGCCGGCTTCCTCAGGGCTCCCCGCCGGTATACCAAACTCCTTTCGCCTCCCGCTCTTCGCTCAGCATTCCTAGGCCGGAGGGGGCCGATCAACCAGGAATTCTTTGGGTTTTTCGTTTAGTGCTATGCAGGGCAAGTATTAAGTATAAGCCTTCCATGGGGGCCGGGATAGCGCTTTACAGAATTAAAAATGATGAATGTGAGAGTACTTCTTCATTTTAATTTTTTAGTTCTCTGTTCCGGCCTGGCGTACCGTTGACCGTCCCGTTAGGGGAAGGAGTCGCAGCAGAGCGTGAAGAAAAAACCTGTGATTTTTTTAGCGAAGTGGAGACCCCTTCAGGGAAAGGGTACCTCCGCCGGCGATTTTTTTGATTCGTTTTTTCATCGGTGAAAAAATGAATACCAAGAAAAAAGGAAATTAGCTCGACATACCGGTCTGGAAACCAAATAATGTACTCCTGCTTATCAATCTCCCTGAATCCCTCTTCTCAAGAGGGACTTTTGGGCCCAGTATTGAGTATAAGCTAATCATTCATGTCTTGAGTTCCTCTGTAGAAGGAGGACAGGAGGAATTGACCCTATTCCTGTAGGTTTATACGCTTAACGTGAATTTGAAACCGGTAAACACGTTAATAGTAGTATCTACCTAAAATATCCTGAGCACGGTTTAAGGATTCGTGAAAATCCTCATTTCTGCTGTTGAGTTCCTTCCGTTGGGGTTAAAATACATTTATCGCTCGTCCCACGTATTCAGTGTTCAACTATCAGATAGGTAAAGAAAGAATTGGACCATTCCCGGGTTGCGCAAAAATCAAATCGTTCAATGCAACTGTGGTTCATTTTAAATAGATATAAAGGGGTCCAATTTTAACCAAACCTTTTTATGTGAGATGACCAATTATAGATCGTTTAGTGTAGTCTTATTTATCTTTATGTTATTACTTGCAACAGCCTGTCAATCACAAGATAACCAGATGGAACCTGAAGAGACGGAAGTGTGGGAACCGGTACCCGAAAAAATTGACCCGGGAACACCATACTATAAAGAGCCACCCGCTGATGCCATCGTGTTATTTGGAGGGGACGACCTTTCAGCCTGGGAACATCCGGATGGGTCTGCCCCGAGTGGACTTTAGAGAACGGCGTGATGACCGTTAATCCCGGCACGGGCGGTATCCAGACCAAGCAGGACTTTGGAAGTGTACAGCTGCATATTGAATGGAGAGCTCCCGAGCCCAGTGGAGAGGGACAGGATCGCGGAAACAGCGGCGTGTTTTTCCACAACCGGTATGAAGTGCAAGTGCTCGATTCCTACGAGAACGAAACCTACTCAAACGGTATGGCCGGCAGTATTTACAAGCAGCACATTCCGCTGGTTAATGCCGCGTTGCCGCCGGGTGAGTGGCAAACCGTACGACATTGTCTTTGAAGCTCCCGAATTCAACGACGATGGATCAGTCGCAGAACCGGCGTATCTCACCGTGCTATGGAATGGCGTAATAGTGCAAAATAAGGTAGAGCTGCAGGCGGCCTACGGAATATATCGGAATTCCCGAATACGAAGCATACGAGGGCGGAGCTCCGCTTTCTTTACAGGATCATAGTCACACGGTAAGTTATCGCAACATCTGGATTCGAGAACTTCAGTAACTTGTACCAGATTTTTTCAAGTAGTTCGGATTTAAATCACAAGCTTATACTAAATTAACCAAGAGGTAATAGGATGAGTAAGGATGATGAGATGAATAAGGGATATTCAAGGAAAGAGTTCTTAAAACGTATTTCTTTGGGTGTGGGCGGAGCGTTTGCCTTGCCTGGCCTGGCAGGGGCAAGCAACGGATTTGGCAGTGATAATCACCTGTATTATTATCAGCAATGGGAGAAGAGAAGAACTGCCAGACAGTGAAAAGCTGGGCATGGCGCTGGTTGGACTTGGCGGTTACGCGATGGGGCAGCTGGCGCCGGCACTGCAGAATACCAAGTTTTGCAAGCTGTCAGGATTGGTGACCGGCACCCCATCCAAAAAGGAGAAATACGGGAAACAGTACAACATCCCGGATTCAAACATCTATAACTATGAGACCTACGACCAGATTTCTGATAATGACGACATCGACATTATTTATGTAGTACTGCCCAATTCCATGCACGCCGAATACACCATTCGCGCGGCGGAAGCGGGCAAGCATGTAATCTGCGAAAAACCGATGGCCACCTCCGTGGCAGATGCCCAGGCCATGGTGGACGCCTGCAACAAAGCGGGCGTGAAGCTCTCTATAGGGTACAGGCTCCATTTTGAGCCGCATCACCAGGAAGTTATGCGCATAGGGCAGGATGAACCCTATGGTCCGGTTACGGATATGAATAGCGGCTTTGCATTTCCACTAACCGACCCCAACCGCTGGCGAATTGATAAGGAGTTGGCCGGGGGCGGTCCACTTATGGATGTCGGTATTTACTCAGTTCAGGCGGCCCTTTACACTATGGGCGAATCACCTCTTTCCGTGACTGCTGAGACGCCTGAGAAAACCAAACCCGAATTTTTTGACGAGGTTGAAGAAACTATCACCTGGACATTTGAATTCCCTGGAGGTGTAAAAGCAACAGGGGAGAGCAGCTACGCCCAATCATATAATTATCATCATGCCAACACCACCGAGGGTTTTTGTCACGTAGAACCTTCTTATGGTTATGGCGGAATTGAGGCGAAGACCCATAATGGACCGATGGACGTTCCCAACGTGGGCCAACAAAAGCTACAGATGGATGCCTTTGCCGACTGCGTCCATAATGACGAGGAAAGCCGCGTTCCAGGAGAGATGGGATTACGGGACACTAAAATATTAATGGCCATCTATGAATCAGCCGAGAAAGGTCAAAAAATTGAGTTTGACTGGTCGTGATAAACGGCTGAATTGATTTACATATCCAAAAACAAAAAAGCCGGTCATCACAACGATGGCCGGCTTTTTTTTATCGAACAAATAGCTCCAAAAACTAGATGAAGCGGTTGATCAGATTTTCGTAGTACTCCTGTTTTCCGCTGGTCTGCTCCGGTTCTCCATTCTCCACGGCGTAGGACCTGAGATCTTTCAAGCCGAGATTTCCTTTTTCAAACTCGGCGCCTTTGCCGCTGTCGTAGGAACTATAGCGCTCTTTACGCAGATCCTGATATTCAGAATCGTTCATGATTTTTTCTGCTGCTTGTAGCGAACGGGCCATTACATCCATTCCTCCTATGTGAGCATAGAACAGATCTGTCAGATCAGTAGAATTACGACGCAGCTTGGCATCGAAATTGAAGCCGCCAGTTTCTAACCCACCATGTTCAAGGAGAACCAGCATCGCCTGGGTCAACTCATAAATGTTGACAGGAAATTGGTCGGTATCCCAGCCGTTCTGGTAATCACCACGGTTGGCGTCAATACTACCAAGCATACCGTTGGCAGCCGCAGCTTCAAGCTCATGCTGGAACGTATGCTGAGAGAGGATCGCATGATTGACCTCAATATTTACTTTGAAATCGTCGGCAAGATCATGCTCTCTAAGGAAACCGATAACTGTTTCCGTATCAAAATCATATTGGTGCTTCATCGGTTCCATCGGCTTGGGCTCGATCAGAAATGTGCCCTCAAACCCGTTCTTACGGCCGTCAGTCACGTGCGGTTTTCAGGAAGGTGGCAAGATGCTCTTTTTCTCGCTTCATATCAGTATTTAGGAGCGACATATATCCTTCACGCCCTCCCCAGAACACGTAATTGGAACCACCCAGCTCAATGGTAGCATCAATGGCGTTTTTGACTTGGGTCGCTGCATGCGAAAGCACATGAAAGTCAGGATTGGTTGCCGCGCCGTTCATATAGCGGGGATTGGTAAACAGGTTGGCCGTTCCCCAGAGCAGTTGCACGCCAGACTCCTCCTGCTTCAGCTTCGCATAGTCTACGATGGCATCAAGCCGTTTTTCTGATTCGGCAATAGTGTCTGCTTCATCCACAAGATCGTAGTCATGAAAACAGTAAAAGGGGACTCCCAGCTTGGTAATAAATTCAAAAGCCGCATCCATCTTATCTTTGGCACGCTTTATCGGGTCGTCGGCTGTCAACCATGGAAATTTTCTGGTTGGAACGCCAAACGGATCACCGCCCGTACCGGTAAAAGTGTGCCAGTAGGCGATAGCAAAACGGAAAAAATCCTTCATTGATTTTCCGGCAACCTCTTGGTTCTCATCGTAGTATTTATAGGCCAGAGGATTGTCAGAATCCTTTCCCTCAAATTCGATTTTATCAATTTCGGGGAAATACTCTTTATTGCCGATTGTTACTTTCATAAAATCTGATTGTTTTAAATTTACTTTTCATTGATAGAATTGATTATGTACAAAATCCCTAAACTTATTGTGCATAATTCTACAGGGCTTGCTGCAAAGCTTCGTGCCAGCGCTCATAAGCGGCGGTATGCTCAACTACCAAGTCGCTTTTGGGCTCGAGGGTATTCACTTTTTTGAGTCCCGCAAATGCCTTGGAGCGATCTTTATACACTCCGGCACCTATTCCGGCACCGATGGCAGCTCCTATAGAACCGTCGGTGTTGTACATCTCCACTACTTTTCCTGTAACGTTGGTAAAGGCCTCCGCAAAAACCGGACTCAGGAACATGTTGGTATGCCCGACGCGAACGGTATCGATATCCATGCCCATATCTTTCATGATCTGGAGACCGTAATTGAGGGCATAGGCGATACCTTCTTGCGCGGCACGAACCACATGACCTGTATGATGACGATTAAACTGGATACCGGTAATTCTGGCTCCAAGATCCTTGTTGGACAACGGTCGTTCTGGGCCGTTACCAAAAGGAAGAACCGTGACGCCTTCCGATCCGATTGGAACCTGGGCGGCCATCTCGTTCAACTCATCGTATGTGTAGTCGATGCCTTTAAACATGGTATTTCGTAACCAGCTGAACTGGATACCGGTTCCATTTATGCAAAGTAAAACACCATACCGCGGGGTGTTCTTGTCATGATTGACGTGAACAAACGTGTTTACGCGCGACTGCTCATCGTAGAGCGGTTTATCCGTGACCCCGTAAATAACGCCCGAAGTTCCAGCCGTGGAGGCAACTTCACCGGGTTTCAACACATTCAGGGAAAGCGCGTTATTGGGCTGGTCACCTGCACGGTAGGCTACTTTAATTCCCTTGGTGAGCCCGAGCTCATCGGCTGCGGAAGCGCTGAGCTCCCCATGTTCTGCCATGTTGGAGTGTACTTCCGGGACGAGATCCTCAGAAATGCCGTAATGATCAAGAATTTGATCGGCGATCTCATTGGATTTAAAATCCCAGAAAATACCTTCTGAAAGCCCGGAGGTAGTGGTTGATACTGCACCGGTCATCTTCATGGCGATGTAGTCGCCGGGAAGCATGAATTTGTCAGCTTTTTTATAGATGCCCGATTGATGTTCTTTGACCCACTTTAGCTTGGAAGCCGTGAAATTACCCGGAGAATTGAGAAAGTGATCCAGGCAATACTGTTCACCGAGTTCTTCAAATGCCTGTCTGACCGGTTTCAACCGCCCGGCCGTCGCACCAGATGATGGCGGGACGCAGCGGTCGCTGGTCTCTTATCGACCAGCACCAGCCCGTGCATCTGATAGGATATGCCGATGGCAGCAATATCGGCCGTATCGATAGAAGCCTCCGAAACGATTTCTCGAGTGGCCTTTACGACGTGCTTCCCACCACGTTTCTGGATTCTGCTCGGCCCAGCCCGGTTCAGGAGCTACAATATCCAGCTCCTTGTCTGGAGAAGCGGCCGTCCACCACCGAGCCAGATTCAGCTTCAATAAGACTAGCTTTTATGCTTGAACTACCTACGTCATATCCGAGTAAATACATCTGCAAATTTTTCTATTGTTATATTCTTAATCCTTGTCCGAGGAAGGCGGAATCGAATGCAGCACCGGGTGCAGAAAAGTCGATCTTCTTGCAGTAGTCATCCAGATTCGCTGGCCCGAAATTTCGCGCTCCATGCCGCTGTCTTCCCATTCAACCGAAAGAGGACCGCCATACTCGATACGATTTAGCGCGCGAATGATGCGATCGAAATCAATTTTACCGCGGCCTACGGAGACAAAATCCCAGTACCGGTCTTTATTTCCGAAATCGGTATGACCGCCAAATACACCCGCTTTTGGTTGGCTTGTCGCTCCACCATACGTCCTTCATATGCACATGATAAATGCGGTCGGAGAAGTTGTAGATGAAACCGACATGATCCACGCCCTGGTAGCCCAAGTGACTTGGATCATAATTAAAGCCAAACGTATCTCGGCCGTCCAGCGCTTCAATAGCCCGCTCTGCAGAAGAGATATCAAACGCAATTTCTGTGGGATGAACTTTCCAGGCCAAACTCGATGCCTACTTCATCAAACACATCCAGAATCGGATTCCAGCGGTCGGCAAAGTCCTGAAATCCCTTTTCTACGGTATCCGGTTTATTGGGTGGAAAGAATAAAGCTTAGACCAGATGGAGCTGCCGGTAAAACCGTTTACCACAGGTACCCCTAGTTCAGCGGCAGCGCGGGCGGTAGTTTTAATCTCGTCGGCTGCACGCTGGCGCACTCCTTCGGGTTCCCCGATCGCCCCAAACATGCTCCGGTAAAATTTCCTTGTGCCGGTCATCTATTAGGTCGCAAACCGCTTGCCCTGCCAGGTGGTTACTGATGGACCAAACCTGCAGATCATACTTGGCAAGCAATTCCTTCCGTTCCTTGCAGTATCCATCCTCTTCAAGCGCGCGGTGTACATCAAAGTGGTCGCCCCAGCAGGCTAACTCCAGCCCGTCATATCCCCAGGAAGAGGCTTTTTCAGCGATTGTTTCGAGTGTAAGATCGGCCCATTGGCCGGTAAATAGCGTAACCGGTCTAGACATAATATTTTCCCGTATTTTGTAAGATTTAGAGTGTCATTGAAATAAGAAAACCTCTATATAAATTCCCTTCGTAAAATATACATCTGCCAGAAAAAAAAAAGTGTGTAAACACCCCAGGCAACCCCAGTGAAATTGAGCTGAAGCAGCTAATAAATGTAGTTACCCCTTAATTCAACTCTGACCATTTTCCCCCGATCGCTTTTCCTCAAAAAATTGCTTCAAAATCCACTTGCAGTCTTCCTCCATTATCCCCTGTATAATTTCTGCCTGGTGATTAAGCCTATCGGAGTTGGAAAGGTTAAACAAACTGCCACACGCTCCGGCCTTGGCATCAGGGGCACCAAATACCACCCGCTTAATCTTGGACCATACAAGGGCTCCGGTGCACATAGGGCAGGGCTCGAGCGTGACATACAGGGTGCAGTCGGGCAGGTATTTATTCTGAAGGGTAGAGCAGGCCGCAGAAATCGCCAGCATTTCGGCATGGGCCGTTGCATCTTTTAATCGCTCGGTTTGATTGTAGCCTTTTCCGACAATCCGGTTATCCTTTACAATGATGGCTCCCACCGGAATTTCATCCTCGTCATACGCCTGCTCGGCCAGTTTAAACGCCTGCATCATATACTTTTGATGTTGTCGAATCTGGGGGATATCGCTTCCGTTCTTGCCATTAAAAATCATCTGGGAATCTCGGAGGTTTTTTAAAAGTATTTGTTGTTTTCACGTTACGAAAGGTACGAAAAATATCGGCCTATACTGCTTGTCGTTTTCCACTTTTCTATAGAATACCTATAATCACATGCCTAAATAGTAGTCATATAACAGGAACGAATGGAATCTGTAAATAAAAGTATCACCGAGCTGCTGAAATCGGAAATTCGCAACATTCCGGATTTTCCCAAGCCCGGAATAGCATTCAAGGATATAATACCACTTTTAAAAAACCCTGATACCCTGGAGCTTACCTCCCAAATACTTGCCCGACCCTACAGGCACGACCAGATCGATTATGTAGTCGGTATAGAATCGCGCGGATTCTTGTTTGGGACTAATCTTGCGCAGGATCTGCACGCTGGATTTATCCCGATCCGAAAGCCCGGAAAGTTGCCATCAAACACAATATCGGCGACTTACGCGCTTGAATACGGCAAAGATACCATCGAAATGCACGCCGATTCCATTGAAGATGGCGCCAAAGTCATTATCCATGACGACCTGATAGCAACCGGCGGATCGGCACAGGCTGCCACCGAGCTCGTTGAAAAACTGGGAGCCGAAGTGGTGGGCTACTCTTTTATTATAGAGCTTGAGGCTTTGCAGGGCAGGGAACTACTCTCTGAAGAGGCCCGATATGAAGTGCTTATGAAGCTTTGATCTTTTTTTGGAACAATTCTTTTGTTAGCCCCCTATAAATAATTTCAAGAGCACTTTTTAACAATTATTTATAGGGTACAATAATGGCTTCAAAGCTACAATTTAATACATCTGGTTTATGGCCTCTGGCGTTCGCAGTGTTGCTGTTTGCCGGGTGCAAGCAATCTATGGTGATAAGTGATGTAAATTATTCACAACCCATAGAAACCGTGTTGACTCCCAACGAAGAGGGCGTCGTGGAGGATATACAGCATGGCATTTCCTTCAACATACTACCTCTGCAATATATAGAAACCCAAGACACCAGTTCCGTAACTACTCAAGAGGTACGGATGATATGCGCAGTGAAGGATTCTATTATATCACCGCTTCTGGATACTCAAATGTATATGTGATGGCTCCAGAAAAGAGCAGCCTGAAACTCATAAAGAAAATCACCATAAGTGAAGACGGAGTTGAAGAACCGGCCTTCAATCAACGCAATACCTACATTCAGTTGCTAAACCGCAAGACCAACGAACGCATACACTCTCACCACTGAGGGTATTGTAAATCCGGAATCTGAAGACTCTGAAAACACCGAAGAGGGAGGATCGTAGTTATGATATCTTTCGTAAAATCTATGTTAGCATTTCAAATTAGAAGTTTTGCACTATTTACCTTTTTAATGCTTGTCTGGGCCCCGTCCATCAACGCCCAGCAGGTACAATCTGACTACCAGATCCAAAAAAGCTTTAAAGAGGATATCAAGTCGGTTGACCGAGCGTTACAGAATGTAAATTCTTCCGCCGAGGTTGCCGATATCACCCAGCAGATCGCAGAACTTGACAGCACGTACAGCGATCATCAAAAGCTGATTAACAGCGCCATCTATCCTGCAACGTTCCAGGAGCAGATGCAGGAACTCCGCCAGAGGGCAACTCTGATTAGCAATCGGCTGGCTACGATTGAGGAGCAGGAAGAAAAGCTGAACGAGCTTACCGACAAACTTGCAGATTACGGAACCAAGCTCAGCCGGCTCGACCAGCGCACTGATTCCCTGCAAACGGCCGTAAGCCAATCCGTGGAGAGCGAAAAGCAGCTTTCGGCGCAATTGCGCGATTACCGAAACAGCCTGGAACAGCGCGATGAACTGATACTTTCATTTATCGATTCGGTTGTTGTGACATATCGTGATATCGGCATAAGTACATTGAGCGATGTGGAAAACAACCAAGTGCAGAGCCGGTTAAGCGAAGGAAACAACCCGCTAGAATTGATTCGATCGATTCCGGAGCGTAATCTTCAATTAATTGAATCAAACACCAAGCTGGCAGCGGTTGACTACCTGCGGATGAATGCCGTACAGGACGAATTCGCCAACATGTGGAGCGCCGTTGGCCGAAAACTTTCCGAGGCGTACAGTTCAAACCCCGATGAAGTGCAAAATGAGATCCAGCAACAAACGGAAGCGTGGGAGAGTGCCGTCCACAAACGGATGTGGAGCTCCATGCATCAAACATTTAAGCAGACCGGCCTGGACATTGCTGAATTTTCCGATTCAACCTCCATGTTTGCCGAGTTGAACAATTTTGTGGAACAAGGCATTACCCAGAGCGAAGAGGGCAGCAGTACGGAATCATATGAACAATACCAGGCTTTTAACAACTTCTGGAATGATCATGTTAAGAAAAATTGGATGCCTCACCTTATACGTGGAGAAACTACTTACAAGTAACCAGGTAGCAGATATCGACCAGAAGGTAACGCAGTGGGCAGCTATAGCGAAGCCGGAATCCAACCTGCTGGCTTATTTGTTAGGTGCAAGTGTATTAGCCATTGCGGTGCTTGGATTTATGCTGTTCAGGCAACGAAATGGAAGCGGTGATGATAGTCAAGCCAGACAAGCCAGAAATAGCACCTGACACTAAGTACGTTGCATAGCCAAATCATGCAAAGTTCCGAGGCATCGACATCATCCCCAGCGATAGCAGATAGATCATTACGATGATATAAATAACAATAAAGATGATCATTAGAATCAGCAGAACTTTGTAGAAAAAGAAGAACTTTCGCTGGTTTTCAAACGCCTTGCTGAGGTGGAAAAAATCGTTACTTTCCACAAAGTTTCGGTAGGATTTTGCTGACTCGATCAATTTCATGTGGTAAATAATCATCGGTATCCCGATTATGGCTCCAACAATCGTCAGGAAAGCAGGACACCCTGGATTATGTAGATACGAGAAACCGTATGCCCGCGCATTTTGTCAGCATGTCGCTCAAGCTGGCCGGTTTTTATTATAGAGATATTTTTCAGGGTGATTTCGGGGCCTTCTTGTTAATGCGGTTGCTATCTACAGATTCAATTATTTGGGATTATTTCTCCAATTAGATAGTCCAATTCCGGCAGTTTTGCAATACTGATCCAGCCTAATATAGCTTTCTTCAGGCTATTGAAGTTTTACCATAGTGACTTGATACGCTCGGAGTAGACTTGTCGTTGAATTGAGGAGTACCAAAAGTTTTTTCAATTCTTTGTGTTTAGTTTCTTTATTTTAGCCGAGTCTATTTTCTGGGACTCATAGAGTTATCGAAATCGTATCAAGCTTGTTCCCAGGAACCGTACACCGGGTTCGGCAGGATATACCATTGTTCGCCCCACTTTGTTTTATGTTCTTCAACGATCGCCTCTCGCTTTTCCTGCGAAATATTTTTTGCCGAAATAAAATCGTTGAGATCATCCCCAACCAGCATGAGTATGCGAAAGCGTTCGGCTACAAACTGCCTGCGCTCAGTCTTGGCAGATGTCCACGAATCCCGTTCATTTTTAGTCAGCAAGACATCCAGGCTGTCATTCACCGGAAAGTCCAGTTCAATTAGATTTTTTCGGGTAGCATCTTCTACTGTATGCTCCCGGTTCGTCAGGTAGAACACGGTAATTCCCAAATTTGACACATAGGTAGTAAACGCCCTTGCCCCGGGAATGGCATCTGCATTTGCTTCTCGCACCCAATCATTCCATGCCTCGATATTATAACTGCTGTTTTGCTTGATCATCCTGGCCTGGAACGATGAGTTATCCAGCACAGTCTCATCCACATCGACAACAATTGCCGGCGGCAGATTAAAATAGCCGGAATCTTCCTGGGCGGCCTGCTGCAGGGAGGCGGTCCAGTACGAATCTTCATTAGCCAGCTGAAGGTTATCAGAAGCGGTTCGGTACACCATGGTGGCCAGGGCATCATATTCGGCGGCGTTTTGCATCCACAAAGTAGCAGACGTGGTGGGATGATTAAGATTGACTGCTGTCTGGCTGGTAGTAGAGCAGCCGATAAGTAAAACGCCTGGTAGTAGCATCAGAATTGTACGCAACATGCAAATATCTGTTTAATGGTTCTAAAATATGAAGGAGAAGGATATTAAACTATTGCTTTAGCCCAAAATAAAAACGGGTGCTTTGCATATCTATTTGATCATTTTTTATCCACAATTGAACGGGAGAAGAGTGATCTAGGCGCAAATTTTTAACTGATATATCAGGTGATTAGCAATAGAATAAATGGTATATTCATGGTTCATCTTCAGGATGAATCAGCAGGACTACAGACAGACTTTTTTTACCATGTCAACCTCCCAAAAATCAGCTAAAGTAATTGGGCGCTTAGAGCAAGTCAGTTTTCCTGAATGGGACTTGTATGATTTGGATGCTAAAATTGACACCGGGCTTACACTTCAAGCCTGCATTGCCATCATATAGAAAAAACCTCTGACTCAAAAATCCGGTTCAACCTGCTTGATCCCACGCACGATATATATAACGAGAAGCTCTTTGAATTGCCCATCCATAAGGAAAAAACCGTAAAAAGCTCAAATGGGCTGACCGAGCAACGATACATCGTAAAAACGATAATACACCTGCTGGATGAGTCCTATAAAATTGAACTTTCCCTGACGGATCGTTCAGAGATGAAATACCCGGTACTGCTGGCAGAAAGCTTTTAAAAGGTCGGTTTGTGGTGGATGTATCTGAAAAGTACTTTGTACAAATCAAATAAAGAATATGTCCGCAAAAATAATGCACATTGTTGTCCTCTCCCGCAATTCCAAGCTCTACTCTACCAGTCGGCTGGTAGAAGCCATCGAATCCGCCGGTCATAAAGCCACCGTACTTGATCATCTGAAGTGTGATATTGTTAGTGAAAAAGATAATCCCTGTATCTACTACAAAGGTACAAAAGTGGCTGGTGTGGATGCCATTATTCCGCGAATTGGATCTTCCGTTACATTTTATGGATCGGCTGTTGTACGCCAGTTTGAAATGATGAACGTGTTTACAGCTGTGGACTCGCAGGCACTGGTACGTTCAAGCGATAAGCTGCGCAGCTTACAAATTATGGCCCGTGCAGGTGTAGGGATGCCTAAAACAGTATTTACCAACTATTCTACTGAGGTTCGAAAAATTATCGATTCAGTGGGCGGTCCACCGTTGATTGTGAAACTGCTGGAAGGCACGCAGGGCGTTGGGGTTGTTCTGGCACCTACCCAGAAAGCCGCTGAATCGATGATACAGGCTTTTCACAGCATGAAAGCACGCGTAATTGTTCAGGAATTTGTTAACGAAGCCAAAGGCGAGGATATCCGTGCTTTTGTTGTGGATGGCAAAGTGGTGGGCGCCATGAAGCGCAAGGGTAAAGAGGGGGAGTTTCGATCAAATATCCACCGAGGCGGAACGGCAGAACTGATAAAATTAACCAAGCAGCAGCGGCAGGCAGCACTCATTGCCACCAAATCGATGGGACTTTCCATTGCCGGTGTAGATATGCTGGAATCTGATCGCGGACCACTTGTATTGGAGGTCAATTCATCACCCGGACTGGAAGGCATTGAAAAAGCCACAAAAAAGGATATTGCCGGCAAGATTATCTCCTTTATTGAACGAGGGGTTTCTGCGCACAGTGAACGCAAAAATAAACGCCGCAGGATTAAAAGCGATGCCTGAGTTCATTACGATAAAAAAACACAAAATTGGGAGGGGAGAGCAGCGCGAAATTCAGCTTAGTATTGCGCGCCTTCCCACCTATACCAATATTGACCTGCCTGTCCATGTGTATCGCGGTGAAAAGGAGGGGCCTGTCTTATTGCTTACCGGCGGCCTGCACGGCGATGAGATCAACGGTATTGAAATTATACGCCGCATGATCGTCCGCGAGCTGATTACCCCGGAAAAAGGAACCGTAATTGCAATCCCGATTGTAAACATTTACGGATTCATTCAAAACGTACGCGGGGTTCCAGATGGAAAAGACATAAACCGGAGTTTTCCCGGTATTAAAACAGGATCATTGGCCAAGCTGCTGGCCTATACCTTGATGAACGAAATAATCCCACAGATAGACTATGGAGTCGATTTCCATACGGGCGGGGCCTCTCGTGCCAATTTTCCGCAAATCCGTTGCACGTTGGATATCGACGAAAATGTGGAGCTGGCCCGGGCGTTTGCGCCTCCTGTAGTACTGAACTCAAATTTGATTGAAAAATCATTTCGTAAAGCAGTCTATAAAAAAGGCAAGCATATTCTTGTTTACGAAGCGGGAGAAACTCAACGTTTTTATGAATATGGGATAGAAGAGGGAATAAATGGTACGTTACGATTGATGAATCATCTGGGGATGTGCAATGACGCCCCGGAACCTGATTATGCAGACAAGGATTTTTCCTAAATCCACTTGGTGCGCGCTAAGTTCGCGGGACTATTTCGACCACGTATTGAACTTGGTGAAATACTGAACAAGCGTCAGATATTGGGGCGAATCACCGATCCTTTTGGAAAAGAATCATTTAATGCGGTGTGTCCCCATGATGGCTGTATCATTGGCCTTAACAATACGCCGGTAGTACACAAGGGAGATGCACTGGTTCACTTAGCATATAATCAAAAAGAAAATTCTAGCATGACCGACGACATTATCTTTCATCTAGTTTCGAAAGCAGACTGGAAAAAATACCAAAATGCCGGGCTGTATGAACCACCTTCACTTGAAGAAGAGGGATTTATACACTGCTCAAATGGGAACCAGGTTCAGCATATCGCAAATTCCTTTTTTAAGGGCGTGGATAATCTACTTATGATTGTCATAGATGTTGCCAGCCTGGAATCTGATGTAAAGATGGAGCAACCCGACGATGATAATGATGAAAAATATCCCGACATGAAAAGGAAGACTTAATATTGATGCCATAATCGATCAAGATTGAACTTGCTACTGAAGATGACGGAAATTACTACATTCATTTCAGCACTGAGGAGTAGAAGCAGACGAGAAAAGGGCAGGGCGCTTACTCAATTATTGTAACGTTCCGTCAATAACATGAACGACCCCGTTGTCGGCACGAATATTGTATCGAACAATTGAGACTTGATTAATGCTGACATCGTTATTTTGCACCTGTATCTCCAAGGTAATACCGCCAAGCGTTGGGGCGCTGGACATCACCATAATCTGTCGTTTTGTGGCCATGCCGGTCATAACATGATTCATCACAAATTCGCGAAGGGAAGAAGAGCTAGATCGGTTTAACGTTCCCTGCATATCATCCAAAGCGCTATTACTTGGGGCAAAGATGGTGTAGGGACCGTTGCTGGATAGCTTTTCGCTTACCCCGGACTCTTGAATAATATCAACAAAGGTGCTTACCTGGTCATAACTGCTGAGAACGTCTACAACATTTTGTCCATAAAGAGAAATGGGGTTTAAAAGACAAAAAAACAGGTATAAGGCCCCAAGTACAGCAGATATTTTCCCGGTAACGTTAATCATGCTCCTCCTGGCAGGTCAATAATTTTACAGTTTAAACCACCTTTATATAGTGCTTCCTTAGTTTAAATAAATCTATTAAACCGTTAAGTCGCAATTAATTAACGGCAATATTATATTTAAATTTTATCAATCGCTTGTTTTAGCTGTTCGTACACTATAGGCTTTACTAGATACTCCACATAGTTGGTTTTCTGAGCTCGTTCAATAGTAGAATTATCAGAATTGCCTGTAACGTAGATGACATCTACATCAGAGGTGCCGCGAATCTGTTCCATTGCATCGATGCCGTCTATTTTCCCCTCCAACATGATATCCATTAACACCAGGTCAACACTGTTGGATCGCATGGTTTCCACAGCTATTTCACCCTCTGTTAAGGTCCCGACTACCTCGTGACCTATACGCTGAACCATGCGAGTTAGCATCAGCGATAATACGCGATCATCCTCTACGATGAGTACCTTCATATAAAATCCGTCATTACCTAGCAGATAATAAAATTGTTTGAGGATATGATACAGAATTTATGAAGAAATGCAAGAAAACTAATCGTTCATATAGGGCTTTAGGCAAATATTTAGCAGAAACCCATTTTTTTCAGAGCAATCATCCAGAGCTATATTGAAATGCAATCCCTTTTCCTATCAAAAAAAGTATAAATATGCCAATATTTAGGAATGGTAAACCATCAATTCTATAATTGAGCCGCTTAGAATCGAAATTTGAACGTAATGCACAATAAACCCGTCAAAAAAGTAAAAATAGGATTTTCAGTACTACTTTATCTTATTGAGAATATTGGTGGCAAAAAGATCTTCAAAGTGTCCACATATGGAATATCAAGTAAATTAGCTACAGAGAGCGGGTAGCAAGTACGGACGAACTGCCAACTTGATTCTTTTTTAATTGAGACCTTATCCAGAAAAAAAAATTGGCAGGCTTTCAGACTTAAATAGTCGACCATTCAATTATCTCGAATGATTCCTGTCATAAAATGGCAATTTCACTGAACATGCAATACAAGCGATAACACTAGTAATTAATATATTTTGTCGTATAATATATATTATGTAAAGTTTATATACTTCAATCATCTTACTCCTTTATTCATAGATATTCCACAAAATTTTTGGATTAGCGCTTCTGCCCTTTTAGCTGGAAAGCTTCTGCAGGGATTTCTGAATGGCATCAAAGTTTGGGAGATTGCTGGAATCCTCAAGCACTTCAGCGTATTGGATAGTGTTTCTTTTATCGATGATATAGGCTGCTCTCTTTGATACGCCCTTTATCCCGAAATAATCATTGTAGAGAGCATCGTATTTTTTTTGAAACTTCTTTATTAAAGTCGCTTAGCAGCGGAAAATTCAGGTTTTCAGACTTCTTAAACTTTTTTAGCGTAAAGAAGCTGTCTACACTTATCCCCAGAATTTGCGCATTGAGTGACTCATAGAGTTTCATGTTATCACGAATCGTACACAGTTCTTTAGTACAGGTTCCGGAAAAAGCCAGCGGGAAAAATAGAAGCACTACATTTTTTATTGCGGTTTGGTCTGACATGGATACGTTTTCTCCCTCGCTGTCTTGTAGCGTAAAATCAGGAGCCTCTGTACCGGGTTCTAATGCCGTATGGAATAGCCTACTATATTTTTTAGTTGTAAGTGTCCGCATTATGCTGAATTTCTTTTTCAAATCCTTTTACGGTAACGATTATACTTATACCGAACAAAAGTTGCCATATCCAGGAATAGCTGCCCAGGATGTCGTAAAGTAACCAATAACTCACGAAGCTTAATGTGTAAAGTATAGTGGCTCCCAATAAGTATGAATAAAAAGATCTGCGGTAGGTGTGTGCTCCATACATCATCAGAGCGACCAGCAATGCCCCACCCTGGTAGATGCTCATAAGCCATTCTTTGATAGCGAAGGAATCTTTCACGAAAATATATGAAATTATTAGAATTAGTGGAGCTGCCGTATAAACAAGAGGGAACTGAGCAAATACCGGTTTCGATTCCCGAATAAACACGGCCAACCCACACAAAAGAAAAGATAGCGAAATAATCGAACCGAGCTCAATAATCAGGGGCAGATCTACCAGCGAATCATATCCTCGAATAATAGAGCTCAGCCAGATATTGGCCTGGCTGAGTGTCAAAAAAAGCGCAGCCAGCGAGAAGCTCAGATACTTCAAGCTCATCTGCCGGTAACTAAATTGCGAAATTTTTACGGTAGCAAAAACACCAACGAGCAGCAATAAAAAAGAATCCCACGCCATATATGCTCAGTTTTCCTTTCGAGATGAAGACTGCTCTTCCGCAGATTGACGTTCAGCTCGTTTATCGATTTCACGCCGGGCTTCTTTTTCTTGGTTAAAAACCATCACCAGATCGGCAATATCTTTCAGTTTTTGGCGATCAAACCGGATCATATCTCGGGCAAAATTAAATAATAAAAGTTCTTGATTATTTTTGTAAAGTCTTGTCTCCCAGTCGATAAGTGATATTGATTTGATCAAGTTAACGAGCCCTGCCCTGTGTTTTACAATTTTACTGAGCACTTTTTGAATGTTCTTGGCTTTGTCTTCATCAAGCTCAAAGGTATCATTGAAGTCCCCATAATGCTCAAGACGTACAGGGGCGGCGGAATTCTGGTGAGCATCTTCAATAATGGGCCGATAATAGGTTAGCTGGGCGTGATCGATAAGCAAAAGCATCTCAGCAATCGACTGCCCATTGGGTGGGGTTTCAGTGTAAGGCACTTCATCGATCACATATTTAAGCGCTTCCGCCTCATCCTGCAGGTATGAGGCATCCTCTACAAGCTGATCAAAATCTTCCTGGGTAACCTCTTCCCTGGTATTATTAGCCATAAGTAGTCTGAGTAGCTGTTGATTAGCGTGCCCAGTCGGATGAAGCAGCTACATTATCATTCTCTTGCTGTTGCTCCAGCATTTCTACGAGAGAGAGCCCCGCGTTAAACTCACGATCGCGGTCACGTACAGAGTGAATATTGTTTTCTTCCTGGAAATCCCAGAATTTGCCGAACTGACGGTTTTTGTATTCGCGGAGAAAATCAAGGCGCTCTTGCAGATCCTCTTTTGGCACCGAGTAAACGCTGCTTGTCATAAATAGCCTCTTCGCGCGATTCAAACACGATGTCATAATCCTTACTCATCACGATAGCCTCTTCCGGGCAAACCTCTTCGCAATATCCACAGTAGATGCAGCGCAGCATGTTAATTTCAAACATGTCGGGATATCGTTCTTTGGGATCGTCACTTTCCTCGTTGGCCTGCATGCTAATGGCAAGCGGCGGACAGGCTCGTGCGCATAAACCGCAGGCTACGCAGCGTTCTTTTCCATTATCTTCCACCAAAACCGGTCGCCCGCGGAAAATAGCCGGGGATCCCATTTTTCCTCGGGATAATTCAGCGTAACGGCAGGCTGAAACATCTGCTTCAGAGAATACCATAAAGCTTTAAAAATTTCTGGCAGATATAGACTCTCAGTGAACGATAGTTTCCGCTCACGGTCAAAATCCTCGTTCAGGGCGTTAGCTACCGGTTGTTCTAAATTTTGTGGCTGCGGCATCGAGTGCTTTATCTGTAAATTTACCGATTAAAGACAATCTAAAATAACTTATTCACCTATTCACTTCAACGATAAAAGAATTCATTTTTGCTTAAATGTGAGTGTAATCGGAACACCTGTAAAGCCATATTCTTCTCGTATCTTGTTCTCTATAAACCGTCTGTAGTTGGCAGGAAGTTCCGATGGCTGATTCATAAAAAACTTAAACACCGGCGGATTCGATTTGACCTGCGTGGCATATTTTACTTCCGAGCCTCACTCCTCGTTTAATGGGCAGCGGACGCTCTTTAAAAATGCGCTGCAGAAAATCGTTGAATTTGGGAGTGGGAATTGTACGTTTGCGTTCCTCGATGACTGTATTGGCTACGTCAACTAACACGATGGATTCGTTTCCTGTGGAGTGCAGACATGGAAACGATCGGTATCCACCGCTTGGATGGAATGCGATCGTAGATATACTCCTCAAACTCCTTTAGCAGGTTGGTTGTTTTTTCCGGTACAAGATCCCATTTGTTCAGCACCAGCACGATACCCTTGTTGAGATCGTCCGCCATGTGGAGAATGTGCTTATCTTGAGACTCAAATCCTTGCATGGCATCAATCAGCACAATGGCCACGTCGCACTCACGGATGGAGCGTTCGGTGCGCACGGTACTGTAAAATTCAATATTTTCCTTAACATTTTTCTTCTTCCGAAGCCCGGCGGTATCCACCAGGATGTACTCTTGATCATTATAAATAAGCTTGCTGTTGATCGAGTCGCGCGTTGTGCCGGGAATATCAGTTACAATACTGCGATCGTCATTGAGCAGCGCATTCACAAAACTGCTTTTGCCAACATTCGGCCGGCCGATTATTGCCAGCTTTGGGATGTCCGTTTCCTCTTCCTCTTCAGGCTCCGGCAGCAGGTTCACCAGCTCATCCAGCAGTTCGCCCGTGCCCGTTCCATTTACAGATGGAGACGCGGATAGAGCTTCTTCAAAGCCCAGCGCATAAAACTCGGTGGCATTGAGCTTACGCTCTTCATTATCAGATTTATTTGCTACAAGGAGCACTGGCTTATCTTGCTGGCGCAATAGCTGCGCTACCGATTGATCGAGGCTGGTAATACCGGCCTCCACATCCACGACAAAAAGGATTACGTCCGATTCCGATATGGCGATATGAACTTGTTCGCGCACGCCTTTTGTTATTTTATCGGATTCATCCGGAAGATATCCCCCTGTATCAATAATGGTAAATTGGCGCCCATTCCAGTCGCTTAGGCCATAGTGGCGGTCGCGTGTTACGCCGTACTCATCGTCGACAATAGCCTTTCGGGCACCCACCAGCCGGTTAAAAAGCGTGGACTTGCCTACATTAGGGCGTCCAACAATTGAAACTACAGGAAGCATAATCTGTTTTTTACAGTAATTTTCGATAAAATTAAGACCGACAAAAATAACGATTAAACTGCTTAAAATAGAGCTTAATTTATGCTCGAGACTTTCTACAATAACTTCGGTTTCATCGGTTCCCTGGCAATAGCTTTTGGGGGATTTATTTATCGGCATTTTCTGGATTTCTGGAATCGCAGGGATCTGTGACTCCGAAACTACCCGATTTAAAACCGCCAAGATAGTAATTTCTGTTCTGTTTCCGCCCTACCCTTTTTTCTGGATCATTTACGATATGTATCAGCAAAGCCAGCGAATGAAAGAAGAGTAAGATTGCATGGCTCCGGATAAGCAGAATTTTTCAAGAAAACGACAATCCAATATTTATATTGGCGGTGTTAGCGGTGCGCGCCCGGCGGTTCCCGTGGCTTATACCGAACTCCGCAAACGTGCTAAGAATAAGCTCTCTGAGGAGGCATTTGCCTACCTGGCTTGAGGCGCTGGAAGAGAAACGACGGTAAATGAAAATAGACATGGATTTGGCCGGTGGAAGATCGTTCCGCGCATGCTTCGGGATGTCTCCGAGCTGGATACCTCGATCTCACTTTTCGGGCATAAATACCCCGTTCCCTTTCTGCTGGCGCCCATCGGCGTACTTGATCTGTTCCACAAAAACGCCGATAAGGAAGTTGCGCAAGCTGCTGCCAGCCAAAGAGTTCCAATGATCTTTTCAAGTCAGGCTTCGGTGCCGATGGAATAATGTGCTGAGATCATGGAAGACGCTCCTCGCTGGTTTCAGCTCTACTGGAGATATCCTCAAATGACCTCGTCGAAAGTTTCGTAAACCGTGCAGAACAAATGTGGTTGCCATGCGATTGTACTTACGCTGGATACCACCATGCTTGGATGGCGAACCCGTGATCTGGACCTGGCCTACCTGCCCTTTTTAAGAGCGCGGGGAATTGCCCAGTATACCAGTGATCCCGTCTTTAACAAATTGAAGGAAGAATATGGTGATGAGGAGCCTGGGCGCGAAAAACAAATTACTTTTTCAGCAATTAAGTCTTTAATACAGATGAGTTGGTATTATCCGGGTTCAACATTAAAAAACCTGATTTCCGGTGAGCCGATGCGTGCCGTTCGAACCTTTATAAAAACCTATTCCAGGCCGTCACTGACGTGGAATGACCTCTCCTTTCTTCGAGAGCTTACCGACCTGCCGATTCTTCTCAAAGGTATTATGCATACGGCTGACGCAGCGAAAGCGATAGATTGTGGAATGGATGGGGTCATTGTTTCAAACCATGGAGGTCGCCAGGTTGATGGAGCCAAGGCTGCGATTGATGCACTTCCCGAGATTGTTGACACAATTAGTGGTAAAGTTCCAGTATTGTTTGATAGCGGTATCAGGTCCGGAAGTGATATCTTTAAAGCCCTCGCCCTGGGCGCTAAAGGAGTTCTGATTGGCCGACCTTACGTATATGGACTCAGGCTTGCCGGCAAAGTTGGCATGAGGAGTGATTCAAAATTTTCGTGCCGATCTTGAATTGACGATGGGCCTATCAGGAGTAAAGAGTATTGATAAAATATCTCGTAATTCAATGGGGTAAAGTGAGTAATAGCTATTATATAGAGTTTATTATAGGTATCAATATGTCATATAGAGAAGCCATTTTTTCTTTAACATGAACATGATCGGTAGTTGCTTGTAATCTTTTTGACAATACCCATAATAAGCCCAACGCTCTTTTAAACATCTCCTTCAAAAAGGGAATTCAAAATGTATTCACGGCTTAACTGTGGTATATGCTCTCACTTACAGGTGTTACGCTAAACAATTTTTCATTTTAAATGCATAAACCCATAAATAAGAATTTCGAATTCGCAAAAATATCAATATCGAATAATAACGGTTTTGCAATGTTCTTTTTAAGAATTTTAAATATTGACCCTTAATCCGTGAGTAAAACACGTGTAATTCTTATAACTTCATTACTTCCAATGGGTTAGCCAAATTATTATCTTCACCTGTCAGGTGAAACCCGAAAGATAACCACAAAATTCATGGATTTCGAGATTGAACTGACCTCTACGCCGCTCACCTCCACGGCCGGGCTTGGCCTTTGTGGGCCGCCAGCTGGATGATCCCAAATTTGACCGTCATCTGGCCAGTCTGGTCCCCCACCAGCGCAGACGGGGCCGGATCTCAGATGGCGATATTGCCCGGACGATGATTGGCCTTATCTGCGTGGGCAAGCCCCATTTTGATGCGGTCGCTGAATTCGGTGAGGACCGGTTTTTCCGGCAGGCGCTGGGCCTGGAAACGCTGCCCTCGGCGGAGATTCTGCGCCAGCGCATCCAGGGGATGCCCGAGAAAGTGGCCGACGCCTTCCGGGACTTCACCACCCGCCTGCTGGGTGGCCAGCAGGATCTACTCGCCGAGGAGTATCGCGGGGACAGATGGATGCCGATCCATATTGATGTGACGCCCATGGATAATTCCGGTTCCCACAAAGAGGGCGTCAGTTGCACCTACAAGAAGTTTGACGGGTATGCCCCGATCGTTGCCTACGCCGGCCCACATGGATTTATGTTGAACAACCAGCTGCGGGCTGGCTCTTCGCACTGCAATTGCGAGGGGACCGCCAAGTGGCTCGAGCAAACCCTGAAACGGGCTGAGGCGGTAGCCCCAGAAGGAGTCCGTCGGCTGGTGGTCACCGACGCTGGCCACGATGCGGCCGAGAACCTGCTGTTGTTTACCCAGACCCCGGACACCGACTTTGTGGTCAAACGCAACCTGCGCCGCTCCGATCCGGCCGATTGGCTGGCCAAAGCCCGCCGGCAAACCAACGAACCGGACCAGCTGGACCGCGGGGCCCGCGCCTGGTATGGCCAGCGGGTCGAGACGGTCACCGTGGGGGCCAGTGAGGAGGAAGGAGCCGACCAGCAGCTCCGCCTTCGGGTAGTCTGGCGGGCCACCGAACGGACCGCCGAGCCCGACGGGCAGCTTCTGACGGAACCGGAGGTTACCATCGATGCCTGGTGGACCTCCCTGGACTGGGACCCGGAGCACATCCAAACCTTCTACCAGCAGCGCGGAACCAGCGGCCGATTTCCACAGTGAGCTGAAGGGCGAGCTGGATCTGGAGCGGCTCCCCTCCGGGAAGGTGGCCGCCAACCAGCATATCCTGGATCTGGGGATGATCGCCTACAACATCCTGCGGCTGCTGGGCCAGCAGATGCTGGCCACCGGGCAGGTGCAGGGGCGGAAGGGCGAATCGGCTCGACTACGGCTGCGCACGGTCCTCAACAGCCTGATCTACATGGCCGGACGCCTGGTTCGGCATGCCCGTCGGAAGATCCTGCGGATCTTCGAAGGTCACGGCTGGGCCGATGTGGCCCTGAGTCTGGCCCGCGCCCCGTAGCCGGCCCGGGCGGGAACCCCGGCCAAACACGTATTGACCCGTCTGTTCTGCCCCCCAGGGACAGCATGCCTGTAGTAGCTACAACAAACCGACTGCGAGCCGGACAAGGGTAATTGGCAGCTCCAAAAGAGCTTCTTCCAGAGCTGATTGGCAGGTTGGCTGCTAATGCCAGCTCAAAATCGAATCAGTAAATGAAAGAACGTAGGTTATATTCCTTAACTCACGGATTCAGGATTGACATAAATAATTTCAGCCAACTTTATCTTTCTCTTTTCTACCCTGCAGATGAACATGTTCTGTCATTTCATATAAATTTCATATTTATATGAATATATTTAATTCATTGTATAGCAATAAGTTAGCATGAATAGTATAAAAAATAGATTAGGTTGGATTACTGTTGGATTAGTACTTGTTGTAACAAGTGTTTTTCTCGTTGGGTATCTGCCAATTTTGGTGCCCGGCCTTTACTTTGATAGCCATACCGAATTTGAACAATATTCAGTCCATGCTGATCATCCCTTAAACCGCGGGGTCAATTTTTTGCTCCGTGAGGTAACAATGAAACTGGAGGTTACTGAGCTTTATACTGGAGATGAAGACTTTGCCCTTTTCATGTGTTATGATCTCTCAACATATGCCCGTTTTGCGCGCGAGCTGGATGTGAATCCCGACAGCCAGGGATTTACCATCGAATCTTTGGGCTACGTTTTCATCAATCTTCGAAAAATTGGAGAAATCGGGCAAAAGTATGGCAACCGTCACCCCTATTCCCTGCTCTCAGGAAGTGCCACCCACATTATTGCTCATGAATTGACTCATATATTGATTACAGAACATGTCGGGCTTTTTGATTCTCGCGAGATTCCAGGCTGGAAACGTAAAGGATATGCAGAGTATGCGGCTTCCAAGTATCTCAGAAGTCAGGATAGCAGCTATTCACTTAACGAGCAGGTTAACGGCTTTCTTAAGGGTAATTATAAGGAGGTAACACCCGTTCGGAAGCAATATATCAAGGATAAACTCCTCGTGGAATATGTGTTAGATGCTGAAGGGTTTTCATTCCATGAACTGATGAACAGGCCATTAAATCCCGATTCAATTTTTATGGAATTGAAATCGTGGTCATCAGAATATTTAAATAACCCATAAAGTAAGTATAAACTTGTACTTATACCTATTAAAAAGAACTTGTTTCCCTTTTTTTACTTTCCACCTAAATTACTGTAAATACAGTTCTTATCTATTTTAAAAAGCGTTCGTCAAATTTGAGGAATGCTGGCCATCGGGTCCTGCCGTGTGTCCTCCGAGATACTGGCGGAAAGCAATATCTCCCTCGAGCAAAGCCGTTCCTGCCGGTGGAAAGGTATCTGTTGGCAGCCCCTCTTTACCCAAGAACTCATAAAACGGGCCGGCGGCAACACCCGCCATGAACATGCCTTTGGGGTCGACCCACAGGTCGCCATCCTTGCCGGAGCCGATAAAGATAGGGCGCGGGGCGCAGAGGGCCACCAGCTCGTGAGAATCGACCGGGATATCGCACCAGGTAAAAGGTCCCGCATATTTTACAATAGTTGCCCGCCATCCAGTGATACTCACTGCTGCCAGCCACATTTTCAACGATCTTCCCGTAACTGCGGTTATCTCCCAGCTTACGGCGGGTAGTGGCTAATTTTGGGCGCTTTCCAGACTTGGCAGACCGCTGATTAGAGGCAAACTAAACACAATCACAAGTAATTTTTTCATTTGGATAATGATATTTCCAAGCTGCTTTCTGGATGATTTTGAATAGTTTCGGGTGGGAATGAAACCGCAAATTAACTGATTCCATCCCCATATAAATGAACCGTTTTCTAAGGCCTGATCGGCGTGCCATCCAACTCCCGAACCTGGGTCCAGGTATTAAACTGCTTGTCGGGAATCGGAAACTTGGCGGCTTCCTCCTCGTTCAGATCCACGCCGATGCCCGGCGCCTCGTTGATCTTGATGTACCCGTTCTCCACCCGAGGGGCGCCCGGGAAGATGGCCCGCAGCCGGTCGCTCATGTTGGGGGCCTCCTGGATGCCAAAGTTCCACACCGCCAGGTCGATATGGGCGTTGGCCGCGTGCCCTACCGGCGACACATCCCCCGGCCCGTGCCAGGCGGTCCGCACGTTGAACCATTCCCCCAGCCGCGCCACTTTCATCGCCGGTGTGATCCCGCCGATCTGGGAAATATGGATGCGGATGAAATCGAACCAGCGCTTGGTCATCGGTTCCAGCCACTCATGGGGATTGTTGAAAAGCTCTCCCATGGCGATCGGCACGCTCGTTTTTTGCCGCAGCAGCTCGAACCAGTCGTTGTTTTCCGGGGAGAGCGGATCTTCAATAAAGAACGGGCGGTACTGCTCCAGGTCCTGGCACAGCTGGATGGCATCGCGCGGCTGGATCCGCTCATGGATGTCGTGGCACAGCTCAATGCGATCCCCGCAGGCCTCCCGTACCCTGGCGAACAGCTCCCGGGTGCCCTGCAGGTAGGTGTGGGTGTCCATGTAGCGGTCCCGCTCCATGCCGAACCCGGCTTCTTTAAAATCGGGCTGGCCTGTGATGGCCGTCGAACCGTACCCGCCCAGCTGAATGCGGCAGTGCCGGAAGCCCTGCTCCATCGCCTGTTGCACGTTTTCGATGACCTCTTCAATGGAGTCATCCCCGCAATGGGTGTAGGTGTCTACGGCAAAGCGGTTCTTCCCGCCCAGCAGCTCGTAGACCGGCATGCCCGCGCGTTTGCCTTTGATATCCCACAGGGCCTGGTCGAGCCCGCTGAGGGCGTTATTCAGCACCGGGCCGTTGCGCCAGTAGGAGTTCTGGTAGGTCATCTGCCAGATGTCCTCGATGTTGTTGGCGTTCATGCCCACGTAGAAATGCGCCAGGTAATCGTTGACCGCCGACAGGACCGGCCGGGCCCGCTGGCGGAAGGTGGCGCATCCCAGCCCGTACAGGTCCGGCTCGTCGGTTTCCACCTTCACCACGATCAGCTCAATACCGTGGGGAGCGGTGGCTATCGCCTTCACGCTGGTAATCTCCAGCGGGGGCAGCCCGTTGGTGGCCTGCGCATAACGTTGATCCTGCTCTCGCTTTTTCTGCCGCCAGGGATCATCCCGCAGCGAAAATTGTCCGAGCGCCCCGGCCGACAGTCCCATTCCCATGTTCTTGAGTGCATCCTTTCTATCCATAGCTATCCCGTTTTTTATTTGTTTAGGTATACTTATTTGATATTCAATAAAAAAAACTATTCATGGGATAAAACCAACTTACTATGATCTCTACTCAATGCGTCTTTGAACGATCCCATGGTTGTCGATAAAAAATGATCAGGTTCTGCTAAAATAGTGGGAACTTCACTAAAAAAAATAAGGCCATGCAAATTGCATGGCCTTATGTACAGATTTCAATATTTTAACCACCCGTTTTAGGTTCGGGAGAGTTTATTAATGCGATTACCAAACTCCCTGCAATTGTAGCATGCTAAAGCGTATTGCGTATTCCCGGTAGATGGCGATAGGAATTTCGGTTCAAATTCAGATCACTGCCAACCTGTAATTGGGGAGTTCGGATCCTTTAGTTGAAAGATCATTCAATTTTTTTAGACGGCATGACGATCTTGCCCAACGGCTGGTTTAGTATTCACTGCACGGAAAGAGAAAAAAACAGCAGCAGGTATATTTCTTGCGTAGCTTTAGCGAATAAGCGAGGCTCGTTGTTGTGCTAGCCGTATTTTTTAAAAAGCTGGTGATACTTTACTCTGCCTGAAGGTATTTCTTCATTGAAGGATTGCATGAGAAAATACTCTTCAAGTACCCTTTCACATGTGAGATTATTTTGATGCTGGAATCCAAACGGTTGTAATAATCCGGTTCTCCCACCAATACGCAGCCATTGGAACCAAGCTTTTGCAGGTTGTATAGACCAGTATTCAATTAACGTTGATCCAACTCCCTGATTTTGATATTCAGGATCAACCGATACTGGAGCAAGTCCATACCAGAACATAAATTTATCATCTATTGTAACCTCAGAAAAAGCGATATGACCCAGGATTTCGTTATCTCTTTCAGCAACTAGAGATAGCGTAAGGGCGTTATTTTGTCTCAAATCTGACACCAGTAAATGCTCTTTCTGATTACTGTATGAAATCTCTTTAAAAGCGGATCTGATAATCTGGTTGATGCGTTCTATATCTTGCACCTTCTCAGGACGTACGGTTAATCTATCGATCATTTGGAAGTTTTTAAGCGGCTAAGGATCCACTTTTTTATTCAATTGTTTACCTAATGACTCTGCGTATGAGGGGTTTTTGAATGTTAATTTCGAAAAGTCTACTGTATCTGATTATCTGTAATTGACAATTCATAAATAGTTAACCCGTATCCAGACTCTCCATAATCTTTACTTACTATTCGCCACTGCTCATCATTAATTTGATTAATTGCATAAACTGGTGATGAGATATCTGAAGTTTTGTAAAATTCAATTTTGCTAAACGAGTCTGATGGTTTGGGATTTACTCCTATAATTCCATCTTCAAAAATGATCTCTGCAGTTTTACTAACAATAGTGCTTGTGGTATCTATCTCTGAATTTAGTTGTGGAGATTTCGTAAATACTACCTTCAGATCCCTATTGCTCTGATTTTCAATTACGTATTGAGCAGAGCCTGCAGGTTCTTCGATAACAGAGCTTGAATTATTATCAGAGCAAGAAACCATTAAAAAGGCAACGAACAGCGGTAATATGATAATCTTTCTCATGTAAAGGATGATTTATTCATAGCAAAATTGCGATACTTTTTGCCCGCTCTTGTAATCTAGCAAAGCTGTACCACTCTAACCTGGATTTCTCACCAAGAAATTGGTTCGTATACAAGGCGAAGTGGAAATCGCAAGCGAAACGTATATCCATACGTTAAGTGAACTATTTCCACCTATAACGCAGTAGACGGGCTTATTTCGTAGCCAGCTACACACTGTTATATTTTTTCGACCTAAAAAACCATGTAAGCTACTGTATATAATAGTATTACAAGAATTTAGACTAAATTCTCGTGAGAAATGCAGGCTAATGACCTTGTGCAAACGTAGCGTACTGACCAAGGTTGAATTTCTTTAAAAATAGACCTGGAAAGCTGACAAATCGTAACCGGCAGCCAAAGGCCAGGCAGGTTCCAGCTATTGCGCGGACCTCTCCAAAAAAGAAGATCATCTGGTTACGTACTATGAGTGTAACGTTGCAATCCGAAACTCAGATCGAATATCAGTTTGAGTCTTGAATGGCTATGGGTTAAATTCTCCGTTATTTTACACTGAATTCAGGCAGTCCTGAACTGGAGACTAATAATATCTTCCCGCTTACGTTTTAGCTGGTGAAGATCGCCTTGTTCATTGCCTGTACTTAATTAATCAAGCAATAAAATGAGGCAACAACGGGACAGAACAAGCAGTTGCTTTACATGGAACAAACGATCCCGTTCTTGCTTTTAAGGCACTGGTATTACAAGGGTAAACAGCATAAAGGCAACATTTATTCTAATTCATTACTATGAATACATCGCTAAAGATTCCTTTTTTGACGACGGCCATTGTAGGCTTATTCCTCGTTACATTTTTTACCAGTTGTGATAATAACAACGGCAACAGCGGTGGAGAGCAGATCGATATCCAGCTCATCGAGGCCAGTACTATACCCCCTTCCAAAATACGCCTCTTCTTCCGGGTTGACCTCGGTCAAGAGCACCAGTTCACCACGCTGGATCCTTCTCATTTTGAGATCTTCGAGAACGGCTCGCAAATATCCAGGCTTGAGTCGCAAGGCCGAGAATCAGGCGCGAGAGCGGAGACTTCCTGCTACTCATTCTATCCTGTTGCTGGATCTCAGCGGCAGTATTCTGAACAATGCAGACCTGCCCAGACTTAAGGAGGCGGCCACTACGTTTATAGATCGAGCGATGCCGCAGGAGGGCGAATCCCTGCGGCACCGGGAGATGGCGGTCTACTGGTTTGACGGAGAACAAAATATACACCGACTATGGTCTCCTTCACCCCCAACGGTGACAGCCTGATAAGCGGGATCGAAACCATTAATGAGGATATCAGTGAAGATGTCTCCACGAACCTGAATGGAGCGGTCATACAGGGTCTTTCCGTTATGGATGCACGATTGCAGGAAATCAGGCAGGATTCTGATATCGCCACGGCTGGATCCATGGTCCTGTTTACCGACGGCACCAACCAGGCGGAAGAATTGCAGGTAAAAACCACGCTGACTCGGTCAACGAATATTGCGAACACCAAAACATCGGTGTTTCAAATAAGTATTCGTGGAGAAATCGACCAGGAGTATTCCAGAGTTTCGGGAAAAATGGATTTGAACTGGCTGAGGACTCGCTCGAACTCAATTCATCCTTCCTTTGCCATGGCACGACGGCTGGAGGCGAAATGAATTAATTGCTGCTGTTGGGAATCTGCTCTCCCAAACGAACCGGGCAACACTCGCTGGAACTGCGCGCTGTCTATGAGGACATGTTCGGCAGTTTTACTACCGGGTTCTCTGCAGACGGGTTCACCGGCGGCTGTACCATTAATTAAGTCGATTCCAGCTATAAACTATTAGTGGTTGAAAGAAATTACACTACACCGGTCGGAGCTCTGGATTCCCGATCGGTTTAGCTTGAATCGATCAAAGCGCTATGTGCTATTGCATTCCTTATCATCGAGAATAAGCTCTATAGCTAAACTTAACATGCGTTCGACCTGATTTTTACGCTTATAAAAAATTTGCCGAACATTTTCACTCTCACTCACGTCATTGGTAGGTGCTGCGTTTTTGCACAATTTATCACTCATTCAACTTTAAACTAATTGCTTATCCCCCTCCTGTTCCTAACGCTGTGTTTCTGAAGAGGCTCCCTCCTCATTTTCTGAATCCGAGTAGAACACGTACAGGCCTCCCCCGGCTACTAACACTGCCAAGACCTCCAGCTACATTTCCAATGGCGAAGTCGGGCTTCATTGAACTGGGTCCTGGAACTACCCTCTGTGATTCCGTGCTAATAATTGGATAAAATCGTCGTGCAATTCGGAGGCTGGTGATGGGCTCCGCCGGATTTGGCTGGAGGTTCGATACGCCGGGACAGAGGATCACGACCACGGAACTGATCGCAACCATGGTGGCGATTACCATATTCTGTCGTTCATTCATATCGCTGAAGGCTTTTAGTTTAACCGATATGGTTAATTTTGTATAAAGTCCGGATTGATACTGAGTATTATAAGACGCCCATTAAAATTCTATTTACACATTACAAATGTTAATAAAATAGCGTATAAAATATTCATATCGATTGACACTGAATACCATTTCATAGAAGCAAATTGTGGTTTGATGGATATTATAACGTGGATGAGCAGCTAAGTGATTGGTTGTTGCATAAAGGGGTGCTCGTGTTTAAATTAGGACTTAGGTTTACCAGGTTATTCGCACTGTAAAAAAATTCAGCGAGACAGACTCGGCTATTTAGTGAAACATTTTTATATCTTTTTATTCACCAAAAAGCTAACATTCTCCGATACTTTTCGTCTAAGTCAGGTTTACATAGCAAATCATCTCTTAACCACTAATAAAACAGCTAATGATGATGGAAATAGCACAAGAGCATGCTTGTTCATACGTTGTCCTGGTGATGGTCCCCGGTCTGGCCATTTGGACAAGATGGATACACAAAAGTGAAAGAAATGGGCGGCATTGAAGAGTTACCGCCTTGAAAGCAACGGTCTTTCGGTTTTGCTGATGGAAGATCATTCCGCCCCGGTCCTCACATTATGGTGACCTACAACGTCGGCTCACGCAATGAAGTTACCGGCACTACCGGCGCCACCCACCTGCTGGAGCACCTGATGTTTAAAGGTACTGACAAGTACAATCGGGAGAACAATACCGGCATCGATGCCCTGCTACAAAATAAGGGGGCCATGCTGAACGCCACCACCTGGCTGGATCGTACCAACTACTACGAAAACCTGCCCAGCGAGCATCTGGAACTGGTAGTAGATATTGAAGCCGACCGCATGCGAAATCTCTGGCTTCGCGAAGAAGATCGTCAACCTGAAATGACGGTGGTACGCAACGAATTTGAGCGTGGGGAAAACAGTCCGTTCAGCGCCCTCAACAAAGAGATCTGGGCTTCTGCAATCATCGCCCATCCGTATCACCACTCCACAATCGGCTGGCGATCTGATATTGAAGGTGTCCCAATCGAAAAGCTGCGGGAGTTTTACGATACCTACTACTGGCCGAACAATGCCACCGTTACAGTTATAGGTGATTTCAACAAATCTGACGCCCTGAGCCATATCAAAAATTATTTTGGCCTGATTTCCTCCTCACCGGAACCAATTCCCCAAGTGTATACGCAAGAGCCTGAGCAAAAAGGTGCCCGTCGTGTACAGGTAAAACGAGCCGCACAATTGGGCGTGGTGGGCATCGGCTTTGAGAGCACCCGAAGGTTCACACAGAGAATTATGCAGCACTCAGCGTGCTGGACAATATTCTTGCCAACGGCAAAACGAGTCGCCTATCTTACAAGACGATGGTAGATGCCGGAAAAGCGACCAGTGTTTTCAACTTTTATTACCCGTTTAAAGGGGCACCCGGAGCTTGTTTGTGATATACTCTTTCCTGGCGCCCGGTGCTACACATGAAGAAACCGAACAGATTCTGTGGGATCAGATCAATAAAATCAAGGAAAACGGGGTAACGCAGGCGGAAATCGACCGGGCGGTAAACCAGATTTCAGCTCAAACAGCCTTTGATCGTGATGGCTCTTTTTCGATCGCCAGCCAGATAAACGAGGCGATTGCGATGGGCGACTGGACCTTTTACGTACGCTATCCTGAAGAGATAAAATCAGTTACTCCCGAACAGATTCAACAAGCTGTGCAAACCTATTTTGTAGAGGATAAAAGTACTACGGGCTATTTCATCCCCCGAACAGCCGGGGCTGAAACCCAGGCTACAACCGGTTTAGCAGTTCCCGCTCTCCTGCACTGATGAGGTCGAGCAGATGCTGCTGCTCGCCGGGATACACAGTATCTTAAACCTGCTGGATCAGACCACATCAGAATCCCCTGCCCCAAGATCCAAACAGGCTGCTGACACTGACTTGGCCAGCAAAATTAAGAAAATCCAGATGGGCGACATAGTCAACTGTACACCATGAAAACCGGGGTCAGTGACGTGGTGAGCCATAACCGGCAGCCTGGCCGCGGGCGACTGGTACAGCCCCTCCTCAAACTCCATGATTGCAGACATGACCGGCAACATGCTGGGATCGGGTGCGCTTGTCGAAAGACAAGTGTGCTGGTGGCCGAAGAGCTCGAAAATGCTTCGGAGACGTGCATTGCAGTTTTAGCGTCGGTTCAAACACGCTGACGTTGAGCGCCAAAAGCACTTAAAAAGGAATGTGCCCACCGTAAATGGCTCTTCTGGCAGAACGGCTCAGAGAAACCGGCTTTTGATTGGCGGGGAACTTAGAAAAACTTAGAAATTCAGCGCAAAGGTGCATTTCCCAGCGAAGTCTGGAAAATACGGGATACATGGCCAGCTCCAAGTTATCCCAAATTTTGTATCCAGGAAATCATCCGAACTACCAGACACCGGTCGAAGAGCTAATCAAGGATATCGATAATGTGACGGTGGAAGATCTCAAGTCATTTCACAAGACGTATTATGGGCCTGGATGGCTGAAGGAAATGGTGGCGGTTGCAGGTGATCTGGATGAAGAACTGCCTGGAACGAGAAGTTAAAAACGCATTCTCCGGATGGACCGGCGGCATCGATTATAAGATAGCCACGACCAAAGCGGTTTCAGGCGGAAAGATTGATGAAACAGTATTTATGGAAGAAAAAACCAGCGTGTCGATAAATTTGGGTATTCCGATCGGCATCGACGAGCAACACCCGGACGTACAATTCTGTCCGCTGATGCTGGGCGCCTGCGTGCTTGGCGGTAATTTCTGCGCAGGCTGAGTGTGCAACTGTTCGCGACAAGGAGGGGCTGACCTATGGAATCGGCTCCCAGCATTTCCGGCGCTACCCTGAATGACGGCCACTGGTCACTTTCAGCCACGTTTGCGCCCAACCTGTTGGATCAGGGCATGCAATCGACGATGCGAGAAGTGCAAAACTGGGTTGATGCCGGAATTACCGCCGAAGAACTTGCTGCCAAAAAATCGACGATTTACCGGTCTTTCTAAAGTGCAGCTGGCCACTACCGGGGGTCTTCGGCGAGCTATATTCACGACGTGGCGCTGAGGGGCAAACCGCTTTCTCTACGCCGACCAGTTTTTTGAGGATATCCAGGCCCTGACGCTCGACCAGGTAAACAGTGCCATCAAAAAATATATCGACCTGGACAAGCTGGTCAGTTGTAAAAGCCGGTACGGTCGAACTGCCAAAATCCCGAATAATCTCTTCGATCCACCAGGTGATGGCCTGGTAAACTTGATCCTCTCCCTAAACGATATAGGGAGAGGGGTTTTTTTATAATTATAACCGCTTTTTATCCCAGGGTTATGAATGCTATAAACTCACTTTGCTTTCCCGCTCGGGATCGCAGATCATTACAGTGAAGAAACCGTCAGCCTGAACCGTTTTATACCATTCGTTGCCATTGTTTTGTTCATTAATTTCGTTAGAAATCAGCGAAATGGGTTTGCGGGTTTTCGTTTTTTCCACTCTTGCGGTTTTTCGCCTTGTAGGTGGGATCAATATGCGGTGGCGTCGTGAAACAGCACCATTTCGCGCGTTTCTCCATCTAGCATATCCCACATCTCACCCGAAATTTCGATCAGGTAGTCGTTTCCGGAGTAATATTTTACTTCGCGTGAAGCCTTCATGCATTTGGCCGCGCGGTATTTCGTCACATTGGGATACACCAAAAAATAACCGATCAGAGGCAGGCCCGAATTCCAGCTTTTCCCGCTTCGATAACCCGTTCGGCGATCGTTTTTCCACCTCCCGGCGACTCCATAAGCTGTTTGTCGCTGTGACTTTACCGTGTCACCTGGTTTCCGAAAATCGTATGTCTTTCATATAAAATTTTCTTGCTAATCTGCTTCAATTTTTTGATTTAAGCTCATTTCAGAGTCCGCTAAAAGTATCGGTTTCAAAGCATTTTTTCAGCCTTTATCTCATCCCTTATTTCCTTCCCCAGCCTACACAAAGTTCATGTCAACTGGAAAAAAACCGCTTCATTAACTTTAAAGAGGCAGCAAGCATCATTATCGAATTCAATTCATCTGTTCATTCAGACTACAGGCAGCAATATTTTTTTCACCCAATAGTAGTCGGAATCGATTTTCAAGGGCCTGGTGGTATGCCTCCTTGGCTTTTTTCGGCTGATCTTCTTCCAGGTACGCCTGTGCCAGCCACGCGTAGTTTTCGGCGTAACCCCACTGTGGATACAGCTCCGAGGTAGATTTCCACTGTTTAAAATACTGCCCGGCATCTTTAAAAGCTGCGATCGCTTTTTCATTACTGCCGCCAAACAGGCCCGGTTTGTACAGTAACCCAATGCCGTTTATCATTTCCACGCGGGGATTCTTGGGAGCCAGTTGCAGCGCCTTTTCAATGGCATTTTCCGATTTGGGTCCGTATCGCATGCCGGAAATCATGCCGGTTGCCTTCATCCCATAGCGGGGGTTGCCCCAGTAACGCCCAACCCTCGGCAAAATCCAGATCCATTTCGGTTACCTTTTCAAGGTGTGATATAGCCGAATCAAGATATTGCTCTTTCTCATCTTCCGGGATATCCTCAAAAAGACTGCTGAGACGATAATCGGCATACGCCAGGTAATAGGTAGCTAGCACTTCAAACTGCTTCTCGCTGGTCAACTGCTTGAATCCCTCCCCTGGCCTGCCTCATTAGTGATTTGTCGCCGCTATTGACCGAAACTCTCAAGTCTGATTGATGCTTGATAAAGGCAGATTTCAGCGATATCTGGTGACTGCGCCTTTCCCTGGCAAGCACCAAACAACAGAACGAAAAACGAGCACAGGATAATTTTTATAATATGAGAAACCATCGGTAAAATTTATGCTTGAAACTGCAATAAATGATTATAGCGTTAAACGGGATACAAAACGTAATTTGAACATCAACGTTCAGTGGATGGTGAAAATATTGAATTTCCGGGCCAGTAGTGAATGACTCTCCTAATTTTTTCATTACGTTGATACCACTATTCCAAAACAATCCCTGAGGCGTATGAATAATGTTCTTTTTATCTGCACCGGCAACTATTACAGGAGCCGGATGGCTGAGGAGCTTTTCCTTTTCTGGGCGGATGAAACCGATTTAGACTGGCGTGCTGAGTCTGCCGGGCTGCGTGAGGATATGTCCGAATCGCCCAGATGAGGGACCGATATCGAAGCATGCGGTTGATATGCTCAGTGGAGATGGATACCCGATCCGATCCGTCGAGCGATTTCCCCGCAGCGCCACCCTGGAGCTACTCCAGAACAGTGACCTGCTGATCTGTATGTATCGCAAAGAACATGAGTCGATGTTCAATAACCGATTTCCGGATTTTGAAGGCAAAGTTCACTACTGGGACGTACCGGACGTAGAATTTATGGATCCTGAACAAGCGTATGCCATAATAAAAAATGAAGTCCGGCAGTTGATCTCCACGTTGAACTCCTCACCAGATGAGAGCCTCTAATGGTTCATCGGTTCTGATAGATCACCCGATGTTCTAACGAAGGAATTTGTTGACGTACCTCTTCGAGCTTAGCGTGATCAATTTCGGCGAACACCACTCCCGTTTCGCTGTTCCCGTCTGCCAGAATCGTGCCCCAGGGATCAATAATGTAGCTGTGCCCGTGTGTTTGCCGATGCTTTCCGTGCGTGCCAGTCTGCGCGGGAGCAAATACAAAAGCGGTGTTTTCAATAGCCCGGGCTTGAAGCAGTGGTTTCCAGTGGTCCTTGCCGGTTGTTGCCGTAAATGCGGACGGAACGCAGAGAATTTCTGCCTGTCGCTGAATTAACGAACGGTACAGTTCCGGGAATCTAAGATCATAGCAGATGCTCATACCAATTTTTCCCAGTTCTTTACTGCGATAAACTACAGGCATGTTATTCCCTGATTGCACATAGTCTGACTCCCGGTAGCTCTCTCCCCCGGCAAGCTCTGACATCAAAAAGATGAATTCTATTGTACTGGGCTACCGGCCTGCCTCTCCGGATTACACAGCACCGACCTGTTATATACCTTATTTTCTTTGACTGGATAAGGATAACTACCCCCCAGCAAATAGATTCCAAATTCTGCAGCAGTTTCTTTAATGAATTCCAGGCTTCTCCGGGAGATCTCCTCGGCTTTTTCCATGCGTAAATTGAGATTTCCCAGAAAGGAAAAGTTTTCGGGCAGTCCAACAAAGTAAGCCCCTTGGCCGGCCGCCTGATCGGATCAGCTCATACGCCTGCTCCAGGTTATGGTCACATATGAGGCCGGCTATTCATCTGGACGGCAGCGGCAAGGTAGGTTCTCATGTTCAATCCGTTTGCTTTTGATTACAATTAGCCAACATACTAAATTCTGAAAAGGTTGCCAGGGATATTATAAATACCAACGGTTGGATATCTTATCAAACTACTCTACCCAATCCGTTTACTCAATCTAAGGGATTAAGCTTTCTCAAACAGAAATGGTTCTGTCTATTTAGAGCTTCCTCAAAAAGTCTTGAAATCCTTTTCCCCGGCAAGGGGTGTTCCTTTTTGTGTGAACAAAAACGAACCCCAAAAGACCACTCGCCTGGGGATTTAGTTACTGGGTATTAGAAATTTGTTATTTGTGTGTTCCGAATGCCTAATAACCAATAAGCTGATAACTAACCTGCGCCTACGCTGCGTTTGCCGGGTCGGCTTATAAATCATAGGCCGGAGGGGGAGGCGTCTCTGATGTCGCTGGTCGGCTCTGGGGGACATACCTGACTCGTACCATAAATGCAAGGGGTATGGAGCAGTTCAGCCGAAAAACCTTGCATGGTGGACGGCCCATTTGAGCCTTGCACGGTGCTGGTACATCGTTGGCTTAGCATCCGCCTGAGGATGCCTTTAAGACCTGTATTCGTTCAACAAAACTTCAAGAAATAAACTCAATTGCTTCACACGTTATCTGTGATGATCCAGTTCACCTCAATTAACCGCTCATTACCGGATTACTTTTATTTTCCTGCCGCTCTTTACCGGATATTAAGTTAAGCTCGGTTTGCCCCTTATGGATTGAAAGGTAGGCTATGGTTTCACCATCGGAACAGGCACCGAGACTGTTTCTGCCCATTGCCGGAGGTTATCTGACGGATATTTGTGCCGTCAGCATTCATGAGGAATAATCAAAAATACCATTATTGCGGTCCGAGGAAAAAAGAATTTGTTTGCCATCGGGCGACCATGTGGGGAGATATCGTCGGAAAGCGCTTTGGTAAGCCTTCTATTTGTACTTCCATCTTCATCCATCACATAGATATCAAAAAAACCTGACTGATTTGAGATATACGCTATCTTTTTTCCATCCGGAGACCAAACAGGATCAATTGTATAAGCCGGTGAACGGGTGAGCCTCGTCTGGTTCGTACCGTCCGCATTCATTATATAAATTTCGGGCTGGTTATCTCGACCGGATACGAATACAATTCGTTCGCCATCAGGTGAATAGCTGGGATGAATATCGCTAGATGAATTCCAGGTAAGCGGCTTGCGATCTCTTCCCCTCCTGTTCATCGAATAAATTTCATAATTCCCTCGTTCGGTCCGCAGGTGGGCCAAAATCGTTCTACCGTCAGGCGACCATGACGGCTTGTACCCATCCCTGGCATAGGTTTCAAACAATCCCTTTACCTTGTAAACAACCGTATTAGGCGGATGTGGAGGAACAGTACTTTCCCGGTCGGAATAGAAGGCGATATTTTGACCATCCGGTGACCAGGAATGGTAATGATCATTGGCGGGATGGCTGGTAACCTGTTCTTTTTTATTATCTGCCAAATTTATGACATAGATATCGTAGTTATTACCAGGTGCTGGACAGTAGAAAAGCCACTTTTCGTCCGTCGGGCGACCAATACGGACCGGGGGCGGGCAGATTACCAGGAGTAAAAGTCTGAGCATGGGTTAACGGATTCGGAGACTGAACAATCAACAAAGCAGTCAATAGAGAGGATGGTATAATTCGGTACAGATTGCCCATCAACCGTTCTCCGGATAATAATTTTAGTTATCACAACACGCAAAATATCAGTTATAACTACAATATTTTCAATATGTTAAAGCTTTTATTAAGCCGGGATTAATCCCACATTCCGGAAAGGAACAATTTCAAGTAGATGTCCATCGGGTATCACGGAAATAAAATGATTGCATTTGTTCGCCCCACTGCTGTTCGTGTTCAATATCAATATCCTTTGCTGCTATCTGCGGCTTTTATTTCCTTGTATTGTTCTTTGGGTACTTCGAAAGCTATGTGAAGAGAGCCCTGCCCGTAATGGGCTGGCAGTACGTCTTCCTTTTTTGTGGCATCAGCGATAAAGCAAAGTAAAACAGAGCTCCCCACCCTGAAAAAGACGTGGCGCCCCTCCTCTTTACCTATTACATCCAGCTGTAATTTATTCTTGTAGAAGGCTTCTGTTTTATCCAGATCCTGCACGTAAAGGCATGTCTCCTTAATCTGGCTGAACTGCATAAATTACCGTTTCTTAATTATTGAATTGGGTAAAAAAATCCTGAGCTGGAATGATATAAATTAGATGCAAACGTTCAAGTGTTGTATCATTCTTTAAAAGGAATCCAATTAAAAAGGGATTTAAAACACAGGCAAGAAACCTGGCATTTTAAATCCCTTATGGTAATAATCTGAGAAAAATTATTAATTGCTCACCGCTCCACGATTCAGGAACTCTTCATACAATTGGGTATGACGGCTAACCATCGGTATTTTTTTGCCGCGAACTAAACACCTGCGTCAATTTGGGAAGTGGGTTCAAACGGATCGCCATCGGAGATAAACAGGTTGGCCTGCTTCCCCTCTTCAAGGCTCCCCAAGCGATCTTCCACTCCAAAAATTTCGGCACCGTTGATGGTGATCGCTTTCAATGCTTCCTCCTTACCCAGGCCGTATGTAGCGGCGAATCCTGCATGATAAGGCGCATTCCGAACGTTTTCAGCACTACCGGTGGCTATTGCAACTTTTACACCTGCTTCATGCAGTATACCTGGATTTTGATACGGGCGCTGGTAGTTGTCACTGTCACGAACAGGAGTATAGAGGGTGGAAAACAAGACGCGGCACGCCGGCATCGGCAATCTCTCCTGGCCACTCTCCAGCCTTCCTGGACGCCCGCCAGATACGAATCGAGCATCTTCACGTTCCCCAATCCATTCAAGCGCATTCAGGATATCTTTCTTGCGTTCCACTGAAATGATGACGGGTATCTCTCCGGTTACGACCTCACGCATCGCTTCGAGTTTGCGATCGGTGTCTGGCTGGGTTTTGTCATTGGGATTTTCTTCATACGCTGTCATCATCTTATCGTAAAAGACCGCCTTTTCCCAATATTCATTGAGCTGATTGATGTTCTCTTTGTACGCCTTTTGCACCTCTTCCTCAGGCTGATCGTCGTAGGGCGATTGATACGAACTTGGCCAGTTGAGATGAAGCGCAGCATTCGCTGTTACAGCCATTGAGTCTGGCGTGTAGCCGTACAGGTCGATGAGGGCAGCCTTGCCTCCGATCCGGCCGGATACCGGCAGCGAAATAACATGCGTAACGCCATTTACCCGGGTAACAGGTATGGCGACACTGTTTGGATTAATCGCCGTAAATGCACGAACGTGGGGGTTGAATTCGCCTAGTTCAGCCTGATCATTGGTAACAGCTACCGCTTCAACTTCCACGAGTCCCAAGAGGGTTCCTGCATCCATGAATCCGGGATAGACATGCTTGCCAGACGCATCAATACGCTCAAAATCGGGCGTAACCTTCACGTTTTTCCCAACAAAGGTGATCTCCTCACCCTCAATAAGTACTACTCCGTCGGTGATAACTCCATCACTTACCGTATGGATTGTTGCCCCGCTGATGGCAAATTTTCCTGCCGTAGCTTTTTGTGTGATCTGCGCTTCCGCCACAGCCACAAAAAGTATCATGCAGCATAAACTTACAATATGTTTAAAAATCTTCATGGTGTCGTTGGTCTTTAAAATTTGTGTTATTCCGCATATCGAAGAAATTTCCATGCCGTGTTTATCAAAAAAGATGCCGGTGCCCGGAGGCAGGGAACCCTCTTTCACGACCCGAATTCGAACCATTTATCTGAATATCCTTCCTCAAAAAAATCGGTTTCAGGGTCGATCTCCACGCGCATGTCGTCAGCATTTTCATCGCGGTCAAAATGGCTTGTTGTCCCGTCAACCAGCGTTTTTTCGCAGACGCCGTAGATGCTCAGCGGGTGACCGCTCCAGATCGCAATATCGCCGCGTTTTCCGGTTTCGATACTTCCTACCATATCGTCAATTCCGAGCTGCCTGGCCGGATTGATCGTAATCATCTTGAACGCATCCTCTTTTGAGGTACCACCGTAGTGAACCGCTTTGGCAGCCTCGTGATTTAGGTGACGAATCAGTTCGCCGCTGTCGGAATTTATGCTGTTGTTGACGCCGTTGGCATTCAGTATTGAGGCGTTATAGGCGGTGGGAATAGTACACCTCGAACTTGTAGGCCCACCAGTCGGCAAATACCGAGGTATGGGCTCCGTTTTTACGAAGTTCGGGTGCCACCTTGAAGGCCTCGTTGGCGTGCTGAAACGTATAATTTTCGATGCCATAATCATTGAAAACACGCATCAGCATGTGGATTTCATCTGCGCGATACGAGTGGCAATGCACCCACACGTCGCCTTCTATGATATCAGCCAGTACATCGAGGCGGCGGTTTTTGGCTACCGGCTTGGGCGGAGTTCCCTGGGGATTCTGATCATACTTCTCTTTGGCCTGCAGGTATGCTTCACGATTGCGCTTGTAATCCAGTGCCTCGTCAAAATGCTCGCGGATTACCTGCTCAACGCCCATCCGAGTTCGCGGCTGTACATCAAAACCCTGGCCGTGGACGCGCGTCGGGTTTTCTCCCAGTGCAAACTTGATGGTCCGGGGAGCACCTTCAAATCGCATATCCTCCATGCTGGTTCCGTAGCGAAGTTTCAGCGTCTCATTTTGTCCGCCAATTACATTCGCCGAACCGTGCATCAGGTGGATGCTGGTAACGCCGCCCGCCAGCGCCCAGTAAATGTTGATGTCGGTGGGATCAACAGACTCCTCCATCGTCGCCTCCGCAGTTACGGGATCGGTCCACTCATTAATGTCAACGCCGGCGATATGAGAGTGCGCGTCAATGATACCGGGCGTTACATATTTGCCGGTTGCGTCGATCGTTTCCACGCCGCTGGGCGCGTCTAAATCCTGACCGATTTCGGTGATAATTCCATCTTCAATCAGGATATCGGTGTTTTTCATCTCACCATTGGTAACCGTAAGTACAGCCCCGTTCTGGATTACCTTAGAACAGAGCCTTTCTGCTGTTGCAAACGCCGTGTTTAGCGCTATACAAAACACAATTAGTGTTAAATAAAACTTCTTCATGGTAAACTCCTTTAATTTCTTAATCCTCATGCTGATTATTCCTCGTCAAATTCTGTAATCTGTCCATTCGACACGGAACATTTCACCGCGGCCTTCTCTTCGGTAAACGGCTTGTTGAATACCGAAAAACTGGCTATGCGCCCCTGCCGGAGATCCCCGAGCCGGGAACCTACGCCAAGAATATCAGCGGTATGCTGAGTTAACATTCCCAGGATCTGCTGTTCAGTTAAATCGGTGCCCTCAATTAGCGTTTTAACGTTTTTCGAAAGCTCACTCAGTTCCATGCCGTTGGAAGCGTATCCAACTTTAACGCCGGCTTCAATCAGCTTGCTTATATTTTCGATGCTGGTTTGATAAGCGGCCAGCTGCTTTTCACGGAAGATTCGCATCTCTTCGGTCACCTCTTCCATTTCCGACGCTTTTTTCTCAGACTCTTCAGTCTCTTCTTCTTTTACATTCCATTCCGGCTCTTCAGGAAGGTCTATACTTGCAAGTACCGGGATATCACGCTGTTCCAATTCTTCGGCTTTTTCGTGGGCCTCCTTGCCGGAGACGACCACGACGTTAAATCCAAGCTCGTCCTTTAGCCAAAACAGCCGTTCAATATTTTCTTTTTCGCGTCCACCAGCAAAAATGAAGCGGTTGCTCCCGGCCCACGACCGGAAACAGAGCTTCAAGAACCAGCCATCTTTCTTTGGGGCGGGATAGCTATCGCTGTTGGAGGCGTAATAATTTGCGTGTTCCTGCAGCGCCGTAGCATCGTACCAAAGTTGACGCAACTCGGCCATAATACCCATCAAAGTTGCCGGATAGGCCCCACTGCCCCATCCGCCGGGAGCCTCTTCAAACTGACCATGCAGGGCCAAGCTCTCCTTATAGAGATGTTCATCCGTGCTGCTTCCATTTACAAAGAAAAGATCGATCTGACCGGGCAGCATCTGACCCTTAAGTCCCAGCGCCGCTGTGGTAAATCCTTGCTTTTGGGCCGTTTCCAGGTTGCTGTCTTCAGTGTTCAGCAGTTTTGAAGGCTGCCGCTCTGGTTGAATGCCCGCACGCTCATAACCGGGTTCTCCGGGACGTTCAGGCTGTTCGTAACTGTCAGGAAGGTCGGGACTGCCCCACAAGGCCAATCCATCTAAAAAACCTGGGTATACGTGCAGGCTGTCTCCGCCGTCAATTACATAGGCGTCAAAAGGAATAGTTACATCATCTCCCGCGGCCTCGATGATTCCATTGCGCCATACAATGGTGCCGTCATCGGTGGTACTGCCGTCGGCATGGTGGATAATTACATTGTCCAGCGCCTGGGCCGGGGCCTCCTGCGACCATCCCTGCACTGTGGCAACACCCATAAACAGGAAGAGCAAAAGAATTCGTCTAGCTGACTTCATATTTTATTTTATTTCGTAGTCAGTATTAAAGAATTGAATTAGTGAACTAATAAGAGGATTTCGTCAAAGTTTTTAAAGTCTCCATTCGATAAAAAATGTAAAGCTGGTTGCTAAATTTTTACTCGGATTTTCTGCTCAAGGGAATAGAATATTGGAAAGCTTCGGCGGAGTACTGTGATTAAGACTGCAGGACGATATTTCGATTAGCTGAATAATAACTGATCCTGGTCATCCGCAATTAAGGTCAGGGATTTGCCGCACAGAATAAACCGCGTAAGTTCTTGCCCTTCTGATGATTACTGAGCCGTCCTGTAAAAGAAGCCGTTTCCTGATGATCGTTCCAAACGTTCATGCCGCTTTGTCTGCCGCAAAGGCTTCAGATAGAAATGTGGATGTGTATATTGTCTCCAACGAGATAGAACGCGTTACGCTCAGATAACAGTTCTTTTACCGGATGTGTTAACCAATAAACGAGTGAAATCATGAGTAATATCACCATAAATATTTCTTTACAACCGGACGAGGAAAGCAGCGTAACGATGAAAAAAGAGATTGGAACGGGCGAAAGGGGCAGTACCTTCAGCTCAGCGCCGCTACCGCCAGAGAGTGACGAGGCTATAACAGGAACTGGTGCAGGTGATTCCATTTCTAATGCAGCAGGCAGCGGTCCCGCCCCGCCGAAAGAGGCCTACCAGGATCAGGAGTTGGTAACAAAACACGCAGCATCTCCTCCCAGCTTTTCCGATGAGGATGTAACGTCCGTTACTTCTGATACAAGCGGTGGACCGCCCAGACCACCGCGGGATCTTCCAGATGATATTGCCGCGGAAGAGGGCGGAAACAATAATATAAGCACCTCTCCTGCGCCTCCAGAGTCAGATAACGGAAATGGTGGCAAAAAGGGGGAATCGGGAAACAAAGGGAAGAAATAATTATTAGGCTATAGGTGTTCTACCAATATGCTCATTCAGGGACAAGTGATTATCGAGGCCGATATTGAATCTTTCAGTGGTGCAACGCTCAATATCTATTTGCAGGATGTGTCTCGCATGGACGCTCCGGCTCGAATTGTCCACGAGCAAATACTGCCCAATATTTCCCATAACAAAGGCCAACCCACGCACCTGGGTTTTAGCATGGATGTGGATGATACCGATGATGCCCGACATCCGCGCTATAATCTAAGGGCACACCTGGACAAGTCCGGCAGCGGAGAAGTGGATAAAGATGATCTTGTAACTACGAGAAGTTACCCTGTAAATCTCCAGGAAGATCCCCGCGATTACGAGCTCGGTCGTCAAAGAGGTGTAGACTGAATCGTTCAATTATAGCCAGACACCTGCTTTTGACTATGGTAGCTTTCGTTTAATGTTTTTTTGAGGTTAGCTTTCACCCTCATTTTTGCTTCAGGATAACGCAATCGTCTTGCCCGGATTTCTCACCTGAGAAATTTTTCTTTCAGCAAGGCAAACTGGAAATAGCCGCGCAAACGCAGGCTGGTACGTTGAGTAGGCAATTTCCAATTCAACGCAGCTGAAGGGAAAATTTGTAGCACGTTACACCCTGTTAGCATTATGTTGTCTTTGAATATGATATGAGATTCTACCTGCCATAAAGTTACAGTGCTTTATCCTAAATAATCGTGAGAAATACGGGCTAGACCTGCATAACTCCCGTCTTAAACTCCTCAATTTCTGGATTGTGATTAGCGCACCGGATGGCATGAGATATTTTATCACGCGTTTCAGCGGGGTCTATAATGCCATCCACCCAGAGCCGGGCGGCAGCGTAGCGAACATCGGCCTGCTTTTCATATCGTTCGCTTATCTCTTTCATAATCTCCTGCTGTTCCTCTTCGGTAATCTCCTCTCCTTTTTTCTCAAGGGTTCTTACTTTTATCTGTGTCAGCACTTTAGCGGCTTGGTTACCTCCCATCACGGCGATCTGCGCTGATGGCCAGGCGTACATAAACCTTGGATCGTAGGCGCGGCCGCACATGGCATAATTGCCTGCGCCGTAGCTGTTTCCGACGACTATTGTGATTTTGGGCACCGTACTGTTAGCTACGGCATTCACCATTTTGGCACCGTCTTTAATTATACCTCCATGCTCTGCTCGCTTGCCGATCATAAATCCGGTAACATCCTGCAGGAAAACCAATGGAATGTTCTTCTGATTACAATTCATAATAAACCGTGCGGCCTTGTCGGCGCTGTCTGAGTAAATGACGCCACCGATCTGCATCTCCCCTTTCTTGGTTTTTACCACTTTCCGCTGGTTGGCCACAATGCCCACGCTCCACCCGTCAACCCGCGCAAAACCGGTGATCAGCGTCTGGCCGTATCCTTTCTTGAATTCGGTAAAACTGTTGGCATCCACAATGCAGTCCAGCACCTGGTTCATATCGTACGCCTTGGTGCGATCATCCGGAAAGATTTCAAGAATCTCATGGGAATCACGGGCCGGAGCTTTTGGGTCGCTGCGGTTAAACCCCGCTTTGTTAAATGGACCAAGTTTATCAACCAAATCACGAATGGTGCTCAGGCATTCCTCGTCATTTTCAACTTTGTAATCGGTAACGCCACTGATTTCGGTGTGCGTGGTGGCACCACCAAGGGTTTCGTTGTCCACTTCTTCGCCAATCGCTGCTTTTACCAAGTAGCTGCCCGCCAAGAATACGCTGCCTGTCCCGTCAACAATCAGGGCCTCATCACTCATAATCGGCAGATAGGCACCGCCGGCCACGCAACTGCCCATTATTGCTGCTATTTGTGGAATTCCCCTGGCGCTGATGATCGCATTATTTCGGAAAATACGTCCAAAATGTTCCTTGTCAGGAAAAATTTCATCCTGCATCGGAAGATATACACCGGCTGAATCCACCAGGTAGATAATGGGAAGGTGATTTTCGATGGCGATCTCCTGGGCACGGAGGTTCTTTTTAGCGGTGATTGGGAACCAGGAGCCCGCTTTAACCGTGGCGTCATTCGCTATAATTATGCAATCACGTTCAGAAACTTCCCCTATTCCTATTACGACCCCTCCTGCCGGGCATCCGCCCTCTTCCTCATACATTTTATAGCCCGCCCAGAGACCTAGCTCATGAAACTCGGAATCTTTATCTATAAGCCGCTGAATACGCTCTCGAGCGGTAAGTTTTCCTTTTTTATGTTGCTTTTCGATCCGTTTGGGGCCACCGCCTTTCTTTATTTCAGCTTCGGTTTGTTGGATACTTTTTACTTTCGCTTGAATGGATTGTTCAACAGATTTTTTTGGGAACTCATATCAGATGCGCGGTTTTATTCAATACTATGATGCATAAAGAGGCGTTTGGTAATAAAACGTTTTAGAATCGGACTGGGGAACATTAACTTCCCACATCAACTACCGAAAATATAAATACTATTTCTTGTGGCTAACTCAAAACAGGTATACAGCTTTCTATTTTCTCTTGTGGTTATCTTGCTCTTCTCGGTGCCCGCATTGGCTCAACGGGGTATTACGTATGAACAGCTTGCCAATCAACAACGGGAACAGAATATCTTCATTGAATCATTTACGCTGCCTGGAGCACAGCCTGGCTCACTTCAGTTTGTCACCACATTTCGTATTGATTATAATCTTCTGCCCTTCAAAAAATATGATGGTGCAACCGAGGAGAAAAACTTCTTCAGCCTGGTGGGCATGAATATAGAAGTATTTAAAGACGATAATCCCCAGTTCAACAACCGGCGTCAAAATGATTTTGACGTGGAGGATCTTGAGCCGGTCAACCGGGCATCTTGGAAGGATACGGCTTTTGCTGAAAATTACGCCCAGACTAAAGCCAAAAATAGATTTATCTCCGGTAAGCTTGTTTCTGAGCTGCAACCTGGCACCTACAGCTACATCATGCAGTTTGTGCGGGGAGAGGAAATTGAAGGACGCCGCTCCCGCAAAAATAGTATTAAACTGGAGCCGTTTGACTCTAAGAAAAAGGGAGAAAATAATACTTGCCGAGTCGGTGAACGAAGGATCTGGCAACAGCGATGATATCCTCAACCTGCTCAATTTTGGTGATTTTGTGTGATTATGGGGAGGATTTTTACGCGTTCATCCACCTGCCCGGCCATCAGCCTTCTGATGCCTACTCCTATACCGTTAATCGTGTGGATATCTCAAGCCGAGATACTACCAAGCAGGCTTCTGTGCATTCTGGCACTATTTCGGGAGATCAAATCTACGAAGCAGTTCGACCTGAGCTGACTGCCGGGCAATCCAACCTGCAACTCCACCTGCAAAACGCAGACAATGCCCCGTCCTACGCCTTGGTTAAAATCCCCAACAGCGAATTTATCAATGCCATCTACCAGCTAGAGGTTACCCAAGAGGAAAGTAATGAGCCGATTGCCGACAAAATTTTTCGCTCAAAATGGATCGATATGCCCTCCAGCCTGCTCAACGTAAATGTGGCTATTGACATGCTTCGGTTCATTGTGGACGAGCAGAAGCTTCGGGAGATGAATTCCGGCTCCAATAGTGAGAAAGAGAAGAAATTCCGCGCATTCTGGGAGAAGCGGGATCCCACACCAGAAACCGAGTACAATGAGCTGATGGCTGAGTATTACCGTCGTGTTGATTACGCATACGAAGAGTTTTCCACGATCAACGTTAACGGCTACAATACCGATCAAGGAAGCGTCTACATCCGCTTTGGACCTCCCCAAAATATCAACCGGAAGTTTCCGCCCGGCGAACCCGCGTTAGAAATATGGGAGTACAATGATCGAACGTTCGTTTTCCGGGCTGTAAGTGGTTTTGGTGAGTTCAAGCTGGTTTCTGATCAGGGATAGCTTTTTTCTCACAGTCTTTTTAGTATCTGGTTATTCTCATTATTCTCATGCCACGGCTTTATTACTTATCTTTGTTTTGTTAATCAGCAAACAAGAAAGACAAGTTCCAACGTATGCCGATCCGCATAGCGATCAGTATTGGGGATTATAACGGAATCGGGCCGGAAGTGGCCCTAAAAACGCTTGCTGCCAGTCCGGCTGTCAACTGCACGCCTGTCATTTTGGGTGACTCCAGGATTGTGGACTATTACCTGGACACGCTGGAAATATCCCTTGAGTACCATCAAACCGATACCACGCTCGGCATTGAAGATGGTAGCGTGAACGTGCTGAACTGCATGGATGATGGGGAGATCACCATAAAGCCGGGACAGCTTTCTGAACAGGCCGGTAAATGTGCCATGCTGGCTGTTGAAAAAGGAATTGAGCTCTGCATGTCCGACCAGGCGGATGCGCTGGTTACCGCCTCCATCTCAAAAGAGGCCGTGAACAAAGCGGGCTATCACATTCCGGGTCATACCGAGTTCCTGGCGGAAAAGACCGATACCAAGGATTTCATTATGATGATGATATACGATCAGCTTCGGGTTGGGTTGCTTACTACCCATATCCCCCTGGCGGAGGTTAAGGAATGGGTTTCCAAAGAACGGATTGTACGGTTCATAAATATAATCCGCGACAGCCTGAAAAGGGATTTTACTATTTCCAAGCCGCGTATCGCCGTGCTGGGACTTAATCCCCATGCGGGAGATGGCGGCATGATCGGCAGTGAGGAGATCGATTTTATCACCCCCGCTATTAAGGAGGTACGCTCCGGCTCCGGAAACCTGGTGGTTGAGGGTCCATTCCCTGCCGATGGTTTTTTTGGTAACAGGATCTACGAGCAGTTTGATGGAGTCCTGGCGATGTATCATGATCAAGGCCTGATACCATTTAAAACGCTTTCATTTGGATCAGGCGTCAATTTTACAGCGGGTCTGCCGATGATCCGTACCTCACCGGATCACGGCACCGCATTTGATATCGCCGGGCAGGGAAAGGCGAATCCCGATTCGTTCCGGCAGGCGTTTGACCTAGCCATCAGCCTGGCCAACAGCAAAAAAGAACAGGTATAGTAAATTTTGAAAGAAAGTCCTGAATACAGCACGCTGGCCCACATCTATGATACCGTCATGGATGATGTGGATTATGAATCGTGGGCCAACTTTATTGACGAGGTAATACAGGTCAACCACCACGATCCGATTACGATTATGGAGCTGGCTTGCGGTACCGGCTCTATCGCCCTGTCGCTGGATGAACTGATGTGCTACGACATTATGGCCACCGATAAATCTCCGCACATGATCGAGATTGCAAGACATAAAAAACGCAACCAGATGGCTAATGTTGACTTCCGAGTGATGGATTTTCTCAGCATCAAGCCGGATAAAAAATTCGACGCTGTAATCTCTACCTTTGACAGCGTGAATTACCTGCACGATCCCAAACAGGTGGTCCAGATGCTTGAAGAGGTACAAAAACTACTCACCCCGGAGAGCATTTTTGTCTTTGATTTTACAACGCCCAGGAACTCCATCCAGTCAATACAATATCTTAATAACGAAGAGGGATACGCCCCTGACAATTACCGGTTCTATCGCAAAAGCAAGTACGATCCCCGGGACCAAATTCATTACAACACGTTTACGATAGAAAAACTGGCCGAGGATGAAGAAACGGTGCTGGAAAAATTCCAGGAAGTGCACAAGCAACGGATTTATACACTAGCTGAAATGCTTGACATTATCGACGAAACAGAGTATACAGTGCTGGCTAAATACGATGGATTTGATCTTGTTGACGCCGATAATTCAAGTTTAAGAATAACGATGGTACTGCAATGCCCTACGATTCAGTAATTGAGTTCAACAACGTAACGGTAACCTACGATCACCGCCCGGTGCTCGACAATATCAGCTACTCCCTGGAAAACGGAGAGTTCAACTACTTGATCGGGCAGACCGGGGCCGGCAAAAGTTCATTCCTGAAACTTATTTACCGCGACATCACGCCCAGTTCCGGTACCGTGCGCGTGGCCGATATGGAGGTCAATTCACTAAATGACAGCAAAGTACCCTATCTGCGACGCCGGCTGGGTATTGTATTCCAGGACTTTCAACTTTTGCCTGATCGTACTATTTATGAAAACGTGGCTTTTGCCCTGGAAGTTACCGGCCAGAAAAGCAGTTTTATTAAGCAGCGGGCGATGGAAGTGCTGGGCATGGTGGGCCTCAGTCACAAGCGTAAAAATATGCCTAATGACCTTTCGGGTGGTGAACAGCAGCGGGTGGTTATTGCCCGGGCGTTGGCTAACGAGCCGCGCATTATGCTGGCGGATGAACCCACCGGTAATCTCGACCCGGAAGCATCAGCTTCTATTATGGAACTGCTGGAACAGATCAACAATCGTGGTATGGCCGTGCTGATGGTTACCCACGACTATAACACCGTCAAACGCTATCCCGACCGCACCCTGAAACTGGAGCGCGGGCAGCTCAACGAAATTGAGGTCAAGAGTTTATGATTTAGTACCAACCTGCAAGAGTTTTATATAGATTTAAATAATCGACAATTTGTAAAAAAATGCATCCATTTTTTGAGATTGGATTTTATGATTATTTAAATGGATTGAATCCTAAAATCCTTAGAGTAAACATGAACAGCTCCTGGATTCTAATCCTATTTCTTAGCATCGGAATTGTCGCTGTTCCGTTCGGAAGTTCCGGCCAGCCCATTTCAAAACAGCAGACAGAGGCGCAACTAAATCCCGCCTTTCAAGTCGCTGCTCCCTCCCATGAAATTGCCCAGCAAGATGACCATAATTTACCAACTGTTGACGCCGGAGACCTGCTTGGACAAGCCAGTACTGGAATCCTGGTTGGTGGCGTAAGTGCTTTTTTAGGAGGAATTATTGCCACTCAAATATCTACCTGCGAGGGTTGGTGTGAGCTTGGAGAATTTATCATCGGAGGATCTGTGGGATACATAGGCGGCTCCTCCCTGATGGTGCATTCCTATGGAAACAACCAGTATCAGAAAGCTTCTTATCCGGCAGTACTGTTGGGTGATATTTTGGGCTTAGGCATTGGTGCCCTTACACTTAGCGCCTTGGCTGAAAGCAAATCCAAAGTGGGCCGGATACTGGGTGGCGTGGCTTTTTTTACCTTTCCGGTTGGCGGCGCCATGGCTGGTTATTATCTAACCCGGCAACCAACAGAGCCTACCACTACCACCTCGTTGATTAATATTTCTCAGCAGAAAGCCTCGGTTTCAATACCTTCTTTTTCTGTGACTAGCCATCGAGGTTTTACCACTGCGAGAACCGGATCTGTTGTATCTCTTATCTCCATCCAGCTTTAATTGTAAACGAACAGATCTCTAAATATCCCTAATGAGAACCAGGTTGTTTTATATCAACTTTGTATTCACGTGATATGTTCGGCAATTTATTGGAGATTGAGCCGTATATATGTTGTTATATCCTATCTTCAGTATTTTTAAATTTAGTTCTAATTACAGTATCAGTACAGTTGAATGAATCTCACTAAGCGTACACAACGCGTTCGCGAAGAGGCCCTGCGGCTGGGGTTTGATGCCTGCGGTTTTGCCAAAGCGCAGCGCCTGGAGCAGGAAGAACGCCGGCTGGAAGAGTGGCTCAACCAGGGTCGCCATGGGGAGATGAGCTGGATGGAGAACTATTTTGACAAGCGGGTCGATCCCACCAAGCTGGTTCCCGGCGCGCAATCTGTCATCTCGGTCGTGGGCAGCTACTATCACCCGGATCACCAGCGGCAGATGGACCAGGATATGTCACCTAAAATTGCCAAATACGCCCAGGGGCGCGACTATCACAAAGTCTACAAAAAGAAACTGAAAAAACTATTTCATTTCACTGAACAGCTGATTGGCAATATAGAAGGACGCGTTTTTGTAGATTCTGCCCCGGTTCTCGATAAGGCCTGGGCCGCGCGTACTGGCATCGGCTGGATCGGTAAAAATTCAAATCTGCTGAACAAAGATATCGGCTCCTTTACCTTTATCGGTGAGATGATCATCGACGCTGAATTTATCTACAGCACCATGGCCACCGACCACTGCGGCACCTGCACCCGCTGCATCGACGCCTGTCCTACCAACGCCATCTACGAGCCCTATCGCGTGGATGGATCAAAATGTATCTCCTACTTTACGATTGAGCTGAAGGATAAAATGCCCGACGAGTACCGGGATGAAGTCGGCGACTGGTTGTACGGCTGTGACATCTGCCAGGATGTGTGTCCCTGGAATCGTGATGCAAAATTTACCGAGATGGAAGACCTGGCTCCCCGGGATAAAATTCTGGATAACGATATTGACTTTTGGGAGGAACTGGACCTGGATCAGTACAACGCCTTGTTTGAGGGAAGCGCCATCCGCCGAGCCAAATTCGAGAAATTCAAGTTAAATGCGGCAACAGTCGCAGAGAATACAAGACGTGAGACGTAGCAGGTTGTTAGCTATAGAGTTATAACGACTTGGCATATAACCTGAGGCGTCAACATTTTCAAACTGTTTATAGTTTATAAGATTCACTATTTGACGAAAAACCACCAACCGAGTCTGAAGCCTCTCCGCTCAAAGGTGGGTTGCTCTATCTTCTATATTTCCATAGAATTATGCTTTAGATGTACAGCTGGGTCTTCTTTAGAAATTCCTTTTGACAAAAAGTCCAAGACCAAGTCAGCAAGTTCCAGATCACTGAACTTTTTATAACCATTGATCTATAAAAAGTCCTCCATCTTGCGGGACGATTTCGACTTTGGTCGTCATTCTTAACCTTCAAAAGCTTAAGTAGGGAATTCTTTGATTACCCCCCCAATGTGGCTGGCCCGTAGCCCAAGCCATAGTCGCTAAAGAACTGGCAAAAGGAGTATAGCATATGCTAACTAAGAACCAGGAGTATAAAGGATTTAAAGGGCAGCCTGTTAGGGTGGCCTCCCAAACCTGCTGGCCTCAACCGATAAGCCCGTGTGCCTAACCGGGACACCTATAGCTAAGCCCGTGCGCGGGATTGGGACATCAGCCGGCCGGTTAAAGATCTGGGATAGTTCTGACCGTTGTTTTGACAGCTTCCGCCCATTGGTAGAAGATAAGTTCCGACAGCTGTCGGAATGTGGATGCCGGCAGGTAATCCAAGCTTGATCACTGAAACCGGTCGCCAGTTACAGGTTAAAATAGTTTAGGACTTATGGATGAGCGAAAGAAGAAGACTGGGTGTGGACTGTCTGCTTGATATTTCCCTCTTTAGGGGTTATAGCCCGAGCCTATTCTTGTACCAACTCCCAAAACTTCCGGGGTGTGATAATCCTTAGCTGAGGGACCTGATCTGAAATAGCTAAAAGATCTTTATCTCCTGTAACCAGGATATCAGCTTTTGACCGTATGGCTGATTCCAATACCGAACGGTCGTCTTCATCTCTGACTTTTACTTCAGAAGGCTCATCAGGAATAGGCTCAACATGATGATTGCGAAGAAACCCAAGGACTTCAGAAACTTTCCCTTCGGGAACCTTGAGTTTTTTTAACAACACCCGTTGCAACTCTTGTAATACAAATTCTCCGGTCATTAATTTGTGGTCGGCAAGTATAAGTTCAAGCAGATCCGCACATAATCCCCTGGCTGTAAATGCGCTGACCAACACATTGTTAGGCGTATTTTTAGACATAGCTTCTTAGAGGCATATAATCTTTGAATCACTCTGGTAAAATATCTTTTCTAAACAATGTTTTGCTAGCAACTTAAAGTCATGGTAAGGTTTTTTCTTTTTTGATGCTTGGTTGGTTTTAATCAAAGCAGTCAGAATAAGTAACCAATGGTGCATCTGAACCAAGTTCTTTAGCTTCAATTATATCGCGACATATACTTTTTGAACTGTATCCAAGTTCCTTTTTCATAAAAGCACTACTGACATATGCTTCTTTAAAATGTGGATCTAATTCTATTGCTTTTTGGTGATCCCTTAATGCTCCATGCCAATCTTGAAGAACATACTTTATGACACCACGGGCTTCATATGCCTTGGCAAAATCTGGGCTTAATTCAATAGCTTTATTCAAGTAATTTAGTGCACTTTGAAATTCTTGTTTTTTTTCAAGTTCAAGAGCAGATTCGTAGTACTTTTGACCAGCATAATCTTTGGAGCTTGAATCATTAATATCCTTGTTTTTTGCACCATTATTGTAGTCGTAATTATTGGTTACAACCTGCGACCCATCAGAATTATCTTTCTCTTCCACTTTTTTTGTGTCATTAGTCAAGCTTTGATTTTGATAAGATGTATTCGAATAAGTCTGAGATAATACTATTAAAATTAAAATCACAAAACCTGAGATTACTATAACCCAGTTAAAAAATATACCAAGCTTTTTGTTTTTGGCCTCATCATTTTTTTCTCTTTTAGTTTCATTACTAAATGAGAGGCAATAAGAAATACAGGGCCAATCAGAGCAAGGATTAACATGAATATTCCCCAACTTCCAACTGTACCCCAATCCACCAAGCCAATTATGGCAAGTAATACTAAAGCTATTAAGATTGTAAATAAGAAATTGACCTAAACGCATTTTGAACAACCCTACCTAATTATTTATTCAATATTTATTTCTCCTGAAGGACCTTATTTAATTGTCCATAAGCTTTGACTGTAGTTTGAACTATCCGTTCAATTAATTCATTTCTGACTTCTTCTTATTTTAGGATCATCATACAGTACCTGTCTCAATAATTTCTTCTTCAAGGACATCAATTCCTTGCAAATTTGTAAATATCCGACAATTGAATTCCTTCATAATCGAAAAAAATATCATCTCTTAATTTTTCAGTTTCTTCTTCATCAAAACGAATTGTTTGTTTTGCTTGAATTAAGAAGTGGGTTATTCCAGTCTTTCCTTTCTTTTGTGCCTGGGCTTACAAATGTTCCAATCATATTTCTATCATATTCCATAACTACTAAATTTTATCTTTTAAGTTTCTGTCTTATTGCTAAAGCAAAAAGCCCAATTAAAACTGGGGAAACTATGGTTTGAACTATAAAAGTAATTTCTGAACCATATGTGCTTAGTTCATATCCTAAAGGTCGGACGAAGAATGTTGATTTTATTGAAAAGAGAAACGCATTACCAAGTGAAGACAAGGTATTTGTACTATAATTATATTTTATTTCATTGATGGCTTCAAAACCAAAAAAGAAGTAAGAGGAGGCGGCAATGATTATAAGGACTAGCAATGAAAAGAAAGAATTTTTAGCGCGTTCTCCATAGCCAGAAAATAATTTGTATAAAGTTAAAAGTGTTTTAAGGTAAAATTTAGTGTTGGGATTTTTCCTTTGAGTTTCCTTTTCGCCATAATGAAATTCTCCCGCTAAAATGTAGTTTTTACGACTTTCATAATTCAATTTTAACTGCCGATATAATTCTTCAAGATTATTAAACTTTTTTTCTTCTGAATTTTTAATCTCATCAAAAGTACAAATTCTACCCTCTAAGTAAGGCCATTTCACGCTGTTGAATGTGAAATTTTCAATTTGAGTTCTTGAAAATCTTGATTTTTCTAAATTTGCGTTATTGAAACTAAGAGAAGCAGCTGGTGAAATTATTACGTCATTGAAGCATAGTTCTACATTTTTAAAAATCGGTTTTTCATTACTGCCAGCAAATAGGGTAGGTCCACTGAAAGACGAAGATTTAAATAATACTTTGGTATTATGATTAAACCTTGTTTCTAGAAATCTAGCTTCTCCCGAAAAATTAGCATCTCTAAAATCTACATCTTGTCGAAAGATAGTGTTAAAGAAGTCAACCCTCTGATGAAACTTTGCTAATATAAATTCAACATGTTTTCAAATTCTGAATCAGCAAAATTAATTGATCCTTTAAATCTAGTATTGAAAAATGTTGAACTCGTTGAGAACTTGCAGTCAATAAATTCAGCATATTCCTCAAAAACACAATTATTAAAATTTACACCTTCTTTAAAGTGTTTATGATAAAGGTTTAGCTGACTCTTGAATACTGAACTTTCAAAATTTAGTGTTTCAGAAAATTCATTATCACTGAAAAAAGTTCTATCAATTCTTATTGGAATGACAAAATAGGCGCAATCATATCCAATTTTCTCTAAATGATTATTAAAGGCTTTCCTAAAATCAATTTCTTTCTTTTCTACATTGGTATGTAGTATACAACAATTATCAGGGTAATTGGCATCTCTATCACAAACGTTATGATGCTTACATCTACTCATAATGAAAATTTAATTACGCCTAACAACATTGCGCATAAGCTGCCTTTAGAATGAATGTTGAATTAGCAACTAACAAAAGATGAGTTTTAAAACCAAGAGCGGCAAAGAATTGGCGAAATCTGCCCGCTTAATGCACGGGATCTTTCCAAATGGGAGGTCCTCACTAGATTAGTGGTAAATGTAGCAATTAACGGCAATGGAGAAGTGATTCGGGAGGCCAAGCTGCCGACGTCCCGGCGATCACTGGATGATTTTTTCAGCACCTTTACCGACTCCGTAAAGGCTATCGTTGAACGGGCCAGCAACTGGTATTGGCTGAGTGACTGGTGCCGCGGCAACGGGATTGATCTAACGCTGGCCCACCCGAAGATGGCGGGAGCCATCAGCTACGCGAAGGTCAGGACCGACTGCGAAGACATTGGCAGAATTGCTCAGAACGGATCTCATTCCAGAAGCCTATCAAACACAAAACGATCGAAGAGAACTCCGGGAGCTGACCTGCAGGCGACGCTCTGGAACCAGGCAATCAAGTATAACGTGCGCATCAGTGGCTCCCAGTGGCGACAATTAGACGAACTAGAGGGCGCCACAGTTGCCCCCTGCCGCGAATCTGCAAGCCGAGCTAGTGCTCCAGCAAATTAGCCAGCTAGAACAACCCAGGCCGACGATATTGCCCGCTCCCCGGCAACAAAACACAGCAACAGACCAGCGTGAGGCACAAGATCCAAAGCCTGAGCGAAAACGGCCTGCCAGCACATCCGTCGCACGCAGAGACAACAGAAACACAAGCTCTCTACAGAAACGAAACGGCCTACCAAGGTGCTACCTGTCAACGCGAACCGCTTCTGACTCTTTCAGCCCAAATGCCGTGAAAGGCGCAATGCCAGACCCGCGAGAGTGCGGACGGGATTTGCGGCCGTGCTGATTGGCATGACAGACATGTCGCAAACATAGAGGCCGGCGGAACCTCGGACCTTGAGATTTTCGTCCACAACCGACTCGTGGCTGAAGTTAGCGTTACGATTGGATTTCCAGGGCATCCGCAAGGTGCCGCAGGCATGATGCACAGTACCCCAACCGAATGGCCATTGTTTACCTTGACCGCTACCGTATTTACCGGTAATCCAGTCCACATCATTGAACTCCGCGAAGACACGATCCCGAGTCTGGTTGAGCAGATCGAAAAAGTCCTGATGCCCCTTTGTCCATCCTGCGAGCACAGGTAAGCGAATCTGTAACAGATCATCCAGAGATGCAAAGCGCTTGAAGCGGATTTCAGGGGTATAACCGTCGTTGGCGTGCGAGAAGATGCCATTCTCATCGTCCAGGCAGTTGGCGAAGCTGTACTTGATATCAACACGGGTCTTGCTGGTGTCATCGATGACTGATTCGGCGGAAGGATCATTGTTTCGCAGGTGCCAGTATTCGTGATTGACGTTCATCTCTATATTAAAGGGAAACTTAAAATGGCCGTTTTGGTCAGGTTTTCCACGTGAATAGAAAATGATTTTGGCGTGATCCCGGCGACTCAGAGAGATATTGCCAAGCGACGAAACATAAGCCTGTGACTCCGCAGTAACCGGATGATCCGTCAAGCCAAAGCCTACCCGCTGCTTCAAGTGGCCGGGCAGTCTTTGGTAGATCGAGGAACGATTGATCATCTTTGGGCTTTCGATGGAGCCGGCGGCAATCACGACTCGTGGTGTGTAAAAGCTGACTTGCTCTCCAGTGGCGGTGTTCGTGGTTCTGACTTCATACCAATCGAAAGGCACCTCATTGATGGCTTCAACGAAACAGTTGAGCTTGATAAAAAGTCCACTGCCATCTTGATTGGCGCCAGGCGTTAATCCCACCTGATTGATGAGCAGTTCAGCCGTATTGAATACCCCGGTCGGCTCCACAAAGAACTGATCCCGTGGCGTGCCGTCTGGATTAAGATAAGGTTGATGTAGCGCGCGAGGTGTCTCTTGTATCACAAAATCATCATTCAGGCTGCTATTGCGGAAATGCTCTACCAGTTCTTTGGCCTTTTCACCGAAGAAAACGATACATTCATCCGATCTGCAGCCAGATTAAAGTACTCAGATGTCAAATCCTGGCGGACGTTATCCGGGAAGAAATCCAGTTCCCAGTCCTGAGCCTGCGGGATCAGACCGGACCAGAATATCGAACGACCGCCAAACGCCAATTGAGGCTTTCCGCCAATAAAATGATTGCCGGTCGGGTTCTGTGTAAAATTATCGACACCAAAATGATCGGCTATGGAAAAGTTTGGCACCCGGCTGATATTATAGACATGGGTGGGATAGATAAACGAACCGGCGTCTAATACCAGAATACGATGATTCTGTCCCAATCGGTCCGCCAGATCGTCAGCCAGGATACCGCCGCCCATACCGGAACCGACAATAATGAAGTCGAAGTCTCTGTTAGTACCATCATAGTCTCGGATCAAACGGGTATGGGCCTGTGCTTTCTCTGAAACCAGATTCACATAGTTGTTTTGAAATGGCATATCTGCTCTCCTTGAGTTTCAGTCCGTCGTACTCCAGCCTTTAGAATAACCGCTTGATCGAGCTGTTGGGCGGGCTAATGACATTGCGCATAACGGGCACACACATTTCTGTTGAATTAGCAATTAACGAAAGAAGAGTTTTAAAACCAACAGCGGTAAAAAAATTGGCGAGGTGCGTCCGGTATTTTGTATTAGCAAGAGGACACCAGTAGACTGGTAGCCTTTTACAGCCACCATCAACCCAACAGGAGGTCCTCTTACAAATGCAACTACAGTCTGCAGGTTTGGATATTCATGCAACCAATACCGTCATCCAATCATGAACTTGCTACATTTTGACAAATTCCTTTTCAGGGGTTAGCCTTGCCGTTTATAATTTATCGTATTCTTCCGGTTCCACATCAGGGAAATCCGCCATAATTTTTCAAACTCTTGGCGACTTCCTTCTTCTGCTCTTTATTTAAGATAGTCAACGGTAAGTAAGACAGATAACTTTTCTGAAACAGCTAAATTAAATTGATTAACTGATTCATTGAAACTCCTTCTTTTTGGCCCGTTCCTTTGGTTTTTTGTGTAATGAGTCTGGTAGTCGAACACTTAAAGTGCTCATGATTACTCCTGTATGATTTTAAGAAATTCTTTAGCGCTTGTTCGCTGGCCGGTTGAGCTATGAGCTTGTTTTTTTCTTTAATTTTAGTGCAATACTATGCCATATAAGTCCGATTCCAAGAAGTAATAAGCCACTTAACCATATTTTAGGCTCGATCCAAAAAGCCAAGAAAAGACAGCCGAACAATCCCATGGCGGGAATCCATCGGGGATACAGCCGCAGATCTTCGGGCATCACAAAAGCAGAAAGGTTGGTAATGGCGTAGTAGATCAGCACGGTGAACGCGCTGAAAGACCACATCTCCACTAAGCACCAGCAACCCGATAATTAATCCCGTTACCCAAACTGCCGAGGCGGGACTTTGCGTATTGGGATTGACTTTTGCCAGGCCGCCAGGCAGATCTTTGCGACGGGCCATGCTGAGCATCACCCGGGATAATCCCAAAATAAGATTGAGCAGAACTCCCAGCATCGCCGTTATCGCGGCAAGCGTTATTACGGGGCCAATAACTGGGACGGACAGCGTTTGGGCAACAACCATCAGCGGGGCGGCTTCGCCCTCTACCGTCTGACCAAACGCCTCGGCTCCCATTACCTGCAGTGCGGTGAGTGAAACGGCCAGGTAAAGCACCACGATGAACACCATGGCCAAAATAATAGCTTTGGGGATGGTTGTCCGCGGTTCGGCCACTTCTTCCCCGAGGGTCGCAATACGGCCATAACCGGTGTAGGCTACAAACATCAGCGCTGATGCATAAAGAATAGATGATCCGGTAATATCAGTAAAAGAATCGACGATGGGCCGGGTAGGCAAGCCGTTGGAGAAGAACCCGACGACGACAAGAGCAGCCAAACCCAAAAGGGTAAACGTAACAATAAACTTATTTGCCGTATTACTCCGGCTGATACCTCCCGAAACGAGAAATGTCATCAGCAGTAACAATACAAGTCCGGCGACGACAATTATCCAATTGCCGGCACCTACATCGAAAGCATAAAACAGGTAACCGATGCATCCCAAAACAGCCGTCGCCGCCGAAGCAGACTTGGCGATCAGGAACATCCATCCCGCAGTAAAGCCAAAATACGAATTGAGAAAACGGTTGCCGTATTCGTAAGTGCCGCCGCTCACCGGATGAGCCGCTGCAAGCTGGGCGCTGCTGAGTCCATTGAAGGTGGCCAGTACGGCAGCAATCACTACGGCAATGATGATTCCATTACCGGCAACCTGGGTGGCGATAGCAATGCTAACAAAAATTCCGGTTCCTACGATCGATCCCAATCCCATCAGGATGGCGCCGGGCGTTTTCAGGTCTCGCTTGAGTTCGTTGTACTGGTCCTCCATATCTTTTTACCTAAGCTTAACTTCGTCAATTTTATTCAGCATATCCGGGTTATATACTTTCATGGTGATTTCATCGCCATCTACATAGAACAGGCAGACGGCGTTTTCTACGCTAAATGAACGGGTGTAATCGCTCCAGGGCAGGATCTCCTGTCCGTAGTAGGGAGCCCCGGAAGCGCCATTATTAATCTGGTAGATTGGACGAGAGACATTCAGCTTTTCATGGGCGTAATCATCGGGATAAATAGGTACTTCATCGGTTAACTTCAGCCAGTTATAGTTGTGTTCATCACCCGTCAGCACGCCTACTACTTTTGTGCTTTCATTGATCAGGATATCAAGATATTCATCCCTTCGCTCGATAATTCCCCGGTCGACCGGCTGTCCGTCTACGTACGGTCGCTTTTCATTGTTACCGCTGTACCACATATCGTCGCCGCTGTGTCCGCCGTTGGGAAACACCGGCGTATGCTGGGTGACAAATACGTGATCAATATCGGAATCTTTTTCCAGCTGTTGGATGGTCTCTCTGAGCCACTCAAGCTGATTGTCCATAATATATCCATGCAAGCCGCCACTGGTCGATGGTTCCCGGCTTATCGTTGGGGCAAACCAGTAATCACTGTTTAGTACAACCATCGCCACGTTGCCGTAGGTGTAGTAGAATACATTTTCATCGTAGGAGGGGAAATCGACCTCATCCGGATTCGGATCATACCGGCTGCCGTCCTCGCTTTCCGGTCCGTTCACAGGATTTACAAACGCTTCCTGGAAGGCAGCTTCGCCGGAATGGGTTTCATAGGGAAATCCATCAATAAAGGCCCCGGAGTTTCCTTCGTCATCCCGGAATACATGTCCCAGCATTTCATGATTACCCATGCCCATATAGAAGGGCATGTAGTGCCAGAACGGTTCTATAGATTTTTTCCAGTTCGTATATTGGACGTGCTGGTCTTCTTTATTGGTCAGATATCCATTAATCATATCCCCGGTAAACTGCACGAAGGCGGCATCTTTATCGTAGGCAAAAGCTGCCATTTTTTTCATGATATAGGCGTTGGCACCATAGATTTTGCGTTCGCCTCCGCCGGTGGCGTGACGACTGTCGCTGGTATAGGCAAAAACAAACGGCTTGCGGCTTCCTTTTTCATGGGTCGTTTCAAAGTGATAGCTTTGCTCAAACTCTCCATAGGTTAGCCTGTATTTGTACTTCCGGTCGGGCTCAAGGCCGGTTATTTCTATTTCATGATGCGTTTGCTCTCCATCACTTGTAAAGGTTCGATCTTCAACTTCTATCTTTGCTTCTACAGGTTCTGTGGTTTCAAACCAGATAACTGCACTTTCGGCGGTCACATTACTTACAAACGGACCTTCGTAGAGGGTCGGAGCTATCTCAAAAGGCCCAGTTCCGGTTACGGAGATTTCGCCGTCAAATACAATTTCTCCTTCCTGGTCGGCCAGCCGGTAGCCCAGTGTAAACCGCCCCTTATCCGACCATCCCACAAAATCATACGGATATGCAAAATCTTCGGCAATGTTAATTTCGATCTTTCCATCCTCAAGCGACCGGGTAAAACGGAATACCGGCAGCGGATGCGGCGCCTGGTCGTAGGGAATCAATCCATAGGTAATTTCTCCCTCGAAGTCTCCGAAATCCATTTTGATTCCATCTTTGGTTCCTTCCGCTTTACCAAGTAGCTGATCGAGGCTGTAAGCCGGACCGCTGTTATCTTTGTAATAGCGTTTGCCGTCTTTTTGAAAATACAGCTTCCCATTGTCATCGTACGATAAATTGCTGTAAGAGCCGGGAATATCGTGCTGTTGAGCCTGTCCCGGAGTGGCTATCAGAAAGCCAAATATCAACAGCAGAGTTGAAATACGTGAAATCATAAATCAGTTATTTTCCAGTTTTTGTTTGTATAAATGCAGATCAAACGACCATCTACCTCCGCCCTTAATCATCAGAAACAGGCTGCCTAGCCACATGGCCCAGTCGGTGCGCATTTCGTGGGCCATGCTCCAGAAACCGTACGTGCTCAGCTCGCGCACCATTCAAACGGTCCAAAACTGTCCCCGAAAATGATGGGAATCTTGGTTACTACGATGGCGACGGTCATAATAATAAAGGTAGTCAGGGCCCCGGCACGGGTGAGGAGTCCAGCCAAAATGAGTATCCCCGCTATAATTTCAAACGCTCCGACAAAATTGCCGAAGAATTCCGGGGCGGGAAACCCCATCCCCTCAAACCGGCCGACACCACGTTGTGCCGGATAAAGAAATTTTTGAATGCCTTCGGATAAAAAAACCGACCCTACCATAAGGCGGATGAGAAAGGTTGTTTTTGAGTCGTCTGTTTGTAGGATTTGTTTTAGCATTAGTCTGATTTTTTAATGGGTGAATTGCGATGTTCTGGTTGTTGTACCTCAAAATGTGGGACTTCTTCGGCAGCGTGACACGTATTACAACCTTGCGTGAGAACATTAAATTTTTCTCTAAACGCTTCTATATCTTGTTGATCCAAAGCTTTTTCCATCTCCGGGAGCACCCCATTTAGGAATGGCTGTGCGGAAGCGACTCTTTTAGGCCGGCGTTCTAATCCCATTTCGATCGCTTTCCGAAGTTTCTCAAGTTGATAGTCGGCGTACTCCCAGTTCTCATCCTGCCCGGCCCAGTAAAGCTCAACATATCGATAGCCCGTTTCGACCATGGCCATATCGAATCCACGGAACTGATTTTGGATAGCTTCTATCTGTTTGTCTTCATCTTCTATGGAAGTAAGCCAGCCGTCATCCGTTGTCTCTTCCTGGTTATTGCCGGAACTGCAACCAAAAAGAAATAAACCTGCGATAATCAACAAAAAGTATGAATACTTAGAATACATAGCTTTCTCCTTCTAGATGGTATTTAATGTAAGCCTTTTAAATAATAACCATCCGGCAAAAAGGCTATATCATATATCACGGAGATGATGATATATCTGTAACCTTGGAGGTGCGGTATTGCTCCGGTGTGGTCCCAACCTTGGTCTTGAAATATTTTATAAAATGAGAGGGCGAGCTAAAACCAAGGGTGTAACCAATTTCAGAAATATTTTGCGAGGAATATAATAGCTGCCGCTGTGCTTCCAGGATAAGCGTTTCGGCAATAAGGTCGCTGGCCGTTTGTCCCGTCGCTTTTTTTGAAATCTCGTTAAGATATTTGGGAGAGATATTTAATAACCCGGCATAATCTTTTACCAGGTGATGTTCTGTGATATGATTGTCCAAAAGTTCTTGGAATTGGTTTACAAGCTTTTGCTGCGGATCTTCGCGCGACTGACGGTTCCATTTCGACAGCCGGACCATCTGAGTCAAAATAAGCTCCAACGAAGAAGCAATAATGCGAGTTGAGGAATCGCTGACATTATTATATTCAGATTCCATCAGCTCAAACAGAGAGGAGAAAGGAAACCTCTTTGGTTGTTGAACTGGGAAATACCGATTGCTGATTTGATTAAAGGATGTATAGGTGGCTTTAGAGGCAAGATGTGCCAGGAAGTTGGATTTAAAAATCACCACAAATCCGTCCGGCTTTTCCGTAAATTCCCAGTAGTGAACTTCGCCCGCCTTAACCAAAAAAAGGGATGGCGTTTCAATTTGATAGCTTTCTAAATCGATGGTGTGAAACCCAGCGCCTTTCGTCAAATAAATAAGTTCATGATACTCATCATGCTTATGGGGATTTGTCGCTTTTATTTTCGGTTTCATGCGACTGATCTTAAAATCACTTGCACGATCTATTTTTGATTTTTTGGGAATGCCATTCTCCTTATTCATATTTGATAAGCATTATTTTTATCGGTATCTGTTGTAGAATCTAAGGTTATCAGATTATAAAACTAAATATGGTTTCTTATGATGCCTTTAACATAACAGATGCCCGCCGGCATGGCTCCAGGCTGTTCTTTCTTAGCTTGTTTTCTTTCTTAGGTGTTCATTTTTTTAATGGCAAAAAAATGAACGAAAAGCCACCGGGGGGGGTATGAATTAAAAATTAAGAATGAAGAATGGTACCCTCAAATTCATCATTTATCAATCATCATTTTTAATTCTGTAAAGCGCTACCCCGGACCCGTTTTCGAAGTGAATTCGCAACGTTCCCCATTGAAGGGGGCGCAGGGGGATGTCCGAACAACGCCCCTGATATTGTCCTCTTGAGCGGAACGAAGTGGAGCCGAAAGATCTACCCGATATTGCTCGAACGTGGTTGCGTGATACCCCTTCAGATCCTACGCGGGCCTGCTGGCGGGAGATACGTTCGACTGCGGCCTCCTCGCGCTGCTCCGTTGGCCTCCGCTCAGTATGACATTGCTTTTTAGGTAAATAGGAGTACAACTCTTCATAGCACGAAACGAAAACCCGGAAGAATTTCTGCCTGACCGACCCCCTCCGGCCTTGGAATGCTGGGCGGAGAGCAGGAGGCGAAAAGGAGTTTGGTATACCGGCGGGAAGCGTTGAGGCAAGCAGCAAGCGAGAAGGACCATTGGCAAACTCCGGCCGGAGGCTCACAGCCGGGGTCAGCATTCCCCAGTCTTGATCTTTTCGTGCCTTTTGGATCAAGCCAAAAGGGATACCACCGATTCAAGTTTTGATATCAGACTGTTCTCTAGAGCTTATTTTCTTTAAGAGGTATTCATTTTTTATACGACTCAACAACGAATCAAAAAAGTTGCCAAAGAATCCCAGATGTTGGACTATCCTGCCTGTTCTGACTACCTTGCTTCTCCATCCACCGAAAAAGTTAGTTAGAAGCTAAAAGGCTCAATTTTAGCCGTTCTACCCGCGTTACGTTTGTACAATATTGTAGCCGGCTACTTTTTAACAATATCATTTTTCCCCATTTCTATACTCTTATATCCTTCAATAAATTCAACTGGAATTGACTTTAACCCGTCTTTATCCTCAACCGGAATCAAGCTATTGAAATGAAGATGTTCTATATCCGTCTGCCCGGTTTCGCCTGATAAACCTATAGGTTGACCGCTTTTCACTTTATCCCCTACTTTTACGAAGCTTCCTTTATGTGTTAAATGAACATACTGAAAAAAGATACCTGAATGAGGGTCATAAATAGTTATAGAATTTCCATAAGGGTTCCATTTTTTGTCCTTTCCGCCATATTTATATTGGTCGATAACACCGACAACATACCCATCTGTGGCTGATGAAATCGTGTCGTTTACTGATAAACTAAAATCAATGGCATATCTGGAGTAATCGGTATTATGGGTATAGTCTGTATTATTTCCCTGTATTATTCTATAGGCTCTATTTTTCGCAAAAGGTAGTTTAATCCTGGTTCGATTAATTTTTTTGAAAGTACTGCCGTAAACAATGGTGTATGATATCTCGTCATCAAAACGTTCTATATTTGAAAAAATAATTGTCGAATCAGCCCCTTCCTCAAGAGCAATCGGATTTACTTTATTAAACATAGTCTGAATGGTGTCATCAGAGCTGTTTAACCAGATCCTTACAGGACACATAACAGGATTTGTAAGATCTATCCTAAGTTCATTGTCAGCATATGAATGTGATCTGTTATAAGAGAATTGATTGTATTTTTTTGTCGGAAGTTCTCTCTCATCACATCCTGTAAACAAGGTGCAACAAACGAGCAGTGCTATTTTTATATGCATTCTCATTATTGTAATAGGCTATAACATCGGCTTATGCTAAAGAATTATAGCAAAAATCCCCTTAAGACATACCTGAAAGGACTGATTTTTTTCTTGTGCCAGTCAGAAGCGCCAGCAGCTCTCGGAGGCTTGGCTGCCGGCAGTAATCCGAACTGATCAAGCGAAGCAGGTTGCCAGTAACAGGTATATAATTGGGGATTTACAAAGCAGGGCTTATAAAAAATACGCTGGGTGAGGACTGTACCCTTGATAAAGTCGTTTTTAAGAGGTTATAGTGCGCTCCTGACTTTGATCACTGATAATGTCTTTAATATTCGATTTCAGAACTGGAAGATCTCGTTGGGCAACAACCCAAATCATGATTAAGGTAACGCCAAGAGATTTTATCATATTTATCACGAGTTCATCAGAGATATGCTTTACAGCTTCCCCAATAATTTCCAGGCATCGTAAAACAGCTCTTGCTTTTCGGAGTTTTGATAAAATTCGTTTTCCTTGACACCATCCAGGTATTCTTCAATTTGCTGTATGCCCTATCAAATATCTTAAAGATAAACGTCCGGTTTACGTTTGCTCATATAACCGGCACTTCTTCTTTAAGAATATCTTCTTTCAGGGCAGGCTTCAGGGAATCATACTCAACGATATAAAAAGGTGATTTGCAAAGAGATAAGAAAATTACGGCTACAAAGGGGAAGCACTATAACGGCATTGCGCTGCGATTGCAATAAAAAGCAGACCGTAAGTTAAGGTTCAATCTCTATCTTTTTTCGATCTTTGATTTCTTCTGCTAAGCTGAGCTAGCCTGGGAATAATACCTGAAATAACAGTGGCAATAATTCCAATAACGTGATACCCAAACCCAAATGTCATGCCGATTGCTCCCGCAAACCATAAACTGGCCGCTGTGGTTAGGTTTTTTACTGTTGCGCCTTCCTTGAGTATTAATCCAGCGCCCAAAAAGCCTATACCCGTTACAACTTGTGCTGCTATACGGGATTGTGAGGAAGGATCTACCCTCATTGATAAAAAAGTAAAAAGCATAGCTCCGGTGATAACCAGGCTGTGGGTACTTATCCCTGCATCTTTGCCTCTGGATTCTCTTTCGGCTCCAATACTATAACCCGCTACCAGAGATAAAGTGACATCAATTAGGAATATTAATTCATATCCCGATAAAATATTAGGCATTGTAAAAAGTGAATTTTTTGGGTGTGGTGAAAAAGAGTGATTAGGGCCTGTTAACAGGTCCTAATAAAAGCAGATCGGCCGTAATAATCATATATATCTGGAATTAGATACGGATTTTGTCCCTCTTTGTTTGCAGGAAAGCCTTAATTAATAAAACGTTTAACGCGCTTACCCAACCAATTCCGAAATTCAGATGTTGTGGGTGGACTATGTCTACTATTCTTGATCAATTCAGTTTGAACATTTGGGATGTGGTCTTTCACACGTTCAATGATTTTATCTCCCGGAAAAAAATATCGTTTTCAGCTCCTATGACCAAACAAGGCATTGTCAGGTTCTTTAACTCCTCCTCTGATGCAAGGGATGGTATCTTTAAGTTAACAGCAAAATCATTAAACGAATCGCCCAGATACCTGGCCCAATCTTCATCCCAGGTAGTAATTAAAGGATCGACTAATTTGCGAAGGTTTTTCTCAGATGGATTGATTTTATACATAATCATCGGCAAAGCCATCTTTGTAAATCCTTTTACCAGGGACCCCTGAGCTATGCCAGCCGGCACCATAAGTACAAGTGATTCGATCCTTCCAGGATAAGATGAAGCAAACTGTCGAGCAACAAAGCCTCCCAAACTAACACCCAACAGATGAACTTGTTGTACATTGAGTCCATCCAGTATTTCCCAAAGCCATTGAGCATGGGAATCGTCTCCATAAGATAGGCGGACTGGTAACCCTCTTATGGATTGCCCGGGCAAGTCAGGTGCTATGATGTAAAACCGATCAAGAAGAGCTCCCAATTCAGAAGCTAAATGCGCGGAACTTGTCATCATGGCATGCAGGCAAACAAGTGGCGGATTAGATGAATCCCCAACCATCAATACATGATTTGTCCCATGGGAAGTAGAAATTTCGTTGGAGCTCGTTTTCCCATCGACCCGCGCAAGAAATCGTTGATACCAATGCTCCATTCTTTTTCGGGCATCATCGTTCTTAAAAATTTTATTACTCACAGGGTGAATCGCTAAGATATATTATGTTGACGGCTAACGACCCGGTGTTTCTGCTGCCTGACGACCCAATTTGAAGATTAGCAATAATCCTATTACGGGTAACAGGAAACACTTGATATTGGGATTAATCATTCATTTTTGATCGAGTTCAAAAAACTGCGTACCTCAAAATTAAACTTTTCAGGCGCTTCGATATTTACTTCATGGCAATTCCCTGCATGATTACGAATTTCGATGCTGGTATACTTGCATGAAGTTCTCTGGCAATATTCAAGGGTGATCGTTGATCAGCATCGCCATAAAGTAGCAGGGTTGGCACTTCGATACGATACTTCAGCTTCTTTGGCAGGCACTCATCCAGCAGGATTTTAATAATCATTTAGGCTGAAGCAGTTGATCTTTAAACGATTCAACAATGTTAATGGCCTGCTGGCGGGAGACGGTGGGAAAATCCTCCAGGAATTCATTGAGCGAGTGGTCGGCTTCCAAGTATTCAAAAAAGGTCTTCACGGGCAGACGGGTTCCTTTAAACACGGGAGTGCCTCCGAGTATATCTTTTCGCCGCTCAATTAGATCTTTAGAAGATTTCATTTTTCTGAGAAGAAGTTTTGAGGCTGTCTTAAGTAAAATAATTAACTGACAGGCAATCCGGAAATTTCAGTAAAAAGGTAGGGAGCAGTTGCTAAAAATTTTACGCTTCAGGTGTACGCGGAGTAATGTCAAATTAGCAACCAACGAAAGATGATTTTAAAACCAAGAGTGGCAAAGAATTGGCGAGGCCTGTCCGCTGAAAGCGCGTTATATGGCGATTCTTATAATGAGGTATTCTAATGGTCTCGTATAAAAACTACTTTTCCGCTATTCGTCAGCAGGAAGAGCCTCGAATTCTTTTTTCTTCTTTTCGAACCATTCTTGCATATCCTCTTGGGACATATCTTTCATTTTGTCCATAGCTTTAAGATGGTCTTTATCGCCCTTTTTGGCCATTTCTATTCCATGTTTTTTACTTTTCTCGGCCATTTCTTCAAATGTTTCTGCGTGAAATTTTTTATCACAAGCTCCCCCTAATTGTTTACAAGTCATCGTTTTCATAATCGTTCTATTTTATGATTTGATTTTTTAATTTTTTTAGCAACTCCTAAACTCTGTCGAAGAGAGATCCCTAATCTGTTTAAGAGTATAGAATAATATGTGGCAATCCCAATAAACGAAAATATAAGCCCTATTACCGACCTGGCGCATAAGCACACGCTTTAATGTTGAATTGGCAACTGACGAAGGATGAGTTTTAAAACCAAGAGCGGCATAGAATTGGCGAGGTGTGTCCCCTTAAGGGGTTAGGTACCTGACTAAAATTTATGAGTTGATTACTTTCTCTGGATGTTTGGCTAATCTTGGGAACTCTCGCAGAAGTTGCTTATCCATCGTTATTAATTCCAAGTCCAGGTCTTTAGCTAAGCTTACAAACTCACAATCGTAACAGGAACACCTCGATTGGCTGACATGATACAGAACTTGAACTGAATTTACATGAAACTGCTGATCTTTCATTTGAAGTTCAGCCTTTTCCATAATCAACAAAGCTTCTGCTAAATCGATTAGCTCTTTTCTTAAATACAGCGAAACGACATTTCGAAATTCACTTCGCCATAGAATTGGGGCGACCCATTGTGGATCTTTTTGGTAGAGCTGATCACAAAGTTCTGTTGAATCTGATGGAAGCCAAAAGTGAGCAAGAATATTCGTATCAACAACGATCATGGACGCCCCTGATTAATGGCAGATTCAATTTCTTCAGAAGGCAGACTACCTTTTGCTTTTTTACGCAAACGACGTGCTTCTTGTAAGATATCGTCAGTAGAAACCTGTTGAGGTTTGACGGTTTGCTCTAAACAGGCAATGATTTCACTGTTGATACTGCGATGGTGAGCGTTAGCCTGCTCACGGACTCGATCGTAAATTTCTTCCGGAATGTTTTTTACTGTGATACTAGGCATAACAGGTTGGTTTCGTTATGGTTTCTTTATGAAACTAAAAAGGCGGGGCGATTATTGCAAGAAAATGAAGGTACCTAACGACATCGCGCATAAGCGCACGCATTAATGTTGAATTGGCAACTAACGAAAGAAGAGCCTTAAAACCAAGAGTGGCAAAGAATTGGCGAGGTGCGTCCCGGTAATGCGCGGATATACAGCCAGACAAAAGTAGAACTGATTAAAACCTTTGAATAGGTCAATAATCTTCGACCTTATCTAGCAATTCTGGAACTCGATTTACGGCAAAATCCCACATGGCAGCTTCGTCAATAATATCATAACCGTGAGCAATGATATTTCTGAAGTCGATAATTTTGCGATATTCCGGAATCTTTACGGAAAGTGCTGATTCTTCAATTCTGGATAATCTGTGCAAAGCTTCTCCAATGATTTCAAATTCTCGTTTAATGGCAAGTTGGAGCATGCGATTTTACTGAAAATCTTCAAAGCTTTTACCGTCAATAAAATCCATTATCTCTTGACAGGAAAGGCTGATGTCGAGAAGTAGTTTTCTGGTTTTATGCGGCATAAAGTAGTTCTTTGGAGCGTTCTACTTCTTGCTGAAAGATGGAATTTCTGAACTTTTTAAGGTGATATAAGTCAACAGACCGACCATAGATTTGCTCGAGCTCCCGTTTGAAATCAATGAATTGATCAAATGCTCCTTCGAAGCCTTGACGATTAAACTTAACTATGAAATCAAGATCACTGTCTTCAGAAAAATCATCGGTTGTGGCAGACCCAAATAGATAAAGTTCCTTTACATTATACTTTTCGCAAAGCTTTTGAAGCTGTTCAGTTTTGAGATCTACTTTGGTTGCCATAATTCATCGATTAATTTAGAACTATAGCAAACTTAATGAAGACTGACGCATTTTTCTATTAGCTAAAAATTGAATGAAAGCTCTGGCTGTATAACGACATTGCGCATAAGCTGCGTGCGCCAAAAATGTTGAAATTGTTAACAAATGAAAGAGTAACTATAAAATGGAAGCTGGCAAGAATTGGCGAGGCACGTCCCGGTAATGCACGGTTGGTGGTTTTACTCTTTTTTATCTATTCCGGACAGCACAATTTTATTACCCTTCTTTATTAATTTCATTGCTTTTGAAGAAGTTTTTTTCACATTTGGTCCTTCCCGAATAACTTCGACCTCAAGCAAAGATCCTTCATGTAAGGGTTTAATTACACACTCGAAACTTTCTGTTGTCATTCCTAACTTCGTTGGAGTTAGTCCATTTTTGGAAGAAATACTAAGACCTTCATCGTTACTACATTTTGCTGTAAAACGCATTTCTTCATTCTCAAACCCAGAATTTATATAAATGGATACCTTTTCCTGAGTGATTAAGTCGTTTTTATCTGCGCTCATTAATCCCAAAAGAGGAAAAATGGCTGCTAATAAAATGAGTGCTTTTAGTTGTTTCATATTTACGCTTCTCCTAACGTTCAATTCAAGTGATAGTGAATTAGGTGACTTTTAAAACCACCTAACGGCATTGCGCATAAGCACACGGATTGAACTGTTGAATTAACAACTAACGAAAGAAGAGACTCTAAACCAAGAGTGGCAAAGAATTGGCGAGGTGCGTTAATGCGCGGTTAGATTTCGCTTATTTACAATGCGTCTTCCATTACATTTAGCGTGCGTTCAACTTCTTTAGCCATGTCATTTAACGTATGTACTACTTTAGCACGATATTGAGGTTCTGAGATATTAAAAATTAGATCGACTTGTACATTTAATCTTTTTTGGGTCTGAGCTATGTCAGGTGGAATTTTCTTAAATCCTTTTTTACGGAAATTATATTGATCATTATACCAAACTACATCTTTAGTAGTTTGGCTAACTCCAATATTTAAACCCAGCGGAAAGTCAGGTACTTGTCTTCGAATTTGGCTACTAGATATTTTAGTGAAATCCCCAACTGGAGTTGGACTTCTATGCTTATCGATAATATTTATTTTGTGAATCAGATAAAGTAAAGTATTACCATCTTTTCCATTAAATGGTTTAAGACTTTCAATTGCTTTGTAAAAGTCGTGACTTACTTTATGTGCATGTCTAGTTTTAATTGCTGATTCAAGACTTGTTGAATCTTTGGCAAAAGGGAATTGGATTGAATCGTGTTTTGATTCATCCTCAATTTCTGGAGATACAGCTTCGAAATATGCATGGTCGAGTGCAGATCTTAAATTGTGGAATACATCGCCACAATGAATTACAATTTTGTCTAAGACATCTTCGTCACATTTAGAATATGTAAAACTTTCACCTGTTTTAAGATTGCGTCCTAACCAATAAGTATAAGGAGGGTTATTTTTAACGGCTTTAGTAATTTTTTCAATTAACTCTCTCGATCTTTCAACTTTAGAGATAGCACTTCTAAATTTCATACTTCTGAACAATTTTTGAGAAACCTAACGACATTGCGCATAAGGTGCAAAATGTAGCAAGTTCAGGCGCCAGAGTGTCGAAATAATTTTAAAATGAAAGGTTAACTAATAAATTAGAAGGGAGGCAAGGAGATGGCGAAGCCTGTCCGAGTTAAAGCGTGTTAGGCATACTAAATTCCTGCTATTGGAATTCTTTCATTATTTTCGTTGATGCCAAAGAATTTCTTTGTCGATTGGTCAAAATTCTCCTCAAAATGAAAACCAACTAAATCTTCTATATCATAGTTCTTAGCATGAAATTTAAGGAATTCAGTTTCAAATGGTGGCGCAAATATCTGATAAGTGATCGTTCCAAAAAATGAGATGAGAAGAAGAGTAAAAGTGTCATTAATTTCTAAAATAACAGTATGTAAAGGCTGAAAGTCATCAAAAGGTGATTGGACACGTTCGATTACCAATCCTTTTTGAACTTCTTTATGATTGATTGTATCAAATAATACTTTATTCAATTTCTTGCTGCTAATAAAATGGGCATATGCTACTAAGGACAGGAATTCATAAGCAATTTTAGCACAAACTAATCTTAAATTATCCTTTTCAGATTTTGGGGTAATCTTAGGTTTAGACTGATTGGTGTTTTTAACAAGAACTCTACCTAAAATTTTACTCTCGACTTTTTCACCCTCTGTTGCTTCTTCATAACGCTTTAGCAAATCCGCAGTTTCTTTTTTAATAATATCAGGATCCAGATCTATTTCCTTTAATCTTTCATCACGATTAATCGTTTTTCTTATGATCTCTTCACTCTGTTCTTCAGGAACTATTAAATGATCATCATTTACCTTATGGGGTAAAGGTTTTATGGAATCCTTTTCCGCTTTAGCCTTAATTTCATGACCTTCAAAATCAAGGCTAATATCAAAATTCTTGTTTAAATATTGATTAGCATCATCTGAAAGATTGAATTTTTTAACGGCTTCAATAATTTCTCTGGACTCAAAAACAAGACAGTCAATATTGGCACCTAATCTATTATTACAATCTTCACAAATGAAATTATCAAAAAATAGGCGTCCACCTATTGCATGTGGAAACATATGTTCTCTTCCAAATGGTGACTCATCTTTTGTTCGTAAGCAAAAAGCACAGTGTCTAAATTCTACTTCTTCCATTTGAATATGTAATAATTGTTAGTAATAGCTTCTTAAAACAGCTCCAAGACTTTTGTTGCACTCCTCAAACTTTTCGGAAGCTTGCTTTTGATAGGATTCAGCTTCTTCTTTCGTATTTGCTAAAAGACCTCTTGAAACTAAATTCTTTAACTGGTTTAAATTACTTCAGATTTCCTCATCAATAACGCGTTCTATTAGAATAGCAGTTTGGGCATTCGAAAGCCTAATCTTTTCGTTAATCTCGTCTGACAGTAAGCTTCCCCAGTTACCAGTCTTTTTAAAAGAGTCAAGTTGTTCAAAATAAGCTTCTCCGAATAATCTCATATATTCAACTAACTCTTCCTGTAACTCCAATAACGTTTCACGTTGAAATGCTCTTGAGCGTTCTTTGCGATCCTCTTTATTTTCGAGTTTTTGAATGCGAAAAGTATTCCAACTAGAAATTGTAGTTGTTGCAATGCTTGCCAACGCTCCTACTAAAGTACCGATGAACCCCCAAATAGCTGAACTCATGTTATTTCTCTTTTCTTAGTATGCCTAACTAATAGTTATCCATAATAGATAACTGCATAATAGATTATTAATCGAATCAGTAGTTTGCGAAAATAGCCCATAAACATCAAATACGTGCTTTTTTCGCGGATGCAAGATGAGCTACCTGGCATAACATAGCGACATAAAAATATGCTTCCCCTGCCCTTCTTGCTTTTTCCCAAGTATTGGCAGCTACCTGACCGGATACCTAAGCCAAGCTCTGTGGAAGCTGCAATGTTTGCACGCCAGCGGAAGATAAGCTCCGACAGCTATCGGAGTTGGGATGCCGGCAGCCCGCCGACGCTAACGCTTTGGAGGAGAGGCAATCCGAGCTTGATCACCGAAACCGGCTGCCAGGTACAGGTTTTACAATAATAGAATGTATTGAGAAATGGAGTTAGAAATAACCGGGTGAGGACTATCTGCTTGACAGTTACCTTTATGAAGAGATTAGGTGCAGCTACAAGCTGGCATCACCATTTCATCATCGGCAAGGGATTAAGAGGATGCTTCAACGTTCGTTTAGCCGATTTTTTGAGCAGCATCTTATGAAAATCTTCATTTCTGAGCCAATAGCTCTTTTTTCGATTCATTTTTAAAACGACGAAAAAATGAATTGCAACCATCGCCGGCTGGTGAAATTTTTGTTGCGTTCCCGCCGCCGGAGCTAAAAACATTTAAACTCAATCCGCTGGAAAGCGCGGATTTCACCCGACTTTGGTTTCTGAACGCTCCCGCTCTGGTCACTCGGATCAACAAAAATTTCATAAGGACGATAAAAACCAACAATGAGACTTCATTTACGGCATCCTTATCCCGAGTTGACGTTAAATAGGGCCTGCTCAAAAAGTCTGATTTATTCATGAAAAGTCAGGGTGCTGGAAAATTGGCATCTCCCAAGTCCAGAAAATCCCTGCAATCCGTTTGGGTAAAAGCGAGCGGAAGCCAAAAAGCAGTATGTTCTGGCAGGCCGGAAAACGAAAATATCTGGGATTTTATGGCGGGGTTTTTGGTTCGTTTTTTGCCCGTCCAAAAAATGAACACTCTGACTTCGGGAACCAACTACTCCTTGCCAATGGGACAGGTTGCTGGTATGCATGCTCAAATGCACCGTTATTTGGATAAAGAGAAAAAACCTTGCACGAAGCTGACAGGTAAAATCAACGACCCCATTGTGTAACAATTAGGTAATAAGGGTCTGGGGAAGCCCTATATAGGTTCTATGTTTCCATCTTCAGAAATCGAGCATTAATGGCTACGATCACTGTACTCAACGACATCAATATAGCACCTAACGCAGGACTTAAGACAATGCCAAACGTATATAATGCCCCGGCGGCCATCGGGATCGCTCCAATGTTATAGCCGGATGCCCACCACAGGTTCTGCACCATTTTACGGTAGGTGGCTTTGGAGAGTTTGATGAGCGCCGTCACGTCTTCGGGATTGTCTCTTACCAAGACGATATCGCCGGTTTCCACCGCCACATCCGAGCCGGCTCCAATGGCGATACCGATATCAGCTGTTGCCAAGGCGGGGGCGTCGTTTACACCATCGCCGGTCATGGCCACCAACTTGCCCTGCTTTTGTACCTCTTTCACTTTGTCGGCCTTTTCGTCGGGCAGCACTTCGGCAAACACCTGGTCAATGCCCAGTTCTTCGGCAACATATTCAGCAGTCTGACGGTTATCGCCGGTGAGCATAATGCATTCGATGCCCATCTCGTGCAGGGCGTTGATGGCATGTTTGGAGGATTCGCGAATCTCATCGCCCAGCGCAATCGCCCCGGCCAGCTGATCGTCGATGATTACAAAGACCACAGTTTTCCCCTGTGAGGATATTTCTTCGACTTCCTCTTCCGGGTACCCCAATTCCTGCTCGCGGATGTAGCCGGGACTTACCACTTTTACCGGTTTACCATTTACTGTTCCCTCAATACCTTTCCCGGTGATAGAACTGAATTCGTCCGGTTCCCAGGTCTCGTCTGCCTTTTCGAGGATTCCTTTGGCCAGCGGGTGTTCGGAGTTGGTTTCCAGCGAAGCGGAGTATTTCAGAATTTCTTCATTAGAAAACTGATCATTGAAATTAAGGATATCAGTGACGGTGAAGGTGCCTTCCGTAAGCGTTCCGGTTTTGTCAAAGATTACGGCATCCAGGTTTCGGGCCTGTTCAAAAGCGGCACGGTCGCGGATCAGGAAGCCATTGGTGGCGGCAATGCTGGTGGATCTGGAAACGACCAGCGGAATAGCGAGTCCAAGCGCATGGGGACAGGTAATGACCATCACGGCTACGGTGCGGTTCATGGCAAAGTCAAAACTTTGTCCGGTGAAAAATACCCAGGCCCCGAAGGTGATAAGTCCGGCGGTTATGGCCACGATGGTCAGCCAGAAAGCCGCACGGTTAGCCAGATCCTGGGTGCGGGATTTACTTTGCTGGGCCTCCTGGACCAGATTCATAACCTGGGACAAAAAGGAGTCGTCGCCGGTCTTGGAAATTTCGATAGTCAGCGAGCCTTTTTCATTGACCGATCCGCCGATCACTTCATCCCCTTTGGCCTTGTCCACCGGTTTGGATTCACCGGTGAGCATCGCTTCGTTCACGCTCGACTCGCCTTTCACCACGTTGCCATCCGCCGGAATTTTTTCTCCCGGCTTGATGAGCACCTTGTCGCCCTGTTGCAGTTCGCCAATGGGGACGTCTTCCGTGGAGCCGTCTTCTTTCACGCGATGTGCTTTGCCGGGCAACAGTTCCGCCAGTTCTTCCAGCGCGGAGGAAGCGCTCAGCACCGAGCGCATTTCCACCCAGTGGCCCAGCAGCATAATGCCGACAAGGGTGGAAAGCTCCCAGTACAGCAGGTCGCCTTCGAACCCAAACACCACGGCTGTGCTGTAAAAGTAGGCGATGGAAATGGCCAGCCCGATCAGCGTCATCATACCGGGCTGTTTTTTCTTCAACTCATCCACCAGTCCGCTCAGAAATGGCCATCCGCCAAAGAAAAAGACGACGGTGGACAATGCTGCGAGAATCCAGGAATCGCCGGAAAATCGCCAATCTACGCCCAGAAAATGCTGGATCATCGGGGAAAGAGCGAGTATGGGCAAAGTCAGCGCAAGCACCCACCAAAAGCGGAACTTGAAATCCTGCACCATCTGCTTGTGGTGTTCACGGTGAGAGTGACCGCCAGGATCCCCCTGATCGTGTTGACTATGATCAGAGTGATCTCCATGACCTTGATGATCTCCGTGATCCTGCTTCATATTATGTTCTTGATGTTGGTTATGATCCTTGTTCATAGGATATCCCTCAATAATTTTAGCGTTACGTTCGTAAGCGACGTGAATTCATACATAGCAGCGGTCTGACTAGTTATTTGATACCCACAAAGTCATAGCCGGCTTCTTCAATTGCTTGTTTAAAATCATCTATGGAAACAGCACCCGGATTATAGGTCACCGAAGCCGTGTCGGATTCCAGATCCACGGCTGCTTTAACCGTACCTTCTTTGCTTACAAGGGCTTCCTGTATGGTGTTGGCGCACCCGGCGCATCCCATTCCGCCAATAGTTATGGTGGTTTGCCTGGTTGATGCTTCTTGTGTGCTCATAACAAATACATTTTGGTGTTCAGTGTTATTTCGAGCGTAACCTAATGGATTAAAGGCAGGACTGTATTACAGGATTCTTGACATTTGTTGTATAATTTTGGGGCGGCCTCCCCTGCCCTTATTCTCTAGTCTGTTTTGCTGCATTTCAATCTTTATAAAAAATCTGTAAGTAAACCGGTCCGGGGTTGTCTATAGAGTATAGCGTTTAAAAAAACTGCTATTCACAGACTGTGCTGGCCATATATCGCCGGCACACTATAAATGTGAGCGGCCGGCGGCAGGGTTTTTGCAGGTTCCTGTCGGGTGAACAAAAAAATCCTTACCACCTTATTCCAAATATCCTTACTTGTTATTGTAAAGAAACTATACACCCTGTTCCTCTTCTGCTTACTGGTTATTCTGATCAACTAGTAAGGATGGTTGGTTACTGATGCCTTTAACATAGCAGATGCCCGCAGGCATATCTCCAGGCTGTTCTTTCTTAGGTGTTCATTTTTTCTACGACGAAAAAACGAATCAAAAAAGGTACTGTGTCTAAAGTCAAGTTAAATAAACCAGTGAAGCCTAAATAAGTTAATCTGCTTCGGTGATTTGCCGGTAATGGAACTCCGGATCATACCGCTGCCCGGATTTCCACAAGCTGTAGATTAACAACAGTAGTTTCCGCATAACCCCGACCAAGGCGACTTTTTTCGGTCAGGATGCCTCTCGACCAAGCGCTTATAAAATGCACGGAGGGCCCGGTTATGCCGGCTGGCACATCAGAGCCGGCATGTAGAGGGCCCGTCGTATACGGGCGTTCCCCTGCTTCGATATTTTGGTCGCTCCCTGGCGGTTCCCCGACTGGTCGAGCACCACGTCGAGTCCGGCGTAAGAGGCCAGCTGGTTACGGTTACTGATCAGGGCAAATCCGTTGGTTTCGGCCACCACCTGCAGCACGCTTTCCCGACCCAACCCGGTAATTTGGCCAATGCGACGGATGGGCTCGGCCAGGGCCTCCTCAGACTGCCAGAGCTGGTCCAGTTGTTGGTTAATCTGCTGGATATAGCCATCAATTTGCTCGATATGGTCGGTTAGTCGACGGAGGCTGCTTTCGGGATGATCCAGGCTCGGCAGGCGGCATGTCGGCGGTTGATCAGCCGGGTGCGTTGTTGTTGGAGCTGCCCGCGTTCGCGCAGCAGCGTTTTTATTTGCCGCAGGCGCTGCGAGCCCGGGTGCCACCGCTGGGGGCGCCGCTCCAGTCCGTAGCGGGCCAGCAGGCGGGCATCAATCGCATCGGTCTTGGATTTGATCGGCAGGCTTTTAGCCCAATGGTGAACCCGGTTGGGGACCAGCACGCATACCTGCAGATCTTGTTGATGCAGGAAATACGCGAGTTCTTCATAATACACCCCGGTCGCTTCCATGATGAACCAACACTTATCGGCCTTCTTTTTTGCCTGGACCCACTGCACCATCTTCCGGAATCCTTCCTTGGTGTTGGAAAAGCGCTTCGGGCGGGTAAACTGGTACTGGCGGTCGCTGGTAACCGCTCCTAATCGTACTTCTACGGTTTCTTTTGCTACATCAATACCGACCGATTGAGGGTGAAGATCTTGGGAATCTACCCAATTCATTCTATACTAATACCTTCTTACTTAGATTAGCCTTTGATTATTAATTGAGGATCGGCGCTGGCTTTGCTCACGATGAATACGAGCTCGACTGGAAGTCGGCTCTTTGTACTGGTTGAGCCTTGGCGCCTGAGGAGAGGGAGCAGAACCTTTTTTACAGCCTCTTGCGCCAGCAAGGGCTTGTCGCCGAAGCCCGCTCTCCTTGTAAATCCTCAGACTCAACACCCCATGAGTGCTCATGGGGTGTTGGTATGTAAACAACCTAAATTATTTAGCCTTCATCAATTCATGGTAAACATATGAGTCGCCGGGGTATCGAAGATATTGTACTATTGCAGGCTGGTCTTCAGCTCCTTGCTTTGGAACACGCATCGCCTATTCCCAACCTTTCCCCGCTACCCGGACCCCGTTGCCGCCCACTATTAAAGGGAGTACTCTTAAAGCACGTATAGAAATTACTGAAGAACTCCTGTTTATATATTCTGCCCCTCCGGCCTAGGAATGCTGGGCGGAGAGCGGGAGGCCAAAAGGAGTTTGGTATACCGGTGAGAAGCGTTGAGGCAAGCAGCAAGCGAGAAGAGACCATTAGCAAACTTCCGGCCGGCGGCTCGCAGCCGGTTCAGCATTCCCCAGCCTTGATCTTTTCGTCTCTTTTGTATCAAGACAAAAGGGACACCCAGTAAACAAATTTAGCCTCCAGACAGAACTTTTTAAGCTAATTCTCCTTTCGGTGGTATTCATTTTTTTAATGGCAAAAAACGAATCAAAAAAAGCCACCGGCTTGGGTAAACTTGACCTAAAGGGCTCTCCTTTCCGCTAAAAAATCTCAGATTTTTCTTAAACGCTAATATTATTTCGAATACCGAGCCCTGTATAGCACTTACTAAAAAACCAGAAAGATTTCTGTTATTTATTTTACAGCCCCTCCGGCCTTGGAATGCTGAGCGGAGAGCGGGAGGCCAAAAAGGAGTTTGCTGTACCGGCGGGGAGCCCTGAGGCAAGCAGCCAGCGAGAAGGACCATTAGCAAACTCCGGCCGGCCGCTCGAAGCATGGTTCAGCATTCCCCAGCCTTGATTTTTTCGTGCCTTTTGGATCAAGCCAAAAGGTACACCCCTTAAAAGAATAGATCTCCAGACAGTTTTTAGCTAATTCCCTTTAAGTGGTAATTCATTTTTCAGTAAAAAAAAAAACGAATCAAAAGCCTGATTCCAAATCGGAAGTATAAAGATTAAGCTGCTTAACTATTTACTCTTATAGTTAAGCAGCTTCCGAATTAACTCAATCGGTGAAGGAACCTCCTGCCCTTTTGCCCTGTTTTGATCCCCGATTTCGTACGCTATTCTCCATTGCTGCATAAGCTTCTTCTGAGCATCAAAAAAGGAGTATTTGGAATCATAAATGGATGTTGTCTCGGAAGTTACACCATTCACCTCAAGTATTTTCAGGTTTTCGCCGGCATTTAATTCCTCCTCCGAAGGAACTTTAACATCCAGCCGCCCGAAAAAGAATCCTTCTGCGCACTGGGCTACTTCATCAATTCGTGATTCGAGCTGTGGGGTTGCAAGATGGGAAGCATCTGAGAAACGAGCACCCCGGGAATGCGTTCCCACCTTAACAAGTTGAATCTCCTCTCCTTTTCCGGGAATATCAAACAGATGATCTCTGTGTATCTTGAAATGGTGTTTTGCCATTGTTACCGCGTCATTATCCTTAAGAATCAATTCTTCCAGGGTAGACTCCCCATCGCCCGTTAACGTTGGCAGTTCTTTCCTGGTAATCGATAAAATATGACCACTTTTTTCCGAAGGATACCGATAGTAAAATACACCATACTCCTGTCCGCCGATGTATTTCTGCATGATGAGCTTATAGTTTTTGCCCTCCAGGTGACCCTTAAGTTCTTCCTCATTCCGTGAAAAGCAGACGCCCTCCCCTCGTTGTCCTGCGTCAGGCTTTAGCACTACTGGATAATCCCAGTCTTGATCCAGAATGTGATCACGAGCCGTAACGAACTTTTCCCAGTCATTAAGCTCCGCTTCAAGGGTGATATACCGGGGTACACACCCAGATTTTTGAAATTGTTGTAAAATTTCTGATTTGGATTCCCCGATAAATCCACCATCCCGAATAGCAGGATTTGCAGCCGTAAACGCGGTCAGTTTTCCATACTTAATCCATAAAAAGCCTATATAGCATACGAGGGGCGTGTATATCATCCAGGCAGGCCAATATTCCCAGCGCGTAATTCTGCGCCAGCGAGAAACTACCAGTCGGCGGCCCCGCCACGTAACAGCGGGCAGCACAAATTTTACAAATAAGAACAGTAATAAAATGATCGCCGGAATAACCAGGATGGCGAACTCCTGGTAGGTCTGGAACCACCGCAGCAGCTCGGTGCCTACCAGCATGGACAGCCCGACCAGCCCCGGTGTCCATACGGCTCCGGCTGCCAGAAAATAGATCGCGAATATAAAAAAGTTCATGCCGATCATCCCTGCACTAAAATAGATAGGAAAACGGCTGCCGGGAATAAAACGACTGCCAATGATGATCATCGGTCCGCGCACATTGAACCACTCAGCGCTGTTTTCAAGCTCTTTTTCGTTGACAAACCACTTGATGGGAGCCCGCCTGATAGCTGGTTTGCCAAGCCAGCGTCCTATCATAAAAACGGCAAAATCACCTATAATAATGCCCAAAAAGCAGGCAACTGTAGCAGACCAAAATCCAATGATTCCCCGGGCAGCCAAAAGACCTGCCCCAATACAGGCCAGGTCTTCACTTACAAAGGAGGAAATAATAATGATAAGCATAAGGATAAAAAGTGTAAGGCCCTCGACCTTGGCAAAATTAATCTCCTCAAATGGTTTTTGTGATTCCAGAATACGCTGGCGGCTGGCCTCAGCATATGTACGTGCCTTGCCCGATTCTACGCGCTGAATAAAGCTGTTAATATCTTCTACAAGTTTTTGGGTTTTATCCTCTACAATCGTATGGTCGCCATCATAAAGAATTAGTTTGCTCTGGGGAACCAGTCGATGATGCTCCTGGGCTGCAGCCAGTGGGGTAAGCCCATCTTCACGTCCATGTTGAATTAGCATCGGCTTTTTGTACTCCTTCAGATATTTTCTTATCGGCCGCTGATCAGAATCATAAAAACTCCGCGCATAGGGAACATGAACCGGGAAATCGCGTAGGAGCCCAAAATGGGGTACCATTTCATGCAGCAACCAGGTAAAAAATAGCTGACCACCGTAAATGGCGTGATTCAGATGGTAACTGCCGAGTAGTTCAAGCTCCTGCACGCCCAAACCCGAAATCATGCCAATGGAAGCCACCTTGTCCGGGTAGAAATGTGACATTTTGATGCCCACCCCGGCTCCCAGACTATAGCCCACCACATGCACCTTTTCGATATTGAGGCTGTCGAGCATCTGGTTCATATACAGTGAGTAGGCACGCATGGAGTAATCGGGAATTTCACGCGAGGAAGCTTCATAACCCGGAAAATGCGGGGCAATGACCCGGTTTTCCCGGGAAAGCCGGTCAATAAATTGAGGGAACATGGTTGTCCCGATCGGACTGCCGTTCAACAATAGGACAACAGGTGGATTTTCCTTCTCCCCCTGGTAAGTATCTCGATATACCATCCGGAGGGGCTGATTATGTAGAACCGAATCTCCTACCACCTGGTTTACGGTTACCGAATGCTCATTGGACTCCAGGTCTACAGTATCGGGCTCCAGGGTACGCCAAAAATGGGAACAGGCCAGCAACAACAGATACACTATCAGCCAACGCTTCCATCCCCGAAACCACGTAGATCCTTTCTCGCTCATCAATCCATTTTTAAGATTCAACCGGTAGATCTGTTGAACTGCTTGCGATATCGCAGTGTGGAGGGGGCAATACCAAACTTCTCGTCTGGTCTTATGCCTTGTATTCTTAGAATAATAGCGATTAAAGCGTAGTGGTGCACAGTGTGACTTATAAGAAACTGTAGCTCTCGCTCTATGGAAGATCCACTCCAGGAATCTATTACCCAAGAACCATTTTCATTGTTTTTCACTTTAATAGGCTGTCCTGACAACATCCGATCTTCCCCTAATCGGGAAAGATCCCCGATCATCGATTCAGCAGTTTGAATTGCATGACTGCGGCTTTTTTCTATTTGCTGATCGCGCTTTCGGTCGTCATAGTCAATTTTTCGGGACGCCGAAACTGATGCGGTAAACGCCATATAATGCTCCAGGATATGCCGCATATGCTTGCCGATGCAGCTCTGGTAATATTTTGAATTCGTATGTTTGTACTGGGCATCAGAAATACTGCTCAAGACATCGATCCCTTGGTCCAGTAACACTTTGTTAGTTTCTATTAGGTGTACTCCTTCAGCCATATATCTCTTATCTCGCGTTTGCTGTAGATGTGAATTGCAATTCCACCTGTTGCTGTAATTTTTTAGCCAACTTTTTTCTGTCCTTGTGTTTTACACGGTTATCACCAAAAGTAACCACTGCTCGTACTGAGGGGACTGTCAATAGCTTTATAAAGTGATCCGTAAATGATTGCTCTCCCCACCAGCAAACCCAGTTTTTAGCCGGTTTTTTGAAATCTGATGTACAATACCGGATGGTGGCATAAGATACAGGAAAATTTTTAGAAGCTGCATATTTTAACAGCGAAGACTTAAATCTCTTGACGGCCTCCCCATTGGTCGTAGTGCCCTGGGGAAAAGGATGACTCCCTGCTTGTCATTGATGTTGCGATCGATAAGGCGATTAACTCTGGGAATATCCCGGTTAAGCGTCCGGTCTATAAAGATTATGTTTATGCCCTCTGCCATACTGCCGAGTACAGGCCACGAGCGAACCTCGCTTTTTGCAACAAAAACACAATCCATTGAGATAAAAAATGGAAGTATGTCAATATAACTTAAGTGATTGCTTACCAACAGGAAAGGAGGATCAGGTGGAGTGCCTTTTAATTTAATATCCATGTTGAGTATAAAAGCTAAAGACGTAGCCCAACAGCGCACCACTCCATTTCTCCACCGGGTTGGATCTTTTCTCAGAAGCAGTAAACAGCCGCGCCCTACCAGGTAAAGAGAGTATAAAAAGAGGGTAAGCGCGGTAAATCCAAAGGCTCTGAAAATACCCCTGAGAATTGACATGGAGAATTTCGTTATTGATTATTGTAAGAACAGCGTCCGCATGCGTTCGTCTGTCAAATTAGTATCAAGTATAATAAGATAATCGATTGTTTGGAACCCCCGATCTAAGGCAGGAACACTGCAGACCTTCGTGGAAACTACTCGAACAATTTCCTACAACAGGTTTGGGAAAAAGTACCCAACGAACCAGCGTATCAGGAAATAAGCAGCTATACCGCCAATTGTTAAGCCCAAAACCACTACGGCAATTGCGGTACCCTCTGACATCTCTTTCTTTTGCGGTATTTTTTTCTTTTTTGCCATAACACTACCCTTTGATTTAGAATAATTACATTAATATAAAAATCCCTGTTCGCTGTTTGATAATTTTGTCGCTTGAATATCATTTTACAAAGTAATTTCCTCATTTGAAAAATCTTGATTTTATTCGAGGTAGGTTTATGGGAGCTGAGCAAATAATTGGTCACGTCTGGACCTTGACAACCATTGGTTTCACAGGCAGAACAGAATATGAATCGCATTAGTATTAACCATTGAAAAGCACGCTTGATGGACAAGGAACTGATCGTTGAAGAGAAATATTCCGGATACTGGATTCAAATCACCATAGCCCTTGGGCTGATAACTGTCGCCTTTTTGTTCGTATACTCTATTACCTCCGATATTTTGTGGAAGGGTATCCTGCGACTGATAGCATTTGGAGGGCTGGCGGCTACTGTTTTTAGTGCTCTAAAAGTGATGCAGGGCAAACATACCGTACATCTGGAGATCAGCGACACAAACCTGTTGCTCACCTATACCAGGAAGAGTCAAACAATCAGTAAAGATATATTTTCGCTTGACAATATTGATGTGCTGTACAGTGAGAAACATGCCTCTTTTATGGGGGAAGCCCTGCTTTTCAATGACCAAAACGTCCGCTTTGTCCCCGTGGATTCCGACCGGCCGCTGAACCTGGTGGAGGTGAAAGGGCGACCATTGGCATTATCGGAAGAAGATGCCCAAAGAGTGAAGGATTTTGTTGAAAATCATGCTCCCAATGCAGATATACCAATGAAGTAAATTTGGTATACATTTTACAATTATCGTAAATACAACTGATTCACTGGTTTACCATGGTCAAATCTCCTACGCTGTTACTTGACGAGGAAATATGCCGCGCTAATATCCAACGCATGGTAGAGAAAGCGGAACGACATGCATTGACGTTGAAGCCTCATTTTAAGACTCACCAGTCGGCCGCAATCGGTGAGTGGTTTCGTGATGAAGGCGTGAGGTCGATCACAGTCTCCTCGGTTCAAATGGCGGAATACTTTGCGGAGCATGGATGGAACGACATTACAATAGGTTTCCCGGTGAATATCCGGGAGGTAGAGATGCTAAAAACACTTTCTGAGCAGATCGACACCCTTAGCCTGTTCGCCTATAACGATTACGCACTCGATGCCCTTGAAAAAAATCTGCGCACGCCGGTACAAATTTACATTGAGATCGACACCGGCGCTAATCGTTCTGGTTTAGCACCCCATCAACCTGAGGAAATCTCAAGGATTAAGAATCGAATTGAAAGCTCAGCAAACATGCAATTTAAGGGATTCTATTCACACCCCGGCACTCCTATTCTGCGCGATCAAGGGAGGAAATCCTGAAGGTTCATCGCGATTTGCTGGATATGATGCAGCGACTAAAAAAAGAATTTCCGGGAGCTTCTGTTTGCGTGGGAGATACCCCCTGTTGTTCAGCAGCCGATAATTTTGAAGGCGTGGATGAGATCAGCCCGGGTAACTTTGTTTTCTATGACCTTATGCAGGTGCAGATAGGGTCCTGCTCTTTTCCTGATATAGCCGTAGCCCTTGCTGCCCCGGTGGTCGCCAAGTATCCCAACCGGAGTGAGCTGATTTTACATGGTGGAGCCGTACATCTCTCCAAAGAAAGTATCAGGTGGAATGGAAACAGGGTTTTTGGACTCCCGGTAGCTTTGGATGAAATAGCAGGCAAATTTAGCTGGTCTGCTCCCTTCCACGATTCATACGTGAAAGCACTATCTCAAGAACACGGTGTGCTGAAGTGCAGCAGCCAGTTGTTTAGTGAGCTGCAAATTGGAGACTTGGTGGGAATTCTGCCCGTTCACTCCTGCCTTACAGCAAATCTTATGGGCAACCACTATTTACTTGATCATACTGGCGGAATCAAATGAAATAACGTGTTTATAGATATTCAGAAGATCTATTTTAGCCTTCATCCACACGGGAAGATATTCGTTCTTTTATAGTACTATATAGAATATTACTGCGATTATACTCCCTTAATCTGGTCTCTTAAAGAATGCTTCCGGGCAGTTACATCGGGTAAATACCTAGCCTGCAGAGTATTCTAGAAATAGATGAAGCAGCGTCTGTACGTAGATATTCTGGGATAATCTATCGTTTAATAAATAGCCAGGCATCAGAGTTAAAATTTGCCCGGATATTATCTAACCCATTCTGAGCTGCTTCCATCGTTTTATATCCCTGGTAGGCAACGTAGTGGTAATTCGTGGTTTGATTGGAGAGGATAAACGCGTTGAATCCTTTTTCCTTGAGGCTGTTACTGTACTCCCGGGCATTCTCCTGGTTTGTGAATGAAGCACCAATTACAAAATAACTGAAGTCCTGTGTTTCTCCCGCCTTATCCTCGTTTTTTACCGATTGCTCCCCTTCTTGCTGCGGGTTATCCGCTTCGATTGTGGGTTCGTCGATCCGGGCCTCAGAGGTCCCAACGGTATCAGATGGCTGAACACGTTGACTCTCTTCAGAGGTTTCATCCTGCTCCTCTTCTTCATCCTCCGAACCGAGATTAAGCGGTACGGGATTGGCAACCATTTCTGGATCGAGCACTACATCTTCTCCCGTAATTTCGGTTGCCTCATTATTTTCTGATTGCGTCTCTTCCTGCGGGGCAGAAACCTTTTCTTGCGGCTTTTGCTCTGGCATCTGCTGTTCTTCCGATAAGCTATCAGCCGGTTCTTTTTTTTCATTCTCATCTAAACGATCCATACGCGTGGGACTATATTCCTCTTTCTGATCTAATTCCTCACGAATTCGCTGGCGCGCATCATCCAGTACATCAAATTTATTTTTAACCAATCTGCCATACCGATCTTCAATAGAGGGTTGTATTTCAGCTTGAAGAAGTACGACCAGCTCACGCATTTCATAATCGTTGGAATTGAAACCGAAAAGGTATCGCAGGCCGAATAACCACGGCGGCAGATCCTTGAGAATCGGGACGCCACGTCGAACTTCAGAAATCTGGGAGGAGTACAAACCAGCGATGGCTGTGGCCTCTCCATTGATCAGGATCGCCTGTGTTTGTGCTTGCTGCTTATTGATAATGGTACTTACGGAACTTGGCTGCACGGATGACCGTTCTGCGTTGACATCAAGATGAATAATCGTGGTATCATTACGAGTGATAAGCGTGGGCGTTACATTCAAGATGGTACCCACACTAAAGAACTCATCGGTAACATTACCAGCAAAGTCTCGCTGTTTTATAGAAAAATCCTGTCCGACCTGGATACGACCTTCCTCCCCGTCCATCACCCTTATCGAGGGAGAAGCCAGCACTTCGCCAAGGTTATCCGCTTCAAACGCGCTGAACAGGGCCTGTACCCGTATGCCGGTATTCCCAAGCTGACCAAAATTGACAAGGGCATTAAACACATTCTGAGAGACGCTTTGCGCACCTACTGAATTCACCGCTACAAATTGATCATCAAAGCCTGATGTAGCGGGAAGAGTCCCACCTTGACCACCTCCCTGACCACCACCGCCGCCACCGCCCTGCTGCTGGCCGGTACCAACGTAACTACCTACATTCTCCGGTGTATTCTCAGTAAGCGAGGACCAGTCGACCCCGACCTCCTGGAGAGCCTGGCGATTACCCTCAAAGAAAATGGCGTTAATGCGAACTTCGCGGCTATCAAGGGTGGCAGGTATTTCCTCTGCCTCTCCTGAAGCCGCTGCTGTGGTTTGTGCACCGTTTTGCATCTGAGAGGCTTGCTGCTGAGGTTGATAGGGAACAATTTCAAAAAACTCCTGTTGCTCAACCATTGCTAAATTGTTGACTCGTAATATCAGATCCAGCGCATCACGCCAGTGCATGGCGGGAACGGCAATTCCGATATTCCCATCGGTGTTCGTCCGGTCGATGATCACTTTCCTTAGCTGGTCCTGCGCAAATTGATTAATTACGTCCAGGGCTCGCTGGAAGCTAGTATTACGACTAAACGTTACCACCTCATCCGGGCTGGTGTATTCCCGCGGAATCCGGTCGTGCGACTGGGCCTGCAGGTCAGCAACCTGGCCAATGAGTAAAAAAGCAGTAAAAATTGAAAGTAAGAAAATCCTAACCATAGTATTATTTGTCTGTATCATTTATTGTACCTCGAGCGTAACGCGCTCTATTATGCCGCCTTTGTTCAACCGGAATGTCGCTGTTTGCTGTTCTAAATTTATTGATTGAAGAGAGCCAAGATATACACTGTCGCCTATTTGCAGGCGCTGCATCGTTCCATTCTGGTCGACTAGAAAGGCCCTGTTACCGCTCAGTGCCACCAATTCACTGCTCTCTACACTTGTAAGGTTATCTTCATTGGGCTGAATATCTCTTATGAGCGGAAAGAAGGGATTGTAAACCGAGGCAAGAGCTGCCGAATTTGAGACGGTAAGCTCAGGCGTCTGCATAGTGGTATCCCGGCTGTAGAAACTGTTAAGTGAAAAATTAAAATTGACCCTTCCGTAATTTTCGAGATTGTTGATTGGTGAAATGCTCAGTCCTTCAATTTTATTAATCGGTTTACTCAGCTCTATTTTGCGTATGAAATTTACCAGGTTGGAATAAGATCCAGTCCCCGTAATACTTGTGTTAATCACCCCGAACTGTCCCTCACTGGTTGAATCCACAAACGTAAACGCAAAATCAGTGACTGAAGAACCGGTGTTCAGTTCATTAATAAAATCAAAAACTTCATCCTCATTACTGCTGGGATACATCGCCTTGTCAAAATTCTGTATGTAAAATTGAGCGCTTTCAAACTGTCGCTTCAGTGATTCATACTGGTTTGCGGTCTGCTGCTTGGCGGAAAACTTGGTTTGGGCTTCGGTAACCTCGGCATCCAGCCTTTCTATTTCCGGCTGCTGAACAAAGGTGATATAAGCATATCCACCGCCTGTTATCAGCAGAAATACGAGCAGAAGTATTATTGTATTTCTTAGGGCGTATGACATAAAATTATTGCTCTAAAATGGCTTCTAAATCTTTCGGTTTGGGAGGTGAGTACTGCGACTTGTCCCTGGTAAATTCACGAATTACTATGGAGTACCGATACACCTCAGCTTCCCGAAGTTGCTCGGTAGTAACATTCTGGAGGGTGGCCTCAGAAAAGATGTTGACGATCTGCGGTACCTGGTTTCGAAACAGGGTATATCCACTGAGCTGCATCCCCTGTTCATTATGCTGCATGCCTGTAAACCAGCTGCCTTCAACATTACTTTCAACCCCGTTATTAATAATATTGAGTTTGGAACTCCACACCTGGGTATTGCTGCTGAGAGTATCCAGCAGAACCAGCTCTTCGCGCAAGTTTGAAATCTTGCTGCTAAGTTCATTAGCCGCATCAACAGTGGGTTGTATTTGCTGGATTTGATTATTCAACCTGCTTAATTCCGTCTGCATGCTCTGTATCTGGCTGGCATTTTGCTGATAAAAATAGTTGATTGTCAGCGGTGCAAGGAAAATCAGCAAGAGCAGAACGATGCCGTGCCACTGCAGCTTAAATATTTTTTGACGCTCAATAACCCTCTCGGGCATCAGTGACAGTTCGGGAAATGCCTCATTATCCGCCCCCGAAGCGGCCCAGGCTGTGGCAATTGCGTTTGTAAAGGCATCTGTGCTGGCGGGATCCTGGTCGCCGTAGTCAAACTTTTCGCTGTTAAACTGAAAGTTTTCGACCGGGATGTCGGGGAAGTTATCCTCGAAGAAGGAAGTAGCTTCCCGCCCGATAGAGTTATTGGCCAGGATAATCTTGTCAAGGTTGGGGACTTCTCCTGTATCAAGCTGGAAAAGTATTTTACTGAATACGGTATTGAGAAAACCTTTGGTCTCCGTACCCTCGTTAATGATGGGGGAAACCAACCAGATTTCTTCCCCCTTCATGAAAATAAGACGGGTTTTTTGAGGCCCGAACTGGATAATACCGGTGATCTTTTCGGGTTCCAGTTCATAATTAGCCTTCAGAATTCCTACAACGCTTATCTCATCTGGAAGAATATCGTTGATGAAGAGTTTACCTTCATACAGGCTTTCTGCCTCGTCAACCAGATCCAAAAGCGTTGGTTCGTGCTCAATCGAAGAAAGGATCAGCGATCCATTTTCACGGATTTCATAGGCATACATATCATTAGACTTTTGCACGCCGTAAATAGACTCGAGTTTTTCCTCGATATCTTTAATTAGATCTTTCTTCTTTACCTCGTTGAAGTTTGTATCCCTGATAATCTGGAAAATCGTTTCCCCGGCCTCGATATTAAGGCCCACCTCAACACTGTTCTCATCGATCTCCATCAAGGCGTTGTACAGGAGTACCCCGTTAGACTCCTCACCCTCGTCGGCTTCATCCACCATATCGAGGGAGAGCATATCTTCCCCTCCCTCATCCAGGTCATCAATATTGATATCTTCTTGAGACTGGCCGCTCCCTTCAAGTTCATCCAGCCCAAAAATGTCGTTGGCGTCTACCGGCTCTGATTCTCTTTCCTGCCCGTTTTGCTGACTGGCTACAGGAACGGATTGGAGCTCATTTATGAGCGATATGCGATCGAGCTGTACAAGCCGAACTTTGCCCTTTTCGTTTTTGACGCGGGCGATTTTCAACCGATTGCCTTCTATGACAATGCCTGTATATTCTTTAGTGCCTAACATTAAGCCGTTTCTGTAGTGTTAAATAAGGTAATTTATAATTCGGTATTACCGGAAATAAGCTGGTGCAAACGCTTTTTGTTATTGGCGTTGTTGATCGCTTCTTCCTTCGAAATTTTGCCGTCGTCGTATAGTCTTTTCAGATCCTGCTCCATGGTGTTCATCCCTTTTTCTCCGCCCTCCATCAACATCTGGTAGATCTCATTGACGTTGTCATTGCGGATGGCCGCCTTTACAGAGCTGTTTACCATCAAAATCTCCTTGGCAAGTACACGTTTGCCGTCAAGGCTGGGTATCAATTTTTGGCTGATTACGCAGGTCAGAACATCTGCAAGCCGGGTTCGCACCCTGTTTTGCTCCTCTGAGGGAACCTCACCCAAAATACGCTCTATGCTTTCCATGGCGGACGAGGTGTGCAATGTGCCAAACGTTTTGTGACCGGAATCGGTAATTTCCAGGGTGGTCATGATCGTTTCCGGGTCACGAAGCTCACCAACTAACAATAATATCCGGATCCTGGCGGAGTGCCTGCACGGCCCCTGCTTTAAAGGAGGATACATCCCGCCCCACTTCACGATGCCTGATAACCGACCGTTTCGGTTCATGTATTAACTCCACGGGAGACGCAATAATAACGATATGAGAATCGACACTGCGATTGTTGGCGTCAATTATAGTATCCAGCGTGGAGGATTTACCGGACCCGGTTATACCGGTAACCAGCGTCAGGCCGTATTTGTAATACTTCAGGCTGAGCGCCTTGGCAATTTCCGGGTGGAGATTTAATTCACGAAATGGACGAATCTCATTTTCAATCTTACGCATGTTCAGCGCCAGGTGCTCCAGATCAAAATACATGTCGGCCCGGAACCGCTGGCTTGTGCCATTATTCAACTCAATTGAGTGGGAAAAGTCCAGGTTTTTATTATCGAGCAGATGCTGTCGCTGATCGGGCATGAGGATATTGTGCAGTAGAAAATCTGTTTCCACCAAGGACATTACGTGCCCGTTCATTTTAGCCGGCGACTTATCTCCGTGTACCCGGTACCAAACCCTGCCGTTGCAACCGGGTCCGCCAAGGTCTATATCGGAGGCCTCGTTGCTCTTCATCTCCAAGAGGTAATCGCGTAATATTTCGGTAAGCTCCAGCCGCGTTTCCTCGGTCTGGTTGTCTATAATTCGCCCTATACGTCGATGTCTCTCGAGTCCCTGGGCTGATTTGGGAAGCTGATCGGCCATTGGCTTGGTGAGCTCCTTAAGCCGGTCTATTTGAATAACCTGTTCCATAGATGATTAATTATGATATGACTTGCGCTTTTGAGTAGTTGTAATAGAGTCTGTCGTACACGGGCGGATTTTTATGTACCGCCTATCTCACTTTTTCTGTATCGATATCTTTATGTAATTGCCGTAGTAGACTGACATGATTTATATCAAGTATAGACAAAAAGTAGCATTATTAAAAAATTTTAACAATGTAATAAATAAAAAAAGGTGGGCAGGAAGCGATCAATATGGCTTCAGGTCATCTATTACCATCCCGCGTCACTGAGAAGGCGTTTCTTGAGTTTTAGCAGCTGCACGTTCATGTTACTTATTTTTTGCTGCTGGATTTCAATGATGTTTCTTGTGAAAATATTGAACAGTTTTTCCGGCTTCTTTCGGAAGAAATTGAGCGCATCATATCGCTCGAACCGCAGTAGAAGGCTGTCATCTTCTGATACCACTCTGGCCATCCGGTTATTTTTACTGAACAAGAAGGTTTCGCCCAAAAAATTACCCTCCGAAAGTACGGCCATCTGTATATTATCTTTCCATACAGAAACGCGGCCTTCCGCTATCAGAAAAGCGGAGTTAACATACTCTGAATCCTTGACCACAACATCATCCTGAAAAAATTGCACGGGTTCACCGAGATTAAGAAATTCCATAATATCCTCGTAATGAAAGTTCCTCAATAAAAGTGGGGGCTCTTTCAAAAATTTGCGTATATAGTCAGGGGTTTCCTCTTGTTTGGGTATGCCATCGTTGCTCATTGTTCCCATTGTATTCGATATTTAATCATTTTATAAGCTTTTAGCACCGCATAGTAGCTAGTAGATGTCATGAATTAGTAGTTAAGCAAATCGCTCGATGTTTTACAATTAGTAAATCCTTAATTACACCATGTATTTTGGTGATTTAGTCTTCTACAGTACTCGCTGTCACTTCTTCAATGCTGGTTAGGCCCGACTTTATACGTTCGCGACCTGATGCACGCAGGCTCAGCATACCCTGGCTTATGGCATATTCTTTGATAGCCAGCTCATCAATTTCCTGGCCCGACTCAAGAATCATGGATCGTATCTCTTTGTCGAAATACAGGGCTTCCATGATGGCCGTTCGTCCCCTGTAGCCAATGCCATTACATTCTTCGCAGCCCACCGCCTTGTAAAAAGTAGTTTCCTTGATCTCCTGTTCGGTAAAACCGATACCCTTGGCTGACTTGGGATGAGGCTCAAATTCCTCTTTGCAATTGCCGCACAAGGTTCGGACAAGGCGCTGCGCCATAATAAGGTTGACTGCGTTGGCAATCAGGAATGATTCAACACCCATTTTATATAATCGCGAAATAGCACTGGGCGCATCATTGGTGTGAAGCGTGGAAAAGGTAAGGTGACCCGTATTTGCCAGCTTAATGGCTATTTCAGCGGTTTTCAGATCACGGATCTCACCTACCAGCACAATATCGGGGTCGTGCCGCAGGATTCCGCGCATCGCCTGGTCAAACGTCATATGATGACTCAGCTTAAGCTGCCGGGCGCCATCAATTAAGTACTCAACGGGATCCTCAACGGTAAGAACATTCACCGCGGGATCGATCACATAGTACAGGGCTGCCACCAGCGTGGTAGACTTACCGCTACCGGTGGGACCGGTGACAATGACAATGCCTGATGGTTTTTCGATCGCCTTTACGAAATCTTCCTTGGCCTTGGTTTGCAGGCCCAGCTTTTCGAGATCCGTAATCACTTTTCGATCATCGAGGATTCGAATAACGATCGACTCAAACTTTCGCTCGAACCGGGATCCCACCATCGGCATGATGGAAACACGGTACCGGATGCTGTGACCATCCACCGCACGCTGAATAAAGCCATCTTGTGATGCATCCCGCTCAAAACGGTCCACATTGCGCGTTTTATCTTTAATGACGGCAGAGATCGCCTCGGGCTTCACATTTTTCTGCTGATGCCACATCTGCAGCTTGCCGTCAATCCGAAATCGAATATCTGTAATGGCAGAATCAGTGGGTACAACGTGGATATCACTAACCCCCTGCCTAACGGCTTCAACGAGCATCCCCTCCACCAGGGAGTTGAGCATGCTCTGGTTGATCTCGGCATCGATCTCCTCCTCATCGATCTGATCCTCCTCCGGTTCCTGGAGGTCGGTTTCTTCATAGTCGATCTCTTCCAGCAGGTCCAGAAACTCATTTTTCTGCTCGTAGACCTCCGTCAGAATCTGTTCAACCAGCTCATAGCGGCAGTAAAAAATCTCAAACTCCTTGAAGTTGAGCCTGGAGATAATATTGGAGAGCGTGGGATCGGAAGGATCAGCAGCGGCAATGGTCAGCTTGTTTTGATTTTTCTTAAGCGGTACCGCTTTCTGATGAACCAGCTCATCTATGATCTCCTGGGGAAGGTTTTCAATATTTGCCTTGATCTCCTCAATTACCCCGGGACCAATTTTATCAAGCCCTTCGAAAACCTCGTCAAAGGCATAAATATTGGAGATCTCTTTCATCACTTTGTGGCGATCGAGTCCCAGGTCCTGGTAGAGTATCTGCCCGAGACGCCGGTTGGTTGTATCCGGCTCATCCCCAAGAATAGAGCTGGCACTAACCAGCTGTTCCGGAGTGATAATCCCCCGGGAAACCAGGATATTGCCGATATGTTTGCGGGTATTTACTTTGCCCATTAGATGATGATGTTCACTTCAATTTACAAAGTAATTCGACGAGTTCAACCTGAACAAATGCCTCTGCAGGTTCAGAAGGCATAGAATATACAGGTTCTTTTTGACAATGTTACATTCCGGATTGCGGCCTGATAAGGGCGGATTCTGAAGAGACAATGGTAATTGCAATCAGGGCCACCATGATGAACAGGTTGACAAACAGGCTGATCATGTCGATAACCGATTCCATTTTGTAGGTCGTCTGTGTTTCGTAATAGTCGGCCAGCTGTTTGGCATTTTCTCGAAGCGCGCCCGACTCCGCACCCAGCTTGAAACGGCTGATGGCGGTATCAGAAAATACGCCTGTTGCCTTAAGAGATTCAATAAGGCCGGCCCCCTCCTTCAGCATCATTTTAATGGCCACCTGCTTGATCTGTTTTTCCATGTATTTATTCCTGCACGCCTCGGCCGCCACTTTGATAACCTCAATGTTTTGCCCGGATCCACTATAGAGCGTATAGAACACGCGCGAAAAAATTTCGATACTGGTTTTGTGCATCAGGTCACCCATAACGGGTATCTTCAGCTTGTACCGGTCGAGCCACAAGCGCCCTTTAGGCGTACTTATCCAGTAAAAATATCCTCCCAGCGGCAGCAGGAAGGACAAGGTGAGAAACACCCAGTAGGTCTGCATCCAGGCGCTAAATTCCAGCGTTGCTGCGGTCATCGGCGCCTGCTGCTCCAGGTCAATATCCATGTCGACAAATACGCCCGCCATTTCCGGGAAAATATATCCCACATAAAAAAGGACCACGCCAATTACGGCCACAACGGTGATGGCGGGCATCATAAGCGAACGGCGCATATTCTTTTTGAACTCGGCATCGCGCTCCATGAACTTGGCGGTACTATCAAACACCTGGGCCATGTTACCGCTGGTGGAAGCCACGCTGAGCATATAAGCGGCAAATTTACCGAACACATCTTCATGCTTGCCGTACACTTCTACCCCCTCTTTGCCCGCTTTCAGGTCTTTCTGCATCTCCCTGATTACCTCTCTCATGCGGTTGTTCTGGGTATCCTCTTGCAGGAGGGTTAGAATTTCATCATAGCTGAGCTGCTGCTTCAGCAGGTCCGCGGAGAGCCTGATAAACGTAACCACCTCTTTCTGGGGAACACGGCCTTTCAGGTCGAACCATTTTTTGTTGATGCTGTTAACCTTGTACCCCAGCTTGACGAGCGCTTTCTCGAGATCTTCTTTGGAGTAGGCCTCCTGTTCGCCCTGTACTTTATTTTTCGCGCCCTTCGTAACCTTGTAGATATAAGTTTGCTTCTTGTCGAGAGACTGAACTTTAAATCCTTTTCGGCGGGATATCTTGTCGACTCTCTTCTGGGCCTCTTTTTTTGAGTCGGCCTCAAACTCGGTCTTTACCATTCGGCCTTCCGGGGAGGTAGCCTTTAATCTAAATTGTGCCATCTGTAAAAATGCCTATCGTTGATGATATTAAGAACACCCTAAGTTAGTAAAATTATGCAAATAAAGCGACGTTGAAACAAATAAAAATTTCAGGGAAGCCTTAGCATGAACGCGTTTCCCGGTTAACACCTTATTCTAAGCCAGGTAATTCGTTAGGTTGGGGGGCAATCCTCCTGTCCGCCTTCTCCAGAGGAACTCAAGGCTTTAATCATTAGCCCGTATTTCTCACAAATATTTAGGCTAAAATCCTGTAACCTTATGGCATTTATAAACTTATATCAGTTTAAACGACAAAATAATTCTTACAGGATGTAAATCGGTGAGAAATCCGGGTTAGGGCTTCTATGAAAAACTCAGGAAAGATTAATCAATAAATGAAAGGGAGGCAAGAAATGGCCAAGGGCGTCTGACATATGCTGACGAAGGACGATGACTATAAAGGATGTAAGGGGCAGTCCGTTAGGGCCGCCTCACAAACCTGCTGGCCACAGCCTATAAGCCCGTACGCCTAACCGGGATACCTACGGTAAGCCCGTGCGCTCCGGTTGGGACATCGGCCGGCTGACCGGCGGGAGATCTGGGATGGTAGCTTTTAAAGCTACAGTCTTTGTCCATGGACGAAGAATAAGCCCGAAAAGAGGTTTGGATGCCGGCAGGTAATCCGAGCTTGATCAATTGCCACCGGTCGCCAGTTACAGGTTTGAGTCTAGGATTTATGGAAATGAAATACCTATGATGTAGATCAGGATTGCCTGCTTGATATTTCCCTTTTTAAAGGGGTTAGCTAGAAATTAAAAGTCTATTTTATGGTTAATACTTGAACGAGTCTACATTCAGCGCAGGCAATTTTGATTCCATCTAATTTGGTGCAAAGAGCGTTTCGGTAAAGTCTCGAAGAGCGTTCAGCGAGGAACCTAAGCCGGTCAGCAGGAAACACTTTGTAATAGGCTGAGACGGTTATAACATATCATGTGGCAGCTAAGTTATGTATCCGATCTATGAGCAAGTGCCGAAGGGGTTTGGCAACCAACAATAGCAGGTGTTTTGTGAATTAGCTTATCATTTTCGAGTGCTTCTACCATAAAGAGGGCAAAATCGATTCGGCGGGTCAAGTTGCTTTCCAGGATGGGATCGCCCACATGCTCGCTCCAAACTGGAAGTCCCTGGCTTTCCCCCTCTTCGAGGCCGCTTCCTCGTACAACAGTCCACTTTGTTTCACTCGCAAAAATACTGATGCAGGCTCTCACCTGGTCCTCAATATCTACAAGTCGCAGCGTTTTGGCGATCCACCCAACGACTTTCAAGAACGCTTTGAGCTTCCATGAATATTCGTCCTTGCCGTCTTTGGTGATGTGCCATCCGCAAGAGAAAATCAGGCGTGCAGCGGGTTCCGGCAAAATCCAATACGGCTTGCGCTGTTCCCGATGAGTAATCATTCACACCCCAGGGAACGCAAAACAGTCAGCACTCCGTCGCATCCTTCTACCGCTTTTTTGATCACCTCCCGGTCGTTGGTCATTCCCGGAATAATGGTCATCCGGTCTTTAAACTCATCCAGTTTCCCTACACTTTCTCCCGGCAAACGCCCACAATTTCATAATTTCGGTCCAGCGCATGCTGAACCATGTATTTACCAAGTTTACCGGAGGCGCCTATGATACAAACCTTTTTCAATTTTCTTTTTTGATTGCTTGAAATTTATAATGTCTCTTTTATGCCTTCAGGCTCTCTTCAAAGCGTCCGGAACTTCCTTTATACCGATCCAGAGGAGCCAGAAAATGAGCAGGATTTCTCCTGCAAAAGTATAAAGGCCGATCGTTAATTGGTAACCAGGTAAAAGCATTTTCCCAAAGGAATCGACAAAGTATCCCAATCCTGCAAGCACTACCAGAACCCCGAACATCTTCGGGCCCGATTTGAATACAAGAAATCCAAGAAGAAACAGGTGAATACGAATATCGCCAGTCCAGTCTCCCACTCGATTCGATACGATTCAAGCAAAAACATCACCGCGATATTAAAGTGGTTTGACTCCAAAATTTGGGCGTAACCTGTATCTGCCAAAAGTGGCAAGACGTTATAGAGATTAGCAATAGCAATTGCAAAAATAGCAGCATATACAACTTCTTAAACGCAAGCCGTTAGCAGTGCCAGACTTTTGTTCACGGGTTTGAGCAAAACATACAGCCCCCACGCCACGATTATATCAAGAATTGCAACAAGAAGAAGGAATACAACGCCCCGCTCGAAACCACCCAATGAGTCCGTAATATTAGCAACAGTTGTTTGGGCGTCTCCTGGTACAATGAGATTCTCGAATGACTGAGAAATATGCGATGGGTGCAAGAAAGCACATCAATAACAACCCGAATCCTGCGGCTAACGCAGCCTGGACGTGGTGAGATGTCGGAGGATCCGTTTGTCATATTTTCACACCCGCTTTTCTAGTATTAATGTAGATTACAAACGATTTTAGCGCCTCTCACACAGAAAATTTTATTTGGTTGAGAAATCTTAAAAGCAAAAGATGTACATCATACATTATGATATTTATACATATTGTTAATAATATGTAACAGTAAACGAAATTCAACTGCAAAGGTTGTACGTAACGACCTGGCGCATAAGCCGCGTGCAGGCAACGTTGATTTAAAAACAAAATATACTACAGAATTGAGGAACTAAAAACCGGCAGGCAATGGCGAGGCACGTCCCACTTAATGCGGTTAGGTGGCTGTATGACTTATATCTGGTTATTAGAGCGCTCATTTCAATTAGAAAACCGGAACAGGCATTCCTTCATAATATTTGTCAGCCGGTGGATTAAATACTTTTTCAATGCTTTGGGAGTTGCGGTTAATCCAGACTTCTAAAACAGGTGTTTTATTTACCGCGTGCCTAAATATTTTGAGCCGTCAGACTCACCACCGGGACCAAAATGAGCTAACGAAAAAATTATCTTATAACGGCTTTGGTCTTTATTACTGGGCCACTCATGGGTGGGTACCTGTCCTTCAGGAATGTACATCGGCACCTCTGATACAAAAAGAGAAGCGGGCATTACATAGTTGATATATCGTTGATTTGAATCTTGGTATTTATCCAAATATTGTACTGCCGATGAATCGGATTTAACAGTACGAACCATCTCAGCAATCTCAAGAGAATCTATTTGTCCAAGTGAAAGGTAGACGTCATTCTCTGTTGTATAGGTATAGAGATTATTTACGAGTACGTCGAATGGCCCCTGCTGCTGCAAAGGTCATCCATAGAACAAGGATATAAAGTCCAAGGGAGTAATGATCTTGCCCAACTTTTTTTGAGGTCGTGGCAAATAATGAAATAGCCGTCCAATAGCAGGTGGAAGAAACATGCCGGTTTGCGAACAATACTTTTCATATCCGGCAAATTTTTGCCTGCATTTACGTTCTTCTAACCTGGCCAGAAAGAAGTACGCAAAACATACCGTCACAAATCCAAATAACACGAGATAACGGGGCCAGACCAGCACCATCCCAAAACTGGAAATCATAAGGGCAAGGTATTGCGGATGGCGGATATAGTGATATACACCGCCGAAAACCGCTCCCCGATTTGTCAACTTGTTCCAATATATTTGTGCGGCACCTGCCAAGAATGCAACAAATCCTCCCAGAAACAGGGTCATTCCGATTACTTCATGCCATGTGATGAATAAAGATTGGGTTTCGCGGGCAAGTGTGTGGCATAAAAAAGCCGATAAGCCAGCTTGTGGATCCGGAAAGGTTCAGCGCCTCGAGTCCGGGTCCATAAATGCTGTAAATATAGGCAGCAAACGGGCTGAACATATAAAAGAATTCGAAGGCTATTAGGCCATAGAATATAATACCGGCCCAAAAGGCCCCGCGTGTAGCTTGGATTGTTGGCTTGTTATTTTCCCGTTCCATCGGTTGATAAGTTATTTAGTTTTCGAAAGGCAAAGTTCGGTGAAAGCCGCGAAAGCAGATAAAGCAGTTTGGCCTTGCCTACTCGAACTACTTGATCTCCCTTTTCAATTCCCTTTATCATTTTCTTGACAGCTTCTTCGGCAGAAATAGCAATATCAGGAGGGTTACCCTTGTGCCAAGGCGTATCAACTGCTGGAAATTGAACTTCAATAACATCAATTAGTGAATCGGAGGATTGCGATCTTAGAACCTGCACAAATGAATGCAGGGCCGACTTGGTAGCATTATAGAATGGATAAATGATGCGCGGTACATAAACCAGTCCGGTGGTAATGGCTATGATAGCAGGATTTTTATTACTGTTCAGGATGGGGACAAGCAGCTTCGAAAGTCTGATGGGAGCCATCAGGTTGGTCTTTATTTCTGCCTCGGCTTTATCAAGGATGTCGTCATCCCGGTAAAAGTTTTCGATGTGGACGATAGCAGCATTGTTGATCAGTACATTGCAATGGGGGTGATTCTCCCGAACCCAGTTGCGTAATCGCTTACAATCCTCCGGATTGGATATATCACATTGCAGGTATTGAAGATCAGGTAGCTTTTGCTTGGCTCGTTTCAGCTTTTCCAGCGTTCGGCCGCAAATTAACACCTTGTTATTCTTTTCGATAAATCTTTTAGCCAGCTCTAAGCCAATGCCGGAGCTCCCTCCGGTTATAAGAATCGTGTTGTTTTGAAGTACCATAATCGTTGTGTCATTTTTTGATTATGGTACAACTTAGAGATCCCGTGGCGGGCGATCATTGATCTATGTTAAGAGACCTGATTTATTTCTAATTCTGCTGAGGGATTCGGGAGTGATGCCTATATATGAGGCAATAATGTGTTGTCTAACTCTTTTTTCAAGCCCGGGGTAACGCTTCAAAAAAGCGTGATATCGCTGTTCGGCATCCATCAATAAAAATTCGCGTTCCCGCCGCACTTTGGCCAGGTATCCTTTCTGGAGAAGAGCGACCAAAAATTCATTCCAGCAGGGATCTTCTGAAAATAGACGGTGAATTTCTCGTAATCTATCTCCTCTATGACAGAATCCTCCAGCGCCTGGACGGAATAGTGAGCCGGACCGTTTTCAAGGATAGCATCATAAGCACTCAGTATCGAATGGCTGTCAAAAAAACCTTTGGTGAATTCAACCCCATCCTCGGTAGTGTAGAAATATCTGAATAGTCCCTTTTTTACGAAGGCAATGTTTCTGGAAATTCTGCCGACCTTAACAAAGAATACCTCCTTTTTAATATAGTTTACGGAAAGAAGAACCTTGAATTTATTTTCCTGTTCGGAAGGCAAATCCGTAATTGTCTTGATAAACTCTATAAATCCACTTTCCCTGTTCATTTTTTATGCCTCTTTTTAAGATCTGGTACAGGCTTTCTATGATCTAGTTTTTAGGATAAAGCTACCTTACGACATTGCGCATAAGGTGCACACGAATGAATGTTGAAATAGCAACTAACGAAAGATGAGCTTTAAAACCAAGAGCGGAAAAGAATTGGCGAGGCACGTCTCACTTGAATGCGCGGGATATATAGTGAGTATAATCTAAAATTTAATTTAGATCATCGTTTGTAATTACTAATTCAAATCTTGTTGCATCATCTTCTCCAGTAACACTCCAAATCTCATTTATGATAGGCTGAATAGTTAAAAGTGGAGTCGTGTTATCGTTTGATAGCTCGAAAAAACGGAGATTTTCAAAAGCTGATGAGGGGGGAGGAGAACTAACCAATATCTCCAGCTTCAAAGATTTTGGTTGTTGAATCAGCGAGAACTGCTACGGTACTATCCATATCCTGGAATGCTATTCTTATACGTAACATTAAGGTCTGATTTGGTTTCATTAACGTATATAAGAATTTGATCTAGCAGAAGGTTCCGTGATAACTTCGGGGCCATTTGTCGTATCAAGGCAACCAACTAAAGAAGTTATAAATACAAGTAGGAAAAATAATTTCGCAGATTTCATTTTAGTGCCACTGATTATAAGTATTGGTTAAAGGAAAATAGACATAAAAATGCATTTATAACTTTCTAAATATTGAAATTTTAGTCTTGCAGATTAAAAGTAATGTAGCAAGTTCAAGCCATATAACGGCCTTGCGCATAACCTGCGCACAGATTAATGTCAGAATTAGCAACTAACGAAAGACGATTCTCAAAGCCAAGAGCGGCAAAGAATTGACGAGGTGCGTCCGCGTTAAGGCGGGTTAGCTGTAAACTACCTGTTTTGAGGGTTTTAGTAGCCAAACATCAAACAAGCTATTTTTGCTCGTTAAATTCGTCTCGGGTTAACCTATATTGAATTAAACTTAAATATTTATCTCCCTTTTTAATATGGTCTTTCAATTCACCTTCTTTAACCATCCCATTTTTTGCCATAACTTTACCAGAAGCTGGATTATTCAACAGATGAGTAGCAAGAATTTTATGGATATTTATTTCGTCAAATCCAAATATTAACACTTCTCGGATGGCTTCTGTAGCATAGCCGTTATTCCAAAATGGTTCACCTATCCAAAAACCTAATTCCGCCCGATTAAATCTTCATTAAATCTTAAACCAATACCTCCAATAAATTCATCAGTTTGCAACAAGCAAATTGCAAATATGAAATGTAATCTCCCCTCAAAACCTTTATTTGCCATATTAAGCCAAAAAATTGCGTCTTCCTCTTGGTATGGGTGAGGAATATTTAAGGTCATATCTGATACCTTCGGATTATCTGCATATTCCATAATTCTTGGAATATCTTTTACCCTCGGTTTTCTTAATCGGATTCTATCAGTTTCTATGAGGGGAAACTTATCCATTTGAGTACTTTTAAAATTGAAAGAATCAGTTGGAGTTTATTTACAGCTAACGACATTGCGCATAACCGGCGTGCAAAACAGCTCTGAATTTATTTTAAATGTATATGAATCTGATAAAATCGAAACCGGCAGCCAAATGGCGAGGCGCGCCACTTAATGCGCTTGATATACCAACTTTATCCCCAAGTTATAGGTAATAAAATTATACATAATAAGCCTATTGAGGAACTTGATGATCATAGCTCAGTACGGTATTTAATTTCCAACTACCACCTTCTAAAATCCATAAATGGGTGAATTGAGCCGAAACTTGTTAAGTATAAATCCTTACCAGGCTCTTTAATATAAAATTGATGAATGCCTTTTTGAATTGCGCCATATAAATTTCCGTTTTCTTTAAAGAGGGAGATACATTTAAAGTTCCCAACACCAATTTTCGTATAGGTTTTCTATCAGGGCTGGAACAAATATTTTCTTTGATAGCTTTAAAAAATTCTTCCCTATCCTGTATTCCACCTGTATCGTGATAAAACTCAAGATCTTTGGAAATTATATCTTCTGTCACCTCAATGTTGCAATGATTAAACCCCTCATCAAATAGCAGGCTATCTTTTTTTGCAAGTGTTTTGAACAGTTCAGATGACTCTGCAACCTGAGCTAGAATGGGTTTGGCGAATCCGAAACAGTCGGTACGCAAGAGTATTAACAAAACAACCTTAGAAATAAAATAGAGAAATGAGGCAGATATATTCATGATCACCAACCGTTAATAAATTTAAAAATCATCAAATCTGTACGGTTAATACTACTGTGATGTTACGTAGAGAAAATTTGAATAGTTGGTATCATGACCTTGCGCATAAGGTGCGCACCGCATTTCTGTTGAAGTAGCAACTAACGGAAGAAGAACCTCAAAACCTAGAGCGGCAAACAGTAGGCGAGGCTTGTCCTCTTAATGCGTGTTATGCAGCCATTCTTACATGATTTAGACTCATTCTCGACTTTAGTAATGACTAACTACGATTCTTTACAAGCTTTTGATTTCATTATTATTACGCAATCATTCTGTATTTCAAGCTTCACAGTTCTCCAATTTCCACTCTTCCTGACACGATCATAGCTATTTCTTATGCAGCTGGAATCAGCGTAAATGATGGCCACTGCCCCTGAAGACTGCACTGAATTTTCATCACCATTCCAAACCAGGTTCCAATACTGATTTCAATTTGCGAATTCAGCATAAACAAACGTAGTCCATGGGCCTGAATCATAAAAACGGCTTTCCCGGTAGTATTAGCAAAGGTTCCAACCACATGCAGCGAATCCAGGTTTCCGATTTGATTGATACGGCGCAGAAACGGTAGCTGTTGATGCGACCGCATCACCATCTGCATGAATGAGTCCGGAGAGAGCATCTTTCTGGCCGGCTTGCATTTTATTCATCGCTATTCGGGTACGGGCATTCAGATCTGCAAACCTTTTTTTCTGTTCCTCAGTATGATTAAAGATCAAATCAAAGACGGATTGACCCGTTAATTTCGCAATTAACCTTGTGTCATCTGCTGTCAGCTCCAGGTGACCTCCATTCAAAATGATACATACCCTCTCCTTTGCTGAGCCGTTTCGGGTGTTCGCTGAGTTATCCATTTTCAACTAATGGCGGCATTACAAACGAGGAATCGAATGCCGCGGTGAGGATATTACCACCCTGGCTTGCCGCAGGTACCATCGAGGTGTTTCCATGGATGTAAAAAAATAGGTCTCTTTCCGGCAGCCATGCAAATTCGGCTTCGAAGATACGATTACTGCCGCTATGAGTAATTACCTTTCCCCACTTGTTGTGGTCATAAACCACCCAGCCATAACCGTAATCGGAATACCCATTATTCTCAGATACATAGCCTGTTGTCCAGCGCTTGGCTACATCTTTGTCTAACACACCATGTCCCTGGACGGTTTTTAGCCAGGGGATGCATGTCATCGACGGCGGTGTGCAGACCACCGTTGGCCCGATAAATGCCAGCTTGGGACCGTCTTCGATTGCCCTGTCCGATAACGTTTTTCATGACTTCCCCCCACCGCTCGCCGTTTCTCGGTAGCCGACGGCCATGCGCTCACGAAATTCCCAGTCAGGTAATAATGTAACCTGGGCTCGTCAGATGGCACGGCAGGCAATAAAAGTTCTTCATGTAGAAAAGCCTCGTAACTCTGCCCGGAAACCCGTTCCAGTATCATGACCAAGCAGCGAGTAGCCCGTGTTGGAATATCGCGTAGCCTGGTGCCGGGATCGAACTGTAATGGCATTCCCAGTCATTACGTTGCCAGCAGAGGCCGTTTTAGCGCCTATACGGTCTCATCATCGGTCCCGACCGGCCACCCGGCAAACCTGGATGAGTGCGTGAGTAAGCTGGTGGATGGTAGGATTGTCTCTCGGCATACTCATCAATAAGCGGCTTCAGATATCTTGTCAGGGAATCCTCGACGGTTAGCTTCACCCTGGCTTTCCAGAAGCAGAATAGCTGCGGCTGTAAACTGCTTGGTTATTGAGCCATTTGTCTGGATGGTTTGCGGTGTGTACGGCTGCCGCGTTTCCCGATTTGCATACGCTGGTAGCCTTTGCGTCAGCACGACGTCAATCGCCTTCACTGACAATGATCGCCCGCAGAAAGCCAAGGCCTTCCATGGCGGATGAGACAGCGGTCAATCTTTTGGCGAGGTTTGAGTTTTCCGCTGATCTGATTCTGTCGACTCAAAAAAGTTTGAGCCGTATACCGTTTTGGTATGATTCGATGTGCAGCCTGCGAACAGCATACAACATTTCATTATTATGATATATATTAATTTTTCCATGCGGATAGTAAGTTGGTTTAAATAGAATTTTATCGATGATTCCTTATCCTTTAACAATTTGCCTAAAGAGCAGGTTATCCCCGAAAGATTACTTCCTAACAAAATCAGGATAGAGATCACCAAGGTTCAATGATGAACACACAGATGCTATCTGAGTGGAACAACGGCGTATTTTAAAGGACCTGGTCGATGCCAGATGTAGTTGATGCTGCGCAGGTATTTCTAAGGGCTATGATGAATTATTTACTAGGCAGCATGACGGACTCGTGCCGGAATGGCGAATGATGGGATGAATGACGAGATGAAGAGTGCTATTTTTGATGCACAGTAACGCATTTGATTCGATGATAACCTGAGCTTTTGCAACAAGTCTGAATGTTCCCAAAAGAACGATTCAAAGTCTGAATCAGGTGAAGTAGTACTCTGTGTCAGCAGGACGGAACCGTTCGGTTGTAGACGAAGTTTCTCAATTTCAACCGCCTGTTTAAATGTCAGATCAACCTTTTGACCTTTAGGGAAGGAGTCATCATCTGCCGGATTGTTTATATCATTCTCTGAAATAGATTCAATCAGAATGGAATCAAAAATAGACGAATCTGCTTCCACAACATTCGAATCGACAGGAATGAATGAAAGGAGAAGGATACCGAGAAGTATCCCAAAACAGGTGGAAAAAGAACGCGTACCGGTATTTTCTATCTGTCTTCATGACTAAAACACAGTATAGCGAAAGCGTCATGCAAGTTCAAGCGGTTTATTATTATTAGATCGCAGGTCTAACAGTCATTTGTAATTTTGATGTCTGCAAATGTTGAATCATTAAAAATGAATGACGGGAAATATGAAACCGGAAACGAATACGATACAATTTTGTTTGAGGCAGGTTCGGTTTACCGTGCTCACCGTAAGAGTTTAACGCCGAAGTGGCCGGCGGCCGTAGCCCGAGCCGTTGTCGGCCTAGACAACCTGGCCAAAGGCGTTTGGCACATGCTGACGAGGAACCAGGAGTATAAAGGATGTAAGGGGCAGCCGGTAAGGGCGGCCTCCCAAACCTGCTGGCCCAGCCGATAAGCCCGCACGCCTAACCGGGACACCTAAGGTAAGCCCGGTTGGGACATCGGCCGGCCGGTTAAAGATCTGGGATGGTAGCATTTTGAATACTGCAGTCTCTGTCCATTGACGGAGAACAAGCCCGAAAAGGGGGTTTGGATGCCGGCAGGCAGTCCGAGCTTGATCACTGAAACCGGTCGCCAGTTTCCAGGTTCAAATACTTTAGGACTCATGAAATATGTGATGAGAATACCGTAGGTGAGGACTGTCTGCTTAATGCGCTGTTATGCCCACTGCTATTTAGGATCTTCGGGCAAAAGACGGGCGCCATGAATTACACTAAATATTTCAATTGTATCGTCATTTATAAGATAGATAATACGATAAGGATGATGAAACACTTCGTGGATATCATCTCTCTGGTATTCTGGAACTTTTCGACCTTTACGAGGATGAGGAGAAATGCTTTCTGCTTCTTCAATTATTTGACCGACCGTTCGATTAGCATATTAAAGATGAGTCGGAAGCGATGTATTCAAAAATTTGATCGAGTTGTTTTTCTGCTTTCTCGGTCCAGATGATTCTCATTCGGCCAGCTTGTATTTCTTTTTAATTTCTTCATGGGAAATAGTGCGGCCAGCCTCGGAATCCTTTAGTCCTTGTTCAATAGATTGCCGGACATAAATTTTGTACATCAGATCATCCCAATTGGCATCATTGGGAAGATCTTCAAGCATATTTTCTACTTCTTTCTTTAAAACGGCTTTTTCCATAACGCTGTGGAATTAAGTTAAACTCTGTCTGTAGTATCGCAACCAATTGGCAGAAATACAACGATTAGATCAGAAGAGAATTGCAAGTTTTGCAGTGGGTATAACGGCACTGGGCATAAGCAGCATGGTTACAAATTTGAAACTAATTTAAAAACTACAGCTGAAAACACAAGCAAAAGGGAGCGACGAAAAAAGTTACCGGCCATGACCATTTGAAGGAGCCAGCAGAAAAAATGAAAAGAGATCGGCTGTTGCCGCTAAATGTTTGAAAAGCACTTTCTAAAAACCGAGCAAAAAGAGCGACCAATTATGGGAAAGCCCAGGCGAGCCACGTCCGAGTTAATGCGCTTGATTGGTGCAGTCATGATACTGCAACCCATCGTTGAATACTGCTTGTAGCAGGTTCCACGGAAAGGCTATCGAATGTGGTTAGGTGAGGATAATGTTTTCTTGCCAGAAAATGCTATAACCTGTTGACATTGGGGATCATATATAGGTTAGCACGCTGGCCCCTATTTACAGATCAAGATCTTCCGGATTCTCTTCGACTATCCCAGAGATGCAAAATTCTGATATGATCGTCATTGTTGAGATAGAAAATCTGATAATGATCTTTCACAAAAACCCGTTCTTCTCGATTCTTAACTTGACGGCCTAAGAATGGAAATTCTGAAAGTAATTCTACCGACTCTTTGAACATCTCATCGAGTTTTCGGGAATACTCCTTGGTGCCAAGTCTTTTAGACCAATAATCCAAAATTTGAATACGATCGGATACTGCCTGAGGTGCCCAAATTATTCGTTTAGCCATTTAGCTACCATTTGGTCAGCTTGCTCATTTGTCAGGTAGTCTCCCTGATCAATACTTTTTTTGGCTTGATCTATTCTTTTTTCTTGATTTGACGAAAGCTCAATCTCTTTCTCAGGCTGATATTTATGGTCTAAAATATGTTTAACTGTTTTGAGAAAAGATTCATCATCGATGTTTTCGATGCTTTCGTGAAGCAAGCTTTTCAACTCTTTTTGTTTTAGAACTCATATCAGTAAAATTTTGGATTCAAGCAGTTACACAATTATAACGAAGAAAAGGCAAAATTTTTGTACAAAGTTCTAAATTATTGGTCAACTAAAAGAAGCGTGCTAACGGTTCAGGGCTTAAGCGGCGAGGCGACCAATTTTAATTGAGGCAAAAAGTAAAATCGTCCGCTTGAAGCCCTTGATATTATTCATGGCCTCCTCCCGTAGTTGTAGATTACGGGTTGGAATAAACTCAGAACGAACCAAGGAGGAAAGCCATGAACTTTTATATTCGCGAGCATTCATATTACTGTGGAATCGATTTGCATGCTTAACGCCACCGGCCAGGTGGTCTATCACCGCAAGCGGTTTCTGGCGGCCATTGACCCATTTCGGAAGGGCCTCGTGGTTGGGGTCGAATGCATCTTCTGCTGGTACTGGCCAAAGGCGTTTGGCATATGCTGACGAGAAACGAAGAGTACAGTGGATGTAAGGGACAGCCGGTAAGAGCGGCCTCCCAACCCTGCTGGCCCCAGCCGATAAGCCGTATGCCTAACAGGGGCGATATAAACCCGTGCGCTCCGATTGGGACATCGGCCGGCGGGAGATCTGGGATAGTCCCGAGTATTCGGGACAGCTTCTGTCCATTGATGGAAGATAAGCCCGAAAAGGGGTTTGGATGCCGGCAGGTAATCCGAGCTTGATCAATTGACACCGGTCGCCAGCGATAGGGTTGAATAAGATGTATGAATTGCAGTAAAAAGAAGAATCCTGGGTGAGGACTGTCTGCTTGACATTTTCCTTTTTAAAGGGGTTAGGTGGCTACTTCTACTCGTCGTATTGTTCAACTTCTATTACTTCTTTATATCCACAATCTTGACATTCAAATAAATGTTCTGATTCATTTTCAGTTTCTGTAATAGTGTAGTTTCTACTTTTACATTCTGGACAATCTTCTTCATGGTCAAATCCTAAATATTTTAGGTGAAGATTTTCAAATACTGAAACTGCAGAGGAAGTAAATAGCAAACATAATTTTGCATCTGGAACATGCCTATTTTGGGAATGGACTAATTCAGAAGAATAATTCCAGGCCATTTCTGAAACTCTTCTAGCATGTTTTCTTATACTTTTATTGCTTTTTCCTGGCGCATAAAGTTGTATGACTTCATTAGCAATTCCTTTAAAATCAGAAGCTTTTAAATCATTTTCTTCTAAGATACCATCATTTTGTTTTGTTAATTTGTTGCCGAGTTGAATTAAGCTTTCCCGACATGTTAACCCAATTTGTTGTATCTCTTCAGAATCGAGCGCCGTATTATTTAATTGCTGACCAATTTTAGTAAGATTTCTTTTAATAGATTTTACTCTATCAATATCTAAGGGTAGTTCATCTATAATATGTGTAAAATTATTTCTTCTTCGCTGTTCTAATCTATCTGTAATTCCTAAATGAAACGAGTACGCTTCGTCAGCCGAGAAATAGAATTCATCTTGAGTATATAAATTCATGGGAACATAATCTCCTTGTACAACCCACCAAGCTCCTTGATCTGTTTTGACATTCCAAACATGTACTTCTGATTCTAACCTGAATCCGTGAGTTAAGGAATATAACCTACGTTCTTTGCTTTACTGATTCGATTGTGAGCTGGTATTAGCAGCCAACCTGCCAATCAGCTGTGGAAGAAGCACTTTTGGAGCTGCCAATTACTCTCCTCTGGCTGTAGTTTGTTTGTTAGAGCTACGACAGGCATGCCGTCCTTGCGGGGACAGGACAGACGGGCCAATACGTGCTTGCCGGGGCTGCCGCCGGGCCGGCTACGGGGCGCGGGCCAGCCCTAAGGCCACATCGGCCCAGCCGTGGCCTTCGAAGATCCGCAGGATCTGCCGGCGGGCATGCCGGACCAGGGCGTCCGGCCATGTAGATCAGGCTGTTGAGCACCGTGCGCAGCCGCAGGCGAGCCGATTCGGCCTTCCGCCCCGGCACCTGCCCGGTGGCCAGCATCTGCTGGCCCAGCAGCCGCAGAATGTTGTAGGCGATCATCCCCAGATCCAGAATATGCTGGTTGGTCTGAAATTTCCCCGAAGGCAGCCGCTCCAGGTCCAGATCGGTCTTGAGTTCGCTGTGGAACTGTTCACTGGTCCCGCGCTGCTGGTAAAAAGCCTGGATATCTTCGGGGGCCCAGTCCAGGGACGTCCAGTATGCCTCAATGCTAATCTCGGGTTCCATCAACAGCTGGCCATCGGAGTCGGCAAAACGCTTGGTGGCCCGCCAGACCACCCGCACGGAGAATTCGCGGGCCCCGCCGGAATCGGTCTCGACCAGACCGCTCGGTGGTCTCTGCCATACCAGGCGCGGGCCCCGCGATCCAGCTGGTCCGGCACCTCGGTTTGCCGGCGGGCTTCGGCCAGCCCACTGCGGCCGGATCCTGCCGGCGCAGGTTACCCTTAACGAGGAAGTCGGTATCAGAAGTCTTCAGAGAACAACAGCAGGTTCTCGGCCGCATCGTGGCCGGCGTCGGTGACCACCAGCCGGGGCGTATCTTCGGGGCCACCGCTTTGGCCCGCTTCAGAGTTTGGGCCAGCCATTCGGCCGTGCCCTCACAGTTGCAGTGGGCAGAGCCCTCCCGCAACTCGTTGTTCAGGATAAACCCGTGTGGGCCGGCGTAGGCAACGATCGGGGCATACCCGTCAAACTTCTTGTAGGTACAGCTGACGCCCTCTTTGTGGGAGCCGGAATTATCCATCGGAGTCACATCGATGTTGATCGGCAGATACTGCCGGCCGTGATGGAAGCTGACAAGCAGCTCGCCCTGACCGGCCAACAGGCGCGTGGCGAGGTCCCGGAAGGCGTCTCCGGCTTCCTCGGGCATCCCCTGAATGCGCTGGCGCAGAATCTCCGCGGGAGGGCAATTTTTCCCACTCCCAAGGCTTTCGGAAAGAAGCGGTCGCCAGCGAACTCCGCGGCCGCATCGAAGTGGGGCTTGCCCACCGCAGATCAGGCCAATCATGGTCCGGGCAATATCGCCATCTGAGATCCGGCCCCGGCGGCGCTGGTGGGGGATCAGGCTGGCCAGGTGCCGGTCGAATTTGGGATCATCCAGCTGCTGGCCCACAAAGGCCAGCCCGGCCGTGGAGGTGAGCGGCGTGGAGGTCAGTTCAATCTCGAAATCTATGAATTTGGTGGTTATATTTCGGGTTTCACCTGACAGGTGAAGATAACAATTTGGCTAACCCATTGGAAGTAATGAAGTTATAAGAATTACACGTGTTTTACTCACGGATTAAGGTCTAAATCATCAAAAGTCTCTTCAACTTGCATATTCTTTATTTCTTCAAAGCCTTGACCTTTGAGATACTCTTTAATTTTCTTTTCTGTTTTTTTACGATACTCTGGTGTCATTTCTGATCTCTGATTTAAACTTAGATAGATAGCCACCTAACGACATTGCGCATAAGGGGCGTGCAAAATGACGCTGAATTTGTTTTACAATGTACTACGGAAACTGACAAAATCGAAACTGGCAGCCAACGGCGAGGTGCGTCCCACTTAAAGCGCGGGATCTTTCCAAAAAGGAGGTCCTCACTTAGATTAGAGATGATCAACCATAACTAATCCAAGGAGGACAACACGGGCTATTGTGGAATAGATCTTCATTCAAATAATATGGTGAATGTAGCAATTAATGACAATGCAGAAGTGGTCAAGGAAGCGAAGCTGCCCACGTCACAGCGAGCGCTGGATGATTTTTTCGGCACCTTCGACGGCCCGGTAAAGGCTGTCGTTGAATGTACGAGCAACTGGTACTGGCTGAGCGATTGGTGCCGGGCCAACAGTATAGACCTTACGCTGGCACACTCGAAGATGGTGAAAGCGATCAGCTACGCGAAGGTAAAGACCGACAAAGTAGATGCGAAAACACTGGCGGAACTACTCAAGGCGGACCTTATTCCGGAGGCTTATCAGATCAAACATGATCGACGAGAGCTTCGGGAACTGACTCGGCGGCCGGCTGCGACTGATCCAGTGGCGCGGGAAACTGCAGTCCACGCTATGGAACCAAGCTATTAAGTACAACGTGCCCATCAGCGGGTCGCAGTGGCGCTATCCGGAGAAACTTCAGCAGTGGCTGGCCCCTCAGTTGCCTCCGGCTGCTGGCTTGCAGGCCGAATTGCTGATCGCCCAGATCTGCCAGCTGCAGACTCACATCCACCGGATGGAAGACCAGATTGAACAGCAATCTACCTTTACCCAGCAAGTCAATCGCCTGTTAGAGGTACCATGGGTAGGGAAAGTCGGTGCTTGGACGATTCTGGCAGAGATTGGCAATATTACTCGGTTCCCCTCGGCCAAACAGTTTACCAGCTATTGTCGGCTGGTACCGGGGGCCAAAGACAGTGGTGGTTCCCACCGGCATAAGTCAGGCAACAAAGATGGTAACAAGTATCTTAGAGCTGCTTTTGGGCAGACAGCCGTCTCAGCCTATACCCACTACAAGGTGGTCAAGAAATTCTATAGAAAGATAAAAAGACGGAGTGGCCGCCCGATAGCCCGAACAGTAGTTGCCAAAGAACTGGCCAAGGGCGTCTGGTATATGTTGACGAGAAACGAGCAGTACAAAGGATTTAAGGGACAGCCCGTAAGGGCCGCCTCCCAAACCTGCTGGCCCCAGCCTATAAACCCGAACGTCTAACCGGGACACCGAAGGTAAGCCCGTAGCGCGGGATTGGGGAATAGGCCGGCTGGCCGGTTAAAGATCTGGGATAGTAGCATTTTTTTAATGCTGCAGTCTCTGTCCATTGACGGAGAATAAGCCCGAAAAGGGGGTTGGATGCCGGCAGGCACTCCGAGCTTGATCAACGAATCCGGTCGCCAGCGATAGGTTTGAATTAGATGTATATGAATTGTAGTGACAAGAAGAACCCTGGGTGAGGACTGTCTGCTTGACATTTTCCTTTTTAAAGGGGGTTAGGTAAACGAAATATTTTGTGAATTTTGCGTTGGATATTTGACCAATAAATTATAACATTGTTATAACAATAAATTAAGAACAGAACCTGCCATGGAAACAAAAATTAGAAAAATCGGAAATAGCTTAGGAGTAACGCTTCCGAAACAATTAATAGATGAACTTCATCTCAAAAGTGGTGACAAATTAACCATCGAAAAAAAAGGCGCTAATTTAGAACTCAAGCCAATGGATCCCGAGTTCGAAGAATGGGCAGAAGCCTATCGCCAGGCAAACACCGATTATAAAGAAGTTTTGAAAGAACTGGCGAAATGATAAAATTTTTAGATAAAGAAACTATACTGGCTTTTCATAGGGATCAGGTTAAAACATACGGTGGCAAACAAGGGATTCGAGATGAAGGATTGTTAGAATCTGCACTTGCTCAACCACAAGCAAGTTTTGGAGGCGAATATGTTCATAACAGCATTTTTGAGATGGCGGCTGCTTATGGATTTCATATTTGTAAGAATCATCCATTCTTCGACGGAAATAAGAGAACAGCATTAGTAGCGATATATACCTTTCTATATGTCAATGGATATCGTCTGCAAGCAGACAAAAAAAGTCTTTATGCTGTGATGATTGATTTGGCCAACGGGAAACTCGAAAAAGAAGAGTTGGCTAAATTCTTGGAAGAAAATACCAAGGAGAAAACCTAGCTTCGTTTACCTAACTTATACTTATACAGATTATCATATAACATAAAATGATATTGCTCACAACAATAGTTTGCAAAATTAGGCTTTAAACAGAAATAGCGCCCGATATTCCGATGATGAATAATATGTTACTTGGAATAATATCGTCAGATAATATAAAATAGATCATTATCCTGCTTTACCATTCCTAAACGGCAGTCAGCCTGTTTGACCGGCGTTATATGTTCCCCCCCCTACCCTTTTTCCCAGTTAATCTTCCTAAAGATTAAAAAAATCCTGAAATAAATCTGTAAGGAAAGGTGTCCTGGCCTATCTAAAGACTGTAGCGTTTAAATGAAAACGCTTTATACAGACACTTGCTGGCCCAAAATACAGGTCAGCAGCCTACAGGCGGGACCGGCAGCCACGCAACAGCCGCCGGGTACCGGTAACCCCTAACTTAAATACATTCATCACATGGCACTCAACTATTATTTAGCACCCAACCGAATAACATCAGACCGTGACGAGTACCTGGCTGTCAGCGTGGATCGTGAAGGATACAAGATCGAACAGGTGTACGAGCGTATGACCCGCCAAGGCTCTACGCTTACCAAGGCCGAGGCGCTGGCCGCCTTTGAGGAGGTCATGCAGTGTATTATCGATATCGTAAAGGAGGGCAACTCGGTGGTTACGCCGCTGGTTAACATTCTGCCCTCCCTCAGCGGGGTCTTTGAGGACGAAGACGACCGTTTCGATCCCGGCCGGCACCAGGTCCGCATGAATGTGACGGCGGGGCTGCGCCTGCAGGCAGCCGCCACAGAAGTATCCCCGGAGAAAGTGCCCTGCCGGGAACGCCGGCCGGCCCCTGCCCATTTCATCGATAATGCCACCGGCCAGCAGGATCAGGTCATTACCCCTGTATCCACCCGACCAACTACATGTTGGAAGTGAAGTTTTGAGGGTATAGGGAGCGGACCTCATTATACTTAGTACTCAAAATGTTCTGCAAGACATGGCTGAGCCACTGGTGGGGATTCACGCCGTGCATTTTGCATGTTCCCAGCAGGGAGTAGATCATGCCCGCCCGCCGGGCGCCGTTTTGGGAGCCGGCAAACAGATAGTTTTTGCGGCCCAGGGCCACCGGACGAATCGCATTTTCCACCCCGTTGTTGTCGATCTCCAACAGCCCGTCATACAGATAGCAACTGAGGGCGTCCCAGCGATTCATGCTGTAGGCCATCGCCTTGCCGATCCGGCTTTTGGGCAACACTTGCTTAAGTTCCCTGCTGATCCACTTACCCATCTGATTAATAATTGGCAGGGAGTGCTGGAGCCGTAGTTCTTTGCGTTGAGCCGGGGTTAAATTTTGCTGGCGGGCCTGACGCTCGACTGCGTAGAGCCCCTGGATCCAGGACAACGCCATTTCGGCCCGCGCCCGGTCGTTATCCAGGGCGCGCTCGAACTGGCGCCGGGCGTGGGCCCAGCAGGCCAGGTGCACCACGCCGGAGCGGGCGCCAATCTTCTGATAGACACCGTAGCCGTCGGTCTGCAAATATCCGGTAAAATCCTCCAGGATTCGTCTGGGCCCGGGCGCCCCGCGGGTGGGCTGGTAGTCGAACAGCACCGTCCGGCCGATCGGGTTGTGATAGACCCAATAGTATCCTTGGTGGCAGCTCCCTTGTTTATTGGAATCAAGTACTTTTATCGGTGTTTCGTCGGCCTGCAGGTACCCTTGGGCGCGGGTGTCTTGGACCAGATGCTCCCAGAGAATCTGCAGCCGATCCATTCCTTGGCCTGCCCACCCTTCGAGGGTCGAGGCGGCAACAGGAATATCCTCGCGCAGGAAGCGTTGGCGTTGCCGGTACAGGGGTAGGTGATCCACGTACTTGTCGGTCAGAATCGTGGCCAGCAGCCCTGGACCCGGAATGCCTTTGTCGATCACTCGTTCGGGGAGTTCCCCGATAAGGACTCCGTCGCCGTTCTTCGGGGCGTATTTGTAACGAATATACCGTTTGATGTAAAACCGGGCGGGGGCCAGTTCCAGCTCCTCAGTAATCTCTTTGCCAATACAAACCATCCCCGACAGATCCCCTTCCGGATAAATCTCCACTTCCTCGACCGGCAGGTGATCCGGCAGTGGCAACCGGCCCTTGTGATTGGTACGGGACTGGGTTTGGCGGGTATAGGTGATCTTCTCGGTCAGGGCCTGCTGCTGTTTTGCCTGTTGCCCGGAGCTGGCCTCAAACGGCAGGGCCGTCTGGGAGGGAGACTCAAACCTTTCACGCTTCTGCCCGAACAGCATCCGTTTGAGCTGGGCAATCTGCTGGTTAAGCCAGCGTTCGGTTTGCTCTTTCCCGGCCAGGCGCTTTTCGTAAGATGAGATCGTTTTCTGCAGGTTCTGCTCAACATGTTGAGTCGCTTCTTTCTCGGCTTGAAGAAGCGTAATCAGCTGAGTTTTTGAGAGATTTTCTAGTGCAGCATTCATCCCTGAATATACGCAAAATCCCATTTTAAACCTATAGGAAGGGCATTTTTTAGATTAAAAAAACACCTTTTTTACCGCCGGTAGCGCTGCTTTTGGACCGAACGCTGCACCTGGATCCCTTCGACCATCAGCACCAGCTCCGGCCAGCGAACCACCGGCTGGTCACCCTCCACCTCCGGCGGGGTAAAGGTGCCTTCTTCGAGACGTTTGTAATACAGCACAAATCCGCCCGACTCCCAGTGCAGCAGCTTGAGGTGGGTCCGGCGGCGGTTCAAAAAGATGAAGACGTCTCCGCTGGTCGGATCCCGATCCAGCTCGGCCCGCACCAGCCCACTCAGCCCGTCGAAACTTTTGCGCATGTCGCAGACCCCGCGGTACAGCCAGTAGCGGTGAGTCGAGCTTAGACTAAACATGGTCAGTGAAGGTGGATGAGCTGACTAATCAACCTCAGATCCCCGCTACCCACCGAAATCCTTACCCCATTGGGATAGGTGATTTCCACCTGCTGGCCTGGTTTATTATCCACCTCGATCGGCATAAATCCCCCCGATGGCTGCTCCGATCGTTTGTTCTTGGCGATCCAATACCCGAACGTGGAGAGTTTAAGGTCATGTTGCTGGCAGAAAACCTTCTGAGTTTGGCCGCTGCTTTTCCACTCCTCGACCAGTCCGAACATAATCTCTGTATTTGTCATAGCTTTTTATTGGTAAGCTACCCTACATTCATCCCTGATGAAATATGTAGTTGGTCGGGTGGATACTTACCCCTGGCAGCGGCGCCCGCATTACCGGTGCATTACTTAAATTTGATCAGAAGGATCCCAACCAAGGGGTATTCTTTGTAAATATCGAAGACGGTTCGGCTACCCGGGTAGAAACCACCATGCTAAAGAACAAGCCCTCGGAACTCATTTTCATGAATCCCCTGCTCGATCCCGGCACCTACTACCTGGAAGTGCGAAGTATTCTAACTGGGAATACCAAGATTCGTACAGGCAGGCTATCGGCCCAGGTTACCGCTGTGTGAAGCATTACTAAATTATAAATGGCCCAAAAAAAGCCCTGTCACCAACCGGTGGCGGGGCTTTTATTTTCCCGAATTATTCACCAAGAAATTTGGTTGTGCACATGGCGAAGGGGAAATTGCAGTGGAAAAGTACCTGTGTACCTTGAGAACGTAATTTTCCCTTCAACGAAGGGCACGGTCTAATTTCGCAGCCCTGCATTACAGTACTCAATCTGAGCTTCAGGGATTAGCTGTAGGTCGAATAAGATCAATGGCCTAAACTTGTATATACCCTAATTTCGTGAATAATTCGGGTTATATCTTCTCAGTTACCCAAAAAGATCCTTATTACTTTATGAGCAGCATCCTTACTAGTTTATACAATAGAAACTATATAGTTTGTGCCTATTATCCTTACTAGTTTTTACTCAACAAGAAGTAAGGATGTTTGGTAGAAGGTGGTTGTTGGCTTTGGATAATTAAACGTTAAACGTTAGAAGTGTAAATTTCATTTGTTTCCAGGCAATTCTATTAAGCTACTTTCTTTTCCAGTGGTATTCATTTTTTCTGCGACTCAACAACGAACCAAAAAACCAGCCAAAGAATCCCAGATGTTGATCTATTCAGCTTGGTCTGTCGCTCTTGCTTTGGATCATTAAGTGGCTCTTCGATAATGCATGGCAGGGATTTTCTGGACTTGAAAGGCAGGGGATATTAAATACTGAGAGCTTAAAAGAACATACCTTTATAGCATAAAATGAAAAACCCGAAGAATTCCTGTCTGACGAACCGATGGCTGCTTATTAACCAAAGATAGGATAAGAGATCAGCGGTGAGGAGTTTAATTCTTCTTGATTGTTGAGTTTATTTTGGATCAAGCCAAAAGGTACACCCGGTAAACAGATTTAGTCTCCAGGCAGTACTTTAGGAGATAAATTCCCTTTAAGTGGTATTCATTTTTTCGGTGGCGAAAAAACGAATCAAAAAAGGTACTGTGTCTAAAGTCAAATTCATAATGGTATCGAAACCTAAATAAGTTAGGCGGCTTGGGTAATTTGCTGGTAGTGGAACTCCTCATCATAGGACTGCCCGGACTTCCACAGGCTGTAGATCAACAACAGGAGTTTGCGCATGACGGCTGTCAGGGCGATCTTCTTGTGGTCGGGGTGTTTGGCCACTAGCCGTTGGTAGAAAGCCTGCAGAGCACGGTTATGCTGGCTGGCGCAAACAGCCGGCATATACAGGGCCCGCCGAAGGTGGACATTGCCCTGTTTTGAGATATGGGCCTCCCCCTGGCGGGTGCCTGACTGGTCCAGAGCTACATCCAGTCCGGCGTAGGAGGCCAGCTGGTTGCGATTCCGAATCAGGGCAAACCCATTGGTTTCGGCAACGACCTTCAGCACGCTCTGCGGGCCCAACCCGGTAATCTGTCCAATACGCCGGATCGCCTCGGACAGGGCCTGATCGGACTGCCAGAGCTGTCGAAGTTGTTGGTCGATCTGGGTGATATACGCGTTGATCTGCTCGATATGCTCGGCCAACCGCCGCAGGCTACTGGCTGGATGGTCCCAGGACTGGCGGGCGGCATGTCGCCGGTTTTTTAATTGGGTACGCTGATTTTTCAGCTGCTGGCGTTCCCGCAGCAGCAGTTTTATATCACGCAGCCGCTGGCCGGAGGGCTGCCAGCGGCGGGGACGCCGCTCCAGTCCGTAGCGGGCCAGCAGCCGGGCATCAATCTGGTCGGTTTTTGATTTAACCGGCAGGCTCTGGGCCCAGTGGTAGGCCCGACTGGCAACCAGCACGCACACCTGCCGGCCCGCCTGATGCAGCCAGTAGGCCAGCTGCTCGTAATACACGCCGGTCGCTTCCATAACAAACCAACACTGCTGCAGATCTGCCCCCTTCGAGCGGACCCACTTGGTTAGCTGCCGGTACCCGTCTTCGCTGTTGGGAAATCTGCGGGATTGGCTATAGGATAGTTCCCGGTCGGACTTGGACAGGCCCAGCCGGGCCTGCAGGGTTTCCGCTGACACGTCAATACCAACTGCTTGGCTGTGAATATCTTGGGATTGGATTGGTTCCATGGTATACTTGCTTATCTGGTTATCCTGAACAAGTGATGAGGATGGGCATTGGACTTGACTCACCAACAATACGAGCTCAATCGGCAAGATTGGCTCTTTGTACTGGTTGTGTCTAAATGCCCGAGGAGAGGGAGCTGAAAACTTTTTTACAGCCTCTTCCAACCGGAAGGGCTTCTCACCGGATCGCTCTCCATTCGAATCCTTATACGCCCCACTCCACGAATTCGTGGAGTGGGGATTTAATAAAACAACCTAAATTATTTAGCCTTCCTCAACAGGTGATAAACATATGAGCCACCGGGGTATCGAAGATATTGTACTATTGCAGGCACTTCTCCAGCTCCTTGCTTTGGAACGTGCGTTGCCCATTCCCAACCTTTCCCCGCTACCCCGGACCCCGTTTTTCGAAGCAAATTCGCAACGCCCCTGTCCTCTTGAGCGGAACGAAGTGGAGTCGAAGGATCTCCCCGATATTGCTCGAACGTGGTTACGTGATACCCCCTTCAGATCCTACGCGGGCCTGCTGGCGGGAGACACGTTCGACTTCGGCCTCCACGCGCTGCTCCGTCGGCCTGCGCTCTGTATGACATTGCTTTTTAGGTAAATAGGCGTACAACTCTTCATAGCATGAAACGAAAAACCGGAAACATTTCTGTTATTTATTTCACTGCCCCTCCGGCCTAGGAATGCTGAGCGAAGAGCGGGAGGCGAAAAAGGAGTTTGGTATACCGGCGGGGAGCCCTGAGGAAGCCGGCCAGCGAGAAGGACCATTGCCAAACTCCGGCCGGAGGCTCGCAGCCGGGGTCAGCATTCCCCAGCCTTGATCTTTTAATTCCTTTTGTATCAAGACAAAAGGAACACTACAAAAAGAGATTATCTTTCCAGACAGTTCTACAGAGCTTATTTTCTTTAAGGAGTATTCATTTTTTCGATGAGGAAAAAACGAATCAAAAATGAGCCACCGGGGTATCGAAGATATTGTACTATTGCAGGCTGGTCTTCAGCTCCTAGCTTTGGAACATGCGTCGCCCATTCCCAGACTTTCCCCCGCTACCCCGGACCCCGTTTTCCGAAGCGAATTCGAAACGTCCCCCTTTGAAAAGGGGGGACGCAGGGGATGTCCGAACAACGCCCTGTCATTGCGAGACCCTCCCTGAGCGAAGCGAACAGGGTCGCGGCAATCTCCCGAAAATGGGCAGCAGATGAAGTAAGAGTTCCCCTCCCAGCCGGTGATCAGGAGATTACCACTTCGTGGGAAAAAGCACCCCCTCATCGTAATGACAGCCAGTGAAAGGGACCGCCCCCCCTCCGGCCTTGGAATGCTGAGCGGAGAGCAGGAGGCCAAAAAGGAGTTTGGTATACCGGTGAGAAGCGTTGAGGCAAGCAGCAAGCGGGAAGGACCATTAGCAAACTCCGGCCGGAGGCTCGCAGCCGGGTTCAGCATTCCCCAGCCTTGAATTTTCGTCTCTTTTGTTTCAAGACAAAAGGGACACCTGATAAAAAGATTTTGTCTCCAGGCAGGTATGTCAAGCTATTTGCTTTTTCTTGGTATTCATTTTTTCACCGATGAAAAAACGAATCGAAAAAATCACCGGCTGAGGTACCCTTTCCCTGAAGGGGTCTCCACGTCGCTAAAAAAATCACAGATTTTTCTTCACGCTCTGCTGCGACTCCTTCCCCTAACGGGACGGTCAACGGTACGCCAGGCCGGAACAGAGAACTGAAATTAAGAATGAAGAATGGTAAGCTATTACCCTCACATTCATCATTGTTAATTCTGTAAAGCGATTCCCCGGACCCCGTTTTTCGAGGTGAATTCACAACGTCCCCTTTGAAGGGGCGCAGGGGAATGACCGAACAACGCCCCTGTCATGTTGAGCGGAACGAAGTGGAGTCGAAAGATCTCCCCGGAATTGCTCGAACGTGGTTACGTGATACCCCCCCCTTCAGATCCTGCGCGGGCCTGCTGGCCAGAGATACGTTCGACTGCGGCCTCCTCGCGCTGCTACGTCGGCCTGCGCTCGAGTATGACATTTCTTTTTAGGTAAATAGGCGTACAACCCTTCATAGCACGAAACGAAAAACCCGGAAGAATTTCTATCTGACCTCTCCCCTCCGGCCTAGGAATGCTGAGCGAAGAGCAGGAGGCAAAAAGGAGTTTGGTATACCGGTGAGAAGCGTTGAGGCAAGCAGCAAGCGGGAAGGACCATGAGCAAACTCCGGCCAGAGGCTCGCAGCAGGGTTCAGCATTCCTCCGCCTTGATTTTTTCGTCTCTTTTGTATCAAGACAAAAGGGACACCTGGTAAACAAATTCAGTCTCCAGGCAGTACTTTAGGACATAAATTCCTTTTAAGTGGTATTCATTTTAGGTTGGCAAAAAAATAAATGAATCCAACTTTGGCAGTTGATAGGCAGGCTTGACTCCGACTGTTGGAATGGATACTCATACATGTGTTTTACCTCGAAAGCATAACACTGAATGGGCTCAGTTTTTATCAATCGAAGGGATCAGAATCTCTCTTTTTTGTCTTTTAGCGATTTATAAAGCATCTCCCGCGCACGGAAAATATGGGCTTTTACGGTGCCGAGCGGTTTATCCAAAACATCGGCAATTTCCTGGTAGCTCTTTTCTTCCATGTGCCGCATCTGAATCACCTTGCGGTATTTGGTGGGAAGATCCTCAATGGCCTGCTGTACCATCTTTTGCCGCTGTTTACGGATGATATCCCGGTCGGTTGACGCTGTTTCGTCAGGTAGCTGCATCTGCATTTCGCCATCTTTCGTTTTTACCGGCTCATCGATTGAAAGCGTCTTCAGCTTTTTCTTACGCAGGTAATCAATCGTATGGTTGGTGGCGATGCGGTAGAGCCAGGTTGAAAAGGCATAATTTGTGCTGTAGGTATTGAGATTGTCAAAGGCCTTGACAAACGTTTCCTGCACCAGGTCTTCCACCTGCTTCTTGTCCTTGACCATTTTCAGGATGTGGAAATAGATAGCCCGCTCATACTTGTCAACGAGCTCGCTGTACCCTTTTTCATCCCCGCCAATGGCGCGCCTGACTAACTCATCATCCTCAAGACTGCTTTCCGAGGCGTTTTCCCGGGGTGATGATTGCTCCGATTCTCTGTTACCCTGACTCACTACTAACTTTCTTTGCTAAATATCAGTGGTTAATTTGCTTTAGAACATACATAAACATAAAGATTATTCCCATCTATTCTTGGAAAGAAAAATCCATTTCGGGTTTTAAAATAATTTCGCATATTATGCGACATTCGGGGAAAGGAATAGTTCCTTTACTTGGCACGGGAGTGAAATATCTTTCTAGCATTCACTAACTAACAACCACTTAAAAAAATCAAAGAGATTATGAAAAAACTACTTGTATCTGGAATATTATTATTCGGGATGGTTTTACTAAACAATTCAAATGCCTTTGCTCAAAACGATTTGAAGCTGGGTGGCGGACTCGTTTTTGGGTCTGGCGTTTTCGATTTTGATGAACTGGATAATGATCTGGGGATCAAAGTTGACGGGGTGTATTCATTTAATGAAGAATTCCGGGGTAATGCCGATCTTGTTTTTTTCTTTCCAAAGTCAGAAGGAAATGTAGATGTATCTCTCTTTTCCATTAATCTCAATGGAAATTACATTTTCTTATCGGAAGAGGAACTTACTGCCTATGGGCTTGCTGGCATTAACATAGCCATTATCAAGGTGGATACCGAGCAATCTTTTGGCGGCCAAACGTTCGGAGGGAGTAACAGTGAATCTGAACTCGGCCTTAATCTAGGTGCCGGTGTTGAGTACGGATTAGACTTTGCCGACTTGTTCGGAGAGTTGAAATTCGCAGGCCTGGGTGGAGATGCTGACCAGCTGGTAATCGGAGCAGGACTTCGATTCGCTATATAATTTTCCTGTATTTTTGTTCAGCTCAAAGGGTGCTTTAACCGGCACCCTTTTTTTGTTGATATAATTTTAAAATAGCTCCATGCCGAACTCCTCCGGTTGAGACAAGGAAATCATCAAAATTGTAGGTGGATAAAAATACCTCCAGAATCAATATCCCGGGCAGAAAAACATCAGCCCGCCCTTCCATAACCACCGGGTGTTCCTTCAACAGCTCAGCGGTAGTCATTTGGCTTAGTTCCTTGATCCACTCTGATACTTGTTTTTTTGTCATTTTCATTCCCGCAAGTTCTTGAGGATCGTACGTTACCAGCCCCGCCTCCATGAATGCCAGCGAGGTCACGGTTCCTGCTACACCAATAGCCTGGGCCTCCCCTTCCCACGAAAACAGCCGGTCCTCGAACGCTGTTTTAATCGCTTTTCGGCAGGCTTGAATTTCCTCTTGTTTTGGGGGATCAGAATGAATAAATCGTTCGGTAAATCGCACGGACCCGATATCAAACGAATGAAAGTCGATGAGCTCGTCATTTCTGCCCAGTGAAACCTCGGTACTGCCCCCGCCGATATCCAGTGTAATGAGCTGATCCGCAAGATCGGCATCGGGTGGCATCATACTGCGGGCTCCCAGGTAGGTCCATTCCGCCTCCTCTTCCCCGCTTAGAATTCGCACATCAAATCCGGTTTTCTGTTTTACCTGCTTCAAAAATTGCTCCTGGTTTGCAGAATCTCGCACAGCGCTGGTGGCAGTTACAATGGTCTGTTCAACCTGTGGATAGTAATGGTCGATCAGACGCCGGTATTCCTTTAACGCATTTATCACACGCTGGATAGATCGATCGCTAAGATTACGGTTTTCGTCTACCCCTTTCCCGAGCCGTGGTATCCGCTGATCTACATGGATTACTGTCAGTTTATCTCCGACATACTCGGCGATGAGCAACAATACCGTATTTGTGCCAATATCTATTGATGCGAACACAGGCTATCTGTTTTTATTAAAATGAAGCGCAATCCAGTTATTTTCCCGCAGGGATTCCACGAGGCGGAAATCAGCCAGCGCGGGTTGTTCCAGGATGGTTTCCTTATCGGAAATCAGCAATCCCGACAGAACCAAGTTACCACCATTTCGAAGATGATCTGCCAGAACCGGCAGCATTTCGATGATCACATTTCTATTGATATTCGCCAGTACAACATAAAATAATGTATCGGCGGGGATGGTTTCCGATGAGCCCTCGGCAATTTCTACCTGCTGGTCTACGTGGTTGATCAGCACATTTTCGGTGGCGTTGCGGAAACTCCATTCATCGGTATCAAATGCAAAAACCTCTTCAGCGCCCAATTTGGCAGCCCCGATAGCCAGAACCCCCGTACCGGTACCTGCGTCAAGCACGTGATCTCCGCTCTCTACTACCTGGGTAACAGTTTAAGCATAAGTCGCGTCGTTTGCGTGATAGCCGGTTCCAAAAGCCATTTTAGGATCGATTTCCAGGAGAATGCTCCCTTCCGGTGGCGTATCAGGTTGCCAGGTCGGCTTTACATAAAACTGACCGATCTGCTGCGGCTTGATCGTTTGCTCCCACTCTTCGTTCCAGTTCTGATCCGCAACAACCTCTTCCGACTCGACGTACCCATTGCCCGGGTAAACGGCCAGCAGCCGCTCGACATGTTCGCGATCCCCATAACTAAATCGCTCCCTGGAAATGTAGGCAATGAGTTTTCCCTCCTGTTGTTCAAATCCGTCAAACTCCATCTCCAGCATCTCGGCGATCATTGCTTCATGGTAATCGTCATTAAGTTCAAGTAGCAATTTTAATGTATTTCACTATGAAGGATTTCTGGTTTTTGTCGGAGGCTGTTGATTCCGGTAACAATTTGCAAGGTAAATATGAGAATAGCTACTTCGCAATATCTGTTACTGTTTCTATAAAGATATGCTTCCCTTCACAGGGAGGTACCTGTTTACTGCAGGTTACGCTGGCTGATCTCTTGATATGCTTGCTAAAGATCTAGTGTAATTATTAGGATACCATTCTTCCTCATTTACAAACGCAACCTACTATTATCTGTGTAAATCAGTGGCTAATTACTTGACGAATTTAGTGATAGTAATACTAGATCCGATTGTAAATCAGTTCAGTAAGTACTGATCCTACGGACTCCAGGGTCTCTCGGCTGATGATATCCATATCGTCATTGTGGGTATGCCAGTAGGGAGCAAAAACCACGTTGTCATCTTCCCCCACCCGGTGACGGATGATATCTATTGTGGGAATACCCAGAATGCGGTTGATAACTACGTGATCATCAGAAATGGTGGCACCCCGTCTGCTCAGGAAAGTGTTGGAATATCCTTTACCGTCGGCAATCTGCCAGACTTCATTTACCAGCGCCGGTGCAAATTGCAGGGAGTTCTGCTCTTTGGGGAATTGAGCATTTTCTCCCCCTACCATGTCCAATAGGATTCCAAAGCGGGGACTATAGTTTTTAACCGGCGGATGATTGGCCCAGTAACGGGATCCTAGAAAGTACCTATCCAAATCATTTTTCCTGCCGTAATCTTCCCCGTCAAACAGCACAATATCAACCCCTATGGGTGGTGGATTGTCTTTGAACAGACGAGCGAGCTCCAGGAGTACGCCTACGCCACTGGCCCCATCATCGGCACCAAGAATAGGCTGACTGGGGTTGTCGGGATCTTCATCGGCCCGTGGACGGGTATCCCAGTGGGCACACAACATGATGCGATCCTGCGCTGTCGTGTTAAAGGCAGCGATTATATTGGTGAGATTTAGCGTGTCGGCTTCGTAACCCTCCTCGGTGAAATGCTGAGCATATACGTTTCGCTCCCCGGCATACTCCGCAAGCTTTCCGATCAGGTATGATTTATTTTGACGATGCCCCTCTGATCCCGGATTACGTGGGCCGAACTCCACCTGTTCCTGCTACGTATTTGTAGGCACTGTCAGCACTGAAATCGGAAATACTCTGCCCTTTTCTCAAAGTTGAGCCGTTCTTCAGAAGCAGGATCGCCGCATCCATTGACAAAAAAATGGTTAGCAACAATACAAAGAAAAGTGGAAGCTGTGTACGGTAGCTATGAATCATCGCGGGAAACCATGGTAGCGGAGGATTGACTTACCGGGTATATAATAGTGTCAATAATATTTACATGAGTGGGGCGATTGGCAACAAATACAATAATCTCAGCAATATCAGTAGGTGTGAGAGGGTCAAAACCTTCATAAACTTCATCCGCTTTGTCCTCGTCTCCTTTATATCGAACGACGCTAAATTCCGTTTCCACTAAACCGGAGATACCATGCTAACGCGTACGGCAGTGCCATGCAGATCCTTTTTCGTAGCTTCAGTAATCGCTTTAACGGCATGCTTTGTAGCACAATAGACCGATCCACCCGAGTAAGCTTCATGCGACGCTGTAGATCCAATGTTAATGATGTGACCGCTGTTTCGATCTTTCATCTTTCTAGAGATCAGCCGGGTCATGGTAAGCAACCCCTTGATATTGGTATCAATCATCCTGTCCCAGTCTTCATACTTTGCTTCATAAACGGCATCGGTGCCTACGGCAAGTCCGGCATTGTTCAGCAGAATATCGACGGGATGCTGAAGCGAATCCACGAAATCCTTGCAGGCCTCACGGTCACGGATATCAAAACCGCTGGTTGTAACCTCTATCGGAAAGGTCTCTTCTGAGCTCTTGTTTAAGCTTTACCAGGCGTTCTTGCGGCGGCCTGTGAGCACAAGATTGCACTCGAGCTCGGCAAATTGCCAGGCAGAGGCTTTCCCAATTCCTGCTGTGGCACCAGTAATGATTACCCATTTTCCCTTTATACGATTCTTCAAAAGATTATATGGTTTTGGCTTGAGTTTGTCGTTCTATGAGACGGGCGGCATTCAGCAGCTTGCCTTCCTCAAAGGTGTCAGCCATGAATTGAAGTCCATAAGGCAAACCGTTGGAAGCTGAGATATCCGCCGGAACATTAATACCACAGATACCCGCCAGGTTGGCCGTAATCGTATATACATCATTCAGGTACATCTGCAGCGGATCATCGGTTTTTGAACCGATATCAAATGCTGTGGTGGGAGCGGTGGGCGAAACAATGACATCGACCTCTTCAAACGCCTCGGTGAAATCCTCCTTGATCAGGCGGCGCACCTTTTGGGCTTTGGCGTAATATGCATCGTAATATCCCGCACTTAGCACGTAGGTTCCCAGCATAATACGGCGTTTCACTTCTGTACCAAAACCTTCCGTACGGCTCTTTTTATACAGGCGGATCAAGGCAGAATCAGCTTCCTCAAGCTCCTTGCCCAGCTGTATTTTTTTATCGCCCCGGGCCATCTGAATCTGCTCTTTCAGTGCCTCTTTCTCATGGTTCAGCTCCTCTTTGACCTCTCGAATATCCGCACGATGGCCATACCGAATGCCATCATACCGGGCAAGGTTGCTGGAGGCTTCAGCCGTTGCCAGGATATAGTAGGTGGCAATGCCATATTTCATGTGCGGAAGATGGATAGGCACGAGCTCTACGCCTTCTCGCTCAAGATCGGTCAGGCGGCTTTTCGGATTCCGTCACGAATTTCACTGTCGAGCCCTTCTCCAAAATATTCTTCCGGTACACCAATTTTGATGTTGGATTGCGGCTTCCCAACAAACGAGCTGTAGTCCGGTACCGCCCGGCTTGAGGAGGTATTGTCATGCTCATCAAATCCCGAGATGACTTCCAAAATACTGGCGGCATCTTCCACGCTGTTGGCCAGTGGACCAATACAATCGAAGGAGGAGGCGTAGGCAACCAGTCCATGACGAGACACGCGACCATAGGTAGGTTTTAATCCCACTACACCGCAGTAGGAAGCCGGCTGACGTATAGAGCCTCCCGTATCTGAACCGAGGGCCGCAGTGGTGATTCTGCTGCTACTGCCGCGGCACTACCTCCGGATGAACCGCCGGGGACTTTGTCGGTATCATGGGGATTATGGACCGGGCCAAAAATAGTATTTTCACAGGAAGAGCCCATTGCGAACTCGTCCATGTTTAACCGGCCGAGCAGGATAGCATCTTCTTTTTTCAGGCGTTCAATAACCGTGGCGTTGTAAATGCTCTCAAAGTTGGACAAGATATCGGATGCACACGTTGCTTGCTTGCCCTTTTCGCAGATGAGATCCTTTATACCAACGACCGCACCTGCCAGCTTCCCCGATTCGCCAGTATCAATTTTTTGTTGTATCTGTTTCGCTTCTGTTAGTGCCTGATCCAGATCCAAAGAGACAACGGCATTAATTTCTGGGTTTTGGGTATCGATGTTGTCGGCATAATGACGTACAACATCAACCAGCGTTGTCTCTCCGGATTTGACAGCCTTACGGATGTCGGAAATACTTCTAAAATTCAATGGTTAGTGGTTAATTTTCGGTTTGCTTCTGAGGTTCACCCTGGCTCTGAGTTTTGGACTCATAGCCCTTTTGTTCCCCTTCTTCAATTTCCTTTTTAATTTGATCTGATGCTTTCTTGAACTCATTGATTCCCTGGCCAATTCCCCGAGCAAGTTCAGGAATTTTCTTGGCGCCAAAGAACAACAGAATCACCAGAAGTATCACCAGAATTTCAGTTCCGCCTAATCCACCTAGCATAATAATCCTCTTTTTAATTGGTTTATAAATCAGTTAGTAAAAGATAACAAAAGTTTTTTACACCTTTCAGTTGACTATTAAAAATATTTCAAATTTAATTATATAAAGAAAAGACTTGAATTTTATTGCACAATCCTTTTTATAGGGTGCATACGAACATCATAATTTTTCAAAAAAATCAACAAGAAGTAAAATAAACATGATCTGGACTGTAGAATTAGCGGCAGCTTTAGATGACGCTCCATTCCCTGCAACGCGGGAAGAACTTATTGAGTGGGCCGAACGAAACGGACTTCCCCAGCAGGTTATAGACAACCTGTATGACCTTGATGAAATTGAAGAAGGCGAAGATATGGTTTATGAAGGAATAGAAGATATCTGGCCCGATTATATTCGAAAGGAAGATTTCTTCCACAACGAAGAAGATGAAGGTTTCGACTACGACGACGTTTAAATTTTAGGCAATAAACGACCTGTTTATTCCACATCCTTCAACGGTTGCCCTACCGATGTGGGGCAACCGTTTTTATAAATAGAAACCTCATTTTGATCTCATTTCGTCTTGTTTCGAGGTAATTACTTCACCATCGTATTGGGGGGCATACTCATTTCTCGGCACTTGGTGCAGAGCTGCATGCACAGAACCTGCAGGCGCAGCAAGCCGACACATCCCAGCAGGTTGTTCGAGTAATCCGGTTTGTAAACAATGACAACGTCAAGGACAATACGCTCGAAACACTTATTCGCACGCACACCAACCGGGAATTTCTGGGCATCCCCCGCTTTACGCCCTGGTATTTTATTTGGAAGATGACCAAAGAATTTGGCGAATCCTCCGGCCTATCTCAATCGTGAAACCGTTGCAACTGACATGGAACGGATTCGTCGATATTACGAGTCTACCGGCTACCTTCAGGCCAGCGTTGACACAAATATCGTGGAATTTAGCCCCGGCAAGGTAGAAGTTTCATTTTTAATTGAAGAAGGCCGCCAGTCGCACATCCAAACCATAGCCTACTCCGGCATGCCTACCTGGCCTGAAAGGAATCTGCTGCCCGGTTTCTATTTTCAGAGTGAACTGACCCGCAGGCAGATTGATGATACCACCTTCTCGGTCAACCAGCCCTATTCAGAAAACGCCCTGAACAACGAACGAACGCGGATTATCAACTTTTTGAAAAACAACGGCTATGCCTCTGTTCAGCGAGATTCCGTGCTTGCCCAGATCAGACGCAGTTCATCCAACAAATATCAGCTGGATGTGCTGTTTTCAGATGAATCCGGTGATATGTACTTATTTCGGAGATCTTTTTGTGAATCTGCGCGGCCCCGACTCCAACATAGAATATAATCAACAAGATACGCTTACCGGAGAACCCTACACCACGGAGGGAAAAAGGATATACCTGCAAAAGGAAGAATCTGCCCAAACCCGCTTTAGCCTTTTAACCGATCAGTTGCTGTTTATGCCCGGGCAGATCTTCGACAATAACCTGTACGTTCGAACTGTCAACGAGTTCCAAAACCTCTGGCATGCTGAATATCCAGGAATTTGGCCTCAGCAAAGATGGTTCTCTTCATGATTATTCTGAGCAGCAGATCCCGGTTTTTTCGCTCCAGACGCTGCCAAAGCACTCTTTTAATTTTAACCTTTTTGGATTCGCGACGCTATGGCTTTGGATCCGGAGCCGGCGTTACCGATACCAATAACAACCTGTTTGGGAAGGCCGAGAATTTGCAACTATCGGTGAATGGCAGTTTTGAGTATGTCGGTTCCGAAACGCTCCAGAACCTGGATGAAACGTTCCGCGGGGGCGATCAGCTGTTTCAGAGCTTTGAAATTCGAGGCGACTACTCCTGCCACGCCTGATCTTTCCGTTTTCTCCGCTGGATAATAATCTCTTCTTTTCCAATTCACGCACTTCAGTACTCCCTATCCGCTGCCCAATCCAACCAGCTGTTTTTTGATGTAAACTCCTGATGTGCGCTTTAATCTCTTCGGTATGTCGTCAATCACAATAATCGCTACACCAGCTTCCTTGATCTTGTGGAACTGGATGACTCGACTCCGATCCCTCTGCTCAATTTCGCCAATCACTGATACAGCAGTATGATACTACGTCGTTTGAGTACCGCCGCCTGCTTGAAGATTTTCGTCCGCAGGTTTCTTCGCTGCTGCGGTATACCTTTCGAAGTCAAAACACCGATTTGATTCAGCGGAATCACGGCTATTACAGTGAATTTACCGCTGCGATGGGGGGCAATATTCCCGACCTGATCGATCGCTATTTGGTAACGCCTAACATTGTGGAGGGTGAGCTTCCCTCTCCCGCGCGTATCAGTAACAACAGCCTCAGCTACAGCCGGTTTTTCAAGTTCACGGCCGATTACCGGCGCTATGTACCCCTTTCCAACGAATCGGTGTTTGCCTACCGGGGATTTGCAGGATATGCCCAGCCTTTTGGCGGAGGCAATACCATACCCCTGAACCAGCGATTTTTCGCCGGGGAAGCAATGACATTCGCGGGTGGGATTTTAATAGCCTTGGACCCGGAGGTATTGCCGTGGAGGGGACGCCGCCCGTTGTCGGTGGAGAAATAAAATTGATCACCCAGGCGGAGCTTCGCCAGACCTTGATCTCTAACTTCCTGTCAGCCAACTGGATCGGCGCCTTTTTCACCGATGCAGGCAACATTTGGTATGGTCCAAGAAATACGTTTCGCGATGACCAGGCCCGCGACTTGCTGAACAAAGGTAAATTCTATGGTGATGAATTCTATAAACAGATTGCTGTAGGATCCGGTCTCGGGCTGCGGCTGGACTGGCAATACATTGTGGTACGCTTTGATTTTGCTTTTCGGGTGCACGATCTGGCCCCCAACGAAAGCTGGTTTACGAATAAAAAACTATATTTTAGTTTTGGTATTGGCCATTCATTCTAGGGGAAGGTTCACAAAATGATTAACTTTCTTTCCATCCTGTCAATATGAATTTCAATATGGGATTATGTTCGGAATTGATCGGTTCAAGACCCTCAAAAAACAGGCGCAAATTGTTTTTAAGTCCAGGTTTCTGGACAATCTGACTCCGCTGGAGCGCTATGAATTTTTACAGCTCTGCCATCGCAGAAGCTATAATGAAGGAGAATATATTTATTACCAGGGCGACCCCGGAACGGGCATGTATTTCCTTGAGGAGGGCAAAGTACAACTTGTCGTTGAGCCAGAGGCGGGCTCCGGGGAGGACGCCAACAAATACCTTATCGAAGCCCCTGAAAGTTTTGGCGCCCTCTCCATCGGCTACGAGCTCCGCAGGATGTCATCTGCCAAATGCCTGACTGACGCCATCCTGCTCGGCTTTTTCAAACCCGATTTCGAGACGCTGCGGGATCGCCATCCCAAAATTGCGGTTAAATTTTTGGAAACACTGTCGATGATCGCCATGAAACAGCTGGAAAAAACCACCAAAGCTCTTGTAGAATCAAGAGGTGTGGCAAGCGCCTTCTCAATTCAATTTTCGACCTACTATGATTCCGGCCGAGGAAATGAGACGATTTAATTTTAGATGTATCACTGATCTATGAGTTTGAAAAAAGGTTCTGATGTTGAACTGAAAATTGAATCCACCGCATTCAAAGGCAAAGGAGTGGCCCGGCACAACGGAATGGCTGTTTTTGTGCCCAATACCGTACCGGGAGATCGCGTGGAAGCGCGTATTATCAAGAAAAAGAAGAATCATGCCGAAGGTAAACTTCTCGAGGTTCTGGAGGGAGGTTCTGAACGGATTGAACCGCGATGCCAGCATGCCAAAAACTGCGGCGGATGTAGCTGGCAGCACGTCAATTATGAATCCCAGCTCAAGTATAAACGCAACCAGGTGCAGGACCATATGGAGCGGATCGGCGGTTTAACCGATCTGCAGGTACAGCCTGACCATTGGATGCAAAGAACCGTTTTACTACCGGAATAAGATGGAGTACTCCATCGGCCATAAACGATGGTTAAGCCGCGAGGAGATTGAACGTGATGAATATGTCAGCGATCGTTGTTTTGCCGCGGGCCTGCACGCACCGGGTCGGTTTGATAAAATCCTGAATATCAAGGAATGCCACCTGCAGGAACCGATCTCCTACGAAATTCTGGACTTCGTCCGAAGCTTTTGCACCGAGCATGACATCGAACCCTTCAACACCATTGATAATAAAGGTTTTATGCGGAACGTGGTGATACGAACCTCCTACCACACCGATGACCTTATGGTAAACCTGGTGACATATAAAGATGATCAAGAGATCATGCAGAAAATGTCCGACGATCTTCTTAAAGAGTTTCCCCAGGTTACTACGATTGTGAATAACGTAAATGATACCAAGAGCCCTACCGCCGTCGGCCGGTATGAAAACGTACTATATGGACCCGGTCATATTGTGGATTCGATCGGTGGCTTCGATTTTAAAATTGATGCAAACGCTTTTTTTCAGACAAATACACAACAGGCTGAGCGTCTCTACCAGGTGGCAAAAGGCTTTGCCGACCTACAGCCCGGCGAAACGATCTACGACCTCTATTGCGGCGTAGGTACTCTCAGCCTGTTCATGAGTGATTTTGCCGATAAAGTTGTGGGGATAGAAAACGTTGGTGTGGCGATTGAAAATGCCAGGACCAATGCGGAAAACAACGGCGTAGAGAACGTTGAGTTTATCAAAGGAGATATGAAAGATGTATTCAATGATGAGTTCAGTTCCTCCCACGGTCGTCCGGACTGCATCATCACTGACCCGCCGCGGGCGGGTATGCACCAAGATGTGGTTGGCTACCTCAACAAGCTGGCCGTTCCGAAACTGGTGTACGTGAGTTGCAACAGTTCAACGATGGCGCGTGATCTCAAGGAGCTCAACAAGGTGTACAATATAAAAGAAGTACAACCGGTGGATATGTTTCCCCAAACCTACCACATTGAAACCGTTGCCAAATTGCGGCTAAAAGAATAGGTTTAATACAAAAAAGTGCCTGCCGGTATTAATGGGTTCACCAACAGGCACTCTCTCTTACCTTCCAAGTTATCAAAAATTAGGATTTAATCCACCGGAATCATCTTTAAACAGACGGGTTGAGATAATGCGATCTCCCGCCCCGTTGGCGTGAGTTCACCGGTATCCTGGTTGCGATCAAAGATCACGATATTATTGGAGTGTCTGTTGGCCACCAAGACATACTGCCCGGTAGGATCAATCGTGAAGTTACGCGGATGAACACCGCCCGTGGATACAGAACCTTGCCTGGTCAGTTCTCCACTCTGCTGGTCGATGGAATAGGTAACGATAGTGTTCAGGTCCTCCCTGTTGGTAACGTAGAGAAATTCTCCGTCAGGTGAAACGTGGAGGTCGGCACCGGAGATTCTTCCTTCATAATTCTCAGGCAGATTAGAAATTGTTTGGAGCGGGCTGAGTTCGCCATCAGAATAGTTGAAGGCTACAACCGAACCGTTTAGCTCATTTACCAGGTAGGCGTATTCTCCATTGGGATGAAATGTGATATGGCGGGGACCCGCGCCGGGTTCGGTATCAAATACAGATGTAGGTTCGGTAGCCAAAGCGATATTATTAGAGTCAAAATTATAACCATACACTTTATCCGTACCCAGATCGGCAACGAAAAGGTAATTGTTATCAGGTGAAACGTAGGTACAATGGACGTGCGGGCTGCTCTGTCGCGCCTTGTTCACGCTACTGCCCTCATGTTTAATTACCGTGTTTGCCTCTGCAAGCGAGCCATCATCCTGCACGGGAAATACCGCTAGTGAACCGCCCCCATAATTACCGGCAAAAACAGCCTGCCCCGTTTCATCCACCGAAATATAACAGGGTCCACCGCCGTGGCTCGACTGCTTGTTCAGAAACGTCAAATCACCCGATACCTTATCGAATGAAAAAGAGCTGATGGTAGCCTTGGAAGAGTCACCGATCGAATTCACGGCGTACAGATTGGAGTGATCAGGTGAAAGAGCGAGATAGGAAGGATCCTCAACACCCAGCGCAGCACCAACTGAATCGACCGAGCCATCTGCAGCATTAAAACGGTACAGGTAAATTCCATCACTGCCCTCCCCGGTATAGGTTCCCACGAAAAGATAAAACTCCTCTGAAGACTGTTGCTGGCCCTGCTTCTCCTGTTGGGCACATCCCATGATAGCTATAAGAATCGATATTATGAACGAGATACGAATGATCATCCTTGATTACCCTCACTATTTAAATGTTAAAACCTTTGCAAAACCAACTGTCATTGCGAACCGGAGTGAAGCAATCTCTTGGTCTGAGCCGCTAAAAAAAGATTATTTCGCAGGCTCGCAATAACAAGCCGATGAAAGCAAGGGTTTGCCAAAGACCCCTGTTAAATACTGTTTTGAAGTAAGGATGAATCTACTATTCATTTAAATGTAAATCCAACTAAAGAAAATAGCGGGAATGTTATAGTTTGAACGGTGATTAAATAGGACGTGGATGAAGCAATTTTTAAAAATTTCAGATCAAAGCCAGCTATGAAGATCGGCATAATAGGTGCAGGCATTGGGGGATTGTCAGCCGCTGTTCTACTTGCAAAGGATGGGCACGAGGTTTCAATATACGAGAAAAATGAGGGGGTCGGTGGAAAAATGAACCAGGTTCGAGCAAAGGGATATCGATTCGATACCGGCCCCAGCCTGCTTACCATACCCGAACTGCTCAGCGGCCTGTTCAGCCAGTGCGGGGAAAATATGGACGATTACCTGCAACTTGAACCGCTCGATCCGCTCTGCCGCTATTTTTATCCCAATAAAACGGTTTTCGATAACTTTGATGACCTGGAGCAGGCGCTCGCGGAAGTCCGGCGTATTGCAGCCAGAAGATGAACAAGCGTATGTCGATTTTCTTGATTATTCGCGGGATCTGTTCGAAAAAACGTCCTCTCCCTTTCTATACAATCCGCTGTATGAATGGCGTGACCTAAAAGAAGTAAACGTCGCTGATCTGGCCGGCATTGATGCACTGAGCACCGTAAGCAAGCGTGTTGATCAGTATTTCAGTTCGGAATATCTGCGTAAATTTTTTAAGCGTTTTGCGACATATAATGGCTCTTCTCCCTACCAGTCGCCAGCCACGCTAAATGTGATTCCCCATGTGGAGATTAACCGGGGCGGTTTTTACGTGAAAGGTGGCCTCTACCGTATCGCTTTTGCTCTCAGGAAGTTAGCGGAAAAGATGAAGGTAGAATTTAACTTCAACAGCCGGGTTACATCCATAACTACAAAACGGAGACGAGCCACAGGCATTGAATTTGACGATGGAAGCTACCGTAAATATGACCTGATTGTATCCAATGCCGATGCCTACGAAACCTACCGTCACCTTCTGCCAAATAATGAAGTGAGTCCGCTTAAAAAGATGCAGCTGGAAAACACCGAACCCTCCTGCTCCGGCTTTGTTCTGCTGCTGGGAATCGACCGCCAGTATGAGCAACTCCGGCATCACAACGTCTTTTTCTCGGAAAATTATGAGGCGGAATTTGATTCAATATTTAATGAAAAGCGGCCGGCAGGTGATCCCACTATTTATATCGCCAATACCTCCCATTCTGATGCTGATCACGCTCCCCGGGGTGGATCGAACCTCTTCATCTTGGTAAATGCGCCCTACTTGTCTGATTCTTTTGACTGGTCAAATGAGAAAGAAGAGTATGCTGACCTGATCAAAAACAAGATGGAAAATCGCGGCATGGAAAATCTCAGGGAATCAATCGAATTCGAAAAAATCATTACTCCGGCCGACTTTTATCACCTGTACCGATCAAACCGGGGAAGTATTTATGGGACCTCCTCCAACAGCAGAATGGCAGCGTTTATGCGTCCCGCCAATAAAGCGAGGGGCATCGACGGGCTGTATCTTACCGGAGGCAGTACACACCCGGGCGGCGGCATTCCCCTGGTCATTTTGTCTGCCAGGCACGCCTACGAGCTCATCAAAAGATATGAAAGGTAGCTACTCCCCTATTTTACCCAGGTTAATGACCTCCATATTCTCAATTGTGCCATTGTCAATCTGAAACCGGACGACCGTACGGTACACCTGGAAGCCGTGCCGGCCAGCCGCCCCGGGATTTATGAACAGCATTCGGTCTTTTTGCTGGTCTCGACCAATTTTCAGGATGTGCGAATGGCCGCAGATAAAAACATCGGGCGGATTGTTCTCCATCTCCTCCCTGATCGGGATGCAATAACGCCCCAGCGTTCCGCCGATATGGGTCATCCAGATGTCGATGCCTTCCACCTCAAACCGCTGGTTTTTTGGGTATTCCTGCCGGATGTCATGCCCGTCAATATTACCGTAGACCCCAATTACGGGCGCAATTTTTTTGAGTTCCTCAGCAATTTTACGGTTCCCGAAATCACCGGCATGCCAGATCTCATCTCTGTCCTCGAAATACTCAAATACCTGGGGATCAAGGTAGTTATGGGTATCCGATATTAGACCAACTTTTTTCATTATAATTTCTTTCCCATATTGCCCTTGGTAATCAACCCAATGATAGAAAAGTTATCAGCAGTTGTAAATTAGCTAACCCTTATTCAAATCTGTGGTAATAAACGATCATATTTTCATACTTCAAAACGCAGTAGATGCACAGTTTTAGTATTATTATTGTTTCCTGGAACGCCCTTCAGCATTTAAAAATTTTTTTACCCTCTGTAGCCAAAACCCAATACAGGGAGATGGAGATCATCCTTGCCGATAATGCATCAGACGATGGATCTGCCGAATGGGTAGCCGCTCATTATCCTGAAGTAAAGATTGTGACTTTTGACCAGAATTACGGGTACTGCGGTGGAAATAATCGCGGTGCCAGGCATGCTGCGGGAGAGATCCTCGTATTTCTAAATAACGATGTTGAGGTGGAGCCGGACTGGATTGGGCATCTGGACGATTGTTTCAGAGAGCATCCCGAAGCAGCAGCAATACAGCCTAAAATGCGATCCTACAGCAACCCGGCAGAGTTTGAATATGCCGGTGCAGCCGGTGGTTTTATTGACAAGTATGGATATCCCTTTTGCCGGGGTCGCGTGTTTGATACGGTGGAAAAAGATACCGGGCAATATGATGCCTCTTCAGAAATTTTCTGGGCCAGCGGGGCTGCCCTTGCCATTCGTAAAAAACAGTTCGAGGCAATTGGCGGATTTGATGAGGATTTTAAATTTCACATGGAAGAGATCGACCTCTGCTGGCAGCTGTGGAATCGGGGGCACTCCGTGCGATACTGTCCGCAAAGCGTGGTCTATCACCTGGGCGGTGGCTCCATGCCCATGGGTTCACCCCGCAAAGTCTATTACAATTACCGCAATAACCTGAAAATGCTCTGGAAAAATTCGCAGCTCCCGAACCCTGCCCTGGCGATTTTCCATTCGGTACGGATTAGATATCGTTGCGGCCTTCCGGTCACTCATATACGGCGAATGGCGGGAATGTTCAGCCATTATCCGGGCACATTTTCACTTTTGGCGTTCATTTCCAAAGACGCTAAAAAAACGCCGATCACTCCAACAAAAAAGAACATCCGGGCACGATCCTACAACCATGCTCCCCATCAACCTGATCAGGAGATATTTTTTGCAGGGCAAACACCGCTTTTCCGAGCTGCTTGAATCCTGATCTTTCATTTATTTATTGTACACAGCTACAACAAATAATTGCACCAAACTACGGGTAGAATCCAGGAGAAATATTTCCGAAAAGTTATGTAGTGAGAATGTGGCGCAGTCTTAATTACTTTACAGATGACTCATCATGGTGACCATGCTGTGTAGTCAATATGCATATTATTGATTTTATTATAGATAGATGCTAAAATACTTACATGGTTGGATTCAGCGAACAGCTATAATCAATAAGAAATTATGGAAAGAATTCAGGATAAGATATATCACTGTGACACCCCTGGAGATATCCTGCTGCTGGACCGAAAAGACATATCCCATCAAAAGAGAGAGAAGATTCGTGAGCTGCAGGAACTAAATTATTGGTATAATCTCAAGATTGTGTTTTTCATGGGGCTCTGGATTGCCGCTGGCTACCTGTTGCTGTACACAAATTTCCTCTTCCTTGATCTTGCACTCTATTTCCTTATCGCCTGCGCCATGGTTGGTATGCCGATCATCATGCATGAGTCCAATCATAATCTATTGTTCAAAAACCGGTTTTTAAATCGATGGGTTGGGTTTTTCTGCGGGCTGCCCGGCCTGGTTTCGGTAACAGCCTATCGTACGGTACACCTTGCCCACCATGCCAATACAGGTACTGAAGATGATCCCGACAATATGGATAACTCGGTCCCCAAATCGGTGTCCATGGTGCTGTTTTTTTACCTCTTTCTGGTGCTTGGTGCATACCTCTACATTTTCCATGTGGGCGTTGAGGGATACAAAATTGGCAACTCCAATAAGCGGAAGAAAATTGTTGTAGAATACCTGCTTATTTTAGGGATTTATGGACTCGTTTTTTGGTTCATACCCTTCTACTATATCCTGCATCTCTGGTTGATTCCGCTAATTATTGGCGTTCAGCTAACCAATGTCCGCGGCCTTGCAGAACACGGCCTGATTACCAAAAACAATGTCTTCACTGAGACTCGATGCGTAGAAAGCAACGCCTTTGTCTCCTTTATGATGTGCAACCTGAACTACCACCTAGACCATCATCTTTTCCCGGGGGTGCCGTGGTATAATTTGCCGAAGCTCCACAAACTTCTGGAGGATGAATACATTGCGGCAGGTTTCTCGGTGTACAGCTCATACACTCAGTTTTTGGTCGACTTTTTCAAGACAACCTGGTCGGGCTACATTCCCGATTTCCGGATGATTCCAGAACACATGAAAGATCATGCCTGTGGATAGCGATATTTTCCTCATCAGTGAAGTGGAATCATACTCATGAAATAATGATTTGCCTGTGGAGCCATTTTCTTTATATAAATCCTGATTTTACCGTATTTTCGTGCAAAATAAGGATTAGAATACAGACGGATGTTTGACAAGGATAAGGCAAAAAGGCTCGCGTTGGCCTTTCTGAAAAAATGGTGGTGCTCCCTCCTTTTGGTACCTTTTGTCTATGAAACGCTACACCAAGTGTACAGGGCCCTGCGGTTCAATATCTTTTTTATGATTTCGCATGATTTCCCCTTTCCCATCAATTTTACCCATTTTATGCTGGATAATTTTCTGTTGATTGTTCACGAAGCGGGCCACACGTTTTTTAGTATTTTGGGGATTAGATTCATCACAATCCTGGGCGGCTCCCTATTTCAACTTCTTTTACCCGGAGCCATATTCTTTTACACCTGGATCAACAATCAGAAAATTGGAATGCAGCTTTCCCTGGCGCTTGTAGGTATGAGCTGGCTGGATGTGGCCGGGTATGCCGCAGACGGCGGGCAGCAACAGCTCCCGTTAATTGGTGGTCTCTCAAAAGAATCGCATGATTGGATGAACCTACTCACCCAGATGGATATGTTGGAATATGACCTTGTTATTGGAATTGTGTTCGCGGTGATCGGAGCTCTGTTTTATTTATTTGCCCTGGCTATTCCGGCCATTCATCGTAACTACCAAGAAGGAAATGTGAAGCTGCAACTATAGTTAATGATATGTTGCCGAAGCATCAGTGAAATATCAAAAAAGTGGAAATTGAATATCCATTTCAAAGGGTCATCTACTTGTTGATACCTTTCCCATTCCTGGCAAATTTCAATTCAAACAACAACCCTGCCAGCTATTCCTTAAAACCATAAAGCATTTCAATCTCTTTTGGCCAGCGGTCGGTGTTCGGTGTTTCCAGGATTAAGGGGATGTTATCAAAGCGATCATCCTGCATGATAAATTTAAAAGTATCGATGCCGATCTCTCCATCACCCAGACTCTCATGGCGATCAACCTGGCTTCCTAATTCTTTCTTAGAATCATTCAAGTGCATCGCCTTTAAGTATCTAAGCCCAATGACATTATCAAATTCTTTAAATGTTTTTTCGAATCCTTCTTTGGTTCTAATATCATATCCTGCGGCATAGGCATGAGCCGTGTCAATACAGACGCCCACGCGGTCTTTATCCTCGACCTGGTCAATCATTTCGGCAAGATGCTCAAACTCAAAACCCATATTGGTACCCTGCCCCGCCGTATTTTCGAATACGGCCGTTACGCCCTCGGTCTGGTCCAGTGCCCAGTTGATTGACTCCGCGTTGCGCTTCAGGCATTCAGTGGGAGAAATTTTATCAAGATGGCTGCCCGGATGAAAATTTAGCAGTCTGATGCCCAGCTGCTCGCACCGCTGTATTTCATCCAAAAAGGCGTTGCGTGACTTCTGCAACTGTGCCTTCTCCGGGTGCCCGAGATTGATCAAATAGCTGTCGTGGGGCATGATGTGATCGGTGGAAAAATCAAGCTTTTCCACCTGCTCTTTGAAACCATCAATATTTTCTTCAGAAAGTGGTTTTGACTTCCATCGCCGCTGATTTTTGGTGAATAGCGCAAAGGCTTTGGCTCCAATTTCATCCGCCCTGACCGGCGCATTTTCTACTCCACCGGCAGCACTTACATGAGCTCCAACATATTTCATGAGTATATTCTTTTTGTGTTCAAGAGTTGTTAATTTCGCTTGAATAAATTGAATTCACGATCCAATAACAAAGATTCTTCCGCCACCTAAAAACACAAAACCAGCCGGGCGGGGCGTTCATCGAAAATTCAACCCTGTTCATCGAAAAAAATTCCTGACGTGCCGGGGATTCACGTACTTGGGATTGAACAGGAACATTAATTTAATCTCCCTACTATTATGAAACGCTTTATCAAACTTAGTATCCTCGGCTTCATTTTCTCATTCACCTTTAGCGGGTGTTTCCTCAAATCGGTGCATCCCCTGATTTCTCACTCCGACTCTCAGCGCGTGGAGGGACTGAAGGGAGTTTGGCAGGATGAAGATGACGCAACGTGGTATTTCATCAATGATATCACCAGGTTCAGGCAGTATATGGGAATGGATGAAAATCCTTTTGCGGATGATCAAACCATTGATATGCAAAATGCCTATTTCGTTTTCTATGAGACGAAATTTAACGGCAGGATCGATACCACGCTGTTTATCGGGTCAACCATAGAACTCAACGATCACTACTACCTTGATCTCAAGGTGATGGAGATCGGCAACGGGCTGCCTGAGCTGGTAAACAGTCATCTTTTTGCCGCTCATACTTTTTCTAAGATCGCTATCCGGGAAAATGAGCTTACCATTGAGCTGTTCAACGACGAATGGATACGCGACCAGCTGCTCAATAACCGCGTACGACTGAAATATGAGCGCGTAGATGGTGAAGAACCGGAAGTGCTGGTGACCGCCACAACCAAAGAACTCCAGGAGTTTGTGAAGAAATATGGCCAAAATGAAAAAGCTTACAGCGATCCCCTTTCATTAACCAGGATTAAGTAACAATGGTCACACGGGTAAACAGGTTCATCCGCAGCCGCCTTTTCCAGGATCTTCTTTTCTGGTGTATCTCTTTCTGGGTGTTGCTGCGCCTGTTTACCCGTACTGACCAATCCCGTCAGATCGATTACCTGTACACCGCCCTGTTTCACCTGCCGCTGCTGGCTGCGGTTTATCTCAACGCCCTCGTGCTGATTCCGAACACCCTCACTAAAGGTCGTTACTGGAAATATCTCTGGCAGATTCTGGCGCTTTAAGGACTCACATACCTGATCTACATATTGACCTTCAATTACCTGGCCGATCTTTTATTCTCGGGATTTTTCTTTATCGCGATTTACACCCGGCTGGAGATTTTCGGTTTTTTCGTGGTTTATGTGGGCATATCTTCGCTCATCGACTTCTCTAAAAGCTGGTTCCGGGAGATGGAGCTGGAAAAGACGATGCAGTCGCTGCAGAAAGAGAAAGTGGAAACCGAGTTGAAAGCCCTCAGGGCGCAGATAAATCCCCATTTTCTGTTCAACAGTCTTAATCACATCTACGCGCTGGCCTACCGCCAGTCCCCGGAAACCGCTCCTGCTATTCTGCAGCTTTCCGAGCTGCTGAGATACACGCTGAAACAGATGGACAAAGCCACCGTTCCGCTGCAGGATGAGCTGAACTACCTGCAAAAATATGTGGACCTCTATAAGCATCGCCTTCAGCATCCCGAGAAAGTTCGTTTTGAGATAAAAGGTCCCGTTAAAGGCTTGATGATCGCCCCGCTTTTGCTGATCGCCTTTGTAGAAAACTGCTTCAAGCATGGTTCCATAGAAGAACCTGGAGAAATGATCGATATCGAAATTCAGACCAACACCAACAGGTTATTTCTAAAAACCCAAAACAGTACGGGAATTAAAACGGCACTGCCGGAAACCAGTGGTATAGGCCTGGATAATGTTCGGCGCAGGCTGAACCTACTGTATCCCGGAAAACATATCCTTGAAATAGAAGATGAAGAAGGGACTTTTATCGCGAAACTTACTCTGGATTTGATATGAACCGTCTTCTTACCTGCCTGATTGTTGATGATGAACCCGCTGCCCAACAGGTGCTACAGCAGTATATTGACGATACGCCGTGGCTCGTACTAAAGAAAACATGCAGCAATGCCTTTGAGGGGATGGAATACTTGGACAATCAAACTGCTGATATTCTTTTTCTGGATGTAAACATGCCCAAACTATCCGGCATTGATTTTCTTAAATCGATGAAAAATCCTCCTGCTGTGATTCTTTCTACCGCTTATGACGATTATGCACTTGAAGGCTACGAGCTTGATGTTATCGACTACCTGTTAAAGCCATTCTCCTTTGAGCGTTTTCTGCAGGCCGTTCGCAAGGCAAAAGAACGGGTTCCAACTTCCACAGGCAGTAACACCATTTCTGTTAAGTCAGATGGACGGATTTACCGGGTTTTGCTAGACGAGATCAGGCTGCTTGAGTCGCAGGGTGATTATGTGACCATGCATCTGTCGGGACGAAAAATCACGTTTTATGATACGCTGAAAAACCTGGAAGAGGAACTTCCTTCCGACCAATTTGCCCGGGTTCACAAGTCATATATCGTGAACCTTTCCTGCGTTGATTACCTTGAAGGCAACGTGCTGAAGCTGGGCGATCTGACCATCCCAATCGGTAATACCTACCGGGATAAGATCCGAACCTATTTTGAATGAATTGCGCCGCAGGAACAGAATCAGAGAGGAAATCTGGGATTAAGATTCTATATAAATGCCGAAAACAAGTAAGATAGCTGGAAATATTCTTGCCATCATAGAGAAAGTGCTTACCCCTAAAACTGAATATTAAGGCCCACCAACCCGCCTTTTACTACCGGGTAGAGCCGGGCATTGCTTTTGACCAGCCCATTTTTGTGTGCCAATGCCCGACCCATAAGATAGCCCAGGGCTCCTCCGACAACCACATCCGTAATCCAGTGCTTGTGGCTTTCGATTCGCTGAACGGCAACTGAACCTGCCATTGCATACGCTGGAATGCGTACCCAGGGAGAGTCGTAGCTGGAGGCGATCACTGTAGATAGGGCAAATATTTTGCTGGTGTGTCCTGAAGGCATCGAGTGATTGGTAGAGCCAGAATCAAATTCAAGCGGATCAAAATCGAGATTTCCATCTTCTACAAAAGGTCGTTCCCTGCCAAAAATCGTTTTGATGAGACCGGTAGTCATCTGGGTAAAGATGATCGCTTCGGCGGCCGTCCACCCTGTTCGAGCCAGCTTGCGATCGTTAAAAAGATATCCAGCACCGATAAACAGACTAGAACTACCCAAGGCAAATAGATTTGGATCAACTGCATCATAAAAACGACCTGGCGTGGCCATTAAATTATAGGAAGAAGGGCGTATTTCCTTTGATTTGCTGTAAATGGGCGTATCTACACCGATCATCAGGGCGGTAGTAATGGTTGAGAAAGCGCCCAGAACCAGCAGGTTTTCTTTATTGATGCGAGCCGGTGACGTAAGAATGTAACTGAAATCACCTACAAAATCGGGCATACTTGAAGGCTCCCCATACTCTTCCACGAGGATCGAAAAAGAATAATCTGTTTGTGCGGCCAGCTTATTGCCACCTGATCCCATTAACAGAATAAGCGAGAAGAAAATTATTTTGGTTCTGATCACAAATTAACGATGTCAAAAAGTCGGTTTTTAACCTGCATACAACGATAAATTTACTCTGTTTTGGGAATTACGCAATAGGCACAGAATATTTTTATTTGCTTAGGTGAGAAGATTTTCAGCCAATATAAAAAAGGAGCGCCAACACTGACGCTCCTTCGGAATCAACTTAGGACTTTTCTTCTTTTACCTATTGGTCGATTGGCGATGCACCTGCCATATCTATTGCATCTTCCAGCTTAGGCAAGACATTTTGCTCGAAATCTTCAATCCTGCTCTGGATTTGATCAAGCTCTTTTTGCCCCGCCTCAACCGTTTGTACATGCATGGGAGTGGGACCATAGGTATTGGAGAGTGCGTCGTAGCCAACATAAAGTCGATCTGATGGGGTAGGATGCGTTATCCGCTCACCAATCTCTTCCTTGGCTTCACTTCCCTCCATGGCTTCCTGGATTTCAAGCAGCTGCATACGCGCCTCATGCAGATCTTTTACAAGCGCGGTGTCCTCTTCAGAAGCACGAGAAAGTGCCCTTTGCATGGCATTGACACGCTCGATGTGATCTTCCAGCGTATTGGAAGTCTGAGTGATATCCTGCTGAAATCCTTCCATTGTTTCTCTGAATTCAGAGATGGTGGTGTTGGAAGCTCTTTCGAGTGTGTTTTTTTGGAGCGGTTTTACCTCAAATTCAACCGGCTCAGAAAGCTGCATTTTCTCACCACGTACCTGTTTAGAAAGTGTTGCAGTATAGATTCCCGGGGTGGCCAAAAATCCGCCGCTGTACCAGCCCTCTTCTTGCTCTTCAGGCTCCACCACATCTTTGGAGGAATAGCGGAGATTCCAGTTCACGCGGTGAAATCCCGCGGAGGCCGGGCCTTCAACTTTTCGGACTACATTACCGTCACTGTCCCTGACCGTGATGATGACGGCGGGCTTTTGTTCTCGTTTTTCAGCTTCGAGGCTATCCCAGCCGGGAAACGGAACGTCTTCGTTTTCTTCCAGTTGACGTTCTCTTTCCTGACGTTGTTCGGTCAATGACTGGTATCCTTCTTTCAGGTAGTAGGTGAAATTCGCTCCAAACGGAGGATTCTCCCCATTATAGAAGTTGGCACCGAGATTTTCCACCGGCTCATCTTCTACATACCAGTAGGCATCGCGAGCGTCAAACAGCTTAGCTTCCTGGTTCAGCATTTCACTACTTATCTCACGAAGCGGCGTGTAGTCATCCAAAATGAAGATTCCTCGTCCAAATGATCCGGCTACGAGGTCATCTTTCTGTCGCTGAATCACCATATCACGAATGGCGATGGTCGGCATGCCGCCTTCCAGCTTCACCCACTCTTCACCGCCATCTACCGTAAAGTAGACACCAAATTCGGTGGCGGCAAACATGAGATTGCGGTTGACGTCATCCTGCACCAGCCGCCAAACCACGTGATCCTGAGGAAGGTCCTCGCTGATCAGCTCCCAGGATTCACCGCGGTCAGTACTTTTGATGATATAAGGTTTCATATCGCCATATTTATGATTATCGATGGCGACATACACCGTGTTGGCATCAAAAAGATCAGCTTTGATGTCATTAACGAACGACGTTTCGGGGATGCCTTCAATATCGCCGAGTTCAATTTCGGTCCAACTTTCACCGCCATTTTCTGTGACCTGCAGCAGTCCGTCGTCGGTTCCTGCATAGATCAGGCCCTCTTGCTGAGGAGATTCCGCCAGCGAGGTGATCGTGTTATAATTTGACATCGCCAGCAAGTCCCATGAATTATCCCAGCTTCGCTGTTTACCCATAATTGGGATTTCCAGCAGCTCCTGGTCACCACGTGTAAGATCTCCAGAAATTGCGGTCCAGCTGTTACCGCGGTTTTCCGAGACCCACACCCGGTGAGAAGCAAATAGTAGTTTTGTAGGATTATGCGGACTAATTTCTACTGGTGAATCCCAGTTGAAACGTTCATATTCTGCTCCTGCCTCAGATTGTGGCTGAATCAGCACGGCATCGTCAGTGCGTTTATCTACGCGATGAAGTACGCCCCGCTGGTATTCACCATAAAAAATATTGGGATTTCCAGGTTCGGTTGCCGTATCGTGTCCGTCGGCGCCCAACGTCTTTTTCCAATCGCGACTAGAGATACCATTTTCGTTATCGGTGCGTGATGGGCCGGTTTGGGAACCGTTATCCTGCGTACCGCCATACACATTGTAGAACGGCTGAGCATTATCTACAGAAATTTTGTGGAACTGGGTGATCGGGAGATTTCTTACCATGTCCCAGTTTTCCCCCAGGTCTTCGCTCTCATAGAGTCCGCCATCTGAACCAAACAGCAAGTAATCAGGATCATCCTCTTTAAACGCCATGGCATGATCATCAACATGTTTGTTTTGAAGATTGATGGTACGAAAAGTATCACCATGATCATCTGATACCTCGCTGTAATTGCTCATCAAATAAAGTGTACCAAAGTGATGGGGCGAAGCATACAGCTCCTGGTAGTAGTGTGGACCGGTTCCCCCGCCGACCGCGTCTGACATTTTTTTCCAGGACTCTCCTCGGTCTTCTGATTTAAAAACGCCGCCGCTTCTGCGGTTAAGCTCAATGGCTGCGTAAACGATGTCTGGCTGCTGGGGAGAGATATCCATCCCAATTTTACCGACGTTTTCCGGAATTCCGTTGGAAAGCTCTTGCCAGATTTCGCCGCCGTCGGTACTCTTGTGGATACCTGAATCCGGTCCTCCACCTACATAGATCGGAACGATACGCTGCCGCTGCCAGGTAGCCGCGTAGAGAAGATCGGGATCACGGGGATCTAGCTCAATGTCGGTCACGCCGGTCCATTCGTTTCCGCCTAGCTTTTTCTCCCATGTTTCGCCACCGTCCGTGGATTTATACAACCCGCGCTGTCCGCCGCTATCCCACAAGGGACCTTGAGCGGCGACCCAGATGACATCAGAATTTTCAGGATGGACAACAACTTTAGAGATATGTTCGGAATCTTCGAGCCCCATGTTCGTCCATGTTTCACCAGCGTCGGTGCTTTTGTAAACGCCGTCACCATAACCTACATGCCGACCGCCAACGTTCTCACCGGTTCCTACCCATATAGTATTGGGGTTATCGGGATCAGATGGTAACGCTACCCATGGAATAGGAGGACTGGCTGTCGAAGATAGGATCCCAGGTAACACCGCCATTTTTTGTTTTCCAAACACCGCCAGAACCGACCGCCACATACCAGAGATCATCATTGTTGGGATGAATAGCAATATCGGCGATACGGCCGGAAAACAGTGCCGGGCCGATGTTTCGAAATTCCAGTGCGCTGTAGTTCGTTTCTTCAATTATCGATTCATCTTCCTGCGCAAACAGCGGTGTACTGCCCAGCAAAAAGAGGAATAAAAAAATGTAGAGTTTTTTCATGTTGATGGGATTAGGTTATTGCTTTCTAGGGAGTTGGACGATAATCAATATTGCCCACTCATTCCAACAACTTTACACTCTTTAAAAGAGTGATCAGAGATAAATTTTGCCAGAAATGAGCTTACAGTTAAAAATATATGGCTCATTGCAACTTCCCAACGCCTTTATTTAGGTGAGAAAGAATGCTAGCTAAATATGGTTAAATATGTCCACGAATAGCAAAGATTACATTTCGACCAGCCGAGGCAATACCCGAGGAGTATGGCCGATACCGCTGATTAGTGATATTCTCTACGCCCAGGTGCAGACTGACTTCTTCAGAAATCTGGTAAGAAGATTTAACATTAATAGTGTACCAGCTTGGCGAAAAAGGGTTACCATTCTGATTAATGGCATACAGGTGGGGTTTCCCTTTTTCAGAGGGAGCCAGATCCCTGTATGGAATCTCACCATTATAATCGGCGTAAATATCTATTGTAAACTTACCGGGCTCATAGACCAGGTGTGTGCTGCCAAACGTAGGTGCTATATGGCGAACCGGCACCTGCTTGCCTCCTTCGCCATCTTCATGTCCTTCCTGGAAATTGATGTTTGAGTTAAGATCCAACGCAGGAGAAATCTGGAACTTCATGCTGGCCTGCAATCCATAAACGGTAGCAGAAGCTACGTTCTGAATCGCCTGCACCTGGCTGAGCGTGCCATCGTATATCACGCTGTCCTGACCGTTGATGGTGTAGTCTCGGCGGGCAAGCGCATCATCCAGGATGGTGTAGAATGCGGCCAAGTCCAGCTTCAGGCGGTCTGCGAACACTTTATGCACGCCCAGCTCAAAATTATAGGCATACTCTGGATCAAGATTGGGATTCGGGACGATCACAGAGCCGGGCTCCGAGTCGAAATATTTTGCCAATGTCATCAATATTCGGAGCACGGAAACCGGTGGAAATATGCCCGTTGATCTGCCAGGTGTCATCCGGGCGGAATACGGCGCCGATGCTACCGGTCAGGGCTCCGGCGATTAATATCGGCCTTGCCAAAATCGTATTGAAATTGGGGCGCATCAATGGTGGCATCGATCAGGTACTGGTTGTATCGCGCCCCGGCGGTTACGGTCCACTGTTCGCTGAGATTATTTTTGTGATTTAGAAACGCAGCATAGGACTGCCAGGTGGAATCATCCGGGTAGCGTGTGGAGGTTGATGTGAGATTGCCGGTTTCGATGTTGGCGACCTGTGCATCTGAATACACTTTATTAATGACGCCTTCCAGTCCATAAAACAGTGTGCTTTGGTCAGTAAGTTCTTTTTCAAAATCGAAGTTCATCGAATAGGCGCGCACGTGCTCTTCCCTGTTCCGCAGATTAGGACTCCCGAAGCCACGATCATTGCGGCTCTCCTCGTAATCCTGGTAAGCCAGAACGGTTTTTACCTGGTCGAAGAGCCCATTTTCAGCATAGTACGTACCGTTAAAATTGGTCATAAACCACTGCTGTGGACCGTAATACCACTCGGCTTCCCTAAACTGTCCGCTTTCTGTGCGTTCCGTCAGGCGATCGTAGCGCGGGAGGTCGCTGGTGGTTGAATAGTGCACGCCCAGATTCAGGTCCCATCGGTCGGTGGGGCGATACCGAAACTTCTGCATCATATTGAGCTGGCTATAGCCGGTCGGCTTTTGAATGTTGGGACGCTCGTTATCCAGCACCATATCCTCCCCGTTAATTCGGCGCACAAACTCAGGTCGCCTGTATTCCGGCGGCCCCTCGGTGCCCATGCGCATATCATCAAAATCGGAGTAGGTAAGGCTGGTGGTAGCCCCCCATTTCTGGAACCCAAGGTTGAAATCCAGATGTCCCGTTTTTTCCCAGTTAGCGGAAGAAACACGGGTCAGGGCGTTGGCCTCCACACGAGGTTCATCCCCAACACTCAGCATCGGGGTTAATGTGTTAAACTCATGACCCCGCCGATGGCATCGCTGCCGTAAATAACAGAGCCCGGCCCAAACACCACCTCCGTATTCTCGATGGCATTGGGATCTAATGAAATTACGTTTTGAAGATTTCCGCTGCGAAATATGGCGTTGTTCATGCGAACACCGTCCACAACCAGCAGCACGCGATTGGTGGCAAAACCACGTATCATGGGACTACCGCCCCCCATCTGACTTTTCTGGATATACACATCGTCTGGAAACGCCCAGCAGATCAGCTGCGGTCTGTGGATTTTGCAGTTGTACCTCTTCTGGCGTTACTTGAGAAATAGTGACGGGGATCTCCCGCGTATCCTGCTGCCAGCGATTAGCGGAAATTACCGTTTGGCCCAGGGGGATCGGTCGTTTATCCATTTCCACACGCAGATCACTTTCTACGATTTCGTTATAGGAAAACCTGCGGATTTGGTAGCCCACATAGCTAAAAATTATAGTTTCCACTCCTTTAAATTCAGCCAGTGAAGCTTCTCCGTTGGAGTCGGTGGCTTTGGCGATGGAGCGGTCTTCAGAAAAGATATTGACTCCAGCCAGGGGTTCATTGGTTTCACTGTCTAGTACAGTTATGGTTTGTGAGAAAGCCGCGGATGCATACAGCAATAGCCACAGCATCATAATTAGATACTTCTTCATCATAGAATACCTTTGAGGATTCAGATTGTTGAAAAGATAACTGAAAAATCAGACCTGCATTGTATAGCGCGGCGGAGGACTTTTCACCTCGACAAAGGGGGATTGCGCGGTTTCATCCTGTAAAGGTACAAAGTTGAATGGCATTGGATTCAGTGAAAAAGCTGTATGACCTGCAGCCAGGAAAGTTTTATCCAAGAAATTTGATAGCAGTGTTTTAGTCTTTTGCTGGTGGGGTTTTTGCTGCAGGTAATTGTCTACGTAGTGAGCAAGGTTGCTAAGCAGTTTGGTTTCAGCCTTATCCCAGTGGCAGTAATACCAAATTTGGTTGCCATAACGCTCTTTCTTGATTACATCGTACATCTGTCCACGGTAGCGAAATTCATGCTCCTCATGCCACTCAAACTGCTTGGGCGGGCTTTCCTCCCAGCTGGCCGGCACTTTGATGATTGCAGACTCTTCCGGCAGCTCTTTTTTAAGCTTTTGTTTGACCTCCTTTTTTATGGAATAGAGCCAGATATTATAGACAAACCCAGCTCCCAGGAAACTATAGGTAAAAACAATGAGAAGTAGTATGGACGTCAGCCGCTTCATGACCGCATAATTATAACCAATACTGATGGCCCATTTAAATATTAGCGTGCTAAATCTGCGATATTTAATTTTTTTACAACAAAAAGCTATTAGGATTAATAATAGAATACAAAACTATAAATTTTACAGTTCACCCGGCAAGCTTCGCAGAGTAGCTGTTTGGGACGCCGAAAATGAGCAGGTCATTGAACTTATTACCAACCAACGCACCTGAGAACGCCCAACACCATTGGAGAACTATACAAGGCCCGATGGCAGATCGAAATCTTCTTCCGGGAAATCAAGCAGCTGGTGCATATCAAGTCTTTTGTGGGCACCTCTGCCCATGCCGTGATGATCCAACTATGGTCGGCGCTGATTACCATTCTTATGCTCAAAGCACTCAAAGCCATGGCCAAACATGGATGGTATGTAATCGAATTTGGTCAGCTTTATCCGTCTGAATCTTTTTGTAAAACTTAATTTACAACACTGGCTGGATGATCCCTTCCTGCCGCAGCGATCGCCTCCTGAAAAGCCCAAACAAGGAGTCTTATTTTAACCATCTGTCTTAAATGGGGCTATCAATCCATTTTACAGGGAGTACCGTACCTTGTAAAAATATTTAGGACAGGATTGATATTGAGGTGAAATTTCGTAAAATTTTGCATTTATCATTGATGATATTAGTATAGTTTCGCTAGATTTTGGAAATTTTCAAAGCAGAAAATTTTTTGGAGTTCAATTAACTAAATAATAAAGACCTGAAATTATGTTCAATAATCCTCTACTTAATAAATTAGAATCAAGCAATCTGAATTCATTCGTAAATGAGCACGTGACAGTTCTTCTTCTCCGTGTTACCGCAGGGGCGTTTATTTTAACTCACGGTATACCTAAATTTATTAAGATATTGACTGGTGACTTTCAATTTGCGGATCCGTTAGGTCTTGGATCGGCACTATCACTTATCTTGTCAGCATTTGCAGAGGCAGCTTGTGGATTAATGGTTTTGCTAGGGCTGGGAACACGTTTTGCCTCATTTTTCCTGATTGTAAACATGTCAGTTGCGGGATTTATATTTCATTTAGATGATCCATTCAGTGGCAAAGAAAAAGCTTTACTATTCTTGATCTTGTTCATTAGTACCTTTCTATTCGGTGGTGGAAAATATTCACTCGACAATAAATTCTTCAATGAATAAGGTTGGAAGTACTTTTTTTCAATCTGTGTTATGCAAAATACAATCGGCATGGCACACTTTCATGGTAATAAACCTATATACTGTACCAAATATTTATACCTGGTAGAGCACATGGGATGTTATGCTATTAGCAACAATTAATTCACTTCAACATATGTTTTGAAATTATTCAGTATCGCCTGCCAGCCATCTCTTTGCATGTCCACGGGGTTTTCGGTTTCGGCGTCAAAGACGGATGTAACTTTGCTCTTGTTGCCCTGCAGTTCAAAATTGGTGATCGCCTGTCTTCCATCCGACATGGTATATGCAATCTTCTTTTGGGGAATAATCTCGTCGTAAATGGCTTCAAAATCGAAACCAAAACTTACGTCTTTGGCTTCCATTCAGGCGCGATAGGTTCCACCCGGCTGTAGATCATTCTCAGCCTCCGGGCAGTGCCAGTCGTCGGAAGCAAAGTTCCATTTTGTGATGTGTTCGGGCTTGGTCCAGCGATCCCAAACCTTGTTTTTGTCCGCTGAAATTGTGGCTTCAATTTTTATTTTTGTCGTCTTCATCGCCTTGTATTTAACTTTAGCTCGTGTTAAGGATTCAAGAAAGTTCTAATTTCTGTGCCGAATAACCCATTTATTGCTGTTGTTCATTTTTTGAACGACGAAAAAACGAACCAAAAACGTCTCCGCCAAGTGAAATTTTTGTTGCGTTCCCTCCGCGTAAGCTAAAACCATTTGAACTCAATCCGCTGGGAAAACGCGGATTTCAGACAAAAAATGGTTTTTTAACGCTCCCGCTACGGTCACTCAGGTCAACAAAAATTTCAAAGGCCGGTAAAAAACAACGAAAATACGCCTCTTAATTGCATCGTTATCCCGAGCTGACGTAATTTACGTTGTAAATGTAAATTGGTTATCACTTGATCATTGGGAGATATTGATCCCGGTTTTCAAATATTGCCACAAGTAAATTGCAAGTAATGGGAGCACGATAGGTAAACCCTCTGGTGCTATGGTAAGGTGTGACAGCATGATGCCGACCATCACGGGAGCGAGGATGACGGCCCCCAATGCCCGGGTTTTGGTGATGATAAAGAGCGCTCCGCCCACCACTTCTGCCGCCCCGATGAGCGGCATCAGCCACCCGATCTGCGTTATGGCCGTAAACATCTGCATGCTGTCTGCCGGCAGGTCTTCCGGCACGGGCATATAATTGAAGAACTTGTTTAAACCCGCATTTATGAAGACCAAGCCAAAGAGCAGGCTCGCTGCAAATAGAATTTTCTTTCGCATTATAATTCCCTCCAGCAGATAGTGTAGATTGTGAGTCGCTGTACTTCCCTTTCAGATGATCAAGCCATTTTGGGAATAAGTCACTCGTTCTATTTTGGATGATAACTCAGCAGAACGTTTCCGCAGTTGAATTGCCTGACCTGCTGAAGTTTCAACCCCCGGGACACATCAGGATTTTTGAACAGCGGTGTTCCCTCTCCCAGCACAACCAGATTTACAATTAGATTGTACTGATCGAATAGGTTATTCTGCATAAAGCTGGACGCCAGGCCAGCGCCGCCGAACAGCACCATATCTTTCCCTTTTTGCTGCTTCATTTTCATCATCTCTTCAGCAACTTGTTATTTGATCAGCCTTGTATTCCATCCGGGCTCATCCAGGGTACCGGAGAATACGATTTTAGGAAGGTTGTTCATGCGGTCGGTAATAACCGGGCCCTCACCGGTAGCATCAGGCCAAAAGCCTTTCATCATTTCAAATGTCACTCGACCAAACAGCAGCGTATCCATACCCTTGAAAAAGTCGCACATAAAGCGATTCATCTCATCATCCCACACGTGCCAGTTGATATCATGGCCCGGCCCTTCTATGTAGCCATCCAGCGACACCATCATTGACAAGATGATCTTTCTCATACTTATACCATCTCTGTTTTGAGTTTAATAACATAGGAGGTCATCTCCTTTACTTTGGGGTTCTTTAATCCCTGTAACTTGTAGATGTCGCAGAAGGCGTACGTTTTCCCGTCCGGGGCTTCCATCGTGCCGTTCACCGACGCCGAATCTCCATGCGTGATGATGTCATTGATCGAAAGATTAAACGGATCATCGCCTGCCATCTCTAGCAGGGCTTCCCGGAACGCCTCTCTCCCATTGATAACGCAATCACCGGTGATCGTCCAGCGTATATCATCAGTGACATTATCGAGGATTTGCTCAATATCATTCTGGGCAAAGGCCTCGTTAAATTTTCGAAGTAATTGTTCTTTTTTGGTCATTGTCAGATTCCATTTATTGTCTATTCTGCATCTTCATCCACCTCAAAGATTCCGAAGGTGTTGCCCTCGGTATCCACAAAATAGCCCTGCCAGCACACGCCGGGAACGGCAAATTTTGGCACGGCTATCTGACCGCCCTCCTCCTTGATTTGGCGGGTGGTGTCGTCAAAATCGTCCACCTCCACTGAGCAGACGAACGCATTGGTTCCGCATTCTGACGGTCGCTGGAGCAAGCCGCCTCGCGAACCGCCGGTTTCTATGTAGTAATATTCCACCGGGGCTTGGGGATTTTCTTCGAATTTCCAGCCAAAAATTGACGCGTAGAAATCACGTGCACGCGGCAGATCATCCGCCTGTATTTCAAAATACAAATGACTCATAGTAGTTGATAATGTTGGATCAAAATTAGCTTTGCTGCAGGGGCTGCAAAATCCCGGCGATGTTGTCTTCGGTATCCTTGAAATAGACAAACATGCCCACGCCGGGAATCTCATCCGGTTTGCCGATGATTGTTCCACCGGCATCCTCAATCATGTATATTGCATCGTTGATATCCTCTACCTGAATAACCACCGTGGGGTGCTTCAGGGGCATCTCTTGGGATCGGAGGAAAAATCCGCCGTTGATCTGTCCGGGGTTTTTGACCATCATGTTTTCGTCGGTATCTGCGGTGGTCACCAGCACGTACTCATTCATCTCGGGACCCAGCGTCTGGGTTTTCCATCCAAACGCGCGGTTGTAAAAGGTGTTCATTCGGTCTCGGTCGTTGGCGGGCATCTCAAAATGGACTACGGGATTCATAATGTGTTCTCCTAATTATTGGTTTTGGTTTATGTACTTCTAATTTATTGTTCTCTTATTTCATATTTTTTACTCTAAGAGGCCTTTAAAAATACTTCCTGATGAACCCCTGTTACCTGTGCAGGAGGGAATTGAGAGGTCAAATCAATAATATTTCAACGGTCTCACTATATGGTGCGATATTTCGGATTAAACCCTGCGAATTCGGTTTTGATCCCGCTACCAACTACTCTTTATTAGCACGGTGTTGAACTCTGTCCCTCTTCAGGCTTTCTTTTCCGCCAGCTTCTTAAGCTTTTGGAGCGCTTTGGGCCACATATCCCCGAACATCTCCAGGTATTCCTCCTCCGTATCCACATCTACCGACACCTCCGTCTTGCCACTTTTGAGGTTGAACGCGTAGTTTTCCAGCGCTCCGGCCCAGGCAGAAGATGTGTCCTCTTTTCCATCTTGGAGCATGCCCAGATGCTCTATTGAAATAAACTCGTACTCCCTGTTTTCCCTGATACGGCTTACCATGCCTTCCATCTGGCCTTCATCGTTTGGAGCCAGGAACAGTATTTTACTGCCTTTGTTCCAGTCGCCCTCGTAGTGAGATCCGGGGGCGAAAACGTCCGTCCACTTCCGATAGGTATCCTGGTTCAGCATCGTTTCCCACACCCGTTTTTTCGGGGCATCGATTGCGATTGAATAATGTAGTCTTTTCATTTTTTCCATCCTTTTTTGACGGATTAATTCTCAGTTTTTTTCCTCAAATGCTTTCTTCAGCTTTTTGATATCAAATTTTTTCATCTGCAGGAATGCCTTCATCACCCGGTCAACTTTCTTTTGATCAGAATCTGACATCATTTTTTGAAGTACAGTGGGCGATACCTGCCACGATACCCCATACTTATCTTTCAGCCAGCCGCACTGCTCGGCTTCTGGTACTGCCGAGAGTTTTTGCCAGTAATAATCCACTTCCTCCTGGGTATCACAATTTATGGTCAGTGATACCGCTTCGTTAAAATTGAACTGATGATCTTGTGCACTGTCCATGGCTGCGAATCGCTGGTTCTTGAGCGTGAAGTCGGCATACATTATGGTGCCCTCTTTGTCAGGCTCCTGCCCGGGACCGTAGCGAGCAATTTGTCCCACACTGGAATCCTTGAAAACATGGGTGTAAAAATGGATGGCTTCTTCTGCATTGCCAGCCTGATCACCTACAAACATCAGCGAGGGGATAATTTTGGGGGTGATTTTATCCTGGGCAACCATCAGCTGCCATGACAGGCCAAATTTATCCTGGATCCATCCATACTTCTCACTCCAGTCGTATTTGTCCAGTGGCATCAGCGCCTGCCCGCCCTTTGCAAGCTTGTTCCAGAGACTATCGACTTGGTTGGTCGATTCACAGAGTACAAAAAATGAGATCGCCGGCGTAAACTTGAAATGCGGACCACCATTCAGTCCAACAAACTGGAATCCCTCAATTTCAAACTCAACAGTCATCACCCGTCCCTCCGGCTGACCGTGAATTTCATAGCCTTCCTTTCCGTAATGGGTGGTGGTCCCGATGCGAGCATTTTTAAAAAGTGATGTATAAAATGTTGCTGCCTCCTTGGCCTGATCATCGAACCACAGGCAGGGTGTTATTTTCTGCGAACTTCGTTGCTTCCCATTTACTGTCTTTACCTTTTTAGCAGTTTCCGTTTTCATTATTTGGTTCCCCTTTTTTATTATTCCTCAATCAGTGATAAAATATTTTCGGCGGGATCTTTAAACCATGCGATTAGGGGACCGTCACCGCGGGCAACTCCTTTTTCATCGGTATTGAATTCATTATACTGCTCAAATTCAATCCCTTCACCTGTTAATTGATCCACCGCTTCCTCAATATCATCCACCGGAAAATTCAGAATGGTAAATGTGGCCGGTGTATGGTTTGGTTTAGTATAGATCAGAACCCTTCGGTTATCTCCAACATGAAGCCACCGGGTGCCCATCTCTCCTTCAGTCAGATCCAAACCCAGCGTATCTGTATAAAAAGTTGTGGCCGCTTCCATGTCATCCACGGCAAAACTGCTAAATCTATTTTTACTATCCACCATATCTCTCCCCTATCTGTTTGAAAATAAACTACTTACTTTTGGGATCATATCCTTATAGAATTTGGGCTACTTCTTTATCTTTTTTCGGGAGATCGTCTCTAAATCATCGCGGTCTCTTTTGTCCGATAACTAATATAATGGCACCATGGGAACGTTAAACGGTGTAAATACGGCATTCTTACGTGTTGATTGCGACATTTCCTTTGTGTAGAATTGAGTATGCTACACACATCGATCATCATACCAAGGGCCACACCAGCATGGTGAACATTGCGGGAACCCACCAGATATTCTCGCAGGTGAATGGCATGCGATCCGAAATGGGGAAACTGCCCGTTTTTGATGTTCACCTGGTGGGGCTTTCCAAAGAAACCCGCCAGTCAACGGGCTTTTATTCTGTGGCGCCGGACAGCCTGATCCGGGATATTACAAAAACCGATCTCATCATTATTCCGGCCATCCACGATGATCATAAAACGACGCTGAAAAACAACAAGGAGTTTATCCCCTGGATTGTACAACATTACAAAGAAGGGGCTGAGGTGGCCAGCTTTTGCGTGGGCGCCTTCTTCCTTGCCGCAACCGGACTGCTGAACGGCAAGCAGTGTGCCACACACTGGATGCACGCCAACAACTTCCGCGAGCTCTTCCCCGAGGTAAACCTGGTGGATGAAAAAATTATGACGGAGGAAGACGGCATCTACACCAGCGGCGGGGCGTATGCGTTCCTGAATCTGCTGCTGCACCTCATCGAAAAGCATGCCGGGCGTGGAGTGGCCAATAACTACGAGCTGACGGTACGCGCCATTCCATTCATTATCGCCGGTCACGAGCGGCATACCTGGAATTGCTGGCCAGCCGGTATAAGCTGGATGTAGCGTTATAAGGTAAGGGAATTCCAGATAAAAACCGAGATCCCATTGGTTAGAGCTTTCCGGCGGCCGCCCATCGATAACTCAATGGACTAAGAGAGCTTTCAGCCCCCGCATGCCGGGGCGATAGGTACTAAGCCTGATGTTTTAAAGTCAGGCGATCAAGGTAAACCAATTCTAATGAATAAGTCTCGATCCATATTTCTCGAGGGCGAGGTGCGTCCAAGTTAATGCGCTAGCGGTACTGAAGCTTTAGCAGAATAACTCTTCGACAATTTTACCCTCACCACTTGTGCCATAATAAAAGTAAACATCCCTTGGACAAGGATATTCAGATAATTTTAAAATTTCGTCAACAATAGCAGAAGCTTTTTGGAAATTTATGTCATCATAAATTGATATATGCAAAGACTTTTTTTCAATACCGAGTTCACTCTTTAAAATAGAGTCTTCTACATTAAGATTTAAATCCATTTCATCCTTGACAGTACGAGTATTTTCTTTAATTCTATTCAAATCGTCTTCTTTAACAATTATACTCACCGAACTTATTTTAATTGAGCTCATCTTTTTGGATTAATTAAATTTGAAATAAGTCTTCACAAAATCTTTGCTAGATTCTTTGAATTTATTCACAATGTCATTCTGAGCAGCATATTTAGAATTATAATTTTCTGATATTATATCTTGCCAAGTTAAAGCTGCCTGACTGCGTCCAGATTGGTCTGTGACATTTTGGTAAAAAGAAAGGACCGCCTCTAAAAAAATTGTCTATTGCCAAGTTTATTTAGCGTAAAATTGAACGTAAAATACCCACTTTTGCCCTCGCTATAATCCTCAATTTTTAAATCTGCCACTCGAAGCTGAAATTCTATTTCGGATTTAATTTTGTCATTAACATCTATAAGACCACTATTTGAGGGTTGGTTGCATCAATATAGTAACTACCAGAGGACGTGATATTTTTAACCCATTCTAAACCTGTTAAAAGTTCTTGAGCACTCAAATTTGCTGTACTTGACAAAATTAATATGATTAATATCATTAACTTTTTCATGATAAATTATATTATGCTCTTTCGAATTTTATAATTATCTGGTGAAAATTGCCGTCCAAACCTTCTCCGCTAATTTCAACTTTCCCACCCCTGATATAACTAAATAAATTATTGAGATTTAATTCCATGATAGGTTGAGTATCTTTATCCTTTAAGACCTTTTGATATGTACTTCCTGAAGATGGCTTCATTTTATAAATTTGATTATTTAGGCCAGAACCAATCACATCGATTTCTAATTCAACGATGTCAGTTTCTGGATAAAATGTCACATATAAACTTTCTTCTTCACAGTCCTCCCTTAATTTTCTAGTTTTATCTAGCATTATTTCTTCATTTTTATAAGCTAAACAATCAGAAATTTGAAACTCAATTGATTGAGAATTAGCAAATAAAGGTGTTAAAAGTATTAATAGCAGTGTTTTTGTAATAATAAATGACCACTGAGTATAATTAGGTCTCATATTGAAATTGTTTATTAATCACGAAAATTTTTAATAATGGGATTAGCTAGTTTCGAGGCCTTACTACGTATTAATTTTAAAAATGTGTATTCATCGCCTTTAATGGGCCATTTGGTAAACATTATATCCTCAAAAAACTTAAGTTCATTACCAACTTTTACTACCCCCTCATAAATATATTTATCCTCACTCTGAAATTCGGCATTTGGAATCTTGACGAAAGCTTCCCAGTATTTTTTGTTATTGGTGTTAAATTCTTTTGCAATTCCTTCACATTTTATTCCATTTAGCTTTGCTTCTCTCAACTCTAACATAATTGGATGATTTAATTTTAATGGGCCTAACGGCCCCGCGCTTAAGGTGCAGGCGGGACAGCGATAATGTGTAATCCCCCCTAATCCCTTTTAAAGTTTCTCATTCTATCGAATGGTATCATGTATGAGAAAAGTGTGTCAAAGTAAGTTGTCAAACTTTGTGCAAAACCTTCTAGATTTAGAAATAAGCTCTCTCTTGAAATATTCATTTGATCTAAGTCATAAAGAGCTTTTCCTCTTAAATCATTTTTCAAGACAATTTTTTCGACGTTATTGCTAGCTTTTTCAAATGAATCTAAACTTTCTTCAAAGGTATCAATTGTCGAACCAAGACACATGAAAACGCTTTGTTGAATTAGATACCTTCGGTTTTGACGAGTTGGTTCAAGTGGGAATGCACATGTTAGATTATTTCGGTCAATAAGATTCGGTACTATATCTTCTAATTTGATTCTGCCATTTTCTTTTTTTTCTGGAAAATGTTCAAAGAATAGTTTTGAACTTTCTTTTCGAAAATAATTAGCATTTATTGCCCAAATTACGCTTTCACTCGAGATATCTTCTTCAAATGCAAAATAAGAAGCGATATAAGGTGAAAGTGTAAAGTCTAAAAATCTTGTTGGTGCACCATGATGCTGCATTAATGAAAGCCATTCTGCTAAGGTTTGAGGAATATCTTGAGGATTTAAATAGTTTTGAGCCCCTCTTTTAAATTCTTCAATAAAGCCTTTTTCTCTTTTGTTATCCCAACCCTGAAAGGCAGCTCTTTCTAAAGAAGTTTCTAGTCTCCAATTAATATTTCCTTGACCGCGAAAAATCCAATTATGAGGAAACTCAGTGAAATGGTTTTTTGCTTCCTGCCAGTCTTCAAAAAATTTTTCTTTATGATCAACCATGGTGAAATTGTTTACACATAAAATCCTAAAATCCGCAGGCTTTTTACTTGCATAGGATAATTATTTTACCGGAGGGTATGCGCATCTGATTTACTTTTAAGTGACCAATATCAGCAATCATTGAGCAGCAGATGTAGGCAAATGTTCGAATGTCATGGGAACCGAAGGCTCTTTTTACCCTGTTTTACCGGCTCGTATGCACACCTCGCCCATAGACTATATTCCGCTTCCATACATTTGTGGCTCCGAGAGGGGGGCTAGGCCAGCAGGGGGCTGTAATCCTTGTCGGTGTAGAGTTTGAGCACAGCACGCCGGCCGGTCCTGATCCACTTGGCGGGGACGCTGATGAAGCGGAAGATAAACTTCTTGAGCCGGAAAGTAGGCTGTAGCCAAGAAAGTTGTTGGGCGTATCGTTCGATCAGATATCGGTAAAAATTAGCAATGATCCCGGTCAGGATCATAAAGGCCGTATTATGAGACAGCAGCGAGCAGGGCAGTTTCGACCAGCCAAAATCGTTGCCCATCACATCAAACAGCCGCTCACTGGCCCCGCGCCCGTTGTAGAAGGCCACGACTTCTTCGGGGGCGGCCTCCTGCTCGTCGGTAAGGATCGCCCGCCAGGTGTAGGCTCCGCCGCTGAAGATGTCGGCCTGCCCGTCGGCCCGTTTGATCCGGCTGAGGACCAACCGGTAGGCGCGGTCTCCGCCAAAGGGGCGCCACCCGGAAAGTTCGGCCACATCCATAGGCTGGCCGCTGATGGCGACGGATTTCCAGTCGTCTTCGGGCAGGGCCCCGACCTGCTGTTCCATGGCCGGGCTTCGTTTGGCCCGGATGCAGAACGAGTTGCACTGGTTTTCGACTATCTTCACGACCTCTTTCTGGTAGGAGGCCGAATCCGCACGGAACCGCCCGATGGAAACCTGATGATTGCTTAGGGTCTCAAATACCCGCTTCAGGGTCTGCTGCTGGGCGTAGGTGGCCGGGCTGTTGCCGCCCCGGCCTTCGATGTAGACCGGCTTGTTTCCGATGGAGGCGACGGCCGGCTGATAACCGTTGCATTTTTTATAGGTGCGGGCCGCATCCCATTTTTCGGTGGCGATAACCTGGTTGTCGTAGTCCAGATCGTAGCAGTCCTGCTTGTTGAGCTGACCGGTAACCTGTAAGGCTCCCACCAATAGCTCGTTGAGGGGAGTGTTGATATTGAACTGATGGGCTACCCCGCTGGCCGGGTTGATCTGCTCGGTGGTCTGTTGGCCGAGCTCCTTAATCCCCGCGCAAGATGGTATCGGGGCTACTGGCTGACATGCCTTTGATTTGATCAAGCGGCCCACTCAGGTGCTCGGCCAAGTCTTCGGCGCAGTCTCCGCCGCACAGGAAAATCCCCAGCTGATTGCCCACAATATCGCTATAGGAGAATCCCCTCGTCTGGACCCGCTCGCCCAGCTGCCGGTCGATAAGATCGGCCAGCCCAGACTGATGAAAATGCTCATAACAAAAATTAAATCCGCCAAATGGTGTGATCTTGTCCGCTGATTTTGTAATATGCATGCATCATTTATTTAGTGAGTGGTTTCACCTAAATAAATGAAAACTTCTGAGCCAAAAAAGCCTGAATACAACCTGTTCAGCAACTTTTTTGGCTCTTTTTTTATATTGCCTGCGGATTTAAGGAAAATAGTATTAAGTGGAACGCCTTTCGACCGAATATTTCACATAATGTTGGAAAAGTTCTGTCCTAAGTCAATTATAGTGGTTTCTTCAATATTATCATTATCTGGAATTATGTGGCGCTGAAAAACCCAACTAATAACTAACTGGATTTAAAAGAATTGAATACTGTTTATACCACTGATTTTACTCTCCAATTAATATTATAAGACCTTTCTTTATTCTTTGAACAAAAAGGAACCCAAAAAATTACATCCTGGAGATTTCTTCACTTGGCGGCACCACGCTGCGGCTAAAAGAACCCCAGATATTCTCGTTAGGAGGTCCATCCAGAAACTGAGGTCTGTCGCACGAATGTTCAGTCCCGGAATTCATTGCAGGGATTCTTTTTTAACGCCTGCGCTACGTTTGCCCGGAACGGCTCACAAATCCATAGGCCGTAAGGGTACATATCAGGCCTTTCTGGCAACCCCAAGTCCAGAAAATCCCTGGCAATTACTCACGACAAGACTAACATGTCGAAAAGCGAGTTTCTTGGTAGAGGTAGAGAACGGGAAGATCTGGGATTTTTTGGCGGGTTTTTTGGTTCGTTTTTTGCCCGTCCAAAAAAATGAACATCCCATTTGCCGGTTATAAGTCGTTATCTTACGGTAGGCTATAAAGTACCAGCCCCAACCCTATCAAATGCAGGGGGTTAGGGAGAAATGAGCGAATAACCTTGCATTTGAACCACCCATTTCACCTTCCAAGTTATCGGTATATAGCGACTTAACATCCGTCTGAGGAGGCACTAAGTATCTATTATTCTTTAATATATGTTCGGGAAAGAGGTGAAATTTAGATACATTTTACGCTCATTTTTATATCAATGCTAATCTTAGATTTCAACACCCAATGAAATTCGGAAGCGTAGATAATCCCGCCGATATCGATTTTTCGTTGCCGGAAGACCATCCCGAAACGGCCAATGTACTGGGCCGTCAAGAGAAACCTGACAAGCCTAATGTGTATGTGGGCTGTGCCAAGTGGAACCGCTCTGACCTAAAGAATTTCTATCCGCGCGGGACCAAGGACGAACTGGAGTATTATGCTACGCAGTTTAATGCTGTTGAGATGAACGCCACGTTTTATCGCAACTTTCCTGAGGATCAGATCAATGATTGGTGCGGGAAGGTGCCGGAGCATTTCCGCTTTTTCCCGAAGGTGTATCAGCAGATCAGTCACCGCAAGTGGCTCAATGATATTGAGGAGGCCACCGAGGAGTACCTGAACAGCGTGGCCCATTTCGAAGGCCACCTGGGGACGATCTTCCTGCAGTTTCGTGATAATTTTAAGCCGAAGTTTTTTGACCGTGTCCAGAATTTCATCGAGTCGTGGCCGGAGGGCTTTGACCTGGCTGTTGAATTCCGGCACCCTGACTGGTTTCACGATGAGTCTGTGGCTGATGAGCTCTATGCCCTGTTGGAAGAAAATGACATCGCCAATGTAATTACGGACACCGCCGACCGCAGAGATCTGCTGCACATGCGGCTGACCAACAATGAGGCGTTCGTACGGTATGTGGGCGCCAACCATTCCAGCGACTTTGACCGGCTCGATGAGTGGGTGTCCCGACTCAAACAGTGGGTTGACCAGGGACTGGACAACATCCATTTTTTTGTGCATCAGAATAAGGAGCGGAAATCACCACAGCTCGCGGCCCATTTTATCAAGCAACTAAATGAGGAGTTGGGTACTGATCTGAAGATCCCAAAATTTAAGAATGGAGATCACCCCACACTGTTTTAGGCAAGTGGGAAAGGGAAAATTATGACTCACTTGAATCCCCTGTCTCCCACGGATCATAAGTGCCGAGCGTCCAGATATGTCCACCGGGATCGCGACAGGTAAAGCTGCGCCCGCCGTAGTCCTCGTCCTTGATATCGATCAGCACTTCAGCATCGCTGGCTTTTGCACGTTCGTAAACCGCATCGGCATCCAAAACGATAACATAGATCGACTGCGTTTCGGAGCCACCAATCTCATCCGGTTGCTTCATGTACTGACCGAATTCGGTATCCTGCACGGAGCTCACCATAATCATTCCATTACCAAAGGTAAGCTGCGAGTGGATGATGGTGCCTTCATCTCCGGGAACGACCAGCCGCTTTTCAAATCCAAAAACACGACACAGCCATTCAATGGCGGCCGGTGCATCGCGGTAGCGGAGTGCCTGAACAAGGTTGGCTTTTGTAGATTGTGCAAAATTTGGCATAATTCTTTTCGCTTTTGACGTTTGTTTCCATTCATCTTGACCATGTTAATGATGACTGGGGGATGTCAACCATAAAGCCGTTGCCTGTATGCTTCTTCCATTTCGGTGTGTACCGGCTAGAATGCTTTAGGAGCTCGCCCCGCCAATCGATCTGCAAGAATCCCCAAGTGGGTGTGCCAGCCGGCCGCGGCGCCAATGATCTGATCCTGATTATCCCCAAGACGTCGATGATTTAGTAATAAGAGCACGCTGTCATCCTCTTTTGGAAATAACTCATAGGTCACTTCCGAGGACGCACCCGATTCCTCCGACCATGTATAGCTCAGCAATCCTGGCGGCTTGCACGCTGTGACTTCTCCGGTAAAACAGGCACCATTTTCCAGATCCTTGTACTTTTCGGGAAATGGATCCTTGTCTTCCGTCAGATTTTTATGATGAAACTGAAGGTATACCTTGCCTCCCACCTTTAAATCAATGTCAATAGCGGCCAGCCATTTTTCTTTCTTTTCAGATTCCGTGAGATACGCCCACACCCGCTCTATAGGCCCCGGCAGCAAGCATTCAAAGCGGATTGTGCCAGAATCTGTAAGCTCACCAAAATTATTCATCTTTTTATTCCTAGTTTAAGTATCAGCCTGATTGAGCACCTTTCCAGTTAATCCAATACACGATACAGCGCCACTCTGTTCTTACATATAATTTCGGATCAATTACTACCATAATTGAGAGGTGGTATTTTCTCTCTCCTTTCTGAAGACTCTATAAGAATTTTAAGGCGTCGTCTGCGGGTTTCTTCTTTTTTGGCTCTCATCACCCAATGGATGGATGCTTTGGTGTATGAGGGCGCCAGCTCTTCAAAAAAGTATATGCTTTGTTATTCTTTTTGATCTCCTCTAAATATTCCTGCTTTAACTTAATTTCTTCCTGCTCGAAGGAGGCTTGACCTATATTGGTTTCATCCCGCCTGTTGAATGCAGCTAAACTTGGGGGCTTCATTTTTCCTTCTTCTTTTAATTCCTCAACCATACGGATATTTTTCAGGCTCCAGTGGCTACCGGGTTTACGGGGCGTGAATCGTATTTTATAGCTCTCTTCATCGATCGATTTTCTCAGGCCGTCAATCCACCCAAAGCAGAGGGTTTGCCGAACCGACTCCTCCCACCTCATGCTGGGCTTGCCGGTGTGGACTTTATAGAATTTTACCCACAAGACTTCACGCTTATTATAATTGCGGGCCAGCCATGACCTGAATTCTTCCAAATTATTAAACAAAATTATTTCTTCTTCCATGAATTTGGATATAATAACTGGTTCGGGCTTACCAGCCATCAGATAGGATTTGATCATTACATTTCCCTCAGGCTGGCAAACCCAGCAGTAGTTCATTCATTTATGAGGGGACCAAACATCCAACATAAATTAAACTACTATATATAAATCTAATATTTATATATGGTTAAAAGAACTATTCTTTACTACAAAATTTTTTATAACAAAATCCCAGAGAGGATCCATACATGTATTTTTCTGTTAAAACAAGACAGCTGCTTGCCGGTTTATGTTTGCTAACACTTGTTGCTTGTGGAGATAATAGTACTAATTCTGAGCCCGAGACGAGAACCCCGCCGGAAGTTCCTAATCTTCAAACTTATCAACCTGATACAGACTTCTTCCAGCAGACTGTCCAAAAAGTCGTTCAAACGACGAATGGATACCAGCTGGCACAGACCGTTGTCACAGGAACGGTTGATCCTCTGTTCATGCTTCCTAACCTGTACCTTCAATTTTATACCGGAGCAGGTGGAACCGATGCAGAATTTAGCAACGGCATGTGGGAGTGGACCTATTCCTACAGCTATGGAGGCGAATCGGTAGAAATCAGGCGCACGGTTGCAGAAAGTGCCAACCAATACACCTGGGCCGTATATATTTCTTATTCCGGTACTCAAGGGCCTTCTTTTGATAATTATAAATTAATGGAAGTGACCACCTCGGCGGAGGGTGATGTTGGTACGTGGAATTTGTATCCGTTTGAAACCGAATCTGATGAAACGATTCTCTCAATGGACTGGGATTACAGCGATGAAAATAACCAGGAAGCCAACTATCTCTTCAGCGATGAAGAAGGCGTTGAACAGTTTGACATTGCGTACAGTAACCAAGATGCTGACTTCAGCATACTGATTGAAAGCTCAGATTCAGACCCTATTCTGGTTAACTGGAATGAGGATACTAATGAAGGGCTAATAGAAAGTGAAGGCGAAACACTTTGCTGGGATAGTACCCTCAACGACGTAGCCTGCAGTTAAGGCTGCAGGGGCCGAACCTGTATATCTGGGTAGTGGAAGTTTTGTGGACATTGAAGAATATGCACTACCGATTTTGCCATATCTTCAGGCAGCAACTTGTTTTTGTCTGAACTGGAAAAGCCGGTATCTACCGATCCCGGAGAAAGACAAGTCACTTTAATGCCAAAGTCGCGCAGCTCCTGGTGTAACGACCGGGAGATGCCGACTACGGCATGTTTTGTGGCTGAATAACACGTCATGCCAGCTATGCCGTTGGTTCCCGCTCCGGAGGATATATTGATGATATGCCCCGTTTCCATCGCTTTCATCTTCGGAATAACCCGCCGCGTTCCGTAAAAAATGCCGTGTACATTCAGGTCAAACAGGTATTCCCACTTGTCAACCGGCATCTCCTCTACTTTTCCTTTGTAGCCCATTCCTGCATTATTAATCAAAATATGAATCTGGTCGCCAAGCAGGTCAACGGTTTTATCAAAAGCCAGATCCACCTGTTTCTGATCGGTTAAATCAACCTCAATGTGATGGAATAATTGATGCTCCAGATCCTGAGGCGGAGTACGGCTCCATCCAGCCACCTTAACGCCCTCCCCTAGTAAGGCTTTGGTTATAGAAAATCCTATGCCCCGGCTTGCTCCCGTTACGATTGCAACTTTTTGATTTAAATCCATTTTCTATTCAGCTCACTTATTTAATGTTGGGATTCAGTTTATTCTTAATTCTTGTCATTATGTAACGAATAAAGTTATTAAAAAGAGAACCGTTCAAATCCTCAAGGTCTTAACCAACAGGGAACGTTTAACGTTTGTCTCTTATTTATTGGATTACACTTTATGGAACACTAAAACTTCAACAATTTATTATGAAGATTGAAATCTGGAGCGATATCGCCTGCCCGTTTTGCTACATTGGCAAACGACATCTTGAGCAGGCACTTGATCAGTTTAAACATGCCGATGAAGTGGACGTAGTATGGCACAGCTTTGAGCTGGACCCGGAAGCTAAAACAGAGACTGACAAGAATATTTATGAGAAACTGGCCTCCAAGTATGGGCAATCCCTGGAGTGGGCCAAACAGGCGAATGAAGACCTTAAACAAAAAGCAGCCGATGTTGGCATCGAGTTTAATCCCGAGAAAATTATCCCAACCAACTCCTTTGACGCCCACCGCCTGATCAAGCTTGCGGATGAGTACGGGCTGGAGGATGAGGCCGAAGAGCAGCTATTCAACGCGTATTTTACGGAAGGCAAGAACATTTCAAATTACGATACACTGCGCCAAATTGGTGCCACCCTTGGACTCGGCAAGGATGATGTTGAGACCATGCTGGAAAGCGAGCAATATTCTGATGACGTTCGCAGGGATGAAAAAGAAGCCCAGCAAATCGGAGTGAGAGGTGTACCCTTTTTCGTGCTTAACCGAAAGTATGCCATATCGGGTGCGCAGCCCGTCCATACATTTGTGGAAGCTCTTGAAAAATGCTATGCCGATGAACAAAAGCAGGCCGTAGAGAATTGAGATAATTTTTAATATCTCTTTCCGTATTGCCTACTACATAGAGTCTTAAACTCCCTGCTACATGTAACTTCTTCTCTCATTTTCTAGAATTCCTTGTTTGATACAATTGATGCTTTGACAATCAGTAATGTCAAAGCTTCCGATGGGACAATGACAGCCGGGAAATGTGAATCCACCGATAATATTGATGTATTTTCTCTCATCAAGCGAAAAAGTTTCGATCCTGTACTGGTTGATATTTATGCGCTCGCCTCTGCCATCTTAACCAGTTCCTGAACGGTGCGTAAATTGCGCGTTGTGCAGGGCATTTTTACCAGTTTTTCAATGAAACCGTTAGAAAAGTTGGGTTTTCGATCGGAGGTTTTGTCCACCAAGCTGTAGATCGTCCGATCTGCAACCTTGAAATGTTCAATATCGCCGGAATGTTCTGTCAGTTTTTTCAGGTCATTCTTCGACGGATGTTCAGGTAGAAAACTGAAATAGACTTTCCAGCCGGATTTCTCTTGAAAAGGTAGATCTTCCAACACTGACTTAAGCTCCTCTGCAGTGCGGATAATAACTGGTACATCATGCCCGAAACTAGTTTGGATCTGGTTTGATATTTGATCTGCCAGCTGCTTCGTTTTTACAGGGGAAGCATCGAACACCACATTGCCACTCTGAATGTAGGTAGAAACTTTTTTAAAATTCATCGACTCAAAGATGGTCCGGAGCTCATCCATCTTAATTTTACGGTAACCTCCGACGTTAATTCCCCGAAGTAGTGCAATATATCGATTCATTTGGCTTGTTTGTCTCAGGGTTAAAAAGACTCTACTTCCAGGCGCCCAAAATAAGTCCCATAATGGTAAAAGTAACCGTCCAGTAGCCGCCGTTGATGAGGATATACTTCCACGATTTCTGCTCGTAAAGACTATTGACAGCTAACGCAAAAAATACCCAGCCGAAGCCGGTAAGGAAACCATAAAAAGCCCCGGATCCTGCATTGATCTGTTCGGATGCCTCGGGCGATCCATGAAAAAACATGGCCAGATTGAACGCCATAATCAGTTCAAAAATAAAAGCCAGGCTAAAAATTTTCGCCGTATTTCCCTGTTGAATTTTCTCCTCGTTCATTCCTGTAGCAGCCATCCAGCTCTTGCCAAAAAGCGGTCCATACCACACTGCACCCACCAAAAAAGTTGACAGCGTTGCCACTAAGACAGCCCAGATATTAATACTTGAAAAGGCCATAACCGCATCCCTTTAATTAGTTAGAATATGATCTTTGCAAAAACCATTCCCTCAATTAGAAACAACTATAGTTTTTAAGTTAAAAAATAAACGAAAACTATTTTTAAAATACTGTAATTATTTGAGTTGGCTACCGTATAGCCTGAATAAACAGTACCCCGATCAATTTAAAAAAGCCTCCTTCTGTTAAAAGGAGGCTTTGAATATTGGTATTATTGACGTGAGTTATTTTGTGTGTTCACCATTCTCCAGGCGCCATATATCCAAGGGATTATCATTCTTCAACTCATCGGGCAGCTGGCTGTTGGGAAAATCCTGGAAGCACACCGGACGCACAAATCGGTCAATGGCTCTTGTTCCTACCGAGGTCATCCGGCTGTCGGACGTGGCGGGAAAGGGACCGCCGTGGACCATGGCATGATTGACCTCTACACCGGTCGGAAAACCATTGAATATAAGCCGACCTACTTTGCGCTGAAGCACAGAAACAAGCTCGGAATGGTTTTCCAAATCTTCTTCGGTGCCGAAGAGTGTGGCTGTAAGGTGGCCCTGCAGATTTTCAGCTATTTCTTCCATCTCCTTTGGGCTGTTTGCCGTAATTGTGAGAGTTGAGGGGCCAAAAACCTCCTCCTCCAGCGATTTGTTTGACAGGAAATCGTCTGCATCCACCTGCAACAGATAAGGTATACCTGCATTGGGTGATCCATTTTCCTTGCCTTCAGCTACCAGCTCTACTCCCTTCTGCTGCATTAGGTTATCCAGCCCTTCCTGGTACGCATTCTTGATACCGGAAGTTAACATTGTTCCCGGTTCTGAGTCCTTGAAATGCTGCGATACAAGATGGCGGAATTTCTCCCCTTCATCAGACTTGGCATACGTTACCAATCCAGGATTTGTGCAAAACTGTCCCACGCCCAGATTAACAGAGTTAAAAAGGCCTTCAGCCACCTCTTCGCCTTTTTCTTTAAGGGCGCCGGGTAGCAGGAATATCGGGTTCGTACTGCTCATTTCGGCATACACGGGTATAGGCTCCGGCCGGCTGGTGGCAGCATCATACAGCGCCCTACCACCTTTGAAGGATCCCGTAAAACCTACAGCTTTAATCAGCGGATGTTCGACGATAGCCATGCCTACATCGTACGATATGCCCTGTACCATGGAAAAGATACCCTCCGGCATGCCGGTATTATCCACCGCTTTTTGAATAGCGCTTGCAACCAGCTCGCAGGTTCCCGGGTGGGCCGGATGCGCTTTTACCACGATGGGACAACCCGCTGCAAGCGCAGAGGCCGTATCTCCACCGGCTACTGAAAAAGCAAGTGGGAAATTGCTGGCGCCAAAAACACCAACCGGTCCCAGCGCCATTTTCATGCTTCTCACGTCGGGAGCATCCTCGGCCTGATCGATTCGGGCATCCACCCACGAGCCTTCCCGCAGTAGTTCAGCAAACAGTCGCAGCTGATTGACAGTACGCCCCCGCTCTCCGGTTAATCGCCCTTCTGAAAGTCCGGTTTCGGTACTGGCACGCTGGATTAGATCGTCACCCAGCTCCATAATTTCATCGGCTATTGCTTCCAGAAATTCAGCCTTTTCATTGCCGTTTTTGGCGCGGTACACATGGAACGCGTCTTCTGCTTTTCGAACGGCTTCATCCACCTCCTTGCTGGTCGCCTCAACATATTGAGGATCCAGCTGCTCGTCGGTTGCCGGGTTAATACCATGATAGGTTTTATTGCCATTACCTGATCGCTTGTTACCAATAAAATTTAATCCTGTTAATTTCATTTACTTATCTGACTTTATTTGTTAAAGTCCCTATTGGGGAGATTGTAATTCTGATTTCATCACCGTGCTGCAAAGTAAATTCGTTGGAAGGAACAATGCCAGTCCCTGTCATGAGCAGACTGCCGTTGGGAAATGAGCATTCCCTGTATAAATAAGAAACAAGATCAGTAAAATTTCGTTTGATCTGGCTGATCTCAATATCGTCGGAAAATACAATGTTGCCATTCCGTTCTACCTCCAGCTCAATTAGAGTATCTTGTGGGAGCGGTTCCTCCGTAACATAAATACAGGGTCCCACCGCGGCCGATCCATCATAGCATTTGGCCTGCGGAAGGTACAGGGGATTTTCTCCCTCAATACTTCTCGAACTCATATCGTTACCGATCGTATATCCCACAATGTTACCGTTGGAGGTGATGACTAGCGTGAGCTCCGGTTCCGGAACATCCCACGTAGAATCTTCGCGGATTCTAACCTGTTGGCCGGAAGTTACGGTTCGGTTTTTTGTGGCTTTAAAAAACAGTTCAGGTCGCTCGGCATCATACACGCGGGCATAAAAGTCGCTACCGCCCGCTTCCTTAGACTCCTCTTCCCTGCCCAGCTTGCTGTTGTAGTAGGTTACGCCACTGGCCCAAATTTCCTGTTTACCCACAGGAAGTTCGAGATCGTTCTCGATAAGCTCCTGCCCATTTCCTATTGGTGAAGTTGCCGAGATATAATCCTTAATCTTGTCCAAAAGATTATCGTCATTGATGAAAGAGTCCCAGTCTTCACTTATCAGGTAATGATTTTCACCGGTATCAATCAAAATTCCGTTCGTCGTATTATAAACTTTCATAATTAAATTTAATTTTAAAGGTGAAGAAAGACGTATCTGTCGATGGTAATTGAAATGGTGAAATTTCCTCGTCCTTCGCAGGAAATTCAGACTTGATCGGACTATCAGTAATTATCCCAATATATCCCTTTGTAAAAGATCAATCTAAGTGCTATGAAAAATTTTTACACGCAAAGTCTAAATGTAATAATTATATACTCATATGCAGGATTTTTTTGATAAAGATTTTTAGTAGCGAGACCCCTTGGCACATTCCATTTTAAAAATTAACAAAATACTTCAATCAATTGTATTCCCTTCTCTGTAATGCTTACTTTATTCCTTCTGGAACTGGAAAAAAGAGAAGCCTATTTTGCAATCAGAACGACCCAATTTTAACGAGACCAAACCGATAGACAGCGTTGGCGTTCAAGAGCGTGTTGCCCGGCTCAACAGACGCAGCATCAAAAACGAGTCTAAAATTTTTGCCCTGAAGCTGGCCCTCAGCATGATTGACCTTACCACGCTGGAGGGCAAGGATACGCCGGGCAAAGTGATTCAGCTCTGCAAAAAAGCCAAACAGCCCCATGCTGATCTTCCGGATCTGCCCTCTGTAGCTGCCGTCTGTGTATACCCTAATATGGTATCAACTGCCAAAAAGGAACTGGAAGGCACCGGCATCAATGTGGCCAGCGTTGCTACGGCTTTTCCGAGTGGCATGACACAGCAGGATGCCAAAATTGAGGAAACCAAATTTGTTGTGGATGAAGGCGCCGACGAGGTAGATATGGTGATCTCACGCGGTAAGTTTCTGAAGGGGAACTACTCATACGTTTTTGATGAAATTGCCGCCATAAAAGAAGCTTGTGGCCCCGCTCATTTGAAGGTCATCCTCGAAACCGGCGAACTCCAAACGCTCGAAAATGTTCGCAAAGCCAGTGACTTGGCGATGCATGCGGGCGCCGATTTTATCAAAACCTCCACCGGTAAGATAAGCCCGGCAGCAACCCAGGAAGTAACACTCGTAATGCTTGAGGCAATCCGTGATTTCTACCACAAAACGGATCGCAAAATAGGAATGAAACCTGCCGGAGGCATCCGCAAGGCCAAGCAAGCGTTGCAATACCTGGTGCTGGTAAAAGAGACACTGGGCGATGACTGGCTGACACCCGACCTGTTTCGTTTTGGTGCCAGCTCACTAACTAACGACCTGTTGATGCAGATCGTCAAACAGCAATCCGGTGTATACCAGAGCAGTAATTATTTTTCAGAAGATTAGTTTCTGACTGCATCAAAGCAGTTAAAACAAAACTGATGGACCACTATGGCAGAAGATCAACAAGCGACGGATACCAAGGAAGAACAATCTTACAAACCCTCTTCACCGACTTCCAAGCTCAACTTCGGCTCAAAATGGGAATATGCCGATGCCCCGGAAAGCGCTGAGCATGTGGAGATCAAGGAACAATATGATCTTTTTATTGGCGGGGAGTTTTTAAAACCTCAAAAGGAGCGCTATTTCAAAACGATAAATCCAGCGAACGAGGAACTGCTTTCGGAAATCGCTGAAGCTACGCAGCAGGATGTGGACAAAGCCGTGAAAGCTGCGCGAAAGGCGTATACCAAAAACTGGTCAAAACTTGAAGCCAAAGAACGCGGTAAATACCTGTTCCGCCTGGCCCGGATGATCCAGGAACGCGCCAAGGAGTTTGCGGTCATCGAATCACTTGATGGCGGCAAACCGATTCGTGAGTCGCGAGATGTGGATATCCCCCTCGCGGCCGCCCACTTTTTTTACTACGCCGGCTGGGCTGATAAACTGGAATACGCCTTCCCGGGCAAAACGGCCGAACCGCTCGGTGTTGCCGGACAGATTATTCCCTGGAATTTCCCGCTTTTGATGCTGGCCTGGAAAATTGCACCTGCCCTGGCTACCGGTAATACTGTTGTCCTAAAACCGGCGGAAACCACGCCCCTGACTGCCCTCAAGTTTGCAGAGCTCTGCCAGGATGCTGGCATTCCAGAAGGAGTCATAAATATCGTAACGGGTGCTGGACCTACGGGGGCCGAGATTGTCAGCCATGGTGATGTGGATAAAATCGCCTTTACCGGATCTACGGAAGTAGGCAAAATTATTATGAAATCACTGGCCGGAACCGACAAGAAATACACGCTGGAGCTGGGCGGGAAAGGTCCCAATATTATTTATGAGGATGCCGCCGTCGATCAGGCAGTGGAAGGTATTATCAACGCCATTTTCTTCAACCAGGGTCATGTCTGTTGCGCTGGTTCGCGGCTGCTGGTGCAGGAAGGTATTTCGGATGAAATCACCCAAAAGCTGCGCGATCGTATTGAAACGCTTATTGTTGGCGATCCGCTTGATAAAAATACGGATATCGGGGCGATCAATTCCAAGCAGCAGTTCGACAAGATCAATGAGTATATCGAAATCGGCATGAATGAGGAGAGCGGAGATCTACCAGAGCTCCTGTGAGCTACCCGAAAAGGGTTACTTCTGCAAGCCAACATTAATCACGAACGTAGGTCAGTCGAACCGTGTGGTAAAGGAAGAAATATTTGGCCCCGTTCTGACCATCCAGACATTCCGGACTCCCAACGAAGCCCTGGAAAAAGCCAATAATACGCCTTATGGCCTGGCCGGTGGCGTGTGGACCGATAAGGGATCGAAGATCTTCAATACGGGCCAGCAGATCGACAACGGTGTGGTGTGGTCGAACACCTACAACCAGTTTGATCCCACATCCCCATTCGGGGGCTATAAAGAAAGTGGAATCGGCCGGGAAGGCGGTCTGCACGGGCTCTATCCCTGACGTAAAACTCACATAATGTTAACTGCCGTCCATTTTTAGACGCATTGAATGCGTTTCAACCGGTTGCATTTGGATTAAAAACATTTTGTTATGTCTGACAGAATTGAGGTAAAAAAAACGTATAAAACCTACGTGGGGGGTAACTTCCCGCGAACGGAATCGGGGCGATTTTACAAGGTTTTTGACCGAGATGACAATCTGCTGGCCAACGCCTGCCGTTGTTCCCGCAAGGACGTGCGCGATGCGGTTGTGGCTGCACGCAACGCTTTTAGTGGCTGGAAAAAACGCACCGCCTATAATCGCGGGCAGATTCTATATCGCATTGCCGAGATGCTGGAGGGGCGCAAGGCCCAGTTTGTCGAAGAGTTGACCCTTGTCGGCCCATCCCAAAAAGAGGCCCGGAAAGAAGTAAATGAAACTATCGACCGGCTGATCTACTACGCCGGCTGGTCCGATAAATACCAACAGGTTTACAGCACGGTAAATCCGGTAGCCAGCCAGCATTTTAATTTTAGCATGCCCGACCCGATGGGCATCGTTTCGATTTTAGCTCCCGAAAACAGCGCGCTCCTTGGTTTGGTATCTGTTATAGCACCGGTTATCGTTGGGGGTAATACCTGCGTGGTGCTGGCAAACAAGCAGGCTCCCAATGTGGCAATCAGTTTTGCCGAAGTGCTGCATTCTTCCGACGTACCCGGCGGCATCATCAATCTGCTGACCGGCTTCCGGGATGAACTTATCCCCCATCTGTCATCTCACATGGATATAAACGCATTTTTACTACGGATAAAAATCTTGACCAAGAAACCCGGAAACAAATAGATGAAAACGCGGCTTTAAACGTTAAACGAATGATTCGTGAACCTGTGGAGAACTGGGAACTTGAAGAAGCCCAAAATCCTGAATTAATTATGAATTTCCAGGAGATTAAAACTACCTGGCATCCAATTGGAAACTGATTTATGAGATCTATATACAGATTTAAGTATCTGCCCCTGCTGCTGGTAATTATAGTTGCAGGAGCACTATTTTCCTGCAAAACTTCAGAAACCGCCAGGGAAGATGAACCAACAACTGCCGTCAGAGATTCAATTAGCCTGGGCGAAGGTCAGGGACTGAACCTGGCCGCATACCGTAGCTCACTGAGCGATCTCTACACTACACAGCATCACGACATGCTGGAGTTTTTTATGCAATCGAACAATGATGCTCAAAGCGGGAATCGTGATCCGTATGATGGCTTTCGTATTCAGGTGGTATCTACCCGCAACGTGGCGCTGGCCGACTCAATAGCCCGCTCTTTCCGGGTTTGGTCCGACACGACAATCGCCCAGTACACCCCTGAAGCCTACGTTTTTTTTAAACAACCTCACTACAAAGTACATGTCGGCGATTTTAGTAACAGGGATCGCGCCATCCAGTTTTCCAAACTTGTAAAACGACGCTATCCCGATGCCTGGGTCGTTCACGACCGCATCAATCCCTATCTAGTTCCTTCCGATACCGTTCAGATCAGCCTGAAATCGGATATTGAAAAGAAGGAAAAATCGATGCAGTAGTGGATCCATTCCTGCTAGTTGAATTTTTATTTTCCTGATGGGATCAGAAGATAGCCACACATTCTATTCAGATCTACCACTGCTGGAATCTTTTTTTGAGATCTCCAATTCGCAAAATTTCCATGCCCTGCCTGATGAGTGGTATGTGGCTGTAACTGATATTGTCAATTCTACGCGGGCCATTCAGCACGGGGAGTACAAAAAAGTAAACATCCTTGGAGCCTCTCCAATTGTAGGGATATTAAACCTCTCCAATAAAAATAATATTCCGTACACTTTTGGTGGTGATGGCTGTACCTTATGTATCCCTCCTGCCCTGTTGGATGATACGCGAAATGTACTGGGCGCCTCCAGGCAGATCGGAAAGCGACAATACGAACTAGATCTTCGGGCGGCCATTATTTCCATGAGGGATATCAGAGAAGCCGGGCATGAGATTAAAGTGGCCCGTTACAAAGTTTCTGATGTCTATAACCAAGCCATTTTTTCTGGCAGTGGACTCTCTTTTGCAGAAAAAACTCTAAAACAAGATGAGAACGAAAAGTACAGAATAACCGCCGCTGGTGTTGCTAATGGCACTGACTTCACCGGACTTGAGTGCCGATGGCAGGAAGTGGGACAGGAGAAGAAAAAAGTGATTACCATGTTAATCAGAAGTAATCCAACTCTTGAAAATTCAGATGAGATCTATAAAAACGTGCTCGAAAAGATGCGCTCCGTTTTTGGATTCGACGACAAAACCAATCCCATCCATGCATCCCAGCTGAATATGAATATGTCGCTCACTTCGCTTATGGGAGAAATAGAGTTTCGTACGTTTGGAATGAGCTGGCTTCAACGTCTGCTCTATGTCTTGAAAATTGAGGCACAAATAGTGTTGGGAAAAATTTTTATGAGCCTGGGGTATAAATCATCAGCGACAAACTGGTCGATCTACAAACGAGACCTGGCATTAAATTCCGATCACCGTAAGTTCGACGATATGCTCAGGGCAGTAATCAGCGGCACGGAGGAACAGTTCCAGAAGTTGACGGAATTTTTGGAGGAGCAGCATGAGGCCGGCCTGTTAGCCTATGGTTTCCATATTTCGGATACAGCCATCATCACATGCATGGTGTTTCGCTATCAACAGGAGCATGTCCATTTTGTTGATGGAAGTGAAGGCGGGTATGTGAAGGCAGCGCAGAATCTCAAGCAGCGGATAAGTGAACTTAATAGTACATAATACCTATTCCGCTATTTATATAGAGGATAACCGAAAAATAAATTATACATTAAGTCATAACGTCTTACATATTGATATACAATGATTTACAGTTATTATATAAACTTATTATATGCTGCAAATCACTACACATTGAAGCGGAACAGCATTACATCGCCATCCTGCACTTCATAATCTTTGCCCTCCTGGCGCATCTTGCCTGCATCTTTAATCGCCTTTTCTGACCCCAGTTTCGCATAGGTTTCAAAGCTAACGGTTTCTGCTCGAATAAATCCACGTTCAAAATCGGTATGGATGACACCCGCTGCTTCTGGGGCTTTAGCTCCTTTTCGAACGGTCCACGCACGCACCTCTTTCGGTCCGGCGGTAAAGAAGGTGATCAGCCCCAGCTCTTTATACGCCGCCTGGATCAGTCGGTCAAGGCCGGCGCTTTCCACACCCAGTTCTTCGAGAAACATCTCGCGTTCCCCCTCGTCAAGCTCGGCAATCTCTTCCTCAATTTTGGCACAAAATGTTACCACCTCGTCATCGGTTTCGGCCGCAATTTTTTTACTTCCTCAACATGTTCATTACCATCATCCAGATCCTCTTCTCCCACATTGCAGGCGTAAAGTACCGGCTTGTCTGAAAGTAGAAACAGCTCGCGATATGCTTTCTTTTCCTCTTTATCAGCCTCAAACGTTCGGGCGGAGTTACCCTCTTCCAGGTGCTCTCTCAAACGCTTCACCGTTTCATACTGCGCAATTACTTTTTTATCGCCGCTTTTGGCCTCTTTTTGGAGGTTTTGTTCTCGTTTCTCTACGGAAACCAGGTCCTTGAAAATAAGCTCATCCTCAATAATACGAATATCACGAGCGGGATCAATGCTGCCTTCTACATGAATAACGTTGGGATCATCAAAACAGCGAACCACGTGGACAATCAGGTCCACTTCCCGAATATGTGATAGAAAGGCGTTCCCTTTTCCCTTGCCCTCGGAGGCGCCCTTCACCAAGCCGGCAATATCCACAAATTCAACACTGGTAGGTATTGTGGATTTCGGCTCAACCAGTTCGGCAAGCTTGTTGAGACGTTTATCAGGCACAGGCACAACCCCAATATTGGGATCAATAGTACAAAAGGGGAAATTTTCGGATTCGGCCCCGGCATCGCTCAGGGCGTTAAACAAACTGGACTTTCCCACGTTCGGAAGCCCAACAATTCCACATCGTAAACTCATTAACTGGTGATATTAAATTAGTATTTAGCGGCTATTGTTGAGATGATAGTCTGTAGCCGCCATTGCAATTACTCAGTGGTCCAGGCAGACCTGTTCTATAAATTTTTCTTCGGGAAGCAAGGCCGCTGTCAGCTTTCCATAGCCGAGCGACTCGTACACACAACCGGTATCAATACCAAGCATTTTATCTTTGCGCAACGGATGAGGACGCGGGGTATGGCCAAAAACGACCGTCTTTTCCCAGGCCGTTTCAAAAGCATTAAGGTGAGAGCGCTCCCACAAAAACTCATCGTGCTCCTTTTCATTCTTAATAGTCTCTTCGATCGTCTTGTGTGGAGACAATCCAGCATGAACGAAAAAGTATTCCGGGGTATCGTAAAAGATTTTTGTATTTCTATAGAATTCCAGGTGCTCTTCAGGCAGATCCAAAGCACGGCCGTTTGTGCCGTAGGAGTTTAAAGTGATACGCCCACCATTGACCAGCCACATATTCAGCTGATCTTTTTGCAATGCATCAAGCAGCATCTGTTCATGATTGCCGCGCAAAAATACCGCAATCTCGCTGCTTTCGATAATCCAACAGCAGATCCACAACGCCTTTGGAATCAGGCCCGCGGTCAATATAATCTCCAACAAAAACGATTTTTCGGTCTTTATGCTCTTCGAGTCTTTCCAGCATAGCACGTAGAGACTCCACGCATCCGTGAATATCGCCGATAGCAATGATTTTATTTTGCCTCACAGTTCTTCTCCTAATTTATTGATGATTCAATGAGGCCGCGACCTTTTTTCTCAATTCTGTCTTCTTTGCGAAGTCGCTCAAGAGCCGCATCCAAGATGCCATTAACAAATTTCCCGGATTTCTTGGTCGAAAAACGTTTGGCGATTTCAATCGCTTCGTTGATGGTCACCTTGGTGGGGATCTCTTCAAAGTTCAAAAATTCGGATAGAGCCATGCGCAGTATCAGCTTGTCTACAGTAGCCAGGCGATTGATCTTCCAGTTTTTTATGTGATCCTCGATGATATTATCGAGCTCTTCTTTCTGCTTGGCGGTCTTCAGAAACAGGCGCTCGGCAAATTTAAGCCCTGCCTTGTCCTTCTCCAACTTGGGTTTAATAATGGCTGATAAAATCTGCTGCCACTTATTCACTGCTTACTTCTTCAGCAAAAAGGGCCTGTAGAACTACTTCTCTTATTTCTCTGCGCTGTGACATCCTTTTTCTTTACACTTTAGCCTGCAAACGAGCGGGAAAAGATACAAAACCTCCCTCTTAGCTGAAAGCGGAAACGTAGCTTAAAATCCTAATTACTTAAAAGAACAAAACTGGATCAGTAATTTGATAAATTATACCTGCCATACTTACAATATTAATTGATGGATAAATTATAATCCCACTTCCAATTAATCATTGATTAGGAGCAGGTAAATTTCCTATATTAGGCTCACTTTGGGTGATTAGCTCAGTTGGTTTAGAGCACTAGCTCGACAAGCTAGGGGTCGTAGGTTCGAATCCTACATCACCCACTTATAAGCCTGTAATTTGTTGCCTCCCAAAGACTTAGTTTTGGCGTTACAAACATTGTTACAAACAAACGCACAATTTTCGGGGTGTTTTAGCCTGTTTTTGGCCTTTTTTTAGGGTTCAATCTATGGAGTTTTTTTACTTTTAATCGACTAGTCAAACAACAATGGAAGAGAGTAATAAAGAGTACCAAATTTACAAATCTAATATTAATTCCAAGTTGGGGACACCCTATATAATTATTATTGAAAATAAAGGGTTACGTATCCCTGAAGTCCTATCCTATCTAGTGTTACGAAAAGTGATAATATATGGGCTAAACGAATAAGTTCGGGTTATTTAGAAAACTTAAAAGAATTTAGTTATTGTGATAATTGACAAGTATGAGCCTGAGCTACCATTTGGAGCTAATAAACTAAAGACGAAAGTATCAATAAATGCAATTAATGAGCGATTTCACTTCTTTTTCTCCAAGTCTTCAAAGTGTTCATCAATTCATGAGGTTTTATCTCTAACGATTCCGCCAGTTTTAGAATGGAATATAAGGTAAGTTGGTAAATACCCCTTTCTAAGTCTGATATAAACGTACGATTAAAATCTGCAATTTCGGCCAGCTTTGCTTGAGATATTTTTCTCTCTTCGTAGCTATATAAAGTAATAAAGAGAGGAACGACATAACGTTTTTAAGAATACTTCAGAATTTTAGACATAATGTAATATTATTTGTATATGAAATAACTGAGAGTTTATAAATAGAGTTAGAATAGGTCCGGAATGAAATTTTACTCAAAGTTTACCATAGCTTTTCTACTTATAGTTAATTGTGCCCTGAATCTCTCAATAGTAGAAGGCCAATCAATATTACCTGAAGTAGCATTTACAGATACAGTGTCTTATATATCTATTCCAAATGATACAACAGAAAATAACATTAAAAATTTGGAAATTGAGGTAAAAAAAAATGTACTTAAACCACTAGAAGTAGAAGTTTATATAAAAAATAATAGTACTGCTACTGTCGATAAAGATTTTAAGTTATTGAAGCCGTGTTCAAGTGACTAATGCAACACAGCGGTGTTTTAGGGTTTGTTGGATAGGATTAAGGCAATCAAATTTTCGAACGGGTCGAAAGTTCAGGTACTCCTCGACGCTGTTGATGCGCTGGGGAGAAACCTTTCGCAGATCGGTACCCTTCGGGAAGAACCGCCTGATCACCCAAATGCGGTTTTCCACGGTTCCTTTGTCTTGGGAGGTATAGGGCCGGGTAAAGTAGGTGTCAGCCCGGAGGGCTTCGGCAAGTCTTGGTGACGAGCAAAGGCTTTGTCGTTGTCAAAAGTTAACGTTTTGATGAAGCTAGAAGGAATATCCGAAAGCTGATCGACGATGGCCTCGGGCCATTGGCTGGGCTTTGCCTCGAGGTAACTTTTCGGATTTTGGTGAGCAGCGTAGTCCGGTCGGTCAGTACCAGCAGGGCTGATTGATGGGCCTTGCCCATCATCAGATCGACCTCAATATCGCCCAAGCGGTCTCGCTGTTCGACCACATCGGGACGCTCGGGTGATAGGAACCCGCCCTTTGATTCGGCCCCTGTTGTCCTGCCGGTTACCCCGTTTGGCCTTACGACGACCGTGTTTGGATGCTTGTAGAGATCCTTGTCGGTGGGATCTCCAGAGCGTTTGGCTTTCCAGATCCACTGGTAGAGGGTCTCATGGGAGACTCCATCGAAGCCCAGCACGCCCCAGCGGCCGCTGATCAGCTCCGGGGAGAGCTTCTCGGTGGTCAGCCACCGGCGGGCTTGGTCTTAGATCGTCGGTAAACCGCCGGTGTTTGGGCTTATCCCGGTGGCGCCCATTGGTCGAACTGCTGGGCGAGGTCAGGGCAATACTGCTTGTCCTGGGAGCCATCATTGGCTACATTGCGTTTGAGTTCCCGACTGATGGTCGACCGATGTACGCCGATAGTCCGGGCAATCTCGCTTTGGTTATGGCCCGCATCGAGTAGGGCTTTGATCTGATGACGGTTTTCTTTGCTGAGTTGGGTGTATTCTTGCATAAGCAACACGAATATAACCCGCTTGGCCGAAGACCTCAGGGGCGCGCCCCTGAGGTCTTCCTACGTGTTGCACTTATTACTTGAACTCAGGAGACTTTTAAGGGATAAATCTTCCATTTACTTTTTTTTAAAAAAACTACAATCTACTTCTTAATTTACCTCTGCTCGTGAGTTATACTAAATTGGTGTTACTCATAAGTGAATTTTTTGTACAGTTATTTCATACTCGACTAATAAAAATCAGCCAAACATTAAATTTACTAGTTTCCAAACAATGTATCTTGTGAAACTTAAATTGATTTATTCGTCTGGAAAACTACTGCAATGGATAATTTTTTAGAACTCTATTTTAGAATAAATAAATTGATGAAAGAGGTTCATCGAAATTAAGATTTAGGAGAATTTTAGTAAGTATATTTTCTATATACAAGCGTTTTAGTATTCTATTTACAATTAAGGTAGTAGGGAGGAATCGTAAAAAAATTAATCTATCATAATTAGTATCTATGTCAAGATCGAAGTATCAATTTACTGATGATGAACTTGATCAAGAGTTAGGAACATGGAAAATTGAGCCTTTATCAAAAGGTTTTGCCAAATCATATAAAGTCTTATACAAAACTTATAGGACTACAATTGCAGCTAAGGCATTTTTTATACCTGATCAAGAGACTCAAAAATTGCACCATTTCGATTTATCACTTCGAATATTTAAGAGAAAAAGAAAAAATGATCCTTGGGTTGAACAAGTAAATGAAAGTCAAAATGAGTTTGGCAAACATAGAAGGATGGATTTGACGGTTGGTAATGGTGAAGCAGTTAAGGAACTAACCAAATTTTTAAATGCACAATACGAGCACTTAGGTAAAAAAATTAGAACTCCCAAAGTTGTTATAGATGATCCATCGGATTTCGATGTAGAAGAGTTTATATCAAATATGAGCTTAACTCAAATCGAGAATTTTAGTAATGGGGTAAAAATTCAGACCCTGAAGGAGTATCGTGACTTCCTAAAAAATAACTTAAATAAGAACGAAACCTTCATTCAGGATTGGCTTGATGAAAAGGATGGTAAATATAGAAAGCAAAGATGCTTGATTTTCGGGTTGGAATTTATTGACCATAAAAGAGAAGGCGAGTTAAGTCGGAAAAGGTTTGACATCTTAACACGTTCATCAATGTCAAAAAATGAATATGTCATATTTGAGCTAAAATCACCATCAGATGAAATATTCAGAGTAAGAGAAGCTCAGGAGTAGACAGGGAGGAACTTCAACGGAATATCATTTGTCACCTCAAATTTTGAGGTATAAATCAAAATTTCAAAATACCCCTCCCGATGGGGATGACTTTCAAAGGATTGGGATTGAAAAAGGTGATATTAGGAAGTGCATTATTCTTCTTGGACAAAGGAAAGATGACCCAATTTGGAATGACCATTTTCAAAATTTAAAAAATAGTTTAAGTAGTAATTTAGAAATCCTGACGTATACAGAATCTCATCTGACAAACTTGATGTAACTATAAAAAATTTAGAAGATAATCTTGATCTCGAAATAGTAGAAAGAAATAATCAGTAGATTAAGAAACGCAATCTCGCCTTTGGCTACCAGTTTTTGTTTGTTCAGTTCAGTATTGCATTTTAACAGTTTTAATTTCAGTTCGTATGCACCTGTAGCGCCATGTCGTTAGGAATTTTATCCAGAGGGAATTCTTATGGTAAGTAATTCAAAACTTAAAGAGGCTATAAGAGCAAAAACTGAAACGGAAGAAATTGACTTCAAAGAAAGTTTCGATAACTCCTCTACTCAAGATTGGTGCGAAATAGTTAAAGACTTAGTTGCTATCTCCAACTCTGGTGACGGTGCAATTATTTTTGGAGTTACAGATAATGGTAGTGTAGTTGAAGGAAATTTTGATCACATTTTCAAAATTGATCCCGCAGTCATAACAGATAAAATAGACAAATATACCGGTGTGCAAATGGGTGGTTTTCAATTAAAAAAACTTCCATTTCAGGAAGATACCCTTCCCGAATTAAAAACATATTTACTTCCAGTATTACATGTTCCTCCTTCTCGAGTTTCCAGTTCCTTTTAAAAAACCAGGAACTTATGCCACAAGTGGGGGGAAGCAAAAGAGAGCTTTTTCGAAAGGTACAGTTTATTTTAGACATGGTCCTAAAAGTGAACCAGCCACTTATAATGACATGAGAGAATTTTTTGATAAAAAATTAGAAGTTGTCAGGGAATCATGGTTCAAAAATATCAATAAGATTATGGAAGCTCCCCCCGGATCAAAAATGAAAATCTTATCCCCAGAAGTTATAGAAACAAGAGATAAAGATGCTACAAAGATTAGATTAACAGATAGTGACGATGCGCCAGTTTATAAAAAAATTGACCCTGATGTTACTCATCCTTACAGACAAACCGAATTGATCGATATAGTTAATGATAAATTAAATGGACGGCACGAAATTAATTCTTATGATATTCAAAGTATTAAGAACGTACATGATGTAGCAAAAGAATCCAGATTTGTACATAATCCAAAATTTGGCGCTTCTCAATATAGCGAAGAATTTGCTGATTGGATTGTGGAAAAATTTGAAGAAAATCCTGATTTTTTTAAAAGAGCAAGGGAGGAAATGTACGAATTACGATACGGTAAAAGTTAAACAAAAATACCAAACCCCTTCAAAAAGGAGAATGTCAAGCAGATAGTCCTCATTCGTTATCTCCTTTATTAGGAATGTGATCAAAGCATTATTAGCAAATTCCACGCCTCTTTGCTTCCACAGTTGAGCCTTATCATATTGTTCATTAAAGCTTTTATACATAAATAAACGAAATAATGGAGATTATTTTGAAGCCTAAAACCGTTGTAGTACTCATAATTGCCTGCCTTTTAAGCACAGCATGTCTCAACACAGATGCATTGCTACTTGATCAAAATGCCTCGTATGAGCCCGCCGGAGGGACTGAGCTTCTCCTTTCAAAAGAACAAGCAAAAGAAGGATTAGAGGTTATAGCGATTATTGAAGCAAATGGTAGCATATCCAATAACCGAACCCAAGTTATGGAGGCACTACGTGAGAAAAGCACGAGAGAAATCGGGGCTCATGCCGTTTATGTGGTTACTGCCAATGACCAGTATATCCGCCAACCTATACCTCAAATATAGATGGGAGTCTATTAACGATACCTAGAGGGCAGCGTATAAACATGATAGGAATAGCCCTGCGTGACTCTGATACGATGAAGGGACAAACGTCGCAATTAACACGAAAAAGGAGTTCTCAATCATCAATACATGGCGGGGTCAGTTTTAATCTCTTAACTGCTACACTAAATGGACACGGAGGAAATGTATGGGTTGGTAAAAACAAAATTAGAGGTAAAATTGGCTATTATACTGTAGATATTCCACCTTCTATTTTAGGAATGGAGGGGTTCAGAGACGGGAAGGCTCGATAAAGCATATTCGGGCTGGAGCTGAATTTCTTTCTTCCTGGGAGATTTGAAAGGTCCATACTTTGGCTCAGGCATTCAAAGCAGATCATACAGCGTAATAAACGAAACCAATTCAGACAAAGAGAGAGTGGCAAACTCTGGACTCCTACGTCGAGCTTTGGGGTACCGAATTAAGCCTAACTCCAAATCTTGATATTGACGCTAATATTGGACTGGATGCAATGATGTATAGTGACAAAGAAGAAATTGGTGGAGTGCCACTACGTGATGGAAATCCATTTGGTTCTTTAGGATTAGGCATTAGCTTTTAATAGATAGGTGGTCTAATTCCCCGACCCTTTGGGTCGGGAACGCAGTTATAAGTTTGCGGAGCAAAGTCGGATTCATGACCCCGATGGCTCTGCCTCGGGGGGAGCATCCGGCGTTGACTTTCGTCATGAGATCTATTTCTTTAGTAACTTTGCAATCTCAGTATGGCCGTTATTTTGAGCGAAATCTGCCGCGGTATCTCCATCTTTGTCTTTCAGTTCAGGATCTGCTCCATGACTAAGTAAAATCTTCACAACTTCCGTGTTCCCCTCTGCGGCCGCATACATTAGTGGTGACCATCCCTCGGCCATGTCGGTTCTATTCGGATCTGCCCCCTGTTCCAGTAAATACTGAACGACATCGGGAAATGGTCCGCTTGCGGCAAACATCAGCGCAGTGCGTCCCTCCTTGTTCTTCCGGTCAAGCTGGGCACCGTTATCCACCAGGTAACGGATAACGTCAAGATGTCCATTGTAGGAAGCGAACATTAACGCGGTTGGTCCGCAAATTGATTGCTCATCTCATTGTTCAAGATCTAAACCCTGCTGCTAGTGGATCTTCTTAATCTCTTCCAGATTTCCGTTGAGGGAGGCCTTTCTCAGAACCTCGAAAGAGGGAGCCACTGATTTTGATACTTCAGGGTTTGATTGGTCATTCTGATAGGTTGATTCAGGAGTTGTTTTCTTTTTCCCGCAGGCAGTAACAACAAGTACACTTATTAGCAAAATAACAAAAAACCTGACGCTTGAAGGTATATAATACATAATATCAGCCATAGCTTATTCCTCGATTTTTTCTATATAGGTATAGTAGGAGGGATATACCCGCCCCTGAGCATCCTGTAATATAGCTGTCATATCATATTTTCCCGCCGGCAGATACCCTTCAAAATGTACCGCTTCGGCACCGGTCGGAATAGGTTTTGTCTCCCCGATATCCCCCAGGTAAAGGGTTGCCTGCCTCATGTTTACGTTATTGCTTGCCGGCATGGGGGAGCTCACCTCTATGGTTTCTTCCTTTGCCGCTACCTTCTCGTTGAACGCAAGGCCACTCGCGCGCGGATACCGGCGAAGGCTAATGCGATAGGTGCCGGCTTGCGCCAGCTCTACCTTCAGGATACCCTGGCCTGTAGTCGCATCCAGCGCTCCGTGCTGATGCCAAGCATTCTTATACGGATAAATATGCATGTCGTGGGAACTGATGCGAACCGGGTTCTCGTAGGGCGTTCCCGCTTTGATATACGCGTACCGCTCATTGACGTCCTGTTCCATCAGCGAGGTCCACCACTGATTATAACTTTCCCTCAGTCGCTTGACAACTTCCGGGTACTCGTCTGCAAGGTCATTTTCCTGACTCCAGTCTTCATCGATATTGTAGAGTTCCTGCCCATTCACCAACCGCCATTGGTCATCCATGACCGCGGACTTGCGCCATTTAACCAGATTGGGAATCCGCTGCGAATCGACAATGAGGGTTCGGTTTTCCCAACCCGAGTTCTCATCGAGCAGCAAGGGAGCAAAACTCTTCCCATCCAGAGGATTTGTTTCTACAAACCGTAATCCGGCCAGTTCTGCCAGGGTTGGCAGCAGATCTATATGGGCCAACAGGTGATCGAGCTCTCTGTCCTCTCCGATATTACCGGCCGGCCACCGGATGGAAACGGGCACCCGATGTCCCCCGTCATATTCGCTATTTTTAGTGCCTCTCAGGCTCGCATTAAATCCATAAGTCGTCCCCATTCTGTGTTCTGATATCCCGCAGCTGTGCCGTTGTCTCCCATAAATATGAGAATCGTATTATCTGTGAGCCCTAAATCTTGCAGCTTTTCTTCAAGACGACCCACATTGTCATCAATATTTGTAATCATCCCGTAAAACCGTTTCTGTACATCCAAGAGCCGAGCCTCATCCTTGTATATATTGTAATATTCCTCCGGAACATGGAAAGGGGCGTGGGGAGCGTTCGTGGCGATATAGGCAAAGAAGGGCCTATCCTGGTTTTCCTCGATAAATGCCATGCTCTCGTCAAAAAATATATCCGTCACGTATCCTTCATAATTGGTAGGTTCTCCATTTTTCCAGTAGGTATCATCGAAATAGTTATTTGCCCACCAGTCGGGTCCCTGGGTAACGCCCCCGCCTCCATGGCGCACGACCTGCTGGAATCCCCGGTCCTCCGGACGAAACGGATAATTATCCCCCAAATGCCACTTGCCAAACATGCCGGTGGCATATCCATTTTCGGCAAAAATCTGGGGCAGGGTCTTTTCATCCTCATATAGCAGCGAGCGCCCGGCAATGGTATGCCAGGTGCCCACGCGGTTCGAATACCGCCCGGTCATCAACGACCCCGCGAGTCGGGGTGCAGGTCGGAGAGGCATGGAAATTTGTAGCCCGAACTGACTCCTGGAAAAGGTTATCCAGATGGGGGGTTTGAATGATCTCGTTGCCGTGAAACCCCAGGTCTCCATAGCCCTGGTCATCGGTGATAATAAGAATCACATTGGGCTTTTGAATTGTTTGACTGTAAGTGCTTGTAACATTAAAAACAAGCGTACAGCCAAACCAAAAGATTATCCATTTGGCAAGAGTCTTATCGATTAAATTCATAATAATTTGGTTTCTATCGTTTAAAAACAATCAATATAATGCTTCGGCTACATTTGTAGTATCACGCAATCCCATATATATATCGATATCAGATAATACCTCACGTAATTTCTCGACTCCCTCTTCGGTAACATTTGTCTGCCACACAAACAGCTTCCGCAGGTTGTTCAAGGACTGTAGTTCCTGGAGTCCCGCTGTCGGTTACCTCGGTCCTGTACAGGTTGAGGTATTCCAGGTTTGACAATCCCGCCATTTGCTGCAGTCCGGCATCCGATACCGGGGTATTTTGCAGCCGTGTCAGGTTCGGAAATTGCCCGATCTGAGTCAGGCCTTCATCGGTCACGTTTGTATTCTCGAGATCGAGCCAGTAAGCTGCCAAGATACCGTTTCCAGCTCCTTGAGCAGGGAGTCGGCCGATCCCTCTAGCCCAGATCGTCCACAAGGATTAAGGCTACGTCGGAAGGTCAGTTGACCAAAGCACAGACAGAGCAGTTGGTCCCAGCACGAAAACATGCGCACGCGATAGTCGCCTTTGTGTTGGGAAAGAATTTTTCGAAATTCGTATCTAGGAATAACGTCCATAAGTTGAAAAGAATGATCCGGTCAGTGTACATGATTCCTTCTATTTTAAGATTTTTGAATAGCGAAACACTGGCAAATTACAAATCCAAGTCGATAAAAATTTTTGAAGGACTTATATTATTGGCCTGCAATGGCTTACGAAATTTTAAAAAACCCTTACCCGGACACTTATGATATCAAATAATCATGTTTTGTATTAAGTCATTTAACGACTTCTCCCATTCTTGTCAAACTCTGTAAGTTTCTGTCTTAATCGGTCGGACAATATCCGGCCGCTCGTTCCACAAATTATTAGTCTCCTCCAAATCATCCTCCAGCTTGTAAAGCTGGCCTTCCGGCCCGCCATCTTCCGGTTCGACAGAAACAGGATCCGTGAAACCACCTGAGCCAAGAGCTTCAATAAGTTTCCACCGTCCATCCTGAATCGTTCGTACTCCGCGACTCGATATACTAACTACCGGGGCGGCGAATCGCTTCATCTTCCGGCTGCTCACCCTGCTAAGGATCGGATAGCAGACTGAAACTATCTTCTCCGACATTCTCCGGTAGTTCCTTCTTAAGAACGTCCGCTAATGTAGCCATCAGGTCGGTGAATGAGATTGTCTGATGTGTTGAGGTTCCCGGTTCTGTCACGCCCGGCCAGCGAACGATAAAAGGCACCCGGTGTCCCGCTTCATGCACATCCCCTTTCATACCACGCAATCCTCCCTGGGAATCGTGTCCGAAATGTTCTTTGTCCTTGTCATACCAAACGGGACCGTTATCACTGGCAAAAATCACCATGGTCTCTTCAGCCATATTTTCCTCGTCAAGAGCTGAAAGGATATCACCGACTTTGGAATCCACCATCGCCATAAAGTCGCCATACATCCCGGCGTCGCTGACTCCCTCAAATTCCTCGGTAGGCAGCCAGGGAGTGTGAGGCGCCGGAAACGCAACATACAGAAAGAGAGGCTGATCAGAACCTGAAGAACGGTGGTTTTCAATCACCCGGATCGACTCTTCCGTAAAACGGGGCAAGACATCGATCAATTCCAGATCCGGAGCAATGCCGCCCTCGCGCCAAAACGCTCCCTGAATATCCGTCCAGATGCCACCGCTGTAATTGGTTTCAATGGTGTCAGTCGGAGCATTCACGACGCGATCATCTCTGAATATAAAAGTAGGGGTGGAATATCTGTAGATGCTCGAATCCCGAAAAAGCTGTCAAATCCGACATCAACAGGCCCGCCGGGTAAGCACCTGATCCTTCTCCGATATTGTCGATAAGCAGCTCTCATGTTATTTCCGCTGTCAGTTTCTTCCCTTTGAGTGTACTGAACAGCCGCTAATTCGTCGAACCCCAGGTGCCATTTACCGACCATCGCCGTGTGATATCCCTCTGACTGAAGCATGGAGGCAATCGTCATGCGACCTTCATCAATCACCGGCTGATCGGGCCAGACGTTTGTATTGGTTCTGAAAGGATATCGGCCTGTCAACAGCCCGTAACGGGAAGGATGGCAGACGGCTCCGGGAGCGTGGGCATCCATAAAACGCATACCCTCTTCTGCCAGGCCGTCTATATTCGGAGTGGGAATCTTCGATTCCGGATTATAGCTTTTGAGATCGCCATAGCCCATATCGTCGACCAGAATCAGAAGGATGTTGGGCTGGGATTGCTGTTGAGAATCAGTTTCCTCATCAATACTGCAAGCCGTTAAAATGACAGCAAGTAGAAGAATCTGAAATAATCCTGACAAATGAATTTGATGAGTACATAATAGATTTCATTATGTATATGTGCGTTTATTCATCCCATGTGTCATCTTCATACTGTTCCTGTAACTGATTAATTCTATTTTTAAGCTCTTGCTGAATTTCTGCATATTCCGGTTCCCCGTACACGCTCTGGATCTGCTCGGGATCGGTCTCTAGGTCGAACAGTTCCCACTCGCCGTGATCAGGATAGTGCACAAGCGTATACCTGATCGGTTCGGACCCCATAGTGCCGAGCTACCTCGTGTACTCTCGGCGGACCTTCAAAATAGTGATAGTAGACGGCATCGCGCCAGTCCCCGGGATTTTCACCTTTTAACAGGGGAACCATCGAACGTCCCTGCATATTATCTGGAATCTCCGCACCGGCCAGATCCAGAATTGTCGGAGCCAGATCTAGGTTTTGCACGAGTTGCTTGTTTACGGAACCTGCTTCAATGCCTTCCGGCCAGTGAACAATCAGCGGCATTCGCATACGATTCTTCGTATATCCAACGCTTATCAAACCATCCATTTTCACCAAGAAAAAATCCCTGGTCTCCCGCATATATAATGATGGTATTATCCAGTAAATTTTCCCGCTCCAGGTAGGCCATCAATCGGCCAACTTCTTCATCAACTTCACGGATAACCCGGAGGTAATCTTTTATATACCGCTGATATTTCCATCGAAGCAGCTCCTCTTGAGTCATCTGGTCATAATTATCCAACAAATATTCATTATCATCAGCATATGCACTCATAATGTGTTCTAACTGTTCATCCGTCAAACGATTTGTTTCTACCAAATTGTCCCACCCATCAGTTGGTTCTCCTGTTTCGGGATTCGTCGCTACCTTTAAATCCCAGGCCCAACTCATGGTTGTTCCAATCTCCATATCCTGTTCCTGAGCAGCAGTTGTAAGGCCCGGATATTCATACCTGCCTTCAGTGGTGGCGGATGCATCTTTGGTTCTGAAGGCCATAAAAGAGTGTTTCCGGCTCCGGTAAATCTCTCTTTTGATAATCATTTAATGCCGGACCGGGCAGCCAGTTTCGGTGCGGCGCCTTGTGATTGTAAATCATCATAAAGGGCTTATCTCTGTCTCGTTGTAACCGAAGCCATTCAAGTGCTCTGTCACCGATGATTTCTGTAGTATGACCATGTCTGTCCACATCCCCGTTTGAGGTTCTCATAGTCGGATTGTAATACGGTCCTTGACCATAGAGTACCTCGTAATAGTCAAATCCCTGCGGCTCGGTGCCCAGGTGCCACTTACCGATCATCGCTGTCTGGTACCCGTTTCTTTGAAGAATCTTCGGAAATGTTTCCAGGTCGACAGATATCTCTTCACCATTTGTTAATACACCATTTTTATGACTGTGCATGCCAGTGAGCAGTACAGCCCGGGAGGGCTTGCAGATGGAGTTGGTCACAAAAGCGTTGTCAAATCGCATCCCGTTCTCTGCCAGCCGGTCAATATTCGGAGTCGGAGTATGATCCAGTTTTAACCCGTATTCGAGCACATCCTGATAGGCACCAATGGATTGTGCCGTGTGATCATCGGAGTACATGACGATGATGTTGGGCGGTTCTGTAGAAGTCGTCGATTCCGGCGGACGTGTTTCACACGCCCAGAAAGTGGAACAACACAACCCGATGACAAAAGTTAACAAAATCTTCTTTTCCCAATGCATTATTACCTGTTAATTATTTTAGATTAATGAGTTTGTACAGATTACCGCCTGATATTTAGCTTCTGGGGCATAGCATTCAGCATATTCGTTTTGTCGTTTAATAAATTTTTTAACCCAGGCTAAGACACTAATTGGATTCCCGCTCCGCCAGTTGATCTTTCACCTCAACCAGATTTTTCTTGTGCTCTTCTACCATTTCCTCAATTTCAGCGAGTACTTCCGGATGCTGATCAGCTACATCATATTTCTCTGCCGGATCTTCACTTAAGTCGAACAACAATGGAGTCTCCAGCACCTGTCTCTCTTCAAACTGCCCGTAGGCACCTTCTATGATAAAGTGTGCTTTGAAGTTATCTTTTCGGGCTGCATACAGGGTAGCCCCACGATAAAACAACATCTGTTTTCGGGGTGATTCCCCCTCACCCATCAGCACAGGTGTTAAATTGGTCCCATCTACAATACGATCATCCGGTACGGGAATTCCGGCCAGGTGACTCACAGTCGTAAAAATATCCATCGTACTGCCGATATCGGTCACGATACCGGGCTGGATTGTTCCCGGCCACCAGAAAATGGCGGGCACGCGCATGCCTCCCTCCCAGGTCATACCTTTTCCTGCACGCAATAGGCCGGCACTGCCTCCCGTGCGGTCTAAAAACAAGCCAGGGGCCGTTATCAGAAGTAAACACCACAAGTGTTTGTTCTGCTATTTCCAATTCTTTCAACTTGCTTATGATCTGCCCAACGCCGTAGTCAATCTCTTCAATCACGTCGCCATACAGGCCTGCATCGCTGTGGCCGGTGAACTCATCAGAGGCATAAAGCGGAATGTGCGGCAGGCTGTGTGCCAACAACAAGAAAAATGGCTGATCACTGTGTTCCTCAATAAACGAGATACTCTCCCGGGTATATCGCCGGGTAATGGTGTTTTGATCCGCCGGACGCTCAATGATTTCGGTGTTTCGCATCAGAGGTACATTGTAGTACTCTATGGGGATATGCTCATCCGCAAATTCAAAATATCCATCAATGTAGTTTCCCTTCTGGGGGTTATCCGCTGACTGGTCCATGTCGTTGGAGTAGGGAATACCGTAATAATAATCGAAGCCGTGATTTGTGGGCAGATATTGTTCGCGGTGGCCCAGGTGCCATTTCCCGATGAGTGCTGTCTGGTATCCCACTTTTTTCACCTGTTCGGCGATAGTAATCTCCCGTTCCGGCAACCCTCCTTTCGAATCGGGAAAGAGGACTCTGTGCACGTCACTGGCCATGCCGCTTCGCACGGGGTAACGTCCCGTCAGCAGTCCCGCCCGGCTGGGCGTGCACACACTGGCGGCAGCATAAAAATTGGTCCACTTCTGCCCTTCCGAAGCCATCTTATCGAGATGAGGTGTACGTATATTGGGAGCTCCGTAGGAACTCAAATCTCCATATCCCAAATCATCCGTAAAAATGACGATGATATTGGGTTTGGATTGGTTACTGTTTTGAGCGATAGTGGTTGACAAGGGATAACATCCTAAAAAGGCGAGGAGAGCTATTGTTAATTTTTTCATGACGGAAATCGATTTATTTCTGTATTTGACCTCAAAAGTTTATGTTTTCTACCAATTCGTTTAAACACTAAATAGAGCTTCCACAAACCCTGTCTGAATTATAATTTTTTATGGGATAGGATGCTATTTCACAGGATTTAATGGAGGTCTTTGAGTCACTATACTAAATAACCTTTTATATGATGAGTTACAGATCCCAGTATCAAAACCAATTTGAGGAATTTTCCCAACCTTTGCCAACTTGACTTAGCCTGGATTATTCGGCCAAATTAACTGTTGACGGCGTTGCAGGAAACATGGCCCGATCAAGAAATACGTAGGTACGCTCACTCCTCATTTTCGCCTACGGCTTGCAAACAACCAAATTTTTTGGTGCATAATCCGGGTATTAGAAACTTTGCAATCCGTCCGGGTCAGCATTAAAAGCCTGACATCAGGATGTTGAGCACGCGATTTTAGCTTGAGCGCAGCAGAGGGAAAATTTCGCTGCAACCTGTAGGGTATTGATTGCACATTCAGAGACTTTATTAGCTAAACTCATGATTAACAGCATCTTACAATAACAAATAATAAATACTTGCGAGAAATGCAGGCTAGTGTCATGTCAACACTAAAATGTCGGGTAAAGACCTGCCAGGTTTCGTTGAAATGGCGATCATAGATGCTTGGATTGGTTTCAAAACCTAAAGAGGTCTGGCGCATTTCATACTTGATACACTAGGAGGTGTCGGACTTAGCTAAACCTACTACAATTTTTATAAGTTCGACACCCTCCTAGCAACCAATTTATTCAAAGTTACAAGTAATATCCTCAGTATCGGCAGCACTAATATCCTCAAATACCTGCCAGCGATCTTCATCCGGCTCTCCTATTCGCAGTTGATAACGAGCCTGCTTATCAAAAATCTTTGGCCGGAAGGTTTGTCCACTGATACGTAATGCATACACGAGCTCACCACTTTGCTGATCAAACAGTTGAACAACAGGATCAACCATCCCCTGCACCCTGATCTCAGGAAGATAGTCCGCTGCCTGCGGCCATAATTTTGCTGTTGATCAATAACCATCGGCCAGCCGTCATATTGTCCTTCGGGGTTTGCTTGCGGGTCTACATATCGCGGCCAGCACTCAATGCGCATGGTACGATCGGCCTTATCAAATGTAACGATGCCATAGCCAGTAGAACGGTCATAGATCAGCCCTGGCTCACGGCTGGTTTGCACCGGATTGGCCGCGGCCAGCACCGTCATGCGATTATTGAATGCATCCTGAAAATTACCGGTATATTTGGGACGTCCTACCAGTGGCTGATGGTCGTCTCCCACCGTCGGCCACCACCGTCGCGGCCAGATATTATTCAGCGCCGGACCGGTAAAGACGAACCCGGCGTCGCTATGTTCCTCCACCCCGTATTGAATGACACTGCCCAGATGCTGATCTCCGGCCACATGCAGGGCAAAGCACTTTCTTATCTTACGAAGCGCCTCATCGCGACCTTGCTGAGGCCAGCCGTTCGTATCCATATCGCGGGCCGGGGAGTCCCCGGAGGGATATTCGCCCCGCTGGGGAATCGGCTGCTGCGGGACGTTGCGGTCGTGCGTGGCTCCCTTCTCCATCGCATGCGCCCGCAAAATGGCGATTGGCGAAAGCACCGCTTTCATCCGGGCCCCGTGGCTCCAGTCGGCGGCCCACGCTTCCAAAAAAGAAAGCTGGCGATCTCCCAGCAGATCAGCATCCACATCATAATATTTGCTCAGATCAATCTCAGGATCCTGTGGAAACCCGTTGACCACTTCAAACGGGAGGGCGTTGTCGGGAGCCGTCTTGAACTTGCGGTCTTCAATTATGGCAAAACTAACCCCTCCGTAGGTCCAGTCGGTGTAATACACCCCGATATCCTGCTCGATCGGGGTCGGATCCCACGGGTCCGGCAGATGGCTGGTCAGGGTCCGCTCGACCATCCGGACCCACTCTGCCGGGTATTTGTAGCCGCCCTGATCCTGGGCATCGTACCCCCAGCCCTGGTCGGTGGGAGCGTTCTTGCCGCCCTGCCCCCAGATGTTACCGTGAAACACGTCGTGATCGTCGGGAATAAATCCACACGGTATGTGCCGGAAAATATCCCGGTAGGACCATCGCGAACATATACCATTTCGCGCAGGTAGTCCAGGGCCGCCCGTTCCACATCGTCGGTGCGTTCCACGCCAAATCCGCCGTGCGACTCATAAATCTGATCGCCCAGAAACATCGCCATATCCGGGCGGTGCTTTTCCACATTCCGGACAACCTCGTTGTTGGGGAATCCGTAGTGGCTGTTGCAGCTGAAGACCGCCAACTTGAGCGGATCGGCAGAGGCCGGCTCCCGGCAATGGTTCCTCATAAAAATCTTCTTTGTCGCCTGACTTCAGCGGCAGTTCCAGTTGAATACGATAGGGAATATCCTCCTCGTGCCGCCAATCTTCGATACGGAAATGAGCGGTACGTGCCAGCCGGTGTATCGTGGTTGTCTCCACCGTTTCCCAGTGGCCGTCCGCCCTGAGCTGCAGCTCTACCTTATGCCCGCCTATCATCTCCACCGGCGCCAGCTGGGCAGTCATCTTCATCACGCCGCGGTCCAGGGTATACTGTGCAAAGCAGATGGGACCGAAGCTTTGTCCCGGATCATAATTTACCTTGCTGCCAGAGATCCGCCAATCCGAAAACCGCACGGAGGGCGTGTTCGGCTGTTCCTCCTGCGAGGGAAAATGGGACAACAAGGCTATATTTCCCTTCAATTGCCCGGCATCTATCCCTTCTGATTTCAGGCTCCCCAGAAGTTCTCCAGTCGAAACGTCGATCACCTTTAGACTCAAGTATCGGACCTCCGTCTTCGGTTCCTTCCAAATCAAGTCGGATGGGGCCCTGCAGGGAAATCGATGTCTCCCCGCGCTTCTCACCGATAAACAACTGGCCGCCGGCATCAATACCGGCATCCAGGCCTTCACCGAAGACCGCATTTCGCCGATAATCATCAAACTGTACACGGACGGGCTGATCCTGCGCTTTCGCACCGATACGAAAACCAACCTGATCCTGCCCGGAACCCGTCTCGTGGGACAGTTCAAGGTCTACACTGCTACGCTAAAACTCACCGGCAACCTCTTCCAGCTGGTGCGTCAGGCAATGCAGGCTGCGATTGGATGCGCTGATCGTGCACTCAACACGTCCATCAACAATGCCCCAGTCCTGCAGCCGGTTGCCCCAGAACCGGGGACCGGTCCACTCCACATCCGGCCAGCGCTCCCAGCGGCTTCGCATCGGTTCCGGGGCAGAGTGCGATGCTACCTCTTCAGGGCTGATTCCGTATTGACTCATTTCCACCTTTGAGCAGCGGCAGCGATACCGTCCCCAACAACATCGTCTTTATGCTTTCCTTGCGATCCATACTATCCCTTTTTTAAGTATTGTGAAGATTCATTTTTGGAGTTCCCCAAATAGAGAAGATTCGTATATTATTTTATAGCAAACTCACCACTGATCTCCCTACTCTCAGCATACCCGTATCGAACCGCTTTGGCCCTTAGGTTCAACGGCTCCTCGACCCGGATGGGGCCGGTATAGAGCTCGCCAGTGAGGATCTTCCCCTTCCTCGGTAGTATAGACAATGGAGGCCCCGTGGGTGGTTGAGGCGAGCTGCACCGTATAGGGCGGGCTAAACTGTCCCCCTTCCCGCCTCCAAGTGCGGGCCCGATCTTCCGCTGAATTTATCACAAAAAACGGGGCTTGTGTATTCGGTTGCTTCCCATCAGGCCAGAATCGTTCCCTGAGCTGCTCCTCCGGAATATCTCCCATATCGCCAATCGTTCATCCATCCATTGATCCAAAGCACCCCGCATCCGCTCCAGCTCTTCCCGGTAAGCCGGATCATCGGCTAAATTATTAATCTCATGGGGATCTTCGGTAATATCGTAGAGCTCTTCCGGCGGGCGCGTTTGTTTCATCCAGAATCTCGCCGCGCCCTCAAGCTCTTCTTCGGCATGCAGACGGAGGATTTCCTGAAAGATACCCATCCGGTGGCGGTACTCGTTCATACCCCAGTAGGGCTGATTGGGGAAATAGTTGCGGATATATTTGTACTGGCGTATCCCGGACCGCTCGCATCATATCGTGGACCTCGTCATGGCGGTCGGCGGCCGCATAGATGTAGGCGGGCGGGTTGCCTTTTTCGGGACCCAGCAAGGCCCGGCCCTGCATGTGCAGCCGGGATATCCACCTCGGCAATCGATAAGCACCGTCGGGGCCAGGTCCACAAAACTAACCAGTTCGCCATTCACCTGGCCCGGGGCAATATGGCCCGGCCAGCGAATAATCAGGGGAACATGAATCCCGGAATCGTACACCCAGCTTTTCTGGCGGGGCAACGGTCCGCCATGGTCGCTCCAGAAAAACACCACGGTGTTGTCCGCCAGCCCGTCCTCTTCCAGATCCGCGAGGATCTGCCCGACCTGGCGGTCCATCTGCTCAATATTGGTATACAGCTGGGCTATATCCCGGCGAACCAACGGAGTGTCCGGCAGGTAGGGCGGAACCGGTACCGAATCCGGATCCACGCTTAACGGCAGCTCCGACTGCCATACCTGGCTTTCGTGGGTGGTGGTCAGGTTGATGACCGAAAAAAACGGCTGGCCCTCCGGAGCGTTGCGCCAGTGGGCCTTCCTGCTGGACTCATCCCATACCGAGGCGGGCAGACCAAAATTATAATCGGTTTTCACATTATTGGTGGTGTAGTAGCCGGCCGCCCGCAGGTATTCGGGAAACGCCTTTACATAGGGCGGCGGTACAACAAGATAGGGAGTAACCGCCTGGCTGACCAGGGGCTCACTCGTCCGGATATTGTTTTATGGTTATGGCCGGTGTGGGTCGGACGGTGATGGTGGGCCCCGATCGAAGACTGGTGCATGCCGGTAATGATCGCCGTGCGGCTCGGCGAGCAGACCCCCGCCGTGGCAAAGGCCCGGCTATACATCATGCCCTCAGCGGCCAGCTGGTCGATCACCGGGGTCTCAACCACCGGATCTCCATAAACACCCATCAGCGGAGAGATATCCTCCACCGATATCCAGAGGATGTTCGGCCTGTCGGTCCCGGCATTATCTTGATCCTGACCTGCCGCAGGGTCCACGCCCCACACAACTGCCAAGACTCCAGTAATAAACAAGATCCAGCCTACCTTTTTCATACAATGCCCCTGCCATTTATTAAAATTAAAATAATTACCTGTTGCTTGCTCTTTCAGGATACTTACCTCCACGTTCCTCAAGATATTCGTGCATTTCTGCCCTGAGCGTTGCCGTCTTCTCGGGATATTTTTCGGCCAGATTATTTTCTTCGGCGATATCTTCGGACAGGTCATATAGCTCCACGCGATCGCTCTCATAAAATTCAACCAGCTTCCAGCGCCCTTTCCGGATGGCCGAGCCCGGCCGCCAGGCGGAGCCGTGGTAGTGCGGGTAGTGCCACACCAGGGTGCGTTCTTCCGTTAATTCGGGGTTTTTAAGGTATGGAACCAGGCTTGTCCCGTCGACGTGCTGGCTGGGCCGGGCCGGGTGCCCCGCCAGCTCCAGCAGCGTCGGGTACAGGTCCATGCTGGTAGCCAGCTGGGAAGATACCTTGCCCTGTGGCAGCCCCGGCGCTCTAATGATCAGCGGCGCCCGAATGCCTCCCTCGTAGGCCCAGCCTTTACCCGCTCTGAGAGGGGTTACGGCCGTTGGTGCAATCCCTCTGTCGGGTGGTAGTGTCGAGAGTCCCCCGTTGTCGGAGGTAAACACGACAATCGTATCATCCGACAGGCCCAGCTCTTCCAGGCGGTCCAGCAGCCGTCCCACGTTTTTATCCATCGAGCGGACCATCGCCGCATACTTGTAATTGCTCTGGTTCAGCCGGGTTCGGGCGTCCCCTTCCTTGCGGGTCTGCGGGGCACCGCCGTTTGGCAAGCCGGCCTGTTTCTGTTTGTAGTAGTCATCAAATTCTTCGGCGCCCTGGATTGGGGTGTGCACCGTATAAAATGACAGCAACAGAAAGAAGGTATCCTGTTGCCGAGTGGCTTGTTCCATAAACCGAATCGATTCATCGGTCAAGCGGTCGGTCAGATATTCTCCCTTGGGGCCGTCTTCCAGCCGAGGATTTTCATAAGGCGAATAATAACCACCTGGCGGGGAGCCGCGGTTGTGGCCGCCCTTGTTGATATCAAAACCCTGATGTTCCGGCCAGTATTCAGGCGTCTCCCCCAGGTGCCATTTGCCGGCATAAAAGGTTCGGTAGCCCTCCTCTTTGAATGCTTCTGCAATGGTATGTTCCTCCAGCGGCAGGTGATGGATATCTTCGGGCGGGTTCAGTTGGGAATTTTTGGCTTGTTCGGTGGGCATGCCGGGAATCCAGTCGGTGATGCCCACCCGCACCGGGTCCTTGCCGGTCATGATCGCCGCCCGGGTGGGCGAGCAGACCGGATGCGCCGAATAGGCATTAGTAAAACGAATGGCGTCAGCGGCCAAACGATCCACATTGGGGGTATCATAAAAATCGCTGCCGTAGCTGCCCAGGTCCCTCCAACCCAAGTCATCCACAAGAATAAAAAGAACGTTTGGGGATGATGGCTGACGGTCGGACGTACTACCGGTACATACAATTATAACGAAAACTGCCAGAATATAACGAGTCATAAATTTGTCATCTATAAAAGATTAGTTATCCGGCCGGCTTCCCCACCAGTTATTGCCGGGGGAGTAGTTCGGTGACAGGAATTCCATTCGCTCTTGTTCCAGCTTTGGCAGCAGCTCGTTCTCAATTGTTTCCAGGTATTCAGCCTCTTTCTGCGGGTCGTATTGCGGATCCTTTCGGGGAAACTTAGCCCCCGTCTCCGCCAGGTAGTCGACCAGTTTTTTACTCAGCCGCTCAGCCACCTCCGGGCGGTCTTCGGACACATCTGTCTGCTCGGACAGATCGGCCTGCAGGTCATACAGCACCTCGCTACTGTCGGCGTGGTAGCGGATCAGCTTCCACCGGTCCTGGCGGATTGCCGAGGAGGGCCGCCCGCCCTGGTTTCCGTAGTGCGGGTAGTGCCAGTAGAGCGGGCGGCCCGCAATCGATTTGCCTTCCAGCAACGGAAACAGGCTCACCCCGTCCTCGTGCTCCCCGGGGCGCAGCTCCGCCCCGATCAGGTCCAGCACCGTCGGGTAGAAATCAGTGCCGGTTACCGGGGTGTCGTTTTCGGTGCCCCGGTGGTCCATCCACGGGACGCTGATAAAGTAGGGCACCCGCAGCCCACCCTCGTACTGGTAGCCTTTCCCCCCGCGCAGGGGCTTGTTGCTGGTCGCATAATCGTCGCCGGCGGCCACCCCGCCGTGGTCGGAGGTGAATATGACGATAGTCTCATCTTCCAGGCCCTGAGCTCTGAGTGTCGCCAGCACCTGCCCCACCGCATCGTCCATATGCTGGACCAGTCCCGCATACACGGGATTATCCTGCACCTGGCGGATCGGCAGGAAGTAGCCCATCTCAAACCCGTTTTCGGCGATCCCCAAAGAATCCGCTTTGTCCCGGTACTTCTTCCAGTACGCCTGTGTCGTCTGAATCGGGGCGTGCACGGCGTAAAAGGAGAGCATAGCAAAGAAGGTCGTATCGCTGTTTTCTTCGATAAACCGGCTCGTCTCTTTGGCCAGCTTCTCCGGCAGGCTCATCCCTGCCTCGTCGGGGTGGTCTTCCATCTTGGGATTATTGAACGGCGAAAAATATCCACCGGTGTAGGGGCCGCCGGCTTCAAACCCCCCGTGGTTGATGTCGAACCCGTGATCTTCCGGATAGGAGCCTTTCTCTCCCAGGTGCCACTTGCCGGCAAAAAACGTTTTGTAGCCTTCGGCTTTCATCGCCTCCGGCCATACCTGGTAGTCGTGGGGCAGGTGATCCACGTAGTCGGGCGGCAGCAACTTGCTCGTGACGGCCCTGCTCTCGCCAGTCGGTCCCGGTCGGGGCGCCGATCCAGTCGGTGATGCCGTGGCGGGCCGGGGACTTGCCGCTCATAATACTGGCCCGTGAGGGGCTGCAGACGCGGTTGGCGGAATAGCCGTGGGTAAAGACCATACTCCGGGCCGGCCAGCCGGTCCAGGGTTGGGTGTCTCGTAGTAGTCGCTGCCCCGGCTGCTCAGATCATGATAGCCGTAATCATCGGCGATGATGAACAGGACGTTGGGTTTCATTGTGGGTAAGTTTTCATCTTTACATGAAAGACAGAAAAATGGAACTATCATTACCACATAAAGGAAAAGGCGCATCAATTTGAGTGTATGCATACATATATTTTTGTGTTTATAACCACTGAGCCCCTAATTTCACAAAGGATATTCCTTTCTGGTGTGTTATAAGTGTCGTGGTATTAAAATTATTACCTTAATCCCGATTATTTACCAAGAAATTTTTTGCTTAGCAAACGATGGGAACATTGCAGCGTTTTGCAAGCTGTTATGATTTATTGGTAATAATTATGATATAAGTTATTGCTTGCCAATAGGTTACACAAATTTATCCTGAACTCTTGTGAGAAATACGGGCTAACAGTTTAGGTTGGATCCAGCAGACTATCTGTTATAAGGTGCAGCCCACCCTTAATGTGGACTGCACCGACACTGCATTACATCTTTTGCAGAGCACTAGCTGTTGTTATACTTCTACTCAATAGCATTATCAGGCAGAGCAAACGCATGAACGGTACGACCAATATCTTTCGCCACAGGCGAGCGATACCTGCCTCCACCGCCTCCAGCAACAATGACCACATATTGTTTCCCGTCTATCTCATATACAGAGGGAGTTGCAAATCCCGGAGCTTCCATTTCAAACTCCCAAAACAGGTCACCATTACTCTTATCAAATGCCCTGAACATATTATCTTCAGTAGCTGCAATGAAAATGACCCCACCTTTAGTGACGGCCATGCCACCAAAGTTTTCAGCTCCTGTGTTACGAATGTTCAAACTGTCAGCAAGTTTTGGATATTCTCCAAGGGGCACTGACCATTTAATTGCTCCTTCAGCAACATCAACAGCGACAAGTTTTCCCCACGGTGGCTGTATAGCATGGTATCCCATGTGATCAGTAAAGTAATCTAATTGTGCCACGTACTGTGGTGTAGATGTTGACCACTTTTTATTGCCTTCGCCACCGCTCCACGTAAGACTCTCATCACTCAGGTCAAATTCCACATCCGATTCTAGTTCGCTCTCTTCAGCTTTTAAATATGTTACAAGTTCATCCAGTTCTTCATCCGAATAGTACGGAAAGGCTGGCATAGCTTTTCTTCCTTGCGTAATAACTGTTTCAAGAGAATCGGTGCTTAATGTCAGATTATCGAGAGCCGGGCCAGTCCCCCCCTGCCTGTTAGCTCCGTGGCAAACGGCGCATTGTGCTTGAAATATTGTCTTTCCGCGTTGTAAGGCTGTCATTTCCTGGTACTGGTCGGGCTGCATGGGATCAAGTGTTAATATGAATGGAAAATCATTGACATTCACATAGGCCATATTCGTTTCAGAATCATACCCTGGGCCTCCCCATTCGTTGCCACCATGAATACCTGGCTGCATGATAGTCCCCTCCATACTGGGTGGAGTGTACATGGGACCGGCTTTCAACTTGTGGAACTGCTCTAATGCAGCTTCATGGGACTCGGGAGTTATATTCGTCAGATCGGACTGATAAAAGGAAGTCCTCACCAGCGGATCTGGTTTTAATGGCCATGGTTGCGTTGGATACGGCCGTTCTCCAGGTGCCGCCTCGGTGGGCACCGGCTTCTCAACTACCGGGAAAAGAGACTCACCAGTATCGCGGTCTGAGAACAAATACCTTCCCCTGTTTTCCGGTCTGAACCACAACATCTCTTTCCTCTCCATCTTTGGTAATGGTAACTCAGCATGGGAGGTGGAGCGATATCGTAATCCCAAATATCATGGTGCATAGTCTGGAAGTACCATTGCAACTCCCCTGTTTCCGCGTTAATAGCTAGTACACAGTTAGCAAAAAGATTTTTTCCAGGACGTGCACCGCCACCGCCGTGAATACCTCCCGTAGCTGATCCTGTGGCAGCAAACACCCAACCACGTTCTTCATCAACAGTAAAGCCTCCCCAAGAGTTAGCACCACCATAAATCATGTTTTCTTCCCACTCCCAGGTATCATATCCCAACTGGCCTTCTTGGGGAATAGTGTGAAATCTCCATTCGAACTCCCCGGTTATAGTATTAAAAGATCGCATATTTCCGGGAGCGGCAGTTCTGCCCTCATGAGGATTAGTGTCCAGAATCAAGTGATCTTTGTACGTTATTGCGGGAGATGACTGATTTATTTCACCTTCCAGGTCTTCTGTATCCCAAACGTGATTTTCCTTTAAATCGATATATCCACCCTTCCCGAATGATTCGATAAGAGAACCATCATCATGGATTGACTGCCCAAACCAGATCGTGGGTGATATGAAAAATACGTTTATTGTTACCGTCTTCATCCTCCCAGTAAACTTCTCCTCTCATGATACCACTGGTAAGACTGTCTCCCTCTGGATAATGTTCAGAGGGATCAAATATCCACTGATCTTCTCCCGTGGCAGCATCCAAGGCAACCAGATGGAGTTTGGGATCTGCAAAATACATTATTCCCTCAACGATAATGGGATTTGACGACATCCCCGGTCGTTCCAGGTTCTTAGTGTCATATCTCCAGACCTCTTCCAACTGTGATACATTTTGAGTTGTAATTTGATCTAAACTTGAATATTGGGTACCACTTTTATCTCCCCGGTACGTAGCCCAGTCAGTGAAGTTATTGAGCCTGCTTCTCTCTCCCTCCTGACTGCTCTGACAGCCAACACTTAACAGAAGTAGAGTTACCATTATCCCCAATGTAATAATTTTCAAGATCTTCATAAGTATTGAATTAATATGAACCAATTAAAATATTTACAGGAATTTATATCTCCTAATGAACTAACTGACGCTTAATTACTTTACTGTTTAATTGGAGATATTTTAACAGAAATATGCCTTCCATAGCATGGTTAATCAGTTAACCATGAATCTAATCAAGGCTCGACGACCAGTGTGGTCTGCATGCTTCGCCAGTGACCGGGAATGGTACAAATCAGGGTGTATTCACCGGGCTCAGAGGGTACGGTAAATGTAATGTCGTAGGATTCACCCGGCTGCAATATCGGAGTACTTTCAAGGACTTCCGGTGAGTCGGGTATATAATCCCGCTGGCGACCCTCCATATTGGCGACGAGCTCATCTGCGAGTGTACCTACTTCCTGGACCGAACTGGGCGTCACCAGCAGCATGTTGTGCTCCATATTGCCGGTATTAGTAAACGTCAGCCTGATTCTCTGACCCGCCGTGGCGCGCAGTTCCTCCTTGTCAAATTTCAGCACATTGGGAGTCACGCCCAGCTGCAGCACCGCATCGACTTCTTCAGCAGCGGCCTGGCTTTGTGTGACGGAGCTGCCGCTGCCTTCCAGGGCATTGGGGTGCTCCTGCAGCACCATAGCAATAACGTTTTCCAGCCCGATGTCATCTTCCTCCACACTGATATTATTTGGCAGCATTCCTGCTGCATCAGCGGCACCCAGGAATCCACCGTTGTGCGTGGAAGCTGCAAGAGCGCCCGCTTCCTTCAGCCAGCGATCTTCGGTTCCCTGTGCGGACTCCAGCAGATCAAATATCGCCTGCCCGGCCTGTACCGACACCGGCATCTCTGTCAGGGTGAGCAGTGCCTGCTTTTGCACTTTGGGATCCTCATCCTGCAACGCACCGCTGTCTAAAATGACCTGAAGGGCATCCCGCGTCTTGGGCAGTACCTGTAGTGCGTTGCGGCGAACATAAGCTGACGGATGATTGAGTGCGTCAATGGCAGCCTGCAATGCCTCTTGGTTACTTCCGTCCATTTGACCGAGCCCGTGCAGTGTCCACATTCCGTGGATAGCACCGGGATTCAACCCAACCTGATCAACACTTTTATCATTGACCAGCTCAATAAGCTGGGGAACCACATCCGTTTCACCTCTTTCAACCAACAGGCGCTGGGCATGCATGCGCCACAGCATGTTGTCATGTGATAAGGTTGCAACCAATTTTTGCGGGGAAGCTCCTTCCAGGGTCATATCTTCGGTTGACGCTCCATCCTCATACACGATACGATAGATGCGGCCATGCTGGCGATCTCGCAACGGGTTGGCATAGGCGTTGCCCGGGGTGGGTTCCTGCCGGTCACTCTCGGCATTGTGCTGGTTAATGTAGTTATACCAGTCGGCCATCCATACCTGACCGTCAGGACCTACCTCCGCCACCACGGGCGAAAACCATTCATCATCGCTGGCCACAAGGTTCCTCGGGTTGTAGGAACGGTAGGATGAGCCGTTATCTTCCAGGATAAATTCACCAACCATCTGCATCGTGGGATCCATTACAAAAGCACGCTGGTTCCAGTACTTCCGGGGATAGGTGCGCGCGGTATATACACCGTGCCCTGATCCGGCGGTGTACGCTCCCACCCAGTCAACCTGGCGGAACAGGTTGGTCAATGTAATGACGCGAGCAGAATTCGCCAGCCGGTCGGTATTGGAGTCGTCCAGCGAGGATAGTTTGCTGTAGGTTTGTTGAGGGATGGTCATGTGGGTACTCGGGTTGCCGTTGGCCGTCGAGATAAAAGGCATCCCCGCCCTCGTTAAAGCCAAATCCCCAAGTGTTGTTATTGGTTCGCTGCAAAAACTCAAACTCCGAGCCATCCTTCGTAAACCGGTAGGTGCCCATGCGGAACTCATGTTTTTCCCCGCCGATCGTACCTTCGAAGCCGGAGTACCCCACCGCTCCCCAGATCCAGTTGTCCAGTCCGTAGCGCAGGTGATTGGGCCCCGCGTGGGTGTCATACTGGCTCCATCCCTCAAAGAGTACCTGGCGCACATCGGCCTTGTCGTCGCCGTCGGTATCCTTTAAAAACAAGGTCTGCGGCGCCTGGTGAACGATCACTCCTCCATTGGCAAACGTCAAACTGGTTGGAATGTTCAGGCTGTCGGCAAATTCCGTGAAGGTGTCGGCCCGGCCGTCATTATCGGTATCTTCAAGAATCATAATTTTATCTTTGCCCCCACCGTCGGGCCAGAATTCCCGTGGATAGGGATACTCAATGGACTCTACCACCCACAGCCGGCCCTGCTCGTCCCAGTTCATGGCGATGGGGTTGACGATATCCGGCTCCGCAGCAAACAGCTCCACCTTGAAGCCCGGCGGCAGTATCATCCGTTCCATCGATTTTTCAGGGGAAAGTGCTTTCTGCTGCTTGTAATACATGGGATAGTTGGAGCCTCGATCCATCGGGCCTACTTCCTCCTCATAGCGCATACGCTCTTTGTGGGGAGGTGGAAAAGGCACATCCAGCACCACATATTCAAATGGATTCTCAATTTTTCGGGATGCCAGGGCCTGCTGCACGTCTTGGCCGGCCGCCCACCGGATACCGCGCTCCAGCAGATCATGGAAACCGGCATTCTGCCAGGTGCGCTCGTCATGGCCCCAGGCGGTGTAAAAGACCCGCCCATCACCTTGCGTGCGCACCCAGGTCCACGGTTCATCGCCGCGATAACTCAGTACCGTGCGATTTTCGGTGTTATGTTTTTGATGCACGTAGGTTTCGTCCCAGCTTTCAAAGCCATCAAAGCCCTGCATGACCGGGTGATCGGGTTCGGCGATCCGGGTGGTGAATACCCCTGTTCCATGACTTTCAAAAGCGGCACCAACCAGATTGATGTAGGCCTCAGAATTACGAAAGTTACCCGAGGCAGCATGGACAGGTACGAAGCCTCCACCCTGCTCCACATAATTTACCAGGGCCTGCTCTTTGTCCTTGGGCAGTTCCGGGTAGTCCGGAGCGTGATAGTTGGCATAGAGCAGTACCGCATCATATTGCTGCAGATTCTCCAGTTCCAGCTCATTAATATCGCTGGAGTAAAACAGTTCAATGCCCCGGTCCAGCATCGGCCGGGCAACATCCCGCAGCCGAACGGGGGGCTGGTGCCCGCGGTCATCGCCCAGGAACAAAACCTTCAGACGCTCATCCGAGGAGGGCGCCTCCTGCTGCTGCGGCTGACTGCAGGCGCTGATCAGCATCGCTATCCCCAATACCATTACAATTCCTAACAATCCCTTCGTTATTTTTTCCCGAACCATCATATTTTTCTTCAAATTAAAAAATGTGAAGGGCCCCGGGTATTACTTCTCGAAGCCCCAAAATGTTGTGTTTTATATTTTGAGCTCCTTAAAGGTTCGGGCCTGCTTCTCGATAGCCGGCTCCGTAGCCAGCCGCTCGATACTGGAGGCTCCGAAAAAGCCCGCTGTTCCTTCGGTGTGATCAAAGATATACTGGGCATCATCCGGCTCGGCAATGGGCCCGCCGTGGCACAGTACAATCACATCGTCCCGGATCGCTTTGGCCGCATCATGGATGGCCTGCACCCGCTTGGCAGACTCTTCCAGCGATGGAGCAACATCCGAGCTCACCCCGATGGAGCCCTTGACCGTGGTATTCATGTGGGCTACAATCACGTCAGCCCCGGCTTCGGTCATCTTCTCGGCCTGATCCACATCAAACACATAGGGACAGGTCAGCATATCCAGATCATGAGCAATGCGGACCATCTCAATTTCCAGGTCAAAACTCATGCCGGTCTCTTCGAGAATCTGGCGAAAGTTTCCATCAATGACGCCCACCGTAGGAAAATTCTGTACGCCGTCAAAGCCCATCTCTTTAAGCTCCTTCAGGAATGCGGGCATCAGCCGGAAGGGATCGGTCCCATTCACACCGGCCAACACCGGTGTATCCTGTACCACGGGGAGCACTTCACCGGCCATATCCACGACAATTTCATTGGCATCGCCATACGCCAGGATGCCCGCCGCGCTGCCCCGGCCCGCCATGCGGTAGCGACCCGAGTTATAAATAATGATAATATCAACCCCACCCTTTTCAGCAAACTTAGCCGAAATCCCGGTTCCGGCGCCAGCACCGATAATGGGCTTTTTTTGGTCAATCTGGGATTGCAGTCGGTTTAAACATTCTTCGTACGGTATAAATGGCATGAGTTATCCTTCTTTTAAAGTTTAGTTTGTTGTTTTAAAAAATTGAGCAGCTGATCCGCTATAGCATCAGCAAATTCCTTGTCATTAATATGCAGATCCAGCTCCTTAAGCAACACCTTATTGTTGATGTGCTCCCGCAATGAACCAAAAAGAGCGTTATTGGCTTCGGGATGAAAAAAAGCTTCGCCCTCCTTGTCAATTTTGCTGACCCCTTTCTGGGGTATCATAAGGGCCACCGGTCCGGTAGCGCTATTCAATTTATCGGCGATCTGTTTGCCAATTTCGCGGCATTCTTCCGGGCTGGTGCGCATCAAGGTTACGGTTGAAGTATGTTTATAAAAAGTCCTTGATCCATATCGCTCAGGCACTGTTTCAGGAGCCAAAAAATTCACCATATCCAGGGCGCCGCAGGAGACCACTTGTGGGATGCCGGCCTGACCTGCTGCACTGAGCCGATCCGGGCCGGCCGAAAGAAATCCTCCCGCCACCTCATCGCACCATTCCGTGGTGGTCACATCGGCGACACCAGTTACCAGTCCTTCGCGAATCATCAGCTCCATGGTGCGTCCCCCTGTGCCAGTGGCATGGAAGACCACGACTTCATATCCTGCTTCTTCGAGCCTTTTTCGTACTCTGGTTACACAGGGCGTGGTCACGCCAAACATGGTGGCGGCAATAAGGGGCTTATCTTCCTGATCCACCTGTTGCCGTTGCACCATCCCACACACAGCTCCCGCTGCATTAGCCAGGATGTTGCGCGTAAGCCTGTTTAGGCCGGCAATATCGGCCACCGAGTACATAAAGGTCAGATCCTTGATATCCACATACGCGCTGATATCTCCTGAAGCTACCGAGGAAACCATTAGTTTTGGCACACCAAGCGGCAACTCCCGCATGGCCGCCGTGGCCATCATAGTGCCGCTGCCGCCGCCCAGACTAAGCACCCCGTCAAATTTCCCCTCTTCAAATAGTCGAGGTGTCAGTTCTTTGATACCCTTGGTCATCACTTCAAAAGCCTGCTGGCGATCTGCTTCGCGGCGCAGCTGGGCAAGTGAACTACCGCCCGCCTTAGCTACTTCTTCGGCCGGAATATCAGAGGTGATATCGGGGTCCTCCAGCACCCCGATATCCATAAGCAGCGTTGAGCAACCGTTGGCTTCAATCTGATCTCGTACAAAGGCAAATTCCTCCCCTTTGGTATCAAATGTGCCGATAAGCAAGACGGTTTCAGCCATTGTGAGGGGCTTATTAAATTAACATTTCAGGCTCACTATATTCATTTGGCTATATTTTTGACAAACTTTTCCACGGCTCTTGGTCAGCTCACATCTATCATTCCATTACCATCCAGATCGTTTGCCGGGGAAAGGATAGCCAAGAATTCCAATGGCTCATCCTCGGAGGCGTTAATGGTGGCATGGATAACATTTTCCGGGATAAAAACCGCTTCATTTCTTTTCAAAATCCGGGACTCCTCCTCCAGCCACTGCTCGGCCTGGCCCGAAAGTACATAAATAATCTCCTCCATATTGGGGTGCCGGTGGAACGGATGCCCATTGCCCGGTTCCACCTCTACCCGGACGGTTATAAGCTGGTCACTGCCGGTTGTTTCCGGCGAAGACAGCCAGTGATGAATACCGCGCTCGAGTTTTTCCGGAGTTACATGATCCTTGGTTAAGAATTTTGAGGAAATATCTGTCATTGTCGTTAAAAGGCTTAGTTAATTTGATTGTTATTAGATCCAAATGAGAACTTTCAGAAATCAGCAGTTTTTCCACAACCACTTTTTGTCAATTCTTTAGTATCCCATTGAACGTATTGCTGGAATGGTAGTAGTCCATCGCCTGCCGGGTAGGAGTCGAGGCATTTTCCACATCTACTTCGCAATAGCCCAGCTGAGTGCTGGTTGAGAATATCGTTGGCAACAGGGCAATGCAGATTTCCCCAAAACAGGCGGTCACGATTGATTTCGTTCGAAGAATTTATAGCAATCATATTCAATTGGGTTAAATAACTTCTATTCAAATGAAATAATTAACCATATACTATATAGTCCTAGTTATTGTATAGCCAACCGATACTATTTTTTAGGATTGTCCGGTAGGCGTAATGATAGTGGGCCATACCGTCGTGACCCAACGTTAATGCGAAAATATTGCCGTCCCCATGCTTAATGTCCATGCAATAGGAAACTCTTCGCCACTCTCAGACACAAATCCTTTGGCTAACACGCGCATCTCTTTTGCAGAATTATCAGGCTGGAAGTGATACAGTTCATCAATAATACTAAATGGTTTTGGTACTGACTGCATTAAAGGATGCTCGGTATCGACGACTTCCGCCTCAAATTCTCCATAAGGTTCATGGCTTTTACTGCGACCTTCGACGAGCTGCCGGTTATACTCAGGCCAGTCCGACCAATTGTACCAAGTAGGTACATGCACCAAAAGCAGGCTTTTGCCCGACTCAACAATATCGAATAGAGACTTTCGAAACTGATTTACATTTGGCAGTGGTTGATAGTTACTTAAATATAGAACATCTATTTCGGGCAGCACTAATTCCACATTTTCCGCTTGATCAGTATAGCGCACCATTGCCCCGGTCTCAGCAAGATTTTTTGGATCTTCGAGGTTAAACAAGCGTTCAAAATCGTGCGAACTGCCTCCCCCTAAAATGAGTACATCTACAGGTTTATTTATAGATTGGGGAATAGCCGGGAGGGTAAATAACAAACTAAATAACAATAATAGTTGTATACATTTAATTCTTCGAAATGAGTAGGGATAAATTGTCATAGTTACTTTTAAATATTTTATAGAGGGCTTTGCAAAACCAACTGTCATTGCGAACGGAGTGAAGCAATATCCCGATCAGAGCCTCTTTAACAGGAGATTGCTTTGCGAGCTCGCAATGACAAGCTGGTGAAAGCCAGGTTTTGCAAAGCCCTCTTATATTTTTTTATCAAAATTATATTGAACAATAGTTAACTGAATGCTCCCTGCACTGGAAGGGCAGGGGTTCGGGTTTGGACTGGAAGTCCTTCTCCCTAAAACAATCTGATCCTATTCTCAATTTGTTGCCTTTTTCAGTTACATCCCATCAGATCCTCTCTCTAGCATCGACAAACCCCAAAATCATTGATTCCTTCGAGCTGGTTCTTACTTGTTGCTTCAGCGCTTATCGAGCTATAGATTTTTCGAAATACTAAAGTTCTGCACTGAAAGTGCAGGGCTTTATACCCTACCCTGGGACCAGTAAAAAACTACAACTTAACTATTTTTTACATACGCTCTATTCACTTAACAACTGATTTTTACTATTTCCCCACATAAATACTATTTATCCATCTTATTTTATGTGTAAGATTTCTGAACATTTTTCATGATATCGTAACTATTCCACCACCGGGAACTGTGATATCCTTAACGTAGTCGCCCCGTAAGGGATCAATGTAATCTCCTCCACCGTCTGATCCGCAGTTTCCAAAGTATGCCCGTAAGTGTACTGACCGCTTACCGGCAGAGGTCCAGCCGAATGATTATACATGGTCCAGGAGGGAATGCGCTTGCCGTTTGTTTGTAACTGTACAGGTGCATTCTCCAGGTTCCACGGGTACCGTCCGAGCTTCTTATCCCGGTAGATTACCTCAAAATTCATCTCATCTAAACTCTCCGCGGTAATACCGTAGTTCCACGGGTCGGTTGGGAATACCTCGTAATAAGAGTGCTGGATGCGCCAGGTACGCTCGTCTGGCGGATTTTCCTCCCAGCGCTCCCCGATCTTCAGGGCATAGACCAGCGGCCCACGCTCGATGCCGGCCGACATCTCGGCCCAGCGGCTCGTGCGCACGTCCATGGGCAAGGTCAGTGACACCCGGTCGCCGTCCGACCAACTCCGGTCGATTGTCACCATCTTGCCACCACCGCTACCTTGGTTCCACTGCTCACCGTTGATCGTGATACTGAATGTTTTGGCCCAGCCAGGAATCCGCAGTTCAAGCGGAAATTGCACTTGATGGGGCGTCAGAATCATAAATTCGATCGTCTCCTGAAACGGGTAATCCGTTGTTTCGGTGATCGTCACCTCGGTGCCGTCCCCCACCTGGGCCGTTACTTCACTGGAGCTGTAGATCATCGCTGCAAGCCCGTTATCATCAGTGGCGTACCACAGGTTCTGTACCAGCTTGGGCCAGCCCTGGTGCATATTGGTAGTGCAGCAGGGATACCCGGTAAGCACCCCGTAGCAGAGCTGGGCGTTGGCATCGTTGAAAAAATTGCGTACTTGGTGGGTAATCTGTACCTGATTGGCCTGCTGAAAGTACTGCCGACGGCTATACTCGTCATTGTGCTGGGTGGGCAGGGTGTTGTAGGCAATCTTTTCAAGGTAATCGGCAAAATACACATCACCGGTAATTTTGGCCAACTGCTCGAAAGAGTACATCATCTCAACCACCGTGCAGAGCTCGGTGCCCTGGGTAGGACTGTTCCCGTGCAGGTTCTCGTCCGAGCCGTACAGACCGGTGACGAAACCGTGCACCTTTTTCAGATCGTCCAGCCCATGTTTTATCGCCTGAATATCGGTGGTGTCCCCGGTTTTCTGGAAGTAGACGCCCGGGGTTTTCAGACCCATCGCCACGTTGACAGTATGCAAATCGGGCACCGGATTTAGCTGGGCGATCTGCCCGCTTGTAAACACCTGTTTCCAGTCAAAGGTTTGCTGGTGGATTAGCTCGCCGAGCTCCAACAGGAACTGTTCACCGGTGCGGTTGTAAAGCCAGTAGACCATGGCCAAGTTGTCGCCCCCGCGGCGGTTGCCCCAGTACGACCAGTGGCCGAGCGGCTGTTCCGGCAGATGCTCCAGCTGGTAGCGAAAGTAGCCAGTCATCAGCTCCAGTACCCGCTCGTCCTCGGTGGCCATGTAGTACTGTTTGAGCACCTTCAGCATCACCATCTTGGGCCACCAGTCCCGGCGCGGCCCCTCCTGCACCCCCTGCATATCCACCGGAGGCTCGCCCTCGAACGGGATCGGTCCAAAGTAGCCACTCTCCTGCTGGTTCTCGAGGCTCCACTTCACCCATTGCTTCACTTTTGTTTTCAAGGTATCATCATCCAGGATGTAGGCCAGCGGCACCAGCCCGTCCATCCAGTAGGGACCGCGCTCCCAGCCGTCACCATCCCCGCCCAGCCAGCCATTGGTTTCGCCCACCACCTGCGGGTAGATCTTATCAAGGTGACCGGTCAACCCGTCGCGCTGCCGCTTGAGTTGCTCCAGCAGCCAGCCCTTCGGCTGTATTGCCCCGATCGGAAGCTCCATGTAGGGCTGCTGCACGAGAGGAGCACGGTTTGAATTGTAAAAATCGTTGCCCAGTTCTGTTTTTTGATCATCGATAGAGCATGCCGAAGTTAAACACAAAACTGGCAGAACTAATATTAGTAACCTCATGACATATAAAGTTTTTCAGTCTTTGTAAGTTAAGCTATTTGGAATTCTAGCAGATATTACCAAACCAATATTTCAGAAATCGCGGTTTTTGTGGACTTTTTGTGTACAAAGTGAATTCTGATTTTATGTGTAAACAGTGGTTTGGAAAATATAACTGTATTTAAAGCCATTGACCGCGGGGTCTGCGGGTACCGTTCCTCGATCTCAGCTGGTTTCCACTTTCCATCTTCCATATAATCTACACGGTAATTTTCGGGAGCACCAATGTTGTCTCCGGATACCAGAAACTGGATATCAATTTGCTGAATCTGCTTGCGGGGACCCAGATTAATTTCGATCCAATCCTGTTGATTGGGTGATCCCTGGGGCAGACCAGCGTGACGGATCGTTATAGGGAATAAGCCCGTGCATATCGCTAACCGAACCCAGTTGTGAACCGGGGTGAGTGTATGAGGCCGAATAGATGGGGAACAGCTCATTATCCGGATTGAATGCCAGGTTGGTTACTTCCGCGACCGGCTGATCAAGCGGAAGGTCATCATGCCCCCAGACTTCGATCTCCGTCAATCCCACTGACTGCCCGGCTGGTTTATCCATGACCACTTTCACCTTTTCAGTATGGTAAACCTGATCAAGTTGAATAGTATTAGGACGATGACCAGTGGGTTCTGCAGGCGTTTGGGTGACCTTCTCTATGGTGTTCCATTGCTCTCCATCCCACACCTGCAGCTGGTATTGCTCCGGGGGACGTACTTCATTACCATCATCCAAGAAGTAGAGTTTGACCTCTTCGACCGGACGTTCAACTCCAAAATCTACGTGAATCCATTCTTGGTTTCCCGCATCGGTAGAGATCCACCGGTTGGCCGGGCTCTGGTGATACCAGTAATTGCCATCCACGGCATAATAAGGGGTTTGCTCAGGATGTGTAGAGGAGGCCGAAACGTGGGAAAAGGCCTTCTCATTATTCACTGCAAAATTAACAGGTTGTTTTTCCAGCGGCTTGTCCGGGACCGGATCGATCGCAACCTCCATGGGCTCCAATTGGTCGGAGTTTGCTACTTTTTTGCCATCTACAAACAACATGAGTCCTATTCCCTTGCCGTAACGGTTCCCTTCACGATCCCAGACAATGGAGACATTATGCCCGTGATATGATACATCCTCCAGGGCAAAATAGTCCCATGATTCAGGAATCTGGGGATCAACAACGATCTTGTCGCCAGCTTGGGGACGCAGGCCCACGAGCCCGGTAATCACATTATTAATATACCCCGAATGCAGGTAATGTTCGCTGTGGTAGTAATTATCATGTCCCTCCCATGAACCTGTAAAGGGATTTGCTGCTTCTGCTATATAGGGTCGTCCGTTTTTGTGCTGAGTCTTGGCATAAATTTTAAGCAGTTCAAAATAGTCTTCTTTACTGACAACATGCTGTTCATAATTATGCAACAGGTTGGCCATGGCCACCAGTGTTTGGGTTGTGGCATACGGCCAGGAGTTACCGCTCCATTTACAGCAAATTTCATAAACCTTGAACATCGGGTCCTGCTGCTCGGTGGTGGTAGGTCCATACTCCGAATAGAAGTAATCCTCATCCATCAAAAACTTCCAGGCCTCCTCATAACCTTGATCCGGCAAGTTGAATTGCCACGGTACAAATCCGATCTCCTCGCGACCGTGTGGACTCCCTGCATACTTACCGGTCTCATGGGTCAGCGAATAGGCTTCCACCCCGTTGAGCTCATCAAAGGCGAACTGGTGGAAAAAGAACTGGCGATCGGGATCCCCAGAGCTCCTCCTGAACTCTTTGCTTAAGCTGTTCTGCCTTTTGGTCATACTGCTCAGCTTTACTTTTTTTCCCAAACAGGGTCGATGCTTTTGACAAGGCTTTTAAATCAGCATACATATAGCTATTCAGTGTTGGGCGGTAACCATCTCCACCGCTAAATTCATTCTCTGTCTGTCGCCCGTTGATGTTAACCTCCATACCATCGTGCATGCCATCCCACATAAACATGCCGTGCCGGGCGTTATAGTGCTCCTTCACGAATACGTTATATTGTTTCACCATATATGGATGCATCTGTCGGAGAAACTCTTTATCCTGGTTTACTTTGTATATTCCCCAGATCGAGTCGCCGTACCAGTTGCTGTAGCTGCGTGGTTCCGCGCCCGGGGTTTCAAACCAGTACCGGGAAAAATCATTGATGATACGATCGTTTTTCAGCCAACGTACCTCGTAGAGCTGATGCCCCAACGGACAACTAATGCCACCGTAGGTGCCCGACCAAAACGGGCGATCCATAAATTCGGTAAACGTATACCCGGTTTCGGGCGAACCATACACCAAGTGCTTGGTCATCAGCTCCCAACGATAATAATAGATCTCGTCTATCACAGGATCCGGAGACTCAAAGAATGGGATGTTATCTTTATACCAGGCCCAGTCTTTATTATCCCACCAGTCATGACGGTCCAGTACCTCCTGCTTATCGAGAATATCGATTCCATCTTTCTGCCCCGCCTGCTGATCTCCTGAGGGAAACACTGTCATCCCCAGAACTGCCAGACCCGTAAGTATGACGACCAACATTCCTGTTCCCCGTTGTCGTAGTTCTTTTACTCTGTGTCGCAGTGTAGTCATATTCATAATGCGCATTATTTCGATCTCTTATTAAAATCTTAACAGTTCTATTTATACCCGATACTGTGATTCCATTGATCCTCTGTTATTTCGGTGATTGACCATTTGCCATCAAACCAGGGTAACCTCCAGGGCTTCCGGCTCTTTACCTTCCAACGTTCCCATAACCACGGTAAGACTATTCATCGATCGATGGCCGGAGCCCGCTTTAATTTCCCGGACTGGCCCTCTGCTGCCATCCGAATACACTACTCTTACCGATGAACCGATTCCCTGAATATTTTTGGACGGTCCCAGTAACCGAATGCGTAAACCGCGTTTCTTAATCCTGTTTCGATATAACTTTGTTGTGGAATCCCGCTGGGTAACAATCAAGTCAATCCGGCCATCAGCATCAAAATCAGCTACTGCCGTTCCCCGCTGTTCCCCGTAGATCTTCACCCCTGATTCAGTACCCGGGACAGCTTTAAAATTTCCCTGCCCATCTCCTCTCAGCCACAAACCCCGACCTGCATCCTGGCGAGGAAATGTCTCATAAAAGTCAAAATAATTTTGGCTGAGGAACAGATCTTCATTGCCATCGTTGTTATAGTCAGCCACCGAGCCCCCCATGGTCGTTGTAAATTGTGCCTCCGGTGGAAGGGGATGGGGCTCAAAATTTCCGCCGGTATTGATAAACAACTTATGTTGCACCGTATTGATCTCTTTTACCTGCATTTGATCTTGTGTTGTACCCAGTAGTTCTGTCAATGTACGGCTGGAATATTGTTCAAAGGATTGTACCCTACTTGTCAGTACCGAACTGAAAATTGAAAAATCATATAGCTTTTGTATTGGTACATAGCCGCCCATCAGGCTGTCATACCGGGCCTCGACCATTTCCACGAGACCATCCATATTCAGGTCACTGTAATACATTTTTATCGGATGATCACCTCCAATTTGGTATGGGCTATTCTCTCCGACGTTGGTAGCTACAATATCGATACGGCCGTCGTTGTTAAAATCTCCGGTGGTTACGCTTTTCCACTGGCCCTTGAATGAGGCTAACCCAAGAACTTCGGTTTGGTCTGAAAATGTCCCTTTCCGATTCTCAAAAATCCTGATTGCTCCCCACTCACAACTTAATACCAGGTCCGGATCCCCATCCCCGTCGTAATCCGAAAATACTGCGCCAGTGACCATACCGATATTATTGAAAAGATCGCTGTTCGATTGGTCTTGGATAAACTCACCTCCCTCATTCCTGAACAGATATGAACCGGCATCCCTGGGAAATTGGCCCGGGACTACACGCCCCCCGATGAAAAGATCAAGATCGCCGTCCCCATCATAATCAGCCGCACTGACGGGACCAGTCGAACTTTCATGTGCTGAGAGCTGGTGAGAAGCGGACAGGGATCCAGAAGTGTTAAACTGCAAATAATGGGCCGAAGGAGTAGAACTTTCCTGTGGACTGCGCTCAAAAACGGACTGGCCTAGAAACGAGTTGCCCTCCGTCTGATGTTTTCCATCCCAGGATGGCCGATGGACTGCCGCTGGAATTTGCACGTCCACTAACCTCACGACCTTTGACAAAACCTTGTTCACGCCCGATTTTCATATATCGATATAGTTCCTTTTTCTCCGTTACTGATCAGCAAATCATCATCGTTGTCCCGGTCGATATCCACCCAGGCCACAGGTAGTCCCTCACTACTAATCTTGTACGGAATCAGGGGCTGTTGTTCAAAATCGTTATAGAGATTTGCTTGGTGACGATGACTAATTAAATCCGAGACATTTTCAAAAACCGGATTCTTATTAAAAGAATCTGATTTTATCTCATTAGGCGTTGTTGATGTATCCGGTTCTGTAATCTCATATATTCTGTTGGGCGTCACACTATCGACACGACTGGTTTGTCCATTCGGCCAGGTAATAGCCAGTTTGTGCAATTCTCCCGCACGAGCGGCAAACATCAGCTGTGTAGTTGATCCGGACAGGTAATCGCCCCCGGCCACAACCTGTTTGGATTGGTGTACCGGTCCGCCCTCAAGTACCACCTCTGCCCCAATAGCCTCTGTATTTGGAGATTTCCCTCTTAATCTTACCCCAATGCGAGGGGCAGTAATATTGTTTTTATACAGCGCGGCCTGAGCGCCAAACCGACTGGTTACAATATCGAGATCACCATCATTGTCAAAATCAGCAGTTGCCATTCCATAAGAAATGTCAGCCTCGGTAAAACCCCAGTCACCACTTTTCTCACTAAATGTCAGGTCACCGTTATTGCGAAATATCTTATTCTGCAAATACATTCCCGGTGCCTCATCCAGGTCCACGGCTCCCTTATACCGGCTGGAATTATAGCTGTAATCCATATCGATAGCATCATAAGGGTAACCGGTGTTGATAACCAGATCCTCGTATCCATCCAGATTTAAATCCATAAACCGGGTGGCCCATGACCATTCGGAAGCCTCCAGCCCGCTGTAATAGGCGATCTCCTGGAATGTGTTATCGCCCCGGTTCAGGTACATGGAGTTATGCATGTACTGGGGCTGATATGGCGATTCTTCAATCATAGCCGGCCGCATATCCCGGGATGTATATTGGCTGACCTGCCGCTGGTAATTGGAGCTCAGCATTTCAGTTACAAAGAAATCGTAATAGCCATCCCTGTTTATATCAGAAACATCGATTCCCATAGCTGAGTAGCTGAAACTGCGCACAGCGTATGTATCCACCTCCTTAAACCGGCCGTCTCCCTGGTTGATCCAGATGCGATCGGGGTTGAAATAATCATTACAAATATACAGGTCCGGAAGATGATCCCCGTTGATATCCTGGAATCGCGCCGTCAGGCTCCACTCCTTTTTTAACGGTGTCGGGTTCCCCCTGCTATTCAAGAATCGTCCTTCTTGATCGGTAACCTCGGTGAAATGACCACTGCCGTCATTCAGAAACAGGCGGTTAAACTCCCCCAGCTCTTCCATCATAGCCCGCTTATTTTTACGGTAAATAAACCGGTAGTACTGCCCGAACGGTTCCACAAATTCATATCTGGTTTTACCGGGTATTTGCTTCCCCTCGGGGCGTTTCACAATTCTTTTCGGCTCCAGCTCCTGCTCGGTAAAAAGGTCATAAACCGGTTTCTTCTTGTTATTTGCCACAAACAGATCCAAGTCTCCATCACTGTCAATGTCGGCCATGGTCATGGTTGTAGACCCCTGTCCAGATTGTAACCCACTATCCTCTTTTCGTTCAAAATTGCCCTCTCCATCGTTGATATACAGAGCATTTTCTCCATTAATTGTACTGACAAGCAGATCTTGGTCACGGTCCCCATCCACATCTGCAAAAAGTGTACCCGTGCTATAATTTCCCTCGTGTGCAACCCCAGCCTGCTCAGTTACATCTTGAAATTCAAACCCACCCATATTTTTATACAACCGATTTGGGCCATTAAGCTGCGTGAAATAGATATCGGTCCACCCGTCACCATCTACATCAGCGGTAGCTACACCGGTTCCGTTTAATAAGATCTGGTTATTATTGATTTCCTCCTGTGTGATGTGAGTTCTGAAGTTTACACGGGTTTCAGTGGCATCCAAAGACTCAAATCCCACCTCGTTAAAAAAACCGGTTTCGACAGGGGCCCAGCGGTATCTTCCCTCCTGTGTCCACCTGAGCTCCTTTTTTTGAGATGAACAATTAGTAAGAGTAAAGAGTAAAATGACGAGCAAAATTAACTCATACCGCCGTATCATCTATATATCAGTATAAATTTGTGAATATGACTGACTATAACAGCATTACAAATAATCATTTTATTTTAATAGCTAAATAATTTTTAATGGAATATTCCAGATACGATTATCCCCCCGCTAAAATTAAACAAGGGGGGGGATCCGATTTAAATGGGATTCACCTTGGGCTTATGGCTTATTGATAATCAGGATTCTGCTCGAGCTGAGGATTGGTGTCCACCACATCTTGAGGTATAGGGAATACAACACGATGATCCCCATTAGGCTTGTGGGAAAGCCAACTTTTCTTGGTGAATACTCCGAAACGGATCAGATCTCTGCGTCGATACATTTCCAAAGCAAACTCCAAACCCAACTCATCCAGAAATCCACCATATTGAATGGGATCGGTATTGCCCTCGTCAACAATTTCGAAAATCCTCCCAGTATCCATAGTCGTATTCAGAATCCGATGTTAAGTCGCCGGCGCTCACTTGCGCATCAGCGGGATCATCAAAAGCTCTGCTCCGTACATCAGATACGAGAGATGCTGCTTGTGAGGCATTACCCGTTCTTAGGAGAGCTTCCGCTTTCATCATTAATACACGAGCATAACGGAATACAGGAAAATCATTACTTAGACTTCCTGTTGCCCCTTCTGCTATTTCGAATTTCCCAACTCTCCAGCCAGCCATTTCACTAGTAAACATACCATTTTTCATAGTTTGCGAGAGCACCAGAGGTTCTCCGGCCAACTCCCACTGACCCTTAAGGGTATCTCCATCATGGGAAAACTGTAATCCCCTGACCCAGGTTTTTTCCAGCCGTTTATCATCTGATTCGTAGATATCTCCAAATTGAGGTACCGCCTGCGCAGAACCCGCCCCCCATGGTGTAGATTGCATTTGGAATTTATCTCTTAGCGAAGCGTGAAAAGATATCACCGCGATATTAAAACCCCCACCATTTATTTGATCATAGGGAATTACAAAAATGTTCTCATTGGAATTCTGGTTTTGCACCTTGAATGGTTCGCTATAATCCATGGCCAACATATATTTTCCAGAATTGATGACATCATTTGTTTGCTGTATCACATTATCCCATTGAGCTGAACCAGTATATACTTCAGCATTCAGGTAGACGGCAGCCAAAAGTGTTTTAGCTGCCCATTTATTGAATCGGCCATACATCCTTTGATTTGTTTCTTCGCTGAGGTTGGGTATAGCATTAGTCAATTCATCCACCACAAACTGATAAATTTCTCCTCTCGGTGTTTTACCTGGCATCTCGTTGCCTTCTGTGGGAGCGGTTACCAGCGGTGCATCGCCAAAATTATCCAAGATCAACCAATAATAAAATGCACGTGCGGTCTTTATTTCTGAGAGCACTGACTGCTGGTTTTCTCCTTCAGGTATTTTAACCGCACCACCTTCTATGCCTGAGATAATCCGGTTAGCATGAAGTACTCCTTGATACAGAGTGCCCCATAAATCGGCTACATGATCCTGTTCAGCTGTCCAAGTATGCAACATCATACGGTGAAATTTACCTCCGTCTATCCAACCTGAGGCGTTGCCAGGTTGTGCCAGCTCATCGGCAGTTATTTCCTGAGTGAAATAGTTATGGAATCCATGTAAACCCCGCATATTGGAATAAACTGGGCCTATAACTTGATTGAAGTCCTCCTCAGAAAAAGTTATGCTTTCTTCAGTAACCGATGAGAACGGCGTCTCATTCAGGCCGTCTGTACAACCGGTAAAAAAGATCGTAAATATAATCCCAATCGAAATAAGAAATTTTAACCTATACATAACTGTACTCCCTGTTATTTTTTTAAATTCTTTATTGCACATTAAATGATACCCCAACACTGAACGAGCGGGCAGATGGAAAGCGAAATATATCGTCCATTCCGGGAGTAAGACCTGCGAAATTCACTTCCGGGTCAAATCCATCATATCCCGTGATAGTTAGAAAGTTATTCGTAGATGCATAAACCCTGATATTCCGGACCGAACTCAGACTTTCTATGTTAAAATTATAACCAAGTGTGATGTTGTCGATCTTCAGAAAATCTCCATCAGTAATAAAGTGGCTTACGTATTGCTTGTCTTGGTCAATTGAAAGGGAACGTTGGCCATACAGTTCATTCGAATGTGCCCCTGATTACATTGCCACCTCTCACTTGTGAGGGAACTTTAAAGAACATTTGGCGGAGATTGGCGACCTGGAAACCAAGTGCAGCACGCATCAGTATATTCAGGATCCCAATTTTGATAATTAAACGTATTGGTCCAGCTTATTTGATGATCGGGCACCCCGTTACCGATCACCTGTTTATCCTCGGGTGTCTGATCAGCTATTGATTTGGGTTCACCATCGGCCCCCTCTATTAACCATTCTCCAGTATCAGTAACCCCTATGGTTTTAAAGCCATAGAAATTACCGATGGCACGGCCAACCTGAACTCGGTGGGTTTGCTGCTGGATTGGTGCTGCGGTGCTACCAGCATCGAAGAATCCACCGCCAATACTAAACTGATCATTCGACAGGTTGGTCAATTCATTGCGATTTGTTGAATAAGTAACTGTACTGTTCCAGCTTAAATCCGAATCTTGCAACGGGGTACCACTCAGATTTATCTCAATACCTTCATTTCTGATTGTTCCGGCATTTGCCAATATTGAATTAAACAGGAATGGCGGAGTTGGTACCGTAAAGTTGAAAAGCAGGTCGTTGGTTTCACGTCGGTACAGATCAACAGCCCCTTCCAGACGTTGATTCAGAATGGTAAAATCCAATCCCAGGTTAAATTCTTCCTTTTCCTCCCATTTTAAATTCGGATTTGAATTGTTGAGCGGCTGAATCGTTGATTGCCACTGACCGTTGGCGAACACATTTGATCCATATGACAACCGGCTCAGTGATAAATAGGGATCAGTTGGTTCGGAACCGGTTCTTCCATACCCAAACCTCACTTTTAAATTATTTATCACATCTATTTCTTCCATAAATGGTTCATTAGCTATATTCCATCCGACGGAAAAAGCAGGGAAATTCCCCCATTTTTGATTACTGCCAAATTTAGAAGAGCCCTCTCGCCTGAAACTTGCCATCAAGAGATACTTATTGTTGTAGTCATAGTTGACTCGAAAAAAGTAACCAAGCAGATTTGACTGCTCCTTATAACTGTCAGTAGTTGTTTGCCCTTCCGACAATGCAAGTCCATCACTTAGATTGTTATACTTTACAGCATCGTTCGGAAAATCCCAGTTGTCAGCAAAAAAGTTTTCAAACTCGTTTTGTTTCCATGTGTAGCCTCCCAGTACATCGAAATCATGCCCGCCATAAGTACCCTGATACTCAGCCGTTACATCCAAAACATGCTGAACATTTTTACTGGTAGACCGAGAGGCATACCCATTTGTGCCATCTCGAAGATCAATTACATGCTGTTTTGTTCTGGAGAACCCGTCCAACCCGTCAGTTGTAAATCGTGATCCCTGGGCCTTAAACGTAAGATTATCAATCGGTGAATAGACAACAGTACCAAATATGTTGGCCCTTGTTTCCTGGAACTCAGAGTTAGTTTCATTAATCAGGGAAACGGGGTTTTCCGTATTGTTATCAGCATTATCATTGTAACTGCCGTCTTCATTATAAATCGGGCGAGTAGGATTAAATGCGAATATATCTTTTACAACCCTATTCGAGTACCCATCCCACCTCCAGGTTTTGGATATTTTGGCACTGCCGGTGATATCAAGGTCTCCATCCAACATGGTATGGTCAACCCGGAGCCTCATATCAAGTACATTGTTATCTGAACGCCTGACAATGCCTTCGAAAACCTTATAGTTAAGGTTGGCCACATAACTCGTTTGTTCTCCACCGGAAGACAGGGTAAGCGTATGTTCTTGGGAGATCGGGGTTTCTCTCATAACATTGTCTGCCCAATCCGTGCTGGCTCCAAAGTCCACAGCCTCGTCAATACCCTGATCGATCAAACCACGATATTCCTCAGCATTCAGCACATCAACCTCATCGGTAAGTGACTGGGTAGATACATAGCCATTGTAGGACAACCGTACTCCTTCACCTTCAGCACGTTTGGTTTCGATAACTACGACCCCATTGTTACCCCTGGTTCCGTATATGGCAGCTGCTGAAGCATCTTTTATGACGTTTATACTTTCAATATCCTGCGATGAAACATCATTTAGTGACCCTTCAACTCCGTCGATAATTACGAGTGGGCTTTGATTACCTACGAGGGTCCCTGTTCCCCGAAGTTTTAACTGTGAAGTCTCCGCGGGATTAGCACCGACCTTGTTTACCGATAATCCTGCAACCTTTCCCTTGAGCAATTGAGCGGGGTCGGTGACATTGCCCTGTACAAATTCATCGGAGCTCACCCTCTTTACGGAACTTGTTAAATTCTCTTGTGATACCGTTCCATATCCAACTACAATTAATTCTTCACTAGTTACAGCCTGTGTTTGCAACGCCACATCAATACTCGTTCGCCCATTAAGTGGCACCTCCTGCGTCTGATACCCAATAAACGAAAACACCAGCGTATCCTGAAGGGAGGGCACGTTCAATTCATAGCTGCCCTCACTGTCAGTAGACGTACCACTGGTAGTTCCCCTGACTACAACATTTACCCCGGGAAGCGGTTCCCCGATGAGGCATCGGTTACCTGCCCGGATACAGTCTCCAGCACAGGCGCGGTCTCCTCTTTTCCCTTTTTATTTGCTTTCAATAACACGAGTTGCTTATCTGCAGCAACTGCAAAACGTAACCCGGTACCTTCCAGCGCTTTCCAGAGTGCATTTTTCAGTGTTATCTGGTTGTACTTCAAATCAACATTACGCTCTATGGTTGCCAGCAACTTGCTATTGTACACCACTTCCAGGTCAGCCTTATCTGCAATCAAGTGAATGGCATCCAGCAACTGAATACCTCGAATATCTACCGATATGATCTTATTCAACAGGGTAGAATGCGACACATCCTGGCTAATTTCTACACCATTATAAAGGTTGTCTCCATCATTTAGGGAGACAACTTTGGTGTCTTGCCCCAAGGCATAAACAGATCCTAAGCCTAAAGCAATGCATATAAGCATCCATTTTCTCATCCACTGTAAGGTTTTATCTCGTAGTAATTTCCCCATAATTATAATCCCATACGTTATTTTGTGGTTAACTTATCTGTATCAAAAAACTTTATCTGACCATGAAGGTAATTTTCCTACCTTCCTCCTTATAGTTGAGTTCAAGTGACAGAGCGATTGAATTCAACACATTAGTCATAGAAATATCCTTAAAAGAACCGGTCAGACGCCGATTTTCAGTTGAAATACCTTTATCGAATATCACCTCAATATCGTACCAGCGTTCCAGCCGTTTCTCGACATCCTCAAGCGGGGCATCCTGGAAGGTCAACTTCCCTCTGCTCCAATCTAGATACCTACCCACATCAGATACATGCGAGGCGATAATCTCACCATTGCCGTTGATAGTCCCTCTCTGGCTTCTTGTTAACTGAACCTCAGGCGCTTGTACATCTTTTTCTGAACCAAGTACAACTCTGCCTTCGTCTACAACTACTTGGACTTCTTTCTGGTCCGGGTAAGCCGTTACATTAAACTTAGTTCCCAAAACTCGCGTTATTGACCGGTCGGTTTGCACCACAAATGGCTTGTCTTTATTCGATGTGACCTCAAAAAAGGCCTCTCCATGTAATCTGACGATCCTGTCATTCTGCATGTAATCCTGGGGGACAACCAGCTTGCTTTCTGCATTCAGATGTATGCGTGTGCCATCAGAAAGGCGAACGGTGGTGCGTTGCCCCCTTTCCGTTGTAATTTCCTGGTTAACCAGTTCCGATTCAGATTGTTCAGAAGGAATGGGATTACTATTGTAAAACAGGAATGCAATAAGCAGAACCGCAGCAGCTGCCAATGTAAATGCGACTACTCGGGCAGTCTTTTTCTGCTTAGTAGGGTATTCAAATGTATTTTTGAACACCCTACTCTTGTTTGAAAGCTGTGTTGCCGGACTTCTTACTATTATACATATGGCGATCGCTAAACGTATCCCAAGCTTGATGGGAATCAACATGAATCTTTTTACCCGGCGAAACCTCCCATACTTGTTTCAACTCATTCATTTTCTCCTGATTTTCAAGCGACTCTTGCAACCAATTCTCTACTTCCCGTCTTTGCTGCTCGGTACAAGTGCCCGATAAATATTTGTGTAAAATTTCTGTATCCATCGAAATATGTTCGACTTTTCAACTGATTCTATTATTAATACGACCTTGTGGGAAGGCCCCCTATGTTTTTTCTTAAATTTTTGCGGAAAATGCCGGTTAGTCAGAGATGCAATAATAAGAGGCCCTTGCAGAACCCTATATAATTGGTTGGGTAGTGCGACCTTACATGCTCGTTAAGCGGGAACTCCCTCCGAACGGGTGGACGATGGTTTTGCAAAGCCACCTTCTGAAATAGTGTTGCCCCGCCTTTTGGGCAAAATTAATGGCTCGCGATGACAGCTCGTGAATGAGAGGGGAGGCGTAAAGGCATCTTACAAAATAACTAGACAACTACTTAGTACCTGTTGATCGGATGGAAAATATGTTAGCTATCGTCCGCTCTGTTACCTCTTCCGGGAAATCATCACGCAATTCATAGCGTAAAATGTCCAGAGCTTTGCTTATATGGGCTTCGACCGTTTTTACTGAAACGTCCAAAACTTTGGCAATCTCCGGATAGGTAAGACCATCTTCTCGATGTAAAACATATACCTGCTGCGTGCGATGAGGTAGGCTGTCAATAGCCTCTCGGGCTGCTTTTATAAACTTTTCATTCTCTTGTTGGAGACGTTTCTGCTTTATAACATCCTTATTTTCGCTCCTGTAGTCTTTCTGATATCGTCTGACCACTTTTTGGTGGTCCAAATAATCAAGGGCTTTATTTTTTACCGCCTGATAAAGATACAGTTTTATAGACCTACTTGGATCCAAAACTTCCCGATGGTCCCACATTTCGGCGAATACCTCCTGGACCAGATCCTCTGAGATAGCTTTGGATTTGGCATATCGCCAGCAAAAATTGCATAGGGGGTCATAGTAGGATAGAAAAATCTGCTTAAATGCGCGTTCATCTCCTTCTTTAAGAAGCTTTGCATGATATGCATCTTGCTTTTTCCCCATACTTAATCCCCAATAAAATGACTCTAAAATTATATCCTTATGAGTTTTATCCCTACTAACTCATATTAAAAAAACTAATCCCTCTATATTATTAATACGACTCAAAAGATGAACACCCTATTATTTTTTCTTCTTTTGTCAAATTAATTGTGGTCTCAGAAATGTAGCCTTCTTTTTTACCATCTATTCCGTTCTGGTAATTCTATATATTACAGTATATATATTAGATATATATAAGTCATCAAGAAATTCCTAATACCGCTGCCACACGTGATCAAAAACCTCATTACAGGTCTGGGCAAATAGCTGGCGGTCGTATTTGTCCGGTAGGATGCTGTCCAGCTCTTTTTCGATGGTGACCTTCACGTCGGCGATGCGCTGCTGCTGTTTGGTCCAGTCCATCACCAGCTTTTCCTGCTTGAGCTTCTCGATCAGGTCGGTGATACCTTCCTTGATCTGATCCCGCTCTTTTTTGGTGAGCTCGATCTTATCGTGCTGGGTAACAATATCAAAGACAGCCAGTTGTTCTTCGGATAGGTTCTCGCGGACGTGCCGCTCCTGTTCTTCGTCCAGGTCCTTCACAAAGTTGAACAGCTCCTCGAGCTGCATCTCCACCGATACGCTGTAGTTGTTGTATTTCTCGATCATCTCCTCGAAGCGCTCCTTGAAGTCCATGCGCGTGCGGTTCTGCTCGACCATCTCCTGGACGCGCTGCTCGATCTTGGTTTTCATCTTCTCCAAGGCCACCCGCTTGTGTTTCTTCTTGCCGAAGCGCTCTTTGAGCTTTTCGAAATCGACCTGACCGATATCGATGAGCTCGCTGTCTCCGTCAATCCGGTAGGGTTCGCTGACGATGGACTCGTCCAGCTTACCTTCAATCTCTTTCCGCACGTCCGAAATATCGTCGTTTTTGTCGGGACCGATAATCTTGATGCGATCCCGGATGGCTTTTAGCGCTGACCGCACCGGCAGGAACTCCTCGGCTTTGGGATCGGGCAGGATAGCTTTGTACAGCCGGTCCACCACGTTGGCATGGGTGACAAACTCTTTCTTTTTCTCCTCGTTGATGATCACTTCTTCGACGGCATCATCCACCGAGTCGCCGAGCTCCTCGTATTCGACGATGGCCCGTGCAAACTGCTTCTGGTACTTGGAGGCCTCAAAGCCCTCGGCGTCGATAATCTTGTCCAGGTCCACATCCTGCCGCTCGCAAAATTCTTTGGCCTCTGCGATGGCTTCCCGGAGCTGGTTGACCAATTCTTCTTTATCCTTGACGGGATTGGTCGCCTCCGGATCGTCGGGCTCGTGGCCGGTAGCGTAGGTGGCCAGGGCTTTCTGCAGGTTGCGGAAGACGCCCACGTAATCGACAATCAGGCCGTTGTTTTTGTCGCCGTACACGCGGTTGGCCCGCGCGATGGTCTGCATGAGCGTGTGGTTTTTCATCGGCTTGTCGAGGTAGAGGGTGGACAGGCTGGGGCAGTCAAAGCCGGTAATCCACATGGCGCAGACAAACACCAGCCGCAGCTCGTCGTCGGGATCTTTGAACTTCTCATCCAAAGACTCTTTCTCCAGGCGCTTGCGGTGGGGACGAATGTCGAGGCCTTCTTCCTCAAACTCCTTGATCTCGTTTTGGGATTTGGAGATCACCACGGCCATGTCGGTTTCCTGCAGGTAATGCAGCCGCTCCAGCAGGCGGTCTTTCTCCATCCCGGAGGCCGACTCCAGCTCCTTCTTTACGCGCCGCTTCTCTTTGTCCCACTCCTGTTGCACCAGATCGTACATGCGCACGGTCGTAAAGCGGTCGATACAGATCATCATTCCCTTGCCCATGTAGCCGCGATCCAGGAAGTGCTGGACCATATCTTCGGCAATGGCTTCGAGGCGATCCTGGCGGGTAATCAGGTGATATTCCTGCCGAAACTCCCGCTCCAGTTTCTCTTCCTGTTCTTCGTTGAGCATGGCCTCGTCGAGCAGCTCCTCCAGCTCTTCGTTGAGGTGCTCGTTGGTGAGCTGCAGTTCGGGAATGCGGTTCTCGTAGTAGAGCGGCACCGTAGCCCCGTCTTCGATGGACTGCTTAAAGTCATAGACGCTGACGTAGTCGCCGAATACCTCGCGGGTTTTCTCGTCCTGTCCCTTGATCAGGGGCGTGCCGGTAAAGCCGAGGAAGGCCGCATTGGGCAGGGCCTTGCGCATATTCATGGCCAGCTTGTCGTACTGGGTGCGGTGGGCCTCGTCGGTGATCACGATAATATCGTCGTCGGTGCTGAGCACCGGAAATTCTTCGTTGTCGCGGCTGTGGAACTTGTGGATGAGCGTAAACACGTAGCGGTGGTTTTCGCTGAGCAGCTGCTTGAGATCTTCCTTGCTCTCGGCCCGGATCTCCTGCTCGGGCTCGGTGACGGCCCCGGTAGCGGCAAAATTCTTGTAGATCTGATCGTCCAGGTTGAGCCGGTCGGTGACGATCACGAATTTCCAGTCCCCGGCCAGCGCGCGCATGATCTTGCGCGTCAGAAAGACCATCGAAAAGCTCTTGCCGCTGCCCTGCGTATGCCAGAAGACGCCCAGCTTGCCCTTGTTTTCTTCGATGGATTTGACCGCCTCAATCGCATTGTTGACGCCCAGGTACTGGTGGTTCCGCGCAAACAGTTTATTGGGATTGGATTTGGCGTCCTCAAACAGGATAAAATGCTCGATCAGGTCCGACAGCCGCTCTTTCTGGCAGATGCCGCGGATGGCGGTTTCGAGGCTCACCATGCCGGGCTCGTCTTCGTCGCTGATCTTCTTCCACTCCCCGTACATCTCCCAGGGCGACGTCATGGTACCCACTTTGGTATCGGCGCCGTTGGAGAGGATGATCACCTGGTTGTACCAGAACAGCTGCGGGATGGTATCTTGGTAATCGCTCAGGTTGTGCTGGTAGGCGTCCTTGACGCTGCGGCCGGTTTTCTTGAGCTCAAACAGGATCACCGGCAGGCCATTGACGAAAGCCACCAGGTCGGGACGCTTGTTGCCGTAATCACCGTGCACCCAGAGCTGGGAAACCAGCAGGTGATCGTTGTTTTCGGGGGCCTGCCAGTCGATCACTTTCAGGGTCTTGCGGATGAGCGAACCCTCTTCGTCGCGATACTCCAGGTCTACCCCGTCGCGCATCAGCTCGTAAATCTGCTTGTTGGCGCGGACCTCATGCATGGAGGAGCGGTCGCGGGACAGCCGGCGGACGGCCTCGTCGATCTGCTCGTCGGGCACGTCGGGATTGAACGCCTCCAGCTTGGCCCGGAGGCGGGGACGCAATACCACCTCGTCGCGGGTCTGCCGCCCCAGCGTCCCTTCGTCCTCGTCGGTAGCCAGCACTTCCTCATAGGCGTTGATCGTCTCCCACCCCAGCTCGTCAAATAGATCAATAGCCGGCCGCTCTACCTGGATGTCTTCGGAGTATTTGCTCATTCAATGAAATTTTGAAATTAAATCTCATTCCGTCGGGACACGCCATGGCGTGTCCGTACAAAGGCAATATTTCAATCATGGGCAACCATATATTCCACAGCCTGCTCATGAATTTCATTACCTTCAATATTTTCTCGATCGATCTGCCAGCGCAATGGATTGTCGTATATATATTTGCGGATTTTCTGCAGGGATTTTTCATTTCGAATTATATGATCGTAAAACCTGCTTTGCCATGCAAAATATTCATGCCCGTTGGCATTGCACCATTTGGTGATGGCTCCCTTAAAATGATTAACAATCATTGATAATGATTTGGATTGGGGCTTGCCAAATTTGGCTTTCTCTTTTTCATTGGCAGAATTTCGTACGGACATGCCATGGCATGTCCCCACAGTCCCACCGATTCCTTATCAGAATTGCCATGGCATGTCCCTCCTGATTTCTTTTCTATTGATTCAATTCCGATTATTCCATGCAGATGATTGGGCATCACCACAAATTGATCCAATATTACATTCGATTGATGATCGGGAATCTGCCGCCAATAATGCCAGGCGATACACCCCGGCACGGATAACCCCATGATGCCATTCTTGATCTCCCCGAAATGGTGCCGCCGATCCTGGGTACAAATGGTAACAAAATACAAGCCGGGATTTCGATAATCCCAGCCTTTTAATCGAATGGATGTTCGGTATGGCAGGTTTCTCTTTGGCATCTCATCCCAATTTATAATTGATCATCATATTGGTGAAAAATCTCTGTCTGCAGCCTGTTGGGACACGCCATGGCGTGTCCGTACGATGATAAGATCTTATCTCTAAAATTTCTCCGGGTTTTGCCATATCATATCCGTACGGCAGTCGATTTTTAAAAAAAGCCAAGGTCCTATGGGGGGACGTAGCATGCTACGTCCGTACCTCTGCATGCCGCGGATTATCACCGGATGCCAGCCTTCCTCATCGCAGGCATTGATCGTCTCCCATCCCAGCTCATCAAGATCAATAGCCGGCAGCTTTACCTGATTGTCTTCGGAGTATTTAGTCATGTAATTTCAGTTTTGCGATTGATTTAAAGAAACGATTGCTGCTCTAAGCACCTGCATACAGATCCTTGCTGTTTCTATATCAGGATCAAATTCCGATGCTTTTTGTTCATAGGGATGGATATAATTTCTAAAATCTCTCAGCCCATGACTAAATTTCTTAACATCAAGTTTCAAATATTCAAGATGGTATGCAACATCAATAAATTGAGCTAATGACCACTCATTAAACTTCTTTACTTTATCATTTTGATCTTTGGGACTGATCTCACATTTATTGAATGTTTTTGGATTCTCTTCTGCTACTCCCAAGAGTAAACCTTCTAAAATGCTCCCACATAAAAAAATAGTTGCTAAAGAAGCCCCTGTTTCTAAACATTTGTGAGCTTCTACAAAACGAGATTCCATAATTTTTTTTATTGCCGGATCTAACCCTATACCATCAAAAGTAACATCCTTAAATTCCTTGTCTATAAATTCCTCTTCAGTACTTTTTTTTCTGGTACGAACTTTCTTACCAAGTAATCGATCTGCAACCTCTCGGCATTTTGGGTAAATAGCATTTTCTTCTGGTTTATTGCCCTCTTTTTGTTCTTTAAAAACAAATCGATCAAGCATATCACTTAATGCCTGGCCCACCAAGTCATCCGATTCTTCATCCCAAAATGCTCTTAGACGGTTTGCCTTAGAATTACCGTAATTACCATATTTGTCATTATAAATTTCTATGTCCAGAGTATTTTTGAAAAATCGCTCAAATGACTTATTCGTAAAGTTTAAAACATATCCTGTTTCCATTTCAAAAAGTTCTTCGAAATATTCTTTTTCAAGATGTTCCAAACTGGACATAGCTCAATATTAAAAGAGGATTCTTATTTATGTTTCATCTTTTTTATCGTTATCGCCATTCGTATCATCCTCTGAGGAATCATTTTCATCATCTGATTTATCTTCTCCATTCTGATCATTTTTCTCATTACCATTTGAATCCTCTTCATTATCCTTACCTGAAGTAGGATCATTATCAAAACCTTGAACTCTAAAATTGAATGCCGACGTAAAACCCTTCATAATATCAGGATCTATTTGTGAATTTTGCATGATTCCTTTAATTATTTCAGGATCTATCCGAGCTGATTGTTCTAATCTTTCTATAAATTCTGGATCCAAAGCGAATTGAGAACTCGCATTTTTTACAAGTGTACGTAAACTTTTCAATGCTTTATTTAAATCAGCTGCCGGCAATTCTGATTTTGCTGTGCCTATTACTTGAAGAAGTTCATCCCGATGTTTCTTTAATTGATCGACCTCATAGATTCGGATACGTCTGTGATGCATTACCTTATTTCGAATTGGTATTACGGTATCCTCAATTTTATTTTCTAACTCGTTCCAATCTTTGGGATCGTCGAAATAACTTGAAAATACATCCTCCCAAAGTGAAGTTTGCTCTCTATTTTGACTTAACTTCTGTTTTAACTCTTCAATAGTTTCGCAATCATCTAATAGCTCCGTTAAATCGGCAGGTGTTAAATTTTTTGAGTCAGGCCATTTCTGATACTTACCAGTAACCAATTCAATCAAATCATCAAACATTGTGAATTCAATTTGATGATGGTCTTCTGATTGCTTGGCACCAGACTCAATTTTATTCACACTTTTTTTTACATTTTTTGGTGCTGAATGCTCCCACCAATTGAAGTCAAGAACTTCAATCATTGCTCTTGTAATGAAACGCCGTAATCGAGTTTCAATTTCAGCAAGTATTGGATAGGCTTTTGACCTTAACTCATCACCCAATTCATCTTTGGCCCGGAATATCTCCTCTCGATCAAAATTTAAATGATCATGGCATGCATTAATGTTGTGCTTATCAGCCTCTATAGTTACGAGATGATAATCAGATTCCGCTTTAACGGTAATATTAGTATCAAGCTTTTCGAGATTTTGAGATAATTTACTCTCTAAATCCTCTTTTGAGTAGTTTATCTTATCAACCCAATATTCAAGCTTATACGTTGCTTCACTCATAATTCAAACCATTAAATTGCTAACTCCATCTCCTCCATATCAATCTTCCCCGAAATAAGCTTCGGCAATAGTAAATCTCTTGTTTGTTTTAGTTTTATATTCTGCTTTTGAAGCGTGCTTATCTGATCAAACAATGACCCAACTTTTTCGTGAAACTTATTAAGTAATTCTTGTGATGGTTTAAGAGCCGGTAACCCTTTAAACTTAGTTTTACTGACATTAGTCATAGTAGCACCGGTAGAGCCAATTTTTTCCATTAATGGCTTTAGCGCCTTAGTAGTAAAATAGAGGTATTCCCTAAGGGCTTTATCTTCTGGCACAATAGAATTTATTTGCTGATTCGTCTGTGAAGGGACTGAAGTAATAGCAACTACCCCGGCTGTACCAATGCAACTTACACAAATGCTATCAGCTGGTAGTGTCTTCTTTTCCTGCGTTTTGACTCCCTTTTTTGATAATACATTCTCCGTTTCATGGATAAAAAACTGATCATGCATATCAGGGGTTTTAATAAATGGCATATAGTCGCCATAATTTTCAGAATCTTTGGTGCTGGGTGTTTTGCCTAAAACTATCTCCCCAAAATCTTCCAATTCTTTCACCTCCCACCCCTCGGGAATCTCGCCCAACTCCGTCCTCGAATCCACCAGCTCGTCGTTTTCGTGGTCGGGATAGCGGAAGTGCACAAACCACTCGCGGTAGATCCGCCGCGCCATTTCTTCCAGGATCTCAATGCGCCGGCTGTTGTTTTCGATCAGGTCGTCAAAGGCGGAGAGAGTATCAACTATTTTCTTTTGTTGTTCTAGAGGTGGAATTTCGACAGGTATTTGATAAAACGCTTCTCTGGAAGTTGAAGGTATAGCTGTACCGCTATCTATATTATTTATATCAAAATCTTTTAGCTGATAATAGGCCCATTTGTCAAGAACTTCATTAGTTGTAAGATCCAGATAGAAAGCTGTATCTATCACACAAAAAGGCTTGTCGGAATATTCTACTCCTCTATAAGCTCTCCTTACGGCCAATAATTACTCCTGGCCTATTTACTAACGGTTCGTCATTCCAGCCAATTTGACCATTTGTACCATATACTGGATACACTCCATTTCTTCATCGTAATCTCGCAAAGCTTTTCCATATTCCAAAGTAGCTACTTCTCCCCATTTAGTTTTTTTCCAACTTCCCATTAAACTATTGATCTAAAATATTTTGAATGTTTTCAGAAATTTTATTTTCCAAACTATCAGCTTCTGCATTTAGTAGTTCCAATTCCTCATACAATTCTCCAAGGCGCACCTGAAAATCCACATCATCCTCTTCCCGTTCGGCTACGCCTACGTATCGACCCGGATTCAGGCTCCAGCCCTGCTCTTCGATCTCTTCTATGGTTGCCACTTTGCAGAGGCCGGGAATGTCCCGGTATTCGCCGATTGGAAAAAGCTCGTCCATATCATCCGGCTGGGTCACCTGTTGGGACGTACCATGGTACGTCCGTACGGATTCATTATCATTTCCGGAATTCTGCCCATTGGATTTATATTCTTGCCCATCTTCGGCAGCTTTTGCCAAATCTCCTTCCTGTTGGGACACGCCATGGCGTGTCCGTACAATTATTAGCCTGCACGCTATCCAGCTCTTCACCACGGTATCTTCGTACAATATTAGCGATGAAATCCAGCTGCCGATCGGTAAAATCGCGGTGGGCGCGGTCGATCTGCCGGTAGATATTGCGGGCATCGATGAAAAGCACAGTATTGGAGCCCTGTCGGGGCGTACCATGGTACGTCCGCTTAGAGCTATCTTCTTCATTTTTCGCTTCATCTTCATTCTGTCGGGACACGCCATGGCGTGTCCTTACGGATTCTATATCAATTTCGGGCAAATCTTGCTTGCCCTTGTCAAAGAACCAGAGCGTACACGGCAGGGTTACCGTATAAAAGAAGTTGGAGCCGATAGAGATAATCACATCCACCACGCCTTCGTTAATCATCTGCTTGCGGATCTCCTGCTCGCTGTGGCGGGCATCGGCGGCGGAGTTGGCCATCACAAAACCGGCTCGTCCCCGGTCGTTGAGGGCGCTGTAAAACTCCTGCATCCACAGGTAGTTGGCGTTGTCGGTACTTGGGATGCCAAACGGGTAGCGCTCGTCGCCCTCGATGGCTTCCTTGTCCACCCCGCTCACGTTAAACGGCGGATTGGCCATCACGTAGTCAAAGCGTCCCAAGCAGTCGTGGAGATTTTCGTAGTAGGTATTGCCAGCCTTTATGTCGCCCTCCAGTCCGTGCACCGCCAGGTTCATCTTGCACAGGCGCACGGTATTTTCCTTGTTCTCTTGACCATATATCGAAAGATTCTCTCGTTGGGACACGCCATGGCGTGTCCTTACAGATCTTCCCATTTTCTTATGTCGTTGCCGGAATTTCTGGGATTGTACAAACATACCGCCCGAACCACAGGCCGGGTCCAGGATCTTGCCGCCATAAGGTTCCAGCACTTCCACAATCAGCTTTACAATGGAGGTGGGCGTAAAAAACTCCCCGCCCTTCTGTCCCTCGTTCATGGCAAACTGCCCGAGGAAATACTCGTAAATCTGTCCGAATACATCGCCCTCCACATCGGTGCCCACGTTGGAGAAGTTCTTCAGCAGGTCTTTCAGCACCGGATCGTCAAAGCGTTTGTACTCCTTGGGCAGCACGTCGGCCAGCTCGGGGTTCTCCCGCTCGATCGCTTCCATCGCCTCGTTTACTTTCTGGCCGATGTCTTCGCTTTCGGGTAGTTCCAGCAGGTAATCGTATCGCGCGTCTTCGGGCAGGTAGAGCACGCCTTCGGCCTTGTAGTGCTCGGGACCAATGGTCACGCGGCTGCTGGTCTCTTTTTCCATCTTTTCGTGCATCGGCTTAAAGCGGTGCCAGGCGTACCGCAGGAAAATGAGTCCCAATACGGGCGTGGAGTATTCGAAAGAGCTGAGCGTTGAATTGGCACGCAGGTTGTCGGCCGCCTGCCAGAGCCGTTTTTCAAGTTTGTTGAGGTTGGTTGACATGAATCCCCGTTTCGTCTCTTGGTTTAATTTATAGCTGTTTTTTTGAAAAGTGCCATATAGAAAAGATTAACGGAGTAGGCAAGACGCCTGGGGCAAGTTTAAATATCTTTACCAGAGAATTCGGAATTATGATTTAACATCATAACCCATACCCTTTGTTGCTGGCTCAATTAAGTTGAGCCAGTAACTTCGGGCATCCTTTACCAGTTGTTTCAATTCCCTATTAGCCTGCTTGGCTTCCTTGGTATAGAGTCCACGCTTTAGGACATTCTTATTACCTTTTAGAGCTCCTACACCAGCGGCCCCGCCATGCAAAATCGCCTGGGGTTGTTCGGAGCCATGTTCAAAGAACAGCATGAGGACTGGTCCACCGGGCAGTAATATCTTCAGATCATCCAATTTGATGTTTGAAGAATTTCGAGAGAGTCCTCCGAAGAAAACGGTTATCCAGCTGTATCCTTAAACCTTCACAAGAAACGTGCGGCTGCCTTCATTATGAAGGCTCATTTTTATTCAAGAATTGTAGCCGTCCTGTAGAGACAGCTGATCAATGAACTACCTCGAGGCAGAACCATCGGAGTATCCATCTCACTTTCAGTTTACTCTGTTTTGCGCCCCACAGGGTCGGGGAATTAAACCACTTCAGAATTAAAATATATTAATTTAGTTTATAAGCTTTCTTTGTTTAGAATTTAAAAATTACTGTAACTTTGAAATAGGGCCCATATTCAGAGAGTAAACTAGAAAAACCTCCCGCTTTTGGAAGTAAAATTATGACCAGGATGAGAATAGTATTACTACTTTTTGCCTCGATTGCAGTAATTTTAATGTTCAGCTGTGATACGACTGAAACGAAATTTGAAGATTCACTTCCTGAAGCATTTACTGTGACTACAAATGCAGATCCTGTTGAAGGCGGCAGCGTTATACCATCAACGGACGAATTTTTCGAGGGATCCCAAATTGAGATAGAAGCAATACCTGAGCAAGGGTGGATTTTTCAGGGCTGGGAGGGGGATCTGGAGGGTAGTGTGAATCCGGACTCAATTACTATAGATGGCGACAAAAATATTACAGCCCGATTTACGAAAAGCACATATGATTTAAATATTCAAATTGAGGGGGAAGGCAACGTTGAAACCGAAGAAGTTTTAACAAATGAGGATGAGATAAATGACCAGATTCTTGCAAAAAGACACAATTCTGTGTCGGGGCGGGGATCTTCAGCAGCCATAAAAATAGATGAAAAATCAAGACCTGGTGAACCGGATAGTATCGGAGAATCCAGATCTTCAAATGCTGTTTTGAAGGACACCACGCAGGAAATCGATAAAGATAATTCTACGCAGGATAACCACTTCAGAACGGTCAGACTAACTGCGGTACCAGATGATGGTTGGGAATTTATTCGCTGGGAAGGAGATTTGGAGGGGAATGAAAATCCGACTTCCATCGTCCTGGACGAGGATAAGAATATTACTGCTGTTTTTGAACCTTCAGAAGGCAGTTCTACTATCGAGATTGTTACCCAGCCCAGCCAGACGAGTGCAGGAGCAGCTATTTCTCCGGCACCTGAATTAAGGATACTTGATGGGGATAACAATCCGATCGAGGGTGTGGATGTGACCGTCAGCGAGCAGGAAGGCTTTAGCCTGGGTGGGACAGTGACAGCTACCACCGGAACCGAGGGGCGCGTAGCGTTTAGTGACTTGGTTATTCAGCAGGCAGGTTCCTATACACTGGTATTTTCTGCTGAGGAGATAAGTGGACAGGCCACATCAAATACATTTGATATCGTTGCAGCTGCGGGAGATCCAGCTCAAACAACAGCTACAGTGCCGGGCGGATCAGCAGGGAGTCCTACCACCATAAGCATCACAGTAGAAGACCCCTTCGGTAACCGGGTAAGCGGAGCCTCTGGAAATTTATCGGTTAGTGTTCAGTGAAGGACCGAATACCGGAACCGATTTTAGCAATATCAGCGATGACGGCAATGGTACCTACAGCACAAGCTACACCCCGACTGAAACTGGGACCGATGAGATTACAATTCAGTTGAGCGGTACAAATATAAACGGGAGCCCCTTCACCAGTGAGATCATATCATCCGATGCCAATGCCATCGCAATACAGACACAACCAGGCAATACAGTTGCAGGTGCGTCGATTGAGGGTCCTCCGATGGTAGAGGTGACCGATGATCTGGGCAATCCGGTCGAGGGTGTAGATGTGACCGTCAGTGAGCAGGGCGGATACAGTTTTGACAGCGGGATGACAACGGTGCCAACAGATGGTAGTGGTATCGCTACTTTCAATGATTTGGAGATCACCGCAGCCGGGACGTATACCCTGGTTTTTGATGCGGTTGGCGTAGACAGTAATGTAGAATCAAATCAGTTTGACATCACGGCGGCCGATGTGGATGCATCCGTTTCCAGCGTTACGGCGAGCTCCCCGCACGCCGCTGACGGGAAGGATGCTTCGACGGTGACGATTGAGCTGGCCGACCAGTTTGGCAACGCCATCGGCGGGTTGGCAGACGGGGACTTCGCCATCGGGCTGAGTGGAAGCGGGGCCTCCAGCAGGACCGCAGTCAGCGAGACGGGCACCGCCGGCACCTACCAGACCGAGGTTGCCAGCACGGCGGCCGAGGAGGTGACCGTGACCGTGACCGCCAACGGGGTCCAGCTGGAGGATCAGCCTTCGATAACCTTTGAAGTCGGTGCAGCCTCCGCGCTAAGGATCACCCAACAGCCCGCGGCCACAACCACAGCAGGCCAGACAATTGACGGTCCGCCGTCGGTCCTTGCGGAAGACAGCGGGGGCAATCCGGTTTCTGGAGTGGAGGTGGCCGTCAGCCTTTCCAGTGGTACTTTTAGCAGCAACAGCACAACTACGGCAATGACAAACTCAAACGGTGTAGCCGAGTTTAGCAACCTGGTTGTTCAGAACGCCGGAACTTATACAATGGAATTTACGGCTTCCGAGCTCAGCCAGACCTCCAACTCTTTTGATATCATAGCGGCCGATGTGGATGCGTCCGTTTCCAGCGTTACGGCCAGCTCCCCGCACGCCGCTGACGGGAAGGATGCTTCGACGGTGACGATTGAGCTGGCCGACCAGTTTGGCAATGCGATCGGAGGGTTGGCGGACGAGGACTTCGCCATCGGGCTGAGTGGAAGCGGGGCCTCCAGCAGGACCGCAGTCAGCGAGACGGGTACCGCCGGCACCTACCAGACCAAGGTTACCAGCACGGCGGCCGAGGAGGTGACCGTGACCGTGACCGCCGACGGGGTCCAGCTGGAGGATCAGCCTTCGATAACTTTTGAGTCAGGGCCGGCTGCTAATATAGAGATAGTCACACAACCCGGCCAAACCGCTACTGGTGAACCCATTTCAGGACCACCGGCAGTACTGTTGACTGATGCTCAGAATAATCCCGTCAATGGGGTGAATCTGACCGTCAGTGAGCAGGGCGGATACGTCTTCAACAGCGGCACCACCACCCGGGCAACCGGCATGGACGGAATTGCCACCTTCGATGACCTGGTGATCAATACTGTCGGCACGTACACCCTGGAGTTTGCCCTGGTCAGCGGCGGGACGAGCAGTGCCACCTCATCCAACAGTTTTAACGTTGAGGCTAATACTGTTGAACCAAGCCAGTCAACTGTTTCAGCAAATCCTGCGACGGTTTTAGCCAATGGTTCAGATGCTTCCACAGTTACTATTGAGCTGCGCGACAGTGGTGGAAGTCCTATTGGCGGCCTAACCGATGGCGACTTTATAATAGACGTCACTGGTAGTGCACATGCTGGCACAGTCAGCGAGACCACTATCGGTACGTATGAGACCACGGTAACCAACATGACGGCCGAGACGGTAACCGTGACGGTGACCGTCGATGGGGTAACCCTGGATCAGACAGCAGATATTACGTTTGAAACCGGTTCTGCTGATGATATAACGATAAATATCCAGCCGTCGAATACCACTGCCGGGCAGGTGATTAGCGCCCCCCCTGCGGTACGGGCGACCGACAGTGAGGGCAACCCGGTCAGCGAGGTGGACATGGAGGTCAGCCTGTCTAGCGGCACTTTTGCTGAGGGTACGCTTACCCGAATGACCGACGAAAGTGGCGTAGCTACCTTCGACGACCTGGTGATTAACACCGCCGGCACGTACACCCTGGAATTTGCCTTGTCCAGCGACGAGACGGTCAGTGCCTCCTCCAACAGCTTTGATATAACCGCTGCTGGTATAGATGCCTCAGTCTCCAGTGTGACGGCAACTTCTCCCGACGAATTTACAAATATCTCAACAGTGACGATTGAAGTTGCCGATCAGTTTGGCAATGCGATCGGCGGGCTAAACGAAAGAGACTTTGACATAGATCTGAGTAGAAGCAAAGCAGTTATTAGCACCTCGGTCAGGGAGACGGAGACCCCAGGCACCTACCAGATGCAGATAATCAACAGGACCTACGATGAGATAACGGTAACGGTAACCGTCAAAGGGGTGACCCTGGATGATACTCCCGAGATTGAATTTGACGATTGAGTTTTAGTAGGAGCTCAGAGATTTGGACCAATTTATATAAAAAGCTGTGTTGCAATAATTACTTGAACACAGCTTTTTATAGCGAATTCTCACTCCGAAGCGTGGTGCCATAGCGGCTCCGCGCCGAGCAGGTGTTCCACAAAGTAGTTCCAGCGCTTTATGGTAAAGTAGTTCTTTTCGCCGCCCAGCCCGTGGGTCTTGTTGGCCATGATCAGCATGTCGAAGTCCTTGCCCGCCTTGATCAGGGCATCGGCCATGCGGATGGTTTCGGCGGGATGCACGTTGTCATCCATGTCGCCGTGCACCAGCAGCAGCTTGCCTTCCAGGTTTTGAGCCATGTTAAAGTTGGACTGCTCCTCGTAATGCTCTTCGTCGGGATAATCCATGTAAATCTCTGGCCAGAACGCTTTGGCCACGCGGTGATCGTGGTTACCCGCCGAGGAGACTGCCACTTTATAAAAGTCAGGATGCTTCATGATGGCACGGGCCGCATCGTATCCCCCAGCCGAGTGACCGTAAATACCCACCCGACTTGTATCCATATAGGAATATTTACGAGCCATCTCCTTAATTGCCTTAATGTGATCAGGAGAACCGATATCTGCCAGGTTCTTCCATGAAAAATCCTGGAACTCTTTGGAGCGACCGGCCGTACCGAGGCCATCCACGTTGATTACTATAAAGCCCAGCTCGGCCAGCGGCTGGTCACTGTTGCGGTAGCCGCCACTAAAACTTTTGGGGGTTCGCACGGCCTGTGGACCTGAATAGGTGCCGTCGATAACAGGATATTCTTTATCAGGATCAAAATTACTGGGCCGGTAAATGACGCCGTAAATATCGGTTTTCCCGTCGCGTGCTTTTACCTTGAACGGCTCGGGATGCTGCCAGCCGGTGGCCTGAAGATCTTTAATATCGGCCGCTTCAAGGTCCATCACCTTTGATCCATCCGAAGTGCGTCGCAGTATGGATCTCGGCTTCATATCCACCCGGGAGTAGTTATCCACGAAATACTTGTAATCGGATGAAAAATCGATATCATGCGTGGCGTTTTCCGGGGTCAGTAGCTGCAGGTTCGAGCCGTCGAAGTTCACCGAATAAAGATGCTCAAAATAGGGATCACGATTCGGCTCGCGTCCGCCGGCCGTAAAAAAGATGGTTCGGGTTTCGCGGTCAATGTGCTCAATGTCATATACTACAAATTCGCCCTCGGTCACCTGGTGCTTTACCTCTCCGGTATTCAGATCGTACAAGTAGATGTGATTCCACCCGTCGCGCTCCGAAAGCCATAAAAACTCATCGGATTCCGGGAGATATTCTGACTCAGACTTACCGGGGTCTACATAAGTATCACTCACCTCCCGGAATACCGTATCCACCACGCCGGTCTCGGGATTGGCTTCCAGCAGCGTTGCCGAGCCGTATCCCCGCTCGCGGATCAGCATATGCAGCTTGTCGCTTCCATCACCGTACCAGTTCCAGTTACCCGAAATCAGGTCATCATAGGGTCCGATCTGCAGGCGCGTTTGTTCCTTGGTCTCCAGATCAAACAGATAGGGAATTTGCCTGGCCACACTGTCTTCGCCGGGCAGGGCGCGATAGTAGGAGTAGGATTGCGCCCGGAATCCCTGGTCCGGCACGTGTTGCAGCAGGTACATCAGCTTGGCGGTGCGCAGATCAAGCTGTTCTGCAACCAATTTCTGAGAGTCCTCCGACCAGGAGATATTCAGCCACAACGGTTCGCGTTCTTCGGTGTCGGGGCCTTCCTGCTTTTTCCACGCCCAGGGCACCGAAGCGCCATACATCATCTTTTCGCTGCCATCGCTGGTAAGCTGAAATTCCTCTCCCGATTCGTTGTTCTTGATCCAAAGATTATAATTTTTGCGGGTAGCAGTCCATTTGCCGTCGGGAGATTCCGAAAGCAGTCGCTGCGATCGCCAGTCGGGATCATCCTGCTCCTCTTCTTTCTTTTGTTCGGCTACTTCAAACGTCGCCAGATTTACAGTCCAGGTTTTATCCTGCGCCTCAAAAGTGATCCGGTTTTCTGAACGGTTCCATTCAAGATCATCCAGTGGCAGATCCCAGGGATCCACTTCTTCCCCAAGCGTTTCGCTCAAATTTGCGGCCAGCTTTGGGTGATCAAACATGGGCTGTCTAGAGCCCTCCTCCGCATCCACCAGGAAATACTCGGTCCCGCGACGGGTATCCAGCTCATACCAGAAAACTGGGGCGTCATCTGCCCAGTTGGGATTAACATGCGATTTGTAAACAAGGTCATCCACATTTGACCATAGAAACTGCTCGGCCCGCTTATAGTCCTCCTCGGTTACAGTTTGTGCCTGGGCACCAGTGACAGCGACGCTGAGCATGACGATTATGATTGTCTCTGGAATGCTGAGATTTTTGATCATGATTTTATTAACTATTCTGTCTTTAATTATTTGCACCCTTTGAATTTCAGAAACCAAACGTTGATTCTTCCCGAAAAACATGCATGTTTTATTTCGTAGGGTCACACCCTGAAACCAGCTTCTGTCTGCTCTATCCGGCAGGTCAAATTCAGTTATGAATACCGATTCGGGTCAATGAGTGGATGTGAAAAATCGGCCTTGCCGTGTAAGATGAGCTGAGATACCAGCTGGCCACTAGCCATCCCAAGACTCATGCCCATCATGGCATGCCCCGTGGAGGTAAAAAGGTTTTCAAAACGATCTACGGCTCCTACATAAGGCAACCCATCAGGTGATATGGGACAGAGCCCCACCCAGGTTTCCAGATCCTCAAAATCGTCCATGGAAAATTCGGGGAAAAAGTTACAGACCGATTTCTTCAGCGCATTCAGCTTCACGGGATTGATCGAGGTGTCGATGCCCACAATTTCCATCGTACCGCCAAACCGTAGCTTGCCGCGCATTGGTGTCATGGAGACTTTGGCCTCACTGAGCAGAGCACAGATTTCCGGGAGCTGCTTTGGGTTATGGAGTGTAATACTGTACCCTTTTCCGGCCTGCATCGGCAGTGAAAGCCCAATATTATCAGCCAGCTCGGGAGTCCACGCTCCAGGACATAGAATAATATGAGAGCCTTCCAGATGAACGCCATCAGCCGAAATGACCCCCTGTGCTCTACCATTTTTAGTTCGCAATCCAACAACATTGGTATTATAACGAAAGCTCACGGCCCGATCCTTCATCCGCTCCTTCAGCTTATTTAGCAGAGATCCGGGATGAAGGTGACCGTCCTTGGGAAAATAGGTAGAGCCGACTATATCCATCTCCAGGCTCGGTTCCATCTCCCTGGTTTCTTCGGCAGAAAGCACCCGGGCAGGAATACCAAGATCATTGGCTTTTTCGGCAACCTCCACCTCTTCATCCAGTCCTTTTTGCGTTTTGCAGAGATTGAACAGCCCGTTTTTCTTAAATCCAAAATCAAACTGCTCTTCCTCTTCAATCTGTATTAGCAGTTCGCGGTTGGTGAGTAGCAGGTCACGCAGTACCGGTCCTGATTCTTCTACATGCTTTTCGGTTGAAGCCTGTCGGAATTTCCATCCCCATTTAAACAATCTTTTGTCCAGCCGGGGACGGATGTAGAACGGGCTTTCCGCCTGCAGCATCCATCGCAGGCCCTTGCTGATAATACCGGGTGAGGCCAGCGGTACTATGTGGCTGGGCACGATCATACCTGCGTTGCCATACGAGCAGTTGTCTTTGCCATCATCTTTATCAAGGATGGTGACCTCCATCCCCTCCTTGCTCAGAAAATAGGCCACACCGAGCCCGGCAATACCTGCTCCTACAACGATGGCGTGATTGTTTTTTTTCATTCAGGGTGGATTAGGGATTTAAATCATCAATTCATCCAGCGGTCTTTATTCATCCAGCGGTCTTTATAGCACCTGAAAGCCGTGGGCATAGGGATCATCCTCATCGATGGTGATGGTATTGTAGCCGTAAATATGGGCCCACCCTTCAATGCTTGGGATGATGGCAGGTTTATCTCCAACGGTCGTCTCCTCTTCTATCCGGCCAATAAATTTGCTGCCAATGATACTTTCATGGATAAATTCATCGCCTTGTTTGAGTTTACTCCTGGCAGCCCATTGAGCTATACGAGCAGAAGTGCCGGTTCCGCACGGGGAACGGTCGATCGCCTTATCGCCGTAAAAAACAGCATTGCGTGCCGTTGAGTCTTCATCCAGAGGCTGGCCGGTCCACATGATGTGATGGACTCCTTCGATATTATCATCTTCCGGGTGAACAAAGGTGTGCTTACCGTTGATACGCTTCCGTATTTCGCGGCTCCAGCTTACGAGCTTGTCAGCGCTGTGATCCTGGATGCCAGAAAAGTTTTCCTGCGGATCGATGATGGCGTAAAAATTACCGCCGTAAGCTACATCGTAATTCAGTATACCTAGTTCTGGACATTCAACCTGCAGGTTTTCGGCCTCCAGAAAACTGGCCACGTTTTTAATCTTAACCGATTGAACCTTCTCTCCCTCCTGCTTGTAACTGGCCGTTACCTCTCCTGCCGGCACTTCCAGGCGAACCTCTCCTGGATTTTCAGGAGCAATGAGCCCCTCCTCTATCATGATTGTCACCGTACCAATGGTGCCATGACCGCACATCGGCAGGCAGCCGCTGGTTTCAATGAAGAGGATGCCGATATCATTTTTAGGATCGGACGGCGGATATAGAATACTACCGGACATCATATCGTGGCCGCGCGGCTCAAACATAAGGCCCTTACGAATCCAGTCGTATTCTCGGAGAAAATGCTTGCGTTTTTCAGCCATATTTTTTCCCTCAAGAATGGGGCCACCACCTGCGACAAGCCGAACAGGATTGCCACAGGTGTGTGCATCGATACAAAAAAAACGTCTGCCGGCCATATAACTTTTATTCTATGCTAATTTAAAAAGATGGTGAACTCTTAAGATTACGAGATGTGAGAATCCCCGAATTTAGCTGGTTACAATCTGCGGAAGTTCTGGGCGATTTTCCAGCGAACTGTTAATCACTTCCAGCACATGTTCACGCTCTTCGCCCGCCAGCGGCAGCCTCGGGGCACGTACATACTCGGTTCCTAATCCCGTTGCTACTTCGGCCAGCTTGATGTTTTGTACCAGCTTGGGATTGATATCAAGCTCCAGGAGCGGCATAAACCAGCGATAGATTGCGCGCGCTTCCTCTATCCGGCCCGCTTTGGCCAGCTCATAGATAACCACTGTTTCCCGCGGAAATGCTGCCACAAGTCCGGCAACCCAACCGTCGGCCCCCAATACAAATGACTCCAGGGCCAGTGTATCTACGCCGCAAAGAACCTTCAGCCTATCACCAAAACGATTTCGATAACGCGTAATGTTGGTCAGATCGCGCGTCGATTCCTTTACGGCCTCAACATTATCGCACTCCTCTAAAAGCTCATCAAACATATCCAGCGTTATTTCAGTGCCGTAATCCACTGGGTTGTTGTAGAGCATAATTGGCAACTCAGTGGAATTAGCTATTGATTTGAAAAAAGTTACCGTTTCCCGCGCATCCGGTTTATACTGCATGGGCGGAAGCATCATCAACCCATGTGCTCCCCTTTTTTCAGCTTGCAGGGCTTCCTCTATGGCATCCGCGGTTGTCGTTTCAGCGATATTCAATATTACAGCTATTTCTGAGCCGGCAGCATCCAGCGTTTTTTCCAACAGTTTGAACTTCTCTTTTTTCTTTAGGGTACTCGCTTCTCCCAGAGAACCGCCAAGCACAATACCGTTAATGCCCGCCTCTAGCTGGGCAACCAGATTTTTTTCAAACATCTGGAGATCAAGCGAACCATCTTCCTTAAATTTTGTCGTTATTGCGGGATAAATACCTTCCCATGTAACTTCCATATCAATAAACTTAATGAATTACTGTTTTCATGTAATCTAAAAGAACAAAAAGACCCTTAGGGATTCTTGTACTATATTTTCTTAAAGTTCATATTTGTTGTTATATCTACACTAAATTGTTGATTTTAACGGATTATTGCATAATGTTACTCAATATTCAGCAGACATGGAGTTCCACTAACAATTTACTGTTATGACTGATCCTCAGTCCATCTATTTCAAGCTTCCCAAAACAGGCAAAGAAGGCTTTTTTACTCAATATGATGATCAGCCTCACTTTTATGATCAGCTGCACCATCATCCCGAATTGCAACTGATGTACGTGATCAATGGAACCGGCGATCTGTATATTGGAGATTCGATTACCTCCTTTACTGCTGGTGATCTTTTCTTGATCGGCTCCAATCAAAATCACCTGTTTAAAAGTGATTCAAAATATTATACGGATAACTGCTTCGAAAAATCGACTTCCATTTCCGTATTTTTCCATGACCAGTCACTGGGAAAAGATTTTTTCGAAATCTCCGAAATGTCCACTATTCGGCATCTCATAGAACGGGCAAACCGGGGGTGCGTTTTTTCCCGGAGGTAGTTGATACGATTGGGCCGCGCATGGTGTCTTTGTTAGAACAGACCGGATTCAGCAAGTTTATCGAGATATTGAGTATTCTGAACGAACTGGCTGAAACCAATGAGTACGAATACCTTGCAGATATAAGCAGCCTGCAGCCGCCCTCTGATAAAGAAAGCCGCAAGGTGAATGATGTGATAAATTATATTCTCAATAATTATAAAGAAGATATCGAACTGGAAACGATTGCCGGCATCGCCCATTACAGCAAGGCGGCATTTTGCAAATTCTTCAAGCAACGGACTCGCAAAACGTTTTCCCAGTTTCTGAATGAAGTGCGAATTTCCCAAGCCTGCAAAATGCTGCAAAAAACGGATCTCAATATTTCCAGGATCGGATATGAGAGCGGGTACAATAATATTTCGCACTTCAACCGGCAGTTTAAAAAATATACCGGCCTGACACCGCGGGAGTATTCACAAAAGTTTGAGGCCTCCAAAGAGGATCCCTCCAGGAACCAGTACCAGCTACATTCCAACTGATTGAAAGGCCCGATTTGTAGCTGCAAAGGTGGTATTTGAATGTTTTTACAGGATGATTTAGTGATAAGCTATCATATAATTTTTACTATCCGATAAGCTTTAGTTGAAATTGATAAGTGTTAACATTACACTTGTTTAATCTGGGATATGAATACTTTATTAAAGGGTTTTTTAATAGGAAATAAAACGGGATCAAGGGGATAATTCCAACTCTTTTTATCCCTCCGATTTAGATCTATAGCATTACAAAATTTACAACCTTACTTAACTCAACAAATGGGAAGTTCTATGAAACGTACACTATCATGGTTACTGGTGAGTATGCTCGCAATAGCTTTTATTGCCTGCCAATCTTCCGGTGACCAACAAGCCGGGAATGAATCACCGAAAATTGAAGTACTATTCCTGGGGCACAACCAGGAGCACCACAACTCCGAGGCCTACGCGCCCATCCTGGCCTCTGCCCTGGCCGATGACGCCATTAACTTCACCTACACTGAAGATCCCAACGATCTGAATGAGGAAAATCTGGCCAAGTATGATGCCCTGCTGCTGTACGCCAACCACGATTCTATAAGCACCAGCCAGGAACAAGCCCTGTTAAATTTTGTAGAAAACGGAAATGGCTTCATCCCCATTCACTCGGCCAGCTTCTGCTTTCGCAACTCCGAAGCGTTTGTGGAACTGGTGGGCGCCCAGTTTGAAAGCCACGGCACCGGCACCTTTACTGCTGAAATCACGAACACCGATCATCCCATCACCGACGGGCTTTCCGAGTTTGAGACATGGGATGAAACCTACGTTCACAACCAGCACAACCAAGACCGCACCGTGCTGATGCAGCGCGAAGACGAACCATGGACCTGGGTGCGCACCCACGGCGATGGCAAGGTGTTCTACACGGCTTACGGCCACGACGAACGCACCTGGGAGAAAGAAGGCTTCCAGGAACTCGTCAAGGAAGGCATTGTTTGGTCTGTCAGCGACCAGGTACGGCAGGAATGGGAAGAATATGTAGCAGATATGCCAGAACTTCAGTTTGAGGATCGGGAAACCATCCCCAACTATCGGAAGCTTGATCCGGCACCACAGTATCAGTTGCCCCTGTCTCCCGAAGACTCCAAAAAATTCATACAGGTACCGGTTGGATTTAAAGCCGAACTCTTTGCCACCGAACCGCAGATCATCAATCCCATCGATATGGCCTGGGACGAAGAAGGCCGCCTCTGGGTGCTTGAGACGATCGACTATCCGAACACTGTCCGCGAGGAAGAGGGGGGCGGCGATGACAAACTCAAGATTTTGGAAGACACCGACGGGGACGGCCGTGCCGACAACGTTACCGTGTTTGCCGATAGCCTGAACATTCCCACCGGCCTTGTGTTTGCCAATGGCGGTGTTGTGGTGTCCCAGGCCCCGCACTTCCTGTTCCTGCAGGATACCGACGGCGATGACAAAGCCGATGTTCGCGAAAAAATCATTACAGGGTGGGGTACCTATGATACCCACGCCGGGCCTTCCAACCTGCTTTATGGTTTTGATAACCAGATCTGGGGCACCGTCGGGTACTCCGGTTTTGAGGGTACCGTAAACGGTGAAGAGATGGAATTTACCCAGGGTTTCTATCGGTTCAACACTGATTTTGACAATATTGACCTGGAATACCTGACGACAACCAGTAACAACACCTGGGGACTTGGATTCAACGAAACAGGCGAAGTGTTCGGATCCACCGCCAACAACACGCACGCCGTTTATATGGGTATTCCCCACCGCTACTATGTGGACTACCAATGGCCCGAAAATGTCAACCGACGTGAACGATGGAGCGCCGGCAACGAAAAGATTGATGGCCACTATGCCATGCATCCGCTCATTCGCGACTACCTACAGGTAGATGTGCACGGTGGGTTTACGGCGGCCTCCGGCTTCCAGCTCTACACGGCCCGACAGTTCCCCCGAGAATACTGGAACCGCATCGCTTTTGTAAGCGAACCCACGGCCGGGCTGACCCATAATGCAATCATCGAAGAAAACGGGGCCGGTTACACCGAATCTGACGGATGGAACATCTTTGCCAGCCACGACCGGTGGAGCTCACCCGTGCAGGCCAAAGTGGGGCCCGACGGGGCGCTCTGGGTGCTCGACTGGTACAACTTTATCGTGCAGCACAACCCCACTCCCTCCGAGCAATCTGCCGGCTTTGATGCCGAAAATGGAGAAGGGAATGCGCACGTAAACCCGTTGCGCGATCGCACGCACGGGCGCATTTACCGTATTACATATAACGGTGCAGAAGAAACCGAACCAATGACCCTCAGCCAGGATAACCCGCAGCAGCTCTTTGAAGCGCTCAGTCATTCCAACATGTTCTGGCGCAAGACGGCCCAGCGGCTGCTGGTAGAACGCGGCGAAACGGATGTGTTGCCCGACCTCTATAGTCTGGTAGAAAATGAGGAGGTTGACGACATGGGTTTGAACAGCGGGGCCCTGCATGCCCTGTGGACCATTCACGGGCTGGGCGCGCTGGATGGCAGCAACCAGGAAGCCCTGCAGACAGCTATAGGAGCGCTGGACCATCCCGCGGCTGGCGTTCGAAAGACCGCAGTGAAAGTACTTCCACGAAATGAAGAGGCCAACCAGGCCCTGATCGACTCCGGCGTGCTCCAGGATTCTGATCCCTATACGCAGCGAGAAGCAATTCTGGCTACGGTAGAGATGGAACCCGCTGAAGAGATCGGACAAGCTCTTTATGAAGTAAGCCAAAACTCTGAGACCATGAGTGACAAATGGATTGCTGAAGCCATGAAGTTGGCGGCCAACAAACACGAGGAAGGCTTTACAGGTTCTATGGGACAAACGGAAGCAAGCGATGAAAGCTCTGACAGCCAAGAAACGGCAGCTTCCGGGGATGCACAGACCATCCGCATAACAGCCGTCATGAATGAACTGAAGTTCGACATCGAGGAATTTTCCGTTCAAGCCGGTCAACCGGTTGAAATCATTTTCGAGAACCCTGATTTCATGCAGCATAACCTGCTGATACTGGAGCCGGGTTCCCTCATGAAGGTCGGAAAAGCCGCTGACCAGCTAGCTACCAGTGTAGAAGGTGCCGACCAGGAATATGTTCCCCAGATGGACGAAATACTGTTCAGCACTCCTCTCATCAACCCGGATGATACCTATACCCTGACCTTTACCGCCCCCGAGGATCCGGGGGAATATCCCTATGTATGCACCTTCCCTGGTCACTGGAGAACCATGCAGGGTATCATGAATGTCGTTGAATAATTAATTACAATCTCTAAATGATATAGCATCGTGAAACTTTCTTTTGGAGTAAGTACCTGGGTGTGGTCATCGCCCTTTAATACCGAATCCACCAGCCTTTTTTCCAGGATCAAGGAGATGGGCTTCGAGGTGGTGGAAATACCAGTGGAAGACCCGGATATCATCGATAGTAAAAAAGTCAAGGAAGCCCTGGAGGAACATCAATTGGAAGCTGTGGTATGTGGAGCATTTGGCCCCAACCGTGATTTTACCAGCGATGATCCGGCGATTCATCAACAGTGTTTTGATTATATGGATGCGCTCATCGATTTGAGTGTTCAGCTGAATACCGGTTTCGTAGCCGGCCCGATGTATTCTGCCGTCGGCAAGGCACGAATGGTACCGCCTGAGCAGCGAAAAACCGAATGGCAGCGAGCGGTCACCAACTTACGCAAAGTTGCCGAAAAAGCCGCCGATAAAGGCATTGAACTGGCCATAGAACCATTGAACCGGTTTGAGTCGGATTTAGTTAATACCACCGAAGATGCTCTCCGGCTGGTAAATGACATTAATCATCCCGCGGCCAAAATTATGGTCGATGGTTTTCACATGAGTATTGAAGAACATAACCTGGAGGAAGCGATCAAGACTGCAGGAGATAAACTTATTCATGTGCAGGTATCAGAAAATTACCGCGGCACTCCCGGCACCGGACAGACTAACTGGGACAGCTTTCTTCGAGGTCTAAAAGCGGTCGATTATAACGGTGCTGTAAATATCGAAAGCTTTACATCTGACAACCAGGAACTGGCTGATGCGGTCTGTATCTGGAAGCCATTTGCGGACGACCAGGATAAACTGGCCAAAGATGGACTTACATTTTTACAAAAAACCTTCAAATAAAAACAGCTAGAATATTATGGCAAACAAACAGGTAAATATTGCGATTATTGGATTGGGATTTGGAGCAGAATTTATTCCGATCTACCAAAAGCATCCGAATGCCAACATGTACGCCATCTGCCAGCGTACCGAATCGGACCTGAATGAGGTCGGTGATGCCTTTGGTATTGAAACCCGCTACACCGAATATGAAGACCTGCTGGCCGATCCCGATGTGGACGCCGTGCATATCAACACCCCATTCAGCTGCACGCCGAGCACTCCGCTGATGGCGCTGCGTGCCGGCAAGCATGTCTCCTGCACCGTACCGATGGCGACTACTGTCGAGGATTGCAAAGAGATTGTAGATACAGCAGAAGAGACCGGCCTGATCTACACCATGGCCGAAACGGTGGTGTATAGCCGCGAGTACCTGTTTGTGAAAGAGCTGTATGAGAAGGGCGAACTCGGCAAAATCCAGTACCTGCAGGCCTCCCACCCGCAGGATATGGAGGGCTGGCCGGAGTACTGGCAGTACATGAAACCGATGCACTACGCCACCCACGTGGTGAGCCCGGCTCTGGGACTGACGAATGCGGAAGCGGAATACGTTTCTTGTTTTGGATCAGGCCGCATCAGCGATGATCTGATCGAAAAATCAGGCTCCCCTTTTGCTGTGGAAACCTGCCATATTAAACTGCGCAACTCCGATGTTTCGGCCCACGTATATCGCTCGCTGTTCGATACTGCCCGCCAGTACCGCGAGAGCTTTGATGCCTACGGTTCCAAGAAATCATTTGAATGGCCGCTGATCGAGGGCGAAGAGCCGGTTATTCACACTGCCAAGAAACCGGAACCGGAAATCCCGGAACGCGTTGAGGTTCCAGATTATGGACATCGCCTGCCGAAAGAGATCCAGGAATTTACCCAGGAAGGGGTCTACGATGCTGATGAACATGCACACCTGTCATTCATCCAGGGCGGCGGCCACGGCGGATCGCATCCCCACCTGGCCCATGAGTTTGTTGACTCGATCGCGAGCGACCGTGAGCCCTACCCCAATGCCCGCCAAGCAGCCAACTGGACCTGCGTAGGCCTGCTGGCTCACGAGTCGGCCATGGAAGGGGTGAAATCAAGCAACTTCCGGGATTTACGGCTCAGTGATTAGATGATTTGCACTGGTATACCTTGCTGATGCTTCAACTCATTTGCTCGTTGGGTTCGAGGAATATTGCAACCCTAAAAGGGCTATTGAAACAAAAATAGGCGATCTTTCACTTTAAACGAAGAAAGAGTCGAAAGCACATAATTTCTATTACATAGTTGATAAATAGCACGGACTTTAGGCCCGTGCTATTTTATTTTTGTGTGAGCTATCAGAACAATTATCCCTTACATTTATACAATCTGCTTTTCTTGATTTCTTTCCGGTCAGGACTAGCCCATCTCTATTCCCTAATTTTATAATTTGTCCCAGATTTAGATAGAGTTTTCAAGTAAAGTACCGTCCTCTTCAGGTGGCTAAAATAACCAAATCAACCCGATAACTATATCGAAAATAATACCAGTTAAAAATTGCCCCCGTTTTAACTCTGCCTTTAATTTTACTCTACTGTAGTGATTCTTACTACAACAGGTACGGGAAAACCATCTATGAATCATTGAAAAAATATCTGTATAGATAATACAGCGACGCAATCAGGAGAGATAAATTCTAAAACTGTTGGCAAAGAAAGGAGGTCTCATGGAAGCCTATTTATATATAGAGGCCCATATCGATGCGGTGGAGTCGGCTACAGATTTTACGTGACTGATGGTGTTGAATTATGGGGATGAAGCCCGATGGGGCTGCTCGGTTCACGCTGGCCGTAGATGAGCTGCTGACCGATATGATCCTCTTTGCCTATCCTGACAGGGACGGCAAAATGGAGCTTTCTCCCACTCTTCAGCCGGTACCTTTTATTAATTCAGATGAGGAAACGGGCAGCCGTGAATCCAGAGATCGGATAAAAAACTTGTAAAGGCGATGAAACGAACCTATGTGCTGGAACCCTCCCTGGGACCAGAAGGTAAGATCAAAACCCGTCGCAAAGGGGTGGCACATTATGATATTCGGGTGAAGGGCAGCTCATCGCATGCCGGGCTGGAGCCGGAAAAAGGACGCAGTGCTATTGTGGAACTCTCCTACCTGATCCAAAAACTTGCCGAGATGAACGACCCGGCCAAAGGCATCACCGTTAACGTAGGCAAAAATTGACGGCGGCATCAGTACAAATATGGTGGCCCCGGAGAGTGGAGCCGATGTAGATGTGCGGGTACTGACAAAGAAAGATGCCCGCGAGATCGACAAAAAAATTAACGGCCTCACCCCCTCTACCGGTGGCGTTACCCTGGAAATATCCGGCGGATTTGGCCGCCAACCAATGATGAAAAACGAACGCAATCGTCAGCTGTGGGAATCCACCAGGGTATGCGGTCAACTGCTGGGTTTAGAGCTCGATGATGGGACTTCCGGCGGTGCTTCCGATGGCAACCTGGCCAGCCAGTATACCGCTACCCTGGATGGACTCGGGGCGGTCGGGGAAGGCGCCCACAGCAGCAACGAAAAAATCTATCTTGAGGAAACTATGCAGCGAACGGCCCTGCTCACTCTGCTTCTTTTGCTTCCAGATCAGACTAAATAATAATTCCGGATTAACCGAGATACTGTGCAATCAATGGGATGTTCTCGTTATCTATTGTAAAGAATATTTCGGGTTTCCAGGTGAAAAATGAAAAGCAAATCAGGAACTACTCTTTTGATCCCGACAACCCGTTCCAGGTAATCTCCACATCAATATCAATCTCGTCAAACAGCATCTGGTCGTCAAATTCATGGTAGCAGGAATCCAGATGATCCTGTCGGAATCATAGACCAGGTGGAAGTAGCGGTCGCCCTCGCAGCAGATTACAAAATGGACCTGCAGTCGCTTCCCCTTGCACTGGGCGTAGGAGCGGCGTACCTCGGTGACGGTCAGCATTTCGCCCTTTTTGCGCTTGACATAGCGCGGGGCTGGATCCGCTTGCGCTCCCAGCCCGCCGCGGGTATGCTCGGTGGCTGTCCTGGAAGCTCCGGAAGACCGCGATCGACGTTAACCTTTTCTTTCAAGACCGTTTGCATTGGAAACACCTTATTTTTAATTTCATATAATATTTTCATGTATATTAATCAAATCAATCCCCATTAATTCAATTACTTTTTCATGTTTTATGCCTGACAATTTTTCTATCGATACCGGCACCTATAATATGGATGAAGATGTGCACAAGATCACCGACTACCGGTGCGTCAGCCGAGACATGCAGCACAGCTCCCTGAAAGAGCGGCTCTACCTGCACCTGGATATGAACTGCTTTTATGCGCAGGTGGAACAGCAGTGCTTTAAGCTGCACGGGCTGCCGGTCTACATCGGCGGGTGGTACAAGGGAGAGAAAGGCATCCCGCGGGGCATCGTGGCCACCAGCTCCTACGAGGCCCGGGCGCTGGGCATTAAGACGGCCATGAGCGCCTACGAGGCCGAGCAGATCTGTCCATGGATTATTGGGCTGCAGGCCGACTACGAGAAATACAAAGGGATCAGCGCGCTGATTGAGGATGTGCTCAACGATTTTGCTCCCACCGTCGAAAAGTATTCGATGGACGAGTATTTTCTGGATATCAACTTTCTGCAGGATCAGCCAGATTCCAGAATTACCGCGATACGGGCAAGCCCTGCGGGATCTCATCTACCAAAGGAAATCGGGCTGGTCTGCTCGATCGGGATCTCCTATTCCAAAACCTACTGCAAGCTGGCCAGCGACATCAACAAGCCCGACGGGCTATACGCTTGGTCCTTGACAAGGAGGAAGCCGCCGACATACTGGGCGCCCCTGTCGCTGGATGAAATCTGGGTATTGGCCGGCGGCGCTACGCAAAAGCTCAAGGGCGAAGGACTATATCACCATTGCCGACGGCATCGAGCGGGGCTATCCGGTATTTCCAGGAGCTGTTCGGGGACTATTTCGGCAAAATCATGTATGAGATGGTAGCCGGAAAGGATCGCGCGCGGGTGCTCACTGATCAGCTCTCCCCGAAAGAGCAGCTGAACTACATGCACACCTTCAGCAGCCAATCGACCAATGTGACCGAAATCCGTGGTGAAATTATGAAAGGGATCTCCCGGCTGTGCTACCGGATGCGCGGCTACCGGATGCGGGCCCGCTCCTATTTTGGTTACCTGCGGATCCAGCACCGGGAGCACAAGGGGACTCAGCGTTCCGCTTCGGCGCCGATGGCTATACCAACCTGGACGGCTACATCCATCACGAATGCATGCAAAAGGCCGAGCCGCGGATCCGCAACCTGCTGGACGCGGGATATGCACTGCGTGGGATTGGCGTGGGCACGGTGAAAGTAGATCGATCCAACCAGCAGGAACTCTTTTTCAGCGAAGACTACACCAGCAGCGGCGTTTTTACATGGTACAGGATGCCATCAACAATGAATACGGCAAACAGACCCTGACTAAAGCTTCCATACTGGATTCTGTACCGGGGAAAACACATTTTTTGTCGCGCAGCTAAACTCTTCTTCAACGAATAAACTGACAACCACTTTTATCCTTCCAGCTTAATTGCTACATTTTGCCGATTAACGAACTGATCACCAGTGACCAGTATAGCAAATACCAAAAATGCTCATAAGACCAGATCCCTGCATACCTACAAGCGGTAATTTTATTGCATTAGCCGCTATTTTCCCCAAGGAGAACAGCAATTCTAATTTGATCAATTAAATACCTGAGTGGTTTAATGCAGAAGTTTATCAACAAATTTAAAACGCGCTGGAATATCGACCATTCCTGGCAGATAGGACTGATTTTGTTGCTCTGTTCCATCTCCGGGCTTTCGGTGCTCTATGTTCGGTCAGTAACTGTCGCATGGCTGGGATTCACCGCACAAACAGCTTTGTGGGAACAGGCTGTCGTTTGGCTGGTTGTGGTAGTGCCCGCTTACCAGGCACTATTCCTGCTGTTTGGATCCTTATTTGGACAGTTTGAATTTGCCTGGGAATTTCAAAAAAACAACTTTCGAAAGGTTAAAAAACTCGTCAAAACCGTTTTTATCAACGGTCCATCGCTGCATTAGCACCTTCTATGCAGGAAACACGAAACAATGGAACAGGTACTTCAGTAGTATTGCATCATACCCAAAAGAGTGCGCCAAGCTATCGCTCCAGAAAACAACCTTTCTATCGCAGGCGCCTGATACGGTATGGCATCCTGGTTCTCATGGGCAAAGACGTTGTTAACTTTTCTGCTAACCCAGTGCACCCGAAATTTAATATTAAAGATCAATGCGTCTACCGGTTAAAAAGTGACTCAGTTTTCTTTAAATGGAGGTTCAATCTCCCTAAATCCCTCTTCTCAAGAGGGACGTGGGGTGGATGTGCCACTGGTCTGGTAGCGGGGAAAGTCCATTTAGGAGCTTAATGAGTTCCTCTGGAGAAGGAGGACAGGAGGATTGACCCCATCCTAACGAATTAAGTGGCTTAGAATAAGGTGTTAACCGGTAAACGTGTTATAATAAGCAGATTTAAGCAGGTGGATTGTTCTTTGTAGCATATATAAGGATTTTTAGTAGCAACCTCCCACAAAACCTGCAAATAGACAGGTATATCAATTTTCTATAACTTCAATTGAAAAGGTAACCGTACTACCGATATGCATTGGACGACCCACGAAATTGAGGCAACTTCTGAGAATATAAAATTGGGGACAGGTGGAGAGCAGAAGCCGATCAATCACCGCCGAATTCCTGGCGCTTTCTCAGTTCTTCGCGTCCGTTCCGAACACTTCTATGATTCTGTGTTGGCTAAATCTGGGGATATAATGCTTTTTTCTGGGAAAACAAGCCGTTGACCACCCAGGAATCTGGAAGACACGTATGAATGCAATGTAATTGACAGCCCATTCCTGAGCGGTAAATCACCGGATACGCAGACGTTCAAGCAATATTTCAGCGATCAGAAGCAGGTGGTTACGTTTCCAAATTTGGGTAGAGATGCCCGGTTGATCGCTCCCTGTCCGCTGCCTGATGCTCCGGGCTATCCGCATATTGGTACATTTGTGCGGAAGGCACCCCGGGAGCAGATTGACCAGTTTTGGAAGGTTACGGCCACGCAGATGCAACAGCATATCGGCAGTGACCCGCGCTGGCTCAGCACCTCGGGACTCGGCGTATTCTGGTTGCATGCGCGGATTGATTCCCGGCCTAAATATTATCAAACAGATGAATACAAGCGGCTATGAATGTGGCATTTCTAGTACTCATCGTTGATTCTTTTTATTAGCTCAATTTCAGTGGTATCAAACGCGGAACCATCACGACGGAAAATGTCATGGAACCAAACTTCGGGTTCTGTGGCTTTCAGGTGATCTTCCCACGGATACACTTCACGCACTTCTCCTCTCCACCGCTGGTAGAATTCTTCACCATAGCCCCTTGGCGAATTCCACGAATAGATCGTCTGGGTTTTCCCGCTAACCAATCCCCAGTTAATAGCACCAATATTCTGTTCGGCGAAGAAGGGAAAATGCGTTTGAAATTTGCTGCCGTTAGTGCGGGCCATATATTCAGTGCAGATCATCGGGCGGTCGTACTGCTTCATCCGTTCAACGGTTTTCTTGGTCTGATCCAGAGGGTTGTAATCATGGAACGTAATAATATCGGAGTTGGCTGCCGAAAATGCGTTGAGCTCTGAAAAGTCATCCGACCGTGTTCCACATGCCGATGGTGATCGGCTGCGACGGATCGACTTGCCGGGCCCACTGAGTCACATTTTTTAGCAGCGGCAACGTACTCGACGGTGTATTCTTTCCGTTACCCGGCTCGTTATACAGGTCCCACATAAGCACGCGGTCATCGCCATCAAAATGGCTGATCAGGTCTTGAACGTAGGCTTTAAGAACGGGGTAAAGCGCTTTGTCCAGCCGTTGGTCGTGCCCGGGACTTTCTACCCAGCCGCTGTTGTGAACACCGGGAATGGGCGCAGGCTGTTCGCCCAAGTTGGGGTCGTCGCCCCAGACATCGTCAAAGAGTACAAACATAATCTTCATGCCATGGCTGTCGGCTATCCTGAGAAACTGATCCATGCGTGATTTCAGTCCCTCAGGGCTGCGTACGCGCACACGAGGTGATGCCGGTATACCCGCATCGTATTAAAGCCAATCTCCTCGGCCCATCCCAGCTCTTTGTCAATCGTCTTAGGATCGAAGCTGAACTCCTGCCACATCTCAATCTGGTTTACCGAGGTGCTGGGATTAAAGTTAGCGCCGGACATCCAGTCGTGCTGGGCGTACCAGCTCTCCGCTTTTTCCTTGGACCATACCTCCCCCATCACTTCCTGTGCTTTTGGGTTGGGGATCAAAAGAAACATGAACAACGATAAAAAACATAACACCTGGAGTAGCGTCTTAGGATCAGACATATTTTTATAATTGTAGATTAGAAGTGACGTGTACATCATTTATTGCTTTATAGATTAAAATACCATCCCGAATTTTCTCCTCATTAAAAACGCCAAAACAAAAGATTTCTGCACATTAACTGCTTATTCCATAGGCAAGTATAGTCAGTTTTCGCATTGCCCCGAGGGAACAGGCAGGGATTTACCCGGTTTTACAGGACTTCCAAAATCGGGAGATCCATCCGTATTCCATCCGAACGGCTGCATCCTGACATCGCGATTCCACCCCGGCTTGGTCGATTTCTTGGAGTGATACACGATCCAATGTTCAGTTCCATCCGGTGATGTTGTAAAACTTGCGTGACCCACCCCGTGGATGGTTTCCGTTCCCTGAAAGACCGGCCCTTTCTTTTGCCAGTTAGCAGCATTCATCGGATCCGCAGCAGCCCCTGAAAGCCGCAGCTGCCCCAGCCGATAGTAAGGAAGCCAGGATTCCCGGGTGGAGTAGATCACAAAAATCTGGCCATTATGCTTCAGGATTTGCGCTCCTTCATTAATACCAAAATCAACTTCATTCCCCCGTTCCCACGGTTTTGTCGGTGATGAAATACGTACCCGGTTGGAGCTGATCGTCCAGGGATTTTCCATCTCGGCAATGTACAGATGCTGGGTAGTGGCGTCATCCTGCCGGTTTTGCTCCCATCCCGACCAAATACCATACAACTGATTGCCCACGCGCAGCGGTGTCATATCGATCGACCAGGTATTGTTTTCACGATCATCGATGTCATCTCCCGTATAGAGCTGGGTCTTTTCAATGAAGGGCTGCTGCGGGTCTTGGCTGGTACCCTGCAAAACACCCGATCGCTGAGAGATAAATGGGGGACCAGATCTGCCGGCAGTGTAATATATGTACCATTGTCCGTCCAGGTAATGCAGTTCCGGGGCCCACAAATTGGCCCGGTTCCATCCCTCCTCTGGCTGCTGCCAGACCTGCTTCCAGTTTTTGGGCTCCGTCAGTTTTTCAGATTTTGAAACGTAGATACCTCCATCCCGGGTCTCACAGAAATAGTAGTACCCATCTTTTTGGACTACCCAGGGATCCGCACCATCCATCACTGGATTCACAAAGGTAGAATCGCAGTCAACCAGCGATGCATTACCAAGATGCTGAATATCATCGGGAGTTCCTGAAATTGCCAGTAAAAATATGACGACAACTGCAGGCAATAACGCCCCGATTGTAACCCTGGTAGAATATTTCATGAGCTTTTGACAATTTTAGATTCTTATTCAGAAAAACGAATTGTATCTACCCCTCCGCCGTTGCTTACCATCTCAATATCCAATTCTGATTTAGCAGAAATAGTTTGGCTTGTGTGAATATGATCGCTGGTGTAGCGGTCAGTACTGAGGCCATCCCTGAATATTTCAACGCTGCAGCTTTCATTGTCCAGGAAAAAAAAATCTGCCTTCATTTTCCCGCTTTTATTTGATGGGAAAAGCAGATTTAAGCTGTACTTCATGATTAAGCCTTATAATTTTTTGTAATGGATTTCCGGCAATTCCTTTAAGAGGTTCGCGGCAGCTTCGGGAGTAATATCCCGCTGCGGATTGCCCAGCATTTCATATCCAACCCGGAACTTTTTTACGGTGGCTGAGCGAAGCAACGGGGGGTAGAAGTGCATGTGGAAATGCCACTCCGGGTACGACATGCTATCAGTCGGAGCGGGATGAAACCCGGCTGAATAGGGAAAGCTCACGTTAAACACATTATCATATTTAATGGTAAGGCTTTGGATAATGGAGGCCAGCGCATCCTTTTCCTCCTCGCTCATCTCTGTGAAACGGCCGAATGGTCGTTTGCTCATCAGCAGTGTTTCGAAAGGCCAGAACGCCCAAAATGGCACGAGTACCGCAAAGTGATCATTTTCCAGGATAATCCGTTTTTGCTTCTGTTGTTCCAGCTCCAGGCAAGTCTTGGCAACAGCGTTTTACCCTGTTGTCTGAAGTAGTTTTTAAACTGGTCCAGCTCCTTGGCCGGCTCGTCTGGAATTGTCTCCTGCGCCCAAATCTGCCCATGGGGATGGGGACTTGCTGCACCCCATGATCTCCCCTTTATTTTCGAAAATCTGAACGTAGTTGATGTAATCCCGATTACCCAAATCCTCATATTCCCTCACCCACAGATCCACGACCTCACGAACCTGGGAAAGCTCCATCTCCGGCAGTGTCAGATCATGGCGCGGGGAAAAGCAGATAACCCGACAAATACCTTTTTCTCCACGCGCCACCAGCAGGTTATCTTTGTTCGACATTTTGGAGGGTACATCCGGTTTTAGGGCGCTGAAATCGTTGGTGAACACAAAGGTGCTTTCATAGTCGGGATTACTTGCATCACCGGCACGGTCGTTTCCGGGGCACAGGTAACACTCTGGATCGTATTCCGGCTTCTCATCCGCGGCTTTTTCTTCCTCTTTACCCTGCCACGGCCGCTTGGCCCTGTGGGGGCTCACCTGTATCCATTCTCCCGTCAGGGGATTCAATCTTCGATGCGAATGCTCCGAAAAGTCTAGTTCCATAACTACCATCCATTTTTATTTTCCAGGGAGAGTACTTCAGCTCCTCCACTAATTTTCGTTTTGTAGATATCCACTGTCTTGGTTGTCTTTTCGAGATAAATTTCGATTATCTGATCCACAAAATTCTGCACGGCCGCCTCCTTCACCAAGTTAATGGTGCAACCACCGAAACCGCCGCCCATCATTCGAGATCCAAGCACGCCGTCAATTTTACTGGCCGCATCCACCAGTATGTCGAGCTCCGCGCAGCTTACCTGGTACATATCCCGCAGCCCGGCATGCGAAGCGTACATCCGTCGCCCGAACGAGGCGATATCTCCATTCTGAAGATCTTTGCAAGCTTTTTGAACACGTTCATTTTCCTGCAGCACAAACTTGCATCGTTTGTAAATGATCTCATCCATTTCACTTCGATTATCGTCAAGCAGGTCATGCCCCACATCCCTCAGGCTTTGGATTTCAGGGTTGTGCCTGGCCAAATAAGTTACACCCGCTTCACACTGTTTCCGCCTGATATTGTATTCTGAAGAGGCCAGTTCACGGCGGACGTTGGTGTCACACAGTACAATCCGGATATCTTCCTGCTTGAAGGGATAGAGCTCAAACTCAAGCGACCGACAATCCAGCTTCAAGGCCTGATCCTTCCTGCCGTGGATATTCACGAACTGATCCATAATACCACACTGTACACCTACAAATTCGTTCTCGGCTTTTTGTGCCAGCAGCGCCCGGTCTTTTAAGGGAATGTCCAGCTCAAATATTTCTGCCAGCCCGGTAATAATCCCTCCTTCCAGCGCAGCAGACGACGAGAGGCCCGCCCGATGGGAATATTACCGCCGAAAACACAATCAAAGCCCTGAACCTGGTACCCGGCTTTTTCCAGCTCTACGACGACGCCCAAGATATAATCGGGCCATCTTTTCCCGGTTTTGGAATAGGGCTTATCCAAACTAAAGTGGTGAGTTTCATCTTTATCTACCGCCACCATATTTATTTCATTCTTGTTATTTGGCGCCATCGCCAGCACTATAACCTTGTCGATGGCCGCCGGCAGTACGAAGCCGTCATTATAGTCGGTGTGCTCCCCGATCAGGTTCACCCGTCCCGGTGATTTGATGATTAAATGATCTTCTTGAAAGTGACGGCTGAATTCTTGCTCTATTTGCTCAATTAGTTGCTTCATCGATAAAAATTATGTCTCAGATTTTCCCGCCTACCAGAATACCGCGTAGAGTACGGCTACCAATACCAAAATGACGTAGGCCCCTATGTTAAACATGGGACTGGTTTTAAACATCTCAGCGGTAGTATGTATAGCTTTCGGATCCTCGTCATGCGGGTTGGTTGTTAAGCTGACTCCTGCAATAATCGCGATAGTGGCTATGAGGGTATAAAACATCTGATCTAAAAAGGGAAGTTGAACGGCAGGAGTCTTCAAAAACACAGCAATGACAATAGATGCCAGAACCCCGTAGATTGCTCCTTTCGACGTCGTCTTCTTCCAGAATAATCCCATCAGGAATACAGCAAGTATCCCCGGACTAACCATGCCGGTGTATTCCTGGATGTATTGGAAAACCTGGGGCACACTTTGCAGCTGAGGTGCCATTATAACCGCTGTTACCAACGCTACTGCGGCAGTAATTCTACCCATGTTTACGGTCTGTTTGTCCGACGCCTCGGGATTGACATATGGAATATAGATATCCATCGTAAATATGGTAGCCACCGAATTAAGCATCGAAGCCATGGACGATACGATAGCTGCTGCCAAGGCTGCCACTACCAATCCCAAAAAGCCCGGCGAAAGAAATATCTTCATAAGCCAGGGATAGGAATTATCGTATTGAATACTCCCATCTGGCTGAGTAAAAGCATCAACAATACCCGGAATCTGAGTGGTACCTTCGGGCTGGGTATACAGCACATACACAATGATGCCGGGAATAACGACGATCAGGGGGATAATTAATTTCAAAAAGCCGGCAAATATAATACCCTTTTGTGATTCTTTAAGTGACTTTGCAGCCAACGTCCGTTGAATGATATACTGATTAAATCCCCAGTAATAAAGATTGGCTACCCACATTCCGCCAAGCAATACCGCAATACCAGGCAGATTGTTAAACTCCGGATTCGATCGATCCAAAATCATGGTAAATTTTTCCCCGGCCACGTCATAAATATGAGCCAGTCCGTTGAGGAGGCCTCCTTCAGGTGTAACATTAACAAGGCCGGCAATAGTGACTACAAAACCGCCCAGAACCAGCAGCCCAACCTGTAACACATCCGTCCATGCAACAGCGGCCAGCCCGCCATACAGCGAGTAGGCAGCGGCAATCGCGGATAAGCCGACAAGCGCATATGTCATCAGGCTGCCATCGCCCGTGCCCATAATGGTATCAAGCGACAAAGCTCCCAGGTAGAGCACCGTAGTCAGGTTTACAAACACAAACAGCGCAATCCAGAATACGGCTAAAATCGTTTTGAGTGTGGTATTAAAACGCTGTTCAACAAATTCCGGAATCGTAAAAATTTTCTTTTCGATGAAGATCGGCAGGAAGTATTTACCGACAACAATCAGCGTAACGGCGGCCATCCACTCATAGGAGGCGATGGCAAGCCCCACCGCAAATCCGGAGCCGGACATGCCGATGATCTGCTCCGCCGAAATATTCGCGGCAATCAGCGACGCCCCGATGGCCCACCAGGGAAGCGATTTACCCGCAAGAAAATAGTCCTCGGCATTTTTCTGGTGTCCCTCCTTATCCCGCGAAACCCAAAGCCCTATAGAAATGATTGTAGCGCAGTAAGCAACAAATACGATTGTATCGATTAAGGAAAAGGTCATATTCGGTTCTTTTCAGTTAAAGCCAACGGTTCGTTTTGGCGAATTTATAATTCGGGTATAGATTTTTTGTGAAGGTCATTATTTTCTTCCTGTTTCGAGTCATTTTTTTCAGCTTTGTGGTAGATGCATTGGTACAGATTGCTCTCAAAATCGAAGAAGGTATTCTTATCCCAGGGTGATGCAGGATTTTCGACATTCGACAGGTCGGCACCCATGGCAAATTGATCAATAGAGTGGTGGGTGGAATTTCCAGGGAAAGCTGACTCACGCTCCTGAAAACAGGCATTGCTACGTTGCGCTTTTAACGGATGGATTTGGCTGCCTACACTTCCAAAAAACAGGTACAGGAAGAATAGACTCCCTGATCCAGCAAAGTACTCGTTCATCGGCCTGAATCCCCATCCTTATGATTATCCATCATCACATCCCCATTTATCTCATTCGACATTAATCGGCACTGGGCGAATTAGCATTTTACCCTTCCCTGCTGGATGTTATCGTTAACATCCATTCGCTTCTAAAATAGCAACCAAGCCGATTTTCCCAAATAATAATACCTGCTGTTATCAACAGTAAAATGAGCTTTCTCAACACAATTTATTCCATTCATTATGCGACCGAGCAACCACATGATCTTCTAATGATCAGATCGGTTGTTATTTCAATCGTCTCAACCGGTTCATCCTCATTTTCAATAACTTTCAGCAACTTTTCAGCTCCCCTCTTCCCAACCTCATACGCGGGCTGATGAATGGTGGTTAACGGGCAGTCAAGTAGCTCAGAGCGTATCTCATTCGTAAAACCAACAATGGCAATATCATCTGGGAATTCTGAGGCCATGTTCATAAACTGCCTCCATCGCTCCAAACGCGGCAGGATCGTTGACGGCCATAACCGCCCGTGGAAGTACATCTTCAGGCAACTCCAGCAACTTTTGCATTGCCAAATATCCTCCTCTCTCCTGGAAACCGCTTTCTACCACCCAGTTCTTGTTCACGGAAAGTCCGGCCGCCTCCATCGCTTCCAGGTACCCGTGATAACGCTCTAATCCTATCGAAACTTTGATTGGCCCACTTATGTGAGCAATTTTCTTGTACCCATGCGAGATCAAATGCTCAGTACCCTTTCTTGAACTTTCTCGATCATTCACTCTAACACTGCTGGCCCCGATATTTTCGATACAGCGATCGAAGAATACCAGTGGAATTCCGGCTTCAATGACATCTTTATACAGGCTAAAATCTTTTTTCGACTGGCAGCTAGAAACCAGCATGCCATCCACACGCTGCGATCTGAGGGTCAGGATAGCGTTCCGCTCTCGTTCGAACTGCTCGGCAGAATGCGTTAAGATAAGCTGGTAGTTGGCGCTATAGGTCACTTCTTCTATACCCTGGACAACCTCCGGGAAAAAAGCGTGCGATATTTCCGGAATCACCACGCCAATGGTGTTTGTCTTGTTGGAAACCAGGCTTTTAGCAACATGATTGGGCGTATATCCCATTTTGTTGGCCGTTGCCAGCACCCGCTCCCGGGTCTTTTCATCAACATTCGCCTTGTTGTTGATCGCCCTGGAAACCGTCATGGCAGACAATCCCAGTTCATTGGCGATCTGTTTAAGAGTTACTTGGGAGCTCACATTTTAAAGACTGTAGTTAGCATTTTAGATATTTTCTGACAAATGCATTTAACTCACTGAACAAAGCCTGCTACCGACCCTCTGTTCAAGCTTAGCTTTCTACTTTATTCTTTAGGAATACATTCATCAACGAAAAAAAATGAACGATTCTTCTTTATTTTTCTTGAACTGCTTTACAAAATAAGAATAGTTCTCAGGATCACTTTCAAAATTTATTTCGAAATTTCCTTGATTGAAGAAGCCTACTCATCATAGTTAATCTGTATGCTTTGCTGATTATTCAGCGGTACCGTTTCCGAGGAACCATCAAACCATTGGACTTCAACAGCCTCCGGACTCCCACCCTCGTCAATACCGAGAACCTGCGTAAAGCTCTGCTGCGACCAATAACCGGAACCCGCCTGTATTTCACGCAATGGGCCCTTGCTGCCATCTTCATAAACCATTCTTATAGATGAGCCAACCGCATCTATATTTGAGTCAGGTCCAACCAGTGTGACCCGAATACCCGAATTTTCCGTTTGATTCAGAAAAAGTTTTGTCTCCCCTTCGTTCTGAGATACCGCCAGGTCAACCTTGCCGTCGGAATTTATATCACTTACGGCTGCACCGCGCTGCTCTCCATATATCTTAATGCCGCTTTCCTGTCCTTTAACCGGTGAAAAATTCGCATCTCCCTCTCCCAGTAAAATTAGTCCACGACCTGCATCCTGCCGCGGTACGGTATGGGCAAACGGGTAGAGGTTCTGGCTCAAAAAAAGATCGTCATATCCATCGTTGTTAAAGTCCGCTACCCCGGGATGAAAGGCCGTCGAAAACTGGGCGTAATCGGGCAGATCTACGGCTTCAAAGCCTTCACCTGTATTAAGGAAAACCGTGTGAGCCACCGTGTTGATCTCTTTAGAGGGAATTTTACTAAAATCCTGGTTGAAGATCTCATCCACCGTTGAGCTGGCAAATTCTGAATGCGAGCCTACCGAGCGCAACACCATGGGCAAGGAATCAAATGAGTAGAGCCGGCGCCTGGGAACGTAGCCCTGCAACTCCTCGCTGTAATATGCATCCACCATGTCTACACGGCCATCCATGTTGAAATCACTGTAAAACAGCTTCAGTGGCTGAGCAGTGTCTAGCTGGTACGGACTGTTTTTGCCAATATTAGCCGCTATGATATCCGGTTGCCCATCATTGTTGAAGTCCCCGGTTGAAACACCATTCCACCACCCTTTGAACTCTGCAAAACCGACTGATTCGCTGACATCCTGAAAGTTGCCGTTATTATTCTGCAACAGCACAAGCGAATCCCAGTGGCGACTGATCAGCAGATCCTGATCGCCATCGCGGTCGTAATCAGTAAATACCGCCCCGGAGACAAGCCCCAGCTGCTCCAATTTTTGTGAATTGGCCTGATCCAGCCGGTAGCTGCCGTTTTCATTAATAAAGAGACGAGAATTGGCATTGCGCGGGTAGCTTGCGGGATCAAAACTGCCGCCCACAAACAGGTCTATATCCCCATCAGCATCATAATCGGCGGCGGCAAGTGGTCCGGTCGTCGAGAGAATTCCCGGTATGAGCTGCTGTTGCGAAGCCTGCGTTTCATCCACCGAGTATACCATTGCTGAGGGAGCCTTGGGATCCCCCTGCTCAAAATTAGCACTGCCGATGATCAGCCGTGTATCAACGCCCTGATCCCATCCCAGGATCGTGGTTTCATCGCCGGGAGCATCACCTCTTGAAGAAATAAACTGCTCTTTTCTAAAAACTCCACCATCATTAATAAATAGCGCAGTTTGGCTGCCCTTGCCGGCCGAAATCAGCAGATCATCATCACCGTCCCTGTCGATATCGATCCATGACAAACCGGGCCCCTGCTCGCTTATTTTTACCGGCAAAAGTGGCTGCACATTGGTGTCTGTATAGGGATCTTCATGATGGCTGTGAGCAATCTGCCCGGAAATATCGGTAAAAAGAGTATTCTGGGTTGGCGATTGTGACTGCCGATTCTCAATTGGCGAAGCAGTTGAACTGTTGATACTATATACCCTGTTGGCCTGCACATTTTCGATTACAGTTTGGCGTCCATCTGGCCAGCGTACCGTAATCGTGTGATCGGGATTGGATTCATCAGCCGCAAAAAAGGCCATTGGCTGAGGCCCCGAGACGTACGTCCCCCCGGCGACGATCTCTTTGCTCTGCACAACACCAGCGCCCTCGAGCTCAACCATGGCCCCGATTCCATCACTATTCGGAGAATCATCCTCCAATTGCACGGCAATTCTAGGCTTATTGGCCCTGTTCTCATAAATAGCTGCTTCATTATTTAAACGATTCATCGCCAGGTCGGGATCGCCATCATTGTCCAAATCGGCGTAAGCCATGCCGAGGGTAAGATCCTCTTCGGTAAACCCCCATTGCGAACTGTTATCGGTGAATGAGAGGTCACCATTATTTCGAAAGATCTTGTTTGGAACATTGAGTGGTGGAAATGCCGTGGGATCACCCGATCGATTCATTTCTCCCTCCCGGTTTCCAAGCTGCAATTGCGTGTCCATATCCTGGTAATCGTAGGCGTGGCCTGTGGTAATAATTAAATCCTCATAGCCATCGAGATCCACATCAAGAAAATTGGTGGCCCATGACCATTCTGTGGCCTCCAGGTTGCTGAAATAGGCGATCTCCGCAAACGTATTATCGCCCCTGTTGAGGTAGAGAGAGTTTCGGTTGTACTGGGCACTTCGTCTACGAGATCCATCTCCTCGGAAAGCTGACGCATGCGGCGCCGGTGACTGGTACTGAGCATCTCCGTGACAAAGAAGTCGAGCGCTCCATCCCGGTTGATATCGGAAAAATCGACGCCCATAGAGGAGAGACTCATATTCGGTAGCACGTCTTCTCCCGTAAGCTGAAATACACCATCGCCCTGGTTAATCCAAAATCGGTCGGGTGTCCAAAAATCGTTTGCTACAAAAAGGTCCGGCCAGCCATCAGCATTAACATCCTGGAAATGAGCGGTAAGTCCCCAGTCCCGAGGCAGCTCCATGGGATAGCCTTCCCGGTCCAAAAACCGTTCACCAGCCGGCATCACTTTTTGGAACTGACCATTTCCATCATTGAGATACAGCTCGTCAGATGCGCCGTATTCATTACGAAACGACTGATCTTCAGCTTCAATAATCCCGTAATATTGGTCAAATGGCGGAATCACTACCAGAGAATCGCCCTGTTGGCGAACCGTATTTTCTGTCGCTAGTTCCTCAGCCGTGTATATGTCACGGGCTGTTTTAAGCTTGTAATTGGTAATGTATAGGTCCAGATCACCATCCTGGTCGATATCAGCCAGTGTCATGGTATTGCTCCCTTTTGAGGGACCCAATCCACTATTCTCTTTCAGGGAAAACTCCCGGAGCCATCGTTGATATAGAGAGAATTTTGTTCCGTAAGAGAGGTAACAAGCAGGTCGGGATCGCCATCTCCATCTACATCGACAAACACAACGCCGCTGGAGTTGTAGCCCTCATGGGCAACGCCCGCCTGGTTGGTGATATCCTCAAACTCCATGCCGCCAAGATTTCGGTAAAGAACATTTGGGCCGTCAAGCTTGGCAAAATAGAGATCCACCAGCCCATCGCCGTCAACGTCGGCGGCTGCAACTCCCGAGCCGTTCAAATAATTGCGGTTTTCCTCCGAAAGATCCTCTGAAATGATATTTTCAAACTGTATACTGGTGGCAGAAGCCTCCATTTTTTCGAAACCGGTTCCCCCAAAATATCCAGGAGAAAGTTCAGCCCAGCGATAGCCCTCTTTCTGGTGCCACTCCAATGTTAAATCAGATGAACACGCCAAGGCAAAAAACGCTAAAGAAAGGCTAAGTATAAAAGTTTTTGAGCTGATAGGTATCACTCCGCGTACCAATTTTGCAAATAGTTTATTTAAATAACCGCATGCTTAAAATAGATACTGTTTTAGAATTTCACAGTATAAACATGGTGGGATTTTTACGGTATCCCACCACGAATTCTAAACTGAGTTGGTTTTGATCAGGTAAAATCATCGGCCTTCACATAGGCATCAATCACAGCCTGTTCACCTTCTTTGCCATCCATAGAGTTACCATGCTCCATGCCCAGGATACCATCAAACCCTTTGTCGTGGATAAACTTAAAGACGTTCCGATAGTTAATCTCACCGGTGCCGGGTTCATTTCGCCCTGGTTCATCTCCCTGCTGGATATAGGCAATTTCATCCCAGCAAAGCTCCATATTGTGGATTAAACGTCCCTCGTTTTTCTGCATGTGATAGATGTCATACAAAATTTTACATGAAGGGCTGTCCACTGCTCTACAAATTTCATAGGTCTGGTCGGAGTAGCGTAAAAACAGGTCTGGAGTATCGCTAAGCGGTTCCAGCACCATAACGAGTCCATGAGGCTCAAAAATCTCAGCCCCTCTTCGAAGCGTTTCAATTACATTTGCCGTTTGTATACCCATCGGCAAACTGCGATCATAGTTACCAGGAACCACGGTCATCCATGTAGCATTTACTCGTTTGGCCACATCAACGGCCTCTTTACATGCTTCGACAAAAATTTCAGTGTGTTCAGGATCTCCGGTGCTAAAAGAATTTGCTGAGTTCCCCCCTTTATCAATCACAAACACGCCCATCTGCATCCCCGACTTAGCCAGTTGTTGACCAATTTTTTCCTGCATCTCCGGGCTCCTGCGCATCATTCCGTTATCTTCGATGGCAGTAAATCCCTGGTCAGCCATAAACTTGATCTGGTCGATGGGATCATCTCCCGCGTGATGCCGAAACATGCCGAAGTGGGGCGCATATTTGAGATTAAAATTATGATTGGCTTTGGGCCTGATGGTCGTTTTTTGCCCATCAAATCCCTTTAGGCTTGCGGGTGCTGCCATAGCAGTTCCTGCGATCAAACTATTTTTTAAAAAATTTTTCCGATTCATATCTCAATAGGTTTGTTGTTAATATTCAATGATTTGAGACCGTTTAAGAGTATATCCTGTTAGAAGTCAAAATATTTCATTTTAGTGAAACTAATAAAAAGCGAAGCAGGTATTTTCAACCTGCTTCGCTTATTTTTTAACTCGATATTAAGTTTGAAATTTTAAGAGATTAGTAATTAGGGTTCTGAACCAGCTCATCATTACGGTTCATCTCCTCAAACGGTATTGGCTGGAAGTACATCTTGTCATCCCAGTTTCGATTACCCGGAACTTGTGAGCGTACCTCGTATTCGTAGTTTGAATAGGTGCTACGATCAGCCTGATTGGTTCCCTCGACAGTGATATAAATGTTTAGACCTTCTTCATTCATTTCCTCAGGAGCAATCATCCAGCGACGCAGATCAAAATAGCGCTGCTCTTCAAAGGCCATTTCAATGCGTTTTTCGTTGCGGTATTCTTCCATTAACTCATCGCCGGTAACCGAAGCATCATACGTCGGCATCCCCGCGCGGGTTCGTATCTTGTTGAGTTCACGACGAGCATCATCGTAATGACCCAATTCGATGGAAGCTTCCACATAATTTAACAGCACTTCCGTATAGCGCATAAAGATCCAGGATCCCTCCTGTTTGTTGCTTGTTCCATGCTGCATATCATTCCGGATAAACTTTTTCAGGTAATAACCGGTATAGCTTCCGTTCCAGTCTTCGATAGGACCATCACGGGTGTCTACACCTGGTACCACACTTCCATCTGGAAGCGTAAGTTCAGCAAAGGTCTGAATGACATTATCACCGTCATATTGTACGGCGTCTGAAGGTCGCTGAACCCAACCTGCCCCGTCATGAAGAATAGAAGCCTTAAAACGAGGATCTCTGTTCTCATAAGGGTTAGCGGCATGCTGTGGATTATTCCAGTCAAATTCAGAGCCGTCCGCCATCTCGTAGTCATCTACGAGGTTTTGCAGGGGCGTATTACCGGCCCAGTTGTGGTAGCCGTTGGGACCGTTATCCAGACCCGGATTATGACCGTCATCCCGCGTTTCTATGAAATAACGTTCCATGATAGTTTCCGGATTTTGTGGTTTCTCGGTGAGGAACAATTCATAGTAATTTTGACCTGCTTCCTCCGGGCTGGCGGGATTGGGTCGGAACAGTTCATACGCTCCGAGATCCATCACATCCTGGGCCGCATCCTTGGCGTCCTGCCACATTTGCTGCTGGTTGGCGCCACCGGTGTAGCCGGTTACTTCCATTCCGCTGGGATTCTGGTGAAAGAGATCACTGGCAGCGTACAGCAGTACGCGTGACTTCAGGGCTAGGGCAGCACCTGCACTGGCACGTCCCAAATCATCTCCAGTCTGTTCTACCGGAAGAAGATCCGCGGCCATTTCAGCCTCTTGAACGATAAAGTCTACTGTCTCCGCAAAGCTATTGCGTGCGGGCGTAAGATCTTCGTCATCAAGAGATGCGGGTTCGGTAAGGATGGGAACACCGCCATAAATGCGAAGCAGATTGTGATAGAAATAAGCACGCAGAAAGTGACCCTGACCTTTATAGGAGTCAATAATCGCCTGGTCTTCAATAGCCGAGCTCTCGATCTCCTCCAACAACGTATTTACCTGTTGAATGCGAAAAAAGAGGTCGGACCAATCCCAGTGGTTAAAATCTCCACGACTCTCAAAGCTGCCCCGGTTACTCGGGGAAACGTTTGACTCCACAATATCGGGAATCCCATAACCATGGGTAAAGTGCGTTTCATCTGCAGCGGAAGCAAACATCACTTCATACAGACCATGGCCCATGCCAAGATAAATATCATTAACATAGGCCTCTATAAGAGCTGGATCATCCCAAACCGCTTCTTCGGAGATCTGATCTAGCGGCTCCTGATCCAACGCATCCTGGACGTCACAGGCCGTAATAGCCAGTAACATCACACAGAGTATTGTTGATATATAAGTTAAGTTCTTCATAATTATCTAATATTTAAGTACTAAAATGTTAAAGAGAATCCAGCGTTAATTACCCTTTTCTGTGGATAATAGGAACCTGCACCGTCCTGGGTCTCCGGATCCATAAGACCGAAAGAGTCCCACGTGAGCAGATTAAATCCGCTGACATATATACGCATATCCCGCATGCCAACACCGCTGAGTACCTCTGAAGGAAGATTATATCCTATCTCCAACGTTTTAAGTCGCAGATAATCCGTATTTCTGAAGAAATAGGTATTTCCATTGGATATCCAGTACTCCTCTGTACGCTGGAATGCACGAGGGCCGTCCGCATGATCCTGGTCGGGATGCTGTACCATGTGGTCATCCTCGGATGGCCTCCATCGTCTCTCGGCAAACTGGTTAAAGTAGTTGCCAAAGTCGCCGGATTCTGTCTGGATGTACTGCGAAGCACCGGCGGCTCCCTGGAAGAAGGCCGTAAAATCAAACTGCTTGTAGCTGGCAGAGAATGTAATACCGCCCGTCCATTCCGGAATATCATTGCGATCGGAACGTACGCGATCATCAGCAGTTATTTCACCGTCGCCATCGATATCTTTAAAGATGACATCTCCGGGTCGGGCGCCGTTCCAGCTTGCACGGCTGTCCACTTCTTCTTGGTTCTGGAAGATGCCGTCAGCAACATAGAACAGATCAGTATCCATCTTGTTACCGGTAGATCGCTGCCATTCAGGCGCTCCGGGAGCTTCGTCCCAGAATTCAATCTCATTGGTGGCCCATCCTGCGTTTAGCGATATGTCGTACAGGAAGTCTTCATTGACTTGATTGCGCCAGTTAATAGACCCATCGAATCCATAACTCGAAACTCTTCCTATATTTTCTTCCGGAAGACTAAGTCCTGAAGTTTGTGGGACAGAAGCGTTTCTCTGCGTGAGAATATCTTCCCGCAAATAGTTAAAGTAATCGATTTCGAGTGAAAGCCGGTTATTGAGCACGGAAGCTTCAAGTCCGACATCGAACTGGTTGGCAACCTCCCAGGTAATGTTGGGATTAGGCGTGCGCGTTTGGTATAAACTGGGTACTTCCGTACCGCCACCAAAGATATACCCACCACCAAATCCGTAACTGGCAAGGTACTGATAGGGATCGATACGGTCGTTACCGGTTTGTCCCCATGAAGCGCGCAGCTTCAGGTTGTCAAAGAATCCTACATTATTTCTAAAGAATTCTTCCTCGGAGATTCTCCATCCTACAGAAACCGCGGGAAAAAATCCGTAACGGTCGCCTTTGGGAAATTTATAGGAGCCATCGTACCGGGCAACCAATTCAACCAGATATTTGCTCTGGTAGTCGTAGTTGATACGACTGAAGAGGCTCTGCCAAATTTCTTCATTGGCACTACCATTGTTGGCGCGTTGTTCCTCTCCTCCGGCAAATAACTGGTCAATGGCCGGAGAGATATAATTGCGGCGAAATGCATACATAAACCCATTTCTGGCTTGACGCCTTTCTGCACCTGCAAGGAGATTAATTGAGTGACTTTCAAAATCACGCTGATATTCGACTACCGCATTCACAAGAATATCATGGTTATCCTCACTCCACTGGCTTAATTGTGGTTCCTGACCAGATGGTCTGGAAGATCCCGTCAGGTATTGTTCCGGATCTCCACCTTCTGACAGGTAGCCTGCTTCATCAAAGCCATAAAGCGTCCACGGAGTTAACCACTGCTTGCGTTCCCGCAGCTCTTTGTTATAAGAGAACGTTCCTCGAACGCCCAGACCCTGAACTGCGGGAATTTCGATATCTGCCACTAGGTTCGCATTCAGATAATATCGATCATCCTCATCATAGCCCGTAGCATCTGTTCCTGTTACGACCGGGTTTTGACCGTTTTCGATATCAGGACCGGGTAACCCATTAGGCCAGTAGGCAGGGAGCTGCGGCTTTCCTCTCATCAGCATGCGGAAGGTCGCTCCGGCTGACTGCGTTGGGAAATTACGGTCTTCAAACCGACCGTTAACATCAAATTGAATGTTGATATTCTCATTAACCTGTCCGTCAATATTGCTTCGGAACTGGTATTGATTATACCGGGTAGCGCTATTTTGATAGTAACCATCCTCTGTAAGTGCACCTAAAGACAGGCGATATTGCATGTTTTCACTACCACCGGCCATGGCCAAATCTGCCTGTGTTTGATAGGATAACGGCTTCAGGGCCTCATCAAACCAGTCCGTATCGTGATATAACCACGGATCCTGCTCTTCAATATTTTCATGACGCTGGATCTCCTCCTGAGAAAATCGGGGATCATTTCCTCTGTACCTGTCTACCTCATTCAGCATTCTAAGATACGTTGGGGCATCCGCCATTTCAGGAATACGTGTTGGCTGGTTAAAACCTTGATTGAAATCAATCGTAAGCTGGGGGGTACCATCACTTCCGCGCTTTGTTTGAACCAGGATTACCCCGTTAGCGGCCTGTGATCCATAAATAGCCGCAGAAGCATCCTTGAGTACCGACATGGTTTCGATATCTCTTGGGTTGATACGGTCAAGCGCTCCAGCATCACTGGGCACACCGTCAATTACAATTAACGGGCTGTTATCACCTAAGGTATGCTGGCCACGAATACGTATGGTAGAACCATCATAGCCGGGTTCACCACTTGACGTAACCGATACAACACCTGGCAGTTTACCACCAAGTAGAGTTGGACGTATTGGTAACCGGTGTTTTTTGGAGTTCATTTCCTCCAACAGAGCTAACGGAACCCGTCAAGGTTTCTTTTCGCTGCGTACCATAACCAACAACCACCAGCTCCTCACCAGAATAGGTTTGAGGCTGCATGGTTACGTCGATTTGGGTACGACCGTTTATGGGAATCTCCTGTCGCTGAAAACCGACAAAAGAGAATACGAGCGTATCCTGAAGTGAAGGCACATTCAACTCCCAATTACCGTCGGCATCTGAACTCGTACCGGTAGTCGTTCCCATTACAAGGATATTAACACCGGGCAGTGTTTCACCCTCGTTGTCAACTACCTGGCCGGAAACGGTTTCGATAGCTTCACTTTCCTTTTGCGATTCGTCAGCTCGTACAATACCAAAAAGCCGGTTATCAAGCTGCTTAAGGGCCAGCGGATAACCGCGAATGATATTCTGAACTCCCTCCAAAATGCTGTTTTCAGTCAGCACAACTTCTTTGTCAATGCGTTTCGATGCCAGCAGATGGTCTTCATAGAGAAACCGTACGTTGTATTTATTCTCAACGTTTGCCAGCGCATCGCTTAACAGTGTACCCTGCTCAACCAGTATGTATTTTTTTCTGATCGTTTAGAGTAAACACCTTGGAAACCTCATCCTGGGCTATTGCATTGGGCACGACCATGCACGACACAACAAGGATGGCTAATATAGATTTAAGTATTTTCATGATCCTGTGTTTAATTCTTTAACATTGTTGTTGTGAATGCTAAGTGTTTTTTGTTGCGGTTTTTGATTTAAACCTCCTGTATTGTTGTTGTTAACTTTTTCCAAAATGTACAGTCCCTTTTTCTAAAGAGACCTCCACTCCCATCACATCTGATATTGATTTAACCAAATGATCAAGATCTTTTATTTTCAGCGTACCTGTTAACCGGCGCTCATATAGGTTTTTATCATACACATTAACTTCTACGCCAAAGGTGTGTTCAATTCTGTAAATAAGATATGACAGCGGCGAACTGTCGAGCACAATTTTCTGATCTACCCAGGAAGTAAAAACATCCATATTTGGATGTGAACTGATCGTTACTTCGTGAATCTCCCTGCTGTAATGAGCAATTTCATTAGGTTCCAGCACATATTTTTTAGAGACCGAACTGTCATTCTGAGAATCCTTTTTCTGGATTGATATTTTACCCTTCTCTAATCCCACCCGAGTGTCCTTTTCAGTTGTGGCTACCACAAATTTGGTGCCCATCACCTCTATAACTCCATGATCGGTTATAACATTAAAAGGAGGAGCCTCACCTTTTTCTCTGCTAACAATAGAGAAGTAGGCCTCTCCTTCCAGGTAAACTTCGGTAACATTTCCACGAACCCAGCCCGCGGGATAGGTAATAGAGGAATTTGCGTTCAGTGTAATCGTAGAACCGTCCGACAGAGCTATCGTTTTCTGCTGGCTAAATTCAGTGTCAATTGCTTTCCATTCAACGAGCTCAGATCCATCATGGGCGGACCGTGATCCTGAGAAATATAAATGGGCAGCAAATCCTGTAGTGGCAGCAATTAACAGCAGGACAGCTACCCTGAATATCCAGCCGGTCTTTGACTTTTTATTTACAGAGTAGTAGGATTTCTTTTTAAAAGAGGACTCTCGACCAATTCTTTTTTCCAGTGAATTCCAGTCCTTTTGTTTGTTAACGGCGGTAGATTCATCAGCTAGAAAATCGAATCCAAGCAGCGTTTCCTGCGCTTTTTTTGCCATTTCACGGTTTCGCGGGTTGTCCTTTATCCAAGAATCCCACCTCCTGGCCTCAGAAGGCATGGCTCGTCCCCTCACCCAGCGGACGAAAGAATCGTGCGATAATAATTCCTCTATGGAAGAGATGTCTTTCCCCATTTTCCCTTACCCGATTGTTATGACTATACCCTTACAAAATGGTATTCAATAGTAAAGAGCAGTTGAACACCCTTTTGTAATGGAAAAAAATTAAATTAGTGCAATTTTCTTGTACAAACCCGAAAAGTAATCGTATTACATCGCTACTTTATGCAGTGAGACAAAGGTTCGATCCCTAAATTCTTTTTTAAGTGTTTTCACCCCATGATATATATAGTTCCGGGCGGTCTGGTAATTTACCGATATAATTTCCTGTATTTCCTCATACCCCATCCCATGGAAATATTTTAACAAAATAGCTTCGCGATGGCGCTCCGGCAGTTCATTCAATGCCAGGACAAGTGCTTGCTTCTGTTCTTTTTTTCCTCTTCGTGGATGATAAAGTCTTCTCGTGTGAACGTTAACATTTCATCAAAGAAAGATAATCCTCTGGCTCGAAATGCTTTTCATCTCTGCTCATCGCCTTAAAAAGATCTCTTCGGAGCGAAACCCAAAGGTAAGCTTTAACGGAGGTTATATCCCCAAGAAAAGTCCGGCGATCCCAGATGCGGTAGAATAGTTCCTGCACACAATCCTTAGCAAGCGACCTGTTGTAACTAAGCTTTACAGCATACTGGAGGAGTTCATTGTAGTACCGTTCAAATAGTACCCGAAGCGCTTCCCTTTCTCCTGCTTTCAGCTCAGACCAAATAGCAGAGTCAGATTTGTCCTTCATGCTGTGCCGTTTCCCCTTACCCATAACTAATCACCACATATATTAATTTCCCCATTTTTCACGCTACAATAGAAGTGCTGTCCTTTTATATTAAAATTTATATTAAAATAGATTTATTTGCACTATATGCAATTCAATAACAATCCTTTTAAGAATTATAATCTATTTTATTTCATGGCTGATTTTGATTGAGTACAAATTAAAAATAATCAGCGAGAACGACGCCAAAAACGCCGTACTCGCTTAATCATATTATACAACTTTTGCCTGTCCGGGTACCGGAACCGGATATTCTCCATCAGGGCCTGGCACAACTGGCGGCGCTACCTCCCAGCCGTATTCCTCAGGCATCTCGCTTATTTCGGAGTTCAGAGCTTCATCCCAGCTTATCACATCCCCGGAATAGGTGGCCATGCGACCCATCAAAGCGGTGAGCGTGCTCTTGGCACCATTTTCAGTATCGTTAATGTGATTTCCATTGCGGATGGCGGCAAAAAGCTCGTCATGCTCCTGCTGGTATGGATTCGGATCATTATCCGCATTGTGATCATACAGCGTTTCGCCATCCCAGCTCTTCAGCGTTCCGCGGTCGCCGCTGATATCTATTGTGCCTTTTGTGCCCTGGAAGAATTCGGCAACCCGGCTCATTGTATTAGGCTGATGGCGGCACTGACTGGCAATAACCGCTCCACTTGGATAGGTGAACTCTACAAAGTGGTGGTCAAAAATCTGTCCGTGTTGTGGCCCTGTGCGGACCTCTCGTCCCCCCATTCCCTGTGCGGATTCGGGATATTCGCCGATAAACCAGTTGGCGACATCAATGTTGTGTATATGCTGTTCCATAATGTGATCGCCGCAGAGCCATACAAAATAGTACCAGTTCCGCATCTGGTATTCCATCTCATTCTGGTGCGGCTGGCGTGGTCGTACCCAAACTCCGTCGCTGTTCCAGTATACCTGCCCTGATACAATATCCCCGACCTGCCCATTGTTGATTCGTTGCATCACCTCTCGGATAACTATTTTGATAGTGGCGTTGTAAGCCCGACCGACTACGTTTAGTCCTTTTTGGTCAGCGAGCTTGCCGGCTTCGAGCACTTTGCGAACTCCGGGAGAGTCGGTAGCTACCGGTTTTTCCATAAACACATGCTTGCCGGCATTTACGGCCGTCTCAAAATGGAGCGGTCGGAATCCCGGAGGGGTTGCCAGAATAACAACATCAGCAAGCGGAATCGCTTTTTCATAGGCATCAAATCCTACAAATTTATGCTCTTCGGGTACATTAATCTTTTCCGGGTTATCTTCGAATACTTTATTGAGGGTATTCAGGCTGTCGTCCAAGCGATCACGAAAGGCATCGGCCATGGCAACCAGCTGCACGCCATCCCCGGTACTTAAGGCCTGCCGTGCTGCACCCGTTCCCCTGCCGCCACATCCGACAACAGCTACTTTAATTGTAGCGGTTCCACCTGCGTAGGCTCCTGCTCCCACTGGCAGAGAACTCAAGATAAGTCCACCGGCTGCCAAAGAAGAAGAGGTTTTGAAGAAATCACGTCTTGTAATATTCCGTTTCCCATCACTACTATTTTCTTTACTCATAGTCTTGAACTAAAATTTAAGGTTTGTATTCCCTGATCGCATCCCATCCCCAGGGAATTCGGTTTCTATATTTAATGTAGTATATATTCATTTAATTGTAATCCTCAATAGCGTCGATCCAGAACTGCTCCATTCTTCTTTGGAGGGGGCCTCCCGGGACGAACCAGTCGGAATCCCACAAAAGGTGCATCGGTAAGCCACCAGCGACTTTTGGGCAGCTGGGGATCTCTCCGCTTCCATCGTTTTATCGAATTCAGTCTATTTCCACATCGCAGCTCTGTTGCTTCATGAGTCCAGGCGCCACCTCGAAGTGATCTTGGGTATAGCTCATCAGGCAGAAATACCGGGTTTTCAGCCACCCCATCCCCAAGCTGAGTGTAATAATCCTCCAGGTACTGATCCATCGTCCACTCGGCAACATTGCCGTGCATGTCATGCAGACCCAAGGAGTTTGGTTGCTTTGAAGCGACTTGGTGATAATTATCATCACTGTTTTGCTTGTACCAGGCAAATTCATCAAGCTTAGCAGGATCATCCCCAAAAGAGTACGCGGTTTCCGATCCGGCCCGGCATGCATACTCCCACTCGGCCTCGGTGGGCAAGCGGTAAAAATGGCCGGTTTTAGCACTAAGCCATTTGGCATACATTACCGCGGCGTAGTGCGTCATATTTATGGCGGGAAACCCTTCGCGCCCCATGCCAAAGCTCATATCTATATAAGAAGGAGTGGGCAGAGATACCGCATCGGCCTGCAGGGAAACCTCACCGGATGATGCGAGCTGATTTTGCAATTCGGTCATCTCTTCTTTTACAAACAGATCATATTGAGCCCATGTAATCTCATGGACGCCCATCCAAAAGTCATCTACTTTTACTTTATGCTGGGGACCTTCGTCGCTTTCGCGGCCCTGTTTCATCTTCCGGAGTACCCATGGTAAACGTACCTCCGGATACCGGGGCCATCTTTATTGATTCATCCGATCCGGGAATCGGTTCGGTATAGGCGTCAAAATTATTCGTTGTGGACAATGATCGGTCTTCGTCAAACGCGAATCCACCCGCTAATAAGAAAATTCCTAAATAAACAAACCACTTCTGGAGTGATATGCTTTTAATAGTAGACGTATGAATTATAATCACCTTCTTTTATTAAGCTAAATCAACTTTGCCAAAAAAGGACAACTGAGAAAAGATGCCCGGCCTTACATGACTTGTATAATAGATACAGTCAGTGAAAAAGCTACGGTAGAGTATTCCACAAATTGAGAGCTGTCACCCCTTTTTAGCAATAAGTGTATTAAACACATTTCTTACTTACATAAGATATAAAGGTGTTCACTAAATGCAATAGTTTCGCATAACCTTTTTTCATCAATCAAGGGAAAAAATAAGCTCACATTCGGTCCCTGTAAACAGTTCATTAACGCCTTTATCCCCGTTTAACTGTTTTGAGAGTGCACATAATAGTTTGAGATCAATCGCGGTTGGGTTATCAATATTTACATTTATAACCCGTACTTTTCCACTATCTTGCACCACAAGCTTCACGCCTTATCCTCTTTCGCCGAGTCTATCCACACTTTCTATTCTACTGTTTCCAAGAATTGTTTAGCCGCCTGATTCTTATAGATGAAATCTTGCTTATGAACCATCAACATATTGGACTCTCATATAAAGCTCATAGTCAGCATTAATATTCATTAATACCTCTTTGGCCATACTAAATGTTTTAAGCAATCAATAGCTTCATTTCACTGATATTCAAAGCTGATTAACCAAAAAATGAATACTCCTTACAATTTAGTCAAGGTGATTGTGCCAGAACTCTTCTCACCAGCTTTTTGCAATAGAAAAGAAAGCAAACAGAGGAATAAATGAGGATAAAATTCTCTTTAGCTCTCCTCGATTTTTTATATTTTTACCAGCTCTGAAAATTATCGACTGGTAACCCTCAAACAATTTCATGTCGAACAAAAAAATTACGATTATATTTCCTGACGGTTCTGAAAAGCAATTTCCCAAAGGCACAACTGGCTACGAAGTTGCAGAATCGATTTCTAAAGGACTGGCTCGTCAGGCGCTCAGTATTACCCTTGATGATGACATTCTTGAACTAGATCGCCCTATTGAGCACGATGGCACCATCACTATTAACACCTGGGACAGCGAAGATGGCAAGTACACGTTCTGGCACTCCTCGGCGCACCTGCTCGCGGAGGCAGTCCAGGAGCTCTACCCCGATGCAAAATTTGGGATCGGTCCGCCCATCGAAAACGGCTTTTATTATGATATCGATTTTGGGGATGAATCCGTGGGGCAGGATGAACTTTCAAAGATTGAGGAAAAAATCATTGAAAAAGCTCGACAGAAATCGACCTTCGATCGCCGATTTGTACCCAAAGATGAAGCACTTCAATATTATAAGGATAAAGGGAATGAATACAAGGTCGACTTGATCAAAGACCTTGAGGATGGCAACATCACCTTTTATACCCAAGGCAATTTCACCGATCTCTGCCGGGGCCCGCATATCCCCAACACCGGCCTGGTAAAAGCGGTAAAGCTCACCAACGTAGCCGGGGCCTACTGGCGTGGCGATGTGGAAAGCGAGCAGCTAACGCGTATTTACGGCATCTCCTTCCCCAAACAGAAACTGCTGGAGGAGTACATCCACCAGATGGAGGAGGCCAAGCGACGCGACCACAAGAAGCTGGGCAAAGAACTCGATATATATATGATGGACTCGATGGTCGGCCAGGGATTGCCGGTATGGCTGCCCAACGGAACCGTGATGCGTCGCACACTGGAATCGTTCCTGCGGAAGGAACAGAAAAAGCGCGGTTACCAGGAGGTGATTACACCTCACATCGGTAACCTGGATCTCTACAGAACTTCCGGTCACTATCCATACTACCGGGAGTCGCAGTATAATCCGATCCAGGTGGATGATGAAGAGTATATGCTCAAGCCGATGAACTGCCCGCATCACCACCGAATTTATTCCAATGATCTGCGAAGCTATCGAGATCTGCCGTTGAGATTAGCAGAGTTTGGCAGTGTGTACCGGTACGAGCAGTCCGGTGAGCTGAATGGACTTTCCCGGGTCCGCGGTTTTACGCAGGATGATGCCCATATTTACTGCACGCACGGACAACTTAAGCAGGAAATTAAAAGCTGTCTTGCCCTCACCCAGTTTGTATTTCTCCACCTTTGAAATGCCGGTGGATATCCGCCTCTCTTTCCGTGACGATAACGAAGAAAAATATGGCGGTAACGATGAATACTGGGAGCGAGCCGAGCGGGAGATTAAAGAGGTAGCCGATGAGGAAGGCCTTGACTACAAGATTGCCCGCGGTGAAGCCAGCTTTTATGGACCTAAAATTGACTTTATTATCCGAGACGCTATCGGTCGGAAATGGCAGCTTGGTACCGTTCAGGTCGACTATGTAATGCCGGAGCGTTTCGAGCTTACCTATGTAGGATCAGACAACGAAAAACATCGGCCGGTGATCATCCACCGCGCCCCGTTTGGCTCCATGGAGCGATTCTGCAGCATCCTGATCGAACATTTTGCCGGAGACTTCCCGGTATGGCTGGCTCCCGTTCAGGTTCAGCTTATCCCCATTGCCGATGACTTTAACGAGTATGCCTACAAATGCGCCTCTGAACTTAAAGCCTACGATGTGCGCGTAGAGGTAGATGACCGAAGCGAACAGATCGGCGGAAAAATACGCGATGCTGAAACGAGCAAGATTCCTGACATGTTAATAGTAGGTAGTAATGAAGAAGAAGCTGGTACAGTGTCGGTTCGCCGCCACAAGGAAGGAGATATCGGAACTTTTGATTTTTCTGAATTTATTTCTAACCTAACCAAAGAAATCAGGGAAAAACGAGTACCTGATCACTCAAATTAAAACTAAAAAAAGTAAGAGGTAATTATCGCAAGAAGTAGACGACCACGTCCGCGAAAAGATCCGGACAGACCAAACGTTAACGATGAAATTCGGTCTAGCAAAGTCCGAGTGATTCATCCAGACGAAGAACATGAGATTGTGCCTATAGACCGTGCCCTTGAAATCGCACGATCTTATGATCTGGACCTTGTTGAAGTAGCACCCAAAGCTAAACCACCAGTTTGTAAAGTGATTGACTTCGGCAAGTTTATGTATGAGAAGAAAAAGAAGGAAAAAGAGGCCAAGAAAAAGCAGCATACCGTCCAGGTTAAAGAGCTACGTTTCCGCCCCAACACCGATGACCATGATCTTGAGTTTAAAACTCGACATGCCCGTGAATTCCTCGAAGATGGTGACAAGGTTAAAGCTACCGTTCAATTCAGAGGTCGCGACATGCTTTACACCGAACGGGGAGAAGATCTTCTTATGGACCTGGCAGATGAGCTCAGCGACATCAGCGAGATCGAATCGAAACCCAACATGGAAGGCCGGCGCATGATTATGATGCTGTCCCCCACTTCAAAAGGGTGAACCTCAGTCTTTAAAGGGGATCCACCAAAGGTTATGATATGTCACTTGTGTGTGGTGATTATGTTAAAATTATGTTTTATTCACTCACCGATAATGCTTATCTTCGAACTCTTTTTGAATTCAAGTAAAACAGGTGATTATTATGCCTAAAATGAAAACCAACAGTGGAGCTAAGAAGCGCTTCAAGATTACTGCCAATGGCAAGGTAAAGCGCAAAAAAGCGGGGAAACGACATATCCTCACGAAGAAACGAAGCAAGCGGAAGCGTAAACTTGGTCAGGCTACTCTTGTAGATGATACGCAAGAGAAGAATATCAAGAAGATGCTTCCCTACAAGTAGCACTATTAATTTTTAACACATAAAGCATATAAAATGCCACGATCAAGAAATAAGGTGGCTTCCCGTCGCCGTCGCCGCAAGATACTCAAGCAGGCGAAAGGTTACTGGGGCAAGCGCAAAAATGTGTACAAAATTGCAAAGAATGCGGTCGAAAAAGGGATGCTGTACCAGTATCGCGACCGTAAAGTACGCAAACGTGAATTCCGAAAACTTTGGATTACGCGCATCAATGCAGCTGCCCGTCAGAACGGTACAACCTATTCTAAGTTGATGGGAGCCCTCAATAAGAAAGACATCGAAATTAATCGCAAAGTATTGGCCGATCTGGCCGTGCGTGATCCGGAGACTTTTACAGCGATTGTTGAAGAAGCTACGGCATAAACGTATTACGATTTGATATAAACCGGCAAATCTTATTCCTGAAGGATTAAGGTTTGTCGGTTTTTTAATATTAATAATGGGTGTTATTCAGAAAGTATTATTCCTGCTATAAGTAATAGCTATCGGAATATATGTTTGTGAGTCTGGTCTCTTTTATAGCACCTAAATCATCCTTACAGCCATTTATTTGTGATGCTCGATTACATTAAAAAGATAAAGGAAGAAGTTGAAAATTATTCCATACGTGACGAAGAGGAGTTGGAGCAGTTCCGGCTGGAGTTCTTGTCGCGCAAGGGCAAAGTGCAGACCATGTTCGGCAAAATGAGTGAAGTCCCGAACAAGCAGAAAGCCGAGGTGGGAAAGGCGATGAACGAGGTTAAAACCCTGGCTCAACAAAAGTTTGATGAGGCCAAGGCCGTGCTGGAACAAAAAGAGGCTCGTCACGTCAGCGCAACCGACGATCTCACGCTGCCAACCCCACCGCTTACCGTCGGTTCCTACCATCCGCTCACGCAGACCCTTAACGAGATGAAGGAGATTTTCTATCGTCTTGGGTTTTCTATTGCCGACGGACCGGAAATTGAGGATGATTTTCACAACTTTACGGCGCTTAACTTTCCGCCAAATCACCCGGCACGAGACGAGCAGGACACCTTTTTTATCCGCAAAGAAGACGACACTGATACTGACGACCTTGTTCTGCGCACTCATACCTCTCCAATTCAAATTCGGGAGATGCAGAAACGGAAGCCGCCAATCCGGATTATTGCGCCCGGCAAAGTGTATCGCAACGAAGCGGTGAGCCCAAAATCCTACTTCCTGTTCCACCAGGTGGAAGCACTTTACGTGGACACGAACGTAAGCGTGGCCGAGCTGAAAGAAACGCTGATCAGCTTCGCCAGGCTGATGTTTGGCAGTGATGTTAAATATCGACTTCGACCCGGATTCTTTCCCTTCACCGAGCCCAGCCTGGAGATGGATATCTGGTGGGAGGCCAACGGCGAAGGCAAATGGCTGGAGATTCTCGGTTCCGGCATGGTCGATCCCAACGTATTTAAATCAGTGGGCATCGATCCCGAAAAATATACTGGATTTGCCTGGGGCATGGGCGTTGACCGCATTGCGATGCTTCGGCACGGTATCAACGACATCCGCGTATTTTATGAAAATGATATCCGGTTCTTAGAGCAATTTGACTAATCTTCCGGAATTCCTCAGAGAGCTGCAGAATTCCCTAAAAAAACTATCTATTTAGGAAATGAAAATTTCATACAACTGGCTTACAGAATTTATTGATCTCGACCTCTCCCCTGCGGAGACCGCCGAAAAGCTTACCCTCATCGGACTTGAGGTGGATTCCCTTGAATCCGTGGGAGGTGGACTGGATGGCGTGATCGTGGGAGAAATCCTGGACGTGCGGGAGCACCCCAATGCCGACCGACTTCGTCTCTGCCTCGTAAATCTTGGTGATAAACAGGTTCAGATTGTCTGTGGCGCTGATAATGTAGCCAAAGAACAGAAAGTGCCGGTGGCCACCGTGGGAACGACCTTACCGGCAGAGCAGGAAAACGGTGATTCGTTCAAAATCAAAAAAGCAAAGCTCCGCGGTGAAAAGTCGGAAGGGATGATCTGCTCGGAAAAAGAGCTGCAGCTTAGTGACGATCATTCGGGCATTATGGTGCTGGACAACTCGCTGGAAGCTGGCACCCCTATTAGCGATGTGCTCGATCTCTATAAGGATACCATTATCGATATTGAGATTTCTCCAAACCGGCCGGATGCAACCTGTCACCTGGGGGTAGCCAGGGATCTTGCCGCAGCCCTTAACCTGGAGCTGAAAAAACCGTTCAGCGAATCATCTGAAACTTCACAACCGATCGATAAAGAGATCGAAATCAAGATTGAGAGCGAGGAAAAATGCCACCGCTACGTGGGGAAAATGGTAAAAGGCGTAAACATCAAGGAATCGCCCAAATGGATTAAAAACAAGCTGAAAGCCCTGGGTGTGCGGCCCGTGAACAACGTGGTGGATATCACCAATTATGTGCTTTTAGAGCTTGGCCAACCGCTTCATGCTTTTGATTATAAAACCATTCGGGGCAGGGAGATTATCGTAAAGGATTTTGATACGGAAATTGAATTCGAAACGCTCGATCATATTAAACGAAAATGTCCGGCGGGCACGCTTTTTATTTGCGATGGTGAAGGACCCGCGGCCATCGCCGGTGTGATGGGTGGCGTGGATTCTGAGGTGGATGACGATACTACCGAGATCCTGATCGAGAGCGCCTATTTTGATCCGGGAACTATCCGCAAGACAGCCAAAGAGCAGAACCTGCAAACGGATGCTTCCTACCGGTTTGAACGAGGCATCGATCCAGCGCTGCAGCGTATTGCCGCCGAACGCTGTGCCGAACTGATTGCTGAGGTTGCCGGGGGAACTATTGTGGAGGGTTGTACCGACGTGCATCCCATAAAAACCGAGCCAGATCAAATAGAACTTCGGGTGGGCTATGTAAACCGCCTGCTGGGGACAGACCTGCAACTTGATGAGGTAAAAGAGCTGCTAAACGGACTGGAGCTCGAACTGCTTGCTCAAAATGATAAAAAACTAAATGAAACATTGACGTATGAGATCCCCACATTTCGTCCCGACCTGGAACGAGAAGTAGACCTGATTGAGGAAGTGGGTCGCTTGTATGATTATAACAACATTCCGGTGCCTACCGTGGCTAAATTTATTTCACCCGAACCGATCAGTGAGCACGAAAAGCTTATGGTTCGTATCCGGGAAGCAGTGAAAAGCCTGCGCTTTAAAGAAATCTACACCAATTCGCTGATGCCCGAGGAGGATGCCACTTACCTCGGAGAGCTGGATCAGATGATCAACACGCTGAACCCGATCTCCAGGGAGATGACCACCCTCCGCCCCTCCCTGCTTTACGGCTTCCTGAAATCAGTGGCGTATAATTTCAACCGCAAGAACAAGAAGGTACGCTTTTTCGAGATCGGAAACACCTTCATGAAATCAGATGCGGGTACCTATTTCGACGGGATCAACGAAGAGACAAATCTGCTGGTCGGCATCGCCGGCAATAAAGATATTGAATACTGGAACACCGATCCGGAACCCTACAATATTTTTGATCTCAAAAAGTCTATCTCAGCACTGCTCAAACAGCTTGGACTTCACCAACACATCGATACGAGTCAGGAAAATGGTGCGCTGATCTATTCTGCAAACGATCTTGTCTTGGGATCTCTTTTTGAGGTAGATCAGCAGATGCTGGATAACCTGGAGATTGAACAACCCACATTTGCGGCAGAATTTTCCCTGACCAAAATTGAAACCCTGCTTGCTGACCTGCCCGACAGCAGCTACGAGGCAGTTTCAAAATATCCTTCGTTTGAGTTTGACCTGGCGGTTGTAGTCAACACGACGGTGGCAGCGGGTGAGATGATGAAAGCCATCGAACAAGTAGCCGGATCAACCCTTCAAAGCATCGATGTTTTTGATGTTTTTGAAGGGGAATCAATCGGAAAAGGCAACAAAAGCGTAGCCTTCAGGCTGTCCTTCCTCGATAAGAATAAGACGTTGACTATCAACGATGTAGAGCCTATTATTGAAAAGGTGTTGAAGGCTTTGGAGAATGAATACAGTGCGAAATTGAGATCATAAACCGGTAGGTGTGCTGACAAGTGACAGTCCATATGAACAACGGTTCCGGGAACTCTTGGAGGAGATCCGCGGAGAGGTAGATGAGCTCAAGGATGAGATCAAAGAGCTTGAAAAAGAGAACAGCAATCTCCGTGAAAAAATCCAGGAAATTGAAGACGGACAGACCGATATTTTTTCAGCGATGGCAGAAAGCGAACGGCTGGCATTTCGCCATCAGGTGCTCGGACTGAATCTCAAAAATAGATGATCATCTTGAGGAGAACAGTCAATGAAATCCATAAAAATTAACATACTCGGCAAGCAGTATCCCATAAAGGTGGAAGACTCCGAAGAGGAGACCATGCGTCGTATTGCCCAGTATGTGGATGACCGATTTATGCAGTACAAGAAGGAGCTCAAAAAACAGCCGGAAGCCACAGTGATGGTTTTTGCAGCCCTCAGCCTTGCCGAAGAGATTTTCGAGGAGCGACGCCGTAACCGCGAGTTGGCACAGCAGGAAGATAAACTGATGCAGGATGTCAACAAATCGCTCGAAGAATTCATCGAGGAAATTAATGCCTGAACGGTTACCCTGTTCATATTTACCTTGTATGATTCTGCTTTTCTCGAAATTCCGACCGTATTCTTTATAGCACTATCTTTTTGCGTATCCCTCGCAGTTTTTCATGCGGATATCTGCTAATCGGGTGCCTCCCTCCCTTGCTATTTTCTATTCTGATTACCACGAGATATTCCTTACCTTTGTGCTTCAAATTTACTGACCTATTGATTCTTTTTAATCACCACTTGTGCAGCGATGTAGTTGAACAATTATGAGTAAAAATAAACTGAACATTCTTTTTATCGGAGATATCGTCGGCGAACCGGGGCTCAGCCTTCTACAGACTTTTTTGCCCAGCTTGATTGACAAGTATGAGACCGATTTTGTGATTGCAAATGGAGAAAATTCCCACGAGGGACATGGCATTAATCGATCGATCATAAAAAGTCTGCATGACCTGGGCGTACACGTAATTACGGGTGGAAATCACTCCTTTGCCAAGTGGAAGGTATTCTCCTACATGAAGGAGAACAAAGAAATTTTGCGCCCGCTTAACTATCCAAAGGGAAATCCCGGCTATGGATACGGCATTTACGAAATCCCTGGCTTTGACGAAAAAATCGGGGTTCTGAATCTGCAGGGACGCACATTTATGCAGGCAATTGACGATCCCTTTTCCACAGCAGACTGGGCGATCGATCGGATTAAGGAGGAAGCCGAACTGGTATTTATCGATTTTCATGCAGAGGCTACCGCGGAAAAGATGGCACTGGCCTGGCACCTTGATGGCAAGGCTTCGGTCTTTGTAGGCACGCATACCCACATCCCCACCAACGATGCCCGGATATTACCCAACGGCATGGGATATATCAGCGATGCCGGGATGACTGGTTCGTTCAATTCAGTGCTGGGAATGGACAAAAAAGTATCGATGAAACGCTTTATGCTGGGGACGCACCAGCGGTACCAAATCGCCAACGGGAATAATCATGTGTGTGCCGTGAATTGTGTTGTAGATATGAATTCGAAAAAATGCAAACATATCGAACCTATTGTCTATCCCTCCTTCAAGAACAGTACCCTTGACGAGTGAAGCTGATGCAAGCAGAGTCTCCCATACTTACAGGAAAAGACATTGTAAAAACCTATCCCGTCAAATTCGGGAGAAGGAGCCTTGACCGTACTCGATAACTGCTCCATAAAAATCGAGGCTGGATCTATCGTATCGGTAGTTGGTCCCAGCGGAAGCGGTAAAAGCACCCTGCTCCACGTGTTAGGCGGACTTGACCGACCCGATTCCGGAGACGTTACCTGGAGCTCAAAATCGATCTACAGTCTAAACTCCGAAGAGTTAGCCAATTTCAGAAATCGGGAACTTGGGTTTGTATTCCAATTTCATCACTTGCTTCCCGAGTTCACCGCACTTGAAAATGTCCTGATGCCGGCTCTCATTGCCGGAAAGGATATGGAAGCCTCCGAAGAACGCGCCATGGAACTGCTTACCCGTTTTGGTATTCCGGGCCGGGTCGAACACCGACCTACCGAACTTTCGGGCGGCGAACAGCAGCGCGTCTCCCTGGCAAGAGCCCTGATGAACAATCCCACTCTTATCCTGGCCGATGAACCCACCGGTAATCTCGATGATGTAAATACAAACATCGTGCTTGATTATCTTTTTGAACTGCGTGAAAAAGATGGCGTAAGCATCCTGCTAATCACCCACGAAAAAGATATTGCCGGTCGGTGCGATCTTATCTACGAGCTTAATAAAGGCAAACTTAACACGTTAAAGGATTAAGTTGGTTACATCTCATTCTGGAAAAATATTAACGGAATGATTTACACCACATTCCGTTTTGCGAAATGCTAAAACAATACTAATTTTGAGCACTTAAATTTTCAGCATATAATCAATATAAATACAGTATATGGCTAAACGAAGAATGACCCAGGAAGAGCTTGAACAGGATCCCTTTGTAGATTCGATGGAGAAGGTTCAGGTCTTTTATGAAGAATACAAAAATTCAGTCATTGGGGGTGCCATTGCCCTGCTGTTAATCATCGGCGGCGGCATTGGATATTACTACTACTCACAATCCCAGGAACGCCAGGCCCAGCAGCTTATGGGGCAGGCAGAAACGGTTTTTCTGCAGGGAAACTATCAAAACGCACTTAAAGGTTCTGATGAGGATTTTACTGTAGGATTTGAACAAATCATTAATAATTATGGTGGTACGGATGCCGCTAATCTTGCGCGATATTATGCTGCTGTCTGTGAGTATAATCTTGGAAATACAGAAGCTGCCCTACAGTATATGAACGAGTATGAAGTTCCCGAAGGAATTTTGGGTGTCAGCACGCTCTCTTTCAAAGGTGTTTTGCATACAGAATTAGGTCAACATGAGCAGGCCGCACAAACCTATGCGCAAGCATCCGAGTGGGATGTCAATGATTCCACCACGCCCTACAACCAGCTTGAAGCAGCGAATGCCTATCATGATGCAGGCAACACAGCACAGGCCCGGGAATATGCCAGCAATGTGGTTAATGATTACCCCAACAGCCCGCAGGTTCCTGAAGCTAAACGCCTGTTGGGCATTTTGACAGCTGCATCCGCCCAAACTCAATAAATTATTTCAGAGATTTAACGATTCTTTAAAAAGCCCCTGGCGTTCTTCGTCAGAGGCTTTTTTATTTGGATACTTTTCACAAAAAAATCCGCCCACTTTCGCAGGCGGATTGTTATCCATTAAACGCGTTTTATGATGAGATTATGCTCTCATCAGTACATGCCTAGGTAGGCAGATTATAATTTACTTCAATCCATTCTTCCTTCTTGCCACTCTCTATCACTTTATGGATAAAGTCAACGCCACGGGCTCCATCCTCAACCGTGGGGAAATCCAGATCAAAATCACCGGGTTCATCTCCAGCTAATTTTGCAGAGAGTGTATTGGCAAAGTTCACGTAAATATTGGCAAACGCTTCGATAAATCCTTCCGGGTGTCCTGGAGGTATGCGGTTATTATGCTGGGCAATATCTGAAAGATATGGATTGCCTCGCTTATAGACCTCTTCCGGCCTGTCGGGATAGAGTACATGCAGGTAGTTGGGATCTTCCTGCTTCCATTCAATGGCTGCTTTTGTTCCATAGGCACGAATCCTCAAACTATTTTCTTCCCCAACAGAAACCTGTGAGCAGTACAAAATTCCACGTGCCCCGCCTTTGTAATGAACCAGTACATTCGCGTCATCTTCCAAGTCACGGCCTTCTACAAAAGTATTAATATCGGCACAGAGTGATTCAATCTGTAACCCTGTAACATATTCTACAAGATTCTCTGCATGAGAACCTATATCACCCACGGCAGAAGATACCCCGGCTTTTTTGGGATCTGTCCGCCAGTTCGCCTGTTTGTTATCAACAGGTTCTGCCAGCCAGCCCTGGGGATATTCAACAACAATTTTACGGATATCACCGAGCTTTCCATTCTTGATCATTTCCCGCGCCTCTTTTACCATCGGGTAGCCGGTATAGTTGTGGGTGAGAGCAAAGACGGTGTCGTGCTCATCCACCAGTTTGCACAGTTCTTCGGCCTCCTCAACGGTCTTTGTCATCGGTTTGTCACAAACTACATGAAAGCCGGCTTCGATAAACGTTTTTGCTACCGGGTGATGCAAAAAGTTAGGTGTGACGATAGATACAAAATCGATCCGCTCATTTTCTGGCAGCTGGCTCTCTTTTTGGGCCATCTCCTCATAAGAACCGTACACCCTGGATGAATCCAGGTTCAGCTCCTCTCCCTTCTGTTTTGATTTTTCTGGTGAAGAAGAAAAAGCTCCCGCAACAAGCTCAATCCTCCCATCTAATGCAGCTGCTTTACGGTGTACTTCACCGATAAAGGCTCCTGGTCCACCGCCGACCATGCCATATCGTAGTTTTCTGTCTAGTGTCATTTTTTCCTCTTTTTTTACTTGAATTGAGAGGGGCAAATACCCAAAAACAATATTGAAATGCAAGTGCTTGCCGGGCAGTTATTTGCCCAATTTTTAATAATTTATACTCACTCTTTGCAATAAATTTGCAAAAATTATTTCACTCATCTAAGTTAGGCCTAATTATATACATAATAAGGGTCAGATTAATTTTCAAAATAATCGTTTATGCACATCTCCAATCAAGCCAATCAATACGATGCTATTGTGGTCGGGTCCGGGATTTCCGGTGGCTGGGCAGCAAAAGAATTAACAGAAAAAGGATTGAAAACGCTCGTTCTGGAGCGTGGACGAAATGTGGTACACGGGGAAGACTACGATACCGAACACAAAGGTCCGTGGGAAATGGAATTCAGAGGTCGAGGTGACCGTCAGCTTTTCCAGGAGGAGTATCCCAGGCAGCTGCGATCTGACGTAATAAATGAGTACAACTACCACTTCTTTGTAAATGATAAGAAGCACCCTTACCTGGTTGAAGATGAAGAGAATCCATTTCTGTGGGTTCGCGGTTATCATGTTGGCGGACGTTCCCTAACCTGGGGAAGGCAGTGCTACCGGTGGAGCCCGATGGATTTCCAGGCCAATGCCAAAGAGGGCATTGCCATTGAATGGCCGATTACGTACGAAGAAATTGAACCTTGGTATGATTATGTAGAAAAATTTGCAGGAATCAGCGGACGGGAAGAGGGGTTACCTCAGCTACCAGACAGCCAATTCCTGCCGCCGATGGAGCTAAACTGCGTGGAGCAGGAAATTAAGGAAGGGTATTGAGAGCAATTTCACTGAACGCAACCTTACCATTGGGCGGTGCGCGGTGCTTACCGAAGCCCATAATGGACGAGGAGCCTGTCACTATTGCGGACCTTGTTCACGCGGATGTTCTGTCGGAGCGTATTTCTCTTCCCAAAGTAGTACATTGCCTGCAGCTCGAGCAACTGGTAATATGGAGCTTCAGCCCAACAGCATCGTCCATAGCATTATTTATGATAGAGAAACCGGTAAGGCCACTGGGGTGCGTGTGATCGACCGAAACACCAAAGAAGCTACCGAATATTTTGCCGACGTAATTTTTCTAAACGCCTCTACACTCGGTTCTACCCAAATCTTGCTAAATTCCAAGTCGGATGCCTTTCCAAACGGGATGGGCAATTCAAGTGGCGTGTTAGGTCACTATCTGATGGATCATCATTTCCGGGTTGGTGCTAGCGGAACCTTCGAAGGCTACCTTGACAAATACACCTTCGGTAACCGCCCCAATGGATTCTACATCCCCCGCTTCCGCAATATCAGTCCTGAAACGAACCACCCGGATTTTTTAAGAGGCTATGGATTCCAGGGAAGTGCCAGTCGATCAAGCTGGGGACGCGGAACCAATGAGCCGGGGTTCGGGGAAGATTTGAAGAATACCCTGCGCGATCCCGGTCCCTGGGGTGCAGGCATGACTGCATTCGGTGAAATTCTCCCAGATTACGATAATTATGCAGAGCTTGATGAAAATGAGACCGATGAATGGGGCATTCCGCTACTCCGAATTCAGGCTTCAATCGGAGAAAATGAGAAAAATATGCGCACTGATATGGCAGAAACAGCCGCAGAGATGCTGGAAGCGGCCGGGGCCAAAAACGTAGCTCCATACCGCAGTGAATATCTCTTCGGTGAAGGCATCCATGAAATGGGGACCGCCCGCATGGGGAACGATCCGAATAATTCGGTACTTAATGCCCACAACCAGCTACATGAAGTACCCAATGTATTTGTAACGGATGGGGCCTGTATGACATCCACAGCCTGCCAGAATCCTTCGCTAACTTACATGGCACTTACCGCCCGAGCGGTAGACTATGCGGTTGATCAAAAAAACAAAGGCAATCTTTAATTAACGTCTTCAGACTTCGGCTGGGTAATTTGACACATGATTATTCAGTTGTAAATCTGGACGTTTAAAATTTAGTACTATGGATCGACGTGAAGCACTACAACGAATTGCGCTATTAACCGGAGGGGCTCTTTCGCTGAGCACCGTCTCCGCCGTTATGGGTGGATGTACAGCAGAATCCGGCAACGGTTACACACCACAGACCCTTTCTGATACACAAGATGAACTGGTGAGCGCTATCTCGGAACGAATTATTCCAGCAACGGATACGCCCGGTGCCGAAGCGGCCCAAGTCAACCGATTTATAGACAAAATGCTCACCGACTGGCATACTGAAGAGGAACGCAATCATTTCCTGGACGGGCTTTCAAGCGTAGATGAAACCAGTAATGAATTGCACGGTGGCAACTTTTTGGACCTTGGTGAACAGCAACAGATTGACGTGCTAAGCCAGCTGGAAACTGAAGCTCAACAAAATCCTATGCTACAGGCCGATCTCAGCCCGTTTTTCAGCATGATGAAAGAGTTGACTTTAATTGGCTATTATACATCGGAAATCGGGGCCACTGAAGAACTCCGTTGGAACCATGTTGCAGGTCGGTATGATGGCTGCATGGACTATAGCGAGGTAGGCCGAGCGTGGTCTTCTTAAAAATTGTATCAACGAGAATACAGTATAACAAATGGTGCGTTAACTGAACTCAAAAGCTAACGCACCATAAATTATGCATTTTTGGCGGCTTAAGGACTATTTATTCCAGCTCTCTAATTTTAATATTCCGAAAGTCCACCTTGTTTCCGTGATCCTGTAACCCGATGTATCCCTTGTGAGCTGCACCAAATTCCGGATGAGGCGCAAACTTGCTCTGATCGAGCATGTCATACCATTCATTGGTCCATCGTTCATATTCTACCACTTTTTCGCCATTCATCCAGTGTTCAACGTTGGCGCCGTTGTTTTGCACCACAATTCGAATCTGGTTCCACTCTCCGAAAGGATTAGCATTCTGTGGATCAGCGGGAATCAGATCGTATAGAGAGGTAGCCTTTCTATTGCCGTTCTCCCCCTGGGTTGCATCCGGGTGATTGGCATTATCCAGAATCTGGATTTCCGGGGCTGACCAGTAAATGGGCTGCTCAGGTTGTTCCAGTGCGCCGTAAAATATACCGCCATTGGCCCCTTTGGCTACCCGCCACTCCATTTTCAGGATAAAATCCTCATATACATCAGTGGTGATAATATCACCACCGCCACCGCCTTCAACCACTGAAAGCATACCGTTTTCGATGACCCAGCCTTTGTCTGGAAAATTCTGCTGGTTATAACCTCGCCAACCCTCGCTGGTTTCTCCGTTAAAGAGCAATTTCCATCCCTCCTGTTTCTCCTGATCCGTTAGTGAATTATGCTGCTGGGCATAGGTTAAAGAAATTCCCATCATCAGGCAAAGTGCCGTTAATACCATCCGTTTTAAATCCATAGTGGCTTATAGTTTAGTTATTATTAGTGATTAGTTCTTTATTTGATTTGGCAAATAGATCGTAGTCCCCATCGCAAAAACTTATGATTCAATCACGCGTTTTGATATGGTAAATGCACGTTGGGGATTCGTAACGGTAAGCTGCTCGATCTCCCCACTGGTAAATCCATGCTCCTTAAGCATCGGGATGAAGGAGTTAATTAAATAGGTGTAAGGCGTAAATTTTTCAGGGGCACCGTTGGGTTCTCCCACCCGGTACCAGCCGGCATCTTGAGAAATGAGCACATGATCCAGCAAGCCAGCCTCTTTAATATCCAGTAAAAATTGCAGATGATACTCCGCAGATCCCGCCCCGATGCCGTCCAGCTCCACCCAGGCTCCGCGCCGGGCCGCCTCAATGTGAATTGAACTATCATCTTCGTTTTGGGCATGAATCCAGATAAATGCGGAAGGTGATACCCCGTTTGCTTCCAGGATCTCAATCTGCTCCAGGGCCGTTTCTCCATTTGGGGTATGCACGCCAATGGTAAGGCCGCTATTTTTGTGCACTATTGCGGCTGCTTCCAGCAATTTGCGTCCGGTATCGGATATGGGACTTTGGTCTACACGCATTTTGATAAAGCCAGGCCGCACACTCCTTTCCCCGATTCCATAGTCCCATTCATTTTGCCAGCGTTTGGCAATCTGCTCCGCCGATTCGCTGTAGACGTGATCCGGTAGATATTTTCCTGCTTCATCCCCATAATAGCCAGTATTGGTTAACAGTTGTACTCCGGTATTCTTAGCCAGGGTTTGTAACAAAAGCGGATCTCTGCCCAGATAGTTCGGGGTGCACTCAATCAGCGTATGTCCACCTGCTTCTTTTAGATCAGATAGATACGGCTGAACGAGTTCAACGACATCTTCCCTGGCGTATCGATCTTTGCTTATGCTGTCGGCCCCGATAAAGTCGACTAATACGTGCTCATGTGGCATAATCATGCCAAGCTCTGACGGTTCTACAGGCCCCGTTACCGTCATAATTTTCCCTGTATGCTGAGCTGAAACAGTTATAGTAAAAGATAAACCAAAGATGAGTAAGAGAAGCTTTAGTCGCATGGATGAGAAATTTTGGAGAAACATGGTATTTGATTATAAATCAGGATGACAACATTGGTGAAATCCGCACAATATAAAAACTTAATATAAGTAATACTTTTCTACGATTCGGTGCAACTGCCTGATGCAAGCTCAAACAGCTTCGGTGTGTCGTCATTACGGGCAACTACGATAAGCGAGTTCATACCCCGCCGCTCGAGGCAAGCCATAGATCGTACTTGTCCCTCTACCTGGAATCCCGAGGTTGATGGTTCCGTTGTTGATATTGAATCTCCTGCGATGGTTAGAGTGAGTCCATAACTGGCGTCATAACGCCCAACTTCCGGTTTTACATTGTAGAGGTTGCCACCCATCAGCAGTTCGGTACTCTTATTACCTTTCAGGTCAGCAAACAAGAGCCCATACATTCGGGGAAAGCTGCGCTCTCATGGGCAGTTCTGTGATCTTAAATGCTCCCACTCCGTTGTTCCATCCTACAACGCTCGCTAGTTGATAAGCTTGGGAATGGGTTGCCATCTTCAGCTTCTCACCCCTGAAAATATCAGTTACGCTTTCTCCGGCAAAAGATTCGTAATCGGGGTACTTCTCCTCCAGAGAAGGAATCTGTTCAATAAGATCATGACGAAGTGCCATTGGATACGCCTCTCCCTCCTTTTTGGTAGACAGCACCTGCTCGAGTGTTCCATTCTCATCAAAATCACCGGACCAAAGCTCTGCAGGTTCCGTTTTGGAGGCCTCGAAACGAGAATTCAATCCATGATTTCCTGCAATAAAGTCGAGATCGCCATCACCATCCAAGTCTTTCAGCACGATGGAGTTCCACCAGCCGCTGGTCGAGTCGAGGCCGGGAGCGTCAACTTCTTCAAGCATTCCACTATTATTGAGAAATAACCGAATCAGCATCCATTCTCCGGCAATCACCAGATCAGGATTGCCGTCACCGTTGACATCTCCCCACTGGGCGTCGGTAATCATACCAGTTTTCTGCAAGGCAGGCGCAATCTGTTTAGTAGACCTCATTTAGATAGAGCTCGTTTGATTTCATGTTTGCCGTGAAATATAGATCAGGCAGCCCGTCATTATTAATATCGCCGATCGAGACCCCACCGCCGTCATAAAAATAGAGATAGTTCAGGATATTAAACTCAGGGGTTGTCTCCAGGTCGTTAGAAAACGTCACATTCGACTGATCGGGAGATACCGTTTCAAAAAGAACAGGTCCGCTGGTTTCTGAACAGCCAATCAACAAAAGCAGCACGAGAACCTGAAGGGAAACAAAAAATGACCCGAACCTACACCTATATTCCGGGGAAAATGAACGCTCTTTAAAATGAATACTCATCAAACAAAAAATGGATTGTAACAATCGAGAAATATGACTGATCCTTTTTAGTTAACCGGAATTGAAACCAAAATAATATTAAATATATACTTGTATCAGGATATTTCTCCCTGTTGTTAACGGCTTCTCCTAAAGTAGGACGTATATTCCTCAAGTGGGTTTAAGAAAAAATTCTACAGGAAGGATGTGGGATTGGAAATGCAATTAAAATAATGGTCACAGCCCTAACAAGTTAAACCTGCAGCACTGTGACCTTTTTTAACAATGGAGCTAGAAGTCTAGCCCGAAATTTCCGTACCCACCATAGTCAGTAACTCTTTGGTGGCACGTATGCCTTCATACTCCCCTAAATTTTGTCCTTCATATTCAATGCCAATATACCCGTTGAAATTGGCATCCTGAACGATCTTAAGCATTCGTGGGTAATCGATGGTGGTTTCGTAACCTTTGTCGTTAAAGGCATAACTTTTGGCACTTACCCCTTTGGCGTAGGGCATCAGCTGGCGAACCCCTTTGTACATATCGTAACGCTCATTTTCCGAGATACGGAAATTGCCAAAATCGGGAAGAGTACCGCAGTGCTCGTGATCCACTTTCTGAATTACAGCACTCAGCCAGTCCCCGTTGCTTGAAAGTCCACCGTGGTTTTCAACAATAACACTGATGTCTTCCTGGGCGGCATATTCGGTAAGGCTGCTAAGTCCTTCAGCTGCCCGTTCCAGCTGTTCATCGTAACTTCCTGAACTCTGGGCATTTACCCTGATGGAATGACATCCCAAAAACTTGGCCGCTTCCACCCACTTGTAATGATTTTCAACTGCTTGTTTTCGTTCTGCAGGATCGGCATCACCGAGGGCTCCTTCACCATCGCACATTATTAATACACTTTCAACGCCATTGTCTTCAGCGCGCTGTTTCATTTTGTTCAGATAGCCTTTGTCGTTGGCCTTATCCTTAAAAAACTGGTTTACATATTCTACCGCACTGATACCAAATTCATTTTTAGCGGTGGGAGCAAAATCGAGGTTATCCAAATCCCCGTCAAACAGGTGCTGGTGAAGCGACCATTGCGCCAGTGATATATCAAAAAACATGTCAGCTTTGGAGGCGGCTTGAAGCATGCCAGCCGGTAAGTGGGCAATTCCTGCCGCACCTAAGGCCGCGCTACCCAATGTCTTTAAAAAAGTTCTTCTGTCTTGAGTCATTATATATCCCTTCGGTTAGTTTTAATTGGCTGTCGCTAGATGTGTTTATAATCGCTTTAATGTGTAGACTTGTATGCAAAAAATCCAGTTGTTAATGCAAATTTATTCAAAATTTATTAACCGGTTCGTATGTTCTTACCTAATGATGAACGATGCAAATTAATTCACAGGGGTTCATTGCATCTCAGTTTAGGTAAAACAATGCGTTCATTAAATGGTCTTCTTGATATGACTTGCAGTCATTCGTACATATGATTCCGCACGCAATTTTTTACAGGAATTTTCGGATTCACACTTGTTCTGCAAATTATTCTCCATAAATTAAGGACAAGGGAGAAGGCTTTCGGAGCCTTTTTTTAAGGTTAACATTTCAGGGAGTATTACCATCCTTCTGTTCGATGTATATGCCGCCCATGGGATATCCATTTTTAACTAAAAATCTAGCTTAAAGAGTATAACGTATGTCCGTTCGATCTATATTCACCGATCATTCAAAAATGTGGCGTTCCTTTTTTCACGGTGCGTTGACATTATTTTTCCTTTTCTCAATGGCTGCCTGTTCCCAAGAAGAGCCAGATCCACAAATTATAAAATTAACTGACCAAGAAGCTGCCCAAGACGCCGAACAGATACGCGGTGAAGTAACTACTGAACTGGCCGAGGGCATGGAACTCAGCCTGTGGGCTTCCGAAAAACTACTGGCCGACCCGATTGGGATGGATATAAACAACAAGGGGCAGGCATATATCACCGTTACCGAACGAAGTACCAGTTCGGAATTTGATATACGGGGACACCAGAACTGGATGATCGAATCGATCAGCTGGGAAACAGTGCAGGACCGCCAGGATTTTCTACATCGAGAGCTGGCCCCTGAGAATAGCGAACAAAATGATTTTCTGCAGGATCATAATGGAGATGGTTCTCATGACTGGAGAGATCTCACTGTAGAACAAGAAAAGGTTTACACCATTGAAGACAGCTCCGGCGATGGCATAGCGGACCGATCTCAGCTTTACATCAGCGACTTTAGTACCGAAGTTTCGGATGTTCTCGGGGCTGTACTAGCACATGAAAACGATATTTACCTGGGGGTAGCTCCTGACATGTGGAGGACCACCGATACTGACGCCGACGGTATGTCCGACACGAAGACCTCCATCAGCAACGGCTATCATGTACATATTGGATTTAGCGGACACGGCATGTCTGGTGCCGAAATGGGTCCCGATGGACGCATTTACTGGGGTATTGGTGATATCGGCTTTAATGTTGAGGGACCGGATGGCAAAACCTGGGCATATCCTGACCAGGGAGCTATTCTCCGATCCGAACCGGACGGAAGTAATTTTGAAGTCTTCGCCGCCGGTGTTCGAAATACCCATGAAATTACATTTGATAAGTATGGCAACCTAATATCTGTCGATAATGACGGCGATCACGCGGGCGAATATGAACGCGTTGTTTACCTTGTAAACGGATCTGACAGCGGTTGGAGAGCCAACTGGCAGTACGGCAAGTACGTGGATCCCAAAAATAATGAGTATAAGGTCTGGATGGATGAGAACTACTTCAAAACCCGTTTTGAAGACCAGGCAGCTATTCACCTCCCTCCCATCGCTCCGTACCACAGCGGTCCGGCGGGTATGGTCTACAACCCCGGCACTGCCCTTTCAGACAAATGGGATGATCACTTTTTCGTTTCTGAGTTCACCGGGTCGCCCGCACGATCCGCCATTCATGGATTTACTCTTGAACCCAGCGGTGCTTCTTTTGAGTTAAAATCGGATCAGCCAATAGTGGAAGGCATTCTTGCCACCGGCATGGATTTTGGACCAGACGGCAGCCTCTACTTCGCTGACTGGATTGAAGGATGGGATACCAAAGATAAAGGCCGCATCTGGAAGGTGGATACTCCCAGTGAAGCAAACTCTGAAATTCGCAAAGAAACCAAACAGCTGCTGGCCGAGGATTTCAGCAATCGAGAGGTGAGCTCGCTTACCGACTTGCTGAGCCACGAAGACATGCGCGTGCGAATGAATGCGCAATTTGAACTGGCCGAACGTGGCGAGAACCAGGCCCTGCTCGATGTAATCAGCCAATCCGATAACCAGCTTGCACGATTACATGGCATGTGGGGAATTTGGGAATTAGCACGCCAAGATATCAACCAGATTAAACCACTTGTTCAATATCTTGAGGATGAGGATGCTGAAATTCGAGCCCAGGCTGCCAAAATTCTGCGGGATGAGCGGTATGAAGATGCCGCGAGTAATATCCTGCCGTTGTTGAAGGATGAGTCGCTCCGTGTTCAATTTTTCGCTACTGAAGCTCTCGGTCGCATTGGCTATGAGGATGCTGTTCAGCCAATCATCTCCATGCTTGAGGCTAACAACGACGAAGATGTGTACCTGCGTCACGGCGGAGCTATTGCTTTGGCTAGAATCGGTAATAACCAGGCACTGGCTGATCTCGCTGATCATTCGTCAGAGGCTGTTCGCATAGCAGCCGTCGTTGCCCTGAAACGCCTGGAAGAGCCGGCCGTGGCTGATTTCCTTGATGATGAGAGTGAATTTGTTGTAACCAATGCGGCCCGGGCTATAAATGATGACGCTCATATTGAGGAGGCGATTCCCGCATTGGCAGAAATGCTTGATCAACAACGTTTTACCAATGAGCCGCTGATACGACGAGCTATTAATGCCAACCTGTACAGCGGTTCCAGTACCGATGCCGACCGTCTTGCTTCTTTCGCACTGCGGCAGGATGTGCCCGAGGAATTAAGGGTTGAAGCGATCAATACGCTCTCTGTATGGCCAGATCCCTCCATCCTTGATCGTGTAACGGGACGACATCGCGGACAAATTCAAAATAATCGATCGGCAGCAACTGAAGCGATCGCTTCTCTTATCGATCCCATTTATAACGATGGCGACGAATCCGTAAAGGTAGCCCTAACCGAAGCCGTGGCTTCCCTTAATTACGAGCCCGCTACCTCAGCTGTATTTGCTCTAATAGAAAACGATCCGTCTGCCAATGTGAAAATAGCGGCCCTGAATGCGCTGCAAGAGATGGGCTATGAAAATATGGGCGAAGCCGTCTCAATCGCGCTGGACGATAATCAGCAATCAGTACGTATGACTGCCCTGGGGATTATCCCCTCCCTGGAAATTGAAGAAAGCCGCAAGGTTGAGCTGCTCTCCTCCGTACTGGGTAGTGGATCATACATTGAACAGCAAAGCGCCCTGAAGGCATTAGGAGAAATGAATACCGAATCCGCCAACGACATCCTGGAAAAGCAGCTTACCAGACTCATAAACGGAGACATCCCGAGTGAAATTCAGCTGGAGTTGATCCAGGCAGCGAAAAGTAGCAGCTCTCCAAGCCTGCAGGCGCTAGTTGACCAGTATGAGTCATCCAAGCAGAAAGGCGATATGGCAGCCAGATTTAAGGAGACACTCCGCGGCGGAAATGCCCAGGAAGGTGCCCAGATATTTTACCAAAATAATGCGGCTCAATGTATTCGCTGCCACGCCATCGGCGGACGAGGCGGGGATGTCGGCCCGGAACTTGCTAATATCGGGAATCTACTAAACCGTGAACAACTACTTGAATCCCTTGTCGACCCCGGTGCCCGAATTGCCCCAGGCTATGGTTCTATTGCCGTTACGCTTGAAAATGGTGAAACAACGCAAGGTATTCTGAGGGAAGAAACGGAATCCTATGTGGTGCTGCAGTCCAGCGATGGTGAAAGGCAACAGATTCAAAAAGATCGGATTACGGAGCGGACTAATTCACCGTCTGCCATGTACTCAATGAGCGATATACTTACAAAAAATCAAATACGAGATCTCGTTGAGTTTCTTGCTCAACAACGAGGAAATGAAAATGATTAACTTTTGATTTGTCAGGCTGAATATCTGGGAGCGATGGCAGCTTTGTCAGCGCTCCCCGGCTTGACTGCATTTATTTGACCAAAGCCTCTCCTCGTTTATAATGCTCCTTTCCCAAAATTACATCAAGTCTAAAGGCATGCCTATATCCTTAAACCATTTTATTGGGGAAAAAATGATAAAGAAACAAAAAGACCAATTATCTTAAATGCTTCATGATGACATCATATACCGAGGTAGGATGAAGCTGATCGCTGTCCTGAAAGCTTGCCATTATATCGATATGCTGAGAAGCTACAATCGGTTGGATTCCAGCATCATTTTCCTTGCGACCGTGGGATCCTTTTACACCGCTCCCCTCTTTGGGAATTAGATCCATATTATAACGAAAGCCAAGCTTCTTTTGCAACAGACGCATACCCGCTTTCAGCTTGGGAAAGGCGATTTGCGGGTCAATGAGCAGCTCCGCGGGGTCGTATCCTGGCTTGGTATGAATATCTACAGTAGGGGCAAAATCGGGCGCTTTTTCATCATCGAGCCAATAGTAATAGGTAAACCAGGCTTCAGGTTCTGCAATCGCAACCAGCTCCCCTGAACGCGGGTGATCCAGGTCAAACTCTTTCTTTCCCTCCTCGTCGAGGATACGCTCTACCCCGTCCACTTCTTCCAACAGTTTTTTAAGCGGCTGCACATCCTGCGGATCTTCGATGTAGATATGTGCCACCTGGTGATCCGCCACCGTAAACGCTCGGCTTGAGCCTGGAATGAGGATTTCTCCACCCTTCTCTTCACGCACAGTGATATAACCGTATTCACGCAACACGCGATTCAGGGACACCGGTGTATTCACAGGCCGGATGCCATACTCCGAAAGCAATACGACCCTCGTATCGCGTTGCTCATAAAACCCAACTAGGTCACGACAAAGAGAATCGATCTCCCTGAGATCTTCTTTTAGATCGGGATCATTCGGTCCTATACGCTGCAGGTTATAATCGAGGTGCGGCAAGTATACCAGCGTGAGCGTGGGATCATACTGTTCAGCCACCATTTGGGCAGAATTGGCGATCCATTCGCTGGCATAAATAGTAGTGTTAGGACCCCAGAAATTAAACAGTGGAAATTGTCCCAGGTTCTCCTGCAACTCATCCCGGAGCGTCATCGGCTTGGTTAGAATATCCGGAATCTTGACCCCGTCAGAGCGGTAGATCGGCCGTGGGGTGACCAAATAGTCTGCCGAGGAGTTCATATTATACCACCAAAAAAGATTAGCGCAGGTAAACTCCGGGTCTTCCTTTTTGGCTTCTTCCCATATCTTGGGTGCCCTGATCAGCTTATTGGATTGTCGCCAGAATTTAATTTCATCCATCTCCCGAAAATACCAGCCGTTTCCCACAATACCATGATCTTTCGGCATCATGCCGGTCAGGTAGGTGGCCTGTACTGAACAGGTAACAGCAGGAAGCATCGATTCAACCGACTTCATCTGTCCCGATTTGATCCATTGGGAAAGAAAGGGCGTATGCTCACCAATCAGATCGGGTGTTAATCCTACTACATTCAGTACGGCTGTTTTGTGCATAATATTAAGTCCTTGGAAATAAATATAATGTGCCTTCAAAATTACCAACAAAAAGAACGAAAATATCGATTAAATATAAACACGAGCTAACCGCCTATTATGAATATTCAATCCCCGAATAATTTGGAGGGAGAGACGTTTGGGTAAATCACCGCGATGGGTAGGACACAGAATGATGTTTCTTTTCCACTCCAACCATGAAATTTGAATTACTTTCAGGGTCTAATCTTCCAGGATTTGCATTGAACCGATTTATGATCTATCCTCAGTCTCAGACTGCTTTTTTCTGTGGCACTTCCGGTTCGAAGACAATGGAATTCTTATTTTTTTATCTAAAAGAAGCGGCATTGAAATAATCAAGGGTTAACGTATTCAGCGAGGTTTAAAGCATGAATGATTATTATTCTACATTTTTTGCGATCATTGTACTAGTCGCTGCCGCGGGTGGGGTTTTCTCTTGCTCATCCAAACCTGATCTGCAAGATGGAACGCCGGCAATGGTCACACGGCTGGACAGTATTTCCAACAATATTGATATCCGAGTCAATGAATACGCAAATAATGCCCGGCTCGAGCATTTCATGCAATTCCGTACTCCATTTGAACTGGTGCCAAAGCTCAATTATCACTTAACACTGGCGCAGGAACAATTACGCGCAGGACAGACCGAAAAAGCGATTGAACGGTATCAGCATCTGATAAAGGTCTGGAACGGGTTGGAGCCGGCCCAAAAAGAATCATCGATGGAATTCAGGCGTTCTGTTGAAGAATCCCTGGCCCTCTCCTACCTGCGTCTCGGTGAACAGCAAAACTGCCTGCTCAATCACTCGGCGGCCTCCTGCCTGTTCCCCATCAAAGGAGATGGTGTTCATACAATCACCGAAGGGTCGGAAAAGGCGATCGAAATCTACAAGCGTCTAATCCCCCAGTATGAAGCGGAGAATAATGAAGATATGGCCCTGACATCTCAGTGGTTGCTCAATATCGCGTATATGACACTGGGTCGTCACCCGCAGGATGTGCCCGACCAGTGGCTGATTCCCGAAAAAGCGTTCAAGTCAGAATATGACCTCCCAACCTTCACCGATATCGCGATGACAGTTGGACTGGCCGAACAAGGCCTTTCCGGCGGAAGCATAACCGAGGACTTTAACAATGACGGATATATAGATGTAGTAGCCTCTTCCTGGGGACTGGATGACCAGTTGCACTATTTTGAAAATACCGGACAGGGAACCTTCATCAAAAAAACCAACGAGGCCGAGCTGACGGGCATCGTGGGTGGCCTGAACCTGCGCCACGCAGACTTTAACAACGATGGATTTGCTGATATCCTGGTGCTGCGCGGGGCTTGGATACAATCGGCGGGCCATCATCCCAACTCTCTGCTGTTAAACAATGGCGATGGCACCTTTTCCGACGTCACCAAGAGCGCCGGACTTTTCAGCCTCCATCCCACCCAGACAGCCGAATGGGGCGACTTTAACAACGATGGCTGGCTCGACCTGTTCATCGGGAATGAAACCAACGGGTCGGATGTAAATCCATGCGAACTGTTCCTGAACCAAGGCGATGGCACCTTTGAAGAGGTAGCTGCCAGCGCCGGTGTCGATGTGACCGGATACGTTAAAGGAGTAGCAATAGGTGATTTTAACAACGACGGCTGGCAGGATCTGTATGTCTCCCGCTACGACGGCCCCAATGTCCTGTTCAAAAATGAGCAATCAAGTTCATCCGATATTCCCACCTTTACCGATGTCACCCAAAAGGCGGGCGTTGCCCAGCCGGAGATCAGTTTTCCCACCTGGTTTTGGGATTATAACAACGATGGCTGGCAGGATCTTTTCGTCTCGGCCTATGATGCCATACCAAGTGATGTGGCGCGGGAGTATCTCGGTAAAAAAATTAACGGCGGAATCCCCAGGCTCTATAAGAATAACGGGGATGGTACCTTCACTGATGTTACCGCCGAAACCAACTTAAAAAAGTGATGTACACGATGGGCTCCAATTTCGGTGACCTGGATAACGATGGCTATCTCGATTTTTATATCGGGACCGGTGATCCCGATTTTCGCTCCCTCATGCCCAATCGCATGTTCCGCAATGATGGCGGCAAGCAGTTCCAGGAAGTAACCGAATCTGGCGGGTTTGGTCATCTGCAAAAAGGGCATGGCGTTTCCTTTGCCGATCTGGATAATGACGGAGACCAGGATATTTTTACGGTTATGGGTGGGGCTTACGAAGGTGACGGCTACATGAACGCCCTTTTTGAAAATCCGGGCGGCTTTGAGAATAACTGGATAACATTGCTTTTCGAGGGCACCCAGAGCAACCATTTTGGCATTGGGACCCGGATAACGATAAACGTTGCCACACCTGCCGGAGATCGAACCATATATCGAACGGTGACCACCGGCAGCAGTTTTGGCTCCAACTCCCTGCAGCAGGAAATTGGGCTGGGAAATGCAACTTCTGTTCAAAGTATTCAGGTGTTCTGGCCTGCCAGCGGAAAAGAGCAGGTGTTCAAAGACGTAAAAATGAATGCCTTCCACCTTGTTGCTGAACACAAGGATCAGTTAGAAACACTGGAGCGTAGTGAAATTAAATTAGGATCAGGCGAAATGCATCTCAATTGATCTTTCCCAACATGTCCACCTAGCAGTCGATACACTGGTCAGTGTATTTGACTCATCCTAGGATATCTGGTCTAACACCCACCGGAATTCGCGTTCAATGGAATCAATCAGATTCTCTTTAAGATCGGACGGCAACACATCCCATGTATAGGTTTCGATCTCAAAATGTGTGCATTCCTCATCATCCAGCAGAACATCCAGGCTTTTCACAATATCATCCTGCGTGGAATTTAACTTGCTGAACTGGTCCACAAAAATGGGTACGTGGTAGTGAATACGCCATTCTTCGGTTTGATCTGTAATCGAATCGTTAAGCGCATCCCCAAGGTCGGAATAGTGTTTCAGGGAACCATCCGTCTGCCGCTCGATGACCTGGTGCAGGTAGGTATCCTCCTCAAACGGTCTGAGTTCATCAACAATGGATTCTGGCGTGTGCTCTCCGTCAAAAGCCACCTTGAGCGCAGCACTGATCTGAACTTTGCCTATCTTGATTCCGGCTTCTTTAATCTGATGTATCGCGTCTTTTGGATTCTCATATTCGACAGCAAAATGACAGGTATCGTAGCACACGCGGATATGATTCCGCAACAGTTCGAGCGCATCCTCATGAGAATAGGAATGCTCTACGGCCAAATGTGCGGCTCCCGCCTTAAAAAGCCAGTGTTCAAAAAAGTCGATTGTTTCTTCGGTGTTTTCAAGGAGGCAGTCGGGCTCCGGCTCTATATCAATGTGAATATTCTTGCCGGTTTCCTCCCTTATTTCAGCGAGTGTATAGGCAGTCTCAGCCAGGTGACGGCTGGAAAGCCGAAACAGTTCATCAATCTGGGAGTTACTGTACCAGGGTTTGTAGGAAATCGGTGAAGTGGAGATGCCGCCGTCCATATTTTCCGGCAAGAGATCGGCTAAAATATGGCCAAGATTCTGCGTGTATCGCACTCTCTTTTCCGAGGTCCAGTCCGGCTTGTATACTTCATCCTTCACCTGTTCGCCGTGAAAATTACCGTATGGAAATCCATTCAGGGTGAACACGTAAAGATCATGCTCATCGAGCCATGCTGTAAATTTGGAAAGGCGATCTTCCTGAAGTAGCTGTTCGGCTGCTTGGGCGGAAAGACGTAGACCAACGCCAAATGAGTTATCAGGAGAGAGCCTTGCTTTAAGTTTGGGGATATTGGTTTTTATTTGTTTAAATACTTCCTCCCAGGTTTCACCGGGATGGATATTAGAGCAGTATGTGAGATGTTTGTTCGGGCGATTACCGAGTTTCATGCATTTTCTGTTTAACTTAAAAAGCGTTCATTATTTTTAGAACGTTATAACAAAAAATTGAACTGATGCGTGTAACTATTCCATCTTTTGCTGCCTGTATTCTAAAAATCAGGCCGGTTGTTTTTCATATTTTTCCAGCAGGGAAATCGCTTCCCGGAAGCGGTCATAATTCACCTCGTGAACTTCAATTCCCTTCCCTATTGATTCCAGCAGCATGATCGTAAGCTCTCCACCGAGGTGCTCCCGGAACTCTTCCAGTCCACGAAATATTGATTGTTCGTGATCAGGCTCATCCAAGCGATTCTGCAGCTCCGGTACGAAAAAGATCAAATCCACAGGCTTTAAACGTATCAAGAATTCGATTCCATTCTTTTTCGGTGATCATGCCAGCCAGGAAAGAGTAGCTCACATCCAGCGCAATGCCGATTGCCACGGCCTCCCCGTGTCGCAAGTCATAATGGGTAAGCTGCTCCAGCTTGTGGGCCGACCAGTGTCCGAAATCAAGTGGACGGGAAGACCCCATTTCAAACGGATCGCCCGAAGTAGCAATGTGATCCAGATGAAGCTCTGCACAGCGGTAGATCAGTTTTTGCATGGCCGGAAGATCGCGACTATCCAGTTTTTCAGCATTTTCCTCCAGGAATTCAAAAAAATCAGCATCTTTCAGCAACGCTACTTTTACCGCTTCGGAGATGCCCGAGCGCCAGTCGCGCTGATCCAGCGAAACCAGGAAATTTACATCATTGATGACGGCAAACGGCGGCACAAATGTACCCAAAAAGTTCTTTTTGCCATACGCATTGATCCCATTTTTGACACCCACAGCCGCGTCATTCTGTGCCAGTACGGTAGTGGGTACGCGAATGGTCCGAATGCCCCGATGGGCCGTTGCAGCCGCATAGCCCGCCGCGTCGATGACCGCCCCTCCACCAATGATACACACGTAAGAGTGGCGATCAAGATTGGCTTCATTAATCGCATCATGCACTTTTTTGACCTGGACGCGATCATTTTTTGACGCCTCTCCACCCGGAAGAATCACCGGTTCCTCAACCAGTATAAATGCATTTTCGTGGAAACCGGCATACACTTCAATCTGTTCAAAGAGATCAGGATGATGCCGATACATTTCCTGATCAAAAACGAATAAAACTTTCCTGGCGACTTTTGGAGATGTACGTTGAATCAGTTCGGCGAACAGCGTGTTTTCGGTCTCAAATAGACCTTCGGTAAAACATACATCATATTGAAATGAAACCGGAAACTCCTGATTAATAACCTTCTGCTGACGAGGCATGCTCTGCTATTTTATTCTTCTTTATATTAAAATTAAGCCAATGTGAAGATGTACATATTAAATGAAATATGCAGATCATTTTGGATACTATTTCGCGCTTTATTATAAGTACTTTTCTATCCTTCACATGATGGATGGACCGGTTTTAAAAAGCTGTAAACCTAATTTTGATTGAAGCTAAAGTTAACAAAAACAAGCTATCTGATAAACGTCAGCAGCCTCCATTTATTTGTTTTAAACGGTTCAATACTGGCAATATTTTACGAGAGCAAATATTACTTCTCACCCTGTTGAATAAGAACAATACATGGTAATACTCACAACCATTTGATTTTACTACAAATTCCCCTCTTCTTTCCAGTAATAATTGTAAAGGGATGTCATGGCTACAAGACTTGTCATAAGCATACTATTGTTCGGGTTTAGTAACCTCCATTGCTATGCTCAAGAAATAGTCCCATCCAAACCTCGTCAGGCTGATACAAGTTTGGTCCAGTCATGGATCGATTCCAGCTATACCCTCTCCGATGAAATCCTGACCGGGCAATAGCCTTTGCAGAGAAGGCACTTCAACTTGCCCAGCAACTTGATTATAAGGAAGGCATCGCCGGTTCACATGGAGAGCTGGGATATGCCTACAACGTAAAGGGAGAGTTTGAGAGGGCTATTAATCATTTTGAAGAGGGAATACAGCTAAGTCGGGCCATCGGCGACAGCTTGGGACTTGTATCAAACATTAACGACGTGGGCAATACATACAAATCACAGAATGAATACGGCCGTGCGCTAGAGTACTATTTTCAATCGTTAAATATCTGCCAGCAGATGGGACTGGATCGGGGCGTGAGCGTATCGCTGGCAAATATCGGGCTCTGCTATTTCGAGATGATGGAGCATGACCAAGCGCTGGAATATTATCAGAAAGCCCTGAAAATCAATCAACGTCTAGATAACAAAACATCGCTGGCCATAAATTACAATAACATCGGGTTGCTGCATGGGGATGAAGGCCGATTCAAAGAAGCCCTGAAGTATCACCGGAAAGCGCTTGAACTGCGGCGGGAACTGGGCTATACAATTGAGATTGCCAACAGCCTTAACAACATTGGGCGGATGTATATGCAGCAAGAGCAGTATGAACAGGCCGTGGACGACCTTAACCAGGCATTTCAAACGAATGAGGGGCACGACCAGGAACTTTCTTCCATCATTCACGAAAACCTGGCAAAAACTTATTTCTCTGCCGGGCGGTATGATTCTGCGCTTAAACATGCAGAAAAGACGCTTGTATTGTCGGAGAATTTTGGCACCAAGCTGGGGATAAAAGTCGGCTACGAATTACTGGCCAAAATACATCGAGAGCTTGGTAATTTTGAGCAAGCCTACGAAAATCAACGGCACCTTACGGCGGTTAAAGACTCGATCCTGAACGAAGAGAAAGCCCGCCAGATAAACGAGCTACAAACTAAATATGAGACGGCCCAGAAAGAGAAGGAGATCGCTATCCTGGAACAGGAGAAACAGCGTCAAGCCCTGCTCCGCAACGCCAGCCTGGCGGGACTCATACTGGTCGGCATTATCGGTATGTTGGTATATAACCGGCAGCGATTGAAAATCAACAAAAACCGGGCGGAGCTGGAAAACCAACGCCTCAAGCAGGAAAAACTGGAACGGGACCTGGAGTTCAAGCACAAGCAGTTGACGACCTACACCCTTCATCTGGTTCAGAAAAATGAGACGATGAAAGAGCTTAAAACCCAAATTAAGAAGATACGGGGGCAGGATAACGGAAATATCAACAAAGCACTGCAAGACCTGCGAAATATGGTTGATTACAGCTTTACGCTCGATGAAAACTGGGAAGAGTTTCGTCTCTATTTTGAGGAGGTACACACCGGCTTTTTCGATTCACTGAAAGAGCAATATCCTGACTTAACGCCCAACGAACTTCGGCTGGCCGCACTGGCCCGGTTGAATCTTTCCATCAAAGAAACCGCCACCATCATGGGCATCACACCGAACAGCGTCAAAACCGCCCGTTACCGTCTTCGCAAAAAGCTGGATATGGAGACGGAGGAAAATCTGACGGAGTTTTTGATGGAGCTTGAAAAGTCTCATCTTGGGTAACAACCCACCTGTTTTTCAGCTTATCCTTTTAAAAATCTGTCTCTGGGCCCATTGTTTACCTATTGTTGACCTGCCTAAAATTGCCCTTCATACTGTTAAAAAGTAGGTTTTTAGAGGTATTCGGAAGCAGAAAATTTAGCTTCTGATGCTTTCACTCAACAATCAAAAATCAAACCAAGAGCGATATGAATTCATATATCCAGAGTACACTTATTTCAATTATCACTTTGTTGCTTCTTACCCCCATGGCAATGATAGCCCAGGATAATAATAGGTCAATTATCAGGAATGCGGATGGCCAAAATCTTGAGTGGGGAAGCTGCCCGGAATTTATGCCAGACAGCTGTGAAATAGCTGTTCTTCAGGGCGACCCCGCGAATCCAAACGTGGATCTGTTTTTCAAATTGCAGGGAAATACAACTGTACCTGAACATTGGCACCACTCGGCAGAACGCATGATACTGGTCTCCGGCAATATGGAGGTTAATTATGAAGGACAAAGTCCAGCAGTTATAACAGCCGGTACATATGCCTACGGTCCACCGGAAAAACCTCACACAGCCTCCTGTTTATCGGATGAACCGTGCATACTATTTATCGCATTTAACAAGCCGGTTGATGCTTTTCCTGTTGAATAAAAGCAGATTTTAACTTTGTGAATAAGCTCGTTCGGTATGGAACCGCCTGGTCGACAATCACCGGCGCTTATTACATGCTTCAACGGCGTCGGTGATGGGGTCGGGGCGATTAACCTTGCCGGATTTGCCGAAAAAGACACCCGGAAAAAAGTGGCCTATGGGTGTAATTACGAGTGTTTACAGCAGGGAAAGGCCCAAGATATGATCCGGATATTTTCTTCCGGGTAAATCACAATGTTAAACCAGTACAACTTTAATCAATCATGGTTGGCACAAATTTTAACAGGTTTTTGAATGCTGATCCGAGAAAAACTTCCCGGGGAAACCTCTTTGGTAGGAGCAAACCATTTAAAACATCATGACAAATCAAGAAAAAATTAAAAACGCTTTTGAACGCAATAGAGAAGCGGTTGAACTGAAACCCTCAGTCGGGCAGAGTACTGGAAAATCAACCATCCGTGTGAGGGATGGCACCACCTGCGAAATCGAAGGCAGCGGATGGAACCTTACCGCAGATATGGGTACCGAATCGGGGGGCAATAATGCGGGACCGGGTCCCGGTGTGTTTGAACGTGCTGCGTTGGGAAGTTGCCTGGCGATGGGATATGTCCAGAAGGCAGCTGTCATGGAAGTCTCCGTCGAAAAAATAGAAGTTGAGGTGGAAACCGATTTCGATGCAAGAGGCATGCTTGGAATAGAAGAGCGGCTGCCGGGATTTACCGCAGTTCGGTACGAGGTTTACATTGAAAGTACTGAACCTGAAGCGAAGGTAAAAAAGTAATTAATGCGGCTGATAAACATAGTCCGGTACTGGATGACTTTACCAGAGCTATTCCTATTAAACGGAAGGTGATTATTAAATCAACAACGGAGAAGTCCTGATGAAACCTGATTTGCAAAAACGCATACAGCGCTACGGCTGGGACAAAGCCGCACCGTATTACGAAACCAGCTGGCAGGAACAACTCTGGCCGGCGCAGGAAAGTCTGTTATCTGAGGCCGATCCTCAGCCCGGAAAAAAGGTCTTGGATATCTCTTGTGGCACCGGCCTGGTTACTATGCCAATGGCTGAAATCGTACAACCAGGCGGATCCGTTACAGGTATAGATCTTTCCGAAGGAATGATTGAAAAAGCCCGGTCGGTGAAAGAGCAGAAAGGTATTGATAACGTTTCTTTCCAGCGTATGGATGCAGAAGCCCTGAATCTGCCGGATAGTATATTTGATCTTGGAACCTGTTCACTTGGGCTCATGTACTTCCCGAATCCGAATAAAGCACTAGAGGAGATGCATCGGGTACTGAAACCGGGTGGGCGGGCAGTGGCGCTGGTCTGGGGCAAACGCAAGGAGTGCGGCTGGGCGGATATTTTCCCGATTGTGGACCATCGCGTGCAGTCGGATGTGTGTCCGCTGTTTTTCCAGCTAGGACGTGAAAAAGCACTGGAGAAGGCGTTCCTAAAAGCTGGTTTTGACGATGTAGCCACCTATCGTTTTTCAACGACGCTACACTTTACAGATGATGATGAAGCCTGCATGGCCGCTTTTCTGGGAGGAGCTGTTGCCCTGGCTTACGCAAAAGTTTGACGAGCCCACCAAAAGCGAGACTGATAAAGAATACCTGGCATCTATTCAGCAGTATCAAAACGGTGGAGCCTATGATGTGCCCGGAGAGTTTGTAATAGCATCAGGAAGAGCTGTATCAACTAATACGAAATGAATTGAAAACTATAATCAAATCTAAATACTGTTATCCATAAAGATAATCGGGAGTTCTTATGAAACGCTTTTTAGCTTTTTTGTATGGTATTGTTTGTTACCTGTTATTTTTCGGCACGTTCTTATGGATGATCTTTTTTGTGGGAGATTTCAGGCTCTTGTTCCCACGACCATTAATAGCGGCGTAGCTGCCTCATGGCCTCAGGCCCTGTTCATTAATATTGGACTCATCATACTTTTTGGCCTGCAGCATACCCTCATGGCTCGGAAATCATTTAAGGAATGGTGGACCAATTTTATACCGAAATCAATTGAACGGAGTACCTATGTGCTGTTTTCCAGTGTGGCAATACTCTTGCTGCTCTGGTTTTGGCAGCCGCTTAACGCAACCATATGGGCTGTGGAAGTCACTTGGGCGGCGCTCATTCTGGAGTGGGTCTTCTGGCTGGGCTGGCTGATAGTGTTTCTTTCCACATGGATGATCGATCACTTTAACCTGTTCGGGATAAAACAGGTCTATTTACATCTGAAAAATAAAGAGCAGGATCCACCAGAATTATTGGAACCCGGCTTCTACAAGTTCGTGCGGCATCCGCTGATGCTCGGTTTTCTCATCGCATTCTGGTCCACCCCACTGATGACGGCCGGGCACCTGCTCTTTTCGGCCGGCATGACAATCTATATTCTGATCGGCGTTTATTTTGAGGAGAAGGCCCTGATCCATCGATTTGGCGATGATTACAAAGAATACCGGGAAAAGGTACCTCAGTTTTTTCCGGGCTTGAAGTAACCGTTTACACCGTACAAATATCAACGCCCTGCTGCAACGCTTTAAGCTTATCATCCCATGTGGGTATAAACTCCTGCCCGATGAACCCGGTATATCCCGTATCCTGAATCGCTTTTACAATTGCAGGGTAATTCAGCTCCTGCGTGTCATTAATTTCGTTGCGACCGGGTACCCCACCGGTATGATAATGCGCAATATACTGGTGATTGTCGCGGATGGTGCGGATCACATCACCCTCCATAATCTGCATGTGATAGATATCATAGAGCAGTTTGAATCGATCAGAGCCCACACGCTGACAAAGTTCCGCGCCCCAATTGGTGTGATCGCACATATAGTCCGGGTGATCAACTTTACTGTTAAGCAACTCCATACAAACGGTGACATTATGCTTTTCAGCGGTGGGCATCAGTCGTTTCAGTCCATCAACACAATTCTCCAGGCCAGTCTCGTCATCCATGCCGTTCCTATTACCTGAAAAGCAGATAATTTTATCAAATCCGGCATCGGCTACCTGTGGAATCACCTCTTCGTAACTGGCAAGGAGTTCATCGTGAAGGTCAGGGTTATTAAAGCCGTCCGGTATTCCCTTTCCAGCTCCCCAGGGCATGGCGCAGGTCAGTCCATATATTTTTAACGTGGGCCAGCCCTCCGGCCCGACCAGCTCAACCGACTGCAGCCCCATCTTTTTGACGGCCGCGGCGAACTCATCCAGTGGAATTTCATCGTAGCACCACTTGCAGACGGAATGCTTCACCTGACCATCAACTACTCCGCTGAGGGCCTCTTCACTTCGCCAAATTCCGCTGGCCAAGCCTGCAAGTGTGCTTGATCCGACAATAGCTCCAATTCTTTTCAGTGCATTTCTTCTCGATATATCCATTTATTTTTCCTTTACGTTACTTCATTTTTAATAATCTATCCATTCTAACCTCTACTGCAGCCTCGAGAGGTACTCTACCAGGTCTACCAGTTCCTGCTGGGTCATGCTCGCATGCAGATTCTCCGGCATCAGGGATTGCTCTATCTGTTCTCTGGAACTGATTTCTGATTTAGAGTAGGTGCTGGTATACCCCCCCGGAGTTAGTAATACAATTTCTGAAGCAGTTTCACTTTGAATGATACCGGTCACTTCGCTTCCATCCTGTAAAGTGAGCGTGTATCCTTCATAACCAAAGCTTATTCCATTATTAGGATTAAGTATGGCGTCATACAAACCTTCCTTCGGCAACTTGGCTCCAATCTCGGAGAGAGCCGGCCCAAACTCAGTACCTTGACCGTTTACCTGGTGACAGATCTGACAAGATTGTTCAAAGATTTCTTTACCCTCTGAGGGAGTTCCTTCCATAGAGACGAGTTCCCTCATTCGGGCCAAGTCAGTTTCTGTTGATTGAGTTTCTCCAGTCAGTTCGTTGGCCAACTGGCGTACATCGCCCCGCCACGAGTCAGAGAGACCTTCGGCCGCAGCGGCATGGAGCGATTCCGGTATGATGCCGCTTTTAACCAGCTCTACCAAGCGCTGCTCTCCATTCCAAGAATCGCCCAGTGCTTTTACAGCTGCACGGCGCATTTCTACTTCATTATTTTGGTCAAGGAAGTAAGATTCCAGGATTTCTATGGATCTGGGTGTTGAAGAATTGCCCAGTACCTGAATCACTTTTTGCTTGTTTTCACCATCGTTGCCCTTCAATACGGAGGTAATCATCTCCCCGCCGCCATACTCCAGGGATAGTTGAGACGCGCGTATGCCCAGACTACTGTCCGGATAGGTTTGCATGAGGGTGAGCAGCTCTTCGTTTTGATTTTCCAATTCAAATTTTTCGACAAGATCAAGAAATTCAGGCGTCCCGCGAGCCGCATCCAGTGCCTGTTCCAGCTCCCGCTTTACAATCGGTGATACCTGCAATGCTGAACGATCCAACTGTTTAAGAGCCATTATATTGAGCTCTTGCTGGTTTGGAAGGTCTCCTTGTAAAATACTGATTATATGTTCTTGTTTATTGGGAGAATCCACTGGAAATGAAACGCTCGAAAATATTTCGGTTTCTCTACAAGTTCTATAGAGGGATTATTTATGATTTGGGCTAGTTTTGGCAATGCGGCTTCGGCTCTTGAGCGCCATACGATGTCTCGTCCTCCCGGCGTATTCCAGTCAGCCCCCACCTCCTGCTGCCATGCGGAAAAAAACCTGTCCCACTGGTTGGCGGCTCCTATTCCAAGCGCTTCCAAGTACCATCGATCGGTGCCATCATGTTGTCGGGCCAACTCAACCCACAGCCCCGTTGCTTCCGGCGATTTATTATTATGCAGCGCGAGGGCCGCCTCCCGGCGAACCTGAGGAGAGGAATCATCAACCAGTTTTTCAACATATGGAATGATATCAACACCCAGCTGTCGGGCGGCTCTCAGAGCTGTAACTCGAATATCGCTGCTGTCATCATTTATTGCCTGTTCGATATAATCCGGTCCTTTATCCTCTAACTTACTCAATAACCAGAGCGCCCGCGCCCGGTACCGCTGATCCTCAGAGTTCCACAAATTGACCAGTGCTTCTTCAGCCTGTTCACCCCAGCTGTGAAGTTTCAGCCAGGCCCTGGCCCTCATATTCATATTTGGGTTTTTAAGGGCTTCCACGGCAGACTCGGGCGTTGAAAGATCATACTCGGGAATGTTGTAAGGCGTATCCTCCGGGGCGATACGAAAAATACGTCCGCGTTGCTGATCGCCCATCTGGTGTCCGCCCACGCCAGGATCGTACCAGTCCGCAACAAAAATCGACCCATCTGGTGCCACCGTTACATCAGATGGCCGGAACCACTGGTCTTTGTCTCCTTGTAAAATATTCTCAATATGAGCGGAATATCCGGCTCCGTCCTTTTCTACCGGATACGATCGCACGACGTTGGGACCCGCATCAGCGTGAATCATTTCGTTCTGAAATACCTCCGGCAGCAGTTCTCCTTCATAAAACACAATACCGGTGGGTGAACCAGCTCCCGTTTGAAGTAAATTTGGTATAGAACCGGGATCATTTTGATACCAGTGGCGGCTCGGGATATCTTCGGCCATACCGGTGCGACGCGCGCGCCAACCCGCACCAGTCATTTCATCGGTGTAGCCGTAGTTCCCATATTCCATTACATAATTGATCCGCACCGCTTTGTTGCCGTCGTCGTCATTATCGGACTGCCAGAGAGTGCCATATGAATCAACGGCTACCTCGTAGTTATTGCGAAAATTATGGGCCAACACTTCTACCTGGCTACCTCCCAGATCGGTACGGAAAACCATGCCTTGGCGGTATGGATTTCCTTCATCGGTTATCTCATTTCCATATGGATCTTTAATGATATTACCATCGGAATCTTTCAGAACACCGCCTTCATTTCCAAAATTAAAATAGAGCTTGCCGTCAGGTCCAAACACAAACGCATGCACGGCGTGGTCATGCTGTTCCCCTTCTATACCACTGAAAAGCACCTCCTTTTCGTCGGCCTTATCATCACCGTCGGTATCGGTGAATACAAATACATGAGGACTGCGGGAACGTACACCCGGTTATCCAGTACCATAATACCCAGGGCGGCGTTAATGTCATTGCCCTGGTAGAACACTTTGCTGGTATCAGCCTTGCCATCTTCGTCGGTGTCCTCCAAAATTACAATCCGGTCGCCATCTGGGCGTGTGGGATTCTCCGGGTTTAGCTCGGGGCGGTAATTATACCCTTCGGTCACCCACACGCGTCCCTCTGCATCGATATCCATATTTGTTGGATTGACCAGCATATCTTCTGCCGCGAAGAGCTTGGTTTCCAGCCCATCGCGCGTTTCCAGTCCGGCCAGCGCATATTCTGAGCTACGCTTTTGCTGATCCGAAAATGATTCAAAATCAGTTTGCTCATTCTGCTGACAAGCACTCGATAGCATTATCAGCATAAGAGCTCCCATCAATATATAGCTGTAGTTGTTTATCTCTTTAATAACACATAATCCCATTATAGTCCCCGTTTTCGGATAATTTTATTGTCAAATATTATATTTACCAGCTGTGATATCCTTGTTCAATTGATTCTGAAAAATCACAACTCCTTTCACAAGTTTATCCCATCCGTTGTCCTTCAACCGTATTTGAACGACACTGAATATAGATTTTTCACCCCTGAATTCTAAGGAGCCTGCATCATAATTCAAAAAAAGGATTCAGCCGTTAAATCCAGCTGTAATAGTTTTTAAAAATAGCTGGTTATGCTATAAATAAGGTGGATTTTCTAATAAATGATTCTTAGAATTCTACCGAATTTTGATGAGTTCAGGGGGGATTTTCAGGGTAATTTGATCTAACGATCAGCTTATTTATTTTTTTATTTTTAGGCTATGTTTCGTTCATACGTCCTTCAAAGAAAAAGCGTACATACTCTACATATAGAAAGCTAATTCTGGCTTACATTAATCACGAATAATCATTTAGTAGAATGGGGGAAAATGACAGATTCTCAACTATCAGTTTCTTTTTCTGAACTGCGAAATACCATACTTAACTGGTTAAAGCTACAGCTAGATGAAGAGGGACTTCATTGGCTTACCGAAACCTCGGATTCCTTAATTCAGGGTGCCGAGGACTGGGAATTTTTCTCCTCTTTCAGTGCCGTACCGCGATATACCGGTAAGGAGCAGCTCACGTTGGATGACCAGCAAAAGCTAAAAGCCGAAGAAATACGCAAGGGATGGAAGCCGGAATTCTGGAATGTTGACCAGATGGGGCGTACGCTGCTGGTATTAAGCATCGTTGATTTAGACAAATCCGATTTTTTGGAGCGCCTGGAAAAAACATTTATCTCCAGTGATATGGGAGAAGCAACCGCCCTTTACCAGGCTCTGCCTGTACTTCCCTATCCGGAGGAGCATACCGATCGGGCGGCCGAGGGAATCCGCAGCAACATGACCTCAGCATTTAATGCGGTTGCTCACCACAATCCCTATCCCGCCGAATACTTCGACGAAGGCGCCTGGAACCAGATGGTGCTGAAAGCGCTGTTTGTGCAGAGTCCGTTGTATAAAATTCAGGGCATCGATCTTCGGGTTAACCAGGAGCTGGCCAATATGCTGGTTGATTACGCGCACGAACGATGGGCAGCCGGTCGTTCGGTTTCGCCCGAACTATGGCGCCCCGTGGGACCGTTTGCATCTGGCAAAGTAATTAAGGACTTGAAAAAAGTGCTGGACAATTCTGACAAGCTGCAGCAGCAGGCTGCGGTATTAGCACTCTCGGCCAGCTCGGATGATGAGGCCCAGGAACTGGTTAAAGCGCATCAATCCATATTGGATAAAATTATGGAGAAAAATATCACGTGGGATGATATTGGTAAAAAATCTGAGAAATACCGATAACATAGACTTCCCATTGTTTCTATTTACTTATACGAAATTTAAAAAAACTGGGAATGGGTTGCCCAGCAAAAATATCAATTTAAATACGTTTTATTATGTCTTTTGACGATATGATGTTTATAGATCCGCATGTGCACATGATTTCCCGAACCACCGACGATTACGAGGCAATGCGCCGCGGAGGGGTGGTGGCCTTAATAGAGCCCGCCTTCTGGATCGGACAACCGCGCACCAATGCCGGCTCCATGCTCGATTATTTTAGCATGATTGTCGGATGGGAACGGTTTCGTGCCAAGCAATTTGGCATTCAGCATTACTGCACAATTGGGCTCAATGCCAAGGAGGCCAACAACCAGGAGCTGGCAGAAAAAACGATGGACTTAATCCCGCGCTACGCCAGTAAAGAAGGGGTAGTGGCCATTGGTGAGATTGGCTACGACGACATGACAGAACTGGAGGAACACTACTTTCATGAACAGCTGGAACTGGCAAAAAAGATGAACATGCTGGTACTGGTGCACACGCCCCATCGCAACAAGAAGCAGGGTACGATCCGAAGCATGGATCTTTGCGAAGAACATGGGCTGGAACCGTCCAAAGTGATTATTGATCATAATAATGAAGAAACCGTTGAGGATGTGCTGGACCGGGGCACTGGACCGCATTTACAATTTATCCCGGCACCAAGATGGGCAACGAACGGATGGTGGAGATCGTCAAGGAATATGGCTCTGAACGCATTTTCATTGACAGCGCGGCAGACTGGGGACGAAGTGATCCACTTGGAGTTCCCAAAACTGCCAAACTGATGCTGCAGCGCGGTATTTCGGAGGATGATGTCAAAAAAGTATGCTACCAGAATGCGCTGGATGCCTACAAGCAGAGCGGCCAGATGAAGGAGGAAGACTGGCTGGAGCGCTCCAAAATTGATCAGAGCCAAACCTTCAGCGGTAACTCCATTCTGCGCGGAGGGCGTGAGCCGTTTATTGAGGAGGAAGAACCGAGCAAAGACGATCTAATCATCGAATAATTACCATTCTTATTGAATCCGTAAAAGGAAGTGGTAATCAAGTCGTGCAACCAGCTTAATTCATATACTATTGGCAATTTCTGACAACCCGTCCGATCACTCACTTGGCACTAAAATACCGGCATTGCTGGAAGTGATGCGGCCGGCCAATATCGTCACCGCCTTTGCTGATATCCTGGCCGGATTTGCTATCGCAGGCGGTGCCATTTCTCTGGTGGGCAGCAGTATGCCTTCGATTAGCCCGGAAGGCTTGGGATGGCTACTGCTCTCTACCTTTGGTCTCTATGGCGGCGGGGTTGTTTTTAACGACTATTTTGATGCTGATCTCGATGCTGAAGAGCGACCTGAGCGACCTATTCCCAGCGGCCGTATCTCTCCGGGGTCAGTTGCTTTGCTAGGTTCTCTACTTCTCCTTTTGGGAATCGTGAGTGCATTTCAGGTTAATGCCTACAGCCTCGTTTTAGCCATACTCATTGCCGGGGGATCACTGGTATATGACAAGTGGGCCAAGCATTCCAAACTCTGGGGACCGCTTCTTATGGGTCTGCTCCGGGGATGGAACCTGTTGCTGGGCTGCAGCATTGTGCCTATTACCATTCTGCTTGATTGGTATCTGCCAGTTATTCCTATCGCTTACATTGGTGCTATCACACTTATAAGCCAAGGTGAAGTACATGGTGGCACACAAAAAACGGGTTTCACATCTATGGCTATTATCGGATTAATCATCGGTGGTCTTTTATCGCTGGGGCTGCAGCCTTCGTATAATCTTATGATGGCCCTGCCCTTCATCATCATTTTTGGTATTACAGTATTGCCCCCTTCCTTAAAGCCGCTTTTAATCCAAACCCGGAATTTATAGGTCGGGCTGTAAAACGAGGAGTGTTATCTCTCATATTGCTCAACAGCGCCCTCGCTGCTGGATTTGGAGGGTTGCTTCTCGGCATAATTGTAGTAGTGTTGTTACCTATCTCAATTGGACTGGCCAAACTGTTTGCTGTTACATAAGATCTCATCTGCCATAAAAAAGTCCGATCCACAAATAGGCAGATCGGACTTTGGAGAATTGTAAAGTAGAGAGTTTTTAATATCGGATTACTCCGTCACTGTCATGGTTCCCTGCATCGTCTGCCAATGCCCCGAGAAGGTACAAACGTAGGGATAATCATCAGGCTGCCCAGGTGCCGTGAAAAAGATTGATTCTGACTCCCCCACTTCCAGAAGGCTTGTGAAATAGAGTACATTTTCGGAATCAGGCACATAGCCTCGCTGTGGACCCTGGAGTCCCATATTCATGGCATTTTGGGCTACTGTTTCCAGCTGGTCCGGTTTAACAATCAGCAGGTTGTGCATCAGGTCGGTTGGGTTGTTGAAAATCAGTTTCACCTTACTGCCCGCTTGTACCTCGAAATCAGTGACGTCAAACTGCATGGGGGATTCAGCAGAAATGGTAATTACCTCGTCGGGACCGTCAGTCCAAGATTCCGGCAATTCAGTCTGGTGCTTCTGCGGATCAAACAGTGACTCATCCTCTTGCTGCTGAGTGGTCGTACTTTCTTCGGTATCTGAAACAGCCATCGGCTCACCTTCCGGAATATTTTTCATCGTGTAATATCCCACAGAATGCAGCAGTGGATAGCCTGTCGCTTCTTCAGTGACGCCCTCTGCTTTAATCTCATGGATATATCCTTCGCGAATGTTATCCACTACCAGCCGTGCCGAAAGACCATCATCTGCAACTTCAACGTGGGTTACGGGTGCAGGTTCTTGATTAATGATATCGCTGCCATAGGTTGAATGGTATTTGTAGGTAAATCCGGTAATCTCGTAAGAATCAGGATTGCCCGCTGTTTCAGGATCTACCGGTTTGGTAAAGGTCAATTCAAAACCATCGGGTCTGGCGTGAATTTCTTTAATTTCGAACGGAGTTTCACCACTCCAAACCAGTTGTTGTAGTCCATATAGCTCGGGACCGGTAGAACTCCAGCCGCGGCTGGTCATCCCAACAAACATGGAATGGTCGCTGCCCCAGCTCATACGCAACACGCCCGATTCGAATCCTTGTTTAAAAGGAAATACAACACCTTGGTATTCACCGTTTACTTTTTCCTGAAACACGCGCATCACTTTACTTTGCCCCTGGTCACCCACAAATAACTGACCCTCAAAAGGTCCGAATTCTCCACCGGTATCATCCAGTAAAAATCCGGAGGTTGAGATCCCCATCACACCGTGGGGAAACCAAACAGATGGTGTTTTAAGCTCAGGTATATTCTCGGCTACCACATGCATGGGATCACCGGTATCGGGAATATTCTCTGGATTGAGTGAAATCGGGGATCCCGGTTCATCCGACCATTTGAGACCTTCTGGATTTCCTGCAAAATCTCCTTCTTCCAGATGAGTAATATTTCCTGATCCGACCCAGTCACCCTGATTTTCGGAGTAAAACAGGTCGCCCTCAGCATTATACGCGAACCCGGCCGGAGATCTAAGCCCGGTAGCTATCGGGGTAACCTCTCCTTCCGGAGAAATCCGCAGCAGCCATCCATCCCACTTTGAGAGGCTGGCGCCGTGACCAATCCACGCCAGGTTTACGGTAACAAGCATATCTCCATCGGGCGTAAACTTTGGCCCATAAAAATATTCATGATAATTTCCTGAAACCGGCCGATTCCAGACTGTTTTGTATTCATCTGCGCGACCGTCATCATTTGTATCAGTCAAGCGGGTGATTTCGGTGCGCTGGGTCACGTAGATCGAACCATCTCGATAGGTCAGACCCAGTGGCTCATGCATGCCTTCCGCAAAAAGATTAAACTCCGGTTCACCATCATTTTCGTAGACATTTTCGATGATCCAGACTTCTCCTCGGCGGGTACAGACGGCCAAATTTCCGTCCGGGAGCACGTCCATGCCGCCCACTTCCAGCATAATACCGTCAGGAATCGGAATATCGACGATTTCATAATAATCAGATACCGTGGGGATATCGTTTTGGGCGCTGCTCACATGGGGTGCTAAAAAGAGCAGTAAAATTCCGGCAAGTGCTACTAGCCAGCGATTCGCTTTTCCATATACGTTGTTCTTCACTTCAAAAACCTCAGATTTTTTTCTATTTACGGTCGCCATCATGGTGTGATTTTTCATGTTCCGCTTACCAAATAATTTCATAGGTCACCTCCCCATCGGTTTGATCTTGCAGGATAGGGACTCGCAGATTGTACCCGTTTTCATTCTCTACGATTTGAGGTTCAGCGCCACCTGCATTTACCACACTCAGATAGTAGGTACGGTCATCCACCACATATTCACCACCGCCATGGATGATCTCCTCACCTGAGGCCAACTGCAGCCACAGGTTTTCTTTGGTCTCAGGTGCATTGTAGCTGATGGTTCTACGCAGTTTGCGTACATCTGTCTGTCCCACTAATTGATCATGGATAGTCACCTCTCCCATCGAGTAGTTGAAGATCGGCCAGCCGTTTTCGGGGATCGTATACCCTTCAATTTCCAGCTGATCCCATGAAATGGAGTCGGGCCATGCCTCGCCGCCATTTAATTGAGCAGCCGCGGGATATCCCTCAAAGGTAATCGGTGGACCGGCAGGCTTGGTTATCTGCGGCTGACCTCGGTCGATCCACATTTCATTGGCATTTACAAAAGGACCTTCCCAGGCGTGCAGGAGTGCGGCCTGCCCCATATCATAATTAAAGTTGATACCGTTGGTCCCTCCTACATTTACTACATGCGTTCGTTTTGAGCCTTGGTGCATGGCAAATGACCGAAGCACTTTCACGCGATCTTCAACTCCTACTATCAGGTCCTCGAGCTCACGTCCGCCGCCCGGTACGGAAGCAGAACTATGCAGTTTTTGAAGACGCAGCTGTGGACCTTCAGCAAAAAGGGAGAGCCCCCAGTACCAGTTGTTGGGATGCTTGAGATATTCCAGCGTAAAGCTATGATCACCACTCTCCAGTTCAATCGTCTCGGATTCCAGCTGGTGCATGCGGTGGATCTCATTTTGATCGACGATCGGTTGTCCATCAATATTCATGCGAACCATACCGGCGTTGCGGAGTTTAAAAAGATACGTGCCGCTGTTCGGGGCGTTCAGCGTGCCCGTGTATCGCAGCGCATATTGATCATCACGCGAGATAATATTGCCGGCCAAAGAATCTGTCGTACCTGTTTCTTCGGGATCCATTGACGTAAAATCGGGTAACTGATCAAATTCGCCGGGATAATATTCGTAACTCAGATCAGTAATAGATATGCTTTTCTTGTCATATCGTTTGTATTCAATGTTTCTCACCGCTACCGGACCGTGATCACCCTGGATCATCAATGGACCGGTGGGTTGCTCATCGGTAAAAGGGGCAGCGCGTGTGGGACCGGTAATCTCCACATTTTCCTGGACGAGCGCGCCGTTCAGCCAGACCTCTTCGAATCTTGCATTTTGCACTTTATTGCCCTGTTCATCAAACTCCGGGCCCGAAAAAAGAATTTTATAATGTTGCCAAAGTCCCGGGGCACGGGCTGCATTCATTAGCGGTGGATGTCCCTCATAGCCTTTCTGACCTTCTGGTTGGGAATCATCCCAGCGCTGGTAGATTCCGCCGACATCACTAAACTGTAGTTCTTGTACACCCCAGCTGTCCAGCAGTTGTACTTCATAACGTCCCATCATATAAATACCCGAATTGGATCCATTTGGCATTAAAAAATCAAGCTCCAGTTCAAGGTCACCATGCTCCCAACTTGTAAACAGGTGATCGTTATTCTCATCCGTGGGAATGTTTACCAGGACCCCTGTACCCTCCCGGGCTTGGAGATCATGTTCGATCTGGCGATCGCTTTCTACTCCGCCGGCTACCTGCCAGTTACCCGAAACCGATTGAAAAGACTCAAGGTTACTGAGATCAACCTGATTCATGGACAATGTTTCCATATCCTGTTCCGGCTGCTCGGTTTCACCGCCGCACGATTGTATAAATGGCAATAGCAGGAGTACTCCCCAAAGCCATAAAACATTAAAACGCATATTTCCGGACAATTTCTTTTGCATAGATATTCCTCGAAATTTAAAAAAGGATGATAGTGATAAGTAGTTATGTAATAAATTCATCTCGTCTTTTGTTCGTATCCCCGTTCCAAATCCCTGCCGTTATAGTAAATTATTCAGCACGTTCAGCCTGTACGGCAGCTTTAGTACTTTCCTCAATTTCCTGCTGGTTTTTCTGGCGATCTCTCCACCATTTTTCTATGATCATTGCGAGCGGCCCGACGATATACAGGGCATAAAATGGAGCATAGACCGCTTCGTTCAACCGGAATATCATTTCCACGGCAGCAATCAAGAATGCCACAATATATTGTCCTTTTTTGGATCTAACTGTTGTTACCGGATCCGTGATCATGAACAGTACAAACAACTGATACATCGGGCCCGAAATGGGTGCAATTTCGGCAAGAAAGGGATCCCCCGAGATAGAACTGCGGATGAAGGCAAAAAGCATAAAGGAAGTTACGTAAGTAAAACAGATATGAAATCGCTTCAGCCGCCAAATTGACACAAATCCGATAATCCAAATGACCAGCATCGGCCACATATTGTTGCCCCATTGGATGCTGAGAATTGCCACGCTGTCATACGCCAACAGCAGAATGGCTACAATCCCAAAGTTCGATGGATTCCAAATATGGCTACCTTTGTAACGCAATACATATTTAGAGGCGATCGAAATCATGCTGCAGAGCGCATAGGGCCAAAGAAAGGGAGATCGAATAAGAATGCCCACGCTGATCCCGGAAATATAGGCGCTGTTCAGGCTTCTCCACTCACCAACTACCAAGCGGTGCAGTATAAGCTCAGTAACGATGCTGGCACCAATTGCTATTGCCAGCTTCTGATAATCCTCCAGGATGCCGAAAGACAGGTGGGCTGCTAGCAAAATACCGGTAATCAGCAGCGGAGGGGTATACCCCCGATTATATTCAAAATTTTGAATCTCATACTTAATTTTTTCAATCAGCTGCATCTACTTCTCCGGTTCGGTAATCTGATGAGAGGTGTTTATTTCCGGAGATTCGATGGTCTGCGTGATACCGGAAGGCCACCGGATTTCTGCCTTCATTACGCTGGAGGCTGATCCCAGCCCAAAATGGAGCGGTCGCTGATTTTGTGCACTAAATCCACTGGCACCAGACACCGTCTGCACCTGGCTGCGGTTGTTCCAGAACAACTCAACTTCGGCCCCGATAGCACTTTTGTTACTCGTAGTACCCTCAAGATTAAACTCTATCCAGGAATTGCTTTCCTTTACCCGGGTCTTGTATACTTTTACGGGACCACCCTGTGTTGCCACGATAACATCGAGAGAACCATCGTTCCAGAGGTCGGCAAACGCCACTGCACGGCTATCCAGTTTCAGGGAGCCGCCTACTGCCGTGGCAACTTCCTGGAAGCGGCCGGCGCCGTCATTCAGCCAGATCCTGTTTTCCTGGTATCCGGACAGGCTTCTGCCCTTCATATCCGGCCAGTTGGCCGCATCAGATATAATATTCTTGTGTCCGCCCGCTACCTTTGAAAAATCGTACCAGTAATCTTCGCCCTGATCAGCGGATATGTACCCGTTGGCTACATATAGATCCAGATAGCCATCGTTGTTTAGATCGCCAAACTGGGCGCCGTAACTCCACCCGCCCAGTTCTACTCCCAGGTTACCAGCCATATTCTGGAATCTCAGCTCTTTCTCTGACGTGCTTGTAACAGGCATCCACAAATTGTTCCCCTGGATTAATACCCCCGGCTCGGAAATATTAGTGACGTAGATGGCATATTTTCCCTGGTTCATGATATCCCCAAACGAAACATTCATCCCGCTTTTCGGAGAGAAACCCATTCCCGCCTGATTGCCCATATTTTCAAATTGCTTACCTTCCTGGTTGATATACAGCTCATCAACACCATAATCGTTGGCTACTACCAGATCAGGATAGCCAGAATCATTAAGATCTATGGCTGCGGATGAAAATGACCATCGATTGCTTACCAGCCCCAATTCCTTACTGACTTCTTTAAAGGTACCGTCCCCTTCATTATGAAAAAGGTATTTCCGTCCACCATTTTGAGCATACTCAAAACTCTCGGGCATGATCTTGGTACTTTCCAGATTCCACAAATTAATGCTTTCGTCATAGTACCCACCGATGAAGAGGTCCAGCAGTCCATCGCGATCATAATCAAACCAAACAGCAGTATTGGCATTTATCCATTCCGGAAGACCCGCTTTTTCAGTTACTCTTGTAAATCCTTCGCCCCGGTCATTATGGAACAGTTCCGGTTTTCCCCACTTGAATACGAACAGGTCTTCGTAGCCGTCGTTATCATAATCTCCCCACAAGGAGCCCATTGAGGTCCCGTTTTCCTTTGGTTCCTCGTTAAGAGAGGCAACACCCAGCTGCTCAGCTATATCCGTGAATGTACCGTCGCCATTGTTCTTATACAGAGCATTTTTGGTGCCTTTAGCACTGTTGGTGAGGTAGAGGTCGTGGTGGCCGTCGTTGTTAAAATCAGATACCGAAACCGAGGCGCCAACCGAGGCTACCTGGGGCATTATATGATCCAGTTTTGGATCAAGATTTGGAGCATGGTGGGTAAAATTTATACCTGTTTCTTGCCCGGCCTCCTGCATATACATGCCATATCGCTGAATAGCTTCTTCCATACCTTGCTGGCTGACTTCCTCTTGCTGCCACTCTTCCAGTTTATCTATAGCAGCAGGAGTAGCCAACAGCCCAATGAAAAATAGTATTAACCCGATCTTGGTGGTTTTGTTTGTACTCATCGTCCTAGTCAGTTACATGCTTATTATCAAATATCAATGCCGTTCTCAACAGATGTGGCGTTATATAGCGTGTATGGTAGTTGACCCAGTCTTCTTTATGTTTCTGATATACAGGATCTTCTTCGAGCTTCCCGGGATTTTCGGCATAATCTTCCATCCCGTGGTATGGTAATGGGATAACTGTTTTAGAATGACCAGTATTGTAATCTCCATCTTTTACCCAGCCATCTCCTACTAATACAAAATCTCGCTCCCAGCCTTTTGGTGGTGCTGGCAGTGCTTTGAACCTAAAGAGCAATTCATCTCCTGCATTCATGATAACATAGCGGTCATCGATCTCATGCACAAGCTCCCTCACATCTCCAAACCTGGTATAGTATCCGATCAGATCAATCCATTGCGGTGTGGTACTGGCGATAGTCTGATAATCGGGAAGCTCTGGCGCAAAACGGCTGGTTCTGTCTAATTTAGAGAATCCACGGTATCGCAGTTCTGCTATTTCAGGCAGAAGTTCCTGAGTTTTGATATCTGCCTGCGGTCTGCCTTGCGCCCAGGAAACCTGATCCCAGTAGATCTCCATGTTGGTTGAAAGTCGCACCTTGGATGGAATCGTATCCAATGGCAGATCATTCAGATTGATCAGCATGGTTTTCTTTTTCCGGCGGGAAAACCGAGATTATCGCTAACTGTTTTCCACCCGCCGTTACCATCTGGAACCTGCAGAAAAATGCCGTGCGGGGCGGGGCGATTTCCCTGGCTGATCGCAACGTTGATAGAGCTATCTGTGGGATACACCCATCCACTGGCCACCAGGTAAACAGGATGTTCACTATTTTGCGGAGCGTCAATTTCAACTTCAAGATAATGCTCATTGGCAAGCCCCTGATAGGGAGTCAAATCAAACGTATCTACATAGCGACCATCTTTTTCGCGTACCAGTTCGGTTACATCCTTTCTATCCTGGTCCAACGCTTTTTCAACAGGATGCAGCCGCTGCATGGAATATAGTTGCTGCTCAGGTGCCGGCAGTACAAACCGTTCATCAACCATCACTTCACTGTCCCTGGGATGATCCACAACCTTCAGCGACACATGATCGAAAAAATGACTTTCCCAGAGCTCTGCAGTAATCCGCACGTCGTAGTAGCCGTTCTTGGGCTTGAGCTGGTCGCCGTCAATTTTCACCCAGTCGATGCTGTGAATTACACTTGCTTCTCCCTGCGCGTTGATGCGTAGTCCCAGCGCGGTGCGCCACAGAAAATCAGTAACAAATTCCATCTCATCCCCATTGAAAGTAAATATCCAGGGACAGGAGCCTTTAAGTAGCTGCTCGTTAAAAATTTTGGACCCATAGCCCAGCTCGGCAAACTCGGCCTGCACGGAACCATTGGGCCAAAGTATCCGCAGCATTTCCGCCTCTTCATAGGTGCCCAATCCAAAATGCACAACCGGAGACATCAATCGGCTGCTTATGATAGAGCACCCCGGAGCGTATTTCAATCTCCCCACCAATACCGAACGAGTTAATCCGCTGATCCCCTTCTGTGCCTGAAGCCCGGGGGCTGATCATGCGACCATTATAGCCCATCGTTCCAGTGTTGACTAGCTGATAGGGCACATTCTCTTCATTCAGACCGATCATATCCATGCGATTATTTCCGGTCATATCAGTTGTGGAATAAAGCTGGCCAGGCAGCTGCAGGTCAAGCGGGTTAACATTCAGCTGCTCATCGCTAAGCCAGATGTGGCTTTCAGAGTCACCCGAAATGATAAAATCGAGTCCGCCGTTATTGTCAAAATCCTGGACAAAAAGCTTTTTGTAGGAATTATCCGCGATGGAGGGTTCAAAATTGGCTACTGTTTCAGCCCCTGTTTCTCCCTGATTGGAAGTCAGGTAGACACGTTCTACAGTATTACTGGTCAATGCCGCAATTTCCAGGTAGGAATCGCTGTCTAGATCGACTATTTCAAAAGAATGAACAGGCGGAAGATCCGGTAAAGTTGTGATTCGGCTGAACTCCCCTACGCGTTCATTGGCATAAACCACCAATTCGCCGCTCTCATTCAGAAATATAGCGTCAGCATCTCCATCAGCATCAATATCGGCCCAGGTAAAGTGTACTGGCGTGCCTACATCAGCAAATTTTTGAGTAGTTGAGAATGTGCCGTCGCCATTGTTTTGGAGAATACGCGGAGGAGCTGAACCGCGAGCCAGAATAAGATCAAGATCGCCATCCAGATCGAAATCGGCCTTCCATACCCCGCTGTAGCTTTCGTTTATAATAGACGATGAAAGACCCAGCTGCGCGGTAATTTCGGTAAACTGCTTATCCTCAATCTGCTCAAAAATTTTGATTCCGTTAGATCCACGAAAACCAAATCATTCAGAAAATCATAGTTGTAGTCGAACGTCTCCAGGGAAGTTCGACTGATCTCATCACCGGAAGTAGTAGGCAGTGAAAAAGTGGGACCATCCAGAAAGGTAGCCCTGTTATTGTTAATCCTCATCATATCCGGGATACTGTCTTCCGCCAGCGTAAGGTGAAAGGCCATATCCCATTCGCCGGCCTCAGCCTTAAGTGGTTCCTGCTTAAAGGCAATGTCAAGGTCGGGCGCCTCATTTTGCTTGGAGGGCTCAGGCAACCACAGAAATTCTGTTATCAGAAATCCGACCTGGTTCGGGGGCAGTTCTATGCGATCGAAGTCATTTTCAAACTGCGGGAGCTGGTTCAAATTATTCCGCAGGTAGGCAATTTCGAAGGTCAGGTTTTCAATAGGCTGGGCAAGAATTTCTTTCCTCAGCTCCTCAAATTCGGTGCGTATCTCCTGAGGCCAGTCATTTGAAGCTTCTGACAGATTGCCAAGTGATTTCTCCAGCATATTCGGTGCCTCCAGTTTGGCAGCGATCCGGGTCATCTCCAGCATTACCGCCAGGTTGTTTGGCTGAAGCTCCCGCAACCTGTTGAGTAGTTCTTTTATACGATCGGCGTTTTTATGGACATCCTGCCGCTCCAGCTCGGAGATAAGGGAGTAAAGTACCTGGACATTATCAGGTGCCAGCTCTGTGGCATTGTTCAGATGCTCGATTGAGGCCTGAATACTGCCCCGCCGGCTCTCCAGGATACCAAGCAAAAATTGGATCTTGTAATTTTTCGGGGCCCGGTCTGCAGCTTTGCCCAGTTGTTCTGCTGCAAGTTCAAAATTACCGCGCCGCATGGAAAATACGCCAAGATTAGCCCAAACCGCGGGCTCCTGTGGATAGGTTTCTGAAATCTCATTCATTTTTTCAGCGGCAAACACGGCTTGGTCAGCCTGTATGGCAGCAAGGGCCAGGTAAAACGAAGATACCGCCTGCTTATACTGTTCAGAAGATTGATCGGGTGGGGCCTGTTCTGTACAAGAGATGAACAAAAATGCCACTACCAAACTAAATACAAATAGGTGCCTGACAGCCATACAGAATATCTGCTAAAAATTATTCTTTTAACTTATGAGCGTCGCTGAATTGCCTGTTCACCAGATGAGATCAGCACTTTCGTCTAAGCCAACGCTTACATTTTTATTTAATATTACATTTTTATTTAATATTAGAACAAAAACAATAAATAAATGTTGTTCCCAAAGCTAATTCAAGTTTTTCAATACTGACTATGCAATTTTTTTCACAGTCATTAAAATCACATACAAAATACTAATGATGCTATACTTTTCCATGTTTTAAAACCGTATTTTCATCGACTTTCACATCCATATTTTATCAATCTGGCTGATACTCTTGGTGTTTTGATCTGAAACCCGCTTGTTATGCGAATATTTTCTAATAACATGCAATATTTATGCAAAAATAATTGACCTTTTAGCCGATAATTATTGATAAATAGTAAAATGAATCGCTTATTGATGAAAAGAGTAAAAGAAAATACTAAATGCCTGATAACACTTGTGTTAAGCTAGGACGTCATCGAAGAAAATAAACGAGGGAACCCCTTGAAAGTAACACTGAAAGACATCGCAGAGGAGACGGGATATTCTATTTCTACGGTATCAAGGGTATTAAACGGTTCGGACAAAATCAGTTCCCAAACCAGAAAAATAATCATTCATACAGCCAAGAAGCTAAATTATCCTATCTATTACGATCAGAGAGGAAAAAACCCGCTTGATTCTCTCAACGTATTCCTGGTCGTTTCAGGATTTCATGTCGGCGAGTTTTATGCTTCCCTATTCGCCGGTATCCAGCAGGCTGCTGAAGAAAAGAACGTCCAGCTCTCCCTGTTGAGCATCAACAAATCCCTCAATTCGTTAATAAACAACCTTAAACAACTGGCCCGGAAACAGCAGTCAGACGGACTCATTCTTTTTACTCCGGAATTTACTAAAATAGATTACTGCCGCATACGGGAGGAGCTGCCCGATCGTTTTCCGCTTGTATCAAACGGACTCATTGAAAACCCTGTTTTTACCACTGTTTCCTTTGACAGCTACAGCGGCGGCTACCTGGCTGCTGAACATTTTCAGCAACGGGGCTATACTTCGTGCGGTATTATCCGAGGACCATTCAAAAAGGCTGAAGCTCGATACCGGGCCAATGGATTCAGGGATTTTATCTTGCAGGAATCGGATATGGATATTGTTTGGGAATATAATGGAGATTTCAGCTATGAATCGGGATCCAGTGCTTTTAACAGTTTCCGTGATAGCTCGGAGAAGCCACGTGCCATATTCTCTAGCAGCGACGCCATGTGTCACGGATTTATGGAGGAGGCATTGCTGAATGATATCTGCTTTCCCGGAGATGTGGCCATTGTCGGTTTTGACGATCTGCCAATATGCCGGCGACATCGCCCCACTATATCCTCGATCCATACCGATTATAAAAAGCTGGGGGAAGTTACTATGGAGCATATTCGTGAAATTGTATCTAATCCCGATCAACAAAAAGGAGTGCTTAGCCTGGTGCCTGTTACCCTGAATGTGAGAGACTCTTCCTGAAGAGTATCAAAAGATGCAAGCTTTTTCCTGAAAGAACCGTTTTAGGAACGATATAGATTTTTTTCAATAATTGTTTCCAGAAATAGAATTATGTGGTTATTTTCCGTCCCTGTTTGCACGGAAAGGCAAAAATATTTTTCATAAGGCAATATACGCTCTTTTCCTTATAATTAATTGGCGTAAATTTCTTTTCAGTTAATTTATTTAACTAAATATATCTATCAGATAAAACCTTGAAAGTAACTCTTAAAGATATAGCAGAAAGTACAGGCTATTCAATATCTACAGTATCAAGGGTGTTGAATGGCTCCAAAAAAATTGGCGAAGTAGCGCGTAAGAAGATTCTCGTTACTGCCAAAAACATGAACTACCCCATTCCTGACGAAATTAGTGATGATTCGATTTACAATACCCTGAAAATCTTTTCAATCATGACCGGGTTTCACCGGGGCGAATTTTATTCTTCGTTCTTCCACGGAATCAATCAAGCAGTTGAGAAAGGCAATATCCGTCTTTCTCTCATCAGCATGCAGAAGCCGTTTGATGAGCTCTTGCTCAATATTAAGGATTTGAGCAATCAAAAGTACGACGGTCTTGTACTCTATACGCCTGGTTTTACACGGGATGAATATCAGCAGATAAAGAAAGTACTGCCGGAAAATTACCCGGTTGTTTCCAATCACAATATTGAGAACCCGGTATTCCCTACCGTTACATTCGACAGCTACAGCGGCGGGTTCCTGGCAGCGCAGCATTTTTATGATCGTGGGTATGAAAAGCTTGGGCTTATTGAAGGACCCATTCAACGAACAGGGTCCAGGAATCGTGCAAACGGCTTTAAGGATTTTATTCGAAAAACACCCGGGCTTGAACTCACCTGGACCTACAACGGTGATCTCAAACAGGAGTCCGGAATCAAAGCCTACAAAGCGTTTAAGGAGCTGGATGACAAACCCAGGGCTATTTTTTCCTGCAACGATGTGATGTGTCACTCGTTCATGCAGCAGGCGCTTTCCGAAGGATTTGATTTTCCAGATGATATCGCCATCGTAGGATATGATGATCTTCCGTTGTGCTCCCGAAACCGCCCGACGATCTCTTCCATCCATACCAACTATGAGCGGCTTGGGGCTGTAACGATCGACCTGATGAAAGAGATGCTCTCAAATCCCGAGGCCCAACAGGGTATTCTCACATTTGTGCCGGTTAGCTTGCGGGCTCGGCAATCCTCCTAGCCTGCATTTCTCACCTAGAAATTGGTTCGTGTGCAAGGCGAAGTGGAAATCGCAAGCGAAACGTATATCCATACGTTGAGTGAGCTATCTCCACCTACAACGCAGTAGACGGGCCAATTTCGTAGCCAACTTCACACTGTTATATTTTTTTGACCTAAAATTCAATGTAAGCTACTGTGGATAATGGTATTACAAGATTTTAGACTAAATTCTCGTGAGAAATGCAGGCTAGTCATAAACTTCACTTTTGTAAACACAAAGGCTCCGAACTATCGGGAGCCCTTCATCTACCTGCTTTATTTTAAAGTATGTGAGTTCTGTTCGGATTAAGAATTTCTAAATCATCATTTACTGGTCAGTAAGAAGCTTAGTGTCTGTGTTCTTTTGGAGGACGATAAAATAAACTATCACAGCAATTAGCGGATACTCACCGACATTCTTAACCAGAGTTAACGTGAAAGTCAGCCTTTTTCCCAAATAATATCTATTTCTGGAGCAATTTAAGCCTGTAATTTTTCGCTACTCCCCTTTTTGCTGGCTGAATAGCCAATCCATCATATAGGGATCGCTATACGCCTGGATCCATGAAAAATGTCCCACCCCGGGATACTCTGTATAGCCTGGATCGGCACCGACTTTTTGGAGGGCCTCAATCATTTCACGCGATAGCTCGGGCGGCACCGTAGCATCTTGAGCACCGTGAAAGGCCCAGATCGGAATATCAACCATTTGCTTGACGGTTGAAGACGCCCCACCACCGCAAACAGGCACGGCAGCAGCAAATCGCTCCGGCCACCGGGCCAGCGCATCCCACGTGCCGAAACCACCCATCGAAAGACCTGTTATATAGATTCGGGTGGTATCAACTGCGCTGTTTTCAATCACCTGATCGAGCACTTGCATCGTCATTTCAAGAGGACGTGCGGGTTGATCGGCCAGTGTAAGTGGCTCTTTCTGGCGGTCTCCTTCAAAGTTCGACCACCGGGAATCAGTGGGGCATTGCGGGGCAATAACAATGGCAGAATGGGCCATCATCGCTTGGTCGGTCACAAAGTTTTGCACGCCCCATTTCAGTTGGGCCTGATTATCATTTCCACGTTCTCCGACCCCGTGAAGAAACAGTACAACCGGGTAGGTTTCCGAGGGATTATAATCCGGGAAAGCGATACGGTAGTTAAGCATATCCCCATCAGCAATAAACTGCCGTGCTTCAAACCGCTCGGTTTGTGCCTGGGCGGTCACAGCAATTGTCAAAATAAGCAGACTTATTCCGAATGTTATATAATCCATAATCCCATCGCGTTTGATTGATAGAAGACTTTTTAAAATTGTTTTTGTCAAATTCCGCTTCGCCGCAAATTTACATATTTCTTCGATATTCTCCGCCCACCTCGTACAATGCGTTAGAAATTTGTCCAAGTGATGCTACCTTTACCGTTTCCATAAGCTCTTCAAAAATATTGCCGCCACTTTTAGCAGTCTCTTTAAGCGATTTGATTGCCTTTTTACTCTCCTCGCTGTATCGCTTGTGGAAGGCCTCCAGGTTCTCAATCTGCTGCTCTTTTTCCTCCTTTGTAGAACGGATCAGTTCCACTTTCATGATCTTCCTCTTTTCCAGCGCCCTCCTTCTGGAAGGTATTCACGCCCACGACAGGCAGCTCCCCACTGTGTTTTTTGGACTCATAATGCAGGCTCTCGTCCTGAATTTTTCCGCGCTGATACATATTTTCCATGGCCCCAAGCACGCCGCCCCGTTCAGTTAGCCGATCAAATTCAGACAGGATCGCTTCCTCCACCAGATCAGTAAGTTCCTCGATAAAGTAGGAGCCCTGATTAATATTTTCGTTTTTTGCCGTACCCAGCTCCTTGTTTATGATGAGCTGAATTGCCAGCGCCCGGCGAACTGATTCTTCCGTGGGAGTCGTAATCGCCTCGTCATAAGCATTGGTGTGCAACGAGTTACAGTTGTCGTACACGGCCATCAGTGCCTGGAGCGTGGTACGAATATCGTTGAATTGGATCTCTTGTGCGTGCAGCGATCGCCCGCTCGTTTGGATGTGGTATTTGAGTTTCTGAGACCGCTTGTTGGCGCCATATTTCTCGCGCATCGCTACGGCCCAGATACGTCGTGCTACCCGACCTATAACGGCATATTCAGGATCCAGACCATTACTGAAAAAGAAAGAAAGATTCTGCGCAAAATCGTCGATATCCATGCCCCGAGAGAGGTAGTACTCCACATAGGTGAATCCATTAGCCAGCGTGAATGCCGCCTGGGTTATAGGATTGGCCCCCGCCTCTGCGATATGATAACCCGAAATAGATACCGAGTAATAGTTCCTGACGTTATGGTTGGTGAAATATTGCTGGATATCTCCCATCATTCGGAGCGCAAAGTCGGTTGAAAAAATACAGGTATTTTGTGCCTGATCTTCCTTCAGGATATCAGCTTGCACGGTCCCACGGACTACGTTCAAGGTATCTTCTTTGATCTGCTTGTAAGTTTTCTGATCTACCAGCTTGTCACCTGAAATCCCCAGCAGACCAAGACCAAAGCCATCATTTGTAGCAGGCAGTTCTGCACGATACTCAGGTTGACCTGCCCCATGTTCTTCAAAGTACTGTTTTATCTTATCCCGGGCTTGTTTCCATTCTCCGTTTTCTTTCAGATACCGTTCCACCTCCTGGTCAATGGCAGTGTTCATAAACATCGCCAATATCATCGGCGCCGGCCCGTTGATGGTCATGGAAACAGAAGTTTTTTTTGATGTCAACCGGAAGCCGGAATAGAGCTTTTTCATATCGTCCAGCGTGCAGATGCTCACCCCGGAATTCCCGATCTTGCCATAAATATCGGGGCGCTGATCGGGGTCTTCGCCGTATAATGTAACTGAGTCAAATGCGGTGGAAAGCCGGGCCGCGGGCATACCTTCGCTAACGTAATGAAACCGTTTATTGGTGCGCTCCGGCGTTCCCTCACCAGCGAACATTCGCGTGGGATCTTCCCCCTCTCGCTTGAATGGAAATACTCCGGCCGTGAACGGATAGTAGCCGGGTAAATTCTCTTTAAGAGCGAATATAAGCTGCTCTCCTTTGTGATCCGTTTTGGGTAACGAAACCCGCGGAATCTTAAGCCCACTAAGCGATTCGCGGTACATCTCATTAGAAAAAGTTCTGTTACGGATCTCCACATCTACTTGGTCCTGCCGGTACTTTTCAAAAATATCATCCCACCGGTCCAATATTTTCAGGCAGCGGGCATCCAGCTTGTTACGCCAGTGCTTCTGCATCTGCTCAAGTGTATTTTCAAAATGTTCTTGTCCTTCAGGCTGCCATTCCTCAATCTGAAGTGCCGTGCCTTCCACCTGTTCAAGCTTACTGGCGATCTCTGCCTGCTCTTCCGCCCACCGATGATAATCCCGAATCGTCTCGGATATTTCTGAAAGATACCGCTGCCGGCTTCCAGGAATAATCCCCTGCGATTGAATTTCCTCTGCGGGGTTTGCATTGGTATAGCGGGATGGCTCCCATTTCAGGTTGTAGTGCGTGTTGATCCGTTCTACCAGCGCTTTAAACAGGCGGTTTACGCCCTCATCATTAAACTGGGCTGCGATGGTCGGATAAACCGGCATCTGCTCGGGATCTGTATCCCAGGCGCCCCTGTTGCGCTTCATCTGTTTGCGTACATCACGGAGGGCATCCTGCGACCCTTTTTCTCAAATTTGTTCAGAACCACCAGGTCCGCAAGATCAAGCATGTTAATTTTTTCGAGCTGTGTGGCCGCTCCATATTCGCTGGTCATTACATACATCGGGATATCAGCGATCTCTGCAATCTCTGTATCGCTCTGCCCAATTCCGCTTGTTTCTATAATTACCAGGTCAAAACCTGCCGTTTTACACACCTCAATAGCCCCCTGAACAGCTCCACTTGTAGTCCGATTGGTAGCCCGCGTAGCCATACTCCGCATATACACCCGCGGCGTATCGATGCTGTTCATCCGGATGCGATCCCCCAGCAGAGCCCCACCGGTTCTTACCTTTGAAGGATCAATAGAAATGACGGCGATATCCAGCTCCTGGAACTCTTCCAGGAATCGCCGAACCAGTTCATCAGTCAGCGAGCTTTTTCCGGCACCGCCCGTCCCGGTAATCCCGATGAGGGGAATCGGTTGTCCATTGGTTGCCCCTTCAATCGTATTACCATCGCCATCCATCAGCGTACCGTTGGCAAATTTGAGGATCGTTTGTTGATCATTTTCGAGAGCAGAAATGCATCGGGCTATTGTTTTGGGATCTTTTTCAAATATTTTTTGGGGATCAATTTTCTCAATGCCGGAGGTGTCAAAATCACATTCCTGCAGCATGCTGTTGATCATACCCTGCAGCCCCATCTTGTTGCCGTCTTCTGGAGAAAATATGCGAGTTACGCCATAATCTTCCAGCTCCCTGATCTCATCCTCCACAATAACGCCACCGCCGCCGCCAAACACCTTGATATGCGGAGCTCCTTTCTGCTTCAGCAGATCTACCATGTATTTGAAGTATTCCATGTGTCCTCCTTGATAGGAGCTAACTGCTATGCCCTGTACATCTTCCTGGATGGCACAGTTCACAATTTCATGAACCGAACGGTTGTGCCCGAGGTGTATCACCTCGGCACCGCTGCTTTGCAAGATACGACGCATAATGTTAATGCTGGCATCGTGACCATCAAACAAGCTGGCGGCCGTCACAAACCGTATTTTGTGCTCGGCCGGGTAAGACTCCGCACCCGCAGAATCACTCTGGGTCTGATTACGATTTGTTTCCCTTTCGGTAGTTGAGAACTCTTCTGGCATACTGGATCGCTGTCTTTACTTTATTCGGTAGAATGGATCATAGTTAATGTACCAAAAAACCTGCATTTCTTCCGTGCACTCAATACGTTCCGTAACGAAAAAGCGCGCTGATTATTCAAAAACGATGGGAACTTCGGCTGTCATGGCATCCTTAACCGGTATACCCCGCTGAATAAAATATGGTTCGGGCGCCATAAAAGGCTGTACCTGCCCCGGATCCCATCTTCCGTTCTTGTTTTGATCCCCATAAATAATCCCCTTGTAGGTGAGCGGCGGCAGCTCTTGCACTTTTATTGAATCGGTAAAGGTGGTATCTAGCATGGTCCCGCGCTCATTGCTGCTGAGTATCAACCGATATGGACGATGATCAGAGGAATCCGCTATGTTGAAAACAATTTGCCCGTAATCTGGTGAATGCCAGACATTTAACGGATAGGATTTGCGCCGCAGTGTCACCGGGTTCCAAACGCGGACCTCATACTGAATGCCCTGCTGCCAGGTTCCAGGAGGCATGACCCGTAGCCGATTTCTCTGGGTTTCAACCTGCTGCCAGTTCTGGATCAGGGTATCACCATCCACCACTTCAAGTGAATCGAGGATCACTTCTTCTGTGATCGGTTTGGCGTAGACGATTTCCAGCGGCTCATCCGGAAAAATTCCTGAATTGTTCTCATTCCTGATGATCCGCTGCTGGGTGCTGTCTTCCTGAGCGGAGCCTTCAAATTGCATGGTTAGCGAGGGCGCAACATTTCCGGCCAAATCGCTGACATTTACAGCATCAAGCTGATAACTTTGATTGGCCTGCAGGTTCTGCTGGCTCTGGGCATAAAGTACGTAGGGCTCTTGGGGATGAATGTAGAGCGGAAAAGCATTGGTATATGTATTGCCCAGCGTGTCGTTGATAGCTAGTGAGGTGCTATCCGTCAACTCAATATTTTCACTGAATCGCACGCGCATTCGCCTGGTTGAAAACAGTCCGATGCCCTGCAGGGTGGGCTGGGTGGTATCGGAATTGGCTTTGTAGATTGTTTGGAGTGTATCTTTACCGGCCTCTTCCAGCGTTACATATTCCTGGTAGAATGGCTGGGCCTGCTCCCGTTCTTGTTCCCAGATTTTACTCCGATTCTGGTCATTTACCCAGAAAACCTTGTATTTACCCTGCCGCAGATACGTAAAATTGAAGCTGCCGCTGGTGTCTGTTTGAGCAAGGTAGTCTGCTTTCTGGGTCAGGTCAGCCGGGGTGCGGTAGAGCAGTATACGATCTCCCTTTGTGCCCCGACCGGTCTGCGCGTCGACTAGACGTCCCACGATCTCTCCTTCATCAATCTGGGAGCCGGTGGATACGGCGATACGCACTGGTTCGCTCATTTCGTTGCCGCGCGTGTCAGAAAGTTCGGTGCCAATGGTGACAAGTACCGTCGTAGAATCAGGCAACGGATTGTCAAATTCAACAGCCACTGATTTTCGCCCCCAATCCAGCGAGTATTGTAGTCCTATATCGGGTTCAATAATAACGGCCTGCCGCATGGAGCTCCGTTCAATAAACTCATCGAATGAAAGTTCAATCTCGGAACCTTCAAAATTTGTAGTCCCTGATTCAGGAATAATATCGATTATTTTGGGTCCAGTTCGATCAGGTTCCCCGCCCGAAGGGCTTGTGGGTGTGGCGCAGCTGTACAATAGGGCCGCTCCCAACGCAAGGAGAACGGTAGCCGTAGCAAAATTTCTCAAAGAAAAAAGCTTCATTTTAGTGTTAATGGAGATGGAATATAATGGTTAGCGATCTTAATATTAGAATTCTGTTTTAGCTTTATAAATATTCCCGGAAAAGTAGATATATTGTGGAAATGCGTAAACTTTATACGCTGATATTTTAACAGAGAGAATCTCATCGGCTAATACATGACCACTCGTTTTGGTGCGATTACTGTTTTACTGCTCTTTCTTAGTTCCTGCAGCGCATACAAGCTGGATTCTGCCCAACATTCTCTGCGTACATCTTTTGCCCAACAAAATTATTTAGGCTCTGCCGAACTTCTCTCCAAATTCCAGAAAAAGAAAGTGTACAAAAGTAAGGATGAGGTCCTTTTCAGCCTGGAACAGGGCGCTGTTAACCACTTTGGGAGAAATTATGTTGAAAGCAATATTCATTTTACCCAGGCCGAAGATCAGATAGATTTACTCTACACCAAAAGTATCAGCCGGGCTATTCAATCGTTCTTGATAAATGACAACAGCCTGGCCTATGACGGGGAGGATTACGAGGATGTGTATCTCAATATTTTCAAAACCTTGAACTACATTCACCTGGATGAGCTGGAATCAGCGCTTGTGGAGTCGCGGCGGATCGCCTATAAACTTGATCAGCTGAATCTTAAATATCACGGCCTTGTCGAAGCACTTTCCAAGGCTGATACTTCGGGACACGCCACGTGGAAAAGTGGTGAAACCAATATCCAAAATAGCGCACTTGGGCACTATCTTGCCGCTGTACTGTTTGCAAAGACCAACAAGCCGGATGGTGCCCGAATCGAATATGAAAATTTACTGAAATCATTCAGGGAACAGCCTTCAGTGTACGCTTTTGCAGCCCCTGATCGATATAAATTGAAGCAAATAACCGATCCATATTCCTACAATGTACTTGTTACCGGTTTCAGTGGTCGAGCTCCCCAGAAAATTCAACATGATAGTCGGCTGTATTTGAATGGACCGGATCTATATCTCAAATTTTCATTGCCTTCACTTACCATGTACAATTCACAAGTGGCGCGCGTTGAAGTAGAGACTCCAAACGGGATTACCCAACCGCTATCTCTTATCGAAGAGATGGACGTGGTGGCACGAGAAGTATACAAGGTCAAGGAGCCTATTATTTATGCCCGGACGATTGTACGCGCGTTCATCAAAGCGGTGGGAACCAATAAGTTGAGCCGGGAAATCGGCAAGGAGGATGCCATCATGGGAGATATTGCCAACATTTTGGGAAAGGTGGGCCAGGAAGCAACCGAAAAAGCAGACCTGCGAAGCTGGCAAACCATGCCTGGAAAGGCGTACGCTACGGTACTGAATCTGCCGAAGGGGGACCATGAGGTTGTGATCCATTATTACGGTTACGATGATCAGCTGCTCTCCTCCCATTCTGAAACCATAAACGTTACAGATCAGCGATCGCTAACCCTGGTAGAATCACTATACTGGAATTAATTATATCATGAATTTCAAGACAACAATCACGTTTCAATCACTATTTCGCCCATCCATTTTGCTGTATGAAGACAGTTTCTCGGAACCTGTTTTCGTAGTTTTCGTAGAATATCGGTTTGCAAGAGGGCGATTTCAGCCGGCAATGACGGTTTTTGTTAAACGGAAGTTGACCGTCCCACTTGGAAACCGATTCAGGGTAATATCATACCATTTTTTAATACTCAACTTTTAGCTATTTAATTTCAACCATCACTAATCTTACAGACCGATGAAATATTTATTCTCAATAGTACTTATATCAAGCATGCTCCTAGCCGCGTGTACCCCTTCCCAAAAAGTAAGCCGCGTGGACTCCGATACTACTACCGATCTCTCCGGCAAGTGGAATGACACCGATGCACGCCTGGTAGCTGAAGAGATGATCTCCGACGCCTCATCAAAACCATGGCTAAACCAGTTTTATAATCTGAATGATAAAGCTCCTGTGGTAATTATGGGTCAAGTTCGTAATGAAACCATGGAGCATATCGATACGGAGGTTTTTACCAAGGAGATGGAACGCGCTTTTGTGAATACCGGGCAGGTTGACGTTGTAGCCAACCAGCAGGAACGCGCGCAGGTTCGCGACGAGCGGGAAGATCAGCAGTCTTACGCCTCCTACGAAACAGCCAAAGCGCTGGCGCAAGAACTTGGCGCCGACTATATGATGATCGGTAACATCAGCTCGATCATGGATGAATCTGTGAGCGGAAAAAAAGCGGCTATTTTTTACACCGTAAACCTCGAACTTCTTGATGTAGTTACAAACCGCAAAGTGTGGATCGGCAACAAAAAGATTAAAAAGTTTATTGAGCGGCGAAACTTTCGCGGCTAAAATCACTTGTTAGAGATCGTTCAAGGGTGGTGTAGAAACCTACATCGCCTTTTCTTTTTTATCGATCAATGATTCAATTTTTCCGGTTTTTCAGGTTCTAATAAACGGTTGAAAATGTTTCTTGGCATATATCCGCATAACTGACTTTTATACAGGTAAAATCCTGGAAATTGGGTTAAAGAATTCCACTGCAAAATGATACATTAAAGTGGAACGAAATAGCTGTTTTTATTGTGATTGAACCCAATATTATGAAGAATGCGAAAACGCAACATACCAGTCGCCAGACACTTAATTCTCCTGCCCTTTTCACCGATTACTATGAGCTAACGATGGCTCAGGGATATTATCTTTCGGGACGGCAAAATGAAACCGCAGTATTTGATTATTTTTTCCGGGATGTCCCGTTTGATGGAGGATATGTTGTTTTTGCCGGGATTTCTGACTTACTAGAAATTTTGTCCAATTTCTCCTTTAAGCAGGATGAGCTGGAATACCTGGCGGACCAGGGATTTCATTCCGAGTTCCTGGAATACCTGGAAGATTTTGAACTAAATATTACCCTGCACGCAGCAAAAGAGGGTGAAATTGTATTTCCCCTTGAGCCGGTGGCCCGTATTGAAGGCACCATAATCGAAGCTCAAATACTTGAAACACTGCTGCTGAATGTACTGAATTTTGAGTCTCTGATAGCTACAAAAGCTTCTCGCATGAAGCTGGCAGCCGGCGACCGCATTATCCTCGATTTCGGTCTGCGACGCGCCCAGGGTTTGGGAGGCATACAGGCCAGCAAAGCAGCAGTTATCGGCGGGGTCCAAGCCACCTCTAACGTGTATTCAGCGCATCGGCATGGACTACCCGCCAGCGGGACCATGGCCCATTCCTGGGTGCAGTCGTACGAAACTGAGCTGGAATCTTTCCGTGAATTTGCCAAATACTACCCTGAAAATTGCGTATTGCTCGTAGATACCTACGATACGCTGGAAAGCGGCATCCCGAACGCTATTAAAGTGGCCAAAGAGATGGAAGAGCGCGGCGAACAGCTAAAAGGCATCCGGCTGGACAGCGGAGACCTAGCTTATTTTGCACGGAAATCCCGCCAATTGCTGGATGAAGCCGGTCTCGACTATGTAAAAATTGCGGCTTCCAATCAGCTGGATGAACGCCTCATAAAAAGCCTTATCAATCAGAAAGCCCCGATCGACCTGTTTGGGATAGGCACCCGGCTGGTAACCGGGCAAGACTCCCCTGCCCTGGATGGCGTGTACAAGCTGAGTATGGCCGATGGAAAGCCAAAATTGAAGATCTCGGAAAATGTCGAAAAAATAACTCTACCCGGCAAAAAAAAGGTCTATCGCTATCTTTTTAAAGACAATACTTTCTACGGGGATGGCATACTCCTGGAGGATGAGGATGATATCAAAAATATTTACCATCCTTATTTTACTGCCAAGCACAGCACGGTTGAAGATTTCCAGAAAGAACCGTTGCTTCACAAAATGGTTGAAAATGGCACACTCATTTCCCAACAACCAGACGTACACGAAAGTGCCGAATATGCTCAAAAGCGTTTGCAGCAACTAAATCCCGAACACAAACGATTTGACAACCCTCATATCTACAAGGTGGGTATCAGCAAGAAATTATTGGACTTACGCGAAAAATTAACCACTAAATTGCAGACAAAAAATAAATAATATCTATTATGGAAGCGCTACTCATTATTGATGTCCAGAACGATTTCTGCCCGGGCGGTGCCCTTGAAGTCCCCAACGGAGATGAAGTGGTACCGGTCATAAATTATCTCTCCGAGGAATTTGATACCGTGCTTCAAACGCAAGATTGGCATCCCAAAGGGCACTCTTCGTTCGCTTCCTCTCACAAAGGAAAAGAACCGTTCGGCACAATCCAAAGACCCTATGGTGAGCAAACCCTCTGGCCTGATCATTGCGTACAAGGCACTGAAGGAGCCGATTTCCATCCCGGCCTGGAAATCAACAATACGCAGCTGATTGTTCGCAAAGGCTTCCGCCGGCCAATCGATTCCTATTCGGCATTTTATGAAAACGACCACGAAACCTCTACCGGACTTGCAGGCTACCTTCGTGAACGTGAAATCGATACGCTGTTTGTGGCGGGGCTGGCCACCGATTTCTGCGTAAAATGGTCCGTGCTTGACGGATGCAAAGAGGAATTTGCAGTCAACGTTATCAAAGATGCCGTTCGCGGAATCGACATTGAAGGATCTGTGGAGCAGGCCTGGAAGGAGATGGAAGAAGCCGGGGCTAAAAAAGTAATATCAAGCGAACTATTATAAGCAGCCCTGTGCCCCATTCCACCTCTTTCGATTTTGTCATTCTCGGGGCAGGTCTTGCTGGCTTGTCACTGGCAGATTCACTGGCTGAGCGCGGGCAGAGTGTCTGCGTGGTTGAAGCTTATGAGATCGGAGCGGGAGCCTCCGGAACACCCTTGGGCATGGTAAATCCTGCTACCGGCCGACGAGCCACTAAAACCTGGCGTGCTGAACAGTGCTACCGGGCCATCTCCGAAAATCTGCAGAAAGTCGCTCCCTACTCCGATGCCACCTTCTTCAGGCAGAACGGTGTACTTCGTCCCGCATTAACGGAGAAGATTGCACGAAAAATGAGCAGCCAGCTTGAAAAAACGACGTGGCCACCAGATTGGATTCACTGGCTTACCGAGGAAGAGATCAAGGCTAAACATCCGGGCATTACATGTGTGAATGGCGGACTTTGGTTACCGATCGGAATTACTGTTGATGTTACCCGCTATCTGCAAGCCTTGGCAAGTTATCTTTCCGAAACAAGCACGATTATAGAAGATGCTGATATTGAGTTGGAGCAGACCGGTAGGAACTGGAGATTGTACACGGAGCACTACACAATTAATGCCACCAATCTTATTTTTGCCACCGGCTACAGCATGGTCAACCATCCGTGGTGGAATTTTCTTCCTCTTCATCCAATAAAAGGACAGCTGGCAGTTTTTGAACCAGATGAGCCCCTGAGCTTTGACCACTCTATCTCCAGCCTGGGATATATCGCCACACTAAGCAATAATCGATTTGCCCAGGGAAGTACCTACGAGCATGATTTTGATGATCTTGAAACCGACGATTATGGAGAAGAATACCTTCGAAATAAGTTAAAACGAACTCTACCAGAGCTTGAATCACGTGCTAAACTCGTTGATCAATGGGCCGGCGTCAGAATCTCAACGCCCAATCGGAAACCGGTGCTCGGCAAGCATCCAGACCGAGACAATCTTTATACGTACACCGGCCTTGGCTCCAAAGGACTGATGTACGGAAAGTTTCTGGCCAACCACTACACCGATTATCTGCTAAATAACAAGCCGCTTTTTGAAGAGGTCAACATTCAACGGTTCGAAGAGAGCTGAAAATCCTACAATTCAGCCACGGTATGACGATACATATTTCTGGCTTTAGGATCGAGCAGTCCGGCGATGTTGTACGGTTCGATTCGCTGGCGAACGCATTCCCTAAATGCTGTTATTTCCTGTGCTGAAGGGTCGGTCAAATTCATATCTTTTAACTCTTGGTAAGATTGATCCACAATTGCTCTCAACTCCTCATTTCCAGCCGATAAAAAATGAGTAGGCCGATCTCCCTTCAACCGACGCTGTTCGTACCATATAGCCGCGGTGAAATAGAGTATCGACCAGGTGTTGAACAACCTGAAATGAGGCATCACTTTATAGCAACCGTCCACCAGTTTGTCGATAAACCTCAGCTCTTCAAGCACACCATAACTATATCTTTGTACCTTTTTTTGTAGTCTACTTTTGTTCTTCCAGTTGGCTACCAGTATTTCTATCACTTTTTCAATGCCTGTGAGCGTGTGCGCAATCCCTGTACTGTGCAGCGGATCGACAAAACCTGCACTGTGTGGCAGAGCTACCCAGCGGTCTCCTGCCGCTCTTATAAGGCTTCGCTGCAACCGGCCTGTCTTCACCAGTGAACCAGGTTCGTCTGAAAGCGAGGCCAGTTCAAAAAGCTCCCAAAGTGAAGGATACTTGCCAATAATTGACCGCCATTCTTCTTCAGCGGTTTTATCCTCGTTGCCTTTGTTCTTATTCTGATCGAGCATTAAACCCACGCTCGTACGTCCTGTCTTAAATCGAAGCATCCATATCCAACCCTCATCAATAAGATGATGAAGGGCCGAGTTATCGGGATTATAAGGATAGTCTGATCTGGAAATATTTAGCTTCTCAAGTTGATCTGACCAAGTTTCCAGGCCATCAAAATGGGAATAGATAGCTCGAGAGTTTGTCAACAGAGAATCATGAGAAGCATTAACGTTAAACAAGGATGCAATCAAATTCGAACCGCCGGTCGCGTCGATATAAAAATCAGCCTTAATTTTGCTTATGCTTTCACTACTTTGCACGCTGAAGGTTAGCTTTTCATCCAGGATACAGCCAGTAATTTCAGTATTCTCAAAATATGGGATGCCATACTCCCGTACTTTTTTTACGAGAAACGAATCGACATCTGCCCTGAACCAGTTGGTATCAGAGCGTTCATCACTTGCACTGGCCGCAACAAGCAACTCATTGTTGTGGGATTGATCCGTAGAAAAAGATTGGCCCGGATTGTGCTTATAGTAGCTGAATCCCCGTTTTATACCACATTGAATTTCGGGATACTGCTCTTGCCAAGTGCCGTACCTTGAGAGTGGTTTAAGCCAATGAAGGGAATATTTCACGGATAGATCACGTAGAATCATATCGGCGATCGGGGTCGATGATTCACCGATGGTAAACCGCGGATGACTCTTTTTCTCTACGAGGCAGACCTCAAAACCGCTTTGTTTCAGTGCCAAAGCCGACAGGGATCCCGCGAAACCGGCACCGGCAATCATAATATCACAAGACCAAATTTCACTGTTATGTTTATGTTCTCGGGTCACGATGTTACTCAAATATTTAGGGTGACTGTATAGCAAGACTACCTGCAATCGCACTCAATGTGAGGAAGAATTTGTTGGCTAAGATTCATCTTCACCATCCTATTCCTGCGAGCCTCAAAACACTGGTCGCAAGAAGCAAACTGACTAAGATCCCAGAGATCCGCAAAAATTCGGCTTCCCACCTGCTCTAACATTTTATCGAAGGTCTCCTCCAGGGCCCCTAAACTTGGAGGTACATATACTCCCCTTTCCTGCAGCTTCTGCATTATACCGTTTCCCGGGCGCGTTGGGATAATGGATGAGCACCCCGAACCATGATCACGGGCAAACTTGGCCGATCGCAAGGCCCATTCGATACCCTCCTCACGATCAATGAGGTACGGCGGATTTAGTAATAGAAAGGTTCGAATATCAATTTGGTTTTTCCGTAAAAATCAGCTGCATCGATAAAATCATCGGGCGTAAATTGTTTATTCAATTTGGGAAGCACCTCAGGATGGATGGTCTCGAGACCGATCGCAATTTCAAGCTGACTGTCTATCATCTCGCTGAAACATACGCTGTTCCGGTTACATAATTTCGGATGATTTTCAACAATTACCCTGTCATAGCCTTCAAGCAACGTGGCAATCTCCTCGTAATCTTCGGTTGGTATCGCTTGGGTATCGAAAAAATTACCGCTGTTATAGAGCTTAATGATCGAAGCCTCAGGCAACCTATCAAGTGCGTGCTTTATCTGTTTCGGGACAGATCCGGCGGGTGTCGGATCATCCAGCGTGTTCTTCCACAAGTCGCACATAAGGCACCGAAACGGGCACTCCTTATTGGTCAGGAAAATAGTATTGACCTCCCGAATGGTACCTTCCCTGTCGGGTTCTTTTTCATGCAAAAAATGGTACGGAATCTGTGGATCCACCTCGTTTTTCGGTGGTCGATGTTGTTCAATCTGAGCTCTACCGGGCATAGAGTGAAGAGAAATAGGATCGATATTCGGATTCGTTTTCCGGGAAAATATCATCAAAGGTTTGTTCGGGAACCGCACCGTGTTGGAATCTCCTTTTGGGGAATACAGGCATATCTATGCCGATTATCTGCTTGATACCTCGCTGCACAATTTCGCCTTTCAGGGCGTACAGCTGCTCTTCATCCCAGTCGGTTAGCTGAATAAAGGGAATCCCTTCGGAAACCTCGATGACATTGGGAAGAGCGTATGGACTGAATCCCTCAAAATTATATTTCCGAACGGGTGCATAGGTGCGTACATGCCCGCGACTTTGCCCGCCGGAATAGGTAAGGGAATGCTTCATTTTGTCGACGCCCCATCCCTCGTGGTAAAGCAATTTATTGTTTAGCACGCTACGGATGGTGAGCTCATCATTCGCATCAATCGGGTAGTCTTTAAGGTTCTCATCCGCGCCGTCACCGTCAGCCAGGTATTTCCAGTTAGGATAACGCTCGCGAATTTTCTTGCAGAGCGCCAGCGTCATCGCGCCTGCCTGGACATCGAGTGGTTTGTAATCTTCAATGACCCTGATCGTCTCTTTAAAGTCGATCTCAGATTTGTCAGCCTCCATCACTTCCAGGAATATGGAAAGATCCAGTTTATCGAGGAATTTGTGAGACTGATCCGTGTCGGCACCTCCACCGACCGAGAGCGTAAAGGCTTTAAGCCGTTGGGGAGAAAGCCCCATCTCCAGCATCAGGTGATAGAGTACTAGAAATACCGAACCGCTGTCAATACCGCCGGAAAAAAGCACGCCAATAGGTTCATCGGAAGGAATTCGCTCTAGCCACTTTTGGCATTCATTGGCCAGCGCGCCTATATACGCCCGGCCGATTTCGTCAAGATCTTCATTCATTGTGTTTTGCTCTACCTCGAAATAGCGGCTGTAGGTCGGACTTGGATCTGGACAACCGATGATATCGAGCCGAACAACATAGTGCGCGGGCACCATCCGTGTATAGGACGGATGAAACTGCTTCTCCATGCCATGCTTTTTTAGATAATCGTGGATCTCATCAATCCGTTCTGCTACAATTAAAAGCGGACCGGATTCCTGCTTGGCCAGGAAATAGCGTATCGGTCGGCCGATAGAACGCGCCAGGAATACCTGATCCCCAACCTTCTCTACAATGCCGAAATGTCCCTCAATCTGACGGACCTTTTCAGGATCCCCGGAAGCCACGGCGGAATGTGCTTCCTCAAGCGACATATTGAAAATTTGGTTTGTATCTGAATTCAGCAGGCTAAAAAATCGCTAACATAAGATGTGTTATTTGCCACGATATTACGCTATTGGTATTTAAATTGTCTTTGAAATGTGATCCAAATATAATGCACCCGGAAACGCTATACCAAATAAGAATGCCCTCTGGGGAAAGACTAACTTGAAGAGGAATCAGCTAAAGAAGGGATGGGATAACCACAACCAGAGTAATCAGAGATTATATTAAGGAGGGGAATACCAATATCTGAAACCTATAGCTACAAACGTGATATCGATATTCCCCTTTAACGAGATGGCTAAAAACGGATTACCAATCCGCTCCAGGCGGCCCCGAGATTGGTGCCGTAATTCGTGGAGTTGGGCGTCGATGAAGCCGCAACATTAAACTCGAAATTCCTGAACGAGAGTCCTATTCCAGCCGAATAACTCGTTGAGGAGTATCCCCCCGTTCGAAGTCCTGCTCGCAAAGGAAGAAATCCCAAAAGCCGGTACTCTACGCCCGCTGCCAGTGAGGTCCGTTTGCTGTTAATCCCACGTTCAACAAAACCCTTGCCGAGGTCAAGAGAAAAGCTGAGTTTGTTCATTGTCAGCTGTGTACCGAGGTTAATCATTGAGGGAAGAGACTGAGATGTACTTTTGGTTTTTTCCGGAGCAAAACTACCGTAGATACCGGATCCAATACTGTCGGCAAGAACATGATTGTAGTATTCACCCTCGTCTCCATTAAACTCATTATCAATGCGCTCCCGATCGATCTTGAATCCATCCCACACCAGTTCATCATCAGCGCTGAATCGGCCGAACTGCCCGTCGAACGTTATAGCGCCCAGGTCGGTAAGGGATAGCCCGATGCGCAGCCGTTCTTCTCCTTTGAAAAGCAAACCGACGAACGGCATATTAAACTTCATTTGAGCGGTCGCCCCGAGATCTAAACCGTATCCTAATCCTTTGATATCCAGAAAGTCTGATGCTCCCGGCTCTACATAATCACCGAGCCTTAGATCGCTTGAGGAGTTTTGGCGATCGTTGTAGTACTGGTTTAACTGCCCGGTTACGCTGCCGGTCGTCTCGAACGTGTAAGCAAAATCGTGGCGAAGCTCATCGATGTAGTCATTGCGCCGACTGATCATAAACGTTGAGTTAAAATCCAGCCGGGAGTAGTTGGTTCCCAGAAGCACTTTGGGGGCTGCCCCGGCAAAAATCTGAACGTCGCTGAATATCCCAAATAAATTATCAATCTCTGTCAATTTCATTGCGTAACCTGCTGAAATCTCAGCGATGCTCATTGCATCAAAGCTCATATCGACGGGTCGCGGAGAGGAAAAAATTTCACCATCCAGACCGTAAAGGCCCAGCTCTGCCAAGCCTCTGCTCATCTCCACCGAAGTTAAAACTCGAGTGCGTACAGCCAGGCTGGCAGACCAACGGGAGCTGCGGTAAGACAAGCCAAGAGGAATCACTTCAAATTGAAGGCCCGCAGATCGCACGCTTCTGGGATCCGCGCCGAACCATTTATCCAGGGCTTCGGTGGCCACATTGTCATTGATGGTAATACCCTGGGTGAAATATTCATTGTAGACCGAAATATTGGCCAGTGATCCGCCGGCTGAGGTGCTTATCCCACCCAGCAAACCGATGCTCAAACGGGGTTCATTATTGCTCAGCATTAGGTTGGCAGGATTCACAAAATTGGCATGATAGGAATTTAAATAAGCCGTTCCGCCGCCGCCAAGGCCCATATTGGAGCCTGTAACGTGCCTGGACTGAGCGTTAACACTGCCTGCCGCTGCTGTAAATATGGCAAGAACTAATACTGAAATTTTTTGAAAGGGTCTCATGAGGTACTTGATGTTTAGTTTACAGTTGATTCAACAGCTGCACTCAGGCTGATTTTAAGTGAAATAGTATCGGTAGCACGCACTTTTACGGCTGAACTGTTCGTGGAATTCAATTGAAGCCGGAACTGCATGTTATCAGTTTCATTGATCCGCTCTAATTGATCCTCGTTAAGGGCAATGATAAGATTGCCGGTATTGGTCTGCGCGGCAAAACCGGCTTGCTCCACCTGTGCTGCTTTAATATGCATATCGCCATTGGGATTGGATGAAATCTCCGTAATTTGATCTCCGTTTCCATCCAGAAAAGCCAGATTTAACGATACGCCGAGTGGCAACCCGTTGGTGTATTCTACATAAATTTCAGTCTGGGTCAAGCGTTGATTATCGGTTCTGGGATCAGGCAGGTTACTGAGATCTGTTTCAAGCGTGTCCGTGAAGCTGGCATTATTTGCGGTAAAATTAAGAGGGATATCCACGCTCATGGAGGGATCAAACTGCACGGGATCAGTAATGGTGCCCTCCTGTCCGCCTTCGTTTACCACAGCCACACTTACAAATCGAATGTGGGAAGGCAAATTATTTAGAAATTCATCGACGTTGGTCTGGGATCGATCAAACTGGATGGCATCAGAAATCGTGCCGCCGTTTGCCGGATTTATCTGAAATTTAATCAGCTGATCAGGCGTAAGTGTCGTGCCGTTGACAGCCAGTTCCGTAGGAACGTTTGCAGGATCCACGCGATGGGGATTCCCCGGCGTATCGAGTCCTTTCAGAAACACTTGATTGCCGGATCCATTTACACCAAGAATACCGGCATATATCGTAGCGGGTACCCCAATATTGGTGAGATAGCCGATGCCCAGGGCCGGATCGGTCAATTCGATTCCCTCAAGCCGTTCAGAAAGATCAGACAGCGCATCTATGGTAATGACCTCCACTTCTGATTCCCTGAACAGATCCACAACATCAAACCCGTTGATGGGATCGTCGTTGTTAACGATCACGCGCTTCGGTGATAAGACGCCAAACGCTTTTTCAATCTCCAGCCCGCTGATCTCCACCGTGACCGACATCTGATCATTTTCACTGATAGTTCGTTTAGAGGCGTTGCCATCCTGCGTATTTTCCGTCGTGCCATGGATGTTGTATTCCAGCTGGTTGTTGGTGGCATATAATCGCAGGTTGCTCAGGTCGATTGATTTTGAAGGCGGTTGTTCATTCGACTGACTCCGTGGTATTCTAGAATTGCCTTCAAAACGAATAACCAAGCTGTCTTCGGGATTATATGGTGCAGAACGAAGGCCCGGAAAGGAAATTACCAGCGGCTCAATTCCAAGGTCGATGCCGTTTGAGATCTGACTTACTTCCAAATTTCCGGAGGCGATTTCCAAGTAGTGATCCGGTTTACTAAACTGAAAGCTGCTGTTGTCTATGCTGACTGTTCCTCCAGCTTTAAAATTCTGAGCGCCTATAGCAGCTGTTACCTGGGAAGCCGCCATATTTTCCGCTTGCAACCCGCTCACCACCAGCTCATTCGGATCCTCAGAAGTCTGCTGCGTATTCCAGGAAACTTCAATTTCTGCTTTCAGCTTTTGCAGCATATCCCGTCAGAAAAACCAATCTCAAATGTGCGCGTTTCATTATCTGAAAAATTGGCGCCCGCCGGAATTTGATCGCTGCCATAAGGCGTCGTCCTGTTTTCTGAAGTCAGATATACTGTCATCTGGTCGATCGTAAATCCGAGATCATTGGTAACAGAGATAGAGATCATACCCTCATCTCCTTTAATGACTGCGCTTTCAAGGTAGTCGGTGTCAATATCGATCTCAACAGTACTTGAGCCACCAGGTATAGGAGTGCCTTGGGGAAAAAGATTGGGATCCTGCCCTGTTACCTGCTGAAAACCAGCCCTGCCCAGATTACCGGATGAAGAAGAAAAATTGTTGAGTGCTATTTCCCCTCACCTGTGCCTCCACAGACTTGGGATCCACATCGATTTCGGGAATGGCACCATCCAAACTTCCAAAATTAAAATCCTGCTGCTTGGAAAGGTTTACCAATCCGCTGCTCTTGGTAGAAAACAGTGAATCAAAGTCAGCGCTGGTAGAATCGATGAGAGCGCTCTTGTTTCCGAGAAATTGGTAGGTGGTTTCTGATAACAGTGGTAGCTGAACCTGTTGGTTAACCTTAAAATTAGGACTATTTGGTTGTTCACAGGCAATAAAAAATATTAAAAAGGCACTAATAGCGCTTAAATGGGGTATTTTCATATCAATTTTTGTCGTCGTAGATGATTTTTTCCTAAATCAGGAATTAGTAGATACGCATATTTTTACAAACATTCAATTTTTTTAATATAGTATTTTAGATGTGTAAGGGAAAAGCTAAATTACCACTAACCGATTTGATGTAATGCTGAGCACCTTTTAAGTACTTATTCATACTCTCAAGGGAATAGGATATTTATCATAATACCGATTGCTATAAGGCTTGTGAAAGCTGTTTGTAGATATACCTACTGCTTATAATTCAACTGCTAAATTCGCAAATATATTGAGAACAGAAGTTTTCCAGAGTTATTCACATAATATTTACAGGTCTGCTCACTTCCATCTATCCATTTACCAGTACAAGAATGAAGAATAGAGTCAAAGAAAAGCATCACAAAAATACAAAGAACCTGTACTATGTGGCAGCGATTGTATTTATTTTTGCTGCTTCAAGCTATTACCTTAATCCGTGAGTAAAACACGTGTAATTCTTATAACTTCATTACTTCCAATGGGTTAGCCAAATTGTTATCTTCACCTGTCAGGTGAAACCCGAAATATAACCACCAAATTCATAGATTTCGAGATTGAACTGACCTCCACGCCGCTCACCTCCACGGCCGGGCTGGCCTTTGTGGGCCAGCAGCTGGATGATCCCAAATTCGACCGGCACCTGGCCAGCCTGATCCCCCACCAGCGCCGCCGGGGCCGGATCTCAGATGGCGATATTGCCCGGACGATGATTGGCCTGATCTGCGTGGGCAAGCCCCACTTTGATGCGGCCGCGGAGTTCGCTGGCGACCGCTTCTTTCCTGAAGCCTTGGGAGTGGAAAAATTGCCCTCCCCGGAGATTCTGCGCCAGCGCATTCAGGGGATGCCCGAGGAAGCCGGAGACGCCTTCCGGGACCTCGCCACGCGCCTGTTGGCCGGTCAGGGCGAGCTGCTTGTCAGCTTCCATCACGGCCGGCAGTATCTGCCGATCAACATCGATGTGACTCCGCCATGGATAATTCCGGCTCCCACAAAGAGGGCGTCAGCTGTACCTACAAGAGTTTGACGGGTATGCCCCGATCGTCGCCTACGCCGGCCCACACGGGTTTATCCTGAACAACGAGTTGCGGGAGGGCTCTGCCCACTGCAACTGTGAGGGCACGGCCGAATGGCTGGCCCAAACTTGAAGCGGGCCAAAGCGGTGGCCCCCAAAGATACGCCCCGGCTGGTGGTCACCGACGCCGGCCACGATGCGGCCGAGAACCTGCTGTTGTTCTCTGAAGACTTCTGATACCGACTTCCTCGTTAAGGGTAACCTGCGCCGGCAGGATCCGGCCGAGTGGCTGGCCGAAGCCCGCCGGCAAACCGAGGTGCCGGACCAGCTGGATCGCGGGCCCCGCGCCTGGTATGGAGAGACCACCAGACGGTCTCGGTCGAGACCGATTCCGGCGGGGCCCGCGAATTCTCCGTGCGGGCGGCTCTGGCGGGCCACCAAGCGTTTTGCCGACTCCCGATGGCCAGCTGTTGATGGAACCCGAGATTAGCATTGAGGCATACTGGACGTCCCTGGACTGGGCCCCCGAAGATATCCAGGCTTTTTACCAGCAGCGCGGGACCAGTGAACAGTTCCACAGCGAACTCAAGACCGATCTGGACCTGGAGCGGCTGCCTTCGGGGAAATTTCAGACCAACCAGCATATTCTGGATCTGGGGATGATCGCCTACAACATTCTGCGGCTGCTGGGCCAGCAGATGCTGGCCACCGGGCAGGTGCCGGGGCGGAAGGCCGAATCGGCTCGCCTGCGGCTGCGCACGGTGCTCAACAGCCTGATCTACATGGCCGGACGCCTGGTCCGGCATGCCCGCCGGCAGATCCTGCGGATCTTCGAAGGCCACTGCGGCTGGGCCGATGTGGCCTTAGGGCTGGCCCGCGCCCCGTAGCCGGCCCGGGCGGGCACCCCGGCAAGCACGTATTGGCCCGTCTGTCCTGTCCCCGCAAGGACGGCATGCCTGTCGTAGCTCTAACAAACAAACTACAGCCAGAGGAGAGTAATTGGCAGCTCCAAAAGTGCTTCTTCCACAGCTGATTGGCAGGTTGGCTGCTAATACCAGCTCACAATCGAATCAGTAAAGCAAAGAACGTAGGTTATATTCCTTAACTCACGGATTCAGGTATTATTTAGCTGAAATAGATATTATTGCAGATCCTACTTTCATCGCAATGTTTTTCACCTCAATTATCCTTGCAATCTGGGGGAACTTTAAATTCCGGCGTTGTCCTTCCTGTGATGGACATATCGGCAAATTGTATTTTGGGCTGAATCACCCCAAATATTGTCCCGAGTGTGGCATTGAACTACTAGATGACAATAAAGTTACGTAGTTGATAGTCACCCACTTATGATACTGAAAATACTTCATTTTATTCGATACAATGCCCTTTCTTACGTCGCACACACGCTATTTAGCACTTTTGTAAGTCTCCTTCTGGTATCCTTATCCCAATGGTCAGAGTAGGAATCTTTATCCCGAGGGTAAATTAGCAGTCTTGTTATCTTTCATACTGATACGACAGTAGATTGTAGCACCGTTTGAGCGTTTGCGTAGCTAAAAGTAGGTAGTTGCTTTACGTAACATAGGTTATTTCGCTTTCTCTAAGTCAATGTTTTATTGAAATGCTACAAGTTTGTGACAACTTTGCCACAACGAAGAGGGGTTGTAACAGAATTGTAACTCGAAACCCGTTACGCAGAAGAGGTGACTGACTCCGAAGGGGCACTTTGGGAAGTCTGAGAGGGGGTGTCCGCAAAAATATTCGCGCAGACGACGAAAAGCGGAGAGGGAGGGATTCGAACCCTCGGTACGCGCTAGACGCACACACGCTTTCCAAGCGTGCGCCTTCGACCGCTCGGCCACCTCTCCAAGAAGATTCGCAAATATAGAGCAAATTGCCTGCATTTTCAAAGAAAAAAGGGCCTCTTATCATTTCATTTGGTTTTCAATAACGAAACCCTAAATGAACCTAATCCTTTTTAAAATTCCTGTCTTTAAAAACCGAAAGAAAATATATGCTCTGTAAACGCTCTTACAGGTTCACCATCTTTTTTTGCTGGTCGAAATTTCCATCGCAAAGCAGCTTCAATGGTTGCCTCTGCCAGTCCGTAATCAATGCTCTTGACCGATTTGTAAGATTGTCCATCTCCGTTATAAAGTCTGATCTCAGAAATTGAAGCTTCCTCCACATTCCCTTCCGTATTCACCAGAAAACTGACCCAGATCTCCGCCTTGATATCTTGTTTTTTAGCGGCTTCCGGCACTGTCGGCTCCACAATGCGTACCAAACTGGGCGACTGGTCCGGGCTTGCGGCAACCTGGTCAGAATCACCGCCCGGTCCCCTGCCGGTTTCATCAATAGGATTGGGCATGTTTTGTATATTCAGTTCCTCCATCACGATCGGTTCTTCCTCAATAATTTGGTCATTCGGTACGGGTACCGGAACTTGCGGCGATGGCGGAGGCGGCGGTGAGCTGCGCTGCGTGGTTATTTGTACATCCTCGATGGTTATTGCATCCTCCATGGAGTTAAAATCCTGGAATAAATCTGACTTCTTCTCCTGAACCGGCCAAAACAGGAAAACCGACAGCATCATAAGCTCCGCAAGGATAATACATGCCATTATCTTAAGCCGATAAGGCTGCTTTTCTAGTATGTAGATCAGATCATCGATCAAAATTGGGGGATCTATACGTTAGGCTGAAGTTTTCTGTTCAGAGTCCGTTTTGAGTGCTTGTAATTCCTGCTGCAGTAGATAGCGAACGTGCTCACGCAGCTCCTCTACCGAGTCGAATTGTTGGGGGTCTACCGGGGGCAGCACCGAAAGTTGAAACTGCTGCCTGAAATTAAATTTCCACGAGCCGGCTGGCATCGCCTTGTGACCGCCATTAAGAACGAGTGGCTGCAGCTTAAAATTATATCTGCGGGCCAGCGTAAAGGCGCCGTCTTTAAATCGACCGATGTTACCTGAGACCGATCGCGTCCCTTCCGGAAAAAACATCGCCGGGATTCCGTCCTTGACTGGCTCAACCAACTTATCGAGCAGTTTTATCGACTTAAGGCTGCGACGATCGATTCCCAGATGCCCTGTCATGGAGATGATCCATCCCAGGAATGGAATACGGAACAGACTCTTTTTGGACACCCATTTCATGGTCCAGGGCAACATATATGTAAGCGGCATATCCAGGAAACTTTGGTGATTGGCTACAAAAATTGTGGGATGTTCACCGCTATAGTTTTCAGTTCCACGGATTTTGACGACCCACCCGGGATTGGCTTTCATAATGGCGAATGCCAGTCCCCTCAGGATGGTATTTGGAATTTGCCGATGCCGGTCGAACCAGAACGTAAGCAGGAAGGCGATGGTCACCAGCATGAAAAAGAAGACAAAGCATACCGTCCACCAGATCCAGAAAATAATGCTCAAGAAGGTTCGCATGCTACTGCCTGTTCTCTTTCAAACTAATAGATGCTTTGCGGATAAAACCGTTATGTTCTTTAAGAAGTTTCTGCGCCTCCTCCTTTTTAATATTACCCAGCGCCATCAGGAGCGCCGTTTTTACATGTCCCCCGGACTCCTGAAGCTTGGCTGCGGCCTGATCGTAATCTAGATCAGTAAAGTTCATGATAATGCGCTTGGCCCGTTCGTGTAGCTTTTGATTGGTCAGCATCAGGTCTACCATCACATTTTCATAGACCTTGCCCTGGCGTATCATGGCGCCGGTTGTGATCATGTTGAGCACCATTTTCTGAGCTGTGGCGCTCTTCATGCGGGTGCTGCCCATAATAACTTCAGGGCCAACGGGTATATCTATGAGCAGATCCACCTGTATGTCCAGCTGATCGCCGGGCACCGTCGTAACGAATATGGTAGAGCAGCCTCTTTTTCGGGCTTCCTTAATCGCTCCGTGCACGTAGGGTGTTCGCCCGCTGGCTGCCAGTCCACACAGCACGTCCGGTGGTGAAAGGTCGATCTTATCCATCGCTTCAACGCCGTTTTCTTCATAGTCTTCGGCTCCTTCCTGGGCCACAAACATTGCATCCTTGCCGCCGGCAATTAATCCAACTACCTGCTCAGGATGAGAGCCAAACGTTGGCGGACATTCTGCTGCATCCAGCACTCCCAGGCGACCGCTGGTTCCCGCACCGGCATAAATCAGGCGACCATCTTTCCCGAGAGCTTCGCTTATCAGTTCAATTGCTTCTGCAATGCGGTCTAGCTTCTTTTCAACGCAGTTAGCTACTTTTTTATCTTCCTCATTTATCAGGCGGGCAATTTCACGGGCATCGGCCAAATCAATTTGGCGGGTGGATGGATTTCGCTGTTCGGTATCCAGTTTTTTCAGCTGCCGGAAAAGGTCCTTGTTTTGTTTGGTCAACGTACCCTTTGTTCAGATTCTAAGTTCAATTTGATGCTAAACTATGAAAAACTTTTGAGGGAATCTTACTAGTGGCTACTCATACGCCTAATCCTATGGACCAGCTTCTTTTTGGGCGCTGATTCCACCCGAGATGGGTGTGTTTAAAATCATCCATATACTTCAGTCCATAACCGAATATGCGATCCATCGAGGAGTGTGCAAACAGGATGGTGCCGACCATCTGTATGAGGAAATCTCCAAGGTAAAATCCCACTAAATACACCAATATTGCCACTCCTTTGTGATGCACCATATTGTACAAGATTGCCCCAATGCGCGCATTTACCACATATCCAATCATGGAAATATCCGGCACAAGCAGAAAAACAATGAATATCCACCACGAATACCCGGTAGTGGTAAATAAGATAAAGGAAAGTATAAACATACCGAGCTCTTCAAGCTGAATAATCGATTTCATAGGAATGGAGTGTTTTCGAAGGTTGGTTGCGTTAGTCCCGCCGGTTATTCCACCAGTCTGAACCATTTCTGGACGAGCCATCTAAAATAAAGTCTGCATCCTGCTCCTGTTTTGTCAGGTTGGCCTTGAGAAGTGCCGCGGCGATCGCTTCAATTTCTTCGCCATCTTCATCAGTGGGATTAAGCTGTTCAGGCTTGAAAAGATCTGGCACAAAATGAGTATCATATTCAGCATTGCGAAAAGCTTCATGATTCAGCACATATTTGCAGAAAGGTATGGTCGTGCGACAGCCCGCAATTTCATACTCATCCAGTGCCCGAAGCATCCGTTGAATAGCTTGCTCCCGATCACTGCCATGCGTGCAGAGCTTGGAAATCATCGGATCATAATTAATCGTGATATTCTGTCCCTCTTCCACCCCGGCATCCACCCGAACGCCATTGCCGGCTGGAATTCGATGTTTATTGAGTTTACCGGTACTCGGCAAAAAATTATCGCGGGGATCTTCTGCGTAAATCCGGCACTCAACGGCGTGTCCGGTTCTGGTGATATCCTCTTGAGCAATGGGTAGTTCTTTCCCCTCGGCTACCAGAATCTGCAGGCGCACAAGATCAAAACCCGTAATAAGTCTGGTAACCGGGTGTTCAACCTGCAGGCGTGTATTCATCTCCAGGAAATAAAAATTGCGATCTTTATCCACCAAAAATTCTATTGTGCCGGCGCCCACGTAGTCACAGGCTTCAGCCGCTGCAATAGCGGCCTGCCCCATCTCTTCGCGCATTTCAGGGCTTAATATCGCGCAGGGAGCTTCCTCAATAACTTTCTGATGGCGCCGCTGGATGGAGCATTCCCGGTCAAACACGTGCAGGGTATTGCCATGTTCATCGGCAATGATCTGGAACTCTACGTGGCGCGGTTCCTGCAGGTACTTCTCAATATAGACCCGGTCATCCCCAAACGCATTTCGTGCCTCGGAACGGGCACCTTTAATACCCGACTGAAATTCTGTCTTGTCCCGAATAATACGCATCCTTTCCGCCCCCGCCAGCCGCGGCCTTTACCAGTACCGGGTAGCCGATCTCATCGGCTATCTTTTTGGCTTCATCGATATCTTTAAGCGCATCTTTTGTGCCAGGTGGAAACGGCACTTTTTTCTTACTCATCAGCTCTCGTGCTGCGGTCTTGTCCCCCATCAGGCGGATCGAGTTAGCTTTTGGCCCAATAAAGATAATTCCCTCCTCATTACACCGCTCGGCAAAATTGCCGTTTTCACTCAAAAACCCATAACCGGGATGGATGGCATCAGCACCAGTCTGCTTCGCGGCGTCGATAATTTTGTCGAAGACAAGGTAGCTTTCGGAGGCTGCGGCAGGACCGATATGGACCGAATCGTCAGCGTGGAGCACGTGTGGAGAGTCGGCATCCGGCGTAGAATATACGGCCACCGTTTCTATATCCACGTCTCGGCAGGTACGGAGTACGCGAAGTGCTATCTCTCCCCTGTTTGCGACAAGAATCTTGTTGATTGATGCCATAACCTACACAACATGTATTTTAATCATACCCTGCCAAAGATCCCACTCCCCGGCACTCTGCATTTTCCAGATATCCAGTTCGTGATCAATCATCTTGGATTTGAGAATATCATCCAGCCGGTAGGCCACATCTTTTCGCGGATCGTCATAATAGCTGGCCAGCCTGAAGTCCACATCCCGGATCTGTTCCAAAACACGATCTGTCTTTAATTTGGGCAGGTAATCCACCGGGTTATTGTAGTAAACATCGTCGCTGTAAAAATCGTCCATGAAAGGAGTAATATCATACACACCGCTCATACCGATCGCCTTGCCAAAACTAGTGGGATGCTTCAGGCTCAGATTAATGGCGTGATACCCCCCCATATCCACTCCCGCAACAATCAGGAAGTCGATATCACTCATCTCTTGAATTCTGGGTACTACCTCCTCGATGATGTAAGACTCATACTGAATATGACGGCTGATGCGCTGTTCCGGGGTGGCATCCTTGTTAAAAAAGCTCTCATCATCATTAGATTCTACGCAAAACAGCTGATTAAAGCCGTTGCGGAGCTGAAAAGAGATGGCATCCACCATGCCTTGCTCCTCCCATTGAAGACTTCCTTTACCCCGCGTGGGAATTGCCAAAACGGGTGTACCGGACTCTCCGTAAATACGCAGTTCCATCTTTTTACCCAAACTTGGACTACGCCATTCCATTACATCTTTTTCCATATATGATCCCTGTTATTGAGATGATTTAAAGCTAATATAAAGGATCAATTTCTTTTTACGTAAGAAAAAATAGCAGAAAACACCTACTTCATTTGATACAGTATACGCGGCAGGATGAAAAGTTTTTCGGTGGCATTCAGATATGCTCGATGTTCAAACACGTTATAACCGTTTTCTTCAATTTTATCGAGGATACGGCCGTAATTATAACTTGCCAGGTAAACCGGCAGGCGGCTGTCTTTCTGCAGCAGCTTAATTCCCTTGTCTGCTCGTTCATAATATTGGCGTGCCCGTTCAATCTGAAAATGCATTAGCTGGATGAATGAATCACTGAGTTCGTAATTAAATAGACTCTGCTCAGACACGTTAAATCGGTCAAGGTCTTCTTTTGGCAGGTAGATCCGATCTTTTCGGAGATCTTCTCCCACATCGCGCAAAATATTGGTCAGCTGCATGGCAATACCCAGATCAACAGCATATTGAAGTGCTTCATCGGAGCTGTACCCAAACACCTCGCTGGTCATAAGACCTACCGTAGAGGCCACTTTGTAGGAGTAATCCCACAGCTCATCAAAATCCTGGTAGCGGTTTTTGTATAAATCCATGCACACGCCCTCCATTAATTCGAACGGCAGGTCTATGGGAATTTTATAGTTGCGCAACACATCGGAAAACGCCAATAAGATGGGATCGTCATGGCGCTTGCCATCGTAGGTTTCCTGCAGCTTCAGCTTCCAGCGGTCCATTGTATACTTGATATCCGGGTAGGAGATCTTTTCACGATCTATAAGATCTTCAGCCTCGTCAACCAAATCATCGATATAACGGCACAGGGAGTAGATGGCAAAAATGCCCCTTTGCTTTTTATTGGGCAGAAAACGGGTGGCCATATAAAACGTCTTGGCATGCTTACGGGTCATCTCCCGGCATCGCGCGTAGGCGGCCTGCAGCTGTTTGTTATCCACCTCTTCCACCACCGATCGATGCAAGGACGTCCGTTCATAGAGCGGTCGAATTAAAATATATGGTAATCTAAAAAGGTCGGTCATATTACCCCGAAAATTAATTCAATTATATAATAAGAATGTTTCATCTCCCGAGAAAAGTTCCCGTTGAACTGGCTTATTCAGCTGAAAAATTGGTGAAATTGAATTTCAAATTGCGCCTATATTTTTGGATTTTCTTTTGACTTGAAAAAACTAATTAAAAAGCTATGTCAAACTCGATAAATCGAGAAGAATCACTAAAAAACTGCATTACCAAAACCAGTGTTGAGGGATTGCCAACTCCTTACCGCGGCAAAGTGCGGGAGGTCTATGAGCTGGATAATGACACCCTGGGCATTGTGGTAAGTGACCGTATTTCGGCTTTCGATCACATCATGAAGCAGGCCATTCCCTACAAGGGTCAAATATTAAATAAGCTGGCGGCATTTGGATTTGAAAAGGTGGATGACCTGGTGGATACGCATGTCCTTGATGTACCCCATGCCAACGTAACAATCGCCCAAAAGTGCGAACCTGTACCCGTGGAAGTGGTCATTCGCGCCTGCCTGACCGGCCATGCCTGGCGGGTCTACAACTCCGGGAAACGAGAGCTCTGCGGGGTGAAGCTGCCAGACGGTATGGTTGAAAACCAGAAGTTTGATGAGCCGATTCTCACTCCCGCTACCAAAGCAGAGGAAGGCCATGACCAGGATATTTCGGAACAGGAGATTTTGGAGCAGGAAATCGTCGAGGAGGAGACCTGGGCTGAGATCAGGGAAAAAGCGTTCAAAGTGTTCGAGCGCGGCCAACAGGTGGCCAACGAGCAGGGACTGATCCTGGTGGATACCAAGTATGAGTTCGGCCTTCACAACGGCAATGTTACCTTGATCGACGAGGTACACACAGCTGATTCCTCCCGCTTTTTTTATGCGGACGGATATGAAAAGCGCCTGGAGAAAGGCGAATCACAAAAACAGCTTTCCAAAGAGTTTGTGCGTGAGTGGCTTATGGCCCATGATTTCCAGGGGCTGGAAGGCCAAACGCTGCCGGATCTTCCGGATGATTTCCAATGGGAGATTTTTGACCGATATGCGGAGCTTTTTGAACAGCTGACAGGGAAAAAATTTAAACCGACTCCGGTGAAGAATTTTAACAAGACGCTGGAAAAAATGTTTGCGGATTACCTGAAATAGAATTGAACATTATTACCCCTGCTCCGAGTAGCACTCCTTGCATGGACATAACTTTCTCAGGGTTTCCCACTGGTACATGCCGTCGCTGTGACCGTCGCTCCAGTAGATCCGGATGGCGTGGTTGCCAACCTGCTTGATGTTATCAATCTTCACTTTGCGAGGCGGATCCACAAAAAAGTAAGACCTATCGTAGGTGCCCATCTCCCCGTGACCCCCGCGACATTTTACGCAGGGACAATTTTTCCGCAAACCATACAGAGTATAGACCGATATGTGGCCATCTGCCCACTGAATTTCCAGTTCCTGTTCAGAATTTGAAACTTCGATACTTTTTGGATGAAACTGCTTCTCCATCGTGCTATTTTGAGTTACTTAGCCGTATAAACGGGCTCGAATGATAACCAATCATGATCTAAGTTTTTAGAAACATTTTATATAAATTACAGCATGCTTTTACTCCTCACAATATTATCAGCCCTGTTGCTTTTTTCCGCTTGGTTTGGATACCGCCAGTATGTTCGTTTTGAGCATCTAAGCAGGCGAAACGTCAGCAACAGCGTGCTGGCTATCATGATCCTGCTAACGCTTCTTTCCTCTCTTCAGTGGATCGGAAATTTTTCCACAATGGCTGGCCGCTGATGTCACCATGGGGCTTTATACCCTGGCGACCGGTTTTTTTATAGGCAACGGTGCCAAGCTAATAACCAAAAAACAACGCGCCGGCAACATCGAGTATATGCATCGCTCGTTCTGGATTGATGTGGCTCCCAATCTGATTGCCGCTCTACTGGTGGCCTATGGCATCTATCGGACCGGAATACTCACCTTCGGACCATTTACCGGTATTGGCGTCAGTTCCGGGCTTTCTCTTATAGGATTCGGCTTTTTCGGATGGACAGTTCGCATCGTCCCTGAGTTTAGGGAGCGCGGCATTTTAATACTCGATCAGTTCATAGAATGGAAACGGGTGCTGGCCTACGAGTGGATTTCTGAGGAGGTAATGACGATCGATTATATGGGAGAAAAAGACAAGATTTGCGAATTCAATACCTCTATTCCCACCGAGGATCGCAAAATTGTGGAGCAGCTTTTGGGCAGGCGGATCAAAGAGCACGAAAAAGAACGTAAAAAAGAGCTTCGGGAAGCAGGGTAATATTCCGGATTTTTCGTAATTTTTCTGCTTATCCACTAATCTTTAAATAACTACAGACCGGAATGGCCTCCTTCGATATTGTAAATAAAGTAAATACCCATGAACTTGATAATACTGTAAATAACACCTTGAAAGAGGTACAAAATCGCTACGATTTTCGGGGACTACACACCGAGATCACTCTTGACAAGTCTGCACAAACCATTCACTTGGTAGCCGGCGATTCTATGAAGATGAAAGCCCTCCAGGAAATGCTGACTCGTCATGCCATCAAACGAGGCATCAGCCCTAAATCACTGGAGTTTAAAAACACTGAAGGTACGTCCAAGGGGCACGTCAAAATGGATATTGCGGTTAAGGAGGGAATTGATCGGGAAACGGCCAAAAAAATTGTAAACGAGATTAAAAACCTGAAGCTGAAAGTACAGGCCGCTATCCAGGATGAGCAGGTGCGGGTTACCGGCAAAAAGATTGATGACCTGCAGGCAGCCATCCATCACCTAAAAAGCCTGGATTTGAATGTGCCCGTGCAGTTCGTAAACATGAGATGATTACACCGATTGCTGGTCACTGATTCTGTCCTATTAGCCGTCGGTGATCCACCATCATGCAGCGCTCTTCGATATAGGTAAATCCGGCTGATTCTGCCTTTTCTTTGGCTTCTCGAGAAGATACCCCCAGTTGGGTCCAGATTACAGGTTTGTGCCCGGTCACCTCTGCCCTTTCAATGATGGTGTCAATCATTTGGGCTGTGTACCTGGAGTTTCGGAAAATATCCACAACGTCAATCTGTACCTCACTCGGAATATCGGTCACATTATCGTAGCATTTTTCTTCCAGCACCTCCTCATACTCCGGGTTCACGGGGATAATCTGGTATCCCTGCTCTTTTAAGTATTGGCCGATATGATGGCTGGTTCGGTAAGGATCGACTGAACAGCCGATAATAGCTATAGTTTTTGCATCCGTAAGAATTTGTGCCAGGTCTTCGTTCATAAAGAAAATCTAAGTTCTAATTGTGTTTTAAAATAGAAATCCTTTTTGCAAATCTCTTTCCAATAAAATTTATTGAATAGAGCAAGTATTTCAATTTATTGAGAATCACTTTAACCCATTTGTTTACAACGAGTTTGAATGATACAGAAGCTCAAAGAGACAGTTGAACATCATAAAAAATACCTGCCGGTTATTTTCTTCATGGGCGGATTTATTTGGGATTCACTCACGCTGGGGCGGGTAGACAGCCTCTATAGCAATGTTGTGCTTTGCACCTACCTCACCAGTCTCTCTGTTTGCCTGTATCTTTACAATCTTGCTGACGACGGCGCCTGGGCGGATACGTTTCTCAAACAGTATGAAGAATATTTTCCGCTGGCCATCCAATTTTTCCTTGGGGGATTGTGTAGTGCCTACGTAATTTTCTTCTCCCGCAGCGTTTCGCTTACCAAGACGATGGCATTTTTTGCAATCCTGGTAGTTTTGCTATTCGCCAATGAAATCCTGAAACATCGCATATCCAATAAATACCTGCAGTTCGGAGCTTATTTCTTTGTCAACTTTACGTTTTTTACGTTTTTCCTACCGGTTTTGCTCAATGTTATGAACACGGTTGTGTTTATACTTTCAGGCTTCATCAGTATAGGTACCACCCTGTTTTTGGTACTTTATATTTATGCTAAAAGCCCATCCACCAGGCAAGAAATTAACGGATTCAAAATCACAGGCCTTATTTTGGGGCTCTATATCAGCATCAACCTCTTCTATTTTTTCAACCTGATACCGCCGGTTCCCCTGGCTCTGGAAGATGATATTGTAGCTCATGATTTAATAAAAAAAAAACAGTTTTACCGTAAAATATAAGCCCGGCAAGTGGTACGAAGTGTGGAGAGATTATTCGCCTACGTTTTACTGGCAAGAAGGCGACAGCGTATTTGTGTATACCTCTATATTTGCACCGGCCGACCTCAAAAAATCGGTCTATCATCGCTGGCGATGGTTTAGTCCACACACCCGGGACTGGGAAGTAACCGACGAGATCAGCTACGAAATTATCGGAGGGCGCGAGGGTGGGTACCGGGGCTATACGTTTAAGAAGCAAATGATGGCCGGAGACTGGAACGTGGAGGTGGTAACAGAAGAGGGATTGGTGCTGGGAAGCATAAATTTTGTTGTGTCTGAGGATTCCACCCAAGATGCCCAAAATCTTGTGCAGGAAACATTTTAAGGGCTTTATCCCTATAAAGGTTGTACAAAATTAATTTGCCATTTCGATAAAATTTCTATCGGAGAATGATTATATTGGCAATTCAAATTAGCTAACCGTAAAAAAGAAAGGAACATTTTGTCCAAAGTTAAAGAAGGAGACAAAGTTAAAGTCCATTATACCGGTACGCTGGAAGATGGCACTGTATTCGATTCATCTCGCGATCGTGAACCCTTGGAATTCACCCTAGGTGAAGGACAACTTATCCCCGGTTTTGAAAAAGCTGTAATTGGAATGTCAGAAGGAGATTCGACCTCTGTAGATATTCCCACTGAAGAAGCTTACGGGGAACGACGCGAGGATCTGGAAATTGAAGTTACCAAAGAGGAACTGCCTGGTGAGGTTGAACCTGAAGTTGGCGTTCAGCTACAGGTCAAGCAAAATGAATCAGGACGAAGTATTCCGGTAACCATAACTGAAGTAACAGAAGACAAGGTTAAGCTGGATGCCAACCATCCGTTGGCCGGTAATGATCTTAAATTTGATATTGAATTGATTGAAATCCAATCCTAGAAATGAGAGGGGGGCCGTTCTGGCCCCTTCTTCTTTTAGCATTCCTACCTTTCTACATTCCGAATATCCTGCTAGCATAAATTTTGACATTTTCTTCGTCGTGGGACTAGAATCCAAAAATCCAACTCCATGAAACATCTGTCCCTTTTTGCAGTGATACTGGTCTTCATCTTCGTTGGGATGGAATGCCAACAATACTCCCAATCTGCCGATCCCCAAAATAAACAGCAGGTAGAGCAGGACTCAACCTCAAGTATCCGGCCCTATGAGAAGAACTCCCGATACTGGCAATACAACAATGAACCGGTTCTTTTGCTGGGCGGAAGCGTGCAGGATAATCTCTTCCAAATACCTGGTGTGGAAGAGCAACTGAATACGCTCGTATCCTCCGGTGGAAATTATGTTCGCAACACAATGAGTTCCCGTGATGAGGGTGACGTTTGGGAATTCAAGAAAGGTGAAAATGGGAAGTATGATCTCACGCAGTTGAATGAGGACTATTTTCAGAAATTTGAACAGCTGCTGAAACTGGCGCATAAACAAAATGTCATTGTACAAATTGAGTTGTGGGATCGCTTTGATTTTGCCCGTGAACCGTGGCTGTCCAACCCTTTTAGGCCGGTCAATAACATCAATTATAGTTCTGAGGAAATTGGACTTCAGAATGAATATCCGCAGCATCCCGGGATGAACAAAAACCCGTTTTTTCGTTCTGTTCCTGCTGAAAATAATAATCAACAACTGCTGCAATACCAGGAAAAAAGGGTTAATCGTATCCTTGAAATTTCGTTCAACTATCCGAATGTGCTCTACACTATGGACAATGAGACGAATGCCAATCCGAACTGGGGGGCTTACTGGTCGCGTTTCATCAAGGAAAAAGCCGAGGCGGCAGGCGTTGAGGTTCAAACCACCGAAATGTGGGATGCCTGGAATCTTCGGGATAAGGAACACAAGCGTACACTGGATCACCCGGAACTATATGACTTTGTGGATATCTCACAAAACAGCCACAATACAAACCAGGAACACTGGGAAAATCTGCAGTGGGCCAGAAATTATATTTCGGATGAACTTCGTCCGCTTAACAACGTCAAAATTTACGGCTCTGATGAAGGGGAATATGGCACGCAGACAGATGCCCTGGAACGCTTTTGGCGCAATATTATAGGAGGAGCTGCATCCGTACGTTTTCATCGTCCATCCTCAGGCATTGGCCTAAGTAAAACAGCACAAATAAATATAACCAGTGCCCGTTCATTTGCATCCCGTTTCAATCTGTTCATTGCGCAGCCCGACTCCACCTCCCGCCTGCTGGGTGAACGTTCATCCGACGAGGCGTATCTCAGCTTCATTCCAGGAAAGGCATATGCTATATACTTTACCGATGGTGGAAGTGTAAGCCTCGATCTTCGGGAAAACCCTGGCACGTATTCTCTAACATGGCTGCATATTGATAACAATAGCTGGTCTGCTCCACAGCAGGTAAATGGGGACGGATGGCTACAACTGGCTCCCAACAGACAGGGGCAATGGATCGCCTTGGTAGAAAGAAAATAAACAGCTTCAGAAAGGCGACTGAACGTTGATCAATCATCCTCAAAAAATTTTAACTTCTGTATTGACATAACTTCAGAAGAAGAAACACTCCAAAACCTGATTTAATCCACAAAATCTTGTTCTAATGAATATAAATAACGAAATGCCGAAATCTTTCCCCAAAATCTGAGCATCGTTTTCATATTCCTTTTAATGCCGCTGACCGGCATCGGGCAGTTCACCCAAGTGGAACCGGAATCAGTAGGATTGTCTTCAGAACGGCTGGATCGCCTGGAACAGCTTATCCAACAACATATCGGTCAAGAGAAGATGGCGGGCATTAATACGCTGATTCTGCGGAATGGCAAAGCGGCCTATTTCAAATCACATGGATTGATGAATATTGAGGAGGAGCGGCCGATGGGAAAGGATGCTATTTTCAGGATTGCCTCGATGAGTAAAGCGGTAACCTCGGTGGCCGTGATGATGCTTTACGAGGAGGGACATTTTCAGCTAAATGATCCCCTGCACAACTACATCCCGGAATTTAAAAACGCGGTTGTGGCGATACCAGATTCCACCGCCGATCAGGGCTACCGTACCGAGCCTGCCAAGAGACCAATCACCATTCGCCATCTGCTTACGCACACCTCCGGCTTAACCTATGGCGATGGTGTGGCGAACGAGGCTTATGAGAAAGCCGACCTCACCGGCTGGTATTTTGCTGACAAGGAGCAGCCGATCGGTCACTGGATAAAACAACTGGCTGAGTTGCCACTTCACGCCCATCCCGGCGACCAGTGGCAGTACGGGTATTCAACTGATGTGCTTGGCTATTTTGTGGAAGTAATTTCAGACATGCCGCTCGACGATTTTTTTAACAAGCGTATATTTGAACCGCTGGGGATGGAGGATACGCATTTCTTCCTGCCACCGGAAAAATCATCACGGCTTGCGCCCGTTTATGGAATTAATGACAACGGAGAGCTGGAGCTGATGGAGCCAACCAGCACCACAGATTACATCCACGGACCGCGCACGACCTTTTCGGGCGGCGCAGGATTGCTTTCAACAATTACGGACTATGGCAGTTTCATGCAGATGCTCCTTAACGGCGGCGAATTTAATGGCACCCGTATTTTGAGTCCCAAAACCGTTCAGCTTATGCACGCCAATCATACCGGTGATATGTACGCGTGGGGAGACCTGGGCTTTGGCTTGGGATTCAAGGTGATCGAGGATCTTGGTAAATATGGTGAACTGGGGTCTAAAGGTGCCTACGGCTGGGGCAGTGCCTATTACCCGACATACTGGATCGACCCCAAAACAGATATGGCGTTCCTGTTTTTAACGCAATTGATGCCAGGTGGCGGTCTTCCATTTCGGGATATCTTCAAAAACATGGTGTACCAGTCGGTGATTGAATAACGGGTAAATTAATAGATTGGATGATGGAAGAATTGAACATGCAGGTTTTTTGGGAAGGATTACTAACGTTTTAGAACGATGGTTAAGCCGTCTCGTACTGTCAGCATGACCTGTTCTACCCGCTCATCTTCCGCAATCCTCTTATTGAGTTTATCGACGGCTTTCGCTTTTTCATCATTTGGATCAATCACATTCTCAGCCAGGAAGACATTATCGATTACCATTAAGCCACCACTTTTCAGTATGGGGAGCGTTTCCCGGTAATAGTTGGGATAGTTTCTTTTGTCTGCATCGATAAATATAAAATCAAACGGGCCCTCCAGAGTTTTGATCGTCTCGAGCGCCTCACCCATTTTGACGGTAATTTTGTGGCCATTCGCACTTTTCTCGAAAAACCGTCTGGCAATTTCGGCGTATTTTTCATTCATATCGCAGGTGATAAGCTCTCCATCCTCTGGCAGGGCGTCCGCCATCATCAGCGCTGAATAGCCGGTAAACATCCCGATTTCCAATACACGCCGTGCCCCGGCAACTTTTACGAGTATGTTCAGCAGGCGCCCCACCACCCGTCCGCTGAGCATATCGATATGTTTCAGATTTTGATCCGAATATTGGATTAGTTCCTGGATCAGCTCGGTTTCCGGGGTGGTGTGGGTATGTGCATAATCCTTGATATCAGGGTTTATTTGAAGCATCTGTTCAATGTGTAGGTTAAGGTGGATTATTAGCTAGCCGCTAAAGATATTCACATGCTAATCGATCAACAAAAATCTTTCTGTCTTGGAATTTATTCCCGCTAACGAATCCAGGTGGTTTATCAATATCTTTAAGTGGTATACCTGGCTCCTGTTCAAACGCCGGTTCAGCCGCGTCTGGATTCGCCAGCACTACTCCCCCTGCAGCGCCTGTAAAACTATTTACTACCTGAATCACCACTCGTGGTGGGATGGACTGATTCCACTTCTGCTAAATGAATTTCGTTTCAACCAGCAAGCCCGAGCACTGATGGAAGACAGGCAGATGGAGCAGTACAGCTTTTTTCGCAAAATAGGGGCCTTTTCCATTAACCGGGATGATCCACGCCGGGCTATAACTTTCCTGCGCTATGCTGTCCAGTCTATGCAGCGCCATAATGCTTGTCTATTTATTTATCCAGAGGGAGAGATCAGATCGCCTCACACCGATCCTCAATTCCAGGGAGGCCTGGCCTGGATCTATTCCAAGCTGGAGAAAAGTGAAGTAGATATCGTACCGATTGCCATCCATATGCACACCATTCGTCATGATAAGCCGGAGCTACATCTGCTGGTGGATAAATCGGTGGATTTGTCGGGCAACCTATCCAACGAGGAGCAGACCAGTATCTTGCAAGACCAGCTTGCGAATGCGCTAAATAGACTGCGTAGAGATGCCGGTTTTGATGATTCAAATTTTGAACGGTTCTTATAGCGGTCGATTAGCCAAATAAGCCAGCCTTATTGTTCAGATGCACATTCACAGCCAGAGTTACCAGGTCCACCGGTAGAGCCGTTTGGAGCGCTGTACCCAGTGGGGCGATTCGTTTGCATACCGGATCCGCATATGCATAAACGGCCAAAACACCCGCCAGTAGATACGATCCGGGCGGATGAATTCTGAAATCCCTTCGGCCACCTGCATGATATCCTGTTCCGGTAGGTTTATAAACGAGTCGCTGCTAAAGCGTTGGTAAAAGGGGCCATTATCAATCACGTGGGCCTGCTGTATGGTAATATGAGCCTTCTCATTACTCAGCATTATTTTGCGGGCTGTTTTAAGTCCAAAAGACGACCAACCCTTATCCTGAAGCTCCACATCAGGATATTTGGCAAGTAGCTCGGAATTGTCCGGGCTGATAAGCCAGGCCTGGTGCTGCTTCTCATTCTTGCGATCCATGATATAGTAAACCAGTGTGCCCATCTTGAAATGAAAACGCCCCCAGTACCACTCGTTAAATTCGTTGCGCATCGGCTCACTGCCCATGTTGTGATCGTGGTACCCGTGGCCTTCAAATTTTATAGAACGGTCGGGCTCCGCACGAGCAGAAATCTCTAGTTCAGCCCTCACCTCCGCACGAGGCTGTACCAAATTCCAGAGGTGCCCCTCCTTCTGGAACTGCTGAACTTCATCAAGCAGCGTATCGGGAGATATCGGGCTTTCAAACGTGATGCTGCCCTTCAGCTTGTCACCGGAGGGCAATTTCTCATCAAGGGTGATCTCATAGATGCAATGGCCTTTCTCCTGGCGCGACCTCATTTCATGGTTTCCGATTCTTAGGTCGGGTTCATCTGTGCTGAACTCGCAATCTTTTTTCCCATATTCTGTGAAACTATAGTAGATCGGATTCTGGTTTCGATAGATTGAAATACTTACGGCCGGGTGTTCTTCGGGATTAGTATCAGAGGAGCGGTTCCAGTGCCTGACTCGTTCGATATACCGGGTCGAAAAAGGATTCCCCTCATAAAAAATTATTACAAAACTATAGGTACCCGTGGAGTCGATGCCGTCAAAATACCACCATTCATACGCCCCTGGCTTATATTTTGGGGATCGAACATCCTTGGCAAAATCCGAAAGTATCTGCATGACAGAGCGTTGGTTAAAAGAAAGTTCTCTGGACGTCAGAGTATAACATCTATTTTTCTTTTTCTAGTTTCATTTTGAGCTGTTATGTTCGAGTTATGATCTACTTAATGTACGTTGCCTGTGGATACCTGCTTTTGACCTCGGTCATTTTACTGCGGAACAGGCTGAATTTTACCTCCTTGAGCAATGCCGAACCGTTTCGATTTGTAGATGATTCCCGCAAAGTCAGCATCTGCGTGCCAGCTCGTAATGAAGAGCGAAATATCGAACAGTGCATCCGTTCCGCTCTCAATCAAACCTATCCCAACCTGGAAGTACTGGTGCTCGACGATCACTCCACCGATCGCACCAGCCCCATTCTACAGGAGCTGAAAAAAAATCATCCAAACGGGGATAAATTAATCCTGCTGAAAGGCAAGCCTAAACCGGACGACTGGCTTGGCAAACCGTGGGCATGTCAACAGCTGGGGGAAGCCGCTGAGGGCCATATCCTTATTTTTGCCGATGCCGATACCTGGTTCGAAAAAGATACGGTAGCCCGGGTCGTTCGAACCATGGGGCGTGATGTCGTCGATATGCTTACCGTTTGGCCCCGTCAGAAGCTGAAAAGTTTCTGGGAAAAGATGCTGATCCCGCTGGTCTATTACGCCTTGTTCAGCCTCCTCCCTGTTCACTATGTGTACCGTGCCCCACGCTGGATGCCATCGTTTCTACGCCAAAAATTCGGACCCTTGTTTGTCGCCGCTTGTGGCCAGTTTATGGTTTTTAAAGAAAAGACCTACCGTGCAATCGGGGGACATCAGTCGGTAAAGCAAAAAGTGGTTGACGATGTTAAGCTGGCCAAAAAGATCAAATCTGCCGGATTCAAAATGCGCATGTATTACGGAAGTGATTCTGTGGCATGCCGTATGTACCGATCCCACAAAGAAATAAAAAATGGATTCCGAAAAAACTTTTTGGCGGGATTCGGTTACAATCTTTTTCTGTTCCTATTGATGGGGTTACTGCATCTGGCAGTATATGTACTGCCGACCTTCACCTTCATTTGGAGCCTGGCAAATCTCAATTACAGCCTTGTTGCCTGGTCTCTCCTGCCGATTTTACTCATGCTTTTTCACCGATTTCTTACAGCACGGTGGTTTGGATGGAATCCGGCTTGGGGATTACTGCACCCGATAAGTGTCCTTTGGTTTGAATGGCTCGGTTTTCTCACAGTAAGAGACTATCTTACGAACAAGCATACAACATGGAAGAGCCGTGAAATTTAGCTTACCTCTTTCGCACTATTCCACCATTTAAATCAACTTTCAAAATATAACGAATGCTTTACTGTTATTTCTAATTGAGTATAGGATAAGCTTGAAAAAGGTATTCATATTTCAATTTCGTAGAACAATTATAGTCACGTGCAGGCAATAGCATTACAAACTTGATCGCAAACTATTGATTTCATTGCCGATGGGCATTACTACTTAAATACCTGTTTATTTTTACGGCTGAACTGATCATATTTAAGCTATGAAAGAAGCTATTTCCAAATATCTTCGCTATCTGAAAATTGAGCGAAACGCTTCGCCGCACACTATTACCTCGTACCAAACGGATCTCTCTCAATTCCTTACTTTTTGTGCTTTATATGAAGATCTGCCTGAAGATAAGGTTGAATTGTCCTCTGTTGAACGGCTGACCATCCGCTTATGGCTTGGTAAACTGTCGGATGAAGGAATGGCGAAAAATACGATTGTCAGAAAAGTAGCTGCTGTTCGCTCTTTTTTTAAATACTGCTTCAAACGGGGTTTGGTGCAGCAGAATCCGGCGCACCTTCTCATTGTTCCAAAACGACATAAACCGCTGCCTACTACGGCAAACAGTGAAGACATTGCCCGGATGATGGAGCTTGCCGAGGGGGATAATCCACGTAGTTCCCAGGATCGCGCAATCCTTGAACTGTTCTACAGTACCGGCATCCGCCTGAGTGAGCTGGTCGCACTGAATACCGATGCTGTAGATCTTGAATTAAAGCAGGTAAAAGTGATGGGTAAAGGGGCCAAGCAACGAATTGTTCCCCTCGGCGACCGAGCGCTGCAGGCATTGAACAATCATCTTGAAACCCGAACCCGTTTATTCAGCACCAAAACGGACAGCGACGCCCGAAAAGCCCTGTTTTTAGCAGCTCACGGCCAGCGCATCTATCCCCGGGCGGTTCAGCGACTTGTTAATGATTATCTGGGCCGTGCCAGTGAAGCTACGCAGAAAAGCCCGCATGTTTTGCGGCACAGTTTTGCTACCCATCTGCTGGATAACGGCGCTGATATCCGAGTGATAAAAGAACTATTGGGTCATGCAGATCTGTCTTCAACCCAAGTCTATACCCATACAAGTGTTGAACGATTAAAGAATGTTTACGATTTAGCACATCCAAGAGCAAAATCATAATTCAAACGTGTAAGGAGTAAAATACTTATGAAAACTACGTTCACAGCAAGACATTTTGATCCAAATCAGCAGCTGAAAGAATTCAGCATAGATACTGTACAAAAGCTAGACCAGTTTTATGATCGTATTTTAACTTGCGACATTATTTTGGAGCCCACCCCCGATGATGAAGAACCACAGCAGGCCGAACTGAATGTTAAAATCCCCCAGAAATTATTAAATGCCAAAGCTACCGGCACCTCCTACGAACAGGCGATAAATCGTGCAGTAGATAATGTGACCCGCCAATTGAAGAAGTACAAGAATAAACATTTTACCAACTATTAAGGTAATATATGCCCTTTGGAAATCTGGAACCTATCCCCAGAAAAGAAAAGATCACCGTATCTCATTTAATTGAGAGACTGCAGGAGCGGATCAATATTGAGCTGCGGCCCTTGGTTGGCGAAGAGAAGATCGACTCCCGGTTTGTGACCGAAGCCGATCTTCATCGACCGGGGCTGGCTCTTGCCGGATACGTTAAATTATTTACCTACCAGCGTATCCAGGTTATTGGCAATACTGAAAGCCAGTACCTGGATAACATGTCGGTGGAGGAACGCAGGGAGTCGTTTGAGAACCTTGTACAGTTTAACATTCCGATCATTTTCCTTACGGATAACAACAATCTCCCTGATTACCTGCTACAGATGGCTGATGAGGCTGGAATTCCGATCTATAATACACCGGTGGAAACCACCCGGTTCATGTATTTGATTCGGGACTTCCTGGAAGATCAATTTGCCATTCAAACGCTGGTGCACGGCTCCATGGTGGATGTTTACGGCATCGGAATTCTTATTGCCGGCAAATCCGGGATCGGCAAAAGCGAGGTGGCACTTGATCTCGTCGAACGGGGTCACCGCCTGGTTGCCGACGATGTGGTGATGCTGACTAAGAAAAATAACATCCTGATGACGTCTGCCACCGAAATGAATCAACATTTTATGGAGATCCGCGGGCTTGGAATTGTAGATGTGATGTCCATGTTTGGCATACGTGCGATTCGATACCAGAAACGGCTTGAGGTAGTTCTTGAGCTCTCTTTGTGGGATGAATCCGAGGATATTGAACGAACCGGCCTGGATCAGGATACCACCGACGTTCTCGGCGTGGATATTCCCCTGATTCACTTACCGATTACACCCGGTAAAAATATAACCGTCATTGCAGAGGTAATTGCCATGAACTACCTGTTGCGTCATTATGGCTACGATGCGGCTGAAGTTCTGCAGGACAAAATAAAGCAGCACATTGCTAATAAGAGCAATTCCCGCGATATGCCAAAGCGGGCCATCGACTATTTTGAAGGGGATATTGAGTAATTTGAAAAAAAATGTATATTGCGTTGAGCACAAATTCGGGTCAATATCGATAGAATAGAAATTTTACTGGTGTCAGTGCTCTCTTAACAAAAAGAGAATCCATGTCTCTAAAGAACTACTTTTTCTACGACGAACAACACTGCGAATTCGTTCCTGTTCAATATAATACTCTGGAACGGGTTGTGTATACCGCCAGCTTGTATATTTTATTTGGCGTTGTTTTCAGTGGACTGGGCATCTCCATTCTTTCGACTACCGTCGGTACCCCTGCCGAGATTGCCCTCAAAGCAGAAAACCAGGCGCTACTCAACCACCTTGAAGAGACTAAAAGCACCATCAAGAAACTTGATAGTGAGGTGAATCAACTGGCACAAACCGACAACGAGATGTATCGCTCGGTACTTGGCATGCAGGAGATTCCCTACGATGAACGGCAAGCCGGTGTAGGTGGTGCGGATGTCTATTCCGACTTCGATGTCTACAGTGAAGAGACCGCTGACATCCTCAAGTGGACCTCTGAACAGCTAGAATCGCTGGAGCGGGGCGTGAATATTCAGAAAGCCAGTTTTAAAGAGATTAAAGAGTATTATAACACCAACCAGGAAAAAATGAACCATATTCCAGCAATTAAACCTGTACAGGGAATAATGCTGAGTGGATACGGCATGCGGATGCACCCTATTCTTGGATATCGGCGGATGCATGAAGGAGTTGATTTTCGTGCTAATATTGGCAATGAAATTTTTGCAAGTGGTGAAGGCACCATTAAATTTGCCGGTATGAAAGGAACCTACGGGCGGTTGGTTGTTATCGATCACGGATACGGATATGAATCGCGTTACGCACACCTTTCCTCATACGCTAAGGGAATTAAGCCAGGGGCAAAAAGTAGAACGCGGAGACCTTATTGGGTATACAGGCAATTCCGGCATGGTTGAGGGTCCCCACCTTCATTATGAAGTTTACCGTAATGGCAAGGCCGTTGATCCCATAAATTACCTGTTTGCCAATATTACACCAGATGAGTTTCTGATGTATCAGGAAATAGCCAATACCAACCAAAAGTCGATGGACTAAGACAAAGGAAGTTAACTTTTTAACTTTAAAGCCCTGCTTGCAGGGCTTTTTCTTTTTATAAATTATATCCAAAAATGCACTGCCCCGAAGGCAGAGCCATCAGGGTATCAATCTGACTTTCAGTTTACCCTGTTTCCCGACCAGAGGGTTGGAGAATTAAACCACGTCAGAATTTAAGCTTCCCTGTGAAGTTATCTGCAAAAGTTGCCAACGCAAATAGATCAGACCTATGACCCGATCATCAGCATTACTGCTGTATTTTATCGCCTTTATCGTAGTCTTCTCAAATGAGGGCTACGCACAGAACATCAATCTTGAAGCACACAGAGCAGATGCCTCCAAACTGATTGATGCCGCAATGGCTGACGACCATTCCTTTGAGAACCTCACTTACTTCGTGGATCGGTTTGGTCCCCGATTGAGCGGTTCTGAAAACCTGGAACGTTCCATCGACTGGATCATGGAAGAGCTCAAATCAGGTCCCCTGGAAAATATCCACACCCAGGAAGTCATGGTTCCCCACTGGGTACGCGGTGAGGAATATATTACCCTGCTTGCGCCCCGCGAGCGGAATCTGCCCATGCTGGGATTGGGCGGCAGCATTGCCACACCGAAGCAGGGAATTGAGGGCGAGGTACTGGTGGTTACCAGTTTTAAGGAGCTTAAAGAGAAGGCGGATCAAGCCAAAGGAAAAATAGTGCTCTATGATGTGCCTTTTTCAACCTACGGAAAAACCGTGCAATATCGTGTGAATGGTGCCATTGAGGCTTCCAAAGCTGGAGCCGTGGCGAGCCTGATTAGGTCGGTGGGACCTTACTCCATGAAGACGCCCCACACAGGCAACTCAAGCTACCAGAGTGGCGTCAAGAAAATTCCGCATGCAGCCATCACCATTGAAGATGCCGCAATGCTCCACCGAATGCAAAAACGGGGAGAGACTATCCGCATAAAGCTCTATATGGAGGCTCAGACACTGCCGGACGCTAAATCACGAAATGTAATTGCCGAAATAAAGGGAAGTGAATATCCCGATGAGATTGTAGTGTTTGGCGGTCATATCGACTCTTGGGATGTAGGCCAGGGAGCGATGGATGATGCCGGGGGATGTTTTGCCGCCTGGGAAGCTTTGATGCTGATGAAAGAGCTGGGACTACAACCCAAACGAACCATTCGCCTGGTGATGTGGACCAACGAGGAAAACGGACTGCGCGGGGCCACAAAATATCGAGATGTGGTTGAAGAAAACGGCACGCTGGATGATCATATTTTGGCCATTGAATCAGATAGCGGCGTATTTACACCGCTTGGTTTCGGGTTTTCGGGCTCTGATGAAGCCTTCCGTATTATTGAACAAATCGGGACATTGCTAAAACCGATTGATTCTCAAAGCGTAACGCGCGGAGGTGGTGGCGCAGACATCAGCCCACTGATGGACGAGGGCATACCCGGTATGGGGCTTCGGGTCGATGGGTCCCGCTATTTCTGGTATCATCACTCTCCCGCCGATACCATTGATAAACTGACGGAAGAAGACTATAAGAAATGCGTAGCAACCATGGCCGTAATGGCCTATACGGTGGCCAATCTTGAACAAACACTTCCCGGTAGATGAGGCGAAAAATAAGATCTTCAATTCGATTTGCCTGAGATACTGAAAAAGGATCGATTTGAAAAGACAGAACCTTATCTCTATTAAGCCTCTAATAAATAAAGCTTTACCGGTAGCATTTTCTCTAATTTTTGTTATAATTATAAAAAGCTCTTTTAACAAAAGGAGGATATATGCTCGTAAGTTCAATTTTGCAAAATAAGGGTAATGTTGTTTATGACATAAACCCGGACGACACGGTATTTGAAGCAATTAAGCTGATGTCTGATAAGGGAATCGGGGCATTGCTGGTTATCGACGATGATGGGCAACTCTGCGGAATCATTTCTGAACGTGATTACCGGGACAAGGTTATACTAAAGGGAAGAACCTCAAAAACGACCAAAGTTCGTGAAATCATGACGAGTGATGTATACTGGGTGCCCCCCACCGAGAGTGTAAATAACTGCATGCAACTTATGACGGAGAAAAAATTCAGACACCTGCCCGTTATGGAAGATGGAGATGTGGTGGGCGTAATCTCAATTGGAGACTTGGTCAAGCAAATTATCTCCGAACAGAAGCTGGAGATTAATCACCTGAAAAAGTATATCGGGGGATCCTACCCGGGATAGCGGGAGATAACCCGATCAGGATTCTGCTTTTTTGCCCTCACAACGAAGCACGAAACCCTTTTTACGGACGGTCTCGATATAGTCATGATCGGCGTGCTCTCTGATTTTTTTCCTCAGGTAGCTGATATATACGTTAATGTAGTTAGTCTGCGTGTCGAAATGGATATCCCAAACGTTCTCGGCAATATCCTCCTGCGTGACGATATTATTCTTGTTCTTCATCAGGTAAACCAACAGGTTAAACTCGTTATTCGTAAGATCAACATCAGTATCATTAACGAAAAATTCCCGTTCTAGAAGTTTAACATGCAACTCTCCACAATGAAACTCTTGATCTCCACCGGAAGCGCCTGAACGGCGTGATATCGCTTCGATCCGTGCCATCAATTCTTCGGTATTAAATGGCTTGGTCAGGTAGTCGTCTGCACCAACTTTAAGGCATTTTATTTTAACATCGGTTTCCTGTTCGGCAGAGAGTACTAAAATAGGTGTGGTTATATCCTGGTCACGGATATCTTTGGCTATATCAAAACCATCACCATCGGGTAAACCCAAATCGAGAATTATAATATCGTATTCATCACTATACGCTAACTCACGCCCATCTGTAGCATTTTCGGCCTGTGCAACTGAGTTACCCTTATGCTCCAAAACGGCTTTAACCAGTGTCCGTACGGAGGGATCATCTTCAATAACTAGAACTTCCATAGAGAGATTTTTTTATAAAGAATGCCTTGAACTGCGTTCAACATTTCTTATTGATGGATATATTACCTACTAAATTCAAGGTTAAATAACGTATAAGTTTGATTCTTTTCAAAGAAATTTTTACAAAAATTATAAATATTAATCTGCTTTATATCCCAGTTTCTTTAGCCACATGACCGTTTCCTGCAGATATTTCTCATTAATCTTTGTGTTTAGCATCCAGGTTTTTGAAGGTCACTTCAGCTCCCCATTCCTCAAGCCTGGTCATACTTTTTTGCTGCGGTTCTGCCTTTACCCTCTCATCTTTTGATCCGTGCAAGGCCAGAGGCATGCAGATGGTTGCAATTATGCTCTCGCTCTTCAAATATTTCTGTCTTGAGGCGTCCGCCTATCATAATCAGATCATTGACATGCTTCCACCGTGAGAGTGCAAAGTAGCCAGCCAGGTAGGCTCCCATTGAGAATCCAAGCACTCCTACTCTGCTCCACCTCGACGTGATTAAGTATGTTATCGAGAATTTCCTGTATAAATTCAGAGCTCACCTCCATCGATTTGGTGAACTGCGCCTGGTCTCCATCATACAAATACCACGCGCGGCCCCAGTCCTCGACCTTTCTCTTACCCTTTTTATCGTAAATGGGATACGGCCCCTGGATAAACAGGTGGTAAGCCCTGAAGTTTAATAGATCGTCCACTTCCTGCTGGAATCGCTGGATGGTCTGACCATATCCATGCAGGTAAAGCAGAATTGGTTTTTTGCCTTGATCACCGGTTTCAATCAGTTTATAGGGAACTTCAATCTTAAGGAAGATTTTCCTGATAACAGCACTTGTTGATTTTCCATGACGTCAGTTGGTTTCTAAAAGTTTATTTACATCTTCTTCTTCCCCATAAGCACCAGTATATCATTTTACCTAATTTTTATATCTGTTTCGATACCCCCCAAACCTCAAACCGATTCTTTCGAAGAACCATCCACCTCTATACCGGCTTTTTTCGGACGCTTTATGGTGAGCAAGTTTACTCGGTATCGCTGCCTCATTTTAAGCTCTGCAATCGTATACCCGGCCATGTCGCTCGGTGCATCAATTTCGTAGACCTCAATATCTTCGCTCAGCTCAAAAAAATCACATATGCAACTTCGAACCAATGAGGCTGCCATCCGCTCCCCTTCGTCTTTCTCCGGGTGAACCACCTCTTCGATACCGATACGATTAAGGATCGACTCCTGGGTATCGCTTGTTGCCCGGGCGATGATACGAGGGACACCTGTTTTCAACAGCTCCATCGCGATGAGTACCACCGTTTCAAATGCTTTCCCGATCGTAACGACAACAATTTCAGCGTTGAATACGCCGTGATCGGCCAACAACAAGGCATCGGTCGCATCAAACTGGATCGCCTCCGAAACATACTGCTTAATCTCTTAAACACGATCCAGCTTATGATAAACCACTAACACAAAAGCGCCGTGTTCAGCCAGGGATTTGGCAAGTGAAAATCAGTAAGCTCCCAATCCAATAACACAAAATTGATTCTTATTATCAGCCATTAATGTGGATAATTAATTCATACAATGATTAAAAAATAGTTTATATAAACTATATTAACTAATTGCACGCGTTATATTTAACATATTTAAATTAATGCATTTTTTAGCTATGTCACTATGACACCTTCCCTGGATAGCGATTTTTTGGACGCTCACACCGGGCAAATGTGACGACCAGAGTTACACTTCCCACCCGCCCAATAAACATGGAGTGATTCACTATCAGCTTGCCCCAGTCAGAAAGTGACGAAGTTATTTCCCTCGGCAATCCCACCGTGGCAAAGGCTGAAAACTCCTCAAACAACAAGTCAAGAAACGGAAGGTTATCGGTGATAGTCAACAAAAAGATCAATTGCCCCATAAACGTAAAATGCGTAGCCGTATCCACTACAATTAATCCGGTTATGCAGACTGCGATGGTTGAAGTAAAAAAGAGCGTCAATGAATGCAAGACCATATCCATCTACCGTGGTGTTGGGGCATAAGCTGGAGCGTGCCGGTCAGTATGATCCAAAAAAAATGCTGCATGCCCTGAACCAGGACTGAAGAGCTTTATTAAGATCGTACGGTTCAACCTCTACATCTTTACAGGCGTTCCTGTACTTTTTTGAGAGTTGGCGGCCACGAACTACCCAGGGTGATGTAAAATTTTTTCCAGAACTTCGGTAATTTTATGAGGGGAAATAGAGATTATTGAAGTATGTGTAATACCGTTTTTTCCGGATAAAGGCTACCAGAAAAAAGTTATTCCTGATTATCCCTAAGATACGCAATTAGTTCTTTGATTGACGTGAATTTGTTGGAGTCTCCGGCTTTCCAGCAGATTATACCCTCCATCTCCCGGGCCTCTATCTGCCCATTTTTTGCTACTTGTTCAACTATATATCCTTCACGCTCCAAGGCACGGGTGGTCCAGTATTTCGGGATTTTTTCACCGCTCAGGGTAATCTTTTTATTCCGATTCTGATGGATCTTAAATGACCCTGTTTCCCGGTCAAACTCAAAACTGTCTCGCTGGAATACTTTCTCAAAGGTACCATTCAACACCAGGTCCTCCGGGGTACCAGATTTGATATGGGTTTCCATATCCATCAGCCAGACTTGATCACAGGCTTTTAACGCCAGATCGAGTTCGTGGGTGGACATCAAGATCGCCTTGCTGGTTTCATGGGCCAGCTTACGCAGCAGCCTGACAATCTCCACACGGTTTGGAAGGTCAAGAGTGAGCCGTTGGTTCATCAAGCAGAATGACTGGCGTATCCTGGGCCAGGGCCCGTGCAATCATCACTTTCTGGCGTTCTCCATCACTTAGCTTTTGGATATCGCGGTTGACAAAATCGGTCAGTCCCGCAGCTTTAATCGCCCAATCCACAACTTCGCGGTCTTCATCCCGCAGCCGTCCCATCATTCCGGTGTAGGGAGATCGCCCAAAAGCGATCAGGTTGTACACCGTCAGATTACCGATACGTACGCGGTCGGTCAACACGGTGCTCACTTTTTTAGCTACTTCATTAATGTTCAGTCGGGACAGATCGGTGCCCTCAAGCTTGACGTTGCCCGCCAACGGTTTCTGCATGTGAGCCAGCGTACGGATCAATGTAGATTTTCCTGAGCCATTCGGCCCCAGTAGTCCGATGAGCTCCCCTTTTTGGAGCTGTAAATTCAACCCATCGGCAACTACAGTCTTCCGTCCGCGTCCTGCGTATCCGATCTTCAGGTTCTGAGTCTCCAGTATGTTCAATATGCTCTCAGGTTCATTCATCAAAACGAGGCTTGCAGATTCTTACGCTTCACAATCACCCAGACCACAACCGGGGATCCCACAAGCGATGTTACAGCACTGATCGGCAAGGTTGTGTTACTGCCCGGCACCTGGGCGATAATATCACAGCTCAGCATCAGGATGGCTCCCATCAGGAAGGTGCTGGGGATCAGAATGCGGTGATCGTTTGTGCCCAGCAGCGAGCGTGTGAGATGGGGTACGGCTACTCCGACAAAACCGATAGGACCGCAAAACGCCGTAATACCCCCGGCCAGCAGACTGGTACTGACGATGATCCAGATGCGTGTACTTTGAACTGAAATACCCAGGCTCCGGGCATAGTTTTCGCCCAGTAAAAATCCATTCAGTGGTTTTGACAGCATAAAAGCGATAGCAGAACCAACTACGATGATCGTAATCAAAATCCAGATTTGTGCCATCGTAACCCCGCCGCAGGCTTCCAAAGGTCCATATAAGATAATCCTGAATCTGGTCGGGATTGCTGAAATACTGCCAGATACTGACCAGCGCAATTGTAATATTGGCGATCATTAATCCAATAATAAGCAGCGTAACATTGTCTCGTATTTGAACGGAAATGGCTAAAATAAGCAATAGAACCATTGAAGAGCCGATGCTGGCAGCGATCACAATAATCCAGCTGCCAAAATTACTAAGCTCCTGAATTGCAAAAATACTGGTGATAGTTCCGGTGGTCAGCATTATGACGGCTACACCCAGGCTGGCACCTGCGGTAATCCCCAACACCGAGGGGCCCGCCAAGGGATTACGAAACAGCGTCTGCATCTGCAGCCCACCGATGGAAAGAGCACTGCCTGCCAGCACAGCTGTGAAAGCGCGCGGCAGACGAATGTTGGTGACAATTTTATTCCATGCCTCATTTGAACTGCCCTCCCCAAGCAAAATAGATACGATTTCCGGCATCGGAATATCGACCGATCCAAGCGCCAAATTGACTAAAAAAAGGATCACGACACCAGCTATTAAAGCGAGGAAATGCCATCTTGAAAAGCCGCTGGCTGGTTGCACGGTATGTTGATCGTCAGCTTGAGGCATCATTCCAGTTTCTGGTAGTAATACAACTCATAATCCGGCAGCAGTGAAGGGTGTAATATTTTGATAAGATCGGCTAATACAATCTCCGGGTGCACCACGCCAGACTCCCAAAAATCGTTGCCGCCAGAGGAACTCATTCTCCGATTGTTGTTATAGATCTGGCCGTTCTGAAATGATTTAAAATCCTTGAAACGGTTGTCTGCTATCAATATGTCCTTTTTTGAGTCTGCACTGCCTGGATTCAGCCACACATCTGCGCGAAGTCCTACTTCATAGACCGTTTCAAAATCGAGCCTGAGTCCGCCGGTAGAGCTATTATCGTACCACGGGTAATCAGCACCGGCATCCCGGAAAAACTGCGCGGTAAAACTATCACCTCCGGAAACAAACCAAGCACCCTTATAGGGCATATTGTTTATGACCAATGGCTTTTCTCGAACACCACCTACCTTTTTTTTCAGCTCAAGGTACCGCTGCTCTACCTCTTGAAATTTGCGGTTGGCCAGCTCTTCTTTGTTCAGCAGAACGCCCATCACCTTGATCCATTCCGCTTTACCCAGGGGCGTCTTTTCCAGCCACTCCGAATTCACCAAAATATTTATTCCTGAATCCAGCAATACGCGATAATTATCAAACAAAGACGCCTGCCCCCCGGAGACCATAATCAAGTTGGGATTCAAAGCCAGGGCAAGCTCTTTGTTGAATTCCCCACCTGTAAATCCCTCTACACGTCCCGTTTGCAGGCCTTTCCGTATATCTGGATTGTACACGTAATCGGGTTGTGTAACACCTTCGATGATGTTGTTGGCATTTAATATGTCGGTCAAGGCCAGGTGCGTGGTGGAGGTGGCAATCATACTTTGGATCGGCACCTCAATAACTTGATCATCTCCCGCATGTTGAGGGGGATTGTCGCCGCGGGAGATCAAGATATATTGGAGCGTATCGGTTTGGTCCTGGTAGGGATTAAGGATATCCAGCCGGGTATAATCCTCAAGTAATGGACCTCAAAGCCCTCTGCATAGTTGATTTCTATGTGTTCAGACGGACGCGTTTCGGCGGTTGAAGCGGGAAGCGTTTTCGTTTTCGAGGTCGAACGATCTTTACTTCCACAGCTACTGATAACGAGAATCAGCGCTATAAAAATGAATTTGTACCAAAAAATACGTGCAGCCATAGGTTCAGCTTTTCTCCCGAAAGCTTTTCCTTCATCAACAATGGCAGGTCTTCTGGCTTATCCCTTTTGTCAGGTTACCTTCCCGCAGGCCAGCATTGAACTGGAACCTGCAGTGGCAAACAACCTGTTACAAAATCAGCGGGACTCACAGCAGCGGGGACTGCTTCCGGATTTCCTGGCAAAATTTAGGTCACCGGATTCCCTATTCACATCCTGTTACGGACGACCACCGTTGAATCAGTTTGTTTGTATTAGCGCGTCAAAGGTACAGGTATTCATCCTTTTAACCTAATTCTTAAAGAAAGATGTAGCCATAAATATGATACACGAGTACGTGCGTATGTCCTATCTAAGGTCAACAAAAATCCTGGAATGTACCTCTTAAAAAATTAGCTCCTCTATTGTTGTTCCTTCTACTTATTCCCGGTATAGCTATCGATAAAAATGAAATTATGATACAGGTAGATAAGTATGGCTCACTACAATCAGACAGCATACAGTGGCAGCCGATGGAACTGATTGATCCTCATTTATTTACCAGCTAAAAGTAGAGAAACGGACATGGCGTCCCCTCCCTTCTAGCATGACCCGGTACAAACTGGTTAAGAGCAACAACGCGCAGGTGACTAAAGCTACAAGCGATAATTCCGCATCCGGCCTGATCTACAAAGTTGATATCGATCCCCGGGAATATTGCATCATAATGTAGAGGTGGAAAGTGAATCGTGATGTGGAGGATGGCAACGTGCGAACCAAGGACGGTGATGATTACGCGGCCCGAATTTATATCACCTTTGAATCCGATAAATCCAACCTCGGTTTCGGCGGAAAGATGAAATACTTGGCCATGGTCCCTTTACATCCCAAAAAATACCGTTGAGGGCAATCAACTATGTGTTGGCAAGCCAAGCTGAACAGGGTACCAAAACAGCCAATGCCTACACTGACTGGGTACAGATGATCGTCTGCCAAAACGGCAACAGTAAAACCGGGTAGTGGTTTACCGAACACAGGATTATTTTGAAGGATTATCGCTCCCGCTGGGCCGCATCACCGCCGCTGTCTTCATGACCGATTCCGATAATACTAGGGGAAAGCTACCGGTTTCTACGAGGATATTATCTTCAAAAAGGAGTAGAAAGGCACATTAATAGCTGAATCCACCCTGTTATAGGTAGTTCTCTCAATAATACAGAGAACTATTTTCACAGATAACAGTATATTCAGCCTGTAACTTTCAACTATATTTTGATGAATGAAGAATATCCTAAATTTGCTCAGTGGATTGATCTTGGGCATTCTGATCTCTGTTAACTTTTTATTTGTATCTGAATCTACAAACACCAGTGAAAAACTCTCAAAGGCTTCCGATCTCATTGGTCTGGAATTTACCGTTTCCGAAATAGATTCCATGGCACCTGTAGTTGATAATCGTAAGGAAAGCTACAGCAAGGTTCGAAAGCTCAGGTTACCAAACAGCACACCTCCCGCCCTGTTTTTCAATCCTGTTCCTGTTGGCAGGCAATTTGACAAGTCACAACAACCTCTAGTGTGGGGATATGCCTCTAAAATATATCCTTGCCCGATGAACAGTCCCGGCTGGCTTTTTATACCGTCAGACGATCCATCCTCTGATCAAAAACCGGAAAATATCGGTAACTGAACTGACCACCTTCTTTTTGGATCGGCTGAAAATATATGGGGATACACTGGAAGCAGTTGTTACATTAACCGAAGAACGGGCATTGGAGCAAGCGAAAAAACTGGATAATGAGCTGGCCAACGGCAAGTATCGAGGGCCACTCCACGGCATCCCGTACGGTTTAAAAGACCTGTTTGCAGTGCAGGAATACAAGACGACATGGGGAGCTACACCCTACAAAAACCAGCAGATTGACAAGACAGCAACCGTTGCCCAGAAACTCGATGATGCCGGCGCCGTACTGCTTGCAAAAACAACGCTGGGTGCGCTGGCTTACGGTGACGTGTGGTTTGGTGGAAAAACCCGCAATCCCTGGAACCTGGAAGAAGGTTCAAGCGGTTCCTCAGCAGGATCGGCGGCTTCCACTGCCGCGGGTTTACTCCCTTTCGCTATCGGGACGGAAACGTGGGGTTCTATCATCTCTCCGGCTCACCAAACAGGATCAACCGGGCTCCGGCCCACATTTGGGCGCGTTAGCCGTCACGGTGCAATGGCGCTAAGCTGGAGCAAGGATGAAGGAGGACCCGCTGACTCGAAATACCGAAGATGCGGCGTTGGTCTTCAATGCCATTCTCGGACCGGACGGACTCGATCAAAGCGTAATTGACCTGCCGTTTAATTATGATCAATCTTTGGATTTGAGTGAGCTCAAGGTAGGTTACCTTGAATCCGCTTTTAACAGCGACTATTCCAACCGCAGCAGAGACAGCCTGAGCCTTGTGAAACTTCGGGAGCTTGGATTTAATCTCACACCGATTGAATTCCCCGACTTTCCGGTTTCCTCGCTCAGCTATATACTTTCAGCAGAAGCCGCCACGGCGTTTGATCAGCTGACTCTTTCCAACCGGGATGATGAGTTGGGCGCAGGCAGGGAAGCAACGCCTGGCCCAACCTGTTCCGCGCCGCCCGATTCATTCCTGCTGTCGAATATATTCAGGCCAATCGGGCCCGGTGGCAGCTGATCCAAAAAATGGATACACTTTTTCAGCAGATCGACCTACGCGCGAGCCTGACCTGATGGCGGCAAAGAACCTGTTGCTTACTAATATCACAGGTCATCCGTCTGTCATCCTACCCAATGGATTTGATGAAAGCGGAAACCCGACCAGCATCACCTTTATCGGGGACCTATTTGATGAAGGTACCCTTCTTGAAGTTGCCGGCCGCTACCAGAAGGCCACAACTTTTCATACAAAGCATCCCGAGCTCTTCACCAAAGGTAGCTCAAATCGCCACAATTTTCGACCAGTTCGCAAACATTCCTTCGGCATCTGCGTATCGTCATTCGAATATAAAACCGGGACTCGACATTTCCGACATTAAGACATATTGGAGATAGGGTTCAGGGTATATATGAAAAACACAAAGATTCTACTCCTCCACTTCCTAGCAGCTGGCAGCCTGGCCCTTCTAAACACCTCTTGCACCAGCGAATCGCAATCCAAGAATACCGGTGATAAAGATTCCACTTCTGCCATCCCCGTTGAAATTTCGGAAGCACAGCGTGGAACCATTTCCGCTTATTATTCGACCACGGCCACGCTCGAAGCCGAAGAGGAAGCGATGGTGGTTTCCAAAGTGCGGGGTATTGTCGAAGAGTTACAGGTTGAAGAGGGCGACGTTGTTGAAAAAGGTCAAGACCGGCCCGCCTGGAAGTATGCGGTAGCAATCTCCGTATCGAGGTAGAGCGCGCCAAAGCCACGATGGCACTCGTGCAACGAATAATAAATACATGCGCAACCAGGAACTCTATGAGAAAAACCTGATCAGTGCCGAACAGTTTGAAAACTCAAAGTTTGAGTTTGTTTCCCAGAAAGCAGCATATGAACTGGCCTACTTGAACTTGGAATATTCAGCCATTCGCGCTCCCATCAGCGGGTCGATCTCTCAGCGGATAGTCAAAGCGGGGAGCATGGGCCAGCACCGACCAGCGAAGCGTTCTAAAATTACCGTTTTCGATCCCTCTCTTGCTGTACTTCACGTCCCAGAGCACGAAATGAGCAAGCTTATCAAGAATCATAACGAACATAGTGTCGAGGTTGATGCGATCCATAATCAGACCTTTACGGGCAAGGTACTACGTATCAGTCCGGTCGTGAACCCGGAAACGGGTACATTCAAAGTAACCGTGGCCATAGACGGCTGAAACGAACCGGTCGCAGCCCGGAATGTTCGGTCGCGTGCGCATAGCGTATGACACCTGGCGGTAAACTGGCGCTGACGATCCCCGAAAAATGCAGTACTGGAAGAGCGACGGAAACAGCAGCGTAGATGGAATTGAGGACTGATCGATCTTGATCGAAAAAATATTCAAACCGGGTATGTGAACGGCTCCCAATATTGAGGTTACTCAGGTGGTCTGGAGGACTCGCGAACAGGTAGTAACAATCGGCCGCAGCACCTGCAGGATAGCTCTCTTGTGCAGGTCGTATCCTATTAACTGAAAAACGGGGGCTGGGGACCAAAGAGCATTTTCATATCCAGCCTTTTAGAAACATCGTATTCTAAGCATCAAAAAAAGTAACACGTAGGATCTCAATAGCGGAGATCGTGGGATTGCTAAACCTTTTTCTAACTATCTGAATCAATATCTATGAAAATCATTGACCTTTCCATCCGGCGTAAACGGACCATCGCCACGTTCGACGCTATCGGACAATCCCGACGTTCGGATTCGTTTCCGCTTTCCCGGCTGAAAAAAGAAATTTGCTGCCGCGTACTCAATTACCCAGCTCTTACGCGCCATCCGGACGGAGTATGAAGGGGCCGCTCTCCGGCCGAGATAGAAAACCTTGTCAGCAAGCCTGTAGAAGAGGCCTTAGGCGTGGTAAAAGATGTGCAGCAGGTACGCTCGATCTCACGCTCTGGCCAGTGGCGTTGACGTGACCCTGGAATTTGCCTGGGGTACCGATATGGATTTCGCCAGTATCGATGTCCGTGAAAAGCTCGACGCTTTGCAGCTGCCGCTGGAAGTAGAGCGCCCCGTCATCCTCCGCTTTGACCCCACCCTCGACCCCGTCTACGCGGTATGCCCTTTATATCGACGACGAGCAGGAGCCTGCGATTAGTGCGTCGTTATTTCGCCTCAGCCCGTGATAACAGCAACCTCAATATCAGCAACCTGAAAAAGATTCGCCGGTTTGGAGATGAGCAGATAAAGAAGGAGCTCGAGTCGGTTGCGGGGGTAGCATCGGTAAAGGTAAGTGGTGGCCTTGAAGAGAGAAGATCCAGGTATTCACATCGTACCAGGACCGACTTTGGCATCTTAAAGTTCTCCGATAGAACGAGTTACACGCAGATTCTGAGTGCAGAAAAAATGTAAATCTTTCCGGGGCGGCCGCCTTGAAGAAGGGACTCAACAGTACCTTGTGCGCACCCTCAACCAGTTTCAAACAGTTGATCAAATCCGAGATGTAGTTGTGACAATACAGGATGGGACACCGGTATACCTGAAGGATATTGCCGATATTTCCCAAGGCTATAAAGAGCGGGAGGCGATCACCCGGCTGGATGGGAAAGAAGCGGTTGAAATTGCGATCTACAAAGAAGGAGACGCCAACACCGTTTCCGTGGCTGATAACGTAAAAAGCAGGCTTGCCAGTTTTCAAAACAACCTGCCGGATGGCATGCAGATGACCAAGGTCTACGACCAGTCTACCTTTATTTCTTCGGCCGTAAGTGAAGTGGTGGATGCCGGTATTATCGGTGGTATTTTAGCAATCATTGTGCTTTACCTGTTTCTAAGAAATTTCTGGGCTACCGTTATTATATCTCTTTCTATTCCCGTTTCAATCATCGCCACATTTAATCTAATGTATGGCAATGATATTACGCTCAATATCATGTCGCTGGGCGGTATCGCGCTTGGCATCGGCTTGCTGGTGGATAACTCTATTGTTGTGCTTGAAAATATATCGCGGCACCGAGACATGGGCAAAAATGCATTGCAGGCCGCCAAGGACGGCGCCGGTGAGGTAGGCATGGCTGTGGTAGCCTGCCACCCTCACGACGATCGCCGTATTCTTTCCGCTGGTGTTCGTGCAGGGTATTGCGGGTCAATTGTTTAGCGACCAGGCCCTGACCGTTACGTTTTCCCTGCTTGCATCTCTGGTGGTGGCCATCACCCTGATCCCGATGCTTTCCTCACTGGGTGATCGCAAAAAAGAAGAGGTTCCAGCTCCAGAACTGAAAGAACCGCGAACCAAGGTGGGACGCTCGCTCCGGGCTGCCCGGCTGTTTGTCTTTGTCACCATCCCGAAATTCCTTGTCCGTATGGGTGCAAAAGCTATACGCGGAATAAGTCGTGGTGTCATGTTTCTGATTACCCCCCTGCTTAACGGATTTGAATCAGGATATATGGCAATTGAAAATCGATATCCCACCATAATTCGCTGGGCACTTGACAAGAAGTTTGTTGTCGTTACGCTGGCTTTTGGACTGCTTATCGCCTCGCTGAGTCTCGTCCCCCATTTGGGGATGGAGCTGATTCCCTCGCTCTCACAAGGTGAATTCAACGTGGAGTTCAAAATGCCGCCCGGTACGCCGATTGAAAATACCGATGCCGCTCTTAAAAGTGTACAGTCGGCAGCCACTTCACTTTCTCGAGTCAATACCACGTTTGCCGTGGCAGGCTCAGGCAACCAGATGGATGCTAATCCGGAAGAGGGCGGCGAAAATTGGGGTGAACTCAACGTCGTGCTTGCTGACGGTTCCGACCGTTCGGTTGAGGAGCAAACCATAGCTGAACTCCGCAGTGATCTGCAACGGATCCCAGGGCTTATGTATAAATTTTCCCGTCCTGCCTTGTTCACCTTCAAGACTCCAATAGAGATTGAGATTTCCGGGTATGACCTCGATAATCTGAAAAAGTAAGCGACAAGCTTGCCCGTGAGATGAGTGCCAACGGTCGTTACGCCGACGTAAAATTTACGATGGAACAGGGAAGCCCCGAGATCCAGATCCTGTTTGATCGCCCTAAAGCTGCCTCGCTTGCGTCTGCAGGTGCCATGAAGTGGCCGACCTGGTTGTAAGCAAAGTTCGGGGTGATATGCGCCACGCGCTATTCCTGGCGGGATCAAAAAATTGATGTGCTGGTTCGGTGCACGGGAAGAAGATCGCACTTCGGCAGACGACATTCGTGGACTTATTATCAACCCGGGCAGCAATCAGCCGGTTACCCTGGAATCTATCTGCGGATATTCGCGTTGCTACCGGTCCGAGCGAAATTCGGCGTGTATCACAACAACGGGTCGCATTGGTTACGGCCAACTGAATTATGGGGATCTGCGGCACGGCTGTTGAAGAGATTCATCAACTTGTGGATCGAACTGCCATTCCGCCGGGACTGACCGCTCGAATTGCGGGCCAAAACGAGGAGATGTCAGCCTCATTCCAGTCGCTTGTATTTGCACTGGCACTGGCCATTTTTCTGGTCATATCTGGTGATGGCCTCTCAGTTTGAATCGCTGATGCATCCGTTTATCATCCTCTTTACTATTCCTCTGGCCTTGATTGGTGCTATTCTTGGACTTTACGTCACCGGCTCGACCATCAGCGTTGTAGTATTTATCGGGTTGATCCTGCTGGCCGGTATTGTGGTGAATAATGCCATTGTACTGATCGACCTGATTAACCAACTGCGCGAACGAGGCATGGAAAAGCTGGAGGCGATTGTTGAAGGCGGACGTTCCCGGCTGCGACCGATCCTGATGACCACTCTAACCACTACCCTGGGGCTGCTTCCGCTGGCACTGGGTTTTGGAGATGGAGCCGAACTGCGCGCACCAATGGCCATCACCGTAATCGCCGGATTAATTGTCTCTACCCTGCTTACGCTTATCGTAATTCCATCGATGTACGCCATCATGGATCGCAAATATTACGGCGGACAGGCAGATGTTCAGACCACAACCGCTCAAGATTCTAATTCCTAATCCGCCAAAGAGAAATTCGCCATGCACATAACCGAACTTTCCCTCCGCCGTCCCATTACCACCATCATGGTGTTTGTCAGCTTTGTGGTGATTGGCATTATCGCCAGCCGCATGGTACCGCTGGAAATTTTCCGGATATCTCTTTTCCGGGCGCATATATCTCCGTACCGTATCAAAATTCGACTCCCAAGGAGATTGAGCACAATATTACCCGTCCCATTGAGGAGGCCATTTCCACCATTAGCGGACTTGAAGAGATCAGCTCTACCTCCAGCGAAAATCAAGCCGGTATTTTCGTGCGTTTTCAAAATGGGTTCCGATATAGGCCTGAAAGCGATGGAAGTGAAGGAGAAGATCGACGGCGTTCGCAATCAGTTGCCGGAGGATATGGAGCGGTTCTACATCAATAAATTTTCTGCCCAGGATAACCCGATGCTAAACCTGCGTATTTCCAGCGAACGCAACCTTTCGGATGCATACGACCTGCTTGATCGAAACCTAAAACAGCGGCTGGAACGGATTAACGGTGTGGCCCGCGTTGATCTATACGGCGTGGATAAGAAGCAAATTCGCATAGAGTTAATCCCTGACCGACTGGAGGCCCTAAATGTTAATATTGGGGAGCTGGCAAGCAGACTTCAGGAGGCCAACTTTTCGGTGACGGCCGGAAAAATTGAAGATGCCGGGAAGCGATATATGGTACGTCCACTGGGAGAGATCAACCAGACCGAACAGTTTGAAGACCTAATCATTGGGGCGAACAACCTGCGTCTTGGGGATATCGCAGAAATTAACTACAAAAGCCCAGAGCGTGATTACGGACGTCATCTTGATCAAAAATATGCTATTGGTCTGGATATCTTTAAAGAATCGGGAGCTAACACGGTTTCGGTATCGTGACCTGGTGATGGCCGAGATCGACGAGATCGAAAAACTGCCTGAAATGAAAGGGATTAACATCTACGAGATGCATAACCAGGCCACGGGTATCATCAGTTCACTGCTAGACCTGCTTAATGCCGGGCTGCTTGGCGGACTTTTTTCGATCATTGTCCTCTACCTGTTTCTGCGACAAGTCAGTACTACGCTCATAGTAGCCATGGCCGTACCTTTTTCGCTGATTGTTACGCTGAGCTTTCTCTATTTCATGGATCTCTCACTCAATATCCTTTCCATGATGGGATTGATGCTTGCGATTGGAATGCTGGTAGATAATGCCGTGGTGGTGACTGAGAATATTCACCGCAATCAAAATATGACGGGCGATAAAAAAGGAGCCACCGTTTTAGGAGTCAAACAAGTAGCCATGGCGGTAACGGCAGGAACCTTCACAAGCATCATTGTTTTCCTGCCGAATATTGTCAGCGAAACCAGCATGATCGCTATACAGATGTATCACGTGGCGATAGCGATTATTATAGCGCTGCTGGCCTCGCTTTTTATCTCGCTTACCATCATTCCACTGCTCACATCCCATATCAAACCGCCCAAGCAACCCGTAAAAACACGGTTTATTGATAATATGGTTAACTGGTACGGCGATATGCTGCAGTGGCTGATGAACCGCAGATATCTTTCTGTTGGATTAATCCTTGGCTCTTTTTTGAGCGTGGCCATTCCCCTGAATGTGGTTCAGGTTGATATGTTTCCCCCACAGGCTTCGCGCGAGCTCTATCTGCAGTACAATTTAAATGACTCCTGATACACTTGAACGTGTTGAGGAAACGGTAGATCGTATTGAAAAATATCTTTATGACAACCAGGAAAACTTCGAAATCGAATCGGTTTACTCCTACTACGAATCTACTCATGCCCAGTCTACTATCATTTTAACGGAGGATGACAGCGCCAGCAAAGATGTGATGATGATCAAGAAAGAGATTGAGGAGGGGCTACCGAAAATATCAACCGGCTCTCCCTCCTTTGAATACAACGACCAGACCGGCGGCGAACAGATGCGGCTCTATGTAATTGGGGAATCCTCCGAACTCCTCGAAGAACTGTCCGATGAGGTCATCCGTCGCCTGGAGATGACCGATGGCATTGCGGATGCCCGTTCCGAAGCTGAGGCCGGTTCCGAGGAGGTTCAGCTGGTTATTGACCGGGAACGCGCTCGTAATTACGGACTTTCCTCCCAGCAAATTGCGGGCATGGTATCCAACTCCATGCGCGGTATGAACCTGCGCCGTGTTCGGGATCTGAATGGAGAGGTCGATGTTGTGCTGGCTTTTCGGGATGCCGATCGCCGTTCTATCGACGACCTGATGTCACTGCCGGTAAATGTTAGCGGAGATCAAACCGTAAAGCTGGCTTCCCTTGCTGATTTTGAGCTAAACCGGGGACCGCGCACTATCCAGCGGCAGGATCGGCAGACCTCGCTCGGCATAACTGTGAACCTCGATGGCATCACTCCTGATGAAGCGCAAACCAGTATTGCCGGCGTGCTCGATCAGATCAACTACCCTACCGGTTATGGCTGGAGTTACGGTCGAAGCTTCCAGGAAGACCAAGAGGCCATGGATGAAATGATCATCAACATGTTGCTGGCCATGGTTCTTATCTACTTGGTGATGGCTTCCCTGTTTGAATCGGTCCTGTTTCCCTCAAGCATCATTACCTCCATTTTTTACGGTATCATTGGGGTATTCTGGTTCTTTTTCCTGACCGGTACCACTTTCTCCTTCATGGCCATGATCGGTATTCTCATTCTTATGGGGATCGTCGTAAATAACGGTATTGTACTGATCGATCATGTGACACAGTTGCGCCAGGAAGGATTGAGCCGCGAGCAGGCGATCATCAAAGGAGGCAAAGATCGCATGCGCCCCATTCTGATGACGGCAGGAACCACGATTCTGGGACTGCTCCCCCTCTGTTTCGGAACCACGCAAATCGGCGGAGATGGGCCCTCCTACTTCCCGATGGCTCGTGCTATAGTGGGTGGACTGGCTTTTTCTACGATCATCACATTGGTGATTTTACCGAGCATCTATATCATCTTGGATGACATCAAGCGTTGGGGACAGCGGGTGTTGCGTGCCGCCAAAATATAATTCTATAGTTCTGGACTCACTTCAAACTGGTTTTATTAGGTCGGTGAAAAATCTGTTACTTTAGCCATACCTTGTTCAACAAAACCAGTTTAAATAGTGGAAAAACAGATTTTTACCCAGTCATTTGCTATCCGTTCTTCAGAAGTTCGGCCAAGTGGAAACGCAAAATTACAAACCATCTGCGATCTGCTACAGGAGGTGGCCGGAAATCATGCCCTTGAACTGAACTGGGATGTAACGCAGCTTAAAGAGCACAACCTGACCTGGTTTCTGCATCGGCTTGACTTGGAGATCGAAAAGTATCCCCGATGGAGAGAAAACGTTACGGTGCAAACATGGCCGTCTGGTAGCGACAGACTTCGGGCATACCGAGATTTTCTGATTTTGGATGATAACGAGGAGGTTCTGGTACGAGCTCTGAGTTACTGGTTGATGATTAACCTAGAAAGTCGTCGGCCATCACGAATGCCCAAAGAAGTGCTGGAAATTTCGCCCAAGAATACAGATCACGTGCTTCCTCTAAAGGACGACCGCCCCCAATTCCCCGAAAATATATTCGATAAAAAACAGTTTGCTGTACGATACAGCGATCTTGATATAAACGAACATGTAAACAACATCAAGTATGTGGAATGGATTACTGAGACTCTACCGGTACAGCATCAAATAAAAGCATTCGATATAGAGTTCAAAGCTGAGTGTGGTTATGGAAGTAAGGTAAAAATCACAACCGGTGCAACGGAGAAAGGAGATATTGGTGCTGTAGTCAAACAAACGGAGAATGAGAAAATAATGGCCACGGCAGAAATGATTGTGGATAATGCCTGAGCTTTATAGTGCAACACCTCTAACTCAAAAAAGATAAGCCACCAAGTAGCCATAACAACCTGGTGGCTTATTAAGTTTGCAGATACATATTTTACCAGTTGGGAGCAAAACTGGGGTTAACCAAGCGATCTCTCTTTTCAAGATTATCAATTCGTTCGAAATCTTCGTCTTTCAGAAAAAAATCAAAGATATCGATGTTGCTTTCCAAGTGCTGCTTGCTGGAAGCCTTCGGAATCGCTACCACATTTTCTTGTTCAATCAGCCATCGCAACGCAACCTGCGCAGGACTCTTGTCATACTTTTTGCCAATTTCAATAAGGGTGGGATCATCAGCTACATTGCCTTTGGCCAGGGGACTATAGGCAGTGATTAAAATTTCACTCTCGATAGCATAATCAAGCAGATCCAGTTGATCCAAATATGGATGGTATTCTACCTGATTACAAAATATTGGCGCTCGAATTTCATCGTTCACTTTCTTCAACAGGTGAAGCGGGAAATTACTGACGCCGATATTCAATGCCTTTCCCTGATCACGCAATATCAGCATTGACTCGATGGTTTTTCTGAGATCATATTGGTCATTAGGCCAATGAATCATCAGAAGATCTACGTAGGGAGTATCCATATTTCTGAGACTATCCTCTGTAGTCTGCAGTACATCATCGGGATCAAGATTGGTGTGCCATATTTTAGTGCTTAGAAAAATGTCATCCCGAGGAACGTTAGAAATACTCAGAGCCTCTCCAACCTCCCGTTCATTCTTATACATTTGGGCAGTATCGATATGCCTATAGCCAATATCGAGGGCGGTCCTGACTATTTTGTTACATTGTCTATCATGGAGTTTATAAGTTCCGAGCCCAATTTCCGGGATTTCAATACCCTGGATTGATTTAAATTGCATATGATTCGTACGTATTCACCTATATTTTCTTTAAAATTAGTACTATTAAACAGACAAAATAGCGGAAGGGTTTCAATAAAAATCTAAAAACCCAGATTAAACCGCTTTTCGGTCCCTTATCTTTTTAAGAGCGTATGCACCACCCGCTGCAGCTAAAATTCCCAGACCTCCGTCAATAGGCGTATGTTCAGGGCTGTCGGGAAGCATAGGGGGCGTGCCTTGACCAAAAACAATTTCAGGCATACCAACAACTAATAGAAACAAAACTGTAAGTAACAAAAACACTTTATACATGGTACTACCTTATAAAGTTAAGTTATTGTTCACATACTTTTGGTGAGAAATAAAATCGGAAATATTTATTTTATAAGAGTCATTTTTCGTATGTACACTTTGCCCTGAACCTCCAATTGGGCGATATAAATTCCACTTGGCATATCGGCAGCGTTCCAGCTTTCCTGGTGTTCACCCATTTCACGGACCCCATCAACCAGCGTTGCTACCTTCTGTCCTACAATGGTGTACACATTTAATTCCACGTGAGCCTGTTCTATTAATTCAAAAGTAATTGTCGTACTGGGATTAAAAGGATTGGGATAATTTGGATTCAATTTGACCGACTCCGGGATCTCAGAAGAAGTTGAACTGTTCTCCCTAGGCGCTGAGGCTTTTATCGTAAACCTGGCCGGCCCCTGCTCCCTGGATTTGACGGCAACCGCTTTGGGCAGAGATTGGTTCAAGCCAGATTCTTCATTAAACCCGTTTTTCTCCTGTTGTTGAGGAGCATATGAGAAGGTGTAATTCTCCTCCGTGTTCATATTAATTTCTGCCCCTGTTTGATTATCAATCAGCGTAAATATCCATGTTTCTGGTAGTTCTATGGATTCCCAACTTAAAGTGAAGCTTCCTTCCTCCATCTGGTATGTTTGCAATTCCATATCGATCGAGAGTTCCCCTTCAAAATCATAGGGTCGAGAATCTTGCGCTCTAAGGTTAAGACCGGAACCGGTCGCATCTTGGTCAGATGATGAAAAACCCAAAATAGCATATCGGCTGGTCATGGGCGCTAATTTCGTGGCGTCGTAAATATCCTTTTCATGGGTAGCCTGTTCATGAAAGTAGAGTACCGCCGCCTTGTCAATTGTTTGAATATCCTCTCTGGAGTGCTGCCCTTTAAGTGTAAAGGATAGCATACCTTGTTGAGCAGACTCTTTGTAAAACTTAGTACCCGTTGTTTTAGCACTTACGGGAATGGTCAAGGTTTTGGCATCATTATTTTCAATGAAGAACCCCTGCCAGTGTGCGACCTTTTCATTGTTCTCTGTTGTCAGAATATAGGACTGCGTCTCATGATCCCAAATTTGACCTACATTGCTATTTAATGTAGTAGAACCGTCCGTCCAATTGGCGATATCGGTAACACTTATAGCCGTAGAAAATGGATTTCCAATTAAATTCCATTTGTCACCCGAGCTGTGAAGATTAACCGCAACATCAGACTGCGGTTCAGCGGTTGAACCTGGATCGACGGTAACTGGTAAGTTGCTGCTCGAGTAGTCTTCGTTGTTGAACAAGTAAACAATAAATCCGTTACCTGAGCTCAAGTTATCAGAGATTGAAGTCGGCTCCACAAAATTTGACCCGTCATAGCTGACAAAAATATTATCCTCACCACTACCTCCCACTCCCTGTATGTGGATATCATCATCAAGGTCACTTATCTGCATATCATCAACCGGGGCTGAAAGCATGCGCCACCCTGCATCCCCACTTATGGTGAGCGTACTATTGAAATTGCTCCCGTCTATTTTGGTACCTGGTGAAGAGGTAGAAGCGTCTTCAGTATCGGCTGTAGTATGGTCTTCGAATCTTCCAGTCCCATCAGGATTCCGAACCATTGACTGACCTGAAGCAGCAGTTGTATAACTATAGTATCTACAGAATTATTAGATTCATCGCGTAGAGTTACCGTTCTTCATCAGAATTTGAAATTAAAACCAGAGATCCCCCAAAACTACCTGTTGGTACTGAAGAATCATCAAAAACTACGATGGCCTGATTTGCCTTAAGTATAGTGTTTTCATCAAAGGTATAAAGCACTCCGTCTGCATCCGAAAGCGTCCATCCAGAAATGTCAACATCAACAGAATTATTGTTAAGTATTTCTACAAATTCGTCTGCATCTGTATCAGGAGTACCATTTTCCATCTGCATCTCCTCCTGGATCTGCATTAATTTCATTTATTACGACATCCGGCTGATCATCATCCTCAATTGTTAACGTTGTAGAGGTAGCGTTCGCGATGGTAGCACTTCCACTGGTAGTTATATTGGAAAGCGTAAATATGGCCTCCTCATTCCCCTCAAAATTACTATCGTTATGGGGCGGATAAACAGTTTGCATATCGCCATCAGATGCTGAGGCTGGGAAACTAATAGTAACCGGAGAGCTCGAGGTAAAATCTTCCGGTTCAGCCTGGCTGTTTTCTTCATCAAAAACGAGATCCACTTCTACAGCATCTCCGTCCGGATCTTCAATGATTACTGTTATGGCACCTGTTCCACTATTTTCTTCAACCGAAAAGGTTGACTGAAGAATCCGAACAGTGGGATTTTCCGCCAAACTGGCTTGTCCCTGATTCCCTGGTGTTCCATAATCACCGTTACTTAACTGATTAGTAGCCGCTATATAGTTGGAGGCAGATGCTTCTCCATTTGCATCTACATTTTGGATATCATTCAGTTCAGAAGATTTCCCAGCTTCGCTGCTGTTATAATTGAGCCTGGCAATTTCTATCCCCGCCGAATTTTTAAGTACGATTTCATCACTAGAATTAGTCAGCGAAAATCCGCTACCAAATACATAGTCCGAAGTAAAACCGGGTGAGTCACTTCTAGCTAACACTATAAAACTTTCGGCTGGTATTTCTAATGTCCCCCCGTTGTCAATCAGGTGAGAAGTATTGCTATCATCTGAGAGGGTGAAACCGTCAATATTAATAGAGTAGGATCTTCTGTTGTAGAGTTCCACATATTCGCCATCGTCATCACTTACAGCATCAGGATCTGCCATAAACTCCGTAATCACAATGTCGCCTGGTTGAGCTGACTGCGAGTTTGCCAGAAAGGGAAGCAGAAGTAAAAAAGGCAACAGTGATAATAATTTTTTATATGCTCCAAATCGTAACTTTAAAAACATAGGCGATGATATTTCTCTTGTATTTCAAGCATTTTTCTATCTCTACTTTATCAAATAAATTATTTTAAAATTTATTTCAAAGAAATTTATGATTAAGCACGTATTAAAAGCTCCAAAATCAGGCAGTTAACCTGGCCTGCAAACACTGTAGCCGTTATACTAAAATCGTCTTTGTAGAAATTACTGAGGTAATAACTACCTGATCCCGTCATCAAATCCCTTATCACTAAGTATAATATAATCAAAGATATGCCACTTACAACAGTGGAAAGCACGTTTAATTACTTTCTGGAGATAAATTTGACTTGCTCATCCCCCCGGATAAATGCTATCAAATTTTAAACAGCGTAATTATACTTTGGTTAGTCATCGAAATGCATTTCGCCGAGCAGCCCTTCCGTATAAGCTACGGCCACTGAAACAGCCGCATCCCCCGTAATATTGACTGCAGTACGGCACATATCCAGAATTCGATCTACTCCGAGAATCAGAGCGATACCCTCTACCGGAACTTCAATAGCCTGCAACACAATGACCAGCATAATGATACCTGCCCCCGGAACACCTGCGGATCCTATTGAAGCCAGTGTGGCGGTTAACACAATGGTAAGCTGCTGAGCGACTGAGAGATCTAGTCCCAGTGCCTGGGCGATAAAAACAGCGGCCACAGCCTGGTAAAGGCTGGTTCCATCCATATTAATGGTGGCACCGACTGGCAGTACAAAGCTGGAAACTTCCTCGTCTACCCCGACATTTTTCTCTACGCGCTCCATAGTAACAGGAAGGGTGGCGGCACTGGAACTTGTACTAAATCCGAGCAGCATGGCAGGGCGAATAGCCCGGAAAAAGTCGGAGAGTTTCATTTTGCTGAATATCTTGAAAAGACTGGAATAGACAAGGATTAGATGCAGGAATAAGCCTGAGTAATACGGCAAAACAGTACCATCCCAGCGCTCCAAGCAGATCCAGAGCCTTGGTTAGATCATCTCCGGCAAGATCTACAATAACACCCGCCATAAGGGCAAATACACCATACGGAGCAGTAAGCATGATAAAATCTACGATCTTAATGATGGTCTCATTCAGGGCATCAAAAAAGTTGATGAGAACCTCGCTTTTTTGAATGGGAAGCTGGATGATACCGACCCCGAAAAGTATGGCCAGGAAAACCACCTGCAGCATATTCGAATTATCCGAGGTAGCCTGGAAAAAGTTTTGGGGAACAATGTCCACAAGAAAATCGAGGGGTGATCGCTGCATCACCTGCTCGGCAGACTCACTGGATCCCTCCAGATTTTCCTGGTAGCCCTGCATCAGCTCTGCCTGGGTTGATTCAGGGAGGTAGGCCCCCGGCTGAATCACATTCACCACAGTAAGACCAATAATGATGGCCAGCACCGTGGTACACATATACAGCCCGATCGTCTTACCCCCCATCCGGGAAAGTTTTGTCATATCGTTCAGACTGGTGACGCCCACAATAAGCGATGCAAACACCAGGGGCACCGCAATCAGCTTAAGCATATTTATGAAAATGGTGCCGATCGGGGTTAGATAATCATTGGTAAATTCGGCAAGTCCGGTCAGGCTGGCAATAAGTCCCCAGATTAATCCGAGCACCAATCCGAAAATAATTTGCCAGTGTAACTGCTTGTACCACGGTTTCATAATAGGATCATATTAATAATTATAGCAGCCAGCGAACCAACGCCTGTAGCCGCCCAATTTACGAAGTTGTTGTCTAGTCTGATCTGTATAATTGATCGCCCCGAACCGATAGAGATCGTTTCGTCATCTTGTTGCAAAGCCGCACCAAAATAGGAATCTGCAACGCAACCTAAAAATCCCGCTAAAAAATGGTAAGCATCCCCGCTGCCCATGGAATAGGAAACAGTAAAACGGCAACAATGGAAATTATCAGGCTGCCGGTTATTGCAGCCAGCGTACCCGGCACACTCACGCCACCATCCGTTTGTGGTTTAATTTTTTGGAAAGTGGTGATCAAATAGGTTTTGGCGTTAAATCGCTGGCTTCCCAGCTCGGTAGCCCATGTATCGGCGGTGGCTACGGCCACAGCTCCTGCGGCACCCATGAGGAACAGATCGCTGTCAAATATCGAACTTAGAACTACGCAAAACGCGATCCAAAACCCATTCGACCATACCTGAACCCCGTTGCGGCGGGCGCGTTCGGCAAAAGCCTGTGCGGTTTCCTCAATTTTTACGATATACCTGCCCGAAAAAAGTGTACTGCTTACAAAAAAGATGAGCAGTAAAATGGTAATATTCCACCCTCCAAGGCCAAGTATGATGATGCCTAAAACGGAAGCTGCGGAAGCACCATCTAGTGTAACCCAGTTCAATAGAAAACCAGGTAGCTAAAAATCACGGCTAAAACAATGGCAAGGCCTACACGGACCCGTTCATCCACGGTGGCATCGAGGACAAACAGGAAAATCAGCAACAGAAGAAAGGCATAGTTTATTACTCGATCCAAGGCTTATTCAGAATTATCAGAACGATTTTTATCATGCTTCATTATGGCAAAAATAACCGTGATATAACCGGCCATGATAAGAATGGGTGAAACATACAGCGAGATAAATCCCTGAACTTCGTTCTCAATATACATTGCAGTGAAACCGACCACCACCAACAGAAAGCCTACCACCAGTACCTTGTAATTCCAGGACGAGAATAACATCGACTGTCCACCGGATCTTGTTTTTTGATTAGCTACCATCTGTTTTTATTAAACCAGTTTGAATTAATTAAGCGTAGATCAGAAAATATTTAAATATGTGGAATTCCAAAAACGTTGAATACATTAGTTTAACAAGTTTCGGATTTACTCAAAACTGAAGAAATACTCATGCAAATCAACATAACATTAAACTTGCATTTTCTCGATCTTTCCTTATCCTGATAAGGTTATCTACACAATTCAATATTTAACTGTTTACAGGTGACAACATAATTGAAAGTAATTTTAGCCTCTGGTAGTCCCCGCCGAAAAAAATTGCTAGAACAGATTAACCTCAACTTTGAGGTGCAGGTAAGTAATGCCTCAGAAGATTACAAACAGGATCAAGAACCTTCAAATATTGTGCAGGAGCTGGCATTGCGAAAGGCAGAGCAGATCGCCGGTCACGGTCAAAACGCAACCCAAGATCTGCTGGTCATCGGTGCCGATACTCTCGTGGTTTTTGACAATGAAATACTGGAAAAACCCGCAACAGAAGAGGAAGCCTGTGTCATGCTGGAAAAACTGGCCAACAGCCACCACGAAGTACTTACAGGGGTAGCGCTTATTAAAAAATATGTTGACGGTAACAAAACGAACGTATTGACGTTTGTTGAGAAAACAATGGTTATCTTTGGCGATATTGAGAAATCTGAAATACACGAGTATGTGCAAAGCGGCAGCCCGATGGACAAGGCCGGCGGATACGGCATCCAGGACGACTGGGGGTCGGTATTCGTAAAGAAATTGTAGGTGACTATTATAATATAGTTGGGTTTCCGCTGCATGCCTTCTACCGGCAGATCAAGTCATTTGCACCTGAAATTATTCCACGCAGCATCAATAAACCAGTGTAATGAGCACGTTACATTTTAAACATCTGACAGCCTTTATCCTGCTTATGCTGATTACAGCTATTCCGCTGAAGGCACAAAACAACCAGCAATACCATATCGCCAACCGGTTGTTGCAGCAGCAGAAGTACGAGCAAGCCTATCAGTTGTTTAACGAACTTCGTCAGCAAAACCCCGAAAATTACCTCTTCCTGCAAAAAGCCACGGAATGCCTCATTAATATGAAGCAGTACGATCAGGCGATCCAGATAACAAGGCAGTCGATCGACGGATCGCTTGACAACACCCAGGCTTCGGTGCGCCTGGGTGAAATCTATCACGTCCGGGGCGATACCACACAGGCATACGATACTTGGGAAAAAATCCTGGAACAATCCGGCAGTCGCTTTCAAACCTACCTTGAAGTGGCGCGGGCTATGAGTGACCGCCGGGCGTTTAATCGCGCAGTGGATGTATATGAGCAGGCACGCCAGAAATTTAACAACTCCACCCTGCTCTCAACAGAGCTGGCCAACACCTACATGCAAGCCGGCCAATATGAAAATGCCGTAAACGAATTTTTATCACTCGTTCGGGAGGAACCGGAGCGCATTGACTACGTGCAGCGCAGCCTCATCCGCTACGGCGATGAGCAACTCCATGATACGGCTATCCTGGAGATCGAGGAGTTCCTGAACAACCTGTCCCTGAGCCACTCCGCCCACCGTCGCCTTCATCAACTGCACCTTTGGCTTCTGCTGGAACGCAACTTGTATGAACGCGCGGTAGCCACGGCAAAATCATACGAGGAACGAACCCCGGATGTAACCTACAGCCTGCTTGGCCTTGGAAACAAGCTTACATCCGATCAGAAATATGACCTGGCTGAGGAAACCTACAAGTTTTATATCGAGCAGGATATTGTGCCTGCCAAGTACCAGAGCATGGAAGAACTTTCGCGGGTATACACAGAATGGGCTTCATACCTGGCGGATTATAACCTGGCTTACGCTCAGCGTCGTGATTCTCTGTATCAACAGGCCTTTGATGTACTGCAAGACCTGCGGGAGGAAGCACCTTATTATGACCAGATGGGCCAGGTATTGCTGCGCCAAAGCGAACTGGCGATCGATTATCTTCATGACGTAGAACTGGCCAAAGAAGTATCTCGGTGAACTCAAAGCCCGCAGCAACAACTCCAATATTGCGCAGCAGTATTATGTAGAAGGACGAATAGAGTTGTATGAATCGGATTATGCACGGGCACGAATTGCCTTTTCGCGCAGTAATAAACAGGAAAAAATCGGCGCCCTTGCCGAAAAAACTCGATATTACCTCGCACTCACCGATTTCTATGCCGGTGATTACGAGTACGCAAAAATCCAGCTCAACAGCCTGGAGCGCCAAAATACCTCCTACTTTGCCAACGATGCGGTGCAACTGCGCATGTGGATTCAAAAAGGGCTCAATGCCGACAGTACCGGCTCCAACATTGAACCATTTGCAAAAGGCGTTGAATACTTCAACCAGGGCGAAGAACAGAAAGCGTTAGAATCTTTTGCTCCACTTATCTCCGGAGATTCCTACCATACCCTGATGGATGAAGCGCTGCTGGTGATGAGCCGCAACATATCTCGCAGCTTCACCAAAGTATATTATTCGGCTGTGACAAATTACCTGGATTACTGGGGACAAGCTTCTGCCCTGCGCGAGCGACTGATGTGGGAGAAAGCACGCATCGCTGACCAAATTGTATCCTATGATATTTCGATAGATGGTACTGAAGATACAGGTATCCCCCCAGCTCCAGTACAGCGCTTCTTTGAGGGAGACTCGGAGAAGGTTCCCCTACCGACAAACCAGCAGGAGGTGCAGAAACTGTATGAAAACATTTTGCTTGAATTTCCCAATGGTTTTTATGCCTCCTATGCACGCGATAGAATTCAAGAATTAAAAAATCCACAAACCTGATATGAAACGCTTTTCCCTGCTTCTCCTGGCTTTATTATTTGGGCTTTCCTCATCGCTGCTTGCCCAGCAAAAACTGTTTATCCCGATGGATGCCTCCCAGAGAAATCACCTGAAGGCCTACGGCATCGTATTCAACTACCTGAAGGATGGCAACTCAGTGCAGTGGCTGCTCAATTATAAAGGTGGAAGTTTTATGGCCCCCTATTCCGATGAGCTACTCCGGGAAACCCGCCTCAAAAACGTAAAAGCCCAGACCATCGGTTCAGCGGAAGCCTCCCAGATTATCTCCGAAGTTGAACAGCCGGATGTCAACACGTCGGTCGTACAGCTCGATAAAGCTCCTAAAATAGCTGTATACACCCCAAAGCAGGCCCTTCCATGGGATGATGCCGTTACCCTCGCTTTAACGTATGCAGAAGTTGAATACGATAAAGTCTGGGATCCTGAAGTGCTCAACGGGAAGCTTTCGGAATATGACTGGCTGCATATGCATCATGAAGACTTCACGGGTCAGTACGGAAAATTCTGGGTTTCCTATCGCAACCATCCCTGGTATATCACCCAGGTAAACCAGATGGAAAAGATGGCCGGGGAACTCGGCTACAACAAGGTGAGCAGGAGAGAAAAGCGGTAGCACGAAAAATTAAGGAGTACGTGGGTAATGGCGGATTTCTCTTCTCGATGTGCTCAGGCACCGATACTTTTGATATCGCCCTGGCCTCCCAGGGTGTAGATATTGCCCCTACCCCGTTTGATGGTGACCCGGCCGATCCCAATGCCCAGCAAAAGCTTGACTACTCCAAAACGCTGGCCTTCACCGATTTCGAAATTAGCCTTGATCCCTCTGAATATGAACATGCAAACATCGACGTGCCGGTGCAGCTGAACCAGGTTGATCAAAAGCTCGATTTCTTTACGCTCTTTGAATTCTCTGCCAAATGGGATCCGGTGCCCACCATGCTGACACAAAATCATGTGAGCAGCATCAAAGGGTTTTACGGCCAAACCACTGCTTTCCGCAAAGAGGTTATTAAAGAATCGGTAGTTAAACTTGGGGAAAGTCCCGGCCGAAATATGGTTAAATATATACATGGAAACTATGGTCGTGGCACGTTCACGTTCTATGCCGGTCATGATCCCGAGGATTACACCCACCGCGTGGACGATCCGCCGACTGATCTCAGCCTGCATCCCAACAGCCCGGGCTATCGGCTGATTCTCAATAACATCCTGTTCCCTGCGGCCAAAAAGAAAAAGCGTAAAACCTGATTTTATTGAAGGCTTGACGTTGAAGGTTGAAAGATTTATTACCTTCAACATGTAACATTCATCCTTCAATGATAAAGATTAGATGTAGCATGATCGAAGCTTCAAAAGACTTTAACGACCTCGTAAAAATAGTTGAGCAACTCCGCAAAGAATGTCCATGGGATCGCAAGCAGACACACCAAAGCATCAAGGATAATCTGATTGAGGAGGCCTATGAGGCGGTCGATGCCATCGACCAGGAAGATTTCGAAGAGCTAAAAAAGGAAGTGGGAGATCTTTTGCTGCACGTGGTTTTCCACAGTACGATGGCCTCAGAGACTGAGAGTTTTACCATTGAAGATGTTATAGAATCGATCCAGGAGAAGCTTATTCGTCGCCATCCGCATGTTTTTGGAGACGAAGTAGCCGACGATGAACAAAAGGTGGCTGAAAACTGGGAAAACATCAAAATGAATGAGGGCAAAAAATCAGTTTTGGATGGCATTCCGAGGCACCTGCCGGCCCTGATCAAGGCACAGCGCATGCAGGAAAAAGCAGCTAACGTCGGGTTCGACTGGCCTGAATCTGACCAGGTTATGGACAAAGTTCGGGAAGAGATGGAGGAGTTTAGCGAAGCCCTTGAAGCTCAAGATCAGCAAGAAAGCCAGAATGAGTTCGGAGACCTGCTTTTCTCGCTGGTGAATCTCGGGCGTTTTTATGATCTTAATGCTGAGGATGCCCTGCGATTGACCAACCGTAAATTTCAGCAGCGATTCCAGTTCGTTGAACAGTCTCTTCGAAAAGCGGGCACTGATCCTAAAGATGCAACGCTCGAAGAGATGGACAGCTATTGGGATGAGGCAAAAACAAAGGTCTGACTCGTTCACACACTCTTCAAGAATCTTCAATACCTTGGTAAACGCTCATTTCATCTTGTATGTTTGGATAACAAGAAACAGAGCTACAACTGTTGTTTACCAGCAGATCTGAATTTTTACCGCTTCTGTATTATATTTGATCCGACTTTACAAACAAATAAAATCAATTAAAACTGGAGAACTGGCATGGCCGAGAGTGTAAAAACAGACATTGATTTAAGTCAATATCCCCACATAAATAAGGGGCTGGATGGGATTGTGGCATTCAGCACGCATAAAAGTTTCATTGACGGGCAGAAAGGTGAGCTTATTTACGATGGCTACAATATTGAGACTTTGGCTGAAAATGCCACCTTTGAGGAGGTCTGCTTCCTGCTTTGGTATGATCGGCTACCGAACCAAGATGAGCTTGATCTGCTGAACAAACAGATGCAGAGCGAACGAGAACTACCCGAACCCGTGCTCGACTATATCAGTAACACCTTCAAAATCTGCCGAGCCAATGGCCGTGTTGCGTACCGGTGTTTCCATGCTGGCTGATTTTTATGAGCTAGAAGCAAAAAAGGACAAGGAGCAGTGGGTAAATAAAGCGATCGCAATAACTGCTAAAATGCCAACCATTGTTGCTGCTTTCGACCGTGTCAGAAATGGAAAAGATCCGGTTGAGCCCTTAGACGATAAAAGCACGGCTCACAACTTTCTGTACATGTTGAATGCAGAACATCCTGGTGACCAGGCTGAAAAAACGATGGATCTCTGCCTGATTCTCCACGCTGAACATGGAATGAACGCCTCTACTTTTACCAGCCGAACCATTTGTGCCACCGAATCTGACATGTTCTCTGCTATTACCGGGGCTATTGGATGCCTGAAAGGACCTCTTCACGGAGGTGCAAACCAGGCTGTAATGAAAATGCTGCTAGATATCGAAGAACAAGATGCTGATGCGGTTGAATATGTAAAAGATCGACTGGCAAACAAGGATAAAATCATGGGCTTTGGTCATCGAGTGTACAAAACGATGGATCCCCGGGCCAAGATACTGCGAAGCATGTCCAAGCAGCTTTCTGAAGAAACGGGTCACACCGACCTCTACGAATGGTCCGAAGCAATTTTAGAAACCATGAAAGGCGACAAAAACATCGATCCCAATGTCGATTTCTTCTCGGCTACTGTTTACTACTCCATGGGTATAAAGCCTGACCTCTACACCTGTATTTTTGCTATGAGTCGCGTTTCGGGTTGGACCGGTCACTTTATTGAGCAGGCTGAAAACAACCGCCTGATTCGTCCGCGTGCCCTATATGTCGGCGAAAAAAATCTCGGCTGGGTTCCGGTTGAAGATCGGTAAAAACTTAATATTTATAGCTTCAGTAGTTTTAAAAAGCCCGTATCTATAACAAGGTACGGGCTTTTGTATTCATATATGTAAATCTGGGGGATGAAACGTGAAGCACGATGTAGCTTTTTAAGCTATTCTGCCAGAAAATTCAGGATGAAGTGAAAGCAACTATTTGCTATCTGCTACACCAGGAGTACGTCCCAATTCATTAATAGTGAATCAGGTTATATCTGCATCCTCGCTATATAATCCAATCCACTCTATCGTACTCCTAAAAACTTGTGAGTTTGCAGACTGATGCCCCATCTCGGATTTTGCTTAACATAATCGACGATCATATCCATGGAGGAAGGCGTATCCCATTCAGGCTGAAGCAGCAACTCTGTATCATCCGGGCATTTTTCGGCATTTTTTTCTGCCCACTCAATATCTTTGTTCTTAAGAACCACAACCTTGAGTTCATCAACATAGGAATAGATTTCATCGAGCGGTTCCTTAAATCGTTTGGGCGATAGGGTAATCCAGTCCAGGTAGCCGGAAAGCGGAGAGGAACCACTCGTTTCAATATGCACCTGCAGGCCGGCCTCTTTTAGCCGGTTAGTCAGCGGATCAAGATCGTGCAGCAGCGGTTCTCCACCAGTGATCACCGCAATCGGGGCACCGCTCTGTTTAGCACGGCCTACGATTTCATCGACTGCTACTTCTGGATGGGCATCCTCATCCCAACTCTCTTTTACATCGCACCACCAGCAGTTAACATCGCACCCTGCCGTTCGGATGAAATAGGCAGCTTTTCCACTGTGGGCACCTTCGCCCTGGATGGTATAGAAATCCTCCATCAGCGGGTATTTAACGACGCCGTAGGATTTATCCTGCAACGGTTTTTTAGTAGTCTCTGCGGGATTAAACATTAGTCCTCGTCGGTATATTCTATCCCAGCAATTATCCGTTTCCCAGACCGTGACTTTGAGGTCGATATCATCAGGAATGCGCTTGCTGGTTTCCTTATGAAGATATTCTGCTATTCGTTCTGCCGTGGTAGCACAAGGCAGCATTTCGTTTAGTACGCTATGATCCAAACCGCCCTTTTCGGCATCTTTTGCAGCCCATTTCAGCTCGCGGAAATCGCAGACCATATCTTCAGAGTCCAGATACTTTGAAGGATTTAGCTTCCGAGACGCAGCCGATATATGCACCCTGTAACTGTGTCCATGCATACGTCCGCATTTTCCATCGTATCCTTCAATTAAATGGGCCGCATCAAATTTAAACTCAGTATGTAGAGTCCACTTGGACATGTTGGATTAAGAATTATATTCCCGGGCGAAAGGTTTTCGATTTTCAAACAAGCCTGAAAAATAAGCAATGTATAAGACAAATAACATTTCTGAAAAATATTTGAAGGGTCTATTGTCTTTGAAAGTGAACCTCTCTATTATCTGATTTTCTACATTCATCCACAGTTTAGCACAGCGAACTACATGTCAGACTCTGATCGGAATACCTGATTTACAGCCCTCATTATTGCAATTGGTCTGGCTCTAGCCGGATGGTTTATCGGCAACGGATTTATGGAAGCCCGAACAGGCGATCGATTTGTGACCGTCAAAGGCGTATCAGAGCGTGATGTGATGGCTGATGTAGCGCTGTGGCCTATTCGGTTTGTTGCGGCCGGTAATAATCTGGAGGCTGTGCAGCGTAAAATTCAGCAAGATCGCAATACTGTTCAATCATTTTTGGAAAAGCATGGTATCCCACGAGAAGTTGTGGAGATTCAAAATCTTGAGGTAACCGACCGCACGGCCGAAGCTTACCAGTCCGGTCCATATGAAAACCGATTTATACTGGCCCAAACGCTGATGATACGCTCAAACGAAGTAAGGACGATCAACCAGGCCAGTCAAGATATTGGCGCGCTGGTTGAGGCTGGCGTAATTTTGAATAATCAATATTTCGGCAGTGGACCGACATACCTGTTCAATGACCTTACAACATTAAAGCCCGAAATGATTGCCGAAGCCACGAAGAATGCGCGAAGCTCCGCCCAGCAGTTTGCTCGGGATTCAGACAGTGAACTGGGCGGTATACGTCGAGCTAATCAAGGCGTCTTTGTAGTTCTGGCACGAGATAAAGCGCCGATGCTTCAGGAAGAAAAACAGATTCGAAAAACCGTTCGGGTGGTCTCAACCATTGATTATTACCTGACTGATTAAGGATCAGTCCCTATTGAGACTCCGGCCATTTGATTGTACATCCCAGCGATTTTGTTGTTTTTGGCTCTATCTCGTTGCCAGCCGCCAGATTATTGATCGCATTTTCCAAGTATGGCTCCTGCACATCTTCGGCAGACTTGGCATTATCGTCGATAGCACCGCGATAAACCAGCTCCATATCGCTGTTAAACAGATAGATATGCGGGGTACGGGTGGCTCCAAAAGCCTCAGCCAATTGGGCATTTTCATCCAGCGCGTAGTAGAAGTCATAGTTTTTCTGCTCAGCCCGTTGCTGCATATCCTCCATCGACTCTCCATTATTGCGAATGGCCGCATTGGGATTAAGCGCAATCACGCCAATGCCGTTGTCCTCAGCTAGTTGTGCAATAGGATTGTACCGATCTTCCCAGGCCTCAACCCAGGGACAGGTGTTACAAGAAAAATTAACCAGCAGGCCATTTTCGCCAGCCACTTCAGCAAGGGTTAATACTTCTCCAGATACATCCTGCACTTCAACTTCAGTCATCGGGGCCTTGCTACCGATCGCCAATTCTTCGGTAGTGGGCGCTTCTACCGGATAGAATGCCCAGGTTACAACTCCTGCAATTAAGGCTATCAGTACAGAAACTTTAAGTGTTGCTTTTTTCATGGTTTTATGGATTTAAGGCTTGTTTGATGTTTGATTCGAATGTTTCGAAATCAGCTTTGTTTTCCCAGCTTGCTACTAGGTTTCCTTTCTTACTTATAATTTTGGTGAACGGCATGGCGCCGGTCCATTTATCGGAGATGGTATTAATAAAATCCTGGTCATTTCCGGTCTTAAAATATGTGGTCCAGTCTACACCTTGCTCTTTTAGGAAGCCCCGGGCTGTTTCCTTGTCAAAATCGGCAGACACAAAAATCACCTGGAGCTCGTCTTTGTACTTTCGCTGCAGCTTCACAATGTGCGGAAATTCTTCAACACACGGCCCACACCATGTAGCCCACATGTTCACCAATACGGCTTTTTCTCCCTCATAGGAATTGATCAATTGCTCTAACTCCTCCCCGTTTACCTCATTCAAGGCAGGTGAATCGGAAGAAGCCTGGCTGAAGGCTGCCGCTCCCGGAATAAGGAGTGTGAAAATTAGTAGTATAACCATCTTTCTTTTAGTCATCTTGTCCCGTATTTGTTCCGTTTTCTGCTTCCTTCGGGTCCCAAAAATATTTTTCTATATCGACGGTATATTCGTCAGTAAATTCCACATTTTCCTGCTGCAGCCGCTCTCGCATGGTGTCATCGGGAAAGTGAGCACGGCCGGTTAGCTCCCCCAGCCTGTTGAGCACCCTGTGCGCTGGTATCGTGGAAAGATTTGCATTATTCAGGGCATATCCAACCATGCGAGCTCCCGATGCAACACCGAGGTACGAAGCGATGGCCCCGTATGTAGTTACCCTGCCTTTAGGTATCTGGGTAACCAGATTGTACACGCGATCATAAAAATCTTCCTGTGTATCTTCCCTGTTCATAAACGGATCAATTGTTTAGCAAGTCAAGAAGCTGTTTCATCTTTTCATTTGGAATTGATGATTTTTGAGAGGCCAATCGCACTGTTTCCGAGCCAAGCTGATTATATAATGACTTTAGCCGCTTGTTTTGTTCCAGCAGATCGAGGTGTTTTTGTACTGTTTGCAAATCTCCCCGGGCGATCGGTCCGCTTAAAACATCTGACAAATTTTCAGCAGTCCCGTTTTCAACGGTGGTTTTGATAAGTTTGTGGAGGGCTTTACGCGTTTCATGATGGTCGATTCCCCCGAGTTCACCAATCTCCCCGGAAAGCTGCAGTAAAGTGACAAGATAGTTTGAGGCCATAACCGCCGCCGCATGCAGGTATGATTTTGCTTCCGGTGTCAATATCAAGGAATGCGCTCCCAGCCGTTCAACTACATCTTCCAGCTGCTCAACGGCCGGTCTTTCTCCTTCCAGGCTGATGTAAATATCCCCAAATATTTCTCTGGAGGAGTTCTTGTTAAACGTTTGAAGTGGATGAAACGCGGCTACATATGCCCCACATTCTTTCAATGGGTTTAACAACTCGGACGACTCGTTCCCTGAGCAGTGAACAATCACTTTATTCGAAAGATCCCATTGCTGATTTGCCAGCTTTTCTGCAACTACCGCAATAGCATCATCAGGGACGGTGATGAAAGAAATTTCTCCCAATTGACTGACTGAATCTGGAAAAGTATTGGCAACGGCTGTATCCAGTTCCTCAGCCAGTCTTTCAGCGCTGGAGATCGTGCGGTTGAAAAGTCCTACTACCTGGTATGCCTGATCATGTAAGGCACGGGCCAGTGCTTGTCCCAACGCACCAGTTCCGATTATGGATATCGTTTTGCACATTTATAATAATTAAGTCGGGATTGATCTCCTCAACGTATTCTTTTTGCGGACGAATAGCTTCCTTAAAACAGGACTGCCTCTCGATGGGCATATCCCGTGATGAGGCTTCCCTTGTACTCTTCATATTCACCATTCAGGAAATGTAGGTTCAGATCCCAGGCGGTAGCAACCAGTATTCCCGCAATGAAGGATGATGTGCCATCAATTTTGGATTCCCCACTGTTCAGATAGTTCATCAGGCCGGACTGATTTTTATTCTGGATCATCTGCTTCACCTTTTTATACTCCGCTTTGCGGGCATTGTCGAGATCACAGCAGAATACCAAGAGCACGTTGTGAGAGGACAGGACCTCTTCCAGCACAAATGCCAGTTCCTTTACGATGGCAGGCTCATCATCGGCAACCTGCACACTCAATACCGAGAAGTTACTGCAGGCGCACTGTAGAATCATAAGTTGCTGGAACAGGCTCATATCTTTACTGAACCCCTCGTCGTGGATGTAAAAGTCATCCTCTTCATCACAGAACTCATTACGGAGAAAATCATTTATCGGGACCCGGCCCAGTGGAGTTTCAAAAAATTTATTAGAAGGCATCGGCAACTTTTTTTCCAGCACTTTACCGAATGATTCCACGATAACAATAGTATCGTAGTTAGTAGGATCAAGCCGACTGTATATATCACAGGCTCGATCGAAATTATCATGGTTGATACGGGTAGGTGCAAAAATGAGGCGTATGTGATCGTTGACGTTATTATGCTTGGTCCGCGTATGAGCCAAGCCCTCCAGGATCTGATCACGTGAATAGGAAATGATATTCATAAAATTACCGACAGATGATATTTAGTTCTGGTAGTAGGCCACTGCAATCCAGTGTTTTTGGTGCCTGAAGCTACAAATTCTGGCTGATTTATCATCACCTAAAACAGCAGAAAATACTCGAGGATTCAGCCGCTGTATCTTAATTTCGTTGAGGTTGGTTCGCAGTCCCCTGCCGTTCAGTTTTACCAGCGACTCCTTGAGTGTCCATACCCGGATGAGCGGCTGGTCTTGCAACAGCGCACGCTCCTCGGCATGTAAAATCCGATCCCTGAGCCGCTCGGTAACACTTCGATCTTCTGGCTCAATATCGATGCCCACAGGCAGACCCGGTGAAAGAACGCAGATCACTTTTTCATTGGTATGGGCCAGGCTCAGCTCAAACCGTTGATTATTGTAAACGCCATACGGTTTGCCAAAGCGCATCTTTGTGGATTTCAAACGCAGTCCTTTCCAGCCCGATCTCCCGGCCAATTCCTTAATAATACCGCGCGTGGATAGAAATTCATCCCTTCGGCGGCGGTGCTGTAAATTTTGATATTCAGTTTGCTCAATGCTGGATAAAAGCTCCTCACTGAACGTGGATCCGATCTCTCCAATCGCAATATTCAGATCGCTGGGTAGCAGAGAGCAGTACTTTGCCGTGATATTTTCCAACCTGTGCCTTTTTTTATTAAAGAACTTATAAAATAAGATCAAAAAGGTGTTCCAGACAACTTTTCCGCCTCAAGGGCTATTTTTTATCATCTGCTTTTATCAATATGAATAAGCAATATCCCATTTATTTAAGCTCATTTCGGCATTTAATTCTGTGGGAATAGATGCTGTATGACAATCAAAGCGGCTTTCCTCATTTATTGCTGTTTATACTAAACAGATAGGTTTCGGCAAATTGTACTCATGATATATTTCAAAAGTTCATATACTGAAAATCTGTCCAAGCACTTGGTCCTGCCTTAGTACTTGTCATCCACCAAACCCCTTTAAAGAGTGACATGTTACGGCTAACATATAAACAGACAGCAACTCAATTAATTTATTATTTTCAAATCGTTTCACTGACTATGATCAAATAATACGCTAACTCAGAATGATTTAACGCCGGGCTCCCAAAACCATATAATCACCGCTAAGACTATGAGCAATACTAACCAGATGGCAATGGCAGCCCGCACCGCTTTTTTGGCTTTCTGTGCCTCCCACCATCTCCGGGGACGCACGCCTTGCACCAAGAACGTGAGAATACCCGCCAAATTAATACATATAAGATTGGTACATGTTAGGATTACCGAACCCATCGCCAGCCGTACGTGGCCCGACCCAAGCAGCAGGCCGACATTTACCAGAGGCGGCAACAGCGCTACTGCCACCATAACCCCGACGATGGTAGCCGGCACGCCGCGAGTAAAACCGAGTACCCCGGCACTTCCTGCAGCTAGAGCGATGGTGATATCTCCGAGACTCACCGTCGTTTTATTGATGAGCTGTTGCGATTCAAAGTCGATCTGCAGCAGCAGGCCCATAAGAAGAGCTACAACAAGTGAGGCTATCAAGCCCGCGGCATTGGTTTTTAGCGAGCGCCAGCCCAGATCGAGATCGCCCAGAGTGGCTGCCAGCGCCATTGAAACGTTGGGCCCCAGCAGTGGTGCAATAACCATCGCACCAATAATTACCGCCACATCATCCCGGATAAGCCCCACTCCTGCCACCACGGTGGACAGCACCACCATGCCGATATAGACCCAGGTAAGCTCGCTTCCGCTGGTAACATCGGCATAAAGTTCCTCGCGGCTGATACGTCCCGGTACACTTTCTGACTCCGATTCTTCCCCGTCCTCCTCCTCTTCATCTTTCTCCACCTCGGGTTGCGGAAGCGTAGCCTGCACTGAAAAAAGCACGATACGGAAGCCATCCACGTTCGAAAACTTCTCGTACAGCCGGTCAGATAGAGTCTCTGTTCTGTCTGTATCTATCAATACGCGGAGTATGGAGCAATCATCCTCTTGTGTTTCGGTCCAGACGCCGAGGATCTCTTCGTCTTCCACAATTTTTCGCGCTTCCTGTACTGTCTCCAATGGAGCCATCAGCTCCAGCATCCGATAATCCATAAAAAAAGCAGGGTTAATAAGATTTTTGGAAAGAGTACAAAGGAAAAAAGTAAAGAAGAAAGCGGTGTAATTGCTAAGGAGCAAAAACTGTAAGAATTATCTCACCGAATAAACATCATTTTTTCCGTCTCTTTTTGTCCCTCAGTAACGAGGCGGTAAATATACATCCCACTGGCCAATCCCAGCTTCTCAGCGTTAAACGATACATAATGTTTGGCAGCTTCTTGTTTTTTATCAACAAGTGTAGCAACCTTGCGTCCTAAAATATTGTACACTGTGAGTGTTACATGCTGTTCTTTAGGAATTGTATATATGATTGTGGTTAATCGAGAAAAAGGATTGGGATAGTTTTGATCAAGCATTAGGCCCTGTTGCCCTTCGCCGCCATCGGATTGAGTTTCGAATTCGGTAGTGAAAGCTGCATATGTACCTGAAAAGGGTATCTGAGAAACAACTGCATTACGAACAGTGTCGACCATTCCATCCATCTTTTTCCAAACTGAATTTTCAGATATCCATTTGAATATTGTTATCGATGATTCTCTACCCTCGTTAATATCGCTGTCCGCATACCGAATGGTAAGTGCATTGGCCCCTGAAAATTGCTGATCGAATGGATAAGATGCTATGGACTGGACATCACCAGCCAACTCGGCACTTTCGGGTAAACCATTTAAGATAGGAGGAAAACTTGAAGTCAACATCAGAACATTCTCTATTGAGGTATTCAGTGAATCCAGCAGCAGTTCCCCGGAGCCACTTGGTCCGGATAATTCAAGCCGGTTGTTAACACTTAATGAGTCATACAAGATGTAATCATGATCGACGAAAAAGCGGTCCGACGAGTTATCTTCGGCAATGAACGAAAAGAACCCCGTTTCTCCAAGTGGTTCAGTTATAGAAACTGAATATTGACTTTCCTGGCTGACCGAAACTGATGGATTTTTAGGTGACCCCATGTTATTGTACATTTCAAAATCTGGTACGGTGGGCAATGATTCTTTGAATGTTGTGGTGAAGTTAATTCTGTTTTTTTCACTAAAGCTTGCTGTGGCAGTTGTTTTAAAATTGCCATCTACAGGTTCTACTTCAACTATTAAACTATCTTGGTTAGTTGATGCAATCACATTTACTTTAGGGGCATTACTACCATCGCTAATGGGGATTATGCCAGAATAAATTTGGGTATGATCATAATTGAAATAACGTACTACATCACCATTTTCCGCACCTAAAACTAATATCCATCCTTCATCATTGGTTTTTCCTTGTTTTATTACCCGCGAGGATTTGATTAATGTTACACTTGGAACAAATAAAATATCAGGAGTAATATCACTGAGAGCACCAGTGATATTTAAATGTTTATTGAAAGCGCCAACATTTTGGTATTGTGGATCAGGACTATCATTAATTGAAGATCCTACATCTATAGTTAAATCATTTAAATCATTATTTGGTCCTAGTAGGTAATCTTTATCTCCGGTACTTCTCTCTGAAGGTTTTTTAATTGGGCAATAAATATCGTCATAAACACCTTCAAATAATTCTTCAAAAGTATCCCAACAAGGTTTTTGATGTTTTTGCCACTGCGAGGTGACTTTATACCCATCGCTTGGATACCTTGCTTCTGAAGACATTTCTGAAGAGTATTCTCCACCAAGTTGAAAATCTTGAAACTTATTTTGCGGGGAATCCATAAAACCAAAATTCCAAGGATCTTCAGATCCAGTTTTTTCTTCCCAAACCTTTACTTCAGAATCATTCTTATACTCATCTTTGAAATAGAATAGGTAATGGCCAAGTTCATGTCCAACAGTCTTAAAATCATATGGAAAACTTAAATCTCCTTTAGTATAAAAGTGGTTTCTTGTCAGATCATAGGTAAGCTTCCAAATGCGTGGCATACGGACACCATTCTGATTCCATCTCTCAAATATAATATCAGAATAGGCAATAGGACGAAATTGATTATCAGCATGTCGTCGTATATCGGCCTTTTTCCAATATTTCTTATTTTCAAAAACAGCAACTTCTCCAATATAAAATTGTCCATCCGTGACGTCATACATATAATTCGATGTCTTTTTCATCCCTTCCAGTATATCATTCAAGTAATCATCGGAAGCATCCCATTCTACAGATACTGCCAGATTTTGAACGATCATTGTATGATCAAGTGATATTTCCTTAATATCATATAAAGAAGAAGTCACCGTGGGATAAGAAATCTTTCCAACACTATTGAACTGAGCATTATCTAATAAAATTTTGTATCGCTCATTATCTAACTTTTTATATGCAGAGTTACCATTCGCTGACTCAGAATAAACCTCACGTTCTATTTTAATTTGATCATTCTCAGAGAAAGATGACGAGTTAAGTTCTATGCGTCCCTGGTCATCTGTAGTGCGGATTCCTACCGGTGAATCCGGGGGACCATTTTCACTGAAATTATGTTCCGTGACATTATATATGGTAAACTCTTTATTAGCTATAGGATCCCCGTTTACATCAACAATTTTAAGTGGAAATGTAGAGCTCACTTCCGTGCTGTACGGTTCATCCACTGCATCCTCCTTCGGCAATGTACTGGCCACCCCCCAGTCGTCTTCGGCTTCAATGTAGTATTCCACGCCGTCAGTAGTTACAAACTCCGCAGGAATAGTTAACTGAAAATCACTTAGGTTCACAAAATCATCAAAAACTTCTACCTCATAATTTAATTGCCCGGTGCGGCGGTAATAGAGCTTTACGCGCTCCAGCTCACGCGTATTATCGGTGGCGTTAAAAGCAATATCTATCGGCTGTTCTGCCGTGGCTTCGGTGATCGGCGTGTGCTCAATAACGGGAGGTTCGTTCGGCAGTATGGCAATATTAAACGGGCTGGCACCGGGATTTGTGCTGGGACTGGAAGAGGTGGTATTACCATCGGTGGCTGTAATATAGTAGTCTATGCCGGGTGTAGCTACGGTATTGCCAGGTATTTCAGCTTGAAAAATATTCCCGCTTGTACTGGTCATCACCACAGATTGATAGCTACTTGCCGGGTCAGGCGTCGGCTTGTAGAAAAGGGTGGCCTGCTGAATTCCCGGTGCTATGTCGTCGGTAACGGTAGCCTCTATAGTAAGTGCGCGATTTTCCGGCTGCCCGTCGTCGCTGAGCGAGATGGTTTGCTGGGTTCGCTGGATGGTTGGAGCAGCTCCCGGAACATAACTGGCTTCGTCGGAAGCGGTATTGCCCTCGTACGTTGCCTCTACACGTACATTGCGAGTGGTACCGTCAAAACTTGGATTGCTTGACTGATAGCTTACAACATAGGTATCGGCTACTTGTGCAGCTATGAAATCCAGGATATCATCAAATGGAGAGTAAATATCAAAGAATTGTCCGCCTGTTGGCTCTGTAAGGGGTTCGAAGTAGGAAAAAAGACTGGATTCGGTTAAGGCAAACAATGTAATGTCACTTTCTTGCAGAACTGTAAGTGCATCGCTCTGCGAAGCCCCACCCTGGTCGGGGGGTTCGTCAGTGATAATAATAAAAATACGCTGGGCTCCAGGACGGAAACTAACACTATTGGCGGCCTCTGTTATACTGTAGTAGCCGGGCTCATCATTTCCCGAAGATCTATTCCTCATCCACATATCGTTTTTGAAGTATTCGACATCAGAGGTCAAGCTCCCATTGTCTTCAATAATTGGATTCCCACTATTCTCAAATGAGCCATATCGAGCCAACCCAAGTGCATAGTCTACGTCTGAAGCAGCCAAATCATCTACAAAACTAAAGACATTTTCTTGCACTTCGTCCTGTGATGGTCCCATACTACCACTGTTATCCATCAAAAATATTACATCAGCACGCCGTACACCACCGCCTTCTTCCGGAGGGGTAACATTAAAAAGGTCGGTCTGCTGCGTTCCGTTTTCGAAAACAGTAAAGTTCTCTTGTGAAAGGCCGGGAAAACTGGTTCCGTTGGTATATACCTTTACGTTTGCATAAATATTAGGAAAGTTTTGGCTGTTGAGACTCGTGATTTCAGCTGCAAGTGGTTCTGGGGTACTATCTGTAATTCGTACATTATCGACAAACCAGCCGGCAAAATTGTTTTCATCATCTGAAGTAAAACGGAAAAGAAGAATGATATCTTCGCCAGCATAAGGAGTAAGATTTACTTCCGTTTCTCGCCATTCGCTATCCCCATCTCTCGAGCTTAGTGTGGTCCACGTTTCTCCATTATCTGTGGAAATTTCAATATAGCCGTAATCAAATCCGCTCTCCAATTCAAACCACTCCATAAACTGGAGTGTAAGGCTCTGGCTATCGGAAATAGATGGTAGGGTAATTGAAGGTGTTGTTAAACTGTCATCAGCATTGTCCGAATAATCCCCGGTAAGATTCGTTCCCGCTGTGTTTAGCGAGTTAAATCCCGAATTTGGACCGCTAGTCGGTTCCCCCACAGCCCACGAACCAGTAACATTCCAATTCTCCAACCCGGACTCGAAGCTATTCTCGAAAACTACCGTTGCTGTAGTAGTTGCTTTTCCTTTGAATTGATTTGTTCGATTTTGTTCAAGGACAGGGACCTCTATAAGTTGGCCTTTGGGTAGCTCTTTCGAATCTTGTGTTTGTGAAAAAGCATTTGAGACAAATAGATGAAGGGAGAAAACTATGATTAAAGAAAATGTTTTCTTTAAACTCATGCTGAATTCCTATTACAATAGTTATCAGATTAAGACCCTGTTGGCATAAGCAATTAGGATCTTAATCTGTAAATTTTCTATCCAGTATAGATAAAGTAAGGATAGTTATATTAAATGTACTCCCAGGCAAAAAGCTCTCAAACTTTATTTGGTTTCACGCACTATCGAATTATACGTTGATTCGTTAATCGAACCTGTTACTTTTAAATCATGGGCCTTTTGGAAAGAACGTATGCAAGAATGAGTATTCGGCCCCATAGCCCCATCGGCAGTGCCACATTCGTAGCCTAAACTATTTAGAGTATTTTGGATCCATTCAATATCTTCACCGCCATCACCAGGTTTATTTCCAGAATTTTGCTCTTCCCTTGAATTGCTGTCTTGAGATTCAATATTGGAAGATGTTGAATCCGGGTTTCCTGCTGTATCTATACGATTCATTGCATCTTGCTCATTCATCCTACGCATACAACTTGACTTCGCGTCGGTATAATAATCTTTTCCACCGAGTGAGAGGGCTTTATCGTAATAGTCAATTGCTTGATTATAATCTCCAAGGGCGTCTGTCAGAACAGCTAAATTATATACAGCCGACGCTGAATTTGGATTATTTTGAACATATTCTTCAAGCTGAGTTGCTGCTTGTTTCACTTGGCCATCACGAGCGGCGTCCAACATCGGCTTTTGTTTTTCATCTGAATAATCAAGTCTAACATCTTGTGATACTGTTTTGGGAGTTATCTCAGTAAGGAATTTATCTACAGCTTGTCCGATTGCTGCCTCAAAGCGGCGACGATAATCAGAGGGATATCCACCTCCGTTCTCATCGATTGTCCAAACTCTTTGTCCATTATATTGTCGTTCATTTAGCAATACTTCATCACCTCTAGTCAGAGTAAAGGCTACGGGCATTATGGTAACCATAGCTGGAACTTGTTTCTCTTGTAAGCCTAGTGTACCAGCAGGGCGTGTTACGGTTGTTCGTTTATCCTGTTTCATGCTGGCAATGACATTAAATTTTATAAAAACATCCTCTTCATTCACTTCTGTTTCTTTTCCAGTCATAACTAACTTACCATCCCGACTATCAAAGCGAATACCTTCACTTAGAGAGTTTTCAATGGTAAAATGCCCTCTACTACGACTCTGGTTACGAAGCTCTTGTATAGTAATATCCTGCATGCGCCTGGTAGCTCCCTCCGCCTGCACCACCTTAATGTTTGGCGATTCTCCTAAGTAATAGTTTGGCGGCTGCTCTGAATGAATCGAAGTATATTTGGGAATTGTAATACCACAGCCACTTGTCAAAAAAGCTCCAAATAGAATTACAATAAGTAGATAGTGTGCTTTTGAATAAGATTGGTTGTCAGTAGACAGTAGTTCCATTGAAGAATAGGTTTAGATTGAGATTATTTTGCCAACAAAAACGTCTCTAAAAAACACAAATTAAAACTGAGTAGATGGATATCGAAAATGAAAATTTTCAATATCTGCCACTCTAATTTCAACTATTTTTTAGCTCAAATTTTACCCCCGATTTCACGCTTAATAAACTACAACTAAATTTATTTAATTCAATTAGTTATCGAAAAATAGAAATATGAATATTTTAAATTTCATTAGATTATCAAAAAAACATTTTAAAATGGACTGCTATTAGTTGAATTTAATTTTTAAAACCTGAGTTCATGTAATAGGTGCAAAATGAAGAATCTTTTCTTGAAGAGGAACTGAACTTAATGGTAAGTATTTTAATTACAAAGGAAACGACCCAACATTTACCTGTCATGCAGAACCGTTCATTGTTTTTCACCTCTTATCGTCACTCTTTAATAGCATATATTTATGCCAAAGCGATTACAAGTGTAAAAAACGGGTACAGCGTCTTGCAGGATCTGGCCTCCGGCTACAACTCCATTGCTGAATGGCTGGCCCTGCCCCAGGTACCGCGTATCCTGCTCAAAAAAGAGGACCGGTAGGGATTACGTTCTCTTCCTGCCCATCGTCCATTGAACTACACAGTTTTACCATCTGGTATTTCTACTTTTTACTAAAATCCATACATATTTATATTTTGGAAACATAGGATTATAAAACACCAAGCTATAATAGCCTCAGAGATCTTTGCAAATACCATGTACCTTGTTGTGAGGTGGTTGTTCAAAGCCACCAACAGACCCAGTATAATTCCCTTATAACAGCGAGTTGATGTTCTGCAAAACTACTATCACCCAGTAATTTCAAACACCGCTTTAGAGTTCTTTGCAGCACTCTCTATTCCACGAAATAAGCGATTATAGTTTTTCAATCGTAATTCTAAAAGATAGAATTCTATTAGAATGAGCTTACAGACTAAATCTCAGGAGAAAACCGATTCCCTAAAATTAAATACTAAATTGTTGATGGTTTCCAGCGCCCTGTTTCTGGGATTACTTGGAATCCTGGGCTCCTTTATTCCACAAGAGGTTGCTGGCTATTTTGGAACATCGGTAGAGGCCAAAGGAACGCTTTTAATAAAACTAACTGGCTCTTTATACCTTGGATTTGCGGTATTAAACTGGATGGCTCGTGGCAATTTAATTGGTGGCATTTACAGTCGCCCTGTGGCATTAGGCAACTTTTTTCACTTCGTATTATCGGCCATCCTATTACTAGAATTTTTAATTACAAATTCTATCCTAGTTTCATTTGCAATAGGAGCTGGTATCTACACCATATTTGCAACCTGTTTTGGGTATATCCTTTTTTCTGGCGGGAAATCTTGCAGCTAACAATCTAAAAAGTTGACCTGGTTTTTTACAAAAGTCATTATCAAGGACACAGTCCTCACCTATCCTGGATACTATTGTTCACTAAATCCCCGGTATATCCTATAGCCGGCGACCGATTTCTGTCATCACGTTCAGGATTACATGCCCGTTTATTCTCAATCTGAAATGCGTTACCTACTGCAAAAAAGTGCGTTATTTCTGTGGCATGAAGAGTAGTCTTATCCATTTATCCAAGGTACAAGAATAATCCCGCATTATTTCCATTCCTATTTTCATGATCTATATCTTATCCTTCAAACTGGTGATACTCCTCTCTTGGTGTGGGTTCTCATTCAATCCATTCACCACTCTTGGCAGGTAGATAATCAACAGGCCATTCGTCTTTCCATGCAAGAAAGTTAATCATTAGATAAGCATATTACCGGAATTATTCGGATAGTATTATACATGCTTATTGCCAATCTGAAAATCATACTGCCATGAAAACATTAGATAGATTTCCGCCCCTTCCGCTTGAAGAGTGGAAAGACAACAAGCAAACGCTCCACCTTTTTGTACAGATTGTGGGCAAAATTCGTATGGAGCTTACCCCTCCTCAAAATCACTGGTGGCACGTTCCACTGTATGTAAACACACGAGGATTGGGAACCAGCTCTATCCCAAACAATAGTCACCGTTTCGAAATTAATTTTGATTTTATAAGCCACCAGGTATCGATTGCTACAAGTCGCGGACAACGAGATGCCTTTGACCTGCAGGACGGACTTTCGGTTTCTGAGTTTTACAAAAACCTGTTTTCCATTATGGATGATTTTGATATTGAGGCAGATATTCTTTCCAAGCCGTATGACATGCCTTTTGATACCCCTTTTGCCGAAGACCGTGAACATGACCGGTATGACAAAAAATATGTTGAGCAATACTGGAGTATTCTCTCAGAGATAGATCGCATTTTCCGGGTCTTTAACCATGATTTCAGGGGAAAAGTGTGCCCCGTACAACTCTACTGGCATAGCTTTGATCTAGCCGTCACACGATTTTCCGGCAAACAGGCTCCTCCTATGCCTGAAGCCGGTACTGTAGACCGAGAAGCTTACAGCCATGAAGTGATCAGCTTCGGGTTTTGGCCCGGGGACGATAATATTCCTGATGCAGCCTTCTATTCATATACGTTCCCATCATATACGTTCCCAGCTCCTGATGGCTTAGTGGAAGCTCCCTTACAACCTGAAAATGCCTTCTGGGCCGAGCAAAACGGCAGCCCTATGGCCCTGGTGATGTATGAAGATGTACGCAAAGCCGAAGACCCGGAACAGGCAGTGCTCAACTTTTTAAGAAGCGCCTGGCAAGCAGGAGTTGAAAAAGCCGGATGGGATACGGAGACTTTGATCAAATCGTAAAACCTGGCAATACGTATTCCCCTGGAAGAGTGGCTCATCATTATCTATCCCACCCCAGATGACAGGATGGCTACCCGGTTAGCATGATGCAAAGAGCACTGAAAAAGGAGGCTTGGAAGCAGTGTAGGGCCCGTCTCAGGAAGTTGATAATTCGAATAACTCCTGGAAATTCTGGCTGGAATACAATCTGTAATTTAAATTTTTTCGTGCTCTATTTTCCAAAATAAAACCGTATCCCAACCGCACCATTACCCGCAAATTCAGTTTCGGGTGAGATATCTAAAATTGGAACGGCTTCAACAAATAGATCAAAAGGGATGTTTTGGAATGCATAGTTTAATCCAAACGGCACACGAACACCCGCAGCTGTATTATCAGCAAAAATAACGCGTCCGCCAATTCCGTAGTAAAAAGCCAGGTTTTCCGTGTTATTAAACCAGGAGTGCGACAAATAATCAGCGTGCAGATGAAGGGCTTCGGTTCTTTCAGCCAGCGACCATGCAGCCCCGATACCAAATGCGGAGCGACTGTTATTCCAGTATTTAACGGAGACGCCGGTAGGCTCACCGAGCATAATTCCCAATCCAAAATTACCGCTGTCTTCATTTGTTGGCTGGGCTTTTGCCAGGTTTACACCTGTAAAGAGAAATAATCCAAAGCTAATAGTGATAAGAAATATCTTGTGTAGCTGCATTTTAATGGTTCTGGATAAGTTGAAATGTATAATTTGCTGTAAAATTACGGAATGCATTTTTATTAAATAATTCGTCAGGTTGATTTCTACAATTTACATCTCCCAATATTTACCCTTTAAAAATATGCTTTGGTATAAACGATCACATATAATCACAAAGAAACGGCCCGGCTTTTGATCCATAATGCCGGGCCACTGGTTAATTAAAGTTGTTCGCTTGTTTGTTTTTAGTCTACGGCTTTGTTCACCTTAGCCAAAAATTTTTCTATGGTTTTTTAGTTGATTAAAAACCTTCAGCAACATCTAGCAGATGATGGGCCGCTGTACCGTGGTAAGGACCTGCAAGCTGCGTGCTGAGATTGGAATGACCCCTTCGCCACCATCCCCAGCTGGTTGCTGAGTTGATGTAGCAATTCGGGCAGTTTTCAAAGGCCACAACCCAGGGCCCACCGCTTGATCCGCCAGTCATATCACAATCGGTCACGGCCGATGTCCGGGTCCGGGATCTGAACCTACCCCGTCAGCGCCGTCATAGGGAGCAAAGCATTCCCACATGTTTTGGCCGCTGAAAAGACTGCCGCTCGCTGGGTATCCCAGTTGTCTCCAGTCTTGATCACGCTGGGCACTGAACATCCAGCCCAGAGAACCGGTAACAGATGCTATAGATCTGTTTTCTCGCTGCTCTACGACTACAGCACCCAGGTCATAATTCCGGTTACCGTTGGAATGCCAGGCAACGAACGTTGCTTTTACGCGGGCCGACCATCTGCCGAGCGGTTCATTACCATTGTTATAGGCAGGAATAAAAATCCAGTTATCATGCCAATCTTCATTTCCACGTTCGGATACACAATGGCCTGCCGTCCAAACTACGCTTTGGTTTTCTGATGCGATTACCGCTGCACTGCAAGAGGACCAGTCCTCATTTTTCGTAAAAAAGACACGTCCCACCGTTCGATAGGGATACTGCGTATAGTTCGCAGAGACCTGGGAAGCTTCATGAACTGCGGTATCTTTCTGGATTTTAAACCTTCCGGATTGACCCTTTTCAATGGAGTCCGGAAGCACGCCACGGCTCTGCATTACCTGAACGTCGGGACCCGGAATCTCTGGTTCGGTAAGAGCAGGCGGATCTTGCTCTTCATGATCGATCCATCCCGGGTCTACTGGTTCCGCTTGTTCCAAGCGTTGGGGAGTCCAGAATTCACGGGCTTCTTCAGCCTCACTTTCCGATATTTCCTGGCTGATCACTTCCGCTTCTTCCTGTTCGCCATTTTGTCCATCCTCTTCGATGACATCGCACGCGGACATACCAAAGGCGATAAATACCACGGCAAGTGCGTGCATACAATACTTTGCTGTTTTCCTTTTAAATGAGGTATTTGCTCTGCTATTTGATATCTGATTACCCGATGTGTTCATAATGATTACCTTATCTTTTTTAATTAGAAAAAAAAGTAATCGTAGGTTTATGTACAAAACCGCCGCAAAATTATTGGTAAAAAACTATAGGAGTTCTCTTTAGATTATGAGAAATAAACGTAAAAGAAGGTCTCCTTGATAGACTAAAAAAGGTATCAACAGATTACGCCGTATAGGTCTCATCTGAATGAATAATTAGTTCCTTTATCCTTTTTAACTTAATTAAAAAATTTGCAGATAATCAAACACTGAAAATAGATGGTTGCTTCAGTAGCGTATCACCAAAGGTCGGTTCGGGCCCCTAGACAAGGATATTACTCGTATTACACGCGTTTGGGCAAGCAGGCCATGATATAGATAGGTTTTTTGCCACACTACTCCCATTTTTTATGCAAGATTTAGTTATGGCATAAACCTTGGCGGTTGCATCAAGCAGATTTTGCCATGATTTAACAACCGCCAAGCCATGTTTTAAGTCGCTTTGCTGCTTCCCCCGATCGAGCAGCTGGCGCCCAGCAGAAATCCGAAATCATACCATGCGCCCGTATTGTAGATGGCGTAGATCGCAACATCAGAATCAAACAGGGATACGATAAATGAAAATGGCAGAATAAATCCGTGCCACAGTCCATACCAGAATCCGACCTGTTCCCGCTCTATTGGTTCTGTAAGTGTGATGGTCTCTGCGCAGCCGCTTACCAGCAAAACTCCCATCAGGAGCAACAAAGCTACCGCAATACGAGTACTTTTAACATTGCTGCTGTTTTCGATTCCTATCCCGTTTCCTTGATTTTCCATAACAGGTATAAAATTCAGTTTCATTAAAGTTTACCATTAGCCTGATAAAGCAGTCGATTATAAAATCAATCTACCTGTATCCAGTTTTATACTTTAAGTAAAACGGAGAGAGAAGTTTCAGATCTGATCCCAAAAATTTTACATCCTCTGCACAGCAAGGCATTTGTAAACTATTCTCCGCTACTATCAAGATTAAAAAGGGAGAGTGTACCTGGTAATTCGCAAGACATACATTTTAAAGGATGATATCTAACATTACCGCCTGGTTTAAATACCTGTTTTGCCGAACAATTTACGGCAATTCATCAAAAAACCCGGCAATAAAAAGCCGGGTTCTTTTCAAAGTAATTGCTTAATCCGGGGCAACCTAGTAGCCCGTAGAGCTGGAGCTTTTTTCCGGTGGCATTATTACAGAATCGATTAGATGGACAACACCGTTGGAAGCTTCAATATCTGCACTTTCGACGGTTGCATCATTGATCATTACATTTGCTCCCAGAGATATCTCGATCTCGTCACCCTGTACGGTTTTAGCTGTCATTCCATCTTCCAGGTCGCCGGACATCACTTTGCCAGGCACCACATGATAGGTAAGAATACGGGTCAGCTGATCTTTATTTTCGGGCTTCAGCAGTGATTCTACCGTGCCGTCAGGCAGCTTGGCAAACGCAGCATTTGTTGGGGCAAATACGGTGAATGGGCCATCTCCATTAAGGGTTTCAACTAAATCGGCCGCCTTTATTGCCGTTACCAGAGTGGATAAATTATCCGTACCGGCTGCCAGGTTAACGATGGTATTGTGATGGTCGGTCTGAGCCGTTTTTGCCGGAGCAAATGCCAGCAATAATACACCAAGTGCTAATGCAGATAGTGTTACAGTTACTGATTTCATAAGAACCTTGTTTTGTTTGATTGGGATTTTGTGTATCGGAATGATCTAAGTTGACTTGTTTGGCTATGCCTGCTTTTGCTTGGTCAGCTAAACAGGAAGCTTTATTTTCAACTCTTTTACTATGCAGATACACAAGAGACGGGCACTATGACCACTTCTTTCTTAAAAAATTTTAGTTGCCAACTAATTTGCTACTGCTGAAAGCCTTTTTTGATTGCCAGTCAATAATATTCGGACCTCACCATAATCTTCAAAATTAATGGCGTGAGATGTTATTTTGAGACGATCAACCAAAAAGTATCTAGTGCTGTGGCAAGAATTCTGGCTACTGATGCAGCTTGGAACATTGGGAAGGGACTTTCAGTACTTGGAGGGGATAATCCCGAAAGAAATTGTAGAGGCCAGTCGAAGCTCCTTCCCGTGAAAAGGTAAGCCCTGGACAATCATAACTGGTACGAATCATCCTGGTCTTGGAGATATAGCTTGGCCGGGAAGATGAGGGCGATCCCACTCTTGTGAACGGCCCGGAGAACGCGCAGCATAAAATCCCAGATATTCTCGTTTTCTGGACCTGCAAGAATATATTGCTTTTCCTCTCCACTCGCTTTTACCCAAACCCGTTGCAGGGATTCTCCGGACTTGAGGGATGCCAATTTTCAAGCACTCTGACTTTTCAAGAATAAATCAGACTTTTTGAGCAGCCCCTATTTAGCACCTGTAAACTAGCCCTGGATCTTTTTGACGACCACTGCCCAATCCCGGTCGGTGTCGATATCTGGAGTGGTTAATGTTCTTGAACTTCCACCCTGTAATTTATCTTCATGCACATACTGCCCTGTTCTGGGATTGTACCAGCGGACTTGGTAGATTCCCTCAAATTGCTGGAGATCGACCGTGATATCCGCCGCTGTTTTCTGATAAAACACGTATGCTTCACCAGGCATGTAGAACACATAATCATCCTCTTTTTCTGTCAGATCATCAGCGGGCTCCATCAACCGAACCGGTAGGTTGTTCTCATTAAAAAACTGAAGCAGATAGCGGCATTGATCCCAGAATAGATCTCGCGATCGCCAATCCTCGGCACTGAGATCCGACTGCTCATTCTCGTATCCAAAGTACCATTCCACGCCCCAGGCGCCGCCCATAAAAGCGCCCCAGAGTGCGTTTTTACGAGCATTATTATGTTCTGGATTTACGTTATCGGGGACCAGAGAATAACGGTGATCACCCGGCTCATCTACAGCCACGGCCCATGGCTGACCAGCTTCTATCGATTTTTTCCTCCATTCCAGCACTGCGTCATGCACATGCCCAAAATCTTCCCGGTGTGTTTGTATCGATGGACCTGTCAGTTTGCTTTTGGAGCCTAGCAGATCATCAAAATATTTCCCGTTGTGAATGACGATATGCCGGGGATACGGATCATGATCATGGAAAAAGTGAGTCATTGCACGGCGCTGGAGGGTATGCTGGGGAGGCGTGTGATGATTATCGACCCACTCGCCGTTTTCTTCTCCCAAATTCCAGTTCAGGGCCAGATGGTGGCCAAATCGGGCGATCAGCTCCCGGTAGTACAATTTCCGCATCGCCCCGACGCCGCCATTATCCAGCAATCCCTGGTTCTCGGCCTCCTGGGTTTTGAAATGCAAGAAAATACCAAGGCTGTCAGCATGCTCAAAAACGATCTCCCACTGTGCCAGCTTTGACACATCGAAACGATCGTACGTAGTGTAATCAATATATGGAAAAACATTTTTGTCATCGCCCTCGGTGCTAAGAGTCAGAAAGGAGACCGCATTCAGTTCTTCAGAAGCCAAATAGTTAAGCGCGCCGATCATTCCTTTTCCCTTGTCGTTTTGCCAGGTGGGATCGCCCTGGTTCCAGTCTTTGACGTGAGGTTGCCAGGATTTAACCAGGTCATCACTGCGACCATCATTTTTAAAAGTACCATCAAAATCTTCATAGGCCAGGAAGTTTTCAGGGGCATCGGCTCCAACCTTCAAAAAAGGTTCCCCCGTTTCGGCAAACTCAAGATAATGCTTTCCAACATATTCCAGGCGACCTTTAGATCGAAAATCGCGGCCCGTTTTATCGCTTGATTCAATTAAAAACTCTCCGGTGCTCCCATCCATGAATTCCCCGCTGACGCCGGTATCGGGTGCTTCGCTTATCGCGGAAAAACTTCCTTTTCGAAAGCTCACGTTGTACTTCCATCGTCCTGTTTCATCCGGTGCAAAATGGACCCGCCACTTGGTACCACGGGTGGCTGAAGTGTTGGCGGCGTTTCCATCAGCAGCAAAGAAACCGGGTTTGGTATACTGCTTACCTGAAGCTGGATGAATAAAAGTCACATTCAGACGATAATGTAAAAAGGGATTATACTCCCCCTCTTCACTGGCCTCGGGGCCATCAAATGTCAGCGTAACCTTATGCCATTTTTTTAGCTCTCCCGTTATATCCGGATTCTCATCAATATCTTGCGCTGAGCTAACCATCGATATACTCAGCAGTAACAATACACTAACAAACTTTTTCATAATCCCTGTTTTTGGTTGATCCTGTTCTATATGAAATTTCTTCTATTTCGTTAAATATGCGGTAGCTATTGCTCTTAAAATCACCCTAGTAGCCGCTTAGATCTTTAATAATGATTTAACCAGCCCCTCTCCAAAAAGTAGTATTAAGTCAGTAACTCTACAAAGAATGAATATTGCGATTTAATTATCAATAGCTAATTTCTTTTAGATCCGATTAGATATTCTTGTACTACCTCGCACTAGAATTTCAAAAATTATTGACACATTCCGCCGATCCCATATCAGATGGACACCTGTTTCGACCTGCCTTGCAGCGGCTGATACCAAATACTCTTTTCTTGGTCAGCTTCATATTTTTAATTCATGCTGCTATACGATTTAGCGGCTTGTTAAACCCGTTGTTTATTCCCCTGTCAATGGTCATCATCTGGCCGCTACCGTGGCTGTTATCTCCCAAACCATCCCGGCGCCAACTTGGATTCAGAGCACCTGTCTCAGCCTGGTGGTTCCTGGGTGGACCTGCTGTAGCTTTGCTTATGTTAGCATTCTGTTTTACTGCAGCCTGGCTTATAATAGGTGGCACCAATGACAACTGGTTTGTACAACATGCCCTGACCCTTCATAAATCACTGGGGCAGACCCCAGCCTCCACCTCCACACTTATACAGTTTGGGATCGTTACAATTCCCGCCATGCTATTCAGTCCACTTGCGGAAGAGTTTTTATATCGAGGATACCTGCTTCGAGGTTTATCAAACAGATGGGGACTGCCAGCAGGCATGGTAACTCAGGCCCTGGCTTTTACTTTAGTCCACCTGACGCATTATGGATTAGTCCCATACCAGCCGATCCTAATCACTGTTTGGTTGCCGTGCATGTTCCTGGCTGCGCTGGGCTTCGGCTGGATCACGCAGAAAAGCCGCTCTATATGGATCGCCGTTCTTTCCCACAGCGTGTTTAATCTTGGGATGAATGCTGTCGTGTTTTTGGCATTCCCAACATTGATTGAGCTATGAGTTCCAGCATTCCACCTGGTAATTCCCCTGGAATCTAAGTCGACCACCTGCTCATAGATAACTCTACCACTCTACCCCCCCCCCACTTCTGCTATCCACTAGGCGACTTCTTATCTCCCTTCAAAACGACATAACAGATTCCGCGATTTAAAAGCTATTGCCATTGATCTGCCCTATCAGCTGGAGAAAAATGTAACTAAAGTCAGTCAATAGCCGTCAAATAATTTGACTTTTATTGCATCGATGACAGCTGATTTCAGAAGTTGCTTTCAAACACCTAATACGTCTATAGATGAACAAAACAAATCAACTTAGAAAATCTATTGTGAAATCATTATCTGCTCGTGTACATACGCTACTGCTCTTGGTTATTTCCGGAATTCCGAATACGGCTACTAGCGCAGGAGGGACCGCCGGAAGATGTCAACAGAAGCCGTACGTGCTGTTTGAAACCATGCTGCAAAGCACAAGTAATGGCGCCATTGAAAACTTCATTGATGAATCAATGCGTGCCCGTGAAAGAACGTGACCGGGCTGCATTAATTCAGCGGTTGCAAAACATACGCGATGAAGTTCGTGATTTGTGGGATGGGGTCGCCGTTCAGCCTGCACCTGGTGGCGTACTGTTGGTACTTTCGGGCAACGAGCAAGAGAAACAGATTAGAATTGAAATTACTGAAAAGGGAATTAAGAATCTGCAAATTCAGAGCCGCCAAAACCGCTTCAATCTTTCGCTTTCTACCCTTTCAGAAACGTTTGAACAGCTCGCCCTGGAAGGGATGGCTGGCGTTGTTTTACCTGAAGCTTGACGGCAAGGTTGTATTGGAAAAGGGCTTTGGGATGGCCAATCCATCGCTGGAAATTCCGAACTCACCGAACACCTTTTTTGGGGTAGGCTCACGTCCCATCGATTTTACGAGGGCGGCCATTCACCTGTTGGAACAGCAGGGCAAAATTGACCAGGATGATACTATTGACCAATATTTCACAAACGTACCGCCGGACAAACAACAAATGACTATCCGCCACCTGATATCGGGACAATCGGGATTGCCTGACTTTTTTGATACGCAAGAGGATTGGGATCCCGACCTGGCGTGGATCGACCGAGAAACGGCCGAGCAGCGCTTGCTATCTCAGAATCTGCTCTTTAAACCCGGTGCCGACCGCTGGCATGGCGCATGGTGCTTTTGTGCTGCTTGCGGCGCTAGTGGAGCGTGTGAGCAACACCTCCTATCTTAGCTTTTTGGATAAACATTTTTTTACCCCTGCTGGAATGGAAAGAACCCATGAGTATGGGGATCGGGCGGCGTTGTCACTTGCGGATTTTGCGGTGGGCAGCGCCCCTCAAAAAGTGGGCTTGCCTAACATTCCACCGAATTGGGGGCCTACCTCCTGGCTGATTAAGGGCAGTGGCGGCATGTACTCCACCCTCGGGGATCTGCTGAAATTTTACAGCTATATCCGATCAGATACCTTATTCACCCAATCACATAGGACCGCTTTCAGTCAGCCTACAGTAAATCTCGGATGGCTCAGAGCTGGGGATTTGCAGTTGTTTAATGCCTACCACTCCCCGGACCGGCAGGTGTACCTGTTCCTCAACCGCAAAGGAGATCTGCTACGAATGCGGCAACTGTTCCGAGAATTGGAACAAATGGTGATACAAAAAAAGGATAGTTAATGGTAGAAGGGAATATATATAAATAACGATCCATGCTATTCACATGGACCGTTTCGTTTTTATGTACAAACTAATTTAGGAAAAGCAAAAATATTGCCTGTCTGGTTGACCCCTTAGGGCAATATTTGAATGACGCCTGCAGCACCCGGGATAAGTGCTTTTTGGGTGGCCCAGAGGGTGCCATCCTTGCCAAAAGTAATGGCTGTTAAAAATAATCGAGCTTGAATTACAAATTATTGCTATAATCCTTCGGTAACCATGTGAAGCGTGGATCGTCATCACCTGGCATAATTCGGTAATACAAATTCATTTTACCGGCTAAATATCAATAAGACTCACTAACAAGACTATGCCAACCTATTCCACCCCTCCGACCAATTTCAGTGAGTTGGTACACCCCCTGCCGAGAGATATTCAGTCTGTAGCTAACCAGCTCCGGCACACCATCCAGAAGACCTTGCCTGATGCGGATGAACAGGTATCGGGTGGCAAGAAAATCGGGAATGCGCTGTACAGTATCGGACAGCCAACCAATGTAATCTGCGGGATACAACCGACCGAAGATTTTTGTCGTCTTTTTTTCCACGGCTGGCAGGAACTTGAGAACGAGGGATACAATCTAAGCGGAACGGGCAAGAATGCACGCCACATCAAAATTTATTCACTTATAGAAATTGACCCGGAAAGCATCCGTAAAATGGTACAGATCGCAAAAATGAACGTCATAGCTACCAGGTAGCTTTACCAAACCATTTTGCCTTAAAATGGGATGATAACACTTTGTAAGTTCAGGCTTTAAGGGTGATGAAACACCGAGATTAAAGTACTCATCTGTCAAATAAATTCCCTATTTTACGCGACTATCACACATCCATAATTTCACACAAACCATAGTTTAATCACCCAGATGAGTAACGCCGATTCAAGTATCAGCGAACAACATGAAATTCGACTTGAAAAGCTGGAACAGCTGAGGGAAATGGACGTCAATCCCTATCCCTATGATTTTGATGTCACCCATTCCGCATAAACAGATTTTAGAAAATTCCCGAACTGATACGAAAGACGAGCCAGGAAGAGGCTGAGCTGGAGCGGGTTTCTGTCAGCGGGCCGTATCATGACGCGCCGCATCATGGGTAAATCAACCTTCTTCAACCTGCAGGATGCCGACGGTGAGATCCAGGTCTACATCCGCCGTGATGACGTGGGCCAGGAAAAACACAACACCGTGTTCAAGAAACTGACCGACATCAGCGATATTGTCGGTATCAAGGGATTTGTTTTTAAGACCGGCACCGGGGAAACAACCGTACACGCCCAGAGGAATTTGTTCTGCTCAGCAAAACCCTCCGCGCCCATCCCTGATCTCCAAAGAGGTGGAAACCGATGAAGGCGAAACAAAAACATACGATGCCTTCACCGACAAAGAGCAGCGTTACCGCCAGCGTTACCTTGACCTGATTGTAAATCCAGAAGTGCGCGATACCTTTCGCAAGCGTACGGAGATGGTACAGGCGATGCGTAACGTGATGAATGACCGAGGATACCTTGAGGTTGAAACGCCCATCCTTCAGCCGATTTATGGCGGTGCATTGGCGCCGACCGTTTGAGACACATCACAACGCACTGGATATGAAACTCTACCTGCGCATTGCCAACGAGCTCTACTTAAAACGGCTTATTGTTGGCGGATACGACGGCGTCTATGAGTTTTCAAAGGATTTCCGCAATGAGGGACTTTCCCGGTTCCACAATCCCGAATTTACCCAGGTCGAGCTCTATGTAGCGTACAAAGATTACAACTGGATGATGGACTTTGTGGAGGAGATGCTCGAAAAGGTAGCCATTGAACTCCACGGTTCCACCAAAGTTCAGGTAGGTGATCATGAGATCGATTTTGAACGGCCCTGGCCGCGCATCCCGATGTTTGAGGCGATCGAAGATGAAACCGGCAAAGATCTCTATCAGAAAGATCTTGATGAGCTTATTGAAGCAGCGGAAGAACTAAACATTGAGCTGGACGAAAGCTTCGGCAAGGGTAAGATTATTGACGAGATTTTCGGAGAATATGTGGAGCCCAAACTTATTCAGCCAACCTTCATCACCGATTACCCGATTGAGATGAGTCCACTGGCAAAAAAACACCGCAGCAAGGAAGGTCTTGTAGAGCGATTCGAATGTATCTGTAACGGCAAAGAGATCGCCAACGCCTTTTCTGAGCTCAACGACCCGATTGACCAGCGTGAACGTTTCGAGGAGCAGGCCCGCCTGCGCGCAGAGGGTGACGAGGAAGCGATGGAGATCGATGAGGACTTTATCCGCTCCCTTGAGTACGGCATGCCACCTACAGCCGGGCTCGGTATCGGCATAGACAGATTGGCGATGATCATGACCGATTCGGATTCCATCCGAGATGTACTGTTCTTCCCGCAGATGAAACCGGAGAAAGATTAGGCAGTTTTTACTTGGTTGAATAAGTATTGGCACATACTTTTAACGGGCTTTTAAAAATTATGTACGGCACCTGATAACCAACTACTCCACATCAAAATAACGGATTACAGAGCATGAACTTCGAGTGGTATCTGGCCCTTAGGTATTTCAAGGGGAAGCGAAGAGGTTCCAGCTTTCTCTCTTTCATTAAGACCATGGCCATTACCGGGGTTGCGATTGGTTCGGCGGGGCTCCTCATTGCTCTTTCGATCGTTCACGGTTTTAAATCGGTTATCGACGAAAAGATCATCGGTTTTGCTCCTCATATTACGGTCACCACGTTTTCTGATGATCCATCTCTACCGCGCCGATACCCTTCTTACCACCTCAGTGAGTATCCTGAAATAGCCGAAGCGCAAGCCGTGGTGTACCGGTCAGGCGATGATACAATCACCCGAGGAGATCAGCGGCATCCTGTTCAAAGGGGTGGATCAGGCGGGAGATATCTCCGAAATGCGTACCTACATTACAGAGGGTGTTTATGACTTGTCGACTGATTCAGCAGGCATCCCTGGCATTATTCTGGGAGCTGAGCTTGCGCGTAATCTTCGCGCCTCGGTGGGTTCGGTGCTTACCTCCTACACTATTGAGGGGTTCCCACGCCGCTTAATCTCCTGATATCCAGCAATTCCGTATCGACCGGTATCTATCAGACGGCATTTACCGTTTTGACGATGTCTTTGCGATGATCGACCGTGAAGTATGCCCGGGAGCTGTTTCAACTGCCCGGCTCGCAGGCATCGGCCGTGGAGATTAAGCTCAGGGACTCCGATCAGATTCAATCTTTTGATGCCACTCTGGGCGCTGACTTGCCTTTTCCCTATTTCACCGAAACCATCTATGATCGCTACGGAAATATCTTTGCCTGGGTAGACTTGCAGGAATCGACCATCCCATTTGTTATCAGCGTGATGATTATCGTGGCCGCCTTCAACCTGATCGGCACTATTTTGATGATGGTACTGGAGCGGACCAAAGATATCGGTATCCTGAAAACAATCGGGACACCAGATAAAAGTGTAAAATATGTGTTCTTGCTGGAAGGCTTTTTCGTAGCAGTCGTTGGACTGGCAATCGGTACGGCCCTGGCCCTCCTTTTTGTTTGGCTGCAATCCACCTGGCATATCATTCCGCTTTCGGAACAGAATTATTATATGGCCTACGCCCCGGTAGAACCTCACGGCCTGGATTTCCTGATTGTGTCTGTAGTAACGATAATACTTTGTGCCCTGGCCTCCTGGCTGCCGGCGCGTGTCGCTTCCAAAACCGATCCGCTGAAAGTCATCGCCTTTGGTCGGTAGCTTCGTTATTAGTTTACTTGTTATTAGTTAATGGGATTGTCTTTAATTATTGCTTTCCTAATAACCAATACACCGATAACTAGTAACTCCTAGTACTGACCACGAATATTCGGACGGATTTCATTCTTATAGAGATCCGCCAGCTTTTGGTGGACTTCTTCGTCCAGCGGCTCAAGGTCTGAGGCACCGGTATTACTTATCACATGAGACTGCTTGGTAGCTCCGGGGATAACGGTCGTTACTTCAGGGTGATCCAGGATCCAACGGAGGGCCAACTGCGGCATGTCGCCAGCAGGCATAATCTTCTCAATTTTTCGTGCCAGTTTTACTCCCTTTTTCAACTTAATGCCCGAGAATGTTTCCCCTACATTAAACGCTTCACCGTCGGCATTGAAGTTGCGGTGATCGTCTTCAGGAAAGGTCGTATTTTCATCAAACTTGCCGGTCAACAGACCGCTTGCCAGCGGTACCCGAACGATCAGCGATACATTCTCTTCAGCTGCTTCTTCGAAAAACTCTGCGGACAGATGCTGGCTGGAACAAGTTGAATATAATCTGTAGTGAACCAACTCCCTCCTGCTGCAGGCATATTTTGGCCTCTTCTGCCGTCTCTACACTAACGCCCCAATGCTTGATTAGGCCTTCATCCTGAATCTTGCGGAAGTGATCAAAAACATCGCCCTTTTCAAGCTGCTCTTTGGGGATGCAGTGAAATTGATCAAGGAATAGCTGGTTGACGCCGAGATTTTTCAGGGAACTTTCTACGTGTTCACGCATTACTTCATAGGTGAAATTTTGCGGCCACCCGTAGCCATCACCTTCGCGGCGACCGAGCTTTGGTAGCGCACATAAATGTCATCGTCCGTATCAATCTGCTTCAAAAACTTACCAATTTTACGCTCGCTTACGCCCATACCATAAATATCGGCGGTATCGATAAAATTGCCCCCGTTGTCTATGTAGGATTGCAGTATGGAAAACGCCTCCTCTTCACTGACTTCGCCCCATTCACTGCTGCCGAGCTGCCAGGTTCCAAGTCCAATTTCAGCGACAGACGCATCTTTAAACGAACGATAATTCATAAATCAAATATGGTGTTAGTTAGAGTTTTCTTGTTCATTAATTACACAAGACCTGTCGATAAATAATTCCTGCGGATTATGCCCTGGTTTCGAATGAGTTTCCAAATTATATTGTGTGATTCCAATTTCTGAACGGGATAAAGAGATAATCAGTTTTCCAGCTTCTTCTTCAGTTGCTTAAATTCTGCCTGCGAAACTTTAAATACAGTACCGTGGCGAAATTCTTTGGGGAATGAGACTTGATCTGAAATATCCTCCCATTTTTTAAGGTCGGTGGAGGTAACTGCCCCCATCTGCCCTTTGCGGTACTTATCGAAATATACAATCCAGCGATCGCTGAGCTTCAGTGCTGTGGGACCTTCCGCCCAATATTCTCCCGTAATCGGTTCGCTTGCTTCTCCGTATGGACCGGTGAGCTGTTTTCCATATACAATTCGGATATTCTTTTCCGGCGGCCAGTGCGTTTCGTTTTTCAGGAACATCACGTAGCGGCCATCAACTGGATGAATAGTGGCATCAATAACGTTAAAGCCCTGATCATAGAGCAATTTTGTATCAGAATATGATGTAAAATCACTGGTGGTGGTATAGTACATGCGGTGATTGTATTTCTCATCACCCTTGCCAGCCGTTTCGGGAAAGCGTCCCGGTATGGTACTGGCCCAGTAGATCATGTACTGCTCTTTTTCAGGATCGTATGTTATTTCCGGTGCCCAGGAATTGAGCGTTTTCGGCTCATGCTCCATCACCGGCAGGAACTGCTGATCCGACCAATTAACCAAGTCCTCAGAGCTTGCATAGCCTATCCCCTTCTCATTCCAGCTGACCGTCCAGACCATATGAAAGTTTCCATCGCCGCCACGAATAATACATGGATCGCGCATCAGCTTATCTCCGCCGGCCGTAGGTTCAAGAACCGATTCTCCATCATTCAGCGGTTCCCAGTTATAAGCGTCATGGCTATAGGCCAAATGAAGCCCATCCTCTCCATTCTCCGTAAAATAGGAATAGAGCAGTACGGTATCCTGTAGATACACCTGGGCCCCTGCCCTGTCTACCGGTATTAAAAGGAGTAAAAACAGCACTTGAAAAAATAATACCGGGTATAATGTATTTATGGTCAAACGAGAACTTGAATTTCTATCCATATGGAATAAACTGTGAGGCATGTGGTAAACAGACATACTTACTTTTTAATAGTTGATAGCTTTAATAATGAAGAGCTGAACAGTTGACAAGCTTTAACAGCAAGAGTAAATAATAAGCCAATTCCACAAATAAAGCCCAATTTATATGCCCATGTTTTATTTGAAACCAAGGCAGGCGTTAAATGATGAAATAAAATGTCATATACCTGTGATAAGAAATAAGATGATGACCGTGGCCGCAAATACTTTTTCCATAACTTGACTTACCTTGGCGGGAGTTCAGTTAATTTCATAAAACGAAATTTAGATTCTCCACCTATCGATGCATAGCACAAAGTCCAGAATTTCTGCCCGCAAACTATCCTCCGGCAGCTATCCCTCTGCGCCTGCATTCTCCGGTGTTTGCTCCTGTGCAGCATAACGAAACAACAAGGCCGCTACTACAAACAGCGTTATGAAGAAACCATTTACACCTATAATATGGAATACCGTGCTGGGAGGAGACTGGTAAGACCCACCGACCAGGGCAATAACAGCAATTAAAGCTTGAGCGAGCGCCATGCAGAACATGGTAAAAACCATCCCCTGTGCCCGAAAACGGGTGATGAAAGCGCCGATGATTCCCACAGCAATCACCCCAAAATACAATACGTTAACAGGATTTTCCTCCGATCCGATGATACCGACGGCGCCGTTTACCCAGATTAGGAAAAGTCCGGTAAATAGTGCAAAACCGACCGCGATCCGGTAAACGATATTATCTCCCATTTGCGATGCCAGTACCCTCGTTGCCAGTATGTACGTGAGACCGGTGCCGAAAATAAGCGTGCCGGCAAAAATGAAATCAGATGGAGTCCAAACTACTTCATCAGAAAATTGCATGGCAATCAAGGGTATCAGTAATAAAAATCCTGTTGTAAGTGCAAGGCCGGCGATGGGTTTGTAAATTCTACTATTTGTATTCATGAGTATTATCTCCTTTGTTTTTGTTTTGTGATGCATAATGAGACGACAAAGCGGCAGTTAGGGTTTATTCGAATCCGAACAGGGGTGGAAAGATGATCACGACGACCGCCGCCCACGCGGCATAAACAGGTAGATAATCCGTTTGCCACCGTTCGAGAGCAGGAAATGTTCCGCGTCCACGCAGAAAGCGGATGTAGAGTACAGTAGACCAGGCCAGGTTGACCAGAATAATCATGTTCATGCCCAGGGCAGCTACGCGATTAGGAGTGAAACCGAATTCCGTGATCCGCTCGGAGATGGCCCACAGCGCCACGGCGTCGGCCAACAGGGCACTGACTAACAGCGTAACCTGTACCACATCGAAGACGCCGGGAGTGGCCTGAGGATCACGGGCGGAAATACTGTAGAGCAGAAGTCCCAGAACTACCACCAGAATCATATCGAAAGCGATGAGCACGTTACGCTCAATCTCCAGACCCCGTCCGGTCCATAGCAGAGTCGCTAAAAATGTGACCAGCACGATGGTGAAAAGCGGAGTAAAAAGGCGCGCCAAAACAGGTGCTATATTCCCGGTCATGCTTTTTTGGGTTTCTCACCAGCCAGGAGGCGACGATGACGGCACCGGTCGCCCCGCACGGCAGTAACCAGGATTCAAAGAACGGCTCTATATCGATCTCAATGGTCCCGAAAGATTAAGGCCATGAACGCTGTCAGAACACCACCGCCGAGGGCTATCAGCACGTAGTAGATGAAAAGTTCGCCGGAGAATCGAACAAAATCCATGCGTTCGCCAACCCGGTGCCATCGCCCGCCCGAGTATGCTATGCCCACGATCAGCCAAAGCGCAATCGGCAGGTGCAGGGCCAGGAGCGCCTCGGTGTCGCCGCCCGGATCAAAGGGATAGACGTTAGCAAATATAATCCCCACAATGAATGCAAAGGCGAGCCAGATGAGTGTACGAGTCTCGACCTCACGCTTCCAGATAAAATAGCTAGCCAGGAAGGGCAGCACGAAGAGGCTCATATTCCGGATGTAGAAATGCTCATCCTGGTCCAGATGAATCCCAAAAAGTGTGGGCAACTTTATGAGCATGGCTGCCGCAATCGCAAGGGCAAACGCGAGGATAGCCTCCCTGTGAGGCTTTGTCGTTTCATAAAATGTATCGGGTGAAGTCATCGGTGTTTTTTATGTTGTTTCTATGAATTATTTTCAAATTAAAAGTACTTTTAACTACAAAGTATATGAGCAAAAAATTTTATGATATTATCGTAATGTTTGCTGCGATCGCATTCTGTATCTGGTGAAGAAATACCATCCGATACCAAAAATGATCAGTAGTAAGGGAAAAGCGCCCGGCTCACTTTCCACCGTAATCATAAATACCATCAATGCAACCCCAACCGCGGTAATCAAAACTGAGAGTATTGTATGCATTGTTACCTTTTCTGGATGTCTGATTTCATCGATGTTTTTCCATTATTTCTGTGATTTTATGATCTTTTCCAAGACTTTAAGATGCTCCTCAAATGCTTTCTTTCCCTCCGCGGTCATATAATATGTCGTGTTGGGTTTATTGTCGATAAATGATTTTTCCACCTCAACAAAACCTTCCTTTTCTAACTTCTTGATGTGCGTTGCCAGGTTGCCGTCGGTCACATCCAGAAATTCCCTCAGAGAGGTAAAATCAAGCCCATCATTTACCGCTAACGCCGCCATAATTCCAAGCCGAACGCGGCTCTCAAATGCCTTATGTAAATCATCGATAGATAGTTTCATTGATAGATGTTTTCACCGCTCGTACTTCAAATGCATGTAAATTCCATAGACAATATGCACTACTCCGAAACCGATAGCCCAGAGAAGTAAGCCATATTCAATAAACCAGGCCCCGGTCAATCCCAATCCTATCTGGATCAGGCCTAAAAACTTCACGTCATCATAGGTGAATTTGCTAGCCGTGTATAAAGCGAGGCCATAAAACAGCAGCGTTAAAGGGGCAATTAATCCTAAAAAACCGTTCGAAAGTAGTATTACTATTAAAATTCCCCCTGCTACCAACGGAACAGTCATATTGGCTATCATTCGCCGTGATATGGCGTTCCACGCTTTTTCATCCCTTTTATCCGCCTTTCTGTAGGAAAGAAAAATGGCGGTACCTATAGCCATTATTAATATTGCGATGGCTAACACAATAACACCCGACAAACCGGAAGCGATGCCGCCTGATTCTACGGAGCTGTAAACAATTTTATCAGGATTAAAATCCAGAAAGCGATAAGCAATCCAGGCTCCCGCCAATGCATACATACCGGCCAGGATGCCCGCCAAGCCGGAGAGCGACATGAATTTGGAAGAGCGCTCCATCATGGAGCGTATCTCAGCTATATCCCGAATGTAATCCTGTTCTTCTTTCATACAAAGTACTTTTTATTTCAAAGTAACACAGAGATTGTTCTGATACAAGAGCTGCCAACATTATTTTTTATGATTTTCAGGTTCGCATACCTGGGGGACTTGTTACCTAAACACCATTTTATCTGAGACTTTTCAATTAACCTGGTTTTTACTCAAAAATATTACCAGCGTGCAATGTGACTTGGATTTGCTATCACGATCAGAAAACTTAAATCAGGCAGATGACGACAAGCTTGGTCTATTGATGTTTGGGATCTACGATTAAGTGTTTGAATTGGCGATACATTAGCGCTGAGTAAACACCATATTTGGAATCAACCACACGTATGATGCCATACCGAATAATTCAATTAGTGATTGTAAAACAATGACAAAAACAGTGATTTCAAACATTTCCGGCAAGGCAAGAGCCAGAGGTAGAACTACAAATGAATTTCGGCTGCCGAGACTAAAAGCCAAGACCCTGGCCTGTCCAACCTGAAGGTTGGCCAATTTTGACAAGACCTTTGCCAGCAGGACCATTATTATTAAAAAGCTGACAAAACAAATTGCGGGATACCAAAGTATCGCGGTTGCATCAAAAAGAACCTGTGATTGTGATGCGGAAATCATAAAGATAACAACCGTCAATAGAGGAACGGGCATCCAGCCAATCCGGTCAATAAACTGCTGTCTTTTGGGAGTGGATTTTGCCCATTTTTCAGTAAGAGAAGCAATAATGAGTGGTAAAATAATGATTCCCGCAAATGCCAGCAGCATGTCATTGGTAGCAAGGGTAACCGTCAGTTCATTGCCAAAAAACAGAAATAGATAGATCGGTAATGAAAAAATCTGAAATAACAGGCTAAGCGGAGAAAAGGCAATAGCCCGTTCTGTTTCACCACGACCAAGTTGAGTAAACGTGATAAACCAGTCGGTACACGGAACCAGCAAAACGAGTGCTACCCCCAAACGGATGGCATCATTGTCGGGCAGAAGCGAGATCATGCCAAAAACAATCAGTGGAATCAACACAAAATTACCCGTAAGTGCTGTAGCAATAAAGCGCACATCCTGAAACGCATGTTTGAGCTTCGACAACGATATTTGCGTAAACGTTGTGTAAAGCAGAAATCCCAGTGTGAGCCAAAGAAGTGTTTCAAATACCGGTTTCAGGCCGGTAAAGAAAACCCCAATAACAAGCCCGGTAAGAATGGCAGCGATGTAGATGAATACTTGATACTTCTCAAGATGTTGTTTTGTCATTTTGGGATTGAACTAATGCAATACGCACCTTAAAAGTCCAGCGGGATAAGCGGCTTGCAGAGTAACATTGACTTGTTAAATAACAATCAGAAAGCTAAAATTAAAAAGCCAAAGGCTGCCAAAAAGGATGAGGAGCATTCCCTTGAAGTCTTTGATATTATAGCGTATTGCTTTTTTGAGTTAAATAAAGTTATCTCTTATTTAGGATTAACTTTTTTCAATACTTCATCGAGGTTCTCACAGGCAGCAGTAAATCCCTCCTTGATGCCCATTTCAATTACTTGTTCAAGGTATTCCCTGGATTCGTACATTGTGATTATAGTCACCGCAGTTTGACCCGATTTCTCACTGAATTCATTGGAAAAGTGCGCAATGGGAAGAGACTCAACAATATTCCCTTCTTCATCACAGAACGAATCTTCACCGGAAAAACTTTTCAGTTCGTTAATCGTCTGATAGTCTGATCGCCCCCAGTGCACTTCTCCTTCTGGTCCAACCATGGCATACATTCGATATCCGCCTTCATTAAAATCCATGTGTGTTGTTTTGGATTTCCATGGTTTAGGAGCCCACCATTGGTCAAGCAATTCGTCTTCCGTCCATGCCTTCCAAACTAAAGAAAGAGGAGCATCAAATTTTCTTTTCACAATTAACTTATTTTGGTCGGTGGTTATAACTGTCTTGTTCATTTTTTTATGTTTTTGATTCCTGTTTTAAATCATCCGCTTAGCTTATTGAGCTTATTTGGCCTCCTTTCTAATTCCCATCAATCGAATTTGGCAGATACGGTATTTGGGTTGCCAGATGCCTCACTGGTTTTTGCTCGAAACATTTTTTTAAGAATTTCTCTTGCTTGCCATGTTCAATTAGAAGTAAGTGAAATCTTGCAGATAAAAATTCTTGTTTAAGGGCAGAGAGCCATTTTTATATAATTTCATCATTTTTGGAATCCTCATCATCTTTAATTTCAATAATTTTTCTTGTAAGTATATCACCAGATATTCATTCTATGACATCCCTGATCTTGTGCACATTATCTAAGTAAAATACGGATGGGCTTCGATACTTTGGGATAACAAATAAATTATTGTGACGGCAAATTGCTTTCAATAATTTATAAAAATATAGATATGTACAGAAGTCAATTTGTTTCTCTGCCCTTCAAAGTACTGTCGACTTTCCCTTTACCAAAGGTTGTGATAATTCCTATTGGATTAATGCTGTTGTCATTCTGCTTATAGACAAGTCCCCCCTGGTAGATTGACTCCGAAAGTTCATTTGTGGCAAACTCAACCTTTTTTTGATTATGCAAGGTAAAATTAAGATCATCTACACTCATTTTTTTCAGGGGTGATTAAAATTTTTCCCCTGGAAGGATCTTTGTTTTAGAACCTCTTGATATGAATGAGCCTGATCATAAGAAATATTCTCTTTGTCAATGCCAGCTATATTGATATGCTCAGTGTCAAAAACGGAAGAGAATTAATGATCTGATTGAAGTTCAAATATTTCAAAATTAGGCAGGCCATTCTCTAAAACCACATAAGCAAATCCCAGTGAATTTTAGCTTTATTCTCGGGATGAAATCTAAAACTGTCTTCGGGAGCCCCAACTATTAGCTTCTTTATTTCTTCATCATTATATTCGCATCGATATTTCCAAACAGTGGCTGCATCCAGATGAGCAGAGATCCTTTCTGGTTTTAATAGAACGAGAACCTGTTGAAAAGGTGTAAGACTGTATCGAGGAATAGCAAGAAGGTCTAAAACCAAAGAAAGTATCACTACGTTAACGCATTTGATATATTCCTATTAATTACCCGCTAAACTTTGCCCCCGGCTACGGCACGATATATTGAGCATGAATCCACACCGTCCCCTCACACATTTTTTGCCTTGTGATAAACTGGCCATAGGCTATCTCGGTATTACGGGTTTAATCTTCCTTTTCTTTGCCTACAAAGGGCTGCAGCATCTTCAGTTCAGTATAGTCCACGGATTAAGTATCGGCCTTATCTGGTGGATGGCCACCCTTAAGCAGCTGCCCCACCCGATGCAGGTCCTGCGATATTGCTATCCCGTTTTGCTGATCGCCTTAATTTATTTTGAAGTGCAACTGCTCAGCGAAATGATTTATGAGCCCCACTTCAGCTATGATACCCTCGTGAAAGAATGGGATGCTTTTATCTTTGGTAGCAATCCCCACACATACTGGCACGAGGTGATGCCCGGCCGGCTGTGGGCCGAGTTCTGGCATTTCATGTATCTCACCTATTATCCATTGCTCATAGGCAGTTTTATCTGGGTGTGGGCCCGCAGGCCGGGCGATTTCCCGCGCTTCGCATTCGTCTATCTCGGGATATTCATTACTTTTATCCTGTGCTTTGTCCTGTTCCCCGTATACGGACCAATGGAATTTCGCGGCGATCGATTTAATAAAGTCAGCTTTTTTTCCCGTGTGATCAGTTTTCTTTTTGAGATCGGTGAGAGCAACGGCGGGGCTTTTCCCAGCTCACATGTGGGACAAAGCGTGGGCATCTACCTGCTGTTGCGGCCCATTAATCGATATATGAAGATACTAATCGGGGTAATAATAGCGGGAATCGCGCTCAGCATGATCTACGGCTCCATTCACTATGCCATCGACGCGGCCGCTGGAGTGCTGGCGGGATGGCTGTTTTACGTTTTATGGGATTGGATATACTGTCACATGGAGTGGGGGGAGGAAGAGATCGACGGGGGCGCCGACTAGGTGTCGATGGATGAAGCCTGGGTTTGGTAGTTTTTTAAGGATGGCCGAGAAAGCGACCGCTGACCGATGCCCCGGTGAATTCATTCAAAATAGACATACTTAGGGCATCCTCAGACGGATGCTAAGTTATGACTTGCCAGTAACTTGCAAGCCCAAATAGGCTACCGGCATGCAAGGTTTCCCGCTAATTTCTCCATAACCCTTGTATTTGGTAGGGCTAGATATCTCCCTTAGAGGGGTCCACCATCCGGCCTATGATTTATGACTCGACCCAAGCAAACGCAGCGAAGGCGTAAAGAAAGAAACCTGCACCAGTTTTCAGAAGAAGCCGCACATGTGGAAAATCGTTATGAGGCGGGAGGGGCTTCTAACGGGAACATCTGGGTTTCTTTTAGCCGCAGCGAAGTGCCGCCAGGCGAATAAATCTCCAGTCGGTGATTTTTTGGGTTCGTTTTTGTTCACACAAAAAGGAACACCCTTGGCCAGGGAAAAGACTTTTGTGACTTTTTGAGGAAGCCCTACTTAGTAGCACAACGGGAGCATTCGCTCGTGAAAAAAAGATCCGGCAGGCGCTCCTTTACTTCCGGAGACAGCTTGCTTCCCTGTTCACTGTTATCTGACACACTGATCGCTGAATCTAGTACGCCCGTCCTGATCTTTCGGGAGACCCCCTAACCTCCTGATCCGAATCATGAAACAATAACTATTTATAGCTTATTAGTAGCGTTTTACGGCCCTGATGTATCACTATATGTATCACCAGAAATGAACTATACGAATTAATTTCATTGTTTTGTTTGTCTTTAAATTTCCTGAAAAAACCTGAGTGATGTCTTTATTTTAATAAGCCATATTGCTCTTCAGGCAAAAATAATATGGAAGTATCTGTAATTGAGTCTATTGCCTATCTTTTTTCTAATTCAGTATCGCGTAGAGGTGCGTTTTTATAGCAAAAAAATATCTATAAGTATTTAAAAAACATTGTTTTATAGAAAATATTAACGGTTTGTTGTGTAGTAGTTTTGTTACATGAGGGGATGGTTCAAATCTATCAATAATCTTAAATGACTACTATGAAAAAAATCTATTTAACAATCGGATTGTGTCTGATTACGACGCTTGCCAGTGCGCAATGGATCACTGATATGTCGTGTAATAGCAGAGCTGAAAAAATCGCGGATAAAGCAATTACTCATCTTGTAAATTTGGAGACGCCGATAGCTGTTGGGATGGCCGAAGCCGCTCTCATGATGGACAAAGACTGCGGTAGTGCCAAGCTGGTACTCATAAATGCTGCTTCAAGCGGTAAGTATGGATCTCGTGCTGCACAGTCAGAAAAGCTGGACACCAAGAAGTTTACGGAACAGGAAAAAGCCTGGGTGAAGTTGTTGGGCGCATCCTCCGAAGAATTTGAAGGCACAGTAAAACAGGTTGCTGCAAGATATCCGGCAGTACCTCTTTTTGCTTTCTGGGAAAGTGTATCTCTGAAGGATGGAAAAGATAAGCTGGCGGAATATATCGAAGACTTTCCCGAATACGCTTCGCCTGCCTATAATATTATGTCGTACCGCTATGCGGATGGGACGTATGAAAATAAGCCTGATATGACGAAAGCTGTTGAAACGGCCCAAAAGATATTTCTTTCACATGACGGACCCAATGCCCACGATTCAATTGCGGAACATTATGCTAACAAGGGAGAGTACCAGAAGGCTTTTGAACACCAAATGAAAGCCCTTGATTATGCCGGTACGGGATCGGCCTATGGATATAATGCCCAGATGTACTATAGTCACACGAACATGGCGGCCCTAACTGATTCGATTATGGCTAAGACCAAACTTAGAATAAAGTATCAAATGAAAAATGATTTTGATAACTTAAAACAGTTTTACTCGGATAAAGTAGGAATGATTGGTTGTAACTCGAATATGGAGCCGTGCATTTTTTACTCCAGTTTTGAAGAGGAGGATGTCAATCATACCTGGAATCGCTGGGATGTCAAGGATCTGAAAGTCTATTTCAGCCCGGATATGAAGACGGCCCTAACTACCTTCAATAATGATGGGGAATATACGATGAAGGGGAGTGACAAGCCGGTAGCGTACAAGACCAGAGCCAGTGAGGTTTGGCACTACGAGAACGGATGGAAACTGATGCATTCAAATTTTGCTCCGCTGGCACTTAGTTCAGGCATTCCTAAAACAGAATAAATAAGATTTAAAAGTCTTTCCAAGGCCGTGAATATTCACGGCCTTTTTTATTTTTGCCACTCTGTAGTGAGTTGTTTGTTGGCTAAATAATTAATACCTAAAAGTCCCATTTAAGCTGATCACAAACAAGAAAAGGTGCCCCTAATTGGTTATGTTTCAATGAGTTAGAAAGATAATAACCATACGATTAGCAGGCACCTTTATGGTGAAAGAAATTTCTCAAAAATCCACGAAAAAAGCCACCCCAATTACTCCTGAATTTACCGATGCCCGTCTGACCAATTATGGAGGGCTGGTTCCGTTTTCGGATTTTCTGCTGGACACCCTGGACTTCGGGCAGGCCCTGGCCGAACACCTGGATCTGGGCATGGGCCTGAACTGCCACTATCAGGATTGGCAGGTTTTCGGGCTGATCATCTTTGGGTATCTGTGCGGATATGATCGGCTGTCCCATTTTGAGCAGCTGAGCCGGGATCCCCTCGTCCAGAAGCTGTTGGGCCTGGACGGGCCCATCGATGAGAATACGCTGGCCTACCGCCTGAAGAAAGCCGGCTACAAGCAGTCGATCCAGCTGAGCCGAGTCAGCCAGGGGTTGGCCGAGCGGGTGCGCTCCGGCGTCTCCGGGCGGCCGGAGGGCCGGCAGTGGCCTGGATTTTGATTCGACGGTCACGGGCACCTATGGCAGCCAGGAAGGGGCGGCCACCGGCTTTAATCCGTCCCGGAAGGGCCAGCCGTCCTATCATCCGTTGCTGGCCTTCGAGGGGGCCACCAAGGGGGTACTGCACAGCTGGTGGCGAACCGGTAAGGCCTACACGGGCAACGGGGCGGCGGCGTTTTTCGCCGAGACCCTCCAGCGGCTGCCGGACGAGGCCGGGCCATATGTGGTGCGGGCCGACAGTGGATTTTTCAGCGACAGCTTCCTCTCGGCGATCGAGCAGGCCGGCGGGGAGTACCTGGTCAAGGTCAAACTCCGCAACCTGCGGGCCTTGCTGGCCCGCCAGGACTGGCAGACGATTCCCGGCCAGCCGGATACTGAATACTGTGAGTTTACCCACCAGTGCGAGGGATGGGATCGCCCGCGCCGATTTATAGCCGTTCGTATCTGCCGGCAGGTCACCACCGAAGGACTGCTGTTCCCGAAGTATCACTACTGTCACGCCTGCTATGTGACCACCCTGCAGGAGGCGCCGCTGGAGATCCACCGGTGTTACCGGGATCGCGGAGAAGCCGAAACCTGGATCCAGGCCGTCAAAAGCCAGATCGGGGCGGGCACGACCCTGGTCAATGAGTTTTGGGCCAACGCGCTGCTGTGGCAGCTGGGGGTATTGGCCTACAACCTGACCGTATGGCTGCGACTGCTGACCGACACCGGGGCCTGGCGCCAGACCCCGCGCACGTTTCGCGAGTGGTTTATCCGGTGCGCCGGGAAGCTGACCACCCACGCCCGCCGGTGGACCCTGAAGATGCAGGCCCGCTACCACTGGCGCCCGCAATGGGAACACATCTACCAGCAGGTGGGTAGCCTGCGGCTGTGAGTGCTCGGGAAGGTCTCCAAATGTTGAATCCAAGTGACCACCCGTGGGATTGCTATAGCCCGGCAGGGCCTCGAAGCGTGCCCGGCGGGGATTACGGGCTATAAAACTGCACCTACCCCGCGTGCTGTTCCCAAAAACAGCTCAACTACCTATTCGTGAAAACACTTACTGGAGTTATAGTTATATTTTTTGAGTCCCCTAAGGTAAATGGGACTTTTAGGTAATATCTGAATAATATATTTATCAGCCATACGAAGTTTTCTAGTAAAAGTGACTGCCTTTGCTTATTTAGGGCATCCTCAGACGGATGCTAAGTTATGGCTTGCCAGTAACTTACAAGCCAAAAGGGGCTACCGGCATGCAGGGTTCTCCGCTAATTTTGCCATAAACCTTGCACTTGGTAGAGCCAGATATCTTCCCTGGAGGCGGCCAATAATATCTGGCTGCGTCCTCCATCCGGCATAAGGATTTCTGAGCCGTCTCGGGCAAACGCAGCGTAGGCGTTAAGAAAGAAACCCTGCGGGAAGATGCCGCCAGAAGTTCGGAACGTGGATAACCTCTATTGGCCGAAAGGGGCTGTCACACGTAGATATCTGGGTTTCTTTTAGCCGCAGCGGAGTGCCGCCAGGCGAAGAAATCCTTATGCCGGTGATTTTTTGGGTTCGTTTTTGTTCACACAAAAACGAACACCCCTTGCCAAGGAAAAGGCTATCGTGACTTTTTGAGGAAGCCCTATTTAATCATTATTTCAGGAGAATCTTATCTCTTATGATCGTTATACATTTATCAGGTTCTTCAAATATCGGGCTATGTGCTGATTCTTTAAGTGTATAAAATCCTTTGTCGGGAGCCTTGATTTCCTCGAAATAGTCATAGGCTAAATCATAGTTACATGTGTAGTCATAGATACCATGAAGGAAGTAGACGGGAATCTTAAAATCCGTGCTTTCTTTCGAAAGGTCATGGGAAATAACCTCATCCCAGATAACACTTAACCCTTATCCATTGCCGAAACCCAGGGAATTGAAGCTCGCGGTCTGTTTATCGCCATTACCCTTGTTGCATCCATGTCTTTGATTACCCCCCCCCATCGGTTATCAGACGAATCTGATGGTCTATGGTCCCGGTAACTATAAGTTCACCGATTTTTTCAAAGTAGGTTTTCTTCTTGAAATAACCTTGTGGGCTCTGGTCATTGTCCTTGTTCCCATCTTTTGGCCGATGTAAGGTATTTGTTTTAAGTCCCAGCCTAACATAAAGAAGGACAAAGGTTAATTCTGTCCTTCAAGTACTGGGGTTTTGGAAATGGAGTTATGATGGTTTCGATTTGAAAATAGGTTCTTCCAATCTCAATATTATAGAAACACATGCTAAACCAAGCACAATATGTACAAAGCCACTCATTCCAAATCCTATTAAACCGATTCCCCACGCAATAATGAATATGGCTGTTATGATCCAAAGTTGATTTTCCATAATAGGTTGGGTTAAAGAGTTAGTGTTTTCCTTGTTTAAATCATTTACAGCTTGCCGAGGTTATCTATCGTGTGACTAACCCGTATTTCTCAGCAAGGCGAAGGGAAAATGATAGCGGAAACGTACCACAGTACGTTGAGCAGGTCATTTTCCCTTCAACGAAGCTGAGTGACAATTTTGAAGAAAAATACACCCTGTAATTTTTATCAAGGCTTTAATTTTGATGCTATTTATTGGTTAAAAAGAGCTTACATGTTTTTCAATAAAATATTTGTGAGAAATGCGGGCTAACACCTTTCCATGGTACCAATATTAATTGGTTCCGCTTTGGGCCATTTCTGTCCGTGCGTTTTGAATGGCAATTTGAAGTTTCTGTATGGCATATTTCAGGCTGTCTCCATCACTGACAACTTTTTCTGAGGTTGGGCCAATGGCCGTGATTCCCTTGATAGTCAGATCATTAGACAGGAACGTCTGGATCTCCTTTACGTCAGAAACATATGCTTTGAAGGCCTCGTTTACGCCGATGCTGTTTTCAGCTATTTTGTCATAGATTTCTCCAAGTGCAGCTCGCCGCTCATTGCTTAGTCGTTGTATTTCAGGGTTTTTGTATTCACTGCCTTCTTTTTCCCATTCTTTGAAGTAATCACTGCCTTTTTCTTTCATTTGATCGGCATGTTTGGCGAACTTATTCTCCATGGACACCATTTTTTCTACATTTTTCTTGTAGGAATCAAATGCGCTTTTTACGTCCGTTTGGCCGGATCTCATAAGCTCATCCAGGGATTTCCCTGTGGCATCCAGTTGTACGGAAGCTGATTTAATGTCATTGTCCATGGTTTCCATGGTTGTTCTGGTGTCTTGTGAACGCTGCATACCTGTAGAAGAACAACTGGTAATGCCCAATGCAACTATTATCAGTAATACACAGGGCCAAGTATAGGCTCGATTTAGTAATTTCATTTTAAACTCTCTTTTTTTGTTACCCGCAACTGGCGGGACAGGTGTGAATTAATCTCACAACTGTAATATGAGCATTCTGGCCCCGTGAAGCGTTACAGATTACCGATTCAAGCTTATATATTTCACACATATCAGAGGCATCGGAGAGGGATCATAAATGAGATCCTGCAATAAGCCAGCAGTAGCGGATTGTCTCTAAACCGAAGATCCCACAAAGAGATACGCCCTAAAGCTTGTCTACGAGCAGTATCATCGCGGCCACAACGGTGGAAATGGGGCCTACAATCCGCATATAATCGACAAAGGCCGGCCGCCTTTTTACTTCAAGAGTAATAAAGTCATTCTCTTGCAATATGAAATCACGCATCCCGGCTGGCAACTGTTGGTGTATAGCGGAACCTGAAATTGACCACCTCATCTATCTTTAGTTCTTGGTTTCGTCGGGATACATTGACCTCCACACGTAATTTAGACCAGTCAAGGGTGGTTTCGCCAGTACGGAAACTGACCGGTCCGCGTGCAATGGAGATGAATTCGATGAGTGTAGTACCGGTGGGGACCATAAATCGCCCGGGTGCATTTACATCCCCCCAGAGATTGATCAATATCGACTCTTCACCCTGGCTGGAAGATCTGCACAATCCCCTCAATCAACCGGTACTGCTGAATAACCGGTACCGTATCTTGTGCCCGGGCCGTTCCTGCAAATATCAATCCACTGGTAAACATAATTATAGCAGCTATCTGTTTCATTTCTCTTTCACAATCTATACTTCTTTTCCGCCCTCATTAGCCATTCGTTCGGCTTCTTCACCCATTTTTTCCAGCTGTTTTTTAACATTGTCAACCGAGTCTTTTATTGTTTCTTGGGCATTATCTGCGTAATCCCTGGCTTTGTTGACGATTTTCTTTCGCTTGGAGGATTCTTTGTAGGGAGATAATAAAAGTCCTATTACAGTGGTAAGTGCCACTCCACCAAGTATGGCGAATAATTTTTTTCTTGAATCCATGAGGTTGTTTTTAAAGTTGGGATACTTTTAGTGCGAAACTCGATGTGTATAACCCGTCTTCGTTGATTTAGCTGCCGTAATATTGCTATAGCAACAACTACAAGCAGAACAGGTATCAGGTGACAACACTGTAACCGAGGAAACAAACGGCCCAATAATCAAAATGACGACTATCAAACAGAGTAGTTAACCTCCTGTTGGCCCAAATTTGTACACGTATATAAGATATCCCCTTTATGCCCAATAAACGTTATACCCTGGGGGAAAAGACTTGCATATATCACAGATTTCAGAAACTATTAGCGAGGACTTTGAAAACCGATGTTTTGCCCAATCCCGACATTTTAACGAATTCAAAATTCTCATTTAGGAGCTATCAACGGTGGTTGCAAATTTATCCAGTCCCGAAATCCTTGGGAAATGCTCAGCCACCCATGGTTTTCAAAGCACTAAGCAGGAGTTCACAGCAGGAAAAACCTGGCACACCTGTGATATTCGGCAACTCTTTTTCAGTAGAGTGTAATATTAATCCGGTTAAATGATATTACATTATCTTTGTGTAGATACACTACACCTCTGTCACGCAAATAACGCTCACAAGAACAATCAGACTATGTGGACTGTGTTTCTGTTAGCCACGATTCCTTTGCGTCTTTATTGATTTTTAATAGAGGCAGATAACATAATCCAGAGAGCTGTATTGCAAACTTTAAAAAGAAACTACTATGGGAAATCTACTTTATATTATTGCCGTAATTTTAATAATCGGCTGGCAGGTTGGATTCATCGGATACAGTGCGGGTGGTCTTATTCACGTATTGCTTGTCATTGCCGTTGTAGCTGTTTTATTACAGGTAATTCAAGGGCGAAGAGTTTAAATAAGTTTACTTGAAATACTACTGTTTTGACCTCCATGGGATTACCCGGTCCAGGCTGATTTCCCCTGATATTTCAGAATCAATTTTCCCGGGTTAGCAGGTAGGTTGTCTGCAATTGATTGTGGCCTGGCTCAACAGGGCTGGGGATTTGGTGACGATTTTCGAGGCCAGGTTGGGTATTTTCCATGACAACACAAATAAATATAACATGCAGAAGACCTCAGGGCGCCCCGAGGTCTTTATTCGTGTTGCACTTACTACTTGAACTCAGGTAGCAAACCCCTTTGATGTGGATTAACGTTTGGCAATAATCCATATCGCATGAATAATTCCGGGAATATAGCCAAGTATGGTCAGTATCACATTTAACCAAAAAGCACCTGTTAATCCAACTTCTAAAAAAACTCCGAGAGGAGGAAGAATAACAGCAAAAATAATTTTCAGGATATCCATTTTTTGTCTTGATTATTTATTAGAGGTTCATTGTCATTGACATACTACAGTTTTGACCTCCCCAAACCCCTCCTGTGGATACATGAGGGGTTTATAAGGAAGTATTTTAAAGCTCTCTATTATTTCAAATTGATGCCTGGTGGGGACCAGGGTTTTGTCCAAGGTCATCCCCTGAGCGAATTCGGAACTGCAGTCCACGACAGCAAACTGTCGGGATGAGGATTTCGAATTCACGAAAATGAAGAGATTGGGCAAAACATCGGTTTGGCTTGATCTTCCCGTTATTTTGTTCTGACGAACCTGTAACATTGGCAAACAAGTCTCTCTTGGTTTTACAACTGCCACACTCTACTCTTCTGCTCAATCTTTATTTATCTTTCGTTTGCCCACATTAATTAAGGGCATTGAAGATCATATCACAGCCCAAAGCCTTGCTTGTTAATCGTCTTATCAACTAAATCACATACCGCTTCCGCTTTGCGCCATTTCTTTACGCGCACTCTGAATTATGTTTTGCACATTGAGCATAGCATGTTTAAGGCTGTCACCTTCGCTAATAACCCGGCGCGAGATCGGGGCAATAGCGGCCACCCCGTTTGTCGATAAATCATTGGAGAGAAACATCTGAATTTCCCTTACATCAGACGCATACGTTTTGAAGGAGTCTTTAATCCTGTTACTCTGTACAGAAATCCGCCCGTAAACGCCACCCAGTATGGACCGGCGCTGGTCACTGAGCCGCTGTATTTTCGGATTATTATATTCGGTTCCCTCTTTCTGCCACTCCTCGAAATAATTAGTGCCGTGTTCGGTTAGTTCGTCAGCATGGCGGGCAAACTTGGTCTCGGTAGCAGCTATTTTGGCTACGTTATCTGAAAAGACTTCCAGAGCCTTCTTCAGGTCGGGTTGACCGGGTCTGAGGATCTCACCCAGCGCAGCCCCGGTTGCGTCCACCTGCAGTATCGCCGTCGTTATATCCTCGTCCATGGTTTGCAGCGAGATCCGGGTTTCATTGGAACGCTCCATGCCCGTTGACTGGCAACCAACTGCTACAAAGAAAGCGGTGACAAGTACGGACAGAAGAAAACGATTTATTTGCCTGTTTGGGATCATGGTATGCTCCCTTTTGTTGGGCTGAATTACTGTTAACAAAAGGTCGCAATTTTACGCCCGATAAGCGTTATATAAATCCACAAAAAGCTTACATATATCACTGATCCCCGATGAAGTAATGACAAATACAACTCACCTCAGAAACTCTTTTGTAACTTATACAGATCTATCTTGATGAATATTCACTCGGAAAAACTATCACACTTCACTCGAATTCTTCATCACATTCAAGGTATGCACGGCTGTATTATCTAGCCCACAAATAAGAGTTAAATATTTAACTTCCGACTTAGCAGGTTGTATTTAGGCATGAAATTAGATTATTATGAGGAATCACATGATACTATATTGTTGTTCAAGCTAAAGATAGAATGAGTCTGATTTTGAGATAAATCAGCAGGCATTAAATGGAGATATCTCCCTTCCTTAATTTTTCTTGCTCACGCTTTGATGAAAGGAACATCATGAAGCTATACATTAAGTACATGGTAAGCCTGCGTTGTAAGATGCTGGTTAAGGAAGAGCTAAAAAAACTGGGCATAACCAAGGTTTCGGTAGACCTTGGCATGGTTGAAATTCAGGAAGACATTACCGAGGAGCAATTGGCAACATTCGCGAAGAACCTGAAAAAGTCAGGACTGGAACGCCTCGATGATAAAAGAAATATCCTGGTGGAAAAGATCAAAAGCGTGATCGTGGAAATGATCCATTACGAGGATGAAGTTCCAAAAGTAAATGATTCCGATTATATCAGCGAGAAACTGGGATACGATTACACGTACTTGTCAAATATCTTTTCAGAAGTAAAGGGGGTCACCATACAACAGTATATTATTATGCACAAAATTGAACGAGCAAAAGAGTTGCTGTTGTATGATGAACTGACCCTAACCGAAATAGCCTATAAACTACACTATAGCAGCGTCGCCCATCTGTCTAATCAGTTCAAAAAGATTACCGGATTAACTCCCACCTATTTCAAAGAGCTAAAAAGGAAACGGGAAAAGAATCTCGAAGATCTGTGATATATATAACTCTTTGAAAAGAGTGTATAATGCTTGTCCGCTATAAAGTGCAGCCCATTTTGTAGCAATAACAGATCTGGGAACCCCGCTGGTTGAGAAAGGCCGGACATTTCATTATCGGGAATATCTTTTTGAATTTCGAAGGTATTAATGGTCACTACCCAAGAGGCATTATACGTATATTACCGGTTGTTGCGGTGATAGCCTTATTGCTCCAGGTGCTTTGACGGAAAGAATAAATAGAGGGCTTTGAAATACTTTTTGTTTTGACCTCCCCAAACCCCTCCTGTGGAAACAAGAGGGGCTTATGAGGAGGTATTTCAAAGCCCTCTAAATATTAATCCCGAAGTAAGTTCCATATATCTTACTGGTGAGCTTCAGAATAAGAAAATTCCGGATCACCAAATTTTTTTAGCGTACGATAGTGAGACGCCACAGCTTCAAAAAAAGTATCGTGCTGGTTGTAGGGAATATCAAACTCATTGGCCGTCTGTTCCACGATATGACTGATGGCCGGGTAGTGCACACTGCATATTCTCGGGAAAAGGTGATGCTCAATCTGGAAGTTCAGCCCGCCGACAAACCAGCATAACGCCTTATTATCCCGCGCAAAATTATTGGTTGTAACCATCTCGTGAATCATCCAGTGCTCGTCAATCATATTCTCTTCGTCCGGAACAGGGTGATCGGTTCCCTCCACGACGTGGGCAAGCTGAAAGATAACACCGAGTATCAGTCCGGCCGTCAGGTGAAGGGTTGCAAACCCAATCAACAGGTGCACCCAGGTGATATCGAGCAGAAGCATCGGCAGCACCAGCATGTAGGTATAATAGATACCCTTGGTCACAATCAGGATGATCCATTCGCTTGTGGGATGACTTTTGTTTTCGTAGGGTCCGATATTCGTTTTGAGGAAGTTCTTGTAATCTTTGACAAATACCCAGAAAAACGTAGCCAGGCTGTAGGCAAAAAAGGCCAAGACATGCTGTGCGCTATGGATCGGCTTGTACTCAGAGTGCGGAGAGAGCCGGATAAATTCGGCCACTTCCAGATCTTCATCGTGCCCGTGAATGTTGGTATAGGTATGGTGGATAATATTATGAGTTATCTTCCATATGTAGCCGTTTGCCCCCAACAGGTCGAAGGTAAATCCCAGAGCACGATTGATATACTTGTTGGAAGAATAGGCTCCGTGCAGGGCATCGTGCGATACCGAGAAACCGATACCGGCCATCCCGATGCCCATCACAAATGTTAAAAACCACATCGCTACCAGGGAAAGCTGGCCTGAAATAATCAACCCATAAGAGCCGAAATATAAGGTCAGCAACGCAATGGTTTTTATGACCATCTGAAGGTTGGCATGCTTGGAGAGGTCATGCTCTTCAAAATATTGATCGACCCGCTGCTTCACAGTTTTGCTGAATTCCCGGCTGGTACTGTTGTTAAACGTTACTTTTTCGACGGCAGACATACTTTGTAAATCTTTGAGGTAAATTTCATATTAAAGGTACCCAAACAGTATCAAAAATGTTTATATAAATTTTGGGGTAAGATTACAAATTTTACACATCCGCAGACTCTTATCTGTCGATACTAAAGTCTCATTATTCCCAGAAATAAATTGCTAAGTACCCCAGCTTTCCCTAATCCCTTAATTCTACAAAGGTAATCTATTGTATGAGTCACATTAAACATGGACCAATCTGTGATTTATGTAATATTTCCTTTACACGTCTGTAACGTATCCCACGCAAAAATTTCAGACCTTGGTTACCCAAGGGCGTTGGGAAAAAAATATAGACAGAATTAGGAATCAATGATCTGAATTTTCGTTACAAGACGGTCATCTATCAAAGTAATTGTAATCAAATGGAACCATTAGAGCTTGAAAAATCAAAAGCGATGATCATTGTTGAAATCATCGAATATGTCCCGGATTCAGTGGTAATCAAAACGATTATAGAGAAGTCGACCGGGAATATTAATGCCGTCTCTTTTGACAGTGGTGAGAAACTGGAGGAAAAGATCTCTCCTTTCGACACCTTTATCCAAATAATCGACGGGAAGGCGGAGATTATAATTGAAGGGAAATCTAATCTTCTGGAAACCGGGCAATCGATTATTATACCGGCTCATGCCCGCAACTCATTCAAAGCAAACGACCGGTTTAAAATGATATCCACGGTAATCAAAAGCGGATATGAAGAAATCACACTACAAGTGGACCGCCGGTGCCGGATTGCGGTTCAATGTGAATAAAGATGATCCTACAAACGTGCGAACTGACTTCGGTATAAGTAAAGAATCCACAGGTTTCTACCTGCAATTTGGTGAAGCCTTTTAACCTATTATGCATCTTCAAATAATAGCAGGACTAAATTCTGTTTCAAAGAAACACACGTTTTAGCCAGTTGGAATAAATTGAAAACTATTGTTAGACAGAGGAAATACAATACTAGATTATCAGGTGATAACAATTCTTTAAATGGGTTGGTATTTCGAGGACAGTGCTACCTCTGCGAACCAAAAGGGTCAGGAATTTCCTTACATCTTATGGTTCAAAAATAGTCTAATTTTGGCGAAGAAGTTGAAAATCAAAAGATCGCCCTGACAAATGTCAGGTATGATTCGGATATACTGAACCTGTTTTATACACAAAGGTGAAAGTAACAGTAAGAGCGGATATTGTGAGATTTGACTGAGCATATTGCTGCGAAAAAGCAAGTGTTGAGGTTTTTGATTAGTCTATTATCAAACCGCTTATATCTTTTAACGGGTAAAAAAAATGGAAAAAAGTGATTCCGGAAACCTGATCTTTTGGGGAGCAGCCCTGATGGTTATCCCCCTTTGGTTAATGTCATTTCCGGAAACGACTGTTCGGCACAACATGAATCCATTTCTTGTTTACAGCAGTCAGCTTACTGCCATAAACGGATTTTCGTTGTTTGCACTGACGTTTGTGTTGTCAGCCCGATGGAAGTGGCTGGAAGATTATTTCTGGCGGATTGGACAAGATGTATCACCTGCATCATACTATGGCCCGTACGGCTCTGGTTTTGTTGCTGATTCATCCAATCCTGCTGGCCACGCGGTTTATACCCGGTGAAATCGACAAAGTTTTATGGTATCTGTTCCCCGTACATCGCAGGGTCGAAATTGACCTCGGAAGCTGGGCCTTATGGGGGTTGATTCTGCTGATGCTGGTCACCATTGCCATCAAACTGCCGTATGACAAATGGAAGATCACCCACAAATTTATGGGGATCTTTTTTATCCTTGGGATTCTCCACATTTACTTGCTAGACCTCTCTGTTTCAGCTAACCCGGCTTTGACAATCTATCTTGCAGCCCTGTCTGTTACCGGTGTTGCAGCCTGGATTTATAAATCGATTTTGTCTGATTGGATCATAAATAAATCCCGATACCGGATTGAAAAAGTAAATCGTTTGAATGAACAAGTCATTGAAATTACCATGACACCTGAAAGTAAAAGAGTCCGGTTTATTCCCGGACAGTACTTTCTTTTTCAGCTTCCGGGATTCAGACCTTTCGAAGGAGTCACATCCCTTCACCGTTTGCGATGAATCAGACAAAGGGCAAATTAAAATCATGGTTAAAGTGCTTGGTGATTATACAAAACAGCTCTACCAGAACCTGAAACCGGGAGCAGTTGCACACCTTGAGGGACCATATGGACGATTTGACTACCGAAAGGGAAAACGGAAACAGGTGTAGATTGGCGGCGGTGTCGGGATAGCTCCTTTTTTAAGCTGGGCACATGACCTGAAACAACAAGGGTATCCGGACTCTCACATAGAACTCTATTACTGCGTAAAAACCGAAAGCAAAGCGATCCACCTGCGGTTGTTCAAAGAACTTGAAGCCAAGATGAAAGGTTTTCATGCACACCTGGTCTGTGACGATGTTGAAGGGTTACTTAACGTAAATGATATAACCGGCCTTGAAGAGAAAGAAATTTTTATCTGCGGACCGAAGACGATGCGGGAAGCACTGGTTCCGGATCTGAAAAAGAATGGAGTTCCAAAAGAATTTATACACTACGAGGATTTTGACTTTACATGAGATTCAAATCTTCTGTAAGACCCAAATTCCCGGTTTGACGGGCATACTGAAAATAGCCGGTCATAATGATTATCGTAAATCCAAGTATTGCAATACCAAGAATCAGCTCACCCACATGTTCATATAATATTCCCCACGCCCCCGGATAGTGCAATCAGGGTGAAGGTTCTGATGCCTGCCGTTCGTTGGCCCCCTTTCTTTTTCTGAAAACTCCAGCCCCGTTCCAACCCCACCAGAAAGCCTAATAGCAGGATAAGACCCATCCTAACTAATATCTGTATTTCTGTTACGCCACTAAATATTTTATCTTTTCGGCGTATTCAACTTTCGAACTCTATTAGTACCTAATGATAACGTGAGTTCGAGATAAACAGTCATTACGAAATGCTTTTGAACCACAACACTTCCATCTGGCAAAAACCGGTCGATGGCCGGCATTTAGCAACATTCCGGGAACCTGACTACTATTCCACTAATTGCTCGCTTCCGTTCGCTCTGCGGCGGAAGCCCTTCTGACGCTCCGCGTCCCTGTGGCACCAACAGGTTAAACGGGACGCAGAGCGTCCCAGCAGGTCCCAACGCGGAGCGTAGGGACCAAGCATATAGGGAGTGGAGCAAAAAATCTTATATCGAACTGACGTTAATGATATTTGGTCTGTATATTTTAGAGTTCAATTTGTGTGCCTATTTCGATCACTCTGTCTGAGGGAATATGGAAATAAGAGGCTGCCCGTTCGGCATTGCGTGACATCCAGGCAAATATTTTTTCTCGCCACATAGCCATTCCCGGGTTTTGAGTGGCCAGCATGGTTTCTCTGCTCGAAAAGAATGTTGTTTTTTCAAGCTCGAACTTGTAATCGCCGAAATCACAATTGCTAAGTAAGGCGGGCACGTTCGGTTCTTCTGAAAATCCAATATCAGCATTGACGCGATAAATGTTCTCACCGAGCGGCTTAATTTCCATGCGCTCTTCGGCCGGAACCTCAGGTATTTCTCGCATGATGAGAGAAAGCAAAATAACCTGCTCGTGTAGCACCTTGTTATGTTCAAGGTTATGCAACAAAGCGTGAGGGGTCCCTTCAGGATTTGAATCCATAAACACGGCAGTGCCTTTAACTCTATTCGGTTTTTCTTTCTGAACTTTTTCAAGAAACTCTTGATGAGGCACAATTTTATCTTGCAACCTATCATCCAGTATTCTGCGCCAATGCTTCCAGGAGCGTAGATTGCTGACATGTCCGCCATTGGCCCGGTTGCATCATGCCGGTTTGGTTGAAAAGAGTGTTTAAAAAGATAACTTCACGTTAGTCAAACTTAAAGAACCCCCTGTTTAGAAGGTGGATCTTTTAGCTTTTTCAAACGTGTCCTGTTGCATAAGAACTTCTCCAAATGAGATTTCTTCACCAGCCAATACCATCAACGTTGTAGGTAAATCATAGAGACGTTTTTGAAGAGATTCGTAGTAGGAAACAAAATCTTTACCCGGCTCGGCCATTCCCATTAGGATAAGATCAGCATTTGCGGATGATGCATGAAGAACCTCATCAAAAGAACGGCCCTCCGCAACGATGATCTCCGTGTGAATGTCCATTCTCATTTTCGAAATCATGGTCCTCAAGTTCTGATTTGCATCTTATGGCAGCGGCTTCATCCCGTACCATCATTTTTGACGGTTACATCAGCATCCAGCCAGGAACGACTGTTCATTATCAAATAGCCCAGAATCATCATCAGGCCGCCATTGCCTTTGATCCCGCCCCACCAGAGATCAATGGTCTGCTGATTGCCAAATACGTGCTGCTGTTCCTGATTATCGTGGATAATAACCAGATTTCGATTTTGATTGTGAAAGTTGGAAAGCATCTCACAGTATTGTTCCCTGACAAGCTCATTTTCACTGTCGCCCAAAATGATGGTATTGGGAACGAGGTTGCCGAGCCCGTATGATTTGACCAAATCTTCCGCTCCCTTGAAGGCATCAGCGGCCGACACTACCCGAACCAGTCCCTGAATACTGCGATCAGCCAGGAAATTGCGGATATTGTCTTCCAGCTTTTTGAGCGCTCCACCATATTATTTTCCCGGTAAGTACGGTAGCAACAGTCATTATACCACGGTTATGGGTAATGGAGGAGGCAAATTTGATGAGGTGCCAGCGCTTGGTGGGAGCTCCTGAAAGTACCAGCGGGTTCGGCCGCCAGGTCTTGCCCGTACTTTCATTATTGAGACGCATCAGTCCCGCTCGTATTAAAGCCATCCAGATTCCCTGACTTACATCACCCCAGGCTGTTTTCATTTCCCGTCTCTGTAACCAGAGAAACACGACAAGGACAAAAACAAAGGCCAAGCCGGTGGCCACTGCATTTATAAGGAACATGACCGCTATACAACCTGCCGCACCCAGCAGCGAAAAGAACCAGTGCACTTCAAATTCGGGACGAAACGAAGGGCTGTCCAACAGACGCTCAATACCGGCAGATGCATTTAGAACAGCATATGTCGTCAAGAAAAACATGGTAAGAATCGGTGCTATTATGTTCAGATTCCCAAGGTAAACGGCGACCAGTGCTATGGCCAGCGTAACAATCGTTCCCACCCGGGGCGTATCATCATCGCCGTCTCCACGACCCAGCCAGCGGAGCCAGCGTGGTAAAACACCGTCTCTGGCAAGGGCCTGAAGTACCCGCGGGGCACCCAGAATACTTCCTACGGCACTGGATAAGGTGGCTCCCCAGACCCCAATCAGGATGGCATCTCCCCAGTAGGCGATCCTTCTCATAATCATCGGATCTTCAATAAGTGTAAGTGCATCGGCCCGGTTTGCCAGTATTATTGGCAGCGTCATGTAAATGAGGTATCCTACCCCAATAGCTGCGAAGGTACCTTTTGGGATAGACTTTGCCGGATTCTCAAGATCTCCTGACATATTAACCCCGGCCATGATTCCGGTAACGGCCGGAAAGAATACGGCAAAAACCACCCAGAACCCCTCGGAGTTGCGATCGGCCGCGCCCCACATCTCGATGGATGATTGTTCAATAGGACTGCCAAAAAACAGGGAGAGCAGCGACAACCCAATGCCGAACATAATAAAATATTGTGCCCGTATGGCTGCTTTTGCAGAAACCAGTGCCAGGGCAGCCACCCCTACTGTCGTTACCAGTCCTACCGTTTTAAAATTCAGCGAAGGAAACACACTTACCACACTTTCAGCAAAACCGACGGTATAAAGGGCTACAGAGAGCGCCAACGCTATATAAAGGGGAATGCCTATGGCTCCTCCCGCTTCTATACCCAGGGATCGGCTGATCATATAGTAGGCCCCGCCAATACGGACACGCTGATCTGTGGCAATAGAGGCAATGGACAAGGCGGTTAAGAAAGTGATAAACACCGAAAGGGTGACGATAAGCAGGGTGCCGATCAGCCCTACATTCCCAACCACCCATCCAAACCGGAGATACATAATAACCCCTAAGATGGTAAGGATAGACGGGGTAAAAACGCCTCCGAATGTTCCCAGCCCCCCTTTTGATGGTTCTACAACATATTCCCTGGCCGGAGTTTCTCTTTTAACCGATTTTGCCATGTGTAACTAAAGCCTCGAATAACACCTTGTGAAGATTTCAGATTTTTCGACCAGAAAAAGTAAGTAATTTAAACGTAAATCACATGATCGCTTTTTATTACTGCCGGTTATTTCCAAGGCAGAGTAACTTCCTGGTAAAAGCCCTTGCTTTAGTTAAAATTGAGAAGGTGATGCACGTTTTTAGAGGATTATATAAACGTATTATATACCACCTTTGAGAGAAATGACCCGTACCACCGTTAATCTGATAGCTCAACTGTACAAACAGGAGTCTTACTGGTATATTATATTATTAATATTGACAATGATTCGGTATCTGGAGCATATTCGGTAAATACCGGATATCACAGCCTCCATCGTTCAAGCGGAAAAAGGCTGCAACATTTATGGAACGAAAACCATGAGCAACTCCTACACATACAACCAATCCATCCGCTCTAATGAGGAACTGGCCGAACTGGTAGCCCGACTTGCCAAAGCATCCCGGGCCGACGCGATTATCTGTGCCACGGAAAGCGGCTCGTTGATCAAGCAGCTACAACGGCAGGCGGAGGGATCCAGCCTTCTGGCTGCGACAACAGATGAAAGAACCTACAACGAGCTGATGCGGAACAATGTGGAAACCCTGCGGCTGCCCCTGCATGCAGCCGACCGGTACCGGCAGATGGATCACATACTTTCGCTGGCCCTCCGCGAGGATAAAATATCGGTCGGCGATATCGTGATCTTTACGTTCGGACGCAATTTTTACGAGATGGCAGTGACCTTAATTCTGGTGATAGAGGTGGATCCGGGCATGCAACAGCAAGGTATATCCGATTTGCTCAAACTGACAGATGCCATCAAGAGCGATGTTATGGATGCAGCGATTAATATAGCCTGTAAAATTGGACGTGCAGCCCGGCGCGGCAAACGCCTGGGAACCATCTTTACCCTGGGCGATTCTGATGCGGTTCTTCAAAACTCCAGGCAACTGGTGCATAATCCCGTTCAGGGGCACGACCAAAAAAGTCGCAAGATTACCAACCCGAACGTACACGACTCCCTGATTGAGCTGGCCAAGCTTGACGGGGCTTTTGTAGTTCGGGGCGACGGTTTTATACGGTCGGCAGGCGTATTTCTCTCCTCTCCCAATATTGAAAAATCGGATATCGATCTGCCCGGCGGACTTGGCGCGCGGCATATGGCTGCCGCTACTATTACAGTCCGGACTAGTGCCACCGCGATCGTTATTTCCGCCACTGATGGCAAGGTCCGGGTCTTTTCGGGCGGGAAAATAGTCATGCAAGTGGATCCGGACGTCGTACAGAGGGTGCTGTATCGGAAAGTTAATCATATTTCCTGCCCGACGCCCATAGAGACCATTGGATCAATGAGGTTATGCCCTTGGTAAAGCACTCTGTAGAACCCGCTGCATGGAAACGGTTGCCAAGACCAAAGTTGAACCCTGTTGAATCGCAGAAATCACTTATAACCATTCTTACCATTAAAGAAGGTGAGAATAACAGGTTTATGCGAGCCTTGGATGAGTGGCATGAAGCAAACAAAGAAGCAGAAGACTTTAACGGAAGCTACAATGTTTATTCCAGACAGGTTTCCGGCGAAAATCAGGTAGCCATAATTTCCAGCTTAGAAAATGGATGGGCTGAACTGGACGAAGAGAATAATTTTAGAAAACGCTTTGAAGAGAAACATGGAAAATCTGCCTGGGATTTATGGATTGAAGACGTTTCGGACGCAATGAAATCAGAAGATGTGGTTTCCAGGGGTTACCTACCTGACTTGAGCAGTGGAGGAGAAAACTAAGAAAAGAATGGTAGTATGCTTCGGCCTGAAGCATACTGACTATAATTCTTAAATTTTAATATTGGGGGCCTTAATTTCATTAGCAATAGACCCCCAATTTTATACTATTAGGTTTGGTTCATAACCTATTCTAGATTGGTTCATACATCACAAACTGTTTTAAAATTAACCAACGGGTATATGTTATGGAAATTTGCCATCACAAAACCGATCTGTTTTTATAAAAGGTTGCCGAAACCTACTAAATTATGCCCGGAAAGTCCGATAGGACCCTTGGCAGGAAATGATAGGTCACTTACCTTTATGAGAACATCCGTACAAATGTAATTTGACCGTATTTAATTTAATTTTAGATTAGAGGCTTACTCTACTATTAACATAACTTTAGGGATATTATGGAAGCTATTACTCGGGTAGTACTGTTTTTTTTCATTTTGGGACTCTATGCCTGCACCTCCAACCAATCGCAGGAGAGTGTTTCCAGCGAACCTAACCTCGTTGAAGTTAGGGCTATATACAATGCCGAAGAAAACCGGCACCTCTTTGAAACCGATACCGATACCCTGCCCGCCGGATGGACAACGTTCCGTTTGGTCAATGCCAGTCCATATGTACACTTTATCTTTTTTAACCACTTACCAGGGAACCGAACCAGCGAGGACTTGCTGTCTGATGTAAGTCCCGTATTTCAGGAGTCATCCTACCTGCTCATGGAAGGAAAAAACGAGGAAGCTATGGCCGCATTTTCTAAACTGCCCGAATGGTTCGAGGGACTGGTATTCCGTGGCGGCACCGGGTATACCTCACCCGGCCTGACTGCAGAGACCACCTTGTTTATGGCTCCTGGAAATTATGTCATGGAATGCTACGTCAAGATGCCCGATGGCACCTACCACTGGAATATGGGTATGTATAAAGATCTGCACGTGACTTCTGACACGACACAAGCCAAAGCCCCCCAGTCGCCCGATATAACGATTACGGTGACGGATGAAGGCCTGCAGGTGGAGGGCGAACCAACGGCCGGAGAGCAGCTGGTGGCCGTACACTTTGAGCAAGAGAATCCCGGGTTGATCGGCAATGATGTGCATTTAGCTAGACTGGACGAGTCGACCGACGCAATGGAAGTGGCCGAATGGCTCGACTTTATGACCGCGGAAGGTCTGGTATCCACCGTTGAAAATCCCGGACCTGCCACCTTTCTTGGCGGGAGCCACGAAATGCCTAAAGGCAACACCGCCTACTTTACGGTGAACCTTGAACCGGGCAATTACGTCTGGGTTGCGGAGCAGCAGATCGAAAACAGAGCTATGAAAGAATTTACTATAGAAGAGAACGCTGGCAGCAAATAGCGCCGATGCTAATGTTCGGGTAACTCTTCGCTTCCTAAATTATCCTTTTACACAGTGATACTAAATGTTATTGCAATATTTGGTATCACTAGATCAAAAGGTACTTGAAAAGGAATAGGAGAAATTATTTTATTGCTCGCTAGTAACCGGTTCAAGTTTCAATATCGTAATCCGCCGGTATACTGCCGTGGGGGTTGAGGCCCCAGTCTTTGTTTACTTGTCTAATCAAATCCTCATAGCGGTTATCTTCTCGGAAGGCCTTTAAGCGATCTGGAAAGAAATAACGTATAGTGTAAATTTGATCAAGTGATAAACTTTCGACCTTAGGTAGGGTTTTGAATACCACGTCAACTTCATTAATTGCCACATACACAAAAGACGCCTCAATATCCTGATCCATCAAATTTAATTCCTGAATACTGTTCTTGGCAGAAGTTGTGTCACCTGAAGCCGCGTCGACAATACATGTAAAGAAAACGGCCCATTTCGGGAACTTTGCTGTCTCATTACTGTACTTTCGAATATGTGTCCTAAACTCCTCCCCTCTTTTTTAAATGAATGAATACTGTAATATTGCCTTCTCCATCGATAACATTAGCTGATGAATATTCTGAGTTCAGGGTTTTATGTTTTGATCTTTTTAAAACCTTCCCATTCTCAAAAACTATGCTAGAGAAAATAAGCAGTTCTCCGTTGGCAAAGGTATAACCTTTTACATTTTTGACCCAGCATGTAGGAAAATGTATAATCGATTAAAGAAAAGGGGAAAACCAGAAAAAGTAATCAAGGTAGCCATTGCGCATAAGCTGCTTCGACAAGCTTTTGCCGTTGGTAGTAAGCGAGAGCCCTTTACAGTAAAAAAAGCGTTAGCTGCTTGATTTTTAACGGTCTTCCGCATAAGCGGCGCAATGCGCTCTTCGAATTTGTTATCAAATTAAATAGTAGCTCAAATCTCCAAATCAAGCCAAGACAGAGCGCGAGTTGCGTCCGCTTGATGCCGTAGTTATACACAATCATTATTATCGCTTAGGTGGAAATGTAGCAAAAATCATAATATAGTAGCGTTTTCAGAACTGTTGTCTAATTTAGTTCTTTCCGTTTAGATAAGGTTACCTGTCAAGTTTAATATCATATACTTCTGATAATACGATTTTATATTCCACCAACGGGGCCAGCGGAATAAGCAGATAATTGAGTTTGTTATTAATGCGTTTAACAGTTGGAGTAAAAAAGTCCCACTTTGAAAGCAATGTCACTAACATTAGATATTATTAGAATTCTTCCCCGATACTTTTGAACGGTCAAAAGTATCCAAAACCCGCCGGGCTGGTGATTCCTTCAGCCGGGATTTGCGGTCCGTTTTGCGATGTAAAAACAATGATCCATATCGCTTTGTCACGTAATCATAGATCGATCCGGTAGGTCTTTACAAACATCGCATGCACTCCCCGCAAATCAAACACCTCCTTCAGAAATCAAAGGCCGGACCGATTTTAACCACCAACAAACCACTACTCAATAGCATATTTTTAAACAAAAATTATACAATAGAATTTTAAAGTTAGTGACACTGCCTTTGAAGGGGGAAGCGAACGAAGTGAGCAAGGGGGAATACTTAATGAGTATTGATTTCACCCTAATTTTATCTATCAATTTATTCTTATTAAATTTTTAAGAATAATTAAGAACAATAACGTAGGGTGTTTCAATATCATTTACGCGAATAATTCGGATTAAACCAGGCTAATATCCATCTGGCCTCACAAAACCGGGAATGTGCTGGGAGATTAGTTTCGCAAAATGAATCATGGAAGGTTCACTCCAGTACTTGCTCACTATTTGCACACCCACCGGCAGGCCATTCTTGTTCAGGCCCAAAGGAATATTCATAGCTGGATGACCGCTTGCATTAAAGCAAGTAACGTACGGCCAGCTATACTCGCTGTAAATCATACTCTTCCCTTCATAACTAAGCTCGGAGCCAATCTTGCATCGTTTATAAGCAGGCCCGAAACTCATCGGGCAGACCAGCAAATCGTATTCTTCAAAATACTGCTCCCATTCGCTCACTATTTCTGCCCGGATGCCCATCGTTTCGGAATAGTTGATGAAGGAAGATTTAAAACTCTGCCTGAATTCTTTTTTGAATTTCTTCAATCCTTTAAATACGGTTCGTTTCATATCCCACTTCATCAATGGCTTTGCAAACCAGGGAACATCCTTGAGATAATACAATTCCCGATAATCGCATCCACAGCGAGAGGGAGCGGGTGTGAAGGTCATTCCCGGAAACTGCATTTTCCGTTTTACATCCCTGATTCTTAAGTACTTCCACAAAATCCCGAATTACTGTTTTGATCTCATCACTTGGTTCATAATCCGGCCATTCATCCACCCAGGCTATCTTGTACTCATCCAGTTTTTTACCGGAAGCATCATGCCAGTCAATGCGGGGAGATATCCGGTCACTGTGATGTGGCCCACGAATAATTTTCCAGACCAGTTCCATATCCCCAACAGTTCGCGCCAAAGGTCCGGATACAGCCATTTCAAATACGTGCCACTTTTCACTTTCCAACCGGGGAAGGATACCATGATTAGGTATGGTATATTCGGTGGGTTTTAGTCCAAACAAACCGCAATAGTAGGAAGGAATACGAATGGAGCCCCCGAAATCTCCACCCAGTTCAAGGGGTGTCATGCCCGCCACCAGGGCGGCTGCCGAACCACCGCTGCTTCCGCCCGGTGAGTATGCCAGATCGTAAGGATTTTTTCCTTCCGGGTAGATATCTCCCCACACCTGGTAATCCAGCAGTTTTTTGGGAACATTGGTTTTTCCCATGATAATGGCCCCGGCCTTTTTTAACCGGTCAACAACAAGTGCATCTTCAGGAGCAACAAAATCCTTGTACCTATTAAAGTTTATGGTAGATTTTTGACCCTTCAGCCAAAACTGTTCCTTGATGGTCATGGGCACCCCGTGCAGCGGCCCTCTGAAATCTCCCTTTTTTGCTTCCCGGTCGCACTCTTCGGCGGTTTTCAAAGCCTCCTCCCCAGTATGAATAATCACGGCATTCAGAGCATCATTGTGTTCTTTAATCTGATCGAGGTGTGCTTTTGTGATATCAACGGAAGAGGCCTGTCCGTTTCTAATCATCCCGGCAAGCTCCAAACCCGATTTGTAAATATAACGAGACATAACAGTACTATTTTTTATTCGATAAGGCAGATGATCAAATCCGGTACTTCTCATAAAACGATTTGTACCCCATCAGTCGTGCCAGCGGAATGAGCAGAAAATTGAGCGTCTTTTGTAGCCAAACGGGCGGACCTTCGCCGAGGTAGGAATCAAAATACTGGTTGGACAGCGCCATCTGGAAAATCATTCTCGGCGGCTCTCCGTTCTTTTTGTCCTCATCCATATAGCCGTAAATATGACTGAGGTACACGACAAACTGTGCCGGCATAATCACCTCACACACAACGGGCTCATCGGTCGGGTTGGAAGGTTTGTGGGGAACACCGCGGGGTATGGTGATTTCCTCCCCCGGTCCGAGTTTCTTTTGCTCGCCCTCCAGGGTAAGGGTCAGTTCGCCCGAAAGGATTTTGTAGTATTCATCCCACCCGGTTTGAATATGCACCGGAGGGCCTTCGGCATGGGGATAAAAAGTAAGTTTTATCCGGAGTTTATTACCTTCCTGGCTCAAAACCTCGATTTTGTTTCCTCCTCTTTCTGATTCAAAATCGTCCCCAGGTTCAAAGTAATTTTTTAGATCCGGTTTGGTTTCGGGGAGAATGATCAGGTGAAAGAGGTATCCCACCGACAGGTAACTTGCTACAAATAAGCCTATTCCGAGAAGTATCATATCTCTGAATTTTAAATTCGGTATTTGTTGTAATACGATCGGTATCCCATCAACCTTGCGAGCGGCAGAAGCAGAAAATTCTGCACTTTTTGGACAAAAACCGGCGGACCTTCGCCAGAGATAGGAATCGAAATACTGGTTGAACAACGCCATCTGGAAAATAATCTGAGGCGGCGTGGAATTTCCGGGTCTTCCTCCAGATATCCGTAGGCCTGATTCAGGTACACCACAAATTGCGCCGGCATGGTCACTCCGCTGATGACTGTGGGTTCATCAAAGGGGTTGTAAGGCTTATGGGCAGTACCGGGTGGGACGGTGAACGTTTCACCTGCTTCAAGAACTTTTTCTTCCCCATTTACTCTCAGGGTTATTCTCCCGGATTCAATATTAAAAACTTCCTCGAATCCGGTATGAACATGAAGCGGAGGGCCTTCGGCTTGAGGGGCCACTTCCAAAGTAACATGTAGATGTTCGCCCTCCTGCCTCTCAACGGTGATGGTGGTTCCACCCACCTCCGAGGAGATGACGTCGCCGGGTTGGAAATAATTTTCAACATCAGGTTTGATTTCCGGGAATACAATCAGATGCAGGAAATAACCCACCGACAGGTAACTAGCCAGAAACAGAAAAATTCCGAGCAATACTCTTTTATATCCTTTCATAAGCGGAAACTTATGGCTGTTTTTACAAAACATAGGTTCCGGAAGGCTTTCTGTATTGTAAAAATGTTACCTGCCGAATCTCAATTTTCAGCCCACGAGACTTTTGGGAGCAGCTTGTTGTTTCAGAAAATCGGTAGGCGTAAGTCCCGTGTATTGTTTAAAATCCCTTATGAGGTGGCTCTGATCGTAAAACCCGAATGTGCAGGCAAGCTGTGCCCATGAAATGCACTCCGTGTTTTGAATTTCTTTCAACACCCGGTATATGCGATTGATTTTCTGGTATTCCTTGATCGTCAGCCCGGCTTCCTCTTTAAATCGGTGAACGAGGTGCTTTCGTGTATACCCTGTTTTGTCTGTCAGTTCTTTGACCGTCAGACCCGGATTTTCGTTCAGATTATTGATGATAAAATCGGAAACAAGTGTTGAATCAGTCTCTGTGGTGCATTCTGCTCTCCTTAGCCAATTAGTGAGAATACGAAAGCGATGCGATACATCCGGTGCTTCCTGCAGGCGTTGAGTTAGTTCTTTTGTATCCTCATTCAATATCTCTTCGAGGTTTATAACATGATCCGTCAACGATTTCTGAGGAATTCCCAGGAATTTATAGTACCCGTTCGGAATAAAGCGGATGCTCAGGAAGTGACAGAACTCCGGGTGCCAGGCTTCCACAAATTTCGTCTTGCTTCCCTGCATAGTGCATCCATCAATCACCGCTTTTTTGCCGTCCATCCTACCGCGGATCGGTTTTGCAAGATTGATCAGGATTTCCGGCGTATTTCGCGGATAAAGCCGCTTTGTGGTTTCCACTCCATAGCCGCGGACTTCCGTAATGTCCTTTACAAATTCCGGAAGCCTTGGTGCGTTGAATTTCGTGAAGGTTAAATTATGAATCGTTTTTTGTGTGAGCATTTTTTGTTCACTTTTATATCACCTTAAGGATCCCCCTTGATAAATGCCCAGCTCTCTTTTCATCCTTGCTTCGTCGGGATCTCGCATCGCTTTTACTTTTCGAATTTTTTGGACATACGCATTCGGAAGTCCGGCCTCATCCGCTCCTTTTAACACATGTTCCAGATACCAACGATAGGGCGCTAGTGATGGATCAATATTTGTAGCGTAATAGGTTACCCCCTCCTCCTCTGAATGATTGTCAGTAGAAACCAATTGTACTTTTTTCTCCTCATACCCTTTGCCGAGCCCTTCAATCTCATCTAATATCTGCTTGGCACTTTTTCTGATACGATAGAGCACTCCATATACGGAATCGGTTTTTTGTCCGGTATAATACACATCACATTTGGCGGATCCGTCCGTATCACTGATCTTGTGGAAGCGGAGATCATGCCGCTTCAAAATATAGGTGCCCAATATTCTCGATCCCTTAATTCGATTCCTCAAACGTCTGAATGACATGTTTGAACCGTAAGCAAAATATTTCATATCAGGCTTCGAATATTCTTGCATTCACCCTTTATTTTTTAACGATAGCAGAATCTAAATCGTTGCCTTTTTACTCACTCCCCGGCTTTCTCCCCGATCTCAATCCAACGTCCCACCTTCACATACCGGTAGGATGAACCAAAGGTCTCATGAAATTCTGAAATGACCTCGTCACTGGTATCATGACCGCCCACACCAACCACACCGGGATTCCGGGCCTCCAGGAGTTCAATATTCTCCAACATCTGCTCATAAGTAAGAGGATTCAGCGGCCCCTCCCCGGAAGCAAAAAACCGCTGTGCGTTCAGTCCCATGATATTCAGGCGGCCTTCTGGCACCGGGTAATGCAGGTCACCGATCACGCCGTATATCGGCTCGTCAAATACCTCTTCCGTCCGTTCTATGAGTTTCGGCAGCGTTTGATGCCCGCAGCCCACAATCAAAACAAGCCCTTTATTCTTTACATTTATGGCCAGTGCCTGCTCGTCTATCCGGCCCATTACAAGCTGCCGCGGGATGGTGCCGGTAGTGGCAATGCCGTGTTCAATGACGGTCGGATCCGGTGTGTAAACCGGCTCGATTCCAAGATATTCCATTGGTACGGGCGTATATACCTGTTTTCCGGTCAAATCTTTCTGCTCATTCCCCAATGAAAAACTGTTTTGATCTACCCACTGTTGACCGCCCACATGATCAAAATGGTTGTGGGAGATAACAATATTATCGATCTGATCGAGAGTAATTCCAAGCTGCTCCATGTTATGTTCCAGCGGAGACGGCGACCGCTCATCGGAATTATGCCCCAAATCAAATAGTATGGTGGTTGAATCGGTTTGGATGAGGGTTGAAACGCCCATCTCGGTCTGAAGAGAGGAGTCTTCCGCGTGCCAGTTTACCAGCGGAAGCACGGATAACGTTGTTGTACTTCCGAAATCACGGATAACCGGCGGTTCGTAATTCTGATACTCTTCATCGGCCTGAGCTACTCCTTTTCTGTGCTGATAAAGAAATACGGCTGCAAGGATCACAAAAAGCAATACCAGTCCGGCGATTACCGATAACGTTATTTTATAGGGTCTTTTCATCGTTATCCCTCTTCAATCAGTTGTTTACAATTATCCACGGATTGATGAAGATTCTTGTGCATCAGCTTCTTGATAAACAACGTTTCTACCAGCCAGCCCAGGGGACGGAATTTGGGCATAAGCTGGTATTCGGTAGCATGGAAGAGTGTACTTGTCCCGTCGCCATTGCCTTCCACCCGCATGGTGAGCGTTGCCCTGAAATCCGGTTCCCTGCATTCGTGAACCTGAATATGAGGGGCATCATAGCGGGTAATCCGCCATTCTGTTTCCGATTCCTTGGGGCCGATCTTCGATGATTCACGATACACGGTTCCTTGCTGGACCGGATTTTCGGTGGTCTCTTCCAGCGACTTCATCACCACTACCCACTCCGGGGCCCGTTCAATATCGCTGATAAATTCCCATACCTGTTGTTGCGGTGCATTAATGACTTTTCCGATTTCTACTCTTGGCATGATTTCTTTGTTTTATATTCGTATTAGATTTTCGCAAACCTGTCAGGTTTGATGTTTAGCTCGCAAAAATGAAATTAGGTAATCAATAAATCTGACACCCTTAAGTGTTAGAAAACTCATTCCAGCTATAGGCGGCCATCCAGAGGTAAGCGGAGCCCCAAAGGACATTGGCAAAAATTTGTATGAAGTAGGAGGTCTGAATCAACAGAAGGGCAAACCCAACGAAAGCCAAAATACCCGACCACTTTGGGAATCGCTCCGGCGCTTTCCAGATTGCCGCCGCGAACAGGATTAAGCCGATGAATGTGATGATCATACCGAATCCGAACAGCGGCATCATTTGCTCCACCGCTGCTACACTTGCCGCTGTTTCCATACCTGCTGAAATCAGTGATCCAACCTCCGGAAAAATAAAATAGGCAAACATGAAGATGCTTATTCCGAACAGATCTCCCAGTACACACAGGATCATGCCCCAAAAAGCCCCTTTTTCCCCGGCCGTACCCGCCAGCCCCAGGAAAAGAGCGATGGTCCCGATCACCTCCAGTGGTACCCCGATAAGCCCCCGCATGGCCCAAAACTGAAAATTTTGGGTAGTGACCAACCCGGCAAATCCCTCGGGGTCGTCCGTCGCCCCGAACATATCCCCCTCCTGCGGAATCAGGGCATCCCCAATTGCAAAAACAAACCCGGCCAGACCGATTAGCACCAGGCCGTACCTGATAAACCGGTTGTAATTGGCTTTAAGCTCCATAACTACCTCCTTTTCTACCGTTTACCCTCATTTCAAAATGATTCATTAGATTTTTTACCGGTTACCACGAGATTGTCGTAAGGTTTTGCCTGCTGATAGGTTGCACTTACATGTTTAAAACCGGCTTCCGACAAAAATTTTTTAAGGGAGTCTTCTGTGTACAAATGCTTAAATATTTCCGGGTTGTGTTTTATAAGCTTCATCTCCTTCATCTGAGCTTCCGGGCGGATGCCGCAGAGAAACAGCCCCTCATGTTTTAAAACCCGGTGAATTTCACGGATATTTTCTGCTGGATTGGGCCAGAAATAGATGGTATTGAGTGTAATCACGTGGTCAAAAAAGTTATCTGCATAGGGAATATGTTCTACCGAGGCTTTTTTGAGTTCCACAACACCGCGTTCAACCAATTCCTTGTTCTTTTTGGCAGCTTGTTTGACCATAGTTTCAGAGATATCAATCCCGCAAATTTTTCCAGGATTTACCGCATTGCCGATTTTTGAAATCAAGCGGCCGTTGCCAAATCCGATTTCAAGGATATGGTTTTCCTCATTAACCGGTATCATTTCAAAAGCCATATCTTCCAGCGAGCTGTTAGCTTTGTTAAAAACTTTTCCGGCAAACAGTCTGCCGAACAGCCCGGATGGCTTGCGTGCTTGTTTGGCCAGAAATCGTTTTATGCCCATTGTTGCTCCTTTTTGTTTAATTATATTTTTCAGCCAGCGCCGCTATCCCCTCCCGGTAGGTCGGGTATCTCAGCTCAACCCCGAGCTTCTCTTTCATTTTTTGGTTGCTGATGATCATATCGGTCAAAAGCATGTTGGCCAGGATTTTACCGCCAACCAACCGGAAAACAGGTGCCGGAATGCCGAAAGGTTTGGGCGCATCCATCTCATGAGCCAGGTAACGGATGAGGGCCCCAAAAGCCACCGGCGCATCATCAGCCACATTAAAAATTTCGCCGGGCACCGGGTTTTCCACAGAGCGGATGTAGGCCTCGGCACAATCTTCGACTGACACAAAGGATTTTACCTGCACCCCGCTGCCTGGATAGGGTGCCCGTTTTCCTTTGGAGATGGGCGTAGTCCAGTATTTGGCAAAAATCCCTCCGGCTCCATACACGCCCGCCGGACGAAGGATCATCACCGGAAATTCATTCTTCTCCCAGGCGTCCATCAACAACCGTTCACCGGCCACGTAAGGTTTTGCCAGCTCCACAGGGTCGATTTCCGATGCTTCAGTTTTGGTATCTTTCCCCGTTCCGTAAACGGTCATGCCGCTGGTATAGACAAACACCCGGCAGGAACGGGCCGACTCAATCAGACTGCTGACGACCGTTTCCTGTGCCTGCTTCAACTTTCTCAGGTATTTTTTGTTCGGCCTTGAAGGTACCGGGAGAGTGGCCGTATGAATGATGGATTCGGCATCTTCAACGGCAGAGATCCATGTTTCCGGCTGACGCATATCCCCCACTACAGGTGTCACCCCCTTTTTCTGCAGTGTTTCGGCTTTGTCAGGTGAATGGGTCAGCCCGGTTACCTGGTGGTTGTTTTCAAGCAGCCGCTTCGTGACCGCTGATCCGATAAATCCTGTGGCTCCTGTTATAAAACATTTCATAACACATTGTCTTTTTTTAAACCTCCAAGGTTTTGGAAACCCTGGAGGTTTTCTGCTTTATACTTTTTGAGCAATTAACAGCGAAAAACCGGGCTGCTTCAGTTTTTTGAGCTCTGTCTTTGTGAACCCAACATCGGCCAGCCACTTTTTAACAGTTTCAAAGGGGTAGGCTCTTCCACCTGCAAACAAGAACAAATTCAACCCGGCCAGACCTGCAACCGCCCGGGCAAACTTCGAGCCTTTGATGCCTGCAAATTGATCCACAATGGCCACCATGCCCCGGTCGGTGGTAGCGCGGGAAAGTTTTTGAAACAGTTCCTGATTTCCTTCGGGACTGACGCCGTGAATGATGTTTCCCAAGAATGCAAAATCATAGCCATCCGGCAGTTCCTCTTTTTCGAAATCGCGTTCCAAGAGATCAATTCGATGAGCCATAGCAGGATTTTCATTCAGGGTTTTTTCAGCCTCTTTCAGCCCAATTTCCCAATCCAGCACGGTGCCTTTCAGCCCGTCATATTTCTCGCAAAAAGCGACCGTATAGAGCCCATGGCTTCCGCCTACATCCAGCATGGAACCGGGGTCATCGGGCAGATCAATTTTACCGACTACTTCATCGACCGTACCCGAAGCCAGCCAGCGCATGGAAACCTGATATCCTTTGCCCACTTCACCTCCTTTTACATGCTCCCAGCCGTAAACTCCATCTTCAGGAGCTTCCTTGATGCCCCTGGCCACATGAGGCAGGGTGTGCGTGGCCTGATGACGGAAATAGGGTGCCATCGGCTCCAGCAGGTCGATGGGCATTTTTTTGGCCAACTTCGTCAGGGCAAGTTTCCCATTATTCCGGGTTACATAGCCCATCGGTTCAAGGGCCCTGATCAGATTTTCAAGTCCACGCTCCGAAGCGTTCATCTTTTGAGCGAGGGTTTTCAGGTCGACAGGTTCTTCTTCATCCAAGTACCTGAAGAATCCCGATTCCATTGCGCCAATCATGGCAAAAAGCTGAAACATGGGCAGACCCAGATCGGACAGAATACCGGGAATCGTTCCTCTGTTTATCAAAAACCGTTCGATGAAATTAGGTTTGAGTGGCATAAGACCCTCCTATCTTTAAAATTTCATATTTAGAAATTGTATATAAATCGTTTCCATTAAAATGGACAACATAAGCCAACGGATTATTTACTGGCTGTCAGCAGTGTGAAGCCCGGCGATTTTTTCAGCGGTTTTACTTCCACATTACCAAAGCCCGTTTCTTTTAACCATTCTTCCACTTCCTCAACTGCATAAGAGCGACCATTTACAAAAAGAAACAGGTTCCAGCCAATTAATGCCGCTACGGATTGGTTAAAACCGGAACCAGATACATTGTCGAACTGGTCCAGAATCCCCACGCTTCCCTGTTCCGTAGTGGCATCAGCCAGTTTCATCAAGAGATATCGATTTTGGTCGGGACTGTTGCTGTGAATAATATTTCCCAAAAAAGCATAATCATAGCCGCCGGGCAGCTCATCCTCAAAAAAATTCCCTTCCAGTGTCTCAATACGGCCGGCCACATCGGATTCCTGCTCAAGGGTTTCTTCGGCGGCTTCAATTCCAATCGGCCAGTCCATGACCGTTCCCTGTAATTCTGGGTATTTCCGGCAGATCTCCACGCAGTACAATCCGTGGCTTCCTCCCACATCGATCATCCGGGTGACCCCTTCTGGAAGCTCCACTTTTTTAGTTACCTCCTCAACCGACTGCCGGGCCAGCCAGCGCATGGCGGATTGATAGCTGCGGCCGAATTCTCCTCCCTTCAGCGGTTCCCAACCGATAACACCCTCTTCGGGTGTTTCCATGAGAGCCTGATCCACCTTTTGAACCGTACGCACAAGTTGTTCGCGGAAAAACGGGAGAATTTCCGAAAACTCCTCAACCGGAACGGCCTTGCGGGTGTAGCTGGTCAGGGTCCACCTCCCATTCTTCTTTTCCACATATCCTATCTGCTTCAGCGCCCTCAAAAGATTTTGGAGCGGACGTTTGTTAGCTCCGATCTTTTCTGAGAGCTCATCGACCGAAGCCTCTGATTCATCCAGCACCTGGAATAAATCGATATGAGAGGCGCCGGTTAAAGCAGTAATGATAAAGCTCGGAAGCGCAAAATCGATGAGAGGACCGGGAATCTTTCCTCGGCTTATTAAAAAACGTTCGATGAAATTCGGTTTTAATGGCATAACTCACCCCGTTTTTTGTCATGGATTTAGTCGATTTGTTTATAAGCAGAAATCATTGCCTTACCCAAAAGCTCATGACCCTGCTCCCATTTGATTCATCATTCCCAGCATATCAACGACCGGCCAGGTTTCTTTCAGCTTCTCATTTTCTATTCGGTGGATGTCCGTACCCGTTATCACAACGTCGTTTCCAGAGGCAGGAACACCCATAAATTCGCCCTGATGTTCTCCGGTCAGCGTCCACCTGCAGCCGACTTTATCTCCTTCTGAGATCAGGTCTTCAACGGTGATGTCGACTTCAGGAAATCCATTTGCGCACATCTGCAGAAACTGATGGTGCCCTTCCAGCCCGGATGGAAAATTGGGAGGAGCTCCGTGATCTATGAAATCATTGGCAACCAGCTCTTTTTCCAGTTGATAGTCCCAGTTTCCCCATACTTCAAGCAGGTACTGCCGGACGAGTTCTTTGTTTTTCTCATTGGGTTGGGCTTGTTTACCATCCTGAATGGTAATTTTATCCGGCAGGGAGGGTTTCGGAACCGGATTATCACCGGTTGTGGGGATAACGCCAAGCTGTTGCAGCATCCCCATCACATCTAAGTGGATCCACTGCTCTTTTACCTTTCCGCCATCAAAATGATAAATGGTGATGCCGTTAACCGAGAACGTTTTTCCCGTTGCCGGCGTCCCCTGGAATTCCTCTTCATGAGTTGCACGGGCCACCCAACGTCCTATTGCACGGTTATCTTCCACCACGATCTCTCCCCAGTGCTCTTCAAGATCGGGAAAGGCAGTATAAACCTGTTCCAGAAGATTGGTATGGGCATCCCATTCGAGCGGCTCGGGAGCCGACACATGATGGGTTACTGCATCCCTTGCAAAATAATTTTCACGGGCCTCCATATAAGCTTTATGGCCTTTTGCTGCGGCTTTAGCCATTTGTTTGGCGATCGTCTTAGTTTCCTGAGTATTCATATATACACCTCGTCTTTTTTTGAAGCCTCCAAGGCCATGGAAAACCTGGAGGTTTTAAGGTTACTCTTTTTGTGCAACTAACAGTGTAAATCCCGGACTTTTCTTCAACGGCATCACCTTTGTATTCCGGAAGCCTGCCTCACGCAACCAGCTCTTCACGTCATCGACCTCATAAGCCCTTCCGTTTGAAAACAGAAACAGGTTCCAGCCTATCAGCGAAGCCACTGAGCGCGTGAACTGCGACCCCGAAACGTTGTCGAATTGATCCAGGATGCCTACGGTGCCCTTGTCGCTCAGTTTTCTGCCCAGCCGGTTCAGTAACTCCTTATTTTGTTCAGGAGAGTTCCCATGGATAATATTGCCGAAAAAAGCATAGTCGTACCCGGAAGGAAATTCATCCTCAAAAAAATCTGCTTCCATCGTGTCAATGCGGCCGGCTACATCGGTTTCCTGTTGCAGAGTCTCCCTGGCATTTTCGATCCCCACCGGCCAGTCAAGGACCGTGGCTTTCAGCTCGGGAATATTTTCGGCACATCTCCACGCAATACAGGCCGTGGCTGCCGCCGATATCCAACATTTTTGTTGAACCTTTTGGCAGCTTTATTTTCTTGGTTACTTCCTCAACCGTAGACCCGGCCAGCCAGCGCATGGTAACCTGGTAACTGCGGCCGATTTCGCCTCCTTTAACAGAATCCCAACCGATAACCCCTTCTTCGGGAGCTTCTTTTAAGGCCATCTCCACCCTCTTCAGATTTAATAAATTCTGTTCCTTTATAAAGGGAACCATATCGCTGAAAAGGTCAATCGGAATGGATTTATGCGCATATTTTGTGAGAGAATACTGATCGCCGTTCCTGCTGATATAACCGAGAGGCACAAGTACATTCAGCAGGTTTTCCAGAGCTCGTTCATTACATCCGGTCTTCCGGGCAAGCTCACTTAAAGTAACCGGTTCCTCTTTCAGGGTTTGGAAAAGCTGAATTTCGCCGGCCCCCAATATGGCGCTGACTGAAAATGTGGGCAGAGCACCATCCAGGAGAAGCCCCGGTATTAGACCCCATTTGATAAGCTGACGTTCAATAAAATTTGGTTGTAACGGCATAACACTCCTCCTTACTGTTTTTGAGGTGTAATGCCGTCCAAAAAAACCTGTTTATTAATTAAAAATATCAGATTATTTCAGATATTCAAGTGTACAGAAAGGGAAGGGAATAAGAGAATATATTATAACTGTACCGTTGTTCCATCATAAGGGGGGAGATCTGTTGCCGGTAGAGATTGGAGGGATGCAGCAGTGGCTTTTTATAAGAGGCGAAAATGCGAACTATCCCCTCTGGCTTTGGCTTCACGGCGGACCGGGTTCCGCCCCTGCTCCGAGATGACTCCATAACTGGAATGACCTCCAGTAAAAGCCGCGCGTGATCATCCGGGCACAGGGCAGGTAAAATATGTTCTATGTTGTGCCTCTATATATGGATATCGAATTCAGAAAAGCGAGGGAAAATCTTGCCGGGAGAGCTATTGGCGCTTGACTTTGGAGGCCATATAGGGTTAGCTGGCTGGGTTATTGATAGTGGTGAATTATTCACCACTATGCCCGCCAAATCAAACAGTCTCATTAATTTTTGGAACTGTAATAAATTTAGATGAACCGAATATAGGTTCCTCAAATAATTAAAAGCTGGTCAATATTTTATTTTCAGGATTGTAAGGATATACAGCACCATCTTTCGATAATTCTGAATGAACTTCTAATTCAATTTCTTCGCACAGATATTTTCTGGCAATTTTTAAAGCTTTCTTGTTATTCATTTGGAACTGTTTGTTTATTTTGCTGAAATAAGATAACAAGACCGATTGTTACCAAAATAATTACAGCAAGTTCGATCCAAACTGCTGATGTCACAATATGGGTGTTAAAATTCTCATAACTCCCAGGATAAGCATTTTGTTTTAGTTCACCTCCGTACATGTCTTTAAAAACCTGTCCCTTAGTTGGCGGATTGAATAAAAAATAATACCCCATAAATAACTTTGGGTTATCACCTTCTTCCAACACTTCACCTTCATAAGGTACAAAAATGCCACTACATACTATTAAAAGAATACCAATGCTAATAACAGCCTTTTGTAATTTATTTAGCATATAAAATTGTATCACCTATTGTTGAAAGCCAGATAACGACCCAGCACTTAACCGGCGCAGGGTTTATAATTTCTTAAAAGGCTATTCATTTGAACGATCAGTGGCAAGCAACTTGACCAACGTTGCGACTGCGTCCGCCGTTAAACGTGTTAGCTGGCTGGCTTTCGATTTAATTTTCAAAGCCCTTAATAACTTGATATTTGACCTCTGTTGACGATGCTTCCAAAACTTCAATCCTGGCACCTTTGAAGGCGATCATTCCTTTACCGTTTTCGTCTAAATCATACTCGACAACCTGAGTAAATGCTGGTCTTGCAATATCATTGTTGTATTCTCGATAAAGAACTTTGATTGTATTACCCGTCCTTCCCTGATATACTAATTCAATTTTAAAACCACCTGATTGTGTTGGAATACTTTCAGCATCCTCATAGTCAACTTCAGGTTGAATATTAACCCACCGACTATTCATACTTGAAATATCTTTAATGCGATCTAATTTTCCATTCTTATTTTGATCGCTCAAAAGAATGCCAGCAAAATTCATAGTTCCATAAGGCTGATAAACTAGTTCGCCATCCATTGTCATAGCTGTTAATGAGGTACTGGCAGGTATATTTGCTAATGAACTATTTACATTCTCTGTTAATCTGATAGCTTCTATTTCTTGGTAGTCAAATTCCGTATAAATTGTGCTTCCCACATCCGTTGTACTTTCTTGATTTAGTTCAGGAATTTTTCCCTGTCTGTAAGTTGTAACATTCTGAAATTGAGGAATAGACATTGACATACAACCCGTTAATATCAATGACAAAACAAGTAGTTTAATTTTCATGGGGCTTCCCAAATAAGATGTATTAAAAGCGATTTATTTTTAAATACTTTTCGAATAATTCATCAACTATTTTATGTGGTTTAGAATTAGAAAAAAATTTGTTTGTTTCTATTTCTTTGGAAATCTCTCCTTCAAAATTATCAATGCTTGAGTAAATTAATTCATGTTGATAATCTTTGTTTTTCTTTAGGAAATTAATTGTATGAATACGCCACGGATCAATTTTTTCTCCAAACTCAACAAGAAAATCCCAGTAAATAGAAACTAGAATTTGAAGATAGTTAAATGATTCTTCTAAAAAATTTTCTGGTATTTTGATGGTTTTGAATTTGTCTGAGTTATGAGAAAGATAGATTTCAGAAACCATCTCGCCTTTTTTATTTGTATAAATTGCCCCTCCACTTAATTCCGAGATACCTTCTTTAAGAGCAACATTTCTGAACTCTACGAAATAGGCAGAAAACTCATAGATTTGAAATTTCTTTTTTTGGTTCTGATACCATTTTTCAAAACCATTGAACTCTTTGTTATTCTTACACATTTTCTGAAGAACAAAAGTAAAACTACGAGCTGCGGACAGATAAGCGCTCAAATAAAACTCTATTTCGCTTCCTTTAGTTGGTTCAACTGAGGAAAGCTTCAATTTCTCGAAAAAAAAATCAGCTTCGTTAATCTTATTTGTGACTGCGTGAATATTCATTTCGTAATAAAAGCCAGCTAACTTATCATTATTCAGATAAGCACACTACATAAAATGGTATTCTTCATCAAGACTATAACTGCCTGTTGCTTCTTTAAAAAGACAAAAAGTTGTATGGCCCAGTACAATTTGTCCTATAGAGTATAACATTGCAGGATAATATTTAACTCACGATCTAGCTGACCGCGGCAGGACCTTTCAATTTTATTCTCGGGTAAAGAAAAAAATTCTTACCACGTTCTTTGAAACATCCTTAGTAGTTTATATTTATACCAACGAAACTCTAAACGTCCATTCCCCTTCTCCTCATTAGTTTCTTCGACATACCGTAGAAGAATTTTTGGGATAAGGTAGTTGTAGGATATTTAAACGTTCAGAGTGAAAAAAAGATTTTGTCTCCTGACAGCGATAGTGAGCTTATTCTCTTTCGGTAGCTGTTCTGTCGCTCATTGCTCTCAACGGTGAGACAGCTCTTCTACGTCTTTTCCGCGATTCCCCGGACCCCAATGCAGGCCTTACTTCAATTCCAAGATCTTAAAGCACTAAGCGAAATCCCTTGGAAGAATTTCTGGTTGACCGCCCCCCTCCGGCCTTGGAATGCTGAGCGGAGAGCGGGAGGCGAAAAGGAGTTTGGTATACCGGTGAGGAGCGTTGAGGCAAGCAGCAAACGCGAAGGACCATTAGCAAACTCCGGCCGGAGGCTCGCAGCGGGGTTCAGCATTCCCCAGCCTTGATCTTTTCGTCTCTTTTGTATCAAGACAAAAGGGATACCACCTAAAATGATTTTGTCTCCAGGCAGAATTTTTAAAGCTAATTCTCCTTTCGGTGGTATTCATTTTTTTAATGGCAAAGAAACGAATCAAAAAAGCCACCGGCTGAGGTACCCTTTCCCTGAAGGGGTCTCCGCTTCGCTAAAAAAATCACAGATTTTTTCTTCACGCTCTGCTGCGACTCCTTCCCCTAACGGGACGGTCAACGGTACGCCAGGCCGGAACAGAGAACTAAAATGAAGAATGAAGAATGGTAAGCTATTACTCTCACATTCATCATTGTTAATTCTGTAAAGTGCTACCCAGGACCCTTTGGAGGCCACCTCATTTAAAGTAAAGTAATTTGGATACCATGTTTCGAAGCAAATTCGCAAAATCCCCCTTTGAAGGGGGATTAAGGGGGATGTCGGAACAATGCCCCTGTCATCTTGAGCGGAACGAAGTGGAGTCGAAAGATCTCCCCGGAATTGCTCGAACGTGGTTGCGTGATAACCCCTTCGGATCCTACGCGGGCCTGCTGGCGGGAGATACGTTCGACTGCGGTCTCCTCGCGCTGCTGCGTCGGCCTGCGCTCAGTATGACATTGCTTTTTAGGTAAATAGGCGTACAACCCTTCATACCACGAAGCGATAAACCGGAAACAGTTCTGTTATTTATTTCACGGCCCCCTCCGGCCTAGGAATGCTGAGCGGAGAGCGGGAGGCCAAAAAGGAGTTTGGTATACCGGTGAGAAGCTCTGAGGCAAGCAGCAAGCGGGAAGGACCATTGCCAAACTCCGGCCGGAGGCTCGCAGCCGGGTTCAGCATTCCCCAGTCTTGATCTTTTGGTATCTTTTGTATCAAGACAAAAGAGACACCTCTAAAAAAGATTATGTCTCCATACAGGTATTTCTTTCGCTAATTCTCTTCCTGAATTAACGCAATGTTTTTAATCTTTGGTTAATCCAATAACCGCCTCCAGTGCCGGCTTTCCTTCATATTCACGATTGAACAGCAGCGGGTAGTTCGTGCGGCCGCGAATCGGGAAGTTGTTGAGCCAGGATTGCCCGTCGTTCAGGCCCCAAAACGTTACGCGATCAATCTTGTCCCGGTGCTTGTTGAACAGTTCAAACAGCTCCATATAACGGTCGGTGAGCTGTTGCTGCACAGAATCCGGCAGACTTTCCTCGTAGGGGTTGAGCGCTTCCGGAACCGTATCGTCAGCATCCTCGGCTGCCCCAACATCAGCGCTCACATCTCCCCTTCTGGGCAGCACGTCGATATCCAGCTCGGTAATCATCACCTTGATGCCCAGCTCGGAGAACGCCTGGATACTCTCCTCCACCATCTCTATGGAAGGTCCGTCTATCCCAAGATGCGCCTGCATGCCAATGCCGTCGATCGGTACATTGTTTTCCTGCAGGCTGGTAACCAAGTCGATCGCAGCTTTTCGTTTTTCCGGTTTCCAGAGATTATAGTCGTTATAGTAAAGCTCGGCCTCCGGGGCTGCCTCATTTGCATATTCGAACGCTTTTGCCACAAAATCTTCACCCACCAGCTGGTACCATTTGGACTTGCGCATGCCGCCTTCATCCAGCACCGCCTCGTTGACAACATCCCAGCCGTCTATGCGCCCCGGTACCCGCCGGCTACCGAATCGATATGAGCTTTCATCCGCTGCAGCAGCGCTTCCCGCCCGATATCTTCTCCATTTTCCGTCTCAAAAACCCAGTCCGGTACTTGGGAGTGCCACACCAGCGTGTGACCCACGATGAACATATCATTTTGTTCACCGAACTCTACAAAAGCGTCAGCCGGACCAAAGTTGTACTCCTCCGGCCGGGGATGAACCGACTCCCACTTGAGCAGGTTTTCAGGCGTTATGGAGTTGAAATGCCGTTTTATCAGCGCGGTGGCTTCCGGTATTTTATCCTGTACCTGGAACCGGTTGAGGGCTACACCGATTTTAAAATTATCCTGGTAGGCACCTGCCAGTGATTCTTCGGTTAATGAGACTTGCTCCTCCCCTTCCCCGTTTCCGCACCCCGATAGTATCAACAAGAGGACCATTAAAATAACTGAATAATGAACGCCAATACCCATTTTGCTCTTTCCCATAACTTTAACCTTTACTTGAAAACTATTTAATACTGAACCTATCGATTTATCAAAAATAAAAAAGGAGAAGAAATTCGTATACCGCCGGTTCAATCCCCAACAGTATATATCTATTCTTCTCCTTAATGCAAAAAGTCTGCCGGTATTCTATTTTATTTCTCATTTAGCAAGTATCCTTTTCACATTTTGCTGCTAAACTAATTGCTTTAAAACTTTTTGTAACTGGTGATATTCCACTCCACTTTTCCATCAGCATAATGTTAAACGCCCCCCGTGTTTCATAGTGGTGAGTCTTCCATTTTATTTTTCCTGTCCGGTTGTTGGATTAAATCTAGCCAGGCTGTAAGTCAGGTAGTAGATGTTGCTCAAATCCCAAAAATCATCGCTGATATCAAGAGTATCATTTAGCATATCCGGCTGTTCGTCGATCTGCGCGCGGGCGATATTACCGGCGGCACAAAATAAAACTGCTAAGAATAGAAGAAAGCAGTTTAGATGTAGTTCTGGGTCTTTTTTCAGTCATGATGGTATGTAGTTTTTTAAAGCGATAGGAACCTTCCGCCGGACGCCCCCACACCTGACGGTTAAAGTTACTGATCCTCCCCGTCGGTTTTGACGGTCTGATCCAGCGGTATTCCTAATTTTTCATAGAGATCACGCCGCGCCTGCTTGTCACTTTTCAGTATTTCACGGGCATATTCGGCCACTTGCCGCGCATGGTTACGGGGCACTACAATGACGCCGTCACCATCGGCCACGACCACATCACCGGAATAAACAAGCACGCCCCCCACAACAACCGGCTGGTTCACCGATTCAATCTCATTACGACCCGGACGAATGCCGCGGCCGCGGTTTTCAAAATCGAAGTAAACCGGAATCTCCTGCTTTATAATCTCATCCGTATCGCGAACGGCACCATTGGAGATCACAGCACGGTTGCCAAGGCTCTTCCACAGCAAGCCGTTGTAGGAGCCCATGGTTCCGGTGTCCCCATCGCCTCGTGCGTCAATGACCAGCATGGATCCCTCTTTGAGCGAATCCACAAACGGTTCCGGAGAAATAGTGCTGTACCAGTTCCCCTCCCATTCTTTGAACTCTTCATAGCTCATCGGGTTTTCGATCACCCTGTTTGTGGGTACATAACGCGCTGTTACAGCGATACCGCGTGCAATGTGGTCGAGCTCCTCAATGTCTTTCCAGAGTGCCTGGATTTTCTGGTCCATCAGACCCGCATCCGGCAGCCCTACCATATCCATGCCGTCTGAGACATCGGCGACGCGAAGATCTTCATAAAGCTTTAGAATTTCTTCGTCCGTGATATTGTCCTGGGCTGCGACCGTGGAAACGGCTCCCAGCAAGAGTAAAACTACTATTATCCATTTCATGTTGAGTACTGAGTTGTGCATTATATTGTCCCTGTTTTTCTGTTTAAAAATTAACATCTGTTGTAGGCTGGGTGTATATCACCACCTGATCCGACGCCATTTTCCTTGACGCAGCTACTACTGTAAGTTGTCCTGCTTCGCAGCCCGCCTGGATAATACCCTGCGCGGCCGTTAAACGCCTTCCTGTAATCGGCCTTAAATGATTCATGGCTGATCGGTTCCCGTTATCTATCCCAACGATAGAACCTTTACCGTCAATTTCAAACTGGATCAAGTTATCAGCTTCGGGGACGAGATGGCCCTGCGTATCCAACACTTTTGCATTAACAAAGGAAAGATCTCTTCCATCGGTCGTGATTTCAGTTTTGTCGGGGTGAGTTCAATTCGGGATAGTACTCCCGCGGTATGGATCTCTTTCTCAAAAATCTTTTCTCCATTTTATTGTAGGATGCTGCCCTTATTATCCCTGATTCAAGAAGAACTCTCCACCTAATGTGATACTGGCCGACAGGGTTCATCTTTCGTCCCAGCGACTGGTCGTTCAGAAACAGCTCAACGTCATAGGTGCTGGAATAAGCCCAGATATCCACGGTGTCATCCTTCTGCCAGTTCCAAAGCGGGAAAATGTGCAGCACATCCTTCTCCGTCCACTCACTTTGATACATATTGTAGTCATCTTTCGGGACCCGGCCCGGTCAAGAATTCCAAAATATAAGCTGCGCGCCAGCCATCACTTTGAGGATTTCGAACCGACGCTCCCTGGCGCGTTTGTTTACAGCTTGCTCAAAAAGTCACGCCTGTCTTGTACTACCGATTGAAATCCAAGAAATGAACCAACAAATAGTATTGGGTCTTGCAATGATTTCCTCCCCCACATTTTTCTTTATTTGCCAACAAAAAGCTTGGTCAAGTACATTAAACGGAAGGAAAAATATCTATGGATTTGAACTCTTCAAAGAGCTGATCGTAGTCTTCAATTTTGTTCGTCCAGTCCAGGTGATTATTGATGGTCTGAAGTGAACCTTTCGGGAGCGGCTTGGTTTCTCCGGTTAACAGATTCTTAAGATAGTGAAACAGGTCGTCTTCGGTGTCATAAAGTACGGGGGCATGCAGTAGTGGTTTTTGGAGGCTTTTGGGGATTAATTCCGGGTAGTGCAACCGGTTGGGTAGCAACGGGTGGCAACCGCAATAGATCGCCTCCATGATAGCCACGCAGAAAAACTCATAGGTTGCCGTGGAAACCACAATATCACCTCTGTGGAGGAGCTTGCTGTAATTCTTTTTGCTTTCAACATACCCGAAATGGGTGATGTTTCTTCCGTATCGCTCCCATGCTTTCTCAAACTCCTCCGGTTTTTCGTGCTGCGTATCGCCGGCCAGGATCAGATCAAACTCCAGATCAATATCATTCAGGCGGTTGAGTACCCTGAAAAACATGGCGGGATTCCGATCGAACTGCCAGCGCTGGTTCCAAACTATAACCGGGTGATCGTTGCTCTCACGGGTGTCAGACTCGACATCAAACCGTTTGAGATTGAGACCGGGATATAACACTATACTTTTTTTTACGATTTTATCCAGCGTATTGTAGTGCTTGTCCTCCGGGTGATTCTCAAGAAAATCAGGCAGTGCACGCATGAAGTCATCTTTATGAAAATGGGAGGAAAAGATAAGGCGATCGGCAGCAAGCATGCTCAGGTAGTTGATGTAACAATAGGTCAGATCACGTTCCTCGTCTTCAGGTATTGGCTGGGTGAACTGGTTTTCATGCATGTACATGATTTTGGGTACCTGCGAAAACCGGGGATTGGTAAGGGCCAAAAAGGCCGGCAAGTTTGTCATACTGCTCACAAACAGCAGATCGATCTCCTCATCCACTTCATTCACCATGCCTGCCAGTGCAACAGAATCGCCGTGCATGCGCCATTTCCATCCCTTGTAACTGAGATTGATCGAAATAATATTATGACGTGAATGTTCCTTCAGCCCTCGTAAAAAAGCCTTGTGAGAACCGCTGTAATACGGCTCAACTGCCAGTATATTCATTTTTGAACAGGATTGAGGGATTGATCAGTTGTAGATTTGTGGATAAAACTATGGTGAAATCCAGATCCCGAAAAACAATTCAATGTTAACGAGTCAACATCTTACCTGAAACGAGATTCGATATCTTCGAGCCCAATATAAATGATTGTAGATTTATTCACAGGATCTTTGTAGGGCTCCTGGCAGGCAAACAGCTGATCAATAAGGCCCTCCATCTCCTCATTGTTCAGGCGTTTCCCTTTCTTGATGGCCGTTTTGGAGGCAAATGCAACGGCCAGCTTGTGGCGCTCATCAAGACTCACTTTACCTTCCAGTTCCTGATACTGGTTTAACATCGACTTGAGCACTGACTGCTCATCTCCAATATCGATATCGGCGGGCACCCCATTGATCATTGCCGTATTTCCACTCATAAGCTGAATGTTAAACCCCATACGCTGCATAATGTCGTGGAGCTCATTGAGCAACGAAAACTCTGTGGCAGACAACTCTACTGTTTGGGCAAACAGCAACTGCTGGGTACTCGGCAGGGCCGACTCAGTGGCGTTCAACGCTTTTTCGTAAATAATGCGTTTATGTGCTGCATGCTGGTCAATCATACACAGACCTGACCGCGTCTGCGTAAGGATATAGCTGTTATGGAGCTGCCAGAAATTGCCCTCCTGCGTGCGGTCCGGCCTGCTTTTCTTGTCCGATTGGGTATCGCTTCCCCCTTTTCGTGCTGATAAAGCTGGCTTGCAAAACTATCGCCCTCCCCCTTACTGCCTTTCGACTCATAATTGATGCGAGAAGGGAACCGCATCGGTCCGCTTTTATCGCTGCTTCTGCCCGAAGATCTCCCTGAGCCACGTTTAAACGTAAAATCAGAATTGAATCCCGAAGAGGATCTTCTGCCGGATGGTGGTCCTTCCGGCGTATCGCGGTCAACATCGGGCACCATAAAATGTTCGTTCAGTGCTTTCTTTACAACCGATTTCACCAACTTGATGACGCTGCGTTCATCCTCAAATTTGACCTCCTCCTTGGCGGGATGCACATTGACATCCACCTGCTTTGGATCGATATCCAGGAAAATGGCGAAAAACGGGTACTCATTTTCTCCCATCCATGGATCGTAGATGCTCAGTACCACATGCGTCAGGTAGCGGTGCTGAAACGGGCGATTGTTCACAAACAGAAACTGCTCTCCCCTGCTCTTTTTGGTCAGCTTTGGATCAGAAAGGATGCCGCGAACCGTCACGTAACTGGTCTGTTCTTCAAACTGAAGCAGGCTGGCTTTGTAGCTTTTACCGAACATTGCAGCAATACGCTCTTTCATCGGCTGGTTGGCTTCGCAGGTCGTAAATTTCATCAGTATCCGCAATCACGTTAAACCCGATATCCGGATGACCAAGTACCGCCTGCTGGATGGTTTTTAGGATGTGGCGGAATTCCGTGGCGTCGGTCTTGAGGAACTGGCGGCGCGCGGGCACGTTGTAAAATAGGTTACGCACTGCAACCGAGGTTCCATTGTCAACAGCAGCCGGTTTCATCTCTTTTTCTTCGCCACCCCAAATCTCGTACTCATGTCCCACTTCATCCTCCGGTCGCTTACTTTTCAACGTAACCTGGGCTACGGATGCGATCGAGGCCATCGCCTCGCCGCGAAACCCCAGTGTGCGAACTTCGAAGAGATCCTCTACGGAATTAATCTTGGATGTGGCATGCTGCTCAAAACAGAGTCTAATATCCTCCTCTCCCATTCCGCACCCGTTGTCTATCACCTGGATGAGAGTGCGACCAGCATTCTGGATAATAATTTTGATGTGATCTGCTCCCGCATCAATGGCGTTATCCAGCAGTTCTTTCACCACAGAGGCCGGGCGCTGAATAACCTCTCCGGCGGCTATTTTATTGGAAACTTCAGGAGGTAACTGGTGAATTATAGATTGGGAGGTGTCGGTCTTCTCGCTCAATATATCGGTTCTTGTGTATTGCAGTATTAGCGTATAGGGATTAAACGAATTTTCGATAGTGTAAAAAGGTAACCAAAAGTTATACACTTCCCCACATCAACACACAAAGAGTTTACAGGACTGTAATCAGCCATACAACGAAGGAAAGCAGGGCTGCATACAGTAACACAGAACGTCCCTGATGGTGCTTTTTGTGAGGACGTTTTATTTTGATTCTCCGCTTCTTGCGTTCATCCTCTTTGGGATCGTAGTAGCGATATTGATATTCAAACTTTTTGGGGTCTGGGCGGTGCCCGAACATCGGTTTTATCATAACGGATCTCCTCTTTTGTTATCAAAACGCGAAGATACGGGAAATAGTGCCAAATCGAAAGAAATCGGCTTTTTAAACCAGCTATCGGTCATTGTAGGAATTAAAATGATGCGATTTTCAAGTTTAAATTATTCCCTCAAACTGCGGCAATACGTGTTTGCCTGATTGCTGTGCACCTGCGTCAAATTTTTACTATACTTTACACCCGAATTTGAACTCTAAACATTCAACATTTGCCCATGAGTTACGAAAAAATTACACCACCTGACACAGGTGACAAGGTTAAAAAGAATTCAGACGGAACGCTGAACGTTCCCGACAACCCGGTGATTCCCTTTATTGAGGGAGATGGAATTGGTGTCGACATTACGCCCACCATGCGCCATGTCATCGACAGCGCCATTAAAAAAGCCTATGGCGGAGAGAAAGAAATTGAATGGTTTGAAATTTACGCCGGAGAAAAAGCCGTTAAGTTTTACGGTGATGATGAATGGCTTCCTGAAGATACGCTTCAAGCCATTAGGGACTATCTGGTTGCTATCAAGGGGCCATTGACTACGCCTGTCGGTGGTGGAATTCGTTCGTCTGAACGTGGCAATCCGACAAAAAATGGATCTCTACGCCTGTGTTCGCCCGGTCCGTTATTTCAAGGGCACACCCAGCCCGGTCAAACATCCCGACAAGACCAATATGGTGATTTTCCGTGAAAATACGGAAGACATCTACGCGGGTATTGAATACCAGACCGGTACCGAAAAAAATGAAAAACTCAAGAAGTTCCTGATCGAGGAGTTGGGGGTTACCCAGATCCGTTTTCCCGACACTACCTCCCTCGGAATTAAACCTGTATCCGAAGAGGGAACTAAACGCCTGGTTCGCTCAGCCATCCGATATGCTATCGACAATGATCGCGATAGCGTGACGCTGGTGCATAAAGGCAATATCATGAAGTTTACCGAAGGCAGCTTCAAAAACTGGGGCTACGAAGTGGCCAGAGAAGAGTTCGATGCTGAAGTAATTGGTGAAGGTCCCTGGTGCAAACTCCCAAATGGTATTGTTATAAAAGATGCTATTGCGGATGCTTTCTTGCAGCAGATCCTTACGCGTCCGGATGAGTACGACGTCATCGCCACGCTGAACCTCAACGGCGATTATATTTCTGATGCACTTGCAGCTTGTGTGGGCGGTATCGGAATTGCACCGGGTGCCAACATCAATTACAACACCGGCTATGCCGTATTTGAAGCAACCCATGGTACTGCTCCGAAGTATGCCGGACAGGATAAGGTAAATCCGGGTTCGCTGATTCTTTCTGGCAGTAATCATGCTGCGTTATCTGGGCTGGAATGAAGCCGCCAAACTGGTTGAGAAAGGAATCGAAGAGTCAATCAGCCAGAAACAAGTAACCTACGACTTTGAGCGATTGATGGAGGATGCTACACTCTTGAAGTGCTCTGAATTCGGGGACAAAATAGTAGAAAACATGTAAGCAGCTCTTGGTATGAATTTGACCGGGCTCGGCATCCGATCAAACACAGTGCCGAAAAAAGTAATACTTATAAAATTTTCAAACGCCTGTGAAGTTCTCAATGCTTTCCAGGCGTTTGTATTTGAAGACAGCTCTTTCTGAGAAGGTATCTAACCAGTATTTCTTTTGTAATCGTTACGGCGGCAAATCCATTGTAGCTTCCAAAATTTTCTTTGGGCTCTTGCTTCTCCTCTTATTAGATCAGCCGATTCAGAAATGGCGGCCTCCGCTCTTCGAAGGGCGAAGATAAATGATCGGGATCGCCAATCCACTATTTTCACCGAATCGTGCCAGTGAACTTGTTCGGGCTGATTCAATTCGTGAGGAAAGATATTTCTCAAGGTTTGCTCGTGCTTGCTCAACTGCGTTTTCCACTGCTTCGGAAGAATCGGTAGACACTGCCATACCCGTACGCAGTGAATATAGAGTCCGCACTGACAAACTCACTCAAAGATGAGTACCAAGAGGGATAAATTGAGCTTTTTTGAGGTTCTGCCTCACTGGGAGCTCCCGTTTCTACAGCCTGCTGAGTTGTAGAGCATGAAATAAGAAGTGTAGCAAGAATCAATAAGGTGGTAAAAAAATGGAGGTTATACATCAAAAAAAGTAATATTTACTGTTTCAGTTCAAAATAGCCGGTCGCTCCATCTTCCGTTTCTATTTGGAACATAACCTGCCCTTGTCGTTGCAAACTTTGAGCGACAAGATCCTTTAAACTTTCCAGATCTTCAACTTTGGTTTCATTCACTTCGGTTATTTCATATCCCTCTTTAAGTCCTCGTTTTTCCGCCTCTGAATTAGACTGTATTTCAGTAATAATCAGATCAAATTTCTGGGCGTCTTCCGGTTTTGAGAGTGCCATCACCTTGAAGCCCAGAGAAAAAGTGCCAAACTCCACTCCTCTGCTGTAGCTGGGACGATCATCTTTTAATGCCTCTTCATCACTCTCAGGCTGGGAGGGCGCAGGTTCTGGATTCCCGGAGCTGGCAAAAAATGATCCGGACCCGGAATCAAGACTGCCAAGTTTAACATTGCGTTCAAATTGATCTCCATTTCGCCAGATCGTAAGTTGAACAATCTCACCGGGACTCATAACGGCAATCTTTTCCTGCAGCTCGTTCGACTCATTCACATTTTCATCATTTACAGCCAGCACTACATCCCGTGCTTCAATGCCGAATTCTTCGGCAGAGCCGCCATCTACTAACATCAGAGATCATCACGCCCCTGATCTGATCCATGCCCAGTTCATTGGCCAGCCGGTGATCCACGCCCTGAATGGAAACGCCCAGAAAGAGCCCGGCGAACTTCTCCATATTGGATAATATCCCGGGCCACTTTTATCGCTAAATTAGCGGGAACGGCAAATCCGTATCCCTGGTAGCTACCGCTTTGGGAGGCGATCGCCGTGTTAATTCCAATTAGTTCTCCACTGGTATTTACAAGTGCACCGCCGCTGTTGCCTTTATTGATGGCAGCATCCGTCTGGATAAAACTTTCCACGCGCATCCGGTCGTTGATAATCTGAACATCACGACCCAGCGCGCTTACTATACCCGCCGTAACGGTAGAACGCAGCCGAAATGGATTTCCGACCGCCAGTACCCACTCTCCCACGCCCAGCTGGTCAGAATTGCCCACAACGATAGAGGGGAGGTTGCTGCCATCTATTTTGATGACGGCAAGATCGGTCGTGGGATCGTTGCCTACCACACGAGCTTTGTACATCCGCTTGTCATTGAGTACTACTTCAATACCGTTTTCTACAGCATGATCAATGACATGGTTGTTGGTCAGAATATATCCATCTTCTGATATAAGCACGCCTGATCCCACAGTACGGGCCTTGTGGGGAAGAAATCGATCCCAAAATCCTTCCTCATCCTGGCCGTGATTCTCGTCATCCGGCATCTCCGCTCCGTTAACCGGTACAACCGTTTCGATATACACTACCGTCGGTTTTACCCGTTGTGCCACTGATTTGAACAGAAAACGGGCATCCATTTTCTGCAGCTCGGAGTCGGCGATCATCGGCTCACTGCTTTTCTTTACCTCGGTAGTTTTAACCTGTGCATGGTCATTTACCCAAACGCCCTGCTGATAAAGGGTAAAAACGGTTCCCATTAGAATGCCAATCAGCAACAGTAAAAAACCGGTAAGATATCTATTTCGGGATTTCATAGTAGTTATTCCTGCAATAGTTGTTCAAAAATAGCATCTGATTTTCGATTCCTGAACCCTTCCACATGATACTTAAAATAACGATCCAGATGATCAACCAGACTGTTTGAGCTCTCCTGTTGCAAAATCTATATCCAACAACCGGGAGCTGCGAGCCTGTAAAGCTAACCGTACGTATTTAAACTGCTTTTGTGACAATTTATATGAGTACGAAGCGGCACTTTTGGTGGAAATTAACCCACTTTCTAAATTAAAGTAATATTGAGGGTCTTGCGTTTCCTCATCTTTCTCATTTATATGCAGCTGAAGTCCGTGGCCGGTTAACTCCGCGAGCCGGATCTGAAGATAAGGGAATATCTGCGGGGATGGTTTCTCGGTTTGATTAAGCCACAAAATAAACCGTTTACCAGCCTCAAAAACAGGTTCATTGACTTCTTCATCATGCAATAGCTGTCCCATTAGTTCAACCGCCGAGGTTAGCGTAGCCATCTTTTCAAAATCAACGCGCACCTTAAAGGTTTTTTCATGGTAACTAGCCTCCGAAAGTGTTTGAACAGAACGGGATGACTTGTAGTAATAGACCACATCAAGCAAATTTCCTACTTCCATAAGCCCTGAAAATTTGCTCTTGGGCTTTTTTACTCCTCGGACCATTACGGCAATTTTGCCGTGTTCAAGCGTAAAAAGTGTAACAATTTTACTCGACTCCGAATAGTCTACCGTGCGGAATACTATGGCTAAGGTGTGGACGACCACGTATGTGGCTTGAAATTATAAATTCTTGTTTTCATCAGAAGTAGTTTCCTGACTTGGTATTAAAATAAAAAATGCAGCCGTTAAGCTGCATTTTATTATCCACTAAAATTTTAAAAAGATACTTATTGCTCAGATCCGGTAAGCTGAAACTGCCTGACCCGGGTGTTCGCGTTCTGTGGGTCGTTGATCGGTTTCAGTTTTTTGTGGCTGAATTCATAATTGAATCGAACGCTGCGTTGCTTTGTTCACCAAAATGCTCCTGAAATCGGAGCACCTCATTACGATCCACCCACGGTTCTATCTCGGTAGTTTCCCCGGAGCTATCGATACCTTTGTTGAATTTAAGATGCCGTCGATAGTTGTAGGCGCATTAACCGAGGCTGTATTCTCCGGAGCATTTCCATCATTTGTCGAACTTTCAGTTAGATCCTGGTACAGAGAGAGCCGGAAATCAATCCCACAGCTACTACCGCTGCCGCTGCAATATATCCGATTCCGTAACTGCCCAGCGAAACAGGAATGATTCCTGAAGAACGCTCCTGCTTTTTGTGTTTAGCGGCCTTGTTGATAACGGCCTGCGTAACGTCCGGTGGAGGCTCAACCTTCGGGAGATTTTTTTCAATTTTGTTGAGTGTTTGTCGCATGCACTCAACTTCGATCAGCAGATCCTCATCTTCCATCATCGAACGCTCCATAAGCACTTCTTCAGAAGGATCCATCTCCTTCATCAGATAGCGAATAGAGTCATTGTTGTCGTTCGGCATAATTCTTTTCTTCTTGTTCTTTTTCTTGGTCAAAGAGTTTACGAAGATTTATTAACGCATACCGCATGCGTCCTAGTGCGGTATTAATGGAAACATCCGTTAATTCGGCGATCTCCTTAAACGGCATTTCGTAATAGTGACGAAGCATCACCACGGTTCGCTGCTCCTCGGGGAGCTCGGCAATGTGTTTCATCAGGCTGTCTTTAGCTTCCTCTTTTTCAAGCTGTTCTTCAGCACTGACCATGTCTTCGTCAGGCAGCCGCTCATAGAAATCGGTCCCTGATTCTTCGTCGTAGTTAGAACTAACGTCGACGAAGCGTTTTTGTTTTCTCAAATAATCGATGGTTGCATTATGGGCGATACGCATTACCCAGGCGATCCATTTACCCTGCTCGTTGTAGGTGTCATCCATTTTGGTGATGACTTTGGTAAAAGTTTCCTGGAAAATGTCATCGGCAATCTCGCCGCTGCCCACCATGCTGTATATATATGAATAAATTTTCGCCTGGTGGCGATTCATCAACTCGCTGAACGCCATTTCATCGCCGTTCTGTCGATAAAACCGAACCAGATCTTTATCGTCCAGTTGCTCGTATTTCGAGCTGATATGTTCAGCTTTCTCAAATTTCATAAATATTCCTCACGCCTGTTTTTACAAATTTTGCGACGTTGATGCAACCTTAGTTAGTCATTTCCTGCTCCTATATCCTACTGGTAACAAATTTTCTAGATTAAAAGATTCATCTTATCGTTAATGGCTACATCAAGGGGCAACATTACATCAGACAGTATAACGGGAAAAATGTTCCATACCTGTTGCTAGTCACCCTAATCTATTCTAATGTTATAAGCTGATGTTAACAATGTATATCACATGATAATGTGAGTTATCCAAGTCAGTTTAAAGCCGGTTAAGGACATTTTGGGATCGTCTCGTTAATATATACGTAAAAAATGGGTGATCGGTTTTATTTAATCTTAATAAGCTAATAAAAGATGTAAAACAATACCCTCTGGGTTTTAGTAAAGTAGTTTATCCCCAGCTTCTATTCCTCTTCTGAAATTACCTTTTCCCCATTAAAATAATCATACACTGACTGGCCAGTTTTTTTTCCTACTTCTGCCTGTATCTCTCCCAGATCGGCCTGCTTTACTTTCTTAACAGATCCGAAATGACTCAGAAGCTTTTTAGCCGTCTTTTCACCGATGCCGGCGATGTTGGTTAATTCCGTCTGAATAGTACGTTTGGAACGGGTATTGCGATGAAAGTTAATTGCAAACCGATGGGCTTCATCCCGCACCTGCTGCAGCAGTTTCAGTGCAGAGGATGTTTTGGGGATCATAACCGGTTCGGAGCGGTCGGGCAGGAACACCTCTTCCAATCGTTTGGCCAGGCCAATAATCTCACATTCCCCGTAAAAGCCGATCTCTTTCAATGCGTCTATAGCGGCATTGAGTTGCCCCTTTCCACCATCCACTACAATCAGGTCGGGAATCTGCTGTTTTTCTTTTAGTACCCGCTTGTAGCGTCGACGTACCACTTCTTTCATCGAGGCAAAATCGTCGGGTCCCTCTACGGTTTTGATATGAAATCGCTTGTAGGAGCTTTTCCGTGGTTTGGCATCCACAAAGCAGACCATGGAAGCCACCGGATCGGAACCCTGGATATTGGAGTTGTCAAAACATTCGATGCGCCGTGGCAATCGATCTAGATGAAGATGCTCTTTAAGTTCTTCTACCGAGTTGGGAATACGCTTGCGTTCTGCTTTCTGCTTCTCCAGCTTCCGCTCCCCCAGCAGCAGCTCCGCGTTTGACATTGCCATGCGGATCAACTGCGCTTTTTCCCCTATCTGGGGCTTTTTGATTGGCACCTTGCGTCCTTTTTCCTGCCACAAATACTCAAGCAGCGGTTCGTCTTCTGGTAATTCATGACTCACATACACCTCATCGGGGATGGCACCCGCAAACTGCCCGGTGTAATAATCCTCAATAAACGACTGCAGCATCTCCCCCTCTTTCAGGTGAGAAATATTTTTCAGAAACCGATGGAATTTACCGATCAGTTTGCCTTCGCGAATCTTAAAAAGCACGCCGCAAGCTTCGGAAAGTTCTTCATCCACCGTAAGGGCGTAGGCGTCGCGATCCACTTTCTTGTCGACCACCATTTTCATTTTCTGGCTGTATTTTTTAACTGCCTCCAGGCTGTCTCGAAGGCGTGCAGCTTTCTCAAATTCAAGCGCGTCCGAGGCGATCTCCATCTCCTCTTTCAGGTCGCGCATCAGCTCGTCGGTGCGCCCGTTCAGCATGCGCTCCACCTTGTCAATGGCCGACTGATACTCCTCCAGGTCCATCTCTTCGGAACAGGTTCCAAGGTAATCATCCAGACAGGAACCCCACTTAGGAGCTCCCTTGGTGCGGTTAATATTTTTTGAGGAGATTGCACACGTACACAATCCGAAAGCCTTGCGGATCGTCTCCAGCATCCGACGCATATGCATCGCACTGTCGTAGGGCCCGATATACTTGCTGCCGTCATTAATAACTGTACGTGTGGGAAAAACCCGCGGCCGCTCCTCATTTGTTATGCAGATATAGGGATAGGATTTATCATCCCGGTACATGATATTATATCGGGGCTGATGCTTCTTGATCAGATTATTTTCCAGGATCAATGCCTCCGCTTCCGAGTCGGTAACGATTACCTCCAGGTCTTGGATCTTGGAAACCATCACTTTTATACGGCCGTCATGCCCGCGCGAATCCTGGAAGTAAGATCGCACCCGATTCCGCAGCCGCTTCGCCTTACCAATATACAGGTGGTTATTCCGGCTGTCTTTAAACATATACACGCCGGGGGAGGTGGGCAGATGATCCACCTTTTCTTGCACGTCAATATCGGTCTTATCGCTACTCATGGACGATTTTTAATTCTAATTTCAGGTTTTGACTGGAGAAAGAAAGGATATTTATGATGCACATTTGGCGTTTAAAATATAGCAAGATTTTGTGTCAATTATTAGGCGGCTGATTTCCGGTATGCTTACCGTTTTCTCATAAAAACTTTTTGAAATAGCCTCAAAAAAATGTTTTAAAAACCGGAGAGCGGGTGGTAAAAGAGAGCGCTTAAGGCTCTGCGTAAGCGACCTGGTGGCTAGCATCACTCCGTACTGTGCGTCAGCTGCGTGAATTCGACAAAATTGATCTTGATCCGAAACCTAGCTTTTGACAATGATGAAAATAAGTGGGTTACAGAAGCTGGTGAAGTTCTGCTTCAGATCAGCGGCCTTAAACAAAAGGTACTCTTCCAACAGCTTTAATATTCAAGTCGAGATATTTAGCGCTCCAGAATAGAAAGCCGTTACCCTGCTACCAGGACCGTCAAATTCGATGTAAAGTTGAGGCCTCACTACGGTGTTTTTAATGGAAGATGCCTTTGAAATACTATTGTTTTGACCTCCCTAAATCCCTCCTGCACAGGCAATAGGGGCTTATGAGGAGGTATTTTAAAGGTCTACCGCAACTCAATCAATCTGGTTCATAATCCTTTGATACACAGCCCCAACAGGAATTACAAAGAAATACTATGCATGGAATCATCCTGCTTTCATTAACTAAAGTGGTCTGATCATCACGTTTTTGAAATACACTTTGCTGTCGGGATCGTGGCCCTGCAGGGCGATGGTTCCACTGGACAATACGGGACTGTCGCGATCAGGATTTTCCGGTTCGGTATAATTCACCAATGTTTTGTCGTTGATTTGAATCGTGATATCCTGCCCTTCCACTTTTACATACATGGTGAACCATTTATTATCCTCTGCCGGGGCTTGTTTGATATCATCAATCCCGTAAAGGCTGCCGGTCTTGCGGGGATCGCTTTCATACGTATTGTTGATCTGGGCTTCATAGCCTTTGTTTGGCCAGCCAGTCTCCTGGTAGGCGGTATGGAAATAGATACCAGCATTGGATCCCTCGGTCGTCATCACGTCCACCTTGAACTCAAAATCATCAAAATTGTGGTTGTTTACATCACCCATGTAGAATAGGTGCGCTCGCGGACCGTCCGTTACAATCTTTCCATCCTGAACAGAGAAGGTTTCGGGATTTTCTGATGCTTTCCAGCCGTTGAGTGTTTCACCATCAAACAGGGAGATCCACTCTGTTTCCTGAGAGAATGTTGGGTTAATGAGAAGAAAACTCAGAACCGAAAAACATATAAGAGTCTTGATTGTGAAGTACTGCATTTTTTTTAGTTTAATTGAAATGATATTTACAAAGCTAAATTAACAATAATCAGTAGTTTCACCTATTACAATAAGTTTTACAGAAATACTTCGGTCAAACTGCCTAAGCTCAAGATGATCCATCGGGCCCGAGGCCTTCATGCGCTCCCAGATCTCATTTTCTCTCTGTCGGGTTAAATCGGCCCAATATATCGGTTCAATTACCAAGTCAGCTTTTTCTTTGTCTTAATCTGAAAGGTGGCCTGGAAAGTATTCATGAAGTGAATGAATAATATCATCGGCAAAATCCGGTTCTTTCCGACCAGTGTCGTGAACGATGGCAACAGCGATACTTTTGCACATGAAGTTTTGCTATGAAAAGTTATTCACATTCAGAATCCCGTTCGATAAAAAATGAATCTCCTGCCTCTACGCACTTTGCTTAAGAACAATCTTAATATTCTAAGCTGGGGATTCTTCTATTGTTCCGGCCTCCAACTTTTCAAATATTTCCGGGATCAGAAAAAATAAATCCACGTAGAGTTTCTGGAATTTAGATCACGAGTTGATAGTTTTCCTATCTTGGATTTCCAGTTGCATTCGCGCCAAACCTCAATCGATCTACGGAAAATTCTTCTAAAACTTCCTATAGAAGTTGTGCAAATCCAATTAAAAATCGACAGGTGTGCAGTGACGACCGTATTGAATCACTTATTTTGGAGGTAATGACTCCCACAAAATTGCAGGCACATTTCGAGCCACTCTTGCAGTTCTTCATCGCCGGTAAAGTCCCCCGGGAGCCACAGAAACCATCCCTTTCATCGTCTTGCCGGTGAAATTCATTTCGCTTGCATGATCCTTCTCCAGGCAGCCGGGATAGTTCTCGGGGCCCACACGGGCCATTAACTGGTTTTCCAAGATGCCGCGACGCGTATGGTTGGAGAGCAGCTCGAGCGGAGTGCGGCGAACATTTTTTTCTCCTCTACATCACGCACGATGCTGCCAGTCGTTCTCGTATCTCGGTGCGCCAGTCCCTCATCATATGCCGTTAGTCGTTTCTGTCTCGGTTCAGCTGATGGTAAGCTGAGCATTGTTCCCTTCTTTCGCCATTTGGAGTATTTCTTGGAATGACATGATCTTTTTATAATCCAGCCAGCAAAAAAAGTTTTCATTAAAAGAAAGGCTAGCGAAAAATTCCAGATAATTACTCTTTCTTCAGGTGGTTTTTTTCTCATCTCTTTTGTGCATATTCTTTTCCCTTAGCTGCTTATTCTGTTATAATTGAATCACCTTAAAAAAATATGATGATCCTGAAACTTAACGAGTGCTGAAGAATGTTCAGGTAATTTAGATTATATCATACAGCACTCCATTATTATGACCAAAACGAATTCCAGATTACAACATGCTACGAAAGAAGACTTTTCTCGCCATTTATTCGACTTTATCCAAGTGCCAGTATTGTTGCGGCGGTATTTCTCCTTTTTCGGATACTCTTCCGCTCATCCCTGGGCCTGCCGTTGTCTTTTGCATGGGTCGTCTGCATGCTGATCGCCTCCTTTTTCACTGTGCTCTGGTTCTATCTTAGCGATCCGGAACTGGAATCCACTAAATCCTAATAACTACCAGACGCTTTGGAAGAATGGATCATCATACTCCTATTCTGCGCGCTCTACCTGCTGATCTCTCTGGCTATGGGGATCATACCCGGCCTTAACATTTCCAGCAGTGTTACCGGGTTTGTAGCCGGTGATCGCAAGATGAACCTCTTGATCCTCTATTTTGTGCTTGGCGCCTCGAACAGCTTTTCCTCCTTCGCTTTTCTAGGAGGACCCGGCTGGGCCTATTCGCGCGGTGCGGCCGCTTTTTACATTATTGCCTACGGCACCACCGGCATCATTCCATACTATTTTTTGGACCCAAATCGCGCCGGCTCGGAGAGAAGTATGGCTTTGTTACCCAGGCCGAACTGCTGGAAGATCGCTTTGACAGCCGCACACTGTCCGTAATTCTGGCTGTGCTCAGTGTCATCGTTTTTATCCCCTACCTTACGCTGCAGATGAAGGGTGCCGGCTACGTGCTTTCCACGATCAGTGAGGGACATATCCCGGAGTGGCTGGGCGCGGCCATTGCGTATGGCGTGGTGTTGATTTACGTGTTTTTCAGCGGTGTGATGGGCGTTGGGTGGACCAACACGTTCCAAGGTCTTTTTATGATGGCTATCGCGTGGTTTCTGGGGATCTATCTGCCCTATGAACTGTATGGAAGCGTCGGTGAAATGTTTACTCAAATTGCTGAAAGCGATCTTTCTGCCATGCTCACCGCGCCCGGGCTGAATGCAACCGGTGAACCGTGGAACTGGTGGGGATTCAGTTCCGCCGTGCTGATATCAGCTGTAGGATTTTCAATGTGGCCGCACCTGTTTATGCGCTCCTTTGCCGCCGGCAGTGGATCCAGCCCGTTAAGCTGACGGTAGTACTGTATCCAACATTTCAGCTGTTTCTGGTGCCTATTTTGCTGATCGGTTTTTCGGCTGTGCTGGCCTTTCCAGGTGTTGAGCAGGCCGATACCATAGTACCATTTCTGCTGACCCAAATTGACCTGCCGATCGCTATTATCGGACTGGTGGTGGCCGGCACCCTGGCGGCTTCTATGTCTTCGGGAGACGCCATCCTGCACTCGGCAGCTTCCATAGGCGTACGGGACGGTATTGCCAAGTTCTACAGTACAGATGAACTCGGCGATAAGCAACAGCATCGCCTGATCCGCATCATGGTGATCGTCATCAGCCTGGTGGCCTACTACTTTGCCGTCATTTCGGAAGTATCTATCGTAGCACTGCTGCTGGGTGCGTACGGTGGAGTGGCGCAAATATTCCCGCCCATTTTCTGCATGTTTTACTGGCCTCGGCAACCGGCAAAGGTGCGCTGGCCGGGCTGATCGGTGGCATCACCGTTACCGTGCTGTTTCTTATCTATCCAGAACTACGTCCCCTGCCACTGCACGAGGGCATCTGGGGACTTTTGGCGAACGTGCTGCTGCTTGCTGGCGTTAGTTTAATCACCGAACCGGAATCCCAGGAACGAGTCGAACGGTACATCAACGCGTGATGAAATTATCCACCGGAACACAGCCAAATATCCCGATTATATGAAGATCAGCATCTGCTGATTATCGATAAGCCCCACGACGTACTTTCGCAGGAGGATCAGACCGGGGACCCTGACGTACTCACTCTTTGCAAAGAATACCTGCAACAAAAAAAGGGAACGAAAAACACGCCCTATCTTGGGCTCGTGCACCGGCTCGACCGCCCTGTTGGAGGACTGATGCTGCTGGCCAAGAACCCAAAAGCAGCCGCGAAATTGAGCGAACAACTTCGAGATCGTACCATCAGGAAAACCTATCACGCTGTAGTTCAAGGTCATCCTCCCCAAAATGGCTTTTTGACCCACCACTTGGTAAAAAACCGGGAGGAAAATATTGTGGAAATAACCCTCCCTCAAAACTCTGCCGGTAAAGAAGCGCAATTGACGTTTCAAAAACTGAGTCAGCGGCAGGACCTGGCACTGCTGGCTGTTCACCTGCAAACAGGGCGGCCGCACCAAATCAAGAGTGCAGCTGGCGGCGGAGAGCTATCCCGTCTGGGGCGACTACGAATATGGCGTGCAGCAACCGGACGGCCGAACCATGGCGCTGCGAGCGGTAGAGCTTGCGTTTTGATCATCCCACCAAAAATCATGATGTGGAGTTTAGCCTGATGCGCCCTGATTACCAGCCCTGGAACCATTTTGAGCGGCAAGTAGCTGACCAATAAGATGAAGGCGAATCAACTAAGTCAGACCGCGGCATTTATAGCCATTAAGTTTTACCGGCTTACACGCATGCCCCCTTTTCGATCATGCTTTGATGGACAGGTTATCGACTTTTATGACGAGATGGTAGAATTTTTGCCTGCACCGTTGAACTGGTATCATGCAGCGTTGCAGAAAAGCTGGATTCGAACATTTTTTCTGCATTCCGAAGAGCTGCTGCTGCCCGGCGACCTGATGCATATTATCTGCCGAAAATACTTTATCGGACGCTCGGTAAATGATCTGCTGGCTGAGGGTATGAACAATTGCTGATTTTGGGTGCGGGCTTTGATCGCCTGTCTGCCCTGCATTGAAGTGGATACGACCCACATGAGCGATCTCAAAACCACCTTTCTCAAATCAACCGGGCGGATGAATCCGTATTTAACAATTCATAGACATCCCGCACAGTCCCGCCGCCACGCTTCCCTACCGCTCGATGATTTTGAAGAACTGGATCCCGGGCGTAAAACCATTATTATTGCTGAAGGATTTTTTGATTACCTGGAAAGCAGCCATGCCGAATCGATCCTTAAAGGATTGGCATCATTTTTCAGGAACGATGCTATCATGATGAGTACAATATTCGCTTTGGATCAGCTTTCAGCCCCAAGGAGAGTCATTTTTAAAGCCGCAGTACGTATGGTCGGGGAACGCATCAAACTAGAGCTGTCAAAAGAGGAGTTTGAAACGCTTGTGGACTCAACAGGGTTTAGTAAACAGTTGCTTGAGTATCAGTGGTAATAACATGCAAAAGCAACTTTTGGAACCTCAAAATATTTCATTACCGGTTTTGGAAGGCTTTTATTTAAGCTATAATAAAAAAAGTGCAGACTATTAATAACAGTGGAACACTCGATATGCTGTTAGTGTTTTCAGATAGTAATAAATAGTAGGCACAAAACAAGTCAGCACTGAGATTAGCAAAGGGTATAATGTAACAGGATGTCAGCAAGTAAACTAACCAAAAAGGAAGCACTGAGAGTTAATAACACCCGTTGTAGACAATGAGGTTGACGAAGACACGCGAATCGCTTTCTTGGCGTACATAAAGCAGGACCCGGAAGTGCGCAGGAAGTTTGAGTCTATCAAGCGGATTAAAGAGATCGTTTCCACAAGATGTCCCTGCAGAAACGCACCGAACCATCTGAAACAGAAGGTCAGATCCTACATCCGCACCCAGGGTGTTGACGGTGCGGGTTTCTCCGACCAGCAAGAACCTTTTTATGATATTCCCTGCAACCAAAATATGTCATCTGCCGGTCAAGAAAATCCGCCTGCATCCAAAAGAAACTATCAGTGGATCTACGCGGCCGCGGCCTCCTTGCTGGTGATAGCCTTGGTTTTTGGAATTTACGACTATGTGCAAGCTCCTGACAAGTCCTACAATGTTGAAGAATATGCGTACGCCCACTTTATGAAACACCAGGGGAAACTGGTACAACCTACCATTGAAACCGCCAGCCCTGCCAACGCCGAGCTGGAACTGGCCTCAGCATTTAATATGCCAATAACGATACCTCCCTTAAAAAATGCGGAGTTCAAGGGCGCTGTGATGAGCGATTTTATACCGGGTTACCAAACACCCATGCTTGAGTATTATCTGCCTTCCGAGGATCAATACGTTTATATTTTTGCCTTTAAGATTAGTCAGCTTTCAAATAACAGTGCCCTGTATCGCAGTAAAGATGCGGTGGAGTCTTGCGTAAAAGCGAAAGATTTCCACATCCGCAATATCAATGGCAAACATGTGGTCTCATGGAAGTGGGATGATACCTGGTACGCGGCCATTTCTAATCACAACGGTGAAACGCTGGCCTCTCTGGTGGAGCCATTAGCAGTAAATCAGTAGTCGAATTAGCGATAAGTAAACTGGCAATTCTACACTGATCTGGATATCCCATTCCCTTCTACAGGCTGATTTTTGCGGTAAGCATAGGAACGGTTTGACCGGTTCCGGGAAGTGAGCGTAATTCCAAAGCATATCCCCTTTGCTGGTTATATTCTCTGACTGATGCCGGAGCTGAAAATATATTATAGGCGATCGTCCCGATCATCAATACACTTCCCAAAAGCACTTCTGTATCCCCGAAAGAGACCTCTTCATTATCTACATTCAAGGCATTGGCAAAGGTGGGGCCAAATATTTCACTGGTGGCATCCTTTAACAAGAACGCTGCACCTACTCGTGTAAGAGCCCCCAATCCGCCCCGGAGATAATCATTGGCATAAAAATTTCCAGTGGATGGCCCCATGATCAATCCATAGACCACCAAAGAGGCCCCGATGCTGCGTACCGTATTGTTCTTAAACAGTTGAACCGTGCCATAGCCCACTCCTATCGGCATAACGGTATTAATCACAGCCTGACCAACGGCTTCGTCTTCCGTTTTGCTATTGGCGGCTCCCAGCGACTGACCTATTTCGGCCTGTGCCATTCCGGTTTGTACGGATACTGTTAAGAATAGAATGACTGCAAACAGGGTATAAAGTAATTTCATAAGGGCAGAATATGATAACTAAATGGGAGAGAATCTAATGCTTAATTCGAGGAAGTTTTATCTGAGAAAAAATGGAAGCAACTTCTGGTGATTTCCAAACTTGGGGATGATCTTTATTTGCTTCTTATACATCTTTTCATTTGGCACATCTGTAATAAACATCAAACTATTTTCAAGAGATTGGTGGAAATCAATGTTAACACCGTATGATCAATTGAAAAGCCAATTCTTTAGCAGTTACTATACATAATAAGGCTTTGTAAAAACAGACAGGACGAATGGAATAAAGCAAGCTCCGGATCAGAGCCTCTACCAGTAGATTTCTTCTTGGGCTCCAAATGTCAGCCTGTGAATGAGAAGGTTTTGCAAAGTCCCTCCAAACGGAATTTTATTGGAGGTTGTATTTCCGATTTTTAATCGGGACCCAAAATTAATCAGCCACCGACAAGTTTAATTCTTCTTGATTTTGTATCCCTCTTGTATCGAGAAAAAGACAGCATAAAATGAATTAGGAGTTCAATTATCATTGCTGTTCTCACTCGTATCACCAAACAGATTATCGGCAGGTTCCTCCGTCATATGCTCGGGCAGCTGTTTGGTGGCTTTCGCGCCGAGCTTCTTGAGCATCTCCACCTGTCGCGTCAGGCTGCCGTGGCCCGTGGAGAGGCGGTTCATCGCCTGATTGTAGCTTTCGCGCGTCTGCCGCAGCCGCTGGTCAATCTCCTGCATGCTTTCCACAAACAGTGTAAATTTATCATACAGCGCCCCGCCCCGCTCGGCGATCTCCTGGGCATTTCGGTTCTGATATTCCTGCTTCCAGACGCTATCTATTGTTGCCAGGGTTGCCAGCAGCGTAGAGGGACTCACAAGCACGATATTCCTTTCAAACGCTTGATAGTAAATCTCGCTGTCCTGCTGAAGGGCCAGCCCGAATGCCGGCTCGATCGGCACAAAAAGCAACACAAAATCGGGGCTCTTGCCGCCGTGCAGTTGCTGGTAGTTTTTGTTGCCGAGTCCTTTCACATGGCTGCGAAGCGAGGCAACATGATTCTTCAACGCCTGCTGCTGTTCAGCCTCATCCTCCGCCGACACATACTTTTCGTAGGCCGTAAGCGATACTTTTGAGTCGATCACCAGGTATTTTTCATCCGGTAATTTTACGACAACATCCGGCTGCAGTCGGCGGCCATCATCGGTGGTATAGCTTTGCTGCACTTCATACTCACGCCCTTTGGTAAGGCCAGATTTTTCCAGAATACGCTCCAGGATAAACTCCCCGAACTGCCCCTGGGTTTTCACATCGCCCTTAAGCGCATTAGTAAGGTCTTTCGCCTCTTTGGCCATCTGCTGGTTGAGTTCCTGCAGGTGTTTCAGGTGCTGCTCCAGTGAACTACGGCCCTTGATATCCTCTTTGTGGGTTTCCTCCACCTTCTTCTTGAACTCCTCCATCTTTTCGCCGAGCGGCTTTAGCAACTGATCCAGCTTTTCCTTGTTCTGCTCGGTAAATTTTTTAGATTTCTCTTCAAGAATTTTATTAGCCAGATTCTCAAATTCATCTTTAAACCGGTCCTGAAGCTCTTTCATCTCCTCTTTCCTGCTCGTCGAGTCGCTCCTTCAGGTTTCGGTAATCAGCCTTGAGCTCAGCCAGCTGTTTCTCGGCTTCATTGCCGCGGGATTCAGCCTGCTTCAGTTCCGCCTGCATCGATTCCAACTGCCCGGCCAGGTTTTCATTCCGTTCCTCCAGCCGGCTGATCGTCTGCATCGCTTCTTCCCGCTCATTTTCCAGTGCCTCGGCTTCCTCCCTGCTCAAAGCCTGGCTGCTTTTATACTTAAAATGAGCAATCAGGTAGCCAAGAATTAGACCTGTGAAAATGAATGCAATTGAGATCAGTTCCATATTTAATGCCTGGAGATATTTGTGTTCGTCACGTGTTATTGGTTATCCGGTATTCGCTTATAATTACCCTGCAAATCAATTAAAATGAGACTAACTGAAGGTAGAAACTAAATCCTAGAAAGTTTAATTGATCTGTGGATTACTTTATTCTATTCCTTTTTTGCCGGATAACCATAAGATAAACGTTGAGGTGACAGTGGTGTGTCATCCCTCATTTAATAAGCTGGACTTGAATTGAAAAAGCCATTCATTAATCACAAATTGTCAAAGTGACAACCCGATGATGTAATTTGTTCATAGAGGTGGCTCCAAACACGTGGAGATAGACCTTTTCTTGCCAGTTGGTTTTGATCTTCGCGACGGGGTGGCTCCACACACGTGGAGATCAGACCCGGCACTGAATGACATTAGCTGCACTACCGGAAGGTGGCTCCACACACGTGGAGATAGACCCTGAAAGTGATGGTAACACATTCTTCACAGTAATACATCATCCATATACAGATCAATAAGGTGCTGGGAATGGAAAAAATCCTGGGCTAAAACTACCGAGAGACGCAGAGAATAGATGATTCGGAGATAGTCGAGCTGTGAAGCCCGATTGTTCAATAAGAAACATGAAAATATCGAACAAATCCTTTCGTTTTTAATGCGCATAATGTATTATACTAATGCGCATAAATATAAATAGTCTATGCTATGAGTAAACAAACCTTGAATCTTTCCATCGAGGAAGAGATAAAAGAACGAGCAAAAAAAATTGCGAAGAGGAGAGGTATCAGCGTTTCGCAATTTTTTGAAGAGTTAGTGATTCGAGAAGAAGATCCCTATACCTTTACGCCTACTCCCGGAAGTGCAGCTCATAAGCTCATGAATCTTATCCCGGAATCAGACAAAGTAAGCCACTACGACTACAAAAAACTAAAAAAAGAAATACTCGAAGAGCGCTATGGCTTTGACGAAAGTACTGATTGATATAAATATTTGTCTGGATGCCATTTTCTATCGCAAACCTTTTGCCGCCCATGCTTTTGAACTAATAGAACGGTCACAATCAGGAGATTTCACAGGTATGGTAGCAGCTCATAGTTTTGATACTTTATTCTATTTCCTAAAAAAGAAAACGAGCCGATCGAAAGCCTATAAGGGATTGAAAGAAATTCGCAGGGCATTCGATGTTGCTTCGGTTACATCTTCAGTAATCGACAACGCGCTTGATTCCGAATGGAATGATTTTGAAGATGCAATTCACTATTTCGCTGCTAAATCTGAAAAATGCGAAGCCATCGTAACTCGAAATCAAAAAGATTTTGATCGGTCTGATATTGCCATAATCTCTCCATCAAGCTTTCTAAAGCAACTCGATAGATAACACTGTTTCCAACCAATAAACCTTGTTTTAAATTCAATTACGTGCGATATGAAGGTGACGTAGTAAAATCACCTATCCCAATTACAAATTTTACATTGGCAAGGACCTAAAAGATACACTTATTATTTTGGAAGTACCGCAATAAGCTCATCGAAGATTTTTCGCACGAAGAACAACAAGAGTTTATCATCACAAAAAGAAATCCTCTGGGAGTCAAAAATCGCTGCAGATAAAGAAGTCAATCAAAAGGGAGTCGCACTCATTCGAAAAATATAATGCCAATAATCCCGAAGTGAACTGCAATCGCTGGCCAAAGCCACGTACGACTGATTGAATTTTATTACATATAAACATATTGACAGACCGTACGGCCTCGACATCGTCGGAAAGATCGGTAAGATGAATCTATATTTTTTATAGATAGGCCCATTCGGAGAAAAGAGAATACTTCGGCTACTAACCAATTAATGCGGAGATAGACCCGCTGGCCGCAAAATACGGGCAATCTCGAGAGGAAACACAAGGGAAGGCCGTTACAAACGGTGCTGATTTCATCTCGCGGTCCGTTTGTGTAATTGGCAACCGACAAAAATCCCGGGAACTCATTCGTAACCGGTCGTAAACCGGGTAATGGATTATCCCTCACGTTAAGTAACATTGTATATCAACCAAGGTTCAGTACTTTATGACGGTATTGGGCCTTTTTTAAGTCTTCTCAATTTTTTATCGGTAATTAAGAGCACCAAACCCTCCTCCAAAAATAGAACCAACTATTTATGACAAGTTTCGATGTTACCTGCTGTTTTTATTACATTTGTATCTCTTATTAAAAATTAATAGCCTAATTATGAGAACAGGTTTTACAGCTACCCTTTTGTTGACAGTAACGGCGGCACTGCTCGGCTGCTCCTCTTCAACCGCCCAAACGAATTATCGTGATGTCACCGATACCCATGTGCCCTCTGCGCCGGAGCTGCACGCGCTTGATGCCACCTTTACCGATGTGGATGACGACGGCGATCTGGATGCGATCCTGGCCGTGGAGATGGGCGTCAACCGCCTGTACCTTAACGATGGCAGCGGTCACCTGAGCTATGAAGAAGGTGTTTTCGGGGAAGGGGCCTATGATACCGAACACGTGGTAGCCACCGATTTTAACAAGGATGGAATCGAGGACGTGATCTTCGTGGCGGAAGACGATCAGACGCACCAGTTTTTTATTGGTGAAGCCAACGGAAACTTTACCGATGCCACTGACCGGCTTCCGGCTATGAGCGAAGGCAATGCGCTGGCGGTGGGTGACCTTAATGGCGACGATCTGCCCGAATATTCTGGTTGGTAATACCGGTGAAGAGAACCAGAACTTCCTGTGGCTGAACAATCCTGATCGGCCCGGTCATTTCATAGATGCCACCGAAGATGGATTGCCGCAAATTGCCGACAATACGCAGGGAATCGCGCTGGCTGACCTCGACGATGATGGCGATCTTGACATGGTGGTTGCTAATGAAGATCCGCCGAACCGGCTGTACCTGAATGACGGCAATGCTAACTTTACCGACCATTCCGACCGGCTGGAGCTGGTCACCCCGCTGGAGACGCGCCAGGTGTATGTCCGGGATTTTACGGGTGATGGATCGCTCGACATCCTCTTTTTTAACCTCACCAGCAATGCGGGGGAATGGGAAAAAGATCCTCAAATACGGTTACTGGTTGACAATGGAGAAGGTCGCTACGTGGATGAGTCGGCCGAACGGATGCCGGAAAATAAGTTCTCGGTTTACGCAGGGGCGCCAGTCGACCTGAACCGGGACGGGTCGCTCGATCTTATTTTCGGTCCCATTGAAATACCGGGCTTCTCTCCCATGCAATACCGCGCCTACATCAACGACGGCAAAGGCAATTTCACAGATCAGACCGATGCCTACATTCCGGACCAAAGCACCGGGCGTGGCTGGGGCATGGCCGTGGGCGATCTTAATGGTGACAATCTGAATGACATCCTGGTAGGCGGATGGGGCACGCAGGCACGACTGCTCATGCCGGCGGAGTAAATTTCTTCAACAGGTACAGGACCAGATTCTCCTGTTATTTCGATTTACGATTTCCCTTAATCCCTATTCTTTAAAATTTTCAGTACCGAACTGTCCACCTTTAAATACTTTCATCAGGTAAAAAAGGAAGGGAAGAATGATGCAGGAACCGATGACCAGAGCCCAGACGAGCTGAATTAACGTAGCTTCCGGTGCCGCTGCATTATAAAATGTAAGATCGGGAAACCCTTCCCGCAGGTTGATGACAGCAGGATATTGCACCCAGAACCATGCGAGTAATATACACAAGACCTGCCCGGCCGCAATAACGCGGGACCATATCACTTTTGATCGATGTAAGCTCCACCAGATGGCCGGCAACAACAATGTAGCTACTAAAACCATCAGGATGGAAAACCACGACCGCAAAAAGAGCGATAGCAAAGAAAGTCCCTCCCATTCAGCAGTTGCAAAGACGAGTATCCCAACAATGACAGCTGCTACATTAAGCTGCCGGGCCACTTTTGTAAATGCTGATTTTTGCCGTCTCATCCGAGCTTTCGCCTATCAGGTAAACCGCCGCCAGAAAGGTAAAGAGGATTACGGTAAACAAGCCCACGCAGATCGAAAACCAGTTAAACCAGGGAGCGATGAAAGCTTCTGCAAAACTCTGGGCTTCGGGATCAATTTTTCCCAGCGTCGCTCCTCCCACAACCATCCCCAAGAACATCGGCGTTACCAAGCTGGATATTTTAAACACCCAGTTGTACAGCACATTGGACCGGTCTTGAATCGCATCGTAGTGCATGTAGGTGAAAGCCGTGCCCCGCAGCACAATGCCCAAAAGCATGACCAGCAGCGGTATATGCAGGTGGATTGACAGCGTAGTATACACTTTGGGAAATGCCATAAAAAGGATCACGACCACCAAGATCAGCCACACATGATTAGCCTCCCAGACGGGACCGATGGCAAAGGATATCGTCTCTCGGTCGCCTTCTCCGGACAAGATCTCCAGTACTCCAGTCCGAAAATCCGCACCGCCAAACAGTACGTAAGAAACGATGGAAAGCCCCAGAAAAAATATGATTATTTCTATCAACATGGTTTATAGATCCTGAAGTAGGATCAGAAGTATTTCTTAGAATTCAATAGTGCGCCATTATTCTAATAAATTCTCAGTCGTTTTTTGCCGTTTCATAGCGATCTGCCAGTGTAATAATTTGGCGATACATCAGCCAGGTCACAATTACAGACAACAGCAGATATAGCCCGGTAATCATGTAGAGCGTATACTGCAGACCCGGCATGGAGGTGAGGGCGTCTTCGGTTTTCATGATGCCGTAAATAATCCACGGCTGCCGCCCTACTTCAGTGACCGTCCAGCCCGCCTCCACAGCGATAAATCCCAGCGGAGTGCAGATGCCCACCAGCCAGAGGAACCAACTGCTGTAAAGCGTATGAGGTTTTTTCCAGTAGAGAAACAGGTATAGCAGACCGACAAGCATCATCACCATACCTGCTCCCACCATAATTTGAAATGCGATATGTGTGACAACAACGGGCGGCCATTCCTCCCTGGGGATCTGATCAAGTCCTGTGATTTCGGCATTAAAATCTCCATGCGCCAAAAAGCTGAGCATCCCCGGAATCCGGATCGCATAATTGACCTCACGTTCTTCCACATCGGGGAGACCTCCGATAATCAGATCCGCGGATTTCTCCGTCTCAAAGTGACTCTCCAAGGCGGCCAGTTTTGCCGGTTGACGTTCGGCCACATCCTTTGCCGAGTAATCTCCGCTAACGGGCTGCAGGATGGCTGCCACAGCTCCCACGGCCAGCGCAATTTTGAAAGCTTTACGATGGAATCGATTCCTGCGATCCTTAAGCAAAAGCAGCGCATGCAACCCGGCCACCGCAAATCCGGTTGCCACAAAAGCCGCCAGCGTCATATGGATAGCCTGCGACAGCCACGCATCGTTGAACATAGCGGCAACCGGATCAATGTTTATCGCCTGCCCGTTGACCCAGTCGAAGCCGGCCGGGCTGTTCATCCAGGCGTTGGCCGCAACCACAAAAATACCCGAAGCAACGCCCGAAATTCCCACTACCAGCCCCGTGCCCCAATGTACCCACGGGCGCAACTTATCCCATCCATACAAAAAAAGTCCCAGCGCAATGGCTTCCACAAAAAAGGCTGTGCCTTCCCAAGAGAACGGCATCCCAAAAATAGGACCGCATGCTCCATAAAGGTGGGCCAGAGCAAGCCAAGCTCGAATGACAATACCGTGCCCGAAACCGCCCCGGTAGCAAAGAAGATGGCAACGCCTTTTGACCAGGCTTTCGCCAAGTCGAGATAGTACCTGCTGACCTGTTTTAATCCACTTGTATTCAGCAATAGCCATCAGGAACGGCATGGCCATGCCGATGCAGGCAAAGATGATGTGAAATCCCAGCGAGATAGCCATTTGTAGTCGGGCAGCCAGCAAATCTTCCATCTATAATAGGGAACTAAGTTAACACTGTTAAGTGTGAGTCTAATCAATTAAATGTACATGAAGAAATGATGAAGCGGAACCATTGGCGATTCAACAACAAAAACGCATACCATAATCGATACAAAAAGTCTTGTCGGTGTCATTCATTCTTTCGAATAATCTCTCCCGGGATCACTTTCATAAGTCTTTCAATCCTACAAAAGATCACAATCGATCGGCAACCATAACACGTTATAATTAATCCAGGAGTTTGGGTATAATGCTGTGAATTTCCATGAACGCAATATTCAGAATAACATTTCACCCGGATCATATATGTATACTAAAAAAATACTCAGAAGTCACTTTACATCATGAAGTTGCCAGATATAATCGCATGTCAATTTCTTTCATTGCGTGTAAACAGGAACTTTCCAGCTGTTTACGATTATCTATACGGCAAAGTATGCCTGTGAATGGGGATTTTAGCTGCAACGGCTCAGTGATGTAGTGCTCCCCCTGGGCATCACCAACTATATGAATGTAGAAATCCTGTTTGGATCTTCCTTATCGATAATTAATGCGGCTATTATTACACTTTGCTGCCTGCTGGCTTTTGCCAATACTAAATTGCGGTGGTTTTATGCTATTGCAGCTATTCTTTTGCACCTGCAATATACGGCAAGATTCAGCCAGGAGAGATCTCTCATAGCTCTAATCGACTGGTTTCAGCTTGTTAGGTCTCGGAATTGGAGGTGTTTTTTCAGGCAAAAAATGAAGTCGCTTTATTTTGCGCTGGGCTTCACCATTTTCTTTTTGGGATTGGGATATACTTCAGCGGCTATCTCCAAACTTATCGGCACCGGTTTTGACTGGCAAATGGCTCCCACTTATGGCTCTGGATTGGTGAAAAGGGTGTCGATGTGCTTTCAGCTTATGGTTCTTTTTCGCCAAACTGGGTTCAAAAACTAGCACTTAATAATTGGGGCATCGCTACAATAATGCTCACGGGCAGCCTGATCGCCGAGGCCTCCGCCTTCCTGATGTGGTGGAAATCATATCGACCGCATATTTTTGCGATTATTTTGGGCTTGCATCTGGGAATCGATCTGATCATGAATATTCTGTTTCTTACCTATACTATCGAATTCATCATTATTGGCTTTCCATGGTACAGGCTGATCAACCAGGTTTGGAGCAGATACGTAGGCGATCCGGCAGGTAATCCCAAAATACAACTACGGTCAGTTTTAGAGTTAGATATGAAAATGCGCTTGTAAGTCACAATTTTTAAACAGCACTTCTTCCCTTTAAAAAGTGACTCCTGAAAATATTACTAAGACGACAGCAGCTTGGTTGAGTCCGATAGGTCAGATTTAGTCATAACTCCTTCACTCATCTTGCAGCGGTCTGCCAAAGCTACACCTGCACTATACTCAGAGAGGATCCTCTTCGAAGGTTTTGCTTCAAAAACATTAAAATATTGAGGGAAATCAGCCAGTGGGCTTTAGATGGAAATACGAGTCCACCTGTTGATCAGTTTGTTCTAATTCTCCTGTGAGATCTTGTTCCACCGCCTGTGGATATAATTCTGAAGATACCATTTCCGGCCTCCGTAGCTTCGAACGACCAGCCATCCGAACCTCTTTATAGTATGGAAGCGCCGTATCTCTAAAAGGATCTGATCATCGACAACCGTGTTGTTCTCAACATCCATGTGCACCATTTAGCCAAATTTGAGTGATCCAACCAGCAAGATCCCCCTTGCCACTCCGGGTAGCGGTCGCTTGTGACAAACGTCATGCCTAAGGTGCAATAGAGTGGTCCCCGTGCCATTCCGGCTGTTCCAACTCTGCTTTTGCGATATCAAAGGAAATTTCGGATCCGTCATAGTCGATGCGAGAAGCAGTACTCCTCGGCCAGCCGTAGTTGTTACCGTTTTAAATTTTATCAAAAAGAGATGAATCCTCTACCAATCTAAAACGTGTTTTGGAATCCCAAATCATAACCGTTACCTTTGCCGCCTTCGAAATTGAAAGACCAAAAAACTGACACGTGAAATTTTTTAATACATCCAATAGGTCTAGCCGCATTTGCTGTATGTGTAATTGTTGTATGTGCTATACCTGTTGGATGATGTGTGGAATCACGCTGACGAAATTCAATCGGCCCTAAAAGCCGGTAACTGATTCAAGCCCACTCATCCACCAGGTGAGTGGGCATTTTTGTTTGATGCCTTCCTCTTCCTGTGGATTTGAGTGTTTCTTTCAAATAACAGAGTTATCTCAATAACCGAAAAACACCAGGAGTTATCTTCACAATGAAAATTTTTTACAATCATCGCCATTCTGGGATTGGTACTCGGTCTGCCTCTCAGCGGCTTTGCCCAAAGTACCATCACCGGAACTGTAACTGACGAAGCTTCCGGCGAAACGCTCCCGGGAGTGAACGTTATAATTCAGGGCACCTCAAAAGGTGCTGCCACAAATGCCGACGGTCAATATCAAATTACCGGCCTGGAGGCCGGTACCTACAATGTGCTGGCTCGGTTTGTGTGGATATGAACGGCAGAGAAAGCAAGTTGAGGTTGGCGAAAATGAAACTGTCACACTTAATTTTATACTTGGCCAGGGTTCCGTGAACCTTGACGAGGTGGTGGTCACAGGTACCGGTGGCCCTGTGGAAAAACGAAAAATCGGTAATACCATCGGTTCGGTAAGTGCCGAAGACCTTGGCAATGCACCCATCCAGAATTTCTCGGATGTACTGCAGGGGCGCGTGCCAGGCCTTAACGCCATGCCCTCTAGCGGCGTAACCGGAGAAGGTGCCCGCATTCGCATCCGTGGATCTTCCAGCTTGAGCCAGAGCAACGAACCGATTGTCTTTATTGATGGCGTTCGCGTTGATCGAGGCGGCGGGTTCGGTGGAATGGTAAGTGCCGGCGGCGGGGCCTCTCCCTCTCGTCTTGATGACATCAACCCAAAATCGATTGAGCGGGTTGAGGTACTGAAAGGAGCGGCCGCCGCTACCCTCTACGGCACGGAAGCTTCCAATGGCGTGATTCAGATCTTTACCAAGCGTGGACAGGTAAGCGAGCCGCAGTTCGATTTCCAGATGACGCAGGGGACGATCAACTATCCAAAGACCATTCCCGACAACACCGGTTTTGCCCGCACCGCCGCACAGGCTGATACCATGAGCAAATACCTGGATCGAGAAGTTGAGCGCTATGAGCTGGTGCGCGAAAACTATGTCCACAAGCTGTTTGAAACCGGAATCCAGCAGGAATATTCAGGGTCTGTAAGTGGTGGAAGCGAAGGTATCACCTATTACGTAAATGGACGATGGTCCGGCGAAAATGGACCGCTTAGCGGCAAGCGCTTTCCTTATCCCCAGGGATTTGGACCGCTTGCTAATGATGAGCTCAGCAGAACACAAGCTACGGCTAATTTCAACATTTTTCCGTCAGATCTGCTGCAGCTTCGCGTCAATAGCTCTTATACCAGTACAAATCTTGAGACCTTTCAGACCGGGAACAACGTTTCAGGGGTCACTTCCGGTGCAATGCACAGCAAGCCTGAGCTGGTGGAGCCATGACAACCCATCCGGGACATCGTATAATTCAACAGTTCAAGAACGTCTTCAACAGACGGTGTCACAATCTGTTAACCATTTTAATGGAAGTATTGGTGCCAACTTCCGTCCCCATGACAACCTGATTCTGGACGGCACTTTTGGGGTTGATTACACCAGTCAGTTCAGCGAATCCCGGCGACCGTTCGGCTGGAACATCAACAATTACGCCAGTGAGGAAACAGAAGGCGCCCGACGCACGTCTGACCGGTCAAATATGAACCTGACGCTTGATGTAAAAGCTACCCTGAACAATGATAGTCAGCCCGCGATTTACATCAACACTTATTGCCGGCGCACAGGCCTTTAAGGAGGAAACTCTGATCCGCAGCGGTGAGGGCTTGCAATTCCCCGGTCCCGGCCTGAACGTTTCGGGGGCGGCCGCCGTACAGTCCATAGAAGAGACCTACATCGAGGAAACAGAAGTGGGCGTGTTCCTGCAGGAGCAGATTGGTTTCGACGATTATATTTTTGCAACGCTGGGGGGGCGTTATGATACGCACAGCGCATTTGGCTCTGAGTTCAACGGCGTGTTTTATCCCAAAACATCCCTTTCCGTCGTACTTTCCGATGCGCCTTTCTGGAACGGTGTAAAGCCAATTTCTTCACTCCGAATCCGTTCAGCCGTAGGTCAGTCCGGTCTGCAACCGGGCGCCTTCGATGCGCTTACTACCTACAGCTCGCTGACATCAGCCAATGGGCCCGGTATCGTACCGCAAAATCTGGGTAACGAAAATCTCAAGCCGGAAATCTCCACTGAATATGAGTTTGGAATTGACCTGGGCCTGTTTGATGAGCGGCTGACCATAGAAAGCACCTACTGGGATCGCACCGTGCGAGACGCGCTCGTGCAGCGACAGTTTCCCCCGAGCGGCGGTTTCGTGCAGACACAGCTCGTTAATATCGGCCAGTTGAAGGGACGCGGCGTGGAGTTGAGTCTCGAAGCCCAGGTAGTCAATAACGGCGACTGGAACGCCAATCTACATGCCAGCAGCTCCTACCTTTGGGAACAGATCACCTCGCTGGGTGGTGCGCCCCCCATTAAAGTGGGCGGCACCTATCCCCGGTACCGGCAGTTCCTGAAAGAGGGCTACGCACCGGCAACCAATTTCGGTGCACGGCTACTGCAAACCGGTGAGGGTGAATACCCACTGGATCGGCGCGGGCTGCTGCAGGCGCTCGGCCGCAACAACAGTAGTGTAGAGCCGGGGCAACCCGCCGACCGCCAGCTGGTGCTCGATTACCTTGCATCGCTCACATCAGAAACGGCAAGCCTTGGTGAGCTGAATAACTACGTTCTTTTGGCGGATGCCGACGGTGATGGCGATCAGCTGGACCACTATCTTGGCAAGCCCACGCCAGATTGGCAGGGCTCCTTCGGCGGATCGGTCACCTTCAAAAACCTGACTCTCTCCACCCTGTTTGAATACAAGGCCGGCAACTACTACATCAATAACCTGACAGATGCATTTCGTCAGCGTAGTGCTGGAATTGGTCGTAATACACCTGCTGCTGCTCGTGTAGAGCGTAATTTTGTAACCGGCGGTGTCAGCGAGAATAACCAAGCGCTCAACGATGCCAATGTTCGGTTACAAGCTACCGAGGAATGGGTGAATGAACTGCTGGCGCTGGACCCGTTTGCAGGCTTAAATACCATCCAGCAAGCTGATTTCTTGCGCCTGAGAGAAGTAAGCCTCACATACAATCTTCCGCAAAACACCATTAATGACGCTCGGCGTACGCAACCTCTCAGTCTCAGTGTCGGGACGAAATCTGGCACTCTGGAGCAAGTATCCCGGCGTTGATCCCGAAGTGCAATGCTATCGGCGGGGCGGCGGAACCGACCTCGAAAATAACTTTCTGCTGGGAACCGATGCATGGAATATGCCGCTCCCCCGCGAAGTCATCCTGACGCTGAACGTAGGAATATGAGAGGTACACCAATGAGATTTCAACGAATCACAAAACGAATTCAACGAACTATGTTATATCCATTTAAAACGAAAATATTACAGATAGGATTGATAGCACTGACACTGACCCTGGGGCTTTCGCTTGCCGGATGCGATGTCTTGCAGGTGAATAATCCCAACAGCCTGGTGGAGGAAGATCTTGAGAATCCGGTAGCGGCCGGCTCTATCGCCAACGGCGCAGAAGCCACCCTGGTGGAAGCACTCGGTCAGTTGCTTGGTCCCTACTCCACCGCAACCGATGAGCTGACCTGGATCGGTACCCGCGACGGCTGGCAGCAGCTGGATCAAGGAGAAGTCAGCGAGCCGCTTAACGAGTTTACCGACGCTTCCTTCCTCGCGGTTTCCGAAGCACGGTGGACCGCCGACGAGGCTATCCGGCGACTGGAGGATTTTCAGTCAAACGGAACGCTCCAGGACAAAACACACCTGATCCGCAGCTACTTCTACGGCGCGGTGATTTATGCGACTATCGCCGACAGCTATGACAACTTTGTGTTCTCCGATCGCGAAGAGGCCGCTCCCGCAAAAGGAGAGCAAAACATGAACGAGCTGTACGACACGGCTATCGGCTATATCAACAGCGCGCTCGATCTCACGGGATCGGGCACCGGCAACTGGGAAGTACGTCTGCTGGCATTGCGGGCTCGCACCAAGTTTTCGCGCTCGGTGTGGAACAAGTTGAATCCCGATGTAGAGGCCGATAATCCGCTTGTGGAAAACAGCGATGCCGCGCAGGACGCCTCCGATGCCCTGGCGCTGATCAATCAGAACGATTGGCGATTCCAGTTGGAGGTGACGCCGGAGACCGCCGGAAATGATATGGCCTTCCAGGTGAACGACCGGCTGGAGCTGCGCATCGGCGATGCCTACGTGGAGCCAACCTCCGACGGGACGCGGGTGGACAGCGTGTCACTGCTGGATCCCATAGATGAGGTGCGCGGCACCTGAACTGGTTGCCGACGTGAACGAGTTTGTAAATGCCAATCTGTATGCCGATTATACCCTGCTTTCGTGAGCGCGAGCTTCGCTTAATCATTGCGGAGGATGCACTCTGGCAGGCAATGAGACCGGCACTTTTGAAAGCCAGATCAACCAGATTCGATCGTTAGATGGTCTGAGCGACTACACCGGGCAGATTTCCGCTATCGACATGCTGGAGCACAGCCGCCGGGTGAACCTGTTCCTGCAGGGACGCCGCCTGGCCGATCATTATCGATTTGGATCCAGCTCCCCCGAGTGGGCTCCCAATCAGGATGAAGCCGGCACCTTTTTCCCGATCACCATCACCGAAATCCGGGCCAACCCAAATATTGATTTTTAATCAAAAAGTGAATTAATCCTTTATGCATATCATGAAATTAGCTAAGAAGTATCTAACATCTTCGTTACTATTGGCGGTGGCACTATTGCTGCTGTTGCCCACCGGCAGTGTTGCACAACAGGACTATTATTTTAAGGAAGATGCCAGCTTTGACGAGAACATCCCCTCTCCGCAGGAGTTTCTCGGGCTACGAAATCGGCTCCCACTATACCCGGCACGACCGGATTGTGGCCTATTTCCAGAAGCTGGCCGAACTCTCCGATAAAGCAACGTTTCAGGTTATTGGCGAAACCTATGAGCACCGCCCCCAAGTGGTACTGACGGTCACCTCCCCGGAAAATCACAGCAACCTGGAGCAGATCCGCCAGAAGCACGCAAACCGTGCTGGATCCCTCTGCAGAGCCGCTAAATCCTGAAACCGATCCCGCTATAGTGGCGCTGGATTACAGCGTGCACGGGGATGAAACCTCCAGCGGAGAAGCCGCTCTGCTGACCGCCTACTACCTGGTTGCAGAGCAGGGATCGGAAACAAAAAAGTTCCTGGATGAGGCCGTCACCCTGATCGATCCCGCCCAAAATCCCGACGGCCGCGACCGGGCGGCCCACTGGCACAACATGTACAAATCATTCCCGCCGGTAGCCGATCCCGCCGACCGGGAGCACGAGCAGGCGTGGCCGGAGGGGCGTACCAACCACTTTTGGCACGACCTGAACCGCGAACTGGTTTGCCGTAACCGCAACAGGAAAGCGAAAACCGCGCTCGATTTCTACCATTGCTGGTATCCCCGACGTTCAGATCGACTTCCACGAGATGGGCACCAACAGCACCTACTACCTGGAGCCCACCAAGCCGGTGCGTACGTGGAATCCCGTGATTCCCGACTATCACTATGAGGTGCTGAATCCACTAATCGCTCAATACCAGACCGAGGCGCTGGACGAGATCGGTTCATTGTACTGGACCAAAGAAGTATTTGACAACATCTCCCCCATCTACGGGTCCACCTATCCAGATATTCAGGGCGGTGTCGGCATCACGTTTGAGGTGGGCAGCTCGCGCGGACTCGTGCAGGAAAGCACCTCCGGGGAAGTGACCTTCCGCTCGACGATCCGGAAGCACTTGGTCACCGGTATCGCTACGGTTCGGGCGGCTGTTGCAGAAAGAAAACGCTGTTTGAATACCAGAAGGATTTCTTTGCGTCGGCCATCGATCAGTCGGAAGAGCAGCCGGTGAGCGCCTATGTTTTTGGGGACGCGCAGGACCGCACGCTGACCAACAAGTTCCTTGATCTGCTGCTGACCCACCGCCTGGATGTGTATAGCGTCAATCAAAATGTGCAGATCGACGGCAAGCAGTTCCAACAGGGAAATACGTACGTCGTACCCACTGACCAAGTCGGCTACCGCACCATCCATGATATCTTTGAACCCAACACCAGCTTCCCGGACAGCGTGTTTTATGACATTACAGCCTGGTCGCTGGTGCAGGGCTACGGCATCAAATATGCCGAAGTTGAATCCAACGACTTTGAAGACTACCAAGGCGAAGTTGTTACGGAGGTTCCAGAGCAAAATGGTAATGTAGTCGGCGGTTCATCAGACTATGCCTACCTCCTCTCCTGGGATGATTATAATGCCTATCCCGCCCTGTATCACCTGCTGGATCAAGATGTTCTTTCCAAAGTGGCTTTCAAGCCGTTTACTTCATCGACCAGCCAGGGGCAAAAAGAATTCGGGTACGGCTCTATCGTAGTCCCGGTAAAAGGACAAAACAGCGTTAGTCCCACGCAACTTTACAAGATCATCCAGGAAACTGCCGCTGAGTTCAAGGTGAACTTCTATGCGGTGGGCACCGGCATGACGCCCTCCGGCATCGATCTGGGAAGCGGCAACATTCAACCCGTGGAGAAGCCGGAAACAGCATTGATTATCGGCGAAGGCGTCAGTGAATACGAGGCGGGGGAAGCGTGGTTCCTGCTCAACAAGCACCTGCATATGGGCGTGACCCGCCTCGCTAAAACGACGCTGGAAGAAACACCCCTTGACCGTTATAACAGCCTCGTCATGGTGGATGGAAGCTACAGTGATTTCGATTCCAGCACGGTTGACAAGATTAAGCGATGGGTGAACGGCGGCGGCAATTTGATTACGTTTGAGAACGCTTCAGAATGGGCGATTGAGCAAGGCGTCGTCAGCGAAGATCTCATCAAAACCTATGAGGACAGCCTCGAACGGTCGGTTCGCTACGACTACGAAACGCAATCCGACCGCTACCTGGCCAATGCTATTCCGGGTGTGATCCTTGAATCCGATATCGATCCCTCCAACCCGATTGCGTTTGGGGTTTCAGATCGCCGGCAACTGTTTCTGAAGGACAGCGACCTGTTTCTAAAACCGAGCAAAAATCCATATGCCACGGTCGCTGAATACACCGAAGATCCATTAGTGGGCGGATATGCCAAACAGGAGAACATAGATAAAATAAGCGGAACGGCAGCCATCGTCACCAGTAGCGAAGGCAGGGGCAATGTCATCCTGTTTGCAGATAATCCCAACTTTCGCAGCTACTGGCACACCACCAGCCGTCTGTTACTGAATTCCCTGTTGTTCGGGCAAAACCTGGATATTTACGGCGTGTATTAATTTCAGGCTCTATTCTATTTCAAACCTCCAGGGTTTCCCCATAACCTTGGAGGTTTTTTTATATGCTTTCAACCATAGACATCTTCACTTGCTTAGAACGAACATAAAAAAAAGAGGGCAACAGTTTTTGTCATCCTCTTTCAAAGATTTACAAGAACTCGATTATTTAGAGCGGCCGTCAATTGAGTATTTGCCCGGCCCAAGCAGGAATATGGTGAGAAAGATTACCAAGAATAGTAATGCCTTTTCCATGCCGCTAAACGGATCGTTAAAAAGGTGCACAAACAGGAAGGCAACCGCCATATTAATAGTGAGCACCAAAGCCGCCGCACGGCTGTAGAATCCTATAATAATGAGGATGCTACAGATACCCTCGGCAAATGCAGCCAGTATGAGCGAGAGCTCCGGCCCCAACCCAATTGGAATAATGTTGTATATACCCCTGCTCAATAAGTGAGAGCATTTTTTACATTGTTTTAAATGATCGATGCTCCTACAAACCAACTTATTTTTACAGTACTGGACTATCGCCCAACTTTCATCATATCTCCAACCGCATCAAAATAAACGACCTCGCCGCTATTCCGCAAAAAGGTAAATCCCAGATTTAAGCAGCAATGTTTTTTTACCGCTTACCGGTGGATATTCTAATATTTAGTTGCAGTCGAAAATTCTTTATACTTGATCAGTTTGATTACCGGATGCCAGCACGATTCTTCACGGCATCATTTGAATTAATATTGAATAACTTTTTTACTCTTGAAGATTATCATTATTGGCGCTGGCGAAATTGGGTACGACCTGGCCAGCATACTTTCCATAGAGAAGCACGATGTTATTGTGCTCGACCGTGACAAAGAAGCCCTTAACAGAGTAACAGAAAATCTCGATGTTCTCTGTCACGAGGGAAACGCCACCTCTGCTACACGACCTCGTAGATGCAGGGGTCAAAAACAGCGATATTGTCATTGCCGTTACCAGTATCGACGAAGTGAACATGATCGCCTCCATGCTTAGCAAACGGCTGGGCGCTGAGATGGTGATCGCCCGTATTCGAAATGATGAGCTTTCCCGCCCCAACTCACCGCTCAAGCCCACCGACCTGGGTATCGACGTGATGATCCACCCGGAGCTTAGTGCTGCACAGGAAATTATGCAGCTTATAAAACGCTCTACCGCCACCGACGTGATCAACCTTGCCGATGGCAAGATGCAGCTGGTCGGCCTGCGGCTTGAAAAAAACTCTCCGTTGGTAGGCAAAACGCTTAGTGAATATGCCCAGGAGTTCCCCGAAATGACCTTTCGAGTGGTGGCCATAGCCCGGCGGGGACTCACCATAATTCCCAGTGGAACCGTCCGGCTGCAGGCATTGGACCAAATTTTTGTGCTGGCCCAGACCGAATCGATCCCCGGCGTGGTGAAGACTACCGGCAAGGTCGAGACAGAAATCAATACCATTATGATTGCCGGCGGAACCCCGGTAGGCGAAATGGTGGCACGTATGCTCTGCGAACAGAAAAAAAATGGACGATCAAGCTTATCGAGCCGGATTATGACACGGCCGTAGAGCTGGCTCAGAATTACAAGGATGTGCTGGTGCTCAACGGCAATCCCACCGATCCCGATCTGCTGGCTACCGAGGGCATCTCCGACACTGACGCTTTCATCTCTGTTACAGATGATGAGGAGTCTAACATTATCTCCTGCCTGATGGCCAAGCACCTGGAGGTAAAGAAAACGGTGGCTCTCGTCTCCAAATCGGATTATATCCCACTCAGTCAAACAATCGGGCTGGATGCGGCCATCAACAAGAAATCGGCGGCCTCCAACGAAATTCACCGCTATGTACGCCGTGGACGTGTTATTTCGGTAACCGCCCTGCAAGGTATTAAAGCCAGAGGTTATTGAACTGCAGGCTACGGCTGACTCCAAAGTGGTTAAGAAACCGATCCAGAAAATAAAGTTCCCGGAGGGCTGCGTCATTGGCGGCATCCAGCACAACGGGAAGTTGAAATCGCCACTGGCCGATCGCAAATTAAGGCCAATGACCGGGTTATCATTTTCTGCCTTCCAGAAGCTGTCGATAAAGTAACTTCGCTATTTCAATAATGGCTAATGCTCAATCCTCTTCGATCCAAGAAAACCTTAATCGTCCCAAGGTCGATATCCTCACCGTACTGGGGATTCTTGGGACATTTGTATTTTTCCTGGGATTTGCCCTGCTCATTCCGGTCGTGATTGACCTGATCTATGAACGCACCACCTGGCACTCCTTTCTCTACTCGGCGGGAATCGCGTTCGGGGTGGGCGGAGCGCTGTATTACTTTTTTAAACCGGAACACGAACTGCGAATACGCGAAGGATTTCTGGTAGTAAGCATGACTTGGCTATTTCTGTCGCTTGTTGGAGCCCTGCCCTTTGTTATTTCCGGCATCATCCCCAGTTATACAGATGCCGTCTTTGAGACCATGAGCGGCCTTACGACCACGGGCGCCACGATTTTAGGAGGCACCACAGCCGATGGATTTCAGAATCCACAGATTGAAGCGATTCCACGCAGCATGCTTTTTTGGCGATCGCTGGCGCACTGGCTGGGCGGCATGGGCATCATTGTACTTTCCATCGCCATACTTCCATTATTAGGTATCGGGGGGATGCAGCTATTCCAGGCAGAATCGCCCGGTCCCACGACCGACAAGCTGACCCCGCGTGTTCAGGAAACCGCCAAACTATTATGGGTCGTATACGTGGCCTTTACCGCCGCCGAATTTCTACTGCTTTGGATTCATCCCGCTATGGACTGGTTTGAATCTGTTAATCATGCTTTTGCCACGCTGGCTACCGGTGGCTTTTCCACCAAAAACAGCAGTATTCAGGCGTTTGATTCAGTTTATATAGATGGGGTGATTACGCTGTTCATGTTCCTGGCGGGCATCAACTTTGCCTTGCACTACCGGCTGTTGCAAGGGGATACCAAGTCATTTTTTGAAAACCGGGAAATCCGTTTATACACCATGGTAATTGTGGGAGCCACCCTGCTGGTAAGTTTTTCCCTGTTCACATTCAATAATTTTTCGTTTGGAGAAGCCCTGCGCTACGGATCATTCCAGGTGGTTTCCATCGTTACTACCACAGGCTTTGGTACAAGTGATTACGAGCTTTGGTATCCTCTTGGGGCCTTTGCCCTGTTTCTTTTATTCTTTACGGGCGGATGTGCAGGCTCCACCGGCGGCGGCATTAAAATGATGCGCTGGCTTATCATTATCCGCAATACGTTCCGTGAGATCAAGCAGATTATTCATCCCAAGGCGATTCTGCCGATTCGCATCGGCAACAAAATTGTAGATCCCAACATCCAGCGTACGGTGCTTAGTTTTTTCATTTTTTACATAATTATTTTTGGGATGGGTACACTAATCATGACCGCCTTTGGCTACGACCTGCTCTCGGCCACGGGGGCCAGTATTGCCTGCCTGGGAAATATCGGGCCGGGATGGGGAGCATTCGGCCCCACCGATAACTTTGCCCATGTTCCCTACTTCGGCAAGTGGGTGCTTATCATGCTGATGATGATCGGCCGCCTGGAGGTGTTTACCGTTCTGCTGATCTTCACCCCCACGTTTTGGAAGCAATAATGGAATGATTAGGTAACTGAATCTTTCAAGGATCGAAAGAAACAATATTTCCCTGCACATCCAATCCTTCTATGCCCTTTTATTTCATCTACTCAATGATTAGCCTGCATTTCTTATATGAATTCTAAACAAATTTTCGTGATAAATGCGGGCTAGAACCGAATCCAATTCTTGTCTTCCAGCAACTGGATGAGCGCAGGCAGGAAGGTTACCGCCGCCAGCCACGTCATACCGATACCAATGACCGCCATCGTTCCAAGTGACTGCAATCCGGGATGATTGGTAAATAGCAGACCAGAGAATCCGAGCATGGTGGTAAGCGAGCCTACCGTAACGTGTTGGCCCGTGCTGGAAAGGACCTCCCACATACTATTCCTCCCCTCCTGTCGGTAGCGATGTGCCAAGTGCACGCCGTTGTCCTCACCAATACCAAGAATGGCGGGCAGTACTACCAAGTTGTAGAAATTGAACATCATACCCGTCACAATCATTATTCCAAACAGGAACAGAAGGCCCACAACCAGCGGAAGCATGCCGATGATCGTCCACCGGAACGAACGGAAAGAAATCAGCATAAGCAGGAAGACCATCGTAAAGGTAGCACCCACCATCCAGGGACTTTCGCTGCGCATCAGCTCCAGCATTTCAGCGGCGATGATGGAAGTACTGGCGGCATAAAACACCTTTCCATTGTCCAGTTCAATACGGCCTACATCCTCTTTAAAAGCGATCGACTGTTCGCCGTCTGCCAATCCCACACTTGGATACGCGATAACAAAATTACCGATCTCTCCCTGTTTATTGACGAACTGGCTTTTCAGATAATCGGGGATATCTTCAACATGCAGCTGTTGGCGGGTCTGTGCCGCGCGTCGTAGTTTTTCCAACTGTGGATCATCCTGGTTTTCGATGAAAGGATCATTCAGCAGCTCCCGGATCTCTGCAATCCTGGCAAGTTTCTCGGTGGCGGCAGAATCGGTTGGAGGGAACCGCTCCTGGAGGGCTTCAACATCCAGAATGGTAGGACTGGTTGTATCGGTGCGCATTTGCTGGCGCAGCTTTTCCAGAATTTTGATTACCTCGGTTTCATTGTCGGCCATAATGTAGGCAGGATTGCGCTTATCTCCGGATACCACCTTGCTCTGCACACTCCTAAACTGCTGGTACTCGGGAATTCCGGCTCCAGCTCTCCAAAATCGTATTGAAATTTGATCTGATTGCTGTTCCAGATTGTAACCCCTGAGACGATCAAGCCGATGATGACGATCGTACGGGCAAGCGGAAAACGGTGGAAGATCTTTGATTCGCTTTCCCGGGGAGCATCTTCATTGAGCAAAATCCACCCGTACCGCTCAAAAAGAACCAGCAGCGAGGGCAGTACAAAAAGCATGCAGAATAGCGCAAGGATAATACCCGTACCGGCAATGAATCCAAATTCAGAAAATCCGCGAAAACGGGCCAGCACCAGTACAAACAGGGAAAAAGCGGTGGTTAAGGCGCTTACCATAATGGCGGAGCCCGTCCGATCGTAGGTTGCCAGCAGCGCTTCTTTAATTTCATTGCCGGATGAACGCAGCTCTATGTATCGGGCGTAAAAATGGATCCCGTAGTCGATCCCCATACCAAACAGAATCACAAACAGTACGGAGGTCATGGTATTGAGCATGCCGAGCACGAAGTAGGTGAGACCGAAGGTCCACAGCAAACTGATTAGCAGGGGTACACCGATGACCACAACAGGCACTGGTACACGCAGGAGATGTCCAAAAAACCCATGATTCTGCTCTTCATGGCTGCCTTTCCTGTAGCGAGAGTATTTCTTGGCAAAAAAGTAGATCATCACCAGAAGAATGACGCTGGAGATACCAGAGGCAAAACTGTTGAAGACGTCACCCATAATCGAGTTGATCTCCGACAAGTGTCGCTTAAGCCGACCGCCAAAATAGACTTCCATCTCTTTGTTATACGATTGCGGATTCATCTCCGCCAGCAGGGAGTCGTACTCGGCGAACATATCTTCAAGATAGGTCAGGTCGCTTTTTGACCCTGTGGGAAAAAACTTGACCACCATCACCGTGCTGTCTTCACTGACGGGATACTCTGACGGGATCAGCGACTGGTAGCTCTCCTCAAACTGGCTCAGCTGCTCGCTTTGGTCGGCGGTATCCGGCTCCTCTTCTTCAAAATCGATCAGAAACGGGTTGGCTTCCTCCTTTGCAGCGTTTATCTCATCCTTCAGGTACTGCCTGATATCCTGCAGCTCTCGTCCCGTGGCAAAATAGAGCGCATTATTTTTAAGAATTTCTGTCTCTTTTTTGAATTCGACTCGTTCAAAAAAGTAGTTGTCGGTGCGATCATCATACAGCTTAAGGCTCTGCTGAATCAGGTCTTGAGCAAACTGTTTGTTATCCTCAAAACTGGGAGACTGGATGGCTACTTCCATCGCCGTTTCACCACCCACTGTATTTTGCAGCCGTTCCAGCGCCTGCACATGTTCGTTGGATTCCGGTAAAAGATTGGAAAGATTGGTATCGATCCTCAGCTGTAGGGCAAAATACCCAGCCACTGCCGCTATTGTAATAGTAATGCCAAGTACCCAGTACGGCGCACGATAATTTTGAATTACAAGGGGACGAAGCAGATTAAGAAGTTTGTCCATTAAATAGCCGATTCCTACTTTTTTACTTTGGCTTACTGAGTGCCAATAATAAGCAATTCGCTCAAATTAGTTAATTCAGCAACTGAAAATTAATCAGAGTTTACGTTTTTGAATGTGGGCCGCACCCGGCATCCCTTGGTCTGCAGAAAACATGTGGTTATTCTGGGGCTCAAGAGCAGGATTCTTAAACTCTCGATCGGTCGTTATCATTCACTCAAAGTAATAGCTATAACGGGGTCATCCTGTAGAATTACGTAAACGAGAGACGATAGCAATTTCTTGCATTTGTTCTTTAATCGTTTTTTTGATTTGACCCACGTACAGATTCCATCTCACCAAACCATTCTATATTACCCATCAGAATCCTTATTCATTTTATTATAGATACTTAATTATTATGAATTTGTGTGTTCGCAGACTAAAAAGTTCATACATTTATAATTATTTTCTTGAACCATTATCAAGCAGAGCGATGGGGTTTTCAAATCTTCTTTCCAAGAATAAAGGAATTCGACTTATCGGCCTCGTTTTGCTGATTCAGATTACATTGGTTTCCTCTCATCAAGGCGAATTTTGGCCGTTCAGTATCTACCCTATGTTTTCGCAAGCCGGGAAGCCGTGGAGCAAAGCTATCGTTCGGGATGTAACAGAACTGCCCGATTCGACTATACGGGCATCCGCCGGTTCCAATTCCATTCTCTCCCTGCCGGGAGGAGCTGTTATCCTGGATGAGTTTGAGATCAACCAAAATGACCTGTCGAATTTTATCAGAAAAACCGTGACTTGGGATTCAGAAAGTATTACTACGCTGCGCCATATTATCGGCACTCAACACCTGGAGAGCAGACGATGGCTAATCTACCTGGTGAAAGGCCAGCTGGAGGGCAACTCCGTAGCTATTCGTATGGATCCGTTTGTGCTTCTGGAACAGGATACCACTATCTTTTATCACGAGCTCCACCCTAACCAGCCAGGACCATGATTGAGAAACTATCTCAAAACCTGTTCAACTTTGACCGCACAAAAAGTGAAGGAGAGCTGCTGTTTTTTAAGCTTTTTGAGCTGTATATCCTATCAACGGTTGTGCTTGTGTCCTGGCAGTGGGCGCTGGCGATGCCGGAAGGTCCCGATATTATTTTTCCCTCGGGAATTGGCAGGTGGATTGATATATCGTTTATGCTATCAAGCAGCTGGGCGGTATCCAATGCTGCTGCTATCACCCTTCTTTCGGCAGCCGCTTTCTTCCGAATCCAAGTTCGCTGGATTTTCTTCCTGATCCTTTTGTTGCTTCACCTGCAGTATGTAGCCCGGTTTTCGCTGGGAAAACTACCCCACTCGGTTAATTTTCTTGGTATTAGCCTGCTGGGATTTGCCCTCGGGTTTTCAAGTTTCTCACACCAAAAGCACCGGCTCCGGTTTGTACTGGGGTTCATTCTTTTTTTCCTGGGTTTGGCCTATATCTCATCAGCGTTGAGTAAACTGGGGGGCACCGGCATCAACTGGTCTGACGGGTACCACTTGTGGCTCTGGATTGCTGAAAAACAGGTCGACCAGTTTTCAACTACCAGGATCAATACGCCGCATATGATCGAGCAATACGTACAAACGAACTACTGGATTGCCACTCTATTTTTGCTGGCGGGACTCCTGACAGAAGCGCTCGGTTTCCTGCTCTGGTGGCGAAAAAGTCGTCCCTTCATAGCTATATGCCTGCTGGGGCTACACGTGGGAATTGGCCTTACGATGGATATTTACTTTGTGGAGATGGCTCTGCTTGTGCTTCTGATCGGATTTCCCTGGAGTGATCTGCTCGATCGCCTCCTCCAAGAAAAAGCCAGGCCACGCGTCTACTCTCAAATAAGACGGCTTGCCTGATTACTGTGCCGGCAACAGCTTAATGTCGTCATAGTCGGCAATGGCGGGTGAACTTGTGCTGTCTCCGTCACTCATAATCAAAATGGCGATCGGTGTTTCGGGCGGATCATCGCCAAATAGTCTCCGGTAATCCTCAACAATATTCCGCCGGAAGGTCATCCATTCTCCGGTGTTTTCAGGTCCCGATTCCAGCACCACGATTTTCTGGTTGCCAAACAGCTTTGAAACTACAGTTCCCTCTTCCAGGGTGCTGCTCCATGTATAGCGGATCGATTTGGGCACTTTTTTGACCAGCGCAATTCGTCCAAATCCAAAAACTACATAAATACTGGCCGCGGCATCGTTATAGTCGCTGCTTGATTCATCGGCACCCTCGGGCAGTCTTTCTACCCTCCATTTCCAGCTCAGCGTGGGATATTCATAAATATTCAGTCCGGGTCTGCCAACAAGCGGAAAGTTTAGGTGGCGGGCATCGGTGTGTGCATAATGCAGGTATTTATTGCCGCCTTGCTGCTGAATCTCATATTCAAAAAGCTCCCTTTCCTCGGGATGATTTGCTTTTCGCTTCCCGTCCCTGTTATACCACCCGCAGGGAAGACCGCCGATAGGCCCATCCTCAAAATCATCAATCAACAGGGCGCCCTGGTCGGTTTTTTCCAGCGGGGGAAGATCCACGTCAACATCCTGGGCAACCCCAAGATTGGCAGTTAAAAAAAGACATGTTAAAATAATAGCCGAAACTTTAGTAGATGATATTTTCAAAAAGGTACTCCATTTATTAATACATTCGATAATACTGTATATTTGTTATTCGTAAAAACGGCTACAGGAAACTCTTATTTCGAATAAATACATAGAAAAATTAAATGGTTGAACCTACAGAGACTAACTCTGAGAAACAAAATAACGGCAAAGCAAAAGTCAGCTGTTTAATGGTAACAGCTAATCGAAAACAGCTGATGAAGCGTTCCATACAGTGCTTCAATAACCAGGATTATCTCAATAAAGAGTTGGTGATTGTAGATGACGGAGAACAGGATCTTTCCGAGGCACTGGCCGCGGTGGATGAGGGGCAATTAAACTATGTGAAATTGGAGCCTTCTGAAGATAACACCCTCGGAAAATTACGAAATATCTCCCTGCAGGAAGCCAGCGGAGAATACCTGGTTCAGTGGGATGACGACGACTGGTATCACCCGGACCGAATAAAGATACAGGCCCAGTATTTGGATGATGGCTACGACGCATGTTGCCTTTCCGGGGCGCTCATGCATCTCGATGATGAAACATATATCAACCATCCCTACGTGGGCTACCTGCCGGAAGGCATTCCGGGCAGTATCATGCATAAAAACGACACCTCCATAACCTATCCCCATAGCCGCAGGGCCGAAGACACGGTGTACCTGAAGGAATGGATGGAAAAAAAATACACAAAGCTACCGGATGACTACGCATATCTTTTTATCCGCTGCTATCATGGCAATAATACGTGGGAAAAAATCACTTTATTCGGCGCACGCGCAACTCCCCTGGAAATTTATTCAATACATCTGGTACCGATACCTGATGAACAATCTTTTGGCCTGCCGGTTTTTCAATTAGACGAAAAGGCAGAAGAGGCATTCCGGCAATACCTCGAAGAATCTAAACGATTGGATCTGCTTGAAACAGACGTTTAACGTTGGGGAGTTACCGATGAATAGATCATTCCTGGTAGGGTGCCCACGCTCGGAATGGATGAGCATGAGATCATCGTGCCTCAAAAGATATTTTACAAGACGTCTTATTGGGTTCTTCTTCTCCTCCGAAACATTGACAAACTTGCCGCTCAGCAGGGCAATGCATCTACCGCGAGATGGATTGAAAAGACCCTGCGCCACCTGCAATATCTACCTCTGCTGGCGGATGTTGACCCTTCCATAAAGTTTATTCACATGATGCGACGCGGTCAACATGTTGTTCCCAGCCTCTATTTTGCCACCCAAAAAAATCCTGAGGCGTGGGATGGTGCACGTTCACTTAAGAAATGCGTTTTTTGGTGGAACAGAAGCGTTGAGCTGTCCCTGAAATACCTCGGAGCTCCCAACCACATGCATGTCTCCTACGCCCAGGTAACCGAGGAGCCTGAAAAGATTGCTGAAGTAATTTGTGGTTTCCTGGAGCTGGAATTTGAGACCAACATAGTCGATGGATTTCACAAGACTGCGGAGTCACTGATCAAGGATTCTGAAGAGTGGAAGCAGAAGAATCGCTCATCCGAAATTGATGCCTCAAGTAAATTATCTCGGCTAAACAAAAAGCAGCAGGCGTATGTAAAAAACCATATCGTTGACTTCCCATTTGAAAGAATAAGAGTATAAGTCAGTCGATAATGTCGTAAGTGATTCCGGCTATTATGCCAAAGCGGTCGGTATAGAGCTCACCAAGATCCGCTGCAACTCCAAGATTAAAATGGAATCTGGGAGATTCGGGCAGCGTGATGTTCGAGCCTATGAATATGGAATGATTCACTTTCTTGAGCTCTTCCAGCGGTCGCAGCTCTGCGCGGATGGGATCTCCCGGCTCCAATCTACGGATAATTTGGTCTGCAACCACCCCATAATTTCGGCTGAAGGTATAGTAAGCCTTCCACTTAAAATGGGGTGAAATAAATCCATTTGCTCCGAGGTGGTGAGCTACAATTATGTTGTTCGTAATCGGACTTCTATTTGAACCGTTCGTAAGAATTAGTGGGTTGCCCAACACTCGATTTTTATAGGTCCAACCGCTTCTATATACAAAATTGCTATAATAATTCTGAGAGCCCCGTGGCTCAAAATCAAATGAATCCTGGCGCTTGGTATTTATATGCTCGTAAAGTAATGATTTAAGTATTGGGTGCTCCTCCTTAAAAATAATACCCCCGCCCCACATGCCGTCCCATGGGCTTCGAAACCGTGAGGAAACTTTATCTTCCAGGTAGAAGAGCCGATAGAACGTGAGCCGATATTGATCGAGGCTGATTCGCAAATTGAAATCGTAGGCTGCTACAGAATTCCCAAGTGAGTTTGACTGTTCCCCGCCCGGTGCTCCTGATTCCGCTTCCGCGCCCTGGGCGAAGACCATGCGTATATAATCATTAAACGAGCTCGGCAGCTTGCCGTAATCCGGGCTGGTGCCGCCCCACTGCACATTGTGGATGACCCCGCCGATCCCTTCCAGCATCTTATAATTGATTTTGAGGTAGAGATATTTCTGGTGGAGATACACATTTTTAACATAGCGGGAATCCTCAAACCAGCCGTGACTTAAATAGGTCGAAAATTGCACATATCCCTGCGCCAGCGGCACGTCCAGGAAGCCATCGGTTTTGATCATGATTTTGGGAACCGGCTCGGCATTGGTACTCACCATCATCGACCCGGAGGAGAGCGGGTGGTAATTCATACCTACCGGATCGATAAACTTGCCAACCTGGGCGATAAAAGATCTATAATCTGCTCTGAGGGAGAGCGTGTTGGCCCCGATATCAGAATTTTCCGAAATCTGCCCTGTCAGCTTACCGGAACCACGAATACTCAAGTCATTTCCTGTTAAAATCGGCAGATCAAACTCCGTAAAAAACAGGGCGTTGGCCGACCGCTGTTCAAACAGGCCCTGTTGGTTGGCATGAAGCCAGAACGGCAGGTTGTCGTCAAATCCACTGGCATTAGTGTTAAACAAAGTTCCCACCGTGAGCCTTCTTTCAGGATCGGATTCCTGCTCCTTCTGTGCATTTATTATTTCAACAGAGAAAAAGAGCAGGCAGATAACAATACCCAGTGATATTGCTGCTTTATAGGTTTTTGTGCGCTGTAAAGAAATGATCATGCCTGTGTTTTAAATTCCTTGATTTCTTCATCGGAGGGGATCTCCATAGAAGATTGTTTCAGTGATGTTAAGAAAAAAGATACGGCTCCGATAATCTTTTTCAAGATCAAATTAGCCGTGAGAATACCCACAATTTCGGCCTCGGGCACGCGTACAAGATCGGACATCTCCAGCGCCAGGGTTACATACAACACATCCTGGCTGGGCAGAAATGGTATACGGGTGGAGAGGATCTGCACGGCCATCAGGCTGAACCATACGGCCCAGGGGATATCCGGTTTTACCAAGGCATACTGCAAAATTTGCAGCACATTGGTAATGAACAGCCGGCCGGTATAAATAGAGGAGATCTTGACTCCTTCCATTAGGGAAACCGATAAAATAGAGTGCCGAAATTTGTAGGTCACAAAGCCGCCAAGTAGCAGACCAACGCCGATTAAAACATAAATATAGCTTTTATCGCTGTTGGGCAGGTAATCCAGCGGATTGAGGTATCCCTGCGTAAAAAAAAGAACAGCAGTACGATCGATACAAACGTCGACGAGATGGAGGAAAGGATGTTATTATCCTTGATGAAGTGGAACGCCTTATCCGCCGGTATCTTCAGTTTCTCCTTGGCCCAGTAGAACAAGTATACTTCTCCCGAATAGCCCAGCACGTCGGTATTGAATACCTTTTTCTGGAGGAAAATCATGAAGGCCGGCAAAATCTTAAAATTCCACCGCACGTTATAGATAAGGATTTCCGAGAGCGGTAGAGAGAAATAGATCACCAAAAAGATGATATAAAACAGCGGATCCAGCGGAAGGGATTCTACAACTGTTCTGAACCCAATCTCATACAGTTTGTAAAAAAGGTATCCAATAATGCCAAACTGCAGAAGATAACGAACTGCCTTTTTCAAGACCGACTTCCAGCGGTCGGATGGTTCAGGGATTTGTACCATGCAGACGCTTGCTATCTGAGTAGATCAATTCTTTATTACCGGTAGTAAGCAGATGCCAGGTTTTTTCCGCGAATTTGTAGAACGGCTTTTTTTGATGATACCATCCAAAATGCAGCAGGTAGGGAGTAACTTTCAGGTAATCGCCTTTGCCCGGAATGATCGAGAACGCACTGGTAAGCAGGTTGCGCAGCCAAGAGGATTGAATACCCCTGAAATTATAGACTAGCTGATCGCAGTAGTACGTACACACCACGTACTCAAAATCAGGGTCGTGAGAGGTATAATCGTCGATGTAATCCAGCTGGGGACTGTTCAGGCCTTGTAACCAGGGATACACCGGTATGTTTAATTTGGACATCGCCATAGCCAGGCTCCATTCGCAGGATTCCTCGCTCCTGCCCTGCTCCAGGGTTCGGCTACGAAAATGGGTTTCATCCTTTCGACTGAGCATCTTCTGGGCCAGTTCGCATACCTTTTTGGTAAGGTTGAAATCCTGCGCGTAGATCATTCCGGTCTGTACGCGGCTGAGGTAGGTCAATCCAAAATGGTTGAGCGTTCTATGGCGGCGGCGAAGCAGAATATCCTTCACTACGCCGATGTTCTTGGGTCCGCCGAAGAAGTTGTCAGAAACCTGGGTTCCCGTTATGGTAAACGGGTGCGGCTCAAATGACTGCCACAGCGAATCCGGGTCCTTGCACCATATCATATCGCTATCCAGGAACAAGTTCTTTTCAAAGAACATGTATTCGTGGATGTTGTGCTTAAAGCCGACAATAGATGCTCGCTCGGGACTTAGCGTGTGGATTACATCAAAAACATTATCAATGCCGTTCTCTTCCAGTATTTTCCGGTGCTTTTCATCGCACACCAGGGCAACCGGTCGCTTATCATCATATCGGCGCAACGATACCACCGATGCAATGGCATGCCGTAAATACTTCGGGATGCCCATAGGTGGAATAGACGTAACCTTCTGGTGCTAGATTCCTTTTATGTACTGATCGTAGCATATATCTGGATTTATAGAAATAGAAAAGATACCGTTCTTAACGATAGATTAAAACTTTATTTAGCTGCCCGTTTTTGAAGGGTGGCCAGCAGGTAATCATACCCGCGCTTACGGATGATATTCTGGAACTGCCGCTGGTAGGAGTCGGCCGTAGAAACGTCATCAATTGTCATGTCGGTGATAACCCACTGGCCGGCCTGCCCCTGGTAATACATATCATAGATTACAGGTGTGCGGACATTCTCAAGAATGGCGATGGTATTTACCTTGGCACTGTCCCCATTCACGTTGATTTCATTATAGCGGACGTCGGCCCGATAAATATCCAGTTTATTCAGGGATTGGTCCCGGATAATGGTGGAAAAGTAGTCGATAAACTCCTCCCGCTCCTGCTCGGTCAGCGTGTCGTAGGTTTGCTGGAGGGCATGCTCGGCCATCGAAGAATAGTCGATGACGCCATTGATAATATCCTTAAGCTTCTGGCGCGTTTCCGGGGTGTACTTGGTGCCTTTGGGCCCAAGGAGTTCTTTAATTTCGTTGTCGCGTTCTTCCAGAAGATTCCGGATCGTAGTGCTGTCTTTCTGTGCTGTTGCTGTATAAAAACTGCCGATAAATAGCGCTAGTAATATTATCAAAAATTTCTTCATGGTATCAGTTTGCTGTTTCTAATGCTGTTAATGGCAGACCTGCTGCCCTGTAGAGTTCAGCCATATCTTTGTTAAATTCGAATGTTCGCTGTTTGAGCTGCAGCCGAAGCTCCAGCTCTTTCTGCATGGCTTCAATCAGGTCTTTAGTATCTCCTATACCGAAATCATAGTCCAACTGTTCCTGCCGAAGCCATTTTTTACTGGTAACCAGGGCCTCATCGGTCTTTTCAACCTTTACTTCCGAGACGCTTGCGTTCTTATAGCGTTCACTGATCTCCAGCATAATTCCATCAACGGCTGCGCTTCTCAAAAATTTTGCCTGGCGATGCTGAATTCTTCGTCGCTCAACATCCGCTTTGGCCGACAGGAAGTCCAGGTTTTGCCGGATGCCAAATCCCACGCCTGCCGATGCGTAGTTGGAGTTATTGATAATAAAGGGATTGTCCTGCCTGGGGCGGTTCGGGGTGTTTGCATAACTGCCGGTAATGCCCAAAAACAGCGTAGGCAGATTTTGGGCTTTGGTGGCTTGTATTCCATGTTCGGCGGCATCTATACCTGCTTCAATACCTTTCAACTCAGCCCGCTGCTCCAGCGCCTGCGATTTATAATAGGTTAGCGCTTCAATCTTATTGGCGACAGGATCCAGAAACTGCTGCTCCGGCTCGTAATAGGTGGAGGCGTCTGCCTGGAGCACGTAATTCCACACGCTCCTTATATACTTAATATTTTCGCGCATTTCAGCCGCCCGCATCGCAAATTCTGACTTAAACACCCTGAACTTAAACACGTCAGACTGGTCGATGTCGGAATCCTCCTGGTCTACTTTTTCATCGATTTGCTTTTCAATTCTATCGATCTGCCCTTGCGCTTCATCTACCAGCCGATTTACCTCTTCCGCCAGTACGTGACTATAGTAGAGCTCGTACAGACGAATTTCCAACCCCGCTTTTTGGGACTGAAATTCATACTCGGCAGCCTTGGCCCCCGCCTTGGCAGCTTCAACGGCATTTCCGAGGGCGCCCCATGCAAAAATGGGCTGTACCGCCTGAACCTCCGCCCGCGTAAAAATGGCCCAGTTGCTCCAGTCGTTCTCCAGGTTCGGATCAAGATAATAGGAATCTTCCGGCAGGTCGGTGCTACTTTCCACCCCGGGAACAGCTCCATGCTGGGTATTTAATTGAAATGTAGGCAGAAACCGTTGGGAACGGGCCTGATCGATTCTGTTTTCAGCCAGGTTTACTTTTTGCCGTTCAAAGTCCACCTGTCCGGAGTTTTGCAGCCCGGATTCAATAAATTCTCCCAGTGATATCTGAAGGGTATCCTGGGCCTGGGCGGGCTGTATCAGCAAGCCAATACAACAGAGTACTGTGAGCGTAATGGAAGAAATAATCGGTTTAATTTTCATATCCAAAGGGTCAACGTCAGGGTAAAGTTTGGCTTATAACGGGAGTGAAAGCTCTTTATTTAAACAAATAGCCCCAACCCTGCCGGGATGAGGCTACGTAGTAATGCATGAAATTGCAGTAGTTCAGGTTATAAGATTTTGATTGATAACCTCTATATCCACCTACAGGAAAGGATTGCTGTTCTAACGATCATCAGTTCATCATGTATTGGAATTAATCCCTTCTCATAAGCGCGAATTAAACTACGGGAAAACACCTTAAATTTAAAATTATTCTGTTTTCTGAACAGGCTGCCCTACTACTTTTGTTGGCGATCCAACCGAAATGTTTATTCAATGTGAGAATCCCGGAATTCCGGCAATCAACGATTTAAAATAATCCTCACTTTCAAAGCTGGTCAACCGGGCTTTGCACTCCTTTGCCACCCTTGTTCAGCACGTGCGTGTATACCATTGTAGTTTTAACATTTTTATGGCCCAGCAGCTCCTGGATAGTACGGATGTCGTATCCATTTTCCAGCAGGTGTGTTGCAAAACTATGCCGCAGCGTATGGCTCGTTACATGTTTTTGTATATCAGTTACCTCAACGGCCGCTTTTATTGTTCGATTTACTGTTGATGTGGACAGATGATACCGATGAACCAGCCCCGAGCGCGGGTCTTTTGATCGCCTTGGAGATGGAAACAGGTATTGCCACTTGACCTGGGTGGCCGCATTGGGATACTTTTTTGATAGGGCCTTGGGCAGCAATGTTTCACCATGCCCGCGGTCAAGATCGCGCTGGTGCAGTTTTTTTACCCGCTGCACCTGTTTCTTCAGGGCTTTTTTAAGCAGCTGCGGCATAATCGTTATGCGATCTTTCTTGCCCTTGCCGCCGCGCACCTGAATTTGATGGTAGGTGAAGTCCAGGTCAAGAATACGAAGCCGCAAACATTCCGATATGCGCAGCCCCGCTCCATACATCACCTGGGAAACCATCTTAGGGATCCCGCTCATAGCTTGCAATAGTCGTTTCACCTCCGAGGGCGTCAGCACAACCGGAAGTTTATCGGGGTTTCCGCCCGCTTGAAATTCATCATTCTATCCAGCGGTTGACCGAGCACGTGCTGATACAAGAACAGGATAGCACAGAGGGCCTGGTTCTGCGTGGAGCCGGACACATTTCGATCGTCAGCCAAATAATTTAGATATGAGATAACCTCGTCTTCGGCCATATCTTTGGGATGCGTAAGATCATGAAATTTAACAAACCGCACCACCCACGAGGTGTAGGCCTGCTCGGTGCGATAACTATAGTTTCTTCTCCTGATGGCGGTGCGCATTCGGCTCAACAACCTGGATCTTGCCATAGCTTGGTTCTCTTTTTTAAATAGGATTTTTCCAATAAGACCGCCGTTCGACCGAATCCTTACAAAGAATATTATTCCGCAACATTATGCTGCATGGCTGCAGCCGCCTCCCATCCTCAACCTAATATTTTCTACGCTTAGACCCACTCCTGACTAGGTTTTGTTTTGAAGAATAACATTTTATGTAGTATGCTTATCTGTATAAGTATAAGTTAGGTACCTACTAAAAATCAGGCATGATATGTTTCTATTTAATTGGATAACTAAACTTCGTAGACGATTTAACGACGAATGCATCCAATGTGGTACCCCTTTGCAGATTCAAATTTTAGATAAAATCACTGGACGAAATGAAAAAATCAGAGTTAGTTTTAAAAATTTGAAAGTTCGTTCCTGTGGTAAAGAAGATCATCCTAAAAAATATGCTTACCCAGATTTTGGGAGTGAATTAAACGATGAAATCTTTTGGGGTGAGACAAGTCCTACTTCAAAAACCAACGTATATTTAAATCTAACTTCTCAAAGGAAATGTTGTTCTTGTAAAAATATTATTGAAGAGCGATTAGCTGTAAACGAAGAATTGACTTTTGACCTCAATATAGAAAGAGTACCTGAATTGGAACTGTCTATTAAAGGACCCGTGTTACGTTGCCGATCTTGTGGAGTAAAACAAATAATAGCCGACGAAGATACTAGTTTTAAAATATCAGAGGCTATTGTAGACGCTTTCGACAAAGTAAACCTTAACCCCTAATAGTCAGTAGGTACCTAACCAGCGCATTAAGCGGACGTGCCTCGCCAATTCTTGCCAGCTTCCATTTTTATAGTTACTCTTTCATTTGTAACCAATTTCAACATTTTGGCGCACGCAGCTTATGCGCAATGTCGTTATACCCACAATAATGTATGCCATTTAGAGAAGAAGATATTCAAAATGTACCCATCAGCTTTTTGGAGCCTGACAAAGTAATGGTCAGAGTAGGGCCATTCTCTGCAGAGTTTCTTCAAGAACCAAAAATTCCGCTTGATGGCAGACACTATAAATGTGCAGGAAAATTAATTCTAAAGAATGGGCAAGAGTTGCGAGCGAACTTCGAGCTTCAAACTCATACTTTCGATTTCTTAGAAAAAGATAGCGTCTATGTATATGTAAATGGAGCTTGGTATTCATTAGATGAATCAGAACTCTTTGAAGAACTCGGAGTTCTTAAAGAAGATGCTCTGCCTTTTAAATGGCAACCTGATCGACCACTAGATTATCACGAATCTGCTCCTTATCCAATGAATTGGTATGAAGAATAAAAATATTTGTGGGCATAACCAGCGCTTCAAGGCGGACAGGCCTCGCCCTGCCTTGCCAGTCTTTCTTTTTTTAGCTAACCTTTCTTTTACAGATAATTTTAATACTCTGGCGCCTGCCGCTTAAGCGCAAGGTCGTTATAGCAAAAAGCTACGTCCTGAAATTTTATTAGCATGTCTAATTCCACAAATTACAATGACTATGGACTTTCTCGGTATATCCCTACTGATATTGCAAGGGAAATAAGACAGAAATCAAAGTTTGGTTGTGTCATTTGCAGAAATGCTATTTATCAATACGAACATATAGATCCTGAATTCAAAGATGCCCATGAGCATGACCCAGATAAAATCTGTTTGTTATGCGGTGGTTGCCATGACAAGGTAAGCCGGGGAAGAATCTCAAAGGAAACAGTATTAGAAAAGTACAAGGAAGTACAGAGTGATGATTCGATTCAGAAGCCTTTTGAGTCTTTAGATTTAAGATCTAAGCATCTAAAAGTAAGTATTGGATCCAATCTATTCGAGCATACACCTTGTATATTTGAAATTGATGGTGAAAAAATATTATCAATTTCACCTGGTGAAGACCAAACAGGGTTTCCCTTGATAAATGGTACTTTTTTTGACAACAACGGACAAGAGATTTTTAGAATCTCCGATAATATATGGAAAGGTCCTCTTGATTTGTGGGATATAGAAATTCAAGGAAGAAAGACTACTATTAAATCAGTTCCCAAAAAAGTAGCCTTAGAATTTGAAATTATTCCTCCTGATCAAATCAATATTACTAAAATTGATATGATTAAAGATAACTGCCATATCGTTTGTAAGAAGGATCAAATACTCATTGGGCAGCTTTCAAACAAGAATAATGTTTATATAGGACTAAATGGTTTTCAATGCAAAGGTGCTAATATTGGAATCCAAGTCGACTCAAGAAAACTTTCAAATCCTAATCCTACAGGATTAAAAATGGTTGGTGGGAAAGGGATTGTTTTAGAAGGGACAGGTATTCATGTAGGTAAAAATTCGGGCCAAATGATAATTGGAGGACTACAACTTATTAAAGGTTAACAACTCTGGATTTTGCTATAACCCGCGCATTAAGTCGGACGTGGCTCGCCTGGGCTTTCCCGAAATTGGTCGCTCTTTTTGCTCGGTTTTTGGGCAATTGCTTTTCAAAAATTTCGGCGGCAACAGTCTGTCTCTTTTCGATTTTTTCTGCTGGCTCCTTCAAATGGTCGCGGCCAGTTGCTTTCCGGTCGCTCCCTTTTGCTTGTATTTTGGGCTGTAGTTTTTAAATTAGTTCTAATTCGTAACCACGCCGCTTATCCGCAATGTCGTTATACCGCTAAATAAGATAGTTAGTTAGAATGTATTTTATTTTAAAGGCCTTATAACCCAAATGTTAACTCGAACGCAATATGGGAATCGCTATTCACTGTTTATTGTCGAAATTACTTCTCAAGCTTGCAGTGATCATATTAAATATGACATGTCCTTCAAAGGCTTTTTATACTTAATTATATGTTTTGAGAATTAAGCTTAAATAAAGGTATGAGCACAAACACCATAACTAAAACCGAATTTGGCGACGGTTGGTTTAATATAATAGGATCACAACTCTACTCGAACACCCCCGTTAAAATGCAATGTAACTATCGAGGAGACGGTGGACCTGCTCGCTTTCGTTTCAGAGATATTGAGATTGATGCACATGTTTCAAATATTGTAAAGCATGAGGAAATTGGCCTCACCACCATTGGACGAGATGGAATCCATATTCGTCAAGTAGAGCATATACTCTCGGCATTAATGGGATTTAACGTACTTGATACAACTATTAAATTAGAATATTTAGATGATCACTCAGATCGGACGGTCATTTCTCCACCAGCTTGTCATCTTAACGCAAATGAATTCAGTAGAGCAATACTCAGCACGTTCCATAGACGACCAAAGGATGGGCCAATAAAACCCGCTAGACTTGAAGAAGCTTATGTAATTCGCGAAAATTCTTCTTCAGACGTATCTCCGTCAGTTGCTATCTTTGCCCCACTTCATAAACTAAATGTAACAGCCCATATTGACTACACTGGATTCATCGGCACACAGACCATTTCAAAAGATATCACGCCGCATAATTATCTAAAAGATATTTGTTGGGCTCGTAGTTTCTTCACATCATCTTTCCCTCATGATGTAGAATGGGAACAAATTCGTTCAGTGTTTCCCGCTGTTCTGCGGAAGGAGGAGAATCATCTTAGATCAATGATCTTGGATTATACGAGCACTAATTGGATAACCCCAGTGGTTGATGATACGGAACCAGTACGTCATAAACTTCTAGATTTTCTAGGTGATATAGCACTTGTTGGATGTTCATTTAATGCTGGTATCTATGTTTATAAACCACATCATAAGTTCAATCGCCAATGTGCGAAAGAAATAATTTCTCTTTTGAATTAATTTAGATTAGTAGATTATCAGAGCTTTTGACCATATGACCAAGGATATTTGGAAAATTTTCGAATATTCATCTACCTAATATATAGCAAGTCATGTCATGAATGAATTTCTCGGATTCAGCAATTTGGAATGGATTGCAATAAGTGCAATAGCAGTTGCAATTAACACAATCGTCATCGCTGTAACAGTTTTTCTGGGATATAAAAAAATTAAACAAGCATCTCAATCGTCCCAATTCCTCGCCGTAAATCGTCTACAGGAACTAATGGATAGCTTTAAAAAAGAAAGGCACATTTTATATTCAAGTTTTCCCATTGAATTGGTCGTTACAAATGAACAATTCGCTAAAAAACCTCCAAGTAGACATAAAAAAAATAATGTAAGTAAGGCTAAGCGTGAACGCATGAGGTTATCTGACAAGCAAATTGAAACTCTTAAAAGTCTTACCAATGAACAAATCGAGCTAGCTAAATATATCATAAGTAAAATCAATGATATAGGACAAATGGTTGAAGACGAGATCCTTCCTGAAACAAGTTTTTTTTGGTAAATATCACGATACGGTTTTAAGATGTTGTCACTTGCTTGAACCAGTAAGACGAGAAACTGAAAAAAATAGAGGTGGTAACTATGGCCATCGGTTATTGCGGTTGAGAAAAAGAGCAGTTAAATATATCGACATACACCCTAAACATAGGAAAAAAGATTTTTACATAAGTAATAATGGTGGTAGAGTTAAGATATACAAGTCAAATACTAAATCTTTTCCAAAACGCATATTAAATGCAATACGTAGGTGGTTTTCCTTGTATTGAGCTTTATTCATTATATGAATATTACAGATATTAGAGCACGGTATAACCCGCGCATTAACTCGGACGCACCTCGCCAATTGGTTGCCCCTCTTGGTTTTAAGGCTCTTCTTTCGTTAGTTGCTAACTCAACATCAATCCGTGCGCAGGTTATGCGCAATGTCGTTATAGCAAAAAGCTACGTCCTGAAATTTTATTAGCATGTCTAATTCCACAAATTACAATGACTATGGACTTTCTCGGTATATCCCTACTGATATTGCAAGGGAAATAAGACAGAAATCAAAGTTTGGTTGTGTCATTTGCAGAAATGCTATTTATCAATACGAACATATAGATCCTGAATTCAAAGATGCCCATGAGCATGACCCAGATAAAATCTGTTTGTTATGCGGTGGTTGCCATGACAAGGTAAGCCGGGAAGAATCTCAAAGGAAACAGTATTAGAAAAGTACAAGGAAGTACAGAGTGATGATTCTGATTCAGAAGCCTTTTGAAGTCTTTTAGATTTAAGATCTAAGCATCTAAAAGTAAGTATTGGATCCAATCTATTCGAGCATACACCTTGTATATTTGAAATTGATGGTGAAAAATATTATCAATTTCACCTGGTGAAGACCAAACAGGGTTTCCCTTGATAAATGGTACTTTTTTTGACAACAACGGACAAGAGATTTTTAGAATCTCCGATAATATATGGAAAGGTCCTCTTGATTTGTGGGATATAGAAATTCAAGGAAGAAAGACTACTATTAAATCAGTTCCCAAAAAAGTAGCCTTAGAATTTGAAATTATTCCTCCTGATCAAATCAATATTACTAAAATTGATATGATTAAAGATAACTGCCATATCGTTTGTAAGAAGGATCAAATACTCATTGGGCAGCTTTCAAACAAGAATAATGTTTATATAGGACTAAATGGTTTTCAATGCAAAGGTGCTAATATTGGAATCCAAGTCGACTCAAGAAAACTTTCAAATCCTAATCCTACAGGATTAAAAATGGTTGGTGGGAAAGGGATTGTTTTAGAAGGGACAGGTATTCATGTAGGTAAAAATTCGGGCCAAATGATAATTGGAGGACTACAACTTATTAAAGGTTAACAACTCTGGATTTTGCTATAACCCGCGCATTAAGTCGGACGTGGCTCGCCTGGGCTTTCCCGAAATTGGTCGCTCTTTTTGCTCGGTTTTTGGGCAATTGCTTTTCAAAATTTCGGCGGCAACAGTCTGTCTCTTTTCCGATTTTTTCTGCTGGCTCCTTCAAATGGTCGCGGCCAGTTGCTTTCCGGTCGCTCCCTTTTGCTTGTATTTTGGGCTGTAGTTTTTAACTTAGTTCTAATTCGTAACCACGCCGCTTATCCGCAATGTCGTTATACTTCTTCCACAAATTTAACCAATGAACCTGAGAAAATATTTAAATAGTAATTTTGAGTTCAATATCTATCATTGGTCGGTAGTATTTATTTCCAGCTTAATCGCTATCGAAGGTTTTACAATAGATCAATTTCCAAGTATAGTTTATTACCTAACCATATGGATTTCGTTGCCGCTTCAAATCTTATTTGTTTACTGGTTTTTCAATAGAACCAAAACTTCAAATTCAGATGCTTTCTGGATTTTTATAGCATCCTTTTTAGTCGTACATCTATCAACAAATCCGTATTTAAATACTCCTTTTGCTCTATTTTGGTCTCTCTTTCTTATTTTAAATGTAATTCTGGGACCAATTGTAGTGGTCTGGTCAGGTTTAATTTTATTCAGGCGTAAAGTTCCAGAAGTATAACCCGCGCATTAAGCGGACGTGGCTCGCCTGGGCTTTTCCAAAATTGGTCGCTCTTTTTGCTCGGTTTTTGGCAACTGCTTTTCAAACATGTGGCGGCAACAGCCCGTCTCCCCTCGCTTTTTTCTGCTGGCTCCTTCAAATGGTCGCGGCCGTTGCTTTTCGGATCGCTCCCTTTTGCTTGTGTTTGGGTCAAGAGTTTTTAAATTGTTTTTCAGTCGTAACCACGCCGCTTATCCGCAATGTCGTTAGGCTGCGCGGCTAAGGCCACCTCGTTTTGTCAAAAGTTGCGGCCAAAAATTTTGCTGCAAAATTGGCTTTTAATGGATTACCATTTCCAGTCGTTGGTTAGCGATTGCTTCTAAATGGCTAAAAAGTCGGCTACGGTTTTCTGCTTCTTTTAACGAGTGACTTTTCCAAGTTGCGAATCTGCACCAGTGCTTTTTTCTGGCTCGCTTCCCTGCCCTTTTTTACATTTCGTATTCCTGCTTTTTAAACCGTTTTCTCGGTGCTACTGCCTCATCGCTCCCATCTCTCTTTCTGGCGCCGGCGCCGCGGCAACCTTTTCTAAAACCATTGCTTTTGTTTGGGTTTTCCTTGTCCAAAAGCCAAGTTCTCGTCCCCAAGCCTAACCCGCGCTTTAACTCGGACGTGCCTCGCCATTGGTTGCCAGTTTTGAGCTAATCAATTTCTGTAGTACATTTTGTTTTTAATTCAACACTGAATCGCACGCCGGTTAAGCGCAATGTCGTTATACCCAAAATTAATTATTAGCAGTCATGAAAAACTGTCTTTATAGAACTAAACATCTTGACAACGTTTTTAGTAAAGGATACCCAATATTTATTGTTACAATTTTTGATCATAAACAGAAAAATAACAAGCTCATTGAGTTAATTCGTTTATTTGCGAATTATAATAGTGAAAAATATGAGTTCACCTATAAGTATGCTCCCATTAATTCAAAACCTGTTACTGATAAAGATATTGAAGTAATATTTGACTGGGGTTTTGATTATTTAAAGCAAGAATTAGCTGATGAAATCTTAGAAACAGAAAGTGACCTTCAATCAAAAGCACTTCCATTAAAAGAACTGGATTTTTCTCACGACTTATTTGATAAATTGAAAACCTCTCCCTCTTTTGAAATTATTAAGTCTAAAATTGTTGAAAAGTCTGGTTGCGCAAAATTGAAGAAGAATATCCAAAGTTATGATATGATAAAGTTTGAAATTAAATAGTATTTAGTTTTGGGTATAACCCGCGCATTAAGTCGGACGTGCCTCACCAATTCTTGCCCGCTTCCCATTTTATAGTTACAATTTCATTTGTAAACAATTTCAACATTTTGGCGCACGCAGCTTATGCGCAGTGTCGTTATACCACCTAATCAAAAATCATGTCCTATTTCGAGGAAGCTAAAAAAAGAGCTAAAGAACGGTTAGAGAGTCCGTGGACTATTTTACTTCGGATTTTCTCTTTCTTATTGATTGGAGTGATCTGGTTTTTATTAGCATATGGTATTTGGCAAATTCACTTACTCTTGGTTTCTACTCATATCTTCGAAAAAGATATGGAAGGTATTTTAGCGATACTCATGGTTGTTCCTCCGCTTATTGCTGCAATTCCCTTATCCCTTTTGTTTTCTAACTATTTAATCTTTTCAGTTTTCATCTGCTAGAAAGTCATTGGATAAAGTTGCTAACTATGACATTTCACAAAAAAAGTTGCTGAAATTAACTCCTTGGGTGGTCATTCCATCACTTTTGATAAGTCTAATTGCTGCAGTTATCTGAAGTTGTCGGTGGTATAACCAGCGCATTAAGCGGACGTGCCTCGCCAATTCTTGCCAGCTTCCATTTTTATAGTTACTCTTTCATTTATAAATAATTTCAACACGTTGGCGCACGCAGCTTATGCGCAATGTCGTTATACCCACTCCTAAATTTTTATATGATGTGGCAAATATATTTAACTGGAGACAAACAAAGCCTAAAAAGGATAGTTGATTTCTTTTCATTGGATAGAGATGGTTTCGAAATAGGAAATGAAAATGATCAGTTCTACATCAAGGCAGATTGGGAAACTGATGATGTAAATAAAGTCCGTGAAGAAGCAGCAAAAATTGTTTCCCGAATCAATGGAGTTGCAAAATTATTTTTAGATATAGAGAAAAATATACAATTAGTTGAATCGAAGGCAGTAAGGAAAATTGGGGAAGAAAGTAATTCTGCAGCAGTCTTTATTTCACTCTCAGATAGATAAAAATAAGTAGTTCGATTAATATCGAAGCAGGCGATGGCAAAGGAAATATTACTCGATACCCTCATGATAATATTTTAGCCTTCGTAAGTGCTGGAAATTCTAATGAAACCATTCACAAAGTTCTCAAACTGAGTTCAAACCTTGAAAATTGGGTTAGATCTTTATCGGATTTACGAAGTAATTGAAGAGGACATTGGTAGTAAGGAAAAAATTGACGATTTAGGACTAGCCTCCAAAACACGAATAAAACTTTTTAAACGTACTGCAAATAGTTCGCAAGTCCTTGGTTCTAAAGCACGACATGGACATAGAAAACATGAACCTCCTAAAAACCCTATGTCTTTAGAAGAGGCCGAAGCTTTAATTAAAAAACTAATAATCCAATGGGTTAATCATAAAATGTAGTGGGCATAACCCGCGCATTAACGCGGACAGGCCTCGCCATCTGGTTGCCTCCCTTCCAGTAATTAGTTAATCTATCGTTTTAAAACTAATTCGACACTCCGGCGCCTGCCGGTTATGCGCAATGTCGTTATACTCCTTTCACATCTCAGCGCATTTTCAGGTCTGAGAAAGTTTAATTACATTTAATCTATGGTTAAAAAAGAACTCATAAAACAATTAGAGAAACTTCCGCCCGAGGCTCAGCAAGAAGCGGCTGACTTTGTTGATTTTTTGTCGAAAAAATATCTTCAAAAAGACGATGATTCCTCTCAAAAATCAATCCTTGATAGCCCTTTCCGTGGAATGTGGAAAAATCGTGAAGATTTGAAAGATAGCACGCAGTGGGTTCGCAACATTCGTAAGAGCCGCTTTGCTGAATAATTGCTTGCCATGAGCCAACACGTTTTCATTGACACTGATATTTTAATCGATTTTGGACAAGATGAAACGGAAGCTGTTCAGACGATCGCTGAGCTGGAAAAGAACTATGATTTTTGTATCAGTGTCATTGTAGCCATGGAATTATATACAGGCTGCCGAAGTAAAAAAGACTTAGCCAATCTCGATACTTTCTTATCTGATTTTGAAATCATTTTTATAAACAAAAATATTTCAAAACAAGCATTCACTTGGATGCGGAAATTTAGATCTAGTCATGGTGTTGAAATTAATGACATGCTGATTGCGGCTACTGCCTACTCCTCAAACGCTGCTTTTATCAGTAAAAATCAGAAGCATTATCAATTTTTACCTGAGTTAGCTCTTCTTGACTATCCGTGGAGCGGAGTATAACCCGCGCATTAACGCGGACGTGGCTCGCCTGGGCTTTCCCGAAAATTGGTCGCTCTTTTTGCCAATTTTTTAGTTATTTAATTTTTAAACATTTGGCGGCGACAGCCGGTCTCTCTTCGATTTTTTCTGCTGGATTCTTTAAATGGTCACGGGCGCTGCCCTTTCTGGATCGCTCCCTTCTGCTTGTCTTTTCGGCTGTAGTTTTTAACTTGGTTCTTCAGCTTTTAACCACGCCGCTTATCCGCAAGGTCGTTAGGTTCCCTTAGCAAATTTGAATCAAACACAAAACATCATGGATGAATTAAACATCGGGAGTAATAAATTTGAAGACGTAACAATTCCTATCGTTTTTGAAGATCGGTACTTTTTAATCGAATCTGATGATACTGAGGAGCATTGTTTTACTGTCTTTACCGTCAGAGAAAATGAAACAATTATCGAAATTAAGAGAAATGAACCTCAGGATAACCCAATTTCAAACGTAACAAAAACTGCAGCTGGAATTATTACAGTTTCTGATCCAGATTCAGGTGAGTTTTTTGTATAAATTCGAGAACCAGGATCAGATTCAAGTTCAATATTTGGAACTATTGGTGGCGAAGAGCAAGAAATGAAAGTCAAAGACCATGAAATCGCAATTGGTACTAACAAATTTCAGAGAAATATGATCTCTGGATTTCCAGTCGGAATAATGGTTTCCAAAGATGGATCTATTGCAATGGGAGCTCAATTACCTGACTCACTATAGGCGGGAAACCTAACCCGCGCATTAAGTGGGACGTGCCTCGCCGTCGACTGCCGGTTTCGATTTATCAGTTTCCACAGTACATTTTAAAACAAATTCAGCGCTGTTTTGCACGCCCCTTATGCGCAATGTCGTTAGGCTGCGCGGCTAAGGCCTTCTCATTTTGTCAAAAGTTGCGGCCAAAATTTTTGCTTTAAAATTGATTTTTAATGAGTTACAGTTTTTAGGCGTTGGTGAACGATCCCTTCTGTCAGGCTAAAAAGTCGGCTACGATTTTCTGCTTCTTTTAACGAGTGGCTCTAAAACGCTACGAATCTGCACCAGTGCTTTTTTTAACGTCCGCTTCCCTGCCCTCGTGGGAAGTTTCGTATTCCTGCTTTTTCTCCCATTTTTCCCGGTGCTTCTGCCTCTCCGCTCCTATTTCACTTTTTGTCACTGGCGCCGCGGCAACCTTTTCTAAAACCATTGCTTCTGTTTGGGATTTTCCTTCTCCGGTGCCCTTTTCATGTCCCCAAGCCTAACCCGCGCTTTAACTCGGACGTGCCTCGCCATAGGCTGTCGGTTTTGAGCTGGTTAATTTCTGTAGTACATTTTGTTTTTAATTCAACACTGGCCTGCACGCCGGTTAAGCGCAATGTCGTTAGGCGTTTCTACAATTAGAAGAGCATTATACAGCTAACAAGACGCATAATAAGTTATGTCAATTCAGTCAATATCAGAAGATGAGTTTTACTCTCATAATCCTGCAAAGGAAGCAATAGCAGTAGCATTTGCCGAAGAAGTTTCTTGGTATTCCGATACTACAAAAAATCTTATAGGTACTGTTCTTACTTGACAAAACAGATAAAGATTGGGGTTTTGTAATTTTAGCGAAATATGAGGATGGTCAATATCGTGCAGTAAATGTGGATATTTCTCTAAGTTCTCAGGAGGAAGCAAAAGATAAACTCATTACAAAAATGAGTAAAATGGATAGTAGCGGGGAAATCCGTGAGCTTTTATTCAAAGATGATGATCTTGAGATATCAGAGATCAACATAACAGATATCAATACGGAGATAAAAAGATATTTCAAAAATCACCCAGAAAAGTTATATGAATTATCTCCTAGAAAGTTTGAAGAACTAATTGCCGACATTTTTAACGATCTTGGCTTTGACGTTCAACTCACACAAGCTACTCGGGATGGTGGACGCGATATAATAGCTAGAATCAAAAACGCAGTAACTGATTACCTTACCTACGTTGAATGCAAACGTTATGCTGCGGAAAATAAAATTGGCGTAGGAATTATTAGAGAAGTGTCTGGAGTACATTACATTAAAAACCCTTCAAAGAGCATTATAGTTACTACCAGCTTTTTTACAAGTGATGCCAAAGAAAAAGCAACAAAACTAAAAAACCAGCTTGCATTAAAAGACTATAACAACATAAAAGAATGGCTTTCAAAGTATTAATTAACTAAGAAAGCGCCTAACCCGCGCATTAAGTGGGACGTGCCTCGCCGTTGGCTGCCGGTTTAAATCTGGTCAGTTTCTATAGTACATTCTAAAGCTAATTCAACGCGAATGTGCACGCCCCTTATGCGCAATGTCGTTATACTAAAAATTAAAAGCCCATGAAAACAATAAAACTGATTTTACCTCTATTCATCGTTTTTTATATAGCTGGTTGCGCGAGTACAAGTGTAGTAATGCTCGACGAAGCAGACAAGTATGCTCCATCTAATTCAGTGCAAATAAGGGAAACTATTCCAGATGAACCATTTAAAGCTATCGCACGACTCGAGACAAGAGGAGCTGTAGGTCAAGGTATTCCAGAATTACTTAACGATATGCGCAAAAAAGCAAAAGAAATTGGTGCGGATGTAATTATTCCTACTGAAGAAGGTAAAGAAAAAGTAGAGCAGGGAATTATTTATAATCCTTGGCTGGGTGGTTATCAGACAATTGGTGGTGGCAATCAACCAATTGTGAGAGGTTATGCTATAATTTTTGAACGATCTATTGCTCAGAGAAAAGCGGCTTATAAACCACCTGCAATTGTAAATGGAGGTGCCAGTTTCAATCTTCTTACACCAACACTTGGTGGTTATGGTGTCAATGCTTGGATTGGGAAAAACAAATTCAGAGTCATTGGAGACTATTATTCAGTTGATATTCCCTCGTCTTTAGGTGGCGGTGGATTTGTTGATGGAAAAGTAGAAAGTGCAATAAGAGTTGGTGCTGATTATTTCTTTACTGGAAACCTCAAAGGATTTTATTTTGGTTCCGGTATTCAAAGCGGTTCTTACAGTTTTCGCAATGAAAACAATGATGTACGTGGCAAATGGGAAACTTTGGATTTTACAGTCAGCATTGGCTATAAATTAAATTTTGCTTCAAACTTTGACCTTGATACCCGATTAGGGAATTGATGCTATAATGTTTGGCGGGGAAGAAATAGAGATTGGAGGTCGAACCTTTCAACCATTAGAAGGCAAACCTTATGCCTCAATAGGCCTGGGAGTACATTTTTAATGGAATATCGATATAAAGATAATGGAGCTAAATCATAGTTTTTGGGCATCAGTATTCAAAGAAAGATTTTTACCTCAGCTTTCTTCTGTAGTTGAAACACTCGAAAAAAGAATTCTTTCAGGATTCGAAGACATTGAAAAAGAAGCTGATGCCATAGCTGAAGCCTCATGGGATCAATTTATGTCAAGTCCTGGCACAGGAGAGGAAGATCCAAGTGATTTTGCTGAAATTGCGGAGCAAGCTGGTGTGTCTCATTACATACTTTTAAAGGGAATTAGACAAGGAATAATAAATCTTTTTTCCGTTGCATTGTATCACAATTTTGAACAACAAATTATGTTGTTCTTTCGCAAAGAAATTCTGAGCCCCGGAGAAGACAAGGATTCTGAGTTGCTTAAATTTGGAAAATTCAAGAAACGTCTAAAAGAAATGGGAATAAACATTGAAGAATTCCATTCTTGGTCAAAAGTCAAAGAGCTGAGATTGATAGCTAATACTGTTAAACATGGGGAAGGCAGTTCTGCCCAACAATTAAAATCTCTTCGTCCAAATCTTTTTGAAAACCCAGACTTGCGTGAGCTTGGGCTATCGTTTAAGTCTAATCCAAAAGTGTTTCTTCCTTTAGCAGGTGAAGATATATATGTTTCAATAGAAAATATTCAACAATATAAGGATGGACTCCATGATTTTTTCCGAGAACTTTTGGATGCAATGGAAAATGCCTAAGCTACTATCAGGTCCATTTTTAGCATAACCAGCGCATTAAGCGGACGTGCCTCGCCAATTCTTGCCCGCTTCCCTTTTATTAGTTAACCTTTCATTTGTAAACAATTTCCACACGTTGGTGCACGCAGCTTATGCGCCGGGTCGTTATGGCCCACCGCGGCTGTCCGGTTTTCGGTACAATTTTGTGGCTTTTCGCTCTGTTCCGCTCCACCAATATTTCCCGGTTTTAGCCGCTGTTTGTAGTGTGCTTCTGTCGGGGGCGTCTCTTGCCGTTCCTGCTTCTGTAAAAAATGAGCCTTCGAAGCCGGCCGGTGTTCAGATAATATCCCTGGCTTGCTCGGTTGCGGGGCCGGCCAAGCTCTGCCACTTTTCAAACCCTACCGTTGGGCCTGGCCCTGGGTGGGCAATTGCTTTTTCATCATTCCTCGCTCCTCCACTTTGTTAGCTTTTTTCTTGCTCCCATCTGTCAATTCTGCAGGCGCCATCGGTTTGCCCATAACCGGCGCATTAAGCGGACGTGGCTCGCCTGAGCTTTCCCGAAATTGGTCCCTCTTTTTGCCTATTTTTTGGCTAATTGCTTTTTAAAAATTAGGTGGCAACAACCAGTCTCTCTTCATTTTTTCTGCTGGCTCCTTCAAATGGTCACGGCCCCTGCCTGGCCGGTCGCTCCCTGTTGCTTGTGTTTGGACCGAGAGTTTTTAACTTGGTTTCTAATCCGTAACCACGCCGCTTATGCGCAGGGTCGTTATGCCCGGAAAGTCCGACAGACTCCTAGTAAGTAATACCGGGGAATTGCTTGATACGCCATGACTAAGTACCGGGTAAAACTTCGTTGATCGTATTCAAATCAGGGGGAGTGAACTTCTTGCTGGGAGCTACGGTGATTATTCCGAAAATCCCGGGGTGTACAGCCATTCATATTTTTGAAACACTCATTAAACCAGCTGATCGTATTAAATCCACATTCAAAGGCAATGGATGAGATGTTTGCATCCGTGGTAATAAGTTTTCGCTGGGCGTGAGAGATTCGTTCCTCAATAATATATTCACTCAACGTGCAGCCAAAAGCTTTCTTAAAAATAGAGTTGGCATAATCGGGATGAAGGCCTACCGCTTCCCCGATATCAGAAACTTCGATGGGATCGCAGTAATTTTGGCCGATATAAATCGCAATTCGTTCCACGTGACTCACTTCACTTGATTGAAGAGGGGACTGACTTTTCTGATTATCCGGCAACGCATTTTGTGCCAGCCTGCTTAGGCGGGCGCGTATCTCCAGCAGGGTTACATCCTCTAAATCACTGCTGCCAATATCCTTGATCCAGTTCTGTAATAAAAACTCGTCATAGGACGCATACGCCTCAGATGCTTCGAGGATAACTTTCCCGTTTAAAATCCGATCAACAAATGAAGCCGGGAGTTGCCATTCCAGAAATAGTGAAAATGGTATGGTACAAACATAATATGGAGAATTACCTTCTGAGGTGATAATTTGGTGAGGTACAAGACCCCAAAAAACAGCCAGTCTGTTGGACGGTATGGTTATTTTCTCCTCCTGAAACAGGTAGGTCAGAGTCCCGTCAGGAAAATAGTTGATCTCAATCTCATTGTGTCGGTCCGGTTTTTCCATCAGACTGGGCTTCCACAGTTCACATGTTAAACCATACGGCTTGAACTGATCTCTGCTTTCATCAAACGAGTGTAAAATCTGGGAATCCCCCATCTATTCTCCGGTAAACAGGTTGTTATGATCTTATTTCGAGACTTAAATTAGGACTGAAACACCTGAATACAAACTAAAAAGAACATGATTTCCATGCGTCAGCTACCGATCATTCTGCTTGCAGTTCTGCTTCCCGTAACGCTTTACGCCACCTCTCCGGCCGATTCGCTCAAGCCCCGGGTAATTCATTTAACGGATTTGGGGGCGGATCCTGATGACAGGCAATCGATGGTTCGCTTCCTTGTGCAGAGCAACGAATTTGACGTTGAAGGGCTGGTGGTACAAACCGGTTGCTGGAAGAAGAGCCAGTCTAATACAGCGATGCTTGACGAAATAGTTGATGCCTATGGAGAAGTACTGCCAAACCTGAGAGTGCACAGCCCGGCGTTTCCTTCGCTTGAATACCTGCACTCTGTATCCGTGTTGGGACAAACCGGATACGGGATGGCCGCGGTAGGTGATGGAAAAGATAGCAAAGGTTCGGAACTGATCATATCAGCCGTTGACGAGGATGATCCCCGGCCGGTATGGGTCACGTTTTGGGGCGGGGGCAACACCCTCGCTCAAGCATTATGGAAAGTACGGGAAACTCGTTCAGATGCTGAATTCCAGGAATTCATAAGCAAAATACGCGTTTATGATGTGCTCGGTCAGGATAATGCCGGCACCTGGATTGCCAAAAATTTCCCTGAAATACTTTACATACGAGCAACGGGTGTCTATGGATGGCAGCCCAGCGATGAGTGGTTGGCTACACACATCCAAAGCCACGGCCCGTTAGGTGAAAAATATCCGGACAGAAAGTATGCCACAGAAGGTGATACACCTGCATTCCTGCATGTATTGCCAAATGGACTCAACAATCCTGACAAACAATGGCATGGTGGCTGGGGTGGTCGCTTTGAGCGCGAGAAAAAAGCCGGCATCCGGGGCATGTCATGCATGGAAGGCGAGGATGCCGAATACGATCCCTACTATATGTATGGAAATACCGATGCAGGCGCCGAGGCCATAAGTCGATGGAAACCGGCTTACGACAACGATTTCCAGGCCCGAATGGACTGGACTGTTACGAGCAATTATTCGGAAGCCAACCACCACCCAGTGGCCGTTGTAAACGGCGACGAGACCAAACAAATCCTGCAGATAACGGCCGATGCAGGTTCAACTGTGCAGCTTAATGCAGCAGGTTCTGACGACCCGGATGGGGACGCCCTGAGCTACAACTGGTATTTCTATGATGAGCCAAGCACCTATGACGGAACGGTGTCTGTCCAGAACAGCAGCTCCACTTCCGCTGAAGTTTCTATACCGTCAGATGCATCAGGTAAGAATATTCACGTGATTTTGGAAGTGACCGATGATGGGGAGCCTAATCTCACAACTTACCGGCGGATTATTATTACAGCAGAAGAATAAACTTAATAAAGAATCAGAATTCACGTCGCAAATTTTACTGAGGAAATCTTATGAAACGTAATCTACTGCTTATGCCGATTCTTATTCTTTTGGTGACCGTTGATGGTATTGGTCAGGACAGCAGTGGCCAAGACGACCAACCGAAGCCACGCGTCATCATTTCCACGGACTTCCCTCCGCTGGATGTGATCCCGGGCGGCGACTGCCACGGCCCCAACTACAAGTGCAGCGACCCCGACGATATCCAGTCGATGGTTCGGTTTCTGCTGTACACCAACGAATTTGATGTGGAGGGCCTGATTGCCTCGGCGGCCACCTTCGCCAATGTTGCCGATAAGCAGTCTATCCTGGACGCCCTCTGGCACTATGACAAGGTGGATGAGAACCTGTGGGCCCACGATCCGGAATTTCCCAAAGCTGATTACCTGCGGTCGGTAACCTACGAGGGCCGCGATGGCACCTGGGGCGAGCCTGCCGACAAGATTCTGGGAGAAGGCATGAACAGTGAAGCCTCCGAGGCGATTATTGATATAGTGGACCATCCGGATCCCCGCCCGGTATGGGTCTGCGTGTGGGGCGGCCCGCGCGAGGTGGCACAGGCAATCTGGAAAGTGCAGAACACCCGCAGGCCAGAAGAGGTGCAAGAGTTTATCAACAAGCTGCGCATCTTCCAGATCGGGCTGGGCGATGACCCGGGCCAGGACGGCTCCGGGCAGTGGATGCTCAACAACTTCCCGAACCTGTTTGTTATCTCCTCCCAGGACACCTACGGGGGCATGATGGCCCAGGATTCGGAGCTGGGAAACCTGGAATGGGTCAATACCAACATTCGGAACGGCCACGGGCTGTTGGGTAATATATATCCGGAGACTGGATTCCACCCAGACAGTCCCGGTGTGCAAGAGGGCGATACCCCATCCTTCCTGTACCTGGTCAGTGCTGTGTATGGAATAAATGACCCCGAGGATCCGAGCCAGGAGAGCTGGGGTGGTGAGTACGCCCAGCGTGATACCACCACCAACCACTGGTTCGATGGGCCCGGGCCGGAAAGCGTGTCTAAATGGCGGGAAGAATACCAGGAAGATTTCGCTCGTCGTGCCGACTGGATGTTGCCAAAATAAACTACTTGAACGCGCTTACCGGTTAAGGAATCCGCTGCTGGCCGTTTATTCGGAGCCGAGCACCGCGGTGGACGTTCCACAGCAGAGCGGCGGAACACGCCATATATTTATCTTTTCCTCGTCCCGGTGCTCTACCCCTGACGACCGCCCAGGGTTACTGTGCTACCCTTTGGATATAGGCAGAATTTTAACCGGTAAACGTGTTATTTCATTATTGAGAACCAGCTAAGAACTAGTACTTAGTGTCAGAAAAAAGCGTATTTAAAAATTAATATTTACCAGCTGGATAAAAACACTTTTGAGAGTACGTTTGAGGCGAATAGCAGGTCTATTTAACGATAAAGAGCGCGATATCTGGCCAAACCTGACGGATTTGCAGTAGATTAAGCAAAGTCCGACAGACTCCTGGGAATTGACAAGACATCTGAATATGAGAAACTTTATTCAGAACATAGAAATCAAGTCCAAAAACTGTGGGGGTAAAATGGGCATAACCGGCGCATTAAGCGGACACACCTCGCCAGGTCCCAGCCGCTCTTGGTTTTAAGGTTCGTCTTTCGTTAGTTGCTAATTCAACAGTAATTCGTGTGCAGCTTATGCGCAATGTCGTTAGGTGTATATAAAGTCAAATTTAGATTTTAGTTCATTTATTAAAGAGGCGAATGATTAAAAATTTCATAGTAGTGATATTTATAATTGCAGTAAGTCTCTCATTGCATTCATGCGATGTAATTCTTGGTACTGCCACCTCATTGGATGGAATAAGTCCATGTTCAAATCCTATGAGCATAAATCGGGTGCCTCCGGATACAACTTTTAATGAAACAGATTCACTTTCATATGACATTTTGGGAGAGTCTAAAGCCCTTTTTAAAATTAAATATCCTGAAGAACGAATCAGATATGATTTAGTTGCTAGAAACAAACAAGATTCTTCTGTAATTGATATTAAAGTGTTTAACAATTCAAATTATGGCACAATAAATGATTCCCTGATAGTTCGTTTATATGCTCTTAAAGCCGGGTCCGCTAGTGTGTTTTTAAAAGCTGAACATTGGGATCCGATGGACTGTCCTAATCCATCGATTTCAATTGATATGGAAGTCGTAAAATAATATACACCTAACCCGCGCATTAAGCGGACACGCCTCGCCAAATCTTTGGCCCTCTTGGTTTTGAGTCTCGTCTTTCGTTAGTTGCTAATTCAACATCAATTTGCCTGCAGCTTATGCGCAAGGTCGTTATACTTCTTCCACAAATTTAACCAATGAACCTGAGAAAATATTTAAATAGTAATTTTGAGTTCAATATCTATCATTGGTCGGTAGTATTTATTTCCAGCTTAATCGCTATCGAAGGTTTTACAATAGATCAATTTCCAAGTATAGTTTATTACCTAACCATATGGATTTCGTTGCCGCTTCAAATCTTATTTGTTTACTGGTTTTTCAATAGAACCAAAACTTCAAATTCAGATGCTTTCTGGATTTTTATAGCATCCTTTTTAGTCGTACATCTATCAACAAATCCGTATTTAAATACTCCTTTTGCTCTATTTTGGTCTCTCTTTTTTATTTTAAATGTAATTCTGGGACCAATTGTAGTGGTCTGGTCAGGTTTAATTTTATTCAGGCGTAAAGTTCCAGAAGTATAACCCGCGCATTAAGCGGACGTGGCTCGCCTGAGCTTTCCCGAAATTGGTCCCTCTTTTTGCCTATTTTTTGGCTAATTGCTTTTTAAAAATTAGGTGGCAACAACCAGTCTCTCTTCATTTTTTCTGCTGGCTCCTTCAAATGGTCACGGCCCCTGCCTGGCCGGTCGCTCCCTGTTGCTTGTGTTTGGACCGAGAGTTTTTAACTTGGTTTCTAATCCGTAACCACGCCGCTTATGCGCAGGGTCGTTAGGGGTACAATCAATACAAATATGAGTAAGCTAGACAAAAGTTTTTTTGATTCATTACCAAAATTATCTCGTAATCCTATTGGGATAATTGCACTACTTATTGCTTTAATTTATGCAATTGCATCACTAGGAGTCTGTCGGACAAAGCGAATCTGCGTATTCTACATTTATTTTTGCGGTAAGGTCTGGTAAGAATTTTTTTGTCTTCGGCATTCCACGTTGTATTTCCATCTCAGATATTCTTCTGCTCGCAGTGGTTAACTTGCCAACCCGTGCATGCGCTTCAGATTGTAGGCGCATTTAACCAAATCCCACTCACCGGCGACCTTCTTTAGCCCCCGCAGGCTAAACTGCCGGAACCCGATGGCACTTTTTATGATCCCAAAGACGGTTTCCACGGTGGCCTTGCGCCGCCCGTAGAAGGCCCGGCCCTCCGGGGTTTTCAGCCGCCAGGCCATTCGTTCCTTTTCCGATTCCTCTTCCGGGGGCGGCCCGGGATCGGCCAGCCGCTCGTCCCAGCGCTGGTTGTGGGACTGGCGACCGGTTGCTATATAAGGGATGAGTTCTCGGTCAGTGGCTTCATGTATATTATCTTCGCTATAATACCCGTTGTCGGCCGTGATACGTTCGACCTGGCCTACCGCCTCAGGCAACTCTTCCACCGTATCCAAGACCGGGGCCAGCTCCTGGGCGTCATTCGGCGCCTGGCTGATGTGGCCGCCTACAATCAGGTGGGAGTCCATATCCACGGCCGCCTGCCCATTCCAAGCCTGCTGCCAGCCCTGGTTGCTGGTGAGCATAATGCGCGATTCGGGATCGGTGAAGTTCACCTGGTCTTTATCGGCCGGACCCGGCTTCGGGGGCTCCGGGGTGCGGCCGGGCGTTTTCTTGCCGGTCTGGGCCTCTTTGGCGCGTCGCTGGGCCATTTTTTGTTCGTATTCAGCCTGTTCTTCCTCATAGCGCTTTTCCGACCGCTGTTCGATCATCTGTTTAGCCTGGCGAATTTGCTTTAAGCGCTCTTGGCGACGGGCCAGCTCCTCGGGGAGCCGCTCATCCTCTCCTGCCTGCCGGTCAGCGGCCTCGGCGGCTTCCAGCAGTTCGGCGACTTCCTCGGAGAGCTGATCTTCCAGGGCGCTGGCCCGTTCCCAGCTCATCGCCTTGTGTTTGCTGGCGTTGGCCTTGAACTTACTGCCATCGATGCTTACATCGCCCAACTCGGTCAGCCCCATCTGAGCAGCCACCTGCAAAATTTGTTTGAACAGGGCCCCCAGCGGCTGGAAAAACCGCTTGCGGAAGGAACAAATGGTATCGTGGTCGGGATGCTGATTGGCGGCCACATAGCGAAACGCCACCGACTCGTAGGTGGCCGTCTCGATGGTGCGGGAGGGAAACGTCCCGCTCGCGTAGCTGTAAAACAGTAGGGCCGCCATCATGCGCGGATGGTAGGCGTCCGAGCCGCTGCCGGTATAAGTGGATTCCAATTCTGAAATATCCATCTCATCGACAATCTCGACCACAAACCGGGCCAGGTGGTCTTCGGGCAGCCATTCGTCCACTGAAGGTGGCAACAAATAGGAAGTATCACGATCGGTAACTTGAAATTCGCCATCACAAAACAACTTCATTTGATGTTCTAAAAGGTCACCTAAACCTACTAAATTATACCCGGAAAGTCCGACAGACTCCTAGTACTTAGAATCATAAATCCGCGTAATTATTGGGTAGGGTACCCGGTTTGCATACATTCTTTTTCCATTCAAACGGGGCAGCCTGCTCATTGTATGCCTGACTGAAAGCACCCTGCACTGAAAGTGCAGGGGTTAGGGTTAGGACTGAAAGTCCTTCTCCTTCAAAAAAATCTGATCACTATTATCCTTTCGTGCCTTTTTCCATTACCAGGTCTTCTTGCTTACCAGATATCTCATACCTATAGCAGTAACTTTGGGGAATCCTTTTGTTTTCTGCTAACAAAACAATGTATCACGCTTTTTATACGTATCTCGCTATATATTTTTCGAAATACTAAAAGTTCTGCACTGAAAGTGCAGGGTTTTAAACCCTGGGCTGGGACCAATAAAAAAGGCAGCCTTGAAACAGGCTGCCTCTAAAACTATGTGATATTTAATCACCAACGCTATTTGAGGTTCTGTCAGGGACCAATCACATCGTGGTTGGGATCAAATTATTTATCCAAGTCGAACCGGTCCAAGTTCATAACCTTCTTCCAAGCTGCTACGAAGTCCTTGACGAACTTTTCCTCAGCATCTTCCGATGCATAGAATTCCGCAAGCGCGCGCAACTCGGAGTTTGAACCACAGATCAGGTCGGTACGAGTACCAGTCCATTTAACTTCGCCGGTATTGCGATCGCTGCCAATAAACACATTCTGCTCGTCGGTGGTGGCCTTCCATGTCGTATTCATATCGATCAGGTTGACAAAGAAGTCATTGGTCAATTCACCGGGTTCATCAGTGAACACTCCATGATCGGAGCCGTCGTAGTTGGCGCCCAGCACACGCATACCGCCCAGTAGCACCGTCATCTCAGGTGGCGTCAGTGTCAGTTGCTGAGCTTTGTCCAACAGCAGTTCTTCGGCCTTGGCATTGCGATTGGTATTGAAGTAGTTACGGAATCCATCTGCATCCGGCTTAAGCCATTGAAACGAATCCTCATCGGTTTGCTCTTCTGTGGCATCTGTACGTCCCGGTGTAAAGGGTACGGTAACATTATGACCGGCTTCTTCAGCAGCTTGTTCAATAGCTGCAGCTCCTCCCAGAACGATCAGGTCGGCCAGGGATACTTTCTTATTGCCTGACTGTTCGCTATTAAATACTTCCTGGATACCTTCGAACGTCTCCAGTACTTTGGATAGCTGTTCAGGATTGTTGACTTCCCAATCCTTCTGCGGAACCAAACGGACGCGTGCACCGTTGGCACCGCCTCGCTTGTCGGATCCACGGAAGGTTGAAGCAGATGCCCAGGCGGTAGATACGAGCTCCGCCACCGTCAGATCGGTATCAAGGATCTCTGCCTTCAGCTCGGCAATGTCCTCATTATCAATCAGCTCATGATCCACTTCGGGAACCGGATCTTGCCAAATCAGGTCTTCCTCAGGGACTTCCGGTCCGAGATAACGCGACTTGGGCCCCATATCGCGATGGATAAGCTTAAACCATGCACGCGTAAAGGCGTCTTTAAATTCTTCCGGGTTCTCGTAGAATCGTTTTGAAATTTTCTTGTACTCCGGATCTACTTTCAGCGCAAGATCCGTTGTGAGCATCATGGGCGAATTTTTCTTATCAGGATCATGTGCATCCGGAACGGTACCGTCTCCTGCCCCATCCTTTGGCTGCCACTGATATGCACCTGCAGGACTTTGGGTCAGCTCCCATTCATATCCGAATAAGTTTTCGAAAAAGCCCATGTCAAACTCAACCGGATTATTGGTCCATGCACCTTCTTCACCGTCAGTAATCGTGTCCCCACCCTTTCCAGAGCCATAGTCGCTGATCCAGCCAAAGCCCTGTTCTTCAATTCCGGCGGCCTCGGGTTCCGGGCCTTTATGCTCCAGCGGTCCGGCCCCGTGGGTCTTGCCTAGTGTATGTCCACCAGCAATAAGTGCAACAGTTTCCTCGTCATTCATTGCCATGCGTTTAAAGGACTGCCGAATGTAATCAGCAGACTTTGCCGGATCCGGTTCACCATTCGGGCCTTCGGGATTCACATAAATCAATCCCATGTGATCGGCAGCGAGCGGTCCTTTAAGATTTCCTTCGTCGTCGTGGCGCTCATCTGCAAGCCATTCTCCTTCGGGTCCCCAATTAACAGATTTGTCAGGCATCCAGTCATCCTCACGTCCACCGGCAAAACCAAACGTTTCCAATCCCATTGATTCGAATGCACAGTTACCGGCCAAGACGATCAGATCAGCCCAAGACAGTTTGCGACCGTATTTCTGCTTGATTGGCCATAGCAGGCGCCGTGCCTTGTCCAGGTTTGCGTTGTCGGGCCAGCTGTTAAGAGGGGCAAAACGTTGTTGACCACCGTCTGCACCGCCACGGCCATCGGCAACGCGATAGGTTCCTGCACTGTGCCACGCCATCCGGATAAAGAGCCCCCCATAGTGACCCCAGTCCGCCGGCCACCAGTCCTGGGAGTCAGTCATCAGATCGTAGAGATCCTGTTTCACAGCCTGAAAGTCGAGCTTTTTAAACTCTTCGGCATAGTCGAAATCCTCGTCCATCGGCTTCGACAAAGAAGAGTGCTGGCGAAGAATATCCAGATCCAGCTTGTTCGGCCACCAGTCTCGGATTTGAGTTCCGCCACCGGCTGTTTCGCTTCGAAGATCCGTTATGAAACGGACACTTGCTTATATCATTCGCATTGTTACTATCGGTATTATTTGGTGAGGTTTGACTTTTGTCGTTATCCATGCTACCGACTGGTTTTATGATTTTCTACTTAGCATTATTTAATTATTCAATATTTTATTATAAGAATAATTTTTCGATAGACTAATAGATAATGATTATGACATGTATTCAGGTTGGTTATAACACCATAGTGCAGCGATATGATCCCCTTAAAACCGGATGATTCCTGCTCAATCAATCTACATGTATTAAAAGTCCTTTAAAGCTGAGGAAAAGATTTTTTAACCAAATTTCCCGTCCCTCTAATTGATAGAATTTTCATGGATCATGGTCCATGAAAATTAATGCATCAGGATTCTAACAAACTATTTACTTCACAAGCCTTTTACTAAGAATATATCCGCCTATTTTGCAGATGATGACAAAGAATATTTTTATCCTAAACTTTTCACTTTGGTGATAATCAAACACATCATTCCCTTTAATGTGCAAGTGTACTAGATTCACTGGAAGTGTGAAGCCATGAACTGAACGCATGTGAACCAAATCTTAAATCTCCGATCCTTGCTGATACAGAGGAGTGGTTCTTGCAAGGATACACACTTTGAGTTAAACAAATTGATGAGGTATTTGAAAAGCTAATCAGAATCTATTGAGCATTAAATAAAGAGTACAGCACAGCATTTATCTTGCCTAATCAATAGTCAAACGTTTACTGAGCTTGCTACATTTTGGTGGACGCCCAGTTAAGACATAGATTGTCAGCTGTAATTTATGACAAATAACTATTATGAGTAAAAGACAAACCTACAGCAAACAGTTTAAACTGGACGTAATCAAACAAAGTTACCAGCGGGATAATATCCGCGAGTTGGCCGAGGAGTTAGGGATTGACCCGGGCCTTATCTACGCTTGGCGATCGAAATATAAAACCCAGCCCCAGCAACCCTTTCCAGGCAAAGGCATTCCCAGCCGGACGCCCGAAGAGAAGGAGCTGGCCGAGTTAAAGAAAGAGTTGGCTGACGTGCGTATGGAGCGTGATATCTTAAAAAAGGCGATGGGCATCTTCACCAAGAAAAACGGATAATTTTCCAATTTATGGCTGAACACAAGAACATATTTCCCATAGTGAAGATGTCCGAGGTATTCGATGTAAGCAGAAGCGGATATTACAGCTGGATGGGTCGCGAGCCTTCCGATCGCGCCAAAGAAAACCGGCGTCTGACGAGGCGAATTAAGCAGATTTGGCTGGATTCCGGCAAGACCTATGGCAGTCCTCGCATTCACCAGCAACTGCTGCGGGACGGTGAAACAGCCAGCCGACCCAGAGTAGCACGGCTCATGAAAAAGGAAGGCCTGCAAAGCCAGATTCGCCCGAAATGGGTAACCACCACCGATTCGAAGCACACCCTGCCGGTGGCTCCGAACCTGCTGGACCAAGACTTTTCGGCCGGCCAATTAGGTCAGGTGTGGGTAAGCGACATCACCTATATCCCCAGCACCCAAGGATGGCTGTACCTGACGACGATCATGGATCTGGCTGATCGCCAGATTGTGGGCTGGTCGTTCTCGGAAGGCATGAGTGCCAGCGAGACGATTATTCCGGCGTGGAAACAGGCCTGCCAAAAGCGGACAATCGACCAGGAGCTGATCTTCCATTCTGACCGAGGTATCCAATATGCCTGTGAGGAGTTTACTACGTTGCTAAAAGCTCGACCACTGGTCCGGCAAAGCATGAGCCGCAAAGGCAACTGCTGGGATAATGCACCAGCCGAGAGCTTCTTTAAAACCTTTAAAGCAGAACTACCAATAGAACCTAAACACTACCGTTATGACAAACTTCGAGGAGTAATTTTTAACTTTATCGAGATCTGGTATAACCGCCAGCGGCTACATTCTACGCTTGACTACCGCACACCGGCGGAAATGCAAAACTATTTAACACAACAACCAAGAACTGGCTGCATGATCTGGCTTAACTAACTGTCCATTTTTTTGTAGCAATTCCATACCAAGTGTTACAGGAAGCCTGACCTATTGATGATGCTGAACTATGTACTCCCTGCACTGTTTTAAACTCCCTTCTGCGACCAAAAACAAAAAACCCCTCCAGCTTAAACTGAAGGGGTTCTGCGGAGAGGGAGGGATTCGAACCCCCGGAGACCATAAGGCCTCAACGGTTTTCAAGACCGCCGCATTCGACCACTCTGCCACCTCTCCAAAATGTCAAAAGGTTATAATCTTAATTGAAATATAGATCTATATTTCAATTAAAATATCTTACGAAACTAACTAATAATCTCGGAATTACGCTTCTTCCAGAGCCTGTGCACCAGAAACGATCTCGGAAATCTCCGTTGTAATTGCACTTTGTCGAGCCTGGTTATATTCAAGCTGCAGATCTTCCTGAAGTTCCTTGGCATTTTCGGTGGCATTGTCCATAGCTGTCATACGCGCACCCTGTTCTGCCGCATTTGATTCGAGGATTGCCTTCCATAACTGCATATTCAGGTGCAGTGGAAGTAAATGTTCCAAGATTGAATCAACATCTGGCTCGTAAATATAGTCTATTGACTCTTCGCCCTCCTCTTCCTGTTCCTCAGTGAGTAGAGTCGCAGGATCAATCGGCAAGACCTGTTCAATCATTCTGTTTTGTGCAATCACAGACTTAAATTCATTATATGCCAGATATACTGCATCAAGGTCACCGGTTACAAAATCAGCGACTATCTCCTTCATTATTTCGGAGGCTTTACTGAACTCAATATTGTCAAAAAAATTCGTGTCAGAATCTTTAATCTTATAATTCCGTTTTCCGAAATGTTTGGTCCCTTTTTTACCAAGCGTTACCAGTGATAGATTTCCGCTTTCCTGGTATTCGCTAAAATCTTCATCGATGGTAGACTGAACTTCCTTGAACAAATTGTTATTAAACGCACCGCAAAGTCCGCGATCCGAACTAATAACGATCAAGAGCACATTATCCGTTTTTTCCGGTTTTCGGAACAAGATATTATCGCCGCCCAAATTTTTTATCAGTCGAGCTACTACCTCTTTCATTTTAGAAGCATAAGGACGGGTCTCAATAATCTTGTTTTGAGCCTTTCGAAGCCTCGCAGCAGCTACCATTTTCATAGCACGCGTAATCTGTTGCGTGTTCTTAATAGACTCAATACGATTTCGTATGTCGCGTAAGATTTGCCATGAATTAGGACTCTTGTTCTTCCTCTTCATTTATCAGAATTTGATCAATAACTGTCTCAGCAGTATTTATAAGCTTTTCACCAAATGTATCATCAAGTACACCAGACTGCTTAAGTTTTTCCATCTCATCACTGAAGCGAGCATTCACGGTCTCAAGATAGTTCTGTTCGAACTCCTCAACCTGATCTACACTGAGCTTGTCCAGCAGACCTTCATCGTTGATTTTGAGCAGGGCTATCTGTTCTTGCACTGTCAGCGGTTGATACTCATTCTGCTTAAGTAGTTCCACGGTACGCTCACCGCGCTTCAACTGGCGTTGAGTACTTGGATCAAGATCAGAACCAAATTTTGCAAACGCCTCGAGTTCACGATACTGGGCAAGATCCAGCTTCATGGTACCAGATAACTTTTTCATCGCCTTAACCTGTGCGGCTCCACCCACACGAGATACCGAAGTACCAACGTCAATAGCGGGACGCACACCGGAGTTAAACAGATCAATATCCAAGAAAATCTGCCCGTCAGTAATGGAAATTACGTTAGTCGGGATGTAAGCAGAAACATCACCAGCCTGTGTTTCAATGATAGGCAGCGCCGTCATGGAGCCTCCCCCCTTTAATTTCGACTTGAGCTGTTCAGGAACGTTGTTCATCTGCCTGGCTACCTCATCCACATCAATAATTTTAGCAGCTCGTTCAAGCAGCCGGCTGTGGAGATAGAAAACATCACCCGGATAAGCCTCGCGTCCCGGAGGTCGCTTCAGCAGCAAGGAAAGTTCACGATAGGCAATAGCTTGCTTGGAAAGATCGTCATAGACAACAAGTGCGTGGCGGCCGGTATCCCTGAAATATTCACCAATAGACGCACCGGCAAAGGGAGCGATGTAACGCATCGGGGCTGATACCGACGCCGGTGCCGATACAATAGTCGTGTATTCTAGGGCACCGTGCTCTTCCAGTGTTTGGGCGATTCCGGCAACCGTTGAACCTTTTTGCCCGATCGCGACGTAAATACACTGAATCGGCTTATCGGTATCCTGTGTTTCTTTCTGGTTAATAATCGTATCGATGGCCACCGCTGTTTTTCCGGTTTGTCGGTCACCAATAATAAGCTCACGTTGACCGCGCCCAATCGGAATCAACGAGTCAATCGCTTTGATCCCTGTTTGAAGTGGCTCAGAAACCGGTTCTCGGTAAATTACTCCGGGCGCCTTTCGCTCGAGAGGCAACCGAATCGTATCACCGGTAATGGGGCCCTTACCATCCAGCGGACGCCCGAGCGGATCGATCACACGGCCCAGCACGTCGTCGCCTACATTAATAGAGGCGATATCACGGGTGCGCTTAACGGTGTCGCCCTCTTCGACAGCACTGGTGCCACCGAAAAGCACAATACCGACGTTGTCTTCCTCAAGGTTAAGAACCATGCCCCGGACAGGCTCTCCATCATTGTCAATAGAGTCGGGAAGTTCTACAAGCTCCCCGGCCTGGACTTTTGAGAGTCCATACACGCGGGCAATTCCGTCTCCCACCTCGAGGACTGTACCGACATCGTAGACGTCTGCCTCATTGTCGAAGCCGGACAGCTGTTTTCTTAAAATTGATGATACTTCGTCAGGTCTAACTTGACTCATTGGTGTGAATTACTTTTAAAATCAAATTTAGATTTATTCTGCTGCTTTTGTGCTCATTAAAGATTCTGAGAGCTGTTCAAGCTTGTGTTTAATCGTACCGTCGATGACCGTATCTTCAATGCGAACGGCAATCCCACCCCTGAGAGACTGGTCCTGCTTTACCTTCAGTTTAACCTCTTTGCCAGTTTTGGCCTCTAGTGCGGTACGCAAACTATCCAACTGATTATCCGAAAGTTCAGTTGCCGAAGACACTTCAATCTCAATGATACCGGCATATTTATCTGTATTCCTCAATAAATGCCGGAACGATCTGAGGCAGCTCGCTGTAACCTGTTTTTACGGGCCAACAATGCAATAAACTTACTGACCACTTCCCCTACCTCGTCTCCAAAGAGCTCTTCAAGAGCCTCAGCTTTATCATCAAATTTGATGATTGGACTTTGCAGAAAAAGCTGCAGATCCCGTGAATCATCAATCGTATTTTTGATGAATTTTATATCGCTGAGTATTGACTCAACCTCACCGCGCTCTTTGCCCAGTTGCAAGAGCGCAGAAGCATATCGTCGGGCTGCTTTAGTAATCATCGGTTAGTTTTTCGAGATATCTTTGATGTAATTATTGACCAGCTTGGTGTTTTTCTCTTCGTCCAGTTCAGAGTCAATAATAATGGAGGCAGATTTAACGGCCAGTCTTGCAACTTCATCACGAAGTTCAAGCATAGCGCGTTTCTTTTCCTGCTCAATTGCTTCACGTGCCTGCTCCAGCATCTGGTCAGCTTCTTCTTTTGCTTTTTCGATACGTTCGGAGCGAAGAATTTCCGCCTCTTCTATGGCCTGCTTGCGAATTTTCTGCGCTTTCTGTTCGGCTTCGCGAAGTGCCTTCTCATTATCTTTTGAGATTTTCTCCGCGCGCTCCAACGCTTTTTCAGCCGACTCAAGAGACTCCTTGATCCGGCTTTCGCGTTCGCTTAGGGCCTCCATAATCAACGGTACAGCATACTTTGCCATCACAACCAAGAAAATGATGAGAGTGAGAGCTACCCAGATAGCAAACCCACTGCTAAAGTTGAGTATGGCGCTTCCGCCTTCGCTGCCTGCGGCTGCTATAACTAAGGACATGTGCTGTAGTTTTTAAGGTTACGCAAAAAATACAAGAAGAATACAAACAATAGCTGCAATAAGAGCAACACCCTCAATAAGAGCGGCGGTAAGAATCATTGCACCACGAATGTCTCCTGAAGCTTCAGGCTGACGAGCAATACTTTCAACAGCACCTTTACCGATCATTCCGATACCGATACCAGCGCCAATAGCTGCGATTCCTGCTCCAATTCCTGCTGCTAATAAACCCATAATTATATACCTGTTGTGTTTTGATTTAGATTGAAGTTGTAGTCATGAGTAAAAAAGATCGTAATTCCCTACGCGTGCATCTCTATCCCTTCCTTATGATGATGCTCTTCAGCGGCCATTCCAATAAACACGGCTGAGAGAAGGGCAAAAATGTATGCCTGCAAAATTCCAACAAATGCCTTCAATACATACAGTGCCACTGTAAGCGGAACAACCAATATGCTGGATCCGAACCCTATTACAGACCCAAAGAATTCTGCAAAAATAAATATCAGGCCGAGAATACAGATAATCATAATTTTGCCCGAAAGCATATTCGCAAACAGACGAACGGCAAGCGCAAGCGGCTTGGTGAAGAGCCCGATGATCTCAATGGGCGTCAGGATAATGCGCATCAGGCCGGGTACGCCGGGAAACCAGAACACATGCTCCCAGTGATCTTTAGAGCCGTTCCATTGTGTGATAAAAAACGTGAAAGCAGCAAGTACGCCGGTCACCGTAATATCAGCCGTAGCCGTTACACCCCAGGGCAACAGACCAAAAAGGTTCATGAAGGTTATGGAGACAAATACGGCAAAAATATAAGGGACAAACTTCTCATATTTATCTTCGGGAATATTGTTTTTGGTGATCTCATCCCGTACAAATACAAATGTAATTTCGAAGAGGTTTTGAAACCAACCCCGCGGCTCGGTTTCCCGGCCTATCCCCTTACGATAGCGGCGAGCCATAGCTATGGTCATCCAGAGCGTTAGAACAATACCGAAACCAGAAGTACATCAGGTGAGAAGTAATGGATAGATCGAGCGTAATTTCACTGCCATCAGCAGGAACCAGCGTATGATTTTCTTCAACAAAATTGCCCGACTCAACAGCAGCTTGCGTACTACTGTAGAAATGCCATTCTCCGTCAACCAATAAAATATGGGGCAGCTCAAGATGATACCCTGCAATATCCAGATAGTTATGATCTTGAACTTTGCCAATAACATCGATGGGTATATCAGTCGCCTCTTCCTCGCTAGTTTGATCCTGAGTGGCATGAAGAGAGGAAGCAGCAAAAAGTAAAATTAGTACAGTTAGCAGGGGGCGATTCAAGCTCCGTATCATTTAAATTTCGTGTCGATTTTCCAGTACTTTATTAATGAAAATGATTTCGATTACAGAAAGGAAAATATAAGAAATAATGAAACTAATGGTAAATAAAATTTGGTCGATTTTTACCAGTGTTAAAACCAGTGCAAAGCAGATCAAAACCAGAATAAACCTAAGTGTAATAGAGACAAAGAATAAGGTTAGGAATTCATTCTGATTTTTCAGCTCAATCTTTTTGACGATCTGAAAATTACTGGCCACAAAAATTAAACTTAGCGCATATCCAGCGATTATACCGAGCGAGGATATAGTTGGTAAAAAGAAAAATGACAATGTAAGAACCAACAACCCAGCTCCCCCAATGGTCAGCATTTTTTTAAGGTAATTGTTAACGAGCGCTCGTGCCAAATCTGCGGTAGATCATTTTTGCTTATTTAGCCGGTCAGCTAACCGGTAGATAACCAGCATTACATTCACAATTCCCACAAAACACCCGGCTAGTATCAACCAGGGTGAGGTCTGAAAATAATCATCAAGCCAGTACCCCACCAGTATAGGAAGCAGGATGGCAGCTGCTATTTCAGCTCCCAGGGATATATATTGGGTATAGAGGTTGTTGTTCGCCAACCTGTCTATTATCGTGTTTCTACAGCCTTAAGGGTGGATTCTTTGTATGTGTTATCCTCAAAATTGATCGAAACCGGCCCGGATTGCTCACCCATACGGCAGACACCGTTTATCTGAGCTCCTTCTTCCACGAGCAGGTTTTTGGTGAAAATGTCACCATCTACCACGGCTGTTTTTCGGAGAATAAGTTTATTATTTACCCGTATTTCACCATTGAGCGTACCAGCTATATCGGCGTCCATTGCACGAACATCCCCGTCAATTTTGCCAGTAGATGAGATGATCAGTTTACCTTTTGACTTTGCCTGTCCTTCCAGGGTTCCGGCAATTCGAACATCGTTTTTTGTTTTAAGGTTTCCCTTTAGGTGGGTCCCCTCGCTGATCATGTTGACGGAAGGCATATTTTTTCCGGATTCACTTTTCATTGTCGAAGCCGTTTTTTTGTTATCTCCATTGCTGCTAAACATATATAACAATATTTAATGCAATTAAAAGTATTTTTTTATTTAGGAGTTGACAAGGTACATCAATGGATTTTGAGGTACACCGTTTCTCCATATTTCTATATGAAGATGAGGGCCGGTGCTTAGCGTTCCCACATTTCCAACAGTTCCGATAATGTCGCCTTTCAGAACAATATCACCTACATCCTTCGACAGACTGGAAGCATGTTTGTAAATGCTTACGATCCCGTTCTCGTGCTGTATATGAATTACATACCGTAATTCATAGTCCAGTCATAGTTAATAACGGTGCCGTCTGCCACAGCCTGAAACGTCGCCTGGTTTTTTGCTGCAATATCGATACCCAGGTGACCGCTTTCCTGATTGAAGCCCCTTGTTAAGGTTCCATGCACCGGGTATGGAGCTGGAAAGCTGGGACTTTTTTTTAGTATTCCAGAAAAGATAATCTCCCTCCTGGAAAAAGATTCATAAGCATTCACATCCGAAGATATTTCCGGAGACCAATTCTGCTGTTGTCCCTGGTCGGGGTACGAAGTCAGTGACAGTGCATTCTCAGTGATCTGAAAGGTCGTATCTTCTCCCTCCGACAACACCTGCTGTATTTTGTGGAGCTGCCGGTCGCGAGCACGGAGAGAATCCTGTAAAGATGATACTCTTTTTGATATTTCAATGACCGACTCTCGCAGCCTTTCATCTTGCTTGTCATACACAAGAGCGCCGAGGGGGGTAAACATTATAAGAATTAACAAAAAAGCCGCTAAGATTAACAAAGACAGGTAGAAAAGACCAAACAACTTAGATGGCCGAAATTCAAAACTATTGGAGCTTTCCGGCTGCTCATCGTCTAAAAGAATGACCGTGAGATATGTGCCACGGTTCCTGAATAATTTTTTTATGAATTCAATCATAAATAATTAGTGATTTCAAGCCCTAGGCTTCAGGTGTCGGGCCCACGGTAATTAAACGGGATATCATAATCGTCGCCTGAAGAGATCTCCCCATTCTCACTTTCAAATTTACTAATATTATCTGCAAGTGCCTGCGAAAGCCGCTTTGCATGGTCAGGGGTAAGCACCATCCGCTTTACAACCTTGGCTTTAGGCATCCCGGGCATTACGGAGAGGAAATCCAGTATAAATTCTGAGCCTGAATGTGTAATCATCACCAAGTTGGAATAGGTGCCGGTGGCTTCCTCCTCAGGGATTTGAATCTCCATTTTACCTTGATTTAGATTTTTTGTTTGATCTGACATGGTACTACTATTTACTGATAAATTAGTTTAACACTGATTCCCGGTTATCGCCCGGTAATCACTGCTGTCTAAGTATACAAATTAGCGGAATGCTAAAATAATTGAAATGCAATCCCTTAATAGTGATCAGACGCTCCTGCTTAGTCCAAAAGGCCTTTCTCCTTCATCCAGTCATTATTATAGATTTTTGATACATATTGCGATCCACCATCCGGTAGAATGATGACCATCAGATCATCTTCACTGAACTGGTTTTCGTTGATATACTCAAGCGCTCCATAAACAGCCGCTCCGCAGGATCCACCTACAAACAGCCCTTCTTCTCGTGCCAACCGTCGTGTGGTAGTCAGCGCATTTTTATCATTCACCTGCACCACCTCATCCAGCAGGTCAAAATCCATATTCTTGGGAAGAATGTCCTCTCCGATCCCCTCAGTCAGGTACGAGTGTATAACGCTCTTGTCAAATTCACCGGTTTCAAAATAGTGCTTATACACTGAACCCACGCTATCTATACCTGCTACCTGGATCTCAGAATTCTGCTCTTTAAGGAATTTTGCAACACCCGAAATCGTCCCCCGGTGCCCATACCGGCTACATAATGCGTGATTTTTCCTTCGGTCTGCTCCCAAATTTCCGGCCCTGTCATCTCATAGTGAGCCCGGGTGTTACTCATATTATCATATTGGTTGGGATAAAAGGAGTTCGGGATCTCTTCATTTAGGCGTTTGGCAACTGAATAATAACTCTTGGGATCATCCGGCTCTACATCGGTAGGACACATTTTTAACCTCGGCTCCCAGCGCACGTAGCTTGTCGATTTTTTCTCTTTACTTTGCTTGTCCTGTGTGGTAAAAATACAATTATAGCCCTTGATTGCCGCTGCCAAGGCCAGCCCCATCCCCGTATTACCGGAAGTGCCTTCAATAATAGTTCCACCGGGTTTTATCTTTCCCTCTTTTCTCTGCATCCTCGATCATTTTAATGGCAATACGATCTTTTATGCTTAATCCCGGATTAAAAAATTCAACCTTCGTAAGTATCGTACCGGCTATTCCTTCCGCCAATTTGTTCAGTTTTACAAGAGGGGTGCTACCTATGGTTTCAGAGAATGGAATTAAAGTACATATGTGGAAACTAGTCAGTGAGCTGTGTTTTAATTTTCAGGAACCGAATATAGCAAAATTTACCCGTTCATCTCGAATATCAGTTTAATATTTATTTCAGATCGAATTTCCTGGATAGATTATATTTTTTACTTTCTAAATGAATAGAACATTAATACTGCAATACTTTTTAGATGTTTATAGAACAGAAAAAACCAAAAGATTTTGACTGCGGTTATAACTTAGATCTGATGATTGCCGCCCTGCCTAGAATTGAAGATGATGAAGAGCGCCTTGAATATGCCAAACGTGCGGTGGGGCTTATTAAACAGAGTCATCCCAGCTGGGTCGATGATGACGGCAAGAGCAAGGCAGCCTGGGAACATTTCTTTCATCTTGCAGAGTATGATCCCGAAGAGTACGAAATCTACAACCCGTACGACTCCAGTAGCGACGATGACGCCCAGGTAAACTTGAAACTCATATCATACGTCATTACCTGCAGGCCGGATTAAGATCGATCTAAAATTTACCATGAGGCTGCCAGACTTAATAACCAGACTTAATAAATTGTAACGTTAAAGTGGCAGTTTGGGACTCATTTTGAGGTGAAAAACAAATCTACTTTAACGAGAAAAGCTCAGTAATCTTTCCAAATATCAACGGTTAGGAAGGAGACTAAACTAAGCCTGTTCTCAGGATATTAAATTAGAAGTACAGTCTTAATTCACCGCTTTTAATCCGGAGCTCTTATTTCCTTTTCCATACTGATCTGCCTTCAATTTATATACCGGATTGTTGAGGTCAGGCTTTCCATTCTTTGAAGCTGAGGGCTTGACCTCCTTGGTAAATCCAAGCTTTTGCACCTGCTTTTCCCAGCCGTTGGCATAGTCAAACGCGGTGGTCATAACTTTCTGCATCTCAAGCTCTTCAAAACAATATCCAAGTGTTTGGCGCAGGGCATCAATTTTATATTGTGTAGTATTATAGTCTCTGTGGCCTACCTCACAATTCACACAACAGCTTTTGTTTTCTAAATCTATAGAATGAATATGTACAACCCCGATCAGCTTGTTACTATCAGTGAGATGTATTTCAAAAATATTGGCAGACCTGTTTTTATCATCCAGCACTGATTTTACCTGTTGAATGAATGCTTTAAAGCTTTTTGCCTTCCCCCATTGCCCAGAGATAAAATAATCGCACTCCTGCTCATTATACCATTTATAGTGCAGAGCAAGATTTTTTTGATCGAATGGCCTGATTGTCACCATATGTTGTGCTGTCTTTTTGCCGTTAAATGTCCTAAAAGCTGATTCATTCCAGCTTATTTTCTAAAACTTAATGGTATTTTTCAACCTCCTGAGAAAATTAAAATGGTGGTTAAGTTATGGAATGTTCAATTTTCAATTTATATTGAAAGTACTGAATGTCTAATTATCAGTATTTTGATCCCCTATGAACGACCATACAATGAATGCCATCGATCAGCAATCGATCACCGGTTTTCTGGATCGAGAAGAGCTGATTGAGTTTCTTGAAGAACAAACGACACCTTCTTTACAGTCCGGCAAGATTCTTTCATTTACCTTTCCTGTTCCCCGGTTTGACCCCCTTGCCTGTCTCGAGATAATTTCAGAAAAGGATGATTTTAATTTTTACTGGGAGAAACCCGATCAAGATTTGGCACTTTCGGCCGGTGGGGAGTTAATTCGTATCAACAAAAGCGGCGGCAAACGCTTTCAGTAAAGTGGCGGATCAGGCTGACAGATAAATCTCCAGTCGAGCAGTTTTTCATTTATCAGGCATTCGCTTTCCGGCATCCACTTTTTAGGGGGATTTTCTTTCTTTGACAACATTGAGAGTACATTGTGGAAACCATTTGGCTCCGCTGCATTTACTGTCCCCCGGTGGCTGCTAATACGCGATGGCAAGTTCGGGTTGCTAACCCTTACACTCCGCCTCCAAGAGCCTGTTTCCACGCCCGGCATTCTTAGTATATTGGATCAGAAGCTCCAGCAATTTGAAAAAATATTTGACTTGGAAGAAAAACTTGCCACCAGCAACAAAAGTGCTTCCTCTCATTATCATCCACAGGGAAAACCAGCCCCGGTTGACACTGAATGGCTTCAAATTGTTGAGCAAGCACAGGCACTCATAGCCGAGCAAAAATTTGACAAGATTGTTTTGGCCCGTGAGGAAGTCCGCCATACGGAAGATCCGATTATGCCTACCAAAGTGCTGAATACACTTCGAAACCAGTATCCCTCTTGCTACAACTTCCTGATCAGCAATAACGAAGGAGCAACATTCATAGGTTGTTCACCTGAACGGCTGGTCTCTTTTCAAAGGAAAAGGCTTACCTGCTTACGGAAAGCCTGGCCGGCAGTATTTCTCGGGGAAAAACAGCTACAGAAGATGTTCACCTGGAGAAGTATCTGCTCAACAGCAACAAAAACAGGAAAGAACACCAGTATGTGACCAAAGCGATCGAAAGCAGCCTGCGGCCTTTTACCAAGAAAATTGAACGTTCTTCTAAACCCGACATCAAAAAGCTGAAAAAATGTGCAGCATCTTTTTACGCCGGTTCTGGCATGGCTGAACGAGGACGCGAACCGTTTTTCTATTCTCGAAAAATTACACCCTTACGCCGGCCGTAGGCGGTCATCCCCGCGATCAGGCCGTTCCGTATATAAAACAGCTGGAACAGTTTGACCGCGGCTGGTATGCAGGCCCCATAGGATGGTTTAACCTGAATGGCGGGGGAGAGTTTGCCGTTGCTATCCGCAGCAGCTTAATTGAGGGTAATTCCGCCCGTATATTTGCAGGTTGTGGTATTGTGGAGGATTCCGACCCGATCGCTGAATGGGAAGAAACGAACTTAAAGCTGATGCCAATTCTTTCGGCTCTGGAGCAAAATGAGATCAGAAAAACAGAATAAAGCTTTTTTCTGGGCTACATCATTCATAAGAGAGCTTCACGCCTGTGGGATATCTCATCTGGTAATTTCACCTGGTTCTCGAATCGGGCGCCGCTTTACCCTGGCCGCTTCTGTGCATCCGGCTACTCAAAACCCAGGTTGTCCTGGATGAGCGATCTGCCGCTTACATCGGTTTGGGAATAGCAAAAAGTAGCGGTAAACCGGCCGGATTGATCTGCACGTCAGGAACCGCTGCGGCAAATTACTTTCCAGCAATTGTAGAGGCTCGTCACTCGGGCGTTCCCATGTTATTACTCACAGCCGATCGACCGCCGAACTTGCGCAACGTGGGAGCCTCACAGGCGATTAATCAAATCAAGCTTTACGGTGACTATCCTGTTTTTTTCCACGAAGCCGGCGAACCGGTTATTAAATCGAATGATATCAGGAGACTTGAAATCGCTGCATCGCAAGCGTATCATGCCGCAATTACTAAAAAGGGAGTGGCTCATGTCAATTTTCCTTTTCGGAAACCACTAGAGCCAGCGCCTGATTTCGTGAAGAAAATTGAGGAAGAAAATCAGGCCCACTTCGCCAATTCCCAAATGCCGGGAACCCAGTTTTTTTCCGGGATCGAATCACAAAACTTGCCAAAAAAGTTAAAGCGCTTATTCGCGAAGCCTTCAAAGCCGGTCATCATTGATGGGCCGTCGGGTATAACTCGTCCAAATACCTCGGCCGTTGAATTGGCTGGTATTCTTCGAGCCCCGCTCCTTTCAGAATTCCCGTTATTTTCCTCTAACAATTTGATCAGCAGTTTTGATGGATTTCTTAAAAGTCAAAAACAACGCAACAGGCTCAAGGCTGACCTGATCATCCGTTTTGGTCAACAGCCGGTGAGCAAAGCGATCCAGTTGTATTTGAACGACCATGCCGATGTACCCCACATTCATTTTGCCGAACTTGAAGAATGGCAGGATGAGACCCATTCGGTTACCCATCGATTCAACTGGAATGGAAAGCCTGTAAAGTGGAATCTTAAACCGGCATCGATTGATCAAAAGTGGGTGGATTTATGGCAATCCACTGAACAAAGTTTTAATCAACACAAAAAGAAAATAATAAATCGAAAATCAACACTTACAGATGGGGCTGTGTTTAACTGGCTTGGAAAGCGAATTCCCACTAGATGGAATGTCTTTTTGTCAAATTCTTTGCCGATGAGCTGGATGCTGTTTGCCGGTTCGCCGCAGCGGCGCACGTTCATAAATCGCGGTGCCAGCGGTATTGACGGGATAATATCCACAGCAGTAGGAAGCCACGATTGCAAGTCAAAAACCGGGAATTTTATTTATTGGAGATTTGGCCACCCTCCACGACAGCAACGCCCTGCGTTAAGCTCAAAATGCTTGATAATCCCCTCATTGTGGTAGTGCTCAACAACGGGGGAGGCAATATTTTCAGGATGCTGCCGATCCATCAACACAAAGAGCAGTACACCAGATATTTCGAAACACCGCAGCAAGCGAGCTTCGAACATCTTGCCAACATGCATTCGCTCCCCTACCGATCTATTAAAACCACGAAGCAACTGGGGGATCTTTCTCTACAAACAATTAGTTCGCCGGGCATCCACATCGTTGAGTGTAAAACCAACTCAGATGCTTCCATGCAACTGCGGAACGAGCTGGAATTTTACGGAACAAGACGCATTCGATGGAAAAAATAGTTAACGGGATAAACTACAACGTCTCAATTCACCAGCAGGACTCCTCCCCTCCCTGTCCTGCTTCTGCTACACGGTTTTATGGGAAGCGGCAAGGCGTTTAATCATTGATAAATTCGCTGTCTCAGTTTTGTAATCCTGTAACAGTAGATTTGCTGGGTCATGGTAAAACTGAAAAGCCTGGAAATGCAGACCGATTCTCACTTACCTGCCAACTGCAGGATCTGCATCAAATTATCTGTGAGTTACCTGCCTCTTCCCTATTTCTTCATGGGTATAGCATGGGCGGCCGACTGGCACTGCGTTTTGCACTGAAGCATGCCGGTCTGCTCAAGGGTCTAATTCTTGAAAGCACGAATTTTGGCCTGCCGACTAAAAAACGAAAAAATGACCGCAAGAAGATCGATGAAAAACGAGCACGGCATATTGAAACTGATTTTCATGACTTCCTTGACAAATGGCAGCAAATGCCACTTTTTAACAGCGGGGTGGAAATACCCGTGGAGCTCAGTCAGCAATACCGTCAGATTCAAGTAGCCCAAGCCCCTGATGCCATGGCAAACAGCTTGCGTGGATTTGGTACCGCAAAGATGCCAGTCCGTGCATGAAAAGCTTCCTCAATTATCTGTGCCTGCACTACTACTTGCCGGGCAGCATGACAAAAAATGGAAAATTCTTTTAGAAATGGAGAAGCTAATCCCCCGGAATAAATTTCATATCATCAAGGATGCCGCTCACCGGGTGCATCTTGAAAATCCGGAAGCGTTTCTGGCAAAAGTCAAAGCCTTTGTACTTTGTGCATCACCCTGCTGATTGAAAGTAAGTTCTGAGAAATTATTTTTATTTCGACTCAAATTTCAGATTGAAGGCTTATCTTCAGGGCTTACAATACTGAGGACTTAATTTTTAATAAACCATTTTAATTTTAAAAACGTAATTCGCCAGCACAATGAGCATTGATTGGAACACGATTAAGGAATACGAAGATATCACATTTAAAAAGGCGAACGGCGTGGCACGTATAGCCATCAACCGACCGAAAATACGCAACGCCTTTCGGCCGAAAACGCTGTTTGAACTGCAGGAGGCCTTCCTGGATGTTCGCGAAGATTCGAACATCGGCGTTATTCTTTGACAGGGGAAGGTCCCTCTCCCAAGGATGGTAAGTGGGCGTTCTGTTCCGGCGGCGACCAGAACGTGCGTGGCAAGGGCGGCTACCAGGATGATGCCGGCACGCCGCGCCTGAATGTGCTAGACCTGCAGCGGCTGATTCGCTTTATGGGTAAAGTGGTTATTGCCGTGGTACCCGGCTGGGCCGTTGGCGCGGGGACACAGCCTGCATGTGGTCTGCGACCTCACCATTGCCAGTGAAGAACATGCTATCTTCAAGCAAACCGATGCGGATGTAGCCAGCTTCGATGGCGGATTCGGCTCTGCCCTGCTGGCGCGGCAAGTCGGTCAGAAAAAAGCGCGCGAAATCTTCTTCCTCGGCCGCAATTACTCCGCGCAGGAAGCTGCGGATATGGGCATGGTGAATGCCGTCGTTCCGCATGATGAGCTAGAGGAAACGGCCTACCAGTGGGCGCAGGAAATCCTTGAGAAAAGTCCGACGGCCATCCGCATGATCAAGTACGCTTTTAACCTGGTTGATGACGGCATGGTGGGACAGCAGGTATTCTCTGGCGAAGCCACCCGGCTGGCCTATATGACCGATGAGGCAGAAGAAGGGCGAGATGCTTTCCTCCAAAAAAGGAAGCCCAACTGGGACAAATTTCCCTGGATCGGATGATTTTGTGCTATTAAAAAATTCTTTATACCAAATTATGTGCCATTTACTTCAAAAGTACACCGCATCTACCCTGTGACTTTTTCAAATGAATAAACTCCCAAATTTCGAAAATGCATACATCGAAGAGAGTAAACTGAAGAATTATTGCTTAGATCCAAATCATCCTTTAGGCAAGCATAAAGCAAAAGTTTTTGAATCTGTATTGCACCTAAAGCAGCATCATTCCAGGTTGCTTAAACAAAAAATTTTCAGATGCCCTTCCATCTTCTAATGCTAAAGAAAAAACCACTGACAAATATGGCACCAGATATGTAGTTAATGTTAAAATCCGTACCTTTGAGAAGGAAGCAGTTGTTTCTACAATATGGATCGTTAAATCTGAAGAGAATTTTCCCAGATTAATTTCCTGTTACGTTAAAACTTAATTTTGCTACATCATGACTACTTTCGAAAAATTAGATACTGTAGCCCTACTGAAAAAAATTCCTGAGAAAGGCCTCGATAAAGGCCAAGTGGGTACCATTGTAGAACAACTTGATGAAAATATATTTGAAGTAGAATTCACAAATAGCAAGGGAGAAACATTAATAACGCTCCCACTCAGCAGTTCGGATCTTATGCTTCTTCATTTCGAAAAAGTTTCCACCTAACCTCTTTCACAAATATTTACATACGACGCAGGGGTAGTCAGTAATATTTTTCTGGACTTACCCCCCATCGATGGATATATTAGAAATGTTCATCAGGAACAGATAGAAGTTGATAACAAAAACGAACGAGGGAGAGTTGGCATGAAACATTACTTAACTTTTGTAGTTCTTACTTTGCTTTTGGCGGGCTGTGACTTCTTGGAATTTCGGGCGATCAATACCTGAAGGTGACTATCCAAACTGATAAGAACAATATCTTTCCGGGGAAAGAGGGTTGTAACTTTTACTAATAACAGCGACCGATTGATTAGCATTACATATTGTTCTTGGTCGCTGGAGAAAAGTAGATAATAAATGGAAGAAATAAACAAGCTGCTTGCAACCCAGAACTTCCCGGGTTTAATGCCGACATTTCTATTAAATCAAATGGCACTTACAGTGATACCCTCCGCTTCGCCATCAAGTCTGGTGCCGGCTATTACAGGTACCGATACCGACTGCTCGATGCTGATAAAGAAGAGTTCCCTGAAAAATATTCGAGAACTAACACATTCAGGGTTGTTGAGAAAAGTTTCATTTTACTTGACTAATCACAAATATGCCCAAAAAAAGAATCAAGAAAACTTAAAAAAGTGTCCTCCGTGGTAAGAAGGCACCTGAAAAATAATGGAGGAAAGCCTGAAATAAAACTACTCACTTTCCTGCAGCGTGTAATCCACTGTCAGCCTGGCCAGCGATTTAACGCCCAGCTTCATCCCCTCTTCTTCAATGTAGAAATCAGGGGTGTGATGCGGGGCCGCTTCTGAAGGTTTCATATCCTCAGGCATTCCACCGGTAAAAAAGTAAAAGCCCGGTACTTCTTTTTGGAAGAAGGAAAAATCCTCAGCACCGGTAATCGCATCGGTTAAAACGACGTTTTCTTCACCAGCAATCTGTTGAAGTGTTGGTACCATTTGCTCGGTAAGCGCGGGATCATTGCAGGTAGCCGGGTACCCGAGCTGAATTTCGAGTTCCGCAGTAGCGCCCATGCTTCTTCGCGGTGGTTGTAGCAACGTGACGAATTTTGTCGTGAATAATCTGCTGCATTTCGGTATCAAGCGTGCGAATGGTACCGACCATCTCAACCTCTTCAGGAATAATGTTATTCCGCACGCCGCCCTGTATTTTTCCAACCGAAATAACGGCGGCTGCTTTCGTAAGCTCGGTCTGCCGGCTGATAATACTCTGCAATCCCTCAATAATCTTGGCTGACGTTACAATCGGATCGACGCCGGTCCATGGTGTTGATCCGTGTGTTTGCTCTCCTTTTACGGTAATCACAAACCGGTCGGACGCCGCCATCGTGCCTTCGGGTCGATAGCGAATAGTGCCCACTTCTGTTTTGGAGTTGATGTGCCGGCACAAACGACATCCACATCCGGTTCCTCCAGAACACCCTCTTTGACCATCAGTTCGGCTCCGCCTTCTTCCCCCGGAGGAGCCCCCTCTTCAGCCGGTTGAAAAATAAATTTTACGGTTCCATGCAGATCTTCCTTCATTTCCGTCAATATCTTTGCCGCGCCCATCAACATGGCGATGTGGGTATCATGCCCACAGGCGTGCATCACGCCGGTCTCCTGCCCCAGGTAGGTGGTGGTTACCGTCGATTTAAACGGGACATCGGTTCGCTCGGTCACCGGCAGGGCATCGATATCGGCTCGCAGCCCAACGACAGGTCCTGGTTGGGCTCCTTCCAACACACCAACTACTCCGGTATGAGCGATGCCAGTCTGCACTTCCATTCCCGAGATCTTCCAAAAAGGAAGCTATCTTTTTAGCAGTATCAAACTCCCTGTTGGAAAGTTCAGGATTTTCATGAAAATGACGGCGCCATTCTACAACCTGGTCAAAAATCTCTTCTGAACGGTCTTCAATAAACGAGTGAAGTTCTCCTGCATCCTGGCTGTAAGCGTTTGTCGGAGTCGTTAACCAAGCAAAAAGCATGATCCCTGCAAACAGAGAAATATTTCGTAAAATCATAATCGACAGATAAGGGGGTGAATAATTGCATTCAGTATAAATATACGACAAAAAAGAAACCCCGCGATTGTTGATCGCGAGGTTTCCAGTTAATCGAAATCAATGTACCGGATTAACCGGTAGCAATTTTTGTTGTTTTAATGATACGAGCCGCCACTTTATAAGGATCGGCGTTGGATGCCGGTCGGCGATCCTCCAGGCGTCCTTTCCAGCCCTCATCAACGGTGGCAACTGGAATACGGATAGATGCTCCTCGGTCGGAAACGCCGTAGCTGAATTTATCGATCGACTGGGTTTCGTGCTTACCGGTCAGGCGCTTGTCATTGTCAGCACCATAAACAGCAATATGCTCGTCAATATGCTTACTGAATTCGTCACAAACTTTGGTCATCAGCTCTTTACCGCCTTTATCACGCATTGGCCCATTTGAGAAGTTCGCGTGCATACCGGAACCGTTCCAGTCAGTATCGCCGAGTGGCTTGGGATGCCAGTCGATCACGACGCCATACTTTTCGGCAGTACGTTCAATCAGGTAGCGGCCTACCCAGATTTCGTCACCAGCTTTGGCGGCGCCTTTTCCAAAAATCTGAAACTCCCACTGACCCGCGGCAACCTCTCCGTTGGTACCTTCAACGTTAAGACCCGCTTCCAGGCAAAGATCCAGGTGTTCATCCTTCAGTTCCCGGCCAAAGGCAGCATCAGCGCCCACTCCACAATAATAGGGACCCTGTGGTCCGGGATATCCTCCGTCAGGAAAGCCCAGCGGAAGTCCGGTTTCAGGATCAATCATAAAATATTCTTGCTCAAATCCGAACCAAAAATCTTCATCTTCATCATCAATATGAGCCCGGCCGTTGGTTTCATGAGGTGTGCCATCTGCATTTAACACCTCCGTCATCACGAGGTAACCGTTATCAACAGCAGGATCCGGGTAAAGAGCTACTGGTTTTATAATACAATCTGAGGATTCACCCGTTGCTTGCTCTGTAGAGCTCCCGTCAAATGACCAGTTCTCTACATCCTCGAGGTCTCCGCTAAAGTCGTGTACAACTCGAGTTTTACTACGTAAAGTCTGTGTTGGTTTATAACCATCGAGCCAAATGTATTCGAGTTTGGAATAAGCCATATAAGTTTCAGTAATTAGTTGGTAGTTAGTTGTTAGCTTTATTATGAAACAATTAGAATTAAAAGCACCGGAAAGAATTCCGGGATAGTTGACTTAGAATTCCAATTTTAAGTACGTGTTAATTTATGGGAATTGGAACCATTCAGCCAATCTTGACTCTTCGTTCAAATATCTATTTGCTTAATGTTTAAAATTCGTTCTCAATAAAAAACTTTTTAACTAATATATCAACAAATATTTAGCCATTACCTCATAACTATATAACAGATTTATGCAGTATATCTATAGATACCTAATTTATTTATGCATATCCGTCATTTGTCATTTCAAGTAAAGTTCGAAATTATATTCGTTTTTTCTATTAAAAGAAGGCCTTAAAATCTTTAACTTCCGCCTCGAAAAAATTTTTAATATTGAAATTTATTACTGTCGACGAACATCAAATTTCTCGTTTGGGTACGCGCCGCCCGTCCTCAAACACTGGCAGCGGCATTCGTTCCCGTTTTTATCGGCGTTGCCCTGGCCATTCATGACGGCGTTTTTGCATGGTTGCCCAGCGTAGTTGCATTGATCTGCGCCCTCCTTATTCAGGTAGGTACCAACTTTGCCAATGACTATTTCGACTTCAAAAAAGGCGCCGATACTGATCAGCGTATAGGTTTTGAACGTGCCACCGCATCCGGCAACAGGTTACTGCCCGGCAGACGTTCATCGCTACGGTTATTACGATGGGCCTGGCGTTTCTTCTGGGGACTCTACCTTGTATGGCATGCCGGATGGGTTATTTTGCTCATCGGTGTGCTCTCCTTAATCTGCGGCATTTTGTACACCGGGGGACCATTTCCACTGGGTTATAATGGTCTTGGGGATCTATTTGTATTTATATTTTTTGGGCTGGTGGCCGTTATGGGCACCTATTACGTAAATGCCCTGGAATGGTCGGTCGCCTCATTCTGGAGTTCCCTGGCTATCGGGGCACTCTCAACAAATATTTTAGTGGTGAACAACCTGCGTGATATAGAACAGGATCGCCCCGCCGGCAAAAACACCATCGGGGTTCTGTTCGGTGAAAAGGCTCTTAAAATTGAATATCTACTTATGTTGCTGATCGCTTTTGCCATACCACCGCATCTCTTTTTCTGGCTGGATTTTGGCAGCCTGTGTTCCTGCCGTTTATTACAATTCCCTGGTGCCTTTCTACGATGAAAGCAGATATGGACCTGAAACCGATAAAAAGGAAACGCAATACCACCCTTGAACGAACGGCCCAGTTTATGACCGTATTTGGCCTTCTGTTTAGTCTCGGAATAATCTGGGGATAAAAACATGCAACTCTCTCTCTACCAATACCGAATCCCGCTCAAGCATCCCTTTGTCACTGGCAGCGAAACCTATACTCATCGCGAGGAATATACTTGCTGCTGAATCACCATAAAATAAGTGCTTGTGGTGAAGCAGCGACCGCTGCTGTATTCTCCCGCGAGACACTGCACGATACGTATCATTTTCCTTGCAGAAAATAAAACTAAAATAGAGAAGATCATTTTACACCAAATCAAAAATGGAAGAAAGAAAAGCCGATTTCCACAATTGGAACTCCCACGTGCCCTTGCCTTTGCCGTTGATACGTTAATTGCGGATTATCGCTCCAAACTAAAGGGACTACCGACGCATGGTTTTCTTTTTACGGAAGCTTCTGACACCGTAAAATTAAACGCTACACTTTCAATCGGCAATGAAAAGACCTGTATAAGAAAGGCAGAAAACCTTATTTCTGAAGGTTTTGGAACATTAAAACTAAAAACAGGTGTTGATTTTAAGGATGAATTTAAAATCATCAAAAGCACTAAGGCAGCAATTTCCTGGAATCAATATCCGCATCTGATGCCAACCAAAGCTGGTCAGAATCGGAAGCGATTGAAAATCTAAAGGCGCCTGAAGCCTTTTGGAATCGAATATTGTGAGGAGCCGGTTAACAGGCCAACGGCAGAAAAAATCCAACATATAAAAAAAGCAGCTGCTGCAAGGTTAGCTTTGGATGAATCCCTCTATCAGGTTGATGACACCAAAGAATGGGTCAGAAATAGCGGAGCAGATACCCTGATTCTAAAACCGATGATATTAGGTTCATTTGACCATATACGAGAATTATGCTCCCTCGCTGATTCCCTGAACGTTAAAATTGTGTTCACTTCGGCACTGGAAACCGGCATTGGCCGAATGATGACTGCAACTTTTGCTGCGGCGTGCGGTTCCAAAGAACACGTCCACGGGCTGGCTACTGGTTCTCTTTTGCAAAAAGATCTTACAAAGGACAGCTTTTTCATTGGCAATGGCAGCTTTTATCTTCCTGATCAACCGGGGTTGGGAATCGCCCTTGATCCCAGAAAAACTGAAATTGAGCTAAAACCACTGGAGATATAGAGTCTAAATATGGACACAACCATTCCTTCTTTTGCTCCTCCCCCAAAGGGCGCGCGATCTTTTCCTGGCTTCGGATTTTACTGAGTACACATACGCCGATCTTTTCCACGACAAGAGATATTCTTCTTCAACAACTGCTGGACAACGATGTTGATCTGAAAAAACCTGTTGGATTTCTGCTGCCCTCCTGCGATGAGCTGGTCATGGCAGTAGCTTCATGCTGGGAGCTCGGTATTCCGTTTACCTGTTTAGATCCCGATTCTACTGATGAAGAACTTCGGCAACAGCTCCGACTGCTTGAACCGTCTGTGTTAATAAAACCACAGGCAGACTCAAGTATAGAGTATAAAAAAATAATATTGCTCCAGGATATTACAGTAGATACATCACCAGCCAGGAGCTGGAATACCCCTGAAGCAATAACTAAGTACCAACCAGAAATAGGTCCAGAAACGATTTTTGGAATAGACTCTCTTCACATCAGGCACTACCTCCGAACCTAAAATAGTTCCGCTTAAACGCCGGCAGATGCTGTTCGCCGCAGAAGCATCGGCCCAGAATTTTCGACCGCAGCCGAATCACTTTTGGTTGCTCTGTTTACCGCTAAATCATATAGGAGGTATATCTGTCATTTTGCGTTCAATCCTTTATGGTTCCGGCAGTATATCGAATGGATGCTTTTGATGAAGACACGGTAGCGGGCTTTCTGTCTGAAGAGGAACACTTCCAAGCCACCTCGCTGGTTCCTACCATGCTCAAAAGGTTATTCAATATAAAAGCGTTTAAAACGCATAGGAATTTCAAGGCTGTCTTACTGGGCGGTGGACCAAGTGATACCCAGCTGCTAAAAGGTGCAATTGAGAAAGGAATACCCGTCGTAGCCAGCTTTGGGATGATGGAAACTTGTGCCCAGATAGCAGCTAATCCACTTCTAAAGCCAAGCGGAACGTACATTCCCGTAAAAAGTGCTCGGACGTATATTTCACCCTAATCAAATTGAAATCAGAGATGAAAACGGGCGGAATGTAGGACTGAACAGTTCGGGGACTATCTGGCTGAAAGGTCCACAGGTTTTTGACGGCTACCTGGAAACACGTCGCAACGAGCAGGTTTTCGATGAGGAGGGTTGGTTTAATACTGGAGATTTCTGGACATCTGAACATGTATCGGCACTTGTTCATCGAGTCCCGCAGATCGTATCCCCTTAGATTATTACCGGTGGAGTAAATGCTTCACCCCGAAGAGGTGGAAGCAGAACTTCGCATGTTAGAAGCCATCAAAGAGGCTGCTGTTCTAGGTATTACTGATAAGGAGTGGGGACAGCGTGTGGTGGCCGTTGTAGTTCCACATAATGGCAAGCAGACCGATTCTTCCGAAATCAAGCAGAAGCTTAAATCCAGGTTGTCTTCTTTTAAAATTCCCAAACAGATTCTACAGGTTGATTCCCTGCCCCGAAACCGCACCGGCAAAGTGATTATAAATGATCTTATAAAACTCTTTAAAGCCTAATGTTTTACACGTGATATTTGCCTGAAAAAATCACTTGCAACTCCCACAAATACTTAATAGATAGAGGGCGGAGATTGAGAACGGGAAACAGGGATTTTAAACGCCTATTTTGAACTGCGTATGATTTTATATGTCGAAGTTTATTCTACATTGTCGGACTCTCCTTTTTCACTTATATATAATCCGGTCTGGACAGTTCTACACATGAACAACCAGAAAAAGGCGACTGATACCGAATGTAACTGCCCCACCCAACATTCAAATATCAAGGTGGCTCGGTTATAAGATGGTAAGTCCTAATCCCAATATTTCAGTATTTAAAACCACCGATCTGCTTTTTAGTTGTGACTGGGGGACCTCCTCATTTCGGCTGGGTTTAATCGACAGGGATTCCGAAGAAGTGCTTTACAGCCGATCTACCCGGGGAGGCATAAAAAAACTAGATCATGAATGGAAACAACAAATCAATAGTTCAACTCGGGAGTCCTTTTTTCTGAACTACCTGGAGCAGCAGATCCAGCAGCTGGGTGAGCAGATTTCAAGACCTCTCAATAAAATTCCGGTTATCTCATCCGGCATGGTTTCCTCCAGTATAGGAATGTACGAGTTGCCTTACGCTTCAGTACCCTTTTCGCTGAAAAAACCTGTCCTTCCCCAAAAATTAATTCTACAAACCAACAAATTTCCACGCGATCTGCTGATAATTTCCGGGATCCGCACTGCAAAGGACGTGATGCGCGGTGAGGAAGTTCAGCTTGTGGGATTGGATAGCGATCATGAACTCAAAAATGCGATCTGCGTCATACCGGGTACTCACAGCAAGCATGTATTCGTGGAAGATAATACAGTAGTTGATTTTAAAACCTATATGAGTGGTGAGCTTTTTGAACTGCTCTGCTCCCACAGCGTATTGGCCGCGTCAGTGCAGGACTCCGAGCAGCCACTAAATATCGATGCTTTTCACGAAGGGTTGGAGGAGGCCCGGCAGAAGGATTTTCTTCACGCCATATTTGGCATACGAACCAACGACCTGCTCTTGGGATTGCATAAAAGACGAAATTTAGATCTGCTAAGCGGGCTGGTAATAGGAACAGAAATTCAGTCGCTTACTGAGTTGGATTACGATCGAGGTATTTACCTGGCGGGCAGCGGACCGCTAATCGACCGCTACCAGAAGGCCCTGCAATTTATGAGCCTGCAAACAGAAACGATCGTCCAGCCAGACCGGCTGACGCTTAAAGGACACCTCCGTATTATAAATAGTAACAGTTAACCAATACTGCCATGGACCAAACGATTTATTTACTGTTAATCACTATCTGCTCCATCGCACTGTTGCTGGTGATGGTGACCAAGCTAAAAATCCACGCTTTTATTTCGCTTTTACTGGCCAGCGCTTTTGTTGGAATCAGTGCAGGAATGGGCTTTGATGAGGTTCTTACCAGCATTGAGGAAGGGATGGGCAGTATCCTTGGATTTATTGCTGTCATTGTTGGACTCGGATCTATTTTAGGCAAACTTCTTGAAGTTTTCTGGAGGTGCTGAAACTTTGGCTCGAACCATCGTGCGCACTTTTGGTACTGATCGGACCTCCTGGGGATCGACGCTTACCGGCTTTCTGGTCTCCATACCCGTTTTCCTGGATGTAGGATTTATTATCCTGGTTCCCATTGATGTCACCGCGTTGGCGCGAAAATCTGAGAGAAATCTAACATCTCTGATGCTATTCCACTGCTGGCTGGGATGGGGGTAACTCATTCCTTCATTCCACCAACTCCTGGACCGGTAGCAGTTGCTGAAATTTTAGATGTCTCGCTAGGATGGGTCATACTACTGGGAGCTCACAACCCGGCATTCCCGCCGCTATTCTGGCCGGTCCTGTATGGGGTAATTACATCGGCAACAAAATTCATGTGGATCCGCCTGACTTCAGTGAAACAAGTGAAACAAAGGATGAAGATGCTGCCAAGACCGACCGCAGTGATTTCTTAGTTATCATCATGGTTATCACACTACCGCTTATTCTGATTGTGATGTCCACCGTGCTGGATCTGCTTGTTGAAGACAACGTGATTACCGCCAATTTCACCGTAAACCTTTTGCAATTTATCGGACACCCGTTCAGTGCACTGACCATTGCCACGCTTATTGCAGCCTACTTTTTAGGCTATCGGAAGGGTTTTACCGGTAACGAGGTACTTAAATTTACCGACAAAGCTCTGGCCCCTGCTGGCTTGATTATTCTCGTTACCGGTGCGGGTGGTGTATTTAAGCAGATCCTGATTGACAGTGGCGTGGGGGAAGCACTGGCTCAAACGCTGCTTGCATACAATATTACACCGATCATCCTTGCCTACATCCTGGCAGTTGTTGTACGTGTTACACAGGGTTCGGCTACGGTTGCCATGGTCACTTCTGCGGGCATGGTTTCACCGATGATGAGCGAGTTTACACTCTCATCCCCCGAAAAAGCATTGGTGGTAATAGCCATTGCAGCAGGTTCCAGCATCCTGTCTCACGTAAACGACAGCGGATTCTGGCTGGTGAACAAATATTTGGGGCTTACAGAAAAGCAGACGCTCAAGTCATGGACCGTTATGATGACGATCGTATCAGTGACGGGCTTCGTCATGGCCCTGCTTTTTATCAACGTTCTTCTGATCAGAACTATAGAATGGCAATTCTATAAACGTGTAGGATTTTTTTAAAGAGATCTCTTTACTTTCACGTTCAATTAGTTCAAAAATGGAGGTTTCGACGAGTCTCACGAATAACCTGGGCAATCCGAGAAAAATCACCGGCGTCAATTTTATCTTTCGGGGCCATCCAGGAACCACCCACAGCCAACACACTTGAACAGCCCAGGTAAGCCTTCATGTTTTGAGGATTAATTCCCCCCATCGGTATCAGCTGCATGCCGGTATGCTGATAGGGACCCTCCAGGCTTTTAATATATTCGGGGCCGCCGGATATATCAGCAGGGAAAAGTTTGAGGACTCTACACCCTGTTGACAGAGCCACCTCGATTTCTGAAGGAGTCATAATGCCCGGGATAAATGGGAACTCTTTTTTTTGAGCTGCTTTAACCACCTCTGCATTAAATCCCGGTGAAAGACCAAACTGGGCTCCGGCATTTTTAGCTTGCGCTACTTGATGCGTATTAAGGATAGTGCCCGCACCTATCTTTAGTGATGGAAATTCTTTGGCAATAGCTTCGATCGAGGAAAGGGTAGCATCCGTTCTAAAGGTAATCTCCAGAATATCCAACCCGGCATCAAGATAAGTTTCGGCCAGTCGTTGGGCTGAATCTGCATCATTCAGAGTAACAGCGGGCAACAGTTTTTTAGTAAATATTTTTTCCATCATTTAGTATTTAGCAGTTCCAACCAACTCCTAATCAAGATGAGCCAAGCCCTTAACCCCAATATCGCTCCGGTAGTAAGCATCTTCAAAAGTGATCTTTTTCACTTCGGCATAGGTAGCCTTGATCGCCTCCTGCAAGGTTGCCCCGGATCCGACGATACTAAGCACGCGCCCGCCGTCAGTTACAAGCCGATCGCCTTTCTGGGCTGTTCCTGCATGGAAAACAAGCACATCATTTGACACATCCTCAATTCCCGAAATCACTTTCCCCTTTTCATACTCTTTGGGATATCCCCCGGAGGCCATAACCACGCAGCACCGGTACTTGTCGTCAATCGTAATATCTTTTTCTTCCAACCGCCCTGAGGCGGCTGCATCAAGCAGCTCCAGCAGATCAGTTTGCAGGGAGGGAAGGATGGCCTGGCACTCGGGATCCCCAAATCGGCAGTTAAACTCCACAACTTTTGGTCCCTGCTCGGTAATCATAAGGCCGCAATACAGGATTCCCCTGTAGGGCGTTTCATTATCAGCAACATTGCGGAGATAGTGGGTAGCACGATCTCTTTTTCAACCCTCATCATCAGCTCATCTGTCATTACCGGTGCAGGACAGTAAGCCCCCATGCCGCCGGTATTCAAGCCGGTATCACCCTCTCCTATTCGCTTGTGATCCTGCGCGTTATGTATCACTTTGGCCGTCTCTCCGTCGGAAATAACAAAAACGGAGGCTTCCTCACCTTCCATAAATTCTTCGATAACCAACTTCTCAGCCGCATCACTGAGCTTGGCATCCTCTTTCAGCTGATCCAGTCGATTAACCACCTCTTCTTCAGTTTCACAAATAAAAACACCTTTTCCACCCGCAAGTCCATCAGCCTTTAGTACCACAGGGTATTCGTCGCGTCGCTGCACATAGCTGAGGGCCTCGTCGAACTCATCCCGCTCAAAACTGACATATTCAGCTGTAGGAATGCGGTTCTTTTCCATGAAATCGTTCGCAAATTTCTTGCTGCCTTCAAGCTGTGCAGCAGACTTGGATGGGCCAAAAACTTTGTGTCCTTTGTCTTGGAGAAAATCAGCGATTCCTGCAACAAGCGGTTTTTCGGGACCGACGACGGTCAGCTCCACATCGTGCTCTTCAATGAAATCCTGGATGCCCTTGAAGTCGGAAAGAGAAAGGGCAACATTTTCTCCTACCTGTGCCGTACCAGGATTGCCAGGCGCTATGAATAAATTATCAAGGTGAGCAGATTTGCTGATGCTCCATGCCAGTGAATGCTCACGGCCACCGCTTCCAAGAAGTAATACATTCATTTTTTTGAAGTCGAAATTTAATTATCTGGGATTCAGTTCACTGAAAATAAATTGGCAATTCTCAGCTGGTCGGTTACTGTCAAGTGATTGAGAACTAGTTGGAAAGTTTTTCAGCAATTTTAATAATCTCAGAAAAACTGTCTGCTTTCAGGCTGGCACCGCCGATAAGACCGCCATCCACATCGGGCTGGCTGAGAAGTTCTTCGGCATTATGTGGTTTCATACTTCCGCCGTAGAGGATCCGGATCCCATCAGCTACATCCCCGGTATATAGATCGGCAATTTCATCGCGAATCATCTGATGCATCTCCTGAGCTTGTTCTGGGGTTGCTGTTTCACCGGTGCCGATCGCCCAGATCGGTTCGTATGCTATCACAACATTAGACGCTTTTTCATTGCTCACTTCGTTGAGGCCAGCCTGCACCTGTTTTTTTACCAGGTTTACATGCTTTCCGGCTTTTCGCTGCTGGAGTGATTCCCCCACACATACGATCGGTTTTAAGCCTTCCTGAACCGCTTTGAGCACTTTTAGGTTAACTGTTTTATCAGTTTCACCGAAATATTCGCGCCGCTCTGAGTGGCCCACAATTACATAATCACACCCCACTTCCTTGAGCATGCCTGCAGTCACTTCCCCGGTGTAGGCCCCTTCATTTTCGTAGTGCAGATTTTGTGCACCTAAATATAATCCGAAATGTTTGCGCACTTTATCCGCGGCCGCCTCAAGCGAAATAGTGGGTGGACATACCAAGGCATCCAGGTTTTCGGGGATGTCTGGCAGCTCCTCGTTGAGTTCAGCCAACAGTGAACGTGTGGCCGAAGGGCCGTTGTGCATTTTCCAGTTTCCTGCGATTAGAAATCGTCTCATGATGCTGGTTCCTTGGTCTTAATTATGGTTTGAATTCCCTGGATAATATCCTGGTATTCCTGCCCGATATACTTCCGTACAATCTCGCCGTTGCGATCAACCAGGAAACGGGTTGGTACCAAGCGGATATTAAACGTTTCAATTAAATTTTTGCGATTAAAATCATCTGCAGAAGCTACGGGCCATGCTTTCTCCCGCTCTTCAAAAAAGGCGTTGACCGTAACCTGGCTCTGGTCAAGCGGGATGGTAACGACTTCAAGTCCAAAATTTTTGTAGATGTTGTGAATCACAAATGTTCGATCGTACTGGTCCTGGTAGAGTCGGTTGGACAGCAACGTTATTTCCAGGATATAGGGTGTGCCCAACAGAGAATCACGTGAAATGTTACGACCCGTATTTTCAAATGAAAAACTGGGGATAGAATCACCCGGCGAAAGATAGTTCAAATCATATTCAATACTTGCAACCCAATTGGCGGCAGAAGATCGGGTCCCAAATTCCTGCTTGAAATCGGTCAGCTCTGCCTTGGCTTGGTCGATCCTTGCACTGTCGTAAAGCAACTTAATCCGCTCCTGCTGTATGTTCATATTAACCAGGCTGTCGTTCGTTGTATTCTGAAGGGTATCAAGGTATTTCAGGGAGTAATCAAGGCCTTTATTTTGTGCAAGGTAATTTATTTCCGTAGCGGGCAGCCACACCGGCAAACTCATCATTATCTCGTACCTGTCGGATTTTTTTCATCATCTCTTGTCCATCAACAGAACCGTAAATATCGATGGCGTCGACAGCGGCCACTATCGGCTGGCGATGGTTCCTTTTTCTCTCCGTGTACACTTCCCAAAAAAGATTTGCCCATTTGTTGAGCTCCGCCCGGGCGCTATCCCCCTTCATTCCGCCTGACTGTATATAACGCGCTATCCGCTGGTAGTTTCTGCTTACGCGTTGGTATTGATCCAGGGCCTCATGTTCATTCGAAGTTATCTCGAGCGTCTGCTGCAGACCGGGTAGTTCAGCCGTAATCTGCACGGTGTCTCCTTCTGCAAGAATAATGGAGGTCTGCCCCAGCTGGCGCTGGTTGCGATCAATGCGAAGAGTATAAAACCGATCTTCCGGAAAGGTAGCGATGCCTGAAAAATGTCCTGTAGAATCTGTTTGTCGATAGAAAAGCGTATCCGCCCCCATATTTGCTGAATCTTTCTGTATGATCGCGATCTCGATGCCTGAAAAATCACGGCTGGCATCGATGGAATCGGCTACGGTAATCTGACCTTCTACAATGGCGCTGGGCTTCTGTGACTGCTGATGGGTACACGCACTGAAAACAACCAACAGTGTGAGGAATAGCGAACTGGTAATTTTTAAGTCGACTGACATATAATGGGTCGAAAAGTTAATATCTGAAGAGCTAATCAGTCTTCTAGTTTGTCTGTTATCATTTCGCGAACCAGTTGTGGATTCGCTTTTCCTTGAGAGCGTTGCATCACCTGGCCGATAAAAAAGCCGATAAGCCCTTTCTTCCCATCTTTATAACGTTCTACCTCATCGGGATGTTCATCAATTACAGCATCGACGATAGGCTCGAGAAAGCTATCATCCGAAACCTGGAGCAGGTTCATCTCTTCGGCCAGCTGCTCAGCGTCTTTGTCCTGGGTAAGCATTTCGTTGAAGATCTCCGTCATTGCTGACGAGCTGATCTTGTCGTTCTCCCGAATCTGGATAAGTCCTGCAAGCCGCTCAGTGGATATTGTAAAATCTCGGATCCCGATACTTCGCTCATTTAAAACCCGCAATACTTCTGTGAGAACCACATTGGACACCGCCTTGGGATCGCCCACCTCTTCAAGTACTTCTTCAAAATAATCAGCCAGATAACGATCTTCGGTAAGAGTCTGGCATCTCCTCGCTCATTGCCGAATTCATCCACAAAGCCGCTGGCAACGAACATCCCGGCATTTCAGGCAATTCTTCGCGGATCTCATCCGAGCATGGCATCGGTGACCATAACAGGTGGAAGGTCTGGCTCCGGGAAATAGCGATAGTCGTGGGCCTCCTCTTTGGTACGCATCTGCCTCGTTTCCAACTTGTTGGCATCCCACAACAGAGTTTGCTGGATTACCTCGTCACCGCCTTCAACCAGACGCATCTGGCGTTTAATTTCATATTCCAGTGCCCGTTCCACATTGCGGAACGAGTTCATGTTTTTCAGCTCGGTACGTGTGCCCAGCTCTTTCTGCCCCGTGGACGAATAGAGATGTTGGCATCGCAGCGAAGACTTCCCTCCTCCATATTTCCATCGCAGATTTCAAGGTACTGTACAATCTGCTTGATCCGGTTTAGGTAGGCATAGGCTTCCTGCGGCGACCGGATATCGGGCTCTGAAACAATCTCTATCAGCGGAGTGCCCGCGCGGTTGAGATCCACAAGTGTGTTGTAGGGATCTTGATCGTGAATGGATTTTCCGGCATCCTCCTCCATGTGAATTCGTGTGATCCCGATCCGTTTATCTTCGCCATTTACTTTAACATCCAGATGGCCATCGTGGCAGATGGGCGTCTCATACTGCGAAATCTGGTATCCCTTGGGCAGATCCGGGTAAAAGTAGTTCTTGCGGGCAAAGATAGATTTCTTGGAGACATCACAGTTCGTTGCCAGTCCCATCTTAATGGTATATCGCACCAGATTCTGATGTTGGGTGCCGGCAGCGTACCGGGATGTCCGAGGCATAGTGGCGTGACCTGCGTGTTTGGTTTACCTCCGAATTCGGTCGATACCGGGGCAAATGCTTTACTTTCTGTAAGGAGTTGGCAGTGAACTTCGAGACCTATTACCGCTTCATATTTCTTATACAATTCGTCAGTCATGCAAGAAAGACCCAATAAATACTGATTTTTTAGTGATCTGAATAGATCGAAAAGATATTAAAGATCAGGGACATTTATTAATATTTTTCCTATTAGGATTTTTCAAACACTCAAGTGGCCAACCTTAATAAGTAATCGTAAAAAACGTTCATTTAGCATACATTACAAGTCAGTAAAACGGGGCAAACTGATATAGAAATGAACTCTACGCTGACCATTTACGAGGAAGAGACCAATCTTTTCTGGGGGCTGATCGTAGTGGCGGCCACCGCGCTGGCTACTTATATGCTGGGGGATGCATTTGTAGATGAAGCGCTGCTGATTATTGGATTTCGCCAGCTGATGTCCCTGATGCTTATTATGCTGGCATTTATCGGTGTGCTCAGAATTACAGATCCGCTATACCGGTTCGAACTTTCTGCCAAGGGTGACATGCTCACGATTGAAGCTTTTAAGGGGGAGCAGCATGTAGAGGAATTCAACTACAATCTTCAGGAATTTGAAGAGTTGCGATTTGCCCCAAAGAATGCCGATTGGCCCGACAAGGCGCTCTTCGACTTTTCGCCATCCTACCACATTCTGTTCAAATCCCGTGTGACCGGACAATTTGAAAAGCTGATCGACCTAGGGGATATCAGCTTTACGCTCAAGGTGCCTGATATCGCCAAAATCATCCGGTTTATCCGGCGGCAGAATTCCAGAATAAGACTGCCCGAACAGCAAGAAGCTTTCCTCAGCAATTAGTTAAATCCCATACAGCTGTTGCGTAATACAGTGGATACTTCCCTGTCCCCACACCAGGTCTGTACAAGAAATTCCCACGATATCACGCTCTGGGAAATATCGTTCAAAAAGCCTGTATCGCTTTTGCATCATATCGTTCATCATGAATCGGTACCAGCACAACTCCGTTGGCGATATAGAAATTGGCATAACTGGCCGGAACATACTCCGCAGCCATCCACCGTGGTGTCCTCAATGCGGGTGTTGGGCGGCGGGAAGGGTTTCAATTGCAAACGTATTGCCATGTTGATTGGTAGCCTCTTTGAGAATCTCCAGGTTTTCTTTCAGTGCATCATAGTTGACATCCTCAGGGTCTTCTACCTGCATGAGCAAGATGGTGGAAGGATTGAGGAATCGAGCAATATCATCGATGTGACCATCGGTGTCATCCCCGGCCAAACCGCGGTTTAGCCAAATAACCTGCTGAACGCCAAGGTACTCTTTCAACCGCTGTTCAATATCGGCCTTGCTCATATCGGGATTTCGATTGGGATTAAGCAATACTGACTCGGTAGTCATTAACACGCCATCGCCGTTGCTTTCAATAGAACCACCCTCCAGCACCATACCGGGTTCAAATCGCTGGATTCCAAACTTCTCAGCCATATATTTAGGTAGATGATTGTCATCGTCATACGGCGGATATTTGCCGCCCCACGCGTTGTATTCCCAGTCTGTAATAGCAAACACATCATGATTATCATTTTGACGAATAAAAATTGGTCCACAATCTCGTGCCCACACATCATTAATAGGCTGAAGGTGAAAGGTGACTCGATCAAGATTAATATCCCGATTTTCGAACAGGTTTAATACCCGCCTGTAGACCTCATTATCTTCTACAAAGAGATGAATCGGCTCGTACCGGTGGAGCAGTTCAATGATTTCCAGATAGACCGATTCCACCCTCGGCAATCGCTCATCCGGCCATGTTTCAGGATTTGATGGCCAGTGCAGTTGCGTGGCCGCGTGCGGATACCATTCTGCTGGCATCTGGAATCCTTTTGTGATTGGCTTCGACATGTTGGTTAAACGAATGAATATTACCGGAATTCAAAACTCTGGTGAAAAAGCCCAACTAATCAAAATTATTCATCGTCATACCTTTTTAAAATAGGTCCGTATGTATCTATACGACGATCACGAAAGAAGGGCCAGGTTTGACGCTGTTTTTCAATCTTTGAAAGATCGATTTCCGTAATGAGGATCTCATCTTGTCGTCCTGCTTCATTTAGCACCTCTCCAAATGGACCCGAAACAAACGAACCGCCCCAAAATTCGACGTCTCCTTCTTTTCCAACCCTGTTGATCGCGGCCACAAAACAACTGTTGGCGATGGCGTGGCTCCGCTGGATAGTCTGCCAGGCATCCATAAACTCTCCTGATATTTGTTCATTCTCATCCGGCAATGTTCCAATAGCTGTAGGATAAAGCAAAATCTCCGCTCCCTTAAGAGCTGTAATCCGCGCCGCCTCCGGGTACCATTGATCCCAGCAGATCAGCGGACCGATTTTAGCATAGCGGGTATCAAACACTTTGTAATCATCTTCTCCGGGTGTAAAATAGTATTTTTCATGGAAGCCCGGATCGTCTGGAATATGTTTTTTCCTGTATCGCCCCAACAGGCTGCCATCGGCATCAATCACGGCCAGCGAATTGTGATAGATCCCCGCCGCCCTGCGTTCAAAAAGTGGTACCACCAGCACTACTTCGAGCTCTTTGGCCAGGGGTGCAAGCCGGTTCACGGTGGGGCCTGAATCAGGCTCTGCCAACGAAAAATTAGCCTCATCCACCGTTTGACAAAAATAGGTGGTATTAAAGAGTTCCTGCAGGCAGACTACCTGGGCCCGCTATCTGCTGCCTCCCGAATATGAACGATCGTTTTGTCAACATTTTTCTTGAGATCCGTTGTACAACTCAGCTGGATCAGTGCCAAAGTAACAGGAATATCAGCCATTGTAGTATTTAAAAATTCACATTATCTGCCTGCAAAGACAGGCATCAGAATAGGCAAGGGTAAGCAAATAATCTTTTTGAAAAGCCTTGGGAGCCAAAGCTTGGCACAATTTTGAATTGTTGACTTCACATGAAAATTAAACCCTGAACCTGTTCTTCACTAAATTAGAAATCACGGATTCACGGCAAATTGGCACGCTGATAACTGCCTAAGGTTACTCCATAATGGCATTGAGCTTCTCCAGGTTGTCCTCCATGCGAGAGATTCGGATAACCTGCGTCGATCTCCCCTTTCATGACTATCTTCCAAGTTGTAAAGCGTTAGGTTAATGCGATGATCTGTCAGGCGACTTTGAGGAAAATTATAGGTGCGGATTTTTGCGCTGCGATCGCCGGTTGAGACCTGGCTTTTACGCTCTGCGGCCCGCTCTTTCCGCTGTTCTTCCACCTTCGCATCATAGAGTTTGGTACGTAGTATTTTCATCGCTTTCTCCTTGTTTTGATGCTGTGAGCGCTCCTCCTGACATTCGACAACGACGCCGCTTGGCTCGTGTGTAATTCGAATGGCGGAATCGGTCTTGTTTACATGCTGTCCCCCAGCCCCGCTTGCTCTAAATGTATCGATGCGGAGATCAGAGGTGTTTATTTCCACATCTACCTCTTCCGCCTCGGGGAGCACGGCCACTGTGGCAGCCGAGGTATGAACGCGGCCCTGCGACTCCGTCTCCGGCACACGCTGTACGCGGTGGACACCACTTTCATATTTCATCTTGCTGTAAACTTCATCTCCTTCAAGGCCGAAGATAATCTCTTTGAAACCGCCCTTTTCCGATTCACTCAGGTTCATGATATTCAACTTCCATCCCATCTTGTCGGCGTAGCGGCGATACATATCAAAGAGGTCGCCCGCAAAAATAGCCGCTTCATCGCCGCCCGTTCCCGAGCGCACTTCGACGATCACGTTTTTGGAGTCATCGGGATCTTTGGGGACGAGTTTAAACTTTATCTTTTCTTCAAGCTTCTCAAGGCGCATTTTTAGCTCCTCGTTTTCATTCTTTGCCATTTCGGTCAGCTCGGGATCTTCCCCATCCTCAATAAGCTCGGTATTCCCTTCAATCTGCTTGTTGATATCGACCCACTCATCATAATCTTCCACCAGATCTTTCAGCTCACTATGCTCCTTGGTGAGTTCGGTATAGCGGGCGGGATTATCATATACGGAGGGATCGCTCATAGCCGTTTGTACCTCTTCATACCGCTCTTTTACCTGCTGTAGTTTTGCTTCTATATCCATAAAGAAAGGTTCTGGGTGCCTAGATTACTAAATGTTTCTGATCTTAACTAAAATACGAGTCTTAATCGGAAGAATTAAGGACTAAAGTCAAATATTAAAATAACCTTTTTCCAACCTCTAAATTCTTAATTTTAACTACTTAATTGTTATACTTGGCAGCAACGTAACTGTTAATCAACAAGCTCTATTGTGTCTGAATCAACAAATCCTCTCTCTGCCAAATACCGACTTGGATTTCTAGGTGCCGGTCAACTTGCACGGATGTCTGCCCTGCAGGCATTTCGGTACGGCATCCAGGTTGGTGTTTTCTCTGATCGTCCCGAAAACGAACCGGTACAGTTTATGACCCCGCACTCCACCAGCGGTTCCTTTGAGAGTGTGATGGATATGGCCACTTTCGCCGGAGAGTGCGATGTACTAACCCTGGAGAACGAATTTATTAGCAGTGAGATTCTACAAGAGGTGCAAGAGCAAAGCAACACGCCTATATGGCCTGCACCCTCCTCGTTCGCACTGATTGAGAATAAACTGATCGAAAAGCAGACTTTTGAGGAAGCTGGCATTCCCGTTACACCGTATGCTCTTTTAAATTCAGAAGAAAATCTTGACCAATTTGGAGAAGAACACGGGTGGCCCTACCTGCTTAAATCCTCAAAGGGAGGATATGACGGATACGGAAATGAAACGGTTGAAAATTTTGATCAAGCCAGGGAAGCATTTAAAACACTGGGCGGCGACAAGGGACACGATATCATAGCAGAGGCATTTGTGGATTTTACGCATGAGCTGGCTGTGCAGGTGGCCAGCAATGAGACCGGCACGATGGTGTACCCCTGCTGCCAGACGGTACAGGAGGACCATATTTGTGTAGCTGTGCTATCTCCCGCCCCGGTAAAAAAGGAGATCCAGAAACGCGCCCAGCAACTGGCCCTGCAGGCAACTGATGCGATCGATGGTAAAGGGCTGTTTGCCTATGAATTTTTCCTGAAAGAGAATGGCGAAATCTTGTTGAATGAATCGGCGCCGCGCCCCCACAATTCAGGACATTACACAATTGAAGGATGCGTGACATCACAGTTCGAGAATCATGTCCGGGCCGTCCTGGGGCTTCCACTGGGCAGCACGGCTCTCCGGGAACCGGCGGTTGCAATGGTTAATCTGCTGGGTACGGATAAACGCACCGCTCAGGTTGATCACGCCCTGAACGCGCTCGAGGCCAGCGACGGTCACCTGCATGTATATGGCAAGCTGGCTAGCCGGCCTGGCAGGAAAATGGGACATTATACCCTTTTGGGAGATCGGCTGGATGAGACGTATGAAAAGGCGCAACAACTGACGACTCCTATTCGAATTTAAAAGACTGTAAATTAGCGTACATTTCTTGATCTGTACCAGCTATTAGAAATCATTCTAATCCTTAAAACCAGAGAACCATGAGCGAACATAAACCAAAAGTCGGCGTCATCATGGGTAGTGACAGCGACTGGCCCACGATGCGCGAAGCCTGCGATATTCTTCGATACGTTTGGTATTGAATATGAAAAAAAAGTCGTCTCTGCTCACCGCACGCCTGAAATGATGGCTGAGTATGGTAAAACCGCTCGCAATCGTGGCCTCGAGGTGATAATTGCTGGAGCAGGGGGCGCGGCTCACTTGCCAGGCATGACGGCTGCTTACACCACGCTGCCGGTAATCGGGGTTCCGGTAAAAACAAGCACACTCAGCGGGCTAGACAGTCTCTATTCCATTGTGCAGATGCCCAACGGCGTACCCGTGGCGACGGTTGCCATCGGGAAGGCGGCCAATGCGGGACTGCTGGCTGCGCGTATTCTAAGCACCCACAACAAAGATTTAGCTAACCACCTGAAGGAGTACCACGAGCAAATGGCGGATGAATCTCGCAAGAAAACGGAAAATCTCACCTAATATCGTACCCTTTCTTTTTAAATAAGCTGCCATGAAAAGCCGTTTTTCCAAACAATCAGACCTGTATGTTCGATATCGTCCCGATTACCCGGAAAGATGTACCAGTTCATTTTTTCTCACCTGAATGCGAAAAACGTTGCGTGGGATTGCGGCACAGGTCCAGGACAGGTAGCCTCTGTGCTGGCCGAACATTTTGATGAGATTTATGCAAGCGACATCAGCCAGGAGCAGATGGATCACGCGCCGAAGAAATCCAACATCACTTATTATAAAGTACCTGCCGAGGACACTGAATTTTCTTCCAACATATTTGATCTCATAACAGTTGCTCAGGCAATTCACTGGTTTGATTTTGAACAGTTTTACACGGAAGTGAATCGAACGGGCAGACCGGGAGCGTTGCTGGCTGTAATTGGGTATGGCATGGTACAGGTTCTACCCAAAATCGACAAAAAACTGCACCAGTTTTACAACGACATGTTCAACCGGTATTTCAATAAGAACCGTAAATTTCTGGATGAAAAATACCAAACCATCCCCTTTCCTTTTGAGGAGATCTCCACACCGCAATTTGAACGAACTATCGAATGGGAAAGAGAGCACTTGGAGGGTTTTCTAAACTCATGGTCCCCAGTTCAAAAATTCAAAGACGACCACGGGCAGAATCCCGTAGATACAGTGATCCAGGAGATAGATCCGCTCTGGGGAGAGGATGAAAAGCTTTCCGTTACGTTTCCCATCTTTTTACGATTGGGAAAATTGTCATAAAGTCACCAGCTCTCTATTCGTTTCATCATATGTAGGGATTCAAACTACTATTCTCGGGGTTATTGAGCTGAACACATCCTTATCATATGATTCTAGCCCGTATTTCTCACAAATATTTAGGCTAAAATCCTGTAACCTTATGGCATTTATAAACTTATATGAGTTAAACGACGATAAATGAATCGCTCCTACAGGATACGCTCAAATCGCTGCGAAATCCGGGCTAGAACTCTATGTTATAATCAGCAGCCGTTCTTTAAATGTTTGTGATACTTTTGAACATGATGCCCATCTATCCAATATCGGCCGTACAAAAATGGTTACCTGGGATATCAGGAATAATTGGCTTTTTTTCGATATCGATTGGCAAAAAATGTACTGTAATCAGATAGTCTTTGGTAATAAACTGCTAAAATGAATTTGCTTGCTTACAACAACAGTGAGGAGGTGGCTATCAACATGATTTATTATCAGCGTCGACTACATACAAAGACGGGTTTGCAAATATAGGGGTTGGATAAAAAGAACGGAGCCTTACTGGAGAAGAACGTGGGGATATTAAGAAAAGAAAATGAACAGTATAGAAGGCTCAAAAAGCAGATCTGGTATTTTCGATAAAGGTTAAGATCAGAGTAAAAAAATCCCAACTCGAAAACCATAATAAACTACCGCTTGTTAAAATGGATAAGGCTGGAAATGCAAGGGAAATAGACATGTAGAAAACCCGAGCTCAATTATGTATTATATATAGGGAAAAGAAATTGTGGGATTTCTACAATGTATGATCAGGATTGTAAAAAACAATGCCCCAATTTAATATGATGAATTTGGTTTAAGCTAGAACATCTCCACCTGAAGGATGTAATTTTATAAAAAGTATTAAATATGAAGCACATTCAGGCTTTTTTAATTCTGTTTCTTGTGCTGGTTGTAGCCGGTATCGCCCTTATTCAGTCTAATACAACCTCACCTGATTTTATCTCCTATGGTGCCTGTGATCAACCCTTGACCTACCGAATTGAGCATATCGATAAACGCTACAACATCGACAAGGCTAAGGTTATAGAAGCGATGAGAAAAGTTAACAGCGCTTGGTCTGATGCGGTAGGAAAAAACTTGTTAGTGTATCGTAAAACCGGGAAGGTCGGAATTCACCTGATTTACAGCGAAGAGCAACATGAAATTGACAGTGAACGCCAACTTCTTAAGCGCATTGAAAATGAGAAGCAGCGGTATGAAGAGATGAAAAAGAGCTACCAAGAGCTCACTTCCACCTACAATTCGAAACTGGAGCAATACAAGAAAAATCTCTCAGAGTTCAATGAACTGCTAGAGAATTACAATGCAAAAGTTTCTAGTTGGAATGCCAAAGGTGGGGTTCCAAAAGAGAATCAACAGGATCTAAAAGTCGAAAAAATGCGGTTGGACCAACTAAAAAACAACCTCGATCAACAGAGACAAAGTATTAATGAACTCGGTCAAAAAGTAAATCGCTTTTCGGAACGGCTGAATTCACAAGCAGAGCAACAAAATGCCTTGGTTTACCACTACAATAAGCGATTCAATAAAGAAAAAAAGTTTAATCAGGGTAATTATATAAATGCCGGCGGGCAGAAAAAAATCTACATTTACCAGTTCGATGATTTTAATAACCTGAAGATGGTATTGGCTCATGAGGTAGGCCATGCCCTTGGGCTCGATCACGTCGATAATCCCTCTCAATAATGTACTACTTAATGGACAAACAGAACAAGGAAAATCTGCAGCTCTCTCGAGAAGATGCCAAGCTATAAAACAGAGATGTGCCGGCTAGACAATGATTTATTAAGCACCCTTCTTCAAGAATTTAAAAATTCTCAACCAGCCTGAGACAAAGCCACTAATTTTCCCAGAGTCCGATTTTTAATAATCAAGCCGAAAAAACACTTTTCTTCTTAGACCTGTTTGATTGTATCAGTCCTTTGACCAGATCCCTGTAAGATTCCACATGGTGCGACCCATCTTGAGTCTCTAACATAACCTTACCATTCAGGACTAGCTTGCAGGGCTTTTGGCGATATTCAAATTCGATAATGTCCAATTTTTCAGGAACATCCCTGTAAGGTCTGCTCACATTCCGCACAAAAGAAATTTCATGGACTAACTGCTGCCGTAATGAAAGAAATAGCCGTTGTTTCATAACTGTATCCTCTTAGATTCTAATAACAAAATTTTACCTGTATATGACATTACTTACTCTAAAACCGTCTGATTTTTCCTGAATTAACCCTTTAATTAGAAAAGAGGCCACTTTTTAAGGAGAATTTAACCTAGAATTGGTGTTTCTAATTCTATTTAACATTTCTGCAGTTGGCTTTACCAGATAATCTACAACATTTAACAACACCTAACTGGTTGAAATTTATCAATTTATTCTCCTGAAACTATATAACAATTGGAAGATTTTGGGATCCTAACACCCGGGTGATTCCACATTATTTTATTCAATTCAATATTCTCTCTGTCAGATTTATTAGAAATCGTATTTGGGCTATCTACTGCCTAAAGAAATGCTTAGTATTGTATCACATTACAGACGGCATGATTCCTGACAAGTTACGCTATTGGGGATGATTAAATATTTAATATTACTTAATAAATAGATTCAATATATTCTCAAATAGATGATACTTTTAATCATACCTAATTAAACATCTACATTAAAATAGTTGTATAAACATTTAATAATTAATGACTTAGCCTCACTTTTTTCATCAAGGATATCTAATTGTTAAAAAATTATATTTTTGTAAATCATTTTTTAGGAAAAGATTTAGGCAAGCGCAGTACACTATTACCCCAGATAAAGGATCAAAAATTAATCATATCATACAGACATTATGGGACTTACTACCAAATTCCTAGTAGACTCTACGAACTATAAACAAATACTTGAGACCATACGGACGGACCAATACATCCCTAAGCGTATTAACAAGGATTATTTTGAAGAATTAGGCTACACAAACCCTACTGATTTTCTAGTCCTTTCTCTACTGATGGATTTGCAGCTGTTGGATGAGGATGGATCACCTACCAAACTATTTGAAAAATTCCAAAACAAGGAGACATCAAAACAAGCTTTGGCTAGTGGAATTATCGTGGCCTATGAGGATTTGCTGGATACGAATTCCACTATATACAATGCTTCAAATGATGAAATCATTGAGCTTATAGAGGAAAAGACTGAGTCAGTTAAATCTGAAATCATCCTCAATTATATGGCCAATACGTTTAAGGCACTGGTCAATTATGCAGGTCAAGAAAACATCAAAAATGCCTGGGAAGAACGAGAAGTTGAAAAGACAGCCGTTGAGACGGTTGCGGAAGAAGCTTCTAAAAGTTCTTCTAAAAATGGAACAGCCGACGACAATGATATTAAAGCAACAGAAACATTAGTGGCTGAAGCTACAGAGCGGCCCAAGAACGGCACAAAGAGTCATCATATTCAAGACGATATAACCGAAGACGAAACCCCAGAAGAGGACAATAAAATGCAGGAAGAAAACGAAGAAATAGAAAAGAAAGAGCGAGATACAGAAGAAACGACCAGTAATTCCGGCAACAAAAAAGAGCGCAATACAGACAACAAGGAAGCCAACAATGACAACTCAGAGTACAAAGACCGGTATGTTGAAAATGGTATAGCCAAGGATGAAACTGATTCATCCGAAGAAGAAAACGCTACCCAGGAAAATCCACTTTTGTCATCCCTTGCCGACAAAATGAACCAGGATATTTCCAGAGTAGATAAAGCGTTCATTAAAAAAGCAACACTACTGCAGAAACTTGAACGACATGATGATGCGTTTTTTGCACTTGATGATGTGTATATAGGTATGCTGATTCAGACAATTCTGCCCTCTTTACACACGCCTCAATTGCCTTAGTAAACAAGATGGAAACGGCAGAAAAATTAGATTTAACAGATGAGCTACTGCCGATTTATGGTAATGTAGTAGACCGGCTACAACATTCTGATAGTAAGGAGTTTCTCCAGCCGGTGGATCATGCTTTTATACAGAGAGCAGAAATTTTATTGGAAGAAAACCATGATCAGGAGGCAGCTAGATGCCCTTACAGCAGCAATTCAACGCTTTAATAAATCAGGACGAAATCTTAAGAGCCTTGAAAATTTTATGTTCGAAAAGGCAGAACTCCTCGAAGAATTAGGAAGAGAGGAAGAAGCCTTGTTGGCTTACGATAAGTTTTTGAACAGGTTCGATAAGTAAGTAAAAGATATCCAGATATCCGCTTTTCGTGGAATAAACAATTCTGTGTAATGTTAGTCTTATAAGAATTGCTGGATATTGCGGTAAACTATTATCGAGTTTGTAAATTAATCCCATACAAATTTTAAGAGGAAGAACTGTTACACAGCTCTTCCTCTTTTTTATAGATTAATCAATTACCGCCTACCTGTACCGTTCAAACCAAGCGAGAATGTGATCTACTTTTGTAACCAGCTGGCTTGGTCTGTTAGAAATGAAATGGGATGAACCCGGAATTTCGACATAGGCAGTCTCAATTTTTCGAAGCTTCAGGGCATGATACAACTGCTTGGCTTCGGAAGGTGGGGTCCGGAGATCTTCCATGCCAACCATCACGAGTGTGGGTGTTTCAACATTGCCCACCAGCGATATCGGCGAATAGTTCCAGTACTCCTGAAAATTCTCCCACGGCTGCCCCGGATAGCGGTAGTAAGCATACCCATAATAATTGTCAGCGGTCAGTGTTTTGCTGATCCAGTTCATTACTGGCTTCACTACTGCCGCCGATTCAAATCGATCATTTTTGCCGATAATCCATGCCGTCATAATCCCGCCCAGCGCTACCGCCGGTACACGTACAGGCTATCTTCCGTCGTCAGGCCGCGGATCGATGCCGTTTCATCCACGCCATCCATCACGTCGTGGTAATCATCGCCGGGATCAGTCGTGGTAAAGCAGGTTACCAAACTCTTCTCCGTAGCCAGTGCTGCCGACGAGGTTTGGGATAAAAAGACCAACATGACCCTGGCTGCCGGCGTACAGCTGCATTTCAGGTGAAAATCGGTCTCCGTAATTGGATATCGGTCCGCCGTGATTCTCAACCAGCAGCGGATAGGTACGGTTGGAATTGTAGTTCAGCTGCGGCTTGCAATCCAACCCTGAATTTGGCGGCCGTCCACCGACGATTCATACCATACTTCCTCAACCTGGCCCAATGTTCAGATAATCCAAGCAAGTCGCCATTGAGATCGGTTAAGTTTCCGAGCCTCTTGTTGCTCCATCTTTGTCACCGCTAATTCTGCCGGGTAATAAGGTGTAGTTTTGTTGAATGCAATTGTGCCATCATTTAGAGATAATATAATGAACCACCAGCATCAGGTCGTCCAATTGTCGTTCCACCTACATTTGTAGCTACCTCTGTAGTGTTACCATTCACCGTCGGTGTGCCCGATTCTTGTGGTACCTTCATCATCATACATAAAGTAGAGCCCGTCGCCATCCTCATCCCAAACAAGATCAGAAGGATCGCGATCAAGTCCGTCTCAATCTGCTGAATTCCGGATCCATCGACATTCATCGTGTAAATACGGGATACCTGGTAGGTCTGCACTTTGTCGTCATAGCCCAAGTAAGCTATTGTGCTGACCATCCGGAGAGATAGCCGGGCCGTAATCCGGCCCGTCACGGTCGGTGAGTGGCTGAATTTCCCCACCATTGACTGATACTTTGTAGAGTTCCGAGTTTCTGCGATCGTACTGCCAGTCTTCATGACGATTGGCGGCAAAAATAAGCGACTCTCCATCAGGCGTCCAAACAGGGCGGCTGTCATGATGAAAGTCGCCCGAAGTTATTTGCCGTGCCGTTCCTCCTTCTGCAGAAACCACAAACAGGTGAGAAAAGCCTGGCTGGCGTCCGGTTCCATCCGACTCGTGCTTAAGACGGGTGGTTACTCTTGGGGATTCAGCCCAGTCAGCGCCTTCCGGTTTTTTAAGCGGATTTTTCACAAGTGTGGGATTAGGCTGCTCCACCTGCATGGAAAACGCAATATGATTACCATCAGGCGACCAGCTTAAATCACCTGGCGCCTGGTCCAGTTGAGTTATTGGTGCCGACTTGCCAGAGTCAACCCAGTAGACAAATATTTCGCTGCCATCTTCACTGTTTGAGCTGGTAAAAGCGATTCGATCTCCGCTGGGCGACCACCGCGGGCTGCGATTCGTTTTCAGTGCGGTTGGTGAGTTTCATATGGCCGGTGCCGTCACTATTCATAATCCAGAGCCGGGAACTGCGGTCGGTCATTCATTGTATCCATGCCCCGGCGCATATATACAATTTGATCTCCATCAGGAGATATCTGCGGATCCTGGGCCCACTCCAGGGCAAAGACATCCATCCGCGAGAACGCTTTGTCCTGTGCCTGGGCCAATGGCACAAATAGAAACACTACCAGTAACGAGTATATAGTTTTACGAATCATATTTCTGTAAACTTATTAAAATGGGATTGGAAGGAAACTAGCTTTAGTGTAAGAAATCATGCTTGAAGATGGCAACTGCTGGTTGTTAAAAATGTAAGAGGCTATCACCATTCAGCTGATAGCCTCTCAAAACGATTTTAGGATTCTGCAAACGGCTGATCACATTCTATCTGTGTTCAGTATCCTGCGTTCTTATTATACAATTGAAGCAATACAATCCCGATAAGGATCAATCGTTTCTATGCTACAGTCAGGCATTATGCGTGAGGCGGCGTCATCTTGATATTGCGGAGGTGGAGTCTGCCCACACGGAAACTCCGTATCATGATAGAACAGGTACCACTGCCCTTCAGATTCGGCAATAGAGTGGTGACTCGTCCACCCGATAACCGGCTCCAGAATAATACCCTGATAGGTAAACGGTCCATAGGGACTATCACCGGTGGCATACGCAATGTAATGGGTATCACCCGTAGAATAGGAAAAATAATACGTGCCGTCATATTTGTGAACCCAGGCGGCTTCAAAGAATCGTCGTTCATTATCACCTGCCGTAATTGGATCTCCGTTCTGATCCAGAATTTCAACATCGCGAGGTTCTTCGGCGAAGCTCAACATATCGTCGCTCATGCGTGCCACTTCAGGCGCCAGTGCCGGCTCACTCATCCGCGGATAGGTATCTTCCTCAACATATTCGCCAGTATCCCAGCGCTGAAGCTGTCCGCCCCAGATTCCGCCAAAGTACATGTAATATTCCCCATCGGTATCTTTATAGACCGCGGGATCAATGCTATAACTGCCTTCAATCGGTTCTGGCTGGGGATTAAACGGACCGGTGGGAGAATCGCCGGTAGCTGCGCCAATGCGAAAAATATCGGCTGTATCTTTTGCCGGAAAATAAAAATAGTACTGGTCCCCTTTCTTTGCGGCATCGGGGCCACGCATATGGCGCTCTGCCCAGGGCACTTCATCAACCGAAAGTGCTACGCCGTGATCAGTCACTTCACCACCAACGCTATCCATCGAAAACACATGATAATCTTTCATATTGAAATGGCTTCCCATATCATCCTGCGGAATGCCGGATTCAATATCGTGAGAGGGATAAATATAAAGCGTGCCGTTCCAAACATGCGCCGAGGGATCGGCAGTATACATATGGTCGACCAGTGGTTCAGAGATGGCATCAAGCGTGTCGCTCATTATAGAGGTCAGGGTGGTATCTGTGGCACTTTCTGAACTGGCTTCGGACTCTTCCTGTGAACTTTGCTGACACGCGCCGGCCAGCAATAGGATTCCCAGCAAAGTTACGAGCGGTGTATGGAAATAGAGTTTTTTAAGCATGGATTTCATCATAATTCAGTGCTTTAGTTAAATGAAAAACCAGTAAACATTATTCTGATAAATAGTGTACTTATGGTACTTTTCTTTGATTGAAAAAACAAAATGGAATCATCAGCTTACTACAACTCCAACGATAAAAAGATAAGGTTTAGACATTTTCAGAAACGATATTGAAGATTTAAACCGTTATATTGATGTTCTGGTTGTGAGTTAAGCAGCTTTGTACTGCTTATGGGTGAAAGATTCCTGATGCTCATAGTTTTAGGTCAAATATGGAATAGCGCCTCAACCAACCAAGAACAAATTTTTAATTGGGTAATCATAATTAAAAAGCGATTTATTTATGCCAAAATGTGAAATTTACAAGGATGTCAAAGGAGAATGGAGATGGAGACTAAGGTCTAATGGGGATATTGAAGACCATTCCCAGAAAGGCTTTGAAACCCGGGAAGAATGCGAAAAAGACGGTAAAGAAGGACCGTGCTCCAGTTATAAAAGAGTATAATTACTCTTTTCGCATCCGGTATTTGTTTACGGGGTAGCAGATTTTCCAATTTCTGCTACCCCGTTTTTTCCTTCCATATTTTATCGAGCCTTTCTTTCTTCTTGCGGTTCATGCCGCGAGTTTCATCTAGACATTCTAAAAATCGTAATTAAAAAATGATGATGAGTATTCATGAGCTATTTACCTTCTGAAAACCGTTACAATACAATGCCCTATAACCGCTGCGGGAACAGCGGACTTAAATTGCCACTCATTTCGCTCGGACTCTGGCATAACTTCGGGGGTGTTGATTCCCTGGAAAACGGCCGAAAAATGATCCGACGTGCCTTTGATCTCGGTATCACCCATTTTGACCTGGCCAATAATTACGGCCCGCCTGCCGGATCGGCTGAAGAGAACTTTGGGCGGATCCTCAGTCAAGATCTTAAATCGTACCGGGATGAGCTCATCATCTCAAGCAAAGCCGGCTATCTGATGTGGCCGGGACCTACGGCAACTGGGGTATCGCAAGTATCTCGTTGCCAGCCTCAATCAAAGCCTGGAGCGGATGGGGCTCGATTATGTGGATATCTTTTACAGCCACAGACCTGACCCAAACACCCCATTGGAGGAAACAGTGCGAGCTCTCGATCACATTGTAAATAGTGGTAAAGCACTCTATGTGGGCATCTCAAACTACGGGACTGAACAAACCCAAAAAGCCGCCCAAATACTGAATAACCTCGGTACCCCTTTCCTGATTCACCAACCGCGATACAGCATGTTCGACCGCTGGGTGGAGCAAGACAACCTTCTGGAAACACTTGACCAGATCGGCATTGGGAGTATCGTTTTTTCGCCGCTGGATCAGGCATCCTCACGGACAAATATCTAGACGGGATTCACAGAAGGTTCTCGTGCTGCCCGAGAAAGTGGTTTCCTGGAAAGAGGGCGTGACCGAAGAGAAACTAGCCAAGGTTAAAAAATTGAATAAAATTGCCCAAAATCGTGGCCAGAGTATGGCACAGCTGGCTCTCACCTGGGTACTGAGGAAACCCCAGGTCACCTCAGCCTTGATCGGTGCCAGTAAAGTCAGCCAAATTGAGGAAGCCGTGGCGATACGGGAAAACCTGGAACTCAGCGTCGAGGAGGAAGCAGCGATTGAGGAGATTCTCAACGATTAAATTTTGTGATATAATATTCACCGGGTGTAGATCCTGGATTGGCTGTCACCGGTCGGTTCAGGTTTTTTTATCTTCGCCCATTTTTAAAGAGATTTATCCTCTCTTTTCCCCAAATAGCAATAAAACGGCTGTTCATCAGGAACGTTGGTCATCAGCGTGGGTGTTTGCTTTTCTTCAAATCGCAACTCGATTAACTATACGCTTACGATGTACCAGCTGAACCAAGAGCAGATATTCCATGCACCGGTTGAGGAAGTGTGGGAATTTATTTCCAGGCCTGAAAACCTTAATACGATTACCCCTCCAGAACTCGATTTTGAGATCATCTCTGAGGTACCTGACAAAATGTACAATGGATTGCTGATTCAGTACAAGGTAAAGCTGCCCCTGCTGGGCATCTCCGACTGGGTAACCGAAATAAAACATATTATTCCCCATCGGCAGTTTATTGATGAACAGCGCATTGGGCCGTACAGTTTCTGGTATCATTTTCACGGGCTTGAGAAAACAGAGGAGGGCGTGAAGATGACAGACCAGGTATCCTACTTACCGCCCTATGGTATTCTTGGAAAGATTGCTAACAAACTGTTGATCCGGCGCCAGCTAGAGGTAATTTTTACCCATCGTTATGAAATTCTGGAAAACCGCTTTAACACGTAGTTGTCTACGAAATATATTGTCCAAAGCTGCTCTTCCACCTACGTTGAATGAACAATCAGAAAATCCTACCATTTACTTTCATTCAGTAGTGTCAGTACGGATATTACGTTCCCTGTACTTTAAATTCGTGGCATGTCATGGAGCTTTCAATTACAACATCCATCCTGGTTTTTGTGCTGGGGGTGGCGCTGGTACTGTTCTCATCGGAAAAGCTGGTTGAGGCCACCGTCGGTACTTCTAGAAACCTGGGCATTTCTACATTTGCCATCAGCGTGATCTTTATCGGTTTTGATGCCGAAAACCTGGCAGTGGGCGCGGCGGCGTCTGCTGATAAGATTACGGGCATTGCACTTGGGACTATCTTCGGTTCTGCGATGGTAGCCATAACACTTGCGTTCGGTATAACAGCGCTGATCACCCCGATGAAATTCAAAAAAGTTGCCACTGATATTCTGTTAATCCCGGTTGCGGCCCTGCTATTCATCTTTATTTTATCGTTAGATGGTATGCTTTCGCGTGTTGATGGCCTCTTACTACTCGGTGGATATATGGCAGCCATTTTTTATATCATCAGTGTGCCAAAAAAGAATATTGAAATCGAGCCTTCCGGTGAGCTGAAAGACTCACTCCTGGAAGCGGAGGATTTTTCGACGATGCAATCAGTGGGATGGCTTTTGTTTTCATTGGCAGGTATTATTACAGGCAGCGAAATGTTAGTGAACAGTGCCGATTATATGCTTTCCTATTGGGATCTTTCCGACACCGTGTACGGCATGACCGTACTGGCCCTCCTGATCAGTATTGAAGAGCTGGGGCGGGAGCTGCCTGCAGCTCTCAAAGGGCGACCTGAAATTTCGTACGGCAATGTAGTGGGATCGGTATTGGCATTTTTTCTCTTTAATGCAGGCGTCATATCAATTATTCAGCCCATCTCCATAAACCAGCATGTACTCACGTTTTACCTGCCGGTCTGTTTCGTTGCCATACTATTTACCGCGTTCATGATGTATCGGAAGCGTATTCCACGCTGGGCTGGCGGTTTATTAGTTGCAATATATATCCTCTTTTTCACCGGTGGATTTCTTTGATTCTGCGCTATTCATCTGATACCGAAGTCCTGCGGATAAATCGGCGGGCGGCCCAAAGACTACCCAGATATCCCATAAAAATGGAGAGCAGCAGCATACCGCCGCATAGATAATACCAGCGGCCAAACGGCCAGACCATCACACCAAACTGTGGCACATAACCGGGCAGCAGAAAACGAAAGAAAAGGAACATCACACCGATTGAAGCTACTCCTGCAATAAAGCCCTGGATTACGCCTTCTATAACAAAAGGCCTGCGTATGAAGCTGTTCGTAGCCCCAACCAATTTCATCGCCCTGATCAGGCCACGCTTGGCGTAAATAGTCAGCCGGATTGTGTTAAATACAAGGATCAGGGCAGCCAGTAAAATAAGCAGGCCGAGTCCTCCACCGGCCATCACTACCGTCTGAAAGCGTGATTGTAGAATTTCAAGCAGCTGCCGGTTAAATTGAACTTCATCCACCCCGCGGTATTCTTCCAGTCGGTCCACCAGTGATTGAATTTGCTCCACGGAAGCTTCGGGGTCGATATCCAGGCGAAATGAAGCGGGCAGAAACTCCAGTTCAGCCAGGGATTCCCCGCCGGTTCCAAATTCCTGTTTGAAGATGGAAGCAGCACTGTCTTTGGAAATATAGGTATAGGATTGGATCAGCTCCTCCTCATCCATGCGATCGCGCAGCTCGCTCGTTGTGCGTTGATCCAGGTCCATCAAAAATACTTCTACATCAATCGACTGCTTCAGGGTGTTGGCCACCTGGTACACATTGAACGAAACACGCGCCAGCACCCCGAGTAGCAGTACAGCTACAAAAAGCGAAAATATGGAGGTAAATGAGGCCAGCCGGGCTCGTTTAAAGCCTGCAACCCCTTCTTTAATTACATATCCAAAACTCATCTATAGCACGTCATTTTCTTCTTAATTATTAAACACAGCCCGAACGCCGAAAAGGAATCGTCGGGGCGGCATGGGATAACCGGCCGTCTCAAAGTAGCCGAGTTGGTTAACATCATCAAGCACATTTTCAAACCGCATAACAAACATGATGGAACGCACACGGGCCGAAATATCAACATCTAGCCTGCTATACCAAGGCAACTGCTGGTCTGTGCTTGCCGGCTGCCAAAAGTCTAAGGCGGCATTATAGTGTTCTGACTGGTATGGCATCGGTGAAAACATGCCAGAGAGCCCTGCTTTCAGGTAAGTAGCCCGATCAAAAAGATAGCCCTTCCAATAGGCTCCGCCTTTAAACCAGATACGGGTAGTATTAAATGCGGGCATGTTGTTTGACATGCCGGTTCCGGCGTTTAGATACTGCTGGGCCGTTGCTGAGGCAGATAGCTCAATATGTTGGTTCGTAAAATCAGAAAAACCGGTTGCGGAGACCGATTCATATTCCGGGACATTCACAAACTGATTTTCTGTGTTCAGGAATGCAGCATCTGTCACCTGTTTGTATTGCCCTTTGGCGCCTACATTCAGTCCGTCCAGAATTGTAACATTTGTGGATGCATGGGCCTCCAGTATTTTTTCAGGGGCCAAGTCTGTTGAACCCGAATACTCCGCCGAATTCCAGTAGAGCTGTTGTGGGGTCGGCATCAGGCTGCCGCGCGATACCCCTCCTGTTAATGACACTCGATCAGCCAGATTGAATGCTACATCGCCGCCTAATGAATAACTGCTGAATCCGTCATCGCGATATTTGTATGTAGCCTCTCCATCCAGGCTAATCCAGGGAAACGGCTTAAATTGAATGTTGCCTGTACCGGTAGCCAATCCCCAATTGCCTGTTTCAAGCGATGATCGATCGCGTTCTTTATTCAAGAAAAGTTCATACCGGAGAAGTCCCTCAACTTTCAACGGACTCCAATCCAGCCATTTGTGCGCAAACATGCCCAGTGTCCTGATTTTGTAATAGGTAGTATCGGCTGAATAGCTGACCTCCCGTTTCTGATTGTCCATATAAAGACCCGCCCGAAACTTCTCGGGCACGGCGGTCGAATCCGCCGGGCGACGGTGATAGGACACTGCCAGCGTGTTGAAGGTAGATTCGGAAGCAGCATTCGACTGGTTGGGACTGGTACTGAAGCGATTAAAAGTATAGTTACCAAGATCCGGAATATTATATCCAAACGGCTCATTTAAGTTTCGGGAACTATTTAAAAATCGCACTTTGAAAAACTGTGTATTATCCATCTGGTGATACACCCGTCCGTATATCTGGCTACCGGTAAATGATGAACGAGGAAATCCCCCGCCCCCACGTCGATCCCGATAACTGATCTCTGCATTGGTTTTCTGCGTGAAATTCTGTGTAATCCAAAACTCCAGTGCCCTGCGATCAAATTTGCTCTCATCAAAAATGAGCCGGCTCATCGGCTGATTAACGTAATATTCCTTTAGGTAGAAATTAGTGCTGTGCGTTATGCCATTCCCCTCTTCGTAAATCGACTCTACTTTATGGATGGGAATCACGTTCCAGTTTATCGTGCCACTCACGCGATTCTGCATCGGTATATCCTCCCACAGTAGCTGCTGGTGGCGGGGTTCGTGGGCATCTATCATCAGCGAGCTGCTGCGACCCACGGTTCCGAGCCGAAAACTCAGCACTCCTGGATCTCGGTTCTTTTTAAAGGTCCACACCGGCCAGTTTTGCCAGCGCATAAGGCTGTCGCCGGAAGCCTTTTGTGCATCAATAGCATAGTTCTTTTTCCAGGGGATGATACGAAAGGTAGGTTCTGCGGGAGCCTGGGTCGTATCGGCCAGCGTTGAGTCGGTGCGGGTGGTGTCGGAGAGCGTGGTGTCCAGCGTGTCAACCTGACCATAGACAGGATGGGAACATGCGAGCAGGAGAGAAAGAAAACACAGGTATGTAAGAAGAAATCTGATCAAGCCCACTCTGGTTCTAAGCCGTATGGCATGGTTTCAATATCGAGGAGTATCCGACGTACTGTTTCCAAAACAACGGCCACCGAGCGTTCTTTATTGATCAGGCGATCGTTGGTAAATATTGCTCTAAGGGCCATGTGGCGTTTATCGGTCCAAAACCCCATCCATACTGTACCCACCGGTTTTTCTTTTGTACCCCCCGTTGGCCCAGCAATGCCTGTGGTGGACACGCCTATATCTGTTCCATATTTTTTAGCCACCTGCCGAGCCATCTGCAGCGCTACCGGTTTACTTACGGCTCCATGCTCTTGCAGAACTTCTTTAGAGTACATTCAGTTCAACTTCCTTTATGTTGTTCGCGTAGGCTACAATACCGCCAATCATGTAATCACTGCTGCCTGAAATATCTGTTATGGAACTGGAAAGCAGTCCCCCGGTACAGCTTTCGGCGGTTGCAATGGTAAGCCCCCGCGCCCGCAGTTCCCTGCCCAACGCTTCACTAAGGAGTAGCTCCTTTCCCTCACCAATGACCAAGTCGCCGGCTTTGTTATAGATATGTTCAGCAACAGGATCAATTTTCTGTTGAATCTGGTCTTCCGACGTACCAGAAGAGGTTATTCGAATGCGCACGCCTTGCGGGCTGGGCAAGTAGGCCACTGTTGTTCCATTCTCCAGAAATTCATCGAGGCTACCAATTATCTCATCACTAAGAGTGCTCTCCCCGATGCCCGCCGTTACCAAGTAACGGGATCGGCGAAACCTCTTCTCTTTGAGCTCGTTCCTCAGTTTGGGAATCACTTTTTCCCGCATCAGGTGCTTCATCTCAAATGGCACGCCGGGCAGCACCGCAAGTAAACAGTTGAATTCTTTGAACCACAACCCCGGGGCTGTGCCCTGTTTGTTGAAGAGTACTTCAGCATTATCAAGAATTTCCGCCTGGTAATAGTTAGACCTGGTGAACGGGATATTTCGCTTTTCAAACATTTTTTTTACAAACTCCAGCACCTTTTGGTCTATCACGGTATCGGCGTTGAAGAGATCTTGCAGAGCTTTTTTGGTAACGTCGTCATGCGTAGGTCCCAGCCCGCCGGTAGATATCACCAGGTCGCTCTGCTGCATGCACTGGCGAATCGTTCTCTTTACAATCTCCAGCTCATCGCCCACGGTGTGCACACCGGTCACTTCCAGGCCTTCTTCGGTCAGCAGTTGGCCGATCCAGCTGGCATTGGTATTGACGGTGTCGCCGATAAGCAGCTCATTACCGATACTTACAATTTCTGCTTTCATATACGTGCTTGGCTGTTCTTGAAATGAAGCAAAAATATCAAACTTAACACGCTTTTCGAAGTTCATTATTACATCCCAAAACTTTATTTAATTCTGTTAAACAATTGCTATCTTTCCCGTGTGCAGAGAATACCAAACATATTGAGCACCCTCCGCATCATCCTGACCCCTATTTTCTTGATCATGTACATTCAGGACGCGGTGGTCTGGAGATCGCTGAGTATCGCCGTTTTTTCCGTGGCGGTGGTCACCGATTTTTTTGATGGATACATTGCCCGCATGTACGGAGCTCAAACTTCATACGGAGTCTTTCTGGATCCACTGGCCGACAAAATCCTCACGTTTGCAGGTTTTATCTGCCTGCCGTTTATTGATGCCACCCAATTTCCCTGGTGGGCGGTGGCCGTCATTGTTTTTCGGGATATTTTTGTAACCGGCATGCGCATGGTAGCTGACTATCGCAATCATCCGATGAAAACCCGTCTTACTGCAAAGGCGAAAACGATGAGCCAGATGCTGTTCCTGTATGTCTCCTTAATCGTCGGCGTATTTATAAAAACGGACGTCTGGCTAAGTGCTCTTTGCACCGAACTATTAGAAAGCGGCTTTCTGGGGTGGTGCATGATCGCCATCGTGGTGCTAACCGTCTACTCGGGACTTGAATATGTTTACGTAAATCGAGATATCTTTACCCTTGACAATAATGCAACGACTAAAACCGATTATTGGTAGTTTTTTTAATGCCGGATTTCTCCCCAATGCACCGGGCACCTGGGGCAGTTTTTTTGCTCTTTTCCCGATCTATCTTGTGGGAATCTATGCCCCGTGGTATGGCATGGCCCTGCTTACGGCATTAACATCGTTTCTAACCGTCTGGGTAGCCGATGAATGTGAACGCGCCTGGGGCGGTGATCCCTCTCCCCTGGTGATGGATGAATTTGCCGGACAAAGCATGGCGTTTATCGGCATCTCATTCACCCCTTACCTTTCCACGAATATCATTATTTTACTTGCGGGATTTGTCATCTTCCGGTTCTTTGATATCAAGAAACCGCTGGGGATAGATAAATTGCAAGAACTGCCAGGCGGTTGGGGTATTTTGGTTGATGACCTGCTCGGGGGAGTATATGCCTATATCGTTTTACAATTCCTGCTTTTAATATTTCTTTGATCATTTTAGAATCACCATTTATTAATACATTTTTATAACTTTATGGGGATATGATCGTAATTGAGGATTAATTTTAACAACTGATTGACACTATGATAATTGACGATTCATTTGCAGAAGAACTGGCACTGAACCTGTTGGAAATTAACGCCGTGCTTTTGCGACCTGACGACCCTTTCACCTGGGCTTCGGGCTGGAAATCTCCTATCTACTGTGATAACCGGCTTACCCTGCGCCATCCTGAAATTCGTGCCAAAATTGCCGATCATATCGTCACCTTTATTGACCAGCAACATCCTGACCTGGATGTTGTTACAGGAACCGCCACGGCGGGCATACCGCATGCTGCCTGGGTAGCCGAACGCCTGAATAAACCGATGGCTTACGTTCGGTCCAAAGCCAAAGCCTACGGTATGGGAAACCAAATTGAGGGCGGTGTGGAAAAAGGAGAATCGACCATCGTAATTGAAGATTTAATCTCAACCGGTGGATCGGTGCTTTCCGTGGTAGAAGCGCTCAAATTTATTGGGGCTGATATTAAGGCGATAGTCAGCATTTTTACATATGGGCTGGATAAGTCGATGCAGAAGTTTAAGAAGGCAAAAGTGGACGTCCATAATTTAACTGATTATACCACGCTGGTATGATGTCAGCCATTGCCGAAGGTTATATCGATGAAAAGGATCTTGACCTGTTAAGTGAATGGCGTACCGATCCTAAAACATGGCCTAAAGAAAAATAAACCCCGGTATATTTTTTTATTTTAATTAAGGAAACTTATTAATTTCTCAGTCTGAATCTATTGATTGCAGTTTAATTCCTTGTGATACATAAATGGCTGCTATGAGAAAGCAGTTCAAGGTTCCCTGGGATATAAAGCTAATGGCTATTTCAGGAGTTGTTGTCGCTATTTTACTGTGCACCATACACTTTACTTCTGGTACATTGGTATCGCTAATCGTCTGGGGAACTCTTTTGGGATGCGCTGTTCTAGGTGTATACGGCTATAGTAATCAGGATGAAAAACAGAAAATACTACGTCTGGGCTGGACAAAGGAGATTAATTTTCAGATATAAAAGATTTAAATGCAAACCAAACGTCATGATAGGATCCCCCGTTCGACTCTTCGGTATTGGTGGACTTTTCAGCTATTTAGGGTATTTTAGGAATAGCATTTTAGGTAAATACAAAGCTTATGCCCCCACACTGAAAAAACGGTACTCATATAAACAGAAGGGAACCAGAATATCGTGACTCCTGACGACACCGAAGAATTTGTACAATCGTTGGAGGAATCACTTCAGCATGCAGAAACTTAACCCGGATTATTCACCAAGAAATTTGGTTTTGAACGAGGCGAGGGGGAAATGACCGCGCAAAGGTGCCTGTGCACCTTGAGCACGGCATTTTGCCGTCAACGAAGTGCAGGGCCAAATTTCGCAGCCGTTAGTTACAACACTCATAGTTGAGCTATTTGTCATTTTTGATAAATAGCTCAATATCAATGGCTTATCCTGTATCTTACACTATTTCGTGAATAATCCGGGTTAGTCCTCTATCCCTACCACTCCTATAATTTTTTTCGTGCTATACTCGGCTTGCAGGAGAAAAGATAGCAATTACCGCCATCCAGATTGATACAACCATAAGTCCCCCAAACTCGCGGGCCGTTTCATACTCCATATTGGTCATTCTCACCGAACTGAATGTCCTCAGGCTAAAACTTTCACCTTCAAAGAAAGCCGGAAAAATAAAGCCTGCCCAGACGAGAGCCGCCAGCAATACTACTACGGGAACAAATCGCCGATAACGACCAGTAGCATACAACAGGCATGCAACAGCCGCTGATCCGTACAATAGAATCCATTCTATTCCATCGGGGTCATTAAACTGAACACCCGCTGCAAACAGGAACAGCACCGCCATTACATAATTAACCACGATCAGCGTTTTATAAGTGATACCAGCCATATTCTACTCTTCCTTTTATTCAAGTTTTTCTTATTCTGTGGAATGGATGGTATATTTGAGAAAATCAGCGATCTAAATGTAGGCAGTTGACCCGTCGTACACAATTTCATTTAGAAATTATTGGTAATCTAATCAGTTAGTGCTATGGTAAAATGTGACGCACAGACCGTTGAAAAATATCTTAAAAACCTACCCGATGATCGTCGATCAGTTATTGCGCACGTTCGTGATCTTCCTCTGCAACATTTGCCTGAAGGGTATAAAGAATCGATGAATTGGGGATGTCATGATCGCAATCCCGCTGGAAACCTATCCTGAAACGTATAACGGTCAACCTCTCAGTTACCTGGCGCTAGCCGCTCAGAAGAATCACTACGCCCTGTATATGATGTGCGTGTACCAAAATCCGGAGCTGATGCAGTTTCTGAAGGATTCCTACCAGGATGCAGACATGAAGCTGGATATGGGCAAATCATGCCTCCGATTTAAAAATCTGGACCAGCTGCATGAGGAAGCAATAGCAAAAATTGTAGCTAGTACTGAACCAGAGGATTTCATCTCTCAATATGAACAAGCACGCAAATCATAGCCAGTATTGTTATCTTAATATCTGTAAGGGAACAATGCGGTCCGAATTCGATTTCAAATAGATTCACCTATAATATAATTCATGAATCAAGATATGGAACCTATGATGAAGAAATTAATTGCAACGGCGCTGTTCATCACATTCACCGTATTAGCTGCCAATGCTCAGAGCCTTTCGGTAGAGACCATTGAGTTTGGTACCAGTGTAGAGAATCGCAAAATCGTTAATGCTGACTCCGTGTTTTCCAATTCCATTGAACGAGTCTACTGCTTCACGGAGGTCAGCGGATCGGGCGAAGCCACCACTATCACTCATGTGTGGTATATGCAGGATAAAGAGATGGCCCGTGTTAAACATTCCGGTGAATGGAGAAATCATCGGCGAACCTGGAGTTCAAAATATATCCTTGAAGACTGGACCGGAGAGTGGAGCGTCGATGTACTGAATTCCGATGGAAAGGTTCTTGCCACCAAAACCTTCCGGGTTGAATCTGCCGTGGCCGACCAGTAGATAGATTTTTACTAGTGCGCGTCGAGCCAATTGTCGGCCAGCCCCATTTCCACCTTTAGAGGCACCTTAAGCTCATAGGCTGTTTCCATAAGCTCTTTTATTTTTTCGGGAATGGTATCCTGTTCCTCTTCGGGCACCTCAAAAATAAGTTCGTCATGCACCTGTAACAGCATCCGGGTGCCTGATTCGTACTTCTCGATGTACTCTTGGATGTTAATCATAGCCAGCTTGATAATATCGGCAGCAGTACCCTGAATGGGCATGTTAATAGCGGTCCGCTCCGGCAAATGAACGCCGGTTCCAGTTGCTGGCATTGATATCCGGAATATAGCGACGGCGGCCCAGCAGCGTTTTTACGTAGCCATTTTCTTTGGCGAACTGCTTCGTTTCGTTGATATAACGAAGTATCCCGGGAAAGCGATCAAAATACTGGTCGATCATCTCTTTACCTTCTGAGTTTTCAATGCCCAACCGCGATGCCCAGCCCGTTAAGCACTTACCCGTAAGGAATGCCAAAATTAACCTCCTTCGCTTTTCTGCGCGCTGATTGCCCGTTACCTCGTCTATCGATTTTAGGTCAAACACCTCTTTGGCTGTTCGGGAGTGGATATCCTGATCATCCTTAAATGCTTCAATCATATTTTCATCTTCCGAAATAGATGCGATAACACGGAGTTCCACCTGTGAATAATCCGCTGAAAGTAATTTAAAACCTTCCTTCGCTACAAAAGCCTTTCGAATTTCGCGGCCCCGCTTGGTCCGTATCGGGATGTTTTGAAGATTGGGATTTGAAGATGAAAGCCGCCCGGTGGCCGCCACATGCTGGTTAAAATCAGTGTGAATACGGCCGTCGTCTTCGTTTACCAACTTCGGGAGCGCCTCCACATAGAGTAGAACGAAGCTTGCTGTAGAGCCGGTATTCAAGAATAAGTCCCGGCATTTCATATTTACCCTCAAGCTTGGAAAGCACCGATTCAGAGGTAGAATACTGCCCCGTCTTGGTTTTCTTGCCGGCCGGCAGGCCCATTTTGTCGAACAACACTTCACCGAGTTGCTGTGGTGAATTGATATTAAATTCGGTCCCAGCTTTGTCGTAAATTTTCTGCTCCAGCTCCTGCAGATCCTGCCGCAGCGTTTCGGAAAACTCCTTGAGCAAGTCCACATCCAGCCGGATGCCCTCCATCTCCATCCTGGCAAGTACTTCCATCAGTGGAAACTCAAGCGTTTCGGCGATATATTTCAATTCATCTTTGTCGAGCACTTTTTCCAAAATTTCATACAGTCGATGAGTGATATCTGCATCTTCACAGGCATACACTCTTACTTCTTCAGGCGGAATCTGGTCGAGACTTTTCTGCTTGCGTCCTTTCCCGATCAGTTCCTCGATGGGGATGGGCTGATAATTTAAATATTTCTCTGAAAGGGCATCCATTTTTAATTTTTGATTGGCGTCGATCAGGTAGGCCGCTATCATCGTGTCGAAAGCGGGACCTTCAATCTCGAGCCCGGCCCGGTTTAAAATCATATAATCGAACTTATAATTGTGGGCTATCTTCAACGACCCGGGGTTCGAAAACAACGGTTGCACAAGCTTGATCGCCTGCTCCTGCTCGATGCCCTCTTCTCCATTCACGGGGATGTAGTAAGCCACGCCGGCCACGGCACTCAGCGATATCCCGACGAGCGTATCCTTCATGGGATCAGTGCCGCTGGTTTCGGTATCAAAACAGAGCGTATCATGCTCTAGAAGCTTCTCAACGAGTGAGGACACATGTTTGGGCTTATCCACCAAGTCGTAAGTAACAACTTCCTCATCAAAAGTGGAGATGGTGGATTCCTCCTTTTCCTCGTCATCATTAGGCACGAACAGATCGCCCTGGTTCTTATCTTTCTCGGAAACATCACGGTCTACCCAGCGCTTTATCTCTTCATCCAGATATTTTTTGGTAGAGCGAACGAAACTCCATCCGCTTGAAAAATTTGCCCAGTTGTTCTGTGTTTGGTCCCTCCCAATCGAGGTCTTCCCAGTCAACAATTTCAGGTACATCCGTTTTGATGGTCACCATTTTTTTAGCGTGCAGTGCCTGTTCGGCGTGCTTATCGAGCGCTTTACCGTAGCGGGAGGATTTGATATCCGGCGCCGCTTCTATCGCCTTTTCCAGAGAACCGTAGTTCTTAATGATTTTGGGGGCCCCTTTTTCCCAATTCCACGTACTCCGGGAATATTATCCGACTTATCCCCGAGCATCGCTAACACATCAATCACATTTTCGGGATATACGCCAAAATATTCCTTTACCCCCTCTCGGTCGATGATATTGAACCCACCATTCTGGTTATCCGGCTTCATCATCCGGATATGATCATGCACAAGCTGCATAAAATCCTTGTCGGGAGTTACCAGCATCACATCTACATCCTCGGCATTAGCCCGGTCAGCTATCGTGCCTATAATGTCGTCGGCTTCATATCCATCCTGCTCAATATTCTGTATGCCGTAGCCTTCAATCATCTCTTTTATCAGCGGAATTCCACTTTTAGTTCCTCCGGCTGCGGTGGACGATTGGCTTTGTCTTCCTCGTCCATTTCATGCCGGAATGTGGGGGCGTCGGTATCCCCGAACCACGGCGACGTGCGTCGGTTTTTCCTCCTCCAGCATCTTTTCAAGGGTATTGGCAAAACCCAAGATGGGTCCTGTAGGAATGCCCTGAGCATTTTCTTAGATTACTGCTGATAAATGCGAAATGGGCACGGTAGGCCAGGGCCATACCATCCAACAAAAACAGAATACTTTTAGCCATGATAAAAAGGGTAATTCAATTATATTCAACAATGGTTAGAATCAGTGATCGATGAGGGAAAACAGTTAAAAGATCTGCTCAAGCATGGGATTATCGCATAAAAATCCGTTCTTGACAGCAGGTCAATATTTTTTTGATCACTGAAACGGAAAGGTAAACTTTTTTACTCAGAATTCGAATACATACAAGATATCATTATAGCATAAACAGATATAGATGAGCTTAAAAAACGAAGCACAATCTGCCTTACAGAGCACCAAATCATTCTACAAGGAATATGTGTCTGGAATGACACGCGAACGGCTGGGCAAGGAGTTATATGAAGATACCGACCGGTTAAAGCAGCTTTACCAGGAGGCGATCGGAGAAGAGGAAGAGAAAGCCAAAGGCCGTCAACTGCCCAGGGCACATTAAGTTTTTGCGCCTGTTTTCCTCGCTCACGCAGCGACTAAATCCTACACGAAGGCTGGCATTTGGGCTTTCAACTATCTCGTTTCTGCTCTATTACATTGCGGGATTTATCGGTATTTCGAACTTCATATTGTTTTATGATCTGCTGGTTCCGTTCTCTTTCGGTACCATGTTTTTGCTGTTGCTGGTTGAACTGCTGGAGAAATCTGATGTAAAACGGGAAATAGACCTGGCCCGGGAGATCCAGCTGAGCCTTCTGCCGGCAACTGAACTCGTTAAGGAGAATATCGAAATCTACTCTTTTGCCAACACTGCCAAGGAGGTAGGCGGCGATTATGTGGATATGATCGAATCAGAAAAGGGAACCTATATCGTCATAGCCGACGTATCCGGCAAAGGGCTTACTGCCGCACTTTACATGGTCAGGATGCAGGCCCTGGTCCACCTGCTAATCGAAAAAGAGCATCCCACACCCAAAAAATTGATGGTAGAATTGAATGATTATGTGAAATCTGGAGTAGCTGATAAAACATTTGTTACGGCCTGCGCCGCATTTTTTCCTCATGGAGAAGATCAGTTTACCTTTGCGCGGGCGGGCCACAACGCTCCGATCTTTTATAGCAAAGAGCGTGATGCTACCTTCGATTTGCGCTCGGATGGATTTGCCCTGGGAATGACTTCCACCCAGAATCTTGATAGTTTCTTACAGGAAAAGAAATTTCACTTTAAACCAAGTGACAGCGTGCTGTTCTATACAGACGGACTTACAGAAGCACGCAATGAGTACGGCGAAGAATACGGCGAAGATCGTGTGGATTCATTGATGAGCATCTACGGCTCGCTCCATGCCAAAACTATTGTCCGGAAAATTCATGCTTCGCTGGAGGGATTTATCGGTAAAGAAAAACCCCCGGATGATATTACGTTTACTTGCGTGCATCACCCGGAGGATTAGGTTCGTTACTATTGATGGATTTCATTTTCGGGAAAGGAACATTCAACTTCCCTAATGAATATTTCCATCAACCAATAATACAAGAATCACTTATCCAGCAATCCTTTGGCTTCGTTGACGATTTGCGTTCAGGAGTAAGGCCGAACTCTTCGTAAATTTTCTCATACGGAGCAGACGCACCGAAACGGTCGATGCCGATCGCCACCCCGTCGGTGCCTACCCACTGGTGCCACCCATGCGTTGAGCCGGCTTCAATAGAGACACGAGCCTTCACGTCAGATGGGAAGACATTCTCCTTATATTCATCACTCTGCTTTTTAAAAAGCTCCCAGGATGGCATGCTAACGACGCGCGCGGCGATCCCTTCTTCTGCCAGTTTTTGCTTAGCTTCCATCGCATATTGAACTTCGGAGCCTGTACCCATTAGTATTACGTCCGGTTTCCCGTCAGTATCTGAAAGCACGTAGGCTCCTTTGAGTGTATTCTCAGCAGATGAATTTTCATCACGGTCGAACGTAGGTAAATTTTGCCGGGTCAATACCAACATCGAGGGCCCTTCTTTGTACTCAACAGCCGCTTTCCAGGCGTAGGAAACTTCGTTGGCATCGGCAGGACGGAGTACAAGCAGATTATGCATGGCCCGCAGGGAAGAAAGATGTTCAACAGGCTGGTGCGTGGGCCCATCTTCACCAAGACCAATGCTGTCGTGGGTCATCACAAAAATGGATGGAATTTCAGATAGGGCCGCAATACGGATAGCCGGACGACAGTAGTCAGTAAAGATCAGGAAGGTTCCGCCGTAGGGAATCAACCCTCCATGCAGGGCCATGCCGTTGAGTGCAGCTCCCATACCGTGTTCACGCACGCCAAAGTGAAAATTCCTGGCCGAATAATCTTCTGCGCTAAACGGACCGGATGAATCCAGCCAGGTTTTATTGCTGCCGTGAAGATCGGCCGAACCGCCTATCAGTGCAGGCAAAACGCCTTCTATAGCATTTAGTACTTTCCCTGAGGAGGCACGCGTTGCCAGTCCTTTTTGATCAGCTGGGAATACAGGTAAAGCTTCGTCAAAATCAGCCGGGAGTACATGATTCAGGCGATCTTCAAACTCTTTACCCTTCTCCGGATTTTCCGCTTTGTAAGCCTTTACCAATTCCTGCCATTCGTTGAAATGTTTTTTACCGTCTTCCACCGCCTTTCGCATATGCTCGGTAACATCATCGGGGATAAAGAATTTTTTGTCTGGATCCCATCCGAGATTCTTCTTGGAAAGTCGGACCTCTTCTTCGCCCAGCGGAGCACCATGCGAAGCTTCGCTGTCCTGCTTGTTTGGACTACCAAAGCCGATATGCGTATTACAAACGATAATGGATGGTTTTGTAGTTACCTTTTGGGCTATTTCAACCGCTTTTTCAACAGCATCTCTATCATGTCCGTCGATCTCCTGCACATGCCAGTCGTAAGCCTCAAACCGCTTGTTTACATCTTCGGTGAAAGCCAGGTCGGTACTTCCGTCAATAGAAATATTGTTGGAGTCGTAGAGATAGATAATTTTTCCGAGCTTAAGGTGGCCGGCCAATGAAGCTGCCTCGTGAGAAATCCCCTCCATCAGGTCGCCGTCGCTTACAATCCCGTAGGTGTAATGATCGGTCAGGCTGATCCTGTCGGTGTTGTAAACCGCGGCAAGATGAGCCTCGGCAATGGCCATTCCAACGCCGGTTGCAAAACCTTGTCCAAGAGGGCCCGTTGTAGTTTCAACGCCGGGTGTTAATCCGTATTCAGGATGGCCCGGCGTCATGCTTCCCCACTGCCGGAAATTCTTAAGCTCCTCCAGGGGCAGATCGTACCCTGTCAAATGCAGCAAGCTATAAAGCAGCATGGAACCATGACCTGCTGAAAGGACAAATCGATCTCGATCGTACCAGTCTGGATTTGAGGGATTATGACGTAGAAATTTCAGTCCATAAAACATAGGCTGCGTCAGCCATTCCCATTGGCATTCCCGGGTGTCCGGATTCAGCGGCTTGTACCGCATCCATAGCGAGTGTACGGATCGTGTTTACGCAACGTTCATCAAGAGATTGATTTGACATGCTTCTTAAATTTCAGCTTTAATTAACTTTATTAAGGGTTTTGCGCCTAGAAAATAGGTAATGCGGTGAATACTTGAAACAAAAGATACCACAAAAAAAAGCCTCCCATCGCTGAGAGGCTTTTCTATAACCTAAAATAGTATGTTCAAATGATGATTTGCTTATCGTGTGCTGCTTTCGCACTTCAGTTCAAACTCTATCTTGATGCTCGGCTGGAGATTTGGAAAGAGCCGAACGCAGCATTCTTAAAGGCTGAACAAGCTTCTGAAGTCCTACCTTCTGCCTTAAGTGCGGTTCCAAGTTCAAAGTAGATTTTAGCGAGTTCTGTTTTACCACCGGTCTCATAATCAAGTGCCTGTTGCGCATGGGATATTGCCTGCTGCCAGTTAGTCTGTTTGTTGTGTACCTCAGCTAACCGGTAGTGAGCATCCGCCGATTCTGAATTATAATTCAATGCACGATTCAGCAATTCTACGGAACGATCAAAATTTTTGCTTTCCATCGCCTGTACGCCGCGGTACACCAGCTCATCATGGGCTGCTGTCGTTGCCTGGCGCACAATCTGCTGATCGTTAACAGCGGGCTTGCTTCCTACTTCAATCGCTTGGTCAAACATTGCCAGTGCATCATCAAGGGCGCCGCTATCTCTGTTCTTTATGACGATACCTTTTTGATAATAGGCTTTGGCATAGTTTGCATTCCGCTCGATAGCTTGATCCAACGTAGCCAGCGCTGCATCAAAATTCTTATTCTGATACTCTATAATGGACTTGGTGTATAAAAGCTGCGTTACGATGTTGTTTGCCTTTTGGGCAATCTCACCATTTCCATAATCTTCTGATATAGAAGCTGCCTCCTGAAAAGAATCCATGGCATTTTGCAGGCCAGCCATGCTTTTACTCTTCTGGAACTCCTTGTACCGAGTTACCGCCAGCTGAAAATAGATAGACGGCAACTGATTTTGTGTTCGCTGGATAATGTCAGCCGCATTCTCATTATCTGATTCTTCCGCCAGCGAAATCGCCTGGTTATACATATTAATTGCACTTTCAAACTCATTGCTCTTGGCCAGATCCAGGGCTTTGTTAAAGGCGGCAATCGCCTTGGAATAGTTATCATCCTGAGCCTGAAGCTGTGCGGTAAGCCCTATGGTAAGTATACTAAACAGGAAAAGTGTTGCACTGTATTTTAAAAAATTCATTGTACCATGTTTTTAGATTGAACGTTCGTAGCTATTGAATGTAATGAATAATGAAATTTATTTAAAAGTTAAACTAAATGGCCCTTAAAATATTGTATTGACTCTACTTGGCCAAAGCCAATACCCATTAGTTTACTTAAAAAGGTTCAGCGAAGTATTGTTCCAAGAAGTATGGTTAGAAATTGGGACTTACGGAGTGTTCCTGATAGAAAGAACAGATAATATCCACGGCTTTCATGGGATCATCTGTCAGGTGAAAAAGATCGATATCTTCCGGGGAAATGGTTCCCTCTGTGATCATCTTATTCTTTATCCAGTCAATCAACCCGCCCCAGTAATCTGAACCCATCATTACAACGGGAAAACGACTTATTTTATTGGTTTGAATCAAGGTCATTGCTTCAAAGAACTCATCCAGCGTGCCAAAACCGCCGGGAAATACAACAAATCCCTGGGAATATTTGACAAACATCACCTTTCGGGCAAAGAAATAGTGAAACATTATAGTATAGTCTTCATCCACAAATTTATTTACACCTTGTTCAAAAGGCAGATCGATGCCAACCCCTACTGATTTTGCATTCTGCTCTCGGGCCCCCTTGTTGGCTGCCTCCATGATTCCAGGTCCACCGCCGGTAATGATACCGAATCCTTTTTTTGTCATTTCACGGGCGGTTTCTACAGCTTTCTTGTAATAGGGATGGTCGGGTTTTGTGCGGGCCGAGCCAAAAATAGACACACAGGGACCAATTTTAAACAGTTTGTCATACCCATCCACAAATTCACCCATAATTTTGAACACGCTCCACAGGTCGGTATCGCGTTGTTCTTCAAACTGTGTGGGAACCATCTTGTTAGAGGAAGAGTCCGTTTGCTTATTATTTTCTGCCATAAAACTTTTTTTAATTAGATAAACTGATAGATACTGTTATCCCCGGTGTAGCATCGGCCAGAAGTGCAGGTCGTACATCCGCTTTCATGCTCAAATCTTCAGAGACATCAAATGAACGCATGTGAGCAAAAACATAGGCATCTACGCCATTTAATCCATATGCCAAAATGATGCCCAGGTAGGAAAAATCTCTCCTGTTCCGCAACCGATTTCTCGTGTTGCGCAGTGCCTCCTGGCTGGCATTCTCGGGAATATAGTCAGGTGTGGGCCCAAAAATCATGTCATCGTGGGTGGCGTTGTAGTAAGCCGCCCTGTAATCGCGATACCGCTTAGTCAGGAAAACGCTGTAGGCGGCCACACCACCAATCAGACCGTATACGAGCGGTATCTTCCAGGCCTGCTTGTTCACAAGCTGTCCCCAGCCTGGAATCATCAATGACTTATATAATACACTTTGGGGGTTGGGAAACTCAGAGTCTTCTTCCCCTGTCGACTGGACTGTGGTATCGGGCTGAAGAAAATGATTTTTAAATTGAGATGCGGAAACACTTTCGCTACCCTTGGTATTATTATACTGTGGTGAAAGTAGCTGCTTGGCCGACTGAGCAGAGGCCACACTAACAGGGAGAAACAGCAAAAAAATAATGAGCGCCTTATATCGATTCAAAAAGTTCAAGTAATCGGTCCAGATCTTCGTCAGTGTAATATTCGATGCGAATTTCTCCGCCATCTTTTTTCTGTTTTATATTCACTTTGGTACTGAATTTACGTCTGAGCCGGTTGGATATTTCATTGATGAAGGCGCTGTTTTCATCTTTTTTACCATCTTTTGATTTCTTCTTTTCTTCTTGGCCTATCTTCCGTACTGCCTCCTCCAACTGGCGGACCGAATAATCATTCTCAACAGCCTTCTCAAAAAGCTCTTTTTGCACATCGGCGTCATCCACTGAAATAAGGGCGCGTGCATGCCCCATTGATAGGCTTCTATCGCGTAAGGCAGCCTGAATAAAGGGCGGCAGGTTCAACAGCCGTAGCATATTTGTTATAGTAGAGCGATTTTTACCTACTTTTTCAGCGACTTCGGCCTGGGTATAATCGCACTCTTCGATGAGCCGCTTGTACCCCATCGCTATTTCAATCGGATTGAGGTCTTCACGCTGAATATTTTCAATCAGGGCGTAGGAGATGATATCCTCGTCATTCACTTCACGTACGTAGGAGGGAATCTCATCGAGTCCTGCCAGTTTTGAGGCCCGCAGCCTGCGCTCACCACTGATCAACTCAAATCGCTTTTCGCCAACATAGCGCACGGTAATCGGTTGGATGAGCCCATGTTTTTTTATGGACTGGGCCAGCTCTTCAAGGCTTTCTTCCTCAAACTGCTTACGCGGCTGATGGGGATTGGGACGAATGTTTCCGAGCGGAATGTGGAGCACTATATTGACCCGTTTCTGGGGCTCAATATAGGTACTCGAGGAGTTATCCCCCTCTTTCTTCTGAGCTTCATCTTGTCCTTCTCCCTCCTCTTTATAATCGGGAAAGAAGGCTCCTAATCCTCGTCCTAAAACTTTTTTAGAGGCCATTGGTACCTAGATTCTATTACTGCGGTTTAATTAGCAAAAACCGGACTATCTTCAAACAGATTCTTATTTCGGTGGATGATTTCTCTTGCCAGGGCCAGGTAGTTTTTAGCTCCCCTGCTGGTTGAATCATACAACAGTGCGGGTTTACCAAAGCTTGGGGCTTCTGCCAGGCGAACGTTTCGAGCTATTACCGCTTCAAAAACACGATCCTCAAAATACTTCTTCACCTCGTCGGCCACCTGGTCAGACAGTCGCGTGCGGGTATCGTACATGGTGAGCAGTACACCCTCAATTTCAAGATCGGTATTCAGGTGCTGGCGGACAATCTTAATAGTATTGAGAAGCTGGCCAAGTCCCTCGAGCGCAAAATATTCACACTGCACGGGGATGATCACCGAATCAGAGGCTGTCAATGAATTAATAGTGAGCAGCCCCAGTGAAGGCGGGCAGTCAATAATAATAAAATCGTATTGCTCGCGGATCTCCTTTATCGCCTTTTCCAGGATGCGCTCCCTCTCGTTGCGGTCGATCATCTCTATTTCGGCCCCCACCAGGTTTATGTGCGAAGGAAGCAAGTCAAGAAACGGCAGTTCGGTATCTCGTACCGCCTCCGAGGCCTCAATTCCCCCAACCATCACTTCATAGATAGAGCTAGTTACAGTCTTGGTATCGATACCGAGACCACTAGTGGTATTACTTTGGGGATCAATATCGAGAATAAGCGTGGGGTGTTCTATAGCTGCAAGGCTTGCCGCAAGATTTATAGCCGTAGTCGTTTTTCCCACTCCGCCTTTTTGATTGGCTATGGAAATTACTTTACCCATGTAGATCTATTAAATATAATCAGTATTAGAAGATGTTTTAAAAAATATAATGTGCAACCCCAAGCTTAACAAAAATACTTATGCACATCTTATCAACGATTCATTTAAATCGTCTATCAAAAAATCAATTAAATGCGCCTAATTTAACGTAGTAAAAGAGTCTATTATTTTATCTATTTGGTGTTGACCCTCTCGCAATAACCCATGCTACAATCGAGATGTAAAAGTATATGCGATAAGATCTGCAGGTACCAGCAACTTAAATTCCCCGAACGAATTCAATTAAATTAAATGTGAAGGGGATCAAAGTGCAACTATTTTTTCCCCGCCCCCCCCACATAGAGTATTATTCTCTTTGTTTCTAATCTGCAAGGTAGGTAGTACAACAACCAGTTAAACCAATTCGGCCATTGGTTTGTGATCTTTATCAAACGTTTCGGCTACGTCTTTATAGACGATATCACCCTGTACGATGTTTACGCCTTTTTCGAGTTCGGGATCTTCATCCACCGCCTTTTTCCAGCCTTTATTGGCCAGATCAAGTGCATAGGGCAACGTTACATTGGTTAGCCCCAACGTAGAGGTATAAGGCACGGCGCCCGGCATGTTGGCGACGCAGTAATGCAGCACATCATCCACCACAAAAGTAGGTGCGTCGTGTGTAGTCGGCTTGGAGGTCTCAAAGCATCCCCCCTGGTCGATCGCAACATCTACAAGAACAGATCCCGGCTTCATGACACGGAGCATCTCTTTGGTGATCAGGTGGGGAGCCTTGGCTCCTGGTTTTAGCACAGCGCCGATCACCAAGTCTACGTGCGGCAGCACCCGCCGTATATTTGCTTCTGAGGAGAACATGGTATCGACATTTTTAGGCATCACATCGTCGAGATAGCGAAGTTTGGAAATATTGATATCCATAATCGTGGTGTGAGAACCCATTCCGGCAGCAACTTTTGCCGCGTTAACACCCACTATTCCACCACCTAATACCAGCGTTGTAGCGGGAGACACGCCTGGAATTCCGCCCATCAGCACGCCGCGGCCTCCAAGAGGTTTTTCCAAATACTTAGCACCTTCCTGGGCAGCCATTCGTCCTGCAACTTCACTCATCGGGATGAGCAGCGGCAGTGAACCGTCTTCCTTTTCCACGGTTTCATAAGCTATGGCGATCGCCCCGGAAGCGACCACTGCCTCGGTCAGTTCCCGGCTGGCGGCAAAGTGGAAATAGGTGAAGATCACCTGCCCCTCTCTCATGCGGGGATATTCCTCTTTGATCGGCTCTTTGACTTTCATAATCATCTCAGCTTTATCCCATACTTCTTTTACATCATCAACAATTTGGGCGCCTTCTTCGGAGTACAGTTCATCCGGGAAACCACTTGCCGCACCGGCCCCTTCCTGGATTAAAACATCGTGCCCGTGTTGAACGAAATCCTTAACTCCGCCGGGAAGAAGAGCCACCCGGTTTTCGTGCGTCTTAATTTCTTTGGGTACTCCAATAATCATGGCTGACCTTCTTAATTAAGGTTCAATTTTGTGCCTAAAGTAGGTAATTTTTAACAAAAAAGAAGACAGGCAAAGGTTCAGATTCAACCCCCATTAAAGGTATTAGGTGGCGAGGTCAGTCTTTAATTTCGGCAATTTTTTCGAGGCCTTGTTCCGTAATTTTAATGTGCCCGTACAGCAGTGGTCCGCCGATAGTTATTATTTTGATATAGCCAAGTTCTTTGAGGTATTCCAGGAAGTTTTTAATTTCAGTGCGATCCAGCTTAATCTCCTCATTAACCTTCTGAACCGAGAGTTTCTTGTCAGCGTCACCTTCAGAAAGTTTGCCAATCTGCAGGAGGACTTTTTTACTCTTGTCGCTGAAATCACTTCCTATGATCATAAATGGCTGATCATCCTGTTTTGTTTTCTTTCCCATGGTGCGTTAAAAGAATAAACGCGTCTCACTAAAAGGTTATGTAAATGTTAACTTATTGTTAATAAATGCCGGACGGGAAACAATCTTCATTCACCTTTACCGTTTTAAGTTCCTTTTTAAATCCTTTTCTTTGAGTGAATGTTTAACTGAATGACTTTTTTAACCGCTGTATGATTTCAAAGGAAATTCTCAAAAAAATTAGAAAGCTGGAGATCCGCACCAAGGGGATGGTAAATAATATTTTCGGGGGCGAATACCAGTCTGCCTTCAAGGGTCGCGGCATGGAGTTTTCGGAGGTCCGCGCTTATACCTATGGAGATGATATCCGCCAGATTGACTGGAATGTAACCGCCCGTACCGGCGACCCGTTTATCAAGCTGTTTGAGGAGGAACGGGAACAGACCCTGATGTTGTGTGTGGATATTTCGCCCAGTGGTTTTTTTGGCAGCCACAACCAGCGGAAGATGGACCTTGCCATTGAGATCTGTGCAGTGCTGGCATTCAGCGCAATCAAAAATAACGACAAGGTAGGCATTGTTCTGTTCAGCGATGTCATCGAAAAGGTGGTTCCTCCCAAAAAAGGTCGCCTGCACGTATTGCGCCTTATCCGCGAGCTGTACACAACCGAACCCCAGGGCAAAGGCACAGACCTTAGTGAGGCGCTTTCTTATGTGAACCGGCTTTTAAATCGCCGGGCCATCGTGGTGCTGGCCAGTGATTTTCAGGACAGCGATTTTGAGAAGCAGATCAAGATAACCAGCCGTAAGCACGACCTGGTGAATATCATGATCAATGACGACCTAGAGGAGGAGCTACCCGATCTGGGCATCGTGCCGCTTAAAGATGCTGAAACCGGCTCAGAAGTTCTTGTGGATACCTCCAGTAAAAAAGTGCGGGAGGCCTATAAAAAGAGGAAAATCAAACGAAAACTGGAATTAAAAAATCGTTTTCGCCGGCTTAAAATTGATACTATCGATCTGCAGACCAACCGATCGTACATACAGCCACTTATGAACTTCTTCCACCGCCGCATGCGGCGTTATTAATTCCGGGCAATTTTTCACCGATTTATTCGTCTGTTTTTATCGGCTATTATCCATAATTTCACCGCTTAAAATTTTAAGTGTTTTCAGCAGCAGTGCATTATTCAAAACACTGCGTATTTATCTCCTGTTTACAATGTCAATAGACAACTTTTTTACTAGAACATTGATCACCGGCCTGCTGGTCGGCTTCCTCGCACTCTTTCAGCCCCCAACAGCAGAGGGGCAGAATGTGAATGAGTTTGTGCAGGTCGACTCCCTCAAAGTTGGTGATACCTTTACCTACACGCTTACGCTAGACAAGAATCAAGCCTATGATAATATTCTATTTCCGGATTCTTCCCATTTTGGAGACCCCTTCGAAATTCGTTCTCGGCAACACTTCAAAGTCACCGATTTCAAAGACAGCCTGATCTACAATCTCCAGTTTTTTGGGACTGAGGATACCCGGCTTTCAGCGCTTCCCGTGGGCTTAGTCAACGGCAACGATACATCAACGGTTTACACCAATCCCGTACCGGTCTATTTCAAAACGGTTCTCCAGGCAGAAACCGAGGATTTTCGTCCTCTAAAACCAATCTTTGACTTCGCCCGAGCCTGGTGGCCCTATCTGCTGGCAGTTATAATACTGGCTTTTGCGGGATGGTACCTGTACCGATGGTACCAGGCCAAGAAAGAGGAACCGGCTGCCGAGCCCAAATCCACGTTTAAACCGGCGCCATTTAAAAATCCATTGACCCAGCTGGAAGACGAAATTGAGGAGCTGCATTCCTACACCTTCCAGAATGAGGAAGATTTCAAGCAATTTTATATCCATCTTGGGGATGCCATCCGTACTTATTTTGAAGATCTACATGATATTCCCGCCCTGGAATCAACCAGCCGCGAAATTATCTATGAGTTGGAAAGCAGAATGGTCAACGAGCGCATGATCAAGCAGACCCGCAAGGTGCTTCGCCAAGCCGATATGGTTAAATTTGCCAAGTTTCAGCCCTCAAAAGAGCAGACCCGGATTTCACTGACCATTGCTGAAGATTTTGTGGAGGTAGCACGCAAAAATGATAAAGCTCGCATCGAGCAAAAACGTAGAACTCACCAGTCTGAAGAAGAACAAAGACGGCAGGAAGTAGAAGAAAAATTTGAATCTAAAGAGCCACAAAACGTATGACTTGGGCAAATCCTGAATGGTTCTGGCTGCTGGGGCTTCTTCCCCTGCTGATTGTAATTACCCTGTGGCGCCATTTTAAAAACCGGAATCCCAGCATCACTTTTTCGGATGTTTCAGACCTTAAAGACCTACCGGGCAACTGGCGCAGTTACGGTACATGGGCTGCCCCTGTTTTGTACTGGATTGCATTCGCTCTTATCGTCATGGCAATGGCACGTCCTCAGTTTCAAAATACAACCGTAGAGCGCAATGCCGAGGGCATTGATATTGTGATGGCACTGGATATCTCCACATCCATGAAAGCCGAGGATCTTAAACCAAACCGATTTGAGGCTGCTCGCAACGTAGCAACCGACTTTATCGACAAACGCATCTCCGACCGAATTGGACTGGTGGCTTTCGCCCAGAAAAGTTTTACTGTAGTGCCGCCCACGCTCGACTATGATCTGCTCAAGCAGCTACTGAATGATATCCAGATGGGGATTGTGGAGGATGGTACCGCCATCGGAATGGGAATAGCCACCGCCGTAAATCGGTTGAAAGAGAGTACCGCCGAGAGTAAAATTATCATCCTTCTTACGGACGGGCAGAACAATTCCGGGGAGATAGACCCGGTTACAGCAGCAGACCTGGCCGTTACCTATGGCATTAAAATTTATACCATTGGTGCCGGTACGCGTGGAACGGCGCCCTATCCCGTTCAGGACCCGGTTTTTGGCACGCGCTACCAGAACGTCAAGGTAGATATTGATGAAAGAGATGCTTACCCAGATTGCCGATATGACCGAGGGTGAATATTTTCGCGCTACGGATACCGAACGCCTTCAGGAAATTTACAACCAGATCGATGAGCTTGAAAAAACAGAGATTGAAGAGGTCATCTACACCGACTACCAGGACCTGTATCTTCGGTTTTTACTCCCCGCCCTCGGCCTGCTAATCATCGGTATGTTGTGTGATAAAGTGTTGTTCAGAACAGAACTGGCTTAGTCCTGTTACTGGTTTTTCTTCGGGCTGTTTGTTGATCCTGAAATTCGATAGACCGGGTTACAGATCGATCCGTTGCAGGCTCCGTTGCGGTCAATTCCAGCGTGTATTTACCAGACTCAAAAGGAGAAGTATCAATTTCCAGGTTATTTCTGAATTGGGAAGAGGCAGACTCAAAGTTGAGCGACAGGCTAACTTTCTCCTGCTTTGTAAAAAGTCGCCTGAAAAAGCCGGCCTTCTCGGTTACCACATACTCGATCTGAAATGGCTGTACTCCTTCTTCTCCACTTGACAATGAATACACTTCCAGGTGGACAATACATATCTTCTCCCTCTTCAAAGGTGGCATCCGGTCGCACCCTAAAGCCAAAAGGCAATTTTTCATCAAACGGCCGTTCCCGGGTTCCGATAATCAGGTCCCCCATCTGCAGTTCACCATCTCGGGAAGTAAGTGGCGGTTCAACATCCTCCACCTTGGAGCTGCCGATAGCACGTATGTGCTGTTTGAAAATTCTTTCACCAATCTGCGTGCTGTCCTTTTTTTGGCTTTGGAGTTCTACTGAATAAACCTGCTCCTCCATATCCTCATGATGGGGTACTTCCATGTAGAGTAGTTCTGGAGGGATTAAATCGACCCGACCATAATATCCCTCAATATTGCGTAAGCCAATAGGACTGCTCTTCTGCTTGAAAAGCAAACTATCTTCACCTGTCAACCCGATGCCCGCTCCATACAAACGATACGATTGCAGGCTTTCCTCCTGTTCCGTAAGACGATCAATCAAGTACGCCTGGTAGGGGTTGCTCATTAGAAAGGTGGCCAGGTAGGGCTCATTTTGCTCGTTAAGCAGTCGATATTGGTAGGTATCCACTGAGACCGTGGGGAAATTTTCACTCAGTGAGGACTGCTGTACCGGGGCCGAAAGCCTGGCATGCGTTAACCTGCTTTTATTCTGATTCCAAAATTGCCGCGATTGCCACTGCCCCACTTGATTCAAACCAAAAATCTTCGACTCCATATTGTTGAACGACTCGGCGAAAAAATTATCAACCGTAATCAAATTCTCATAGAAAAGAAGCTGCAGGAATAACGAGGGCGATAATCGCATCCCAACCGGAGGGGACCGAAACGAGCCGTTGGGCATCATATCTTCGACCGATCTTCTCATTCCAAATTCACCCGTATCCCCGTCGTTCCCAAAAATATAGATCAGGTTATGGAAGCTGCGGGTCTCAACATCTTCATACACCCATATTTCATAGGAAGGATAGCGATGGTAGAAGCGAACCTGTCGTTCAAAGTCATTTAGCTTTGTAATTTGGCGCGCCATCGCAATACGCATCTGCTGCTGGAATGCAGCTCTTGATACGGAATCAGAACCGGAAGGCGAAGGAATATCTATCCCCCTCATATCCAGGGCCTCCTCAAGCCAAGTCCTAACAAGGCCGGAATTGTAGCTAAAGATACCATCTCTTATTATATCCGGCCGGCCATATTTTACATAAGCAAGGGCGCGGTCGTCTGTCTCATAAATGGTTGATCTGGCACGCGTAAAATTCGACCTGGAATAATCGATTCGCAGCCAGTGCTCAATCAGGCGTTCGTTGTACTGCGTGTTGATGGTGGGATCCATCCGCTCCCAAAACCGGGTAATTTCATCAGCTACATCCCCGAACCGGTTTTTACGAAGCATCCTGCGCCAATCCCTGTACTTACGATGATTGACAATCGGTTGCAGGCGTTCCAATTCATCTTCGAGATAGTCTTCATATTCGGAATGCCCGGCGTTGGAGAAGCCCGAGAAGTACATGTTCACCGCATCCTCATAGTGCGACGTCATCTTTCGATTCGTCACCAACTCGATATAGGCCACCCCTATCCTTGGATCGGTGCTTGAGGCCGGGGTACGATCGGCAGCACTGCCCCAGATCTGGAGCGCCTGCTCAAAACGCTCTTCTTCCACGGCCTTCTGGCCCTCTTCCAGTATATCAGAATAATCTTCTATCGATTGGCCAGACAAAAAACCGGAAGAAAGAATGGAACTAATAAGAAACAGGATCATTTTTCCCCACATAACAACTCCTGCCTATTTAAATAATTTCAACTAATTAACGCTAGTTAATATTTGATCTTATGTCAACCTTCTGATGAAATTCCATTAATTTTTAATCTTTCTGACTGGCAAGGGTCACCGCTAGAAAACATCGCTACTAAACCTGAAACACAGTAACCAGAAATGGACTAAAGAATTCCGTTGTTAAAATGGCCTGTTTGCCGCGGAAACCTTATTTTTCAAAGCTTCATTTTCTAATTTATTCTTCGCATGGTTTTACAAGACATATCCGGCATTTTCAGAAAGGTAGTTCCCTGGAAAAATCTGAAAGAACATATTGACCTGCACAACGCCGTTTTCCTGGATCATTTTGTGGGATCCACATCGTCGATGTTGGTGCATCAGCTTTATAAAGAGTACGACAAAATAGTAGCTATCGCCGCTGATTTTGAATCTGCCCAGTTTCTAAAATCGGACCTCGACGACCTGGCAACTGAAAATGCAATGCTCTTCCCCCCACCAATCACAAGCCGTACGACGAGCAACAGATTATCGACAGCGGGCTTATGGTGCAGAGGTCAGAAGCACTGGAGCAAATTCAAACGTCAAACCAGTATATCACAGCCACCTCATCCAGTGCCCTTTTTGAGAAAATCGCTTCACCTGAAACATTTTCGGAATCCTCTATCGCTATCGCCAAAGGTGATGAAGTCGATTTTGAAAAGCTGAAAGAGGAACTGCTAGACCAGGAATACAAAAGTGTTAAGTTCGTGGACGAGCCCGGGGAAATTTGCCTCCCGTGGCGGCATTGTGGATATTTTTCTCTGATTCTGGTGAGTATCCGGTGCGACTGGAATTTTTCGGAAATGAGGTCGATTCAATTCGCCAGTTTGATCCCGACTCCCAGCGTTCTATCTCCTACCTGAACACGGTCCGCATCGTGCCTGATGCCACCAACCTGAACCTGGGCGACAAAGAAAACCTGCTGACTTATTTTGATGAGGATACACTCTTTATCTTTTTCAACCAGAGCCTGATCAAATCCGACATCGAGGAGCACTTCAACAAAGCAGAAGTGGCCTACAAGGATCTAGATGACACCTCCGGGCAAATCGACCGCCGGAAGAGGCTTTTATGTCAATTTCAGAGTACGAGCTGGCGATAAAGAACAAGGCATCGATCCACTTTGGAGGGTTTTCGTCCGATCAACAGTTCGAATGGCAATACCGCCTGGAGGCACAGCCTCAGCCAGACTTCAACGGCAGTATCAAACTGCTAAAGGAAAATATTCGTGATCACAGCAGTGAAGGATTTCAAACCTATATCCTCTGTGACAACGAGGGCCAGCGCGACCGTTTTGCCGAGCTTTTGGATGACCCCAGCGACGCTTTTCGCTACACCCTCTCGGTGGAAACGCTTCATCAAGGATTTATTCTCAAAGACCGTAAGCTGGCCGTTTATACCGATCACCAGATCTTCAACCGCTACCATCGTCCGCGACAGAAAAAAAGGCGCTACCACGGCGGCATCTCCTTCAAAGAGCTGCGGGATCTGAATATTGGTGACTATGTTGTGCACGTGGATTACGGCATTGGGAAGTTTGCCGGTTTTCGAACCATCGAGATCAAGGGTGTGGAGCAAGAATCGGTGGTGCTGAAGTATAAGGAGGATTCGGTTCTTTATGTAAATGTATCCAGCCTGCACAAGCTGCAGAAATACTCTGGCAAGGAGGGCACCCAGCCGCGGATTACCAAGCTTGGCTCCGGCCAGTGGGCACGCAAAAAGGCACAGACTAAAAAGAAAGTTAAGGATATAGCCCGCGACCTGATCAAGCTTTATGCAGAACGCAAGCAGAAAGATGGCTACGAATTTTCATCGGATACCTCCTGGCAGACGGAACTGGAAGCGCGTTTCGAATTCGAAGAGACCCCCGACCAGATGGATGCCATCAAAGCGGTAAAAAAAGATATGGAGTCCGGTACACCAATGGATCGACTGGTATGTGGCGATGTGGGCTTTGGTAAAACGGAGGTTGCCGTACGAGCAGCTTTTAAAGCGGTGAACGATCACAAACAAGTAGCTATGCTGGTACCGACGACCATACTGGCCGAGCAGCATTACAATACGTTCAGCGAACGGATGAAGCATTTTCCCGTTAACGTGGACAATGATTTCCCGGTTCCGGTCCGGCAAGGAGCAGAAAGAGACGATCAAAAAGCTCACTGAAGGCAAAGTTGATATCATTATCGGTACGCACCGGCTCACTTCAAAGGACATTAAATTTAACGATCTTGGCCTGCTTATCGTGGATGAGGAACAGCGATTTGGGTAGCGGCCAAAGAAAAGCTAAAGAATATCGCGCTACGGTGGATGTGCTCACGCTCACGGCCACGCCCATCCCTCGGACCCTGCAGTTTTCACTGATGGGCGCCCGTGACCTTAGTATAATTAATACCCCGCCCCCCAACCGTCAGCCGGTACGCACAGAGATCCACAGCTTCAACGAAGAACTGATCAGCGATGCGATCCGCCATGAGATGTCGCGCGCTGGTCAGGTATTCTTCATCCACAACCGGGTTAAAAATATAGAAGCGATGGCCACGATGATCCGCCGGCTGGTACCCGACGTGCGGGTGCGTTTTGCCCACGGTCAGATGAGTGCCAAGAAGCTGGAGAAGATTATTAACGACTTTTATCACCATAAATTCGATGTGCTGGTTTCCACGAATATTGTGGAAAACGGTATCGATATTTCCAATGCCAACACGATGATCATCAACCGGGCCGATCGGTTTGGCATGGCGGAACTCCACCAGCTTCGGGGACGTGTGGGGCGGTCTAGCCGCAAGGCGTTTTGCTACCTGATCACCCCGCCCGTACAAACGCTTACCGATGAGTCCCGGAAACGGCTGCTGGCGCTGGAAGAGTTCTCCGATCTCGGATCCGGTTTCAGCCTGGCGATGCGTGATCTCGATATTCGCGGGGCCGGAGATATTCTCGGTGCTGAGCAAAGTGGTTTCATCAACGATGTGGGCTTTGACCTCTACCAGAAAATCTTAAATGATGCGATCAAAGAGCTTAAGGAAGAGGAGTTCAGCGATGTCTTCGAAGATGTGGAGATCGAAACCGAGCTCCCCGAAACGACCGTTGAGTTTGATGTTCCTGCCCTACTGCCGAACCGCTATGTAGGCGATAATATTGAACGCCTGAACCTCTATCGAAAGTTGGCACAAGCTACCAAGGAAGAAGAGATTGAAGATTTGGGAAGAGGAAGTTCGCGACCGATTCGGACCGATCCCGAAAGAGGGTCAGCACCTGATTACTGCTGCGCGAATTAAACTTTTTGGGGCGCAGAATTTTCTGACCAAAGTGACAGTCCGCGCCGACCGTATGTGGCTCAAATGCCCCAAAAGCAGCAGTGAGATCGGTGAGGAGTTCTACGGCACTCGCTTTCAACCGATGCTCAAGGCATTGCAGGAGCATGCTGAGGATCGCTTTAAGATAATACAGAAAGAGGAACGGGTACGGTTCGTTATCTACGATATCGCCGATATCAAGGCGGCAGCCTCATTTCTGAAAATGCTTACTGCCGAGACGGTGGGTAGTGAACAATTACCAGTACAAAGTGAGTAGTAAGCAATGAATATAAGCATCGAGAAAGCTGTGCAGTTGCTGAATGAGGGCCAGCCCGTAGCCTTTCCCACCGAAACGGTGTATGGGCTGGGCGCTGATGCCTGGAATGCCGATGCCATCAAGAAAGTATTTGAGATCAAAAATCGGCCGGCCGATAATCCACTCATTGTACACGTAGGCTCCCGCAAAATGGTGGATGCGTTTGCCGCTGAAATCCCCAATACCGCACAGCAACTAATGGAGAACTGCTGGCCCGGGCCACTCACCCTGATCCTCAACAAAAAAACAGAAGTACTTGATCTTGTGACCGCCGGTCTCGATACCGTGGCCCTTCGATGGCCCAGTCACGCGCTGGCCCAGGAACTCATCGATCGGGCTGGTCCCTGGCGGCACCGAGTGCCAATAAGTCTGGCAGACCCAGTCCCACGAATGCAGAACATGTAACAGCTGATTTTGGAGTACAATTTCCCTGTGCTCGACGGAGGGACGACGCAAATCGGGCTGGAGTCAACCGTGCTGGATATAACGACGGAACCCCTTACCATTTACCGACCGGGGGAAATCAGCAAGGAAAAAATTGAAAAAATTACCGGCCGCGCAGTTCAGCTTGAAAAGAATGTATCCGAAAACGAACAAGCGCGAAGTCCGGGCACCAAATATTCGCATTACGCACCTGAGGCCGCCGTCCAATGGTTTGGTCCTGAGACAAAGTCAAACCTCCAAAACGCCCTCTACCTGTTTCACACCAATGAGGCGCCGGAATTAAAATCGCTGATTCATTACCAGAGAAACTATCATAAGATGGCAGGGGAACTCTACGACCGGTTCCGACAGGCTGATATTGAAGGATATGAAAAGGTGATTATTGAGCCTCTTGACCAACAAATCCGCCAGACTCATCCCATTACCGAGGCATTGCACAACCGTATTTCTAAAGCGCTAAGCAAGCACCGTTCTTCCTAGCTTACGACGAGCAATTCCTGTTACTCGGGCAAGTAGTGGATCCCATTTAATTCTATTCTTCGTTGCTATTTCACTAACTCTCTTCCCCATCTCGAAATTAATTTGCTGTAGAATCAAACGATTTTCAGGAGATTTCACTTCTCTATTAAAATATTTCTAGTCATACCCAGCAGTTCTCGTGTATTAATACTCACAAGTAAATCATATATGGATTCAGCCTCAGACCAACAATTTTCGGAGTGGGCACGGCGGCTTCAACAGTCGGATGAACAGGCTCTGGAAGAGCTTTTTGAGCACACATTCGAAAATTTTGTAAAGTTTGCCTGGCGATATACGAAAGAAAAACCATCCGCTGTTGATATTGTGCAGGATGCATTTATTAAAATTTGGCAGATTCGGGAGCAGCTGAATCCCGATCGATCTTTTAAAACGTACATGTACCGCATGATCAAAAATAAAGCGTTAAACTACCTGCGGGACCATGAACAATATGATGTTTCGGTCGATGATTTACAGTTGGCTGACCCGGACTCTGATGAATTATTATCGCCAGACAAAACAACGGTTCTTTCTGATAAATTCTCCGAATGGATAGAATCACTGCCTGGACAACAGCGGCGAGCATTTGAATTAAGTCGATTTGAGGGCTTGACTCATAAGGAGATTGCAGAGGTGATGGACATTGCACCACGAACGGTTAATAATCACATTGTATCCGCATTAAATACACTGAAAGAGCTGTACGAAGGATACAAAGCTGACAGAACACAGGTAGCATGAAAAACCTAAATGACATATCAAAACAGCTTGGTACTTGGCTGAAAAACCTGGATCCGGAAGAACGGTCTGGCGTGGAAGAAGTATGGCAAAAGACCGGGCAAAGTGATCCAGCAGAAAAGATATCGCTCTCAACCGAAGAAAAGCAATCTGCCCTCGCTGATATTAAAGGAGAACTGAAGCTGGAAAAAGAGCAAACGCCTCATGGAAATAAAAAAACTGAACAAGAAGACTCCTCCCCCATTGCATGGAGATGGTTGGCGATGGCTGCTGCCTTGCTAATTGCAGCCGCCACTTCTTACCTCTTCATTCCCAGAGAACATACCGCCCCCTATGGCGAACAGGTCACCGTAAAACTTCCTGATAATTCCACAGTAACGCTCAATAGCGGAAGCAGCCTCACCTACAACCGATTGTTTGGTTATTTCCACCGTAATGCCGAACTAAATGGCGAGGCTTTTTTTGAGGTCGAAACCGGGGAAGAGCCATTTGTTGTGACCACCTTCAATGCTACAGTACAAGTTTGGGGACTAAATTGAACCTGCGCTCCTGGGCTTCTGATCCTGGTGCTGAAACATTCGTAGCGTTAACAGAAGGCAAACTTTCACTTCAACCACTCAAAGCTCCAGCTAAGTCTGTCGTTCTAAATCCGGGAGAAAGTAGTTCTGTACAGGGAGACTCAACTACGCCTGCAAGTCCATCTGTATCACCGGTCGGCCAAACGCTGTTATGGATGGAAGGTAGGCTTTCATTTCAGAACCGCCCGATAGGCCAGATCATCAGGGAACTGGAACGCCGTTACAATCTATCTATTAAAGTTGAAACGACTGAAATTCTCTCCGATTCGCTTACAATTTACTATTCGAACAGAATTGAAGCAGAGCAGGCCATCAAAGATATCTGCCTGAGCAAGGGGGTAACATACCGCCAAACAAATAACGGGTTTGTGATCGAACATTAATCAACTCTTCAAGGATGAGATTTTTTACCTGCATACTTCTGGCTATGCTCTATTGTTTAGCTGTACCGGAATCAGGCTTTACACAGGACCGTGATAATGAAACCGATGCCAAGAAATATACACTTATTTTCCGTGGTGAGCCGATAGAGCAGGCGATCAAAGAGCTGGTCGACTCCACAAAGATCGATTTGATTTACGATGCCAACCTGCTTAACGCAACAACAAATATTCAGCATCTCCACCAACAAGTACCCGGACAAAAATTTTATCGGATATGCTGGCGGGAACCGACTTGGATTTCGTGCTACTCTCCTCCGGCACATTTATGTTGATCAAATCTCCCGAGAATGTACCACAGTACGGTAACCTGTCAGGTATTGTATATGACAGAGCCACCGGCGAACCGCTGGATGGGGCCAATATCATGCTGGCCGATGCCTCCACTGGTACTTCCACCAACCGTGCGGGAAAATTCAGCATCGCTCCTCTTGTCACCGGCAAGTATGAAGTGACCGTCACCTATGTGGGATATAAAGCGATCCGCGACACGGTCCAGATTCCGGTTGCCGCGATATTCCCCACACCAATTTTACATGGAGGCTCGTCCCGTTTTCATTGAGCCACTGATAGTTTCTACCATCCAGCCCCGGCTGCCTTATTACAGCAGGGAAGAAGAACAAATCACGGATCTCAGTGCTGTATCCAATACCGGCAGCACCGATGCAATACGGAGCATTCATTCGGTCATGGGCACTAATTTCAGTCTTTCCGTGGCAGATCTACATATCCAGGGGGGATCATCCGGTGACCACCAGGTGCTGCTCGACGGGACCCCGGTGTACAACCCTGTAAGCCTGGGACGCTTGACCGGCGCTTTTAGTCCCTACGCATTAAAGAAAATTACCGTCCACAAAGCAGGATTCGGTGTGGAGGCCGGCAGCCAGCTTTCGGGTATTATTGACATCAGCCAGGATCTTGCAGTCGCCTCTGATCCCAGCCTCACCCTGCAGGCCGATCCCTTGAACCTAAATGCACGTGCCAACGTAGCCAGTGAATTGCCGGGCGGGGCCGAACTCAAAACCATGGTGGCCGCCCGAGGTAACATTTGGCAATGGTACCGCAAGCCATCTCTACAGAGTACGCTACAGCAGTGGGACCGCCTCGACCCGCTTCTTATCGAAAATCTGCTTGAAAACAGCTCTGTTGCCTCCAACTTCCGGGCGCTATCACACCATTCTGATATCAATTTTTATGACCTGCACCTACGCAGCCAGCTAAAACATAATGAGCTTCATACAACAGAATTGAGCCTGTACCAAGGCAAAAACTACCTGCAAACAAAGCTTCTTTCGCACAATGACAATCAAGAATCGAACGTACCCGACTTTATGTACACCCAGGACGGCTATGATTGGCTGAATACCGTGGGCAGCCTGCGCCACGACTGGCTGATCAGTCCTCGTTTAAATGCCTCTTTTCGTGCCTCTTTCTCCCGGCACCGGTCGGTTCACCATTTTGCGATGGCCAACAGTGACCAACTTACCTCCTCTCCAGAGTCCATTGAGGAAGCCGGCAGAGAGCTCGAAAATCTCGTTATCAGCCAGGCCCATACCGGCGATCGCAACAAACTCTCAGAAACGACATTCAAAACACAGTTTGATTACAGTTTGCACCGGCATCACGCACTGAGCTTCGGTCTTGAAACGAGCTTTACAAACTACTCCTTTAGTCTTTCTGATCCGTTCTATTACTCTACGGCAATTGATAATCGGCTTCTGCTGATTGATGGTTTTATTGAAGACAACATATCTCTTGGTTATTACACAAAACTGGTAGCTGGTTCGCGATTCACCTTCGCCCCGGAGAGCCAGTCCTTTTTTGCCGAACCAAGACTCTCATTCCAATTTGATCGCCCACAAACCGGCATTGGATACCTGGCCGGTAAAATTTCGGGCGGCCTGTACCGGCAGTTCATCAACCAGTTTGACCTGACCAGCGTTGGGCCCAGCGCCATCGTCCCTTCCAACCGTTTTTGGCTCCCATCCGACTTTTCCACAGCCATCCCAAAAGCATATCATTTCGCCTCGGAGCTGCTGGTTGAACCCTCCGAACATACCACCCTGCGCTGGGAAGGATATTATAAATGGCAGCCAACCACCCTCAACCTGGACTACCATGCTTTGTTGAATAATCCACAATCAGCCTCTGATCAATATTCCAGCCAACAGGACTTTGTGACCAGCGGTAAGAGTTATAGTTACGGTTCAGGATTAAGCATATCACGTTTTATTGAATCGTGGGAGATGGAGGCGATGATCTCCTATCAGATATCCACTGGCCAAACAGCAGATTCCAAATCGCTTTAACAACCGATATGTAGAAACCCCGTGGAACAAACCGCATAAACTCATCGGCTCAATAAACTGGAAAGTGTTTGAAGGCGCCATGTTCACACTGCGCTGGCAGGGGATCTGGGGACGTTCCTGGTCCTTCAAACGAGCGTATTACGACTACCTGACGATCCATCAAAATCAAACGGAATTTGGGCCTGATTCAGTGGCAACGCCAGAAAATGACGAGCTTCCCTACTACCAGCAGATCGATTTGGGATTAAGTTATGAGCGAACTATCGGAGCTCCGATATACGGCTGCAGGTAAACCTTATTAATGTTCTGGGCCGTGAAAACGTTTTGGAAAAACAGATTGTGCCGCGAACCGGATCCAACGCCGCTACCGAGTACGTTCTGCAAGAACGGATGCTCCCGGGATTTACTCCCTCCATCAGCATGGAATTCTCTTTTTAATGGTATTACCACGGCTGATCTTCGTGCTAGGTAGCTTCTGATTTGCCATATCGTTTCTATCTATATCCACTACTAAATTTTTTTTGATTTTCCACGGGAAATACTAGTCATACCCCACCTTCCATGTGTATGTACCACACAACCTAACACTAACAAAATCAACAAGGTATATATATGCGATTTCTACAATACCTACAGAAAAAGTATCCCCTGTTTCCTTTTGTCCTCTCGCTGGTACTGATTGCCGGATTAACCGCTTGCGGCGGCGATGACGACGACAACGGAATGGGGGCTAATACCGAAATGAACATCGTAGAGCAGGCTCAGGGTAATGATAATCTCAGCACGCTGGCGCAGGCCATCGAAGATGCAGGTCTTGCCGGTACGCTTGAATCGAACGGGCCATTCACTGTTTTTGCACCAACTGATGCTGCATTTGACAACCTCCCCGAAGGCACTCTATCAAGTTTATCCACCGAAGAACTGGCTGATATTTTGACCTTCCATGTTCTTGAAGGTGAAGTTGCCTCCGGCGATCTACAGCCAAGCCAAACGGTTGAAACTGTTCAAGGTGAGGAGATTCTGATTACGGCCGATGGTGGAGCGGTTACCATTAACGGTAGCTCCATGGTTACTGCAGCCTGATGTGGAAGCTTCAAACGGAGTTATCCATGTTATAGATGAGGTAATTTTACCCAAAGCATTCAGAGAACCCAATATTGTTGATACTGCTGAAGATCTGGGCAGTTTTTCAACGTTGGTTGATGCGCTTGACCAAACCGGCCTGAAATCGACCATTCAATATACCGGGCCCTTCACCGTTTTCGCGCCGACAGACGAGGCATTCAACAAACCGCCGGACGGGCTCATAGGTAGTTTATCCAATGAAGATCTGGCGGAAATTCTTCAGTATCATGTCCTATCTGGTGAGGAATGTCTGGGGACCTGGCTCCTAAACAGGCAGCAGCCTCACTTACCGGAGAGAATCTATATATCACGGCCAACGGTGGTGTTACGGTAAATGGGAACGCCTCCGTTGCCACTGCTGACGTACAAGCAACGAATGGAGTAATTCATGCTGTAGACCAGGTTTTACTTCCCAATCGATTCCAGAATGTGGTGGATATTGCCTCCAAACGGTACGACCTCTCCACCCTGGTATCAGCAGTAGGCAACGCTAACCTTGCTTCCACCTTGTCGAATTCAGAGGCAGAATTTACAATTTTCGCTCCAGTCAATTCTGCTTTTGAAGGCGTTGATCTATCCGGTCTCTCGCAGCAAGAACTTGCCGAAGTGCTCAGCTTTCATGTTGTAGAAGGATCAATTCTTTCCGGAGACCTGGAGGCTAGCCAAACCGTAGAGACGGTGCAGGGAGAAGAACTGCTGATCACTTCATCAGATGAAGGCGTTTCCATCAACGGCAGTGCTTCGGTTACTACCGCTGATATTGAAGGTACCAACGGTGTTATTCACCTTATTGACGGTGTATTACTCCCTTCCGATTACCGTGAGCCCAATATTGTAGATCGCGCGGAAGATCTCGGAAACTTCACAGCACTTGTTGATGCATTAGAACAGACTGGCCTGAAATCTGCCATCCAGTACCAGGGTCCGTTCACCGTATTTGCGCCAACGGATGACGCGTTCAATGATCTTCCTCAAGAATTGCTGAGCAGCCTTTCCGAAGAGCAGCTGGCGCGTATCCTGCAATACCATGTTGTCTCGGGCGGTATTATGACGATGCACATTTAGAACCTCAACAAGCAGTGCAGACGCTTTTAGAAGAGGATATTTTCGTGACAGTCAATGGAGGTGTAAATGTCAACGCCAGTGCCTCAGTCGTTACAGCTGACGTTGAAGCTGCTAATGGAGTCATCCATGCCATTGACCAGGTGCTACTGCCCAACGATTTTATATCCGTGGTAGGCATCGTCACCAAACGGTACGATTTGACCACCCTTGCCGGTGCTGTACAACAAGCCGGGCTGGTAAGTACGCTGTCTGACACTGAATCGGAGTTCACTATTTTTGCACCTACCAACGCAGCTTTTGAAGGCGTGGATCTTTCCGGGTTAAGTCAGCAGGAACTGGCTGATATCCTGACGTATCACGTGCTCGATTCCGAGGTGCTTTCCAGCGATCTTTCCGATGGACAAACGGCCACCACCGTCAACGGTGCCGATATCGATATCTCAATTGATGGTGAAGGTACCGTAACTATAAATGGTAATGCTGTTGTTCAAACGGTTGACCTCCAGGGAACAAACGGTGTTGTACACCTCATAGATGGAGTACTCACACCTCCATCCGAGTAAGACGTACAACTATACGATGACATCCAAACCAAAAAGGCCTTCCTGGTGAAAGGGAGGGCCTTTGTTTTTAAATAATTGGAAAAACCCACCTCTAAAGATAGCCCTTCAGATTGTTGCAGTGCCCCTTTGAAAACAGTAGCTTTGTAGTAAACGAAAGGACATTGACACAGGTTGTGACACTCTTACTCAACGATAGTAGTTGTAATTATAAAATCGTTTGGCTCCACCACGGAAATATTCCTTCTGGAGCATATCGATTGGGAGCCACGCCTGTTTTGACCAAACTTATCAACTTGCCATGAAAAATATTACGAAGGTAGATAACAAAGATTTTAGAGGATATTGGTTCGCATACAGCGAGATCACCGCAGGTTTAGCAAACGGTTCAGGCGAAGAAATTATGACAGTTGGGAAGAAGCAAAACAAGCAGCCATTAAATACCGCGATGAGTGGCTGCGAAGAATGGAATAGAGATTGCAAAGAATCCCGACCAGAAAATACAGTATCAAAATAGTGAAACTGGTGAAATAGGCATTCACAGAACAAATAAATGGGGTGTTGAATATCTTGCTGTAAGCTACATTAACGAAGAGGGAGAACAGAAGATTAAGAGCTTTCAAGCCGGCAAACCAGAAGCCGATGATTATGACAAACAGTACGAGCAGGCGATGGAAAAAGCCAAGGAGTTTCGCGACAAGGTGAATATGAAGCGCTTTGGCGTGCGCTGGGTGAACTATAAACGCAGAAAGAAAAGGATGAAAGAGAAGCAGGAAATGGAAGAGAAGTCCTGACGATCTCTACCCATAATTTTTTCTTTTGTGGGATTCAAATGATTCAAGATCTCTTGCCTATCCCAGCACTTCACTACTGGAATATCACTAAAGAGCCGTAAACGTTTGATCCGGTTCAAGGCTAAGAACACTTTCCACGAACAGATCGACGACTCTTTCCACATCTTTTATTGATGTGGTTTCTACTGGTGAGTGCATATATCGAAGGGGCAATGAAATAAGCGCGCTCGGAATACCGGTTTTTTGATAGAAAATACTATCGGTATCAGTTCCTGTACGCACGCTGTTGGCCTCATGCTGAACGTCAAACTCTTTCTCCCCAACCACCTTTTCCAGGAATTCTACCACTTTGGGATGATTGGCGCCGCCATGTTGCAGCACAGGTCCCTGACGCAATTTGATCAGGCCATGTTCTTTATTGTTGATGCCGGGCGAATCAGTGGCGTGTGTTACGTCGGTAACCAGTGCCAGGTCGGGTTCAAGGCGGAAGCTCATCATTCGGGCACCATAGCCACCGACCTCCTCCTGCACGGAGTTGAGGGCCATCACGTTTACATTCAACTCATCGCGCCGCTCGTTCAGCTTGCGTAGTGCCTGTGCAATCATATATCCACCGATGCGGTTGTCAAGTCCGCGGCCGGTAAGGACGTCATCTGACAGGAATTCAAAATCATCAGCGTAGGTTACCGGATCGCCAACTTGCACCATTTTAAGTGCCTCTTCTTTACTGGAAGCTCCAATATCAACATAAATATCTTTCCATGCCGGCTGGTCGCCCCCACCGTTCTTTTTGTCCTGCAGGTGAATAGCAGTATTGCCGACCACGCCAGATACAATTCCATCCCGTGAATGAATAAACACCCGCTTGGCCCGCGCGATGGTAGAGTCACTGCCACCCAATTTGTTCAGAAAAATAAATCCGTCGTCTGTTATGTGCTGCACGATCATCCCGATCTCGTCGCAGTGGGCCTCCAGCATCACGGTTATCACATCGAAACTGGTGTTAAGCTTGGCCACGGCTGAACCGTAGGCATCGGTCTCCACATTGTCAGCGAATTTACCGACATAATCGGTCCAGACTTTTTGTCCGGCGGATTCAAATCCGGTGGGACTTGGTGTTACAAGTAGCTTTTCCAAAAAATCGTATTCAGGGGTATTGTACATCAAAATGTTTTTTTGAACGGATTTACAATCGGATGCGAATATAACTATTACACTTGTTTTACCTAAACAGTTATAACATAAAACAGCGATATACTGCGCACAGGCATCGATTACAGTCCAGTATAATGATTTTTACCAATCAATTTTCCAGAAATACATTATTTACTGCGTTGCTGGAATTTTCTCTTAAAAAATGTACTACCTGGTCATGATTTCGGGTTTCTACTCCCTGTTCTTTCATTGCGCTGATGGCATTTCCGGTTGCAACGATGTACTTGAACTGGTAGTCTGGTATTACCGCATCATAAACATCAGGTACTGATGAATCTGAGCTGTTTGGCTCATAATAATAATACAGGTTTATCTCCCGGCTTTATAACTGTAGGTAACGTTATAGCTGAATGAATTCCCGAAAGCCAGTATGCTGTAAGGAAGTTCAGTCCATACGTTGGGCTCACTGGTAAACTCCTCACGAGTTTTAAAGTATACCAGCACTATTCCAAAATCTTTAACATCTTCTGTAATCTCGGGAACAATCAGCGTTGCAACACGAGCATTTCGGCTTACTGTTGAATTTGATCCTGTTTGAAAAATAATTCTGCCCTCTTCCCAGTCAGAATTTATTAATGTGAGGGTATCGGCCATCACATTTGCATTTATTAGGACCCTGAGGACCCTGTGGCCCCTGCTCTCCCTGTGGACCTTGCGGCCCTGTAGGCCCTTCTGGACCTTCACATGCTAAGAAGACTACTAAAAGCATCGCCAGGCATGATTGTAATCGAAGATTAATCATCACAGATAATATTTATTTAACGTTTTCCACCAAAAAAGACTTTGAAAAAACCAGTGTTTTGACAAAGGTCAATGCCTGAGCAAATTTGGAAACGCAGTGCATACCCTTTTTTATATTACGGACAATATAATAGAATTCTAACAAAGCGATTATTAATGATACATCCGGAATATAATAAAGAACTATTTCCTCAATGGTTAACAATACCGATCCGTTTCCGTGATCTTGATCCGCTGAACCACGTCAACAACGCTATTTTCAGTACCTATTACGAAGAAGCCCGTATTGATTTTATTAGGCATGTTCCCGTTTTATCTGAAAAAATTAACTCCGGATTCAGCTTTGTGCTGGCCAGCCTGCAGATCGATTTCATCAAGCCCGCCGAATATCCCGGAAAGCTGCTGATCGGCTCCGGCATCAAGAAGATCGGCAACACCAGTATCACCAGTTACCAGGCAATTTATCATTCAGGTGATGATACCCTTGTATCGGTAGCTGAAGCATCGGGCGTCTGGTTTGATCTGGAAAAGCAACGTCCCGCCGCGTATCCCGGATTTTGAGAATCGGGATGCATATGTATTGGATGAGAAGTTATTTGAATAAGACTGCCTGCTGCTTGTTATATTTAATCGCCAATTATCACAGATTTATTTTGACTCAAGTTGATCTGTAGCCGGCATTCAATTTTAGACCAACTATTGATACATTCTACTAATGGATAAAAGCACCCAGTACAAGCTGTTCAACGACCCTATCCACGGATTTATATCCATTCCCAAAGGGACCATCCTCCGATTGATTGACCACCCCTGGGTGCAGCGACTGCGGCGAATAAAGCAGATGGGGCTGGGCTACCTGGTGTTTCCTGCAGCAGAGCATTCCCGCTTTTCGCACGCCATCGGCTCGATGGAGCTGGCACAGCGCATCCTCAATAATCTGCGGGAAAAAGATACGACCATCAGTCCCGCGGAGTATGAAGGCACTCTGATCGCCATCCTGCTGCATGATGTGGGGCACGGTCCCCTCTCCCACACCCTGGAGCACAACCTAATCAAAGAGGATTTTCACCATGAAATGATGACGCTGGCCATCATGCGTGAACTCAACAGGCAGATGGATGGCGCCCTGGAAACGGCCATCGAAATCTTTACCGACCAGTATGACAAAAAGCCGTTTTTGAACCAGCTCATTTCTTCCCAGCTGGATATTGACCGGCTGGACTACCTGAAACGCGACAGTTTTTTTACGGGCGTCTATGAGGGCTCGGTGGGTATTGAGCGTATTCTCAAAACCATGCGGGTACATAACGGGAATATTGTTATTGAAAAAAAGGGAATTTATGCCATTGAAAACTACATCCTGGCCCGGCGGCTCATGTACATGCAGGTGTATCTGCATAAGACAGTACTGGCGGCCGACAAGCTGCTGCGTAATATTTTTGAGCGTGTCCACCACCTGATAAGCGAGGGAGCCGAGCTTTACTATGCTTCCCCCTGCCCTTAAATTTTTCCTCCAGCAGCAGCCCAACGCCAAGAAAGGGATCTCAAAAACAATGATAAATCACTTCATCGATCTGGATGACAATGACGTTTTTATGAGCATCAAATACTGGCAGAAATCGGATGACCCGATACTTGCCGACCTGTGCCGCAGGTTCCAGGCGCGGAGCCTTTTCAGAACTACGTTTCTGAAGAGAACCGCCGACCGTGAGCTGGTGGATCAGATTAGGAGCAAAACAATAAATTCACTTAAACGACGAGACCTGCCCCACGACGATCAGGCAGCGAACTACTATTATTCTTTTGACGAAAGCTACAGTGAGGCCTACCGCTATGAAAATGAAGGTATCTGGATACTTGAAGAGAAAGACAAAGCCATAGAGTTTTCCAAGGCTGCTGACACCAAAAATATTATTGCTCTCACGCAGCCCGTCGTCAAACCGTACGTGGTGCATTTGAAGAGTTTCGATGTGGAGCAGTAGTAAAAAAGACAGGGATTACCTCTCCTTACACTGGCCTTGTCGCGAAACAACCGCACTCCTGTTTTTTGGATTCGCTTCGACTTCCAAAATTTATCCTTTCCAAAAAGGGAAAAAATATTGCCTGGAAATCAGGGTATCAATTTTTTTCATTGACCAGTTTTGCTATAATCCACCACCATCAATTCTACTGAAATTATGGAACAGCTGTGAGTGTAAAAGATCAACAATTGCGGATACTCTTTTCCCTGCTTTCAAAGGCCCAGCATACGCAGTACGGCAAGACCCACAACTTCTCCCAAATTAATACCTATCCCGATTTCTGCGAGGCACTTCCGATCTGCCTCTACGACGATATAAAACCCCAAATCGAAGAGATGAAACGGGGTCAGGAACATATTCTTTGGCCCGGTGCGATCACCAAATACGCGGTGTCTGCGGGCACTACGGGGCAGGGAAAACACTTGCCGCTGTCGGCCGAGCGACTGCAGAGCGATTGCCGATTCATGCGACGGGTTGCCTTCTCGTATCTAAAAAAATGGAGCAGGATACCGTCGATCTGGGGCAAACATTTGAGCCTGCCGGGCTCCGTAGAGCAACAAAATGGTAACCAAATTGGTGAAATAAGCGGATTTACAGCACTGAAGTCTCCGTGGTGGATACGACCTTTTCAGCTTCAAAAGCCTGAATTACTTACCCAGTTACCGTTCAAAGAGAAGTTCGAAAAGGTACTGGAATCGGCCTTGAACCGGAATATAAAAGTAATTGTGGGCGTACCCAGCTGGATTCTCACGCTCTTTCAGCAGGCCATAAAACGCACCGGCAATAAAACGGTTTCGGACGTTTGGCCCAATCTGCAGCTTCTCATTTGTGGCGGCGTGAAACTTGCCAATTATCGTCTGCATCTCGAGAAACTGTATGGCCGCCCGAACCTCGATTTTATCGAAACCTATGGCTCATCGGAGGGCTATTTCGCTTTCTCTGACAATCTTCAGAAAAACGACCTGCGCCTGGTCTGCGACAATGACCTGTTTTATGAATTCATCTCCGATCCCCTCCCAAAGATGGAATCGCTCTCCATCCAGCCGACTGTTCCCCTGTGGGAGGTACAGCCCAATCAGCCGTATGCCATGCTCGTCACAACCAACGCCGGGCTCTGGCGGTATGCTATGAATGATGTGGTAACCTTTACCTCGGTCGATCCACCACGAATGGAGGTAAAAGGACGTCTCAACGAAATGCTCGATGAGTATGGTGAGGCTCTTCACCTGTATGAAGCGGAAGAAGCTTTACACCAGGCAGCCCGGGAGCTGGGCCTGAAAACATCTGCTTTTACGGTGGGTGGATGGCTTAAATATGAGCAGGAGCTGCCGCAGCACTACTGGTTTGTTCAATTTGTGGACCCGATACACACGCAAACATTGCAAAAGCTGGCTTCAATTATTGACGAAAAGCTGCAAAAAATGAATCGGCATTATGCCATCCGGAGAGAAAGCGGGGCGTTGGGGACTCCCAAAATTCGCTCAATAACGCAGCAAGAAATCAATAACTGGATGGAACACAGTCATCGCCAGCAGGCCCAGGGAAAACTCCCATCCCTGCTGCAGAACAAGGATGATATCGCTTTCTTTATGCGGGATGAATCCTGATCAATCTTGTACGTATTGGGCTGGTTTGGTGTTTTTACCTACCTGTACCGATAATAAAAATGTTAAACAGCCCATTTAACAACCAAGTTCTTACATCCGTTTTATTAGAGGGTTCTAATAATTAGTTAGAAACCGATAACCTATTATTAAATATGCATTTACAATCAAAACTCACTTGCTACCTCAAACTCTTAGCCAATCCTCAGGAGGATTTTATGCAGATCACCAATCTCCAATCTTCTCTACTTCTCACTATTCTATTAAGCTGCTTCATAACAACGAGCGCTGTTGGGCAAACGGCTTCCGAAAATTTTTACCATAATGCGCTGCATACTTCTGAATCAACTTTAATGTTGAATCAAAATAGTAAGCCGGGAAATAATTTTAATTATATCGGGACAGAAGCTCCGGCTGTAGCGCCCACTAATTCCCTCGGCACATCAACGGTATTTATGGCCAATGGCTCCCATACCCATAAAAAAACAACCTCTCTGACGATTGGAACCATCGTTGATGAATACAATCTGCAAAGCGCGAATGGTGACTACCGGTTCAGGTTTAAAGGTGGAGCAACGGGGTTAATGCTCAGTTCAAAAAGCTCTTCCCTGATGTTAAGCTATGGGGTGGCCGACGCTTTTGAACATGAAGGAGAGATTCGAAGCCTGACAGCCGATTTGCATGCCGGGGGTAACATCGCCATTTTCCGAAACTTTTTTGGCCTTCCGATTGGCAGTTTCATCCCTCTCCGGATCAATCTTGGATACCGTAACCTGGAGCTTATGGATGTCGAAAAAAATCATTTTAATAGGACGTCGAATATCGGGTCAGGAAGCCTGGGTGGCGGTTTGGGCGCAGAAATAAGAATTCCCACCGGCTTGCCGCTTTTAGAAGATAACCTTACCGCGTTTGCTTCTCTCATTGCCAGCATAGGTGCCATGGGAGATTTCACTGATGCCAATGAAGAGGGATTTAACCATTCATCAGCCAGTGCCATGGAAGGGGTCCATCTGACCCGCAGCACAGACTTCAATTTTGAAGCCAAATTTGAAAACCTGCTCGGTGGCGACCTTGGAGTAACTGCCGGTATAACGCTACGCTGGCTGCACTGGACCGACCATGAAGCCGAAAATTTTAAACAGGTGCTGGATATTATCCACGGTGAAGAAGAGGAGCTCAGACTTCGAGCTACACAATCGTTCTTCAGAGTGGGTATTAACTGGTAACTTACTGCTTGAACATCTTGCTACTTTACTACCAGATTGACGATTTTGCCAGGGACAAAGATTTCTTTAACTATGTTTCCTTTATCGAGATAGCGCCTAACATTTTTTTCCTCTTTAGCTAATCCCAAAACGTATTCTTTGTCTTTGGCTTTATCGGTTGGCACCTCAATTTCGCCGCGAACTTTTCCATTGACCTGGATGGCGTAGTTTTTGGTTTCTTCAACCAGATATTCTTCCTTGAATTCAGGCCAGTCTGTATGAGCTATCGACTCTTTATGGCCGAAACGATTCCACAGCTCCTCAGCGATGTGGGGGGCAAAAGGTGAAAGCAGGACCAGGAACTGTTCAAACGCAGAGCGTGGAACTTCATCCCACTTATACGCTTCGTTGATAAAAATCATCATGGCGGAAATCGCCGTATTGAAAGAAAGGTTTTCAATATCCTGCGATACTTTTTTAATACATTCATGCAGCGCTTTCAGCTGTGCTTTGGATGGGTCAGTATCTGTGACCGTTGGATTTAACTCTCCACTGTCTTCATCAATCATCAGCCGCCAAACACGTCCCAAAAAGCGATAGACACCATCTACATCTTTGGTACTCCAGGGCTTCACCTGTTCCAGCGGACCCATAAACATCTCGTACAGGCGCATCGAATCGGCCCCGTACTGCTCTACAATGTCATCCGGATTTACTACATTTCCGCGAGATTTCGACATCTTATCGAGCTTTAGCATCCACCTCTACCTCTGTATCCTTCACGACAAAATTATCGCCTTTCTTTTCTACCTGGGCTTCGCCGAGGCTGATCCGTTCTACATCTTCCAGGTCATCAGCTTCGTTTGTGGGAATCCATTCGCCATCCTTTTTGAAGCCAGTGTATTCCATCTCACCGAGTATCATCCCCTGGTGCACCAGTCGCTGGAACGGCTCCTTGGTTGTCACAACCCCGCAATCGTACAATACCTTGTGCCAGAAGCGGGCATACAACAGGTGGAGCACGCTGTGCTCGGCGCCGCCGACGTACAGGTCGACCGGCATCCAGTACTTTTCCTTGCCTCGGGATCGACCAGGCCTGCCTCGTCAGTTGTGCAGGGTCCAGATAGCGCAGGTAGTACCAGCAGGAGCCCGCCCACTGCGGCATGGTGTTGGTCTCGCGCAGTGCCGGCTTGCCGCGTCTCCGGGATCGGTTGTCTGCACCCAATCTTCGGCGCGGCGCCAGCGGGGGACTCGCCGATGCCGGCGTCGGCTCGAAGTCCTCGACCTCGGGCAGCGTCACCGGCAGGTCGCTCCTCGGGAAGCGGCTTCGGTCTCGCCGTCTACACGGTGCAGGATCGGGAACGGCTCGCCCCAGTAGCGCTGGCGGCTGAAGAGCCAGTCGCGCAGTTTATAGTTGACGGCCTTCTTGCCCTGTTCCGTGTTCTTCGAGCCATTCGGTGATCTTCTTCTTGGCTTCGTGCACCGGCAGGCCGTTCAGAGAAACGTCCTCGGAGTTGACCAGCACGCCTTCCTCCACATCGGTGTAGGCTTCTTCGGTGATATCGCCGCCCTTGACGACCTCGCGGATCTCGATGTCGAACATTTCGGCGAACTCCCAGTCGCGCTGGTCGTGGGCGGGCACCGCCATGATGGCGCCGGTGCCGTAGCTCATCAGCACGTAGTCGGCGACCCAGATCGGGATCTCTTCGCCGTTGACCGGGATTGATGGCGTAAGCGCCCGTGAAGACGCCGGTCTTCTCCTTCTGCAGCTCGGTGCGCTGCAAGCTCGGATCTTGCGTCGCCGCTTCTTCTTGGTAGGCTTTCGACGTCGTCGCGTGCTGCTCGTCGGTCGTAATCTCGTCGACCAGCGGATGCTCGGGCGCAAGCACCATATAGGTCGCGCCGAACAGCGTGTCCGGGCGGGTGGTGAACACGCGAATATTGGCATCGATGCCGCCGGCTGTCTCCGGGTCGACCGCAAAGTCGATCTCAGCACCCTTGGACTTGCCGATCCAGTTGCGCTGCATCTCCTTGAGGTGCTCGGGCCAGTCGAGGTCGTCGAGGCCTTCCAGCAGGCGGTCGGCATATTCGGTGATCTTGAGCACCCATTGGCGCATCGGTTTTTTGACGACCGGGATGGCCGCCACGCTCGCTCTTGCCGTCGATGACCTCCTCGTTGGCCAGCACCGTCCCCAGCGCCGGGCACCAGTTGACCGGCACCTCGGCCACATACGCCAGGCCCATGTTGTACAGCTTCAGGAAGATCCACTGGGTCCACTTGTAGTAGTCGGGATCGGTGGTGTTGACCTCGCGGTCCCAGTCGTAACTAAAGCCCAATGACTGTAATTGCTCGCGGAACCGGTTGATATTCTTCTCGGTCGTATCCCGCGGATGGGTGCCGGTCTTTACGGCGTACTGCTCGGCGGGCAGGCCAAAGGCATCCCAGCCAATGGGATGCAGGACATTAAAACCCTTTTTTCGCTTGTACCGCGCCAGGATATCGGTGGCGGTGTAGCCTTCCGGGTGCCCCACATGCAGGCCGGAACCGCTGGGATAGGGAAACATATCCAGCACGTAATATTTGGGCTTGTCTTGGTTTTCCGGCGTCTTAAAGGTCTTGTTTTCCTGCCAGTATTCCTGCCACTTGGATTCAATATTTTCCGGCTTATACGAGCTCATGCAGTTTTATTAGATAAAATTTACAATTTGGATTAGTCGCCAAAGATAAGGAAAAATTGGAGCGTATTGAAGAGTGGATTATTGGGAATAATGAGGAAAGTAGAATTGGGAATTAAGAATTGATATGGCCATCCCAGAATAATGCAAGCTTCTCGCTTGTACTTCTGACTAACAGTATCGACAGTTCGTATTATCCTCATTAAGGAAATGAACAGCTTATAAACGTTAATAGTATCCTTAAAAAGTTCAGCCATAAAAGCATTTCATACGCATACTTGGATGTTGAACGTCCACAAAGAAAACGACGCAGAGTATCGGCACCAGACGGAATGTGTCATATTTTTATAATCCTTCCATTTCTCAAGATTTGACCTTCTTCCCCAGAATCCACAACATACCGTTATTAAATATAAGGGAAACAAATAGTTAGGGGAATTATGGAAACAATCACATCAGAGCGATTTTTTCGTATATACTACGCTAAACCGGATCCACAAACTATTGCCCGGCAACTGCGCAAGCCGTCAGGGCAGGCGGCCGGGAAAGTGGCTGCCAAAATGAATGAGGCCAATGCTCCGCTCTTCGACCTCACGCTGGAGACCATGCAGCCGGCCAACGATGAATCGATCCTGGAGATCGGCTTTGGCAGCGGTAAATTCCTGGGGAAACTGTTTGAGCAAGCCGGCGGGCTGCAGGTCTCCGGAATCGACTACTCCCAGGCCATGCTGGACAACGCCACCACCCACAACCGCTCCCTGATCGATGCCGGCCGATTGAATCTGGAACGGGGTAACAGCAACGATCTGCCCTACCCTAACGGCTCGTTTGACAAGGTGTTCTGCAACATGGTGATCTACTTCTGGGACCAGCCCGGCAAGCACCTGTCGGAAGTCCGTCGCGTGCTCAAACCCAATGGGCGCTTTTATACCGGCATGCGGGCAAAATCAAGCATGATGAAGCTTCCTTTTATTGAGCACGGGTTTAATGTTTATGAGATAGATCAATGGAGCTCAGTGCTCAGCGCAAATGGGTTTAAGGTCATCGATATAATCAAGGAACTTGATCCCTCAACAGAAATTGAGGGAGAAGAAATGCGTATGGAGTCGATCTGTATTGTTGCGGAGAAACGGTAAAAATAATCTCATCTCGTAACGCAGGGGGGCACACTTTTCTTCATCCTATTTCCAGGCATAAGATTTAAACCAGTTTATTACTCCTAAACCAACGCCCCGTCATCCTGAGCGGAATCGCGTTTTTCGCGATGGAGTCGAAGGATCTCCGTATACATGGCACCTGCCTGGTTAAAGAGTTCTTCATAAAGCGGGAGCAGCATGATTTCAGGGAGATCCTTCGGCTCCGCTTCGCTACGCTCAGGATGACGGGCGTTGGTTTTTAAAGGAGGAAACCTGCGAGGTCTTATAGAAAGTAGGTTAGCCAGCCTTTACACAGCCTGCTTATCAACAAGGGAACCCTCGCAGGTTTTGGGGAGACGGGACTAAACCCCAGAAAACCATTGAATTCATCTCCTCCACAGGGTACATTCGGTGTAGGATGAACTAATAACTAGGAGATATCGCCTCCTTTGAACTGAATTAAAGTTTCACACTGGAAATGACCATGCATGACGAACAAGACCTGCGTTACCTGAAACTGCTGGCTGAGCAGTATCCCTCTATCGAGGCCGCCTCTACTGAAATCATCAATCTGAGTGCCATCCTGGAGCTGCCCAAGGGCACCGAACATTTCATTTCCGACATCCACGGGGAGTATGAGTCGTTCCTCCACGTACTGCGGAATGGTTCGGGCTCCATCCGGCGACGGATCAACGAGGTGTTCCCGGATATGGATACGAACGAAAAACAGAACCTGGCTACGCTGATCTACTACCCGGAGGACAAGATGGCAATGATCCTCAAGGAGATCGATGAGCCCGAGGAATGGTATCGCCAAACACTCTTTCAATTGATTAAACTGTGCCGGGAATATTCCTCGAAATATACCCGCAATAAAGTACGCAAGGCGCTGCCCAAGGATTTTAGCTACGTCATAGAAGAACTGCTGCACGAGCAGGAGAGCCAGCATAACCGCCAGCAGTATTACAGCAGCATCCTCGATTCCATCATTGAAACCGACCGCGCCGGTGCATTTATCGTGGCACTGGCCCGGCTCATTCAGCGGCTCACCATCGCCCGGCTACACGTCATTGGCGACGTGTTTGATCGTGGTCCCGGTGCCCATATCATCATGGACAAACTTATTGAGTATCACCTGGTCGATTTCCAGTGGGGCAACCACGACATTGTGTGGATGGGAGCGGCAGCCGGCAGCGAGGCCTGCATAGCCAACGTAATTCGCGTGTCGCTGCGCTACGCCAACATGGAAACCCTGGAAAACGGTTACGGCATCAGCATGCTTCCGCTCATCTCCTTTACGGTAGATGAGTATGGCGACGATCCCTGCGAGCTGTTCCAGCCGAAGGAGGCGACCGAGGAGTTCACCGAAAACGAACAACTGCTGATGGCGCAGATGCAGAAGGCGATCTCCATCATCCAGCTTAAACTTGAGGGGCAGATCATCCGGCGGCGCCCGCAATTCCAGATGGAGGACCGCCTGCTGCTGGACAAGATCGATTTTGAAGAAGGCACCGTGCGCGTGGACGACGAGAGCTACCCGATGCTGGATATGAATCTCCCCACTATCGATCCCGAAAATCCGTATGAGCTTTCTCCGCAGGAAAAGGCAGTGATGGATAAGCTCCGGCTCTCGTTCCAGAACAGTGAGCGGCTGCAAAAACATATACGATTTATCTTTTCGAAGGGTAGCATGTTTAAAAAACACAACGGGAATCTGCTCTACCACGGCTGCATCCCCATGACCCGGCAGGGACGCCTCCGCCACTTCACGTTCGACGGTGTAGCCCACAGCCCGCGGACGTTCATGGATCGGCTGGAGCGGCTGGCCCGACAGGGCTTTTTTGCGAATGATGATCCTGAAAAAAAGCAATACGGCCAGGATACCATGTGGTACCTGTGGAGCGGTGCGCAATCTCCCCTGTTCGGAAAAGACAAGATGGCTACGTTTGAGCGCTATTTTGTTGAGGATCCCAAAACGCATCAGGAGACGATGAATCCGTATTACGACTACCGCACGGACCAGCATGTGATGGAGAAAATACTGGAAGAGTTCGACGTTGATCCCAAGACGGGACATGTCATCAACGGGCATGTGCCGGTAAAGGTGAAGAAGGGCGAGAGTCCTGTAAAGGCGGGCGGCAAGCTGCTGGTGATTGACGGTGGATTTGCCAAGGCCTACCAGGAAAAAACCGGCATTGCGGGCTACACGCTCATTTCCAACTCCTGGGGATTAATCCTTGCGGCCCACGAGCCGTTTGAGTCGCGCCAGAAGGCGATTGAGGAGGAGATCGATATCGACTCGGAGACCAAGATCCTGGAAGAAAAATCGGAACGCATCCGCGTAGCCAATACCGATAACGGGCGGGGGATCAAGAGCAAGATTGATGATTTAAAAAAACTGTTGGAGGCGTATCGCTCAGGTTTGATCAAAGAATCATAAATTCAGGTACAATTTCATCCAACTTGTTGAAAAAAAATCATAGATGGATCCAGTCACGCATGGTTTAATCGGAGCATCGGTCTCCCAGTCTGTTGCTGATTCACAGGAGATACGCTGGGCGGCACTAATCGGGGCCGCCGGTGCCATGCTGCCCGATCTTGATGTGCTAATCGGAACCTCCGCAGATCCGTTAATGAACTTGGAGTATCATCGCCAGTTTACTCACTCATTTATTTTCATTCCCTTTGGAGCCTTGATTGTAGCAGTTCTGTTATGGTGGCCGCTGAAGACAAAGTTGACCTTCCAGAAAATATACCTCTACAGCCTGCTTGGCGTCGCTACTGCCGGCATCGCTGATACGTTCACCAGCTACGGCGTTCAGCTTTTTTGGCCGTTGACCGATACCCGGTTTTCCTGGAATCTTATCTCCGTTTTTGACCCGCTCTTTTCACTGGGATTGATCATTGGTGTGGGTACGGCCCTTTACAAAAAGAAAACGACAGGAGCCCTGTTTGCACTGTGTTGGATGGTGATTTACCTGCTATTTGCCGTTACCCAGAAACAGGAAGCCCATATCACGGCAGAGGCACTGGCACGTCAACGCAACCATTTTACCGAAAAAATTATCGTCAAACCGACCATCGGCAACCAGTTGCTGTGGAGTGCCCGGTATGTCAGGGGAAATCAATTGTATGCCGATGCGATTGGTATCATTCCTTTTTCGGAACCCAAAATTTACCAGGGGGAATCGGAGCCACTGCTTCCCTGGCAAAAGATGTACTCTGAATACAAAGGAACCACGCTATATAAGGACATCAAGCGTTTTGAAGTGCTTTCGAACGAAATTCTGGTGGAACACCCGGAGCATCCGCAAGTGATCGGGGATGGCCGTTATTCGATGCTGCCGACCACTATTAGACCACTTTGGGGCATTAGGATCGATACAACTCGACCAAATTCACATGTTGATTTTGAAACATTAAGGGATACTGGTCCTGAGATCCGCCAGGTTTTTTTGAATATGGTGTTGGGGGTAAAGGAAACGAACCAGTAAGATCCAAGCTGCTTCGCAAAATAATGACTACTTCCCTACCAAGAACGTAGCATCGGGTTTTTAATCACCCACAAGTAACACCTGCGGTTTATAAACATCTGGCAATTATTACTTCGAATGTCAGTAAAAACAACGGAAGTTGATTAGCAGTAACGGCTCAAAAGCCAACAGATGAAAATATCTGGGATTTTTTGGTGAGTCATTAGATTCGTTTTTTCCTCATCTCAACAATGAACACCCCATTTGTCAGTTACAAGTCGTTATCTTACGGTGGGCTGCAAGGTGCCAGCCCCAATCCTATCAAATGCAAGGTTCTTGGAGAAATTAGCGGAAAACCCTGCATGTGAACTGGCCATTTAGCCTTGCAAGTTGCTGGTAAATCGCGGGTTAGCATCCGTCTGAAAATGCCCTACTTAGAAGTAAGCATCTGTATTTTAACTAGTTAGATTAAACATTCAAATCTATATGGGCCAAATCCTGGTATTCTATCCATCTATTACGAGAATACTTCCAATCATAACAAGTAACCAGAGAGCTGCCATGATTCCAATTAAAAATAGGGCTGCCATTTCTATATTTTTTTATTAGCAATTGATCAGCCATTCAATGGTGTCCACTCCATCCGGTTTCCAGTTGATGGGAGGCTGCTGGGCGTTTTCCAAGTGCTCGGTTCGATCCCCAAATCCAGGAATCTTGGTATCCGGATTAGTAATATAAATCGATTGGTGCTGCTCCCCGAACTGCTCGGCCAGCTCGGCAGCCTGGTGCTTATCTCCTTCGATCCAGTAGCAGATAAAATCCTGGTCGAACTCAAGTCCCCCCTCCTGGATGAGAAAATCTTCCAGCCATAGCTGGGTCTGCTCTACGGCTTTATTATAAGCCTGTCGATGCTTCAGTTTTGGACCGGGCTTTTTGTGCTGCGGGCTCTCCTCCCAAAATGAATGAACCGATTCTTCCAGCTCATTGCTGATTTCATCCAAACCAAATGGAGCCACCACCAAGGCCACCGACCGGCATCCCTTGCCACCATATCTGAAAATGCCCTCAACCAAATTATTGATCGTCTCAGGCGACGGATCATCCAGGCAGGCCATCGAAAAATGAGCGGTGCGGATCAAGTATTTGGTGTTACGATTTGCGATGTTGTACTTCTGAATCGAGTGCTTAACACCGGGCACAGAGCGTTCAGAGCCCGCAAAAAGGACGGCATCGCTCTTAAGCCCTTCAAAATGCTCGAGGTTATGCACCCATTGCAGATCAACACTGGAAAACGCATCGGTTTTTTTGACCTCATTAAGAAACGTGGGCAACAGGTAGGGATCTTTTCTTGAAATCTTGCCATAGTAGGTGGCCCCGCTCAGGATAGTTGCAAGGGCGTTCTGAAATCCCACCAGCGGAATATTACCTGCATGCAGGCAGAGCACATTATTACCAGATGCATCACTTTCATCACTGAGTTCGGCCCGGTCCACCCAACCTCTAATCGATGACTCGTTGACCGCATTCTTGATGGACAGCAGTGCATGCTTCACATCCTCAAAACTGAAATAGTCCTCTCGCACGGTCTGGTCGTATGCCACACTCAGGTAGTCGTTATCCTTGTTTAGCCAGTTTTCGGTGGCCTCCAGCAGGGCGTCTATTCGTTGTTCCAGGTCAGCCATGAATCAGAATTTCCTTGATAAACCTTATTTGCCGTTCAATCTTCATCAATTAAAAAATTACAACCGCGCGGATCTTTGGGATTCCATCTTCCCAGCACTTTGAAGCGCCCATCCTTGTGACTAATGCCCTTGTCCCCCGTCAGTATGAATGAGCAGGAGTGCACATTGGCCAGGTCGGTAATGCCGATCAACCCTTCCTGGAAGTCGGGCATCTCGCATTTGGGATCGTGGGGATTATGGATCGTCACCTGCATCCAGGAGGGTGTTTTAAACCATTGTCCGCCGGTGCTGTAGGCCTGGCTCAGCAGTTCACACATGCCGTACTCGGAGTGAATGCGAGAGGAATCCAGCCCAAAACCCGCACTCAGTTTTTTATGGAGTTCTTCCCTGACTGATCTCACGGCGATAGGTTTTCATCCCTCCTGTCTCTATCACGATGCTGTTGCCCGGCAACAGGGGTGACTCCATCTCGACCAGGTCCAGCAGACCGAAGGCGGCTCCAAAAGAATAATTTGCTTTTCTCACTTTTTATCTCCTTGATCAGCTCATTGGCAATGGGACTACCAAGCGGAAGAAAACGGCTAAAATTCGTATCATCCTGCTCAATCAATTCCTTGAGCATCCACACCAGTGAGGAGTTGGGATTTCCGCATAGCCCGGTGTATACGCCAAAATTACCGATTGATCCAGATCATAGTGCTGGCTGAATCCCCTGAGAAGAGATTGCCTGTAGAGTTCCTTATCGTGCACTAAATGACGGCTACGTTCCATGCCGGAGGTGCCGCTGCTTTGAAAAACCAAGTCCGGTTTTTGGTCAAGATGGCAGGTTACAACCGCATCTTTGAACGCTTTTATCAGGTAACAGTGGAGGCTGTTGAGATCCATCAAATTCATAGCAAAGAGCATCGCAAAACCTGCTATATATTGCGTTGTTTTGATACTGCGATATTCAAGCACCTGCTCCCGTTTTCCTTGAACGGAATGTCATTATCAAAATGAGCTTGTTCCAGTCTCTCATTCAGAAATCCGCCTGTTTGTTGAGATCGTGACTCTTTATCATTCACAAACTGCTTTACTGCAGCTTACTTTTCCAGCGGCAAAATCTCTATCGACCTGAAGCGAACTGGATGGCTTTCTGCCTGGAGTGAAATGTAACCTTCTCCCAGCAATAAATTTTTCTGGCCTTGACTTATCAACTTTTGAGCGTTTGCATCCTCGGTATCGTACTGGGGATTTGAGTAGCGCAGCACTTCCTTGCCATCCACTCGGTGAATGATAACCTCACTTCCCCGCACTTCAGCTTCCACCGTCACCCACTGGTCGCCGTGATACGTTTCAGAGCTGGAATTTACACAGTGCTGTGTAATTAATTTTCCGTCCATTTCTACATGTGTACCCATGGAGCACATATTAGCCGTTGGACGTTCATCGGTGCCGTTTCCGCCAAGCAGCTGCACCTCAATGGAAACCGGAGATTGTTGGTTAAGTCCCATCGATTCAGGAGGCTGAGAATGAAGTTTGAGTCCGCTGTTGCGCCAGGCCCAGTCCGGCGCACCCGGCACCTGTTCTCCAACAAAACGATACTCCGCGCGAATTTTATAGTGGGAATAAGCGGTTTCGTAGTACAAGTGGCCGAAGGCGTTATTGAATTCCTTGTAATTTTCGTACGATGCTACAAGCAATCCCTCTTCCACGCGAAACGTATTTTTATAGTTTACCCCTAGCTCCTGGCCGGTAAATTTGGGCGTCCAACCCTCCAGGTTTTTGCCGTTGAAGATCGGGATCCATTGTTCTTCTTCTGCTGATTTATCCTGCCCTTTTGATTCAAAAGCAAAGCCAAAAACAGATAGTAGAAAAAGTGCGCATGAGGCGACTAGTATTTTCTTTATCATCATTCCCTTAATTTAATTAAATGTGAAAAGTGATCTCAGTCATCCCAGCCTATAATCCAGAATGACGTTGTGTTTTTTAGATCTATCCACGCAGATTAGTAGCTCTATGTACTAAAAATTATTCCAGTCCCACCCGCTTAAAAATACGATCCACATTTTGGGTGTGATGTTCAAGGTTAAATGCCTCCTCAATTTCCTCGTCAGTGAGATTTTTGGTTATGGTTTTATCAGCCTCTACCAAATCTCGGAACATCGTTTTCTCCTCCCATGACTGCATCGCCAGCGGCTGAACGGTGTCATACGCTTTTTCGCGCGACATGCCCTTGTCAATCAACATGTGAAGCAGGCGCTGGGAAAAAGTCAGGCCAAATGTTTTATAAATATTTTCCTCCATATTCTCTTCATAAATTGTGAGCTTTTCAATGATACCCGAAAAGCGATTTAGCATATAATCCAGCAGGATGGTCGCATCAGGAAAGACAATACGCTCTACGGAGGAATGTGAGATATCGCGTTCGTGCCACAGCGGTATATTTTCATAAGAGGTCATCATGTAGCCGCGCAACACACGTGAGCAGCCGCTGATGTTTTCCGAGCCTACCGGATTACGTTTATGGGGCATTGAGGAAGACCCCTTCTGTCCTTTCCGGAAAAACTCTTCAGCTTCGCGCACTTCACTTCGCTGCAGATGGCGAACTTCCACTGCCATTTTTTCAAGCGTAGAGCCGATAAGTGCCAGCGTAGAATATAGTACGCATGACGATCGCGCTGCAGGGTTTGCGTGAAGATGGGGGCGGGTTTCAGGTCCAGGCGCTGGCAGACCAGCTCTTCCACTTCCGGCGGAATATTGGCAAAAGTGCCGACGGAACCGCTCAGTCTTCCGAATTCAACATCGGAAGCGGCCTTTTCAAACCGCTCCAGGTTCCGCTTCATCTCAGCGTACCAGAGCGCGCATTTTAACCCGAAGGTGGTCGGTTCTGCGTGAACACCGTGGGTACGGCCCAGTCATTACGGTGTGTTTATGTTCTTTGGCTTTCCCGGCCAGCACGTCGATAATATGCTCAATATCATCCTGCAAAATTTCATTGGCTCGTTTCAGCCGAACACCCTGCGCGGTATCCACCACATCGGTGGAGGTGAGCCCATAATGCACCCACTTTTTTTCATCCCCCAGCGATTCGGAAACTGAACGCGTAAATGCTACGACATCATGACGGGTTTCTTTTTCTATCTCCTTGATTCGATCGACATCAAAAGTGGCTTTTCCGTAAAGTTTTTCTACATCCTCTTCGGGAATGTGCCCCAGCTGACTCCACGCCCAGCAGGCGGCCAGTTCTACATCCAGCCATGCCTGGAACTGGCTCTGGTCGGTCCAAATTTCAGCCATCTTATTGCGGGAATATCGATCAATCATACAACAGTATATTTAATTGGGATTCAGGGGCAAAGATATTGGTTTTGCTACAAGATGTCTTGTAAAACTTCCAGTATAATGTGCGTTGTATATTCAAAATCTACTGCTTCTGGCCCACGACCTCCAGCAGTGCCACATACGATTCATTGCCGGGCGTAGTCAGGCGCACGCGCCCGCGGTGCCCCCACTGGTCAATTCCGCCACTCCATTCCACGGGTATAATCTTTTCTTCGCTCCATGTACCTTCGTCTACATCCAGCCATTTGATCCTCAACTCTTCCACAAACACCCAGGGATCCAGATCTATCGTATAGCGGCCCGCAGGAAAATAGATGGCGTACTGGTTGCCGATATCCGCGAGGCAGTACGCTTCCATCGCAGTAGGAGTAGAGGTAACATAGGATGACAACAGGTCGTTATGTGGAATCGCCTTAAAAATATTGAACTCTTCCAGTAACATAGACATCACCTTCAGGTTGATTTGCGCAGGTTTCTTCAGCCCGATGCCCCAGCCACCTTCAGGCCGATGAAAACGGCTGGAGGCGCTTCCCGCAAAAATATTCTTCCAGAACCGGGCAATCGCTTCTTTTTGGGATCCGGCGGAATAGTTATCACCTACACCTGAGCCGTAAACCTTGACGTTATTCATCGGCATGGGATTAGCCTGTAACTTTTTGCGCCAATCCATAATATTGGTGTAATGAGCCGGCCCACGCCCGCCGCGGGAATCCTGGTTGTTCTGGGATATTTCGGCATAGGAATACAGCTTCCGAAAGGTCAGGGCGTGCCGAACCGAGCTTGATGGATCAAAAATCATACTTGTTACGTGGATCTGCCTGCCCTGTTCCTGTGCTTTCTTTTTAATATAGGAGGCCCAGTAGTTATCCCACTCTTTGCGCTGGCTTCCCTCGTTGTTGATATTATACAATACATTACCGTACTGTAGCGCGATGGAGAGCAGCTTGTCTATGTATCGTTTCTGATATGCCAATATCTGCTGGTTATTATTGTATATGGAGCCGCCATACGAAATCTTCCTCTCCTGCATCACTTCAGAATCGAGGTTCCACATTATTGGCGGGATTCCATGGATGCACATTCCAATTTTCGCCGCTCAGATCAAAATGATCCCACAAAGTAAGCTGGACAATAATATCTCGCTCATGGGTCTCCTGAAGGAAAAACCGCAGCCGATCCCAATACTCCCCGTTCCACTGATCCAGATCGTAAGTTCCCTCTTTTACCTCCATAAAAGCGTACACATTCCCCTCACCTCCATCTGACATTGTATTACGGACGTAATTGCCACCCAGTGAAGCCATCAGATCCAGGTGGTCAGTCAGCCGATTACCGGTCCATTGAAACAGGTTATCGTCATTTGAACCGCCTTTCAGAACTTTGGGTTTACCCTTGTATTGCCAGTACCACGGGTTTTCAGTGTAGGGTTGAATAGCAGTCTTTTGGTCAAAAAGCTTCTGACCAAAAGCTATATAACCCGAATATTCAAATAATGGATTCATCCCAATAAACAACAGCGGTAATATGAGCAGATATATACTTCTCTTTTTCAACATTTTATGTACTTATTATAAATTCCCTGAATTGAAATGATTGTTAGTTTTTACGAAAACCTGTCCCTTATTTACCATCTATCCACTTGGTCCGCCAAGAAGGATATTCCTCTTCCAGCAGCTTTTGAGGCCAGTCGCCCAGCCAGCTATAGTTGACGCGGCGTTCATGTTCGATCTCGGAAAGTGCGTAGCGAATCACGCTGTCGCGCCCTAAAAAAATCGGGTAGTTGGTGCCAATCTCATAGAACCGTCCCCATAGCGGAGAATCCCTTCCGGATCAAAACCTACCACAATATCATATCCTCCAGGCTTAGTTGAATCTTCAACCTGTACCAGCCGGATATTCTTCAGTCTCACGCGCTTCATCCATTTTACCGCTCCCTCCACGGCGCGGACCACCTGAGGTCCCGGTTCTTCGATATTCATCAGGTAGCGCACAATGTCTGCTCTCAGACCCGCTTATCGAGGGTGGCTCGTAGGCACGGGCCCAGGCCGGTTCCAGCGTTTCGTGATTATATTGCGTACACCAGGCAGTGAGTTCTCCCTCCACTACGATCCGAGTTTGTAGAATAAGCTGTAGCCCGTTCCTTATTGCGTTGGTCGCAGGCTCTTTATAGCTTGAATCCACAAATGAGAAGTGGCCATTGGAAACATCGCGCAGTATCCGCATCACGCCTATCATTGCTCCGTCATTGAAGGTAATATGCTCGTAATATCCCTCCCGGATCGGGTAATACTGCGGCCAGCCGCCGTTCTCATACTGTGCATCCAACAGGTAGTCAATACCTTTTTGAAATCCTGTTCTAAACCGCTGATGTCCGGTATGCTCATACACGCGGGCCAGGAACCGCATCGGAGTATGGGTAGCCCCGTTGTCGATTGTGGTGCCGGACTCTTTCTCTTACGCTGAATTTCGACTTTTTCCTGCTCGGTCAGTTTCTGCGACATATCCCTGTTTTTGTACCATCCACCATTGCTATGTTGATATAGCAGTAAATTATCAGCAATGCGGATGGCCTCTCCAGTTCCATACCATTCATCTTGTTGATCCAGAGCATCATCCCAATCAATCGGCTGGCATACTCCAGGCCGGGGACCAGTGAATCCCAGCACAACTAGCAGAATTGGAATAAAGAAGATCGGCGGGTAATTTTTCTTGAAGATCCTCGACAATGATTTTGCCATATTGAACTGTTCCTTTTTACACTATCCCTTTAATTGATTCAATATTTAATAAATATGAAGATAGATTACTAACCTCCAGAACAAATAATTACATCCAATTTTGTTTGCTTATTGCCATAAAAACTTATAGCGTTGACACAATTATCCATAATTCCATATAAAAATTTCCATGAGTTTCCCTGAACCTTTCTACCGCTGGCGACCTCACCCATGGCACGGTCTTGATACCGGAGACAAAGAATCTGGCATTATCAACGCCTTTATCGAAATCACTCCATTCGACCTTGTTAAGTATGAAGTTGATAAGCAGACCGGGTATCTCCGCGTGGATCGCCCCCAGCAAAGTTCTTCGCTGCCTCCTTCCCTTTACGGCTTTATTCCACGGACCTATTGCGGTAAGCGAGTGGGAAAATTATCTGACTATACGGATCAGGGCGACCGTGATCCGCTGGATATCTGCGTGCTTAGTGAGCGGCCGATCAGCAAATCTGAGGTGATTTTAACGGCCCGGGTTGTAGGTGGAATCCATATGATCGACCAAGGGGAGGCGGATGATAAGATCATCGCCGTGCTGAATAACGACAAATTTTGGTCGGATGCGAAAGATATTTCTGATCTGCCCGAAAATATTCGACAGCGTCTTCGCCATTATTTTGCCACCTATAAGCTGATTCAAGGGGTTTCCAATTCGGTGACGGTAGAAGAAACCTACAACAAGGAAAAAGCACTTAAAGTCATCGATGCGGCTATCGAGGATTATGATGAGGCGTTCTGGAAAATAGATAATCTGATTTGATCAATAATACTGTTCGCCTTTTAGTCCCAGTATTTAATCAGGCCGTATCCCACAATCATTCCCCCAGGTGTGCAAAGTGGGCTACGCCGGTAGCCGTACCCATCACCCCGTTTATAAGCTCAATTCCGCCAAAAATTGCTACGAAATATTTTGCTTTAATCGGAATTGGAGGAATAAGAAGCATAATGGGCCGCTCGGGGAACATCATACCGAATGCGAGCAAAATACCATATACGGCACCAGAAAGCTCCTACAGTTGGAGCTCCTCCTCCACCGATAAACATATGAAGGATGGCGGCTCCTCTTCCGGTTAGAAAGTAGAAATAGGTAAATCTTTTTGTTCCCCAGTAATTTTCAATCGCCTGGCCAAACATCCAGAGAGCAAACAGGTTCATGAAGATGTGACCGAATCCACCGTGTAAAAACATGTAGCTGACGAGCTGCCAGGGTTGAAACAAGCCGGAACCGATAGGCCAGAGAGCGCCATATCTAAACAGGAACTCACCTACCATGGGCGTACTTAATCCCACAAAAAGAGACCGTTCACGATAAGAAGGTGCTTAACAGCGGGCGGAAAACTACGAAACGCGGTATTTGGATTATAATTACCGGAAGAATATTGCAAAATATAAGTTACTTAAATTTGACAGAATGAAGCCTCAATTTTCTATTCGGCTGAGCACTAATAAAACAGAATTGAACGATATTATAAAATCTATTTTCGTAGAAAATACAGCTATTACTCACAAATGGCCGATAACATTCCCGTGGTATTTATGATGCTGCCGGTATTTCTATGTCAACATTTTCCAGTTCCGGGTTTTCCACTTTTTTGTCGATCTCAATCTTGCCATCTCTAAGACGAATGATACGCCGGGCGTGACTGGCTATTTCATCTTCATGGGTTACCAGCAAAATGGTATTACCCATGCGATACAGCTCTTCAAACAGTCGCATGATGTCTTCGCCGGTTTTGGTATCAAGGTTGCCCGTCGGTTCGTCAGCCAGCAGAATCGAAGGATTGTTGCACCAGTGCCCTGGCAATAGCCACCCGCTGGCGTTGACCACCCGATAGCTCATTCGGCTTGTGATCAAGACGGTCGCCAAGACCAACCCGCGTAAGAGTAGTTGTGGCCCTTTCATGCCGTTCGGAAGATTTAACTCCTGCATAAATCAACGGGAGCTCTACATTTGACAGGCAGTCGGTGCGCGGCAGCAGGTTAAAAGTCTGGAATACAAACCCGATTTCGCGATTTCTAACCTCCGCCAGTTCAGCGTCTTCAAGCTTGCTTACATCCTGGTTATTCAAAACATAGGTGCCGGATGTAGGCGTATCCAGGCAGCCGATCAGGTTCATCATGGTTGATTTTCCCGATCCGGACGGCCCCATTATGGCAATATATTCATTTTCTTTGACGTCGAACGTCACACCATCAAGAGCGCGAACTTCGTTATTGCCCATCATGTAGATTTTGGTCAGATCAGTGATTTCAATCATAGGTCGTTTCATATATAGATCTAGTTTTTGGCTATTCGTTGAAATTGATTGTTTTCTACCTTCACCTTGTCACCGTGGTTCAGGTCCCTGGAGAGCGTGCGGTAGTTTCCGATGATGATTTGATCTCCGGATGAAACTCCCGAAAGAAGTTGAATATGCGTGTTGTCGCTTATCCCGGTTTCCACCTCTTGCCGCACGGCCTTTCCATCTTGTACAATGAATACCACTTTCCGCAGATCTTCTTCTGGGATCACCATGCCATCGCCTGTGTCAGAAGAATCTGCCGCCTGGGCAGCTTCGGTTAAAGAGGAATCAGTTGTAGATTCGTCCCGTGCAAAATCGCGAACGGTTACCGCCTGAATTGGCACCGATATCACGTTGTAGGCGGTTTCAGTTTCAATATCCACTGTGGCAGACATGCCGGGTTTAAAACTCGGCACAAATTTGCTGTGGGGCTGTTCTTGGGTTACCTGCTGCATAATCTGATGGCCGCCGGCCATGTCAAGGTTGTGGGGCGTATATATGCGGATTTTCACCTCGTAATTTGTTACCTGCTCGTTAGTGCCGGAACCGGTCACCTGGGCGGAGTTAGCTATTTCCGTAACCATACCCTCAAATGAGCGTTCGGGGTAGGCATCCACTTCAATATTCGTGGTATCTCCCGGTGCTACATTTACAATATCATTCTCATTCACCTGAACCTGTACTTCCATTTGGTCCATCTTTGCAATGCGCATCAGTTCAGTACCTTCCATCTGGGTCTGCCCGAGCACGCGTTCACCGACCTCCACAACCAGCGAGCTGATTGTTCCGTCGCGTGGAGAGCGTATAATTGTTTTGGCAAGTTCCTCTTCAGCCTGGGCCAGTTGTGCCCTCAATGCTCTGCACCTGGTATTCCGCTGCTTTATGATTGGCCCGTTGTGCTTTCATAAGCCGTTTTGGCCTGAACGTATTCTGTTTGGGATATCGCCTCTCGCTTATAGAGCTGATCCTTCTGCTCATAGACTGATTGCGCTTCCAAAAGGTTCGCCTTTGCTTGCTCGAGACGAGCTTTTTGGGTCAACAGGGATGCATTAATCTCTTCGATGCGCGATTCATAGATATCGGGTTTGATCCTGAGCAGTAGGTCTCCCTTTTCCACGAAATCGCCCTCCTTTACCGGCAGCTCAATAATCTCTCCGGATACTTCGGGCCGCAGGATAACTTCCACCTCAGGTTGAATTTTCCCTGATGCGGATACAATCTGTGTGATCGTCTTTAGCTTGGCATTGGCTGTTTCAACAGTTTTACCTTCATTTTGTCCGCCCAGCAACCCCATTGAGCTGGCTGCAAATCCCGCAATGACCAGCACCAAGACCAGAACGCCCCCGAATCATCATCAGCCGTTTTGTCGGCGACTTTGCTTATTTGTTTAGCCATAACTCCCTCCAATAACCTGATTTTATATTGTTTCTCGCGCTGGTCTCTACTCAAATGACAATTCTATATTTTCATTGAGACGACCGATATAATAATCAAGTAACTGTTGTTGAAAAATTAATCTGAATACGGCCTGGGCACGGTTGGCCTGTGCCTCCACATATTGCGCGTTAGCATCACTGAGTTCAATCAATGTTCCGGCGCCAACATTATATCGTTCTTGCTGCATCTCATCAAGACGCTCGGCAGCCTCCAGTGATTTTTGGGAAGATTCAAGCTGTTTAACATACGATTGATAATCATTATACGCCTGGTTTACCTCCTGGACAATCTGCAACTCTGTATTTTGCAAGTTCAATAACGCATTTTTATAATTTATTCTCTGAGACTGTACACTGGTTCTCGTATTCAGATTTCCGAATATGGGAATATTCAGTGAGAGACCTATTGAGCGGTTAATATTTTGATCAAAAAACTGATCCTGAAAATTCACGGGAATTCCATCTGAATAACGGCTGGTAATAGCTCCGCTTAAACTAAGGGAGGGCAGCAAATTACCTTTGATAGCACTTAACTGGTGTTTTAAAGACTCTATGGTATACTCTTCACTTTTCAGGTCGGATCGATTTTCAAGCGCCACCGATACTAACTGATCGAGACTATACTCATTGGTAATGACCGACTTTTCATCAATCTCCGGAGTAGCAAACTCATATTCTTTCCGGGGATCGATCTGCAAGGTTTGTATCAGTTGCAGCCGACTGGATTGCAGCGCATTTTCTGAATTCACCACCGCAAATTCGTTACTGGCTACGGTAGCTTCCTGGTTGTAAAGATCTACCTTGGGACGTGAGCCTACTTCAACCTGGGCCCGCACCTGTTCTAGCGTTTTCTGGGAAGCAGCGAGATTTTCCCGGTCGATCTCCAGGAACTGTTTATCCAGGATAAATTGCAGGTAGTTGCTGGCAGTATTGAAGATAATGTTTTCGCGCGTGCGCTGTAAATTCTCTTGACTCGACTCTCTCTCAAACTGGCTGCTGCGCAACGAATGCAAGTTTTCAAACCCGCTAAAAATAGGTAGATCTGCACTCATACGGCTGTTAAATGAGCTCGTGGTTTCTGTTACAATACTGCCTAAATCCTGGTTAAAAGTTCGACCAATACTTCTGTTGCCAGACATATTGGCGTTTAAAGAGGGGAGGTAATCGGCCTTTTCGCTCCGCACCTGATCCTGGGAAAGTTCATAATTATTTTCAGCTACTTTTAACTCGTAATTATTTTCCAGCGCTATCTCGATAGCCTCCTCAAGAGTAATGGTTCCGGAATCGGGTTGTGTTTGCGCCTGTAGAAAGAGTGGAAGCCCTAGAATCAGTAATACAAATATCCCACGTTTCATATATTTCTGGTTGAGTCTGTTGAGTTTTTGGTTTACAATTCGTGGATGTACACGAATTAAGTTTCGAATAGTTTCAGTGATACAAACAGCAAAGAAGTGAAGCTGAGAACTTAATCTCCATCCCGTTCAGTTCCATTCAGGTTTTCCAGCGCCTCTTCTTTTTTTCCGTCTATAAACTCATCAATGTAGTCTGTAGCAGCGTTTATCGCTTTTTTTGTTGCAATTTTTTTCAACTCCGAAAATAATAAGCCGGTAAACCCATTCCTGCTGCCTGACCTGCCAGAGCCAGAAGCCGATCGATTACTGTGGCTTAATAAAAAGCCGAGCAGTACGGACACTCCCACGCTGGGAAGTGGATACTTTTTAATAATTTCAGAAGGACGCAGGCTGTGCGAGACATCTTCGCGTACCTCGTCAAGAGAATCATCCAATTCGTCCTGAATTCTCTTCAGTTCGGCCTGGAGCTCCTTTTTTTTCTCTTTTAAATCATCCTTTTTTTCTTTCGCCATAACAAAACAACTTCTTTGATTATACCTTTTCTTCTGATTCCTGCTTTTTCAACATCAGCATGTCATCCTTGGACTCGTCATTAGCGGAAATGGCTTTTATAATCTCTTCCTCAAAATGTCCCTGCAGCGACTCAAGCATACTTTTGGGTTTAAGATTAAAGAACAGTAAGTCCTGCCCCAATAAGCGGCAGAGCTACCAGCACATAGCCTAGGCTTTCATTGTTGAGCAGATCGCCCAGGTACAATGCCAACGCTACCAGCAGGCAGACCGAAGCCCCGGAAAGCAGTATAATTCCTGTAATGCGCTGTACAGATTCCGCCATCATACGAGCAAAATGCTCTCCAACATTCAGCAACAGCAGTTCCACCCGTTTTTCAATATAAAGTTTGAGATCAGCCGATATCGTTTTCAGGCGGCGTCCCAGTGGATCGTTGTCCTTTGAGGGCATAATCTGAATCGTCTGAGCTTAATATTTTGCCTAGAATGAAACCCACAAGCAGGCCTGCGCCCACGCTCTTTAACGGGTTTTTGCGAATCGCAAGTTCTGCACGCAGTTTAAACTCTTCGATGCGCAGATCAAGCTCTTCATCATCCACAAGTTTACGGCCACGGTCCAGGGCTGCATCCAGCCTGATGTTTAAGTTTTTGAGAATTTCCTCGTTCATTGATTTCCTTGCTTAACGTTCATTGATAACCTTAGAAGGTAACTAAAAAAATTTTGCATCAACTTAAAATGAGGAATAAAATTTAGGATTGTTTCCTTTGCCAGCGGCAAAACAAGAATCATGGTAATTTACCCTGTTACTTTGTGCTAATGATAAAGGTACATATACAATTTGAAGGGAATCTGAAGCCGTTCCAATTCAATATATTGTTGGAATTATTCATACCGAAGGCTCTCGATGGGGTCAAGCTGGGAAGCTTTATAGGCGGGATACACACCAAATACAATCCCAATAACCGTCATGCCAATAATACCGGCAACGGCTGCCACCCAGGGAAATACGACACTTGATTCCATCCAGACGGCGAGGATATTGCCGCCGAGAATACCCACCAGCATCCCGATGATACCACCGATCTGGCATATAACGATCGCTTCCATCAAAAATTGAGAGGTAATTGCCTTTTTAGTGGCTCCAACGGCTTTGCGAATGCCGATCTCGCGGGTTCGTTCAGTCACGGAAACAAGCATGATGTTCATTACCCCGATACCGGCACCAAGCAGGGCGATACCACCGACTACAAATCCAAAAATATAGAGCACACCGGTAAACTGATCGAACGCCCCGGAGAGGGAATCGTTGGTTTCTATTTCAAAATCATTGAGCTCTCCCGGCGGCACTTTGCGTATGGTACGGAGCAGGCCGGTCAGCTCATCCATCGAGGCCGTGATGGAAGTCATGGAGGGAGCTTTTACCTGTATATCGATATTACGTTCGGCACCGTACACGTTCATGGCGTTGGTGTAGGGAATCAGTATAAAATTATCGAGCGAACTGCCAAATACGCTCCCTTTTTCTTCCGTGAGCCCGATAACCCTGTACGGGCGACCATCAATCCGGATGGTCTTACCGAGCGGATATTCAAGCTCAAAAAGAGTCTCCTGGATATCTTTGCCGATTATAGCCACAGAGCGACCATATTGAATATCTTCAATGGTAAAATTTCGGCCGTCGGCCAAATCGTACGCATTATTCCCCAGGTAATATTGGTTGCTTCCCCTGACAGGTACGTTCGGTTCGGTCTCTTCATCCCCATATACCACTTTGGTTTGTGAAAAAACCTCATCGGGATTGATATCACTAACCAGGCGTACCCGCTCCTGTAGTTCTTCCAGCGTCTCGAAGGTAATATCCTGCCGGTTGCGATACTGCTGCCAGTCTCCGCCCATACGCACAGAGGGATACTTTGAAACGTTGATCACGTTGCCTCCCATTAATGTGAGGGTATCTTTGAAGTAGGTATCCAGCACAAGCACGGCGGTTGAAGAGCTGATGATCGCAAAAACACCCACGACAATGGCAATCAGCGTGAGAATTGAGCGGAGCTTGTTGGCCGCAAGAGATATAAACGATTGTTTTATGACTTCGATAATGTTCATATCAACAGATCAATATTATTCATACCTGAGTGATTCGATCGGGTCCGATTTCGCTGCTCGGTAGGCTGGAATAATTCCGAATACCAAATCCGAACAAGAGTACATATATCAAATGCCATAACCACTGTTTGCCAGCTCATGTAGGCTACAAAAAACTGGTTGATAAGCTGGGTCGTTAGCACGGAAAGCAGTACACCGATAATCCCTCCGAGCATGCAGATAATGGTTGCCTCCATCAAGAACTGGGTAAGAATTTCCCATGCTTTGGCTCCCACTGCCTTTCGAATCCCGATCTCCTTGGTGCGTTCTCTCACGGATACGAACATAATATTCATCACCCCGATACCGCCGATAAACAGCGCCAGGAAGGTCAGAAAAAAACCGATGCCATAGATTGCGACCGTCATCGACTGGTACTGCTGCCGGAACGCCTCCGGCTTGTTAATGGCAAAATCATTTTCTTCCAGGGGATCAAGCTGGCGAATCCGTCGCATCAGCCCTTCAATTTCATACTCTCCCTCCGCCTGAACTACCTCGTCAGGAAATTTAATGGTGAGCCGGACATCTGGTCGGGCTCCGTAGATCTCCTGGTAGGCGCTCATCGGAATAAGTACCTGGTTGTCGATATCTTCAAGCCCAAGAAAGGACCCCTGCCGCTCCATCAACCCGATCACCAGAAAACGCTGGCCTCCAATCTTGATCTCCTTCCCCAGCGGGTACTCAAATTCAAAAATAGCATCCGAAACACTCTGGCCCATCACCACAACATTAGCCCCGGTTCGCTCCTCCTCGGTCGTAAAAAAGCGTCCTTCTTCAATATTCATGGAGCTGGTTTCGGTGATACCGCCCGTGGCCCCCTGTACCGTTACCCCTTCGGCATATTTATCCCCAAAACGAACCGTAGAGCCGCGTACTGCACTTGCCGATACGGCTGTAGCATACCGGCTGGCTTCTTCCAACTGTTCCACATACCCAATCTTTATGTCGCGACGATTCCGATAATCCCACCAGCGATATTCACCGCTGCCGAGTCCCCAGGGAAATTTTTGCACATAGATCACATTCTGTCCAAGCATGCTCATACTTTTTTCAAACGAACGATCGATACCGTCTATGGTGGTAGACATGGTGGTAACTGAGACGATACCGATAACAATACAGGTAGCCGTGAGGATGGATCGTGTCTTATTGGTCCCCAGCGCACGCAGTGAAATCTTCAGGCTCTCCCAAATGCTCCCGGTTATCCTATTAAATGTAGACATCTTCTTTCTGTGATGGTTTTCAACTCAATAGAAACTGTACGCAGAAAAGTTATTGTAGTTGCAAGATACACGGTTTTTATCAATTTCAGAATATGCTGATTGTTCATTATCATTTTGCTGATGAATATTCTCATTGGGATACCTTTTTCCCATGAGATAAGCTGAAATCTCCATCCTCAAATTGAAAACTACCGTGCCTGAATCTACTCTTGATGTTCTCGCTTTAGCTGCCCACCCTGACGATACTGAACTTTGCTGCGGCGGTACGCTGGCCAAACTGATAAAGCAAGGTAAAAAAGTGGGGGTGCTAGACCTTACCAAGGGCGAAATGGCCACCCGCGGCACGCCGGAAGATCGCATGCGCGAATCCCAGAACGCTGCTGAAATTATCGGGCTGTCCGCCCGCAGAAACCTGGGGCTACCGGATGCCAACCTGGAAAACAGGGAAGCATATCGCAAAATGATTATCCAGGTGGTTCGCCAATACCGGCCCCATGTCTGCTTTGTGGGAGCGCCTGGTGATCGCCATCCTGACCACGGCAACGCCACTAAGTTAGAACTCGATGCGCTCTTTTTCAGCGGGCTCACCAAAATTGAGACGTTTGATGAGGATGGGAATAAACAAAAGAGGTGGCGCCCTCTCCACATTCTGCATTACATGCAGGATCGCCCGTTTGAACCAGACCTGGTGTTTGATATTTCTGATACATTCGAAACCAAAAAAGAGGCGATCCTGGCCTTTGAGACACAATTTCATGTCAAGGATCCCGGCGATGACCCCGAAAGCTATATCTCCTCAGAACGCTTTTTCAAAAATATTGAGGCCCGTGCCCGCCATTATGGTCACCTGATCGGTGTGGAGTTTGGAGAGCCTTTTAAATACTACAACGGACCTATTCCCTTTACCTCTTTTGGTGAGCTGTTTGAGGCGGATCCCATGCGATAAAAAAGGTGATTTATAGTTTCCGCCCCCCTTGTTTAACATGGATGTATTTTTGACAAATACCGCTGGAGTTTTATTCTTTAAGAATGCTGGTTTGAATTATAACCTGATACTTTGAAGAGAACTTTATTTATTTAGCGCTGCTTCTGCTTTTTCAGGCATGTGCCTCTGCCTATTCAGTTGACCCGTTACCTCTACACTTCCTCACAGTATGAAGCTTTGAAAATATCTACCACTCCACATTTCTCTAAGTGACAACGTCTGGGATGAAATCAGGCTGATCGAAAAGACAAGAAAAAAAACTTAGGGTGACTGATTTAAGAAAATTACGGGACTGATAATCTAAAATGTAAGATGGGAAATCTTTTTCTTCGGTCGCCGTACAGTGACACAGTACCAAAAGAAGCATTAACGCCGAAAACCAACAAACTAACAGTGCAGCCGGCCAAGTTTATGATCAGCTTTTCCTATGCGAGTATGAAACTGCTTTCCAAGCTCAGTTTTGATTTGGCCTGTATCATAATGGCGAGCAGATTGATCACTGTTGTGTAGAGAGATACAGAATTTATTATCTTTAAAGCATCGGGATTCTACCTCGAAACAGTACGCTACAGTTTTGAAAACGTATGTGAAAATATTTCCCGAAAGGTGCTTTCAGATAACCTGAGAAATCTATATTTGGCCGCGCGGCCCGGATCTAAATTTAGCCAGCTTTCACTGATTTACTAATTCCCCGCCTTGCGCTCTTCGGACGTAAAGTGGTTCTCAATTTGTTGGAGTAAAAATGCGTGAATCTTCTGGTTACCAGCTACAATTCGCTGGCCGAACAGCCATTCGTCACCGCCCTCCCAGTCCGTAATAACCCCGCCCGCTTCTTTGATGATGAGACTTGCTGCGGCTACATCCAGGCATTCAGGGAATATTCATAAAATCCATCAAATCGTCCAGAAGCCGTGCAGCAGCAGATCATAGGCGGCAGATCCCGGGCGACGCACACCATGCGTTTCGTGCATCAGCGTTTCGAAGAGATGCAGGTAGTTTTCCACGAGGTGCAGGTCGCGGTACGGAAATCCGGGTGCCAATGAGTGTTGACGCCGGGTCTTCAATGGCTGAGATGTTGATGGGGTCGCCATTCAGATAAGCGCCGCCGCCGGCTGTAGCGGTAAATACGCTCATCGCGTCCTACCTCCAAAACAACGCCTAGTTTCGGCACCCTGTTTTCCCACAGGGCGATTGAGACACAGAAAATGGGAAAGCCATGCGCAAAGTTGGTAGTGCCGTCGATGGGGTCTCCAGCCAGGTGCGCTCTACGGGGAGCGATGTTCCCTGCTCGGTTTCTTCTGCCAGAATGTGATCATCCGGAAAGGCGTCGGTAATAATTTCCAGGATGCGCTTTTCCACCTCCAGATCAGCTTCAGTAACCAGATCATTCTTACCTTTCAGGTCGATCTTAAAATCAAAATTGGCTTGATACGATTTAATAATGTCGGCCCCGGCGTAAGCTGCCTCCCGAGCCAGATTCATTTCGTTAGAATAATCTGCCATAGTTTTTTCTACTGATTTATAATTTCAGTTAGCCACCTGTCTGCTGCCGGAAAGTGCCTGGATACTGATAAATTCATTTAAATTCTCGGTATCAACAGATCCTTCTACTTCCCCATTCTCAACCACAGGAAAGTATGATTTTGAGTGATTGCGAATTTTCTTGAGAATGGTATTAAGATCATCGTTGGGATCGACGGTATCAAAATGGGTTGACATGAGCCTCCCGGACCGGTGTATTCCGTTTGTGAGTTTGGATATTTCTCATCAACTCATCCTGGTACAGTACACCCTGCACCCGGTTTTGTTCTGCCACGATAAAATTTTTTTCGGTTCCCGACAAGATGATATCCACCATATCCTGCAAGGTATCATCAGGGTTTATAATGGTGATATTAGTCATCATAGCATCTTTCACCTTGTAGCCTTCCAGCAGACTCATCTGCTGTGTCATGCTACTTTCGGCTTGAGCTCCGAAGAAAATAAACACGCCGATCAGCAGCAATATGGGATTATAAAACAGGCCGATAATAAAAAAGAGCAGGGCTAAAAACTGTCCGGTGCCAGCCGCAATTCGCGTGGCTCTCACGCGATTCATTTGCATAGACAGCGACGCCCGGAATACGCGCCGCCATCCATCGGAAACGCAGGCAGAATGTTAAACAGTACCAGAATGGCATTAGCTGAGAACAGGTAGAACAGAAAGTTTTGTCCATTGATGGTGCTCAAGGCCTGCTGGATTTCCTCCTGAGACATAGACGCGTACGTCTCCAGCGGGATAAACGGGAATAGCAGAAAAGCGATTACCACATTCACCATGGGTCCTGCAATAGCTACGAGGAATTCCTGCCTGGGATTTTCGGGCATTTCCTCGAGGTGGGCCACCCCGCCGATCGGGAGCAAGGTAATCTTGTCAGTATGAACACCAAATTTGCGGGCCGTTAACGCATGACCATATTCATGAAGAACAACACACAAAAATAGAATGGCTATAAAAACGGTACTCCAGGCCATAGACATGAATGAGTTGCCCAAGAAAATCTCACGCAGCACAATCCACACGATGAGCAGCCAGAAAGTCCAGTGGATGCGTAGATTTATACCTGCAATCTTACCCAGGTGTAACGAACTTTTCATTACGGTAGTGATATTTGTGATTCTCGTTTAACCATCAGAGCCTGATATGATCACTCATTTTTCATCTTATACTCAAATATTTTGTTGGATACCTTATTTTCGACATCAGAATCAGGGTCGGGAAAGAGTTCATCCAATGGAGATTGCTGCAGAATCGTTCGCTGGCGTCCCACCTCTTTCATCATTCGCACGATCTCTTTCCGTTCCTCCCCGCTTTCTGCATCGCTGTCCCGCTGCTGTAGCTGGAGTTGAAACCGATCCAGGTAATGGACCTTGAGCGCTTTAAGTGCACCCTTGGCAGTCATATATGGATTTTTATCCCGCTTGTATTGAACGCCTGTTTTTTCAGAATGCCGATCGCTTACCGAGTGCTCCTCTAATACGATCTCGCCGACCAGCTGCGGGTCAGGGATGCTCACGATCGGCATACACCTGAACGGAGACCTCTTTTCCCTGCTTGTAGCGTTCCCTGCGACGGATATCCTGGTAAAATTCACGCAGCTCGGAGTCCTCAAACTGCTGCTCGTTGCACAGCGACCCAATGTAGTCAATCATATCGCGGCCATACATCAGCATCAGGCGGATTAGCTCTTTTTCATAGTTGGGCTTTTTTCCAGATGGTTTTCGATTCGAAGATTTCCTTCGAGACTCCGATTCCTCCATCTGCCTCTCAAACGCCTGCGTGTGTTCATCAGGCTGATGAGGCGCCGGAGGCGAGGATCGCTGCTGCTTTCGCTCCCGTTCCTCCCTGCGTTTCCGGCGCTTACGGGCCCGTTCTTTATGCTGTTTTCTTTACCTCCTTAAGGATACGACCCAATTCATCAAACAGTGCACGATCTCCCACTTTCGCCAGTTGATTCAGATGCTGCACATACGTTTCGCGCGCCACTTGATCGGGCATATGAGCGATGCTTTCCAGGGCTTCGGTGATCACCTTCTTTTTCTCAGACGGATCATCCCAGCGTCCATCTTCCTGTGCTTTGTGGACCATATAGGTCAGGAAATCCTCTGTATTTTCCTCTTTTAACTCCAGAAATGAATCTTTTCCGAACTGGCGGCAACAAAACTGTCGGGATCTTCTCCCTCAGGCAGCTCAAGCAGTTTCACATCCATCCCCTCTTCCAGCCCGATATTGATGCCCCGCTTCATCGCCGCCTGGCCCGCACTGTCAGAGTCGTAAATCATGATGATGGTATCGCCGTAGCGGTGCAGCAGGTGCATCTGCCCTTTGGTAAGCGACGTGCCGCTGGATGCCACCACGTTGTCAATGTCGTGCTGGTTTAAGGTGATGACATCCGTATAGCCCTCTACCAGCAGCACCTTACCTTCTTTGCGAATGCCCCCTTTGGCAAAATCGACACCGTAGAGCACTTCGCTTTTGTTGTAGACTTTAGTCTGAGGAGAGTTGATATACTTGGCCGATTTCTCATTTCCCAGCACGCGACCCGCAAAGGCGATTACTTTTCCGGAGGGATTAAAAATAGGAAACATCAGCCGACCGCGGAAGGTGTCGTAATAGCCCGATCCCCGTTTACTGGGCTTGATCAGACCGGCCTCCTCAAGATACTCTTCATTCAACCCGGAATCGATAGCGGCTTTGTAGAGCTTTTCGCCGCCACCTGGCGCATATCCAAGGCCAAACTTCTGCATGATGTTGCGGTTATAGCCCCGCTGCTGCAGGTATTGTCGCGCCTGTTCGGCCTCTTTACTCTCCAACAACTGACGGTAGTAGTACACCCCGGCATAGCGCAGGGCGTGATAGATGCCCTCACGCAGGTGATGCTCCTCGTCAAATTCTTGCTCCTCCTCTTCCGGCAGGGAGACGCCAAACCGCTCGGCCAGCGTCCGCATAGCCTCCACAAACCCGATACCTTCCATCTCCATCACAAAGTTAAATACGTCACCAGACTCTCCACAGCGAAAGCATTTGTAGATGCACGCCCAGATCAGGCATAACATGAAAGAAGGCGTATTCTCATCGTGAAAACGGGCAGAGGCCTTCGTAGCCGCGACCGGATCGCTTGGATTTTACGGTAGTCCCTCCACTACCTCGACGGTGTCGGCAGTTTCGCGAATTTCCTCTTTTTTTCGTCGGGTATCATAAAAATTGCTTCTTGGATGAGGAATAATGATAAGGGAAAAGGGGATGTTTTTCACCCGCGAAAATGAATATTAAAGGCTTGCATTTATTGTTAAAGGTTGTGTATATGCAATATAACGCACCCAATCCAAAGATCTGGATAACTTGCAACATTACACCTGTAATTTTAAACAAAACGCATTCCGTTTTTCGGCAAATCATCCTCTAGTAGGTATATTCACACCGAAAATTGAACATCAATCCCAACTTAATAAATCCTGATTCATGAGCGTACTCGTAGGGAATGAAACACGACTGGTAGTACAGGGCATTACCGGAAGCGAAGGAAGCTTCCATGCGGAACAGATGATTGAATATGGAACCAACGTTGTAGCAGGGGTTACCCCGGGAAAGGGCGGGCAAAAACACCTCGACCGACCCGTGTTTAACACGGTAGCCGATGCTGTTGAAAATGAGGGAGCCAATACGGCCGTCATTTTTGTACCCCCTCCCTTTGCCGGCGACGCTATCTCCGAGGCGGCGTTTGCGGGTGTTGAAGTTACTACCTGGATGACTGAAGGCATTCCCGTTAAGGATATGGTTACCGCGAAGCAGATTGTAAAAAGCCGCGGTGCCACCCTCATCGGACCAAATTGCCCCGGTGTTATCACACCTGGTGAGGCAAAAATCGGCATCATGCCTGGCAACATTTTCACACCCGGCAGCGTTGGACTCATTTCCCGGTCGGGAACGCTTACCTACGAAGCAGTTGACCAACTAACCAAAGCGGGACTCGGCCAAAGCACGGCCATCGGTATTGGCGGTGACCCGGTCATCGGGACCAATCACACCGACGCTGTTAAACTGTTTAATGAAGATCCCGACACCGAGTCTATTGTGCTGATTGGTGAGATTGGCGGTACGGCCGAAGAGGAAGCGGCTGCCTACATCCAGGATAATGTGGACAAGCCGGTCGTCGCCTTTATTGCAGGAAGCACGGCCCCTCCCGGCCGACGCATGGGGCATGCCGGCGCTATTATCTCCGGCGGACAGGGAACGGCTAAAGACAAGAAAAAGGCACTTCGCGATGCGGGTGTGACGGTTGTTGACAGCCCTGCCGATATCGGGGTAACTCTAAAAGACCTTATTTCAGCCTAATTCTAGCTAAAAATTTTCAAGAGTTCTCAAAGATGTCATCTTGCTGAAAGGTGGCATCTTTTTTATTTGCGTGGGATATTCCCTTCCCCACAAGTCGTATCTTGTCCAATAATGGGCATGTTAAACTTCAGCGAATCGGGAGGTGGAATGATCGGCATAGAATATTGGTATTTTTTTGATGGATTGTAGATGGGCATTTTGAAATTACTACAGCTCGGTTTCACCAGAATAGAATCAGGCTGTGTTAATTTAGGCAAGCGTGCACGTGTTGAATCGCGCTGTATTAGCGTAAAAGGATCCACACCCAATCTGACATCCAAGGCCGGAGACACTGAGGTTTGAGCTTCTGCACAGAGGGCACTTATTAAAAATAATATAGCTCCAACCAGAAAAAGTTTTAAATCCATAATCATCCAAACTATTCCCATCTATTTGTTTTTAATACGGATGTAAAAATGTTTTATTGCAAAATTAAAATTATGATCTTCTCTGTTAAGTTATTGTGAGCCAATAAATAGGGACTTAAAAATGGATCGGAAACAGTTTTTGCAATCGGCCGCGGCATCGGCGTTTCTTTTTTCTACGGGATTGAGCCAAGAATTTGCAAATGAGCTCAATCCCCAACCCGCCAACTCCATCATTACGACCACCGGCGCCATTTCTCCTGATAAAATGGGCACTACCCTGGTGCATGAACATATCCTCTCCAGGTTCGGTCCACCGGCGCAGGAACCGGGTCAATATAATGAGCAGCAGGTACTTAAGGAAGTAGTGCCCTATCTCAAATACATCAGATCCCTGGGGTGTGATACCATCGTCGATTGCACGGCAGCCTTCTTTGGGAGAAATGCGGCGCTGAGTCGAAAACAATCTCCCAGCAAAGCGGCATGCCAGCTTAGTCACCAACACCGGTAGTTACGGGGCCGCAGGCGATGACTATGTTCCCGAATATGCCTACAAGGAAACTCCCGACCAACTCGCGGCCCGCTGGGTGGATGAGTTTACCAACGGCATCCAAGGGCACAGATGTTAAACCCGGCTTTGTAAAAATTGGCGTTGATGGCGGAGCGCTTTCCGAGATTGATGCCAAGCTGGTACGCGCCGCGGCTCTTACCCACCTGGATACCGGATTGCTGCTACAGATCCACACTTCAGATAATCCCAAGTCTGTAGATCAACAGTCGAAAATTTTGGAAGAGGAAGGGGTCAGCCCAGAGGCCTGGGTATGGGTGCATGCGCAGAACATGGAGCGCCCGGAACCGCTGCTTAATGTCGCCAAACGGGGCGCGTGGATATCCCTTGACGGGCTACGGATGCCGAATTACCTGAACGGATATGCCGACAGCACAAGCACAGTAGAGCATCATTTGCAACTGGTTCAGGCCTTTAAGCAGCAAGGACTTCTCGACCGCGTACTGCTCTCGCATGACGGCTCGTCCTACCCTCCCGATGGGGCCGCTAAACGCCCGATGGATATCCTGTTCAACACTTTTTTACCGATGCTGCGGGCCACCGAATTCACCGACCAGGAGATCCGACAGCTGACGGTCACCAACCCGGCAAACGCATTTACTATTAACAAACGAACCGCATAACAACCCTTTATGTCTTACCTATTAATTGGATTTGGAATTGGAACCCTGATGATCAGCGGTATCAAGCACTACGAAAATAGTCACTGGAAATTCTTCCCTACCAAATATGTCACCGGTATAGGGTTTGGCTGCATCGTGGCGGGCATGTTGATGCTATTCTACTAAATGATTAAACATTACGTGCAATGCTGCATCTTCAAATTTTATGATAATATGATAAAACGAGCAGGTAAATACCGTAGATGATTAATCCTGTAGCGGTAATCGCCAGGATCCAAAACCCATAAGGCTGATTGTTCAGTGCATTAAGGGCTTCTGCCAATCCCCCCGCCTCATTTGCATTTCGCTACAGAGCAGCTGCCTGAGTAAACAGTAAAACGAGTTCATGCAGTACACAATTCCCCAGGCAGAAAATCCAATTATCTGACCGAACTCGCTCGTAAGCAACTGGATATTTCGCCGTCACTCATCTCTCTTTTATTGAAGTTATAATCTAAATTCCCGAATATAGGCGGCGTAAAACTGGTATAAACCGGTAATCAATATAACGAGCGCACAAATACAGTACAATCCACCGGCCGTAGGGCATAACCAATATTTTTCCGACCCAAACTTCTGTATTCTGGTCACTACTTTGGGTATTCATTCCCTGCAATATTTGCCAGGCCGCATAAGACAAGCTGATGTAAAGCAACCCGGTTAAAAAGTCGATCACCCGAAACAGGATAGTAAACGCGCCATCGCCCCTATTCTCGGGATCGATCATACTTTGGAGAATCCGCCAAACTGCGTGTGCCAGAAGTCCCCCGATACAGAAAACGAGCAAAATAGATCCAAAGGGCTCGATGCACAGGAATTCCCGGACCGCTTCTTTCGTGCTGGCTGGCTGCCGCACTTATTCCGATAGCCGCCTGAAGGGCCAGCAATCCCACCACAAAAATACGACCATCCCCTTGGCCACGAAGCCAACCTTGGCGATAATCGAGATCGAATGTGCGCTTGGTATCATTCATTTTTAATGATTTAACAGGACTATAATCTTCAGCGATTAAAAGTTCATGGTTTATACCTTTCTAAGGACGTAGAACTATAGCAGTTCCAAATTAAATGAAGATTATATGATAAAGGTTCATGGTATGGCTTTGTTGCTGAGAGTGAGAGGCAATGAACTGCTGATAGTGGAACATATATGCTAAAAGACAATTTGATAGAAGTACGGGTAGCTGCCAAGTTACGTGATGCAGATATAGCTTGGCTTACATACGCCTAACTATACCGTTGTGGATATCGATATTACAAAAAATTCATGGATAGCTTGATGGGAAGATAAATTACTAAAAGAAACCTGTAGTTAGAGTTCTTGGTCAAAAGAATGCGACTATTATATAACCAATTAGGGAAATCTAATTTACTACTCCATGTCTGAAAAAGATACTTCTGATTCCAGCCAGAATGATCAATCCTACTCTTTTACTAAAAAAGTACTTATCTCGGTTGCCGCCGTAACCGCAATCACCATCCTTGTCTTTTTGATCGGGTATTCCTTCAGGGTGTTGTTATTACTATTTGCCGGTATTTTATTTGGCGTCATCCTGAGAAGCCTGCGGGATTATGTCAGGCGATTTGTGGGTCTGCCCAACGGCATCTCCCTGGCAGCGGTGATTCTGATCCTTTTATCCATTGCAGGAGCTACCGGCTACTGGCTGGGACCCAGAATGATACAGCAAGCCAGTATGCTTAATAATGAGGTACCGAAGCAGTGGACAAACATAAAACAGGAGATTTGGCAATATGAATGGGGAAAAGAAATTGCGCGCGAAAATCCCAAGCCCAAGGATATGCTGGAAAATAAAAAGGACAGCACCGGCGAAGATAACGATATGACCAAGAGCTTGGTAAGCCTTTTTTCTCTAACCGCCAATGCCATCGCCAGTACATTTTTGGTATTGGTCATCGCTATTTATGTAGCCGCGGAACCTGGCGTATATGCCAAAGGATTTATTCGACTTTTTTCAATAAACAAAAGACGACGCGTAGCTGAAATTCTGGATGAAATTGCTCTAACTATTCAGTGGTGGATTGTTGGTCAGCTGGCCTCCATGTTCATTCTTGGTGTCCTTACGACCCTTGGTCTCTGGCTGCTGGGTACGTCCTATTTCCTTCTCCTCGGGCTGCTCACCGCACTAATGACGTTTATCCAAATCTGGGCCCTACCATTGCAGCGATACCAACCATCCTGGTAGCGTTAACAGCAGGCATAGATACGGCCATTTATGTCACCATCTTCTATGTGATCATCCAAAATATAGAGGGATATCTCATCACTCCCATGATTCACCGAGAAGCAATTGAGGTACCTCCCATACTCATTATCGCCGCACAGTTTTTGCTCTATTCACTGATTGGATTTATTGGCGTATTAATTGCCATGCCACTGGTCGCCTGCTTTGTGGTCATCATACGGATGGTTTATGTAGAAGATATCCTGGGCGATTCTATGGATAGAGAACTCGATCAAGTGTACACGAGCAAAAATATATTCTAAGTATAGCTGGAACAGCTTATGGTAAACTACCAGGAATAACTTGGAATTCCCTTTAAAAAAGTAAAACCATTTCAAGAACTTAAGGTTTTACAGCCGAAAACATGCTCTTATTTCAGATGAAAAAATCATTATAGATAGGAGAACTTTTTAGGAAGTTAACCATCCACTCTTTGCGGTTTTCAATTCATCATTGATCGGCTACAATCCCCGCCCTAAACCCAAAGAAGTGGTTCAGGTGTATCCTGATAAATCAGGTAAGACATCCCGCCTAAAATGACAATTAACTTATTAGTTCCTCGATAAACGTTTTCAAATCTTTTTACGTTATCCCTTTGATCAACAACGCCAGAAATTCTACCTTTTGGTTCAATGCTCAAATCAAGGCTCACATATCACTACACTTTTTGTCTGCTCATTAGCATGAGCCTGAGCCTTTCTACGGTTCATTTTCATGAATCCATTGAGCATCAAGCAACACCTGAGGCTCACACCCAGACTGCTACCACACTGGATGCAGACGCCACGTACTGCCCCATTTGTGGTTACCTTTTTAGTGCTGAGGTTCATACACCCGGTCAGTGGGATATTATTTTCAACAGCATAGATGAGCTGGCCATTTCCGGTCCGGCACCACATACTTCACCCACCATTTACTGGTCAAATAATCGCTCTCCTCCTTTTCTGGCTTAAATCCCGCTTTTATAACAAACAGGAAAAGGTGTATCACCAACTCGTTTAGTTCATTCTGTGTATCGGTGATGCATTCAAATCAGTTGGGATCTCCCAATTGACCTTTTCCATATGCAAATAATTCAACGCCAGAATATTATTCCCATGAAGATTATAACTTTTACCAAAATCATTTTTTTGTACGCCATCGCATTTGCAACAATCTCTTGCAGCAATCCGGCCTCTTCTGATGAAGATCACGATGAACATACCGAGCCCTATGGGCTCGAACTAGTGATGAATGGAGCAACAATCATCGAATACTTCGACGGGGAAGTTACCGGCCACCTGCATGTAGATGAAGGAGGAGAAACGTCCTTGATAACAATCGAATTCCTGAACGAAGAGCGGGAACATATCCATGCTGAAGATCTCGATGACGAGTACAGCCTGGGCTGGAATATCGAAAACGAGGATGTTCTCGGCGTAGAACAACACGACGAAGATGGAAAATGGAGCTTTCACCTGGTCGGCAAAAGCGCCGGCGAATCCCGCATTCAGTTTATGCTTATTCACGGCGACCACGCTGATTTCGAAACCCCTGCCGTGGAACGCGAAGGAGCCGTGGGAAATCCACGTGGAAGCCCAGGATGAAGAACATACAGATTAACCTATCGAAGAAACCAACTAAGCTGTAAATCTTACAGGCGGGTAAAGAGTCTGTCTACTAATTTACCCGCCTGTTTTTAAATCGCGAGCCAATGAAGCACATTGTCTTTATATTGTCTATTCTCCGTGCGTGAGTGTCAGCCACAGTTCTCGCTGGAGACGAGAATTCAGGTATTCTGGAAGGACGCGTGCTTGATCGGGAAACATCTGACCCCGTAGCTTATGCTTACCTGCATATCGAAGAACTTAATCGCACGATTACAGCCCATAGCGACGGAACCTTCCAATTCAACAACCTGCCAGCGGGCACCTACACCCTTTCCGTGCATCGAATCGGGTACCAGACCCTTTCGCAGAAAGTGACCATTGCTGACGACGAGACTACTGAAATAACTGTCTCACTGAAACCTACCGTGCTGAATTCTGAAGCTGTTGAGGTGATAGGTTCTGCAGAACGCGGGCGGTTCCAACCTGGAACATGCATCCAAGAGCATATCGGGAACAGAGCTTCGTCAGGACCTGGGTACAACGCTTGCCAGCACGCTCGATGAAGTTCCCGGTTTCAGTTCTCGCTCAATGGGATCTGCGCCCAGCCGCCCGGTTGTTCGCGGATTAGGCGGCGAGCGCGTGCTGATCCTCCAGGATGGAGAGCGAACTGGGGACGTCTCTTCCCAGTCGCCCGATCATGCAGTGACAGTAGATCCAATGGCCGCCGAAAAGATCGAAATAGCCCGTGGACCCGCGGCCCTCCAGTACGGAGCCAATGCGATAGGGGGTGTCATTAATATCGTACGCAACCAGATTGCAAGCACGCAGCCCGAACATCTGCATGGTACCGCCAGCCTGCAGGGGGAATCAGTGAATACCGGTGTAGTTACCGGGCTCGAAGCCGGGTTTCCCCTGGGTCAAAATATAGCGTTAAAGCTGGATGGCAATTTGCGCAGTGCCCAAAATATCAATACCCCGGAAGGCGAACTTCAGAATTCAGGTATTCTTTCTACAAATAATTCTGTGGGACTCAGCTACATTCAGCCCTGGGGGTATGCCGGGCTGGCCTCCAGCATGTATCTCAATAACTACGGTATCCCACCTGATCCCAATGGGGGACATCCCAATGGCGTTGATATCGAGATGCGAAAATACCAGGTAGAAGCTGGATCAGAAATATATCTACGGGGTCCTACCTTTAAATCGATAGAAGCCGATATTTCATATAAAAATTATTACCACCAGGAAATCGAATCGAGCGGTGCCATTGGTACCCAATTTGGCGTGCTAACCCAGAATGCCTCCGTGTTTGCCCGACATGATGGATTAGCATTCTTTGATAATGGAAAAATTGGAATTTGGGGCGAAGCCAAAGCTATGCCGTTCAGGGGGCGCGTACACCCGATTCCGATTCCTACAGCCTGGGGGGTTACTTTGTGGAAGAAAAGGATATTGGTGCTCTTCACCTTGAGCTGGGCGCCCGGTTTGACTATGTTAATACCGTCCCTGCTGAGGAGGATTCCGATTCACAAATCGGAGCCATACGGGAGCGTGCCTTTGACGCCCTTTCCAGTTCTGTTTCTGCTATCTACGATCTCGGAGAAGGATTTTTTACGGGAACCACGCTGATGCACTCCTTCCGGGCGCCCTCGCAGGAGGAGCTGTATTCCGAAGGTCCCCACCTGGCCTCCTATTCCTATGAAGTGGGCAACCCCGATCTAGATCCGGAACGCGGACTAGGCAAAGAACTATTTGTGCGATATCAAACCAGCACAGCTACGGCCGAGTTGAGTTTATATCACAATTCCTTCGACAGTTACATCTACCCGCGCAATACAGGTCGGCCGAGTCTTCCCCGATTTCCTTCGCTGAATATCTACCAGTTTACTGGGGTAGATGCGGTATTCCAGGGATTTGAAGTTTCCTCCCAGGTACAAGTCCTTGACTACTGGGCTCTCACGGGATCGGTAAGTTACACGCATGCACGTGGAAAAGTGGATGAAACTGACGAATCCCAATGGCAGCCGCTTCCGCTGATCCCCCCGCTGAAAGGGACCACTGGAATAACCTATGCCAAGGGGGGAATCCAGGTAGGTACCAAGGTCCGCTTTACGGCTGAACAAACCCGCACCGGGGAGTTTGAAACGCCGACAGATGGCTATGCCATTATTGACCTGATTGGGCAGTACCGGTTCCAGTCGGGAAGCTTGCTGCATACCTTTTCTCTAAACGTAGAGAATTTGTTTAACACCACCTACCGCAGCCATATGTCTCGGATAAAGGAGATTACACCCGAACCAGGTATCGGAGCATCTCTTCTCTATCGACTGTACTTTTAACGAATTGTAATATCTTAAACTGATTCAACAATATGCAGCGTCCAGCCGGCAGCATTGTAAAGGCTACGATACTGCTGGTAGGGGTATGCCTGATTGGATCTGCGTTTCACATTCATCAACTGCATCCTGATTATCGATTCAATACATCCTCTCGATCAGCAACTAGATGTAGATCAACCGGACTGCATCGCCTGTATGCAGTTGTTGCAGGCTGTCCCCACTGTACAAGATAAGGTGGGCCCAGTTCAGCGTGAGGAGGCACTTGATATATCAAGTGCTAATCAATCCCTTGCCGATGATTATATAACAGACCTGAATAATAAATCTCCTCCTTCCCATTGGTGATATCCAGATTGACTAATTTTTTTTCAATTAAGAAAATATCACCAGCATTCTGATGTCGGAATCGCATTACAACATTCTCAAAGGTTATTTTACTTTTTTTTCTTGCTTCATTTATTGGATGGCAGAGCACGTATGCACAATCACAATCCAACACAGTAGTTAAAGGAACCGTCACTGATTCAAACGGCAAGCCATTGCCGGGTGTCAATGTAGCCTTTCCCCAGCTAGACAGGGGATCATCAACGAAGGCTGACGGTTCATATGAAATCCATGATTTGCCCACAGGTACTTATACACTGGTGTTTTCCTTCGTTGGTTACCAAAGCAAAAACCATGAAGTAACCCTGCAAAGGGGCGAGAAGGTATCGCTAGATGTCTCGCTGCAAAAAACATCAATAAGTACCGAAACCATTACCGTGACAGGCACCCCCTATGCCTCCGATCCGCTCACCACGCCCACCGATGTGGACGTACTAGCAGGCAATGCCAAGCTGGCCAGCCAGCAGACGTCGCTCGGCGGAAGCATCGATCAACTGGCGGGTGTCACCACCATCCAGACCGGATCACAGTCGGGCAAGCCCGTAATCCGCGGACTCAGCGGCAGCCGGGTACGTGTGCTGGATGACGGCACGCCCATGGAGTATCAGCAGTACGGCGTGCGCCATGCCCCCAATGTGGATCCCTTTACCGCTGAACGTATTGAGGTAGTGCGCGGAGCCTCCAGCGTGCAGTACGGATCGGATGCCATCGGCGGGGCGATCAACGTGATTTCGGGAAGTATCCCCCAGGCACTGGACCGCTCCAACTTTGTGCGTGGACAAACGCTGGGGGAATTTTCATCCAACAACAATGAGCTGGCCGGCGGCCTCCACCTGGAAGGCGCATCCGGCGGATTTGGGTGGACGGGCTCGGCGCATCCGCCGCTCGGGCGGAAATATCACCGCTCCTGATGTACCCACGTTCCAGGAAACCAATGACACCTCCGCTCCCAAATTTTCAGGGGAGTTACCCAATACCGATTTCGACCAGGTGAACGGCTCTTTCGGGCTGGGGTACAGCGCACAGAGCTGGGAGGTTAGCACAGAATTTACACACTGGCAGAACCAGCATAACTTCCTGCTTCCCAATGGAAAGGGGCTGGGCCAGTACCTGCAAAATGATATGTTGACCCTGGAAGGAACGTACAAGCCGGGCAACAACTGGATTCTCACTCCTGAATTCACTTACACCCGTAACCTGCGGCAATCGAGTCCGGGTGGAGGCATCGCCATTCCGCGTGAAGATCTTACCGATGACAACCTGGGCCTCGACATCCTTCAGAAAACGCAGGCAACAGCCGACTGGAAATCCAGCATCCCGCTGTTGGTTCGTTCTCCGGACAGATCGGCCTGGAGTACAAGCATGACGACCAGGAAACCTATGGCCCCGAACCTTTGGTTCCTGCCGGCACCGTGGATAACCTGTCGGCCTTTATCTATGACAATGCTGAATTTGACCGCCTGACACTCTCCGTCGGTGCGAGAATAGATTACAGAACCCAGCAGGCAGAACCCAACCAGAAGTTGAATTTGCCGGATTTCCAAGATGGGGAAACCGACGATGTGCTGGATCAAACCTATACGGAATTCAGTGGGTCATTGGGTGCCAATTACCAGTTTACCGAGCACCTTGCTGTTTCCGCCAACATCGGCAGAGGATTCAGAAGCTCGAAGCCTTTTTAAACCTTCACGTGGATGGCGTGCACGGCGGCATTGCGGCTTACCAGGTCGGCGATCCCTACCTGGAACCAGAGCGCTCATTGAACACGGACTTTTCGGTTCGCTGGCGATCGGAGAACCTGCAGGCTAAAGCCACGGTATATCGCAACCAGATCAACAACTACATGTTCTTGGCAAATACCGGCGAATTTGCGGATGATGGCTCTGGGCCACGCTATCCTGCGCAGCACGCAAAATGATGCAGTGTTGACCGGCGGCGATGCTTCCGTCCAGGCACAGATCTTCCCCTGGCTGCGGGCAAGTGGTACGTTTGAAACGGTGGATGGTGAAAACCGAGATACCGGTGACAGCCTGCCGCTGCTGCCTCCCACCAGAGTAGGCGGCGAACTTCGGGTTATGCAAGCAGAACGTCGGATCCCTGGAAAATGCTTTTCTAAAAGTGGGTATCGATCACACTTCTGCCAAAGATGCCGCCGGACGCTTTGAGCCGTTCTGGCAATTTGGCAACGCTCCCCAGTTCAGCAACTTTGGTGTGGCTTCCACCGATGCCTATACCCTGTTCAACGCGGGGCTCGGGTTTGAGCTTCCTATCTGGAACCGTCCCATCAGCTTCCAGGTAACCGCCAACAACCTGCTCAATGAAGCCTACCGCGATTTCCTGAATACCTACAAAGGATACGCGCTGAGCCCCGGCCGGAATATCGAGGTGAAGATGATGGTGCCTTTTACTATTAAGTAGTCAAAGTATGAACTATGATTATAACAGATTATGTGATGAACTATGATTAACGTGAGTTCGACATAGTATTGGGAGTCATGATCACGCAATGTTTGTCCCTATTGAGCGTCATCTCGAAAGACCGCGAGGGAGAGACTCTTGTTAAAATGACTAGCTCTCTGTTGAAAAGACCTCTCATTCCGACAAGCTCCGTTCGAGTTAACGGAGTAGATTACCAGATTGCTATCTTCTATCGAGCTCACCTAGTTAATTATAACCTGCAAATAAATGATCATCAAATCAGTAGAATCACATATTAATCACAGTTCAAAATTTTATCCATTTTAAATTTTATAGCCGTACGCAAGCCTCGAACCTTGCGATGGCTTTTTTATTCCTTCAGATCGCAGGGACTAATCTTATCATTCCATCTCAAAAATAGATTGGAATGATATCCCCTCTCATTCTTGTTATTGACTTTTCAACATCATTAAAATTTCTTTTTCTTAACAATAATTATCATCCAACTAATTGCCTGATTCCCGACAGTTTACTGAAAAGCCGCCTTCAGAGACACCAACCTTTACGTAATATTTTGCGTCGCCCTCTTCCGCGGTAATGGGCGTGGCCAGTATCGCACCCGCCCTGCCACAAATGGCACGCGTCTGACGGGCGGATCGGGCAGCTGATCACTTTTTTACCGTGCCCGGCATCTTCCTGACCCCGCTACTGGGAGTTGCTGACCGAAGATGGCATTCACAAAGATGGTGCTGATCCTCTTTGATTTGGGATTGCCGGCACCGCCTGCGCTTACGCAACCGATTTTACCTGGCTGCTGATATTGCGATTTGTGCAGGGCATCGGCGGGGCTTCGCTGGGCGCATTGAATATCACATTGATCGGCGATTTATACGGGCACTAAACGGGCTACAGCTATCGGCTACAACGCCAGCGTGTTGAGCGTGGGCACGGCCTCTTATCCGGCTATCGGCGGGGCGCTGGCTACCCTGGGCTGGTTCTTCCCGTTCTACCTCTCCCTGTTAGCAATTCCAGCGGGACTTTTTGTGCTCTTTGGCCTGGAAAATCCCGAACCTGATGCCATATGGAACCGAATTACGGGAATATCTGGGCAATGTTTTGGAATCAATTAAATCCCCAAAAGTAATTGGTCTGTTTACCGCCAATTTTCTCACTTTTATGATGCTCTATGGTACCTACCTGACCTTTTTCCGGTGCTGATCGATGAGCAATTTGGAAAGTCTTCTTTTGTAATCGGTCTTATCCTGTCGGGTTCTTCTTGTGTAACGGCTCTTACCTCCTCTCAATTGGGAAAGTTGGCCGCCCGGTTTTCCGAGGCTAATTTAATCGTCGCTGCCGCTGCCATTTATATCGTGGTGTTTTATTGATGATTCCTTTTATCGGAAACATATACGTAGTATCACCCTGCCGATCGCCCTGTTTTCGATTTACCGCAGGGAATCAAATATTGCCAGCGTGCTAAATTTGCTGACAAAGCAGGTTCCTTCGGACCTGAGAGCTGCTTTCTTTCGGTCAACTGGACAGTATTACGAGGTGGACAGGCGCTGGGACCAGTTTTGTTGACTCGTTACCGGCTTACGGCATCACCGGCACCTTTATATTTAGCGCAGGAGTAGCTGTCATTTTCGTAGTGGTTTCTGTGCTGCTGATAAAATTGAAATGACAAACAATAAACGGGGTGGCAAAAAAATTGAATCCCAGGAGTATCAGTCCCGGGATTCATGCTTAGTTTCAGCATTTAGGAGTGACTAGTTGACTAACTAGATTAGGGTCTTAAGAGAACAAACTATAATGTTTGTTCTGTTTACAAGAGAACCTCATGGCCATAGTGTTACAAAATAAATCAAAAAATTATTTGTTTTCTTTTTCAGTTTGTATATGAAACGTTTTACCAAGTTTAAACCTCTCATTACCTCTAATCGCTGATTTAATCTAATGTTTTATATCTCCAAATTTCGACTTCCCGTTATCATCGGTCATGCCTACTTATGACCGGCTGTTCAGCACTCAATGAATTTTCCAAAAATATCAAAAACCGAATGTCTCGTCAGAAAATGTTCGAGCTACCGGGTTTTAATATCCAACAAATTGAGCTCACCTATGATCTAAAGGTAGAAAACCCCAACAAGCTATCGGTGGATCTGCTACGCTATGATTACGAGCTAAACCTCAATGAAAACAGCTTTGTTAAGGGAGAGCAGGCCAATCGCATGACCATAGAGGCCTCGGAGAACCACGGATAGAGGTGCCCGTATCCCTGAACTACCAGCAGATCTATAAGGCAATCTCAAGCCTTAGAAACGCGGATGAGGCATCCTACTCATTTCTGAGCACGCTGACGTTTGATCTGCCAGTGCTGGGACGCACAAATATGCCTATAAAAAACAGGCGAAATTCCCTGCTTCAGCTACCAAATATTCGCATCGATGATTTCGAAATTAAGAGCCTCAGCTTGTCCGGAGCCGATTTAAATCTGCAACTGGTGTTTGACAATCCTAATGGATTTGGGCTCAATATAAACGGCATGCAGTATAATTTGGATATAAACGGCAATTCTAGGGGCAGAAGGAACCGCTTTAAGTGATGTGTTTATTAAAGAAAATGGCACGACGGAACTGAACATCCCGCTCTCTTCGCTGAATTTTGGGGATGTAGGCATGTCGGCGTTGCCGTGCCCTTTCTGGCTCGGAAAACCTGGATTATGACCTCCAAGGCAATATAGATCTGAACATCGCGCATGAGCTGCTTGGAAATACAAACTTCAATTTCAATCGATCGGGAACGGTATCCCTGCCGAATTAATCCCAATTACGGTTTCACATGAAATCAAACACAACTACATCCGCTGTTTGTAATTACCGCTCGCCGTTAGGTTCACTAAGGCTGGTAGTTAAACAAGATGCATTAGAAGGTATTCATTTACTGATTCAGAGATATAGATTCAGATCGATCGGATCACCCCATACTGGCAAACACAGTACTCAGCTTGATAAATATTTCGACGGGAAGCGCCAATCCTTTCATCTTCCTTTGAATCCCGGAGGATCCGCATTTCAGCAAAAAGTCTGGAAAGCGCTTTAGGAGATCCCGTTTGGGTATACGCTAACCTACCTGGAGCTTGC
>JAXHMA010000007.1:0-104368 GCA_034521835.1 Balneolaceae bacterium
AATATCATTGTGGCCGTATAATTTTGCCAGACGCTGCAAAATGGCAGCATCCATTTTGGCGTTGGCTTGATGAATTAGCACTTTTGCAACCTCATCAAAACTGATATTCGCCTTTTCAAGACTTGTTTTTACCAGGCCTGGGACGTGAGTAAGCGCATACTGGTAAAGCTTACGCCCGTTCATCTTCATATAAGTGATAAATCGTCTTTTCGGGATCATAGGAAGAATCCATCCTCAAATAATAGGCCTCCTTTTCAGTATCGCTGCGTGCGGAATGGCTGAGTATCCCGACAGGTGTACGCCACTTTGGCGGCTCTCCAGTACCGCGGCTCCTGCCCCGTCGGAGTAAATCATGCTGTCTCGGTCATGCGGTCGCTGACACGCGATAGCGTTTCCGTTCCAATAACAAGGCTGGCCGATGCATCACCGCTTCGCAGGTAGTAGTTGCACTGAATGAGACCCTGAATCCAGCCCGGGCAGCCAAATGGCAGATCGTAGGCTACACAATAGGGATTTTTTACTCCCAGTTTTTGTTTGACCCGAGAGGCCAGGCTCGGCACCATATCCACCCGTGGGTTATCGGCACGGATGTCGCCGAAGTTATGATGACAATAATGTAGTCAAGCTTTTCGGGATCCAGGTTTGCAGAGGCAAGAGCTTTTTTTCCGGCTTCTGCGCCCATATCTGAAGCTACTACATTCTCATCGGCGTACCGACGCTCCCGTATACCGGTAATTTCTGCAAATTTTTGACTGTTTTTCATCTGTTTTTGAAGGGTGATTGATTGACATTCCGGAATGTATTTTCCAGAAAAACTATGTTGGGAATCTTGTGGCGGGGATGTACGTAACTGGTTCCCGTGATAACGTGATTTTTTTTCCATAGCTGCATCAGCATATTCTGAAATTAAATCTTAAACATTTACAATCATCTATAATATAGCGCACATACTTCCTCTATATAGAATTATACTACTTCCGATCTTCATTCAACGAACAGGGTGGCTACCTGATACAATATTTATTACTTCTTTATTGTTTCATGGATTGCATGCACCCGCTTTCTGTTAGAAAACCGAGCACCAATATTGACAAAAAGCCCATTGTTCCGGTCAGGAAAAGCAGTACAATCAATAACATTTCTGCGGTAAAACCAAGAAAATACACCTGAACGGAAGCGGTATTTTGTATCACCAGCAATATCAGAATGAGATCCAAGACCAAAAAATCACTGCTTTTATCTTTTCATAGTGTCCTTTCTCTTTTTAAACTGAATTGCACGATTTCTTACCAGCCGATCGGGAATATACATTCAATTTAGAGGGAATATCAGAAAGAACAAATAAAACGGCCCTCCTCCCCCCTTCAGCTATTAAGTAAAAACCTGCGGCGGCGGCTATAAATCCTCCCACATCAGGAATAAAGCTACAAAAGGAGATCCCCTTTATCGGTGGTACCAGGAATGGCAGACTAGTACCTACTGATAATTTAGTCATTCATCAAACTGCTGGATCTTAAGTATGTTTATCTGGAAATAATCCCTTGTAGCACCGGCATCACGGATTGGGAATCCCAGTACCATTCAATCATCGACCCACAATTTCTCCGTGTGGAAAGTTTTCTCCGATATATATATGGGCCAGTTTTTCCGCCATTTGTTCGGGCGGCAGGTTGCGACCATCGGTGGCCGAGGCGATAAAATCATCGCCCAGGTGGTAAACTTGCTCTCCCCGCGGAAGGTTTTGATGTTGTCCAGGATCTTAAGCAGGGCGTCCTGGGCGGTGTCTTCTACAAACTGGTCCAGCTCGCGGTCTACGTATTTGGCCAGCGCCGACTTGAGGCCCTAGTTATTCAATTCTGTTGAACTACATAGATAGGGAGTTGGGTTGTTCCATTCAAGTGGGTTGGGAGGATTTATACTGTAAGAAATGTGAAAAGTAAAGATCCAGAATGGGTCGGTTATTGAGGAAGGAAATTCATTTGGGCTTATTTATAGTCCCATATTTCATCATAGTTTATTATTTCAAAAAATGATAGCCAATTTTTATAGATTAGTAATCATATTATTATTATTGGGTTATTGGTCAGTATAAAAAATCAGTTGAGAATTAAAAGCTTAAGTAACTAATCTTGGCAAGGTCAGATTTAATATTGAAACTAGCAGAAGCAGTGGACAAGGGTGCAGTAAAAATTTAGCGGAGGAGACCTTTACGATCTATTATTGCCGAGGAAAGGGCAAAAAACCATCACATTGTAGCTGACAGATTATCAGAAAAACTATTTAAAAAGGAGAAACGATTAAAGAAATAGCACAATATTGGATAATCAGGTTTCTCGGATTGCTTAAAAATAAAGAACCAAGGAAAACATTTGATGACCTGATATTAGAAGATAATGTGAGGGATATTTGCAATGAGGTAATTGAAGAACAAAGAGAAAGCCGATTTATTGAGAGCCAATGGTCTAGAACCTAGGAACAGACTGCTATTTACTGGACCGCCAGGTAATGGTAAAACAAGTTTGGCCGAGGCTATCGCTAATGAATTAATGTTGCCATTCTATGTTGTTAAATATGATTCATTAATTGGTAGCTATTTAGGTGAAACGTCATCTCGGTTAAAAAGAATATTTGAGTTTATCGACTCACAACAATGTGTTTTATTTTTTGATGAATTTGATACGATAGCTAAAGAACGTGGTGCAGAATTTGAAACAGGAGAAATAAAAAGAGTTGTAAGCTCACTTTTATTAAATATAGATGATTTAGTATCAGATGTGATTGTGATAACAGCTAGTAACCATGCTGAGTTATTGGATAAAGCTGTTTGGAGACGCTTTCAGGTTAAATTGGCATTGGAAAATCCAACTAGAAAACAAATCGAAGAATGGTTTTTAAGATTTTTCCAGAGGTTCGAATATGCGTCTAAATATAGCGAGAAGACTTTAGGAAAATACTTATATGGATTGAGTTTTTCAGATATAGAGCAATTCTGTTTTGATATCCAAAGAAGATTTGTACTTAAAGAAGGTGAAGAAAGTTTGAGAGACGTTATTTCATATAAGCTAAAGCAATGGAATTTACCCAAGAATAAGTAACTAACTTCATCAATATGCCAGAGCGTCCATTATTAATTTTTCCTGATCGTGATGAGGAAGCTCGTCAAAAAATGTCTGCAGGGTATGGTAGAATTTCTAAACCAGACCATGCAACACAAGTAACTAGACTAGATAACAGATTTACAGCTTTTCAACAGGTAATGGAAAATAGAATGGCTGAATTTCGTCTCAATCCAAGTGGTATTGAGCCTGAAGAAGTTCTAGTTATTGAAGTGGCTGGCAATGTAACTCAATTTCTCTCAGTTTGCAGAAATACTGAAGGAATTGAATGGATGGGAGATATTGAGGCTGATGGTTTGGTTGAAGATGAATTGTTTTATAGTGGAGAAGAGTTTTCTGAAGGTAAGCCACTGAATGGGCGTCTATTACTGTCAATGACGAATCAGACTGGTATTAGAAATCTTTTGACAATGTGGGAAAATTGGAAAGAAAATGAAGATTATGACTATCCATACGGTCTAAATGGTTGGAAAAAAATATTCCCTAGTATTATTAATATAAGGCGGTGGGGTGTACAGGAAAGGTTTGAAGAAACTGGGGTTCAAGATAATTGGGAATTTGAACTACAACACGGAAAAGATAGAATATCTTTTGAATTGGAATTATGGTATAGAAAGCCTGAAGAATTGAGAGAAGAATCCCAACTAAATGTTGAGGAGTTGGTTAATGAATTAGACGGAGAAATTTTAAATATCCTTGATATTAGTGAGATTAGATATCATGGATTGCTCGTAGAATTGCCAAACAGATCAATTAGAGAATTACTAGCAGACCAAGATGTAAGTTTAGTCAGATGTGATCAAATAATGTTTTTTCGCCCTACTGGCCAATCTGTTCCTAAAGTTGAAGTTGAAGATGAAGAAGATAGAGAAGAACTTGAAATTGAAGAAAGTGTTTTAGGAACTGAAGATTATGAGATGGCTGTTTTTGACGGTCTTCCAATTCAAAATCATAATGCCCTTAGAGATTATTTGATTGTTGATGATCCCGAAAATTTTGAGGAAGGTTATCCTGTTTTAAAAAGAGAGCACGGCACGTCTATTTCTTCAATAGTCATAAAACTGGCGATCTGAATAACTCAACTAAATTATCAAAGAAGATATATACAAGACCAATCTTAAAGATATGATAGTATTGGAATTGCTACAAAAAAATGGACAGTGAGTTAAGCCAGATCATGCAGCCAGTTCTTGTTGTTGGGTTAAATAATGCTGCATTTCCGCCGGTGTTCGGTAGTCCAGCGTAGAATGTAGCCGCTGGCGGTTATACCAGATCTCAATAAAGGCAAATATTACTCGGCGAAGATTGTTGTAATTATAGCGGGTAGGTTCTATCGGTAGTTCTGCTTTAAAGGTTTTAAAGAAGCTCTCGGCCGGAGCGTTGTCCCAGCAGTTGCCTTTGCGGCTCATGCTTTGGCGGACCAGCGGTCGAGCTTTGAGCAAGTTCTCTAAACTCCTGACAGCAATATTGGATGCCACGGTCAGAATGGAAGATCAGCTCCTGGTCGATAGTCCGCTTTTGACAGGCCTGCTTTCCAGGCCGGAATAATGGTCTCATCGGCACTCATGCCTTCCGAGAACGACCAGCCCACGATCTGGCGATCAGCCAGATCCATGATGGTCGTCAGGTACAGCCAACCCTGATTGCTGGGGATATAGGTGATGTCGCTTACCCACACCTGACCTAATCGGCCGGCGGTAAAGTCTTGATCCAACAGGTTCGGGGCCACCGGCAGGGTGTGCCCCGAATCTGTGGTAGTGACCCATTTGGGGCGAATCTGGCTTTGTATGCCTTCTTTTCTCATGAGCCGAGCTACTCTCGGGTCGGCTGGCTGTTTCTCCGTCCCGAAGCAGTTGCTGGTGAATACGAGGACTGCCATAGGTCTTCCCCGACTTCAGCCAAATCTGCTTAATTCGCCTCAGACAGGCGCCGGTTTTCTTTGGCGCGATCAGAGGGCCCGCGACTCATCCAGCTATAATAGCCGCTTCTGCTTACATCGAATACCTCGGACATCTTCACAATGGGAAATATGTGTCTTGTGTTCAGCCATAAATTGGAAGATTACCCGTTTTTCTTGGTAAAGATGCCCATCGCCTTTTTTAAGATATCCCGCTCCATACGCACGTCAGCCAGTTCTTTCTTCAACTCGGCCAGCTCCTTCTCTTCGGGCGTTCGGCTGGGAATGCCTTTGCCCGGAAAGGATTGCTGGGGCTTCTTCTTGTAGTCCGATCGCCAAGCGTAGATAAGGCCCGGGTCAATCCCTAACTCATCGGCCAGCTCGCGGATATTATCCCGCTGGTAACTTTGTTGGATTACGTCCAGTTTAAACTCTTTGCTGTAGGTTCGTCTTTTACTCATAATTGTTATTGGTCATAAATTGCGGCCGACAATCTATGGCTTAACTGGGTGTCCACCAAAATGTAGCAAGTTCATATTTCAGATGAGGAAAGGGTCCCATCTAATAGGTTACTAGTAGAATTACTTTATAGTTCAATTCACAGGATATTTGAAGGTGATAATGAGAGGAACACCGGTTGCACCTGAGGTTAAAGTAATAAACCTATCGATAGGTGATCCATTTAGGCCTTTTTATAATGAGTTAAGCTCAGTTGCAAGATTATTAGATTGGTTTTCCTTTAGGTACAATGTGCTCTTTTTAGTTAGTGCTGGCAATAATCGAGAAGAGATATTGTCATTAATACTAATGGGCAAGATCTTGAAGATTTAACGAATGAAAAAATACAAGAAAAAACACTCCTGTCGATTTCTGAAGATAGAAGGAATAGGAGATTACTATCACCTGCCGAATCAATTAACTCAATAACTGTTGGTGCAGCCCACCATGATAATTCTGTATTTCAGACTCGAAGATTACAATATGATTTGATACAGAATCCTGCATTACCAAGTCCTGTAAATCCAATTGGATCAGGTTTTAAAAGATCGGTAAAACCGGAAATAATAATGCCGGGTGGAAAAACTATCTATCGATTTCAAGATCAAGATAATGGTGATGTATATTTGAGATCAAATAACTTTGTATCTCAACCACCCGGTTTAAAAGTTGCCTATCCAGGAGAGGAGGGTAACCTTGGTACCATAGCTTATACTAGTGGTACAAGTAATGCTACCGCGATGGCGACAAATTTTTGCTGGGCATATTATTGAAGTACTAGATGAGTTAAATGAAGAATATGATACAGGAAATACCTAGAGAATTTTATTCTGTACTAATTAAAACTTTAATTGGGCATACATCTAGTTGGGGAGAAATTGAAACTTATCTAAGACAAGTCTTCCGTGATACTATACCAACAACTAAAATCAAAGATGGTATTGAAAAAATTATTGGTTTTGAAATTAGCATAAACAATCGTGCCGATGAATGTGAGGTTAATAGAGCAAGCATTATAGGATTTGGATCATTAGAAAGGAATAAGCACATATATATGATTTCCCAATTCCACCTGCCCTTTCAGGAAGAAAGGAACGTCAAAAAAATTGATAATTACTTTAGCTTGGTTTTCACCAATAAATGCTGGAAGACAAAATTACAGAAAAGCCCATCTTTACTTTGATCCGCCAATGGAAAGGCTAAACTTGGAAAGGGACGAAACGTACGCTTATACGGCTAAGCGGGGAACGCTACAACATGAAATATCGGTAGGATCAAGAGCTGTTCCGGTAAAAACCGAAGGAGATGAATTAACGGTTCGTGTTAATTGTAGGCAGGATGCGGGAAATATTGAATGAATCAGTAGAGTATGGATTGTGCGTTACCTTACAATCTTTTGACGCAATACCATATTATCAACAAGTAAGAGAAAGAGTTGCAATACCGGTCGAGGTCAGAGCAGAAAGTTAATTGGCTATATCAGAAGCTTAAAAAGCTATTGTATGTCATATCTCAAAATAACAAATTCCCACAAGCAAACGGCCTGCAGGGATTAATTTATCGAGCGAAATAAAAGTACAAACCATAAAAAGCAAAAACCCACCTCAGTTTTCACTCAAATCCCGAAAATATAGTCTGAAGAGCGATTTTGCAGAACATGAACATTGGGAAAATGGGTCTTGTGCAAATCCAGGTTGAATCAACTATTCTTTTTTACATACACTGTTTTTTTGTTGACGAATTCCAGGATTCCTTCTCTTGAGAGTTCCCGGCCGTATCCTGAATTTTTGGTGCCGCCAAATGGCAGGCGGGGATCTGACTTTACAAGTTCATTTATAAAAAACGCACCGTCCGGAATTTTACCTACGCTTTTCCGGGCCCGTTTTACACCCGTCGTAAAAAGCGTCGTTCCGAGGCCATACCTGGATTGGGAGGCCAGCTCAAATGCCTCTTCCTCATCCTTAGCCCTGATAATAGCAGCCACCGGACCAAACGTCTCCTCGTCAAATGCCGGCATGCCCGGTTGTACATTGGTCAAAACGGTGGGTTCATGATAGGCTCCCTTTTGGTTTCCGCCGGTTAACAGCTCCGCTCCCTGGGCGACAGATTTTTTTACCTGCTCGTTGAGCTGATCGGCAAGGTCTTTCCGGGCCAGCGGTCCCATTTCCGTGGACTCATCCACGGGATCTCCGCTTTTCAAAGATTTGATCCGCTTTAAAAACTCCGGCAGAAATTTTTCATAGGCATCTCCAACAAGGATAAATCGTTTAGCGGCAATGCAGCTCTGGCCGCTGTTCATCATCCTGGCGGTCACGCCCGTCTCCACTGCCTGCTCCATATCGGCATCCTCCCAGACAATAAAGGCGTTGTTACCACCCAGCTCCAGCACCGACTTTTTCAGGTGCTTGCCCGCCAGGCTGCCCACGGCCCGGCCGGCCCGTTCGCTGCCGGTTAGGGTCACCGCCTGTACGATGTCACTGGCTATGATCTGTTCCGTTCTGTCATGGTGGATAAACAGATTTTGGAAAACGCCATCCGGGAAACCGGCCTCGTGCAGCAATTCTTCAATATGCGTGGCACAGCCGAACACATTGGGAGCATGTTTCAACAGGGCGGTATTTCCCGCCATCAGCGCAGGGGCCGTAAAACGAAATACCTGCCAGTATGGAAAATTCCAGGGCATAATAGCCAGCACGGGACCGATGGGATCATGACTCACAAAACTCTCGGCGGCGTCGGTTTCGATAATCTCATCCGCTAGGAAACGCGCCGCATTTTTTGCATAAAACTCACAAACCCAGGCGCATTTGTTTATTTCCGCTCTGGACTCACCGATCGGCTTTCCCATTTTTTTGAAGTCATGGTGCGGGCATATTTGTCCACGTTTTCCCTGAGCAGATCGGCGGCTTTTCGCAGCAATTTGCCTCGCTCCTCGATCGGCACTTCACGCCATGATCCAAAAGCATCCAGCGATTTTTTCAGAATACTGTTTACCTCTTGTTCTGTGTGCTCGGTGTATGAGGCAATTTCCTCACCGTTGTAGGGATTTATGCTTTTAAATACAGTCTGCTTCTTTTCTTTCATGTAGTGCCTGTTTTAAAATTTGAAAATGATGATGTCTGACCTTTAAATCACGGTAGTCCTCTTCCATTTTAGAGGTGTTCCTTTTTGACCAAGAAAAACCAACCCCAACCCGGCCGGAGGATTTCTTCGCCTGGCTACACTTCGCTGCGGCTAAAAGAAACCCACAATTTCCTTTCCGGCGACCTGCCGGAACATGGAGGTTTTCTGCGCCTATGGACTTTCCTGTATTCCACGGCAGAGTTTCTTTCTTGCAACGCTCTCCGCCGGGCGTTTTGCCCTGGACGGCTCACAAATCCATAGGCCGGAAAAAAGAACACTTCATACCGAATTAAAGGCCGTAAATATTATCCCGGAATGTTGTTCTTTGAATGTGTTAAACCAGCTTGAACCCGGTAAGATCGGACATCTTTTCGTCCAACTCCCCAGCCTCATCCGGTATCTCGGTGATGTAGCGATCTTGAATCGCACTGATCCATTTTTTTGCACGGTCCGTCAATTTAAAATCATCTGTCATCAGCCGGCCTTTATGACGAGGATAATCCATATCGGCCCCTTCGTACAGGTATTTTCCCTCTCCCGGCGATGCGTAAAAAGAACGCCTCATTTTCCGATCTTAATGCGCGCCTGCGGAATCCATCCGGTCGAATTTGATGGTGCCGTCTTTTTGCTTCTTCCAGATTCCCGAAGAGGGGGCCTCTTTAATATATTCGACACTCTCTTTGGTGTGTTTGATTACCAGCTGGCTCCAGCTGTCAATATTTTCAGGCCGTGCCCACCGGTCATTAATCGCTTTGATACCCAACTCGTAGGGTACATCCATCCACTCAAGCAGATGAAACATAAACAGCGGTGCATCAGCCAGGGCAAATACGGCGTGATTGGTGATGGAGCTGGCCCCGGTAACCCGCGGATCGAGTTTTCCCAGGTAAACTTCGCCATTGTCCTGGTCGATGAGAAATCCAGTTCAGAATCTCCTTAATCCTTGTCGGAGCTGATCGCCAAGTAATCGTGTATATTTACGCGCTTTCTGGCGAATGGAGGGAGTGAAGGCATCGGCGTATATTTCATTCCCACACCAGCCACCTTTATAGGGTGTCAGTTGCGGGAAGCCGACCATCTCGGTCATCAGCGGGGCGACGATCGTACCATGTGACGTGACGCACGTCATGGCTGACAATCTGCAATTGATCCGTTTCATGATTTTCACTTCCTTCTCCTTGACGATCTCCTCCTCATACTTTTCAAATTCTTTCTTATTGGAAATAAAGAAGGTAGTATGTCCGGAATCTCCAAAGGGCGTTTGAATGACCAGATCTTCACCCAGCTTTTTGGAGACCTCCCGCAAATGCTCATAATCATTGACTTTCGAGAGAACATACGGTACGCAGGCAACGCCAGCTTTTTCTGCAATGCGGTTTGTGTTCACCTTGTTATCCATGGAGGTACGCATTTTGGCAGAAGGGAAACAAATTTCCAGGCCTCGTTTTTTGGCCAGTTTTTCCGTTTGTTCATCGAACATCAGGAACATCGCCTTACCCGCCTTGCCGTCCCTTTTCGGGATTCCAGGTAATCAGCCACCTCGGGATGCCCGAGCAGGTAGTTATTGATATCTTCAATACTTTCGAACTCCTCGTGCGGTATCTCCTCTTTGGGTGAAAATACATTGGGATGCAACCCGTCAAAGCAGTTGATGTGGCAGATAAATTTAAACCCCTTTATCCATTCGTCAGCGCCCAACAAATTGAAATTGGTTGCACTTATAAAATAGATCGGCGTTTCATTGCGGTGGAAAAATCGACGGATATCGGATATTCCCTTTAGTGGTTTTGCTTCTTTAGTCGTATTAGCCATGGTCATGTTGGCGCATTAAATTAAATAACGTCAGCTCGGTTTAAGAAATATAGTAAATACTGCTTATGTGGTCTTAGGATACACTTTTAGCGGTGTTCATTTTTTTAACGATGAAAAAACGAACCAAAAAATCGCCGGCTGGTGAAATTTTTGTTGCGTTCCCTGCGCTTGCGCTAAACCATTTAACTCGATCCGCTGGAATGCGCGGATCTCAAACAGAAATGGTTTCTTTACGCTCCGACTGCGGTCACTGTACCAACAAAAATCTTAAAGGCCGGAACACTAAATATTGGCGTATTTATTTTATTATCTTCCTTATCCTGAGTTCACGTTAAAAAGTTGTTCCTGGTCCTTACTCTTGTTCGGGTGCCTGCACTTAAGTCGGGGCTGAAGTGCTTTCTACTGCACCCAGTACCTCTTCCTTAAATACTTTAAGACCCAGTTCGGGTCGGTACCCGTGTATCTCCTTCACATCCAGCACAAGCAGAAACCGGATAATTTCCCTGCTAATCACCTGTCCGGGCACCAACACCGGAAACCCGGGGGGATAGGGAATGACAAAGGTTGTAGATACCAGTTCGCGTCCACTTTCAAGCAGATCCAGGCATTCATCGAGCGCTATATACTCACAGTTTTCCTGGCTGTAGGCCAAAAAATAGGCCCGCCTGATATCCCCGCCGGGGACCCCCTTTACCGCTTGAAAGGTGGAATGAAAATGGCTGAAATCGGGCAGGGGCGGCACCTCTTCCATCAGCGAAGTGATACGTTGCTCTACGATATCTTTTTCCTTCTTGTTGAGTGCCGGTAGCTCCTCATCCAGGGTGCCGGCTATATGCAGCAGGGTGTTGATCAGGTAGGGAACACTGCCCCGGGTGGTTCCTATGCTGGTCATAAAGAGTGAACCGGAGCCTTAACGGGATGTTTTGTTGATCTGGATATTATACCGGTCCATCAGATACTTGTTTTTAAATGTATCTCCGTCTATTCCTGACATACCTACCGCCAACGTAATCTTGGTGGGATCCAGCACAAATTCATCGTGTTCCCACGCGTCCTCCATCCGGTTCCAGCCTCCCTGGTCCGTGTAGTATTCATCCAGTCCCGAGGGGCGAAACTCATCGGGGATAAAATCGCGGACCGTAAGCACCCGGAAGTATTTTTTCAATACAGGATGATCATGAATTTTGGCACGGACAGACATGGCCAGTTCCACACTTTTTTCCACCAGTTCATACCCTTCAAACTGCACCTGTCTGCGACCTGCATCGAGCGAGGCCAGAATCTGGTAATTGGGTGAGGTGGATGTATGGGTCATATAGGCCTCCTGGAAGCTGTCGGAGACCAGCCGCCTGAAATCTTCGTCCCAGATGTGGATCATGGATCCCTGCCTGAAACTGGTCAGCGTTTTATGGGTGCTTTGGGTGGCATATACGCGAATTTTCACTTTGTCAGGGTCGGGCATGGACGGGACTTCATCCCGGAAAGCGATTCGATATGATTTTTGTACTTCTCCCTGTAAGCATCCGTCCGGTATTTGATCAATTCGTTCGTACAAACATACCCGTTCGCTGTTTGTAGGTATATGTGAAACCGGCAAACGCGAACCAGGCCTCATCCCACAAAAATATCATGTCCGGTTTGATGGCCAGCACTTCCTTCATCACTTTCTCCACGTTGTACACCAGCCCGTCGAAAGTACAGTTAGTCAACAGCAGCATTTTCACTTTATCCAGCCTGCCGGCCGATCTGAGTTCCAGCAGCGTTTTTTTAATCTGATGGAGCGGCACCGCGCCATACATGCTGTATTTCTCGATCGGATAGGAATCCAGATAGACCGGAAGGGCTCCCGCCAACACCAGACCGTAGTGATGTGATTTGTGGCAGTCCCTGTCAATAAGAACCAGGTTTCCGGGCTCCACCAGGGCTTGCTGTACAATTTTGTTAGAGGTGGAGGTGCCGTTGGTAACAAAAAACGTTTCCCTGGACCCATACGCCCTGGAAGCCATCTCCTGCGCTTCTTTCAGGGTGCCGGTAGGTTGCAGCAGAGAGTCGAGACCACCGGATGTTGAAGAGGTTTCGGCCAGGCAGATATTGCGCCCGTAAAATTCACCGAAGTCCCTTATCCAGCGAGATTTGAAGACCGAATTTCCCCGGGAAATCGGCATGGCGTGAAACACGCCGACCGGTTTTTTACTGTACTCTTTCAGGGCCGTATAAAACGGGGTTTTGTATCGCTCGCGGATCCCGCGGAGTATGGCAAGATGCAATTCCTGGATATCATCTTTCCGATAAAAAATTCTCCGGAAATTTTTCAGAGTGGAATCCTTCAGGTTTTGAAGCGCAGTATCGGTTACATAATAAACATCCAGTTCTGGCCGGAACTGCTTGATGATTTTTCCCAGTATGGGGCCCAGATCCTCTTCCGTATGTGAAGAGTAGTCCAGTTGGAGCACTTGTCCGAGAAAAGGCTTTAAAAGTTCGCTTATTGTTCCCGATTTATAGGGCGGAGCGTAACGAATTACAACCGACTGAATATTAAAATTGATAAGCAGTGCAATAAGGGCATCCTGAAACGAGCGTTGTACGGTAATGTCATAAACCAGGTGTTCATCTTTTTCCCTGAGTTCACTTATTTTGCCCCGCAGGGCCTCTTCTTCATTTTTTGCAAGATCATCTACAAAAAGAACTTCAAAATAGTTGGTTCTCAGTCCCTGGGGCGTTTGTTCTTCCCCCTCATTATCCTGGTTTTCTTCCTCGTTATGCTTCATAAACTGAGGATTGCTTCGGTAAGAGTCACTTACCAGCAGCCGAACGAATTCAGCAACAGACCTTGAAACAGCAACATATTCTTCTCTTTCCAGGGATTTCTGAAGTTTTTTTACCCTTTTGCTACCGGGAAACGAGTAGTACTGCTCAATAGCTTCAAGGTTTTTTAGCAGGTCCAGCGCTTCTTTTTTGTGGGTCGCATTTTCTACGGATTCCCCGGTATCAGAAATGATAGATTGAACTTCCGACCGCAGGCGGTTCCATAAATCTACGCGTAATTGTGCCACATTGAAATGTGGAGTGCTTTTTCGGTCGTTTGTCATACTCTTCTTTTTTAAAATTTTAAGTAATACCGCCTTTGCACTACGTATTCAGCGGCCGTCTCTCGGTATTCACCATACCCCGATATTTTTAAACCAGGATACCGTTTCGATGTTAATTGTTACTCGATATCCCGCTTATATTCGATATTGCTTTCCGTACTGTGTAGGTTCTTTTCCTGCATTTTCAGCTCTCTCAATTCACTAACGCGGGCTGGTTTTTTCAGGGGGCCGAGCGAATCCAGGTAGGAATGTTTGGTCCCATTTTGATAAATGGTAAAATCCCCGATATGGTCGCGAAAACTTTTAAGTGGTTGCCCCAGGCGCAGCAATCCCAGTTCGCGGCTCCGTTTTACCTTTTCCATATTGAATTCAAGTGGTATGAGTTCCTCTATCGTACCGGCTTGATAGATCACTCCGCCGTCTGGCCCGCAAATAATTGAACGACCACTGCCGCCGGACTCCAGCCCATTGATATCAATAAAATAACACTGATTGGTTGCAGCTGACGCCCGTGCCAAAGCGAGTTCAATATCCCTGTCGATCGTCCCCGTAAGTGAAGGGTGTAGAATTACCTCTGCTCCCATGACCGCCAGTGTGCGCGTCGTTTCCGGGAACCACATGTCATAACAAATGGAGACCCCGAACTTTCCTACGTCAGGTACATCAAACACACAAAACTCCTTGCCCGGGGTTACTCCACCCTCATAAGGATAGAAGGGGAACATCTTACTATAGCGGGCTACAACTTCACCTTCCGGGTTATACACCGTGGCGGTATTATAAATTTCATCTCCTCTTTTTTCGAACATAGAACCCGGGAGCAGCCAAACACCATGTTTTTTGGCCATTTTCTGCATTTCCAAATCAAACGGTCCCGGTATTTCCTGCGCCGTATGGGTTAGCGGGCCAAAGGCACATAGTTCACTAAACACAACCATCTCTACCCAGGGATAAAGATTCATAAGAATATCCAGCTTCACTTTCATCATCTCCACGTTAGAGTGGGTCGCGGAAACCTTCATCTGAACACCAGCTATAGCAAATGGCTTCATGATGCAACCCCGCAGGCTTTGAGGACTTCCTCTTCCAGAATATCGAGCCCCTGGTTCAGCTGTTCATCGGGTATGACAAGCGGCGACAGGACCCGGATAACATTTTTATACGTGCCGGCACTTAACAATACCAGTCCGCGCTCGGCACATCCCTTCACTATGCGGGAACAAAGCTCCCCGTCGGGTTGGCGTGGGTCTCCGTTCTTCACAAATTCAATGGCCAACATCGCCCCCATTTCCCCGCACATCACCTATCTGGGAGCACTGGGACTGGAGCTTTTCCAATCGGCCTCGCGTGATGTTGCCAACTTCCATTCCCCGCTTGTTCAGGTCAATCTCTTTCATATACTCGATCGTCGCCAATGGCAGCCGCGCAGCAAACCGGGTTCCCGATATAGGTACCGCCGATGGTTCCGGGGGCCGCAGCGTCCATCACTTCCGTTTTCCCCAGTACCGCCGCTATCGGCATGCCCGATCCCAGCGATTTGGCGTAGGTCGAGATATCGGGCGTGACGCCATAATTTTGCCAGCTGGCCCATTTGCCGGTTCGCCCGAACCCGCTTTGCACTTCATCAAAAATGAGCATGATACCGTGCTCGTCGCAAAACGCCCGTAACTCTTTCACATATTTTTGCGGGGCTACGTTGATTCCACCCTCTCCCTGAACAATTTCCAGGATAACGGCCGCTACATTCTTTGGATCTACGACATTACGAACACTTTCGCGCAGGTTTTTTAACTGCAGATCCACAAATGCGTCCATATCCTCGCCGCGGCTGTACCGGTAATAATTGGGAAAAGGCAGCCGATACACTTCAGGCGCAAAAGGACCACAGTTTAATTTATAGTCAACTTTACTCGTTAAGGTCATGGCCATCATGGTACGCCCGTGGAAGGCTCCCGTATAGCACAGAACCGCTTGTCGTTTGGTGGCCTGGCGTGCTATTTTGATGGCATTTTCCACTGCTTCCGCACCGGTGCTTACCAGCATAGCCTTGGTTGCGGATCCATGAGGCAGTATCCCGATCAGTTTTTCACACAGTTCCAGGTAGGGTTCGTAAGTAACCACATTAAAACTTGTGTGGATGTACTTTGCCGCCTGTTCCTGGATCGCTTTCACCACGGGTTCAGGGCAATGACCGGCATTTACAACCCCGATCCCCCCCGCAAAATCGATCAACTCATTGCCGTCTGCGTCCGTAATAGTAGCGCCTTTGGCAGAAGTTGCGGTCGCCGTGTTAAACACGCCGACACCATTTGCCACAACCGATTTACGTCGTTCAAGCAACTGCTCAGACGCTGTTTTTCCCTCGTTTCCGGGACGTATTTTGTTATGGAATTCTTTAATCATAGACTTGTCTCTTTAATCATTAATGCGTAATTCGCGCCGTACTATTTTTGGGGGCTCTGAGTGTTTTTTGGTATCTATGGGTGGATTAACTCGGATTAGTTCTTCTCTCCCTTTCAATATTTCATACTATGTTACCCCGTGATATTCGCTTCGACAGGTGCTGGAATAAGCGGTACAGAAAGCTTTGCGAACCTGTTTCTTGAGGCAATCTCTTTAGAATCCCGGCACAACCCTCTCAGATGCTTATTCTTCTTAAGATACTACCATTTTCACTAATATCCTTGTTAAAATTCAGAATGAGGAGGGTATAGCATCAATTTGTCCGGCTTTTTTCTATTTCGACCTTGTGATTTATTCTGACCGATAACTTATTTGGGATACTGTCTCATCTCCGGTTAGCGAACTTTTATGATACGACGCGTTAGTCTCAACTCTTTTCACAAGACGAAACCTACTGGTGTATAAAAGCAGAGTACATATGTCACAACAAGTCACAACAAAATTTTTCGATTCCCAAAAAGGATTTGGATTTATCAATATTGATGATGGGAGTGAAGATATTTTCGTTCACAGAAACAACGTTCAAAATATTGGTTATGATCAAGGTTTTTAAGATGATGAGGCCGTGGAATTTGATGTTGAAGAAACACCCAAGTGCTTAAGTGCAATTAACGTATGAAGCTTGGATTACGAATAGGTTAACGGTATTCACATTCGACTTTAAAAGTCTGTCTTTTTAAAAAGAGCGGACTTTTTTAGTTTCTGAATTCATTCCGTTCAGATAAAGTAAAAGCTTATGGCAGACAAACGAGATCTTAATTTTACCTACAGTACCATCGACCGCATTTTCAGGCTAAGCCTCGGGGAAATGGCTGATTTCAGTGGAGCCACGTACAACGGGAACTTCTCAATGACCCTTGAGCAGGCCCAGGAAGCGAAGCATCGGTTTATTGTCAATCAGTTGAATATTACCCCCGAAAGCCGGGTCTTGGACATAGGATGCGGCTGGGGGCCATTGGTTAATTATATTACCAACGAAGTGGGAGCGAAGTGTATCGGCCTTACCCTCTCCGACGCCCAGGCCGAGGCGTGCAGAAAAAACGGGCTGGAGGTCTATATCAAAAACTGTCTGGAAGTAACGCCGGATGATTACGGAACATTCGACGCCGTAGCCTCGCTGGGTGCCTTTGAACATTTTTGTTCGGTTTGAAGAGTATAAGGCCGGAAAGCAGGAAGAGGTGTACCGACGGTTTTTCCGCACGGTATATGACCTGTTGCCAACCGGCGGAAGATTGTACCTGCAGACAATGGTATTCAGCAAAAACATGATCGATTATGAGGAGATCGACATTAACGCCGAAAAAAGTTCGGATGCCTACATATTAGCATTGATGGAGAAGCAGTTCCCCGGTTCATGGCTGCCCTGATGGATCGGAGATGGTGATTAGAAATGCCAAACCACTTTTCAAACTGATCAGCAAAAGCAGTGGCCGATTGGACTATATCGTAAACGATCCGGCAGTGGGAAAAGAGATACCGATCATTTAACCTGAAGAAGTACGCCTTCTTCTCACGCTGTTACCCAAATACCTCACCGACATTAATTTCAGAGCACTGCTCAGTACCGGTCCCAACAGGATATGCTTCGAACGTGAAATATTCGATCACTACCGGATGGTTTTTGAAAAGACAGATTGAAGCCAAAAATAAAGGCATAGGGCATACAAACTGGTAAAAACATGCCGGCGGAATTTGAATTTGCTCTTCAATCCCGTATGAATATGATGTAATAGAGCTTTGAAAAACCGTTATTCTATCCAATTTCGGCTTTTTCGCCAATTCGAAATCCTCAACCATGGGCTATAAACTGCGGGTTCGAATTTTGCCCAATCTTTGACCTTGATAAAACCCAGGTATTTCAAAGGCCTCTGTAAACTATTACTATTGACTGAAGATCGATTATCTTTTCTTAATTGAGTGACTTAGAAGGGAAATATTCAAACAGTTATCCAATTTTTAGGCCCACTATTGCTTGGCAGGCTACAATTCTAAACCGACTATTGGTCAAACAACAAATTTTAAAACTTATACTGCCGACAACATCTTTAAAACGACTTACTTTTTTAACGTCAGATGAATCAAAGAGAAAGGGCTCCACATCTCTTGCCATCGCGTCCATATCCAACTGTTGGCACCTTGTCTAAAACGGCCTCCTTTAATAAATGTGAATCTGAGATAGAAGCTTTAGCTTCCAAATACTGGTAGTTGGGTTTGAATCCGGCCATCAAAAAACCAGTCATAAACTCCTCTATTGCGATCCCGGTTTATAATTGCATATAGTTTTTGAGCCATCAGAAGGGTTAGGGGCGTTGTCCAAATGGTGGTAAACACTCCAAAAGCGGTTCAGCAAGAACTGCTCGGGATCATAGTCAAAATGCTGTAGTTCGGTATCCAACTGGATGAGGGCCTTCTCTTCCTCGTTGCCAGACAATCCCTCATCAAATAGCAGGCCCGGGAAACTTAATATAACAGTGCCATGCTCCCTTCATCACCGTTTTAAGCTCAACCTCGTAGCCCTCTCGTTCAAGGCCTTTTTGAATCTCATTTGCTACTTCATTGAAGGCATCTTCCTCCAGGGAAATATTATCAAAATCCAAATCCCCTGAAAAACGACGATTCCCGTGTACGATTCAGGGGCAGGTGCCGCCTAAAAAGCAAAGGGTCCGTTGCAAACGGTCTTTCATACAAAATTTCCGGTATCTTGTATTGGAGGTATTCCCTAAGTATAAAGTGGGGAAAACGATATAGCTCTTCGGGGTAGTAAGGCCGAATTTCGCTAAGGGGTAACATCAAGATATGTTTTTAAGGTGCTTAGATGATTGCTTAACGCCGGTGAACTGATGTGGGTTTCGTACCGGTTTAGTTTATCAATGGAAATTTGATCCTTGATTTCGAGGGCATTCCATCGATGAGCTTCGATATCATCTGTTTCCTTTACATTGGGATGCAGATATAGATAATCGATTAACGCTTTTTCGGGTTCAGCCATAGCGTACCGATGATCATCCCATTCCTCAAGCTGATATCCGAAAAAAGTGAAGGTTTCAGATGCTGATAAGCGAAATTTCCGACGGGCGTGCTAAATGAATTCGTTTTTAGTGTGTTGCAGAACGTAATCTGAAATACACCTTCCGAAATAAACCCATAACGTGATAAAGCCGACTCCAGGGATACATAAGAAGAGCGATATATCTCCTTTGCCATATAATACAGAAAAGGCACATCAACCTTCTGGTCAGAAAAATAATAATAGCGATTCCGAAGTATTTGGAGGTGGCCCTTTTCCTGCCATTCCACCAGCCACCTGCTGTCAAGACCTAGAAAATGCTTCTCAATTTCCTGAACCGAAAAGTTCGGAAAGGCTTTTCATTTCCTGTCGGAATTCGGTGTAATTCATGCTACTTGTTTCTATTTATTGTTAAAAACAACAATTTTCAGAAACAAAATACGATTTTTTAGATACGTGACACCAATGAGACACGAAAAAACAGGTAAATTGGGTTTTTCCACGACATTTATTCTTTCCATTTCGGAAAAGCTTTTTCGAACTCATCCCTCATGGCCGGACGGTTGTTGTATTGCCGTAATAGTTTTTTGAACAAAGAGTAAGCCCGTTCATCGCCGCCGGTTATTTTTTTCATCTTGCCGAGCCAGCCCGCCACCTGCCGGTAATTCTTGCGACCTGTCTGTTGGGCGAAATTCCTGATGCCCTGCTCGTAAAGATCCAGTAGCTCGTACGGATACTCCTCGCGCAAAGCTTCGGCATAGTGATCGATAAAAGAAATATCACGGGAATTCTGCTTGAGGAGCTTCAACAACCGGTCAGTGTAATTTTCCTCCACATATATTCTTGCCAGTGTATTTGGATTAGAGCGAAAACTAGCTAGCTTGGCTTTTTTCAGTTCTTTAATGATACCTTCACATTTTTCAGGCCACTCTTCCTCCGCATAGGTCGCCTTAAGGGCACGATACCACTCCATGCTTTTGCCGTTGAAAAACAGTGTTTCCGCCCACTTCCGCATCTCCGGCACGTCGTTTTCCAGCTTGGCGATCTGGAACAGTTTTTCCTGCCAGCGGGTGATGATCCCGTGATGGTTTTCTTTCTTTGCAATTTCAATCCCCTCATTGCACAGCTTTTTTGCCGACTCGAAATCGTCGTGCTCCAGGGCCCGGTCCGCCAGCTGCACCCGGAAATCGTAATACCGGCTATGGGTCTCCAGCAATTCCAAGACCTCCTGATCTCGTTCCTCTGCCCGGAGATACCTAATTTTAGCCTTGATCAATTGGGTCACGCCATAGTCAGACCATTGCTTCTTTTTTTCCTGCTCTATCTGCCGGTCCAGCAAGGCAAAAAATTGTTCTTCCTGTTCAGGGGTGGAAACCAGCAGCGGCAACAGGGCCAAGAAGTAGCTCTCAAAATCGTAATTCGTGATATTTCTGGAGGGAAAACTCCTGCATGCACCACTCAAACAGTTCCTCTTTACTGGTTGATGTGGCACTTTGAGCTATGCTGTCGAGCGTGTCAAATGCCTGCATGACCACATCGCCGGCCCCGCCGTCAGAATCATCTATCATTTCATATATTTTTGCTATCTCTTCTATCAGGGTCTGGCAGAGCGCCATGCTTTCCCTGATCTGACCGGCCTCCAGCAGCTCATTGGCCTTGTTATTCAGTTCCCACAGGGAACGCGTCAGCGTAGGTGCGGAGCGGTAGTCGATGAACCCGTAATGGTCCTCCGCCGCCTTTGCGTAATTGCGGATGATCTGGCGGTATTGCTGCACCGGATCTTCCCCGAGACGGTCTCCAAAATGGGCCAGAAACCGGTTTTTAAATCCGTCCACCGATTTGATGCAGGACATGATAAACTTTTGTAGTTCGTCCCTGGATGTGTTTTTGAATATTTCCTGAATGCGGTCTTTGGTGGTGGAGGTCGCTTTTGAATGGGAAGAATCCGATTCGGAGCTCTCTCTTTCAGCCATCTCAAAAAGGGCCGCCGCCACATGCTTGCAGACCGGCCCGTAGTCGTAGGGACAGTCGCAGTGCCAGCTGTGAATTGTATGGCTGTTTTGCGGATCAGTTCGGATCTCCACACGATAGGATTCACTGCCGTAAACCGTAGCCAGCCAGAGGCCCTCCTCTATGAGTTCAGGTCCGTCCACCCTGTCGTCTTGGAAATACCTATACCCTCGATCTACAATTTTCGGGGCAATCTGCTGTTCAAAGTCATTCAAATTCATATAGCAAATAAGGTCAGATTATTAAATACTGTATTTGTTTTGGGATTTAAAGTAGTGCTGTTTCTCAACATCTAAAAGATATGATTTATAAATCCATCGTCATCTGATTGGCTTTGCGGATTTCGTCGTAAAAACGGTTTCGCTTTTTGAAGAGTTTTTCAAAATACGCGATTTGCCGGTCACGGTAGTCATAAATAATCGGAATCTGGTTCGACCGGGTGATCCGTCCGATGTACTGAATCAGCTTGCCCTTAAAGGCAAACGGGTACACCAGAAACAGGCAATCAAACCGGTCCACGTCAACGCCTTCTCCAAAAAATTGACCGGTGGCAAGGACGATCTGGAAGTGTCCGGCCTGAATCTGTTTCATCTTGGATTGCTGGCTGCCTTTGGAGTCATCGCCGCTGAGCGTAATCGTTTCAAACCGGTCCTTCAGGTACAGGTTCAAAACTTCGATATGCGATTTCCGTTCGGTAAGCAGCAGCACTGTCTTTTTCTGGTCGATTACTGCGGTAAGGTCATCCACAATGAGCTGATTACGGGCGGTGTCATGCACCAGAATCCGGGAGAGCGTTTCAGTAGTCATCAATACCGGTAGTCAAAGGGAGCCTGAAGACCTGTTTCCCTGATATCGATCCGAATCGTGGAAGGTTTCTCATCATCCAGGAGATCAGCCGTAATCTCAGAGAGGATATTTCCGATATAGACATAAATCAAATCCTCATCATTGTTCTTGCGCATCGGTGTGGCCGTAAGTCCATACAAATAATAGGAATTGAATCGGGTGATGGTTTCGCGAAATGTTTTGGCCGGAATGTGATGACACTCATCGACGATAATAGTGCCGAACGAATCCAGAATCTTCTCGCTCTCCTCGTTTTGTTTCAGGGTTTGAATCATGCCTACCGTGATTTTCTCCCTGAGTTTTGTGGGACCCAGAAAACTTCCCGATATCTTTCTCCGGAATACCCAAAAACGACTCGATACGCTCGATCCACTGGTCAAACAGTTGCTTGCGGTGTACGACGATCAAGTGCCGGTTGCTGTTTGCGGGCGATAAGCTCCAGCCCCATAATGGTTTTGCCCGACCCCGGAGGCGCCACAATCACCCCAAAATCTTTCTTGGCGGTCGGCTCCAAGGCTTTCTCCTGATGCGGATACAGTTCAATGCTTGACTGGTAGGTCACCGGTGACTTCTTCTGGCGCCGGTCGTCGATATGGTATGATAGGTTCTCCTCTTTACAATAAGCAATTAAGTCGGGAAGAAAACCACGGGGGATAAAGACATGATTTTCCTTTTCACCAATAAGATTAAAATATTTTTCCGTCTTCCAGGTACTGCGGCCCAGCTTCTTTTTTATCAGATAGTCTGAGTTGATAAAGTTTAGCTGATCTCTGATATAGCTGACAACCGAAGGAGGCATGTTGTCCCTGTTCAGCCACACCTGATTATCCAGAACGATTTCCAGTTCTTCTTCAGACCGGCTGGTGGGTGCAAGCGAATGAGAAGTTGAATTTTCGACTGAATTGTATAACTGGTCCAACTGGGAAGTAGATACTTTCCGTATTTCTGCCAGAAACTTCCATTGATCGCCGAACGGTTCAGCGGTTTCCGGATCCAAAAAGCAGGTGTTTCCCTCAGCCATCCATTTCTTGTTCATCGGCAGTGCTATGAGGTTGCCCAGACCTTTGCCTGAATGAGAGTCTTGATTGGGAAACAGCCGATCGAAACTGGCATCCTTCTCAAATTCAGAGAGAATACCGGCCTTCCTCAACAAATGAAAAGCTATTTCTCGGCTTTTCCTCGCCGGATAAGATTGTTGGAAAAAGATCCATACGTGTCCTCCATTCCCGGAACGTGAACGTTCCAAATAAGCAGGAATATGATACTGCTCACATACCTGCAAAAACTGCCGGCTTTCAGCCAGCCAGTTTTCCTTGTCAAAATCGGCGGCCAGCAGCCAGGAGGTGTTATCCTTCAGCAGAGGATAAATGCCGACCGTTTCCTTTCCTGACAGGTGCTTCCGGATGACCGCCGGGGTAAGCGGGGCAAGCTCCTTGTGTTTGAAGTTCTGAAAAGTGCCACCCAGCGCTTTATGCTTTTCGTACTGGTCCCAGTCAACATTATAGGCTGGCATATAGCCGTCGCGATCTTCATTTTCCCACCGGCGGCCGAAGATATCTTCCCGGCCTTTAAAAAGAGATTGGAAAAGTTCAAGATGCTGGTTGGATACCGCCATGAAAAAGAAACAAAAGAATTCTCATTAGATACACATTTACAATTTAACAATTTGATGTTTGAACTTGTTAATCAAAGATAATTCGGTAACCGGGGAGTTATGTGATTAGGGCTAAAAAATCCTAGCGAAGCTCATTATCATCTGATTCTAGCTGTTCTCTATTCATGGTCCCGGTTTTCGCTCAGATTTATAATTTTCAAGCTCGATACGTTCACTGTCCTTCAATACAGGCCAGAACGATAACGATTGGCGCAAACGAGTTGAACGTTCTGAATCCGACTCTAAAAACTTCTTCAGCCGCTGAAAAGACATGCTTTCAAGAATGTGTTTCCCCTCCTGTAGTTCTTTTTTCTCACCAGAACTGATTTGTGGAAAACGATCTTCAAGATACTTAATCGTCCGCTGAATGATTTCCGGATACGTTTTAAGAAGTTCGGTCCAGGCTTTGGAATCAATGTGAGATTGAATGTCCAAGTCCTTGTGAGTTCTTTTGCCCATCCACTTCATTTTTTGAACTTTCCAGATAATGGTGTGAGTCCGCTCCCCCGAAGTAAGATGATATTTTCCGTATCGGTCTGCCGGTCTGGCCTCTATATCTGCCGAAGTTATTCCTGCTTATTTCAATGGTTACATCAAGCCTCCTTTCGATATCAGAATCAAATAAGTCGATTTCTGAATTGATCTGCAATTTCATCAATGGTCTTGACGTCTCCTAAAAGAGCTATTCGAATAGGATCTCCGTACTCATCGTATCTTTGAGCAACTTATCCAAATATCCAGGCTGATTTGGGTTTTGACTCAAGCCCCTTTGCACACCTTTTTATATCGTGGGAAATAATGGGCTGCTTTGAATCGAACTAAACATCCATCCTCGAACGTGTGGTAGCTGGGTAATGTTTGCATAGCCCTAATTGGATTTCAAATTTTGAAATAAATCAACCATGAGTCGAATTTTGGTCACAGCCGCCACCGGAAATGTGGGAACCCCTTTGATTCATTCATTGAAAAAGAAAGACCTGAACTTTACTGCAGCCACCCGTGATGCAGAAAGGGCCCGGGGCCAGCTTGGAGAATCAGTAGATACCGTTTTCCTTGATTATGAAGAGCCCGACAGCTTCGGCCCGGCCCTTCAGGGACACGATCAGTTGTTTCTATGCGGCCCCTCTGCCACGCCCAATGCCGCGGAGCTCATCATGCCGATGGTCGAGGAAGCCCAAGAGCAGGATATTGAGCATATTGTGTTTATCGCCTCCCACCCGAGTGTTGCTGGTGCCATTGAAGAGTCAGGAGTTGACTATACCTTTATCAAGGCCAATTTCTTCATGGAAAACTTTGAGATGTATCAGACGGAAGATATCCGCGAGCAGCAGCAGCTCTTCCTGCCCTGCGGCGAGGGAAAGGTGTCCTGGATTCACTGCCGCGATATCGGGGAAGTGGCCGCCAAACTGCTGGCGAATCCGTCGGACTGCAAGCAGCAGACCGTATCCATTACCGGACCCGAAGCACTGAACCTGTTCGAGGCCGCCGATATATTTTCCGAGGTGCTGGAAGCTGGTATCACCTACCAAAATCCAAACGATGAGACCTACCGAAGTGAAATGGAACGACGAGGCTACTCCGACACCTACATCGATGCGATGATCGCCGTGTTCGGAAAAAATCAAGGATGGGAGCCGGTCAGACGTTAGTCCGATGGTTGAGCAGATCCTGGACCGACCGCCGCTCTCGCTGAAGGATTACGTGGAAGGTCATAAAGAGCATTTTCAGACGATATAAATTCCTTGAGGATCTGTCGTCCGTGATTTGTTTAGGATTAATGGCAAGAATATGAGTGTATTTTCGCAGTATTCGATTCGATCTATAACTGAGCACCCAAGAAATTATATAACAATTTTATAACGCGTAACGTTACGCGTTATATTGAGGTATGATCAAATCATTCAAAGACAAGGAAACGGAGAAGGTTTTTAACAGAAACTACTCAAAAAAGCTGCCTGAGACGATCCAGCAGCGTGCCTTGCGAAAACTTAGAATGATTGATGCTGCCGCTGATATCAATGATCTTCGCGTACCTCCAGGGAATCGTTTAGAAGCACTCGGAGGAGATCACGAAGGCCAGCACAGCATTCGAATCAACAATCAATGGCGCATCTGTTTTACCTGGAGCCAGGGTGATGCGTATGACGTGGAGATTGTTGATTATCATTGACCTGACCAATTGACAAGGAGCTAAAGCCATGACTACAAAAAAACTACAACCAATCCATCCCGGAGAAGTGCTTCGGGAGGAGTTTATTGAACCGATGGGCATGAGCCAGCGGGAATTTGCCGAAAAAATCGGGGTAACCCATACGCGGCTCAACCAGATTGTAAACGAGAAACGAAGTATAACGGCCGATACCGCCCTGCGCCTGTCAAAAGCGCTGGGAACCACGGCCTGAATTCTGGATGAATCTACAAGCCCGGTACGACCTGGATCAAACCCGAGATGAATCCGGAAGCAAAATTGATAAAGAGGTACGCCCGTTGGTTAGCTCTTCATAACATTCACTGGCAAAAATCTATCATGCTTGAACAATACCAGATAAGTATTCAATACAAAACGCTGGAGCGAGAGATCCTGAACGCACTTCTTGCCCTGGCAACGGGAGTGCTCACACTGGTCTATCCCAACTTCCTGTACCTGATTGCCGGTGGCTGACCTGTGGCTCGTAGGACTGCTGTTCATCGCCTTTCGCATTCCGGCATGGCTCTCCGCAGTACCGATTGTGGCGGGTGTACTGATCTTTATCTTCCCGAAGTTAGTTCCAACGACCTTTGCCACTTTCCTTGGGCTATATTGGACTGTTATTGCTATTCTCCCTTGGTTTTGCTGCAACAGGTGTCATTACGCTGACTATTGCGATCATGATTTTTGCTAATCCGGGATCAGTGGCGTACCTGATTGCTCTGTTTTTATTGGTGTATGGCGTTTCTAATCTTATCCAGTGGTATCGGGAGTGGCAGAGCCGTACAACCTGATGAAGTTTTTACAGCTATTACAAAAGTGGTAAACGAGTTTTATAAAAAGAGTAAATAGGACTTCCTCACAAAGTCGCAGGCCGGAAGGGATACAACTCCAATTTCTCTGGCCGCCCTAAGTCCAGAAAATCCCTGCTTCCAATGTTATGGGAAGCAACTAGTGTTGATAAGCAGTAACAGCTTAGAAGTCGACAGATGGGAATATCTGGGATTTTTTGGTGAGTTTTTTGGTTCGTTTTTTCCTCATCGAAAAAATGAATACTCTGACTTTCCGACCACAACTATTTATTGTAGAGGCAGGTTGTTCTAATAGGTATGCGCAATTGCAAGGTGATTGGCGAAAAGGGGAAAAAACCGTGCAGTAAATTAACAACAAAAATCTATTAGCTCTTAAGTTTTAACAATTGTTTAATAAGAGTCTGAGGAAGGAGCCCTAAATAGTTGACCTTCGGAAAACCATACCGGAACTTAATGGCTCAAATCAAATAGTTGAGATCAGTTCAAAAAGTGGACAGAAAAGCCATCGCCAAACATACCCTGCAGATACTGGAGCAGGGAAGATACCGCACGCCGGATGGGCATACCGTTGATCTGGAGAAAATACTTAACGATTGCATAACAGGGACCGAATGCTACACCCCGGAACAGCTTGGTGCCATACGCAGCAGGGTGCTCGAAGAGCCGGTCTCACCTGACCAAGAAACCGAAGTGGTAGTCTCTGAATGAAACGACCCTGCAGGGCAGTCGGCGTCTTGTCCAAAAGGAGCGTTACAACAACATCGGCGTCCTCAACTTTGCCCTTGGCGCGGAACCCGGGCGGCGGATTTTTAACCGGGGCCCTAGGCCCAGGAAGAGAGCCTGGCGCGGAGCTCTGGTCTGTATCCTCAGCCTCAAGCAGTGTCCTTCCTATTACGAATATCATCGCTCTCACCGGAGTACGCTCTATTCGGACCGTATGATATGGTCACCGGGCTGCCCGGTCTTTCGCACTGATGACGGTACGCTGCTAAATGAACCGTACCGGGTACACTTTATTACCAGTCCGGCACCCAACGCCGGGGCGGTCAGGCAGAACGAGCCTGAAAATAGTTCAAAAATTAAGCCTGTGTTGCGGGAACGCAGCGCTAAAGTACTGGCCCTCGCTGCGCATCACGGCTGCGATGCCTTGGTGCTCGGTGCCTGGGGATGCGGCGTATTCCGGAACGATCCGGAGACAGTAGCCCGCATCTTTCGGAACCATCTCGGCCGGACCAGCGCCTTTTGCAACCGTTTCCAAAAAGTACTGTTCTCGGTGCTGGACTCTTCTGATGCGAAGCAAACGATCAAGCCCTTTCGTGCAGCTTTTGACCAGTAGAATCTGAACTCAAGTATTTAGGATTTCCTCAAAAAGTCCAAGCTGTTCACCAAATACGAGGTGTTCCTTTTTGTGTGAACAAAAACGAATCACCGCCGGTGGGAAATGGTAGGAGTACGCGGACAGCCCCAAGTCCAGAAAATCCCTGCAACTGATTCAGGTAACACCACTTGGTGTGGATAACCAAGAGCCTGCTTGAAGCCACCAATAGAACAATATCTGGGGATTGTTTGGTGAATCATCTTCTTGGTGCCTGTTCTTCAGTTCCGAAAACTTTCGGAATTTTCCTCACCGAAAAAATGAACACCTGTTTCATGATGACCGCTCCTAACGGGATCTTGGATAGGCGGCTACAAATGCAGGGAAATTGGGCAAAAGCCAAAAAAACCTCGCAACCGGAACAGCTAACTTATCCGACAAATTATTGGCCCGCAAATAATTACCTTGTTACAAGGAAGTCCATAAATAGAGCCTTTCCCCACATGAAGCTATCCGTTACTGAATAAAACTGCATTCAATAATAATCTCGATAAAATTCGGTAGTGTAATTCAGGAGTAAAGTTAGGTAGTGAAATAAATGCGTTTTGAAAGTAAATTGATATTTGTAAGAAATAGGGGGAAGCTGGTAGAATTGAGCATTCCATCTCTAATGATCGCTTATAATCACTTTTGATGTCATGGCCAGCAGTATTTTTATTGCTGAAATCTACCATACAAATAACGGCCCTGAGACAAACGCTAAGAATCCTTGCGTACAAAAGGATCCATTAATCAATACTTCTTATCATGAAAACTTCAAGAATTGATCAACAATCTAATTTTAGTAAAAGGGATACAGCTATTCATGTAACCGTACCAGCCAAGGTAGCTTATAACATAAAGGATATGCAGAGGGTTACAGAAACTGTACTTGACAGACTCGGATGTCCGGCATGCCATTCAGGATTCGATATCCGTTTTGACTTCGAAAGGCGATTTAATTTTAATGAGAACCTGGAGCTGATTGAACGCCGAAGACTGGGCTAATATGGATATTCCTGAGCAGGGAGTCGGTATTATTTATTTCCCGGGATTTGAAGAAACCATAGAACTCAACTCAGATCTTATTTCAACGATCGAAATTGAGCCGACAAACATTGTGGTTACATGATAAGACTGAGTCGGTCTAACTCGCACAATCCAAATCAAGTTACATATCTCCAAACATTGAATAAACCGATCTCCTTTCATGGAGTTGGTTTCCCTGTGGGAGGGTCAATTACTTCTGATACTGAACATATAGAATGTATGCAGAATATGATTGATACTCTTAATCCTGTCTGGCTGAGTGAACACCTGAGTTTCAACAGGATCTATTCAGAGGGTTCTGTTATAAATACAAATTTCCTGCTTCCGCCTCTTCAGACGATGGAGGGGGTGCTGAATGCTGCAGAAGAGCTGAAACAGTACGCAGCACACTTCGACCTGCCTTTTGCTTTTGAGACTGGCTATGAATTATCTAAAACCGCAAGAGTTTGAGATAACAGATGGTCAGTTTATCAACGAAGTTGCTGAACAAGCAGACTGTTATATTCTTTTGGATATTCATAATCTGCTTTCAAATCAAAAGAATGGAAGACAAAAGCTCTTCGATGCTCTCTCTCAGATAGACTTACATAGAATTATACAAGTCCATCTTGCCGGTGGATTTTACTTTGACGGGTATTATCTCGATGCCCATTCAGGAGTTTCAAGTACCGAAGTGTTGGAGGTATTTGAAAAAGTGGTAAGAATCTTACCCAATCTAAAGGGAATAACTTTTGAAATGCTCTCTGATTATCTTCCTTCTGTGAGGAATGAAGATATCAGAAAACAACTCGAGATCATGAATTTGGTTTGGGAGGGCAGAGGAAAAGATGTGTCTGCTATTTCCTCAGAACCTGTGAATGATAAATCTTCAGAAATCACTACTCCCGCTCTTAAAGATTATGAACGTGAGTTGGGATTACTGGGGATTCGAAAGAAACAAAGTACGGATGTCCCTTCTCTCGATTATTTGAACCACGATAAAGGAGTTAAAATAATCCAATCACTTACGGAGAAGTTCAGAAAGTCTCAGCTGGTCAGCATTGCCAAACTCTCATCAAGATATATTATGCTTAAATATGGAGAAGAAGTTTTTGAGCAAATATTTTCTGCTTACTGTGTAAATAATTATCCATGTCTCTTTGCTTCAGATAATGGCGTGCTTTTCTCTGAGTACTTGTTATCAGATTCGGACTTAGTTGAGCAAGATGCCTTCTTCAAGATTTGGTAACGTATGAATATAATTCACTATTAACTTATATGGATGGGACAGAAAGAGAAATTGACATATCATTTAACCCTTATGATATTATTTCTTCTTTAGAAATGCGGAAATTACCGACAGATTTTTTCTACAGGGAATTATATCATTCGAATAACACCAGAAGAGAGCCCCCAAAGAAAAGTGGATATGGTATTTCATAGTTAATCCATTTTTTTGATGTCAAGTGTACTGTATGAGGGCTTGGCCTGCCCCATTCTTCTTCGAAATACCCCAACTTTTTACGTAATTCGTTCCTGAAAAAAGAGAATCTCTAATTCATCAAGTTTTCAGTCAGAGAGGAGTAATTTAAGAAGGGATTTTAGGGCAAATAAGGGGAGGGAAAGAAAAGTGGGCCCGGCAGGATTCGAACCTGCGACCAATCGATTATGAGTCGACTGCTCTAACCACTGAGCTACGGGCCCATATTGGTTCATCAAACCAAATGGCACATCATCAAAAGGGCGCCTAAATTAATGATTCTGTCCGCTGATAACAAGAATTCTGAACACGAATTTATTCTTCAGCCGGCGAAGCATCCGCTGCTGTTACCTCTTTTTTTTCTTTCGCTTCATTCTCTTTCACTGCCCTGGCCTGCTCGGCGGGACTGGCAAACAAAATCCAAAGATACTCCTTCCAACCGGATGCTTTTTTCAGGTCTTTCCAGATATCGATAAACTCATGAAAAACCAGGTAGATTGGATTATAGGATTCCGGCGGCTTGGTGATACCATAGTTCGGCGTATTCAGTTCGGGCTGGAAGGTGCCGAACATGCGATCCCAGATGATCAGCGTAGAACCGTAATTTTTATCCAGGTAATGATCATCCTTGGCATGATGCACCCGATGGTGAGAAGGCGTGGTAAAAATAAATTCTATAGGACGCGGCAGCTTGTCGATCATCTCCGTGTGGATCCAGAACTGGTACAGCACTTCAATCTGGTGACAGATGAAGAATACCACGGGATGAAAGCCTGCCATGGCCACCGGCAGGAAGAAAATGACCTTAAACCCCTGAACCCAGGAGAGCCGGAAGGATACCGAAAAGTTGTACTGCTCTGAGGAGTGATGCGGTACATGAGTGGCCCACCAAATACGCTGCTCGTGGGCAATGCGATGTGCCCAATAGCGACAGAAATCCAAAAAGACAAGGCAAAGCGGATACGACCACCAGGTATGCGGCACGCGCCATGGCATCATGTTATAGAAGAACAAAATGAGCCCGAAAATACTCACTTTAGTCACCGAGCTAACGATGATATTGCCGATGCCGATGGCCGTGGAGGCCCAAAAATCCTTGGCGTCATAGCGATCTTTTTTATGATAGTAGCTGATGCCCCATTCTAAAAAGACGAGGGCAAACATGACGGGGGCTGCATAAATGATAATGGGAGGTAATCCCATATCCATAAGTTCTTGTACGGTGATAAGTTCTGGCATACAATGGACCTGATTTCATAAAATGATTTGCTCTAAAGCTATTGTATTAAATGAATAATAAAAAAATAAAATTTCGAGGAATTTAATCGGAGGGGCGAACTGTTTACAAAACCAAATTAACAGAGGAAAACATGACTATAAAGAATTTATTATTGGCTGCCATAGGCCTTTTGCTGGCGACTCCAACCGCCCTGCTGGCACAACAGTCCGGAGAGGAAAAACGCGCCCGCGAAATTTTTGATGAAGTGGACCGGCGCCGCGAGAGCATTACCTACGAAACGGCCGATATGCAGATGCTTATTTATGACAGCCGCAATCGTACCCGAAACCGTCAGCTCCAATCATTCAGCTATAATGATGGGGAAGTAAGCCGCTCACTCCTGATCTTTGAGGAACCTGCCAACGTGCGCGGCACAGCATTCCTGACGCTGAGCGAAGGCGATGAAGATGTCCAAAAACTCTACCTGCCGGCACTTGAACGGATTAAAATCATATCAGCATCTGAGAAAAGTGATCGATTCATGGGCAGTGATTTTACCTATGAAGACCTGGGCGATCGCGAACCTGAAGATTATCAATTTTCCCTGATCGAAGAAACCGATACCAGCTCCATATTAAGAGCTGAAAAAGTTGAGGAGAGTCAATATGCCTGGCTTCGATTTTACATTGATCCGGAGCGATACGTGGTCCAAAAAATTGAGTATTTTAATGAGCGGGAAGAGATGATCAAACGGCTGGAAACAGGTAAATATGAAGAAGTAGCAGACCAGGTTTGGCAGGCTAACCGCATGGTCATGTTTGATCTTCGGGAAGATCGCAAAACAGAGCTAATCTGGAGCGACAGACAAATTAACAACCCAATTCCAGATTGGCGTTTTACTGACCGAGGGCTCAGGCGTGGTGCAAGCTGACAGGCTGAACAGCGGTAATACCATTATGAATGAGCTTCGCAAATACGTTCCTGGAGGTATAAAATGTTCTATTTAAAATGGCCCGGAACGCTTCTAACTCTCATCATTTTATTCCTGACCGTTGGTTTCTGTGGATGCTCAAATCCGGATAACTCTGGGATGCAACCGAAAATCGAGTGGTGGAAACCGACTCCACGTTTGGTGAATCCGTTCAGATTGGTCGAGTACGGCTGTCGGCTATGGATGAGATATCCGGTATCGCGGCAAGCAGGCAAAACGCTAACCTGCTGTGGGCCCATAACGACAGCGGTGATAAGCCCCGCATTTTTTTAATCCGCCAGACCGGTGAGCTGGTGGCCATCTTTGAACTGCCCGGTATCAAACATATCGACTGGGAGGATATGGCAATCGGTCCGGGCCCTGACAGCACCCAATCCTACCTGTACATAGCTGATATCGGCAATAACAGGCGAAATCGCCACGTACTATCGATTTATCGAATTCCCGAGCCACATGTCGTGGCAAATGACAAACCCATCAACAGTACATTGAAGGATGCTGAAACGATCGAATTCAGGTATCCCGAAGGGACCCACAACGCGGAAACACTTTTCATGGACTCATCCACCAGGGATCTCTACATCGTAACCAAAAATGAAGAGCCGGAACAACTCTACCGCCTGCCCTATCCTCAATCCACAGAACGGGTAAATCGGGCAGTCCCTGCTGGGAGCCTTCCCATAAGCGGGGCATTGGGTGGAGAACTATCCGCTGATGGGCGACTGCTGCTGATCAAGACACAACAGCAAGTGCTGATCTGGCATCTTGAAAATAGCGAACTGCCAGAAGCTATTACCCAAAAAAGACCCCGCCAGCCGCCCTGATCGGGAAGAACCGCAGGGAGAGGCGTTGAGTATTACACCGGATGGGAGCGCTTACTTTACTATCAGTGAGGCCGATGGCAAAGGCAACCCCTACATCTATCGATATCCCCGAAAAGCTAAAGCCGGTTTAGCTGAGTAGCTCCTTCGATGGCTTGAGCGTTACAACCGGCATATCAACATGCTGCACGATCTTTTCGGTAGTTGAACCGAGGAAGAATCGCGCCACGCCACTGTGGCCGTGCGTAGTCATCACAATAAGGTCGGAATGCTCCGGCGCGTAACTCTCAATCACATAATGGGCCGATAATCCTCTTTCCAGTATGGTATGCAGGGGAATAGATCTTTCGGTTCCGTCCTCGGTGATGATAACCTCATCCTCAAAATCCTCATCGCCCCGTTTAATCTTTACACTTTTCACCGCATGTTCGGAGAGGTACTGCTCCAGGTTATCGATGATGGAGTTGTAGATATCAAGGGCTTCTGAGATATCGTCGTGTCGTTCCAGGCTTTCTGAGAGCGAGCCGTAGAGCTCCTGCACATGGAACAGGGAAATTTCTGCATCATAAATTGTGGCGATAGTCAACGCCAGCGGGAAACAGGCGAAAGAGATTGAAGAGCCATCGGTAGGCACCAAGATGCGTTTGAGGCCCTCGGGCTGCAGCCGATTATCGACGGTAAATACAGGCACCGTGCTGTAGCGGCTCACTTTTTCGGTGATGCTTCCGCGCAGCAGGTCAGAGCTATGAGCCCCGCGCGCAGCCATCACAATCAGATCATACCCGTTCTTTTCGGCATAGTCGGAGATCGCCTTGGAGGGTTTCCGCTCAATATTTACAATTGCCTTTCCCTTGTTACCCTCCTCAAAATAATCATCCATAATACCTCTAAGCTGGTGCTCAGCGCCATCCTTCACATGGGGATACAGATCCTCATCCACATCCAGCGGAACACCCAGTTTACTAATACTTTCGCTGAAATATTTTAGTGTTGGCACCACGTGAATCAGATCAATCTTGGCCCCGAAGCGCGATGCCAGTTCCTGGGCATGGGTGTACGCGGAGATCGATTCATCGGAAAAATCAGTAGGTACTAATATTTTCTTGATTTCCATCATAGATTCGTATGCTCTTAGATCTTTATTCTGGTTCTGATTTCGTTCTGCCAAAACGCTTTTTTAACGATAATATACTTACCCAATATTATCACAATAATCGGAATTTTAACAACAGAAGAACGTTATTTTTCGATCAATGAAGCAGCTAATAATCACCATTGAAATCACTCTTGTCAGGATTTTTCTGATCTTAGGAAATCCAGCCCGCCCACCATCAGCAGGCCGATAACGATGCCAATTATGCCACTCCAAAATGGGGAGTACCCGCGCCGGCCTGTTTCACATACGGCACGTAAGGTTCGTGTTTTAATCAGCTTCTGTTTTACGGTTTGAATCTCCACTTTTTTGGTGCCGTTTTCAGTGATCACTTCTCCCAGGCGTTCATACTCCGGCCGGTTTTTATCCGGGGGCTGTTGACGCATTTCCTGGGCTTTCGGATGCTCATAGGCAACCAATTCCGACTCGGTTATTGTTTCGTGGTAGGTACGATCCTGGTACGGCCATATCACATAGAGGGATCCAATCAAAAATCCAATCAAAACGGCCAGCGTGATGGCGTAGTGATCTCCAAAAGCCAAGACAGCACCCTCGAATAAAGGGCAAGCCCTATGACCGCACCCGCAAAAAAAGCTAACAGAACCCATACCGGTTCCAGTGACTCACCAAGCGCGGCCACCTGGGAGAGTATGTAATCGTACTTACGGAGAATCAGTAGCAGATACGATCCGGATATGCCCGGCAGAATCATGGCACAGATAGCGATGGAGCCGCTAAAGAATACAAACAGCTTGGTTTCCGGTGTATCCGTCGGTACGAGGGTGACCACCCAGTAGCCGACGAGCGTTCCGACCAGAATGGCAAAACCGTGCCACCAGGTGAAATCTTTAATCTCCTTAACGAGTATGTAGATTTATCCGACAATGAGTCCAAAAAAGAGCCCGAAAACAAGCTCAGGGTCAGTAAACATGTAGATCTGCAGTGGAACAACGCGTGTAAAAAACAGGATAGCTGCACCGATTCCGGTCAAAAGGAGTACCAGGAAACGCCAGTGCAGAACCTCCAGCGCAGACCTCCAATGAAGCGTAAAAAAATCTTTAAGGAACGGGATATTCGCACTTTTAATGGCATTAATCAGGCGGGTATAAATGCCGAGAATCAGGGCCAGCGTGCCACCGCTCACACCTGGGACAATATCAGCCGACCCCATCAAAAAACCCTTAATCAACAGCCAGGGTGACTCTTTCCAGGTGGTAACATCATTTTCAGAAAGGGGTACCGTATCTTTTTCTTCAACCACGGGATATAGTTAAAAATTAATAGTGATCAGTGTACTTACAAGATGAAAACAAATCCACATCCATTATGCACTGTGTGAAATGCTAGCAAGGGTGCAAAAAATTATTAAGAAATGAGCAATTCGCAATACCGAATCAAGGTGTGGTTTAGTATAGGGCCAATGGATTCTGATTACCCACTCATTGTTCCTACTCGTTCCATCCTTTTTCTCCAATCAGGGGCACGAACTTAAAATTCTTGTAGTTCTCCTCTTCGTACTCATCTTTCCGAATTTTGATGATTCGTTTCATCACCTGGCGGGTTGCATCTCCCACCGGAATCACCAGTCGGCCGTTCACATTCAGCTGGTCGACCAGCTCATCGGGAACCACCGGCGCGCCCGCCGTAACAACAATAGCATCATAGGGAGAATAGGCCGACCACCCCTTGGTTCCATCGCCGAGTTTTAGCTGCACTTTGTAGCCAAGCTCACGCAGGATGGCACGTGCTTTTTCATAAAGCTCTTCATGACGCTCAATACTGTACACTTCCGCGCCCAGCTCACAAAGTATAGCCGCCTGGTACCCTGAACCGGTTCCGATCTCCAGCACTTTTTCGCCTGGTTTAGCCTCAAGCAGTTCCGTTTGCCGGGCTACAGTGTAGGGCTGAGAAATCGTCTGGTCTTTCCCGATCGGCAGTGCAGTGTCTTTATAAGCGCGATCGGCCAGGGCGGTATCCACAAACTTGTGGCGCGGCACAATATTAAAAGCCTCCAGCACGCGCTCATCTTCTATACCTTTGCCCCGCAACGTATCGATCAGTCGTTTTCGGCGCTGTTTAAATTTTAGCTCTCCATGTCCAGAACCCCAATTCAACATAACTAAGGCAGGTGCAGATTTAGTGGATTTCGTTCAAATTATCGTCTAAACATAAGGAACTTGAGCCAATAAAACGGACTTTAATTAAGGTCTGTCCATAACCGAATCACAAAAGCCCCTATTGAGGTTTATTTGATGATAGACTGAAACAATCTTTCTATTATTTCTATTTTTTGATCTTTTTTAGCAGAACAGATGTGTACTTTTAGTTAGATTTTTGAATTGAACTCCACCAGCAAATCAGCTTGACCATGAAAACATTTTTAAAAATAATTGCCGGTTTTTTGTTGCTCATTATTCTTGCATTGGTAGGATTAAACCTCTACTTCACCGACGAGCGCCTCAAGCAAACCGTCATGCCGTACCTTGAAGAAGGCATTGGCCGGCAGGTGCAGGTTGAATCGATGTCGCTTACCTTTTTCCGCACCTTTCCCCAGCCCGGCCTAAGTATCGGCGGGTTGCAAGTTCAGGGCGAAACGCCTTCCGACACGCTGGTTTCGCTGGATGAATTTGTGGCCAGCGTGGAGCTTTTTTCCCTGATGGGCGACCAGATCGAAATTGCGGAAATCTACCTGAATAATCCAAGGTTTACCTATAAAGTGTACGAAGACAGCACTACCAACATCGACTTTCTGCTGGAGGGTCCCGCAGACACCAGTAGTGCAGAAAACACCTACCAGTTTAACATTCAACAATTTACCGTCACCAACGCCCGCATTGGGTATGAGGATGCTACCTCCAACACCAACCTGCTTCTTAATAATCTCAATGCCGATATCTCTCTTCAGTATGCCGACCAGATACGGAGTACCGTGGATATTGAACTCGGCGGGTTGTCAGCGCAAGTGGCCGGCAGCCGCTACGTGAACAGCCTGCCGCTGAGTCTTTCCCAAAGCTCAACAATCAATATGGAAAACGAGGTGATGGACCTGGAAAGCGGCACTTTTTCCATCCGGGACTGGCCCTTAATCTGACGGGTACCATCAAAAACTGGAGTGCGGATACCCCTGCTGTGGATTTAACCTTTAACTCATCCTCCGATAATTTTGGTGAACTGCTGCGCTTGGTGCCCGCCGAGTATGAAGAGCAGGTGGCAGGCCTCGAAACCCAGGGATCGCTATCCATCTCCGGTGGGGTATCTGGCACTGTCGGCGGCAAAACACTTCCCTCCTTTCTGATGGATATCTCTGGTATCCGATGGCTACCTGAAAAATCCCGATCTGCAAAGGCCGGTACAAAATATCCAGCTTAAAGCCAGCGCCAGTAATGACCTCGTTACCCTCGAAACATTCCAGGCTACGGCGGGTACTAACACCATTTCTGCCAGTGGCCGACTTGAACGGCCTATGGATGAAGATGCTCCCTTCAACGTGAGCCTGAATGGGGATGTAGATCTGGCTACCGTCGAGGAATTTTATCCATTGGCCGACTTTTCTATAGAGCGACTCGGGGGTACACTTGCAGTAAACGCCACGGCCAACGGGCAGCTTAACACCCCTGAAGAAGCCCAGTTCGATGGCGAACTCAGCCTGTCACAGGGGGAGTTAAAATTTACAGACGTCCCCAGACCGATCGAAACTATTGCTGTTGACGCCACGGCCAACCAGAATTTAATCACCATTAATACCTTCTCGTTTAATGCAGCGCAGAGCAACTTTACGATGAAAGGACAAATTCGTGAACCGCTGGATGTGGAGAACCGGACCATGGATCTTACTACCGACCTCTTTTTTGACCTGGCCAGTATCAAGGATTTTTATCCGATTGATGAGGATACCTTGCAACTGCGGGGAGAACTTACAGCACAGGCCGTGCTGAAAGGTAATGCCGAGGAAATTGAACGAGCTGTTCAGACCGGCTCCATCAACCTCAAAAACGGTTTTATCGATTATCAGCGTTTTGGGCAACCGATTGAAGATATCACGTTAGCTTCAAAACTGCAGGGCAACCAGATTTCGATCTCTAACGCTAGTTTTAAAGCAGGGCAAAATGACCTAAGCATGTCGGGTTCGGTTACGAATTACATCAGTGAAAATCCCGTAATAGACCTGCAGATTAAAGGCAATGCCCAGTTTGCAGAGTTACAGAATTACTACGACTTGCAGCCTGCCATCAGCGAGCTGACCGGCAGCGGCCGTCTTGATCTCGGGGTAAGCGGACCGGTGCAAGAACCACAAAACATGGTCTTTAACGGAACGGCCGTCGTGAAAAACGTAAACATGAGTGGAGATTCACTCGTACAGCCGGTTCGGCACCTTAACGGGGAGCTGAGCATGAGCTCCAAATCAGTTGATCTTACCGGGCTCAGCTTTAATCTCGGCTCATCAGATCTGGCTATAAGCGGATCGCTCCAAAACTACATGCAGTACCTCAGTACTGCTGAGAATCGCGGCACTACCCCAAACTTGACCGGTAATTTTGAGAGTACCAGGTTTGATGTTGATGAGCTGATCGACTGGGAAGATACAACCAGCGGGGGGCCGATTCCCATCCATCTGCCCGACCTCAACAGCTCGGTGAGTGCCAGCATCGACTCCCTGATTGTGACCGGTGTTACCATGAACAATCTAAAAGCGCAAGCCGGCACCACGCCCACACAGGTCAAGCTGGATCGCGCCTCTATCGATATGTTTGACGGCACGGCAACCGGTTCGTTTACCTGGAACGTACCTCGGCCCGACCTAACCAATCTCAACTTCCAGGGAGAACTAAACGGGCTGAATATCGACGCCTTTTTCCGCGAATACCAGATTCTCGGCGAAAAGAGCAATTTTCATGAACACGTTAGCGGCTCTTTCAATGCCAATGTGGACTATTATTCGGAACTGAAACGTATACCTGGAACCGGATATTAACAGCACGGAAATGAGCGGCACCTTTACCATGACCAAGTCGCGTCTGAAAGGGCATCCACTTCAGCAGCGGCTGGCAACATTTCTAAGTGCAGAAGAGCTGCAAAATATTGCACTGGATGAATCCAAAACAGACTTTTCAATTGAAAATAGCATCCTCACCATCAATAAGCTGGGGCTCACCAGCGGCGATATCGGTGCAGAGATGAGCGGCACGCAGCACTTGGTAACCGAGGAAATCGACTACCAGCTCAGCGTCTATCTGCCGGGAAGGTTCGGCGGGCGTATCGCATCGATTTTATCGAAACAAGCGGTGAATGCCCTCACCCAGGAGAACGGCACCATATTGTTGCCCCTACGAGTAACCGGGACCCACAGCGATCCCAGAATACGCCCCGATCAAGAGGTTATTCAACCCATACTGAAAGAGATGCTTAAGAAGAAAGCCGGTGATGTAATCAACAACATTTTTGGGAACTGATCGTAACGCAGTCACCATCAAATCCTATTGCTTTTTTTATTCCTGGAACCAAAAAAGCAGCGTTGAATACAGCGGAAAGTGCAGGGGCCGGATCCGTTCAATATGTACTGTAAATTGTACACACTTCATTGTATCTTTTGCTGGCAATGAAGGGGTCATATCCCGACGCAACGATTCAATCCAATGTAACTAACATCGTCAATGGATGAACTACACATTTACAATTCGCTATCGCGGCAAAAGGATCTATTCAAACCTAATAAGAAGGGATTCGTGGGCATGTATGTTTGTGGGCCCACCGTGTATGGGGATCCCCATCTGGGGCATGCCAAAAGTTACGTTTCATTTGATGTGGTAGTGCGCTACCTGCGGTACCTGGGCTACAACGTGCGTTATGTGCAAAATATAACCGATGTGGGTCACCTGACGGATGATGCCGACCAGGGGGAAGACAAGCTGGAAAAGCAGGCGCAGATCGAAAAGCTGGAACCGATGGAGATCGCCGAGAAGTATACCTACAACTATTTCCGGGATATGGACAAGCTGGGCATCGAGCGTCCCGATATTTCTCCCCGTGCCACCGGGCATATTCCTGAACAGATAGAGATGGTGAAAAAGCTGCTGGAGGAAGGCCATGCGTATGAAGTTGACGGCAATGTCTATTTCGAAGTCTCTTCCAATGAGGAGTACGGCAAGCTGAGCGGCCGCGATGTGGAGGAACAGGAAAGCGGCAACCGCATTGATACGGCGGATGACAAACGCGATCCAAAAGATTTTGCACTTTGGAAGAAGGCCGGCGACGACCATATCATGAAATGGAATTCTCCATGGGGTTGGGGCTATCCCGGCTGGCATATCGAGTGTTCGGTGATGTCCACCAAATATCTCGGCAAAAACTTCGATATCCACGGCGGCGGGCTCGACAACATTTTTCCACACCATGAATGCGAGATCGCTCAGAGCGAATGCGCCTTCCACGAGACGTTTGCCAACTACTGGATGCATAACAATATGGTGACCCTCAACGGACAAAAGATGGGAAAGTCACTCGGTAACGCCATCTCGCTGGATGAATTTTTTCATGGCGATCACGAGCTGCTCTCCCGCGCATGGGAACCACAGGTGATCCGGTTTTTCCTGCTGCAAAGCCATTACCGAAGCACGACTGATTTTACCGAAGAAGCACTCAGCAGCGCCGAACAGGGACTGGAAAATCTTCAAAATATTATTCGCACAATTGAACAGACCGAGCCTGGAGAAGGCGATAAATTTGATGTGGATGCCCTTGCCTCGGAGCTGAAACAACGCATGAATGATGATTTCAATACGGCCCAGGCTATTGCCGTTCTGTTCGAACAGCTAAAAAAACTGCGGAAGCAGATCAACAGTGGAGGGTCTCCTTCTAATCTGAACGAGGTCAAAACACTACTCGAGAATTTTGTGGATCATGTTCTCGGCATCTGGCCAGCAGAAGAGGATGCCTCCCACGCAGACAACAAGACGGAAGAACTAATCGAAGTATTGATTGAGCTGCGCACCGAAGCCCGCAAGCAGAAAAACTTTGAGCAGGCAGACAAAATACGGCGATGAGCTCAAAGAGATGGGCATAGAATTGATGGACAACCCCGACGGTACCACGTACGAAGTCAAGGCGTGATACGTGCGACTTTAGTAAGTTTTACAACTCTTACACCACGCTACATCTCGAGACACAAGACACATTACTCAAAACTCTTTTATGCAATCAACTGATTATTTTGTCTGGGATGCTGATCCCAGTGTTTTTAACCTGGGTACGCTTGAACTTCCCTTTCCGATCGCCATCTGGGGACTGGTGCTTGCCGTTGTGGCTATATTCTACGGATTTTCGCGACTCGAAAAAAAGACCCCGAAAGGCAAAGAGGAGCCGGCTGGCTGGAAAATCCTGACCCTTATCCTCGGCTCTCTCATAGGTGGACAGCTTATTTTTGCCGTGCTCCCCTCCCCCACTATATCACAAATCGGCCCGATTCAACCTCGCTGGTACGGCGTTCTTTTTGCCAGTTCATTTATAGCAGGCTACATCCTGATGCGGCGCATGTTCGTGCATGCCAACCGCGATCCCCTGGAGGTCGAAAAATTGTTGACTTATGTTCTGATTGGTACGGTGGTCGGCGCGCGCTTGGGGCATGTTATTTTTTATGACCCGCTGTTTTACCTGCGTCATCCGGCCGAGATTATTGCCATCTGGCACGGGGGACTTGCAAGTCACGGGGCAGCCATCGGTATCCTGCTGGCGATGTACTATTTCGTGCAGAAGTTCAAAAAAATGAGTTTTCTTTGGCTGGCAGATCGTGTGGTAGCGGTTGTTGCAATCGGGGGTGCGTTTATCCGAACTGGCAACTTCTTCAACTCAGAAATTCTTGGGGAAGCAGCTACAGTTCCATGGGCTGTAATTTTTGCCAACGTTGATAATATCCCCCGCCATCCTACTATGTTATATGAGGCGGTTCTCTGCCTGATCACGTTCGCCATCATCTGGATTATCTACAAACGCTATAAACACCAGCCGCCTGAAGGGGCCATGTTTGGTGTGTTCATGCTGGTGCTGTTTAGCGGTCGATTTTTCTCGAGTTTACGAAAATGGATCAGGCTGAATTTGCGGCCGAATGGACGCTCAATATGGGGCAGTGGCTCAGTATACCGCTTATCATCGCCGGGGGCTGGCTGATCCGAAAAGTAAACTGGGGGAAATCCATTAAAAAAAGGAGTGAAAAGTGAGATGTGCGACACAATATACTGTGTCAGATTAAGTGAGCAACAGCACTAATCCCTCACTCGCCATTATTAAACCCGGATTATTCACGATAATATTAAAAATAAGGATCTAACCCATTGATATTATTCCATATGCGAAAAATTACGTGTAACTCAAATTTGTGTGTTGCAACTAATGCTGCGAAATTAGGTCTTGGTGAATAATCCGGGTTAAACTTATAGTTCATACCTACAGGGAAACCTGCATTCTTGTCCCCACAACCAAAGCGTTCTGGCGCTGTTGCTGTAATCCGGGATTGATGACATACTGAAGGTCGAGCTGCAGGAATGAAAAATTGCGGACTTCGAAACGGTAGGTAACCTCCACATTCATTTCGTAGTCCGTCGGCATCCTGCCCATATTCACAGCCATACGCTCATAATCGGGACTGTTAAAAGGCATCGCTACAGCAAGCCCGAGCTGGTCGCGCGGGCGTCCCTCGATCAGGCCGGTATAGACGGCCCCAAGACCTCCATAGGAATCCAGGCGATTAACCTTGGAGTTCGCCACCCCAAAGCGCGTGAACGCTGATATCCCCTGAAATGGGTCTTCCGCCTCCTCCATCAGCCGATATTCTGCCAACGCATAGGCGCCTTGATTACGCTGCTGCTGCCCCAGCCACCCGGTACGTTCTTTGGTATACATCCATCCTCCAACCGCCATTTTACAGCACATATTTTCCCCTATTCCCCGACTGATAAACTCCCGTATTCTAGTCGTACGCGGGCGGGCAATCATCGCGTCTTCTCGTTGAGGATAGAACGAAATTTCGCCCGCCAGCAACAGGCCGTCTCTTTCCCTGAAAAAGATCTTGGTGCCATCGGTATTTTGAGGATTTGAAGGGATACCATCCAGGACAACCCCTTTTACTACAATACCCTTGTAGGGATTTGATTTTATCCGAACTCCCATTGAGGTATACGGAAAGATGGAGGGGCCCATCACTCCGCTGATAGCATATTCAGCCCCAATTCCATGCGAACTGTTCATAAAGAGCGATGCCGTGTTGATCACGTCAAATTCCGAGTTCAAATCATACAATCCCACCAAAACGGACGTCCGCAGATTGTAGATAAATTTCTGAAACCACGCCTCATAAAGCCGAAAGGAGGTCTCCGCTTCAATATTATTTACGCCCTGGATATCCCCGACCAGGTCTGAAATACTGCCACCCTGGTTGCCCAGCCCGTAAATATAAAACTCAGTGTTTCCCCTGCCCAGACCCGCTTCGGTATCAAAACTGACTTCCAGATCCAGGTTATCCATAAACTTTATACCGGTGTCAATTCCTCCTCTCGTATTTGAAAAGACATCCGCCGTGTAGGTGACGCCGGCATCCAGCCCCTTCATAAAAGACGTTTTATCATCTTGCTGGTCCTGAGCCTGCAGCGGTATATCAGATAGAATAAATGCTAAAACAACTGCAATTCGTGCAATAACCGATCTCATTGATATTCTTTATGGTATATATTTGTTTATTTCGGCACATATAACATTCGTCAACGCCGGAATAATTTCTGAAATGATCTATTTAGAATACTTCTTAATATTTCTGCGCTATAGCTTTTCCAGTCAATATCACAAGTATTTCATCCGGTTGTTTTTACTAGATTTTTTATATTGACCTCCAACGGGAAATCTTCAAATTCATTCAATTACTATGAAATCACTCGAGCCGGCAATCCAGAAAAAAATCAATGCTTGGTTAAATGGGAATTACGATGAGGAAACCAAGGCAGTAATCAGGGAAAAACTTAAAAATGAAGAGTATGGAGAGCTGACCGATGCCTTTTACAAGGAAATGGAGTTTGGCACCGGCGGCATCCGCGGAATTATGGGGGTGGGATCAAACCGGGTGAATAAATATACCTTTGGAATGTCCACCCAGGGACTGAGTAATTATTTGAATAGCGAATATCCCGATGAGCAGGTGAAGGTGGCCATTGCTCACGACTGCCGCAACAACTCCGAAACCCTGGCCCAGGTGGTAGCTGATGTGTTCTCCGCCAACGGCATACACGTATATCTTTTTGAAGAATTGCGCCCTACGCCAGAACTCTCCTTTGCTATTCGTGAGCTGGAGTGCCACGGCGGGGTAATGCTGACCGCCTCTCACAATCCGAAAGAGTATAACGGGTACAAAGCCTACGGGGCGGACGGCGGACAGCTGGTTTCACCATATGACAAAATGGTGATGGAGGAGGTACAGAAGATTGAGAATATCGACGAAGTAAATTTTGACGGGAACGAGGACCTGATTGAAAAAATCGGCGAAGAAATTGATGAAAAGTACCTGGATGCCATCGCCGAGCTCTCGGTGTCAAAAGAGGCGATTGAGCGGCAGAAAGACCTGAAAATAGTGTTTTCGCCCATCCACGGCACGGCGGGTGTGCTGGTACCGCCCGCACTTGAACGGTATGGATTTGAAAACGTCTCCTACGTTGAGGAACAGATGACCTTTGACGGTAATTTTCCCACGGTTGAGTATCCGAATCCCGAAGAAAAAGAAGCGATGACCCTGGCCCTGAACAAGGCGAGGGATATCGATGCCAGCCTGGTAATGGCCACCGATCCTGATGGAGATCGCGTTGGTATTGCGGTAAAAGATCACCAGGGAGAATGGACGCTGCTGAACGGTAACCAAACCGGCACGCTTATCATTAACTACATGCTCAACGCCTGGAAAGAAGCCGGCAAGCTAACGGGTAACGAGTATATCGTCAAAACCATTGTGACCTCCTATCTGATCGACCGCATTGCAGACTACTACGGGGTGGAGTGCTACAACACGTTGACCGGCTTTAAATACATCGGGGAATTAATGACCAAATTTGAAGGCAAAAAGCAGTTTATTACCGGGGGCGAAGAGAGTTACGGGTACCTGGTAGGCGAACATGTGCGGGACAAGGACGCGGTGGTGGCTTCGGCTATTATCGCTGAGATGACGGCCTACTACAAAGACCAGGGCAGCAGCCTGTTTGAGGCCCTGCTTGATATGTATGTTGAGCACGGCTACTTCCGGGAAAAGCTGGTCTCCATCTACAAGCGCGGCAAAGAGGGCGCGGAAGAGATCCAGAAAATGCTTAAAAATTATCGGTCGAATCCACCGGCTAAACTGGGCGGCTCAAAAGTGACCATTATAAAAGACTACAAAACCGGCAAAGAGAAAAATGTGGAAACCGGGAAGACCTCCGATATTGATCTGCCAAGTTCCAATGTACTTCAATTTGTTACCGAAGATGGTACCATCGTTTCTGTCCGCCCATCCGGCACCGAGCCGAAAATCAAGTTTTACTGCAGCGTAAATACCGATCTTACAAGTCGTGATAAGTATGAGCAGGCGACCGAAAAGCTGGAGACTAAAATGGATCAAGTTATTGAAGAACTAACGCAATAATCATAGCTCATTTTCGAGCCGTACCTCACGATATAAGCGACAGGTGCGGCTCGTTTTATTCTCTCCCCACTCTATCTATTTATTCCAGTTCTAAATTTGTGCTGAGGCTCTTATCTCAACTTGTGGTATTGCTATATTCTTGGCAGACAGGAAATATAGAGTGCACACGAACCCTATGGAGATATTCAGTAAACCGGTTGTTAATGTCTTCCTTTACGCGCTGATGACGGCAGTAGCTACAGGACTGGGGGCTCTGCCCTTCTTTTTCTTCAAAAAATTAACGCGAACGTGGCTGGGCATCTCCAACGCTATGGCCGCTGGTCTTATGCTGGCGGCTAGTTTTGGACTGATCTACGAAGGGTTGAATTATGACCTCGTAATGACCATCATGGGAGTCTTTGCCGGGCTGGCTTTTATCATGATAAGCCAGCAGTTCCTGGATCGCTACAACAATTTCTCCATTGCGAAATTAAGTCAGGCCGATACCTACAAAATACTGCTGATCCTGGGCGTGATGACTGTTCACTCATTCACGGAAGGGGTAAGCGTGGGAGTCTCTTTCAGCGGTGGGGAAGATCTGGGACTATTTATCACCACCGCTATCGCCATTCACAATATACCGGAGGGCTTGGCGATCAGCCTGGTGATGGTGCCGCGCGGAACCTCCCCTTTGAAAGCTGCATGGTGGAGCATATTCTCCAGCCTGCCTCAACCGCTAATGGCCGTTCCCGCCTTCCTGTTCGTGGAAATTTTTCGAAACTATCTTCCCGCAGGGCTGGGGTTTGCCGGCGGTGCTATGATATGGATGGTCTTTGCCGAGCTGATCCCCGATGCGAACGAAGAGGCGCATCCCAGAACCGTAGCCCTCACCGTTACTATCTCCGTGGCCCTGATGGTACTTTTTCAAACCCTGATCGAATGATAAGGCAACTGGTCTCTTGTTTAGTTGGCAATAGAAATACTCTCTTTTTAGCTGGAATTGGGATTGACGGTAGGATTCTGTTCACTTAATTTTTTAAACCAGCACTATATCTTTAGTATATATCGCAAGTTTAGTGCATATCATTATTCTTTAAATGTTTTTGCACTTTAAAAGTAGAAGTTAAACGCCAAAATCATTAATTAATTACTGCCAAAAATTCAGCAATTCTTAAATTTAAATGGGGTTTGTAGAAGGTAATAAATGTGGAAGCTCTCTGTATTTTTTTTTGTATTCGTACTTTTTGTTGGAAACGTCCGGGCGCAAAAAACGGACTCGACCAATCAACAACAACGACCCAATAGCATAAATCTTTATATTGACTGTCGGGGATGTTCAGAATCATACGTTAGGAACGAAATCAATTTCGTTCAGTTCGTCCGTGATATGGCAGATGCCGATGTCCACCTGCTTGTAACAAGGCAGTTTACAGGCAGTGGCGGCCAAGAGTACAAGCTGCGGTATATCGGCAGACAGCGATTCACCGGGCGCGAAGATACGCTTATCTATCAATCCTACCAATCCGACACACAGGACGTACGCCGTCGCGGACTCGTAAAAAAAATTAAAGCGGGGCTGCTCCCCTACCTTACCACTACCGATGTTATTTATGATCTGACCATTTCATATGATCAGCCCGCGGTGGAAAGTCAGCAACAGGAGGACGACAAATGGAATCGATGGATTTTTGAAGTAGGACTAAATACGTTTATTGATGGAGAGGATACCAGGAGCACTATCAATCTGTGGGGCGAAATTGCAGCGTCCCGGGTAACAAAGAACTGGAAAACGGATATCGAATTTAATAAATCATACAATGAACGGACTTTCAAAAACGATAATTCTACAGAAACCTTTATCACGGAACGCAATCGGTTTGATGCCTTGGTTGTAAAAAGCCTGACTGATCACTGGTCGCTCGGCGTATTTACGCACGCACTTACTTCCACCCGTAATAATTATGATCTGCGTTTGGGAGGTTCTCCAGCCTTAGAATACAATATATTTCCCTATGCTGAATACTCTGAGCGGGAGATAAGCTTCCAATACTCGCTATTAACGACCTATAATAACTACGAAGAGCTCACTGCTTACGGCGAGGTGGAAGAAGTGCTGATACAGAACCGGTTTTCAGCCAACATGCAGTTCACCCAACCCTGGGGAGAAATTGATGGAGATGTCAGAGCCTATTCCTACATGCGCGACTGGTCCAAAAACAGGTTGGTGTTTGATATGGGAATTGACTTCCAGGTTGCTCGTGGACTTGAACTGCAACTCTCGGGACGATACTCACTGATTAACGATCAGCTGTCGGTTCCGGCAGGGGATCTCACGGAGGAAGAGCAGCTGCTGGATCTCGTTGAACCGCCTACCTCGTTTTATTATAACGCTTCTATTGGCATTGAATATACTTTTGGATCAATCTACAGCAATACCGTAAATCCACGGTTCTAAACGTTTTCATTAAATACTATGCCCGGACGCCGACCGCAGGCATCCGGGCTTTCGCAATTCCAGAATTCGTAAGTGGTTAGTCCTCTTGTTGACCATTTTCTTTCAGCATGGTATCAAGTTTCTCTCCGCCTTTGATACCAAAATCAAGTGTGCGAATGGGGAAGGGAATATCGATTCCATTTTCGTCAAACGCCTTTTTAATGGCTATGATCGCCTCGCTTTGAGGATCCCAGAAATCAATATTGTTATGGAATTGAACCCAGAAACGGACTACAAAATTGATGGAGCTGCCACCAAACTCTTTGTAAAAAAAATCCACATCTCGATCCTTGTCATAATTGTCCAGGGTCTTAATCGCCTCTATGGTAACATCCCGGGCCTTTTCCAGGTCATCGCCGTAAGAGATTCCGCACTCAAGATCAATTCGGCGTTCTCCGCCCCGCGTAAAATTTTTCAAAGGATTGTCAAAGACCGATTTATTAGGAATATAAACGATCTGTCCCTGGGGTATTTTCAGTATCGTGTTTCTAAGGTTCAATTTCTTGACGGTTCCATAATAGCCGTTCGTTTCTATAATGTCGCCAATCCCAAACGGATGACGTATCGAAAGCATAACCCCCGATATAAAATTGGAGGCGATATCCTGAAATGCAAAACCGAGGGCCAAACCGATAATACCGGCACCGGCAAGTAACGAGGTTACCGTATCGTCAAGCTGAAGTATCTGCAGGGCGAATAATACTCCAATACCAACTACCAGTACCCCCACCACGGTTTCCAACAGGTTGATGATAGTGCGGTTCTGTGTGGTTTTCTCCAGCAACTTAGTCACTGCTTTTCGCACTATCTTTCCGATCAGAACAAACACGATCAGAATGACAATAGCCACCGCCAGGTTCGGCAACATCTGGATGGCAGTATCAAGCCAGGTTTCCAGCTTTCCCGTTATCAGTTTATACGCATCTGTTGCATCCGAAATATTCATTAATGGTTCCTTGTATCTTTGATTATTTAATTATGCAGAATCATATCGTTTTAAATAGGAATACTTTCTAAAACATTCCAAAAAGTTCACGTTCGTTTTTTATAATCTGGCCGTTACTAATAAATTAAGGCCACAGGGAATGTAACACTGTAGTTGAATGTTCTTTAATTCTCTGCGCGCTAACACTTTAATCCAAAAAAACAAATACATTATTATGCCAAAAAGAAAAGCAAATGCTGTTTGGAATGGAGACTTAAAGGGTGGTAAGGGAACGCTAAAATTTGGTAGCGGTGCCTATGAGGGTTCCTATTCGTTTGCCTCTCGTTTTGAAAACGGGACGGGCACCAACCCCGAAGAACTGATTGGGGCTGCCCATGCGGGATGTTTTTCTATGGCTTTATCAGGTGCACTGGCCGACCAGGGCTACTCTCCGGAATCGGTTGAGACCAATGCCGAGGTTAATTTGAGCGTGCTGGATTCCGGACCAGCCATCACTGATATCACGCTCAATACTACCGCTTCAATTCCGGATATTGAAGAGGACGATTTCATCAAAATTGCGGAAGATGCCAAAAACAACTGCCCGGTTTCCAAAGCACTGGCAGGTACCACAATTAAATTAAACGCCAAGCTTACGTGACATCATTAAGGCATCGGGTGGTTTACCCCCATCCGATGCCTTTTTCCTCCTAACTTCCATGATCCAGTTATGCGTTCTGCCCTGCTGTTGCTTCTCAGTGCCGCCCTGATGTCGGGTGCCTGTTCCTCAAAATCAGAATCAACAACTGACAACATTAAGTCACCTTCCGCCTCAACCTCTACTTCTTCTGTTTCTTATGCAGAGGATGCCACCGACATTACCCCTGTGCTCACCGGTACAACTATTCCCAATCCCGCGGTGCGTACTGTTAAAGGCGATTCTGTTCAACTGATGGATCTGGTCAGCCAAAAGCCGACCGTTCTCATTTTCTATCGCGGCGGATGGTGCCCCTATTGCAGCAAGCACATGGCTGAACTCCAGCAAGCGGAAAGTAAACTCGTGGAGATGGGATACCAGCTGCTGGCTGTAAGTCCCGACCGGCCTGAAAAACTAAAAGAGAGTATAGGAGAACATGATCTTTCCTACACACTGCTCTCCGACAGCCCGATGAAAGCCGCTTCCGCCTTTGGACTTGCGTTTAAAGTAGATCAGGAAACCCTGAAACGGTATAACGAGGTGGGAATTGACCTGGAAGCCAGCTCCGGCTATGATCACCACCTCCTGCCGGTGCCCGCTGTCTACCTGGTTGATACCGAAGGCATGATTCACTTTCAGTATGTAAACCCCGATTACCAAACGAGAATCAACTCACATGTACTGCTAACTGCTGCCGAGGAATATTACCCGGAAGAGGTTGAAAGCTAGATTTCCTTGCCTGAAAGGATGGTATTATCCTAAATTAATCTATTATCTACTGAACCTTAAGCTTTGTTCTTCCTCATAATTTTCAAGGTCGGGATGCGTTGAATTGTCCAACATAACCAGCTCTAATAAAGATATATTCTCTGCTTATCACTTAACTATTCCGCAGAATAGTTTGTAACTTTCGCGTTATGAATACAGTAGCACAAACCGACCAAAAAACGGATCTCAAAAGCCTTACCAAACAAGAACTAACCGATTTCTGTGAAGAACTGGGACTTCAATCCTACCGAAGCGACCAGATTTTCCAGTGGCTTTATCAAAAAGGAGTCTCATCATTTGAGGAAATGACGAATCTATCCAAAGATCTGCGGGCGCGCCTCGCGGATGTAGCTACCGTCAACCGGATTGAATACGTTCGGCACCAGCAATCTAAAGATGGAACCATGAAATTTCTGTTCCAGCTGCCGGGCGAAGAGGCACACAAAATTGAGTCAGTCCTGATCCCCGACTTTTATCCTGATGGTGCTGCCAATCGGCTGACCGTCTGTGTTTCCTCGCAGGTTGGCTGCGTGTTTGGCTGTTCATTTTGTGCAACCGGCAAAATGGGGTTTTTCCAGAGCCTGACGCACGGAGAAATCGTTGACCAGGTTCAGTATATCAACGAAATCTGCGAAGAGAAGTTTGACAAAGGCGTTACCAATATCGTGTATATGGGCATGGGCGAACCGCTCCATAACTATGATGCGGTGGTGCATTCAGCAGAGATTCTTACCGAGGAGCAAGGCCTCGGACTCTCACCAAAACGGATTACCGTTTCTACGGTGGGGCTGACCAAGCAGATTAAGAAACTGGCCGATGAGCGCCGCCCGTTTAACCTGGCTATTTCACTGCATGCGGCCAACGACGATAAACGCGATGAGATTATGCCGATCAATACATCAATGAACCTGGAAAAGCTGGAGGAAGCCGTCAAGTTTTACTACAACAAGCTGCACCGGCCGATCACCTACGAATACCTGCTTTTTGATGAATTTAATGATTCGATAGAAGATGCACGCGAACTGGCCGATATTGTGCACTGGGTTCCCAGTAAGGTGAATATCATTATGTATAATGACGTGTCGGGAGTTAAGTTGAAAAGAGCACGAGAACGCCGCCTGGATCGCTTTATGCAGGAACTGATCAAACATGATGTTACCGCCACCGTCCGCCGAAGCCGCGGTGATGATATCGATGCGGGCTGTGGACAGCTTGCCATTAAAGAGGGGCAGAAAGGCAAGACTATATCAAAGAATTAGCCTATAGCTGAAAGGTGTGGAAACCACTTCTTTTCGATTTACTTCCAGAGAAATTCTATTTAGGGCTTTTAAAATTTCCACCGCACAGTTGATGTGATTTGGTATGCTATTCTTAAAAAGAATCTGTCAAATTTCCTTATTGAGGGCGACTAAGCTTCACCAGCTTATTCGTTCCCAAGAAGCTCAGGAAAAAGTGTTGTCAGCGATTCCTCTTACTTCGAAGTGATGAGATCAGTAGGTACTCTGTACGTGCCTTTTTTGTTTCCCCATATTCGGATTATTCTTTCCCCTGCAATTCCACAGGGATACATTTTTTGATAAAGTCTATTGATACCGGAAATATCTTTAGAATTGCATTTTTCTGCGATCAGATTCTGTAAAAATTCGGCTTCCCCTGCCTGTGATAATTAATTGTGGATAAAGTTCAGCAAGCGGTTAAAGCGTGGCAACCATCGTTCGGCATCCCAAGAGAAGTAGATCATGCCCGCTTTGCCGACAATATGGTCTTGTGGTACGAATCCCCAGTAGCGGCTGTCCTCGCTGTTATCACGGTTATCCCCCATCATAAAGTAGTAATCCTGCCGGATGGTATAGGTTGAATCGAGCTCTCCATTGATGTAGAGCTCATTGCCTCTCCATTCGGCGTTGTTGCGCTCGTACCGGGTAATAATATTTTCGTAGATATGCCAGTTATCACGATTAACCGTAACCTCCTGGCCTTCAAATGGAATGACGATTTGCGGCAGATGGTCGTGATTCATGAATCCGGCTGAAAAGCTAAAGTCACGCCGCGAATATTCATTAAAATCCTCGGGTAACACATGCAAGTTTACATCCTGCACCTCTGGCCAGCGGCGAATAGTTTCAGCTTCGTTGGTCGTCATATTTACACGGTAGCTATTTTGCCCCTGTGAGCCAACTAACGTTGCCCCGATATTAGCCACTTTGGCGGGACTCAGACGGACGCGCTCCTGTACTTGCACCACGTAATTTTTCTGCACGCCGGCATATTGTTGAGAGAGATCGCCATTTATATACAGCATTTTATCGCGTATGCTGAGCGTATCACCGGGAATGCCGACGCTTCGCTTAATGTAGTTGGTCTTCACGGAAATCGGGGAAATATCGATCGGGTAGTTAAAAACTACGATATCATTGCGTTCAATCTCCGTGTAGCCTGGAAGGCGGGTCCACGGCAAGTTGACGCCCGGCAGGTAGATATTGGTAAAAGGCACGCCGATCACCATGGGCGTTCGGGGACCGTAACTTATTTTTGAGACTACCAGGAAATCACCTGTAAGCAGGGTTTCTTCCATTGACGGGGTGGGAATGCGATAGGCCTCAAAGAAAAAGGTTCGTATGATTAAAGCAGCTACTGCAGCAAAAAGGAGGGCGTCCAGCCATTCACGAGCCCAATGATTTGCTTCTTCCTGTTTGTTGTTGCGCCGACGACGAGCGTTCTCTTTATTGTTTTTCTCCAAAACTTCCTCTGCCAATGCTGTTTCCTTCCTGGTCTATTTCTAGTATGTATATTCGATTGTCATGCCTTGAGGGGAATCGATCTTTTCGGTCATTAATTCCCCATCTTTGTAGCGCACGTTAAACCACTGCTCTCTTTCTGGAGAATAAAAGTAATCCTGGTATGGCGCCATATCATCAACAGCCATCAGCTTTTGAGAAAGTGTTCGCTTAATCTGGGGCATCAGGTCGATATACCGGCTGGCTCCGCCATAAACCAGTCCTTGCCCAAAGGGTCCGTCTATGTCTAGGACCATCATAGGAATGCTGTCGTCCACGGTAAACCAGTATTCAAATTGTATCGCCTTACCCGGCCGAAAGTTTTTCTGGTCGATCAGGTCCTCCAGGGTCTGGGTGGGGTCGCCATACACAGCCTGCAGACGAGCCCGGATTTCATCGGTCTTCTTGTTATCAATTTGGGTATCCTGGTAAAGCCCCTGGCCGGTCCACTTGATATCAGAAAATTGTTCCTGGAACTCCTGGCGCTGGTTGTGCGGCACTTTTTCAATTTCAGGTTCTTCGAACTGGGCAAACGCTGAACCTACCAGCACAAAAAATAGTACGGCAATAGCCGTAAACTGTCGTATAAATTGCATATAAAAAATTATCTTTATTTAGATTTGCTGAAAAAGGTAAGAAATTCTGTTAATTATTTAGCTACTAACGTTACGTAAGTCCTAATCATTATCATCCATTGAAAGAACGGCCAGGAAAGCCTCTTGCGGTACCTCAACCGTACCCACCTGCTTCATTCGTTTTTTCCCTTCCTTTTGCTTCTCCAGCAGTTTTCGTTTCCGGGAAACATCCCCACCATAACATTTTGAGGTAACATCTTTGCGGATGGCTCGAATCGTTTCTCGAGCGATAATCCGCGAACCGGTGGCTGCCTGCACAGGGACTTCAAACTGCTGCTTGGGGATCAGCTCTTTTAACTTCTTGCAGAGCTTGCGCCCCTGCTCGTAGGCTTTGTCCCGGTGAATGATACTGGAAAGAGCATCCACAGGTTCCTCGTTGAGCAGAATATCCAGCCGAACAAGGTCACTTTTACGATATTCAATAAATTCATAATCCAAAGAAGCATAACCGCGGGTGCCACTTTTGAGGCGGTCGTAAAAGTCGAACACCACTTCCGCCATCGGCAGTTCATAGGTAATCTCTACACGACGCACCCTGCATATGCAGCTGGTTGACGTAAATGCCGCGCTTATTTTGGCACAACTTCATCACAGGACCAATATAGTCTGAAGGCGTGAGGATGGTCGCCTTGATATAGGGTTCATAGATTGCCTCCGATCTCCGGGATCCGGCAGATCACTGGGGTTATCTACAAGAATCGTCTGCCTGTTACCTTTTCGGTTGACGTCAACCTTGTATTCCACATTCGGAACAGTAGTGATAATGTCGATATCAAACTCGCGGTCAAGGCGCTCCTGCACGATCTCCATATGGAGCATACCGAGGAAACCGGCACGAAATCCAAACCCAAGGGCCTCCGACGTTTCCGGTTCATACGAGAGGGAAGCGTCGTTAAGCTGCAGCTTTTCAAGGGCGGAACGCAGATCCTCAAAATCATCCGACTGGGTTGGAAAAAGGCCGCTGAAGACCATCGGCTTGGGTTCCTGGTAGCCGGGAATGGGCTTGTCGGCAGGATTATCGGTTTTGGTCACTGTATCACCCACACGGGCATCCTGCAGTGATTTTACGCTTCCTACAATATACCCTACTTCTCCCGCTTCCAGACGATCGGTCTTTACCTGTTTCATCATCAGGTATCCAATTTCTTCCGCGTCATACTCCTTGTCGGTAGCCATAAAGCGAATTCCCTCGCCTTTTTCAAGCGCCCCTTCCATCACCCGAACATAGACAATAGAGCCGCGATAGGTATTAAAAATAGAATCAAAAATAAGGGCCCGAAGCGGCTTTTCGGTATCTCTTTTAGGACCCGGAATACGCTTGACAATCTCTTCAAGAAGCACGTTTACTCCTTCACCCGTTTTACCAGAAACTTTAAGAATTTCGTCTTCATCGCAGCCGATAAGATCCACAATTTGCTGACCTACGCCTTCTATATCAGCACCGGGCAGATCAATTTTATTAAGTACCGGAACAATTTCCAGGTCCTGATCCAGCGCCTGGTACAGTGTGGAAAGCGTTTGCGCCTCAATGCCCTGGGCTGCATCTACCACCAGCAGGGCGCCTTCGCACGCTTTCAGAGCTCGCGAAACTTCATAGCCAAAATCGACGTGGCCGGGGGTATCAATCAGGTTGAAAATCACTTTTTCCCCACTGGGACGCTCATATTCCATTTTTATGGCGTGGCTTTTGATCGTGATACCACGCTCGCGTTCCAGGTCCATATCATCAAGGATCTGCTCCTTCATCTCCCGCTCGGTGATGGCACCGGTACGCTCCAGCAGCCGATCGGCCAGGGTAGATTTACCGTGATCGATATGGGCGATAATGCAAAAGTTGCGAATTTCAGGCATAAATAATCAGCTTACAATGCTATAAAGTGCTCAACAAAAAGAACGGATAAGATACAAATTTAGTGGAGGGATTGCATATCATTGAAAAAATAAAAAAGTATATCTGCTCTGTTCTTCCATGCTAAACACGATATAAACGAGCTATGAGCAGATCTAAAAATTGTACCGCGTGATGCGCAACAAAACTAACCCGGATTATTCACGAAATTGTGATGTATACAAGGTAATTCATTGATATTGTGCTACCTATCAAAGATGACAAATAGCTTAACTATGAGTGTTGTAACTAACGGCTACGAAATTTGGCCCTGCACTTCGTTGACGGGAAAAAGCTGTGCTCAAGATGCACAGGTACCTTTGCGTGGTCATTTCCCCCTAGTCTCGTTCAAAACCAAATTTCTTGGTGAATAATCCAGACTAAACATATTACGATATTCGCAACCTATTCTTCTTCCACAATCTTCAGAGAATCCGCTTCATCCTCAGGGACAGGGTTCAGCAGCTCAATGTGAAATCTAAACTCTTCTCCTTCAATGGTCATCGTATCATAAACCTCGCGTATCAGCTCAAAAATAACATCTGTATTACCGCGCACGCTGGTGGAAAGGTAATTTACATCTACCTCCACATCGTGCTGGGCTACCAGCTCAAGCAAAAAGTGGATGCTTTCCCGTGGATTCTGAGCCTCCAGTGGAATGTAGGTAAACTGTGCAGTAGTAATCATGATTAAGATCGTTTGGGTTAATATTCTTCTGAAAAACCGGTTAAGGATAAACGTTTGAGTGATGGAGTTCAATGGAAATTATTTAGAAATTCGACTAGTGCTCAATTACAAGGCCTCCCCTATTTATCCTGAAAAATTTCTGTCGTCGATATTCATCTATCCACCACCGGAACATTCTATAAAAATAGGAGTAATAGTTACTAAAGGAAGTATTTAAACAACCAACGGAGATATCAAATTCAATTTTAGATATTAAGCATTCTGTCCAAACCACCTCATACCGATAGCCATCCTACATGGACAACACTCCCATACCTGAGGTGGTATTGACCCCATAAGTCCCGAATCTTACCCCGGTTCGGGGCTTTTTTTATCTCTACAACATTCAATTCGATATTCCAACATCTGGCTGAACAGTTCCGGATCATTGCATTCGGGATAAGTAGTTTCTGAAGATGATTGGTTTAAAAAGATTCAGTTTCCTATCCCGAAGTTAAATTTTCGTTAACTTGATTTTCGCTGTGGAAGATTACCTTAAAACCATTATCTTTGGCTTGATGCAGAACAGAAAGCGACATATCCATACTCACCTCCATCATGGCGGCTCCAGCCGTCAATAGCATCAGTTTATGTAGCTTCGGCTACCACGTCTTCTCCACTATCTACATCCAGAATACCTTAAACAATAGATCTACTATTTGATTATGCAACGCACTGCTGATTCTGATACCTCATTACGAATTGCCATTCAAAAATCCGGTCGGCTAACCGACAAAACCATTGACCTGCTAAAAGGCGTTGGGTTACGTTTTGACAACTACAAGCGCAGCCTGATGGTAAAATGCCGCAATTTTGATGTTGAACTTCTGCTCATTCGCGATGATGACATCCCGGAGTATGTACAGGATGGCGTCTGCGATCTCGGCTTTGTCGGCGCGAATGTTACAGCGGAAATGGGTGCTGATGTCACAATACTCAAGGGCCTCGATTACGGGGTATGTCGCCTCTCGCTGGCCGCCAAGAAAGACGGAAACATCGAGTCTGTTGAGGATTTTGAAGGAAAAACCATCGCCACCAGCTATCCAAATCTGACGCGCAACTACCTTCAGGAACATGGCGTTGAATCTAAAATTGTGACGATATCAGGGGCCGTGGAGATCGCCCCGAGACTTGAGGTTGCCGATGCTATCTGTGACTTGGTTTCCACCGGCAATACGCTGAAAGCCAATGGTCTCCAAGAGCTTGACGTTATCTTTGAGTCCGAAACTGAACTGATCCAAACCAACAAAAAATTATCGGAAGGCAAACAGAAGCTGATCGAAAAACTGTTGCTCCGCATTGAAGGCTATCAACAGGCCGAGCGTAGCCGCTATATCATGATGAACGCACCCGAAACTGCGGTTCCGGAAATCAAAGATATTATCCCTTCTCTGAAAAGTCCTACGGTGATGCCACTGGCCGACAACGGCATGGTGGCCATTCATACCGTCATTCAAGTAGAGCAATTCTGGGAAGTCATGGAGCGATTAAAGTCAGCCGGAGCCAGTGGTATCGTAATTCTTCCTATCGAAAGTATGATTCTATAACATCAACCTGGGAATGCTGTCCCGCTTTCCCTTTGTTTGATATGTGATTATGAAAAGATACAAGTTTGACAAGTTAACTAACGACCAAGTCCGGGACCTCTGCCGGAGGCCCAAAATGGATTTCCTGTCTGTTTTGGAGCAGATCAAGCCGATAATCGAACAGGTAGAATCCGATGGAGATGAAGCTGTTTTGAAATTTACCGAGACGTTTGACGGCGTTCGGCCACCTTCGGTACAGCTGAATCCACAGCAACAAACGGTGGAGCTGGATGAACAAACCCAGGATGCCATCGATACCGCATTTCGCAATATTTACCGGTTTCACAAAGCACAGCTTTCTGCCCCCATTGAGGTGGAAACGATGCCGGGAGTTCGCTGCTCGCGGGTTGCGCGCCCTATCGAACGGGTGGGACTTTACGTTCCGGGGGGCACAGCTATTTTGCCCTCAACCCTGATGATGCTGGGCATTCCCGCCATGCTGGCCGGTTGCGCACAAGTGATCGTTGCAACGCCTCCGAATGAACAGGGGACGATTGCGGATGAAATTAGCTATATCGCACAGAAGCTCGGTATAGAAACCGTGCTGCTGGCCGGCGGTGCACAAGCGGTAGCTGCCATGGCTTACGGAACCGAGTCGATCCCAAAAGTGGACAAAATATTTGGTCCCGGCAACCAGTATGTAACGGCCGCTAAAATGTGGCTTCAAAACAGTGAAGCCCATATTTCAATCGACATGCCAGCTGGACCGTCTGAAGTTCTGGTCATTGCCGATGAAACAGCAAATCCCGCGTATGTAGCCGCTGACCTGCTTTCGCAGGCCGAGCACGGACCTGACAGCCAGGTAGTATTGGTGGCTACACCCTCTTTTGATTTGGATAAACTGGAGGATGAATTAGATCTACAGATGCAGGAGCTTCCCCGCAAGGAGACTGCCTCAAAGGCCCTCGAAAACAGCTTTTCGGTTGAGGTTAACAATCTTGAGAATGCCTTTTATTTTTCCAATGAATATGCGCCAGAACACCTGATTGTGCAGTGCCAGGATACGGCTGAAAGAACGGAGCTTATCAAGCATGCCGGCTCGGTTTTCCTTGGACCGTGGTCCCCCGAAAGCGTGGGAGATTATGCCTCGGGAACGAACCACACTCTTCCAACGTATGGGTATGCCCGAATGTATAGCGGCGTTTCGGTTGATTCCTTTCAAAAATTTATTACCATACAGCAGTTGAGCCGCGAAGGCCTGCAATCACTAGCACGACCGGTTACTAAGCTGGCAGAAATGGAGCAACTACAGGCACACAAACGCGCTGTAACAATTCGACTTAACGACAACGATTAATAACTATGCCTAAAACGATATCCATCGACGATCTTGTGCGTCCCAATATCAAAAAGCTTAATCCCTACCGCAGTGCCCGCGATGATTACGACCAGGGCACCGCTGCTTGATGCAAATGAAAACAGCTATGGATCACCGATTAAAAACATAGAGGGGCTGAATCGGTATCCCTCCCCCTACCAGCGAGAGCTTCGCAGCAGATTTGCCGAATTACGCGGAGTTCGCACAGAAAACGTATTTGCTGGTGCTGGCAGTGATGAATCGATCGACCTGCTGCTGCGCGTGTTTTGTCAGCCGGGAAAGGATCGAATCCTCATTACGCCCCCCACTTACGGTATGTACAGCGTATCAGCAAATATCCACGATATTCACGTAGATAAAGCGCTGTTGACGTCTGACTTTCAGCTAGATGTTGATGCGGTCTTCTCATCAGTGCAGAAATACATAAAATGATCTTTCTCTGCTCCCCCAACAATCCAACAGCTAACGATATGTCGATGGAGGCAATCAAGAAGATCATCCATGAATTTAATGGTATTGTGGTAGTGGATGAAGCCTATATCGATTTCAGTGAACGGGAATCTCTTGCCCGGGATATACCTAATTACCCGAACTTGGTGGTGCTACAGACCCTCTCGAAAGGTTTTGGACTGGCAGGTATTCGGATGGGCGTAACTATTGCGGCCGAAGATATCATCAACTACATGATGAAGGTAAAAGCGCCTTACAACGTAAATTCACTGACCTCTCACTACGGGAAAAAAGCATTCGAAAACCTGGAAAAGGTCCGATTTAACATCAGCAAAATCAAGGAAGAGCGGAATCGTCTTTCCAAAGCACTTTCCATTCAGCCGTTTGTAGAGAAAGTCTATCCTTCGGATGCCAACTTTATCCTTTTCAAAATTGATGAGGCCTACGATATCTACAAAAAGCTGGCCGATCGTGGCGTAGTTGTACGCTATCGTGGGACTGAACCGCACTGCGAAAACTGCCTGCGCGTAACAGTGGGCATGCCCGACGAAAACGACCTGTTTCTTTCTACGCTTAAAAAGGTAACCTCATGAAAATTTGGATCCACAATGAAGCACTCGCAGGAGATCATGAGCAGATGCTTTGGCCGGGTGTCCTGTTTGGTATAAATTATTTGCAAAAGCTTGATCATAAAGTGGGCTTTGATCTGGATCCTCTCACAAAAATCCAGCGGCAGCTCCTTGAAAATGAACGAATAACGCCACAGTTCAGCAGCCCTGATACCGCTGAACTGTTCGTTTTTTCGAAACATGGAACAATGCTTTCGGCCGAGACAGAGGATACCAACGTTGCAGAATCGTCTGACTGGCTTAAACTGAGCCACACGCTCTGTTTTCCCAAACGCACAGCCGAGATCCATCGGCAGACTGCTGAAACGGATATTCACGTCAAACTCAATCTCGATGGCGACGGTACAGCGAAAATAGATACCGGGCTCAACTTTTTCGATCACATGCTTGAACAGATCGCAAAGCATGGCCTGATCGACCTGGAGCTTACCTGCAAAGGCGACCTGGAAGTTGATGAGCACCACACCATTGAAGATGTGGCAATTGTCCTCGGTGAGACCATCACCAAAGCATTAGACAACAAAGTGGGAATTCAGCGGTATAGTTTTCTGTTGCCCATGGATGAAAGTAAAGCTGAGATAGCGTTGGATCTGTCTGGACGGCCATATGTTGCCTTTGATGCTGATTTTAAACGAGCGATGGTTGGCGACTTTCCCACAGAGATGACCGAACATTTTTTCTATTCGTTAGCTATGCATCTGAAAGCGACACTGCATATTTCAGTTGCCGGTTCGAATGATCATCACAAGATCGAAGCCATCTTTAAGGGCTTGGCTCACTGCCTGCGTGTAGCCGTCAGCCGTAGCGAAAGACAATATAATATATTACCCAGCACAAAAAATCTGCTATAGCAATGATAGCGATCATCAACTATAAAGCCGGCAACCTTGCCTCGGTAAGCAACGCTCTTGACCGGCTCGGAGCTGAATTTGTTATTACCAACGATACAGACAAACTAGAGACGGCCGATGCCGTTATTTTTCCAGGTGTGGGCCACGCTTATTCTGCAATGGCATCGCTCCGCGAAAATAACCTACACAGCTGGCTTAAAGAAACCCAAAAGCCGGTACTGGGCATCTGTCTTGGCATGCAGTTGCTCTACGAATCTTCTGAAGAAGGCGACACGGAAGGCCTCGGCATCATACCCGGTCGGCTTAAGAAATTTGACTCAAGGAAAGGTAAAGTTCCGCACATGGGATGGAACACCTTCCAATCGGTGGATAAGCACCCGCTGCTGAGAGGTATTTCAACTGACTTTTACTTCTATTATGTGCATAGTTATTACGCGCCTGTGAACAAGTACACCCTGGCGGAGTGTGAATATACGTGTCCATTTGCTTCAGTTGTGGGTCGCGACAACTATGTTGGCGTGCAGTTTCACCCGGAAAAGTCAGGGGATGTGGGCTCTATGCTGCTGCAAAATTTTCTCACCTATGTAGAAGAGCCAGGCAAATTAAAGATGTAAAGCTTCTTTTCAATCTTCCGATTTTACAGATTTGCAGAGATTGCATACTAATTTACCACTCCAGTTTTTAATCCTCGAATCATTTGCTCTAGTTCTATTTCTAATTATCTTGTTTAAAATTACGGTTACAGTTCTGCCAGGCTGCAAGCCAGATCATACTATCAGGATGACCTAACAATTAACGACTATTATTGGGATGCATAAACTTCTATCGTTGGTGCTCGTGTCACTTCTTTTTGTTTCTGCAACCTGTGAGAATATGGTATCTGAAGAAGAGACCTACATTTATCGCGAGCGGATGATCTCTTTTGTGGATTCAATAAGCAAGTATGCCAAGGAGAAAGATTCTGATTTCATCGTCATACCCCAAAACGGGATTCAACTTCTAACCGAGTCAAACCAGGAAATAGTCCTGAAACCCAATAAAAAGTATTTGAACGCGATCGAGGGAATAGGCCGTGAAAGCGTATTTTATGGCTACAATGCTGATGATCAGGCAACTCCAGAAGATGCGCGCAAATACATAAACAGGTACCTGACAGCTTGCCCAGACCAACGGAAAAACAGTAATGGTCACTGATTACGCAAGTACTCCTTTCAAGATGGATAATTCCTACGCCATAAACTGATTCACTGGGATACATCTCTTTTGCAGCCAGCCAGCGAGAACTCAACGTGATTCCCGATCACCCACTGCAGCCACACCAGGAAAATGCAAGAGATATCACAAAGCTGGATGAGGCCGAGAATTTTCTCTACCTGCTAAACACTCAGAATTTTGATACCAAACAGCAATATATTGACAGGCTGGCTGAAACAAACTACGACCTATTAATCATCGATCTATTTTTTCACGCCAACCAGCCTCTCACGTCCGAAGATATTGAGAAACTGAGTGCTAAGGTGAATGGCGGTCACCGACTATTAATCGCTTACATGAGCATAGGCGAAGCGGAGGATTACCGCTATTACTGGGACCGGCTCTGGGATCTGCATCCCCCTCTTGGCTGAGGGAAGAGAATCCCAACTGGGAGGGAAATTATCTAGTCCAATACTGGGAACCAGCCTGGCAAGATATTATTTTAGGGAGTGATAACGCCTACCTCGATCGCATTTTAGCTGCTGGATTTGACGGTGTTTACCTAGATCTTGTTGATGCATACCGTAACTTCGAGCAACTTGAAAACCCCGAAAGTTAGTGCGCCTCTCCATAGGAATATTTAACTGCTTACTATTCACACAAACCTCTTTACAAACAATCGCTTAGCAGATAGTTTTGACCGGTACCATTTATTTGACTACATTTTTGGCTGAACGACAAGTCAACAAAAATACATGGTACCCAGAACACCGGAACAAAACCGGAAATCCGCCGCCAAACTCAGAAGAAGATCAAGGATGCAGCGTTTCAACTCTTTGCCAAAGAGGGATATTCGGATACTCCGGTTAGCAGAATCGCAGAAAAAGCCAGCATCTCCAAGGGACTGATCTACCACTACTTTTCCAGCAAAGAACAAATCCTGATCTCTATTTTTGAAGATCTCTCCGAGGTCGGTAAAGATGCGACTACCTTTCCAGAAGATCTGCCGCCTGACCAATGCCTGCAACTTTTGCTGCAAAAAGTCTTCATTTTTCTTGAAGAATCTTCCGAAGTGATTCGCCTTATGATCTCCCTGGCCCTGCAGCCTGATACCGCGGACACACTTCATCCCCATATTGAAAAAGAGAATGAACGGCAGGTTCAGATAATGGCAGAAATCCTGCAACAGCTCGGTTATCAGAATCCGGAGGATGAAGCCTATTTCCTGGCATCCAAGCTCGATGGTATCGCCCTGGGCTATATTACTATGGGAGATGACTATCCCTACGAACAGATCAAGGAAAAAATATTACAGGAGTATATTCATGAACACTAAATCTGCTTCCTTGTTGGTATTCCTGCTTTTTGTAACGCTGAGTGCCGGTGCACAAAATGCAACCGAAATTGTACGAAAAGCCGACCTGAAGATGCGCGGTGAAAGTTCACGTTCTGAAATCACCATGCAGATCATCCGTCCCAGCTGGGAGCGTTCCCTTTCCATAAAATCCTGGAATCTCGGGAATGAATATAGCCTTATGCTCATCACTGCTCCCGCCCGCGATGAAGGCACTGCCTACTTAAAACGGGGCAACGAGATCTGGAACTGGCTACCGGATATCAACCGCACGATCAAGCTGCCACCCTCGATGATGAGTCAATCCTGGATGGGTTCTGACTTTTCCAATAATGATCTGGTTCGTGAATCGTCAATCGTAACGGACTACATGCATACCATGGCCGGTGATAGCACTGTCAGCGGATATGACTGCTACAAAATTGAGATGACACCAAAGCCGGAGGCTCCAGTCGTTTGGGGAAAGGTTACGGTCTTTATCTCAAAAGAGGAACACCTTCAGCTTCGAACTGAATTTTATGATGAGGATCATTACCTGATGCGTACCATGACCGGCTCCGAGGTTGAGGAGAGGGATGGCCGGTTGATTCCCACGCACATGGAGATGATACCAGCTGAAGAGCCGGGCCATAAAACAGTACTCATATATGAGGATATCGAGTTTAATGTAGATCTATCCCAGCAATTCTTCAGCATCCAAAACATGAAACGCATATAATCAACAGGTAGCATGCTTTCTATTAAACTGGCCTGGCGAAATATCTGGCGGAACCGAAGGCGAACCTTTATCACGATGGCGTCAATCGTAGTTGCAGTTGCGCTGGCCGCCATCACCCGTTCTACCCAGGAGGGCCAATATGACAATATGCTGGAAAGCACCGTCGGAACCTTTACCGGTTATATCCAGGTTCACGCTGATGGCTACTGGGAAGAGCAGACCCTGAACAACAGCTTTCGCGGGTCAGATTCTCTTCTAAAAGAAATTGCTGAATTCCCATCAATCCAAACGGTAGCTCCACGCATTGAATCGTATGCCCTGGCCGCCACCGACAGCCAGAGTCGCCCGGCCATGGTTATGGGGATTGACATCCAGGCAGAGCAGAAGCTGGGCGAACCTCATGAACGACTGCAGCAGGGAAGATATTTTGAGTCAAACAGCGAGCAGGCTGTCATCGTTGGAGTGGAACTGATGGATCGCCTCAATGCCCAAATAGGCGACAGCCTGGTGCTGCTCGGGCAAGGATATCGCGGGATGAACGCCACCGGCCTTTACCCAATTAAGGGCACGGTTTCCTACGCTAACCCAGAACTTAACAAGAGCCTGGTGTATTTGCCGCTGCAAACTGCCCAGAATTTTTTCGTGGCCGGGAATCAGCTGACCAGCGCAGCGCTGATTCTCGATGATGTCTGCAATGTACAACAGACGGTTGAACAGCTGCGCAGCCAGCTTTCCGGAGAAAAATATGAGGTAATGAGCTGGCAGGAACTGATGCCGGAACTTCAGCAGGCGATACAGGCCGACCGGGGCAGTGGCATCATTATCCTTATGGTGCTGTACATGGTGGTGGGATTTGGGATACTCGGCACTGTACTGATGATGATATCCGAACGCACGTATGAATTTGGAGTAATGCTTTCAGTAGGTACGCCGCGTTCTTCCATTTTAAAAATTCTATCCCTTGAGGTGCTGATTATTGCGGCCCTGGGTGCTGCCGCAGGCATTGGGGTAAGTCTGCCGATCGCCTGGTACCTTCACCTCAACCCAATTGAGCTCACCGGAAGTATGGAATCAGCGGTACAATCGTACGCCATGGAGCCGGTACTTCAATTTTCCGTAGCTCCGGATATATTTATCGTGCAGGCTATCATACTTTTTATCATCACCCTGCTGTTCAGCATTATCCCCATTTTTCGCGCTTCTCGACTTGAACCTGTAGACGCCATGAGAGGATAACCATGATCCTGAAAATCATAAAACTCGGTTGGAAAAACATCTGGCGAAATCCCACAAGGAGCAGCGTGGTCATTATAGCGGTGATGCTCGGCGTGTGGGCCGGTATCTTTATCTCCTCTTTTATGAGTGGATTGACCAAAGGATACCTGCAGAATCACCTTAATCTGTCGGTTGGGCATATTCAAATTACGCATCCGCAGTTTCAAGACCAGTTTAATCCACGGTTTGAAATTCCAAAATCCAGTGAATTGCTAGATTCTCTGCAGGCTGCACCAAACATCACAGAGATTCGTGCACAGAGCCTGGCGACAGGGCTTGCCCAGAGTGCCGCTAACAGTTATGGGGTAACTATCCACGGCATAGAGGTTTCGGGGGATTCAAGCAGTTCGCACCCGGTACAACAATACATTACCGAAGGCGATATCCTCAAAAGTGTATCGCGTAATCCGGTTGTGATTGGCAGCGAGCTGGCAGAACGACTTGAGCTCGGCCTGCGATCAAAAATTGTGCTGAGTTTTCAGGATGTGGAGGGCACCATTACCGCAGGATCATTTCGTGTTGCGGGCATATTTGATTCGCCCAGCAACGCCTACGACCGGGGCAATGTGCTCGTCAAACAATCGGATCTGAACAACCTCTTGGGCAACCCTGAAGCGATCCACAAAGTCATCCTCAAAGTGGATAATTACCCGATGGCCGATACCTACAAACAACAGCTAAGCAGCCAGTTCCCCGCCCTGTATTTTGCAAGCTGGGGTGATATAGCGCCGGAACTGGAGTATGTCTACGAATCAATGGATATATCGCTCTACATTTTCATGATTATTATCGTGATTGCGCTCATCTTCAGTATTATTAATACCATGCTGATGTCTATCCTGGAGCGTACCCGTGAGCTCGGCATGCTGATGGCCGTGGGCATGAATAAGGTACGATTGTTTATGATGATTCTCTGCGAGACGATATTCCTCACCATGACCGGTGCTCCCCTCGGCCTATTGCTAAGTTGGGGATCGATTCAATTGATGGAAGATACTGGCATCGACCTCAGTGCATTTGCCCAGGGATTTAATGAGTACGGTATGAGCTCGACCATCTACCCGGAGCTATCCGGCATCTATTATCTCAATATCACGCTACTGATAGCCGCAGCCGCACTGCTTTCGTCGCTGTATCCTGCATGGAAAACACTGAAACTGAAACCAGTTGAGGCAATCCGAAAAATTTAACCGTTATGCCTGTAATAGAAACCAACGGCGTCACCAAAATTTATAATGAGGACCAGGTGCCTGTACACGCGCTTCGTGGTGCGAATTTAACAATCGAGAAGGGAGAATTCACGGCCATTGTTGGCCCTTCCGGTTCGGGGAAAACGACGCTTCTCAATATCATCGGCGGACTCGATTCTCCAACCGAAGGTAGCGTAACCGTTCAAGGCACCGACCTGAGCACGCTTTCAGATAGCGAATTGATCAATTTCCGGCTGCACCATATTGGGTTCGTTTTCCAGGCATATAATTTAATTCCAGTACTAACCTCTATCGAAAATGTGTCCTTCGTTATGCAGATGCAGGGTCGATCAAGCAAGGAGTGTCGGGAGGTGAGCACAAAACTGCTGGAAGAGGTCGGGCTTGGCGATAAACTCAATAAACGGCCTTCAGAGCTTTCAGGAGGGCAGCAGCAGCGGGTGGCCGTGGCCCGGGCGCTCTCCTCCAAACCTGATTTTGTGCTGGCTGACGAACCTACCGCCAACCTCGACTCGGTATCCTCCGGCGAACTGCTGGATATGATGGCCGAGCTCAACGAAAAAGAACAGATGACTTTCATTTTTTCTACGCATGATCAGCGGGTAATTGATCGTGCCCGACGGGTGGTGACGTTGGTAGACGGCCAGATTGACCAAGATAAAGTACGAGAATAAATTATTCTGACATGTTCAGATTTTCAGTAAATTCTAACTCAAAATCCGACAAAAAATATTATTGGGGTATTCTGAATAAAAACTTTCTGCCTTCCCTTCTTTTTATTTTACTGCTCGCCCTTCAATCTGCTACAGCCCAAAACAATGATTTCGATATAGAATTAGGTGGCTACCTGAAAGAACTCGGCCAAATTTCGTTTGATAACTCCCTCTCTACCTTTCGTTACGATAACATCCTGCATCACCGGTTGGAGAGTGATTGGACGCTGAGCGAACACCTCGAATTTCGCGCTGACATGCGTACACGTCTTCTGCACGGGTATTCTGTCAATAACAGCCCGGGGCTAGACCAGTTTTATGAAACTGATCCCAACTATTTTGATCTCTCTTGGGTGTGGCTCTCCGGGGAACACTCCATCCTCCACTCCAGCATCGATCGGCTGCATGCCAGCTATATTAACGGTCCATTTGAGATGCACGTTGGTCGCCAGCGCCTGAACTGGGGACGAACCTACGTGTGGAATCCCAATGACCTGTTTAACGCCTATTCCTATCTCAATTTTGATTATGAGGAACGTCCCGGTGTCGACGCCCTGAGCGCGCAATACAGCTGGAGCTACGCCTCGAGCGTAGAGTTTGGTTACAGAATTGCCGACCGTTTTGATCAATCTGTCGTTGGTGGAATGGTTCGCGGTACGCTAGGCAGTTACGATTACCAAATCATTGGCGGACATTACCTGGAATACGCCGTGCTGGGTGTGGGATGGTCGGGTTACTTGCAGGGGGCGGGACTGAAAGGAGAAGTGACTTACTTTCATCCGGAGGAACATTTTTTTGAAAACACCGGTCATTTTACAGCCACCACCGGCATCGATTATATGTTGGACAGCGGTTTGTACCTTCAGGGCGAACTTCTGTATAATGGCGGATACCGCAGGCAGGCTACGCCCATCATGGAATTAACACGTCCTCCCACTGCAGACAACTTGTTTATTGCACGCTCCGCGTTCTTTCTGAACGGCTCTTACCAGTTTCACCCGCTGGTAAGCGGCAACATGGGACTTATGGGCAGCTTTGATCGATCAATATTCATTTTCATCCCGCAGATATCAGTTTCAGTTACTGAAAACGTGGACTTCCTTGTACTCACTCAACTTCTTAAAGGCAACGCATTCCAACCATTCACAGATACCCCAAACCTGCTCTACTTTCGCCTTAAATTCTCTTATTAATTTTTGATCAACTGCCCTAGTTGCCGCCGGGCCGAACTACCTCATATTTAAATTCGTCAAAAAACTGCCGTCCGAACATATCAGTCACTCGTATCTCGATAGTTTGCGGGCCGATCGGCAGGTTATTTGGGACCCCCGTGCTCCAGAGATGCGTTGATTCAACCGGGTTGGAGGGACGCTTGCCGGCAAGCAGTGTTTTTGAGGTATCCCACTTTTGACGAAGCATGGCCACGGCTGGGTCTCCTTCTTCAACTTTCTGCATCGCGTTCCAATCAGTATCACCCACTTTGTATTCAACTTTGGTCCGCTCCGATCCGAGGAAATAATTCACATACAAATCGGCGCTGTGCCAGCTGTCTTGCGGCACCACCTCCGGTCCCCACATGCTCATGCGGTACGTTTCATTGTATCCGGCTCCCTTGTAATCGAGCGTAAACTGGTTCCCCCTAAAATTAATCATTGCATAGCCGTTGGGTGTGCCGTCGCGCATTAGGGTTGGCGGGATATTTCGCTCATTGGGTACACCAGACCACCAGTCACCGGAAGTTGTTCCCACGTTGTAGTGAATATGAGGTTCCTGCTGCGGCCATCCGCTTTCATTCCCGAAAAAATGCAAACTGCTGAATGTGGGTATGTGCCGAAAGAGACAGCGTGTGCGGATAATCTTCCAGCAAATTAAAGAGTTGTTTGCGGTCCTCGATCCGAAAGGCGCGATAGCCTTCAGGCTGAATGATGGGGATATGGAATGCCAGTACCACCAGCTTGTCCTTCGGAACCTGCTTAAGATCGTTTTCCACAAAGGTAAGTTGCTCTTCGGTAAATCCGCCAATATATCCGGATTCACCATCCGTGCGGGGATAGATAACATTATCCACCACGAATGAAGTGCTCACGCTTCCGTGATTAAACGAAAAGGTAGGCGGGCCGAAAACCCGTTCAAACGTTTCGTCGGCATATTCATCACGTTCCGCATCAAAATTCATATCGTGATTGCCGTACACATGGAACCAGGGAATGCCTACACGCGCCACCGATTTTGTATAGGGATCAAATAGGTCGAGATCATCCCCCACAATATCGCCGAGAGTGATTCCCATGTCGTACTCGCTTTTACCGGCCAATTCTGAAACAATATCACGGTCAAAATAATCGACCTCCTGCTCAGTGTAGGGTTGCGGGTCTCCAAATACCAGCATTTTAAACTCGTTTTTCTGCTCTGCTTTGATCAGTGGAAAGTTGACGGATTCCGGTAACGGTCCGGTAGGTTCTAAGCCGGCATATTCCAGCTCTGGCGATCCCTCAGGTTTGTGGATATAGTAGAACTGTGACATGTTGTTATTGTCCACCGGCAGGCGGTAGTCGGCGGGTTTTATCACAAATAATATATCATCATTATCCACAGAAAGATTGTATCGTCCCTGCTGGTTAGTCAGTACCACATCACGCCCGTTGGATACCGCCACTTCGGCAATACCCGGTTCGCCCTGGTCTCTCATGCTGTTCCCATTTTGATCCTCAAAAACCACACCGGATGCCGAATTCTGAGCCAACATCGGACCTGCCGTACCAAGCAAAAGTGCCAATAATACACCGTAATATTTCATGCTAAATAGCCTTAAATTATATGTTTAGTGAGTTCAAGAATAACCATTCTTTATAAGGGTTGCTGAAATCTAACGTTATCTTGATGTTAAGAAATTTAGGTAAGGCGAGCTATAATAGATCTCTTAACCAACATCAACGGATAAATATCATTCTCGATACATCCGTACCAGATTATAAAGCGCTCAAATATTAATCTCCTTTAAATAGTAAATGAAATAAGGTGCATAACTCTCTCTTTGCAAGCACATTTTTTCTCTCTTAATGAGTAATGGGAAATTCTCATTGGATGAATAATTAACGTTGGGTAATTTTCTTTTTTTTAGAAGGAAATAAGCCCAAAAGCCAACGCAAATTTGATGTAGTCTGCCCGTGTTTTTACAAATAATTTCCGCCTTATATTATTCTTAATCTGGGGAATTTCTTCTACGGACATACCCAGCGTTCCGGCAATCTGGCAAGGCTTGAATTCTCTGGCCATTTTTCTACAATTTCGTCCAATCTAAACTCGGTGTATCCAATCCCGGTTTTGTTCAGATAGATAGTCTCAAAAGTTTGGGGATTATTCGCCTGTAAACTAAATGGGGCTTCATCACCAATCTCTCTCAAATCGCCGCCTTCATTCATTTGAGACTCAAATTACAGGGTATAAAATTCATATCGGTCCAGGAGTTCTTGTTCGGTCAGATATGTCATACCAAATAAGTTAGAATTGAATGAGGTCGTAAGCCAGCGCATATTTAATGTACCTACTCGGGCTGGTAAGGTTGAGCTTTTCCCTGATGTTTGACCGGTGGTTTTGGACTGCCGTTCTAGGGATATCCAGCTCTCGGGCTATAGCGGGATTGTTTAATCCCTCTGCCACGAGCGGGAGTATCTCAATTTAACGATCTGTTAGTCCATTGAACCGATCTCTTCGTTTCTCTTTGAAATGGTATAAACCTGAATTTGCTCGATATAATGGTCTATCGGTCCGGCAGGATAGAGTTCAATACCAGTCATGTCGTTATCTGTCTGTAAGATAATATCCTGCCCTTTCTTTTTAATGCCGTAAGAGCCATTGGAACTTTTTAGAAAATTCAACAACGATAATAATTTATCATTACAACTTGCCATTAATTTTCTTTTTACCTTTCGTAGCAAACTATAACAATCCAATTAAATTCTACGCTCTTGAAGGTTATACCCGCAATTGATCTGCTGGACGGTAAAGTCGTTCGGCTGCATAAAGGTGACTACGAACAGGCCACTATATATAATAACAATCCCGTGGAGGAAGCCCGAAAATTCAAGGAGGCGGGATTTTCCCATATTCATGTCATCGATCTGAACGGTGCACGCAAGGGAGAGTTTATGAATCTGAAGCAGATCACATCTATCATTAAAGCCACAGGCCTAGAAATCCAAACCGGCGGCGGAGTACGCAGCTATGAAGATGCGGATATGCTACTCAAACAGGGAATTGCCCGTGTAATTTGCAGTTCCATGGCCGTTCGCAAACCGGAGGATTGGCTGAAGCTGCTGGATAAGCATGCCGATCGCGCAATTTTGGGGATGGATCTTAAAAACGGCAAGGTGGCCTATGCCGGCTGGGAAGAGACCGCCGATGATTCGCTGGAAGCCTTCCTGGAGCCAATGCTCGAACGCGGCCTCAAGCATGTGCTCACTACTGATATAAGTCGCGACGGCACGCTGGAGGGCCCCAATATTGAACTCTACAGATCCCTTATGCAGAAGTTCTCTAGGGCAACGTTTATTGCTTCAGGCGGCGTGGGCAGCTACCAAGACCTGCTTGACCTGCAAGAAACAGGTATTCAATCGGTCGTTGTGGGCAGGGCGTATTATGAGAATAAAATAAGTCTGGAGGAGCTGGCAGAGTTTGCTTAAACAAGAAAGATGGGGCGCTTTTTCAAGTGCGCTCCGCTCAATACATATTAAAAATCACCTTCCGAAATCGTCCTGCAGACGTACGATATCATTTTCATCAGAAGGGTTTTCCGGATCGGTATGCTGCCAAATTTCTGCAAGTATGCCCCAATCGTCAAGTCCCACCAGCCGGTGACGCTCGCCCTGTTTCAGCTTTACCAAGTCGCCAGCTTCAAACCTCTCAATCTGAGCTTGTTCATCAGTATCACTGGTCATAACACCGACCGGCCCTTCAATTACTTTCCAGATTTCGGCCCGCCTGTGGTGATACTGCCATGAAAGTCTCTTTCCCGGCTGAACGATCAGAATTTTTGGGCTCAGCTTGCCGGAGATCTTGAGTTCGTCAACCGGCATATTATCAAAATAGGTATCGGCAAATGCACTGGGCCTGATCTTCATCGATCACGAAAAATCCACCCCAGGGACGTTTCCTGTCTTGGTCAACAATTGTAAATCCATGTTCTTTCAGCGTTACTTGCGTCTCCTTGAAAAGTTGCTCTTTGGTGCGTTCGGTACTCATTTATTGAAAATGTATTACGATTTGTTTTCGCCAGACGAACTTAAAAAAGAACGCTCTTTTCTGCCACTTTTGTATTGCAAGGTTCTACTTTTGTCAGATCGGAAGCATGTGGGTATTTCCTAAAAAATTGGAACTAATAGTCAGGACGAGGAGCGTACCTTTTCAATGAATTCATTGAGAGTATAATTTTCAAGCTGCTGGTTCGAACCGTCATCGTTTACTTCAAAAGAGCCATTTTTGTTCAAATCGGATCCGGATTTCTTCTCCGTTTTATCCTCGGCCTCTTTCTCTCTTTTTCTGTTCCTGCTTTTTATAGTCTTCCGAGAACTGATTTGCGGTTTCCTTCATTGATTCCATATTCTGTATTCTCCATTTGTGATTTCCTGTCGGCTGTTTCCGGATGCTCAGCTTTTCGATTTTCGGCAAATCCACTGCTCTCCCGCTTTTTCATCCTTGTCAAAATTGGACTGTAAGACATTCGGTATCTTTATCAACTTAGGATACCCATTTTTGCTCGAGGAGGTAATCTGCTTCTGGTTATCTTGAAACTTAGTTTTTCCCTTATCAACCAATATATTTTTTGATTCTTTTGGTTCAACTCCCAGCTCTTTACCACCCTTAATAATTTTAAAGCTGAACTGGCGTGTTGGGAAACGCGGGGAATAGAACAAAATACTGCAGAGAACTCCTCCAGGAAAGATCCTTGTATGCCAACTGCAACAAACCCAGCCAGGAAGACAGAAATTTTACCAGTGTACTCAATGATCGCGAAAGAACCGCTCCCTATACTTCTTGCTACCGTCTGCCACATGATAGATATTTTGGGGTTACCGGCTGCCAACTCTCTGGATTTCCTACAAAATATATGAGGAAATTTAAATCAGCATTGCCGGCTCGGAGATTATTATTTAGCAGTTGTATCTACAAAAGCAAAAGGAGGGTAACTTGTTACAGATGAACAGAATGGGAGGGCTGAAAAAAAAGCCCCGGATTAAACCGAGGCTTTGGTAATTCTATGGGTAATTATTTTTCATCTTCACGAATGCAGTCAACCTTGGGTTCTTGATGGCAACGTTCAACTGCAGTTGCACCACACTTAGGACATTCAACTGGTTCATTCATAACTACCTCCGTTGTTTTGATTCCTGTTTAAGAATAAAGATTATTTATTTTACACTCTAATTCCCAATAAAAAACAGAATTTAGATATGGTTTAAATAATCAGAAGATGTGCATACTGAAAAATGTATATCGATTTCTCTATATTACAATTACGCTTTAATTTGAAAATAACATATTTTATGCTCGCAAAACGTATCATTCCCTGTCTGGATATTAAAGATGGACGTACAGTAAAGGGAGTCAACTTTGTTGACCTGAGAGATGCCGGAGATCCTGTAGAACTCGCTAAGCGCTATGCCAATGAAGGAGCTGATGAACTGGTATTTCTTGATATCACCGCCACACAGGAGAAACGCAAAACACTCGTAAAGCTCGTACGGCGTATCGCCCATGAAATTGACATTCCATTTACGGTTGGCGGGGGCATCCGCACGCTGGATGAAATTGAAGACCTGCTGCATGCCGGGGCCGATAAAGTTTCCTTAAACAGCGCTATTGTGAAAAGCCCAGAGCTGATCGATAAAGCTTCTGAAAGATTCGGGTCCCAATGTATTGTTGCCGCAGTGGATGCCAAGCGGAAAGATGACTCATGGTCGGTTTTTATAAAAGGCGGAACTGAAGATACCGGCAAAGATGCCATCCGCTGGATGCAGGAGGTTGAGAAGCGTGGCGCTGGCGAAATTTTACTTACCAGCATGGATCGTGACGGCACCAAATCAGGCTTTGACCTGGAACTGCTCAAAACGGTGAACAGGAAGGTGCGAATTCCAGTTATTGCAAGCGGTGGCGCAGGTACTATTCAGCATTGTATAGATGCGATCAAAAAAGGCGATGCGGATGCCGTACTGGCCGCCAGTATATTTCACTTCCAAGAGATCGACATCAAAGATCTGAAGGCTGTTTTCGATAAAGAAGAGATCCCCGTTCGCATTACTCAAAAAGTATAGAACGAGTAAATTCATTCAGATTAAGAATTTTTCTAATCTCAACAACAATACCATCAATATCATTTATTGTCTCAAAACCAGGCTAAAAGGAAAAGCAACAGGAGAGTTAATAATTAGCGGTTAATTGTGTACTTTCCCCTCCCTCTTTAATAAACCTGAATCGAAAAGCTTTTTTGTGACGGATGGACATTACCAAACTAGACTTTAACAAGGGTGATGGGCTGATCCCCGCCATCATCCAGGATGCTGACACCTACCAGGTGTTGATGCTCGGCTATATGAATAAACCGGCCCTCGAAAAAACGCTGGAAGAAGAACGGGTTACCTTTTTCAGTCGCACCAAAGAGCGGCTCTGGACCAAGGGCGAAACCTCTGGTAACTACCTTGAGCTGGTAGATCTCCAGGCCGATTGCGATAACGATACCATTCTCATCCTGGCAAATCCACAAGGTCCTACCTGTCACACAGGCGAAACGTCCTGCTTTTATAAGAAGAAATTCAAGCCACCGAAAAACAATTATGCATTTTTAAAAGACCTTGAGGACCTGATCGAAAAGTCGCAGGGAGAAATTGCCCGAAAATTCCTACACCACGTACCTATTTAACAAGGGAATCGACAAGATGGCCCAAAAGGTGGGTGAAGAAGCCGTTGAAACGGTAATTGAAGCTAAAAACAGTAAGAAAAAAGAGTTTGTAGGTGAAGTGGCCGACCTGCTCTTCCATCTTATGGTATTAATGGTGGAGAAAGGCGTTTCCCTCAAAAAAGTGGTGAAAAAGCTAAAAAAACGTCACAACAAAGGAAATCACAAGCACTTGGGTAAGTAAGTCTGGCGGTTGACCAGCAAGGAGTAACCAATAATTTTGCTATTCCCCTAAGAATTAGAAACTATCTTTTAACTACCCAGTCGGCTTTTTATCAGTGACGCATCCTTCCGAAGCTGAGGATACCAACCGAGCATATTTATAAAGGGAGCCGCTTGTTACCTGTAGCGGCGGAGCCTCCCAGTTCTTGCGTCGCACTTCCAGCTCCTCTTCAGGCACATCCACTTCAAGAATTCGCTCTTCCGCATCAATACGGATCGGGTCTCCATTCTTGAGCAGAGCGATGGTTCCGCCAACTTGTGCTTCCGGTGTAATATGACCGATTACAAATCCGTGGCTGCCGCCTGAAAAGCGTCCATCAGTGATCAAGGCAACCTTTTTACCAAGTCCCGCCCCCATGATGGCGGCGGTGATCGAGAGCATCTCCCGCATACCGGGCCCCCCTTTGGGACCTTCATAGCGAATAACGACGACATCTCCGTGCTTCAACTTCGCCATTCTGGATCGCCTGAAGGCTTTCCTCTTCCGAATCAAATACTTTGGCCGTGCCTTCAAAATGGGTGCCCTCTTTACCGGTGATTTTGGCCACGGCTCCCTCTGGCGCCAAATTCCCGTAGAGAATCTGCAGGTGGCCGGTTTCCTTGATAGGTTCAGATACGGGATGAATAATGTTCTGCTCCTCGAACAATCCAGGGACATCATCAACATTTTCAGCCAGCGTTTTGCCGGTAACCGTAATGCAATCCCCATCCAGGTAGCCCTCTTTAAGTAGCAGCTTTTGTACCGCAGGTACACCTCCCACATTATAAAGGTCTTCCATCAGATATTTACCGCTGGGTTTCAGATCGGCAATATAAGGAGTGGCGTTGCTTATCTCCTGGAAATCATCAATGGAAAAAGGTACCTCTGCAGCATGTGCAATGGCCAGCATATGCATGACGGCGTTGGTCGATCCACCAAGAGCCACGATTATTGTAATCAGCATTTTCCAGGGACCGCTTGGTGATGATATCTTTCGGTTTTAGATCTTTTTCCAACAGATTTAGAATAGCCTTTCCGACTGTATCACACTCTTCAAGTTTCTTTTGATTGGTTGCAGGGATCGAGGAGCTGAACGGCAGGCTCATTGCCCAGCGTCTCAATAGCAGAGGCCATGGTGTTGGCGGTATACATGCCTCCGCAGGCACCCTGCCCCAGGACATGCATGTTTGACCACATTTTCCAGCTCATCTTTGTCAATATTATCGGAAAGATATTCGCCATAGGATTCAAACGCAGATACAAGGTTCAGGTCTTCGCCATCCATCTTGCCTGGGCTTATGGTACCGCCATATACCATAATGGACGGTCGGTTAATCCGGGCCATCGCCATTACCGAGCCCGGCATGTTTTTATCGCACCCTACAACCGAAATATTGGCATCGTACCACTGGGCGCGCATTACCGTTTCAATGGAATCGGCGATGATATCACGAGAGGGCAGGGAATACTTCATCCCCTGGGTCCCCATGGAAATACCGTCACTTACACCGATGCTGTGAAACACAAATCCTACGAGTCCTGCATCCCAAATACTCTCCCGAATACGTTTTGCCAAGTCGTTCAAATGCATATTACAGGGATTTCCTTCCCAGCCTGTACTGGCCACGCCAACTTGCGCTTTATCCATGTCTTCTTCGCTCAAACCAGCAGCATATAGCATGGCCCGGGAGCCAACCTGAGATTGCTGTTGCGTAAGTTGAGAACTGTATTTGTTGAGTTTTCCAGCCATAGAGATCAAAATATCTTAAATATTCCCGTTCACACTTTCTGCCAAAAATAAATAAAATAGCTCATCTGGGCAGAACGCGTAAAGCTACAAGAATCAGCAAACTATACAAGTAAAATATACTGAAATAAAAAATTTATGCTTCCCACTTGACAAGAGTATAACCGTTACCTATACTATTGAAGCTTGATCAAAATCAATCATTTGATACTTGGGGAATACCTTCACACATATCGACAGATTACAGCCAAATGCGGCATGCATTTCGGTTGATCACCAGCAGAAGCAATTTCTGGTGGGTTTGGTAACACTCTCTTTGATTGCATCTCTTATCTTTTCATTAGCTATATCAAGCATTCCTGTAGTAGAACTGATTGCCAGCATTGAGGTAACTTCTATATGCTATTGCTGTACTACAGGTTCTAATTTCTGGCATTATTAACTCTAATTCTAATTATTAGCTAACCAAAACAGCCAGAGGTTAGAACTTAAATCAAACTCTCACAAAAGATTTAAATTTGATTCTGACCTCTGGCGGGAAAAGTACATTCACGAGGTCCTATGAACCAGTTAAAAGCACAAAAACTCGACCACAACTCTGAAGATCAACCTGTTGAGGCCTCAGAGACCCGCTGTCATGAACGGGGCTGAAATTCTCATCCAATACGCTGGAAGATCTAGACGTGGATACTATTTTCGGCTATCCGGGCGGTGCGGTACTGCCTATATACGACACGCTATTTGATTGTCATGATATCCGGCATGTTCTCATCCGACATGAACAGGCCGGAACACACGCTGCCGACGGCTACGCCCGTGCTACCGGAAAGCCAGGTGTGGTCCTGGTTACTTCCGGCCCGGGCGGTACTAATACCGTTACTGGAATTGCCACTGCAGCGATGGATTCTATCCCCATGGTAGTATTCACCGGCCAGGTGCCCTCAGAGCCTGATTGGCAATGATGCCTTTCAGGAAGCGGATATTGTGGGCATAACCCGGCCCATAACGAAGCACAATTACCTGGTTAAGGATGTGGACAAGCTGGAGCAGGTGATCCGGGAAGCCTTTCACGTGGCACACAAGCGGACGTCCGGGACCGGTACTGGTGGACCTTCCCAAAGATATGCTGAACACTGAGGGGCGATACAGCGGGCTCAAGAAAATTTCGATGCCCAGCTACAACCCCGTAACCCAAGGCCACCATACCCAGATCAAAAAAGCGGCCAAGTTGCTGAGTGAAGCGAAAAAACCATTGATTTATGCGGGGGGCGGTGCTATTCTCGGCGAAGCCTGGGAAGAGCTCACAACTATGGCAGAACGACTCAACATTCCTGTGACCACGACCCTGATGGGACTCGGAGCGTTCCCCGAAGGCAAGAAGCAGTCGCTAGGTATGCTGGGCATGCACGGCACCTATTATGCCAATATGGCTATGCACCGAGTGTGATGTGTTGCTAGCCGTCGGTGCCCGCTTTGATGACCGTGTTACCGGGCCGCCTGGACGGCTTTTCTCCCCATTCCAAGAAATCCATATCGACATCGATCCCTCCAATATCGGCAAAAATGTCGCGGTTGAAGTCCCGATTGTCGGTGATGTCAAAAATGTACTGCCACGATTCGATCGAGTTCACCGACCAAACCGGATACTGATGAATGGTGGGATACCATTAATACTTGGAAAGACGAACATCCGCTGAAGGTACCTAACAGCGAAGATACGATTAAACCACAGTATATGATCGAGGAAATCTCTCGTATTACAAATGGCGAGGCTATTGTGGTTACCGATGTGGGCCAGCACCAGATGTGGGCGGCCCAGCATTATACCTTTAATCATCCCCGGTCTTGTCTTTCTTCCGGCGGACTGGGAACGATGGGCTACGGTTTCCCGGCGGCTATGGGAGCCGCTTTCGGGTGCCCGACCGGCCGGTAGTCTGTATAACCGGCGACGGTGGCTTCCAGATGACCGCTTATGAACTGGCAACCGCCGTAGAGTACGAAGTTCCGCTGAAGATTGTCATCATGAATAACAACTGCCTGGGTATGGTGCGGCAGTGGCAGGAACTGTTTTACAACAAGCGCTACAGCCACTCCATCCTGAAGCAAGGCAACCCGGACTTCGTGAAGCTGGCGGAAAGCTACGGGGCGGTTGGCATGCGCGCTACCAAGCCTAAAGAGATGACATGAGGTTCTGAAACAGGCCATGAAGATCAATGACCGTCCGGTTGTCATGGATTTTCGTGGTTGAAGAACATGAAAACTGCTACCCGATGGTTCCATCCGGAGCAGCACTAAACGAAATGGTTGAAGGAGACGAAGAGGTATAATGTCCACACAGAACGGGAAAACAGAAACTACAAATAATCATACGCTCTCAGTTCTGGTAAGCTACAATTTGAATTCGCTTTCCAGGATCATCGGAATATTCAGCGGAAAGGGTTTTGAGATCGACAGCGTGAGTTTTGGCCCGGCAGAAGATGACGGCCTTGCTCGCATCACCATCACCACTCACGGCGATGAGCACATTATTGAGCAGATCACCAAACAGCTCAATAAAATTATCGATGTAGTCAAAGTTACCGATCTTACTTACGAACATTTTGTGGAGCGGGAACTGGCTCTTGTCAAAGTATCGGCCACGGCCTCAAGCCGATCCGAAGTGATGCAGGTAGCCCAGGTATTCCGAGCCAAAGTGATCGACATAAGCCCCGAAAAACTCTCCATTGAGGTAACGGGGAACCGCGATAAAGTGGATGCGTTCATCGGCATGATGGAACCGTTCGGTATTTCAGAAATGGCCCGGCACGGGTACCGTTGCCCTGAAACGTGAATATAGCGGAACCGTTTAGCAACAGATTTTAATCAACTAACTTATAATTAATTAAAAGCAGGACTTATTTAATGAAAGCGAAGACCTATTATAACGATGATGCTGACCTTCAAACATCTGAGCGAATAAAACCGTAGCCATTATGGGATACGGCAGTCAGGGACATGCTCATGCACTCAACCTTAAAGAAAGCGGCGTTAACGTCGTCGTGGGCCTCCGGCAAGGGCAGCTCTTCCTGGAAAGATGCAGAGGATGCCGGACTTACGGTTATGGAGTCTGCCAAGGCTGCCAAAGCTGGCGATATCGTTATGATACTTATTCCGGATCAATACCAGGCCGACTTCTATAAGAAGAAATTAAAACCAAATCTTGAAGAAGGCAATGTGCTGGCCTTTGCCCACGGATTCAATATCCATTTCGGGCAAATTGAGCCGGAAGAAAATGTGGATGTCTTTATGATCGCTCCCAAAAGCCCGGGACACCTTGTGCGAAGAGTATACGAAAAAGGCTCAGGCGTGCCCTGCCTCGTTGCGGTTTACCAGGATTATACCGGCACGGCCAAAGATACCGCGTCTGGCTTATGCCAAAGGCTCTGGGTGGTACGCGAGCCGGCGTTATTGAAACCACCTTTGAGGAAGAAACTGAAACCGATCTTTTCGGAGAGCAGGCTGTGCTTTGCGGTGGCGCTTCCGAGTTGATCAAAGCCGGGATTTGAAGACCTTGGTTGAAGCGGGCTATCAGCCAGAAATTGCCTACTTTGAATGCCTGCACGAGCTGAAGCTGATTGTAGACCTGATGTACGAGGGCGGCATTGAACGGATGTACTCTTCGGTAAGTGATACTGCAGAATACGGCGGACTCGACTCGCGGCACTGACATCGTCAACTACTAAGACCAAGAAACGCATGAAGAACGATGCTGGAAGATGTGCAGGATGGGGCCTTCGCCAAAGAATGGATCAAGGAAAACAAAAAAGGACTGCCCAAGTTGACCAAGCTCCGTAACGAGCTGGGCGACCACAAGATCGAGAAGGTTGGCAGAGAACTCCGCTCCATGATGGACTGGATCGGGAAGGCGCCACGAAACTGAGCCAGCCGAATGGCGCCTTTTTATTGACAGATAAAATCAGCTGAATAGTACAACATGACCGCAATCGAAAAACATCCAAATTTTTGATACCACGCTGCGGGACGGCACCCAAGGCGAAAAGGTGGCCTTTTCTGCCGAAGATAAGCTGCGTGATGGCCCGACAAGCTGGACGCCTTCGGCATTTGACTACATCGAAGGGCGGGTGGCCGGGCTCAAATCCCCAGTGATATGGAATTTTTTGAGCTGGCGGCCAATGACCGCGCCTTCAACGCATGCCAGGATCGTAGCATTTTGGCAGTACCTGCCGCGCCAATAACAGTGCCGAAGAGGATCGTAATCTCTGCGCACTGATAGAGGCGGAAACGCCGGCGGTTGCCATATTTGGCAAAAGCTGGCTGCTGCATGTTGAAAAGGCACTGCAAAATTTCGGCAGATCAGATAACCTGCGAGATTATCTCGCGACTCCGTAAGCTTTATCAAAAGCCACGGCAAGGAGGTTATCTATGATGCCGAACACTTTTCGACGGGTACAAAGACGAATCCGGAATATGCCATCAAAACACTGCAAGCGGCCGAAGAGGCCGGGGCCGATGTGCTGGCATTATGCGACACCAACGGCGGCACACTTACGCATGAAGTAACGCAGATCGTGTCTGAAGTTCGAGAACATACCAACTGTAAACTGGGTATTCACGCGCACAATGATTGTGAACTGGCGACTGGCCAACTGCGACTTGCGGCGGTGCGCAGCGGGGTGCGAGCATGTGCAGGGAACTGTTAACGGGTATGGGGAGCGATGTGGAAACGCAAACCTCTGCTCGGTGGTACCAAACCTGCAACTCAAGCAGAATTACCACTGCATTCCCGAAGAAAAACTGGAAGAACTTTACTTCGCTCTTTCGCATTTGTCAGTGAACTGGCCAATGTCAGTCCTGATATTCGTCAGCCCTACGTGGGGCGAAGTGCTTTTGCCCATAAAGGCGGTGTACACGTAAGCGCCGTTATGAAGAACGAGCAAACATACGAGCATATAATACCTGAAAAAGTGGGTAACCGGCGAAGGGTACTTGTGTCCGATCTTTCCGGTAAAAGCAATGTTTAGTTACAAATCTGACGAGCTGGGGATTAAGCTGGATAAACATGGCGACGACGCACCGCAGATTGTGCAAAAGCTTGAAACAGCTTGAAAATAAAGGCTACCAGTTTGAGGCGGCAGAAGCATCCTTTGAACTGCTGGTCAAAAAGATGACCGGACCGTGGGAAGAATACTTCTCCCTGGAAGGACTGCGGGTTATTGTTGAGAAAAACGTGTCGGGTGAAGCGCGTTCGGAAGCTACAATCCGGCTGAAAGTAGGCGACCAGATAGAACACTGCGCGGCCGAAGGCAACGGCCCGGTTCACGCGTTGGACGGTGCTATGCGAAAAGCGCTCCACAAGTTCTTCCCTGAAGTGGATGACATGCACCTGCAGGATTATAAGGTACGCGTGCTGAACGAAAAGGACGGTACCGGTGCCAAGGTCCGCGTGCTCATCGATTCCGGTGAAACGGGCGATTCCTGGGGCACAGTCGGTGTTTCAGAGAATATTATTGAAGCCAGCTGGCAAGCGCTTTCTGACAGCTTTAGCTATTTTTTGATGAAGCAAAACCAGGAACTTTTGGATACACAAACAAACAAGGCGAGCTAACGAATTTATGCATCAGCGACAACTAGGCAGTCTGTTAACTGCATTACACAACCATCAAACCCGATCACAAAATCACAATCTGATAATTGACAGATAAATAAACTTTTAAGTCTAGATCCTAGAATCATGGAAAACCAAATTCAAATTTTCGATACTACGCTCAGAGATGGAGAACAGTCCCCCGGGTTCAGCATGAACCAGGATGAAAAACTGAAGCTTGCCCTCCAGCTTGAACGTCTAAAGGCCGATGTTATTGAGGCCGGTTTTCCTATTGCTTCTGATGGTGATTTTGAGACCGTCCGTGAAATTGGCAAAAAGATTAAACACAGCACGGTTGCAGCGCTATGTCGAACAAAAAAAGGGGATATCGAACGAGCGGCCTCTGCCTTGGAGCATGCTGCAAAACCTCGTATCCACACATTCATCGCCACCTCCGATATTCATATGAAATATAAGCTTAAGAAATCGCGTGAAGAAGTGCTGGAATCAGCCGTGGAAGCAGTAGAATATGCACTTTCCCTGTGTGATGAAGTGGAATTTTCTGCTGAGGATGCTTCTCGCAGCGATCCTGAGTTTCTCTATGAAATTTTTGAGGCTGTGATTGACGCCGGGGCCCGCGTAATCAACGTGCCAGACACGGTCGGCTACGCTCTGCCTTGGGAGTATGGAGAGCTGATCAAAGGCATCAAGGAAAATGTGCCGAATATTGACGAAGCCACCATCAGCGTGCACTGTCACAACGATCTTGGCCTTGCCGTAGCAAATTCACTGATTGCGGTACAAAATGGAGCTCAGCAGATTGAATGCACCATCAACGGCATCGGTGAACGAGCTGGTAATGCCTCTCTTGAAGAAATCGTTATGGCGATGCAAACACGCAAGAACAACATCGGCAAGTCGACAAATATTGTGACGGAGGAGCTGTATCCTACCAGTCAGCTGCTTTCGAAGATTACGGGTAATTCCGTACAGCCGAACAAGGCCATTGTAGGCGAAAATGCTTTTGCACATGAAGCAGGTATCCACCAACATGGAGTACTCAATAACCCGATGACCTACGAAATTATGACGCCCAAATCAGTAGGACTGACCGGCAACAAAATTGTGCTGGGCAAGCACTCCGGACGCTTTGCTCTCAATAAAAAACTGGAAGACCTCGGGTATTCACTCGTAAAGGATGAGCTCAATCAAATTTACACCAAGGTAACACGCCTGGCTGATCAGAAAAAAGTGGTTACCGATAACGATCTGCTCAGGCTGGTAGATGAAACTCTGAATCACAAAAAAGTTTCTGGAGATACCGACCGTTACACGAGAATAATTTTTATCCTGAATCAGTTTATAGAACTCAAATTCAAACAGACAAAACTACAGATTTCGAAGTATTATGGGAATGACCCTCACAGAAAAAATATTAGCCAATCACAGTGATGCCTCTTCGGTTGAACCTGGAGAAAGTGTCTGGGTAGATGTGGACGTTTTAATGACCCACGATGTCTGCGGGCCGCCTTCTATCTCCATTTTCAGAAACGAATTCGGCGAAGACGCCCGGGTTTGGGATAAAGAAAAGCTTGTTATTATTCCTGATCACTACATCTTCACCGAAGATAAATACGCCAATCGGAATGTCGATATCCTGCGAGCTTTTGCAGCTGATCAGGATCTGCCCTACTATTATGATGTAGGCTCGGACGACTATAAAGGAGTTTGTCATATCGCGCTTCCTGAGGAGGGCTTCACCCGTCCGGGTGAAGTTCTTTTCGGGACTGACTCTCATACCTGTACCGCAGGCGCCTTTGGTCAGTTTGCCACGGGAATAGGCAACACGGACGCCGCTTTTATTATGGGTACAGGCAAGCTCTGGGTTAAAGTCCCGGAAACGATGCGCTTTATATTTGAAGGTTATGAAATGCCCGACTACCTGATGGCAAAGGATATCATCCTGCAAATAATCGGAGATATCGGCGTGGACGGCGCTACCTACCGGACCATGGAATTTGTCGGCGAAGGCATCAGTGCTATGACCATGGAAGACCGCATGACACTAACCAACATGGTGATTGAGGCTGGTGGCAAGAACGGCGTTGTTGAACCGGATGAGAAAACGGAAGCCTACGTTAAAGAACGTACGGACAAAGAGTTCGACCCGGTTTACAGTGATAAAGACGCGAATTATCACAGTGAATATACCTACAAGCTGAAAGATCTGGTGCCGATGATTGCGAAACCACATAGCCCGGATAACAAGGCTACGGCAGAAGAGCTGGAAGGAACCGATCTTGATCGCGCCTACATAGGCTCCTGCACCGGTGGCAAGCTTTCTGACTTTGTAGCTGCCGCTAAAATCATTGACGGACAGGAACTGAAGCTGGAGACATTTATTGTACCTGCAACTACTGAAATAAAAGAAGGTCTGAAAACAACGAAAGTTAACGGTAAAACGCTGCAGGATATTTTTGTTGATGCCGGTTGCCATATCGGTAACGCCTCGTGCGCAGCGTGTCTCGGTGGACCGTCTGACACTTTCGGCCGACTGAATAATGAAGAGCGGTGTATCTCTACCACCAACCGGAATTACCCGGGACGCATGGGATCAAAGCAGGCACAAGTGTACCTGGCCTCTCCCTACACCGTTGCTGCTTCAGCGATTAAGGGGACGATCACCGATCCACGAGCATTTATCAACTAGTTATTAGTTATCTGTGATTGGTTATTTGGAAATCTCGAGTTGAACACCTGCAGATAAATCACTAATAACCAGTAACTAATAACTGGTCTCACAACCTTTAAGGATTTAAAATTAGATACGTAATAAGAATTTATTTAAAAGCGAATACAACTGATTAATGGCGAAACCAGATACGATAAAAGGAAAAGCGTTTGTGCTCGGTAAGAATATCGACACAGACCAGATTATCCCGGCTGAGCACTTGGTGTATAGCCTGGATGATCCTGAAGAACGAAAATTTTACGGGCGCTATGCCCTCTCCGGTGTTCCCGACAAGGAATCCGGGCTTCCCCAGGGAAATATCCCGCTGGTGGAAGAGGATAAATTTGAAAGCGAATTCGATATCATCGTCGGGGGGCACAACTTCGGTTGTGGCTCTTCTCGCGAGCACGCTCCTGCATCACTTAAGATTGCAGGCATCCAGGCGATCATCGCCCCTACATTTGCTCGCATCTTCTACCGCAACGCGGTGGATGGTGGATTTGTGGTACCCTATGAGAGCATCGAAGACCTGAGCTCAAAGGTACATACGCATGACGAGCTCGAAATTGATCGCGAAAATCGCGAGGTCCGCAATCTCACGCAAGATGAAACCTATAAAATAAGGCCCCTGGGAAGTGTTGCCGAGATCGTCAACGCAGGTGGAATTTTTGAATTTGCACGAAAGGAAGGAATGATCGCATGACAGCAACCAAAGAGATCGTAGTATTACCCGGCGACGGCATAGGACCCGAGGTTACCAAAGAAGGTATTAACATCCTGGAGGCTGTCTGCAAACGACATGGCTATAAACTAAAAACGCGTAGTTTTGACGTAGGCGGTGCCAGCATTGATCGCTATGGGCGTCCCCTGACCGATGAAGCTTTAAAAGCCTGTAAAGAGGTACCAGCGGTGCTTTTGGGCGCAGTGGGCGGTCCCCAGTGGGATGATGAGCCCAAGGACAAACGTCCCGAGGCCGCGCTCCTGGGCCTGCGCAAAGAGATGGACCTGTTCGCCAATCTGCGGCCCATAAAAGTGTATAAACCGTTGATCAATGCTTCCTCGCTAAAACCGGAGCTGGTGGAAGGCGTGGACATTATGATCCTTCGCGAGCTCACGGGGGGCATCTACTTTGGTCGTCCAAGACTCATCGAGAAGACCGAAAATGGCGAACGTGGCGTCGATACGATGGAATACACCACCAACGATGTTGAACGAATTGCCCACAAGGCGTTTGAAATGGCCACGCATCGTAAAAAGAAAGTGGCTTCTGTGGATAAAGCCAACGTGCTGGACAGCTCCCGACTGTGGAGAAAAACGGTGATCCAGGCACACAAACAATGGCCCGAAATTGAGCTGGAGCATGTGCTCGTTGACAACTGCGCCATGCAACTGGTACGGTATCCCAAACAGTTTGACTTGCTCGTTACCGGCAACATGTTCGGTGACATCCTGAGCGATGAAGCCGCCATGATTACCGGTTCCATTGGTATGTTACCATCGGCCAGTATAGGAGAAGACTATGCAATGTACGAGCCGGTTCACGGCTCCGCACCTGATATTGCCGGCCAGAACAAGGCCAATCCGCTGGCAACTATCGCCTCTGTTGCGATGCTTTGCCGCCACTCGCTGGATATGGAAGAAGCCGCCCTTGAGATTGAAGCGGCTATCGTCAGCACGCTGGACGACGGTTTCCGCACCGGCGATATCTACACGAAATCATCCAAAGAATACTTGGTAAGCACCACCGAAATGGGCAGCGCCATCATGAAACATCTCAACCCTGACTTACAACCAGGCACCTTCTTATGAAACAATCATCCGCCAAAAGCATAACCCAGCACCAAGATTCAGATCTCTCAAAAATTCTGCTCCAGCTACGTTCTTCTAGTCGGGTGGATGAGGTGGACCTGGACAATCCAGGATTTGGTGATGTGTTTTCCGACCACATGTTTAGCCTGGAATATCACGATGGGGAATGGCAGCAGGCGCGCATCATGCCGTTTGAAGACCTGAAGATATCCCCGGCGATGTCCACCCTGCACTATGGGCAAACAGTGTTTGAAGGGATGAAGGCGTTCCGCGGTGAAGATGACAAAATCCGCTTCTTCCGGTTGGAACGGCACCTGAATCGGCTCAATCAGTCATGCGAGCGCATGTGTATTCCGCCGGTTGAAACCGACCTTATGCGTACGGCACTCAAAAAATTGCTGACTATTGACAAAGACTGGGTACCCTCCAAGCATGGAAATTCGCTCTATATCCGCCCGCTCGTTTTTGGAACAGATGCCTGCCTGGGTGTCCGTCCCGCTGAAACGTACCGCCTGTTGGTGATGACTTCACCCGTGGGGGCATACTACAAAGAAGGATTTAACCCGGTAAGCCTTACGACGACCGATAATTATATACGTGGTGCCAAAGGCGGAACTGGTTTTATCAAGACCGCCTGCAATTACGGCCCTACCCTACTGCCCGCCAAGAAGGCCAAAAAAAAGGGATTCACTCAGATTATCTGGCTGGATGCGGAAGAACATAAATATATTGAGGAAGTGGGCACGATGAACATTTTCTTCAAAATTAACGGGGAGCTGCACACCCCCCGCTGAACGGATCAATTCTAGGCGGTGTAACGCGTGATTCGGTGATCAAACTGGCTGAGCACTGGGATATCCCGGTCCATGAGCGACCTATAACCATTGATGAAATTTACGAGGCCGACCGCAACGGCAGGCTGGAAGAGATCTTCGGTACCGGAACGGCAGCCGTTATTTCGCCGGTGGGTTCGATCGATCACAAAGGCGAGAAGCTTGTTACGGATGAGGAGCAGATCGGTCCCTTCGCCAAGAAACTGTTCGATACTATTACCGGCATACAATATTCAACTCACGAGGACATCTATCACTGGATGTCCACTATTAGCTGACCTAATCTACCCGAATTGATAGTCGGGTAGATTTCTTTTTGATTATATTTTGGAATATTAAAAATCAAAACACTTTTTGTGCCCCTCGTCTTGCCTCTCGGTTAATTTGGAATTCAAACCAAAATGTATACCATAGGATTAATAGAGAATAAACATAATATATTTGCTGGAGCTGTGGAAAGTTTGTGCAACTTTCCACAGTAATCACCAATTACAACTTTCCCACAATAATTTTCCCAACCAGATTATAAATCGACAATTTTTATGAAAATTACGGTTACTAAGCTTGATGAAAAGCAACACATGGAGGCCAACAATGAGGAGGGCGGAACCATACGAATGGATGGGTCACGAGAGATAGGTGGCCTCGAAGGGGGCATTAGCCCTATGCAGTTGCTATTGGCCGGCATTGGAGGATGCAGTACCATCGACATTGTAGGTATCCTGGAAAAACAGAAGCAGCCGTTAAAAAATATTTCAGTTGAAGTAGATGGCGATAGACGCAAAGCGGGTACCTACTCTGAATTCAAGAGTATTCACCTAAAATTTCAATTGAAGGGTGATCTCGATCCAAAAAAAGTGGAGCGGGCGATCAATCTGTCGATTGATAAATACTGTTCGGTTTCAAAAGCACTTGAAAAAACCTCCACCATAACCCACAGTTTTACGATCAACAACTAGTTTTATCTCATGCCAGATTCTAAAAAGAAGACCGGAACCAAAGCCATTCGAACCCAAACGGAACGCAGCACCCAGCGGGAGCACTCTACACCGCTGTTTATGACTTCCAGCTTCGTTTTTGATTCGGCCGAACATGCCCGCGCCCTGTTTGCCAACGAGATGGAAGGCAACGTGTACAGCCGGTACTCTAATCCAAACACCAACGAGTTTATCACTAAGATGTGTGAGATGGAAGGGGCTGAAGCGGGTATCACCACCGCATCGGGCATGTCAGCGGTCTTCTCCAGCCTGGCGGCCCTGCTGGATCAAGGTGACCACGTACTGGCCTGTCGCTCGCTTTTTGGATCGACTCATCAGATCCTGAACACTATTTTTCCGCGATGGGGCATCAGCCATTCCTACGCTGATATTGACAAACCTGAAAACTGGGAAGCGCTTATTAAGGATAATACTCGCGTCCTTTTTCTGGAAACGCCATCCAACCCTGGACTTGACCTGATCGATCTGGAATGGGCTTGCGAGCTGGCTCAAGAGCACAATCTTATAACAATTGTTGATAACTGTTTTGCCACTCCCTACCTGCAGAAACCAATGGATTTCGGAGCTGATATCGTCCTTCATTCCGCAACTAAATTCATTGATGGACAAGGCCGAGCTATAGGGGGCATTATTGTGGGAAAGGCGCGCTATATAGATGAAATGGAGAGTTTTACTCGACATTCAGGTCCTGCCCTCTCCCCGTTTAACGCTTGGCTGTTCTCGAAAAGCCTGGAAACCCTGCCCGCCCGGATGGATCGTCACTGCTCGAATGCACTGAAACTGGCTGAATTTCTCGAGGATCACTCAAGTGTGGACTGGGTTAAATATCCGTTTCTGAAAAATCATCCCCAGTATGAACTGGCCCAAAAACAGATGAAAGCTGGCGGTGGCGTAGTGGCTTTCAACATTAAAGGAGGGTACGAACGGGCAAAAAACTTCCTGGACAGGTTGACCATGCTCTCCCTCTCTGCCAACCTGGGCGACACGAGAACCATCGCCACGCATCCTGCATCAACGACCCACTCAAAGCTTACCGAAGAAGAACGGGCGGCTGTGAACATCACCCCTGGCCTGGTAAGAATTGCTGTAGGGCTGGAAGAGATTGAGGATATTGTTGAGGATGTGGATCAAGCGCTGGAAAAATAACTAAGTAATAAGAGTTCTCCGCTAAATTCTTGCTCTCTCCCACCCATTACCAATACTACTTAAAATCACCTGAAAAGAAAACAGCGTGAGAATAGCTCCCACGCTGTAATTTTCATAGAATATCTACCCTGTAAAAAGAGAAGCTACCAGTCTTCAATCATTGATTCATCTTTCTCCTTGTCCGCCCAATCGTCCGCGTCGGGCAGTGGATCCTTTGTTTCATTGATCAGGTGCTCCATCCATTCTTCAGAGAGCTTATCATTGAGATCAATGTAGTGCTCCCACTCCATCGGTAGTTCGTCATCGGGATAAATTGCTTCTACCGGGCACTCCGGCACACATGCATCACAGTCGATGCACTCGAAGGGATCAATCACCAAAAAGTTTGGCCCCTCGCGGAACGCATCTACCGGGCAGACCGCGGCACAGTTGGTATATTTACAATTGACACAAGGTTCAGCTACTATGTAAGCCATGCTTCAGTAAAAAATTATCTATTAAAAAAATTGCCGTTATTGCGCGTTGCAACAGAACTTAACGATGTTGCAAGCATGCGAAATTCAGTTAATTACGTTTTGTTACTATCAAATAATGACGGCTAAATCTAATCTTCTTTGCGCCCATTATCCAGTTTTAAGGCTTCATCCACCACATTTCTCCCCACAATTTGTGCGGTGTGTTCATAGGCCCGGAGCAACTCGTCGTTACGAAAAAGCTCAATCACATCAGAATCGATGAGCTCATACCAAATTTCTTTGCGGGATTGAAAGTCGGGATGGTACTTTGCCATCGGTTTGCGGAGGCGTTGCATGAATTTCAGGAACTGCCCATATTCAGGACCAAACTCCTTTTCGAAACGCTGGCGCAAACGGACGGCCAAAGCCGGAGCTGCCCCACTGGTGGATATGGAAAGGGTGAGGGGACCCTGCCTTACGATAGATCCAAACGCAAAATTAGCGTGGGGCAAGTCATCCATCACATTAATCAGGATATCCCGTTCAAGGGCTTCATTATATACACGCTCATTCAGATCCCCTTCATATTCGGCCACGATGGCCATAAAGGCTCCCTCCAGGTCACCTTCCTGATATTCACGGTTGATCCATTCAAATTGGCCCTCATCCGCCAATCGCTGCATCTTGGAAGTAAGATGATCACTGATAACTGTAAGCTTGGCATTGCGCTCAAGTAGCTGTTCTACTTTCTCTTCCGCTTCGTTATCTCCGCCGATGAGTACTGTTTTACGCTCATCAAGTCGACGGAGATAGATGGGAAACATTTCCATGTGCTAAGTACCGGTTTTTCTGCTTTTGTAATTTTGTGTGGGTAAATGGATACCACATTCGGTCTTTTCAGACCCCGTCCAGCGGCCCGATCGTTCATGTTCCTGTTCTTCACCTTCACCATTCACGGGCTGGGTGCATGGAATACAACCGATGCTGGGATATCCTTCATCATGCAAAGGGTTGTAAGGCAATCCCCGTTCATTGATGTAATCCCACACATCTTCCCCGGTCCAGTTGGCCAGCGGATTTATTTTGACGACCTCATTTTCAGGATCCCACTCAATGATATTGGTCTGTTTACGCGTTTCTGACTGGTTGCGGCGAACACCCGTTATCCATGCCTTTTTATCGGCAAGATAGTTGCGAAGCGGACGAACCTTGCGGAGATAGCAGCAGCGGTTGGGATTTCTTTTCCACAGCTCGCTGCCGAACTGTTCGGCCTGTTCATCCAGGGAAAGATCTGGGCTTACCCGTGTAATGTCTATGTTATAGCGTGTTTCAAGGGTATCACGCAGTTCGTAAGTTTCCTCGAAGAACAGGTGAGTATCCAGATAGAATATTGGGGTGGATAACCCGCTCTGCTGCAACCTGTCAATTAAAAAGATTCCTGAAGGACCGAAACCGGTACCAAGTACCATTTCCAATCCGAAGGTATCATATCCCCATTTTAAAATAGTATCAGGTGTAGCATCCTGGAAACGTTTGTTGAGCTCTTCCAGTCTGCTGTCGGGAAACTGTTCTTTTAACGATGTCAATTCAACTACTTCCTGCATTTTGAGTTAGGTTAACCTGCAAAATTAGAGAGTAATTTTTCTTCTGCCGGTTGTTCGCTTTCCAGCGTTTCCGCTTTAAACCAGTTCAGTTCTTCGCTCTTTGCTGCCAGCTCTCCCACAACGATAGTTGCGGGCGATGACAGATGGGCGGCATCCTCAGCGATCGTTGCCAGTGTTCCACTGACTACCTGCTGACTCTGATACGTCGCCTTTTGAATGACAGCGACGGGTGTTTCCGTGCTTCTGCCAAAACCGATCAAACAGTTGGCGATGGCGGACAGATTCCGCATCCCCATGAGAATCACGAGGGTATCGGCCTGGGCCAGATGACCCCAATTCTCAAAAGAATCGCTATTTTTGATGGTGTGGCCGGTTACCACGGTGAATGAGCGGGCTACCTTTCGGTGCGTTACCGGAATGCCTGCAAAAGCCGGTGCAGCCAGCGCACTGCTGATGCCCGGCACCACTTCATAAGCAATATCCGCGGCTTTAAGGGCCATACACTCTTCGCCACCGCGGCCAAATACAAAGGAGTCTCCGCCTTTGAGCCGAGCTACGTTTTTACCTTCTTTGGCTTTGGTCACCAAAATATGGTTGATCTGTTCTTGAGAGACTGACGGTTTACCCGGTCGCTTTCCGACATAAATATGCTCGGATTGCTCCGATGTGAGCGAAAGCAACTCAGGGTTGGCCAACCGGTCGTACACTATCACATCGGCTGTTTTTAGAATCTTTGACCCCTTAACCGTAATCAGATCGGGATCACCGGGACCGGCGCCCACCAAATACACTTTTCCGTACGTGTAGTATTGCTGTTGTGAGTTCATAATGGGATTTTATTCGTTTTTATGCGGGAATGTCTTCAGTTTCTTCTAAGCCGACCCGGTTCCAGTAATCGCTGAAGCCTTCACTACTCCTACGATTTTCCTTGAACTGTTCCAAAAGAGGACGGACTTCATTGACTAGATCCTCTCGGCTGACCAGATCTTTGTATTCCTTGTTAAGCCGGGTTCCTGCGGCATTGCCCCCGATGAAGATGGTATACTTATCGAGTGAGCGACCCACGAAACCGATATCAGCTACGTAAGGCCGTGAACAGCCGTTGGGACATCCCGTCATTCGAACGGAAAGCTTTTCATTTTCGAGTCCGAGCTCCTGAAGAACACCATCCAGTTCACGAATAATATCCGGCAGTGCGCGCTCCGACTCAGTGATGGCCAGCCCACAGGTTGGAAGTGCGGGGCATGCCATCGAATATTTAATTACGTTAGCGATCTCATCATCCAGCAACACGCCGTGGTTATGCAAGATGTCGGTGATCGCCTCTTTATCCACTTCTTTGATATCGGTAAGGAGGACGTTGTGATTGGGAGTCAGCCGAACGCCGGGTTTCGTACTCTTTCGACAATTTTTCGGAGCGCTGTCTTCAGCTGTAAGTGCGCCATCATCTTTAATGCGACCATTTTCGACTAGATACGCCCCAGAAACCAATTGCCATCCGACTGCTGATTCCAGCCCAGATATAGATCCAGGTCAAAATCCGGCAGCTCACGGAACGGCTCCAGCTCAAACCCGATGCGGCTGATCAGCTCTTTCTCAAACTTTTCAAGTCCCCAATCGTGGATCAAGTATTTCATACGGGCCTGCTTCCGGTTTTTCCGGTTGCCGTGATCCCGCTGAATCCCAATAATACCTTTGACGACGTCTACAATTTTATCTTTGGGAACGTACCCAAGATCATCCCCTAGTCGTGGAAAGGTTTCCGGTTTGCGATGGTTCATTCCCATGCCGCCACCTACCGTTACATTAAAGCCTTCTATTTCGTTGTCGTCATCGAAAAGAGCCACCAACCCGATATCCTGGGTATAGACATCTACGCTATTATCGTGTGGCAGGGCAATACCGACTCTTGAATTTCCGGGGCAGGTAGCTGTGCCCGTACAGTGGTTCGCTGTCTGTAACCTCCTCTTTGCCGGAATACACCTTATCCCCATTCAACCACACTTCGTGATAGGCGTTAGTGGCCGGAAGAAGGATGTCAGACAGTTCGTCAGCGAAATCTTGTACCTGGTCCTGGCGACCGTCAATGTCGGGAGCAGGTGTGGCCATTACGTTGCGTACGATATCTCCACAAGCTCCCAGCGTGGTGATAAGCGAGTTCATTAATCTCCCGGAGCGTATCTTTAAGCTCCTGTTTGATAACGCCATGCAGCTGAAACGCCTGGCGGGTAGTTACCCGGAGCGTGCCATCTGCATAGCGATCGGCAATGTCATCAAGAGCCAGATATTGGTCGGCTGTCATTTTACCGCCCGGAATCCGACCTCGAATCATAAAAATATAGTGGCGGTCTCGGCCTTCCCGGAGATCACGATCATCCTGCTGGTAGGTGCCATGAAATTTTAGCACCTGTATGGCCTCCTTGCCGAAGTGGGAAGAATCATTTCCCACTTCTTCTGCAAGAGGCGCGCGCAGATAATCGCTGTTCTCCTTTATGACTTCAATTTTACTTTTTGTGCGTTTTCGTCGAGAACCCATAAAGGATTAGATTACTGGTTGGATAGAATTATTGCTTATCGTTCAATCGGAGCATCAATCAGGTTGCCCCACTCGGTCCATGAACCGTCGTAGTTCTTCACATTCGGATACTCGAGCAGTTCATTGAGGACAAACCAAGAGTGAGCAGAGCGCTCTCCGATACGGCAGTACGCAACAATATCCTTATCCGGAGTAATACCTTCCCTTTCATAGATCTCTTTCAGCTCTTCTTCGCTTTTGAAGGTACCGTCATCATTCACAGCTTTAGACCATGTGATGTTGGATGCACCAGGTATGTGGCCCGCACGTTGTGAAAGCTCGTCCAGTCCCGGAGGTGCCAGAATTTTACCGGTGAACTCATCAGCGGAACGGACATCGACCAGACCGAAGTCATCGCTCGTTGAGCTTGCTCTTCAATATCATCGCGGTAAGGCGCGGTATTCTTCGCGTGACACCAGAAATGGTGTAATCACCTTGTATCGTAGTCCGGGCACATCGGTGGTCAGCTCTCGGTCTTCGGCTTCCCATTTTTGCGGCCGCCATCCAGGATTTTAACTTCATCATGACCGTAGTATTTCAGCAGCCAATAGGCCCATGCTGCAAACCAGTTGTTATTATCACCGTATAGTACGAGTGTCGTGTTTTCATCAACGCCAGATTCCTCCAGCAGAGATTCAAAATCTTCTTTGGAAGCAATTGTTCTGCGTAGCTGATCCTGCAGCTGCGTCTTCCAGTTCCATCCTACCGCGCCTGGAATATGACCGGAGTCATACGATTCGGTATCTACATCGATTTCAACAAAACGGACTCCTTCATCTTCGAGATGATCGGCAGCCCAATCAGTTGATACGAGTACTTTTTCGTTTGTTAAGACGTTAGACATGGTTGTGTTTATTTATAGTTTTTGATTATGGTTGGTTTCGAAATGGCACAAGTCACTTGGGAAGTCAGGCAGGCAGGCTCATAAAACAAAAAAGCCCACCACCTGCTTCCAGGTAGTGGGCTTGATTCAGTTTCTTATAAACCTATTCAAACATATTACATCCACTACCCTTTGCGCGGTTCATGCAACAACACATACAGAGACAACAGATACACATCTCTGCCGCGGCAAGAAGGTTGTAAATGTAATGTTGATTGTTCATTTGAATAAGGTTTTCAAAAAGTTTGGATTCCCTTCAATTCTGCACGGCCAGAATTAACAACCTCGTTGGTAGAAGTCAACACCTTAATTACAAAAAACATTCAAAATTTCATATAAACATTTTGTTAACTGATGTAGGAATGAACGTTTTGGGTTATCAGGGCGTTAAGCAAATTACGAGATCATACAATAAAGGTCTTGTTTTATATTAAAATTTTTTGTTACTTTAACCGCTGACATAGGGAAATGTTCAGAATCTTAATGATTACTCAACCATTGACAGCAGCAAAAAAAATATCGCTCATCTCCTTCACAACCGCACAACTGTTGTGCGTGTTGTTGCTGTTGTTGTAGCTAGTTACCGGAATAGGCTCGACTTTTTAAATCAATTCTCAACGTGCCGGTAACAAAGTCAGGTTCCACGAACTCAGTGTGGACTGTCTTTCTCCTGGCATAAACAAACTCACACCCCACATAATTATGAATGCCCTGAAATTGTTAGAACACTCTGATGAAGATCTTGCCCAGCGCAGTGATATGCTTAGCTCCTTCATCGGGGAAACGCCGCTGTTCCCAATTTCAAATATTAATCCCTATGACAATGTAAAAGTGTTTGCCAAGCTGGAATGGCAGCAGTTCGGCAGCAGCGTGAAAGGCCCGACCGGCATACCGTATCATGCGTGATGCCATCCGCCGCGGAGATTTGACGCCACGGCAAGCATCTGCTGGATGCCAGCAGTGGAAACACCGGTATTGCGTATGCACATATTGGCGCAGCGCTTGATATACCTGTCACCTTGTGCCTGCCTGAAAATGCCTCCGAAGAACGAAAACAAATTCTGAGGGCACTGGGTGTCAATATCAAATTCACATCCCGAACAGGTAGTACGGATCGAGGCGCAAGAGATTGCCCGGCAACTCCACGAAGAGGAGCCCGACAAATATTACTATGCTGATCAATACAGCAATCCCAGCAACTGGAAATCGCACTATTACACGACCGCACCCGAAATTCTGGAGCAGTCAGGCTATGAGATAACACATTTTGTTGCGGGGCTCGGCACAACCGGCACCTTCATGGGTACCGGCCGCCGACTGAAGGAGTACGACGACAGCATTCAGCTGATCGGTCTGCAACCCGACCAGCCGATGCACGGGCTGGAGGGCTGGAAACACCTGGAAACCGCACATACGCCTGATATTTATGATGCAACTGTGGCGGATCAGATGCGTTCCATTTCCACTGAACGTGCTCTTCAACTCGTAAAGCTCGCGGCCCAGAAGGAAGGTCTGCTTATCAGTCCCTCTTCGGCGGCCAACCTGGCCGCTTCGCTTGAACTGGCCGAGGAGCTGGATGAGGGCGTGATTGTGACCATCTTCCCGGATGACGGCAGCAAGTATGGCGAAGTAATTAATCAACTGTTTTAGAATAGAATCCCACAAATGAACGTAGTTATTGAAGAACAACCGCTGGAAGAAATGAAACAGCACGCGGAGGAATATTATCCCAATGAGTGCTGCGGATTTTTCTATGGACAGGATGGCGAGGATGCGCAGGATTCGACTGGCTAAGCGAGTCCAAAATGCCAAAGAAGGCGATCAACGCCGGCGCTTCCAGATTGACCCAAAGGATTACCAGGAAGCTGAGCGTTATGCCGTCGATCAGTGATCTCGATCTACTGGGCGTTTATCATTCGCACCCGGATCATCCCGGCGGAACCCTCTGAACACGATCGCAAAGTGGCGATGCCCTGGTTTTCCTACATCATTATTTCTGTGCAGGATGGGAAAGCAAGCGCTACACGATCGTGGCGATTGAATGATGAGCGTCAGTTTGATGAAGAAACGCTCGACGTAACGAATATCAAAGACAAAACAAGTAACGCTAAATATTGCATTTGTACCATGGCTAAGATCATAATCCCAACTCCATTGCGAAAGTTTACTGATCAAAATCGCGATTTTACTACCGATAGTGACACGCTTTCCGATGCCATTGAGCAGCTTGTGGAGGAATACCCCGATGTGAAAGGAAACCTACTTGATGAGGAAGGCAATGTTCGCTCCTTCATCAAAATTTATATTGGTGATGATGAAGTGGATCCCAATGACAATGGCTCCATTGAGCTGAGTGAAGATACCGAAGTGAGCATTGTACCCGCCATTGCCGGCGAGCTGTTCGAGTCGATCGCTGAGAATATTTGCTGACACTGCACTTTCGCGGAATCGATCAACTATTCGAAGAATCTAAAGTAACAGAATGCTATGAAAAACTGGGAAAACGTAGAATTTTCAAGTGAAGAGCTCGGACATTACAGCCGGCACCTTTCGATTCCCGAGTTTGGGATGGAAGGTCAGAAAAAACTAAAAGCAGCCAAAGTGCTGGCCGTGGGCACCGGCGGCCTGGGCGCCCCAATGCTGCAATACCTGGCTGCGGCGGGCGTCGGCACTATTGGCCTGGTGGATTTTGATGTCATAGAAGCCAGTAATCTCCACCGGCAGGTGCTTTTTGGAGCATCTGATGTAGGTCGCCCGAAAGTACAAGTCGCTAAAGAACGGCTCCAGGAAATCAACCCGCACATCACAATCAATCTGCATGAAACACGGCTGACCAGCGACAACGCGCTGGAGATCATAGAGAAGTATGATGTGATCGCCGATGGGACCGACAATTTCCCAACCCGCTACCTGATCAATGATGCCTGCGTAATGCTGGACAAGCCGAATGTGCATGGAGTCCATCTTTCAGTTCGAGGGACAGCTGTTCGGTGTTTCAACTATGTAGATGAGGAGGGAAATCGTGGGCCCAATTACCGGGATCTTTTTCCGGAGCCTCCGCCCCCCGGCTTGGTGCCAAGCTGTGCGGAAGCAGGGTGTGCTGGGCGTACTCCTCCGGGCATTATCGGCTGCCCTGCAGGCCAGTGAAGTCATCAAAATTATCACCGGCATTGGCGACACCGCTTTCCGGGCAGCTGTTCCTGTTCGATGCCCAGGACTTCAGCACACGAAAAGTCAACAGTAACGAAAAACGAGGATAATCCGCTGACGGGCCAGGAACCGGAGATCACCGAACTCATCGATTATGAGGCCTTTCGCGGATCCCCTCTGCTTCAGCAAGCAAGATAGGAAACCGGAGTTCCGAGGTACCGGAAGTCACCGTACGGGAATACAAGTCGTGGCTCGATAACGACGAAGAATGTGCAGCTCGTTGATGTGCGCGAACCCCACGAAGTGGAGATCGCCGAAATCGGCGGTGAGCTCATTCCGCTTGATACCATCCTCGATAATGCGGATAAAATCAGCCGGGACAAAAAAGTGGTTGTTCACTGCCGCAGCGGCCAGCGTAGCGCGGATGCGATCAAACAGCTTCAGGAAAAGTACGGCTTCGATAATCTTTACAACCTGAAAGGCGGTATCACTCGTCGGCCTGTTGAAGGAGATATTGACGGCAGACGTGCCACAATATTAAGTAGCCGTGGATCTAGGTTCTATCGTTATACTAATTGGTAAGCGTGCGTGCATACGCTAGATGATTATCGCCTCCTCTACCAATTCCAGAGAAGCGGAGTTGATGCAATATCGAAGGCCGGTGGGATCAGGTCCGTCTGGAAAAACATGTCCCAGATGAGCATCACACACATTACAAAGTACTTCTATACGGCTCATGCCCAGACTGTTGTCGTCCTCGTAGCTGATCACATTACCTTGCACCGGTTCCGTGAAGCTGGGCCAGCCCGAACCCGACTCAAACTTTTCGCTGGAATCAAAAAGCTCAGTTCCGCAGCAGATGCATGCATAAAGACCCGGTTTGTGAGCTTCGCAATACTCCCCAGAAAATGGTTTTTCGGTGCCTTTATTCCTCGTTACTTCATATTGATGTGGAGTTAATTGCTGTTTCCATTCCGCTATACATTTTTCTCCATTCTGCGCGGAGGTTCAGGATTTCCTTTTCCGCCGGCGTATTGAGTGAATTTTTTTCCAATCCATAATCATTTCTTCTATTTAAAAGAAAAGGCCAACATCTTTGAGCCTGACCTGTAGTCGGGACGACTGGATTTGAACCAGCGACCCCTTCGTCCCGAACGAAGTGCGCTACCGGACTGCGCTACGTCCCGAAAGTATTAAAATCGAAATTTTATCAGCTAATTACAAAATAGAACTAAACCAATTAAAAGCTTTTAAATGATAAGACTAACTGCATTAACATTTATTGAAATTATTTTTCATGACTAAATCCAACTCTCCTTCTGCCCAAGCAAAACCAACGACATCATCTGAAGCCTTAACCTGCATTTCTAATCTGAATTCTTCAACCCATGTCGTGCCCTGACCCGCACTAGGTTCATTTTTTCTGGAGGTTCTGAATAATGACGCTCTGTGGCGGGCTGCGAAATTGTCCCGTCTGCTGCCTTGAAGGTGGAAATCGCCCGCTCAATGTATGAACATACGTTTCGCTTACGATTATTTCCTCGCGTTGCAGCCGAACCAATTTCTTGGTGAGGTAAATGCAGGTTAGTTATTTTTGAGGCAATACGACGGGAAGCTGAACATAAACTTGAACGCCCCTCATCATCACTGGCGTGGTCTGCGTTGGCAGCTGGCTTTTCCATGGGGTTTTCGATGGTTGCGGAAGCGCTGCTTGCAGACTTCTATCCCCAATGCCCAATGGACACCACTTCTCACAAAATTCGGATACAGCGTCGGTTTTTTAATTGTCATCCTCGGGCGCCAACAGCTTTTTACGGAAAATACACTTACTCCTGTGCGCTCCAACTTTTGGATAAAAAAAGCTCCTACGTTTTTAAAAAGGTATTGCGGCTCTGGTCCAGTAGTTTATTAGCCAATATAATTGGTACTTTTTTGTTCAGTTTTACGATCTCTAATATTTCAATCTTTGAACCCGAAATCTGCTACAAGAATTTAACAAAATAGCCCAAGGCACGGTTGCCAGCAGCTTTAATGTGACCTTCTTTCGAGGTATTTTCGCCGGATGGTTGATCCTAATAGTACTGGGTATTGGTATTGCCCTTTGCGGAACAAGCCCGTATCTGGGTAATTATTATTATCACATACCTCGTGGGGCTGGGTGAGTTCTCTCATATCATAGCAGGTTCTGTAGATGGCCCTTATGGCATCATGGCGCAACAGGTTACCATTTAACTTCATCACCAAATTCTTTATTCCAACCCTCTGGAATGCTTTTCGGTGGAGTAGCCCCTTTTGCCGCAGTCAATTATGCCCAGATAACCTATGAGCACATCAAATATTAGATGTTTGGGATCAGAGTCGATTTAAAAAGGAGTTAAAATTTAGCGTAAATCGTCACAGTGACTTCAGGGACATTGTGAATATTGGCCAAAGAAAATGGGTAATAGCTGATCGATGTGCATATCTCTTAACGCCCGGCAAAACAAAATTCTTCGATCAGGATAACCAGATAAGGCCTGGAAAGAATACGATTTAACGTATAAAAAGAAAAGCTCGTAGGGCATCTGAGTTGTCCTGACGAGCTTAAATCCAAATCAAGAGAAAACATTATTTGGAAATCTTGGTAATCAGATCAGCAGTACGTGCGGAATAGCCTGCTTCATTATCGTACCAACCGAGAAGTTTAACCAAGTTGCCTTCCGCCTTGGTGAATCCGGAATCATAAATGCAGGAGTGTGGATTTCCGAGAATATCAGTCGAAACGATCTCTTCCTCAGTATACTCCAGCACACCCTTCATCGCTCCTTCTGCAGCAGCTTTAAATGCTTCATGAATCTCGTCTACCGTAACCTCTTTTTCCAGGGTGGCAGTCAGGTCGGTCAACGATCCGTCGGGAACAGGAACGCGAACCGCGCTGCCATCCAGCTTTCCATCCAAGTCCGGTAGTACCGAGCCCCTACGGCCTTCGCCGCGCCGGTAGTAGTAGGAACAATGTTATGAGCAGCAGTACGGCCTCGACGCAGATCCTTATGCGGGCCGTCAACAATCTGCTGGCTGCTGGTATAAGCGTGGATGGTAGTGATGAAATCCTTTCGTCAAGACCGAAGTTATCATCCAGTACTCTTAGCCATCGGGGCCAGGCAGTTGGTTGTACAGCTGGCGTTGGAATAAACGGTCGCTGCATCATCAATTTCATCGTCATTGACACCGAGAACAATTGTTTTAACATCTCCACCTTGCGCCGGCGCCGAGACTGATCGCTTTCCGGCGCCGGGCCTCCAGTGTGCTTGGAGGCATCTTGTTTGCTTCGGAAAAAACCGGTGGATTCAACCACCACTTCCGCTCCGCGGTTCATCCCAGTTTCAAGTCGGCTGGGTCACGGCTCAGCAGTAGATTCCAATCTGCCATGCCCATCGATCGATCAGACTGTCTTCGGTGGCAGCTCACTTCGCCCTCGATAGGTTCCATGTACCGAATCGTATTTAAAAAGATGAGCCAGTGTTCCAGCATCGGTAAGATCATTAATACCAACAATCTCGATCTCATCCTCGTGATAGGCCAGTATAGAACGAGCTACCAGTCGCCCGATGCGTCCAAAACCATTAATTCCTACTTTAGTTTTACTCATAAAATTTATCCTTTATGTATCTATTTAAAAAGTCAGTGTTAACGACGTTTTCTATGCAATGGATAAGATTCTTTCAATCAAATCGTTCAAAAACGAGGGCTGGAAAGTACTATTCCCCTGCTCCATTCGCAAGATTAAAGAGCTTCTCAATTATCAATGATAATATGTTTATTAGGAGCTCATTAATTAAATTTTTAAGGTAGTGTAAAACTTTCTGGATAGCACGTTTAATTCGCAGCGCAAAACTTGGGAAAATTCAGTTAAGAAAGGGGGTATCAGTAGTTGTATTAATCAGTCATGATCAGATTCCCTGAGTAAATGAACAATAATCGGTTTTGGGATGATTTTTGGAAATTCATCCTCATCCAGGTCTACATCCTCAGGAATTTCTTCCTCATCCAGCAGATCTTCAAATCCGTCAGCTATTTCGTCATCCTCCTCTTCATCATCCTCGCCAGACAGCGTGCTCGATTTTTTTGCAAAGCGTCGGACAGAGCACCGGCTCTTTTAAGCTGATTAGCAATCTCTTTCTGATCATTATCCAAGGCTATTGACAGGGCAGTTTCACCGTTACGGTCGCGCAGTTTAACATTGGCGCCTTCTTCCAGCAGGTATTTTACGACCAGTGAATGTCCTTCTCGGGCGGCCTGCATAAGAGCCGTTTGCCCCCACCGCTGCTGA
>JAXHMA010000008.1:0-211625 GCA_034521835.1 Balneolaceae bacterium
AATGCATTTTATAGGAAGGTTACTTAGGGTATCCTCAGACGGAGGTAAGTCTCGATATACCAGCAACTTGCAAGGGGAAATGGACAGTTCAAATGCAGGGGTTTCCGCTAATTTCTCCAAGAACCCTGCCTTTGATAGGATTGGGGCTGGCACCTTGCAACCCACCGTAAGATATCAACTTGTAACTGACAAATGGGGTGTTCATTGTTGAGATGAGGAAAAAACGAACCAAAAAACTCACCAAAAAATCCCAGATATGTTCATCTGTTGGCTTTTGAGCCGTTACTGCTTATCAACTTTCGTTGTTTTTACTACCATTCGAAGCAGGGATTTTCTGGACTTGGGGCGGCCTAAGAAATTGGGTGTACCCCTCCGGCCTTTGATTTATGAGCCGTCTCGGACAAACGAAGCGCAGGCGTGAAGAAAGAAACCATGCAGGAAATCCCTCAAGGAGCTGGTAGCTTGTTAAAGCTCCCTATCTGTAAAGGCCACCGCAAGTGAACATCTGGGTTTCTTTTAGCCGCAGCGAAGTGCCGCCAGGCGAAGAAATCCCCAGCCGGTGATTTTTGGGGTTCGTTTTGTTCACACAAAACCGAATACTCCTTGCCAGGAAGAAGGCTTTTGTGACTTTTTGAGGAAGGTAATATAGAAAAAGAAAGGACGCCCCCGGATTATTATCTTGATTAGTAACCAATTAATCTGAACTTCAATCCAGAGGAGTCCTTATATGTATAAACAAGTATTTATTGCCATTGACTTGCACAGCAATCGTAGCGTAATCGGATATATGAATAAAGAAGGCAAATATCTTGAACAGAAGCAATTCAAAACCTCCGGGTCGGCCTTAATTTCCCAGGTGGTGGGCATTCCGGCCGAGACTAAGTATCTGACGATCGAACAGGGTAATATGTCCCACTGGGCGGCCAGTCAGCTGGGGGCGTATGTGGAGGAGCTGATTATCTGTGATCCCCGCCACAATCGGCTGGTTTCCGGGATGGATACCAAAGATGACCAGGTCGATACCTACCGGCTTTGCGAGCTGTTTCGGCTGAACGGGATCAAACCGATCTACAACAGCGGGCAAATGGGCACCCGACGGCTGTTCTACCACCAAATCAAAGAATACGAGCGGCTAAACAAGGCCCTGGTAACGGGGAAACGACAGCTGCGGGCCTTCCTGCAGCATTGGGGGCATACCCAAGCGGTTACCCCAACCGACTATGCCCATCCCGAATCGATTGCCAACCGGCTGGAAGATCCCGCCCTGGCCCGGCAGGTTCGCTTCCAGTTGGAACGAATTGAGTTTCTGGCCGACCAAAAGCGCCGGCAACGCCAGCGGTTCGAGCAGACAGCCAACGATGCAGGCTATGCGGAGATTGCCGAGTTTACAGGCATGCCGGGGATGGGCGTGGTGCGGGCGCATACGTTTTCGGGATACCTGCAAACCCCGCATCGGTTTGCCAACCGCCGGCAGCTGATCAAATTCAGCCGGCTGGCCGTGCGCCATCATACCAGTGACGGGCGCCGCCTGCGGGCCGAACGGCTCAGCAAAGCCGGCCACAGCAGCTTGAAGAACATATCCCACGGAGCCTGGAAATCGGCCATGAAATCCGATAATGAAGTCAGCGGGTTTTACCAGGCTTCCCTGGATCGCTGCGGAAATCCGGATCATGCCCGGCTGAACACTCAACGTAAAATATTAATCGTCTTATGGAGCATATGGAAACATAACCGGACCTACCGGCCCGACAAGTTTTACGATGCGTCTGGGGTGACCACCGGTTGAGCCACCCGGCAGGTAACACCTATACCGGCGGGTGGGCATCGATCGGGTGCCGGGACAGCGGCTGAATGCAAGGGCTAATTCCTGGGGATCATCTCCCAGAGATTCTGAGTAAGGTTCCGCGCCCGGCCTGGAAACCCCTTTATGACCATAGTCCAAGTAGCCTATTACTTGAGACTCTGATATAAGCCTGGTTGCAGTACCGCAGCAGACCGATACCTTACCTAACGGTCATGTGAATGGATATCCATCCGGCCATGACGGGTAGGTGATTCCTGTCAGGTAGGACAACGGTAGAAGCCTTTATCACAAGGCGTCCTACAAGACAAAAATTTTTTGTCCATAGGGGGAATATATCCTTGACTTTCTTTTTCATAGAAGCCCTACTTAGAAAGGCTCCAGGTTTTCCGAGTCCAGGGAATAGGATATCATTACCGATGTCAATGAGTTGTGAATGCCGAATTTGGCTAAAATAGCGGTTTTTCAATCTCTTCTTAAAAATCCCCGGCACCTCTCGATACCGAGGATTGAATGAAACGGAGCTTTTCAAAAATAGAAATGAATATCAATTATTATTTTGGAGCTCCTCAGCCGTACGTTTCTCCAGTGGGGGAGCAGGTGTCATTTCCGGCATGTCGGGATTGTTTTCGAGGGTTTTGAGTACTTCTTCAACCGCTTTTTCCAGTTGTGGATCACGACCTTTAACTAATTCTTCCGGGCTATTTCAGATTTCGTAATCGGGCGTTACGCCTTCGCCCTCCCAGAACCAGTGACCGTCGTTGTCGTAAAGGCGGGCACCTGGAACAGTGATGCCGCCACCGTCAATAAGCTGGTGACCCGTAGCCGGACCGACCAAGATGCCGAGCGTCCGTTGCCCAATGATAGGGCCGGCTTCTAATTCTTGAAAAGCCCAGGGAAACGCATCTCCTCCAGAGCCCGACCAGCCGTTGATCAACATGGCCATGGGACCGGTGTTGGTTTTCACAGGCTGAGTGTGGTCGCGGCCATGGCGCCAGTGAAGGTTGTAGACTACCGGACGCTCCAGCAGCTCCATAAAACGATCGGCCAGCTGACCGCCGCTGTTGAACCGTTCATCAATGATATAGCCCTTCTTATTGAGCTGGCCGTAGAACATGCGGACAAGTTCTTGCTGCCCCTGCCCGGCCGTGTTCGACATATACACATACCCAAGCCGCCCGTTGGAGAGTTCTTCCACCTTTTTACGGTTCCGTTCAATCCACTCCAGGTAGCGCAGCTCAAGCTCTTCACTCTGCGTAAGTGTTTTTACGATAACTTCGCGGGCATCCTCCGGGTCGCCTGAGCGGCTCACCTTCAGGGAAACCGTTTCTCCGTCCAGGCCCTAAAAAGCGGCGTAGGGATCTTTGGCGGGATCCAGCGGCTGACCGTTAACCGCCAGGATATAATCCCCGGCCTGCACATCCACGCCTGGGCGGTCAAACGGAGATCGTACCTGCATATCCCACTGTGCAGGCTGTACAATGCGACCGACGCGATATTTCCCCTCATTCTTCTCCCAATCAATACCGAGGAAACCGGTATCTATCTGCTCAACCTGTTCGGTATCTCCGCCGTAGGTGTAGGTGTGTCCCGCACTCAGCTCCGCCGCCATGTTTGACTGGATGTTGGTGATGTCCCATCGAGTGCGTGCGTCTTCGATGAGGGCACCGTAGCGCTGGCGCATCTCTTTCCAGTTCACCCCGTGCATGCTGGGATCATAGAAAAAGTCCCGGTATCGCCGCCAGGTATCCGCAAATATTTGTTCCCATTCCTGGCGGGGAACCAGATCCATTTCGAGCCCGTCAGTGGGAATCGGTTCATCGATCTCTTGTCCGGGCGCAGGGTCCACGATACCATACTTTCCCTGGCTGTTCACCAACAACTGTTTACCATCGGCTGTCATGCTAACGCTGCTGACCGGGGCAATGATGGTTTGCTCTTCCCGGTTCTCAAGATCGTAGAACTGTGTCGTGGGAGGTTGCCCGGAAGAACCTGTATTGGGATAACGCAAGTAGGCTATTTTGCCCTCAAAGGGCATTAACCCTGCAATATTGCCTGCTTCAGGGGGCAGAAGCGCCAGGCGCGACTCAAATCCATCAAACTGGATATCTACGTTCATCTCTTCCTGCTCCTCACCGGTTCGGATTCCTCTTTCTTCGCATTACCATCTTCCGGTTCCGCCTGTTCTACCTGGTCGTTTTTGGCATGCAGCAGCCAGTCCGTGTCGTCCGTGAGGGGCACGGCTGCAATTTCAGTGGCGTTGGGATATACCCAGGTGTTGTCCAGGCTGGAGTAGGCGGCCTCGAAGGCACGATCAGTCAGGAAAAAAGATATTTGCCGTCAGCGCTGAAAACAGGCTCTGCATCATTATAAAATCCACTGGTAGCCTGCCGTGTTTGCTGGTTTTCGGTATCATGGATGAAAATGGCCGTATTGGAGTTTTCCAGCCCCTGCGTAAAGGTCAACCAGCGGGAATCAGGCGATCATGATATGGGATAGCCAAAACGACCGCTGTGGCCAACATTCCAGTTGGTATTCCCGGCTTCATACGTAGTACCTGTTTCTACATTAACAACAAAAATGGTATTGGTTTCATCAATAAAAGCCAGCTTTTCACTGTCGGGTGACCAGTGCAGCGTGTAGCCGAAACCTTCTCCTCGTTCAGTCAGCTGGCGGGGTTCGCTATCACCACTTGCAGGCTGTAGCCAGATCTCATATTCGCCGGAACGGTCGCTCCAGTAGGCGATATGCTGTCCATTCGGAGACCATGCCGGATCGCGATCAAAGGCGCCACTGGACTGGGTAAGGTTGCTGGTGTACCCTTCGCTGACCGGAGCGTTGAACAGCTCACCGCGCGCTTCAAACACTACGCGTTTTCCACCCGGGGCTGCTGCGGCATTGTTGATTCCATTGCTTACATCCACCTTGCGTGGCTTCTCGGTGAAAGATCGCTGATAACAGTTACATCCACCTGCCGGTACTCCTCAGTTTCCAAGTCCATTAGGTAGAGGTTGCCACCTGCCTCAAATACAAGATCTTCCTGCCCGGCAGATATATAGGTAATATCAAAATCGTCAAAGTCAGTTAGTTGAGAAGTGGCATCTGTATTGGTGTTGTACTTCCAGATATTCGTCCGCATATCCTTCCCTTGGTCTGAGATGAAGTAGATCGTGTTATCCACCCAGGCTGGTTTGCCGTCGATAGCCGGATTCTCTGTAATCCGTTCCGAGGTGTTGTCGCGCAGATCGAACCTTATAAGATCTGATGCATATCCACCGCGATACCGCTTGAAGGGATAGCTCTCGGTGATTTTAGTGACATATACAAGCTGGTTTCCATCTGGTGAGTAGCTTGCCAGTTCGCCGTCAGGGAATCTCAAGACGCTCAAGCCAGCCCGCCTTCCCTGGACATCCTTAAAAGTGATTTTTTTCGGATAAAAATCATGACGAATTAAAAAACTATCACAGCTCCTTTGGTAAGCCCCAGGGTTCCCGATACTCCGGCATAATCAAATGATCATATTTTGCCCGGTTAATTAATTGTCTATTTTTATCCCACTGAAGCCGGTCACCCGTCCGATGGGCAATATTGCCGATGTGTCCATAAAAAGCCGCCAGATTCCCCGCCTCCACAGGGCAGTGAAGCTCAGCGCCCTCACGGATGGCTGCCAGGAAGTTAGCGATATGCACCTCATGCCCGGCCTGACCCGGCTTTTGAAACGGGACCTCCTCAATGACCGGCTTGTCATCATCCCACTCGGGGATGACCTGCCAGCCCTCCCGGTTTACTACCAGCGTGCCCTTGTTGCCTACAAAAGCGATACCGTAATTCCGTTCATACGGTCCCCGCTCGATACCGCCGTTATGTTCCCATATCATATTAAAATCATTGAACTGGTAGGTGACGGCCTGCGTATCCGCCATGTCGATCGCTCGATTTCTACCGGAAAATATGCCTCCCACTGAGCTCACCGACAGCGGCCAGCCATCGATGTTCATCGCCCAGAGCGGAATATCCAGCAGGTGTGCGCCCCAGTCGGTGATGAGGCCTCCGCCATAATCCCAGAAGAATCGCCACACGCCGTGGAAACGATTCGGGTTAAACGGGTGCTCGGGTGCCGGACCCAGCCACATATCGTAATCTACGCCCTGGGGTACGGGTTCATCAGGCCTTTTCTCAGGGCCTTGCCCATAATCAAAGTTGGCCCACACCCGAACGGTACGGATTTTACCGAGGTGCCCCGACCCAATCATCTGCACCACTTTTTGCCAATGTTCGCCACTCCGCTGATGCTGCCCCACTTGCACTACCTGTCCATACTTTTGTGCCGCCTTGGTGATGAGTTCCGCCTCACCAATCGTGCGGGCCAGCGGTTTTTCCACATACACATGTTTGCCGGCCTGAAGCGCGTGCACTGCCTGCAGGCAATGCCAGTGATCCGGCGTACCGATTAGTACGGCATCTAGGTCTTTATCTTCCAACAATTTTCGGTAATCGTTGTATAGTTTGGGTGCGTTGCCGGTCTGCTTTTCGATATCCTTGGCACGGCCCTCCAGCACGTTCTGATCCACATCACAAAGTCCGCCACATGCTACATTCGGCTGGTTCAGCGCATGATGCAGCAGCCAGTACCCCATATTGCGGCACCCGATGAGCCCTACACTTATGGTATCCGAGGGACTGGCTCCCTTGCCGGCCCCAAATCCTGGTTGGGAGCAATGAGCGATGCCAAGTGCCGCTGCTCCTGTAGTTCTGATGAAATGTCGACGCGTGTATTTTCCCATCGGTTTTCCCTTTAAAGTTGAGGTGTATCTATGAATATTATCCCTTTATTAATTCTACTATAACCAAATCTCAGGTATAATAAAGGGAGTTAGCTAAAGTGAGGAAAAGATTATATTGATGATTTTTAGACTTGGAATTTAGGGATCATCAGTCCCGGGCCTCTACACACAAATAAATTTGCTCAATAAAAGCGATTTTATACTTTGGATGTAGTGGTGTAATAACTTTAAGCCGGCTTTAAATTACGGACATGTATGGGAAAACAATCTGCAGAGGAATCCACGCTGCAAGAACAAGTTGAGGAGCATGCGTCCACAAAACAGCATAAATACGGTACCTTTGGCGGTGTATTTGTTCCCACTCTGCTGACCATTCTGGGGGTAATCCTGTTTCTTCGTCAGGGGTGGGTGATCGGGAATGCCGGGCTGCTCGGCGGATGGTTGATTATCACCCTGGCCTTTATAATTGTAACATTTACCGCACTGTCGATGTCGTGCATTACCACGAACATCCGTATTAGGGCCGGCGGGGCCTATTCCATAATTTCGCAGTCGCTGGGACTGGAGGTGGGCGGTAGTGTAGGCGTGCCGCTGTACCTGGCGCAGACGTTTGCTATTACGATGTATATTTTCGGTTTTAGAGAAGGTTGGCTGTATATCTTCCCCAGTCATTATGCCATAGTCGTAGATATCGTTGTCTTCAGCCTGCTCTTTGTTATTGCCTTTTTAAGCGCAAAGCTGGCGTTTCGTATCCAATACATTATACTGGCGGTCATTATAGGTGCACTGATTTCGGTGGGAGCCACCGTATTTACCGGGGCGATGGAGCACGGCATCCAGTGGTGGCGGAGCACTCCCGGCGCGCCGGAGGATAATTTCCAGGGCGTCAGCTTCTGGGTGGTCTTTGCCGTTCTTTTCCCGGCAGCCACCGGCATCATGGCCGGGGCCAACATGTCGGGAGAGCTCAAAAATCCCAAGAAAAACATACCGCTGGGCACGCTGTCAGCCATTGCACTCAGCTACGTGATTTATATGGCATCGGGATACTGGATGGCCAGGGTGGCCCCGGTGGTGAACTGGTGAGCAATTACAACGTAATGATCGATTATGCGTTCTGGGCTCCGGCCGTGCTGGGCGGACTGCTGGGGGCTACGTTTTCCTCGGCGCTGGCTTCCATCGTGGGGGCGCCTCGTATCCTGCAGGCACTAGGCGACCATAAAATATTCCCGGGTGGAGACGTTTTTTCGAAACTTGCTGAAAACGGCGAGCCGCGTAATGCTATTCTACTGACCGGCGCGCTCGTGCTGGTTACCTTGCTGCTTCGGGATTTGAATACCATTGCCCCGCTCATCACCATGTTTTTCCTGATTACCTACATGATGATCAATCTGGTGGTATTTATTGAGCAGCGGATGGACATGATCAGTTTCCGACCCACATTCCCCATCCCCAAATTTGTACCGTTTTTGGGTACGGTAGGCTGCCTGTTCACCATGTTTATCATCAATTCGACCTTTGGACTCATCGCCCTCGGCTTGGTGATAGTCATCTACCTGTATCTCACCAACCGTAAGCTAGAGATACCCTACGGCGATATGCGGAGTGGACTCTTTGTGTCGCTGGCGGAGTGGGCGGCCAAGCGGGTATCTCTTCTTCCCGCAGATAACGAGCGGGCATGGAAGGCGAACCTGTTGGTGCCGGTGCGCAGTGCCCGGGAATTGAGGGGCAGCTTTAGCCTCGATTCGCAACCTGGTGTATCCCAAGGGCTCAGTTAAACTGTTGGGTATGAGCGGGGATAACGATAGCGGTGAGTTCAGGGATTCGTTGATGGATTTTGCCGATGTCATTCAGCAAAGAAAATGTATATACCCGGTGGAGCATTATCGATTCTGAAGATTTCCAGCAGGCGGTCATAACATCGCTTCAAACCCTGCAAGGCACATTTTTCAGTCCAAATATTCTCTTTCTTCGCCTGCCCGGCCATAAGCGGTATGACGAAGAGCTCAATGCCATTATCAACGAGGCGCAACTTCACAATATGGATATTCAGCTCTATGTTGAAGATCCCATAGCCCAACTGGGAAGAAGCTCTTCCATCAATGTCTGGATCAGGGAAAAAAGCCCGAATGGGATTTAAGTATGGAGCTTGGCAATATGGACTTGGCGCTCGCTTTACGGCCTATAAGCTTAAAGTAAACTGGAAGGCACAGATGCGCGTCATCACCGTTGTAGAGGAAACGCAGGTCAGAAAATGCTTATCGCTATCTTGATAATCTGCTGGATGCAGCACGTCTTACGGATGTGCAGTCCCATGTTGAAATCGGCACGTTTGGCGAAGCCATGCAAAACGCCCCGCAAGCCGATCTCGACCTGCTTGGATTGCCAAAAGATCCAGACCTGGATGAACTTCGTTCCTATGTAGAGCAGACCCAGTCGGCCTGCGTATTTGTGGCGGATTCAGGCAACGAGGAATATCCTGGCATAAAGGGTATGCCAGATTTTTAATCAGTCCAATTTTTAGTAGCTATGATTAAACTTAAATTATCAGGTACCGGCTATGAGAAAAATGATATCAGCGGCGTTATTGGTGGGCGGTGGAGCCGCAACTATTGGCGCATTAATGGGATTGCTGCGGAATAAGTTAAAGTCAGAGGGGATTTATTACCCTCGTGCTGAACCCCAGGATTCCGCAGCATCATTTACGTATGCCGGATACCCCCCCTGAATCTCTACAAGTATGGAGGGACTTAAAACCAATGAAATTGGCAGAGAAAATCTTCCTCCGTGGTGGGGGACTGAAATCAGTTTGATAAGAGATATGTAGCGCGGGCAGGGAACAGACTTGTTAATCAGAGGTTAAAAATTACTATCTATTGCTGTATCGACTTTAATTAATCTTTCCCCTAATTTAATTTGAGAGATTATTTGCTAAAGCTTAGAAAATCCCCGGCAAATATAAATCCTAGCTATAAGACAATTATTCATGGAGAAGGAAAACAACCCGGTGCAGAAGACCGATAATGGTTCCAAAACATTAGGGCCGGTGAAAGATCTTGAGCGACACTTGCCTCCCAGATTGGTGGAAGCGAATCTTCAATTCGATGTACTTAAAAACCGATGCCGATGTGGTGGACGATCCCGGATTACCGAGAAGGAGGTTACCCTGTTTCACAAAATTCTCGGCATCAAGGATGGCGATGCCCTTTTAGATCTTGCCTGCGGACAGGGACGACATCTTATAGAACTGGCTCAACGCGGAAATTATAACTTATTCGGATTAGACCGATGCTCACTATCTGATTCAACGAGCCCGGAAGACCGCAAAGAAAAAGGAATTGTCCATTACCTTTAAAGAAGGAGACGTAAGGAAACTGCCTTATCAGTCCAATTCTTTTGATTATGTGACGATTCTCGGTAACAGTTTTGGGTATTTCGAAACACTGGATGATGACATCAAAATACTGAAGGAAATATTCCGGGTGCTAAAACGTGGAGGCAAAGTTTTACTGGATATAGCCGACGGTGATTATCTAAGGAAAAACTTTAGCCCGAGAAGCTGGGAATGGATTGATGGCAAGCCACTTTGTGTGCAGGGAGCGATCGCTGGCCGAAGATAACGAGCGATTGATCTCAAGAGAGATCGTAACCCACAGCGAAAAGGGGTAATTGTAGACCAGTTTTATGCGGAGCGGCTGTATAACAAAGAGCAGCTGACAGGTCTGTTGGAGAAAGAACATTTTCGGGCGGTGAGCTTTCACGGAAATCTCGAGCCCGATTCGCTCCGCAATCAGGATCTGGGGATGATGGAGCAGCGGTTTATCCTCACGGCACAGGCGGGTAAGGAGCGCACGCCTCAAAAGAACGGGAAAAAAGTACGAAATGTGGTGGTTGTGATGGGCGACCCTTCGCTCCGTGACGCCGTAAAACCGGATGCAGTATTTGATTCGGATGATTTCGACACCATTGAAAAGCTCGTAAAAGCGCTTAATACCTTGGGCGATTATGAATTCGATTATCTGAATAATCACAGAACCCTGGTTTCGGATCTGCAAAAGATGCGGGAGAAAACGGATTTTGTTTTCAATCTCTGCGACGAGGGTTTGAAAATGATGCGACCCAGGAACTGCATGTCCCCGCTCTTCTGGAGATGCTCGACATCCCGTATACGGGTTCCAATCCCCAGACGCTTGCCTACTGCTATGACAAATCGCTGATCAGAGGCATTGCTACCGAGCTGGGCGTGCCTGTGGCCGATGCTTGTATCATCACGGAAGGAGAAAAAGTGTTTGACCTCAATATTCCTTTTCCGGTCATTGCCAAGCCCAATTTTGGCGACTCCAGCTTTGGAATCACCAAACAAAATGTGACCCATTCGGTAGAGGAACTGGCGGATGCCATCTACAGAATCCGCAAGCAGTTTGGATATACGAAGCCAATATTGATAGAAGAGTTTTTAACCGGGGCCGAACTGTCCGTCGGCATCATCGGAAATACGGAACAATACACCGTACTCCCTATTATTGAAGAGGATTATTCCCACCTGCCCGACCACCTGCCCAAAATCTGTGGGTATGAGGCAAAATGGCTGACCGATTCTCCCTATATGAAGTCCCTGAAATCTATTCCGGCTTCCATACCGTCAGCGACCGAGCAGGAGCTGATTCACCACAGCCTCAGCCTGTTTAAGAGACTGGACTGCCGGGACTACTGCCGGTTTGATTGGCGGTTAAGCGACAGGGGAGAACCGAAGCTCCTGGAGGTAAACCCGAACCCCGGCTGGTGCTGGGACGGCCATTTGGCCAAGATGTGCAGCTTTGCGGATATGGATTATGCCCCAATGCTTCAGGAGATATTGAATGCGGCCGCTATGCGTCTTGATCCGGATTTTTCAAGGGTGGATGTGGGATAAAGGGCTGCATCCACGGGGAGAACGCTATTTTTGCTTAAGTGTGTTTTTGTATTTATGTGTTGAGAGGTGTTCATTTTTTAACCGACGAAAAAAAGATCCTCAACCATCGCCGGCGGGTGCTGAATGGCGACTACTTCCGCTCCATGTAAAACGGGAACTCCGGTTGCAGTGAAGTGTAATCGGACGGAAATGGATTAACGCGAATTACCAAGGTCAGGGGTTCCAAGCACTTTGTCCGTTTCATTACCTCACGCGGCCTGTACTGAATCAGAGATTCATCCCAAGATTAATACCGGGTCAAAACCGTAAAACGTTTCCAGTCCACGATAGAGCCCCGGATACTGCTTTTGAAGCAGGCGCGGCTTTTCCAGGAAACATTCGGTGGCTACGGCAAAACATTCGGCCGGGCTGACGGATCCATAGTGGTCGAGTACGTCCTGTTCTCTTCTGCGCGCCTTCCGTCGGAGTCTTTGATACGCGGCGGACAGGGTTGTGGTCCACTCATCTTCCTCGGAACCGTGTTCCACGGTGCCCTCCGGATCGATGCCGGCTGAGAGCCCGTAGCGATAATCCAGCTGGTGGGCAAACTCATGCCAGACCAAGTTCCGGCCGTCGGAAGGGTTGCGCAGGTCGCGCCGGACATCGTCCCACGACAGCACAATAATGCCCGGACTCCACGACTCACCGGAGCGCGGTTCCCATCCCTCCGTCACCACCCCGCCGGGAGCCACCTCGTACACCGGTGCCACGTAGTCTTTCGGGTAGATCAGGATTGAGCTCAGCCCGGAATAGTAGTCGGAGGGCTCCTCCAGGATGAGCAGGCAGGCGTGGGCGGCAACGACCAGACGCATCTTCTCGGTCAGTTCCAGTCCGCCGCACCCCTCGAACAGCTTTTCATCCAGGAACACAATCATTCTGCGGTGCAGCTTCTCCCGGATTTCGGCTGAAAGACCCGGATAAAACGGGACCCGGTCGTTCAATGTCTTCTGCCACTCTTCCGGGAAGGGCCGGCGGGTAATCCATTTTCGTCGAAGATACCGCAGTATCGGCATATGCTGTGGGAATGTTGGGAGTTAACGTGTTAACCTGTTAAAGTACAGAGAAGAAGATTCAATTCCATTCAGGGCGGGCGTGAAATCGTCGCGCGAAAGCCGCCACCGCGGATCCCTGATATATTCTGGTGCCTGCTACAGCATGGCAACACTTTTTGTTTTTTAGGGTGGAACGTTTTGTTTGCCCTCTATTGTAATGAGGTACGCAGAGCGTACCGGCGGGTCCGGCCGCGGAGCAGCCGGACGGAGATGGGTGATGAGTTGGTTGCAATGTCCCCACTTCATCTACTTTATCTCCCCTATCTCCCTTCCGTCGCTCCGCGGCGGAAGCATCCCGACGCTCCGCGTCCCAAACAGCAACAAACGAAACAAGATCCCTCACCCTCCACGCCCCTGAAACAGATCCACCGGGATCAGCCCCCTTCTGCCGGCATAGTTGCGCGCCGAAGAATACCGCCAATGTTCCGGCTCATCAACATATCCCCGTTTCACCGGATTTCGATGAATATATTCAATTTTTTGTCTCATCATATCGTCGCCGATCACCTGCTTGGGATGAAAGCTCTCCTCCCACACCTGGAAGTCACGGTCGCTTTTGTGACTTTGTTTTACGTACGCCAGTCGTTTCAGCCACCGGGTCCGTTGATGCTCCTTAAACAGGTCTATAATCTGCCTGGCGGCATAGGATTTAAGTTGGCTGACCTTTGCGGCAAGATCATCTCCCTGCATTATAGCGTGGATATGATTTTCCATGATTACATACGCTGTTATCCTGACGCCCTTTTCATCCCTCATGAACTTCAGGCATTCCAGGATGATATCTGCCACCAGCGGATTGCAAAAGAGAGGCAGTCCAAAACCTATCAGTCCGGAGGTTATAAAGTAGGGAAAATGCTCATCTTGAATTTTATAGGGACTAATGGGCATGATTTTAATTCCATTTATATAATAGTAACTATATAAATAGATTGATTTCGCAGGTACTGCTTACAGAAAAATTTACGCGGAGCGTAACGGGCGTCCGGCCGCGGAGCAACCGGACGGAGATAGGAGATGGGTTGGTATGCAATGACCCCCACTTTATCTCCCTTCCGTCGCTCTTCTCCCTTCATCGCTCTGCGGCGGAAGCACCTGGATGCTCCGCGTCCATCCGATCCAGGGAGCGTATGGCGAAACGCCTGCCCCATTCGTTCAATATCATGTTGCCCCCGGAGACCTCCCCGAACAGGCATTCCCGGTTGTGAATACGACATCGTCACAAAATACAGACCCGGTGATGAATAATCGTATCCCTCCAGGCGAATGGACCGGCGGTTATGTTTTTGAGGATCGTAAGCCAGAATGAATCTTTTTCTTTCCAAGACTTTTCAGAATATATGTGTGGGAGTTCCCAAACACCACATCATCTAAAATTATTGGCACGATGACTTCTGAAATAGCAATTCAACTCATTGAATCGAAAGGGTTGGGCAGTGTTCAAGCGCGTCTGAAAAAATGTGTCGGACGAAGTAATCGCTCAGTAGAAGCAAGAGAACTTTGACAGAGAAGAAGATGGAAATTTTCGGATTGAGGATGGATAAGCTTGCAATCCACCACGCTTTACTGACAGCTGTATTTGATGAGTGGACTAGGGGTTTGCATGAATCGGGCGGTGGTGAAGGGGCGGAGGAGATATATTTTCCAAATGGACTCCTGTATTTAAAACTTTAATTAAAATGAGGTTTCCTTCAGGTCAATAGTTTTATGTTTTGCTATTAGTCTAATATCTCTGAAAAAACTTCTTCAGTTGGATAATGCAGATAATAATTTTACCCCTCCAATACTATTCAAACTTTTATACATGCCTCTAAGTTCTTTCTCAGTAAGGTGTTTATTATCGGCATATATTTGTAGAAAGGCTTTCACAACATTTTCATATGTTCCAAAAGACCTTTCAACTAATCCTTGGAAAAGGTCCTGTTTACTCCATAATAATCTGAGTTAGCTCGAATTCAGTCTTCTATTTGGGTCATGAGTTATTTTAGCCGCCCACCATAATCTTGAAATACTATTTCTCATTCTGGTTTCTATGCTAGCACCTTCAAAAAAGAATCTATCTATGATAGTACTATCAGAACTACTTGAATCTATACCCCATCTTTTTTTTGTATAATTGAAAAATCTTCCATGAGTTAGTGAAAGCCAAAGTCTCTTATCATTTGCTTGAACTGGGTTTAAGTTTTCTAACTCTTGAAAAATCTTGATGCTACTTTCACAATCAGCAGTGACATCTTGTTTTGATCCTATAGGTAATTCCAGATCTTCATCAAATGTAATAGTCGGTTGGGATATTTAAGAACTCTAAATAGTCAGTGTTAAATGAATTTTTATTGTATCCTTTTCTCAGATCCTCTGAAGTTTGAAAGTCCAATAATCGAGTACAACACTACTTTTGACAATATTTGAATGTTTTCTTTCATCTTATCTCGATTGATTAATTTTTTGAAATTTCCTTATAAGATTTCAGCAAAGGTATTTCACCTTCTAATAAAATCTGAGCATCAATGAAGTGATTGCCGGTTCTTTCTTTTTCAGGTAAGAGTTTATCAATTACATTAAACCACCTGAATTGACTCGCTGTATCTTTTTGTTCTTCTATAAACCTGAAAGCTTCTTCTAAAGCAGGCAGAATAAATATATTATAGGCAGTCCATGGACATGTTTTGAACATGTATGTATGAGGATGCTCCCCATTTTAAAGTTGGAATAAGTTATTTCAATATATTCATCGTTAGTAGCATCTACTTCTAATGCCTTATCTGAATTATCATGGGTCTTAAACTTAAAGATGTTTCCTAGTCCCAGCTTTTCATCTTCTTTTGGTATAGGTATTCTTTCTTTTTCTAAAGTAGCTAGAACATCATTTTTATTTACTGTAAATTTTTGACCCCCATATTGATTATTGAAAGATTCATGATAGTATTCTAATCCATCAACAAGAGATAAAATACGCACATCAATATCTACATGATTAATGATCTCATCTTCATTTATTTTCATTGATATCTTATCATGAAAGGTCCAAGTCTTTAAGGTCGAGCTGCAATATATTTTTACAAATGGACCAGCAAGTTGTTTATTTAATAGATGGTCAAAATATTCGTTAGTGATTTGGAGCTTTTCAAACTCAAATATTATTTCTCTAGTTTTTGGTTCTCTTGTTATTGATAAGTTAACATTAAATTCACCCTCAATATCATCATTAGATCCGAGGACTGGATGAGGAAAAGAAAATTTGGTTTTCATTGATAGATTAACCCTTTACGATTTTAAAACTGCTTTTATAAGGCTCATTGACATATATGAATAACTGGTTTGGAATAGATACTTTTTCAATAATGTAAGATGTTATTTCCCCTTTGCTATTTTTGTTTTTTTTGAAATCCAATCTATTCCCATTTCTGTCAATTACCTTTCCTAGCTCATAATCAACTAATTCACCACTATCACCCTGTTGAGATAACATTAAATCATTTGGCTTCAAATCTTCTTCAGACTCTAAAATTACTTTGTATTTTTTGAATTCTTTTGAGTCTATTTTTTCGGATTTATCGGTGATAAATATGCGGCTGTTAATATTTGTTTTACTGGTCTTTTTGTCACCGTAGGGTCCTCCCCCTTTACTATTTTTGTTTTTGGTTTTCTTACCTCCTTTTCTTTTACCTCCTCCTGAGCCTTCATCTGTACCTCCACCTTCAGCGGTTTCATCATCCATTTTATTATTAATAAATGTATTGCCACTTTTTGATTCAAAATTTACATGCATATCTATGTTTCGTCCAAGTTTTTGAGTCGTTTCTTCTTCCGATTTTTCACCTGTACGCTTCCCAATACCACTATTATTCTTACCCATCATAGATTGCAGTAAATCATCTAGCCAAGGTATATCCTCAGCCGGTTCTTTGTATTTATCTTTGATTTCTTTCAAAGGTTCTCTAACAATACTCTTAATACTCCTAAGTATTTTTTCACCATCTTTGAAGGTAAAATCTTCCGATCTTTCATCAAGTTTTTCGGGTTCAAACGCATTATGTTTAGGAGGTTCCATTAATCTTAATACAGAATTACCCTTGGGATCAGAACAATAAAAAACACCGCAATAACCAATTGAACCAAACCCCCATTCACTGTCAGTATATATAGTCATACCATTTCTTAAATAGGCAATTCTATTTGTATTTTGATGTTCTAACTCAAGACAATGGAATTTAACGGTACCAAGGCCATCAACTTTTTCAATTATCGGCTCGGATTTCTTATAAGCCTTGTAATAGTCATAAGGATTTCCGCCGGGCTCGATGTCTTCTGGGACATATTTGTCTGGGTCAAAATGTTTTGAAAGGTATTTCTCTAATTTATCACTATTAATGTAAGATATCCTTTCTCCTTCATTATATATTTCAACTTCAAGCTCTCCTATGTCTAAGAGCATCCAATAATTCCTAAGAATTGCTTTAATAAATTCTGTTTGCCAACCTTTTCTCAGTATTGGGCAAACGGCATACTGCGATAGTCCCCATTCATTCCTTTTAAATATTTTTCTATAGTTCTCAGATAACTCATTAATATCCCTAACCGACTTTTGTTTATCTTCTTTTCCGCAATAAATTCGGTACACCATATTGATCGCCATTATTGTCCTTAAATGAAGCTAGTTTTGCTACTCCTTGGAATATGAATTTATCATTTGGATCCAGTGACGAATAGAAAACAGTTCTAGCTTTTGAAAAACCGAAAATAGCATTTTTGCCAATTCCATAGCTGCCTCCAGCAGTATCACCTTTATCTATAGAAGTGCCTTCAGATAAAACACATGAACTGAATGAAGACTCTGGATCATTGTCATCACCTGAGAGACCTGGAGTGTTATAATCTTCGAATCCAAATAAATTAATTTTGGAATTGTTATCTAGTTCTTTAAATACATTTTTGAAAAATGCTTTATGTTTTTTGTTAGGTCCAGAATTAGCAACCAAGTCCAAAATACTGCGATATTCTTGATAGGACGGGAACTGATTTTTGTGAACAGAGAATTTTCGCAGTTTAATTTTTGTAGGTTCATCATCGACTTCAAAATTTCTAGCTAGCTTATTCCTTGCATCAATAGAATTTTGGAACATTTCTTCTAACCAAGGAATTAATTACGTTGCTATTGAAGGTATTAATTGCTGCATTATTAAGACCTTGCCAACCTTTATTTTCGGATTCTGCTCCCCAAGTTAATTTCATACTAGGAATCCCTAAAATTTGAATTTGCTGTTGTCCTGTTTCGATAATTCATCTTGAAACCTAACTTCAACTTGTCTCATTTTTTCTCTAATTGCACTGAACATTTTTTTACATCCTCTTCTGAATAATCATAATTGCTTTGATTTGCACAATTTCCTAATAAATCGAGTTTCTCAAGGATAAACTGAACTCGTTTACCAGCAACCTTTTCAAATCTTTCTCGATTTTCAGTTTTTGCCATAACATAAAATTATTCGCAGAGGTAAAACATATTATAAATATGTCAGAATAAATATATCAAATATATATAAATATATTAGCCCTGTGATTTATGTGGTGAAAATATTTTACTTCTGTGTAGAAATGGTAGACGTAATCCCTTTTGTGGAACTCTTTACTGAATTCTTTTGGAGAACATTATGCACAATTATGGCAATTTTTTTTGCCAATAAGGGAGGAACTGCATTACCAACTTGGATGTATTGTGAAGTACGTGGCCCACAAAAAAAGTAATTATCAGAAAAGGTTTGAAGGCGAGCCGCTTCCCGTACCGTTAGACTTCGGCACTGGTCAGGATCTGGGTGAATATAGTAATGCCCATCTTTTGAAATATGACTGGTAATGGTTTTTGCCTGTTCATTCCATAGCTGCACTCTAAAACGGTCAGCAAACTTTGAATTTCTGACTCCTTCATATACGTTTACATGATTAGGCAATAGCGCTTCAGGGAAATCCTCCAGTTTAGGTGATCTTTCCTCAACTTCCCCGAAAACGGATAAAGAGAGATATCGATGCAGATCGCTACTCATATGTCCCCGGGCTGTGTGGTTACAAACACCACTAATTCTTTTATCTAGATACCAGTTTCTTAGCTCGTTATCTTTGGAATTAATTTCGCAGTCGGCTTCTACAAACTCTCCACCTCTCGTCTCAGGTGGGCTTTCTTTAATTTTATCTAGTGCATGTAATAACCGTTGAGCTACAGCAGGGTATTCATGTTTTATTGAGTCTAATACAAAGTAAGTTTTTATCTCGAATGCCCTTTTCTTAAAGATCTTTGGAGATATTATATTATCGAACTGGAACTGGGATGAATCATGGGTTATCTTTTCAAATTTTATTTCTTTTTTGAGTTTTAAAATTTCGTTTGCCCAGTTTTCGGTTGAATCCTTTTTCTTTGACAAACTGCTTCTTATGGCAGGCATTTCTTTTATTACTTCCTCAACAAAAACTTCTCTTTCTTTTTTTAAAATTTCTGGTTTGAAATCAATCCCTTTTCTAATGCCTAAGACAATAACCCGGTGTCTTGCCTGAGGGATACCATATTTCTCTGACTTAATTATGTAATCACTGTGGTGAAAATTTGGGTTATCTGAATCAAATAATTCATCGTCTGGACGTGGTTCTGTGACGAAGGAGTAGGTATCGTATCCAGGGCAGTCGAGTACTTCAGGATCTTGTCCATTTAATTTACTATAAGCTTTAGCTGGATCTCTGATATCTCGTAGAATCTGTTCAAACATTGGGCTCTCATCTACCTGAGCTGAAAGAAGCCCTTTAACATTTTCCATCACAAAAATCGGAGGATTATGCTTGGCCAAAATCCGGTAATATTCTCGATATAAATATACTCTTGGATCATCTGAGCTAATCCCACCTCGTCTTGAACGACCTACAACGGAATATGCCTGGCAGGGTGGGCCACCTACCAGTACCCAGTTTTCTTGCAATTCTCCATTCTCATCTTTTAGCGCTTCCCTGATCCATCCGTCCAATTCTGAGTTATCAACTTTACCTAACTCTGCCTGTTTAGCTATTTGAGCTGCCCTGTCATCTTTTCCAGTCCTTTGTCATTGCCGTTTTCTTTTAGCAGTTCACGTAGTTTTGAAACATCTACATAGCCTTTCATCCTTATGAATTGATAATACTCTTCGGGCACTTTCTCCTCTTCGAACTGGCGGAAAAAGGTACGCAATAATAACGTTTGATGGGCTTTTTCATCCATTTCAATGGACAAAGCAATGTCAAATGCAGAATTTCCCTCTTCGTCTTTTAAAGCACTAAACCCCTCTCCAAGACCGCCCGGACCCGCAAAAACATCTATAACAGGTATGCTCATAGATTACTTTCTAACTCTTCAACCAACTTCATTAAGGTTTCTTCTTTTTGACCATTTTTCAACTCACAACCCCAAACCACAATAACATTCCACCCATCCTCTTCTAGCTCCTCAATATTCCGCTCATCCCGCTCCTTATTCCCGTAAAGTTTATCTTTCCACCACTCCGTTCTGGTCTTGGGAATCTTGAAATATTTGCAGTCTTCATGGGCATGCCAGAAGCAGCCGTGAACAAATATTACGGAGTTGTACTTCGGTAAAACCAAGTCGGGTTTGCCCGGTAAATCATTTGCATGCAGTCGATAACGAAACCCATTCGAGTGAAGAAATTTGCGAACCAGCATTTCAGGCTTGGTATCCTTGCCCTGAATCTGGCTCATATTGTAACTGCGTGTCTCTGGTTCGTGAACATCTGCCATAGCAGAAGAAAATAATCAGAAAAGGAGCCGCATGAAACGCAGATTTTTTCCATTTGATTAATCTGCCTGACAAAAATACAGCTCAGCCAGGATTAATAAATAACCTAAGCTTGCTAAATAATTTAACGTCCTCTCAACCCAGATCATGCCATGTTTCAAGATGCTCCCGCTGCAGATCGGTAAGCGCCTCAGGGTGGTAGAAACGGTCATAGAACTCGGTATCCACGTGGTTGACCTGGAAGCCGAGCAAGGTTCGCAGCGGGGGCTGGTAGGCGGGGAAGCGCCCATACCGTTCATACACATAGCTGCAGTAGGCAACGGTGGCGTCAATCGTGGCATCGCTCGGGGCGGGGGCCGCCTCACTGATCTGGGAGGGCTCCTGCCATGCACCATCGGAGGCGCCTCCCCGGAAGATGCCCTCCCGGCCCCATTTCTTATCAACCACGGCGTGCACGGCATCTTCCATCGAATCGTAGTTTGGCGGGCAGTGCGGTTCCATCAGGGGCTTGCCATCCGGCGCATCCAGTCCCTGTACCAGCGGCACCTGTTGATCGCGGTTTAACAGCTTTGCGAACATCCGGTACAGCCAGCCCATCCCCAGGTAGCGTGAAGCGTTCATTTCCGTCATCCGAAATCCCAGTGCCTCAAACCACCCGTAATAATGCGCCGCCCAGTGGGGAAATCCGCCCAGCCCCATCGCCTGCGTCATCAGGGCGATATTTTGAATGATCATTCCCGTTTCTGAAGTGACGAACTCGGTGACCAGCGTCTCCAGTTGCTGGATGGTGATAGTATGGTCCTGTTGGGGATCGTCGACCAGGTGACCGCCGCGGCTCCGGGCAAACTGCTTGACGCCCGCCGCCCTGAAGCCCTGCGCTCATCCAGCGGGTAGATGCCGTTGTGTTCGTTGAAAATCTCCAGCAGGGCGTTGATGTACATCAGGGTAAAGTCCCCAACGGGAAGAAAATAGGTTGCCGCCGGGTCGTAGAGCGACCACCGGTTGCAGTTGATGTTGAAGAAAGGTTCCACGGGAGGGGCGAGTGCGGGCCGTCGCGAATTTTCACCCGGCAGCGCCGGTAGAGCTCCACGTATTCCTCCTGCTCGGCAAGCCCGGCCAGTTCCGGTATCTCCTCCGGGGGAAAATCCTGCGGGCGTTTTATGTAATAGGTGGCTTCCTGGTTCATCACAATCAGGGAGCAGGTTTGGATGGCATCGCCGCTGGGAACCGTTCGCCCGGCCAACCCGGCAAGCGATGGTCCCGCCCTCCCCGTTCTCATAGACAAGGTCGCCCAGTGCGCGGCCCGTAATCCCACAGGCCGCAAACGCCAGCAGGGCCTCCTCTTTTTCGGTGAGCGGCAGCCCTTCGTGATTGCTTTGGTAAGCCATCGGGCCGGATTTCATCTCCATTCCCAGTCCAAAGCGACGCGATCGCCGCCCGCGAAGAACAGCAAGAAGCGACTTCCAGGGCGACGATCCCTGTTCATACCGTTTCGTATCGCTCATAATGATACTCCTTTCCGTAAATTTAGAAGGCAAAGACTAACCACGAATTATTCACGAAATAATAAAGGTAAGAGCCTAAGCCATTGATAGTAATCCATATGCGAAAAATTGTATATAGCGCAATTTTGAGTGTTTAACAAAGGACTGTGAATAATCTAGGGAACGCTGTACTTTACTATTTTTTATGGAGATATGTCGAGAACTCCGCTTCCCCCAGAATTGTGAATTCCCGGGTCACTTGGTAACATATATGTTCCGGAGAATTTTTAATTAACTTATTTAACGTCAACTCGGATACGGATGACAGTACATATTTTTGCATTGTTGTTTATTTACCGGCGATAGTTGCGGTCATTGTTGAGTCGTTAAAAAAATGAACAACAGCAATACGTGGTTTATGGATAGAAACAAAAATATAATGATTCCTTATTCCGAGCTGAGGTTAAGTAGACTGCAGATACCCTTTGCCAATATCGCCCATTGTTCATAAACTCATTCAAAAATAACTTTCTATTTTATGCCGGAACTCCAGACTATCAACGATGTCCTGGACGAGCTCGATAACATTGTCGTGACTACGATCGAGGAAGACAGTCCCCTGGGCATCTTTGCGTATGTCTATCGGCGAACTACCGCCAAAATCAAGGAGGGCATCGAGACGGGGCGATTTGAAAATCCAGAGCGGATGGAGCAGTTCGATGTGGAGTTTGCCAGATTCTATATTGATGCATTTTGGCGGCATCGGAGGGGTAAGCCGGTCTCTTATTCGTGGGAGGTGGCCTTTGATGCGGCAAAAAGAAGCACCGATGATCTGATCATACTGCAACATCTGCTTTTGGGAATGAACGCCCACATCAACCTGGACCTCGGCATAGCCGCCGCTGAGGTGGCGCCTGGGAATACTATCTTTGATCTCAAGCACGATTTTATGCTGGTGAACACCCTGCTGGCAGAACTGGTTGATGAGGTTCAACAGCGTATCAGCCGCGTTTCTCCACTGCTTTTTCTGTTGGATATTATCGGGGAACGGACTGATGAGTCGGTGGTTAATTTCAGTATCGATAAAGCACGCAGTTGTGCCTGGACCGTAGCCCAAGACCTGGCACAGGCCGATGAGGAAGAAGCCCAAATGATGATTACTGAGGTCGATGAGGAGATTTCCAGCCTTGGTAACCTGGTGGCTCACCCACCGGGCTTTTTGCTGAAGTACGCTATCTGGGCGATCTGCTTTTTCGAAGAGAAGAACATGCGGAAGGTGATCCAGGAATTAAAAATAGATCTGTGACTTGGAAGGAGATGGCAGAACGATAGGTCCCTCATTGAAAAGGGATAGAGGGGATGACAAAACAAGGCCTCGCCATTCTACCGTCATCATGAACTCGATTCAGGATCTCTAAAAGCAACGTTCTATTACAGAAGTCACGCTTCATAGCACTAAGCGAAAAACCGGAAGAATTTCTGGTTTATTGGCCACTCCGGCCTTGGAATGCTGAGCGAAGAGCGGGAGGCCCAAAAGGAGTTTGGTATACCGGTGAGAAGTCTTGAAATTGGCATTGAACGAGAAGGACCATTGCCAAACTCCGGCCGGAGGCTCGAAGCATGGTTCAGCATTCCCCAGCCTTGATTTTTTGATTCCTTTTGTATCAAAACAAAAGGAATACCTGGTAAAAAGATTATGCCTCCAGACAGATATTTCTTAGTTAAACCTCTTTCTTGAGTGTCCATTTTTTTAATGGCAAAAAAATGGACGAAAAAAGCCACTGGGGTATGCGTAGCGATGTTGTTCTGTCGCAGGTTATTCCACTGGCTGTTAGAGTTGAACCGCTCACAGCCTGGTCTCCATCTTCCCGCGATTCCCCCGGACCCGAATTAAAGATCCATCCTCAATGGTTACCTTATTTATAGCAATAGATGAAAAAACCGAAAAATTCCTGTCTGATCGGACTTCCCCGGCCTTGATCTTTTCGTCCCTTTTGTATCAAGATAAAAGAGGCACCTCTTTGAAAAATTATCTCTCCAGACAGTTTTATTGAGCTATTTCCTTTCCCATCGATACTCCGAATCCCACTTGGGATTCTATTCTCGCACCTGCTATTTATAAAACGACGAGTTTAAGAATGTAGATCGAAAATAATTCATGTTAATTGATGGAGAACTTATTCAGATGATGGGTCAGGGAACTTCTCTACTCGACTATCCCATTCGGTCTGAATCTCTTCCAGGCTGTTCTCGAGATGTTGCAAAGCGAGTGCTAGGCGTCGTGGCCCGGTGGTTGATCGGCGGAGATGGTCATATGGTGGAGATGCTCTCGCTGGTCGGATCGGCGTGGGAGGCTGGTAGCCTGCCCTCCTCTGACGTCACCGATTGGCTCTATGATTCATTAAGTGCGTCATGGTCGAGCCTCGATCTCCTCGTTCGATTGGATGCGGCTTTCGGAGAGTATCGATCTGTGCCGCTATTTTCTTTGGCTCGGCCGATCAGCATCGCGGATTTTCGTATTCAAATACGTATTTTAGGCTTACAGGATTTCTCTTAAAAAACCATGAGAAAGTCTGCTGTGTAGTTAAAAAGGGCTTTGGAAAATCGATGGTTTTTGAAAATCCTCTTAAAATTCTTCTTGAGCTTCCAGGGCCTCCGTTGCGCTTTTGTCAGGAATGAGGTTCTAATCGAGAAACGGCATCAGAATTAGAACCAGGGATACGATGCTGTCGCGGTACGTATTACTATGCGATTATGATACGTAGCCGTTCTGTTCATCATTCTGGGAACCGCACGGTGGAAGCTCCATCCATTTCTGGCGTTAATTCTTGCTGCATTTGGCGTTGGACTTTTTTCCGGTCTGCCCGGCAGTGAAACAGTGACGGCCATCGCCAGATAGGTTTGGCGGTACGCTCGGGTGGCATCGGTATTGTGATTGCCGCGGGAACTACTCTGCGGGTCTTTGCTGGAAAAAAGCGGAAATACCCAGGTGATTGCCGAGCTGGTGATCCGCGGCATCGGCGAGGCTGGTTGGCCCTGGCCGGTGAGTATTGCGGGGCAATCGTTTCTATACCTGTATTTTGTGATTCCGGCTTCGTGATACTCTCCCCGTTGAATCGCTCGCTAGCCTCAGAAACCAAACAGTCACTGGCAACATTTGCCGTGGCTCTTAGTATGGGGCTCTACGCCACGCGTACGCTGTTCCGCCCACACCTGGACCTATCGCCGCTGCGGGTACCCTTGAAGCTGACATCGGCTCAGTCATTTTGCTGGGGATTTGTGTTACAATTCCGGTCATCATCGTCACCTATCTTTTTGCCAACTGGATCGGTCAGCGCATCTGGATCGATCCCGATGGAGCGCGTGGTGAAATGCAGAACAGCCTGCCGAATACAGAAGTTGAAAGAGCGACGGTGCATCATCCGTTGCTCTGCAGATACCTGCAACGGTGCCTATGATCTTACCAGCAGCTCCGATTATCTGCTTCTGCTGGCACTTCTGCCTCAGCTGCCTGGCGGTAAAGATAGATTACCGAAGGGATCGTTTGTCTGGGAGATCCTGACGCCGCGTTGATTGATCGGAGCTGTTCCTGGCGTTTCGGACTATTGCGTCGAGCAGTCGCGGACCAAAAGTATACGGCGAATGGGTCGGAGATGGGCTTAAGAGCGCCGGTACCATCATACTGATAACAGGGGCTGGCGGTGCTTTCGGAAGTGTGCTCAGGGCTACAGAGATCGGCAGTTTTCTCGGTGAAGTTCTGGCAGAATGGAACATTGGCATTTTTCTGCGCTTCTCTGATCGCCGCGGCGCTGGAAAGTGCCAGGGGTCTGTCGCACAGTGGCGATTATCACGGTGCTGCTTTCTCTTCTGCTGCCCTTACTTCCGCCAGTGCAGGTAACCGGCAGAAGGGCTGGGGCCGGCGCTCGTTACCCTGGCTATCGGGGCGGGTGCGATGACCGTTTCGCACGCCAACGACAGTTACTTCTGGGTTGTCAGCCAGTTTTCCGGGATGGATGTCTCCCAGGCTTATCGCCTCCAGACAGCGGGGTCGGCTGTAGCGGGCATTACGGGAATATTTGTGGTCTTTTTGCTTAGATTATTCTTGGTTTAGAAAGGCGTGAAAAAATGTTTGAAATATAGCGCTTATACAGTTCCTTCACCTGTATCCGCTCATAGAGTTTTTTTGCTACTCAATCACTCAATAGTGGATTTGTGAAATAGCTATTAACTATAAAATGCGACCTCCATTGCAGAAAGGTCGCGTTTCAGTTTCTTGCTTATTTCCTCCGTCTCCGCTAGACCGATAATTTCGCGGTATCCTCTGCGGAAGTCGTTTCGCTCATCGAGCCAGGTATTGGCATCTTCGAGTTGCTTTACTTTCATGTTCTCGGCATCCCATTTCAGTCGCAGGTTTTGATCACTGAATTGGATGGCGACGTTGCCCAGAAGCATCGTTTCTGTTAGTGCTGCGGCGTAACCAAAGTTGGAGGAGGTCGTCCCGTTGCCTTTGCAGGCTGCGACCCATTCTTCGTGGATACCTTCTGCACGCTCTACTGATTTTTTGGGAGGACCTATCTTTTTTCCGTATGACTCGGGAATAAAACGCGGATTTTGTCCATATACATCGGCCATCAGCATGCCCTTGCTACCGTAAAAAATCATGCCGCCGCCCGAGGAGCCCATTGGTTTGGTCTCTCAAGCTCAGTCGGTCGTGGTGGTGTGATGCCGCCATCAAACCACGTGAGTTCAACGGGAGGATTTTTACCGCGCGCCGGAAAATGATAATTGATCTGCGATCCTAGTGGAAATGCCTCCTGATTGAACGGGGTAGAACTGGCGTGCACGCTTTCCGGCATGCCCAGCTCCAGTGCCCAATAGGGTTGATCAGGATGTGAGCGCCCAGTGTGCGCCCGAAGACGCCGCTGCCGGAGTCCAGCGGCCTCTCCACATAAAAGGAGCGATATTCGGATCGAAACTGGCGATAGGGCGATGGACCTACCCATAGGTCCCAGTGAATGGTGTAGGGAACAACGGCCGAGCGTTCGGCTGGCTGCACGTCAGCACCCTGGGGCCAGTATCCCCGGGGACGGTTGGTGCAGCCAATGTACTTCATGCGCCGGTGCCAAATGGCACATCCAGATGGCGAATATAATCTACAATATCATAGGTGCCTTCAAAACAATGTCCCTGGTTGCCCATCTGAGTGGTCACGCCGGTTTTTTCGGCTACCTCAGCCATGCGTCGGGCCTCGTAAATAGTACGGGTAAGTGGCTTTTGAACAAAGGCGTGCTTGCCCATTTCCATAGCGTAGATGGCGATGGCGGCGTGTGTGTATGGGGGTGGCAACCGTTGCGCATCAATCTCCTTCTCTTTATCCAGGGCGTGTTCCCGGGAAGCGATTATATTTTTTCGCTTTGGGATCACTATAAAAAGTTTCTGCGGCGTATTCCTCATCCACATCACCAGAGTGCCGTATATGTTTTCTCCCAGGTTGGCCAGGGATTCTGTATTGCTCGAGCCCATCCCCCCAACCCCGATGCAGGCGATATTCAGTGTATCACTGGGAGCCTTGTAGCCCGGGTGCCCTTGAGCGCGTGGCGCGGTCTTGAAACCGGCCGCTGCCAGGGTAGAACTGCTTAAAAAGTCTTTCCTGGAGAGTGAGGATTTTTTCTTGATTGGTTTATTCGTAAAGTCGTTGGTATCATTCATAAACACATCCCTGTTAGTTATAAGATTCCCGATATTTGAACTTTTCGCTCCCTTAAATTAATGCATCAAGAATGAATAGCAAGTGAAAAATGGACGCTGGATGGTTTGTAAAACATCAACCTCAAATTATTTTTTAATTGGATCTTTATTGATCAGGATTTTCGCAAACTGATTTTCATTGCGGCCAGCAGTAAGCTGGTGGCAGTCACGTTTTTGATCTGGTTCTGTATCTCTTTACCGAAAGAATGAGTAAGGCTTAGCCCGGATTATTCGCGAAATAATGTGATATGCCGGATAAGCCATTGATATTTTGTTACTTATCGAAATTTTGAGAATAGCTCAAATTTGAGTGTTCAACCTGACTAAAAGCTGCTAAATTTGCTCTTGCCCTGCGTTGTAGGCCACATGACGTGCTCAACGTACTGTAGTACGTTTCCGCGGCCATGTGCCCTACGCCTTGGGCAATACCTCCCGAAGCTTCGGATTGGTGAATAATCCGGTTTAGCAATCTCAATAATAACACAGAACTGCGTTCGTCTGCTCACGCGAAGCCCTCAACTATTCACAAGAATTACATTTGGTCTGGAGCGGAAATTCCCAGGATGCCCAGTCCATTGGCTAGTACTTGGGCGACGGCTTTGGCTAGTTCTGATCGGGCTTGTACCAGCTTTTCAGCTTCGCCAAAGATTCGGCAGTCATGGTAAAAGGTAGTGAAATCAGAAGCCAGGTCAGTTCCAGGAAGTGATCAGGCGGTGCGGCTCACGGCTTCGGCGGCGCTGTTGATCATCTCGGGGAAACGATCATGAGTCGTTTTCATAGCTGCTGCGTCTTCGGTCGACACTTCAAGGTTTGCCTCGAGATATCAAACGTGTACTCTTCATCTACCTTCCGAAGAATACTCATGATTCGTGCGTGGGCGTACTGTAGATAGAACACCGGGTTCTTCTCCCCCGCCTCTTTTGCTTCGGCGATATCGAACTCCAGGTGGGTGTTGGGATCGCGCGGTCAGAAGAAGCAGGTAACATCAGAGCCGACCTCATCCATCAGCTCATCGAGCATCACGAAGTTGGCTTTGCGCGTGCTCATTTTGAACGGCTTGCCCTCTTTTACGAGGGTCACAAACTGGTAAACCACCACCTCCACTTTCGACGAGTCGTATCCGAGTGCTTTAATACCGGACACTACATCCGGGTAGGTGGCGATATGGTCGGCCCCAAGAATGTCGATGCACTGGTCGTAGCCGCGATCCAGCTTGTTGGCATGATAGGCGATATCAGGCAGACGGTAGGTGGGCTCTCCAGTACTTTTTGATCAGCACGGTGTCCTTTCTTTGCCAAAGTCCGAGGTTTTGAACCAAGTAGCTCCCTCTTTATCGTCAGGCCAAATCCTTTTTCCCGAAAGGTTTTGCTGAGTCGATGGAACCATCCTCATACAGCGAGCGCTCGTTGAAGAAGGAATCCATCTTGATATGCATGCGGTCCAGGGTCTGCTGTATCTCCTCGACGGAATACGAGACGATTCCGCCTTCTCCTTAAACGGCGTAGCCGTGATTGGTTTTCTCCAGGCTGTCGCCCTGTTCTTCCAGGAGCTCCTGAGCAATCTCCGTAATATATTCGCCCTGGTATCCCTCTTCGGGGAATTCGATGTCATGCCCAAGCTCCTGCAGGTAACGCACGCGCACGCTCTCTCCCAGCACGCGCATCTGTCGACCGGCATTATTGAAGTAATATTCCCGATCCACCTCCGCGCCGGTCCACTCCAGTAGCCGCGCAATGGTGTCGCCCAGCACGGCATTACGACCATGGCCGACCGTTAACGGCCCGGTGGGGTTCGCGCTCACAAACTCCACCAGTATTCGCTTGCCATCCAGCGGATTACTCTTCCCGAAGTTTTCAGTTTCAGTTAAAATATCGGCCAGCTCAGCGTAAAGATAGGCATCTGCATACCGGAAATTGATGAATCCGGGGCCGGCTATTTCTATGCTGGCTATACGTTTGGAGTCATACTCTAGCTGTTCGACGATCTGTTGGGCAATTTTCCGGGGATTGTCTTGCAGAGGGCGGGGCAAGCGTCATTGCCAGGTTGGTGGCGGCATCACCATGCTCAGGCTGATTCGGCTTTTCGATCTCGATTTCTTCGGGGCGATCTTCCTCGGAAAGGTTAAACTGTTTGACGACTGGTTGAGTATGGAGCGGAGATAATCCTTCATTCAATGCTTTCATTTTCTTAATTGTGAGCCGCACAATATAAGACTTTTGAATGTCGAATATCGAGTATGGAATATTGAGTGTCGAAGGAAAAACCTTCATTATGGTGATTGCTATGAGTGTACTAAAACCATCAACTTTTTCTTATTGAGATTGTATTTAGCGGTAGAGATGCATTTCACAAAAATTGATATTAGTTCGTTATTTTCTCTCAATGTTTCTTCAAGGATTTCCTTTTTCTGTGTGAGCGGTTTTCTATAAATAATTTTCAGACATACAAAAGTTTCCCGCAATTCTTTAAGGGCAATTTTCATTTTGTGGATAAAATCTTTTCGTGATTCTTGCACTTTGAGCTTCCGCATACAGTAATGCCGGTGCAGAACCAGACCTTATCAACTGTTTAGAAAAATGCCTGCCGGCTATACTGCCGGGCAATGTTTCCCCAATAGACACAGCTAGCAACGCAAATTTGATAAGCCTCTCTTCCAGATCAAAAGCTGAATTTCTAGTATTCATAATTCAATATTCGTTGTTTGTCTGTATCTGCTAGCTCTGATGATCCCTTGGCTCTCAAGCTCGTGTATCCGTCGCCGGCGATGATGATATGGTCGTTTACCGGGATTCCGAGCAGTTTTCCCGCCTCAACTAAACGTTTGGTTAATTTGATATCGGCCTTAGATTCCTTCTTTTGGCCACTGGGATGGTTGTGAAAAAGTAAAATACTCTGGGCTTCGTTGATCACCGACTGGCGCATAACCTCGGCTGGGTCGACGATGGTGGCCGTGGAACCGCCGGAGCTTATTTTCTGATAGCCCGTCAGGTGTTTTGCGTTGTTCAGGAAGGCAACGATGAACACTTCTTTGGTTAGATCCCGCAGCTTGGGACCAAAATAAGCAACGGCTTCTTGGGGCGATGTGATCTGTAACTGGTCGCCAAGTGAGGCTACCTGTATGCGGCGGGAAAGTTCGAAGACCGCTTCCAGCGTGAGTGCTTTCACTTTGGCAATGCCGGGTATCACTTTTAGCTCCTGCCAGCTTTTACGTGCCAGGTGTCGTAGCCCGTCGAAATGATCGAGCAGGGCCTGTGACATTTCAATGACGTTCATCTGCCTGCTACCGGTGCGTAGTAAAATAGCAAGTAGTTCAGCATCGGAGAGGCTTTCTCCGCCATAATTCATCAGCTTTTCGCGGGGCTGCTCATCGGGTCGCATCTCTTTGACGGTTCGGCTGCGAAATTTATCGGCGGAAAATGTTTCCTGTTCGTCCTGTTTCTTGGATGTAGGCATAGAATTGAGTCCTCTCATGGTTTGTATTTGTTTCTTAAATAGAGAGGAAAAAGCTCAAATCCTTACAGGTTAAACCAGAAAAAAATTATTGATGCCAAGGGTTTTAAACTATAGTAGTGTGGTCACTTTTAGGGATAATTTTCTTTCAGGATACCAATCATGCTGTAGAGCCTCAAAATGCGGACGGATTCTCTTTATTCTTTAATCCGATTTTAACACTTTCCAGGCAGCCAGACCTACCAGAGCTGTGGCCGTACCCAGAATTAACGCAAGATTTAAATCACGCTGGGCACGTTTGGCTTTTTGTAGTTGACGTGATCCTACGCCTTTTTCAGCGATAATAGCTTCAAGTTTCTCAATTCTCTCTGTTAATTGTTTATGTGTTTTTTCTTTGATATCCATAATAATCTAACCTTTGTGTTAGTTCGAAATTCACAACGTTAACAACACATCAACAGTTCATAATTTAATACCACGGGTATTTCTTAGCTATTTCGTTTCATTTTTATCGAAAAAATAAGATGTATAGCGAATAGATTCATTTCGGTACTTTCTGGGTGAGCATCAAGTTTTTTAATCCATAGATTTAGCCATTAAGAGGTTCGTTTGGCGCGCGAATACTGGCGTTGGGCAGGCCTTCGGGGTAGTTCTGCTTGGCCATCTTCAGCGCTTCAATCACCATCTCCAGGTGCATCTGCTTGGACTCCTCGTAGAAACCTTGGGCTTCATCACTCAGTTTCGGTTTGCCGTGCAGCGGGCGGTCGCTCACGCACAGCAGCGTAGCGTTGGGGGGATCCGATATCGGTATCCATTTGTAGCCACTGTAGCGGATTCCATATCGATGGCGATGCTGCGGCTCGTGTGGATCTCCTCCACTGTGCGTCGTTTGATAAATTCCCAGTTTCGGTTGGCGGTGGTGTAGACGGTACCCATCCTGTGGCCGCGATCGTATTTATCGAGTACCTCCTTCAGGTACATGTTGAGCAGATAGTTGGGCGTGATCGGAATGTTTAGCGGAAGGATGTCATCCAGCACACCATCTGCACGTAGAAAGCCGGTAGCCAGCACAAAATCGCCAATCGCCTGGTGGTTGCGCAGTCCGCCGCAGTGCCCTACCATTACCATGGCATCAGGTCGGAGCACAGCCACATGGTCGGTGATGGTCTTGGCATTCGATGGTCCCACCCCAATATTTATCAGGGTTACCCCTTTATTGTCAGGTAAAACATGATGATAAGCGGGCATCTGTACGCCCCCCCGGTCCGGTTTGATGCAGTCGGGATACTTCCGGTTGAATACCTCCACATGCATATCATAATTGGTGAAGAGGATGTATCGCTGAAAGTGTTCTGGTTTGGTTCCCGTGTAATGGTCCAGCCTGTTCAGGGACAAATCAATCCGCTCGGGACTAAAAAGAAACAGCTTTTTTTGGGTTATGTCCCACTCATCCTCATCGGTATTGTCTAGCAGCGCGGGATCGTTCATGGGCATCACCTTGCGTGAGGGCTTGATTTTGATATAAGCGCCCCTTTCGGCAAGCTTGGTAAGTTCGCGCAGCAGGTACGCAGCGGTACGCTTTGGGCCTGGCCATCTCCCCGTCAATGACGGGATTGTGCTTGGACCAGGAACGTCGTATCAGTACTTTGGGATATTCTCCTTCATCATAGATATCTTCCATTAGATCGCAGGCCCGGGCGATCTCATCGTGGATGGACTGCCCAGGTCCGATATCTTCTTTATGAAATTCAAACTTTTTATCTGTACTAATTTCTTCACTCATGAATAAAGAACCGTTTTCTTTTAGCGTTGAATCATGGTCTGTTAAGCAAGAACATAAGGAATATCATACACCAATATTTACTCTTTTAAAACGTAGATTCCGCCTTGAATCTGAGGATCATGAAGGCACATTTTACGTGCTGGATGCCCCGGACTGGGTTAACGTCATAGCCATGACGCCAGACCGCGAGGTGGTGCTTGTGGAACAATTTCGATATGGCACGAACAAGCCCTCCCTGGAAATTCCGGGCGGCGTGTGCGATGAAGGCGAAACGCCGCTGGAAACCGCCAAACGTGAACTGCAGGAAGAAACCGGCTATGTGTCAGATAAATGGAGCAGCATGGGTCAGGTAAGTGCCAACCCGGCGATCATGAGTAACTACAATCACTTTTTCCTGGCTGAAGAGTGCCTGGAACAAGGCACCATGAACCTGGACCATCACGAACGCATAGAAGTACACACCCTGCCCTACAATGATTTTCTTGGAAGAGTCAGCGACGGCACGATCGACCATTCGATTATGGTGGCGGCTGTGGGGAAGCTGCTTCTACGAGATCAGGGATATTCTGGTGGCTAAAAGTCAGATGTCAGATAATATCATTATAAACTGATCATTATTTGTAGCTGAGATTTATCCTAATTTTAAATCATGCATTCAATCTTCGATTTTTCGTTTCACGTTTTGATATTTGCCTCATACCCCTCAAAAAGTAATTGCAGTATCAAAACGAGGGCGTTATCATATAATGACCTATAAAAAAGTCGGCTACTAGGAAACGATACGTACGAAATTACTATTAATAACCTTTCGAGCCGTTAAAAAGGGAATACCAATCTTACAATTAACAACGATGATAGAAACCGGAGATACGATAGACACAGATTTTTCGCTCAAGATTGTAGAGAATGGAGAAGAAAAGGAGGTGGAGTTCAGCGATCTGCTGGATAAGCCCACCATCGTATCGGTATATATGAGGAACAATACCTCCGGTTGTGACAAGCAGAACAAGAGTCTGTCAGAGCACGCGGAATGGTTTGATGAGAAGGGATATAACCTGGTGGCTGTAAGTAAAGATACGTGTGGATCTCACAAGAATTATGCAGACAAACTCGATATTAATTACGTCCTGGCCTCCGATCCTGATTACAAATTTGCCGAAGCCACCGATTCCATCGTAGAAAAAAATATGTTCGGTAATACTTTTGAGGCACCTTCGCGATCGGCCTATGTCATTGACACCGACGGAACTGTGCTGGGAATTATTGAAAAAATAAATACGAAAGCTCACGCTGAAGAGTTAAAAGAGCTGATTGAAAACCTGTAGCAACTATATCTTATGAAATCGCTAGTAATTGTAGAGTCTCCCACAAAAATTAAGACCCTCAAAAAGTATTTACCCAAAGACTACGTGATCGACTCATCGATGGGCCATATACGTGATCTCCCCGCTTCGGCCAAGGAGATCCCGGCGAAGTACAAGAAAGAGGAGTGGGCCAATCTGGGAGTCAACACTGATAAAAATTTTGAGCCGTTGTATGTGATTCCGCGCGGCAAAAAGAAAGTCGTCAAACAACTAAAATCACTGCTCAAGGACGCCGACGAGCTGGTGCTGGCAACCGATGAAGACCGTGAGGGAGAAGCGATCTCCTGGCACTTGGTTGAGATCCTCAACCCGGATATACCGGTCAAGCGAATGGTCTTTCGCGAGATTACCAAGGAGGCGATCCAGGATGCGCTGAAGAATTTTCGTGATATTGATATGAACCTGGTTAATGCGCAGGAAACCCGTCGAATTATTGACCGGCTGGCTGGATATACGATCTCTCCATTGTTATGGAAGAAGATTGCGCCGGGACTTTCAGCCGGCCGTGTACAGTCGGTCGCCGTGCGATTTTTGGTGGAGCGGGAGCGCGAACGCATGAAATTCCGCTCGGCTCGCTACTGGGATTCAAGGCAAAATTGAGCAAGCTCGAAGACTCCGACATTTTTGAGGCCGACCTTACCCACCTGAACGGCAAGCGCTTGGCTTCCGGCAAGGATTTTGATGAAAACACCGGCAAGCTTAAAAAGCCCAAATCAGTCGTTCTGCTGGATGACAAAAAAGCCTCTGAGCTGCGCGACAACCTTGATGAGGCCGAGTGGAACGTCAGCGAGGTGAAGAAGAACAAGCAGAAACGAAATCCGGCGCCGGCATTTATCACTTCTACGCTGCAACAGGAGGCTAACCGCAAGTTTGGCTATTCTGCCAAGTACACTATGCAGATTGCCCAGAAGCTCTATGAAAACGGGCTGATTACCTACATGCGTACCGACTCTGCGCGGCTTTCAGGGCAGGCGATCAACGCGGCGCGCACGGCGGTCGAAGATGAATACGGCAAAGATTACTTGTTTAAACGCGTGCGCAATTATGGCGGTGGATCAAAAGGAGCGCAGGAAGCACACGAGGCAATTCGTCCCGCCGGAAGCTATTTTAAGAAGCCTGAGAAGGCAGGACTCAGCGGTCCCGATTTTAAGCTGTACGACCTAATCTGGAAGCGCACTATTGCCACCCAGATGGCCGAGGCGGAGCTTGAATTCACTAATGTAACGATCGAAGCCGCTGATTGACGATACCAAAGCGGAGTTCAAAACCAGCGGAAAAAAAATCCTGTTCCCGGGCTATTTCCGCGCCTACGTCGAGGGCAGCGATGATCCCGAGGCAGCGCTCGAAAACCAGGAAAACTTTCTGCCAGAGCTTACCGAAGGTGAAGAGGTGGAAGAGCACGGCGTAGAACCGATCTCCCACGAAACCAAGCCGCCTTCCCGATTCACCGAAGCAACGCTGGTGAAAGAGCTCGAAAAACGGGGTATTGGCCGGCCCAGCACGTACGCCAATATCATCAGTACCGTGCAGGATCGGGGCTATGTGGAGACTGACGGCAAAACGCTGATCCCAACCTTTACCGCATTTGCCGTTACCGAACTTCTGGAGAATAATTTTCCCGATCTGGTCGACAGTGATTTTACCTCCGAAATGGAGGATAAGCTGGATAAAATTGCGCAGGGCGATGGCGATCCAAAAGAGTACCTGACGCGGTACTACAAAGGAGACGAGGGGCTCAAAGCCAAGGTCGATTCCCGCGAAGACAAAATTGATCCCCAGGAAGCGCGTCAATTACACCTGCCGCTGAAAGATCTGGAAAACATCGATGTGCTGGTTGGCCGGTATGGTCCGTACATCAAGTCGCGCCGCAATGGCGATGAAGTGACCACCTCCATTCCCAACCAGTGGTATCCCAGCGATATCACCGTTGAAAAACTGGAAGAGCTGATCAAAGCCGAGGAAGAAGGTCCCAAATCGATCGGGGAGCATCCCGAAACCGGGGAGCCGATCTATGTTCTCAACGGTCGCTATGGTCCTTATGTGCAGGTGGGAGAGGTCACGGATGATAACAAAAAACCGCCGCGCGCATCCCTGCTGAAAGGAATGAAGCCGGAAGAGGTAAACCTGGATCTTGCTCTGCAGCTGCTGGATCTACCACGGTTGCTCGGCAAGCACCCTGAAACGGGTAAAGAAATACGTGCTGGTGTTGGCCGGTATGGCCCTTTTGTAGTACATGATGGCACCTTTGCATCGCTGCGAAAAAGCGACAATGTGCTGGATGTGGAACTGGACCGGGCACTTCAATTGCTAGCTAAGAAGAAGAATCCCAAACGAAGCAACGAAATTAAAAGCCTGGGAGAGCATCCCACGAATGGTAAAAAAGTGCGTGTAATGAACGGTCGGTACGGTCCCTACATCAAATTTGGCAAGAAAAATATTAGCCTGCCGGATGATGTGGAACCGGAAAACGTTTCGATGGATGATGCTGTGAAACTGATTGCCGAAAAAGAGGGGTAGATTCAGTTTTTTGGCAAAGACCGACTTACTGATCATTCGTCCAGTTGGGATAGGAACTTCACAGAGAATAGGATCTTTGACTGGCCATTGACTTTGATCAAATTTTAGTTCCTGCCGCATAGTTTTATCTCCAAATGGTAAAATCAATGTTAGAATAACTGCAGCATTTTGTTAATTTGAAATGCCATGGAAAAGAAATCCAACTTTCATTTCAGTTATCCGCCAAATCTTCATGAACTGGATCTGGCTACGCTGGTGTCGATGTACCGCGAACGGGGAATGCCACGCAAAGCCAAGACCGGCCAATATTTTGCCTGCGCCGTCACGCACCGTATGATTAAAGAGGGAAAGTGGTGGTTCGGCCTGTATTACAGCCAAAAATCGTGGGACAATCTACTCACCAAAGGTTCGGAGGGGTATCCTTTAACGGAAACAGAATTGAATGTTTTGGGACTGGTACTGGATGCCGGAAATGATTCAGTAACACGCGAATATGTGGAGCAGAACTGTGGGACTTTTTCCAAGCTCACCTTTATGATTATCAATGATTTAAAAGAATACGGTTTTCTGGCTATCGAGGATAACGACCGGCTGCTGATAACACCGCGCGGAGAAAAGGCGCTGCAGGGGATTGCGCGGCGTATCTACGAAAAAAAATTTTCTGCAGAGATGCTACTCGTAAATCGCGAAGCAGGACCCGCCCCAAAAATGGAACAAGCCCGCAAAGCTCAGGACAACGATCAAGCCAGTCTATTCGAGATACCATTAAGCCATAGTTAAATAAACGGTGATGAACAGCAGCACGGCGATGGTAACCCCAATCATAAACACTGAGTAAGCTGTCCTCAGCAGGTCGTATTTCTTAAAGAGTACCTTCCCCAATCCGTAGAGATCACGGGCCATGGAATCATAGAGTCGCGTCTCGTCCTGCATCAGCTCTTCGATTCCCTCTACAAATTCAGCACGCTCCATGTTATTGTAGTTTCCAAAAAACAGGATGTTTTCACGGTTGGCGCGTACATCCTCTAAGCTAACGGGATTCTTATTTACCCGGGGACGAGCGGCTAAAACCGCATATACCAGTGAAATTAAACACGAAACAAGTAACGTAACCAATGGCCACCAGAGCCAGGGGTTAGCACCTATTTCATCAGATAACTCAGCAATACATATAGATATAATGATCCCGTTGATGCTGATCATTATGTTCGATTTATTATCGGCGATGGAGCTAAGTTCAATGTGGGTACGATAGGCCGTACGGAACATGTCGGAGACGCCGCGCTTGCGGGAACCGAGTTTTCTTTCTTCCTTCTGCTCTTCCTCTTCTGTTTGATCACCAGCTTCCGAGGAAACCGGCTCCTCTTGCTGTTCTTGCTGAATATCTGATTCTGATACTTTTTCCATTTCTTCTTCTGATGTTGATCTTAGGCTCACAAGAGCTGAAGTCTTAGTTTGAGTTAACCGATTGGTTGCTTCTTATTTCGCGTTCAATTCCAATCTGGTGTAACAGTTTTTTGAACCGGTCATCCGCTCGAAGAGGCTCCCAGATGGGATACGAGTTGATAAACAGAACGCCCCCCAAGTGTTCATCCACGGCTTTCTGGAGATACTCAAATACCTGGTTATAGTCTCCAAGCCCTAGGAGTCTGTCGGACTTTCCGGGCATAATGTAGTAGGTTTAGGCAACTTTTTAAAAAGCAAACGGATCTGTTTTGTTATGGCGAATTTTAAGTTACCGGTCGTGATACCTCGTATTTGTTGCCACCCTCGGTTGACCAATGGCTGCCGGAAGATCATCTGGCCCGGTTTGTGGTCGAGATCGTCGATGAGTTGGATATTTCAGCCTTGGAAGCCAGCTACACCGGCAGCGGCTCGGATGCCTACCACCCGCGCATGATGGCAGCCCTGCTGTTTTACAGCTATGCGAGCGGGACGTTTTCCTCCCGCACCATCGAGACGGCCACCTACGATTCGGTGGCGTTTCGCTATGTGGCGGCCAGCCAGCATCCCGACCATGATACCATCTGCAGTTTCCGCAAGCGGTTTTTCGAACCGCTGGGGGCCCTGTTCACCCAGATTCTGCAGGTGGCCGCCGGCATGGGCCTGACCGAGCTGGGGGATGTGAGTATTGACGGGAGCAAATTCAAAGCTAATGCCTCCAAGCATAAAGCGATGAGCTGGGATCGGGCCAGCGGGCTGGAAGACCAGCTCAGCGAGGAGGTCGCCGAGCTACTGGCCGCCGCCGAGGCCGCTGACCAGTCCGACGACGATGGGGAGCGGCTTCCCGAAGAGCTGGCTCGCCGCAGGGAGCGGCTGGCCCAGATCCGCCAGGCCAAACGGATGATCAGCGAGCGGGCCGAGCAGCGATATGAGGAAGAGAAGGAAGAATACCAACAGAAGATGGGCGAGCGTCGCGCCAAAGAGAAACAGACTGGAAAGAAGACAACCAGGCCCCAAGCCGGAGCCCCGGAGCTGGGCCCGCGCGATAAGGACCAGGTCGAATTTTACCGACCCCGAATCCCGGATTATGCTTACCAGCCAACATGGCTGGCAACAGGCCTGGAACGCCCAGTCGGCGGTCGATATGGACTCCCACCTGATCGTGGCCGGCCACATCAGCCAGGCGCCCAACGATAAACAAGAACTGGAGGTGACCTTAGATGCGCTGCAAAGCCTACCGGAGGAAATCGGGAATGTAGAACGAATCGCTGCTGACAATGGATATTATAGCGAAGATAATATCACCGATGCCACCGATCGTGAGATAACCCCTTACCTTGGCGACGGGTCGCCAAAAACACAACCAGCGCTGGGACGAGCGCCTCGCGGATCCCGGCCCGCCCCCGGAAGACGGGACCGAGGCCCAGCAGATGGGGTGGCGACTGCAAACTCCAGAAGGGAAAGTCTTCTATGGGCGGCGCAAAGGCGACCGTGGAGACGGTCTTCGGGATCATAAAACGGGCCATCGGGTTCCGACAGTTTAGCCTGCGGGGACTAAGGAAGGTTACCGGAGAATGGAATCTGGTAAAATGCGCCTACAATCTGAAGCGCATGCACGCTTTAGCGACATAACCTCCTCGAGGAGAAGAATATCTGAGATGGAACTACAACATGGAATGCCAAAAACAAAAAATATTCTTCCCACACCTACCCCAAAAAGAAATGTAGAACACGCAAATTCGCTTTGTCCGACAAACTCCTAGGAAAATGACTGCATAATCCATCGCCAGGGACAGCTCAGGCTCCTGTTGCTCCCGTTTTTTAATCAAGCTCAAATAATGTAGTGCCTGCTTGCGATCGCCCATTAACCCGTGGAGATAGCCGAGCGGCGTAATCCCCTGGAGCTCATGCCCGACAGCCTGATGATATTGACGGAATGTTTTAAGTGCCTCTTCATATTTTCCCAATGCCACAAGCGTCCATCCTTGGCCCTCTATGGCCGAGCGGAAGTTTTCATCCAGGTCAATTGTTTTCCGATATTGCTTCAGGGCCTCCTCCGGCTGACCGCGATTCAGATACGCTCGGGCCAGGTCAGAATTGATGGTAAGAGACAGCGGATCTTTTGACAACGCCTCTTCAAGTTCACGGATGGCTGCACGGTTTTTACCGACTATCTTGAGATAGAGCGCATAGGCCCGGCTCACCATGGACGAACTGCCGCTGATCGCCTTGGCCCGCCGGATACTTTGCCGGGCTCCTTTAAAGTCCCAGTAGTGGAACAGCCGTACAAAGGTCAGAGCCACGTGCGAATCTGCAAGCATGTCGTTGATCTGAATCGATTTTAGCGCGGCAGCCTCCGCCTTGGGATACGCCTTCTGGGGCGGCAACCGTCCGATGGCTCCCAGGTAGGTATAGCAGTTGGCAATGCCTGCGTAGGCCTCGGCATAATCGGGGCACAGCGCAATAGCTTTTTCATACTGCCTTATCGCCTTTAAAACGCTTTCAGGTGTCCATTTCTGCAGGTAATAATTTCCCTTCAGAAACTTGTTGTAGGCCCTCACATTATCCGTGCTGGGTTCAATTAGATGCTGGATTCCGACATCTGCATCTGAAAAATCATCTTTCAGCTTGGCTGCAATTTTACGGGATATTTCATCCTGCACTTTGAAAATATCCTCCAGGTATCGATCAAACACTTCCGACCATATGTGAAAGCCATCCTCCGTGTCTATAAGCTGTGCCGTAATTCGCACGCGATTGGCCGCTTTACGCACGCTGCCTTCCAGTATATATCGCACCGAAAGCTCTTCGCCGATCTGCCGGATGTCCATGTTCAAGCCTTTGAATGCAAAAGCGGAAGTCCGTGAGGTTATTTCGATATCCTCCACGCGGGTCAGGGCGTTGATAATTTCTTCCGTTATACCGTCGCTGAAATATTCATTTTCCGGATCAATGCTCATGTTCACGAACGGCAACACGGCTATTCTTCGCTTTGGACTGCCTGTTTGTGCCTGAATATCTGCCAGTTTGGGAACCGCCAGCCCCTTGTTGCATACTGCATAAATAGAAACCGGCCGTTCAATGTTCTTGAGCCGGTGAATGCCCAAAGACTTGGTTTTGATTTTGGGATGATTTTTAAGCTCCTCATTCAGGCGATCGCTGATTAAAATACTGCCAGGGATGGCCAGCGCCTGGATGCGTGCTGATTACCTCTTCCGAGTTGCCAAAGTGAGGGGCATCGCTCATATTACCATCCGGGCGCTCCTCAAAAAGAGCCAGTCTACTGCCTGCTTGATTGGCAAACTCCCCGAGGCGGTAGTCATGGGGTATGTAGTACAGTTTGGGGTTTGTATGGTAAATGCCGATTGCATCGGCCAATGGAGGTACCATGAAAGCACCGTAGGGATTTAAAATAGAAAACTGATCCTGCGCCAGATCGTGAGCAATGGTATTTTTCAGGTGATCATCCCAGATCTTTCCTGCTTCTTTGTCCACCGAACGCAACACATAATCGCGACCATCGGACCGCTGCAGACGGAGGGAGTTGGACTGCCCTTTTCCCCCTAGCTTTACTGCTTCCAATCCGCCTTCTACCGAACCGATATCGAAGACCGGCACGTTAACCGGAATACCCCAGAGCTCGCGGTTATGGAAACCCAGAAACGTGCGATAAAGCGTGCTTTTTTCATCATACTTAGAGTTTGCAGCAACCGTCACGGTGCTATCCTGCAGGTTGGGGATAGGCTGAAGGGAATCCGTATCTAACTCATAGAATGGGTTTTCATCAGAAGCGCCCATTCGCGTTCGGTAGACCAATCGGCCTTGGCCCGTGGAGGCATCCGGGGCCCATGATTCCAGCCAGCTGGAACCATCTTTATAATACCGAACCACCTGTAATCCGGCACCGCGATAGGTAAATTCAGCTCCCATTCCGGGCTTTACATAGCTATCCCTGGAGCCGCTCCCGCTCACCACAAAATGCTGATCGAAGCGTCTTCTTTTTACCCGGAAATACTGTAGGCTGTGTTCATGACCAGATGCATAAATCAAGTTGGGGACATTCCCGATTGAGCTCTCCACCTCACGTTTTAAAAGCTGGTATCGGTAGTGAGATATATCCTGCGAATACCCAAAAAACTTTCGATAAACCACATACAGAGATCCGAATACGGGCGGCACCAGGTGACGATCCGCAGGGAAATATCCGCCGTGGCGGCCGTTGGAATAGAGCGGGTGGTGGGCAGCTATGATCATATGGTCGTTCTGCCGCTTGCGGACGATATCATCCAGCTCTACCAGGAAATCATCGGCATCCTGCAGGTCATATTCACCGGTGTCGCCATACGGCTTTTCCTGTCTGCTGAGCCACCATTCGGTATCCAGAATGATAAGGCGGATATCTTTGCCAAAAGGCGTATCGTCGTCATTGACCAGTTCAATATCCACCGGTCCGGGGAAGCCGTAATCGGGCAGAAAGGTGTTGCCGCGATCCAAATACATCTCCACAAATTCTTCCTGGCGGTTGACTGCCTCCAGTCCGCCCGCTTTCGAGTCGTTCCAGTCATGGTTTCCCGGGATAAAGTAGACCTGCCCGGGATGGTCTTTAACCGTTTGCAGCTGCGCTAACAGTCGGGATTCCGCTTGTTTTCGGCCTTTAGCTTCTTTGGCCGGGAGTCCGGCGGGATAGATATTATCGCCCAAAAACAAGATTGTACTTTGCTCACCGGCTTCAGCCGCTTTGGATTGCAGCAGTTGCAGAACGGGATTTGGTGTATCGGTTCCTATGCCGCCAGCATCCCCAACCAGGAATAAGGAGTAAAAAAGATCAGATTCCGGGGGCGGGCTTAACCGGTGCTCGCTGTTTTCTTCGGAGATGTAAAGCTCGGATGTGTTGCAAGCTACTATTCCAGCAATTAAAAACAGCCATAGAATATGAATAGTCTTCATCGATTCTCAGCAGGATAATAACAGGTAATTAGGTGGTAAGCCAACTCACCACCATGTCGTAGACAATCCCTTTGCGTTTCCGCAAAAAGTCAATGTATTCATCCTCATCCTCAATATTTAAAAATACAGCATAGTACTGTTTATTGGTGATGGGACCCAAGCAGAGTGCCGCGATATTTGCCAGAAGTTGCCTGGAGCTTATGCGGGCGATCTCATACCGGTCGGCCGCATCGTTGATCTGCTGCTCAAGTACAGATCGGTCATAGTCAATCACTTCATCAAGAAGGTTTGTAAGCTTCTCCGGGTGACGCGCCAGTTCATTCATCACAAACGTGGCAATGTGCGGATTTTGAAGTAATCCTTCAGTTAACGTATCGATATATTGTTTAATTTTATCGAACAGGGAGGTTTGCTCATTTTCCAGAACTTCCAGCTTTTTAAGTCCGCTCTCTTTTACTGCTTTCTTAAATACCTCGGTAAACAGGTGGTCTTTGGAATCAAAATAATAGTAAAGCATCGCCTTGTTTACCTCAGCCTGGTCGGCTATCTCTTTGATGCCGGTCCCATTTACGCCTTTTTGGATAAATATCTGGTAGGCTGCTTCCAGAATCTTCTCTTTTGTGTCTAGCGTTTCTTGCTGACTCTCCATAACTGTACTCACCCGATTGGTTAATTGATTAGGGAGAAATATAAACGGATTTCCAGAGTTAACCAACTGGTTATGTCAAATTTATTTATCCTCCTCCCTCTTGAATGTACAGGTGTGCTTACCGGCATCAAGCGCAGGGATAATGGCATTTTCAAGCTTGTTTTTACGACTTATTACGCCTTAATTTTTCTTTTCTGACTATCAAGAAGGAACTGTTTAGTCGACTAAAGTTCTTTATAATAAGTGAACAGGATATGCTGTTTCTGCACGCAAACATTTGGCTCATTTGTCCATGGTTAAACTGATTCTGATACTATCTCTGCTCGTTGCCACCCAGGCAGATACTGCTGATACTACCGCCACAGTGTCCGGCGACCGGACCTCTGTGAGTGTCATCCGCATAGAAGGTGCTATCAGTCCTACCACTACCAATTATATTAATCGCGGAATCGCCCAAGCCAGGGAAAGCGGGGCCGAATGCCTGCTAATTGAGATGGACACACCCGGGGGATTGTTGGAATCCACCAAAAATATTGTACAGACTTTCTTCGATTCTGATCTCCCAATTGTAGTCTACGTTTCCCCTGATGGCGCACGAGCGGCCAGCGCGGGTACATTTATAACGATGGCGGCACATATTGCTGCCATGGCTCCCTCCACCACCCATCGGGGCGGCTTCTCCCGTGTCAATGTCACCGGGCGGAGGAAGTGCACAGATGGATACAGTCATGCAGAAGAAAATCTTCAACTACTCCGAGAGTTTTATAGAGAGCATCGCTGAACGACGGGATCGCAACAAGGAATGGGCCATATCAGCGGTGCGAGATGGGGAGGCAGTCACAGAATCGGAAGCCCTCAGGTTGAACGTGATCGACCTGATTGCCGAAGACCGCAACGACCTGATGCAGCAGATTGACGGCATGCCCGTTGCCGGAGACACCCTGCAGACACGAAATGCTACAATTACCGAAATTCCAACTAACCTGGCCGAGAATTTTTTGAGTTTCATCATGCGCCCGGAAGTGATGCTGATACTCACGATGATAGCGATCTATGGCATCATTGGTGAGGTGACCAGTCCCGGGCTATTGTGCCCGGTACCGCCGGTGTTATTGCGCTTATTCTGCTACTTTATGCTTCGGCGGCCATGCCGATCAATATTGCCGGGTTTGCTCTTATCGGACTGGCCATCGTGTTGTTTGTCGCCGAGGCCTTTACACCAACATTTGGTTTGCTTATAGCCGGGGGGGCGGTATCATTCTTTCTGGGCGCCCTGATGCTGTTTCAGGATCTGCCTGAATCGATGTCGCTTTCCTGGGCGTGGCTTATTCCTGCCACTGTTCTTACCACCCTGTTTTTTGTGTGGATCGTCACGGCCGGTCTGAAAATTCAGTTTTCAGAGAACAGAACTGGGGTCGAAACGATGATCGGCAAGCGGGCAGAAGTGACCGATACTGTGAATTCAAACGGAGGACGCGTTTTTATAAGCGGGGAATACTGGAATGCCTATAGTGATGAAGAGATAAAGGAAGGGCAAATGTGCGAAGTCGAAGAGATAGAAGGGCTTGAAAATGAAGGTCAAACCCGTCTCCAAAATGTCAACTTCTTCCGAAATCACCTAATGTATTAAACAATTGTTAATTTCTGTTTCTAAGTGATTGGGAAGGAATCTTAAACAAAAGCAACTGTAAGTTTAATACTGTACCATTGTGAAGAGAATCTTCAGAATGACGTTATCCTTAGAACCTTTTAAATGGAGAATATTATGGAGTTCAGGACTCATTCGATTCGCTATCCTGGGTAATTACCATTGCCGTTTTGGCGGCTATTCTGCTCCCGCAGATGTTCAAAATACTGCGTGAATATGAACGCGCCGTCGTCTTCAGGCTCGGTAAATTTCAACACACAAAGGGTCCGGGTTTGATCTTTCTGATCCCGTTTATCGATAAGATTGAACGGGTTGATATGCGCGTGCTCACAATTAATGTGGAACGCCAGGAAGTGATCACTAAAGACAACGTGACGGTAAATGTAGATGCAATTACCTTTTTCAGGGTTGTTGATGCCGAGCAGGCGATCATCCAGGTAGAGCGCTATATGGAAGCAACAACCTGGCTGGCGCAGACTACCTTGCGTAGCATAGTGGGGCAGGTTGAACTTGATGAACTGCTGGCCAACCGCGATAAGATCAACAAGAAGATCCAGGAGATCATCGACCGGCAAACTGATCCCTGGGGTATTAAAGTGGTCTCAGTAGAAGTGCGTGATGTCGTTCTTCCAGAAAACATGAAACGCGCCATGGCCCGACAGGCTGAAACGGAACGTGATCGTCGCGCCAAAGTGATTAACGCCGAGGGTGAATTTCAGGCGGCCGCCCGCTTGGTGTCGAAGCAGCCGAAATGATGCAAACAGCTCCTATAGCCCTGCAACTGCGATATCTGCAAACGATGAGCGAAGTGGCGGAAGAAAATACGAGTTATGCCTTCTTCCCGCTGCCGATGGATTTCGTCGAGGCCTTCAAAGCAATGGGTAAAAAAATGGACGTTGATGTAGATACCGAAGAGATCGATACTGATTTTGGCGGTATCGATCCGGATATTGATTCCGATCTTGATGCCGAAAACGGAAACAACGAAGACTAAATTGCTGTCAGAATTTTTTAAATGAGAATAGGGATTGGGTATAAAGCTCAATCCCTATTTTGTGAACTTAAAGATATACTTACAGCATACAATCGATCCAGTCTAGCGCCATGTGGATCAGCAAGCCAAGTCCAAGCAGGTGTAATAGATTTGCAAATGTATGCAGCTCTCTTGCACCAATTTTTTTTGGAAGGGTCAGGGGTACAAAAAACAAAAGCCCATACATAATAATAGCGGGAAGGGTATGCAGAGGATGATAACCAATCGAACACCGCTCCGGGTCGTAAATGGGATCAGCAAGTAGATGATCGAGATCCACGAGCATGGTTGCCACCATTATCAGGGTAGCCTGCTTCCATCTACTGCGGTAAAAAAGAAAAGCAACCAATACAGGCATGATAAAATGCAGCAGAATATGCACCATGGTAAACTTTTTATGGTACAGGAATCGGTAGAATTACCAATTTTAGCTAACAAATGCTTTTTTCCACGGTCCGGTGATCGCCAGGGTTAATCCTTGTTGTTGAATGTTTATAAACAGCGTAGAGCCATCCGGCGAAAAGGTCGCACCGGCCAGTTCAGATGTACTTATGACGTTGCGCCCAAATTGATAAACCTCGCCTTGGGGCGTGATACCCAGCAGGTACTGGGTATTATCTCCATCTTCACAAACAAACAGGTCGCCCCAGGGAGCCACCGTGAGATTATCTGCATTTTCGAGCATGGTGCCGTCATGAGACTCCACAAAAAGTTCAAGCTTGTCGGCTTCATTTTCGGCGCTTGGAGTAAGTTTCCATATCTGCCCGAGCTCCATTTTACCACCATTGGTGCAGGCAAAGTAAATCTCCTTGTTGCCGTACCACATTCCTTCGCCACGGGCAAACCGCGCAGCTCCATCATCATAGCCACGGTGCCTGAGATCATCCTCCGGTGAGTCGATGTTTTCCAGGTCAATCCATTCTACCTCCATTGGCTCCCCGATCGTAATGGGCTCCGCCTTCCAGTTACGTGTATCTCGGCTGGATTGTCCTTTTACAGCCAGGGCCTGCAGCGTGCCACCATCATGCATTTTGCCGCGAGTGTTTGGGATAAAGCGATACAGAAGCCCTTCGGAATCATCTTCGGTCAAATAAACAATACCTGTATCAGGATCAACAGCTACAGCCTCGTGGTCGAAACGTCCCATCGCTTTGATTGGAACAGGCCGGGCCAGTGCCGGTTCAACGCTGGCAGGAACTTCAAATACGTAACCGTGGGACTTCGCATAGGTATCGTCTGGGTGACTGACAATCTCTTCACAGGTGAGCCAGCTGTTCCAGGGCGTTGGTCCCCCCGCACAATTTCGCAAGGTGCCGGTCAGACTCAAGTACTGGCGGATCACCCGCTGGTTCTTGGTATCGTACACAACGGTGGTTGTGCCCCTGGCCGGGGTTGTTGTTTACACCGGGATCGTAAAAATCTTCTTTATTAAGCTTTGAAGTCAACGCAAAGTCGGAGCCAAACGCGCTTTCATCGCCGCCCCGCGCGGGATTAACCTCGTGATTTCGTATAAGAATTGTTTCTCCTCCCGGACCTTCAAACGTGGCCATGCCGTCAGGCCTGTGAGGCACATAGAAGCCATCGTCCATGGTATCTCCAAAACGGGAGATTATTTTATAGGAAAAGCCATCCGGCAGATCGAAGATGTCTTCAGGGTCTGCAATTAACGGACCAAAGGCCTCTGAGGTGGTTTTAGGATTAATTTTTCTTGAAATAGCACAGCCGGAAAGTGTGTAAAGGCCTGAAAAACCTAGTCCAACTGCTCCGGCTTGTTTTAAAAACTGCTTGCGGGATATCGACATAACTTCATTATAATAATCTGTGAATATTTATTTCTATATAACAAATCTATGCTACTTCTTCATTAAAATCAGATTGTGAAATTGTAAAATCTTGGCCCGGAAGCGAATAAAAAAGTCACCTATTCGATTTTGTAATAAAATTCTCCAGGCAGTTCTTCTGTAAATTCTTTTTTAATGTTATAGCGAAATATCGTGCTCCAGCTCATTTTAGTAAAAAAATCTGCTTGCTGTTTGAAATTCCTTGCGTATTTATTGTTAAGCCATCGTTTAATTTCGATCGTATTTTTTTCTTATAATAGCTTATTTATTTAATGTGTAGGGATTTAAATCCCATTTCTAAGCAATAAATCTTTACACTTTCAAATTATATTCAGGCGACTGCTCCTAAAGTGCAAGGAACCTTCCTGGAGAAATTAGATATCAATTCCTGAATAGAAATAGATTGTGATCAGCTTTTTTAAAGAATATTATCTATGAAATCCATATCAATACGTCGTTGGCCACTGCTGTTTCTCGTTCTTCTTATTTCGGCCGATCTTGTTTTTGTTGGCTTAGAAGTTGTCCACTCTTTGGGATATGCAAGTGACAATAAATTTTTGCTCGGCACAGAACGAGGCTATTCGGAAGTATACCAATATGTTAAATTTTTCTGGATTGCATTAATTCTAGCATGGTTGACCTTTCGAACGTACCAGCCGCTTTACGGTATCGGGACTTTTCTTTTTATGTACTTACTCCTTGATGATTCACTTGAAATTCACGAGACGATGGGAGGGCACATCGCCGCCTGGACCGGGATGTCACCACTATTTGGATTGCGGACACAGGACTATGGGGAGTTGACAGTTTATGCACTTACTGGCATCATTTTTCTGGGAGCTGGATGGCTGGCATACCAAAAAAGTAGCCGGCGTGCACGCCAAATTAGCTGGTACGTATTGGGAGGATTAGTTGGCCTTGCGGTGTTTGGCGCAGGTGTAGATATGTTGCACTCGTTTTTTTCGAATAGTTTTCCTTTCCTGGATACCCCTTTCGTTATACTGGAAGACGGGGGAGAACTTATTGCCGTAAGTGTGATCGCCTGGTTTATCTTTTCATTTGCCAGCCAGGAATAAAAGATAGGAAAACTCATCGGACGGTAGTTTGGTATTTTGGAACCGCCCAGTGTATCTATTGAAACGGTTTGATGAATTTAAAGAGTATGGTCCACTCAGTCCACCCTAAGTAGGTTCAGCTTTTATTAAAAACTAGCTTCGAAATTGGGATAAAAATGCATTCAAGCCAAATTTTAATAATAGAATTTGACATACTGTCTGTTTCAGTAAATAGGTTCTTAGGTGTCATGTCTGCTCAGTAGTCATTAAACTTGCTATCTCAACCCTTGCCATTCTTTTAAAAACCAACCTCAAGATCTATCCATCACTCGTGGAAGGGGACAAGAGTCTGTTACCTTCAATGCCAATAAATTGCATAATTTTTTACAGTATTTATCGTCGGTTATGAGAACGTTCTGTGTCTTGGGATTACCACTCACCATTAATTGCATCTTTATTAACAATGGATTATAAACCTTAAAAAATTATTGGGAAGAGCATAAAAAGCCCGGCTCTCAATGACAGAGAACCGGGCCAGGAATTATTAACAGATCAGCTATTTGCGTTTTGCTATGCTTTAGCTGTTTGTACTTGTTGATCGGTTTTGCCAAAAAGATTCCATTTCGAGGCACGAACGCGCTCTTTCACGATGTCAGCAGTTACATATACCACCGGAATAAAGATGAGTGTGACAAGTGTTGATGCGGTCAGTCCGCCGATAACTACACGGGCCAGTGAAGCTTGCAGTTCAGCTCCCGCACCCAAACCAAAGGAGAGGGGCAGAAGCCCCAGGATGGTCGTCAGCGTCGTCATCAAGATAGGACGCAGGCGCAGCTTTCCTGAAACGATGACCGCTTGTCGCACACTCATACCCCGATCACGCCGCATAAGGTTGATATAGTCGATCAGTACAATGGCGTTGTTCACCACTATTCCGATCAGCATCACCACACCCATCAGGCTTTGCATATTCAGCGTTGTGCCGGTAATGCAGCAGTGTGGGTACCACGCCGATGTACCGCCAGCGGAACCGAAAACATCACGATAACCGGATCCAGGAAGCGCTCAAACTGTGCAGCCATCACCATGTAAATGAGAATCAGCGCCATAATGATGGAGAGTCTGAAGTCGGCAGCCGCTTCCTGTTGCTCTTCATACTCCCCGCTATAGATGATGGAAAATCCTGCAGGCAATTCAAGAGTTGAGAGTTTTTGTCTGAATTTTACTCAACAGCTTCTCCCAGTGGAACCCCGCTTTGCAGGTTTGCCGATATATAGGACACCCGCTGGCTGTTCACCCGGTTTATTCCGGTAGGACCGCGACCTATTTCTTTCGTAACCAGGGAAGATACCGGAATAACTTGCCCGCCGGGCGTTGCTACGGAGATGTTTTCAAGATCTGTTGTACTCAACCGGTCTTCGGGTTGCAGGCGTACAATAATGGGATATCTCATCTCCCGCATCACGAAAAACCCCGGCCCGGCTCCCCCCGATGTTGGTCTGGATAACACGAGCCACATCATTGACGCTGAGCCCCAGATCTGCAATCTTCTCCGCGGTCAAACGTGATACGCTGTTCCGGTCGCCCTTCTCTGCGATCAGTGCGAACCCCGTTGATCTCCGGAATCTCTTCCATACAAAGCTTGATCTTGTCGGAGATCTGTTTTAGCCTGATCCAAGGTTATAGCCATCGAAGCTGTACTTCCACCTCGGTCCGCGCCGCCGGAACCGAACAGCCTGCGCAGCATCCAGAGGCCGGATTGAGCACTTACTCGAATATCACCACCGGGAACCAGTCCCTGAACGTTCTTCCGAATCTGATCTGCAATTTCGGAGGTGCTCATGGAGCGTTCCGAAGCCGGCACCATGGCTATTTCCACTTCAGCACGGCCATCCCGTACTTCCGTTGTCATGTGCTCGACATCTTCCATCGGATAGATTGGCACGCACCACTTTTTCAAGCTCTTTCAGATATTCATTCTGCACCGCAATATTGGTTCCCTCAGCCATTTCAAAATCGACATCAATTTCATCGGCATCGGTTTGGGGAGCCAGTTCCACCGGAATCATCGGAATGAGATACAACCAGGATGCAGCTACAACAAACGCCGGTTATACCGAATACAGCCGCTTTATAATCCAGTACCTTCTCTATAAGGTTTGAATATTTGTCCTCCAGCAGTACAAAAAACCGACGGAAACGCCCTTTCTTCTTGGCCTCTTTCGGTACTGGATCAGGCTTTAATGGTCAGGAATTTACTGCAAAGCATCGGCACCAGGGTAAGGGCCACAAACAGGGAACATATCAGGGAAAAGACAACAACCAGGGCCAATTCCTGGAAGATGATACCCGTGATCGTCTGCATAAATACCACCGGTAAAAAGATCACCGAGGTGGTCAGGGTCGAAGCGATGATAGCTCCCCCAACTTCTTTGGTTCCGACCAGGGAGCTGGTTTCAAGATCTTTCCCTTCTTCCTCCCGTAACCGGATAATATTCTCTAACACCACAATGGCGTTATCTACAATCAAGCCTACCCCCAGGGCCAACCCTCCGAAACTCATCTGGTTGAGCGTGAGCCCGTTAAAATAGAGCAGGGCAAAGGTAGCAATGATCGAAATTGGAATGGAGAGAGCGATAATAAATGTGGAGGACCCGTTGCGCAGGAAGAGATAGAGGATAAAAATAGCCAGTAAACCTCCCCAAATCGCCGACGATTGAACGTTATCGATAGAGTTTTGAATAAATTCGCTCTGATCGATTGTCACGAACAGGTCCAGATCACTACGTTCTGTATTAATACGATCGAATCTCCTCCCGGATGCTCCTGGGCTACAGCTACCGTATTAGCACCGGTTTGCTTGCGAATACCGAAACGAACCATCGGCTTGCCGTCAATCTCTACCAGGCGACTCAGATCTTCATATCCCCATTTTACTTCGGCTACGTCCTTCACCCGAATGGGCTTACCATCAACCACGGTAATAATCGTGTTGGCAATCTGGTCTACGTGTCTCATACTCGCCAAGCGCGTACGCACATACAGCTGCTGGACTCCAGAATTAACATTTCCACCCGGAAGATTCACGTTCTCGCTGGCAATAGCCTGCTGTACCTGCGCTGAGGAAAGTCCACTGGCAATCAACCGATCGCGCTTCAGATCTTCACTTCAACTTCCCGATATACGCCGCCCCATACATCAATTGAGCCGACGCCGGTTAATCTGCTCAAACCGTTTGGTTATCTCCCGTTCCAGTACCTGGGTAAGTTCGCTGGAGGGGTCTATTGGAGAATTGGCTCCTACAATGACGATCGGAAAATTATTGGGATCAAACTTCCAGATTCGTGGCGGTTCCGCCTCGCGGCGGCAGGTCGTCACGCATCCGGTCGAGCGCAGCCCGCACATCATTGGCGGCCACATCAATATTCGGTTCCCTGGGCAAATTCCAGGGTTACCCGGCTTTCGCCCTCCTCTGATTCAGAACGTACACGTTCTACGCCTGGCACCCCGGCAATGGCATTTTCGATAGGTTTGGTAATGATCTTTTCTATCTCTTCCGGTCCCACATTGGGATAGTCGGTACCTACAGAAAGTTGAGGATACTCGATAGGCGGAAGCAGATCCACCGGAAGATATCGAAAGGAGATCACGCCCAACACGATGACAATTAAAAATACCATCGTAGTGGCAATCGGTCGTTCTACAGCTGTTTTGGTAAGCGGCATGATTATATCCTATTTACAGAGTTGATTGTTGGGCGTTCTGCTGCTGCATATTCAACACGTTATCCAGCAGATCTTGTCGTTGATATCCCTGAAGTGTCAGGATGCGTTCCCAGGAACTGGTGCGAACACGGGCCTGTTGACGTCCTCCTGAAAGCAGATGCTGCCTGACGGTAATCACCCAGTCGCCCGGTTCGATACCGACAGCTCCACTTCCATACGTCCTCGCGCAAATCACATCCACCTGCTTGAACTCCACATCAATAGGCTCGGTCAATGGAGGAAGACTGGTGGAATCATCCGGGTTCGTTTCGGCAGGTTCTACTTCGGACCCAAGCGAAGTTGCTACATACACCCCTTCCTCTCCAGTATTCGGCTCTGTATATATTGCACTGGTGGGGAGAAGGGTAGCTTGCTGGCTTTCTCCATACAGGATATCGACGGGCACGAACATTCCGGGTCGGAGCAGCCCCTCCTCATTGGATACATCAATTTCGGCTTCAGTGCTTCGTGCTACAGGATTTAAAAAGGGAGAAATACGGGATAATTCAGCAGGGATTATTCTGGGTTGTCCTTCGCTGTCGGAAACGATTATTTCAGCGGTCTGTCCAATTTCAATTCTGTTCAGCATATCTTCAGTAAGTATTACTTCAACTCGCAGCTGCCCCAGGTTACCAATCGTAAAAAGGTGGGCGTCGGAGCTTACCTGCATACCCGCCTCGGCATTTCGCTGTCCCACAGAACCATTGATTGGCGCTCTCATCACGGTTTTGGCCAGCAGATCCTTCTGCTCCTGTAATGTTGACTCGGCCTGTTCTAGTTCAGCCTGTGCCAGTTCAACATCCGCTTCGGCTGACGCCATTTGGGCTTCCAAAGTCTCAATCTCCAGCTCGCTGGACATCTCTTTCTCTGCCAACGACTTAGTACGATTATATTCTGCTTCAAGCTGTCGCAACCGGGCTTGAGCCTGCTTCAACCGTGCGCTGCTGATACGATAACCGGCCTGGGCCTGCTGAACCTGCTCTCGATACTGATCATCGTTTATGCCGAACCAGCGGGTCACCCTTGGATACCTCGTCGCCATTGTTTACCAAGACCTCTTCGATACGACCGCTTATTTCGGAGTAGAGCTCCACTTGGTTTTTAGCTATGACTGTGCCGCTGAGTCGTTCGCTGAGTGGAAGAGATCCATACCGGGCCTGAACAGCTTCTACGGCGGGAGTTACGGATGTATTATTTTGGTTGTCAGGATCGCCTCCCTGGTCGCTCTCTTGAGAACAGGCAACGGCAAACACACTAGCGATAAAAACGAGAAGTGCTCTTTTTAGATAATGATCCGCTGTAAATTTCATTGGGAAATGTGTCAAAATTATTGTTCTATTATCGGTTCGTTAAGAAATAGAAGTGTTCACTAAATGTTATTTTTAACTGTATTAGTTCACCACCTCATGTAAAACTTTTCCATCGTAAATAAACGCATCAATTCTGAAGGAAAGTTGATAGCTGCCGGAGATATTAATCTCTACTATTATTTTTAAATTTTTTTACAAATTCAGCGTATGGATACTATAACACAATTTACACCTCGGTGCCGCTGTAGGCGAAGCACTGCTGGGTAGAAAAATTGGCAATAAAGCCCCGCTGTGGGGTGCGGTTTTCGGCATTGTGCCAGACTTGGACATCCTTGCCAATCCATTCCTCACGGAAGTCCAGGAGCTGATTGCTCATCGAGGGATTACCCACTCTATCTTTTTTTGTATCGTGGCCTCACCGATATTCGGCTGGCTGCTATCAAAACTAAAATGGAATCGTGATGTAGGTTGGAAATCCTGGAGCTGGCTGGTGTTCTGGTGCATATCTACCCATATATTTATTGATCTATGCACAGGTTACGGTACGCAAATTTTCCAGCCATTTAACAACTATCCGGCCAGCCTGAACTCCATCTTTATTATTGATCCGTTCTACACCGTCCCGTTGATGCTGGGCATCGGCTGTACTCTTTTTCTTGAGAGGAACTCAAGTAAACGCCAGTTGGTCAATTATATTGGGCTAGGCGTCAGTTCGCTCTACCTGCTTGCAGGGCTTGGCATTAAGCTGCATGTAAATTCGGTATTCGAAGCCAATTTCGACCGAAAAGATATTGCTGTCGAGCGCTACATGACGACCCCGGCTCCTCTTACCTCGTTTCTGTGGGTGGGATACGCAGAGAGTAATGATACGATCTACGCCGGTCTCTACTCAGTTTTTGACGATGACCAAGATCTGCAGTTTGTCGAAGTTCCTAAAAACACCCATCTTATTTATCCTTACAAGGATGATCTGCCCACCCAACGCACACTCTGGTTCTCTCGGGGATATTATACCGTGGAACGGCATCCTGATGGGTTGAAATTTACTGACCTGCGGTTTGGACGATCCGACCTCTGGCTTACGGATTCGGATGCTCCCTATACATGGAATTTTTGCTCATCGTCAGCGAGGATGAAGAACAAGTTACCGGATTCCGCCAGATCGATCCCTCGTTTAATGTTAGTTCCAATATCTTCAGGCAGCTTCTGAATCGAATACTGGGCGAACAGAGTGCAAGTAAAGGAAATTAGTTTTGGGAAAACGTTTCATTTTATCCAACTTTCAACTCAAAAGAATGAGGTCTTAATCCTGTTAAATCATAAAAAATTTCCTTACTACTATACCTCTTATCCCTGTAAGGATTTAAAGTTAACGGGATACGCCAACACTATCGTAACAAAAAGATAATGTAATCTTGCCATGTTGAGCTACAGATGCTCATCTCTATCATTTATCTTTAATAAAAATTTTAATGTAAAGAATTTGGCATGTCATCATTCAGTCGAAAGGAATTTCTCAAACAAAGTGCACTCGCCTCGTTGGCGCTTGCTCCAAATGTTGTAACCGAACGATCCCGTAGACTTCGGAAAACCGCAGAACAACAGGGGGAAGCGAAGAACATAATTTTTATGGTAAGTGATGGGATGAGCAGTGGCACGCTCACTCTGGCTGATTTAGTCGATAGACGTCAATACGGCAGGGAAACCAACTGGGTAAAACTATACAATTCAACAGACGTGAAGTATCACCGCGGTTTGATGGATATGGCCTCTCTCAATTCTCCGGTGACCGATTCTGCCGCCGCCTCATCCTCGTGGGGAGTTGGCAAGCGGATCAACAATGGAGCAGTCAATATGTCCCCGGATGGCCGCAAGTATAAGCCAATTGGCCAGATATTTTCCGATGCCGGTAAGAAAACGGGGCTGGTTACCACCACGCGGATGACACACGCTACCCCAGCAGGTTTTGCCGCCAATGTGCCCAGTAGAAATATGGAGGACGAGATCGCCCTGCAGTACCTACAGCGAGAATATGAACTGCTTATGGGCGGCGGAGCACGCCATTTTGAAAAATCAGATCGTGAGGACGGTAAAGATCTTTTGGCCGGATTCAGGCTAAGAACTACCATGTAGCTCGGAAAAAAAGTGATCTGCAATCAGCAGGGGCCGGAAAGCTACTTGGGATTTTTGCCGATTCTCATCTACCCTACACCGTCGATCGCAAAAGCAGTGATCAGCTCAACAGTATGGTACCTACTATTGCCGAAATGACCGAGATAGCATTGAACCGACTTGACAAAGGCTCTGATGGATTTCTTCTCCAGGTGGAGGGCGGAAGGGTAGATCACGGGGCCCATGGAAATGATGCAGCCGCACTGATTTACGACCAGATTGAATTTGATGAAGCAGTGGGCGTAGCGCTTGATTTGTCGCCAACCGAGACGACACGCTGCTGGTTATCACCACCGACCACGGGAATGCGAATCCGGGGTTGAACGGAGCGGGTGACTATTACACTGCTGCCGGTCAAATGCTTGACCGAATACAGCAATTTACCCAGACTAACGATTGGATCCTTTCTGGTCTTGATGCCAAGAGTAGCATTAACAAAATCAGGGAGCGTGTGGAAACTGCAACCAGCCTGGATATTACCAAAGATCAGGCGAAACATGATCCGGAAGTCGCTTAACGATAAGCTGGAGACAGTATATGAGGCAAAAAGTGGTCCCGACGCCGTGCTTGGCTCTGTGCTCGCAAACTACCTTTCGATCAACTGGCTGGGAACTGTTCACACTTCGGATCTACGTAGAGCTGGCCGCGCTGGGCCCGGGCATCGAGCAGATGGATTCCTTCACCCGCAACACCGACATGTTTGATATGATGGTATCACTGGCCGGGGTAGCTTCTTACGCTCAGGACTAGCACGCGTTCATTATCTCCTTTTGTCGTATAAGAGATTCCGCAACATACAGTTTAAAATTTTTTTGATAGCCGTGTTCAAGTGACTAATGCAACACAGCGGTGTTTTAGGGTTTGTTGGATAGGATTAAGGTAATCAAATTTTCGAATGGGTCGAAAGTTCAGATACTCTTCGACGCTGTTGATGCGCTGGGAGAAACCTTTCGCAGATCGGTACCCTTTGGGAAGAACCGCCTGAGTACCCAAATACGGTTTTCCACGGTTCCTTTGTCTTGGGAGGTATAGGGCCGTGTAAAGTAGGTGTCAGCCCGGAGGGCTTCGGCAACATCTCTGGTGACGAGCAAAGGCTTTGTCGTTGTCAAAAGTTAACGTTTTGATGAAGCTAGAAGGAATATCCGAAAGCTGATCGATGATGGCCTGGGCCATTGGCTGGGCTTTCCTCGAGGTAACTTTTCGGATTTTGGTGAGCAGCGTAGTCCGGTCGGTCAGTACCAGCAGGGCTGATTTGTGGGCCTTGCCCATCATCAGATCGACCTCAATATCGCCCAAGCGGTCTCGCTGTTCGACCACATCGGGACGCTCGGTGATAGGAACCCGCCCTTTGATTCGGCCCCTGTTGTCCTGCCGGTTACCCCGTTTGGCCTTACGACGACCGTGTTTGAGATGCTTGTAGAGATCCTTGTCGGTGGGATCTCCAGAGCGTTTGGCTTTCCAGATCCACTGGTAGAGGGTCTCATGGGAGACTCCATCGAAGCCCAGCACGCCCCAGCGGCCGCTGATCAGCTCCGGGGAGAGCTTCTCGGTGGTCAGCCACCGGCGGGCCTGGTCTTTGAGAGCGTCGGTAAACCGCCGGTGTTTGGGCTTATCCCGGTGGCGCCCATTGGTGAACTGCTGGGCGAGGTCAGGGCAATACTGCTTGTCCTGGGAGCCATCATTGGCTACATTGCGTTTGAGTTCCCGACTGATGGTCGACCGATGTACGCCGATAGTCCGGGCAATCTCGCTTTGGTTATGGCCCGCATCGAGTAGGGCTTTGATCTGATGACGGTTTTCTTTGCTGAGTTGGGTGTATTCTTGCATAAGCAACACGAATATAACCCGCTTGGCCGAAGACCTCAGGGCGTGCCCTGAGGTCTTCCTACGTGTTGCACTTATTACTTGAACTCAGGATATAAAAACGACGATTCTTAGCAGCTTTGCTGAAATGATCGTAGAAGAAAACTTTTCCTTCAGTTTTCTTTTTCGATCTTCATCTTTTTGGTCCGCTTATCCTCCCTCTGTTGTCGGTCAGGATCCATTGCCCGGAATTCTTTAATCGTATAGAAAATCCCGGTAAGAAAAAGTGCCATCATAAAAATGCCTAAGTAGAATATTCTTGATTCATCCATTTTGGGCCTCCCGAATCCGTGATTTGAAATAATTACCAAAACTTAGCAGAGATGGCACCCAGAGCCCCACAAAAAGTCCAGATTCTTTATACCCGTTAAACCACAGGAAAATGGATAAAATCATAGATAGCAGGGCTGAGCCCAAAATAAAGTAGTCCGATCGTTTCAGCATGCTCCTGAATTTTTGAAGTTGCTATTTCTCGTTGCGTAGATTCAATTTAATGATGCTACATGCAATCGAATTGTGACAGTAAAACCGGAAATCATACCGAAGAATTCAGATCAAACCCTGATGGAGAAAAAAAGATATCCGCTTATTTCCGGGAGAGCTCACTTCGCATTCGCATGAATGTACGCCCGGTAAAAGAATTTTGGGACTGGGATAAGTTAAATACAATAGTTTCAGGTGATTGCAGATATTCGCTGTAGCGTCAACAGGGAGCAAGATGATTTAGGGCTAAATCTGGGTAGTATCCCCAATGCATTGTTAGGAAAAGAGGACTTTGCAAACCCTCTAAAAAAAAAGAGGCCAAAGATGGAACCATTTGTGACCAAAAACAACTTACTTCCAGTGCAAAGATGCGGGATTCAAATAAATAAAAGTATGGAACCTCTACCCGGCAGCGGTTAATCACAAATAACATTCTAGCGGTGACGCATCGAAATAGCTGTTTAAGGATGTAACTACGTGGGGATACTCCCGTATTCTGCCATGCATCAGAGCGTAACCACAATTCTCGTTGATACGGATCCGATATTTCTGCTTATGAATCTATTTCGTTCCACGCCCTGGATCTTCCTTGCCATAAGCGGGTTTATTTTACTGTACCTGGTGGATCTTTGGAGAGAATATGAAAATACAGAAACGCTTCTGCTAATTCGCGGCAGCCTGCCAAATGTAATCGCCGTACCGACCCTCACATTTGGAGTTATGATGATCCGCCATCCTGAACAGATATCTTATACGTACGATGCATATCTTCACCAAATAAAGCGTTTTTACCTGTTTTGTGGATTAAGTTTCATTGCCACTCTTGCCTGGAGTATTTCCAGCTTTGGGGCAATCCGGTATTTGGCTGGATAGATGTTTATGCCACGATTCTCGGTGTGGCCATCACCGTTCTCCTCTTCCAGATTTTCCAGGAAAAGGCATTTGCCAGCACTGATTAATAGTTTCGTCGGCAGGCCTAGTTTACGAGCTGCAGCAACTTTTACTGAATGGCAACATCCACACCGAACACGATTTCGTCCCAGATCAACTTTTGCTCGCCGCCCGATTGGGATTCTTCCATGGTTGTGGTAAACGCTTCCGCACTCATCCTGCGTTGATATCTCCATTGGCACGCGTCCAGGGTCGAGACTCTCATCATTCGTGCGTCCATTTTGGCCGGTTTGCAGTGTTTACAATCAATGTTCGGCCATCAGGCTCAGGAATGGTAAACAGCGTGTATTCTCCGGCACGTAGCCCTAATCTTATTGGAAATGCCTGTCCAGCGCCGTGACAAATAATCATAGAGTCGACAAAATTTAATCGAAAAGAAGCTCTTAAATACAGAGTTTGCTACATTAGCAGTTCATTTGCACTCATTCAATCAACCTAAAAGTCAAGCTTGTGAATACGCAGAAGTCGTTTAGATACGGTCTTTCCGGTAAGTTCAGGGCGAAAGAGGGGAAATCTGATCAACTAGTTGCTATACTTCTGAAAGCAGCCGAAAGTGTATCGAACGCTGCAGGATGTCTTCTTTATATCGTATGTCAAGACTCGAGCGACGAACAGATAATTTGGGTCAATGAAGTGTGGGAGACTAAGGAAGACCATGACAATTCGCTGCATTTTGAAGGGATACAGGAACTAATTTCGCAGGCCCTGCCTCTCATCGATGGGAAGCCGGAACAGGGTATCCAGCTTCGGGTTCTGGGTGGACTGGGTATTGCCGGGCCTCCATCTGAATAATTTCTCATAACAAATCTGAATTTTTTACGTAAATGGGCCAGTCAAAACATCATGTACAACTGTAACGCCCGGCAAATGAACTGCCGATTTATATTTCTATTGTTACTATTTTGTGGTTTTTACCCTCAGTTTAGTCACGCACAAAGCATTACTCTCTCGAAAATAACACCCCAGCAAGCCGGCTACTCATCAGAAAAACTGAGTGAGCTGGCGGGATATCTAGATCAGGCCGGCTCCTCTTCACTCCTGTTGATTCACGATGGGAAGATTTTTTTGAGTGGGGGGGGACATCAATAAAAAGCATACGGTCCACTCCATAAGGAAAGCGCTGCTGAATTCCCTGTACGGCATTTATGCGGATCGAGGCGTGATTGATACCTCGGCAACACTTGGAAAGCTTGGGATAAGCGATACAGGCGGTTTAAGGGAGACCGAAAAAAGTGCCCGCGTTGCCGATCTGCTAAAATCACGTTCTGGCGTGTATCATTCTGCAGCCGCTGAAACTCCCGTTATGACCACCCAAAAACAGGCCCGGCATTCTTCAGCTCCAGGTGAGCAATTCTACTACAATAACTGAGATTTCAATACCCTGGGCGGAATTTTCGAACAAGAGACCGGACAGTCGATCTACAGCGCTTTTTACAAGGAAATTGCACAGCCGATTGGCATGCAGCACTACCGCGGTATTTTACGATACGTTGTGGGTTAATCAGGATAGTGAAGGGTTCCCCCAGGTTGATGGTTTCTACCAGTTTGAACCGGACAGGTCGCGTTATCCCGCATATCATTTTCGAATGTCGGCCTACGACCTGGCGCTGTACGGTACCCTTTTTCTTTAGTGGGGACGGTGGAATGGAGAGCAACTTATTTCAGAGGAATGGATCGATATCAGCACCAAAGCCTACTCAGTAATCAATGCTGATTATGGCCTCGGATATGGTATGTTGTGGAATGTATTGATGGAGACAGAAAGCCGGTCGTCTTCATCATATTATCATACGGGGGTCGGCGTGCACATGCTGGGTATATTATGCCGCTTCCCGCCTGGTAATGGTCCACCGCGTAGATGCTGAGAACGGCGGCAGTTTCTTCCCCCAAGATCGACTGTACAGGATCATTTCAATGATATTTGAAGCCAATCTGCCACCCCAGCCGTAACTTGTATCTTTTGGGGATTCGATTTCTAATAGAAAAGTAATCCGTATTACTGCATTAAATTTTTATTTTAGGCTTTTGATTGTTCAAACAGATTGTATCTACCAATGAAACGTACTGCACGCTACTCGGCCTTCGCATTGATTTTTATGGGTGTCTTATTTTTCGGAGCACGCTCCATTCTTTATTATACGCTCGAGGCGGAAGCCATAACCACCCGACCCAACGGCTCGGCCACTCCAGAAAGCTATGGAGTCCCTTCACAGCAATTTCAGTTCGACAGCGGAGGCCGCACGCTTCATGCATCCTTGGTGCGTGCAGTGAAAGATGCGGACAACACAACTCCGGCTGTGCTGCTCTTTCATGGTCGGCGCGAAAACGCTTTCCCGCTGGGCTGAAGCGCAAGCCATGCTCTACAACCAGGGTATTACATCTATGGTGTTCGACTATTCCGGGTTTGGAAACAGCTCCGGGGAAGCGACGATCGAAAACCTGCATAATGATGGCATCGCAGCGTGGCGCTATTTTATTGAAGAAGTAGCCAGCGCATCTCAACCCAGGGTAGTATTAGGTCATTCCCTGGGCACGGGCATTTTGATGAGTGGTATCAACCAGCTGGAACCAGCCCCGGACCTGGTGGTGTTAAGCGCTCCGTGGTCAACGGCGCGATCAGCGGTCATTCATCTCGGGATGGCCCCGGGAAGAGTATCTGATTACCTGCTGCCCGATGTATGGAACAATGTAACCTCCGCAAGTGAAGTTGAGATCCACCTGCTTGTTGTGCATGGCTCCGAAGATCGCATCGTGCCTTCTTGGATGGGGCGGGAAGTGGCTAACAGTGCTGTCAACGGACGCTTTGTTGAACTTCAGGGGATTGGGCATCGTCAGATTGCACGCCAGCCCACTCCCGAATTATGGGAGCCTGTTCTTGAGGCGATAAATGAAATTCAAAAATAAACCTTCTCTTTGGGGAAGAATGATTTTAGCGTTCAGAAATGACAAATCCACGGTGTACAATATTAAGATAAAATTATGTACATTGTATATAGATAGTACGTGATAACACTCCTCAGACATCATTACTATGAGCACAAAACGCAATTCCATATCACCGCGAAGAGCAAAAATCATTGATGTTTTAGAAGAGGCGGGGGAAGCCCTGCAGATACAAGAAATTGTTGAACGTACAGGGCTGGACTACAACAACGCCCGAAGTGCACTCAGTGAAATGACCAAAATGGACCTGCTTGTCCGTGTCAACCGCGGCGTGTATGATCTGCCCGAGCGCGTGGAAATGGAGGATATGGAATCGCCGGATCATCCTCTCCAAAAAATTCTGCTCAACCAGCAGATCCTGAAGGTGCTATTGAATATTGTGATTACGAACAAATCGCTGATGGAGGCCCTGCTGCTCGGACAACAAGAGATCATCAGTACAATTCGGAAAATTAGCCCTGAAAATGAAGAGGGAGAAGAAGCAATAAACGATCTGGAAGAAATTTTTGCCAAGCGCATTGAATGGCATTTCGATATTGCCGCCGAACAGGTAGTGGAGCAATATACAAAGTTGCCGGAAGAGGTATTGGATGTACTGGTCGCGCCCCTCACCCGCGACAAAGACCTGGAGGGCAGCCTGCTTAATAAGCTCCAGAAAAATATAATGCTCAAAATGAAAATCAGCCCGAATCCCAGGAATCCGGCGATTAACTAAAAAGCCTTTCACAAACTCTTTCCTGGAAACGAAGTACCCCCTCCTTTCCCTCAAATTTTTGTGATACCTCCCTCCATATGTTACCGATAAATCTGCGATATGTGAGGGTTTCAGATTATCACTTCCTTTCCCTGACTCAATAAATCGTATGATTTTAGTTAATGTTACTAACGTTACCTGCTAGTTTTTCACTGTAGTCAAGCTGCTTTCTCATTGTTGTAAAACCAAGTTTAAATGGAATAGAGTGGTTTTGACAATTAAATAATGTCACCCACTTGTTATTATTGAGTGTAAAATATATGTTGGACAAGGTGGTGGATCTTTCTGAAAAATCAGAAGTGGAGTTCGACAATCCTGCAAATAAAATTCAATATAAGCAGCATGGCAGGGTCATCTAAAACATCACATGAGAACACTCATTTAAATGAAACCAATAATGTTACAGGAGATGAAATATGGCATACATCGATATTGAAGAAGGGCTTCCCGGTATCATGGGGCTACTGGAATTTCGGCAGGATACTGCCAAGCCAATTCGGAAACTAACGCAGGTTCTTCTGCGAGGCCCCTCACCACTAAATGAGGGAGAGCGTGAGTTGATCGCAGCGCTGGGTTCTCATCGCAATAATTGCACATTCTGCAGTTCTGCGCACACCGCTACCGCTGACCTTTTGATTGCGATCTCTGAGATTACCGCCGCCGTAAAAAGGATATTGACGGCGCGCCAATCAGCGAAAAAATGAAGGCGTTATTGAAGATCGGCGGCCAAAGTGCAGGAGAGTGGACTGAATGTCAAAGAAGAGCATGTGCAAACTGCCAAACAGAAAGGGGCCACCGACGAGGAGATCCACGACACCGTGCTTATCGCGGCCTTGTTTTGTATGTACAATCGCTATGTGGATGGTCTGAATAGCTGGACGCCCAAAAATCCGAAGTTTTGCAAAAAATTAGCCCGTCGAGATAGGTCCCAAAGGCTATCTGAGGCCTCCGAACGGCTATGAAGGGAATAAATACTTCAAATCAGAGGATGAATAAAAGATATTACTCCCGAACATTGGTTTTGCTATGCATGTGTAAATAGTGGCAGGCAGACTCAATTACTTAATGAGATGCTTCAATAAATTTGTTACTTGAGCCATAAAATTGAAGCACCAAGTTCGATGAGGTCTGAACCCCGATCTATTCGGAGCTCAGGCTTTTAAATAGAAAAAAAGAAACATCTTCACTACTCCTATTTTAGTACCGGGCTTTGAGGTATCAATGCCTGGAGAAGCCCGTCTCTCCATCGGTTCGCGTCTCGGTCATAAATTCCAAAACCAGCTCCAAACTCCCAGTAGCTCCAGCTGAAGCCGCGTTTCTCCGCCGCAGATCTTACATATTCAGTCCAAGTTTCACGAGAATCCTGTGGCGCGGCCTCATATGCTCCAAATTCTCCAAGATAAATCGGCCGCTTGTGGTCTTCGCCCCATGCCTGAACAAAATCGAAATCTTCATCAACCGCTCTTTTTTGCTCATCGGTTGCTCTCCACGTGGTGCCCAGCCAGTTGTCAGCCTCATCGCCAGCCCAGCTTGCTCCCTGGTGGGTAAACTGGAACGGGTTGTAGTAATGGACTGTCACAATAATATTTTGATCATCTTCTGGTATTGAAAGATCCCTTAACCCATCAATGCCGCCCCAGGGTGAAGTTCCCACAATGAGCGTTCTGTAGGGATTGGATTCCCGTATTACATCGATGGCATCCCTCAAAAGTGGTTCCAGGGCGTGGACGAAAGTTCGCCGTGGGGTTCGTTGAGTATTTCGAACAGCAGGTTGTTGGAGGCGTCATGATAGTGCTTAGCAATCTGCTTCCAAATAACGAGAAACCGTTTTCTGTGCTCCTTCGGATTTTCCATCAGTGCGTTGTAATGATGAATGTTGAGCACTACCATAAGGTCGCGCTCAAGCGCCCAGCCAATTACCTCGTCAACCCGATCAAAAAAGCTGCCATTGATAGTGTAGGGTTCTTTTTGGCCAGCGTGAGCATTCCAGCGCACCGGAACCCGAACAGCATCAAAACCGGCATCTTTGATCAGCTGGATAAACTCTTCTTGGATGACCATGCCCCACTCTCCTTCGGCAGGAGCCTCTAGCGTATTGCCAAGATTTATACCTCTGCCCAATCTTTGATTTTGCTCAAATGGATCGACTGGTTGTTCAGGCTTCGACTGAACGGGGCTTATGTCTTGACTATGATCAACGTCCTGGCTGTGGGTGCAGGTGGGAAGAAGCATAAAAGATGCTAACAAGATACAATAACACTGAATGTGGTGGCTGGCTGATCGAGAAATTTGCATACGAATTGTATCAGTGGCTAAATTTGGCAGATCAAGATTTTGTACTCGCAAATAGAAAGTCTGTTCTTATTTTCACCTATATCATACGAATAGGGAACTAAAAAAAAGAGGATATTGCCAAAAAGATAGTAGAATCTTATCCCCCAAAATTGGTCTAAACTGCTTGCGAAGCTCAATTTTATCTATTAGCGAATTTCTCAAAACCATTTATTCACTTTTCAATATATCTTTATTACTTTAGACTCGTTCTAAACAAGAATCTCAAGACCCATCACATGCAGTCATACAGTTCCATACTTTTAGCACTTGTAATTACTTTACTGGCCGGATCCCTGTTTGTTTTCGGATGCAGCCAAGAATCACAGCCCCAAGAGGAACGTCAGCAGTTTGCCAAGGTCAGCCAGGGACAAACGCCCGAACTTGCAGAATATATGCAGCATATCCGGCGCTATACGCATAAACTCAGCTTGTCTATTAAGGAGCGTAATGGAGACTTGGCGGATTTCTACATGCATGAGCTTCAGGCCTCAGCTCTAGCGGTTAAAGAGGATGTTCCCGGTTATGAGGGGTATGACATCGCTTATTTTATGACCCAGTTTATGGATCCAAATGTAGACAGCTTGCGCACTTCTCTTAACGAGCGGAACTGGAACACAATCGAGCAGGATCTTTAGACGCCTCCATTAACTCCTGCAATACCTGCACAATGCTACGGGTCACGGCTTTATTCAGGTAACGAAAGGCATACGGATAAAAACCCGTACAACCAGGTTTTTACCCCGAGACAGTAAGACCGTGTTTATTTTTTAGCAGCATCCGTAAAGGCGAAAGAGACCGTTGGTGGGGGAGGTAAAGTTCATCTGTCTAAGTTTTTCATAGACACGATATGATTTCCATGGATTCCAAATCCTTTGATGCAATAGTCTGGAAGAATTTATATTAGCATGAATATATCCTCATACCATCTTTATAGATACTGGCAGTCTCGGTCCGTGAATATTTTTGGCTGTTCTCGAAAACCTGGAAAAAGGAATGCGTGAACCAGATCCATCAAATCTACAGGTAATTCTTTAAAAAAGTTTTGGGAGAGTAGGATATACAGATCTTGCTATTAGCGCATAAATGGTTTCTTGGTAAGGGCAGGGAAGTCTAATTCCTTGTTATTGCCCGGTTCAAAAGCCCTACTCCAACACTGAAGAGCGCCGATCCAAGAATTGACCAAATGATAGGAAAGGTTTCCCCGCTGATGGATACCGGCAGAATATAAGTCAGGCCAAGTTCGGCCGCCATCCATTTGCCGATCAGTGCACCAATAAATCCAACCGCTGCCGATACAAGGCATCCTCCCATTGAATAACCGGCAATACTCTGTCCAATGCTTCCACAAATAGCTGCAATCAAGAGAAGAAGTAAAAAAGCAGTTAAGCTCATGAAGTTGTGATTAAATAATCTGGTGGCTATTGAATACTAACTAGTTCACAAATAGTATTTAATAAATTACAAATCACAAAACTAAAATATCAGGGCTGAAATTTAGATGGGTCATATTTGGCACTGAAAAGACTGCATTTTAGATTAGGAATCTCTGGCTAAGTTCTTAATAGCCAGAATAAGCACTTACGTTTGCTCACTCTTTCCCTTTTGAGAGTGATATCTCCTCCTGCAGCACCACGGCTGACTCTAAGGGCTTGATGACCACCTCTTCATCGGGATTAAAAAGCATTCGATTATCGGTGTGTACCAGGTAGCGCTCATCGTTTAGCAATACATGATAGGTGATATCATGGCCTTTGAATTCCCGCCCGATAATAATGCCGACCCCACTGTCCTTATTCGCGCAGTTGGGTTTTTCAAGCGTAAGGTGCTCCGGTCGGATAGAACAAAGCACACGTCCGGCTGCGGAACAATTCAGCCGAATTTTGCCCAATTCGGTCATTACTTCTTCATCGCCGTTTGCATCTACATGGAACAGGTTGGTACGGCCGAGGAATTGGGCCACAAATTTTGTTTTAGGCTGGTAGTAAACCTTCTCAGGCGTGCCGATCTGCTCTATATGGCCGTCATTCATCACGGCAATCCTGTCTGCAAAAGAGAGCGCTTCTTCTTGGTCATGCGTTACCAGCAGGGCACTCATACCCGCTTTTTTCAGGATACTTCGCACCTCTTTGCGGGTAGATTCCCGGAGAATGGCATCCAGGTTGGAAAACGGCTCATCCAGCAGTACCAGTTTTGGCTTAGGAGCGATGGCACGCGCCAAGGCTACCCTTTGTTGCTGACCGCCGGAAAGCTCGCTTGGATTCCGATCCTTGTAATCGCCCATCCCGGTACGGCAAAGTACCTCCTCTGCGTAAACATGACGTTTATGTTTCGGGGTGTTGGTCAGCCCAAACGCCACATTTTCAATTACAGAAAGATGAGGAAACAGAGCATAGTCCTGAAATACAAATCCAATGCCTCTATCCTGGGGTGCTACGTGGTGCTCGTGCGACTCCAAAAGGCGTCCTTCTGACGTAGACCTCTCCCTTGTCGGCCCGTTCAAAACCCGAAATAAGACGTAGGCAGGTAGTTTTGCCGCATCCGCTGGGGCCCAGCAGGGCAAATATTTCATTCTCCTTTACATCAAATGACAATGAATCAACAACGGGCCCAGAGTCATCAAAAGCCTTTGATAGATTTTTTATCTGTACAGCTGAACGATGCTTGTTCCATTCACGCGAAAAAAGTAATCCAACGAAGAGTGTCGAAAAGATTAAAATTGCAAATGAAAACGGTGCAGCCTCAGCAAACATCGCTTCCCCGGTATAGGACCATACATTTAACGCAAGAGTATTGAATCCTATTGGGGAAAGTAAGAAAGTAATAGATAACTCTTTCATGGCGGATAAAAAAACCAATGATGCCGACGCAATAATTCCACCCTTCAGCAACGGCAAGGTTACTTTTATAAATGATTTAAAGGATGAATACCCGAGTGACTTTGCCGCATCTTCCAGCTGGGGCGGAGCCTGGTATAATGAGCTTCTGATGGGACCAATGCCCTCGGCCAAAAAGTGAAGCGAATACGCGATAATGAGCAGTAATAGTGTTTGGTATAAAAATGGAGATACATATAGGGAGAAGAAAACAAAAGCCAGAGCAAAGGCCAACGGTGGCGTAGCATATCCCAGATAGGCTACCCGCTCCAGGATGTTCGTAAATTTGCCCTTAAAGCGCACGCCCATATAGGCGATGGGTAGTGCCATCAGGGTGGTTAGCAGGGCAGCTGGAGCCGATGCAATGACCGAATTCCAAAAAGAGGAGAGCAGGTCTCCGTAGAGCTGCGACAGCGCAGCCTCATTAAGCCAAAATCCGATCGAAGATAGTGGCAGGAATATGGCTCCGACCATGTAGAGGCCCACGAACGTATAGGCAGAAATTTTCCAGGTTCCGAGCTCCAGATATTTTCGTTCGCGGCTGGCCCCTCTACCTAACCGGTAGAAGATCGCCTTTTTAAGTAATCGATATTCAAGTACCAGTGCGGCGGTAGTCAGGGCCAGCAGCATCAAAGCCAGCCAGGCCGCATAAATGCGATCGTAGGCCGCCACATACTGTAGATAAAGCGCATAGCTGAAGGTTTCGAATCGCATCAGTGAAACAGTTCCGAAGTCGCCGAAAACGTGCAGGCTTACCAGCAGAAATCCCGCAAGAAAAGCTGGTTTAAGTTGTGGAATAATGACTTTAAGAAATGTTGATTTTGCATCGTTTCCCAGAGAACGAGAGGCTTCCTCAATGGAAGGATCCATCCCCAGCAACGCCGTTCTTAAATTCAGGTAGAGATAAGGAAACGTACAGATGCTTAATACCAAAAGAGACCCAAAGAAGCCACTTGGTCTTGCTACCAGGATTCCAAACCATTCATAGAGCGTGCCGTTGTAGCCGCCAAGGCCCATAAAAGCATAAGCCATCACGTAGCCGGGCATCGCCAAAGGCACAACCCCAAGCAGCGTTATAAATTTACGGGCTGCTATGTTGCAGCGCGCCGACAAATAGGCCAGGGGCAGGGCTAGCAGGGTATCTACGACCAACACGCTGGCAGTTAACAGTAGCGTGTTGCCCAGCAGTCTAAGATTGCGCACACGCAAAACTACCTCGTAAAGCGTTTCCGTGGAGGCGCCGAATGCTCTTATCAGCAGGTAGAAGAGTGGCAGAAGTACACCTATGGCAATCAACAGAACAGGCACCAGCAGGTACCACGGCGGCAACTTTTTATATGTGTTCAATCCCTGGATAGGCAGCCTGCGTTCTTTTTATACATTCCTTCTTGTGCCAACAGTTTGGAGGCCATCAAGCTCGATTTGATTGGTAGATTTATCTTTGGTGGAGTAGTGAGAAATTTAGACTAAATCTAAATAGATAGGTGTTCCGAAGCAACTATAATACCTTTTCTCAAAGGTTGCCAAGTATGCGACTATTCAGAGGAATAATAGTATACTTTTATGAGTATATTTTGCTTTCATATCTTTTAAAATTAGTTTAATAGAGTTAATGGATATTTTTTAGTTTGAATCGTGTTATTTTAAAGTGGACCAAGAGTCCCAATGAATTTGCAAATTAATTTCTTTCTATTATGAAAAATATTGTAGTCTATTTGTTAACTGCTACCGTTATTATTTTTACAGCAACAGCCTGTGGACCCAGCCAAGAGGAGCAAGAACGACGTGAAAAGGCAAGGCAGGACTCTTTAGAGCAGGTTCGCCAGCAACAGATGGAGCAGCAGCGTATGGATAGTATAGCCGCGGCCAAGAAGCAGGCACGGGCCGATAGCATTGCGGCAGCTAAAAAAGCAGAGGAAGAAAAGGCCTCTATAAAATTTGATCCGAACGGGTCGATTGCCGTACAGGTTGAAGCTTGGAGATCTCGTGCAAAGGCGCAGGCCCAGGTTTCCAAATGGCAGGAACGCGGTTTTACCGACGCCTATGTCGTGAAGCATGGAAATGCAGACACCGGAAACATCTGGTTTCGCGTGCGTCTGGGACGTGTAGCCTCGATGGATATGGCCGAAAAGCTGGGCAAGCAGCTTCAAAATGAGTATGACGAACCATATTGGGTAGGCGAGGTTCAGGGCGAAGGAGAAACACCTTCCCAAACAGATTAAGTAGGCCTAATAAGAAACGTTAAAACTAAGCACCGGGGTATTATCTCGGTGCTTTTTTGTTTTTAACATTTCGGATTATTAATCATAGAATATTTACACGCTTTTGTTGATCGAAGCAGTTTGCGGTCAACGTCCAAAGTAGCAGCCGCAGGCTATTCGCAAGATCAAACGTATTGAACCGGGCAAAGTTCATTTTTTAGCAGAGTACATCCACTGTTTTCCTGGCTGCAGCTTTCTTAATCTATTCAAAGAGTCTTAAATATTCACCTGTACTCGTATGGCTTTGATCACGCCCGTGGAATGTCGCTCTGACTATTTTTTATTACGTGCTTTTATAAAGCAGGTGCACAAGCTGTCAATTTGAGCTATGACATTGAATACAGAACCGGATCTTTTAAATCGTTCGTAAGGCGAACAACATTTAATACTCCGCCAATATCTTGGACTTTGATTCTGCTGACGCTTTCAAAAACGAATTTCCCTGTATGGAAAGCAGATCAGTTTTAATTTAAAGCTAGAAAATGAACTCCTAAAAATTCTCTACTTAGTTGAGTGGATATTGAAATGAGAACCACGTCAACAGATTGAATGGCAACTCAAGCAAAGCAATTCAATTTTTGGTTAGAATTTCTCAACCATTTGCGCCTCAACCGATTAGAAAAACACAGGTATTTAAAACATTTAACATCTTAGGGTAATTAGGGAATAAAAACATTTGGTTTACTAGCTGTTTATTTATTAATTTATCGTGCGCTCAAGTAGCGTCTCTCTTGATGAATAGTCAGGACCTCATACCTGATACGTATGAGGTCCTATTTTTATTGAACCCTTCTCCTCTATCTATCGTATAAACACTGCTTCCCGGGGAAGAACTATAGTCTGTAAAGGTGCTCCTGCACCTTAAATAGGCACGATGGATAATCTCAAAATTTTTTATGTTAATGCGTGAACTTTCAACAGGCGTCCAATTAACTTTATCAGCGACATAATGAAAAATTTTAGTATTAATCATCGACAAGTCGAATCATTCGATGTTCTAGAGCTCAGTGGTGAACTGGATGCACATACCGCCTCACAGCTCGAAGATTCTCTGCGAGAATTAATCGAGATAGATAAGTATCACATCATAGTCAACTGCAGCGACCTTGACTATATAGCCAGTGCCGGCCTGGGCGTATTCATGGCCTATATAGAAGATGTGCGCAGCTTGGGGGGAGATATTAAGTTGACCAACATGAACTCTAAAGTATATAACGTTTTCGATCTGCTTGGCTTCCCTACCTTATATGATATTCTTGAGAATGAGGGGGAAGCGATTGAGAAATTTGAAAACGAACAATAAAATCTGCTGGACCATTGCCGAAGCATAATAAACAACATACCATGACGGTTCAGGCTTCGACGGAGCACTTGGCAGAAGTACGCAATTTTGTAGCCAAACATGCCGCAGATTTTGGTTTTAAGAAGCAGGATGTCGCTGATATCCGTCTTGCTGTAGATGAGGCCTACACCAATATTATTAAACATGCTTACAATCACGATGCCAGCAAATCGGTTGATATTAAACTGGAGTACAACAGTAATAAATTTTGGGTATCGCTGCTAGACAGCGGGCAGACCTTTGATCCCTCTTCGTATACCGAGCCGGACGTGCGAGAAAAAATAAAGAAAAAAAAGCGCGGTGGTGTGGGCGTCTACCTAATCAAGAAATTGATGGATGACGTAGAGATAGTAAAGAAGGTTCTTTCAATAAAATACGCATGAGTAAAAGTAAATAGATACGTTGACCCCTTCATCTCCTCAAATGGACGACCGCCACAGCCGTTTCGAGCTAAAAACCCTTCTCGAAACTTCACGCCTGCTTATTGAGTCGCACGATATGGATTTCGTGCTCAACAACCTGTTGCTCATCACTATGGGTAAGCTGCTTATCACAAAGGGCATGATTCTGATCTTTGAGCCGGGTGAAAAACGCTACGTGGTGAGTAAATCAAAGGGGAAAGGATGCCCCGAAGAGGGAAGTAAAATAACGTTTCCAAACCCAGAACAGGCTCAGCAGAAGTCGATTATCCAGCAGGAATTTGATGATATTGATCTGCCGGAAATCATTGAATCGGAAACAAAATGCACGCTTTTCAACCTGCAAACCAGCAACCATCATCTGGGATTTCTCTGTTCGGGATCGAAGGGAACAAAGCGGCCGCTGACCGAGCGCGAACTGGAGTTCGTTGAAAGCCTGTCGATCATATCATCGGTGGCAATTGCGAACTCCCGCATGTTTACCGAGCTGCGGAAGATTAATCGCATGCTCGATCGCAAGGTGTACGAACTCAACACCCTGTATTGACCTGAGCAAGGATTTTAATATGATGGTAGACCGTGATGAGATCGTACGTGTTTTTAAGTTTGCGATGCTCGGACAAATGCTCATCCGCAAGTTCTTTTTTATTCTGGAACATGAGCAAGAGCGCTCCATGGTGGCATCCAGCGGTATCAAAGGAAAGCCAAAGCCAGAAGAGATTGAGGAGCTTTTTGAGCTTGAAGATGACTTGGTTGAGGTAGATACGGAGCTGAAAGAGCAAATTCCCTTCCTTGGAGAGAACGAAATCAAAGCCGTGATAGGGTTGCAGTTCCAGAGTGATAGAATAGCACTTGTGGGGGTTGGGGCCAGGGCCAATGGCGAAGGATACAGCACCTCAGACTACAACTTCTTGCGGTCACTTGGCAATCTGGCGCTGCTTTCTATCCAAAAAACCATTCTGCTGGAGGAGCGCATTGAAAAAGAGCGCATGGAAGAGGAACTAAACATCGCCAAAAGCATCCAGCGCGGCCTGTTGCCCGACCCTATTCCTGAAATTGATGGCATAGATCTGGCGGCCACAAATGTATCCTCCTACCAGGTAGGGGGCGATTATTTTGACATTGCCAAAACTGCGGATGGAAACTACCTTTTTGCTATCGGGGATGTAACCGGCAAAGGGGTGCCCGCCGCGCTTCTGATGGCCAACCTGCAGTCGATGTTGCATGTGCTGCTGCCGATAGATATAACCTTGGCCGATGCAACCAACCAGATCAACGATATAATTTATGAAAACACGCCGTCCGATAAATTTATCACCTTTTTCTGGGGAAAATTTTATCATGAGGATCGGACATTCCGTTTCGTAAATGCGGGTCATAATCCACCTATCTGGCTTAAAGCGGATTCTGAAGAGCCGGATGAGCTGAAAGTGGGGGGGCTGATACTTGGTGCCATGTCCACGGTAACTTCTTACGAGGAGGAGCGTGTAACGCTGTCTTCCGGTGATATCCTAGTATTCTATACAGATGGTGTAACGGAAGCACAGAATCCCGAGCAGACAGAGGAATATGGGGAGGAACGACTGATCGAGTGCATCAAAAAGAACAGGGAGGCCTCATCGCAAAAAATTCAAGATGCTATTATTGAAGATATCAGCAACTTCTCCGATGAGACCCAGTATGACGATATTACCCTGATCGTTATAAAGATGGATTAGCGTATCGTTTTCTATGGCTAGATCCAGATTTGCATTTTAAGATTTGCCTGGCTCTGTCAGTTAAACATGCCAATCATGCCAAACTTTTTACTTTCCTCTTTATGATCGGCCATAGCCAGAATGGTTTTATAGGTTCTATGGCGATTCATAATCTCTTTTACATAGCGTACAGTTTCAATACCCCGGCAGAAGCCAAACCGGGCATCTTTGTAGTACTTGCGCTGCATCAGTTTTAGCAGTGCATCTGAGACATTCTCCCACTTGTTGGGATTCCTGTTGTGATCTATGGCAAGTCGGCGCGCATCAGCCACATGGCCGGAACCGGCGTTGTATGTAGCCAGGGCAAACTGCCACTTGCTTGTGCTGTCCATGTAAGAATAATGATGCAAGTTCTCCTTAATAATTCGCACACCTTCCCGCAGGTTTACCTCGGCATCATACAGAAGCTCTTCGTTCTGTATCTGCGAAAACTGGGGAAGAATCTGCATCAAACCGACCGCACCGGCCCAACTCTTTGAATTGGGATTGAATTTGGTTTCCTGTGCGATAATGGAAGCAATCATCAACCAATCTACATTGGCGGAGTCGGCCACAGATTGAATCAGATCGTCGTAGGGCGAAATAATACCTGAGCCCTCGATTTCTCTACGTGGCTTGAAATATTCTGCCACCGGCTGTCCCTGTCCCCCTTCGAAATAGCGCTTCCGCAGTACATTCAGGAAGGTAGATCGTTTGGGGTTTCCATCCTGTGCGCCAAACCGGAAATGCTTGTAGAGAAAGCGGTTCATGCGTGTTTCAAGATCGGAGGCATTTTTGCGGATAGCCCAGGCAATAGTATCGCTTTGGGCGATGGTAGGTCCGGCTGCCAAACCATTCATGTAGGAATCCGTGGCTTGATACAGGTTGTCATCAGCCACCGTGGCCTGGTGTTGGTTTTGGCCAACCTGGAACAGCAGGGATTCGGTATCCATATCGCTGGAGGCCAGCCGTATGTTAAGATTATATCCCTCGGCACGGAGCTCCTGGAGTCTGTTATAATACGAGCTATTACGGCGAACAGATATCGGAATTTGACGCTCCTCTAGTTCCTGGAGCGTTGTGGGATCTCAATGTCGTCAGAAAAATGATTTTCTGATCGACAATATTATAGGGACGAGTAAATTGAACGTATTCTTTACGCTCTCGCGTCGTAGTGTAGTTGGCCGCGATAAGATCTCCGGCTCCACTATTTAACAGGTCATACGGGTTTTCATCGGGCCCTACAATAACAACTTCGAGAGCCAAATCCTGTTCGTTGGCAAATTGCCTTACCATTTCATACTCAAAGCCTCTTTCGATGCCCTGATGCAGAAAGTAAGTATTGGAGCTGTAGTTGGTGATCATTCGCAGCACGCCGCTGTCTTTGATAGTATCAAAATCGCGGCTTACCGGTTCTTTGACCGATACATTGAGTCCTTGGTCAACATTCTTCTCAACAGTACTGTCGCTTTCCTGATCCTGCTTTAAGCAACTGGAGACTGTCATGCCAACAGCAACTAATGCAGGAAGAAGGACATAGCGGGAAAATTGATGAGGAGTTTGTTTCATTAATTTAGTATTCGTTAACAATAACTAAACCTTATAAACATCAAGCGTTCCACATGCATACTGCCTGTTGCCTTCAGGTTCAAATGAGATGCTCTCATTTTTTATTACAGTCACGTAAGATACTGATTTTTTACCAGATGCAACATATACCGTTACATTCTAATGTTTATTAATCATGGGCTAAACTCTTGATAAATCAGGTATTTATCACTGTAAAAGGGGATATTGCTTGATGCTGATTTCACCTCCTTTATACATATCCAGGAAATAGTTCTCGTTTTGAGTGTATTTGTGCTAAAATGTTCTAAAATTGAGGAATGTTGGATACGGATGGATAATATTGTCATACCTTAGGATATACAGGAAAAGGGAAGGCAGAATACACTACTAAATTTAATGATGCCCAGATAGATAGTGAGACCGGATATAAAATGCTTAATTTCGGGCTTTTCGCTTCCAGGTAAGGCCCACTCCGATGATGATTACCAACATCGATAAAAAGGAAGTAGCGGGCGGTAATTCATTGAAAAAAAGATAAGCCAGAAAGGTGGCAAAAATTGGCTCAGTAAGAATAAGTGTTGATATAAGGGTAGGTGAAATAAACTTGACGGCATAGTTCATGGAACCGTGGCCTAGAATTTGGGGAAAAACGGCCATGCCGGTTGCAGAAGCGGCCCCGATCAGGCTGATCTCCAGCAGGTTGTTACCCAGCAGCATAGCCGTAGCCACGCAGGTAAATCCCGCAAAAAGTAGACAGGAAAAACGTAATCGATCCATTCCCGTTTCTGGCGGATTTTTTGACCGATTAAGATGTAAACCACAAAGATTGCTGCGGCGCTGACGGCCAAAAAATTACCAAAGAGCGGGTCACTGAAATCCTGCTCAATCTGGCTGTCTGAAATTCCAAGCAGAACCGACCCGGCAAAGGCAAGACCTACTCCAATCCATGTGGTCAAGGCAAAGGTGCGTCCAAGCCAGAGGCGCTCTATAAGTATAAGTATGATAGGATGAATGGTTACCAGCACAGACGCCGAAGCCACCGATGTGTAATAAAGCGATGAGATCCAGCATATAAAGTGGACTCCCAGGCAGAGTCCCGCAAGAATGGTAAGTGCTTTTTCTTTTGTCGATGTGGAGAGTTTTCCCTTCTTCATCCACCAATAAGGAACCAGCAAAAGACTGGCGATAACCGTGCGGTAAGCAGCCAGCACCAAAGGAGGTGTTTCGGGAGTAAAGCGAACAAAAATGGGGCTGAATCCAAAAGCCACCAAGCCGGCGCCGAGTATGGTAAAGACCTTCAGACGCGGGTATGAATCTGACATAAATTGAGGATAATTTTGGTTAGCTGGCTACCGGATGCGGTCCATGGAGCGGACAAGCTCTTCATCACTTCTGATATTTCGAACGGCTAATACCTGTGCGATGAGTGCTAACAGCAGGAATCCGACACCCAAGAGTTCATCCCACAAAAACACGCCAAAGCCGCCAAGCGAAAAAACGATGCCGACGCCCCATCCAAAGGCCCCCACCTGTACCAGCATGGTTCTTTTAACCCATGATATTTGATTTGGTCGATTCTGATACAGGAAAATGCATCCGAGCGAAGCCAGCCCCGCAACGGTGAGCAGAATGGCAAACCCGATGCCAATCCATTGCTGCGGATCGTTCATGGCGTGGGAGTAGAGTGGCGTAAAAAATACAGCCAGGTTAAAAATAAATGCCAGTGCTAAATAAACAGTTTGTATGCGTTGAATCACGAGTCAATATTGTTTGTCCAAATTTTCAGGATGCTAAGATACAATTTCTTTTGCAGTAGCTCATACAAAAAAAGATGCAGCCTGTCAGGTGACAGACTGCATCCAGGGGGAGGGGTTGTATTGGGATAAATGAGTTGTTAACCAGCTTCTAGTGCCTCGGTTTTTTCCTGTTCCTCCTGCCGTTTTTGACCGTTTCCGAATTCCGTATCGGTAAGAAGGTTCGGGTTGGCCGTGTCGAAGAAGAAGCGGTTTACGTTGCGGCGGCCGTTTTCGAACATATAATAGAGCACCGGAACAAGAATCAGGGTCAATGCTGTGGCAAAGATCAATCCAACGATTACGGCAATGGCCATAGGGGCCCACCATGCAGCCTGGGGCCACCCCAGTAGAGGTATTCACCAAGGTTGGTGAAGAACAGCGCCGGGTTGTTGACCAGAGTAATGAAGTCTAGGTTGAAACCAATAGCTAGCGGCACAAGTCCCAACGTAGTGGTGATAGCCGTAAGAACTACCGGGCGAAAACGAACTTTGCCACCCTCTACCAATGCATCGAACAGCCCCAGCTTGTCTCGAGTGCGCAGGATATCGATGTAGTCGATCAGTACAATAGCGTTGTTCACAACCACACCAGCAAGCGAAATAATACCGATACCGGTCATTACAATTACAAACGGCATCTGGAAGATGACCAGCCCAAGTACAACCCCGGAGGTGGACATCAGCACGGAGGTCATTACAATAAACGGTTTAAACAGGGAGTTAAACTGCGATATCAGGATGAAAGTAATCAGGAACAGGGCGACAAGGAATGCCATTGAGAGAAAGTCGACAGCCTCTTGTTGGTCTTCCTGTTGGCCGGTCCAGCTGTAGTCATATCCTGAGGGGACTTCATTCTGCAGATACTGGTCTACCACCTGCTGTACTTCCGCTAGCACGGCGTTAGCGTTATAACTGGATCGTACATCTGCCATTACGGTTATCATCCGCTCCTGGTCTTTGTGCTTGATGCCGCCGAGTCCTTCGGTAACTTCCCACGTAGCGACACTGGAAAGCGGAATTTGCCGACCTTCTTCAACCACCGTCAGATCCTGGAGCGTACTCATGTCCTGCCGATAACGTTCGTCCAAACGCACAGTAATATCATATTCATCCTTTCCATCACGATACTGTGATGCTTCCACTCCGTTAATGGCTTGTCGTATCGTATTTCCAATTATCTGGGTAGAAAGTCCATAAACGGACGCTTTTTCACGATCGACATTGATGCGCACTTCGGGTCGAGCTTCTGGCAGGTCTGATTCGAGTCCATCAAGCTTGCTATAGACAGGATCGTTCTCGATGATGCGAAGGATGTCGTTCGACAAGCGTTCAAGTGTAGCCATATCCTTCCCGGATATTTCCAGGTTGATCGGCGGTCCAGACGGCGGACCCTGCTGCTCTTCTTCTACTGTAACATTTGCACCCGCCACACCTTCCAGAAAAGTTGCTTCGGGCATACTCAATAGCATTAAAGGCATTGCCTTCCTGGCGCTGGTAGTCAGTAAAGTTCAGAACAATGGTACCACGATGCGAGGAGTTCCCACCTGTGCTTATGGGACCGGAAGTAATGGCAGATCCCGAGGTGCTCAGTACGGTCTCTATATCTTGATTATTCGGGATGTTGGGTACTTTGCGCTCCAACTCATCAACAATTGATTTTGTGAATTCCACATTGGTACCCACTGGTGTTTCTACCTGCACGTAGGCTCGCTGAGGCGGAATGTCTTCAGGGAAATATTCAACGCCGCTGTTAAACATTCCAAAAATCATGAAGCTGGAAATAAGAACTACGAATGAAATCAGGATGACGCTCCAGCCGTGATTAAGCGACCAGCGCAGTGTGTGTTCATAACGCTCAAGGGCCATACCCAGCTCCTCGCTTTTGCCACCACGCGCCGATCGGATTAAGTACATACCGGTTGGTAAGCCAGAGTACGGCACTGAGGGCAATCAGCATGGTCCAGGTTAGCGTATTGTTGAGCACCGCACCGATTAAAAACAGCCCAAATATGACGCTGAGTGTTATTTTACCCTTGCGCGTCATCTGAGGACGATCGCTATTTTCAGCCTGATCTAGTGTCATATAGAGCCCGCAGATTACGGGATTTATGACCAACGCCACAAACAGGGAGCTGGAGAGCGTAATGATCAGGGTAATCGGCAGATAAGACATAAATTCACCCGTTACGCCGGGCCAGAAAATAAGCGGCAGGAACGCGGCCAGGGTGGTCATCGTACCAGAGATAATCGGCAGGGCTACCTCACCGGTTCCCTTTTTAGCGGCCTGGATGTTATCATAGCCTTCCTCAAGGTAGCGGTAGATATTTTCAACGACCACGATGGCGTTATCCACCAGCATGCCGAGGGCCAGGATCAGCGAAAACAACACAATCATGTTCATGGTGATACCCACCATACTCATCACAATAAAGGATACAAACATAGACAGCGGAATGGCGATGCCCACAAATGAGGCGTTACGTACGCCCAGGAAGAAAAGCAGCACGCCAATTACAAGCAGCAGTCCGGCGATAATATTATTCTCCAGGCTGCTCACCATCATATTGATATTCTCGCTCTGATCCGAGGTGATCTCAAAATTGGTAGTTGGCGGAAGGGTAGGTAGTTCTTCATCGAGAATGCTCTTAACATTCTCCGCGGTTTCCAGAATGTTGGTACCACTGCGTTTTACGATGGAGAGGCTGATGACCGGGTCGTTATCCAGCTCGGCGTAGGTTTCACGATCTTTGAACCCAAACTGCACGTCAGCAACATCACGTATATAGATCGGTTTGTCATCGGGGGCATCGATAACGATATCCTCGATGGGCTGAACCGTGTCATATTCGCCGGGTACCCGCAGCAGGAATTTTTTGTGGCCTACATCAATATTACCACCGGGCACTGTCACATTCTCCTGTTGGATGGAAGCGATGATATCGCCAAAGGTTAACCCGTAATATTTCAGTTTGGGCAGATCCACCGAAACCTTAACCTCGCGTTCGAGCCCGCCGGCCAGGTTTACCTCCAAAATGGAAGGTACCGATTCCAGGCGATCCTGCAGGTTCTCAGCCACTTCCTTCAGTTGCACCAATCCATACTGACCGGAAACATTGACCTGCATAATCGGGAATTCAGAGGCGTTAATTTCCTGGATGATTGGATCCTCAGCATCTTGTGGCAGTTCAGGCTTTGCCAGATCCACTTTTTCGCGCACCTTCTGCAGAGCATCTTCAATGACGACATCGGTATCAAACTCAAGGTTGATATTGGAATATCCCTCGGCCGAGGTGGAGGTCATCTCTTTAACATCCGAGATGCCGCCCAGTTCATCTTCAAGGGGGCGGGTGATCAAGCTTTCCATATCCTCGGGAGACACCCGGGATACGTTGTAATCACCATAATATTAGGTATAGTGATATCCGGTGCGGACTCTTTGGGAATAGCCAGGTACGACTGTATACCAAATAGGGCCACCAGTACAATAATGACCAGCACGCTGATGCGGTTGTCAATGGAAAATGAGCTTAGCCCAAACTCTTTTCTGTTCTCCACCGGCTGCTGGCCGTCTGAGGATACAAGGCCATTTTGTTGGTTATTGTCACTCATGGGTTAATTCCGTTATTAATTTCGTTGTGCAAATTCTGCGTTACTTGTGTTACCCACCACGTTTATGCGCATGCTGTCTTGTAGGAAGGATGATCCAACCGTAATCAACTCATCACCGGGTGTCAATCCTTGCTGAATGATCACATTATTCTGAAACGAGGGGCCCATCTTTACAATTTTTTCGCTTGCAATCCTTTCGCCAGCACTGTTTTCAGAGACGGTGTACACAACCATCTGCTGGTTTTTTTGGTAGACATATTCCTCACCAATCACCACCGCGTTGTCCTGTTCATAGGTTTTCAGGCGGACGTTGGCGATCATATCCACCTTGTAATTTGCGGTATTTCGTGGCAATATCATCTCTACCCGAAACGTGCGGGCCTGCTGGTCGATACTCTGCGCTACATAATTGATGGAAAGATCAAGCGTATCGCTGTCCTGGAAATCAAACCAAACCTGCGCCTGATCTCCGGTTTGTATCACATCGGAATAGCGTGAAGGGACTCCCGCTATAATTTTAAGATTATCGGCCCCGATCAGGCGGACTAGCGGTGTTCCGGGACTGGTCAATTCTCCCACTTCCATCAGGCGATCCTCGAGAATAGCATCAAATGGCGCGTTGACAGTCGTATTTTCCAGGTCTACCTTGATCGACTCTAGGGCGGATTGACTTTGACGGTATGAAGCCCTTGCATTGATAATATCGATCTCAGAACCGATGCTATCCTGGTCAAACACGCGCTTCAGGCGTTCATACTGCTCTTTGGCCTGCTCGGTCTGGGCTTCCAGGCGGGCTTTTCCTGCATTAATTTTTCGTCATCAATCTTCAGGATTGGTTCGCCTTTTTGAACGCGCTTGCCCTTTTCTGTAAAATATTCTTCTATGCGCCCACTTACTTCAGAAGAGATGCGAACGTCGTTAGCTGATTCTACCGTGCCGACCAATCGCAGGTAACGTTGAAACAGCTGTGGCTCAATCATGGTCGTTTCTACATTTACCGTTTTGACCAATTCTTCCTGCTCGGCAGCCTGTTGTTCTTCTGAGCAGGCAGTAATGAGGCCCGCCAAGAAAAAGACTAACAATATATTTATGGTTAACTTATTCATGTTATTAAGGTGGTTGCTTTAGTTTTAATCTAATTCCGGTTTCGATTCATCTACGAAGGGCACCATGCCGATCGCCTGGTCGTATCGTGCCTTGGCTGAGAGGTAGCTGTACACCATCTGCGCGTAGTTTACTTCCGCCTGCCGAAGCTGATATTCTGCTTCAATTATATCTAACTGCGAACCAAGGCCGCTCTTAAGTCGTGCCTGAGCGCGCTGATATCCTTCCTGGGCCTGCTCCAGCGCCTCCTCGCGTGCCGGGGCTGTTTCAATCGCCTGGTTCAATGACTCACGGGCTGATTGTATTTCATTCTTTGCTGAGCGTTCGGCCTGTTCTCGTTGTAGCTCAAGATCTTTCTGCTCTATTTGGGCTATCTGTAGGTTAGCACTGCGTTCAAATCCCTGGAAAATGGGGAGGCTGAACGTGAGTGCTACTGTCTGTGAACGGGCCCTGTTTTCATCGGTTCCAAAAAAGTTGGGGGATCCTGGCTGAGAGGCCGACCAGTTCAGGTTGTAATTAGCAGACAGCGTTGGCAGAAATCGACTTTTTATTGCTTTGATCTCTCTCTGTTTCAACTGCTCCTGTTTGTCAATAATGCGGATATCGCCCCTCAAATCAGTAGCTATGTCCATCAGGTTCTGACTCTTCTGGTATGCATAAGGCGTCATCAGATCAACTTTTTTAATATTCGTGTTGGCCGAATCCGTAACCTGCTTGGATAAAATATTGAATGAGCTCAAATCTCCCTGTACTGTTAGTCCAAGTTCCACTGGCAGACCCAGCACCATATTCAATTCACGATACGCTTGCTGTACATTGTATCTGGCCTGGGTAAGTTGCGGCTCCTGGTTGCTGAGTTGCACTTCCACTTGTGTAACAGCATATTCATCAATAAGGCCGGCTTTTTTTCTGGCTCGATTCTCCTTAAGATTCTCACGCAGCCGCTCTAGCGTTTCCCGCTGAAGCCGAAGCTGTTCCTCGGCTACCAAGATATTATAGTACTGCATCCTGGTTTGGGTGACGATCTGCTGGGTTGTGGCCCTCAGGTTCTCAGCTTGTGCTGCCTTGTAAAGCTCAGAGCTGCTAATTCCCACAAATGCTTCACCTCTAAACAGCGTCTGATTGACTGATATGCCGCTGTTCCAGTTGTTGTCGGTACCGAACTGCAGCGGAATAAGCTCGTCAGGGGAGGCGGAGGGATCAAAAAACTGCGCGGGAACAAAGTTAACCGGTATCTCCAGGTTTCGCGTGTAGGTAGCAGATCCCGATACGTCCGGCATCACTTCGCTCCATGCAATACGAATCTGCTGGTCGGCGTCTTTGAGCGTAAGTAAGGCTCGTTTAATATCGGTATTGTTAGCGAGTGCAATCTGGATAGCCTGGGTTAATGTAACGGGCTTTGATCGCTCGCGAATCTTTTCGAGCGATACTTCATCTTCCTGTGCCTGGATCTGTGCATGAACAGTGGATACATTCACATATAGCAGGGCGGTGAGCGATACGAGTGTAACGAACCACCACTTAGAAGCTGCAGGTGCAAATAATGTTAACTCTTTTGGCATATTTGCCATACTACTTTCAATTATTATTTGATTATTAGTGATAAATACGCGTAAAAAAGTGAGGCCAATATACGTGCTTAAAACTTATTATGTTTCATTGAAATGACCGTTAGTCATTTTGTTATTTTTAGCTTTTTCAGTCGCCATACCCTTGCCAACTAAGTTCAGAAAATTTCCAAACAATGAATCGGTTTCTATGTCCATTTCGTCAAGCATTTTAAAATGATGTCCGGTTTGGCGCATATGATCCATAGTGGTAATTCCACGGGTACACGACCATAGAACAATAGCCAGCTCCCTGGGATCATAAGAGTCATCTATGGTGCCGTCTTGCATGCCGATCTGCAGGGCTCGAATCATGTAGGTCATCGCTTCTCGACGGTTTTCCTCACAGGTTTGCGCCATCTCGCTGTTTTCCAGCTCTTCAGTATTCTTGAGCGTCTCATAATACATAAAGGCGTTGTAGTAGTCAGGATGGTTATGCACAAAATCGAGATACGCTTCCCCCATAAGGCGGATCAGCTCAATGCCAGTATGATCTGCCGTTATGATCTTGGAAAAGCGCTTGTTAAGCATATTGGAACCGCGCTTACAGATGGCGATATACAGATCCTGCTTGTTTTTAAAATAGAGGTAGAGCGTGCCCTTGCTGAGCTCTGCCTTTTGGGCGATCTCTTCCATGGTAGCCGCTCCAGCCCTTTTGAAAAAATGACGTTTTCAGCAGCATCAATAATTGTATTGCGCCGCCGCTCTTTTTCTCGTGCTTTTCGTTCTTCTGTTCCCATATATTCAATTTTAAAATGACTGTCAGTCAATAAGTGACCTAAGTTAACTTTGGCTCGTACGAAAACCAAATAAATATGTTACCTGTTTCTTGATTTAATATTCCCATAACATTGAATTGAAAATACGTGCTACTTGTAGTGGGATGTTCCAAAAAATGATACCTTTGGCACTTCCTATTATTATCATCATCAAACCAAAGTGAATTGAAACAGACGCACCTCGATTGAAATTGCCCTTCTGCTGGTAACTGTAGCATGGGGGCTCAATTTCTCTGTCATAAAAGGCAGTCTGGGTGAGATCGATCCACTCAGTTTTAACGGACTGCGATTCCTGTTTGCCGCGGCTATTATCTGGGGATTTTTACTTTGGCGGGGAGAGTCGATAAATGTGCCGCGTAAAGACTGGTGGCCGCTGGCCGGCATGGGCATTCTGGCCAATATTCTGTACCAGGGATTATTCATTTTTGGCATTGACTATACCTATGCGGCTAACGTAGCGGTAATTATGGGTACTATCCCGATATGGGTGGCCCTGATCGCCCACTTGTTTAGTGATGAGAAGCTGGATCTGTTCAAATCGATGGGGGTGGCGCTGGCATTTGGCGGTGTGGTGTTCATTATGCTGGGCGGCAGTGATGAGCTAAGTTTTAGTTCCGAAACCTTTGTGGGGGACCTGCTTACCATTGCTGCAACCATCGTTTGGGGTGCTTATACCGTGTTGTCTCGTAATTTTCTGAAGCGATATACGGCCCTCCAGTTTTCAACGGTTACGACTACCATCGGCGCCATTTTGCTCTTTTTGATCGGACTGCCCAGCATAATGACAATTCCGTGGGGAGATGTTTCGGCTGGTGCTTATGGGGCGGTTGTGTACAGCGGACTTCTTTCCATCGGGCTGGCGTACATCATCTGGAATTACGCCATTCAAGAGGTTGGAGCCGTCCATACCGCTACCTATCAAAACCTGGTGCCGGTGCTGGGATTGATGTTCGGAGTAATTTTATTGAATGAGCAACTGGCGCTTAAACAGTACATCGGCTCAGGATTGGTCATCAGCGGTATCGTGCTTGCACGCTGGAAGAAAACCAAAAATGCCGGCGAACTTAGTAATCAACTAATTTCGCATTCAGGCTGAAAGAAAATGATGGGAAAGAACTTTTTCTTATACCCTCGTTCCCCCACTCAAAAGGTACAAAATCGCCATGCGTACAGCTACGCCATTCGTAACCTGACTGAGGATAATCGAACGGTCGCTGTCGGCCACCTCGCTTTCCATTTCCACACCGCGATTTACCGGTCCGGGATGCATGACAGTGAAATCGGGATATTTTTCAAGATGCTTCATCGTGATGCCAAATTTCTGGTGATACTCGCGGATACTGGGAAACAGCTCAGTGCCGTCCTTCTGCCGCTCCATCTGGATACGCAGGGCCATCGCCACATCACACCACTCCAGTGTGTCTTCTAAATTATAGGATACCGTTGCCCCGAGATGTTCCACGTAGACGGGCATCAGTGTTTTAGGTCCACAGACTGTAACATTTGCTCCAATTTTAGTAAGTCCGATGATGTTGGAACGCACTACGCGACTATGGGCTATATCACCGATAATGGCAATATTTTTCCGTTCCAAATCAGGATGAATCTGCCGCATGGAATACATATCGAGCAGGGCCTGGGTGGGGTGCTCGTGGGCACCGTCGCCCGCGTTGATGATGGCCGCATCCACGCAGCGGGTCAGGAAATGTGGAACGCCCGGACTTTCATGCCGAACCACTACCATGTCGATCTTCATGGAGCTGATATTTCGAATGGTATCCTTCAGCGACTCTCCCTTGGAAACGCTGGAGGCCTTGGCTGAAAAATTGACCACATCGGCGCCCATCCGTTTCTGGGCCAGTTCAAAGGAAAGACGAGTGCGGGTGCTGCTTTCATAGAACAGGTTCACAATGGTCTTGTCGCGCAGGGTAGGTACTTTGGGAACGGGCCGCTCAAGAATCTCCCGGAAATACTTGGCTTGATCCAGGACATATAAAATATCTTCCCTGGAATAGTGGGCCAGCCCCAGCAGATGCTTCTGATTGAAATCGTGCTCTTTTGGTTCTTCTATTTGCTCGATCTCTTCAGGCATACCCAGTTACTCTTCATTTGGATTTTTGACCACATAGATAGCATCTTCCCCGTCCAGTTCCTGTACCTTTACCCGGACCTCCTCCTGAACATGGGTAGGTATTTTAATCCCTACATAATCAGCCGATATTGGCAATTCCCGGTGCCCGCGATCTACCATGCAGCAGAACCTTATGCTTCGGGGCCGCCCGTAATCCATAAGTGCATCCATCGCCGAGCGTACTGTACGACCGGTGTAGAGTACATCATCCACCAGTACAACGTCTCGATCATATAAGTCAAAATTGATTTCGGTGACTTTTACATGAGGCATTTTAAGCTTGATACGGAAATCATCACGGTAGAAGGTCACATCCAGCGTACCAAAGTCGAGCTCTGAGTCGAATTTTTGACGGATGATATTCCAGATGCGCTTACCGATATGCACACCGCGTGTCTGCATGCCGATGATCGCCAGCGGGGATGGATCGTCGTACGGCTCCAGCAGTTGATGGGCAAATCGCATATAGGTGCGATTCAGCTCTTCGGCCGACATGATTTTTGCTCTGTTCAAACGAGGCTACCTCTTTCTTGTTTTATGCTGCATGAAGTTAGCGAATGGCACAAAGTAACTCAATTTTAACCAGATTTAAATATTTAATTACTGGCTGTATATTTTGTTATTTAGTACCAATCATTTATATACATACGCCGTTTTGAAAGCAGGATAATGTTACTGCACATATTGTACATAGACTAATTTTAACAGAATCAGCGATGCCATTGCTATAACTCCATGTTTAACCGATCCACTAACAGAACTATCAGTATAATTCCGCGTATCAATGGCAAGAAAGGCTTGGGCACGTTTGCAGCCGGGTTCTCATGCTTTTTTGTACTCCTCCTGTTGTTATTGAATATCGAATCCCTGTTGGCCCAGGATACGCAAGCCGACACCGTCGGCACTGAAAGTACAACCTCAGAGTCATCTGATATTCCGCTGGCTCTATATCGACTGCAGTCGGTGCGCCTATGACCATATTCGTCGCGAAATTACATTTGTTAACTATGTACGCGATCCCGACCTGGCCAATGTGCATGTGTTTATTACCGACGAAGGAACCGGGGACGGTGGACGTGAATACGAAATTACGTTTATTGGCCGAGAAAAATTCAGTAGTATGGAGTATACGGTAACCCGAACGATTGGCCGCAATGCCACGGTCGACGAAACCAGGGAGAGCTTGAATCGCGTACTTGAAATGGGATTATCTCCCTACGCCATGCAGACCTATGATACCTCGCAGTTTACCCTGATGTTTGAACCCTCCGAACAGGAGCTGGATGCGGCGGGTGAGGTACAAGATCCGTGGAACTACTGGGTATTTGAAATTTATGCGGGGAGCCTGCAGCTCGACCTCGAATCCAACCAGCAGGAGTTCGACTCTCGCTGGGGATTTTATGCCGACCGCGTTACCGAGGAGTGGAAATTTCGATTGCGGCCCTATTTTAATTATGAATACGTTGAAATAAGTCAAGAGGAGGAAGATGATCCTGTCGTTAGTCGCCTGCACCGCCACGGATTCGACAGCTATGCTATTAAAAGCCTGGGGGAACACTGGTCGGCCGGCCTTTTTGGGGACTACATCACGCGAACCGATCGAAATTTACGGCATCGCTTCCGCCTTACACCGGGTGTTGAGTATAATATTTTTCCGTACCAGCAGGCCACAAGAAGGTCAATAACATTTACGTATCAGCTGGGATACTCCTACAATGATTATTACGAGGAGACAATTTTTAATAAAACCAGAGAAGATTTGCTCAACCAGGAGCTCTCGGTCTCCGTTCAAATTTTACAACCCTGGGGCGAAATACAGGGCGGGGTGATGGGATCGCACTATTTCCACGATTTCACAAATCGCCGGGCCGAATTTTTTGGCAGCATTTCTATACGCCTTACAGAGGGACTTTCTCTTAATTTCAGCAGCCAGTTTGAAATGATCCAGGATCAGCTTTCGCTCCCACGTGGGGATACCTCGCTGGAGGATGTGCTCCTGCGTCAACGTGAGCTGGCAACCGACTTTTCGCTGTCCGGCTCCATTTCTTTATCCTATACCTTTGGATCTTAATTTTGCTAATATTGTAAATACCAGGTTTTAAGCTATGCCTAATCGGTATCCTTGTAACCTTTATTTTTCAGGTAAATCGTTAATATCTGCAGCATTCCTTCTCGCCTTTTCACTGTTACTCTGCGCCTCGCAAAGTGTCGCTCAACAACCAGAGTCTAACACTAATAAATATTCTGTTTATGCCGGTCAGGCTATAACAACTCTTGGTGTGGGAGTATTTGGGGGTATTACACTTGATCATCAGCGCCACCTATTTTCCCTGCGGACTACCAGTACTGATCCGGTGTTTGGAGAAGAGACCTGGGATGTAGCCTTTTTGTATGGCCGGGGCACCTATATTCGCTCCTTTTATCTGTCTGCAGGTATCGGGACCTCGGTTATCGGCGGGACCCGTTATTCTCAGTTGTTTGGAGGAGATCGGGGAGAACAGATGCAGATGATGATCGGATTTCCCCTTGAAGGGCAGATTTCATGGCAGCCTCTCCGGTTTTTGGCGGTAGACCTTTACAGTTTTGCCAACATTAATACTGAACAACCGTTCGGTGGTGTTGGCCTGGGTCTGCGCATAGGAAAGCTACGGTAAATCGGAAAGATTTTTTCAGGTCAAAATTCTGTTAAAAAAAATTATATGTATAATATCGATCCTGAAGTCCAGCCATCTGATCTGGCAAAATTAAAGAGACTACTGCTTATTTCTCAGGATGAACAAGTTATAAAGTATCTAAAATAACGAGTTTCAGATGAATAAAGCTTTTTTCCTTGACCGCGATGGCACCGTCAATGTAGATTATAACTTTGTGCACACCCCCGAAGAGTGGACTTGGTGCAACGGGGCGATTGACGCGATCCGGTGGATGAATGAGAACGAGTTTAAAGTCATTATAGTAACGAATCAGTCTGGAATTTCTCGTGGCCGGTATACAGTGGAAGATGTAAACAACCTGCACAACTGGGTTGATTTAGAGCTTCAGAAAGAAGGGCTCAGAATTAGTGACTGGTATATCGCGCCTTGGCACCCGGACCATAGTAAGGAGCCGTATACTCATCTACCGGAAGATCGCAAACCGGGGTTGGGCATGTTTCGGAAAGCGGCGGAGAAGCATAATATTGATTTCAACCGTTCATATATGGCAGGCGATAAAATCAGCGATCTGAAGCCGGCTATCAGTCTGGGTATGAAGCCGTTTTTCATTCGATCGCGGCACGAGCCCAACCAAGATAAATCGTGGCTGGAAAAGCACAACATCCAAACATTCGACAACATCAAACAAGTAGTTGAGACCCTCTAGATTATGTCCCCATCCCACACCATGATTACCATCGATTTCTGGAACACGTTGGTGCAGGCGGAAGTTGGAGGCGAACAGCGCAGAAAGGTCCGCATAAATGCCCTGCAGGAGGTGGCCGGAAAACACGACAAGGAGCTCTCGATACAAGATATAGACCGGGCAAAACGGCTGGCCTCGGAACAGTTTGACGAGATTTGGTTCAGCGAGCAGCGTACTCCTACTTCTAAGGAGCTGGTCAACACGATTGTAGCTCATCTGAATTTACCGGCCTCCAATCCTGAAAAAGAGTACCTGGTGGAACAGTTTGAGGAATCGCTTTGGGAAGGTCCCCCGAGGCTGGCGGATAACGCCCGGGAAGTTCTGGCAGAATTGGCAACTAAATATCCACTGGGATTAATTTCTGACACCATGTATTCACCGGGGCGTGTGCTCCGCAGATACCTGGAAAACCATGGTATATTCGGGTATTTTGAGGGATTTGTATTTAGCGATGAGACTGGCTACAGCAAGCCGAACGCCCGGGCCTACAACCAGCTGCTGGAAAAAAGCGGCAGCCGGGCTGAGCACTCCTGGCATATCGGGGATCTCATTAAAACTGATGTGAAAGGGGCCAAGGCGGTTGGCATGAATGCGATCCTATTTTCGGAGTTTGGCAGCAGGTACTCAGAAAAAGAAAATGGAGAAGTGGAGCCTGATCACATCTGCGAAAGCTGGATCGAAGTTCGGGAGTTGTTGACTTAAGAAATGTTAGTGCGGCCTGTTTGAGAAATCCAATTCCTGGGAAAGTACCAACATATTACTATGCTAATCCTGCCTTTAAACTTTTCAATACTACAATTGCGATTTAATTAATCGCGAACAAAGAAAAGGCATGACCGGTATCAGCGATCATGCCTTTAGGGATTAAACTCAACTAGGGATAAAGTTGAGTTAAGGGGAATGATAACTAAATCAATAAATCATTATTTCATTTATGCACTTCTGAGACTTGCTGCATTCGCTTGCCATAATCCACCAGGAATCGCTCATAAGTGGTATCCATAAGTTTGGATGAAATCAGGAAGTCGGCCGAAGAGCGGTTGCAGGCCAAGGGAATATTGTAAAGTACTGAAATTCTGAGTAGTGCTTTTACATCCACATCGTGCGGTTGTGCCTGCAGGGGATCCCAGAAGAAGATCAAAATATCGAGATCAGCATCCGAAATGGCAGCGCCAATCTGAAGATCTCCACCTAGGGGGCCGCTTTTGAAACGGTTTACCGGCAGATCCAGCTCTTCGGAAATCAGTCCACCGGTCGTGCCTGTACCATACAGTTCATGTTTTTTCAAGATCTCCCGGTTATAATCTGCCCAGTCGATCAAATCTTTCTTTCGAAAGTCATGGGCAACAAGGCCCACTTTTTTCTTCTCGGTCATATTGGCCGAGTGCGAAGCGATTTCAGGATGTGTATTAAGTTGTTTCATAATCCTGTATCAGGTTAATTTCAATTAGTGCAAGCTATGAAAAATCAATAGCTGCCCGGAAATTCGCCGTAATCCAAAAGTAAATGTGATCACAACGAACGGTCACCTGTTTTTAGGTTGAGATTTATACTTATGTTTTACTCAACGTCTATCGGAAAGTGTAAGCGGACTTCAGCATTATTCAAATGAGTTACATCACGTTTTTGGGGTGAGATACAGCACGTTGTAAAGGTGATCTATATCACGTCAAATGAAGTGTTTAGCATCAAGCGGTGATCATGTATTGATACTGAGACTGACGGATTCTGGGGAAAAGTAGGCTACACAGGGGAGTAATATATCCATTTTTGTTGGGGTAAAACGTTGAATTATAGTCATGCAGATGATTTAAATACAAGCCTTTACTGACTTGTATATTTTGTTGATAGAATAGTATTTCACTATTTGGGTAAAAACAATGATATGGATCACGCTTTTGGAGTGAATATAGATCACTTTATTCCGACTTAGACAGATCTACCCGGCTCAGGGTTTCGCGACTTACCCCAAGGTAGGCGGCCAGGTATTTTTTGGGAACCCGCTGAACCAGTTCCGGGTATTGCTCAATCAGGTTGCGATACTTTTCTTCGGCACTTTGTTTGAGCAACGAAAGTATCCGCTGCTGCAGGCGGATGTAGCCGTAATTAAATTTCACGCTGAAAAAGCGGTCCATTTTATGGAACTTCTGGCAGATCTTGCGCCTGTTTCCCAAAGTGAGGGCCAGCAGCTTGCAATCTTCAATACAATCGATGCTGATAGTGGCCGGCACTTCATTAAAATAAGCCTCGTAGTCAGTAATCCACCAGTTTTCCATGGCGAACTGGATGATATGCTCTTTGCCATTGTTGTCGATGACGAAAGCTTTAAGGCACCCTTCAACCACCCAGAAATCATTGGGAACGGGCATTCCCTCCTGGACGACAAACTGATTTTTTTTAAACCGTTTTCCCTCAAAATGATCGGCGATGTATTCCGAACTCGTCGTCGGTTAAGGGGGCGATCTCATCTATCCGTTGCCGTAGCTGCTGCTTCATCGGAAATATATTACGTTCAAATTCACTTGAATCAACTAAAGCTGAATATACAATGTTCCTTTATTATTAAGAGAATGAAGAGCTAATATGTTGAAAAATCACATATATAATATAATTGGTGTTCATAGTCAGTGACTATAGTATTGGTACAAGCTCTGCCATTCTAACTATTTGACCAGATGATACCATTTGATCTCTGCTTTTTATTCTGTGCCTAAGGCAATTGCCCCGCTATTTTAAAGGAGATCAGGTATTCTGCTCCGGCGTAATAATATTAGAAGCGGAGATTCAGTTCATACAACTTGGAGTAACCTAATACCTGATATTGTTGCTTTTCATTTATTATATTTGCCCTGCAGTAAAGGATAGTGTTCTTCTGTTTTTGGTAATGGCGAAATATATCCTGTCTGATAGACTCAGAAAGCCATAACCGATTTAAGTAATTATTAACTTACACTTTACAAGCATCTATTATGAAAATTCATGAATATCAGGCGAAAGAGATTTTAGAAGATTACGGCGTAGCGGTTCCGGCTGGTGTCGCTGCCACAACGGTTGACGATGCGGTGGAAGCCACCGAAAAGATGAAGCAGGATGGATCGACCCTTTTCGTGGTGAAGGCACAGATTCATGCCGGGGGCCGCGGAAAAGGCCAGACCAAAAACAGCGGTGTAAAAGGGGTTATTCTTTGCGACAGTATTGAAGAGGTGCGGGAAGCGGCTGAATCACTGCTCGGCGACACGCTTGTGACTATTCAAACCGGAGAAGAAGGCCAGAAGGTTCAGCGCATCTATGTTACAGATGGCGTGGATATTGAGCAGGAGTTTTACCTCGGTATTTTGTTGGATCGCGCCAATAGCAAGAATGTGATCATGGTGTCTACCGAAGGCGGCGTTGAGATTGAAAAAGTTGCCGAAGAGACACCCGAGAAGATTGTAAAAGAATGGGTAGAGCCCGGTGTGGATATTCAGCATAACCAGGCTCGCCATCTGGCTTATGCGCTTGGACTTGAAGGCGACGCTTTCAAGAAAGCAGTAAAGTTTATCATGGCGCTCTATAAGTGCTACGAAGAAACCGACGCCAACATGGTGGAGATCAATCCGCTGGTACTTACCCCTGGTGGAGATGTAATGGCACTGGATGCCAAAATGACCTTTGACGACAATGCGCTTTACCGCCATAAAGATATTCAGGAGCTACGCGATGAATCGGAAGAAAATCCTATTGAGCTGGAAGCGTCTGAATTTGGACTTAATTACATAAAGCTGGATGGGAACGTTGGCTGTATGGTTAACGGCGCGGGACTTGCCATGGCCACCATGGATATCATTAAACTTTCCGGGGGCGATCCCGCCAACTTTCTGGATGTGGGCGGTAGTGCCAATGTCGAGACGGTAAAAAACGGTTTCCGTATTATCCTGGAAGATAAAAACGTAAAGGCAATTCTGATCAATATTTTTGGCGGTATTGTACGCTGCGATCGCGTAGCTAACGGAATTATTGAAGCAGTCAAAGATCCAGAAATTGCCGAAAAAGTTCAGGATGTGCCTATTATTGTACGTCTGCAGGGAACGAATGCCGAAGAAGGCAAAGAGATCATTGACAACTCCGACCTGAATGTCATTTCTGCCGTACTGCTGAAAGACGCTGCGGAAGAAGTTTCCAAAGTACTGGCAGCATGACCAATATAAACTTTCTTATAGCACAAAAGGGGCGCGGTAGATCGTGTCCCTTTTTTATTCAGTCATCTAATGGTCTGATGAATAATGCGATAATCGTTGAAAACAAATAGCTCCATAACCGGTCGTTTAATCTACTACTGCCTGTTGAGTTCCGTACTATTATTCTCAGGCTGCGATTCTCCCTTCGAACCTCACCAGGAAAATAATCGCTACCATTTCTCCATGTTTGGTTATCTGGATGCCTCTGCCGACACCCAGTGGGTTCGGATAATGCCCGTGCGAGACTCTCTTCTGTATAATCCGGGTGAAATAGATGCTACTGTTACGCTGGAAGAGCTGGAAACCGGGAAAACTGTAACGCTCAACGACTCCCTTTTTCATTTTTCAAATAACCGGTATGCCCATAACTTCTGGACGACCGAATCACTGGAGCCGTCCGGAACCTATCGCCTCAAAGCAGAACGGTCCGACGGTGCTGCAAGCCATGCCACCATCACTTTGCCTGCAGATTTTTCCACGCCTATTGCCTATATCTGGGAGCCGGACGATAACACCCACCCGATAGAATAGAAATAGAAGGCATTGAAAAGCTGCCTAATGTCAAGGATGAATACGGCACACCCCGGGTTATTATGAACAAACCATACAACGGACGTATGCCCCCATTCCACCGGCTTGACCTTTCCCTCGAACGAAACTTCCATTTTAAAACGGTCAGCTTACGCTTAGAGGTGGAGCCATAAATACCTACAATCAAACCAATCTGTTCTATTATGATGTGTACAACCATCAGCAGTTTAACCAGCTTCCCTTCTTGCCATATCTTGCTTTGAATGTTGAATTCCAATAGGGGGGATTGCTAAAAACTATAAACCTCATTTTGGCGATGAATTCCCTTACCCCTTCCGTCCGGTAAACCCGATGTAGATACCTGCCAACACAATGACTGCCCCGATGTATTCCAGGCTCGTTGTGGGGCGGTTGAAGAAGAGGATATCCCACATAAAGGCCAAAGCTGGCTGAAGTAAAATAGCCAGCCCCGCAACAGAAGCATTCACATCAGGCAATCCTTTGGATATCAGTACCCATCCAAAAACTTGTCCCACAATACCGAGTCCCAGTAACGCCCCCCACGTCTGTAAATCAGGGATTGCAAAGTCGGCTCCCGGTTCAACTACTACCGTGATTCCCAGCATTAGCGCCGATAGCAAACAGATCCAGCTCATATTGGCAAAAATTGAGAAGAGATTTTTATTGCCATCTGAACGAGACTTACGCAAAGTGAGGATATACATGGCATAGGTAAGAGCTGTTAATATTCCATATAGCACCCCTAATTTAATCGCTCCATCCTGTTCTCCCCAGCTGGTTCGGACAATCAGGAACAATCCAACGACAGCCGTCGGTATCGCAGCCATCAATTGCCAGCTGAGTTTTTCTTTTAGCAGCCAGACTGCAAAAAAGGCCACAAAGAACACCTGCATATTTCCAAGAATAGTTGCCAGGCCCGGTCCCACATAAATAATACTGCGGTGCCAGAAAAACAGATCCAAACTGAAAAAGAGGGCACACAGAAAGGGATACCCAATCCTTTTAAATCAAACCAGAGGCGATCTTGGCGAAAAAGAGAAATACCCAGCAGTATAATCCCACCAAAAAGCATACGATAAAAAGCAGATACTGTAGGTCCCGTGTGAGCAAGCTCAACTAAAACAGAAGTAAAACTCACCAGGGTTGCCCCCAGGATGATATATCCGAATGCGTGTAATGAAGTATTGTTTCCCATTGAAAAGAAGGGCAAAGAACAGTATGTCAGCTAAGCCAATTGCGCCTTGAGTTCCTTTTGGCATTTCTCATAATACTCCTCGTATATTTCTATAATCGTGCTCATTTCAAATTGCTCAGCCCTTTTCCGAGCATTTTCAGCCATCTTTTCATGCAATTTTGAATTCGATAAAATATCAACGGAATATTGCCCCATACATTCAGTGTCATCCAGATCGCAGAGATAACCGGTTTCTCCATGGATATTCACTTCAGGAAGTCCCCCAATATTGGAACTGATCACCGGTACCGAACAACTCATGGCTTCAAGCGCCGCCAGGCCAAAGGTCTCAGAACCGGAAGGAATCAGGAAAAGATCTGCAATAGAAAGCACTTCTTCCACCTGGTCCTGTTTACCCAAAAATCGAACATGATTGCATATCCCCAGCTCACGACAACGTTGCTCTGCACGCTGGCGATCCGGTCCATCGCCCACCAACAGCAGTTTCGCATCTATATCATGTTTCAGGATATAATCAAATGTAGTAACCACTTCGGGGACACGCTTAACTTCCCTGAAGTTAGATACATGTACTACTACCTTTTCGCCATTGGGGCAGATAGCTTTTTTAAAATGATTTTTATTTGACTTTTTAAAGCGATCGAGATCAATAAAATTCGGAATGACCTCAATCTCTTTCTTGATATCGAAGCGCTCGTAGGTTTCATCCCGTAAATATTTTGATACGGCGGTAACGCCATCGCTCTGATTAATAGAGAAGTCAACTACGCTTTTATAACTGGGATCACTTCCTACAATAGTAATATCAGTACCGTGCAAAGTAGTTATAAGAGGTACGTGCGCAGCTTTTTCACCTAATATCTGTTTGGCTAAATAAGCACTGGTGGCATGGGGTATGGCATAGTGGACATGCAGCACCTCGATCTTTTCAAACTCAATAAGATTGGCCATCTGGTTTGCCAATGCCAAATCGTAGGGGGGATATTCAAAAAGCGGATAGGTGTTCATATTTACTTCGTGGTAGGAAATATTGGTCTGGAAAGTATCCAGCCGCGCCGGGCGGTCATAGCTTAAAATATGCACGCTGTGTCCGCGCTGAGCCAATCCCTTTGCCAGCTCCGTTGCTACAACACCACTTCCCCCAAATGTAGGATAACAAACAATACCTATATTCATAATCGGTCTTTTCTGATAAATTTAATGAGCTCCAAATAGAAAACAGTCGAGATCCCGGATTGATTCCAATCTAAAATAACGTTTATAGTCCCTTTCTGCTTGTTTAGCTACAACTGTTTACAAAAAATATGTGAGCTTCAATTTCGTATATATCGGGGACTTGTGAACCGATATATAAACGTTCAGAAGTCATAGCTGACACGACAAGACATGCTCTGAGGAACCTATTTCGAGCACTATCTGAAATTAGCTGTAAAGGGTCTCAACTCTTATATTATATGCTTGAAAAGTGCTTGATCGTGAGTACTTGAGTATGAAATCAATAAACTAAATAAGCAGGACTGGCTATGGCTGGGCATTCCAAATGGTCTAATATTAAACATAAGAAGGCCAAAGAAGATAAAAAACGCGCCAAGATTTTTAACAAGCACCTGCGGGAGATCTCCGTGGCTGCGCGCGAAGGCGGCGGTGATCCCGAGATGAACCCGCGTCTGGATACGGCCATCAACAACGCCAAGAGCGACAATGTACCCAAGGATAATATTGAGCGAGCTATCAAAAAGGGTACCGGTGAGCTGGATGAGGGCGAAGGCCGCTACGAGGATGCTACCTACGAAGGATATGGCCCCGGTGGCGTGGCATACTTTATTGAGGTAACGACCAACAACTACAACCGCACGGTGGGCGAAATCCGCCATATCTTCTCAAAGCATGGGGGAAACCTGGGCACCGACGGCTCGGTAGCCTACATGTTCGACCAGAAAGGGAATATTCGCATAAAAGATGTTGGACTGGATGAAGAGGAATTTATGCTGAATGCGATTGATGCCGGTGCCGAGGAGATAGAAACCGACGATGAGGACTTTTTCTCGGTAACGACCGCTCGCGAAGAGATGTACCAGGTGCGCGACAATCTGGAGGAGATGGGGTACGAAATTGAATCAGCCGAGTTGATACGCATTCCGCAGACTGAAGTAAAGGTAGATGAGGATACTGCGATCTCAAATTTTAAGCTGATTGAAATGTTTGAAGATAACGACGATGTCTCCAACGTATTTACGAGCATGAAGATGGACGAGGAAACACTGGCGATAGCGGAAGAGATGGATTAGCTTCGCAATTTTAAGAACGTATGAACCGTTAACGAACTTGATCAAACAGTATATATACATATGAAAAAAATAGGTCTGATTCTTTTATCCGCGCTATTCCTTGCCGGTGCTTCTCTGAATGATGCACGCAAAGCCAATGATGCGTATGAAAATGGCAATTTTGTGGAGGCGGAACAGCTCTACAAAAAGGCGATTGATGCAAATCCTGAGAACGCCAAGCTTTATTTTAATTTGGGGAATACGCTGGTGAAACAGGGAAAAATGGACGAAGCGTTACGCGTGTACGAGCAATACAAGGCGATGTCCGATGACGTTCAGCAGCAGGCGCTGGCCGACTATAATATGGGCAATATCTATACACAGACCAAGAAGTGGGATAAAGCAATGAACGCCTTTAAAAATGCCCTCCGTTACCGGGCTGCTGATGAGGACGCCAAGCACAATTATGAGCTGGCCAAACAGATGCAGAAAAAGCAGCAACAGCAAAACCAGCAAAATCAGCAGAACAATCAGAATCAGGAAAATAACGATCAGCAGAAAAATCAGCAGCAACAAAACCAGCAAAACCAAAATCAGAATCAGCAGCAGAATCAAAACCAACAAAACCAGTCGCAACAGAACCAGCAGCAGGATCAGCAAAATCAAGGCCAGCAACAGCGCCCCAACCAGATAAGCCAGCAACAGGCGCAAAAGATACTGCAAGCGCTGGAACAGAAAGAGAAAGAGCTGCTGAAAGAGTTCAAGAAAAAGAAAACAGAGACGAGTAATTCTTAGTAATGGTAAAGACTGGTAGACGGTTTTCAGGCGCATTTGTAGTACTATTTTTCCTTTTTGGCCTGTCGGGCTCAGCGGTGGCGCAGGATCTGCAGGTACAAGCCACAGTTTCAGAATCCAAGGTTTTTACCGGTGAACGGATTTCGCTGTCGGTCGAAATTTCCGGCAGCTTTAATAACGTATCTCGTCCTGTTCTCCCCAGTTTTAACGGGCTGAGACTACTGAGCAACACGCCCTCTACCTCCCGCAGCTATTCGTATGTTAATGGAGAAAGCAGCACGACCTACGCCTACCAGTATTCGCTGATTGCCCAGAATGAAGGAGATTACACTATCCCCGCCATATCCATTGAGATTGACGGCACCAATTACAGAACCGATCCTATCTCGGTATCAGTGATACGACCGCAACACCTCTGCCAATAATTCCGACGGTTCTGCCCGTCCTGATATTTTTCTTCGCCTGGAGGTCTCCAATGAAAATCCGGTAACCGGTGAGCAACTGGTCAGCGATGTGGTTCTCTATTTTAAAAGCGGGCTTGAGGTCAACTCCTATCAACCGATTCCCGGTTGGAAAGCCCAGGGATTCTGGAAAGAGGAGCTGGACAGTGGGCGACGGCCGCGCGCAGAATCGGTCATTCTGGACGGTGTACGCTATCGACAAGCCCGGCTTCAGCAATTTTCACTGTTTCCAACCAAGTCTGGTGAGCTGACGATCAGCCCGTATGAAATTGTAGTTTCTGTTCATTCTTCCTCCTCACGCCGCGGAATGGGCGGAAGTATTTTTGGCGGTTTTGGTACTAACCAGCGGCGGGTAGAGCTTCAAACCGAGCCGGTAGAGATTGATGTAGAACCGCTGCCTGAAATCAGCGATGCCAACTATATCGGAGCCGTGGGTGATTTTTCCATAAATCGAAATATAAGCTCCCGCGATGTGCTGGTTGGAGAAACCGTAGAGATTGAGACCAGAATTAGTGGCGCGGGTAACATTCCGCTCCTCAGCAAGCCAAATTACGAACTGCCTGACGGGCTGGAGATCTATGATCCCCAGGAAAACAGCTCTATCAATCGAGACAACCAGCAGATTAGCGGCAATAAAACATTTACAGATGTGGTGATCGCACGCCGCCCCGGCACGTTCATGTTGCCCGAGGCTAATGTTGCTCATTTTAATCCGCAGCAGAGTCGCTACGTAATCGAGACATTGCCTGCTATTACGTTTACCGTCAGTAAAGACCCCAACGCCGTGGCTGCCTCTGCCCAGCAGCAGACCTTTGACCTGCAGCCGGTAACGGGACTGGCCAGCTGGACTTCTCCAGGCAGTCCAGCAAATAGTTCTCTGCTGGGGCTCTGGTGGTTCTGGGGAGGGTTGGCTTTTCCGGTCATTTTGGTTTTCGTGGCCTATCGCTGGAAAAGTTTCCAGGAAAAAATGAGCAGTGACAGTCATTTTGCCCGCTCCCGCAAGGCGTTAGAAAAAGCGAAGGAACGGCTTGATGAAGTGATCAAACAATCTGAAAATGGTGATATCAAAGGAGCCTACAATTCGCTGCATAAAGCGTTGACCGGTTTTATTGGCGATAAGCTGGGTCTGCCGGAAGCGGGCCTCTCAGATAAGGAATATATCACGAAATTGCAGGAGCGCGGGGTCGATCAAGAGGTGGTCAAAAATGTAAGGATATTGCTGGATAAATGTTCCAGCATCAGTTACGCCCCCGACAGCTCCCACGAGTATTTAAAATCGCACGTTGGACTCGCAGAAAACATTCTCAATCAATTGAAAAAGGATCTTAAGTGATAGGTTTTACCCGGGGAATTCGTATTTGGATGGTTCCCCTAATTCTTGTTTTTGGTTTTTCGGTGGAAACAAGCGTTGCCCAAAACAGCTCGCTGGCAAAATTCGACGAGGCCAACAACCTGCTTGAGACGGATGACTACCGGCAGGCGCTGGCTGCTTACAAATCAATCAGTCATCAGAATATTTCCGGCGGACTTTTTTTGAATATGGCGATCAGTTATGTGCAGCTCGATTCGCTCGGCAAAGCCAAATACTATTTCCTGAAAGCCAGGCAGTTTGATGAAACCAGGGAACGGGCCGAAGACGGCCTTCAATTTGTGGAATCGCGCTTCAGTCGTCAATCTGCGGTGCTCCCGAAGCTGCCGTGGGAGCGTTTTTTTGACTGGCTGGGAACACAAATTTCGGTCACGAATTTATTGGGTCTCGGTCTTCTGTTGCTTAATCTGGGAGTTTGTGCTTATGTTGGCACTTGGTTTTTTGCATATTTTAGAAAGCCTATGCGGTATGGAGGAATCGGCATTGCGGCTATTTCTCTACTGATTATTTTATCCAGCTTTTACCTGAAACACCTGCAAAATCGATACAGTAGCGCAGTAATGATTCATCAGCAGGCCAGTGTGCTGGAGCAGCCTGAAAATGAAGCCACAATGGTCAGCCAAGCCTATGAAGGATATACCTTTACGGTGGATCACGCTCGCAGCAGAAATGAGCAGGGGTGGTCCTACGTGCGAATGAGTAACGGGTTATACGGCTGGGTACCTACAGATAATATTATGGTATTGTGATTGTAATTTTTTTCAGGTCAAATATTGCAGGGTGAAAGTTGAATGAAATTACAGGTTGGTGATAGGAGTGTTGGATTTCAATATTCATTGTAAAATTATCTTTTGATTTCCAGGGTATTCATTCAACTTGAAGTGTGTTTTGATCAATTATTTTCCAAAAATATTAACCAAGTGAAGTTATTATGAGCAGTGTTCAGGAATACATCGAATCGAATAAAGAAAAATTTAAAGAGGAACTGTTTGAACTGCTTCGCATCCCCAGCATAAGTACCGACTCCAGTCACAAGGCAGATGTGCACAACGCTGCCGAGTTCCTGGCTGACCAGCTGGAATCGCTCGATCTGGACCGCGTGGAGCTATTTCAAACAGAGGGCAACCCGATCGTATATGGAGAGCTGATCACCGACCCATCCAAACCCACTGTGCTGGTTTACGGGCACTACGATGTACAACCCCCCGACCCAGAAGAACTCTGGGATACGCCGCCCTTTGAACCCACGGTGCGGAACGGCGACATCTACGCCCGCGGGGCCAGCGACGACAAGGGGCAATCCTTCACCCACATCAAAGCCCTGGAAGCATATAAAGAATCAGGTACCGAATTCCCGGTCAACATTCAATATATCTACGAAGGGGAAGAAGAGATCGGATCTCCGCACCTGGTTCCGTTTATAGAGGAGCACAAGGAGCTACTTTCCTGTGATATGGTGCTTATTTCCGACACCGCCATGTTTGCCGAAGACACCCCCTCCATTACCTACGGGCTCCGCGGGCTGGCCTACATGCAGGTAGATGTAACAGGTCCCAATCGCGATTTGCACTCCGGGGTGTATGGCGGCGCGGTGGATAATCCGGCCATCGTGCTGGCTAATATGATTGCCAAGCTAAAAGATGAAGAGGGACGCATTCAGATTCCCGGATTTTATGATAACGTAAAGCCGCTTACGGATGAGGAACGGGAGGCCTATCGAAAACTTCCGCATGATGATGAAGAATATAAAGAAAACCTTGAGCTGGAGGCGCTGAACGGCGAAAAAGGGTATGGAACACTGGAACGCGCTACTGCCCGCCCGTCGCTGGATGTTAACGGCATGTGGAGCGGCTACCAGGGAGAGGGGGCTAAAACGGTACTCCCTGCAGAAGCACATGCCAAAATAAGCATGCGGCTGGTGCCCGACCAGCATCCAAAGGAGATCGGCAAACTCTTTACCGACTATATTCACTCCATCACTCCCGATACTGTGAGCGTTGAGGTCACAGAGCATCACGGCGGACACCCTTCCATAACCGATCTTTCTTTCTACGGGCTGAAAGCGGCAGCCAAAGCATTTGAAGAGATCTACGAGCTTGAACCGCTCTTTACCCGTGAAGGCGGCTCCATCCCCATCGTGGCCGACTTTCAGAAAATGCTGGGCGCGCAATCCATCCTGATGGGTTTCGGCCTCAACAGCGATGCCATCCATTCCCCCAATGAGAAATTCGCCCTAAAAGATTTTTACCGTGGCATCCAGACATCCGCCAAATTCTTTGAAGTACTGCCGGAATTTTCCGACTGATTGCTTTTTTTAGATGATGGTGTAGAAAAAGGGGAGAAGTTCCACTATCCATATATGTGGCCATTAAAAGATTAGATCGAAAGTTTTCCTGTTTTCTCGCGGATCGTATCCTGCTGGAGCGTAATAATCGGTTTTGTATGATAAACTTTTCATAAAGAACTTTGATAAAATAATTTTCGCGGTATATTCCGATCTTAATTCAAAAGAAAGGGATGGGAGATTAGAAATGAAAAAAAAGAGATTGTTACCTGCCGTTTTTGTACTGCTATTTACGATAATAAGTCTATCACCCGTTTATGGGCAAAGTCCGGGAGATGCTGTATCAGAGGATTCAACATTTCTCATCATCCGCACCGACGACCTGGGGATGAGTCACGCTGTAAATATGGCGCTAGAGGAGTTGTTGGCAACAGGTATGCCGGTTACGGCTTCAGTGATGTTCCCATGCCCGTGGTACCAGGAGGCCGTGGAGATCCTCAAAAAGTATGAAGGAGAAAACCTCTCCGTTGGTATACATCTCACCCTGAATTCAGAATGGCAGCATTACCGCTGGGGACCGGTGGCGGGCCGTTCCGCTGTGTCCAGCCTTGTGGATGAAAACGGCTATTTCTTTCATTCCTCATCCGATCTTTATAAAAACAATCCCCGGCGCGATGAGGTGGAAACTGAAATTCGTGCCCAGATTGAACGGGCGATGGCTTCGGGTTTGGATATCGACTATGTAGATTACCACATGGGGACGGTAAGTCGCGATTCTATGATGATGTCGGTTACGGAGCAACTGGCCGAGGAATACGGGCTGGCCCTGTGGGGATATTTCCCGTCCAAGCAGTGGTACAATCACTATCGCGCCGAGCCGGCTGACAAAGTTGACAGCCTCACCGCCAGTGTCCGCCAAATGGGAAGTGGCTACAACCATTTTGTTACCCATGTAGGCATCGATAACGCGGAGCTTGGCGCCATGAAAGATATGAACAACTCGTCGCCGCTGGCCAGCATGAGCGCTCACCGGCAGGGAGAGTTAAACGCCCTCACTTCAGATGCGTTTGCCAGCGCCCTCCAAGAAAACGGCATCACTCTTGTAACCCTCAGAAAACTGATCAACGAGGTAGGGCTGGAAAACATGAAGGCGCCAAGCGGAAATTAAAAACATTTATCGAATAGTATTTAACTTTCGTAATAACAAAGCACATTTTATTATTATCGATCAAGGTCAGGGCACTAAAATGACCTTGCCGAAATTTTTCCTGTTTTCGATATAACGATGGGCATCAGCAACATTTTGGTAAGTAAACGTCGCATCCACGTGTGGATTTAACCACCCATCTTCAACTCCCTCCAGCAGCTGCTGCATCCACAGGCGGGCTTTCTCTTTTTCATGCCAGAGGTGTCCCAGGTTTACCCCGAAAACGCCGCGGTTTTTATTCATCAGCGGGACGGGGTGGAATAAAGGCATCTTAATTGCGGTGCCCAATAGTTTCAGTTTACTCCAAAACCCGCCTTTTACATTTGCACTGCCGCTGGAAATACCGAACATGCCCAGCCGACCCGTAGAGCGCAGTGCTTTATAACTCCGTTTCGATTCCGATCCACCCAGGGGATCGATAATCAAATCAACGCCACGTTCGTCAGTCATCCTCATCAGTTGTTCGTACCAGTCGTTATTTCGGTAGTCGATTGGATGATCCAGGCCTCGCTCTGCAAGGAATTCGTGTTTGCGCGGGCTGGCCGTACCAGTAGGTAGTTGCCCCGAATATGTCAGTGCCACCTGCAGAGCCGCCAGTCCCACGCCACCCCCGGCATTATGGATTAAAATCGATTCTGAAGAGTGTAGCGATCCCCATAATTTTGATCAATACCCAGGCGGTAAGGTAGTTCACCGGCAGGGCTGCTGCCTGCTCAAATGTAAGTGATTCCGGTTTTTCAAAAACCTGAAACTCCTTTACCACTACTTTTTCCGACTGCCCCTTGAACCGGGTCATCGCCAGCACTGGTTTGCCTTTCCATTCAGCGGGAACTCCGGATCCAACCTCCTCAACAGTGCCCGCAACTTCGTAACCCATTACGCACGGTTTGGGCGGGGCATCCGGATACGTTCCTTTACGAGCCAGGATATCAGCAAAATTGATGCCCGCTGCTTTTACAGCGATTAGTAATTCATCATTTTTGGGCCGGGGATCGGCAGTTTCCTGTACTTCAAGCACCTCATAGCCGCCGTCACCGGTATTTAAGATCTGTCGCATAGGCTTTTGTTTAGAGATTAGGAATGGTGAACTGGTATGAAATACATCAAAAAAAATACAGTTGCAGATTTCTTTTGAGAGTGGCTGGTTTACCCATAAATCATATTTTTTGTATGAACAGCCTATCAGTTTGATATGAACTTTCTATTGCATTATGAATTCAGAGCCCGTATTATTTATTTCAATGTTAAACAATTTAATTTTAATCAATAATAATACACATTTATACTATGGCAACAGCAACAAAAACGCGCTGGAAAATCGATCCCTCTCACTCTGAAGTTCAATTTAAGGTTAAGCACCTGGTTATTTCTACGGTGACCGGAAGCTTTGGCACGTACGATGCTACCGTTGAAACCGAAGGCAAAACGTTTGAGGGCGCCGACGTTTATTTTGAAGCCGATATCAACAGTATTTCCACCAATAATGAAGACCGTGATAACCACCTGAAGTCCGATGACTTTTTCAATGCAGAAAAACATCCCAAGCTGACGTTTGAATCTACTTCTGTAGAAAAGACCGGAGACGATAAGTATACAATTACCGGAGATTTAACCATCCGCGGCACCACAAAAGAGGTTGAGCTAAAAGCAGTTCACGGAGGTACCGTAGAAGATCCTTATGGCCAAACCAAGGCAGGATTTGAAATTACCGGTACTGTCAATAGAAAAGAGTTTGGCCTTGAATGGGATGCAGTTACTGAAGCGGGTAACGTCGTTGTTGGTGACAAAGTGAAGCTGATGCTCAATGTTCAGTTTATCCAGCAAGAAGGCTAGCTGTTCAGCGACTAACTATAAACCCTGCTCCCGCATGTCCTTGTCCTGGATATGCGGGAGATTTTTTTCGGGAAGCAAATTTATTTAATCTTTTCAGCTTTTGGGGATTATTCCGGGAATGTATGAATTTGCTCGAAGGTTAAACCTAAATGGTTGTTGGACTCAAAATGCCGGTACGTTACAAGCAGGTGCCGCAAACTTTTACGCTCTATCCTGACTTAAATTCATTATACCTTCTGCTAGTCGCGGATCAATCCTGAGGGATAAGAAACAACGCTTTCGTGCCCGTTGTTGCCAACTGCAGAAACCCCAAACAGGTAGTTATCAATAACGATGCCTTCCAAGGTAAATTCACTGACATCTCCCACCAATTTGGAGTGTTGCCAGAGTGGAGCCGAGGTGGCTCTCCAGTAGATTTTATATCCTTTTATTTGGTCACTTTCGGGCTTTTCCCAGCGCAGGATGGTTGAGGGTTCTACAGCACCGCCAATCTCAACATTCAAAAGGCTCGGGCGGCGCCGCTGCCATCGAGGCCATAGCCACGGCGTTTACTGCAGTAAGTTTTTTTGCATACTCAAAGTTGACGCCTTCAATTACATCTCCATACTCGATGCCGTTTTCAACGCGGATATCTTGGTGCTGGCGGTGGTAGTTCTCGTGAGCCTCCATAATACGCACGCCGGCAAACCCCGCATCGTTAAACGGACGGTGATGCCCACCCCGGCCAAAGCGATCGAGCCGGTAGATCAGCATCGGGTTCATTTCGGGCATGTAAAGCTGGGTGGTTTCATAAATATAGCGGGCCAGTTGACGTGAAATGCCATTCGTTCTCCCCACCGTAAAATCGCTTTAGCTGCAGCTCGCGTTCGGTAGCCTGGGATGAATACGGCTCGGAAAAGATGCGAAAACTCCGGTTGTCGATTACGCCATCCACGCCCTCTATGTTGCCTATCATATCGTTATTAAGCACGCCGATGATATCCCAACCTTCCTCTTTTGCCATCTGTGCCATATGTTGCCCGCCATACAGCCCTTGTTCTTCACCAGAAAGGCCGGCAAAAATGATACTGTTTTCAAACTCATAGTTAGACAGCACGCGGGCCGCCTCGATGGCCCCTGCCATCCCGGAAGCATTATCGTTGGCACCGGGCGCGTCGATCGTATCGTTCATCACATCGGAGGCCCGGCTGTCGATGTCTCCACTCATAATCACATATCGATTGGGGTGACTTGTGCCGCGGAGCACCGCATAAACATTGATAATCCACGTATCCTCGTCGATCCGGCTGTCGGGATCGCCCTCAACCAACGTGCGTTGCTCGTGGACTTCCAGACATCCTCCACAAGTCTTGCTGATCGCCTCAAATTCTCGCTTGATCCACCTGCGGGCGGCCCCGATGCCCCGCGTGGATGAGGTGGTATCAGACATGGTGTGACGCGTCTCAAAACTGGCCAGGGTGCGTATGTCCGACTCAAGGCGCTCAGCACTTACTGAGTCGATGATATCATACATAGCGGGATCAATCGTTAAGTCCTGCGCCTTGGCGGATCCAGCGATGAATAGGAAAAAAGATGCAATCAGAAAAAATAAACGCTTCATAAGAAATCAGGAGCTTTAATTATTGGTAGAGAAAACATGGGAATATAATGAACACATAACTTACAGAATGGCCGCTAGTATGCGAATAACTTTCACAAAATATTACGTAGAGCTTTCTAAACAGGAGTTTTGGGATAAGTAAAGCGAATAGTGATCAGGATTTACTTGCCAGTGAACAACAAAAACAGTTTTTTCATGGATGGATATCAGAACGGGATTTGGTGAACTTCAGCACGATGCTTTTTTATGGCAGTATAAATAATGATCTGCTGTATTCTGCATTTCTATTTGCAACCAATAAAATTTAAAACCTATGAACTTTAGGAATGTCGACGTTTTTTTTCTGACCGTCGTTGCCTTTTTTACAGTCGAGGTAGAACGGGTTGAGGCCCAGCAAAAAGCAGAACTTACATGGCTGAGTGATCATCCACCTGCTGTCCCAATCGGCGTGAGCTGGGGCGTTCCCTGGCCGGAAGGGGAAGTTTCAAAGGATGCCGCATTTAAGCTGCAAACGTCTGATGGCCATGTATTGCCCGTTCAAACATGGCCCACTGCCTATTGGCCAGATGGATCTGTAAAATGGAGCGGTCTCGCCACGGTCGCCGACTCACAGGCTGCCGGCCCGCTGACGCTGACACTTGCAGACGGGCAGAATGGGAACAGATCCAGCCGGCAGGATTTGTCTGTAAACGTTGTAGAACGTAACGATGCGATCCAAATCAACACGGGTTCAATGATCGCATGGTTGCCCAAAAGCGGCGCTGATTTGATCGATTCCCTTGTTGTGGATGGTCGAAAAGTAGCTGGCAGCGCTCATTTGGTAGCAATACACCAAGAAGGAGATCAGGAAGATGTGCTAAATCCACCACCCCGAGAAAAGACCGCTAGCTGGATTGATTCTGTAAGTATCGAGCAGGATGGACCGGTTCGCGCAGTGGTGCGCTACGACGGGATTCACAAAGGTGCAAGCAGCGACCGCAAATGGCTGCCCTTTACGGTGCGCCTCTATTTCTATGCTGGCCGCAAACCGATCAAAATGGTGCATTCGGTGATGTATGATGGCGAGCAAGATCAGGATTTCATTAAGGGACTCGGCGTGCAGTTTGAGGTCCCGATGCGAGAGCAGATCCATAACCGACACGTGCGCTTCAGCGGCAAGGAAAGGGGGCTGTGGGCCGAACCGGTCAAACCACTGGAGAGTCGTCGTCCTATAACGTATAAGGAAGAGTCGGTATATCCCGATCAAGAGCAGGGCAAGCGGGTGCCGGATATCACGGATTACGCACCGCTGGTTCAGGGTTTGATCAATGACCTGGCCGACTGGAACAGTTATAAACTCGTGCAGGAAAGTCCGATGGATTCACCATCAAAAAGAGAACCAATCCCCAAAGTGCATGGATTGCCGCCGGCGGGCAGTCGGTGCGTCGGGTGCTGGTATTTGCAGGGGACGTAAGCGGGGGGTTGGCTGTGGGGCTCAAAAATTTCTGGCAGACCTATCCATACTCATCTTGAAATAAATAATGCCCTTGAGGATACGGCCCAGATCAGCGTCTGGATGTGGTCGCCGGAGGCCTCGGCCATGGATCTGCGCCACTATGATACCGAAGCCCACGGGCTGGCCGCCAGCTATGAGGATGTGCAGGAGGGATTCAGCAAGGCCCACGGAATTGCCCGAACCCACACGCTCACGCTCTTCCCGGAAGGAGAAGTAGCATCCCACAAAACCTTTGCTGGAAAAGCAGATCTAAGCCAGGATCCCCCTTTATTGACGGCATCTCCGCAGCACATGCATGCGGCCAATGTATTCGGCATATGGAGCCTGCCCGACCGCTCTTCCCCCGGCAAGCGCTGGATTGAAAACAAGCTGGACGCGGCCATCGATCTGTATCAACAAGAGATTGATCAGCGGCGCTGGTACGGCTTCTGGGATTACGGAGATGTGATGCACAGCTACGATGACACCCGCCACAAATGGCGCTATGATGTGGGCGGATTCGCATGGGCCAACTCAGAGCTGGTGCCCGATATGTGGCTCTGGTACAGCTACCTGCGTACCGGCCGGGAGGATATTTTCCGGATGGCAGAGGCGATGACGCGCCACACCGGGGAGGTCGATGTCTATCACGCTGGTCGATTCGAAGATCTGGGCACCCGCCACAACGTCATCCACTGGGGCGACGGTGCCAAGGAGGCGCGCATCAGCCAGGCCGCGCTGCGTCGTTTCTACTATTACCTGACCACCGACGAGCGTACCGGCGACTTGATGGAGGCGGTCCGTGATACAGAGGAATCCTACTACCGGCTTGACCCAATGCGCCTTGCCATGCCTGCCGAAGAATATCCAACCGAGGCCCCCACAAGATTACGGGTAGGCCCTGATTGGCTGGCGCTGGCCGGCAATTGGATGACCGCCTGGGAGCGTACCGGCGATAAAAAATACCTGGAGAAGATTAAAAACGGTTTTGACAGTATAAGCAAGATGAAATATGGGCTTTTTTCAGGTCCCGGTGTACTGGGATTTAATCCTGAAACCGGTCGTCTGCTCAATGATACCGGTCAGCCAGACGATCATCACACTTCTCACCTGGTGATGATCATGGGCGGTGCAGAGGTGGCTTTTGAGCTGGTAGACCTAATCGATCACAAAGGGTTTGAGGACGCTTTCCTAAATTACAGCCACCTTTATACTATGCCGCAAGATGCACTCGATCGCCGACCTGCTGATGGAGAAGTTGGCGATGGTAATTTTAAATCGTGGCATGCCTGCCTGACAGCCTACGCTGCCGTACAGCTCGATGATCCACAGTTGGCCGAACGGGCCTGGAACGACCTGCTGGGCGATCAGGGCTGGCAGCAACCGGAGAACCGTTTTGAAACCATCCAGATTACCGGTCCGGAGACCCTCCATCCGATGCAGGTGAGCCCGTGGACATCAACCAATGAAACGGCCCAATGGAGCCTCAATGCCATCTAGGTGCTGGAACTGATCGGTGATCAGATTCCGGAGGAGCATACGGCATGGGAGTAAAGCCTAGGGCAGTGACATCTCAATGAAGGACAGAATCGATATAGTGGCTATTATTATGAAGGATTTCAATTTAAAGAGCTGATCAAACGATGGGTCCTTATCCTATGGTCGCCTCATTTTTACATTATTTCCCGATGCGTTGATTATCAAATTAGCTCCGGGATTATGCTGGGTGAACGTCCCGTCTTGAATTCGTCGTGTCCGGGTACGTGATAATCTGGTTGTCATTCATAAAAGAACTACAGCCGCCGATCCCGGCCTCCACTAGGAACCAATCTTAATTCCATAAAGAAACTCCCCAGCTAGAAAAAGCAGGGCGGCAAGCAACCAGAGGAGTCCAACTGGCCTGGTTATCTCTCCGCTCAACTGGGGAATTAGAGCCAGGTTGAACGCTTTAGCAAAACCGATCAGATATATGAGCCCAAGGATTCTAAGAATGAATAGTAAAATGATTTTGGTTATAACCCGGATTATTCACGAAACGATGTAAGATGCAGGGTAAGCCTTTGATATTTTGTTACCTATCAAAAATTGAAAATAGCTCAAATTTGAGTGCTGTAACTAAGGGCTGCGAAATTTGTCCTTGCCCTGCGTTGTAGGAAAAAATGACGTGCTCAACGTACTGTAGAACGTTTCCGCGGCCATTTTCCCTACGCCTTGGCCTATACCAAATTTCTTGGTGAGTAATCCGGATAAGTCCTCCTTGATGTATCGTTTTCTGCGTTCATCCGATCCATTTCCAGTTTCTTAATAGTATTAATTCCCGGTATTCCATCTCGAAATGTATCCCCTGATTTCTGGCCGATCTTATCTACCAGTTGGATAAATGGAGTAGTATTTAAGGGATTTATATTTAACTAATTGATTTTAAATCTCATATTGCCAAAAAAATAGTTATCATTGCGGCGGGAAAATCATATTAATTTAACTAAGGGAAATAGTTATGTCGATGACGAAACGATTCGCAATGGTGCCTTTTGCCCTGTTGCTGTTGGTAGTGGTGCTCAGTCTAATTTTTCCGGGACTGCCGGAACAGATCGTATCATCCGAGGCGATAGATTCTGCTGATACGGCCTGGCTTCTCGTGTCAACTGCGCTGGTTCTTTTGATGACGCCGGGACTGGCCTACTTTTACGGGGGTATGGTACAGAACAGGAATGTAATCTCAACCATGCTGCAGAGCTTTATCGCCATGGCGGTTATAACGGTCGTCTGGGTGGTGATAGGATTCAGCTTTGCATTTGGAGATAGCATTGGTGGTGTAATTGGGAATCCCACAACATTCTTTATGTTTGATGGGGTGCTCAGTGGAGATCCATGGCCGGCGGCGCCCACCATTCCGCTGATATTATTTGCGATGTTTCAGCTAAAATTTGCCATTATTACACCGGCGCTGATTACCGGCGCGTTTGCCGAACGCATACAGTTTACAGGCTACATCCTGTTTATCGTACTCTTTTCACTGTTTATCTATTCACCGCTGGCCCATGCCACATGGCATCCCGATGGACTGCTGGCCAGCTTTGGCGTGCTTGATTTTGCCGGGGGTACCGTAGTCCACATGAGTGCAGGATGGGCAGCCTTGGTTTCCGCACTGTACTTGAAAAGACGCAACGAGCCGGTCCACAAACCGGCCCATATCAGTTTTGTGTTATTGGGCACCGGGTTGTTGTGGTTCGGATGGTTTGGATTCAACGCCGGCTCCGCATTTGGAGCCAACGAACTTGCAGCAACAGCCCTTGCTACTACTACCTGTGCTTCGGCTGCCGCGGCGTTTACCTGGATTATCTTTGATGCCGTCCGTGGCCAGAAGCCCTCAGCCATGGGTACCTGTATAGGAGCTGTTGTGGGACTGGTAGCTATCACACCGGCCGCCGGATTTGTATCGATAACTCACTCACTTACCATCGGTATTGTAACAGCTATAGTCAGTAATATTATGGTGATCATTCGTACCCGCACCTCTATTGATGATACACTGGATGTTTTTCCCTGCCACGGCGTTGGCGGTATGATGGGGATGCTGCTGACGGGCGTTTTTGCTCACGAATCGATCAATGGCGCAGTGGAAACCAACGGGTTGATCTTCGGTGAAACCGGCCTGTTTTTTACCCATTTTGTAGCACTGATTATCGTATCAATTTTTGTAATTGCAGGGACGTGGCTTCTCCTTAAAATTACCGATATGATTATTCCGTTGCGGGTTTCTCCCGAAGAGGAGGAGAGGGGACTGGATCTGAGCCAGCACGGCGAATCGCTGCAAGCCGACTAGCAGAAGAGGTGATTCGGATGAGGATGGATAAGTCTATGAGTTCCCAACGAAGTTTTAGCGAAAGCTCAATTCTGTTGATTTAAAAAGAAGCTTAAGTTTGTCCTAATTTTGCCCGAGGGCACTTGTAAAAAAGGCCTCATCTCCTTTGGGATTTGAGGCCTTTTGCAATGAATAAAATAAAAGCTAAATGTGCATTTTGGGACTATTCAAACTCAATAACATCAGCCCGTACGGTTACCTTAACTTTGGTATAAAGAATCAAGTTGATGATGTCAGCGTCGTAGCGAATATTCGTGAGGGCCAGGTTTTCCCCTTCTACGCTGCCGTGTTCAGCTTCGTAGCTGGCCCAGAGGTTTTCAAGGGCATCAGCATAGAGCATATCCGAACCGCTGACCCTGGCGATGGCTATGGTGTTTGCCAACATGCCGTAGGAGTAACTTAATCCCAAAATATAACCGGACTCTGCCATACCCGAGACGTTGCTCGCAGCGATGGAAAAGTTTCCTTCTTCCAGGTTAACATTGGTTTGATTCGTGGAGATAAATGCGCCCGAACTCGTGCATCCCGCCAGTAGGCCTATCGCTAATACTGCTAGTAGAATATTGGATTTGTTCAAGGGAGATTCCTTTTATTTTGGGTTGTGGGGTGAAGTACTATTCAATTTTACTGAACTAAATATACTTGCATTGTAGGAATAACCCTACGAAGCAAGTAGAGAATTGGAGGTCTTCCGGAAAGGTGCGAACACCTGAACCGAATAAGCCACATGCTGGCACTCTATCTATGCGTACCACATTTATAAACGAGGCACTATTCGGCCGAATGATTTAACACGTTTAATAGGTAGATCTTTGGCGGGAGGGAACGATCAGTCACACCTGTTACCTATTCAAGCAGATTATTCTCGCAGTCTTCGTACAAACTGTCGTGCAGAACTCCTGGAATGGAAAGTTGTGTTCCGGCCATTGTCCATTACCTGTCCTGACACATATTTTTCCCGGCCGTTTGTGAGCATAACGCGCAGCTCAATACGACCAACGCGTCCATTCCGCTGTAAAATTTTCATATCCTTGCGTATCAGTGATCGAGTTCCTATAACAATGTACTCTCGACCGGATAGTTCAAGTACTGCATAATAGACAGAGCTTCTTTTCTGGATATAATCAAACTTGTCAGGTTCCTGGGCACTAAGTGGAGTTGAAGCAAAGAACAGGAGGGCAATCGCAGTTGCCAGAAGGGAAAGTGTGAAGCTGTTGAACGCTGATTGACGTTTCATAATAAACTCCGGTATTGAAAAAATTACCCCTAAGATATTGATTATCAAATAAAAACGAATTAGAGGACCAAGGTGCATCTATAAAAAGATATAACCTTTTGGTTAGCTCAGATTCGATTTGTTGAGCAGATCATTTTGCACTAATACAAAAAAGCAGGTGGGTGGCGGTTTTTGGCACATTTCAAGCCAAGATAATCTTGGGTGCGCGTGGTAAATAGTCTCGAGCTTTAAGAATATGTAGTTATACGTAAAAATAATTACGAAAATTTAACTATGGTGTTCAAAACATTCAGTTTATATTATGAAAATACAAATGGCGTTATAGCCGTCTGTAGATGAGCAGCCGTCCTTGATTGGAGGGTTGCTAAATTAATATATACCCACCTTTTGAGATGAAATATTCATCTTCATTCCCCAAAATCTTCTTTAATAATTACAGCATGGAATTTGGTATTTACACCTTTGTTGAAAATACGCCCGATCCTGAAACCGGGCAGAAATTGGCGCCTGAAGAACGCCTGAGTAATCTGATGGAAGAGATTGAGCTGGCCGATAAGGGCGGTCTCGATCTGTTTGGCATTGGCGAGCACCACCGGGAGGAATACCTTTCATCGTCGCCTTCAACTGATCCTGGCGGCCGCCGCGCTACGCACCAGGGGATATTCGCTGACAAGCGCCGTTACGGTGCTCGGCTCTGAAGATCCCGTCCGTGCTTACCAGCAGTTTTCAACAGTGGATCTGCTTTCAAAGGGACGAGCCGAAATGATGGTGGGCCGAGGCTCGTTCACGGAATCCTTCCCGCTTTTCGGATATGACCTGGATGACTACGATGAGCTTTTTGCCGAAAAGCTGGACCTGTTGCTTGCGCTGCGTGAGAATGAGAAAATAAGCTGGAGCGGCAAGCACCGTCCCTCCATCGATAACAGGGCCGTATATCCGCAGCCGATGCAGCCTGACCGCTGCCCGTTCGGGTGGCGGTGGGAGGCACTCCCCAATCGGCCTACCGGGCGGGCGCACTGGGCCTGCCGATGGCGCTGGAGTATTATCGGCGGGCAGCCTGAGCGATTTAAGTCGCTGGCCGACCTCCACCGGCGCGGAGCAGAGGAAGCGGGCCATTCGGCGCCGGCTCTCGAGTATCAACTCCCACGGTTTCATTGCGGAGAACTCAACAGGAAGCCGCTGATATCGCCTTTCCCGTATTTAAGCAGGTGGTGGACAGTAATCGGCGGCGAGCGTGGATGGTCGCCAACTGACCCGAGACCAGTTTGAGGCCTCCCGCACGCTACGAGGAGCCAATGTAGTGGGAAGTCCACAGCAGGTCATTGACAAAATATTGTTTCAGCACGACATATTCGGTCACGACCGGTTTCTCCTTCAAATGAGCGTAGGCAAGAGATCTCGATACAAAACTTGTTGGCGCTCCATCGAGCTCTTTGCCACCGAAGTGGCCCCGGTTGTCAATAAGGAGCTGAGGGATTCGTAGCATTTAAGCCTGGGTCAACCTGGATAGAATCACCTGCCACTCCTCTTGTGACATATTCTCCCCGCGGGATTAATGCTTATCGTGATTTTATATAGGCTGTTCCTCCATTGATGGGGATGTATAAAGTAGTTATTCCAAAATTATACGTAGCAAGTTTTAACCAATTTTCACTTTAGATGGAATGTATCGTATCTACATATCTGTTTATATGCAATTGGTCTTAACAGCCTGTCTGTAGATGATAAAAAGGCAGTCCTTCTTGATTGAAGGGCTGCTTATTATTTGTAATAACCATTCTGATAGATCTGCCGGGCCTTTCGACCTATAGCCGAAATGACTTAAAAAACAAAAGAGAAGTGCGTATGGTATATGATGGGGCTATTGGAGGGGCTTGTTTATAGTTATATAGCCGAGGGAGTTCGACAGATTACAAGGAGCATGAAGCCTAACAACGTGCTATTCCATGCTGTTAAAAATATATTGCTGAGGATGTGATATATTACCCCGGATATTTGAAGGGCTGCCATTTAATTTTTTTAACCGCAACAATTAATGAAACAATGAATCACATTGAAGAGTGGATTGAATCACTACTGGTAAATACAGGAATCGCTGAAGAGTGGGTGGTCTATCTGCGGCTTATCCTTTTTATCCTGATTCTGATCCTGCTCTCGGGAATCGCTTATGTTACTACGAAACGGATTATCATCCACTATCTCTATAAATTTGCAAAGAAGTCATCCGTTGCCTGGGACGATACCTTGGCCGATCACAAGGTATTCAACAACGTAGCCCATATCATTCCTGCCATTTTGGTCCGCATCATGGCACCCGTTATTTTCGCTGACTTTGAGCAGGCACTTCCTTTCATTATTAAAGTAACAGACAGTTATCTGCTGATTGTGGGTATGACAATCATTTTTGCGTTTCTCAGGGTTGCACAACACGGACTTACCTCCCATCCGATGTTTAAAGATAAACCGATCGCAAGCTATTTTCAGCTTGTACGAATCATCCTGTATATCGTTACCGGTATTCTGGTTCTTTCTCTCATTCTGGAGCAGTCACCCGTATATTTCCTTAGTGCATTTGGTGCGATGACAGCCATTGTCCTGCTGATCTTTAAAGATACTATTCTCGGGCTGGTGGCCAGTGTGCAGATGTGGTCCAATGATATGGTGCGGGTAGGCGACTGGGTGGAGATGCCCAAATACAACGCGGACGGGGATGTGATTGAAATTAACTTAAACACGGTAAAAATTCAGAACTGGGACCGAACCATCACCTCCATTCCGACCTACTATTTTATCACCGACAGTTTTAAAAACTGGAGAGGCATGCAGCAGAGCGGCGGGCGGAGAATCAAGCGGGCGATCTATATCGATGCCCAAACAGTAACATTTGTGGATCCGGAGATGCGTGAGGAGTTCAAAAAATACCACCTGCTCAAAGAGTATCCTGGAAACGCGGCAGAAAGAGATTGAAGCGTACAATGAGAAACATAACCTGGATACGTCGGTACTGATCAACGGACGGCGAATGACCAATCTTGGAGTGTTCAGAAAATATGTTGAATGTTACCTGAAAAACCATCCCCAAATTAAACAGGATATGACCGTGATGGTTCGCCAGCTCGGATCGGAGAGCCGGGGCATTCCCGTGGAGATCTACTGTTTTACCAGCACCACCGCCTGGCTGGAATATGAGGCTATCCAGGCAGATATATTCGACCATCTCTATGCTACTGTAGCATTCTTTGACCTCGATATTTTCCAGGAACCCAGCGGCCGGAATTTTTCTACTGTTTTCCAGTCCCTGGAGAACAATAGTTCGCCTGAACATTAACCTTCTTCGTTAGTAATTTTCTTGTTTGCCCTTCTAATCCTCAAGAATCTCCTTTTTGTGGTATAAGAATAATGAAACGAGCCACCTATGTGGCCTTTCCAATTATCACTCCATGACCAGATGATGAGGTCATTTCTATTGTGAAAGACTCATATAAGATTGTCCGCAACGAGACGCTCATCAATGAATTGTTGCAGTTCTTAGCGATCAGCGGAGAGTGAACCCTCAAAAGCTCAGCATTATTCACTTGAAGAGATAGCGCAGAGTTGGGAACCAGTAATAAATACTATGGTTGCTAACAGTTAGTTCTGAGAATAACTAATTCGCACAAGAATAATGCTGATAATGCATTAGGTTTGTGTGATTTATTCAAGTAAGAGAGGGAGAGATTATACTTTTCAACCACTTTGTTCTACCAAATAAAAGCCGCAACGTATTAGAGCATTGAGCTCTCAACAGGTTACGGCCATAATAGCACATCTTAAAGTGCCCAAGAGAGGATCTGGAAGTGCTTCTCCCTAAAAACAATCTGATCTTATTCTCAATTTGTTGTCTTTTCCAGTTACATCCCATCAGATCCTCTCTCTAGCAATCGACAAACGCCCAAAATCATTGATTCCTTCGAGGTGGCTTCCTACTTGTTGCTTCAGCGCTATATCGAGCTATTCATGAAATACTTGCCAGCCCGGTCGGCGCACTGCTACTTCGCAAGTATTTTAACAAGACTATCTCTGGGCTACAGACATGGAACCAGTCCAATAGAAGTATGACTAAGAGACTGGGGAAGTGGATCAAATATTAAACCGAAAACCGATTTTACCCTAGCTGATGGATTGGAAACCTAATTGCTGGGTGTTGATAAAGAAGGGGCGCCGGTTGGCATCGCATTTTTAATTTCCCCTCTTTATTACAATAAAAATGAGTTTGGGACTATTCCCCTTGGGCTTGTTTATAGTGCCATAACTCATCGTTTTAATAAACCTTCAAAATGATATTCAGAATAGTTATGGTATCCACCCAACTAACTACGTATAGATACATCTATTAAATATCCCTTCCTAAGTTAAAACTAGTTTTACATTCTTTAGCTCTGCTATTCCAATCAGGAAAATAAATATCAAATTGTTTCAGCTTATCTTTGTTCTTGCCTTCTGAATAATTACTCCTATGCTTGTCATCAACGTTAGAATGACATTTCACACATAAACACTTCAAGTTATTAAGAGTATTATTGGTCTTATCATTGTCTATGTGATGCACTTCACAAAACCATTCCATTCTTCTGTCAGAAAGATCGATACCACAAGTTTCACAAATAAACCCTCTTTTATATCTATAAGCTTTGGAAACCTGTCTCCAATCTCGGGTATATCCATCAAATCGCAAATCGTCTTCAGTATAATCTCGGTTTTCACCCTTTTTCAAAATAACATCAAACCAATCAGTCTGGTCGTCTCCATAAGAGTAAAAGTTTACTTGACGATGACAATTCTTACACAATTCAAGATTCTTGGGACCTAAATCTTTTCGCTGATCTGTACAGTAAATATTTACTGGCATTCGATTTGCAAAACGAAATCCTGTATATGTTTCACGAGTTTCGCAATCTGTTATATGATACCTTGGTAAAGTGTCGTAGTGCTCGGTAGCAAATCTTTTTTTGTAGGCAAACATATAATACTCATGCTCACCATTTTGATTGGAATTGCTACAAAAAAATGGACAGTGAGTTAAGCCAGATCATGCAGCCAGTTCTTGTTGTTGTGTTAAATAATTCTGCATTTCTGCTGGTGTTCGATAGTCCAGTGTAGAATGCAAGCGCTGGCGGTTATACCAGATCTCAATAAATTGGAAGATTACTCCTCGAAGTTTGTTGTAACTATAGTGTTTAGGTTCTATCGGTAGTTCTGCTTTAAAGGTTTTAAAGAAGCTCTCGGCCGGTGCGTTATCCCAGCAGTTGCCTTTGCGGCTCATGCTTTGGCGGACCAGCGGTCGAGCTTTTAGCAACTTCCTAAACTCCTCGCAGGCAATATTGGACACCCCGGTCAGAATGGAAGACCAGCTCCTGGTCGATAGTCCGCTTTTGACAGGCCTGCTTTCCAGGCCGGAATAATCGTTTCATCGGCGCTCATGCCTTCCGAGAACGACCAGCCCACGATCTGGCGATCAGCCAGATCCATGATGGTCGTCAGATACAGCCACCCCTGATTGCTGGGGATATAGGTGATGTCGCTTACCCACACCTGACCCAATCGGCCGGCCGAAAAATCTTGGTCCAGCAGGTTCGGAGCCACCGGCAGGGTGTGCCCCGAATCGGTGGTAGTGACCCATTTGGGACGAATCTGGCTTTGTATGCCTTCTTTTCTCATGAGCCGAGCGACTCTCCGGCGACTTAGCTGTTCTCCCTCTCGAAGCAGTTGCTGGTGAATACGGGGACTGCCATAAGTCTTCCCCGACTTCAGCCACACTTGCTTAATTCGTCTCGTCAGGCGCTGGTTTTCTTTGGCGCGATCGGAGGGCTCGCGACTCATCCAGCTATAATAGCCGCTTCTGCTTACATCGAATACCTCGGACATCTTTACAATGGGAAATATGTGTCTGTGTTCAGCCATAAATTGGAAGATTACCCGTTTTTCTTGGTAAAGATGCCCATCGCCTTTTTTAAGATATCCCGCTCCATACGCACGTCAGCCAACTCTTTCTTCAATTCGGCCAGCTCCTTCTCTTCGGGCGTCTGGCTGGGAATGCCTTTGCCCGGAAAGGATTGCTGGGGCTTGCTTCTTATATCTCGATCGCCAAGCGTAGATAAGGCCCGGGTTAATACCCTAACTCATCGGCCAGCTCGCGGATATTATCCCGCTGGTAGCTTTGCTGGATTACGTACAGGTTAAATTCTTTGCTGTAGGTTCGTCTTTTACTCATAATTGTTAGTTGTCATAAATTGCAGCCGACAATCTATGGCTTAACTGGGTGTCCACCAAAATGTAGCAAGTTCAGATAGATAAAGGAATTTCTCTTTCGAATAATTTTTTCATGCGTAATACTCTCAAGCTTCTGAAACTTGAAGTCCGATTGGTCAGCATATTCTGCTTGTAACTTATTAAGTATGAAGTCTGCAGTAGAACCTTTTGTAAAATCGTATATCATTCGCTATTCATTTCAAATATATCATTAATTAATGCATCGCTACTTGTTACAACACGGAACTCGACTCGTCTGGATAACTCAGAATTAATCTCATCATTCTCACTATTATAAATATATTCCTTCATCATTCAAAGCTTTTGAAAAAGACATCCCTGTAGCAGTCAATAAAAAATCAAAACGATCTCTTGTGGAATCTGCTAAAGAATTATAAGCTTGAGAATTACGAACGTAATCCAACACCTCTATAGCTCGCATAGATGAAAGCCACAAATTATAGTTGTAACTATTTGCGCCACTTTGAGGTGGAATATCATCAGTATGTCCTTCTATACGAATATCTTTTATATATTTTAAATATTGGGGATTTGTAACTATCTCAATGTACTGGGGTATAAACCAATCTAACTTTTCTCGCATCTCAGACGATATTGAATACTCACCTAATTCAAATAAATACCCATCTCCCTTGGTATTGAACCTTACAGTACCATCTGGTTTCAATTCAATATCATCCTTATGCAATTCCTCTTGAAATTCATCCTGCAAAGAATTGTAGATTTCATCCTGAACGTAACGATACTGAAAAGCCTGCAAAACGTAGTTAATGGCTATAAAAAGGAAGACAACCATCAAGCCCGTCATTAAATCAGCTATAGATATCCAATAGCTATTATCTGTTTGTTTCACGCCACTTGCCCATTTTGTTCTTCAAGATATTGAATATAAGACTTCATCAATCGGTCAAGATTTTCAAATGTCTCTTCTAATCTATTGGTAAATGATTCATCCAATTTTTCGATCTGGGCAATATCAAACTCTCTTAATTCGACCAACGTATGATTCATAGCATTAGCTGCATCAAGGACTCCGGACTCCTTATCTAACCATCCTTTTACTTCTTTTTGTGTTTCTACAAGATGTTCAACTATCCGTTCTACTTCATTCTTATACAGATCGGCATCAGCAGATACTGAAACCAAATTTTCTGTTGTTGTCTCAAGTTGAGTAATTAAACCCGACAATGAAGATTCATCCTCAATCGATTGCCTTAGTGTGTCAAGCGAACTTTTAAGTTCTAGGGCAGAATTACTTATTTGAGAAATTGTTGCATCTATCTTTTCATAAGATTGCAACAGCTCTTCTGTACGTTTGTTAATCTCTTTATTCGATTCAAGAACACTACTAACATCTTCTCGATACTCTTCTTGCCATTCCACAAGTTGATCAACCGACCGAGTAAGATTCTGAAAATTTTCGTAACCAACTCCCCTGATAAGCTCTGTGAACGTATCATTAAAATCCTCTATTACCTTTTTCAGGGAAGACATTATCGCCTCAGAATTATACTTTGCAAGATTCTCTCCAAAGGTATCTATAGATACCTTAAGATTAGAAAGTAACAGTTGCTGGGTTTCGACTTCTGGATCTTTAAGTGTCCCCTTAGAATATCGATGACGAATAATTACTCCAGAGCAAACAGAAAGGAACAACCCGTAGAGAGAAGTAATAAATGCATTTGTGAGCCCCCCAAGAAGTGTAGAGATGCTCTGTGAAATTTCTTCTGGGTTCAAATTAAAATCAAGTAATCCATAGGTCACTCCTGCAAATGTCCCTAGCACTCCTAATGTTATAAAAGTGGCTGGAATATGTTGAATTATATCAAACCCGGTAAAACTCCATCTAGGTTTTCTAAAAAATAAAGCTACTATAGAATACAGAGTCCAAATACCAAGTAGAATCCAAGGCAAAACTTGTAAAATGAATTTTTCAAAAGTCATAAAAATAAGTTCGATTCCTTTGTCAATTTAATTTATTGATAAAATTTTGCAGCATTTTTCTGAAGCCTCCAATTTCAACAGTATCGCCTACTCTTTCACCAAGAATAGCTTTACCAATAGGTGACTTCTCATCTAAAATTTTTACCCCGTTTTCTTCCTTAAAGCCATCTACATTCTTTGATAGCTTTACTCTTACTTCTTTTCCTTCATCTAAATACTTAAGCTTTACAACTTGTCCAATTTCTACAAGCTTTCGTGACGCAGCCTTATACTGAAGGTGTATCTGTTCGCCATCTTTTTTGAAACCTCCTCCTCAGTTACCTCCTGCGTATCATCTTCAGTTTGGACCGGTTCTTCAATTGTTTCCTTTTCATCTTTTGGCTCTTCCTCTATAAATAAACCAGTTTCTTCTAAAAGAGGTGCAAGATCAAGATCTTCTGCTGCCGGATCATCAAAAAGCTCGTGCCCAGGATCTTTCTTATCTTGTTCTCGAATAAAATTAACTACTTGTTCTAATTCTCTATCTGGATTTTCCCACCAATCCCTGGACCAAATCCTATGGAATACAAATTTGTTATCCTCAAGAATATCCTGGCGGTACATGTCCCATGCATGATCTTCTGCAGAACTATGGTAAGCAGCACCATCACATTCAATAGCTATAAATTCACGCCCTGTCTTCTTTGATTTAATAGCTATATCAATTCTAAAACCTCCTGCTTTATGCTGCAGAGAAATCCGCTCCTCATCAATCTCTGTTTGTAATGCCTGGTAAACCGCTTCCTCAAAAGGTGATTCAGTAAGGTTATCACTATCCCCAATCACCCGATCCCGATTTTTGAGAAAGCTCAAGATAGATTGTACAGATTCTCTATCCCCATCAGATACAGCTTTAGCATAAGCCAGATAAGCATGAAAATATCCTCTTTCTTTCTCATGGTTCTGACCTAATTCTTGACGATAATTCATATAATATTCTTTAGGTACAGAGGTAAGCACAAATATTTTCTTTTTTGCTCTGGTAATAATTACGTTCAATAACCTCTGGCCTAATTTTGATGTATTAAGAGGTCCATAGAACCGGCTGAAACTTCCGTCTCTACCTTTACCAAAAGTTGTCGACAGTATTATGATGTCACGTTCATCTCCCTGAATATTTTCTAAGTTTTTGACAAATAGACCATTTTCCTCGTATTCTCTAAACCTTCTATTAAAATCCTCATCAGTTTGTGTTTCTCTTTTTAAAACATCCCACACTAAATTTTTTTGTTTCTTGTTGAATGTTGCTATTCCAACCGTAGGTAGTTTTCCCTCCTTACCCCTCTTCAGATTCTTTAAAATTTCTACAGCGCTATTTGCTTCATCCTTATTCTGCTGGTTATGGTTGATTCCATTTACAGGAATAAACTGTATAGGAGATTGATTGATCTTTTCAGGTAAGGGATTCAATCGGCTTTTATAAAAAGCAGCGTTTGAAAACTCTATTAGCAGGGGATGGCGAGATCGATAGTGAAAATCCAGATGAAATGATTGGAAGTTACATAGCTCAGCAAAATGTAAAAGGGATTCACTATTGGCTAAATCATGAGCACCTTCCACTGACTGCAACTCCTCATTAAAACTCTGATATGGATTGAAATTTTCCTCATCCTCAACATCTAAATCATCTGTATTGACTTTGGTAAACCAATAAGAAGGTGGCATCTGCTTATCATCACCGGACACGATCTTACGCTTACCACGAATTAATGTACTGAGGGATTCCTCTGTCTTAAGTTGGCTTGCCTCATCAAATACCACATAATCAAATAAATTGGGCTCCAAATCGAACATAGACGCACAAACTGAGGGGCTGACCATCATCACCGGAAAATAAGAAGTAAGCGATTCGAAGGAACGTTTTGCTATTTTTCGCAGACTATTTCTTCTGCTTCCTTTAGAGCCTCTTTTATTGTATAGCTTTCGGATATTAACCCTTTGATTCACTTCTGTTTGTTTCGCTTTCCAGTAGCGAGGAATTCTTTTTTTTATCTCATTTATCAGCTGTTTACGTTCCTCTCTTAACCGCTCTAACTGAGATTCATAACCTCCGGTCAACGAACTAAAATTTTCCTTGAGCTTTTTGTTTATATAGAACTCCTTGAATTGCATTTCCCAATTATCTACTTCTTGTTCTAAAAAAGTAGATATTATTTTCTGAATGGAATCTGATTGAGATCTGTAGTCTTGTTGCCATTCAAAATGATCAAAGAAACGTTCCTCAACTGCTAAATTATAATCTTGGCTACATTTTAAGTACCACTTCAACTCCCTAACTGATTTATCCAATCCCTGAACTTGCTACATTTTGGTGGACACCCAGTTAAGCCATAGATTGTCGCCGCAATTTATGACAACTAACAATTATGAGTAAAAGAAGAACCTACAGCAAAGAATATAAACTGGACGTAATCCAGCAAAGTTACCAGCGGGACAATATCCGGGAGCTGGCCGATGAGCTGGGTATTAATCCTGGCCTTATCTACGCTTGGCGCTCCGAGTATAAGAAGAAACCCCAGCAATCCTTTCCGGGCAAAGGCATTCCCAGCCGGACTACCGAAGAGAACCAGCTGGCCGAGTTGAAGAAAGAACTGGCTGACGTACGTATGGAGCGGGATATCTTAAAAAAGGCGATGGGCATCTTTACCAAGAAAAACGGATAATTTTCCAGTTTATGGCTGAACACAGACACATATTTCCCATTGTAAAGATGTCCGAGGTATTCGATGTAAGCAGAAGCGGCTATTATAGCTGGATGAGTCGCGAGCCCTCCGATCGCGCCAAAGAGAACCGGCGCTTGACGAAACAAATTAAACATATCTGGCTGAAGTCGGGGAAGACCTATGGTAGTCCTCGCATTCACCAGCAACTGCTTCGAGAGGGAGAGCAGCTTAGTCGCCGGAGGGTAGCTCGACTAATGAGAAAAGAAGGCATACAAAGCCAGATTCGCCCCAAATGGGTAACCACCACAGATTCCAGGCACACTCTTCCTGTGGCCCCGAACCGGTTAGACCAAGATTTTTCGGCCGGCCAATTGGGTCAGGTGTGGGTAAGCGACATCACCTATATCCCCAGCAATCAAGGGTGGTTGTATTTGACGACCATCATGGATCTGGCTGATCGCCAGATCGTGGGCTGGTCGTTCTCGGAAGGCATGAGCGCCGATGAAACGATTATTCCGGCCTGGAAAGCCGCCTGTCAAAAGCGGACTATCGACCAGGAGCTGGTCTTCCATTCTGACCGGGGTGTCCAATATGCCTGCAAGGAGTTTAGGAAGTTGCTCAAAGCCCGACCGCTGGTCCGCCAAAGCATGAGCCGTAAAGGCAACTGCTGGGATAACGCACCGGCCGAGAGCTTCTTTAAAACCTTTAAAGCAGAACTACCAATAGAACCTAAACACTATAATTACAACAATCTTCGAGGAGAAATCTTCCAATTTATTGAGATCTGGTATAATCGCCAGCGCTTGCATTCTACGCTGGCCTACCGAACACCGGCGGAAATGCAAAACTACTTAACAGAAAACCAAGAATTGGCTGCATGATCTGGCTTAACTCCCTGTCCATTTTTTTGTAGCAATTCCACCCTCGAAAATCGGATCATCATTTTTTAAAGAGAACTTTTTATAAAAAACCTTATACTTACTTCTCCATTTTCTAAACTCCTCTAACAATTCTGAGTCAATCTTTATATCACAGAAAGGCTTATTTTCTAAACCATCAAATAACTTCTCCTTTACAGTATCTCGATCTTTTCTTATCTCATCAACTGCTTCACTGAGCAACTTCAAATTGCTCTTTAAAGCTTGCATACTAAGCTTTTTATCCAACCTGACATCAAGCCTTAAAGTCGATAATAGTTCATTTAATTCATTAACTAATGAAGGAACTTTGAGAAAAGACTCCACTTGCTTTCGAAGTGTTCTTGACAAGCCTCGCGCAGCTTTAACTGCTTTAAACCACCAATTATCTTGTTGAAAAACTGATTGGTCTTTTACTACTTCGTAAACATCAGTGAGTTCTCCCTCTAATTGACTTATCTTATCAATTCTTTGATCTACTTCCTTACTTATCTTATTTCTTTTTTCATTGATATGATTTTCAAAAACAGTTATAAATTCCTTTAACTGTTCAGTTTCTGATACTAAAAGTGGCGACAAGTCATCTTTTATTGATATTGAATCACCTTGTTCAATTTTTTGATCTGGTACAAACCATAAGGTATTTCTGTAGTCAAGATTTTCAGAACGCTTCTTAAATCCTTTTAGAAAATTGAGATCCTTTTGATACTCAATTTCACTGATATCAATAGACTTGTTATCAAGAATTTCTTTTATAGAGCCATCTCCATTCGTATATCTAGCTTTTAGTTGTTTTCCTACAGCGTTAGTCCATCCCTTTCGGTCGCCATCTTTAACAATCTCTGTTTCATTTAAGTATCTTTTCCGTCTTTGGATATCTCTTATTTTATCTTCAATAAACTCAAGCTTTTCTGTTAAACTTGAACTTGATGGTTTTTCAAGGACTTTATTACCATGCTGCTCGTAACGATCTCTAACTGAATTAACCACTGATTTTCGGTCGGTAGCAACATCTTCAATTACAGCAGCCAGTTTACCAATTTCAGGATCAATATCTTGGAGATTTTGCTTTAAAACTTCCATAGCTGTTTTCTTTTCACAAACAACCAAGCATGTTCTTTGATGTTCTAAAGCATTAATAATTATTCCAGTTATTGATTCGCTTTTTCCTGTGCCGGGAGGACCTTGTATAACTACATGCTTATTTTCTTTTAGATAGTTTAAAATCCCGAGCTGACTAGGATCTGTTTTTGCCGCTGTTTCAGAATGCATTAAAGCATCAGCTTTGAGCTCTTCGTCCTCCTCATCTAATTCTTCGAGCAATTCAAACATATCCTCCCTCATTTCCTGTCGAATTGCTTCATTCCTCAAATGATAGCGTCCAAAAACACCACCCCAATGTACAGTGGGAATAGAGGTCGCTGTCTTCTCTAATTCTTTGGTAGAGGGAATAGGTTTGATCCCACTCTCAAAGGATTCTCGCAAACGCTTATCAAGTTTCTCTTCTGATGCTGAATCAAACCTTTTGATAAAATTGATGGTATTCTCAATCAGTTCCTCAAAATCAAGCACCCCATCTTTTAGCTCTTCTTCTTTAAAGCCTTCAATCTTAACATCGCTAAGTTCTCCCAGATAAGACCTTAGCAAATTATTGAATTCAATTTCTTGATCTAAACTCCTATTGATTTCCCACGTATTTGTCTTAGATCGATCCTTTTTAATTGAAAAGTGCCAGATAAATAAAGGAGCCCTAATCAACTTCTCTGGATCTTCTTGTGGACGAAATACAATTACTGGAAAACCAAAACCAAATGACTCGTACCCATACTCTTGATAATCCTCTTTGTTCAAGTCATTTAACCGATTTAATCGCGTAGATAATACCCCTAATGCCTTCTGCTTTTCACTATCTGACTCCACATTTAGATTCAGATTGTCAAACGAAATTGGGTAGCTAAACTTCTTACTATGATTGAATAGCTTTTCTAAAAAGTCCTCGGGCAGTGACTCATTTATTTCACGGGTATCAGTAAGATCAAGTCTAGTCTTTCTTTTCCCTGGAACACAGTTCAGTTGGATGGATCTTAAATTCCCGACATTTAATTTCTTTTTTAGCTGCTCAAGTAATTCTCGTGAGATTGGTAATCCTGATATCATTCTACCCCGATGTTCAGATCATTGTATAGAACAGATTAAGAATTAATAAAATCTTAAAGAACTTAACCAAAAATAAATAAAAGTTGATTATTAATAATAATTCCAATGAAAATTGGACTGCGTTTTTAGATCATTACTAAAATAAAATTCGATGCCTATTCCTTAAATATTTAGTTTAATAGCCAGGTTAGTGCACGGGGACTGATGACCATCTTTTTATACCAAATTTTTAACCAAGTATGTTATACCGTATTCCATTAACCTCTTGCATACCATATACTTAACCAAAAAAAAGTACCCCCACCAGGAGTCGAACCCGGATTTAAGGTTTAGGAAACCTCCGTTCTGTCCACTTGAACTATGGGGGCAGGTTTAGCTATTAGTTACTGGTTATTAGTGACTCGGTGCACGCTTTCACGTTGGTTACGGCTCTTCGTCCAAATAACTAATACAACAATCAACTAATAACTCTGGAAACACGAAACGATAAGCAAGCCTTCCCCACAAATTCAAGTGTTTTTTAAGGCATCATGCAATTCTCCCAATTTTCTATATTTTAGTTGCAGCAGAGCGATGCTAGACACAAAAGTACCGAACTATTTCGGGAGAACGATGGACCATTTTTGCAAGGATTGGGATGGAGCCATTATTACTCTGAATAGAGTGCATTAACATTTCTCTGGCATCGCCAAACAGCAATTAAAAGCAAACATAACTTAAAAACAGGATCTAAAATATGAGATTGTTGCCTCTAAATATTCGAAGTTCATGGCCGGTTCTCAAAGCCGCATTCTTTCTGGCTTTTGCGGGCCTGTTCAGTGCAGCCTGCAGCAGCGAAGAGCCCAGTTCCGACCAGCAGCAGACTACGGAATTCGGTGGTGTTGAAGTACTGGACCAGCGCGTCACCGAGCTGATCGATTCCACCGCCACCATCGAAGTGCTTGGGGAAGGCTACGAGTGGAGCGAAGGTCCCGTATGGGGGTGGAGGAGCACCAGTTTCTGCTTTTCTCCGACATCCCGAATAATATAATCCATAAATGGGCGGAAGGCGAAGGCGTTACGGAATACCTGCAGCCGGCCGGCTTTACTGGTGAGGGCGAACGCGGTGGGGAGCTGGGATCCAACGGCCTGTTTATCAGTAATAATGGTCAGCTGTTTCTTTGCCAGCATGGCGATCGGCGCATTGCACGCATGGATGCTCCGCTCGACGATCCCGCACCGGAATTTACCACGCTGGCTGGCAGCTATAACGGGAACTGGCTGAACAGCCCCAACGACCTGGTGCAGCACAGCAACGGCGATATCTATTTTACCGATCCGCCGTATGGGCTTCCAGAAGGACCCAACGATACCACCAACAAAGAGCTGGACTTCAACGGCGTGTACAAAGTGAATGCTGAAGGAGAGGTAACACTGCTGACCGACAGTCTGAGTCGTCCCAATGGCATTGACTTTTCGCCCGATGAAAAGACCCTGTATGTAGCCAACTCAAGCGGGGAGAACCCTGTGTGGATGGCCTATGACGTACAAGAAGATGGCACCATCGCTAATGGACGAGTATTTCATGATGCCAGTGAATTTTCCGGGAAAGAGCCGGGCAGCCAGGATGGAATGGATGTTGACGAAAATGGAAATATTTATGCTACGGGCCCTGGCGGCGTCTGGATCTTTTCGCCCGATGGAACCGTCCTCGGAAAAATAAAAACCAACAAACCGACCTCGAACTGTACACTCGGGGAAGGCGGAAACACGCTGTTTATGACGGCTGATGATCAGTTGCTCAGTATTTCCCTGAAATGATTTTCCGGTTGAAATAGTAGAACTGGTTTCTGCTATTAAAAGCCTCAACACAAGGGCGGGAATTATTTCCGTCCTTGTGATAAAACAGAATTGGTATTGCTGTTAATTTAGATCAAAGTGGCGTATGAGGAATTAGTGCTAACCGGTAGTCACATTTTAGGTTTTACTCAATTTCGGCGCGGGATTTTGCTCCCGCGCTTTTTCTATATTCAGGATTCGTGCAACTGCTCCCTTCCTGATTTTGGTTAACAATAACTTGCTTAAACTGTAACTTTGATTCCTCTTTTGTGGTACAAGTCTCCTGGAATTTTTACCAGAAAACCTGCTATGCCTGAATTCATCAAACTGTTTGTTATATCTATTTTTTTGTTTGTGGCAACCATACCGGTTTTGGCACAGAAAACCATCCGCGGCACCATCACTGATACCCAAAATGGGAAGACGCTTCCTTCAGCTAACATATCGATTGAAGATACCTACCGGGGCACCATCAGCAATAGCGACGGGCAATACCAGCTTACCATCCCTGATTCACTGCTGCCGGCTACGGTGGTCGTTCGTTATCTCGGGTACAACACAGAGCGGCGTACCATTCGCCCGGACTCCGATACCTGCCAAAATTTCAACCTGCAGCCCTCCACGCTGGAACTGGGGGAGATCGTGGTCACAGGAGAAGATCCCGCCATCAGTATTATGCGAAAGGTGATTGAGCGGAAACAGCAATGGCGCAAGCGGCTGGAAACCTACAAGGCGGAGGCTTACACCCGGCAGACCATCTCCAACGATACCTCCATCGTCATGATTTCGGAGTCGGTCTCGACCGCTTTTTGGGATAAGGAGCAGGGCCACCGGGAGGTGCTTAAATCCCGCCGGCAAACTGCCAACATTGAGGCCAGCAACAACTTTGCAGGCGTCAGCTATTTCCCCAATTTCTATGATGACAATATTGAGATAGCCGGCTTTGATCTGATGGGCGTAACCCATCCCGATGCGCTGGACTACTACAGTTTTAATTTGGCAGATTACCGAAATATCGACGACGAGGTAGTGTATGTACTGGAGGTGACGCCCGCCCGAAAACTGCAGCCTCTATTTGAGGGTACAATCTACGTGCTGGATAAGGAGTATGCCCTGCTAGAGGTCAGCCTGCAGCCGAATGACGTGGTGAATTTTCCCAGCCCGTAAAAAGCTTCAACACTTACTACGAGCAGCAGTTCAATAACTATGGGCAGGATTTCTGGCTGCCGGCCGACATGCGTATCGAGGGTGATATTAAAATCTCAATGGTGGGGCTGGACTTCCCAACTATTAAATTCAGGCAGCTTTCCCAGGTAAGGAACTGACCAGGTTAACGTGCCGCTGCCCGACTTCTTTATGAGCAGGACGATATGCTTACCGTAGATTCCACCAGCATCGGTTCCGATTCGCTCTTTGTCAAGGCGGTGGAAACGGTGCCACTGTCAAGCGAGGAGGAGAAAGCCTACTCCACGCTGGATAGTACCGCCACTCTCGAAAAAGCGTTCAAACCGAGCGGTTTCCTTTCGCGCTTCATAGATGATGAGGAAAATAATGGTGGCGGTGGAGAGGGCTTTCTGAGCCAGATTCCCGGCTCGCTATCACCAGCGCTCCGCTACAATCGCGTGGATGAGCTGCACGCAGGTCTAAAATATTCTATTGAGATTACTGATGGCCTGGATCTTGATGTTAACGGCGGCTACAGCACCGGCTATAAGGAGTGGGGCTATGGAGCGGGCATTGAATATGAATTTCTTAATACCGATCGCTTTGATCAAAGTGCGGGTGTTGAGTACAGCGCCACCACCGCCACGCAGTACCAGTCTGCCATTTATGGGGCTTATTTTACCTCCGTCACAAACCTCTTGGGCGAACCCGATTACTATAACTATTATCGCAACGAAGGCTACCGAATTTTTAGCGATCTCGAATTTAATGATGTTGATTTATCTGCCACCATTGCCTTTAACAGCGAAGAGCATACCGCGCTTTCCCAGCAAACGTCCTACGATATTTTAGGGCGGGATCAGGCACCTCAATTAAATCCAGAGATTGAAGAAGGCATGCTGCGCTCGGTGGATATCAAGACAGGATATAATCTAAATGAGGATTATAACTTTGGTGTTACCGGCCTGCGTCGCATTGGGGTGATGGTAGAGTATTCAGGAGACGCGCTGGGCAGTGATTTCAACTTTACGCGCCTCGGAGCCCATATTAATTGGAGTTTACCGACCTTTTACCAGCGGCGGCTCCTTTCTAATACGCTGGACCTGAAACTTGGTAGCAGGTACGTACAGCGGCACCCTGCCGCTCCAAAAAATGGGAATTATCGATGTTGCCGTCGATCATTTTAGTCCATTTGGCACCCTTAAAACGCGCCAGCAGACGCCCTACGTTGGTGAGCAGTACGCCATGATCAATGCGGAGCATAATTTCCGGTCCATTCCTTTTGAGGTGTTGGGCCTGCAGCAATTGGTCGATTGGAACTGGGGACTGATACTATTTGGCGGGGCCGGCAAAACCTGGATCTCTGATGAGCGGCAGCAATCAGTTTTTGATAAAACCGGCTACCTTTTGCCGGTTGCAGATGATCTGCATCTGGAGGCTGGAATATCACTGAATGGCCTGTTCGGCTTGTTCCGTGTCGATTTTTCCCAGCGTTTGGATCAACCTGCTTTTATGATCAATGTCAGCGTGGCGCGTATCTTCTAACCAAGTTTTTAAAATGCATCATCACCTCAAAGATGGAGATAAAAAAGTTGGATCATAAAACACCAACATTCGTTGAAAAATACAGACGATAAGCACTCCATTTTGTATATTTGCAGGATGTTAACTGTTCACAAAAAAAGCCTTATGTTTGGGGTGCAGAAAATTTAACCAGCTTCTATCTCCTACACATAAAAGAATATTTCTTAGATTATGACAGACAGACGACGGGTCGTAGTAACCGGCATGGGTGCGCTAACGCCCCTTGGACACAATGTGAATGATTTCTGGAATGCGCTGAAAGAGGGCACCCCCGGCACTACCCGGATTACAAAATTTGATCCCTCTGAATTCCGCACGCAGATAGCCTGTGAACTTAAAGATTTTGACGTCTCCGATTTTCTGGAGCACAACACCATCCGCCGAACCGATCCTTTTACCCAGTATGCGCTCATCGCTGCGGATGAAGCGATCGAAGACTCCGGGCTGGATATGGACACTATGGATCCCTTTGATGTGGGGGTTATCTGGGGAAGTGGCCAGGGTGGCATGGAAGTCTTCGAAGAGGAAGTGCGTAACTACGCCGATAACGATTATTCACCGCGATTCAGCCCATTTTTTGTCCCCAAGCTGATTGTAAACATGGCCTCGGGGATGATTTCGATGCAGCATGGCATGATGGGTATCAATTATACGGCGGTTTCTGCTTGTGCCACCTCCAATACCGCTATCATGGATGCGCTAAACTACATACGGTGGGGCCAGGCGGATGTGATCGTGACCGGCGGTTCGGAAGCGGGCATCACTGAAGCGTGCGTGGGTGGCTTTTCGGCTATGCGCGCTATGTCTACCAACAACGACGATCCGCAGGGAGCTTGCCGGCCGTTTGACGTGGATCGCGATGGATTTGTTATGGGCGAAGGCAGCGCGGCCCTTGTTTTGGAAGAATATGAGCATGCCAAAAAACGAGGTGCCCCGATCTACGCGGAAGTCACCGGCGCTGCCATGACGGCTGATGCCTACCACATGACGGCCACCCATCCTGAAGGAATAGGTGCCAAGGAAGCGATGCGCCGTGCCCTGGCTGAAACAAAAGTCGATGCGGAGGATGTGGATTACCTGAACTGCCACGCCACCTCCACTCCGGTTGGTGATCTCAGCGAAATTAAGGCCATTGTTTCACTGTTCGGAGAAGACCCTGAGAAGCTCCACATCAGCGCTACCAAATCGATGACCGGTCACCTGCTGGGTGCTGCCGGTGCGGCAGAAGCGGTAGCATCCATAAAGGCGATCCAAGAGGGGGTTATTCCACCAACCATCAACACGGATGAACTGGATGAAGAGATCCCAGATAGTCTCAACATTGTACTCGGAGATGCTGTTGAAGTAAATGTGGATGTAGCTATGAACAACACGTTCGGCTTTGGGGGGCACAACGGAATTGTGGTGTTTCGCAAAATGTAGTTTCAGTTGATGAAAAAACGCAAAAGAAAAGACCTGCCAGCTTATCAAAAACGGGCAGGTCTTTTTATATAAAACCACTGTCAAAAAGTAATCAATGGTTGATTCAATATTTTTGATTCTTCCTTACTAAATTCTATCGCTCCCCCGTCTTTTTATTGACGATCCACGCGATAAGTGCTCCTACCAGAATTCCTAGTACAAGCAGCAAGAATCCAAGCATATTACTGGTCATCTGAAGCATAACGTGGTGGAATAAGGAGTTCGAAATAATGAATTACAAGGATTGAACGTCTTTTTTGGGAAAATATTAGCCAACAAATACCAAGAAACAAAAGAGGTATCTTTAAAGAGCTAACCTCATCGTACCAATTCTGTCAACTTATAATCCATTTTTAGGGGTTTTAAACGCAAGGAGTTTTGTAAAAGTCCTCTTTTATTAAATAAAAAAAACCTGCTCCCCATTGGGAAGCAGGCTGGAAAAACTTTGCTGAGATTACAAATTATTCGTAATCCAGGCTATTGACGTTGATTGCACTCAATCCCTTGGGTGTTTCTTCAACTTCAAATTCTACGTTTTCTCCGTCTTCAAGACCTTGGTTGTAGCCAAGATTCTCAATATTGTTTCTGTGGACAAAGATATCTTTGCCGCCTTCGTTAGGCTTGATGAATCCAAATCCTTTTTCGGCATCAAACCATTTTACTGTACCTTGTTGCATAATAATAGTAATCGTGTGTTTAGCCACCATGCGAGAGAATGAACTAATGAAAAGAATTGCAGTAACGCTTCACTTATATATCAGAACACCGATTCGCAGGTGGGAATTAAATATAACATTCTTAATAAATGAATCGTTGGTGAATTTTCCAAATAAATATGCAGGTTTGGATTTGGGTTTTGTACTGGTTTGAGCACTTTAAATAAATATTTCTTTTAGGATTATTATTCGTACCTTTTACAATTCTGAAGTTACGCCATTCCCGCTAACATGTGTCTGGTTTATAGGCTTCTTGCATCTCTTCTTTTAACGAAGTCTGTCGGTACCGGTTTGTTACATGCGTTTATAGGTGGGATCACTGCATGCTGGGTTGGCATGTCGATGTAGCAACAGGTACAATTTTATACATAATCAAACCTGAATAGACAGATTTCTTACTAGCAAAATACGCTGGGCTGCACTTAGTCCACATATTTACTGTTCGTATCCAATAAGTTTGGTAGCAACAGCAGGCTGTATAACATCAATTTTGGGCATACCACGTAGTATCCACGGCTATGATACCGAATGACTACGCTGAAATGCACGTGATTATACAGGCATGCGCAACCCGCAGAGAGCTGCTTGAACAGGTTTCACACAACTAAATACCATTTATGAATAATTCTTCTTTTTCTGAACTAAACATTAGTGATGCTGTACTTCGTGCTGTTTCCGATATGGGCTTTGAAGCGCCCACGGCCATCCAGGAGCAATGCATCCCCAAAATTTTGAACGGCCGGGATATGGTTGGCCAGGCCCAGACAGGCACGGGTAAAACCGCGGCGTTTGGAATTCCTATGATTGAACATATAGATGTAAGCAACAAAAATGTGCAGGCGCTGGTGCAGTGTCCCACACGCGAGCTGGCGATCCAGGTGACGGGTGAATTGGTGAAGCTGGGTAAATATTTTGGCGGCCTTAACGTAGTGCCCGTTTACGGGGGGCAGTCTATCGGGCAGCAGATTAAAGCGATAAAACGCGGTGCGCAGATTATCGTTGGCACGCCGGGTCGCACCATCGATCACTTGAAACGTGGAACTCTGAACATTGGCAACTTGAGTATGTTGGTGTTTGATGAAGCTGACGAAATGCTGAATATGGGATTCCGCGATGATATGGAGAAAATTCTCTCCTGACACTAACGGACCGATCCAGAAAGTGATGTTTTCAGCCACGGTACCGCACGCTATCCGCGACATTATGAATCGCTACATGAATAATCCCGAGACTGTGACAATTGAACGCGAGGGGATTACGGCTCCCAACATCGACCAGTACCTTGTGGAAGTACGTGATTCAGTACGCACCGAGGCGATCTGCCGGTTTATGGATATAAATGACTTTCGCCTGGCACTGGTGTTTTGTAATACCAAGCGGAAAACGGAGTCGCTTACCAATGAGCTGATCGCACGTGGTTACGCCAGCGACTATATTAACGGTGATTTGAGCCAGAACCAGCGCGATCGCGTAATGAATAAATTCCGGAAGGGACAGATCGATATTCTGGTGGCAACAGATGTGGCCGCCCGCGGGATTGATGTGGATGATATCGACGCCGTATTTAATTATGATGTGCCGCAAGATCCCAGTATTATGTGCACCGTATCGGTCGCACAGGTCGAGCAGGCCGTTCAGGGTTGGCCATCACCTTTACTACACGGCGTAAAAACAATCAGCTGCGAGCCATTGAGCGACAGATCAAAACGAAGCTGCAGTACCTGGATATGCCCAGCACGGCAGAAGTTCGTGAATTGCGTCTCTCAAGCCATATGGAGCAAGTAACTGAAACCCTTGAAAAAGGCGACCTTAAGGACTGGATCGAGCAGATCGAGGCGTTTTCAGATGGGCGTTTTACTACGGTTGAAGTTGCTGCCGCTCTCCTGAAGCTCAAAACGGGCGATATGGAAGAGGAAGAGATCCAGCAGCCGGCCGTCAATGGCAATATCAATGTCAGCGAAAATTCTATGGTTAAGCTGTTTTTCAGCGTCGGAAAGCAAAATAAAGTTTACCCGGGCGACCTGGTAGGTGCTATTGCCGGAGAAACGGGCATTCCGGGCAACGTGATCGGAAATATTGATATCCGTCGCAGCCATTCTTTCGTTGATATCCCCAATCATTATGTAGGTCAAGTAGTGAAAGGAATGGATAAAAACAACGTAAAAGGCCGCAAGGTGAAGGTTAAAGTAGCCTAAGTTGTAGTATATATGTAAAATTTTAGGATTCGGGTAAGTGTAGAAGCTTAATTCTTGATCCCTATCTATTTAAAGCCTCATGATAATCTCATGGGGCTTTTTGGGTTTATTTTTAAGATGATTGATGATTAGCAAACGTTTGACTCTGATAGGTAAAACATTTAGCTATCAGTCAGAAAAAGAACGTATTCCACAACTTCTGATTTTGATGATAAAACTCCGGAAAGTCACAAAAATTTATGAGGATTCGGTAAAAGCGGTAGATGATATATCCTTTGAGGTTCAGGAGGGAGAAATTTTTGGACTGATCGGCACCAGTGGATGTGGAAAAACCACCACGCTAAAAATGATTAATCGGTTGGTGAATCCCAGCGCAGGTCAAATTTTTGTGAATAACCGGGATATCAGCACCGAACCGATCGAAAAGCTACGCAGAAATATAGGCTATGTGATCCAGAGTGTGGGCCTGTTTCCACACTATACCATCCGCGAAAATGTAACAGTTGTACCCAGGTTGCTGAAATGGGATAGCTCTCAAATAGAACAGCGTTACCAAGAGCTGATGCAACTAGTGGGACTTTCCCAGTCTGATTTTGCCGACCGCCACCCCGATGCCCTAAGCGGCGGCCAGCAGCAGCGCGTTGGATTTGCCCGTGCCCTGGCTGCCGATCCGAATGTCATTTTGATGGACGAACCGTTTGGCGCCCTGGATCCAATCACCAAAGAGCAGATCCGCGAAGAGTTCAAAAAATTGCTGGAACAGATCGACAAAACTATCGTGCTGGTCACCCATGACGTGCAGGAGGCGTTCGATCTATGCAATCGCATAGCCCTGATGGATAACGGTTTGATCCGGCAAATTCGGGACGCCCAAAGAGTTGTTGCTTAATCCGGCAGATGAATTTGTCTCCTCCTTTTTTGCATTCAATCGGTTGGAGCTGGAGATGCAGACCTTCACCATTCAAGATCTTCTGGATATCTCTAAGGTTGAAAAAATACCGAAGATCGAAGATTCGAAAAAGGTGGTTTCAGTGGAACCGCAAACAACAGTCGCCCAAATCATGCATCAGGTTGATGTCGCAAAAACAGAGATCAACTACGTGACCGTTGAAGCCGATCCAGGATCGATTCGACATCTGAAGGTGGACGATCTACTGAGTTATTTTAACAAGCTACGCCGAGGTGTGGGAGGAGTCGCCGATGGTTGATCTGTGGCAGTTCATTCTCTCAAACCAGCAGGAAATCCTGGAGCAAACCGGTGAGCATATCGGCTTGACTCTGGTAGCTCTTGGAATTGCGGTTGCCTTTGGCGTACCCCTTTCGATCTATCTGACGCGCAATCGAACGATTGCTGGTACTGTGCTCGGGGCGGTCGGGGTGATTCAGACCATTCCCAGTATTGCGCTTTTGGGCTTTCTGCTTCCGCTGCTCGGTATCGGCGCAGTGCCGGCCGTCGTGGCTCTGTTTTTGTATGCGCTGCTGCCTATCGTTCGCAACACCTATGCCGGCATCGATGAGGTGGATGATTCAGTTGTAGAGGCTGCCCGGGGCATGGGGATGACCGACGGGCAGGTACTGCGAAAGGTAGAACTTCCACTGGCTGTACCCGTGATTTTTGCTGGCATCAGGACGGCGACTGTCATTAATGTAGGAGTGGCCACCCTTTGCGCGCTGATCGGGGCCGGCGGACTGGGTGAATATATTTTCAGGGGTATTGCGCTCAACAATATGGAGATGATCCTGGCCGGGGCTTTTCCTGCCGCGGTGCTGGCTCTTCTGTTCGATTATGTGCTAGGCGTAATGGAGCGAAATATTCAGCGAATCATAAAGCCGATGCTCTATGGTGCTGTTCTTCTGCTGCTGGTTGCCATTCCCTGGTCTATTCACTCATTGTTCCAGGATGATCCCTTCCAAGCCGGCATGCCGCCGGAGTTCATTGAGCGCCCCGATGGCTATAAGGGATTAAAACAGAATTACGGTTTTGATTTGCCAACTTTGGAGATGGAGGCTGCGTTGATGTACCGCGCACTGCGAAATGGTAAAGTGGACGTGATCGGGGGATATTCAACCGATGGACGCATTGAGGCCTACAATTTGAAAGTGCTAAAAGATGATAAGAACTACTTCCCGCCGTACGATTGTGCCCCGGTTATCAGCAATGCCACGCTTCGCCAGTATCCAGAGCTTCGTGAAATATTGAATTCATTGGCCGGACAAATTACCACCCGGGAGATGATCCAGCTCAATAATCGCGTCGATCAACAGCAGCAGGACCCGCGCATGGTGGCCCGAGATTTCCTGGAAAGCAAAGGATTTGAAGTTGATGCTACCCGGTCTGCAGAGCCGGATTTGCTGGTAGGGGGTAAAAACTTTACCGAACATTTTATTTTGGGCCATATGTTGGCTCAGCTCATTGAAAGCCAAACCGATCTGACAGTAGGAACTCGACTGGGCTTGGCTGGCACAAAAATCGTCTTCTGACGCACTGACCAACCAGGAAATTAATTTCTATCCAGAGTATACAGGAACCGGACTTCATGTATTACTGGATGCGGATGAATCGACCGTCGACAGCCTGGGAAATAGTTCTTTGGCTGTCTATGAATATGTAAAACAGGAAACTCAGCAGCGCTTTGAAATCAGCTGGCTGCAACCTTTCGGGTTTGAAAATACGTATGCTCTGATGATGCGCAGTGAACATGCCAAACGGCTGGGAATTGAGACTATTAGTGATCTGACCGAGTTTCTTGATGAAGAGCAGAGATAGATGGAGAATTGCTATTTTAAAACACGGGAATAAAGTGCCGGGCAAATGATTTATTTGTGTTAAAAATAATAGTAAACGGTTTAGCCAGGTTCTAGCCTGCATTTCTCACCAAGAAATTGGTTCGGCTGCAAGGCGAAGGGAAAATCGTAAGCGAAACGTATGTTCATACATTGAGCGGGCGATTTCCACCTTCAAGGCAGCAGACGGGACAATTTCGCAGCCCGCCACAGAGTGTTACATTATTCAGGATCTTTAAAATAAATGAACCTAGTGCGGGTCAGGGCATGACATGAATTCTAAACAAATTCACGTGAGAAATGCAGGCTAATCACCCTGTTCCAGCTTAACCGTTTTAAAATTTGGGCTTACATTTATTGAATAGGCCTTTTTATTATTCTGTTTTACTTCTTCCACTGCGACTTTTTCCCCATCTATAATAGCATGGGTTGGTTCAAAAGGCAGACCTATTAATGTAATATTAATGTGATTGTATGGAGGTTCAAAATCACCTGCACGCTCGGCCTGTAATACAATGGTATCATCAGTAGGATGGTAGGAAAAGGTGGTGAGTCGATAATCTCCTTTTTCATAATCATACCCTTGTTCGGCGTCCTCATACAGCTCGCTTTCTTCCGTTTTATCACCGTAATAGACACGGAGCTCCAGCTGATCAGGATCTTTTTCGCCTACATACTGCATAACTTCTCGAATGGGTAGTACGGCGCCGGCCTTTACAAAAAACGGGATCCGGCCGAGGGCGTACTTACTTTATGTTGCTGCCGGCCTTCAAGCAGAGTATCATCCCAAAAATGATACCATCTGCCTTTCGGCAGGTACAGGTGCTTGGTGCGCTGGTTCTTTTCCAGTACGGGACTAACCAGGATTTGATCTCCAAACATGAAATCATTATTTGAAGAAAAGGTATGCTCGTCGGACTGATCATAAAAAACAACCGGCTGGAGGATTGGCGTGCCCTCGGTAACATACTTGCGGAAGGCGGTGTACAGGTAGGAGAGTAGCTTATATCGCAATTCAATGGTTTTGCGACTTATTTTGGTAATCTTTTCTGCAAACGTCCACGGCTCTCGTTTGCGCTCTAGTTCAGCTTGGCGCTGTTCCACCTCATCCTGTTTTACAGCGGCGGCTCCCTCCACATTGTAGCCCATGCTGTGGGTGCGAAAGAGCGGGTGAAAAACCTCGAGCTGCAGCCATCGGGTATAGAGCTCCGCATCGGGCGTGTCAACAAAGCCGCCAATATCGGTGCCACAAAAGGAGTACCCGGAAATGCTGAGGCGCACGCACTGCTCGTTCGCCAGCCGCAGGTGATCCCAGCTGGCGATGTTATCACCAGTCCAAAGGGCGGCATATCGCTGGCCACCTGAAAAATTGGCCCTGGTGAGCAGGAAAGGTCGTTTATCCGGGTTGTGCTTTTTTATGCCCTGCAGCGATGCCCGGGCCATCTGCATACCATAGATATTGTGTGCCTTGCGGTGACTGCACGGGTGTCCCTCATAATTATGGCGAATGTCATTGGGAAAAGTTTTGCTGAGCACATCAAACACGGCAGGCTCATTCATATCATTCCAGATACCGCTAATTTTCAGGCCGCTCATAAAATCTTCATACAGTTCGGCCCACCAATCGCGCACCCTGGGATTGGTATAGTCCGGGAAAACAGTGCGCGGCGGCCAGACGGGCCCTATCATCAAGTCGCCATCAGGTCGCTTGCAGAAAACGTCCTGCTTTTTTCCACTTTCATAAACCTTGTATTTCTCCTCAATCTTAATACCCGGATCTATCATCACGATGGTCTGGAACCCCTCTTTTTGGAGATCGGCAATCATTTTTTTGGGATTCGGGAACCGCTCTTTGTTCCAGGTAAATACCTTGTAGTTATCCATATAGTCGATATCAAGGTAGATGGCATCGCACGGGATCTGGTGTTTTCTAAAATTTTTAGCAATCTCCCTGACTTGAGATTCCGGGTAGTAGCTCCAGCGGCACTGGTGGTAGCCAAGTCCCCACATAGGCGGCAGCTCGGGGTACCGGTAAGCCTGGCATAGCGTTGCGATACGGTTTGCAGCTCTGGCCCGTTGATGAAGTAATAATTCATTTGACCGCCGTCGGCTGCAAAGCTCATGGCGTTGTTCTTTTTGCTGTCAAAATCGAAGACGGTGCGGTAGGGATTATCCAGGAAAATGCCGTACGCCCGCCCTTTTCGCAGTGCCATGAAAAAAGGAATGGATCGATAGAGGGGATCATCGCCACGTTCATAGGCGTAGGAATCAGAATTCCAGTTCTCATAGGATCGGCCGCGCAAGTTTAGGTCCACAGCTTTATCTCCCAGCCCGTAAAACTGCACCCCTCGGGGCGCCTCTTGCGATATTGACACTTCGGAGATCCCCTTCATCAGGCTTTCCCGTTTATAATAGCCGTGCCTGTCTTCGCTGAGCAGTTTGCCATCGGCATCATAAAACTGTACGAGCATCTTATCTTTCAGCACCCGACAGGTCAGTTTATCGGTGCTTATTTCGTAATATTTTTTTGACTTTTTAAACTCAAAATCGGTGGATTGGGGATTGAACTCCGGGTTGATGGCGTAGGAAAAATTATCCTGTGTGTCACCTTCGGTGGTATATCTCAACTGAAAAATATCCGAAGTCTCCACTGAAACGGTGAGTTCAATATTGTTTTTTGTGGTAAAACTGACGGCTTGCTTTCGTTTTTCAGCAGAGGTTACTTTGTCGGGACGAAAACGGGTTACCACATCAGGATAGCGAGGCGTTTCATCAGAAACCTGGTACTCTTCAAGTTTATCTTCGGGCATCGATACACACTTACTAAGTTGGATTTATTGAGGATGAAAATAGTAAGAATGCAACTCAGGTGCGATCAATTTAATTCCGCCATTTACAGCAGGTATCCCTCAGCCAGTTCGGTATAATCCTTGACCTGCTGCTGTTGCCATTCTTCATCTTTGTCAAGTTCATCTGCGAGCAGTTCGGCCACTTGATCAGCTATTTGAATGCTGGCACGGGCATCAAGTAGCAGGGCACGTGTTCGGCGTGCCAGAATATCTTCCACGGTTTGCGCCAACTCGCTTCGCGCGCCCCATACAACTTCCGCCGGTGTGTAGGGCAGGTTTTTATGCATCGGCTGACCAAAGCCCTCTTTTTCTTCGACAATTTTTTTCAGGGAAAGGGCGTCGGATCCATACATTTCAAAAGGCTCGGCGGCCTCGGAATTTTTAAGCCACCCGTGCAGGCGCAGGTTTTCAGTATTGGATTCTCGCTCGTCAAGCCCGGCCACCAGGGCGGCTTCGTTCACAGTATCCTCAGCCATTTTCCGGTAGGTTGTCCATTTTCCACCAGTTATAGTCACCAGCCCTGATGGATCGATAAGCAGGGTATGGTCTCGCGAAATGGATGAGGTATCTTTGCTTCCGCTGCGTGAGACGAGCGGCCGCAATCCGGCAAAAACACTGAGAACGTCCGTGGCTTCGGGATCTTTGGTAAGATACCGGGCGGCATGCGTAAGCAAAAATTCGATCTCTTCCTCTCTCGCGCGCGGTTCCAGCGAGGGTTCATCCAGTGGCGTATCCGTGGTGCCCACGATGATGCGGTTGTGCCAGGGCACTGCAAAAAGTACGCGCCCGTCATCTGTTTTGGGTACCATGATCGCACTTTCGCCCGGCTGAAATGATTTGTCCAGCACGATATGTACACCCTGGCTGGGCTGTATAATTTTGTCACGGGTGGGGTCATCCATCCGGCGGATGCTGTCGGTAAAGATGCCGGTGGCGTTTACCACCACGCGAGCCTGCAGCTCAAAGGAGTTATCACCCAGCTGATCTTCCACCTGAACACCGCTAACCAGCCCATTGGCTTTTAGCAGGTCCGTAACTTTCATATAGTTTATAGCCAGTCCGTCGTGATCCAGGATGGTTTGTACGAGATTGACAGCCAGCCTGGAATCATCAAATTGCGCATCGTGATAGATAACGCCGCCGTTCAGCCCCTCCGGTTCAAGCGTGGGAATATATTGCAGGGTATCCTCCTTGGAAAGATGTTTAGAGGGGCCCAGCCCGAGATCACCAGCCAACTTGTCATAAATTTTAAGACCAATACCGTAGAACGGACCTTCCCACCAGTCGTAATTTGGGACGATAAAGGACTGATTTTTCACCAGGTGCGGGGCATTTTTTCGTAGTAAACCCCGTTCACGGAGAGCCTCCAACACTAATGCGATGTTGCCCTGCCGCAAGTAACGAACCCCGCCGTGCACCAGCTTGGTACTTCGGCTGGAGGTCCCTTTGGCAAAATCATGCTGTTCCAGGAGCAGGGTTTTATATCCCCGGGAGGCTGCTTCTACAGCTGTACCCAGCCCGGTGGCACCACCGCCGATTATGATAAAGTCCCAAATTTCGGTTTCATCCGTTAGTTGACTAATTAGCTCTTTTCGTTGCATGGTGAGTGTGGCTTAATTTTTCAAGACGGTTGTGATGAAGAGAATCGTAAAATGGATATTAATAATGTTTTTGAGACTATTCTTTTTTCCAGCCTTTGGCTCGTTCTACAGCCTGGTGCCAGCCGGCATATTTTTCATCAACTTTTGAGCGATCCATTTCTGGCTCGTAACGGTGATCTATTTTCCACTGGTGAGAGATCTCCTGCTTATCTTTCCAGAAGCCTACGGCCAGCCCTGCCAGATATGCCGCTCCAAGGGCCGTTGTTTCGGTTATTTCCGGTCGGATTACTGGAACTCTCAGCAGGTCGGCCTGGAACTGCATAAGCAGGTTGTTGATCGAGGCACCACCATCAACACGCAGCTCTTTCAAGCTGATACCTGAATCTGATTCCATCGCTTTAAGCAGGTCGGTTGACTGGTAGGCTATCGCCTCCAGGGCGGCGCGTGCAATATGGGCCGAAGTTGTCCCCCGGGTGATGCCCGCCATAGTCCCCCGCGCATGGGGGTCCCAGTGGGGGGCTCCCAAGCCGGAAAAAGCGGGAACCATGTAAACGCCATCGGTGCTCTCTACCTGGGAGGCCAGCGCTTCAACTTCCGAGGAGGATTCGATCAGCTTAAGCCCATCACGCAGCCACTGTACCACAGCTCCACCGATAAATACACTACCTTCCAGCGCGTACTCTACCGCTCCATCCAGCTGCCAGGCAACGGTTGTGAGCAGATTGTTTTCGGATTTAATCGGTTTGGAGCCAGTATTCATTAGCATAAAGCAGCCGGTACCATAGGTGTTTTTGGCCATACCTTTTTGAGTGCAGATTTGTCCAAACAGGGCCGCTTGCTGATCGCCAGCAATACCAGCGATGGGGATTTCAGCGCCAAAGATATTATCAGTTGCGTGGCCATATACTTCGCTGCTGGATACGACTTCCGGCAGCATTCTTGGGTATTTCCAGCAGGTCAAGCAGCTCTTCATCCCACGCAAGATCGTGAATATTATAAACCAGGGTGCGGCTGGCATTGGTTACATCGGTGATGTGCTTTTTGCCATTGGTCATTTTCCAGACCAGCCAGCTGTCTACCGTACCAAAGAGAAGATCGCCGGCTTCTGCTTTTTGGCGTGCTCCCTCCACATTGTTGAGAATCCAGTGAATTTTAGTGCCAGAAAAATAGGGGTCGAGAACCAGGCCGGTTTTATGTTGGAAAAGCTCTTCCTTGCCTTCTTCTTTGAGCTGGTCGGTGAGGGATGCTGTGCGACGATCTTGCCAAACAATAGCGTGGTGGATCGGCTGACCCGTATTTTTATCCCACACGACGGTTGTTTCCCGCTGGTTGGTGATGCCAATGGCAGCGATGTCGTCGGGCTTGATTTCCGCATTGGCGATGACTTCTGATGCCACCTCAATCTGTGAAGACCAGATATCCTCCGGGTTATGCTCTACCCACCCCGGACGCGGAAAATGTTGCTCATATTCTTTTTGAGCGATCGAAATAATACTGCCGTGCTTGTCAAAAAGAATGGCACGTGAACTTGTGGTACCCTGGTCTAATGAAAGTATATATCGATCCATCGAGTCTCCCGTTTCGTTTAAAGTCTTTAAATGGTGTGGATGTTTATACTATGGCTATTGTTGTTAAGTAGGATGTAAATATTTTCCAGATGTAACATCCGATTATCCCGCCAATTAACGGACCGATGATGGGGGCGATCAGCCCATAGGTCCAATCATTGGGCCCTTTCCCTTTTATAGGTAAAATAGCGTGGGCAATACGCGGACCAATGTCTCGTGCGGGATTTATGGCGTAGCCGGTGCCCCCCCCCAGCGAAATTCCAATCGCCCAAACCAGCATGCCAATGATGAACGGTTCCATACCGCCGACAACCCCGCCGGTAATAAATTCTCCTTCTATTTCGCCCGGGCTGCCTGTTGCCCCGCTGGTGATTCCCAAGATTCCAAGTAACAACATGGCTGTGCCAATGATTTCCGTCACCGTGTTCCATCCCAGCGATCTGATAGCCGGTATCGTGGCAAATGTGCCCAGCTTGGCAGCTGGATCTTCAGTTGCGCCGTAATGTGTCCTGTAAGTGATAAAAACCATGATGCCCCCTAAAAATCCACCAAACACCTGGGCAATTACATAACCAGGCACCAATCCCCATGAAAATTCACCGATACTGGCCAGTCCTACCGTCACGGCGGGGTTAATGTGTGCGCCGGAGATCCATCCAACGGTATAAACCGCGATGGCTACGGCAAATCCCCAACCGGTGTTGATAAGCAGCCAGGTACCGCCGCTACCTTTTGTTCTGGAGAGAATGACATTAGCAACGACCCCGTTGCCAAATAAAATCAAAATAAAGGTGCCTAAAACTTCGGCTAAATACTTACTGAAAGGAGAAAAGTCTAGCATACCCCGTATTCCTTTTTAATATTATTTTAATCCCTTTTAAACCGCTAAAGATTAACTAATTAACAGTAATTATAAAAACAAAGACTTTTAGGTGGTAACGGGATTCCCAACAGCAAAAAAACCGGGATGGAATGGTTAATCGGCAAGCAGGTTGGAATAGGAGGTGGCTACTAGATCTTCATCGGCTATATCGAACAGGTTGCGATAGAATTTACATTGTTGGTGCAGGGTCATCTCACCGATGTTGTTGTTTTTGTCGATCGCTTCTATTTCAATAAAACGGCCCAGCTGCTTTACCTTGTCGATGTGGAATTTCACGTTGTCGAGAAAGTAGATCTCTCTCATTTTGTCTACCACAATTTGTACCGGCAGGGCTGCCTTCAGGAGTGCCTTAATATCGTCGGTTTCATCAAAAGGGACCAGCTTAATATCTGATGTTTTGGCGTCAGCGGTATCATCGCGCTTGTAAAAAATGAGATTGTTTTCGATGGTGCCCTCCCGCAGTTTCAGTCGGCCGGTGGGTATTTCAAAATAGGTGTCTACCTGGTGATCGGTGCCGATGAACTCCGCATCACGCTCATTCAGCAATTTCCGAATTCGATCGGGGTCGTTGCATCGCGCTTTCAGTTCTACATTTAGTACATCCATCTTATAGCTGAGTTTTGTGTTGATTTATGCGATCGGTGGAACCTCATCCTGTTCGACACCGGCCCACTTGAGATATCGGTTGCGAACAGATTTTATATGCAGTTCCAAATTTTCCTTGCTCCAGTTTGAAGTGTCAATAGCCTGGTGGATATGGGCTGTCACGGTACCGCTTTTGCTGAACAGGGAACCCCCGGCGCTGAGCTCCCGATTGCCCTCAAAATAGATCGGCACGATGGGGTACCCGAGGTCTATCGCCAAATGAAAGGGGCCTTTTTTGAAAGGTCCTATGATGCCCGGGTGTTTCCGTGATCCTTCCGGTGCCATTAGAATAGAAAGCCGGTTTCTTTTAATTCTCAAATACGATTTTTGCAGTGTTTGCACCGCTTTCTTGCTGTCTTGTCGCTTGATAAATACCTGACCTGTACCCCGACCTACAATAAAAAAGAGCGGGTTGTACTGGAGCTCCCACTTGGCGACGAAACGAATCCGGGGTAGCCCCAGTGTGATAATGGTTAGCAGATCAATGGTTGAGCTGTGGTTGACGAGATACACCGCCGGCCGGTCGATCGGCGGCCCGTGCCGCTGTATTTTGAAATCGATGCCCGATGCCCAGAATACCGGTTTCATCATTAATGGAGCCACTTTTTCCATTAGGAAATTGGTAAGCCTGCCCAGCGAAATGACCAGCATGAGCACGATGAACGGTGTTGCAATCAGGAATATGATAAAAAATATCAGGATGCTGAACAGGCTCCTGGTGACATCCCAAAGCGTAAGTTCCGATCGCTCCATATTGTGTTTTCAGATTGAACTGTGAACGAATATAGAGATGCGGTTGAAAAGAGCCAAAGAGCGGTGGTTCAAATATTCAGTGAGGAATAGAGAATAGCTGTCTCAATCCTAATATTACCTGTCCATTTGGTGCTCAATTTTTTGGCTTATCCGCCATATGTATTATCCGGTAATAATTAAGGGACGCACCAGGAAAAAGAGGAAATTCATTCCTAATTCATATTGCTTCTATGTAATGGAAGCTTTAAAATATAATATTCATATTAGATTATTGATTTATAGTTCAACTAAGCCTTAACAATCGTTGAAATTAATATCTCAAGGAGCTCAGTACGCCATTTCGGCTGTTATTGCGCTGGCCAAACAACCGCAGGGTACAACCGTTTCAGCGGCTGCACTGGCAGAGCCATTGAAATGCCCGCCGGCCTATTTATCTCAGATTCTTTCCAAATTAAAACCAGCCGGCATCCTTAAATCCCAGCGTGGTCTCAATGGTGGAGTATTCCTGGCACGTCCAGCAGAGGATATCTCCCTGATAGAGGTGATTGAGCCGATAGATGGGATAGACTTTTTTGAAAGTTGTTTTCTGGGAATTGAGGGATGCGGCCAGATTGAGCCCTGTCCGTTTCATGATTTCTGGTCAAAAGAGCGAAAAAAAATTCAAGATTGGTTGACCGAAACTACGATTGCTGACTCTGAAAAGGCGATGAGTCAAGCATGGTTCGATCTTCGTCTGCAATTTAGCAGTTAATAATTTCATTTTAAGACTTGATGGATTCACAAACTCTCACAACTGAAACTGCGGCCTGTTATCACTGCGGGGAGCAGTGCAACGGCGACTCGATCCATGTGGGGGGTAAGCCGTTCTGTTGTGAAGGATGCAAGATGGTGTACCAAGTGCTGGAGGATAATGATCTGGAGAACTACTACTGCCTGGAAGATCAACCCGGCATATCGCTGAATGGGGATCGCAGTACCAAGCGCTTCGATTACCTGGATGATGAATCGGTGCTCGAAGAGCTCGTCGATTTTCGGAATGAAAAGACAACCTCCGTAACGCTACATATCCCAGGCATCCACTGTACTTCCTGCGTGTGGCTGCTTGAAAAGCTCTACAAGCTGGATGAAGGCATCGCAAAAAGCAGTGTAAATTTCTTGAAAAGAGAACTAAGCTTGGTCTTCGATCACCAGCAAACAAGCCTGCGGAAGATCGCTGAACTACTTTATTCCATTGGATATGAACCGGAATTGCGGCTGGATCGTATCGAAAAGAAGCAGCAAACCAGCCCTGGCCGCCGGTTGTGGTTGAAAATGGGCGTCGCGGGATTCGCGTTTGGAAACATCATGCTGTTCAGTTTTCCGGATTACCTGGCGGGCACATCCACCGATCTGGACGGCAACTTTGCCTTCTTTTTTGGATTCCTGAACATCGCCCTCGGCCTGCCGGTGCTTTTTTACAGCAGTCAGGATTACCTGAAATCGGCCTGGGCAGCAATAAGGCAGGGGGGTATCAACCTGGATGTGCCGATATCCATAGGCATTTTAGCGTTGTTTTCCCGCAGTGTGTATGAGATTTTGACCGGTATCGGAACCGGGTATATGGATTCGTTTACCGGGCTCGTCTTCTTCCTGCTGATCGGGCGCATGATCCAGAAAAAAACCTACGAGCGGCTGGCCTTTGATCGCGATTATCGCTCCTACCTGCCACTTTCGGTGACAATTCTCGATGAAAACGGGGCGGAAAGTACCACCTCTATTAACAAGATTTTGGAAGGCAGTCGGATGCTGATACGCAACCAGGAGCTGATTCCGGCCGATGCTACGCTTCTCTCAGAGCAGTGTTTTGTGGATTATAGTTTTATCACCGGGGAATCGGAACCGGTAAAAATTGAGGAGGGCGACACCATTTTCGCTGGTGGCCGCATCGTTGGTAAATCTGGTCTGATGACCGCTACAAAAGAGGTTTCCAACAGCTACCTGACGAAACTGTGGAATGATGCTGCGTTTGATTCGGCCCCTAATAAGCTCAACATCAGCTCTCTGGCAGATCGCATCAGTCCACATTTTACGCTTTCCGTGCTGACCATCGCCATGGTGGCCGGCTTCATGTGGTACCCGGTAGGCACGGAGCAAAGCATCAATGTGTTTACGGCCGTGTTGATTATCGCATGCCCATGCGCGCTGGCTCTTTCCACACCATTTACCTTGGGTTCGGCGTTGAACATCTTTTCGCGCAACGGGCTCTACATCAAAGGTATTGAGGTGATCGAAAGTCTTTCCAAAGTTACCGATATAGTGTTTGATAAAACGGGTACGCTGACCAAGGCTCACCAGGCCGATGTTTCGTTTGAGGGCGGAGAGTTGACTGAACACGACTATCGTATTGTCAAGTCGGTCTGTAAGCAGTCCGTGCATCCACTCAGCCAGAAGATCGTGGGCTATCTGGAAAGGATTCCTCTCAAGGCGGTAGATCAGTTTGAAGAACTTATTAATAAGGGCATCAAAGCAATGGTCGATGGACGGCAGCTGGTAATGGGCTCTGCAAAATTTGTACAGCAAGAAACAGGACTCAGCCTTTCCACCCGGCATCAATCCAGCCAGGCCGCCTCCCAGGTGCATATTGCGATTGATGGTGAGTGGAAGGGATGGTTCAAGGTGCGCAGCAGTTACCGGCAGGGGATACCGGAGCTGTTGCGTAACCTAAAAGAGCGCTTTACTACCTATCTGATTTCTGGCGACAACGAACAGCAGAAAAAAGAGCTGCAGACCTATTTTAGTAGTGATTCACTGCTGTTTAACCAGAAGCCGCAGGAGAAGCTCGATTTCATCAAAAACCTGCAGAATAAAGATAAAAGCATTCTGATGATTGGGGACGGCCTAAACGATGCCGGAGCGCTGCAGCAGAGCAACTTTGGGATTGCACTGACCGACGACGTCAGCTCCTTCACCCCGGCCTGTGATGCCATTTTGGATGGAAACGCCATCGCCTCGATGGACCAATTCATCAGCTTTGCTCAAAAAAGCATCCATATCATCCTGTGGAGTTTCGGGCTTTCGCTGATCTACAATATCGTGGGCCTTAGCTTCGCGGTAACGGGACAGCTATCGCCCCTGGTGGCGGCCATCCTGATGCCGCTGAGTTCTATCAGCATCATGGTTTTTACAAGTGTAACAACACACATAACTGCAAAACGGATGGGGCTGGCCACATGGAAGTGATCTTTATGCTTATCGGATTCAGCCTGCTGGTGGCCCTGATATTTCTGGGGCTGTTTTTCTGGGCGGTCCGCTCCGGGCAGTACGACGACCCCCACACCCCGCCGATGCGAATTCTTTTTGACGACACAACAAAATCCAACAAGAAACAATCATCAACCAATAACCAAGATCAAGATTAATGGCTGTAGATACATTTAAATACGATAACGATATCGTTCGGAAGTTTGGGATCGCCACCATCTTCTGGGGGATTATTGGCTTTCTGGTCGGCCTGATGGTGGCCCTGAAGCTGATCTGGCCTGACTTTCTGGGCTTCATTCCCGAACTTTCCTACGGGCGGCTCCGACCGCTCCACACCAACGCGGTGATCTTCGCATTTGCTGGCAACGCCATATTTTACGGGGTCTATTACTCGCTTCCGCGGCTCTGCAAGGCCCCAATGTGGAGTAATCTGCTCAGTAAAATCAATTTTTGGGGATGGCAGGCGATCATCGTTTCGGCGGTTATTACCCTGCCGCTGGGCATTACCACCAGCAAGGAGTACGCCGAGCTGGAGTGGCCGATCGATATCGCCATCACCATCGTCTGGGTCATCTTCGGCATCAACATGCTGATGACCATCTGGAAGCGCCGGGAGAAACACTTGTATGTGGCGATATGGTTTTACATAGCCACGTTTGTGACGGTTGCTGTGCTCCACGTGGTGAACTCCATTGAGCTGCCCGCCACCTTCCTGAAAAGCTACCCGGTGTATGCCGGCGTGCAGGATGCGCTGGTGCAGTGGTGGTACGGGCACAACGCGGTGGCCTTCTTTCTCACTACGCCGTTCCTCGGTATCATGTATTACTTCATCCCCAAAGCGGCCAATCGCCCGATCTTTTCTTATCGGCTGTCGATTGTCCACTTCTGGTCATTGATCTTTATCTACATCTGGGCCGGTCCGCACCACCTGCTCTACACGTCGTTGCCGGGTTGGGCACAAGCGCTCGGAACTGTTTTTAGCTTGATGCTCATCGCGCCATCTTGGGGCGGTATGTTAAATGGGTTGTTAACGTTGCGCGGAGCATGGGACCGGGTTCGGGAAGATCCGGTGCTGAAGTTTCTCGTGGTTGGGGTTACTGCCTACGGCATGGTCACTTTTGAAGGGCCGATGCTCTCGATCGGGAACGTGAATGCCGTGGCGCACTACAGCGACTATATCATCGGTCATGTGCACCTGGGCGCATTGCTCTGGAACGGCGGCCTGACGTTCGCGATGCTCTACTACATCACCCCAAAAATTTATGAGACTGATCTCTACTCCACGAAGCTGGCCAACGTTCACTTTTGGTTTATGACGCTCGGGGCGATCTTTTACGTCATCCCGATGTACTGGGGCGGTATCACTCAGAGTCTGATGTGGAAAGAATTCAACGCTGAAGGCGTGCTTCAGTATCCGAATTTTCTTGAGACCGTGCAGCAGATCATCCCGATGTACGCACTTCGCGCCGTGGGCGGAACCCTGTTTATCATCGGTGCTATAGTCTCGGTCTTTAATCTGTGGAAAACAGCCGCATCCGGCCAATTTCTGGCAGCCGAAGAGGATCAGGCGCAACCGATTGTTGATCCCACAGGGGGCAGCAAGGAAAAATGGCACCGCCGGCTGGAAAGCCGCCCATTGCAATTTACGGCGCTTACGCTTGTTGCAATACTAATCGGTGGGATTGTTGAATATATTCCGACTGCACTCATCGATTCAAACGTACCGACTATTAAAAGCGTGAAACCTTATACGCCGCTTGAGGTGGAAGGTCGTGATATTTATATCGCTGAGGGTTGTAATAACTGTCACTCGCAGATGATCCGCCCGTTCCGTTCGGAAACCGAGCGTTATGGTGAATACTCCAAGGCGGGCGAATTTGTCTATGATCACCCGTTCCTGTGGGGCTCGAAACGAACCGGGCCCGATCTGCATCGCCAGGGTGGCAAATACCCGGATTCATGGCACTTGCGCCACATGCATGATCCGGAATCCACCTCACCAGGCTCCATCATGCCGGCCTATCCATGGTTACTTGAACAAGACATGGATAAAGAGACAATTGACGAGCGAATTGCAGCATTACGTGGAGTAGGTGTCCCATATGCCGAAGGTTATGAAGATGAAGCCCTGGCCGACCTTGAAGCCCAGGCCAAAGAAATCACACAAGGATTACATCAAGCTGGTTTCAAAGAGGTTGATGGCATTGAGGTTACAGCTGATAAAAAAATCATTGCCCTGATAGCGTACATGCAGCGGCTGGGTATTGATATCAAAGGTAATAATAATCCGTTTGAGGGGCTGCCTTCAAGCAAGGTGCTTGGTACGGCCGAACTGGAACGGCGAAACACAAATAATTAGCGTTATGTACAAAGAAGTTCTCAGATCAATCGAGGGCGTCGGAATCTTCCCCAGTATTTCCCTGGTGATCTTTTTCGGGTTTTTCACTTGGTTGGTGATCTACCTGCTACGAAAGGGAAACAATCATTGGGAGGATGCCGCCCGGCTGCCCCTGGAAACGGACGAAGAAATAGAAAAAACTTATAGGAAATCATCATGAAAGTTTTTGACGACGAGAAGGATAAGTTACTGGATCACGAGTACGATGGCATTCGTGAGCTTGACAACCACATGCCGGTATGGTGGCTCTGGCTGTTCTACTTTACCATAGCCTTTGGTGTCGGCTATCTGCTGTATTACCAGGTGTTGGGCTGGGGGCCCACTCAGCACGAGGAGTACCAGCAGGAGATAGCCGCGGCAGAGGCCCGATTTGGATTACAAGAAGATGAGACCAATCCCGTGGAGGAATATACCTGGACGGTGAGCACCGATGAGTCAGATATTGCAGCGGGCAAGGAGCTGTATATGAATCCCAACCAGCTCTGCTTTACCTGCCACGGTAACCAGGGAGAGGGGCTCGTGGGGCCAAACCTGACCGATGAATACTGGTTGCACGGGTGTTCTCCGAAAGAGATCGCTGCAAGCATCATCAACGGGTATCCCGATATGGGGATGCTTGCCTACGGAAGTGGTACCAGGATGAGCAACGAGCAGGTGCAGCATCTGGTCAGCTATATTGCGTCTATTCAGGGTGCCAATCCGCCCAATGCCAAGGCTGCTGACATGAGTCGCGCTCAACCCTGTCAGGAAGGACCGCTGAGCGGTTCTGGTTCATAATATTTAGGCAGATCAGGAGCTTAAATGGAGGGTTGTAAAATAGGTGAAAGTAAAGAAAATGAGTTGAATATCAGTAGTATACAACCCTCCACAATTTTACTTATTTAGTTTTTTAGCTGGTTCATTCATATAGTAAAATGAATATTAAAAATGGTGGATATTCACATCCACGCTGAATATTGGCTGTAGTGGTGAAAGATTCAGCTGATTTTATTAAAAGTAAATGTGAGTACGATTTTAATTGTACCTCCGTTAACAAAGGCAGTTAAAAGCCTTTCTACAGCAAGCACAAAATGGCACGCTCTAACAACATCCAAAGTGACAAAGAATCTTTCCGAGATCACCTCTCTACGGTAAATAAAGAGGGTAAACGGAACTGGATTTATCCTAAAAAACCGAGCGGGCGGTATTATAAAGCGCGTAATGTAGTGGCGGTGTTATTGTTGCTATTTTTCTTTTCTGCCCCCTTTATAACAGTGAACGGCCAGCCCTTGCTACTCTTTAATATCCTGGAGCGTAAGTTTGTGATTTTTGGGATGGCGTTTTGGCCGCAGGATCTGCATCTGCTGGTATTTGGGGCACTCTCCATCGTAATTTTCATCGTGCTGTTTACTGCTGTATTTGGCAGGCTTTGGTGTGGCTGGGCCTGTCCGCAGACCATCTTTATGGAAATGGTATTCAGGCGAATTGAGTACTGGATTGAGGGCGACCGAGCGCAGCAAATTCGACTCAGCAAATCACCGTGGAACTGGGCCAAAACCTGGAAAAAGACGCTCAAACATGGCATTTTCTTCGGCCTTGCATTTATTATTTCCAACTTGTTCTTAGCGTATATCATCGGTGTTAAGGATCTGTTCACGATTATTACTGATCCTCCCTCAGAGCACTTGGCAGGGCTTTCGGCCATTACTATTTTTAGCGGCGTGTTTTATGGCGTGTTTGCCTTCCTGCGTGAGCAGGTGTGCCACTTCATTTGTCCCTACGGCCGGATGCAGTCTGTACTGCTGGATAATAACTCTATCAATGTAATGTATGATTATGTACGAGGTGAGCCGCGCGGGAAAGTGGCCGAACGCAACGATGTGGGGGGCAAGGCGACACTCGAGGGATTGGGTCTTAGTCCCGCAAGCTACGGCGACTGCATCGACTGCAAGCAATGCGTGCGCGTTTGCCCGATGGGGATCGACATCCGCAACGGTACCCAGCTGGAGTGTGTGCACTGTACTGCCTGCATCGATGCCTGTGACGAGGTAATGGATAAGATCGACAAGCCGCGCGGGTTGATTCGATATTCTTCAGAGGATGCGATCAAAGAGGGCAAAAAAAAGATTCTCACGCCGCGCGTTGCCGGCTACAGTGGAATTCTGGTAGTGCTTCTTGGTATTTTTATCACACTGCTGAGTTTACGTCCCGATACGGAAACTACTATCCTACGTCAGCCGGGCACCCTGTACCAAAGCCTGCCAAATGGCCAGTATAGCAATATCTACCAAGTCCGAGCGATCAACAAAACGTTTGACCCTATTAAGTATGAAGTGCGCCTGGAAGAGCCCAAGGGCGAACTGGTTAAGCTTGGAGATATAACGGCTGTTCCCCCTCAAGGATCTACCGAAGGACGTTTTATAATTAAGTTGTCGGGTGATCAGTTGAATAAAACCGCATCTAAAACAGAGCTCGTATTTGGAGTTTATGCCAACGGCGAAAAAGTGGAAACAGTGACTTCCGGATTTATTGGACCAAGCTCGCAAGGAAATTGAGAGAATGAAAAATTATGAATATGAATTAGAAAAAAATTACAAGTTTTATTTTTGCGGCACTGGTATGTATAAACTGTCCGTAGGGCAATGTCGCCCAGGCGAAGAAGCCACAGCCGGTGACTCATATGGGTTCGTTTTTTCGTCACTAAAAAATGAACAGTCATTAGTTCAATAGGATTAAATTTGATCAGACTTAAATACTGATGAAAAAGCAATCAACAGAAAATAACAAAGACGGTTTTTGGAACTGGGGTAAAGGGTTGGCCATAGTCATAAGCCTGTTTGTGGTTACAACCCTGAGCGTAGTATTTTACCTGGTCAGCCTCGATTACTACATGGTCAACGAAAATCATTATGAGCAGGCGGTAAAATACCAGCAGCAGATCAACCGCATTGAGCACACCACCGCGCTTGATGAATCTGTAAGCATACGTCAACTGGAAAACCAGAATATCGAGATCCAATTCCCGGATTCACTGGCAGCTCTTCAGCCCAAGGGTATTGTTAAATTATATCGCCCCAGCGACTCTAACCTCGATCGTTCCTTTAAACTCGATTTGGATGTTGAAGGCCGCCAGCTCATCCCCGGCGCTGATCTCCAAAAAGGGAAGTGGATGGTGCAGATAACCTGGCAGTCTGAGAATAAAGAATATTTCCAGGAAGCGGCTGTCTTCCTGTAGTTTACTTCTCAATTATTAAGCTATGGAACTGTGGACCGCCTTCACAATTGGCCTCTTCGGGAGTTTTCACTGCGTGGGGATGTGCGGGCCGATTGCCATGGCTCTTCCCCGTTCAGGCAACGGTGTATTCACTGATCTGATCCAAAAAAGTGTATATAACATCGGGCGTATTTTAACCTACAGTCTGCTTGGAGCCGTTATCGGGTTGGTCGGGCACGCCATTTCTCTAGCCGGTCTGCAGCGTCCGCTTTCTATCCTGTTGGGTATATTGGTCATTCTGGGCGCCTTTCTGCCGCTGGCTTCCTCTGCCGGCATACAGAGATTTCCTCGCGTCCGGCAGTTTTTCGAGTGGCTTCAGAAAAAGTTAAAGCAGCAGATGAGCCGACGTGGTGTCCGTACTATGCTGGCGATCGGTCTCCTGAACGGGCTGTTGCCCTGCGGTTTTGTGTACGTAGGACTGGCCAGTTCCTTAACAACGGAATCAGTGCTCGGTGGAATGAGCTATATGGCGCTGTTTGGCCTCGGCACGGTTCCCGCTATGATGCTGATGGCTTTGGCTCCCAGCATCATCAGCCTGAAGATGCGGCGGCGAATCAACCGATTTCTTCCTTTGCTGGTTGTACTGCTTGGAGGGTATCTCATATATCGAGGGGTAATGATGGGAGGTGCACCTTATTAAGTTGATCAGAAATTTCTACTTGCCTTAAAATGAGTACCAGCCTCTACAAGATAACTGGAATACTTATAGCAAAAATTGCCTCTTGTTTATCATTAGTCTAAACAGAGTTAATAAATTGGCTTTTTAGAAGATATCTAATACTTTAATCGAAAGTAACCGGTTAATTAGATACGAAGTCGGGTTTTTAATTAACCTTCTTTTTGCTGATGATGGATCAATACAGGGATTATACACCTCCGGCTTTTAGAAATAGGACTTAGAGACATTAGCGGTAGTTACCAGGCAATGGTCAGTGTCTAACAAATTGATTTAGAACAGTAATAGGTCGGGAAATAACCTACACATTTAATTAAACTAACTGGGATACATATATGTCAAAAAGCAACTTAACACGGAAAGATTTCTTAAGAAACACGACCGGCGCGTTGGCTGGATCGTTTTTAACCAAGCCGATGGGAGCCTTCGCCAACAATCCTAATGTTCAGAAAAGGCGCGTTGTACTTGTCGGGACGGGTACTCGTGGCATTACTTTTTGGGGACGGACGATCCGGGAACGGTATGGAGATCTCATTGAATTCGTAGGCCTTTGCGATATTAATCCGGGCCGCCTTGAATATGGCAAAGAGTATATTGGAGCCGACTGCCCCACATTTACTGACTTTGATGAGATGATGGATACCACCAATCCAGATATGTTAATTGTAACCACGGTGGATGCCACTCACCACATGTTTATTATTGGTGGTTTGGAGCGCAATGTGGATGTGCTTACTGAAAAACCGATGACCACAGATGAAAAGAAATGTGAACGTATTTTAGAGGCAGAACAGGAGTCGGAAGCAGATCTTATTGTTGGCTTTAATTATCGGTACAGCCCCCATCATACGAAGCTTAAAGAGATGTTGGTGAACCGGCGGGTTGGTAAAATTACATCGGTAGATTTTCACTGGTTCCTTAATGTGTATCACGGGGCCTCTTATTTCCGGCGCTGGCATGGAGAGATGTCCAGTGGTGGCAGTTTGCTGGTTCACAAAGCCACGCACCATTTCGACCTGCTGAACTGGTGGCTTGATTCTGATCCCGTTGAAGTTTACGCTGAGGGATCCCTCGAGCATTACGGCAGCAATAATCCCTTCCGGGGAAACAAATGTCGTACCTGTCCGCACAAAGATCGCTGCCGATTTCACTGGGATATTACCCAAAATGACTACTACATGGATCTTTATGTAGCTAACGAGGAGCACGATGGCTATATCCGGGACAACTGCGTGTGGCGTCATGAGATCGATATCTATGATAAAATGTCTGTTCAAATTCAATATGCCAATGACGTGCAGGTAACCTATTCTCTGACGACCTATTCACCTTACGAGGGAATGGAAATTGCATTCAACGGGTTTAATGGCCGCATTGATGCATGGCATGGCATTCCCTGGAGGGAAGAGGATAAAGTAAACCAGGCTGAACTGCATCAACAGGAGATGTCCCAGGAGGAGATGGAAGAGGCCACCAATTATGAGGAAATTATGGTGATGGACAACTTCAGCGAGCAACATGAGCAGATTAAAGTCTTCCAGGAGAGCGGAGGACACGGCGGTGGCGATGTTCGGCTTCAGGATCAGATTTTCCGCAATCCTGATATGGAAGATCCCCTGGAGCATAGTGCAGGCAGCCGGGATGGAGCCATGTCCATACTTGTGGGTATCGCCGCGCGAAAAAGTATTGAGTCGGGTGAACCGGTGCGCATAGAAGACTTAACCTCGATCACGCCGCATCCTTCCCGCGATTCTTGAGATACTTATTATAGAAGCTAAAATTTCGAGGCATTGCATCGCAGCGCATGGGTCAATGTCTCGAAATATATCTTGGGATGATTGTTCCTGCATCCAACGGGAAATTATATATTAAAATACAGAACCACTGAGACGGGTAACTATAAAATGGAGTAAATTCAGGGTCAGTTTACAAACAACAAAACTTTAGTGGCTGTGCCATTTCTGCATTTTTTGTTTCTCAACGTTTCAGGGCAATACCACAGATAGGTATGGTAAACGGGATCCAATGAAAAATGTAAGGCTTAAGGATATTGCGGAACGGCTTGATATAACCAAAGTAAGCGTATCAAAAGCCCTGCGTGATCATCCGGATATATCGACTGAGACACGCAAAAAAGTGAAAAAGATGGCGGACAAGATGGGGTATCGCCCCAATCTCGTTGCCCGATCGCTGACCTCAAATAAGACCAACACGATTGGAGTTATCGTCCCTAAAATAGCCCACCCCTTTTTTTCTTCGGTTATTCAAGGTGTATACCAGGCCGCATTGGATACAGATTATGAAGTTATTTTAGGGATTTCCATGGAGGATGCCGAACTGGAGCGAAGGCATATACAATCGATGCTGGAGATGCGGGTGGAGGGAATGCTGGTTTCAATTTCCGAAAAAACCAAAGATCTGGAAAGTTTTAAGATGATTCGTGATATGGAGGTAGATCTTGTGTTTTATGACCGGGGATTTTTCAGCGATGATTACTCCTATGTAAAAGTGGAAGACCGTGAGGGGGCCAAGAAAGGTGTTCTCCATATGATTGAGCGGGGATATCCCAACATTGCTCACCTCTCAGGGAAGATGGATATAAATGTGGGGCAGGATCGTAATATTGGGCAAATCGGCCAGGAACGTAATTTGGGATACCGCGATGCTTTCAGGGAGTCTGGCCTGGAGGTAGATGAACAGGCCATTGTGGAAGGTGGCTTTGGTGAAAAGGATGGATACGAAGGCTTCGGCAAACTGATAAAGCAGCATGGAAAGCCGGAGGCGCTCTTTGCAGTTACCTATCCCGTGGGGTTGGGTGCACTCCAGTATATGCTTGATCATGGAATTGATCCGGTTGAGATCCCCATTCTCTCCTTTGGCGGAAGTGAATTTAACCGGTATCTTTCTTATCCATTTATTATCGTCGATCAGCCGTCTTTGGAATTAGGTCGACGCGCGTTCCAACGCCTGGTATCGGAAATTACTTCCCAGGAAAAACTTAAGCCCGAATTAATCACGCTTCCTGCCAATATGATTTCAGATCAGTAACCAAAGAGAATATAGCTCTCACACAATAAGCATGACCACATTTACCAAATATCTTGTACTTGTACTATCACTATGTGCTTTCTATATCGCTGGATGCAGTGGTTCTGATGAATTAGAATGGAATCATCAACAAGAGTATAGCTGGGCAGAACTCTCTGACGGGTATTTTGAAAATGGGGAAATCGGTTTTTCCCAAGTGCCTTCATCTGAAACATCAATAACATTTGCCAACTCAATTACTGAGCAGGAGCTTTCCGACAATAGGCACTACCTGAATGGATCGGGCGTAGCTGCGGGCGATATCGATGGGGATGGATTCAGTGGATCTCTATTTTGCCGGATTGAAGGAGAATAACAAGCTCTATAAGAACCTGGGAGAAATGCAGTTTGAGGATGTCACCGAAACCGCAGGTGTAGTCCACAAAGGGTATTACTCAACGGGGGCGGTTTTTGCGGATGTAAATGGAGATACCCACTTGGATCTGCTTGTAACTTCTATCTATAAAGATATCACGCTGTATGTAAACGATGGCAACGGAAATTTTCAACGGGCGGAAAATAGCGGGCTGGGCCCCGGTGCCGGTAGCACCACAATGGCACTGGCAGATATTGACGGTGACCAGGATTTGGATCTGTATGTGGCCAAATACAAGGAGAAGTCAGTCAAGGATATTTACACCACCGAAGAACTCTCTTACAACGCCATCCTAAACGAGCCTTACAGCGAACAGCAGCAGACCGGGCCTTATACGTTGGTCCCTCCATTTGATGAGCACTACGAAATCTTCATGGATGAAAACAACCGCCTGGCTGGACTGGCCGAAACAGGTCAGGTGGATGAACTCTATCTTAATGAGGGAGGCGTATTCCAAAAAGTTACCGATACAAAACAGGTTTTTAAGGATGAGCAGGGCGATCCCTGATGGGTTGCAATCAGACTGGGGACTCACGGCAAAATTCCAGGATCTCAACGGAGATGGATTGCCGGATCTGTATGTGTGCAACGATTTTTTTACGAAGGACCGCATCTGGATAAACCAGGGAGACGGCACATTTAATGCCATCAAGCAGAACGCCATACGAAACTTGAGTTTTGCGTGTATGGGGGTGGATATGAGCGATATTAACAGGGATGGCCAGCTGGATATCTTTACAGCCGAAATGCTGAGTCCGGAGCACAACCAACGGCTGCAGCAAGTTGGTTCGGATGATCCCAATCCCCAGCAGTATCGTCATACGGAGGCCCGACCTACCAACAACCGTAACTCCATGTACCTAAAAAGAGAAGATGATACGTATGCCGAAATTGCGTACCTGAGCGGTGTTGAAGGTACCGGCTGGTCCTGGGATGCCTCCTTCCTGGATCTTGATCTGGATGGCTATGAAGATCTGCTCGTCAATACCGGCTACCTCTACCATATCCTGGATATGGACGCCCAGATTTCCATGATGCGGCAGGGCAGAAACATGGATGAGCATTTCACCGAATTTATGCGTAACGCCCCATCGCTGAAATTGCCAAACCGAATTTTGATGAACAATGGGGACCTGACTTTTGAGGATGAAAGCTCATCTATGGGATTTGAAGAGGAGGATATCTCCCACGGCATGGCAATCGCCGACTTGGACAATGACGGTGCGCTGGATATTGCCATAAATCGTATGAATCAGGAAGCAGCCATTTACCAGAACCAGACAACGAAAGCTCGGATTGCCGTCAGGTTAAGGGGAACGGAGCCCAACACCCAGGCCATAGGGGCAAAAGTAGAGTTGCAGGGCGGCCCTGCGATACAGCACAAAGAACTCTCTTCCGGCGGAGATTTTCTTTCAGGATCTGACCCAATGATTGTGTTTGCAGCGGATCCCGAAAATCGTAATCACCAGTTAAAAATCACCTGGCCGGATGGAAAACTGACCAGCCTTGATAGCATAAAAGCGAACCGTATATATGAAATTTACGAATCCAAGACTCAACAGGTCGAGCCTGCCGAAGAGTCGTCCAGCCAAGCCGAGCCTCCATTTTTTGAGGATATATCCAGCCAGATAAACCATCAACACCAGGAAAATGAGTTCGAAGATTTTCAGCTTCAACCCCTGCTACCCGTTGCCATGAGTAATCGGGGACCCGGTATCACTTGGTTCGATGTGGACAGGGACAACGATGACGACCTGATTATCACCTCACCCATGAATGGAACAACCGATGTTTATGAAAACCAGGGAGGGAGTTTGGCCCCGATAGATATAGCCGGATTAAATAAGCCTGCACCGGGTGATCAGACAGCAGCGGTTGGGTGGGAAAGTGATAATGCGACCAATTTAGTGATCGGCAGTGCCAATTATGAACAGGGGGAACTCCGCGTACCCTCAGCCTACCATTTTACAGGGGGTCAAAACAACTCTATGCGCCTTGATTCTATTCCCGATAACATATCCGCCACAGGGCCTATCTCTGCGGCGGATTATGATAATGACGGGGATATAGATCTATTCGTTGGAGGTCGCTTTATCCCTGGTCATTATCCGATGGATGCTCCATCCAGGCTATATCTGAACGAAGGAGGCCGTTTTACACCTGATCAGGCCAATTCCGAAAAACTGAAACAGGTAGGGTTGGTGAGTGGATCTGTTTTTACGGATATAGATCGGGATGGTGATCAAGATCTTGTGCTGGCCCGTGAGTGGGATTCCCTAGTGCTCCTTGAAAATGAAGGAGGAGTGTTCAGTGACGCTTCCAGCCAGTATGGACTTGAACGTTACAAGGGCTGGTGGAATGGGGTGGCCAGCGGCGACTTCAACAACGACGGATATCCAGATCTGGTAGCCACAAACCAGGGGCTCAACAGTCCCTATCAGCTCGAAAGGGGGCAGCCCATCAGAATGTACTACAACGATTTCGACGGAGACCGCTGGATAGATATCATAGAAAGTTATGTCAACCAAAACGGCGAATATGTGCCAAGAAAACGGTTGTATAGATATGGGACCGTTCCTGCAATTGTAAATCAAATTCGAAGCCATCAGCAGTTTGCAAACGCAACACTAAATGATATTTTCGGGGCCCGCTTGGATAATGTTCCGTATAAAGAGATAAATACGCTGCAGCATACCCTGTTTCTCAGCACTGAAGATGGATTTGAGGCTCATCCACTACCACTGGAGGCACAATTTAGTACTGCGTTCCATGCGGGAATTGCAGATATGGACAACGACGGAAATGAAGATCTTTTTCTCAGCCAAAATCTCTTTTCGTTTCCGCGTCACGTACCTCGTCAGGATGCGGGCCGGGGATTATGGATGACGGGCGATGGAAGTGGAAATCTCACCGCGCTGCCGGGCAGCCGGTCAGGCATTAAAGTATATGGAGAGCAGCGCGGAGCCGCATTCAGCGATTTCAACAAAGATGGGAAAGTGGATATGGCGGTATCTCAAAACAATTATCACACCAAGCTTTATTTAAACAAAGTTGACAATGCCGGATTAAGGATCATCCTTGAAGGCCCGCCCTCAAACCAGGATGCCATCGGTTCAGGCATTAGACTTATATATGAGGATCAGTCAGCCGGTCCCCTTCGAGAAATACAAGCGGGCTCGGGCTATTGGTCACAAAACAGCTTCACCCAGGTTTTGGGTATGAACAAGCAGGTATCAGAAATCGAGGTTCACTGGTTTGATGGAAAGAGACAGTCCGTAAATGCAGAACAGGGAAAAGTTGAATATGTAATTTCCTATTCAGAAAGCAATTGAAAAGCTTTATAGAATAATAGTACCTAACCCCATTTATGTGGATCAGAACAATTTATTGGGGTGATTTTAATTTTTGGAGGGTATTTCTTTTACGAGATGCAAGGAGAAATGCTGGGCAAAATGAATTTGATAATAAAATTAAATTTAATTAACTACACTGTAGACAATTAGCCAGCTAAAGTAACAGGAAGTTGGTTGGTGATTGTTAGGGGATAACTGAAAAGTATGCCGTAGGAATACGGTTTTATTTTTCAATAAATACTTAACCGGTTAATTTTATTTTTTTCAATAAATACTTAACCGGTTAATTTTATTTTTTTCAATAAATACTTAACCGGTTACATTATGCCTCCTATCTGTCTATTAATAACTGGGATAACCTGAAATATTAACTAAGGTGACACTATGGGAAAAATGAAACATACAAAGCTACTAATTTTTGGGATGCTGGCGGGGATATTATTCTTTGCCGCAACACCTATCTATGCACAACAAATAAGCGGAACAGTAACAGAAGCAGGCTCAGGTGAAACTTTACCTGGTGTCAATGTATTTCTTGCTGAAACGCAAACAGGTACAGCCACAAATGCCGATGGTAATTATCAAATTACCGGCATTGAACCGGGTTCTTATACCTTGGTTGCTTCATTCGTGGGATATGAACGGTTTGAGAGATCTGTTAACATATCCAGCGGGGAAGAACTAACTATTGACATCACCATGACCCAGGGTACACTAATGGGTGAAGACTTGGTGGTTGTAGGATATGGTACCCAGCAACGCAGCGCTGTAACAGGAGCTGTTTCTTCTATTTCCGGAGAAGAAATAAATGAGGTGCCCGTAAACTCCGTTGATCAGGCCCTAAGAGGCCAGTCTGCCGGTGTCGTTGTATCTGCCGGAGGCACTAAGCCCGGCGACGGCTCTTCTATCAGGATTCGTGGGAGCCGTTCTATTAATGCAAGCAACGAGCCGCTGTATGTTGTTGATGGAGTTCCGATATCCGGTGGAATCCGAGATATAAATCCGCGGGATATCGAGTCGATCGAGGTGCTGAAAGATGCTTCTGCAACCGCTATTTACGGTGCAAGGGGCTCTAACGGGGTAATTATCGTAACCACTAGCCGCGGGTATGACGGGGAGATCTCGGTAGAATACAACGGATCTATCGGTTTTACCAAAGCTCTGGGACAGGTTGATATGATGAATGGGGAAGAGTATGCGGAATTAAACCGTGAAGCCTATCGCGCAGCGGGACAATATGAGTCCGATGCCCAGTTTCTCGAACCTGTTGAACTGGAACATCTGGAAAACGGTGTTTATCAAGACTACCAGGATATGATTCTTCAGACCGGGGTAAGGCATAACCACCAACTGGGAATTTCCGGGGGTAATGAAAGCACGCGGTATCATGTCTCTTTTAGCGGGCTCATGCAAGAGGGTATTCTTGCACCAGAGGATTTTAGCCGGTATACCACCCGTCTGAATCTGGATTTTGATGTCACCGATAATATCAGTATCGGTACTTCTACGCTGGCTAGCTACAGCGTGCAAAACGGCGGCGATCAAGGTTTCTACGGTGAGGCCTTGTCGAACAGCCCGCTGGGGGAACCGTTTGATGAAGAAGGTAACCTGGTATTTCAGCCGATTAACGATGGTCAGCGTTCCAACCCGTTGATTGAAGTACAACCTGAAACTTACGTCGATGAAGAACAGCGGCAGAGAATATTGAGCAATATTTTTGCCGATATAGACTTCACCGACTATTTAAATTTGCGGGTTAATTTTGCCCCAGATATTCGTTTTGAACGGGATAACGATTACCAGGCTTCCCGCTCAAGAGCACAATTCTTGGGACCCGCTGCCGCACAGCGCGGAGAGGAGTTTAATTTTGAATATACCTGGGAGAACATTATTAATTTCCAGCAAACATTTGCTGAAAATCACACGGTTGATGTGACAGGCTTATTTAGTATGCAGGAGTTCAACCAGGAAACAGCATTCACCTCAATACGAGGGATTCCGGTGGAAACCATGGAACTTTTTAACTTTGGTGCGGCCGAAGAAATTTTGGGTGCCGATACCAGCTTTGAAAAGTGGTCGCTGATGTCCTTAATGCTCAGGGCCAACTACAATTATGACGATCGATATTTGCTGACGGTAACCGGTCGTAGAGACGGCTCATCAAGGTTTGGTGAAAATAACAAGTATGGATTTTTCCCTTCCATGGCCGTTTCCTGGAATATTAGCAATGAAGATTTCTTTTCCAGCGATGGATTCTTGAACGACTTGAGACTTCGCGTCAGCTGGGGTAAAACGGGGCAAACCGGTATCGATCCCTACCAGACCCAGGGACTTCTTTCCAGGACTCAATACAACTACGGTGATACACCGGCTTTTGGTTTTGAGCCTTCCCAGATCGCCAACCCCGAATTGAAGTGGGAGACGACAACCTCTACCAATATTGGAGTTGAATTTGGGATTCTTGAATCACGAATTACGGGTACTATTGACGTGTACCGGCAAGAAACCAGCGATCTGCTGTTGCAGCGGCAATTGCCCATCAGCAGTGGCTATTCCAGTATCCTGGAAAATGTCGGTTCTACCCGGAACACCGGTATTGAAGGGACTATTTCCGCCGACATTATCCAGTCTTCCGGAAGGGATGGTTTTCAGTGGACGCTCGATCTCAACCTCGCATCCAACAATACTGAGATCGTCGAACTTTATGGCGGTACCGAGGATGATGTCGGAAATGAGTGGTTTATTGGAGAGCCGATTGATGTGTTCTACGATTATGATCAGGTTGGTGTCTGGCAGCTTAGCGAAGAAGATCAGGCAGGAAACTACAATCAAATACCTGGTGAAATCAGGGTCAGAGATCTTAATAGTGACAATCAAATTAATGCCTCTGATCGGGTCATTATTGGTCAAACGGCTCCAAAACTTTCAGGTGGGTTAAATACCCAGTTCAGTTACAAAGGCGTTGATCTTTCGGTATTCCTTTATGGGAACTTTGGACATACCATCGAAAGCGGTATTCATGAAGATGCCATGGTGGGCCGATACAATAATTTCGATGTGAATTACTGGACTCCCGACAACCCGGTAAACAGGCATCCACAACCTACCATTAACCGGGAGTTTCCGATTTATAATAGTGCCCGCCATTACTATGATGGCGATTTCGTCAAGGTCCGAAATGTTGTGTTAGGATATAATCTTCCACGAGAAATCCTGCAGAATACTTTGGGTATCCAGGCACTCAGGGTGTACGCCAATGCGCAACAGCCGTTAATTATTTCGCCTTACGTGCAAGACCATCGCGGTATCGATCCCGAAAATCCCGGTACCGGTACGCCGGCGCAATGGCAAATGAATTTTGGAATCAACTTAACATTTTAATAGACCTAATCGGATAATATTATGAATAAGTATTTAAGAATATTCACGATTGTAATGCTGGCGGGGCTAGTAGCTTCCTGCTCTGATTTTCTGCAGGAGGAAGTAAAAACCCAGGTAAGCAATACCCGTTATAATACGGCTGCAGGTTTTAACGAGGCTGTAAATTCCACGTATTCCTACTTGAGAACGTTTTATGGAACGGAAGAGGGGTTAACAGCAACGATCTTCGGTACCGATACCTACCGAGAGGGTGCCGATGGCGATTTTAAAGCTATGAACCGGTACAGCAACGAGTTTGACTCTTTTTCCCACCCGATAGAGTCGATTTGGCATAATATGTACCGGGGCATTAATCTAGCCAATACGGTAACAAACCGAGCCGCAGAGGGCGTTGAAGGGTTGAGTGCTGAAGAGATAAATACCAGGCAGGCAGAAGCCCGGTTCCTGAGGGCCCACTTTTATTTTATCCTGGTCCAGATGTTTGGTCCCGTGCACCTGACAACGGAAGAGACCGAAGGGGTGCAGCTTGAGGCTTCCAGGGCACCTGTAGCCGATATATATGATCAGATTATTTCAGATCTGGAATTTGCCATCAACAACCTTCCGGTTGAGCCCAGCCCCTACGGTCGGGCAACCAAGCCGGCATCGGAGCATTTGCTGGCTCGTGTTTACCTGACCAAGGCCACCTCGGAAGCGGCGGCATCCAACGATTACCAGATGGCTGCAGATTATGCAGAGATTGTCATAAACAACTATGACTTTCAACTGCTGGATGACTATGCAAGCGTTTTTGAAGTTGGTAACGAGCAAAACGCCGAGGTGATCTGGGCGGTTCAATACTCAAGTAATACGCTCGTCAACGGAACGCCCGACCATCTCCTGTTCAGAGGCGGTAACTCGGCGCACCTGTACTTTAATTTCCCGTATGACCAGGAACCGGGGCTGTTTAGAACGGTGGAGTTTGGTCGGCCGTTCCGTCGGTTCCGTCCGACGAACTTTGCCACCCAGGAGATGTTCAACCTGGATGACCGGGAGGTAGATTCGCGCTACAAGAAGACCTTCAAGGATGCATTCCGGGTCATCGATCCGGGAACTTATACCATAGATGGTGTGGAGAAAAGTTTAGCTGAGGGAGATACAGCTATTTGGTTCCCTGGCTATAATATGCCACTTTCTGAGCAGCAGACCTACGATATGCAGGTGATTACGCCCGAGGAATACAACTTCATTAACTTCCCGCCGCTTTGGAAGCACATGGATCCCAATCGGGCCAGTGTTAATGTGACAGCTGGTTCACGAGACTGGATGGCGTTCCGTCTGGCGGAAACTCACCTGATTGCAGCGGAAGCTTATTTCTACATGGATGGAGCAGGCTCTCAGGATGCTATTAATCATCTGAATGAGGTAAGGAGGCGGGCAGCCTGGCCGGGCGAAGAAAATACCATTACGTCCAGCACGGCTGCGAGCCTGCAAGCAGAAGGCATCGACTATATCCTGGATGAGCGCGGCCGGGAGCTCCTGGGCGAAGGACTCCGCTGGTTTGACCTGAAACGAACTGGAAAGTTAGTGGAAAGAACCAGAATGCATAACCCGGATGCCGTTCCGCCCCAGGGAGGATTGGAAGAGTACCACAGATTGAGGCCGATTCCCCAGTCTCAAATTGACCTGACGGAGGGTGGAGAGAGTTCATTCCCTCAAAATCCGGGATACTAGAGATAGATAAGCCGGACCCTGACATGAGTGGCAGGCATATTATATGCTTGCCACTTTTGTCATTTTACTTTTTCTAAACATTAATAGAATAGCTTTCTAACATGCTGAATTATTGTTACAACAAGACATTATGAGTGATACCAAAAAGAAACATTTTACGCGAAAAGAGTTTTTGACAACCTCAGCTATTTTATCTGCAGGGCTTTCCACCGGACTCAGTGCAAAAAGCTATGGCAGTGTTGTCGGGGCAAATGATCGAGTACGTGTGGGTATCGTCGGGTTTTCAAACCGTGCCAGGGGTTCATTGATTCCATCTTTCCTGGACCATGCCGATGATCTGAATTTTGAACTGGTTGCAGTATCTGATATCTGGAATAAACGGCGAAATGAAGGGGCCGCATTTATACGTGATGAGGCGGGATATGAAGTTGCCAAAGCCCGCAATAACGAAGAATTGTATGATGAGTACGACCTGGATGCGGTGATTATAAGTACGGCCGATTTTCAGCACGCCCTGCACTGCAAGCAGGCCGTTGAGGCCGACTGCGATGTGTATGTTGAAAAACCGTTTGCCGAGACAATGGAGGACAATCGCACGGCGCTGAAAGCGGTAAATGAGAGGGACAAGATAGTCCAGATCGGTTCCCAGCGACGAAGTGGACGTAACTATCATGCGGCAGAAAATTTTATAAAATCCGGTAAATTTGGAGATATCGTCAGCGTGGAAATGACCTGGAACGTAAATCAGCCGGGTCGGTGGCGCCTGCCTGAACTTACCAAAGAGATCCAAAAAGAAGATACGGACTGGGAGCGATACCTGATGAACCGCCCCTATGAACCGTGGGACCCGCGCAAGTATCTGGAATATCGCCTGTTCTGGCCCTACTCTTCGGGTATTCCCGGGCAGTGGATGTCCCATCAGATCGATACAGTGCACTGGTTTAGCGGGCTGCCCCATCCACGTAGTGTATCGGCTAATGGCGGGATCTACCTGTGGAAAGACGGCCGCGAAAATTATGACACGATGACCGCCGTATTTGATTACGGACCGCTGGATGATCTCTCGGAGGGATTCCAGGTGGTTTATTCCTCACGGTTCACCAATTCTGCCGGGGGAGTTAAGGAGATCTATTACTCTAATGGCGGAGAGTTGAATTTGAGTACCAACAAGGTGACTCCCAATGGCGGACTAACGGAGCGTCACGCCTCCGCGATGGGAATGGAGCCCAACCTATTGGAAGAGCAATCGCTTTCGGATGCCGCCGGTGCAGCAACCAGTGCCGATACCGGAGCCGATAATATGACCTCCGCCCATATGAGAAATTGGATGGAATGCGTGCGAAGCCGCGTAACGCCAAATGCCGATGTACGAGCGGGGTACAATCACTCCATCGCCAATATTATGACAACTGCGGCACTCCGCACGGGTGAGCACGTAACATTTGACGATCAGAATCAGGAAGTACTGGCAGGCGGCAAGGTGTTTAAGTACTAGTGTTGCTACTACTAAAAAGTCTAGTAAGGCAAGTATTATTTCCATTACAGCAGGAATTCTCCTTTAGAAGGGGGTTGACCTGCTCCCAAATGGGACGCTGATACTTAGTGAATTTAATGGTTGCCACACTTCCACTCTAGTGTATAGTGACAAAGGGGTGCTTTTAATTTTAAGTAGATGGGAAAAATAAGCGCTCTCATCTGTTGGTTAAGGGATTGATTGAAGGCGATGATCGGCTGTCCGTTATAGTGTCACATTGATTACACTTGACGTCACTGACTTCAGGTAGTAATTACGGTCGTATTCTTTGTCATATTTGTCGTTCTATTTTTTGTAAACACCTATGAGAAGTCATCATCTGGCAGAATTGGAAATATAATTTTGGAAAAACTCAATATCTGTGTTTAAAACTTACGATATCGTTAAATATTCAGCCATTTTGCTGGTAGCCTTATGTAGTGCAGGTTGCAGCGAAACAGAGCAGAAGGAGGATACGCTTATCAAACTGAATCATAATACAGAAGAGCAATATGTGGAAGTCCGGATTGGTCAGGAGCTGTTTACCCGCTATCTTTACTCATCGGAGTTTAAAAAGCCGGTACTGTATCCCATCCTTACACACAATGGGAATCCGGTTACCCGCGGCTATCCGATCGATCCGCGGCCGGGCGAACGGGCCGACCATCCGCACCATGTGGGACTCTGGTTGAATTATGGGGATGTAAACGGGCTGGATTTTTGGAACAATTCCGATCAAATTCCGCCTTCCGAAAAAGAGCAATACGGAAGGGTGGTACACCGAAGCGTTGACAAGATTGAAAGCGGTGACAACCAGGGACGTCTGGAGGTAACAGCCGAATGGGTGAACGCCGCCGAGGGGACTCCGCTACTGAAGGAGGAGACCACATTTATTTTCAGGAGCTCAGCTAACAAACGAATTGTTGACAGAATTACCACGCTCCAGGCTCTTGGTGATACCGTCTCTTTGCACGATAACAAAGAGGGAATGCTGGGACTACGAGTAGCCCGGGAGCTTGAGCATCCCTCGGATGAGCCGGCTCTGTTAATCGATGCTTCTGGCCAGTCGTCCGGGAGGAGAAGGTCGATAATGAAGGCGTAAGTGGCCGGTACCTCAGCAGCGGCGGTATTGAAGGTACAGAAGTTTGGGGTACGCGCGCCCGGTGGATGAATCTCTCCGGTCAGATTGCGGATGAATCAGTTTCGGTGGCGATACTGGATCATCCTGACAACGTCGGCTTCCCGACCTACTGGCACGCCCGCGGATATGGTCTCTTTGCTGCCAATCCATTGGGACAGGAAGCACTCAGCGGCGGGGAGGAGCAGCTTGATTTTGAACTGAGCGCCGAGGATTCCACCACCTTCAGATACCGGGTAATAGTATACTCCGGCGGACCGGTTACTGAGATCGAACTGGAGGAAGACTGGAAGAAATTCCGCGATGCATTTTGATGTTGGCCGGGGATACGGAAAGAGATCAGATTCAGATAATTCATGTATGGTATTAAATGCGATGCAAGCGGCAGCATTGGCAAGCATGAGGGGAACAATGAAGAGTTCCGATAGTAAACAATCACTCTAAAAATTATTAATCATGATTATCCACTGACGGGTGCTTCAGATCATGGAGTTTCGGAGGCGATCTACCTTGACGATGCCGATGAGAACGGACTTGAATTGTACTGGGATTGCCCCAAAGAGCAGTGGCCCAGGAAATCGGATGGTTTGATAGAGTTGTATAACCGCAAGCTTGATCTTAAAGAACTATTGCAAGCACTTCATTCAGCGTAAGTAATTTATGGATGGCAGCAAATCATCCTTATCTACGTGGTTTATAAAGTGAAAATACCGTGCACTGAGAATTAATTTTTGGTACTTATCACAATAACGCCATTTGCTCCATCCATGCCGTACATGGAGGTATCGGTGCCTTTTAGTACTTCTATACTTACAATATCAGATGGGTTTAGCATGCTATAGACAGAACTAAAGTCTTTTCCGGCCCTTATCCCATTTATTACAAACAAGGGAGTTGTATCACTCATAAAGGAGCTTTTTTCCCGTATTTTTATCTGAGCACTCGGACCATCCCCTACCACTTGTACGCCTGCTATACGGCGAAGATAGTCGATAATAGAATCAGAGGAGCTTTCTATTATTTTAACAGTATTGCTGTCGTAGGTACTATCTCCGGAGACCCCTCCGTTACCCGTCGTTGCACACCCCATCACGATTAGCAGAAGTGAAAAGAACGTGATCTTTATATATGCGTTTAGGTATTTCATGATGTTATACAGTCAAAACCTTATTGGACGGTGAAAGTTTTGGAAGCCACAATGTCATATTTGCTATCACTTTTATCCTTATTGTAATTACAAGCAACCCGATATTCTCCCGTGGTTTCTTCAGTCAACCCTTCAATTAATTCATAGGTTATAATTGATTCAAATTTATTCCCTGGTTCTATTTCGTGTCTAATTACAGTGGGATGATGCGGAAAAGTGTTTTCTAATCGAACCCAGCCGTTACTGGTTTTCTTTTCAATATTTGTAACACTACCGTTTATGTATAGAAAAACAGATTCGTCATTGTTATTTACGACACTGTAACTAATTGTGTCTTCAGCACTCAAAGATTGGTTACTCAAAGATATTGTTATTTGGGGAGAATCATTTCCACTTAAAACCTTACAACTCACAATTGAAAAGGTTAATAAGAGCGAAAGACTAAAAAGGAATACTGATTTTGGAATAATGGCTTTCATAATACCCTCCATCTAAGTTTTTAAAATAACGAGTCTCTTGGATCTATGTTTTGCTGTATAACTCATATTTATGGCATCAAGTATGAGAAACATTTTGAAAGTGGCTTGTAAAAGAACCGGCTTTTCAGATTATTGAATCTTTTTGGTATGGATAATAATAACTCCATTTCCGCCTTCAACACCATAAATGGATGCCGCTACTCCTTTTACGACCTCAATGTTGTCAACATCATGCATGTTAAGCATGCTTGAAACCTGGTCGTAGTTGCGTCCTACCCGAATCTGGTCAATATAGTACAACGGGGAGGGATCGCCCATTAGGGTACTTACGCCCTGCACAATAACCTGCACACCGCTGCCGGCCCCGCGAACATTTACACCGGGAACGCGCCGCAGGTAGTCGGCTAGCGATGTTGTGGGATTTCGTACGTCCACTCTTGGATTTTCTTTCACTTTGTTGTCAAAACTTCTTGTACCCGTATTGGCACTGGAGGCACATCCCACTGCTACAAAAGCTGATAAAACAACGCTGACTAAGATTAGTGAATAAATATTATTCATAATGAATTAGAAAGTAATCAATCCAGCTCCTGCCGGATATTGTTTCATTCGCATATTCCATACTGCTGACAAACAATCGGACTATTTATTTATATTTTATCAATACTACGCCATTTCCTCCCTCCACACCGTAGGTAAGAGGCATCCGGTCCTTTAAGAACTTCTATGCTAGAGATATCATGCATGTTTACACTGCTGTAAACCGCTTGGAAATCTCTTCCTATTTTAACACCGTCAAGTACGAATAACGGGCTGGTACTTCCAGAAAGGTGTTTATCCCGCGAATAGTAACACGAGCATTGGGACCATTGCCCATAACGGTAACACCTGGCACTCTGCGCAGATAATCTGTTAGATCAATGGATGGATTCGTAACGGCAACTTCCTTGCTACTATTCTGAACCCCAGAACTCACGCCGTGACCACTAGTCGAACACCCTGCAATGGCCAGTACAACAACTAATGCTAGTATTTGAAGATAGGTCGTTACCTTTTCCATGACTTGAATGGTTAGGTTAAATGGTATTGTATATGAATAACTTCTGGAAAAAGATTTTAGTCTAATTGATAACTCTCTTGAAGAAACTTTTTAGCAACTATTAATATACGTTAAATTGGTAAAAAGTAACAGCTTATAAGAATGTTTAGTTAAGGATTGCTCCAGTTCTTACATGGGTTCTGATATATAAAAAGCTATTTATTGAATAGTTTATGATCCAGCGAGTATTTACCACCGCCAAACAAAGTTGTAGCAACAAAGAAAATAAGGAATAAAAGAGCTTTTTCCTTTGTGCCAAAGGGATCATCAGCATGGGCAATGAATCCTGCAACGGCCATGTTGATGGCAAGTACGAGGGAGGCAAAGCGGGTGCCCAGGCCAATAATAACAAGAAATCCACAAATGGCTTCAGCAAAGACTGCTAATATGAGGGATAGTTCAGAACCCAGCCCTATGGGGTCTCCAAACCTGAAATTACCGCTCAATACTCTAAATAGTTTGGGAATACCATGTGTTAGAATAAAAGCACCAACTGTCAATTCTCATAAATAAGAGGGTTACGTGCTCATTGCCAATTGCGTTTAATTTGCTGGAGAATAATTTTTGTATCATTCGTACTAACGTAATTCTGTTAAGGTTTTATCCTGTTTCTATAACTATAAATCAAGAAAGATTTTTCGCATAAAGAGATGTAAATAATTATATCAATAAAAAAACATCGCAAGCCCGGTCAAAGGCTTGCGATGGAAAATTCACACAAGTAGTGTAATGGACTGATGTGTGAATTAGGGTATAGGGAAAACTCATTAGTCCCAGTCACCGCCTCCTGGTCCTCCGCGGCGGCCACCTTGGTTGTCAAGCTGGTTGAACTGGTAGCGAAAATTCAGCATGAAAGAACGACTAGACCAGCTGAATTCTCGCTCGGAGTAAAAATTGGGATTGTTAATTGTTCGCTGGAAATTCTGAGAGTTCAGCAGGTCTTCCACATTGAACGTAAGCGTTGCCCGGCCATCCCAAAGTTCGAAGTTGTGGGAAATTCCGGTATCCATCATTGTCATGCCGTCTTCACGTCCCTGGGTCGTATTCTCCGGTCCTTGATACCTGCTGGAAAGTTGCACATTCCATTGAGAAGATGGTCGCCAGCGAAGCGTCATCCTTCCCTGCACATTTTGAGAGCTACTGGTCAGCAGATCGCCCTGATAACTACCGCGGGAATCGGACCGGAAAAAGTTCGCGTTGGCGGTTAAGCTAAGGGATTCAGCAATATCCTGGTCAGCAGAAAACTCGATTCCCCATGCCTCTTCAGTGGCAAGGTTAATGGGCTGGGTTCGGCGGATGCCCTCATCATCCAGCGTGGTGATATCCTCTTCTACCCGGTTCGGTAGCGATAATAAACGCTGGTCAACAACGAGCCGGAGCCCCAGTACTGCAGATAGCCAGCTTCATAGGAGTTGGCGTATTCCGGCTTCAGATTCGGGTTCCCTAAGAAGCGGCTGCGGGAATCGGAATAGTCCGAAAAGGGTAACAGTGAGCGTGACCACGGCCGGTCCAGACGCCGGCTGTAGCTTACCTGCACCGACTGCTGCTCGTTAAATGAGTAATTGAGGAACACACTCGGAAAGAGGTCCAGATAGTTCTGAGTATTGGTTTGCCCAGTAGTTTTTAGTTCGGTTTCTATTGCTGTGTGCTCCATACGCAGCCCGGCAGATGTTGAGAATTTACCAAACTCTTTACTGAGTGTTGCATATGCAGCATTAATATTTTCATTGTACCGGAAATTGTTATTGAATACCGCTCCAGCCACCGGTTGCCAGCTGCCGTTCTGCAACCGTTCAACACTTTGGCTGTTGTCGTTCCAGTCAAACGTGGTGCGCGCACCCACTTCCAACTCCCCTGTTTCACCGAGCGGGCGTACATAATCGGCCTCGAACCGAAAATCTTGTGAAGACTCTTCGGAGCCACTGCGTTCACGTTCGGGGTTGTAATTTCCCATGCTTTCCAGCACCGTTTCATTGAAATTAGAGGTCTCCGATTCATTCTCGATTTCAAAGCTGGCCTCGGCGGTCAGTCGGTGATCTTGCCCCTGGATGCGGTTTTCATACTCCAGGTTGGCCTCAAGCTCTCTCTCCAGGCCGTCCTGTTTATCAGTGCGTTCAATACGCCGCATCACATCTCCGACGGATCCGTCATTCACAAAATAGTCGGTATAGTTTACAGTTTCGTTATTCCAGCCATCCTCAAGCTGACCGTTGGCATCTGATGGTTAAAGTCTGCCGGTCAGTGAGAAAAGGTCAGCACCCAGCCGCAGATCACCATCAATTTCGTTCTCATTGGAGTCCGTATTTTCCCGATAGGCGTAGGAGGTATCTGCATTTGTGCTTTGAGGGATATACTCTTGATAGGAGTATCCATCCTCGGGATCGCTTCGATAATTGGTACCAGCGTTCAGAAACCAGTTTACATTTTCGGTGCGGTAATTCAGGTTTGTCGATACTTCATAATCTTGGGGATACCCGGTGCCGGCGCCTACACTTCCATTCAGGCCTCGCCGCTGATCCTTTTTCATAATTATGTTGATAATGCCTGCAGAGCCCTGAGCTGAAAATTTAGCTGAGGGATTGGTAATAATTTCCACATCCTTGATAAGATAGGACGGTATATTGCGCAGGGCATCAGCCCCATCTTCCACCAGGTTGGAGGGACGTCCATTAATGAGAATACGAACCGACTGGTTGCCGCGCAGGCTGAGGTTGCCATCAATGTCAGTGGCGATGGACGGTACATTATCCAGCACATCAAGTGCGGAGCCGCCCATGCTGGTAAGATCTTGACCCACATTAAAGGTGCGGCTGTCAAAGTTCATCTGCATGCTGGACTCCTCGCTTCTTACGGTCACTTCGCCCATCTGTTGGTTGGAGGATTGCAGGGTAATTTCTCCCATGCTCAAGGTTTCGCCAGAAGAGATATCCACACGCTCGTTATAATCCTGGTAAGATACAAAGGAGACTTGCACTACATAGTTACCTGGTTGCACATTAATCGAAAACGCACCGGTCGTGTCACTCGTGGTTCCCGTCCTAATGTTCGATTGTGTGGAATCATATATAGCAACCGATGCATTGGTTACTGCTTGCCCTTCGCCGTTGAATACTGTGCCTTCGATGGTAGCATTCTTGGTTGTTTGTTGGGCTAATGTTATTTGTGTTGAAAATACCAGCAATAAAACTAGAGTGAATCGCCACATAAAGTCGGTTCTTCTCTTCTGAGGTTTTCAGTTCATTCTAATTATAATGGGTGAACCTGACCCAACCCTGTATGAAATCTAAAGCCAATTTGAAGATTTCAAATCACTCTATTTTCAAGTATTTAAAGCAGTAAAATCAAGGTCTTTTCGAAAATTTAGCGGCCAGGTTCATACCTTCGATTCCAATTTTTCGATTGATAAAACTCAACCAAAAATTTTGTTGGATTAAAAATGTACACTATGATCAGAGTGATAGGCAAAAGGGTTGCAAACAAAACGAATTGTACAGATGCCATAGTCAATCGGTAGAACTTGAATCGCAGTGAATTAATTTCATGAAATTTGATCAATGATGGAGTGGTAAAAAGAAGTTTACAAAGTTGATTCCCCGTCGCTTTTTCTAGAGATTGCACCTCATTTTTAATACAACAACTGAGTGATATGGCGGAGAAAAACAGATCTAACTGGGTGGATGGAATTTCGCAGGGCAACTGGTTTAACCTGGGGCTTACGATAATTATTCTCATATTAGGCCTCATTTTTGCCGGGGATTTTCCCCAGCAAAACGGGCATTACGGTTTTTGGTCGGTGGTGCCGCCACTGGTGGCTATCGTGCTGGCGTTCTGGACCAAAGAGGTTATCAGCGCGCTTTTTGTAGGAGTGGCGCTGGGTGGCATTATATCTGGCCAACTGAATATTGTGGACAGTTTTTTAATTCCTTCAATCGGCACCGAAGATTTTGCCTTGATTCTACTTGTATATCTTTGGTCACTAGGCGGCTTGATTGGCATATGGACACGCACGGGCGGCGCGGAAAAATTTGCTAACTGGGCCAGTAAAAAGATTGTGCGAGGTCCTAAAAGTGCCAAATTTTTTACCTGGATGATGGGCCTGGTTTTCCACCAGGGCGGTACTATCAGCACGGTGTTGACGGGCGCCACCGTCCGCCCGGTGGCTGACAAGCACGAGGTCTCCCACGAGGAGCTCTCATACATGGTGGATTCCACCGCTTCGCCGGCTGCTACCATTATCCCGTTTAATGTTTGGCCGATCTATGTGGGTGGACTGGTGGCTGGCACCATCCCGAATGTTCGAGACCGCACAGGATGGCATCGCTTTTTTCTTTCAGGCGCTGCCCTTCAATTTTTACGCCATTTTTGCTCTCATAATCACGCTACTTTTTGCCTGGGAGCTGTTGCCGTGGGTGCCCGGCAAAAAGATGCGGGCTGCTATCAAGCGTGCCCGGGAAACCGGCAATATGGATCGTGAAGGCTCGGAACCGCTCTCGGCTGCTGAGCTCACCGAAATGGATATCCCAGAGGATTACAAACCGGGCCTATTCGATTTTTTTGGTCCCATTGGAACCCTGCTTGGCGTAGCCATCATTCCTTATGTCATCACATTCTACATCATGGGTCAGGAAAGACCCGATGCTGCTGATTGCCGAGGCGTTTGTACTGGCAGTGCTGGCCGGAATGTTTATCGCCCTTGCCAAGGGGATGGAGCTAAAAACGGTCATCGATGGCTTTGTCGACGGCTGCAAAGGCGTTACCATTGGGGCTATTATCCTGGCACTGGCGGTTTCCCTGAAAAGCGTAGCTGATGCCGTAGGTACGGCCGCTTACGTGGTGGAGGTCTCCAGCGGTGCGCTAACTCCTGCTCTTTTGCCCGCCCTGCTGATGCTTTTATGTATGATTGTCGCCTTTTCTACAGGTACATCGTGGGGAACTTATGCAGTGGTTTTTCCGGTGGCGATACCCCTGGCTTGGGCCGTACTACCTGATACGTTTTTCCTGACGCTCTGCTTTGGGGCGGTCATTGGAGGAAGCGTGTTTGGAGATCAATGTTCACCCATTTCCGATACGACAATTCTCTCATCGCTGGCCACCGGCTGTGATTTGATGGACCACGTGTACACGCAGATTCCACTGGCTCTTACAGCGGCGGGCATCGGGGCCGCACTTTATACGCTATTGGTCATACTTTTTGTATAGAATCAAGCCGCTGGGCAGATCATACCGTTTAAGCTGCGGTAGCTTTATTTGCAGACCGGTTGGTAAAGAAGGTGTTCATCAAGCGAAGTATGAGCGGCAGGCTGGCAGCGATGGAACCCAGCACTCCAATAACCTCACCGTAGGTTTGTTGCTGCGTTATAAAAACGAAAAGCAGAATGCCGGTAAGCGTGATAAGCAGCGGCGTTCGATACTTATGCCAGGTACCTGTTGCGTTGATCTCTTCTTCCAGCTTTTTGAGATTTTCCGTTTCCGCCAGCTTGTCGATAAAGTGACTAAACCGCTCGTTGAAGATATCCAGCGATGAAATAAAGCTATCTCCATGGGCGGTGAAGGTGTTTTCGTTGTCGCTGATCAAGCCTTTTTTGTAGAGTCGGTGGATGATCGGCAGGTTTCGTGTGTTTACCAGTCCGTCGTGGGTAAGGTCGTAGAGTACGTACTGTTCGTCAGGTGTCAGAGAGTTCCAAATTTCGTAGTAAATATTTTGCTCTTTTACCAGCAGGTCCTGGTTCTGCTCGGCCTGACTGGTACTGCTTGATCGTATCTTCCGTGAGAGGGAAGAGTCAGGTTTCAAACTCAGCCAGAAGGTCGGTCAGCTTGTCGTGCTCCAGGTTGGAGTTTTCGGCCCCTTTTTCATCCTGTTGCACAAGGAGACGATGGAGCAGGTCCAGGGGATCAAAATTGGAAACCAGAATTACATTGGTGGTTCTCATGGCATCTTCCAGTGCTTCCATGCCGTTGACCTCACCCTCATTTCCCACCAAGTCAAAGTTAAGTACCAGGAAAGGTTTCTTTTTATCGTCTGGCAGTTTTTTATTGATGCTGAATCCACCTTTGCAGATATCATCCCGATAAGCCAGTTTATAGTCTTCGTTTTCTTCTTTTAAATGTTTAACCAGTTCTTTGAACTGCACCGGCACGGTCACGATGAACAGATGCTTACCAGCGTTCATCAGCTTCTTGAAACTCTTAAAATTTTCCCTGAAAATCGTGGACTGGAACTGGTACTTTTCGGGTGTACGCAGAATAAAAAGCTCCATTACAATCTGCTTGATCATAGAGTATCCGCCGGCTATCAAAAGAACCCCCAGCAGTATAATTAGCAAACGAAACCGTCCAATATCACTGGCGAAAGAGGCTCGTTGCACCGACATGGAAGGCTGGCCGAGGGCGGCCTGACAGCCAGTGTCATTTTTTTGCAGGCGCAGGTCACTGCGAGAGTATCCCCACATGTCGTTCTGTTTTTTGCTGAACTCATTGAAAATGTGGGCAGTGGATATTTTTGACCGCGTTTTCACTTGATAGAAGTTCGGGTAGAACAGGAACGGTGCTGCGCTGGCGGTTGAATCGGTTATACCACTCATGGAAATGTTGCCGCCGTAGATCCCTTTGCACTCATTGATGCGCATATTGGCCAGTTGGCGCAGCCGGGGATCTTGCTCATTTTCACCGCGATGCAGCGAGTCAAAGTAGATAAGTTCCTGGGTTTCATGTGCTTTGACGTCCCTTGAAAATTGAACGAGCTTAAATTTCTGTATCGCCTCGGACTCCTGCAGGTAACTGGCGCGGTAGATACAATAGGTTAACAATAGACTGAACGTTCAGGGAGGCAAGGAAAATAGTTCTAAAATAACTCTGCAGGTATCCGGTATTTCGAAGGAACGGGATCTTTTTAAGCCAATGCCAGGCCGGTTCTATGGAGTCATCATGCGGTACGGCGTGATGTCTCCAGCCATACACAAATACAGCAAGTACCGTGATTGCCAGCAACAGGTAGAGGTAGCTTTTCCATCCCAAAGCCTGGTTGAATTCCAATACTAGAATAGCTCCTATTCCTCCGCTGATGGCGACCAGTTCAAAGATGCGGGCGATCCAGTATTCATAGTTGGAGTGATCGGAAAAGAAATAGCGCAAAGTCCAGTACTGCAGGCAGACCAAAAACGTGCAAATAAGAATGGCGATGCCTGGATGCTCCAGGTAGGCCCAAAAGCTGAACAGGGGAATTAACACTGTGTAGCAGATCATAAGGGCGGCATAATTCTCCCGGTGTGACTTCTTTGGAGCGATATTGCCTAGAGTAAGAATCGGCTTCTGCTTGGCATTTTTCCAAAAGACAGCGCCCCATTTTTCGATCACAAACCCGAACACGAATACAATTCCCAATCCCAGTAGCACGAGGAAGTAGATGGTTGCAAACAGGGTAAAAACTTCAAGGTACTTCAGGCTGAGCAGAGAAATATCGTAGTAAGTGACGATGGAGATCGGCCAATCCCTGATCGGCGACACATGCAGCATGGTGGATTGGTCATGGTATTTGGTTCGAATGTTGCCCGATGTTCGCCCGAACATATTGGCTTCCAGCTCATTGGAAATCTCAAGTTCATCGAAAAAATTTTCCTGCAGGTTGCGGTTGGAATCGCTGTGGAAAAGAACTTCTCCTGCCCGGTTCAGGATGGCAAATCCATAGCCAAACGGTAACACCGTGTTAATAATGGAGTGAAACTGCCCGGTGCCCGCCAGTACGGCCATGTCATTTACGGGACTTTTTTCTTCTCTTTGGATGGATACTGAAAAAGCGGCCAGCTGTTTGCCAGTATTATATGAGATGATCGAGTCCAGATAAAAGCAGGTGTCATCGGAGGAGCGGAACCCCTCGGTGCAAAGCAGCTGGGGATCTTTGGCTTTTGAAAAATACTGACGGCTGGTAATGTTAATAACAGGTGTAGGCTGCCTGGATATGGACTTTTTATTAGTGCCCTGCCATCCGTCCTTTTTCACAAAAATATGTTTTCGATAGAACGAAGCCCGTGCATGCCCGCGGGCTTCAGCTCATTTCTATTTCAAACAGGTTTTGATAGCTGTAGTCGTAGAGCGTTTCCTGGTGCTTGAAAACACTGAGAACGGTGTCTATTTCCGCCACCAGTTCGTTGCTGATGTTGCCGGACAGAGTCTGCAACTCATCCTCAATGGCAGGCCGATCTAATCCCACGTAGGTGTATCCCAGCAGAAGAAGCAGGATAAGGATGGAAATGATGAACGTGGCCGAGATAAAGGAAAAGGCCACCTCCTTGACTGTCAGATGCTCCCTGACATGCATAATTTTTATCTTTATAAACGGAATGCTCAGAAACGTCAGGATAATGAACAGGAGCAGAATAATACTGAAAAGGGGGGAAAGGCTGTATTTCTGGGAATTTACCTTGTCAGAACTTATAAAACCGACCAGCATCCACTGGTGTTCGTTGGAAATTTGCAGGGGACGAAAGTAGGCTACATGTGGAAGCCCGCCGTACTGGATCTCCCGGAAATAGCTGGTGCTGATCTGCTTGTCTGCATCCAGCAGGGTATCAAACGGCACTTTTACTTTGGAGCCGGTGGGATGCGTTTCATAGAGAACACGTTCCGGGGTGAAGAGCGCAAATTTTTCGAAATGGTCAAATCGAAGCAGGTTGGAGACCAGGTTCTCTGCCGAGATCGAAAAGTGATACCGTCGTGGCAGGCTATCGAGGATTGCATAATCGGTGATATAGATCCCGGGATTCCCATACTTCTTTTCTAGCACCTCAATTTCAAACTTTGGTTCGCCATTCATTTCATCATTTGTTCCCTCCATACCAGAGGAGCTCTGACTACGCTCCTCAAATTGAATATTTGGGTTATACAATGAGGAGTTCTCCTGGAGTTCATCCAGGTCAAATACGCCCTTCTCCCTGGCCGATGTTGTATGTACCGCAATATTCCGGGCGTTGCCGATGGTACTGCCCAGCTTGGTGTTAATATTCTGGGCAATCTTATTCAGCACCCTCAGATGCTGTTTGTGCATGGTGTCTTCATGCGAAGGCACGTACACAAAAATGTAATACGAAAAAATAAGCAGCAGAGAAATAATCGTAACGAACAGGATAGTTGTATTTCTCGCTTTTGGTGAAGGTGATGTTGTCCCTGCCATGCCCCGTAGCGTTTTCGGTGAAGATTTATATATAAATCTAGTAAAAACAGTAAACTATATCCTATTTTTTAATAGAGTTCCCGGCGGGATGATTGTTACAGAATTATTACGGGTTTAGGTAATTTCTTAAAAACGGATATAGTATAGTACTACCGTGAGCTGGGCTAAACTTCAAAATTATTAAAATTGAAATAGCGGCTAGACGTCAAGTTCTGAAGTGCAATGCGGGCAGCGAGTGGCCTTGACCGAGATATCGGAAAAGCAGTGCGGACATTTTTTGATAGTGGGAGAAACCGGTTCGGGCGATTCTTGAGGATTCTTGAGTTTGTTGATATAGCGTATAATCAGGAACACGGCAAACGAAACCAGTAGGAAGCTGATCAGGGCGTTAAGAAAAGTACCATATCGCAAGATGACCGCGCCCGCTTCATTAGCGGCTTCTATCGTAGGGTATGGAGGGGGGACCGTCCCCTCACTCAAAATCAAAAAATCATTCGCAAAATCAATACCACTTATAAGCAATCCCAGAATGGGCATGAGCACATCCTTAACCAGCGATTGAACAACGCCGGTAAATGCGGCACCAATGATGATTCCAACGGCCATATCAATCACATTGCCGCGGATCGCAAACTCTTTGAATTCTTTAAACATAATTACAACGCTTTAGATTTGATGGATGGAGTAAGCAAAATTGTTGATCACCAGTGAAGGATTTATAGCGCCAGAATAGCGTACCCTGTTCAGAATTCAAATAGGGATTTTCGACTTTATCCCTGTTTTTATTCTATATCTTAATTGGATCGATATGTGAATTGAACTCGATCAATGCTGCCTCAATAATTTCTACAACACCGTTGTCAAAAAAATTTAGCGTTCGCTTATTCTACTATTCCTGTTCGTCGTTATCGCTTACTATATCTTTGTCTTTATCCTCGTTCTCGTCAACTTTCTTTTTGAGAAGATCTTCTACCCACTTGCCGGGCACTTCCTCTTTTTCAAGCAGCTCTTCGGCTACTTTGTCTAGCACGTCGCGGTAATCTTTCAGTGCCTGCTCCGCTTTGCTGTAAGAGTCTTCCAGGATTCGCCTAACCTCCTCGTCGATTTCGCGGGCGGTGCTGTCGCTATATTTGCGCTGGCTTCCCATCTGTTCGCCCAGGAAAACCTGCTCCTGTTGTCCGCCGAAAGCCATATGGCCAAATTTGTCGCTCATGCCCCAGTCGAGCACCATTTTGCGAGCCAGCTTGGTGATCTCTTTAAGGTCGTTTTCGGCGCCGCTTGTCGAGGTGTCAAAAATAAGGCTTTCTGCCGCGCGTCCGCCCATCATGACGGCCATGCGATCCAGCATATACTTTTTCTGATACAGCAGTTTCTCTTTCTCCGGAAGCTGCATGGTAACACCCATCGCCTTGCCGCGCGGTATGACGGTTACTTTGTGGATGGGGTCGGCATTGGGCATGGCGGCCGCCACTACGGCATGCCCCGCTTCGTGATAGGCCAGCAGTTTTTTCTCTTCATCTGAAAGGCGAATGCCTTCTCGCTTCAGTCCCATCATCACTTTATCGCGCGCCTGGTCAATATCTGCCTGTTTGATGTCTTTGCTGCTTTTTGCGGGCGGCAATAAGGGCTGCTTCATTCAGGAGATTACGCAGATCGGCACCACTGAATCCCGGTGTAGAGCGGGCGATCTCTTCAAGATCGATATCATCACCCATGGTCTTGTTTTTGGAATGAATTTCCAGAATATCCTTTCGGTGCTCCTGGGTGGGCAGATTTACGGTTATCTGGCGATCAAAACGGCCGGGACGAAGCAGTGCCTTATCCAGAATGTCAGGACGGTTGGTAGCGCCCATCACGATGACGCCTTGGTTGGGTTCAAAGCCGTCTAGCTCAGAGAGCATCTGGTTAAGGGTCTGCTCGCGTTCGTCATGCCCACCGCCGAGGCCTGCGCCGCGCTTTCGGCCGATGGAATCGAGCTCGTCAATAAAGATAATGCTGGGTGCTTTTTCCTTGGCCTTCCCGAACATGTCGCGCACGCGTTTGGCGCCCACACCAACGAACATCTCCATAAAGTCAGAGCCGGTGATGGTAAAAAACGGCACACCAGCTTCACCAGCCACAGCGCGGGCCAGTAGCGTTTTACCAGTGCCGGGAGGGCCAACCATCAGAACGCCTTTGGGTACTTCTCCTCCAAGTGATTCAAACTGCTCCGGATCTTTCAGAAAGCCGACGATCTCTTTAAGCTCGGTTTTAGGGCTTTCCAAGCCAGCTACATCATCAAACGTGGTATCTACCTTTTCGGCATCCTGCAGCTTGGCCTTGCTTTTACCGATGTTCATAAACGGTTGTCCCTGAGCCTTCATCTGCCTGAAAAACTGGATGCCTATAAAGAGTAGGAAAATCAGCGGAATACCCCACAGCAGAATTGTCCACCAGTTGAAATCGCTCTGGGGTACAGCCTCAACGTTAACGTTGTTGGCTTCAAGCATATTCAGCAGCTCATCATCCCCAACAGAGGGAATATAAGAGGTGAATTCGCTATAGCCGGTCGTATCGTTTTCGGAGGCTTTAAGCTGCTGCTGTTTCTTGAGCGTACCGCGAATGTGATCGCCCCTCATCACGACTTCTTCCACGTTACCGGATTGAACCTGTTCACGAAATGTGCTGTAGTCGATACTCGGGGGACCGCTAAAAATGCCCGTGCCACTTGAGCTGAGAATCCAGAAACCAAAAAGGGCAGCGATAATCATCCAGAAAATAATTCTTTGCTTGCCACCGGGCGTGCTGAATTGGGGCTGCTTTTTTTGGTTGGAAGGTTGCTGGTTTGATGATTGCTGCTCTTTATCTGCCATAAATTTTGTTAAACTCTAAAGTATGCGTAAATAAATACATATTAGGATAACGAGAATACAAGGGCGTTGCATTCCGTTTGTCTTCAATCAACAAAAAGCCCCTGCGGTTGTCCACCTACAGGGGCTTAAGAGAGAGTTAATGCTTGGTGAGTCGGGAGGGGATCGAACCCTCGACCCACGGCTTAAAAGGCCGTTGCTCTACCATCTGAGCTACCGACTCTTCGGGTCAAAAGCAGATTCCAAATATACGGGTTTCGCAAAAATAATATCAAACCGAATTTCGATTTTATTTTCTTGGTTCATCCAATGCTGTTTTTGCAGCGACCTGCCCAACCCTAATGGATGAATAACCGACTTTCCACAAAATCCAAAACGTACCAATTATTGCAGCTTATAATCCTCTTGATTGTATATTTTGGTTGACACATTGAGCAAGCAGAACTTTTCTAAAAAAGTCTAATCTGAGAGGCGGCGTATTAATAGATTCAAATATATATTAACAAAAAATCTATGTAGACTTCATGCACTCTGATCAGTAAGAAGAATATTAAGCTGAGAGATACATTTGCATATTATTAATAACTATATAAGTTGACTAAAAATAAGCCTTAATTAATGAGAGGGAATATCATGTTTACATCATCTATAAAAACAGGCGTACTAAGTTTACTCTTGATTTTTTTAACATCTACCCTGGCATTTTCCCAAATCAGCCAGGATACCGACTATCGCAGGTTGAGCCTGACCGTTAGCGGCGGGGCAAGCCTGGGGGACATGAACAACGGAAATTACTTCATGTCTAGCAGCTTCAGCGTTAATACCGAAGAAACTCCAACCTATGGGCTTGGCGTTCAGTATGCGCTGACCCCGACATGGTCGTTTGAATTAGGATATCGACGGGCCCAGGTAAGAGGCATTAGCAAAGCATTCGAAGCAAACATCAACCAGGTGGCGTTGAAAAGTATTTTTAACCTGAACCAGTTGTTATCTCTGAACCAGATTACTCCCAGGCTAAATCCGTTCCTTTCGGCTGGCTTGGGGTATGATATGTACGACTACGAAGGCAGTGACGCTAATTTTAGTTCTCATAATACAAGTTACAACGCGGGTTTCGGTGCTGCTTTTAAATTGACCAATACGTTCGACCTGTTTGGCCATTATGAATACCATTTCGGATCAAACGCCCTGGATAATGAAACGAAGGGTTACGGCGCTGATATGCTCAATACCGTTACCGCGGGTGTTCGGATTAATTTCGGTAAAAAGGAAGCTAAGCTGGCTTCCTGGCGTGAACCAGCCGTTGATGTAAGACGAACCGAGTACGAGCGCATGTTAACCCAGGCAAAAATGGCAGACGATTTACAGGAAAAAATTGAACGAATGGAACAACAGCACAGCGAGCGGGAAAAGCAGCTTGCAGAGCAGGTTGAGGAGAAGGAAGCTAAAAATGATTCCCTCGCGGCTCGAATAAGCCAGATGGACAATCTCATCAACAATCTCAGGAATACCCTGGCAGAGGTCAAGGCAGAAACCAAAAGCGCAGATGTCGATTCTGAAACGGGCCTTGGTGAGGCTCTTCCACGCGGATTTTACGTGCAGATTTTTGCCGCTACCCGGCTGGATGTTGCGCAAGATCTGCGGAACAAAACCATTGAGAACGTAAGGGATGTTTTGGCGGATGCTGAAGAGAAAATTTTTATAATCCAGCGAAAAGAGTATTACGAAGTGTTCGTTGGCGCATTCAGCAGTTTCAGTCAGGCTCGTGAGGTAGAGCAAACTATGAAGAAGCTCCAGGAAGATGCGTATGTCATTTCATTTCCGCGACCTGAGAGTTTAAGCGAAGACTTTGAAGGGATTAAGATCATCAATGAGAATGGATCAGAAATATCGATGTCCAATTAATCCTCCGATATACCACATGGAAAGTGTTGAGTTGTAAAACATTCTTTCAGTGATGAGGTCGCAGTTTATAACCATCCCCTAATTTGGTTGATATTTTGGAAGATCATATCAACCAAATCCAGGGGTCTCACACATTCATTCTTTGGTTTTTTTATAAAAAAAAGGAACCTGAAAATATCGATTGCGGATAATTATTTAGGATAGTATCCTCCCTTTATTAAGCAGGAGTGGTCAGTTTATTAAGCAGGAGTGGTCAGTTATCCCGTATTGCTAAGAAGTACTTGGGATGAAAAGTGGATTCTAACCTATTTAGTTGCTACCGCGATGAAAAAAGTGTTTGTTCTTGTATTTCTATTTGCAGGTTTAATCTCAACCTGCGGTCTAGCTCAGCCGGCTCTAACTGACAGCACCGAACTGATCAGTTTCCTTGATGGCACGATCGAGGCGTATATGGATGAGTATGACCAGGCAGGTGCTACCGTTGTGATTACACAGAACGGGGAGCCCATTGCACTTCGGGGGTACGGCTATGCCGATATTGAAAATCTGCGGACGGTCGATCCCCGGCAGTCCCTGTTTCGTATCGGATCGATCTCAAAGCTGTTTGTCTGGATCGCCATTATGCAGCAGGTGGAAGCGGGCAATCTGGATCTCAACACTGATATCAACCAGTATTTGGACGAGATTACCATTCCGGAAACCTATCCCGAGCCGATTACGCTCAAACATCTTATGACCCACACGGCGGGTTTTGAGGAATATGTAACCGGTCTGTTTGCGAGAGATTCCACTCGTCTGCGTCCGCTGGAAGATATTCTAATGGAGGAATTGCCTGCCAGAGTGCGTCCGCCGGGTCGGTACGCCTCATATTCTAACCACGGCACAGGGCTGGCAGCTCATATACTGGAGCAGGTAACCGGCATAGAGTTCCAGGATTACGTCCGGCAGAATATATTTGCTCCCCTCAACATGAACGCTGTCACTTTTCGACAGCCGCCGCGGGGTCCACTTGCCCGGCAACTTTCCAGGGGATATGATTATGAAAATGGAGAGTTTGTCGAAAAGTCATTTGAATATGTGCCGTTGGGTCCAGTAGGGGCAGCTTCGGCAACTGCCACGGGGCTTATTCCCTTTATGCAGGCACATCTGAATGTAGGAACCTATAACGGCGTCACATTGATCGACAGCGCCACCGCCCGCCTGATGCACAGTCCCGCCTTCAGTCATGCCGATGGGGTTAATCCAATGCGTTACGGATTTATCGATATGAGTCAAAATGGAGTGGAGATTTTTGGGCATGGAGGAAACACGCTTTGGTTTCACTCCATGATGGCCCTGTTCCCCGAGCAAGACCTGGGATTCTTTCTATCCTTTAACAGCGCAGATGGATCGAGCCTGCCGGCAAAGGTGCTGCAGGCGTTTGTAGACCGCTATTTCCCGGTGGATTCCGTCTCTATTGAGCCTATGCCAGTTGATTCACTCTACCTGCAAGAGTTCACGGGAAATTACCGCGCCAATCGATATCCCCATGAGCGCCTCACAAAAATTATGGCGTTGTTTGATCCACTGGAAGTAAGCCTGACCGAAGATATGACATTGAAAACGTACAACGGGCAGGAAGGCCGGTTTTGGGTTCCGCAGGATAGCCTGCTATTTCGTGAGGTTAAGACGGGGGCTTCCCTTGCCTTTGAGAAAGATCGGAGCGGTCGCGTTACCCACCTGTTTTTGGATGACCTGCCGATCATTGCGTTTGAAAAAATACCGACGATATCGAGCCAGTTTCTCCATTATTCCATCTTTGGAGTTACAACTACTGCGTTGGGAATTGTGGTCCTCTATTGGCCGTTTGCGTACCTGGTCCGCCAGAAATACCGCGCCAGTCTTACAGTCAGAGAGCCATTACCTTTCCATATAAAACTGGCGGGGTGGGCCAACAGCCAGCTACTGATCGGCTTTTACATCGCGGTAGGATTGTTCCTCGGCGGACCCGAAAACGTTGTGTACGGGTTGGCTACATCTCTCAAATTTATGCTGATCATCCCGTTAATCTCGCTGTTGCTTACGCTCTACATGACATATCTGCTGGTTCAGATCTGGAAATATTCGATGAGCGGACTCTGGAGCCGGGTAAGTTACACGCTACTGACGATTGTATTTTATATCGCCCTCTGGCAGCTTTACTACTGGAATTTATTGGGATTTAAGTATTAGTATAAAGTACCTGTTATGGGTGATATTATAGCCATTTAAGCACATCATCCCGGGGATGTTCTACTTCAATATAACTTTCAAAAATTTCGCTGAGACTGCTGTCTTTTTGGAGTTCCTTACGCGTTTTGGAATCGAGGTAGGCGATCAGGTTTCCTTCATGCAGAATAGCGATATCATCACATAAATTCTCTACAATCTCCAGGATGTGGCTGGTAATAATTATACTTACTCCCTTTGCTTTTAGTTTTTTTAGGATCGTCTTCATGCGACCGATCGAGATAACATCCACGCTTTCAAACGGTTCATCCAGGAATAGCACATTGGGATCTGAGAGGACGGCGGCACAAAATGACAGCTTCTTACGGCTACCCGCCGAGAGCTTGCTGACTTTGACATGCTGAAACTCCAGGATTCCCAGGTAATCGAGCAGTGAATCGATCCTCTCTTTCCTGTTATCCTCGGGTATATTGTACATGTCGCAAATATAGATCAGGAAATCATGGCTGGTAAAATGTTCAAACAGTAATGGTGGTTGCAGCACGGAGGCAGACCGTTGTTTGATCTCCTGTTCATGCTCTTCATTTAGCTCAAGGTCATCAATCTTGATGGTGCCTTCGTCATATCCCAGTATGCCGGTTAGAATACCCATGAGTGTGCTTTTACCGGCCCCATTTGGACCAATAAGTCCGAAAATGCTGCCAGTGGGAATCGACAGGTCTAGGCCGTTGATTACCGCCTCTCCCTGGTAGGTTTTTTTAAGCTTCGATATTTCTATGATTCGTTCCATATCTTATCAAGAATTTTGTTGTCAAACGCTTTAACAAGTACCTGTATATTCAGCCATAAATATATGCTGATGGCAAAAATCGAGCCCGATCATCACCCAGCGCCGGTAAATGTTATAATCCCCGAGCGGAATAAAAATGGTGTACCCTAAACCAAACATCAGGAAGGTCATCAGGAATGTAACCTTTTGGGGAATGATGGGGTGTTTAAAACTGAACGAGCTGTAGCTGACTTTTTTGTAGTTGTAAAAAGAGGTGAATAGAAACACCAGCATAAAACAGAGGAAGAAAAAAGTGTTGGCGATGTAGATATCCAGCACCTGGCCCAGTTGTGGCAGGTACAGGAGCTCCCCAATAGTGATGATATATAAAATAAAGAGCGGGAGTGTTGTAATTCCCAGGAACCGTTCTCTGAGCTGTTGCTCAAATGACTGCGGAAATTGGCGGTGCAGCATCAGCTCGCGGTGTTCATAACCAAACATATTGGCCATGCCTATAGCAAGCAACGCAACGGGAATGGCCGCCAGCATGGTGGGAATGAGTACAGCGGTCAGCCAGCTTTGGTTGAGATGCAGCAGCAGCGGAATGTAAACAGCGGGTACCAGCACCAGTGTGAGCAGAAACAGGCGGTTGTAAGGATGTTTCATCACGTAGTAAAAAAACTTTCCTGCGTTAAAGCCCATCATTTTTTTGAGGACCGCCCAGCCGGTACTGCTTTCGGTCTCGGTGCGTTTGCTGGTGGCCGACAGGAGACCCTCTTTTGTTTTATAAAAATGATCCCGAAATATGAGAAAGATCAGCAGGGCGGAGAACCCGTAGATGACGGTGGCGGTGGCCAGGTTGTATTCCGCCGTGGCAGAGGCCATCAGCAGGCCGCCGGGGAAGTAAGTCAAAATCTGGATGATACTCTGCAGGTCCGGGAGGTAGTGGGAGATTAAATATGCCGCATTGCGTGAAATAATAGCGATCGCCGTAATGGATCCAAAAATCAGAAAGAGCCCGCTGAATACCACCAGCTTGAACCGCTTTTCGATAAGGTGAAGAAATCGGTGCTTGATAGAGTAGATGATCGAGTAGTTCAGCAGCACCACAGCAATAATGACCGGGATGTACATCGGGTGCTGTACCTGTATTAGCAGGAAAACGGTCCACGTCAGGTTATAAATAATGTTTAACGGGTGAAAAAAACCAATCAGGTTGAGGTGCCAGGCCAGTTTATTGACCGGATATCCGTAAGCCAGCAACTTGCGGTTCATTTCCATATTGAGCAGCCGTGTGCTGGTGAAAGAAAAGTGGAGCAGCCAAAACGCGTTGGCAAACACAATCAGAATGAGTACGCGAACGGGAGGCGAAAGCCAGGGCAATTCTTTGAACCCCTGGGGCGCCTGTTCGTACATAATAACCAGTAGCGCGCTGCCGACCAGGTTGGAGAACAAAATAAGCAGGAATACGATATATCCCACCACAAGCACTGACTGCAGCTTGGTGAGCCGAGCCAGAAAGGACGACCAGTTCAGATAAATCAGGCGCCTGAGCATGAAATGTTACCGTGTTGTGATGATTTATTTTTGCAGATTTAATGCCGTCTGGGACTGCATATGCCGGGTAAAACAAAAAATCGAACCAAACAGCTAGGAACATCCAAGGCTGCGTTATGCGCTTTTTCCGTCGGTCTCTCCAACTGCTTTTTTATAGCAGCATAATGCTGTTTAATCCAGATTGACTTCTGAATCTTTTTTAATCCCAAAAGTAACTATAATCTATATAAAATTGAGCTCAAAGTAATATGAGTTTTTTTAAAAATTACCCTGTCGCTTGCTTATCGGCTGTGATGGGGTTAGAAGTTTTAATACAGAAGCGGGATACCATTCTAAAAGCTGAATCCGACCATAAAAATCAACGATCCATTGCGTATGGTTTGGCTGGTTGAGACATCAAATACATTGGAAAGCCCTGTGCTATAACGCAGGTCCACGCTCATGGTGTTAAACGTAAAATGCAGGTCGGCGCCTGCTCCCAAAATGGCACCAAATTCCGAATCTTTAGCCTGCTGCACGAGCTGGTCGGGACTAAATTCACTGGAATTGGGCTGTTCAATATCACTGTGATTCTCAATAAGAAAGGCCGCGTACGGACCTGCGTAGATATTTGGCCGAATTGTGCCGCTGTCAAGCAGTTGATATTTGGCCAGCACCGGCACTTCAACATAGTCCAGCGTGAGGTTAAACTCGGTGCCTGTCTCCTGCACGGTTTCCCGGCTGCCTTTTTCTATATACAAAATCTCCGGTTGCACCATAAAGGCATCGGTCAGCGGAAACCCAAGCGACAATCCGAAGACAAAACCGGGTGTGGAGGATGATTCCCATGCCGTATTATTGAGGCTGCTGAACGCCAGTCCGCCCTTGAGCCGCCGCTCTGCTTCCTGCTGATTTTGTGCCGCCGAGAGGCCGACGCAGGTTATCGTAATTACAATTACCAGGTATGCAATTCGAATCGGGTTGAAATTTTTCGGCCCTGTATTCAAGATGTTTTTCATAAAACGGTCCCTGTTCAGGTCAACTTGCCACATATAGTTTTTTTACACTAATTGCGTTAAAAATACGACAGCTTTTTCGTTATTTCAGTTCCGAATTAGAATGAGGGGATTCCAATTGCCCCGACAATCGATCCGGTATTTCGTGGCACGGTTAACGTGCTGGCTTGCTATAACTTTTGATCAACGGTAACCAACTCCAAAAAATGCGGAATAGAGTACCGGCCATCATAACTCAGTATGATTATAATTCAAAATGAGGAAGGCGCCCCCCCTGGTTGGTCGACCATGGTCAGCAGTTTTTACAAGAGCTCTGAAAACCATTCTTAACCCGGATTATTTACCAAGAAACTTGTATATACCCTAGTTTTGTGAAAAATAAGGTTAATTTAAGTACTGCATAACCAGCCACATGCTTGAAGTAAAGCCGGTATTTTACCATAATGGTGCAACTGGAATTAGTTGATTAACCTTTAGGTGTTGAGAGGCGCATTATGAGATCACTTTTTGGGATAAAGAAAAGGACAACATTCCCCAGATTATTTACTGGTGCCACCCGCCGAACAGCACCAGCGCTTGCGGCAAGTTTTGCCGTTGTGTTGCTGGCAGCTTTTGTTTTGGGGGGATGCGAGACGACGGGATCGAGCCCGGACAGGTCCGGCGATGAGACCGTCACCAAGACGCTGATTGCCCTCGATAGCGAGGGCGACCGGATCACCGACGCGGTCTTTTACGACGCCGACAGCGACCGACAGCTGAATAACCCCGCCAAAAAGAAGAAAGGCACTGAAATGGAGATTCGCGCCGAGGCGGAATACCATCATCCGGAGGTGCAGACGGTAACGTTTGACAGCGACGGTGAGGTCGAGTTTACGCTGGCCGCGAATAATCCGGACAAGGTGACGCAGTCCTACACGATTCGCGATGAGGACGGTCAGCTGATCGACGGCGCCAACCTCTACATCGCCGACACGCTGGCCAGCGAAGGGGCGGACGGATCCGTTACCCTGCCGTACGGCACGGAGTCGGTGGAATTCTGCGGCCGGGCCGACTATCACCAGCAGGCCTGCCGCGAGGCCGTGCCCGATGCAGACCAGACCGTCGAGCTGGAACTGCCGGCCGAGATGGTCACGGTTACCATCACCCCGGAGATTGTGGGGTATACTGACCTCTTGCGTCAGGAAGACAACATTCCACATGCGGCGAGTAGAAACACCGAATACCGCCTCACCATTGGCGAAGAAGTCTGGGTAGATAATCTGGAGGCGCATGACAATAGTGCGGAATTTATTTTCAATCCGCACATCCGTGAAGGCCTGGCCAGCACCTACGAGTACCCGGCCGGACCAGACGCGATCGAGATATCCGGCCGGGCCGTCTACATCCCTAAAGAGGGGCCGGCTTGGACGGATGATCACTACCTGAACGTCGCTGAAGGGGCGGCGAGTGTCCCTGGCGACCAGGATAGCGAGATCACCCTGCCGCTGGAGCATATTCCGGCGTGTGCGGACGGGGTGGACAACACCTTCTCCGGGCGGATGGACGCGAATGCATACGGCTGTCTGGACACCTGGGCGTCAACCAGTATAGAGCCCGGCACAGACGGCTTCGTCTACGAGCCGGCGGATGATTACGAGTCGCTGCGAGGACACACAAGAACAACTGGTATCTCTCCCGATAGAGATTACTTCGTCTCCGGCAAAGCTGGAGAGCGCGAGGATGACTTTGGTGACTTCCATAATCCTCACTGGCCTCAAGTTGAGATTGCAGTTTATCTCGAGGTCCAGTTCACTAAACTGGTCTCGGATGAGCAGACCGGCGAGGAGCTTGCGCTGGAGTTTCGTAGTGGCCCAAACAGAAGCAGTCTCAACACCGTAAACACGACAAAGATCATCCCTGATGAGGGGGCCGACGGCTGGACGGAGGTAACGCTTCCGATCTCACGGGATTACTTCTCTGAAGGTCGCTACTTTGCTGTAAAGTTTATCCACGCCACGAAGCTGCGCGGCGAGCCGACCACCAACGGGAATGACGATGTCTTCATCTTCAAGAAGGGTCGAGATGACTACTTTATCACCCGCGCCCTTTATGAACCGGAGGAGGTCCCCGGTGAGAACTGGTGGGCCAAGCAACTGCCGGAAACCCGGCGCTTTAAAACCGCCAGCCCCGAGGTCTACGAGACCCACGATACGATAGAGACCGTCGAGGATCTCCGAAGGTTTCGAGACAGGAGGGTTGACCTCCGGTAGCTTCCGGCCACGAGCGGTCCGAGCAGATGTTAATTTTCACACACAAATCAAGAGCCTTCGGTGCATTTGCATCGAAGGCTTTTTCCATGACTACAGCATATTTTAATACACGAATGCTTGTAAACGGTTTACTAGGCGGTGGCAGAGAGAGTGACGGTCAGGTCACAATGGCGTTGGCCTCCTCTTGGTCCTCATAGATCGGCTGGAGGGTGTCAAGCTCTAAGGTGGCAGTCCGGGACTGGTCGGTACCACCGCCGGAGAAATCAAGGGTGTTAAAGCACCTCTTTCAGATATTTGCGCCTGTAACTCTCCTCAATTTCAGTAATCATTTCCGGGTGCCGGCACCCACGATTTTACCTCCCAAAAAACTCTTTTTGGGACTGGAAAAATGAAATTACAATAAATATTCACCGCTTAAACTTTTCCAGTAATTCCAGGTCACTTCTGTCTTTCAATCGATCACTTGCTTTTTTGTTTGCAATCAAGTCATCAATAGAGATGAACCAAACTGTTTCATTACCGTATTTACCCTCTGCACGATTGTCAAAAGCCTTGCTAAACTCAACACCAGATATACATGACAACAGATCGATACGATTAGGCTCATGTACCAGTTGTATGATCGTATCATTCCTAAAATCTTCAATTGAAAGATCAAGGGATTTAAATCCAAAGTCGTCTAAAGCATGTAAAAGTTTTTTAATATTAGCAGAATATTTATCCAGAAATATAGGTAGATCACCTGTAAAGCGGGGTCGTGAATGAAAAGATACAGCAAATGCCCCTACAATAAGATATCGGACATCATGTTTGTTTAACAATTTTATAAAATCTTCGAATTCCTTTTCTACTCTCATTATATTCAGCTCGGTTATTGAATTTTGCGATCCACTGCTCCCGGAGATATTGAACCGCTTCTAATCGTTCTTCTCTGCTTTTATTTTTCCAGAATTCAATATCTGCTTCCTCTGCTTGGTTTTTTGATATGATAGTTACCGTTTTTTCCATAACCGAATATATCTTTTGAGAGTAAATAGGGCTTGCTCAAAAAGTCACGATAGTCTCCCTATGAAGTGATGTTCCTTTTTGTATGAACAAAAACGAACCCAAAAAATCACCGACTGGGGATTTCTTCGCCTGGCTGCACTTCGCTGCGGCTAAAAGAAACCCAGATATTCCCATTTGCCGTGGTTCCGGGAAATAAGGGCTTTCCCGCACGCCCAGCTTCTCCCGGAACCGGTTGCAGGGTTTCTTTCTTTACGCCTCCGCTACGCTTGCCGGTCGGCTCATAAATCCGTAGGCCGGGAGGGATAACAGCCAATTTCTCCGGCAGGCCTCCCCTAAGTCCAGAAAATCCCTGTAACAAGCTTGGTTAAAAGCGATCCCAGAGGAAAAGTAATACGCCCTGAAAGGCTAGAAAACGAGAATATCTGGGATTTTATGGTGAGTTTTTAGGTTCGTTGTTGAGTCACCGAAAAAATGAACAATAGCAAAAAATGGGTAAATGGTATAGAAACGAGGATTTAAATGCATCCTTAAACCGAGCTCAGGTTAAATAGCAAGCTGAAGCTCGCTGTATATCATCCCTCCGTCGTATGACTTCTCAACTTTACAACACTTCTTTCAGATATTTGCCCGTGTAACTTTCCTCAATTTCAGTGATCTCTTCCGGGGTGCCGGTACCCACAATTTTGCCTCCGGCAAAGCCGCCCTCCGGACCAATATCGATAATATGATCGGCGCTTTTGATCACGTCCAGGTTGTGCTCAATGATGATGACGGTATGCCCCTCCTCCACCAGGCGCTTGAAGGAGTCCAGCAGGTTGTTGATATCCTCGAAATGTAGGCCGGTGGTGGGTTCGTCAAAAAAGTAGAGCGTATGATCGCCCGCACTTTTGGAGAGAAATTTCGCCAATTTTACGCGCTGCGCCTCTCCGCCGGAGAGCGTCGGGGCGCTCTGGCCCAGCTTCAGGTAGCCGAGGCCAACATCTTCCAGTGGCTGCAGCCGGTTGGTGATGGAGGGCTCATCCACAAAAAATTCAATGGCTTCGGAAACCGACATCTCCAGCACGTCGTGGATATTTTTACCGCGGTACTTTACGCCCAGCACATCCTTGCGGTAGCGCTTTCCGTTGCAGGTTTCGCAGGTCAGCTCAATGTCGGCCATAAACTGCATCTCGATGGTCTGCACGCCTTCGCCCTCGCAGGTCTCGCACCGTCCGCCGGGTACGTTGAATGAGAAATGGCCCGGCTCGTAGCCCATCAGTTTGGACTGGCGCGTGTTGGCGAACAGGTCGCGGATGCCGTCAAATGCCTTGGTGTAGGTGGCGGGATTGGAGCGCGAGGAACGGCCGATCGGCGACTGGTCAACCATCTCCACCGAATCGATGTGGTTGAGGCCGGTGATACGCTTGTGGCGGCCAATCTTGTCGTTATAGGTGCCCAGTTGTTTTTGGATGCCTGCGTACAGCGTGTCGTGCACCAGGGTGGATTTGCCGGAACCGCTGACGCCCGTCACGCAGATAAACTTGCCGAGCGGAAATTCTACTTCCAGGCTTTTCAGGTTGTGCTCGCTGGCCCCCTCCAGCACGATGGAGTTGCCGCTGCCGTCCCGTCGCTTTTTTGGCACCGGAATCTCCTTGCGGCCGCTGATATATTTGCCGGTCAGGGTTTTGGATTTTTTAAGCTCTTCCACGTCGCCTTCAAACACCACTTCGCCGCCGTGCACGCCGGCAAAAGGGCCAATGTCGATGATGTTGTCTGCGGCTTCGATCATGGCGGGATCGTGTTCCACCACCAGCACCGTATTGCCGATATCACGCAGCGATTTCAGGATGTTGATCAGGCGGTCGTTGTCGCGAGGATGCAGCCCGATGGTCGGCTCATCCAATACGTACAGGCTGCCGATGAGCGAGCTGCCCAGCGAATTGGCCAGGCTTATGCGTTGTGATTCTCCGCCACTGAGCGTATTTGCCAGCCGGTTCAGCGTAAGATAATCAAGCCCTACTTCATCCAGGTATTTCAGGCGCTTGCGGACTTCAAACAGGATCTGCTCGGCCACCTCTTTTTCAAATTCAGTCAGTTCCAGCTCCTCGAAAAATTCACGGGCGTGGCCGATGGTAAGCTCGGCGATCTCCCCGATATGTTTGCCATTTACCTTCACGTAAAGCCCGTCGGGACGCACGCGGTAGCCCTTGCAGTCAGGGCATCGGCTGTAACCGCGGTAGCGGGAATGGAATACCCGCATGTGTACCTTGTAGGATTGGCTTTTTACATCCTCAAAAAACTCGTTCAACCCTTTATACTCATCCTTGCCCTCCCAGATGATCTCTATCATCTCGTCGGAAAGATCGCTGTAGGGCGTGTCGATCGGCAGACTGTAGCGGGCGGAAACTTTGATCAGGTCGCGCAGGTGCTCGCTGAATTTTTGACCGCTGTAGGGAGCAATCGCCCCGTCTCGAATCGTCTTTTCAGGATCGGGAATAACCAGGTCTTCATCGATGCCAGACACGCGCCCGAAACCTTCGCACGTATCGCAGGCGCCGTAGGGATTGTTGAAGGAAAACATCTGCGGGGTCGGCTCCTCAAACTCCATCCCGTCCATCTCAAACCGCTCGCTGAACTTCAGCTCTTCTCCATCGCGGATCTTGATGGAACAGCGGCCGCGCCCCTCATGGAACGCGGTTTCCACTGAGTCCGCAATGCGACTTCGGGTTTCATCATTCTTCTTAACACCCAGGCGATCCACCAGCACGCGGTAGTCATCGGGATCCATCTTGCCTGAATTTACCTCATCAGTCGTCAGATCCAAAATCCGCTCATCTTCTTCATGCAGCAGGCGGGTCAGCCCTTTCTCCTTCAGCACCCGCAGCTCATCCTCCAGCTTCTGATCTTCATGTTGTGGAATCGGAAACAGCACGTAAAACTTGGTGCCTTCTTCAAACTGGTCAAACAGCTCTTCGATTACGGTCTTTGTGGAATCTTTCTTGACCTCACGACCTGATTTCGGCGAAATGGTGCGGCCAATTCGTCCCCACAGCAACCGCATGTAGTCATAAATTTCGGTGGTGGTACCGACCGTTGAACGCGGGTTGGAAGAGGTCGTTTTCTGCTGAATCGCCATGGCGGGGGAGATCCCCTGCATAAAATCCACGTCCGGCTTGTCCATTCGTTCCAGGAACTGCCGCGCGTAGCTGGACAGGCTCTCCACATACCGGCGCTGGCCCTCCGCGTAAATAGTGTCAAACGCCAGGCTCGATTTTCCCGAGCCGGACACCCCCGTGATGACCGTCATTTTGTTTCGGGGAATTTCGACATCGATGTTTTTTAAGTTGTGCACGCGCGCCCCTTTTACAACAATGGGACGATCGCCGCTTTTGATCTTTTTCTTGTTGGCTACTGCTTCAGATTGGGACATTCAGAAAATTCGCTTTGGCATTCAGATAAACAGGTGAATATACGAAATTTAGCAAAGAAGATGAGAACTGATTGCCATTCAAATTTAGGGATTGATGATCTAACGAATAAACTTAAACAAAAAACAGATAGAATATCGTTCTCGGGGAACGCGTGATATGCTATCTTCTTCTCGGTAGATTCATGCCCGAGAAGCATCTAATCCTATGAAGAAAAAACGGTACTTGTTGCTGGAATTCTGCGGGTTGTTCATCGGTGTGCCGCTTATGTTCTTTTTTGATCTGGTCCCCATCCCGAAAATTACCGCCCTGCTGGGCCTCACGCTCGTCATATTGTTTATTCTCTGGGTTGATGAAGATTGTACTTTCAGCCAGCTTTTTAATCGACCTGATGAGGCTTCCCCCGTTTATAAGCTTGGATAAGGTAATATTTCCACTTCCGCGTTTAGCATCTCTGGCAAATTCGTTATCTTTATGAGCTTCAATGAAAAATATTTCTTCAAAAATTTATGGCTATCAATAAACAGCAAGTTCGTACTGCGCTCACGCACGTCATCCATCCCAAATATGAAAAAGATTTGGTCACGCTTGATCTTATCCAGGATCTGATTGTACAGGATAAGTTTGTGACCTTCACGATCGATCTTCCCGAAAAAACCCCGGAGATCGATACCAGGCTCAAGGAGATGTGCGAGGAAACGCTCCGCAAATATGTGGATAAAGACCTGGTTCTGGATATCCAGACGGCGGTCAATCTTTCAAAAAAACGCAAGCTTGAAGGAGACGGTGAAGAGAAGCAGAACGAACCGGCGTTCCCCGGCCAGGGACACCGGCAAAAGAAACAACAGGAACCCGAGGAACCGCAGGGCGATGAGGAGCTGCTGCAAGGGGTTGATAATATTATAGCAGTGGCCTCGGGCAAGGGCGGGGTAGGAAAATCTACCGTAGCCGTAAACCTGGCCTGCGGGCTGGCGCGAACCGGCGCCAAAGTAGGGCTGCTGGATACTGATATCTACGGCCCCAGCATCCCCACGATGATGAACACCCACGAACGTCCAAATATAACAACCCAAAAAAAGCTGATTCCGCTCGAAAAGTATGGAGTGAAATTTGTTTCGATGGGCCTGCTTGTTGATCCCGACCAGGCGATGATCTGGCGCGGTCCGATGGTCACGAGTGCCGTCAAACAGTTTATGCAGGAAGTGGTATGGGGTGAACTTGATTATCTGGTGCTGGATCTGCCTCCCGGAACCGGTGATATTCAGCTTACAATTGTTCAAACTGTGCCGCTTACGGGAGCTATAGTGGTATCGACGCCGCAAAATGTGGCTCTTGATGATGCCCGCAAAGGAGTTGCGATGTTCAAAAAAGTGAGCGTGCCGGTGCTCGGAATTGTGGAGAATATGGCCTACTTCATTCCGCCGGATATGCCTGACAAGAAATATCATATTTTTGGAGAGCACGGCGCGCGCGATCTTGCTGAGCGAATGGGCATCAACTTTTTGGGAGAGATTCCACTGGAGCAGTCGGTCCGTGAAAGCGGTGATGAGGGCAAGCCGATTGTATTGCAGGATGTGGAGTCGAAATCAGCCCAGGCATTTATCGAGCTTTCCAACAACACCATTCAGCAGTTGGCTATCCGCAAAGAGGAACAGGCTGCAACCGAGAAGATCGATATAAAGATAAAGCCGTAGGATGTAGAGATTTTGGAACCGCAGAACAAAGAATGTAGAAAAACGAACGTACTTAGATATTCTACATTCCCTGTTCATTCCTTGTTTCTGCGCTTCTGACGCATGTCATATGCCAGGGCGATTGGCAGTGTCAAGCCTTTTTACGGATAAAAAGCTCGACAACCCCTGGATGCGCGGATAATGATGCCCGCATTTGAAGGCGGACGATATGAACACGACGATTCATCAACGACAGAGAACAGAACTTTACTGGTGCTGGTTCAGCTGGCGACGCCGGTCTGCCTGCACCGTCCCATGACATAATTTCGTTTTCGTTATCGGGACCGCGGGCAGACAGACTGCCCGCGGTCTTTCTAGAGAGGGCCGTGGAGATGCCTCCCCGGCCCTTTTTGGTTGCGAATGAAACCTTTCACCGCTGGAAAAGGACCCGGAAACGTTTCTCCGTTCCGGCGGTGACAATTGTAGAGCACGAAATCCGAACGACTGAATGACCAAAACAAAAACCAGTTGAAGCGTTTTGCCGTTGTTTCGAATTGCGAGGAATAAACTTATGATTCTGAACCGGTTTCCGGATAAATATCGGTTTGCCGCCTTGTCGGCGGAGGCGAACGTGATTCCGGTGTGCGCGGGAAATCCTCGCAGACTCCGATACGCCGGTATCGTTGCTGCAAAAATTTTACCATCCGTCTTCACCGGTGTTTCTGCTGGAATCGGTCGAAGGCGAGAGAGCGCTGGGGAAGATTCAGCTTTCTGGGAATTTTCGGCCCATTCGCAGATAAGGTATTCCCAGACCGGGTCCTGGTGCAAGGCGACCGGGCCGAAGAAGAGATTCCTTTTTCCGACTCGCCGCTTCCGGTGCTACGAATGCTGATGTCCCGGTTCCGTCCTGCCCGGATGCCGGAGCTTCCCCGATTTCGGGGGTTGGTGGGCTATCTGACCTATGAAGCCGTCTCTTTTTTCGAAAACATTCCCAGCCGGCTTCCCGACCGAAGGCCCCTGGCTTCTTTTGTCATCCCCGACACGGTGCTGATCTTCGACAATGTCCGCCACACCCTTCTTGTTCTGGCCATCATGTTTTTAGACGACCCGGGGCAGGCGGGGAGAAAATTTGCCGAAGGACAGGAGCGGATCGCCGCCGTATTGCAGCAAATGGCAAAACCTGTTCCAATGGTTCAGGCGTCGGACGGTCCCGAGGACCTGCAGCTGCAGCCCCGAATCGAAGAGGAGGATTATCGTTTCCGGGTTCGCAAAATCAAGGAATACATCCTTGCCGGAGACGTGATCCAAACGGTGATCTCCCAGCCTTTTTCCTGTGCGGCGCCGCAGGATCTATGGAGTCTTTACCGGGCCCAGCGCTACGTCAACCCTTCGCCGTATCTATATTTTCTCCATGTCGACCACGCCGCGCTCATCGGGTCTTCTCCGGAGACCATGGTGAGGCTGGAGAACGGCGTGGCCACGGTTCGACCCATCGCCGGAACCCGGCCCCGGGGGAAAACCGAACAGCAGGACCGCTCCCTGGCCGATGATCTGCTCTCCGATGAAAAAGAGCGCGCCGAGCACCTGATGCTGGTCGATCTGGGAAGAAACGACCTGGGAAGAGTCGCAGAGACCGGCACGGTCCAGGTAACGGACCTGATGGTGGTCGAGCGCTACTCCCATGTGATGCACCTGGTGTCCAACGTCAACTGCCACCTTTCCCCGGCAAAGATGCCTGGGATCTTCTGGCGGCTACGTTTCCGGCCGGCACGCTGACCGGAGCGCCCAAGGTCCGGGCCATGGAAATCATCGCCGAACTGGAAAAATACCCCCGGGGGCCTTACGGTGGTGCCGTCGGCTACGTCTCTTTTCCGGAAACATGGACCTGGCCATCACCATCCGGACCGCCGCGGTCGAAAACGGACGCCTCACGGTCCGGGCTGGCCGCCGGAATCGTCGCCGATCGGATCCGGAAACCGAAAGAATCGAAACCGTCAACAAGGCCAAGGCGATCATAAAGGCGATGCGGCTGCTGAAGAGTGCTTCCGGGCTCAGGATCGGGCCATGGACTTGCCCAGGAATGGGGCCAAAAAATGTGAAATAAATCCGATGTTTCGGATTTCGAGTTTAGCGCTTGGGCGAATCCGCATCTTGCCAGGATGCCTCTGGCTGAATTGCCATTGAAGGAAAACCATGATCCTCATGCTCGATAACTACGACTCGTTGACCTACAACCTGGCGCAGTACCCTCAGGAACTGGGGACATCCGTACGAAGGTGTTTTCGAAACGTACGCGGTTTCACCGGAACAAATCGCCGAAATGGTCGCCGGCCGGCATCGTCATCTCTCCGGGCCCGGGCGGTCCCGGAAAACGCCGGCATCACCCTGGAGGCGATCTCGGAGGCCTTGGGCCGCATTGCCGATCCTGGGCGTATGCCTCGGCCACCAAGCCATCGGCATGGCCAACGGCGGACAGGTAATCGGCGCCGGGCGGCCGACGCACGGGAAAACCTTGGAGGGCGAACGCCGACGGCAAAGGCGTCTTTTCCGGAATCCGAGGGTCCCTTCAAGGCCATGCGCTATCATTCCCTGGTCGTCTCCCGGCAGGGGCTTCCCGAGCGCCTGATCGTCACCGCCGAATCCGAAGACGGCGAAATCATGGGGCTGCGCCATCGGGAGCATCCCACGGGAAGGCATTCAGTTTCCACCCCGAGTCGATCGTGACCGCCAAGGGAAAGCGGATGCTGAGGAATTTCTTGAACATGACGGATCAATCCGCGTCAGCGGATTGATCCGTCATTGAGGGAGCAAGCACATGAGCTTCGAGCAGCATCTATCCGCCATCGTGTCCAGACAGGATCTGGACGAAGACCAGATCGGAGAGATGATGACCGACATCCTCTCCGGCGGTACCACCGACGCACAGGTCGGCGCCTTCATGGCGGCGCTGGCCACCAAGGGGGAGACGTTCACGGAGCTGGCCGGGGCGGCCCGGGCCATGCGCGCGAAGGCCAAACGCATCCAGACCACGGATACGACGGTCGTGGACACCTGCGGTACCGGGGGCGATCTGAAAGGAACCTTCAACATCTCCACCACCACGGCGTTTGTCGTGGCCGGCTGCGGAGTGACCGTGGCAAAGCACGGCAACCGGAGCGTCTCCAGCCAGTGCGGCAGCGCCGACGTTTTAGAAGCGCTGGGCATCAAGCTGGATACCGACCCGGAAATCGTCGAAGAGGCGGTCCAGGAGATCGGCATCGGATTCTTGTTCGCCCCGGTCTACCATGGCGCGATGAAATATGCGGCCCGGGCCGAAAGGAGGTGGGGCTTCGCTCCATTTTCAACATGCTCGGCCCCTTGACCAACCCGGCCGGGGCCAACTGCCAGCTTCTGGGGGTCTATGCCCCGGAGTTGACGGAGATGTTCGCCCGGGCGTTCAGCTGTTGGGCGCAAAGCGGGCCTTCGTGGTGCACGGCCACGACGGTCTCGATGAAATGTCTGTCTGCGCCCCGACCCGGGTCACGGAGCTCAAGACGGAATGATCCGAACCGCCGACGTGGATCCGGAGGACTTTTTCAACCGCTCCGGCCGGCTCTCTTGCCGGCGGATCCGCCGACAATGCCCGCATCACCCGGAGCATTCTTTCCGGAAAAAGGGGCCGCCCGAAACGTGGTACTGCTCAATGCCGCCGCCCTCATGGCCGCAGGAAGGGCCAAAGATGATTGAGAGGGTTCCTGGCGGAAAAATCCATCAGCGGTGCGGCGGTAAAACAAGCTTGATCGCAACTGATCCGGTTCACCCAGGAAAACGGATGAATGTTTTTTGTCCACCATTTTGGAGGCCAAAAAAGGAGGTCCACCTCGCAGCGGTGGCCGTTCCCCTCAAAGAGGTCCAGGCCCGGCTGACGCGCGCACCGATCTTCGCTCTTTTTCAGCCGCCCTGGCCGTCGATGGTGTCCGGATCATCGCCGAGATCAGCGGGGTGTCTTCGTCGAAGGAAGGCGCTGCAGCCGGATCTTGACCCGGCCGTCTTGGCCCGGGCATACGAAGCCGGTAGGGCGCAGCGGCGCTTTCGGTGCTCACCGACGCCCCTTTTTTCAAGGGAGGCCTGAAGACCTGCATGCGGCCCGGGCCCGCATGCCGCCTGCCGGTGCTCCGAAAGGACTTTATCCTGGAGCCGTACCAGGATGGTCGAATCCAGGCCATGGCCGATGCCGTGCTGCTGATCGTTCGCATCCTTTCTACAGAGCGCTTGGCAATGCTGCTCGATCTGTGCCGCCGGCTGAGCCCTGCAATGCGCTGGCGGAAATTCACAGCGAAGAGGAACTAGCAGCGGCGACCGGGTGGGCCGAGGATCGGGATCAACAACCGGGACCGCACCTTCGAAACCGATATCGGCCGCGCCGTGGCCCTTGCACCGGAGTTCTTCAAGCTGAACCAGATTCCTGTGGCGGCCAGCGGAATCGCAAGCCGCGAAGATGTCGAAAAGAACCTGGCGGCGGGAATCCGGTGCTTTTTGATCGGCGAATCCCTGGTGAAGGACGACGATCCGGAAGCCGGCCTGCGGGTTCTGATCGGAGAAGACCGGTGAGTCCATTTGCCGGTAATGCGAGCGGCCCCAGGTAAAGACCCGGCTGACCCGAACAGACGAAGCTGCCGCCTGCGAAGCGGCCGCCGCCGACGCCATCGGCTGCGTTTTTTTCCCGAAAGTCCCCGGTGCATGACGACCGCGCGGGCTGTAGAGATCCGAGGGGGCCTGAAAAGGTCGACAGCCCTGGTCGGGGTGTTCGTCAACGCCCCGGCCTCCGACATCCTGCGCATCCGGGACCGGGCCGGCAAGCATCGGCTGCGCCCAGCTTCATGGAACAGAGCCCCCGGAAATCGTCGAGCAGCTCGCCGGCCGAAGGGCTTTTCGTGATCAAGACCCTTTTTACCACGTTTCCGCTATGAGCGAAGCCGATCGGTTTCCGGCCGATGCCTTTCTCGTGGAGTGCGCCGGCGGGCCGCTTCCCGGCGGAAACGCTTCGGCCTGGGACTGGTCCCAGGCAAAGGCGCTTGGCGCAAAATATCCGTTGGTCATCGCCGGAGGACTTACGCCGGCCACCGTCTGTCGGGCCTTGCAATCTTCTTTTGCCGACGCGGTGGATGTCAGCTCCTCGGGTGAAATACAAACCCGGACGCAAGAACCTGGACCAGGTCGCCGCATTCGCCATCGACGAACTTGCCCGCGCGCTGCAGATCTTCCCGAAACCCGAAACCGTCCCAGGAGAATATTTCCATGAGCCGTGAAAGCCTGACCACTCTAATCCCGGCGTTCCAGACGCCGATGGCCATTTTGGCCCCTACGGCGGGCGCTATATCGCCGAAACCCTGATGCCGGCGGCGTTGGAAGCCCAGCGGGCATACAAGCGCATCTCGAAGGAGCCCGAGTTTACGGCCCAGCTCGCTAATCTCCTGAGGGACTACGCCGGCCGCCCCACCCCCCGTTTCACGCCCGCCGCTGAGCCGGCACCTGGGCGGCGGCGGTGCTTACCTGAAGCGGGAGGACTTGACCGACAACTGGCCCACAAAATCAACAACACCCTGGGCCAGGCCCTTCTGGCCCATGGATGGAAGAAAATCATCGCCGAGACCGGCGCCGGACAGCACGGCGTGGCCACTGCCACGGCGGCAGCGCTTTTCGGCATGGGATGCAAAATCTTCATGGGGGTCGAAGACATCCAGCGCCAGGCGCCGAATGTGCGCCGCATGGAGCTTCTGGGTGCAGAGGTGCACCCAGTCGATTCGGGTACCGCAACTGAAAGGACGCCATGAACGAAGCGCTGCGCTACTGGGTGGGCGTGGCTGGAGACACCTTCTACGTGATCGGTTTGGTCGCCGCCCCCACCCGTACCCGATGCTGGTCAGGGATTTTCAGAAGGTGATCGGCGAAGAGGCCCGTGAGCAGATCCTCATCGCCGCCGGCCGGCTCCCGGATCTGCTGATCGCCTGCGTCGGCGGCGGCAGCAATGCCATGGGACTGTTCTACCCCTTTGGACGACCCGGTGAAATGATCCGGGGTGGAGGCCGCCGGGAAGGGACTTCTTCCGGCAAGCATGCCGCCACCCTGTGCAGTGGATCGATCGGCGTGTCTCATGGGTCCGGACCCTACCTGCTTCAGGACGCAGACGGCCAGATTACTGAAGCACTCCATTTCAGCGGGCCTCGATTACCCGGCGTCGGTCTGGAGACGCTGCTCAAAGACCTCGGCCGAGCCCGGTACGTCGCCGTCGATGACAATGCGGCCCTGGAGGCTTTCCACGCGCTGTGCTCCCTGGAGGGCATCATACCGGCGCTGGAAAGCGCCCATGCCCTGGCCTATGCCATGGTCGAGGCAAGGAAAAGCCCGGCCGACCGGGTCATCGTCGTCAACCTTTCAGGCCGGGAGAGCAAGGACCTGGGCATCGTGTCGGCCATGGAGGAAAAAAGCCGATCATGAATCGCATTGAACATACATTTGCTGAATTGAAACGCCGCGGGGAAGAGGCGCTGGTCGGTTTTGTCACCGGGGACCTGTATCGAAATGATCCCTTTTCCAGATCGGGAAGGCTTCATGTGCCGGGCCGGCTTGATCTGGAACTGGGTTCCCTTTTCGGATCCGACGGCCGACGGCCCGGTGATCCAACGATCGTCTTGCAGGCCTGAAGAGCAACACGCGGCTTTCCCTGATCATGGAAATGACCGCCCGGCTGCGAAGGAAAGAGATATTCCACCATTTGTTCTTCAAATTAATAACTGGATCCCGGGCTGACGGGCGCATCGCTTCTATCGGGAGGCCGTCGCGTCCGGGCCCGGATGGTTGCCGTCGTCGACCTCTTTCCCATAATCGGCCGAACTCATCGCCGGATGGGATTTTGCCCGGTTTGCCCTGATCCACTCATCGCGCCGACCACCCCCCAGGGAGTGATGAAGTCATTGCCGACTACGGGGCCGGGATTCGTATTGGTTCAACCCCGGCGTCACGGGCAGCGCCGGACTCGACACGAGTCTGGTCGGAGGCCAGGTCGACCGCCTTCGGGAGGTTACCGCTCTTCCGATTGCGTCGGCTTCGGGGTTTCGACCCCCGAGGATGTGGCGGCCTTTTCAGGACGGCCGACGGGGTCGTCATCGGCAGCGCTTTTGAACGGCTCATCGAAGGAACATCGACAGCCCGGGACCTTCCGGAATTGGTCGGGGACCAAACCCGGATCAAGAAGCCACCAAATGAACGATCTTTTGGATCAAGCCCCGGAGGGACGGTCCATTTGACAAAACCGGCGATTTTCGATATCATACGTTTCAACAATTCGGCCCCTTTTTGTAGGTCTTACGTCAGGCTCTTTCCTTGGCTGAAAAGCCATCCCGACTCCGGGATGGCTTTTTTGGCTTTCTGGAGACGTTCATTGACCGTCAAGATCACCATTCTCGTTGCCTATTTTTTTCTCATGGTGCTGGCCGTCGGCTTCATCGCCCGGACGCGTTGGAAAATCCTTGCCTTGAACCCATTCGCCGACCGGAGCTTGTAACGATGGTCCTTCTTGGCACCATGGCGACCAACTTTTCGGCATTTACGGTGTTCGGCACTTCGGGGCCGGCTATCGAAGACCAGGGTCTTTTTTGATCATGGTTCTACTTAGCTTCATGGCGTTGACCTTCTGGGTTCTGGTTGCCGGATCCTGGGACGGGCCGGGACTGGGGGTCGTCACCCCGCCGGAGCTGGTCACCGACATGTAGAACAGCCCTACGTCTTCCTTTTCCATTTCCCCGTCATGATCGTTCTTACCATCCCCTATCTGGCCTGCAGCCCATGGCCGCAGGCTACGTGCTCGAAGAGCTCGTCGGGCTTCCCTATTTCGGCGGCTGTTTGCTGGTCACCGGGATCATCGTCGTCAGCACCTTTCGGCCGGATGCGCGCCGTTGCCTGGACCGACGTGTTTCAGGGCACGCTGATGTTTCTGCTCCTGCTGGCGTCCGTATTGATCGTGGCCGCCCACCACGGCGGGTTCATATCGCCGCCAACCAGAAGGGTGTCGGCCTGGCCTCCGGAACTCTT
>JAXHMA010000009.1:0-21536 GCA_034521835.1 Balneolaceae bacterium
GCTGGGAGGGGGAAAAGTAGCGCAATTACTATTAGCTTTTAGGGCCCATAGAAGTTGATTATCGTGATAATGTGCATTATTTATTTGTAACAAGCAGATTATGAAAACTGGGAAAAGGATTCATGTAGCACTTTGCAGCACGACAATAAAAGCTAAACCATATACGGGATATCTGATGCGTGTGACGGATACGCGTAAGATCATTTTCTTTAATTCCACGGCTTTCATGTTTTTGATTCATTGCCATGGCAAAAAGATTGATTAATTCTTCCGATTTGCTGCCCAGCACGTGTGCACCTAAAAGTTGTCCGTTTTCTTTGTTTATGATGGTTTTGTAGGCGGTGTGCGATTCGTTGGTGCGTTTGTAGGAATACCAGTCGTCAATCTTGTCGAATTTCACTTTTACCTCATATCCCTGGTCTTTCGCCTGCTGTTCCGTTATGGCGACCATGGCCAGAGGAGGTATGGTAATTCCCACGGTGGGCTGTGCGGGGTATTTGGTTTGTTTGTGATTCCCTTCCAGCAGATTAGAAGCAACAATATGTGATTCAAAACCGGCCACCGGGGTCAATGGCAGGCCATTGGTGTCGGCGGTGTCTCCGGCCGCATACACTGTTGGGATTACTGGTGCTCTGCAAGAAGTCATCAACGATGATACCTTTTTTCGTTCGCTCAATATTTCCCTTTTCAAGATTCATGTCATCGATGTCGGGGACGCGACCGGCACCATCGAATGCGCAATTCCGCCGTCAAGAGACAGCACTTGCCCGTTGCTGCTTGCCTCTACCCGATATCCATCTGATGTTTGGGATACCGAGGTTACTTCGACGTCCAGGTGCACGTTGATGCCGATTTCCTCGGGTTTCTCCAACAGCAATTTCGACCATGTTCGTTGTCAAAATTTTCAAGCGGCTGTTTTACCCCGGTGAACGATATGAACCTCACTTCCGGCGCTTAGCTGCGATATTCGCAAACTCAAACGAAATGAAGCCTCCGCCTACAAAAATGATGGTTTCGGGTAGTTCATCAAGCTCCAGGAATTCCGTGCTCGTTGTAAGATGTTCAAAACCGTCAATGGGTATGGGAGCTGGTTTAGCTCCGGCGGCAATTAAGAAGTGTTGTGCTTTTAGCTTATCACCGTTTACTTCGATAGTTTTGTCATCTACAAAGGAGGCGCGCCCGTGAATGGGCGTAATACCTACTTTTTGCATGCCCTTCTCCCGGTTATCGGGCACCGGTTCGGTAAAGGTGCGCTTGAACTGCATCGAGGTCTTGCCAGTTAATGGCAGCGTTACCGGAAACAATTCCGTTTCCCTTTCATGCGGCGGTTCCAATCGATCAGTTCGGCGGCACCGACCAGCACTTTTTTGGGATCGCAGCCTCGACGGGCGCAGGTGCCGCCAAAGGGGCGCGAGTCGATTTGGGCGACCTTCCAGCCTGCTTTCGCGCATTTTCCGGCAGCCGTTGAGCCACCTGAACCAGTTCCGATGACGATGAGATCAAATTTTTTGTCAGTCATTATTTTTCTGTTTGACTTGTGATTTCTTTTTATACCGCTTGTACCCATAGATAAGTAGGCCAATGCACAGTGCCAGCATAGGAAGTAATACGTAGTCCAGATAGGCAACGTAAGCTGCAAGTCCTATGGCGGCAAATGTCCATACCAGCAGCGGCGTAAAACAACAAATGGCGGCAACAAGGGTACCCCAGAAACCGACTTTGGCGTATTTATCTTTCAAGAAATCAAATCTACTCATAATTATTTAACAACAATTTTGGTCTTTCTGAATGGGAGGACAAGGCGTATCTCCGTAGGAACAGAACACGCAGCAGTCACCGTTCTTGGGTTTCAACACCTCTTCGCACTCCGGACATTCCCAGAAAAACTGACAGGAATCGGTCGGCATCGTTTCGGTGGTTTCATGGCCGCAGTTCGAACAGGTGATTGTTGATTCTAAGGTTACGGTACTCATAAAATGTCAGTTGTTCGAATTGGTTTTAACAGTAAAACCAGTTTTATCAATAGCGGTTATAATCTTCTGATGGTCGGTCTTGCTTCGGTCGTACTTGATGGTCGCCTTACCGGTATCATAGGAGGCATCGGCTTCCAAAACCCCTGCCACACCGTTTGCCGCATTCTCGACGGTGGCCTCGCATCCGGTGCATGTCATGCCTTCAATATCCAAGGTGATGGTCTCAACCTGACTTTCCTGTACGTACACGATGTTATGGTTGATTTTGCGTTGGGGAAAAAGGCATCTGAGATAGTACGGGAAAGGCCAACAGCAAGGTGGCCAGCACCGTTACCATGCCCAGAAACCCTTTGGTACTGCCAGAACGAAGGATTCTCCTCACAGGCGCACTCGGGATCCCATTGCGGTTTCAGCTTTTGATACCAGGCGAAGCCCAATAGCAGGGTAGTAAACCCGATCAGATACGGTCGGAATGGTTCCACCCACGAAAAAGTGGAAGCGACGCCGCCGATACCTGCCAGAAAGGCGAATACCGGGGTTACACAGCACAGAGAAGCGACAAAAGCAGCTATAAGGCCCGCACCCATCCATTTGGGGTCGGAATTGTTGGGTTGCTTGTTCATGCGGCTAACACCTCTAGAAGATTATTGTCTTTAATGTGTTCAAAATTAGGAGAAAGAATTTCGTCGAAGGGGGCATTGAGCGAATAAAAAATGGTTTGCCCGTCTCTGCTCGGTTGTCCACCAGTCCGCCATCTTTCAGTTTGCGCAGGTGCTGGGAGACCGCCGGTACGCTCATGTCCAGGATATCGCTCAGATCGCAGGGACAAAGGTGTTCTTCGATGGCTGAGCAGGTAGAGGATTTTAAGGCGCACATCATTGGCGGCCAGCTTCAGGATATCGACCAGCCGGTCGATAGATCCTTCTACTTCGTCCAGGGACTCGATGCACCGGTTAATCTGGTTCAGGTCAGCGACCTCGCGAATACATTCTTTCTTGCTCATGGTTGTTGGCTGTTGGTTATATTTCATTTATACAACTAAAGTATAATAAATATACTTAATTAAATACTTAAATAAAGAGTGAAAAACCACAGTCATACATAGCTTATCCATTACCGTAACTCTTTACCTGTTTCACTTTCTCCTTCCAACGCGCCCAGAATGGGACATTCGCCTTTCGGTCCGTCACCGGTACAGGTGTCAATCAACTCCAGAAGCGTCTTTTTGATTTGCTGCAGATCTTCAATCTTTTCGGCGACATCCCGGTATTTTTCCTGGGCTTCGCTCTTGATTTCCGAGCAGGTCGTGTCTTCATCCATTCGCAGCTCCAGCAGCTCTTTAATTTCACTGAGGGTAAAGCCCAATTCTTGAGCCCGTTTAATAAATTTGATCTGATCGATATGGCGCTGGGTAAAGATGCGGTATCCCGAACGGCGACGGTCGGGTTTGGGAATAAGCTCTCGTTCTTCGTAGTAGCGAACGGTCTCTTTATTGACATCCGCCCGCTTGGCTACTTCTCCAGTTTTGTAGGTGGTACAGTCCTTCATATTTTTTCTCCATATCCTCAATCATAACATAACTATATTATTTAATCCGGGGATAGATATCCCCGGATAGTAATATTAATTTTTCTTGACCATGGTTTTTCCACAGCAACAGGTCGGATTTTGCGTACCCGAACAGTCGCTGGGTGCGCCCTTGGTTACGGTCACTTCGCAACCGCAACTATCGTCGGGACATTGGTAAACTTCTCCTTTTTTAAGTGGCATAACAATCAGGCTTTATTAAAAATACCATTCATCTGTAATATAAGCCCTGTACCATGGTCGAGAGTCAAATAATAATGTGATTAATCTCGACTTGCCGACGACCAGTGAAGTGCGGTTATCTTCCAGCTGCCACCTTCTTTGTTGAGAACGGCCAGTTCGAGGCTGTTAAGGTCTAATTTTCTATCGCTGTAGGTGCCCCAGGTATGGGTTTGCGTTGAAACCCAGGCGGTATTGCCTTCAATCGTGACCTCGCGTGATTCGACTTTTCCCGTTTCATGGCACTCAGGAATTTGCCATCAGAATGAAAATGGTGTGACAGGTATTCCTCCTTGGTTTCGATCTTTCCCCTTCCAGGATTCGTACTGATTCTGAGAGCAGATTCTTGGCCGCTTGGCTGTCGTTATCAATAATAGCCTCATGAAACGCATTAAGCGTTTTGATGACATTTTTTTCTGTAGCAGAATCTTGTCCTACAGCAATGGATGTTCCGATTATAAAAAGTAGAATTGCAGTCAGTGATATCCGAGTAGACATAATGTTGTTTAATGATTATTGAGTTGTGTTAAGGAAATTCTATCGATCAGCACCGTTCCGCTTCCATCCAATCGGAGTCCCACGCTTCCGGCCTCGGGGGCGTCCCCATGGCCATGAACGACCATCTCTTTGTTGATGTAGCCACGGAAATGAGTACCATTGCCGACCGTGCGAATAAACAGCATGCCCGAGGCTGAATAGGATTCTTCGGCAAATACTTCGCGGTCGCCGTCGCTCACCCGTCCCTGAGATATGGTGCCATCCGAAGACAGGGTCACAAAATCATAGTTTTGGGCATCCTGCAGATGGTTGACCAGCGAAATTTCCCCTTCGAAATCAGACAGGTCCAGGTAGTAATCGACCTGAACATTTTGAAATGAATTTTTTCCAACAAAGAAATTGGTGGTTGAATCGGCAGATAACTCAAGCAGATGATTATTTCCGCTGCTAACAACCACTGGCTGCAGATTCTGAGGCAGTTCCTTCCAGCCACCGGAACTGAGAAAGCAAAGTGCTTACGCCATTGGGACCGATTTCCCAGCACCAGTTACCATTATCACTGACCGTAAAGGTTGACCTGCCCTCTTGCAGAGCTGTCTGAGGTGACCGGTGTCGTTTCTTGCTGTTGCGAGCAGCTGTCCGGTTCCGGCTCCGTAACCAAATACCAGTTCTAGCGCCGTGATCACCTGTTTCGTAAAGCATGAATACGCCCGGCAGGGCAAGTACAAACAGTCCAATGCGAATTCGTTGCGTATCCATCTTTTGATACCAGTGCAGCAGCGATTCGCAGCAGCATAAATCCCAAAGAACCAGACCGTCCACAGGGCCCAGTCGGAATGTTCGTTCAATACCGATTGCGCTTCAGAAGGCAGAAAGTATGCTGTCAGCGGCCAAGGTTCCGGTGTAATAGGCGGCAATGGCTGTTAGGGCTCCAATTCCGATATAGGATAGTTGATGTTAAAGTCATCCCACCAGCCTGTCCGGCAAAAAGAAGTTGAGTAAGTCCATCAACATGGCCAAGCAGAATAATGCCGATGGGAAAATGAACAATTAATGGGTGAACATTGGGTGCCCATTCGGGAAGAAGTTCCATAATTATTATGATTTATGGCTTAATTATAGGAGTTGGGTATAAACGAATGCGGATAATCCCAGCACATTAATAATGATGAATACGGCTACCAGCTGCTGCTTTAATTTTTCCGCCGCCCTCCATATCGCATCATCTTCATTTTATGTGATTCTGCAGGTATTTTCTATTCAACCAAAAGTCGCTGGCAACCCAGATAAATACCAGGTTCATCCAGATAGTGTAGTCGATTTTGAACTGGGTAATGTCAGAATCACCGCTCGCTTTCTGGTACAATACCCAGATATGAGAATAGTCCATTTTCAAAATTCAAGGCCGTCAGTACGATGCTGACAAACATGATTCCAGCGATATACAGCGCTACTCGCCATCCGTAATACCAGCATTGATATGAACCAGCGGAGGCACCATCAGGTCGGAGTAGATAAAGCCCATAATACCGCAAACAATACCCCGTTGTTCATTTAAGATACGGTAGCCATAGGAGATATTCCACGCAGTCGCAGCCGATAAAGGTGGCTGCTGCTACAAATAGGGGCTATCATGGCATTTTCCAGCGCTGACCAGCCAGTCGGGCAGGTGCTGGGCATCAGCGAGATATAGGGTGGTCCAGAACTATTCCGGCACCGATACACGGCCATATAACCGCAATGGTGAAGCCGATCAGGATATCCTCCCACGCCATCTTCCAGTCGTTGACAAATTCGTGATCAACCAGTTGCCATCCCTCTTTACTTCTGATGCGCTGCTTCCAGTCAAAATCTTCGGAATTTCCTCAGCTCTGCACTTCTTCGGGGATCAATCCATCGTTCGGCACACGTTCAGCTGATGAGAAATGCTTATAGCAATGATGTGGCAATCATACCCTCGCAGTATGAAATCGCCAGTCGAGCGAATTGTTAGTCTGCAAACTGCAGTGATAACCAGATTCGCGCATAGTCAAGCATGTAAGGCTACCGCCGATAAAAATAGGCACATATTCATCTTGCTCAGTTTGATACATTCTGGAAGCATAAAGCGGCAAGAGAATCACTCAGCACGAATCGGCCCTGACATAAGGTCGATAAGTAAAATGCTTTTCACTGAATCATGCATGCGCCTAAAATTTGATAGGAATTCCTTATACATTCGGAACGAACACTTGCAATCATTCCGCTTGGTCACAATATCGGCGAAGACATTTGCACAGCTGGCTTTACAGAAACTGTTGCGGGCTATTTTTGCAGAATACAACCGTCAGTCTCTATAAAATCCATTATAGAGCGTTATATGCTTGATAGATAGTAAGGTTGCATAATAGTTTCAAGTTTATCGTAAGCTATCTGAACTATTATGTACATCAAAACCACATGCGAACGCCGCCAAGCAAACTCAGATTGACTGACGTGTCCACCGCCAGCGCGGGCCATATCAGCGGTTTCGCCCAGCTTGCGTTCCCAGTTGATGCCGATGTAGGGAGCAAATTCGCGGGCAAATTCATAACGCAACCGAAAACCGAGGCCGATATCATTGAATCCGGATCCGACGCCCCACTCCGGGACATCCTGCAGGGCAACGCTGGTTTCGACAATACGGCTGACCAATGAGCCGCTGGGTAAATAGCAGGTCATATTCTGCTTCCAGTGAGGCGGAAATATCTCCGTCTTCACTGATGAACATACCACCATCGACATGAAAGAAGTAAGGCGCCATACCTTGCAGACCGATCACCGCAAAGCCTCTGGATTTGTTGCCCATACCTTCATAGGCTAAGTCGTAGCGAATTCCTCCCTGAATGTCGAAGTACGGACCAATGGCTCGACTGTATAATCCCTGGAATTCCATTTCGGCTTCGCTTTCGGTGGTCACCGCTTCGCCGTGAGATTTGAACCAGAACTTGTTGAGGTCCTTGCCCACATAACCCTGCACCTCCCACATTAAGGGATTGGCGCCACTAATGCTTCGGTATTCGAGTTTTTCGGCAATCAGATAGACGTAGGTTTTATCGTCCATCATCAGATCGTTGCTGAACTCCGGCGCCTTCTGTGCAAATGCTGAAGTGCCCGTGATTGCAACAATAAGAGCAGTAAAAAGGAATGTTGATACGCGTTTCATCATAGTCATTGTCATGCAAGTTTTTCTGTCAGATAGAATTTATTCGAACCCTCGTGTGGGTCTAATCAGGAATAGTCCTGTCCATAAATGCTGCCGTCTTCATCGGCCACCTGGACGACGCGGAACATGCCCCGTTCCATGTGATAGAGGATGTGGCAGTGAAAGGCCCAACGCCCTTTGTCGCGGGGCGTAATGAGAGCCGAAATACGCTGGGCCGGTTGTACCAGCAGGGTATGCTGTCGGGGATTGTACTGCCCGTTACCGTTTTCCATCTCCATCCACATGCCGTGCAGGTGAATGGGGTGTTCCATCATCGTGTCGTTAACCAGCGTTAGGCGAAGGCGCTCGTTGTGTTTGAACTCGATGGGGCCATCCACCTGGTGAAACTGCTCCCCGTCGAACGACCACATGTAACGCTCCATGTTGCCAGTCAGGTGCAGTTCCACCTCACGCTGGGCATCGCGGGTATCCTTGTTGGGACGCAGGCTTTTTAGATCATTATAGACCAGCACTTTTCGTCCGTCATTTCCAAGTCCAATTCCGGGTTCATCCAGCCGGTCAAATTGGTTTTGGGCAACGGCAGCTGCCCCCGGACCGTGCTTGTCAGGCCCGTGTTTGACAGGCGTCTGCTTCATAGCAGGCATATTCTTGTCGCCGTGGTTCATGTCTCCATGGTCCATATCCCCATGATCCATGTCGTTCATATTATCACCTTCCATATCCATGCCGCCCATGGACATCATCATGCCCATGTCTCTCATGCTGCGTTTGGGGCGCGGACGTAGGTCAGGCACCGGGGCTTCCATCCCTTCACGGGGCGCACAGCGTGCCGCGAGCATACCCGCTGCGATCGAGCGATTCGGCGAAAATCGTAAACGGTTTTTCCTCCTTGGGTTCGACAATCACATCATAGGTCTCGGCAATGCCGATACGAAACTCTTCAATGGGTACTGGTTCTACATTTTGTCCGTCGGCTGCTACCACGGTCATCTGGAGCCCGGGAATGCGGACGTCAAAGGACGGTAGTACCGGCGGAGGCATTGATAAATCGCAGCCGCACTTTTTCGCCTTTTTTAAACAGGGCATTCCAGTTGGAGTCGGGACCGTGGCCGTTCATCAGGTAGGTATAGGTGGCACCGGTGACATCGGCCAGGTCCGTTGCCATCATGCGCATCTTGCCAAACATGGCATAGTCTTTAATCGTATCGCCAAGACCGTTCTTTTTAACGTCGCTAAAAAATTCGCCAAGGTCTCGCTTCTGGTAGTTGTAATAGCCCTCCATTTTGATGTTGTTGGCTAACACATCATGGGGATCCTCGAACGTCCAGTCCGAAAGTACAATCGGATAGTCACGATCATATTCAACCGGGTCCTGGTCGGCGGGATCGATAATCATGCGGACCGTAATGGCCGAGCTGTTCCTGCAGGCCCGAGTGGCTGTGATACCAATAGGTCCCGCTTTGTCGCACAGGATATTTATACTCAAAGGTTTCACCGGGTTTGATCCCGTCAAAACTTACCCCGGGTACCCCGTCCATCTGGAAGGGGAGCAGAATGCCGTGCCAGTGAATGGAGGTATCCTCATCCAACTCATTGGTAACGCGGAGCGTGACGTCTTGTCCCTCTTTCAGGCGAATGAGAGGGGCTGGTACCGTTCCATTAATTCCTATGGCTTCTCCCTGCTTCCCATCGATCTTGTGAGGCATTTTGCCGATGGTCAGGTCAATAACATTATCGGGGCCTTTAGGAGTTAATACTTCTCGCCTTTCACTGCCAAAGCCCGCTAAGGCGTAACCCGGCAATACCGCGCTTGCACCGGCAAAAGCCGCGAGGGAACCGGCATAGCGCAGGAATTTTCGGCGTGTCATGGTGTTATCTTCACTCATAGCTGGTTTTATGTCCTCGTTTTTTAGTTTCCTATATAATCAGATTTGAACATAGAATTGAAAGATAACAGATGAACCTTAAATCAAGCTTAAAACATTTAAGCTCAGAGTCTGTTATTTTGAGCATGAAAATTTTTATTGCTTAACGAAGAGTCATTTATGTGGATTTTATTAGTGGAAGATGAAAAGCAGCTTGCCGGTAATCTCAAGCGGGGATTGGAAGAGGAGGGGCACGTCGTTGAAGTCATCCACGACGGAGAACAGGCCGAGCTTCAGGGGATGGTCAGCGATTATGATGTGGTTATCCTTGACTGGCGCCTGCCCAACCGGGATGGCAAGCAGATCCTGCAGCACTGGAGAGACGAGGGACGGAACTTCCCTGTCCTGATGCTTACGGCGCTCGGAGATCTGGATCACAAAGTTTCGGGGCTGGATGCGGGCGCCGATGACTATATGAGCAAGCCCTTTTCTTTCGAAGAGCTGCTGGCTCGGGTGCGTGCCCTGGGCAGACGGAAATCCGAAATTAATGATACCGAAACGGTGTCGGCCGGACCCATTGAGCTGGATAGCCGAAAGCACAAGCTGAATATTTGTGGCATCGAACGCACCCTTCGTCCCAAGGAATTTACCTTGCTGGAGCTGCTGCTTAAAGAACCGGAAGCGGTGTTTTCCAAGACGCAGATCGCCGAGCGAGTTTGGGGATCGGCCTATCACGTGAGCGATAATACGATTGAAGCCACGATTTCTACGCTTCGTCAAAAACTGGGCGAATCGCTTGAGGAATGCGATGAGGTTTCATGGGATGATTCCAATAGCATTATTGAAACCATTCGGGGAGCCGGCTACCGGCTAAATGTCGATGTAATCAGCAAAAACGAGTAGTGTTTTGAGTAAACTTACTTCATTTCTTGATCGACTTTCGATATCCAAAAAACTGGCGTTCTGGTATGGGCTAAGTCTGTTCGTAATGCTTAGCCTGTTTGGCTACATTTTATACGAGACGTTTCACCAGTCCATTCACCACAATTACGATCGCCATCTTCGGTTTGAGGCTGAGCAGTTGCTCCCGCATATCGATACCAGCGGGGATACGCTTTCTATAGATCTAACGGGATACAGCAGGAATGCAGCACTCAAAAGTGGCGTCGAATATGGTACCTACGTGCGACTGTATGATGAGAATGGAAATCAGATATACAGTAGTCCTAATTTCTCGGAGGTAGGCCAACCGCTGGAGACCGAACTCCCTGAAACACCCGAAGAATATTCATTCAGCAGCCAGTGGCAGGACTTGCCGGCTCGGACGCTTTTCTATCCGATTACAGATAACGAAGGGGACTTTTGCGGCTGGCTGGAAGTAACCGGTTTTGAATGGACCCTCCACGAAGAGGTCAATCGGTTCCGGCGATATCTGTTGGTGTTTATCGCAATCAGTGTGCTCTTTTCCATCTTAGGCGGCTACTGGCTCTCGCGCAGGGCACTGTCACCGGTCGCCTCGATTATCGATGCGGCCAAATCCATCACGGCCACCGATTTGGACAGGCGCATCCCCGTAAACTACCAGGTGCGAGATGAGCTTACGGACTTGGCGGAAACCTTCAATATGATGTTGAATCGACTGCAAAGAGGGTTCGAGCGCGAAAAGCGGTTTACTTCGGATGCGGCCCACGAGCTGATGACCCCGCTCTCATCACTGCAAAGCGATGCGGAGATTATGCTGCGTAAGCCACGCTCAAAAGAAGAGTATCGAGAAACGATTCAGCGGATGCTGGCGGAAACCCGTCGCATGAGTGAAATGGTGCACCTGTTGTTGCAGTTATCCCGAGTGGAAGCCGACGCACCGCTCTGAGCCGGAACGGGTTAACATCAGCCGTATTACTGAAAAGGTAGCTGAGGAAATATCAGGATAAATGCTGATCAGAAGAATATTGACTTTGAAGTAGAAGTCGATCCAGAATTACATGTTAGTGCCCATGGCGCCTATATAGAAGAAGTCATAAATAATCTGTTGGAAAATGCTTTGAAGTATACGCCTGAAGGTGGAAGCGATAAGTCTTGAACTTCGACGAAGCAGTTCTAAGGCGGTCATCCATCTGAGTGATACCGGGATTGGATTTGACGAGGAGACCAAAAAGCATCTGTTTGAGCGATTCTACCGAGCTAATGAGTCAGAAGTACAGGAGCAATCAGGCAGTGGTTTGGGATTACCGCTCGTAAAAGCTATTGTTGGGTTATATGGTGGAAAAATTCGAGCATATAGTGATGGTCCGGGAGAGGGCAGTACGTTTGTCGTAGAGACTGCCGCTGTCTGAGGAAACAGGTTAATTTATTTTATCAGTTGTGATCCTATATTGGCAGGCCCTATTTAGTAGGTGTTTATGGTCTAAACAGCATCTCAAACACCTTCTATGATCTCCGAATTTTGCATCATCTTTTGTAATTAGTCCGGTTTTTCCGGCATTCGTTTCAGAAATTTCTCCCGGGCCGACAAATCCAACGATGCGCACACCTTTAATTTCCTTCCCGTTTTCATTCAGAAAAATAATGGTAGGCACGCCTTTTACGTCGAATTTTTTACGTATCGCTTCGGCTTCGGGCGACTCGTAATCGGTTAGATCCACTTTGATGGTTCGGTACGGTTGTAGAGATTCAATTACTTCCGGATCAGTGAAGGTGATACGGTCCAGCTCCAGGCAAGGCACGCACCAGTCGGCATAAAAATCAAGCACTACCGGCGTATCGGCTGCTGTTGCCTGTTTTAACTTGTTGGGATGATACGACTCCCAGTTCACGGTTGGTTTGGTCAGGTTTATTATGATAAATACACCTCCTATCATAGCGGCAATGCCAATCACCTGTTTGACACGAGGAAAAATTTTCATGTTACGACCTGAGGATTCAAGAAAGCCCAGATAGATACCCCCAAGGATCAGTGTCGGAGGCAAGGTGTACAGCACGTATTTGGGCAGCCAGGCCAGCGCCAGGAAAAACAGGGCGGCGCCGATCAGCACGACTCCGAACACCTTCTTCACCCATACCATCCACTGCCCAGAGCGGGGTAGTTTAGAAAGCAAGCTACTGAAGGTGCCGAGCAGCAGGTAGGGTAGGCCGAGACCTAAAGCCATGACGAAAAACACGAAGAATCCGAACAGCGGGTCTCCCTGGGCACCGACGAACGTTAGCAAGGCAATGACCGGCGGACCGATGCAGGGCGCGGCAAAAACGCCTACCATAATGCCGGAAAGAAAATGTCCAGCTGGGCCAACGGCTCCCTGCGTGCTGCCCAGTTTCTGCAGAACCCATTGCGGCGGCTGCAGCTCATACAGTCCAAACATGCTCAGCGCCAGGGCCAACAGGATAATACCCACGCTTGCCAATACCGCTGAACTTTGCAGCCAACTTCCGAACAGACTTCCGGTGTAAGCAGCAGCCACGCCCAGCACGCTGTACATGCTTACGATCCCCAGCACGTAAATGGAAGCCATCATAAATGTTTTCCGGGTTTTCGTTTGTTGTTCAGCCTGCCCGCCAAACAGCGATACCGTTACCGAAAGCATGGGATAGACGCAGGGCGTCAGGTTTAGCGCCAGCCCAATCAGAAATATGCCTAGGAAGGCTCAGGATGGCACCCCGCTCGTTAAACATAGAGGCGATCGAATTATCAGTAAGAGAAGCAGAAGAACTACTTTCAATAGATTTACCCGTATATTCCGAAAAAAGGTCTTGGTTGGTCGATTGGAAGGCAGTATTGGAAGCTACAACTTCTACTGGTATGGAAATATCGAGCGTGGAGGGTGGCAGACAGGAGTTATCGTCGCAGGCCTGCACGCGCAGGGAACCGGTCAGCGTGTAGGAGCCGGGAGCCAGATCAGGGGATGTTTTCAGGGTGAAAAATATGGAGAGCATTTCCCTGATCAGACATCCAGTGGTTCCTCGGCAAAAGCAAAGGTAAAACGCTCTGATTCGGGATATTGCATGTTGGAAAGAGAGAACCCAGAGGGGACATCGATATTCAACTCCGTCCCGATAAGGTAATCTAAGGTGGGTTTATTGGCATTCACGTGCCAGATTTCCTCGATCTGCATCACCACTGCAACCGCGGCTGTATCCCCGGCCGGAATCACATTTTGAGAACGTTTGATCTGGTGGTCAACTTTCCCGGCGCTGCCCGCCTGCTGGGCATGGAGCAGTTCCCCGAAACCTGATAATGCAAAAATAGCCAGTACAACAGTAAGTAATTTTGTGACTTTCATGGTATATCTTGTCAGATGATTCAGGATAGTTTAGCCTTCTTCTGCCAGTAGTTTCTTTATACGTGGTTCCAGCTCTTTATTGGTGAGTGCCCCGACCGCAAAGTACCGCAGGTTGCCTCCTCGTCCAATGATGTAGGTGGTCGGGATGCCCATCGTAGGCCCATATTTATCTATAACGGTGCCGTCGGCGTCGATATACATCGGATAAGTGACATCGTACTCCTCCATAAACGGGCGCACCACCGATTCGCCCTGCTCATCAACCGAGACGCCGAGCGTGACATACCCCTGATCTTTGTATTTTTCGTATAAGTCAACAAGATCAGGAGTCTCTTCCCGACAGGGCGCACACCAGGTGGCCCAAATATTTATCAGTACCACCTTGCCCTTTTGATCGGAGAGACGAAATGGTTCTCCACTCAGGAGGGTGATCTCGAAATCCGTGGCGGGGGCTTCTTTTTGAGCCTCATGCAACGGGGCGGAGGTAGGATCAAGGTGTTCCACTTTCTCGGCAGAGGCACTTCCCATACCCTGCTGTTCTGTAGTTTCGTTCTGTTCTGCTCCACAAGCTGTGAAAGCAATCAGCAATGTTGTATAAATAATATATTTCATAATTGATTCTTTTTTAAGATTGAACAATTAGCTCACCTCGCATTCCGGCGGCAAAGTGGGCCATAAAGGAGCATAGAAAATCGTAGTTGCCTGTCTCTTCGGGTGCAGTAAAGGTAATCTCTACGGTTTCTCCTTGACCGGCCAGTTCGGTATAGGCGATGATACCCTCTGTTCTTTCGGAAGGGATATAGTCGTTCTCGCGGTTCGAGGCATTCACAATGGCCTGGGCCTCGACGCCTTGGTCCAGCAGTACCCAGTTGTGGGACATCATCTCGGGCTTTAGCTGACTGAGTGTGGTCAGCCGGATGCGGATACGTTCGCCGGGCCTGGCCTCGATTTGATTCAGCATCAGGTACTGCTTGCCGTTGAAGGTCTTGATGAGATTGCCCGCGGTGATCCGTTCTCCTTCTTCTTTCACCACAAATTTCATCTGGTCGGTGCCGATGATGTCAATAGTCCGGATTTGGTCACCGGGTGGGGTTTGCCTTGCCGGCCGTTCCTCAGAAGTTTCTTGTTGCCCTTCCCATTCTGTTTGCCTGACGATTTGTCCGGTTGGGGTAATCATCTCTCCAGGGCCGGGTTCTTCCATAGGGAACCGGTTGATACCGACCCCCGAATCCCGGTTTTCCGGCACGTAGTGATTATGGGAGCCGTGATTTACCGCCGTATAAGGCTTGGGATTGAAAAAGCCCAGAGAATCTGCCAGAGCAAAGCCGGCAGCGATCAATACCCCAAGGATAAACAGGTATTTGAGCTTATTTTTGGATGTCATGGCATCATATTTAGGTTAATAGCGAACTTGAACCAGCCCGACTTAAAACTTGTCAAAATAGGCTACCTGATCTGGTGCCGTTAAAGAAGTACACGTCAACCGGGCCGGGATTTTCTGCCATTCCCGGGGATTGGGCCGGCATGCCGGGCACGGCGATGCCTTTGGCATTGGGCTGTTTCTCTAGAAGTGTTTTGATTGCTTCGGCCGGAACGTGGCCTTCTACCACATATCCGTCGACCAGTGCAGTATGACAACTGCCCATTTGATTTGGTACTCCCTGCTCCTCCTTGACAGAGGCAAGCGAATCTGTCGGTATTTGCGTGACCGAGAATCCGTTCTCTTCCAAGTAGGCGGCCCATTTTGAACAGCACTGGCAGTTCGGGTTTTTGTGCATGGCGACGTTGACCAGCTGCGGGAGACTGTTGAATTATTGGCTTCGATTTGGGGTTTGGGCTGCTTTTCCTGGGAGCAGGAGGAGCTTGTACAGTTAGGGCAGAATAGCATTAATGTGATAAAACAAAAAAGAATATTCGTATTTCATTGGTTCTTGTAGATAAGAGATATGAAGAAATCAGACAATATGCTCCAGAAGGTAACTCCTGATATCGGAACCAGTTGATACAGAAGATTGACATGTTTGAACCAGGTATTAATAAGTACAGATCACGGAGCTAAAATATTGCTGTTTAAAAATCCTGTATCAGCAAAGTAATGGTTAATTCAGAAAAGTACTATTTATGAAGAAGATAGGTGGAGCGGGTAGGGAAATGTAGCCTCCAGCGAAATGGGGTTGATCGTATTCTGGCTAGTATCGGGGTATTGAGAGGTGTTAAAGGTTGTTGCAACAATAGGAAGTATGTCACTTTTCTTCTCTACCGGAATTAGCCCATCGAGCTCTGTAAAGGGATCGGTAATCGTTTCGTTGCAAAACCGTTGAAAGGTGCAGTCTTCAGTAATATTATCGTCACTGGATAAATCAGCTATCTCATTTTGACTATTTCCAATGCATTCATCAGTGCACCCCGTAGAAGTGATTATTTGTTCTGCCGAATTGAGTTGCGTGATTGCAGAAAACGGATGCAGCCGTAACAGTTACAGGAAGGATGACATTAAAGCCCAGCACAATGAGCAATAAAAGATGCAATCCGGTATTTTCCAGAAGTGATTTTCAATTAAAAAATCAGATCATTTGCTATGATTAAAGCAGATTCCAAGTTAATAAATTGCAGCATGAGAATAAAAGAAACTAAATTTTAGACTTTTTCTGCTTCGATTATCTCACAATTCCGTTCGAAGTCAGCTCCTTTACTTCATCGATTGTCCAGCCCGCTTTTGCAACATTTCTGACGGTCTGGCGGGAATATGTACGCCACTCAGATAATGAAATGGGGCATCAAGACGATCCATCACCGAGGCCAGGGCCGACCAGTCGGCACGCATATGTTCCAGCAAATGCAGCCGGCCGCCGGGTCGGGTCACACGCAGCGCTTCCCGGAGGCCTAATACCGGATCGGGTACCGAGCAATACACGAATGTAGCGACAACCTCATCAAAATAGTTGTCGGGAAAATCCATGTGTTGGGCATCCATCTCTTTGAGTTGTACCTGGGTTTTATCATTTGTTTCCAACAGGGATTTAGCTCGTTCTAACATTTTAGGCGATAAGTCAATACCAGTCAGTTCAATATCATCAGGGTAATGAGGGATATTTTTGCCCGTACCGACACCAATTTCCAGTACGGTTGGTCCCTCAACCTGTTGCCAAAGCTGCTTTCTCCAATTACGGAATAAGAATTTTTCCATCGGCCATTCCATTAGATCATAAATTGGGCAACTATATCGTATCGATTTTGAGTATGTGAAGTATTTTTATTCATACCTCAGTCATTTCAATTGTAAAGTATGAACCACCTTCTTCTTTAAACGTCTGTTTCTTATCCCTTCAGTAGTATCGACTATTTTGTTACCTTATAGTGAATAGATTTTATACTGTATTTCCGACAGATAAGCCTTAATGGTTACTTTGGAAGTCATTGCATATTGGCCCGAGATGAGGTTATCAGTTTCTATCACTTGGCGATCTGAAAATTTCAACAGAGTTTCTGCCTCTTGAAAAAGCCGGTAAGTGCCCTTTATTCGATATCGATTTCAAAACGTAGAGACTGCATCTATCGACCAGGCTTAGGATTAACCGGATAAAGTTCATTCTTTCCTTCACCTCTACTTTTATTTCGCTGCCCTGAACCATAATTGGCGAATGGGAAAATATTTAAGAGTATGGTTTTGTGATCAGGGTTACAGCTATAAACAGTTCTTGTGCTGTCCGTCTGCTGCCCATTTTCATCATAGCTATAAAGTTCAACGGGCATTTTAAGTGATCCCTCCTGGTTTTGTACAGATCCTACCCGAATAACCTGTTTCCCTGTCATTGTACTATCTGCAGGAAGTCTTTCTTTATATATTCATTTCCGGACACTTCATATAAGAGCATACGACCATTATTGGAATCTTGTGCAAAGAGCAGGCAAGGGCAAAAGCAGAAAAAGAGTATAGGTACAAGGACTTGCTTAGCAAGCATCCGATAATGTAGTTATTTAATTGGGATTCAACTGGCAATGGAACACAACCGTATCCTTGCTCCAGGGCTCTTTTGGAAAATTGGTAGGCTTCCTCAATAATCATTTCAGTCTTGCTGAAATCAAGTACGCTGGTAAGCTTAGTGTTAATACAAAGATCCAATAGATATAATTCTGAATTTTCGGCTATTTCGCGGATATCATTTCTTAAGTTTTTGATGCTGGTTTACCTGAGCTGTACGGATTACCATATTATATAGGCCTTTGACGGAATTGCTGAATTGGTGGCGGCATTCGCTCAGCAGCATGCAATAAATAGTTTCGGCTCCCATTTCATAAGCTTTGTCAATTGGGATATTGTTGGTTATCCCTCCATCTATCAATTGTCTTCCATTCATGTTTTGTGGCGGAAAATAAACCGGAATGGCACTGCTGGGCCATTAGTGCCGGCAGCAGCGGCCCCTCATCCAGATATACCGATCCAGCCTTTTGCAGATCGGTGGCTACGACCTTCAGCGGTATTTCAAGTTCTTCAAAGGTACCGACTGGGGAGATTCTTTTTTAAAAATTGCTTCAGACCTGTCGGTTTGAACAAGCTGGAAGCATTTCCCCCTTTTCGATAACAGTTCCGGATTGAAGCGGTAGAGCTTCTGTGTAGAAATTCCATTCCACAGCTCTTTTAGTTCTTCGATCTCCAAGCCGGAGGCAATGAAAGCTCCGTTGACAGCTCCTATTGACTGTCCCCGATAGTAAAGTCTGGCTTGATACCACGTTCAACCATCGCCTGGTAAAACCGCATTTCAGCAGCACCTTGTGCACCGCCACTCGCAGAAGGTAACAAGAGCTGTTTCATGTTTCGTCTTCATAATACAAAGAGGGTATCAAATTAGCTTCGGATGAAGCATCGTGCCAGAACACCTTTGGTCAACCTTTTTCCGCCATTGATACCGATTAAAATATTTTTGACTTTCGAAATCGGGGGCCCTTCCGCGATAAGTTCCATTAAAGGAGAGTACTGGCAGAATCAAGGGATTGCCCAGTTCAGAAATCAGTTCCTTTGCTCGTTGTGTATCAAATCGTAAATCGATAAAGGAAAACGATTGTTGTTTCTCTCTCAACAGGTTTACTAATTCCTGGAGAATATTCACACCATCCCTTACAGTAGATGATTAAATTAGGACCTTTTTCGGCGTGTTTATCAGCTGAGTCTTTCATTTGTTACGTCATTTGAATTGGTATTACACATATCCTTAGCTTCCTTCATCACTTGGTTCTTCTTGCGGTTGTCCAAGCTGACGCTGTTTAAGATCTTTTCATCTTCACACAACTGCTGACAGAAAACGATATCTTGTTCAAGCAGTCGTTGTTTATCTTTTTTACTAAGCGTTGAAAGACAGGTAACAGGGTGGAGGTTTACCTGGCTAATAAGATCTTTAAGGCCACTATTTTGGGGATGATCCCAACTTAGCAGTTTAAGGCCAATACAGTTCCCATATTGCAGGGCATCCTTTGTAAATCTGGTATTGGCAACCACCCAACCCCGGTGGGTTTTTATTTTGTGGGCGGGCCGGATTGCTCCAGTTTCTTTCCAGATCTTTGAAACGGATTGAATATACAGGGGGATTTTAACATTACACTTGTGGTCTTTACGGTTGTGGAACTTGCACTCAATCATGAAGTGTTCGCTCATCCTTTTCAGCTATTACATCGATTTCATGGGATACGCAATTGCCATCAACAATAACACCTGTTTCAGTTTGGTAACCCAACCTACTTAGCAGTTCGCCAATGAATTTTTCAAAGGGATATCCCGAAGGTCCCGAGTTCTCAGGATTGCCTCTTTTAACTTGTAGCGGCCGGCAGAACGGTTGGAATACTGTCGTAGCTTACGAAATGCCTCATTATAGATCTTTTGTGTGGAGATACCATCGTAGAGCATATCATTGATGGCCGCTGCAATTTGATCAATAATTTGCTCGTCGGCTCCTGCGCTTTTGAGTGAACGGCGAAGTTTATTTTCATCAAATGGTTCTTTATCTCCGGAGGCTTTGGTAACTGTGCTCGGTGTCATATTCTATACTATTATTGAATTGAAAGCTGCAAATTTAATTAGTCCGTATTTTTAAAGAGAGTATTATCGGACTCGTTGAATAAACCTGTTCCCATTTGCCTTTCACCGGCAGGAAGGCCGGAACGTTCCGTTTGTATTCAAGATATTCTTCCCCGAATTCTTCGATCACTTTCTTCTTCTTTCCCTTCGGGCTAAAAGACATAAGCGGATAACAATAACCGGAACAGGCTGACCGAGAATATGGTGGGCCAGTGAATTACGCCTCTCCAAACAGTGCGATAAATAAGCCGGTGTACTGGGGATGTCTCACGAGGCCTGCATAATCCGTCGGTGGCAAGTCTGTTTTCCTGTTTGGCTCTATAAAGCTGGCGCCAGCCCTGAATAAAAATCCCAACTCCGATAAAAGCAGGGTGTAACCCAGAATCATTGAGATCATCATGCCTGTCTGACCGAGACCTAATAAAGTGGACCAAAGTATTAGCATCGACATAACCACTATCAATTCCCAGAAATCGGACCATCAGATAAATGGTAAGCGGTAACCCGTACATTTCTGCATATAAAGCAATAATAAAAGCCTGAATCAACCCGGCTCCTGTCCACTCCCGCCATGTTTTTGGTGCCATGTATTTAATAAAAAAGCCAGGAAACAATGACGATAACAAAAAGTGCACTATCCAGGCACCGGAGTGTTCAATTCCTTTTCCATCTTACAATTCCTTTATTCTGATGTTATGTTGATTGATTGAACAAACCGTTGTCTGATACCCAGGTGAACGGTTGGTTTTTTCAATTGATTTTGCAGGATCAGATTCTATGCCGGTTAGTGCCCGTAATGGCATCGATGGTTTCTGGGAATCACGATGGCCTGGTTATCCGACCAGATAGGCATCAGTACAGTTCGTCTCCCTCCACCTTAAGCATATCCTCCCAGATGGCTACTTCATACATATCGCCGTGGGGCCGGCCACAGATCGAGCATCAGCTCCTTTACTGCATTGTTCGGCTGATAAGCTCGTCGTCCATGCGTAATGAAAGCGGTTCGCGTGGACGTGGCAAACGCTTCCAGGACTTCTTCTTTAGGCTTGTTTCGCGCTTCAGTTGAACGGTCCAGTAATGCAGATGGAAAGTGTTTGAGGCACTTTTACAGCGGCTGTTACTACATCCAGTTCGGGATCCACGCTTTGGGCATCAGGGCCTTGATGGCTGGGAATTTCCGGTTCAGGTACCATGGTATTCATAATGCCATTTTTAACGACTTTCCCATGGATCAGTAGCTCGGCGGAGCAAAGTGCCACGAGCTTTTTGTAGCAAATCCGCACGTTTCAGCGCCGTAAGTGTTCGTACGATGGAGGTGGTGTTACAGGATACCACGCGGGTTGAATCCCTGCCGAAGGCGGTTGCATAATTAGATTCGGCACTGAAAGAATGGCCAGTGGTTTGATGTTTCTCTCCACCTTGTACGATATACTTCACGCCGGCAAGTTTATATTTCTCGGCATTTTCGAGCCCCAAACTTTTTGGGCGCACAATCGACAACTACGTCAGCAGCATCCAGCAGATCATCCAGATTTCCGGCTACTTCAATTTGTTGGTTCTCCATTGCTTGGCGGCCTTCTTCGGTATTGGCGAATATGGAGTATCCTTTTGATTCAGCTGTTTGACTCCTCCAGTCGGCAGCTACATCTCCAATGCCGATGAGTTCCATATCATCCTGCAGGGTCACTGCCTCAGCGACTCTTTTCCCGATTACTCCATAGCCATTTACGGCAACTTTTACTTGCTTCATAATAGTTGTATAAAAGATTAATTGCTTCGCTTAAGGATTTTCTTCCGTTCTCTCGAATTCCTCGCGTCTCAATTTCACCGCGGGCAAACCTTTTCTTTAATATCTCCAAGGCATCT
>JAXHMA010000010.1:0-276767 GCA_034521835.1 Balneolaceae bacterium
TATTGTAACTATATAAGCTTACTGAAGCTTGATTATACTAAAATATAAAAAATTACTCATATCTGAACGCACTTTTTACACCTTCTATTTTCAATATCTTAGAGATAATTTTATCCAGGTGATCAATGTCATCCACGAAAACAGTTAAGATCCCCTCAAACATTCCGCTGTCGCTGTTCACATTAATACTTTTCATGTTCGTTTTAAGGGATCGCGAAACTACATCGGTTAAATCATTCACAAGTCCCACGCGGTCTTCACCAATAATCTTGACTGCACCAAGAAACTTCGAATCTATGTTCTTGGCCCATGCTACATCAACAATGCGTTCACCATCTGTCTGTATAAGATGATGAATATTCTTACAATTTGAGCGATGAATTTTAACATCGCCAGCACGACTTATGAATCCTATAACGTCATCACCCGGTATCGGATTGCAACAGTTGGCATACGTATATTTAACATCTGTAAGCTCTCCGTTTATAACCAAGGACTTACGATCACTTACTGAACGTGCAGCACTAATATATGTTTCCTGAATTTCCTCTTCAGTAGCAGCCACTGCTCCTGATCTTTTCATTCTCTTCGATGCGTCCCTTGCTGGTAAGCTGTTTTGCTGTGTCGTAACAGCTCATTTACATCAAACGTGCTGCCCGATCTCATAAAACATCTCTGGGTTGTATCAAACTTGTGCTTGTGGGCGATGCGCATCAGCTCCTGCTCGGTAATCTCGATATTGTTTCGTTCAGCTCGCTTTTCCCAGAGTTCTCGCCCTTCGTCAGCTACTTTACGTTCTTTCTGCTTGATATATTGCCTGATTCGCGACTTCGCCTTGTGCGTGACGACATCATTAATCCAGTCGGGATTCAGGTTAATTTTATTACCGGTAATAATCTCAACCTGGTCGCCAATCTCCAGTTTTTGGCGTAGCGGAGCCATTTTTCCATTAATTTTTGCCGCCATCGCCCGTTCCCCGATTTCGCTGTGAATATCAAATGCAAAATCGATCGGGGTAGCTTCCTGCGGCAGGGTTCGCAGTTCACCGTCGGGCGTAAATACGTAAATTTCATCCTGATAGAGATTGAGCTGAAAATCCTTAACAAATTCCTTGGCCTCATCCGGCCGTGGATTTTCCAGCACATCGCGCACCCAGTGCACAAATTTGTCGAGCGTTTCTGAACCTTCTTTGCCCTCTTTATATTTCCAGTGTGCTGCCAGTCCACGCTCGGCAATGTCATCCATCTTGCGAGTACGAATCTGCACCTCCACCTTACGCCCTTTCTTGGTAATTACCGTGGTATGCAGTGACTGGTAGCCATTGGCCTTGGGAACGGAGATAAAATCGCGAAATCGTTTGGGAATCGGGGTATACGAGTCGGTGATGATCGAATAGACACGCCAGCAATCTTCTTTTTTGTGCGGATCCTCCAGGATAATGCGGATTGCGAACAGGTTCATAATCTCCTCAAACGGCTTTTGCTGCCGCTGCATTTTTTTAAAAATGGAATAGATATGCTCGGGCCGACCTTTGATCTCAAACTCAAATCCCTTGTTCGATCAGCTCCTCTTCTATCGGCTCGCATAAATTCTTCAATAAAGGCCTCCCGGGATTCTGTTTTCCTCGCAGCTTCCGGGCGATAAACTTGTAGGAGTTGGGATCAATAACTTTAAAACAGAGATCTTCAAGCTCACTTTTTATATTAAACAGGCCAAATCGGTGGGCCAGCGGAGCATAAAGTTCACGTGTTTCGGTGGCAATCTTAAGCTGCTTATCGCGGGGCAAGTGCTGGATTGTCCGCATGTTGTGGAGCCGGTCGGCAAACTTGATGAGCACCACGCCGAGGATACTTCTGCCAGTGGACAGCAGCGAGAAGCTTCATGAATGCTCTCGGCCTGCTTGGTATCGCGGCTCTTGAACGCGCCCGAAATCTTGGTGACACCGTCGATGAGGTGAACCACCTCCCCCGAACTCCCTGCTCGATGTCTTCCAGGGTTACTGCGGTATCCTCAACAGTATCGTGAAGCAGGGCCGCCACAACCGACACATCGTCAATATTAATTTCTGAGGCTACGATTTTGGCAACCGACAACGGGTGATAATAGTAGGGCTCACCAGAAGCGCGCTTAACATCTTTGTGGGACAGGTAACGCAGTCTAAAGGCCTTGGTCAACCATCCCGTCATCAGTAGCCTCGATGTACTGGTGGCACAACTCCAGCAGCTGATTCAGATCATCCTGCTGGGGCGGATCCAACTGGTAAACATCCAGATCCTGGTGTGTATGTTAGTTTCGACCTCAGACATCTAACTAGTCGGCCTTTCAGCACTCACTTTATACGGTTGTTTCCCAACGTAACGTCTTTGAATACTTTAATTGGACCATCCATGCCGTTTAAATACCAATTGAGTGTGCACCTATTTGCAGAGGTCTTACAAACCCATCTGGCTTTTCAAAGTCCTCGCGCTGCCATATGGGATAATACAGGAAAAGGCGAGACGTTCTGATAACGTCCGCCCCCGTGTAAAATTGTTGGAACACTGCGTCTAGAACTTCCAGCGGCGCGCCAAATATCAACCCGTCCGTTGGTATGCTGACGGGGCCGGCACGCCTTGCTCACGGGCACGTCCTGAAAAAATCCTTGTCCCACGTTGGTATAACGGTACTCAACGAACGGTTTCAACAGGGGGATGGCGCTGACCTCCGCGCCAACCAGAGCGTTCCAGTACAGGCTGCTTTCGTTATTTTCCGCCTCCAGTGGTGACTCCTGCGGCAGGTCATCGTCTCTGGACACATCGAGGACCGTGCTTGGAGCCAAGGCCTACTCCTACGTATGGCTTGAGGAAACCGACTACCAAGATTCACGCCTCCCAGTGCTGTCAGGCCGAAAGTCATAGTCCTTGATCTCACTGGCTGTAGGTTACACTGCCTTGGGTCGTCACACCTGGTTTTCTTCGCTACAAATTGCTGAAGTGGGCTCGGAGTACCGAGCTTGTACAATTGGTAGCTGTTGTACAGAATATCCGCGTTCAATGCGCACGCCAAAGCCGTTCTGCGGCTCCTCATCCCTTACTTCATACGAGGCTCCGATTCCCCACTGGGCCTGGGCATTGCTGCGGGTACCATGGTAAGTCTGCATAAGCAGTGCGCCAGCCAATGACTGTTAGTACTCTCTTCATCGTTATCCATAGAACAGAGTCTCCTTGTTTAAGAGTCTAGGGGCCGATGGGTGCGTCAATGATTGTGCGTTAGTTTAAGTTGACTAAGCTAGATTTCCAAACATTTAAACGGTAGGCAGATGGGGCATTAGTTCCCTCTTTCGCCAGTTCACAGATTGATACGATTTGGCTGCTGTAAGAACTTGCCGGCAAAACAAAATCGATCAACGGTGGAAGTTTACAGCGCGCTAAAAACGGTGCGTGTATGCTCACCTTTATGGCTCCCGCACGCTGGATGCGTTCTGGAACTATCGCCGGCATCGGCGGTCCCATCGGTAGCCGATCCAGCTGTGATTGTACACCAGGGATACAGGTCAGAGCCGGGACGGATAATCCAGCGCAGGCGATTGTTCATGCCCAGCAGTTCGCTCAGGTTGTCATACTGGATATTACTGGTGAGGAAAGAGAGAGGATGGTCAAATCGCATATTGGCCTCAAACCGGATCAGGTCCGTACTGAAACGATTTCCCTGGGCAAGATCCACTTCGGTGCGGATATACTCCGGGGACCAGCTCGAATGCCGGGATATGGGCGCAGGGTGACTCTCAGCGCCCGTATTCCGTGGTGAGTGCCAGACCAGAAGCCGCCGGTCTCGAAAAGTTCGACCTCGAGCTGAAACACCTGCGGTAGGATGCCGTTTCCAGGGCAGACTTGCTGCAACCTCCCAGGTCACATACTCATCCACCGGGATAACAACTGACTCCATACTCCTTGCGAATATCGAACGGATTCCTCGAGGCGCTCGAAATCTACGGGCCACGGATCACTGACTCCAGCACATCCACCGGTCGTAAATGCGATGTCGAACAGGGTGAACCGGTTCGATTCGCTGGGTAGAGCAGCTATCAAAATCGAGGTCGGTGAGATGCTCAAACCGGATGCTCCCAGTCGTATCTGCTGGACCAGGTCGCTGCTGGTGAACTGCGGGGTGTAGGCGATGGAGGGCTGCAGGCGCCGAAAAGCGTTGCGGGGCGTAAATCCAACAGCGGGCTGAAATGCACGGTCCAAACTCGCGGTAGGAGACGTGGCCCGACCCAGGGGCTGGTTCGGGTAGATTGAGGCGTAATCCCCTGAGAGGAGCGATCCCACACGTTGGTGCCGTCATCTGCCAGTGGACAAGGGCGAAATTGTGGAACACGAAATAGGCCTCGAGACTGGAGGTTTTTAGTTCGCCAAAGGACTGGAGGTTCCCAGTTCCAGGTCCGAGCGCCGAGGGTGTGCCGGTCTTGCAAGCGCAGGGTTCAGCGAATTCACTCTCCTGGGTAGACCGCGCCGGGTGTAGATCACACCGACGGTGCTTCACCGAACCGACGTTGCGCTTTATGCGTGGCCACCGAAAGAATTTTTTCTGGACTCTACCCGGCCTCTTTCTGACCGGTTCGCACATTGCAGCAGCGCCATGTTCTTCATACTCCCGCATTGCCCAGAACCCGGGCTCCATACGGTGATCGGGATCGGCGCTCCTGTCCCTGCAGGCCCATGCGCCGGCTGAAATAGGGATTAACCCCGCTGGCGGGGGCAAATTCGTAGATATTGGCCCCCTGCAGGGAAAAGTCGCGCTGCTCGGGGAACATGCAGTGGAAAACGGGTGAGATTTACCTGACGCTGGTCAACCTCCGCCTCCGCAAAATCGGTGTTAATGGTGAGCGATGCTTTCAGGCTGGGCGTGATGCTGTACCATTAACGATCAATTCCGCCGTCCACGTTGGCATCGGCCTCGGTTCCAGTGCCCCCAGGCGTGGAGTCGTTCTGCGCTGGCACTCACCGAATCCCAAACGGTACGACCCTTGCAGGCCCTACTCCCTGCGATGTCCCGGTCAGGCCGGCGAGCAGGACCGGCGTCCTGCGGCCGGTCAATGCCCTGGTTTCCGACGGATGGCCGGTCCAGAGTGCCGTCTCGTTTTTGCGGCGTATCACCCGCATGAAGTTTAGCGCCCCAGCGGTCGCTGTCGGCGTCAAAATTGAAGGTGCCGGAACGGAATTCGAATTTCGGCCCGACCAGCCCAAAATCGCCGATTACGGTCTCGGGCGGTCCCAGATTCCGTCCAGTTCAGGTTAATGCGTTATTGCCCTGCCCGGTGCTGAGCAGACCCGTCGGTGCGCGGAGACCATTCGGATTTATCTCATCAGGAATCGGCACTACCGCTGGTCATTAAACGTGTCAAAAATCCAGGTAAAACGTTCATCGGCTGTAATGCGAACATCCCGGCGTTTTTGGTAGGCTTTTATACCCTCGGGATTGCTATCATATAGGATGACTCCCATGTATAGATACTGTTCATCAAAGGCGACACGAACTTCAGTTGCGCTCGGTGGCAGGTTCACCTTCCCTGGGCTCTTGCTGGCGAAAATTAGTGGCGGGTTCAATCTGCTTCCAGAAAGCCTCCGTAACACGCCCGTCAAATACCATTCCAGCCCCCTCTGGCAGCCGCTCTGCCCGCAGCGTGTTACGATCCTGAGCAAAAGAGAGATCTTGGAAAAGTAATACTACTGCAGCTGCTAAAACTACTGATGGCGTTTTGCCAAAAATGCTTACGTTTTTTTGTGATCCCATCCCGTCTATAATTATTTACCATCGGCCAACAATGCCCTGCCTTTTTATGAAAATGGCACTTAGCAACAGGTTTATCCTTCTATAATTATTCTTCCTGTTGGATTTATCAATAAAATATCCGTAGCCGATTCAAAAAAGACAAACTATGGAATTAGCTGATCAGTACTTCTCGTCAAAGGTACTACAAAGAAAGCATTGCTTATTGCATTTCTGCAGGATACGGAATTAAAATACCTGGATAGTGTGGATCTTGTGAAAATAGTGATTAGTGTAGGAAATATCAAAATTTGATTGATTGACGATTCGTTTAACGATAGAGAGGCCCAACCCGATGGAGCTGGTGCTTTGGTCAGCTTTTTTGAACCGCTTGAATAGATCTTCCGGATTCACTTTCAATGGCTTGCCGGTGTTAGATATGATAAGACGTTCTTTGTTCAGATCTATGTTGATGGTACCTTCATCCACATTATGTTTTATCGCATTTTGCAGCAGGTTGGTCCACAGGATATCAGCCACAGGGTGCATTTCACCTCTACCTGTTCATTGAGTTCCGAATGGATAGTGAGCCGTTAGGGCGATGAGTTCTTCAAAGGTGTTGAGACTTTTTTCACGAGTTCGGTAAAGTTCACTTTCTCAGAGTTAACGAACTCGTGGTTTTCCGAATTTTGGTGAGCAGTCCCAGCGATTCACTTAGTTTTTGAGAGTTTTCGAATCGCCGCCTGGGCCGATTCCAGCATAACGAAATTGATCGGAATTCAGCTCTGTTTCCGTAAGCAGCTCCAACTTACCCTGTGCAATAGAAAGTGGCGTTTGCAGTTCATGTGAGGCATTTTCGGCGAACTCTTTTAAATTGTGATAATCTTTAATTGCCTGGAGGTCATACCCTCTACAAACCTGTTCAGCTCGTCGAACTCTTTAACTTTTGTATCCTCGGCCTTTATCGGTTCCCGCTCCTGCAGTTTGAAGTTACGAATTTTTCCAACGTTTCTCGGAACGGCTTAAACAGTCGGCCAGAGACTATGAAGCCAACACCCATGCACCTACAACCTGTAATCCAGGATCCAGAGAAGCGTTTTTACTACGGCTTCTATAATATTCATCCGACTCAACGAATCCACCCACGTGGATATGTCGTCAGGATTTGCCATTAATATTTCGATAGGCCGAAACCTTCACGTTGTGTTCCATCCTGCGCAGGTGCGGATGCCAGGCCATGGTGTCAGAGGCGATCACATCTTCTTCCACCTGTCCCTGGATTTCCTTAATCGTGAGGTTATGCCCCTGAAACTTCTCAATCGTTTGCGTACTGTCGAAGCCAAAGTTTCGGCCTTCCTCAATAAGGTAGCTTATCCGATCAATTCGATCCATGTACCGCCACCGAAGCTCGGTATCAATTTCGTCTTTAATCAGGTAATAAGAGATGATGCCGCCGGCAGAGAGCACAATGATCGTAACCAGCAGATAGATAAATAAAAACTTGTTAAATAACTTCATTAAGAGGCAATCTTGAATTTGTAGCCAATTCCATAAATAGATTCTATGTAATCTCCCGCGCCGGCGTTAACCAGTTTTTCGCAGATTCTTGATGTGCTGATACACAAAATCGAGGTTGTTCAGGTGATCTACGTAATCACCCCACAGGTGCTCGGCAATGGTTTGTTTTGAAAGCACCCGGTTCTTGTTTGCCGAGAAGTACACCAGCAGATCGTATTCTTTGGGAGTCAAATCCACAGGCTCATCATCCACCGTAACCTCCATGGTGTCGGTATTAATTTTAATTTCGTTCACCCGGATAACTTCATCGCCCCCCAGGTTTTTGCGTCGATTCACCGCTTTAACCCTGGCATGCAAGTTGTGAAAGGTGAAACGGCTTGGTAAGATAGTCGTCTGCGCCAGGAGCTCAGTCCTTTTACTTTATCATCAAGTGAATTTTTGGCAGATATAATGATTGTGCCGGTCTCCTTGTTCACCGACTTAAGTTCCTGTAGCAGTTGCAATCCGTTGCCTTCCCGGGAGCTGATATCGATGAGCACAGATGTGGTAGGTAAACGACACTATTTGTCGAATCCCCTCATCGTAGTTCTTGGCTGACTCACATATGTATCCCTCCCGCTCAAGGTAGGTCAGGATGTTTTCGAGCAGATCTTCATTGTCTTCTATAACTAGGAGTTTCATAAGTGCTAATATATAGGACTATTTAAAAACAAAATTGAAGCTATTGCCACCTTGGAATAAATCTCCAAACCCCTGCTAGAAAGTTTAAATCCTGATATGAACATATTTTTCAACAGTTCCCAGACTGGGTCTAGCCTGCTTTGTGCGAGTTTTTAAGCAAACAGTAAACTATTATTTTGTAATAGCTTATCGTAAGATGAAAACGTACTGTTAGTTCAAAATAAAATACTGATCCCAGCAAGAGATATAGAGAACCTAAAATCATAACTTTAACAAAACGAATAAACACATTACTCCCTGTAAAATAAGGCAACTGAAAAAGATAAGAGATATGAAGATAAATCAAGGCAAAGTTGATAAACAAACAGCAGATTTTGTACAATCACCAAACGACAGCGGATCTTTGGACGAATCGCTGCCTGATACAATCGTAATTCATTATACGGCCGGCAGTTCAGCAGAATCTTCCGTAAATACATTAACAAACCCTAATGGTTGAGCACGTCATTTTTTCTACAACGAAGTGCAAGGCCCAATTTCGTAGCATTAGTCCAACACTCAAATTTGAGTTACAGTAATTTTTCGCATCTGGAATAATATCAATGGGTTAGATCCTTATTTTCAATATTATCGTGAATAATCCGGGATAGCCAATTGTATGTTCGTGCCCGGCACGCGACCGGTCCAATTGCGGGTTTCCCACCCAAACGCCACCTTATTCCCATTTTACCTTTCGATTTGCTTCATCTGAGAAGGATATCGGCTCTTGCAATAGGGGTACTGGAGTGAATAGGCCGAACAAGCCTACCTAAAGGTGATTGGCTGGACCGGAAAATTGCAAGGTGCTGGAATTAACTGTGGATTCTGTACCACAACAACCAAGAATTTGAACAAGCTGCGGAGTGCTATACCAAAGCCATCAACCTAGACCCGGAGGTCTCCAATTATCGGCTTAACCTATATTAAACCTGCGAGCACATCCAGGATACTGAGAAGCTGAAATCCACGTTAGAGGCGCTGCCCCACGAGGTGTTTAATGAGTTTTCGACGCTGCTTGATAATTTCGGAAACGGCCGGCTCAACTGAACGGAACGCAGATCGTGATCTACTGGGCAAAATATTATCTGTCCGCAAATTCAGCTCCACATGACCCACTTGTGATTCTATTATGACCGTGTAAGTGACAGGAATATCATATCTTTCGCTATAGATTCTGACAGGAACTGAACTGTCCGGTAAAAGGAAACCATCCGATGGCTCAAAGTCCAAATTGAATTCTTCAGCTTCAGGGTCGGAGATTACGCTTCCGATTTCCCAAAACAGTATCTCTACCCCCTTGTTGATTATCCAAAATGTGTAAAATTCGGATAAATCAACTAAAGAGTCGGGGGAAACGGCCATGATTGCGTCCACGGGATCCAGCTCAACTTCCAGCTCAAATTCATTCCCATTCACCGTTAAATTGTCGCTTCCGGAGTAAATCTGATTATCTTCCGTTATTGCTTCGCTGTTTTCCGCACTGACAACGACCGCTTCTACATCTGCTCGACTTCCTCAAATACAATAATCGAATCCCGCGGCGTGAGCTGTACGGAATATTGTTCATCTGGCAGGTCGGTCTGCTGAATACGGAGAAGCAGCAATTCTGCAACGGTGACAATATCGCGATCCTCGCCCCGAATCGATATCTGGTTGATCCCCGGCAGATTGATGATCACCTCCTTTCCTTCGTTTGCCTGGAAATCGGCGATTTGCTGGTCCCGGTGCCTGCCAGGACAAGACAGATGCCCAGTATAATCATTGGTAAACATTTGAACATATGCATGGTATCTCTTTTCAGGCGTTGTGTTTATTGTGGAATGCGGATACGTATAGTGCCAGATGCCGGTCCATTATCTCCTCCATCGATAAGAAGGATACCGGCCCCGACAGTAACCGCAATGGCAGGCACATAAAACCTCGGCTTCTGCCACCACGGTCTCAGTTGTGACCAAACCGTTTCCGCGTTGTATTGAACGAATTCCTGCATTTGCTGTACTTGCTGGATTCCCAGGTCAATTTTTACAGGTGGCAGTCCGCGTCGCAGCCGAACGGCCTCCATAGCGCCCACCTGCACATTGGGGTATTCCGGGAAACGCAGTTCTCCATGCTCCAGGAATACGATACCTTCATCCCCGCTGTCATCGACCACGATAGCCGCCCGGGTGCCGCTTATATCAACATTGATGCCCACTGCATCGACCCTGAGGATGCCATAAAGCCAGTCGATAGCGAGAGAGCCTTTCACAACCAGCAGTTTTAGGCCGCCGCCTGCTGAGGATCTTCCGAAATTCTGTATATGCCCTGATCCCGGATGGTATGCATAGCGGTGTGCGGGCATCACGGGCACCAAGTAAATATTGCCGTTTTGATCGGGCCTGCTGATCTGCAGATCGGCCCGCGTATATTTGCGCACTTGCATGAGCTCGCCATGGAACACATTCAGTTTTGGCCGGGCGTCGATCCATTCCTGTCGCTGAATTTGCACCCGGTCTGTTTCTTCCTTGATCGGCACGGGCTTTTCGCTGGAGATGTCAGCAATTCGCTTCAGTTGGCCGATGGGCTCTTGCTCGGCACGGCTTTGCCGAAAGGAGTATCCCGAATAGTAAAGCAAGGAGAATTAAAATTGTTCTGATTATCATAATACAGCACCTTACTTGGTTGTAGAATCAGCCGGGGTTGGGGTTTGAAAAACGTTGGTCATCCCGGAGTAGCTAATCGAATGTATATCGCTATCTTTGATGTACCATAGACGTCTCTCTGATCTTGAATACAGGTAGTACTTTCCATTTTGGTCGTCCAGCAACATCAGCTGTTCATCAGCGGGCCAAGCCGGATCCTGGCTTACCGCGTCATCCACGACTACTTCCACCTCCGGATACTGGTTGGGTAATTGCAGGATCCCATAATTGATGGGAAACAGAATGAGTTGCGTACAGAACAACATCAAATTGGCACCCAGCCAGGTGGTTTGCCAAAAGTGTTGGGTGGGGATCTCATTCTTGCGATAGGTGCCTATCATTTTCCACATAATTATCGAAGTGAAAATGATAATAAGCGCCAGCCATCCCGAGAAAACTGCAACAGCTCTTCTATGTTATTGCTTACAATCCAGTATTCCAGCAATTCTTGGTCGGCTAATAGTGAAAAATTTACTGATTTGGCCGGAGCAGGTCCCTTTTCAATAAACAGGAGGCTGCTTATTGAACTTGCTTTTAGCAGTTGGTGAACGGCAACAAATTGGCCAATGAGTATGAATACCCAGAATGTGGTTCGCCTGCGTTCAACAAACTGCCTGATATCGCTTGCAAACTCCTGGCTAAATTGCCGTATTACCTTGAAACGCTGAAGTTGGTAAAGGATAAACAGTGCTAAAAGCGTAAGGAAGAATTCTAAAAAATAGATGCGCCCCAGATCCAGTATGCTTAATGCAATGATGAAAATTAATTTAAAGGGCAGGTACGCAAGAAACTGTCGCCCCGGTGTACATGTACTGGTTCAGGTCCACCGGAATCTTGCTGACGCCCCAGCATTTTCAGGTGCCCGCGATGGGCCAGGAATCCCACGGCCGTACACAATGCCGTAATCCCCGTAAGTGCACTTGCAATGACGGTAAAGAAGCGTAATATCGGGTCAAATATTTTCTTTAACATCCCTCGACTCTCTCCCTGTTTATTTTGGGAATCGATCAGCTTTTAAAAATACGTATAATTATTGAAAAAAATGTTTTAGGCCATGTTTTAATCTTATTGTTTTTGAATCACCTTTAACTACTAAAAAGTTGCTATTTGCTAAGAGAGATGGAATTCTGCCTGACAATGATCGATCCTGTATCGATCTTGCCCACGCCATTTGCTGTTCTTGAGGAGCCTCCAGGATCTCCCGAAACTCTGAATAATGATTGGCAAAAATATCTTCCAGAAGGTCTGGGTGTTGATTATCCATTTTTTTCAGGAGGGGTTGTAGGCTTCCCTGTCCAAAATTCCACTGTCAGGGCTCTAAAGCTGAAATGCCCTGCCCGTCAAAATCGCCGGATAGCCCCGCGAAACAGTCAGGAGGCGGCTTAGCTTACTGGTTTCCGAATGATCCGGTGAGCGCCAGGCTGCGATAATAAAGCGGTTCGTCGAGTATGGATGGCGGTGACACCTCGTCTTCATCAAATAATTCCTGCCAGGTATTTGGGCCTACGATGCCGTCAATGGCCAGATCCTCTGAGCGCTGGAAGGCCCTGACTGCGGTTTCCGTACCTCCGCCGTAAATCCCGTCAATAGGTCCACGGTAGTGATTCTGCTCCTGGAGCTGACGCTGTATGCAATTCACCTCTTCTCCCATCGATCCTCGTTTGTAAATCGTGCCATGTGCTGGCTGCGTGGCATTAATGAATTATATCTGTTGCACTTTTTAAAAAATAAATTTGCAATTGAAGAGCTTTCAGCTCACTCGCTAGGTGTGTCATTACTGTTATTAATGCTGCAGGAATTTTCGACAGTTAGCTATATCATCTTAACTCAAATGGAACAGCTTTTCTATCCTTGAATGAATAAGTATTTCTAACTGGTTTCGGCACGGCTTAGTAATTGCTTAATGTCATCTGTATTGATCTCTTTATTCTGGGTTCCTAAATCTTTCCGAATTTCTACCAATACCTGTTGAGAGCTTGGCTAATAATATTTATCCTGATACTTCCTCTTTGAATGAGTTTATGCAATTCAAGATACTTATTTAACACACGTTCACCCGCCCATAAAAGCATGTGCGGTTCCAGTTCCAATAGGTTTTTCGCTTTGTTTTCGCCCTCACCGGCATACCAAATCTCGATAAACTGGTTATAAAGTACCGCCTTTTCGGGATGCACTTCTTTATCGCTGCCCGTTTCAAGGCTGCGTATCGCGCCAGCCACCATAAGAGCACTGAAAACAAAACGACGGAGGTGATGAGCAGTGCTGCGGCAATTTCACGTCCCTAAAGACTAAACTGGGTGACCAGGAAATTGAATCCCTTATACCCGCCCCATCCAATGGCTGCCAATAAAGCCATCACAAGTATAAAAGCCAGTACATTACCAACGTATTTCATGATTTTTTTGATTATTTGTCTGGTTCCAATTTATTCGTTGTAGATTCCACCCGTTATTTTCAAGCGGGGATTATTTTTTTCGATGGTCTTTTTTGTGATTCCAATCTGTTTCTTGTAATCGTATATCCTTCCGGATTCTTTCAATCCATCATAAATTCGCATCGCCCGCGCCGGACCTATACCAATCAACTTCGTTAGATCCTCGACCGCTATCTGCTTCGAGTCGGCATTAAAATTAATATGATCTGCTAAGACATAGTCTTGACGCGAACTAGCATTTAGTGAGTAGCTACTCAGTTGGCCATACTGAATATTATTTGCAATCGTTTCATTTAATTGCTCTTCTTTGCCCCCCTGATATTTCACTTCAGCCTTGCACACCAAGCGCGTCGGCACATATTGCTCTGCCTTTAGCACTCTTGCTATTTTAAACGGACTCACCTCTTCGGGCATACCGGTCGGTACTTCATCCGTATCTTCATTTACTAACGTGTGATAGGAAGAAGGCAGCATTCGTCCGTATTCTGCGCGGACGGTAAAATCCTGAACATGACCTTTTGTTTCATCGGGATTGGCTCCACGCGCCGTTGTACCGTTGACCGCTTGTTTGACCGGATTTTCGAACTCGGTTTTATGGTCGGCATTGGCCTGTACCGTCAGCGGTGTTAGGTTAGCCCACGTGCTGCCCGGGCCACCCAAGTTGTCATTCAGCAAGTGTCCTTTAACATAATAAGCACCTCCTCCCTTTCTTCGCAGATTGATGCTCTTAAACTCAGGCGTATTTGACACCGTTGGACTAGACCCTTCGTCGTGGGGCGCCTGCAAGTAAGATACACGGGCCAACGTTCCAAATCCCTGTCTCACCGGTCCATAAACAGGAGGAGTATTCGTTTGTCCCGAAGAACTGAGAGGCTGGCTGGCTGTTTCTTCGACCAATTCATCGACCAGATTATTAATCTTTGCCCCATGATTTTGTTTCTCCTCTTCGGAAACAGTTTTACTTTTCTCAGCTTCAATCTCTCTGGCCTTTGCTTTGGCAGGTGCCAAATCCTTTTCCGTTAAATCATGACTACCCCTAAGGCTATCCAAATAAGCTGAATATTGTTGGGGAGTAAGACGCTATCATTAGTTTAGCTGAGGTGTCGGATCCATCGAAGAAAATTTCGTGCTGCTCTTGGTCTTTCGTTCGCACTTTTTTGCGGCTCTTCCACCAGTTAGAAATTGCGCCTACAGCAGATTTCCCCATGTTGACAATAGCTCCGCCCACGTTCATGGCTTTTTCAATGAGCCAGTTGATAGCGCTGTCTACTTTTGTACGAACCGCTTCAATCATTTTACCTACTTTTTTACCGATACCGCTCAGCCCTACCTGGTTCGCCAGAAACCCAATAGCAATTGGCATTCCCTTAGAGAGAGCCGATTCCAGCTTATTAGCAGCCGGGGCGAGGTTACCCATGGCTACAGAAGTCACTCCATCCACAAACCGGTTCACCATCTTCAGCATCTTGGTGAAGTATTCGACAAAGCTTTCGATCGCATTATAAAGTGCAATAAAGCTGTTTACCACGGCCATCACCCCGGATGGATCAAGCATACTTAACAGCTTGGTACTCACCTTCTTCACTATTTTTTCCATCACCCAGGCCTTCACCTGTTCAAATACCATATTCCACAGGTTGCTGATTTTCTCCTGCACGTATTCCCAGATCGCTACCGGACCACGCTGCACCACGTCTTTTACGAAAGCCCAGACACCAGTGAGCTTATCCATGAAACCGCGAATGCGCTCCATCTTTTCTTTCCCGATCTTTTCAGCAACTTTGTTGAATATTTTTTTCTTTGGTGATGCCTAAGATTTGCAGCACCAACCCAAAAATTGAGGAGAGGCTTAAATCAGGCGGTGGTTTGATGCCGGCCTTATCAAGCTGACCAAAGAGCCAGTCGGTGAGCCCGCTCAGCAGATGCGAACCGATATTGTTGAAGAACTGCATGAAGCCCTGCTTCACCCCGCGCAACAGGTTCTTGATAAACCCTATAGGATCTTTTTGAATAAGAGTGATCACCCCGGCCGTTTTCTGGAAAATGCTGCCGATCAGGTTCACCGGGAAATTCATAATCTTGAGTACGATCTCGATCACTTTCTTTACAACCTCACCCACAAAATTGATCAGTCTCCGTATCGGCGGACTAAACAATTTTACAATCCCCTTAAATGCTTTTATCGGCTGCATCAGGGCATCAATCGTCAATCGCTCCCAAGCGGCCTTGAATAGTCCCACAATCGTCTCCCAGGTAATATTCAGCCGTTCGATTGCGCCACTAATCCACGACGTCATCTGAGTGATGGACCCGCTTTGTTTAAGTTTCTTGAACTGCTGTTCCCCGTTGGGCATCAGGCTAAAGAACCCCTTGATCACATTTTCCATCGTACGCGGTATCTTCTTTCCAGTAAAAGGATCCTTACCCGAGATTACAGTAATCAATGGATAGCCGCGTGTATTCCGGGCAAAAGTAGAGAGACGATCTCAGCAACGCCTCTTTCACAAACGAGAGTATCTTTTCGCCAACCGTCCACATAAAATCTCCCAACTGAACCAGCGGTGTTTTAAATTTGGTGTATATTCGCTTAAATGTACTCACCGGATTCAGCAAAGAATTAATATCAGTTACCTCATCCCAGATTGTTTTAAAAGCCTCTCCAAGTCCCGAAGCAATCTTTTCGATGCGCGCAATGGACTTGTTAACCCAGCGGACAGCACGACCAAAACTTCCAGTCTCCTTCATCTTTTTGAGCTGTTTGTCGCCTTTGGGATGCAACTTCACAAACCCAGTCAAAATATTTTTCCCACTTCGATCTACCTCTTTGCCCGTGATAGGATCTTTGCCCAATATGACAGTAAGAAGCGGATAAAAGGTAGGACTCTGTTTCTTCTTGATAAACGCTACAACCTTCGAAAGTAGATATTCTTTGACAATTTCAAGGAACTTACTTGCCACACTTCCGGCAAAACTGATAACCTTGTTCATCGGCCTACTGAATATACGCAGCAAATCCTTCAGCACTTTTTGGGGATGCCTAACATCCGTGAGACTAAGTCCAGCCCAGAAGTTGTTAAAATCTTCTGCCACCTGTTCAATGCTTACCTCCTCAAGGGTTTTCATCTGTGTATCAAGCCATGTTGCAGCCTCAGATAACGCTCCCTCCTCTTTCAACTTATCCCTATACGCTTTGCCGTTGGGAATGATATCCAAACCTGCCTCAATAAAATTGCGTCCACTGGGCTCAACATATTTCCCTATAATAGGATCTTCGCCCAACACTACCGTAAAAAGCTTATAGCCGGGCACGTCCGAAATCAATCCCTTGATTTTTCCCCTCAGCCAATCCTTACCTGCTTTCAGGCTGTCGCCCGCCCATTCAGCGGCACTGCTTGCGGCTCCGCTCACCGCATTCCAGGCATCGCCAAACCAAGAGCGCTGCACCTTTTCGGATGATGACGTAGCAGACTTGCCACTGCTCTTCTGCTTTGTCTGTACAACTGCGCCCTGCTGTATCGTATGTGTCAACTCATGTGCAATAAGATGCTTGCCACTGCTGGAATCCGGATTATATTTTTCATTATTGAAATAGATGTCACGGCCGTGTGTAAAAGCCTGTGCATTGATATCCTGGCTTAGCTTGGCCGCTTCAGAACCAGTATGAATACGCACATTACTGAAATCAGCCCCAAAACGAGGCTCCATATAGTTGCGCACCGAATCCAGGCAATGACTTGCCGGAAGACTTAGTTCCCGAAAGTGTACTCTTAAATGACGAACTAACCTCCGAAGCGCCCGACGCTGATCCATCTTTACGCTGCAGTTCTTCCTCCTCCCCATCGGCTGCATCTGCAACTCTTCCTCCTCAGAGGACGGCTGGCGCTGTACAAGCTCTTTTTCTTCCTCAGGCTGAGCTTGTAATTTTTCTTCATCTGGTTGCTGCTGGATTTCCTCTTCTTTATCCATCGGTTGTGCTTGCAGGCCAGGTTTTTCCTCCTTCTTTGGTTTTTGCCTGAACTTCAGGCTCTTCTTCCATCGCCTGTTTCTGCAGCTTTTTCTCCTTCTCAACTTGCGGCTGAATCATCCTGGAAATATCGGCACCTACCGGCTGAATCTGACTTGGCCCTGATTCGTGTACTGGCATCCGCATCACTTTGTCGGCCTTACTTTCGGCCTCGGCTTCATATTTATCCCCCGGTTTGCCCACCGACAGCTTGGGCTGGATGGAACGAACCGCAGACCCGGACTGACTACCTTCTTGAATAATACGCTGAAGCGTGGCAGTATTATCATTTTTCGCTGCCGATTTATTTCGACCCAGGGTAGTAGTTTGCGAATTCGAAGTTTTCCGCTGCAGGTTGGCAGCCGACTTTGAGTCGGTGTCGGAGCTTGATTTGTGAAAGCGGAAAACATAGTAAACTAGTTAAGTTACAATGTACGTCCCTCTTTGTGATACTCTTTGCGGATACCCACTTTGATCTCTTTGGGAGTTACTTTAACGTTCTTGTCGTCTTTGTCCAGTGCCATGAGTGAGCAGTAGCGAACAACATTCATAATCGAAGCGCCTGTAATTTCATACTCATTGGCCAGCTCATCCAAATCAACAGAATCGCTTAATGAAACCTGTTCAGGAAATGCATTTTTCCACAAATACTTGCGTTCTTCCCTTCCGGGCATCGGAAAATAGATCACTGACTGGAAACGACGGGTAAAAGCATCATCAAGATTGCTTTTAAGGTTCGTTGCAAGGATAACCATGCCGGGATAATCCTCCATCCGCTGCAACAGGTACGAGACTTCCTGGTTGGCGTAGCGATCATGGGCGTTGCTAATCTCAGTACGTTTCCCGAACAGCGCATCTGCCTCATCAAAAAAGAGAATCCATCCTTTATTCGCAGCCCGATCAAATACCCGCGCCAGATTCTTTTCGGTTTCACCGATATACTTTGACACAGTCATCGACAGATCCACCCGATACAAGTCCTGGTTGCTAATTTTTCCGAGCAGTGAGGCAGTCAGAGTTTTACCCGTTCCCGATGGGCCGTGAAAAAGAACTCGAAACCCGGGCAGTATTCGTTTGCTCAAGCCCCAGTCCCGCATCAACGTTTTCCCGTGTTTTAACCAAGCAATTATTTCATTGATTTGTCCCATTGTTTCAGGTGGCAATACCAAATCGCTCCATTCCAGATCGGTCGTTACTCTTTTGGCCGGAAAGTCCATGCTAAACGAGGGCTTCGAGACGTTACCTGTAGTAAAAAAATCCACATAATCATCACTTAGCTGCAACGCACCACTCAATGCTGGCTCATTTAATGACGACTGTTCAAGGAAAAGAATTTTTTTCTGGGCAAACAGGTGATCTTGTTCAAACAGGTAGTTGTATTTGAATCGCCTCTTCAAGTCACCGCCGGTAAGCAAGAACATGATCGTTTCTCCCGTTGGTAAAAATCCACTGTATGAATTTCCTCTTAGTCCGCCAAACTCGGTGAATCCCCGATCGTAATGCGCATTTTTCGTAAAAAAGAGATCCAGGATATCTGGTTTGACATGCGGAATCAGTGCAAGCAGCAATGTTAACCGCTCTGCTTTTTTCAAATCATGTTTCCTCAAAAACCGAGCGTAATTCGATTCCTGTCCATTAAGCTCTGGCGGCCGTAGAAAAAAAATATCATCGTAGGGGCTATCCTTATCAAAATAAAGCTTAAAGCGGGTATCCAACACTTGCGAAAACCATTCAAATTCTTGCTCGAGATGTTCTGGCATTTGACATATCATCACCTCCAATCAACGTAAATTGGTTTTTTCATCCACGGTAGCCGGGCCACCGATATACCCCAGGGCAACTTATCTAAAAGCATGTCAAACCCTTTCGACTCCACCTGAAGCTCCCATTGGTCAGATTTTCCCGTCAGGCGTGCATTCCGCTGGATAAAGCTCTGACGCAGCCCTTGAACAGAGGTACTCTTTAATACCTCCAATTGGTTGATCACGGAATGCAAAAGCTCCTCCGCCTCTTCAATTTCATGGTCAGTGAATTCGATCTTTGACGAAAACGAATGCCCTATTGGATATCCACAAAGCACCTTGTTGAGGACCATCACATATTCATACGTAGATTGCTCTCCACTTGCCAGATACTGCAGCATGTGAATAGCCTTAACTTGAGATTTTTGATCTATAAATTTTCGATCGGCGGTAAGTTCCAGGCTGCGGAAAAATTTGGGAAGAAAAGGCCACAACAGAATGAGGCCTCCGTTGATAATGTAAAATGATTTCTCATCCTTGCCTTCAGGTTTATGTTTCTTAGCAGATAATACCTCTTCCCCGAGACCTATTCTGTCCACCATTTTTGGTTTATCTCTTCCTTCAAGGCGTCAATTTCCTGAGGGAGCAGCTCCTGGCTTCTAATTTTTCTTACATATTCAGCTATCTTTTTGGAATCAAAAATATCTACTAATCTTTCTCTGAGAGCTTCTGTAGACGTATCTTCGCTTAAGATTCTATAAAGATGATGAAGACCTATAATTTCTTTAATTGATTCTCCTAATATACTATTTGGCAAATATTTCAACCTTTCTATTGATTGGCACAACTGATATATAAGCTGTTTGGCGTCCCCCCTCTCAAGAAAAGTTTCAAAAAACAATTTCAGCACCTCAATATTTTCCGGTTTGTTGCTAAGAGAGCCAGTTGTACATTTCGCAATCCGCTCTGTACCGTTGCTGGATTGGCACCAGCTTTAACTAAAAATTCCTTAAGCGGCTCGTAATCTCTAACGCCTGCAAAAATGCCTATGTTTAGCATTTGAAAATGCTCATCATCCAAGAGGTAAATTATGCGTTTTCTCACTTCTGGATCACTGCCCCTCGTTGTTAAGAAATCAGCCAATGTTGCTTGCTCTTGTTTATATACCATCTCAAACAGTTTTTTAGGATCCTTAAGGATTGGGGCATCCGAATGATCGCAGACAAACCAAGGATAAGTACCGGTCAATAGATAATGGCGAAAGGTTTCCCAATAGAGCTCTTCCTTTGAAAATTGTTGGATTTCCTTTGCTTCTTGACGATCAGCATATATAAAGTCAGGCATTTTCTGCTTAACCTTCTTCTGAAGCTTCTCCATAAATTGAGTGGACAATCTGCCTGAAGATAAAGCTCCCAGGTCAAACTGTAAGCGATCAATAACAACCGTCTGATCACTTGGTAGTTGCTCAAAAAGATCATTTAACATCGCTTTCAGCTTTTGCTCCACCAACTGGCTGATCTCTTCCTGTATTTCATGAGCCTGCTCCGGGCTGGATACCTTCAGTTCAATTCTTAAACGGTCGACAATATGTGTTTGCTCATTTGTCATTTCAATGATTTAAAGCTCATTTTCCAGCTGTTCGAGCAGGGCTGCAAGCTTATCCTTTCATTCATTTTCTGCTTTCTGTTTAACCTCAGCAACTTTTTGAGACAGCTTATTATCGTTATCAATAGTTACCCCCAACTCTTTCAACTGTTTAAGTTGCTCAACACACTTCATCAGCAGTTGTCCCATCTCGCTTTCGGCACTGATATCTTTTTGCTGATGATCAATGATATCAAGCAGTTGTAGCAACTCTATTTCAAAGTAACCGTATAGATAGGCAACAAACTGCCCATTGCCTTCCCGAGCCATACCTGCTGTTTGGTTAAATGCCTCTGAAAGACGCTTGCCGTATATGAAAGCAATCTCATCATTTCTTTCACCGGCTATATATTGCTGTTTAACTTGCTCATCCTGAGTCTCATCTTTTATTGCCAAAAGATTATTTTTCAACTTGTCGTACAGCATGTTGCCCTCTTCAAATATGTCGCTATCCAGGTCTTGGTTTCTGTGTCCATCCAGCTCATCCAGCATGCTATCAATGTCAACGAAGTCTCCCTCTTGACCAGCAAAATCAATGGAAACAGATCGCTCGATCACATCCATACAACCGTTTTCGAATTTAACTTCCATGGCGATCGTATGATCTTCCCCGGTATTTTGGAAGGTGTGCTCGAGTTCTTGCTCACCCTCATCACCAATAGACTCGCCATCTACCATCCATTCTACGACTTCTCCACTGCCCGTCTTAGATAGTTTAACTTGAGCAATCGTTGCTACCTGTTCTATATATTCAATCTCAAATCTGCGGCCGGCACCTCAAGAATCCGTACCTCCATTGATTCTCCTATGTATTCCAAATTAAAGGTACCAGGTTCGTATTTATTGGGAGCCAAAAATCGCTCACTGCTTCCGCCGACAATCACGCCGCTGTTATCACCGGTAATAGGCCTGCCTTCGGGGGTTGTGACAAATCGATACGGATCATCATTTTCACAGAGTACATAAATACCGTCTTCCATTCGCGCTCGCTCAAGGCTGAATTCGACCTCTACCTCCTGCGGAATTTCCACCTGCTTGATTGCTTCGTCCGAACAATCAAATTTCGAAGCTTTCAGTGTGACTACAGCCACTTCATCATCAAAATCCTGATAGGTATGCACCGGATTCTCTTCTGTTGAAGATAACCCATCACCAAATTTCCACTCGTAGGTTTGAGCACCAGAAGATTTATTGGTGAAGGATACCTCTACAGAACCGTCATCCAGGGGTTCGATCTCAAAGTTGAAACCAGCTTGGGGATTAATTACCTTCGCATTATAGACCACGGTCTGATTATTAACACGATAGGTAAACTGAATATCTTCCGCTTCCGTGGTAACTTGTGAAGGTATAAAGAACCATTTTTCCCCCTCTTTGACCACACCACCAGCTTTACTTTCCACCACGCCCCCTTCAGGATGGACCGTAAAGGGGTATTTTGTCTCATCTTTTTTGCAGAACTGAAACTTCGGCAGCAAAAAGCTCAGCTGAGAAATCACCATCGTTGCCAATTCCGGGCAGTCGCTCTTACACAAATACTGCAGGGCAAAATCGGCCACTACAACATTGTCGGGAGGACGTTCATCGACTTCAGTTTCAGGAAGAACTCCTATCTTATCCGTGATGCCTTTATCAAGCTTATCCCATTTGTCAGGATCAATTTGAATACCTTGTTCTTCTGAGACATGTCTCAGCTCTTTGAGCAGGATGTTTCACCTGGTTGTCGATTTCTTTTTTATCTACTAATGTAAATCGCTCTTTTTTCCGAATACCGGTACGGCCGGAAATTCTTCGAATACGCTCCAGGTTAGCTAATTTTTCTTCCCTAGGGCTGACAGTGATGCTCCCACATCTTGTATATCTCTATTTAGAGGCTCTTCATTGCGGTCGATATACACTACTACAAATGTTCCGCCTTTGGGCACGCCCGCCAGATGTTCCATTCCCGAATGCCTTTTCGCAAAATCCGAAAACCGATTCATCATCTGTGCTTTCTCAACCCTGTCCCCATAAATACGATACAGCTCCTTCAATTTCTTGATACTGCAACTGTAAATTAGCTTATCCAGACGATATATGATGGTCTGCTCTTTGCCTTCCAGCTGCTCTTGATTCTCTTCGCTCTCCCTCAGCTGCTTTTTATATTCTTCGGCTGTTTGAATGACCCGATTGTAGGCGGCCTCAATCTCATCTATAACAATATTCTCAAGCTTTTTGGGAAGCGGTTGTAAGTCCTGGATATGGCTCGCCAGCAGAACAGGCTTCACAAACAGGGGATTCCATCTTTTAGGATCGATATTGAATTTCGTTGGATCGGTATTCAATACTAAGTCCAGAATCTGCTGATTTTCTTTTTTCCGAGCAGCCAGGTAATCGTATATATAACCAAAGGTATTAGGGTTGGACTCTTCGGATAACGGCGCTCTCCAGTTATCGGAGAATCATAAATATTTATTTCTTCAGTGCGAGTCGCTGTTATCCCAGAGCCTGCCCTAAAATCTTCAATATTTGCCATACCTATATTAGTAAACCCTTCATTCCCTTCCCCCTCTTCCGTTGATTCTTTTTTAACCTCAAGGCCTCTGAAAAACATCATCTGCCCATCGAGCAAACAGTTAAGTTCGGTTTTAAAGGTTTCATAGAGTTCCTGCAGATCATCAAAACGGCACTCATACGAGACATTGATATTTTCAAACGTCTTGCTGAGCTTGACCCCCACCACCTTTATCGGCAAATTGAGCCGGTCTTGCTTTTCCTTTATTTCCCCGAGCACGGTTTCATAATTCCGTCCAATATGCCCTTCCACCCGCAGAAACGAATGCTTATCATACCCCCGCATAAGCGTCTGCATTTCCGCACGATCTGAATAATACGATGGAATCAGGTTATGTTTGTTCAATCTTGTCTTCTGATAATTCCACAAGCGCACCAGATTTTGCCCCTCATCAACATTGTAATAATATGGTATGGACCGCTCGCTGAATGGTTCAGCGGCTGTCTTACTCGGTGTAATCTTGACTTCTCGTTCCTGCACAGTATCCACCTTGAACTGCTCTTTCATTCGCACCATCCGCTGGAACAGGTGCCGCATCTGCTGACGTAACGTTTTGTGATCATCTAGAATGGGACTGGGACGAAAATAATGTCGGAATATTGTTCGCTGGTTCGGTCCTCTGTCAGAGCCGAGATAATCGAGCATCAGATGACGCGGAAACAACTCTCTATTCGGACGGCATACAGCCGAGACCTCAGCTGGCAACATCTCTGAACTCCTCGTAGGCATCCACCAGGTCTTTCAAAAAATCATATGCATACTGTTCGGCTTCGGGCTGGGAGTTGACTTGATCAGTTATCTGGCTACACAATTTATTATTTTTGGGCTCCCCTTTTTCACATTCTGAAAATGGATTGGAGGGATATAAATCGGAAAGAAGAGGCTCGAACTTTTTATAGCTCTCGTGCAGAGCTTGCCCTACCCTTACGGCGGCATTTTTGATGATCGATCGGTAATCCTTGGCTAGCTCTCCAAACCGATTGTAGTTGGCCAACGATAGATTTTTGTCGTTGTAATAGCCCAATCTCTCAACATAGGGATCGAGCAAATTCTGGCTGGCCGTAACCTCATCTACCCAATCTACCTTCGGCCGCTGCTCCTCAATAATCGCTTCCAGATCTGCTTTTTTAATCAACAGTTTTCGCCAGTTCAGGTTTCGCTGCACGCCATTCTCCTCACAGTCATCCCCAAAGCAATCTTCCAGATCCTGGTCTTCCATCTCCAAGTACAACAGCACGCAGTAATTCTGGAATTTGACCTTTTCGCCGGTTTCCTCATCGACGACGGTTCCCTCATCTTTATCTATGGGATACATATCAGGTCCAGCATCGTCTCCAACTGCCAACAACTCCCACAAGGTGATCTGCATGTCATCCTTATTGAACGGCGGATATGTACCGGCCTCTGCTTCATAAGCAGTGGTGTCTAATGTTCCGGGATCGGTATACTGCCAAATATGGGTACAATTAGTCGTTGGCATACTCACCATGTAACCGTGAGACGTTATACCCACACCACTGTTAATTCGGATAGTACTGTTATCTAGAAATTCAACTGTAAGCCCACAAACAATACCTACACCCAGCAGGTGCGACCGCGTAAGGCGGTCCTGGCCCATCCAGGTAGGATTGGCAGATCATTCAGATGTTCTGCTCTCAGTACTTGATCGTCTTCGAATATGGTATAAAGTTGATTCTTCATTGGTCTTCTTCTTCTAAAAGTTCCTAAGGCCGTATTATCAAGCTGAAGAGGATTCTCCCCCTCCCCTTCATCACAATCGTGCAAGGTCGCTCTGGGATACACGCTTCGTATTTTTCGTATTACATCGATCAAATTATTCAAAGCCTTTGTAGAAGCTTCTGAAGGTGCTTCCGATTTGGTTCCAAGCCATTTCTCGATACGTTCTCAAATTTTTCAATATCCGGTTTGTCAGCCCAGCATATTTTCAGATGCACGTGAGCCGGAGCTTCGCGACGGGCTGTTTGCTCAAAAAAGTGCCGAAACGCCATATTGTCGAAACGGTCGGGCCAGTATGGGACGATCAGCGAGACACCGAAATGAATAGGGATCGCGAAGCCCCGGGCAATCCATGCAATCTTTGCTAACACAAATGGGCAATGGCTTATCGTCTTCACGCTCGGGCCGCAGCAGGATATGCTCGACCAAGAAAAACCCCTCTTTGTTGCACTCTCCCTTCAAATTTGAAATGGTCTCCCGGATCGTCTCATCCCGCTCGTGCTCGTAATCATACATCCGGCTCGTGGCAACAATTTCCCCGTTCGTAGCTACGAAGTTGAAATAGAACCGATGATCTTTAGACTGCTTAGACTCATAATACTTCCAGCTCAACACCGTGCGTTTTAACCGATTCAATACCGTTGTCTCGATTGCTCTCCGTGGTATATCCCTTGCTGCGGAGCACAATTTCGCCCTCTTGATTTCGGAATCGAAAACGCCACTCGTCTCCCTCTTCACTTTTGAACGGATCGAACAGTTCATCCACAGGTTTGCAGAGCAAACTCCGCCGGTTATAGTGTTCTATCCCCAACAGCTTGCTCAAACGCTTCGCAAATCCCGATACGTTGTCGGTATTCCAAATCCCGTCAGCATCTTTATAGTTAAACGCTTTGCCGCGTTCTGCTGAAATGATTGGATAATCTTTCAGAAATTCCTCCTTGTCATGAATAAGCGCATCCGGATCGCGGCTCTCTCCGTGACCGTCATCATTTGCAATGCTGTACATGAGCAACACGTAGTCAGAAAACGATTCACCAAACCTGGCCAGCAGGTGATCGAGGAAACGATTGCGGCGCTCTTCAAACGTCTCTCGGTCCTCCACGATTTTATCTATCTCTTTAACGATATGTGACGAAGCACCTCCATTTAGTTCATCTTTCTTGTACTTTTGCCATTGTTCCCGAAAAGTGGGGTACTCATCCAGATTAACCGAATCGGTATCGGATACTCGACTGACAAAATCCTTCACTACCTGGTGGTACCGAGGCAACTCATTACTTGTAAACATAGCATCGCGGCCGGGCCCATACTCAGTAAATGACTCATCATCCGACAGGCCATACAACATCTGATAATAATAAGTGCGCCGAACCTCGGGGCTAAACGAAAACGAGTTCTTTAGATTCGCCAATTGTGCCAGATAGTTAGCCAACACCTGATCAAAAAAGGCCAAATACGCTTTCAGCTGCTTAGCCTGCCCGCGACGCTCATCGGTTAACTGTCCCGGAATACCGGCACTGCTAACCCCGTAAGTAATCGGCAAATGCTCCTGAATCGAGGTATAATCAGCTACCTGAAGATCTATCCCTTCGGGAACCGAGAAGTCATAATTTCCCTGCTTGGAGCGCTTGGCCTTCCGCTCATTCAGCTCCAGTTCGCGAATATACTTCTCAACTTTAGACTCATCGGCTGTGTAGGGAATATTTTCTTTATAAAACACAATATCAGATAGCTCAAGCCGCATTCTCGGAAAGCGATCTTCTCCAATCTCGAGACACCACTCTACTTTGTCGTTTACAACTTCTCCTTGGTACATACTAGCTATAATGATGTTTTTAACCGCCTTCACGCCCCCTAAATCCATAATAATTTGAACAAGATCGGAAACATGAATTTTCCCGTATTGATAGTCTTTGTAACTGTTACCTTCACATGGATCAATAATCTCTGATTGCTCCAACTCTCGGTCATCAATAAATCCATGATCCAGCGGGGGACCGTTAAAAATATCTTCAGTTGGTACGTCACGATCCAGCATCTCCTCGAGCGTATAGAATTTGACATCTGGTGCCAGATGGTTCTGGATGTTGTAATACAGATGCGCCAAGGTTTTTTTCGATCTCGGCATCGCTTGCCACAGCAATATCAGCGCAGATGCCCACCTCTTCGATTTCGATACCAGCAAATTCGTTGTAATCCTCGCACAGATTGCGATGGGTGTGCAGCCGATCTTCTACTTCCCGAGCGATAGACAACGCCTTTTTTAGCTTGCCCGCGTAATGATCTTTGATGCCTTCCGTTTCGATCCGATCTGCAAGCAGCGATTCATCACTAATCGGTTTTTCGGTCTTAATCCAGCCGGAAATTTCTATCGTCTCATCACCCGCTTTGAGTCGGACCGTAATCTCAAAATTGATATTGTCTTTGTTGGTTATATTCGTCAGTTTTACCCAGCTTATCTGACCGGGATCTACATCCTTTTTCATCCATTGGCTCCACGATGGCAACCCTATTCGCATCATAGATTCCGACGGGTCGCTGTCTTCCGGCTTGAACAACAGTTCTTCATATAGGTATTGATTCAGATCACCGTACTTGGGATCCTCATCCAATTCGAGTGTAATCGAATACAATCCGCTGAGCTTCAATTGTTCCAAATCCTTATCTCCGGGATCTTTAACCAGCCGACTATTCTTGCAATCGATATACAACGAAGGATCTGTATCGGGAACCGGCTTCAACCAGGCATTTTTTACCCCAACAACATCAATCAGTAGCTTTCTGAAATCATAAATTGTAACCGGATTACAGGTTAGGATTTCGCGGGCCGTATAAAACTGTTGCCCCTCGGCACGTGAAGAGGCTGACTGATCGGCTAGCAAATCCTTCATATCATAGGACGTACGATATCCTAAATCAGTAATCGCATAACACAAAAGTTCGAGCAGCGTAATACCGGGATCATGAATGTTGTAATCTGTCCATATTTTGCCTGTCATCCAGGTAATGATGCATTTTAAAGTCAGTTACAAAATCGACATAAGGGCGTTCCTCAACGAAATTCAGGATCACCGATTTGTGAATACTTCCCCCGAGTGATATTTCTTCTCCCTCTTTGTAGGCCCACGGTGAAAGAAAGGCTGTAATATCTTCCAAAAGCTTTTTGCGATGATATCCTTCGTCTGCCCCGCCAATAAATTCTGCAAACAGCTCAACTTTAATCTGTTCAAAAAGTGGATTTGATACTTCCAGATTTTCGGCTGCAAAAATTGGGATTTTTCTTTTCAGATAGCATGCAATTTCTTCCAGTAAGTTCACTTCTGTCCGAACATTTTCTAATTAAGGGTACAAACCTATGGTTAGAGCCCTACAGGGCATATTTTACGGGTCAAACTCCAAATAAAAACTACCCAAATTTCAGCTGCTGTTGGCCCCTGTCCGGTGGCTTATAGCGTTTTTTGGCCTTCTGAACGGTGATCTGAATCTCGCTGGCAATATATTCCAAGCGATTATACTGCGTCAGGCAGACCCGGATCAGGGTTACAAAGTGTCCAAAACAGTGGTAGGTTTTGCTAATATTACGCCGAATCAGCTCCAGCAGCAAGATACACGATCATGGCCACGAAGATCTGGAGACTTGCAGGCGTTCTCCGTTGTTCCCAAGAACGTTTTTATCTGCAAATTTTGCTTGATCAGCTTGAAGAAAATCTCAATCTGCCAGCGGCGCTTGTAGAGTTCGGCGATGGTGGCAGCCGGCCAGTCGGTATTATTGGTAATCACCTGCGATTACTTTGTTCCCCTCTTCCTTGTAGATCGCTACCCGGCGCAGCTGGACCTTGATCCATCCCCGCTTTGATGGCCGCCTGTGCCGGTCAGATAAATACGTTCATCTTTTAAAATATGTTGGTCTTTCTCCATCGGTAAGCTCAATTTCGACAGATGGATTCATAAAGCGGTATTGGACTTAATGCGGGTTACAAAGTGATTTTGGTCTTCGATACGTGTGGCAAACAGCCCAAAGTCAAAATAGCCCCGGTCGTCTACTACGATCGTGCCAGCAGGGTAACGGAAGTTATCGGCACCCCGGCGATCGCTTACCTTGGCTGGGGTTAGATTGATCATTTCCGGGATCATCTGTGGCTTCATCCAGGCTCACATGCATCTTAATGCCGCCTTTAGCTGTCCGAAACTTCGCCCAGGGGAATAAACTTCAAGCACAGGCTCATAATCGAAGCATCCACCAGTTTGACTGTGTTTGCCCTTGATCTGCTCGATCACTTTATAGTTCTATTGCGCTTTGTAAACAGGCTCGAAAAATGAGCCAAAAGGCTTCATATACAGCGACTCAAAGACCTGCCTGTCGCGTTTGGCGTGGCTGTCGCTCATCGTGGACTTGGCCGGGCTCTGCTCCAAGCCAATGTCTTTGCAGAAATTTGGGGCTGACACTGATGCCTTGGGCGATCTCCCGGAGCGTATGGCATTTATTCAGCTGTCCGAACATCATAGCTACTAACTGGTCATACGTTTTATATTTATGGCAGTGCTTATCGGATTCATAGCTGACCGATCAGCTCGTTGCAATAACGAAGAAGGAATCAAATCTAAAATTTGACCCAGTAAGGGTTTGTCTGATTTTTTTGCGATCTTTGAGGGGCTCATGGTTGTGATATTGTTGTTGTGATTCTAAATCAGATCCTAAATCTAACAATTTTCATGCCATGAGCTATTTTTTTGTTCGGACAGTACTGCAGTAAGTTCAAACTCACTTTTGGGTTCAGCGGATTGAAAGCCTGCTTGTTTCTAAGATCCGGAACCACAACCAGCGTGACATATCCAGGGGCAAATTCAGCATTCATCTGCTTGCCGTTCTTATCCAGTCCGTACACACTGTGATTAATACACTTCGCCTTGTATATACTGGGAAACTGCTGCAAGACCAGCCGCTCGTAGTCCCACACGCTGATGCCCCGATCCTTGTGCCGCAACCGCTCGTTCACACGCCGGTAGTATTCCTCATCCTGCTCAGCAACTTTCCCTCCCTCCGAGGCATACGGCTGTAGGATCTTTTTAATTTCAGACTGCTTGTTCTTGAGCTTCCCGATAGTTTGAGCCGGCAGCACTTCATTCAGGAAGTTCGGATCATTATTTTGATCTTTGAATTCGGCCGTCAAAGCCTGAGCGTGTACGTCGATAATTCTGCTTACGGCACCCGCATTATCATTGACAGCAGCTTTGATCCAGTACAAATTACCGGGCAGTAAGGAGCTGTTACTTGTGGCCTCTTGTGGTATACTGAACCGGATGATGCCGGAATCAAGCAGTCCATTCGTGGTATCCTTCACGATATCTGCCGATTCAAAAAGCTGCCATCCCTCCTCAGAGAGATAAAACCAATGGATGGGCGGCGGATCAAGCGTGGGATCTCCGCTGCCCTCCGCCATTTTGAAGAGCAGTGAAAGTTGTTGGGGAGGCTGCAGCCCAGAAAACCCAATCAAAAATTCGCCGGAATGGTCAATCTCTGTATCCTTGCCGTGGACAAAAGTAGGCAGCAGCAATACATCTTCTTGCGACGCACTTCCCTCAAATATCAATTGCGTTCCAAATGGATAGCAGTGATAAAACTGATCAAAATCGGTGCCTGAATTACTCCCTGAACTGTACAACGTAATACTTGCAGTATAGTCCAGCTTAATACTCTTATTTTAGGTGTATAGGGTTCGACCGGTATCTCATCACTACTATAATTTTGCAGCTGTTGCATCAGCAGCCGTGGATAAGCCTTGTGACCAAACATGATGCTCGGCCCGTCAAGAAGAAAGCGAACAAATCCGCGATTCACGCTCACATTATATTCGGAAAAAGGATTCGTTTCCGGCTTCCAACCTTTAGAAAAATGATAAGGACCTAAGTTGTGCTCTTTAGTTTCACCATCAGAACCTTCAAAGTTCGAAGGGAATAACGCCTTATCGTCCGCAATGCGGTCCCAGGCGCCGTTGCTCAGGGTTTCAACATCAACCCTGAAATCTTTGTTAGAAATGGGATTTCCATAGTCCTCTGCCCCGGCCATAACCCCGTCACCATCATAGTTGTAATAACTACTCAAATTACTTGCGGGATAATCGTGCCATTTAATTCGAACGGTAAAATCATCGAGCTCCTTTGAAAATGCTTCGCGGCTGCCAACATAAAATGCAGCGCCCTTGGAAGGTTCGGGACCAAATGGCTGAAAGGGCTTCCCGGGATCCAGAGGCCCCAGCTCATTTTGGATCACTAAATCTTTCAGTCCGGTTACGCTTGTTTTCACCTCAATGGTTTTAATTTTCTGTTCTCTAAGGAAGCTGTAAGCATACGGCTCGGTCGTTCTGTTATTCGCCAGAACAACCTTAAGCAACGGCATTGATGTTTGATATCCCGCCCCGTGTACTTTGCTGTTATATCCCACGACAGGAGCTTCATCCTGTACACTTACTTTGATAGTGATTTTTTTATCATTTTCGTCAGATGTGACCCCCTGCAATTTGATCCAACCCTCCGGACCAGTCGCAAAACATTCCAATAAATCCTCTGGTGATTCGTCGGGATCTGTTCCTAATTCACCGGGATCTGTTTTAATGATTAGGGTAATTTCACGAGATGATCCGCCCGCCATAGTCAACACGGGTGAAGCAATAGCAAACCCCACGGAAGAAAATTGCATTGTCATACTCGATGGATTGGCATACTGGGTGCCCTCATCGGATTTGACCAACTGAGATTCGCCAAACGGTTTCCATCCCTCGTTGGGATTTTCAAGCTCTGCTCCCAACCCGTCTCTCGAATTTGCCACCGGTTTCTCATAAATTCGATAGTCGTCGTCCTCATCAATATAGATCGATTTAAATTGCTCGACCGTAGCCTTGTTCAGGACAACATCATCAGTAGCCTGGTACAACACCTGGTTACCCTGTGCATCTTTCCCGGCCTTAAACAGTGTGCCTTCATCAATTTTGTAACTATCTACATGTTTGAATTCTCCGATCAAATGCACTTGGTCAGGAACAGCATCCTGGCGGGCTAAATGCAATACTTTTTCATAGTAAAAATCCAGATGGCGGCCAGTCAGGGTGTTCATCTGTTCCTGTACATGGCGAAAGAGCTGGAAAAATGTCAGAAGCAAGCCCATATGGGGTTCATGCCCGGAAAACGATTCCAGGGTTTCTTCCACAAATTTGGGCACTTGCTGCTGTGTTGTCTTGATAGCACTTACAAACGAGCGAACAATCTCCCTAAGCACCGGAAATCCCTCTTTGGCTCTTTCCTGCACGGCCGTGCTTTCAGTTTGATAAATCGACGTCTCACTGTTAATCAGATCGAAATATTTTTTCCAACCCTCGTTTATATTTTCGTTAATAGTGGTGTCAATCCATATTGCATCAAGATTGTGTTTCGCTTGCTCGGGGTTTTTAAGAGCCTCAATAGAAATAAAATCTATATTGTATCTATCTTGCGGAGCCACGTAATCCTTGTTGACGATATCAGTCCCGACAAACGTACCTTTGTAATAGGCAACCATTTTTTGAAGAGCGGGACGCAAATCAGAACTGATCACGCGATCGAGATGAGCATGAAACTTATATCCCTGTACCGACTCGTGGTACCAATGATTAAATTCAACCGCAAGAGTTGCCACGATATCGAACAGCGTTTTAACGGCATTTCTGACTTCTTTTAGCGTGGCATGATCATCATAGATGACCGCCTCCAGCTCCTCCAGACAGTCTATAAACTTCGCGGGATGCTCATCGGTGAGCATGACGATGATCGAGGTCATATCCTTTTCAAAAAACGAACGCCAATCCCCGTCTGGAGTATTATCCAGCTTGTAATACTGCAACAACTCGGCATATCTAATTACAAATCGAAGTAAATCGGCCAGACTGCGCTCATCTACCTTCACATAAACCGGATTCAAGGCCTCAGGCGTGCGCTGATGTTGGCTCACGCCATCGCGAACGAGTGGATTTTGATATGTACAGTTACTGTCTATGGCCATTATTCAATCTCAGTTCCTTCTTCTTGGTAAAATGGATACACGTAATTGAAGCGCGAATTGGTCCCCTTAATTTCATACTCTACGGTGATGTCAATCCGGCCCTCATATTCGAATGGTTCAAGATATAAGTCCAACAGTTTAATACGCGGCTCAAAGTAGAGAATCGCATCACGGATAATTTCTCGCATGTAGGTAATCATCGAGGTGTCGATGGGTTCATATAGAAACTGGTGCAGATCACATCCATAACGCGGCTGCATCACCCGTTCACCAACCATTGTGGTGAATAATATCTGCAGGCTCCGGTTAATGTCATCTTCATCTGTCGTCATCTGAATCTTTCCACTTCCTTTGCTAAACTTTGGTGGAAAACTCCAACCGGTACCTAAAAATGATTTCTCTTCTGCCATAAATATCCTCTTCCTTTTTCATTTATCCGATTTGGACCGTGGGTTCACCAACAGCTGCTGAAGCTCCGCATCCACACACATCTCCCACACGAAGAGCTGGTTTCCCACCAATAAACACCGTAGTACTCCCCACTGGAAACGGTGATGATGGTGGATGAGGCGGTACTATGGGACAAACATGCATATCTGTGGCTACTACTGCGGGCATTCCACCAATCAAAACAGTGGGTACTCCCGGACCTACAATCGTTCCCCCATGATTTGAAACATCTCCGACTCTTACTGCTGATGGCATATTGCTACTCCCTCAGTTTATTAATTTTTAATTTTCAGAATTTGCCACACTCACTCTCAGACCTCTGTTCTCATCAATTAATCTGTACGATCGATCCTTTTAGTTTTGCTGTTCCACTGCTGGAAACTTCAGCCCCCGCACTGCCCTCCGCCTTGAACTGAGCGTTAGCTTTCTGTTCCACATTCGTACCTTCAATTGTAACATCACCGCTGGCCTTCAAAGTGATATCAGCGGCACTTTCGAGGGCAATTCCATCCGAGCTCATCTTAACAGTATTTCCATTTTCATCCTCAAGGGTAATCCCACCTTCGTCCTCGCTTAATAGAATTTTATTGCCCTTGGGCGTCTCCAGCTGGATGCTCTTTTTATCATCGTTAAACCAGAGTTTAAGCTCTTCTCTCGTAACAAATCCTTTTTCGTGATTGTCATCGCTTGCTTCTGCCGGAGCGGGCTTGGCACTGCTGTTCATCATGCCCAAAATAACCGCATCCCGGGGATCATCATTGATAAATCCCACAATCACCTCGTCCCCGATTTCCGGCCTGAAAAATGATCCCCGCTCTTCCCCGGCATCGAGCGTGGCCACCCGTGTCCAAATGCCCTCGTTTTCGGCATCGACCATGGGCAGTTTTACCAGTACGCGGTGTTCTCCATCGGGATCATCCTGTAGCTGAGTCACAATACCGATCTGCAATCCATTAACTGCTGGCAATAAACCAGAAGCCGGTTTTTCGGTCACATCATCTTCTTTGTAAAACCACTGCGGGGAGAGTCCGAATTCAACATCGGTTACCCAACGGTCGGTGGAATACTGGTGATGGATACCCGAGACAAACACTTTGCCATTAAACCGATCCCCGATACCTGAAAGTTCGAGGGTGTCGAACGGCTTGATTTTGGGATATCCTTTGCACCGAACACGGCCCCGGATCTTGGCCAAGCGACTCTTCAGCATGGCGGCATCGGCCCAGGCCTGTAGTTCGGTATCCAGCACCTGCCCACTGTGTCGGTACGAAAAATTATCTCCCCCAACAATCCCGGCAAGCTCATCCTCGCTGATATTCCCCGCCTGATCAAACGACGGCTTTTCCCCTCTGATTCGACGACCTCCTGTGCTGAATAATCCCACGACGAGGAGGTAATCGCCTTGTGCTGATCCCGGGCATCCATTTCGGCTTCAAAATCCAGTATTGTGGCCCCATAAGTCAGCGTCAATTCGGGATCTTCAATTGAAGGTTTTTTGACAATTAGCTTGCCATCATCTGCCAGTACACAGCGGCTTTTCATCTCAGCTCGGGCCAGTAAAAAATCCCAGTCAGTAGCATAATACTGCACCATTTCTTTGTGGCTTTGAGAGGTTGATTCGACATCGGCTTCAAGCCCGTAAGCACCAATCAGCTCTTCGAAAATTTCACTGTCCGTCATTTCTGAGAAGTAGCGGTTCTTTCGTCCACTGGTCATTTTTACCGCTTTGTCTTTGCACTCCACCTTCAACTTCGATGCACGACCGTCTCGAGCCTTCACGCCGTGCTTCACCACAATGCCTTTAAAAATTGTTTCGTTATCGTTGTGGTATCCAGCTTTAAGCTCAATTTCACTTCCGGGTTTGAACAAATCCGTATTGCTGACCGGAAAATCTTCTGCAGCCGGATCTCCGTCCTTCAACTTAAGTTCGGCATAAGATATTCGGTTTAACGACTTCGATACTGTAAAAGAAAAAACATGATATTTTTTGGACAGTTTATCCCCATCTGACAACACTTCAAACGTTGGGAAATCCGTCGGGCGATCAGCCGGTATAGTTCGTCGGGATTCAGGCATCACTTTAGTCTGTTAAAGGTGGAAAATAGATCTTTTGTCCTGTTTCCAAATTCCTGAAATTAGTCAGGTTATTCACTGCAGCTACCTGCAAATAGTACTTTGAGTCTCCATAGATTCGATAACACATCAGCGGCAGGGTATCTCCTTCCTGTACAGTTCTCCTGTGTGTTAAATCTGGCGATGTATCGAATTCTTCAGCAGCACGTAATTGATCTTCAATAAAACCTTCAAATGTTGCACTGATCTTTGCCCTGATCGGCGTCCCATTGCTGTTAAATAGCGTATATTTTACTGAAGCTGATTTTAGAACACATTTAAAAACAAGGGTTCCCCACGAAATAGTTAAGTATCTGGGGCGGTGTTCATCTCCTTTGTACTTATAGGCCACATCCAAGAAGTCTGATACTTTCACCGGAACAACAACTTGTTTCCCCGAAACGCCGGTTCCGTCGATGGTAAAGTCAAGTGAAAGATCCTGGGGGTTAATTTTTTTGAACGATGGTTCACTTCCCAATGTGCCTATTCCCTGGGCTGCATCACTTTCCACCTGATATTTGAGGGTATATTCCTGTGGGTTAAACATCACATTAAATTCCTTATCCTTCTCATCATAGGTGGCATCTTTGAAGGATATGATCTTAAGCTTAACTAATTCTCCGGTATTACTGTTGGCTGGTGGCATTATCGCTCCTGTTTTTTTTCTAAAATCTTAAGCGTCTGTTCTACCGATCTTTCGATAATCTTATCTTCATTTTTTTCTGATTCTTGTGAAGGGGTAGAGGTATCCCCCCCCTCTGGTTCCACAACTGCTTTTATCACAAGTTCTCTTATCTCTATAGGCATAAATTTCTTACGTTGATTTAGTAAAATATTTATAGGCTAACTCAATGGTATCAATCATGACATCATTTTTCTGAGCATCCAGATTAGAAACCGACCACTTGACTGGATATACTCCTACAAAACTCCAGTTAATTAATGGATCACTCTCCTCATTCAGCAGGCTTACCTTTACGGTTACCGGATCAAAATCAAAATTCTCAATAGCATTTCTAAACCAATTGAGCAGAGCCGTTTCCGTCACAACCCCTCGCTTGAGTACAAGATTTGAATATTTGGCCGGTGTGGGCAACCGATGGGCAAAGCGGTTTTCCCCCTTCTTTAAGCTCTTCGGTCCCCAACTCTGAATTAAGCCCGGACACCTCCTGGAAACGGGTATCGCTATCCTGCAGATCTTCAATACCATTGAATTCAACCAAAAAATGAAATCCTACTGCTGGATTTTCCATCGCCTTGGTTATTCATTTTGGATGGTTAACCCTTCGTGGGCAATCTCCATACTTTCGATGGCCACCTCGTTGCCGGATGCTTTGAGCCCCGGCGCTTCAATCTTGACCGGGAATGCATTATTCACTTTCCAAGTCATCACCGGTTCATGGTTCTCATTAAGCAGATTAATAATTAAATCACGCCGCTCAACCTTATTCAGGTTAGTTGTATTTAACCAGTCATAAAATTGGTTGTCGCCATCTACGACGCCTCGCTTCAACGTAATGTTGCCATACTTTTGAAGACCGGGCATCTTGCGACTAGAGAATTCCGGGCTGGCTCCATCGCGATACTCGATGACCTGCGATTCGATATTAAGGCCCGAAACTTCTGAAAAGCTAACGCTTTCTCCTCCCCAATCTACGGTAAAGTGAAATACTGGTAATGGATAAGGCATAATATTTCCCCGTTTATATTAGTGATAAATTAGTGTTGATAAATCAGGCTTCCTGCATCTTGTGAGAAAACTTGAGGATAATAAACTCAGCCGGTCTTACGACCGCCATCCCAATTTCGACATTCATCCGACCCTCAAGGATATCCTGTTGCGTCATCGTCTGCCCCAGTCCCACTTTCACAAAGAAAGCCTGATCAGGTTTGGAGCCAGCAAGAGCCCCTTCGCGCCATTTCTGCGTGAGGTAATTTTCAATCATCGTGCGCACCTTCACCCAGGTATTTGCATCGTTCGGCTCAAAAACGGCCCAGTCAGGTCGATTTCTTGACTGACTCTTCGACCATGTTGAAGAACCGTCGTACTGGAATATAGCGCCACTCATTACTGTTGCCAGCAAGAGTTCTTGCCCCCAGACCATGGTACCTTTACCTGTAAACTGACGGATCGCATTAATCGACTTGCCGGTGCTGGCATCCACATTAAGATCCCTCTGCTCATCCGAGGTAATATTTACGGCCGGACCAGTAACATTACTCAAGCTTACATTGGCCGGCGCTTTCCAGACCCCCCTATTACTATCAACAGTTGCATAGACGCCTGCAATAGCACCGCTCGGCGGAAGTGTGAGTGCTTCTTTGCTTATCTCATTAAGTACTTCTTGGTAAATCGTGTTTGTTTCTTTGACTGTTTCGAGGGCCATATTTTTTGCCTCTTTGGCCTCGTTGAGAAAGCCCTGCAGCGTTTTCATGATATTGTCATACAACTGCTGGAACCTGGCTCTCCCATTCTTGGTCCTGTTTTCAGCATTGTCTGTTCCGGAACTAGGTGTATAAATATCGACCCCACTGACAGATCCGATCTCATAAGCTGACGGATAATCGCCGGCAGTCACTTGACCAAGCGCCGAAGATGGATATCCTTTGTCATATTCTGTCAAGGTAATGGCATATTTTCTGATATCGGGATGCGATTTCTCCGAAGTTACTTCGGTTAAAGCTGAATAGGCTTTTTGTACTTCTTTATTCTCGAATGAAAGGTTGAGAAACTCCTCCAGCATCTTGTCAATAAATACTGCCCGGTTCACCATCTCTCCCTTGTCCTTATCAATACTGATATCACTATATGAGTTACCCGTACCTGCAGGATCATCGAGAAAATTCTCTATCGTTGTGATATCAGTAAAGGCATCTTCCAAGTCATTCACTATCTCAGGATCGCTGCTGATACTAGCTAAATCCGTAGCCCCGGAAGCTTTTTCCAATGAAATATTTTGGTAATCAACTTTGTAATCGAGGCTGGATCGTACCCATGGATAATAGGCCGCACCATATTTCAGAGCTTGCATGCCGGTATTATTCCGGAACCGTGTGATGATATCCTGATTGTTATAGGTTCGCTCTTGGTCTCCTTCATACACATCAAGGACAGCAAAGCGATCCATCAATTTATTGCACTGACCAAGCGCCTGCTTTTGCAAATCGCCTAGTTTTACCTCATCATCGAGCAATACAGCATCGGGAAATACCAAGATCGTTGGCTCATCAATCTTTTCGACAGCTGTCAGTCCTGTTGACAACCCCGGCGAAGAGTCCGGCTGGGTAAGATCTCCGAGGCTAATATCATCGTCATATTTCCCGACCGACACTACATAGCAGTCGCCACCACCATTGGCAAAAAACATTCGCATACTGTCGTAAAGAAAGTATTGCGGATTTATCGTGACTTCCTCGACAGCATTATCATCAGATAGACGAACCGTAATGGTATCCGGATCTGGTGCACCGCCAAATGTTTCTACAAATTGAAGAAGTGATTGTATTCGAACAGGTTTATTAATCAGCGTCTTTCCCTTGCGGGTCTTTTTCTTCGTATATCCAATAAAAGCCGGTATGGCCGTCTCTACCTGTGCTACTGAAGGCGGAAACGTGGATATCTCCTCAACATGAACATCGGGTGTTTTATAATTAGGCATGGTGGTATCCTTTGTTGGTTATCTTTATAGGTATAAAAAGACTTCGGAATAGTACTTGGTGTTGACGTTTTGATCCTGCATTAACATTTCGCTTGCCGGGTTGGGCAGCGAATCAAGTACAAGTAGGTTGTCGGTGCTAAACCTTTTGCGAAGACTCAGTGAGCCGATACTCTCTTGCAAAAGTGGAATCTCTTGATCTGAAATAAATATAGTATGATTACCCGGATGAGAACTGGTGGTATCCTGGGTAAAGGTGTAGTTATTGTCACTGTCTGATATCCCCGGATCATCAAGATCGGTACCGGTCCTGTTAATAATGATATACTTCCAGTACGTACTCCGGTTGTTGAAGTAAAGCTTATACACCTGCGTGTCAACGATACCGTTGCTATCCAAAAATTGGTAAGCTCCAGGTACGTCTTGCGAATGAAAAATATCTACAATACCAAACACACCGGCCATATCGAGCTGATTTACTGCATAGAAATGTTCCTGCAGGGAGCCGTCTATCCACAATTCAGCTCGTCCACTGGGATTACCGGAAAGATCAAATTGGAACTGAAATTCTCCCTCATTGTTCTCTGCTTGTTGTTCAATCTCAATATCCAAATCACTATACAGAAGACGGGCAGTCTTATGTTGGTCAGTTCCGGTAGTTTTATACAGGTAATTCCCCTTTTTTAGTGGTAACTGATCTGCGGACGTTACTTGAGAAGATGAAGGATGTAAATACTTGCTGCCGCCAACAACATTCGCCTGCAAATTGTTGAAATAATAAATCGTTTGCCCGAGTTGATGGAAGGGTAAATCGGTATAATTGAGGAAATGCGGACGCTTTTGTTTTAGGAAAAATTGAAATCGCACCGGTTGCTCTGGAACACGATAAGCAGATAATCCCATGCTGGATTTCTCAACCTGTGAAAGCACTGAACAACCAGAAGGTCCTCCCCTAAACAAAAATCTGAGATCCCGCAGCTTATTCTTCGTTTTGGTTGAAGGTACTACCTCAAAATCTATAGACCTTTCATCGCTGTAGTAATCATGATTGATTTCAAGTTTATACAACGTTTCGAAGAATGCCATAGATTATCCCCCTTCTCCTTCAATATTGATTTCTTTGATCGGTAGTACTTCGCCTTCTGTTTCTTTCTCCTGAACAATGAGTACTCGCATTTTATACAAAACGGAAGGCATATACTTAGCTCCCAGTGCCCCCCATAGATGATTCATCTGCTCAAAATTCATGGTTTGCAGATCAAATACTAAACGGTCCAAGGATTCATCCATTGAGGGATATTGGGTACCGTCGAATACATTACGACTCTGAAAAAAACTAATGACCAGCGATATCGCTTTCAGTGCTTCGTCGTACTTGCCAAAACGAGCAACAAAAAGCAGAAAAAGGTTAAGTTTTATTTCTGGATTGGTTTTTTGCCGGGCACCATTCTCGTGGTTTAGGTAGGGTTGCTGACTTTTCCTTGCGGTGTCTTCTTCGATATTGACAAGCGTAATGGCAACCTTGTCGGAATCTATAGCAATTTCTCCATCCTGTTTCAGGATCGTGCTTAAAACCACCTTTTTCTTGTTGTCATCATTACCCATTTTCTTTTTCAGGTAAGCATCAAGTTCTCCCAGAATAAATTTAAGTGATTTTTCTAAAATCATATATATTTTCCACCTGAAAATTTTATTAAACCTTAGCTTAGCTTCAGGAATAATTGCCTGCTTTCTCTCTCCTTTTTATCAAAGCAGTCTTTTAAAACATTAAAAATAATTTAACACACTATCACTACCGAACTTTACTACCCAATTTTTCCAGCTTGTCTTTTATTTTCTCTTCGGACATCTCTTTAACATCGGTGGGGGGGCATCCCAAATGGTAGTTTATGAACTTGTTGAGGGCTTTTTCGTCAGGAATACCGTGGGTGCGGGCAATTTCGAAGTTAGAGATGCCATTACCGTCCCTTAGATCCTGGATGATGCTTTTTAATCGTATATACTCCAGCATTTTTTGGGGCCTCACGGCATGATACCGCAGAAACTTCCGTGAGAATTTTTTGGGATTATTGTATCCCATAACAGAAGCCCACTCGGTAACTCTGGCTACATGTATCAGATTGCTTTTCAGTACATCCACTGCTCTTGAAATGTTGACAGTTCCGCTACTCATAGTCACCTCCGCTTTTAAGAATATCCAGTTGATGATTGGGGTTCAGCTGGTTGCTGGTAGATGGAAAAGTACCGTGAAGTACGCTCTATGAGTTGTACTATAAACTAAAAATAATGACTCTTTTTTTTCACGTCCCTAACATCACGTTGTATGACCTCTGTTTTCTTTTAGCTCATACCCATCAACCGAGCTTCTCCTCTTTTCTTCTAAGAGTTCCCTAATATAGAGATGTTACATTATTTTTTTACTTCCTTCTCATTAATTTTTAAGAACTTACGTTCTTTTATGGAAAGGCAGGAATGATCTTAACCCAGCGACTAAAATAATGTTTACTGCTGGGTTGCTACCGCAATTTCCCATTCTTAGCAAAAGAGCAGTGTTAGTTTCCTTATCCTGCAATTTAAAATTTGTGTCAGCCATTGAGACTCGAAATCCTTAAAAATTACCTTTCAGATTGTCTAACCACCATTTTTTTATCAATAATGAGATTCGCTCAATTAAGACAGCCTTTTCATGAGCCTATAAGTATGACCTCTCAAATCGGATCTCTTTCAAGAGACAGGATTTCATGTTTGGCTCAAAGGTCAAAAAGCGTGCTTTGACCAAAAAGGAGATCAAAAAAAGTTCAAGCACACCGAAAAACGTCATTGGTCTCATCGTTCGCTTTGCATACTACACGGGCGCCCGAATCGATGAAATACATCAGATCACCTGGGTTAGATCAGTATCAGAAACCTATTTAATCAAAAAACCTCTGGTTAGGGACAGTATGCCCAGAATAGTATCGAAGATTTATTTCGTAAAACGATGGATAGAGCCGGACTTCCTAAAGAGTTGACATTTCATTGTATCAGGCATGCGTTTGCTACACACCTTTTAGAAAAAAAATGATAATTTATTTTGCTGTGAATAAGATTATGGTCACTCAACTACCCAGGTAACTGAAAAATTTTATGATCACACAACAGCTCTCGACTATAGAAATACAGTGAAAAGCTTATGACAAAAAACTGGCGGCTTTGAATTGTTGTTAAGATTTAGAAGTTTTATCTTCTCTGCCTGTTTTTTTATTTGCCCGAGTGGCGGAATTGGTAGACGCGTTGGACTTAAAATCCTTTACAAATTGCCCTTCTAAGCGTATAGGCGCCTATTTTTGGGATTAGACACCCGATAGACACCTGAATGTTACCCCTTATATCGTACTTCTTGCGTGTTAACTATTTGCTAACACACAAGCTTAGTTGTCTGATTACCGGGATGTTGGTCTCCTTATTAATCCGAACCCAATAAAGGAGACATTATGAATTATTCCATTTATCCATTCAAACGATATGGGAAAAACCGACTCTACGTACGCTTTGAAGATCAGATTGGCAACGAGGTCGACCGCTCGACCGGGGTCAACTATCCCCTAGATGCCACCAAAAAAGAGCGCCAGCAGGCCAAAAAGGAAGCCGCCCAAAAAGCCAAGCAGATCATCGAGGAGCACCACCAACAGCTGGAGGTGCCATCCCCAGCTCCGGCCTCATCGGAAAAACAGGTTTCCCACCTGGCAACCTACCTGGAGCAGGACTACTGGCCGTATGTGGACGCGAACTGCGAGGACTCTACCCTGTCGCGCTACCAAGATTCCCTGGATAACTTTATCCGCCTGTGTGGAGATCACCCGTTGGACCACTACCAGATGCTTCACGTCGAACGATTCAAACAGCAACGCGTGCACGAAGGGGTCAAAAAAATCAGCGTAAATGTAGAATTACGCTCCATAAAGGCGGCCTTCTCCTGGGCCTACAATTACGATATCATCGATTCCTTTCCGTTTAAGGGAAATGGATTTCTATTCGATGCCGAAGCCCATAAACGCGCCTTTACCCAGCAGGAGATCCAACGGCTTTTTGATGAAACAGAAGGCGAGACTATTGGCTATATCGTAAGATTAGCCTACTATACCGGCATGCGGATAGGCGAAGTGAGCAAGGTTACCTGGAAACTCGTGCACCTGGATACCGACAAACCCTTTATACAGCTAACGAAACGTATATCGAAAACCAGTGCTCGGTCAGTGCCACTAGCAAAAAAAGCAATCGATGCTGTAAAAGATCTGCAAATAATCTTGCAGAAAAAAAAGCAGCAGAATCCAGCATTCTACCAAAATCGTCCCGAGTCGGAGTGCTATCTGGTACAAAAAACACGGGGATGCGGCCAGTATGCCCTACGCAGCCTGCGGGATATGTTCCGGCGTGCCATGAACCGGGCCGGCCTTCCTAAAGAGCTGACTTTCCACTGCCTGCGCCACTCGTTTGCTACCCACGTCTTGGAAAAAGGAGGAGATCTGTTCAAGGTGAGTAAGATCATGGGCCACTCCAACACTCAGGTGACCCAGCAGTTTTACGATCATACCACGGCCCTTAATTTCAGGGATACCGTTGATTTACTTTGACGGAATCCTTTCCAAGGGATGAAAATCAGGTAGTTTTTTATTGTCGTTAAGAATAAGATGCTTTATCTTTTGAGCCTGATTTTCATTGCCCGGGTGGCGGAATTGGTAGACGCGAGAGACTTAAAATCTCTTGGGAGGTTAACCCCCCGTGCCGGTTCGAGTCCGGCCTCGGGTACTCCAAAGCCCTGTGAGTCAATGACTTACAGGGCTTTACTATTTTAAAATATCTATGTCGATTTGATTACATAGAAAATAAATTTTCAAGACTAAAAAAAATTACCAATATACCATCGAATTTAATTTAAATTCATCTACGACATGACAGACAAGCTTAAAACAGAAGAGTTCAATCAAGAACTATATGATTTATTTCATGGGGTCCAGCACCTGAGGAGTAGTTGAAACTATCTGCAATACTTACGATTTCTTTGTCGTTTTAAAACTATTCTCCTTTTAATGTCTCCTTAGTCTATGCACAAAAACCAACTACTCGCTATTTTGCCACCCAAAATCATTGGTCCAAAAAAATTTAACCAACGGATTAAAAATTAATGCTCGTCCTTTGGTTATGTTGCAACCCAAATGACCTGTAATGTTTCTCTATGATAGTACTGACACATTCGGTGATGATAAATTAGCCCCTCAGCCAATCACTGAACCGTATAAAGTTTCTAGAACTACTGATAATGGTATCATCGACAGGCTGAAAGAATCTTTATCAGATAAAAGAATTAACGTCCTGCGAAGACTCGATATCAAAATGCAGCAAGTTCATGATGCCAATATTACCACACTGACAAACTGCTCAAATATGGAACTCCCAGCTGTCCTGTCAGTTATTCATATGCTGCAGGAACTGGTAGAAATCGCTTTCAGTGGAAATGAAGATTGACGTCTTATCATCAAACGTATTGCGGTAGGCCTCCATGGAGCGAACAAAGCTATACAGCTCGCGGGCCTGTGGCGTTTTATTATAGGCCTCGGCATAGACGGCTGCTGCTTCAGCGTCAGCGCGGCCACGAATCTCCTCAGCCGTTCTGAATGCTTCTGATTGTATCTGCTTGAGCTCCCGTTCCTTTTCACCATTGATGCGTGAGGCTTCTCCTTGTCCTTCCGAACGGAATTTTTCGGCAATACGCCGTCGCTCACTGACCATTCGTTCGTATACGGTTTGCCGGACCTCCTCCACATAATTAATACGTTTAAACCGGAAATCGAGCACGGCAATGCCCAGATCGCTGGTGCGCTTATTGGCCAGCTGCTGGATCATCGTCTGGATAGAATCCCGCCCCACCGAAATATCTGCCAGTGAATCTTCCACTACTTCCGAAATGATGCCTTCCTGGATCGGCTCACGATTGGTTGAGCGTACTATCTCCACCAAATCATGCGATGCGATAGCGTTACGTGTCTCCCCGTCGAGAATGTCATCCAGACGAGATTGGGCACCGCGCTCGTCACGAAGCCGCTTGAAGAATTGCAGCGGATCGGTGATCTGCCAGCGGGCATAGGTATCCACAAAAATAAACTTCTTATCTTTGGTAGGCACTTGGTTACGGTCGCCATCCCACTCCAGATACCGTTTTTCAAAGTAGTTAGCATCCTGTACAAAAGGAATTTTCATCTTCATACCGGGCTCCGTCTTGATATCTCCAACCGGGGCGCCGAACTGTGTGATCACCACCTGTTCGGTTTCATCAACTATATAAATACCGTCCAGCCCAATGAGTACAAGAATAACTAAAATTGCAATTATTGATATTCGAGTAAAATTTTTCATTCCTATATAAAATTATTGATTATTGCCTGAATTAGATGATGAGTTAGAACCTGAACTGGGGCTACTGCCCTCAGGTTGTGGCCGGCTGTTCATTGGCATCTGAAGCAGTGGCAGCACATTATTGCCGTTTTGGTCGGTCACTATTTTATTCCCTATTCTGGGTAGAATTTCTTCGAGCGTTTCCAAGTAGAGTCGCTGCTTGGTCACTTCCGGCGCTTTCAGGTATTCACTATATAGAGCGTTAAAACGTGCTACTTCCCCTTCCGACCTGTTTACTCGATCAACGGCATATCCTTCTGCTTTCTGTATGGTCTCCTGGGCTTGTCCACGGGCACGCGGAATCACCCGGTTATAAGCTGACTTGGCCTCATTGATGAGCGTTTCCCGCTGCTGTTGAGCCTCATTCACTTCATTGAAGGAGGGCTTAACCGTCTCAGGTGGATTGACATCCTGCAGGACCACTTGCTCCACTCGTATACCATTCTCATACTCATCACAGATAGATTGAATCATCACTCCGGCGCGGGTGGCTACTTCGGCACGACCTACAGTGAGCACCTCGTTTACAGTACGATCTCCCACGATCTGGCGCACTACCGCTTCTGACATATCTCGCAGGGTCTGGTCGGGATTTCGCACTTTAAAAAGGAATTGGTAGGGATCGTCCACGCGATATTGTACTACCCATTCCACATCGGCCAGGTTAAGATCTCCCGTAAGCATCAGGGATTCATCGCGGTACCCCTCTTTCTGGTAGGTAGATTGCACGCCCGCACTGGTTGTCCGGTACCCAAACTCCAGTTTGAGCTGCCGTTCAACCGGAACTATTTGTACTTCTTCAACCAACGGAATCTTGAAATTGAGGCCTGATTCCGCGGTTCGAGTAAATTCTCCAAATCGCATCACCACGCCAACTTCTTCGGGATCCACCGTATAGAAGGAAGCGAAAGCGAGTGCAAAAATCACCACCCCGAAAATAATAAGCTTCAGGTGGTTACCTAGCTTTTTTATTTGATCGGGCATTTTAGGCCCGGAAAATGTTTGATCAGCCATTAATAGCTATCTTTTAGTTGTGATAAATTAAATTACCGGCCTTAGATCGGTCGGTCTTTTTGTTTTAAACTTTCAGACAAATGATAGTGGTATCATCTGCCAATTGATAATCACTGAATTTTTGGATGCGCCGTTTTATTTCAAGAGCTATTTCATTGCTTGCCTTTTCATCGGTATTCAGCTCTTCCACCAATGAAAGCATGGTTTCGTACCCGAACCGCTGCCCCTCCGGGTTTACGGCTTCCGGTAATCCATCTGAATAAAGAAGCACAAAATCACCTTCTTTAAGTGGCCGGTCAAGCGCCTGGTAGTTCACCATGTCTCGAATGCCCAGTGGAAATTTAGGATGCGGAGTTGAAATAAATTCTGCCTTTCCCTCTCGTTTCAATATAGGCAGGCAATGACCTGCGTTGGCCACCGTCAGGTTTTTAGTTGCAGGATTATATTGCGCAATAATACAGGTGATAAACGTCTGGGGATCAGTGCGGTGATAGAGCGTTGGAGTCACCTCCCGCAAAATAGAAGCCGGGTGATCGTTTGACAATCGCGAAAGCAGCAGCCCGCTGGTAAACACTGCATGCATAGCCGCCTTCATCGCCTTGCCCGATACATCCACAATGGTCATCGTCAGGGCTTCCGAATTGGGTTCTCCATTCCGGCTGATTACATAATCAAAATAATCGCCCCCAACCTCAAAAGAGGGCAGGAAGAACCCATACACATCTACGCCCTGCAGGGAAGGCGGCTGCAGCGGCATCAGCTTGAACTGACTTTCACGGGCTATCTCAATCTCTTTTTCCACGCGCAGATGATTGGCAATCCGCTCCTGGTATTCCGGGATATAGCCGCCCATCTCGGAGACCGAATTTCCATACCGGTAGGCTGCAATCCCAAATAGCAGGGGAAATCCCACCAGGAACGCCTGTACCCACGCCACGTAGCCTACATCCATACTTTCCGATCCTACATAGGGCAGTGTTAAAATAGTTACAGTAAATATCCACCAGCTTATAGATACAGTCAGCAATCCGGCTTGGTTAAAGGCATAAATAAGAACGGGAGCTAGAAGAGCAAAAATAGCCATATCCTGCCAAATGGTGCCATTCGTACCTAGTTGCGCGGCTGATCCGGAGAATAAAAATCCCATTAAAATGCTGGTAACCACATAAAATATAATTCTATTGGGGATTCTCTTCTTCAGGAAACCGACTACAACCCCCACGTGTCCCAGCGCCACCAGCCAGGCGCAGGCCCAGCCCGCTATGTTAATAGTGAGCAGCTTGGGAGACAGGCTAGGCTCGGTAAATCCAAACTGGCTGTCGTACTGTAAAAAGAAAAGGTCGAACAGGTACAGGACCAAAGCAAAAATTCCGAGCAGAAATCCGGCTAACGCATACCCGCGAATAAGCCCATCTCCGGTCTCCCGGAAGAAAAAACGAAAACGCCAAAAAGCGTCGACCACGTGCAGCTGCTCAGCGTCATTTTGCCGGGCGGTAGCCTCCCACCCGAATGTAGGCCAGCGCGCCGTACATGCCGCAGACCACACCGTAAAGCAAAAAATTAAACGTAAGCATTGTGAACACATTATCACTTATAAAGACGCTATAAGTGTTGATCAGAAACAGTATTCTCCACCCAAACAGAGCAAGCGTAATGGAGGTAAAGATTACCAGTGCTCTTTTCCACTCTACCTGTCCCTTGTTGATATGCTTAATCCCTTTGAAAAATACCAGTCCGGCTAGCAGTACAATGCTCAGAAAGAATACAATATAGAATGTATTATCGCCGGCCGACAGTTTGGACAGCGTTTCCGGCTCCCCATCATTTTTAGCGCTGAATGATGTGAGCGATGCTCCATACCTTATTTGCGTGCCGTAGCGGCTGCCCTGTTCCCTTATTTTCGGTTGAATTTCGAGTGATAGCCGGTCCGGGCCTGCCGTTTCGGCATCGATTTTTTGCCATAAAAATGAGGTATTGTTACCCACATTGGTTTCGGAAAAATCCAGGGGACGATTATCAAAACCGGGCTCTGTAGTGGTAATGGAAGTATCCTGGATATTTACGTTGGTGAGACGATATCTACTCAAATCGTAGCTTAAAATATTTGATACAATGTTATTTGCTACCCCCAGTAGAGAATCTCCGGGAATGAATGTGGGATTGTACGTGTCGGGATTGGTATAAGCGCGGCGCACCCTGCCCTCGTCATCATAATACAGCTGCAGCCGACCAACTTTATCGAACAGTTCGCTTTGGGAGAATGTATATCCCCCTTCCTGCTCCTGCAACATACCGCCGACGTTAACAATCCAGCTATTCAGTAATAGCTCGGAATCATTCAGATTGGAGAGCGACGGCAGTTCTTCGCCGAGGGAATCTTTCAGCGACTTGTAATAACTCAGGTGCTGTGCCCGGGTTGATATCACATTCAGAGAATCGATGGAAAAGCCCAGCTTATTGGCAAGATCGGCCGTTTTGTTTTCAATCGAAGAGCGGCTCTGTTGAATGGGATCTCCGGCATTGAAATCTACGGCGGGTCGAAGTGCAAAAAATGCAGCAAACCCAATCGCTCCCAGAAATATCCAATATGCCAGTCGTTGCCCCATTAAGTACTTTATGATCTTATATGATGAGAATATTCTATGCTATACTATCTCACGTCCCTGAAACCGGCAGTGGTTTGTTAAACTGCCATCTCAGTCCATGCACCATTTTCTTTTAACCACTCTTCAAGATAGAAAGTACCTAAAATCCGCAGGCTTTTTACTTGCATAGGATAATTATTTTACCGGAGGGTATGCGCATCTGATTTACTTTTAAGTGACCAATATCAGCAATCATTGAGCAGCAGATGTAGGCGAATGTTCGAATGTCATGGGAACCGAAGGCTCTTTTTACCCTGTTTTACCGGCTCGTATGCACACCTCGCCCATAGACTATATTCCGCTTCCATACATTTGTGGCTCCGAGAGGGGGGGGCTAGGCCAGCAGGGGGCTGTAATCCTTGTCGGTGTAGAGTTTGAGCACAGCACGCCGGCCGGTCCTGATCCACTTGGCGGGGACGCTGATGAAGCGGAAGATAAACTTCTTGAGCCGGAAAGTAGGCTGTAGCCAAGAAAGTTGTTGGGCGTATCGTTCGATCAGATATCGGTAAAAATTAGCAATGATCCCGGTCAGGATCATAAAGGCCGTATTATGAGACAGCAGCGAGCAGGGCAGTTTCGACCAGCCAAAATCGTTGCCCATCACATCAAACAGCCGCTCACTGGCCCCGCGCCCGTTGTAGAAGGCCACGACTTCTTCGGGGGCGGCCTCCTGCTCGTCGGTAAGGATCGCCCGCCAGGTGTAGGCTCCGCCGCTGAAGATGTCGGCCTGCCCGTCGGCCCGTTTGATCCGGCTGAGGACCAACCGGTAGGCGCGGTCTCCGCCAAAGGGGCGCCACCCGGAAAGTTCGGCCACATCCATAGGCTGGCCGCTGATGGCGACGGATTTCCAGTCGTCTTCGGGCAGGGCCCCGACCTGCTGTTCCATGGCCGGGCTTCGTTTGGCCCGGATGCAGAACGAGTTGCACTGGTTTTCGACTATCTTCACGACCTCTTTCTGGTAGGAGGCCGAATCCGCACGGAACCGCCCGATGGAAACCTGATGATTGCTTCAGGGTCTCAAATACCCGCTTCAGGGTCTGCTGCTGGGCGTAGGTGGCCGGGCTGTTGCCGCCCCGGCCTTCGATGTAGACCGGCTTGTTTCCGATGGAGGCGACGGCCGGCTGATAACCGTTGCATTTTTTATAGGTGCGGGCCGCATCCCATTTTTCGGTGGCGATAACCTGGTTGTCGTAGTCCAGGTCGTAGCAGTCCTGCTTGTTGAGCTGACCGGTAACCTGTAAGGCTCCCACCAATAGCTCGTTGAGGGGAGTGTTGATATTGAACTGATGGGCTACCCCGCTGGCCGGGTTGATCTGCTCGGTGGTCTGTTGGCTGAGCTCCTTAATCCCCCGCAAGATGGTATCGGGGCTACTGGCTGACATGCCTTTGATTTGATCAAGCGGCCCGCTCAGGTGCTCGGCCAAGTCTTCGGCGCAGTCTCCGCCGCACAGGAAAATCCCCAGCTGATTGCCCACAATATCGCTATAGGAGAATCCCCTCGTCTGGACCCGCTCGCCCAGCTGCCGGTCGATAAGATCGGCCAGCCCAGACTGATGAAAATGCTCATAACAAAAATTAAATCCGCCAAATGGTGTGATCTTGTCCGCTGATTTTGTAATATGCATACATCATTTATTTAGTGAGTGGTTTCACCTAAATAAATGAAAACTTATGAGCCAAAAAAGCCTGAATACAACCTGTTCAGCAACTTTTTTGGCTCTTTTTTATATTGCCTGCGGATTTAAGGAAGTACGTTAAATAGCCGATTTTGTTACTGATCCCCAGAAAAAAATGGAAGGTGGGCCAATAAAAAAATTACGATCTTGCTAAAATTAAAAAGGGCGCAGGTATGCGCCCTTCCTTTTCTTCTAAAATTCTAAGTTCTACTTGTTAGTTCTCCTTTGCCTCGGCAGCAAACGATTCGAATACCATCTTGAGGTCGTTGGCAATTTCTACCTTTGTTCGCCCTTCAATGCGGTGCCGGGGAATCATAGCCTTAATTTCACCGTCTTTAAAATAGGCAAAAGCCGGTGAAGAGGGAGGATATTCACTGAAGTATTCTCGAGCCCGAGCGGTTGCTTCTTTATCTTGCCCGGCAAATACTGTTACCATGTGATTAGGTTTTACTTCGCTTTCATCCAGCGCAATTTTTACACCCGGACGCGCATTTCCGGCGGCACAACCACAAACTGAGTTAATAACCATCAGCATGGTGCCTTCATCGTATTCCTTCATAGCACGATCCACCTCATCGGGGGTGGTTAGTTCTTCAATTCCCAATTCAGTAAGTTCTTCGCGCATCCATGAGGTATCGGGGCCTACTCCAAATCCGAATTGCATAACATTGTGTTTTTGTAGTGAAGTATCTTATTCGTCAATAATATAAGAAATTTATAAAAAATGTGCGACGCTCAGTACACTGCGCCGCACACTTATTTTATTAAGTCAAAAGGATCAGCTTCTTAGCTTGCGTCGCTATAGTACTCATTAACTTGATCCCAGTTTACGAGATTCCAGAAATTATTGACATATTCGCCTCGCTTATTCTGATAATTCAGATAATACGCGTGCTCCCACACATCTACACCGAGAATTGGTGTCAGGCCATCCATGTAGGGGCTGTTTTGATTGGCGGTTGAAAGTACCTCTAGTCCGCCTTCATCATTCACAGTCAGCCATCCCCAGCCAGAACCAAACTGACCTGTTGCTGTACTGTTGAACTCTTCCTGAAAATCATCGAAGCTGCCAAATTCATCGTCAATGGCATCAGCTATATCTCCGGTAGGGTTACCGCCTCCGTTGGGAGAAAGAATGGTCCAGAACAGATTATGGTTAGCAAAACCGCCACCGCTGTTAATTACAGCCTGGCGCTTACTTTCAGGAACTTCTCCAATGCGCCGCAGCACATCTTCAATAGGCAGTTCAGCGAACTTGTGCCCTTTTAAAGCTGCATTTAGTTTATCGGTATATCCCTGATGGTGTTTGGTATGATGGATTTTCATGGTCTGCTCATCGATGTGAGGCTCCAGCGCATCGTATGCGTACGGAAGATCGGGAAGTTCAAAAGCCATAATGATGTATAATATTTTTAGTTAAAGATTTGTTTAAATAATACTTCTCAAAAAGAGTTAACTCATTGACCTGCAATATTTTTTAAAAATTGCAGGTGCCTTATATAATCATTTTTAGACAAACATTCGTTCCTGTATATATTAACATTCTAATTACAAAACTATTACAGCATTGCTTGATCATTTCTGGTATTTTATTTTTGAATTTTAAGTGGAATTACGATTAAAAACAGAGTGGTATGTCTCACGATTACGACGTAATTATAGTTGGAAGCGGCCCGGCCGGGTATTCCTGCGCCATGCAGACCTCAAAGTTTCACAAGAAAGTGCTGGTGGTAGAGGCCCATGATCAGTTCTTGGGCGGCACGTGGATCAATTCCGGCACTGTGCCGAGCAAGGCCCTGCGAGAGTCTGCCAATACCATAAAAAAGTTTGACACCCAGTTTGGCAGCGAAGAAAGCCGCAAGCCCTACGCCCGGTTTAAAATGGAGGATCTGCTGCAGTACAAAAACGAGGTCCTGGAGCAGGAGAACCGCAAGGTGAAAAATGATCTCATCAAAAACGAGGTAGATGTGGCCCGCGGGTTCGGACGCATTGCTGGTGAGCATACCATTGAAGTGGAAACCCCAATCGGTACCAAAGAGGAGTACACCGGCGACAACATTCTGCTCTGCACGGGCAGCAGCCCCATTACACCAACCAAGTTCGAGGTAGAGCAGGATAAAGTGATTGATTACAAATCGATTTTTGAGCTGAGCCATATCCCAAAACGGCTAGCCATTATCGGTATTGGGGTGAACGCGCTGGAATATGCCACCACGTTTGCCGCCCTTGGCACTCGTGTTACCATGCTCAGCGAGAACCTGGAGCACCTAACCTTCCTCGATCATGAAGTGCAGGAGCACCTGGACCAGGCCCTTGCCGATGAAGGCATCACCATCAAAAAAGGAGTGGAAGTTGAAGCGGTAGACTACAACTCCATCCGTACCTGCGTGGAAGTCCGTTTTCGTAACCTGGAGGGCGACAAGCGAATGCAGGTAATTGAAACCGAACACGCCCTGTACATGGGTGGCAGCAAGCCAAATACGGCCGATCTGGGATTTGAAAACGTCGGGCTCACCACCGATAACCAGGGCTATATTTCAGTTAACAACTCTTACCAGACCGATGTGAAAAGCATTTATGCGGCCGGTGACATCATCGGGTTTCCACGGCTGGCATCGGCTTCCTTTACCCAAGGGCGGTTGGCAGCCTGTAACATGTTCGGTATTCCAGCCAAGGATATCCCTCAGAAAATTCCATTTGGCATCTACACTCTTCCAGAGATCTCGTATATCGGTCTTACCGAGCAGCAGGCTATCGACCAGGGACTAGATGTGACCGTAGGCCGGGCTTATTTTAAGAATATCGCCAAAGCCGACATGATGGGTGATCCTAAAGGCATCCTTAAGCTGGTATTTGATACGAATACCTTTAAGCTGCACGGAGTGCATATTATTGGGGACGAGGCCTGCAACCTACTGCACCTTGGCCAGTCGGTAATGGCGCTGGACGGAGATATCCGGTATTTTATACAAAATGTGATGAACTATCCCACCTTGGGTGAAGCTTATCGGCGGGCGGCCTTCAATGGTGTGAACCGGGTCTACAAGGCGGGCGTTAAATACAAAAAAATTCTTGAAAGCAACGAAGAAGAGGAATAAAAAAGGCCAGCTGAAAACCGACCTCTTTCTGAGGTAAATTTTAAAGATTTTTATTCAGCAACCGTTTGCTACAGCTGGTGATGATAATTAAACATAGTGAATCGCCATCGGCAGCCCCGTTGAATCCTTTGGGGGATCCTCCGGCAGCGTTTTCAGTTTTTGGTCAACCGACCAGTTCGCATAAAGAGCCAATACCATCGCGTCTACGATATCATCTTCCTCCACCTGGTTGCGTCGAAAATCCTCTTTGATATCCCGGAAAAAATCATCGGCGTATTTACTCTGATCTTTCAGCAAACCCAGCCGATGCCGTAATCCCTTCTTTGTCTGCTTTTTTTGAAGAATTGAATTGCCCCCATTCAGTTTTTGAAAAAGCAGTTCAGGATGGCTCTCAAACACTTTTTCCCTAAACTCCTCATTATTCTGAAGTAGCTGATCAACAGCCTTAATATTCGGTGTAATATTCCAGGCTTGGATCGAACACTTTTTTACCAGTAGTCTCGTAGCTCTCAATCGAGGCTTCGGCATACGTAGGAGAATGCATAGCCGGCCGAATAGGAGGATTAAAAACGCTGGCCTTGTAATCTGGTCCGAGTATATTTCTCAGTTCTTCGTCACATTTACGAACATACTGGTCGTCGGTAAGTCCGATCGGCACATCAATAAAAATACGATCATAATCCTCGAAGGTCTCTTTTAGTTCTGCATGCGATTCCAGCAACCAGTACCCGGCCCCTTCATCGTCAAGACTTATCGCTATCCAACCAACCTTACAACCGTCAATTCCAATCGTTTTCAAATCTGTCTACCTAATTTTGTTCTTTTACGTCTTCTTGCAAGCGGATGTGGAGTTCCTCCAGCTGCTCGGGATCCACATAATCCGGGCTGCCGTCCATCAGGTTTTGTGCCTTCTGATTTTTCGGAAATGCGATAACATCACGAAGGCTGGTTCCGCCGGAAAGCAGCATAACTATGCGATCTACCCCCAACGCGATTCCACCATGGGGCGGCGCGCCATATTTAAACGCTTCCAATAAGAAACCGAATCGTTTTTCGGCTTCTTTGGCATCAATACCTAATAACTCGAACATCTTCTTCTGGAGTTCCTGTTTGTGAATACGTATTGATCCGCCGCCAATTTCGTAGCCGTTTAGGACAAGGTCATAGCCACGGGAATTTACAGCTGCCGGCTCTCTATCCATTTTGTCCAGGTCCTCTTCTTGAGGAGCCGTAAACGGATGATGCAGCGCGTGATACCGTTGCGTTTCCTTATTCCATTCCACAAGCGGGAAATCGGTAACCCAGAGCAAATTATCCTTTGAGTGGTCGATCAAGCCGTGCTCTTTGCCCATCATCAGGCGCAAATCTCCGAGCTGTTCATATACGATGGGCTTCTGACCGGCCAGAATCAGGATAAGGTCGCCCATTTCAGCGCCTGCTTTGTCGATCATTCCTTGGACGGTTTCATCTTTAAGGAATTTACCCACGCTGCATTTTGTGCCCTCCTCGGTGTTCTGTTTAATATATATAAGTCCTTTTGAACCCACCTCATTCTGGACACGTTCGGTCAGGCGATCAAGTGCACCGCGCCCCATCGTACCTTGTCCCGGCACGTTGATCCCCAGCACCGCGCCACCACTTTGAACAGTGTTTGAAAAGATCTTGAATTCAGAATTCTTGACAAGTTCAGAGAAATCAATAAACTTCAGTTTAAATCTCGTGTCAGGCTTATCGGTGCCGTAGGAGGTCAGCGCCTCGTTGTAGGTCATACGCGGGAAGGGCGTTTCTATCTCTTGATCCACGGTATCCTTAAGCAGCTTTTTCATCAGTCCTTCGGTGGTTTCCATCACATCTTCTTCATCCACAAACGACATTTCAACGTCAATCTGGGTAAATTCCGGCTGGCGATCGGCCCGCAGGTCTTCGTCCCGGAAACACTTTACAATCTGAAAATACCGGTCATAGCCGGAGACCATCAGCAGCTGTTTATAGGTTTGCGGACTCTGTGGCAAGGCAAAAAATTTACCTGCGTTTACCCTGCTGGGCACCAAGTAGTCGCGCGCCCCTTCTGGCGTACTTTTCATAAGGAACGGGGTTTCTATTTCCGCAAAATTACGGTCATGAAAATAAGTTCGGATTGAATGGTAGGCCTCCGAACGGAGCATCATATTCTGTTGCACCACAGGACGTCGCAAATCAAGATAGCGGTACTTCAGACGTAGCTCTTCACCCGTTTCCAAGTCATCCTTAATTTCAAATGGAGGCGTCTCAGACTCTGAATAGATTGTGATTTCATCCACAAAAACTTCAATTTCTCCCGTATCCAGATCTGGGTTAACCGTATCCTCCGAGCGTTTGTCAACCGTTCCTTTTATACCAATCACATATTCACTCCTTATATCTTCTGCCAAGGTATGGGCCTGTTTCTCTTCTTCACGAAATACAATTTGCGTTATTCCATACCGATCTCGAAGATCAATAAAGATAACACCACCGAGGTCACGCCGAGCAGAAACCCAACCGTTCAATATTACCCGGTCTCCAACGTTTTGTTTAGTCAGTTCCCCGCAGGTGTGCGTACGTTTCAAACTCATAAAAAAATTATAATATTTTCCCAATTCCAGTTACAGAGGGCTGAAAATAAGTAATATGGGAACCAATCGCTTATTGTTTATTCAACTACTTGTGAATCGCATCATTTATGCTTTTACTGCCTATTCAGTAATCATTACAGACGAACTTTATTTGAGCTAGGAAGCCAGAGAAAAATCATCTTTGAGAACTAAATCTTGTTAACCTCCGTTTTACGACTACGGGAATCAACAAAACGATGTATGGGGTAAATCAGGTTAATATTATAATCAACTAATTATTAATAGACACGGTCTTTCTCTCTTGTTATAAGAGCTGAAATATTTACCTTAATTGTATTAAATATTCATCTCTGGCTAAAGAGATAAAAGAGACTTTAACGAAACTTAGGTTTTGGCAGGAATGACAAAAGGACGGGAACACTCCCATGCAAACGATTAATGTACTGGTGGCTGATGACCACGACATACTGCGATTTGGCGTGGTAAAATACCTTTCATCAGCAGATGATATAAATGTTGTAGGAGAGGCTTCCACCGGTGATCAATGTATAGACTTATTCAAGGAGCATCACCCTGAGTTATGCATCCTCGATATTAGTATGCCTGAAAAAGACGGAATCGAAACTGCAATAGAGCTGCGTGAAATTGACTCCGAAGTGAAGATTATGATCCTTTCCATGCACATTAATAAAGAGATACTTGACAAGGTCCTTGAGGCCGATATCAACGGCTACCTTCTTAAAAACACTGAAAAAGCTGATCTCTTGCAGGCCGTACGTTCCATTATGAAAGGCCAACAGGTTTTCAGCGAGCCTATCTCCAAGCTATTGACCAGCTCTTATCTGGACCAATCCAAGAAAAGATCGGAGCCCCAGGCTAAAAAAATGGATGACATTAATATCACCAAACGAGAGCGGGAGATCCTTACGCTTATCGTTGAGGGTCTTACCAGCCAGGAGATTGCCGAAAAACTGTACATTAGCCCCCGGACAGTGGATACCCACCGTTTTAATTTGATGCAAAAACTGGATATTAAAAATACTGCAGGACTGGTTCGCTTTGCTCTCCAAAATGATCTTGTTTCCTTTGAATAGAGTTCTAGAGGTTTATTTATACCAAATTACGTATTAGTACGTATCCAAATTACGGACTTTTATGTATTGATGTGTACACCCAGAGAATTATGTTAGTAGTGCAAATGGGGTAATAGCCGTCTGTAGATGATATTTAGCAGCCCATCCTTGATTGGAGGGCTGCTAATTTTTTTTTGCGGAATTTTTTTCCACCTATTTATCTCTTCAAAAACATCAGGAAAACCCTAAATAAGAATCCCCCCCATTCCTTGGTTCAATTCATTTAACATGTTGCTCTTGCTTCTGCATAATTATCCTGGGCTAACAAGACCTTTCCATAAGCATAATCTATTCAGAAGTAATACTGTGCAGGGCGGAGGATGAGAACTTAATTTTCTGTATTTATACTGTTCATCTAAACCTAAGCATGCATTTTAGATAAAAGACCAGTTTTCTGGCACCTGTTCAGCCATCGATCTTTCAGTAATTTCTAGCTACATATACTCTGTAATTCCTCTCTTGTTCCGAAAATTGAACAAAAAAATAAAAGGAAGATAAACTCGTCCAGCTCATTTAACCCTCAGATTTTCCAAAAAGAGAATTCTCTAGCAGTAGCACAATTAAATTCCCATCTCCATCAACACAGTACTTATTTTTTATGCTTTGGAGGGGTGTTTTGTTTTCTAATAAAGTGCTGAATCCGCCGTAAATCACTTCAATAATTATAGACTGATCAAAAGGCTCTCTGTTCTGCATAAATTCATCTATTCTTCTTCATGAAGTTCACAAGCTAAATCTCTGGCCTATAAGTTCAGAGCTCATCGATAGACTTGCGAAAACTTTCACTGGCCTTTTTATAATCAGTTACGGACATGCCGGTAACCTGGCGAAACTGGTTGGAAAGATACTGCACGCTGCTGTAGTTCAGGTGCCAGGCTATTTCGCTGAGGGTGTATTCATCGTAGGAGAGCAACTCTTTGACGCGCTCGATCTTCAGGTGGATCAGATACTTTTCAATGGTGATATCCTCTTCCTCAGAGAACAGTTTACTTAGGGAAGCGTAGTTCTGGTGCATGTTTTCGGCCAAATACTCCGATACTTTGGGTACTTCCCTTTCCTCCTCCAGCCTATTTACATAATCGATCAGGTGTGTTTTAATCTGCTCCACCTTTTGCTGTTCACGGCCTTTGAGGAGCTCGAATCCCAGTTCTTGCAACGCCTGTTCAACCTCTTGTTGATCCACCTCGTCATCTTTATTCACTTCCGCCCTGCCTAGCTCTACCTCCTGTACATCCAGTCCCAGCTCTTCTAGCGCATTTTGCACGGCCATCACGCAGCGCGGGCACACCATGTTTTTGATGTAATATTGGGTAGTCTCAGGCATAATCTGTTTGCTGTTGTGCGCACTTTTGCGCTAATCAATATCTAATACTCAAATGGTATTCTTTAAAAATCTGTTCCCTTTTCGCACAAAGCTAGTCATGTTTTTACTTTTATCTTGTGGAGGGCTTGACTAAAAAAGCGGCTTATTGCGGATGATTTTCAGGGTCAGTTTATAGAGATGATCTTTATCGTGGTTGTAGCGGAACTCACACTCTTTGAGATGCAGCCGGTAGGTGGAAAGGTGTAGCCCCTTAAACTTTTCCAGCCGGGATTGGGCGAACCCCCAGAAGCCTTCCATGCACCGGAATTTGTGGGCATTCTGCTGGTGATAGGCCTCTCTGCAAAGATAAATTCTATGCTTCCGGGCGGGATCAATCACCATCTCAAACCCCTTTATGGATATATCAGACAGATAGCTTTTATTCCCCATTTCCAGGCTTGCAGCAGCCATTTTTTGCACCTCTTCTGGTTGTAGTGTATCGGCAAATACATTGGAATCGGCTTCCCGAAGTCCTACTAATTTATACTCAGATAGTTCGCCATTCTGATCATTTCGACCGGAGAGCACCAGCGGCTCAGTCACCGAGCAATACTCCGCAATACGCTGCCTGATTCCTTTCAGATAACGGTTGACGGTATTCCTGTTTAATCCCGCCAATTCTGCGATCTGAATGGCGGTAAGATCCATCGAGAAAAGGTGGACAATCTCTCTGAATTTTGATTCTGATATTTTTGAACGATTTACATACTTGTTATTCATTGCGGCTCAATAACTTACTGACCTTTTATTTTCTTTTGCTAGTCAAGACCAGTTGATCCCTGCCCCACTCCGTCGCCGGAACCAAACACAATCTTTCTATTTAGAATGAGTCTAAATTATATTCTCATCTGTTATTTAAACACGGTCTAAATTAAAATCAAATTTCGTATGCAAATTTTTCGCGCTCCCTTCTGGTGCTCCGTTATGCTTTGCCTAATCGCATCTGCGGCTACTTCCCTACATGCGCAAGACAGCACCGGCACCCTGGAGGGATCCGTCATCAACAGTGAGAAGCAATCAATTTCTGATGTGCACGTCCTCTTAAATGATGACGAGTATTTTACCGCAACCGACCAGCAGGGTAGCTTCTCAATTAATAATATAGTCCCGGGCAGCTATCGGCTTTCGGTCAGCCGCATCGGGTATGAGCCGCTGAGTCGTACGGTTACCATCAAACCTGGTGCCACCAAAACGGTGACGCTGCAGCTTTCGACAACCAGCTATTCCAATGGTTCGGTGGTGGTGACGGCCACGCGCACCAGGCGCGATCTGGAAGAGGTGCCGGTGCCGGTCACGGTGGTTCCAAAGAAAGAGATTCAAAGCACCGGCAGCATGCGCCTCAGCGAAGTGCTGGCCGAGCAGACCGGTCTGGTACTGAACTCCGACCACGGCACCGGCATCCAGGTGCAGGGATTTGCCTCCGAATATACGCTGATCATGCTGAACGGGCAGCCACTTATCGGTCGCACCGCCGGCACGCTGGATCTGAGTCGCATCAGCGTGGGAAATGTGAAACAGGTTGAAATGATCAAGGGACCCTCTTCCGCGCTGTGGGGAAGTGACGCCCTGGCCGGCGTCATCAACATAATAACGGAAGAGGGCTCCCAACCTTTCCGGGCAGAGATCACATCGCGATATAGCACGAATTCCACCCTTGACCTCGGCTCCAACATCACATTCCAGACCGAGGACTGGAGCAACACGCTCTATCTGAACAGAAACAGCTCGGCCGGCTACCGTCTGAACCCCGAGTCGATTTCCCAGACCGTACCCGAATATGAAAACTACACGCTCAACTACCGCACCGATTGGGATATCTCCCCCACCGTCAGCGCTGAGCTGCAAACCCGCTATTACCACGAGCTGCAGCACGGCACCGACTATCTGGGTTCGGCCAGTAATCCGACCATGCTGGACAGTCGCGCCCTGCAGGAAGACTACAGCGTGGCGCCGTCGATGAATATACAGCCGGCATCCTGGCTCAGCCTAAACCTCTCCTACTACGGCAGCCGCTACCGTACCGACAGCCGCTGGAACTACCAACGGGGTGACAGCCTTTATGACCGGGAAAAGTTCGACCAGCATTACAACAAAACCGAGCTACAGGCCGAATATAGCTGGAACTCTTCCCACATCACAACAGCGGGCGGCGGCTATAGCTGGGAGAAGCTGAATGCCGAGCGCTACGAGGGAAGCCCGCTGTTTTCCAACTTTTTTGCGTTTGCCCAGCATGAATGGCGCCCCCTTGAAAAACTCGACCTGATCGGCGGCTTCCGCTATGACGACCACAGCGAGTACGCCTCCCAGCTAAGTCCCAAGCTTTCGGCCCGCTACAAACTTACCGACTGGCTGCACCTGCGTGGATCTGTGGGCGGGGGATTCAAGGCGCCCGACTTTCGGCAGCTCTTCCTCAACTTTACCAATCCCACGGTCAGGTACAGCGTATTTGGATCGAGCACGGTGGCCAAAGAGGTGCAGCAACTGCAGGAGGAGGGCAAGATCCAGGAAGTGCTTATTCCCGTCTCCAACCTTGAGGAGATCAAGGCGGAGCGCTCATGGGGGTACAACGCCGGGCTGGACCTGACACTAACTAATGACCTGCGCCTGCGAATCAACGCCTTCCATAATGATGTGGAGAATATGATCGAAACCGCGGCCGTAGCCACCAGAACAAACGGGCAGTCGGTGTTCAGCTATTTTAATCTCGATGAAATTTATACGCGCGGTATTGAAACCAATTTGCAGTGGAATCCGGTCAGCTCGCTTAACCTGTCGCTGGGCTATCAGTTGCTGGATGCGCGCCGAAAAGTCTCCGAGACCCGCACCGTGCAGGATGAGGAGGGCGAAGTGATCGAAAAAGAGTTTATCTCCTATGAGCCGATGCTGAACCGCTCCAGGCACTCCGGCACGGTCAAAATTTTCTACGAACTCCCGGACTACGGGCTGGAAGCCAACCTGCGGGGCACCCTCCGCGGCAAGTACGGGCGGGTGGATCTCAACGGCAACGGCTACGTGGATGCCGATGAATATACCGCCGGCTACACTGTGTGGGATGCCGCCCTGGCCAAGACCTTTGCCAAACGCTACCGCCTACAGTTCGGCGTGGATAACATCCTGGATTTAACCCGGCCCGGCGACCTTTCCTGGCTGCCCGGCCGGCTGTTTTACCTGCAAGCGCGCATCCGGATAGACTGAAATTATACTGAATGGAGAAAATGAGAACCAAGAATCTAACGCATCATTTCCTCCCGCAGATTTCGGGAATTTCGCAGATTAACAAGAATGTCAATATAGATCTGCGGTATCATCGTCATCTGCGGGACCCATTACAATCAACCAAAACCTAAATACATCTGAATCAAACCATGAAAACCAGATTACAACTCATACCCATAACACTTTGCGTACTGCTTATCGGATTTACCGCCTGCGAAGACTCCGCTACAGGACCCAAGAGCACCTTTCAGCTCGAAACAAACACAGCTGAAGATATACCCGCCAATCCCAATGCAGAACGTGGCGCCCCGGCAGATTATACCTTTTATGACCTCGAGACCGGGGCTATTGTGGCTGATGAAGATTCCGCTACCACCGAGTGGGATCTGGGCTTCAACGCTACCTTAATCATCGTGAATACCGGAGACAGCGGTCCCGGCGAAGGGGGCGCCCTTGCCCTTGATGTGGCCTTTGAAGAGGTGAATACCGCTCCTTCGGAAGGCTATTCAGAGGATGGGATAGCGGACTGGTACAATTACACCGGCACCGAAGGCACACCGCCGCACACCGTGCTTCCCAAAGAAGACAAAACCTTTCTCATAAAAACAGGAGACGGAGAGCATTATGCCAAAATTCAGATTCTCAGCTATTACGAAGGGAATCCGGAAATCACCGATGAAACGCCGGAAAGCAGCCGGTACTACACCTTCGAGTATGCCATCCAGCTTGATGGCTCCCGGCAATTTGCGGAAGAATAACACTGCCGAATATTCACCCATACTATTAGCCTTAAAAGCAGGCCCATGTACGGACGCGATTAATCGCGTCCCCCTTGCCTGCCATTATTTATCCATTGATTAAATCCCATACAAATCTACTATGATCCGTTTACAACCTCCTCCCCTAATTATTTTTCTGACCATACTATTGCTATCACTCGTGAATACCTCACCCACATCTGCGCAGAATTCGGGCGTACTCATTCTGGCCCACGGCGGCAGCCAGCAGTGGAATGACGCGGTTATTGAAGCCGCCGAACCGCTCAAAAAAGAATATCAGATTGAGTTCGCCTTCGGCATGGCCAATTATGTGACCATGCACAACGGCATCAAGACGCTGGCGGAGCAGGGCGTGGACAGCATCGCCGTGGTACAGCTTTTTATCTCCAGCTACAGTCCCATCATCAGGCAGAACCGCTATCTGCTGGGCAAGCGCGACTCGGTGCCCAACCCCATGATGCCGATGATGCATCACATCAACGAATACAAACAGATGATGGGGATTGAGGAGGATACCGCCTCTGGTGACGGACACGGCCACCACCGCTTCTACATGCCGGAAGACCTGCCGCAGCTTCCGCTGGAAGCTCACGTTTCCCTCGCCCCACCGCTGGATGATCATCCCGTTGTTGCCAACATCCTGAGCAAGCGGATACAGGAGCTCAGTACTAATCCCGCGAACGAAACGGTGCTGGTGGTGGCGCACGGCCCCAACAGCGAGGAAGACAACGCGAAATGGATCGCCACGATGGAAAGCCTGGCACAGAAAATTCAGAAAACCCAGCAGAAAAAGGGCACACCCTATAAGCAGATTTTCGCCACCACGGTGCGCGACGACGCTTCCGATGCCATCTTCAACCAAGCCAAAGCCAACCTCCGCGCGATGGTGCGACAGGCCGGCCAGTTGGGGAGGTCATCGTGGTGCCGCTGTTTCTCTCCTCCGGCGGACGCGAGCAGGCCATAGCCGAGCGGCTGGGGGGCCTCGACTTCAAGTGGAGCGGCAAAACGCTGCTGCCCGATCCGCTGATTACCGACTTTCTACGGCAGTCTGCAGAGAAAGCCCTGTCAAATTAAATCCCCAATTCCATCACAATTCAGAAAACAGAAGCTATATTTACAATGCATCTTGATGTAACCATCTCCCGGCTTACCGGCATAGTTCTTTTATTTCTAATTCTTTCTGTCAGCAGTGCTTTAGCCCAAACCGCCACCATCCGGGGAACGGTTACCGGTCCCGACAACCAGCCGTTACCTGATATTAATGTGGCCCTGGAAGGCACCCGTCACGGCATAGCCACCCAAGAAGACGGTACCTATATCATACGGGATATTCCGGCCGGCGAATATGTAATTGCCGCCACCGGTATCGGCTTTGCCACCAAACGGAAAGAGATAACGGTGCAGGGCGGGAGCACGCTTACCTGGAATGTGCAGCTCAGTGCCTCTACCTACGACATGAGCTCAGTGGTGGTGACCGGCAAAAGCCAGCTGCGCGAGGTGGAGGAGAAAGCCTTCAACGTGGAGGTGGTAAACACCCAGAAACTGAACACCACCACGATGAACCTGGGCCATGCGCTGGATAGAGTCTCCGGCGTGCGCGTACGAGAGAGCGGCGGGGTAGGCTCAAACATGACCTTTTCGATGAACGGCTTCAAGGGCAAGCAGGTCAAGATTTTTATTGACGGCGTCCCGATGGAAAACTTCGGCTCATCCTTTCAGCTCAACAACATCCCCGTAAACCTGGCGGAGCGGATCGAGGTCTATAAAGGGGTAGTTCCGGTGGACCTGGGTGCAGATGCGCTGGGCGGGGCCGTTAACATCATCACCGATGCCTATTCCAAAAGCCATGCGCAGGTCTCCTACTCCTACGGCTCGTTCAACACCCACCGAACTAATGTTAATGCGGTGTATGTGGCGGAATCAGGTTTTACGGCACAGGTGAACGCCTATCAGAACTATTCCGACAACGACTATAAGGTGCAGGTGGATGTGGCCGACCTGGAGACCGGCCGCTACTATCCCGACCGGGAGGTGCCGCGCTTTAACGATACTTACCACAATGAGACGATCATCGCGCATGTGGGCGTGGTGGATAAACCGTATGCCGACCGCCTGCTGCTGGGGATCACGCTGGGCCAGAATTACGATGAGATCCAAAACGGGCAGCGCCTGGTGACGGTGTATGGCGACTGGCACACCAAGGGCAACATCATCATGCCCACGCTGAAATACCAGAAGCAGGATTTTTTGATCGACAGCCTGGATTTCAACCTCAGCGCCAACTTTAACTTTGGGCATGAGCAGAGCATCGACACCGTAAACCGCCGCTATAACTGGCTGGGGCAATACCGGCAGTATGAAGGCGCTGGAGGGGAGCGCTCGTACTCTAAATACAGGTACGAAAATAATAACGGACTGGCCAGCGCCAACTGGAATTATCAGATTGACGGCAACCACTCCGTCTCCCTCAGCAACACCTTTAACACGTTTAACCGCCAGGGGCATGACGAACTTAATCCCCAGGAAGAAACGTACAGCCAGCCCCAAAAAACGATGAAAAACGTGACCGGTCTGGGCTACCAGTACCAGCAAAGCGACTGGAATGCCTCCATATTCGCCAAGCATTACTGGCAGAATAACGAGTATGCTGAGCCTTATAATCCCACCGGAAATTATGGGGATGTTGCCTACCACTACCGGGACAACACCTTCAGCTTCTTCGGGTATGGTGCGGCGGCCACCTGGTTTGTGCATGAAAATTTTCAGCTCAAAGCCTCGTATGAGCGCAGTTATCGCATGCCCGACAATGACGAATTGTTCGGCGATGTGGTGAACCTGGAGGGCAACATTCAGCTGGAGCCGGAAAAGAGCAACAACTACAACCTGGGCGGAAGCTACTGGATCAACATTGGTGACCAGCACCAGATCAGCCTGAAAGAGAATGTGTTTTACCGGGATGCCTCCAACTTCATTCGTCCGCGCCTGAACACCAACCAGGCGATGCAGGTGATGGACAACCTGGGCAGCGTCACCAACCTGGGCTTTGAAACCGAGGTGCGCTACACCTACCTGAACAAGTTTACCGCAGGAGCCAACCTAACGTATCAAAACCTGCGCAACAACACACGGTATGTGGATGGACAGGAGAGCGTAGTGTATCGCGACCGCATCCCCAACATGCCCTACCTGTACGGCAATGCCGATGCGGAGTACAACTTCAACAAGTTCAATCTTTTGGGGGAAGACAGCGAGTCGCTCACCATCAGCTACAACCTGCTGTATGTGCACGCTTTTTACCTATACTGGCCCAGCCTGGGCAACGACGACAGAAAGCTGGGCATCCCCGAACAGATCTCCCACGACCTGCGCCTGACCTACACGCTGGGGCAGGCCAACCGTTTTCAGCTGACCCTGGAGTGCCGCAACCTGACCGACAACAATCTTTACGACAACTTCAGTCTGCAGAAGCCGGGCCGAAGTTTTTCCGCCAAAGTAAAATACAATTTTTAACCCTAATCAATCCTAAAAAAACCTACCCAATGAGATCTCTTACCACTTACGTTACTCTTTTAATATCCGTACTTCTGTTAACAAACTGCGACGATTCCGTTGTCAATGATGACGGTGACAACGCAGAGGTGACCTCCCAGTATGTGGTAGCCGCCTCCCCCAACGCCCTGGAAGATGCGGCTGACTACCTGCTCACTGTTGACGATCTTTCCGAAGGCTCTGTAAGCACCATCGACAACGGTGTGGAGCAGGATGGCACCTGGCGTTATTATGTGACCGATCACGAGCAAACCAAGTTCTTCAGCTTTCTGTACAGCAGCTCTGGTGCCGTAACCACGTATCAGCTGGACAGCGAAGGGGAGCTGGAGGTCGTGGCCGATTTCCAGTCTGACAGGGTGCACGCCTTTGCCCCGGTACAGGATGACATCCTCTCAATGCAGATTCCGCGCGGCGGCGAGCCCAATGCCTACTGGTACCGCCTGGATTCCGAATCCGTGCAATTTACGGACGAGGGACAGATCAACACCCAGGAACTGGCACCCGGCGACGAATGGGCCTACTATTCCTGGCTGGCACAGGTGGGCGAAGACAAAGTATTTGCCCCGTTCTTCTCCATCAAAGCCTGCTGCAACGACGTGTTTGGCACCGAATATCCCGATCAGGCATGGATAGCCGTGTATAACTATCCCTCTATGGAGTTGGAAACCGTGATCCAGGACGACCGCACCAGCTTCATCGGCAAGTACTACACCAACGGGCTGGCCGTGGATGAGAATAACGACGTCTATGCCTTCTCCTCTTCCCTGGCTGACAACAACAGTGAGTACAACTCTACCCAGCCCTCGGCTGTCACCCGCATCAACAGCGGCGAGCTGGAGTTTGACCAGGATTACTTCTTTAATCTGCAAGAGGCGTCCGGCGGCTATGTGGTGACCAATCATATTTACGCCGGTGACGGCAAGGCGGTTGTCTTCATGGGCGAAAAAAGCCAAGAAACCTACAATCCCTACATGGTGGGTACCCGACTGGCCGTGGTCAACCTCTATGATCAAACTTTTGAATGGGTGACCGGCGTGCCGGATACCTCCGAGATCACCAGCATGATGACACGCAATAATTTTGCCTCTGAGGATGGCAGCACGGCTTACACCGGCATCACCACCGAGGATGGCAGCTACGTGTATTCCATCGATATTGCTACTGCTACCGCTGAGCGAGGCCTTCATGTTGAAGGTGGCGTGATCACTGCTATTCACAAGCTGAATGTCCCTGAGGAATAAATTAACAATCCTGCAAAGCCCGGTTTGAGGGCCGGGCTATTGCTTATTTGCCGGCTATTTATGCCGCGGATTACGCAGATGGCACCGAATCATCTGCGCCATCTGCGTAATCCGCGGGATAAAAAACCTACAACCCATTAACCTTGCAAAATATAGCTTTTGAAATGTTTTCTGAATTGAAATTGACCAACAGTCCAAGCTTAAGATTCGTCAGCTTCAGATAGGTCAACACCTGCTTATGATGAACATCATGCAACTGCTCAACGGACTTCAACTCGATCAACACCTTTTTGTTAACCAACACATCGATGCGAAAACCCATATCCATATTCTGGTCTTTGTACACCACTGGTACCGGAACTTCGGTTCGGACATCCAGCTGCTGCTCAGCCAACTCATAGGCAAGTGTCTGTTGGTAAACCGATTCCAACAACCCTGGTCCCAATGTGTTGTAAACCTCAAAGATGGATCCCCTGATGATATAGGAAAGGTCATTTTCTCTCATCGTAAATCGTATTCATAAATTTTCATCCACATAATAATAAATCTGCGTCATCAGCGCCATCTGCGGGCTATATATCCCGCGGATTACGCTGATCTCGCAGATTTGTATGAAAGTAACCGCCAAAACAGTCACTCTAATTTAATAACGGTTTATGTTTAGCTTTAGACCCAAGAAAAAGAAAAACCGCTCGCTACTCTACAAAATTTCCGCCTGGCTGCACCTGTGGCTGGGGCTGATCTCCGGTATCGTCGTCTTCATCGTCAGTATTACCGGGGCGATTTATACCTTTAAGGATGAGATCCAACTGCTTGTTGAACCCTTCCAAACGGTTGAAGTCCCTGAAGAACAGGCTACCTTCCTACCGCCCTCGGAATTAAAAGATGCTGTGCAAGATGAATATGGCTATCCCTCCGTGTGGAGCGTACACTACCGCGGCGAAGGCAAAAGTGCGGTTATTCCCTACTACGCTGACCCTTCCAATTACCAGGTAGGCTTTGTCAATCCATATACGGCGGAGCCGCTGCACAACCGCCACCTGGATGGAGATTTTTTCCGATTTATTCTCATAGGTCACTACCAGTTATGGCTGCCCCGCTCAATCGGCAAGCCGATCGTGGCCTACGGCACGCTGATGTTTGTGATTCTACTCATCAGCGGACTGGTACTCTGGTGGCCCAAACGGTGGTCGGGGCGTAACCTCAAAAAGAGCCTGACGATGAGCTGGAAATCCACGTGGCGGCGTATCAACTACGACCTGCACAACGTGGTGGGCTTCTACACGCTGCTGGTAGCCCTGATCCTGGCACTCACGGGCATGGTCTATGGCATGAGCTGGTTTAAGGATGCGGTCTATTGGACGGCTTCGGGCGGACAGCAGCCGGATACCGAGCGCGTTACCTCCGATACAACGTTGGTGGCCCATAATAATCCTCAAGAGGACGAGGATATCCTGTTCAACAACCTGCTACAGTCGGGCGTTGATCCGGCGGAAAACCAGATCAACATTCGGTATCCCCGGGACGAAGAAGGCGTCTGGAATGTACAGGTCAACCCGAACCTGCAGAACCGGTACCTGAGCCGCAGCACCTATTATGAGCAACACTCGCTGCGACAGCTCAAAAAAGAGAAAGCCTTTTCAGAGGTCAACGGGGGCGAACAACTGAGTCGCCTCAACTATGACCTGCATGTTGGCTCTATTGGCGGCATCTGGACCAAAATTATCGCCTTTATCGCCTGCCTGGTTTCCGCCAGCCTGCCGGTGACCGGCTTCATCTTCTGGTGGGATCGCGAGAAGCGCCAGCAGAAGCTCCGCGAAATGAAGGCCGCCAAATCGAATAAGAAAAAATCCAATCTCAAGGTCGAGGAACTTGAAGTACAAGAACCGAAGCCTAAAAAACCAGAAAAGGTTGGATAAGATTAGATCAACAGGAACATACACCAGGTCTGTTGCAGTTTGGGTTTTCAATAATCACCTGACGTCTATTCAACTCTCAGTACGGTCAAAATTAACCATCGGGTTTTTCGTAAGATCACTTTATAAAATGCGCGTTAGTACAACCATCTGTTCATGTACTCCTCTTATCGGCATGCTTATTTCCACTCTATTAGTCCACCAAGTACACTTTTTTATTTTACCAAGTTGGATATGCTAAAAAAACAGGCACACAACTTGTTATTTGAATCAAATCTAAATAACATTGGCATCCTTATTTAGAGGTAATCTAAATTAACCATATTAACTTTTCAGCTCTAGACTCTTTTCCAAATAGGAAAAGAGTCTAGAGCCAAAAGTCACTTCAAGCATTCAGCACATTTTGTAACAATCCCAAACATTAACAATCCAACAGTAATGCAGTTTCACACTCTCCGTAGTTCGTTACGAATCCCAATCTTACTAATAGCGCTTTTCGGTCTGTCCATTTTTACGGCGGAGGCGCAGTCCACCGGCAGTATTGAGGGACAGGTTACTAATACTGACCAGAAACCGGTTTATAACATCAACATCAGCCTGCAGGGTACAAATTTTGGAGCAGCCACCGACAAGCAGGGCTATTATGAGATCAATAACATTCCTGCCGGCCAATACACATTTGTCGTTACCGGCGTCAGCTACGAGCCCCAGCAGCAGGATATTACCGTAAAACGGGGTGAACGGCTGACGATCAATGTCACACTCTCTTCCGTCAACCAGGAGCTGCAGGAGGTTGTGGTACAGGCTGACCCCGTAAACAAGTTCAGCACGGAAATCACGGAGTCGGTCGCTAAACTTCCGCTCGGGAATATCAATAATCCGCAGGTTTATAACAGCGTCACTTCTGAGCTGCTTGAAGATCAGGTTGTAACGAACTTTGAAGAGGCCCTGAACAATGCACCGGGCGTCTTCAAGCTGTGGGAGTCCACCGGTCGCGGCGGCGATGGTGCCGGCTACTTCTCCCTTCGTGGATTTGCGGCCCAGCCTCAAATGAGCAACGGGCTACCCGCACTCACGAATGGCTCCCCCGATCCCGCTAATATTGAACGTGTAGAAATTATTAAGGGACCATCCGGCACGCTCTACGGCAGTAGCCTGATATCTTATGGCGGACTCATCAATATAGTTACCAAAAAGCCCTATGAAACGTTTGGCGGCGAGATTTCCTACAAAACCGGCAGCTTTGGACTGAACCGTGTAACCGCAGATGTTAATACCCCAATCAGCGGTGAAGAAAATATTAACCTACGCGTAAATACAGCATACGATTCCCGCAACAGCTTTCAGGATGCGGGATTTAGTAAATCACTATTTATTGCGCCCTCACTTTCCTACCAAGTCAACGAAGACCTTTCCTTCCTGATCAACACGGAATATTACCACCCGGAGAGCACCAACCCCACCATGCTGTTCCTGAACCGGAGTGCCGAGCTTAATGCCCACAATATGGATGAGCTCAACTATAACCCGAACCACTCCTACACCAGCAACAACCTGACGATCAGTAATCCCACGTTCAGCTTCCAGGGACAAATGAGGTACCAGCTTTCTGATCAGTGGACCTCACAAACGGCTATCTCCAGCAGTAATGCCCAGACCGACGGCTACTACAGCTACCTGTGGGATTTTGCCGGAGATAATTCCAGCAGTGACTTTATACGCTATATCAGCAAACAAAACTCTACGACGCTAGGTACCGATATTCAGCAGAACTTTGTCGGTGATTTTTCTATCGGCGGAATCGACAACAAAATGGTGGTCGGTTTTGATTACTTCCAGGAGAATACTATCAACAATAGTACTGGGTATGTGGGCTTGGGTACAGTAAGCCTCGGTAGCGAACCCACGGGCATTTCCCAAGTGGCCGCAGACACCGCGCTGGCAACCGCGCCAGTTAACCAAAGTGAAACGCAGCAGCAGATATATAGTGCATATATTTCTGATGTGATTGACCTCTTTCCGCAGCTCTCGGTCATGGCCAGCCTCCGCGTAGATCACTTCGATAATGAAGGAGCCGTTGCTTCTGACGATGACGACTACACACAAACCGCCTATTCTCCCAAGTTCGGGATTATGGTGAAACCGCTGCCTGAAAAGCTTTCGATATTCGCAAATTATATGGATGGCTTTAAAAATGTAGCTCCCATCACGGCGGGCAATCAAACGTTCTCATTTTCTCCCGAGCATGCCAGCCAGTGGGAAACCGGCGTAAAGACCAATCTCTACAATGGACGGCTTTCCGCTACGCTGAGTTACTACAACATCCGCGTTGACAACATGGTCCGCCAGGTTGGTCCTGAAGAGTACATCCAGGATGGTGAAAACTTCAGTCGCGGCATTGAGGCCAGCATCACCGCTTCCCCGGTTCAGGGATTAAACCTGATCACCGGATACAGCTACAATGAAAGTGAGATTGTCACCGCCGGCGCCACTCATTACCAGGAATCAGGTCGACGCCCGGAAGAGGCCGGACCCAAAAATCTGTTCAATGCCTGGGCCAGCTATCACATTCCCAATGGACCGCTCCAGGGAGTTGGTTTGGGATTCGGTGGAAATTACGCCAGCGAAAATATCATCCTGAACCGGGAGGCTACCGGCCAGTTTACGCTGCCGGCCTACACGGTACTCAACGCATCGGTATTCTTTGAAACCGACAACTACCGGCTGGACCTGAAGATTAACAATCTTACTGACGAGGTGTACTACAAAGGCTGGAGCACCATCAATCCTCAGCAGCCGCGCAACATCACGGCAAGTTTCTCCTATAAATTCTAAGAGCATATGAAAATTCCCTCTTTTAAACAGGTCATACTTTTTCTGCATCGCTGGCTCGGTCTTATCACCGGGCTGGTGGTGCTTATTTTAAGCGTCACGGGATCGTCTGTTCACGTTCACGAGAAATTTCACAAGTCGTTCGCAATGACCTCTATCATGTTGATGAGGGAACCAACACCCAGCAACCCCTGCCTGTAGCAGAGCTTGAGCAAAAAGCCCGCTGAGGCACTCGGGCATAGAGCCGGATGCCGTACGGCATCACTTCCCTATGAAGATCCCAGCCGCAACTGGTCGGCCATGAATTACCAGGCAAGCGGGGCGATGAAGTTCGCCTGGACCTAACTTCGGTTCCATGGAGGATTATCGCACTGCCTACATCAACCCTTACACTGGCGAAGTGGAGGGCATCCAAAACGAGAAAACCGACTTTTTCCAAATTGTAAAAGGTATCCACTGGAGCCTGCTGCTCGCAACCCCCATCGGGCAGCCGATTGTGGTGTGGAGCACACTCATTTTCATCGTACTGCTGATTACCGGCATGGTGCTCTGGTGGCCTAAAAAGTGGAACAAGGTCGGCCGGCAGCGCAGCTTCAAGATCAATCGGGCGGCGCACTGGCGGCGGATTGATTACGACCTGCACAACGTGCTCGGCTTTTACTTTCTCACGCTGGCGCTCATCATCGCCTTTACGGGGCTCTACTGGTACTTTCCCTCCGCGAAAAAAGCGATGTACTTTATGGGGACGGGGGAATTCAAGCTGCCGCCCGACGAGCACAAGCAGCATCTATCAGCCGCCTCACCAGAAGAAGGAGTCGAGTCCCCGATGCAGGTTGCCTACCGCAAAGCCTGGAACCAACATCCAGAGGCCAACCGCATCAGTTTTATTGTACCCGCTGACAGCCAGGCATCAATTATGACCACCGTGTATCCCGACGGACAAACCTACTACGAGCATTTCCACCAATATTTCGACCAGTACACCGGGGAGCTGATTGCGGCCGAAGACTACGATTCCAAAAATGCCGGCGAAAAACTGCTGGCCATGAATTACGACATCCACGTAGGGGCCATCGGAGGAATTCCTGGCAAAATCATCGCCTTCTTTGCCAGCCTGATTTGTGGAAGCCTGCCGATTACGGGTTTCATCATCTGGTGGGACCGCAAGAAAAGGCAATGGGCACGGCAAGCTCGAGAAAAAAAGCGCGATAAGAAAAGGGTTCCCGAACCCAACATTGCAGAACCGGATTATGAGCCTGAACCTATTAAGCGTTGAAGGTTACAGGTTGAAAGTTTTCCACTGTATAACCTTTAACCTTCAACTTTCAACCTTCTACACATTTTTGCACCACCTTTACCAATTTATATACCAGTAATATAATTATGAATTCTAGTAACTCATCTACCCTTGTCCAAAAGGAGAACCTTCGCATTGTCCATTTTACGGCCTGCGGGCACATCGGGTTTATGTACAAGAACCTGCTGCTCAACTTCCATACGGATGGCTTCCAGAAATTCTGCAACGCCTTTGGGCAGCTGGAACTTTCGACAGCCGCCTGCACGACCTTTCCAGATGGCAGCTCTCGGTTGGTTATGAATACCTGTCGCAAAGAGATCCAACTCTGTTTTAAGCGAGGGGAGTTTGATATAGTCCCAGGTATGCCCTTCAACAAGCCAGCATTATGCTCGAGGTCAACGATATTCTCATCACCTCCTCCGGCAACTAGACCCTTTTTAAACAATTTGCGATGGAAGTAATGAAAAAATCCTGGCTGTCCACAATGGGAGAGTTATTCTCTTTTGGGAAGTAGTTAAATCCCCAAACACCCCAAATTTTATTCATACCCCACAAGATCAGTGCATCTCTCTATCTTTTTATCTACGGTTTCAGGTGTGGGAAGAATATTCTTCATCAATTCTATAGTACTTTACACGTTACCCTAAAGATCGGAAAGCAGTAAATCGTTGAGTAACACATTCCTAAGACAATGATACTTTACCCTGGGGGTAACCTTTTTAGCTCAAAGGTTTAGAGTGTAGATGTCGCAAATTTTATTACACGTAATTCGAGAAAAGTTCTATTTACTATGTCACTTCGAATGACAACCTTAGCATCAGATTAAAAAAGAACTAGTACTTCCAACTTCCCTAGTAGATGGGGGGAGAGAAGAAGTACTAACAAGTAGTCAAGCAGGTATCCTCCTAAATCCCAGCGTTCCAAAATACTGTTATTCAGGATCTGCTTTTGAAACTTTTTGCTGCGCTCAATCTCTTTCTTCAGCTTTTTATTCGTTTCCTCGAGATTCTTTTTGGATTTTATCCGCTCACTCGACATTCCAATTAAATTGCCCACGATCTGCAAAAAGTTAAGATCGTGCTTTGTGAACTCTCGCTTCTTTTTAGAATAAATGCCCAGGATACCGCAGGTCTCATTTGATTCAATAACCTTTAGCAAAAGGCCGGATGTTACAGCCGTATCTGTAAGCAACGGAGACAACTTAAACTCCTCCTCAGCGTAGTTTGAAACAAGAACGGGTTTTTCTGCCCGCAGTGCATATCCTACATCCCACTCTTTTTCTGCCTTGATTTCCTTTATACTGTTTTCTGTCAGTTCCCATCCTGTATTGGCCATAATACGGAGCGTATTCTCTTTCTTGTCCCAATCAAGAAGCAGTACATATTCTACCCCAAGTGTAAGGCACAACTGCTGGACTGCACGGTGAATGATTGATTCAAGATCTCCTTCTTCCAATGCATATAGTCCCAATGTGGCCAGTGTCTCCTGGCGTCTCTGCTCTTTTAATTTTTTTTTGGTAATCTACTTCTACTTCTTCCATCGTAACTCCAGCATTCAACTTTTAAAAATTTTCATTTAGTATTTTACTACCTCCCAAATCAAGCCAAAAATGTCTGCAGATCAGTTTTAGAAGCACTTGGTACGCCTATTAGATCGTAAATACAGAACATTTTTGGAACAAGCTGGGACTGTAGGTGTTTAAAAAATATTCACGTAATTAATCGTCAAATTGAAAAATGATGATTGAAAATAGTAATTATTTACGTAATGAAGCATCAAAAACAGAAGGACCGTAACTACCTACATTCAATCTAAAGGTTTTTCTGCTTTTTCAGCTACAATCATTCATAAAACAACAGACCAATGACGAATATTGTGGTTGTGGACGACCACCCGCTGGTAATGAAAGGGATTGAGAAAGTCGTTCAAAAAATGGTTGACATGCAAGTAATCGGCGAAGCTTCAAACTGGAAGCAGCTTCAGAATTTACTCAGCAAACAGTTGCCCGATATTATCATTCTCGACCTGAACTTACCGGGCAAAAACGGGCTGGATATTCTGAAGGACATCAATGTAATGTATCCAAGTGTGCCAGTCATTGATTATAAGTATGCACTCGTGAAGAACGGATTTGCAGTTCGTTCTTTCAAAGCGGGAGCGATGGGTTACCTGAGACAAGTCAAGTATTCCGGAAGAACTGCCAAAAGCCATTCAAAAAATCCTGTTTAGAAGAGAGAAATATGTAAACCAGGAAATAGCTGAGTTACTGACTAACCACATTTGATTCTAACAAAAGCGATAAGCTACACGATAACCTTTCTGACCGTGAACTACAGGTTATGTGTGCCATCGCTTCCGGTAAAGACGTTCATGAAATTGCTGAAGGATTTTCGTTAAGTCCCCAAACAGTATACTCTTACCGTGCCCGTATAAAGAAGAAAATGAAGCTCAACTCCAATGTAGAGATGACGCGCTATGCCATAGAGAATAACCTCGTAGAATAACAGGCAACGCCTGTCATTCACCTTTCTGGCTACTCACAGAAACACCGTAGCAGGAATTATGACAGCTAATTGGCATAAATTTCTGTTTCCACAATATAATCTCATCCGTACTATTGATTTAGCCGAGAAGATGAGTACGAATATTGAGAGCGCATGATTTATGCGTTATCAAAGAGAATTTTATAGCCATTTCACTACAATCACACTAATTCTAAACAGGAGGTATTAGTATGCTAAGATGGGCCGTTACATTTCTAGTTATTGCGTTAGTCGCCGCAATTTTTGGATTCGGCGGAATAGCATCCGGAGCTGCTGAAATCGCAGAAATTTTGTTCTATGTATTTATTGTGCTTTTTGTGATCTCCCTGATTGCCGGAGGATTTAGAAAACCACCTGCGTAAAAATTTTGGCGCTTAAAAGCTGACGCCCAACAAACAAACTTGGATGCCAGAATTGCGTTATCTTGAAAAAGCATCATTTCTATAGTATTACCATAGCGAGGTTAACTGGCATTTAAAAACGTGCCAGGCCTCTCGGTTTTCTCATACTATCAATCTGCCAGCTATTATGAGAGCTGTTTCATGATAAGGTGTAACACCCATATCAAAAAGATCGAGTGAGATAAATACTTCTACAATTTGGACGCATACATGAGAAGTTGCTGTGAATGAGTCTATTCAGAATGATTTCGTCTCTAACTATCTGTTCATCTTGAATCTTAAGCATCCGTTCTAAAAAGCTATTCAGCCGGGATTTAGCCCAGAATAAAGGTTCCGGGCAAATTCACGAAAATGCCAAGAGTAGGCAAAGTGGAGGCTTTTCGTAATCCTCTCATAGAAAGTAATTTTTAACGGCTTAGGCGGCAAAATAAGGTGGGTATATCCTGACTTTTTAATTTTCGCATTTCAATTCTTTAGAAACATTGTCCGAATAGAGCCAACAATATTTTCGAATATACCCTTCCCTCCTAATCAAATAATCATCGTTGAAGAGCGGCAAGAATTCGGGCAGGAGTTAAGCGGTTTTTTAAACCCCACCCCACATCCAATCGACAGAAAACAACTTAGGAATCAATTTATTTTAGCCTTGACTAAATAAAAGATTTGCCCCATATTTTAGTTAAAGCTAAAAATAAAATTAACCAAAATTACCATGAAATCTCTCCTGATCCATCTCTTGTTATTCTGCGCATCTGCGGGATCGGTACTAGCCCAGACCGGTCAAATTAAGGGTTACGTAACCAGCAGTGACGGACCGGTGGTCGGGGCCAATGTGGGCATCCAGGAGCTACAAATAGGAAGCTCCACTGACAGTGAGGGGTACTTTACTATAAAACGAGTACCCGCAGGTATCCACAGGGTGCGAATTTCTGCGGTGGGCTACACCACACTCACTCACCAGGTGACCCTGCAGGAAGGGGAAACCAGGGAGCTGGAAATCCGCCTTACCCCCTCAACCCTGGAACTAGACCAAGTAGTTGTTACAGGTACCATGCGGGAAACGTTCGTAAAAGAGTCACCGGTTAAAGTGGCCGTCGTAAAGCCCGCACGGCTACAGCAGGGTAAAACCAGCTCCAACATTATGGATCTGATCGGGAATGTAAGCGGTCTATCCACCCAGCTAAATTGTGGCGTCTGCGGTACAAATGCCATTCGTGTAAACGGTATAGAAGGAACAAACACCGCCGTGCTTATTGACGGCATGCCGATTATGGACGCCCTCGCCTCGGTGTACGGACTCAACGGCATCAGCCCCTCCATTATCGATCAAGTGGAGGTCATTAAAGGACCGCAGTCGACGCTCTACGGAACGCAGGCATTGGGCGGCGTAGTGAATATTATCACCAAAAACCCTGAATTAACCCCCACCTTTATCGCTGATCTGTATGTAAAAAATACGCAAGAAAGCAGTATCAACCTGGCGGTATCCCCGAAAGCGGGACGCTTTAAAGGCTTTGTGAGCGGCAATTTTGATCGAATGGAAAACTTTTTTGATCGCAATGATGATACCTTTAATGATATGGCCAAGCGCACTAGTGTAGCCCTTTTCGGCAAAGGTACCCTGGAAGGCCTGAATGGAGAAAACAGGTTGACAATAGCCACCAAACTGTATCGGGAAGATCGAACGGGGGGAGTAAAAACGTTTACCGATGATATGCGCGGGTCCAACCAGGTGTACGGGGAATCGATCTATACGCAACCGGGCTGAACCGCTTACAGAGTACCGGCCCGGGGATTTGACCAGCGTGTTCGTATCAGCGGTGCGTTTACGCATCACAATCAAGACAGTTATTACGGCACCGAGCATTACGACGCCCGGCAGCAGATTCTCTTTGGACAGGCTACCTGGAGCCAGCCAATTTCCGCGTCAGTAAATCTACTGGCCGGCGGCACACTTCGCTATCAGACGTATGACGATAATACACCGGCCACATCCGCCGGGGGCGATCAACGATTTATCCCAGGTGTATTTACCCAGGGTGAAGTCTCCTTTGGGGAAATGTTATCCTGCTGGGAAGGCCTGCGCGTTGATCATCATGAGGAGCACGGACTTGTAACTGCTCCACGACTTTCAGCCAAATACAGCCCCACTGACCTCACCACATTCCGGGCCAGCGGAGGAACAGGTTTTCGTGTCGTCAATGTATTTACGGAAGATCATGCTGCACTCACAGGATCGCGGGAGGTGCTGTTTACCGAACACCTGGATCCAGAAAAATCCCGAAGTGCAACGGCCAGCCTGGAACATATTATCCCGTTTGGGGCGAATCCTATGACCGTTAGCCTGGACGGCTTCTATACCCATTTCTCCAACAAAGGATTCCAGATTATGACCAGGATCCCAACCTGATTGTGTACGAAAACCTGGAGGGGTTCTCCGTAACACGCGGCTTTTCGGTTGAAATAGAACACAATCTGACCGCGCTTCCCTTCAGCTACAATGCCAGCTTTACCCGGATGGATGTCTACACGCAAGAAAACGGCAACCGCCAGCCGCTGACCTATGCGCCGGATTTTATCGGTTCCTTCGGAGCTACCTTCCGGATTGATATGTGGGATCTCAAACTGGGATACACGGGCAACCTTGTTGGACCCAAGCGGATGCCTGAAAATTATGTACAAAATTTTGGACGAGATCGAGAATCTCCAACTTACAGCACTCACGATCTAAAGCTGACCAAAGAATTTATGGATGTAAACAGTGAGCAAGGCGTGGGAATTGAGGGCTATCTTTCAGTCGAAAATATATTTGACTTCACGCAGGGAAGTCCTCTTGTGGATGCTTCAAGCCCTTTTGGACCTCAATTTGATACCATTTACACCTGGGGACCGATTATCGGGCGGACTATCTCGCTGGGCGCCCGGCTGAATTTGCGTTAACGAAAACCGAAAATGAAGTTGAAGACATTACATGCCACCCAAAAAGTAAACGTTCTGCTTGCAGTAATTCTGTTTATTGGGATTGCTGCACCGTACCCGGTTCAGGCCCAGCAGCTAGAATGGTATTCCTTCGAGGAGGCGCTTGCCATAGCAGATTCAACCGGTCGCCCTGTGATGGTGGATGTCTGGGCCCCATGGTGTGGATGGTGCCTAAAGATGAAACGCCACGTTTATCCCAAGCTTTCCACGCAGCTCACTAAAAACTTTGTGTTAACCCGCCTGAATCGCGACGATAACGAAACCACCTACCAATATAAAGGAGAAAGGCTTACTTCTTTACGGCTGGCTCAAGAGTTAAAAGCAGAAAGCGTACCAACGGTTATCTTTCTTCATTCAACAGGCGACTACCTGCTTCATATTTCCGGTTTTGTGGAGGCAAATAAACTACAGATGGTGCTCGAATATATTGGGTCTGGTGCGTACCGGCAGGTATCATTCGCTACCTTTCAAAAAAAGCAGTAGCTATATTCAGCAAAATGCTGAGTCACATGTGAAAAATTTACACGTCATCTCACAGGACTAGTACAAACTCACTACTCAATACTTTTTAGGAAGATCCCGGCATTTCGGCGACAAAAATTTTATTGGCTATTTCATACCCGATCGCCTGCTCGGTTTCCTCCAGCAGAATGGTAATGGGACCGTTAAAAGGAGCTTTGTCCTTGATCCTTACTTTTACGCCCGGCAGCATTCCGATTTTTTTCAAATAGCGCAGTACATCCGGATCCTGGTCTTTCACGCGGCTTACGATGTACTTTTTATCGGGATCAGCTTCGGCTTCGCCCAAAGGATCGGCATTCAGCTCCGGCATCACACCATCTTTTGTGGGAATGGGATCGCCGTGCGGGTCGTGCGTGGGATTGTCTAGTAGTTCGGCTATTTTATCCTCAAACTGCTCTGAGATATGATGCTCCAGCTTCTCCGCCTCGTCATGCACTTCATCCCACGAATAGCCCATCACCTCCAGCAGATAAAGCTCCAGCAGCCGGTGGTGGCGGATAATTTCGAGCGCAATTTTCTTGCCCGATTTAGTAAGCTTGGCCCCTTTGTAGGACTCGTAATTCACCAAGCCCATTTTGGCAAGCCGCTTGATCATATTCGTGGCTGATGCCGAAGAAACGCCCAGCGACTCGGCTACACTGGAGGTGGATGCGCCGGTGCCTTCTGATTCCAATATGTAGATAGCCTTCAGATAATCTTCAACTGCCTGACTTAAAACCATGTCCGAAAATCCTCAATCCATTTCATTTTTCAAGTTTAAAATTGCTGGCGCTAGCCCTTTTCGGTTTGCTCTTTCAGGTATTGATCAAATTTCATCTTGTCATACAGATCAGAACCTACATAGCTTAAGAGAGCTTTAAAAACATCAGCAGGCATAAAACCGGGTTGCTTCCCCAGCATCGTGCCCTCTCCATTTATAAACAGGAAGGTGGGTGTTCCAGATACTCTGAGCTTTTGGGCAAACTCTTTTTCTGTCAGCTTCTGATCTTTAAAAACGAGCGTGTTATTTGAATCTATATCCACGCGCACCGGGTAATAAAATTGGTGCATAACATCCTGAACCTCCTGCAGGGGAAAAACTTCGCTCTCCATTTTATTGCAGTACCCGCACCACTGTGCTTCCAGGTATACCAGCACTTTCTTGCCGCTATCGTCGGCTAGATTTTGAGCTTCCTCCAGGGAGTACCAGTTTATCTTTGCCGATTTTTCAGAGCTATCCGGCAGCAAAAATCCTGAACCAAAAGGAACAACAGGATGCCTGATAAAAGTGCTATACGTTTCATTATGAAATCCACCATTTAATCCGTTTGTAAAATCTATCTTTACTAACTTTCACTGTTCAATTTTATTACCATCATCGTCATATCATCGTGCTGTTTGGCCTGGCCTACAAAGCTTGAAACATCGTTAACAAGATCGGAAAGCACCAGCTCTGCTGCCTTTTTTACATTCTTTTTAAGCAGCTGTTTAAGGCGATTGGTTCCATAAAACTGCCGGGCACTATTCAAGGCCTCTACCACCCCATCAGTGTAGAGCACCAAAAGGTCATTAGGAGCCAGGTCCAGCGTTTTCTCCTCGATATCTTTATCAAATGAATCAGTTGATTGTCAACCCAAGCCCGATGCCACTGGGTTGAAGCAGGTCCATAGTTTGGCTTTGGGCAGCGTAGTGCAGGATTGGGTTGTGGCCGGCCCGCGCAAACCTGAATGTCTTTTTCCGAAGATCGACAATACCGTAGATCAGTGAGATAAACGTTCCGCGGCGTGCGTTCTCATAAAACAGGCGATTCGCTTTTTTCAGAACCTCGGCAGGCGATTCCGTTTCCCGGCACAACGTGTGCAAAATACCCTTGGTGAAGGTCATATAAAATGCTGCCTGAATGCCCTTTCCACTAACATCCCCAATAGCCACCGCAATTCGGTGATCATCAAGCTGGATAAAGTCGTAATAGTCGCCGCCGGTTTCGTAGGCGGGCTTACAGATAGCAGCCAAATCCAGGTTACCTAGTGAGGGAGTTCGGGTGGGCAGGAACGACTGCTGTACATCACGGGCGATCTGCAGCTCCTGCTTGATGCGTCTTCCTGGGCCAGCTCCTCCACATATTCAGGCACATAATTGGACAATGCCTGAACCTCTTTCCCCTTGGCAATAAACAGCACACCGCCAATACTGATGGCGAGCATAAACAGGATAAACATGACAAACACATAAAAGTCGGGAGAATTTTCTATAATCCATCCACTTGAAACGACCAGGAGGCAACTAAATAAAAAATGAGTAAGGAAAACGGTGAGAAAATCCCACTTCAGATAAACCAGTGTAAGAATGCCTCCCAAAATAGCCAGCAGGCCAAGTTGTTGCATAGTGGGACCAGAAGAGAAAGGCAGTGGATTGACAATCATCACGGCCAGAATCATGAAGCCTGCTGCGGCCCATCGCCGATACGTTTGAGCGTAGGACTGCGATCCAATTACCAAGAATACCCCAAAGGCCAGAATCAGGCTGTACCAAAGATTGTCCAGGATTACATACAGCGGAGGCCAGATAACCTCATACTCAAGAAATGGCTGGGTGGTTTCAAAATATAAGTCCGGGAAAAACCACAACAGCATAGACCAAAAACCAGCCAGGATAGAGGTGATAACGATCCTCGCACCAGCGTTTCGCCAACTGGTTTATTAAAAAACATTCCCTGGCGGAGATAATCGTAACAATCTAGTTTTTCCGGCCAGTGCTGGCGTGTAATAGAATCTCCAACCGCAGATACAATAAAAAAACCGACAGCCCCCAAAGCCCCGGTCATGCCCATGCTTAACAGCAGGCCAAAAATATCCACCCAGCTTGATCCCTCATCAAATAGATCGGTTTCATTAACCTCGTTCAAAAAAATGATGGCTGGCACAATAAATCCCGCCAGGATGCTTATGACAAGGGCCGACTTTGTGTCGATGACCCGTGCCCGTATACGAAAGTAAAAAATGATGATGACAGCGATACCAAACAAGAAGATACAGGCTGCACGCACCATCTCCCATAAATTAGAAAGGCCGTTGCCTGAGGCCGTCTGTGGGTTATAGTTAACTGCAAGCCCTAGCAATGACCCTGTCGGCGTCAGCGAAGTTTCCAGGTTTACAGCCTGCCCGAAGACCGGTTCGGCCGTACGATAGCGAATCCTGGCGACTACGATAGACTCTACCGTTTCCATCCGGATATCGGCGACATCAAACCGGCCCAGATCCCAGCCCGCTTTTTGAATATAAAATTTGCTGAGTCTCAGTAATTCATCACGTTTGAACTGGTGAGAATCTTCCGACCCCGTCTCTGGCCTAACGGTAGTGGTATCATCATAATCCTGGTTGATATCGAAATTGAGAGTATTCTCCCACACCGAATCACTCATCGTGTTCCACGGCTCCAGAGTACTGTCGGATGCAAAAGCGTTGTGCAGTGCTTCCGGTTGATTCTCCTTTCTGGCAGAAGGTCACTGCCGTTGATCAGCTCTATCCACTTGCCAGAGGTTGAAAACCGTAGAATAAATTCGTTCTCTCCGGTCTCCACATTTTCCTGGTCTCTGCCGAAGGAAACCTCCCGCTGGTCCTGGGCTACGGATTTCTGCTCAAAATGAACTTCCCAGTAATAGGGATATAGATTACGGGTTGACCTTTCTTGCATATAGGCAATGGCCTGCTGTCGCCCCTGGTGGTACTGCAGGCTGTCCAACAAGCGGCGGTTTGTGCCAAAGTTCACCTCCGTGCGATAGTTACTGGCCGTGAATCCCAGTGAATTGGCTACTTCGGCAGCACGTAGTGAAACAGCAGATTGGTCCATCTTAGCATCGATCATGCTGCGGGGATCCTGCGTATCATAGGTCATGAAATAGGCAAACAATCCCAGTAACCCTATGGCTACAAAGAGGTAATCCCAGGCAGAAAAATGTTTATGTTGATTTAGCAGGGACATATTATCAAAAAGCGGCGACAATAATTGAAGTGTTCAAATAATTATACACGCATGAATATGCTAAATAGTTATGAGAATATCTGTTACCTTTGTAGGGCCTTGCAAGTACTCGTAAGCTATGAACATTCTTGAAAGGAAGTCTAAGTTATGTGCCTAATCGCCTTTTCCTATCAACAGCATCCCAGCTATGATTTTATATTTATCGCCAACAGGGATGAGTTTTACGGGCGCCCGACACGGCCTGCTCAATTTTGGGAGGACCACCACAGCCTGCTGGCCGGCAAAGACTTAAAAGAAGGCGGTACCTGGATGGGCATCACCGAACGGGGACGGTTTTCAGCATTGACAAATTACCGGAATCCTTCTACCAGGAAAGAGGATGCACCTTCCCGCGGCCACCTGGTACTTGATTATCTGAAAGGAGGAAATCCTCCGGAGCTATACCTTCGGCGCCTCCATCCCAAAGCTGATAAATACAATGGGTTTAACCTGCTGGTGGGAGCGCCCGGCAACCTGATGTATTATTCCAACAAATCGAACCAGGCTACCGCGCTTGACGCCGGTTTATATGGATTAAGCAACGACGTGCTGGATACCTCCTGGCCAAAAACGAAACAAGCCAAACAACAGCTTTCTGCAGTGATCCAACAGGATGAAGACAGTATTGATAAGGACGCTCTATTCGAAATTCTGCAGAATGAGAAACAAGCGGCAGATGACCAGCTTCCTGATACCGGCATCCCGAAAGAGCTGGAGCGGGCGGTTTCCCCCATCTTTATCAAAACGGAAAAGTACGGCACGCGGAGTTCCACGATCGTACTGATCAGCAAAGAGGGCGAAGTGACGTTTGAGGAGCGGCGCTATAAAAAGGAAGCACCGAGGTTGAGGACAGTAACAGGTATGAGTTCAGGATTAAAAAGTAAATATACTTTGCACCCATAATAAAATTGCCTCAAATTCTATCGCTCGAAATGATAAAAGAAACAGTCATCACAGCTTGGTCGTAACAGAAGTTCATCCTCGGCAATTAATTCAACCTTGTAATTAATTTGCGGTTCTACATTTTTAGGATATAAAAACCAGTGCATTCTGTTGTCGGATATGGCACGTTCGCGCTTTACCGTATAGCGCGTTTTGAATTCATCATTCTTGAAAAGTACGGCCTTTCTCAGATCCAGGTCAATAACCAAAGACTGAGTGTATTCCACGCTGTCTGCAACAATTCCTCCCCAGCCGCCGACACTTCTGGTCCAATTCCAAATACCATTAATATCCGATTGTGGCAGTTCTGGACTGGTAGTGCAGGATGAGAACAACAGCAATCCGCCAAATAACAGAAACCAAAAACACGCAAATGCTCTGGTTTTCAGTATTCTCATTAGGCTGATATTAATTGTTGAAAGGATCGCTTTGGCGTAGGATAAACGAAGCGCTGACTTCCGAACTGTAATTATTCAAGAGAAATGCATTGATCGTGTAAACTCCCTGTTCAAGGCTTTTGGCACGTTCTCTTGAAATGTTGGCTAGTGAAAATTCATAAGTTTCGCTTTCGCCCGGGCTCAAGTTGAGTTGCGAAGTAGCGGTCGTGCAGCTATAAAGTTGCCGGCTGACAAGAATTAATTTATCGCCTTTCTCAACCTGTAAATCCAAACTGACAACCGGAAGAAAATCCGTAGCGATTGTTCTGTCAGAAATATTAGTTACGGTAAAATCAGCCTCAACTTGCTGTACTAAACGATACTCTTCCTGCCCCAAGGTTATCTTCAGGTTCAGCGGCGGATCCTCAATTTCTCCATGCCCAGAAATAGAGCTGTCACATGCGGCTAGAAGAAAAAGAAGAGCTATTATGCCGGTGAATGCCGTTAATTTTGAAATAACTTGCTGATTCATAGTAGCCCAGGTCTCCTGTTAAGGTTGCCTTAAAACCTATCTGTATCTGCCAATATAACTAAAAGCAGGCCTTTTCCATTGCACAGGATTTTCCATATTCGGAAATCATTGACCGGAAATTACAACACTTTCTATTATAAACATGGCAGCCAAAACCAAAGAGAACTTTTTACGTTATAGCATGGGAAAGATATCGCCCCTGTTTGCTAATTTAGGTTTGTGATGGCCGCTTCTTTACCCTCCGGCGTATAGTCGGCAGGGTCGGTATTTTACCAAATTTGAAAATAATTGCAATTATAATGAGTATTCCGATGGGTAAATAATCCACCAGGGAACACTTAATATAAGCATGCCTATCATTGCCAAAATACTGATCGTGCCCACAATCATGGCGTAGGGAAGCTGGGTGTTCACATGTTCCACATGGTCACATTGTGTGGCTATTGAACTCAAGATAGTGGTATCGGAAATTCGGGAGCAGTGGTCACCCCATACCGAGCCTGCCAGCACGGCACTGACGCAGGCATAAATAATTTCGTGAATCACCTCGTATGCCAGCCCGGTGCTGTTACCGATATCCCAGGCCAGTGGTACCACCAGTGGCATAAGAATACCCATAGTGCCCCAGCTAGATCCCGTGGCAAAGGCGGTTATGCGAAAGAAACAGAATCAGGGCTGGCAGCCAAAACGGATTCAGCAGATCCCCAAACACAGACATCAAGTAATCAGCAGTGCCCAGCTCTACAGTTATCGCACTGAGGGCCCATGCCAGCACCAGGATAAGCAGACCGTCAAACATGGTAGTGCATACCCTCCATCATACCTTCCAACGTATCTTCAACATTCAGCAGGTTTTGCGAAAGCGTCATGATGATGGCGACTACCATCGAAAGGAGCCCGCCCCAGAGAAGCGCCCTGTAGGAGTCGGCCGTCTCGATAATCTCCTGAATATTGCTTCCTTCCCCCGTAAGGTAAAGTCCACCGATACACCCCAGCACCAGCGTTGCAATCGGGATAGCCGCATTGATCCAGTGGGAGGTCTGCTTTTTCTTCTCATCCTCTTTGATCTTCTCTTTATAAACGTTATAGCGATCTAAACTAGTGTCATGCTTAGCCTTGTACAGGTTGATGCGCGCCTTGAGCATGGTGGCAAAATCGCGGCCTGACCACGCAATGAGAATGACGAAAAAAATGGTAAAAAAGGCGTAAAAATTATAGGGAAGCGAATTGAAAAACACCGAGTAGGCCGCCTCGTTAAACTCCGGCATTTTGGCTTGCGCATCGGAGATGAAGCCGACCATCGCCCCGATCCAGGTACTGACCAGCGCCACAGTAGCGATGGGCGCGGCGGTGGCATCCACCAGGTAGGCCAGCTTGGCGCGGGAAATCCGCAGCTTGTCGGTCAGCGGTCGCATGGTATTACCGACGACCATGGTATTGGCATAATCGTCAAAAAAGACGATGAACCCCATCAGTGAAGTTATCAACTGCCCGTGCGTTTTGGTGCGAACGTAACGAGTTATTGCCTTAATGATACCACGCGTACCGCCGTTGTCGGTGATAACGCCCACCATGCCGCCGATGAGCAACGTAAAAACAATAATACTCATATGGCTGGAATCCGCCGTTGCGTCTATGATGTAGGTACTTAGTGCGGCGAAAAAACTGGTGAAGATCCCCATAAAACTTATATCGCCAGCCAGAAAAGCCCCACACCAGATACCCAGGAAAAGGGCAAAAAGTACCTGGCGAAATACCAGGGCAATGAAAATAGCAACCAGCGGGGGAAGGATGCTGGTCCATGAAGCAGAGGAAGACTGGGCCTGCTCGGCAGCAGATTGGACAGCATCTGCACCACCGGAGAACTGAATCCCAGAATAAAAATACAGGCTACAATGCCAAGGGCTAGTACCAGAATATTCGTCTTCTTCATACTTTAACCGATTTATTCAGAAAAATACTGACCTTCTTTGCGATTAAAGCAAGAAAATACAATCTCTGGAATTTTTTCCTAAAGGAAAGTAGATTTCAACCCCGTTTTTCCTAAATAACGTCAGCTCGGGATAAAGAGGATTTAAAATCAGTTTATTGCTGGACCCTTTCCGGCCTTCGAAATTTTTGTTGACATGAGTGACTGCAGCGGGAGCGTTAAGAAACCATTTCTGTTTGAGATCTGCGTATGTCAGCAGATCGAGTTAAATGGTTTTAGCTGTCGCGGAGGGAACGCAACAAAAATTTCACCCGGCGGCGACGTTTTTGGTTCGTTTTTTCGTCGCTGAAAAAATGAACACCAATAAAAAGTCTTCAATTAGCAATTAAATGAAGACTTTGCTGAATGCTTAAACCGAGTTCACGTTAAATACTGCGCTGGTGAAAATGCAGCCCCGGAGAGGTGGGCTCCATCAATAAACTTATTGCCATTTCGTTATTTAACCTATTTTATCAAGGGCTGTTTTAACACGCTTGATCGTCGTTTCTTTGCCGAGCAGCTCAATGGCGGGAAACAGATCAGGACCAAAGCCCTGCCCGGTAACGGCCACGCGCAGCGGCATTGCCACTTTACCGAATCCGATATCCATCTCATCAGTCAGCTCGTTGACGCCGGCTTTCAAGTTTTTGACGGTGAACGCATCCTCATCCAGATCCTCAATTTTATCAAGATAGGCGCTGACAATATCGCTGCTGTCATCCTTCCATTTTTTGAGGGCTTTTTCCTCGTACCCTTCTGGATCCTCAAAGAAAAACATACCCTGCGTGATGAAATCTTCGACCTTGCTAACACGATCTTTCATCAGCTCGATGATCTCCAGCAGGTATTCCTTTTCAGGTTCAACACCATGCTCCTTGGCTATTTCCACTACTCGAGGATAGAGCTCTTCGGCCGGCTTTTCACGCAGGTAGTTTTCGTTGTACCAGAGTAGCTTCTTGTGGTTGAAAACGGCGCCGCTTTTGCTCACACGATCCAGCGTAAACAGTTCGACCAGTTCATCCAGCGAATGGATTTCGGTATCATCACCGGGACTCCAGCCAAGGTAAGCCAGGAAGTTAACCAGCGCCTCCGGCTCGTATTTCTGCTCGCGGTAATCTTTGGCGTTGATCGGGATGCCTTCGCTCTCGGCTTTACGCTTGGAGAGTTTCCCTCCGCTGGGCGACATGATCAGTGGCAGGTGAGCCATTTTAGGCGCTTCCCATCCGAAATACTCATACAGCAACATGTGTTTCGGCGTGCTGCTAAGCCATTCTTCACCGCGGATCACGTGCGAAATATCCATCAGGTGATCATCTACCACATTGGCCAGGTGGTAGGTGGGCATGCCGTCAGATTTGAGCAGCACCTGGTCATCCAGCCCCTTGCTTTCGAAGGAGACGAATCCACGGATTTCATCCTCAAACCGGATTGTCTCACGCCGGGGCACTTTCAGGCGCACCACGTATTCTTCGCCTTTTTCCAGCCGCGCCTCAACCTCTTCCTCCGGCAGGGTCAGGCTGTTTATCATCGACATGCGGGTAACGGCGTCGTACTTGGGCGACGGATTGCCGGATTTTTCCAATCGTTTGCGCATATCATCCAGATCTTCGGGGGTATCGAAGGCGTAGTAGGCGTGGCCCGATTCAATCAACTGCTCGGCATACTGGTGATATAGATCCTTGCGTTCGCTTTGGCGATAGGGACCAGCATCACCCTCTTTTCCGGGTCCCTCATCAAAATCGATACCCGACCATTGCAGGGATTCAATAATATCTTCTTCGGCGCCCTCTACATAACGGCTCTGATCCGTGTCTTCTATTCGGAGCACAAACGCTCCATCATGATGCTTGGCAAACAGGTAGTTGTAGAGTGCAGTTCGGAGCCCACCCGATATGCAAGAGTCCTGTGGGGGAAGGCGCAAAACGTACGCGGACGGAATCGGACATGAATAATGGCTTTAATTTGGTTAAAATTGATTTTTATTCTGGTCAAAAATAATACTTCTATTGGAGTAGTGCTAACAAGTAACGAGTGCGAGTAATGAGTAATTAATCTCATTGAAAAAATTCATAACTATTCAGCTCAACTATCAAAAAGAAGATTTCTATGAAATATCAAGATTGGTTAAAAACTATTCCCAAAGATATAACTGACGATTCAGTTTGGAATTTAAAGGTATATCGAGCGGCACTTTATCTTTCCGATCTAAACTGGGAGGACACTCAAAAAATTATCGAAAGAAAATTTTTCTCCCTGAGTGATCAGCTTTATAGTTCTACGGATTCGATAAGTGCTAATGTTACTGAGGAATATTCCAGAAACTCCCACAAAGAAAAAGCTCGGTTTTATGAAATCGCTTTGGGATCTGCTCGGAAAAGCAAGAACTGGTACTTCAAGAGTCGTCATATTTGCACTGCATAGAATTAAATTGCTAACATCTGTCATTAAGCTTCTGCTGGTCATGATTTCTGAGGAAAGAAATTCTAATAAAGTAAAAGAGCCAACTACTTCATATTCAACCTCCAAACTTGATAAACTACTTGAGAATCATGAAATAACATGAAACTTATTCATTACTCATTACTTGTCACTCGTTACAATAATGAAACTAGCACTGCTGTTTCCACAATTTGCTCCCAACCTGTACGCATCTGGCGATCATGCTGAATGCCGACCGTGTTATTTTACAGGACAAAGAACGGTGGTCGCGTAAAAGCAGGGTACACCGGGCCAAAATTCGCAAGCCGCAAGGGACGCAGTGGATCAACATCCCGATACGTACCAAAGACCGAAAGAAGGCGATCAACAAGGTGCGTATCGATCACGAAGAGGAGTGGATCACCCCGTTGTTAAGGAGCCTGGAATACAACTATCGCAACAGCATTTACTACGATTTTTATGAGCCGGAAATCAAGACCGACTTAGAAAGCGCCACCGACTATGAATACCTGTTGCCGTTCATCCTTTACATTCAAAAACGGCTGCTTACCTTTATGGAACTGGATCTGGAATGGGAACTCAGCAGCGAGATGGAGGACTACACCTCCGATCCAGATGAGCTGGCCAAACGCCTTGGAGCCGACATCCTTTATACCAGGAACATGAGAGCCGCCACTACCAGCGCCAGGCGGAATCCAAAGCCTAAACTCGAATTTAGCCATCCCACCTATCACCAACATTTTGACGGCTTTGAGCCTTGGTGCTGCATCCTGGATCTGCTCTTCCAGTTCGGACCGGAGAGCTTCCGTATTACGGATCAATTGAAAGGCAGTTCCATTAAGGAAGGATAGTTGATCGATCTATTCAGAGTATGAAAAAACAACTATCTTTGCACACTCTGCGGTTCCAGCTTGGAGTAGCACCGGCACCGCCGGCATACCCGGTAATACAATTGAAAGAAGCCTGGCTACAATTAACGGGGTAATTCAATTTCAGAATTTGTAGTTTCCCGAACTTCACTCAAATATACATACCTAAATACAAACGGAGTTTGCCGATGTTTGCTGTTCCCAAATTTACAATATACGACGACCAGCCAGTACCTGAAGGCGTATTTGACTGGAGAGACTCCCGCGATGAGATCTTTGACCGATATTATGAGGCCCAGGATCTGCTCTACCTGGGAGATATTGACCGGGCCCGAACAATAGTAAAAAAGATTGTGGATGAAGACCCTCACTTTATTCACGGGTTCCGCTTGCTGGGCGATCTTGAACTGGAACGGGGTAAATTTCAACAGGCCCTGAAGCACCATAAAAAAGCGGTGGAGATCGGTGAAAAGCTGATCCCAGACGACTTTAACGGGAAAATACGGTGGGGATTTACCGAAAACCAGCCCTTTTTAACGGCACTGAACACCTACGGTCAGGATCTGCTGGACCAAGGCAAATTCGAAGAGGCGGTTCCCCTGTTTGAACGCATCCTCAACTATAACCCGGAAGACAACCAGGGCATCCGTCTGCTGATCGGCGACCTCTATTTTGTGACCGGGGATACCGGCAAGGCCGTGAAAAGACCTACAAGAAGAACCTTGACTACCCACCCTACCAGTACAGCTACGGCCTGCTACAGTTCAGCCGCGGCAACCACGGCCGGGCGGCCAAGTTTTTCCGCAAGGGAATCATCTCCAACATCTACATTTCTGACCTGCTTCGCGGCAAGCTGCCTATCATTGAATACCAGGTCCGTCACGATTCCAACTTTGAAACGCCCGAAACGGCTTACGCCTATATCAATACCATGTCAAATAAATGGCCCGACTATCCCAAAGCCTTTGACCTGCTGAATTTCCTGCATATCACCGATCCTTCACGCTCAGAGATCGAACAGGTATACCGCCTGAAGCAGGAGCTGGACTTTACCGATGTTGACTTCGGTGACTTTGATTTTGGGATATGGATTTCGGAGAGATGGACCTGGACATGAATGGTGACACGGCGAAAAAGCTGAGCCGGGAGATTCGGGATGAAATTGAGAGTATCAAAAAGCGGATCGACGATTTCTCCTCCAAACAGCTGATTAAGAAGTGGCAGGAAAATCCCTTTAGCCAGCGGCCCGATATGCCCTGAAGGGTATCGAATGCCACGTTACAAAAAGAGCCAATCTGCAGAACTGGAACCCATTGAATGGGGATTTGGCGATTTGAGTGCAAAATAGTATTGTTGCTGTGGGCTATACAGCAAAGACCCACGAAGGATACACCAAGAACCGCCAAGAATACTGCCCTTTGTAAATCTCTGCGCCTCCTTTGTGATTCTTTGTGAAAAAGCCTTTACACTGTACTTTTCGAGAACCTTCTAAATCAATGTGTTATGCCAGAAGAAACCGACCACACATCCTCGGAATGGAAGCCTCGCTACTGGCTGGTCTTTACCATAGGGATAATCTATATCCTGCTGCTGGATTGTTCACTTTCTTTTTTAATACGCCTGTTTAGCCTATGCACTGGATCGACTGGACCGTCCTTATTCTGTTTCTCAGGGTACACAATCTGGATGGCAGCCGCCACGGCAGACAATCCGAAAATATTGAGGGATTTTTTCTTGCCAACCGGTCGATGCCCTGGTGGGCCATGGGGCTCTCCGTAATGGCTACCCAAGCTTCGGCCATCACCTTTATCGGCACCACCGGGCAGGCCTATGTTGAGGATATGCGCTTCGTGCAGATCTACCTGGCCGTGCCGTTTGCCATGATCATCCTCTGTACCACGCTGGTTCCCTTTTTTCACAAGCTGCAAACCTTCAGCGCTTACGAAGTGCTGGAAGAGCGATTTGGACTCTCCACCCGCCTTTTTACCAGCCTGTTGTTTTTATTTTCTCGAGGCCTTGGTCTGGCTACCATCATAGCCGCACCGTCATATGTGCTCTCCCTGCTACTTGGATTTCCACTTACTCCCACCATCCTGATCATCGGCATCACGGCGACGCTTTATACCATGGTTGGGGCATCAGCGGAGTGATCCGCACCGACGTAAAGCAGATGGCCATCATGATATTTGGATTGGCATTCAGTTTCTACTGGATTATTACCAGCCTGCCGCCCGATGTAAATTTTTCTGACTCACTCTACCTGGCCGGCAGCCTCAACAAACTAGATGCACTAGATATCAGCTTCGATATCAGTGAGAAATACAACATCTGGACCGGCGTCATAGCCGCCCTGTTCCTGATGCTCTCCTACTTTGGAACCGATCAAAGCCAGGTGCAGCGCTACCTGACGGCCAAATCCCTGAAAGATGCCCGTCAATCCCTCCTGCTCAGCGCCTACGCCAAAATACCGATGCAGTTTTTCATCCTGCTCCTCGGGGTTATGCTCTACGTATTTTACATTTTCGGATCTGCGCGAATCACGTTCCGTCCCGTGGATGTAAGCACGCAACAGCAGGAGGAGGTGATAGCCGGTGAGATGTTACAGCAAGAATACCGCCAGGCCTATCAGAATCGCAGACAGGCAGCAAAAAAACTGCTGGAGACTCGATCGCCCGAGCAGGCCAAGGAATTTCGCCAAGCTGATGCCAATTTTAATGAAGTGCGCCAGGCTGAGCTCCAACGGCAGGAGCGCATCACCGGTTCCAGCCTTAACGATACCAATTACATTTTCCCCTACTTCATCCTCAACCAGATCCCGATTGGCGTTATTGGTCTTATTGTAGCCGGAATCTTTGCAGCTGCTCTTTCAAGTATAGACAGTGAGTTAAACGCCCTTTCAACCATCTTTATCGTGGATTGGTATAAACGGCTCGATTCCAGGGACAGAAGTGAGGCGTGGTATCTCCGCTCATCCCGGGCGGTCACCGTTTTCTGGGGGCTTTTGGCCACCGTAGCCGCCCTTGCCCTCGGTGAAACACGATCTATTATTGAGCTCGTCAACAAGATCGGCAGCTATTTTTATGGATCTATCTCTGGTGTCTTCGTCCTGCTGCTTTGGGTGAAACGCGCCAACGGCTTCGGGGCGCTTTCGGGACTCATTTGCGGGATGGGCACCGTATTCCTGTTTGATCGTATCTACGACAATCCCGCCACCGGCGAATGGATGCTCATCGCCCCGTGGAGTGAAATCCCCCAAGGCTTCGAAAAAGCTATTGAATACTTATGGCTTAATCCCGTGGGAACGACTGTCGTGGTAGCAGTTGGATTTGTTGTGAGCCTGGCTTGGGAAAGAGTGCGGTGATTTAATGCTTGATTCATAATGCGTAGCGAGTAAGAAGTAACGAAGGTGCCCCCATATTTGGTAAAGTGCACGCTTACTCCTATCGGTTCTTGAATCCCATCTGCAAAACAAAGTGATGAGCAAGAGAGCCAAGCTTTCAATTACTCGTTACTCTTCACTCATCACTTTATGAATTAACCAACCTCTAAAATTAGTCGATCGAAACGGGCTCAGTTCTGCAGATTCAATTGTTTTCACGTACTCCGTCCACTCTGTGTTGAAGAAGCTGTTGATCTTGGTGATTGCATTATCGGCAGACCGGCGGGCTTTTTTCATCAGCTCGCGCTCGGTGGCGCTGGGGCCGCCAATGCCCGAGGAGATGTAATATTCGGGCCGCTCCAATTGCGCAGAAATAGTCGCCTCCGGCTCACGCGTGATGCCCTGACGATCATCCACCAGACCAAACAGATAATCCAGTAGTGCATTAACAGAGTCTTTTACTGCCTCAGGCTCCTCCTTTAGCTGCTTGATCTGCTCCTCGCTGTTCTCGCCCTTTTTGGCTTCAATAATTTTCTCAGCGGAGGCGATCATATCCAGCGCATCCAGCAGGTTATTGGTGGTCTGGGCCGTCGAATGTCATGAAGAGGCCGAAACCTTCGCCGCCGGACTAAAACCAGCGCCGGAACTCCCACATTGCTGCAAACATCTTGTTGGGATTGTGGGGATCCATCACCAAGTCGGCGATGCCGATGCAGTCGTTCTTGTATAGGATTTTTCCAAGGTCTCGCCGTCGCTGTTAGTTTTGTAGAGGCCGCGTTCGGTGTAAATGGTAAATGCCCCGGATCAGGTGTAGCCCACTTGGGAAGTGGACCACACCTTGACTTTTGGGGCAGAAGTCAATCCTCCTGTCCTCCTTCTCCAGAGGAACTCATCATTGCATTAAAGAGTTCGATTTCAAGCTTTAAAAGCAGCGCCTTTAAAGTCCCTCTTGGAGAAGAGGGATTTAGGGAGATTGACAGATGTCTAGATCTGCTAATTCATGCTTGTGATCGCACTAACTAAAAAGTGCCGCCATCTTTCGACAGCGACACTCAATTTCTACATCCGATATTAAGTTCAGTTTCTAGTCATCCGTATCAAGGATGTTCTGTATGCGCGATTGTACGTCTTGAAGGTGTACCCGTGTCGAGCGATCCGCAGCATTGTCAACAGCATCTTCGATGTCATCTTGTAGCAGGATAAGCTGCTCCCGGACGATCGGACGGATATCAGATTGGCTGACATCCACACTGATGTCGAAATACTGGGCAAACTGTGGAGGAACGCTGGGTTCCTGGGTCATCAGGTACTCCATGCGCTCCAAATACCCGCGCTGCAGGTTGCGGCGGAAAACATCGATCTCAGGAGAGCTATCTTCCAGTTCGCTCCAGATAGCACCGCGCAGATCATCCATAAGCTCAAACGGCGTGTAGGTATCATTCTCGGAGCGGGCATCCCACTCAATCAGGCGGCCCAGCATGCCGGGTTCTGCTACATTGTTAAGCAGCGATACCTGTCGGCTGCGGATATCATCGACCACAGAACTTTCGTTGATACGATCAAGTACTTCGTGATTCAACATCCACTCGGGCGATGCCCAGCCATGTTCAGCAAGCCACTCCATGGCACGGCGCTGCCGTTCCTCAGATACAAATTCATAAACCGGCCCCTCCTGGCTGTAGGTCTTGTCGGTTTCGTAAACGCCGCCGATGTAATTGAGCACGTGACCAGTGTAACGACTCCATTGGGCAACAATTTGCCCATAGAGCTCATCCAGCTCTTCGTAGTTGGCGCCCTCACGGTCCGTCCAGGTTATCAGGTTGTCGGTAATGCGTTCCAAGTTGGCAACGCCCAGCTCACCGGCTCGCATGGCGCCATTCGTCAGATCTTCAGTCTGGGAGCGCGGATCGTTGCTGCTGCTTCCATAGAAATACCGGGGATCGTCAGCCCGCTCGCGGGTCCACTCGTTGAGCGTAGCCATTTTCTCTTCTTTGCTCATATCTTCCGGGAACCAGGTGTAGCCCCATTTTACGGCCCACTTGTCATACTCACCAACAGCCGGCGTGAACTTGTTCACACCATCTCCGGGCTGCGCGATGTAGTTGAAGCGCGCATAGTCCATAATGGAGGGTGCCGTACCGTGGGTTGATGTAAATGATGGCGAACGCAGCGAATCAACGGGATAGGCATAGCTGGAGCCAAAGTTATGTGGTAGCCCGATGGTGTGGCCAACCTCGTGGGCGGCAACAAAACGCATGAGGTTGCCCATCACGTCGTCATCAAACTCCACAGCACGAGCTTCGGGATTGGCCGCCGCTGTCTGAACAAAATACCAGTTGCGGAGCAGGTTCATAATATTATGGTACCACCCGATATCGCTCTCCAGGATTTGGCCGGTTCGCGGATCATGTACATGCGGACCATAGGCGTTCTGTACCGGCGATGCAAAGTATCGTATTACCGAGTAGCGGACATCTTCGGGTGTCCACTCGGGATTTTCCTCTTCGGAGGGCGGATCTTTGGCGATGATGGCATTTTTAAAACCGGCCGCTTCAAACGCTTTCTGCCAGTCCTCGATACCCTGCTTCAGGTAGGGCCGCCACTTTTTGGGCGTGGCGGGATCAATATAATAGACAATCGGCTCCTCGGGTTCTACAAGCTCACCATTCAGATAGGCCTCCTTGTCCTTGGGTACCAGTTTCCAGCGTGTAATATTCTGGATCTGTTTAGCCTTCTGGGCATCGGCGCCGTAATCAGTTTTTTCCACGCTGAAATAGCCGACCCGCTGGTCGAAGGGACGGGGCGTCATCTTTTCTCCGGGCAACAGCACCATACTGTGATTGACCTCCAGCGAAATAGTACCGGTAGAGGAATTGGAGGGCGGGTCTCCGGCCTCATAGGTCAGCAGATTGCGAACCTCAATATTCCGGGGATAGCTGTGGATATGATTGATAAACGTGCGCTCACCATCCAGCCGCCGCACCTGGTAGGCTTGACGACGGAAATCCTGCAGACCCAGCGAGGGGATATCCGTGGTGTAAAGCGAGGTGACATCAATAACGCTGGCCGTGGAATCGCTATTCAGTGCTTCTATGGAGAAGGAAGCAATAATCGGCTCAAAGTTAGAATTTTGCACAGCCTGATAAACCGGCAGGCTGTCGGTGGCAACGTTTTCAAAGGAGACGTGACGCAGCAAAATATTGTCCTCTTTTTGCTCCCAGCGCACCACCTGGGTATTCAGTTTTTCTCCCCATACCCAACATTATCCGCTGTTTTAGCGATGCGTGATACCAGCAACAGCTCACGACCCAACAGGGTATCCGGTATTTCATAGAAAAAATCTTCATCCACCTTGTGCACGTCAAAGAGTCCTTCATCGGTCTGGGCATCACCGGTAATCACCTCGGTGTAGGGCTTAAATTTTGTCTCTTTTGGGGATGTGATGGATTGCTGTTTCTTGCTGGTTGATCCCTTAAATACAGAACAGCCCACAACGAAGCTGGCCGCTAGTATTGACAGAAATGCCGATCGTACTATTCTCATGACTACACTATTAGCTTTTTTATATTTTTAAACGGTGAATTAAAGCTGAGAGATACAGCTCAATGAATCAAGGGTAATCTTGAGCTGTTAAAAAAGCTTTTAAGAAGAATATCAAGCAAATAGTTCCACGCTAGAAGATCCAGAAAAGCAGGCTGTTCAGTATGGAAAGTATAATGCTAAAGATTACAGCCCATCCAAAGCTTTTAATTTTGAAGCTGTCTACCATTGCATCCACAAGCACGAGCATAAATGCATTGATAACCAGAATAAAAAGCCCCAGCGTAATGATAGTGAGGGGCAGAGTTAGAAAAACGATCAGTGGCTTTACAAAAGTGTTCACCAACGCCAGCAAAATGGCAACGATCACCGCGGTTAAAAAACCTTTTAGTTCAACACCATCCAAAAGTTTAGCTGTTAAATAAACCGCAATACTGTTGATCAATAACGTATATATCATCATTCTTCCATTTGTTGAATGTTAGCTCAGCAATAGCATACGCAAATGGAAACGAAATGTTATCTGCTTAGGTTTTCAGCGTGTTAAGTTCTTGCCTAAGCTCTTGGTAAGCCTGCCTGCAGATAGTTTCAACCTTGGTAATGTTATGTTCTATTCTATTTTTATCAGGATCATTTTTGGCTGTTTTTTCGATATCAACTATGATATCCCTTGCTCTTTCCAAGCCCATATACGAAAGATTGGGCTTTAATTTATGAGCCTCAGCCGCTACTTTTTTCCAGTTTTTTTGTTCTGTGTAATCTTGTATCTGTTTTAACGATTCGGGGGTGTTTTGCAGAAACATTTCTATCATTTCTATTAGGAGATCGTCGTCTCCCATCCCCAAATCCTCCAGAAAGGAGAGATCGGTCAGCCGTTGTTGTGACATTGCAGATGATGTTTTTGTAGATGATGTTTTAAACAATTTAACTATCCTTAGATAGCACTAGCCAAATTAAATAGCAATAGAAAAATGCTAAATGAGGTTATTGACTTAACTAGCCGCGTATATAAATATGGTGTTGATATACCACCAAAACCTGTAGAATTTTTTTAGTCCATCAGTAACTTCACCCGTCTGTCAGGTGCTGAACTCCCCATTTTATCCAGTAAGGACAACAATACTGATAAGCACTAACACTGTGATTTTAAAAATCAGAGCCTTCCATTTGGTCATTTAGAAAATCCCGTAAAATATAATTGAAGCATTTTAGATAGGAATTTCTATGTAACTAAAATTGCATATAATATCAAGTTATCCACATAATATTTTAAAGAACAAATACAATTTTACCGTAAACACCTGCAATTTCGCTAAAAACCCCGCCATTTCGCCCCACACACCGGCAAAGCAGCTTTTCCGCATGTTATCCACATATTGTTAACAACATGTAAATTAGCTATTCAACCGTCACGCTTTTGGCCAGATTTCGGGGTTGATCAACATCACAGCCCCTATTTACAGCAATATAGTATGATAGTAGCTGCAGAGGTATCACCGTAAGAAGCGGAGAAAAGCTGTCTTCAGTTTCGGGAATCGTTATTGTAAATTCAGACAGATCTTTAACCTCGGAATTGCGCTCTCCCGTAATCGAAATAATTCGTCCTTTTCGGGCTTTCACTTCTTCAATATTGCTGATCATTTTGTCATTGGTATGCTCGGTATGGGCGATAACTACCACCGGCATCATATCATCAATAAGTGCAATGGGACCGTGTTTCATCTCGGCAGCAGGATATCCTTCCGCGTGGATGTAGGAGATCTCTTTGAGTTTGAGAGCCCCCTCCAAAGCCACCGGGAAATTAAGCGTTCGTCCCAAGTACAAAAAGTGAGGAGCGTAAGTAAACAGGTCGGCGATATCTTTAATTTTGTCGCTTTGCCCCAAAATTTTTTCGACACTTTCAGGAATCTTGTGGAGAGACTGGATCAGCCGGGCCATTCGATCCTTTTCGATGGTGCCCTTCCTTTGAGCCAGTAGCAACGCCATCATGGCCAACACCGTAACCTGCCCGGTAAAAGCCTTGGTAGATGCCACCCCGATTTCAGGTCCGGCATGTATGTAGACGCCGGCATCAGTCTCTCGGGCAATCGTGGATCCCACAACGTTACAGACGCCCAATACCAGGGCTCCGCGCTCCTTGGCTGCCCTGAGTGCCGCAAGGGTATCAGCGGTTTCTCCACTTTGCGAAATGACGATCATTACATCTCCTTCGCCAATCAATGGTTCCTTGTAACGGAATTCGGAAGCATATTCCACCTCAACAGGCTTCTTGGCCAGCGATTCAAACAGATATTCTCCTACAAGACCTGAATGCCAGCTGGTTCCACAGGCGGCTATAATAAACCGTTTTGCATTCAGAAACTGATCCATCACATCGGTGAGTCCTCCCAGCTGAATGGTATTATTCTGAGGATCCAGGCGACCTCGCAGGCAGTCGGCCAGGGCACGCGGCTGCTCGAAAATCTCTTTCAGCATAAAGTGAGGATATCCAGATTTCTCGATCTCTTCTACGCTCAATGCCAGCTCATGTACCTCTTTGGTCAGGGGTACATCGCCAATTGTTTTCACCTCGTAGTTGTCTTTTGTAATGACCGCCATTTCACCATCATCCAGGTAGATAACTTTTTTGGTATATTCCACAATAGGGGCCCCGTCGGAAGCGATAAACATCTCATTTTCTCCAACGCCGATTAGCAGCGGGGAACCTTTGCGGGCAGCAATTACGCGATCCGGCTCTTCGGTATGAACAATCGCCAGGCCGTATGTGCCCACCACCTGCTGCAGCGCCAACTGCACCGCGCCTTCAAACGTGAGCCCATCATTTTTACCATCATCATAAATTTTTTCGATAAGGTGGACAATGACCTCGGTATCGGTTTCGGATCTAAACTCCACTCCTTCATTCATCAGCTCTTTTTTAAGAGAGGAGTAATTCTCAATGATCCCATTGTGAACCAAGGCAATTCTACCTGACTTGCTTACATGGGGATGGGAATTTATGTCATTGGGCTGGCCATGTGTAGCCCAGCGCGTATGACCAATTCCTATTTTACCGTTGAGTTTACTTTTTTCGACCTTTTTTTTGAGATTTTCAACCTTGCCTTTTCCTTTTTCAACATCCAATTTACCATTTACGAGCGCAATCCCAGCGGAATCATATCCACGATACTCCAGCCGTTGCAGCCCTTTAATAATGATGTCACTTGCATTTTTTTCTCCTATATAACCTACTATTCCACACATAATATTTTTCTCTCGTTCGCCTGTATTAGATTACTTATACTATTTTAAAAACTTGAAATGGGTTAACTAATTTATGATTCTTATTAGACTATCAAAATTGATTACAAAAATCTATAGATAACTCTATGCAAATCTGCTTTTTTGAGGACCAGCTACTGCACCGGTTTCATCCACTAACACTTACCCGACCGGTAGATGATCTGCGCCTTGGCATCACCACCATCCGAGAAAAATGGGAACAAGAGTTGGATGCCACACGATCTGCCCGGCTGCTACGTAACCAATTCCAGGGGCTTTTTGAACAGGGATCAATCAGTGACAGCGAACCCTGTACGTGGATTAATGCGCGATACCTTCCAAGCCAAACATTGCTGGGGCAAATCCAAGAGCTTGATGTTGGCAGTTCCCTACAAAACGCTGAAGGGGTCATTGCGGCCAAAGTAGACGGCCCGACAAGTACCAAATGGCACCAGGAAAACAAACCGCAATTCAAAAGCCTGATGGTACTGGAAACCGACGAATTCAACCCGCTGCAACACCTGTGGGATCTGTTCCAACTCAACAGAGAACAAATTGCGGCGGACATTAAACGATTCGACAAAAAATCATCAGGTAACGCAAGGATCTCAACAGAAGCAGTTTTAGAGCAAGAAGATCAAATTTATATTGAAGAAGGTGCCGTCATTGAGCCGGGCGCCATATTGATGGCAGATACGGGACCCATTTTTATCGGAAGGAATGCGACCGTCAGTGCGGGTGCCATTATTAAGGGACCGGTAGCCATTGGAGAAGACTCAGTCGTTAAAATGGGGGCCCGTATTTATGATGCCACCACCATTGGTCCTGTATGCAAGGCGGGTGGAGAAATAAGCAACTCCATTTTTCACTCCTATTCCAATAAAGGGCATGAAGGATACGTGGGCAACTCTCTGATCGGGCAATGGTGCAATATCGGGGCGGGTACGAATACCTCGAACTTAAAAAACAACTACAGCACCATTCGTCTAACGGAATGGAAATCCCGACAGGAAGAGGAAACGGGCCAGCAGTTTATCGGCACCATAATGGGCGACCACTCCAAGACAGCGATTAACGTGCAGCTCAATACGGGTACGGTCTGCGGGGTCTCCTGCAACATTTTTACTTCGGATTTTCCCCGAAATTCATCTCCTCCTTCACCTGGGTGGGCACCAACGTAATTCAGCCGTACAAATTTGACAAAGCGATTGAAACCATGCAGGCGATGATGAAGCGCCGCGATGTGGAGCTCACCGAACCCTATAAAAATCTTATGAATCATATCTTCAAACGAAGCCGAAATTGACAGGACAGTCTATATTTGCTGGAAAATATTACGATTAAGTATTGAATTTACCCCTGCAAAATCCCTATATTTCTCGTCTGTTCGTAGGGGTTGAGACCGAATTATTAAAGCATCGGATATATTTACCAAATTTCAATACATCGATCATTCGTTAGCTCAACTACTCCTACTTTAAAATACCAGCCCAAGTGGCGGAATTGGTAGACGCGCATGCTTCAGGAGCATGTGACCATCTTGGTCGTGGAGGTTCGAGTCCTCTCTTGGGCACACAAACCCTTGGAAGTCGTTGACTTCCAAGGGTTTTCTATTTTTGGTACAAAGATAGGTACAAGCAAAATTAATCTTTTATCTCAACTTATCTCAATCTTTTCTTCAAGATAAATAGACCAACTAACTAGTTTGTTTCTAATCCATGGATTCATCAAGCATAAATAGCTTATAATCATAGTATCAAATAATATCCAAACAGTACGATAATCAGCTATAACATCTACAGTTAAATTAATAGCACCATAAGTACCATAGAATATATTCATCGATTTACTTCTCCGTTTTACAGCTCACTTTACTGGATCTGTTTCAACTTTTCTTCTAAGCAATAGATGATTTGAACCTCTGTATAGAAAAAATAGAACGATAATTGCTTGTAATACCCAAAACATTATATCATCTGAAAGTATCCAAAACATAATATTATTAGAAGAACATATAGGCTTCTTTAACTCTTTTGGGGTACTTTAACTCCTTAAAATTTCTGACTTACAGAAGTATATTAACAGTAGAATTTGATTAACCATTATAATAAAACTCTCTTTTGGATCTAATGTATTCTTTGGCTTTCTCGAATTTTTCCTCAAATTCCTCGGGAGCCTCATTAAGGATATCGTCATTCGAATTTGCGAAATAATGGATTAAGAAATATGCTATTTTAGCATATTTCCTTATTGTATTTGCGACAGCTTCATCTTTGATTCTATCTAAAAGCCAAGGGCATTGATAGTGAACGAGTAAATCCCGAACAAATATCTCTAGCAAACTAGGCTCTTCTTTAAGAATTTGATTTATGACTTTATCTTTATTTTGGTCAAACTTCTGTAAATCACCTGACCAAACATATAGTATATTTTTGAATGCCTTTTCTTTGAGTGTTAAACCCCATTTTTTTTCTTTTATTTCAATTAATTCAAGAGCGGACGATTTATTTATATTATTTTCGTAAAATAAATTCGCTTTGGTCAGATAAGCAGGTTGATATTCATTTTCAATTGCCTTTTCAAGAAATTTTAACGCTTCCTCAGTACGTCCCTGCATTTTTAAGAGATTCACCAAATCACCTAAAAAATCGAAATGATTATTATTAATACCTTTATGAAAATATTCCTCAGCCTTTTTTTGGTCTCCCTCTTGATAATACAACTTGCCCAAATAATTAAATGCCTTTGTAGAACCGTGATCTATTGCTTCCAGATAGTATAGCTTAGCCTTAGATATATTACCCTGCCCGTGATAGAGATAAGCTAAGTTAGCATATGCTTCTGTATGTCCCTTATTAATAGCCTGCAAGTAATGTTCTTCAGCTTTCCCAAGTTCATTCTGACTTGTATAAAGGACCGCTAAGTTAAATTGTGCCTGTACATTACCCTTCGCTACTGCCTTTTCATAATATTTTATTGCATTCTCTATATTGTCCTGTGTTTGATATAATACAGCCAGTCCGTTTAAGGCTTCTACTACCCCTTCATCAATAGCTTTTTTATAGTATTCTTCCGCCTTCTCATGTTTGCCCTGTTCACGGTACAGATTAGCGAGATTATTTATAGAAGCAGAATATCCTTGATCTATAGACTGCTGGTAATATTTTTCAGCTTTTTTATCTAAATCGTACTCCTTATATAAATTACCTAAATCATTAACTGCAATAACATCACCATTTTCAATTGCTTGCAAGTAATACTTCTCAGCTTTGGTGAAATCGCCCTCTTTTCTGAACATTTTAGCGAGGTTAAAAATAGCATCAGTATGCTTATGTTCGATTGCTTTTAAAAAGTACAATTCTGCCTTATTTTTTTCGTTCTGATCTGAGTATAGGACTGCAAGATTATTTAGAAGATTACCAAAATTTGATCCATTCTGATATTGCTCTATGAATTTTTCTATTTGTTTAAAATTATCTTCACCATTATAGTTCTTTGCTGTTAAATAAGTCATCCACCATACTAGTTCAGGCCTTATCCTCCAAGCCGCATCTTGTAATTTGATTGGCATTTCTTGACTCCCTGAACCAGGTCTCTGATATACTTCTCTTAGATACTCAATGATAAAAAATTCCGCCAATAACTCTGGTTTTATTCCTAAATAGTTTATTCTTGATTCTTTAGTAAAATTTGTTGACCCAAACAACTCATTCAATTGTTCAAACCGCTTTGTTGAAATATCAAATGTTATAATATTTGAGAAACCGTTTTTTATTTCTTCAATATCTTCAGTGGTTAGAAACACACAAATAGTTGCGAGCCAAATAATATTTTTGATATCATTTTCGTACCCTTCTTCCCATAATGAATTTTGACTCCAAAACTTTTTTTCTAATCGCTTGATATGATATTTCAGATTATCATTAGTATTCCAGTCTGATATATCTTCTCCTTCTGCTAGAGCAATCCCTGAAAAAAGGGCAAAAAGTGGTCTTTTTAAAGGATCCTGTTGATCTAGAAAGTTCATGAGAATTTCTTTTTTCTCAAGTAACTCTTGATCCTTCTTACTTCCTTTAAACATTTGACTCATGATAGCCCAACGTGCTTCATCCTCTAATTTACTCAGCTTATGTGGTTCATTTTGTTCATGAAGAGTGTATGAATAATATTTGTCCCTAGTATTGACAGTATTTAATTCATCAATTGTTTTTTCTTCGAACTCCCGGTCTATCAACAATACTCTAATTTTTTTTGAATATGTATCCTCTTTTGCTGAAAGTAATTCAAGAATAGTATTCACTTTTGAGGCGTTATTCTGAGTTTGCACATAATCAAATACGATTAATGTTTTTTGGGTTGGCTTAAAATCTTTCCAACTGAAGTTTACGTTATCGTCAAAAGAGTAAAATCCAGCCTCCCAATTTATTTCCTGTACCTTTAAGCAAAATTCATTAGCCAAGCGACTTTTCCCAGATCCACCCGCTCCCTCAATCATATACCAACAAATTATTTGGTTCTTTTCTATAAAACCCCTTAGCAATTCAAGTTCTTCTTCCCTACCAACAAAATCAGAATAAAGACTTTGATATTTAAGCTGATCTCTTTTATCAGTCTTTTTCTTTGCGTAACATTTTAGAAGGGGTTTATTTGTTTCCTCTAGTTTTTCCCTAATTTCATTTATTTTTTCTTGATTCTCCTTTAATAGCTTCTTTATTGTATCATTTCCAGCAAGTAACCTATCAAGATCATAGCTCTGGTATATGGCAAAATCTTTCAATCGAATAATATGTTCTTTTATGTCTACTTGCCCCTCTTCAAGTGTTTCCAATAGTTGAAAAGCTGAATGAAGTAGATATGTATGATATAAAGTTCTAGCCTTCTTATTTTGCGTAAGTTGCTTTTTAAAATTTTCCAGGAATCGCTTATTAAACTGATCTGAGAATATTTTAATTACTTGGTTTTTCTTTTCATCACTGTCAATAAAACTGGGAAAACTAACTGTATTATTTTCTTTAATTATTTTTTGGACTAGATTTCCAAGTTCTAGTTGCTTGTTTTCTTCAAAAATTCTCTTAATAACTTTATCTTCTTTGAGAGCTTCCTCCAATGGTTTGAAGAATTTTTCTTTCATTGAATTTCTGTTGACAATTTTTTCCGATGGGATGCCTTCTAGCTTAGCTTTTAGTTGTAAGGAAAAAGTCTCTATGAGTTTTTGATCTTCGTAAAATTCCTTTTTTACTGCATCTAAGGTTTCAACTAAAGCTTCTTCATATGCTTTTTCTATGTCAGGATCTTTTTCAACTGCTTCTATCAAATGTTTCGCAAAAATGTTGGTATTTACATCTTGAAAAATATCTTTGAAGCTTCCAATCAATTCTGGACTAAGGCCAAGTATTGTGGTAGCTGGTACACCGGTAAATGCAGTAACACCTAAAGCTGTAATTGTAAGTCCTGCTTTCCCATATTTACTTAATTTTATGCCCATTATTTATTGCAATTATTCTCTAATTATTACTTGAACTCAGGTTATTTAATCCGGTGAGTTATAGGACTATAAATAAACAAGCCCGAGTGAATAGTCCCAAACTAATTCTTTCGAATTACACCAGTCCCCTCCGCTCCCTTCCGGGAAACTCTTGTTTGTTTTAGTAAAGATGAGGAAATAAAAAGGACTCTTCCTCCCCTCCCCATTTCCCAGTCGCAGTTCTTTGTTATATTCAGGGCTAAATGTTAATCATTTGACTTCTCCCCTGTTTCTATCATGAAAAAAGACGAATGGATCCAACAACCGATGGACGAACGACTGCAGTGGTATGACGAGCAGCTTAGCAAGCTTCAGAATAACCTGCAAAAACAGCAGGTTCCAGGAACCGTTCAGGATCTACTGAAAGAGATCAAGATGCGGATGATTTATGACAATACGCCCTCGGAAGAACGGTCGGTGGAGTCCGAAGAGCAAAAAAAGTATCACAGCCTCATCTATAAGGCGTATAAAAAACTTCCTAACATGGATACAAGCACAGAAGACTGGAGCAAGCCGCTGGAAAAGACAAGAGCAATAATTACAGAAGGTCGGCAGTAGAAAGCACAACAAAATTACATTATACGCCGCGCACCCAAGTAGCGGTTGGCCCAGTAGCGGTCGTAAATACTGCTCGTGGTTACGCCCTGTGAAGTAGAAGCGTGCAGAAACTCACCCTCCTCAATTATAATGCCCACATGGAACGACTTGCGCCCGGTCTTGAAAAACACCAGGTCGCCGGTCCGCACTGAACGCCGGCGCACCCCTGCCCTTCGTTCAGCAGCCGACGGGTATGCGTCGGCAAATTCACATCAAAATATTCATCGAAAACGATGCCGACGAAAGAAGAGCAATCCACACCTGAAGCCGAACGGCCACCCAGCAGGTAAGGCGTTCCTTTCCAGTCGCGATAGGCCTGGCGCAGCGAAACCTGCATCGCATTATAGCTGCTTGCGGTGTAGGCAGATGTTCTGGGTGCCCCTTCATCATGGGCCACCCGGCGGGACATTCCGCACGCTGTAACAAATGCAATAATAAAGGTATAGAGTAAAAACTGTTTCATGGAATCGATTATACAGCGGTCTACATTTTCATCTAAATGATCTATATTTGAATAATGAATCACAACCCATAATGTACCATCTTTTATCGTTATGCGCCTTTTAGTTAATGTTGACCACGTTGCAACGCTCAGAAATGCCCGCGGAGAGGGGTATCCAGACCCGATAGAGGCTGCCCGGGTGAGCGAAGATGCCGGGGCTGCGGGTATTGTATTTCACCTGCGGAAGGATCGCCGACATATCCGGGAAGAAGATGTATACCGCTTAAAGGAATCGGTTCGGGGCATCCTGGATTTTGAGATGGCCGCCACCAAAGAGATGATCGAAACCAGCATCGATCTGAATCCACACCTCGTGACCATCGTGCCTGAAAGCCGTGAAGAGTTAACCACCGAAGGTGGATTAAGCATGGATACCGTGTACGATGATTTCAAAAACCGGGTTCTACCGCGGTATGCTGAGACCGGCATCGAGGTAAGCTTGTTTGTGGATCCAAATCCTGAAGATATCGAGCGCTCGGCCGAACTTGGCAGTGATGCGGTAGAGCTGCACACCGGCACCTATGCCAATGCCCGCACCGAAGAGGCCCGAGACTATGAGCTTAGACGACTAACCGATGCAGCCAAACAGGCGCACAAACTGGGGATGAAAGTTAACGCCGGCCATGGACTCAACCTGGATAACCTGGAAAATCTCGTCAAAACGGTTCCTCACCTGCATGATGTAAGTATTGGTCACGCGCTGGTATCTACAGCTATTTTCAAGGGATTAGACAATACCGTAAAGGCGTTCCTCAAAATCATGGAAAAGCACAACTCAAATCCCGAGAATAAAACATAGCAGAGACAACGTATTCCCTTTACTCGTATTTTTCTTCTCAACTACAACACTACTTTCTAATGGATTCCATCCTTTTTTAAATGACTGAAAAGCAAGACACTCAACAGCACAAATCCGGCTATGTAGCTATCGTCGGAAAACCCAATGCCGGAAAATCTACGCTGATGAACAGCATTCTGGGCAGCAAGATATCCATTACTACACACAAGCCACAGACAACGCGTCACCAGATTATCGGCATCCATTCGGAGGAAAACCTGCAAATTATATTCCTCGATACGCCCGGCATTATCCACCCCAAATATGAGCTCCAAAAAGCGATGATGAGTTTTGTAGCCCGCGCCCGCAACGACGCCGATATCGTGCTTTTTCTTGTGGAGGCCGGCGAAGACCGGATGCCCAGCTATGCGTTTGACGTATTCAAGACTATGAGCAAACCGATTGTGTTGGTAGTCAACAAAATGGATACCAGCAACCGCGAACAGGAACGGGAGATGGTAGATGAGCTGACCGAGTCCTATAACTTCACGGACACCATATTTATCTCTGCGCTCACCGGCGAAGGGATTCCCAACTTAATGGATGTAATTTACCAAAACCTCAAACCAGGTCCGCCCTTTTATCCCAAAGACATGCTCAGCGAGCAACCCGTACGCTTTTTTGTGGCGGAACTTATTCGCGAACAGCTATTTGTGCAGTTCCAGCAAGAAATTCCCTACTCTAGCACGGTGGATGTAATACAGTATGATGAACGGGAGGATATGGATTATATCAACGCTGAAATCATTGTAAACAGAAATTCCCAGAAAAGGAATCCTGATCGGTAAGGGAGGTCAGGCAATTAAGGAACTGGGGAAGAAATCGCGGAAAGCGATCCAGGATTTTATCGACAAAAAAGTGTTCCTGGACCTGCATGTAAAAGTACGAGACAAGTGGCGCGACAACCCCAACATGGTCCGGAACTTCGGCTACAACTAGATCCGTCATTCACGGAGAATTGAGATAAAATTGAATATAAATTACCTCACGCATTCATGATTTCCAGCTGCAGTGCGATCGGTTTCCACAGTACAATGAAAGTGTTGTGAAAAAAGGATTAAAAATATTATACTCTGTTTCAATTGAAAAAAGGAAATATCACGTACATGCAGAAAATGTCTTGTCACATAGTACTCGTTGGCTGCTGTTGTATGAAGGGACTGATGCAGCCTCATAACGTTGAAGGGTTTAAGTGACAGTTCTGCGAAACAATGTCTGAATTTCAAAAAGCCCTTCGCCAGTACCAACGAAGGGCTTTTTTACTATCAAATTTGTTCTTTTTCACTTTTGTATATTGAACATACTCTTATCGAGAAAGGCGGAGGGATCAGGCCCGTTGAAGCCTTAGCAACCGCCCGGCATACAACTAAAATCAGTTTATTGCGGGGGTTCAGGTGCTAAATCCTGCTCTTTTCTGAACACAGGTTCGGAGAGAGGGAAGATGAGAATGAGGTAACGCTGAGACTACACCAGGAAAGCCTCTTCTGAACTTCCCGCACCACCATCGATGGGAAACTCGGAAGAGGCTTTTTTTGCATTAAAAGAACTATGTTCACGTGCAGATTTTTAATGTAAGTATCAGGTAGATTTTTCAATGAAATCAACGTTTGACAACTGGTATGCCGAAAAGATGCGGGCGAATCCCGAAATCTCGGCGGAGACCGATCGAGCCCAGGAGTTACTGGGAGAGATCGAGACAATCGCCATTGTGGGAATTTCACGCAATCGGCATAAAGACAGCCATTTTGTGGGACGCTACCTCAAAAAGGTCGGGTACACTATTATTCCGGTAAACCCGGCCGCCGATGAAATACTGGGCGAAAAAGCTTATCCCGACCTGCAGAGCATTTCCGGACAGATCGACGTTGTCGACATTTTTCTTCCACCGGATATTATCCCTGATGCCGTGGACCAGGCCCTGGAAGTAAATCCTAAAGCGATATGGCTGCAGCTGGGCACGGGAACCCATGATGAATTGCGGGATAAGGTAGAAGGCGACGGCATCCGCTTTTTCCAAAAACGATGCATGAAAGTAGATCACCAGTTTCTTATTCGTCCATATCATGAAGAAAACAAGAACACTGTATCCTAAACACAACTAATAAGGGAAAACCATGAGCAACAACGGAAACGGAGAAGAACGCAACTACAAGTATGAAACGCTACAGCTACACGCAGGCCAGGAGCCTGATCCTACTACGGGAGCGCGGGCCGTGCCGATCTATCAAACCACCAGCTACGAGTTTGATGACACCGAGCATGCCGCCACGCTGTTTGCCCTGAAAGAGTTCGGCAACATTTACACGCGAATTATGAATCCCACAACCGATGTGTTTGAAAAACGGATTACCGCCCTTGAAGGGGGCGTTGCAGCGGTTGGTACCAGTTCGGGACAGTCGGCGCAGTTTATGACGATCGCCACGATTGCGCAGGCTGGTGACAATATCGTTTCCACTAAGTTTTTTGTATGGAGGCACCTATAATCAGTTTAAAGTGACGCTGCCGCGCCTGGGCATCGACGTAAACTTTGTGGAGGAAGATACCATTGATGGCTATGCCAAAAAGATAGATGACAACACCAAGGCGATCTACGTGGAATCGATCGGGAACCCGCGTGGTAACGTACCCGACTTTGATGGACTCTCTGAACTGGCTCAAGAACATGGCATCCCGCTGATTGTCGACAATACGTTTGGTGCTGCCGGTTCTATCTGTAAGCCGATTAAACATGGGGCAAATATTGTTGTTGAGTCTGCCACCAAATGGATCGGTGGGCATGGTACCAGTATTGGTGGTGTGATAGTAGATGCAGGTAATTTTAACTGGGCTAATGGCAACTTCCCCGTCTTCACGACTCCCTCCCCGGCGTATCACGGACTCAATTTCTGGGAAGTGTTCGGTCCGGACGGGCCTTTTGGCAACATTGCGTTTGCTATTCGCGCGCGAGTTGAAGCACTTCGTGACTTCGGTTCTGCTCCTTCACCGTTTAACAGCTTCCTGTTCCTGCAAGGACTTGAAACACTTTCGCTGCGCGCCGAGCGCCATTGCGAAAACGCGATGAAGCTGGCTAAATGGCTGCAGGATCAAGAAAAAGTTACCTGGGTTAATTATACCGGCCTGCCGGATCATCCCTACCACGAACGTGCCAAAAAATACCTGGAGGGAGATCGCTTTGGCGCTGTTCTCACTTTTGGGGTGGAAGGCGGTTACGAACCAGCTCGCAGCTTCATTGAAAATGTGGAGCTGGCCAGCCACCTGGCCAACGTCGGCGATGCCAAGACTTTGGTCATTCACCCTCTTCAACCACGCACCAGCAGCTGGCGGATGAGGAGCAGCAGGCAAGTGGTGTAACACCCGACCTGATCAGGGCTTCTGTTGGTATTGAACATATTGATGATATCATAGAAGACTTCGACCGGGCGTTGAAGAAAATCTAAGGTAAAATCATAAAGCAATATTTCATACCCGGTCATCTCATCTTTGAAACGGGATGACCGGTTTAACCACTTTATATGAACGAAGGCATCAGCAAATATAAACTTAACCAGCCGTTTATTACGGAATCAGGATTTGAATTCCCGAAACCGGTTATCGCCTACAAAACGTGGGGCAAGCTGAATGAGGCGCGCGACAACGTCGTTTTGATCTGCCACGCGCTTACGGGCAACGCTGCTGCCGACGAGTGGTTCCCCGGGCTTTTTAAGACAGGCGGTGTGTTGGATACCGATCGATACTACGTGATCTGCACCAATGTGCTGGGCAGCTGCTACGGCAGTACCGGGCCCTGGTCTTCAAATCCCGATACCGGCAAATCCTATCGTGCTGATTTTCCCGAAATTACGATTCGCGATATCGTGCGCTACCAGCAGCAGTTTTTGGACGAAATCAATATCAACGGTATTGAAACCGTTATTGGTGGCTCTATGGGCGGCATGCAGGCGCTCGAATTTGCTATTATGGACGATCGCGTTCGAAGTGCCGTTCCGATTGCCATGGGCAAGGCGCATTCGAGCTGGCAGATCGGTATCAGTCACGCTCAACGCCAGGCCATTTATGCTGATCCGGGCTGGAAGGATGGCTACTACGAAAAAGGAGAAGGGCCTGAAAAAGGGCTCTCTGCCGCACGCATGATCGCGATGATCAGCTATCGCTGCCAGCAGGATTTTGAGAATAAATTCGGCCGCGAGCTGCAGCCGGGCTATGAAGATCTCTACAAGGTGGAATCATACCTGAACTACCAGGGCCAGAAGCTGGTCGATCGGTTTGATGCCCTCACCTACATCTGCCTGACCAAGGCGATGGACACGCACGATGCAGCCCGCGGCAGAACATCCTACAAGAAACTGCTAGCCTCCGTTGAGATTCCGGTGCTGGTAATCGGCATTAATTCTGATCTGCTGTATCCCACAAATGAGCAGAAGGAACTGGCGGAACTCCTGAACAACGGCCACTACGAAGAGATACACTCTGAATATGGTCACGACGCGTTCCTGATTGAATTTCGATCAGCTGGATAATATTATTAAACCGTTTTTATCCACATCCCAAACCCATTTAGCTGTTTAGCGATCCCTTATGTTCTAAAACATCCTTGCTTAATGAAAAAATCGAAGGGCGATAATAAATCTTCGCTCAAACTGTTAAAAAACGAACATTTACCGGTATTGGAAAAAACTGCTGGATTCCAGCCGCAGGCTGAATCGAGCCGCTAATGAACTCATTGGGCGTATTGATCCCGCATCTAAGAAGTATACAGCTTTTATAGCCGGGACAGGAGCCGTGGGTGGTACATTGATTAGTCTTATTGATGATCTTGAATCCGATTTCTCCATAAACATCATAGGTGCTTGCGACAGTAAACGCTTTCTTTGGAATTCGGAAGGCATTGCGCCCAGCATGGTACAAGCTGAGTTAAAAAATGGAGAGCGAACTGAATGGAAGAATATCCTCCATCGGCTGACGAATCGCGTTAGTTCTGAACTCATTTTTGTGGATGCGACCGGTAGTGCCGAAGTGGCCCGACTTTACCCGGCCATTCTGGATGCTAATATTCACATTGCAACGCCAAGTGAACGAGCCAACACCTTTGAACAGTCTTTTTATGAGCGGCTGCAGGATATTGTTAAAAAGAACAATGTAGAATTTCGATATGAACCAACCGTGGGCGCCGGTCTCCCGGTGATTTCAACGATCTCTGATCTTTTGGCCACTGGCGATACGATTCATGAAATATCCGGTGTGGTTTCCGGAACCATGACGTACCTTTTCAATGAACTGGAGCAAGGCACCGCCTTTAGTCAGGCGGTCCGCACGGCACGGGAACTGGGCTATGCAGAGCCGGATCCACGTTGATGATCTTTCCGGTGAGGATGTGGCCCGAAAATTTATTACATTAGCAAGAAGTATTGGTTTAAAGGTTGAACGGAGTGAAATAACTCTTGAAAGTTTAGGTCCTGACCACTTGAAATCGGTTACCCGCGAGACGTTCCTCACCGAACTTTCTGAGGTTGACCAACAGTGGAAGTCCAACATAATAAAAGCCAAAACAGAGGATAAAACGCTTCGTTACGTCGGCAAGCTTACAAATAATGACATATCTGTCGGTATACAATCGGTACCTATCGATTCTCCATTAGGACGGTTAAGTGGCACAGACAACCTGTTTCAGATTTCCACCAAACGCTACTCGGACACACCGATCGTAATTCAAGGTCCCGGAGCCGGAAAAGAGGTTACGGCGGCCGGAGTGCTGGCTGATATCCTGAAAATCGGAAAACGAGTTATTATGTCGGAGCGATAATATGCCGGGTTTTGCCCCTTATGACGTTAGCAGACAGCTCAAAGTCGGAATGAGCTTCTGCGATACAGGCAGCAACAACTGCCAGTCAGATATTATACATTCAATTAGTAACAACTGTAAGTAATCCGAATCAATTTTTATGCACATGTCTGGAAAGAATATGCCTCCCAAGCAAGGAATGTACGATCCCAAGCACGAACGAGATGCCTGTGGTATCGGTTTTGTGGCTAATATCAAAGGCAAAAAATCCAATAAAATAATTAATCAGGCATTAACCGTACTGCGCAACCTGGATCACCGCGGTGCCACGGGAAGCGAACCCAATACCGGGGATGGCGCCGGAATTCTGATTTCAAATCCCACACAAATTTCTGAGTAAATCCTGCGAAGGGCTCGGCATTGAACTGCCAGAACCTGGGCAGTATGGTGTTGGCATGATTTTCTTCCCCGGTGACCGTGAAGACCGCCTGCCCTGCGAAAAAGTGGTGGAACGCATCGTTGAGGAAGAGGGACAAGAAGTGCTCGGCTGGCGTAAAGTGCCGACCGGCAATTCCTATCTCGGTCAATACGGCCAAAGACGACCGAACCCTCGGTACGGCAAATTGTTTATTGGACGCAGTGATGACCTGGAGACCGAGCTTGATTTTGAACGCAAGCTGTATGTCATTCGGCGCCGCGTCACCCGTGCTGTTGAGGAGACGGAACATGGATATCAGGCCGAGAAAGATTTCTTCTACATTTGCAGCCTCTCTTCGCGCACATTGATCTACAAAGGGACGCTCACATCCACCCAGCTCCGGGAGTTCTATCCCGACCTTCAGGATAGCGAGATGGAGTCGGCCCTGGCGCTGGTTCACTCTCGCTTCAGCACCAACACCTTCCCAAGCTGGAAGCTGGCACACCCCTACCGCTACCTCATCCATAACGGGGAGATCAACACCCTGCGCGGCAACCAGAACTGGATGCACGCCAGAGAATCACGGTTTACCACCGAGCTGTTTCGGGGATGATATCGACAAAAGTACTTCCCATCATCCAGGAGGGCGGCAGCGATTCCGGCAAATTTGACAACTGCCTGGAGTTCCTGAAGCTGAGCGGGCGCTCCCTGCCCCACGTCATGATGATGATGATTCCTGAACCGTGGGAAGGCTACGAGAAGTATTGACGAGGATAAAAAGGCTTTTTACGAATATCACAGCTGCCTGATGGAACCGTGGGACGGCCCGGCCTCCATCGCCTTTACCGACGGCATACAGGTAGGAGCTACACTCGACCGCAACGGCACTTCGTCCCTCCCGCGATACTACGTTACCCGCGACGATATGGTTCTCCTGGCCTCGGAGGTCGGCGTGCTCGACATTCCGCCGGAGGACATCATCCAGAAAGAACGCCTGCAGCCCGGACGCATGCTGCTTATTGACACCGAAGAAGGCCGAATCATCAGCGACCGAAGAAATCAAACAAGAAAATTGCTACGGAACAACCCTACAAGGAGTGGCTGGATGAGATACTTTGGTGAGCTTCGATGACATTTCAAAAAACCTTGACCTGGAGGAACCCAAGGTCTCATCACGAAGCGGTGGTGCACCGGCAGAAAGTTTTCGGCTACACCTACGAGGATCTCGATGTCAACGTCGGTCCAATGGCCGAAAATATGCTGGAGCCGGTGGAGCGATGGGAAACGACGCGCCGATGGCTGTGCTCATCCAATCAGCCGCAGTTGCTGTACAACTATTTCAAGCAGCTCTTTGCGCAGGTAACCAATCCCCCGATCGACCCTATCCGGGAAGAGCTGATCACCTCCACCGAAACGATGCTCGGCTCCCAGGGCAATATCCTGGATCCGAACCCCGAAAGCTGCCGGCAGATCGAGTTGAAAACACCGGTATTGAAAAATGAAGAACTCAGCGCACTCAAAAAGGTCGACCTGGAAGGATTCAAAAGCGAAACGCTGTCTATTTTATTTAAATCCGGCAGCGGCGGTGAAGGCCTCGAAAAGGCGATGGACGAACTCTTTGAGTCGGCGGACAAGGCCATTGAGAACGGCGCCAATATTCTGATCCTTTCCGACCGCGACTTCAGCCGAGGCATGATTCCCATTCCTGCCCTCCTGGCGGTTGCGGGCCTGCATCGCCACCTGATCCGTACCGGCGCAGCGTACCGAGGTGGGCATCGTGCTGGAATCCGGCGAGCCGCGGCGAAACGCACCACTTCTGCCTGCTGCTCGGTTACGGGGTCGAAGCGGTAAATCCCTATATGGCTTATGAAAGCCTGTTCGACCTGATCCACGAAGGGATGCTGGATATGAGTTTTAAAAGAGCCGTGAAGGGTTATAACAAGGCGGTAGTTAAAGGCATTGTAAAAGTGATGTCGAAGATGGGAATTTCAACCATCAAATCGTACCGTGGGGCCCAGATTTTCGAGGCACTGGGCATCGATAAAGAGGTGATCGACAAATACTTCACATGGACCGACTCCCGCATTGGCGGTATCGGGCTGGATACCATTGCCGAAGAGGCACAGCTGCGGCATCGCAAAGCCTATCCCGAAATACAGACCAACGGACAGGTACTCGATGAGGGCGGACAGTACAAGTGGCGGCAAAACAGTGAATACCACATGTACAATCCCCAAACCGTACACACCCTGCAGCTGGCCAGCAAAAATGGCGATTACAAACTCTATAAAGAGTTTGCCGGCCTGGTGGACGATCATTTTGAGCCGCCTCCCTCGCTGCGTCACCTGCTGGCGATTTTGATTATGCCGAAGAAGACTATACCCCTTGAAGAAGTTGAATCCGGTGGAATCGATCTGCAAGCGATTTAAGACCGGGGCCATGTCGTTTGGTTCTATCGGCAAGGAGACACATGAGGCACTGGCAATCGCCATGAACCGTATCGGCGGTAAAAGCAATACCGGTGAAGGGCGGCGAAGATCCCGTGCGCTATACCATTGATGAGAACGGGGATGATCGCAACAGCAGGATCAAGCAGGTAGCCTCCGGACGGTTTGGCGTGACCAGCGAATATCTTACGCAGGGCGACGAGATTCAGATTAAGATGGCCCAGGGCGCCAAACCGGGAGAAGGCGGAGAGCTGCCGGGCAAAAAGGTTTATCCCTGGATTGCCGAAGTGCGTCTCTCTACCCCGGGTGTGGGTTTGATATCTCCGCCGCCCCACCACGATATTTATTCTATCGAAGACCTTGCACAACTGATTCACGACCTGAAGAACTGCAAACAGCAAGGCACGCATCAACGTAAAGCTGGTTTCTGAGGTAGGCGTCGGCACAATCGCCGCCGGTGTTTCCAAAGGGCATAGCCGATGTGATTCTGATAAGTGGTAACGATGGTGGAACGGGAGCTTCTCCACAGACCAGCATCAAGCATGCGGGGCTGCCGTGGGAGCTTGGGCTTTGCCGAAACCCATCAGACTCTTGTGCTTAACAGACCTACGCAGCCGTGTCAGCCTCGAAACCGACGGTCAAATTAAAACCGGGCGCGACATCGCCATTGCGGCACTGCTCGGTGCCGAAGAGTATGGGTTTCGGAACCAGTGCCCTCATCACGCTGGGCTGCATCATGATGCGTGTTTGCCACCTCGACACCTGTCCGGTGGGCATAGCCACGCAAAACCCCGAACTGCGCCATAATTATAAAGGAGATCCCCAATATGTGGTCAACTTCATGAAATTTGTAGCCCGGGATCTGCGGGAGCATATGGCCAAGCTGGGTTTCCGAACGGTAGATGAGATGATCGGGCGCACTGACAAGCTGAAGCAGCGAAAAACCGATCACTGGAAAGGCAAACACCTGGACCTTTCCCCGATTCTATACCGTCCCGAAAATGCCGATGAAGTGGGAACACACAAGATGATCGATCAAAACCACGGCCTGGAAAACTGCGCTTGACCAGTCAGATTCTGATGGATATTTGCGAACCGGCACTCAATGACAAGGAAGCCTGTGAAGTGCAAAACTTCCGATTAGAAATATTAACCGCGTGGTTGGTACTATCGTCGGGAGTGAGCTGACCCGGCGTTACGGATGCGGAAGGGCTGCCGGAAGACACCATCCATTTACAATTTCAAAGGATCGGCCGGGCAGAGTTTCGGGGCTTTTGTACCCCGATGGCATGACCCTTGAGCTGGAAGGTGATGCCAATGACTACTTCGGCAAGGGGCTTTCGGGCGGCAAGCTGATTCTCCGGCCATCCAAAGGGTCGCTGTTTAATCCTGAAGAAAACATCATTGTCGGAAATGTTTCGCTTTACGGAGCCACGGCCGGAGAAGCTTATATCCGCGGTATGGCCGGCGAACGGTTTTGTGTGCGGAACAGCGGCGTGCATGCCGTGGTGGAAGCCGTGGGCGACCACGCCTGCGAATATATGACCGGCGGGCGCGTGGTGGTGCTGGGACCGACAGGACGAAACTTTGCGGCCGGGATGTCGGGCGGAATCGCCTACGTGCTGGATCTCGATAACACCTTCGAAGAAGCACTGCAATACGGAAATGGTGTTCCTGAAGAGGCTTGAAGATGACGAGGAGATTCAAAAATGTAGAACGCATGATACGTCGCCACGGCGATTATACCGACAGCAATAAAGCCTGGAAGGTGCTGGCAAAATGGGATGAGATGGTACCGCATTTTGTGAAAGTCCTCCCTAAAGACTACAAGCGCATGCAGGATTATCATCGAGGAGGCCGAGAAGCAGGGGCTCACCGGAGATGAGGCCGCTCTTGAAGCCTTCTACACCAACAAGAAAGAGAAGGCCCGCGCGGCAGGAAACTGAGGATCAGCCATAATGCTCAGCAAGATGTGGACCCATAACCTGTTGAAATAGCGATAGCGAGCAATCTCCCAAGTGGGGGATCGCCACGCCCCCGACAATGACTCTCGGGGGCTCGACGATGACAATTTCAAACAGTATGGTCTTGCAAAGCAGGCTAAAACGATCTAAAAATGGCAAACGAGACGAGGATTAGTTGACTATGGGTAAACCGACCGGATTTATGGAATTTGATCGCCAGACAATTCCATACAAGAAGCCAGAAGAGCGTATTCAAGAATGGGATGAGTTCTATGTTAAACTCAACGAAACGGAGCTGCAGAAGCAGGGAGCCCGCTGCATGGACTGCGGCATCCCCTTTTGCCAGGCCGGCATCGAGCAGAATGGCAAAGCACTCGGCTGCCCGATCAACAACCTGATTCCCGAGTGGAACGACCTGGTCTATCGCGGCAAGTGGAAAGAAGCGCTGCACCGTCTGCACAAAACCAATAACTTTCCCGAGTTTACGGGACGGGCTTGTCCGGCCCCCTGCGAGGGCTCTTGCGTGCTGGGGATCACCGATCCACCGGTTGCTATAAAAAGTATTGAACAGGCGATTCATCGACAAGGGTTTTGAGGAAGGCTGGGTCAAAGCCGAATCCCCCGGAAAACGCACAGGCAAGAAGGTGGCTATTGTGGGATCAGGTCCGGCGGGGCTGTCAGCAGCCGACCAGCTCAATAAAGCCGGCCACAAGGTTACCGTATATGAGCGCGACGACCGCATCGGCGGACTGCTTACCTACGGCATCCCCAACATGAAGCTCGGCAAAGCAATTGTGAAACGACGTGTCGATCTTATGGCTGAAGAGGGTGTGGAGTATGTAGTTAGATACCGAGATAGGCACCGACATCCCGGCGCCCGGAGCTCCAAAGAAGATTACGACGCCGTTATTTTGGCCGGTGGAGCCACCAATCCACGTGACCTGCCGATTGAAGGACGTGACCTCAACGGTATTCATTTCGCAATGGAGTTTCTGCATGCCAACACCAAAAGCCTGCTCGACTCCGACCACCGAAGACGGAAACTTACATCTCCGCCAGAGACAAAAACGTGATCGTCATCGGCGGCGGCGATACCGGCACCGACTGCGTGAGCACCGCCATGCGCCACGGTTGTGCAGAGCTCACACAATTTGAGATATTGCCCAAACCACCGAACAGCCGCGCCGATGATAATCCATGGCCCGAATGGCCAAACGTGTATAAAGTTGACTATGGCCAGGCAGAAGCCAAGGAAAAATTTGGCGAGGACCCACGTGAATATCAGGTGATGACTACAAAGTTCGAAGGGGACGGCAATGGCAACGTCAAAGCCCTGCATACCGTGCGCTGTGAATGGAAGACCGGCGAAAACGGCCGCAAAAAACCTGTCAAAATCGAAGGCACCGAAAAAGTCTGGAAGGCCGACCTCGTACTGCTGGCGATGGGCTTCCTGGGGCCGGAAGATCCTGTGCTGGAGCAACTGGATGTGGACCGCGACGAGCGATCCAACGCCGATGCAGAGCACGGCGACTACCACACTAATGTTGAGGGGGTCTTTGCTGCCGGTGACATGCGTCGCGGCCAGAGCCTGATTGTCTGGGCTATCAACGAAGGCCGGGGTGCGGCCCGTGAATGCGACCGCTGGCTGATGGGCAGCACGGAACTTCCCTGAGAATTAGGAATCAATATTTAAGAATCAGGGAATGTTAGCCCGGATTAACTTTCCGGGCTTTTCCTTTTGGTATCACCTCGCAACTTACGGGGAAATGCCCCTGACTAAGCTGGTATCCCGGGGACAACGTTGTTCTATAGATACCCACCAGTATTGAAATCAACATTTTTTCTTTACCTGGTAGATCGATTTTTTTATATACCCTGCTATGAAATTAAAAGGCCTTCTTTTACTTCTTGCGACTATCGCATTCTTATCAGGTGAATCACTGGCACAGCAGCAATTCACCAACGCCGATACACTTCGAGGATCCATCACGCCACAACGTGCTTGGTGGGATGTCACCTTTTATGATCTCCATACTACCATTCATCCGTCTGATTCCTCCATCTCAGGATACAACGAAATTACCTACCGGGTAACAGAACCGCAGCGTGGCCGGCAAATGCAGATCGACCTTATTAAACCGCTGCAAATTGATAGTGCCGTTCAACGGGGGGATCAGCTTACGCTGCAACGCCAGACGGACACCACCTACTTTTTGGAAATTCCTTCTGTCCAACGTCCCGGAGAACTTCATACGATCAGCGTTTGGTATCACGGCAAGCCGAAAGTAGCAGAAAATCCTCCGTGGGATGGCGGTTTTATCTGGAAAACCGACCAGCAGGGTAATCCTTGGATTGCCACGGCCAACCAAGGCATCGGTGCCAGCGTGTGGTGGCCCAATAAGGATCAGCTCTCGATGAGCCCGACAGCATGGGCATCCATATTACGGTACCCTCATCTATTAAGAATATCTCCAACGGCCGGCTCCGAGATACTACAGTTCACAATAACGGCACAACCACCTGGAACTGGTTCGTCAGCAACCCGATCAACAATTATAATATTGCCGTAAATGCCGGAAACTACGTCAATTTCAGCGATACGCTGCAGGGCGAAAAGGGTACGCTCCACCTGAACTACTGGGTGCTTGAGCCATATCTGGAAGAAGCCCAAAAGCAGTTTGTGCAGGTAAAGCCGATGATGCGCTGTTTTGAGGACTGGTTTGGTCCCTATCCTTTTTATGAAGATGGATTCAAGCTCATACATACGCCGCATCTGGGCATGGAGCATCAAAGCGCAGTGGCGTATGGCAACGGCTTCCAAAACGGGTACATGGGCTCGGACCTTTCCGGTACCGGCTGGGGATTAACGTGGGATTTTATCATCGTACACGAAAGCGGCCATGAGTGGTTTGGCAACAATATATCGATGAAAGATGTGGCCGATATGTGGATTCATGAGGGATTCACCAACTATTCGGAAAACCTGTTTGTGGAATGTCTCTGGGGCAAGCAGGCCGGGGCGGAATACGTGATCGGCACGCGGGATCGCATCCAAAATAATCGCCCTATCATTGGCACCTACGGCGTTAACAATGAGGGGTCCGGCGACATGTACTACAAAGGCGGCAACCTGCTGCACATGATCCGCAATATCATTGATGATGACAACCGCTGGCGAAATATTCTACGCGGACTCAACCGCTCGTTTTATCACCAAACGGTGACCACGGCGAAGGTAGAACAGTTTATCAGCGAGCGTGCCGGTATCGATTTCAGCAAGGTATTTGACCAGTATTTACGTCATGCCGGCATCCCCACCCTCCAGTACTATATAGAGGAGAACCAGGTTTTCTACCGTTGGCAAGCCGATGTGGACACCTTTAACATGCCGGTAGAGGTTAAGCTGGACCCGGAATTTTACTCCAGGATTCGTCCCTCTACAAACCAGTGGCGATCAAGCCCTTATCTAGCCAAAAGTGATACGCTGGATGTGCACAATGATTTTTATCTACATCTAGAAAAGGTAAAAAAGTAAAACCGACACATTTTGAATAGTTACTAGCCTTCCTCTTCACCCTTGTTTCTCCTCCTCATCCGAAGCAGGTAACTACCCACGATAACAATAGCAATTATAAGCCAGTTAAACGGATCGGTCAGTGTTTGTTTGAACGCTATGTACCCATTGTTGAGGTAGCTGATCCCCAGCAAAATCGCGAAGAATGCAAGCACCGACCATACGGAATTCATCAGGAACTCTTTCATAAGTAGTATCTTATTCAGGAATTAAAATTCATCTTTATTTGGGCCTAAATTGATTAATATCGTTCCAAATTTCCATTCATTGGTTCCCTATCTATTTAGCTTCCCGCCACAATACTTGCAACAAGGATGACGTCGAAGAGTTTATCGAATTGGATATTGGACCCAAGTACGACTTTATGCAGGCGTTGATCTCCAACTTACATCGGATGTGTCCTTCATAAGTAACTAACGAAGTCCAGTTAATAAAAATCATCACTCTTCAGATAAATCCAGTACAGGATAAGAAAAAAAGAGAGAAAACAGGAGCTGATTTCAATCCCATCCTGTTCCTATCCGAAAAATAATATTTGCCGCTATTGTCCGAAGTTGAGAAAAAAATATAGTTTTATTTGTTTCCGCGTTGCGGAGCCGTGACAGGTCCGACGATCTGCTCTATACTATTACTTGCTTACTACAATGTACATTTACTTTTCATCTTGCAGAGGAATGCTTTTAGGCGTATTTCTGATACTTTTGTCCGGTTGCAAAGACAGCGCCAGTGGTCCCGAAGAACTTGATCCATCTATTGAAATAACGGCCTCGAAAACAGAACTCTGGCTGGACGATTCGCTGCAGACTTACAGCAAGCATTAAATCCGGTGCGGGCGTACCAATAGAGGAAGCCGAAATTATTTGGACCAGTAACCACCCCGATCTCGCTTGAAATTTCTGGCCAAGGGCTTGTAAAAGCAGTTGATACCGGTGAAGCCACCATCACAGCCAGCTATGGAGATGTATCAGATACGATTACGCTCAGCATTTATAGCTATGCCCTGGTCTATACAAGCACTGTCAATGGTACCCAGGAGTTATTTTACCTTGAGCTATCTGAAGCAGCAGCTCCCGAGCGTATACCCGGTATTTCTTCAAACACACCAGAAGGCGTCCCCTCTCCAGACGGTTCAGAAATTGTTTACGTCCAGCTTAATCTGATCTCCGGGAATTATGATCTTTTTCTGTATGATGTAGAGGGGCAATCATCCAGTCAGGTCACCTTTAGCGAAGACTATGATGCGATGCCCGGATGGAGTCCTGATAGTAAAAACATCGTATTCCACAGCCAGATGTTTAATAGTGAAGACCAGGGAAATATCGTTATCTATAACTCTGAAAACAAGTCTTTCACAAATTTGACGCCCGGTCCACCAGCCAATTTTTTTATAAATGACCAACACCCGGCATGGTCGCCAGATAATTCGAAAATCGTTTACAGCCGATATGCAACAAAAACCGAGCTCTGGATTACCGATTCCGATGGTACCAACCGACATAAATTAGTCGATAACGAAAATGTGGATTCCGAACCAAGTTGGTCACCTGATGGATCAGAAATAGTATTTACGCGGGTGCACAAGCTCATGATTTACAATATTGATGCGCATCAGGTTCGTCCTTTATCATCGACAGCTACCATACCTAACCAGCAACGAATGCCCGCCTGGAGCCCCGACGGCCGGTGGATAGCCTTCCACGCATACAATAGTCCGGCAGATCAATCTGAAATCTATCTGATCCGCCCCGATGGAAGCGACCTGACACTCGTAACGCGGGAGGCCTCCTGGGGAGGCGGTATGAATCCATCCTTTATTAAAATTCAATAAATCTGAAATTACATGAACTGCGTATTAACTATTGATATTGAGTAAAGCAATGAACACGCAAAACACCTACATCCACATAACTATCCGGACTGTTTTACTACCTGGTGATTATGTTGTCTATTCAGCAATGTTGCCCTGGGCCAGCGGAAGCTATCGCCTGGACAGTCTTGCGTGGTCTTCGGTCGCCGAACTGGAACCAATTGTCAAAGGGAAACCTCACCTGTTTTTGGGTAGCAGCGAAGCCGAAACGGCTCACCCGGTCACCGATATGATGCGGGAGGAATTTGACGAATTTCCACCGATGATGACGCATGTTCAAAAACCTTCAAAAGAATGGAGGGCACAGATTGCACAACATATGGCTGAAGGTCAGGCTGATTATGCTGTGCTGATCTGGCTTGGATTTAATGAATATCCCAAGGCGAATAAGGGAATCTTTAAAAAGAAAGTGGTGCTGGGCACCGGCTATGAACCTGAAATCCGGTTCCTTTCTGCCGAGGACAAACCGGTTGAGGTACTGTAGCTTACCGCTATGCTTCTCGACAATACCGGAGAGGTGCTTCGCGTGGGAGCAGAGGCCTTTTTGCATGAAGATACGCCCTTTTGGGCACAGGTGATGGGCGTAAATAAATCGATTGATAACCAATCGATTCGAAAAGCCATTGTGAATCACCGCCGTGAAGACCTGCCCGGCAGGCCGCTGGCGTGGAAAGTGGGGCTCAACACGCTGATGCAGCAGATAACCCAACGACCGAACCTATTGTAGTATAATCATGGTTTATTTTGTGATCGTCTAAAATCACCTTTACTATTAAGCGGGGAATAAAAAGAACCAAGAGAAAAATTACGTTAACTTTATAAGTACATCCTTGGGGACAAAATAGAGAAGTCATTATTCTCTAAAATAAAATAGAGGGGAGTACACTAAAATCATGAGTGGAGCAAACACGCAGACTACGAAAGAAACCATCATTGAATATATAAGTAGTAATTCGGATATGTCGGAAGAGGAAGCTGCCGATCTTCTTGAAAACCTAGAAACAACCAACGATTTTCCCCAGTTTAAAAATCAACCGGATACTAGCAATATGATTGAAAAAAAACAGATGCTTAAACTCCTCTATGCCGCGGTAGATTCGGCCAGGGAGATGGTCATCATTACGGATGCCCGAGAAGAGATCGGACAAGAGGAGATCATTTATGCCAACCGCGGGGTTGAAGAGATTACAGGCTACACCCAGGAAGAGCTTATCGGTAACAATCCAAAGATGCTCCAGGGACCAGAGACCGATCAATCGGAAATTGACCGCTTGGTGGAAAACCTGTCAAATGGCGAACGTTTTACGGGAGAAACGTTTAATTACAGGAAAGATGGCACTACATACCGGGTGCGTTGGAGCATTGATCCTATCTATAATGACGACGGCGACATTACGCATTTCGTTTCTCTTCAACAGAATGTAACCGAGGAATGGGAACGCAAGAAAAAACTTCAGCAGATAATCGAAGAGCGGGAGTCACTGCTCAGTGAAATCCACCACCGGCTGAAAAACAATCTTGCCGTCATTATCGGCCTGCTTGATCTTCAGGCAGCCAAGACCAGCTCCGAGGAAACAAAAAATATTTTGTCAGAATGCATCAATCGCATTCAATCTATCGCAACACTACACGAAAAACTATATGAGACGGGAGATTTCGAAAATATTTCGCTTAACAGCTACATAACCGAACTAATCGAACATCTTGTCCAAACACTGAGCTCCCATGATATGGACATCTCCATACGCGAAGATATTGCCGATATTTCATTGCCTTCGGATAAAGCCGTTACCCTTGCGTTGATTATCAATGAAGTTTTTACAAACTCCTTTAAACATGGTTTTAAAGGAGTCAAAGAGGGCCGTTTGTGGATCACTTTGAATCATGAATCCGACCACATTGACCTGACAATCAGCGACGACGGGGTAGGCTTGCCGGATGATCTTGACTTGGCAAACATCAACACCCTCGGGATGCGACTTATCCATACACTTTGCACCCAGCTCGGCGGGCAATATACCTTTGAAAATCGAGATCCCGGCACCACATTTTTCCTGGAATTTGAAATCAACCGTGGGTGACTACCTTGCTGGACTGAAACCAGCTTCCACTTGTCTTTTAAACTGAAGATTCAAAGTTTAACAGGCGGCTTGTAACTTCAAAATTAAGGCTTTGGCCAAAGATTTTACCCAAAATTCCCTATCTCTCCCACTTCCTACCACGCTCTTTCCCATTTTCTTCCACTCTTCTCCCACGGTATCCCAACAGCCTTAAAATCCTGCCTATAACAGTCTCAGCTTGTATTTGATCACGATTTTTCCCCACTCAAAATCCCGACAAGATAAATTAATATCGATATTCAGGGAAATTGCTTGACATATTGAAAGCAATTGGGGTAAATTGTGGGTTGAAGTGGTAGAATGTGGGAGATTCCGCTTTACGCTACCTAAACAAGTTAATTGCTAAATTCTTGGGGACTTCGTGCCAAGTTTCAAAGGTCAATATGAACACAGTATAGACAGCAAAGGCCGTGTGAGCTTTCCGGCCAAGCTGCGCAAAAGCCTTACGCCCGAGGCCCAAGAGCGATTTACCATACTGCGAGGAGTTGATCCCTGCCTGCAACTTTATCCCGCGGATGAGTGGCAGATGTTCGAAAAACGACTCTCTAATATAAACAGTTTTTCCGAAGAGGGTCGGCTCGTAAAGCGGCATCTGTTGCGTTATGCAGAAGATCTTTCTCTGGATAACCAAAATCGCATTGCACTGCCTTCACAGCTTATGGAATATGCCGGCATTGAAGACAAGGCGATCTTTATTGGAAGCGTTGAATATGTGGAAATATGGTCGCCTGGTAAACTGGCCGCAGAAGATTCCGAAATCTCAGACGAAATGTACCAAGAACTTTTTGAGCGTGTGATGGGCGATGATGACATTCATGACAAAAGATGACACAAATAGCTCCGATTCATATTATGAGCATCAGCCTGTGTTGCTTGAGGAGGCGGTGTCTCATCTTATAACCGATCCTGGCGGGATCTATATCGATGCCACGCTTGGCGGCGGCGGCCATAGTACGCACCTACTTTCTGAGTTAGATTCTGACGCCACTATTTTTGGAATTGACCAGGATGACGAAGCCTTGGATGCAGCACGGGAACGAATTGGCGACGACCCCCGCTTCAATACGGTTAAGGGTAATTTCGGGTACTTGAATCGGCTTTTGCCACCCAATATTCGTGGCAAAATATCGGGATTACTGCTCGATCTCGGCGTATCCACCCACCAGATTACAGAGCCCGAACGTGGTTTTAGTTTTCAAAAGGAGGGTCCACTTGATATGCGGATGGGCAATCTCCGTGGCATAACGGCCCACCACGTGGTAAATGAGTATTCCTACGAGGATCTTCGCGATATTATTTTTCATTACGGCGAAGAACGCAAGAGCCGTGAAATAGCACGGGCCATTATTGATAGTCGTCCGGTAGAAACAACCACCGATCTCCGGAAGATTGTAGAGAGCCTTGTTCCTGATCGCTATCAAATAAAAAGCGTTGCCCGCGTATTTCAGGGCATCCGTATTGAGGTAAACCGGGAACTGGATATGCTACGCAACGTGCTAGAGCAATCACTAGATATGGTAAAACCTAACGGGCGGATTGTGGCGATATCCTACCATTCGCTGGAAGACCGGCTGGTGAAGCGCTTTTTTAAAGCAGGAAATTTTGAAGGAAAGATTGAGAAAGATTTTTACGGCAACGACCTATCTCCCATAAAAGAGATCTCAGACGGAATCATCACTCCCACTGATGAAGAGATAGAACGCAATCCCGCTGCTCGAAGTGCCAAGATGAGAGTTGCTCAAATTAAAAAGATGGAGAGAGGTGACTAAATGCTCGTAAAAACACCCTTGCAGGAAAAACAAAACAAGCAGGCACAACCCAACCGGCGCCCGAAGAACCCTAATAATCGGAAAAAGTCGGGCAATGGGTCAACTATTCGCTACGGCACCAAGCGAAAAAATAAGGATAAGAAATTAAGCCTGCCTTCCGTCCCCGCATGGAAGATGATAATAGGCGCCGTGGTGATAGGCGCACTAGGTATGCTCTACCTGAAGCACGTATTTGCCACCCAGCAGTTGCTCACCGAAGTACATCAGCTGGAAAATGAGTATCAAAAAGCCAAACGGCGTCATGAAGACTTACGGCTAACCTACGACCGTATGATCGGCCCGAAAGAGATCTACGAGAAAGCCAAAAACCAGGGATTCATAAATGGTGGCCCGGCCGATAATATCATAACTGTTGAGGAGGAATAGCATGACCGACGAGCGTTCCGCTATTATGGGGCGGCTTTTTACTTTGTTTGGGCTTCTGCTGCTGCTCCCTTGTGCAATCGGCTTTCAGCTGTTTCGCATTAATTTTATTGAAGGGGATGAACTACGAAAACTATGGAACGAGCAGGCGATTGACTATATCTCTATTCCGGCCCAGCGAGGTAATATTTACGACAATGACGGTACTCTGCTTGCTACTAACTCTGTAGTCTACAAGGCAGCTATAGATCCTAAAGTAAAAGAACTGACCAGTACGGACATAGACAAGGTCTGTCAGCTGCTTTCCAAGCATACCAATCAAAGTACAGCGTTCTACCGGCAAAAGATAAGGAGCGCGCCCGAACGATCACGCTACGTCGTTCTATCAAAAAATATTGATGCCGATGCCTACCTGGAACTCAATGCCCTCGATATGCGAGCCCTGATCCTGGAAGAAAGTTACCAGCGCCGGTACAACTTTGGATCGCTGGGGGCTCATGTGGTGGGATTTACCAATCATGAGGATCAAGGCGTTATTGGGCTGGAAAATAAGTACAACGAGCAACTTAAAGGTATTGACGGACAGCAGCAGGTTCGGCGTGACAGAAACGGCGGCATTTTCGCTTATGTAGGAGCACCCCGCAAGCAACCTGTTCAGGGACATTCCCTGCACACCACCATTGATGCCCACATCCAAGCCATTCTGGAAGATGAGCTTAAAGCCGGGATTAACCGTACCAAATCCAACTACGGTACTGCCATTGTGATGGATCCCCGCACCGGGGCTATTAAGGCGATGGCGAATTATCCCACATTCAACCCAAATCAGCCCGCCTCATCCAAAAATGAGAACCGTAAGAACTACGCGATTTCGGATATGATTGAGCCCGGCTCTACTTTTAAACTGGTGACGGCCATCGCTGCCGTTGAGCAGGATGTCGTTGAATTCGGCGAAACATTTGAAACACCCGAAGACGGCTCTCACATGATTCACGGGCAGATGATGACCGATCATGATCCGCTCGGCACCCTGCGTTTGGACCAGGTATTTGAGCAGTCCTCCAACATCGCTACCTCCGAAATTGCAATGCGGCTTTCGCCCAATGTATTTTACCAGTATGCCCGTAACCTGGGCTTTGGAACACCAACCAACATCGATCTGCCCAACGAAGAAACTGGGCGACTTAAAAAGCCTTATGAATGGAGTCAGGTTACTCTGCCCTGGATGGCTATCGGCTATGAAGTGCAGGCCACCCCTGTCCAAATTCTGCAGGCATACGCGGCATTTGCCAACAGTGGCAAGATGATGCGCCCCTATGTCGTTAAAAAAATAACCGACGGCGAGCAGAATACCGTCCGCAGTAAATCGAGCCGGTTCAGGTACGGCAAATTGCTAAAAAAGAGACCCTGAACAAGCTGTATCCAGTTTTTGAGGATGTCGTTGCAGATTCGGGCACCGCACGCTGGGCACAGGTAGAAGGACTTAAAATTGCAGGTAAAACAGGGACGGCCAAAAAGTTTATTGACGGTCGTTACCGGATGGCCTACCGGGCTTCTTTTGTGGGATTTTTTCCCGCCGACAATCCAAAGTATGTATGCCTGGTGGTTCTTGATGAACCGCAAACGAGCATCTATGGCGGATATACCGCAGGCGTAATTTTTAAGCAGACGGCCACACGCATTGCCGGTTTGGACAACGAAATCCTGCGAGAAATTGAAGAAAGCGATCCCAACAAAGGAGAGGCTGGTCCACATCCCGGATGTCAGAAATATGAACGTGAAGCGAAGCACAGGCCCTGCTTGAATCCCATAAAGTTGAGTTTAAGATGAAAGGATCCGGCAACTGGGTGATACGACAACATCCCCGGCCGGGCAGTACAATAACCCGCAAGCAAGAAATTACCATTGACCTGGGCGAAGCCACTTCGGACTCGGCCAATACAACCACGCCGGAAGGATATGCACGAATTCCAGATGTGGGTGGGCTGGATATGCGACGCGCGTCAACACTGGTCAACAGTCACGGTTTTGAAATCAAAATGATCGGTTCCGGCACGGTATATACGCAGTTTCCGCGACCCGGCGATTTGATGAAGAAAGGACGAACCATCACGGTTCGCGGTAAAGCAAAATCCCTCGAAACGTTAGCAGGTGGATAGATAAGCGAATGACGTTTAATAAACTCATAGACATTTGTCAACCGATCGATGTTTACGGCTCCAAGCCGGAACAGTTCGGTCCCCTTACGCAGGATTCTCGTGAGGTAAGCGAGGGATCCGTATTTATCGCCGTGCGTGGTACACAGGTGGATGGTCATATGTTTATTGAAAACGCCATTTCCCGCGGTGCTACCATCATCATCTGTGAGGATGCCGACGATACCGAGAACCCCGATGTTTGTGTTTTTGAGGTGGAGGATACCCGGTCGCTTATTGGTCCACTTGCACAGGCTTTCCAGGGGAACCCCGCTGACAAACTTACCGTAATCGGCATTACGGGAACCAACGGAAAAACTACCGTGGCAAACCTTGTACATCCACGCGCTGGGCCAGCTGGGAGCCCGCCCTTCCATGCTTGGTACCATAGGCAAGCGGATCCAGGATGAAATGCTGGAGAGCATGTTAACCACGGCCGACCCCGTTGAACTGGCGCGGGATATGCGCAAAATGGTAGATGCCGATTCTACACATCTTGTAATGGAGGTTTCTTCGCACGCGCTGGACCAGAAACGGGTGACAGGTATCAAATTTCAAATTGCTGTGTTTACCAATCTGAGCCACGATCACCTGGATTATCACGAATCGCTCGATGAGTACGCGACGGCTAAAAAGCAGCTGTTTGATGATCTGCCACCCGAATCAACCGCCGTTGTAAATGGTGATGATCCCAATGCAGAACTGATGCTTCGGGATTGCAAAGCCAAATCGATTTCATTCAGTTTTGAACACCCCGCTGATGTTAACTGTGAACTAATTTCCAGTGACTCAAACGGCATTATCAGTCAAGGTTGAGGACCAGCAGTTCAACAGTCCACTGGTCGGTAAATTCAATGCCTACAATGTGGTGTCTGCCTTTCTGATCTGCCAGTCACTTGGTTTTGACAGGCCCAAAATTGCCGAAGCACTCAGCAAAGCTACCGGAGCTGGCGGCCGGCTTGAGCGGGTTCAGCTGGAGAATATCGAAAATCAACCCTTGGTATTGGTGGATTATGCCCACACTCCCGATGCACTCGAAAATGTACTTAGTACGCTAAAAAATCTTAAAACCGAAACGCAAAACCTCCATGTCATTTTTGGCTGTGGCGGCGATCGGGACAAAACCAAGCGTCCCAAAATGGCGCAGATCGCAGAACAGTATGCCGACCTTATCACGGTAACATCTGACAATCCGCGGTCCGAAGATCCAGATGAAATTATTGACGAGATCATGGGAGGTTTTTCTAAACCGAACTCCGTTCGAAATATTACCGACCGTAGGCAGGCGATAGGACAAGTAATTTCTGAATCTATCGCAAACAGTATCATCTTAATTGCAGGGAAAGGGCACGAAACCTACCAGGAAATTGCAGGTACGCGTCATGACTTTGATGACCGTGAAGTGGCGCGTAAAGCATTATCACAACGAATCGGAACCGCAACATCCGGGGAGGCTGAATAATGCTTTACGAACTAATTCACTGGTTAGAAATAAACTACCAACCGCCTGGCTTCAGTGCATTTGAATTTATCACGACACGGAGCGCAGTAGCGGCGGCAATGGCTCTTTTCATCAGCGTGATGATCGGCCGCGCCATCATCCATTGGCTGGAGCGGATGCAGCTCCGCGAGGTGATCCGAGAAGATATAGGGCTGGATACACACCTATACAAGGCTCACACTCCTACAATGGGTGGGGTCATCATACTTCTTGCGGTGCTTATTCCCGCCCTGCTCTGGATGAAAATGAATAGTGTGTACACTTGGATGATAATACTGGTTACTCTGCTGCTCGGCATTGTTGGCTTTATAGATGACTACATCAAAGTAGTGAAGAAGGATAAATCTGGCCTGCACAGCCGTTTTAAACTAGCAGGGCAGATCGTAGTAGGGCTTGGGCTTGGAGCTGTGCTCTATTTTTACCCTGATTTTTCGGAATTCAACACGCTGTCTACAGTCCCTTTCCTAAAAAATGTAAATATCGATTACGCCATTTTCGGTGAGGCTTTGGGGTGGATTGTGTATATCCCGGTGGTTGTGTTTATCATCACCGCGGTGAGCAACGCTACCAACCTGACCGATGGACTCGATGGACTGGCAGCTGGCACCTCCGCCATTGCGGGCTTAATCCTGGGCATTTTTGCCTACGTTTCCGGCCGAACTGATTTTTCCAGTTTCCTCGATATTATTTACCTGCCGGGGGCTGGAGAGCTGACTATTTTCTGCGCCTCGCTGGTAGGGGCCTGCATGGGGTTTTTATGGTACAATACCCATCCAGCGTCTGTTTTTATGGGAGATACCGGCTCGCTAGCTCTTGGTGGTGCGTTTGGTGCACTGGCATTGATGCTGCACAAAGAACTGTTGCTGCCGATTATCTGCGGAATTTTCTTCGTGGAAACCTGCTCGGTCATTATTCAAACTCTTTGGTTCAAGTATACTCGAAAACGATATGGTGAGGGACAACGCGTCTTTTTGATGACGCCGATCCACCACCACTTTGAGAAGAAAGGCTGGCCCGAATCCAAAATCGTGGTGCGGTTCTGGATTATCGCGGTGCTCCTTGGAATTCTAAGCCTGTTAACCCTGAAGTTGCGATGAGAGAAGTTAAAGACCAACATATCGTTGTTATTGGCGCCGCCCGGAGCGGGATGGCAGCGGCTTCTCTGCTTCATAAAAAAGGGGCTGAAGTGTTTGTTACAGATCACAACCGGCTTTCTGAGGAAGATCGCCAGCACTTGGAGGCTACCGGCATTCCATATGAAGAAAATGGGCATACCGACCGCGCTCGACAGGGCGAATTTGCCGTAGTGAGCCCCGGCGTGCCGACCGAAGCCCCGCTGGTCCAAAAATACCTGAATGCAGGAAAAAACGTGTATTCCGAACTGGAAGTGGCAAGCTGGTTTAATAGCAATCCGATCGTAGCAGTAACCGGGTCCAACGGAAAAACAACAGTTACCAGCTGGCTGGGCCACACGTGGAAATTATCGAAGAAAAATGCAGTTGTAGCTGGAAATATTGGACACGCTTTTTCAAACGCTGTATCTGGGGATGAGACTTCTGATCGAGATGTAATACTGGAAGTAAGTAGTTTCCAGCTCGATCATATTGACAATTTTCATCCCCGGATAAGTATGATCTTAAACATTACGCCAGACCACCTAGACCGGTACCAGAACAGTATTGAGAAGTATGCGGCATCAAAATTTCGGATTACAGAAAACCAGAACGCTGACGACTGGTTCATCTATCATTATGATGACCCGATTGTCAGTGAACACGCAAAATTTCTAAAGCAGAAATCGAATGCTCCCAAGTTGCTGGCATTTTCCAGTAGCTCGGAATTGCCCACTGGTGCATTCATTCGCAATGACAAAATAATTTTGAAACTTAATCAAAAAGAAGAAGTGCTTATGCCGATTAGTGATATTAGACTTAGCGGTACGCATAACCTGAATAATGGACTTGCTACTGCGCTTGCGGCCCGTGCTTCAGAAATCAAGAACGACGTTATTCGCGAAAGCCTTAAAACATTTGAGGGTGTTGAGCACCGGCTGGAACTAGTGCGAAAAGTAGATGGGGTTCGCTACATCAACGACAGCAAGGCCACCAATATAAACGCCGTTTGGTACGCGTTGGACAGCTACAAAATGCCGATGGTGCTTATTCTTGGCGGCCGTGATAAAGGCAACGATTATAGTGAGCTGATTCCACAGATTCGCGAAAAAGTCCATACGATTGTGGCCATCGGTGAGGCAAAAGCCAAAATTGAGAATCAGTTAAAACCGGTTGTGCCTAATTTTGAAACAGCTGAAACACTGCCCGATGCGGTAAAGATAAGCCGGGGCTACGCCAAGCGCGGCGAAATTGTGCTACTCAGTCCCGCCTGCTCCTCGTTCGATATGTTCGAAAACTATGAGCACCGCGGCGAAGTGTTCAAACAGGCAGTAAATAATCTTTAACAGTTATCATTAGCAATTGAATAGTCTTTTTTCAAACACTGTTTACTTAAAACAAACAATGAGCATTGATCTATACGTCTCCAAATAACAACATAAAATCGATTCTGGGCGGTACCCCGGAAGAGGTCGATACTGGCAAGCAGAGCAGCGACCGTCCGTTGCTGGTTTCTGTTATTTTCCTGATGGTATTCGGGGTGCTGGCGGTCTACTCTTCCATTGCGTATTTCGCGGAGAGCAATGGCACTTCTGCGGGTAATTTGGTGCTCGGTCATGTTTTAAAGCTCGGAATGGCGTTTTTGGCCATGCTTATTATATCCAAATTCAACTATCACAAAATCGCCAAGCTAAGTTACCTCGGCATGTTCTGTAAGCTGGGGATTACTGGTGATTACCATGGCATTTGGCACAGAGCTGTTCGGGGCCAAGCGCTGGATCTACATCGGTGGATACTCCTTCCAGCCGGCCTCGTTTGCATCAGTTGCATTGATCATTCATGTAGCCGTTCTGCTGCACCGAAAACAAGACTACATCAAAGATTTTAAACGCTCATTCATGCCCATCATGTTCTGGATTATAACCACTTGTGGGCTGATTGGCCTGGAGGATTTCAGTTCTGCGGCCATCCTGCTGATGATGTGTCTGCTGATGATGTTTGTGGGCCGCATCAATATATTGCATTTGGGCGGCTTGTTAATGGTTGGACTTATTGGAGCAGCGGCTCTTTTATACACATCGCCGGAGCGGATGAGCCGGGTTACCCATTATGTGGATCAGATTGTGCATATCAAAAGTGATGAGTTTAATGCTAATGATGGCTACCAGGCCCAGCAGGCGCAGATCGCGATAGCTCAAGGCAATATTTTGGGCGTGGGCATGGGATGAGTACTCAACGCGATTTCCTGCCCGCTCCCTATAATGATTTCATTTTTGCGATTATAGCCGAGGAGTATGGCATACTAGGCTCGCTGGCTCTTATCCTGCTCTTTTCCATCATCTTGCTGCGGGGTATTGCCGTGATTGCCAAGAACGCGAACGATACGCTGGGAACATTCCTGGCTGTTGGGTGCACCCTGCATATCACTTTATATGGCTTCATAAATGCAGGTGTAGCAAGTGGCCTTCTGCCGGTAACCGGTCTCCCGATGCCGTTTGTCAGTTATGGCGGCTCAAGTATATTGTTTGCTGGATTAATGGTAGGGCTGCTGATGAATATTTCAAAGCACGACCGTAAGAAAAGAAAGATGTTTTATGCCTGAATTAGCCCAGAAAAATCACCCGAGATTGACCCGGCCGCTACGGTCACGGCAAAACCACGGGTTCTTATTGCCGCGGGTGGCACAGGTGGACACGTATATCCAGCTATTGCCATTGCTGATGCCATAAAGCAACAGGTACCACGGGCAGAGATTCTATTCGTCGGTACCAAAGATCACATGGAATGGCGGGTGGTACCCAAGGCGGGCTATAATATTAAAGGAATTTGGATCAGTGGCTTTCACCGAAGATTGACGCTTAAAAACCTGATGTTCCCTGTTAAACTGACTATAAGCCTGATGCAGAGCCTGGGCATAATTACAAAATTTGATCCCCATATAGTAATCTCGTGTGGAGGGTACGTGGCCGGCCCCATTGGATGGGTTGCCAGCAAACGAGGATATACCCTGGTGATACAGGAACAAAACAGTTACCCGGGCGTTACCAACCGTTTGCTGGGAAAAAATGCAGAGCTAATTTTCACCGCTTTTGAGGATGCAAACCAGTACTTCCCGGAACAAAAAACCAAGGTGACTGGCAACCCAACGCGTTCAGAACTTACGGAAGCGGATCATGAAGTAGCATATAAAGCGTTTGGATTTGATCCCCAGCAACGAACGATGCTGGTACTGGGTGGCAGTGGCGGTGCACGGTCAATTAATGAAGCAATGGCCGCAAATATCAAGAAGCTTCACCATGAACAGAAGTTGCAGATCATCTGGCAGTGTGGGAGCACCTATTTTGACAAATACCGCAACGAGGTGGATGAAGATCGGCTTCCCAACCTGAAGTTGATCGACTTCCTGCAAAATATGGACCAGGCATACGCTGTGGCAGATTTGGTTGTCAGCCGGGCAGGAGCCCTCTCCTGTTCCGAGCTGGCACTTACCGGCAAGCCGAGCATCCTGGCGCCATCCCCCAATGTAGCCGGTGATCATCAGACTAAAAATGCGCGTTCCATGGCAGATGCCGGAGCAGCTATTTTGGCCAAAGATGCTGAGTTAAAAAGTACCTTAGCCGAATTGGTAGAACAGCTAATCAACGACCATGATCGGCTTAAAGCGATGCAGGAAGCTGCCTTGGCCAAAGCGAAGCCTAACGCGGCAAATGATATAGCAACGGAAATTTTGAAACTAATTGAATCAAAAGAAGATACGTGATCAATGAACTCCTAACAGATCTCAAAAAGTATTTGAAGTGATGGACAGAGTTGGATATCACTTTATGAATTTTTGAAACAATGAGCGTGTCATATTTGAGACTAAACCTTTATGAGTAAAAAGAAGAACATACAAACACAGCCTATTTTTGGTCGAACGCGCCAGATTCACATGGTGGGCATTGGCGGTATCGGGATGAGCGGCATGGCGGAGATCCTGCTGCAGAAAGGATACCGCGTGACCGGCTCTGATGCTAATATGAGCGATACCGTAGAGCGACTAAAAGAGCTGGGAGCTGAGGTCCATATCGGTCACAATGAAGAAAATATTCAAGGGGCCGATGTAGTGGTGTATACCAGCGCCATAAAGGCGGAAAACAATATCGAAACGAAAGCGGCGCTTCAGCAAGGCATACCCGTCATCAAGCGTGCGGAAATGCTGGCCGAGCTGATGCGGATGAAATACGGCGTCGGCGTAGCCGGCACGCACGGCAAAACAACGACCACCACAATGATCGGCCATGTGGTACAGGATGGCAGTTTTGATCCCACCATTATCGTGGGCGGCAAAGTGCACAGTTTTGACAAGACAAACGCCGTAGTGGGAGGTGGAGATGTAATCGTGGTAGAGGCGGATGAGTTCGACCGCACTTTCCTGCGACTGCGTCCATCACTCGCTGTCATTACAAATATTGAAGCCGAGCACCTGGATATTTATGACAACCTCGATGATGTAAAAGAAGCGTTCATTGAGTTTGCCAACAAGGTGCCGTTTTACGGTGCGGTTATTCTCTGTCTTGATGATCCTAACGTTCGCAGCATTATCCCAAAAATAGACCGGCGTACGCTCACTTATGGACTTACTCCACAGGCTGAAGTTCGCGCGGTGAACCTGAATATCGATCATTTTCAGTCCACTTTTTCCGTGGTATATAATGATGAAGAACTTGGCCAAATTTCCCTGCAGGCTCCCGGTGAACATAACGTTAAAAACGCGCTGGCGGCAGTAGCCGTGGGACTAGAACTGGATATGGATTTTGAGTACATAAAATCGGGCCTGCAGCGGTTTGAAGGTGTATTTCGCCGTTTTCAGCTTAAGGTAGACAAGGATGATGTGATGGTGATCGACGATTATGCGCATCATCCCACAGAGGTACAAGCCACGCTAAACGCTGCCCGAATGGGATGGAAAAAGCGGCGCATAGTGGCCGTATTTCAACCGCACCTGTATTCCCGCACGCAAGAGCTGTATAAAGAGTTTGGCTCCTCCTTCTTCGATGCTGAGGTGTGCGTCATAACAGATGTGTATCCCTCACGAGAGGAGCCGATTGAAGGTGTAAATGGAAAGCTTATAGCCGATGCCGCCCGTGAATATGGGCATCGAAAGGTGCATTATGTGGAAGATAAAACCGAGCTACCCGGCAAACTCAAGAATATCGTCCAGGCAGGGGATATAGTGATAACGATGGGTGCCGGTGATATCTATAAATTTGGCGAACAATTTGTCGATGCACTGCAGGCTGGATTAAAAAACTAGATCGAAATCCAAATGAGCAAGATGAACAAAGAAAATATCGGCACAGCCTCCGGCGGATTCAATGTGCTGCCGTGGATAACCGGCGCATTGCTGGTGCTGGGTGTTGCGGTGCTGGCAGGGCTCTACTGGAATCGAAATGTTGTAATCCAGCAGGTGCGCTATACCGGTCACAATTTTACTGCTGAGCAGCAGCTGGTAAGTAGCGCCGATGTGCCGACGGGCATTTCGCCGGATAGCGTTGACTTTATGTCCATTATCAATAGACTCGAAACGATTCCCCATATAAAACAAGCCGCAATCAATGTGGAGCCAAGCAGAGATCTCACGATCGAAATCACGGAGCGTCAACCTATTGCGATTTTGGCGAATGGAAATTCCAGGATTTATGTGGATCAGGATGGCATTAGGCTTCCGATTAAACTTGGAAGAAAAGTAGATGTGCCGATTGTTTATGGATTTAAAACAGGGCCAATGAGCGACACACTTCAATCGGAGGCATGGCAACAAACCCAGAGTTTCTTAATGGAAGTCAATTCAAGCTCCTTTAACCATGCTACAATTAGTGAAATAGCATGGACTCAAAGCGAGGGCTTAGTAGCACTGAGCCATGAAAACGGCGTAAAATTAGTTTTCGGAAAAGGAGAGTTTTCGAAGAAGTTCAGAAACTGGAAAGCCTTCTACTCAGAAGTTATCAGCACGAAAGGCATCAAAAAACTGAGATCTGTTGACCTGAGGTTTGAGGGGCAGATCGTAACCAGAGAAAGTTAACACGATGACAGCTTGAGCAAAGGGAGTTCAACTCCCAGAAAAACTGCATCGAATTGAACATTTTTACAACAAAACAGTACGCGAGTAAACCGCAAACATAGTGAACATGGAAGAACAAGATAGAATAGTCGTCGGTCTGGATATTGGAACCACAAAAGTGTGTGCCATCGTAGCCTCTATTGATCCACAGGATCGTATTCACATCCTCGGAGTGGGTAAATCGCCCAGTGATGGACTTAATCGCGGCGTGGTCGTCAATATTGACAAGACAGTCAATGCCATCCAAAACGCCATTGAACAGGCCCAGCTGGCTTCCGGCATCGAGGTTAACTCGGTGAATGTGGGCATAGCAGGTGATCATATCCGTAGCATGCGCAGCAAGGGTGTCATCACCATCAACAACAAAGACAATGAAATCACGGTCAACGATGTGGAGCGCCTGTTGGAAGATTGCCAGCGTATCATGCTTCCGACCGATCAGCAGATTATCCATGTGATCCCCCAGGAATTTGTGGTGGATGGTCAAGATGGTATCAGCGACCCGGTTGGTATGAGCGGTATGCGGATGGAAGCCGAGGTACATATCATCACCGGACTCGTTTCCGCAGCTAAAAACATCTACCGGTGCGTGGAGCGGGCCGGTTACCAAGTGGCGGATATCATACTCGAACCGCTGGCCTCCTCCTACTCAGTACTTGACGATGAAGAGAAAGAAGCCGGCGTTGTGCTGGTGGATATCGGTGGTGGAACAACTGACGTTGCGATTTTCCAAGACAACACGATTCGCCATACGGCGGTCATTGCCATTGCCGGCAAAAAAGTGACCGACGATATCCGCGTGGGGCTCAGCGTGCTGGATGATCAGGGGGAAAAGCTGAAACGCGAACATGGCGAAGCATTTGTAGACATGATTGAAGAGGAAGAATCGATCACCGTACCAGGCATTGCAGGCAGGCCGCCCAAAGAGATTACCAAAAGCATCCTTGCAAAGATCATCCAGGCGCGCATGGAAGAGATTCTGGAGATTGTGGCCATTGAAGTAAAACGCAGTGGCTATGCCGATTCACTGAGTGCCGGCGTAGTGCTCACCGGTGGCGGATCACTGATCAAAAATGTATGTCCGCTGGCGACGGAAGTACTCGGCATGGATGCCAAAATCGGCAAGCCTCTGGGACTCAGCGGTGGCCTTATTGAAGAGGTAAACAACCCGATTTATGCAACTGGTGTTGGCTTGGTGATGCACGCCATCAAAACCGGCAGCGGGGCCATGAACCAGGCCATTATTCCCGCATCCACCAAAGGATCAAGCGTAGAAAAAGTGATGAATCGCATTGCCGAACGGATGAAAAGCTGGTTTAAAGAACTATAACATGTAAACTAACAGAATAGAGCAGAACTGAAGAATTGGACAATACAAGGAGTTTAATCAATGAACAAAAATAAAATTATATCATCTGTCTCATTGCAAGATGAGCCATTACCACGTTTCAATTCTTACCTATATAGCAACAAGATCGTTAATCGATCAGTAAATAGTATAACTAGCAAAAATAACAGCAATCTGATAATCAGAAGAGAACAATAAAAAGCAATCTAAAAAGGAGTTACTTATGTCTAATCTTAACACACGCTTCAGTTTTGACGAGAACGGTCAAGACTCTGCGAAGATCAAAGTGATCGGTGTTGGCGGCGGTGGAGGAAATGCCGTTAACAACATGATCAACAAAGGATTGAGCAGCGTCGAATATATAGCACTAAACACGGACGCCCAGGCCCTAAAAAACAGCCAGGCCGATATTACCATACAGGTTGGATCAAATCTGACTGGTGGACTTGGTGCAGGAGCCCGACCCGAAATTGGCCGCGAGGCAGTCGAAGAAAACCGGCACGAAATTGATGACGCCATCGAAGGCGCAGACATGATATTCGTGACAGCAGGCATGGGTGGCGGTACCGGAACCGGTGGAGCGCCCGTAGTCTCAGGCATAGCCAAACGCAAAGGTATCCTAACGGTCGCCATCGTTACTACACCGTTTGAATGTGAAGGCCCCAAGCGAATGCGCTACGCCACCGAAGGCATCAGCGAGCTTAAGAAAAATTGTGATACGGTGATCGTGATACCGAATGAGCAGCTGCTCGAAATTGCCGATGACAACACCACGCTAATGGAGGCTTTTGACAAGGCCAATGAAGTGCTGTACAACGCTACCCGCGGCATCTCCGATCTGATCCTCATGCCCGGTCTCATTAATCTCGACTTCGCCGATGTCCGGACCACAATGCTCGACGGCGGGGCGGCTATTATGGGCTCAGCAGCAGCCACGGGTGAAGATCGTGCTGAAATTGCCGCTCGTGAGGCAATCAATTCTCCCCTACTCGATGGCGTCAGCATTCGCGGTGCCAGAAACGTACTGGTCAACATTTCGGCCGGTTCCAACCTGGGTATGAAGGAGACAACCACCTCCACCAGTATCATTCAGCAGGAAGCCGGAGAAGATGCCGAAATCATTCTCGGTACGGTGCTCGATGATGAGATGGAGGATGAACTGCGCATCACCGTGATTGCCACCGGGTTTGACCTGGATGAAGAGGGCAAAACAGCACCGTCAGCTACTCAGCACGAAGAACAAACCGAATCCCAAAAAACCTCAAGCCAGCTTGAGCGTTCCAAGAAGCAGGCAATGAAAGGACGCAGCGGTTACTCTCCCGACGGTGAACCCTATTATAAAGGAGAACGCAACCTCAAGAAACTCGACAAGCCTGCTATCTCCCGCCAAGGCGTTAATTACAGCTCAAAAAATAAGGAACAAGACCAAGAGCAGGAGGAGAATGATGGTGGGCAAAGCAACAAAAATAAGGGCGATACACTGCTCAACAATCGTCGCGAACGGATCGATAAAAGCGATACGGATCAACCGGCATTCTTGCGTAAAATCATGGACTGAATGAAAACTAATCCATAAAATTAACCCCGATTAGATTGCTGAATTTCCTGCGAAGGAAAGGCTGACTACCATCAGCCTGTCCGCGCCCATTTTAAGCGGACTTAGTTCTACACTTAGATTGCTAAATTAAGAAGGAGTCCTTTGAACGGGACTCCTTTTTTTATAAAAATACTAACTCCCCAGATAGAGCAACCAGAAATAGGCCAACACTAACAGGCCTTACGCTTGGATGTCTGCTTAAGCTTCACTTCGGGTGATTCGGCAGGCAACTGAAGATTGAACCCGGTTTTATGGGACTCGTCGATCTTAAACTCTCCCTGTAACTGGCGGGTAAGGGTCAGTATTAACTTCATTCCCAATGTATTTTGTTTCGAGGGGTCAAAACCTTCCGGCAATCCCACGCCGTTATCACGTACAGCAAGCAATATTTGGGTTTCATTTTTTTTGATCTCCACAAAAATCGTCCCGCTGTTGTATCCTTCAAAACCATGAGTGTAAGCATTTACCAGCAATTCATTAAGAATCAAGGCCAGTGGTACGGCACGTCCTATTTCCAGGTCAATATCGTCCGAGTTAATCTGCACGTCGATCGTGCAACCATTCACCCTGTAGGACTGGCTTAGCCGATTGGAGAGTTTTAGACAATACTGTTTAAGACTTACAAAATCGATCGCCTCGGTTTGGTACATCGTCTCATAAACGAGGGCGAGCGAACGGAGCCGGGCGTGAGAATCCTTAATCATCCTTTCCACTGATCGTCTTTCCCCCGTTTTCAGCTGTAGCTCCAGCAGGGCCAACACCATGGTCAAATTATCTTTAACCCGGTGGTTTACTTGTTTCAATAGCCGATCACGTTGATTCAGAGCCTCCCTAAGCGAGGCTTCTTTTTCCTTCAGCTGCTGCGTTTTCTCCTCCACTTTTTCGCTCAAATTATGATTCCAAGTTCCTACAAGATAAATGCCACCCAGTCCCGTAGCCAGAACCAGACCGATCGATATCCAGGTGATAATTTGAAAAGAACCGGTTACCTTGAAAAAATTCTCTTCAATCTGTGTGGGAAGTGTAGCCAACTCCTGCTGGATGCCCATTAAGCCCAGCACGTTGGCACCGGTGATGAAGATCGTCAGTACTACAGATACGCTAATAATTGCTGTATATATCCATTTGAGATTTACATGAGGCTCGGGAATCTCAAAAAATTGGGCTTTGGTGCGCTCGATGGCCGGTGTAAAGAGATATAGCAGGGGGCCAACCAAAATAATTGACTGCAGGAAGGTACCGGTCCACCACCCTTTCCAGATCGTGATGGTTTGTGCAGCAGAAAGATCGTGATACAAGCTCCACACAAACGAGCCCAGTGAGCTGGCAATTGCGGCCACAAATGCTACAGACGTAAAGAAAGCGATGCGCTTAAGATTATTGGGCCTTGGACTGGCCGAGAGACTGTAATAACACAGAGCAAATATAGCCAGACCGAGGATAAAGGCAGCCCCAAATAAAAGTGCCCATAACACCGACATCTTGGAAAAATGTGCAATCAGGAAAGCGGAAAGAAATACGGGGATGAATCCCCATTCAAATCCCACCCAGAACATTAATAACGTACCAAACAGCAAAGGTGGATAGAGCAGAAAAAGGAGTAGAGCGTCTGGTCTGCTTCTCCCATTATTGCTTTGCCGGGAGACAGTAAGCCAACCGAAGTGACGCTCACACCAATAGTCACTACCCATAAGACGATTAACACCTGAACTCGACCCGCCGAAATCGAATATTTCTGTAATAGAAAATCAAGTGGAATCGGTTTCCACCTTTCTGATATTGTACTCTCTTGTGTGTTTTGCTGCTCACACTTAGCCATAATCAATTTGTATTTACTTGTAGATGATATCTTTATTAATCCATAATATTAAAATTTTTTAATCTATTACAAAGAACTTTCCTTCCCTTTTGGAAAAAATTACAAATTTATGCCCCACAGTTTGACTTCACGGGCTAACTAATACCAGCGTAGAAAGATCTAATTTTACAAATTTGCTTCAATTTTTTGGAGGGGCCTTACATCAGAAGAATTTGAATTATTTTCACAAATAAGTACAGCAGCATAAGGTGGGAGTGAATATTTGGATCGAAGCTAAAATACATCCGTGAGCAGCCGGATTACGATAACGAGTGCCAACACAGCGAAGCCATACTGCAGGTATGTCCGATCTATTTTGAGGTTGATAAATGCGCCAGCAAAGCCTCCAATCAGTCCACCGATGGAGAGTGGTAAGGCAGCTCCAAAATCGACCACGCCAATTGCATATCCAGAAATGGAAGGGCCACTGGATGCATAAAAAGCCAATTGCCCCCACCCGGAGAGTGAAATAAAGACAATAGCTAGCGAAGAGATGCTTACTACTTTTTGGAATGGCAGCCTGTAGAACAGGTTCATTATCGGTACCATAACACCACCGCCGCCTATACCGCCCAGGGCCGCAACAAATCCCCCCGCTCCACCTGTCACGGCGGAATGTCCCAACGATATTTCATTTTCTTCTCCGGTACTTTCTGCCGAAGATTGTCTGCCACGGCGGATAAACATATAGGCCACATAGAAAAAAAGGAGACTAAAGAATACCGCAAATACTTCTTCCGTGTAGAAGCTGGAAGTAGCCACTTGCTTGCCAACCCAAACACCAACTGCCCCCAACAGGCCAACCTGAATACCTTCTCTCCCAAAAAAATTACGCTGCCTGAATTGCCGGATAGAACTACCGGTTGCGGCTATAAATGTACAAAATAGCGAGCTACCGATCGTCCACAATACAGGTTGCTGAATGCCTGCCTCATTAAATATCAAGAACAAAATAGGAGTAAACAGCACCCCACCACCAATACCAAACACCCCTGCAAGAACACCGGCTACCAACCCCATTCCCAATAAGATTAAAAAAGAGAATTCCATGTATGATAGTTATTCAGTTAAGAGTTATCAGAGGCAGTTCTTAATATGATAAAAATGGCCAGTAGTAAAATTTCGTATTACGTGTTTGAATAGGTTATGCGGGAAAATCCCTTTGTCAGCCAAACAGGAACCACAAATTTTACTCCACTATTCGACTATTGTAATAGTCCCGGTTAAGTAGGTTTGAGTTTTACCAGCCAACTCCACCCGATCTCCATTCAGGGTGCAATGAACAGATCCACCCCGCTTTGAGATCTGTCGGGCACTCAGTTCACGCTTTTTAAGTTTTTCGGCCCAGAATGGAGCCAACGTTGTATGGGCAGAACCGGTTACGGGATCTTCATTAATGCCCACGGCCGGTGCAAAAAATCGTGAGACAAAATCCACGTCTTTTGCTTCGCTGGCTGCAGTTACTATGATGCCCCTGGAATCGAGTTCTTTCAGTCTCAAAAACTCGGGCTGTAGTTTGCGAACGTGCTCTTCACTTTCCACCAGAAACAGGTAATCCATTGACTTGTAGGATTCTAGCGGCTGGGCGCCGAGTGCCTGTTCAATTCCCTCTGGTGGCGAAACCTCTTTGGCAGGATTGGCGGGAAAGTCCATCACCAGATAGTCGCCTTCTTTCTTTACGGTCAATTCACCGCTTTTCGTATTAAAACGGATGCTTTCACGATCATGTGCCAGGTATTTAAATAATACGTACGCCGATGCCAACGTGGCGTGACCGCACAAGTCGACCTCTGCCTCAGGCGTAAACCAGCGCAGACCATAGTGTCCATTTTCTTCAACAAAAAATGCAGTTTCAGAGAGATTATTTTCCATCGCAATTCGTTGCATATTTTCATCAGATAGCCAGCGATGCAATGGGCAAACAGCGGCGGGATTTCCTTCAAAAATGCGACTTGCGAAAGCATCTACCTGGTACAGATCAATTTTCATCCTACAATTATTTGTTAGCGTTGGCAGGCATGAATTACAAAATATTTCACTGAATTCAAATTCAGTGATTCCGCTTAAAGAAGGTTATATTTGCAGCAAATTCGAAATCAAACTATTTCCTTTTTCAAACAGCTTGCTGGATTGTTCCAGACATTTCGAATTTCAGTAATCAGTGCCTTTTACTTCAATATTTATATGCAATTACACCCCACACATCTTTCAGAAAAACTAGGATTTGAAACCATTCGCAGCGAGGCGATCGATCGCACGCGTTCGGTTATGGGAAAGGAACACCTGCAGCGCAATCAACCCTCCTCACAGCCTGAAAGGGTGAAAAAAAAGCTGCATAAGACCAAGGAGATGATGGACCTGCTGCAGAATGATGCCGCCTTTCCGCTCGACCATCTTCACGATATACGGGAATATCTTTCGCGGGCCAAGCCGGAAGGCAGCCTGCTTTCTGCCGAGGCTTTTATCGAAATTCTGCAGCTGAGCTCTACTGCGCGCCGCGTTAAGTCATTTTTGGAGGATCGGGCCGATCATTATCCGGAATTGAATGATTTGGCAGTGGAGCTCATCCCCCTCAAGGATCTGGAGGAGGAGATCAAGGGAATCATCTCGGAGCAGGGAGCAGTAAAGGATAACGCCAGCAGCGAACTGCAATCGATTCGCTCGCGGCTGGGCAAGCGGCAGCACGACCTGCGAAGTACCATCAACAAGGCGATGAGCCGTGCTACAAAGCAGGGTATGGCCTCCGATGAGGGACCCACACTTCGCAACGGGCGCATGGTGATCCCGATCCAGGCGGAATACAAGCGCAAGATGCAGGGTTTTGTCCATGATGTCTCCTCCAGTGGCCAGACGGTGTATCTGGAGCCGGTGGAAGCACTGAACATCAACAACGAAATTCGGCAGCTGGAATCGGAAGAGCGGAGGGAAGTAGAACGCGTACTGAAACAGCTGACCAACCATATCCGCAGCAACAGGGAATACTTGGCGCAGAATGTGGAAACCCTCGGGCGTATCGATATGATTGCGGCCAGAGCACAGCTCAGCACCGATCTTGACGCCTTTGTGCCCGTGCTTTCCGACGGAAAATATATTCGTCTTAAGGAGGCCTATAATCCGATCCTTCTACTTAAAAACCGCTCGCTGCCGAATGAGAAACGGGAAGAGGTTATCCCCCTGAATATGGAGCTCGAAGAACGGGAGCGCTGCCTGATGATTACTGGTCCCATACGCGGGCGGCAAGTCTGTAGCTATAAAAACGGTTGGACTTTGCGCACTAATGATGCAGTCTGGCTTTGCAATTCCCGCTAAAGACACCTCCGAGATGCCGGTATTTACGCATCTTTTTGTGGACATGGGGGATGACCAGTCGATTGAGAATGATCTTAGTACGTTTTCCAGCCGCCTGCAGTGGATGAAATCGGTGATGAATGATGCCGACGATCGCAGCCTCGTGCTGATTGATGAGGCGGGAGCAGGCACCGATCCGGATGAAGGTGGAGCGCTCTACCAGTCGCTTATTGAACACCTGATCAGCCGTGAGGCCCTCTCGCTGGTGACGACCCACCACGGTTCGCTCAAGGTGTTTGCACACGAGCATCAACAGGCCGTCAACGGCTCAATGGAATTTGACCAGGCGACCCTCTCTCCCACCTATCGTTTCAAAAAAGGAGTGCCCGGCAGCAGCTATGCGTTTGAGATTGCCCAGCGGATGAATCTCAGTCCCAAACTGCTTGTGCGAGCCCGACAGATCACCGGATCGTCGAAACAGAATATGGAATCGCTGATTAACGAGCTGGAGTCTAAAACCCAGGAGGCGGAAACACTAAAAGAGGATTATGACCGCCTGAAAAAAAGATGGAAAATGAGCGCCAGAAGTATGAGGACAAGAGACGCTCACTTGAGAAAGAAAAAGATCAGATCCGGGAGAAGGCGTTGAAGCAGGCTGAGGAGATTATGCAGTCGGCCAACCGGCGTATTGAACAAGCCGTGGAGAAGATTGTGGAAGAGGGGAAAAAAGATAAACAGGTCATAAAAAAAGCGCGGAAGGAGGTCTCTGAGCAGAAAGAAGAGATTGAGGAGGAGCTTGAAAATATGGAGGAGCGCCAAAAACAGGATAAGCGTCAGCAGCTATCGGATGAAGACCCAGAAGAGGGTGATATCGTCCGCCTTATTGACTCCAATACCAACGGGGAGCTGGTGCAGGTTACCGGCAACCAAGCTGTGGTTCAGGCCGGCGGACTGCGCCTCAAAACGAAATACAATAACCTGGTGAAGGTTGAGAATGCCAGCAAGAAAAAGGCTTCCAAGAATCGCATAAAGGTCAATATTCCGCGCAGTGCACGCCCCGGCCCCACCAAGCCGTCGATTGAAATTCGGGGCATGCGTGGTGAGGAAGCGATGAGAGAGATTGAGCGATACCTGGATAACGCTATTGCTTCTGGCCTTCGTGAAGTGGAAATCATCCACGGCAAAGGGGAAGGAATTCTCAAAAGCCTGGTGCACGACTACCTGCGTAATAGAGACGAAGTGAATAGTTTTTCCCTGGCTCCTGCCGATCGCGGTGGAGCGGGAGTAACGCTGGTACGTCTATAGAGATAATTTTATCAGCTTGTTTCAAGTGTTCTGCTATTCACGACAGCGATTCTACTGGATTCGAAGGGAAACTATTTCAAACTTAACAGCTGTAAAAATTTTTTAGCATAAAGTAAAAAACCGGAAGAATTTCTGTTTGACGAGAGGGGATGGCTATTTTTCCATGCAAAGACAGCTGATGAGATCAACCCCGGGGAGTTCACAATTCTTCTTAGTCTTTTTGTCTCTATTGCACCGAAACAAGAGGACAGGTCAAATTCGGATAGAATCTCATCTCAACTTAGATTTTAGTTTTGAGCTTCTCTATCTTTTCAATAATAGATTTCCAGCTACCCTCTGCAATCTCATCTGGCTCGATTTCATGATCTTCGTTAAGCTTTTCGGCCACGGCATTATCGCCAGCGATGACTTTAGCATGGGTTGAGGTTAACTCCGGGAAGGCGGCCTGTGTGCGGTTCACCGATCGCCGGGAGTGATAGACAATGAGATCTATCTCTGTTTCTGCAGCTGCGCTTTATAGGTTTCCAGCTCTTCGGCAGATGGACCCTGAAGCTCGTAGAAAATGCGTTCCTGCACATCAATATCCAGTTCACTGAGCAGCCCGGGAATTTCATCATTTTTGTGACTGCCACAGGGATAAAACACCGTGCCCAGGCGACGTAGCCGCATTAAAAACTCCAGCATTTTAATCGGTTCCTCACTTCCAGGGTAGATCGCCGGAACGCCCTGCTCCTCCAGATAGATGGCGGTACGTTCTTGCGCGGCCAGGTTTACCCGATCGATTACCTGTTTCAGCAGATTCTGCTCCTTTGCGTACTTCATGAAAAATTTGGCATTCCGCTTGTGCCCATAAATAATATTTTCGGAGGATTCGAGCAGTTCCACCAGGTCTTCCTCATCAGGCTCGGAGGAAACATATTTTTCTAGCGGCAGGTGGAGAAGCCTTATATTCTTTTTTTCCACCCAATTCAGTAGAACTTCAGCATCTTCCAAGGCTGATGTAAGCAGAATAGTTGGTTCGGTTGCAGCCATTTTCGGAGGTGGTTATTGCTTAAAAAGTGTATCCAATTCCTACATAAATGCGCGGCATATCATCAGAGATACCCAGTTCTCCGCGCAAAATAAAATCAGGGCTGAACAAGGATATAGCAGTACCAATACCGACCGTCTGCTTATATCTGGAGGTTAGATCTGCCCAGTCATCCCGCTCGGTAAATACGCGTCCCAAGTCCGTAAAAAGGTGTGCTCCCAGCTTGATCGCATACTGCGGGTAATTTAGTAGCCATTTCCGGGCTTCCAGAGAATACGCTATTGATGAATTACCCATAAAACGATTGAGCGGATAGCCCCGCAGTGTTGTATTATTTCCAAGTGCTGAAAGCTCCCAGTAGGGCACGTCGCCGGTAGTGTGGCGCAGTTGCAATCGATTGGCGATCGTCACCCAGTTAAACAGACGAAAATACTGGCGAAAATCGGCTTCAATAGCAGTCATCCCAAATTTGCTAAACAGGAATTCAGGGGCTGCCCTCAACTGAAATTTAATTCGATTACCCGAGGTGGGATCAAATTCACTGTTCCTGTTTTCCCATAATAATCCAGCACTCAGGGTATTAATCCAGCCGCCGTCGATACCACGGGGACTTTCCAGGTTAAATTCGGGATTGTGGTTTCCTAACGCTGGGATTTTCATATTTGATACCTGCACCAAACAGCAGATCCAGCTGCTGGCTTTTGCGCCGATTTTCATAAAGCGGCAAGCGACCTTCGTAGGCGACATCTATTTTTTTGATTCGAAAAAATAGTATTCCTCATCATACAGCTCATCATCAAAAGTCGTGGAGTTTCCGATTCCAAAAAAATAGTCGTGGGTAAAACGATAGGCATACACCGTGGCCGTGCTGCGGATGTTGGAGTTGAAGCTCTCGGTCTGATCATATTCAAACTCAAAACTGAACATCCCTTTTGTAGAGGCGATGGCGGTAGATTTGATGTAGTTATTAAACGGCCTTACCCCCCGCTGTAATCGATGCGGCTGTAGAGTCCTCCGAACACAAATCCGACGTCAGAGTCGTAGGCCAGGGCGGGAAAAATGCTCGACTGAACGGAGTCGGCACCCACGGCGCCGGTTCTCATCTGGGCTTGGGATAGCTGGCAGGTCAAGATGAGCAAAAACAAGCAGCCCCATCCAGCGGCCAGGTATTTTAACAACCGGCTCAATTCAGGCTCCCCTCTTCTTCCAGAAGTTCCAGCGTTCGGGTAGCGTGGCGCAGGTGGGGTATCACAATGCTTCCGCCCACCGTCAGGGCTACATGCATGGCGTCTACAATTTCATCTTTACTGAAGCCCGTTTTAGCGCATTGCTCCAGGTGATAGTCGATGCAGTCGTTACAGCGCAACACCATGGATGCCACCAATCCCAGCAGCTCTTTTGTTTGGGCGGGGAGTGCTCCTTCACGAAAGGTGTTGGTATCCATATTAAAAAAGCGCTTGATCCCGAGATGATCCAGGTTCATCACTTTTTCATTTAAATCGGTCCTGTTGGTGCGAAATTTTTCTAGCCTGTTCTGTTTTTCTTTGCTCATATTTATTTACTTGACTCAATAAAATAAGGCTGACCAAGATACCATATATTCTCCTGAACTTTTAGTACCTTTTTCCCGAAAAACAAAGATGGAAGAACTTATTGAGGATGATTCAAGCCACTAATAAAGTTGACTTTGTATCGACAAAAACGTGCGGCTTGTTCGAGGTTTTAAACTAAATTAACAACTGATTACGTGCTTTTAAATAAATCACCGGAACATAAACTCGTCGTCATCGGAGACAGCATAAGCCAGGGATTCAACAACGGAGGGGTTTACCGCACAGTACTTGAATTTTCCCTCCTTACTGAGCCGATGTTTTGAGCCAAAACCTGATTTTGATCAGCCCAGCTTTACGGCCCAGGGTGGCATCCCGCTCAACCTGGAAGTATTGGTTCGAGGGCTTTCTGATGAATTCGGTGATTCTTTTGAATGGAATGAATACCTGCCGGCCGCGCGACACCTCTATTCAACACTGCGGCGTATCAAGCAGTATTGGGAAAACCACCGGAGTCAAGAATTTGATAAACGATCGCTCCCCTATCACAACCAGTCAGTGTGGGGATTTGCAATGAACGACGCCTGGATGGTCACTGAAAAAATAAGCCGTGAATTAATTAAACGAGAGCGGGAAACCTACTCAATTTTTAGCGTTTTGCCGGAACATGCCATGTACGTTACGGCTGGTATTGTGCTTAATCCGGGTTCAAAAGAACAGTTTTCAGGGAACACACAGCTAGATAACGCGCGGTACCTGCAGAAAAATGGAGGCATTGAAAACCTCATTGTCACCACCGGGCATAACAACATTATCGGTGCTATTACCGACCTTAAGATCATCTATTCGGAAGAGAATGACCTTGAGGAACCCCCTTCTGAACGCGACTATACAGTGTACCGACCGGAACATTTTGAGAAAGAACTCCGCACCCTTGCTGAAAAGGTGAGTAGTATTGGTGCCAAGCGCGTTATTACCCCCACCATTCCATACGTAACTATCCCCCCGGTCATTCGGGGCATCAATGAAGATCTCTCTCGCGACAGAGGTGGATATTTTGACTATTACACTCGGTTTTGGATTTGGGACAGTGATTTTAATCCTGATAAGCATCCGCATTTTACAAAAGACCAGGCGATTGACCTGGATATGACAGTCGACTCCTATAACGAAATTATCCGTGATGTAGCAAAGGAATACGGCTGGATTGTGGTGCCGTTGAATCGTTATGTGAGCGCTATTGCCAGCCGGCGCCTGGCTGGAAATATCAAGCTGCCCTTTCCCAAAGATTTTTGCAAGGCAATGGAACAAAATCCTAAAACGGCTCACCTGGTGGAAGACCCCGACAACCCGAAATTGAGCACAGATTTTATCCGCATAGACCGGGAAACGGGGAAACTATACAAAGGCGGAATTTTCAGCCTGGACGGTATCCACCCCACAACCATCGGCTATGGACTGATGGCGCATGTCTACTACCAGACGATGGAGGAACATGGAATTGAGTTTCAAAAACCACTTGATTGGGATTACATCATCGAACATGATACGCTCGTCACAAATCCGCCGTACCTGCTCACCGAACTGCGACAGCTGCTGCGTTTCCTCTCCCTTGGTCGAAATGAGAAGATCACCATGATTGGTAAAAGCGTGCTGGGCCAATTGATGCAACTATTCTCACCCAGAAGCCGCACAAGCGCTTAAAAATTGACGCCCAACGTCAGGTAAAAACTCCGGGCTTTAGATGGGATAATTCCCGGTCCGGGATAACCAGTTGCCCGCCGGGTAAAGTAGCGGTGATCGGTCAAGTTATTGACACCCGCTTCCACTATAACCCAATTGTAGCTGTATTCCGCCGAGAGGTCCATCACATAGTAGGCAGGGATGATTCCTTCAATAGCAGTGGGCGTTCGCCGTGCATTGGTGGCGTCGGAATACTGCTCTCCCACATAGGAAAACTGGTAGGAAGCTTCGAAATTTTTTCTACTGAACGTTAACCCGGTTTTAAAATTAATCGCAGGCACCAGCTCTACCTCGTTGCTCTCAATGCCACTTACCTGCGTATTGGTATATTCCGACGTTATCAACGCCAGATTCGTAAACAGAGAGAGTCTCGTAGTGCGAGATTCTCCTGTAAAAAGCCGGTAAAGATTTACTTCCGCAAACGACTCCACTCCAAATATTTTGGCGTCTGCAACATTTGTGCGATAGCGAAAGGTGCGATCTACCAGTCCATTAAACTTGGGATTCGGTTCGGTCTTCAGCACGGTACCGATTCGATCTTCATACGATAGATGAAAGAGACTGAGATCATAATTAAAAAATGTATCCCTGTTGCCGCGGATGCCCAGATCTATGTTGTACCCGCGTTCGTCCTTGATATTGGGATCGACCTCCAGGCTGCCAATATTCACGCGTATATCATTGAAATTAATGGCCCGGTAATTTTGGGAATAATTGGCGTACAGCTCAAAACTGCTGTCGCTTTTATAACTGGCTCCCACTCCAAAAAATACAAATGATCGCTCCCGCTCTCGTTGCTCTTCGATGCGCTCGTCAACCAGAATATTCCCCGCCAGGTCTTTTACAATATTGCGGTAGTAGCCGTCAGCCTCCGTACGGATATGCTCAAAGCGTATACCGGGGGTAATACTCAATTTTGGAGTAATGTTGAAAATATTTTCAATAAATACCGATCGGTTGCGACTGGGCAGATCAAAATCAGAACCGGTCAGATTATCGGGATTCGGATAACTGAAATCAGGTCCGCTGTCGGCCGAGCCTTTCCCCTGCCGGCGATGGGTGAACCCGTTGTATAACCTGGTTCCGGCCAGCAGTACAGAAATTTGACCGAACATCTGGGTAACGGTGGATCAGCCGGGTTTCATTTCCCCAGTTCCGGAAATCATCTTTAAGCAGGTTTCGCGGCCCGCCAAAATCAAGGCGGTCAATACGCTCCAGGTTTCCAACGGCATCTCGACCTGCTCTCAACCCAAAGAAGCGTGTATTGAGCTGTGTTCGGGATGAAAATTGGTAATCCGCTTTGAGGGCAAAAAGATTCCAGTTCACCTTAAACCAGTTACGCTCACGGTTAGACTGGCTGGGATTTTCCCGGAACTGGGCGTCTGTGAGTCCGCCGGGCTGCTGCGCCAGGTAATACATGTGAGTGTATTCGGGATTTATCGTCAGCTTCGGCGTAATACTGTACTCCACGGAAGCGTAGCCCGTATGCTGATCAAGCCCGGAATTGGGGCGCCACCCGTCACTTGTTTTGTACTGGTAAAAACCGTAATAGTTCGCATCACCCGCTGATCCCCCAAGGCTGTTGAACGAGCTGAACAGACCGTAGGAACCTGCGGTCTGGTGAGAACTGACCTCCGCAAATTCACTCTCGGGACCGTCTTTAAAAACGAAGTTCAGCAGCCCGCCAAACTGTGTGCCGTATTGAAGAGAGGCCGCTCCCCGAACGATCTCAATCCGCTTGAGCGCGCGTACGGGCGGCGTGTAATAACTTTCGGGATATCCCAGCGCATCTGCGGCGATATCGTATCCATTTTGGCGCGTATTGAAATTGGAGCTTCTGTTGGGACTTAACCCGCGGCCGCCGATGCCCAGTTGTACGCCGGCACCATCGCTCTGCCATATATTAAGGCCCGGTACTTTTGAATAGACCTGTCGGCTGTTGTTTGTAGCCATGTTCGCGGCGATTTCATCCACCATGACCACTTCGTTTTTCTTTGCATCGTTGATGGTTACTCCCTCCACAGAGCGCAGCCGTGTTATACCAAAGGATTCTTCGTTTTCATCTTCTACGGTCAATTCTTCTAGGGAACCCTCCAGTAACGCAAGCCTAAACCTGACGGTTATATCGCCATCTGTAATAACCACGTTCTTTGACCTAATCCGCTTGCCGGGAAAAAATGCAGTTACAAGATACTTTCCGGGCGAAAGGCCATTTATGTTGAAATGTCCATTCTGATTGGTTCGGTCTTTAAAAGGTGTGGTGGTTGAAAATAGATTTTCCCTGCTCAGACTATCCGCCTGCGTGGCCTCTGATATGAATACATATGCCTCAGTTAACGGAATTCCCTCTCCTCCGATAACTTTTCCAGAAACTGAATAGGTTTGAGCTATGGCAATGCTCCCAAAACTGATAACCAGAAAAAAAGTAATCAATATTGTTTTGAGTAGCTTTATCATTGGTTGTAGCTCCCCAGCCAGCTTTTTTGGTCTTTTGGATAGGGCAGAATCCAATCTTTGTGAGCAAACCCCCGCTGTTGTTCGGTAAGATCCACACCGGGATCAATCATCGGGGTACTTCGTTTGCCATTAAGTGTAACCTTGCTTTCGGCAGTAATCTTTACATCTCCCAAACCCTGCTCTCGGTACATTTTTTCAAGGTGATGGGCAAACTGCAGTATCATATCTGGCTGGGTAGCCATCATTTTCTCTTGGTTTCTTGTCAGGTAATCGTACTTGGCCACCTGCCATGACGCTCCGGTTTCGGGATTTTGTACGTTAAACGTGGTATGGCCCGCTTTCTCCATCAGCATAACTCGCCAGGAAAAACGATATCCCTGCTCTGTCCAGAATAATTTACCGGGGTAAAGGCTATAACGAAGTGGAAGCAGAACTTGAAGTACAAAATGGATCACCAGTACTACGGTTAGCACTGAGGAAGCTTTTTTACTTGGTGTGTAGCTTCTGAATACCGTGTCCTTTCTTTTTGCTGAATCAAAAAGTGAAGATTGCCCAAAAGAGACCTTGTTCCACAGATGCTTCGCTTTCTGAATCACCGTTTCATGAAATTCTGCGGAGAAATAGATCAACGTGCAGAGTATCATGATGTAGGGAAACATGCCGATCTGGAAAAGGGCGGCGGTCATCAGGTGAAAACCTACTACCGCAGCATAAGCGTATTTGCGGGTCGGTTTGTAGAGCAGAAAAAAAACGATGGTAAGATCGTAAAGAGCGCCGGTCCAACTAAAAAAATATGCGGTTGCACTATATTCCAGCAGTGGACCAATGACCGGCAGGTGAGCGTTAGCGGGCAGCCATAATGTGAGTGGCATAGCATTCAACAGCCAGTCTGGATTCAGTTTGGCAAGCCCGGCATAAAAGTACACCAATCCCAGTTGAAGTTTAAAAATATTAATAGTCCAGGCGGGGACGGTATCAACCTGTAAACCGGGCTTTTTGAGTGCATCCAAGGAAAATGAGCGATGAGCGGGCACCAGTATCATCAGAAAGCTGACTATACTTACAAAATAGTAGTGATTCAGGTAGTTGGTTTTATCCAGGAGCTCTACATAGGTAAACGACAGGAAGAAGACTACAGAAGCCAATCGATAATGATATCCCAGCATAATACCGGCAGCCGCCAGGCCCATCACCGCAAAAATTACATACATTCCGAATTCGCCCATCGGGGTGACCCAGTCAAATCCGTAGTAGGAAAAAAAGAACTCAGGTTGCACATAGAGTTCATAAATCCACCCGTTCAGCGCAAACCGGACAATGCTCACCAGCATAATAAACCCGAACAGGACCCGGAAAACGGCCAGCGGGGCTATTGATTTTTGAGAGGTTATGAACTGCTTCATATTGCTGGTGTAGAATTCAATTAGTCTCCGTCATTATCCTGGTAGGTGATGGTGATTCCCAGCACAGAGGTCATATCAGCCTTAAGCAGCGTTACTATGTCCTGCATCTCCTGGAAGGCGGCTAATACAGGTTCATTATTTGTGTTAATTTGCTCAGCCAGCGGATCATTTAGCTCTTCAAGCGCTGCGATAGCCTGGTCAATTTCTGTGATAATCTCATTAGAAAGATCACCGGCACCCTGCGCCTGAAGATTTTCTTCTATCCCTAAGCCATCCGTTCCGTTCAATCCTGTGCCTCTAAAAATTCGTTTTATTGCTTCCAAGTTGGCTATAGCCAGTTCCAGGGAATATCCCCCGTAGTATGCTTCAGTAGCAGAGGGACGTGGTACACCCGCACTTCGAACCCCGGCCGGAATGCCGATTTTGCCATCTCTGAGAAAACGTTCATAATGCTGAACCATAGTATTGATGAGTATACTCATTGAGCTGCCCACATCAGTACCTGCATTTTCTTCGCTGGTAAACATAGCGATGTAATTATCTCCACTTGCCTGCCACTCATTGGCAGTGGCATCAATACCCTGTTTCATAAAACTGATATTGTCCTGCAGGTAGGTTATCCTGGCAGAAGCATCGGAGCTGTCGGTATAGAAAGAAATTATTTTCTGGCTCGTTTCCCCGAGACCATGAACAAGGTATCCCACAGTAGGAAAACCGGCCGCTGCCTGATTGTCAATTGATCCCAGTGTGTAATCTCCGGAATCGATGTTGGACTCGATTTTGGCGCTATCGGGTGGATAGATGTTTAAAGCAGATCGCAGCGTAACCGATTCGGCGGGACCAAATTGAAAGATATTGGCATCCTGCCAAGCCAGGCGCGCAGCTTTTAGCTGATTCTGCAGTGCGTTTAAATTGGCTTCGTCAGGATCTGAAGCAAAGGTGGAAGTGGCGGACTGCAACTGATTTACCTGCTGCTGTAGATTAACATAGGCTGGCACAATAGCATTGCTGGCATAGTTGCTTAGCATGGCCGGCCTGTCGAAGTTACTGCCTTCATTTGATTGACTGTCGCTGGTACAGGAGCTCAGCCACAGGAGAGAACATGTTGCAACTGAGAGAAGAATAATGCGGTAAGAAGTATTCATAAATAGTAACTTTTAAAACATCGGAAGGCCTTACCTGGCTCACTGCCTGGTAAAGCCTCCGAAAATAAGAGTGAAAATAAGCTTACAGCTGATCTTGCACAGGCTCCAGGTCAGGATAGAGATCTACCAGAGTAGACTTCGCGTTATTCAGTCCGCTGGCAGTAACATTCCAGAAATTTCCATTCTCACCGAAATCGGTATTTAGAATTTGGTTCAGCTGATCCAGTGTAATTTCCCTGCGGGGACTATATTTAAGCGCATTCGCAAATGCCCAGGCTTCAGAAAGTGTATGAAACGCCTCTCCCTGGTTACCGTCGCCTAAATGAGACAGTGTTGAGTTTATGTAGTGCACCGCAGTTGCTGCTGCAAGCAATTCCAGATTTTCATACAGAATATCGCGCTGCTCGTTCAGTGCAGACTGATCTTTGTTTACAATAGCGGTCCGCCCCATGATAAAAGCGTTCATCAGTATGTCATTCATGCCCAGATCGTCATCAGCGCCATCTGAGTAGCCGGCCCAGAATCCAGCCTCATCCTCACGTTCGTCCGGCCAGTTGGAAGAAAAGTCGACCGGCGCTCCGAAGTAACCGAACGCTTCGTCAAAATGATGTTCTTTGTCGGTGTAGTTAGTTCCTTCCCGGAGTTCTTCATTTTCAACATTTGGTCCGATACGTTGGTCAGAGAGATACACATTAAATATCTGGTTGAAGAACACGGCTCCCATCAATCCTTTTTCAACAAGCTGCCCATACTCACGGCCATTTGCACTGATCAGGATGGTGTTGCCGCTATTTTCACGGGTGATAAGGCCGGCTTCCCCGTTTTGCGCCTGGGTATCGCCGCTGTTTACTTTCTGGCTAGCGGCTGCGGCGTCAGCAAAAATACCCTCGAAAAGATTCTCATCAAGATCCGGGGCAAACGTTTTATCCCGTAATTGCCGATCGGAAGTAAACGAAAAATTTCCACCGCCATTTCCGCCGGCGTTTTCAAACATATCCAGCAGATCCTGCTCGGAAAGGAGTTCGCCGTCATCGCCCTGCCCCATGTAGGCATCCATCTCGGCGAGCATGTTCAGGCGATCCGTTTGACCGGGATAGGCCACGGTCGACGCCCCGCCGCGTGTAAATTCATAATTTTCCGGGGCATTTATTGTTTCGTCTCCACTGTTGTTCGTGTCACATCCCACCAGCAGTACGGCCAGTGCTATAGTTATGCTTTTGAGAGTCAAAGTTTTGTAATCCGTTAAATTCATAATCCTATTTATTAATCGCTTTTTTAAATTCAGCTCTAGTATAATACTATTTAGACTAAATTTAAATAGTGCTAATTATAAAATTTCTTTTCCGTTTTTATTTGCATCGAGAATATCCATCAATCTTACCAGAAGCTTATTTTGGCAAATGCTTGCAGCTTAATCATGCCTAGCAGGATACATCCCACCTGCAGGATCAACTGAATGATGGCCTTGAGCCTTGTCTGCGGGCTAGATCAGGCCGGCCTCCCGAAGAAGATCCAGAGTAACTCCAAGATTTTGCAGATTCTCGTAATTATACTCGGGACTAATCCTCAGGGCCTTTTCGCTATCCAACATGTACTGGGGCAGTTCTATTTCCTGGATCACGGGATATTCATGCACTACATCGGCGGCATAGCTCTGGGCCTCCTGTGATACCAGGAATCGCATAAACTCAAGGGCTATATCATCCTGATTGGAGGTTTCCAGCAGGCTGGCTCCTGTTACAAGCGCCAGGTTCCCAATATCGTTTTGGGCAAAATGATAGGTCTCTATCGGCGCGTTTTCATCAACAACCGGCTCATCAAAATACACTTCTTCTTCATACTCACCCTCGGCGCCGCCATACTTGTATTGCAGAATGTAATAATGGTTGGTAAGTGCAATATCAATTTCGCCGGCTATCAGGGCCTGGATCATCGGTGGATTTGAACTATAAGAGGCGGGATTCAACTCCTGCATACCAGCCAGCCAATTTCTGGTGGCCTCTTCTCCATTCAGGTCACGCATGGTGGTAATAAAATCGTAGAAACTTGAGTAGGTTGGAGTCCATCCCACGCGCCCTTCAAACTGTTGCAGCTGCGGCAAATCCAATACGGAGCTGGGTAGGTCAGCCGTATCCACTTGCTGGGGATTATAAGCCAGTACGCGGAACCGCACTGTCACCGGCATCCACTTTCCAGAACTTGAAGCATAGGAATCAGGTACTTCAAGGAGCGTATCCGGCAATGTTTTTAACATATTCGATTTGTTCGCGTTAGCCAGGGCTCCTGTTGTATTCGCCCAGAAAACATCAGCGGGACTTTGTTCCCCCTCTTCCCTCATCACCGCCAGCAGCTCTGGCGTCATTGCCATATCGCACATCTACCTGGTGACCAGTTTTGGCTTCAAATTTCTTTACGAGATCATCCACCAGGGCACGACTACGGCCGGAATACACGACTACACTTTCAGATCCTGACTGAGAACAGGAAACAAAAAGTAATGACATAAATGTAATAACAAGAACCTGAACAATACTATTATCAAAATTCATTTTATTTCCTTTGCTTCATCTACTATTAATATTTTTATGATACTGTACAGCTGATTTCAATAGCTCCAAATTTAAAAATTTATTTAGATCAAATCTAAGTAAATTTAATTTTTATGACTTCCTCCAATAATCAACCTGCTGTAGCAATAATCGGTGGCGGAATATCCGGCTTGACCACGGCCTATCTGCTGAAAAAAAGGGGCTAAGTATCTCCCTGTTTGAAAAAAACGGCGAGCCGGGCGGAGTTATCAAAAGCAAGCAAGAACAGGAATGGCTGCTTGAAGGTGGACCTAATACCATCATGGCCCGATCGGAGCAACTCTGGAACTTGATCGATCAGCTGGGCCTTAACGACCAAATTGTCCAAACCGGCAAGGAGGCTTCCAGGCGCTATATCGTCAAAGATGGGCGACCCACCCCGCTGCCTCAATCCTTGATGCAATTCGCAAAAACCGACCTTCTCTCAATTAGTGCTAAATTCCGGCTGTTTAAAGAGCCGTTTATTGAGAAGGGGGATTCACTAGAATCAATAGCCGATTTTTTTGAACGCCGCTTGGGTACAGAAGTGGTGGATTATGCCGTCAATCCATTTGTGGCGGGTATTTACGCCGGCGATCCCAAAAAGCTATCCATCAGGCATACGCTTTCAAAAGTATATGAGCTGGAGCAGAAATATGGTTCTATTATTAAAGGTGCGGTAAAATCGCGCGGCAACTCGAAGCCCAAGTCAGCGAAAAGCCGTCATGGCCTTATCTCATTTAAAAAAGGGATCCAGCAGCTGCCAAAAGCACTCGGGGAAAAGCTTGGTGATAACATTCATTATGAATGCCCTATTTCATCATTTAAACGCAGAGAAAACAGGTGGACCCTGTCCAGTGCTGATGAGATATTTTCCGGCTTTGATGCCTTGTTGTACACCGCTCCCCTCCACCAGCTGTCCCCTATAGTCATACAGATGGAAAAAGCACGCCTGGTCAGCCAGCTTAACTCCATGCCTTATGCCCCCGTTGCGATCGTCAGCCTGGGGTTCCCCATCGATCAGATTGAGCATTCCCTGGATGGATTCGGCATGCTGGTTCCCGAAGTGGAGCCGTTCAACATTCTGGGTGTTCTTTTCTCCAGTTCCCTGTTTCAAGGCCGTGCCCCGCAAGACCATGCCCTGCTCACCTGTTTTGCAGGCGGGCAGCGAAACCCGGAACATGTCAACCTGCCCGATGATCGACTCATAAAAATGGTGACTGATGATCTCGATCAACTTTTGGGATGCAGCGGTGAGCCCGTTTTCAGCTCTATCCACCACTGGAAAAAAGCGATCCCCCAGTTTGGCCTTAATCACCAAAACTATCTTGATCTTATGGAAGAGCTTGAAACTGCCAACCCCGGTTTTTACATGACCGGAAACTTCCGTCGGGAGGTATCGGTACCCGGATGCATTGAGCAGGCTTATGAAACGGCTGGGCGAATAGCTTCGTTTTTTGAATCTAGGGTTTAGTAAAGAATTGCCTAACTTTGGGTTACCCTTGTAAGTAATTACCAGACAACATCTTAAAAGAGAATTAAAGGAATATTATTTATGGCTAATGCATACTTTGAGATAAGGGAACCGAATAATGAACCGGTTAACTCTTATGCTCCCGGAACGCCTGAACGCTCTGCGCTTAAAAAGGAACTGAAGCGGCTGAGGGAGCAGGAGATTGAAATACCCGCGATTATCGGCGGAGAGGAGATCAAGACCGGGAAAACAACAGATGTGGTGATGCCGCACAATCACAGCCACAAGTTGGCAACGGTTCACTTGTGCGGTAAGGAAGAAGTAAAAAAGGCCGAACAAGCAGCCCTTGAAGCACGGAAAGAGTGGGCTGATATGCCGTGGGAGCAGCGTGCCTCGATCTTTAAAAAAGCGGCGGACCTGCTATCCGGCCCCTGGCGTTATACGCTCAATGCAGCTACCATGCTGGGGCAGTCAAAAACCCCGCACCAGTCAGAAATTGACGCGGTTGCCGAACTGATCGACTTCTTTCGGTTTAACGCCTATTATCTCACCCAAATTTATCAAACCCAGCCCGATTCTCCCCAGGGCATGTGGAATCGTACGGAGTACCGCCCGCTGGAGGGATTTGTGTTTGCCGTAACGCCGTTCAACTTTACCTCAATCGCCGGTAATTTACCTACAGCCCCGGCCATCTGCGGGAATGTTTCGCTCTGGAAACCCGCCACCTCATCGATCTATTCCAGCTATTTTATGATGAAGCTGCTGGAGGAAGCCGGTCTGCCTGGAGGCGTGGTAAACTTTCTGCCCGGCCACGGGGCGGATGTTGGCAATCCTGCGATAGAAAGCGAGCATCTTTCCGGGCTCCATTTCACTGGGTCAACGGGCACATTTCAGCATCTTTGGAAAAGCATTGCCAACAACATCGACAAGTACAAAACCTACCCGCGGATTGTGGGGGAAACCGGTGGCAAAGATTTTATTTTCGCCCATAAGTCAGCCGATATTGATGCCGTAGTTATCGCCGCTTTGCGTGCCGCTTATGAGTACCAGGGACAAAAATGCTCGGCCGCTTCACGCGTCTACCTGCCAGAATCGGCCTGGGAAGAGTTCAGTGAGAAATTCCTTGACGAGGCTAAAGATATCAAGGTGGGCGATGTAGAAAACTTCAGCACCTTTATGGGCGCCGTAATCGATCAGAAAGCGTTTGATAACATCACTTCCTATATAGACTATGTAAAAGAGTCGGATGATGCGGAAATACTGCTCGGCGGTGAGTATGACGATTCAGAGGGTTACTTTGTGCAGCCCACGCTGGTACGTGCTCACGATCCCAGGTTCAAAACCATGAAGGAGGAAATTTTCGGCCCCGTACTTACTGTCTACGTCTATGAGGATGATCAATTTGAAGAAGCGCTTGAACTCTGCGATACGACCTCACCCTATGCCCTGACCGGTGCTATTTTTGCCCAGAATCGCAAAGCACTCAATCATATGTCTGATTACCTGCGGCAGGCGGCCGGCAACTTCTACATCAATGACAAGCCTACCGCGGCCGTCGTGAATCAGCAGCCGTTCGGCGGAGCGCGCAAATCCGGGACCAACGACAAAGCCGGCAGCGCCGCCAACCTGATGCGCTGGATCTCCCCGCGATCTATCAAGGAAAGCACCGTTCCCGCCAAAGACTGGACCTATCCATACATGGAGGAAGAGTAGGAACAGGCCGTTTATTATAGTATCAAAAAACAAAGAGCGACGCACTTAATAAGGTGCGTCGCTCTTCTTGTTACAGCGTTAATAATTACCCAATACCCAAGTCTTCCTTGAGGCTATTAAAGTTCTCTTCAAAACTATCCAACTGGTCATCAATACCCTCTTTCAGGTCTTGCCAGTTCTCTTCTGAACGGGCCTGTAGCTCCTCCAGATCATTAGCTAACTGCTTTCGCTGATCCTGGAGACTTTCCCACTGTTTCTGAAGCTCGGTTTGAGTATCACCTGAGGCTTCGCTAATCTTGCCTTGTAGCTGTTCCATTTGGGTGTCAAGAGAATCGAGTTCTTCCTGAACGTTATTTGCGAATTCTGTTTTCGTTACCTCGAGCTCTTGCTGAGCTGATTCAACTGCTTCTTGCGTTTCCTCCTGGGCTTGCTCCATCTCATTTTGAGACTGTTCACCACAGCCCGTCAATAACAATGATAATGATAGAATAAGTACGAGATATATGGGACTTCTCATATTTGTAAGATTTTATTGTGGTTAAGAATGATTCTGTTACCATTTTACACGGAACAATACGGAATGTTCCACCTTTAACTTTTATGATTTTCGAAACTCTTTTATGATATTAGACAATAAATTATCAAACAGGCAAAAGTATTATGAATATCAGCGTTTTAGGATGCGGTTGGCTCGGGCTCCCGCTGGCGTCAAAGCTTATTGAAGAGGATCACAGGGTGAAGGGATCTACAACTACGGAGGAGAAGCTTGATACGCTTAAATCCCAGAACATAGCGCCATTTCTGCTTACGCTCAATCCAGAGCTTGAATGTGATGATCCAGAAAATTTCTTCAACTCCGACCTGTTGATTCTGAATGTGCCACCCGGTCGGCGCCGAAAAAATGTCATTAACTTTCACACCAGCCAGGTAGAGTCGATAATCAACCATCTTGAAAAATCAACGATACAGTTTGTGATTTTCGCGAGTTCAACATCGGTATATCCCAAACAGGGCGGCGTGATGGAGGAGGAAGATGCCACCGCTGGAGAAGCTACCCGAGATTCCGGTGAAGCACTCATTAAAGCAGAACAGATGCTGATGGCCCAAGATAACTTTGATACCACTGTCGTTCGATTTGGCGGCCTCTACGGCTATGACCGGCATCCCGCAAACTACCTGGCCGGGAAAAAGGATGTGAGCGGTGGAAATGCCCCCGTAAACCTGATCCACCGGGACGACTGCATCAACATTCTGATGGAGATCATCAACCAGGATGTGCGCGGTGAAATATTTAACGCGGTATCCGACGGGCACCCTCCAAAAACCAGTATTACAAAATTATCGCTGAACAGGCCGGGCTTGAGCCTCCCTCTTTTCTGACCGACTCCGGTACCAACTACAAGATTGTATCTAACCGTAAACTCAAGACCATGTTAGACTACCGGTTTGCCTATCCAAACCCTTTGGATGTATCTCCGGCATTTTCACCTGACAAATAATATAGCTGTAACCGTGGAGCCCTTACCTGGCTGAATCGACATCTAATATTCGTTCAAACCTACGTATTTATGTTTTTCATAATTTATTCACCACTCTAATCCATTGGTATACTTGAACTTAAGGGATATTTAAATTGTTAAATAAATAGAAATTGGAAAAGGTTTTTAACAGTTTAAATTTAGATATAAAGGAGGCTTCCAACTATGAAGTTGCCTGGTTTTGCCGAAAATTTTTCACTGTCGAAATTATTAGCACTCTTATTTTCATTTATCTTCATCATAGCAGTGGGTTCATGCACGCAGGAGGAATCACCTTCTGAGGTTGCTCAACTACCATCAGATCAGGAGATCACCAAAACCATCCGTGCACAACTTACCTCTTCGGACCAAATCCCGGCTGACAGCATCAACATTGACACCAAAGATGGTGTTGTTATGCTTAGCGGAAATACAACCAACCTGCTTGCTAAAAAAGAGGCCAAGAAAATTGCGCAAGCTATCTATGGCGTATTGTCCGTAGTCAATAATCTAAAAATCACCACCACACGGCCAGACCAAGCCGTAAATGATGATATTGACCAAGCCCTTTCTTCGGATCCTGCCACAGAAACATGGAAGATTTCCACGTCAGTTAATAACGGTGTTGTGACGCTCAAAGGCGCCGTTGATTCATGGCAGGAAGCGCAACTGGCCGCAACCATAGCAAGCGGTGTTAAAGGTGTTAAGGAAGTGAATAACAACATTATCGTAAACTACGAGGGCGCGCGTACAGATGAGGAGATTAAGGCAGAAATTCAGACGCGGCTTAAGATGAATTCACAGGTAAATGCCAATATGGTCAATGTGGATGTTAATGAAGGAACGGTGAGCCTGACCGGTGCCATCAGCAGTGCCTATGAAAAATCCCTTGCCACAGACCTTGCCCGCGTAACCGGTGTTGAGACCGTAGAAGTTGACGAGCTGCAAGTTCATCCTGAATATGAAAGCAAGATGTTCCAAAACAGTTCGATCGAGTCGTTGACCAACAGCCAGATCAAAACTGCCATCACCAGCGCTTTTCGGTATGATCCCCGTGTTCCTGAAGACAATATTACAGTCTCCATCGACGGTGGTACAGCCATCCTGCAAGGCAGCGTGCTGAACCTCAGCTCCAAGCTGGCTGCCGAAAATGATGCACTCAATACGGCTGGCGTCAATACGGTTAAAAACAATATCACCGTGGAACGAAAAGTGATGGTTGAACCTGAAGTACCAACAACTGATGAAGCGATAGCTCAGCGACTTAGATACGCCATCAATCGCGATCCCTACGTTGAGCAAACGGAATTAACAGTTGAAGTGAATAAAGGAATTGCTGTACTAAAGGGTCAGCTCGACTCTCAGTTCGAAAAGAGCAAGCTTTTGAAGATTGCACAGAATGTAAAAGGTATAATCGCTATAAAAAACGACATTACAGTTCCATCTGCCAATTCGTAAAAAATAGATAACATCGTATTGAGCTCCCCGTCCTTTTAAGGGCGGGGTTTTTTTATATTTCGATAATAGTTAAAATATATCTGCATCACATAGCAGTTCGAGAAAGTATTCTTTGGAAGAGAAAATTCATACCTATGGAACGGATATCATCAAGGTGCCCTTTGACTCCAACCGCAGAATTTGCACGCTGCCGATGCAAAAACTCGGCCCATAAATCTGCGTGTACAACAGCCATATAAATTCAGCGTTTGAAGCTCACACTCAAATTACAAAATGGGTTTTGAGTGATGATAACCCAGAGACGGATCATAGCAAACTTACACTCAAGGCATTGAAAAATGATCCTGTTACTCGTAGAGTGACACTGTGAAATCTAATCGGATTCCACACAACCGATAACCACCTCCAAAACAATGCGGGGAGTCAGATAACAAACCGTACTGCTACATCGCTCGACAGAATCATCTACACCATTAAAAAAGAACTGCAAAAACCTGTTATTTGTTTTATGTGAGGTTGATTTCGAAGTATCCAGATGGTATTAACAGTATCACCAACAAAAATTGGTCACTGACAGATATTCTGATGAGTAAACTTTTTCTTTCTCTTGGCAGCATTAATATGGCTCTGGTGGTAATGCTAGGTGCTTTTGGCGCACACGGCCTGCGGTCGCGCCTCTCCGCAGAAATGATGGAGATTTTCCAGACCGGCGTGCAGTATCACGTATATCACGCGCTCGGGCTACTGGCCGTGGGATTGATTGCGGCACACTTTCCCGAATCGCCCTACCTGAGGTGGGCCGGCTGGCTGATGCTTGCGGGCATCGTTATCTTTTCCGGCAGCCTGTATGTACTGAGCATGAGCGGCATCCGATGGCTGGGAGCCATCACGCCGGTCGGAGGGGTGAGCTTTATCTCGGCCTGGATTCTACTGCTCATAGCTGTACTCAAGGGTTAATTGAATGTTGATACCTTACATATCATGAAGAAGCCAGTAGTCAAAATTTGCTGTATCTCCAGCAAGCAGGAGGCCCAAGCAACAATTGAGCTTGGTGCCTCCGCTATCGGACTGGTTTCTCACATGCCGAGCGGACCCGGTGTCATCTCTGAGCAGTTGATAGCAGAAATTGCGGCCTCCGTTCCTGTAAATATCGATACATCCCTGCTTACGTCCCTGCAAAATGCCGAGAAAATTATTGCCCAGCATCGACGTTGTACTACCACTGCCATTCAGCTTGTGGATGACGTTTCCATCAGTGATATCAAGCAGCTTACCTGTACCCTGCCTAAAATAGACTTGGTGCAGGTAATTCATGTGACGGGAGAAGCGGCAGTACAAAAGGCCACCGGGATAGCTCCATATGTGGATGCACTACTGTTGGATTCAGGTGATCCCGCCCTCAATGTAAAAGAATTAGGTGGCACCGGGAGAACTCACAACTGGAAAATCAGCCGCAAAATCGTTCAAACCATTGCTATGCCGGTGTACTTGGCGGGCGGATTAAATCCCCAAAATATTATGGAGGCCATTCGATGCGTTAATCCATATGGTGTAGATGTATGCAGTGGTTTAAGAACCAACGGCGAGCTGAACCGTAAAAAAGCCACACGTTTTTTTTGAACAGATCCATGCTTTTAATTTCAATATAAAAAAGTAGAAGTAGATTGGACCTAGAAGATTTGCCCTTAACCGACAACGAACTCGATATGATTGCCAATAAAAATTCTACCTCATTCTGGCTGCTATCCCTGCTGATATTTTTTACGGTGGAAAGCGCAGCCGCCCAAAATGAAGTTGAACGTGAACGTAGCTCCCTTCGCGGTATCGCTGAAATGGGATTTACTGTGAACCTTGAGGTCAATGCATCGCTCAACGAAAAAGGTGAAATCGAAATTACTTCCATAAAAGAGATGGCCGAGAGCAGGCTGGAAGAAGCCGATATCTCCCTGATTCCCGATGAAAGAGTGCGCTCATCAGCCGACATTCCGTACCTCTACATGCACATAAATACTATGGATGCTGGGCGGGGACTCGTGCCATTTTCGATCTCCATCGACTTCTATCAGCCTGCGGAGTTAACGCTGAATCGCGACTTTGAAACCTCGGTAAGTACCTGGCAAACCGGCACGGTGGGCATCGTATCGTACGATAGGCTGAATATTATAGGAGAATCCGCCGTTAACCTTCTCGACAATTTCATCAGCGACTATCATCAAGTAAACCGATAGAGTAAAACTTGAAAAATTAAAGTAGAAAGAGGGCTAAGAATTTTTTTTATTTAGCCAACTATTGCTTTACGCATTTTGTATAACATTGTCAACACGTGAGTGTTTTAACAGCCCAAATAAATTTTTTGCACATGAACATCGAAGATTTTCGTGAATACTGCCTAACCTTTAATGGAGTTACCGAGGGGTACCCTTTTGATGAAGACACCCTGGTTTTTAAGGTTATGGACAAAATGTTTGCTATGGCAGATGTTGAAAATTTCGGCCGAATCAACCTGAAATGTGATCCAGTCAAAGCAGCCATGCTGCGTGATCTGTATCCCGAAGTGAAACCCGGATACCATATGAACAAGCGCCACTGGAATTCAATTGATCCGAAAGGAAATCTTGACGAGGTGCTTATTAAAGAGTGGATTGAAGACTCCTACAACCTGGTGGTGGAAAACCTGCCTCGAAAAAAACAGAAGAAGCTTGAAGCGATGGAAGAGGACGATGGATGACCAGCTCTAAGTCATACCTGGCTAACTATTTGAATTTCTCCTCCAGAGGTCCGAGATACGCTGCAGGCTCTTCTTCTCGAATTTCCACACAAATTCAAACTGCCCCAGGATAAATCCATAAAACAGGAACAGCAACTGGTAGGCAGGCATGACGATAGCCAGCCATCCCAGTACCTTTATCCATGTAGAGGTTTCGGGGGTTATGCCGACCAGGTTAAAGGTAAAGGTACGCCCGTAAAGGGTGGTTATGCCGGTGATCGCAAAGATAAAAAGTATCAGCAGTACCTGGCCCAGGCTATCTACCTCCCACCGCTTTTTCATTTTTTCTACCAGTTGATTCATGCCTCAGCTCGTTAATTGTTTCAGGGCTGCTTCTATCGATTCATCGGCTGCTTCCACAGTGTTTTTTAGTAGCTCCTCGGTGTGGGTTTCAGCAAGGAACCAACTCTCAAATGGTGATGGGGGTAGATAAATACCACGCTTCAGACATTTCGTGGAAAAAGGTTTTGAAAAACTCCTTGTCGGTCGTATTTGCTGTGGCAAAATTTGTGACACGTTGATCGGTAAAAAAGATGCTGCTCATCGAGCCTACGCAGTTGATGTGGTGATTGACCTCATGTTTTTTCAGAACCTCCAACAACTCTGTTTGCAGGTATGCTGCTTTCTTTTCCAGGCTGTCATAATGGTGGCGATTTTCATTCAGCTCCGACAGCAGAGTATAACCCGCCGCCATCGCCAGCGGATTTCCGGAAAGGGTACCTGCCTGATAAACCGGACCATCCGGAGAGACAACCGACATCACCTCTTGCCTGCCTCCGAAAGCACCAACCGGTAGCCCAGCCCTGTATAATCTTACCGTAGGTGACAAGGTCGGCCGTAACGCCATATCGCTCCTGGGCGCCGCCGCGGGCTACTCGGAACCCGGTCATCACCTCATCAAATATCACGATAGGTGCCATGGGCGTCGCAGAGTTCACGGAGCCCCTGCAGAAATCCTTTATTGGGCGGAATGCATCCCATATTACCGGCCACTGGTTCCACAATAATAGCAGCTATCTCATCCTCATATTCATTCATGATTTTCTTTACGCTATTAAGATCGTTAAAATCGGCGATGAGAGTATCTTTGGCCGTGCCTTCAGTTACCCCCGGACTACTTGGTGAGCCAAGTGTTAACGCGCCGCTGCCAGCTTTTATGAGGAAAGAATCGCCGTGCCCATGATAATTTCCCTCAAACTTTATGATCTTATCTTTCCCGGTATAGCCACGGGCCACTCGGATAGCACTCATACATGCTTCGGTACCGGAATTCACCATACGAATTTTATCAACGCCCGCCACCATCTCTTTTACGAGTTCGGCCATTTTTACTTCGATTTCAGTCGGAGCACCGAAGGAAGTAGATTTTGCAGCCGTTTTCTTCACGGCTTCAATAACCGGCTTCCACGCATGACCCATAATCATAGGTCCCCAAGAGCCTACAAAATCGATATACTCTTTTCCATCTACATCAGTAAGAATGGAGCCTTCTGCTTTTTCAAAAAATACGGGAGTGCCGCCTACAAATTAAAAAGCGCGGGCGGGAGAGTTAACTCCGCCTGGAATAAATTGCTGTGCTCGCTTAAAAAGCTTTTCGCTGGTTTCTAACATAATACTTTACAAAAAATTTCTTACTTCAATTCTTCTGAAAAAGATCTTGTCCCCAGACAAAGTCGTAAGCTTTCATTTATATTCATTCAATATTTCTGATGCAGCTTCGGCGAAATAGGTGGCAATCAGATCAGCGCCGGCTCTTTTGAAACCGATCAGTGCTTCCATCATGGCTTCCTCTTCATCAAGCCAGCCGTTGGCTGCAGCGGCTTTTAACATAGCGTATTCACCGGAAACATTATACACCGAAACGGGCACCTGCACCGATTCTTTTACCGCCCTGATCACATCCATATACGGAAGACCAGGTTTTACCATTACAATATCGGCACCCTCCTGTTCATCCATCTGGGCTTCCTTGATCGCTTCCTGTACGTTGGCGGGATCCATCTGGTAGGTCTTTTTGTCGCCAAATCCTGGTGCAGAGTCGAGCGCATCTCGGAATGGACCGTAATAACTGGAGGCGTACTTGGCGCTGTAAGCCATGATTCCGGTGTGCTGAAATCGGCATCGTCAAGGGCTTCACGCATTGCGCCGATACGCCCGTCCATCATGTCGGAAGGCGCCACATAATCGGCCCCGGCCTGGGCGTGGCTTACGGCCATTTTCGAAAGCACCTCAACGGACTCATCATTCAGAATTTCTCCCTCTTCAACAATGCCATCATGTCCATAGCTGCTGTAGGGATCCAGCGCGATGTCGGTCATCACCAGCATGTTGGGGAACTCTTCCTTGATCGCCCGCACCGACTGCTGCATCAGGCCCTGGTCGTTTAGGGCTTCCGTGCCCTTGTTATCCTTCTTACTGTCAGGAACTTTCACAAATATCAGCACAGAGCGGATGCCGACATCTTTAAGCTCATGGATCTCATCCATCAACAGATCCAACGTATAGCGGTAGTAATCAGGCATGGAAGGGATCTCCTCTTTCTTCCCTTCGCCCTCCATCACAAATATCGGGGCGATGAAATCGGCGGGATTTAAATGATGTTCTGCCACCATATCCCGAATGGCACTGCTTGAACGCAGGCGCCGTGGCCGCTTGTAAGGAAGCTGTCCGTAAGACATCGTGAGTATTTTTTAGTTAAAAATGATGTTCAGCACAGGTTTGATAACTACCCTTAACTTTTGGGCAGCTGCGATTATTTCGGACTAATTTCATGCTCTTTTCCGTACTCAATCCAGTCGATCGGGTTTTCCAGTCGATCCAGCCAGTATGCTTCCCTGCTATCCTGTTTGATTTCAAAATCGTAATCCCAGCGCACCCGGGGCGGCAGGCTCATCAAGATCGACTCGGTTCGTCCCTGTGTTTTTAGCCCAAACAACGTTCCGCGATCGTGAATCAGGTTGAATTCTACATATCGGCCGCGACGAATTTCCTGGAAATAGCGCTGCTGGTCATTATACGATTCATCCATCCGACGTTTTATAATCGGCACGTAGGAATCCAGAAATACCTTGCCCACGTCGGTTGTATAGTCATACCAATCTTCAGCCGAACGTTTCTCGTTGGGACGCAGGTAATCAAAAAAAAGTCCGCCAATACCACGCCCTTCCTGCCGATGTTCGTTGTAAAAATACTCGTCGCATTCTTTTTTGAATGTAGGATACAGCTCATCACCGTGGCGATCGCACGCTTCTTTAAACACGCGGTGGAAGTGAACAGCGTCTTCATCCCACAGGTAATACGGCGTGAGATCGGCCCCACCCCAAACCACCGGTCACGGATTTCATCCATTTGCGCATCGTCATAGAGCTCAAAATACCGGAAATTAGCATGCACTGTGGGCACCATTGGGTTCCTGGGATGAATGACCAGCGAAATGCCGCCGGCCCAGAACCAGCCCTGCTCAACCTCAAAACGCTTTCGGATCAGCTCAGGCAGCTCGCCGTGCACCGTTGAAACGTTGACGCCACCCTTCTCAAAAACATCTCCTTTTTCAATGACACGGGTGTGACCACCGCCACCGCCGTCACGATCCCAATCATCATGCCGGAACCTTGCCGTGCTATCCAGCTCCTCCAGCGTATTACAGATCTGGTCCTGCAAGTCATAAATAAATTCGGTAAATCGCTCTCTGATTGATTCCCCGGAGTACCGCTTTGATGGGGGACCTTGCAAACTGTTACCTGAATTATTCATCACCATACTCCTTAATTGTGTCAATGAACGCGCGGGCGTTATCTACGGGCACGTTAGGCAAAATACCATGGCCCAGGTTGGCTATATATTTATCTTTGCCAAACCGGTCGACCATCCGTTTTGCCTGACGCTTTATATCATCAATGGGGCCCAGCAGTTTTGTCGGATCAAGATTACCCTGCAGGGTTAGGCGATTCCGGGTGGCTTCGCGGGCATATTCCGGGGTGATGGTCCAGTCGAGACCTAGAGCGGCGGCATTGCTTCGATAACTGAGTCGCTCCAGGGCATACCAGCTTCCCTTGGCAAACAGGATGACGGGCACTTCTCTGATCTCGTCCGTGATCTCCATCAACTGGGGCATCGCCCACCTCGTTGAAATCCTCCGGGCCCAGCAGGCCTGACCAGGAATCGAAAACCTGTACTACCTGCGCGCCGGCTTTGATCTGTGCCTTCAAATAGTTGATAGTTGCTTTGGTCAGTTCTTTCAGAACGTGCCGGGCGGCATTGGGGTGCTGGTAGAGAAAAGCCTTGGCTTTTTCAAAATTCTTTGAACCCTCTCCCTGCACCATATAGCAGAAGAGCGTCCACGGGCGCCGGCAAATCCGATCAGCGGAACGCGGCCGTTTAGCTCGTTACGCGTTAAGCTGATTGCATCCATAACATGCTGTAATTTTCCGGGACATCCTCCGCAAGGATTGCAAAGGCTTCATCGACAGATTCAATGGGATTCTCCATCACAGGTCCCTTTCCCGGAACCATGTTAACGTCTATGCCGAGCGCCTGGGGGACCGTCAAAATATCGGAAAAGATAATGGCGGCATCCGGCTCCAGTTCATCGATCGGTTGCAGGGTAATTTCACACGCCAGCTCCGGGGTCTCTACGCGTTCAAAAAAGCTGTACTTTTTTCGGATTTTCATGTATTGCGGCAGGTAGCGACCGGCCTGACGCATCATCCAAACAGGTGGGCGTTCAACTTCTTCTCCCCGCAGCGCTCTGAGCAGGAGATTATTCTTCAGTTCTGGAAAATTTGTATTCATGTAAAACTTATTAAATGACGCATTGGGTCGGGAGTATCACAACCTCCCAACAGACAAATTCATATTATCAGATCCAGGTAAACACAAGATATACTCTGCTTCCAATGCAGAGCATGTCAAAGTATTCTCTATTCACTGGACTTTTTCTTTGCTGAACAGGTAGTCTGAAACATTTCTCAATAAGGTTTCTGTTGAACGGTTCATCAGCAACCTGTACCGACCTTCCCGAGGCCTTTTCCAGCGCTTCGGCCGTGGTGGGACCAATAGCAAAAAGTGCCGGAATTTCATTACTGCTTTCAAATCCTTGTCCTTTACTAAATCCCTCTACTGCACTGGGCTGTAAAACAACACAGCGGATATCGGCTCTTCCGGCAAAAACACGTTAATAATGGTTTATCTACCTCGATTTCTATGACTTCAACGCCCTCATCTTTAAGCCCATCGGCCAGCTAATTCCGACTCAAATTGGCCCTGGAAATAGATCACGGATTCCACCTTCCCTTCATCGGCGATCAGTTGGGCCAGATGTTCTGCATCTTGTGTGTAGGGAATTTGAGCATCAGAGGCCGAGGCCCTGCAGTGCTTCCTGGGTTTGATCCTACAGCAAAAAGCTGCGTGTTGGGCCGCACCTGAAGCCCCGACCGCATAAGTTGTTCCAGGGCTTTAACGGCATTTGCACTTGTAAACACCCATTCAGATTTGGCATTATCGTTTATCGTCTTCAGTACATCATCCCAGTATTCGGGGAATTCAAACTCAAGAGCCGGTTTTATTACCGGCTGCAGTCCCATTACCCGGGCATATTCAATCTGTTGTCCAGCCAGCGGACGCGTTACAAGAATATTGTGTTTATCGTGTCGCATAGTGTTCAGTGATAAGGAAAAAGAACTTCTATTGCGATTTCAGCTCATCAATAACCTTTGAGGCCCCCTGCTCCAGCAGCACCTCGGCCGCCCGATGCCCAAGTTCTGTGGTCTGCTTTATTGGTTCACTCGTTTCAAAATCGTATCGCTCCTGGCCGTCCATCATCAGGGCTACTGCTTTAAAGTGCACGGTATCATCTTCAATCGTAGCATATGCACCCACAGGAGCACTGCATCCCGCTTCCATATCGTGCAAAAAATCACGCTCTATGCTGGTACAGAGCTCCGTATCCCGGTGATTGATATCCTTGAGCAGCCGCTGCAATACCAAATCCTCCTCTCGGACCATCACGGCCATGGCACCCTGTGCCGCTGCCGGAACCATCCAGTCCAAATATTGACTGATATGCTCTCCCAACCCGATGCGCGTGAGGCCTGCTGCAGCGAAAATAGCGCCATCCCACTCGTTTTCTTTCACCTTTTGGAGGCGCGTGTTTACATTACCTCGAATATTGGTAATGGTGTGATGCGGATAGCGACTAAGCCACTGGGCCCGCCGACGATTACTGCTGGTGGCAATAATCGCTTCGTAGTCTTCATCCTCTAAAAAATCAGTGCCGCCCGGCGTCACCAGTGTATCGCGGGCATCAGCTCGTTCACGACGGCAGCCACCTTCAACGGAAGTGGGTTTTCAGTGGGGAGATCTTTGTGAGAGTGCACCGCAAGATCAATCTCATCATTGAGCAGCGCATCATCCAGCGCCTTTGTGAACACGCCTTTGCCGCCCATCTCCGGCAACGGTGTGGTCAGATCTATATCACCCTCCGACTTAACGAAAACAAGCTCGGTGTTCTGGCCGAGCTTGGAGAGTTTTTCTGCAACTTTTTCCGCCTGCCACGTTGCCAGCTCGCTGTCGCGCGTGCCGATACGAAGCTTCCTGGGTTTAATCATTCTTTTTTTCCGGTTTCTAGCTTGAACATGTCATTAACAACTTTGGTCACCTGTTCCGATTCATGGTGATCGCGCAGGTGTTCAATGAGTAGGCGGCGATCTTATTAACGATGCGCCGGGTCAGATTTTCTACTTTGTCGCGATCGCTGTCTTTGATTTTGTTTTTGAAAAACTCGAATTCATCATCCCGGATAGACTCAAATTTGCTGGTAAGCGCCTTGATGGTGGGCACCACTTTCTGCTCGCTCAGCCAGTTTTGATAGTCGGTAATTTCATCTTCAATAATCTTTTTTACGGGGGGAGTCGTTCCTCGTGTTCTCGTAGGCTTCATCGGTTACATCTGTCAGAAAATCCATGTTGGCCAAGTCCACAAAGTCGAGCTTCCCGATAGCCCGGATCGATATTGCGCGGAACGGAAAGATCAAGCATCACCTTAAAGCGTCCTTCCTCCAGGGATGGTTCCATATCCTCAGGCGCGATAACCGGTTCGGCTGCACCTGTAGCAACAATAATCAAGTCGGAATCAGCTATTTGGGCAGGCAAATTATCGTAATCAGCCACTTCCAGATCATATTTATCGGCCACGAACTCTGCGCGGTCGCGGGTGCGGTTAATCAACGTCACCTTCCTCGCTCCAAGGCTCACCAGGTTCTTACAGGCCACCTTGCCGATTTTTCCGGTGCCGATCAGCAGGATATTCTTATCGGTAAGATTTTCGAAGGTTTTACGGGCAAACTGGACGGCCGCGTATGCGGTAGTGGCCGCGCCTTCACCCAAAGAAGTTTCGTTGCGCGATCGCTTGTGGGCTCGAAATACATGCTGCATAAGGCGATGAAGCTCCCCGGAAACAGCATCTTTGTGGGAGGCAAACTCATACCCTTCCTTTACCTGGTTTACAATCTGCAGATCACCCAGGATTTGGGAGTCGAGCCCCACCGTAACCTGGAACAGATGGTCTACTGCCGGGCGGCCTTCCTTTTCAAATCCATACCTGTGAAATTCATCCAGGGTGGCGTCAGAATAGGTAATTAGCAGACGAATCAGCTCTTCGGGCGACGTATCTTTCGCAAAAATTTCGGTGCGATTACAGGTGGATACCACAAACAAACTTTGTATCCCCTCGCGCAGGGCGCCGTTGATAAGCTGCTCTTTCTGCTGATCACTGAGACTGAATTTTTCACGCACCTCAATAGAGGCCTCCCAGTGGTTGACACCAACCACGCAAAAATCACCAAGTTGTTGGTCAACCTGTTGTATCATACTATACAGTTACTTTTTCTGAGGTGTCAGTTTCTGATTCAAGTTCAGGCAGCAGGTGATCAACCTTTTTTATTACCTCGTCAGTCAGTGCCTGAATGTAGGCGGGATGGTCATTTATCCCCTTCATAACGGTCATATTTTCGAACTCATATCCTTCTTCTTCAAGATCTTCCACCAGCTCGATACCCAGCTCGTACAACGTTTCAATATGGTCAGTCACAAACGCAACCGGCACCATCAGGAAGTTCTTGATACCGTATTGCAGGTGCCGTTCGACCAGCTCGGCCGTGTTGGGCTGCGTCCATTTCTGCGGCCCCACCTTCGATTGATAGCCCAGCCAGTACGGTTCTTCATACATTTCAGCACTCCATGATTGCCTCCATCGTTTCCTTGATTTCGGCCGTATAGGGATCGCCGCTTTCACCTCCAGCATCGGCGTACCGTGCGCGCTAAAAATAATGTGTGTCTTATTACGTGTCCTCATCCATCGATTCAAAAGCCTCATCGATACGGCTGTTTATCGCCTCCAGGTAATTGGGATTGAGGTCGTAATTCTTACGTGAAACTCTTTCCAGGGGGTGGCGTCGCCAAACTTCTCGTCACGCTTGGTCTCCCAATCTCGAAAACTGCTGCCGGTGGTCGTCCAGGAAAACTGCGGATACAACGGTACCATTACGGCATGAGTGATGCCATCATCTACCATATCCTGCATGGTGGTTTCGGCAAACGGCACAAAGTAGCGCATGCAGGTATACACCTTAGATTCTACACGTTCAGGTAATACTTTTGCAAGGTGCTTTTCCAGTGCGCGGCGCTGACGTTCGGTAAGTCCGTTAATGGGCGAACAACAAGTTGAGACTACGCTATTTTTGCGATTTGGGCAGTGCTTGTTTCCGGTACACCCTTTGGGGCAGCCGTTGATCTCCTCGTAATCTTCCGCCACACTGGGTGCGCGGAATTTGGATATAACATTGGCAAATAGATCTTGCAGCTTACCACCGCCCAATTTTATGATATCTTCGTCCCGGAAGAGGTTGTAAAGAAACGGGCGCACGTAATCTTCGCCGGTGGGACCGCCTAAATTCATGAGCACCACGCCCAGCTTAATTTTCTGATCAGACATAAAGAATACATTAGTTTGAAATCATACAATCTGACAAGATTCAGCCCTAAACGGCGTTGACATGCTATTTTCAAGCTCCTTAATAAATGAATCTTTTGTGAAGGAAATTTGAAGAGAGGCTTTCCGTGCATTTATTTAGAACCAATCGACATACAGGTGCTTTCCCAAATAGGCTATCATGTTAGTTCTATTGATGTTATGGCTCAAAATGATGCAGAAAAAATTAAACTTATGCGGATGGCAGTGTAAACCAAAAAGTAGTACCCTGCTCTACCTTGCTGTCGACATGGATGTCGCTGCCGTGGGCGCTCAAAATACTCTTGACCACCGCCAGTCCCAGGCCGGTGCCGCCCTTGTCTCGTGAACGAGCCTTGTCGGTTCGGTAAAAACGATCGAACAGCCGGCCGAGGTGCTCCTGGGAGATGCCTATACCTGTATCCTCTACCTCTACCGTAACCTGCTCGTTTTTCTGCTTATAGCTCAGCCTTATGGTTCCATCATTGGTATACTTTATAGCGTTGGATACCAGGTTATCCACCACCTGCTCAATCTTTCCGGGATCTCCTTTTACGCTACAGGAATGGGTGTCCACGTGCAGTTCAACTGACTTTTCAGCGGCTTTGTCACCATACAGCTCCTTGATATGCCGGCCAATTTCAGCCAGGTCAAATGCCTTCTTCTCAATGAAATATTCGTCTGAATCATACCGCTGTAAAGTGACCAGATCCTTAAACAGCCGGCCAATCCGCTCGGTCTGCTTCTGGGCATTTTTGAGATATTTATTTCGCTGATCTTCCGGCAGATTCTTCATCTCAAGCGGTTCCAGTGCACCCGATATCGTGTGCAGCGGATTCCTTCTTTCATGGGTGATATCGGCAAAAAACTGCTGCTGCTTGCGGGCTGTTTTCTTAATTTTCTGAGTATCCTCCCGAAGTTTCGATGCCATCTGGTTAAGCGATTCCGCCAGCGTTCCGAACTCATCATTCCTGTTCAGGTCGATCTGGCGTATCCGCATCCCCATCAGCAATTTCGCGCGCCAGGTTTTTGATCTGCGTAATCGGTTTTGTCAGGTAGCGAGATATCCAGATACTTACCACAATCACCAAGCCAATGGAAATAAACATCCCGTAATAGATAATCCATCGAATGGTTTTTATCGGGGCGTAGATCTGATCCTTAAACTGGCTGACACGGATGTACTGGGCAGCGTTTTGGCTGTTGGACAGGTATGCGTAACTAATAATTTTGGCTGAATCGGAACGATCGTGCACAAGCGGTCGATCGGCATAGGATCGAAGGGAATCCCTGGAATTCAGGCTCAAGGCATTCGGAAAGGTCGGACAGCCCCAGTCGGGATAGGAGGCAAACAGAACGCCATCTTTGTCGTATAAACCGAGCTGGTAGCCAGAAGTCTCTGCGGCTTCCCTAAACGCCTGTTCATAGCCGGGTCCGGAAGAGAGGTTTTCAATCGTTACCTCCAGCCACCGGGTATCCTTTTGGATCTGCTCTACTCCCTCGGCCAGCATGTAATTCCGAATAAACAGGATGGAGTAGCTGCTGATGGCCGTTATGCCAAATATCAGCAGTATAATAAAGGTCCATGCCAGCTTGGAACGTATGCTCATTTGCTAATCTAAACTATCAATTTTTTGTACAGTATTATCACAATCAACGTTTTCCCGATTCTCACCTATTCTGATGATTATTCCCACTATCTTTCTTTATAAATCCTGAAAAAAGATCAGGTCAGGTGAGAAGCTTTGACCATTTAAATATTGAAAAAGTTTGCTTTTAAAAAGCTGCTAAATATCAAAGTACTTATCCGTTTACGCCCACCAGAATCCCGATTCAAGCCATATCCTATGCCACGATAGGTTTTGATAATTTTACCGGAATCGCCCATTTTTAGACGCAGATTTTTAACATGCACATCCACCGTTCGGTCGAACACGAAGTGATCATCCTCGGTTATATGCTCCAGAATTTCCTGCCGGCTATATACCCTTTTGGGGTTCTGATAGAACAGCTCAATCAGGGTGTATTCGGTGGAGGTGAGCTCTATCTCTTCGTCATCCACCGTATCAGCTCCTTGGCATCCACATCCAGGTAGGTGTTCCCCCGTACTGCAGCCAGTTGGCTTTCTGGGGATTCTGCCGCCGCAGCAGCGTTTCAACATGGGCTTCCACCAGGTTAAGGCTGGCCGGTTTGGAGACGCAGCTCGTCCGCCCCCAGCCTCGAGGCGTTTAATCTTCATCTTTTTCCTTGTCCTTGGCTGTTAAAAAGATAACCGGTATGTCATTCAGCACCGGGTGCTTCCGAATCCGCCGGCAGATCTCCTTGCCATTTACATTCGGCACCATGATATCCAGTACCGCGATATGGATGTCACCGGCCCGCCGGTCGATCAGTTCAATCGCCCTGTTGCCATCGTGGGCCACCAGAACTTCATAGTCGTTCATCTCCAAAAAGTTAGCCAGCATCTCAGCCGGTTCTTCTTCGTCTTTGATGGAAAGAATTGTATGCTCGTGTGCGAATGGTTAATCCTTACCTTAATTTCGGGCACCAAAATATAAAAATATCGCGTGGAAGATGGGGATAAAAACAGAAAAGTATCCGCTGCCTGTCGCGATTCGCTGCGTTCAATCTTGTATCATCCATTCCTTGAACCATCTATTTCAACTAAAGTGGGTATAACATCATGAGTTTAGGACAAAGTAGCATGGATTACCGGGGCTTCATCCGGAATTGGAGAAGCATTAGCCTACGCCCTGCATGAACGCGGAGCTAAGCTTATTTTATCTTCGCGTCGGGAAGAAGCACTTTCAAAAGTACGGCAAAACTGCCCTGGAAACCGGTCAGATATCCACACCCTGCCGCTGGATCTTTCCGAGGCGGAGGCTATGCCCGCCATCACTGAAGAGGCCCTTTCCCACTACGGCCGTATCGATTACCTGTTCAACAACGGCGGAATCAGCCAGCGTTCACTTGCAAATGAAACAAATATGGATGTAGTTCGCAAAGTGATGGAGGTCAACTTTTTTGGCACGGTTGCACTCACCAAAGCGGTACTTCCCTTCATGATTGACCGGCAGTACGGGATCCTGTCAGTAGCGTACCAGCAGCGTGGATGAACCGTCGGGATACCGGCTGCGTTCAACTTATGCGGCCTCCAAGCACGCCCTGCACGGCTGGTTCGATTGCCTCCGACAGGAAGTCTTTGAACATAATATTGATGTATCACTCGTATGCCCGGGATTCATCAAAACCAACGTTACCCTGAATGCACTGGAGGGGGACGGTTCCAAACATGGAAAAATGGGCAGAAGGACAGCAAAAAGGCATGAAGCCGGAAAAGTTTGCAGAAAAATTGCTCCCGAAAATCAGGAAAGGAAAAGAGGAGATCTACATTGGGGGCACAGAACTGGCGGGTGTATACCTGAAACGACTTTCACCCAAACTGCTGAATATGATTTTGAGAAGATCTGACGTTACTTAAGTCGCTACAAAACTAGATTTATTTGCGGAATACAGCTACCAGACCTCCTACTTATTATTCCCCGCTGTTATGGAGAAATTCAAATATATCGCCGGCGATATCATAAATATTGCTTCCCTGAGGATCATTGGCATCAGTCTGCTGGTTTTCCGAGATTACTGATTGTCCAGTCAGCTGATCCGGGCACCGGCACCAGCAAGAGTGTTAGAACGCTGGATTGGATCGCCGGTGCCAGTACCGGTGGATTACGCGCACTCCACTTTCCCGCTGTGAGCTCTGGGGGACGGGAAACGGGGCGCTGAAAAAAGTCGGATTACGGCGTCAGGAATAGGCTTCTCCCACGATGCAGCCCAAGGCATAATTGGACGATTGGGGAGCCCGTGAGTGTCCGGGTACGGAAAACCTTCCGTAAGCAGACGATCGGTATACAATAGCTGTTCCCAGCGGTACAGGTCAGATACGGTCGAAAATAGTCCGCCCGCCGCATAAGATGTAGCGGGACTCTGATACGGCGCCTCCTCGTAAAACCCGTCGTACACTCGCTCATATCCCTCAGCCAGGCTATCAACGATCATTCTGCCGGATCCAGTAACCGGTATTTTGTAATCCCGCGGGCTTCAAAATCTGCTCTTCCAGCGCACGGCTGTAGGACATTCCGGGTTACTGTTTCTACTATCACACCTAGCAAATAATAATTGGAATTACTGTAAGAAAAATCGGTACCGGGTTCAAAATCGAGAGGGCGCTGGGCGATCGTATTAGCGAAGTCCGCCGGACGTACCTCGATTCGGCTGGTAGCGTCGCGGCGCGGCGCTGCGATCCGTGTAGTTGGGGATTGCCGGAGGTATGGGGTCAACAGCTGGCTCAACGTAACATCCGCTCCATATTCCCCGGGATATTCCGGAAGATACATGGAGATGGATCGCTTCAGCGATAACGTGCCCCGCTCAACCAGTTGCAGCACGAGCATGGATGTAAACGGTTTGGCAAGGGACTGCAATTTGAAATACGCGTATTGGCCTCGTTGGGGAAATGCGATCGATGGATTGGCGATCCCGTACCCGCTGCGAAAGACCTGCCCATCGGCAGCTACAAGCACGGTACGGCTGAAGAGTTCTTCTCTCAGGCCGTAGGCTGTTAGAAGTGGATCGACTCGACCTGAAAAAGGATCTTGTGCCCAAACCGGCAGAGTTGTAACGACACAGAATAGCTCAGGCACACCAACAATTTCCGCATTTTATCTCTCTACTATTCTTTGAAAAATCTGACATCTTAGATTATCACTCCCCGTGAGCTCAGCCAAGATTTTTTCGTTTGTTAAGATACGCCAGTAGTGCCAGGTCAAAGATTATGCATCGACCTGCTCTGAAATCGATTTGAAACTCGCTACATGCCATTTTAAACTGGTGTGTATACTCCTCAACTTTCTTTTTCTGCTCTTCTCGAACTTGTGCGGCAGTCTGTTTTCCATTTCGGTGCCGGTTTCCATATCCTGCATGCGGAATCGGCGGTCGGGGAAGTCCAATTCCCGTTCGCTTTTCTGCTCCGTCTGTAAAGATGCTGGTGTTTTTTTCGACGCAGGTGTTTCAGGGCGGAAATCAGCTGCTCATGCTGATCCACATTCTCAAACAGGTCAGTAACGATGACCACAAGCTCATGGTCGGCCGCTCGCCACCTGGCGTGCTATCACCTTGGCGGAGGCTGTTCTTTTGCCCTCTTTAATGCCCTGCTGCTCCTCGTCCAGTCTTTTTTCCAGTTCATTGAAGATAAGCCGTAGATGAGAATAAGAGGATTTGGCCGGTATAAAGGCTTCAATCTCATCACTAAACGGGATCAGGCCGGTGGCATCGCGCTGGCGGTGCATCAGGTAGAGCAAGGCGGCTCCAAAGTTGATACCGTACCGCAGCTTCGTCCATTCCGCGAAATGCTTGAAGTACATGGAACTGCTGGTATCCAGCAAAAGATAGGCGCGGAGATTCGTTTCTTCCTCGTATCTCTTAACATAAAAACGTTCGGTCTTGGCATTCCTTTCATCCACGTGCTTCAATTCTACCCCGAAAACCTTATCCGGACGATGTTCGGCAAACTCCACGCTAATGTCAGTCGCATACAGGCTTTTGTGCAGGCCGGAGATAAATCCTCTCAATTTTTACGCGCCCTCAGTTCCAGTCGGGCGGGCTGAGTAACAGTTCAGGATTAAGAAGCATAGGTCAGCATTTGATCCAAATTTCGACTCCCTATTCAAGAGCGTTAAACATCTACCAAAAGTATGACTATCTAACGGGATCAATGAAAAATATTTATTTGTAAAAGAAATGAAATTGCAGACGCTCATAAGGATGGAATCCTGCATTTTATAGCCTCTTAAATTTGTTCTGCTTTATTGACCCTAAACGGGGAAAGTCGTTCATCTTCAGCACAGGGTTTACTATGTACACAGGTTATCTGCAATGGCAGCAGGCGGCTGGACTTCTCGATCTATGGGCCTTACCCACCATGCCGCTGCCAGAAGGTACATGATCGCGGAGGTGAGCGCTGCTTTCGGTGGATTGTGGTATTCTCAATCCCCATATGACGAACAATGTTGGTAAAGTGGACAAACTTAACGCACGTACCCATGGCGAAGGGGATCGAGGACCTACTTCGACGATCGGGCTTGCCGTTAGCACGCGCTGGAGGGCCAGGAAGGGCTGCGCAGACATGGTGTTCTGCGCCGACCGGAGCCTGCCCTACCTTCAAACTCGGACGATGAAAAGCAGGTGTTGATGAGCCTGATGCATTCCGATTAACGCAAAGAGGAGGTGCCCTACGTTGAGCAGTGGTATCGCCGTAGCGGGTATGAAATTAATCACCTTGATGGAGATCAGATCAGCGATTTTGAGGGATGCGGCGATGCGATCTGGCATACCGGCCGGAAATTGCTCTGGGGCGGATACAGCTCACGGTCATCGCGCAAAGCCTACGAGATAATTTCTTCATTTCGACCTGCCGGTAATCACCCTGGAACTGGTAGATGAGTCATTCTACCACCTGGATACCTGCTTCTGCCTGCTTAATGAGACCACCGTGCTTATTTATCCCGCTGCCTTCACCGAACAGGGACTAGCATTGATAAATGAGTTTGGCGAAGTAATTACCGCCAACGAACATGAGGCCAAAAAGCTTTTTGCCTGCAACGCCACCTGCCCCGACGGTAAAAATGTGATTATACAGAAGGCTGTACCGACGTTAATAAAAAACTGCGCGACACCGGCGCAGGTCCATGAAGTGGATACTTCTGAATATCTCAAAAGTGGGGGTAGTGTTTTCTGTATGAAGCAGTTGCTTTGGTAGCTGTTTTGCGGCTTGTAGAAAGGGTAAAATGGAGGTTAGGAGCTAAGCCTCTTTCATGACTTGTTCGATAAGGGATACCATTTACCGAAATAATCCCTGAAAATCTATTTCATTGGTACGTTTTCTTTCTATCAGCCTTTTTAAAATATTTTCCATCCCTATTGACTAAGATCTGAAAAGCTGCGTAATATTATCTACTATTCAGGCAACCCGCCTCTTATAGCACGTATCTTTAAACATTTATCAACATTTACCCTCCGAAGGGGAGACTAACATGCGCTTCTCAATTGCTAAAATCCTTGTTGTGGGATTGGTGTGCCTATTTACCGCCGTATCCTGCAAAGATAGTTCAACCGACAGTTCAAATGACTAAGTAGACGGCCTGTGAAACTCTGACTCAACGAAAGGTGACGTCGCCTACGTCAATCTGACCAACACCACGGTCACTTTCTACGACTATATGGGTGATGATTTTGACCAGGAAGAGGACTGCTATGATATCGAAAGCGAAGAGATCGTTGAGATTGACGGCGACATCTACCATTTCGATGATCCCGAAAATCCGGGAGAGACGATTGAAGTCAGAATCACCGTTGAGAAAACAATCCTGACAGTAAAACAATCGTTCAACAACAATGTTGAAACCATTAAGTTCAGCCGTTATTCCGGCAATCAAACTGCTAACCAGAATGCACCGAGAGATAACAGCCGCTAATGGGCGTTAAACACGCTAACAGGTTGGTGTTTCCGATTTCCCAAAAGGCGATCTCCGAGAGGACGGTCGCCTTTTTTATTTCCAAAAAATGAATTGAATAAGGGAATCACAGTTTATATATTTGACCAGTTTTAGACGCAAATGTCGACCCACAAAAACGGCATATTTGTTTTTGCTATGACGCCAATGCGGTCCAAGATATCTTTTCAGAAGCATAGGCATCCGTTTTTAAAAAATTTGCGATCAGGACATTTCTCCTTTCGTTAGTCCAATCCGACACGTTTTCTGTTGTCGGATTTTTTTTAGATATCAACCGCAATCCGTTAACCATATCCACACCTTCTAATGTCTCTTTACCCGCGCGATAAAGCCATCATAGCACTTTCAGACGGAACCGTTGAACATGGGTTCGCTATTGGCAAAAAAGGAACCACTGGTGGTGAGCTCTGTTTTAACACCCCACATAACCGGCTCCCAGAAGATCTTCACCGACCCCCAGCTACTACGGTCAGCTATGATGATGACCTGCCAGTCGGCCGAGGCTCCGGAACCATGACCGCGACGATGAAGCACGAAAAGTGATGATTGCTGGCCTCATCGTACGATCCTTCTGGGATTACGGTAATCCCAGGCCGATGGCAGCCTCAGGAAATCCTGAGCGGAAACATCATCGGCATAGCCAGCGTAATCCGCAAACTGGTCACCACATCCGTACCAAAGGCGTGATGAATGCCATCATCTCCTCAGAAGAACTACGACGGACCTTGCAGAAGGCCAGAGCTGGCCCCAGATGAAAGGTCTGGAGCTGGCCACCGAAGTAACCGGCAGGAACCTGAACCGTACACCAGCGACCAAGTTGCCCTGCCGTCAGCTGTTTTTGACTACGGCATTAAGCAGAACATCATCGACGACCATCGGCGCAATGGCTTCCGTATTTCCCGCCAAAGGCGATTTTATGGAGGAAATTGATGATTGGAATCCTGACGGCTTTTTCTTCAGCAACGGTCCCGGTGACCCTAACGCCGCCGTCGTATCACTGGATATTGTAAATTGAAGGCGCAGGTAAACCTATTCGGCATCTGCCTTGGGCACCAGCTTATGGCGCTTTCGGAAGGAAATCCCGCCAAAAAAATGTACGTATCAGCCACCGCGACCAAGCTCGCCTGTCAAGACAAGCAGACCGGGAAAGTGGAGTTACCACTCAAAATCATCGAATTTGCCGTCAATGAGGAAGCCCTGGATGAATCGAAGTAGAAGTGACCCACTTCAATTTGAATAATCTGGATTGAGGGAGTTCGTTTTTCAAGACTTCCCGGTATGTCCGTGCAGTATCACCCCGAGGCGTCCCCGGCCCGCACGACTCTTCATATCTTTTCGATAAATTCCTGGACATGATCAAAGAGCAAAAAGAGGAACTGGTTTAATCAGATTATTGATCCAGGCTGAAGCTATACGGACAAGGAACACTGTGCCTTAACGAATCGACGCCACATAATTAATTGTAACCTGATAAAATTTTAGAAGTTTAAAACGAATGCCACGACGCGACGACATCCAGCCAAAATTCTTATCATCATGGATCAGGACCCATCGTAATCGGACAGGCGGCCAAATTTGATTATTCGGGCTCCCAGGCCTGTCGCTGGCTTATGAACAACAGGTAAGAGGTATACTCATCAACTCAAATCCGGCTACCATCATGACCGACCCCCTTATGGCCGATGAGGTGTACCTGAAACCGCTGACCACTGAATCCATCAAAGAAAATTGTAGCCAAGGAAAAACCCGACGCCGTACTGCCTACCATGGGCGGCCAAACCGGACTAAACCTGACCGGGGACCTTCAGAAAGAAAATTTCTGGAAAGAACGCGGCATAGACATTATCGCTGTTAAATCTGCGACGCGGTGGAAATCACCGAAGACCGGCAAAAATTACGGGACCTGATCGATGGTCATTCCACGACATTCCTAAAAGTAAAGTGGCCAACTACTGCTCGGAAGCAAAGGAAATCACCGAAAAACTCAGCGGACTCTCAATCATAACATCGACCCTCCTTTACCATGGGCGGCGACGGCGGCGGCGTGGTTGGAATATGTAGAGGATCCATTTCAAGCGAAAGGTGCTGCGCAATGAAACTCAGCCCTGTCGCGGGTGCTATAGAGGAAAGTATCTTCGGCTGAAGAGGTCTGAGCTGGAACTCCTGCGCGATCCCAACGACACGGTCGTCATCATTACTGTACCGTCGAAAATATCGATCCGATGGGCGTTCACACTGGAGATTCCGTTACTGTAGCCCCCTCCCAGACACTGACTGACAAGCAGTTCCAGATGCTGCGCGATGCTGCCATTAAAATGATGAATTCGATTGGTGAGTTTGCCGGTGGATGTAACGTACAGTTTGCCCATCAAGCCGGGCGAACTGGCTGGTGGCGATGGAAATGACCCGCGCGTACAGCCGCTCGTCAGCACTGGCCTCCGACCGCACCGGCTACCATCGCCGAAGAGTACCAACCAAACGCCCGTGGATACAACCTTGATGAGCTGCCCAACCCGATTACCGGTGTTTCTTCGGCCTGCTTTGACCTTGCCATAGACTACGTGATTGTGAAAGCCCAGCGCTTGACTTGAACAAGTTTCCCGGCGTGGATGAAGAGCTCACCACCCAGATGAAAGCGGTGGGCGAAGTGATGTCAATAGGCCGCAATTTCCCGGAAGCGCTCAACAAAGCGTGGCAGTCGCTCGAAATCGGTCGCGCCGGACTCGGTGCCGACGGCTATGAAGAGATCGACCGCAAGACTGTTCGCGAACGTCTTCTCAAACCCTACTGGGATCGCCTGCTCAATATTCGACACGCCTTTAAGCTGGGGACCTCGGTAGAAGAAATCGCCGATATCAGCCAGTGTAGATCCGTGGTTCCTCCAGCAGATCCGCTACATGGTCTGCTTTGAACCGCACGGAGGAACAAGCGTTGAACCACCATACACAAAGACAATGTATGAGCTAAAACAGGCCGGATTCAGTGACACTCAGATATCATGGATGCTCAGCCAAAGTAACGGGCCGGTAGATGAGTATAAGGTGCGAGAAAAACGCAAAGAGCTGGGCATCAAGCCGGTATTCAAAATTGTGGATACCTGTGCCGCCGAATTTGCGGGAACGCCCTATTTCTCTTTACCTTTATGAAGGTGAAAACGAAAGTGATGTCAGCGACGACAAAATTCTGATTCGGCAGTGGCCCGACCGCATCGGCAGGTCTGAGGTTTTGACTACACCTGCGTGCACGCTGTGGGCGCCGCCAAAGAGATGGGCTACGAAACGATCATGGTAAACTGCAACCCTGAGACCGTCTCCACTGATTTTCATTGCCGACAAGCTCTATTTCGAGCCAGTTTACTGGGAGCGCGTGCTCGATATCATCGAGCATGAGCAGCCGGAGGGTGTGATCCTGCAGGTGGGAGGACAAACGGCGCTAAAGCTCGGCAAGCGGTTTGTGGAAGAGGGCATCAAAATTTTTGGTACGCCCTTCGAAAAGATAAACTTTGCAGAGGACCGGGGCAAATTCTCGAACTTCCTTGAGAGGCTGGATATCCCATTTCCCAATTACGGCACCGCCCGTACAGTGGAAGGGGCACTTGAGATAGCGCGTGACATTGGTTATCCGGTGCTGATCCGTCCCAGCTACGTGCTCGGCGGGCAGGGCATGCGGATCGCCATCGGAGAAGAGGAGCTCAAAAAATATACCGAGACGATCCTCAAAACCCACCCTGAAAATGACTTTCTGATCGACCGCTTTCTGAATGAGGCGATAGAGCTTGATGTGGATGCGGTGTACGACGGCGAGCAAATGCATATTGCCGGCATCATGCAACATATTGAACCGGCCGGCGTGCACTCTGGCGACTCAACCGCCGTCATTCCCACCTACTCACTAAGCGACAAAGTGATCGAGAAGGTGAAGGAGTATGCACGAAAAGATTGCCAGCGAGATGGGCATCATTGGTTTCCTGAACGTACAGTATGCCGTGAAAGATGAGAAGGTGTATGTGCTGGAGGCCAACCCACGCTCCACACGCACCATCCCGTTCCTGGCCAAAGCCACTCAGCGACCGGAAGCGCGCATCGCCGTAAAAGTGATGCTGGGCGCCAAGCTCAAGGACTTCCCGGAGGAGGATCTGACCTCCAAGCCTGGCGAAATGGGCGATGAAAGAGCCGGTGTTCCCGTTTGGCAAATTCCCGGAAGTGAAGAAGGAGCTCGGACCCGAAATGAAATCAACGGGCGAAACGATCTACTTCGCCGAAGATTTCAACGACGATCATTTCAAAAAACCGTATGAGTTCAAAAACTTGTATTTGAGCAAGTAAGCAACTTTGACACTTTTTTCCTCTCCTCGGGTATCTCGCGGGAGGGCTAATACTGTCTTCATTTCGCGTTATTAAGGGTACTACAAAATTCCCAAATTCTCTCATTGTCATCCTCAGAAATCTTAGTGGCCACCGATGAGCATAAGCGTAATCGATTGTATCTCAAGATCGGCTTTTTCGCGCCTTTTTCTCATTACTCAAAATGAAGCTGTCCAAATCGCTCCAGCAGCAGACTTATTTTTAAAACTACTGAACTATGTCGTCTTTGGTAGGCCCTCCAAATCCCAGGTTTAGTGACAGCAGTGAAACCAGGGTATTCTCCGGGTTAACAATCGGCTCAAATCGGCTGCCCAAACTATAGGTAAGCGCAATATGCTCATTAAGGCGATATAAAAACGTGCCTATGGCCTGGAAATCGACTTTGGTGTCTTTCCTGAACAGCTGATTACCGCTGTCATCCATTCCTGCGGGAATCAATGAATTGCTGTTTCGGCCTACCGCCTCAAATTCCAGGGTAAAACTGTCAAAATCTCCGGAAATTGCCACCCCGTAATCTATATTATTCTTGAAGACCTTAGAATTGGGAAAATACTGCTTGAAATAATCGGTGTCATAGCCTTCATACCGAAGTACACCTATCATCTTCAGGTGGCTCAACTTATCGCTGAAACGGTAGGTCGGGGTAATCCAAAACGATTGCCGCGGGGCTGCTGCCGACTGAAAATTGCTGGATGGAAAATTCAGGAAAACCCCATAGGCAATATCGAGGTAAAAGCCCTGCCGGTCCCTAATATAATCCTTGAAGTTATTGAACATCGCCTCTGCATTTTGCTCAGAACGGATAGCCGGCAGGTTTGCATCCACCATGTTGATGAACGCGTCCAAACACGGACCTGGATCTTCCGGGATATATTCGGGTAATATCTGTATGTTTTTAAATATCTGGTCAATGATTTGCTCTATCTTTTCAGGCGTAAAATAATTGCCATAAATTCTTTGTACAGCCTTTGATATTATAGATCGGGCAGCAGTTATAAACTGCATTTTGTTGGTAATTGTACGACTTGTATCAAAGGGAAGGGCATTTATTTCGGCCCCGATAGCTGCCTGAACAGCCTGATTCCTGGAAAGCTGTTCCCTGAAGTTACTAACTCGTTCACGATCCTGCTGGTTTGAAAAATGAACCGTCGTTCGGTAGCCAAATGCCAGACCGGTGGTAGCAGTGCTATCTCCCAAGGTAAAATTTTGAGTAGATGCCACGGAAAACGATGAATTGCGCAAAATATTGTCCCTGCAAGATATCCTCCGGATAAAGATATTCTTCGAGAGAAAGGCTGTGATCTTTGGCCCAGTAGGGCGTGAATTCAAGCCCAAAATCGTTGGGGATGGCCGCCGCACCAGCATTATTTAAAAAGTTCGAGTACACCGCCGTTTCCAGCGCGCGGTAAGATTTAGGGGCCAGCACCGATTGTGGCTGCACGCCCAGCAGTGCCGCGGCCGGTGAACTCGGCGCCTTAATATCGGTTAACGATTCCTGGGCAAATGCCGTGGTACCCGTCATAATCCCAATGAAAAGAAATGAAAGTAAATATCTCACGATTGATTGAATCTTATGGAAAGAACGATATAGGGACGCTCCTCTTCGGACTTGGCATTCTCGTGCTCCACCAGCACTTCACCATTTACTTTATATATTACCCGAATGGAATCTTCTTCAGGAATGGGATTGGCAACATCGGAAAAACAGATGGTAGGCATGTTTCTCAAATTTTTACCCTTGCCCAATGATGCACTTCCGGCGTTCTCTATCGCAGGATCATGTTCACCCGGAACATTCACCACGGTTTGTGCCACATTTCCGTCAGAAATAAACTCTACGGTAAACTCCACCTCTTCCTCATCTCCCACGGGGACCTGTAAATCCTTATATCGATATGTTTTTCTCATCCTGAAGCTCCATCATTCTTCTTTGATTCAATACTTTTGGGTTCATCACTTGTTTTTCGGGTAATTACATTTTTTAGGTTTACCACTTTTGAAAGCATGTCGAACCAGAACGGTGCCCCCAAGCTGATTGCCAAGGCTGTTATGAGCCATCCCAGCACCCGCAGAATCCAGTCCCACCAGAAGGCCAAGCCCCTTTTATCCGGCAAGTTGCTCCACCCCATGCCCAGCACCGTAGAAACCCGGTCGATATCTTCTTCCACGAGGTTATTAATCTGCTGATAGGCGTAGTCTATTCGCGCCATTGTGGGATAGGCGGTATTCACTGAATCGATACACTCTTGGTTTTGACCGCACGGTTCCCGCTGGGCCTGTAGAAATTCATGTACAAGGTAACTGCTCCTCAGAGTATCGGTTTCTGTTGTATCGCCGCTTGGAATTGCAACCACCATACCCTCTTGCAGGTTGTGGGATTCAATAAAGGTTTCGGCCTGCTGCACCACTGCAGTTCTTGCATCCGGATCGTTGGCCAGCGTCTGAAATATTGAGATCGAATCCACATTAAAGATACCGGCCGTCAGGAGTCCAAGTCCAAGCAATATCAGCCGTAACTTCTGCTTGTACCACTCGCTGGTATATACCATAACCTCGTCAAACCAATCCTCCAGTTCCTGTCTGAAGGCTTCCAGCTGGCCGCTGGAATCGTCATAGGCTTTTTTGAGAAAAGGCGCATGTTCAAACAGGTCTTCGCGGAGCTGTTTGTCCTCGATCATCTCGATAATAGTCTCGGAAAAAGTTGCCGGTGATATGCTTGAGGGATAAGTCTTGCTGGTTAGTTTCTCCTCTAGCTTTTCCGCTTCAAGGTTTATACTACTGGAGAAGGTCTTGCGAAACCATACATATATATTCCAGAAAGGTGTGCCGTAAAAGACGCTTGACCGGTATTTGGACTTGTTAATCTTTGGCTTATCGTAGAATATCTGCTTAAGCTTGAACCCGATCATCCGCTCAATGGAAAACCGCAGTTCCTTGCCCCGAATTTTAAAGATCTGGCTCAACATTTCATTGATAATGGTTACAAAAAGGCTGAAGAGCAGAAAGACAAAAATTAGTCCGATTACCACATCGAGAGCTACAATACCAAACATGAGATACCCTTTTTAATTCAAGATGAATTTATGCCGCACTGGTATAATTTTTTTATCCAGCTTTGGCCTGTTCTGACAACACTCCTATCATGCTAAATATCAGTGACTTAAAAACAAAATATATTTTATTTACTGGTATCATATGTCCCAAAAAAGTTGGCGAAAGAACCGACTTATTTAGATATTGGCTTGAATATTAATCGATCGAATTTTCAATATCAGTAATGATTGATCAGGCAAGGGAAGCCCTCTCGGATGTATTTGGATATCAACAATTTCGTCCGCTCCAGGAAGAAGTTATCGGGCATGTTCTTCAAAAAAATGATGCGCTTGTTGTAATGCCCACCGGTGGCGGAAAATCACTCTGTTACCAGATTCCCGCCCTTATTTTTGATGGACTTACCATCGTCGTTTCCCCTCTCATCTCATTGATGAAGGATCAAGTTGAGCAGCTGGAAGAGTTCGGTATTCGAGCAGTCTGCCTGAACAGCAGCCTTTCAAGAGAGCAATATCGTGAAAACATCCAGATGCTTAAACGCGGCCATTCCTCCTTGCTCTACCTGGCGCCGGAAACACTGCTGCTGGATCGCACCCTGAATCTGCTAAAGAAACTGCGGGTCGATTCGTTTACGATTGATGAGGCACACTGCATCTCCGAATGGGGGCATGATTTCCGCCCTGAATACCGCCAGCTGGCCGATGTGCGCAAGCATTTTCCGAAGGCCGTCACCATAGCGCTTACAGCTACCGCCACTCCACGGGTGCAGGAAGATATCAAAAAGACCCTGAAGCTCAGCGAAACGCAGGCGTTCATCGCCAGCTTTAACCGCACAAACTTGTTCCTGGAAATCCGTGACAAGCACAAGCCGTTGGACCAAGTGATCGAATTCATCGATGAGCGATCAAATCAATCGGGAATCATCTATTGCTTTTCGCGCCGGCAGGTAGACGAGCTGGCGGGTGACCTGCGGCATGAGGGCTACTCCGTTCGTCCCTACCACGCGGGCCTCACAGAACAGCAACGAGCCCGTAATCAGGAAGCATTTATCCGGGATGATGTGGATATCATCGTGGCCACCGTGGCGTTTGGGATGGGAATTAACAAGCCGGATGTGCGCTTTGTGATCCACCACGACATGCCACAAAATATCGAATCGTATTACCAGCAGATCGGTCGAGCCGGTCGCGACGGTCTCCGTGCCGACTGCCTTCTGCTGTTCAGCTATTCCGACATCAACAAGATTAAGTATTTCATCAATCAAAAGAGTACCAAAGAACAGGTTGTAGCCCGCCGGCACCTGAATGCCCTGCTCCAGTTCATCGAAAGCCGTAAGTGTCGCCGTATTCCCTTGATGGATTATTTCGGGGAGGTCTACCCCTCTGACGCCTGCGATATGTGCGATAATTGCGTGGGGGATGTCAAGGAAGTGGAGGATCTGACGGTTGCGGCCCAAAAATTTCTCTCGGCTGTCGTTCGAACGGGTCAGACTTTTGGAATTACACATATAACCAATGTACTGCGCGGTTCGGAAGCAAAAACCGTGAAGAAGCATGATCATCATCAACTGCCCACGCACGGGGTGGGACGCGAATACTCCAAAAAGCAGTGGAGCAAGCTGGCTCAGCAGCTCATCATCCAGGGCTACCTGAAACGGGACCCGGAATTTGGAGGATTAAAACTGTCGCATCCGGGGGTAGACCTGTTGAAGGGAGAAGATACGCTCTACGGCCGAATTGCGACACCCGAAAATGATGAAGCCAGCTCGTCATCCCGCAAATCAACCGGCGCTAACCAGCTGGATTATGATGACGCCCTGTTCCAGCAGCTGCGCGAAAAACGCAAGCGGCTGGCCGACAAGAACGAGGTGCCTCCATATATCATATTTCCGGATACCACGCTTATTGAAATGGCCTGTTACTATCCCCAAAGCAAGCAAAGCCTGAAATCGATTCATGGCATCGGTGCTACCAAGCTGGAGAAGTACGGCGCTGCATTTAGGGAGGTGATCATGGAATACTGCCGTGAACATAATATTGAAGAAAAGCCAAAACCCCGGCCTGGTGGCTCATCTGCCAGAAGCAGACGCGGGCGCGGCAATCGGCGCCATCATATGGTGGGACGGGCCTACAACAACGGCCAATCGATCGATTCGCTGAAGCAGGAGTATGATGTTCAAATCAACACAATTCTGAAACACCTGCTCACCTATTACCGCGAAGGAAATCCACTGAGATCGGAAGGATTCCTGAAGGTTACCGGACTAAGTGGAGAGCAAATTGATGAAGCTATGAGAGCGTATGAAAAAGAAGGAGCAGAACTACTTCGCCCCGTAAAGGATGATATGGGAGACGATATCAGCTACAAAGAACTTAAAATTATGCGGCTCTATTACCTGGCGACCCGGTGATAAAAGTCTCTTCCGCAGCCCTATTCATAGTTTTGCGGGATTGATCCGTTGATTTTTTTTAATTGACCTCCCGTATGAGAGCATCCAAGACTTTTGGTTCATCTTCAACGATTATTATATACAATTATACAATGCTTCCTCTCACATATCAGGTGATCTTTTCTGTATCATATAACCGAAATTCGAAGCTCCACGAAGATCTATCGATAACAACATGAACAACAATATTCTCATTGCTTTTGGCGGTGTATACCGGAACATGAAGTTTCGGTGCTCAGCGCCATGCAGGCAATTGCAGCACTGAAGGACACCGACTATACGTTGATTCCCCTGTATATCACCAAATCGGGCAAATGGCTTACCGGAGAATACCTGTTGGACCTTGAACATTACCAGGATTTAGACGAGTTGGAGCAACAGGCCATTCCCTGCACCTTTTCCCACAATACGATGGGTAAACCGGTGCTCCTGGAGACTGAAAAACGAGGCCTGTTTTCTTCGCGACACTCCCATCCTGTTTACGCTGTTCTCCCGGCTTTTCACGGATCAGAGGGAGAAACGGTGCGTTCCAGGGAACGTGTGATATGTACAATCTGCCCTTTGCCGGCAGCGGCGTGCTGGCCTCAAGCCTGGGGATGGACAAGGTGAAAGCAAAAGAATTGTGCCGTGCGCACGGCTTCCCCGTTGTGGATAGTGTATCTTTTTTCGAGTCGGAATGGGAGAAACACCAAGAAGAACTGCTCGGCCAGGTAGAAAGCAATAGGACGATATCCGGTTATCGTAAAGCCGGTAAACCTGGGCAGCAGTATTGGCGTACAGCGCGCTGAGAGTCGTGATATGCTCATCGAAGCTATTGAAACTGCCTTCCGTTATGATGCCAATCTGCTGGTAGAAAAGGCAATATCCCCATTAATGGAGATCAACTGTGCCGTTCTTGGCGATCCTGAAGAAGCACGAACCAGCATTTGCGAGCGACCTCTCGGCAAGGAGGAAACCCTCTCGTTTGAGGACAAATACCAGAGCGACGCCGCCAGCGGCAAGGGGATGGCCTCAGCCGATCGTGAAATACCGGCAGAGTATTTCCGAGGAGCTTACCGGCAAGATTCAACAAATGGCCCTTTCCATTTTCAAGCAGTTCCGCGCGGCCGGTGGTGGCCCGCCTCGATTTTCTTGTCAATGCTGATACCGAAGAAGTTTACTTTAATGAGATTAACACCATACCCGGCTCTTTCTCGTTTTATCTCTGGGAGGAGAGTGACATCTCGATCATGGAACTGATGCTGGAACTGATCGATATCGGCCCGGAAACAACACCAGCGAAAAATTCGGGCGGGTTCGCAGTTATGAAACGAACTTGTTAAGCCAAAAGGCCGTTCAAGGCATTAAGGGACTTAAAAACAAAGATATCCTGAGTCATCAACCGACGATTTTGCTTGATGACGCGCAATCGCACGTACAGATAAAATCAACCAAGACCGGAATTGATGAAAAAAACCGCTTATAACCTGTTAGGCTCTCTTTTCGTACTTCTACTGGCTACTGGATGTGCCAAACAACCGGAAACTATTGTCATCGATAATGAGCCTGAATCTCCCGCTGAATTTGGACAGAAAGATACCACGGTCACCTCAACGGACGATGCCGACTTCAAGCAGCTGATTGTCGGGGAGATCGATCCCGATTACAACCCTGGATCCCCTTTTTGCCGATAATAACAGCGCCAAACGTACCCTGCAGATCGTATACGAAGGATTGGTGCGATATAACGGCAAGGAAGAGATCATCCCTGGCATCGCGGAGCGCTGGGAGGTCAGTGATGATTCCCTGCGATACGGATTTGTTCTGAACGATAATCTTTACTATCACGATAATGCTGTCTTTAGCAACGGTGTAGGCCGCAAAGTGGTGGCCGGAGATGTAAAATTCGCCTTCGAACGATGGCTCGGAATAGCGTGCCCTCCGATGCCGCTCAGCTTTTTATGGCTATTGAAGGATTTGAGCCCTACTTCAACGAACAGCATAAGGTTCTGAATCCCGCGTACCGGGAACTTTCCGGCGTCAACGGCATCCAGATCTCCAATGACTCCACCGTGGTTTTCGATCTCGCTGAGAAAGATCCGCATTTCCTGCAGAAACTGGCCTCGCCCTACGCTTCCATCTACCCGAGGGAAGCCGTGCAAAACAATCCACAAAACTTTGCGCCCGTCGGTTCCGGGCCGTTCCGGTATTCTCAGCAGGTGGGCGACTCCCTCTATGTATTTTCCAAAAACAACGAGTACCAGCAGCCCGACGACACCGTTCCTGTGTTAGACCGGGTGGATGTGATGGTGGAGACTAATGAATCCCTTCTGCTGAAGGCACTGGCCTCAGGAAATGTGCATTTGGTCCCCGAGGTAGGTCCCCAGATTCTTAGCAATATTTTGCAACCAAAAAGTGGCATGCTCTCTCCTGCTTATAATTCGGACTATACCTTTGTTAAGCCGGGCGGAGCCACCACATACGATCTCCAATACAACACAAATTCGGTAACATCGGAGCCTGCTATTCGCTCCCTGTTTTACCGCGTTGATCTCAATAATATTGCCAACCGCTTGCCAGGTAACCTCATCAATGTTAAAGCCTCCACGGATTCTGTAACCACCGATTCTCTGGAAATGCCCGCAACGGTGCTGAGCACGTATTCTGAGGATCCATTTCAGCGCTGGTTCCTTCAACAGATATCAAACGAGTGGATGGCAAAACCACAGCTCCAGATCCTGCGTATTCGCACGCCCAGCCGTCACACGGCCCTGTATACCAGCTCTTTTGTACCGACCTTCCCCGGGCAGTCTACCCCAATGCATTCCAATGTGTTGATGCGCTACAGCATACAGCAGTCGGTGTTGGCCATCAATCAAATTAAGCAGTTGCCATTTAACAGTTTACCCTGGTGGATCGACCTGCGAACCCTGGATATGCCGGGCATCGATAACCTGTAGGCTCAAGGACTAGAAAGAACAAGCATTTATGAAATTAGCCGTTGTAGCAAATCCCAAAAAATACTCGGTAAAAAAACCTTTCCTCAAAGCTTTGGACTGGGCCGACCGCAATGAGGTTCGTATTTACTTTAGTGATGACCTAATCAAACTCTACGATGGATCAAGACACAAATCCGCCGAAGTTATGGATTCTGAAGAAGCAGCCATAAATGAAGCCGACATCGTGATTGCGATGGGCGGCGACGGCACTACGCCTCACACTGCCCGCTTGATGAGAAACATTCAAAAACCGATACTTGGCGTAAACAGTGGCCGGCTGGGTTTTATGGCCAATACTCAGCAAGAGAATCTTCCCAGTGCGCTGGAGGCGATCTGCGCGAGCAACTACCGCATCGACAAACGCCATTTGCTGCAGGCCGAAGATGGGAACGGCAACATCTACCACGCGCTAAACGAGTTTCTCTTTTCCAAGCGGGATTCCACCTCTATGATCACCGTTGAAGCCGAATATGATGACATGTTCATTAACACGTACTGGGCTGACGGACTTATTGTGGCTTCTCCTACCGGTTCAACAGCTTATAACCTCTCCTCCGGCGGACCGATTGTGATGCCCAACACCGACGTCATGGTCGTAACGCCTATCAATCCCCATACTCTTACAACACGGCCCTTGGTGCTTCCGTCCAATAAATCACTGAAAATATCGGTCGAAAAACAGGAGCATGAGGTTCTGTTTTCTTATGATGGAGCCATAACGGAAATTCAATCCTATCCTTTCCAGGTAAATATAAAACGCTCAAACTTTACAATTGATCTTATTGAACTGCCCGATCAGAGCTATTTTGAGACACTACGCAACAAACTGATGTGGGGCATGGACTCACGGAAAAGATATTAGAATTTTGAATTATGAATTATATTTTCCAGATGGGAAAAGGTTCTGCACTGAGTGTATTTTCTTAAATCAAAAAAATAACATTAAACATTAAATATTATGAAAGTAACAGTAGTGGGAGCCGGCGGTAATGTCGGTTCTACCGTATCATTGGCAATTGCACAACGGGATTTTGCAAAAGAGGTAGTGATGGTCGACATCGTGCAGGAGACAAACGGCAAGAAGATCTATCCTTCGAAGGGCCGGGCACTAGACCAGTGGGAATCTGCTCCGATCCACAAGTTTGACACCAAGCTTACCGGTACGGTGGATTATGAGGATACGGCCGACTCCGACGTTTGTGTGATTACGGCCGGCGTTCCGCGTCGCCCGGGCATGAGTCGCGATGACCTGCTCGAAACCAACGCCAATATCGTGCAGAGCGTTGTTGAACAGCTCGTTGAGCATTCCCCAAATACGATTCTAATCATCGTCTCCAACCCGCTGGATGTGATGGCCCAGGTAGCGCTCGAAACCAGCGGCTTCCCTTCCAAACGCGTGATGGGTATGGCCGGCATCCTGGATACCGCTCGCTTCCGCGCCTTCCTGGCTGAAGAGATCGACGTATCCCCAAAAGATATTCAGGCACTGCTGCTCGGCGGACATGGCGACACCATGGTACCCCTGCCCCGATTTACAACGGTTTCCGGTATGCCGATTACACATTTTATCAGTGAAGATCGGCTGGAAGAGATTGTTGAACGCACCAAGAAAGGCGGTGGCGAGCTTGTCAACCTAATGGGCACCTCCGGGTGGTACGCACCCGGCGCTGCTGCCGCACAGATGGTCGAGGCAATTATGCTGGATCAAAACCGAATATTTCCCTGCGCAGCCTGCCTGAACGGCGAATATGGCCAAAAAGAGCTGTTTTTAGGGGTTCCCGTAAAGCTGGGACACGGCGGCATAAAGGAAATAATTGAGGTTGATTTAAACAAAGAAGAACAACAACTTGTAGATACATCAGCTGATCATGTACACTCCGTTTTGGAGGATTTCCGGAAGCTGATGGACAAATAAATAATCGCAATAAATCGAAGAACGATAGGCTTCTTCACTACTTGCATTTACGCAGAAAGGCTCTGCCGACCACAGCAGAGCCTTTTTGCATGTTAAGAGTATTTCTTACGGAAAAATGAAATCATGCTGTATCCACATCGCACATCTGGGCGTCTTTAGCGCATATTTCATGGCTGTACACTAACACCTGTTTGCTAAAGATTTAAAACGGTTCGATCTGCAGCGAAAGCTTTCTTTCCACCATTTCTTCGAATCGCGGATCATCACGAACAGGATCGTAGATTGGATCAGCAAATACAATGGAATCGAAACTTGTAAACTTATCCATTATATCTAATGCTTCCTTATTTTCACCTGCAAATAAAAATAATATCTTTTTCATAATAGGTGGCATACTGGCTTGCTCAACTTGCTCAAGAGCCTCCTGTTCTTCTCCCCTTATCACCATCTCTATGAGATCTTCCCCCATATTATCTTCAAGAATTAGATTTGGATATATATCGTGTAAACGCTTCAGCACTGCCCGGGCATCCTCCCCATTCCCCTGACGGTATAGTCGTTGACTTTGCTTGAGAAGAGCATGATATAGATATAAAAATTGAGAATAGTATCGCGGCTCAATGCTTATTGCTGTTTCAAGCTCCTGTATGGCCTCTTCAAACTGATAGTTACAGTAGATTGCGTACCCTAAACTTTGATGGGCATGCCAAGACCGGGGATCGCCTGTAACAGCACGTCTCATCTGTGTAATACTCTCCTCAACGCGACCAAGACGAAGAAGCAGCCACCCATACTCACTGCGCAGTTCGCTATGGCTGGGATTAATTGCGATCGCCTGCCTTAATGCTTGTTCGCTTTCTTCCCAATTTCGATAGTAAATCTGCTCTACCAGCGCTTTTGCCAGATATGCCTCCACATTGGTCGAGTCGAGCATTAACGCACGATCGGCGGCTTCCAACGCCACTGGTCCCGCCTTATTACGGGGAGTCAAACGAAATAAACCTGACCAAAAAGAGGAGATAGCAAGGCCACCATGTGCGGGTGCAAACGCAGAATCCCGGCTGATCGCCTCACGGAAAAGGGAGATGGCACGGGTGATTCCTGCTGAATCCCGCCGATCACGCAGATGCTGGGCGCGCAGGTACAAGTGATACGCCATTTCATCCACTTGGCGCTGCGTTTCCAGCTGTTCCCGTTCCCTCGGCAATAGTTCTGCGTGTAGCTCATCGGCAATGTTTCTGGCAACCTCACTCTGCAGAGCCAGGATGTTCCGTATCGAACCGTTATAGCTTTTAGCCCAAAGATGTCGGTCGGTACCAGCATCAATTAATTGCGCGCTAATGCGCACCTGCTCGTCAACCCGCTGCACGCTGCCCTCCACGACAACGCTCACTCCCAGCTCATCAGCAATTTCGCGGAGACTTTTCTGCGTGTTCCTGTATTGCATAACGGAAGTACGCGAGATCACCGATAGATCCCCTACCTGTGCCAGCCGCGTGAGTATCTCCTCGGTCATACCCAGGCTAAAATAATCGGTGCTGTCTTCCGTGCCGAGATAGGTAAACGGCAATACCGCTACCGATCGACCTTCATTAACGGGCATCTCTGTGCCTCCTGCCATGGTTCCCGACCAAAATGCCCAGATGGCTACAGCAACGAGGATCAGAAGTCCGGCCACAGCGCTCCACTTCATGCTGTTGGAGATGCCGGATGCCGTATCCTCCTCCTGCCCCAAATATACAGGAGTGGAATCTGCTGTTCCATGACTGGATTTATCTTTAGGAATTTCACCCGAAGAGGTGATAGGGGGCTGCTCAGATTTTGGTTCGGCCGCCCCATGGCGGCCTGGTTCCTGTACTTCCATATTCTCAACAAGGGCCTTGAGCTTATCTGTAGGCTCCATATCCCATTCCGTGCGCAGGCGTTCGGCATACCTGTCATAGGCCTCCCTTGCTCCCGCCCTGTCCCCGTTTCGTTTTAGAAGTGCAATCAGGCGTTGCTGTGTTTCACCTGAATACGGCAGGTATTCTGCAGCCCGGTTTGCCCATTTACGGGCCATTTTACGATCATTATTTTGTTCTGCTTCTTCAGCAAGAATCCACGCTCCTTCGGCAGCACGCTGCCTGAGCCGCTCGCGTTCGCCGTCGAGCCAGCTTTGCAGCTCATTGGAGATATCGGGCACATGGAATCCCACCAATAGATCGTCCCGATATAGCTCAAGGGCCTTCCGGACTTCTCCTTCATCAAGGAATTGTTCAAAAGCTGTTACATCACACCAAATTTGCTTCCGGTTTATACTAATCTCTTCTGTGCCACGGTTTAATACCACATTATCATTCAGTGAATTCCGTAGATGATACAGCATATTACTAAGCGCATTCCGGGCGTTTTTCTGCCCTTTTTCAGGCCAAAAAAGGGCAAGGATTTTATCCCGGCGGTGATAGCCTCGGGGGCGAGCAATCAACAGGTACGTTAAAAGGGCCAGCCGCTTGGAACCCGTTAAAAAGGATTGGTCGTAGGTTTCGTCACTTTTGCGTAGGCTTGTCGTGCCGAGGATACACAGGCGAAGTTTTGACATAACTCTCTAATTTTTTTGGTCTTAGAAGCAATCTAAGAAACAAAGGAGACATAGCAAAGAACCCGTCGATACATTTGTTTAGAACGTTCATTGACAGGTAAGAAAGGGGAGCATCTAAAAAACCTTACTTGCTCCAGTTCAGACAAGTCAACCTTTACAAACAGGGGAAATCATGAAAAAACAAAACCACATATCACCCAAAAAAACCAGGAACAGAAACACGCATTCGACATATCATCGCACGGTATCCTATTTTTCTATTCTAATTTTAAGCTTTGTATTTATGGGAGCCGACTATTCAATGTTACCCAAACCGAATCATGAAAACGGAATTATTGCTGAAGCTTCTGCTATTCATGATCGGGATAGCGATCAACATAAATTTATTACTGTTGCCGATGATATCTCCGGTACGTTAGACCCAGAGTATAATATTGAAAGGATTTGCGTGGGGAACGGAATTTTTGCCGCGGTTGTAAAATACGACAGCCAATACTATGTATTCACTTCAAAATCTCCTCTGAAAAGTTCATACAGAATAATATCCCTGCAAGGCTTAAAATTTAGTGGCCAACGTTACATGGAATATGTCGGAGATAGCAGGAATAAAACCACGCGAGTTAGGGTACTCAGCCGCTTCCAGTACAAATACTCAGGATTTGAAGGCGCAAGATCGGTATGCAGGCAAGTCACCCAGCGCTGAAAAATCATAGCGACATCAAAAAAACCCACACAACTAAATAGAAAAGGCTCTGCCGACCATAGCAGAGCCTTTTTGCATTTTCATAGTTCCAAAAATCACCGTATTACGTATCTGAACAGACCCCGCCTCCTGACCTCAATATTTATTACAGGAACCTACCGCTTATTTCAAGACATAAACTCATTAAAATCTATGCTTTAAATGCAGATTTTTCCCTAACGGGCCCGATAACAGAAATAACTGTATCTACACACCATCATTTTTTATATGAAGTTTACCAACGTTTCCTCAATGGCCCAGCCAGAAACTACTGCTCATAAACTGTTTCTTCTCCAAAGGAGCTCCATTTTCGATTAATAATATATAGTCCGATACCCACCAGCATAATTCCAAGACTGATTGTCGATTCGAGCGGTCGTTCTGTGATCAGGTATCCCATGATGAATGTGTTTGCCAGCAAAAAAAGGGCCGGCGTAAAGGGATATCCCCATGTCTTGTAGGGCCGCGGCAACTCTGGGCGTCGCCACCTGAGAACATACACTCCAGCAACTGTAAGGGTACTCATCCCGATAAGCAAGGCCGTAGCGTAGATCATCACCTGTTCAAATGTAGAAGTATATATGAACAGCAAAATCAGTACGAGCTGAAAAACCAGGGCATTCACCGGGATAAACTGCTCGTTCCTGTACGACAATTTCTTCAAAATCTTGTAGTCTTCTCCCATCACCTGCGCAATGCGTGCACCGATAAATACCATGGCGCTGATCGTGGAGATCATTAGCACAGCTATAAGAATGGATAATATATCCGCAGCGGCCGGACCCAGCATATTTTCAGCTGCCATAAATCCAATCTCAACATTACCTGCCAATTCAGGCAACGGCACCATCAACAAGAAGACATAGTTAAGCAAAGTATATAGAACCATTACCAGCAGGGTGGCAATCAGCAAGGCCAGTGGGAGATTGCGTTGCGGATTTTCGACCTCTCCCACGATATATACCGCCGCATTCCACCCGGTGTATGCGTAGGATACATATACTAATGAAACAGCAAAAAATGGAGTAACCAGCACCGCCCAGTCCGAATAGTCGGGCATGAGACTAATCGGTTGTGGATTTGCTGCCCAAAAGCCCAGGACTATAAACAGGACAACCACAGCAACTTTGATGATAGTAGATCCATTTTGCAAATAGTTACCCCATCGAATACTTGCTCCATGCACAACAGTGATTACAAGTACGGCCAATGCCCCCGTGTGATTTATCGGAATGGATGGAAATACGGCATGTGTATATTCACCGAGCGCAATTGCGGCAAGGGCCGTTGGCGCAGCAAAACCTGCGGTCAGTGAAACCCATCCCGATAAAAACCCAATGGAAGGGTGATATATTTCAGAGAGCAAGTGATATTCGCCACCCGACCGTGGCAAAGCAGCCCCCAGCTCACCGTAGGAAAGCGCGCCGGCCAGGGCAATAATACCGCCCACAATCCAGAGCATGATCAGGGCGAAGATGGATTTGATGCCTGCCACCTGGAACCCGAGCGTCGTAAAAACCCCCGTTCCGATCATGTTGGCGACTGCCATAGATATTGCCGTAAACAGCCCTACCGTTTTCTGGGTATCGGAAGAATCAGCCATCTGTTTTACCTGGGGGATGAGGGAGCATTTTTTGCATATCCTCCTAGTAGTTTAATGTTATTTTTGTGAAGTAGTACGCGCCGCTGAAGCCCTGCTGAGATGGAGGATATTTAAACACTCCGTAGTAGCTGTTCGGCATCCTGTGCTCTTCCGGGTAAACATCAAAAACGTTGTTGGCCCCTGCCGTAAGGTCAACTCCATCAAATACCTCGTACGTCAGGCTAACATCGGTAACAAAGCGTGGATCGTACGTCTGTGCCACCCCAAACGCACCGCCGGTCTGCAGGCTTACCTCCCCGAAGTGTACCCCGCGCACCATTGCCGAAAACCGGTCGGTTTCGTATTTCAGGGTGGCCGTGAGCTTTGTTTTGGGTGTTCCCTCTTCCAGCTGCAGGCGATCCCAGGGCTGCAGGTACGAGTCGGCCTGATTTTCGAGTTGTGGAGTGGTATCAACGGCCCCCTGTACTTCCACCTGGTTCAGGTTACCGGCCAGCGAAATATTAAGCAGATTGTCATTTGGCAGTGGCTGGTTGTAGGTGGCTACGATATCAGCACCACGGGTCCGGGTATCGATGGCGTTGGTAAAGAAATTGGCGGCCTGTACCCCGTAGTCGCGGAGCTCATCTGCTATGTCTTCCGGTAGGCCATTAACATTAAAATTGCTGGTCAGGATGATGCGATCTTCTACATCTATCTGGTAGAAGTCGGCCGTAAGACTCAGGTTCTGCAATGGGCGCAGGGTAAATCCGAGACTATAGTTGGTTGAGGTTTCCTCATGCAGGTCAGGAATACCCAGCAGGTCGGCGGGACGGCTGTCATTGCTGAACGTACCGATCTGTACCAGCCTGTTGTTGTCGTTGAAATCAGTAGTAACCTTATTGTATGAGGCCTGGTGCAGCGAGGGAGCCCTGAACCCGGTGTTCACTGCGCCCCGCAATACCAATGCATCCCCGAAGAGATAGCGCGCCGAAATCTTGCCGTTCAGGGTATTCCCAAAATCACTGTACCGTTCAAAGCGGGAGGCTGCCGTTACAAGTAGTTCAGGGGTTACATTCACCTCCACATCGGCAAAAGCAGCGATATTGGTCCGGTCGGTATCCACTTCATCAGAGGGGCGAAATCCCGGGTAGCCCTGTGACCCGGCGGGGCGGCCCAGGGTATCTACCTGCCCGACAATCACACCATTCGACACACTGTCAGCAATGCCATAATTACGCCAGGAAGCCTCATCCCCGGCGTTAATGCTGTAGGAGTCGACCCTGAATTCCGATCCGAATGCCACATTTATGCCGGAAAGGGCCTCGTCAAAAAGGCGAGAAAAGGTCAGACTTGTCACATTCTGGCTGAAAAAGAAGCCGCCCACGTCAAATGCTGTGGGTGAGGAACTCCCCATACTTGCATTTACACTGTTTACTACGCGAAAATCGAACCCGTTACTTCCGTAGCTGTTGCTGAAATCAACATTCCATCCGCCAATTGTACCACGAACTCCGGTCGTCAGCGATCGGTCGGTTATTGATGATTCGGTCAAAGGCTGAAATCCGTGGGGATAAATTGCGGTAACATTACCGTTATCGATAGGCAACCGGCGAAACGGATACCCGGTACCCTGCTTGTTGCTTAATCCCCCAAAAGCATACACTTCCGTGCCCTGTTCATCGAGCGGGACCGCCATATTAAAGAAGGAGGAGGCGATCTCCATGCCCGGTTCGCCGATATGGAATTTAAAATCGTCCCGGGTCTTGCCATTTTGCTCAATGATGTCATTATCCTGGGCGCGCGCCTGCTCAGGGTTTTCATCCAGCGGGTAGGCAAAACCTGGCGTGTAAACGTGGAGTGCGTGCTTACCGGTACGATTGGTGCTTTCACGATTGGTGAATGATCCCGTGATATTGAGGTAGCCTTCATTGCCAAGCTCAAAACCGTAATTGGCGTTAATTTTCGCAGTCTCCCCATCTCCTTCCTTGTGAATACCCGTGGTGGCACTCGCGGTCAATCCCCCTGTATTTTCTTTGAGAATAATATTAATTACACCGGCGATGGCATCGGAACCGTATTGTGCGGAAGCGCCATCCCGCAACACCTCGATACGATCAATAGCGGCAGTAGGAATTACAGATAAATCCGTACCTACCGATCCTCTGCCACCTCCCAGCAGATTAACCAGAGAGCTGGTATGGCGACGTTTGCCATTTACCAATACCAGCAGCTGATCTGGCCCCATGCCGCGCAATGATGCGGGTGCTATATGTTCCGATTCATCGGCGCTAGACTGGCGATTGGATTGAAACGAAGGGGCTACATAGGTCAACAGCTGATTCAGGTCAACCTGGGGCGATTCAATATCCAGCTCTTCCATCGAGATTACATCAACCGGCACAGCCGATTCAACTCTACTGCGCCCGCCCGACCTGGTACCGGTAACTACAATTTCACTTCCTGTAACAGAGGAGGAGACCAGCTGAATATTCAACGTCCGGGTCTCTCCTGAACTTAACCCGGAGAGCGTTTTCGTACGCGTTTCAAATCCCACATAGGAAAACTGTATTTCAACATCGCCCGTTGGTACGGTCAGGGAATACGTGCCATCCCGATCGGTAACCGTACCACGCTGAGAACCGACAAGACGAATATTTACACCCGGCAGCTCATCACCGGTGTTCTCTTCAACCACAGTACCAGAAACGGTTGCGGTTTGTTGTGCCTGACTCAGAAGTGGAATCAGAAGAAGTGAGACTATAAGCAGATAGAAAGAAGAGCTTTTAAAAGGAACCATTAGCTTATTATGTGTTTTAAAGTCGTGATTTGTAGTAATGGGAAGTTCGTATAGTATACTTTCTTCAGGAAACTTTTAATCTATTCTTCCGGAGTTCCGATCTTTATAAGAAGAAAGGGATTAAACGTTACCGGAAATTGGTGAGGCTGATACAAGAGTAGCAGCAACAAAGGCAATCTGACAAAAGGGTAGGAATGAAAGAGACTGAAATCATGGCTGGTATCCTTTCGACATTATTTTTATTCATAATTTCAATATGATGTGCCAGATTATTATTAACTGAAACAGTTTACAGCGTTTGTCAACGGCCCATTTTGATAGCGGTAAAGCTAAGTACTTGTCTTTTTAATGTAAAATACCGCCTTGAAAAGAGGTTCGGATAAGCAGCATACGTGCTATTAAAAAATTACGGAGCCGAAACCAGTGAAATGTTTTCTGCCACCAATCCCTTGTCGCTGTCTGAAAGATCAAACTCAAAAATCAGCTCCCTGCTGGGCAGAAAACTAGTGTTAAAATTCTCTTCAAACTGGGATATATGGGCAAATACGGTTTTGAAGGGCGAGCCCTCGAAGCGTGAGTCGGTAATCCATAGATGCTCGTTGATAGCTACCAAGTACCTCAGAAAACCGTAGCCGTCATTGTGGGAAAAATCATAACAGACGCCCCTGACACGCGATCCTACTTCTCCCCATTCATAGGGCGATTCAATAGGCAGCAGACCCGGTATCATATATCCTGAGATATACATATCCGCTTTTCTTTTGAGCTTGCTGGAAATCGAGTCGAACCCGACGATTTCCACGCGAGATCCTTTTTGCTGTACGGTCTCCACCAAGCGACTAAAACTGGCTTTATTGGTTAGTAGAACCACTTTATCCAGCTCTTTTGCCTGTTCTAAAATATCTACAGCCATATCCACATCTACTGCGGAATGGACAAGCGGATCTCCTTCGGTATCTTCTTTGTTGGTCAACGGTTTTTCGATGACCTTATATTCATAATCACGAAGAACCTCTGCAAATCGCGTGGCCTTTTCCCGGTATGAGGTATCGCGCTCTGCACGTTCGGCATCATAAATTTGATATACATTCAGCCGGGCAGGGTACTCTCCACCCCGTGTTGCAAACTTTCTTAGAATCTCATACCGCAGGCCAAATCCCCCGTTTTGAGAAAACATTTGCTGCGTCAACATAGACTCCTACTTTCTTATCGTTCCCCATAATAATTATTACAAACTTCGATCAGATTAAATAATCTAATTATTCTGGTAGGTTAAGCCCGGTTGTATTTTCCAGGCGATAAATACTTGCTGGAATTAAACTTTGGTTTCGCTGAAGGCTGTCACACACATCGTAACTACGCCTAACGATAACAACAGAAGGTTGGCTGTCCATTCCGAACTAAACCATCCCGAAAGGTAGGGCTGGGCCAGCAAGCAGAGAGCGGCGATAGCAATGGTAACAAAGGCGCGGAGCAGCTGGTAGTCCACCGGGTACACCTTCTGGCTGCGCCGATAGAGCAATAGCGCCATCGAACAATAGCTGACGAGGGTGGCGATAGCAGAGCCCATCATGCCGAAGAAGGGAATCAAAACCAGGTTTAGCACCACCGTGATGGCAGCTCCGGCAAGCGTGATCTGGGGAAGTATCTTGGTTTCTTCTTCGATAAAGATGCCGGCCGAAAAATTTACGTACCACCCCTGGAACCAGTACGCCGCCAGCAGCAGGGGTACTATATGGAGTCCCATCCAGTAGTCTTGCCCGATTATATAAGCATTAATGATGGGGATTTTAATCTGAACAATCTGTGCGGCAAAAAGAGCCACAACCAGAAAAGCGATGCCTGCTACCACGTTAAAGTAACGGAACACATCCCGAAAAAGCTCTTTGGCGTCAGGATCGTCTGAATGCCGCAGGAAAAACGGTTGCCAGGCCATCCTGAACATCTGCACAAGCAACAGCATAAACACGGAAAGTTTGTAGCACGCACTGTATATACCTACGATATCATCCGGCACCATTCCAGGATTGTACAGTTCGGAGACGGTGGCTTGAGACATGTAGTTGCCGAGGAAAAAACGATCGAGCATTTCGTTGATCACATATCCCAGCGATGCGGGAATAAACGGCAGACCAAAACGCAGCGCCTTTCGGAATATAGGGGTATTCCAAGAGCCCGTGAACATATCAGCCGTGACCCCCCAGACCACTAATGCTGTTAAACACGATGCGATAAAGCTGGCAAAAAAGACGGCGTCGATCCCCCAGCCCAATCCCAAAATGAGGTAAAACTGCAGGGCCACATTGACGACAATATTGCCGGTCTTCAGCACAGCGAACATCCACTGCCGGCGTACCAGCCGAAGTTCGGCGAAGGGTACAATCACCATGGTATCGAACCACACGATACCGAGCATCAGCCAGTAGAGATTTTGGTTGCCAGTAGCCTGCAGGTTCATCGCCGGCATTACGGCAGGGGCCAAAAAGAAAAAGAGGATGACCAACAACGTTGCAACGCCAGCTAACGCAAGCTGAATAGTTTTAAAAATATCGGTGGCTTTCTCACGATCTTTGGCATACCGGAGATAGGCCGACTCCATCCCAAAGGTAAAAATGACATTTAAAAACGCTAGCCCGGCATAAACTAAATTTACCACCCCGTACTCGGAAGGAACAAAAGCAGCCGTGTGCACGGGAACAAGCAGGTAGCCGATAAACCGCGCCAGTACGCTGCTGATGCCATAGACCAGGGAATCGGAAAGAAGTTCTTTAAGTTTCTTCAAAAAAGTAGTTAAGGCTTGTCAGTTGTCAAAGTCTGATGGGTTATTGCCACAAATACCAGGGAAAAGTTCGTCACTGCAACATCTGTTAGCGGTATTTTTTGGATTTTTTTGATTCAGTCTTTCTCGCTCAAAAGCTGCTCCACTGCCTGAATTCCGAGCAGGTAACTGTATTTGCCAAAGCCTGCTATAATGCCGGATGATACGGCCCCGGTCAGGGTTTGATGGCGAAATTCTTCACGGGCATGGATATTGGAAAGGTGTACCTCCACGGCGGGAACAGCCAGCATCTCCAGTGCATCCCGGATAGCCACCGATGTATGGGTATAAGCCCCGAAATTGGCGACCAGTCCCTCAAACTCCCCATGCATCAACTTGTGGATAGCACTGACGATCTCACCTTCACTGTTACTTTGAAAAAAGGTAAAATCATGATTCGGATACTTTTTTTTGATCAGTATTTGGATATCGGCCAGGGTATCTGAGCCGTACTGCTCTTTATCTCGCTTGCCCAGCATATTAAGATTGGGCCCATTAAGAATAAAAAGCTTCATAATTCTACCTCTGCACTTATTTTCTTGGCCAGTTCTTTCATTTCATTTTCCGTCACCTCCACATTGTGGCCCAACGCCATAACCTGGCGCGTTTTATAGAGCGGAACCAGGTGAAGGTGCGCGTGTGGTACCTCCAGTCCCTGCACAATAATACCTGTGCGCAGCGGCTCAAGCGCCCGGTCGATAGCCCCCGATACCTCTCGGGCCACATCCATCGTGCTGTGATACAGTTCATCAGGCAGATCAAAGAAGTAATCGATCTCCTGCTTGGGTACCACCAGGGTATGTCCGCGAGCTATTGGATTGATATCCAGAAAATACGATGTGATCATCTGTTTTCCGCAATTTTGTGGCAGGGGATTTCACCCTCAATAATCTTGGTAAAAATAGTAGCCATAATTCTGCTGTTGCTCTCGTTTAGGTTATGGTTTGCCATATTATATCGTTTTACTAAATGATTTTCAGGAATTAGAGCGTGAAAAGCGGGATTAGTCCGCCAGCTTATAAAATAATCGAGATTCAGAACGTTCTTCTGCTATCTCTTCCGACTTCATGCCCCAGTCCAGGTAACCTATCACTTCTGGAAAACACCAGGAAGGCATCTCCCCGCTTCATCGCCTTGGGAAACATCCGCTTGGACAGCTGTAACAGGGAATGAGGATGTTTTGCGATTATCTGCTTTAGTTTCTGCATAACGCGACTCATGCTCTGCCAGATGATGCTCTATCACCTTCCCGAATATCATAAATAAAATTGCCATGGCCCGGAAGCAGGGAACCATTTTGGGATTTAAGCCACTCCAGGGAATCTCGATACTGGAGCAGACTTTTGTTGCGCTGTTCAGTATCGGGATCAAAATTAATCAGAGCGTTGGTGGTGATATGCTCCAGCAACAGATCTCCGCCAAAAATCAGGCCGTTCTCCTCCACAAAAACAAGGTGACCAGCAGCATGGCCCGGCGTATGTTTTACCGTAAATTGCATGCGTCCGCTGGAGAGCGTATCGCCATCGGAAATCCAATGCGGGGTGATGGGCAACTGAAACTGCTGTAGCCAGTCAAGCTGTTCTACCATGCGCCGAATGGCATTCTGTGGAACTGAGTGCCGATTAAATGATCAGCAAACAGCTCGCGATCGTTATTTCCTGAAAAATTGCACCGGCCCCTGGGTGACCGTAAACTGTTAGCACCCGACTCTTCCGCAAGCAGCGCCGCCTGCCCAAAATGATCAGGATGCCCGTGCGGTTCAGCCATATTTCATCGAGATCTTCAATGTTTAATCCCTGCTGCTTCAATGCATGCTGTACTTTTTCATACGCCCGTTCCTCATGTTGACCGCAGTCCACCAGCACTACTTTTTCATCTTTCAGCAGGTAGCTGTACACAGCACCAACAGCAAACGGAGTCTGAATTTTATATCGGAAAACAACCTCACCGATGTATGACTCATGTTCTTTCAACGTTCAATATTTGGTTACATTTGCAAAAGTGCTTCTAAAAGTAGGCAATGATTTCGGTCCCTGCCTGATATCGTCATTTCCACCAGTTTCAGTGGAACTGTTTCCCTGGCTGCTGATTTTAAATCGAGTGTTCGTTATACTGCTGTTAACCTCCAATCAACAGACTCGTCATGACTTCTAAAACGCTGGACGACGACAACCGGACCGATCACAAAATAGGTTATTTCGAACAGTTGCCAACCCACGTTCGCGATTTGCGAAATACCCCGCCCGAATGTTTTTGAAGATGTAAGCTACACCGACTGGTCATCGCTTCAGCTGGAAAGAGAGTGAATCGCCCATACAAAGTGGACAACTGGGCAGCCGGCAAGAGAACAGTGGGAGAATGAGTATGACCAGCAGATGCCGGTTAAGAGGGGCTGGGAGTATTTTAACCGTTCCTTTCACCCAGCTATTTATCAAAGATGTGCCGCAGCAGAAGAAAGAGGCGCGGTCCGATGTCTGGAAATCGCTCCTAAGCCTTGATATTCACGGTGGCAAAGAAGCGCTCGAAGAACTGGTACAGCTGCTTGTCTGGAACAAAGTACACCGCGTAGAAGATGCCATCTGGGATCCGCGCGGCAAGCGTGCCTCTTCCAGGATTTGGATGTCAGAAAACCGAACGTCCTGTTCCTTGGAGCGGCTGACGGCTACGAGGCGATGCAGTTGCTGGCACAGTATTCCGGCGGACATGCAGTGCTGGTTGATTATGATGAATTTTGCAAGACCGATCGCTTCGGCAAGTTTCCCGAACACTATCCTTTTCTTCGGGAAAAATCCGGCTACGGGAAGCCCCAAGGTGTGGTACAAAGAGGATATGAATATCAATTTTGTGGTGGAGGATATCCGCAACCTGACATACGGCAAAGAGTTCGATATTGTGGTAAGCATCGGTCTGATTGAGCACTTTCCCGACGAGTACAAGCACGAAGCGTTTGCAATGCATCGCCGATTCCTGAAACCGGGCGGATATGCCATTTTAACGACTCCACGTAACCAGTTGCGGAGCCGCGCTTTTTACACTGTCATGAGCGATTACATGAACTATGGTTACCGGGAGCTGATGGATATCTACCAAATGGGGCTATATGCATGGGAAAACGGATTCAAGATTCTGCGCGCCGGCTACATCAAAGCCCATAACGGTCTGATTTGTAAAGTTCGCTGAATCCTGCATCAAAGTTTTATTGAGCGCTGTAAAAGGAAAAGCAGGTAAAAACAAACAGACCCGGCTTCCACCAGGCCTGCTTAATCGTTAAATAATGCATGATTGAACGGAATGGGTCCGCACACCATACGATAGGATAGTAGACCCTGAAGATTGTCAGGGTTTCTTTTAATCGGGCACGCTGAATGTTTTTAGCATGCCCTTTTCAGCGGGATCAGGAACTTCGGCAATCCAGGCGTATTCTCCTGGTTCAAGATCTACTTCCAGGTAAGCCGTACTGCCGCCCACCATCTGCATGCTGCCGCCCAAAAATGTAGCGCCAGCAGGAGCTTCCACAAGTAATCCCTCTTCTTTGGTCCAGTCCATCCAGGTGGCAACCTCATCCAGCAGCCCCTGGTCATAATTCTCTTCCAGACGTACCAGATGGGCATTATGTCCAAGCAGGTGCGCATAAGCAGTCTGATCTCCAAAATTTATAGCTACCGTTTGCTCACCCTCTTCTATCTTATCCGGTACATCCAGGCCAGACTGCGCAATCATTATCTCCATGGTTGAACCTGGTTCTTCTTCTCCTGATGACTCTTCTTTGACGGTGAAGAGCTCCAGCATACCGTTGTAAGTGTGGAATTCCTGGTTCTCATCTTTTACGTAGCATTCTGCGATGTATGTGCCCGGCTGCAGGTTCACAGTAGTTTGAGATGTCTGATCTGTAGATGTAAATCCCGGTCCACCCATAGGCACAGTTCCGGGATCCAGATACCATGGCGCCGTCTGAGAGATGGCTCCAATCAGGTTGTTCACAAATTGCTGATAGGTAATTTCCCCGGATATATAGGGATTAAATTCTTCCTGGAAAGGGACCGTTACCGTTTCATACAAGTGGTCTCGCAATGGTTGGCCGGCCGCCTGGGCAGCGTCTATCGCCTCTTGAGGCATCTTTATTATATTAAAGAAATGTAGACTATGCGTCTCATTTACAAAACGGAAGGTGGTCCACCCGTAAGCCAACTCCTTTTTGCTCATCTCATAAATATGTTTATTCAGCTCATGATCATGATCGGCCTTTATCTCTACAACTTCTCTTTCAGATGACACCGGATCGTGCAGATCTGTGCATGATCCAGCTAAGAATATGAGCGGTACAATTAACAGTCCAGCAATTTTCTGCAGGGGATTTTTCATGTTATTCGATTCCATATCTACTCCGTTTTTTGGGTGATGAATGTAAGTCATTCCCATTATAAGGAGGGCCCCTTTTTGCCTCCGTTTTTCCTCTTAGAGTATTTCTAAGAGCTTATTTTTCATCAATTTATTCTATTAAATTTAGAATACTCGTATCTGCCGATCTGCAAAAAGAAGAGGAAGACGATGACCACGCTTTTTTGAGCGGCCCCAAAAGATTGGCTGTATTTGTTAACCTCGTTCTTGCCAGAGCACGGGAATACTTCATCCTTTTAAGTGGTATTCAGCCCTGAATGTGATCTCCAGAACTTCAGTACGATTTCGATAAGACCATTTCGGAAATAACCCTGCAGCTTCATCTTGAAATTGGATATACAAGAGTCAAAAATGAAGCATATAAATGTTTTAAAATGACTCGCAGCTCTCTGCCTGTAATTTCCAGCGGATGTTATCGGCTCTGAATCTTTTTTCAAATGTGGAGTAAGAGTACGTAAAAATCGCCCCTGCAATACAAACAACCAAACCCGGAAAAGAAACGACAGGCTCAACTCTCCCAGCAAGATCGAAGCCTATAGGCTGTAGTATATGCAAGGCCTGAGTCATTTTTGAAAAGCGAATGGGAAAGGATACCCTGCAAGGCCGGAATATTTTCAGCAGACTGCCAGCGCAAAAGAGTCGATTTCTGGCAAGAATAATAAGCAGGCTAATTTTTATTGAGCTTGTCGTGGGGGCGTTGAAGGTCGTCTGGGAGATCTTCTTCGGTTTCACGCAGTTTTTCCAGGTAGCCGGCTCGTCTCTTCACACCGCTCTTTATTCCATAATAGGCACCGAGATACACCGCAAAAATATTGGTAAGGGTAAACACCATATGTGCTTCAGCAAGGGCTGTCTCTTTGGTGTAGATCCACACCAGGGTGGGAAGTACGAGCAGCGTTGCCATCAGATAGCTGATCCAGGAGGGGTGCTTGAGCTTTTTGGTATACCGGCGATTCATACCGTAGCTCATGTTCACAAATACAGAGTCCAAATCCAAACAGGGCGACATAGCCTATCCATCCGGGTCTGTTTACATAGATCAGAAGACCGTTCGTAAAAATGATAAACAACAGACCAAAAACCACGGATCCTGAAACGTAGGCGAATGTTCGTTGCCAGCTTTCCATAAAATTAAATTAGCTATCAGTTGATTAGGATGTATCCTCAAAATAATAAACAGGAAGGGAAAACGATGACTCTTTTTTACTGATCAGTTGCTCTTATATTTTAGAAAAACTATTTCTCTATTTATTGGCCAGCCAGGCTTCAGGATTGAGATTTTGGTTGCCTCTCGCACCATAAAAAAGACTGACTCTCCCCGTGCTGAGTTTTGATCTCCCGAAAGGCCGATGGCATCACCCGCTTCGAGTATAGCATTTTTACGTACCATCACTTCGCTTAAATTGCCATAAGCAGTAATATATTTGCCGTGCTTTACGATGACCACATCTCCATAATTGGGCAAGGGCTGTACAGCTACTACGTAGCCGGCGTGAACCACCCGAACCACATCTTTAGGCTTGGTGACAATCTCTACCCCCAGGTTCTCCGTTACCGTACCGTAGACCGGGTGACGGCGACGACCGAAATGCTCTGAAATAGTACTGCTTTCCACCGGCCATCGCAGCTGTCCTTTCTGCTTGGCAAAAGACTGCTCCAGGTTATTGAGCCGTTCTTCATTGATATAATCTTCGCGCTCAATCGGTTCAGAATACTTGGCCACCTCTTTGGCCCGTTCCGCATCGTTCTCGATAGACTTAGCCGCCGCCAGCTTCCTTTTTCGTTCGGCCTCTAATTTTTCAATCCGTTCTTCCATCGCTTTACGGACCCGCTCCTCCTCCATGATCAACGACGTAAGCGTTTCATCCAACTTCTGTTTCTGGTCTCGTATTTCGGCCAGCCGATTTTGAATCTGCTCGCGGTTGCTGCGCAGCTTCTTTACGTTGGATTCCTGCTGTTCTTTCTTGGCAGCCAGTTCTCTTTTTTCAGCTCGAATCTCTGCCAGCACGGATTTATTCTTTTCACGTGCCTCCTGCAGCTGCTTGCGCGATTGCTCCAGATTAGCGGTGGTCTGCTTTATTTGCTGTGCCTGCTCCTGGCGATGCTCCTCAAACTTGTTGAGATAAAACGCGCGCACCAGCATCTGGTTTACCGATTCCGACGACATGATCAACGCGAGGCGGGAGGTGCGACCATGCTTGTATACATAGGAAAGCGTTTCCTTATAGTTTTCTATCAGCTTGTTCAGCTTCTCTTTGTTCTGTTCAATCTCATTTCCCGTAATAGAAATCTCTTCCCGAATGTGAGACAGCTCGGTTTCCAGCTTTGAAATTTTTTGATCCTGCAGGGCGATCAGGCGCTGCAGGTCTTCATACTTGGAATAGAGCTCATCATATTTTTCCTCAGCCTGCACCACACGATTTTCAAACTCATCAATACGGGCGTTGATCTCCTGGATTTCAGCCCGGGTAGCTTCCTGCTTTTTAATCAACTGCTGACGTTGCTCCTTATACTGCTCGACCTGGCTGAATCCCCTGAACGGGATGCTCAGCAAAAAAAGAAACAATATGAGAATAGTGCGTTTCATTGGGTTACAAATTTTACATCATTTGGAAGATCAATTTCAAGATCCAGGTTGCCGGGATTTACCTCCAGCGACTGGATCAACAGCGCCACCTTTGATTGTGCATCAGCACTGAAGATAGTAACTCTTCGCGGAAGATTGAATCCCCCGATAGAACCGTAGGCCTCATAAATTATGCGTGAATAGGGCAGTCCTGTACTTCGGGGCTGATCCACTCGTCGCACGTTAAAGCCATTTTTGTCCACAAACACCTCCGCGCCGGTCTCCAGCAACAGCAGGTAGCGGTCTTGTGATTCATACACATTTTTTACTCGGTCAGCCTGGGGAACAAAATTCATCATTTTCAAAATATTAACCGAGGCCAAGTGCTGAACGCTGGTCATTTGATCATCGCGCACCGATATTCTGTGGGCTATTTTATCTACCTTATTGTAGACCAGCAGGGAATCGCCCTCTGATAGAATCTGCCCCCCTTCAATGCCGAGAGTATTTTTAATAGTCACCAGGCTTTTCTGCCGATTACCCGAAAAATAGACCGTGACCCGCTCCGTGTTACCTGGTTCGCTAACAATCGCCTTGCCCTTGCCCTCAATGGTTTTCAGCGATAAGCTGTAGTCCGGAATAGCAGAGAGAATAGAGTCCGCACTGATTGAGGCGCGCCTGAACTCCTGGTCTTCATCCACCGTGGCGATACGCGGCGAGGAACAGGCCGCAGCAAGCACGGAGATCAGAGAGTAAAAAATAGAATTCGGGTATGCACAACGGTATGCTTTATTGTACAATTTTATCTTTCAGATGAGAACGGGAGCTGTCTTTTTCGAAGCGCTTTCTTCCACCATTCTTTGGCACTGTCGAGGTTGCCCAGCTCCTGCATCACATCGCCCATATGCTCCAGCACTTCTGCACTCGCGCTGCCGGTGTCGATGGAGGCCTTAATATATTTTTGGGCCTTTTCGTATTCCCCTTTTATAATACACCCATCCCACCGTATCGAGGTAGGAGGGATTATCGGGAACCTGTTCAATCGCTTTGAGTGCCATCTTCTCTGCTTTTTCAAGTTGTTCATCACGCTCGGAAAGATAGTATGCATAGTTATTAAGCACATTGTGATTCTGCGGGTCCAGCGAAGGGCCTGCTCGTAGGATTTTTTTGCATCCTCCCATTGGTCCAGGGCCGAATAGGCATCGCCCATTGAGCCAAAGATAGCCGACTTGAACGGTTTGCGCGAGGGCGTCTGGGAGGCTTTTTCGAACCAGTTTAAGGACTCCTGCTGCCGGCCTGTTGCCAGGTAAGCGTTGCCGATAAAGTAGAGTATAAAAGGATCCTGGAAGATATTCATCCGCTTTTTTACCCGCTTCGATAACCTCGGTATATCTACCCTCGGCCAGTAAAAGCTGCATGCGCTGCCGCCAGGCCATGTCGTTGCGCGGGGCCAGCTCGTTCGTTTTGGCCAGGGCTTTCAACGCTTCAGTGTTGTTATTTTCATTCAGGTAATAATCTGCAGCAAGAGCATATGCAGGGCCATATTCCGGAGCCGTTTCCGTAAATTTCGTGAGCATATTTTCCAGCGCCAGTTTTAAGTGTTTGTTATTGGGCTCCTGCTGGTAGCGCGAAAACAGGTACTGGGTGACATCCAGCTTTGCCTCTTTGTTGACGATGGGATCGGACACTACATTTCCCAGCAGTGTACCCACGCTGTCCCATTGGGCTTCCTCCACATAGATATCGGCCAGCATCACCAGTGTTTTGGGGTTGCGCTGGTTTTTGTCAAGTGCCTCCCGCAGCATCTGTTTGGCATCATCGGTTTGGTCTACCTCAAGATAATAATTGCTGAGCATATGCAGCGTAGAAAGATTATCGGGATCCAGCCCGCGTATTTTCTTCAGCTGCACGATGGCCGAATCCCGCATATCCAGGTCGTTGAAATTTTTGCAGTTTCTGCAGGTATATACCGATATCCGGCCCAGTCTTGTTGAGCAGTTGAGTGTATATTTTATTTGATTCCAGGTACTGCTCATGCTGGGAATAGACATTCGCCAGCTCTGACATCACATCAGTGGCATTGGGATGATACTTTAACGCCAGTTTCAGCTGATCGATGGTGGCTTGATTTCGCCCGGCCCGGCGGTAAATGTTCGCCAGCTGCAGGTGATACCATTTGTTTTGCGGTTCCAGCTCGGCTGCTTTCTTGCCGTAATACGCCGCATTTGAAAGGTCATCAATCGCCAGGTAAGCATCAGCCAGGGCATAGTTAACGCCCGCATGTTTGGGCAAATCCATATAAGCAGTGGAAAGATGATCGAGTGCGCGCTCGTAATTTTCGTTCTCAAACTCTTCTAGCCCCTTGATATATGCTGCATGGGCCTTCCCCTCACTATTAGCTGAAGAACTGGTGCTATCTTGTGCCTGCAGAGCCAAGGGTAAAACGAGACAAAGCACAAGTAACAGGGATGATTTTTTTCGAAACATAAACGTAAATCAAATTATTGCTACAAAAACAGGTAATACAACGGAATTGTGAGACTAATAGTACAACTTACAGCGATGGAAATCTAGCTGCTGCTGTCGATATCTCTTGCCACTCTCTCAGAAGAAAATATTGTAGGATTTATCTCCCCGAAACATGACTTCCTCCGCGTTCAGGATATCGCCTTTCTCCAGGTGTTCAGCTTATCAAATGCGTGCATCATGCGGGCCCCGTACCAGCTAAACCATTCGCCCTCTACGGTAAGAACCCGCGTATCCGGAAGATGTTCTTTAACCTCATCCACATGCTTTTCTTTAAAGGGAAACGGCTCACTGCTGAGCAGTACCAGCTGCGGCTTTCGTTGCTTGATGCTATCAAGTTTTATTTTAGGATAGCGCTGCTTCTCCTCAAATACATTTTCCAGGTTCCAGTGACTCATTACGTCATGGATATAGGTATCAGATCCCACCGTCATCCAGGGATCGCGCCAGATCAGATAGGCCGTTCGAATGGATGGTTCTTCCGGTCGCTGTTTCAGCAGCCGGGTCACTCCTGAGGTTAAATCTTTCGCTTTCTCGTCCCTGTCGAAAATCTTTCCGAGCCGGTGAATCGCGATCAGGGCGTCTTCGATGGTGGCGATCTGGGTCAGATGCACATGAAAATGATGTTCGAGCTTCTCAATATCTTCCTTGCGATTCTCCTCTTTGTTGGCCAGGATGAAATCAGGGTTCACCTCACAGATGGTATTAAACCGCGGATTTTTGGTCCCGCCGATGATCGGAATATCCTCGACATCGGGCTCCGGATGAATGCAGAAACGAGTACGCCCTGCCAAACGATCTTTGAGTCCAAAGTAAAACAGCAGCTCCGTAAGGCTAGGAACAAGGCTGATGATGCGATTATAGGTATCGGCCATAATGTATTTCTGGTTCGATTGTTTAACGTCTTCTCATCCCGAACATAAACAAGGGTCTCGCAAGTATTGTGTAGCGTATATTTTTGACGTCAGATCAACCACATAACTCTTTTGGTGTTTCTGAGTAAAATAGTTCAAGACCGATTTCGGATAGAAAATTTTCAGATCCTTTTTAATCATAAAACATTAATCGATATTTAGAATACTTGCTCCTAAAACCGCCGCACAATTGACTCTACTTGTCGCCCGTAATGGCCTCCAAACAGGTTAGTGTGTACCAACAGTGGATATAGATTATAAATATCTTTTCGGCTACTGAAACCCGATGCCAACGGCCATACCTCCTCATAGGCACGGTAAAAATCGGACGAAAATCCGCCGAACATATGGGTAAAGGCCAGCTCAATTTCTCTGTGACCATAATATACAGCAGGATCATAGATCACCGCTTTTCCCTGGGTGTTGAAAAAGTAATTGCCGCCCAGAGATCTCCATGTAACAAACTGGGGGGCTCTTCGGGAAAATATCGGGCAGCTGCTGGTACATGTTTTCAAATAACGAACGCGTACTGGATGAGAGCTCCCCACTGTCGAGCGCCATCTTCAACTGGGGCTCCATCCTTTGCTGGATGAAGAAATCGACCCAGTTTTCCTGCCAGTTGTTGGACTGCGGCAGCTTGCCGATGTAATTGTCATGATTCAGCCCGAATCGCTCTTCTGTAACCTTGTGCTGGGCAGCCAGCTCTCTTCCAAAATCCTCCGCCGAGGAAGAACCTGCACTGCCTTCTTCAATATATTCCAGCAACAAATACCCGATGTGTCCATCATAGGCGCCCTGATCGATTACCTCGGGCACTAAAAGATCAGTGCCCGCCGAGGCCAGCAGGTCAAGCCCTTTCACCTCCTTCACAAACAGGTCCGAATCAGTAGTGGGGTTCCATTTTAAAAAACAGGGGCCGGCATCTTCCAGTTCAATCAGCGCCGCCTGGTTGATACTGCCGCCCGAGGCGCGTTTCGTTGATACGATAGCCTGCCCGCTATGCTCTTGAATGTGCGATATAAGTTGATCTGGAATCATTATTTAGTGTTGGATGGTGAGTTTTAAAACTAGAACATCAGAATAGTAGGGCCGGTATTTTTCTACTTTGTTTGCCATTTATTCCTCTTCTATTTGCTGCTCAAGCTCATCCAGCAGCGATTCACAGCTGCGTTTCACCACTTGGAAGACATTTTCGAATCCCTGCTTGCCGCCGTAATAGGGATCGGGAACGGCGCCATCTCCGGGCTGGGGATCGAAATCGCGCATCAGGCCGATTTTTTCGCTGAATCGGTTTTTACGATCCAGGTTTTTAACATTTTGCAGGTTATCATGGTCCATCGCCAGAACCAGATCAAAATACTCCAGGTCGCCGTATTCGAATTTTCGTGACTTTGAGTGAAGCTGCACGCCATGTTTATTCGCTATTTGCTGGCTCTTGCTGTTGGCCGATTCCCCAACATGATACGCAGAGGTGCCGGCCGAATCGACCTCAAAATACGATTGGTATCCCCGCTCATTTACCAAGTGCTGAAAAATACCCTCTGCTGTAGGACTCCGGCAAATATTGCCCAGGCAAACAAAACAGAGCTTGTATGGATATTCCTTTGTGATCTTTTTTTGAAGCGCTTGTTCCATCTTTCCAGTGTTAAATATTGAGTTATCAAAAGTTACATTGTTGTGCGGGACACTGTAAATAATACAGAGCTACAGACTCGAAAAAATCAGGCCTGAATCAAATATTTAAAAAGGATCTATCGACTCATCCGTTCAGTTGGTTTGATAATTTCCCCCTCATACTCTTTTATTTCTGCTCGGTCTATGAATTTTTAGAGTGAAATAATATGAACAGATCATTCAAAACTTGTATCTTAAGCGCTATTTTCGGTCGCAGGTTATGCATAAGGCATAACACTCCACACCGAAAGTAGCGTTAAAGTTTGTATATTTTAGGTTTTAATAAAATAACAGTCGACTTAAATCGACCTTATGGCTAAACAGTTTGAAGAAGTAAAACAGCTTAATTTTTCTAAACTTGAGGTAGAAACGCTCAAGTGGTGGAAGGATAACGACATCTTTAAAAAGAGTCTAACAACTCGGGAAGAGGGTATTCCCTTTACCTTTTATGAGGGACCTCCCACTGCCAACGGCAAGCCGGGAATCCACCACGTGATGTCCAGAACGGTGAAAGACTTGTTCTGCCGGTACAAAACTCTAAAAGGGTACAAAGTAGAACGCAAAGCAGGATGGGATACACACGGTCTGCCGGTTGAGATTGAAGTGGAAAAGGAACTCGATCTTGAGGGTCGCGCGCAAGTAGAAGAATATGGCATTTCAAAATACAACGATCACTGCCGCAAGAGCGTGCTCAAATACAAGGATCTGTGGGACCGCCTGACCAACCGCATGGCTTACTGGGTTGACTTGGATGATCCCTACGTCACTTTTGAAAACGACTACATCGAATCGATCTGGTGGGCCTTTAAAACGCTGTACGACAAGGGACTTGTCTACCAAGGATATAAAATCCAGTGGTATTCTCCGGGCAGCGGAACCGTGCTTTCCTCTCACGAGGTGAGTCTGGGTTATGAGGAAGTGCAAGACCCCTCCATTTTTGTAAAATTTCAACTTCGGATGTCAGAAGACACCTATTTTCTGGCCTGGACCACCACACCGTGGACCATCGTCTCCAACATGGCGCTGGCGGTTAATCCTAAACTGACCTACGCCAAGATCAAGCTTTCAGAGGGGGACCGTACTGAATATTACATCTTGGCCAAAGATTGCATCGAAGAGAATATCGATCACGAGTATGAGATCGTCGAAGAATATAAAGGCAAAGAGATTATCGGCTGGACCTATGATCCGGTTTTTGATTTCGCGCTTGAGGAGTACGACAGAGATGATGCCTGGAGAGTTATTTCCGCAGATTATGTAACCACCGATGAGGGAACCGGCGTTGTTCATATCGCTCCTGCTTTCGGTGCCGACGACTTTGATTCCTGCCAAGAAGCCGGCATCCCGATGTTCAATCCGATCGACGAGGATGGCAAATTCACGGAAAAAGCACCCGATTTTGAAGGACAGTGGTTCAAGGATGCCGACAAAGAAATTGCACGCGCCATCAAGGATAAATATCTGATGTACAAGCACGAAACCTACGTGCACAACTACCCGTTCGATTGGCGCAAGGGTACTCCCCTGATGTCTTACCCGGTGGAATCATGGTTTATCGAGACCACCAAAGTTAAGGACAAGATGGTGGAGTATAACGCGGAAGAGATCAACTGGAAGCCGCCCAGCACCGGAAGCGGCCGGTTCGGCACCTGGCTCGAAAATAACGTAGACTGGGCCATCTCCCGTCAGCGCTACTGGGGCACCCCCATTCCGCTGTGGATCAGCGATAAAGATCCGGAGTACGTGGAGTGCATCGGCAGCGTTGAAGAGCTTAAGAAAAAAGCGGGGCTTTCCGATGATGAAGAGATCGACCTGCACCGCCCCCACATTGATGACCTAACGTGGGAAGGACCGAATGGAGGTACCATGCGCCGTGTACCCGACCTACTGGACGTCTGGTTCGATTCCGGCGCCATGCCGTTCGCCCAGTGGCATTACCCATTTGAGAATAAAGAGAAATTCAAGAACGAATTTTCCCGCTGATTTTATCGCTGAGGGCGTCGACCAAACCCGCGGATGGTTTTATACCCTGCACGCACTCGGCACTATGCTGTTTGATGAGCCGGCCTATAAGAACGTGGTTTCCAACGGCCTGGTGCTGGATGAAGACGGCAACAAGATGAGTAAATCGAAAGGCAACACTGTAGAGCCGTTTGAAGTGATCCAGAAATACGGAGCTGACACGGTTCGCTGGTACATGATGAGCAACTCGTCACCGTGGGAAAATCTAAAATTCAGCGAAGATGGGCTGCAGGAAACACAGCGCAAGTTTTTCAATACGCTGGTCAACACCTACTCCTTTTTTGCCATGTACGCCAATATCGACGGGTTCACCTACTCCGGTTCTCCCCTACCGGTGGCCGATCGTGTTGAGATGGACCGCTGGGTGGTATCGCGGCTGAACTCAGTACGTTAAAAATGGTGGATGAATTTTTGGATGATTACGAGCCCACCAAGGCTGCACGCGAAATTGAGGAATTTGTTGAAGAGCTCAGCAACTGGTATGTACGTCGCAATCGGCGCCGATTCTGGAAAGAGGGCAAAAGCATTGACAAGACCGCGGCCTATCAAACGCTGTTTGAGTGCCTGATGGATGTAGCCAAGCTGATCAGCCCGACGGCTCCTTTTCTTGGTGAATGGCTGTTCCAACGGCTCAATGAAGTGGGCGGAGAGGATGAAGAGTCGCGTTCATATCTCCTTCTATCCCACAGTGGAAGAAACCGCCATTGACAAACAGCTTGAATACCGTATGACCCTGGCGCGACAAATATCGTCCATGGTGCTGAGTCTGCGAAACAAAATTGAGATCAATGTACGCCAGCCGCTGCAGCGCATCATCCTGCCGATCGATGACGAGGAGGAGCGGCAGACGGTAGAAGCGGTTAAAGATATTATTCTGGATGAAGTAAACGTTAAAGAAGATTCAATTTGTGGATGATGATTCTGGAATCGTCCGCAAATCGGCCAAACCGAACTTCCCGGTACTGGGCAAGAAAATGGGTAGCAAGATGAAATCGATCACCCCGAAAGTCCAGCAACTGAATACCGAACAGATCACCAAGTTTGAAGAGACCGGCTCCATTGAGCTCGATCTGGGAGACGATGGTATCGTCACGGTTGGGAAGCGAGGATCTGGAAATCAGCCGTACCGGTATTGAAGGCTGGGAGGTGGAAACCGAAAATGGCCTCAGTGTTGCCCTGGATACTGAAATTTCAACCGAACTGGAGCAGGAAGGACTGGCACGTGAGTTTGTCAACCGCATCCAAAACATGCGTAAAGAAGCCGATTTCGAGGTTGTGGATCGTATTGTAATCGGATTTGAAGGCGCGGGCAACCTGGAAGAAGCGGTAGTTTCCATGGATGAGTATATTAAACGTGAAACCCTTGCTGAAAAAATTGAAACTGAAAAATTAGAAGTTTTTGACTTCGTAAAAAGCTGGGAGATTGGCGGCGATGATTGCACGATCTCCATACGACGAAACCCTAACTAAGATAGAGTGGCTATTATGGCATCTGCAAAGAAAAATGACAGCGGCGAGCAGGAACGTATCTCTCCCTATTCGGATGAGGAACTGGAGTATTTCCGTGAAATCATCATCAAAAAGAGAGATGAAGCTGAACAGGAACTGGAATCGCTGCAAAACTCCCTGCGTGAAAGCATGGAAAACGCCTCCGATGAGTCGGCCTATTCTTTCCACATGGCCGATGCCGGCACGGACGCCCAGGAACGCGAAAAGACATACATGCTCTACAACCGCACCCGCAAGTTTATCCGCTACCTGGATGATGCCCTTAAGCGAATCGACAACAAAACATATGGTGTATGTAAGGTTACCGGCAAAAAGATCTCCAAAGGTCGCCTGGAGGCGGTACCCCATACCCAGCTTAGTATTGAAGCCAAGCTAAAGCGACGATAATAACCTTAAGCACTACTGCGGTTCTTTTGAAGAAAAAGAAACTCATTGCGCTAATAGTACCCGCACTGGTCATTGTTATAATCGACCAGGTTACCAAGCACGTGGTACGTATCACACCATCCCTTCACAACTGGGATATCATTCCCGGATGGCTCTCCTTCCACTATACGCAGAATCCGGGTATGGCACTGGGTATGGACTGGGCCAGTACGCCGGTAATAAGCGCAATAGCCATAACTGCCACTGTAGGAATCGTTATTTATATTGTCCGCTCGCTGGATAATGCCAATATCGGATATCTTTTGTGTATGGGATTGGTGCTCGGCGGGGCTTTTGGCAACATTATCGATCGCCTTATCATGGGCTATATCGGCTCCTACGGCGGGGTGCTTGAGGGACATGTAATTGACTTCATCCATTTCACGCTCCGCATTGATGGGTACCCTGTATTCCCATACATCTTTAACGTAGCCGATATTTCGATCAGCGTTTCTATTATCGCGCTTCTGCTGTTTCACCAGCGTATTTTACCGTACGATGAAAATGAGGAACAAGATGAAGCTGAAAAGCAGACCTTTGATGATCAAAAATTTGACTCTCCTTACCTGACCCATGGTGTTTCGGGTAAAACCGGCAAAAGCAAGATTGACGCTGTCACCAGAGAGGATAACACTTCACTCGATGACCCCGTGTCCTCAGACGAAGATGCCCGGAATACCGAGCCTTTTGATTTTGAGGGACCATCTGATTCAAAATCGGAGGAAGAAAATGAGCAATCAATTAAGTTTCCCAAAGTAAATACAGAGCTTAACAAGAAGAAGGATCAAGATGAGCTCTCATCATCACCCACTCCATCTCCATCCCCGGAAGATACGGACGGTGAAAAAGACCAGGGAGAAGGAGAAGCAAATAAGAATCAGGGGAAAAGACAACTAATTACTTTCTCCCTTCTTTATCTTTCGCTGCCTATAGAAAACAGGCAGATATCTAGTGCTCTCCTGAAAATTAATCGTCAGTGACTATGCTCTTGATAAACTCCGGGCTGTGCGGATCTACATTATCCAGCTTAAGTTCATGCCCCATCTTATCACGTTTTGTTTTGAGGTATCGGGCATTCTCGGGATAGGCCCCTACTTCAATCGGCACGCGTTCTACCATCTCCAGGCCGAAACTTTTTAAGCCCCACTCTTTTTACCGGGTTGTTAGTCATCAGGCGTAATTTAATTACATTGAGTGAGTGCAGAATTTGGGCGCCTACGCCGTAGTCGCGATGATCAGGTTTAAAGCCGAGGGCTTCATTGGCTTCCACCGTATCCATGCCCTGTTCCTGCAGTTTGTACGCCTTAAGTTTGTTAACCAGCCCTATTCCACGACCTTCCTGGTTCATGTACAAGACTACGCCCTTGCCCTCTTTCTCAACTTTAAGCAGGGCTTGATGGAGCTGCTCTCCGCAGTCGCAGCGCTTGGAGCCAAAAATATCGCCTGTCATGCAGGAGGAATGCACACGCACGAGCACCGGGTCGCCCTCTTCCCATTACCCTTTTACCAGCGCTAGGTGATGGTCGCCGGTTAGCCGCTCCTGGAAGGCATGAAGGGTAAAATCCCCATAAATAGTCGGCAGATTGACCTGCACCACTTTCCGGACAAGCGACTCGTTCTGCATGCGGTAGGCGATCAAATCTTTGATGGAGATCAGCTTCATGTCAAACTCTTCGGCAATTTCAAAAAGATCCGGAAGGCGGGCCATTTCGCCGTTGTCCTTCATGATCTCACAGATGATACCGGCCGGTTTTAATCCCGCCAAACGTGCCAAGTCGATCGATGCCTCAGTGTGGCCAGCGCGTCGAAGCACGCCACCTTCGGTGCTAATGAGCGGAAAAATGTGCCCCGGTCGACGAAATTCATTGGGATCCGCATTATCCTTGATAAGCTCGCGGATGGTACTGGCACGATCCGAGGCAGAGATGCCGGTACTGGTCGTCTCCTTGTGGTCTATAGAAACCGTAAAAGCGGCCTCGTCAGGGTCGGCACCTTCCGTAACCATGTAGTCAAGATCCATGTCGTACGCCTTCTGGCGCGTAATAGGAACACAGATCAGCCCGCGCCATGTTTAGCCATAAGGTTGACGGCTTCTGGGGTAACTTTTTCTGCCGCCATGATAAAGTCGCCTTCATTTTCGCGATCTTCATCATCGGCAACAATGACCATGCGCCCCTGCTTTATGTCCTCGATAGCGTCTTCAATACTATCGAACGAGACGTTTTCTGCCTCCATAACGGTTTAATCGTTCTTATTGGGATTGACGTCTGTAATTGATCCTTTGGTGAATCGAACTTTAACATCGGTATCAACCTCAGCCAGAACTGAATCATCTTCAACACTAGTTACTTTGGCTATAATTCCACCTGAGGTCACAATTTTGTCCCCTTTCACGAGGTTTGACACCTTTTCTTCGATCTCTTTCTGTTTCTTTTGCTGCGGTCGAATAATAAAAAAGTAGAAAACGCCAAAAATGAGACCAATGAAAACCAAGTTCATCCAACCGGCATCTTCAGGTGAACCGGTCAGTAGCAGAAATAATAATGACAGCATATACTAGTAGTTATATTTGAACTTCCTGTTATAGTGTAAAGCCTTTAAGATACCATTTTTGTTACGACGGGACAATTTTCGCAGTATGACTTTTGTACTAAAATGCCGGCACTTCTTGAGGTATAAAATTAGGCTGAATGAATCATGAATAAGGATTTGACACCAGACAGCTCAACTAAGCTATTTTGGCTCAAGGGTGTATTCATTCTTTGAAAAAACCCAGAAATCGGAAATAAATCCAAGAAGTTGGGGTACTGTTTGTCACCAATTTATTGCTCAGGAGCATTCAGTGGTTTATAAAACTGGTTGCAGAACTTTTCTGGGCCCAGGTAATCCAACCCTTCGATTTTAGGTTCCATCATAGTCATTAAAAGCTCTGAAATAATAACTATGCTACCCTTACCTAACCTTGATTCAGCCCACAAGGCTAATAGAATTTTTTATCCTTTGAGGCATGCTCTTTCAAAATCTCTGCTGGCGTAAATCGTGGCCCGAGCTCTTTCCTATATCCTTCCATTTGAGCCACAATTTTTCCTATGCCCTGCTGGTCTAAATATCGAAACGGACCTCCGAGGAACGGCGGGAAACCAAGCCCGAGAATCGCACCGAGGTCGCCATCCTCCGGTTTTTCCAAGATCTCATCCTGCAGGCACCGAGCAGCCTCGTTGATCATCGCTAACACCATGCGCTGCTGGACGGTCACGCCGGTCAATCTTTTTACGGGAGGTTCCGCCAAAGAAAGAGTAAATCGATTCATTGGGATTTTTTTTCTTTTTTTCACCGTTTGTTTCTTCATACTTATAAAACCCCTTCTTGTTTTTCCGCCCCTTATAACCTGCCTCAAGCAGTTCTTTAGGCTTGTTACTCGGCTCCACCCCGCGATCGGAAAACATCTTGTTGAGTACGTCCGTAATATGTGCCGCCACATCGATGCCCACCTCATCAAACAGGGCAGCCGGGCCCACCGGAAATCCGAACTGCTTCATAGATGAATCCAGGTCTTCAATCGCCGCGCCCTCTTCAAGCAGTGAAAGTGCCTCGTTCATATACGGCGCCAAGATGCGGGTCGTATAAAATCCGGGACCGTCGTTGACCACAATCACATGCTTACCTTGGGTGATTCCCGCCTGGCGGGCCGTAGCAGTGACCCACTCCGCAGTTTGATCAGTTTTAACAATTTCAATCAGCGGCATTTGCGGCACCGGCGAAAAGTAGTGCATACCTACCACCTGCTCCGGATGAGATGAAGCCTCCGCTATTTTGCTGATCGGCAGGGAGGAAGTGTTTGAGGCAAAAATACAGTGTTCAGGGGCAATCTCTTCAACTTGTTTTACCATTTTTTGTTTAAGATCAAGGTCTTCAAAAACCGCCTCAATCACTAAGTCCATATTCTCAAAGCCGCTGTAGTTTCCCGTGGGGGTCACCCGGCTGGCGATGCGATCTCGTTCAAATTCCGAAATAATATGCTTGTCCACTTTTTCCTGCAGATTCTTCCAGATCGCCTTTTTGCCTTTCGCAGCCTGTTCCACATCCTGATCCTTCAGTAAAACTCTCATCCCATTATTCACGCTAACGTCAGCGATGCCGGATCCCATTAAACCTGCTCCCAGCACGCCTATTTTGGAGAGCTCCCTCGCCCTTTTTTTCTGCGGATTTTTTTTGGCTTGCTGCATCCCAAAAAACAAGTTCACCAGGTTCTTCGACTCCTGGGTGGCGGCCAGTTCCCCAAACACTTTCGATTCCTTTTCAAGGCCCGCTTTAAGACCGTTGTCATACCCTTCTTTGACGCATTCAAGAATCTTGGGTGGAGCGGGATAGTTCCCTTTTGTCTTGGATTGCGTTCGCTTGCTGGCCTGTGAAAAAATAATCTTGCGACCCAAGGAATTTCCTTCCAACAGCTTTTCGAGCAGGCTGCGCTTATCCTTTCGTGTGAAGCTCCCTTTGCTAATTTTTGAAACGGCCTTTTTGGCGGCGGTGAGAATCGCATCTTTATGGGTCAACTCATCCACCAATCCCATTTTATAGGCTTGGCGTGGATAGATGTTCTTTCCTGTCAACAGATAGGTAAGCGACTTTTGCAGGCCGATGAGCCGCGGCAACCGCTGGGTTCCGCCCGCCCCGGGGTTCAGGCCTAGGTTGACCTCCGGTTGCCCCATCTTAGTATCTGAATGATCGGAGGCCACGCGGTAATGACACGCCATCGCCAGTTCAAGTCCGCCGCCCATACATGAGCCGTGTATCGCTGCAACTATTGGCTTGCTAAAATTCTCGACCCTCAACAGCAGCTCATTGCCCGTTCGACTCAACTCCTCGATTTCATCCGGGGCCTGCTTACTTTTTTAGCATCTCTACATCAGCACCGGCGATGAAATTGTCCTCTTTACCACTGATCAGCACCATGCCTTCAATATTTTCATCTTCCTCAAACCGGTCCAGTAGTTCATCGAACTCCTCAATCAGGGTTTCATTAAGCTTATTTACCTTTTCACCTTCCTGGTTGAGTGTAATGACCGTAATGCTTTCTTGCTCTTCAATTGACAGATAATCCATAGAATAATATTTCCGTTTTCAATGGTTGATTACCAAATTGAGCTGCTTTGGTTTTTAATGTAAATGATTTAAGCCGAATACCGCTCCAGGATGATAGCGTGCCCCTGCCCTCCTGCAGCGCAGGCAGCGACAAGTGCCAGGTTACCATCCTCTTTTATCAGCCTGTTACTGGCCGTAGTGATAAGCCGTGCACCAGTCGCTCCAAATGGATGCCCCAGCGAAAGTGAACCGCCCCACGTATTAAATTTCTCCATGGGAATTTCACCCACTTTCTTATCGCGATTCAGTTTTTCTTTAGCAAACTTCTCCGAATCCAACGCCTTCAACACCGTGAGTATCTGTCCCGCAAATGCCTCATGAAATTCAAAAACATCAATATCACTCAGCGAAACTCCTTTTTCATCCAACACCTGGGGCACCGCGTAGGCTGGGCCCAGCAGGAGCTCGTCTTCAGGATCTTGTGCCACAAAGGTATAATCCAGCAAACACGCTTTCGGCTGCACTCCCAGACTCCGTGCTTTTTCATCGCTCATAATAAGCGTGGCTGAAGCACCGTCTGTTAAAAACGATGAGTTCCCGGCGGTAATGGTCCCGTGTGGTTTAATGAAGGCGGGGCTCAACTTTTCCAGTTTCTCCATGGAGGTATCTTCTCGAAAGCCATTGTCTTGGGTCACCGTATCAAAATTGGGTGGGACCGCTGCTGGCAACAGCTCATCATTCAATAAACCTTTATTTGTTGCCTTTGCCGCCAGCCGATGCGATCGCAGGGCGTACTTATCCTGCTCCTGGCGACTTATATTAAAATGGGCCGCCATCCGATCGCAGCTTTCCCCCATTGTTTCGCCGGTAGAAAATTCAGAAATGGAGGGGATTTCCGGTAGCAGATCAGATGGGTGCAGACCTTTAAAAAACTTCAAATAATCGCCCATCGACTTGTATTTACGGGCATCCAGCAGCTTTTGACGGAACTTCTTGCGGAAACGGATCGGGATGTCGGACATCGTTTCGGTTCCGCCAGCAAGTATTATATCCGCCTGGCCTGAGCGGATCATTTCAACAGCACTGGTGATAGCCTGGTTTGAAGAAATACACGCCATCGTCACCGTATGAGCCGGAATGCTTTTGGGAAGTCCCGCACCTAGAGCCGACTCCCGGGCTACGTTGCTCGTGTTCACATCCTGGATAACACAGCCCATAATGATCCGGTCAAGCTGCTCAGGTGCTATCGACACCCGTGCCATCAGTCCTTCAATGGCCATCCGACCCATGTCATAGGCCATCAACTTTTTGTACGCAGTTCCAGATTTTTGGAATGGGATGCGGCCTCCATCCACAATTACTGCTCGTCGCCCTTCACTTGGTTCTTCTGCCATCTACTTTCCCGTTTTTTATATGATTTGCGAGCCTATTTAACGCAATGTTGCTTATTTCAGCATGGAAGTCAATAGTTACTTAACACCGTTAACCAAACAGGCATTCAGGCTAACAACTGTTGCAAAAATCATTTTCAAGTGGAGCCCCGGGTGACCAATAAAAAACCGGGAGAGTTTTTACAGCTCCATAAATAGCTTCTAGATGTATCCAGATCCGGGCTTTTATCATCTCAATCCTCTCTACTAATGTTAATAAAATGTTTTGCCTGCGAAGCAATAGTTCTTATATTTGTGCACTTAAAAATGAGACGGTGTCCATTTTGAAAATCTGAAGTTCGTTAATGGGTGGTTAGCTCAGCTGGTTCAGAGCACCTGCCTTACAAGCAGGGGGTCACTGGTTCGAATCCAGTACCACCCACACAATTATAAGTCGTTGGCCCGGAAAGGGTTGGCGGCTTTTTTATTTGGATAAATCCTCTCCCTTTTAAGCCTATTTTTATTTCTGGTATCAGAATGGTATCAGAAAATGAACCGCAACCCCTATTAATTAACCCTTCAAATAGGTGGGATTTTGTGCGTTTATTCATCTACCGGCTTTGCTCGTGCTGCCAGAAAATCGGCAACATCTTCATCCGTCTTTTCCTTATCCAGGTATTCATAAACCAGATCGGCTAGTTCCGTTTCGTAAAACTCCTGGATCTCATAACCATTCAGATACAAGAATGTAATAGCCGCATGGGTTGCCGTTCGCTTGTTACCGTCCAGAAAGGGGTGTGCTCTCACAATGGCCGTTAGGTAAGCAGCTGCCATTGCAAACAGGTCTGGATACAGGTATTCGCCACCAAATGTTTGTTGGGGTTGCTGTACGGCACTTTCCAGCTTGTCTTTAGAAAGGATTTCCGGCGTACCGCCTTTTTCTTTGATCTGTACTTCGTGAAGGTCTAAAACCTCTGATAGAGAAAGGAATCGCGGGTCTTCCATTCTGGCTATTATTTAGCCAGCTTTTCAAAAGATTTATCGTGTTTCCGAAACGTTATTTCGGCCGCCTCTTTGAAGGATTTCTTGGACAGGCGTGGCTTTGCCTTTTTTCGATCTACTCCAACATCCTTAGCGGAGGTGGTATGTTTTTTCTTTTTAGGCATATTACGTGTTCTTTAGAACTCACTAGGTATTATAGATAATTAACGAGAGTAAGTAAAATTTGTTTCCGCGGGGTCAATTCATGACTAGGAGGATAATGCCCACCGGAATAACAAAGGTTAAAAAATATCTACCTGCATTAAAGTCGGGAGATCCAATTACCTTTGTCGTTTTTTTTCCAGGCCTAACTTTTACTGTAAAAGTAGTATCAAGTGTATTTGAATAACCTCGGCTTCCTACAATAGTGATGTTATGTTCTCCCAATGGGACGTTATTAAAAATAATCTCAGATGTTCGCTCACCCTCCATCACAAGCTTTTCGGAAATAGTGATTGTGGCCGATAAAGGTCTAGATAATTTTATTTCTACCGTACCCGTGTTAGTATTTGGTTCGGAGTCTAATGTCTTTTCATAAGGCTTAGAACATCCCAGTAAGAAATACAAAACTAAAATAACTAACCACCAACGCATAAAAACTCCTGATTTAAATCCTGATTACTTGAGTAATTTGGTTTAAATAGCCAGAAAAGATAAGAGAGGCAAGGGGTACTGCTCAATCGGGCCGGGCTTCGAAGATCTTCGTTTCATTGACATAGCTACTCTTCCATTTTTGATCGGATGTAGGCTTCCGGGTCGTCGCCTTTGAATGAGGAAAGGGGACAACCTACTTTGTCCTTTGCGGCGTGTGCACGGACAAACGCTTCTGCTGTTCCCGAATTTCCATCCCAGGTAAGTGGCTTTTGGGGGATACGATTTTCAAGTTTTGATATTCTGTTCTTAAAGCTCATAGCTTACTTTTTTGGTGTTGAATTTGCGTTTTACGCTTCCTATGTCTTCGGGTTGATCTGTTCCTCCAAAGATTCAACCCTTTCTATGATTTCGTCAAGCTCTGTGAGTTTTCGCAGCTTGCTTCCCAGCTGTGAATATGCATGGGCTGCCTTCATCATTCGCTCCATTTCATCCGGGTCGTAATCTTCCCCGGCCGTGCCTAAAAAAACGGGTTCTATGGCCCGCATTGCATCCTGAATCCGAAGTCGGATCTTTTTGATGGTCCAGGGTTTTCTCGATCTGGAATATTTGTAGGAGCTTTTCTTCTTTCCCATATCTCCGGGTCAAATCAGTTCTTTTTTTGGTTATTTCAGGCAGCACAGGGCACAGGCGCTCTTTTCCTTACCCCCTGATGCCTCGGCTTCATGCCTACGGCTCGTATCATCTTGTGCATGTTCTGCCGGGCCTGTGCCTCCCATGTATCCAGGTCCGGCTCTTCGCCGGTGCGGACAACCGCCGGGGGCCGGTTTGCTGCTTCGGTCTTGTTTTCCAGTTTTTCGAGTCGGTTTTGTAAGGATTTCATAGTACTGTGTTTAAATTAAGGCTGGCCCGGCGACTTATTCAAAAAAACGGGCCAGCCGTTGCGATCAACTAACCGTTGCTGACGGCTTCTTCCCGTGCTTTGCGTGCTTGCAAATCACTACGCACTGAATCGTTCGAAATGGAATTTTGGTACTTTGTCCAGAATTACAATTTTGTGAAGCGCGGCTTTGCCGATACGTTCTAATTCCTGCTTGACTTTCATCTTTCCAGCGAAGCGTTTTTCTCTGTAATATTTAAGCAAATCTTGGCGATTTTCTTCGGATAAGTTAACCAGATAAGCCGGTTTTGATAAAACAGCACTGGCAGAGGAAAAGTCTTGTTTGTCAATACGCTGCTTCACCCATTTAAATACGGCCGTTGGGGTGTCAAAATTTTGGGCAGCCCACTGTCGGATTTCTTTTGCATCCCGGCTATTCCCTTCTTCATTCAGCGGCTCGTTTATTTTTGCGTTTATTTCGTCGGTTCTGCGATCCACAATTTCGGTCACCTTCTCAATGGTTTCAAACACCTTTGGGGCTACTTTGTCGACGTATCGAACGTGTTCCGCGGCTCTGCCGTGCTCATTCAGGGTGCGGTCAGAGTTGAGCTTGTCAACGGTATCATTAAGCGTTTCAAGCATCTCGTCGACTTTACCCATTCCTCGAATGGCGCTCTTTAGCTCAAAATCCTGTGGCACATTATTTTTTTCGATCTTTGCCTCAAAAAATTCTCGGCTTTCGTGAAGGGGGATCGTAATTTTTGGACGCGCGCTGCTTTTGGTGTTTCTAAATTTGCGTGGAGTCATAATCGGTTTTTTTGTTTCTGATTTGATTCAACGTAGCAAGTTTTCGGGCCTAAGTAATCTCGAAAAATCGTTATTCGTAAAGAATGTAGTCGATCGACCGGAGCCGCCGGTTAAATTGTTTAGCCAATTTCTTGCGCAAGGTTTTCGTATTTCCTTGGTAGCGTCCTTTAAGCTGTTCGTACAGACGCCGGATTTCGACCGTTTCAATTTCGTAAACGATGTTTCGCACCTCCGGCCGCCCCCAAGGCTTTAACAGCCTGTTTTGCTTCTTTAAAATCATCTGTTGACATAAAAATTACTCACTAATTGCGGCTCGTTTTCTGATACCGAATTGATACCAATAAGGTTTTGTCGAAATATTTAAGTCGATCATAATTTGTTAACTCTTTGTGCAACAATGGAATAACGGAATTTGGTCTTTTTCTGACCTCCTGCTTACAAAGCAGATATTGGGTCAAAATGGCAGCTCTGATCTCTCTTTTATGGATTCAAAAAAGATGTTTGGTTCCGGTGCGGTTTTTTTGTCTAATTTGTCAATCTCATTCATCAAATATTCTGCAGGATCTTTTACTCCATCCAGTTTTAAATCTTCCAGTACATCTTCAATCGTTGCCAGCACTGAAATATCAGAGCCGTCCTTGTGTTTTCTGGGATACGCCTCTAACAAGAATTGAGCGTTGTCAATGCTAACGCTAATGTCTTTGTTAATGCCTTTGTTAATGGTGCCTGCCCTGGGGCTGCCCTGCCCCTCATACTCTTCACATTCCCCATTTTCTGGGGCAGGCTTGGGGCTGCCTTGGGGCAAAGGAAGGTTTAATTCCCCTTCGGTTATTGCATCCCGGAAAGACTTAATGTTGACGCAATTTGGGTACTCTGAAATAAAGCGTTCTAATAGTCCATGTTTAGCCAGTAGCTTGTAACAGGATACGCCCAGGTTATTCCCTGCAGCAATGGTTCCCCATGTATCCCGAACAAAGTCTTTGATCCACACGGAACCATCATTCAGGATAGTAAACCGCTCTCGATCAAAATTTACCTTGTCTATGAAGGTTTTAAGCTCTATTTCTCCCTCACAATGAAAGGCGGCCAGTTTCGGGTTGTGCTGGTACACGCCTACATTGTCGCACTTGCAAATGACAAGCCAGTAAAAGAGCTTTTCGGTCTGGGACAGCTCGCTAAAAAAGGGCTGATCCCAAATATGAATTTCTACCATTCGACGTTTTGAATCCATTGGTTTTCCTCCAGAATTTTGAAGGGCAAAGAGAAAAGCCGTATAATAAAATCGGTTTTCCTCTTAGGCTTGGAGTTGCTGCTCCAGGCCTTTTTTATGCCACATCTGATTGGGGTTCGTCTTCCAATTCACCGTTCAGCCAGGCCTCGACGTCGCTTTTGCGAAAGCCGACGGCACGCGGACCGAATTGAATTTTTTCGATGGGGAGTTTGTCTTGATCCATCCAGCGGTAAAGTGTTGAGATATGGATATCCAGGATGGAGCACAATTTTTTGGGGCGGATGATATCGAGTTCTTGCATAACTTACAGGCTTTTCTTTCTGTTTCTATTATCTGCCTATAAGCTATTAGACTATACTGTGCTTCGTTAGATGTAGGATGTAACTTTAGGGGTTACATATTGTTACGCTTGACCCGAAGATCTCTTTGTCATAACTACTTTTGTTTCTCTTGAAACTACTAAAAGATTTATACCTTGGACCTAAACCCATTGAGGACCTCTTCTCCTCTATCTCGTTGATACACTTCCCTCCAGATCATGTCCGAATCGTAGAGATTGTAAGCAGTTTTTCCCAATATCGATCATATTCTATAGGTAATCTTCCGATATTACTTATACCTATCCTCTCTTTCTGCTCCTCTTTTGACAAATCTTTGAAAGGTGTTAAATCATCGAAATAATCTTTGTCAATTATTTCATCTTGGATACTTATGAGTATGCCCTTCGTTCATATTTACTTTTGCAATATTTATATAAAATCGAATTGCGCCCAGCACTTTTTCAATCCCAAAACCATCATATTCTTGCCCGGTTGCCCGTTCATATATTTTACTAATTTTTTTAGCAATGAGCCTAAATTCACCTTCAGGATTCAGTATAATTAGCCATCATTTTCCTATTCTCAATGAAAAAATTGTCAATATACTCTTTCAGTATTTTTACTTCTTCTCTTAGAGGTCTTTGAAATACTGTTATTTTGGCGTTTCCGAACCCATCCTGTGAAGGGAAGAGTGGCTTGTGAGGAGGTACTCCATAGGTAACCCTCGGATCTTCTTTAGACCTTTCATCTTCAAGTTTGGAAGAATCATAGATCTCATCAATTATTTTATGACATGCCTTTACCCAAGTTTTGAGACTATGCTCCATCCGCTCTCTCTGCTCTGGCAAATCGGACAGAAGAGTAGAAAAATCAGCTTCTGCTCTTAACTTGTTTTTATTGTAAGCCTCTACATATTTGTCATGAAGCCGTATCGCAAATTTTTTTCTATTGATTCCTTCAAACTCCACATTATCAATTTCAAATTTAGGCTTACTATCTTCAATAAATGCCTCGGTTTTTGAAGTGATATCTTTACTTGCATTACTCATATCTATCCAATCTTAGTAACATTTGACTTTGTCTCTCCAGCTAAAATCTTCTGTAAGTGGCTACTCCACCGGTTCATGGCCTGCCTCTTTTCCTTCATGTAGCCATGCCGGTCATGCAATGGCCGTAACTTGATATCATCTCCGGCCAACCCTTTGTGGTTGAGTATCTTGCCCAATACGGTGCGATCCACGTTCAATTTCAGCCATGTAGGTGGCTACGGTACGCCTTAAATCATGGGGCCGGAAGTCTGATGCCCGGATTCATTTTTCGTGTATCTAACGGCTCGTTTAACCGATTGCAGGGGCTTATTATCCAACTTCAGGAGAGGCAAACACGTAATCGCTGTTATTGCCTGCTCTCATTTCCTCGATAATATCTAAAGCCATATCAGAAAGGGGAACCAGGTGCTCTTCTTTGTTTTTCGCCAGTTCCGCCGGTATGGTCCAAATATCGCCGCGAATATCATCCCATTTCATACTCATTGTTTCGGTTTTCCGTTGGCCGGTAATGAGCAGCATCTTAAAAACCGATTGTGTAGGCTCATTGAGCTGCTCGAAGTATTCCCACAGATCCTGTATTTCTTCGGGCTTGTAATCCCTACTCCGCTTTTTTTCAACCTTGCCGCCTTTTTTGGTCTTATTGTACTTGGGGATGCTACGTAACCAAATTCACCTCTGTCAGATCCCGGTTAACAGCGAATGAATAGATTTTCGAAAGCCGCGCTCGAATACGATTCGCCATTACCGGTGCGGGTTTCTTTCCATAGGCTTTATCATCTAACAGGCTAATAATCTGGTTTTTGCTAATCTTTTTGATAGGGTACTTGCCTAATTTGGGAACCAACTCAACATCAATAATTCGTTTGTACTCCCCTCTTGTGGTTTCCCGTAGTGTTGGCAGGTACTTCTCTTTAAACTCTTCGGCAATCTCGTTGAAGGTTTCGGGATCGGGCTGGTTTTTGCGCTTTTGCTTTTCGGCTTGGGGGTCAATGCCTTTATTTACCTGTTGTGCCAACTCTCTGGCTTGATCTCTTGCATCAGATAAGCCCAAATCTGGATAGGATCCAACTTTATAAGACTTGTATTTCCCATTGAAGTAGTACCGGTAGTAAAAATAAATACTGCCTGCTTCGGTCAATCGGATAAACAGCCCTTTAACTCCCTTTCCTTTGAGCTGGTTGTCCTCAATCAGATGCTGATCGTAGTACTCAACACGTTTGCCAGGTGGAGTCAGGTTTCTAAGAAATTGGTCTGTTAAGTGTCTTTTCGGCATAATAGGTGTTTTTGGATTCTGGTATCAGACTGGTATCAGAAATTTGCCCGAAACAAGTCTAATTCAAAAGAACTTCTAAGAACCAAAATACGCTCTTATCGTATGATATTCAACGATTTAGGGTACTTTAATCTATAAAGAAAGAATTAATAAGAACCCCATTAGATATGCCTTACAAGCAGGGGGTCACTGGTTCGAATCCAGTACCACCCACACAATTATAAGTCGTTGGCCCGGAAAGGGTTAGCGGCTTTTTTATTTCAATATATCCCGCCTTTTCAAAGAACCATATTATCTTTTGGGTCACAGAATAATGGGGTTAAACCTCAACATACCTTATAATGCGAAAGGTTACCCATTAAACAGGCTATAATTATTGTTTTACTTAAGCTTTGTTTCTGCTGCTTATAATGCTTACCGATTCAATCAGGATCCAGATTGTAAATCCCAGGATAATGGCACCAAAGACGAACAGCAGCATATTCCCGTCTGCGGCGCCCCATCCCGACCACTCGAAGACTACCTGCCGGACCATAGCCCACAGGGTCATGGCCAGCAAGAACACCATCGGAACCACCGTATAGAGGATCGGCCGCCCCTGCTTCTTCAGCCAGATGGAAATCAGCAGGAAGCTGATGCCGGCCAGCAGTTGGTTGGAGGTGCCAAACAGCGGCCACAGCAGATAGCCGCCCGAGCCAAGACCCCGCGGACCTTCCGGTCCCAGCACCAGCGCCGCGCTGGAGAGCACTGCCACGGAGGTGGCCACATGGATATTGGTCAGTGGTTTTACATGGTAGATCTCCCCGAGCTCCCCGATGATGTAGCGCATCAGCCGCACCGAGCTGTCCAGGGTGGTGGCGGCAAAGCTGACCACGATGACCGCAATGATCGTGCGGGCCGCCTCGGCCGGGATGCCGAGGCCGGTGGCCAGCTGCCCGGCCCCCTGGATGAAGGCGTTGAGCCCGCTGGACCCGGCGGCCGCAAACGAGGAGTAGGTTTCGGCGAAGGCCTCGCTGGAGGAAAGAAGGTGGCCACCGCCAGTATGGTGATAATGGCCAGCGCTCCTTCTCCGACGGCTCCCAGGTAACCGACAAACCGGGCGTCGGTCTCGGTGTCAATCTGCTTGGAGGTAGTACCGGAGGCCACCAGCCCGTGGAACCCCGAGACCGCCCCACAGGCAATGGTAATAAACAGCAGCGGAAACCAGGAGACGTCGGTGGCCGCCGGGTTGTGCATCGGGGCGGTCACTTCCGGGGCCAACAGCAACAGGCCCAGGTACAGCACGCACCAGTCCCAGCAGTAGCTGCTGGGCGTTGATGAAGTCGCGCGGCTGCAGCAGCGTCCAGACCGGCAGCACGGAGGCGATATACACGTAGACCATCAGCACGATAATCCAGACCAGGAAAGCCATGGAGGTGCCGCTTAGGCCAAACAGTGTTGTAGCTTCAGCTCCACCGGCATAGCGCACCAGGTCGACCTGCAGGACCGGCACGTAGCTGGCCAGCACGGCCGTCCCGTACATCACCGCCAGCACAACCACGGTGGGCCAGAGCATGCTCCCGGACTGCTTGTATGTGTAGAAGCCGATCCAGACCGCCAGCGGGATCTGGATAAAGATCGACAGCACGCTGGCCGGGAACGAGATAAACAGGTTGGCGATCACCCAGGCAAAGACCGCATTGATCATCAGCACCAGGATCAGGATGATAAACAGAAACAGGATCCGCCCGCGCCGGCCGATCAGGGAGTCGGCCAGGGTGCCGATCGACCGGCCCTTGTGGCGCAGCGAAAGCACCAGCGTGCCGAAGTCATGGACGCCGGCGGCAAAGACTGTCCCCAGGGCCACCCACAGGATGGCCGGCAGCCAGCCCCAGTAGATGGCGATGGCCGGACCCACAATCGGGGCGGCCCCGGCCACGGAGGTAAAATGGTGGCCCAGCACGATCCATTTATTGGTGGGCACAAAATCCCGGCCGTCCTCCAAGGTGTGGGCCGGGGTCCGGTAGTCGGGGTCCAGCCGGTAGATCTTTTCGGCAATGAATTTCGAGTAAAACCGGTAGCCGAGGGCGAAGATTGCCAGAGCCGACAGGGCCAGGAGGATGCTGTTCATGCGCTCAGTTGTGATATTTTATTGCCCATTATTATACTCTAGAATTTGACCTTCCTCCAATAACTGCTCGCGCAGTATCTGGTAATCCAGCTCCTGCACGTCCACCCCTTTCTCTATAGACAGGGCAGCCGCGGCCGCGGCGCTGTGTCCTAGGATCATAAACACCGGCTCCATGCGGATAGAGCCAAACGCGATGTGAGAGGCTGACATGGCTACCGGGACAAGCAGGTTCTGAATTTCCTGTCTTTTCGGGATGATCGATCCATACGATATAGGATAGGGCTCAGGAGGAGAAACCCCGATGTCACCCTCGTTCTGCACATAACCCTCCGGGGTGATATACCGCTGGGTGTTGTGGGAGTCCAGGGTATACGAGCCCATTCCCACCGGTTCGGGCACCTCCCGGTTACCGAGTACCTCGTGTTCGGTCATCACCTCATGCCCAATCATCCGGCGTGCCTCGCGGATATAAAGCTGATGGGGCCAGTTGCCGTTGTCAGTAAACTCGTCCTTGGCCAGTCCCCACCGCTTCACCTCGTTCTGTATTTCCCTGGGAACGCGGGGATCGTTAGCCAGAAAGTACATCATTCCCTTTTGATAATCTTCGTGCTCCTGGATGATCTGCTGACGCCGTTCATAAGAAGCCTCCGGATAGTCGTAATTCATCCCGAATATAATCGGTACTTACCGGACCATGGTTGTTCGTATCCGTTTTGCGGTTGGGGATTTCGTCGTACTTGGTAAAAAAGTTGTTGCGTTCGTGCCAGCCAGACTCGAACAACCGCAGCAACAAAATGTACTGGGAGGGCTCGTAATTATCCGGCTTGGGAAACGAAACCTTGTTGTCGGGATGATTGCTCAAACACATTCGAAAGCAGTATGCCTGTATCCGGTGGTCGCCGCTCCCCTTTTCACCGGGTGGGGCTACCGATACTCCACCGATAATTCCGCTGGAGGGATTACCGGGTGAGATGTAGGGATCCACGTTCGGGCCATCCGGAGGAAAATAGTGGCTGTGATGATAAACGCCCGTCTGCACCCCGTTCCATTCCTCGTTGTAGGTGTCGTTTGACTCCCGGCCCACATGGTAACTGACACCGGCAGCGGCCATCAGATCTCCCTCATAGGTGGCATCGATGAACATCTGGCCTTCAAATTTCTTCCCGCTCAGGGTTTCGATGCTGTGAATGCGACCATTTTTAACTTCCACCCCTTCCTTGCGATCGAGCCATTCATCACGTAGTACGGTAATCTCATAATCCTTTATAAAATCTTCAAACACCTGTTCGGCTATACTCAGGCTCAAAAATCCACATCGTGCCGTGTTCCTCGTCCATGGCTGTGGTACCCTGCCCGCGATTCCCAAATTCAGAGGGATCCTGCCAGCGCCAGGTTTCCTGCTTTTGGTAATAATCGAACACGCGCTGGTAAAACTCCCTGGACAGGCCTCCGATGACCTCCTTGTTGCCCGTATCTGTAAATCCCAGTCCCCCAGACGACAGTCCTCCCAAGTGCTTGTCGGGGGAAACCACGATCACGGACTTGTTCATCCGCGAGGCCTCCACCGCGGCCGTCACCGCCGCGGAGGTCCCCCCGTAGACGATCACATCCGCCTGGTAATGAGTACCTTCCTGTTGGCGATCCACCCGGTCCTGAGCCATCGTAATTGGACTGACAGTGAGTAAAAAGAAAAAGACGAATAATCCCTTAAGATGTTTATGTGTCATGATTATAGAATTCTGATCAATAGCGTCCTAAACGTTGGGAAAAATGAAAAGAGAGAAAGACTTTTGGGTATCTCAACGTATCTTTGAGTGGCAACAACACCAAATAATCCTTCTCTCCGATGACGAATATACCATTGTTTTCGCAAATTATTGCCAAATTAGATCGCCTTTCCTTCAACAGGCTTGTTAAAACCAGAGGAACAGATAAACACCAAAAGGGCTACACCAGTTGGACCCATTTGGTGTCAACGGGTTTTTGCCAGTTTGCCAAAAGTCAGTCCGTACGCGATATCAGCAACGGACTTCGCAGTGCTACCGGGAACCTCAACCATTTGGGCATTGAGCGAGCCCCCTCCAAATCGACCATCAGCTACCAAAACAAGCATCGCGACTGGCGGTTGTTTCGCGATTACTACTACCGGTTGCTGGGGCGTTTAGGACAGCAAGCCGGGATTGGGGCAGGTGAAATTCCGCATTAAATCCAAGATCTTGCTCTTGGATTCGACCACCATTTCTCTGTGCCTGTCGCTGTTCGATTGGGCCAGATACAAAACCCGCAAGGGGGCGGTAAAAATGCACACCCTGCTGGATTATGACGGGAATTTGCCCGCTTACGTGCACCTCACCGATGGTAAAACCGCCGATAATAAAGGCACCTATGACAATCCCGCTGCTTGCGGGCAGCGTGATTGTAGCCGACCGGTTCTATAATCATTTTTCGCTATTAAAGATCTGGGACAGCAACGAAGTATATTTTGTGGTCCGCCACAAAGAAAATCTTCAGAATAAGACGATCGCAGAAAACGAGCTGCCGGACGGGCGGCACCAGCACATTCTCAAAGATGAGATTATTCAGCTGGCAGGAGCCAAATCTAAGAAAACCTACCCCGGCAAGCTTCGAAGAGTAGCCGTTTGGGACGCCGAAAACGAGCAGGTGATTGAACTCATTACTAATCAGTTCAGCTGGACAGCCAATACTATTGGGGAGCTCTACAAGGCCCGCTGGCAGGTCGAGATCTTCTTCCGGGAAATCAAGCAGCTGCTGCACATCAAATCCTTTATTGGCACCACCGAAAATGCGGTCATGATTCAAATCTGGACGGCCCTGATCACCATCCTTATTCTGAAGGCATTAAAAGCAATGGCCAAGTACCGGTGGTACCTGTCCAACTTGGTGGGGTTTATCCGCTTAAATCTGTTTGTAAAGATCGATCTGCAGCGATGGCTGGATCATCCCTTTGAGGCCGGACATAGTCTACCTAAAGCGGGAATACAGGGGGCTTTTTTGAAATAGAAAAGAATGTGACTTATGTACGTGGAAACACTACTTTAGAAAAGACTCCAAAACGTTTAGGACACTATTGATAAATATCCTCTAATTTCTAAAATTAGAATTCCTGATTTCTTTACAATTCTACACTGCACGAATAGTCTGAATACAGAATTCTATTTAGACGAAAAACTAGAATCTGTACTAACGCTTGTTTTCATGGTCAAACATTACCTCGCAACTATAATTTTTTGGGGCCTGATACTCATGATGGGGAGTTGTGCAGAAGTGCCTCGCATAGAGTTTATCTGGCAACAAGCTAATGACTACCGCTGGTCAGTGCTGGATCCGGGAAGCGGTTCGGTAGGCTTCCAGGAAAAGTCTTCCTCCCAAACCGGTATCTCGTTTGCCAACAACCTAACGGAAGAGAACATCACCGAAAATCGGCACTACCTGAATGGCTCCGGTGTGGCGCTGGCCGATGTGGATGGCGATGGGTGGACCGACATCTCTTTGGACAACTTAACGGTCCCAACAAGCTATATAAAAACCAGGGCGGTTTTGTCTTTGTGGATTTCACCGATTCAGCCGGTGTAGTGCATGAAGGCGTCTTTACCACCGGCGTCACCTTTGCTGATGTGGATGGCGACGGCGATCCCGATCTGCTGGAGACCTCTATGACCCAGGATAATGTGCTCTACATCAACGATGGGAACGGACATTTTACGCCCAAACCTGACAGTGGAATTGAGGAAAGCAAGGGTGCCCACACCATGGCCCTCGCCGATATCGACGGGGATGGCGATCTGGATCTGTATATCGCTAACTACAAGGAGCGCTCTGTGCTGGATCTCTTTGATGTTGGAGACTTGAGCTGGGAAAAAACAGTGAAAGAGGAGTTCGAAAAGGATGTGGATAAACAGTACACCCTCCTCCCGCCCTACGATGAACACTACGAAATTATTTACAAGGAACAGGGCATCCCCGAGCGGCGCGAGGCCGGCAAGCAGGATGAGCTGTATCTCAATAACGGTGACGGAACCTTTGAAAAAGTGACCGACCTGGATCAGCGCTTCCTGGATCCGAAGGGCGAATCCACAGGAACTGGATCGCGGCTTTGGGCTCACCGCCAAGTTCCACGATATCAACCGCGATGGGCGGCCCGACCTTTATGTCTGCAACGATTACTGGACAAAGGATAAAGTCTGGATCAACCAGGGCGATGGGGTGTTCCGGGAGATTGATCCGTTGGCGATCCGCAATATGAGCTACTCCTCGATGGCGGTCGATTTTGCGGATGTGAATCGCGACGGGGCGTGGGATTTTTTCGTGACCGAGATGCTGAGCGAGCAGCACGAAGGGCAGCTCCGCCAATACACGCCCACCGATCCTTGGCCGCGCATTGCCGGCCGATTTGATGACCAGCCCCAGTACAATCGCAATTCCATGTACATCAACCGGGGCGATAATACGTTTGTGGAAACGGCATTTTACAGTGGATTGGAGGCTTCAGGCTGGTCGTGGGCTTCGCGTTTTCTTGATGTGGATCTGGACGGCTGGAGATCTGCTGGTGACATGTGCGTTATTCGTATGACGTGCAGGACCTGGACGCCAGGATGAGTGGCGCGAACGCCATGGCCCGCACGGCGCGCCGTGGCGATAATATCCATATTTTCCCCCACTGCAGCTCCCGAACAAGATTTTTAGCAATAACGGGAATATGACCTTCCGTGATACCAGCCAGGCCTGGGGATTTGCCGAGAGATGTCGCGCGCAGCCTGGCCGTGGCCGACCTGGACCATGACGGCGATCAAGACCTGGTCACCAACCGCCTGAACGATCAGGCCGGCATATTTGAAAATACCGGTTCCGCCCCGAGAATTGCCGTCCGTTTGGTGGGGCGTACTCCCAACACCGATGCCATAGGAGCACATATTGTACTCAAGGGCGGGCCCGGCACCAATCTCCAGCGTGATGAAATTGCTGCCGGAGGCGATTACCTGTCGCATTCAGCACCTCAAGTTACTTTTGCAGCTGATCCTGACAATTCCAACCACACCATCGAGGTCACCTGGCCTAATGGACAAATCAAACGCATCGACAGCGTTCAGGCCAACCGGATTTACGAAATTCAACAGCCGGAAACTGCCGAAGAACCCATAGCGGAAACCTCTGAAACAGCGCCTTCAGAAACACTATTCCGGGATGTCTCCGACCGTATCAGTCACGAGCATCACGAAGCGCCCTACGACGATTTCCGCATTCAGCCGCTGCTGCCCAAGAAGTTGAGCCAGCTGGGGCCCGGCATCTCCTGGATCGATTATGATGCCGACGGCGATGACGACCTTTTTATTACATCTGGCCGGGATGCCCAACTGGCAGCCTTTGAAAACAACGGCAGTGGTCAGTTCAGCAGCATTTCGCTGGGTCATCTCACCCGTACTACGCCCGGCGACCAGACCGCGCTGCTCGGCATTCCCCGAGAAGATGGAACCAGGCTGATACTTGGGAATACCAATTATGAACCCGGCGATATCAAAACCCCCTCCGCTTTTAATTACCTGTTCAGTGATGGCACATTGAACAAGGAGCAGGATCTGCCCGGTATCTTCTCCACCACAGGTCCGCTGGCTATGGCGGACTATGATGCGGACGGGGATCTCGACCTGTTCATCGGCGGTAGATTTGTACCGGCCCATTATCCGATGAACGCAACTTCTCGTCTTTTTTTAAATGAAGACGGACAATATGTGCTCGATCAGCAAAACTCCCGAAAGTTCAATGAACTGGGGATGGTGACCGGGGCCCTGTTCTTTGATTACGAACAGGACGGCGGCCAGGATCTCTGCTCAGCCTGGAGTGGGGCTCACTGAAGCTCTACCGCAACCAGGGTGGCAACCTGCAGGATATTTCAGAAAGCGTGGGGCTGACGCAATACAGCGGCTGGTGGAACGGCGTGGCCACCGGAGACTTCGACGATGACGGCCGCCTCGATCTCATTGCTACCAACCGGGGCAAAAACAGTCCCTACCAGCTGGAGACCACCCAGCCGCTGAAGATGTATTATGAGGATTTTTGATCGGGACGGACGTGTAGATATCATTGAGTCATACTACAGCCCTGATCAGGGGGATATGTGCCACGGCGACAAAATGCAGGCCTACCGTCTATTTCGACCGTTTTTGCCGGTGGCATCGGCGCTAATCAGGCGTTTGCCAATGCTACCATAAACGAACTGCTGAACCGGAACCCGGAGCGCATCGCCTCAAAGGAGATTAACACGCTGGCTCATATGATATTCCTGAATGAAGGAGACGGGTTCTCGGGTCATCCACTTTCCTGCGGAAATGCAGTTTTCGGGCGCCTTTTATGCCGGCGTGGCTGATTATGACAATGATGGCAATGAAGACCTTTTCCTCAGCCAGAATTTTTTTGATGTCCACCCCAATACGCCGCGGCTAGATGGCGGACGCGGATTACTTCTACAGGGGTGATGGGGAAGGGCATTTTGAGCCGATTCCAGGCCAGAAAAGTGGCATCATCGCGTATGGCGACCAGCGGGGGGCAGCCCTGAGTGATTTTAACGGGGACGGCAAGGTGGATTTTGCACTTTCCCAGAATGCGGCGGCCACCAAGCTGTTTCTAAATCAAGTTGAAAAGCAGGGTTTTTCAGTGCAGTTACGGGGCCCGGCCAATGATTCCGCCGCCATTAGTTCCGGCATTCGCTTGGTGTATGCGGATGGCAGCGAAGGGCCACGCCGTGCTATCCAGGCCGGTGGCGGATACTGGTCGCAAAACAGTGCAACCCAGGTGATGGGATCTAATTCTGTTAAACCTGTTCAAAGCATCCAAGTGACTTGGTCTGACGGTTCTACGCAGGAAGTGCCGATTACAGAAAATCAGAACATCTATCAAATTGATTATTAACAAAAAAAGTATCGGCTTGTAAATATTTAATTCATGAATTTAAATTCACATCTGTCCAAAACGTTAAAAAGTATTCAATGAATGCCCCGAAGCCGGGGCTTTTTTTATTTTAGGACACTACTGTCCGAACAAAAAATAGCTCATGGCATGATAATTGTTAGATTGGGATCTGCTAACAATCTCAACTCCAACAACATCACCACCATGAGCCCCACCAAGATCGCAAAAAAATCCGATAACCCCTTACTTGGTCAAATTTTAGAATTGATACCCTCCACACTTCTGACTGAAAGCACCCTGCACTGAAAGTGCAGGGGTTCGGGTTAGGACTGAAAGTCCTTCTCTTTCAAAAAAATCTGATAACTATTATCCTTGCGTGCTTTTCCCATTACCACGTCTTCTTGCTTACCAGATAGCTCATACCTATAGCAGTAACTTTGGGGAATCCTTTTGTTTTCTCCTAAGAAAACAATGTATCACGCTTTTTATACGTATCTCGCTATAGATTTTTCGAAATACTAAAAGTTCTGCACTGAAAGTGCAGGGTTTTAAACCCCGTTCTGGGACCAATAAAGCCCGGTTTATCATGAGCGCAATCTGCTGGAACATCGAGCGGAGCATTAGCTGGGTGAAATCCGACTCGCCCCTGCTCCCCGCAGCGCCCACCTAATGGGTGGGGGGTATGTCCGGGAGCGGCCAAGACGGCCGCTGAGGCCGATTATTTCGGCCTCAAATCAAAGATAAAGGTACATGTATGAATCATTTAACCCGTTTTTACCTTTTTGAATCCGAAAAATTAATCACGGTCCCAAGCGGTGGGTAATTCAAAGTCCCCACTCATATTTATCACCTTTTATGATGTTAAGTTGATATTTATTATCGTTTCATTTCACATTGAATTATTACAAAAACATATCTTGCATCGCGGCACATCTTCATATTTTAAATAGGTTCAAGATCTTAACTTCTCCCCAAGACTAAGAAATACTTAGTTTCAGTTTTACGATGCTTTAGCAACGTATCCACCCGACCAACTACATCTTTCATCCGGGATGCATGTAGGGTAGCTTACCAATAAAAAGCTATGAACAAAACCGAAAAAATGTTTGCCTTGGTCACCGAATGGAAAAACAGCGGCCAGACTCAAAAAGTATTTTGCACCCACCACAATCTTACCCTGGGTACCTTCGCCTACTGGATTCGCAAGAAAAAACAATCCGAGGAGCCTTCCGGTGGGTTTTGGGCTGTGGAGGCTGGCGGTGATGCTGGCCGGCAGGTAACCATCAGGTATCCCAACGGCGTCACGCTGACGACGGACAATGCGGACTTGAATCTTATTAGCCGACTCATCCGGCTCTGGCAATGTTTAGTCTGAGCTCTACGCATCGGTACTGGCTATACCGCGGGGTCTGCGACATGCGCAAGAGTTTTGACGGGCTGAGTGGGCTGGTGCGGGACCAGCTCGGCCGGGATCCGGCCAGCGGGGATGTGTTTGTTTTTTTGAACCGCCGCCGGACCCACCTTAAACTGCTGCATTGGGAGACGGGCGGATTTGTGCTGTATTACAAACGCCTGGAAGAAGGCACCTTTACCCCGCCGGAAGTCGTGCCCGGTCGGCCGGTGGTTCGCTGGCCACAGCTGGTGTTGATGGTCGAAGGGATCCAGGTGCAGCGTTCGGTCCAAAAGCGGCGCTACCAGCGGTAAAAAAAGGTGTTTTTTTAATCTAAAAAATGCCCTTCCTATAGGTTTAAAATGGGGTTTTGTGTATATTTATGGATGAATTCTGCACTGGAAAATCTCTCAAAAACTCAGCTTATCGGACTGCTTACCGCCGAACGGCAGGCCGTTGAGCAGAACCTGCAAGCGAATTACAACGCGCCTGGCCCAAAAAGAGCAGAACGAGCGGTGGCTCAACCAGCAGATTGCCCAGCTCAAACGGATGCTCTTCGGGCAAAAGCGGGAGCGGTTTGAGGCGCCCGGGCAGACGGCCCTGCCGTTTGAGGCGCCCCCCGCCCAGCAGGCCCAACAGCAGCAGGCGCTGACCGAGAAGATCACCTATACCCGCCAAACCCAGTCCCGTACCGATCACAAGGGCCGGTTGCCCCTGCCGGATCACCTGCCGGTCGAGGAAGTGGAGATCTATCCGGAAGGGGATCTGTCGGGGATGGTTTGTATTGGCCGGGAGGTGACCGACCAGCTGGAACTGGCCCCCGCCCGGTTTTACATCAAACGATACATCCGCTACAAATACGCTCCGAGAGCAGGTGAGACGGGGAAATACATGATCGGGGAGCTCCCCGAACGAGTGATCGACAAAGGCATTCCCGGCCCGGGGCTGCTGGCCACCATCCTGACCGACAAATACGTCGACCACCTGCCGGCCTGCAGGCAACGCCAACGCTTCAGCCGCGAGGGGATCCCGATTGCCACCTCCACCCTCGACGGGTGGGCCGAGCGCCTGGAAATTCTCTGGGAGCACCTGCTTTCCGACACCCGCGCCCAGGGATACCTGCAGGCCGACGAGACGCCTATCAAGGTGCTGGATTCGGCCCAAAAAGGGGCCTGCCACCAGGGCTACTACTGGGTCTATCACAGCCCGATCGACCGGACGGTGCTGTCGACTACCAGCCCACCCGCGGGGCACCGGCCACCAAGCGAATGCTGGATGGATTTACCGGATACCTGCAAACCGACGGCTACGGGGTCTACGAGAAAATCGGCGGGCGCCCCGAGGTAGTACACCTGGCCTGTTGGGCCCACACCCGCCGGGCCTTCGAGGGCGCATTGGATAATGACCGGGGCCGGGCAGAAATGGCGTTGTCCTGGATCCAGGGGCTCTACGCGGTCGAGCGTCAGGCCCGCCAGGACGGGCTGACCCCGGACCAGCGCAAAGCCCTGCGGCTGGAAAAATCGTTGCCCATTATTAACAAGATGGGCAAATGGATCTCCGGGGAGCTCAAACATGTGCTGCCCAAAAGCCAAATAGGGAAGGCCATAGCCTACAGCCTAGCCCGCTGGGACGGGCTCAGCGGTTATCTGTATGATGGGCTACTGGAGATTGACAACAACCTGGTGGAAAATGCCATCCGCCCGGTGGCATTGGGTCGAAAGAACTACCTGTTTGCCGGCTCACACGCTGGCGCCCGGCGGGCGGCGATGATCTACTCCCTGCTGGGAACCTGTAAGATGCATGGGGTGAATCCACACCAGTGGCTCAGCCACACCCTTCAGCACATTCTGAGCACCAAATACAACGACATCCGATCCCTATATCCTCAAAATTTTAAATCTAACACGTAGTTGGTCGGGTGGATACTTAGCAACGAACACTTTTAAAATTTACAGTTATTATCAGGAAAACTTTCCGATTATAACTCTTCCAGAACCAGTTAGTAGGGAATTGTGTTTTCATGAGTACGTTTCACAACTTCGTTCTCGCGTTTGATTAGTTTATTTTTCGAAGTGTTGGATTCTTGAACCAGGTCAAACGCGTCATAAAGTTCACCCGTTACCGTATACGCCCTGTATTTTAATGTATCATCCCTTATATGCACCACTTGATACAGCTGTGTATTTTCTCCGGAGCGTTCCATAATTGCACCATAAGATTCCCATCCCTCCTCTTTTATTTCGTACATTTTGGCACCGCTGACTGAGTTCACATATACTGTTCCTGAAGAGGGATCCCTTGTGTTCAGTCCACTTTTTACATTTTTTGCTCTTCCACGTGCATAGGTATGATCATGGCCCTGCAAAACCATATCAACATGATATTTGTCATAAATCGGCTTCCAAGTTTCACGGGTATACTTCCGATCTCGACCTTTTCCAGATGAAAATATTGGATGATGATGAGTAACAATGGTAAATCGATTAGGATTATATCTTTAAGTACATTCTCTAGCCATTTTGCCTGTTTGTCAATCTGTTCGTTTGAATTTAATCCGATAATACGTACACCCTGATAGTCAATGTAATATGTTGTTTCTTCGAGACCATCAGGTCCATTCAGTGGAAATTCAAACTGTGGTCGCCATTGTATAGATAGTTCTTCAATGTCCTGTTCATCTAATTCCTCTGTATATCCTTCATATTCGTGATTTCCAGGTATTGCTATACTTGGAAGCATGCTATGTATCCATCCCAGCACGATTCCAGCGTGCCCACTCCACATTACGATGTGCACGATTAACTAGATCACCCGCATGAATTATAAAACGTGCATCGGGCTCTTTTGAGTATGCGCCTCGTATTGCCCTGGAACCATGGGAAAGAATACCATTCTGTAAATCTCCCAAATAGATAAAGCTGAACGGTTCAGGATCCTTACTGGCCGTACGGACATGAAACCACTCACTCCAATGCCCTTCCTGTCCCACACGATAGGCATATATAGTGTCCGATTTCAGATCACTAAAAGTAACTGAATGATAGTTGGCCTCAACCTGTTCCCCTTCTACTTCTTTGGGTTCCATCTTCGTAACATCTGAAGTAAGTGTTTCAGCCTTAGCATGGAAATTTGGGGCTGGTGTTGCAATCCCTACAAGTGCCTTACCTTCGGTAATCGAAGTACTCGTCCTCCAAGTAACGCTCAACGACGTAGCGGGATCATCCTTCCAAGTAGCAACAATACGATCCGGATATTCAGTAGGAATGGTGCCAAGTTCACCTTCATGAATGTGCTCATGCTGATGTCTTGTATGTTGATCCTCTTCTAATATATCATATCCCTGAAAGCAGACTATTATGGTCAAAACAAATGCTAAGGTATAAGCTTTAAATTTCTCCATCTTACTAAATATTGCAGTTTGTTGTTATTAAACGATAAACATCATACTTCATATGAATTGTTATAATCCAAATATGTTTGGTAACCAGAGGCTCAGTTGCGGGAAGTAAGTGACCAAGAATAAAGCCACTATCATTGCGATAAATAAAGGTAAAAGCGGTTTTATCACTTTCACAATACTTGTTTTGGCTACTCCTACACCCACAAATAAGATAGATCCTACCGGTGGAGTGCACAGACCGATACAGAGGTTCAAAATCATAATAATACCAAAGTGCGTGGGATCCATCCCCATTTCAGTAACGATCAGGTAAAAAGATAGGGGTGAAAATTAATATCGCAGGGGTCATGTCCATGAACGTACGCACAAAGAGTAGAATGAAGTTGATCATTAAAAGGATAACAATGGGATTGTTGCTTAACCCAAGCAGCGCAGCGCTAATAGATTGAGGAATATGTTGATATAGACAATATCCATGACATCGCAATCGATGTTCCGATCAAAAGCATTACAATTGCTGTAGTTTTGACCGATTCAAGAAAAAGTTCAGAAAGTTTTTTTACCGAAAGTTCATTGTAGTAGTAACCGAGGATAATGGTATACAACACGGCCACAGCCGCAGCTTAGTTGCGGTAAAAATCCCTGCCACAATCCCCCAATTACAACTATAAGCAATAATAGAGAGGGAATAGCATCTAAAAAACTTCGGAAAAGTTCTTTAAAAGTTGTTCGATCTTCCCGTCGGATAGTCTTTCCGTATGGCCCATATTGCTGCTACGATCATAAGCAAGAGTCCAGTCAAAATACCGGGAATATATCCTGCGACAAAAAGTGCCGCAATAGACACTCCACCACTGGCTAATGAATAAATAATCAATACGTTGGAAGGTGGAATTAGCAGTCCCGTGGTCGAAGAGTAATGTTAACCGCGGCTGCAAAATCTTTCGAATAGCCCTCCTCCTCCATACGAGGACCTCGTACACTTCCCACGGCCGTTACTGCCAGCTACTACAGAACCCGCGACAGCACCAAATGGCATGGCGGCTACAACATTGACGTGGGCAAGTCCCCCCGGCAGCGAGGCCACGTCAGGTTTTTTGCCAATGCAGATAAGTGCTCGAAGCTATTCCTCCTCTGTTCATAATTTGTCCGGCGAGAATAAAAAATGGGATGGCCAGCAGCGTAAAGCTATCCAGGCTCGTGCCAATTCGTTGTGCCATTGTCGTAAAGGCTGGAACAGAATCAATACTTATTAACATGGTCACAGAGTGGATGCTCGCAATACTCCAACTATAGGAACTCCAATTGCCAACAAGATTAAAAAGCTGATTACTAGTACTAATATATAAGAGCGCCATGTTATACCCTTTTTCTTGTTCATTTCTGCAGTTGGATTCTACCAGCTCATCCAGTTTAAATAGATCCAAAATTTTATAATAACATATCAATACACCACTAATTGGGATGACTAGATAAACGTATGCTAGCTGTATTTGAAGGGCAGCTGAAGTTTGTCCCAACGTGTAGGTGATATATACAAGTTGGCTTCCTCCGATGATCAAAGCTGTGACAGCAAATGCAATTATTATGAGATTGATGAAGATAGTAAGTGTACGTTTGTTTTGGCCTGTTAACCGGTTGGAAGAATGTCGATGGCAATATGCATATTTTCTCCTGAGATATAAGCAGCCCCCAACAGTCCTATCCGGATAAGTGAAACCGGGCTAATTCCTGCGTAATAGTACTCGCTGCACCAAGGGTGTATCTGGTAAAGACTTGCCAAAGTACAGCGATAAGCATAATTGCCATTAGTAACAGCAAAAATGATCCAACAAATTTATTGACTTTTTCTCTCATCACAGACCTCCATTAGTCAAGGGATGTACATTCCTTTATTTTTGAACAAGCTCATAAAGTTGCGGATCGTTTTCTTTCAAGTTGTTCATAAGATTGGTTCAGTGAGTTCTCTAAAAGGTTCTTGTCGGGCCGATTGACTTCTACGCCGGCAGCTTTAACCTTCTCGAGTGCTTCCTCCTCAGCTTCACGCCACAAATTTCGCTGATAAACGGCTGAGGAGTCGGCTGCCTCCTGTACCCATTTCTGCTGTTGCTCTGTCAAGCTATCCATGTTTTCGTTCCGATTACTGAGGCATCTCGGATGGCAGTATGTTCATGGAGACTATAATGATTACATACTTCGAAGTGTCGAGAGGTATGGAGAGAGGAGGTTTTTTCTGCCCCATCTACGATTCCTTGCTGCAGAGCCGAGTATAATTCCCCCATGATATCGGTGTTGGTGATCCGCCAACTTCATTACTATATTAATTGCTAACTGACTTTCCATTACACGTATTTTCAATCCTTCTAAATCCTCGGGGTCTTCAATTGGTGTGGTTTTTGTATAGAAACTTCGTTTTCCAGCATCATAATAGGTGACTCCTCGCAACCAACCAGTGTCAGCAAAAGATCTCTACCAATTTCCCCATCCAGGACGCTGAACCGGTGTTCATCGGTTCTGAACAAATAGGGAAGGCTAAATACCGGGCCTTGGGAGTAAAGTTTTCCAACACCGCTGCCGAGACCTTGGTCATTGCAGAGCTGCCGATCTGTGACAGTTGATAAGTTCACGTTCCGTCCAAGCTGCTGGCTGGGATAAACTTCAATTTGTAGTTTACCGCCTGATTTTTTTGCCACGCGATCTGCCATCAACGCCATCGCTTTATGAACGGGATGAGTTACGTCCAAACCGTGGCCTAAACGGATAGTTCGAGTGTCATTGATCTGATCACAACTTCCAAGAACTAGTGTCAAAACATAGCATATAAGGAGAGTGGGGATTACCTTCATTTTTTTCATGAAAACATATCCCTTGTTAAAATTAAAAGTTATTTTGTGACAAATTTTTATTTGTTTTAGTCTTTAAACTCTGTCATAATATTTTAGAGAAATACTTGCTTTATAGCCTTTACAAATGATCGATGTTTTTTGCTATCTTTGCGAAATAAGCACTTCCCAATCTACCTTTACCTGTAATAAGTTTTTAGTATTAACTTTTCCTGATACAAGTAAGTCGTTTGACCGACAAGTTATATTCTATAATTTCATCCAGATTTACTATATCTGCAACACCCCTAATTACTGTAGCATCGTATTGAAAATTTCCACATTCTATTGATAAAACATTGCGTTAAGAGCTATACTGTTTGGCTGCCAAGCTTAATATTTATTGGTCTTCATCAACCGGTTTACCTATAGTGGCAAGAATACCACCATCTACATAAAGGATGTGGCCATTAATAAAATCACTGGCTAGTGGATAAGCGAAAACTGCTGCTCCCGCTAGATCGGAAGGGTCTCCCCACTTCCTGTCGGCGTACGGCTTTTGATAAATTCGTGAAGTGGATTTCCGTCTTTGCGGAATGGCCTCGGTCTGCGAGGTGGCAAAATAACCAGGACCGATGCCGTTCACTTGAATGTTGTAGCGCGCCCGATTCGGTGGCCAGGTTCTTTGGTGCAGCATTTTGCAGTCCACCCTTGGCCGCCGCGTAGGCACCGACGGTATCCCGGCCAAGTTTCTCGCTCATCATCGAGCAGATATTGATGATTTCCCTGCTCTTCGTTCAATCATATACCTGCCCACCTTTTGCGCCATAATAAAGGGACCGACCAAAATCGACATCAATAACCCGCCGGTAATCCTCCACATCCATATCTTTCAGCGGTTGACGCTTAATGATTCCTGCATTGTTCACCAGGATATCGATTGGACCAATTTCATTTTCAATTTTGTCAATATGTTCTCGGCCTTGTCTTTCCTTGGTGACGTCAAAAATGAAGCCATGGGCTTTATAGCCTTCATTTTGTACTCCTCCAGGGCATTGTCCCATGCGCGGTGGAGTGCGTCCCGTTAATAATCGAATTCCGCACCGGCTTCTGCAAGTCCTTTTGCCATTGCCGTTTCCGGAGTATCCATGGGTGGCGCCTGCTGCAAATGCTCGTTTGCCTTCAAGATTAAAGAGATTACTGATTGTTTAACCAAAATTTTTATTCAACTTGATTAATAAACTGTAGAGATTCTGCCTCTTTTTCGGGCTCCACAGTATCCATATCCCCATAATCCAGGTTTTCACCAGCCATACCCCAGATAAAGGAGTACAGCTGCTATGTGCCCTGAGCCACAATGGATCGACCACGGGGAGAGAGGCGCCGCCTGGTGGTTGTGCATGAAGATGTGCCGCGTCTTCTTCCGGTTCTCCCATGAAGTGGGCAACTCCTCCTGGTCATTACGGGAGAATCGAAGTAGAAATAGGCCTCCATTCTCCGGTCGTGGACGTGAGCCGGCATGGTGTTCCAAACGCTGCCCTTTTTCCGGATCGTAGTCGTCCCATCTGCAGCTGGCAGGTCTCCACTACGCTGTTGACCAGCAGTTTGTAAATAATGCGGTGATTGGATTCTTCCGGGAACCCTTTTTCTACCGACTAGCCTCCTCCAGAGTTGCATGTGTAGTTGGATTTTTGCGATGCGCCGGGGCCGAGTTCGATGTAAAGAGTCGGCTGTTTGCCATACAGCGGCTACGAAGGTCACTTCTTCTGGAGCCGCGCCCTATATAGATCGCTTCTTTATTTTTTTAACTCATAAGAATTGCCATCGACAGTGACCGTTCCCTTTTCACCTACATTTATCACTCCTAATTCCCGCCGATCAAGAAATTTTTCGGCTTTTCAGAGGTTCGATGGTTATCTAGCATAATTGGCTTCTTCCCGGGTTTTTGTTCGTCCTACGATGTAGCGGTCATAATGGCTGTCAGACCAGGTTTATCCGCAGAAGAAAAAATATTTCCAACTAAAAATTATCTCTAAGTCTTTTTGGTTATCATACGCTTTTAACATCCGCAGGATTCGAAGCATACCGAACTGAGCAGTTCGTATCCATCAGATTTAGTTTCATTAAATAACTTTACTTAATCCTTTACATTGCAGGATCTTCATCAAGCCATCCTCGTACAACCTTTTCACCATAACGGGAGTAACCCCGTTTACATAGCTTTTTTCCTTCTTAAGAGAATACATCTGATGAAAATCTTTGCTAAGTAAATTTTAGTGTATAAGTATTTATATCATCTTAATTCTACTAACTAGACAACTCTAACTATTTTTCCCGTGACAGTTATTTCTAAATTTTTTTAAATGTTACTAGCTATGGTTAAGAATCTTCAATCTGAATTTTTAGAACTTACATACAAGGAGTCAGTCGGGACTTCCACCACTAACATAGTAGATCTAGTTATACCGCAAAACCGTACAAACTTTACCTTTTTTTGAATTTCGAATTAATTGTCACAATACTCATATTTCCTACCTATGTCATTCTATGAGCTGCTGCCAGTGACCTGCCACTTAACCGAAATTGGATAGTCGAAATTACTAGTGTCCGGTCAGAGGAAAGTACATACTTGTAAATATTTGTGTAACAATGAATTATGGAGTTTTATATTTTTATCAATTTGAATTCAAAACTACATATTGACAATCACACACTACTCTGAGGATGCGTAATCAGTGAAAATGTTTTCACGGGACTATTAATTTACTCACGGTCATGCTTATTTGTAATCCGATAAGATCTAAGCAAATGACGTTTAAACAGTTATTTTTAGACTAATTCACTCACGATATTTTGGAATTGCTACAAAAAAATGGACAGTAAGTTAAGCCAGATCATGCAGCCAGTTCTTGTTTTTGTGTTAAGTAATTCTGCATTTCCGCCGGTGTTCGATAGTCCAGCGTAGAATGCAGACGCTGGCGATTATACCAGATCTCAATAAATTGGAAGATTACCTCCTCGAAGATTGTTGTAATTATAGTGCTTAGGTTCTATCGGTAGTTCTGCTTTAAAGGTTTTAAAGAAGCTCTCGGCCGGAGCGTTATCCCAGCAGTTGCCTTTACGGCTCATGCTTTGGCGAACTAACGGTCGGGCATCTAGCAACTTCGTAAACTCCTCACAGGCATATTGGATACCCCGGTCAGAATGGAAGATTAACTCCTGGTCGATAGTCCGCTTTTGGCAGGCCTGTTTCCAGGCCGGAATAATCGTCTCATCGGCGCTCATACCTTCCGAGAATGACCAACCCACGATCTGGCGATCAGCCAGATCCATGATGGTCGTCAGATACAACCACCCCTGATTGCTTGGGATATAGGTAATGTCGCTTACCCACACCTGACCCAATCGGCCAACCGAAAAGTCTTGGTCTAACCGGTTCGGGGCCACCGGCAGGGAATGTTTCGAATCGGTAGTAGCAACCCATTTGGGGCGAATCTGGCTTTGTATACCTTCTTTTCTCATCAGCCGAGCTACTCTCCGGCGGCTAGCTGTCTCTCCCTCTCGAAGCAGTTGCTGGTGAATGCGAGGACTGCCATAGGTCTTCCCCGACTTCAGCCAAATCTTGTTTAATTCGTCTCAGAAGGCGCTGGTTTTCTTTGGCGCGATCGGAGGGCTCGCGACTCATCCAGCTATAATAGCCGCTTCTGCTTACATCGAATACCTCGGACATCTTCACAATGGGAAATATGTGTCTGTGTTCAGCCATAAACTGGAAGATTACCCGTTTTTCTTGGTAAAGATGCCCATCGCCTTTTTTAAGATATCCCGCTCCATACGCACGTCAGCCAGTTCTTTCTTCAATTCGGCCAGCTGCTTCTCTTCGGGTAGTCCGGCTGGGAATACCTTTGCCCGGAAAGGATTGCTGGGGTTTCTTTTTATACTCGGAGCGCCAAGCGTAGATAAGGCCCGGGTTAATACCCAGCTCATCGGCCAGCTCCCGGATATTGTCCCGCTGGTAACTTTGTTGGATTACGTCCAGTTTAAATTCTTTGCTGTAGGTTCGTCTTTTACTCATAATTGTTAGTTGTCATAAATTGCGGCGACAATCTATGGCTTAACTGGGTGTCCACCAAAATGTAGCAAGTTCATTTACCCCATCATTTTATAACTAATTGGGACTCAATTACTTTAATGCGGACACTAGGAGTCTGTCGGACTTTCCGGACATAATGTAGTAGATTTAGGCAACGTTTATAAAAATCGAACAGATCTGTTTTATATGGCTAATTTCAAGTTAGTAGATCGCGATACCTCGTATTTGTTACCACCTTCGGTTGACCAATGGTTGCCCGAAGATCACCTGGCCCGGTTTGTGGTCGAGATCTGTCGATCAGCTGGATATTTCGGCTCTGGAAGGGGCTTACACTGGCAGTGGCTCTGATGCCTATCATCCCCGGATGATGTTGGCGTTGCTGTTTTACAGCTACGCTACGGGCATGTTTTCTTCTCGCAAGATCGAGGCCGCGACCTATGAGTCGGTGCCGATGCGGTATGTAGCAGCCAACCAGCATCCTGCCCGTGACACCATTTGCACCTTTCGCAAGCGGTTTTTGGGTCCCTTGGGATCCCTGTTCACCCAGATTCTGCTGGTGGCCGCCCAGATGGGACTGGCTGAGCTGGGGGATGTGAGTATTGACGGGTCTAAATTCAAAGCCAGCGCCAGCAAACACAAGGCTATGAGCTGGGAGCGGGCCTGCGCCTTGGAAGACCAGCTGAGCGAGGAGGTGGCCGAGCTGCTGGAAAACGCGCCGAAGCAGGCCGACCAGCAAGACGAGGAGGACGGGACGCTTGCCGGAGGAGCTGGCCCGCCGCGGCAGCGGCTGGCTCAAATTCGCCAGAGCTAAGGCGATGATCGTCGATCGGGCCGACGAAGCGAGGCGAGGAAGAAAAGGCGGACTATGAGGCCAAGATGGCCGAGCGTCGTACCAAGGAGAAGCGAACAGGCACCAAGACGCCCGGCCGGAAGCCCCAGCCCCCGGAGCCGGGCCCGCGGGATACGGACCAAGTGAACTTCACCGACCCCGAATCGCCGGATCATGCTGACCAGTGGCAACGGCTGGCAGCAGGCCTGGAACGGGCAGACTGGCCGTCGATATGGACTCGCCACCTGATCGTGGGCGGCCACATCAGCCAGGCCCCGAATGACAAGCAGGAATTGGAACCGGTGTTGAACCAACTGGAAGCCTGCCCGAGCAGGTGGGCAATACCAAACGCATTGCCGCTGACAACGGATATTATAGTGAAGACAATATCAGCGAAGCCACCGACCGGGATATAACGCCTTACCTGGCGACCGGTCGCCAGTCCCACAACCAGCGCTGGGACGAGCGGGTCGCCGACCGGGCCCGCCGCCGGAAGAGGAGTCGCGAGACAGAACGGATGGGCTGGCGGCTAAACACGCCGGGAGGGCAAAACCTTCTACGGGCGGCGCAAAGCGACGGTGGAGACCGTCTTCGGCATCATAAAACATGTGATGGGGTTCCGGCAGTTTAGCCTGCGGGGCCTGAAGTAGGTCGGCGGGGAGTGGAATCTGATCAAATGCGCCTACAATGTGAAACGCATGCATGGGTTGGCTATATAAGCCAGCCACGGAGAAGAATATCTGAGATGGAAATCGAAAACAAAATACTAAAAACAATAAGTTTGCCGACTAAATATACTACAAAAAGAAATTTAGTCCGACAGACTCCTAGTAAGTTGAAATCAACAATCAGCTAAATATTTTAGCCTTGGTGTTGTTTAAGTATATTGCCTCAACCAGTATCCATCATCATGTTGCCATCTGCGTGTTCCATAAGGTTTTCGATCTGCTGGGAAAGCTATTCGCATAGCTACTACTCTTGATACTAACCGACCTACTCGTTAAGCATTTAATTTGCCACCAATGCCCCGCCAATATATAGCGATGAGTTGGGAGCAAACCTGCGTCCTTTTGGAGTAACTGAGCGAAGAAGTGATCGAGTTGCAGGAAAAAGCAGAATCTCCCTATGGCGATGTGATGAATATCAGTGATTGCACGCAGTGCTACAAACTTATACGGAGCTATAGACTCATATTCGCCAGGCCGAGCTGATGTATGAAGAGTTGCATAAGCCTAGAACGAAAAGCAGAAGATGGCCAAACGTCCCAATAATATTGCAGCAAACAGAAGCCAACGGGGCCAGTAGGAGACTAACGACGTTGTATAGGTGGAATAACCACAATACATGATTGTGAAGCTCAAAAAGATAAAGTAAGTCAAATTCATAGTGACGAATTTGGGATTTTCTATTTGATCCATTCTTTAATGAGTATCTGGGCCTTCTCTGCAGGCCGGGCCTTGATTTGAAGTTTCTGTCCAGCATTCTTCTCTTTATAAGCGGATTGGACAACATTCATCTGTTTCATAATCTCTTCTTGGTTGAGGGTTGATCCTGCCCCATTGGTCACTTCAATCATCATCAGATTTCTAGGGGCCAGGCTAGCGGCAAGGTCCGGTAGGTCGTAGGCCTCAAGTGCACCAGCGACTGTGCTAATATGTAGGAAGGATCAGTGATCGCGATTTGTTACCAAGGAACCATCGACTGTACGGACCCAATAGGGCGAATCAGGCGTATGCCTGGTTCAAATGCAGCGGCGTGCAGTAGGACAGGTGCCATCTCATCCCGGGCAACTCCATACACTTGGTCTATCTCGGGCTGACGTTCTAATAGTCGAGAAAGTCGAACAACATCTCCTGCCCGTATACCGACAATACTGCGACCCAGCAGCACGGAGAGAGGCCATATATCAAATGAGGTAGACTCAAACCTCTGGACCTGTGTGGTATAATTAGCCAAGTCCCCCGGACCCATTTCACCAATTCCCACTAAATCGGGGATCAACACCGTATATCCGTTCAAGGCTAACCATCTCAACTCATCCCCTTCTTCGGCTTCACCGATCTTACCATCGGGGTGAAGGTAAAGAACCGCTTTATTAGTGGGTTTATTCGGCCTGAAAAGCAAGTAAGGGATCGGATATCCGCCTTCACCTCTTATAAAATACTTTTCTATAACAAATCCCTCCCGCCGGATTTTTCCGGTAAAGACTGGTTCTTGAAGTTCCTGTGGTTCCCTGTAGCCGGAGAGCTGCCGGGCCGAACATAGAACCTGTGCAAGGTGACGTTTAAGATCCTTTCTTCTAGCATTCAACTCGCGAAGCTGCCGGTCAGCCCGCCGGCTATTCAAGCTAAAAACGGTTTCTCCCTCGCGGGCTGTGGCAACCTGACCAGTAGCAGTCACCTGCATCTCCTCATTGCTTAGCAGCTCTAAGTCTTGTTCTTGGGGACTACCGGGATTATTCAGATGCCTTTGGAAGAAAGCATACATCGCCTCCCTGTTCTTTTCGGTAGAGGTGTGGCCCCCACCATCCTCGACCGTGTCGAAGTTATCAGCATGCCCATATGCATCATAGCTCTCGATACCTCACTGGCTGTCTCACGGGCCCCCTGAATGCTAAAAAAGTCTTCAGTAGTCGTTATCATAAGTGTTGGCTTTGGAGCCCGGACCTCCAGCAAGTCCGCGTGATCGATACCCTCAATGATACCGTGATATGAGTTCTGTTCCGCGTCTTGGGACCTGCTCGACTGCAACAAGCGCGTGAAGTTTGTAATATATGCTTCAGGGGGCGGCTGCATTTATCCGTTCATCAATTGCAGCTATATAGGCCGTCTGCGTGCCGCCACCCGATCGACCAGGTCATGCCGATTCGCTCTGAGTCAACTTCATCTCGCGAGAACAAATAATCCACTGCGCGTATGCCATCCCAGATCATATAGCGAGCCAAAGAACTCCCGGTAATAAATGTCTGTACACCAACATAAGAATGCTCCTGAGTTGGACTACCGACAGTAGATTGTCCAATTTTCGGGTTATAGTACTGAATGCGTTCTCCTTGCCCAATTGGGTCAATGGCAAAAACCACAAAACCTTGTTCGCCAAATTCAATATAGTATGCAGATAGGTTGAATTTCTATAACCGTCCTGTGTATGGCCACTTGGGTGGATGGTTGCAGGTCTTTTGTACTTGCACTGCATCAGGCAAAAACAGGGTAGAAGTAACATAAAATACGTCCGGTTGGGATCTCAAATACAATATGTTCGACGGTGAACCAATCCTTATCAATGGTTCGTACAATTTCTGCATTTAAAGGGGTTTTCTCGGGGAACGGACCCATGACGCTCTCCAAACGTTCTCGCACTTTTTGCTGCCGTTGTTGCCAGTCAGTTAATGTTTCTTGACTAGCAATAACATCCTCCCTCTTTTATCCCAGCAGCTTTGTAGGCTTTGTTACAGTAAGATGCTGATACAATGCATTCTCGGAATTACTAAACTCTACCCAATTATTATTGGAAGATTCCCCCCGTATCACCTTAAGCTTTTCTTTGGGCAATTAATCTATTATCAGTCAAAACAATTGCCGTAATTATAATCAGCGATAACCTTAATAGATTGAAAAATTTAGCCCTTTTGAATTTCTTACTGTTTTAGTACAGCTAAATTTTTCATAATTAAGTTCTAAAATATGCTTGGGCAGATAATTTGAGCTAGTGCCAGGGTGATCGAATTTCAAGTAGAAAGAGAATAAAGTCCAAACTATTTTTAATTGGCTTACCTAGTTGCTGCCAAATAATCTCTCTTTCATACATTCGATTCTTAGTAAGTGGTTTTGATCGTGCCTTCATACAACTGCCTTAAATAAAAAGTGCTAAAGTGCTCCAAAAATCAGTTGTCAATCTGATTAAATAGCCAGTAATCCGCCATCCAAAAATTCTTTGATCATTATTGAACTTGACTCCGGTTTTATAATCTTTATCCTTTGATTTATGTATTTGAAATCGGATACTACATTCTCAGTATTGATGCATATTAAATAAAACTCTTGGTTGAATTGCTCACAGCACTCATGATGCTGTCGGATTTCAAAGCACGTTAATACATATTCGAATCCGAGACGGTGTACATTAGCTCGTGCAAGATCTTTTTCCTTATCGAGAGATTATCTTTCCATTATACCTACTTCCCTAGCCCACGTTCTCCATTTATTTTTTAACTCTTCTGAAATCTCGGGGTGTTCTCCAATCAGATTTGTAGTTTTTGTACGGTCATCTTGCATATCATAAAGTTCCCATTCACTTTTCCAGCGGACCAGTTTCCACTGCTCGGTCTGGATGGCACTTCCCTCAGAAAAATCGTAATATAGTGGATCTTCACGATCGATAGTGTTGCCTTTGAACAGGGGTAAGCAGACTTATCCCTTCCATCGGATGTACCTTCTCTCCCTTGTATTGTTCCAGGTAGGTGGCATCGGTAAGGTCAACCATCGTTGGTATAATATCAATAAAATGGGTCGATGTACTGATTAATGCGGCCTCCCTGGGAATTAACTTAGGCCAATGTACAATAACCGGGGTGGCCGTGCCGCCTTCATGCGAGTAACTTTTATATTTCACGGAAGGGTGTGTTGGCCACGTTGGCCCAGTCTTTGAATGAGGCCCAACGTGTCATGGAACCTATGGGACCTCTCTTATTTTTACAATCTCCGGTGAGGCGCCGTTGTCCGAGGCAAACATAAACAATGTGTTCTGCCAATCCCGGGTCTTTTTAAGATATTCGATCAGATGCCCGATATTCTGGTCCATTCTTTCTATCATGGCGGCATACACGCTGCATGCGTCGCACTTGATCAGCTTTTGCAGAATCACCGAGTGCCTCCCACTTGCGATGTTCCGGTTCTGACCTGGGATAGCGCTCATCAAGCAACCCCATCTCCCGCTGACGTTCGTACCGGGCCTTCGCAATTGCTTCATAACCTACCTCGTATACATCCTCATATTTTTGATAGATTCCTTCGGAGCCTGCAAGGGATCATGTGGAGCTTCGGTGGGCCAAGTAGAGTAAAAACGGTTTATCCTCATTCCGGTATTTTTCCAGCAGTTCAATCGACCAGTCGGTCCATGTATCCGTGCTATAGTAATCCTCTGGTGGAGTAAAGGGAGCAATAAGCGAATCGTCAAATGCAAATGTACGTGGGTATTTATGCGGTTTCTGGGCAGGCGGGCCTGGATCAGAGGGACGTTGTACTCCGGGATTATAGTAATTGGCCCCGCCGTCACGTAAACCCCAGAAGTGATCGAATCCCCAGTTACATGGATTATCAGTGCTGTAATGCTTACCTACAAACAGAGTTCGGTACCCTGCATTTTTCAATACTTCTCCGAACATTACTGAATGTGAAAGTCTTCTGGCACATGCATACCGGTCAACAGAACTGCTCGCGAGGGATAACACTTGCTGGTATTGTGCATCTGGGTGAAGCGGATTCCATTTTCTGCAAGGCTATCCAGATTTGGAGTTTTAATTTCCGATCCGTAAGGCTCCGATATCGGAGTAACCCAGATCATCAGCCAATACGTAGACGATATTAGGCGGATTCTCCGAAATGTCATTTTTATCTCTTTGTCCCTGACATCCTAAACCCCAAAAAGCATGAGAAAAATAAATGCTAAATTGTAAGTCGAATGTTCCCGAATCCAGAAAGATTTGAGTTTCATAATTAGTCGATATTTATTAATGACTATCTGAGCTAAAATTTGCAATATTCACTTATTTTAGGTTAAGAGTTCGCATTCTTGCCCATCAATTTGTTGATTTTGCTACACTAAAATCTTGAATTTTCGGTCCTCGTTAAATCTAGCACTTCTCGAATCTGCAGAGGCGGTTCAACTTTCTCAAATGGTGGTGGGTTGCGGCGGTGTCGCGGGTACTGGTCGAACTGTTCACCCTTCCCCACTGAGCGAGGATCCTCGAATGCTTTCAGCTCACTCTCAAGTATATTAGAAAACAACTCAGCTACAGTACTATATCCATAATAATCTACCACGTTGTGCATTTGATGGGGATCCTCTCTGAGATCATATAGTTCCTCTTGTGGACGCTTTCCAAAGCTGAGTAAAAAAAGAGACTTAACGGTAGAATCTCTTGCATGTTCAATCATATAATTTTTGGTAGGTCCGTCGTCTACATCAGCGAATATTCCCTCATTTCCTCGTATACCAAGAGCGCCAGCCGGCCATCGATCTGGCTTGTAATTGCGTATATATAGAAAATTTTCTGTTCTAATAGCACGTGTTGGATATCCAGTGTCATTCTCACGAGATCGGGAATGACGCTCTTTAGCAAGTAAAACATAGGAACGAAAACCTTCGACTCTACCACTCCCATTATCTACCAGAATTGGCATCAAGCTTCGGCCCGTCATCTGTGAAGGAATTTTAACATTAGCAGCTTCTAGAAACGTCGGTGCCAAGTCACTGAGCTGGACAAAGTCACTTACTTTACGCCCACCCAATTCTCCTTGCATCTTATCAGGCCACCATATCGCCAAAGGTACACGGGTTCCTGCATCATAGATCACTTAGATTTACCTCTTGGAAATGGCCAACCATGGTCCCCTGTCATGACCACAATGGTATTGTTCAATTCGTCTTCACTCCTAAGTAGATCAAGCATCTCACCAACCTTAGAATCAAATCTCTGCACTTCAGCATAATAATTGGCTATATCACGACGAACCTCAGGAACATCCGGCAGATAAGGTGGAACCTCTATCTTATCTAAGTTGATGTCCATTCTTTTTCGTAATTCATCTGAATAGTCACGATGGGGATCAGGTACCCCAAACCAGAAGGAAAATGGCAGTCATTTTGGACGTTCTTCTAGGAACAACTTGAAATCTTATATATTTGGACCGGCAGGATTTCTATTTCTACCACTTGCCTCGAAAATGCCCGGTCCCCAACCCTTGTTATTTTGAAAACCTACAAAGTATCCATTATTCTCCAGCAGTTCTGGATAAACTGGTAATTCAGAGGGTAGTGTAGACCACAGGTTTGCTCCTTGACCGAGTCGCCAAGGATACTGGCCGGTCAGCAGTGAACCGCGAGAGGGGGTACAACTGGGAACGTCAGCAAATGAGTGGGTAAATAATACCCCTGCTCAGACAATTGGTCAAAAGTTGGTGTATCAATTCCACTTGCTTCAAGAACACTAGCATGATATCCCCAGTCATCAGCAATAGCTAATACAATATTTGGTTGTTTATCGTTAGTTTGGCCCTTTAATACATTAGGTGCTATTATAATTATAAATAAAAATATGACTAGTGATTTTACCATATTTAAATTCTCTAACGTATTTTTTGAACAATACAATTGATTCTAAAAGTTTCAGTGTCAACTGTAGATAGGCCGCTAGCCATTCGTATATCCTCTTTATATTTGAACATGTCAGAACAAAAATGGTTTTGAAGAAATTTTATATTAATTTTTATGACTTTACCCTAGTTAATACAGCTCCATTTTAAACTCAAAATAAAGTGAATTCAGATCTATATTAGGTATATTCATGAACTAACAATTTACTTGTGAATTCTTTCAGCTAACACTGACAAGCTCCGCTTCGTAATTTTACTCCGCCTTGGCTCCTTTCATGATAATAGACAGCCCTTTGGTGAATGCCTGAACAGCTGCTTCAAGCGTGTCGGGGAGGCCGCTTTAGATACCCACTCCTGTTCGGAATCGGGTCTACCCAGCGTCAGGGTAACCACTACAAGGGAATCAGTATCCGGGCTGATAATCTCCACATCGTGATTTAGCACCTCCAGTTTCAATAGGTTGTCAGTCTCCGATTTAATAGCGCTAAGGATGGCATCTACCGGTCCCACGCCCTTCGATTCGGTCTCAATTTCCCTACCCTTCAGTTTCAAAATGGCGAAAGCGTGAACCAGTCCATGCTTGTGCATTGTAATTTTATAGTCCATTACCTCCACAGGGTATTCGAGGTCCGGCTCCTCGTTATAAATCAGTGACTGAAGCGCTTCGATCTCGTAGTTGTTCAGCGTTTTACCTTTCTTGCTTATTTTTTCCACGTATTGGTCATAAATTTGCTCATTATCCGCATCCATCTTAAGATTCGCGATAAATGTATCGCGCGATTTACCCCACGACTTCTTCTGCATGTCGATATAACCAGAATTGATATAATTATTTACCTTCTCAATACTCGGGGAAAGCACAGGGGAGGATGGTGAATGCTTCTCTACAACCTTGGTTTCCTTCAGTCCGGAACCTGTGAGGACGAGTAGGCATTTCTTGTGCTTAAAACGATGTCGATTATTCTTCAAGGTTGCCAAGGGTAGGGCGGATGCTGACTCAGTAAAAAGCCCCTCTTCGACCGCCATCTCTTTCAGTGACTGCAGGATTTCATCTTCCGAAACAGTGTAGGCCTGTCCACCGGTTTCCTCGATTCCCATCAAAACCTTGTGAAAGTCGACCGGATTCGAAGCAGCCACCGAGTTTGCCATTGTATCCACCTGCTTCTTTGATGACTTCTCCTTCTTAAATATTCCCTCAACCACGGGGCAACTATGTTCCGGCTGGATGGCGACCAAGTGGGGAATTCGGTCAATGGTACCGGCGGCTTTCAGTTCACAAAAACCCTTGTGAATTGCGCCGAAATTGGTTCCACATCCCACAGGAATAAAGATAAAATCAAAATCATCGCCGCCCTGCTCAACCAGCTCATAGGAAAACGATTTCTGTCCCTCCAAACGGAAGACATAGTCACCTGCCATGTAATATTTGCCGAATTTGACAAATTGCCGACACAGCGCCTCACAGCAACTAAAATCACCCTTTATCCGTATAATATTTGCATCGTAGATGGTGGCTTGGGCAATTTTCGCGCCGCTTGTTTCTTCCGGTACGAATACGAAACACGGAATTTTAAAACAGCAGGCGTAAGCTGCCACCGAGGCCGCCATATTGCCCGTGCTAGCCACACAGATCGCCTCCGCACCAAGTTCTATTGCTTTTTGTACCTCAATGTAACTACCGCGATCCTTGAGCAACCTGTGGGATGCTCAAACTCCAGTTTAGCCCAGAGGTCGGTAACGGTAAGTTTCGGAAAGCCGGTCCAGTTTCTTCAGGGCTGAAAAACTTGTTTTAAGTGGTTCCGGGCGCAATTCTTCCAGAGGATACTGGATATAATCATGCGGCTCAGCGTATTGTACCTTTAACACGCTGTCGCACTCCGTGCAGTACGTTGTAGTTTCGTTTTCCGAATTCAGATGGTTTTTGGCAACGCATCGCAGCTCATAATCCCGTGTAGCGTGTTCCATATAAGAGCTGATCTTCATTAGGTTTGGTATAATAGTATCATTAGTGTCCGGTTAAAGGGAAAGTATCTACTTGCAAGTCTTTGTATAACAATGAATTATGGGAGTTTTAAATTTTATTAATTTGAATGCAAAACTACATATTGGCAATCACAAACTGCTCTGAGGATGTGTAATCAGTGAAAATCTTTTCATGGGACTGCTAATTTACTCACGGTCATCCTTATTGGTAATCCGATAAGATCTAAGCATATGACGTTTAAACAGCTATTTTGGATAATTCACTCACGATATTTACCCCTTCATTCTATAACTAATTGGGACTCAATGACTTTAAACCGGCCGCTTTTGAGTAAGTAGATATATTAAAGATAGATCCCATATCGTTGAGTTCTGAAAATTAATATGAATCACAGCAACGTAACGAGTTTTGTACAGAAGCTGATATTAGGGTAAAAAAAGAAATGAAAGATACTGAGATCTCTTCGGTACCTATTCACATCAACTTGCCTATACTTAAATTTATTGATGATTTATTAGGCTTTCAGCTATAATAGGTCTAACTCTTAAAATACAGTGACAACTACATATTTCATGAAATAACTGCTTCTTCATTATTTCTTTGAAAATAATCGTAATGATCATTTAACCTGATTCCCCATCCCGGCCGGTCAGGAGCTGTCCATTGTCCATCCCTGAAGAGATAACCAGAGGCATCAATGGCAAGAGTATGATAGCGATCGTCCTCCGCGAACGTAATATTCTTTTGTATCACTGCGCATAGAATACTCATAAGTTTGCCAATTTCACTGGCCCAATTATGGGGAATTAAACTAACACCATGCTCACCTGCCATTTTAGCCCCACGCAGTATATTGGAAAAACCAACTGTACGCATATCCGGCTGAATGAAATTAAACAATTCTTCTTCTAGATATGATTGGAATTGGTCAACATCACGAACATCTTCCCCCTCTGCAATTGGGATTTTCACATTTGATTGATTCAGAACCGTATGCAACCGACGGTATATTTTAGTAGTTTCAGGGAAGATTTCTTCCATCCAATACATTTCATAAGGGGCGCATTCTCTTAGCATCCGCACAGCCCAGTCAAAATTTTGTTCATATCCATCATTTGCATCAGCCATTATGTTAAAGTTGTAACCTACGGCCTCCCGGACGGCTTTAAACGCTTCAATATCCCGTTTCACCCCAGCTTCACCCTTTACCCACTTGTAAGGCCGTCCCAGTTGTCGTCTTTATCGCCTTGTCCAGCCCGTCTTTCCTTTATGTCGCTGTGCCAAGTCTTCCCGGTACACGGAAACAGTCGGTGTCAAGCTCTACGTCTTTGAAATCGAGTGCCCCATCAGTAGCAATCAACATGAGATACTGTAATTTGAGGGCCGAACAACTGCCAAACAGGGTTGTTCTCTTATCTTACCTAGCGCATCCAGTATAGGGTTTTCAAAAAACGTAAACGCAGGATCTCTGAAAAAAGCTCTGTATTCACTTGAAAAACCAGTAATTTCTCCATTTTCCCATTTATAGAACTCCTCAAGACTAGCGCCGACCATTTCTTCTTGTAACCTTCTGACCGCCTTCTCATCAATATCCTGATACCCCACAACCCCAATGCCCTGGGTCCCGTCATTTAAGATAACCCGAATCGCTGTCGCCTGCTTCCTGTTCTTGCCCTTTCGGTGCTACATCCAAGGCATCCGGTCGCCACTGGGCGCTTAAACTCTCCCGCGAACAGTCAACACGGCTGAGTTTCGGAAATGGCTTTGGAATTCTGACAGGGGTTCCAGCAGATAAAAGTGTTTGAAAGGCATGCGTCAAGGGGTAAATGCCGCTTTAAGCCGCTTGAGTTTTTTTTTTAAATGATTTACGTGCAAATATCTACTACCGGATTTCGGGGCTTCTCATATTGAAGTGATTACAAGATTTAACATTTACATTATTTGGCATTAACTTAGTTGGTATATCCAATCAATGGATTGTAACTAGAAAATAGGTCTTATACTTTTTTTAAATTAGCTATGCTATTAGGTACTCTCTATCTTTCTGAAAGACATCAGAAATCGGACAACGAGGTGGTATTCGATTCGATTTGATAAGCTTATTTTTATAGCCCTACCACTGATATTTGGAAAGCAAGATTAAACTAATACCCCGGATTTTGCTCAACTTTAGAATTATTTTCTAATACACTAAGTGGTATTGGAAAAATTGTTCGAAACTCTTGTCCCGGGCCGTTCAGCTTGCCCATTGTTGAACCATGTTTTAGATGTAATAGACTCCAAACGGGATTAAATCTTGCTACTGCGATGGGCCTCTCTCCGGCGAATTCCTGCGGCCGGCGTAGCATCTAAAAAGCGTCCATATTGAATATCCAGCTCCTCCATCTGTAACTTCGTTGTCACTTCCTTCAGAAGTTACTACTTCTTTGATTTTCGTCTATGCCACCAACCAGTAGTTCGTCAGTCACTGCCGCCTGCTGCGAATTCCGGCAGCCCGCATCCTGAGCTTTTGAAGGATCCGTATCTTCGAAAGCACGTTCTCTTACGTCTGTTACAATTGCAGCAGCTTGACCCGCTGATCCAGACCGTAATAATGCTTCGGCCTTCGTCATTGAGTGTACCTGCATATCCTCTAAATTGGAACGTCTACGTGCAGAATCAGATGTCATGCCTTCATAGAATTCATCTTTACCCATTGGATCATCCGTGCTTCTCTGAATTGATATCTCAGGATGGTGAACACCTGGTCTGTTGCTGACAATATCAATCAACTTCTCCCTCCATCACTGCGTTCTGGGACCAGGGATGCGGTATCTTTGCTGAGCGAGTATCATCTTCGTCATACGAATTGACAAATTGTGGTTGTGCAGCAGTTCCACCCCAGGGGCTAGCCTGCATGTCGAAGTATTTCGTTAAATTCCGTTTTACCTGTTACCATATGGTAATTATTGTCAGGAGCATTAACCTGGTCAAAAACAACAGACCACATATTTTCAGTAGAATTCTGATTATCTCTCGTAAAGTTATCTTTATAATTTTCTTCTAATTCATAACTGCCAGACTGGATTATTTCATCAGTAGTCTCTATAACTTTATCCCATTCTGGTGTCCCTGTATAGACTTCTGCATTTAAATACACGTCTGCGAGTATAGCCTTGCCTGCCCATTTATTGATCCGGCCATACATACTTTGCCCTGTGGCTTCCGAGAGATTTGGTATGCTAGCAGTTAGCTCCTGCACGATAAAATTGTAAACTTCTTGCCTGCTTCTCTGTTCAGGAAGTTCTTCCGAGGAGTAATCTGTGGCAATTGGAATATTGCCATAGTTGTCGAGTGACGTCGAATACGTCCGCAATGCTACTCAACGTCTTCAATTCCGCCATTGTTCTGGTTTTCAGTGCTTCATCCTCTCAGGTGAGAGTTTCTGACTCCACCTGAAAAATAACTCTGTTAATAGCGTTTACTCCGTTGCAAAAGCCAGATCGCCAAAACCTCTTCCAGCCTCGGAATGGCGGATATCCGCCCACCTCATGCTTATGTAAACGCACGAATTGTCCGCCTCCATACCAACCATCTGGGCGAGACGGAGTTACAAAAATATCGTCGGTATTGAATTGTTGGTCCAAATAATCTCGGCCATACAACTCTCTGAGAGGAGTATACGCCGGAGCCATAAGACTGGGTATATCTTTTGTAGTTGGATTAAAATTTTCTTGTGTAACCTCGTCAAAAGGCTGTTCTGTAAGATCTGTGCAGGAAACAAAACTTACCATTGCGGTCAACACTACAACCTTAAT